>CAVWVX010000004.1:0-959363 GCA_963758565.1 uncultured Acidobacteriota bacterium | reverse complement strand
CCAGTCCTTTTTGTTTTCAACCACTGCATTTAAGTGTGCGTGCTGTTGCCTGCTGTTTACCGAGAGTAAGAGCAGAAATTTGCGCCAGCGCTTTTGCTTCTTGCTTGATCGCAACATCATCCCCGTACACGTTCATCGTCGTGCGAATGTCCGCATGCCACATCAGCTTTTGCTCCAGGGTGAGCGGAGAAGTGTACGGGTGGCGCGACCCCGGAACCCCAGCGGTCCGCCACGTTGCTCGATACCTGAAGACGAGCCGACTTGCCATTACCAATCCGTGTAACGGACGATCTCCTTGGGTACTGGTGAAGGGGGATGAGTGAACCTGGAAGCTCCTGTCGTTTAACTAGAGCATAGGCGTGGAAACTACTGCTTCGCTGATCCAACTGCACAGTCCTAAAGATGGCTAGCATCGGAGGGGGCCATGCAAAACAAGCGCAGAGGTTTAAGTGAGTAGGACTTGATTTCAGGGCCCGTGGTCAATCGATGCAGTCCCGGCCTCTGTAACCCATTCCCAAATCGGCATCACTTATTCCAAACACTGATCAATTGTGAACACTGTCGAAATGTGCCTGGCAGTAAATTGCTGTTCAAGGAGTTGTTGTTAAAGGGAACTCACGCGGCCTCCCCCCGTCGTCCGCTGTTTTCCTCCGATGGCGCAGTTTAGGGAGATACTGCGCCATCTATTCAGGAGGGCGCATGATGGTCGAAGTATCTTCTCACGGGTCTGATCAGTTTCCCGACGATGAGCAGAATAAGTTAGCGGTCCTGACTTACAAGCCAAAGGCTACGTTCCACTGGCCTCCGCATTGTTTGTGGCCATTCATTGACCGCGCATACTTAACGAAATCTTGGCAGGGTAGAACAATTGGCGAAAGCGTGGTGATGAATATTGGTTCGACGCTAAATCAGCAGGAGGAACAAATCATGATTGATCTGGATCAAATTAAAGTCACGCCCCGAGAACAGCAGGTTTTGAACTTGCTCATGCAGGGATGCAGCAATCGGGAAATTGGAGGCGAGCTAAGTATCAGCCCGCGAACCGTAAAACAGCACCTGCATACGCTTTTCTTGCGGGCTGGAATCCACGACGGGAGCAAACGTGTGAAGTTGGCTCGCTATGTTCACGACGACGAAAGTACGGTCATGAGACCTTGCGAAGGGCTCAACCCAGAGGAAAACCAGATTTCGGTTCTGGTCTGGGGAGGCCTGACTAATCGCGAAATTGGCGAGATTGTCGGTACGAGCGAACAGGTAGTCAAGAATCACCTGCGCAGCGTATTTGACAAACTTGGAGTCTGGAATCGTTTGGAACTGGCAATGTATGTGGCTAGTCATCCTAGAAAGCAGGCTTACGGAGAGCGAGGGCCGCAATTCCTCGAGACGCTGAATCGAGTTGCACCAATCCCCAGAGAAGCCTGACGCCGCGTGAGTGAAGTATGAGTTCGATCAGAGACCTCAGGCGAACTTGTCGCGAAGCTACTCACTAGACTGAGCACTTTTGATCAGATCATCGCGGGATGATTCATTCTAGAGCTCTAACAACGTGTTCCAACATAATCCACCCGCAGCAGCGAGTTACGGAGAAAAATATGATGTTCATGCGTAGACATGGCAATCCCATCCTCAGTGTGACGGTCGTGCTGCTGCTGGCAATCGGTACTGGATGCAACGATTACGACAAACTTGCCGGCGCGAATTCAACTGTAACCCCACCGACAGTTATTTCGGTCACCCCTCCATCCGGCGCGCCCGCTGCCTGCCCGAACTCCATCGTCACCGCAACCTTCAGCAAGGCAATGAATCCGACATCAAACGATGGTTCAACCTTTACCGTGGCCGGGCCGGGAACCGCCGCCGTCGCAGGCGTAGTCACCTACGATGCTTCCAGTAACACGGCAATCTTTACTCCGGCAAGCCCTCTCGCGTTGAGCACGCTCTACACCGCCACAATCACCACCGGCGCGCAGGATTTGTACGGCAACAACCTGGCCAGCAATTTTGTCTGGACCTTTACCACCAGCGTCGCGGCATGTTCACCGCCTGCTCCGCCTGTTTCCGTGAGCCCGCCCAACGCTTCCGCCGGAGTGTGTCCAAACACAGTCATCGCCGTCACCTTCCCGCAAGCGATGGACCCAACCACCATCAACACCACCACCTTTACTGTAGCGCCGGGCGTCACCGGTACGGTAACTGGCGATGTGACCAACAAGACCTTCACCTTTACTCCTTCCAGTAATCTTGCCCTGAGCACCACTTATACGGTCACGATCACTACCGGCGCCAAAGATCCTTCGGGTAACGCGCTGGCCAGCAACTTTGTGTGGACTTTCAAAACAGCCGCAGGATCCTGCGCAGCGCCGCCTCCGCCGGCAGTGATCTCTGTAACTCCACCCAACGGCACCATGGGCGTATGTCCTAACGCCGTGGTCACGGCTACCTTCAACGAAGCCATGAACCCGGTCACCATCACTAGTACGACCTTTACTGTGACGCCCGGCGTTACAGGAACGGTAACCCTTGACAGCACGGGCAGAATAGCGACCTTCACACCGACTGCGGCTCTTACCTTGAACACAACGTACACTTCCACGATTACTACCGGTGCCCAGGATTTGGCGGGCAACCCACTGGCAGCTAACTATGTATGGAGTTTCATCACAGCCACCCAGGCTTGCCAAAATGCGGTACCGCTGGGAACGGCGGCTACCTTCGAGATTCTGGCCGGCTCCACCGTCACCAATACCGGTCCCACCATCATTACGGGCGGCGATCTCGGACTGAGTCCGGGCAGCGCGGTCACAGGCTTTCCACCGGGAACGCTGACGCCGCCGGCCGTGATGCATATAACCGATCCCATCGCTGCGCAGGCGCAACTTGACTTGACCACCGCCTATCTCTACGCGGCAGGATTGCCGGGAGGCGCGGTGCTGCCCGGAGACATGAGCGGCCTGACCTTTACCCCGGGCCTCTATAAAACTTCCAGCACCGTCATGCTTTCGTCCGGCAACGTGACGCTTGACGGGCAAGGCGACGCCAACGCTGTTTTTATCTTCCAGGTGGGGTCGACACTGACCACTCTAGGAAGTACGCAGGTTATTTTGGCGGGTGGCGCACAGGCCAAGAACGTGTTCTGGCAGGTTTCCTCGTCCGCGACCTTGGGAACGAGTTCCATCTTCCAGGGAACGATTCTGTCGTTGCAATCCATCACGCTCGATACCGGCGCAACACTCATCGGCCGGGCGCTGGCTCGCAATGGGGCGGTCACCATGGATAGCAATACAGTCACGGCCCCGTAAGGAAAGACATGGATGGTGGGCCAGTGAAAACTGGCCCGCTCTCGGCACGGCTTGGCAAAAGTATTTTAGGTCAGTCCAGTTCGGAGGAGTCTTCGCATGATATCTCGATCGCGAGTCTGTGTTGGTCAATTTGCATGTATCGCGTCGGCAGCTTTAGTCGTTCTGTGTACGTTGGGCGCACCCGCGACGGCGCAAGACCAGCCCGCTCCCAAGTGGGAGCTTTACGGCGGATATTCCTTTCTATATCCCAACTCCGATATTCATGGAATGCTGCCGGGAGGATTACTGCCGGTGAGCAGTCCTTTAGAGTCGAACCCGCGGGGCGTGGGCGGCAGTATCACGTACGACTTCAGTCGATGGTTTGGCCTCACGCTCGATGCCAGCACACATTGGAAGAGCAGTGAGTCGTTGTTGTACAAGACCATCGACGATACTGCTTTCACCAACATTTCCTTTGGGCCAAAGGTGACTTTCCCCGGAGCCCACGTCGCACCCTTTCTTGAAGCGCTAGTGGGCGATCACCGGCTCGTGCCGGATGCTTTCCGCGACATTAACAAGCTCGGATTTATGTTCGGAGGCGGCCTCGATTTCAAAGTGAGCAAACACATCGCCTTGCGCCTGCCCCGAGTCGATTACGTAATGTCCAGCTATCGCTATGGTCCGTCGAGCACGACGGGAAGCACCGATTTGCGTGGCATACGAGCTCAGGCCGGCCTGGTATTTACCTGGGGAGGCGGGGAACACAACGTCTCGCCGGATCAGGCTTCCTGCTCGGCCCAGCCCGGCGAAGTTTTTGCCGGCGATGCTGTCAGCGTCACCGCACAAGGATCAAATTTTAAATCCAACCGAACCATTACCTATAACTGGAGTGGCTCCGGCGTGAAGGCCGGTGAAACCGGAACCTCCACGCAAATTGATACGAGTGGCCTGCAGCCTGGCGCCTATCAGGTAACAGCTCGCCTGTCCGATGGCAGCCCGAACGGTGTGGCCTCCTGCAGTGCACGTTTCTCCGTGAAGGAACCGCACCCTCCCGTAATTTCGTGCTCGGCAGATCCTTCAAGTGTAGCGCCGGGCGGAACTTCTACCATCACTTCCACCGCCAACAGTCCCGATGGACGCAGTATAACCTATAGCTATAGCAGCAGCTCGGGAAACATCACGGGCCGCGACGCCAGCGCTGCTCTGGACACCACAGGCGCGCAACCCGGACAAATCACCGTAACTTGCAACGTAGCCGATGATCGGATTCAGCCGCTCACCGCTTCTGCCTCCACCATGGTGAATCTGCAAGCCCATCCCCCATCCCGTCCAGCGCTGGATGTCGCTGCCATCGAGAAGAGGCTTGCCCTGCATAGCGTTTATTTCGCGACGGCTAAGCCCCGCGCTTCCGATCCCGATGCCGGCCTACTGCCCAGCCAGGAAAAGACGCTCACCACCCTCGCCAGCGATTTCATCATTTATCTTCAGGTTAAACCGGATGCTCGTCTTACCCTGAAAGGCCATGCCGATCCGAGAGGCACTCCGGAATACAATCAGGCGCTTTCTCAACGGCGGGTCGACCGCGTGCAGGGTTTCCTGACTGGGTTGGGAGTTCCCGCTTACAACATTCAAACGGAGGCGTTCGGCGAGCAAAAAAATCTCACCGATCGCCAGGTCAAGGAGGCGGTGGAGAAAAATCCGGAGTTAGGTCCGGAGGATCGCCAAAGAGTGCTCGACAATATGAGGACGATTATTCTGGCCAGCAACCGCCGTGTGGATATAACCCTCAGCAACGCTGGGCAGGCATCGCAGGAATCCGTTCGCGAGTATCCCTTCAATGCCGCTGATTCCTTAACCCTGCTGAAAGAGAAGGGAACCGGAAAAGCTCCCCAGTCGCTGCGGGAGATAAAGTCGAAGCGTAAAACGCAACGATAGGGTTAAACACGTGGCGGAGAGGAGAAGGGTTTCTGGCTTTGCGAGGGCGGGCATGAGAAACAGCAGTCCGATGCAGAATTGAAAGGCGAGCAAAATATTCACGCTTGCAAAGTGTGCGATAAACCATCGACGTTTGTGAAGCGCTCGATAATGAACGGCCAGGAAAATATGAATCCGAAAAGGATCGTAAGGAAGCGAGACAGATGCGCGCCACGCGCAAGAAGGGTCGGTGCGAGGCTATTGGCTTTGGCCATTCGTTTCAATAACTTAGATGCGTGTGGGTAGGTATTCTACAAAGCTGAAGGGGCAGGTTTGGCATGCAGCCCAGAACTGCGTTCCGACGATGCATCCCCGCTCATTTTTCTTGCAACTAAATAATTAGTTACTTTTTAAAAGATTAATCGTCTATAGGGTGAGGGAGGCGAGGCGTGCCCAGAAGACAGTCCGAAACCTTAACCGAGGCCGAACTGCGGATCATGGATGTGCTGTGGCTCAAGGGCTCTGGCACGGTCCAGCTAATTCTGGATTCGCTTTCGCACAAGCCGGCGCTGGCTTACAACTCGGTTTTGACGACAATCCGCGTGCTGGAACGCAAAGGCTATGTCGAACATTCCAAAGACGGGCGAGCGTATGTGTATGCTCCGCTGGTCGGGCGGGAAGAGGCCACGCGCTCGGAAATTAGCCATTTGGTGGGACGGTTCTTCAAGAACTCCCATGAGCAGTTGATCTTGAACATTCTGGAGGACAAAGGCATCGAGCCCGGGGAATTGGAGCGGTTGCGGGAGATGCTGGAGCGGAGCGGTGCGAAATGATTTGGCCAGAGCTGCAAGCCATTACCCAAACAGGAGTTGGACGCGTTCTGAATTCGCTGCCTGAAGGGCTGCTCATTGCTGTGTTTGCTGCGGCGATGTTGCGGCTTTTGCCGCGGCAAAATTCGGGAACGCGATTCGCGGTTTGGTTTATCGCGCTGCTGAGCGTTGCGCTTCTTCCGTTTGCAGGATGGCCTTCTGTGGGGAGCTTTAGAGAGAAGGTTTTTGAGTTTGCCGGCAGTTCGCATCCTCTCGTCTCGGTTCCCCAATCATGGGGGCTGGTTCTGTTTCTGGCTTGGCTTCTGGCGGCGGCTCTCGGCATTGCGCGGTTGGCCTCTGGGCTTTGGCGCTTGCGAACTCTCCGACGGAGCTGCGTGGCGATCAGTGAGATTGATTTGGATCCAGCGATAAGACGGGCGACGGACGACTTCAGTTCGTCAAGATCGGTGAAGCTTACGACGTCAGAGCACATCGCGGTACCGGCGGCCATGGGATTTTTTGAGCCGATGATTGTTCTCCCAGCTTGGGCGCTGCAGGAGCTTTCGCCTGCAGAGTTAAAGGTGATTCTGCTGCACGAGTACGCGCACCTGCGCCGTGGAGACGCATGGAGCAACCTGGTGCAAAAGATTGTTCGGGCCGTGTTGCCGTTTCATCCGGCAGTGTGCTGGATTGAGAGCCGCCTGTCGCTGGAGCGAGAGATGGCGTGTGACGACCAGGTGCTGGCCGAGACGGCGAATCCTCGCGGCTATGCGCAGTGCCTGATCGCCCTACTGGAGAAAAGTGCCGCGCGCCGCGAATGGTCAATGGCGCAGGCAGCGATTCATCGGGCGGGCGAGGCTTCTCGTCGTATCGCTCAGATTCTTGACGTCAGGCGACCCGATGGAAAAATGGTCTGGAAGCCGGCGCTGGGATTAGTGGGAACGTTTTCCGTGCTCTGCCTGGCGCTGGCGCCGCTTGCACCGCGGTTTGTGGCGTTCGATGCGACCTCGCAGCGACTTCAAAACGACAATGCGAGGACGGTTTTGCCGCATCCATTTGAAATCCCGGGGGCAGCTTTGATTCCTGCCTCCCTGCACACTGGTTCATCCTTTGTAGATGAGAAAATGCCGCGGCAAGCTTCGACGCGGGTCGTGAGTCATCGGGCGGAACATCGCAATTGTGCGCGACCCATGATTGCGGCACGCTTGATCCATGATGAGGAAACGAACCCAGTGTCTGCAATAAACGTCACGATGAAGCAGAGTGATATTTCAGCGTCGGAGACACTGCTGATCATACGAACCACGCAACAAGTGGGACCGAATTCCTGGGTATGGAGTGTAGGAGTGTGGCGAGTGAACGTACTGACTCCCGCTGCAGATAAATCGGGAGCGGTACCGCTGGCGAAGAGGACGTAGGCAAAATTTTTTGACAGCAACAACTAAACAATTAGTTACAAGGAGAAGGAAAATGCAAAACTGGAAAAAGAACTTTACCCGGCGCATGTTGGCGGCCGTGGTCGGCATAGTGGCTGTGGCATCGTTGGCAGGTTACGAATTCGCTAACACGGCAAAGGCGGCTGCAGTGGCCCCGGCAGCGGCTCCGCTCGATGACAATAGTGTGGGTGCTTTACTCACGCTGGATCGCGCCATGGAAACATTGGCGGCGCGGGTTACTCCCGCGGTTGTGAACGTGACTGTGAGCTCGAAGCCCACGGCGCAAAATGAGGACGACCAATCCTCGGATCAAATGCAACAGTTTTTTGGACCGGGGAGCCCGTTCGGCGGAACTCCGTTCGGTCGCCAATTCAAAGTGCCCCGCATGCCGCGCGAGCGGGTGGAGCACGGCTTAGGGAGCGGCGTAATGATCTCTCCCGATGGCTACATCGTGACCAACAATCACGTAGTTGAGGGGGCCACGGATATTCGCGTGACTATGACCAACCGGGAAGTGCTTCCCGCGAAAGTAATTGGCACCGATCCACTAACCGACTTGGCCGTGATCAAGGTGAAGGGGACGAATTTGCCGAGCGTGCCTTGGGGAGATTCGGCGAAGCTGCATCCCGGACAAACGGTTCTGGCCTTCGGCAATCCTTATGGCTTTCGGTTCACGGTGACGCGCGGAATCGTGAGCGCGTTGAATCGCCCGAACATGGATGCCAGCGATCGTCGCAAGCCGGGTGAGTTTATCCAGACGGATGCGGCCATCAATCCGGGAAATTCCGGTGGTGCGTTGGTGAATGCTCGTGGCGAGCTGATTGGTATCAACACGTTTCTAGTTTCGTCGAACGGTTCGTTCTCCGGCATGGGATTTGCCATTCCGACGCAGATTGTCCAGCCCACGGTGGAAACTTTGATTCGTGATGGCAAAGTGAGTCATGGGCTGATTGGCATTGGAATCTCTGACGTCACCCCGGATAATGCCAAGTTCTTCCAGATGAACACGGCGACGGGAGCGTTGGTGACGCAGGTCGAACCCAACTCCGCTGGCGGGAAAGCCGGATTGCGCACGGGCGATGTGATCACCAAGCTGAATGGGGAAGCGATCACGGATGCGGGACAGTTGCAGATGGAAGTGGGACAAAAGCGTCCGGGCGACAACATTCAACTGGAAGTGATGCGCGAGGGTAAGACGGTAAATGTGCCAGTCACGTTGGAAGCGATGGGTGCAGGAACCGGCGGCGCAACTGCCGGCGGCGAACATGGAAAAGGCCGGTGGGGATTGAGTCTTGGCGACCTCAGCCAGGGCGATCACGACCAGATGCAGTTGCCGTCTTCGGTTCGCGGGGCAGTGGTGGAAGATGTGCAACCCGGCAGTCCGGCGGATAATGCCGGGCTGCAGCGCGGGGATGTGATTCTGGAAGTGAACCGGCATTCCGAACAGTCGGCTGCCGACGCGGCGAAAGCGCTGTCGAGCATTCCGAAGGGCGAGGATGCGTTGGTGCTGGTATGGTCCAACGGGGGCGGGAATAGCTTCATGGTGCTGCATCCGGCGCAGGAGTAATACTGGGCTTGCCCTTCGCCTCGGCCACCGCCGGGGCGGAGGGCGGGCAGTTTATTCCGGCTGTCGAATCACTGGAGGCTGAACCCGGCAGCAAACGCCGAATTGCTGGCACAGCTTAAACCATGTACTGCTGGCGATCTGATCGTGTCTGCGATATCGCGGCCGCTGAGCGGCCTGATGTCAAGGGGGCTGTCTAAAATTCTGGTTTAATAATGAAGAGATGATCACCATTGCCAGCTGGAATTTAAATTCTGTTCGTTCCCGCCTGAACCATGTCACGACCTGGATAAAGGCTCGCCAACCGGATGTGCTGCTGCTGCAAGAATTGAAAGGAACGGAGTTTCCGTTCGACGCCTTCAAGGCTCTCGGGTATGAGAGCGTTGCGGTCACGCAGAAAGCCTACAATGGCGTCGCTGTAATTTCCCGCCACCCCGTAAAAACAATCACGCAGGCTCTTATGGGCGATGAAGCGGACACTCATGCTCGATTCCTCGAGGTGATGGTTAGCGGAATGCGCGTCGTAAACATCTATCTCCCCAACGGGAACCCCGTAGGGGCTGAAAAGTTTGCTTACAAGCTTGCCTGGATGGACCGACTGAAACAGCAGATGACCCTCTGGTTAAGAGAGGGCGTGCCTACGCTTGTAGGTGGAGATTTCAACGTGATCCCCGAGGACATCGATTGCCACAAGCCTTCTTCGTGGATGCATGATGCGCTATTTCAGCCGGAGCCCAGGGCTCGTTACCGGGCGCTGTTAGAACTTGGCTACGTCGATGCTTTCCGTTCCCTTCATCACGACGAGGCGGGTCAGTTCACGTTCTGGGATTATTTTAGAAAAGCTTTTGAAAACAATCGCGGGATCCGGATTGATCACTTCTTGTTATCGCCCAGCCTGGCTGGCCGACTAACGGCATGCGAAATTGATAAGGGACCACGAGCGCTGGAGAAGCCCTCCGACCACACCCCGATCATTGTGACCCTGTCCGATCTGCCATAATCGTCTCATGTGCGGACGCTACCGATTAGCGCGGCGAAAGCAGATCGTCGAAGAGTATTTCGAGACCGCGGCGGATGAACAAGAAGACTGGAGCCCGAGGTACAACATCGCTCCTACTCAAAGCGTTCCCGTCGTCCGTCAGCATCCAAAACAACCTATCCGCCAATTATCAATGATGCGTTGGGGACTGATTCCCTCATGGGCGAAGGACAATTCTGGCGCTGCCAGCATGATCAATGCGCGGTCAGAAACGGCAGCCACCAAGCCAGCCTTCCGCGATGCGCTGAAATCACGCAGGTGCCTGATCCCAGCCGATGGGTTTTACGAGTGGAAGAGGGATGGGAAGATCAAGCAGCCATATTGTTTTGAAGTCCGTGGCGGCGGCTTATTCGCGTTGGCAGGGATTTGGGATCGCTGGAAAGATTTGAGTGGCAACTGGCTGAATACGTGTTCGATTTTGACCACCATTCCGAATGCTGTGACCTCAGCCGTCCACAATCGCATGCCCGTGATTCTCGATCCATCCAGTTATGATTTTTGGCTCGACCCCGGAATGGCAAATGTTGATGCAGTGTGCGAAATGTTGAAGCCCTATGATGCCCGGCTCATGCGCTGCTATCCCGTGAGCCAGCGGGTTAATTCCGCGGTGAACGATGACGCAGCGTGCTCGGCGCCGGTTGCACTCGAGCAGGTTCAGGAGCAGGCAAGTCTTTTTGAGGCTTGAAGTTGAGTGCGGGAAAAGTCGAACCGCGAGGGCCTGCAGAGGTGCAAAAACAAACGAGGCCTAAGTCAGTGAAGACTTAGGCCCCGTCCGGTGGACTGTTTGGGATTGACCAAGAGGTGGTCACTCTACGTGGCCTCTCACGGCAACTCCCGGGTCAGGGGCCGAAGCCCCTAAGGATGAAACCTTCGCGCGACCGACGCGATGCTTCCTCCGTAATCACCGGCTAGTGGGCGGGCTGTAGCTTCGTCGCGGGCGGTGTATTCAACCTCCGCGTCCAAAGCCCCGCTTAGAGCAACCAGCTCTAAGTCTCAGCCACCTCACCTGGTCTTAGACTCCCACAACAATTACCACTTGAATCAGAACTTGTCATTCGACCACCTCCTTTCCGGTGTAATCGCAGATTAGTACGAAATCCGCCTGTGCGTCAACCCGGATGGGAGCGGGTGCCCGGACCGTTACCGCGCCCTCTGTTAGCTTATTGGCAGCCCAGGAAACGACGACGGGAAGCACATCAAAACTCGCCACGGTCGCGGACATTTTTCGGCAGCGTTGTCCGCGCTGCCGCATGGGGAGCATCTTTCCCTATTCCATCTTCCGCGGATTTCCGAAGATGTTGGAGCGCTGTTCCGTCTGCGATCTTAAATACGATCGCGAGCCGGGATACTTTCTGGGCGCGATGTACATCAGCTATGGCTTGGGAATGGTGATCGTTGCTTCTCTGGCAGCGCTGCTTTGGTACGTGACTGGCTGGTGGATCACGAAAGATACCATCTGGGCGGTGGTGATATTTCTGCCCCTCGCGCCGACCATTACCTTGTTTGCCCGCGTGCTCTGGATTTATCTCGATCAGACTATCGATCCCGAGCGGCGACCTTAACTAATGCCGAAAGCGTGCATCTGAATTAGTACCGCCAACTTCAGCCCAGAGCCGCAGGTTGCGATATTCTCAAAGGGGAGAAAATTCCAGATGATTCGTTTTTCTATTCTGACCATCGGGTTGTGCCTGCTGGCCACTTCCTTACTTCTGGCACAAGACGAAACTCCGAAGGTGCAAGTCTTCGGTGGCTTCACGATATTCCATCAAGACAACGGACAAGCGAATACCGCGAATCTGAATGCGCTCTTGCGGGTGCCGGATTCTTCCTTGCGGCCGGTGAAGAACTTCAAAGGCTGGAATGCAGAGGCGCAGTATAACTTCGATCGTTGGCTGGGGATCGTGGTCGATTTCGGTGGACGTTACGGCGCGCCGTTTAACTCTTCCAGTATCAACAAAGTTTCAGGCTTTCCCGATGCAACTGGATATTCTGTCTTGGCCGGCCCGGTGATTTCGTACCGGACAGAGTCCCGCTTCACTCCGTACATTCATGCCATGCTGGGCGTGGATCGCACGACTCTGAAGGGGAGCACGATTTCCGGTCTGCCCACTCCGGTCACGACGACCAGTTCCACTTACACCGATGTTGCCTACGCGGCCGGAGCAGGAGTGGACTTCAAGCTTTCGCAACACTTCGCGATTCGCCTGGGGCAGGTGGACTTCTTCCGCACGACGATCAACGTAAACAAGCTGTATCAGGGCGCGTTCGGTCCCGCGCTGCTGGCAGGTTCCTCGACCAAGCAGGGAAATCTGCGATTTTCCACCGGGTTTGTGATCCAGTTTTGAGTTGTGGCCGCGAAATCAGCGTCCGGCGGTGGTGGCTGCCGCATCTGGCAAAGCAATCTCGACGTGGTCCGGCGTAGACCAGAGTGCCTTTCCTGCCGTCCATTGCAGTCGGTTCATGGTGACGCTTAAGCGCTGGTGGTCGACTTCCACCAGCAGGTAGTGGTAGTTGATTTCCTTACTTTGAAAAGGATCGTCGGCGCCGCGCTCGATGGGGTAGGCGTGCGCCCCGCCGCCGCCGCTAACAAAATAGGTTACCCCGCCGTGCTCATGGCGTTCATAGTTATGCACGTGTCCGGAGAAGACTACGAAACGGGCGCGGGTGTGGGACTGGCGATCCTCCAACGCTTTTGCCAACAGGTGCTCGGTTGAGCGGGAAGAGTGGCCGCCGCCAAATTTTTTCTCATCGGAGGAACTGGTGTAAGGAGGATGGTGCAGCATGAGGAGCACGAAATCCACGTCGAAAGGAATGTGGTCAAGCTCACTTTTCAGCCAATCGCCCTGTGGACCGGAGGTCTCATCGAGTGAGCTATCCAGCACCAGGAGCAGGACATTGGAGGCGCGTACGGAATAATTTCGGCTTTGATTCAGCCTCGGGAAGCGTTGAAAATAATTTCCCAGTGCCACCGCTGGGCTTCCGTGAAGATCGTGATTGCCCAGCGCGGGAAAAACGGGGATGCCCTTTTCGCGCCAGACACTGGTTTCGCTGTCCCAGACTTTCCAGTCTTCGGAGTCGTTTCCGTTGTAGACGATGTCGCCGGTGAAACAGACAAAAGCTGGGTTAGCATCGGCAATGGCCTGAACGAGCGCCAGACGAACCGTGGGGTTGGCTGCATCTGTATCGTTGGGATCGTGGAAGCGAGTGTCGCCGTAAGCGACAAAACGAAACGGAGAGCTTACTTTTACCTGCAATTGCGCAGGAGCCGTTGGGCTTGGGATTGCAGTCTTCTTCTTGCAGCTGGGCCCTGAGAGCAAGACGGCTGAAAGACAAATCAGCAGCCAAAGCTTGAGCCCGAGAATTCTGGCCGGCGCAGTTTTCGTTTCTAATCGCTCGTAGGTTCGCAATCTCACTGCTTTCCTACCACCAGCACTTCAAACTGTCCATTCTCTGCTGTGGAGAGAAAAAGGTGGTGTGTCTTTGGGTCGAGTGCCATGGTCTTGGCTTTCGGCAGAGTCTTGACCGTCTCGACCACGGAATATTTATCGGGGCTGTCCTCATGAATCACTGTAATGGTGCCTTCGCCGTTGGAATTGAAGATAGTTTTTGATTCTTCGTCGAAGGCGGTGGCGTCGACGTGGTCGCCGATCGGCAAGGTGGCAATCACCTGACCGTTGTCGGTGTTCATAACCGCCATTACTTTGCTGCGGCAACCGATGAACAGACGGCGGTTGGCGCGGTCGATGGCCATGCTCGAAGGCGATTTGCAGGGGGCGGTGGGCCAACGCTGCTCAACTTTCAAATCGCGGGAATTGATCTTCAGAACCTGGCTCTCATCTTCCAGGTTGTCGTAAACGAATCCCTTGCCGTCAGCGGCGGCGAACTCAGGGACACCATCTAAATTGACGGTGCCAGCAACTTTGCCGGTGGCTGCGTCGATTACAGTGGCGCTATTGCTGCCACCATTGAAGGCGAAAACCCGGGAAGTAGCGTCGTCGTAGATAATGGCATCCGGTTTCTGACCGGTCGCAGTCTCACCGATTGGCTTGAGCGTCTTCAGGTCGAAGACGGTCACGGTGGAAGCTTGCCCGTTGCTCACGAACCCACGACCCAAAGCGGGAGCGACGGCGATTCCGTGTACACCCGGAGTTTTCGGAATGCTGCCCACAATGGCGTCGGAATCCACGTCGAGAACTTCAACCTGCGTCCCGTGGGAAACATACAAACGACGTGCGTTGGCATCGACGGTGAGGTAGTCCCAACTGCCCTGTCCGGGAATCGGAATCTTCTTGATCACAGTGTAACCGGCGTCAGCGGCTGGCGCAGAAACCACGAAACACGAAGCTAGGATGATTAAGCCTGTGCAGTGCCTGGCAAAAAACGGAAGGCGGCTGTTGACCATAATTGGAAATCCTTTCGAAAGCTCCAGGACCCAGCCTGGAGCCGCAGATCGCACTTCCTTTTTATGCCCCCAAGCTGAAGGCTACCTGAAACCTGAGGCCATCTGTTGTCGTGTCTAGAACGTGAAACGAAGCATGAACTGAATCTGCCGCGGTAGGCCGGTCCCGGTGTTCGGAGACGAAGCGTTGTCATTGTTGTTATTGAAGTTGTTGGTGGTGTCGATCAGGCCAAGGCTGCCCGCGGGTTGAAGCACCCAGCTATTGGGTATTGGGTTGCCCGAACTATCCGTTGCCTGGGTGTAGTTGAAGGCCAAGTTGTTGGGATTCGGATCGCCAAACTGCACGTGGTTGAAGATGTTGAAGATCTGCACTCCAAACTTCATTGCCAGGCGCTCTGTGAGTTTAGTTTCCTTGGCCAATGCCAGGTCGATCTGCCAGACGTTGAGAGCGCGGATCAACCCGTTGGGAGCGTTGCCAAAACGGCTGACCAGGCCACAAGTACTCACGCAATTTCCGCTCGCATCCGCGACTCCAGTAGGATCGAGCGGAGGCGGAGCGAAGGCAGCGGGGTTAATAGGAAAGGTATGGTTTTGCACGCCTCCCGGAAGGAAAATGGGAACTCCGGGCACCAAGTCAGGTCGTTGTGTGGTCTGATCGTTTCCGTCCGGTAACTGGGAGGGGTTAATATTCATGGTAATGGTCAAGGGATGACCGGTGTGCCAGATACCGATGCTGCTCAATTCCCACCCGCCAAAAATCTTGCCCAGGAGTCCTGAGTCATTCAAGAACGCTTTGCCCGGTCCAAAAGGCAATTCGTAGACCGCATCCACGGTGACATTGTTCCGCACATCAAAGACGCTTGGTCCCTTATCGCAGGCAAGGCAATTAACGTTTTCAGGACCATTCGACTCGCCGCCACCAACGGATCCATCATTTATGGAATGCGACCAGGTATAGTGGCCCTGGAAAGACAATCCGTTGGAGAATCGCCGTTCGAGGCGCAGAAGGAGTGCGTTGTAGGTGCTGGATCCGATGTCGGACTTGTAGTCTACCGAACCGTAAGGATCGCCACCTGGATAATACTGATCGAGCGTGCGCGTGCAAATAATGTTACCGCTCGCGTCAGTGCCTTGCGGAGGAGTGATGCAGAAGTTGACCCCTCCACGGGAGAACAGGCGGACTCCACGCGACCCAAGATACTGAGCCGATGCCAACAAGTTGGCGGGAAGCTCCCGGTCGATGGTGAGGCCCCAAGTCTCGACATAAAGATCGCGCCGGCCATGGCGTTGTAAGGCGCGGGGTTGCTGCGCCGGCATGATTGGCAGGCTGCTGAGGTCGGGGTTGGTCTGCTGATATGCGGGTAAGAGCGGTGTGCCGTTGGACGACGGGTCGAAGGTGGCAAAGGCGGTGTAGCGATCGCTCTCGAGGCCAGCGTTCAAATCGTCGTTCTGCGCTGCGCCATGGTAGATTCCGAAGCCACTTCGAATGACCGTCTTTCCGTGAAAGATCTCCGGCGCCCAGGCGAAACTGACCCGAGGGTCAAAGTTTCTGTAATTTGCGTTGTAGAGAGCCGGGTTGGTAGGGCAGGGTGGAGTGTTGATGGGGGTTGGAATTGGAGTGGGAAGAGCGAATCGCCAAGTGGAACCTGAGCCGAAGCAGACACCGTGGAATTGGCTGACATCAAAGACCGTGGTGCGATTGTCGGCCTCATGTGCTACCCCGTAGTACTCCCAACGCAATCCCAGATTTAGAGTCAAGGTGGGCGTAACCTTCCACTCGTCCTGGAAATAGGGCATGTAAAACGTGCGCCGCAGCTTATGGCAGCACCAGGTTGAAGTATAAGAAATCCCGTAAAGAGTTGCGCTCTCGAATCCGGGATCCGCCGGGCTGGCGCCGTCCTGGAATGAAAGGGTATTGCCCGCGGTCAAGCCTTGATTCAAGCGGACGCGGCGGATTTCCATGCCCGTTTTAAAAGTATTTTTGCCGCGCACCCAAGTAAGGTTATCGACCACACCAAACGTCGTGCCTATTTCGTGGTCCGCCTGATTGTTGTTGATCGTGACCCAGTCGTTGGTCTGGACGGAATAGGGTAAAGGAGAGATCTGGGGGTTGATGAAGGGCGCGCGATTTACGAAGAGCTTGACCTCATTGACTACCCTGGGGGAAAAGTTGTTCTGCAGGGCGACGTAATAGCCGGCGGGGTGATTGATAGTCTGAATCAGGTCATAAGGAAGAGATCCGCTGCCATTGGTTCCGCTGACCAGGCTGATGTCGCGATGCGCACTGCCGTACAACATCATTTTCTGGTTGATCTGGTAATCCATACGAACGAGCCAGGTGTCTTCATGAACCGTGGTGGGAGCCGGACTGGTGAACAAATCCGAGTCCGGCAGCGGGTTCGTTGGGTTGTTTGTTTGATCGACGAAACCTCCGTCGGGATAAACATGGATTGGATTACAGCCTCCGATGGAGCCGGTAGACGCCCGCCAGGGATACGCTTGCAGGATGGAGCACATCTGCGGTGACATGGCGAGAGTAGCCTGTTGAGTGGCTACGTTGGGCACGAGGACTTGATTGGTTGTCGCCCCGTATTGCCGAAGACCCTCATAGTTAACAAAGAAGAACAGCTTATCCTTAACGACTGGGCCGCCAAGTGACATTCCATATTGCCCGAAGCGGAAAGGTGGAATGGCAGGATTGCCGTTGACGTCAAAGTCATTGAAGTTTCGTGAATCGAAGACGGAATTCCTGATATATCCAAAGGCCGAACCATGCAAGGTATTGGTTCCGTGTTTAGTCTCCACATCAATTTGACCGCCGGCCTGAGTGCCGTATTCCGCGTCATAGAGCGCGCTGTTCACTCGGTATTCTTCGATTGCGTCCTGGGAGATCTGCAGCCGGGTTTGCGATTTCTGCGCTTGCTCCTGGATACCGCCGGCATCGACGCCGTCAATCTGGAAGTTGTTATCGTCGCGGGCCCGGCCAGCGAAGCGGATGGTGCGCTGATCACCTCCGCCGTCATCCTGGGCGAAGGGAGCGAGCAAGGTGAAGCTCGCCCAGTCGCGCCCGTTGTTGGGAAGATTAGCGATCTGGTCATTGGTGATAACGGTGGAGGCTTCGGCGGAACTCCGCTCCGACGGCGCGGCGGCGGCGGTTACCTCGACTTTCTCATTGATCGCGCCAACCTCAAGCTGTATATCCAGCGTGCGGGTCTGGCCCACTTGCACTATGACGTCATCGATGGTCTTGATCTTGAAACCGGTTTCCGTCACGGTCACTTGATAACGTCCAACTGCCAGACCAGGAAAACGATAATAACCGGCCCCGTTGGTTCTCTGGTCATGAGTAAGGCCGGTATCTACTGCCAGAACCCTTACCGTGGCCCCGGCGACCACTCGTCCCGAAGCCTCTGTCACAGTGCCTTCAATCACTGCGCGATCAATTTGGGCAAACAAAGGGGAAATGCCCAATCCGACCATCAGGAGACCCAAGGTGAGCCCGGAGATGAAATTGGAGAAAGAAAAAGACTTCGCTTTCACGATTGAGTGGGAGGGCACACGAACGAGGAACAAGTGCATATCATTCTCCTGGCGAAGTGGTTATGCGGATTGGCTATTAGACAAAACGAGTGTTACGGGTGGATTAACAGCAGATGAATGTTCTCTTACTGGAGAATTGCCGGGTGCGGCTATTGCAAGCCGAAGGTGTAGACAGCGCTTCCCGCTGCAATGGAAACGTATTCTTTCCCGTCGACGGCGAAAGCCATGGGCGCGGCGTAGACTGCGCCTCCCATCTGAAAGTGCCACAGGACTTTGCCGCTGGCGGCATTGAGAGCGATAAAGTTTCCTTCAGCGTCACCGGTGAAGATCAAGCCTCCAGCGGTTGATAAAACGCCGGACCAGGTTGGCGAAGTGTGCTCGAAAACCCACTTGATGCCTCCGGTTGTCGGATCAATTGCTTTGAGAAATCCGCGATAGGGTTCGGCCTCATCGGATGGAAAGTAGGCGCTGCCATAATAGGCGTGGCCGGCTTCATAGGGCTGCGGAGCGGTCGAGAAAATGTCGCATTGATCGCGAGAGGTCACATAAAACAGCGAGGTTTGCGGATCGTACGACGGGGCCATAAAGTTGGTGGCGCCGAGAGCGCCGGGACAAACCGTGTGGCCTTCGAGAGTGGGTGAAGCATCTTTCTTCGCAACGGGGCGGCCGTCGGCATCTTTGCTATCGCTCCAGGTGATCTTGCCGTAGGAGTTCGCCGAAATCAGGTTTCCGTTGGTGCGATCCAGCGCGTAAAAAAATCCGTTACGGTTGGCCTGTGCAATTAAGTGCTTGCCGCCGGAATCGATGATCACGGGGGCCTGGGTAGCATCCCAATCATGCTCGTCGTGTTTGGTGAACTGGAAATACCAGTTCATCTTGCCGCTGTCGGCATTCAAGGCGAGCAGAGAGTTGCTGTAGAGGTTATCGCCCGCGCGGCCTTCCCCGCGATTTGAGGGCGCAGGATTTCCCGTGGGCCAAAAAATCTGGTTAGTCGCGGCATCGTACGTTCCGGTGTTCCATGCGGGAGCGCCGCCAACCTTCCACGAATCGCCTTCCCACGTTTCATGCCCGGCTTCGCCGGGGCCGGGGACGGTGTAGAAACGCCACCTGCGGGCTCCGGTGGCGGCGTCATAGGCGTCAATGAAGCCGCGAACTCCGTACTCGCCGCCAGAGACTCCGATCACCACCAGATCTTTCACTGCGAGCGGAGCCACCGTAAAGCTGTAGCCCTTCTGATACTCGGCGGCCACAACATCCCAGACTACGTTTCCTGTCTTGGCGTCGAGCGCGATCACGTGCGCGTCGAGCGTGCCCATGAAAACCTTATCTCCGAGAATGGCGAGACCTCGATTGACGTGGCCGCAGCAAGGACGAATGTCAGCCGGTACCTGGTGCTGGAACATCCAGATGGGACGTCCGGTGCGGGCGTCGAGGGCAAAGGCGCGATCGTCCTGTGCGGTGTCGTAAAGAATTCCATCGACAACTAGAGGAGTGGATTCCAGCTTGCCGGTCGCTCCAGTCTGATAGACCCACTTCGCGACTAAAGAATGTGCATTCCCGGCATTAATCTGCTGGAGTGGGCTGAAGCGCCGGCCAGCGTAATCGCCGGAATAGGTCAGCCAGTTTTGCGGTTCTTTGCCCGAGTTTTGTATTCGTTCAAATGTCACCTGGGCGGGAAGCATCTTTGATGAGAGCACGCAACAGAAGCAGAGGGTTAGGAGCGTCGCGAGAGTTGTGCGCCTCATTTGACCCCCACACCAATCAAGAAAGCCACAATGTCGTCGAGATCTTGATCGCTCAACAAATCGGAGGTGTAAACCGGCATCATCGACTCCCGGCTCTTGTTAAAAGAACGCAGTTTGTCTTTTTCCAGCAGATAAATATTTTCGCTGGTGTCCATCAACTGCACGCTGAAGTTGTCTTCATTCAGGGCCACCCCCTTAATTTCTTTCCCGTCGGATGTAACTGCGGTGATCGTTTCATATTCTTGGGGAAACTCTTTGGTGGATTCGGTCAATCCCCAGGCGAGGCGGCGACTGGGGTTGCGGACAGAGTCGATAATCGCCTCCCGGGTGCGCGAACTGCCCACTGCGGTGAGTTCTGGCCCGACTCGGCCGCCCTTGCCTTCCACCATGTGGCAGAGCGAACAGTTCGCATCACCGTAGAACAGTTGCTTGCCGTGTTCGGGACTGCCGGCAAGTTTGCCAGAAGTCTTCACTTCGACGCTGCGAATGTAAGTGATGATCTGCCAAATCTCTTCATCGGTCATGCCTACCCCTTGGCCGTTAGTTCCGTTGGCGGGCATGACAGTTCCGGGAATTCCGTTGCTGATGACCTGAAACATTTCGGCGTCGGAGTGGACGTGCTTTTTCTGTGCCCGGGTAAGGTCGGGGCCGCGGCCGCCGCCGTGAGCGCCGAGTCCGTGGCACAGCGCGCAGTTGATGCGGAATTCCGATGCGCCTGCTTTCGCCGCCTTGGGATCGTTGGCAAAGGGATTGTGATCGTCGGCCGCAAGTGCGCCCTGGACACAAAAAGACAGAGCCACGGTCACGGAGATGCACAGAATGAAAACAGGCCGGTACAAGAGCAGCGAACACTTCTTTGAGGTGGTCTTTAACATGGTTGTCGCCGCCCCCCCACTTCGCACGAATCACTCGCACCCGGACCAAAGCTAACGGATATTACCATCGCCTCAAACAGCCGACCAAGTTCAGCGAGCCCGTGCTTGAGGTGCCACCGATGGGGAACGCACATGTTCAGGACGAAACCCAAGCCCAATTATCCGGGCGGCCAGTTGCCGCAAAGACGGAAAGCTCTGCAACAATCTGATCGGCATCGGAACGGTCAAAGTCTTCGAGCTGGAAAGTACCCGTTTGATTACCGCATTCTGGATAAGGAGTTGGAGTCTTTGCGTGGCGCGCGTGGAAAATTCTCTTCGCTGCTGAACCGCTTGCAGATCCCGCTCTTCAATTTTTCCGCTATTTAATTTGCCGGCGAGAATATTAGCCGCAGCCACAGCATCTTGAATTGCAAGATTGATTCCGACTCCGCCGACCGGTGACATGGCATGCGCCGCATCACCAATGCATAGCAAGCCCGGCCGAAACCATTTCTTCAAGCGATCGACCATCACTGTCAGCAAGCTTACGTCGTGCCAGTCCTGCAGTTCACCTACCCGGTCGCCGAGGAATGGCGCAAGCCGCGTGACTTCTAGGCGCAGCGCCTCGATTCCGCGCTGGCGGAATTCGTCCGCGCTTCCTTTCGGAATCAAATAAGCACACTGCCAGTACTCTTCACGATCAATCAGGACTAACATTCTGCCGGGCTCGACATGGCCAAGAGCTTGACCAGGATCGTACGGGCGACGACTGATGCGCATCTGGAAGACATCCATTGGAGCGCCGAGATCCTGAACCTGCAGACCTGCGCGCTCCCGCACCACTGAGTTCCGCCCGTCTGCCCCGACGACAAGCGGCGCTCGAATCTCGATTGAGCCCTCGGAAGTTTTCGCTAGCACGCCCTCAATTCGGCCGTCATGCTCGATAAGGTTGACTGCTTCGGTCTGCATCCTGACCTGAAAGCCGGAATACTGCTTTCCATGTTCCACAAGAAAATTGAGAAAATTCCATTGCGGCATGAGCGCAAGAAACTTACAGCGCGTCGGCAAGCGGCTGAAGTCTGCCATCTTTACCTTCGTGTCGCCAATCTGCCCAGTAAGCTCTTTCACTTCTTGATGAGGCCGCTGGAGAAAGTCCTCGAGTAGACCGAGTTCGTTCATCACTTCGAGAGTGGAGGGATGAATGGTGTCGCCGCGAAAGTCTCGCAAGAAATCCGCATGTTTCTCCAGAACCATGACCCTGACACCGGCGCGCGCCAGTAGAAATCCCAGCATCATTCCAGCCGGACCGCCTCCGGCTATACAGCACCGGGTTTCGATTGAGGTATTCATGGTTACCGGGCGCTAGACGTAGCTATACGCAAATCGGCCCTCTTGCTTAGTGGTGAGTTGGGAGGCTCCAGTTGTACATGACCGCCGGGTATCTGGGAGCGACCGCGTTCACTCTCTACACTGAAGCTCCCCCTACTCAGGCCGATCTTCCTTAATAAGGCCAGTTTTTAAATGTACGCGCGTAAGTGACTGATTTGTCAGGCTTTCCAGCGGAAGGCGTCAGATTGCGGGAGACCGATATGGGCCAGTACCCGGTAGGCGAATTCCCGCGCCATGTCATCTAAGCTTGCCGGCCGGTAATAGAAGCCTGGGATCAGCGGATAGATCGTGGCCCCGGCATCGGCAGCGTGGTACAGGTTGCGAATGTGAACTTTGTTGAGCGGCGTTTCGCGAACACATAGAACCAGCGGGCGCTGTTCTTTGAGGCAAACGTCGGCGGCGCGCTCAATCAAGTGAGATGCAATGCCGTTGGCAATGCGGGCCAAAGTGCCCATGCTGCACGGAAGCACGATCATGGCGTCGGCGGGATACGAGCCGCTGGCCACGTTGGCTCCGATATCGACATTGGATTGCTCTTTGATTTTCCGGGAATGGATTTTCGACGGGCTGTTTTTCGATGGAGAACTTGAACGCGGCCGCGAGGATGCTTTCGAGGTCTTGTCCGCGAGAAGTTGCTCGACCAGATTCGCGCGGCCCTGGATTGCGAGTTCTTCGGCCATGACGCGCAACCCGGAGTCGGATGCGATGAAGTTCACGGCCTGCACGCGCTGGTCGCGCGCTACCGCCAGGAGCAAGTGGCGCAAGAAGATGGAACCGCTCGCGCCGGTGGTGGCGATGGTCAGATTTTGTGGACTTTGGTTCGGCAAAGCATCTCCCGGCATTTTTCAGCAGAAATTTGGAGCATAGGGACGACGAGCTATGGAAGTCAAGGAGCCACGCCAGCACTAAGGACCGAATATGGCTTCCGCGGTCAATTTGCGATTCCGCCGCAGTGCAGCGCAGCTTCATGCCCTGGCAGGAGTGGAGCGCGAAATCCGCGCCCGGGACTCCCACAATCGGCGGAAATATCTGCGGGAATTTAATCAGGCCTTCCAGAGTTACGATTCTATTCTTAATGCCGAACAACTTCAGGAGTACGTTCATGCCGCCGACGTCGTCCTCATCGGCGACTATCACGCGCTGCCAGTGGCCCAGCGTTATGCCGCTTCGTTGATCGAGCACCGTGCTCTGGCCGGAGATCGCCCCGTTGTGCTGGGAGTGGAAACCATTTTCGCCCGCGACCAACACATTCTTGAGGAATGGTGGCGCCGCGAAATTGATGAAACCGAATTGCGCCAGCGCATCCGCTTCGATCTCGATTGGGGCTATGACTGGTCGCCTTTTTACGAATTGCTGGTAGCCGCTCGCGATCACGGGGAGGCCATCTACGGCCTTGATTGCATGCCTCGCGAAAGCCTGCGCAGAATCGGAGCGCGCGATCGTCATGCCGCGGCCAAAATTGCGGAGATCCGGCAACACCATCCCGAAGCTGTGATCTTCGTGCTCTTCGGCGAATCGCATCTCGCGCCGCAGCACCTACCGAAGGTGGTAAATCAGCAACTGCCCTCCGCCAAAACTCTTACTGTTTTACAGAATGTGGATGCCTTGTACTGGAGCGCGGCGGGCGAGCGCTGCGATAAGGTGGACGCGGTACGCGTCAGTGACGATGTGGTCTGCATCTTCAATTCCACGCCGCTGGAAAAATACGAGAGCTATCGTCTCTGTCTCGACCAGTGGAGCCGATGTGATCGAGGCCCGGACTTCGCGCCCACGATTTACAACCTGATCGACAGTCTGGCTAGCTTTCTCGAGATTAACCGCTACTCTCCCCACAACGGCACGCAGCCGAAGTTTCTGGTCGACATGTTGCCTGAAGTGCATGGGAACTCGTCCGCTGCTGTGTTGCGCCGGCTGCTATGCCGCAAAGGCGTGACCGACGCACAGCTAAAAAATATGCTTTCTTGCGTAGAAGAGCGGGGAAGCGCCTATTTGCCGGAAGTGAATGCCTTTCACATCCGCGAATTCCAAATGATGCACGCCGCGGAAGATGCCACCCGTTTTCTCCATCATGCTTGTCGGGGTCTGCCATCGCGTCTGGACGGGCCGAGCAGACTCTTGAGTTTGCCGAACCAGCATGTCACCCCACCGCTGGATGTTTTTTACACGCGAGTGATTGAGCACGCAGTGGCTTACTTCGGTTCGCGAGTGCTGTACCCCTCCCGTCCGTCGCCCGCCGAGGATGCGCCCGCACTGTCACGAACTGCCGTGGAGAAAGCCGCCCAGTCGGCGCTCCGTGGCGACTATGAAAAATTCGAGACCACTGCGCGAGGTTGGGGTTATATCCTCGGCAGCCAGATTTACCGCGTGTACCTGGCCGGCAAAGTTAGACCAGGCGGCCTGCGGCGATTGTTCCTGGCGCACCTGGACAAGCCGGGTGCGGCTCGAAAGGTCTGCATCGCGGTAATCGCCAGACTGCGCAGCGCCATACGATAGCAGACCATCCCATCAGTCCTCACCAGTGCTAATCTAGAATTCTCGTGAACGCCGAATCCATTCGCAAACTATTCGAACAGGTTCGCAAGGGAAAACTTTCTCCTGACGAAGCCGTCAACCGCCTGCGCCATCTGCCTTTTGAAGACCTGGGCTTTGCCAAGGTGGATCACCATCGCTCGCTGCGTGCGGGCATGCCGGAAGTAATCTTTGGCGAGCGCAAGACCCCGCTGCACATGGCGGAGATCTTCGCGCGCCTCGCCGAGCATGGCGGCAACGTCCTTGCCACGCACGCCGACAAGAAACAATTCGCCGCCGTAAAGAAAAAAGTACGAGCCGCGGAATATCGGGAACTGGCGCGCGCAATTGTCCTGCAGCGCGATCCCCATATTTATGGCAAGGGAACGGTCGCCGTTGTGTCGGCGGGAACCAGCGACATTCCGATTGCAGAAGAAGCAGTCGTCACCGCTGAACTGATGGGCAACAAAGTCGAGCACTTTTACGACGTCGGTGTTGCCGGGATTCACCGCT
Source organism: uncultured Acidobacteriota bacterium (assembly GCA_963758565.1). Lineage (GTDB taxonomy): Bacteria > Acidobacteriota > Terriglobia > Terriglobales > Acidobacteriaceae > Sulfotelmatobacter. The sequence goes on along the minus strand of CAVWVX010000004.1, from coordinate 934,375 downwards.
TGCTGGCTAATCGGGAAGCGCTCACCAAGGCGCGAGTAGTGATTGTCTGCGCCGGCATGGAGGGGGCCCTGCCCAGCGTAGTCGGAGGCCTGGTCGGAGTTCCGGTGATCGCAGTGCCCACCAGCGTCGGTTACGGTTCATCCTTCAAAGGATTGACTGCGCTGCTGGGCATGTTAAATTCATGCGCGTCGAATGTGAGCGTAGTCAATATCGATAACGGATTCGGCGCGGGGTACGTCGCGTCGATCATCAACCGGCTGTAAAACAAAAAAGGCGCAGCTTTCGCCGCGCCTCTTTTCTGCCCAACCTCAAACCTTACGATTTTCGATCCACCACCAGCTTGTTCTCCACGCTGAAGGCGCCGAACACCTGGTTCGCGCGAATGCCGGCCAGATTTTTATCCATCGTGGTGGCGACCGAGCCGTAGAGCGTTACATGCCCGTTGTCCACGATGATGCGAATCGAGCGCGCCGGATCCGCCGCATACTTGCTCAGCACTGGGTCACGATAAATCGCGCGCGCGGTGCGGGCCCGAATGCCGTCGTCAAAGATCGACGTCGGCTCGATGGTGATGTTCGAGACCACATCTTTCACTCCCGGCATGTTCGCGATTTCGGCAAGAGCTTCTTCGCGGCCCACCCCGGTTCGGTCCTGACCTTCCACCGTAACCACGCCGTCTCTCACGTCGAGCGCGAAATAATCGAAGGTGTTGTCGTAACCCACCCGGACGAAGCGCAGCTTGGTTGCCAGTTTCTGCTCAAGCTGCTCGTCGGGGACGTTTGGACCGGCCACTGTGATCAGGTTGCGCACGCCTTGCACGCTCGCAGTTTTTCGAGCGAGTTTGGCGGCGTCCAGCTTGCGCTGGTAAAGATCCACCGTGCCCGTCAGGGTTACAACGCCGTCTTCCACGGCCGACTGCACATTTCCGAACTGGCTTTTCGCCGCCAGTTTGTGGGTGACAGTGTCTTGAATTTGATTGTCGTAGCGAGTCGCGGCTTCGGTTTGGGCGACCAGCATCGCACTTAACAATCCCACCGCTAACATAGAACCCGCCGTCTTGAAAAAAGTTGCGCTTGTCATTGCAGGTCACCTCCGACCCAATTGACTTAACTTTACGATCTAACTGCTTAGTTAATTATTGGATGCCTTGAAGGCGAGGTGAGATGCACGGCCGGAGGGGGCCGGCGACGGACGAATGCACGATTTACACGTAGCTATCGCGAAGCCGACTCCGCAGCAGGCTGGTTGAGCGCAGTTTTCTTCTCGAGTTCTTTGTGGGGTGCCGTGCACAGGCGTATCACCGCGGCTGCCGCGGTAAAACGCACATGTACGTTGGGGTCAAACAGGCTCAGTTCAATTTTCTCTTCCAGCGAGGGATCTCCGCGCTGTGCCACTGCTTCCACTGCGGCGGCGCGGACGATCCAGTCTTTATCGTTCAACGCCGCTCTTGCCAGTGCCCTCCCGGTTCTGGGATCGGGATCGTGTGCCAGTAAGGTGGCCGCTACCGCACGAGGAGGATGCGGATTCTTCTTGTGGGTGTAGCGCCACGCGTCCCAGCCAATTCCGGCGAAAGGAACGTAGCCGATTCCAGTCTCCACGCCAATCATCGCCAGTTCCTTCGGATTGTGCAGCGTGTCCATCTGTTCCGCGATCAAGCCGTCGCCCTTTCTTTCGCCGCTGAGCACATCCAGATAGATCGCGTTCGCGGTGGCGTCGTCCTTTAAGTCGTGCAAGGAATGAGCTGCTGCCATCACCACGGAAATGCGTTTATCGCGGAGCAAAGTTTTAAGTTTTGGAACAGATTCCAAGGCATGCATCTGTCCCAACGCAGTCGCGGCTGCGGCACGCACCTCGGGCCGGGGATCGGCTAAGGCGCCTTCCGCCAGTTCGCGGGCGTGGGCATCATTGGGCAGCAACCCCAATGCCCTCATGCCGAGAACTCGCTGCGTAGTGCTTTTGGACTTGGCCGCCGTTTCGAACATGGACCAGGCTTTTTGCTGGCCGCTGGCGGCGTACGAAATTGGCACCATGACAAGACTGAGCAGTAGTGCGGCTATCGAAGGGCGCGAAGAATAGTTTAGGGACAAGAAGGTCCTCCAAACTTAAGATTTCCAGAACCGGCCGTCAGAAAGAATGGCGGAGGCAACCTTTAAGATGCAGTTAGAAGAAAAACGCTACTAGGGGTAAAACCGTAGTTTGTGGCGGGTGCGACACCTATAGGCTCACGAGCGGTGTGGGCGGGCCGGTTTTTTCGGGCCAGGCTTCGCTCCTCCGCTTGTTTTGCTGCCGGTACGGTGATGCGGAAAGACGCGGGCAAAAATCTTGTCGACGTTTTTCAGTTGCCGGGATAAGTCGAAGGCGTATTCAATCTGCTTGCGGGGAACTTTGCTGGTGATGTCTTCGTCGGCCAGCACTAGCTGTTTCAATTCCAGCCCTTCTTTCCAGGCGCGCATGGCATGGGTTTGCACGGCGCGATAGGCCTGTTCGCGCGAAACGCCGTTTTCGACCAGGTCGAGCAGTAACTGTCCGCTGAAAATCAATCCGCGCGTGCTCTCCAGATTCGCTTGCATTCTTTCGGGATACACGAACATTTGTTCGATCAAATTAGAGGTTTTGTTGAGCAAATAATCCAGCAGAGTCGTTGAGTCCGGCAGGATCACCCGCTCGGCGGAAGAATGTGAAATGTCGCGCTCGTGCCAGAGAGCGACGTTCTCGAATCCCGCCTGCGCATTGCCCCGCACCACCCGAGCCAGGCCGCTGATCTGCTCGGAGGTCACGGGATTGCGTTTGTGCGGCATTGCCGAGGAACCTTTTTGCTTTTCGCTGAAAAACTCTTCCGCCTCGCGGACTTCTGTGCGTTGCAGGTGGCGGATCTCGGTAGCCATCTTGTCCAAAGTCGATGCAATCACCGCCAACGTCGCCAGATAGTGGGCATGGCGGTCGCGCTGAATTACCTGCGACGAAACTGCCGCCGCCTTTAGACCCAGACGGGCGCAGATTTTTTCTTCGAGCTCCGGTGTAAGGTGCGCGAAGATTCCCACCGCGCCTGAAAATTTTCCCACGCGCATATCTTCCGCCGCAGCCTTAAAACGCGCGATGTTGCGCTCCGTCTCCGAAAACCAGTTCGCCAGTTTGAATCCGAAAGTGATGGGCTCGGCGTGAATGCCGTGCGTGCGGCCCACCATGGGCGTGTCTTTAAATTCCCAGGCGCGGCGTTCCAGAACCTCCGCCAGCCGTTCCAGGTCTTTGGCAATCAATGCTGAAGCTTGCTTGACGAGTAATGCCTGCGCGGTATCGACCACGTCGTTAGACGTGAGTCCGTAGTGAAACCAGCGAGACTCGGGACCGACAAACTCCGCTACTGCGGTAGTGAACGCAATCACATCGTGGCGCACTTCAGCTTCGATCTCATGGATGCGTTCGACGCGGAAATCGGCACGCTCGCGGATCGCCTTCGCCGCAGCCTTCGGCACCATGCCGGCTTCAGCCAGAGTTTCAGTGGCGGCTACTTCGACAGCCAGCCAGGTGCGAAAGCGGTTTTCGTCGTTCCAAATGCGGCCCATCTCAGGGCGCGTATAACGTGGGATCAAAGCTCAAGCTCCTCTGGCTCGCCAGGAATGAAAGCGGGACAGAAGATTCTAAATGGAGCGCGGAAAAGAGGCCAGCGGGCTGGCGGGTTTCTCCCCAAACGGCATACAATACTGGTTCGGGTCCTGCTATGTCGCCCACACCAGAAGATCTATCCATCATCAAAGATGACATGATTGCCTTCATTGAAGGCCACGGCATGAGCCGTTTCCACGGCTACGTCGACTACGATGAAGTGCAATGTGTGATGTGGGAGATGGGCGCCAATCCTGACGGTTGGAAGGATTTTGTCGAGCTGGCCAAGAGCGCAGCGGCGCCGTTTCTGACCATGCACTCCTGGAAACTGGAGCGCGAGGAACTGGACGAAATGGTGGAACGCCTGCACCATTCGGACTTCTCTGACAGCGACGACGTGGAAGATGCGCGCTGGCTGCGGGCCCACATCGGCAAAGTTGGATTTCTCCAGCTCGGCTGGGCCTATCAGGGCTCAATGTTTCTCTGCGAAGTGAGCACCGACTGGTACGACCGCTACCAGCGTCTGCTGGAGGTTTCCGAAGATTTCGGCGGCATCCCCATCGATGAGCCGGATCAGGACGACGAGAATTAGCGGTGCGCTGGGAACTGGCTGCTGAGGATCCCATACGAGTGCAGGCTCTGGCTGCCGCTCTTGCCGGCTTAGCCCAACTTCCAATTTCAAAGCGCGCCCGCGAGTCTTCCACACCTGGCACTCCACTTTATACTCTAGCGCAACTACTGCTTCGCCGCGGCTTATCCGATGCGGAAGAAGCGGCTCGCTTTCTGGTTCCATCCACCGATCACCTGCATGCTCCAGAGTTGATGACCGACCTCCGTGCCGCCGTCGATCGCATCGACGCGGCCATTGAGCGCAAAGATCCCATTCTCATCTACGGCGACTATGACGTGGACGGCACCATGGCGATCATCATTTTGAAAACCGCTATTGAGCTCTGCGGCGGCGCCGCGGATTTCCACGTGCCGCATCGCATTCGCGAAGGCTACGACATGCGCGACGATGTGATCGAACGTGCTGCTGCCGAAGGGATTCGCCTCATCATCAGCGTTGACATGGGCATCCGCGCCTTCGCACCGGCCCAGACTGCACAGCGTCTGGGAGTCGATTTGATCGTTACCGACCATCACTTGCCCGGACCTGATGGTCTGCCGCGTGCGCTGGCCGTAGTCAATCCCAATCAGGTGGGATGCGAATATCCCTGCAAGCAAATCTGCGGAGCGGGCGTGGCGTTCAAAGTAGCGCAGGCCTTGATGCAGCGCCGCTTGCCGGAAAAAGATCACGCCCGCATGTTGCGGTCGTTTATGAAAGTGGTGGCCATTGCCACCATCGCAGATTCCGTACCGCTGCATGGAGAAAATCGCGTCTTCGCCAAAATCGGGCTGGACGAATTACGCCGCGCAGTAAATCCCGGATTGAAGGCGTTGCTGGACATGGCCCAGGTCTCGAACAAACGTCCGCCCACTTCCACCGAGGTTGCCTTCCGCATCGCCCCGCGCATTAACGCCGCCGGACGTATGGACATTGCTCGCGACGTGATTGATCTCTTCAGCATGAAAGATGCGGATCAAGCCCGCCTCCTCGCGGGAAAACTCGACCGCCTTAATGCCGAGCGCCAGGAAGAAGAGCGCCGCATCTTGCGCTCGATCGACGAACGCATCGCCGGAGATCCCGCCCTCTGTCAGGCCTACTGCATTGTGGTCGATGGCGAAGGCTGGCACCGTGGCGTGATCGGCATCGCCGCCACCCGAGTGGTCGAGCGCTATCACCGCCCTGCCATGGTGATCTCGCGCGATGGCGATGAAGCTTTCGGATCCGGCCGCTCCATTCGCGCCTTTCATCTGCTGGAGGCGGTCGAATCCTCGCACGCGCTTTTCAGCCGCTATGGCGGACACTCCCACGCGTGCGGTTTCTCCATGCCATCGGCAAATGTAGCTCAACTGAGAACTGAACTCGATGCCTTCGCGCGCACGCGACTCACCGAAGCGGATTTCGATCCCATTCTCGATTTGGAATCAGAACTTCATCTCAGCGAAATCACGCCCGAACTTTATCAAGTCTTGCAGCTCTTGGAACCTCACGGCGCCGGAAATCACGAGCCCGCATTTTCTTCCCGCGGCGTGCGCCTGCTGGCCCCGCCAAAAATTCTGAAAGACAAACACATCAAGCTGAAGCTGAAGGCGGGTGAGCCCAACAGCCGAACCCAATTCACGCCGCACAATTCACAAGCATCCGGAGCAGGTTTTCAACTGAGAACTGAAAACCGAGGACTGAGAACTGTTTTCGACGCCCTCGGCTGGCACATGGCCGAACGCTTGCAGCAATCCCCTCTACTGGCGGGGGACGCCATCGATATCGCTTTCACCATCGGCCATAACGATCATCCCGACTTCGGCGGCCTGGAATTGTCGCTACGGGATTTCAAATCAGTGAGTCCAAAGAGCGAGGACCCCGCCGTTTCAGTCTCCAAACACCCGGCGATTGCTGCCAGCGGTCTCACAAATGGTGGACAGAGTTAGTGTTAGCCGCTCCTGCATCGTTCACTTCCATTAGACTGAACGCAGCATGCCTCTCCCTATTTACCGCCTGCGCCGCTGGCTGGCCGTGATCGCTGTGCTTTTTATTGCGATGGTCGCTGGCACATATTTTTACGCGCGCCTGCGTATGCGCAATGTAATCAAGGAGCTTCCCAACAAGATCGGCTTCGACATCAAGCAGACAGCGAATGGATTTCAGTTTTCCAAATCCGATGGCAAACGCACGCTCTTCACCGTCGAAGCCAGCGACCTGAAGCAATTCAAACTCAATGGTCGCGCCGAGTTGCACAAAGTCAGTATCATCCTTTACGGGCGCGACTCCTCACGTTTCGATCAGATTTACGGTGACGACTTTACCTACGACAAAGCGTCTGGCAATGTGACCGCCAGCGGCGACGTGCAGATCGATCTCGAAGCAAATCCCACCGGACAGAGCGGCCCCGACCAGGGCACGCCGAAAGAACTCAAGAATCCCATCCACCTGAAGACACGCGATCTGGTCTTCAATCAAAACAGTGGCGACGCACACACCGATGCCCGCGTGGATTTCAGCACCCCGCAGGCCAATGGCTGGGCCGTGGGCGTCGAGTACTCCGGCAAAAGCAACATCCTCACCTTCGTGTCCCAGATTCACCTGACGCTTACCGGCGCCGATGCCGCCAGTCTTTTCGCCTCGCATGGCATCATTATTCGTGACCCACGCGCCATCGTTCTCGACCACGCCCGCCTTGAGCGCCCAACCGGCACCCTGCAGGCCGATCAAGCTTCATTTTTTCTCAGTCCAGATAACAATGTCGAACGCGTGCTGGCCACCGGCAACGTCACCACCGAAACCAAGGGAGAAGATGCTGACCCCATACACACCCGCGCCGACCGGGCTGAACTCCTGCTCACCGGCAAACAAGAGCTGCTCCATACCGCCACCTTAACCGGCAACGTCCACGTTGAGCGCAATGGATCGCAGCCCATGCGTGCCGATGCCGGACGCGCCATCCTCGACTTCGTGGGCCTAAACCAACTCAAAAAAGTTCATGCTGCCGAGGGAGTTCATTTGTCGCAGCACTCCACCAGCGCCGCTCTTACCGCAACGTCCAACCCGCCGCAGGATTTCGACATCACCGCGCCGGCGATCGATTTCTTTGTCGCCGACGGACGCCTCGATCGCGCCAAAACTTCCGGAGCCGCGAAGATCACCATTTCGCCCTCCCAGACCTCGACCCCGCTGAACGTTCAGCCACAACAAACCGTGGTCACTGCCGGGCACTTTGACGCAAAATTCGCTGTTACCCCCGCAGGACTCGACCGCTTAACTTCAGTTCACGGCGCTCCCGATGCCAAGATCGTAAGTATTTCCCCCGGGTTGCCAGATCGCGTAAGCACCAGCCAAACCCTCGATGCAACTTTTCTTCCCGAGGGCGGCATCTCCTCCATCACCCAGCAAGGGAGTGTCTTCTACACCGACGGCCAACCCGCCGCCAATCTTACGCAGGCCTGGGCCGATAAAGCTCTCTACACTCCCTCCGACCGCATCGTTGTTCTCAGCGGCAGTCCGCGGGTTGCCCAAGGCAGCATGATCACCACCGCCAACACCATTCGTCTGGATCGCGACTCCGGCGACGCCCTTGCCTCCGGCGGCGTCAAGAGCACCTACAGTGAACTTAAAGAACAGCCCTCCGGTGCGTTGCTATCTTCCTCCTCCCCGATTCACGTCACGGCGGCCACCATGACAGCCCACAACTCTCCGGCAAGCGCCCTCTACCGTGGCAACGCGCGTCTCTGGCAGGACGCCAACATCATCACCGCTCCTTCCATACAATTTGATCGCTATCACCGTTCGCTGGTGGCGCAAGGCACCGCCGCGCAACCCGTCTCTACTGTGCTGGTGCAAGCCAAGCTCGATGCAAAGGAAATGATCGGAAAAGCTGAGGAAAAACCAGCCCGGAGCAGCCCCTTAGCCATCACCGCGGCTCGGCTCACCTATACCGATGCCGACAGTCTCGCGCATTATGAAGGCGGGGTCTTAGCCAAAGGAAACTCCTTCTCAGCCGCCTCTAGCACCCTCGACGCCTACCTCGTTTCCCGCAGCCAAACCTTGCCCAGTCAATCACTTACCGCGCCCGGTAGACTCGATCATCTGGTCGCCCAAGGTAATGTCGTCATTCACCAGCCGACCCGTCGCGCCGAGGGTCAGTCCTTGGTTTATACGGCATCTGACGACAAATTTGTCCTTACCGGCGGACCGCCCAGCATTTTTGATGCCGAACGGGGCAAGATTACCGGCGTTTCGTTGACTTTCTTTAGGGCCGATGATAGGGTGCTCGTAGAAGGCAAAGAAAGTACTCCTGTGGTAACTCAAACGCGAGTGGCACGATAATTTAAGAGAGTGGCAAGATAAATGCGTACCCTAGCCACCGATGAGATTGGCAAGTCGTATCGTGGCCGTCGCGTAGTAAACGGTGTCAGCCTGCGCGTCGAACAGGGCGAAGTAGTCGGTTTACTCGGCCCCAACGGCGCAGGCAAAACGACCACTTTTTATGCCATCGTTGGCCTGATCCCTCCCGATACTGGCCGCGTGTTGTACGACGGTCAGGACATTACTGACGTTCCCATGTACCTGCGGGCACGCCAGTATGGCATCAGTTATCTCCCTCAGGAAGCATCAGTTTTTCGCAAACTCACGGTCGAGGAAAACATTCTCGCTGTGCTGGAAGCTCAGCCTCTTTCATGGCACGAGCGCCGCGAGAAGATGGAAAAATTTATCGATGAACTTGGTTTGGAGCACATCCGGCAAAATCGCGGTTACGCCTTATCCGGCGGCGAACGCCGCCGTGTCGAAATCGCCCGCTGCCTGTGCATCAGTCCCACTTTCATCCTGCTCGACGAACCTTTTTCCGGGATCGATCCCATTGCCGTCCTCGACCTGCAGAAAATTATCAGTAGTCTAAGGGCCAGCGGCATTGGTGTGTTGATCACCGACCACAATGTGCGCGAAACTCTTTCAGTAACCGATCGCGCCTACATCATCGACGACGGCCGCATCTTCCGTCATGGCCAGCCCGAACAACTGGCCAGCGATCCGGAAGTCAGACGCGTCTATCTGGGGGAAAGCTTCTCGCTGGTGTGAGAAAACGTCGTGAGTCGTTAGTAGTTGGCAAAACCATAAAGAGCCAGCACTCGCGACGAACGACCAACGACTAACGACATGGTCCTTCTACAACACAAACTGAGCGTCAAACTATCCCAGCGCCAGATCCTCACTCCGGGCCTGGTGCAGATGGTGTCTGTCCTCGCGCTCAACAAGCTCGAACTGAAGGACATGATCAATGCCGAGATGGTCGAGAATCCGGTTCTCGAAGAGCTCGAAGATTCCGTTCCAATGATCGACGAGGTCGGCCGCAAAGAAGAAGACCGCGAACGCCTGACCAACAAAACTTCCACCGACGAAGCTCCCATCACCGCGGAAAAGAAAGATCCCTTCGAAGAAATTGATTTCGGTTCCTTTTTCCAGGACTACCTCGACCCCGGCTACCGCACCCGCAGCGAGATGGAGGACATCGAGCGCCCGTCGTTCGAAAATTTTCTCTCCAAGCCCACAAACTTAACCGATCATCTCGCCTGGCAACTCGGCGCACTCAGCTTGCGCCGCGAAGTGCGCGAAGCCGCGGAACAGATCATTGGCAACCTTAACGAAGACGGCTACCTGATCGCCAGCGACGAAGAGATGCTCGGCATCGCTCCGCCCGCCGCTCCTGAGGCCGATGCGGAGACTGCCAGAAATATTGTGAGCGAAGCCGCCGCGCTCGGGTTGGGTGCGGATGAGCCACCGTCGCTGGAAGCGCCCATGGAACCCGCAACCACCGACGCCACAACCGTGAATCCCGGCATTTCCGCCGACGATGTAAACGACCTGATCGGCGCCGCCGCTTCGCGCGCTTCGGATTATTCTTCGATCCTTCCCGCGGGAGAAGGCATTTTATCCAGGGTGGAGAATCTGCCTGCGGCCATAAAGGCAGAAACATCCTTCGGCTCTCACAATGGAGACTCCGCTGCCGCCGTCGCTCCCGCACAGGAAAAATCTCCCCTGCCGCCGCGTCCACTGCAGAAGTCAAATTTTTCTGCCGAAGATTTACACGAAGCGCTCGAAGCCATTCGCCAGCTCGACCCTCCTGGCGTTGGCTGCCGCACTCTGCGCGAGTGTCTGCTCACTCAATTGCAATACCACCAGCAACAACTTGCGCAAAACAAACATGCCAACGGCACCGCCCAGCTTCTTCAGGATGCCATCGCCGTGGTCGACCAGCACCTGCGCTCCTTGCAGAACAAGCAGCACAAGGAAATTGCCAAAGCGATCGGCCGCCCGGTCGACGCCGTACAGCAGGCCATCGAATACATTCGCACCCTCGATCCCCGTCCCGGCCTGCAATACAACAAAGTGACCGCTCGCCTCATCGAGCCCGACGTGGCTTTCATCAAACACGGCGATGAGTGGCTGGTTCTGATGAATGACGATGACCTGCCGCAGTTGCGACTCAATCCGGCTTACAAGAAGCTCGTCACCCGCGAGACCAACGACAAGAACACCCGCGACTATGTCAAAGAGCGCTACAAGAGCGCTATCCAGCTCATCAAAAACATCGAGCAGCGCAAGCAGACCATCACCAAAGTCTGCTACAGCATCGTCGCCCGCCAGCAGGATTTTCTGGAAAAAGGCATCGACCAGCTCAAGCCGATGATGATTAAAGAAGTTGCGGAAGAAATCGGAGTGCACCCTTCCACCGTCAGCCGTGCGGTTTCCAGCAAGTACGCGCACACTCCCCAAGGCGTATTCGAACTGCGTTACTTCTTCAGCGAGAGCGTGCAGGGACCGGAAGGCGGCAACACCAGTCTGCTGATCTTAAAACGGCGCGTCAAAAAGTTGATCGACGAAGAAGACCCGTCGCGCCCGCTCACCGACGAACAGCTCACCCGCATCCTGCAATCGCAAGGCATTCAAGTCACCCGCCGCACCGTAGCCAAGTATCGAGAAGACATGCGCATTCCCAGCACGCACCAGCGTAGAGTGAAAGAATAAGATTCATCCCGTGGACCTCCGTGTCCTCTGTGTTGAAGATTTTGATTTACTGTTCTTGCATCCTAAAGCCCGGGCAGTCCAAGGAGGGCCGCTAGTGAACGTGGAATATACCGGTAGGCATTACGAAATCACCCCCGCCATCCGCAAAGAAGTTGAAACCGGCCTCAACAAAATCCGCAAAATTCTCGGTGACAGGTTCGACGCCCACGTAATCCTCGCCGTCGAAAAACATCGTCACAAAGCCGAAATCACCATCAGCCCGCGCAATGGCCCCATCGTATGTCTCGCGCAAGCTCGTGAGATGTCAATTGCAGTCAGCCAGGCTTTAGACCGTCTGGAAAAACAGGCGGTCAAGTACAACACCAAGTGGCAGGCCAAGAAGCGTTCCGCCCGAAAGACTGAAGCCGAGAAGAAATGGAATGGCCAGTCGCCGCAGTCTGAGAAAGTGGAAGTGAAAGTTGGCAAAACCGAAAAAACCGCGGTCTCAGTCGCCGTGCATCGTTATCCCGCGGTCGCCAAAACCACCGAGGTGCACCTGGTGCGCTCTGACGAAGCCGTCGCCATGCGGCCCATGACCCTCGAAGAGGCCATTAAAGAAGCCCACTTCCGCGATCGCGACGTCTTCGTCTTCCGCGACCCCCAAGGCAAAGTTATGATCCTTCACCGCACCCGCGAAGGCAAAATGGAGTTGATCGAAGCCCCATAATTGTTCTTAATGGGTTCTGTCATCCCGGGCGAAGAGAGTGATTCTCGCAGAGAATCACTCTCGCAGCCGAAGGATCCCTGCCGTCTCTCCAACTCTCGCGCCCATCTACTTCAACTCCCGCACCCAGATATTCCGGAAGCTGATCGGCTCACTCTTGTCCCCGTGTGCCTGCAGTTTGATCGGCGCCGCGTCGTACTTCTTATAGAAAGGCTTGCCGATATATCGCGTTTCGCCCTGCAATTCAAAATGATTCTGCACCAGCACGCCATTGAAGAACGCCGTCACATACGCGGGAGTTTTTAGCGAGCCGTCCGCATTAAATACCGGCGCGGTCCAAACCACGTCGTACGCTTGCCACTCTCCGGGCTTGCGATTCGCATTCACCAGCGGAGCAGTTTGCTTGTAGATGCTGGCGGCCTGTCCATTCACATAGGTCTTGTTGTTGTAGGAGTCCAGAACCTGCAACTCGTACCCAGCATCGCCCGGGCCCGTCGAGGCGAGAAACACTCCACTGTTGCCGCGCGCCTGGCCGCTACCTGTAATGTTTTCCGGAACCTTCCACTCCAGGTGCAGTTGGTAGTTCTTAAAGCTGCGCTTGGTCTCAATATTTCCCGAAGCCTTATTCACCGTGACAATCCCGTCGGCGACGATCCACTTCGCCGGAGATTTGTCCTCGACTGTGACCCACTCGTCCAGATTCTTGCCGTCGAACAGAACCAGTGCGTCCGAAGGCGGAGCAGAATTCGTGGCTCCCGGGGTTACCACCTTCGGCTCCGGCTCCCACACTTCCGTATCTTCAGGCTTCGGTTCAATCCCTTTTTGTGAAGCGGCTTGACCGTTCGATGCCGCTCCGCCGCCAGTAGCTTGCTGTGCGAATAGGAAACCACCCACTGAAACAAGGAATGCAAATACCATAATCTTGAATTGCATAAGCTTCATTCTCCCTGAGAATCCGACAATGTGTAATGCGCACGCCCTTTAGAAATGAAAAATTAAATCGCTCGCCACTGTAACCTGATTGTGCTTCCGTCCGCCATCATAAGCCCGCGCATCCCAGGCCCGCTCAAACCGCACTTCTGGACGCAACTGCACCGTTGTCCCCAACCAGTGGCACCATGTAATTGAGTTCTCCGAATACCGCGTCGCATATCCCGTACGCTGGCCCTTCTTGTCGTCAAGAAAATCGTTGCGCATCGAGAGAAAATCATGAGTCGACAACTCTTTCTGCAGAAAATTAACCGCCGCGTACTCCGGCGCGGTGCAGCGCTGTTCTCCCGGCAAACAGTACGCCCCATTTGTCCCTTTCTCGGTTGGAATCGTCCCTCCTATGGCCGGTACCGACCGCTCGTACATATACCAACTCTCCGTAGCCATATGCCAGGTTTTCGAAAACTTGTGATACCACGTGGCGTCATACTGTTGCAGGTTGTTGTAGGCGTACTTGCCATCGTTAATTCCGTTGGCGCACACGTAAACATTATCGTTCACCGATTTCGTCGTGTAACTCATGCATGCCGTCCCCGACGGTTTCGCATCCCGGGTCCACAGCGCAACATCGTGCCCACCAGTCAATCCCACCTGCACCAGCCACTGATCGTTCAGCTTCACCGTCGCAATCATCCCCGTATCTGTAAATGGATCGATGGCATACAGCAGCGAATGGCTGAAGGTGTAATTGTTCGGCGCTAACTGCGCCTCGATCCCGGGCACAGAAATGTAACGCCCGATCCTCAGGTTCATTCCCTGCGCCACTTGCGGAAAATAAATATCCGCATACTCCAGGGTCGGATCAAATCCATACTCGCGATGATCGTTTACCCAGGGTCCGCTCAAATACCCTTTGCCCGTCGTGAACCGGTAATCCGTCCCATACAGCGCCGTCAGATGGAAACCCCAGTCGATATGATCTCGCTGTACTGAGTCCGGCAGTCGCTCCGCATAAAGCACAATCTGGTTCATTTCTACCCGGTTCGAGTAAACGTCATTTGCCTCGGGAGAATTGTCCTGCCCAGAGGTACTGAAATTCACCGATGGATCCAACCAGCCGTATAATTTCGTTCGGCTTCGAGCTCCGTTGATGGCGGTCATCAGCGGATAGCTGTTCCCGTCCGGCTCTCCGATCACCGGCGATCCCCCATACGACCAGTCTGAATTCGGAAACGGTGGTGAATCCAGCGGCGATGGCATCCCTCGCCTTGCCGCCGCCGGCGCAGAAGCCGCCGTTCCCCACCAGTCTTGCCGGTAAAAATCCAGCCACCGCGTAAAAAATTCCTTGGCCGGCGCAGCCACCGCTTGCCCGTCGCCGTTTCCTGAATTCGCCGGCTCGTCCTGCTGGCCTGCCGCTTCATTTCTTCCGAAGAATAAAAGCCCCGCCACTATCAAGAAAATAAATCGACGCTGGAGTAAACCGTTGTTGGGATCCATGAGTGGTGGCTGAGCGTCTAGTCTACAATTGGCAGGGAAATGAGTTCCATAAGCTCGGGCAAGTCGAATTACGGTTTGCCTGTCATCGATCAGTTGGATGGCAAATCGCAAGCGTGCCCAGGGAGGGACGCTGAGTCCGCGGCCAGCAGAGCGTCAGAACTTCCGATTTTTCTTCGTGTGCCTGCGTGGTGAATGATTTGGCTTTGTTCAACTGTCCTTCCGGTACAGCAGATCCCGCATCACCCGCCGGCGTTCTTCGTTCGCTTGACGCAAGCTGTTGCGTTCGTCGGTGTCCATTGGCGTTTTGTTCTTAGGACCTGCCGTTTCTTCCACGCTGCACTCCGGACACCGGTTGGCGAAGCCTGGTTTGTCGGGCTTCAGTTCAAATTCATCGCCGCACACACTGCATGTTTTTATCGGAAACCCCATGGCGCTTTCTATGATACGACGTTGCTCGTGAGTAGAAATCCTGTCCGCTTGCTGTGGAATGTTTTTCACTCCACACAAAAACGCTAGAGCTATGAAGGCTGACGTGGGGACGGATTCATTCGTCCATCCGCCAGATCATCTTTAATCTTTATTCGCGGTGGGAGTCACGTCGCCCGCCCCACTCCGGAAACATTTCTGCAATGGAATGTGATACGAAACTGGGCCGACGGCGCCGCCTCTCCCGCATGGCGAACATGATCGCGAGCAGAAATCCTGTTAAAGCTCCCAGAACCGCTTCCGAAATCGATAGACGGTTGAAAGTTCTCAGGCCCTGGTTGGTCAGAATGAATCCGGTATAAGCCATTGCGGCTGTCCAGAAAACTACGCGAAGGGAGAACATCGGGGTCACCTCTTGAGGAAATTCTGTCACAATTTCGCCTGTGGAGGGAGCCTTTTTTCCGCGCTGAAGGCCACCCAGCCGGGGGGAGGAACTGGTCCCGGGCGGCCCGCCGGCTTTACCCGGGTTCCACCTCCGCCTTCTGGCTGGCTTCGTGAAAAAGGCAAAGCCTCCGCCAGTTCAGAGCGGGAGAGCCGGACTGCGTGCCGTTGACCTTTAAATGCTGACAGCGTGGAACATTACCCAAGCTCATAGGTACCCAGTACCCAAAACCGAGGGAGCGCCTGAGATCGCGAACCGCCTGAGCAGAGTTGCCTCCGAAGCGGGCAAGACCCCGGGCTAGTGCAGGAGCTGGGTGCGAGTTTGTGTCTAAGTAATGATGCTTCGAGCTCGCAGTGAGATCGCGTTGCGACCTCACTGCGCTCAGCATGACAGGGGCAGAGCGGCCTCTGTCGTTAGGCTGGCGTGCTAAAATTCGCGGCCAAGGAGCCATATTCCAAATGACAAAGACGCGCTTCACGATCATTCCCGTGCTCTTTACCTTGCTTATTGTTTTTATCTTTATCGCTCTGCGTTCTAACAGCGCAGCCCAGGCGCCACAGGCCAAACTGTCCGTGCATTGGGAGGAACTTACGGCTGGCGATTTTCGCGAAGGGATTCACCGTTCGCAAGGCACGTGCTTGCTGCCCTTCGGGATACTGGAGAAGCATGGACCGCATCTGCCGCTGGGCACCGATCTGCTGGATGTGCGCTATGCCGCGCTGCACGCCGCGGAGCAGGAATATGCCGTGGTCTTCCCGGAATACTATTTTGGTCAGATCGCGGAAGCGCGGCACGAGCCTGGAACGGTGGCCTACAGCCGCGAGATGCAGCTAGCCTTGCTGCAGGAGACGACCGATGAGATGGCGCGCAATGGCTGCAAGAAAGTTGTGATCGTGAACGGCCACGGCGGAAATGAAAGCCTGCTTCCATATTTTGCCCAGACCCAACTGGATAAGGCCCACGATTACGTGGTGTATGTTTTCGATAAACTCTCGCCGCCCGCGGGCGGGCCGGAGAAGAAAACCAGGATCGACATGCACGCCGGCGAAAGTGAGACCTCAAACTTGCTGATCTCGCATCCTGAACTGGTTCACCTTGACCGGGCCACCCAGGAGTCGGGCGCAGACCAGCATCGCCAGAACCTTCCCGAAGATGTTTATACGGGGATTTGGTGGTACGCGCGTTTTCCCAACCACTATTCGGGAGAAGGTGCCGCTGCCAATAAAGAACTGGGAAAATACAACATGGATTGGTGGATCGACACATTAGCCAAGGCGATCCGCAGCGTGAAGGCCGACGATGCCAGCCTGAAATTGCAAAACGAATTTTACGAGAAGAGCAAACACCCGCTGGAGACGCAGCCGTAACGGAATTGTTGATGCTGATTGTTGGCGAAGTTTTCAATCCACCAGCATTTATCCTCCATCCACCAATCCTGAATCAGCAATTCTCAATCCACAATCGATTCACGAACTGCCAATCAGCACGCCTGTGATGAACACCAGCACGCCACCGAGGCCTACCTGGAGCGCGGCGGAAATCCAGGGACTGTCCATATAACGGTGTCGAATCCAGGTAATGACTGCGAGTTCGGCGATCACGACCGCGCCTGCAGCCCACAAAGCCATGCGGAAGTCGGTGAACAGAAAAGGCAGAGTGTGGCCGATGCCGCCGAGCGCGGTCATGGCGCCGCAGATCAACCCGCGGACCCAGGGATGTCCGCGTCCGGTCAAGCTGCCATCATCGGAGAGAGCTTCGGCAAAACCCATGCTGATGCCAGCGCCCGCGGAAGCCGCAAGGCCGACGAGAAACGCTTCGTGGGTATTCTTGGTGGCGAATGCGGCGGCGAAGACCGGGGCGAGGGTTGAGACCGAGCCATCCATCAGGCCGGCGAGTCCAGGCTGGACAATCTGCAAGACGAAGAGGCGGCGTTGAGCGCGCTCTTCATCGGCCTTCACATTGGCGGGAAGTTTTTCCTTATCCAGTTCCTGGGCGCGCTCTTCGTGTTCGCGCTCTTCGTTGATCAGATCGTCAAGCAGTTGGCGGATGCTGGCGTCCTGGGTGCGTGCGGCGGCTTTCTCGTAAAAGCGGCGGGTCTCCACTTCCATGGTGCTGGCTTCTTTTCGAACCGCCTCGATGCGCAAGGGACGAATCAGCCAGAGGGCGGGACGTTCGACAAAGCCGCGGACGTCCTGGCGGCGAATCAAGGGAATGTGTTCGCCAAATTTTTGCTGGAAGAGTTCGATCAGCCGCCGGCGATGACCGGACTCCTCTTCGCGCATGCCCTCGAACATGGCCGCCGACGCGGGATAATCCTGGCGCAAACCTTCGGCAAAATCGGCGTAGACGCGCTCGTCTTCTTCTTCCAGGGCAATGGCCAGAGCCAGGACTTCGCGTTCACTTAGTTCATGAAATTTCTTCATGGCGATCTAGCTTACCTGTATCAGCCGCGCTTAGACAAACGGAGAGAGCCGAATGCCGGAATCAAAGAATACAGGCGGGTTTCGGTGCTACTATCCTTTTTATGACGCCGCGGAAATCTTCTGGTCACCGTACGCGCAACAACCCGCCCGCCCGAAAGAAAAGTTCCAAGACCGTTTCGCGTGAGGCTACGCACGCTCCAGAGTTGGTGATTATCACGGGCATGAGCGGATCGGGGAAGGCCTCGGTGCTCAAGGCTTTTGAAGACCTGGGTTACTACTGCGTGGACAACCTTCCGGTGGAATTGATTCCACGTTTTGCGGAGATGGCTTTGCAGTCCGCCGAGATCCGCCGCACCGCGCTAGTGGTGGATGTGCGAGAAGGATCGAAGCTGGACCAGTTTCCCGGGATCCTGAGGGAAGTGCGGAGCATAATCCCGACCAAGGTTGCGTTTCTAGAGGCATCGGATGCGGTGTTACTGCGCCGCTTCAGCGAGACCCGCCGGCCGCATCCGCTGGGCAACGATAACCCGGTGAATGCTTCGCTAAAAACGGAGCGGCGACATTTAGCCAAGATCCGCGCGCTGGCGGACATTGTGATCGACACTTCGAAATTTAACGTGCACGAGTTGCGGGCGCACATCACAGAACGTTTCCAGGAGCGATCGTCGGAAAAGAACATTCTGGTTTCGTGTGTGAGCTTCGGCTTCCGGCACGGCGTTCCCGAAGAGGCGGACCTAGTCTTCGATGTGCGCTTTCTGCCCAATCCACATTTTGTGCCGGAGTTTCGAGCGCTGACGGGGCGCGATCCGCGGGTGGCGAAATATATCCGGTCGTTTCCGCAGACGAAAGAGTTCGTCAAACGCATTTCGGAATTGCTGATTTACCTTTTGCCGCACTACATTCACGAGGGGAAAAGTTATCTGACCATCAGCTTTGGCTGCACCGGCGGCCAGCACCGCTCCGTGATGATTGCGGAAGAGGTGGGCAAGAGACTGCATGAGGCGGGATACCGCTTGAAGGTTTCGCACCGGGACATGCCGAAGTGAAAAAGCGTCGTTGGTCGTTTGTCGTTTGTCGTGGGCCTGTAGTCCGTTTGGGCCGTTCCTTAAGGCAGCCGGCGACTGTCGAACGACGAACGGCCAACGACAAGTAACGACAAACATACGAGAAGCGCAGTAAAATAGCCCCTTGCAACCAATTGCCATGCTATCGAAAGTAAGCCACTGCGGCCTGCGCGGGGACCCATGCGTCAACTGACACGCCTGGTGCGCTATGTGTTTCCCTTCCTGCTGCAATTATTGCCGGGCGTGTTGCTGCTGGCGGGCGTAGGTTTTCTGGAGGCGTTCCGGCTGGTTCTGCTAAAGCCGGTGCTCGACCGGGTGCTGAATCCAGCTTCGGGTTCGGAGCACATCCTGCTGTTCACGGTTCCGCGCAGCGGGCACGCGATTTATCTTCAGGCATTCGTGCCATCGCATTTTCACAACGCGTGGACGATTGTGGCTTACGCGCTGGTGGCCTCGACGGTGCTGAAAGGATTGTGCGATTATGCGGGCACGTACCTGGTGAACCATGCCGGCTTTGGCATGATCACCAGCCTGCGCAACGATCTTTATAACTCCGTGCTGAGGAGATCGGCGGCATTTTTCCAGAAGCATGCCACGGGAAGTTTGATCTCGACCATTATCAATGACATTGAACGCGTGCAATACGCCATGTCGAGTGTGCTGGCCGAGTTCCTGCAGCAGTTGTTCAGTTTTATTTTTATTGCGGCGGCGGTGGTGATGCTGGGGAGGGAACTGGCGTGGGTGCTGTTGCTGTTTGTGCCGTTCATCGTGCTGTCGGCGGTGCGGATTGGGCGGCGGGTCCGGACGACTACGCGGAGCGGCCAGGACCAGCTGGCCGATGTGCAGAATCTGCTGCACGAAACCATCACGGGCAACCGCATCGTGAAGGCGTTCGGAATGGAATCGTGGGAGGTGGCGCGCTTTCGCGAAGCGGCCAACCGGCTTTTTCGCGCCAACCTGCGCTCGGTGGCAGCGGCCGCCATCAGTTCTCCGCTGATGGATATTTTCGGGGCGGTGGCGATTGCGCTGCTGCTGCTGCTCGGCCGCGGCAGGATTGCCCATAACCAGTTCACGCTGGGCGATTTTGTGACCTTCGTAGCAGCGGTGCTGGCTTTGTATAATCCCGTGCGCAAGTTCGCGCTGTTCAACAACAATTTCCAGCAGGCGCTGGGAGCGTCGAGCGAAATCTTCAAGTTCATGGACATCAAAGATGATGTCCGCGAAAAGCCGCAGGCGAAGGTGTTACCTCCTTTTGCGAGGACGGTGCAGTTCGAGCACGTGAGCTTTACCTACGGCAATGAGGGCGAAGGTGCGCGGGTGCTGCACGACATCAACCTTGAAGTGCGGCGTGGAGAAGTGCTGGCCATCGTGGGCTCGAGCGGGTCGGGCAAGAGCACGCTGGTGCATCTGATCCCACGCTTTTTCGACGCTACGCAGGGAAGGCTGCTGATTGACGGCAACGATGTGCGCGATGTAACGCTGGCCTCCTTGCGCGGGCAAGTGGGAATCGTCACGCAGGAGACAGTTTTGTTTAACGATAGCGTGCGCAACAATATTGCGTACGGGCAACCGCACGTGCCGTTGAAGGAAGTGGAAGCGGCGGCGCGCGCGGCGCTGGCGCACGATTTCATCAAGACGCTGCCGCGCGGTTACGATGAAGTGATTGGGGAGCGTGGGGTGCGGCTCTCGGGCGGCGAGCGACAACGCATTGCGATTGCGCGAGCTATTTTGAAGAATGCGCCGATTCTGATTCTGGATGAAGCGACGTCGGCGTTAGATAGTGAGTCGGAGGCGCTGGTGCAATCGGCCTTACACAACCTGATGAGCGGGCGCACGGTGTTTGTGATTGCGCACCGGCTTTCGACAGTGCGCCGGGCGGACCGCATTGTGGTGATTGAGAATGGGGCCATCGCCGATATTGGCGCGCACGACGAACTGATGAAACGGTTGGGAACTTACAGACGACTGTATGAGTTGCAGTTCGCAGACTATGAGCCGAAACTGGAGCCAGCACAACCCAGCTAAAGATTGCAGCCGGCAACGGATAAGAAGGACAACGGGAAAACAACTATGGCTCTCCGCTCGATGACGGGTTTTGCGCAAGTGAAGGGCGAATTGAATGGCAACGAGGAGAGCGGGGGGGCGAGCGCGGCCACCGGACTGGGCGCCGCCGGTAATGGCCGGGTGGCCTTTTCGCTGGGGTTGAAGTCGGTGAACCACCGCTTTCTCGATTTGCATTTTCGATTGCCCTCGGGCTCGGATGCGCTGGAGATGCAGCTTCGCCGATTTCTGAAAGAAAGAATTGCCCGGGGACACGTAGAGGTGACGCTGAGCCTGGAGCGGGGCGGGAACGAAGCTCTTGCGCTAAACCGTCCGATCGTGAGCGCTTATATAGCGGCCTTTCGAGCAGCGGCAGCAGAGTTTGGGGTTCATTCGGATCCGGATTTAAATGTTGTGCTGCGCATCCCTGGAGCGCTGGATGGCGCCAATGATCCTGAGGATGGCGCGCTGGACGCTGCGGTGATGAGCAAGATTGGCGAAGCCCTCGAGCGCTTGAACGAGATGCGCCAGCAGGAAGGCCGCAGTATTGAGCAGGAATTGCGGGAGCGGATGGGCCACCTGCGGGAGGCAGTGAAGGCGGTGCAGTTGCACCGGCGCACGGTATTACACAGCTATGCGGAGCGGCTGCAATCACGGTTACAGGAGCTGCTGAGCTCCAGCTTTGAGAAAGAGCGAGTCATCCAGGAGGCTGCGTTGCTGGTGGACCGCAGCGACGTGCAGGAAGAAATAGTGCGTTTAGAAAATCACATCGAGCATTTTCTTGGCTTTCTGGACCAACCGGGTGAGGTGGGAAAAAAATTGGACTTTTTGCTGCAAGAGATGAACCGGGAAGCGAACACGCTGCTTTCGAAGACCTCCGGGTTGGCGGGCGAGGCGCTAAAAATTACCGAGGCTGGGCTGGCCATGAAAGCGGAGATCGAAAAATCCCGGGAGCAGGTGCAAAACCTGGAATGACCGCAGCCACCCATAAACCCCTGGTATTTATTATTTCGGCGCCGTCGGGCTCGGGCAAGTCGACGCTGGTGAATGAACTGCTGAAGTCAGTGCGGGGACTGGATTTTTCCATCTCGTACACCACGCGCGCGCCGCGGGGAAACGAAGTGAATGGCAGGCAATATTATTTTGTTTCGCGGGATGAATTTGAAAAGATGATCCGGGAAGACGAATTTCTGGAGTACGCCGAGGTTTTTGGAAATTATTACGGGACGGCGCGCTGCTTTCTGCGCGAGGCAGAAAAAAATGGGCACGATCTTCTTCTGGACATCGATGTGCAGGGGGCGGCGCAGATCCAGCAGAAGCTGCCGGGTGCGACCAGTATTTTTATTTTGCCTCCGGACCGCAACACGCTGGAAGAACGTCTGCGCAAACGCAGCGAGGATCGAGAAGAGGTGATCCAGCGGCGGTTAATTACGGCGACCCAAGAGATACAGAACTACAGCCGGTACGATTACGTGCTGGTGAATAATATTCTGGAAGAGTCGGCGGCGGTGTTGCGGGCGGTAGTGCGGTCGGAGCGGCTGCTGCGATCGGAAAAAACTTTGAGTGAGGAAGAGGCGGAGATCGTGGCTTTGGCCAACCACTGTCGGCTGGCGAACGTTCGCGACCGGCTGAAGCGGATTCTGGATTCGTTCGGGCCGACGGGGGCGGGGTAAACCTCGGTAACAAAATTGCCGGGCGCTTGACCCCACGCAGTTGAGTTTCGTGGGAAAATAGGAGTGCGGTTCTTGGCTGTACGCTGGCGAAGAACAATAACGAAGACCCGGCAACTCTCGGAAATCAAATCTTGTGACCCAGCAGCAAGGGAGACTCCATGAAATTGATCGAAGGCTTCGACAGCAACTATCGTTATATTCTGGTGGCGGCGAGGCGCGCGCGCCAATTGCAATCCGGCGCTCCGCCGGTTGTGCAGACCAGCTCGCGGAAACCTTGCCGCATCGCGCAGGATGAAATCCGCGCCGGTAAAGTGAAGTGGGAGATTCCAGAAATGCGCAGCGCGGCGGAGCAAGCCGCGGAAGTTCTGGATCAGGCTTTCGGGCACGACGCATAGACCGAGCCCGGTGGCTTGCGGGCATGCCGAATGCGCGTCGCGAAACCAGTGTGCTTGGCGCGCTGGTGGAAGGAGCCGATGAAAGTTGCTCTGGGAGTGACGGGTGGCATCGCAGCCTACAAGGCGGCGGAGATCGTGCGCCTGTTGCAGGACCGCGGCGTCCGGGTGCAAGTGATCATGACTCGAGCGGCCCAGGAATTTGTTCGTCCGCTTACCTTTGCAGCACTCTCCGGTGAAAAAGTAATTACAGGAATGTTCTCGCCCGGCGAAGAACAGACCGCTAATATTGATTCCGCCATTGAACACATCGCGGTAGCGCAGTCGATAGATGCGCTGCTGGTTGTGCCCGCCACGGCGGATTCGCTGGCGCATTTCGCGCAAGGCATGGCCAGCGACTTCCTCACCACGCTCTACCTGGCGACCACGGCTCCGGTGGTGGTTGCCCCGGCGATGAACGTGAACATGTGGAATCATCCGGCGACGCAGGCCAATCTGGAAATCCTGCGGCAGCGTGGAGTGAAGATTGTGGAACCGGGCTCGGGATACCTGGCCTGCGGTATGACGGGCGCGGGGCGGCTGGCCGAGAACGAAGCAATCGTGGCAGCCACGCTGGAAGCTCTGGGGGCCTCGCAGGATCTGGCCGGCGAAACGGTGCTAGTCACCGCAGGACCCACGAGAGAGAAGATCGACCCGGCGCGCTATCTCACCAACCGCTCCAGCGGGCGCATGGGATATGCGGTTGCCGAAGGCGCTTTGCGACGCGGTGCGCGGGTACTTCTGGTGAGTGGACCGACTGCGCTTACGCCCCCGGGGAGCGCTGAGCTTACGCGCGTGGAATCGGCGGAGCAGATGAGCCGGGCCGTACTTGATCTTTTACCCCAGGCGACCATCGTAATCAAGACGGCGGCGGTTTCGGATTACCGGGCGAAATCGGTTTCGGGGCAGAAGATCAAACGCAAAGGTCCGATGTCTTTGGAACTGGAACCGACGTCAGACATTTTGAAGGAAATTTCTGCGCGCAAGGGCTCGCAGATTATTGTTGGCTTCGCAGCGGAGACGGAGAACGTCCTGGAAAATGCGCGCCAGAAGCTAGCCAATAAGCAACTGGACGCCATCGTGGTGAATGATGTTTCGCGCGAAGGCATTGGCTTCGACAGCGAGCGCAATGAAGTGACGATCATTTCCAACGATGAAGTCGTTACCGTACCTGAAACCACGAAGTGGGAAGTGGCGCAGCGTGTGCTGGACGAAGTGGTTCGCATTCGCCAACAGCGAAAGTCTCCGGTGAAGGCCTAAGGCGCGGTTCACTCCTGTGCATTACAATCAAGAATCCAATGCCCCAGACTCTTGACCCGCAATTGAGGCGAGCTCTAGCCGAACGTGTGCGTTATTATCGGGAGCTTGGCATCTACGATTTTTACCGGCGCGAGAGTACGATGCCGGGTGAAAATTTACCCGCTACCTTCCAGCCAGAAATTCGAGAGGAAATGGCCGCCAAAAAATCCGCTGTTGCCGTGGGTGCTACGAACAACCTGACATCCATTCGTTCGAATCCAGAAGAGGGAATCAGCGATCCGGTTGCGGCGCTGAAGTTGATTCGCGAAGACCTGGGCGAATGTACCCGTTGCCAACTTCATAAAGGCCGCACCAAGCTGGTGTATGGAGTGGGGAACCCGCGCGCCGAACTGATGTTCGTGGGGGAAGGACCGGGGGCGGATGAAGATGCGCAGGGTGAGCCGTTTGTGGGCCGCGCCGGGCAGTTGCTGAACAACATGATCAAAGCGATGGGACTGCAGCGCGAAGAGGTTTACATTGCGAACGTGGTCAAATGCCGGCCACCGAGTAATCGGGTGCCCGAGCCCGAAGAATGCGAGACGTGCTCGCCGTTTCTGATGCGGCAGATTGCGGCAATCCAGCCGAAGGTGATCGTGGCGCTGGGAGCAACGGCGGCCAAGAATCTGCTGGCGATGAATTCGTCTTTGGGTGATCTGCGCGGACGTTTTTTCGATTTCAAACCAACTGGAAGCGATCCTGCGTGGGACGGCGCGCGGCTGGCGGTTACTTATCATCCGGCGTATCTGCTTCGCGATCCGCGGCAGAAGGGCGAAGCGTGGAAAGATCTGCAAATGGTGATGAAGTATCTGGGTATCGAACCTCCGAAAAAGCCCGTTGAATAGATCGCAGTGAGGGCTGCTGAGTTCCGCTAAGTGATCCCTCCTATCATTTATCCTTCCAATCAGTGTCTGACGAATTAAAGTCCGAAAAATCCAGGCCGGAGTACTGCGATGTTGCCTTGCCGGTGCCGCTCGACATGGTGTTTACCTATCGACTGGCCGCAGAGGCGACGCCGGTGGTGGGTGGGCGGGTGCTCGTGCAATTCCGCCAGCAACGACTGACGGGCATCGTAGTGGAATTACATGATCGCGAGCCGTCGGTGAAAATAAAGCCGGTGCTGAATGTGCTGGACACCACACCGGTACTCAACGAGCAACTCTTGCGCTTGGGGCGTTGGATCGCGGACTACTATCTGGCGCCGCTGGGAGAAGTTTTCCGGACGATGTTGCCGCTGAGTGCGGAGTTCAAACGGGCCGTCGCGTATCGCATTACCAAGGACGGATATAAGGCGCTGCACCTGGCGGGAACGAAGGGATCTTCGGCGCGTTCGCAGCGAACTCCCGGGGAGCAGGATGCGGAGATTCGCGTGCTGGATTATCTGGCGGCGCAGGAGAGCGTGCCGGGAGAGGCTATACCAATTCGCGAAGAGGTGCTGCGTTCTTCGTTAAGAGCATCGAAACTAATTCTGAGTGGAATGGCGCGCAAGAAATGGCTGGTGCGCGAGGATGTATCGGCGGTGCGCGACGCCACGCGAACGGTGAAGATCGCACTGCTTAAGTCGGTTGAAGGCAAGTTGAACGAGAACCAGCGAAAGCTGGTGGATACGCTGGCGTCGACGGGGGGTCGAGTTCCGGTGGAAATTCTGCAAGGTCTGGAGGTGCCGCGAACCACGCTGGGCACGCTGGTGAAGCGCGGTCTGGTTGAAATTGTGGAGGAAGTGGCGGCTTCGGCAGTTTCGCGGAGCAAGCCCCGTTCCTCGGTTGAATTTGATTTCAACTCGGCGCAGAAGAGTGCCCTGGCGCGCTTGCGGGAAGAGGTCTCCGCGGGCAAATTTTCCGGCATGTTGTTGCACGGAGTGACCGGATCCGGGAAGACGGCTGTGTATCTGGCAGGGATGCGTGCGGTGCTGGAGGCGGGCCGATCGGCGATCCTACTGGTGCCGGAGATTGGCCTCACCCCCGCGGTGGCCGCCGATCTGCATCAGATTTTTGGCGATGAGGTGGCGATTCTGCATTCAGCGCTTTCCGATAAAGAGCGGGCGCAGCAGTGGCACCGCATCAAGAGCGGCGAAGCGCGCATGGTGGTGGGCACGCGGTCGGCGGTATTCGCGCCGGTGAGCGATCTGGCGCTGATTATCGTGGATGAGGAACACGATTCTTCCTACAAGCAGGAAGAGACTCCGCGCTACCACGCGCGGGATATCGCGGTGGTGCGGGCCAAGATGGAGGATGCGGTCGTGGTTCTGGGATCGGCGACGCCATCGCTGGAATCCTATTTCAACGCCAAGAAAAATAAATATGCGCTGGTGGAATTGCCGGACCGGGTGGAGCAGCGTCCGCTGCCAGAAGTCGAGATTATCGACATGCGGCAGGAATTTCAGGAGACCGGGACCGAGCAAGTGATTTCACGCAAGCTGGCGGAGGAGATCAAGGAGCGCCTGGAGCGCAAAGAGCAAGTGATGGTGCTACTGAACCGGCGGGGATATTCTCCCGTGGTGCTGTGCCGGACCTGCGGCAAGACGCTGCAATGCCAGAACTGCGCGATTTCGATGACGCACCACAAGCGCGAACACAAAATGGTTTGCCACTATTGCGGATTCACGGCGCCCGTGCCGAAAAGCTGCGCGCAGTGTGGCAGTGAGTACGTTTATTTTCTGGGCACGGGTTCCGAAAAGTTGGAGGAGTTGTTGCATGGAATGTTCCCGCAGGCGCGGATTGCGCGGCTGGACCGGGACACGGTTCGCGGTCATGAAGACTTTGAGCGCACTCTGAATGCCCTCAGCGAGGGCGAGTTGGACCTGCTGGTGGGGACGCAGATGATTGCCAAAGGTCATGACATTCATGGCGTGACTCTGGTGGGTGTGATCGGCGCCGACAGTGCGTTGGGGCTTCCAGATTTTCGCGCCGCGGAACGGACCTTTCAATTGTTAACCCAGGTGGCGGGCCGCGCCGGTCGGGGAAACGCTCCGGGCAAGGTTGTTCTACAAACTTATTTTCAGGATCACTATGCGGTGCAGTTTGCGGCGCGCCATGACTTCACGGGGTTTTACGAAAAAGAATTGCGCTTTCGCAGCTGGATGCATTATCCACCGTATTCGGCGCTGGCCAATGTCTTGGTGCGTAGCGACAAGCTGGATGAGGCGCTGCAATGGTCGGGCACACTGGGCAAGTGGTTCGATCAGAATCGGCACGACGGAGTGCGCGTGCTGGGTCCGGCGGCTGCACCGATCATGCGGCTGAAACGCGATTACCGCTACCACTTTGTGCTGAAGTCGCCCAGCCGCGAGAAGCTGAATGCTACCCTGCGTGCCATGCTGAACTATGCGACGTCGCAGAAGATTCCGCGAACGCAAGTGATCGTGGACGTGGATGCGCTGTGGTTGATGTGACGGAAGCTTTTGGCTTTTAGCTGCTAGCTTTTGCCCGGAGCCTGTGACGTTTGCTGCTCGTGGGAAATCATATCCTACCTTTCGCCGGCGAGCTTTCCTCGAACCACAACTACCGATGCTGCCGGCAGGTCGAACTGGGTAGTCTTCTCTGCGGTCACCTTTACGCGAGCTATTGGTCCATCGGGTTCGGCCCAGCCTTTTGTGGTGGGCACAATGGTACGCTCGCCGCTATTTTCGGCATGGGCCATAAAGCGGGTCTGCGCGGGATGCCATTGATACTGCGCGCTGCCGAAAGTTGAAAGGGCGATGGGGCCAGAGAAGCTGGCTGCATAGTCCGCCGGGCCTTCGAACCTGATACGAACCCGGTGCGGATTTTGCTGATCACGATTCACCGCCATCACGGCCCAAGTTCCGTCGGGATGTTTCACTGCGTAGGCGGCCACCAAAGCGTGACCGGCGTCATCTTCTATATCGCTTTTGGCGGAGAACGTCTGATGCTCGCCGCCATCCGGCTGCACCCACTCCAGATTGATTAACTGCGCTACAAAATACTGGGCAAGCGGCTGCTGAATCTGATAATTTGCATCGACCGTAAACATGCCGAAGGTACCGGGCGAGCTGTTGCATCCGGGTTCCATCTGCAGAGGCAGATAATGGAAGAAGTAGACGCCTTTTCCTCCCGCGTTCAAAAACGATCCAATGTAATCGGCGAGCCAGACCCCGGAAAAAATGTCCTGATAGGTTTCACTTGCGCCGGAAGAAAGATTCCCTTCGGTGATGAACATGGGCAGATCCGCGGGGACGCCATCTTCGTGCCATACCTGCATGATATGGCTGACCAACTCCGGTTCGTCGTAGAGCACGCCCCAAGGCGTTCTGCAGGGATCGTAGGGATAATGTTCGAAGGAGAAAAACGCCAGATCGTTCATGCGGCCATGCTGCTTCAGATAATCGATGAAGCGAGCCGTCCAGGAGACTTTGCCGTTGGCGTCTGGCCAGACTTCGATGTCTTTGTTTACGCCTTGGAACGATGGGCCACCCAGTTTCAGAGCAGGGTCTACCCGATGTATTGCCGTAGCCCATTGCAGATAGAGCGCAGCGTAATCTTCGGGGAGCATGTTCTGGCCATCGGCTTCTTCGCCCATCTCCACGTAGGAAATGGGATAGCCGCGTTTCTTTAAATAAGCGATTTCCGCAGCGGCATTTTCGGGAGTGTCATAAAGCATGGCTACGGGAATCATCGCCGGGAGTCCGCGGGTAACGCCGCTGGTGAAGAAGAGATCGAAGCCAACTTGCGCCTGTTTGGTTGAGCCCAGGTCAGAGGGCTGGTGCCACGGATCGACCGAGGAACAATAGGTCGCGGTTTGTTCCTGATCAGCAGTGTGGCGCACGGTGTCGTGAAATGCGCCGTCGCCGGTGGTGGTGCCGAGGTAGAGTTCGCGGATGGCATAGCCCTCGCAATTGCGCGGGTCCGAGGAGTCGCCGGCATGGCAAGTATTGGACGACTCGGTCATCCATATTCGAATGAATCGTACGGCGACGGGACTTGCGCTCAAGCGAATGGTTTCGACTTGACCTTTGCCGTCCGTAACCGTACCGCGTGAAAAAGTTTGCCACGCGCCGCGAGTGGGGGCATGCATGGGATCGTCGCCCGTCCAGAACTGCACTGTGTAATGGCGAGCAAAAGGTTCTGCCCAGGCAATACGGATGCTGTTGATCTGCTGCACCTGTGCCAGGTCCATGACGATCCACTGAGGATGCAGTTCGTCGCTCTCGCCGGTGAAGCGATGCGTGAGATAGGGATTGCTCTTCCAGAATGTGTTGGTGTCGCCATCGGTCAGGCGTGAAAAGCCAACGTTATCCGTACCGTCGTTACGGGTGAAGCCACGGCGGGGGAGCGAGTAGCCGTAGGAGTAGCGCAGCGTTTCCGTGGGAGTGGATGAGCCGGTGAAATATCCTTTACCGCTGGCGCCGCTGGCGTCACTCCATGTGCCTTGGGGATTCCAGTGCCAGGCTTCGACCGCGAGTTCGGTGTTCTGACGGTAGGTGACCGGTTGCCATCCCGAGGCCAGAGTTTTTTCCAGGGCCGGCGGTAAAAGATCCTTATCGATGGCGTCGACGGCGATGCGATCGACGCCTGCACCCAACGTTTCTTTGGGCACAAAATGATTTGTGGGATGGGAGAGGTCAACGGTGATGGTTTGACTTGCGGCGAAGAAGGGAAGAACCAAATAACAGAGAAGAATAGCGGCCCGTTCTTTCATGGTGGAAAGCGCCTCCCGTCAATGCATTAAAACGTTTGAGTAGGGAAGTATACGAGAGGCGAGGCAGGACTGCGAATGACGGACTGCGATCTAGGATCTATGCCGGGGCAAATGTATGGTGTTGATCCACTCTTTCAAGGGGGCCGCGAACTCCCGGCCCCCGCTGTGTCCAAAGGGAGCGGGCGTGAGCGTGAGCACCAGCATCAGTAGTGCAAACGCGGCCAACCAGGAACGTCCGCCGGTGATGCGCGGCCACTCGGCCACCTGGGGATGGCGAAGGCTGCTGATCTGTAGAAGAATCGCCCAGAGAAACCAACCCACCCAGAGGTAATACGCCATGGGTAGAAGGACCAGAATGGTCAAGCGCGAGATGAGCTTGTGGGCTTGGGGAGCGATCGAGAAAATGATGTGACCGCCGTCAAGCTGGCCGCCGGGCAACAAGTTAAGTGAGGTGGCGAACATTCCCACCCAGGCGGCGATGGCCACGGGATGCAGCAGCAAGCGATCGAGAGGCATGGCTGGAGTTCCAGACAGCAAGTTCAGCGATGCCAGGAGCCGATGCAGGCCTTGAAAAATCAGCGGATACCCTAAGTCATACTCTGTGGGGCCCAAGCCGGGGTGAACTGCCTTGGACCATCCGAGGGACACTAAGAGAACAGCGAAGGCCACCACGAAGCCGGCGATGGGCCCGGCGATTCCGATATCAAAGAGAGCGGTACGCGAGCGAATTCTGGAACGGATAAGAATGACTGCCCCCATGGTTCCAATCAGAGTCGGCATGGGGATGAAGAAGGGCAGGGTTGCGTAAATGCCGTAACGGCGGCAGTACAAGTAATGGCCCATTTCATGGGCCATAAAAAATAACATTAAGGTAGCCATGAAAGGCAGGCCGCCGAGGAGTCGGGCAGGATGCGAAAGGATCCAGCCGGCGGGAAAGTACGGCACTGAATCGTCACCTATGGAGAGTGCCGGTTGACCGTGCTGAAAGTTGTACTGCATGCGTGCACCCATCACCAGAGTGGTGAAGCAGGTGAGCAGGAGAAGAAGGGCATGCAACCAGTAGCGGGGCTGCGGTTCGCGCGCCGTATACGCGGGAATGGGGCGCATGTAGTCGACGGTGGATGAAGCTATAGGGGTGGGTTCCGACATTCGATTGGCGGCCCGCACTTCTGCGCGGCTGCTCTTTAGATGCTACTACGCTCAAGGGAAGATCAGAGGTGAGAAGAGAACAAGCAAGCGTCAGTCAATCGACTGCAATTCTTTTCCGGGCTTGAACCGGACGGCTTTGCCGGGAGGGATGGAAACTTCGGCGCCAGTGCGCGGGTTCCGTCCAATGCCGGTTTTGCGGGGGCGAACATTGAAGACGCCAAAGCCACGTAACTCAATGCGATTGCCGCGGGCAAGGGCTTTCTTCATGGTTTCGAAGACAGTTTCCACCGCCAACTCGGCCTTGGTTTTGGTGATACCAGTCCTAGCCACCACTTCGTTGATAATGTCGAGCTTGATCACGAACGGCTCCCGCGAAAGGCCTCAGAATAGTCCTTCAAGTGATTGATGCTATGGGAGATATGGGAGATTGTCAATCGGGAGCATCAGTGGCGTTAACGGGCTTGAGCGAGAGAGGTGGGATCGGGTAATTGTGTAATTTAGTAATTGGGAAATTAAAGAATTTCTTCTCTACCGGTTAGAGAAATTGAGATCAATCACTCAATTGCCTAATCACAATTACTCAATTCATCAATTAATGAATTCGGCTTACCGTTCGTTTTCGCCCTCTTTGAACATGTACTTGATGGCGGGCTTGTAGATCATCAAGTTAGGACGGCCATCCTCGCGGATGACTTTGATGCAACACTTGTCGTACCACTCGATGACGCCGTGAATTTCTTCGCCATCCTGCAGCACGATGACCATGGGCGTGCGGGATTGCATCTGCTTCTGGTAATAGAAATTCTCGGCATTGGTCTGCTCAGGAGGCGCGGTTTTGCGAGGGCCGCCGCCGGCTGTCATGGGGCGCTCTCCACTACGGTCACCGCGATCAAACCCCCGCTCAGGGCGATCATGGCGTTCTTGCCGGTCGCGACGTTCCAATCCCTGGGCGTGGTTGGAGTTGTGATTGCCGTGATTGTGGTCGACACGCGGCAGGGCGGGGCGGATCAGCTTGCGATTGGCAAAATTTTCCTCGTCCGCATGCTGGATAGAGGTGGAATCGATTGTTTCCTTCATAGTGGCGCTACCCCACACGCGCTTGCGCAGACCGAATCAGTTATAGGGCCCTGAAATTATTTTACGAAGGCGTGAAATTTCACCTACGGTATCACAGGAATGTTGCCGTGACAATGAGTCTTCTGTGCCATTACCGGCAGTGTGCCAAAAGTTGCACACCCCCTAGAAAATCGATTTGCCTAGCGGCAGGGGCGGGTGTTGTTTTTAAAGCTTCGATGAAATCCGCTTACGGCCTACCCGCACCAATGGTTACGGCAAACATGGGACTGGTCAACCGTCACAACATCGTGTGACGTACGTCGCAGGTCAATCCTCATTCCGGTGATATATCTTTTGTCCGCATCAGGTCTTGTCTTCTGCCTTCCAGGAGTTTTTATGCGCGCAGAACAATCTCTATCAAAAGACGCGAAGATGGCGATGATTTCGCAGTTTCTGGGCTTTATGCTGGACGCCTACGATATGGCGCTGGTTCTGATCATGGCGCCTATTCTGGTGAAAGTTTTCATTTCGCCCAAAGGCAGTGCAGCCTGGCAGTACATTGTGATCGTCTTTACCTATTCGATCACCATGGCGGCGCGGCCCATTGGTTCGGCGCTGTTTGGGCGCTATGCCGACAAGATGGGCCGCCAGTTCCTGCTGGTCTTTACCATCGGGGGAGTGGGCCTGATGTCGCTGTTGGGGGGCTTTTTGCCGACCTATGCGCAGATCGGCGTGTGGTCATATGTGATCTTCTGCTCGTTGCGGTTGGTGATGGGAATTTTCTTTGGCGGCGAATATGCGGTTGGGCACACCTTCGCCATTGAATACGCCCCGCAGAAAAAACGGGGAATGATCGGCGGATTCATCCAATCCGGATTTCCGCTGGGGTATGTTTTCGGGTCTCTGGTGTTCGCTCTGGTTTCGTACCTCACGACCAAAGAAACCATGATTGCCTATGGCTGGCGAATCGTATTCATGACCGGCGTTATTCCGGTCTTTCTGGCGTTGTATATTCGCAAGAATTTGCACGAGTCGCCGGAATTTGAGAAGACGAAAGCCCTGGGAAAGATTGAGAAGTCTCCGTTCCTCAGCTTGTTTAAGCCGCCGCAACTTTTCGATTTTCTGCAAGTCTTCTTTTTCATGACCGGGCTGTTCCTTACGGACTATTCGGTGTACGGCTTCCTGCCCAACATCCTGACATTGAAAGGGCGCGGCTTCGACACGACGACCTACAGCCTGATCTACGGTTTTGCTTTGTTTATGGCGTTTCTGGGGTACAACTTTTATGGCTGGCTGTCGGACAAAACGGGCAGAAAGATTCTGACGCAATGGTACTGCGCCTTTCTGGTGGTATTTGGGATACCGGTCTTCTACGTCCTCTATCATGCGGCGATCGCGCACAATCTTAGAATGGCGATCCTGGGCACGGTGATGGCAGCTATGCTGAAACTGGCCTGGGGAGTTGTGCCGGCATATCTTTGCGAGCGCTTCCCCACGCGGCGGCGGGCCGCGG
Source organism: uncultured Acidobacteriota bacterium (assembly GCA_963758565.1). Taxonomy (GTDB): domain Bacteria; phylum Acidobacteriota; class Terriglobia; order Terriglobales; family Acidobacteriaceae; genus Sulfotelmatobacter. The sequence goes on along the minus strand of CAVWVX010000004.1, from coordinate 900,850 downwards.
GTGTGGGTTTCGGGTACTCTTCTGGCGCATTGTTGGGCGCGTGGTTCAGCGCCTATGTGTGGTGGGCGCACAAGATTCCATTTATCGCTTCGGTGGAGAAGCAGGATATGTGGCTATCCCCAGCGGTGGTTCTGACGGTGGGTGCGGCAATGACCTTTATCAGCCTGTGGTTTTCACCGGAGACAAAGGATCTTCAACTCGATGAAGTAGGGGAGAAAGAGCGCGCCTTCGAAGCAGCCCAAGCAGCCGCCGCCACAGAGAAAGTGGCGTTCGCAAGTTAGGTGGGCGAATGGTGTGCTAGGTGGTGTTTGATAGGTCCACTCCGCGGCGTTCGTGGCCGCTCGCGGTTACGATGGCTACGAGCGTCGCCACAATCAAAAGAGTCCAGGCCAGCACTGGAGCGAAAACTCCACCGTACCGTTGTTCCGCAACCTTAGCTTGCACAACGCCATTGCGGGAAGAGAGCAAGTTACCCAACTGGTAGGCAAAACCGGGAAAGGTTCCCCTGACGGCGGGTGGCGAAAGCTCATTCAAGTGCGCCGGAATGACTCCCCACGCACCCTGCACCATGAATTGCATGAGAAACCCGCCGAAGGCGAGCATGGGCACGGTGTGCGAATAGACCCATAGCGGGATCACTGGAATCGATAAGAGTGCCGCAATCACGATGGCCTTCCGGCGTCCGATTTTTTCCGACCAGGTTCCAAACAAAATTCCCCCCAAGAGCGCTCCAATGTTGGCGACGATGGCGATGAACCCGACCGTTTGGGGGGTGAACTTATGGTCTTTCGTGAGGAATGTGGGATATAAATCCTGACTGCCGTGGCTGAAAGAATTGAAAGCAAACATCAAAACCACCAGAAAAGCAAAAGTGCCAAGGTAGGTGAAGATATCTTTGCTCAGATGGCGTTCTGTTTTTTTGGCGACCTGCCCTTGCGCCCAGGCTGGAGACTCCTCCACTTTGCTGCGAATGTAGATTACGAGGAATGCGGGCAGTGCGCCGATGATGAACATTCCACGCCAGCCTACGAAGCGGAAGACGGTGCCGAAGACAAAGGCAGCCATGAGGTAGCCGACCGCATAGCCTTCCTGCAACACTCCGGAGAAGAATCCGCGGCCCTCAGCGGGCAGGGTTTCGAAGGCGAGAGCCGCGCCCACGCCCCACTCGCCGCCCATGGCGATTCCGAATAAGGCACGCGTGATCAGGAAAATTTTCAGGGAGGGGGCGAATGCCGAGGAGAGTTCAAATATCGAGTAGGCAATGATATCGATCATGAGCGTGGGACGGCGTCCGAACTTGTCCGCCATCATGCCGAAAAGGAAGGCACCGACAGGGCGAAAGGCCAGAGTGATAAAGATTGCCTCCGCCACGGCAGAAACTTTTGCCTGAAACTGGGTGGCGATGGCGCTGACGCAAAAGGTGAGAATGAAGAAGTCGAAGGCATCGAGCGACCAACCCAGGAAACAAGCAATAAAAGTATTTCGTTGCACCGGTGTCAATCTGCGAAAATGGCCGATGAATTCCATAGAGATCACTCCGCTGAAACTCGCAGCGCGCTGAAAACGCTTTGCGGATGCTAGCATAGGTTTTTGAAACGGCAACTGAAAATAAATCATCCCAACCCATGCCCGAACTAGAATCTCCCCAACGCCGGTCGACAGATACGCTCATGCTTACGGGCTTCTGGTACCGGGCCATGCCCGCCGATCGCGTTCATCGTCATCAACTTTATAAGGCGCTGCTGCTGGAGATTCCACTGGTCTTAGGGCGCGATGGGGAGGGCCGTGCATTTGCGCTGCGTGACGCTTGCCCCCATCGTGGCATGCCGCTGCACTGCGGCAACTTTGATGGAAAAAATGTGGAATGTTCTTATCACGGGTGGCAATTTGACGCGCACAGCGGGCAGTGCCAGCTGATTCCTTCGCTCACTGCAGAGCAAAATCTGAAAGTGGATCGCATTTACGCGGGGAGCTATCCGTGCGAAGAGCGCGACGGTTTTCTGTGGGTCTATCTGCCGGATCCAACGCCTCAAAGCGCCGGATTCAGCAGGCCGGTTGAAGCTCCCGAGCCTGCGCCGGTGATCGAGAAATTCAGCGAGCAGTTCAAGCTTGCTTATCTGACTGCCGACATGCCGGTGAGCATCGATCACGGCATCATCGGTTTAATGGATCCGGCACACGGGCCATTTGTTCACCAGGCATGGTGGTGGCGCAGCCGCCATAGCATCCACGAAAAGACGAAGAATTTTGAGCCGATTCCAAATGGCTTTCGCATGAGCGCGCACACGCCCAGCTCAAACTCCGCGCCCTATAGGCTTCTGCGGCTGTATGCGGATGCCGATTCCATTACTACGACGATCGACTTCGTTCTGCCGAACCTGCGCCGGGAAACGATAAGAGCAGGGAAGTACTGGTTCTCATCGCTCACAACAGTAACTCCTATTACGCGCAATCAGTGCCGCATCGACGTGGTTGCGGCGTGGAACATCTTCCGCTGGCTGCCCTTCGGGGCCGAGTTGCTGAAGTTTGTCTTTGCCAAGTTTGTGGAGCAGGACCGCCGCACCATGGAACTGCAGGCGGAGGGATTGAAGCACAATCCGCATCTGATGTTAATCGACGACGCGGACCGGCCCGCGAAATGGTATTTCCAGTTAAAGGCCGCGCATTTGGAAGCGAAACGCACGGGTGGCGAACTGAAGCATCCCATGCAGGGGCCGGTTACGTTGAGGTGGAGAAGCTAAGACGTTTTCTGCAAGTTGTAGTTACCAGATAATCTTGATTTCCTGGTAAGCCTTGAATTTCTCGTCCGATGTAACTATAGGGATATTTTCCGAAAGACTCTGCGCGATGATTTGACGATCAAAGGGATCGCGGTGATGCGCGGGAAGTTCAAACAAGCGGTAGGCGTGTTGAGCGGTGAAAGGGAGGATGTGGATATCCATGTCATCGACAGCTTGTCGCGCAATGTCGGCGGAAAACCGCAGCTTACCGAGCGTAGTTTTGATGGCGATTTCGGTCAGTGAAACCGAACTCAATTCACGCACGTTGTCAGGGTTTTTCAAGATGGATAGAGCACGATGACTCAGGCGATCCGGGGACTCGACTGCGAAGATCAAAACGGCGGTGTCCAGAAGGACGCGCAAGCTATTCGCCGCCGCCGAAAACGGTTTCTATTTCCTCATCCGTCATCGGCTTCCACCAATCGGGGTCGATGATCTTAATTTTCCCCTTCAAAGTTCCAAACTGCGGAAGTTTTCGAGCGGGTTTTTTCGTGCGCACGATGTCGACCACGGGAACGCCTCTTCGGCAAATAGTCACCGGCTCTCCGTCTTCGACGGCCTTGATCAATTGAGGAAGCTTATTCTTGGCGTCGGCCACGCTTACTTGCATAGGTGAAGGATAGCTATTGCAAATAGCCATGTCAATGCTATCGCGTCAACCGGCAACTAACCAGTCCATTGCCTCTTCTCTCGAAGCGAAAAGCGGAAGGTCGCGCTGGGAAAAACTTTTGAAGTGTTCGTAGAAAACGTGGGGAAGACTCTCGGTACCCACCCAAGCGGAACGTTTTACGTAGGGTTTGTCGAGGACCAGGATTTCCTTTACGCGTGTGGCGACGTTTTTGTCGATCTCGGCGCCGGTGAAGTCGGCAAGTACAAGGACTGAGTGAGGTTCGTGCCGCGAAATATCGGCACGTACCTGATCGAGAAGGATGAGCAGTTCTTTTGCAGAGCAATAGCGGAAATCGATCAGATAGATGGCATGGCCGTTGTGTTTTATAAACTTCAAACGTTCTTCCGGCGGATTGATCGGAGAATTGCTCTCAGGCGTCATGATAAAAGGGACTCCACCGCGAGGTAAGCACTGTCCAGTGCGGCATCCAGGGCAGAAGCGTCTTTACCTCCAGCCTCGGCCAGATCGGGACGGCCGCCGCCTTTGCCGCCAACTTTCTGCGCCACAGGCGCAATCACTTTACCCGCCTGCACGCGGGAGGTCAAATCTTTCGTGACGCCAACAATCAGTGAAACGCTGCCATTGGACGCCGAACCCAACACCACCACCCCGGAAACGATTTTATCGCGCAACTGATCGACCAGGGTGCGCAACTGAGCACGCTCCAGGTTGTCTACGCGATGGGTGAGAACCTTCACGCCTCTTATGTCTTTGATCCGATCGGCGATGTTCGCTGTACTCGAGGACGCGGACTTCATCCTCGCCTGGTCCAGTTCGCGCGTTAGCCGCTTGATCTCGGAGTCTCTCTTGTCCAATTCGAGCTTCAGCGCTTCCGAGGGTGATGCGGCTTCAGAATGGGAGGCGACGGTGGAGACGTAATTTTCCAAGGCGTGATCTTTGCGGAAGTGCGCGAGCGATCCTTCGCCGGTGACGGCCTCTACTCGCCGAACGCCGGATGAGACGCTGCCTTCCTTGAGGATTTTGATCAATCCGATTTCGCCGGTGGCGGAGGTGTGCGTGCCTCCGCAGAGTTCGGTGGAGAAATCGCCGATGCGCACCACGCGCACCTTATCACCATATTTCTCGCCGAAGAGCGCCATCGCGTGATACTTGTTGATGGCTTCGTCTATGGGAACATCGGTGAGCGTCTCCACTTTTTGATTGCGAAGAACTTCCTTGTTGATCATGTCCTCAATATCCTGCAGTTCTTCGTCTTCGACTGCGGTGAAGTGCGAGAAATCAAAGCGCAGATGATTGGGGGCAACCAGCGATCCAGCCTGTTTGACGTGCTTGCCGAGAATTTCGCGGAGGCCGGCGTGGAGCAGGTGCGTGGCGGTGTGGTTGCGCATGATTGAATTACGGATGCCGGTATTCACTACGGCATCGACCTTGTCACCCACCTGAATTGTTTGTTTCGCAGTTGCCTGGTGGGCGCGCACGCCTTGAATTGGGGAATAGCAGCCGGTCACATCGGCGACAACGGTGTTGTGATCGTCGGAGAAAAACCAGCCCTTATCGCCGACTTGGCCGCCGGAGTCGGCGTAGAAGGGAGTATGGTCGAGAATAATTTCGCCGGAATCGCCGGGCTTAAGTTCTGGTGCACCTTGGCCGCTGTGAATGATGGCAAGAACTTCACAGCCGTCCGAGCGGGTTTGACGGTAGCCTTCGAAGATCGATTTGGGAAGCTGTTGGTAGGCAGGGTTCGCGGTCTGCTTGGCAGCACCTTTCCAGGAGGCGCGGGAAAGAGCCTGATCTCTTGCGAGAGCCTCTTCATACCCATGGCTATCGAAGATTACATCATTATCTCTGCAGAAATCCTCGATGAAGTCTCGGGGAATCCCATAGGTGGATGTAAAGACAAACGCAGTGTGGCCGTCGAATGCGGCGTTTTTTCCAGAATGCACGTTTGCCTTATCCTGAAAGGATAAGGCTTTGTACTGCGGACTCGCGAGATAGCTGGAACGAAGCCAATCGCTATTGTTAAGGTAGCTCTCTAGGCCCTTGAGGCCGACGCTCAGTGTGCGCGCGAACCGTATTTCCTCTGCCAGGACCACCTTGCTCGCGCGCCCTGCCGTTTCCACAATCTCCGGATACGCATCCCGCATCAGATCGCGGACTGCGAAAACCATCTCATGCAGGAAGGGCTTCGTTTGCCCAAGCAAGCCTCCGTGCGTGATTGCCCGCCGAATTATTTTCCGTAACACATAGCCCCGGCCATCATTCGAAGGCAAGACTCCATCCGAGATCAAGAACGTCGCCGCACGCGAGTGATCCGCGATTACTCGCAAGGAGGCAGCGCCATGCTGGGGCGGCTTCCAGTCGATGACCTTAGTCACGGTCTCAGCTGCGGTTAATTCGATAGCGCGCTTGATCAGCGGCGTAAATAAATCGGTGTCGTAATTCGAAATCACGCCTTGCAGAACCGAGGCTACGCGCTCCAGACCCATGCCAGTATCGATCGACGGTTTGGGCAGAGGATTTAGCTTGCCGCTGGCATCGCGGTCGAACTGCATGAAGACCAGGTTCCAGATCTCGACATAGCGGCCACAATCACAGGGAAACTTGCAGTCAGTATGGCCCTGATCGGAGGCGGTGACGCCCATGTCATAGTGAATCTCGCTGCAGGGGCCGCAGGGGCCGGTGTCCCCCATCTGCCAAAAATTGTCTTTCAATCCCATCTCAAAGATGCGTTCTTGAGGAACGCCTTGCGCTGCCCACAGATCGTAGGCTTCGGCGTCGCGCGGCACGCCGCCTTCTCCATTGAAAATGGTTACGTAAAGCTTGTCGCGATCAATGGCATACCATTCTTTCGAAGTGATCAGTTCCCAGGCATAGGCGATGGCGTCTTTCTTGAAATAGTCGCCGAAGGAAAAATTTCCCAGCATCTCAAAAAACGTGTGATGTCGATTGGTGAAGCCGACGTTCTCCAAATCGTTATGCTTGCCGCCGGCGCGGACGCATTTTTGCGAAGTGGTGGCGCGGGCGTAGTCGCGCTTTTCCAGCCCCAAGAAAACGTCCTTGAACTGGTTCATGCCGGCGTTGGTGAACAGAAGGGTGGGATCGTTCGCCGGCACGAGCGACGACGAATGCACTTCCTTATGCCCTTTTTGCACAAAGAAGTCGAGAAACTTGCGGCGGATTTCCGAGCCAGTCAGCATAGTTTGGATGAAAGTTGATTCTAGCACCGGCATAAAGCGGGAGATAAACACAGAGGACACAGGGAAACACAGGCTGAGGTCCCTATGTTTCGCTGTGTCCCCGGTTGAAGGTGCGGATTACTATTTCACCGTGTCTTCAGTCTTCTCGCCGGCCTTCTTCATCTCTTTGCCAGTCGCCTTCGTGCCTTTTTTCACGCCGGTCTTGGTATCATGAGCGGCGGTTTTGGTGGCGTCTTCAGTTTTGTCGGCGGCTTTCTCCGTGCCGGCGGCTGTCTTCTTCGCCGCAACCTTGGTGGCGTGGCCCGTGTCATGGGCGGCGGTTTTGGTGGCGTCTTCGGTTTTGTCGGCGGCTTTTTCGGTGCCGGCGGCCGTCTTCTTTGCCGCAGTTTTGGTGGCGTGCCCGGTTTTATGGGCCGCGGTCTTGGTGGCGTCTTCGGTTTTATCGGCGGCCTTTTCGGTTGCCTGGCCAGTTTTTTTGGCAGCCTTCTTGGTGTCGGTCTTGGTGTCTTTGGCGGTCTGCTTTACATCCGCACCTACATCTTGCGATAGCGCTGCGGGCACGGCAGCGAGTAGAGCCGCAGCCAGGATAGTCTTGAAGCTGAATGTCATAAACTCCTCCTGAAGAAAATGTTTTTGGGAAACGGCGTTTTGCAGTATGCGCTTTTGAAACGCGTGTTGCCAAGTGGATATTCGAGGCGTCCCAAATTCGGGGGCAGTCGGACCTGGGGTTCTCAGGAACTCTCGCTTTCGAGGGCGCTCAAAGTTTCTTCATCTACGTCCCATTTTTTCAGAATTGTGAAGATGGTTTTGCTGCCGAAGCCTCCGCGCGAGAGTTGGCGAAAGACGCGAGCCGCCTGCTTTTGATCTTTAGGTTTGACCAGACGCTTCTTGCGGAGATATTCGCGTGCCTGCTGTTCTTCGCTGACGCCTTCAAAAGCCGCGCCAACTGCCTTCTCGATCACGTCTCCGTGCACGCCTTTTATCTTCAAATCGGTGACAATGCGCTGGCGTCCAAACTTTTGATTATCCCGCCGCAGCGAGGAAAAATAGGCGGCGTAGTGGGAGTCATTTAGATAACCGCGATCTTTCAGGCGGCAAATTACTAACTCGATGAGCGTTTGACCGTACTCCGACTCGGCATCTTCGATCCGCGAACGAAAGAGCCGCTTCAACTCTGCGACGGTACGCATGCGGCGGGCCAGGGCTCCTACGGCATACTCGTAGAGTTCGTCTTCGGAATAGAACCTCTTCTTGGGACGAGCAAACGCCATGGGCTAACGATAGCGCAAAATCGGGCTTCGGTCTTCAGCTTTCGGGCGGACCGGTGCGGAAAAATGGGATGAAGCGAAGGCTTTTAGGAGAGCGCGGGCCGGCCACGCTTGAGGCTGACGCACGTAGCCTGAAGTCCGGGGCGGTTCTTCTACCTTCCGCCGAATCCAGCCGATTGCATCGACTGGCGCGAAATGTCCGCGGTCGATGCGATACCCTGCATGCGCAGCTTGAAGTCGTCGGCGTTGGAGGCGTTTTCCAGAGCGGTTTCGTAGTTGACCAAGCCAGCCTGGAACAAATCCCACAACGACTGATCGAAAGTCTGCATGCCGTATTGCGAAGTGCCGGCAGCAATCGCATCTCGAACCGAGCGAGTTTTTTCCGGCACGAGAATACATTCGCGAATGAAGGCCGTATTGATCATTACTTCGACGGCGGGCACGCGGCCCTCAGCGTCGCAACGGCGGACCAGGCGCTGGCTGACTATGGCGCGAAGCACTGCCGCCAACTGCAGGCGAATCTGCTTTTGCTCGGGCGGCGGGAAGATTGAAATGACGCGGTTGATGGTTTCTACAGCGTCCAGGGTGTGCAGGGTCGAGAAGACCATGTGACCGGTTTCTGCAGCGTGCAGAGCGGTTGAAATGGTTTCCAGATCGCGCATTTCGCCGACCAGGATTACGTCGGGATCCTGACGCAGAGAAGCGCGCAAGGCGGCGCTGAACGAGGGCGTATCCACGCCGATCTCGCGCTGGTTTACATATCCCTTTTTGTCGCGATGCAAGAATTCAATGGGGTCTTCGATGGTGATGATGTGTTCGGCGCGGCTGGAGTTGACGCGATCCACCATGGCCGCCAGCGTGGTTGATTTACCGGAGCCGGTAACGCCAGTGACCAGAACAAGTCCGCGGGGCATTTCGCAAATCTGCTCTACGACTTTGGGCAGGAACAACTCATCCAGGGCGCGAATCTTGGTGGGAATGACGCGCAACACCAGTCCAACGTTGCCGCGCTGCTGGAAGATGTTCACACGGAATCGTCCCAGGCCGGCAACGCCATAGGCCATGTCGATTTCGGTGGTCTCTTTGAATTTTTGTTTCTGCCGCGCCGACATCATGCTGAAGGCCATGGTCAGCATATCTTCGGCGGTCACGCGTGGTTGTTCGGTTAGAGGAGCGAGTTCGCCGTCAACCCGTAGGTGAGGATAGTTTCCAACCTTCAAGTGCAAGTCGGAAGCTTTGCGTTCCGTGGCAATGCGCAGCAGATCGTCGATATTCATCGGAGAGATTTCCTGGGAGGCACTGGCCTCCACGCTCTCCGTATGATGAACTGAAAAGGGTCATTACCCAAGATGACCTAGGTAACGACCCTTTTGCGGCGATCGGTCAACCACTAACGTTTTGTTCTGGCTACTGTATCTTGCAGAAATTGATCAGGTCGTTAGCGATCTGGGTTGCGCCCGTCTGGGTATTAGCCATTGAGTGCACGCCGCCCGGAACACACGCCTGAGCTTTCGAGGTGGTGATATTGTTCAACCAATCCTGACCAATGGGGATGGCAGAGCTGTTATCGGCGGCGCCAAAGAGCACATTCACGAAGGTGTGCGGGAAGCTGTAGTTCGCTCCCGGCGCCTCCACGCTATCACCCAGGAAAAAATTCAGTCCTCCCGGCGGCAGCGTACCGTTCACTGCAGCCGTGCAGACTCCTGTGGTGGCGCTTGGGTTGTAAGCCGGATCCCATACTGGGGCGTCGGCGTTTCCGAAGCATGTTCCCAGGGTAGTAGCGGTTCCGCACTGCACGGAGAGTTTGCCCTGCTGGCAGCCGCAGCCCCAGTCGAGACGGCCAGCGGGTGGGCCGCTGGTGACTTCGGCCATGGAGAGAACGCTGCCAGAATTGTATTGCGATAAGGCATAGGCCAGCGCTCCGGCGCCGCCGCTGTTTCCGGTAGCGCACATGGGCTGACTACTGTTTTTCTGAATGTTGTCGTAGATCCACTGGGTAACGGTTGCGTACCGGCAGGCTGCCGCGAGCGTGCCGCCCGGACCCAACACCCAACCATCCGGCTGATTGCTGTTGAAAGGAGTTCCCCAGTCGATTTCCACGGTGGTGTACCCGGCGTTCAAGACGGGCTGAATGGCATATTGCGCGCCATAAGTGAAGATGCTGTCGTACAAGCCGTTGCCGTCGGTGCCAGTGTTCCAGGTAACGGTTCCGATCGAAGGGCTGGGAGTGTTTGTCTTCAGGTAGACCTGAACGTCGGCGACGTTGGGACAGGAAACCGTCATCTGCTGACAAGCCGCTGGCTGAGTGAACCGGTAGCCTTGACAGGTAACCGTGGAAACGTTGCTGATCGTGCCCAGCGCTCGCGTCGATCCGGTGGCGCAACTGGCAGCGATGGTGATGCCTGAGGTAATCGTTCCCGTGGTGTAGGTGGGAATGCAAGACTGCGTGGAGGGCTGGTTGGTAACGCTCACCACGTAGGTTGCGCCGCTGGTGTAGGTGCTGGCAAAGGTTTGGGTGGAGTTGCTGCTGAAGCTAAGAGTGTCGCCCTTATCGTCTTCGAAAACGACCGTTCCCGAGAGCCCGGTGACGGAGACGCTGATGGTGGGGCCTGATGTAGCGCAGTTAGCCGTTACGGTGATATTCGAGGTGATGGTGCCGGTGGCATTGCTGCCCAGCGTGCAGTTCTGACCGGAAGGCTGAGTCTTGACGCTGACGCTATAGGTAGAGCCGCTGGCGTAGGAAGTAGCGAACGTCTGCGTATTGTTGGTGGTGAAGGTCAGGTTGTCGCTCTTGCTGTCTTGCATCACCAATGTTCCGGTGAGGCCCGTGACGGCGACGCTGATGGTGTAGTTCGCGACATTGGTGGTGCAGGTGGCGGTCACGGTGATATTCGAAGTGATGGTGCCGCTGGCATTGCTGCTCAAGGTGCAAGTCTGGCCGGAAGGCTGCGTCTTCACGCTAACGGTGTAGGTGGAACCGCTGGCGTAAGAAGTGGCAAACGTCTGCGTGTTGTTGGTGGTGAAGGTCAGGTTATCGCTCTGGCTGTCTTGCATCACCAGGGTTCCGGTGAGACCGGTGACCGCGACGCTGATGGTGTAGTTCACCACGTTGGTGGTGCAGGTGGCAGTCACCGTGATGTTCGAGGTTATGGTGCCGCTGGCGTTGCTGCTCAGCGTGCAGGTCTGGCCGGAAGGCTGCGTCTTCACGCTAACGGTGTAGGTGGAACCGCTGGCGTAAGAAGTGGCAAACGTCTGCGTGTTGTTGGTGGTGAAGGTTAGGTTATCGCTCTTGCTGTCTTGCATTACCAATGTTCCGGTGAGACCGGTGACGGCGACGCTGATGGTGTAATTCGTGGAATTCGTAGTGCAGGTAGCCGCGACGGTCAGGTTCTTGGTTATGGTTCCGCTGGCATTGCTGCCGAGGGTGCAGGTCTGTCCCACCGGTTGAGAAGTGACGGTGACGCTGTAGGTTGATCCGCTGGTGTATGCGGTGGAGAAAGTTTGGGTCTTGTTCGTAGTGAAAGTAAGCGTCACACTCTTGTCGTTCGTCACCTTCAGCGTTCCGGTAAGCCCGGTGACGGCCACGCTGACCTTATAGGTGCTGGCCTTGCAAGTGGCCGTGACGGTGATGTTCGAAGTGATGGTGCCGCTGGCGTTGCTGCCCAGGGTGCAGGTCTGGCCGGCGGGTTGGACGTTTATGCTTATCGTATAGCTTGATCCGCTGGCATACGAAGTGGCAAAGGTCTGAGTCGTGTTTGTGGTGAAGGTTAACTTATCGAGTTTATCGTCCTTCACAACGAACGTGCCGCTAGTCATTCCCGTGACCGCCACGCTGATGGTGTAGTTCGTGGTGCTCGCAGTGCAGGTGGCCGTCACGGTGATGTTCGAAGTGATGGTGCCGCTGGCATTGCTTCCGAGAGTGCAGGTCTGTCCGGTGGGTTGAGTTTTCACGCTGACGGTATAGCTCGATCCGCTGGCGTACGAAGTTGCGAAGGTCTGGGTATTGTTGCTGGTGAAAGTCAGATTATCGGACTTGTCATCCTGCATCACCAGTGTTCCGGTTAAGCCTGTGGCGGCAACGCTGATGGTGTAATTGCCGGAGGAGGAAGCGCAGGTGACCGCGACCGTCGTGTTGCCGCTGATGGTGCCGCTGGCATTGCTTCCGAGGGTGCAGGTCTGACCGACGGGTTGGGCAAAAATTGTGACCGAATAGCTGGCCCCGTTAGCGTAGGTGCTGGAAAAGGGAAGAGTTGTATTGGTGGTGAACATCAGTTCATTGCCCACATTGTCTTTCAGCTTCAGGTTCACTCCCGAGGCCAACCCTGAAACTGCGGCGCTCAGCGTGTAATTGCCGGAGGCGGCGCAAGTGACCGCAACTGTGGTGTTTCCGGTGATGGTGCCGCTGGCGTTGCTTCCCAATGTGCAGGTCTGGCCTGCCGGCTGAGCAAAAATGGTGACGGAATAACTCGCTCCGCTGGCGTACGTGCTGGCAAAGGTGAGAGTGGTGTTGGTCGTGAACATCAGTTCGTTGCCCACGTTGTCTTCCAGTTTCAGGTTGACGCCAGAGGCCAGGCCGGTGACGGAGGCGCCCAGGGTGTAGTTCTGGGCAGCGGCGCTGGTGACTGTGCATGCCAAAATGAACACAGCGCCCAACACCTTCAGCGATAAAGTGCGCGACATCATAAAAGCCTCCAAACCAGATCGGGAATCTTGCCTAAACTAGAAGCATTGCTTCTTGCGGGCGTGTCCACGGTATGTAAAATGCGTGGAAATAACTGGGGGGAATCGAAGTGTAGTACGGCTATTTTGCCGCGTCAAGGTCTATTGGCAGGTTCTTGAAATATTCACACTTGGTTACTAAAAACTGTGCAAGAATTTGCAAACTTCTCTGCACGATCACCAAAAAAATCAATAGTGTTCTGCAAAATTCTGCAAGATGCAGTCGGCTGTCAGCGCAAACGCCCGCAATCAGGAAAGTTATGCACCAACCCTCTTCTCAGGTGAGGCGACAGGATCCACGCCTGACGTCACGCCCTGGCCTCGCCATTTTTGTGACAGCCCTTCCAATTGCGCCAACACTTTCTCAATGTCCTTCATGCGGTCGGTGATGCCATAGGTCACAGCCGGTGGGATGGTTTGCTCGTAGTGACGGAAGACGAAGCCGGCCGCTTCGAGCGTGCGCAGGCGTTCGGTGAGCACGCGGGCAGAGATGCCCGCCACTTGTTTGCGCAGAACTCCGAAGCGTAACGGTCCGTCATGGCTTAGTGCCCAGAGAATGTGGAGAGTCCAGGGACGCGTCAAGAGTTCGAGCAAGCCTCCGATGGCGCAAGGGGAGGGGATAAGAGCCGACTTTCGAGAGGAAGTCATGGTTACTAGGTTACTCTAAAGTTATCGATATGTAAAGGTTAAATAGTTATTCATTGTAACCATTGCAAGGGGAGCGCCATCCAATCGGCAGTACGGAATAACCTGAAAAGGAGAATACGATTATGGCCGCGACTTCAACATTTTCTGCTCGTTCCCACTCTTCCCAAGCGCAGACCCTGGCGGTGCCGCGTGAAACGCTGGCGCCCATCGCACTCTTGGGGCGTTTCCTGTTTAGCCTGATTTTTGTGATGTCAGGGCCCATGCACTTTACCCATCAGACCATCGCCTTTGCGGCGTCGCAGGGGGTACCGCTGGCCTCGATTGCGGTTCCCTTCTCAGGAGTGTTAGCGCTGGCGGGTGGGCTATCCATTTTGCTGGGCTACCGCGCCAAGATCGGAGCATGGCTGCTGGTTCTGTTTCTGGCCGGCGTGACTCCGATGCTGCACAACTTCTGGGCGGTTTCCGATCCGCTGATGCACCAGATGCAGTTCGTGATGTTCATGAAGAATCTATCGATGATGGGCGGCGCGCTCTTCTTCGCGGCGGCGGGGACCGGCCCGTGGAGCCTTGACGCCCGCGGAAAGTAAGTCCCGGTCAAATTATTTGGCATCAAATAAAATTCAAAAGGAGAAACAATGTCGGATCCAACGATTCAAATTTTGCCCAAAGGTCCCTATATCGTTGCTGGGAAAGTCACGCTGCTTGACGCCAGCGGCAACAAGATTGAAGCGGGAGAGAAGATCGCCCTGTGTCGTTGTGGGGCTTCCACCAACAAACCGTTCTGCGACGGGACGCATTCGAGGATCGGCTTCGATACGGCTGCAGCTGCAGTTCCGAAGAGCGCAGAGTAAGTTGTCAACCGGATGCGAAAACCTGGAAGGCACAGTTTTCAAAGCTGTGCCTTACCATTGCATTTGCGCGTTTAGGGAGATGGTATGAGCAGTCAAAAACATTCCTCAAAAATGCCGGCACTCTTCATCCCGCATGGCGGCGGCCCATGTTTCTTCATGGAGTGGAATCCGCCGGACACGTGGAAGAAGATGGGAGCGTGGCTGGGATCGCTGTCCGATTCGCTGGAGGTTAAACCCAAGGCGATTGTGGTGATCTCCGGGCATTGGGAGTCGCCGGAATTTGCGGTGACCGGAGCGGCGCGTCCGTCTTTGATCTACGACTATCAAGGTTTTCCGCCGGCCACATATCAACTGCGCTATGACGCGCCCGGTTCGCCTGCGCTGGCGGAACAGATTGCTGCCCTGCTGAAGCAAGCAGGATTTCCTGCGCGCATTGATCCGTCGCGCGGCTTCGATCACGGCGTATTCATTCCGCTCAAGGTGGTTTATCCCAAGGCTGAAGTTCCGATCGTCCAGCTTTCTCTGAAGCAGGGACTTGATCCGCGGGTTCATCTCGAAGTTGGCCGCGCATTGCAGCCGCTTCGCGAGCAGGGAATCCTGATCGTGGGCAGCGGCATGAGTTACCACAACCTGCGCGGCTTCGGAGATCAGTTCGGCCCTGCGTCGGACGAATTTGATAAGTGGTTGAGCGATGCTGTTTGTGCGCCGGGCGCTGATTTACGAAATGAGAAGTTGCAGCAGTGGCAGAGTGCGCCTCATGCGCGCCTGGCGCATCCTCGCGAGGAACATCTGCTGCCGCTGACGGTGGCTGCGGGAGCGGCAGGGGACGATTTGGGAGAAAAAATCTTCAGCGACCGGGTAATGGGCGTAACCGTCTCGGCCTACAGATTTGGTTAAATTTCGCGGGACGATTTCGTCTATTCCTTGGGGATGAAAGTCGGCATCTGTCAGGCCAAGGAAACAAAACGGGCCCGAAGGGCCCGTTCTGAAAGTTCACTGAACAATCCGCCTGCAAAACAAAAGCCCGTTCAAACGAATCTTTACACCGCGACCGGTTGCTTGCTGCCTACTGGAACTGCCGTGAGCCAGCCGTGGCGGTCGGGTTTTTCACCGCGCACGATGGCGTAAAACTCTTTCTGAATCGACTTGGTGATTGGACCGATCCCGCCCTTGCCCACTTTGATTTTATCTACGGTGCGGATCGGCGTTACTTCCGCGGCGGTTCCGGTGAAGAAAGCTTCGTCGCAGATATAAAGCATCTCCCGCGGAATCATCTGTTCGACGATGGGAATGCCGAGATCGCGAGCAATCTGCAATACAGAATCGCGCGTGATGCCGGGCAGCACGGAGTTGCCCAGCGGAGCGGTAATCAGCTTGTCGCGGTGCACGATGAAAACGTTCTCGCCGGAACCTTCGCTGACGAAACCGTTGATGTCGAGCGCGATGCCCTCCGCGAAGCCGTTCACGATGGCTTCCATCTTGATGAGCTGCGAGTTCATGTAGTTCGCGCCTGACTTTGCCATCGCCGGCAAAGTGTTAGGAGCGATGCGCGTCCAGGAGGATACGCAGGCATCGCAACCGTCATTCTCGCCGCCCAGATATTTTCCCCACGGGTAGTTGATGATGTACACCTCGGTGGGCGAGTTAAACGGATTCACTCCCGCCTCGCCGTAGCCGCGCAGAATAATCGGCCGCACGTAGCAGGGCCACGCGCCATTGCTGCCGACGGTTTCCAGCATGCCCTGCACGATTTGCTCGTGGGTAAAGTCGACGTCAATGCGGTACACTTTGGCGGAGTTCAGCAGGCGTTCGATGTGCTCATTGGCGCGGAAGATGGCCGGGCCGGAGGGCGGCGCGTAGCAGCGAATGCCCTCAAACACCGAAGAGCCATAGTGCACCACGTGCGACATCACGTGAAGGGTGGCCTGATCCCAGGGAATGAGCTTGCCGTTGTGCCAGATATTTTCCGACTTCTGGATCGCCATGCGGAACTCCTTGCGACTGCCCTAGTGTTAATTAAACCAGCGTTCGGTAACGAGGGCTGAATCTTCCTCTGGCACCGCAGCGGGACGAGGCGCGAACCAACCAGCGTTACAGGACATTATAGCCGAGGCCAAGCGGAATTCGAGGAGCTTGTTCGCTCCGTTTGCGGATATTCACAGACTTTCCCGGCCTGTAGGCCGGGAAAGTCTGTGTCAAAGATGAGCGGCATCTCCAGCCAGCAACACTTTAAGGACCAGTTTCCAATTGCTGGTTGCACGTTCCCGTGGTCGGCTGCACCGACAGGAACTGCGGCCACGTTGGGCTGTGGGCGCCGTTTGGCGGTGCGAATAAAGCCGGGGTACTGAAATCGAAAAACTCGCTCATGTCATATTGCGGGTTGTCGAGCCAGTATTGATCGCGGGCGGTCAACGATGGAATGTTGAAGGTCTTTTCGATGTATGCCAGGATCGCGGTGTAGTCTCGGTTAACGTGGGACACGAAGTTGGGCTGGGCGTAGGGAGAGATCACCATCAGCGGAACGCGAATTCCGGTCAGGTCGAAGGTGCCGCCAATCTTGCCCGTCTTGCAATAGTCGACAGATCCGTTATTAACATCAGGACACTGCCCCGGGCCGTAGCTGTCAGGAAGAGGTACCTGGAACGGCGCAACGTGATCGTAAAGCCCGCCGCCTTCATCGAAGGTGAGGATGAAGATGGAATCCTGCCAAGCATCGCTATTCATCAATGCATTAATGATCGATTGCACGTAAGCGGCGCCGGACTGAATGTTGTTGTCAGGATGCTCGTCGAGGCCGCTGCTGCCGGAGGCGCTGTCGATGAAGATGACTTCGGGCAAGGCCTTATCCGGATCGCACGCAAGTCCGCTGCAAGTCCCTCCCAAACGCGAAAGCAAATCGCTGATGGGGAAAGTCTTGGTGCCGATGGTAGGGTCTTGAAAATCCTGGAAGTTCGCCAGGAAAATTCCGTCTTTGTAGTAGTAGAGCCAGCTTACGTTCGCGTTGTTCATGGCGCGGAAGAACGTAGGCTGGGCATATAGCGGGTGACCGGTATTGTCGGGGTATTCGTGGCCAAACGAAGTTGCGGCCATCAGGTACATGCGGTTGGGCACGGTGTTCGCCAGAATAGGCGAGTGCCAGGTATCGCTGGTAGCGAAGAAGCTGGCTAGGTCGTAGTAATACGGCAGGTCGGTGCCATCGTAGTAGCCCATGGCGCGCGTGCCATTGGGATCGTATTGCTCGGCTACGTTGTTGGTCGTATCCAGGAAGCCCGTGTTGCTGAAGTCACTGGGAACGTATTGCGGGGGCGGGTTCAACCAGGCAGAGTCTCCGCCCTTAAGCTCAACGTCGTGATGGCTTTCGTCCCATGCCGGGGTAAGGTTTTCGGTGCACACGGTGGTCTCATGGAAAGGCGTTACGCTTGCGCCGGTATTGATGTTGGTGAGCGTGACGGAAGGGTTGAAGACGTCGATAGTTGATGAGTCGGTGATACCAGCGCCAGCCAATCGCGTCGTGCGATAGGCTGGCAGCATTCCAAAGTACATGTCGAAGGAGCGATTTTCCTGCAGCATGTAGAAGATGTGTTTAATCTTGCCCGGGGGCGCAGCGGCGACCGTCAAGCTGGCTGAGGCAGTGATGGGGCTGCCGTCCGGCGCGGTCGCGGTGGCTGTATAGGTAGTGGTCACGTTCGGCTTCACCGTCTGAAAGGATGAAGGCAAGGTGCAAGCCGAGCAGACATTGTTATCGATCGTCAGAGCCGTGGCAGTGCCGCCAGTGATCTGCCACGACACCTGGGCCGGACTGCCCGCCGTAATGTTTGCCGGTGAGACGCTCAAGCTCAACGTAAAGGGAACCGTCACGGTAAGAGTCTGGGTGGCGGTCGTACCATCCGAAGAAGTCGCGGTTAGCGTGTAAGTGGTGGTGCCAATGATGGGTGCCACGGAGTTGCCGGAGGTGGGCAGCGGGCCTGCATCGTCCGATTGCGGAACGGCGGGTGAAATCGTGATTGATGCGGCGTTGCTGGTGGCCCAGGTAATGGTGGATGTCTGACCGCTATTTACGTCGGTCGGGCTGGCGCTGAAGGTCGTGATCTGGGGCACGATCTTTGGTGGAGGCGGCGTCGTAGTGGTGGTCTGGCTCACGGAACTACATCCCACCTGAATCACGACGAGCAGAAGCAGGCCAAGGCCCGCTGGCAGAAGCTTTTTTATGTTCATAAACCGGTAAGACTCCCCTATTTGCAGCGTCAATAGGATGAAAGGGGGAGCAGGACAGTTGCTATTGAAGTCTAGGGTGATTACCCGAGATTGGAGAATTCGATTTCCCCGAAGGATAAAGTCGAGGAAATCGTTAACTGATGTTTCAAACGGCGGTTTCGTCCCGAGGTCTTTTAGTGGGTAGAGCCTGGGACGGCAAGGGCGGCGGGCACGAGTGCTGCCTTCGCAGGGGCAGCGGGTAGTTCATCCCCGCGCAGATACTTCGACTTTTCTTTCAATCCCTCTTTCAGATCAGCCGCCTTCATTTCAGGCATGGCTTCGTACGGCTTGGAGTAGTCGTTGGCGGCGTTCCAGAATAAGAATCCAATGCCGCCTTTTTCCCTGGCGGTGGCCACCTGCACCTTTATGTATTCCGGCGAGTAGGTCTTGGTCCGCCAGCGGAAGGCTTGCAGCCAAGGCCGGATGACCACGCCGCTGCCTTTGGTGATGAGTTCAAAACGCTGCATGGATTCGCCGATGAAGTGTTCGGGCGCGTCCCCGGGATGCTCAATGTTATCCATGCCAAAAAAGTGGGAGGGGTAGATCATGGGCGAGAGCACGTCGCAGTACTTGGCCATGCCGACGATGTCCTGGCCGGTGTGGGCCAGATCGACGGGCCGTTGCCACGCC
Organism: uncultured Acidobacteriota bacterium; assembly: GCA_963758565.1. Taxonomy (GTDB): domain Bacteria; phylum Acidobacteriota; class Terriglobia; order Terriglobales; family Acidobacteriaceae; genus Sulfotelmatobacter. The sequence goes on along the minus strand of CAVWVX010000004.1, from coordinate 881,872 downwards.
ATCACGCCGAAAACGTCGAGGGAGAGTAGCACTCCAGTGGGATGAAGTTCGGCATAGGCTTTTTGCAGGAATGCGGTAATGACGTCGGAGCGCTGGTAGCCGCGACTAGTTGCGGCTTTGCACTCCGCTTTTTTTGTCGCAGTTCCTTGCTTCGCATCGGCCAGGCCGTGCCCATCGCCACAAGTTCTGTTTTCGCTCACCGCACCCTTGTCGGCATCCGGATGCTCAGACTGATAGACGAAGCTGGCGTCTTTCTGGTCGCCTTCCGCCGGGAAGCGGACGTAATCAAACTGGATTTCGTCGGCGCCGGACTGGGCTACGAACTTGGCCAGCGCGATGTCGTAATCCTGCACCTTCGGATTCGATGGGTCGGTCCAAACCAGCTTGCCATTCTCGCGCCAAGCCTGTTTGTTCTTGCGCGACTGCACGGCGAGTTCGGGGTGCTCTACAACCATGCGCTCGTCGCGGAACATGGCGATGCGGGCGATGGCATGCATGTTTTCCGAGTGCAGGAAGTGAACGAACTTAGGCAGGTCGTGGATGTAAACCTGATGTTTGCCCAGCAACGGGTGTTCGAAGGGAATGGTGACGCTGCCATCGGAATCTTTAATGTCGAAAACCACGGCGTTGCCGCCAACCTCGCGCCAGTGGCGGATGATACGAAGGCCATGATCGCTGGCAGCCATGATGCCGGTAAGGTAGATGGCGCGAACCTCAAAATCTTTGCCCACGGGAATAGTTTTCTCGACGATGGGTGCGGGAAGAATTCCGGGGATAGTGATTTGTTCACCGGCCTTCAGGATGTTGCCCGAGCGATCGCCATTGCTGTGACGGATGGCATCGCCCAGCTCCGAGGAGGTAAGGTACGCAGTGCGGTTGAGAAATTGACGGGCAACGGCAGGAATGGTATCGCCGCGCTTGGCAGTGTAGATCTCAACTGGCGAAGCAAGAGGAGTCAGCGCGCCAGCCGGATTTTTTTCGGCGGGTATCGTCTTAGCCACGATGGGCTGCAGATGGGCATCTTGCGGCGGCGCGGCGAAGGCGGAAGAAAACTGCGAACCGAGGCGGACGGCAGCGATTCCAAATAAGGCACACGAGATGGCGGTAACAGTCAGGACAGAAGAGCGGCGCACAAGTTCCTCCGGAAAACCCTGATCGCGATGCTAACGTGCGTTGCCGCGCGCGGCTAGTTACTCCCGGTCATCCCCTACTGTTTTGGGCGAGGAAAAAGGTGTCGGTTCGCCGGAGAGATGCCTCTTCCGAAATCCACAATCAAATATTAGAGGCGCCGGCGCGAAAACCTGGCCGGTACAGTGGCTTTTCCACCTTGCGCAAAGTATTTCTCTTCCCCTTGGGGAAGGGCTGTTCTAATATTGCCGCCGGCCACCTAAGTCCCGCTAGAAACGGGGTTTTGGGCTGGTGGCGGAAAGCGCAGCGCGTGGCCAAAGGCTTGCTTATTCAAGGGCAGCCCCCGGAACAAGTGAGGGCAGGCAGGGCGGCTGTTTTCGGATGACAAAATTTGTCACCGACGAAAGCAGTCAAGTCTGAGGGTAACCGGGGAACGGTAAGACAAGGCCTAGACAACGGCTTGGGACAAGAGAGAAGAAACCAAATCATGAGAACGAATCTGGCTACAGTGCTCGATCCGAACCGCCGCAGCGCCGATGCGGGAGAATTTGAAGCAGCGTTGCGCCGCCGCATCGTCGGTCAAGATCAGGCTGTGGAAAAAGTCGCGGAGATCTATCAGATGTTTCTGGCGGGACTCAACGCGCCTGGCCGTCCCGTCGGCAACCTGCTCTTTCTCGGGCCGACCGGCTCCGGCAAGACCCGCGTGGTTGAAGCCATGGCCGAGTCGCTATTCGGCGATTCCCATGCCTGCATCAAGATTGATTGCGCTGAATTCCAGCATTCGCATGAAATCGCAAAGCTGATTGGCTCGCCTCCGGGATACCTTGGACATCGCGAGACTCACCCGCTGCTGACCCAGGAAGCGTTGAATCAGTGGTTCACCGAGAAGCTGAAGCTTTCGATCCTGCTGTTCGATGAGATCGAGAAGGCCAGCGACTCGCTGTGGCAACTGCTGCTGGGAATTTTGGATAAGGCCACGCTTACGCTTGGCGATAACCGCCGTGTCGATCTTTCACAGTGCATCATCATCCTGACCTCAAACCTGGGCGCCAGCGAGATGACGAATCTGGTGGACGGTGGATTCGGATTCGCGCCGAAGGCGGTCGAAGTTGATAACAGCTTTGACGACAAGATCCAACGTACGGCCGTGGACGCGGCGCGGCGCAAGTTTACGCCGGAATTCATGAACCGCATCGACAAAACGGTGGTCTTCAAGACCCTGCGCGATGAACATCTGGCGCAGATTCTCGAGATCGAACTCGGCATGGTGCAGCAGCGCGTGCTGATGGCTGCGGGCACAAACCAGTTTGTCTTCAACTGCACTACGGGCGTGAAACAGTTTCTGTTGAAGGAGGGAACTGATCCGCGCTACGGAGCTCGCCACCTGAAACGGGCGATTGAACGCCACCTGGTGTTTCCGCTGGCCAATCTGGTAGCCACCGGCCAGGTAAAACTTGGGGATTTTGTCCGCGTCGACATGGCCTCAGAAAATCAAATGATTTTCGTGAAGGAAGCGGAGAATACGATGGCGCCGGTTTTGCTGGAACGCTATGGCGCAGCCGCGGCCAATATGCCGAACGTGCGCGCAGCCCGTACCGCTGTCAACGGCCGCCGTGGGGATCTGGGAGCAGCTCCCATCGCGGAGAGTAAATAATTTTAGTTCAATTCGTCGGACTCGCTTGACCGCATCTCGCGAGCCTCTTCGTTCAAGGCGCCGGGCAATCTTCCGGGGCCTTTTTTTCGCCTACAGCACGTGTGAGACGACGAGCAGGCTGCCGGAGATCGCGATGGCATCTTCTGCCAGCGCAACCACTAAATCCGGCAGGTGAGACTGGTGCACCAACGTCTTGCGTGCGTTGTAACCAGCAAAGGTGCCCGCCAGTGCACCCAGGAACCCGGCAACCGCCGGAGCCAGAAAACTTTGTCCGCTACCCATGGCAAGGGCAATGCCACACCACGTTCCGAGAACGAGGCGCGCGATTAATCCGAGCGGGGCGGTGCGAGGCGGAGTCTGCGGCAGTTTATCGCCGATAAGTTCGAGCACCGCCAACACGCTCAACACGATTAATGTCGTACGGCTGTGAAGGAAAGAAAATCGCGTGCCGGCAAAATTCAGCCAGCCCAGATGCGCCGCCCAACCAACGGCAGCGGGCGCGGTCAACGACCGCAGTCCGTTGCAGAAGCCAAGCAGCAGACAGAAAAATAGTAACGTCAAGGCATGCGCTGGGATCATTCGGTCAGCATACGTTATCTGGATTCGTGAACGACGGTTAGGGAATAATGATGATTTTTCCCGCGAGGCCGCCCTTTTCGGCCAGGCGGTGTGCCTCCTGGATGTCCTTCAAGTTCATAGTCTTCGCGATCGGAATGGAAAACTCTTTGCGGGCAACATCGTCGGCCAGTTGCTGAAGGCGCGCCGCATCGGGTTGCGCCATAAATGCCTCCACGCGAATATCAAATTTATCGGCGCCTTGCGGGGCACCGAGCACAGATCCCAAGACTCCGCCTTTGCGAAGAGCCGGCAGCAGTTTTTGAATGATCTCACCGCCGACCGTGTCCGCAATTGCGTCAAGATCCTTCACTCGACTGATTTCTTCTTCGCTGTCGATGGCGACAACCTGATCGGCGCCTAGCTCGCCCGCCTTAACTTTTTCTGACATTCTCACTCCGGCGAAAACTCGCGCACCGTGCTGTCGAGCCACGTGCACTGCGGTTCGCCCCACGCCACCCAAAGCGCCGGTCACAAGAACGGTTTGTCCGGCCTTTATCTTCACGGCGCGCTCCATCAATTGCGCCCCAGTGGTAGTCACCAGAGGGAGGGCTGCGGCCTGTTCAAAATTCAGGGCTTCGGGAATGATGGCGAGCACATCGGCTTTTACCGCCGTGAACTCTGCGTAGGTGCGATTGGTTAGGCCCAGCACGCGCTGGCCTTCGGAAAACTTATTTACGCTGCGCCCAACTTTTACGATTTCTCCTGCAAGGTCGCGTCCTAGAATTGCGGGAAGTTCCAGCGGCATTCTTGCCTTAGCCGCGCCACTGCGAAGTTTGTAGTCGATGGGATTGATGCTGGTGGCGCGAACTTTGACCAGCACTTCGTCCTCACCGCAGTTAGGAACTTCGGCGTCTTCGTAATGCAACTGAGAGGCATCACCGTAGGCATGCAAAACAACCGCTTTCATGTTTTTCTCCTGTTTCTCAGATGCGGAATCCCGGCATTGGGTCTCGCGTGATTTGAAATCAACCATCGCTGCCCGGCACTTCGCCCGATTGACACGCTTTTCCGGCCTTCCTATACTGACGCACGCCACCAATCCACGTCTTGAAGGACTCTCCCGATGAAACACTCTCTCCTGTTTTTTCTCATTGGTTTCTCCACTTTTAGCATTGCCCAGGTGCAACAACCTACCCTCACTCATCAGCGCAGCGGCACCGAACAATTACTGATTGCCGTGAGCCCGGTAGATGCGAACATCGTCTGGGCCGCGGGAACCGGAGGCACTTACACCGTAACCACCGACGGCGGCGCTACCTGGCATGCCGGTCAGGTGCCGGGAGCAGAGATGCTGCAGTTCCGCGATGTACAAGGCGTCAGCGATAAGGTCGCTTACCTGATGTCGATCGGAAACTTCACTCCGGATTTTCGAATTTATAAAACCTCAGATGGCGGTGCGACATGGCAGCAGCAATTCATGAATAAAGAAGCGGGCGCATTTTATGACTGCTTTGCCTTTTTTGAACCCAACCGCGGCATCGCCCATAGCGACGGCGTCAACGGAGTTTTCCCTGATATTCGCACTACCGACGGAGAGAACTGGTTCTCGATTGCGCCCAATATGCCTCCGGCGCTTCCCGGGGAATTTTCCTTCTCTTCCAGCGGCACCTGCATCACTACCCAGGGCGAAAATAATGCGTGGATTACCACGGGCGGCGCAACCGTATCGCGAATTCTGGCTACGACCGACGGCGGTGACAACTGGAACGCCTACGATACTCCGCTGGCTAGCAATGCCAGCGCAGGCGGATTCTCGGTGGCATTCCGTGATGCTTCGAACGGAATTGTCGGCGGAGGAGACTTGTCGACGAACGCTCACGCCGAGGCGGCGACGTCCCATGATGGCGGTAAGACTTGGACTCTCACGACCAAACCGCCAGTGCAGGGAGCGATTTTCGGCCTGGCTTACGCCAACGGCATGACCTTCGGAACTCGCAAAGCCGGCTCCCAGGATCGAACAGTTGTAGTCACCGCGGAGACTGAGCCGAACTTCGATTCCGGTTCCGCGGCTTGGACTCCGGATGAGGGACAGACTTGGTATCGCTTGCCCAACGTGAGCGGCTATTGGGCAGTCGCATTTGCCAATCCGCAAGCCGGATGGTTCGTGGGTAACAGCGGGCACATCTTGAAAATCAGCTTTTGATTGGTTGGAGTACAGGAAGGCGCTGGTAACTCCGGCGCCTTTTTCTTTTGCAATTTTCGAAGAGTTTATTGTCAGAAGGTCAGTGAAAAGGTGTCCTTACTTTTTCGCCTTCGTCGTGGCCTGAGGGGCGGCTTCCACCGTCACTTCGACCTCGGCGCCCTTCTTCAAACGGACTTTTTCTCCATCTTCTGTGGTGAGGGTATTTTCGATGCGCAAGTCCTTGTATAAATCGTCCGCCCCTTCAACAGTGATTTGAGCTTTTTCGGGATCATTCGCGGTCGCGGGAGGAATAACTTTGTCGACGGTGCCCGGAAGGGTGACACTGGGTTTTTCGGCCATAAACTTTCCTTTCAGCGGGAGAATCGGCCAAGCGCTGGGGAAACTGCCACGATTTTAAGCGATGTAGCAGTGGAAATCTATGGGCGTAGTTTCTTCAAGGCTTCAAGAAACTCCGCGGAAACTTCCCGGATCCGCTCCAGGCGCTGTTTTTCCTGCAGTACCTCTTCGGGGGTAATGCCGAGAAAAGTTCGACGCTGGGTCACCTCGATGTGCTCTTTCATCAACCGTTCGAGTTCATCGCGAAGACTCTCGACGGAGGGATGATCCATATCATTCACAGGGCGAAATGCGGCAGCAAAGAAACGGTCGAGTGTCAATTGCCCCGGGCGAACAGGAGCAGCTTTTGTCTTGCTGCCGAATTCTGGCCAGACTTAGCGTCTGTGTCAGGCGGCAAGACGAATGTCTCTGGTGATTCCTGTGAGGTTACTGCAACGGCACGAAGGGCAACATACAGCGAACGCCGTAATCAGCGTCGGCTATCGGCCACCCGTGGAGTGAAACGGATCGTCGACGGGATCGCTGGATACATCTTCAGGACTGAGAATATCGAGATTGACCACGATGGGTTGCTGACCGCTGCGTACGATGACAGCTTCGACCGGTTCATCCTTACGCGCGTTTAACTCCTGATGCGGAACATAGGGCGGCACGTAAACGAAATCGCCAGGCCCGGCTTCGTCGACAAACTCCAGATTATTTCCCCATCGAAATCGCGCCCGGCCTCGCACCACGTAAATTACGGTCTCAAGTTCTCCGTGATGGTGTGGTCCGGTCTTGGCATTGGGATGCACCACGACCGTTCCTGCCCACAATTTTCGCGCGCCAACGCTGGCGTGAGAGATTGCTTCAGCTCGAGTCATGCCGGGAGTTTGCGCAGTGTTGGAGTTGAGTTCGCCGCTGCGAATGATGCGCAGGCCGTGGGCTTGCCAATCGGGAACAGAGCTAGATCGAGAGGATTGCTTCATGGAAGTTAACCTCTATCACGCCCACGAGTATACTGTCACGGCCCGCGTTGGCTGAATGTGCAACAAACGTCCGCGATTAAGCCTCGTAGGTTACCCAGAGGTTCGAATGATCAAACACCTCGCTTTGGCTTTGCTGTCTCTTCTGTCTCTCTTGCTCAATCTTTGCATTCAGCAGGCGCCGCCAGGACAGAAGCCGACTTCGCTTGTGTTCACCTAGGCAGCGGTGATCGACGCCACGGGGTCGCTCGCGAAGAAAGATTATACGGTCGTGGTGAATGTGGACGGATCAAGGCAGTTGAGGAAAGCAGCAAGATCGGGGTATCCGCAGTGCAACAAACTCGCCGAAGCTTACATGGACATGGCGAAAAAGAATTGGCCATCAAGAATTACGAAAAATCAGTGGAGATCAACCCGGGGAACAAGAATGGAATTGAGATGTTAAAAAATTGAAGGGGGAAGTAGAGCGCGTCGGTTCAAAATGTGAGTGCTTGCCTACCCGCCCGCCTTCAACTCCGTCAGCACCTGCTTGGCGATTTCTTTCAAGGTTTCAAAAACGCCGGTTCCCTGGAAGGCAACCGCTTCAAGCACAGGCTCGTTCTTCTTGCGCAATTCTTTGCTCAGGGCTTCGGTGGAAAGAATATTGGGCAGGTCGCGCTTGTTCAGCTGCAGCACGTAGGGAATTTTGTTGAAGTCGTAGCCATGTTCTTTCAGGTTCGACATCAGGTTGTCGAGAGCTTCGACGTTCGCGTCCATTCGCTGCTCTTGCGAGTCCGCGACGAACACAATCCCATCCACGCCGCGCAAAATAAGCTTGCGGCTGGCGTCATAGAAGACCTGGCCGGGGACCGTATAGAGATGGATGCGGGTCTTGAAGCCGCGCACGTTGCCCAGATCGAGGGGCAGGAAATCGAAGAACAGCGTACGCTCCGTCTCCGTGGCCAGCGAGATCATCTTGCCCTTCTGCTGTTCCGCGGTCTTCTGGTAGATCACCTGCAGGTTCGTGGTTTTGCCGCCCAGGCCGGCACCGTAATACACGATTTTGCAGTTAATCTCGCGGGCTGCGAAGTTGATGAAACTCAAGGCTTTCCTCAAAAAAGCGGCGGAGCGCGCTCGGCTACGGGCGCTTCCAGCGCAAAAATATCCCTTTGGGGGCTTCGGGCTTTTATATCACACGTGGCAGATGCCCGGCAGGTTACTCAGGTGACCCCTGATCCGGCGGGTAGCTCAGACGCTTACCGCGCGGCGGGCGCGGGATAATATCCGTCCTTGGCAGAGATCTTCAGCCCGGGCCTCGCCACCAGCACTTCGATACTTCGATAGGCTGATGTGGTCGGCGTCTTCGGACGGGCCGGAGCGTAGCCTAGGGTGTATTGGTTTCGGGCTTCGCTCATCACCTGCGAATACGCGTCTTCAATCGCGTTGCGGGAAAGTTCAGTGAACGGCGCGCCCCCGCCCGTAGCAGCGGTGTATTTTGGCAGCAAGTTGCCGTAGCCCTGGCCGGGAAGATGTAAGCGTTCAAGCTTGCCGTAAACCGGCAGTGCGGCTCCTTCAACAGCGACCGCCTTTACCTCGATTTCGTTCGAGAGCAGCAGGCGCAGCACGTCGCTATAGCTGGCTTTGCTGCCCAGTTCGCGGCCGTCGCTAATGACAAAAATAATCTTTCGGCGGGTGCGCTCGCGTTTGCTCAGCGACAGCGCCGCCTGCAATATGGCGTCGTTCAGTACGTGTGCTTCCTTAGGCGGAGTATTGACCGGTTCTGTCGGACTTCCCACTGGAACACCGTTAACCATGGGACCGTTGGCCAGCGGGCCGTTTAACACCGGGGGACCGTTGTTGCGGCCGCGTTCCGTCTTCACCTGATTGAGCAGTGCCGTCAATTTTTGGGTAGGAGCTGCGAAGTCGTAAATCTGGCTTACCGTGCTGCTGTAGGTATAGAGAGACACTTCGTCGTACGGCGCGAACGCCCCCACGAGAGATGAGAATGTTTGATTGACTTTCTGCACCGCTGCATCGGGCATTCCCAAGTCCAAGACCACCGCGACCGATAGGGCAAATGGATCAGCGCTGAAGAATGTCAGCTTCTGGGGCTGGCCATTTTCCTTCACCACAAAGTCGGTGGATAAGAGTCCATCGACGGGCCGACCGTCGCGATTTCTCACCGTGACAGGAACTTGCACGAAGTTGGTATGCACTTTAATCAGGGTCTGCAACTGATCGTCACCGGCAGAGCGCCTGCTTCCTGGGGGGACCGTCTTGACCGGCGGCATCGCAGGCGTGCCGGCTGCATCGCCCGCGGCTGGGGCCGTGTCAGTTGCTACCGGCTTGGTGACCGGTTGGTTGGTCCAAGGATCGCGCTCCACCGGCTTTTTTTCCTCAGGCCTGGGAATAGGCGGCGCTTCGGGCGTCGTAGAAGGCGGCTGCACTGCCGAAGGAGCGTCGGGAATGGCGTCCCCTTGGGACGGTTTGGGCTGTGGGGTTTGGGCGTCAGCACTGGATGCTGCAGTGGATTGCGCCTCTGATACAGGGCCTAAAGCACAGGAGAACGCCAGGCAGGCGAAAAATAAGGAAGTCCTGCAGACCGCATTGCGCCATTGCGTGGTCTTGTTCACCGCCATTTTTTCGCTCACAAATTCCGTCCAGTCGTTTTCATATGGTAGCCGACGCCATCCGCCGTCTGGTCAACAATAAAATCCAGCTCAGGAATCCGTAAGATGCCGGAACCGGTCCGTTTGGCGCATCTAACTCTAGGGATTAGACTAACAAATACCCCTTGAGGGATTTCCAGCATGTTGAAATTATCCGCGATGCAAAGATTCTCGATCCTGACTGTTCGATCCATTCTATTCTCGATTGTAGTTCTGGCGGCGGCCGGGCACTTCGCCGTGGCACAGAATTCACCCGCCACGCCGGCTCAGGCACCCGCCTCCCAAACGCCCGCGGCCCAAGCCCCCCCAACCCAGAAGCCGGATGTCCAGAAGCCCGATACTCAGAAATCGGATGACGAACAGGGTCCCACCGAAACGCTGAAGGTGAGCGTGAATGTTGTCGGATTGTTTTTCAACGTCAAGGATAAACACGGCGCCCTGATTCCGAACTTAACCAAGGACGATTTTGAGATCCTCGAAGACGGCAAGCCCCAGACCATCAAATACTTCACCGCCGAATCGAATCTGCCGCTCACGCTTGGAATGCTGATCGATTCCTCGGGCAGCCAGTTGCGCGTGCTCGACATGGAGAAGGAAGTCGGCGGAGCTTTCCTCAAGCAGATTCTCAGTGACAAAGACGAAGCCTACGTCATCGACTTCAACGTGGATGCTTCGCTGGTGCAGGATTTCACGCGCGACGTGCACCGCCTGCAGAATGCCATGAACAAAGTGAAGATCAATACCGGAATTACTTCCGTGGGTATTCCCGGCGGTGGCGGCGGCCCGGTGCCAACTGCCGGGTCCCAGCGGGGAACCGTGCTCTACGATGCGGTTTATCTTTCTGCGCATGACATGCTGGCTAAGGAGGTTGGCCGAAAAGCGATGATCCTGCTGACCGATGGCGAGGACGAAGGCAGCCAGCTCAAAATTAAAGATGCCATCGAAGCCGCACAAAAGGCCGACGCCATTGTTTACGTCCTGCTTTGTGCCGACCGCGGATTTTATGGCTCGGTGGGAATGGGTTATGGCGGCGAGGGTGAAATGAGAAAGCTTACCGAACAGACTGGCGGTCGCGTCATCAACGTCGGTAACAAGTTCGACAAACTGCGTGAAGCCTTTGACCAGATCGCCGCTGAACTCCGCAGCCAGTACAGCATCGGTTACACCTCGACGAACACCAAACTCGATGGCACCTATCGCAAACTTGAAATCAAGTCGAAGGGGAATTACAAAATACAATCGCGCGCCGGATACTACGCCACACCCAGAGAGCCGTTGCCGCAATAATAGGGTGCGGTTTTGTGCACCGGCGCGATTTTCTCTGCTGACTTCCGCGGCACTTCTTCGTGATTACTGCGGTTAGCAACCCTTACTCGCAAGGGCCGGGAAGCGGCATAGGAACCTTACTCTCTGCAAGTTCTTGCACCTTGACATCTGTATTCAGTCGAGGGCAAACTTCTTAAGGTCAGGAAGGACTCCCCCAACCACAGCCTGACTTCCCCAGTTTTCTCATCGCTGATTCGGAGGTTTGCAGATGGCGAACGCCCGCCGCTTCATGTCCGTCCTGACATTCGTTTTCCTGACGATTTCGACACTGGTCATAGCCCAGGGTGCACGGCCCACCCAAGTGACCACGGGGATTTTTCGCGGCCGCAAGGTCAGCTTCCAGGTGGTGGGTGGAAGAATGCTAACCGAGGGCGACATCGCTCTGGAGCACGTCGACTATGCACTGCCTTTACAGACCGACGGTGGAACCCTCTCCTATCTGAAATATCGATGGCCGCTGCTGGGGAAGGTGTTTCAGATTCCGTATATTATCGATCCCGCCTCTGGCGATGTGACCAACATCAATTCCGCCATCAGCACATACAACTCAATTTTTTCAGGGCAAATCCAGTGGGTGGCGCACACCACTGAAGCGAACTACGTGGACTTCAACCTCAATCCGAGTGACACCAGCGGACAAGGCAATTCATACATCGGGATGATCGGCGGAGAGCAGCAGATTTGGGGTTCGGGAACGTGCACCGTCTCAACTTTGCTGCACGAGATGGGGCATGCTACCGGCTTCTGGCACGAGCAATCGCGGCCCGACCGTAACTCTTATGTGACCGTGAATTTCAACAACATGGTCAATACGGCATTTCAGGATTCGACAATCCAGTATGACGACATGCAGGCCCTGACCCTGTATGACTGGAGTTCCGTCATGCACTACTTCCCCTTGAACTTCAGCAAGAACGGCGCACCCGTGCTTGAGTCCATTCCAGCGGGCATGACGCTCTCCAATACGGTCGGCTATTCCTCTGGTGACATTGATGCGATCCGCCGCCTTTACGGATTCGCGCCGACCGAAGTTACCGTTACAACTAACCCTCCCGGACTGCAGGTCATTGTCGACGGCGCGACCGTTACGACGCCACAAACTTACAATTGGCCACTCTTTTCAACCCACACGCTCAATGTTGCCACCAACGCGCAGAGCCAGGCTGGAGTGATTGCCGGTACCACCACTGCGACGACCTTCTATTACACCTACGGTCGTTGGAACGACAACGGCGCGCAGAGTCACACGATCACTGTTCTACCGGGAAACGGTGAACTGGCGTTTCCAGCGGCTTCCCCTGCGGTCACGGTCTACATGGCGAGCTTCATTCAGATCGTGCCCTATACGATGACGGCTTATCAGAACAAGGGAACCATCACGGCGAACCCTGCGGCAGTCAGCTATCCCGGCCAGAGTGGCGTTTACTATACCGCCCGGCAGCAGGTCACATTCACGGCGACGCCCAACTCCGGCGAGACGTTTTACCAATACATCAACTCGCCCTACTGGTTGTCGGGAGGATTGAGCATAAATCCAAAAACGTTTTATGTGCCTGACACCGGCAATCCCATTAACACCACTACGTATTTCGCTCCAACCTCTTCGCCTACGTACACGTTTACGACGAATCCGCAGGACAACAACGACTACGTGATCGTGGACGGTGGTTATTGGCCCGATCCCATCAGCTTCAATGCGTTCTACTACGGTGGCGGACAATGGAACGTCGGCAGCACGCACAGTATTGGCGTAGATCAGACTCAGTGGCCCTGGACCGGCAACACCCGCTACGTCTTCTCCAGTTGGAGCGATTCGGGCGCGATCACCCATAACATCTCAGCGCCATCTTCTTCGACCACTTACACGGCGACCTTGACGCCGCAGTACTACTTGAGTGATTACGCCAACGAGCAATGCGCGGGAAGCATCGGCGTGGTGCCCCCTTCTCCGACAGGTGATGGTTTCTACCCCGGGGGCAGCTTGCTGACCTTCACTGAGACGCCGAACGCCGGCTGGACCTTCACCGAGTGGCAAAACAATCTCAGCGGCAACGCGAATCCGCAGAACGTCACCATGAATGACGAGTTGCTGGTGACCGCCGACTACAGCACGACTACCACGCCTTTGACCTTAACCAGCATTAGTCCTTCGGCGGCGGTGGGAGGGGGCGGCGGATTCACGCTGACTCTCAACGGCACTGGATTTACTTCCAGCACGCTAGTGTTTGTGAATAATCTGTTCCGCACTTCGACCTTCGTGAATTCCAGCAAAATTACGGTGGCGATGATTTCCAGCGATCTGGCCACCCCAGGCGCACAGCAGATTTTTGTGGAGAATTTTCCATCGGGCGCGGCCTGTGCTGCTTACGGCGCTCTACCTTTTGTGGTGGCAAGTGCGCCAATCGTCACTCCGACGCCGCAGACGCTGAGCTTCAGCTCGCAACTGGTGAATACGACCAGCGCGAATAAATCCATCACTCTGAAGAACAACGGGACCGCAAGCGTCACCATGAATTCCATCACCGCAACTGGAGACTTCGCGGTCGCCAGCAACATCTGCGGATCGTCCCTGGCAGCGGGAGCATCCTGCACGGTGAATGTGAACTTCAAGCCTGCGATCTCAGGATCGATTACAGGGTCGCTGGCCATCAGCGACACCGCGCCAGATTCTCCGCAAACCGTTTCGCTAAGCGGGACTGGGAGCTTGCCGTTGAGCCTGAGCGCGGCGACGCTTTCGTTTGGAACCGAAACGGTGGGAAAAACTTCGACCGCGAAGACGGTCACGCTGACCAACAATGAGAGCAGTACCTTGAGCTTCGGTTTCAGTGCCAGCGGCAACTATGCTACGAATTCAAGTGGAACCACCTGCGGCGCTTCGCTGGCCTCAAAGGCGAAGTGCAATATCGCAGTTACGTTCACGCCCACCGCCAACGGTAGCATCAACGGAGCGGTAACGATTACCGATTCCGCAGGATTCTCTCCGCAACTTGTGGGCCTCTCCGGTACTGGGTCGGGTGGTGCTACTGCGCCGCTCACCTTCACTCCTAGCACGCTGAGCTTTAACACTCAGGCAGTTGGAACGACGAGCGCGGCCAAATTGCTTACCGTGAAGAACAGCGGCAGCGCTTCGCTTACGCTGACCACGATTGCCACCACCGGCGACTTCACTGCCACGGGAACCGGAACCGTGCCCTGCGTAGCCAACCTTGTGCTTGCGGCATCGGCAACCTGCACGCTGAATGTGACTTTCTCGCCGGCTCTGGGATCTAGCGGCACAATCAATGGCGCAGTGGTCCTCACAGATAGCGCTGCTGTAAATCAGCAGGTTCTGGACACCAAAGGGACCTCGGCCTTGCCACTAACGTTTGCGCCGACCACCCTAACTTTTGCCGCTCAGACTGTCGCCACTACTAGCGCGGCGCAGACGGTTACGATTACCAATAATCTGAGCACCTCGGTGAGTCCAACGATTACCGGGAGCGGTGACTACAGCACAGCATCCGGAGGATCCACACCTTGCGGTTCCACGCTGGCGGGGAATGCAAAATGCACATTCAATGTGACCTTCACGCCTAGCGGCGTAGGGACGAGGACAAGTGCGATTACTGTGACCGATGCGGCTACTCCCGCCGTGCAGATCTTAAATGCTAGCGGAACGGGGCAGTAAGAGGCGAGGAGCGATAGAAAGGGTAAAACAGAGTAAGCGCGAGGTAAAAACAGCGGGCATGAGTGCCCGCTCCACACGGTCGCTGCTGCAAGCCAGATGGTTTCTCTTAGTCGCCGCTGGCGTGATTCTGCGAGGGAACCAGCATGAGCCGCGGACGAGCCTCGGCTGGCCGCATCATCTGTGACGCTCGGCCGCATGCCTCAAGAATCCCAAAAACCACTACGTAGGCGGAGAAGACGCCGATGCCCACCGAGGCAACCACGGTGAAGCCGAGAATCAAAGGCATGAAGAGCGCAATCACGATCAATCACCTTATAAGTTAGTATTCAGATGCCGGCAGCCTGATTTTCGTCTAGCGGTTTCTTCAATCTACCTGCCTTTGCGTCCGCCGCTAGTGACCACCCAGATGCTCCGCACTCAGAACTACCTGTAGTAAAATACGGAGTAGAGCTACGCACTCCTACTGTCGAATACTTCTGCAAACCTGTCGACATTACGGAAGGACAATCCAGCCTGGGTTTCGTTCTAGGACTTCAGACAGTAATCTAAATGGCTATTACCAGAATCTCAGTGCGCGGGGCGCGCCAGCATAATCTTAAGAATATCGACGTCGAGATTCCGCGCAACACGCTTACGGTTGTTACCGGGCTGAGCGGTTCGGGAAAATCCTCGCTCGCCTTTGACACCATTTACGCCGAAGGGCAGCGCCGTTATGTGGAAACGCTGTCGACTTATGCGCGGCAGTTTCTGGATCAAATGGAACGTCCGGATGTCGATTCGATTGACGGACTTAGCCCGTCGATTTCGATCGAGCAGAAGACCACCAGCCGGAGCCCGCGTTCGACGGTAGGAACGATTACCGAAATTTACGATTATCTTCGCCTGCTATTCGCTTCCATCGGGGTGCCGCATTGCCCCAAGTGCGGCCAGCCCATCAGCCGGCAGACAGCGGATCAGATTGTGCAGCGGGTGATGGCGCTCACTCCTGAGGATCGTGTCATGGTGTTGGCCCCCATCGTCCGCGGACGCAAAGGCGAATTCAAGAAGGAAATGGAGACGCTGTTGAAGCACGGCTATACCCGTGCCCGCGTCGATGGCGAAATCGTAAACCTGGATGACGACCTGACGCTCGATAAACGCAAGAATCACACCATTGAAGTCGTGATCGATCGCCTGCTGGTGAAGCCGGGCATTGAGCACCGGCTGGAAATGTCAGTCGGTCTGGCGATGAAGCTAGCGGGCGGATTGGTGCAGGTCGCCGTGGTTGGAGGAGAGGAACATCTTTATTCCGAGAAGCTGGCCTGCCCGGATTGTGGCATTAACGTCCCACAACTGGAACCCCGATCTTTTTCTTTTAACAGCATGTACGGGGCTTGCCCGGAGTGCCATGGCCTGGGAAGCCGATATGACTTCGACCCCGCAAAGGTGATCACAGATTGGTCGAAGCCGCTGCTCGATGGCGGGCTGGGGCCCGGTTCCGCTTCACAGGGTTTAATTCATGCCTTGCAGGTGACCGCAGCGGCGCACGGCATCGATCTGAATACTCCATTCGAGAAATTTCCCGACAAAATTCAGGACTTGCTCTTGAACGGTGAATCGGGACGGGGTAAGACCGGATTCCGCGGCGTCTTCGGCTATTTGAAGCAAAATCTGGAGGAATCTTCTTCCGAAGGCTATCGCGACTGGCTCATGGACCACATGTCGGCGTCGGAATGTCCCGCGTGCCACGGCAAGCGGTTGCGTCCGGAAAGCCTGGCGGTGAAAGTGAAAGGCATGTCGATTGCCCAGTTCACCGCTCTTCCGCTTTCCAAGGCGTTGGACGTGGCGCGGAGCATCAAACTCGCGGGCCGTGAAGAGAAGATTGCCGGCCGCGTGATGCATGAGATTCAGGAGCGTCTGCAGTTCTTGAATGCGGTTGGCCTGAACTATATTTCGCTCGACCGTTCGGCCGCCACTTTGTCTGGAGGAGAAGGGCAGCGTATTCGCCTGGCTACGCAAATTGGATCCAAGTTGCGCGGCGTGCTGTACGTGCTCGACGAGCCCTCAATCGGATTGCATCATCGCGATAACGGAAGGCTGCTGACCGCGCTGGAAAATCTGCGTGACCTGGGCAACACGGTGCTGGTGGTCGAGCACGACGAAGAGACCATTCGCCGCGCCGATTATGTGATCGACCTTGGCCCCGGCGCCGGACGCCACGGCGGCGGGTTAGTGGCGCACGGCACGCCAGAAGAAATCATGCGGGAGCCGAATTCGCTGACCGGGGCGTACATCTCCGGTAGAGTGCAGATCGAGATGCGCCCGGAACGCCGGCAGAAAAATGGCGCAGCGCTGACCATCCTCGGCGCGAAGGAAAACAACCTTAAAAATCTCGACGTAACTTTTCCGCTGGGCGTGATGACGGTGGTCACCGGAGTTTCCGGCTCGGGAAAATCCACGCTGGTCAACGACATCCTTTATCGAGCGCTGGCGCGGCAGTTGTACCGCTCGCGCGAGAAATCCGGCGAGCACAAGGCGATCATGGGCGCGGAGAATATTGATAAAGTCATCCGCATCGATCAATCGCCCATCGGGCGCACACCGCGTTCGAATCCCGCGACTTACACCGGCGTGTTCACGGCGATCCGAGACATCTACGCCATGCTGCCCGAAGCCCGCGAGCGTGGGTATAAGCCAGGGCGCTTTTCTTTTAACGTCCCCGGCGGACGTTGTGAAGCCTGCCAGGGCGAAGGACAGCGCCGCATCGAAATGAATTTTTTGCCGGATGTTTACGTTTTGTGTGAGGTCTGCGGAGGACGCCGCTACAACCACGAAACTCTTGCCGTGACGTACAACGGCAACTCCATCGCCGATTTGCTGGAGATGCCGGTCTCCGACGCGCTGCCGGTTCTCGAAAACATTCCCCAGATCAAGCAGAAGTTGCAGACTCTGGTGGATGTCGGCTTGGGATACATTCATCTCGGTCAATCTGCGGTAACGCTCTCCGGCGGCGAGGCCCAGCGCATCAAACTGGCGCGCGAGCTCAGCAAGCGCCAGACCGGAAAAACTTTGTACCTGCTCGATGAGCCCACCACCGGCCTGCACTTCGACGACGTAAAAAAACTGCTCGACGTGCTGCACCGCCTGACGGACCTTGGCAACTCCATCATCATCATCGAACACAATATGGACGTGATCCGCAATGCGGACTGGCTAATCGACCTGGGCCCCGAAGGCGGCGAGGATGGCGGCCGCATCGTGGCGCAGGGCACGCCGGAGCAGGTAGCGAAGGTGAAGAAGTCGTATACCGGGCAGGCATTGGTGGGTTATTTCGCAGGGAATGGGAAGCGGAGCGCGTAGGCTTGAAAGACTCCGATGGAAGAGCGGCAAATCGATCGCATTCGCAAGGCGGAAGAAGCAGTCCGCGAACTCGTTAAGGTGGCCGCGCAACTGAGGTGCGAAGTTGATAAACTTCCAGTGGAAGACCAAGACACCCGTAACGAATTGCTCCAAGCTGCAGCAGGGTTCGAAAATCAAGCAAAGGATTTGCAAGACTCGCTTCGCGAATGGAGACAAGACATTAACTAAGAATAATTCTTGCTGTTCGAGAAACCGCACTAGAAAATTTCGTTCCCTACCAATAAAGGATCTCTTTGTCATCGTCCGACAATCCGCCGCTCGAGCCGCAGCCGCTGAATATCAGCCCAGAGATTATCCAACCCGCTAGCGACAGTTTTATTTCGTCGCATGTTAAACCTTCGCCCCTAACCCCGGTTCCCGCCGAGAACCCCGTCTGGAGCGGGTGGGACGTTCTGCTCATGGGTGCCCTTACCCTCTTCATTCTTTTTGTGACGCAACTGGTGATAGTGTTAGCTGCGCGCCACTATCTCTACCCGCACCAGGACTGGCTCGAAGTCGCGCAGAAACCCAAACTCGCAGTGGTCTCAGAACTCATCACCTATGCGTTTGTTGGGCTGTACATGTTCCTGCTGGTTGAAGTGAAGTATCGCGTGCGGTTCTGGCGCGCGATCCGGTGGAGTTGGCCGGGAATGGCTGGCATTAGATGGATGGGCTTGGGAGCGCTGATGCTGAGCTTCGATTATCTCGGCGCGCGCTTCTTGCCCATGCCGAAGACTACGCCGTTCGATCAGTTTTTTAATCGCCCGTCGGACGCTTACCTGGTGGCAATCTTCGCGGTCACGCTAGGCCCGCTGATGGAGGAACTTTTCTTTCGCGCATTTCTCTATCCGGTTCTGGCGCGGCGCACGGGCGCTATCGCTGGCGTCGTAATCACCGCCCTGCTCTTCGGCCTCATCCACTCTCCGCAGTATGGATACTCGTGGGCGGCAGTGCTGATTATTTGCCTGGTGGGGGCCGTGCTCACAATGGTGCGTGCCGTCACAAAATCGGTGGCGTCAAGCTTTCTGGTGCACGTAGGCTATAACGGAATTCTTCTGCTGCTCACTGCCATCGCGACAGACGGCTTTCGCCACATGGAGAAAGCGGCGGTACTTCTTTTTCCTGCACTGGGTACCAGGTACTAGGTACTACTTCACCGTCACCGTCAGCAACTGCGCTCCACTCACTACGTAATCCAGCGGAGCGGTTGCCGTCTCATCTACATTCGATTCACCGGAGACGACCATCTCCTGGTTGCCGCGCATGCCGTCCATCACATTCATGATCGAGATCGGCAGCGTGGGCATCACTTTGTCGGCGACGCGGGCTTCGGGATTTCCCTCCAGCAGGGAGACGTAAACGCGATTGTTGGAATGTTCTTTGTTGAGCATGGCGATGGTCGAGGCCAAGTCAAGCTTACGGCCGAATGCGGGACTGCCGCGGCCAATGCGGTCAAGAGTGTCGCCATCGCTCACCAGAATGCGCAGCGTCCCTTTACAGGCAGAGGTAGGAATTTTCACGCGCAACTGCTGCACGATGCGCTCGCCGCGGTAGGGAGCAAGCACGGTTTCGAGCGTAATTTCCTGCCCGGGCCGGGCCTCGCTTACGTCGGTGCGGGCGCTCTCCAGCCGCGCCCAGCGCCGCTCGCGGACCAGATCAAAATCCAGGTTCACGCCCTTGATGGCCGGAGCGTTATAAGGATTGTCGTAAATTCTGCCAAAACGTTCGCCAAGAGAGAGCGCGGCCTGCATGGCCGAAGGCTGTCCGCCCTCGACTGGAGCGAACATATTCTTCATCGTGACTTCTGGAAATCCCTTTACGCCGATGCTGCCCGCCAGCCGGTAGGTAATCTCTTCGCCGAATTCGTTTACTCCATGCAGCGCGTTGAATACCGTAACCATCAAGGCCACAGGCGTAAGTTTCGGATTGTTCAGAACTTCGTAATGAAACTGCTTCGACCCCGTCGCACTGTGAATGTTCAGCGTAACCGGAATCATTTCCGGCTGCCGGTCGAAGACGCCCATGATGCCGGTATGGCGATCCTGCACAAACGTTCCCACCGCCTCGGTGGTGTTCACAATCTTGAAAGCGTTCAACGGCGAAGGCAGCGTGGCCAGCACCTCAGCTTTATTCATCGGCAAATCTACGGAGCCAAACTGCAGCAGAGGATGTCCGCAAGCCAGCAACCGCTGGGGATCGATATAGGTGACGGTGCAGGTGGCTTCAATGTCCATGTCGCCCCTCACCAGGATCGCGCTGATCGCCGATCCGGCTTCAATGGGCTCCGGCTGCTTGTCGGTGCTCATCGATCCCGCGCCCATCACCGGCACAATTCCCGCGGTGGCAAATTGGTCGGAGAAAAGATGGATGGCCTGCTCGGAGAATCCGTTGAACACTAAGGGACTCTCGATCGGCCTCAGATAGTTTGCAACATTCTTGATGCCAGAATCCGCTGTGCCCGGCAGCGCCACGCTCAGCCCCGGTCCGGACATCTTATCCACGGCGCTCATGGACGGCTTGGTCGCAGAGCTTTCTTCCGCGGGCGAACGATCCAGCGCACTGATCTCCAGCATGTCAGCTATTGGAGTTACTCCGGCGATTGGCTCCTTGGAAAATTCGCCAATCCGGAACGCCAGCGCCCCCGCCAGTTTGCCATCCAGATAAACCGGGCTACCGCTCATGCCAGCGACCACACCGGTGTATTCCACCTTTTGCCCGTGCAAACGCACCAGAATAATGTCGCCCTTGGGCCCGTTCACGTTGTGCAGCACGCCCAGCACTTCCACGTCCATGCTCTCGGGCTTTACGCCTTCGAACACTGTATACGCGACCCCGCGCATGCCCGTATGGATCTGGCTAACTGGAATGATTTGAGGGTTTTGCGCCGTTTGCGAGGAAGTTTTTGTTTGCCCACACGCGAAGGAGGGGAAAGACAGGCAGGTAGCGAAGCAAGCCGCCAATACCAATGTTTTCATGGACTCTATACCCGGCGAGACCAGATGAAGCCTCACCTTTACGGAATTAGACTCCGCCAGATTGTAAGTTGTTGCCAGGAGGGGAAGTTCCTGGGGCCGGGCAAAACATCCCAACGGCGAATCCTTGCGTCTATACTAGCATAAGAATTTTCGCTCCCAGGCACTTTAGTTTGCCTATACCCAGAGGTCCGCATGTTCTCGAAGCACCAGGTCACCGGCTCTTATTCTTTTACTCGTATCACCGCAGGCAGGCTCGTCCCAGCGCTCCTGCTTGCACTTCTTTGCGCCTTCACTCCAGCCCTTGCGCAGGATCAAAGCGCGCCACCGCAGGATAATACGCAGCCCAGCGGCAAGCCCAAGCAAGAAGTTCCGCCGGAAGCTGGAGGACCCACGGACAACGTCGGTCCTTATGCCATCCCGAAGAAAAAAGCCGAAGAAGCACCACCTCCCCCGCCGCCCTCCACAGCTCCCAAAGTTGAAGGCATGCCGGACTATTCCATCAAGGTGAACGTCCCCCTGGTGAATGTCGATGTGATGGTGACCAGCAAGAGCGGACAATTTATTCCCGGCCTGAAGAAAGAAAATTTCCGCATCTTCGAAGATGGGTCGGAACAGCAGATCACGAATTTCACCGTGGCACAGGCTCCCATCACAGCGGTCGTGCTGGTGGAGTTCGCTTCCACTACATACTCGTTTCTGCGGGAGAGCCTGGTCGCTTCCTACACCTTCGCTAACACCATGCGGAAGGACGACTGGGTGGCCGTCAGCTATTACGATATGAAGCCCCACATCCTGGTTGATTTCACGCAAGACAAGCAGGCGGCGTTCGGCGCTCTGAACCAGTTGCGCATCCCCGGCTTTGCCGAGACCAATGAATTTGACGCGCTCTACGACACGCTCGACCGCATGGATCGCGTCGAAGGCAAGAAATACATTATCCTCATCACCACCGGGATTGACACTTTCAGCAAGCTCACCCTCGAAAAGATCACCAAGAAAATCAAAGACACGAAGGATGTAACCATCTTTCCCATCAGTATTGGATGGAGGTGGCGGGAGTATTGCGAAGTGCACGGTTGTACCGGCGTCTCCCACGGCATGGCCAGCCTGCATATGTCCCGCATGGACTACCTGCAAGCCGATAATGAATTGAAGAATTTCGCAGCCATGACCGGAGGGCGCGCCTTCTTTCCCCGATTCGACGCCGAGTATAACGAGATTTTTCAGGAAGTCGGCGAGGACATTCGCAAACAGTATTCCATCTCCTACCACCCCACTAACGGCAAACTCGACGGCACTTATCGCAAGCTAAAAGTGCAGGTGGTTGCCCCGGATGGAGGGCCGCTTAAAGTAAAAGACCAGAAGGGTAAAGACGTAAAGATTGACGTGGTCGCGCGCGACGGCTACACCGCAAAACATACCGTGGATTAAACGAGTGGCGCGCAGCAAGTTGCGCAGAGTAGAAAGTCTCTCCGCGGCACGGGCGGAATGTCTGCTGAATGTAAATTCTTGCGGAAACGCGCTAGCTGTGCGGTTTTCCCCGGCAAACTGTAGTAGTCTTTCTGGCGTACTCGAATCGCAGACCTTCAACACCGCATTCACCATCCGCAACAAAATTTGGGGGAGGAACACATCTTGCTAAGGAAACTTTTGACAGCATCGCTGATGCTGCTTGCTTTCTGCACTCTCACCCTGGCGCAGACTGTCACGCGCCTCAATCACCAATCGCCCGGCGGCGCCATTCTTACTTTCCAGATGACCGATGGCACCGTGATCGCACAGGGCAACAATGATTCCAGTTGGTACAAGCTCACGCCCGACAACACCGGCAGCTACGTCAACGGAACCTGGACGCAGATTGCCAGCCTTCCTTCCGGCTATGTTCCTGATGCCTTCGCCTCGGCCGTGCTCGCCGATGGCCGCCTGGTGATTGTCGGCGGCGAATACAATAGCGGCGTATTCACCCTCACGAACATGGGAGCGATTTACGATCCCGCGCTCAATACCTGGACGACGCTCGCGCCGCCGAAGACCTGGCAATACATCGGCGATTCGCCGGCTCTGGTTCTCCCCAATGGCGAGTTCGTTGTGGGAAACAAGCTCACCAAGCAGATGGCAGCGCTTAACCCCGCCACTTTAACCTGGCGGATCATTCCTTCCGCCGGCAAAGCCGATTTCGATGCCGAAGAAGGTTGGACGCTGCTTCCCAACGGCACCATCCTGACCGCCGATGTGAAGGCCGCTCCCAACTCGGAAATTTATAATCCCACCGCCGGCGCGTGGGCCTCAGCCGGAAGCACCATCGTCGACCTGCACTCGCCATCGCCCTTTGGCTGCATCCACTACGGTCCCGGCGGTTCGCTCTGCTATTACCCGCCGGGAGAAATCGGGCCGCAGATTCTGCGTCCCGATGGCACTGTGTTTGTAACCGGCTCCTACACCAGCAACGGCAGCGGCGCCGGACACACCGCGATCTATTCGCCGACTGCCGGTTGGAGCGTGGGGCCCGACTTCCCCAACGGCGATAATGCCGGTGATTCATTCGCCGCTCTTCTACCCAGCGGAAACGTGCTGGTAGAGGGCGACTCCGGCACCTCGTACGAATTCAATGGCACCACGCTGACCAAAGGCCCGGCCACATTTGGCTGCCTGATGCCCCTTCCAACGGGACAAGTTTTAGTGGGAGGCTCTGAAGTTTATACCTCGACTGGAACCTACTCTCCGGCGTGGGCGCCGACCATCACGTCCGTTCCGAAAACGGTGGTGCGCGGCACCACCTACAAAATCTCCGGCACGCAGTTCAACGGTCTCTCTCAAGCCGCTGCTTTCGGCGACGAGTACCAGACAGCCACCAACTATCCGCTGGTGCGCATCACCAACAGTGCCACCGGACACGTCTTCTACGCCAAGACGCACAACCACAGCACGATGGGAGTCGCCACGGGTTCGGCCATCGTCTCAACCAAGTTCGACGTTCCGTCGGGGATGGAAACTGGAGCCAGCACCTTGCAGGTGGTAGCTAACGGAATTCCGTCGGCGGCGGTGAACATCACAGTCGACTGACATAAATGGATTTGCACTGAAGCCCCCGGAGGAGCGGGGGCTTTTTCTTTTTGCTGACAGGATCGGAACTCCGAACGTTTTTCTCACTGTCCGTGAAACAACGAGTCCAGCAAGAACACAACTCCCGCCCCTACAAAAACCAGCAACGCCATCCTCGGACCTGGTTCTTTATTTACCTCCGGGATCAAGTCTGACGCTGCAACGTAGATTGTGACTCCAGCCGCCAGCGGCAAGCCTGCGTCCACATGCTGCCGGAATAAAGCCATGGTCAGGACCCCTGCCACCGTAGCCGCGCCTAAAATTGCCGACGCTCCCCAAGCCGCGCCTCGACTGCGGCCGCTGGCCAGCATCACCGAACTCACGGTGAACCCCTCAGGAATTTTATGCAGAAAGATGGCGAGGAAAATAATCCAGCCCAGGACATTTGAAACCAGAAATCCAGAGGCAATGGCGATGCCGTCAAAAAATGTATGGATGATCAGGCCGATCAGCACCGAGTATCCCTTGTGTGAATGGATGAACTCATCTTTATGCGTTTCTTCGCCAAAGTGAAAGTGCGGCGTGACGGTGTGCTCAAAGAAGTGAATGACCAGGTAGCCGGCCAGAATCAATACGGCGGCACTTTTGCCGCGCAGCGCCAGACTTTCCGGAACCATTTCCACTAAAGCCGTCGCCAGCATGAAACCTGCTCCCAGCGCGACAAAGTAACGAAGATAGCGCCGCTCCCAATGGCGCTGCACGATGATCGCCCCGCCAAAAACATTGGCGGCAGCCGCCGTCAGGCCAAGCAGTATGCTGGTAGCGATAGGGTGCATGAAGTTAAGACAGTACCTAGTACCCAGTACCCAGTCAAATCGCTCAGGCAGCAGGGAATCTCTCTTTCAAAGCGAGTTGGAGGTTGCGATTGGACGCACCGAATTAAGACAGCCGAGTACCCAGTGCCCGCGAAAATGTTTAGGCGGCGGGGAGTTGTTCCTTAAGAGATTTCACCAGGCCGCTTAGGATGCGACCAACTTCGTGACAGCTTCTTAGAAGTTCGGTGGTTCGCGATTCCGTAAGATAATTCCTTCTTTGCGCAATCAGGATTTGCGTTTCAAGTTCGGCCAGAGATCCGGCAGCGTGTCGAAGAAAATGGCGAAACTCGCGACGGCTGAAATGAGCCTGGCCCTCGGCAATATTGCTAGGAATCGACACTGCGACCCGGCGCATCTGGTTGGTTAAGCTGAACAGTTCTCGCCTGGGAAAATCCTCGGTTGCGAGGTAAAGCGCGTCCACCGAATCCATCGCCCGTTGCCATGCGATCAAATCTTTGAAGTACTGGGCCATAGCGCTTCAGCTTATTGCGAAACGATGCAAAATCAGCATGCCGAATTAAAAAGATTCAGTGTTTAGTTCCAGATTGGAACGACCCAGCGGATGGGCAACTCCGAGCACTGGGTACTAGGTACTGGGTACTATGCACCCGCAGGCTACCCACTGTGCCGAATATGCATGACGTCTCCGTCTTGCACAATGTAGTCCTTCCCCTCAAGGCGCAGTGTTCCTTTGGCGCGAGCGTTGGCTTCGGAACCGGCTTCCAGCAACTGGTCCCAGCGGATGGTTTCGGCGCGGATGAAATGTTTTTCCAGATCGGAGTGAATCGCTCCCGCTGCTTCTTGAGCGCGCGATTTTGCGGGGACCTGCCAGGCGCGGCACTCGTCTTCACCGGCAGTGAAAAATGAAATCAGACCGAGCAGTTTGTAGGTGGTGCGAATCAAACGCGTCAATCCACTTTCTGTCAGCCCGTAGCTGGAGAGAAATTCCGCGGCGTCGGCGTCACTCATTTCTGCGAGTTCGGCTTCGACTTTGCCGCAGATCGCAGTCGCCGCAGCGTTTGGACGCGAAGCGATCTCGGTGAGTCCGTACTTGCTGACCGCTTCTTCCAATTCTTTACCGAGTTCGGTGGACTCGCCGATGTTGAGTACGTAGAAAATCGGCTTCTCGCTCAGGAACATGAAGCCCTTGATCCGCTTCTTGTCCTCGGCCGTCATCTCCATCTCGCGCAGCGGCTTGTCGGCTTCCACCTGCACTTTGGCGCGCTTCAGCAACTCGAATTCTTTTTCGAGTTCTGGAGTCTTCATCTTCTTTAAATCTTTTTCCAGCCGCTCCAGCCGCTTTTCAATCTGGCCCAGATCGTTGATCAGCAGATCGAATTCAACATTCTTAATATCGCGCAAGGGATCGATCTCTCCCGTATGCGGCACCGAAGGATCGTCAAACACGCGCACCACATGAGCAAGCGCGTCGACGTTGCGCAGATGCGCCGCGTAGGCGCTATCCTTCAACGCCTCTTGTCCAATCGCGCCCACATCAACGTACTCGACGGAGGTATGCGTGAGTTTCTTCGGACTGTAGAGCGCAGCCAGACGATCCAGGCGGTCGTCGGGCACCTTGGCGACTCCGATGTGCGCCTCACGCGGGTTAGCCCGCGCCGAATCCGAAAGATGCGCCTTGGTCAGTATGCGGAACAGAGATGTCTTGCCTACCTGGGGCAGGCCAATGATGCCAGTTTTCATGAGAAAGCTTCTAGCTCCTAGCCTCTAGCGAATGCGACGCCGCAGGCAAAGTGACCACACTGCAGCTTCAGTGAGGATGAGACAACCTTCTAGAATAAACGATCGGCGAACAATTGCCCAACGCTGCGGTAAGGGATTTGGCTAGAGGCGAAGCGAGCAGCTAAAAGCTTCTTGCCGTCAAATAAACCACCACCAACCCCAGCAGCAGGACGCTTCCTTCCACGCGCGTTGACCAAACGTGTAGCGCGTCGAACTGAATGCGGTCAGGACTGTCGAGGGGGGCGGTGCTCACTTCGCCGAGCGCCGAGCGCAACGTGTCCATGCGGGGAATGATGCCGAATTGAGAAATCAGCGTAAGCGCCAGCATGAGGCAGAGAAGTATGTTGCGCGCCGCAAAGATGTGCGGAGCTCCCTCGACCATCCGGCTGTAAAGCAGGGAACTGATCAAAAAGACGATTCCGGAGAAGATGGCGATCCAGTGCAGTTTGCTCAAAGCTCGTCCTACAACGTTGCCGGCCAGATGGGTGTTTGGCAGTACGTCTGGAATCGAAAACGCAGTGGGTGCCAGCACAAACGCGAAAAAGACCAACCCGCCGATCCAGATGACCAGCGACAGAAACATCAGAAACCGCAGGATTGAGAGCACGCCAGAATTATAACCTTGGAACAAACTCAGCGGGATCGGGTCCTGCCCGGCAGCCGTTCGGGTTAACGGATTCCGGGAAAGTTAACTCCACCCTAGTCCAGCCGCTATTAAGAATCGCACCTGGATTTTCTTGCCGGGTCTTTCTCCTCGATTACCGTCGTAATCTCGACTGGGATTAACAATCTTTTATTCTTACCTGGAACAACCTACCCCTATGAAGAACCGTGTTGCGGTTGCTTTATTTGTTCTCATTTCCCTTTTTACCGTTGCTCTGCGCGGGTCTGCGCAGCAGTCCGCTGAGGGCGAGCGCAAGATTCTAAGCCGCGTTGCTCCTCAATACCCCAACCTCGCACGCTCCATGAATATCAAGGGCAGTGTGAGAGCAGTAGCTTTGGTGGAGCCCAATGGCACGGTGAAATCCGTGGAAGTGAAGGGCGGACATCCGCTGCTGGCAGACGCCGCTCAAAATGCGCTGCGCCAGTGGAAGTTCGAGCCCGCTCCGAAAGAAACCTACGAGATTATCGAAATACGTTTCACGCCCGGACCCTGAACCCTTTTCTATAATCTTGCCGCCGCTCCGGAGTGTCTGCCGGCATTCCGCCTGCCATCCCCTGCGCGGCTGTGATACAACGTTCTGTGCGCCTTCTCCTGATCCAGCGGCCTCGCCGGTCTGACGCTAATCTTCATTCCTATTTCTTCTTTCTCTCGGGTGCGGAATGTTAAGAACGTTTTTCGTTCGTCTTTCTGAAAATCCATCTTTGCGCCGGTTTGCCGAAAGTTCGTCGCTCGGCCATCGCGTATCCAGCCGCTTCGTGGCTGGCACCGAGATTGCCGACGCCGTAACCGCCACGCAGGCGGTCAATCGCGCCGGCATGAGCGTGAGCATCGACAACCTTGGCGAGAATGTAACCAATCCCGAGGAAGCCCGCCACAGCGCGAAGCTCTACGACGAAATTCTGCAAGCCATTGTAGCCAACCAACTGAATGCCAACATCAGCTTAAAGCTCACCCACATGGGACTCGACGTGGATGAGGGACTGGCCCGCGACATTGTCAGCGGACTGGTGGCGAAAGCCGCGTCAATGAATCCGCCGGGGTTTGTGCGCGTGGATATGGAAGGCTCCCCTTACACCCAGCGCACTTTGGATTTTGTGCACGAACTGCACCGCATGCCGGGGAACGCAAACTCGGTGGGCACGGTAATTCAGTCGTATTTGCGACGATCGGAAAGCGACGTCGAAAAACTTCTGGCGGAAGGGATTCGCATCCGGCTTTGCAAAGGCGCGTACAAAGAGTCTGCGGAGATCGCCTTTCCCGCCAAGTCTGACGTCGACGCCAACTACGTCAAGCTGATGAAAACCCTGATGAAGAGCGGCATCTATCACGGGCTGGCCACACACGATGAAAGTATCATTGAGCAGGCCAAGGTTTTTGCCACCAGCGAAAAGATTTCCCGCGAGTCCTTCGAATTCCAAATGCTCTACGGCATTCGTCGCGACCTGCAGCGCAGACTGGTGCGCGACGGCTGGCGGCTCCGTATCTACATCCCCTTCGGCACAGAATGGTATCCGTACTTCATGCGGAGGCTGGGCGAGCGGCCAGCCAACGTACTGTTTATTGCCAGGAATTTGCTGCGGTCATAGACCCCCAAAATAAAACGCACCTATCCTACGAAGATTTTCGTTGACGCTACGAATGTCTTCGTAGTATGGTCTTCTTCCATGAAGCAACCTCCGCAGAAGCCCACCGCGTCAGAACTCGAGATTCTCCGCGTCCTTTGGGCCCGGGGCCCATCCACAGTGCGGGAAGTGCACGACGCGCTGAACGAGAAACGGGCCATGGGCTACACCAGCGTGTTGAAGTTCTTGCAAATAATGACGGCAAAAGGAACGGTGCGGCGTAACGAAACCCAGAGGGCGCACGTCTATGAAGCATGCCTGCCGGCCGAGCAAACCAAGCGGCAGCTTGCCGGGGACATGCTGCAGCGCGTTTTCGAAGGCTCCGCCAGCCAGTTGATGATGCACGCCCTGGCGGGGCGCAAAGCTTCGCGCCAAGAGATTGAAGAACTGCGGCGTCTGCTGAACGAACAAGAAATAGGCGAACAAGAAATGGACAAACACAAAAGGAGCAGGCGATGACCACGCTGACGAACTGGCTTTCTCCACGCGTAATGCACGCCCTGGGCTGGACGTTGCTGCATTTTCTATGGCAAGGTACGGCCTTGGCAGCGCTGGCCGCGGTTCTGATGACCATCTGCCGGCGCGCTTCCGCGCGTTATGTGGTGGCGGTGGCAGCGCTCGTGCTAATGCTGGCGGCGCCCGTGGCTACGTTCGTTCTGCTCACGTCTTCTTCCACCCGCAATGCCCCGGCCACATCCACCCCGGTAGCAGCGTCTCGCGTCACGATGACTGGGAATGCCACGAGCGCTTCTTCGGGATTCACTCGCTTCTCGCCTCCGCTGCACACTCTGCCTTGGCTGGTGGAAGCATGGCTGCTCGGTGTCGCATTCTTTAGCCTTCGTTCCGCCGGAGGATTTCTGCTGCTGGAACGCCAGCACCGCAAACGATCTGATGACGTGAACGCAAGCCTTCTTGAAATGTGCCGGACACTGCAACGGCGGCTCGGCGTGAATCGAGCCATTCGCTACTGCGAGTGCGCGTGGCTGCAGGCTCCGGCGGTGATTGGCTGGTTTCGTCCCATTGTGCTGTTGCCAGTGACGGCTCTCACAGGATTGTCAGAAGAGCAACTGCAACTGGTGATCGTGCACGAACTGGCGCACGTTCAGAGGCTCGATCCCTTTGTGAATGTTTTCCAGATTTGTGTCGAAACTTTGCTCTTCTATCATCCCGCCGTATGGTGGCTGAATAAGCGAATCCGCGCCGAACGCGAAAACTGTTGCGACGATATAGCGGTTTCGGTCTGCGGCAATGCAGTCGAGTACGCCCGCGCCCTCACGCTGATGGAAGAATGGAGAAGCGCCCCGGCACTGGCGATGGCTGCGAACCGTGGTCCACTCACCCACCGCATCTTCCGAGTGCTGGGAATGAAGTCAGCCGGGACAGGGAATCGCAGCATAGGTCTCACCGGCGGCCTGCTCTGTTTGACGGCTGCTTTGGTCGCTGGCAATGCCCTGCTTGGCATTGCGTATCCGAAACCGATTGTGCACGCCAGCCAGCTTTCTCTGGCACACTTTACTCGCGAAGTTGCCCCGGACGATCAATCCACTCCCGTGCCGTCTGCTGCGCCACAGGCTGCCAAGCCCAGCCCGGCACGGCCGCAGCCCGCGCCTCAGGCCAGCACCCCGCCGCCCGAAGTACGCGGTTCCTACATTGACGGAATGAAGGCGGCGGGTATTGGCGATTTGACCGTCGACCAACTCATTGCCTTGAAGATTCAGGGAGTCACTCCGGAATATGTCCGCGGCTTGCAGGAACAAGGATTTCATCCCACAGCGGACGAACTCATCGGCATGCGCATCCAGGGTGTAACTCCGGATTACATTCGCGGCATTCGCGATCTCGGTCTCACTCCAAACGCAGACCAGCTCATGTCCATGAGAATTCAAGGAGTCGATGCCGGATACATTCGAGGCATGAAAGATGCCGGAGTTCAACCGGACATCGATCAACTGATTGCCATGCGCATTCAGGGTGTCACGCCCGATTATGTCCGCGGTCTGCACGAGCAGGGACTGCAGCCCGATGTCGACGAACTACTCGGCATGCGGATTCAGGGCGTCACGCCGGAATATATTCGCGACATTCGCGCCCTGGGATTTAAGCCCACAGGCGAAGAGTTTGTCTCCATGCGCATTCAAGGTGTGACGCCGGAGTACGTCAAGGGCTTACAGGCAGCGGGATTCAAGCCCACGGTTGACGAGGTCGTCGAAGCCCGAATCCAGGGCGTCACGTTGGACTTCATCGAGCGCGCCCGCAAACATGGATTCCAGAACCTGAGCCTTGAGAAGCTGATCCAGATGAAGCAGGCTGGAATTTTGGAAGCGCCCGCCGATCTTTAACCTTTGAAAGGAATCGTTATGAGAATCCGTCAAACTCTGGCTTTCATGGTATTCGCCTTCTGCGTGCTTTTTGGTGTCGTCAAGAATCACGCGGCCGATGTGCGCAGCGGCGACTGGACTATTCGCAAGTCTGACGAGGCCGGCAAAGTAGAGTTCTCGCTGATCGAGCACCATCACCGCGGAAACTCCAACCACGAGTCTGACTGGCCGATGAGTTCCTTTTCCGGCGTCGACTTCGCCAAGCCGGGTCGCCAGGACGTGCGCTTCACCATCGCCCGCGATGCCGGCAAGATCGAATGCGAAGGCTTTCTTAACGATGGCGAAGGCGCGGGCATCTTCCATTTTCAACCGAATCCTGGTTACGCCGGCGAAATGAGCAAACTCGGTTTTTCGGTTGACGATGAAAAACAGTACAGCATGGCGGTGCAGGATGTGAGCCTGGAATTCGCGCGGCAGATGAAAAACGAACATCTCAGCGAACTCGATACCGACAAGCTGATCTCATTCCGCATCTTCCGCGTTGACTCTGCCTTCATCGCGGACCTGCGCTCCGCCGGTCTCAACGTTTTAGACAGCGACAAACTGGTAGCCTTCCGCATTCATGGCGTGACCCCGCAGATGATCCGTTCTCTGCATGCAGCAGGCTACTCGCCCGATGAAGACAAGCTGATTGCCATGAGAATTCACGGCGCCACGCCGGAATGGATCGAGGAACTGAAAAAGCGCGGCTACGATCATGTGGACCTCGATCAGTTAATCGCCTTCCGCATTCACGGAGTGTCGCCGGAGTTCATCGATAGACTTCAGGGACTGGGTTACCAGCATCCTGATCCCGACCAACTCGTCGCAATGCGGATACACAGCGTCACTCCCGAATACATCAGTGACTTGCGTTCGCGCGGAATGCACGATCTGAGCATCGATCAGTTAGTCAGCATGCGGATTCATGGTATCGACTGAAGTGGAGTGACCACCGATCTCTGGCCACTGATTCGCTTACCGTTCCGGCACCGCAGCGCCGTCGGCGCGCGCATCCGATGCGCCGTAATTTACCTTCGACTTCGAATCGTGCAATACCGCTTGCCCACGCCCCATGGCGGTGGTGTAGGCGTTTCGCACGTCGAGTTGGTGACCCATCCCGGAAAGTTTCTGCCGCACCTCGGGCGGTACGCGGGATTCGATCACAATATTGCATCCCCGCTGCGGGCTCACGGTGAAACGCGCGGTCTCCATGGCTTCCTGAATATTCATGCCATAGTCCGCTACATTGGAGACGAATTGCGCGTGTGCCAGAGGTTGATTCGCTCCACCCATGATTCCGAATCCAATGTGCTGATCGCCACGTTCCATGAACGCGGGAATGATGGTGTGAAACGGCCGCTTGCGCGGCGCCAGCGCATTGGGCGACGAAGGATCAAGCGAGAACAACGCACCGCGATCCTGCAACGCAAAGCCCATGCCGCGCACCACAATGCCCGAACCAAAGGCTTCATAGTTGCTTTGAATCAGCGAGACGATATTGCCTTCACGATCTACGACGGAAAGGTAAGTTGTGTCGCTGAAGGGCGGCGCGCCGGCGCTCACGTCGCAATTCGCTTTCGTGGAATCGATTAGCTTGGCACGCTCGCGAGCGAATTCTTTCGACAAAATTCCTTTTACTGGAATCTTGGCAAACTTCGGATCGGCGTTATATCGCCCCAGATCGGCGTATGCCAGCTTCATGGCTTCAATCTTTTTATGCAACTCCACGACGCTCGACGGCCCATCGGGCGAGGCCGGAGCCGTCTCCATAATACTCAGCATCTCCAGCGCTGCCATGCCCTGACCGTTGGGAGGCAGTTCGTAGACTGTCCAGTCGCGATACGTAGTGGAAATCGGCTCGACCCACTCCGGCGCGAACTCCGCCAGATCATCGGACGCCATTGTGCCATGCAGACTTTGCGACGTGCTCACGATCGCGCGTGCAATATCGCCTTTATAAAATGCATCCGCGCCGTGATCAGCGACCAGGCGCAATGCATTCGCCAGATCGCGATTCTGAAAAACTTGCCCCACCGCCGGAGGCTTTCCGTCGGGTAAATAAACCCGCTGCGCCTCGGCATCATAGGCAAGCGTTTCAGCCGCATCCTTCCAATAGGAGGCAATGACTTCCGGGACGGGATAGCCTTCGTCGGCGTAGGAAATCGCGCTCTGAAAAAGATCCTTCCACGCTGTTTTTCCGAAACGCTGGTGCAGCGCCTGCCATCCCGCGACCGCTCCGGGAACAGTTACGGAATCAATCCCCTCCAGCGGCATCGCAGTTGCATCCTGCGCCTTAATATGCGCGATGCTTAAACCGCGCGGTGCCCATCCGCTGGCGTTCAAACCGTAAAGCTTTCCCGTCTTCGCTTCCCAATAAATAGCAAACAGATCGCCGCCCATGCCGTTCATCATGGGCTCGGTCACGCCGAGCACGGCGTTGGAGGCAATCGCCGCATCCACCGCGGAACCGCCATGCTCCAGAACCTTCGCCCCCGCCACCGACGCCTGCACATGGCTCGTCGCCACGATCCCGTAGCGTGTGATCACCATGGAGCGCGCGTTGGATCGGTCCCTTGCCGACATCGACATGGAAGTTGTGAGCAACAGCACTGCGGTTGCAATCCGAACGGAATTTTTCATGCTACACCCGCGCGAGTATTTTGAGTCGATGGAGTACAGGTTACTTCTTCAACCCCGCCGTGAAGTTCGTAACCACGGTGACGGACTGGCTTACCTGCTGCGCGACTCGGTCGAGAAGAAATTTATTGCCGTCGGGAGAGACATCGTAGAAGACCTGCGGAGCGGACCAATTGGTGATCAGCTTCTGAGCCGCGCCAAATTGCAGTGAGCCGCCCACATTCGCTACCGGGACCGAGAACAGACTGTAAGTCAGATCCATATAGTAGAGT
The DNA here is from genome assembly GCA_963758565.1 of uncultured Acidobacteriota bacterium. Lineage (GTDB taxonomy): Bacteria > Acidobacteriota > Terriglobia > Terriglobales > Acidobacteriaceae > Sulfotelmatobacter. The sequence continues at coordinate 847,822 of CAVWVX010000004.1, read as the reverse complement.
TCTTTGCCGTTCGTGCTCCACCGCGGCAGGTGTCCGCCGTTAGCAGAGACCTGCCATTTTCCCTGCCCGCCGCCAAAGGGCATCACATAAACTTCCAATCTGCCTGATTCGGCTGACTGGTAGACGAGCCAACGGCCGTCTGGAGAAAGTTTTCCGAACGAACCTCGCTCCACTACCGAGGAGGGCTTGCGCTCTCCTTCGAGCGGCAAGGAGAATATCTGCCGCACGGGACCCCCCGGGAGTGGCAGCGAATACAATAGATTTTTACCATCGCGTGACCACTCGTGCAGTGCCGGCTGCTGGTCAACGGTGAGCAAGCACTCTTCCGCGCCGCTGCCGTCCGAGGGTTTGCGGCAGAGGGCAAAGTGCCCGTTTTGAGCAGAGGAGTATGCGATCCATTTGCCGTCGGGCGACCAGATCGGGGAAACATTCCCAACCGGTCCAAATGTGACTCTAGTGCGGACCCCACGTGTCAGATCGAGCACCCAGATATCGGTCTGACCGGCATTAAGCTGAAGAGCGACGCGATCTCCCTGCGGAGAAAGGACGGCGCTCTGTAAGTCAGGGAGCTTGTCCGCAATGGTGCTGATTTTTCCGCTGCGATCCATCCAGACCAGCTCCAGGTCGCCTGAGGCACCGCTGCCGAAAACCAGAAGACCATCGTCGGAGGCCGAAGCATCCATATGCCAAGTGCTGCCGTCGTTCATCACACTCTTGGCCACACTCTGGGGCTCGCCACTCAGAGTTCCAGAGGACGGGTTGAAAGCTTGCGCCATCAATTGATCGCCGCGCCCGAACAAAAGGAAACCGCTGGCGTAAATGGCATTGGTTTGAGAGTGGAACAGCGGACGATTTTCCCGGCCGTCGAGCGACGCGTAGTAGAGGTTGTTGTTCGCCGACTTAGCAGCATCATGGTGAAGCGCGATATAGAGAAAGTGCTTACCGTCGGGAAGGAAAAACGGCCAGCGATGCGAAGTATGCAGAGCGGCGTCAAGCTTCGTAATTGGAACCGGAGTGCCCCCGCCGGCGCTCACGCGCATGAGAGAAGCTGTGGGAGCGGGAGAGAACAAGATCACTCCGCCCGGTCCCCATGCGCCGCCGCGACCGAGCGGTACGTCACAAACGATCTGCGTCGAGCCGCCTTCCAGGTCGACCGTCTTAAGTTTGCCGTCGGCAAAGAAGCCGAGGGACCGGCTGTCGGGCGACCAGAAGGGAAAAGTCGCGTCTTCGGTACCGGGCAGTTCGTGAGCTTCCACCGTGTTCACCGGGCGGACCCACAGCGAAGTCCTGCCGTCTGCGCCGGTGGCCGCAAACGCGAGAGATGTGCCGTCTGGAGACGTTACTGGAGGTCCGGCAGAGTCGCCGGTGAGATCGAACGTGGTCTTTCCTGGGGGATTGATAACGGTGCGGATGGAGTGTGCTGACTGCGCCGGATGATAGAAGAAAACAGCAGTGGCCGCCGTCAGAACAATCGCTGCCACAACAGCGGCGGCCCAACCGAGACGTTCGCGTCCACCAGACGGTGCAGGTGTCGGCGCCGCAGCGGCCGTAGAGGATTTGTCCGCCGCGATCCATTGCAGTTCCAGCTTGATGTCGTGCGCCGCCAGGTAACGCTGCTCCGGATCCTTCTGCAAACAAGTGGTCACCACATGGTCGAATGCCGATGGCAGTTGCGGCTTGAGCACGCTGATCGATACCGGGTCGCTCTCCAGAATGGACGACGCCAGCGAAATCTGACTCTTTCCCGCGAACGGCCGCTTTCCAACAGCCATTTCATAGAACACCGCGCCGAGCGCAAAAATGTCGGAACGCGCGTCCGCTTCTTTCCCTTCAATTTGCTCCGGCGACATATATTGAATGGTGCCGATAATGCTGCCCGCCGTGGTCAGCGGGCTCAGCGGACTTGGCCCGCTCATGGTCGCCGCCGCCGTAAACGAAGGCGGCGCGCTCCCCGAACCCGACGCAGCCGGCTGTGTGCCCAGCGGCTTGGCCAAGCCAAAATCCATTAGCTTCGCACCGGCCGGCGTCAGCATGATGTTCCCCGGCTTCAGGTCACGGTGCACGATACCGTGGCGATGCGCCACTGCCAGAGCCTCCGCTACCGCGATCCCTATCTTGAGGATTTCAGCCAGCGGTATCGGCCCCTTCCGCAGACGCTCGGCCAGAGTTTCTCCTTCCAGAAACTCCATCACCAGATAATCGTCCCCATTCTGCGAACCAATATCGTAGAGCTGGCAAATATGGGGATGATTCAAGGAAGAGATCGCCCGGCCTTCGCGCTCCATGCGCTGCTTCAGTTCCGGAGAAGAGGCCAGGTGGGTGGCTAAAACCTTTACCGCGACGGTGCGATCAAGGCGGGTGTCCAGCGCACGGTAAACTTCTCCCATGCCGCCCGCGCCTAGCGGAGACTGGATTTCATAAGGACCAAGTTTTGTTCCGGAAGTAAGAGGCATTTTTCTGTCGCGCAATTATAGCTCTCGTGGCGGCTGACGTATCATCGGACACAGGTCAAAAAGGAGTTCTGCTTGAAAGCCTTTGCATTCTGGGCGGCCGTATACAGTTTCTTTATCTTGTCGATCGCCTTCGCGGCCGCTCAGACCCCTGCCGCCGCACTTTCTCCGGCGCACTCCGAATCAGCCCAGCCGTCACCACAACTGCCGGTCACGCAATACAGTATGCCTCCCGACAAACTGGCCAAGGCCGAGGCGCTTTACAAAATCCGCACTGTGCTCTACCTGATCGAACTTGTATCCGGAATTTTGCTTCTCTGGATTCTTCTACAGCTAGGCGTCGCTCCCCGCTTTCGCGATCTCGCAGAGCGGATCAGCAAGAATAGATTTCTGCAGACGATCTTCTTTGTTCCTCTTCTTCTGCTCACCATCGCCCTTCTGACGTTGCCCATCGAAATTTACGGGCATCACGTCTCGCTCGTGTACGGACTGTCCGTGCAAGCGTGGCCCTCGTGGATCGCAGATTGGGCTAAGGCACAATCTTTCTCGCTGGTGGTTTCGATTGTCGCGGTCCTCCTCCTTTTCTGGATCATCGGCAAGAGCCCGCAGCGCTGGTGGCTCTACTTCTGGCTATTGACGTTGCCTTTCGCCGTTCTGCTGATTTTTGTCGCGCCCGTCATTCTCGATCCCATGTTCAACCACTTCGCGCCGCTGGAAAATACCCAGCCGCTGCTGGTGAGTGAGATTGAAAAAGTTACCCAGCGCGGCGGGCTCAACATTCCCCGCGACCGCATGTTTGAGATGGAAGCCAGCGCCAAAGTCACCACTTACAACGCCTACGTTACCGGCATCGGCGCCACCAAACGTGTCGTCGTTTGGGACAACACTGCCCGCGACCTCACCATCCCCGAAACTCTTTTCGTCTTCGGTCATGAAATGGGTCACTACGTTCTTGACCATATCTATAAAGGCCTCGCGTTCTTTGCCGTGACCAGCCTGCTCGGCTTCTGGCTGGGACGCCGCATGTTGCTCGCCATGCTCTCCCGCCGCGGCAGCGCATGGCATATTCGTGGCGTCAACGATTTGGCAGCGCTGCCCGTTTTCATGCTGGCATTATCGCTTCTTACTTTTATCGGCGAGCCCGTCGGCAATGCCTTCAGCCGTCACATCGAACATCAGGCCGATATCTATGGATTGGAAGTCACGCATGGTCTCTTCCCCGACAATGCGCAGGTGGCAGCGTCGTCTTTCCAAAAGCTGGGTGAAAAAAGTTATGACTATCCCAACCCGAATCGGCTCCTGGTTTTCTGGTCGTACTCGCATCCCACCATTGCCGATCGCATTCGCTTCTGTCTGCGCTACCATCCCTGGGACACGCCTGCGGGGCCCCGGTACGTAAAATAATTTACGTAAAATGAACCGCGAGGAAATCGTGATCATCTTGCTCATGGGAGTGGCGGGTGCGGGGAAAACGACGGTCGGGCAACTGCTCGCCTCTGAACTGGGATGGGAATTTGTCGACGCTGACGATCACCATTCCCCACAAAACATCGAGAAGATGCGCTCCGGTGTTCCCCTCACTGATGAAGACCGCCTGCCTTGGCTGGAGTCTCTGCGTGCGCTCATCGCCGAACACGTGAGCGAGAAAAAGAATATGTTCTTGGCCTGCTCTGCTCTTAAACAGTCGTACCGCCGCATATTGCAAGTCGCGCCCGAAGTAAAAGTTGTCTACCTGAAAGGGAACGCCGGGCTTTTGCAACAGAGACTTCAATCGCGCCGCGGCCACTACATGACGGAGCGCATGCTCGCCAGCCAGCTGGAAACCTTGGAAGCGCCGGAGGACGCGCTAGTAGTTGACATTGATCGAACGCCATCTGCAATCGCGGCCGAGATTCGTCAATGGCTATTCGCTACTTAGTGCTGCGGATGTTTTAGCCCCGAACCGCCCTCGATTACCGGATGATCGCCCGCCAGGCTGGAAGTTTGCTGCGGCTCTTCCGCCGCAATTCTTTTCGACTTGCGGTACACGTTGGCCACCGCCAAGGTCCAGAAAGGCACCAGATCTACTCCCGGGATCAGTTTGGCGAAAAACGACGGCAGAAATTCCCAATGCCATCCCAGCAGGTGAACCATCAGGGCCCCAATGCCAAGATCGAGTGCATCATCCGCGGGCGAAACCGCCCCGGCAACGAACAAAGGAAAGACGACGATCTGCAATGCATCCGCCAGCACCGCCAACAACATGGCCGTACGAAAGTGTGCGGCTGATTCCGGAGGAAGAATTTCGTCGCTCATAATGCCTTTATTCTACGCGAAGAGGCGAGGGGAATATCTACCGTGAACTTGGTAGAGGGAACAGTCTGGCTCTAACCATTCTCCGTAATTCCCTGGTAACAGGGAAAAATACAGGGAATTTTGCAAATTTTGACCCCAAAATTGCGCTTGGTTCTCTGTAAGCTCCGCATTCTACTGGGATAAAGTGAGCACACACTTGAAATCGGAACAGGGAAATAACAGGAGCGTATCAGGGAACGCAATTGCCTGTTTGGGGGGTGGAACAGGGAACTTTCTTGGACTTACATTGAAAGCAAAATACGCACCTAACCCGCTCACATCGCGTCGCCAGGTTGAACGTTAACGCGCTGCGGGCATCTCTGCAATTTCCCGATGTCGAATGCTTTGTTTCGGAATAGGCGGCTGTGCCCGGCGCTCCTATTGCCGCGACCACGAACACTGCGATTCTGGTGCGCGATATATTTGTGTTGCTCTGGTACAGCGTCCGTTGACCCTCAGTTTTGCGTCTTCACTCGCCTCGTCGGTCGCTACACCCTTCGTGCCTGGTCTTCCGACCATCGGGGCGACAATAAAAATTCTTTTTTCTCCCCGTTTAACTGCTGGCGTAGCCGGAACGAGGCGCTACAGGTTAGGCTTGCCGCCGCCGGCATTGATGCTTTCAGAAAGCCTTCATCTGGCTGTGGTATGTATTTTACTGGGGCGCGTGGCGGAGCCGTAGCTAAGTTACTGAAGGTTTGAGTGAGAGCTTACTTTTCCTGGATTGTCATCGCGGCCATCACCCTAGCGCTGCCAGTTCTGCCCTGGGCGCAGACCATTGGCCCCAATACCCCGAGCCCATCCTCAGACCAAGGGGCAAACGGGTTGAACCGCTCCGTCTCGGGGATTCTCCTCGATCCATCCGGTGCCGCCATCGCCCACGCACGCGTTTCACTTCTCTCTCTAGACGAAAAGCCCGTTGCCCAAACCATCACGAACGCTTCGGGCTCTTTTCGCTTCGACGGTATCGCGCTGGGCAAATACACGCTCGATTTTCAAGCAGAAGGTTTCCGACAGACCCGCGTCAATGTAACCCTGACGACGCAACGTCCGACGCCGATTCGCGTGATCCTGCAGATCGCGGTGCTCAATGAAAACGTGACGGTTGGTACCGGAGACTCTGCGCCCAGGGTAAGCACGGAAAACTCTGAAAACCAGAATGCCAACTCGATTGACCGCAATGCGCTTGACCGCGTTCCCGTCTTCGACCAGGACTACATCACCACAATGTCGCGCTTTCTGGACGACAATGCCACCGGGACCAACGGTGTCACACTGGTGGTGAATGGCATTGAGGCCAACGGGCCAGGAGTGACTCCCTCCGCCGTGCAGGAGGTGAAGATCAACAACAATCCGTACTCTGCGCGCTTCGCGCGTCCGGGACGCGCTCGTCTGGAGATTATTACCAAGAACGGCACGCCGCAGTATCATGGTTCGTTGAATTTTCTGTTTCGCGATTCTATCTTCGACGCCAGCAATGCCTTCGCTAATCCGAAACCGCCGGAACGCCGCCAGTACTACGAAGGCTCGGTCACGGGGCCGTTGGCATCCAGCAAGAAAACAAGTTTCCTGCTAGCGCTTGACGAAGACCTGAACGACCAGCAAGCAATCATCGATCCCACGGCGCTGGCCGCCGCTGTCTCGCTGGGCTTCGGCCCGATTGCACAAACTGTTCCGAACCCTACACACCACTTTTTTGGCTCAGGACGCATCTTTCACGATTTCAACAATGGGGACCAGTTCTGGATCGGCTATTCGTACGAGCATCGCTCGGTCGATAATCCAGGGGTCGGCGGAGCCACTCTGCCGGTGGCCGGAACGAACGCACATTTTCTTGAGCATGAAATTAATATCAGCCACCTGCATCAATATTCTCCGCACTGGCTGAACCAATTACGATTTCTTGTCGGGCACTTCGACAATTCTGTCAGCAGCATCAGCGAAACTCCTCAACTCGCTGTCTCGGGCCTGTTCACAGCTGGCGGCGCTCAAGCCGATTCCCGTCGTACCGAATATCACTTCGACGGCACCGACTTCGCCACCTATGCCAACAACAAGCATCAGCTCAGCTTTGGGATTGATATTCCGGACATCAGCCGTCGCGGCCTCGACGATTTCACCAACCGCCAGGGCACCTACACTTTCGCGAGTACGGCGGACTATACCGCCGGAACTCCAACCACGTTTTGGCTGCAAAGCGGGCAGGGGCACGTCGCGTTTCTTGAAAAAGTGATCAGCGGATTCCTCGAAGACAACATCCGGCTAAAACCGAATTTTTCTCTGTACGTTGGCGTCCGATATTATTTTCAGAATTATTTCCACGACGAACCGCACAACTTCGCGCCGCGCCTCGGCTTCGCCTACGCCCCCGCAGCCAACGGCAAAACCATCATTCGCGGCGGCGCGGGAGTCTTTTACGATCGCACCGGCCCGAGCCCGATCGGCGACCTGTTGCATTTTAATGGGGTGAACTTGCTGCGTTTTATCGTCGATCAGCCTTTGGCGACCTATCCGATAACGTCAGCCGCCCTGGCGCAAGTTCCCACCAGCGTGGTTACACTGGACTCCCACGCGAGCATTCCCTATAACCTTCAATACAGCATTGGGGTAGAGCGGCAAGTAACTGCCAAGACCACGGCCAGCGCAGTCTACATTGGCAATCGCGGGATCGGTTTATTTCGCTCGATCGATGCCAACGCGCCGGTCGCGGGAAAGGTTGTGCGGCCCAATCCGGCTCTCGGCCAGGACCGCCAGATTCAATCTGAGGGGTATCTGAAGGGCAACGCGCTGGAACTCACTTTTCGCGGCAAGGTCAACAAGTATTTTTCGGGACAAATCCAGTACACCCTCAGCCGCACCGACAACAACACAAGCGGCATCACGTTCTTTCCCGCCAATAGCTACAATCCGATGGCTGACTGGGGACGTTCCGATAATGACCGCTCGCACAAATTCGACCTGCTCGCTTCTACACAACCCACACGATTCTTCACGCTGGGCGTCGCGCTCTCGCTCTACTCAGGCAAGCCCGTGAACATCACCACGGGTGCGGATGATAATCACGACGGCATTATTAACGATCGTCCAGCCGGCGTAGCGCGCAATACTCTGCCGGGGCCTGGGACTATCGGACTTGATTTGAATCTCTCCCACGATTTTCCGCTCTCCAACAAAAAGAACGAAAGTAGAGTGATTTCTCTTTCGTTGAATTCATTCAACGTTTTGAACCATCCCAACTATCTCACCTACATTGGGACCATATCGTCTCCGCTGTTTGGACAGCCCGTCGCAGCGCAGCCTCCGCGCAGAATGCAATTGGACGTGCAATTCAAGTTCTAAATCGCGACGAGTTTAGGAAAAAATCCACGATGGACGGCGCCCGGTTATGCGGTTCACGAGGGGCATAGCTAAAACCGCCGCTCCACTCATCAATCGATTGTGAGGCAGGGGCCTGCAAGTCAAGTTGGATTCTAGAATGCGTCGGTTGTATCGCTACCCATTCCCCTAAAATGTTTGCAAAGACGTTTCAGGGAGCGCAATTGCCTGTTGGGGGGGTGGAACAGGGAAGTTACCTTGGACTTACATTGAAAGGAAAATACTCGCCTAACCCGCTAACATCGCGCCGCCAGGTTCGCCATTCTTAGCGTCGATACGATGCCCCTAAACCTGTTGCAGGAAAACCGAATTGGGCCCGTTGCTCCACCCAACTGAGCGGCAAGCGGCGACGAGTCAGTTTCTTGAGGGTCAGGCTCGTAGGCAGATGCCCGTCCAACATGGCTTCAACAATATCGGGTGCGAGAAAAGCACATCCTAAAACTCTGCGAAGATATTCCCCCCTATTATCAAATCGCATCTTGGCCGGGATCTTGCTCGACATGTCGCCCGCTAAGACAGTTACTCGCCACTGGTGAGCTCGTACGACTGCGTTCACAATAGGCGTCACAATCTCCGGCTCTGCAGAGCTGGGACTGAGGACAAGCCGCATTTCATTTGCGCAACGTTGGAACCTCGCCTGCACAGTGAGACGAACCAGATCGTCCAGGGTCGCTTCTCCCGACTCGGCTGGGATCTGGTTATTCATCAAGATGGCGCGAATTTCGCTCCTGCTTGTTTCAATATCCATTTTTTCAGTATGGATTATGACGCGCTGCACTACCTTTCTAACGAAGTCTCGTAAAGCGCTCGGTGAGGCAGTTGCCCACTCCTCAGCCTGCGTCTTGGCAGCCGCGATCATCTTTTGCGTGGTTTCCGGATGGTCATCGGGAAGGCTAAGACTGTTAATCACATCCTTCGGGGATCGCAAGAAAGATTGCAGCCTCAGGCAGACCTGCTTCTCTACATCGTGTGCAGGCAGGCGGATCGCCTTGGTTTGTTTATCGGGGACCGTCGCGCTCGCTTGCGAAAAATAATACCGGTATCTCTTTCTGTTCTTTACCGTGTGGGAGGGATGGAACCTATTTCCCTCCGCGTCCTGCAGTAGACCAACGAGCAGGCTTGAGCAATTTGCCTTGACACCAGGGCTCCGCCCCCCATTGTCACTTCGTAGTTGATTTTGCACTTTCTCCCACAGATCCTGCGAGATGATGGCTTCGTGCTCCCCTGGATAGGACTGTTTTCGATGCCGAACTTCTCCGCGGTAAATCGGATTTTGCAAAATCAAATAAAGGGCCCCCGGGGCAAACGAAACACCACCCGAACGGATCGCCGCCTGACTGATTCTTACCTTACTCCTGATGCCCTGATGATCTAGATAAGCCTTGAGCTTGGCCACGGACCCAAGTTCCAGGTACCAGCGATAGAGTTTATTGACTAAGCCGGCCTCCTTTTGATTCACTACCAGTTTCCGCTCCTTGGCGTCGTACCCAAGAGGCACTCTGCCGCCCATCCACATGCCTTTGCGCTTCGAAGCTGCAATCTTGTCACGAATTCTTTCCCCGGTCACTTCTCTTTCAAACTGAGCGAATGACAGAAGAATGTTCAATGTCAGTCGCCCCATCGAAGTTGTTGTATTGAACTGTTGGGTCACGGATACAAACGACACTCCCTTTGAATCGAGCGCCTCTACAATCTTGGCAAAGTCGGCTAGGCTGCGGGTGAGGCGATCGACTTTGTAGACCACAATGGTATCGACTTTGTTCGCCGCGACGTCTTCGAGCAAGCGCTTCAGTGCCGGCCGACCCATGTCACCGCCAGAATATCCACCATCATCATAGGGAAGAGAAATCACGCGCCAGCCTTCATGCCGCTGACTGGCAATAAAGGCAGCACAAGCCTCCCGCTGAGCGTCTAGAGAATTGAAAGACTGTTCCAGACCTTCCTCGGAGGATTTTCGGGTGTAGATTGCGCAACGAATATTTCTTTTTGCTGGCTCGCTCATGCGGTCTCCTTTGAAGTCTTAATCGCTTTACCCTTTAATCCAAAAAATAGCGGTCCCGACCACCTGGTTCCTGTGATCAACCGAGCAATCTCCGACAAGCTGTCGTAACGATTTGATCTGTATTCGTAGCTCTCTTCTTCGACATTCACCACATGAACTTCATCCCTCCAGTGTCGTATGAGTCGAGTTCCGGGCTTAATGGGAACCTTTGAGAACGATGATGCAGGGGAAGCTCCTTCAATGGATCTTGCGAGTTGGGAAAGACGACGATGAGCTCTTTCGCTTAGCGGACCGAATTCTTGCTCTTGAATGCGATATGCCAGTAATGGGACCATCAGTTCTTTTCGTATTCGGAGTGGCGGCTTCTGGTTGAAGAACTCCCGCCAAAGCCCCTCCAGAGCCTGTTTGTGTAAACTTGGTAACGACGAAATCTGATCAGCAATGGAAAAATTAGGCATAGTGCCTCCTTCAGTGGCAGCACCATTGCCGCTCCCTTTTCACACTAAATCAAGCAAATTCGAGTGTTTCAGGATGGGTTAACTATGCGGTTAATGGGAGAGCGGATTCCCAAGCAAGCTGGCCTCCGGGCCCTCATTTCCCCTAAAGTTTTATCTATAACGGCCCAGATACCCAAACTAAGGCGATTCTTAACTAAAGTTAAATTTTAGTTCGGTTGATGAGCACAAAAGGAGGGTACTATGACCGCCGACCAATACGTACCTGCTGCGCCGTATCTTCGAATGTCCGCCGAACATCAGCAATATTCACTATCGCACCAATCCTCAGCGATTCAGAATATGCAGACGCACATAGGCTCCGGATAGTGCAGACGTATTCCGACGCCGCCAAAAGCGGCGTTGCACTGAAGAGCAGACATGGTCTCCGGCAATTGCTTTAGGAAGTTGTCGCTGGCATCGCTTCCTATCTTGCGATTCTCGTCTACGATGTGAGCCGTTGGGGCCGTTTCCAAGGACACGGATGAGCCCGCCCATTATGAGTTCCTGTGCAAATCGGCTGGCGTTCCTCTTCACTACTGCGCCGAAACCTTTGCCAACGACGGCAGTCTTCCCAGTCTCATCATGAAGGCTCTAAACCGAACCATGGCCGGGGAATTCAGCCGAGAACTCGGAGTAAAGGTTCTGGAAGGACAGAAGCGATTGGCTCAGCTCGGGTTCAAACAGGGTGATAGGGCGGGTTACGGTCTGAGGCGAATGCTAATGTCTGGCGAGGGCCGTCCTAAACAGCTGTTGTCGGACGGCGAGCGGAAAAGCCTTATGGCTGACCGTGTGACACTCGTCCCCCCCACCGATCAGGTCTTTTAGTTTCGCCCTTACTTAACTAATTTCGTTCTGATACATATATCCTTTCCCGATAAACGTTACTACACGGCCTCGGAGCCGCCGTCCCAGCTTTTTTCGCAGCGCAGAAATGTGGGCCCTAATAAACCATTCACTGGGATTGCGAGCACTGCGGCAGAGTTTCTCCGCTGGCACAATGATTCCAGTGTTTTGAAGAAGAAGCTTGAAGAGTGTCGCTTCGATGGGAGACAACGTAATTTCTTTGCCCGCTATAGTGAGTAGAGAAGCGCGCTCTACAAACACGGTGTCGCCCACAGTGGTGACGTAGTCTTCAGGATTTCTTGCTGCCACCCTTTTTGCCGCCTCATAGAACTGGGATAACGATGCTAAGCGCTCTCCAGCCGCCAACAACGGATGTCCTTCCCGCAACACTTTGTATCGTCGCATAATGGTTCCAACTTCCGGTACGAGGTAGAATCCACTGAAGCCACTCAGGCTCTTATCCGTTAAACATATGAGGGCGATCAAATGTTCCTCCTTGCGATTCCGCAGGAGCAGCCACTTCGGCTTACCGCGGCCGCTGGCCCTGAGAGGACGACAGATATGAACAGCTACTTGCAACTGATTATCCAGTTCGACTGCTCGGCGGCAGCTTTGGCTCGGTCTTTGAATTATCCGCAGTTGGGACGGGAAAAGTGCACTAAGGCGACTTAACAAATCGGCTCTCACCTGTTGTAGCTTTCGCCATCCCTGAGTGCTCTTGAATGCATGGGCAGAGGGCTTATATCCAACCAATTCGTAGGCTCGCAGCATCGATCCGAATTGGCGAATGTAAATTCTATGGTCGAAACTGCCTCGTTTTTTCAAAAGTTTCTGAGTTAGCCTTCCCTCCCGTACTAGAACTTTTCGCATTTCCTTCAAGAAATAATTGTCTGGTTTCCGTATTTTGTTATTTCGCTTTCGCATCAGCGTTTGTATCCGGGCGAACTGTCGTGCACTGACAAGTGGAATGAAGGCATTTGCTTGTGTAATCCATTCGCGGCGGGGTACTCGGCGAGTGGAAGTGCTCAATGGTTTACTGGTTTTTCCCCAAACATTAGAACCCATGTATTTTTCGTTCTTTAGGATGAGATAGATACTTCCCTTGCTCCAACGCTCATAGCCGGGACGTTTTATTTTTCTACGATTGAGCTCCTCCGCAATTTGTATCGGCGTTAGTCGCTTTGCGCCTAGCGCAAAGATCGTACGAATGCATTCGACCTCGTGTTTGGGGCCCGGAACAAGAACTACGTGATCTGATTGAAGGCTTTTGCGTTCACCGCTTTGCAGGATCTGTTTGCGATGGCCGCTTGAAGAGACCAGCATTCGTCGAAGGCCGTATCCAGCGATTCCACCCCCTCGAAAACCTTGGGCAACAATCTTCCGTTGACCAGCGAAAACCTTCACCGACAATTCACGGCTGTACTCAGCTGCCATGGTTCGTTTAAACGCCTTCATGATGGTATTTGGCATTTTGCCGTCATTTTCAAACTGCTCGGCGCAATAATGGATGGGAACCCCCGCGCTTCGACAGAGAAACTCGTAGTGTGCTGATTCGTCGGAATCCTGAAAACGTCCCCATCGGCTAACGTCATACACAAGGACTGCGCGGAATCTGTTCTGTCCCCCCACCACGTCATGCAGCAGTTGCCGAAGCCCTGGTCGTTGCTTGATCCCGACACCGCTCTTCCCTGAATCCGAATATATTGCAACGACTTCATATCCGTGTGCCGCTGCGTAACTTTGGATTGCTGCTTTCTGGATTGGGATCGAGTTCTGCTGGTCGTCCGTGGACATCCTTACGTATTCAGCTGCCGCAACCAAAGTTTGTACTGCCATCTACGTTCTCCTTATCCGACTACGCTCTAAGAATTGGGCGAAAAGCCCCATGCATGGGGAGAGGTCACAACTTCATAGAATGTGCCTAGGTCGCATGCTGCCGGGCAGCAAGCCTAAATATCATTCGGCCATCGATTTTGACTGTCTGACTACAAGTGAGGGTTGGCATATGCCCACGAGAACAGGTGAGTACAATGCGATTTAAGTCGGAACTTCTCCAGCCGGCCACAGGCGACTCAGAATTTACGCTTACGACAATCTACGACGTGTACATAACCCCAGATGGGTCACGCTGCTGGGGACGAGGAAGACGAGGGGCATCCTCGACCAAGGCCGCTTTCCGAATAATTAAGCCTGAGAGACGGGAGTGCCTTAGCGCGCTTTCCTAAAAACGGCACAAGAGCAAGTCGATTTGTGCCATGTGAGCCTAGTTTCTTAAAACGAGTTCTGCTATCAGCCTTTGGAGTTCGATTGCTCGAACGGCTCGGATTGCCACAGCATCCTTTTCGGTGTTCGTGACCATCTTTCCGCAGGGCCAGTTCTGAATGGCTCTCAGTTCGTTCCTGAGTCTATTGAGCATGAGAAAAATATACGCTTAAACGATCAGCCCGCACATCCCTAAGTACTGACAGACACGACGAAGCAGCAATGACATTGGCGCTCTCGGTTTTGAAACCTGACAGCTCGATCTCTTTCCCTTGTAGCAAGGGCCTAAACGGCGCTGAATGGTGGTGATGCGGACCCGGGCTTCATCGACCTCGTTCGATTGCATGCGTTGCACGTTATCACAGCCCGATGAGGACGCGTCTTTTGGGAGGATGAGGAAGTTCTGATAGGCGACGAGCGCGCTGATATGCACCAAGGGTTGTTTTAGTGCAGCCTACCTCGAGACAGAATCGGCCCTGTTCGATGACGCAAAAATAGGTGTAGGATTTTCCATCGTTGAGTGAACACCCCCCCGACCAAGAAAACCGCGCGGGATCCGATGGCCCGATTTTCTTGAACAACTCGCGGCGTCCACTGGTAAAGTCCACGCGCACCAGATCCACTGAATTGCCAACAGGATCAGCCTCACTGCCTGGGATGCCAGGTGCACCAGGACGGCGGTGGGGTCATAAAAGCCTCCGCTCAGTTTTCGGTAGTGGGTCCATCAAACGTAGCCACAACCCAATTTTCTGGTCACTGGATATAGCTCTGTCTGTTGAAGCGGTGATGCAAGAAAGCTATTCAGCGTCGTTTCGGTCCAGGCACCAGCAGACGCCAGAGCCAGTTTGAATATGGTCCCCCGCCATAAATCGACATGCCGCTCGTACACCCGAAGAAGGTCGTGCAGTAGACATTTCTCGCCGAGTTTCAGGAAAAAGCCCGAACCCGGACACCCGCCATCCGCAGATCCCGTAACCTTACAGAGGACGCTCCGCCGGACACCTAACTCTTTAGAAGACTACTAGGTTTGCGATGTTGCCCGACGAAGAGGAAATCTGACCGCGCCTATGAACGAACTCTATGTTCGGGTTTTGTAACAGAAGTCAGAGTAGTCAATAGTGGCGGGAGTAATTGTGGGACTGTAGCAGCTAGGAGCAGCCAATGCAGACGGATAGTCACGAGTCCTTCGCTTCGGTCAGTTTCAGAACGCTCTTCTCAAAAGAAGCGAAGAAGTTTCTGACACATCCACTATTGAAACCTTGTGTGTTCGTGTTGATTGCGATGCTGGTCATGGTCAGCATTGCTCTTTCAGTCGGTCTATGGTGGGACAGCCTATGGACTGCAGGTTAGCTCTTCATGTCGAGAGACGCTGAAACCACTTGTATGCCCCGGACGTGATTGGGGCTGTAATCCCTCGTTTTAGTCGCAGGAATTATTTATAAACCGAGGGCTCCCTTCGTTGACACCAGCCTGCCAAGTCTTGGTTGATGGTGTCGCCTGATCCAGAGATCGCACTTCGTCAGCCAGTGCCCTATTGCACAGTTAGGGTTAAGGGTACCGAATGCTGCAAACTACCGGAGAGTCCGGTAATTGTCACTGTATAGCTGGTGCCTGACTGACCCGATCCGGACTGCGAAGCGATCCCGGTTCCACCAGCGCAGCCGCTCATGAATAGCATACCCAGAACCATGAGTGCGCAGAGTATGTAAACCGCCATACTTTTGGAACGCTTCTTTGAACCTACCAATACCATCCCGAATAGTCCGAGTCCTTGCAGCTGTATCCAAATTGCAAGAACGGGACTATTACTGGTGCGCCGGGCCGACACGGCCTCGGCAGAAGATGCCACAGTGGAAATGGTCAGTGTGGAAGCAGCGGCGCTGTTGCCCGGAGTTACGGCGCTGGGAGAAAACTTGCAAGTCGCCTTGGCGGGAAGGCCGCTGCAGCTTAGGTTTACCGCGTTGGAGAACGACCCACCGACGGCACTGACAGTTAGTGAATAGGTAGCGCTGGAGCCGGACTTAATGGCTTGCTGACCGGGCGTTGCGGCCATGCTGAAATCCGTTCCTGTTCCAGACAGATTTATCGCCTGTGAACCACCCTGGCCATTGTCATTCACTGTGAGTACGCCAGTGCGGGTTCCGGAAGCAGTGGGAGTGAACTGGATGCTGATCGAGCAACTGGCATTACCGGCTAACCCGGTTGAGCAGTTGTTCGTTTGAGAATAGTCGCCAGTGACTTGAACGTTGCTGATGCTCAGCGTAGTCGTATTCATGTTGGTCAGTGTTACCACCTGGGCCAGACTGCTGGTTCCCACCGCGACGCTTGAAAACGTCAGGCTTGCCGGCGTCAAAACGGCGCTCACATTGCTTCCAGTCCCGGACAAGCTAACGGTCTGGGGACTGCCCTGGGCATTGTCGCTTACAGTGACAGTTCCAGCGCGAGTTCCTGTTGTACTCGGATTGAACTGGACGTTGATCGTACAGCTGGCACCATAAGCAAGAACAACGGGGCAGTTGTTGGACTGCGAGAAATCGCCAGTGGTCTGAATGCTGTTAATACTTAAAGTGGCAGTGCCATTATTGGTAAGTGTTACTGGCTGAGTTGCGCTCGAGGTTCCAACCAGGACTGTGGGGAAATTCAAAGTTGACGGGGTCAACAGAACGTTAGCGCCGGCACCGGTGCCGCTCAGAGTGATGGAATGAGGCGACCCGGCAGCGTCATCCACAATCGTAACCGATCCGGAGCGAGAGCCCGATGCAGTGGGCGTAAAGGTTACGGTAAACGCGCATTGACCCGCTGCTGGGATACTGTTTCCACAATTGTCCGTTTCTGCAAAATCACCGCTGGTCGTAATGGAAAAGATCGATAAAGGTGAGCTACCCATGTTGCGAAGAGATACTGTCTGCGGCTGACTGGTTGAGCCGATCGCCAGGATGCCAAATTGCATCGCGGCGGGACTGACTGAAACCGATGGCGCCGATGCCGGAGAAATTTTGGCTATGAATCCGTCGAGATTTCCTCCCGTCGAGGTTTGGAAAGCTCCTTGTGTCGTGGGAAAATCAACTGAACTGGTTGAGCCCGCAATATACACATTACCACTAGGATCTACTGCCAACCCTACAGCAGTGTCATCTTGGCTTCCTCCAACATACGTGGCGAACAGCTGTGTGGTGCCTAAAGGATCGATCTCCGCCAATAGAATGTCGGCTCCGTTGCTATAGGACTCGATCCCGTTTACGGTGTCAATCGCAGCACTCCGCGTCGTCGCTGCTACATACGCGTCGTTGTCAGCATCCAGCGCAATGGCCATCGGACTGGCGTAGTTGTTAGGACCAAGGAAAGTTGAATACAACAGTGAGGATGCAGCGGGATCAAACTTCGTCACGAAAGCGTAGCTGCACCCAAATCCATAAACTCCGGGATCGCAAATGCCGGTAGAGGTAATGGGGAACGTTCCGTCGCTAAAGGCTACCCCGGTGATATAGACCGATCCGGAGTTGTCGACCGCGAGCGCGTTGGGAGCGACCGGATATCCGCTCGATGAATAGAAGTAGCTGGAGTAGTCGAGACCACCCGTACTGTTGAATTTTGTTATGAAGCCTACGGTCGCATCCTGCTGAGTGGTATTACTGGTCTGGAACGTTCCCGCCGTGGTGGGAAAGTTGTAGGTATTTGTCGTGCCTGTCAAGTACGCGCTGCCGTTCGTATCGAGCGCGATGCCACTGATTGCGCTGTAGGGAGAGGGCCAGCAGGGCGTGCCGCAATCCTGGATAACGTTCGAGTTCCCGGCGACGAATGTTGAGAACACCAGAGACGATCCATTGGAGCTGAACTTTGTCAGGAAGCCATACGTTCCGAACAAACCATCCTGATTGGCTGATACTGTCGCCTGGTACGCATTGAAGACGGGAAAGTCTTGCGACATGGTGCTGCCGGCAACGTATAATTCGCCCTTGCCATCGATGGCGATTCCGGTAGGAAGGTCAAATGTATTTCCTCCGAGGTAGGTGGAGTACATCAGAGAGGAACCATCCGGGGAAACTTCGGAGACGAAGCCGCTGTAAGGCCCCGGCTGTTGCGCTTGAAAAGCTTTCACCACAGGAAAATCGCTGGAGGCAGTGCTTCCTGTAACATACACATCACCTTTGCTATCCAGCACCAGTGCGCTTCCGTAGTCGTTGCCGTTGCCGCCGAAGTAGTCTGTGTAGATCAGGGTTGAGCCGGTAGGATCGAGCTTGGTCACGAAGACGTGATTTGCATTTGCCGGGAGTCCATTCGAAATGGCCGAAGGGAAGTTTGCCGAGTTCGTGTAGCCGGCGACGTAGACCTTTCCGGTGGCGTCGGCGGCGATGCCGGTTACTTGATCGCTCCCGCTGCCCCCAAGATAGGTTGAATATAAAAGGACGGGGTCGATCACTACGGGCTTGCTGGAGTCATAGTCCGACAATTCAAAACCGATATGCTTTGCATCCTTCACGGCATAGCCGCCCTGCACCGGGACACGCAAGCCGTTCGACTCCTGGTAAACGATGGGACTCTGGAAGCGGAGTTCGCCGCCGTTTGTGGTGAGAAGCAGACTGCCATCGGAATCTAACCTGACTTCGTTGGCACCCTGAATTTCAAACTGGATGAGCCGCGGATCAGCTCCCGGTGCGACGGCAAAGTCATATTCCAGTTGTTGATGGTTTCCGTAGTAAATCAGATCGATTCCGGGATAAACATTCTTGTAACGGGCCTTGGCGTAGGTCGGCACGCGCGTCTGCCATTTGGCGGGATTGTTTCCAATAAAGTAATTAACGATTCCCGGTTGCTGATCTTCTCCAATTGCTTGCGGATTTTTGTTAGCGCCCAGGAGGTTGAACTGCAGCGTGGAGGCGGCCGGCTGCGACGAAGCGGCAGAGTTTCCGGACGGGCGTTCACTGGGGCGCAGACTCAGCACCATGCCGCCGCTGGTCAAGAATGCAGTATATCCGTTTACTCGGGAAAGAAAATTGACTCGGCCATTGGTCTGGCCACGGTTGGCTTCGAAGGTCAGCGGCAACTTACGGTAAATCGGATGCTCCGCCACAATGGCAGGCAGAACTGGGGCAGTTCGCGTCTGCGCCGCCAGCAAAGCTGTTCCTACGGTGACGGCGAACAAGGTCAGGATTACATTCTTGAGTCTCATTCCAGCTTCCCTCGATTCGTTTTTGGGGGAGGGTTGCCGCTCTAGAACAAATGGAACGATGCAGGACGGATACCAAACGCTGGCGGAGAGACAAATCGCATGCAAACCTATTACTACAAGTAGGTTGCAGAGAAACTGGAACCTCAGGCCGAGTGAAGGCGGGATGCTTCGACTGTCTATCTTCCAGATTCCTGTCTCGACCTCAGACTTACAATCTAGCGCCCCATGCTCTTTCTGAACCTTAGAGAAGTGACGACAATGCGCATAGCGACACTTATTTAGCCATCGGCGCCATTCATGAACTGTGAAGATTACTGGGGAGTAAGGTGTTCGTGCGTACACCTGCGTGGTTTAGCCTGCGGCGCTGCGATTTCCTGAGGAGGGAGCCGCATTGAAAAACAAAAACGCGATCGATCTGTCTCTTTGGTTACAAAGTCATTAATGGAGGCTTCACGCGACACTTGAGCTTTAGCCAATCATGCAAGATGCTCAAGTCGACTGGAGGAATCCTGAGAAACTCACAGCCTGCCGCACCGTACTGTCTGGTCCACAAAACGCGAGCCTCAATCGAGATGGGTCTGTCGGCACCAGATAACATCAAACGAAACGAGAGTATGTCTCCGATGGAGAGGATTTCTTTGGTCATCAGCCCGACGCCACCGTCGCCGATATCCATGATAGTGATGGCAACCGACCGTTTGTTCTGATCTTCCGCTTTGACCGGAGTGATCACGGCGTATCTGGCATAGCGGCGGTGATCGCGTAACATGCGGCTGTAGGCGATCTTCAAAGACTTGGTACAGGACTCTCCCGTCACCGGCTTGCTTAGTTTGATGTGGGCACCGGGAACCGGCTGGTCTAGCTCGGAAACTGCGACCACGGTAGGCTTCAGCCGATGAGCGGTTTGCTGAATGCTTCGCAAGAAATCGGCGGTGTCTTCCTCCCAATCCACAATAATTAAGATCGGTGCTGCCTTCAACCAGTCGATCTCCGGCCCGAGTGGAGGTGAAACAGACCTTCGTGGAAATACACAATTTATCCAGGATCTTATTCATCAAACAAACGACACTGGGATCACGGGAAACAAGAACGCATTCAAATGCCATATCTGCGGTCATGGGGACCTCACCGGTTCATAAATAAGAAGGAGGCCAACCGCTCGCCATTCGTATGCCATATTTCACCACCCGAATCGAACGGCTGGCTCCTGACCTTCCAATGGCACTCGGAGGGCCAAAACGATGAGTTTGTAAATTCATTAGTTTGAATGGATTGCCAATTCGAGGGGAGATTTGAAGATGTCCACAATATGGACACCTGTTCATATTCAAGGCACGGGTCGGAAATTAATCGGGGGAAACTAATTTTTCTCGCACGAATGCGGGACGCCGGTCAGGCGCTCTCATCCCTTTTCTCGAGTCTCATTCGTGACAGGAGTTGATAAATTGTCGCGCGTCCTACTCCCAATATCTCGGCGGCCCGCGCTTTGTTGCCACCGACCCGCGCAAGCACGCGCATGACGTGCCGCCGTTGGATCTCTTCCAACGAGAAGAGGTCCTCTTCCATCGGAGACTCGGCGCTATCCGAGCTGCGTAGCCTCTCGGGAAGGTCATGGATATCGATAAATTTTCCATCCGTCATCATGCAGGCATTCCCGATCACATTTTCCAGTTCACGAATATTTCCTGGCCAGGGATAGCTGGCCAACCTTCGTTGCGCTCGCCGGCTCAACCCGGAAATTGACTTCTGATATTCGGCGCAAAACTTCGCGACAAAGTGCCGTTCCAGCAGAGGCAGATCTTCGCGCCGACTTGCCAACGTGGGCAATGCGATCTCGACAACAGCCAGGCGATAGTACAAATCTTCGCGAAAATATCCCTCGCGGACCATCCCCCGCAAGTCACGATTGGTGGCTGCGACGACGCGTACATCCACCGGCCGCGAAGCCGACGAACCCACCTTACGTACTTGATGGTCCTGCAGTACCCGCAGCAATTTAGCCTGCGTGGCTGCGGTGAGTTCTCCTATCTCATCGAGGAAAATGATACCTCCGTCGGCATTCTCGAAGAGTCCTATGCGGTCTTGGTTTGCTCCGGTAAAAGCGCCTTTGACATAACCAAACAATTCGCTGTCTGCCAGTGTTTCCACTAGGGTCGAGCAGTTGCACAATACAAATTTTCTGGCCGAACTAAGCCGATGCAGAGCGCGCGCAACTAATTCTTTCCCGGTGCCGGTTGCGCCGGTGATCAGCGCCGTCCTGAAATGCGGGGCGACGCGCCGAATTTTGGAGAAAACATCAAACATCAACGGGCTGCGGCTAATGATGCCTTCGAATTGACACGCCTGAACTAGCTCCTGGTCCAGCGTCAAAGTCCGTTGGCGCAACTCCGATTCCTCTTTGAAACTCGCCACCCGGCTGCGAAGGAGTCTGATGTCGAGCGGCTTGGTAAGGTAATCGCAGGCGCCTTTCGAAATTGCTTCCACTGCGGAATCGGCCGAGTAGTGCGCTGAAATGAGAACGACATTCGCTCCCGGGTCCACACGGATCATGCGCTCCAACAAATCCATGCCACTTGTGGATGGCAGAACCAGATCCAGTAACACGAGCCTCGGACGGAAGCGTAAGAACATCTCGAACCCGGCTTCGGCATCTGCGGCCGTCAGCACCTCAAGTCCCTGCGGCGCCAGCGTCTGAGATATAAGTGCTAGGCCTACTGGATCGTCGGCAATCGCGAGGGCCTTGAACGGAGTTATGTAAGGCACGGCTTTGTTCACAAGGGATCCATCCTTTGATGTGTGGGTGGTGAAGCGCGGTTGTCGCGAACCCGATAATTGTTTGGCTGATACTGGGGCTTATTTGAGATCCGAAGCTAAACTGTTTTGCGAAGGCAGGTAGCCTGGAGCACACTTTAAGGAGAATCGGAATACACTTACCCGAGTGTGCCTTAGGCATGTCCTTAATAATCCGACCCGTACTATTTAGTAGTGTACGAAAAATGATTAGTTATCGGTCTAAACATAATGGGGCCAATCCACAAATGGGAAATGAGAAACTTTAAGTTTGTTACGAAAAACGAACTAGACCTGTAAGTCTTCATAAAAGAGTCACGTTGTGTTCACTTCACAGACACAGTCTGAAACTGAGACTATGTATTGTTGCCCAATTAATGGAGTTTTCTACTAAACGCAAGAAAACATTCGGCTTGGTCGTCAGGGGCAAATGGCCTCCAAACTGCCTCATCCGAGAATGAGGGGTACCCTATGAATCAACAGATCCAACTCGACGGATTGCTTCTGACGAGGGACCAGCAAGTCCTGTCCGTCATGAATCAGATCCTGGGGAGCTTTTCAATCGATACTGAGGTGTGTGGTGAGATTGATTCTGCTCTGGATGCCGTCGCCCATCGCAGGCTCGACACGGTGATCGTCGATTGGGATGGCGTAGAAGATCCTACCCGTATCGTGCGAGCTGCGCGCAAGTCCTCGCCTAACAGCAACGCCACGATCGTGGCGTTGGTGAATGAGGGATCGGAAACCCACGCGCTCCTGGTGGGAGCGAACTTCATGATCCTGAAGCCCGCCAATCTCGATCACGCCAACAGGTGTATGCGGGCTGCGTATGGAACCATGCTGCAAAATCGCCGGCGTGCGGCGAGAGTTCCGGCAGACGTTTCTGCAATTGTCAGAGTCGTCGAAGCTGGAGAAATCGAAGCCCGGATCAGCGATCTCAGCATTGGCGGCCTCGCCTTACAGTGCCGAACCCAATTGCAGGTCAACCAGGAGGTCTTTGTGCAATTCTCGCTTCCAGACACCACGGACGTTATTCATATTACTGGCAGAGTAGTAAACGCGAATGTCTCGCGGCGATCCGGAGTGCGGTTTTCATTTGTGCCCGAAGGCGATGTGAATCTCCTTGAAAAGTGGCTGGCAGTTGAGTTGGCCAAACTGGAGAACGTCGAGATGCCTATCTACCATGCAAGCGAATACAGCAATTGAACCAGAGGTAGCAACGGCTCAGAAACCCGGCGCAGGCAGCATTCTTCTCGCGGAAGACTCCGCGCTCTACCGGCACTTAATTCAAACTCACCTGGCCGAGTGGGGCTTTAATTTCGTATGCGCGGAAGATGGAGGAGCCGCCTGGCGGATCCTCACCGAGCCGGATGCGCCTCGGCTGGCTTTGATCGGCTGGGTACTTCCTGAAATTGATGGCATTGAACTGTGTCGCCGGCTCCGCAGCCAAGAGGGTTCGCCCTACACTTATACAATTCTGCTGACCTCAAAGAGTCGTCATCAGGAAATGTTGGAAGCGATGGATGCCGGCACTGACGACTTCCTGGCCAAACCGTTTGACCCTTTGGAGTTGAAAGCACGGCTGATGGTGGGCAAGAGGATTGTTAATCTGCAAGAGAGACTAGTCTCCGCGAACGATGCATTGCAATTCGCTGCCTCTCATGATTTCTTGACTGGCATTAACAATCGCGGGCAGATTCTTACATTTCTAGAGCGAGAACTGGCTCGTGCCCGCCGCGATTGCACTTCCGTGGGAGTTGTTTTGTTAGACGTTGACCATTTCAAGCGAGTGAACGACGAGCTCGGGCACGAGACTGGTGACTTTGTGCTCAGAGAGATTGCAAGACGTCTTTCATCAACCGGCCGCGAATATGACGGCATCGGACGCTACGGTGGAGAGGAATTCTTGCTGGTCATTCCCGGTTGCGATCTGGAAACCGGTTTCAAGAAAGCCGATCGGGTGCGCAAATTGATTGAGGCAACTCCGATTCCTACTCCTCAAGGGGCGATTACGGTAACCGCCAGCATGGGAGTTGCAGTCGCGGAACCTGGTACCTCATCTGAGTTGCTATTACGTTGGGCCGACGCGGCGCTTTATCAGGCGAAGCGCAACGGCAGAAACCGTGTAGAACGATCGGTCAAGCAATCCGTACTTTCTGTTTAGGCTGATAACCTTAGTTGCAAGCGCTCATGTTTTGCGTTACGCCCTGCAGACTAATGATGGAGTTGGCAAGAACAGGCGCGCTCCAGAATCTGCTGTGATGTTTCCTTAAATAGTACGCCGCCGCTACAGACCCTACACTTTTTGCAGAGGCAATCGCGTAGGCGCGTCCAACCGTCGGATGGGTTCCGTACAGATACGCCGATTGAACTTCAACATTACAAACACCCTTTTTGCCCGCAAGCCAGTTTTGCCGGGCAAATAGAGTGGTGTAAGAATCGGCAAAAGTGCTTCCCGTCGAGATCAGCACAAGGCTGACAAACTTCGCGTCAACAGTATTAGTCTCCTGGAGTCTGATCGTCGGCCGAACAGGAGCCGTGCTTTCTGCGACAAAAGCAGCCGATTCCGATGTTGCACTGGGTGCATTCGGCAGTTCCTTGGCGGCGGCAGCCACGCTGAGTACCATCAATGCCATCGTCAGGAATACCAGCGATTGGGCGAGAACCGCCGCGCCCAAGACCAGCGATTTCGCCGTAACGAAACGCTGCTTTTGGGTGTTTAAGTATTGCGCTCCTTGGTTCGTCATGCATACAGACTACGTACATGTCCTTCCGTGCACAATTGGAGGATAGTGGTGGAAGGTAATAGAAGCTGGTAACAGCTAGTAACCACCTCTTTCGTGCCATGGCGGTTGCCGACCACCCACGAACAGGCGTACTGTTGTGGACACAAACGCGCATTGTCGTTGCCACAACTCAGTCGGGAACAGTCATACCATTCCGTTCTCAATTTTCAATCTTGACGACGTTACCCGAATAATTGCTGGGGAGTACCTATGCCGAACACGAACGGGTGATTCGGCAGACCTCGCGCCTTGCTCCCGTCCGAACAGGCATTCCTCCACCCGGGCATTCAGCCCGGTCAGCGTCTGCTGGAACTCGGCTCGGGAAATGGGGGATGTTGCGATGCTTGCGGCTCGGCTCGTTGGGCCTGCCGGTGAAGTGGTCGGAGTCGAGCGCGATCCAGGTAATAGACTCATGCGGTGCTGGGTGAGCGACAGTACGCTGGCCAGAGTGCCAGCGCGGGCCACGGCGGCGCGTCCTCCTCCAGGGATTCAAGCTGCTGAGACCTTTTAGACACGTTAGCCGGACTGCACACGCGCCACAACTTCGCAGAATGCAAGTAGGTTAGTAAGTGGCTGCCCGCGACTCAACCACGCGTCTGTCAGCGAGACATAGAATCTTTCCTGTCGATCTATCGTAGGAAAGACATGAAAGTCTAGGAATGAGCATTGTTCAATATCCAGCCGTGCAAGCAGCGTTATAAACCCACATTCCAGTCTTGCTGGGTCGATTCGCCAGCTAATCATGCGTTTCCTGTGGATTGGGCGGCCAAGAAGCACTGACACTGTCGACCCGTCTCTCAGTGCCAATCGGGTTCGCCACTTACCTCCAGGTCGAGTAATCGACACATCGTCAGGGAACATCGCGGCGATAAGGGCAATGAGTTTCTCGCGCAGTGACTGTGTCCGTCGGCGCAGATCACTGGGGCCGAAGTCTTCCGGATGACAATAGCCGATCAATTCATATGCTCGCTGCAGGCTGCCGAACCGGTATACGTATGTGGAAGGGCACGGAACATCGGTGGAGTCCCTGACTACGCTGCGTGAGAGCCTACCTTTAGAAGCGAGCAGCGACCGTAGTGCGTCCAATAGTTCCTCATCTGATCTATGGAAGGTCCGCGCTCCCAACATTCTCTGCGCCTCGGAGAATGCCGATGTTTCGACGAGAGGTTCGAAGGCTCCAGGTGCGAGTACCCATTCCGATCTTGGCAGTCTTATTCTCGGAGTGGAAAGCTTGATGGAGGTTCGACCGTATACGTGGCATCCAGTGTACTTGAGTGCGGTCAGAACGGTGTTAACGCCTTGGTATGTCCACTTGGAACTGCCGATGTATGTAATTCCCCGGCGATTCAGTTCGCGAGCAATCACATTGGTAGACCGCTTTTCAGATACGAACATCTGAAAGATGTCTTTGACGACTTGCACCTCATTGGGGGGGCCGGGCACGAGAATCACCCGGTCCGTAGCTATGCTCTTTCTCTCGCCTGCTTTTAGTTCCTGCTTTGGCTCGCCGGATGCCGAGATCAGCATTCGCCGCAACCCATATCCGGGAACAGCACCTTGCCTGAAGCCAAGGTGTGCTAGCCGTTTGTGCCCTGCGAGAACTTTCACTCCCAATTCCCGACTGTACTCGCTGGCCATGGTCCGCTTTAGCGCTTTCATGATGAGACTCGGAAGCGTGCCGTCGTTCGCAAACGTCTCCGCACAATAGTGCACGGGTACCCCCGCCCTCTTACAAAGAAATTCGTAATAGGCCGCTTCGTCGGTGTCTTGAAACCGTCCCCAGCGACTAACATCGTAGACGAGGATGGCTCGGTAGATAGCGTGACCGGCAACGACATCGTGGAGGAGTTGCCCAAGGCCAACTCTGTGTTTGAAGACTACGCCGCTTTTTGCAGCATCGGAATATGTGCGAACAACCTCGAAACCGTGAGACTGAGCGTACTCCAGAATCGCAGCAGACTGGTTTTCGAGTGAGTACTGCTGGTGTTCTGTTGACATGCGAAGGTATTGAGCAACAGGAACGGGAGAAGGATTCACAAGGGTTTGCTCAAAGAGTCTAAGAGTAGATTGCTTGTCGAACTTGCGAACATATCACGACCACGCCCCTGGGAAGCACCTCACACCTGCAACTGCTCTGCTGGTGCAACGCAAAGGGCAATAAGTTCCAAGACTTGTATTTAGAACGGAGCGTTGAGCTAACATCTCTGCTGAAAAGCGCACGAACGATCAGCATCGCCACAAAAACTGCTCACATGGCCTTGCCTCTAGTGTACTCTCAAGCGCTCGTCGTACCAGGCACTCAACAGCAGTCATCTTTCTATAGATTCGAATGCAACGGGAGCGGTACCGTTTCGCTCCCTTCGAGAAAGACCAAAAACCGGCTACGTGAAACCGTTCGTGAGCGATGCGCTACTTTGAAAGCCTTATGTTTTCCGTTTCGCTTTCGACAGATCCTTTTTCCAGTCATAGCCAATTAACTTATACGCTCGTCCGAGGTTTCCGAAGCGCCACCTCAATTTGTGGGTAGAAATCAACCTTGGTGGGGCGTCGATGATTGGCATACTGAGTCGCCCTTTTGCGGCTAACAGCGAACGCAGATGCTCCAACATTTCCTCATCCGTTTTCCGCCCGTTGTTCCTCCAGTCGTAGCCGATTAGTTCGAAGGCGCGACGCACCCCTCCGAATCGGCGGGAAAGAGTGCGAGAAGTCGGAAGCGAGATGCACTCGTTGATGATCTTGATGCTGAGTTTTCTTTGTATGGCCAATAAAGACCGCAGCTCCTGCAAGATCTGCTCGTTGGTTTTGTAGAAGGATCGACCAAAACGAAGCTCTTGGGCCAGTGTGAAGATCTTGCTATCCACAATCTCTTCATGAGCCCCCGGACAGACAACCCAATCTGATGCTGGTACTGCAACTTGAGCGGTTCCGAGTCTCATTGTCGTGCGATTAAACACATTGCAACCGACATACTTAGGATGTGAGATCAAGCTGGCGACGACCGAGTGAGTCCACGTTTTGTTCTTGACGCTGGGCACTCCCCGATGATTGAGATCGCGGGCTATGGCATTGAAGCTCATCCTTTCGACGGTGAATTTCCGAAAAATCTCTCGTACTTCTTCAATCTCATGAGCGGGCCCAGGAACGAGAATCACGCGATCCGTAGCTATACTCTTCATCTCTCCGAACGCCAATAGTTGCTTTGGCGTGCGGTTCTGGGTGACTAGCAGGCGCCGGAATCCAAATCCCGGCACACCACCTTGCTTAAAACCAAGACCAGCCAAGCGCTTTTGACCCGCGATGACCTTGACGCCAAGCTCCCGGCTGTACTCTCCGGCCATAACTCTCTTGAGGGCCTTCATGATTGAGCTAGGTAAGCTGCCATCGTTGGCAAAGGTCTCAGCGCAATAATGAATGGGAACGCCAGCGGACTTGCACAAAAACTCATAATGGGCTGCCTCGTCGGTGTCTTGAAATCTTCCCCACCGACTTACGTCATAAACCAAGATGACTTTGTAATCGGTGTTGCCACCCGTAACGTCTTGTAGCAGGTCACGCAGTCCACGCCGGTTCTTAAGGGAAAGGCCGCTTTTTGCGGGATCTGAGTAGGTCCGAACCACTGTGAATCCGTTGGCTTCGGCATATCTCCGTATCGAAGAGGATTGGTTTTCTGGTGAATACTGCTGGTGTTCCGTGGACATGCGAAGGTATTGAGCAGCGCGAACAAGAAACTTGGCATCGGTCATGGCACCCTCCTAAAAGGGGATATCGACCGGATCATGGAAAACTTTAGAGGTAAATCCCGGGAAACTTCTGAATGCCGGGTGTTCGGGCGCGGGAATTGTTTAAACAGTCTGTTTTCTGCTATTTCCCGTTCCTCCACTCTGATGGTGAGGGCCGAAGAAGTTTCCATAGCACGCTGTGGAGAGTTTTTGTGGATACGGTTGGAACGATTTGCGCCACGCCCTGGTCACGCTGGTTCTGCGAGGACCCGTGAGTTCTCAGTCCCTGAAAAGCCGCTCTTCGATTTGAACCCCGATCAGATTTCTGGTTGAATACGGCGACGGAGGTCAGCATGAAAATTTACAATCTGTCCGGTTATGGAATCATTGTTCTCTACATGCTGGTTTGCACGTATTTCGCTCCTGCGCACTTGGGGCCGTGGCTGGGGATGCTGATCGCCGGGGCTTATTTTATTTTTTGCTGGTTTATGGGAGGCCTGTATCTGGCCGACGTTTTGCACTTGGGCATCGCCCATCGGTCACTCGACTACAAAGAGTGGTTCATAAAAGTCGTGACGGTGGTAAACAACGTCTTCGGGCTTTATGTGGACCCGATCGCGTGGGTGAATCGGCATCGCTTGCATCATAAACATGCCGACCATGATGGCGATCCCAACAAACTTTCTAACGACGGCTTTTGGCGGACTTTCTATCTCTGTGTGATGCCATACCAGTGCAATGACAATCTGGCGACCGACCCCATCTTAAGGTCAAAAACGTTCCGGTTGGTGGCGAATCCAATCTTTGCCGTGATTGCACAGGCTTTCAGTTTTTACTTCTTGTGGAAGCTGGTGGGAGATCTGAAGTTTGTGCTGGCCATGTGGATTGGAATTCGCATTTTTGCGCAGTGGGTAAACATGGTGCAAAACTACTGGACCCATACCCGAACTTATGGCTACCGGCGATATCACAATGATGACGACAATGCGATGAACATTGGGGAATGGCTGCCCGTGACAGCAACTTTCAGCGCCTGTTTTCAGAATAATCACCATCACTATCCCGGCCTTTTGCGATTGAGCCATGACCGATCGGAATATGACTTTGGATTTATGACCGTCAAAGTGATGAAATCTCTCGGATTGGTAAAAGCGACCAGGGCGGGGCAACAGGTGCCTGGGGACGTTCCACTGGGTGCGCTGGAATTTTAGGGCGTCCTTCTTCTTCCCATGAACGGTCCGACGGTTTGCGCCAAGAATCCTCGCGCAATCTCTTCGCCGTCTAGTCCGTAGCGTTCCGGCCACTCATCGGGATAATAATAAGTTCCGAAAAGTTTATCGATCCAGGGAAAATGGATGGCGAAATTCTTGTCGATGCCCTCTTTTTGAGAAGTGTGGTGCCAATGATGGTACCGAGGCATGACCAGATATTTTTCCAGCCACTTGGCGCTGGGACCGAAATTGCAGTGCGTCCAGGTGGCGTGAATGGTGACGAAAATCAGGTACGCAAGAATGATCGATTGCGAAAATGCAAGCATGAGGGGGGCGAGGATAAATCCGCGCACCAGCGTATCGTCGACAAAGTGGGACCGCGACCCTGCGATCCAATCCAAAGCCTTCGAAGAATGATGGATAGAATGAAAACGCCAGAGGAATGGAACCTTATGGAAAGCCAGGTGAATAAAATATTCGGCGAGGTCGGCAATGAGAACCGCCAGGAAAAATTGCACGATCCAAGGCGTACGAGCGAGCAGGTGCTGCAGGGCGGGAACGCCTAGATATTTGGTGGCCTGTGTCGCGGGCAGTAAAACCAGAAAAGATAAAACTTGTAATGGGAGATGGGTGGACATGAAATAAACGACATCGAGAGTCCACTCGTTTCGGAATGTTCCCTGCTCGGGATATTGAGGCCAGACTCTTTCTAGGGGCACATAGATGATTGCCATTAGAAGCAAGTCAAGCAGGAACCAGTCCAGTCCGATGGCGGGACCATTGTGCAAGTTGCCGTTAATCTGCACGCTCGATCCGCCCAGAGCCGTTGCCGCGATGGCCAGCAACATTCCAGTAAGAGCCAAAGTTTTTTTCCTGCGCTTAATGGAAGAAAAAATTCCAAAGACGATGGCCGCCACGATCAGGCCTTGAATCAGGGCGCGCATGGCATGCATGGGATAGTGTGGGCGCAGTTCAGGCGAGCTGAGCAGTTGAGGAAAGTGCAAGCACAGCACAGCCCCAAAGGAAAGAAATCCGAAGAAGGCTGACAGTACGCCACTCCACCAGCCGGTTCCGAAGCCGGTGGAGTCGGTATCGCCAAAGAAGTCGTTGATTTTTTGCTCGATCATGATGAGCCCCACTTTTAGTTCGCTTGGACCTATACGAGCTAATCATAGCGATTCGTCCCAAAGCTTCCAGTGAAAAGTGCGCGGCTAGTATTACGAAAGCTTAGCCAGTGGCCGGCAATCGAGTCGGTCGAGTGGTATGCAAAATTCTGCATCTTGACCGCTGTTTTTACCTGCATCATAATCCTCCTCGTCTTCCAGACAGCTGAACTGGCCCTCCGGTCTTCGGGTGTAATTCTTTCAGGAGGTCGACTGCGGACGAGGAGCGGTTATAAATGGTCTGCGACGATCGCTGGAAAAGTTAGGTTCAGAATAGGAGTCGAGCATGGGTGTCTCGCAGATCTTTTGCGTCCTGTTGCTCTGCAGTTGCTGTGTCGTACCGCTTTTGCCGGCGCAGACGCCGAGCGTGCTGACCCGCCAATACAACAACCAACATACTGGCCAGAATCTGCAGGAAATCATACTGACCCCAGGCAATGTGAATTCCGCTTTGTTTGGGAAAGTGTTCAGCTATCCCGTGGACGGGCAGATCTGGACACAGCCGCTTTTCGTACCCAACCTGAATATCGCCTCGAAGGGGACGCACAACGTGGTTTACGTGGCCACGGAAAATGCCAAGGTATATGCCTTTGACGCGGACAGCGCGAAAACAAATCCTAACCCACTTTGGTTCACCGATTTTCTGACGCCTCCCAACGTAATCGCTGTGCCATGTGACATTGGCGCGGGCTTGTGCCAGTTATTTCCTCTCGTGGGCATCACCCAAACTCCGGTGATCAATTTGGCGAACAATACGATGTACGTGGTAGTGCGCACGCAGGAGACGGCAGGCACGGTGGTGAGCTATGTCGAGCGGTTGCACGCGCTCGACATCACCAGCGGAGCGGAGCAGCCAGGAAGCCCAGTGGTGATTTGTTCGGCGGTGGGCGATGGCGGCTGCTCCTTCGGCGGCCCAGTGATGTTTGTTCCGAAGGTGAAGCAGGGGCGGCCGGGACTACTGCTGGTGAACGAACCGGGATTCTCGCAGGGCGTTCTCTTCATGGGGTTCGCGGGAGCGACCGGCTGGCTGCTGGCCTATGACGCTTCTACTTTGCAACTGGTCGCGACCTTTTATGCGTCCGACGGAATAACGCGATCAGGACATGGCTTTGGCGGGATCTGGGGTGCGGGGGGCGCGGTAACAGCAGATTCCAGCGGAAACATATATGTGGTCACGGGTGACGGTTACTACGACGGCGTGGCTAATTGGGGCGATAGTCTGATCAAATTGGTGTTGACCTTGAATCCAGCGACCGGCGCCTACACGCTGGTTCCGGCGGACTATTTCACGCCGAGCGATGAAAGTTGCAGATTTACCAACGGGCTGGATCTGGGATCGGCGGGACCTCTCATTCTTCCCGCGCAGGGCGGAACGACTCCGGACTTGATTTTCCAGGGAGGCAAGGCGTCGAGTGTTTGTGACGCTACACCCAGTATTTACATTGTGAATCGCGATAACATGGGCCATGTCGGTGGGCAGGTCTCACTGAGCCAAACCGGGAAGGCCGGTTCGTCAAGTTCTCCCGCGTATTGGGCGAGTTCCTCGGCCAATTATATTTACAACGTCGCCGATAGCGACTCGATTCGTGCCTACACCGTGTCTTCCTCGGGCGTGACTGCCGCGAGTGTCTTGCAGACCGGCAACACATTCTTAAACGGATCTTCGCCGGCAGTTTCTGCCAACGGGACCAGCAACGGAATCGTGTGGGCTCTGGACCGGGTTGACAACGCAGACATTCTACCCGGAGTGCAGCCCGTGGTTTTACACGCCTACAACGGCACGAACTTGACGGAGTTGTACAACTCCACGCAGGCGGCCTCTGGCCGCGACATCGCGGGGCCATCGGTCAAATTCCAGGTTCCGACCGTGGTCAACGGCAAGGTGTATGTGGGTACGCAGACGGAATTGGACGTATACGGGTTGTGCCCGTGTCCGCAGTAAAGGAGTAGGACTATGCCTCGATCGGTTCCCGATCTCAGCCAGATTCCTGGTCGCTGGATGCTGGTCTTTCTGATGGGGATAATCACGTTAAGCGCAGCGGCCACGGCGCAAACCGCGAGTACGATTTACAGCTTTACCCTGCATGACAGTTTTTGGCCCGTCGGCGGTCTGGTGGAAGACTCCATCGGCAATCTTTACGGCACCACCGCCGGGGGCGGCACCTATGGTGTGGGCACAGTCTATGAACTGTCTCCACCAGCCAAAGGAAGCACTACCTGGAAAAAAACCGTGCTGTACAACTTTCAACCATGGGGAATCACTGGATATACGCCGAGCAGCGAGCTCACGATCGATGGCAGGGGTAACCTTTACGGCGTCACCTGGTCGGGAGGAGATGGGCGCTGCCACTGCGGCGTGCTCTACGAGCTGGTTCCTCCTAAAACGACGGGGGCGGCATGGACGCATTTTGTGCTGCATGCATTTACCTATACGTCCAATGATGGACGATTGCCGAATGCAGCGGTAGTGCTTTCGTCCAATACGATTTACGGAGTCACGCAGCAGGGCGGTTTGTATGACAGCGGCATTGTCTACCGATTCGTTCCGGGCAAGAGCGGGGGTACTTATTCAATCCTCCATTCTTTTGGCGCTAATAACGACGCCAGTTGGCCCTCTGGGCCGGTGCTTCAGGATTCGGTGGGGAATTTGTACGGCGTGACCTCTTTAGGCGGAGCGTTCAACGCTGGCGCGGTATACAAGCTTTCGCCTTCGCAGAGCGGTGGATCTTGGACAGAGACCATTCTGTTTTCGTTCGGGGGAGGGTCGCAGTCCTCGGGAATTACCCCGGTGGGTAATTTGCTTTTCGACAGCATGGGGAATCTGTATGGTGTCGCGGAATTTGGCGGGGCGTCCCAATTGGGAGTTGCATATGAGTTGTCGCCGGCGACGGGTTCATGGGCGCAGAACGTGTTGTTTAATTTTTCTACGACCGCGGGATCCTTGCCGCTCGCGGGAATGACTTGGGGTCCGAATAGCGGTTCGCTTTACGGAACCACTTCAGCCGGCGCGTCGCACACCCATGGCAGTGTCTTCCAGTTGACGCCGCCCGCTTCCGGCATAGGGTTGTGGACTGAGACTTTTCTGCAGCAGTTCACATTTACCAACGGTGGCTTGCCTTCGGGCCGCGTCCTGCGCGATCCCACGACTGGTTATCTCTACGGGACCACATACAACGGCGGTACCAGTGGCTGCGACGGCGATTGCGGCGTGGACTATCAGATTATCCCGTAGGCACTTCGGCGCCAATTGTCGTCCTACCGTTGTCGCCGTCGCCTCGGCATAGGCGTCCGAGTTCTTCAAACACCGTTCTTTCGTCCTACCTTCTCTGGATCGTCCTTGCGCCTGAACGAGGTGATCCGTTTCTTGGGCTACGAAAAGGTCATGCAGATTGACGAGATCGCCAAAGGTGCAACCAACTTAGTTGCTAATGTTTTGCGGGGGCGGGGAAGACGTTTCGACGCACTCGTAATTTTCGTGAGCGCGTGAGTCGTTAGGTGTACCCCCGGTTTAAGAGCCTCGCCCATCTGCCTTTCGAGTTCATCTTTTTCGCCTTCGGGCGGAACTATCTCGCCTTCGATAAGAAAAACCTTTCACAGAAATACGCACGAAGCGTCGCATTAAAGGACTTTCAAAGCCATTTGGCAACGCCGCCGTGATGGGAGCATGTACCCCGGCGGCTTTGGCTGAAGCTATAACTTCCATCCCGGCACTGCGCCGTTGCGCCTTGGGGCGCTTCCGAACAGTTCTCCGGTCGTTTAACGGTCTGGCCTTGGCTGTTTACATAGGTACCCGTATCAGTGCATTTTGGCTTACGGTGTTGTTGCTGCTGCTGTTGCTGCGTTGGTTGATTACTTGGCGGTTGAGGAGCCTGCGCGAAGATCGAAGGCAGTGAGATGGTTGCGAGTACGAAAACTGACACGAAGCGGCGTAACATGGAGGATTCTCCTTTTCGGGACTTCAAAACCAGCGACGGCCAACCTTAAAGGCTCCACTTTTGCTGCAGTAATGGCCTCAGTATTGTGAACCTCCACCATTACTTCTTCTACTTCTTCATCCCGGCGATAGGCTTTTATTGTGATCCTACGTTTGTAGGGGTGTGCGGCGCTGCATTGCTGAGTATGTTTGCGCGCTTGTGAACGAGCATATCTTACGCGCTAGGGTAGTTTGTGGTCATAATTGCTCAGACGCAGCTTACTCCCCTGAGTAAGGTGAGGGCGGCGAGGAATTCACATTCGCCAAGAGGAGCGGATAATGAAAGCAATAATGCACATTACCTGGGCCCTAGTTCTAATCTCTGTCACGACTGCTTTTGCTGACGCACCTGTCACGGTGAATCTTGGAACCGCGGCAAGTTTCGGTTTGCTCGCCGGCTCGGGAATTACCAATGCTTCACCTGCAACCAGCATCACCGGGAATGTCGGCAGTTCTCCTACTCCCGCCGTAACCGGACTCACCGCAACGCAGGTTCACGGCACGCTATACACAACCTCCAGTCCTGTGACTGTTCAAGCCCAAGCGGACCTGACAGTAGCGTACAACGAAGCCGCGGGAGCGCCCTGTGGCACTGACTTAACGGGCACAGACCTGGGCGGTCTGACCCTCGTCCCTGGAATCTATTGCTTTTCGTCCTCGGCGTCCCTGACTGGCACTTTGACGCTCGATGGTCAAGGTCAGTCCGATTCTCAGTGGATTTTCCAGATCGGCAGTACCTTAATTACTGCAACTAATTCCTCCGTTGTCCTGATTAACGGCGCGGTAAACTGTAACGTATTCTGGCAAGTTGGCTCCTCGGCAACCATCCAAACAAACAATACCTTCATCGGAAACATTATGGCGCTTACCAGTATTACGCTCGATGGCGGAACGCTAAATGGAAGAGCCCTGGCCCGGAACGGCGCGGTGACAATAGCTGCCCAGGAAACTGTAAATGCGACTGCATGTGCCTGCAATGTCATGGTCAGCAGTAACTCGGCCGGAACTGTAACCAAGATTCCGTTGCCCTACAGCTGGAACTATAACCAAACTGTGATCGCTTCCGGTCTGACCTCAGTCGAGGGACTCACCTGCGGACCGGATCGACGCGTGTATGCCGCACAAAGCGGAGTTTACGGCGGCCCAATGCAGATCGTCAGTGTCGACCAGGAAGGGCTGAATCAAAAAACGGTAGTGGCGTTCAGCCAATTTCCGGCTCTTGCAACCAGTGGCGGACCTGATGGAATCAACTTCGCTCCTCCCCCTCGTTCTTCCATGTTCTTCAGCACCACGCTGGCGCAGGGGCTTCCGAATACCGGGGTGTGGCAAACATCCACATCCGCAGTAAAACCGGTCCAGTCTATTCTTGCTTTTCCACCCAATGGAAGCGCAAACGGCGGGAGCGGCACTGCATTCCTGATAAACGGACCCTATGTGGGGGATGCCTTGGCGGTGGACCAGAGCAACAAGAAAGTGGTTCGCGTCTCCCATCCCTTCGGTGCGGCTGAGCCCGGAATTGATTTCATCACCAATTTATCGAGTCCGGTCGGCCTTGTCGTAAACCAAATGGGAAACGTGTTTGTTAGTAATTCGGATGGAACCATCATGCAGTTCGCATCAGACGGATCACCTTTGGGTTTGTTTGCCAACACGAAACTGCACAACATGAACCTCGCGTTCTTTGGGCAGAACCTGGTGGTAGCTACTCAAGATGGTCCGGTGATGGAAATAGGGCCGAAAGGACAGCAGGAAATAATCGGCAACGTTGTCGGCGGCGACGGGATAGCAGTCTGTACGCAGTAATTTGTCGCGGCAAGGGACGGCCCACAAGGGCCGTCCCTTTTTTGCCATCAGATAGTTTATTGTCCGCAAGTGGACGGGCTTGTGGGAAGCGTCGAACGCGTTAAGCGGCAGGATTCGCCGGATACTTGGCTAAACTTCCGGCAGCGGAGCGCGTAGCAGCAGGCGTGCCTGCTTAATAAGCACTCAACGGAAATTCGTTAACGCACTATTAGGACGTGTAATTCCCTATCAAATTGATAACTTCTTCTGTCCGCGTCCTTGCCAGTGGAAAGGCAGGCTGCCATACCAGACGAACGCGAACGCATGGCCATTCTGTGTGAGCGAATCGCCAAAGAGCAGGTCATGGAGCACTCAACACATCCTGCCCGAAGTGCGGCCATTCGATAACCCCATCGGAGCGCACTCATCTCGATCGGAGCACATCGAGTGCCCGAATTGTGGTGAACGCTTTAAGCCGATTGCTTAGGGTCAGGCAAGCCGTGGAAGTCACGGTTGAAGCCGATACCAAGGACACCACAAGGCACAGAGTAAAGTGAACCCATCGACCAACCGCATTACTGACCCGCCATTGACACTTCTTTACAGAGTGCTAAGGTTCCCATCTGAATGCGTTTCCCTCCGACCCTGTGGCCCACAGAACCAACCCGGTGTCCGTTTTGTGTCGAAAATGGCAATTTCAAACCGATGACCAAGGGTGACGATGGTGAGTGGTACGAATGCGACCGCTGCCAACACGTCGCTGTGCCTGGAAACAAGCTTTTTGAATGTGGTTGCCTGAAATGCTCGGAGCGTAAGCAGTTTGGCCGTCCTTGAAGCACGGTGAAAGGGTGTACAATTCTTGCAATTTAAGGGGATGCACGCTGCCGTCCGCTGCTCCGGGCGGTTTTTTGCTTTCCGGCCGCCCCTGGTTTGTGCTAAGTATCCATGCAACTGGAAGTGGCGGGAATTCCAAGGAAGCTGCTGGGCTCACAAGATGCAACCCGCTGATCCAGTGCAATGCCCGTTTTGCGTTGAAGACAAACACTTCAGGCTGATGCTGCTCTTTGTCACGTCGACATACGATCGTGCGAGCAAGAAGAGGCCTGCCAGTCCACGCGCGATCGCTGCTTCTTGTTAAGAATCTTGTCCGCCGAGTGCCAGTTCGAAAATCTTCTCGTACAATTCACGGTTCCGAAGTTGATTGGAGATCGACATGGACACATGGAACCGCGAAGAGCTCTACGCAGAAATTTGGGAACAGCCAACAACAAAGGTAGCTGCAAAATACGGCATTTCATCAGTCATGCTCGGTAAGGTCTGCCGCAAATTACACATTCCCCGACCAGGACGAGGCTATTGGGCTAAGAAAGAATTTGGCAAACCAGTGAAGAAGATTCCACTGCCGGAAGCAAAAGATCTTCCCGTCGTTCAGCGTCTGAAGCAAGCGGCTGAGGATACAAGTCCAGACTCCCGAAATTCCACACCCGAGCCTACAGACGCCGAATTTCAGCGGATACTAAAGATTGAAGCTGTCGCTGTCGCTGTCGATCCTACGGCGTCACGCCACAAGCTGGTCTTGGCAGCTGCGAAATGCTTAAAGCATCATGAGCCTGATCGTCGGGGACTCGTGAACGCATATTGGAGTGAAATGTGTCTCGATGTCCGTGTCTCAAAGCAGTCAATAGATCGGGCACTGAACATAATGAATGCAGTGATCTCGCAGCTCGAAACCGAGCAGTTCCCGGTGATTGTTAAATCGGAGAGCAAACACGGAACCGTAGCGCAGGTTTTCGGCCAAAACGTCCCGTTCTCGATAGTGGAGAAGCTTCGGCAGACTCGCACGGAGGTGAAAAGATCTACGTACACGGAAATGGAGACGCAGTATCAGCCGAATGGAGAACTCGAATTTCGAGCCGGAGAAGATTCTTACGGCTATCACAAGTTCCGCGACGGAAAGACACAGAAGTTAGAAACGCTGATTTCCAAACTTGTGGGTTCTGTGCTGCGCGAAGCTCGGGACCGCGCGATTCGGGCAGATCATCGGAGGTTGGAGGAGATTGAAGAGAGGAAGAGAGCGCAAGAGCGATTCGCCCTGCGAGAGCAAATTGAATCTGAGGAAAAGAAAGTTCAAGAATTGGAATCATGGGTTGCGAACTGGGCCAGTGCCCAACAAATGCGGGAATTCATTGCGGCTCTAGAGAAGCTTTGGAAGGAAAAGGGGCATGATCTTTCAACCAATACGACTAAAGGCGAACGTATTTCATGGATGAGAAGTCAAGCAGATAGACTTGATCCGCTTGTCGAAAGTCCGAAGTCGATTCTTGATCGAAGGCATGAACTCGATCGAAGGTACTGAAACAACGAGGAAATCAGCATGCGATATTGGATCTCATTTGATTTGGGATTACGTGGTGAATATGTCTGGCTGTACAGCTGTTGGAGGCACTACTAAGACATTTATGGGTGGTGGAATTTACGAGGCAGCTAAAGCAGAAGTGGCGGCTGACAACTTCCTGGCAGCCATTGCCGAGGACTTTGTTGAGCGTTGGAACGGAATGGTGCGTGCGAACGCGGTAGAAAACCTTGAAGCGTGTCTGATGCTGACTCAGTCGAACTGCAAGGTGCCTGATTTTCTGGTATCGGAACTCAAAGTGAAGATCATCAACATGTCACAGTATTTGCAACACGGAGGTCTCAAAAAGTGAGTCGGCGAGCGCACGCCTCCAGCTAGCGCAGTCTTCTCTCGCGCAGCGCCGTACCCGCCCGCCCGAGGGGGTTTGAGTGTAATCGCCTGTTTTCGTCAGGAACGAAACCGGAGGGCGGTGTAAAGAAGAGCTAGATACAGCGGATCATTGCCGCGTTACCTTTCGATTCAAGGCAGTATCTGGCCACGTGCAGGCCATCGAGTCTCTAAGCGAGAGCCTTAGACTCAGAAAATGACGCACATCTAATAGCCCACGGCGAGCAGCCAGTCCTCAAAAATCGCATTAACCAAGGCTCCCAGAATTATGGCCGAAGGCTTACGGTGACCATTGGCAGAACGAAGTCCTTGGCAAGAATTTGCTGCAGCTGTCGCAAGATGAAATTCGTCAGTGCGAAACTGACCTTCGAGGATTCCGCGACGAAGAAACCCGCTTTTCCACGGGAATGGCAGCGCTCGCAAAAGATGACCGCCTCAGGCAAGCGTTTCAAGGGATGAACCGAGTCTTCCAAAGAACGTCGAAATACGAGAGCTGGCATCTCTTTCAGATCGTCTTCATAGTTATGCAACTCCCCGCCCTGGCCGTACGCGAGGGAATCGTCAGCGGCGAATGGCCGAACGGAACAATCAGAAATTGGGATGACGTCCTCAATTGGGCTGATGTTCTTTGGTTTCCAACCGGAGGCGGGAAAACTGAAGCCTATCTCGGGCTCATAAGCTGTGCAGCCTTGTATGATCGCCTTCGCGGGAAATCTTTCGGCGTGACCGCTTGGCTTCGCTTTCCTCTCCGCATGCTGAGCGTACAACAACTCCAACGCGCAGTCCGGGTCGTGTGGGAAACCGAGCAGGAACGCTGTGCTATCCAGGGCGCTGATGCCCGCACCGACCCGATTTCTCTTGGCTACTTTGTCGGTCCGAGTACGCCCAACTACCTCAAATATGGTCCCTGGTCCATTGACCGCTTAGAAAGCGATCCTGAGTTACGAAAAAGACTTCTCCTCGTGAGTAACTGCCCCGCCTGCGGTGGCACAAACACTGTTCAAATCGTCGTTGACCGCGAGCGACAAAGAATTCGGCATGTATGCTCACACTGCAACCAGCACCTTCCGGTCTATGTCTCCGACGACGAGGTCTACCGATTTCTTCCGACCGTCATCGTTGGCACAATCGACAAAATGGCAAGCATCGCATATAGGCCCTCCTTCCCAATGATCTGGGGAGCTGCGGCCTGGCGCTGCCCCGAACACGAGGAGCACGGCTTCGGCGTAGGGGATTGGTGCATCGAGAAGTGTCCAACAAACCCGGGCCCAGGGCGGAGGGCCCGTCGACGAACAGCCGTCACTCCCTACGACCCAGCCCCGGCCTTACACATTCAAGACGAACTCCACCTCTTGCAGCAAGAACTCGGAGCCTTTGCCGGCCACTATGAAACACTCGTCCGTTCCTGTGAGGAGCATGTTGGCACCCGTCCTCCGAAAACAATCGCAGCGACCGCAACCATTGAGGGTTTCGAGCACCAGATTCGCCAAATCTATGGTGTCCCTCATGCGCGTCGATTTCCGACCCGCAGTTACGACCTCTTTCAGACGTTCTACACTTCGGCCGATGTGGATACCGATACTCCCGATCAGCGCATCAAAACCGCACGCGTCTACGTTGCCTTTCGTCCGCCACATTTGCATGCTGCTGATGCAGCCTCGCTCTGTGTCCGCTATCTCCACGAGGAGCTCAATCGTCTTTACGCGAATCCGTACGACGCTGCAGCGTGGCTTCCGACCGCCCGCACTGAACAGGCGGTGCGGGCTCTTCTTTACTTCTACACAACTACACTAACCTATGTCGGGTCCAAGTCTCGCGGCCTCCGTATTCGCCAAGCCCTTGACAAAGATGCCGGTCGTCTCAGGCCCGGAAACGCTCGCGACCTCAATACCGAATTTCTGTCAGGTGATTCGAGCCTGTCCGTTATCGCCGAGGTCGTTCGCCGTGTGGAAGCTCCACCGACGTGGGAGGAGGAGAGTCATCTCGATGCGACCGTCGCCACCAGCGTAATCAGCCACGGCGTAGATGTTGAGCGATTCAATCTCATGGTCATGGACGGCATTCCCGAGGAAACCGCAGACTATATCCAAGCCTCAAGCCGAAGCGGCCGAAGA
Source organism: uncultured Acidobacteriota bacterium (assembly GCA_963758565.1). Lineage (GTDB taxonomy): Bacteria > Acidobacteriota > Terriglobia > Terriglobales > Acidobacteriaceae > Sulfotelmatobacter. The sequence continues at coordinate 806,614 of CAVWVX010000004.1, read as the reverse complement.
CATGTCGGATTAGTGATTGCGACCCTTGCCTCGTATTCTCTTCGTGCTTCAAGCATCTATCACAGATTTCCCGAATACCACCGCCACCTTGAACGCCTGATCTCACCTGTATCCGTAAATCGTTTTGCGAAGTTTGCAGCACAGAGAACCAGTCCAGGCGTGTTTGTCGGCCTGCTATCGGGAAGATACGGAGCCCTCCTCCACAACCAGCAGCTCGTCAAGCGCCGGGTTGCCTCGGAGTTTCTCAATCCAAACACGCGATCCCAACTACCACGGCAAATTGGACGAGATGAGATCGAACGATCAGTATGGGAAGCTTACGCCCTCGACAAAGGCATCTACCCGAGAGGCGTCGAACTCCGCATGAAGCAAATTCTCAGAGACCAAATAGACCAGTTTCTCTTCCTTATTAGCGGAAGCCAGAGAGAAAAGGTCACAGAGATACTTCAGCCGACTCCAATGACGAGTTTAAGGGACGTTGATGTGGGAGTGAGGTTTAGGCCTGATGAGCATGCAGAATACCGCGACCTCCAGTGGTTCAATACGGAGAACAGCTAAAATGGCATTCACGCGCGGTCAAACTCAGGTTCTCTATCAGTTCTTGCCCGGAGCCGTATTTGAGCATGATCAATATGGCTTCTGCCGCATCACCGCTGTCGAAATTCAAGAAAAGCCAATTAACCAAGATGCGATTTTCAACGCTCTCGCGGACCTTCTCTTCCAGTGGCCGGATGATTCCTTTCGGCCAGGGTTTCCCGATCCCCGCCAGCACAACAATCGACGTTTGTATGTCATTGGAACCCCGACCACAGTTCGCTTCGACCCGTTTCCTACGCTCTTGGAGTGCCGAAGATGTCGCCGCGTTCACCGCCTACGCGATTTAACACGCCGACCAAACGGGCAGCCACGGCAGTGTCCCGAATGTAGCGGAATTCTAGGCCAGCTGCGTTATGTGCAGGCTCACAATTGCGGAAGAATGGAGGAACTCTACTATCCGCCCAGCGCGTGTCCTAGACACGCGTCGCGGTTTCTTATGTTCTTGGACACTGGACGCGTTCGTTCCGCGCGCTGGAGGTGTGGGGCCTGCGGTGATGCCGAGGTTGGACGCCTCCGCATGACTCCTTGCACCTGCCAATACTCTCGGTCATTGGGCAACCAACAAGGGACTATCTACGAACGCGGACTCAAGACTCTCGCACTGACGGATAGCGCCCTCTTTCTCCCTCACGTCGTACCCTTCATCAACTTCAACGAAGAGCAAGAAAGGATCTTCTATCTGGACCCTGAAACCTACAACCTTATCCTCGCGAGAACGTGGGGCATCCTCTCAGAGGATTTGCCAGCCATAATTCGTGAGCGCGCAACGCGGTCAGGTACAAGTTCTGACGCGTCCGACAATGAAGACAGGGCTGACGATCTCGCTCGCGCCCTTGAGGCCGCCGATCCAAATAATCCGCTGGTTCTGAAGTGGAAACAGAGCAAAGCCCGCAAAGCCGTCGTTCCAGGCCAGGCCGCCATTGAAAGAGTCCGCACACTCCTCGGTGCCGGAGCGCCTGCCGCGAATTCTCCGACACCTCGGCAGCTTGTGGAGCATTTGGCCATACTCGATACGCTCCGCACCACATCCATCGATCAAGCTGCCGCCGATCTTACTAGCATAGGCGATGCACCGGGAGCCGACCATCTACGTTCGGCAAGAGAGTTTGCGCTTCGTGACCTTGGTATCGGTGAATTGAAGATCGTTTCCGATTTCCCAATCGCACTTTGCGCTATCGGCTACACGAGAATAACCAGAGACCCAGGCCGCAGCATTCTTGCGCCATTCGAGACGTCGGACACAGCGGGTCGCATTCCACTTTACATCGTGAGCAGCGAAACCGAAGGCATTTACTTTCAACTTGACCCGACACGCGCCGTGAGATGGCTCATTGAGAACCACTGGGTCGAGGCACCGGTTCCTGACTCCAAAGAAAGTGCTTGGGCTTGGCTCTACACCCATGTGCCTGGATTGTTCGAGAACCGCTGGCAGTCCAACTTCAACGAACATCTTGCTGTAGCCTTGAGAACTCTCCTCCACACGATGAGTCATGTCCTTCTTCGTCACGTTGAATGGAGCGGGTTTAGCCAGAACAGCGTTGGCGAATATCTGATACCGGGGGGCCTCGCTGGAATCCTCTACGCCAACCGCTACGCTGAAACCAAGATTGGCGGATTAACCACTCTCTTCGAACATCAACTGGGAGTATGGCTCGACGATTCAGCCCAAAGCGGTCGACAATGCGTCTACGATCCGTTTTGCACGGATGAAGGCGGCACATGTGTTGGCTGTCTCCACCGGGAATACAACTGCCCCCAGTTCAACCGTGAACTATCGCGAGCGGTTCTCTACGGTGGACCGACACCGCCACTTGAGCTCGGGGGCGGACTAGGAGTGCCAACGATTGAGCGCGGATTTTGGCACGGGCTACGTCCGGCAGTTCAAAATGCGTAAAGACGAAACTCCTGCGCTCAAGACTCTCACGGCGTTAGTCGCAGGGAGAGAAGACCTGGTTTCTCGGATCGCTGCACCCCTTTGGGCTCGTGTCGGGCGACGGATGAATTCTGACCTCTTATGGGCGAAGCCCTTGCTTGGGGAGAATGCTCCCGAGATTCTCATTCAGGCCCTCGACGCGTTCGGTGCCCTCGACTCCGAAAGTGGCGCGCTGAAAGCCCAGGGGCTCGCGCGCTTGTTCTCCGCCCTCCTCGGCAACTCGGACTCCGTGGCAACCGCATCATCGAGTGCTCCACATGAACTTGTATGGACCCTGCCAAATTCTCATCCCGCAAGCACTATCCGCGGCCAGACTTATCTCGAACGAATTCTAAGTTTGATCGATGAATCTTCCACAAGGCTGACGCTCGTTTCGCCTTTTATTGACCAACCCGGCGTCGGAACCTTGCTGCTTTCCCTTACAAACGCTCTTGCCCGTGGCGTGAAAGTGTGCCTTTTTGTTCATGACGCACTCAATTTGGCAACGCACACGAGTCGCGCCCTTGAAGACCTTCGTCGTGATGCTCAATGCCAAAATGGCGACCTATCGGTATACTCAGCCGAGGCGGGTACGGGCCGCGACAGGCCCCTGAATCCGTTGTTTCACGCCAAGCTCGTTGTTTCTGACGACCGCAAGCTTCTTATTGGTTCAGCCAACCTTACCTCACCGGCCTTCGCTTCGAACTTCGAGGCTGGCGTTGTTCTCGGCAGCGACGCCGCTGTGGAAGCACTCTTCATTCTCGACGGTATTTTGCGGGCGAACACCGTGTATTTGGTGTTCCAGACGAAACGACAATCCTAATCGCTGCCTAACTCTTCGGTACTTTGGGAATCATTGTCCGAATCCCTCCAACGCGGAACAAAATTCTGGGAACCGTCCGAGCATAATATTTCTAGGGCCGGAAAGAGTCGCACACTGTCCGCACACTGAGCGGGCCACAAACGAGGTATTCATCGATGCGTCGGCATAAGGATGGCTTACCGGCCGCAAGTCAGCCGGTCGCTTTTCCGAATCTAAGGATTCTCAGATTCTGGCACACAATTCGCACACAGAATTCGAAATAAATGTTGTTCCAACTTCTGAGTAGCCGACACTTCTGGAGTTTATGGCGACAAGTCCAATTATCAAGACCGATTCTTGAGAATCGACTCCTCGATGATGGATTCAACGATGGCTCAGTAGTAGGATCGGCGGTGTCGAATTCGGGCCCCGCTCCCATTGATTCGCATTCGGAGTAGCGGCAGGCTCACGCCATACATTTCGCAGGCCGTATCCTCATCGAACCCTTGTCGCACGATATGGAGGGCCGCTTCGTCGGAAACAAGAATTGTGGGACCGAGCCAACTCGCTTCGTCCTCAATGTCGCGGTCCAGATTCCTGCATCCCGATGGGTCGATGGGGTAGGTAAAAGGGTTTCCGAGCAAAAGGTGGGCCAGTTCATGCGCAAGGTTCCCGCGCTGGCGGCGGGGATCGTGGCTATCGTTGTGAACGATAATATGCTGGCCGGAATCTATGGGCAGGGTCGCAGCTGAGAATGACCCATTGTCAATGATCGACAGCCGCCTCACAGCCGTTTGACAGTCTCCCTTGAGCACGCTGAGTGGCACGATCTCGATGCCCAACCGCTCGGCAATAATCCCCAAGTCGATTGGAGCTTGGGGACTTCTACCCTGGCCCTTCCGAAGGCGAACGGAAATCTGGTTTGCTCGCGTCTTGAAACCTCGTCTCAGGCTCATGGCTCTTTCACCCGGAAGCGCTTATACGCCGCCTTTAGAATCTGCTCGATGGCTTCGGCGCTGTCCGTACTGAGATTCTTGTCCGCACGCAGAACGGCGGTGATCTGCGCCAGGGGCTCCGCTGTCTTTTTCTTTTCAGCTCCAGTGTCTCTAATGAACATTTCCGCCTGAAGACCCGACCAGCGCAGGAGTGCGGCCAGTCCGTCCACATCCGGGCGCTTGCCCTGTGCCATTCGCGTTAGGGTCGACGCGCTGACGCCAGCTTCGGCGGCAACGTCCTTCCAGTTCAATCCCATTGCCAAGCGCTGGCTGTCTAGGGCCGCATGGAAGGCACCTACGTCGAAATTCTCTGACATTCTCGGACTCTCCTTAATTGCGAGATTGCAATCGCACGCCAGTTATGCAATCATAGATTCTGTAATTGGAGATTAGCAATTCCAGATCTATATCGCAATTGAGGGGGAGTACATAGGAGGAGTCTGCGGCGAGAGCACCCCTCTCGCAATGCTGAATAAGGACGAAAATCAACCGTTTCAAACAAAGGAGATGACGTTATGGCAACCGTCTACGTTGAAGCCCGGCCTAAAGGCCGCCCTGAAGGGTCACGGATCGATGATTATGTGGTCGAGACCCAAGGCGACGAAGTGCTTGGCACTTTTACCACTCAGAAAGCAGCAATCGATTGGGCTAAGGCAAATGGCCACTCCCCTCATGTTGCTCGTGTCCGGCACCTGAACGACAAGAGAAAGCCTGATCACTGGCGGGCAGTGTAACGAGATTCGCTCGATTTCCTCGATTCGCGATTGGAGGCAGCATGAATGCAGCGGAGATTACGCACGTTCTAAAGTTGGCTGGCGGAAACACAAGGATGTGGGTGGGTGTACTGGTGATTGCGATCGTATTTGCAATCTCACTGCATTGGCTGGCGAAAGTGGAGAACAGACCGCATATTGAGCGTGGGCTTTTCGGTTAAGAGCAGGCTGAGTGGATCGCGGGCGGCATAAACACAGATCGAGATGTTCTCTTTCTGCGGTGATTCCACTCGGTTGTTGTCCTAGCAGAAGTAACAGGAGGAAATCAGATGAGAGAGCCAGGATTGGATGGGCGCCACCGTGACAACCCCCCCCCCAAAGCGGGCGAGATTCAACAGAAACGAAGCGACACCTTGAATCGGAACTTGAGCAGGCCAATTCCACAGTTCCGCTCCGATGCTACTCTCGGAATGATGCGCGATGAAACTGGCAAGGTAAGTGAAGAAGCAGTTCGGAGAGCTGCTCGAATCCTGCGGCCCAATAGGGGCTGAGGCCCTTCGGTGATTATCTATCGACACTAATCGACACTATGAGTACCGAAACGTCCGTTGATGTGAATCCAGCACAGAAACTCCTGGATAATAGGCAATCCGAAAGTTAATTGAAAAACGACTGATCGGCCGTCCGTCGCACCGTATCCAAACTCTCAGAGCTTCAGAATTGTGAGCCGTGCAGACCACGTCCTGACACGTCGAGGATTCTGACAGCTGCGACGACGCAAGAAGAACACAGCACATCGTCGTTTCCCAAGCCACTCCATGCTTCGCGACTGACAGAAAATCAGGTGATCCCGCAACGACCGCAACGATTCGGGCGAAGTCAAACATCGCCTCCCCGCTTTCTAGACAGCAACACTACGAAGCAGCTATCGCGGGACCGAAGCGGTCTTCAACCGTACGCTCTTTACCTCGTCTGAGGTAGGGGCCCGCTGCGCTCGACCGTATTCGGTGATGGATAGTCTGAGGCAAACATTGTTGTTCGAGATTACATCGGCGGGCAGTGGAACCGTGTACGTGCCACCTTCACGTCCTGAGCGTGGCCCGTAGGGCGAGATGGTCCCTAACATTCGACCTGATGGTGTAGTGATCTCGATCTCCGACCCACGCGAGATTGCACCAACTGTAAGTTCGAGAGAGAGTGCTTCTCCCGACTGGAGAGGGTGCGCAAGCGTTAAGGTCACGTCTCGTCCGTTCAGACCATAGGCCAGCACAGTCGAAAGGACGGCGTCGGCAACGGCAACTCGCATATTACATAGCTCGAATCGAGACGGACTTCAGAGTGGGTGCGATCTGGCGATTAACTGGAGATTGCACGTCGAGTTTACACGAATGGCAGACAACTATTCGGATCAACCGTGTGTTGGCGCTCGGCCGCAAACACGAACCATTCGGATGGTGACGGGCAGTGGGCCGGATTGGGATCGGAATCGATTGCACGGAGCCAACTGATGTTAGCGCATGGCTTATTCATCATGAACTTACGTATGTCGGCTATCCGGAAGTTGGCCATCTGAAACAAGAATTGAGGAAACTTGGCCGGATTTGTACCGACAAGTCGGATTGTATTCAACTAGGGCAGTGCAGCGGACTTGGTTGATGGAACCAACGTTAGTGATGCCGAGCCAGAAGTCGGCTTCTTGAAAGCTGAACGAAAGTCAAGATCGATTCGCGCTCCGTTCGCTTTGTGATCACCAAGCCTTCGCCCAGTCAGCTTCGCAAAGACGGACCTCTGCTCGGCTGCTGGAGAAAAAGGCACAAGAAATGTCTTCTCGTCATGGAGCACAAGTTTTCTCTGGTCTGGATTTCGTGAGAACTATCGCAATATCCGGGCAATATCGCTGGATTCGCCGGTTGCCACGTGACATTTCTCCGCACCAGAGACTGGTTGGTAGCGCTACCGGGAATCGAACCCGGGTTTGAAGATTGAGAATCTTCCGTCCTAACCCCTAGACGATAGCGCCCCACAGGGAGCTTCGATTATAACAAAGGCTTCGTCCTCATTTTCGCGCGCACGAGATGTTTCCACAGCCTGCATCGGTTTATAATCATCACATCTCATCTCCAAAATTCCCAGTTTCTTAAATGTTGCGGGACGAGTGTATGTGGTTCGTGAAACAGTTCGAATCACCCATAAATCAACCAGTCAGCTCATAAGCGAAGGAGTTTCAAATGGCAAAGTCGAAAACCCCAGGCACCAAGACCAGTCGAACCACTGCAACCACTGTAAGTAAAGAGCAAAGCAGCGCGGTCAATCCCGCCAGCGTGCCCGCAACCGATGTAACCGCGGTCGCAGCCGGATCTACGCCCGCCGAGGCGGTAGCCTCAGAGGTGAAGTCCACGCCCGAGCCGCGCAAGTTGGAGATGGTCAAGACGGAACCGCGCAAGAACGTGGTGGTCCCCATCAAAATGGAAGATGAAGTCCGGCGGCGTGCCTATGAAATCTTCGTCGAGCGTGGCAGCAAACCCGGCAGCGAAGCCGAGGACTGGCTCACCGCCGAGCGCGAAGTTCGCCAGCGCTACCAGAAGCAGCATAGCGCTTAACCGCGCTCCAAACTCAACATGTGAAAGTGGCGGCCGCTCCACGGCCGCCGCCCTCCTCTCCCGGTGCTGCTCTGAATCTGTTCAGCTCCCGCAATTCGCAACATTTGCCGCCTTCAGTCATGTAGTATCGACTTACTGAATGGGGTCTGTACGCGGTTTGCCTCCAAGAGGCGTTTCTGAAAAAATAGATTGGGCTTTCCCACATGGCGGAAATCGGTAGTTTTTCCCTGATCCTCGCTCTGGCGCTGAGTGTTTATTGCTTTCTTGCCGGATTGATCGCGCTCGCCTATCAGCGGCAACCGGCGCTGGCGGGGGCGCAAGTCCCGAACCATTCTTCTCCGCAGGACGCTTCCTTCACCGCCCTGCTGCGTCAGGGATCCGAGCGCCTGGGCGAGACAGCGCGCCGCGCCGGCATCGCCACCTTTGCCGCGGTTTTTCTCGCCTCGCTGGTCCTCGTGATCTGCGCCTTTCAGGATAATTTTTCCATCGCCTACATCTTCCACCACAGCAATCGCGATCTTCCCGGACCTTACAAATTTGCCGTGCTTTGGTCCGGCCAGGAAGGCTCGCTGCTGTTCTGGTCGCTGCTGCTAGCCGCGTATGGCTTCGTTCTGCGGCTGCGCTACAAGACTGATCCGCGCCTCTTCGCATACGCCTCGGTAGTCCTCGCTGGCGTGCAGATCTTCTTTCTGGCACTGGTAAACTTCGCCGCTCGACCTTTTGGATTGCTCGATGGCCCACTCCGTCCCGACGGCAGCGGATTGAATCCCCTGCTGCAGTATCCCGAGATGGTGATTCATCCCCCCATGCTCTATCTCGGCTACGTCGGATTCACCGTGCCTTTCGCCTTCGCTTTAGGTGCGCTGATCATGAAATATCCCGGCGAAAAGTGGATTCACATCACCCGCCGCTGGACCATGGTTACCTGGGCCTTCCTCACCTGCGGAGTTTTTCTCGGCGCTCATTGGGCCTACTCCGTGCTTGGCTGGGGAGGCTACTGGGGGTGGGATCCGGTCGAGAACGCCTCGCTCATGCCCTGGCTCACCGGCACCGCATTTCTGCATTCTGTAATGATGCAGGAGAAGCGCGGCATGCTGAAGATGTGGAACATGTGGCTGGTCTTTGCCACATTCTGGCTGGCGATTCTCGGCACATTCCTCACCCGCAGCGGCATCATCAGTTCGGTACACGCCTTCGCGCAATCCTCCATCGGCGACTGGTTCGCGGTGTTCCTCGTTCTGACCGCGGTCGTTTTTCTCTTCTTCTTCGTCAAGAACAAATCTCACCTGCGCAGCGAACACAAACTTGAATCGCTGGTATCGCGCGAGTCCAGCTTCCTGTTCAACAACCTGCTCTTCGTTCTGCTGTGCTTCACAGTTCTCTGGGGAACCTGGTTCCCGAAAATTTCAGAACTCGTGCAAGGCAACAAAGTCACAGTCGGCGGACCGTTCTACAACCGTGTTGCCATACCCGTCGCATTGCTGCTGCTGATTCTTACCGCCGTCGGCCCCCTGCTGGCCTGGCGCAAGACTTCTCTCGAAAGTTTGAAGCGCAACTTCCTGTGGCCGACCATCGGCGCTATCGCTACCGCAGTCTTCCTGATGATCACGCCGCAAAGTTGGGGATCGCCTTTCGGCCTGAAACCTTGGCAGGACATCGCCTACTTCTATTCGCTGATGGCCATCGCTCTGTCCGTTCTGGTCATCCTCACCGTGGCCAGCGAGTTCTACCGCGGCGGCCGCGTGATCTCCAGGCACACTGGCCAGGGCATGTTCGCTTCCATGGTGCAGCTCACTCATCGCAACACCCGCCGCTATGGCGGCTACATCGTCCACTTCGGCGTGGTGGTCGTGATCATCGGCTTTGCCGGCTCGGCCTTCAATCTTGATAAAGAGCAGGAGATGGGCAACGGCGACAAGATGACCATTGGCCCCTACACCCTGGTCTGCCGGTCTTACACCGATGATGATGCTCCCAACTACGCCAGCGAATGGGCCATGATCGACGTATACCGCGGCGGCAAAGCCATGGGCACCATGACCCCGGTCCGCCGTTTTTATAAAGCCAGCCAGCAGACGTCCACCATGCCTGACATTCGCTCCAGCCTCAACGAAGATCTCTACCTGGTCTTCGAAGGCTTGAATCAGGACAACGGCCATCCCATCATCAAAGCTCACTTGAACGCCTTGGTAATGTGGATATGGATGGGCGTCTGGATCATGCTGATCGGCACCGTACTGGCCTTGGTGCCCAACGCACCCGCACCCGTTCGCGTGCCTGCACCCGCGCGCTTGGGCCGGGAACCTTCTCCGGTGACCACAGGAGATTGATGGCTCCCTTCTTAAATCCATCGGCGAACTCGGGCACTCCACGCTGCGCTTCGTTTGCGATAAGTGGGCCTATTCGCCGCAGGCTCGTCCAAGTACTCCTGCTCTCCGCCGCCGTCTTCGCCCTGCTCGGCGCCGGCGATCCCGCCAGCCGCTTCAACGAAATCGGCCACCAGATGATGTGCATCTGCGGCTGCAATCAAATCCTTTTGGAATGCAATCACGTGGGCTGCCCAGCTTCCGACGGCATGCGCAACGAGTTGATGGCCTCGGTCACCCGCGGCGACAGCGACAGCCTGGTCGAACAAGGCTTCGTGCAAAAATATGGCCCGACAGTTCTGGCAGCGCCGAGTAATCGAGGGTTCAACCGCGCCGCCTACATCGTTCCTCCAGTCCTTCTGGTTTTAGGCTTCGGCCTGATCCTGATGGTCATCCGTTCCTGGAAGAATCGTCCCGCCCCGGCCATCGCCGATGGCCTGACTCCCGCCCGCGGCGCTGAACTCGAACAATTCCGCGATCAGGCCGGCAAGGATACCGACTTATGACCTGGCTCGCCATCTGCGCCATGCTTGGCCTCGGTTGTCTGTTCTACGTTTTTTACCTGCCCGGCCGGCTCTTCCTCGGCCCGGAAAAAACCCGCGCCGGCTATCTTCGCGAGCGCAAAGACGCCGTCTACGAAAACCTCCGCGACCTCAACTTCGAGTACAAAGCCGGTAAAGTTCCCGACTCCGACTACGCCTCTCTAAAATCTTCCCTGCAGGACGAAGCCGCCACCATCCTGGCCGAGATCAACCGCCTGGAAAATAATCCCGCTCCGCAAAAAGGAATCCGATCTTGAACTCAATCTCTGTCATCCTGAGCGAAGTGAGCGCTTCGCGAAGCGAAGGGCTCACGCAGTCGAAGGACCCCTTTTTTCTCAACGCTGGCCTGTGGCCCCGCAAGGCATTCTTTCTACGCTCCGCAATAGCCGTAGCAGCGCTCCTCACTCTCCTCACCACACTCGCCTCCGCCCAAACCCTCACCGGCACGGTCAAAAACTCCACCACCGGCAAGCCCTCCGCGGGAGACGAAGTCGTTCTCCTCAATCTCGGCCAGGGCATGGACGAAGCTGGCCGAACCAAAACCGACGCCAAAGGCCAGTTCACTTTCAAACTCGACGACGCCCAATCCCCCCACCTCGTCCGCGCCATCCATCAGGAGGTCACCTACCACCGCATGGCGCCTCCCGGAACCACTTCGGTCGAACTCGAGGTTTACGACGTCGCCAAGAAAATTGACGGCATCGAAGTCGTCGCCGACATCACTCGCGTCCAAGCCGAGCAGGGACAACTCGAAATCATTCGCGAGTTCGGCGTGCAGAATAGTTCCAAGCCTCCGCGCACCCAAATGAGCGAGCGTAATCTCGAGTTCTACATTCCCGAAGGCGCCCAGATCATTCCAGACTCCGCCACCGCGACCACCGAAAACGGCAATCCGCTTAAGTCCGCGCCCGTGCCGGAAGGAGAGAAGAACCGTTACTCTTTCATCTTTCCCCTCCGCCCCGGCCTCACGCGCTTTGAGGTTGCCTACCAGGTTGCGTATACCGGCAGCGCGAATATTGACCCCAAGTCGGTATATCCCCTCGAGCACTTCGTGGTCATGCTGCCCAAGTCGATGCAGTTCGCGCCCGCGGCTGCCTCTGCCGGATTCAAACTGATCAACTATCCCAACGAGCCTGACGCATTGGTGCAGGTCGCCTCCAACACCAAGGCGGCGCAGAATCTCGCATTCAAGATTTCCGGCGAAGGCCGCCTGCAACAGCCGCAGGAAAATCCGCAAGGCCAGGTTAGCGGCAACGAAGCCGGAGGCGCCGCTCCTGCCGAAAGCCGCCCCGGCGGCGGCCTTGGCCCCCCCATCGACGCTCCCGACCCGCTGCAAAAATATCAGTGGTGGATTCTCGGCGGACTCGCCGCTCTACTGATCATCGGCGGCGTTTACGTTGCCTCCCGTCAGCAGGCCGCGGCCCGCGCTCTGCGCCGCAAAGGGTCGACCCCTTCGCCGGAGGAAGACGATTACGCTCACGCAGAAATTCTGCCAACTCCTTCCGTCCCGGCACGGGCAGCCCGCTCCTCTTCAGCGTTGCTCGATGCTTTGAAAGAAGAACTCTTCCAACTCGAGGTCGAACGCAGGCAAGGCCAAATTTCGCAATCGGATTACGAGAAAGCCAAGTCCGCTCTGGACCAAACTCTCGATCGCGCTCTTAAGCGCGAGGCCCAGAAAGCCTGAGTTAGATGATCAGCACGTAAAATCTCAAGTCATCGCTCTCGGCATCTCTTGCCGGATGAACTCGGCAGAGAATTCTCTTCGCTCTGCCTTAGCCCCCAACCTCTGCGACCTGCACGCCGCTAACTCTCAAAGAATCTGTGGATTCACTTCCCCTGGCCTCATGCTTCCGTTTGGCCCGGCGCTTGCTTCACTCTGGATCGTGACCGGCGGCTCAAGTTTCACAGAATTTTGCCGATAACAGAAAAGTCCGCTTCTTCAGGAGGCAGCAATGTCAGTCTCAAGCGTTTCTAATACTCTCGCCCAGTACCCTCCAACTTCGCAAAACCTTCCCAGCAAGCAATTTCAACAACAGTTCCAGCAACTCGGCCAGGATTTGCAATCCGGCAATCTATCCGGCGCGCAAGCCATCTTTAATCACTTACCCAAACCCGGTCACGGCCAGTCTTCCTCGCAAGGCGGCACGCCCATCGAACAGGAATTCAGTAGCCTCGGGCAAGCTCTCCAATCCGGCAATCTCTCCGCCGCCCAGCAGGATTACACCCAGATTCAGCATCGCATCGAAAGCCGCTTCAACCAGGGCAGTGAACCCGCTCAACCCGTCGCCGTTCAACCCGCAAGTCCCACAAAAATTTCCCTTACCGCCTGACCGTCCTTCTCACCCGGGCTCCGCGTTTGCCTTCACCCAAATGCGGAGCCCGCGATTTTCCATTTCATGATATTTAATCTGGTATGGCCCTGACCTGGTTCATACTTCTGCTCACTCTCGTCGGTACTGCCATTCTTCTTTTGCTATTTCACAAGAGATTCCTGGGCCACGTCCTTTATGAGCGCATTCCAGACCGTCCCCGCCGCCGCCTCTTCGTGGCCTCGCTCAGTTTTTTTCTCACCTTCGCCGGTGTGCGCGGCGTGGTCTACTGCATCACTCATCAGATTCCACCCTTCCACTTCATCCAGATGGGCGGACGCCACATTCACCACCTCGTCATCGGCATCGTGATTCTTTTGCTGGTTGGCTACGGCTGGCTGGCTGAAGTCGGCACCGGTTCCGATCACTCCTCCATTTTCCTTAGCCGCCTCATGTCCATTCTTTACGGCGTGGGCGCGGCCCTCACCCTCGACGAATTCGCTCTCTGGCTCAACTTGCGGGATGTCTATTGGTCCCACGAAGGCCGGGCGAGCATTGACGCCATTATTCTCTTTGGATCTCTGCTCGCCGTAGGTGCTTGGGGAGCCCCTCTATTCGGCTCTGCTCGCCGCAAGAAGACTTAATCCCTATGGGCTCCAGCCATCTTCCTTCTTGACATTCTGAGCGGTAGGGAACAAACTTAGCTGCTTTTCGGGACCCCGCAGCGCCCCCACGCCGCAAACACATCCAGCGCAGCCCCACATCTTGGGGCTTAAAGGAGCGTTCCATGCGAAAGCCCATAATTCAGTTCCAACCCCATCTTGTTCGAAAACATTTCCTGGCTATCGCCTTAGCCTGCGTCACACCTCTCTTCTCTCTCGTTCCAGCAGTCCATGCTCAGGCGAACGTAACGGCCAGCACCGTCGGTCAGTGGGGATCGCCCATCCAGATCGGCGTCACCGGCATCCACGCCGCGCTCTTGACCAACGGCAACGTCTTGCTTTGGACCTACTCCCTTCATCGGGACACGGGTCCCACCATCGCCAAAATCTACAATCCAACCACGCAAACCGTCGTCGATGCTTCGCCTTCATTCGACGTTGACTTCTACTGCGGTGGCATGACTTTCCTCTCCGATGGCACTTTGTTCGATACCGGCGGCCAGGATGAGAATGGTGTGCCTCGCGGTGGTGTGCAGAACACCGAATTCTTTGACTCCACCACTTCCACCTGGACTCAGGGCCCAGACATGACCTATGGCCGCTGGTATCCCACCAACGTTCTCATGCCGGACGGCACCGTTCTGATTCTTTCCGGCTTCGATAGCGAAGGCACCACCAACGTCCATCCCATGGAGCAGTACGATCCAGTCACCGATACCATCAGTGTCCTGCCAACTTCTGCCAACACCCCACAGAACACCGACACTTACCCGCGGATGCATATTCTTCCGACCGGGCTGATATTCAATTCTGGTCAGCGCTCGGACACGCAGATGTACGATCCGGTGGCGCAGAAGTGGTCCTTCGTTTCCAATTCGAATTTCGGTAAGCGGCAGGAGGGAACGTCGGTTCTACTACCAGGCTTGGAAAAAGTTCTGGCTGCGGGCGGAACTCATACCCAGAATGCCGGCGGCGCTACCAACACCGCAGAACTCATTGACTTCACCCAAACCAAGCCGGAGTGGGCTTACACCGGCTCCATGACTTACGCCCGCTATAACCACAACCTTGTGCTGCTGCCCGATGGAACCGTGCTGGCTGTGGGCGGCAATACTTCCGGAATCTATAACAATCCGGTAGAACAGGCCGAACTCTACAATCCCAGCACCGGCAAATGGACCGTGATGGCTTCCCAGCAGGCGAATCGCGCTCATCACTCGGTTGCCGTTTTGCTGCCCGACGGCACCGTTCTCTCGGCTGGTTCCGACAGCGGCACCTCGCTCGATAAAACGGTTGAGATATTCAGTCCGACCTATCTTTTCAACGGAGCGCGGCCCACCATCACTTCCGCCCCCACGTTCCTTTCCTACGGACAAACGTTTTCCATCACTACGCCCAATGCCAGCAACATCACACGCGTCGCACTGATCAAGCCCGGCGTCGACACCCACGACGTGAACTTTGACCAGCGTTATGTCGATCTCACCTTTACTTTAGGGAACGGCATCATCACTGCCACCGCTCCCGCCTCCGGTAACTATGCTCCTCCCGGGTACTATATGCTGGTAATCCTGAACTCCAGCGGCGTGCCTTCAATCATGCCTTTTCTGCAACTCAACACTGCCGAGAATAAAAACCTGATCTACAGCAAACTGAAGCAGCGCAGGCCCCAGGCCCACGCTCTTCAAAACGACCAGAGACCGAGTCATGGAACCAGCGACAAGGCCGCCCCGGCGAAAGCGCTTCGGCCCGTTCATATCATGTAGAGCCGCTTCGACCACCAACGCTCCACGCGGCGAGTAAAATTCGTGAGGTTCCCGGTCTCGCTCACCTTGGCGAAACCGGGAGCCTCTCTTTACTTGTGCTACCCTTCCTTCCCGAGAGATTCTCAGGAGCCAGGCATGCACTTCCGTGGATTACTCGCTTCAGTCTTATTCATATTTTCCATGATGGTTCACCTTCCCGCGCAAACCAAGACGATCGCCGAACGTTTGGGCTATCCCCCTGACTCCAAACTTCTCATCCTCCACGCCGACGATCTCGCGGTCGCGCACTCTGCCGACTCCGCCAGCTTTGCCGCGCTCGATCAAGGCGCCGTCACCTCCGCCAGTATCATGGTCCCCTGCCCCTGGATCACTGAAGTCGCCGCCTACGCCAAAACCCATCCCGACGCTGATCTTGGACTGCACCTCACCCTCACCAGCGAATGGAATACCTATCGTTGGGGATCGGTCGCATCCGCCGGCAAAGTTCCCAGCCTCCTCAAACCCGATGGAACTTTCTGGAGTGACACCGCCCAGGTTGCAGACCACGCCAAACCGCAAGAGGCCGAACTTGAAATTCGCGCCCAGATCGATCGCGCCACCGCCCTCGGCATCCATCCCACCCATCTCGACAGCCACATGGGATCTCTTTTTTTCACCACTCCAGAACTCTTCGCCGTCTACGTGAGAGTCGCTCACGACTATCACCTTCCGTTTCTCGCGGCTAGGATTGCCGGTACTACGCTGCCGCCATCGATCACCGAAAAAGACATCGTGCTCGATGCCGTGGTCATGGCCGATCCGAAGGTTCAACCGGATCAGTGGAAAGATTTTTACCTGGATGCCGTCAAAAATCTTAAGCCGGGCCTCACCGAATTCATCGTCCACCTCGGTCACGATGACGCCGAATTGCAAGCCATCACCGTAGACCATCCCGCTTATGGCGCTGCCTGGCGCCAGCGCGATTACGATCTCGTTACCAGTGCTGAATTCAAGACAGCCTTGCAGCAGAACCACATCGTCCTCCTCCGATGGAAGGATCTGCAGAGACTGGTGCAGTAACTGGCCATTGAAAAAAGCCCTGCCGCGAAGAACGCAAGCAGGGCCTTGTTATTTTTCAGAAACCTGGATCAAATTCTACTGTTTCACTTGCAGGATTCACTGACCATCTTCAGGTTCGATACCTGCAGATCGCCATGCTCCTTCTCTCCATACTCTTTCTTTTCGTTGGCCTCCCTCTTCTCCTCTTCGGCCTTCGTCATGTTCGTCCCCATGCCGCTAACGGTAACCGTGTGGCCCACGTGGCCGCTCAGTTTCACCTGCTTCCCGTGCAACTCCCAGACCTTACCGTTGCTGTCTGTGATCGTGTAGCCTTCCGCCTCTTCCCCTTTTTGCAGGCAACCGGTTACATGTTGCTTCGATCCAGCCGCCTTGTCATCTCCCATTTGTGGCGCCGCAAACAGTAATGCCGGGCATAGGCCCACAAAAAGCACCGGAACCATCCACAGCGACAATCTTGCGTGTTTCTGCATCATGGTCTACTGCCTCCTTTAGCCTGATCAGTATTCGCTTTTGATCGAAAACCTGTCCATACTGGAAGTCCCTGAGTGGAAACGGTTTCTTTGGCTTCCTCTCAGTGCACCGTCGTGATTCCTCCGCAGCGCTTGTCACGCATACTCAAGAATTTGGAATATCCCACGGACCTCTCGCTGGGTACTAGGTACTAGGCACTGGACCCTTGCACGGCGTGAGATAATGGATTTAGATTTGTGAGCTTCGACAAAGCCTTGAGATCGTATCGAGCTAAGTCGTTTGTATTCAAGATTTTGCCCCTAAGTCGTTGATTCCAATATACAATTTTCGCTTTTCCCGCTAAACCGTTGATTCCAATATATCGAGAGGGGGGGAGGGGAGGGGGGTACCTGCAAAGCTCGATTTTCCCAGCTTGGCCCTCTGCATCGCCTCAGACCAGCAGTCATCCAATAACTAGTTTCGCTCCACACCATTATGGGAAACACATTTAAGACCGCGTTCCTGCTGACCGCTCGCACCCTGCTGCTGATGTTTTTTGGCCGCTACTTCGGTGGGCAGAACGGAATGTTGCTTGCGCTCGCCTTCGCCGCAGTGATGAACTTCGTTTCGTACTTCTATTCCGACAAGATCGCGCTCGCCATGTACAAGGCGCAGCCTGTCACGCGCGAGCAACTCCCACGCGCCTATGCCGCAGTCGAGCGCCTCACCCAGAAGATCGATATTCCCATGCCGAAGATCTACGTGATCCCAACCGAATCGCCCAACGCCTTCGCCACCGGACGCAATCCCGCGCATGCCTCGGTTGCCGTCACCCACGGAATCCTCGCCCTGCTCACTGACGAAGAACTCGAAGGCGTCCTGGCCCATGAACTCGGCCATGTCAGCAACCGCGACATCCTTATCAGCTCTGTGGCCGCAACCGTCGCCGGAGCCATTACCATGCTCGCCAGCATGGGACGCTTCGCCATGATCTTCGGCGGCTACGGCGGCGGAGACCGCGACCGCCGCGGCGGAGGCGGCCTCGGCGCTCTGATTATGTTGATTGTTGCTCCCATCGCCGCCAGCCTGATTCAACTCGCCGTATCGCGCTCCCGCGAATATCAAGCCGACGCCACCGGCGCACATTTCACCGGCAATCCCTACGCCCTGGCCAGCGCCCTGCAAAAGCTGGACGCCTACTCCCGCCGCGTCCCCATGGCCGCCAGCCCCTCCACCGCCCACCTCTTCATCATCCAGCCACTTCTCGGCGTGAATTTTGGAAACTTATTTTCTACTCATCCGCCCATCGCCAAGCGCATTGAGCGGCTGACTGGAAGACCCGCGGAGTTTATGCAGTGAGACAGCTCCTAGCTTCTATGAATGCAAGATTGCGTCGAATTCACGTTCCCGTCTTTGCTGGGATGCGCACCAGTGAAAAAGCTAGTAGCTAGAAGCGGCTTCATGTGACATCGGTAACTCCGCCTCCAGAGAGTCTCGATAGTAAAATCGAATCAATGTCTCCTGAACCTGCCATCGCCGTGTCGCACAAAGCTGCCGATCTGGAAAAGGCTTTACGCCGCGTCATCCGCGGCAAGGACGAAGTGGTGCGCCTCGCTCTGGTCAGCATTTTCGCCCGCGGACATCTGTTGATTGAAGGCGTCCCAGGAGTCGGCAAGACTACGCTCGGCCAAGCTCTTGCCCGCGCCATCGACTGCACTTTTCAGCGGGTGCAATTCACCAGCGACATGCTGCCTTCCGACGTAGTTGGAATTTCGATCTATTCCGCGCTGGCGCAAGAGTTCGAATTCAAGCGCGGCCCGGTTTTCACCAACGTACTGCTGGCCGACGAAATCAACCGCACCACGCCGAAAACCCAGTCCGCGCTGCTGGAAGCAATGAATGAAGGCCAGATCACGGTTGATTCACACTCTTACGAACTTCCCCAACCGTTTCTTGTGATCGCAACGCAGAATCCGGTCGAACATCACGGAACCTATCCTCTCCCCGAGTCGCAATTGGATCGCTTCCTGATGCGCGTGCGCATGGGCTATCCCGAAGCGGCCGCGGAACGCGAGATTCTGCGCTCACAGGCGGGAGCTGCGCACCTGCAGGAAATGCAGCCGGTGCTCAGCGGAGCGGATGTGCTGGAAATGCAGGAAGCGGTGAAGCGCGTCCGCGTGGACGAGTCGCTGGTCACCTACGCGCTCGAAATCGTGAAGCGCACGCGCGAATCGGAATTTCTGTCGCTGGGAGTCTCTCCCCGCGGAGCGCAGGCGTTGTACCGCGCCGCGCAAGCCATGGCTTTTCTGGACGGGCGCAATTTCTGCACTCCGGAAGACTTCAAACCGCTCGCCGTTCCCATCTTCGCGCACCGTGTGGTGGTGAATGGCGGCTATGCCTCGACTTTAAAAAAATCCGAACAAGCCGATCAGGTTTTGCAAGAAATCGTAGAGAATGTCGCGGTGCCGGTTTAAGACGAAGCGGAGTGGCTACCAGGCAAGATTTTATTTGGCTCTTTAGCAAAGAGATTCAAGATGTTCCTGGGCCGCAATCCCTTCAGTGCTCTTCCAGAAATTTTTCCACCTCAATCGCCGCCATGCAGCCGCTGCCTGCCGCCGTTATGGCCTGTCGATAGCGCCTATCCTGCACGTCGCCACAGGCGTAAACCCCATGGACGCGAGTGTGCACGTAATTGTGTGTTTTCAGATAACCATCGGCATCGGTGTCGAGTTGGCCGGCAAACATCTTCGCATTAGGGTCGTGACCGATACCGAGAAATAAAGCGCTGGTAGGGAAGTCGTAAACCTCGCCGGTCTTGGTATTTCGCAGCTTGAGGCCAGTGACCTCCTGCCTGGTGTGATCGAAAACATCTTCCACCACGGTGTTGGTGAGGAAATGGATCTTGGGATTTTTCTGCGCGCGCTCCAGCATGATCTTGGAGGCGCGAAAGCTGTCGCGGCGGTGAATCAACGTAACCTTAGTGGCGAAACGCGTGAGGAACGTGGCTTCCTCCATGGCGGAGTCGCCTCCGCCGATCACCACGATTTCTTTTCCGGAGAAAAAGAAGCCATCGCAAGTGGCGCAGGAAGAAACGCCGTGACCGATCAGCTTTTGCTCGTTGGGCAGGCCCAGCCAGCGCGCGGAAGCGCCGCTGGCGATGATAAGCGACTGAGTATGCACCTGATGCACGCCGAGATGCAGCAGGAAAGGGCGCTTGCTCAGGTCTACGCTGGTCAGGTGCGCCATGCGGTATTCCGCGCCAAAGCGCTCGGCTTGCTTGCGCATATTCTCCACCAGTTGCGGTCCCATGATCCCTTCGGGAAAGCCGGGAAAGTTTTCCACCAACGTGGTGAGGGCGAGCTGGCCGCCGGGTTCGTGACCTTCGACGACTAGCGGCTTCAGGTTGGCGCGCGCGGTATAGAGAGCGGCAGTGTGTCCGGAGCAGCCGGAACCGATGATGACGACGTTACGAGTTTCGCTCATGATGGGTTAGCAGTTAGATTATTGAATTCAATTTTCGATGCAATGCCACTGTCCGCTTGCCGGCCAGAAATTTTTACCACAGAGTGCGCCGGTACGCAGGTACCCTTATTTGTCTTTGCTTGGCTTTTGTGCAGGTTTTGCGGATTTAGTCTTTGGCCCTTCCTTCGAAGTCGCGCCTGGAATCTGGGCCAGTTCGCTGGAAACGATTCGCTGTGCCGCCAGCAGCCTGCGATAATTCGACAGCACCTCTGAGGCGCTGCGGAAGAGCGGTTCGTAGGCGGCCTGATCAGGCGCGGGGCCATTTTCCGTGCCATTGCAGCGGGCCAGCGCGATCGACGATTTCCCGAAGCGTTCCAGGCGGATCCGGCTCACTGGAGTGTTGGAGGCGACCATGCTCTCCGGGTTGCTGACCGAGGAGGCGCTGTCTTCCATGGAAACCTGGATCAAGTCCTTGGGTTCGCGCACGTGCAGCACCAGGGTTTCGACCATATTCCGACCGTCGTTGCTGAAGGAATATTGCACCGTCGAGAACAGCGCCTGCACCGAGAACTCATGCCGAATGCGGACATAATCGGCCACGGAGGGATCGTCCGTCACGTGCGTGCCGCTACCCGGCTGTAAGAAGTTGGGGGGCTCGCTCAGGGTAGAGCGGCCGTGCGAGATTTCAAAGTCTGCGCTAAAAAGAGGCTGTTTCGGAACCCGCGCCAAAGCTGCCGCGATTTCTTTTTGCCCTTCCGCCGAAGGGGTGCATACATTCAGCATGTTCACTTTGACCTGCGGTTGCGCCGCTGGCGAATCCGAAGGCTGCTGGGCCACAGCGAAAGTAGTGAGAAGCAGGCCGGAGAAGATCCAGTTAAGTTTTGGAGGCACGCCAAAATGATAACTCAGTTCTCAGTTCTCAGTCTGTTGCGGGAGGCAGAAGTTGCTGAGGGGACTCAGAGTCCACAGAGTCAATATTGGTTTTTCTGAGAACTGGGAACTGAAAACTGAGAACTGAGTATTAAGAACTGTTTCGGTTAGAATTCAGAGCATGGCGAATTTGACACTGGTCTACGGATTGCGACTGTTGCCTTCGGAGGATGTGGTGGGAGTGGGGCAGGCTCCGGTAAAACTTTCCAACGGACACGAAGCGCACGTTACGATGCATACGCTCGAAGGCAGTAAAGAGGAAATCGAAAAGCAGTTGCGCACCAGTCTGGAAGCGTTCTTCGATCTGTATCCGGAGATTTAGGGTCTGCGCTCGCGGATGAATTTGGGAGGAACGCAGTTGTGGGTGTGCTGGCGGAACATCCCGAGTCAGAACGATCATGAGAAGGTCTTACTTACAGTTGCGCGCCCGGATTGAAGGGGCCGGCTACTGGCCGCGAGGCTGGGTTGCGCGCGGCGCCTGTTACTCCCTGCTCTTCGCCATTGGGTTGTTCGCGCTGCAGATGATTTTGGAACTAGTCGCGCCCGCCTGGGCCGACAGTCTTGGCGGTTGGGTTAAGTTTCTTCTATTCGACGCGGCTTTGCTGGGTTCCATCGTCGCCTTCCGGTTCTTGAAACGAAAAGTTCTATGGCGCCTGCGCAATCGCCTGATCGTGACTTATGTTTTCATCGGAGTCATTCCCGCCGTACTGCTGATCGCGATGGCATTCATCACCATTTATCTTTTCGCCGGTCAGTTTGCCAGCTTTGTGGTCACCTCCGAAATAAATTCTCAACTCCGCAGCATGCAGGCGGCAAACGCCGCGGTGGGTAGCGAACTGGCCGGCCGGTTGGAAAAAGGCGAAGCTCCCGCCGCCGCATCTCTCGCCGGACTGAAAAAGCGCGAGCGCGCGTGGGAGCGGCGGCAAGTCTGCGCCTGGCATGGGTCCCGCTCGTTGCCTTTGAATAACACGGCGCAGACTGACACGGTCAGCTATCCGGATTTTTTTAACAACGACAAGAACGAGTATGCCAACGACGTGCAGAAAGGTTTGCCCTTCAAAGAAATCGTCCGGGAGAAGGGAGCACTTTACCTGCGGGCGACCTCGGTTTTTATGGTGGGCTCGGAAAAACTGACGGTAGTGACGAGCGAACCGCTCGACCAGAACCTATTGGCCGACATTGCCTCCAACCTGGGAGAGATTACGCTTTACGCGGCCGGCATCGGCCCGAACGACGATGGCCAGAAGCATAATGCGCTTGGTCCTAAATCACGGGTTACTGCATCCGTGGGCACGGAAAAAGAGAAAAAAGGCATTGTTTTCAGCGATGTCAAGCCGGGATCCCCGACTGTGCGGGAAGAGCAGGCTCTGCGGCCGACCTTTACGGTTGGTTCGCTGGCCGCGCCTTCGGGAATAATGGATCGTGAAATCACGTTCGGTACGCCGCTTCCGGTAGTCGATTGGAAGACCGGAGAGCGCGAGCGCATGGGCGCGTTGCTGGTGCAGGTGAATACCAGACCATCGGTTCTCTATGGTCATCTCTTCGCGGCGCTTGGGGATATTGCGCGAGGGGTGGAATACATTCTTCTGGCCATCCTCGTTTTTTTTGCAGTGATCGAACTGATCGCGCTCATTATTGGCATGCGCATGACACGCACGGTCACCGGTGCGGTTGCACAACTGGATGACGCGACCAAACATGTGGACCGTGGCGACTTCAGCCATCGCATTCCGGTGAAGTCGGCGGATCAACTGGCGCAGCTTTCGCTTTCTTTCAACTCGATGACGGAATCGATCGAAAAGTTGATTCTGGAGCAGAAGGAAAAACAGCGTCTGGAAGGGGAACTTGCGATTGCGCAGGAAGTGCAGGCGCAGTTATTTCCGCGGCAAGTTTCAGAACTCGAGTCGCTCGAGGTGCACGGCTTCTGCCGTCCGGCGCGAACGGTGAGCGGAGACTACTATGACTTTCTTACCGCCAGTTCGCACAAGCTGATTCTGGCGGTTGGCGACATCAGCGGCAAAGGGATTTCGGCAGCGCTGCTGATGGCGACCATTCACTCCGCGGTGCGCGCTTATAGCGTGGAGAGCCTGCCGCAAATGCGCGAACCGGTTGCGGTGGGAGCGGGAAGCGGCGCGGGACGCGTGATGGCGGTTTGGCCCGAGGGAATAGAAATTTCCCCCGGTGCGCTACTGGGATTACTCAATCACCAATTGTATGAGAGCACTCCGCCGGAAAAGTATGCGACCTTGTTCCTGGGAATCTACGATGGGCGTTCGCATAAACTTACCTACAGCAATGGCGGGCATTTGCCTCCGATCCTGATTGGACGCGATGGCGCGGTGCGGCGACTGGAGTGTGGTGGAACTGTAGTGGGATTGTTCGACAACTGCACCTACGACGAAGGCTGCGTGCAGATGCATCCCGGCGAGATATTTCTGGCTTACAGCGATGGCGTCACCGAACCGGAAAATGACTTCGGAGAATTCGGCGAGGAGCGTTTGATTGAGTTAGTGAGCGCGAATCGAAGCTTGCCGCTGGTGCAGATCAGCCAGACAGTCACGTCAGCGGTGGATGATTGGATCGGCGATAACGAACAGCCGGACGATATTACGCTGGTGCTGGCGCGAGCGAGGTAGGGCAGTTCTCAGTTTTCAGTTCTCAGTTTTTTGGTGTTGCGCTTGTGGCCTTCTGGTCTTCTTTTTTTCCTCAGCCGGTCATCATTTCTTTGGGATCTGGGTTACGCGGGCGGTGACGGCGGTGTTTTTGACCATGCCGCCCATGACGATGGGGCCGATGGGAGTCATTACGATGCCGCGGCTGTCGGCGCGGGGGTCGAAGGTGTTCTCGCTTGTAGTCTCCCAGTGATGGGCGTGGAGGTCGTAGGCGAAGCTGACGTCGGAGGCTTCGGCGGGCTTGCCATCGTAGGATGCGCCTTTGAAGTCGTGGGGAGTGGTGGTGCCGCCGGAGAAGAAGACGCGATGGTCGCGGCTGGAGCCTCCGCCACCGATGCCGAAGCGGGCGGTGCCGGGGTGGGCGGGGAGTTTGCTCCACTCGATCTTGTTGGGATCTTTCCTGTCGATTTTGCCCAGCCAACATTCGTCGGAGGCGACGTAACGCGGGCCGCCTTCGGGGCCGGCTTTGGCGCCATCGACGATGACGATTTCTTCGCCAGCGACTCCGCCGGCGAGACCGAAAACGGGCGTGCCGGGGAAGGGGGTGGCCTGGGTCCAGGAATCTTTTTCGGTGTCATAGACCTGCACGTTGTTCACTGGTCCGGTGGGCGAGCGTCCGCCGATGAGGTAGACGAAGCGGTCGTGGGTGACGCCGATGACGGCGCTATCGACGGCGAAGGGAATGTCTTTGCCACGCGACCAGCGGTGCGAGGCGGGCTGGTAGACATTGACGTCGGGCACGGGAACTTCGCCGCCCTGGGCGTCGACGAGAAATCCTCCGGCGAGGATGATGAGATCTTTGACTCCGGCGGCGGAGGCGTTGACGCGGCCGACGACGCCGGGAACCTGGCGGCCTTCGCTCCAGCGAGCGTGGGCGAGATCCAGGACATAGACCTGGTTAGTAACGTCGTCCCAAGCTTTGCGGGGGCCGACCCCCATCATGGAAAAAACCTGCAGGCCATCTTTAAGTGCGGCGACGGCGTTGCCGGAGACGGCGGCGGGCATGGATGGGATCTTCTTCTCGTCGGCACCGGGGAGTAGCGCGGCGCAAAGGAGGAGGACGATGAGGAATGGGGATTTCTTCATTGCAGAGATATTAACGCAGTTGCGCGGGCTGGAGGGGGCGTTTGGGTCTGGTTTGGGCAGGTGCGAGGGCGAACCCGATATTTCATAGCCATGGTGTAGGAGTCATTGTACGCGGGTTGGCGTTAACCCTACGTTTACAATGGCAGAGTAAAGTATGGAGAAACATGGCTCGAAGAATTGCGACATCGCGGACGGTGAAGGGAGAAGCGGAGGAGTTGGAATCCGCTGAAGCGGTGGGGGCTGAGACTGCGGAAAGCCCAGCTAAACGACCGGCGAAAAAGGGAAGCGGATCGCTGGACGATCTGTCGCGGACGGCGCTAAAGGCGTTTTTGATTGCGCGCGATGCGGCTTCGAATATGCGCGACATGCTGACACAGTCCTCGCGCATGGCATTTCTGGCGATCAAGGAGTGCGAGCAGGAGTTGGACGTGATCGAGCGCTACATCGATGAGCGCCTGCCGGCGGCGATCACGCGAGTGAATGAAACGCGGGCGCGGCAGTTGTTGACCAGTTTGAAGTGCACCACCGATCTGGAACGCATTGGAGACTTGATGATGAGCGTCGCGCTGCGGGTGCAGGCGCGGACGGCGAAGATGGCAGGCTCTGATGTGAGGCAGTTGGTGGAGATGTCAGCGATACTACGCGAGATGCTCGATCTGGTGTACCGGGGATTTGTGGATCTGGATTTGGAATGCGCACGTAAAGTGCTGCAGATGGATAAAGATATTGACCGGGTGTGCCACGGTTTATTTCAAAAGCATTTGACCGAACACGCGTCCGATAATCCTTCGAGTTTTGATGTGATTCTGATGGCGCAGGCGCTGGAACGAGCGGGAGACCACACGACGAATCTGGCGGAGGATCTGTACAGCTTGATTGAAGGGCGAAGCTTGCGGCATGCCCCGAAAAAGAGGGCAGCCACGTAGCAGCGGTGGTGAGTGGCCGTGGGTTAGAGGTCAGGGCAAACCTGTGTGGAAATTTCCTTCCTAATATTCATCGTTCGTTAACATGCGGGAAACATTCTCGCAACAATTTCAACCTACATTCTAGGAAGAATCCGTAACCATGAGGCGGTGAACTCTACGCCTTCCACTACGCGACTATGAACTCTCCTATGGAATCCTACGCAACGCTGAGCGATACGGGCAGTTTGGCGGCGGCACGTTGCCTGGTGTTCGTGGTGGAGGATGAGGAAGATATTGCGCGGTTGATCTCGCACAACCTGCGGGCGGCGGGATTTGATGTGCAGAGTTTCGTGAGCGGTGCCTCGGTGGTGTCGGAGGCTCTGCGGGAGATGCCGTCACTCTTTCTGCTGGATGTAATGCTGCCGGGGGCTGATGGATTTGAGTTGTGCCGGCAGATACGGCAAACTCCTACGCTCTCTTCGACTCCGATTATTTTTTTGACGGCGAAGACGGGCGAGGCGGACAGGGTGAAAGGCCTGGAACTGGGCGGGGATGATTACATTACCAAGCCATTCAGTCCTCGGGAATTGGTGGCGCGGGTGAGGAGCGTGCTGCGTGGGTTGCGGCAATCTCCCGTGGCGCCGGAGGTGCTGCGCCTGGGCGATCTAGAGATTGATGCGTCTTCGATGACCGTCCAGGTGCAAGGGCGGGCGGTGCTGACGACCGTGCGTGAATTTCGCTTATTGGAATATCTGGCGACACATTGCGGCCGGGTGCTTACGAGAGACCAGTTGCTGGATGCGGTATGGAAAGAGACACCCTTTGTCACGCCGCGGTCGATTGACGTTTATGTGCGGAGGTTGCGGGAAAAGATTGAGCCGGATCCGCGGCATCCGAGGTACTTGAAGACCTTGCGTGGGATTGGGTACCGGTTCGAAACCCCGAAATAATTCAGCTCTCAGCTCTCAGCTCTCAGCTCTCAGCTCTCAGCTCTCAGCTCTCAGCTCTCAGCTCGGGATGCTTTTTATTGCGTGTCGATTCAGGGTTTTGTTTTTCTGAGAACTGGCAACTGAGAACTGAGAACTGCCTTTTGGTTTATCCTGTCAGCGTTCCCCAATCCTTTCATGAATCGTTCCAAACCACTGTGGAAGGCGGACGATCAAAAAGATCGTTTGTCTGAGCTTACGGCGCAGTCGCAGGATTCTGCCAAGGATCGTGCGTTGCGGCGGGATGTGCGTTCGCTGGGAGCGTTGCTAGGGCGAGTGTTGGTGGAGCAAGTGGGACAGGAGTTGTTCGACACGGTCGAAGAATTGCGGCGGCTGATGATTCGACAGCGCGAACGAAGCCAAAAGCAGCATTCGAGCGATAGGGCGGGAGACCTGATGGCGAAGGCGCAAGCGTTGATCGCCCAAATGGATCTGACTCGCGCCTATCAGGTGACCAAGGCCTTTTCAATCTACTTCGAGCTAGCCAATCTGGCAGAGACCAACCACCGGAAGCGGCGACGACGGGCACGGCAGTTGAGCCGGGAACGGCGGCCGTTGCCGGGGTCGTTTCATGGAACATTGTTGCGTATGAAGGATGCAAGCATCTCGGCGGAGTCGGCGGTGGCGGCGCTGCGGCAGATCACGGTCACGCCGGTTTTCACAGCGCATCCCACGGAGGTTGCGCGACAGACGGTTCTCTTGAAACGGCGGCGAATTGGAAAATTGTTGGAGCGGCTGGACCAGCTTCCGCTCACGGTGGGAGAGGCGCTGCAATGCGAGCAGCTGATTCATGCAGAAATCGCGGCGCTGTGGCAGACCGATGAAGTGCGCCAGACCAAGCCAACGGTGGACGACGAGATTCGCATGGGGTTGCGTTATTTCCGGCTGGCACTATTCGAAACCTTGCCGCGGGTTTATGCGGAAGTGGCGGAATCGGTGCGCGAAGTATACGCGGTGATACTTGCCGAGGATGAGTTGCCGAACCTGTTGAGCTTTGGCTCGTGGATCGGCGGGGATCGCGATGGTAATCCGCTGGTGACCGCTGAGTGCATGAAAGGGGCGCTGGCGCTGGCGCGCACTGTGATCCTGCGGGAGTATATCCGGCAGGTGGAATTTTTGAGTGACTGTCTCAGTTCATCTTCCCGGCAAACCGCCGCCTCCGAAGAATTGCTGCTGCGATTGACGCAGTATCGGGGATCGATCACCGGAGCAGCCATGCTCTGGGGGCCGGACAATACTGTTGAAGTCTACCGGCGATTTCTTTCGTATGTCCTTCATCGCTTGCAGCGCAGCCGGGAAAGCGCGGAGGCGCAAGGGGCATATGAAAATGCCGGCGAGTTTGAAGCGGACCTGATTTTGCTGCGGACAAGTCTGAGTGAGAATCGCGGGGAGCGGCTGGCGAAAACATTTGTTGATCCGCTGCTTAGGCAGCTTAGGACGTTTGGCTTTCACTTGCAGGTACTCGATATCCGGCAGCATGCGCGGGTTCACGCGGAAGTACTGCGGGAGATCGGCGAGGCGAAGATTGATTTGAGCCAGTTCGGTCTGGCGGGGGACGCGCAGCGTCCGACGAAATTGAGAAGGTCGGAGTTGAGGAAGACGGGGCCGGATGTGGCTGCGGGCGGGCCCGCGGCAGACATTGCTGAAAACATTTCAGCACAGGCGCGGGAGTTGATTGAAACGTTTCGCACGATTCACAAACTCAAGCAGAGTTACCCGGCACAGTCGATCCGGCAGTACGTGATCAGTGGCGCGGAGTCGGAGAATGACGTGCTGAATCTGGTGCGGTTGGCGAAGGCGTGTGGCGTGAGTCTGGCCGGCTCGGGCGGGACGGCTTTGAGCGATCCGGGATTGATGCCGGTGCCGCTGTTTGAGTCGATCGAATCGCTGCGCGCGGCGGCGGATGTGATGCGGCGCGTATGGCAGCAGTCGGAATATAAATCTTTGCTGGCGAGCTGGGGACAGTGGCAAGAGGTAATGCTGGGCTACTCCGACTCGAATAAAGACGGAGGAATGCTGACCAGCACATGGGAAATTTATAAGGCGCATCGCGAACTGCATCGTGCAGCGCGGGAGCATGGAGTGAAATTGCGGCTGTTTCACGGGCGCGGGGGGACGGTGGGGCGCGGCGGCGGTCCGACGCACGCGGCGATTCTGGCGCAGCCCGAGGGATGTTTTTCGGGAAGAATTCGCATTACGGAGCAAGGCGAAGTTCTGAACTGGAAGTATGCCGATACGGTATTGGCGGAGTGGAACCTGGAGTTGATGATTGCGGCCAGCCTGGAAGCGCTGACGCGGCCGGGCGCAGTGCTGAGCAAGGATCAAGAGCAGTGGGAAGAGGCGATGGAGGAAATGTCAGCAGCGGCATACACGGCTTATCGCCGAGATATCGCTGAGAATCCGGAAGTGCTGGAATATTTTGAGCAGGCGACCCCGGTGCAGGAACTGGACGCGGCGCGAATTGGCTCGCGACCATCGCGGCGAACCAAAGGACGGCGGTTGGGAGATCTGCGAGCGATTCCGTGGGTGTTTGGCTGGATGCAGAGCCGCCACGCAGTACCTGCGTGGTACGGTGTGGGGCAGGGATTGGGGAGCTTTGCCGACAAAAGCAGAGCACATGAGAAGTTGCTGCGAGTCATGTTTCAGAAGTTTGCGTTGTTTACCGATCTCATCCGCAACGTGGAGTTGGGAATGGCGAAGGCGGATTTGCATATTGCACGGGTTTACGCTGGCCTGGTAAAGAACGAAGGGTTACGAAAACGCGTTTTTGGCAACCTGGAAGAGGAGTTTTTGCGGACGCGGCATGTGATATTGCGCATCTCTGGCCAGCGTGAACTGCTGGCAGGCAATCGAGTGCTGGCGCGATCGATTCATCTACGGAATCCCTATGTGGACCCGATGAGCCTAATTCAGGTAGAGCTGATGCGGCGCAAACAGGCGGGGGGCAACCCGGCTGAGCTGGAATATCCGCTGGGCGCGACCATCAACGGGATTGCGGCGGGGCTGCATAACACGGGTTAGCATCGCCTCCCCGAGCGGCGGCTAACTGCTCCCCCTTTCGCGCGTCTGTAATATAGACGCACCCAGGTAGATTAAGGCAATCAGCCAGTGGTCTAATTTGAAAGAGGTCAAATGCTAAATCGCCGAATTTTTTCCAGCGTTTTATTTCTTGCATTGCCATTGTCCGTTTCCGGACAGAAACCAGCTGCCATTGCAGGGATGTCCAATGGCGATGCGAACCAAACCAGCGCGCCGAAACTCGAACACTTTGATCCGAACTTGGTGGATCCCGCGCTGAGTCCGTGTGACAGCTTTTACAAGTACGCATGCAATAAATGGCTGACGGCGAATCCGATTCCCGCCGACCAGGTTTTCTGGGGAACGGGTAGCAGCCTGGAAATGTGGAACGACAACGTGCTGCGCGAAACTTTGGAGGCGAGCAGCAAGAACGACGCCAAGCGCAATGCGGTGCAGCAAAAGATTGGCGACTACTGGGCGGCGTGCATGGATGAAAGCGGCATCGAAGCTGCCGGACTGAATCCGCTGCAGCCGGAGTTGGAGCGGATCGCAAGGATCAAGACCAAGAAGGACATCACCTTGGAAATTGTGCGGCTTCACCAGATGTTTCCGGGGGCGTGGCAGCAAGGAAACAATCAAACCGATACGGCATTTTTCGGATTTACGGGGCAGCAGGATTACGATGACGCGTCGAAGGTGGTGGCGCAAATCGACCAGGGTGGGTTGAGCTTGCCGAATCGCGATTATTACCTTAACAGTGACGAGAAGTCGGTGGACTTATTGAAGAAATACCGGTCGCACCTGCAAAAAATGTTTAAGTTGTCGGGAGAAGCAGAAGCGCAGGCCGCGAGTGATGCTGAGGTGGTGATCGAACTGGAAACGGCGATGGCAAAGGCGCAGATGGATAACATCAAACGCCGCGATCCAAAGAACATAAACAATAAAATGACGCTGGCGCAGGTGCGCGAACTAACGCCTTCGATTGACTGGGATGTGTATTTAAAAGAAGTGAAGGCGCCGGCTAGCGATCATTACATTGTGACTGCGCCCGATTTTTTCCGCGCGGAAGATAAGTTGCTGGTGGAGCATCCGCTGGAGCATTGGAAGGTTTATATGCGATGGCAGGCGATTCACCAGTCGGCTCGGTTTTTGAACAAGGCCCTGGACGATGAGAATTTTGACTTTTTTGCGCGCACTCTGGCGGGACAGCAGGAGCAGTTGCCGCGCTGGCGGCGCTGCACTCATGGCGCCGATCGTGATCTTGGCGAAGCGCTGGGGCAGGCTTACGTGGACCGGGCATTTCCTCCCGAAAGCAAAGCCCGCACCATTGAGATGGTGCATGCCATTGAAAGCGCTCTGCACGACGACATCGAAAACTTGACTTGGATGACGCCTGCAACCAAGCAGCAGGCGATGGTGAAGCTGAAGGGAATCGAAGACAAGATCGGGTATCCGTCGCACTGGCGAGATTATTCGGCGGTGACAATTACTCGCGAGAGTTATCTGGCGAATGTGGCGCAGGCCACGGCATTTGAGTTCGAGCGCTGGGTGGCAAAAATTGGCAAGCCGGTGGATCGGACGGAGTGGACGATGACGCCGCCGACGATCAACGCTTATTACGATCCGCAATTGAATACGATCAACTTTCCGGCGGGAATTTTGCAGCCGCCTTATTTTGAAAAGAACATGGATGATGCGGTGAACCTTGGGGCCATCGGCATGGTGATAGGGCATGAGATCATCCACGGCTTTGACGATCAGGGGCGGAAGTTTGACGCGCATGGGAACCTGCGCGACTGGTGGACAGCGGAGGATGGCAAGCAGTACGACGAGCGGGGCAAATGCATCTCCGATGAATACACCCAGGAGGTTCCGGACGCAGGGCCGGGGGTTAAGCAGAATGGATTGCTGACCCAGGGCGAGGATACGGCGGACAACGGCGGGATCCATTTGGCGCTAAATGCGCTGGAAGCGGAGTTGAAAAAGGAAGGCAAAGGGCTGGATGATAAAGGCGCAGATGGATGGACTTATCGGCAGCGCTTCTTTCTCTCGAATGCCTATTCGTGGTGCGCGAATGTCCGGCCGGAGATTGCGCGGCTCGCGGTGACCACCGATCCGCATTCGCTGCCCATGTTTCGCATCGACAATGTGGTTTCGAACATGCCGGAATTTGCCCAGGCGTTTGGTTGCAAGGCGGGGCAGAAGATGGTGCGGGCGAACGCGTGCAGAGTGTGGTGAATTGATTTGAGTTAGTAATGGGCCAGCTGATCGCTAGCCCATTTTTGTTTTATATATTATTCGCTAGCGGTTGATGTCGTCCTTGGATTGCAGGCGCTTCACGTAGTTCTCTACAGTAGGCTTGTTGGCCTGATCGACGCCGGCAAGAGCGGTTTGAATTTCCTTGACGGCTTTATCGAAGTCACCCTGGCTGCTGTAGACGCGGGCCATCCCCAAGTGCGAGGTCCAGAAGTCGGGAAATTTCTTGGCGTTGGAGCGGAAGATCGCAAAGGCCTCGTCCGGTTTCTTGTCGACGACTTGCACTTGCCGGCCATAAAAATAAAGCTGTAAAGCGCTGGCCTTATCCAAAGCTTTGTTGCGGAAGGATGTGGAGTCTTCTTTGCGTCCCATGGCGTCGAGGATGCGCGACTTATTCATCAAGTTGTCGTAACGCTCTTCGGTTTCAATGGACTTATCTTCATTCTTCAGTGCCTCGTCCAGATTGGTTTTGGTGGTAAGGAAATAGTTGGCAGCTTCATCCCAGCCTTCCCAGAAATATTGGTTGAGGCCGCGGGTCTGGCGTGGAATGCTGGCGGCGACAATTTCATTTACCTTGACCTCGACTTTGAAGGGCACGGCGACTTTTTCCCATCGCATGGTAACCACGGCAGAGTCGGCTTTGACGTCATCGAAATCGTAAGTAAGAGCTTCGTGAAGGTCGGCGGTCTGCGGCTTCACAGTGACACGCAACGCGTCTTCATCCTGCTTGTAGGTGAAACTTCCCCAGGCGGTCGACATCTTCGAGAAGATCACGGTCCACTGATTTTCGCCGGGAATCATGTGCAGGCCGTAGGTGCCTTTATCCAGGGACTGGCCTTCAATGGTGACGGGATCGGTGAAGGTGATGGTGGTGTTTTCGTTGGCTCCGGCGCGCCAGACTTGTCCGTAAGGGACGAGTTTGCCCCAGACTTGGCGGCCATTGGTGAGCGGGCGGTGGTAGTTGACGGTAATGTCGGTGATGCCGATGCGCTGAACCACCATGGCATGCTGGCTCTGCCGGGGCAGGTCGAGCATGATGGATTGAGCCTGGCAAAGGCTGGCGAGGAACAGAATTCCAGAGAACAAAACCAGCAGACGCGTTTTGTGCATGGGAGACTCCTTATTTGGTCGGGATCGGACAGCCGATTCAGTCGCCGTGGCGAGACAACAGTTGGATGAAGCCTTACGGCCTGATCGGTGTGCTGTTGGGCTTAGACGAGCGGGAAAGGCCGGGGTAAGCATTCGAAAAAAGGCAAAGTCTTTGCTTGACAATCGAAGGCAGTGGGAGCACAATTTTATAAGGCGAATAAAAAGCGAAAATGCCTGCGGAGGCGGAGAGCCTTCGACGTTCCCTGAAATGTCCTGAGGATTGTATGTCTTCCGTGGTGATTTCCACTTCGGCGGCCCTAAGCCGCCCTTTTTCTTTTGATGTTCAAGCTGGGGCAGAAGTTTGTCCAGAGCCTTCCTGGGAAGAACTGGGGGAGGGGCGGCCGTCGCAACGAATAGTTTCCGCAGGCAGCTTTAAAGATGCAGTTTCTAAAGATGCAAGGTTGGCTGGCGTTACGGCGGCCTCGCGGCTGGGGGTGCGTCCAGCGCCGGAAATGGCGTCCAGCGGGGTTGCCGCAATCGATGCGCTGACCGGAGGGCTGCCGCGGGGCTGCCTGACAGAACTTTGCGGGCCAGCATCCTCTGGACGCACCACCTTATTACTGGCGGCGCTGGCGGCAGCTACGCGACGGGGGGAGTGTTGCGCGGTGGTAGATGCAAGCGATGCGCTGGACCCGCAGTCGGCGGCAGCAGCGGGAGTTGAAATGGAGCGCTTGCTGTGGGTGCGCTGCGGAGGAAGCTCTCCGCAGAAATGCCTGGAACAACTTTTGCGGGCCGCCGACTTGCTACTGGAAAGTGGCGGCTTTGGCATGATCGCGCTGGACTTTGGCGATATGCCGCCGCAAACGGCACGGCACATTCCTCTGACCACATGGTTCCGTTTCCGACGGGCGGTGGAACACACGCAGACAGTATTGCTGGCGGTGGAGCGGCAATCGATTGCGGGAAGCTGTTCTTCTTTGTTGGTGAAGTTAGGGGAAGCGAAACTGGCGGGAGAAAACTTTGCCGGGGCTTTATTTCCAGTGCCTACTCATACGCAGTTGATGACCGAACTGGAAATCAACGCGGAAATTGTGCGATCGAGAATGGAGCGCAAGCCGGCCGCGTCCGCCGGCGGGACCAGGTTTGCCAGCAAGACTGCATGGGCTTAAAAGCAGTACCCAGTTGCCAGTACCCAGTTGCTTGAAAACTGAGCGGTTTTGGTACTGACAACTGGGTACTTGGTACTGGTACTGGTACTGCTTATGTTTGCCTGCATCTACGTGCCGAATTTTTCTGTTGCGGCGGTACTGCGCGCCGAACCAGAGTTGCGAGAGAAGCCATTGGCCATGATGGAGGGTAAGCCTCCATTGGAAAAAGTTTTTGCGGTGAATGAGAGCGCGAGCCGGTTGGGCATTGGAGTAGGGATGACAAAGGTCCAGGCAGAACTATGCGCAGAACTTACGATGCGACCGCGGTCGGGACTGCAGGAGACGGCGGCGCATGCGGCATTGCTGGATTGTGCGCACTCTTTTTCTCCGTGCGTGGAAGATACGGCTGCCGATATGGCGATTCTTGATTTGGCCGGAATGGAATCATTATTTGGCAAGCATCTGGAAATGGCCTGCGAAATTTTTCGTCGAATCGCAGAGCTGGGGCTGGATGGGAATGTGGGGGTGGCGGCGAATCCCGATACGGCTGCGATTGCGGCCCGCGGCATTTCTGGCGTAACTGCAATTCCGCAAGGAAAAGAAGGAGAATCTCTTGGCTCGTTGCCGGTGGATGTTTTATTTGCCGAAGGAAGTAAGAGTAAAGATGAGCAAAAAGAATCAAAGCAGTTGCTGGAAACTTTAGCTCGTTGGGGGATTCGGAATTTGCGGGCACTGGCTGCCTTGCCGGCGATTGCCTTGAGCGAGCGCCTGGGGCAACAAGGGCTGCGCTGGCAGCAACTGGCGCGGGGCGCGGTTTGCCGCACGCTGGTTCCGGTGGAAGCTCCGCCAGTATTTGAGGAAGGGATTGAGTTGGAATATCCCATTGTGTTGCTGGAGCCGCTGGCTTTTTTGCTGAACCGTTTGCTGGAGCAGATTTGTGCGCGGTTGGCGGCGCGCGCTTTCAACACACAGGAATTACGGCTCACGCTGGAATTGCAGAACCTGACAGGAATCGATCCACAATCGGACACGCTGGGGATTCCCAGCGAGAGCGATGCGGCACAAGGTTCGAAGCAGTCGCAGCCAGCATTTTCAAATTTTATTTCTGCCAGGCAAAACAAATTTTGCCGCACGCTGCGGTTGCCGCTTCCCCTGCTGGATGCCAAGCTTTTTCTTAAGTTGCTGCAACTGGATTTGAACGCACATCCGCCGGGCGCACCGATTACAAAAATTCATCTGGTAGCGGAACCGGCACGGCCAAGGCCGGGGCAGGGCGGGCTTTTTCTACCTCCGTCGCCGGAGCCGGAGAAATTAGAACTCACACTGGCGCGTATTGCCAGCCTGGTTGGCGAGGCCCGCGTGGGAGCTTTGGAATTGCTGGATACACATCGTGCGGAAGGTTTTCGCATGAAGCGTTTCGCGCCGGGAGTTGCAGAGACTAAAAAAGTCTTGAGGGAAGAAAAATCTGCGGTGGCGGCGTTGCGCATGTTTCGTCCGCCGCTGCGAGCGACGGTGACTTTGGAGAGCGGGGAACTATCACGGGTAAATTGCACCAGGAAAAAAGAGGTGCAGGGAGATGTGTTGTGGAAGGCTGGTCCGTGGCGCAGTTCGGGCGATTGGTGGGATCGCGAGGCGTGGGCTCGTGACGAGTGGGACATCGCTTTGCACAATGCCGATGGGATTGCCTTGTACCGTTTAGTGCACGACTTGCTGGGAGGAAATTGGTTCGTGGAAGGAACGTATGACTGAAAAAGCAGTTCTCAGTTCCCAGTTCTCAGTTAAAACCTGCAAGCGGCTGCTTTTGAATCTTTTCACTGGGAACTGAGAACTGATGTATATCGAGCTTCATGCGCGCTCTGCTTTCAGCTTCCTCGAAGGCTCTTCTTTGCCGGAGGAGATGGCGAAGATGTGTGCCGGCTTCCAGATGCCGGCAGGTGCGCTGCTGGATGTGGATGGAGTGTATGGCGCGCCGCGCTTTCATATGGCGGCGAAGAGACTAGGGATTAAAGCTCATATTGGAGCGGAAGTTGCTTGCGCTTCTTTAGGTGGTGACATTCTGAGCGGAGATGGTTTTGCGCAAAGCTCAGAGCCATCGGAGTCGAAGAATCCTTTCTCCCGGAGAGTCGTGCGGGCGATAGAGATTCCTCGCTTCGCTCGGAATGAAAAACCATCCCGAAATAACAGGTCCTTTCGTCTTCCTCTCCTCATTTCTTCGCGTGTGGGATATCAAAATCTTTGCCGGCTCATCACCAAGATGAAGTTACGCGCGAAAAAGGGTGAAGGGGCGGTGCGCAAGGAGGAAGTGGAAGAACATGCGGAGGGACTCATCTGCCTGACGGGCGGCGCGGAGGGGCCACTGGCTGCGGCGTTACAAGAGGGAGGCGTAGAAGCGGCCCGAAATCAGGTTGAACAGTTGATTGGATTATTTGGCCGTCGCAATGTGTACGTGGAATTGCAGCGGCATTTCCATCGCGAAGAAGAATCTCGCAACCGGGCTGCGATTGCCATCGCGCAGTCGCTGCACCTTCCCCTTCTTGCCACCAACGGGGCGTGTTATGCCACGGCGAAAGACCGCGAACTTTGCGATGCATTTACTGCGATTCGCCATCACCGCACATTGTCGACTGCCGGGCGGCTGCTATCGCGCAACTCCGAGCGTCATGTGAAATCCCCAGCGGAGATGCAGCAACTGTTTGCCGATTTGCCCGAAGCGGTTGCCAATACGCCGGAACTTTCTTCGCGACTGGAGTTCACCCTGAACGATCTTGGCTACCAGTTTCCGCTCTATCCCGTACCTGAGGGCGAGACGATGAATTCGTTCCTGCGGGAGCGCGCATGGGAGGGCTTTCGCCAACGTTATGGCCGTGCTTCCGCCGACCTGCAAGTCCGCGCCAAACGGCAGGTGGAGCGCGAGCTGGCGCTCATCGAAAAACTAAAACTGGCCGGGTACTTTTTGATCGTGTGGGACCTGGTGCGCTTTTGCCACGAACAAAATATTTTATTGCAGGGAAGAGGATCAGCCGCCAATAGCGCGGTCTGCTATTCGCTCGGCATCACGGCGGTCGATCCCATCAGCATGGAGCTGCTCTTCGAACGATTTTTGTCGGAGGAACGTGGTGAGTGGCCGGATATCGATCTCGATCTGCCCAGCGGGGACGAGCGCGAAAAAGTGATCCAGTATGTTTACCGGCGCTATGGCGAGCGGGGCGCGGCGATGACGGCGAATGTGATTACTTACCGCAACCGTATGGCGGCGCGCGAAATGGGCAAGGCGCTGGGCTTCGATCCGGAGACGCTGGCAAAAATTTCTGCCGCAGTGGCGACGTGGGAGTTCCGCGACGAGAATGACGCGCTCGACCGCCGTTTCCGCGACGCCGGGCTCGATCTCAAACATCCGCGGTTGCGCAAATATTACGAACTATGCCTCGCCGTGCAGGATATGCCGCGGCATCTCGGACAGCATTCCGGCGGCATGGTCATATGCCAGGGGCAATTGGATTCGGTGGTGCCGTTGGAACCTGCGTCCATGCCGGGTCGTGTGGTGGTGCAGTGGGATAAAGAAGATTGCGCCGACATGGGCATCATCAAAGTTGATCTGCTGGGTCTGGGCATGATGGCCGTGCTCAAGGATTCGATTGAACTGATTCGCGAACATTATCACGAAGAGGTTGATCTGGCGCACTTGCCGCAGGATGATCCCGCGGTTTATTCCACTTTGCGGCAGGCCGATACGGTGGGAATGTTCCAGGTGGAGAGCCGGGCGCAGATGGCGTGCCTGCCGCGGCTGCAGCCCAAACGTTTTTATGATGTGGTGGTGCAGGTGGCGATCATCCGGCCGGGACCGATCGTGGGCAAGATGGTGAATCCATTTTTGCTGCGGCGGCAAGGCAGGGAGGAGGTGAGTTATCCACATCCTTCGCTGGAGCCGGTGCTGGCGCGCACTTTGGGTGTGCCGCTGTTTCAGGAGCAACTGCTGCGCATCGCCATGATTGCGGCCAACTTCACGGGTGGGGAGGCGGAAGACTTGCGCCGCGCCATGGGATTCAAACGATCACAATCGCGCATGAAAGAAATTGAGGCGCGGCTGCGGGCGGGCATGACGCAAAATGGAATTTCACCGAAGGCGCAGGAAGAAATTATTCTCTCCATTACTTCGTTTGCGCTTTATGGCTTTCCAGAATCGCACGCGGCAAGTTTTGCGCTGATCGCCTATGCCAGCGCTTTTCTGAAGTGCCACTATCTGGCGGCGTTTACCGCCGCACTGCTCAACAACCAGCCCATGGGATTTTATTCTCCAGCGACCATCACAAAAGATGCGCAACGCCATGGATTAAAAATTCTGCCGGTGGATGTGATGCGTTCGGAGTGGATGTGTACGCTGGAGGCAGCCTTAAGTCCCGAGTCTCGAGTCCCGAGTGAAGGTGCCAGTACCCAGTACCCAGTACCCATCAAAATAGTTGCTAGTTCCGAGTCGCGAACAGTTGCGAGTCCCGAGTTCCGAGTTGCGAGGGAAGGTGATAGAGCCCAGTGCTCAGTTCCCAGTAAAAACCTGGTTCCTACATATGAGAAATCTCGATCTTGCTCGGGACTCAGGACTCGGGACTCGGGGCTATCTCCTGTGCTACGGCTTGGCCTACAGTATGTTCGCGGGTTGCGCGAGGAGGCGGGGCTGGCTTTAGTGCGCACTCGTGCAGGTGCTCCGTTCACTTCCATTCAAGATCTCACGCGGCGGGTGCCGGAGTTGCGCAAGGATGAGTTGACTACGCTGGCGGAGATTGGGGCGTTAAATGCAATAGCTAGTACCCAGTACCCAGTACCGAGATTCCTCAGTCCCTCGCAGACGCTCGGCGCTCGGAATGACAAGGCTCTTACTGGGTACTCGGTACCAGGTACTGGGCACTCGCTTCACCGCCGTGATGCGCTCTGGCAGGTGGAACGGGCGGTGCGGGAGTCTGGTCCGCTGCTGGAAAAATTGCCGGAGACGGATTTGCTTTCGCCGCTTCAGCCTATGAATTATGAAGAGCGTCTGGTGGCGGATTTTCATGGAACCGGGCTCACAGTGGGGCCACATCCCATGGCGTACCGCCGGGCATGGCTGAATGCCATGGGCATTCGCCGGGCCAACGAATTGCGTGATATTCCAAGCGGCAAGCGACTAAGGATTGGAGGGTGCGTGATTACGCGCCAGCGTCCGGGCACAGCGAAGGGATTTGTGTTTGTAAGCCTGGAAGATGAAACCGGCGTAGCCAATGCAATTATCACGCCGGATCTGTTTCATCGCAATCGACTGCTGCTGGCTTCAGAGCGGTTTCTGGCGATTGAGGGAATTCTACAGAATCAAGACAATGTGATCTCAGTGAAAGCGGAGCGGGTGCAGGCATTATTTGTTACGAAGGCGGAGACGGCGTCGCACGATTTTCACTAACGCAAAATTTTCATTGGTTAGTCGTTGTCCAACGCAGCTTCACTGCTCGGGAGCTTCACCCTGCCTGCCATTCTCCGGCGGAGCAAGGGGCAGGCGTGAGGCTCCGCGCATAATGTCGCGCTCTTGTGGCGAGAACATGGTTTTGAAGCGTTCGGAGTTAATGATGTGCTCGCGCTCCTCGGGCGGCATGGTGCTCAAATGGCGCACTGCGGTTTTCACCATGGACTGGCGTTGCGGTGGAAGCTGTTGCAGTTGCCCATGAATCTGGCGGGCCTGCTGTTTCTGCTCCGGCGTCAGATGTTCCCAGGTTTCCATGCGGTTCAGCATCTGTTGCTGCTGTTGCGGAGGAAGTCCCGAGAAGTGCTGCAGGCGCTGCCGCAGCATTTGCTGGCGTTCAGGCGGCAAACGGCGGAATGCGGGATCGCTTTGCAGTGCGCGCTCCTGCTCTCCCGGAGGCAAATTCTTGTAGCGGCGCAGCCAGTCGCCAGCGTGCCCCTGCGGTTGTTGCGGGCGGGCCTGTTGCGGACGCGACTGTTGGGGCGGGCGATTCTGAGCTAGTTGCGGCGGACGGCTTTGCTGCGGCGGACGAAAGTCGTTGCGTTGCGCAAGGCCGGGAGAGACGGAGATCACCACCGTCGCTGCCGAGAGCGCGACTGTTGTCATCCATCTCGTTATGAAATTTCTCTGCTGCATTTTTTCGTTCCGAAAAATTAACTGCGACCGACCCGCTTTACGGATTGGCTTGCACATCGTGCTGTACTTCCAAATCGTCCAATAAATCGAAGTCGGAATAAAGATCGTGGTTCTTTTCCAAAGCCTGCAAGTCGCTCACAGCGGTACCCGGGCCCGTGGAAGTTTGCGGCTCGACAATTGCGACCGTGTCACTGTTCGGAGTAAAGAAGCCGCTCTTCTGGGTGAAGAACAAGCCCACGCCAACCCCCATTAATACCGTCAGGGCGGCAGCCAGCGCTGGACGCCGAAACCAACCCAACCAGCCTGCTTGAGGCTTGGCCACCTCTTCGCGGAGGCGGGCCTGCAAACGGACGTCAAAATAGGGCGAAGGCTCCGGCGCCTGCCATTCGTCGAGTAACGCCATGGTCTGGCGAAACTCCTCCAGCTTTCCAGCGCACGAACTGCAGCCAGCAATGTGTCCACCGACCTCGGCCGGCATTCCCGTCAAGCCGGCTGCAAGGTCCGGCATCATTTCATGAATTTCTTCACACCTCATAACCGTGCTCCCCTCAAAACTCCCTCTTCACTTCGCCAAAAAGTTACAACTACAAAAATTCTTTTAACTGATCCCGCAAGGTTTCATAGGCCCGAAACAACAAAGATTTGGTCGCCGATTCGCTAAGCTTCAGTACTTCGGAAATCTGTTTGTAATCCATCTGCTGGTACTTGTGCATTATCACGGCCATGCGTTGACGCTCGGGCAAGGCTTCCACTTTGCTGCGAATGGCCAGCGTTCGTTCCCGCCGTACCAGGGCTTCTTCCGCAGTGATGGTGCCATCGGCCACGTCCATCGTCGTACCGGTCTCCTCATCGGGCTCGTCCAAGCTGACCGTAACTTCCGGTCGCTCCTTGCGCGTATCGCGCGCATGGTTGACCGCCAGATTTGTGGCGATGCGGTACAGCCACGTGGTGAACTTGGCGCTGGCTTCGTAGGTTTGGCGCGAGCGATAAACCCGCAAGAAAACTTCCTGTGCCAGGTCTTCCGCCGCCGCCGTGTTGCGGGCCATGCGGTACATAAAACTTACCAATGGACGGCGATACTTCTGCACCAGAAAGTCGAAGGCCGATGGATCGCCAGCCTTGACCCGCAACATGATCTCGGCGTCGGTATAGTTTTCGGCGCCGGCGATGGCCGGTTGCAAACTGGCCGGCGCATGCGAAGCTACCGAGGCCAGCAGAACGCTCCGGTTCATGGCGGCAGTGCTCACAGTAGAGGAAACCCCATCCCGGGCGGAAAGTTGCTCTTGCTCCTGGGCCGCAGATTCCCCGGAAATCCCCGCCGATGAAGGGGATACGGCGGATTGAAGTGGCCGGGCTGGATCTGACATAAGGGTTACTTTGGGCATGGGTGGGGGTTTTACCCATTCCGGCCCAACCGCCGATTAGGCTATCACGCTAGGCCAGACTATCCAAGGGCGTTAAACCTCAGTGGATCAGGGGATAGCGCTTGATGTCAGGAACGCTGTAGTCTGAAATTTCGGAGCGGCGCAATTGGGCGATTTTTCTCTAAAAGTAAATGGGCATGAATTTACGGTTGAGGTTGAACCGGAAACCCCCTTGCTCTATGTACTTAGCGACGAACTTCATTTGCGGGGGCCCAAATTTGGCTGCGGGATGGCGCAGTGCGGGGCTTGCACGGTGCTGGTGGGCGGAGAAGTTCGGCGCTCGTGCGTGATGCCGGTCAGCGCGGTGAAGCAGCAGGAAGTCACCACTTTGGAGGGGTTGGGAACTCCGGAGAAGCCGCATCCTATTCAGCAGGCGTTTATTGAAGAGGGAGCGGCGCAGTGTGGCTTCTGCCTGAGCGGGGTGATCATTTCCGCCAAGGCCCTGCTCGACGAGTACCCAAAAGCGTCGGAGGAACAGATTCGGGAGGCGCTGTCGGGCGTCCTGTGCCGCTGCTTCACACACACACGCATGGTGCGCGCTATCAAACGCTACCAGGAGAGCCGCGCATGAAAGGGCAAATATCGCGCCGCGGCTTTGTGAAAACCTCAGGTGCGCTAGTGGTTTTTTTGGGAGCATCGTCATGGCTTGAGCCTTTTGCCGTGGCGCAAGGTCCGTTCGACACCCATCCGTCGCATATCGACCCCAACAAACTGGATTCGTGGATCGCAGTCAGTGCGGATGGGACCGTCACGGCCTACACCGGGAAGTGCGATTTTGGGCAAGGCATGTCCACGGTGCAGACCCAGTTGGTGGCTGAGGAACTGTCCATATCATTGACTAAGGTGAAGCTGATCCAGTGCGACACCGCGGTGACGCCGGACCAGGGAACGACTTCGGGAAGCCAATCGACACCCACCAACTTTAATGAAAAGAATCTAGCGCAAGCTGCGGCAACGGCGCGGGAGGCTTTGCTGGCTATGGCGGCGCATAGACTTGGCGTCCCCGCCGAACAACTGTCGGTGGCGGATGGGGTTGTGAGCGCCCAGGGTGGACGCAGGGTGAGCTATGGCGAACTGCTTCAGGGGAAGCACTTTGATATTCCAGTAAATCCAGCGGTGAAACGCCGTTCGCCGCAGCAGTGGAAAGTTCTGGGTAGGTCAGTGCCATCGCTGGAGACCGCTGCATTAGTGACCGGCACTTTTGAATTTGTGCACAACGTGCATGTGCCGGGAATGGTGCATGGACGGGTGGTTCGTCCGCCAGAAGCCGGGGCCAGCGTGGCCAGCGTGGATGAAGAGTCGGCGCGGAAGATTCCGGGCTTTATCAAGGTAGTGGTGCGAAATAACTTCGTCGGCGTGGTCGCGGA
Source organism: uncultured Acidobacteriota bacterium (assembly GCA_963758565.1). GTDB lineage: Bacteria > Acidobacteriota > Terriglobia > Terriglobales > Acidobacteriaceae > Sulfotelmatobacter. The sequence goes on along the minus strand of CAVWVX010000004.1, from coordinate 763,380 downwards.
GAAGCAGTGGCAGGCCGCGCAAGCGGTACGGGCGTTGAAAGTGAAGTGGAATCCGGGTTCAGGATTACCGGAGCAAAAAAGTTTTTACGACTTCATGCGCAAGCAGCCTTCACGCGACACAATGCTGGTGAATTCCGGCGATGTCGAGAGCAAGCTGAAGTCGGCCGCGCAAGTTTTAAAGGCAACGTATGTACATCCTTACCAGGCACACGGATCGATTGGCTCGTCCTGCGCCGTGGCCGATGTGCAAGCTGACCGCGCGACGGTGTGGTCGGCGACGCAGTCGGTGTATCCCACACAGCATGGGATTGCGGCGCTCACCGGATTGCCGCTGGATAATATTCGCGTGGTATTCGTCCGCGGCGCGGGCTGTTACGGACTGAATGCCGCCGATACGGTGTCCTATGATGCAACGCTGCTCTCGCAGGCGGTGCACAGGCCGGTGCGGGTGCAACTGACCCGGCAGGACGAATTTCTTTCCGAAAATTATGGCGCTGCTTGCGTCATCGATCAGAGGGCGGCAGTGGATGCCGATAACCGGATCGCGCTGTGGGACGTAGAGGCGTGGATGACCACGATGGGCGGCCGGCCGGAATACGAGAAACCTGGAAATGTAATCACCGGGATGCTTTGTGGGTTTGCACCTGAACTTGTGGCGGCCCGTGCAGCGGCAGAGCCAACGCAGGAACTGCGCAATCGCAACAACGCAGTGCCGTCGTATCTGGCGGGCTGCATCAAGGGGAAGTGTGGCGGAGCGGGTTCGGTTGGCAGCGAACGAGTGCTGACCCACGAGGTGAAATCGCCATTCTTCACCGGGCCGCTGCGTTCTCCGCTGCGTTTGCAAAACACCTTCGCGCACGAATGTTTTATGGACGAGGTTTGCGCGCAGGTGAAGGCGGATCCCGTCGCCTATCGCCTGCAGCATTTGCGCGAGACACGCATCGCCGACGCATTGAAAGCCGCAGCCAAAGCCGCCCGATGGGAGGCTCGGCCATTCCCTAAGGCAAGCGCTGAGAGCAGCCTCACGGTAACCGGCCGCGGCATCGCTTGTGTAGCTTACGAAGGTGACAATGGATACGCGGCGTTGGTGGCCGAAGTAGAAGTGAATCTGGCCACCGCCGTGGTGCAGCCCCGGCGCTTTTTCATAGCCCACGATTGCGGACCGATTTCAAACCCTGCTGGCGTAAAAAATCAGATTGAGGGCGGAATCTTGCAAGGCATGTCGCGCGCCATGGGAGAGGAAATCACCTGGGACACCCGCCAAGTGACTTCCGTGGATTGGGAGAGTTATCACACGCTTTCGCTGGGAATGCCGGTGCCGACGATCGAGTGCGTTCTCCTGGACCGTCCCGAGGCGAAAGCGATCGGCGCCGGGGAGACCGCCATCACGCTGGTTGCAGCCGCGATCGGCAACGCGATTTTCGATGCAACAGGCGTGCGGGTGAGAGAAGTTCCGTTTACGCCCGCCCGGGTGAAAGCGGCGCTTAGGGCATAGATCAATGACGGCATAGATAAACAGCGGGCAGTGGGCGTTATCGCCGTTCATTCGCCTCAGAGTTTTGTGAACATTGGGCGGGGCGGCAGTATATACTTTGATTTTCTTCCCTTCGGAATTTGCGGCGTCCAGACAGGCGAAAAAATGCAGAATCGGGATATGCGATTCGATCCCCAAGATCGTCCGCAGTCGATCAGTCCGGGCGGGGTGAGTGTACCCGCCAAGGGCGATAGTTCTGAGTCGAACCAGGCTCAGGATCCTGACGCTACGTTGGTTGATTTTTCTCTAAATTCATCCAAGCCTGGGGATTCAAGCTTCGACTCTGACGCTACTCTGGTAGATGCCGACGTAACTATGGCCGAAGGCACGTGGAAGCGTCCGCCCACCGGCCCACGCTCTCTACTCCCGCAAGCCAGCGTCCCTTTGCTCGATACCGGTGACGTAATGGCCGGACGTTACGAAATTCTGCAATTGCTGGGCGAAGGCGGAATGGGTGCGGTCTACAAAGCGCGCGACCGCGAACTAGATCGGTTCGTCGCCCTAAAGCTGATTCGGCGTGAGCTCTCTTCAAATCAGGCCATCGTCGCCCGCTTCAAGCAGGAGCTTCTACTTTCTCACCAGGTCACGCACAAGAATGTCATCCGCATCTATGACCTCGGCGACTCCGATGGCATCAAGTTCATCACCATGGAATTTGTCGAGGGCGAAGACCTGCGCTCTCTGATCCTGGAGAACAAGAAATTTCCTCCCAAAGATGCAGTTGAAATCATCCAGCAAGTGTGCCGCGCCCTCGAAGCCGCTCATGGGGTAGGTGTGATCCACCGCGATCTCAAGCCGCAGAACGTCATGCGGGATAAAACTGGGCGCATCCTGGTGATGGATTTCGGCATGGCACGCACTCTCGAAGGCGATGGCATGACGCAAAGCGGCGCGCTGGTTGGCACCATGGAATACATGTCTCCCGAGCAGGCGCTGGCGAAGGATCTCGACCAACGTTCGGACCTCTTTGCAGTGGGTTTAATTTTTTACGAGCTTTTGACCGGGAAGATGCCCTACAAGGCAGAAAGCGCCGTCGCCAGCCTGATCAAGCGTAATCAGGAGCGCGCCATCCCGGTTACGGACCATGACGGAACCATTCCAGCGCCCCTGAGCAACATCGTCAGCAAGTGTCTGGAGCGCGACCCCGCTCAGCGTTATCAGACCGCGACTGAAATGCTGCGCGACCTGGAAGACTGGGTAGGCCATCGCGCCGCTGCTAACCTGAATTTTCAGCCTGCCGTCGAACCCTGGGGACGCACCGTTCACTGGCCTCTGATCATCGGCGTCGCTACCGTGGTGTTGCTCGCGATCATCGGATTTTTATTTCGCGGGCCGCTGTTTTCGCCGTCAGCCGTCAGCAAAGTGGCGTCTACCCCAGCTCTCTCGTTAGCCATCATGCCCTTTCGCAATGCCTCCGGAGATCCCAGCATGGACTGGCTCGGCTCCAGCGTGGCTGACATGTTGAGCACAGATGTCGGCCAGTCGGCGCATCTGCGCACCGTTTCCCCGGAACGCATTCATCAGATTCTTTCCGATCTTCGCATCGCACCCGGAACCTCGATCGATCCCAGCACCATCAGCCGCATTGCCCAGTTCAGCAATGCCGACACATTGGTTTGGGGACAGTACGCCAAATTCGGTGGACAGATTCGCATCGATGCGACTTTGCAGGATCTGAAGCACGACCGCACACTTCCCATAAAAATCGACGCGGTCGACGAGAAAGATATTCCCGGCGCAGTTGATCGACTGGCGGCACAGATCCGCAATAATCTTGCTTTTTCGCCTGACATCGTAAACGAACTGAAGGCAAGTTCTTTTCAACCCAGTTCCCATTCGACGGCGGCCCTGCGAGATTACAACGAGGGAGTGCAAGCGTTGCGTGAAGGCAAGAATTTAAGCGCGGTAAAGGCCCTGGAGTCTGCCACCCAGCAAGATCCGGAATTTGCTCTCGCCTATTCCCGCCTGGCCGATGCCGATTCGGCCTTAGGGTACGATTCCAATGCTGAGCAGGCTTCGCGAAAGGCAGTCGAACTGAGCCAGAAGTTACCCGCCGCCGAAAAGTATTTCATCCAGGCCACGCACGCCCGTGTGATGAAGGACAACCAAAAGGCCATCGAGGCCTATGAGAATCTAGCCAAGACTTTTCCCGATAATGCCGACGTCGAATATACCTTAGGTAGTCTGTACGCCGACATCGGAGAATTCGAAAAAGCTCACGATCAATTTTTCAAAATTCTGCAAACTGATCCCAAAAATATTCAGGCACTTTGGAAGAGCGGTATCGTCGAGTACGAACAGGGCAATCCTGAGACCGCCCTCGATCCACTCAACAAAGGTTTAAGTCTCGCAGTTCAGTTCGATAATCCTGAACAAAAGGCCCTCATCCTGCAGGCCCTCGGAATCTCTTACCGCCTCATGAACAAGCCCGAGGAAGCGATCAAGAGCATACAGGATTCCATGGAAATTACCCGCAAGCTGGGCATGAAACGCCTGCTCGCTAACAGCTACTCCGAACTGGCTCAGGATCAAATCACCACTGGCAAGCCTGACGCCGCCATGGCGAGCTACGGCCAGGCTTTACAGACGCTGCAGGAGATCGGCGTAAAGAAAGATTACGGCGACATCCTGATCAACCGCGGCGTGCTCTATCAAAACCTGGGCCAGTTCGATAAGGCGCTTCAGGACTACAAAGACGCATTACAAGTGCAGCGCGACGCCGGCGACCTGAATTACCAGGCGGTTTGCCTGAGCAATATCGCGGACGTTTATTCCGCAAAATACGATACCGATAACGCGCTCATCTATTACCAGCAATCTCTGCAGTTACGCCAGAAGCTGAACCAACCGGTTTATCTTGCCGAGACTCTCAGCGCCCTCGGCGATGTGCACACTGCTATGGGCGAATACGATCAGGCGCTCTCCATCCAGATGAATGCGCTCGACGTCGCGCGGAAATCCAATAACACCAAAACTGCAGCCGGTGTTTCTCAATCCATCGGACAGGTTTTGATCTACCAGGGGCGCTTGGGCGCAGCGGTGAGCGCCATGCAGGATTCGGTAAACGGTTTTCGCGCCACCAATAATAAAAGTTTTGAACTGGCGGAGTCGCTCAATAACCTGGCAGATGCGATGGCGCTTGGAGGCCGTAGCGAGGAATCGATCAAGCCTCTGGACGAGGCGAGTACTCTTGCCAATGAACTGAAGAATGAAAGTATCCGCAGCGAGATACTGAATACTCGCGGCGATGCAGCCTACTATCGCGGCGATTCCAAGGCTGCTGCAACTTTCTACGAGCAGGCGGTTCAAGCCGCCGCGAAGGCTAAAGATCGCGAGAAAACGCTAGTTGCAAAAACGAATCTATTACGCACTGCAATGGCGGAGGGACGAGCCCAGACCGCGATCAGTGGCATCCGCGCCGCGATCAAAGAAGCCGAGAGTCTTCACCTTAAGTATTACTGGCTGCGCAGCTCCGTCGATCTCGGCGAAGCGCTGCTCAAGACGAAAGACTATTCCCATGCCCGCCAGCAACTGGAAAGCATTCTCAGCGCCAGCGAAAAGCTGGGTGTCCGTCTGGAGACGGCGCGTATTCGTGCCTTGCTGGGACAAACCCTTCAAGTGAGCGGCGACAGCAGCGATGCGGCCCGCCAGTATCAATCGGCTGAGGCGATTTTTGAAGAGTTAAGAAAAGATCCCGGAGCCGAGCACATTCTTGACCGCGCCGATCTTCGATCGTTGTATGCCGCGGCCAGCCAATCTGCTATCGCCGCAAAATGAATTGTCTCGCTCCGCCACGAACAAAAGCCCCGGTCTGCGCTTTCCGTTTCCAGAAGCACAGCCGAGGCTTGAACCAGACAACCTGATTTCCACTACTTGGTCACAATGTAGCTCTCCGTTACCGAATTGTTTTTCGAATTCGGATCGTTATCCGAGCTCACGGTCGTCACTGAACTGAACGTGGTGTTCGCTATGGCGGTGGATAGCGTTGGTATATTGATCCCCATCACTACGCCTTGCAGCTTCGAAATGCTCATCAGCGATCCCACATTGCAGGTGACTACCGCCACCGTATTGCTTCCCACGGTGGTGGCCACTGAGCAGGCTGTTCCTCCCTTCACACCCGAACTGCAGCCGAGGGCAGAACAGGACACTACCGAGTAGCTCCCCGTAATGCTTCCCTTCAGAACGTTGTTGGGGACAGTGAAGGTTGAGGTCACAACCACGTTGTTGGCGGAGTTGGAACTTAGATCGATCGCCCAGGGGTAGTAGATTCCAGTATTTCCCCGCTTGATGCTCAACCGGATTGGAATGTCGCCCACGGCCACATCCGCCGAAGGCGCCACGGAAACCGTATAAGGCATAGATGCCGTGGTCTTGTTGCCGACATTGTCGATTGCGGTGACAGTAAAGGTGAAGTTACCCGCGGCGGAAGTGTTGAGCGTGCCGCCGCTCGTACTCGGACCGTTGCCGCTGCAGCTTGCCATGCCTGAACCCACGCCATCGGAGCACGTAAACGTCACTATCACCGGAGGTCCATTTACGTAGTACGGTCCGGCGGAACTGAACGTTGGGCCGGTGATTGTCGGTGGCTGCAAGTCAAAGTTGTAGGGCCCCGTAGAAACTGTTACGCAGTTTCCGGCGAGATCGCACCCCGGCGTCGGATTCGCCGGGGCCGGGGTGGCGAACACTCCAACGCTCACGGCATTCGCTGCAGCATTTGTATTCACTGCAACGGTTTCGGTCGGGCTGCCCTGAATGCTGTTCGCCACCAGCGGCAGGAATCCCGATCCCGCTACGCCGGCCGTGTACTGATCGGTGATCGTGCACGATTGCGAGAAGTTCGCGTTGTACCACCCGTTGTAAATTGCCGAGGGCGCAGCCGAACACGAGCTCAACTGCGGCGTAACATTATCGATGCCCACCGTTACATAGGGGAACGATGCCCAGTTCGCCGTGGGACTCGTCAGCGCTGACCCGCTTGGATTGAAGATCAAGCCTTCCGCAAATGCACAGTCAGTCGTGAAGTAGTGCAAGTTATAGATTCCATCGTTCAGGCCGCTAAAGCTTCCTGCGGAAGTGAACGATGGAGGCGTCAAGCCGCCTGTATTGCAGAATGGCGCGCTCAGGCTCGTGTTGCTGTTCGGGTTCGCCGCATCGCCAGCCACGGGATAAGTGGTGTCGGGCAGAGCGGGCCAGGTTGAAATGCCGTACGTCAAACTCATCGGCGGCGCCGCGGTTGCAGGCGCAAATCCATTGGCCCCGGGAATATTCCCGCTCGCTGGATAGGTAGCTTCGTTGGCATTAAACGTCGCGCTAATCGCAGAAGACCCGTGAATCCACCCATAAGTATTTTGGCCGGTCACGGTTGCGGTCGCGGTTGGCAGCGGCATGTTTGCTACTGGAATCAAAATGGAATTCGATCCCGTAGTCGTGCTCCCTCCGCGCAGGTCAGCTGCTCCTTCGAACTCGGTTAATAAATCCAACGGACATAGCGCTCCCATCAAACTTCCGCTGAGCGTGCAGTTCGAAGCCGAATAGATTGACTGAGTCGGCGGAGTCGTCGTTGTGGCTACTGCCGGACAGGGCGAGCCAGAAGCGGCGCAGGTCCAGTTGTCGCCGCCCATCAACATGCCCGGTCCAGTCCCAGTCGCGCAACTCCCGCCAGGGACGACATTACTGCATGCGTCCGCAGCCGGACTTCCCACAGGGCTGTACAGATAATTAAATCCATTCACCGGACCATCCGGTGAGCTGAACTGCGTAGCGTAATACAAATTCCGCACCTGATTTACCGAGGTAGGATCGCAATTACTTCCCGTCGTCGTTCCGTCCGCCGGGTTGTAGCACTGAATCAGGAAGCCCTTGCACATTGGGGCAGGTGGCGTTACCGAATAATCCAGTTCGCTTGCCATCCGGAAACAAACTGACGGCGCGGCGGAAGTATTCTGCACGAGCTGAAAAAATAGTTGTTGCGGCACCGCGATATCGGTAACGATGGGCACGATCCCGGGATTGAACGTCGCTCCACTCGCTCCTGCAACGCTGTTCTCAATCGAAATAGTCTGGTTCGGCGCGCTGTCGAAAGTGTAGGTCTGCGTCGGACTGCTAGAGATCGGGTTTCCTGTGATGCTGCCGCCTGGCGTAATTCCTGCCAAAGAGCAGTTGGTCACCAGATGAAGCGTCCCCGCGCCTAAATCTCCACCCGCATCGGTCAACTGGAAACTGACCGCCTGCGTGCCCGAGGTCAGTATCGGCGGGTACAAGGAGTTCGAATTTTGCAAGTTCAATGGGGGAATGCCGTAGGTTGCGATCAGGCCCGCTGCTAATTCCGGATCCTGGCCCAGAAATCCCGCGGCAGCGCTTTCATAGCTCTGCTCGAAGCAGTTCGAAGTGCCCGCCGGGAAGCCGGTAAATCCTTGAAAGTTGGGGTCGCCACCGTAGCAAACGTTGGCGGTGGTTGTGGTCGCTCCGTTTATGGTGTTTGACACCTGAAGAGTGTTGTCCTGGAAAACGTTGCTCAAGCCATCGGGCGTGGAAGACAGAATTGCAGTTACGCCAGACGCGGGACAAGTCAGGTTGACGGTATCGCTCTGTACCGAATAGCCGGCCGATGGCGGATCCTGCGTCCACGTCACTCCTGAAATCAGTGAAGGATTGATGTTGATCGACGAAAAAAGTTCGATTGCGCCGTATGCCCCGTTCAATGGAACCGTGATTGCGCTCTGTTGCGTCGACGAGGTGAAAGTCAACGTCGCCGTTTCCAGAATGCCTGCCGCCTGGCTGGAAGTAAACTGCACGCTGATCTGGCAGGTCGTCGGCGCAGTTTGCGTGCTCGAGCACGTGTTGCCTGCAATGCTGAAGTCGCCCGCATACGTCCCCGCTATGGCGAAAGTGCTCAGCGTGACCGGCCCTGAGCCCAGAATGCTTACCGTGACGGGTTGTGTGCTCGTCAGGGGCGCCGGTGTTCCGGTCGGAATTCCGAAAGAAACTTCTCCGGGGGACACTGAAACGGAACTGGATGCTTCCGCCGGCTCAGCCACAACTCGCATTGAGCTAACGCACACGAGCAAAAAAGCGAGAGCCAACCCAACCATTTTGCCGATCACTGCCTTTGGAAATTTCATTGGAGTACCTTTCAGATCAAACGGACGCAACTTAAGCCTGTGTGCGGCTACCAAGGTAACCACTGCTCCGCAAATGTTTTCGGACCGGGGTCTTGTGTCGGTGGGGAAACGACGCAAGAGTTGCGCGACGGAAATTCGGACCTACGAGCGCGCACCATTCTAACTGCAGAAAGCCTCTTCGTGAAGAGAATTCCTGAGGGGAGTCTTTTTACTCCACGAAATCGTGGGCAGCGGGCCATTTCAGGCCACTTGACCCATCAATAACACCCCAGAGTACATTCGTCTCGCAAAAGCATTCGGTCGGTCTCCCAAGCCAACCGGTGGGCTTTTTGAGCCTGCACGAATCAACCTTGCACTCGCGACTGGCGTTGATCTCCGAACAGGATGGCAGAAGCGTTAATCAAGGCTTCGATTGGAGATTCTGTCTGTGTGTTGTGACAGAACATCCACTACTTCGTTGAGAAACATAAGAGCGTCCCATCCGTCGGATTTCATTCTAATTGCATGCTCCCATCGTCTGGCGTTCAATCCGCTCGCTATGGTGCCGGCGCTCCGCCTTAAGAAACCAGCCCGCCTCTACAGGGACCTTGCAGCAACATTTTTTCGTGCGACCGCATCAATTTACGACACGGATTGAAGCCGAAGGATTGGGCACCCGGCCGTTTGGCGGTCGACTTTATGAGTATTCAGCAGGTTGGAGGAAGCTATGAGTTCTCGAACTAGAATTTGGGTTGTGACGGGCTTCGCTTTGGCATTCTCTGTGTTGGCGTCCACTCCTGCTGCGGCGCAGGAGCTTATTTACACAACCAATTTCGACAATAGCACCGCCTCTGGATTTCATCTGAACGTCGGCACCGGGGCGGTGATGGAAACTCCGGGATCGCCCTACGGCACCGGAATCGGTCCGGAGCAGATGGCCGCCAGCGGTGATGGCAATTTTGTTTATGTGGCGGCGGCGAATTGGTATCCGGGAGGTCCGTGCGGCACCAGCCAGGCGGAAATCGACACCTACAAGATTGCATTCGAGGGAGAACTCCTGCCGACGCAGGTTACAGCGCTGCCCGCGTGGTGTCCGTCTGGGATTCTTGCAACGGGCAACGATGTTTACGTAGTGCTGGATAATTTTAGCGGACCCAAATTTGGCGAGATTGCGGGATACAAACTGGTGGATGGAAGTTTGACCCCGATGACGGGTTCGCCCTTTGTATCTCCGATTACGGTTTCACCAGGGCAGCAGCCGGCGATTTCGGGCATTGCACTTTCGAACGATGGCACCGTCTTATATGCTGCGGACCCAAACGATTCGGCTGGAATTCTGATCTTTGATCGCCTTCCGCAAACCGGCTCGCTCGTGTTCCGCCGCACCTTCAATTCGGGCACGGCGTTCAACGCGATAAGCATTAGTCCTTCGGGGAAGATACTGGCGGCTCTGCCGCTTTACGGCAATAACGTTTATGTGTATTCAATAGCGCCACAGGGAGTCTTGACGGCCGTGCCGGGCTCGCCCTTTGCGACTCCAAATACGAATGGTCAGACGGACCTCGCATTTTCGCCGGATGGAAAGTTTTTGGCCATTTCGGAGCAGGGTGGCGTAAGTGTGTTGACGGTGGATTCTTCTGGCGGCCTTGCTGCGGTTTCGGGTTCTCCGTTTGGCGGCGGCTTTCCCGGATTGTTGTCGTTCGATCCCACCGGGAAATTTCTAATCATTCCAGGCACGGTTTTTCAAGTTGATCCCACGACTGGCGAGCTTACGCAGCTTTCTACTTTCGTCAGTGGGGGGTCCGGGATGGTGGTCCTAAAAAAATAAAAGTATGGCGGTTGGGTTGGCGTGGGACTGCTTTCTAGCGGGCGGTTCACGACAGCGAAACTTTGTCCGGGGAAGAGATCTACTCGTGCTCGGATCAACGCTATGTTCGCCGTGTGACTTTTTTCAATCTAGTTGGGATGCTTGGATGTTTATGACGTGACTTAGGGTGCAGACTATTTCCGCTTAGGCAAAGCCTCACCGCCTTTCCGTTCGGGGGATATTTTTCCGAATCAACCACCAGTCCGATATTTGACATCGAATGCTTTGCAGGTACACAAGGCGGTTAATCATGGCAGGATCCTGGCCCCCGAATGCTCAAGCCGGTCAGATATACATCTTGGATCCGAGAGTAGACCAGGCTTTTTCTGTTGCGGACTTATATCTTCCAGACGACTTCACCATCCAATTGCCACCAGACTGGCCCGTTAATGGTTCACAATGCGCGACCTTAAACTGGATCGCTACACAAAACTTCGTCTTCGGAAAGGGATGCTTAATTGACCTCACTCCCACGGCGCTTATCAGGAGCCAGCCGAAATCTTCTAACGGCTCCGCTGGCGGGGCTGGCATAAATGGCGGGGATGGAGCACCAGGAGCTCGTGGGATTGACGGGTTAAGCGCTCCCGAATTGTTCATAGAGACCCCCCAGATAGGAACGGGTGGTTCTCTTGTCATCAAAACCTACGGTGGCAACGCCCGAACAGGATGGCAGAAGCGTTAATCAAATACTGTTCATCGCTAAGCCTCTCAACCAATTCGTCTGGAAACGGAGAAATCTCGCTCTGCAAATAACTGGCCAGTTCACGATAGATTTCTCGTCGCGCATAAGCGGCTAGTTCGTTGCGGCGCCGAAGTGCATCTTGAATCAGAGTTGCGAGTTCGGGAGTCGCGGCCCGGCGAAGCTTCATTGCGATTGCAGGATAATCCATGAAGGAGTTGTACTTTTGCCTCATCCAGAATTCTTCCACGGCCACAGCTAGTGGCGTTTGGCGCACGATGAGCGTCCCAGCCACGCGGTCGCCAAAGCGCTGCATCAGCGGACTGCTCAGTACGGATAGTCCTCCGACCAGATAGGCAAATGGAAGCGCATCAAAAACGCGCAACAGATTCCGCACCCACGCCTGTTCGATACGGAGTGGAAGGCCATCCTGGTCAATCACACGCAAGTGGAGGAGGCGCTTTCCAATCGTCTGCCCATTCCAAAAACCTTCTAACAGTGCGCTATAGGCGAACCCGATGGCGAATTCCGCCAGCGTAATCACCATGACTCCAAAGCCTGGCGCTTTGGAGAAAATCCAATAGACTAGCAGTCCCAGTCCGTTAACCGCTCCCAACACGATCACGGTATCGAGCAGCATGGCGTAAAGCCGGGACGCGGGACCGGCTAAAGGCAAACGGAACAGCACTCCTTCTGGAGTCGCAATGGTTAACTCGGCTGCCGTGGACGCGCGGGTTGGAGGAATATCTGTCACTTGTTTTCCGAAGGAACGCTGGAAAGCGATTCCGCTCCGATCTCTCTGCGTCCGGTCAGCAGTAGATAGAAAGTCAGCAGCACGAGTTCCGCGGCAGCAACTGCAACTTTGAATCCGTAGGGTAGAGCCGGGGCGTGATGCTGAGAGAAAAACGCTTCCATGAATCCCGCCCAGACCAGCATCATCGCCAACCCGGTGACCAGTAACAACCATTCGCTCATCGATTGACGTAGATTGCGATCCTCGCGCCGATGCAGCAGCAAGCGCGCCAGGTAGAATCCCGCTTGGCCGGCGATCAAGATCGATGGAATCTCAAACACGCCGTGTGGCAACAGCCATGCCGTCATGAATAATCCGAAGCCCTGCTGGGTGTAATGAACCGCTACCGCCCCGAGCAGCACGCCATTTTCAAAAAGGAGGAGCGCCGTTCCAATGCCAAAGGTCACTCCCAGTGCCGCGGCGAGCAACGCTACCTGGATGTTGTGTGTGATGAGTTGCGACGAGAATGCTGCTTCAGTCTGCACCGAGTTCAGGTGCCTATTCTGCCCTTGCTCCTCATCATGCACGCGCTGGCCCGGATTGCGTAGATAATCGGCCGGAAGCAACACATCCACAGAGGCAGGATCGTAGCGCACCGCTAGTCCGCCCAGAGCGCAGCCTAAAAGCGTGATCAACGTTGCGAGCGCGAAATAGCGGGACTGTCGCCGGAACGCTTCGGGGAACGCCGTGAATATTCTCAGCCACCGGCGCGGCTGCCAGATTTCAGAGCGTACTGGCGGAGCATAGTACAGTTCCGCATAGGCGCGCGCCACCAGTCGCTCCAGATACTGTCGTAGCTCGTACGCCAGCGCGCCGTGGGTGACGCGATTCAAGTCCGTGGCGGTTTGGGCGTAGAGCTGTTGCAGTTGTTCCGCCTCCGCTGCATTGAGTCGGCGGTCCGGCCGGCTTTCTAACGCGGCAAGCAGCGCTTCAAGATCGCGCCAGCGTGGCTGCGCCTGGGCCTGAAATCGTTCGAGATCCAAGATCATAGCCGTTGCTCCCGCTTGCTTTCCAGATATCCTTCCACGGTGGTTCGCAGGAACTTTTCTGCGGGAATGTACCGGAGTTGTACGTCCAGCTGTCGCAACTGCCGCACTAAGGCGGCGAGCCGCTGGTTTTCTCTGTCACCCGCGAGGGCCGCGTATACGTCTTGATCGGTATTCACATCTTCCCGTGGCGAGAACGCCGGCCGCACATGAGTCGGCAAAATGCTGGTCATTAACAGAGCATGGGATGATCGGACCAGGCCAACTCCGCGGCGCAACGAGTCCGCAATCGAGCGCTCGGTTAGATCTGCGAGCAATACCAGGTAGGCGCGACGGCGCAGCCGAACTCGAATGTCGGCGAACAAGGCCTCGTAATCCGCCGTCGTCGGCAGAGGCTCGATGTTCAACAGGCGATCACGGAATTGGTGAAACTGGGATTGTCCGCTCCCCGCCCGTAACCAGGATTTGGCGCCATCCGCATAAGTGACCAGACCAAAATCATCGCCCAGTTCCAGCGCCACGGTCGCTCCCACTAGCGCGGTTTCCACCGCGAGATCCAACATCCGTCGCGGCGCACCCTCTTGTGGGGCGGCGCTCCCCTGATCTGTGGTTGAATGCAGAGCCAGCGCGGATGCCCGCGATTGGTCCACCACAAAATATACTTCCTGCTTCTGCTCCCATTGGAAAAGCCGGGTGACCGGCGCACCCCGGCGCGCCGTGGATTTCCAGGCGATCTCCGAATAAGTATCGCCGGGCTGGTATTCACGCAAGCGCTCGAAGTCGCGGCCGTGCCCGGTCCAGGGTGTCTGCCGGGACGCGACAAGCATGCGATAAACCGGGCTGCGCAAAATCTCCTGTCGCCCGGCCCGCAGATCCGCATCGATGCACACAGGCTCCGGCATATCAAACCATCGCCGCGAACGCCAGAGTCGAAGGCTCGACTGCCGCTCCACGCCAACCCGCGGCGCAGGCCATAGGCCACGCCGCAGTAAAGTAATTTCTGCCGTCCATGGCCAAATTTGGATCTCTGCGAGGCTCGCAGGGGTTGAACTGTCTACGGCCGCTTCCGGTCCCTCAAGCTTCAGCCTCTGAGGATCAGTCTTGATCCGGAACGCGGTTTCGCTATCTTGTGTTGCGGGCATGATCGCTACGTGGATGTCGTTTCGCAGCCAGCGCCGTGCGGAGCCAGCGAGCGCAAACGGAAGCTGGATGGTCTGTCCTTCGCGTCCTCGGAGCCCTTTCTCCGGCTTCAGGAAAACCGGCGCGCCTTCTTCGCGAGTTAGCCAGAGGCTGATCGCGTCATAACAGGCCAGCAACGCCACCGCAGTGGCCAGCAGCCCGAACCATAACCATCCCCGCGCAAACCATGGCGCGATACACGCTCCCACACCCAGCATTGCAATGACCCACACCAGCGATTCCTGCGGACTGAAAAGCGAACCCGTTGCGCCAAGCACGATTCGCTGCGAAGCCTTGCTCCCCCCAGGCCGCTTGGGAATTGCTGCTTCCGCAGTGGTTTTAACCATGGCGGTCTGGGCCACACTACGCTCACTCACGCCCCCGGTGTTTTGTATTCCTGCCGTCATGATTTCAGGTGCTTGGTTGTTGTCGCCCGACATGTAATAAGCATCCGGTCTATCGCGGTACTTCGACCGCCTCCAACACAGCGTTGATGACCTCGCGAATCTCGACGCCTTCCATCTCGACCTCCGGGCGCAGCAACATACGGTGCTCTAAAACTGGGCCAGCCAGTGCCTTCACGTCTTCGGGTACCACGAAATCGCGTTCATTGAGAGCCGCAAGCGCTTGCGACGCTGACAATAGCGCGAGTGTTGCTCGCGGTCCCGCGCCCACCCAGACTGCCGCGTGTTGCCGGGTCTCGCGAGCAAGCTTGACCATGTAACCGCTGATAGCTTCACTGACGCGCACACGCGCTGTCGCGGCACGCAGTTGTTCGAGTTCGCCGGACTGCAAAACCGGCACGTGCAGGTCCTCGGCCAATCGTCGCTCCGGCGTATCTCCCGCGGCCACGAGTCTGGCGAGTTCGTTCTCGTCTTCCGCTTCCGGGTAATCCATGCGAATTTTCACCAGGAAGCGATCCTTCTGGGCCTCCGGGAGCGGATACGTGCCGTGATGCTCGATTGGATTTTGCGTGGCAAAGACGACAAAGACCGGCGATAACGCGCAGGTCTCGCGATCGATGGTCACCTGGCGCTCCTGCATGGCCTCAAGCAGCGCCGATTGTGTTTTCGCGGGTGCGCGATTGATTTCGTCGGCCAGCAGGAAATTTGTGAAAATGGGTCCCCGCACCAGCCGGAATTCCTGCGTCCTCAAGTCAAAAATGCTTGTCCCCGTCACATCTGCCGGCATCAGGTCCGGAGTGAATTGAATGCGCTGGAAGTTGCCCGAGACCGCCCGCGCTAACGCTTTCACCAGCAGCGTTTTCCCCACCCCGGGAACTCCTTCGATGAGCGCATGTCCGCCAGCCAGGAGCGTCACCAGCGCCAGATCGATAGCCTGGTTTTGGCCGACGATCACGCGGCTCAGCGCTTCGCGAACACGCCGCGCTCCGCCCATGATTATCTCTGGCGACTCTGACGATGGCATCGCCTCTCCCCCAGACTGTGCTTCCGAACCCAGCATCGGCTTCTCATTCATACGGTCCTTGCCTCCAAAGAAATCATCGTCGGCTGAGCTTGGAATTCTCCGACGTATTGCGGTCGCCATAAGCCTTACCTTTTGCGGATGCGCGTCGTTCGGCGATGAGCTGGCTTAGTTGTTTATATCCAGCTAAAGGAGGCTGCGCGAGTGCGACGCGTAGCCGCGCGCCACAGAGTGGATTTTCAGAAATAGCCTCCGCATCCTGTGGCCAGCAGCGGCGGAACTGCTCCCAGCAATCTGCCGCCACTCGCTCTTTCGCGATGCTCCGCTGCAGTAGTCGTCGCGTCGCCACTCCGGCGGCTTCGGCATGACGTACGATCTGCACCGCGGAGTTGTGTGCCGGACGTCGCACTAAATCGCCACTCTTACTCCAAAGAAGTACCAGCAAGGTCGCCCAGAAAAGCAGTAGAGCAGTTTGCAACCGGTACCGCTGCAATAACCAAAGAACGCCTTGATCCTGATGCAAGCCATGCAACGCTTCATCGACCCAGATTACGGGGCGCCCGCCCGCTAGAAAATCTAACAACACCGGGTTGGGATGCGTCTTGATCGTTTCGTTGAGCAAGAAAGATTCTTGACTCGCGGCAATGAGTTCGCCATTTCCGGCTCGCCGCATTGCCATATAGACACGCGCAGATGTCTCAGCCTTGGTGTCGGGTCCCACACCGTACAGCACGGTCCACTGCGCATCTGTTTGGAGCCACGGGGCAACGGCGGCAAGATACATCGTCTCGCTATCCGCCGGCATCGCACGCAGATCGGGCGAGACCCAGGGTAAGGTGTGCTGCTGTGCACGTCGGTCCCACTTGTTTCCGACTTCCCAGCCTTGAGACTCGGACTTTAAATCCCAACCAGGCTCAACCAGAATGGCGCGGCCACCGCGTGCCAGGAAACTCTCCAGCCTCCCGCGAAATGCTGCTCCGGTCTGAAGTTTTCCATTGTTGGCGATCCAATCGTTAGGAGAATAGCCTCCGATAAAGAACGCAGTCGTTTTCGACGCGTCCAGATCCGATAGGGAATCCTCATCCTGGCCGCGTTTCACCTGGTAGCCTGCGCGTCCATAGGAGTCGAACAAGAGGCTGGCACCGTAAGGGTCCTGGCGTAAGCTGGAACCCATGTCGCTGGTTTTCGACTCATTCTGATGAGCCATGACCAACAGCGTGGCGAACGCCGCCGCGAAAATACCAGCCGCCAGCAGCGGACCTCGCCAGTTGAGGACGATCCTCTTTTCCAGCCGCGGGTCAGACATGGTTGAGTAACTCCCGCTGATCTTGGCGGTACGCTGCTACTGCCTGCGGCGTCAGCATATGGGCCCCGTACCAGACCCGATCGAACTGCCGCAGACTGCCGCGCAACTTCTCCGGAATTTCTGCTCGCGACTCAATGGCGGCTTGGGGCCTCCGCCGCCACCGGCGGGTGAACTCATCCAGGTATTCACGATTCGTGCGATCGCGGCGGATCGTCAGCCATTCGCGCTGAGCCAACCCCGCAAGCAGCCCGAGGTAGGCCGCGCGCAGGGCGAAGCGCAATTCTCCCTCGCCCTCAAGCCTTCCCGCGAGGGCGAACCATTCGTCCTCGGAACACACACTGGCCAAAGCACTTTCGCTCAAATCGGGAAAAGGCGCGACTGCCTGCGGGATGGAAATCGCTGCCGTCGCTTTTTGTCGCCGCAACCAAAAGAGCACCCCTCCTGCCGCAAGAGTCAAAATCGCGATGAGCCACAGCCACACTCGAAGATCCTTCAACTGCCAGGAACCGCCCTTTCCCTCTCCGAGATTCAGCCCGCGCGGCCACAGCTTACGCAGAAAATCCTCAAACGCTTTCCAGGCGCGTTCGATCCCATTTCCGATTTTTGTCAGCAGCTTGTCAAACCAGTTGGGCGGGTTCGGGTGGGCGGCGTCGTGCCAGCGGTAAATTGCCCGCCGCGACTCAACTTCCAAAGACTGGCGCAATTGTTGAACTCTGGCCTGGCGCACGGATTCGGTGGGATTCTCCGTTCTATTTTGCGCTGGCGGCGTCTCCTCGGCGCGTACGGGAGAAATGCCCGCAAGAACCGCAGCCAAGATCACCAATGCACCGACCAGTTTGCCGCGCCCCGCCGTGGGCGCAATCATCTGAGACTTCTTCTGTTGCTCGCGTGGCAGGCTCGCCAGAAGGCCGCGCAAATCGTCTCCTTCGCGCCTCGATCGCAAATGCTGATAAACAACGACGAACGAACACTTGACGACGGGATCAAGTGCCAGCCATGTGCCCGCGAACAACGAAAGCCAGAAAGCAGAACTGCGGACCAGCGCGAATATTCCAACTGGCGTAGACAGGAGGCTGTTTACGCCAAGAATCGAGTGCAGAAGCTGCGGAACCAGCATCGCAATGATTAGACCATTCAGCCACACGGTGATCCAGAAAGGAAAGAGCATCAAGAACAGAAGCACGCTGCTGCCGAACCATTGACTCGCAAGGGCTAGACAGCCGCGCATTGTGTGTTGTTCACCGTCCTCTTGCGCCTCCAGACTGGCAAACTGGCATGCGGTATAAAACCACGCTGCTCCGGCGAAGGTCACAAGCCCGGCTAAAGCAGCTGCACTGAAGGTGATCTTCCACGTAAGCAGACGCCCTGCGGCGGCGGCTCGCGCGGTTACGCCTGCCGGCCTCAAGGTGGGCGCACCAAATGCTCGCTCGCGAACCCGTTGCATGTAACTCGCGACCATGTACGTGCGTAGAAGATAGGCCATCGCGAGTAAAGTCGCCTCTATCAGTACCACACCGTTGGACAGGCGTATCTGGCCATTTACCACCCACATTGGAATAAAACAGAAGACCAGAGGCGCGCTGCCTGCGTAATAACGCCACGCATCCCGGACAAACGTTGACCGGAAAAGTGCGAACCCCCGTTCCAGCGCTTCCAGCGAATTCAACCGGTTCCGGGGACGGCGCAAGCTGCGCACCCGTGCATGTGGCAATGGAGCCGTGGCCATGCCGGGTTCACTCATTGTCTTGCTCAGCTAATCCGTTACCCGTTACTCGACCGAGATTCAGATGCTCCTCCGGTGAATTCACTCGCCAGTGCAGAATCGCGAAAAATAGTGCTATGAGCGCGGCCAGCGCGGTAAATCCAGCGAAGGTCTGCCGTAAGCGGCGCGTCAAAGAGGGTCTTGGCGCGGGCGGACGGGCCATCCGGCGCAGACACGGCGGACAGGCGAGCTGGCCCTCTTCGTCCGTTACGCATTCACGGCAGAATGTTCCCCCGCAATGCGGACACCGCGCCGCCGCCTCACGCAGCGGATGAAACAAGCAGCGAGCATGGCGCAACTTCGTTTTGGACGCGGCTGGCGTATCAGAAACCATTCGTCTCCGAGGCATCCGCAAGGGAAACGGCGGCGGGCGCTGCTTCGGATTCCGTTGGGACAGCCCCAGCGGGTTGCAAGCCAGGCATGCTAACGGCAGGTTGCATGGTAAGGTCGCGCGAAGCATCGACTGCCGCATTGATCTTGGCCAGCACTTTCTTTGCGCGGCGCGTTCGGCTCACCACCGCCAGATCGACACTTACTCCTGTGGCGTGGACGCGCGACCGCGCAGTCGGTCCAAGCGCCAGTTCCAGAGCTATCCATGCGAGACCGATGCCGGCGAAAATCGCGCCAGCGGTCGAGTTCACCCACTGCCAGAGAGAAGCACTCAGAGCAGCAAATGATATCCCGGGAATAATCATCCGCCAGATCCACAAGCGGCTGGGCCAGACCACTATGCTTTCCAAATCCCGCAAATAAAATCGCCGGTACTCGACTGCGTACATCGTGCGCTTCGCGGCGAGCAAACAGTCATCGCTCAGATACCATCTCGTTCCGCCGGTAAGACTGCCCACGCGCGAGATTTTGCGGAAGTCACTTCGCAATCAATGCCTCCTCGCCATCCAACGTACGAAGAATGAGATGGAGATCAAGAGCGGAAGCCACACGAACCCAACATAGGCCATCCAGAAACGCCAGCCCGTGCGTGGAACCAAGTACGAACGAGGCGCTTTCCTATACTTGACGTGCAGGAAAATCACGGCTGGAAGCGCGGCAATAATGACGGGCCAAAAAAGAATCCAAACCCATCCCACGGTCAGGGCGATGGAATCATACAGCACATCGCGATATCGCCACTCCGCCTTGCCAGCCTCAGCACTGGAATCGCCCCGGCCGCGCTCGAAGCACGTAGGACAAACGTGCTCCGCTCCCAACTGCAGGTCACACAGCCCGCACACAAATCGGCCGCACCTCCGGCAACAGGCTTGAAACGCCTTGTCTGGATGAAAAAAACAGGTCGCCTGGTCCGAAATTGCCGACACTGCGTTGCTCTTCTGGCGAACAATTGGCCAGACGCAGATCTGCAACCACTTCTGGCAATAGGGACAACTTTGCCATCGTGCATCAGCCGGTATGTCCGCTAAACAGTGAGGGCAGGTTATCGCCGGAGATCCAGCATGCAATGATGTCAGGTCATCGCTGGCGGAGGAGTCCGCCGGGCCGGCAGTGTTAGGGAAGGGATTAATACTCAGGTTCACGCTACGCTCTGTTTATAGATCACCCTCGTGTCACACACCCTGTCATGCAAAGCTCGCTTCTCATCGTCCACTCCTAACATGATCGAGCTAACCAGCATGAGGACAGTGTTTAGGTAGGGAATGCCGCTGGTAACTACGTTCCACATGAAGAAGCGCCCAAAGCATACGCCCCAACTCAAAGCACGGCCGTCGGACCGCACGACCTTCAGCCCGCAGGCCAACTTTCCCAGAGTTGCGCTGCGATACTTCAGCATCAGAATTTCGTAGCAACCTCCCGCGACGAAAGAAATTAGCATGAACGTCATAAAACCGACGGCTGCAAAGATTGGGTTGGGTGCCCCGGGCACGTTGCCTGCCTGCTTCCCCGCGCGGATCAGCTCTGGCAGGAAAATGGCGGCGACAATCAGGATGGGAACCATGAAAATAAGACCATCAATGAAGCGCGCCCCAAAGCGGATCCAAAATCCGCCATAACGCCAGGCCTGCGGTGATGCCCCGGCAGCGCCGCTCGCCATTACCCGTGTTAGAAATACCGGCTTGCAATCGGCACACACCCAGCTTCCCGCGATCTGAACCAGATCCGAGTTCGCGAACGCACGTCCGCATAGGGAACAGGCCAAAACTGTCTGAACGGGTGCCTCTGGAATCATCGCGTATCCCTCCCTCGTCTCAAAGTCGCCCTAAGCCTAACGTAAGAGGTTTCAGGAGCCAAGTACTTTTATCAGCTCCGGAAACAAACTCGCTGAGAACTCAACTTGGGAACATCGTGGAATACAACGAGCGGATCGAGAATCTGGCCCGGCAGAGCTATCCACAGACAGCATTGCTGAAGCAGATCAAGGGCGTAGGCACGCTGATCGCAGTGACGTTCCTGCTGACGTTGGAGGATCCGCATCGCTTCGGCAAGAGCCGCGACGTGGATTGTTATCTGGGACTGCAGCCCGGACGCAGGAACTCGGGGCAGAGCGAACCACAGAAGCATATCAGCAAGGAAGGCGACCCCTATCTGCGCACGCTGCTGGTGCCGGGAGCGCAGCACATTCTGGGTCCGGACGGGGTCGACTGCGATCTCAGACGTTGGGGCCTGAAGCTGGCCGAGCGTGGTGGAAAGAACGGGAAGAAGCGAGCCATCGTTGCCACGGCGAGAAACCTGGCAGTGTTATTGCATCACCTGTGGGTGAGCGGAGAAGTGTACGAACCGTTGCACAACAGCAGTCGAATGACGATGCCGGCAGCAGCCTAAAGTCAAAACATTCTTAGGAAGGGAAAGACAAAAGCCTCAAGCCGAGTTCCGGTGACTGCGACTATGGCCTAGTCCGGGTTCCCCTCGAAAAGAGCAGAACCACAGGGCGCCAAAAAGATGGCAGCACCGGCTGAAACGAGAACGCCCAACATGCACCGAGCGAAACGAATCGCTCCTCGAGAGTGCGGATGGAAGCATGGCGACAGCGGCTACTCGGCGGGAGAACAACAACCTTGTTCAATGGAGCCAGTGAAGAATCGGATAGGCAAACAGAGAATCAAGCCGAATTATCGTCGCCGAGTGCTTCGGCTGCCGGATCTGGACAACATCCACGTCATCCAACGCCAGAGAGGAACCTGATTTCTTTTGCCTCGGGTGTGGTGGCGGCCAAGTGTATATGTACCACGGCATATCTCAGTCTGAAAAAAAGAGGTATTGGCGAAAAGCCGGCGGCATTTCTCTGCAATTAAGACTTGCTGGCAGAGCGGAAAGGATTCGAACTCTCGGTACAGTTCTGAAACGTGTAAGGGCCGACGTTGGAGTGTTACACGGAATCAAGAGCTTCAAGAATTCTCTCCGACTGCCTGCTGGCCGCGCAGTCTTCGCTAACCGGTGGGGCTTCCGAAGGATTTGGAAGGCGAATCCTTGGCGATTATGTGGCTGAAATCGGTCACTTCGAAGCTTCTGAATCGGCCCGGTGGGGTTGGCATGTGACTGCTTGCCTAGCGGGCAGTCACGAGATCGAAACTTTCTCCGGCGAAAAAGGTCTACTTAAGGCGGGATTTTCAATAATTGTCGATTCTCTTGCTCGCATTTCCTCGGCCGTTGTAGCTCCACTTCCCACAGGCCGACTTCAAAGGACTAAGCGCGTCGTGTAAACCAGACAGCTTTCGGGCACTAACAATTCAGGCAATGCTTCCATGTGCTTGAGCCCAGAGCCACAAGAAGAGGGAAGCACCCAAAATTCAGATACCTCTTCCGCATCCTGGTTGAGATGGCAGAGCAAAGGCAAAGCAAACGCCTGAATCATCGCTCGAAGACCATACTCGTCCTCCCTGCGCTTCAATTAGATTCTTGACAATGCTGAGTCCAAGGCCTGTTCCGCCAGAGGCGCGCTGGCGCGAAGCATCAGCGCGGTAAAAGCGATCGAATACGTGCGCGATTTCATCGCTGGTCAGACTGCTCCCCGTATTGTGAACCTCCACGACTACCTCTTTATCCTGGCAGGACGCTTTTATTGTGATCCTACCTTTTGAAGGAGTGTACCGCGCTGCGTTGCTGAGTATGTTGAGCACTACCTGACGCAGGCGCATCGCATCTCCGCGGATTATGAAGTCATTCGCCAGGATCATGCGCAGCCGGGGATCACCGTCGAGACCGGCAGCTCGGGCGGCTGACTCCACGATCGGCAGTAACGGTGCTTCAGATACGGCGAGTTTCAATTCACGAGCTTCGGCAAGGGCTAGTTCATGCAGATCCTCAACAACTCCGAGGAGATGGTCAATTTCTTCGTTAGCACCGGCAATTTCTTGCTGCACATCTTTACAGACTCCGTCGGTCACAGAGTCGATGCGACAACGTAGCGCCGCGAGCGGCGTGCGGAGTTCATGGACTACATCGTGCACCAGGTTCCGCCGTAGTGTCTGCACGTTTTGCAGTTCCGCAGCCATGACATTGAAACTGCGGCCCAATTCAGCAATTTCGTCGGAACCGCGAGCGGCCACGCGCCGTCCGAGGTTTCCGTGGGCGAGATCGCTTGCGGCAACACGCAGCTCTTCAATCGGTCCGGCAATTCGACGCGTCAGCGTCCAAGTGGCGAGCAAGGCAATCGCTGCAATCAAGATTGTTGCCAGCAACAGCGAGCGATCCACAGATCCGAGAAATATTGCTCCCGGCTCCTCGGCCTTCTCATTCGGCATAGGAAATACGTACAAATAAGCTGTGTTTCCGTTTGCCAATCGCACCGGAACTCCTTGAAGCTGAAATCGCAGGCTCACGCCAGTGACGGACCTGTCGTATTCGTGGCGTGCCTCAATCGAAATCACTTCCCCGTTTCGCGAGAACCGAAATTCGCTGAGTATATTGAGTGGCTTGCCGGATTTGGCAATCACACGGCCGGAAGCATCCGCTACAACCAACACCTGAGGTTGGGAGAGTGCAGCAGCGGCGGTGCGCAAGGAATCGGGGTCGCAACACCGGCCCTCCAGCAACAGGGCGATACGTTTGGAATCGGTGTCAGGGTCTGCAGAAGCTGAGATCTTCTCCAGCTCTTGAAAGCGACGGAATTCCGAACGAGTGCGCTGCCGTGCCGCGAGCGCAACTGCAACCACAGCGGCTATGGCGAGAAGACCTACGGCAGCCATCATCCGAAGGCGCAGGCTGGGAATCACCGCAGGTCTCCGAGGCGGTAGCCAACTCCGTGAACGGTGACGATGTAGTGCTGCTCGCCCTTGGTTTCGATCTTGCGTCGTAAGTTAGTGATATGCACGTCAATGGTGCGATCCATGCCATCGAAGTCGGGTCCGAAGGCACGAGCGAGCAATTCTTCGCGAGTGAATACGCGGCACGGGGCTCGGGCTAAAATGTCCAAAAGTCGAAACTCGGTCGGGGTAAGAGCAACCGGCTGTCCGCGCAGATATACAGAGCGGCTCCAAGAGTTAATTTCCAAATCTCCTATTACGACTGGAGGCGGCGGTGCAGATTGCTGCGGCGACACCCGTCGTAGAAAGGCCTGCACGCGGGCCACTACTTCGCGTGGGTGGAACGGCTTGGTGACGTAATCGTCGGCGCCAAGATCGAGCCCAATGACCCGGTCGTCTTCGGAAGTTCGCGCTGTGAGCATCATGATCGGCACCGTGGATTTCTGCCGGAGGCGCTTGCAGACCTCGTAACCCGAGATCCCCGGAATCATCAGATCGAGGATCACCAAACCAACCTCTTTGCCACACGCCCTTTCGAGGCCGTTGATGCCGTCCCGCGTGACGACAGGTTCATATCCAGCTTGCTCAAGATACAACTGGAGCGTGTGCGCCACGACGGCATCGTCTTCAATAATCACAATCTGCACGCAATACCTTTTGCTCTATCGGGATAAGGCTTGTGCTAGCGGTCTGGCGATATCTTCAGCGCTTGGTGGATCAAGATTGCTGAGAATTATGACGGTCCAAGGACCATTCTGTTCCAGAACCGAATTGATTCCGGGCGCGCCTCCGGCAATACCTATGTCTTTCGATGGTGCAACATCGGGAATCCGGCCATGGCGCAATGCTTCTGCGTAAGCGAGTAGATCAGCGGCGGTAGCGTAACCGCCACCGGCGGCACAGCCGGACGCTCCGTGCATCAGCAGATTGCTTTGCAGTCGTCCATCGCCGCCGCGCTGTGTATATCCTAGTGCAACATCGGGAATTATGGCGTCGGTTTGCAACGGGCCGGCTGCCATCATGCCTGCAGGTTTGGAGATATTTTCTTCGATGTATTTTTCGTAAGGTACGCCGGAAATACGCTCAATAATTGCACCGAGAACAATGTAGCAGCCGTTGCAGTACTGGTGGCGCGCGCCCGGCGCGAATAGCGGTTTCGAGTTGGAAACAAATTTGTAGTAATCGGCATTGGAGCGAAACTTATCCTTCGCCATACCGGTGAATTCTTCTCCAAAGAAGTCGGCCACGCCGGCAGTGTGATGCAACAATTGGTCCACCGTCGCCGTCCGTGTCATTTCCTGCGGGTAATCGGGCAATAGTTTCCCGACTGTGTCGGTTAGCGACAGTTTCCCTCGCCCGATCAATTGCTGGATGGCTGATTGCGTAAAAGTCTTATTGATGGAACCAAGATTGAACCGGGTTGCTGAATCGTTCGGACGTTTGTTAGCAATGTCCGCGAAACCGTAAGACCTCTCGTATACCACCTTGTCGTCTTTCGCGACCAATACGTTACCCGAAAACACTTCCTTGGCCGCGAGCCTGCTGAAGTACGTGTCCAATGCCCCGGCGAGTTGCTCATTTGACATGTTGCCATTCACAGGCGGCGAATCGACGCTCTTTGACTTCTCGTGGTCCGCTCCGCCCATCTCCACTCCCAAGGCGGCGATACGGTAGGGTGCGCCCGGCTCAAGTGTAAGCTCGATGACTCCACTTGCTCCTGTTGAACCCTTAACGTGAAGTCGAAGAGGTTCGTCTGGGCCCTCGACCATACCGATTGAGATAACCCCAAAATCGCGCCGTAGATTATCGAATATTTGTTTGCGTTCCTCGACCGAATGGCGCCTCAATTCGGCGGGCGAAAAATGCTCTTGAGTCATTTTTTCCCACTGGTCGGAACTGCCGCTGTTTAGTGCTTTCACCAACGCATCGATGTGACTTCTTATCTCAGGCGGAGGACCGCCTGTTACTACCTGTTGGCCTGAAGCGAGCAGCGTAAAGATGAGACTGGAAGCAAGGACAAGGCTGTACTGCCCAATCGATCTAGTCATGGAATCTCCTTTTTCAGTTGAACAGTACAAGATTGTTGCTAAGAAATTATGAAGGTGCCGAATCCCCCGGCTCGTGATGAGCCCTCCTACGACCCGAAAGGGTATCCGTTCCTATTTTTCGATCGCTGTCGACAACGCGCCAGCTGTGACCGACCAATAGCTGGAGGGAAGCCGACTTGCAGGTACCTTTACCGGGTGACCGCATCTCATAAAGACAGTCGATACCCATGCGGCTACAAGATCTGGCGCGACTGATCGGCTATCAGTCGCGCAGAACGGCGACAAATAGCGCCTATTGCCGACCTCGGTTTCTAACGTGCTTGCAAAAGTCAACTCGCCATGGCCGAATCCCTTTTGCTGATCGCATTGCATTCGCCTAATGCCGTCCTTGAAACCGGACTGCGAATTTGCCCCCAGAGAAAAGCCGGAACAAAGTCCCCTTCGCCGCCGACCAGTCCGTTCCCTACAGTCCGGTTTGTCGAGGAAGAATCGCGAAAATGGGCATCTTTCGCGTATTTGGAGGGAAGAAGCGGCGGAATTTCTCTGCACTTCAGACTGCGTGGCGGAGGGAGAGGGATTCGAACCCCCGGTGCCCTTTCGGGCACAGCGGTTTTCAAGACCGCCTGTTTCAACCACTCACACATCCCTCCGCGAGAGGGGAACTGATGCTGTCTTGGCTTAGTTTACAACAAGGCTAGTTCTTATTTAGCTACGCTTTGGTCGAAGAGGTTCACAAGGTAAGTACTTTTCCAGCCGGCTACTTGAGGCCAAATTCTCGGGAATGAAATTCCATTACCTCTACAAAGTGAGATAGGAAGTAGGTGAGGCTGTGATCGCCGGGATACAAATGGTATTCATGTTGAATGCCTGCCTTCTGCAACTGCCGGTGTAACGCGGCGGCGCCTTTTTCAAAACCGTAATCGTCATCGCGTCCGCAGTTGAAGTAGATACCGAGTTTCCGCAATGCAGACTGATTTCGGCTGGCCAGAGCGAATGGGCTGTTCTCCTTCCAATGCGCGGGGTTGATCGGGTTCCCGAAAACAGCCGCCAGAAGTTTCCCCAGGGGAGCTCCGGATCGGCTCGCGGTGTCGAGTTGTTGTGGAGTTTCGACCATCAGTGCTGCGCTTTGTGCGCTCACGGCGGAAAATAACTCAGGATGGGAGAAGGCGAAACGCAGTGCTCCGTATCCACCCATTGAGATGCCGCTAATGGCGCGGCTGCCGCGGTCTCGTCCGATGCGATAGTGGCTTTCGATATAAGGGATGAATTCCTGCAGAAAGAAATCGCTGTAGCGTACGGTTCCGTCGGCAGAGTTAATGTAAAAGGTGCGACCGCCTTCGGGCGCGATGATCAGAAATTCTCCGATCTTCTGTTGCCGGCGAAGATCGTCGAGCATGGTCCATCCGCCGCTGTTGAACAATGTGCGCTCGTTATCGCCGAGGCCATGCAAATAATAAAGAGCAGGATAAGTTTGCGGCGGATGTTTTTCCGCTCCCGCTTCGTAACTAGCGGGAAGATAAACGCAGTAGTGAACCGGATGTTTGAGGATGCGGCTGTGCAGAGCGTTGCAGTCGATGCGGCTTTGAGCGCTAAGAGGGACCGACAGGGCGATGAGTGTAAAAATAATGCGGAAGCAGCGATGCATCGATTCACTCGTACCGCAGGGCTTGTACAGGATCGAGGCGGGCGGCACGACTGGCGGGATAAAGTCCAGCCGCAAGGCTTACCAGGAAAGAAAATACCAGGGCGAACGCCACCAGCCACCACGGTACCGACCAAAAATGTTCCGGGGGAAACGACTGGCTTTTGAGATAAATGTTGGTTCCGAGATTGATGATCTGGCCGATCGCCCAGCCCAGGGCGACTCCGATCAGGCCGCCGAGAATGCCCATGGCACCGGCCTCCGCGAAGAAAAGCTTTTTAACGTCACCGTCACTGGCGCCGATGGCCTTCATGATGCCAATTTCGCGGCGGCGCTCGAGGATGGCCATGACCAGCGTGTTCACGATGCCGATGAAAGCCACGGCCAGGGCGAGACTGCCGAAGATCCCCAGAAACACATCCAACACCTTGAAGAATTGCTGAATGCTTTTGCTGGCATCCAGGATGGAAAAAGTATTGAAGCCCATTTTTTTAACGGCATCTTCCACCGATTGAATCTGACCGGGATTCTTAACCCGAACACTCAACGACGAATAGACTGGCTTGTCTGCCGCGGCGCTGGAGACTTCGCGCAGGTCTGTGGGTAACATTACGTGCAGGCTCTCAGCCAGCTTGAGCGGAAGGAAAACCCGGGCACGGGTTGGTCCCCGCATGCTCTCAGGATCGAGATCGACGACGCCAACAATTGTGAGCTTCTGTTCGCGCGAGATTACGGAATACGCCGCTCCCTCTTCGAATCCGCCGATTGCACCATTCGCGGCGGTATTCCTGGAGGCTTCACGCTGCGCATACTTCATAGTTAATTCTTTGCCCAGCAAGGGCGTCGCAAGTTCTTTCACGCTGGTCTGGTCCAGACCGGCGCGTGGTGTTTTTCCAAGCAACTCTTCGGCGAAGGCTTTTTGCAGAATGGCTTCCGGAGCTGTGTCGGAGGAAAAGAATTTTCCCTGGACGCTTTCAAATGCGTCGCTCGATTTTGCGGAATTCGCCAAGGCCGCGATCATGGTGAGATGCGGCTTGTCGTCGTAACGCAGTTCAGTGATGAAGCGAATATCGGGATTGGCCTCGATTACGTTAGGAATCTGTTCGATCTGCAGGCGAGTAGGTTCGTCGAGAATGCGGCTCTCGCCCGGAGCCGGCCCATTGCGCTCTTCTTCGCGATTGAAGTTGCGCAGATCGCGACGGGAAGTGACGACCACGGTGTCGAACAATCCAGACTTCATCAAACGGCGAGATGCGAGTTGTTGCAGCCCGATGCCGAGGGAAAGCATTGCCACCAGCGACGCTACACCCACGGAGATGCCGATGGTGGTCAGCGAATTGCGCAGGATTGATTCGCGGAGGTTGCGCAGAGCAAGTTCAGTCAGGTCGGGAAGCTTCATGGCCGCTCCTCGCCACGATGCACGGCTACGGCTGAATTCACTTCATCCCCAGCAAGTTTTCCGTCTGCAAGGAAAACGAGACGCTGAGCGTAGCGCTCGGCTAAGGCGCGCTCGTGGGTGACCATGACGACGGTCATCCCCAAGTCGCTGTTAAGGTCGCGAACTATATTCATAATCTCGGTTCCGGTGCGGCTGTCGAGATTTCCGGTAGGCTCGTCGGCCAGCAGCAACTGTGGGCGATTGATGAGCGCTCGCGCCAAGGCCGCCCGTTGTTGCTCGCCGCCGGAAAGTTCGCCAGGGCGATGATTCATTCTGGCCTGCAGTCCTACTTTAGTCAGGGCTTCCCGCGCCAGGGCGCTACGCTGGCTGCGATCCACTTCCGCAAAGCGCATGGGCAATTCGACGTTTTCCGCAAGGGTCATGCTGGCGATTAAATTGAACGACTGAAAAACCATGCCGACGGTGTGCAGGCGATAGTGAGCTAACTCCTCTCGCGAGAGTTGTGCGAGAGTGCGTTGTTGCACGATTACGCTGCCTGAAGTCGCGCGATCCAGGCCTGCAATCAGGTTCAGGACGGAAGATTTGCCCGAGCCCGATGAGCCCAGCAAAGCTACAAATTCTCCGGCGCCGACTGTGAGGGTGACGCCATCCACGGCGCGGATGACGGTTTCGCCCATGCGGTAGTGGCGGCAAAGATTTTCTATGCGGATGGCCGGGAAGACGTTGGGAGAGGAACTACTCGAATGAATCACCACGCTAACGGACCTCTCCTTTAAGAACGCGCATTGCGTCCGGCGTCTTCGAGGCATCGCCGCGTCCGGCGGCCGTGAGGCTGTTGCCGTTTTCATCCAAAGGATCGCCTTCGCCCGGAGCGAGGAACAGGTTGTCTTCCACCCCGTGCTGGCGCGTGTACAGGTCGTAGTAGCGGCCTTGCATGGCATAGAGTTGTTGGTGTGTGCCGCGCTCTACGATTTGGCCTTGCTCCATCACTAAAATCTGGTCGGCACGGCGAATCGTGGAAAGCCGGTGCGCGATCACGAATGTGGTGCGGCCCTGCATGAGATAAGAAAGTCCTTGCTGGATCATCTGCTCCGATTCCGAATCAAGGCTGGAAGTTGCTTCATCGAGAATCAGAATGCGCGGCTCGGCCAGAATGGCGCGTGCAATCGAAATACGCTGGCGCTGGCCGCCGGAGAGTTTGACCCCCCGTTCGCCAACGACGGTGTCATACTTTTCCGAGAAGGTTTCGGCAAACTCATCCACGCGGGCGATCCGGCAAGCGCGCAGAATTTCTTCTTCGCTGGCATCAGGACGGGAAAATGCAACGTTCTCCCGGATAGTGCCGTCGAATAGAAACGATTCCTGTAATACAACTCCCAGTCGCGTGCGGAACGAATCGAGGCGAACTGTGCTCAAGTCGGTACCGTCCAGCAGAATTGTTCCTCTGGTTGGTACATAGAAAGCGGAAATCAAACCAATCGTGGTCGATTTGCCGGAGCCAGAAGATCCTACCAAGGCAGTCACGGTGCCGGGTTCGGCGCGGAAAGAAATGTCACGGAGCACTTCGTGGGTACCGTCATAGCTAAAGCTTACGCGGTCGAATTCGATGGTTCCGACGATATCGCGAAGAGTCACGGAACGTTTGGGGTCCTGATCTTCAGGGCGCTCGCGCATAATTTCCTGAGTGCGCTCCAATCCAGCCAAGGCTTCGGTAAGTTGAGTGCCGATCGAGACTATTTGCATGATGGGTGCAACCAGAAAGCCCAACAGTAAGGTGTAGGAAAAAAAACCACCGACCGTAAGCGTGCCGGAGGCAATCTGGTGCGTGCCCACATACATGGTGACTGCGCCTACGCAGCCGAGAAGCACGCTGGCAGAAAGGCTCATTACCGAGGTTGCAGTCAAGGTGCGCATTACGTTTTCCAGCAAGCGGCGCACTCCGCTGGCAAAGATTTGTTCTTCGCGCTCTTCCGCGTGATAGCCCTTGATTACGCGCACGCCGCCGAGAGACTCTGTCAACCGGCCAGTGACTTCCGCATTGATTTTCCCGCGCTCGCGGAATATGGGGCGAATAGTGCTGAATGCGTAGTTGAGAGCGACTGCAAAACAAAGCAGGGAACTCACCGCAATCAGCGTCATCTGAGGACTGGTGCGGAAGAGCAGAACCAGTGCGATGCCAGAGGTAACGAGTCCGCCAACGAAGTCGACCAGTCCGGTGCCTAAGAGGTTCCGCACGCCCTCTACGTCGCTCATGATGCGGGACACGAGGTTGCCGGTCTTGTTGCCATCATAAAAAGCGACGGGCAGACGGGAAATGTGGACCTGCACCTGTTCGCGCAACTCCGCGATCAGGCGCTGTGCTGCCTTTGATAGAAGTTGCGTCAGCGAGAAAGAAGTGGCGCCCTGAACCAAGGTGGCCGCCAAAACAAAGAGTACCAGTGGCCTTAGTTGTTCGAGATGGTGCTTGTTAATAACGGTATCGATCAGGAACTTGGTGGAATAGGGAAGCACCAGCGCGGCCACGCGGTTAATGACCATCAAGAGCATACCGAGCGCGAGCAGCCAGCGCCGCGGGCGCATCAGCTTCCAGACCTCGGGCAAGACTGCCTTGAGTCGTTGAGCTTTGGGTGGCTTCGGGGATTTTGCGTCGGAACTCAATCTATCATTGGACTCCGCTGAAGCTGCGCACGCTTCATTATTAGCATTGTGACACGGCAAGGCTCGCCGATGTATCCTCGGTGCGTGGCACGTCCGCTTTCGCCGGAGCGCTCTCCAACCCTGGGCCTGTTGCTCGGCCTCATCATCACGCTTGCAGCGGTGGTGGCCTATTCCGCGTATCTGACCTTTCAGGTGGCAGGCCTGCGCAAGCTGCAGTCGGAACTGATTGACCGCAATCGCAAGGACTCGCTGCAGTTGTTGCGCATTCAGAACAATCTGAACCTGCTCGCAGTGGCCATGCGTGACATGCTGGATAACGACGAACCCTATCCGCTGACGGCCTGGGCGGCGCAGTTCCAGCGCATTCGCACTGATCTTGATGATGCCATGCGACTGGAGTCGGCAGCGGCCCCAACCAGCCGGACCGCCGAGCAGAGCGCTTCATTGAGCAGTTCTCTAGCGCAGTTTTGGGATGCAGTGGAGCGCGTGTTTGCCCTGGCCGGGCAAGGCAACGAGAAAGATGCGAGAGAACAGATTCAGCTTTCGCTGCAAGCGCGCCAGGCAGCACTGAGTACGGCAGTCGCACGATTGCTGGTGCAGAATAGCGAGAACGAGGAGCAAGCGGCGCAGCGCATCGTCCTGATTTATGACCGCGTGCAGAGGCAGGTCTATGTATTTCTGGCCGCGACTCTGGCGGCCATCTTGCTGACGGGGTTTTCCATGATCCGGTGGAACCGCCAGTTATTTGCGCGCATGGCAGAACTCTCTGACCGGCGTAGCGAACTGGCGCAGAAACTGATCACCACGCAAGAATCCACATTGCGTTATATTTCGCGTGAGTTGCACGACGAATTTGGTCAGATCCTGACTGCGATGGGATCCATGCTCGGCCGTTCTGGAACGCACGCGCCGGAAGGGTCTCCATTACGAGAGGATTTGCAGGAAGTCCGGCAGATCGCGCAAGATACACTGGACCGCGTGAGAAGTCTCTCGCAGGCTCTGCATCCCGTGATGCTCGATGAAGCTGGATTAGAGACTACACTGGACTGGTACATCCCGACCGTAGAACGGCAGAATGGCATCGCCATATCGTATGAGAAACAGGGTGCGCCGTTCGTGGTGAACAGCAGCGCGGCAGTACAGATTTACCGCGTGCTGCAGGAAGCATTGAATAATGTTGCGAGGCACTCTGGCGCAAAGCGAGCCTCAGTGCGATTACGATTTCTGCCAGCCACGCTGGAGTTGGAAGTGGAAGATCATGGCGTGGGCTTCAACGGACGGCCTGCGAAACATGGCATTGGGCTGGTCGCTATGCGCGAACGCGCGGAGTTGATGGGTGGGCGGATTGTATTTTCCACCCCGGCTGCGGGCGGAACTTTGCTGCAAATGACTGTTCCGCGCGATGGAGTCGAGTTCCGGGACGCAGATCAGGAAGACAAAGGGCAGGGGTAAAAAACGTATGTCCAAGAAGATCACGGTATTGCTGGTTGACGATCACAGCCTGGTGCGCCGCGGGTTTCGGCGAATGTTAGAAGATGAACCCGACATGACGGTGGTGGGCGAGGCGGGGGACGGCGAGGATGCAATCAAGCTGGCGCGTGAATTGAAGCCTCAAGTTGTCGTCATGGATTGTGCTTTGCCGAAGATGAACGGTCTGGATGCGACTCGTCAAATTCTTGCGAGCTTACCTGATACAGCAGTTTTGATGCTGAGCATGCACTCGGAAAATACATGGGTGAGGCAGGCCATTGAGGCTGGAGCCAAAGGGTACGTACTGAAAAATGCCATGAATCTGGAACTGGGGCCTGCAGTAAGAAGAGTTGCCGGCGGGAATACGATTTTCGATCCTCAGGTAGAGCAACCGGAAACTCTCAAAGGTGAGCGCACTGCGGGACTCACGCCGCGCGAATTGGAAGTGCTGCAAATGATAGTCGATGGCAAGTCGAATAAGGAAATAGCGACCGTGCTCGACTTGAGTGCGAATACGATCGCGGTTCATCGCGCCAATATCATGAATGCGCTGGGTATTCACAAGACAGCAGAGCTGGTGGTTTATGCCATTCGCGCCGGGTTGGTGAACGTTCCGTGAATCGCAGATTTTTTCTGCAGGGAATCTCGGGATTGGCGGCAGCCTCTCAATTGCCTCTGTTGCGCGCTCTGGGCGCGGTTCCCGGTCCTCCAACATCCCCTGGGTTTCGTTTTGTCGACGTTACCTCGACCGCCGGCATTCAATTCCAGCACAACAGCGGCGCGTTCGGGGGCAAGTTCCTGCCGGAAACATTGGGCTCGGGCTGCGCCTTTCTCGATTACGACCGCGACGGCTGGCAAGACATTCTTCTTATCAACGGAATGGATTGGCCGGGTCACAAACAGCACCGCTCGGGTTTGAAGCTTTACCACAACAACCGGAACGGCACCTTCAGCGACGTGACCGCACGCGCCGGCCTGGACATTGAACTCTATGGAATGGGCGTTGCGGTTGGAGATTACGACAACGACGGCTTTCCCGACATTCTGATTACCTGCGTAGGACAGAATCGCTTGTTTCACAATACAGGCAAGGGATCCTTCATCGATGTGACCGCTGCGAGCGGACTGGGGAAGCGCTTGGGTTTCAGCACCTCCGCGCTGTGGTTCGACTTTGATCGCGACGGCCTGCTTGATCTATTTGTCTGCAATTACGTGAAGTGGTCGCCGGAACATGATGTGTTCTGCAGTCTGGATGGCAAGCACAAGTCTTATTGCACGCCGGAAGCGTATCGTGGCGAGACTTGTTGGCTCTTTCATAATCGAGGCAATGGCACCTTTGAAGATGTGACCGCTGCCAGCGGAATATTCGACAGCAGTTCCAAGTCACTCGGCGTAGCGATGATCGACGAGAGCCAGAGCGGTTGGCCTGACCTGCTGGTGGCAAACGATACTCAACCGAACAAACTGTATCGAAATCAGCGGAACGGAACCTTCAAGGATGCGGCAGTCGAGGCCGGCCTTGCTTTCAGCACTGAGGGCAAAGCGCGAGCCGGCATGGGAGTGGATATTGGTGATTTCAGAAACTCAGGCCACTCCGGAGTGGCCATCACAAACTTCGACAACGAGATGGCAGGCTTGTACGAATTTGGAGGGAAGTCGTACGAGGATGTTGCGGCGCAAGCCGGCGTAGGATTGCCTTCAAAAAACAGTCTGGGCTTCGGATGTTCTTTTCTGGATGTCAATCTTGACGGCTGGCTCGATCTTGTCATCGCCAATGGCCACATCGATGAGACGGTGCGCAATATCCACGGCAATGTCGGATATGCGCAACCTCCGCATTTATTCCTCAACAATGGGAAGGGAATGTTTCGCGATATCGCGGCTGAGGCGGGCGGCGGCTTCGATCAACCCAAAGTCGGGCGCGGTCTTGCCTATGCCGATTTTGATCGCGATGGTGACCTCGATTTGTTACTGACCACGAACAACGGGCCCGCGTATTTATATCGCAACGATCAGATGGCGGGAAATCACAGTGTGCGCTTCAGGCTGGTGGGAAGCAAGTCAAACCGCGATGCCATTGGTGCGACGGTCCGAATTTCCTGTGGGGGAACGAATCAGTCGCGAATGGTCAAGAGCGGATCCAGTTACCTATCGCAGTCGGAACTCCCCCTCACGTTTGGATTGGAGAGGCGCGACCGCATCGAGCACGTACTGATTGTGTGGCCGAGTGGAAGAACTGAAGAGTTTAAGGATATTGCGGCGGGAAAGTGTTATCAGTGTACGGAAGGGAAGGGCATCGAGCCGCTGGACGGGTTCTGATGAAACTCCCTTTCTTTTAGGGCCGCGCCAGGATTCCAGAAGCGGTTAAATCGATATCCACCGATTCGCCTACTTTCAAAAACAGTGTGCTGGGATTTTTCATGCCCCACTTCGCATAAGGAACGGGGAAGTGCAGGGTGGCATTCCAGTGGTCGGAGGATACTTCTATTTGCGCCGGAACCGTAAGTTCATGGTCAGCGCCATGAATGGAAAAAACTCCGTGAACCTGCACCGACGATTTTCCCTGTAACGACATTGGCCCGTCGACGTGATCGGGGCGAAACTTGATCTCCGGATAGCGTTCGCTCTCCAAAACTTCCTTGTGCATTTTGCGGTCGCGCATTCCGCTGCCGCTGTTACCACTCTTGGCGTCGACCACAATTTCCCCGCTAAGCTTGCCCGAGGCGGGATCAAGTGTTAGCGATCCCTGCTTTAAGAGAAATGTTCCGCGGACCGTGTGCAGAACATCGCCCAACGTGAAGTTCACTCCGGTGTGTTGAGCATCCAGCTGAAACAGAACTTGCTGTCCAGCGGCCAGGGCGCCGGTACAAGCTGAGATGGTGAACACGGCCAGCAGCGACTGAAACAACCTGGCCTTGCGAGACAAAAAGTTGGATTGTTTTATTCGATCGTGCAATCAAAAATTTCCTGTTTCGCAATCGCCGGCGACGCACTCTTACCACTCCAGAAGTATGAGCTCGGAACAAAATCCCGGCCCCATGGCGGCCAGCAGTCCGAGTGTTCCAGGCGCCGGGCGCCGGTTTTTCATCACATCTTCCAGCACGCAAAGCACCGACGCGGAAGAAAGATTTCCAACTTTGCGCAGGCAATCCCAGGAGGCTTTCAGCTCGCCGTTATGCAATCCCAACGCATCGGCGGAAGCATCCAGCACCTTGGGTCCGCCGGTATGCAGCACGAAGCTCTTCAGATCGCTGCGCTGACGGCCGTTATCCGCCAGGAAAGCGTCGACGTCTTTCCCCAGGTTTTCCCGGATCAAGGTCGGCACCTCAGTTGAAAGTATGATGCGGAAGCCCTTCTCGGAGATGTTCCATCCCATCATGTCTTCGGTGCGGGGATAAAAAATGGAGCGGGTGGCAATAATCTTCGGGCCAGAGATATCAGCGCCGGAGCGTTCGAATTCCGCACCCGTCACAATTGCGGCGGCCGATCCATCTGCAAACAACCCCGATGAAATCAGGTTGGCTACCGACAAATCTTCACGCTGTAACGTAAGCGAGCAAAGCTCCACGGAAACCACCGCCGCGGCCTGATCAGGGTACGCGCGGACATAGTCGTACGCGCGCGCAATCCCGGCGGCGCCCGCCACGCATCCCAGGCCGAAAATCGGAGTTCGCCGAATGTTGGCAGGCAGCCCCATGCGATTAATCAACATTCCGTCGATCGATGGACTGGCCACGCCGGTCACGGTGGTGAATAGCAAACATCCCAGATCGCTCTTCTGCAAGCCCGCCTTATTCAGAGCCAGGCACAACGATTGCTCGCCCAATTCCTGCGCGACTCTGATCCAGATGTCGTTGGCCTGGCCCCAGGTCTTGATATCGACATACTGCTCAGCGGGAATGGCGAGGTAGCGGCCGTCAACGGTTACATTGCGGTGCAAACGCGCCAGCAACAGCGGGTTTTTGAGCTGGTCCCCCCAGTAATCCTGCAGGCGCTCCAGCAATTGTTTTTGCGAGTAATAATATTTCGGGAATGCGCTTGCTGCGCTCGCGATCCTCATGTTCTGACTCCTGGGTCAGTTTTTCGGCAGTCGATCAGCCCAGGTGACCAAATCTGGGCGTTGTTCGGCTCCCGTAATACTACACATGAAGGAGCGGTACCGTACTTAATTATAGTTCGGTTGCCGGTTTGTGGCTCGAACTTGCTTACTTCAACACCGCGATCGAGCTTGGCGTATTGCCGATCGGATAGGTGGAAAGCGCAGTCAAACTGCCGCTGCTGATGCTGAAGGCTTGAATGCCCGCCGAACTTCCCTGGTTACCCACGAGCAAATATTTCCCGCCGGGGTCTACGGCCAGATAACTCGGACTGGTTTCGGTAGTGAAAGCGTTCGTGGTGCTGGTCGTGGTCAGCGCCGTGGGAAGTCCGGTGGAACTGATGGAGTAAGACGCGATGTTACTGGATCCTTGATTGGCCACGTAAAGATAGTTTCCCGAAACATCGAAAATCATGGCAACGGGGAATATGTATCCATTGTTGATGGGGGAACCCACTACCTCAGCCAGGCCGCCCGAGGCATCGACGGTGAATACCGAAATTGAATTGGAGGTGCTGTTCGCTACGTATAGGTAGGTGCCGGCAGCATTGATCGCGAGCCCGTAAGGGTTCACTCCGTCGGTGCTGGTGACGCCAAGAAGCGAGAGTTGCCCGGCGTTGACGCTGTAGGTGGCAATCAATCCGTTCGGTTGGCTGGCCAGGCTGACGAAAAGGAAATTGCCTGAGGGCGACAGCAACATGTTCAACGGCAGAGCGCCAATGCCGAAGGGCGAGCCGGCGACCGGGGTGAGCGCGCCGCTGCCGCTGTCAATGGAAAAAACCGAAATATTGTTCGACCCGGTATTCATGACATAGAGAAAAGCGCCGGCGGAATCGATCAATAAAAGTTGCGGAGTTGAGCTGGCCGTACCGAGTGGCGTGCGCGGAGTGACTTCCGTCAACCCACCATTGTTCGCGATCGAGAATAAGGAGATGTCGTTCTCGGCGGTTCCACCCTGTCCGGGATTAGCCACGTACATGAATTTTCCCGACGGACTCAAGACCAGGGATCGAGCGCCTTCGCCCACCGAATACGGGCTCCCAGAAAGTTGTGTAAGCACCCCGGAGTTGGGATCCTCGCGGTAGACAACGACCTGATTGGCAGCCGGAATGGTCGCATATACATAATGACTCGACGTACTGCTGCAACTCACACAGCCGGCAATTCCTGCCAGAACACAAAACAGGACTAATGCTTTCTGAAGCATCCGTAACTCCTGAGAGAATTTGAAAGCTAAAACGAGAATCCTGGGCTGCCGGAACCCGGCAGTGAAAACGGTATTTCCTATCATATACGGTAAAGGCCGGGGAAAAAGCGGTTCATCCGTTTGCGATGCCGGCCAACTGAATTCAGGTTGTCCGGTCGCGGGGCTTGGCAAACCAATCAAGCACGGCTAGGGGCCGCGTCGGCCGGCGGAAGCTTGGCCATGTTTGCTTTCTCGCCGCCACGTAGGAATAACCGCACGCGGTCCAAGTAAACGTAGACGACGGGCGTAGTGAACAGGGTGAGCGCCTGGCTCACAATCAAGCCGCCGACAATCGTGATGCCAAGGGGGCGGTGCAATTCGGAGCCCGTGCCCGTTCCCAGCGCGAGCGGCAAGCCACCCAGCAGCGCGGCCATAGTGGTCATCATGATAGGACGGAAGCGCAGCAAGCAGGCTTCGTGAATGGCGTCAACCGGCTTCTTACCCTGGGTGCGCTCAACCTCCAGCGCAACGTCGATCATCATGATGGCATTCTTTTTCACCAGGCCGATTAGAAGAATGATTCCGATCATTCCGATCACGTTGAGTTCGTTGTGAGTCAGAAGCAGGGCAAGAAGTGCGCCCACGCCCGCGGAGGGAATGGTGGAGAGAATTGTGATGGGATGAATGTAACTCTCATACAACATACCCAGGACGATGTAGACGGTAACCAGAGCGGTGAAGATCAGAATTTTCTGGCTCGACAAAGAATCCTGAAAGGCTGCGGCTGTTCCCTGGAAGCTGGCCGAGATGGTGCTGGGGAATCCGATGGTCCGTTGCGCATTGTTGATGGCCAGCGTGGCTTCGCCCAGAGAAATTCCGGGCGCCAAGTTGAATGAGATCGTGACTGACGGGAACTGGCTCTGGTGATTCACGGCCAACGGAATATTGGAGGGTGCGAAATGGGTAAAGGCCGCCAAAGGGATGGGATTTCCGTTGGAGGCGCGCAAATAAATATTCTGCAGCGCTTCGGTGGTCTGCTGGAATTGCGGCGCAACTTCCATCACCACGTGATACTGGTTGAGCGGCCGGTACATGGTGGAAACTTGCCGTTGGCCGAAGGCGTCGTAGAGTGCGTTGTCGATATCGGCTGCGGCGAGACCCAATCGGCTGGCGGTATCTCGATCGATTACCAGCTGCGCCTGTAATCCTTTGTCCTGCTGGTCGGTATTTACGTCGCGGAGTTCCTGCAGGCTGCGCATTTTGGCCAAAAGTTGCGGCGCCCAAGTATTCAATTCGTTCAGGTCCTCCCCTTGCAGCGTGTACTGGTACTGTGCGTTGCTCTGGCGGCCGCCAATCGTCAGGTCTTGTGCCGATTGCAGAAACAAAGTTGCACCCGGCACCGCCGCGAGTTTGCCGCGCAAACGGTTGATCACATCGTCGGCGGTTACCACAGGGCAGGATTGCCAAAAATGGAGATTCTTGCAAGTGCCGCGGTCGGAAAGCGATTTCAGCATGATGAAGAAGCGGCCCTGGTTCGAGATGGTGTTGCCGCCGGCGAAACCCACCACCGAGCTCACCGCCGGATCTTTGGTTACGATACTCACATAGCGTTCCATCTTTTCGCGCATGGCCTGGAAAGAAATATCCTGCGCCGCCTGCACCGAACCCATGATTCGCCCAGTATCCTGCTGCGGGAAAAAGCCTTTGGGCACGATGTAGTAAAGATAGATGCTCAAGCACGCCACCAGAATGGTGACGACGAGCGTTATGAGCTGGTAGTCCAGCACCCACTCTAACCCGTGGCGATACATGGCCAGAGTCTTGTCGAAGAACCATTCGCTGGCCCGATAGATGCGGTTGTGCTTCTCGTCCTTCGCCGGCGGGCGCAAAAATTTGGCACACATGGTCGGAGTCGTGGTGAGCGACACCAGCAGTGAGACTGCGATGGCAATACTTAACGTGACGGCAAACTCCCGGAAGAGCCGGCCCACAATACCGCCCATCAGCAGCAAGGGAATGAATACGGCCACCAGCGATACACTCATGGAAACCACGGTGAATCCGATTTCGGCAGCGCCTTTGAATGCCGCCTCCACCGCGTCCATGCCGTGTTCCACATAACGCGTGATGTTTTCCAGAACCACAATGGCATCGTCGACCACAAATCCGGTGGAGATCGCCAGAGCCATCAGCGAAAGATTGTCCAGGCTGTAGCCCAACAGATACATGCCGCCAAACGTGCCTACCAACGACAGCGGCACCGCGATACTCGGAATGACCGTGGCCCTCACGGTTCGCAAGAAAGCGAAGACCACCAGGATCACAAGAACAATGGAAAGCAGCAAAGTGAATTCAATATCTTTCACCGAAGCGCGCACGGTCACGGTGCGATCCATGGCAATCGAGAGCTTGATCGCCGGGGATATCGACGACTGCAAATAGGGCATCAACGCGATCACACGATCGACGGTCTCGATGATGTTCGCTCCGGGTTGGCGGAAGACGATAATCAGCACGCCCGGCTTGCCGTTGGCCAAACCAATGTTGCGGGTATCGGATACCGAATCCTGCACGTCGGCGACATCGCCCAAACGGACTGGCGAGCCGTTGCGGTAGGCGACGATCAGCGGACGATACTCATTCGCCGTAAACAGCTGGTCGGTGTCATCGAACGACCAGGTGGTCGTGTCGTTGGACACTTGTCCTTTGGCACGATTGGCATTGGCGGCATTGAGCGCGTTACGAACTGTATCCAGACCCACGCCCAGCTTGTTGAGCAGCATGGGATTTACTTCGGCGCGCACCGCGGGCTGCGCCGCCCCACCAACGAAGACCTGTCCCACGCCCGCCACCTGCGCCAGTTTCTGCGCCAGGATGGAATCGGCGGCATCGTACATCTGCGGCACAGTCATGGTGTCGGAGGTCAACGCCAAAATTAGAACGGGCGCGTCGGCTGGATTTGCCTTGCGGTAACTAGGATTACTCGGCAGATTGGCGGGAAGTTGACTGCGAGCGGCGTTGATCGCCGCCTGCACATCGCGTCCGGCAGCATTAATGTCGCGGTTCAAATCAAACTGCAGGGTGATGCTGGTCGACCCCAGCTGACTGGTCGAAGTCATCTGGTTCACGCCAGAGATGCGGCCGAACTGTCGCTCCAGAGGCGTTGCGACAGCGGAAGCCATCGTCTGCGGATCTGCCCCTGGCAAGCCTGCGCCAACCCCGATCACGGGAAAGTCCACGCGCGGCAATGAGGCTACCGGCAGATAATTAAACGCCAGAATGCCGGAGAGCAGCAGAGCCGCCGCCAGCAGCGACGTACCAATCGGGCGCCGAATAAATGGAGCAGAAATACTCATGCTTGCAATGCCACAAACTTAATCCGCCGAAGCCCCTCCCGGGGCGGCATCGTGCGGAATCGGATTGCCGACCCTATACTTTTCCAACCTGTGGGCGAGCCGGTCAAACCAGAGGTAAATCACAGGCGTGGTATAGAGCGTCAGCATCTGGCTGAGAATCAACCCGCCCACGATGGTGATGCCGAGCGGTCGACGCAACTCCGCGCCCGTTCCGGACAATAGCGCCAGCGGTAGTCCACCGAGCAGCGCCGCCATCGTCGTCATCATGATCGGGCGGAAGCGCAACAGGCAAGCCTGAAATATCGCTTCTTCCGGTGGCTTGTGCTCTTCGCGCTCGGCTTCAAGAGCGAAGTCGATCATCATGATGGCATTTTTTTTCACGATGCCGATCAACAGAATAATTCCGATCAGCGCGACCACCGTCAGATCGTTTCCGGTTAGCATCAAAGCGAGAATCGCGCCCACGCCCGCGGAGGGCAGCGTCGAAAGAATCGTAATGGGGTGGATGTAGCTCTCGTACAAAACACCCAGCACGATGTAAACCGTAATAATCGCGGCCAGAATAAGGAAGGGCTC
Source organism: uncultured Acidobacteriota bacterium (assembly GCA_963758565.1). Taxonomy (GTDB): domain Bacteria; phylum Acidobacteriota; class Terriglobia; order Terriglobales; family Acidobacteriaceae; genus Sulfotelmatobacter. Next base: position 721,120 of record CAVWVX010000004.1, on the reverse strand, counting down.
GCTGGCCAATGAATTCTGAAAAGCTGCCGCCGTCCCTTGGAAGGACGCGTGAATGCTGGGGGGCAGTTGAATATCTTTTTCAGCTTGTTGTATGGCCTGCGTCGCCTGGCCCAAAGAAGCTCCCGGCGCAAGATTGAAAGAAAGCGTGACCACCGGAAATTGTCCCTGGTGGTTGACGGCGAGAGGAGTATTAACCGATTGCACGCGCGTGAAGGCGGTGATCGGGACTGGCGCTCCACTGGTTGCGGCGGTGGCGGCATTTGCGGTGGGGGCGCCCGAGTTCGCAACCGTGCTGCTGGGCCGGATATAAATGTCGCTTATATCTTGCGGCGTCTTGGCGAAGTTCGGCATCACCTCCAGCACCACGTGATACTGGTTCAATTGCGTGAAGATCGTAGACACCAGCCGTTGCCCGAACGCATCATAGAGCGTGTTGTCGATGGCCTGGGGAAGTATGCCCAGCCGCGAAGCGGTATCACGGTCGATAGTGATATTGCTGCGCAGTCCGCCGTTTAACTGGTCGGTTGCAACGTCGGTCAAAGTCGGCGCCTGGCGTAATTTCTCCACCAGTTTCGGCGTCCACTGGGCCAATTCCTGCGCATCGGCATCTTCAATCGAATATTGGAACTGCGTGCGGCTCACCCGGTCTTCCACCGTCAGGTCCTGCACGGGCTGCATGTACAGCGTGATGCCATCGACCTTGGCAAGTTCAGGTTGCAGCCTGCGGATGATCGCGGAGGCATCGCTCGCTCGCTGGTCGCGCGGCTTCAGGTTGATCTGAATGCGCCCGCTGTTCGGCGTGGTGTTCGTTCCATCGACGCCGATGAACGACGAAAGACTTTCCACATCTTTATCTTGCAGGATCACTTTAGCCAGCGCCTGCTGCTGCGTCGCCATTGCGTCGAAAGAAATATTGTCGGGCGCCTCCGATATCCCCAGAATTACCCCCGTATCTTGTACTGGGAAGAAACCTTTCGGAACGATGATATAGAGGACCAGCGTGAGAACGAGCGTTGCAAAAGTGACGATGAGCGTCGCGGTCTGGTGCTTCAAAACAAACTTCACCGTGCGGCCGTAAAAGCCGACGATCCGGTTGTAATAATCTTCTGTGACTTCGTAGAAGCGGCCCTTCTCACCTTCCTTGCGATGCTTCAGCAATTTTGCCGACATCATCGGCGTCAGGGAAAGAGACACACCGGCCGACACAAGAATGGTGACCGCCAGGGTCACCGCAAATTCGCGGAACAGTCGTCCGACGATGTCTCCCATGAACAGAAGCGGAATTAAAACCGCGATGAGCGAGACGGTGAGAGACACGATGGTAAAACCAATTTGCCCGGATCCTTTTAACGCCGCATCCAGCGGGGAATCTCCAGCTTCCAGATAGCGGTCGATGTTCTCGATCATCACGATGGCATCGTCGACTACGAAACCGGTCGAAATGGTCAAAGCCATCAGGGTGAGATTGTTAAGGCTGTACCCAAGCACGTACATCACCGCAAACGTTCCGACGATGGAAAGCGGAACCGCGACGCTGGGGATGATGGTGGCGCGTAGATTTCTCAGGAAAAGAAAAATAACGACGACCACCAGGACTATGGTCAATGCCAGTTCAAATTCCACATCTTTGACCGAGGCGCGAATCGTGATTGTGCGGTCAGTGAGAATCTGAACTTTCACCGCCGCGGGCAGGGAAGCCTGAAGTTGCGGCAGAAGTTTCTTGATGCGGTCCACGACGCTGATGATGTTCGCGCCGGGTTGGCGTTGCACGTTTACGATTACCGCCGGCGTCAGATTCATCCAGGCGGCGAGATGCGTGTTCTCTGTACCGTCAATCACATTGGCAACGTCACTGAGCCGTACCGGAGCGCCATTGTGATAGGCGATGACGATGGGCTTGTACTGCTCGCTGGAAAAAAGCTGATCGTTGGCGCCGATCGTATAGGACTGGCGCGCGCCGTCAATCACGCCTTTCGCCTGATCGACGTTGGCCTGGGCCATGGCGGTGCGAATATCTTCCAGACTCAATCCGTAGGAGGCCAGCGCGGTGGGATTCACCTGAATCCGCACAGCTGGCTTTTGCCCGCCGCTGATAGAAACTAATCCCACACCCGGAAGTTGCGAAACTTTCTGCGCCAGCGCCGTGTCGGCTAGATCCTCGACCTTGGAGAGGGGCAGGGAGTCCGAGGTCATCGCCAGCGTAAGGATCGGCGCGTCCGCAGGATTCACTTTGTTGTAGATGGGAGGATTCGGAAGATCGGTCGGCAGGTAAGTCGATCCGGAATTGATGGCAGCCTGCACTTGCTGCTCTTCCACGTCAATATTTTGGTCGAGCGCGAACTGCAGCGTGATCACCGAACTACCAAACGAACTGGTCGAGGTCATCTGGCTCAGTCCGGGCACTTGGCCGAATTGGCGCTCGAGCGGCGAGGTCACCGAAGAAGCCATTACGTCAGGGTCCGCACCGGGATAAAACGTCACCACTTGAATAGTCGGGTAATCCACCTCGGGCAGAGCCGAGACCGGCAACTGCATGAAAGCAACCCAGCCGATCAGCAGAACACCCACCATCAAAAGGGTGGTGGCGACAGGCCGGAGGATGAATAAGCGTGACGGACTCATGAAGAGGGCGTTCCTGAGGTTTTTCCGGCACTTGGGCTGCCAGTGGGCGCGCCGCTGCCGCCGGGTGCACTGCCGGGGTTCGCATTCCGCGGTTCCACCTTGCTTCCGGTCTGCAGTTTGTCCTGGCCGTCGGTCACTACCGTATCGCCAACGTTCAGACCGCTGGTGATGGTCGTGATGTTGCCTTGGGTCAGCGATATGACGATGTTGCGAGCCTCCACCGTTTTGTCGGGCTTTACGGCGTACACGTAAGTGCCTTGCGGACCGCGCAGAATTGCTGCCGTAGGTACGACGGTACTTTGCTTGCGCGTCTCCAGTAGCAAGTTCGCGTTCACGAACTGGTTGGGCCAGAGCGCATTGTCCTTGTTATCGAAAACGGCTTTCAGTTTAGCGGTACCGGTAGTCTGGTCAATTTCGTTATCGATGGTCTGCAATTTTCCGGAGGCCAGCTTGGTTTGATCGTCGCGGCTGAAGGCATCCACCGTCAGCGAAGAGTTCTTCATATGTTGCGCCACCGTGGGCAACTGATCTTCGGGCAGCGTGAAGATCACGGCGATGGGCTGCAATTGTGTCAGCACCAGCATGGGATTTGTGTCAGAGGCGTGCACGATGTTTCCTTTATCCACTTGCCGCAGGCCGACTCGTCCGTTGAACGGGGCAGTGATATGGCAGTATGTGACTTGCAAACGGGCATTATCAATCTGCGCCTGATCGGTACGCACCGTGCCCTCCAATTGATCGACTAGGGCTTTCTGCGTATCGACCTGCTGCTGCGCAATGCTTCCTGAGGGAATCAAGGTGGTGTAACGCTGCAGATTGAGTTGCGCGTCTTTCAACGTGGCGTCATCTTTAAATTTCTGCGCCTGCATCTGATCGAGCGCCGCTTGATAAGGGCGCGGATCGATCACGATCAGCAGTTCGCCTTGCTTCACATTTTGGCCTTCCTTGAAGTTGACTTCCATGATCTGCCCGTCCACCCGGCTCTTGATGTTCGCAGTGTTGAAGGCTGTCACCGAACCCAGTCCGGTGAGGTATACCGGCACATCCTGCTGCTGCACCGAGGCCACCGCTACCGATACCGATCGCGGGGCCGCAGCCTGCGCTTTCTGTTGTTGCTTGGAATCGGCGCTGGAGCAGCCGGAAAGCATGGTTAGAGGAAGGCACAATCCGACGAGGGCAAGCGCCTGTGCGAGCCTGGTCATGAATCGTGAGTTCTGGCGGAACTTTGGATTTAGGCAGTGCGACGAAGAGTTTTTCAAGGTTGTTGTCTCTGGTAATCGGTCATAGATTGGCGCCGAACAGATCCCCGCCGGCAATATACGCCGCACCTGTCAGAGGTTAGACGTATTCGTGATCGACTCGGTTGCGGCAACTTTGCCGGGACGGGAGGGAATCGATCGCTGCGCCAGACCGTCCTGACCCAATAACCCCGAGCAAGCGCTTCGTAATAGTAGAACGCTACCTATTCAGCATCAACTGTGAAGCGCGGCAGGTCAAGGTGGGGGCGAAGATTTTACAAATCTTTACGCCTCTTTGCGTGGTTTTACGCAGTGTTCATCGGCGCGGGATGTTGCGCTTCATAAGCGGTAATCTCTGCCTGATGTTGCAAAGTCAGCCCAATATCATCCAGGCCGTTCAGAAGACAATGGCGCACAAAATCGTCAATCGGAAACTTGGCGCGGAAGCCTTGCTCGTCACGGACCTCGCACTGCTCCAAGTCGACGGTGAGTTGGTACCCTTCCTGGGTGCTGGCGCGTCGCATGAGTTCCGCAGTTTCCTCTTCCGTGAGTTGCACGGTGAGAAATCCATTCTTGGTGCTGTTGTTGGCGAAGATGTCGGCAAAGGAAGATGATATTACGGCGCGAAAACCAAAGTCAGCGAGCGCCCACACGGCGTGCTCGCGGGAAGATCCGCAGCCAAAATTCTTGCCCGCAATCAGGATGCTTGCGCCCTTATAGCGAGGCTCGTCTAGAACAAATCCGGAGTTCTTTTTGCCCTCCGCGGAAAAACGCCAGTCGTAGAACAAAAACTGGCCAAAGCCAGTACGCTCGATACGCTTCAAAAACTGCTTGGGGATGATCTGATCCGTATCGACATTCACGCGATCCAGCGGCGCGGCAATCCCTTGATGTGTATGAAAAGGTTTCATCGTTCCGTCACCGAAACTTCCAATCGCGAATATCCGTAAAGTGCCCGGCAATAGCGGCGGCAGCCGCCATCATTGGACTGACCAGATGCGTTCGCCCGCCCCGCCCCTGCCGCCCTTCAAAATTGCGGTTGCTGGTGGAGGCGCAACGCTCGCCCGGCTGCAAAATGTCTGGATTCATTCCCAAACACATGGAGCATCCCGACTCGCGCCATTCAAATCCTGCGTCGAGAAAAATCTGGTGCAAGCCTTCTTTTTCTGCCGCGCGCTTCACGGTTTGCGAGCCCGGCACTACCATGGCGCGAACTTTTTTGCTTACATGATGTCCCCGCGCCACCCGCGCCGCCGCGCGCAAATCTTCCAGCCGCGAATTCGTACATGACCCGATAAAGACGCGGTCAACGCCGATGTCTTCAATACGCTTCCCCGGCTCCAGTCCCATGTACTGCAAGGCCAGTTCGGCGGCGCGCCGGTCGGCTCCGTTCACACTCTGAACTTCCGGCACACGTCCCGTCACCGGCGCAACCATCCCGGGATTCGTTCCCCAAGTCACGAACGGAGAAAGCTGCGATGCATCGATCTGCAAAACTTTATCGAATGTCGCGCCCTCATCGCTGGGCAGGCCTCGCCAAGCCGCCACAGCTTCCTCCCATTCGCCATCCCGGGGAGCAAAACGCTTTCCTTTCACATAGGCGAATGTGGCTTCATCGGGCGCCACCATGCCGGCGCGGGCGCCGCCTTCAATGCTCATATTGCACAGCGTCATGCGGCCTTCCATCGAAAGCGCGCGGACGGCCTCCCCGGCATATTCAACAACGTGCCCGGTTGCGCCGTCGGTGCCCATGTGCCCAATAATGCCCAGCGCCAGATCTTTTGCCGTAACGCCCTCGGACAACCGTCCATGCACCTCGATCTTCATCGTCTTCGGCTTCTGCTGCGCCAGGCATTGCGTTGCCAGCACATGCTCCACTTCCGACGTGCCAATGCCGAAGGCGAGCGCTCCAAAAGCACCGTGCGTGCTGGTGTGGCTGTCACCGCAGACGATCGTCATCCCGGGCCGCGTCAGCCCCAACTCCGGACCGATCACATGCACGATCCCCTGATCCGGCGAATCTATGTCGAAGAGCCGCACCCCGAATTCCTTGCAGTTGGCTTGCAAAGCCGCAATCTGTTTGGCCGCAATCAGATCAGTAATGGGAGTTCCACGCGGCTCGGTGGGAACATTGTGGTCGACCGTGGCGACGGTCCGGGATGGCTGGCGAACTTTTCTTCCCACTGCGCGCAATCCATCGAAGGCCTGCGGCGATGTGACTTCGTGCACCAGGTGCAGATCGATATAAATAATGGGCGAGCGGTCGGCCGGCTGCGCGACTAAGTGCGCAGCCCATATCTTCTCGAAGAGTGTTTGCTTGGCGGCCATGATCTGCACTACCAGTTTTTCACACCGAGCGTCACGGAGCAAGGTACGGGACCGTCCTAAATCAGGTTCCCTGCGATATCATGGAGTGGTCGACACTTTTATTCGGTTCGCTCGATATCCCTTGGATTAAAGGTTTTAATTATTCGGTTCGCTCGATATCCCTTGGATTAAAGGTTTTAATGATTAACGGCAAACGCATCGCGGTTGTCATGCCCGCCTACAATGCGGAGAAGACTCTCGAGGTCACGGTAGGCGAGCTGCCGGAACTCGTGGACGTCACCATTCTGGTGGACGACCATAGCTCCGATAACACTGTCGAAGTGGCGCGACGTCTTGGCCTGCACGTCTTCCAGCATGACCGCAATTACGGCTATGGACGCAACCAGCAGACTTGCTATCGCGAGGCGCTGGCCGAGGGCGCGGATGTCGTCATCATGGTTCATCCCGATTACCAATACACTCCGCTGCTCATTACCGCCATGGCCAGCATGGTGGCCTACGGTGTATATGACGTGGTGCTGGGTTCGCGCATCATTGGCGGAACGGCGTTGCTTGGGGGCATGCCGGTTTACAAGTACATTTCCAACCGGCTGCTGACGGCATTCGAAAATCTATTTCTACGCGTCAAGCTATCGGAGTACCACACCGGATACCGGGCCTTCAGCCGCAAGGTTCTCACCGAACTGCCGCTTCTGGAAAATTCCGACGATTTCGTCTTCGACAATCAGATGCTGGCCCAGTGCGTTCACTTCGGCTTTCGCATTGGCGAAGTCTCCTGTCCCACCAAATATTTTGAAGAGGCTTCGTCCATCAATTTCAGCCGCAGCGTGAAGTACGGACTGGGAGTTTTGGCGACGACGATCGAATTTGCTCTGCAGAAGATGGGATTGATTCACTCCGTCCGCTTCAGCGATAAAGGCCGCAAGCTCGAACCGGGATATCAAGACTATTACGCTCGAAGAACCGAGACGGCTCGGCCGGCTTAAGAAGCGTTTTCCCGCACTCTAAGGAATTCTGCACACTTGCACCGCGGAGTTTTCGAAAGGGCAGTCGAGGCTCTTTCCTGCCGGTTCCTGCACCACTACCCACCCCACGCCGTAGGCCTTTTTCAATCGGGAAAAATCTTTCGCACCGAAGCTCTTCCACGGAGTCTGTGCCTGTACCTCGCTCCACCACTGATCGGCCAGGGTGGGGAACATACTGACTGCACCGTTGTCCTTTACCCAGTCGGCGAGACGGCTTCTTTGCGCCAGGCAGCGGAATCCGATTTCATCTTCCCCGGCAATCCTCATGTACTCGGGATCGAGAGCAAAAACGGCATTTTCCGGCGTGTTATTACGTATCCATACAAACGCCTGCGCCCACGGATTCTTCGAAGCCAGGAAGGGTGATTCCACATGTGCACTGGCGGGAAAGAGCGACCGCTGTGCGGCAAACATTCCCAGAGTGAGCGGCAGGAAAAAAAGTAGCCAACGCCAAATACTGCGCTTCAAGGCGTATTCACCCAGAAATCCGCCAATCACCAGGAACAGCACAATGTAAAGCAGATGCAAACTGCGCATGGTTTGCAGCCGCGCCAGCGCCTCGAAGCGCGGCGGCAGGTCGAGCGCGAGCGAAACTGCCAGATAGATCACGCCATAAATGGCGAAGGCCCGGCACACGCGATCGAGCAGGTTCCATTGCCGGCTTCGCGCCAGTTTGGCGAACCACCAGAACAGCGCCATCGGCGCGATTGCTCCCACAATTTCGTACCACGCCCACTTTTGTAAGTAAAAATAATTATGCAGTTTTGCGACTTCGCCATAGGCCGGAGACGGAGCCGGGAGCAGTGGAATCGCCGGCCAAATGCAACCTGCTTCATTCAGCGCGGGAACCTTCTTTCGCCCTTCGATTTGCTGCATCACCAGAAACAAAGCGCAAAACGAAAACGGGAAGGCCCACATCAGAGGATGTACGCTGGCCGCGAAGACCAGCCACAAAAACGATCGCAAGTATTTCTTCTCCAGCATTCGCGTTACAGCGAAGATGCCGGCGAAGGCCGCCAGATTTCTTGGGTTCAAATATTGGTCCACCAGGTAGAGCGCGGTTCCTGCCACTGGGATGGTGAACAACGCCGCCACCAGGCAAACGCCGCACCAGCGGGCGATATTCCTTTCGGGGAAAAGCAATCCGGTCAGCTGCCAGCAAGCTGTGAGAAGAAGAAGGACCGACCCGATGTGCCACAGAAATATCGCCGCGCCCAGTGGAAGGTGCGTCACGCGTATCGAGAAGGCGATGATGTTCGGAAAAAGGGTAAGTCCGGCATGCGATTGAAAGAATTCGCGGCCCACTGGAAAAAGTTCCGGATGCAGAATCTTCTCGATGCCGGGCAGGTAAATTTCTGCATCCTCCGACCAGGGATGATAGCCGTGAACCGTCAATGCCCCTGCTGTGAGCAGAAGCAGGATGCCCGGTGTTTTGTATCGGTCGTATGAGATTTTGCTCACGGTCAGCACTCTACTGTGCCACAAATCGACCGGCGAGATGCGTCTTCTTGTTCCGTCGCGGCTTTACCCTTGCGACTCCCTTCGTCTCTACGTAGCATCTAATGGCAGATGGCCGCAGCCCTCATTCCGAATCGCGTTGGCCGGCAGATGGCCGTGGGCGAAATCTTGAGTTTTGCCTACGACACTTTTTGCAGCAATAAAGTGCGTTTCATCCTCACCGCGCTGGGAATGGTAATCGGCACCGCCTCGCTGATTCTGGTGGTCACCATCGGCATGACCGGCAAACAGTACGTCCTGAATCAAATTCAGGCGATCGGCACCAACGAAGTCTGGGCGGAATATCTGGGCGGCGCGCCGCACATCAGCAACTCCAACCCCGATCCTTTAACCGTGGACGACCTCGACGCCGTGCGCCAAGTCGTTCCCGGCATCGTGGCTTCATCCCCGGTCGCGCAGCTTTCTGACCGGGTTCCGGTTGGCAACGGTAAAGAAAAAGACGTAACTATTCTCGGCGTAAGTCCGGAATACCTGCGAGTTCGCAACCTGTTGGTGCCTTCAGGGCGGTTCTTCGACCAACAGGATGCGCAGGCTCACAACAAAGTCGGCATCATTACGGAAAAGATGGCGGTTGAGGTCTATGGATCGTCGCAAGCCGCTATCGGCAAAGTCATTAAGCTTACCGGGCTGCCCTTCACCATCATCGGCACCTTCAAAGAGCGGGTGGAAACCTTCGGCCAGTCGGAAGTGGTCGACAACACCATGCTGATTCCTTACCCGGTCAGCCGCTATTTCATGGAAACGCCCAGCGTGAAGCTGCTGTATTTCTCCATGCAAGACCCGTCGATGGTGATTGCAGCTACGGCGCAGATCAAGCGGGTGATTCAGTCGCGGCATCGCGCGGAATCGGTTTACGACGTCGCCAACCTGACCGCACTTTTGTCGATGGCGGACCGCATCGCTACCGGCCTTACCTGGGTTCTACTCACGATTTCCATGGTGACGCTGATCGTCAGCGGCATCGGCATCATGAACATCATGCTGGCCACCGTAACTTCGCGCATCCGGGAAATTGGGATCCGCAAGGCGATCGGGGCCACCAACCGTGAGATCCGTTTTCAGTTTCTCGCAGAAGCGATCCTGATTTCGCTGATCGGAGGCTTCGCCGGCATCGTCATCGGCTTGGCCATCCCGTGGTCAGTTCGTTTTCTCACGGAATATCGGCTGCCCGTTTCTGGCCTATCCGCGATTATTGCTCTGGTAGTTTCCTCGGTGGTAGGAGTGATTTTCGGCACGGTCCCCGCAGCGCGGGCTGCTCAACTGGACCCAGTCGAGAGCCTGCGCTACGAGTAGAATTGCTAGCCCGGCCTGACTTCGATCAAGCCGCCTTGATCCCGTGCTGCCGAGCTTTATCCACGTCTTCGCTGCCTCGGTTTTTGAAAACTTGCTGCGCAGTCGTAATATCGGCGCCGCTGCGCACCTTGGCTACAACAAGAGATTTTCCCTGCCGGAGTAATTCGCGATAAAACTCCACTTCTTGCTGAGGAATTCCCATATCCACATTCTTTTCGATCTCGTTCCCCAATCCAGCACCAGCGGCCGCTCCTCCTAATCCGAGCAACGCTGCTGCGCCCAGGCCGATAGCAAAGATCATTCCCAAACCCGGGACCATCAGACTGGCTACGGTCGCTCCGGCGGTAAAGCCTGCCGTGCCGCCAATGGCTGCGCCCATGGCCTCGCCCGACGCTTTCCCTGCACCGCTGGGCTCTTTCCCACCGCCGGATAGGTCCTCAGCTCGTTGCTCCGAGGGCGTCTTCGATTGAGTTTCAGAAAGCTCGGGGGAGGGCATTTCACCGTTGTCCAACGGCTGCCCACTCAGTAGGAAAAGGGATTCTCGCGGAATATCCCGGGCGACCAAGTCTTCCAGAGCTTGTTGGGCGGCGCTGCGCGAATGAAAAATTCCCAATCTGGTTTCCATGCCTTCGTATCTCCTTAATTCTTAAGTGCTTAACATGTTTTTTATGACTACAGATCGGCCGCAAAAGGTTGCCGATGTGAACGGTTAAATTCAGAATGCAGCCCCTTCGGGGCAACGCTAACCTCAAGCAGCGTCTGTACTTGCGGGAAAGGGCAGTGGAAATCTTTCGCCGAGATGCCGCTTGCTACAAAAAAGTTGCATTTTGGCACTACACCGAAGTAATATCGTTTACGTAGGTTGACACAGGTTTCCCAGGTTCCAGACCCTGTACCGCTAATAACTATCTTCCAAACAGCAGCTCAGGCTGTGCAAAAAACATAAGAGGCCGCCCTTTAGCCTCCGTCCCGGTTCGGAGAGTTCAATATGGCGTGGTATGCGTACTGCCTTACCGAGCACCAGACCCTTCCCAACGGCACCCGTTCCAGACGCCCATTCGTTATCGAGAATGTCCAAGGCGTGAACGGAGCCCCTGTGCTCAGCTATCCCAGCGGCGAATTTGCTGTGATTGTGAGTGAATACGATCAAACCTCTGCCCCTCTAGATCAAAAGTCAGCCATCGACCATGCCCGCGTGGTCAGTGGCTGCTTCCGCAACTCCACCGTTCTGCCGTTCCGTTTTGGGACAATCTTTGAAACCGATGATGCCCTCCGCAATGCCGTCCGGGTGAACCGGCGGGCTTTCGGTGTCAGCGTCGCCAAACTGCGCGGCAAGTCCGAAATGCACATCAAGCTGACCGTCACCGACGGCTCGCTGCGCGAAGCCATGATCGACGTGATCCTGCCCGACACCGTTGGCGGAGACTATCTTTCAAAGCTGCGCGTCAAAGCCAGCCGCGAGCGCGAACGCCAGACCAAGGCCCGCGCCCTGTCGGTGCAGGTTCACAAGCTCTTTAACCCGCTGGAAGAAGAAGTGAGCTGTAAAAAAGTCGCCCCGCAAGGCATGCTCATCGATATCGCCCACCTCATCGATACCAAGTCGGTGGAGAAATACCAGAACCGCTATAGCACTGCCGCCAAGCAGTTAAAGAACTGCGAAGTAGCCATCAGCGGCCCCTGGCCCCCGTACCACTTCCTCCCCGGGAAATTGCGGACGGTGGCTGGCAACAGCTAAGCCGAACCTCGAACATTCAAATACCCCATCCCTCTCGCGCTTTTGCGAGAGGGATAGGGTATTTTTGTCTCCCGCGCCGGGTAGCCAAGCTTCGCGGCTCCAAGCGGCGCCTATTTTGACAAGCACCAATATAGGTGTGAACCCCGGCATGTCCGGTGAGGAGGTGCACCGTCTTGTTCAAAAGCGGGAACTCACCGCATTTCCACTGAAACCAGGTCGCCGTCCGACGGGCCTCCGGGTTTGTAATTCACCGAAACCGAGCGATCTCTCCACCCGCAGGAGAAAGCGTCGGCGCCAATGAGCAGTAGCGACTTGTAATCGGCAGTGCGCAGCTTCAACACAGCGCCGTCGGAGTTTACCGTCAGTACCGCCGCCGGAGATTGCGAGCAGTCTACGTCCACCAACCGCCCTTGCACAAACTTTGCTGGCCGCTTGTCGACATTGGCCGGGGTCTGTGACGCCTGTGCTTCAATGGCTCGCTTGGCGGCGTCCTGCTCCAGTATGTCGAATGGCGAACTTTGCGGTGCAAATTTTTGCGCCACCGCTGCCGCTGCCGCCGCGCCATATTTCTTCTCGTTCGGAATCTGCTCCAGCCGATCGCGAGCGGCTGTCGCGATCTGCGGATTGGCGTTCGCCTTCAACCGCTGCAACAGCACGACCGCAGCTTCCCACTTCTTATCGGCAATATATATTTCCGCAAGATTGTAAACATACTGCAGATTCCGCGGACTCAGTTGCAGCGCCGCTCGCTCCGCCTGCATGGCAGAGACCGTACTCCCGCCTTCCTTGCGTGCCGTCGCCATCAGATCGTAAGCATCGGCGAATTCTGGATACCACTCCAGCACCGCACGCAAATCCTGCAGCATATTCGGCAATCCCAGAATGTCATTGTGTTTGGAGCGTGCAATACGGTATTTCAGCACGCAGAGGTAGTAGCGAATCCACATGTCGTGAGGATTCAGCGCCGCCGCATCGCTCAACTCGGCGGCGGCCGCATCGAAATCGTTGCGCTGCAAATTGTCCCAGGCGAGCGCCCGGTGGGCCACCTCGTTGCCCGCAGCTGCCAGCGCGCTTTTCTTGTCTTGCTTCTCCGTCTTCTCCGTGGAATCTTTTTTCGCATCGGGTTTGTCTTCGACTGGTTTGTCGATGGATGCCTCTGCAGGTTTTGCCAGCGCATGCAATTCAGACAAACCAGCTTCACGGCGATCAGGAATCCGAATTCGCACTTCCGCAATCACGGCTCGAGCATCCCCATCGGGGAGCGGGCGGGTGGTGATGGCACTGTCGCTCGGCCCTACCAGTTCAGGAAATTCATAGACCTGAGGTAGATTCGCCGGCGCACCGCTTTGCTTGGAGGCATCCAGAGCCAGATTCAGCGCGGTGAGCGAACGAAAGTAATTTTTTACCGCCTGGTCGAATTGCGCGGGCGTAACGCCAAACGCCTTCTGGATGGCTTCTTCCACGGGCATGTTCTGGTTCTCCACCAGATCAAAATAAGTGCCCGTCTGCGGCAGCAGTTTCTCGTGAAGCAGGTAGTGCACCGTAATCCAGGCCTGCGCGTAGAAAAGCGTGTGGTGCGTCCCTTCGACAAAAGTCGAAGTGTCGTGTTTCATGGTCAGCAAATCCGGAAGCGCGAGCCATACCTGGCCACCCAGCAGTTCGGTGAACGACTTCAGAGGGTTGCGGGCTTCGTGTTGGGTTTCCAGCAAGTCCTGGGTAAAAATCGGCTTTAGTTCGGGGTCGCCGCCGATCTCATATTTTTTGTCATCAAGCCGAATCGAACTGAAGTATTCGGCCATGCCTTCGTCAAACCATCCCTGAACCGGAGGATAGTTGTAGTTCAGCATCAAGTGGGCGAAGTTATGGGACACTGCGCGCCACGATTCTTCTTCAAATAAATTCAGTACAAAAAAATTCTGGTCTTCACCCGGGATAAAGAATCCGGGGACATTTATGGGCTGTCCCTGACGCAGTGGCGCACTCTGGTAATACGTCTTGTCATTCTTGAAGGCCAGAATCGTAAGCGGAAGAGAATCGTTCAGGCGATCCTTCATCAGCAGGCTGCCAAAGACGGCGCGCATCTGCTCAAAACGCAGGGCCACCTCCTTACCCTTCTTTTCGCCAGCATCGGTGACCACGGTAAAGTGGGTAGAATGTATCTCGATCCATGTCGGTGCTTCGGCGGCGGGAGCAACCAATACAACAGCCAGCAAACTCAATAAAATCGCCGGAATCGCCAAACATCGCATTCGAAATCCCCAGCTAGAATAGTACCCCGGCGGGGAGCTTCGGCGGCAACTTTGAGGGGCAAGTATGCCTTTGCCACCGCCGTCGCCCGGCCCTCTTCGGAAAATGTCTGCTCAGTACTATCGCCCGGCTGCAAAAACGGTTAGCCTGTAGCACGTTAGTGAATAGGAGTTTTCATGCCGACCAAGAACTTGTCTGCTTCCCGCCGTTCTTTCCTGCAACTTTCCGCTGCGGCTGCCGCTACCTTCCATGTCATGAGCGAACCTCTGCTGGCGGCAGCGCAGCGGAAACCTGCGCCTAAAGATGCAGTGATGATCGATTCCAATGAAAATCCCCTGGGACCTTGCCCGGCCGCTCGCGACGCCGTCTGCGCCCTTGTTCCCCAAGGTGGCCGTTATCTCGACAACCTGACCGACGAACTGATTCACGCTTTCGCCCAGCAAGAGGGGCTAAATCCGGATCATGTGCATGTTTTTCCCGGCTCTACGCCGCCACTGCACTTCTCGGTGATTGCCTTCACTTCGCTGCAGAGAAGCTATGTTGCCGCCGATCCCGGTTTCGAAGCTGGAGTGCACGCCGCGGCAAACGCCGGAGCTCGAGTGGTGAATGTGCCTCTCACCCAGTCTCATGCCCACGATGTGAAAGCGATGCTGGCCGCTGCCTCGGATCCCGGACTCTTCTACATCTGTAATCCCAACAACCCCACGGGCACGCTCACCCCGCACGCTGACATCGAATATCTGGTGGAGCATAAGCCCAAAGAATCGGTGGTGCTGGTGGATGAGGCCTACCTTCATTTTTCCGAAGCCGATTCCGCCCTGGATTTCGTAAAGGCAGGAAAAGATGTAGTCGTGCTGCGAACTTTTTCGAAAGCCTACGGTATGGCCGGATTGCGTTGCGGCTTTGCCATTGCCCGCCCTGATCTACTGGAAAAGATCCGCCAGCGCGCCGGATGGAATTTCATGCCCACCACCGCCCTGGTAGCCGCTTCCGCCAGCCTGAACGACCCTCGGTTAGCTTCTGAACGCCGGCGCATCAATGCCGCCATCCGCCAGGAAACCTTTCAATGGCTTGACCGCAATGGATATTCCTACATTCCTTCAGAATCGAATTGCTTCCTGCTCGATACCAAGCAGCCCGGTAGAGCGGTAATCGAGGCGATGGCAAAACAAAATGTTTACATCGGTCGCATCTGGCCCGTGCTGCCCAACCATGTCCGCATCACCGTGGGAACGCATGACGAGATGCAACAGTTTCAGAACGCATTTCAGAAAGTGATGAGTGGTGCGGTGGCCTTTGCCATCCCAGGCGCAGGCACTGGAAGGCTGCGAACTCAAGCAAGGCTTTTCTCTTAGTAGCTCGTGGCGGCATTGAGGTGGTCTGCGCACCTGGGTTCTCCGCTCTCCAAGACGTCTTGTCAAATCGATCTCATTTCACGGTCAATAGAAATCCATGCTCCTCGCCGTTCAGCGTGCCTTCGCCCACGATCTGCCCAGAGGCATTAATGCCATTGGCCGTCAGCAGCACCCAGCCACTTCCTGCCCCAATCAGTGAGTTCAAATCCTGCATCTTTCCACCGCTGTACACAAATGCGTGATAGGTTCCCTGATACGTTGACTGGCCAACCACCACGCCGGAGTCGTTGATGGCGAATCCCCAGGTCGTCGCCGTGGGATCGTTCAGCGTACCAAGGTCTTTGAGTACGCCATTCGTCGCCAGAAACGCGTGCGCAGAGCCATTCTTCGTGTAGGCGAGTCCGGTGACCTGGTTCTTGTTATTGATGGCATAGGCCTGGCTCCAGGCGCCGCCCAACGTACCCATCTTGACCATCTTGCCGCTGCGCCAGATGAAACCAAAAAAATTGCCGTGTGCATCATAGGACGTTCCCACGACCACGCTGGAGTTGTTCACGCCGGTGGCGCTGTTCCAAAAGCCCCCGCCCTTGGGTGATCCCAGTGTTCCGAGATCGATCATCTTGCCGCCGCTATTCAGAAACGGATGACTGCTGCCGTCTGTGGTCACCGCCGAGCCCACCACTTGCCCCGCGTCATTTATCGCATAGGCCGTCGCCGAGCCGCCGCCAAGATCGCCGATGTTGGTCATGCTCCCGTCGCTGTAAAGAAAGGCGCGATACGTGCCAGAATCATCCGTGGAATAGCCCGCAATCTGGCCGGATTTATTAATCCCGTTTCCGATTCCCGTTGTCCCTCCCAGCGTGCCCAAATTTGTCATCGCTCCATTGCTATACAGAAATACGTCAGCTGTTGTGCTGTTCGAATAAGCCCATCCGGTGACTTCACCACTCCCATTGATCGCCTTCGCTCCGCTGGAATTGCCTTCAGGAAGGGTGCCAAGGTCAGTCACGGTATAGGTTTGCGCGGTGCATAGTGAAGACGCACCGAGCCAAAAAAAGAATGCCAGGTTTCGCAAGAGGCGCATATTCATGGGAGCTCCTTTTCAGGTGAGCGTGAAGTCGTCATGAAGCTCAGGTCTCCGAGTCTTCCACTTTCCTGCCGGCCAATTGTCAAGAGATTGTCAAAAGGCAGCGAGTCCGTTGCGGCCAAATCGTTATTACCCTGCTGTTCAATCTTCTATTTTCCGGAGTCACCAAGAGCCGTGATTGCCGTCACATCCCTATCGCGAAAACTGCTTCATCCTGCATGCGAGCACTGCGCGGAATGGAAAGTGGCGTGGAGCGCAAGCTATGGGGAAATCTGAACTGGACCACGAACGAGAGCAGGCGCTGGCTCGCCTGAAATGTGCGCACTGCCAGTCGCTGATGAATTGCGAGTCGCTGGCGCAGGCAATCGTTGCCGAATTGCAAACGCGCTTCAAAATAGAATATCGGACAAACGACAAGACCTCGGGCGTGTCCGAGAGCGAGCTAAACGCAGCCGTGAAAGCTGGCATCAGTCGATTCTTCGTGGACTTGGACCGCGCCGCATAGTCAACCGGCTTCTGGGCTTACTCCACTCGCTCGTCCCATGCCACCGTGCGGCGCTCTTTGCTGCTCTTGTGTGCCAGAAGCACAGCCCGCATCGTGCGCAGTGCCTGCTCCGGAGTAACCTCCAGCGCCGCCTTCTTCTCCATCGCGTCCCGCACATTCTCGTAAAATCCGCGATAATCGCCCCGCTCACTCTTCACTTTCACGCTTGGCTCGCCCACCAGACTCAGCGCGCCACTCCATTGTTCATTCTCCACTCCCCAATCGGCGCCCCAATCCTTGCCCGCCGGAAAGTCGCCGTTGCGCAACCGTTCTTCCTGCGGATCCATTCCATGCTTCACAAACGATCCTTTCGTTCCGTGAATCAGAAAATGTGGCCCCGGCGCATAAGCAATAATTCGCGCCCGCGCCATCGCTCGCAGTCGCGGATACTCCAGGCAGACATCGAACGCATCGTCCACCTGCGAATCTTCCCGCTGCATAAAGGCCGACGCCGTGATCGCCTGTGGTTCGCCAAACAACACCAGCGCCTGGTCGATCACATGCGGCCCCAGATCGAAGAGCACTCCGGAGCCAGGCTGGCCGGCCCGCTCTCGCCAGGCGTTTGCTTTCTGCTCCAGGCGAAAGCGGTCAAAGCGCGCTTCATACTCCACCACCGTGCCCAACTTCCCGCCGAGCACTAGTTTTTTAACGGTTGCGAAATCCCCATCCCAGCGCCGGTCTTGATATACGGTAATCAGCCGTCCACGCTCCGCTGCCAAGCGCACCAATTCCTCGGACTCTCTGAGTGTCGGTGCAAACGGCTTGTCGACCACCACATCCCGCCCCGCCACCAGACACTCTTTCGCCAGTTCGAAGTGCGAATCGTTCGGCGTAGCCACCACACAAAGTCGTATGTTCTCGTCCTGCAGCAACTCCGGCAGTGACCTCGCCACCCGCACGCCCGGATACTTCTGCTGCGCCAGCGTCCCACGGCGTTCCAAAATGCACGCTAGCTCCATCCCCTGCACGCCCTGAATTACGGGGGCGTGAAATGCCTGCCCCGCCAGCCCGAATCCTATCAATCCCACTCGTACCATGACCTCTCCTTAGGGTTTTCCGTCCCTTCTACGACGCCAACCCGGTCAATTTACAGTCTTCTGCCGATGGGCCCGGCTCGCTGTAAGAACTATAAATGAGGAGTATTGAGGGCCGGCAAGGTCGCTGAGACAGCCAGCCAGGGGAGCGAAACTTGAGGCTCGAATCGTTTTGGGCAATCTCTCTGGTTTTGCTGGCCGCATGGGCTGGTGGCTTGCTGGTGTTCCACGCAGGCGGCGTCATAGTTCATATGCTCCTGCTGCTGGCGGTGATGTTTTATGTGGGGCACCTTGTAAAGGATACGAGCACCACCTGATAAGCCAGACCGAATTTAGTAACACGACGTGCGCAAAAACAATTCGCCCTCAACTTCCCGGCTAACCGGCCGGCAAAGTTGAGGGCGAATTTTCTGATTTGTTTTCTAGCGCTCTCGATCTTTCAGTCGTCGCACAAACTTCAAGCCCGACCAGATCTCATTTACCGCGCACACTTTCACGTCCACCAAACCCGTTGCCAGTCCGGTATCGCGGACAATATTTTCGTCCACATCTGCGGCCACGCCGGAGCTTTTTTTCGGCCAACTCACCCACAATATGCCGGCGGGAGCCAACCGCCCGGCCAGTCGCGAGAACTCCTTCTCCAGTTCTGCCCGGGACTTGGTGAACAGCATGGCGAAATCCAGCGCCCCACTTCTAGTCAGTATGCACTCCGCCAGTGCATCCTTGATCTCATCCCGCACCTCCGCCGGTGCGCCGGGCAGATGAACCCGAAAGCCTGCTTTGATTCCTAATTTTTTCGGAAGCGGCGTTCCTGAATATCCCGCCATACAATGATTTGCGAAACAAATGATTTGCGAAAGAATGGAAACGCTACTGCGCGGGTGCGTAGTATCCGCGGCGTGCCCGCACCCGGAAATTTTTCCGGTCGCTGGCCACAATCTCAATCGTACGAAAGTGCCCGTCCGCCTTAAAGTCCGCCGGCTTGTACGAGACTGCGTACTGGCTGCGCAACTCGTCCTGAATTTCGGCGAAAGCGTTGGACACATCGCGCAACTGAAAGGGAAAAAACGCTCGCCCTCCAGTGGCATCGGCAATGCGTTCCAGTATCTTGTCGCCGGCCCCCTTGGTGCCGCTAACGTTGGTGCTGATGGTATAGACAATCGCTTCGGCGCGCTGCGCCATCTCAATCGCTTCCTCGCGCGTTACGTGACTAACAATATCATCCCCGTCGCTGAGCAGGATAATCGCCCGCCGCGTCGGCCCGGCCTTGGGTTGCTTCATCAGTTTGTCCCGGCACGCATAAAAGAGCGCATCGAAAAGCGCCGTACCTCCTCCCGGCCGCAGTTGGCGAACTCCGTGATCCAGTTTCTCCGTGTCATCCGTAAAATCCTGGGCGACCTCGGGAGTTACGTCGAAGCCAATCACCATCGCCTCGTCGTAATGACGCCGGATCGTCTGGTTTAAAAACTCAATCGCCGACTCCTGCTCGAACTTAAAACGGTCGCGCACCGAATTGCTGGCATCGATCAGCAGTCCCACCTGCAGCGGCAGATTCGTTTCTGCGCTGAAGCTGCGGATTTCCACCGCAGGTTTGTTGTCGTCGACGAAATGGAAATCGTTCTGCTTGAGGTCGGTAATCCGCTTGCCGTGCTTGTCGGTCACCGTGAACACCACGCTCACTTCGTTGATACCAACTCTAATGCGCGGGATGTCGCCAGTCTCCCCGCTTTGCTGCGCCTTATCGTCGGCTGGTGCTTGATCCGTCGGACCCTTCGCTGGCGCCGCACCTTGCGGCGCAGAGTTCTGCGATGACAACGGAAGGCCCGCCATAAGCGTAATCATCACCGCCAGGAGCGCCACCCGAATGCAGAAGCGATTCTTCACCATGCCAGCCATTCGGCGTCCATTATATCCGTTGAGCCGCTTCTACGTTTGCACCCTCTGCTTCGACTCTTCGTAAAAACTCCTCCAACTCGTCCGGCAATTTGCTCTTGAGCGCAACGCTCGCCCCCGTCCGAGGATGCTTGAACTCCAACTCCGCCGCATGCAGAAAATTTCGGGCCAGCACCGTCACCGCATTTTTCCCCCGCACCTGCTTGGGCGCGCCATAAGTCGTATCGCCCACAATGGGATGGCCCATGGTCGAGACATGCACCCGGATCTGGTGCGTGCGCCCAGTATCGATTTTTACATCCAGCAACGTGAACTTGCCGTACTTTGTATCCAGGCGGCGCACCGCGTGAAAATGCGTCACCGCGGTCCGTCCGCCCGCAATTCGCGTCGTCATCTTCATGCGCCGCACCGGATCGCGGCTGATGCTCTGCGCCAGCGTTCCGGAGTCCTTTTTCACCCAGCCGTGGACCAGCGCCACATATTTCTTCTTCACCTCGCGCGCGGCAAACTGCGCTCCCAGCTTGCGATGCGCCTCATCGTTTTTGGCCACCATGATCAGCCCGCTGGTTTCTTTATCCAGACGATGCACAATCCCCGGCCGCAACTCCCCGCCTACGCCCGACAAAGTCTGCATGTGATGCAGGATCGCACTCACCAGCGTCCCGCGATTGCGCGCATCGTCGCTCGCTCCCGCCCCGGCATGCACCATCATTCCCGCCGGCTTGTTGATCACCGCCACATCGTCATCTTCATAAACAATGTCGAGCGGGATGTCTTCCGCCTGAGCCTTCAGCGGAGCCCGCTGCGCGTCGCCCAGCACGCTGATGCGCTCCCCGCCGCGCAGCTTCAGCGAAGGCTTGGCCCGAGCGTCGTTGACCAGCACTTTGCCCTCCGCAATCATCTCCTGCACTCGAGCGCGGCTGATGGAATCGAGGCGAGCGGCGAGGAACTGGTCCAGGCGCTTGCCGGCATCTTCAAGTGC
The DNA here is from genome assembly GCA_963758565.1 of uncultured Acidobacteriota bacterium. GTDB lineage: Bacteria > Acidobacteriota > Terriglobia > Terriglobales > Acidobacteriaceae > Sulfotelmatobacter. The sequence goes on along the minus strand of CAVWVX010000004.1, from coordinate 700,219 downwards.
GACTGAGATAGAGACAGGAAATGATTCCGGCATTCGCTGGAGCATACTACAACGGCCTTGAAAGGGCGGGTCATCCGCGCCCGCTACGGGTACTGGCAATCTAGAGGAAGCGAGGTACACTGGCGCGGGGAAATGGAGAATAGCTTGGACCGTAACGACCCCATGAGTTGGTATCTGCGCGAACTCACCTCTATCCAGCCTATGACGGAGGAAGAAGAGACTGATCAGTTGAGTCGCGTGCGAGGGCAGAACGCGTAGTCCGAGGTCGCGAGTAGGCGCCTTATCGAAGCAAAGCTATCTTTGGTTGTAGCCATTGCAGAGCGATACTCTTCTCCACGCACCGACGTGCTGGACTTGGTGGAAAAGGGAAACGAGGCCCTCATCCTTGCTCTGACGACGTTCCGGGAAAACTCAGGCAGTAGTTTCACGACTCACGCTGCGGCTTGCATAGAAAACGCAATCGCGAAAGCGGCGTGCGAAGCGAAATCCCCTAGCGAATGAAACGTTCTTAAAATCCTCGCGACCTTACTGTTACCTTGTCGCCCCAGCCACCCTCGCCGTCACGCCCTTCGCCCCCGGCCGCAACCACCAGATAATCCCGCCGCCGATCACCAGTCCAATCGCAATCAACTGCGTGCCCGACATTACTCCGCCAAGCACCGAACCGCGCCCCGGATCGTCGCGCAAGAATTCCAGAAAGAAGCGCGCCACACCGTAGATCATCAGGAACGCGCCAAACACCTGGCCATCGAATTTCCGCCGCTTCAGCAGCCACATCAGGAAAAAGAAATTCGCCAACTCCACCGCCGACTCGAACAACTGCGTCGGCTCCAGCGGCACCCCCAGCGGAGTTCCCGTAATCTGCCTCGCCAGCGGATTATGAAATACCACCCCCCACCAGTGATGCGTCTCTTTCCCATAGCAGCATCCGGCCGCAAAGCACCCGATGCGGCCGATGGCGTGTCCCAGAGCCAGCCCCGGCGCAAACGCGTCGCACGTGCCTAGCGCCGGCATATGGTGCCGCCGCACATACCACGCCGCCGCCAGAAACGCAGCCAGCAATCCGCCGGAGAAAACTCCCCCGGCCTGCAGCGTCTCCACGCTGAAAATCTCGCGCAGCGTCATCCCCTCGTTGATCACATACAGGATCTTCGAGCCCACAATCCCGCACAGCACCACCAGAATCCCTAAATTCCATGCCTTCTCGCCATCGATCCCCATGCGCTCGGAGTTGCGCACGCTGATCCACAGCCCCAGCAGCACTCCCATGGAAACCAGGAAGCCGTACGTCGGCAGAAAAAATCGCCCGTAATGAATGAGTTGTGGGAACACAGTAAATTAGATGCAGGAAACTTGAATTTGCTACGGGAACTAGTCTAGCAGGATGGAATGCTCGTGTAGAGCGGGCGCCCTCGCCCGCAGCCTTTGACTTGTTTCTTGATTAAACCAAGCGGGTTTTGAATAATTCAAGCCGACCCACTGTGCCGTGTGACGGGCCGAGAATGAACCGTCAGGTAGACGTTGGGAACCCGCCGAGACCCTTTAGGCATCTCCGCATGGCGGAGCGTTGCACACCGGATCCTAGTTCGAGTCGAGTCCCCGTTCATTCAGCATTGGTTCAAAAATCGGTTACCGCCATCACCAACCCCGCAGGCCGGCTTTCACTTTGAATGGTAGGAGAACAACCGGTGAATAAGCAATAGCCTTCTCTAAATAGTTGGCAGATCACTTGCATCCAAAGTAACTTCCCGAAATTGAACTCCACTTCGCGGGGACTTCCAACTCCGTTCATCGACGGTACTCGCCTGCCATTCCCTAGGACTTTCTCCCTCCCGCTCCTACCACCATCAAGGTATCGACACCGAACATTTCAAATCGTACGTTCTGAATAAGCCTTACCAAATTTATACGCGGACAGAATTATCTCAATCCCAAGGAAACGATCATGAGCCCTCGAAAGCCAGCTACGTCAGTTCCATCTCCCAAGGTTTCGCGCGCAGAAAAAAATCCTCGCAAGAGCGCCGGCAACGGCGGAGAAACTCATCAGCAGTCTGCTCCAAACGGTGAACGCCTTACCACCAACCAGGGACTTCCTATTTCAGACAACCAGAATTCCCTGAAAGCCGGTGGTCGCGGCCCCACTCTTCTGGAAGATTTTATTCTCCGCGAAAAGATTACGCATTTCGATCACGAGCGCATTCCGGAGCGCATCGTCCATGCCCGCGGCTCCGGCGCCCACGGATATTTCCAACCCTATAAATCAATGAAGCATGTCACCAGCGCGGAGTTTTTGTCGGACCCGAAGGTGAAGACCCCGGTATTCGTCCGTTTTTCCACTGTAGCCGGCGGCGCTGGATCAGTCGACTTGCCCCGCGACGTTCGCGGCTTCGCGGTTAAGTTCTACACCCAGCAAGGCAACTTCGATCTCGTCGGCAACAACATCCCCGTATTCTTCATTCAAGATGCCATTAAATTTCCCGATCTCATCCACTCGGTAAAAATGGAAGCCGACCGCGGCTTTCCGCAGGCTGCCAGCGCCCACGTCACCTTCTGGGACTTCATCTCTCTCATGCCCGAATCTTTGCACATGATCATGTGGGCCATGTCCGATCGCGCCATTCCGCGTTCCTACCGCATGATGGAAGGTTTCGGTGTCAACACTTTCCGCTTGGTCAAAGATTCCGGCGAAACCAATTTCGTGAAGTTCCACTGGAGACCCGTGCTGGGTACGGCTTCCGTCCTGTGGGACGAAGCCGTAAAAATCAGCGGAGCCGACCCCGACTTTCACCGCCGCGATTTGTACGAAGCCATCGCGTCGGGAAACTTCCCGGAGTTCGAACTCGGATTCCAGATCATCGATCAGGAAACGGCTGACGACCTGCCCTTCGATGTGCTCGACGCTACAAAATTAATTCCCGAAGAAGTCATACCCATCGAGATGGTCGGCAAGATGGTGCTCGACCGCAACCCCGATAACTTCTTTGCGGAGACTGAACAAGTGGCCTTCTGCCCCAGCCACATCGTTCCAGGTATCGACTTCAGCGAAGACCCTCTACTGCAGGGGCGACTGTTCTCTTACCTGGACACCCAACTCAGCCGCCTGGGCTCGCCCAATTTTCATGAATTGCCCATCAATCGTCCCAAGTGTCCCTTTGCCAACCTTCAGCGCGACGGCCACATGCAGATGATGGTTCCCCAAGGCCGCAGCAACTACGAACCCAACTCGATCGATCCCGATGGCCCCCGCGAATCCCTTGCCGGATTCCGCACCGCGCCTATTCCTACCGCCGACACGAAATCTCGTCTGCGCCCGGAATCGTTCCGCGATCACTATTCCCAAGCGCGTTTGTTCTACCGCTCTGTCACTCCGCAGGAGCAGCTACACATTCAAAACGCACTGACCTTCGAGCTCAGCAAAGTGGACATCGTGGAAATTCGCCAGCGCATGCTCGGCCACCTCGACGTCATCGATGAAAATTTAGGCGCGGCGGTCGCCGAAAATCTGGGCATGACCGGCGAGGCCACCGCTCCCACTCCTGCGGCGGACCCCATCGATCTCGATCCCAGTCCCGCGCTTCGTCTCTATGGAAAATACAAACCCACGCTCAAAGGACGCAAAGTAGGTATCCTCATCGCCGACGGTTTCAACCCCAAAACCCAAAAAGCATTGGTGGCTGCCATCAAAAAGGAAGGCGCGACCCCATCCATCATCGCTTCCAAAGTTGGCGGCGCACTCGATTCCAATGGCACCAGGCAAGTCGCGGAGATGGCCCTCTCCGGTTCACCCTCATTCCTCTTCGACGCCGTCGCAGTCCTTGCCGGCCCCGATGGTGACCGGTCGCTCTCGTCAGACCCTGACGCCATTTCTTTCCTGATGGATGCGAAGCGTCATCTCAAAGCCGTCGCGTTATCCGGCGTGGAGGATCTGGCAGAAAAAACCGAAGTCGCCGGACAGGTTGGAGTGACCGACATCGACTCTGCCGGCGGCATCGCCAGCTTTATCGACTTCGCCAAGAACGGCAAAGTCTGGGAGCGCGGAGAGAAACTAAAACCGGAAAATAAACGGAAAAAATAAAGCGGCGGAAAAATAGGAAGAAAGATATGCTACGGAGCGCTGGCTCCAGCAGCCCAATACCTGCTGCGAGCCAGCACCGTTCTGTCTCCCGGTTCGCGCAGCCTTACCCGCAACTGGTGCAACCCCTCATGCGGGTTCTTCGGCTCAATGCTCAACAGATAACGGCTGTGCAGATGATTCGTAAAATCAATCACCCTCGCCTCAAAAGTCCTGCTGGCGGTAAATAGCTCATACTCGCCGCCAGTCATCTCTGCCACCGTCGCTGGCGTATTCTTCCGCATCGCCTGGTAAGCGAGATAAGCCAGACTCAAAAAATCCGGCCCTTCGTGCATTTCCGCCATGTTTTTGCCCTGCATCGTATCCAGAATATTGGACTTCGTCGGCGAAAACGCCAGAGCATAAACTGCCGTATTACTCTGACCAATTTCCGCGACCACGTCCTCTACCTTGGTTTGGCTGCCGTGGTCGCGCGTCTCGCTGATCAGCAACAGCACCCGCGACCGCTCTTTCGGAGCTTTCTCCAGCAGCTTCACCGAAAAATCCACTGCATCCACAATTGCCGCGCCGCCATCTCCGGCCTGCAGGCTTTTCAAATTCGCAGCCACGCGTTCGGAGCTTCCACTAAAATCCTGCACCAACTCTACCTTGCTGTCGAACTCCACCACCGCAATCCTCGCCGCTCCCGCCTCCAGCAACGGATCGAGCATCGCGCTCAGCCCGTGAATCCGCGGAAACTCATAACTTGCCCGCCGGCCTCGCTGTATCGCAACCACCATCGAAAGTTGCGATCCCTCCTCCACTTCATCCAGCCGAACCGGTTGCTCCGCGCCATCGTCTTCCACGATGAAATCTTTGGCGCTCAACCCGTAGACAACTTCGCCCTTCGCGCTTTTCACTAGCGCGGGAATTACCACCACGTTCGATTGGCTGTGGAAAGTTGTTTCTTGTGCGATGGCGCCACTGCACATCAGCGCTGCCAGCAGAAAATGAAGATAAAGCTGTCTCAGCTTACCCCGCTTTGCGCTTCTCGCCCAGCACTTCATCCAGCGCATTGGATAATTCCTGCGCCCGCTTTTGATAATCGGTTGTCCCGTTATCCTGCTTGCGCTTCAGCAAATGATATTCATCGGCAATGTTCAACGCCGCCAGTACCGCCAGTCGCACCGTATCGATGGTGTTCGTGGCCGAAGCCACCGCACGCATCTTCGCGTCCACATACTCGGCCAGCTTCCCAATGTATTCCGGATCAGACCCGCGCAGGTTATAGGCTTGATCGAAAATCTCCACCCGCACGCTGCCGCTCGGAACTTCCTTGAGTACCGATTCCTTGGTCGCCGTTGCCATATCCTCTCGCTCCTGCAGCTTAGCTCGCCCGCTCTTCCGCGATCGATTCAATCTGCTCCAGCATCTTTTCTACACGGCCGCGTATTTCCTCGCGCTCTTTTTTCAACTGCACGCTTTCACGGCGCAGGGCAATTAGTTGCTCTTCCCGCTCCTCCAGTTGCTGGCGCAATCGCTGCGCATCGCGCTCCGCCGTGGCCTGGCCCTGCCGCGCCGCTTTGTACATCTCGATAGTGCGATAAATTTTCTCTTCCAGCGCCTGAAAATCGTCCGCCGGAACCTGCTCCGTCACCTGTTCCACCGCATTCACCGCCATGATTGCTCTTTTCCTGTGAGGATTTAAAACTTTATCGAAGTATACTCCCGCCCAACCAGAAATCATCGCCCATTGGTGCCATTCGTTTTCAGGAAATATTATTTGTCATCCTGAGCGCAGTAGGGGTGTCGCCAAGCGAAATCCATACCAAGTCGAAGGATCTTTACCTGAACCCACGGGACCGAAGCCTTTGGATCTTATCGGCTCTGAACCCCTAGCCCCTGCTCTTTCCCACTTTCCTCAATCTCTCCCCAGCCGCATCCAGCGTCTCCACCTTTTTGCAGAACGCAAACCGCACCTGCCGCGCCCCATCCCGCGGATCGCGATAAAAACTGGATCCCGGCACAGCCGCCACGCCTATCTCCTTCACCAGATATTTCGTGAACGTCACATCATCCGCAAATCCAAATCCCGAAATATCCGTCATCACGTAATACGCACCGCGCGGACGAAAACACTGGAAACCTGCTGACTCCAGCGCCGGAATCAAATGGTCGCGCCGCTTGCGGTATCCTTCCGCCAGTTTGGCGTAATATTCTGCCGGAAGACTCAACGCCGCCGCTCCCGCTTCCTGCAGTGGCGCCGGCGCTCCCACCGTCAGAAAGTCGTGCACCTTTCGAATCGCGTTCGTAATCTTCTCCGGCGCAACCGCCCACCCCACGCGCCATCCCGTCACGCTGTAAGTTTTCGACATCCCGTTGATCGTCACCGTCCGCTCCCGCATCCCCTCGAGGGACGCCATGGAAATGTGCTTGGTACCATCGAACAGGATATGTTCATAAATCTCGTCCGTAATCGCCAGCACGTCGAACTCGATACAGAGATCGCGAATCAACTCCAGTTCCGCCCGCGTGAAAACTTTCCCCGTAGGATTGTTGGGTGTGTTCAGAATGATGGCCTTGGTATTTTTATCGAAGGCCGCGCGCAATTCTTTCTCGTCGAATGTCCACTCGCCGCCATCGCTGGTTGGTGGTCGCAGTTTCACAAACCGCGGACGCGCCCCACTCAGCACCGCATCCGGCCCGTAGTTTTCGTAAAACGGCTCGAAGACTACCACCTCATCACCCGCGTTGCACACCGCCAGCAGGGTTGAAATCATCGCCTCGGTCGAGCCGCAGCAAACCGTAATCTCCTTCTCCGGATCGACCGAAATTAATTGCCACGCGCCCATCTGCCGGGCAATCGCGTTGCGCAGATTCTTTGCGCCCCAGGTAATGGCGTACTGATTCACGTCCCCGTCGATGGCCGCACGCGCCGCCGCCTTGATCTCCGCCGGAGCCGAAAAATCCGGAAACCCCTGCGCCAGGTTCACCGCGCCATGCAGCGCCGCCTGCCGCGTCATCTCCCGAATCACCGACTCCGTAAACTGAGAAACCTTATCGCTCAGAAATGGCTTGGTTGGATTTGATAGGGAAGAAGTTACATCCGCCATAGCAGGCAGATTAGCACAACGATTTGTCATCCTGAGCGGAGTATTTGCGATCGCGAAGCGATAGCAAATACGGAGTCGAAGGACCCCTTATCCGCATGTACAGCCACAAGCCCCGCCAGGATTTCCCACCACGGACGACAGCGACCTACGCTCGCTGCACTCCGCCAATTTTCTTGAGGGCGTCGACAATCTTCTCGGACCAGGCCACAACCTGGACATCGTCACGTAGCGTCTCTTCGGCGGATTGCAACCGCGCCCGCAGCAAAATCGAATACTTCCCTGCGCCAATCGACCCGCCGCGGAAAATCTCCACTGGCTTGAATTCGCGCAACTCCGCAATGCGCAGCCCCATCACCGCCCGCCTCATCGCTTCGAACTCCACATCATCGGAAAATACAAACGAAAAGTCCCGCTCCACAGCCGGATATTTTCCTGAAGCAGAAAATTTGACCTTGCGCAATCCAATCTCACGCAATCGTTCCAGATTCAACTCTGCCAGAAAAACATCCTGCCGTAATTTCCGCGCCGCTTTCACGCTCTCGGCCACCTGCCCGAACTGTGCCACCACCGCCCCATCCAGCAACACCCGCGCCGATCGTCCGGGATGGAAATATTCCGCCGTCTCGCGATCGAAACTCATCTCGCGATACGAAAATGCCGCCAGCAGATTCTCCACATCGCCCTTGAATGACCGAAAGGCCTCCGCCGCCGCAGCCTGTTCACCCTTACTCACATCGAGTGAGCCGCCCACAGGCAGCACGGCCTTTACCGCCGTCAGAGTCGCTCCCAAACAAGCGCGCGCCGGCTCAACCCGTTCTCCTCCGCGGATTTCGTACACCCGTCCCATTTCAAACAGCCGGACATTCTCCGTGTCGCGATTCAAGTTCCACGCCAGCATATCTAGCATCCCCGGAGCTATCGAAGTCCGCATCACGCTGGCCTCCTCGCTTAGTGGATTCTCCAACTCCATCACCGCAGCCGCAGAAAAATTCTCCGCGTCCGCGTGCGAAATAAAAGTCAGCGAAACCGCCTCGTTGTAACCCAGGGCCAAAGCCCGCGACCGGAAAGCCGCATCCACCACTGCGCTCGGCATCTCCACCACCGCGCCGCTATAGGCCGGCAATGTGTTGGGGAATTTATCATAGCCATACAGCCGGGCGATTTCCTCAATCAGATCGATCTCGCGCTCCACATCCAGACGCCAGCTCGGAACCTGCACCCGAAACTGCGCCTCCGCCTGCCCTTCCGGTATCAGCGTGAAGCCCAGCTTTTTCAGGATGCGGAAAATTTCTCCCGTATCCAGGCTCGCTCCCAGAATTCGCTGCACCTCCGCCACCCGCAGCACCACCGGCGCCAGGTCGATCCTCCTCGAAACCACATCCACGCATTCGCCCACCAGTTGGCCGCCGCCCGATTGCAAAATCATCGCCGCCACCAGATCGCACGACATCACCGTCGACTCAAAATCAGCGCCCCGTTCAAACCGGTGCGAGGCATCCGTGTGGATTCCATGCCGCCGCGACATCTTCCGCACCGTCACTGGATCCCACCAAGCCGACTCGATCACAATGTTCTTCGTCTCGTCGGTGATCATAGTGTCGAAACCGCCCATCACGCCGGCCAACCCGACTGGCTTCTTCGCATCGGCAACAACCAAATCTTCCGATGTAAGTTTTCGCTCAACCCCGTCCAGCGTCTTCAGCTTCTCGCCATTCTTCGCTTTGCGAATGATGAGCCTGCCGCCCTCCAGCAAATCCATGTCAAATACATGCGTCGGCTTGCCCATCTCCCAGAGAACGTAATTAGTAGCGTCCACCGCATTGCTGATAGGCCGCTGATCCAGCAGCGCGAGCCGATGAACAATCTTTTCCGAAGAAGGTTTGATCTTTGTCCCACGAATGACGCGGGCAGAGAAGCGCGGACAAAGCTGCGGCTCTTCGACGGTAATGGGAAACGGGGCATCCTTGCCGATTCGATCTGATGGCTGAGAGCTGATAGCTGATAGCGATTTGAGCGCCAAATCATAAATCGCCGCCGCCTCCCGCGCCACTCCGTAATGATTCATCGCGTCCGGCCGGTTCGTCCCAATCTCCATCTCGAACACAGTATCTGCGCCCGATCCGGAAATTCCCTCGACCGCAATGCCGGTCGCAGTCAAATCCTCCGCCAAACGCCGGTCATCAACGGCGAGATCAACAAACTCGCGAATCCATTGTGCGGAAAGTTTCATTTGTAGCGCCGCGTCCCTACGGCTGTCGCGCGGGCATCCTCACTCACGAACTAACCCAATGTCGCCTTCTAAAAACGCTCTGTCATCCTGAGGCGCGTTCTTTGCGCCGAAGGACCTCCTGTAACTAGCCTTCAAAACCGGCACCTAAAGGAGTTCTCACAATGCACCCGCAGTTCTTTGGCTAACGGCTAACGACCAACGGCCGACGACGGTTTTCACGCCCACTGCCCCAAGAACCTCACATCCCCTTGGAAGAACAACTGCAAATCATCTACCCCATACTTCAACAAAGCGATCCTATCGGCGCCCATGCCAAAAGCAAATCCCGAAACCTTCTTCGGATCGTACCCGTTGTCCTTCACGAACTCGAACACATTCGGGTCAACCATGCCGCAGCCCAGAATTTCGATCCATCCCGTTTGCTTGCACGGACGGCACGGATCAGTGCCGCGTCTCCCGCTCCCGCCGCAGATAAAGCAGGAAACAAACATCTCCGCGCTCGGCTCGGTGAACGGAAAAAACGACGGACGAAAACTTGTCTTCACACTCGAGCCAAAAAATTCTTTCATGGCGTGATCGAGCGTGCCCTTTAAATCACCGAACGTAATATTGGTATCGACCGCCAGCCCTTCAATCTGATGAAACATCGGCGAGTGGCTCGCATCGGGAGGATCGTTGCGATGCACCGTCCCGGGAATCACGATGCGAATCGGCGGCCGCATCTTCTCCATGGTCCGAATCTGCACCGGAGAAGTGTGTGTGCGCAGCAGCAACCGTTCGCGCTGCGCCTTCGACTGTTGCCCCGCGATGAACAAAGTATCCTGCGTATCCCGCGCCGGATGGTTCGGCGGAAAATTCAGCGCCTCGAAATTGTAATAATCCGTCTCGACCACAGGCCCATCGGCAACGGAGTAGCCAAGCTTCTGGAAGACGCGAACCAGTTCATTGGTAGTCTTGACCACGGGATGCTCCGCCCCAATCGGCCGCCGCACCCCGGGCAAGGAAATATCCACGCGCTCCGCCGCTGCGTTCCCACTCTCGCCGCCTCCAACCCGCGCTCCTTCGACGATCTCCGTAATCCGCGCCTTCAACTCATTCACGCGCATCCCGGCCTCGCGCTTCGCTTCCTTGGGCGCGCCCTTCAACCAGAGGTCATTAATCTGCGTCAGGACGCCACTCTTGCGCCCCAACCAGCGATCGCGAAAGTCCTTCAACTCCGCATCATTGCGTACCGCCGCCGCTTCCTCGCTGCACGCGCGAACGCATTCCGCAGCGGCTTTTTCCAAAGCCGTCGCCGAATATTCCGTCAACTTGGAAACGCTATACATGAAATGAAAAATGAGCGCAGCGAAGAATGAAAAGAGAAGCAGTCTAAATAAAGCAGGCAGCTGCGCCCCAAGACGCCGCCGCCCGCCCCAAAACTGAGAACTGAGAACTGGGAACAGAGAACTGTTTTACGACGCCAGCGCGCCCTTGGCCTGTTCCGCCAGACTCTTAAACCCGGCCGCATCCTTCACCGCGATGTCCGCCAGAATCTTGCGGTCCAGTTCCACTCCCGCCACCTTCAACCCGTGGATGAACTGGTTGTAGCTCATCCCGTTCAGCTTGGCCGCCGCTCCAATGCGAACAATCCACAATGAGCGATACTGCCTCTTCCTCTGCTTCCGTCCGCTGTATGCGAACTTAAGCGCCCGTTCTACGGACTCTTTTGCGGAGCGGTAAAGCTTGCTTTTAGTTAGGAAAAAACCGCTGGCGCGGTCTAATATTTTTTTACGTTTGGCGCGGCGTTTGGTTCCGCGTTTTACACGGGGCATGGTGGTTCTCCTTTTTTATTTCTATGTACTGGCGGCTGGAGGTAAGGATGATCGCTCTCGCAATCGCTGACCTCTTCACGCGCCTGGAATCATTGTCGATTGGGCGATTGAGCCATTGAAGATTGAAAACCGCAACGGCTCTGGATTTTCAATCGCAAAATCGCCAAATCACACAATCGAAAATGTTTACGCATACGGAATCATGCGCTTTACTTTGCGCAGATCGCCGTCGCTCACCAGCGTTCCTTTGCCCAGTTTGCGTTTGCGTTTCTTGTCTTTCGACGTCAGGATGTGGCGTAGGTGAGAATGCCCCCGCTTCACTTTTCCTGTCGCAGTCTTCTTGAAGCGCTTGGCGGCGCCTTTGTGCGTTTTCAGTTTCGGCATGGTTCCTCAGGAACAGCTGTCAGCTTTCAGCCGTCAGCTGTCAGTTCTAAATTCAAATCACTTCTGATTTTCTCTGGAAGCGGCTTTACGCTTCGCTTTTAGCCGCTCGTGAAGGTCAATCACGTGGCAGAGAATTTCACTTGCAGATCTTAGCGGCCGTTTAAGCCTGCGGAGCCGGACTGGAAGTCTCCCCCGCCGCCGCCGCTGCGGCTGGCTTCTCGCCTGCCGCCGCCGGCTTTTCGGCAGGTTTTTCTTTCTCCTGCGCCGCCTTCTTTTCGGCCTTCGCTTTGGCCTTGGCTTCGCGCTCGCGTTCTTTCTCGCGCTCGGCTGCCGTCTTTTTCGGAGCCAGGATGGCGTGCAGCGTGTTGCCTTCCTGCCGCGGCCTGAACTCCACAATGCTGTGCGGCTCTACGTCTTTAATCAGCCGCTCCAGGATTTGTCTACCCAAACCGGTGCGCGTCATTTCGCGGCCGCGGAAAAAAATCGTGGCCTTTACTTTGTCGCCGCCATCCAGAAAGCGCAGCACGTGATTCTTTTTCGTCTCGTAATCGTGGTCGTCCACATTGATGCGGAACTTGACCTCTTTTACGGTAATCGTCTTCTGATGCTTCTTGGCCTCGCGGTCTTTCTTTTCCTGCTGGTACAGGTACTTCCCGTAATCCATGATGCGGCACACGGGAGGCTGCGCGGTGGGCGAAATCTCAACCAGGTCCAGATTTTTGCTGCGGGCCAATTTGAGCGCTTCAAACGGAGGCATCACGCCAATCTGTTCGCCTTCGTCTCCGATCACCCGAATTTCACGGGCACGGATGCGGTCATTGGTTCGGATAAAACGTTTATCGATACGGTCCTCCGCGCTGGTAGCGACTGGGAATAGGAAATTATAGCATGGGGACGACCAATACCTTACCTCAGCGCGATACGATCCAGCCTCACTTGGAACGGTCGTCGTCCGTGACTGATCGTATGTAGCGGGAGAACAGCGGGCGTCTCTTTCTTTTCCAGTAGGAAGAAAGTAGGAACTGACTCGGGCCCCGGACATATATGATTGTTCCTTCAGCGTAACGAGACGAGAATGCTTGAGATCACGCCAGACGATGTCGCGCTTTTGAACGATACGGACCTTCGCACCCTGATTGGTCGGCTTTGCGAGTCAGAGCTTAGATCGCGGGGATTGTCTGCCGCGGCGGTGACGTGGAGTGGCCATCAGAACTCGGCAGACGGAGGACTCGACGTTCGTGTCGCCTTGGCGGAAGGAGAAACCGTCGAGGGCTTCGTGCCGCGCCCACAGACCGGATTTCAGGTGAAAAAGAGCCCCATGCCGCGCTCCCAAATTCTAGAGGAGATGCGGCCGAAAGGCGTTTTGCGGCCGATTATTCAGGATCTGGCGAACCGATCGGGCGCCTACATTGTCGTAAGTGCGGAGTCAACTTCCGACACTACTCTTCGAAACAGACACGACGCGATGCAGGAAGCTGTGAATGATCTTCCAAACGCGAAAGACCTTGCGCTAGATTTCTACGACCGGGGACGTGTAGCGAGTTGGATTCTTGATCACGCAGGCATGGTTCTCTGGGTCAGGAGCAAAATCGGTCGTGCGGTACCGGGTTGGCGCTCATACGAAGCCTGGGCTTACGCGCCTGACGGGCTAGAAGGCGAGTATCTGCTTGACGACACACATCGTGTTCGTACGGACACCGAGACCTCGGAGTCGGGTCTGTCCCCAGTGGAGGGCATTAAACGAATTGGCGATCGACTGCGCCGCCCCGGTGGTGTCGTCCGCCTCGTGGGATTATCGGGAGTTGGAAAGACGAGATTTGTGCAGGCCCTTTTCGACCACCGCGTGGGTGGTTCGAGCCTTAATCCCGCCCTGGCGCATTACACAGATGTGGCCGACGGACCAGACCCCTCGCCCGCAACCCTTGTTCAGAACCTGATTGCGTCACGATCGCGTGCAATTATCGTGGTGGACAACTGTCCGCCTGAGCTCCATCGGCGTGTCTCTGATGCGTGCCGGGTGCCCGAGAGCACCGTGAGCGTGGTTACGGTCGAGTACGACATTCGCGAGGACCAGCCCGAGGGAACCGAAGTTTTCGAACTGGTGGCGTCCTCAGATGCCTTGATCGAAAAGCTATTGAAGCAGCGGTTCCCTTACTTGTCATGGCCCGATCTTCACATAATTGCTCGATTTTCCGGCGGAAACGCACGGATCGCAATCGCCCTAGCCGAAACTGTTCTCCGCGAAGAGACGATTGCCGGGATGTCGGATGACGACCTCTTCAAACGGTTGTTCGAGCAAAGACACGGGCCAAGTGAGTCGCTTTTGATGGCGGCGCAAGGTCTGTCGCTTGTCTATTCGTTCCAGGGAGAAGATGTTTCAGAAGGCGATGAAGCCGAGCTCTTCCGTCTAGGGACCGTCGTAGGAAAGAATGCCAAAGAAATGTTTCAGAGTGCCGTCGAACTGGGTCGTCGCGGCTTAGTCCAGCGACGAGGCGTCTGGCGCGCCGTCCTTCCCCAAGCAATTGCAAATCGCTTGGCGGCCCGAGCACTCCAAAATATCCCAGCCCCCGTAATCGAAAAATATTTAATCAACGAAGCGCCAAGACTTTTAAGGTCTTTTTCCAAGAGGCTCGGCCATCTCGATGGCTCGGCGGAGGCGCAGCAAATCGTCAGGGGCTGGCTTGAAGTCGGCGGCTTGCTAGCTGACGTCTTGGAACTCAACGATCTGGGCGAAAGTATGTTCAGAAACATAGCACCAGTCGACCCGGAGGCCACGCTATTGGCGCTCGAACGAGCTGTGCTCGGGTCCGCAAGCGATGAACCGGCCAAGAAATGCGCGCGCTACGTGCCTGTGCTTGTATCCCTTGCATACGAAGCCGAGCATTTCGAAAGATCCGTGGCGCTGCTCGCCAAGACTGCTGTCGCAGATGCGGAAGGATCGCGGGCATCTATCGGCCGAAACGCAAACGAAGCGTCCAAAGCTCTCGGCTCTCTTTTCCTAATTCAACTGTCGGGCACTCACGCATCTCCGGAGCAGAGGGAATCAGTAATTCGGTCGTTATTAGACTCGACCGAGCCGACAGAATGCGAATTGGGCTTGAGAGCGCTGGATGCCGCCATAACCGCGTGGAATTTCAGCCCCGTCCTAAACTTCGGATTTGGGGCGCGCTCACGAGACTACGGCTACTGGCCTGACACCAGGGAGGCAGTGGTCAAGTGGTTCAGTCGATTTCTAAGGCTGGCTGAGGACTTGGCGTGCTCTAGCCACCCAGAGGCTTCACGAGTACGCACCATTATCGCGGACAATATTCGCGGACTCTGGACGGGAGCCCTGATGTATGAGGACCTAGAACGCATCTGCAACTCGATCTCGCAAAAAGTCTTCTGGAGCGAGGGATGGGCCGCCGTGCGGCAAATAGAGTATTACGATTCCAAGGGGTTCACCCCCGAGGTAATTAAAAACCTTGCCGGGATTGAGGCGCTCCTTCAGCCGCGGGGGACAATTCAACGAGTGCGCTCGATCGTTTTGGCGGAATCCGGGTCAGTTGTTGGAATTCCCCTAGTGGGCGACCGCAACGAGAGCATCGAGTCCGCGATGTCTCGATTGCAAGATACTGCCTACGAGCTTGGTGTGAGTGTTGCGGCGGATAGCGGCGCGCTCACAGAGCTTCTTCCAGAGTTAGTCCGCACGAGGAGCGATCAAATTTGGAACTTTGGGCGCGGATTGGCGCAAGGCGCCGATGCCCCAGCCGAAATCTGGAGACAGTTGGTAGCCCAGTTGCGGCCAGTTCCTGTGCAAGGAGCGACTCCATGGGTGTTCCGCGGATTTCTGAACGGTCTCCATCAAAAAAACCCAGCGCTCGCGGAAGCCATGCTGGGCGATGCAATCCACGATGACGCGCTCGCGCAGTGGTACCCCCCGCTGGAAACTGGGATCGGCGAGATTAACGAACAAGGACTTCGTAGGCTTCTTCTCTCGTTGGAGCTGGGCAAGGCCCCCATCGCCAATTACCTGGCGCTAGAAGCAGGGCGAGTAACAGACGGCCTCGGCGGTCCGGACTTCAGGACGTTGTTGTCGAGGATTTCTGACCACAGCGACGGCATTTATGTCGCCGTCGAGATTCTCTATATGAGGCTATTTTCTGACCGAGGTAGTATCTCGCCCGAGGATTTTGTCGGAATTGGGTGCGAGTTAATGCGTCGGCTCCCCGTCACCCGAACCACGGACCCTAACTTCGCACAGAGGCTGCAGATTGTCGGAAGGCACTGCCTACTTGGAGGCAACGGCGCTGCGACTGTCCGCGAGATCTGCACCAAGCTACGCGACGCCGTCCACAGATTCGAAGCGTCTGTGTATGGCCATCGTGAGCTATTACAGGTTTTTTTCAGCACCCAGCCTCTCGGCGTCCTACAAGCCCTATGCGGCGACGGTGACGCGCAACTGATCAGGACTGGCGTCAGAATTTTGGAAAATTCTGATCTGTTGCACCCGCACACCTTCGGGGTGATCCCGGAGGAGGAACTCCTTCGTTGGTGCGACGAATTACCCGATGTGCGTTATCCGATCGTAGCAGGGGGCATAGCTGCGATCAGACGCGATACGGACGGTCCTCAGTGGGCGGAAATCGCACGCAGGACCATCGAGAAATCGCCAGATCGCGTCCAGGTGATAAGAAAATTCATTCGGCAATTCCGTCTGCCGGCCTGGGATGCGCCGCCATCTGAGAGCGCGCAATCGGACTTACGACTGCTCGATGACTTGGCTACCCACGCGGACCCTGAAGTATCCGAGTTCGCTAAGAACGAAAAAGCGAGGCTCTTGCAGGCGATTGCTGCATCGAAGCAAATGAGACCCCCGGCTCACATGGAGCCGGACGAACGCTTTGAGTAAGACAATGAAGGTTGGCGGAGGCTTCCCTATCCTTAAGCGCCTCTTGCAAAGGGTGGGTATTTCGGACTCCCGCCACAACCCTGGGTATGCCGGTGGGTTAGATTGCGGGGGCAGAAAGGAAGGCCTTGGCAGGAAAGCCTTGCCGGGCCTGTTGTGGCTCGGGCGGGTAAGGGATCCTTCGACTCTGCACCGATTCGTAAGGCGACTCGGTTGCTGCGCTCAAGGATTACACGAGCTCGGAATTACGAAAGATTCTCAACTTGAGAAAAACTTGTCAAGAGGCAAAAGACGCCGAATTCCGGGTAAGTGATGGCAGGCAAAGGGAAAATAAAGTTGGCTAATGTGGCGGGTGACCCCTATGCGGGTTGATATAATAGAAATATAGGGTAAAAATTTCAGAAAAATCGAAAAGGCGCGACCCCATCTTGCGGATGGAACCGGTCGCGCCTTTTGTTTTTGGAGGCGAAGACGGCGATGGGATGGATCAATCAGTTTATGAATTCCTCGGAGCGGGGAGAGTGGGCGGAGATACGGTTTCTGGCACGGGCGGCGGAGCAACGCTTTCGGGTGTCAAAGCCTTGGGGGAACACGTCTCCCTATGACTTGATGGTGGAAAAAGAAGGGGCGATCTACCGGGTGCAGGTGAAATCGACGACGGCGCGAGTAACAAAGGGGGCTTACGCTTGCCGAATGCCGACAGGGAAGAGGCTGAAGCATATTCTGGAGGAGATCGATTTCGTGGCGGCGTATGTGATTCCGCTGGATCTGTGGTACATAATTCCGGCGGGGGTGGTGAAGGCGAAGAAAGGGGCAATTTCTCTGGCGCCGTGGCGGCGGCGAAGCAAGTACGAGCGGTATCTGGAGGCTTGGTATTTGTTGCGAAAGTGGAGGGAGGGGGAGAAATCGCCAGGGGCACTGAAGCGGGCGGCGTGCCGAGAGCGGGCGCGTGTGAGGCAGATGCAGGCTGCGAGGGTTATGTCGGTTGAGGCGATGGCGGGGAAGTGAGTAGCGGTTAGCGGGAGGCGGTCCAGTTGGGAGTGGAGAAGTCGTCAGCGGGAACGGCGCGCACATAGCGGAAGAAGCGCGGGCGGCCTTTCTTTTTCCAGTAGGAAGAATCGTAGGAGGCGATGCCGATGCCGGAGGTCATCAGGCTGAAGAAAGAATGTTGCGCGGGATTGACCACGATGCCGGTGTGTCCGCGCCAGACGGCGAGGTCACCGGGTTGAGGATTGGAGACGCGCTCGAATTCTTCGACACCGGCGTAGAGCGCGGCGGAGGGAGCGTAGGTGTAGGGGAAGCCGGCGCGCTCGTAGAGTCCGTGAACGAAGTGAGAGCAGTCGATGCGAAATTTCGCCTGGTGGCGAATGTCGAGTGCGGCATTGATGATGCGCAGGCCTTCATCCAGCGTGAGAGGCCGCGGAAACAGTTCGAAACTTTCGCTGCGAGGTGGTGCGTAGGTCTTGCGCGCGTTCGCGTTTGAGTGCTGCCCCACGGCGGAGTCAACTGCCAGCAGGCAGATCATGAACAAAGCGGATTGGGCGGCGAAACGCATAGAAGTGTATATCCCGCGTGCCAAGGGCTCATCCAGTCACAGGAGTGCTGGAAGGAACCGGGGAAACCGTTCAAAGTCTGATGCACTTTTGAGTGGAAGAGGTTGATGGGCGCGGAATTTAGAGGATTGGATGTCTCAGGTAAAAACCTGAGTCACGCGAACATTGGGTCCGCGTGACTCAATGAGGTTAACGAAACATTTTAAATCGATGTGCGGGATGCGATTCGGTTAGTGGCCGTCGAGACATCCCTTTTGTCCGGAGCTGTTGGGATATCCAGTGCCGGTGTTGTAAGCGTTGTTGGACCACTCGCCCTGAATCTTCCACTGGGTGCTGTTGCTGAACGTGACCAGAGGAACGTTGAAGGTCCAGGCGCATTTGTCGCCGTTCTCCTGGCCGCGCTTGTCATACCATGCGCCGGGACTGTCGGGATCGGTGCGAGCTTCGGAGAGTTCGTGTCCGCTGACGTTGGCGAGGGCGGCGAGGCCTTGCGAGTGCAAGCCGGAAGTATCTTGCGGATCGCAGCCGGCGTCGCCATCGAGATTGAAGAAGAAAGCGACCTGCACAGTCTTGCCGCCGCAGGTGCCATAAGTGTGATAGGCGCAATATCCGGCGTTGCCGCGCTTCACGTCGACATACACAGGATAGTAACCGTCAGTGACGGGATTGCTGATTTCTTTGCAGACTTCGGCGACGATGGCGGAGGTGGAACTGCCGTTCGATGCCGTCGAAAGGTCGATGACATGACCGTTGTAAGTAACGGATGGACCAACCTGACCGTTCGATCCGGTGTATTCGTCGGAAGTTTTAGCGTAGTTGGAGTTGCTGAAACCAGGGTACCAGGAATCAAGGCCGGTGATCTTGTCGCCCACGAAGGTGTTGTTATTCCAACTCGGTCCCCAGAAGATGGCTTCGCTGACGACGGAAGGAAGGATGACGCCGCCGTGGTAGGTCATATTTGGGTTATTTCCGCCGGGCGTGCGGCCCATCGGATTAAAGCCTCGTGCCCAGTGGATTCCGAGCATGGGGGCTTCGTGGGTGTTCAAGCCGGAAAGGTCCTGGGGATGCGAGGCCGCTGAATCTGCGGCTTGGCCGAAAGAGAATACCGCCAGCAATAAGAGTGAGGAGAGAAGCAAAAACATTGACTTCATGAAGTTCCTCCAGAGGGAATGCTTCGAGGCGATGAGCGGATGGATCGTCCCAAAGTGGAGGCGATTATACAGCGGAGACGCACCGGGTCAATTTAATTTGGCGCCCATTTACGAAGAGCGGAACAGGGGCAATGCAGAGTCGGCGGGTCCGGCGAGATTGGCAAAGAATGTGGCTTCCTGTACGCCCTCGATGCGAGCGGTGATCCAGCGGTTGGGGGTGTGGCGTCCGCGCAGAAAAAGTTTTTGGTAGTTGTCGGTGAGGGCCTCGGTGAAATCAACGCCGTCGCGAGTGTGGATGGCGCTTAGCGTGATGGCGGGCAATTTATTTCCCAGGAATGAATTCATGAAAGCAAGTTTTTTTTCGGCGGCGAGGTCGCGCAGAATTTTATTGCGCTCGCGGGCGACCTGTGCCGGGACTTGATGCTTCATCGCCGCCGCTGGGGTGCCGGGCCGAGCGGAATAGGTGAACACGTGCAAATAAGTGAACGGCAGTTCTGCGATCAGACGGTGCGTCGATTCGAATTCGGCATCGCTCTCGCCAGGAAATCCGGCCATCACGTCGGCGCCAATCGCGGCGGCGGGCATGGCAGCGCGAATCTGTTCAATCTTTTCGCGGTAATGCCAGGGACGATATTTGCGGTGCATGCGCCGCAGAACGGCGTCCGACCCCGACTGCAGCGGGACATGCGCGTGCTTGGCGATGCGCGGCGAGGAAGCCATGAGTTCGATCAGTTCCTCGGACCAGTCCATCGGTTCTACAGAAGAGAGGCGTAGTTTTTCGAGATTGGTATCGGCAAGGATGGCGCGAATCAGGGATTCGAAGCGGTGGTGGGCGGAGGGTTCGAGGTCACGTCCCCAGCGGCCGAGGTTGATGCCGCTGATTACGACTTCACGGTAGCCGGCGTCGACCAGCATCTCCACCTGGCGAATGATTTCAGGGAATGGCAGCGAGCGGCTTTGGCCGCGCACGCTGGGGATGATGCAGAAAGAGCAGCGGTTGTCGCATCCGTCCTGCACTTTGAGATTGGGGCGGGTGCGGTCGGAGGAGTTCGCGGAATTTGATTCGAAGACCGGTGCGGCGAGGAGTTCTGTATGGGCGAAGATGTCGGAAACGTAAAGCGGTCGTTGGCGATTGGTCGTTAGTCGTTGGCTTTTCGGAATTAAATCGGAGAGAAGTACAAAATTCGAAGGCGTTGCAATTTCGTCCAAGACAATGTTGGCGAGTTGGTGTTTGTGAGAGTTTCCGATCACGGCGGTGACGCCGGGCAGGGCGGCGATTTCTTCGGGGGCTCGCTGGGCGTAGCATCCGGTGACGATGATTTTGGCCAGCGGATTCTGGCGTTGGACGCGGCGGATGGTGGCGCGCGCGTCCTGATCCGCGGAGTTTGTGACGGTGCAGGTGTTAAGGATTACGAGGTCGGCGTGCGAAGACGTCGAGCGCGAGAGGCCGCGGGCGTCGAACTGATGTTCCAGGGCAGTCCCGTCAGCCTGGGTGGCGCGGCATCCGAAATTTTCAACGTGGTAAGTGGGCACGGGAACAGACCACGACTATGGTAGCGCATAGTCGCCGCCGCGCCCAAGCCGGAGTAGCCCGAAGGGTGGCGCTGGTCAGGCAGTCGCGGCGGTTTTTTTCTGTGTGAAACATTCGCGGCACAGGATGGGACGCCCCTGGGTGGGGCGGAAGGGTACGGTGGTGTCTTTGCCGCATTGCGAACAGGTGGCGCGAGTCTCCACGCGGGTGAAGCCGTGGCCATTGCCGGGAGAGTTCGGCGAGGCGGAGAGGACGGCAACGCGCTTGGACTTGCAAGTTTTGCAGCGCTTGGGTTCGTTCTTGAACTGCTTGTCGTGAAAGAAAAGTTGTTCGCCGGCGGTGAACACAAACTCAGTGCCGCAATCGATGCAGGTAAGTACCTTGTCCTGAAATTCCATTGAGGATGGCTCTCCTTTGCCCGTGGAGCGCCCGCCGGGCGCGGGGAAGCGCTGGCGCAGAGCAAACACAGGATATGTACATCCCCCTCAAACTGCCCCTGGACTCGGCCCACCATGCTCCTGGAACGGAGCGTGGATACAGCAACTGGCTATAATACAGAACGAAATGATACCGCTAAGTTCTACCGCTTCTGCTTACCCGATGGGGGTCAGAGTAAGCAGGGCCGCCCGGGGAAGGGGCGACCCTTACTGCCTCAATTTCTAGTACTAGTCTTGCTCTTTGCGAACCTTTTTACGAGCGCGCTTGCGAGCGAGCGCGGCTTTCACGCGTTTTTTCTCACCCGGTTTCAGGTAAAAGGAGTGGCGTTTTACCTCTTTAATAATGTCTTCCTGCTGCACTTTGCGCTTAAAGCGTCGCAGAGCGTTTTCGAGGGATTCACCCTCTTGCAGTCGAATTTCCGCCAAAGAAACACACCCCCAAACCCGTCCGGAAGGACAGAGTAGTTATTACAAGGTTTTGACCGGAAGTCAAGTGGGGAGTGAAGGAGGGCAGGAATGACATCCGAGTTGAGGGCGGAAATTGGGGGTATGGATGCTTCGACTGCGCACGATCGTTTTGCAGACGATTCTCCTTCGCTCAGCATGAGAGTCTTGAATGAATTTGATTAAATTAGAAGACCATTTTTACTCCCAGTTGGATCTGCCTTGGCGGGTAGGCGGCGTTGGGTTTCAGGAAGTTGGTGGGGAGTTGGTAGTAGCCGGGATACGGCGCGATGCCTGCTACGGCATATGACTGGACGAAGGTTGTGGCATTTACCGTGAGACCGGCGGTGGTGATGGTGACGCGTTGGTTGTCGCGGTTAAACAGGTTGAAGGAGTCAGCGGAAAAGTCGAGACGGTAGCTTTGCGACACATGGATCTTGCGGGTAAGGCGCAGGTCGGTGGTGGCGTAGTTGGGTCCGGTGAAGCCGTTGCGGCTGTAGCCAGGGAGACGGTCGTTCAGGTCGTTGCCGTCCTGGTTAGGATCGCCGGAGACGGTCGCGTTAACCGGGCGCCCGCTGCCGGCAGAGACGATGCTGGAAATCTTCCAGTCGTTGAAGACATGGCCGAGCAGTTCGTGTCCGCGGTGGAAGGGACGGGGTTCGGCGGAGAAGGCTGCGGTCAAACGATGGCGCTGGTCGGTGACGCTGGGGCCGCGCTCTCCGGTGGGATTGTAGGAATTCTGCACCGTGGCCGGAGAGCCAGCGACGAGGGCATCCTGACCGTCATCGATAGCGTGGGCGTAGGTGTAGGAGACGCGCAGGTATGTGCCGCGAGCCATGCGGCGGTTGAGTGTGAAGGTAGCTCCGTTGTAGAGACTGGAGGCGGCACTCTGGAATTCGTCGATGGCTCCGAGTTGGGCGATCGGGCGTCCCAGCGGATTGATGCAGGGCGGAAAGGGGCAGGTGAGCGAACTGGTGAATTGCCAGGTGGCGAAGGAATCCACGGTGTAGTATCCGCCCTGAAAGATGGAGCCGGTGGAATTGAAGAGCGGATAATTGAGCGCCACGGGCGGAGGGAGGTTTACATCCAGCGCGCGAATCAAATGCTCGCCGTGAACGTAGAGGTAGGAGATCGCAAGCGTCGTGTGGTCGGCAACTTCGCGTTCGATGGTGAGGCTGGCCTGCTGCACCCGCGGGATGACAAAGTTGCTGGCGAAGGCTGAGATGTTGTTGGTGACGCCTTGTGTGAATCCGGTGGGGAGACTGCAGGAAGCTGACGTGACGCCGCAAGTCACCAACGGGTTGGGAAAAACGGGAAAGACCTGGTGGTCGTAGTAGTTGGAGTTATTGAGAAAAAGGCTGGCGTTAGTGATGCCGTTTTCGGTGGCGATGGCGGAGTTGTAAATCTGCGGAATGCGGACGTAGAAAATTCCGTATCCGGCGCGAACGACGAGTGGATGCTCTTTACCGAACGAATAGGCCAGGCCAACGCGCGGGCCGAAATTGAAAGGCTTGAAGGGAACCTTGCCTGAGGGGGGAAAGAGCGGATTGGGGAGCAATCCTGCAGTGGTGAAAGTTTGCAGGTCCCAGCGCACACCGGCGTTGATGGCGAGGTGGTCGGTGACTCGAATCGTATCCTGGGCGAAGGCGGCGTAATCGTTGGAGTCGGGATGGGAGGCGGCTTGCCCGAAATTTTGAATGTAGTACTTGGGTACGGCGTGGGCATAGGCGCGCAGGGGCGAGAGCGGCAGCCCGGCCTCCATGGGCGCGTAAGTGAAGGGATCCACCTTGATGGGGTAGAAAAGATATTCCCCGCTTTGTTGACTGGGAAAAAAATCGTAAATCCAGGTGAGCAAGGTGTCGCCGCCGAATTTAAGAGCGTGGCGTCCGGTGTCGAAGCTGAGAGTCTCGGCGAGGTGCAGGCGGTGCTCGCGGGTGGCGCGGGGAAGAATATTGGAGCGGCCCATGGCGTCAATGATGGTGGGAATTTTGATGAGTGTCCCAGTGGAGTTGGTGTAGGACTGCTGTAGATCGCGGGAGAACTGGGCTCGGAGATGGCTGATCAGGCGCAGGGAGATGCCGCTAGTCAGAGCGACCGAACCGGTTTCGGTAGAGACAGTTTCTTCCCCATTGTTAGAGATGGAATCGTAGGTGAGCGGGCTGGCGGGATCGAGGAAGACGTTGTTTGCTCCCCAGTAGCGCGAGGTGCTGAGGCGCACGGCGAGTTGGTTGCGCGGCGAAAGATTGATATCAACTTTCGCGTAAGTGGAGTTGCCCATCTGTCCGGCGGGAAATTCTCCGGCGAGCGAGGTGAGTTGTGCGGCGGCAGCGAAGACGAGTGCCTGATCGCTGGCCTCGTAATCTCCGGGCGTGTACGGTCCGGTGCCGGCCTGGGGAACTACCTGCGAGCTGCCATTCAGAAATTCAACCACATCGGGGACGTGAAAATAGTGCTGATCGAATCCGGCGAAGAAGAAAATTTTATTTTTCTTGAGCGGGCCGCCGACAGTGCCTCCGGCCTGCTGCTGCCGGTTGTGGGGTTTGAAAGCGAGGAAAGCGTCGGCGGCGCCGAAAGAGCTGTCGCGGAGAAAATAAAATCCTGTGCCGTGCCAGTGGTTCGATCCTGACTTGGTGATGACGTTGACCACCGCGCCGCCGGAGCGGCCCAGTTCGGCGCCGTAGGAGTTGGAGGAGACGCGGAACTCCTGCACCACTTCGGTGGAAAACTGGTAGGGAGCGCGGTAGCGTCCGCGGGCTTGGGCGAAGAAGGCGTTGTTGAAGTCGCCGCCATCGACCAGAAAGCTGTTTTGGAAACCGCGGAGGCCACCGAAGGAGAGGTCGCCGTTGGTGGCGGAGGTGAGGCTGCGCGGATCTGTGGTTACGCCGGGCGAGAGCAGCATGAGATCGCCGAAGCGGCGGCCGTTGAGCGGAAGGTCGCCGATGGCGCGCTGGTCAATCAGGCTGGAGACCGCGGCGGGTTGGGTCTCGACCAGTTGCGGAGCGCCGCTCACGGTCACATTTTCCTGCGCGGCGGCGATGGTGAGATGAAAGTCGAGTTGGGCGGCGGCGCCTACGTCGACATGAAGTTGCGGCGTGACTTGCGGCGACATGCCTTGCGCCACGGCGCGAGCCGTATAGTCGCCGGGCGGCAAAAGATCGAGAGAAAAGCGGCCATCGGAGTCTGAAGTGGTGGAGTAGCGAACTCCGGTGGCGGCGTTTACCGCGACGACGAACGCCTGCGAGACGCGGCTTCCTGCGGGATCGAGGACCGCGCCTTGAATGGCTCCGGTGGCTCCATCTTGAGAGTAGGACAAGGTGGAGAGAAGAATAAAGAGAGTGAGAAGAGCGCGAGGCATAGCTTTCCCGCCTGTGGTCGAGATGCGGCTCGGAGGCTAGTTCCTGCGCGGATCACCGGAAGCGCGCTGGTTGGGAAACCAGAGTCTTTTGTAGCATGAGAAGGATGTGCTGAGGCGATGGACGGCGGTTCTTTTTTGAAATGAGTGCCGGAGTGGGAATTTGAGCTTTACGAATGGACGTAGCGGCGTGCTATGTTCAGTATCCTTATATGGTATTGGGTCGCCGTTGAGAAGATCATGATTCGAACATTTAAAGGGATGAAGCCGGTGATTCCGGCGACGTGTTACGTGGACGAGTCGGCGCAGATTCTGGGCGATGTGGTGCTGGGCGAGCACGCCTCGGTGTGGATGAACGCGGTGCTGCGCGGCGATGTCTATGCCATCCGCATCGGAGCGCATTCCAACGTGCAGGATTGCAGCGTGCTGCATGGCATGAAGAACCAGTACGGCGTGACGCTGGGCGAGTACGTCACGGTGGGACACTCGGTGACGCTGCACGGTTGCACCATCGAAGACCGCTGCCTGATTGGGATGGGATCGATCATCTTGAACGGAGCGAAGATTGGGGCGGGATCGATTATCGCTGCCGGGACTCTAATACCGGAGCGCACGGTGGTTGAGCCGGGGTCGTTGTGGATGGGATCGCCGGGGAAATTTCGGCGGAAGCTGGATGACAGCGACCAGGAAACGATTATGAAGTATGCGCGGAATTATCTGGGGTACACAGAGGAGTATTTGCGGGAGCGGTAGCTAGTACCTAGTACCCAGTACCCAGTAAAGACGCCGGCAATTAGCATTTGCGCTTGGCCAACGACTAACGACCAACGACTAACGACTGTCATGATTAAAGCGGTGCGAGGAACCCGAGATCTGCTGCCGCCGGAGACGGCGCTGTGGAATTTTGCGGAGTCGGCGGTGCGCGAGGTATTTCGCGCCTACAACTTCCTGGAAATTCGTACGCCGATTTTCGAGTCGACGGAATTGTTTGCGCGCGGCGTTGGGGAAGAGACCGATGTAGTGGCGAAAGAGATGTATACGTGGGAGGATCGCGGGCGAGCCGAGAGTGATCGCGGACAGTCGCTCACGCTGCGTCCGGAAAATACCGCTGGCGTGGTGCGGGCTTACATCGAGCACAAGATGTGGGATCGCGGGTTGAGCAAGCTGTACTACATTGGGCCGCAGTTCCGGCGGGAGCGTCCGCAGAAAGGGCGTTACCGGCAGTTCTACCAGATCGGCGCGGAAGTCATTGGACCGTCGACGGCAGGGGGCGAGTCTCCGGCGCGGGATGCGGAAATTCTGGAGATGCTGGCCACGTTACTCGACCGTCTCGGCATCAGGGGATGGAATCTGGAATTAAATTCGGTCGGCTGCAAAGAGGATCGCGCCAGGTTTAACGAGGCGCTGCGAAAAGCTTTGGAGCCGGTGGCGGGGCAGATGTGCGCCGATTGCCAGCGGCGGGCGGTGACGAATCCGCTGCGCGTTTTTGATTGCAAAGTTCCGGAGGATCAGCCGATCATCGAAACGCTGCCGCGCATCAGCCAGTTTCTGGATGAAGGCTGCCGCAAGCACTTCGATGCCGTGCAGGAGATTCTCACTCAAGTTGGCGTACCTTTTTCTTTAAATGATCGGCTGGTGCGAGGACTCGACTACTACACCCGCACTGCGTTTGAGTTCACGCACGGCGCTCTGGGGGCGCAGAACGCGATCCTCGGCGGCGGACGGTACGATGGACTTTCTGAAGCGCTCGGAGGGCCGGCGGCTCCCGGCATCGGATTTGCCATCGGCGAAGACCGCTTGGTGATGTCGCTGCAGGAAACCACCGAAAGCATTTTGAAGAGGCCGGATGTTTACATCGCTCCCCTTGGCGAGAAGATGAACGGCGAAGCCGCGCGGCTGGCGCGGGCGCTGCGGCGGGAGAACACGGTCGTCGACCTGGGAGACGAAAGCTTTCGCCTAAAAAAATCTTTCGAAGCCGCCACCAAAGCCGGAGCGAAATATATTTTGATTGTGGGTGAGAATGAAGTGAAGGCGGATGCGTTCGCGCTAAAAAATCTGGCTACCGGCGAGCAGGTTTCGGTGCCGCGGGCGGAGTTGGCGCACAGGGTTCAGGAGTAATCGTGGGCAAGGTTCGTTCCGAGATCGATGATGCGGCGCGCGCGTTTATTGCAGCGCAGAAGATATTCTTCGTCGCCACCTCCCCGTTGCAGGCCGAGGGGCACATCAACCTTTCGCCCAAGGGGCACGACACGTTTCGAATTCTCGATCCGAAGACCGTGGCCTACCTTGACTTCAACGGCAGCGGCGTGGAAACCATCGCTCACCTGAAGGAAAACGGAAGGATCGTCCTGATGTTCTGCCCTCCCGATATCATCCGGGTTTATGGGCGCGGCCGCGCGGTTGAGGCACACGAAGCAGAGTTCGCCACCCTGGCGCAACATTTTCCCGAGTTCGAGCACGTGCGGTCGGTGATTGTGATCGAGGTAGAGCGAGTTGTAGACTCCTGCGGGTACGGGGTTCCGCTGTTTCGGTACGAAGGCGAGCGCGAGCAGTTGCAGAAGTGGGCGCGTAAGAGCGGCGCTGAAGGATTAAAAGACTATCGCGCCCGCAAGAATAGAACCAGCATTGACGGTTTGCCGGGAATTAGCGTTTAGACGCAGGCAAGTTAAAACGAGGAACTTTTGATGAAATTGGTTTTAGCACTCTGCACTCTTTTGCTGGCGGCAAACTTTACTCCCGCGACTGCGCAAGTGCCGGCGAAGCCGCTGACCCCATTTGAGCAGACGTTGATCTCCAACGAGAAAAACCTGATCGCCGCTAAGAAGAAAGATGACGCTGCGCTTCTCAGGAGCATGGTCTCCGAGGATTTTTCGCTGGTCGGCGTCGACGGGAAGTTGCTCGAAAAACAAGAGGCTGTGGGCGATCTGGGTGACGCCGGATTGATCGAGATCATGCCTTATGACGTCAGAGTTGTTTCGCTGGGCGAGGACGCGGGCATTGTCACTTACGATGCCGTTGTGCGTAAGAAGCCGGAGGAAGATCAGGGGCCGCCGCCGCGTTACCAGCATTTTAGTTCAGTATGGGTGAAGCAGGGAGAAGCGTGGAAGCTTAAGTTCCACCAGTCGACGGCGGCGCACTGGGGAGACTGGTAAGGCTTTCGAAGTCACCGTTGCTTTCCGATGAATAGCAGGAACGTCTAAGAGTGAGAGATATTCTATGAAACTTACCGCATTGATTTTCGCCGCGTGGCTGGCGTTTACAGCAGCAGTAGTAGCGCAGAGCGAAGCGCCCAAGCCCGGGCCCGAACTGAAAAAACTCGACGTGCTCGCCGGTTCATGGACGGTAGATGGAGAGGTTAAGCCAGGGCCAATGGGCCCGGGCGGAAAAATGTCCCAGACCGAGAAGTGCGATTGGATGGAGGGCGCCTATTTCCTGGTGTGCAACGTGGATTTCAGAAGCGCCATGGGCAATGGCTCCGGCATTTCGATCATGGGCTATTCCAGCGACGATAAGGCTTACACCTACCACGAGTTCAATAGTTGGGGCGAGTCGGTGGATTCTGCGGGCGCGGTTGACGGTAATACCTGGACATGGACCAACGAAGAAAAAATGGGCGGCAAAATGGTGAAGGGAAAGTTCACCATGAAGATGACTTCGTCTTCTTCGTACGATTTCACGTATGAAACTTCGCCGGACGGCGTGAAGTGGACGCTTGCGGTGGACGGGAAAGCGTCGAAGAAATAATAGCTATTTGCCGTTCATCCCGCCGCGTCGACCGCGTGGCCGGTTTTAATCACCCACCGTTTATAATCTTAGGTTCAGCCATCTGCGACATTTCTGCTGATTAAGGACACAACTTGCTAGATTTTTTAGGCGATCTACGACGAACGCACATGTGCGGAGCGCTGCGCGCCTCCGATGCCGGCAAAAAAGCCACGCTGATGGGCTGGGTGAACCGGCGGCGCGACCACGGCAATCTGCTGTTCGTTGATCTGCGCGACCGGTCGGGCGTCACTCAGGTGGTGATTAACGCCGAGCGGGACGCGGCCATTCATGAAAAATCCAACGCGCTGCGGAATGAATATGTGATCGCCGTGATCGGCACAGTGAAGTTGCGCGATGCCAACACCATTAATCCAAATATGCCTACGGGCGAGGTGGAGTTGGTGGCGGAAGAGTTGCGCATCCTGAACGAATCGAAACTGCCGCCGTTCCTGCCGTCCGACACTTCGCTGACTAATGAAGAGACACGGCTGAAGTATCGCTACATCGATTTGCGGCGCGACGTGATGCAGTTCAACATTGCGCTTCGGCATAAGGTGGCGAAGGCGATTCGCGATTATTTATCGGATCAGGGATTTTTTGAAATTGAAACTCCGTTCATGACGCGCTCTACGCCGGAGGGGGCGCGCGATTATCTGGTGCCGAGCCGGGTGCAGCCGGGGACGTTCTATGCCCTGCCGCAGTCGCCGCAGTTGTTCAAGCAGATTTTGATGATCTCTGGCTTCGATAAATATTTCCAGATCGTGCGCTGCTTCAGGGACGAAGATTTGCGCGCCGACCGCCAGCCGGAGTTTACCCAGATTGATTTGGAAATGTCGTATCCGCAGGCGGAGCGTGTGTGGGAAGTGGTGGAGGGATTTCTGACCGCGGCATTTGCGGCGGCAGGGTCGCAGATCAAAACGCCGTTTCCGCGCATGGATTACGACGAAGCCATCCGGCTGTATGGCATCGATAAGCCCGATCTGCGCCTGCCGGCATTTACCGATGTGCGTGAATGTTTCACGGCGGAGACTTTGCAGGAACTCGCCATCAACGCCAGCCTGCCGGTGATCGCGATTCTCACGCCCAAAGTCGGAGAACTCTCGCGCAAAGAGCGCGACGACATCAAGCCCATGTTCCACACCAAGGGCGGCGCTCGCGTGTATGAAGATTTCAAGCGCATTCAGAATAAATTTCCTGAAGCTGCCGCTGCCATCGCGAAGAAGACTGGAATGGCGGAGGGTGATTTGATCGTGCTGGTCGCGGGGTCCGCGCAGACGGTTGCGGGAAGGGCGACTGCATCCAACAGAAAAGTCACGCCGCAAGAATTGGCAATTTACTCTTCAGCGGGTGCGCTGCGTCTGGCGCTGGCGCAGAAGTATGCCGAGAAGCATGGCATCTTTAAGAAGACTGGCGACGCCGCGCAGGATTACCGCTTTCTCTGGGTGACGAACTTCCCCATGTTTGAGTGGGACGAGGGGGAGAAGATTTGGAATGCGGCGCATCATCCTTTCACTTCTCCGCATGAGCAGGATATGAAGTTGCTGGAAGAGGGCGTGGAAGCGTTGAATGATCCGCTGTCGCCGTTGAGCGCGGTGCGGGCGCTGGCTTACGACGTAGTGCTGAATGGCACGGAGCTGGGTTCGGGATCGATTCGTATTCATCGCAAGGACGTGCAGAGCCAAATCTTCCGCGCCCTCGGCATGAACGAAGAAGAAGCGCAGGCGCGCTTTGGCTTCTTCCTCGAAGCGCTGGAATACGGCACGCCTCCTCACGGCGGCATTGCGCTGGGCCTCGACCGCATCGTGATGATTCTTGCGGGCGCGGAGAGCCTGCGCGAAGTGATTCCATTCCCCAAGACGGCGCGTGCCGTGGATCTGATGGTGGATGCGCCGACTCCGGTGAGCGAGAAGCAGTTGAAGGAGTTGGGGATTGCGGTGAGGAAGAGCACGCAGCAGTGATGGGGAATCCTTTAGCGGCCGCGCGACCGTGCACGATAGTAGGGATCCTTCGACTGCGGATTTGCTTTGCTGATCGCAGAGCAAATTCCTCGCTCACGATGACAGGGCGTTTTTAATTCCCGCTCAGCTTCACTTGAGCTAACTCTTCCACGCGAGCCAGCACGTCTTCTTCACTTAACTTTGAAGAATCGATGACCACTGCGTCTTCTGCCGCCATGAGCGGCGAAGCGGCGCGGGTGCGGTCGCGGTGATCGCGCTCGCGCAGGTCGGCGGCTACTTTCTCTGCAACATCCCCTTTAATTTGCTGCTGCTGCATGCGGCGCTGTTCGCGGACGACAGGGTCGGCGTCGAGAAAAATCTTCAGGTCGGCGTCGGGAAAAACTTTGCTGCCGATGTCGCGGCCTTCCATCACAATGCCGCCGTGGGCGCCCAT
This sequence comes from uncultured Acidobacteriota bacterium, assembly GCA_963758565.1. GTDB lineage: Bacteria > Acidobacteriota > Terriglobia > Terriglobales > Acidobacteriaceae > Sulfotelmatobacter. The sequence continues at coordinate 669,115 of CAVWVX010000004.1, read as the reverse complement.
CTCGCGCTGGCGGTCGACCATCCAGGCGCGCACCCGGGGATGCACCGACACGCGCGAGGCGGCCTCAGTGACATCGCGCTCGCGGATGCGGGCGGAGACATCATGCCCGTTCAGCAGGGTGCGATTGCCGTTCAGCGTGGGTTCGAGCTGAATGCGCGAGTCCTGCGCCAGCTTGAGCAGGACGGCTTCGTCGTCGAAGGAAGCGTCGCTGTCGATGGCTCTCAGCGCTAGCGCGCGATACATGGCGCCGCTCTCCAGGTTCACGTAGCCAAGCTTGCGGGCGAGGCGGGAGGCGATGGTGCTCTTGCCGGCTCCGGCGGGGCCATCGATGGCGATGATCAGCTTGCGAGAGTTTGGCGGATTGGGGAATTTGTCGGACATCAGTCAAGGTGCAAGTAGACGATTGTACACGGTGATTTACGCAACGGCGGTTCAGGTGATTGCTAAATCCAGAGGGGCCGCGATGTTCAAGTCTGCAGCGTATTCGATGTGAAGAACTCGTCGGTCGGCGGCTGACCTGGACTTGGAAGAAGAATGAATCAGCAGCGGCCTCATGGCCAAGATTCCTCCGGCAGGCACCAGGCACTCAACCGGAGAAGATTCTGTGGCCAACTGATGCACCTGCTCATCTTCGAGCACACCTAACGCATGAGTCGCGCGAAGCACTCGTAGTGGGCCGTTCAGCGTGGTGGAGTCATCCAGATGGATTCGTAAGGCAACAACTTTCGACAAGGCGTCGGTAGGGGCGTGTGCATAGGCAAGTCCATCCTTTGTTGACCAAGGCCCCCAGCCTGCAACCTCGCGACGCTCTCGAAGTGGCAGTGCCGTATCCTGATGCCAAACAACGAGCCAGTTCGAAGTTGCTGATTTGTCGAACAGAGTTGCGCGAAAGGGGAACGCGAATGGGCCAAGCACGGAGCGCGCCAGTTCGATGACGCTTGCCTGGTTCGCCAAATTGGCGACCGGATCCAAATTTAGAACGTGGCGAGAGCCGGCTCGACTGCGTGGCGGATGGCAGGCGGCGATGTCTGCTGACAATTGTCGGACCTGAACGTTGGACAAAACGGCGGGAACAATCGCAAAACCATCTTTCTCGATGGCGTCCCGGAAGTTCAACGAGTTCCTCCGCTTTTCGGGCGTGGACGCGAGAACGTGCGCGGCCTTCCTGAGTTCGGTCCAGCGGGACGCGGGGTGGAAGGTCCGGAAGGGCGGCCAGAGGAGGGTCCCGACGGTCTTGCATGCGGCGGTCCGCTTGGGCGGCCTGATGGACGTGCGTTAGAAGGGCCAGAAGGTCGTCCGGCGGGACGCGCGTTAGAAAATCCAGATGGGCGTGACGAGGGTCGTGATGCAGGACGCGGCCGCGGGAACTGGCGCGGCGGCAGCAGAACTTTCGGCGCGGCGGCTTCTTTCTCCGGCGTGATGTGCAGCATGGAGCGGCCGCTGACGTGGATGAAGCTGAGTTCGCGCGCGGCCAGCAGGGCGTTCACCGCTTCTTTCACGCGCGAGCGTGCCACGAACTTTCCGAAGAAGCTTTCGAGTTCGGCCTGGTCGGCGGCAATGACGCAGTCGAGATATTTATAGAGCAGAGCGGAGAGCGCCTGCTGCATGGAAAGATTCACGCCTTCTTTCACCGCATCGGGCGACCAACGGTAGAGCACGTCCCAGAACGAGCCTTCTTTGGGGTTGTAGTCGACGCGGGTGATGCGCAGCTTGGCCAGCAACTCGCCGAGAGCTTTGTCCAGCGCGGGGATTGAGATGCTCTTGCCCAGAGTCTCCTGCAGCTTTTGCTTAGACAGCGGGCCGTCGCGGGTGATGACCTCGAAGGCGTCGGCGGCCAGCGGAGAGTAGGTGGAGCGCGGTCCCTGCTTGGGTGCGAGTTTGGGATTGCGTTCGCCGATCAGCGCGTAGAAGAACGGGAACGCCGAAGCTCCCACCAGAAATGGATTGTTCTCCTCGAAGATGCTGGCCTCGTAGGCGGAGCGCTCGCGCAGCAGGCGCACCATAAACTCGGTGGCGGCGACGGCGCGCTTGTCGGAGTAGGCGTGCTGCCAGGTGGGAAGGCGCGTGTCGGAGCCCACACACGCTCCGATAAACGTAGGCACAGGTACGGCGGGGCGCACGGGATACATCAGGCAAAAGCCGACGTCGCCGACAAAGGCGCGTGCCTCTTCGATGGTGCGAATGGGCTTGCCATCGAGACGCCATTTGGCGCGGCGGAGGTCGTAGAGTTCTTGTTCGGTCATAGGGGAGCTGTCAGCTATCAGATTTCAGCCATCAGTAAAGCTCGACCGTCGGCGTCTTGGTTGAGCTGAAGGCTGATAGCTGAGAGCTCTGATCTAAATTCTCTTGAACGCTTTCTGAATGTCCTTTACAGAATACCGCAGAACGACGGGGCGGCCATGGGGGCAGGACATGGGGTGGTCGGTTTTGGCCAGTTCGGCGAGCAGCCAGTCCATTTTATTTTGCTCAAGGGGCATGTTGACTTTGATGGCGGCATGGCAGGCGATGGAAGCGGCGATGCGGCTGCGAATTTTTTCCAGGTTGAGCGATTGCTCTTCGCGGGAGATTTGATCGAGGAGTTCATGAAGCATCTTCTCGACCGCGGCGGCGTCCACTCCGGCAGGGGCGACTTTGACGGCAACGCTGCGCGCGCCGAAGGGTTCGGCTTCGAAGCCATTGTGCTGCAGTTCCTCGGCGATCTCAGCGAAGATGGCCTGCTGCGCGGGGGTGAGTTCGAGCACGATGGGCATCAGAAGGCGCTGGCTTTCGACTTTTTGCGTGGCGCGTTGCTTCAGGATCCGTTCGAAGAGCACGCGCTCGTGGGCGACGTGCTGGTCGACGATCCAGAGGCCGTCTTCGTTGACCGCGAGAATGAACGAGTTACGAATCTGACCCAGCGGTCGCAGCGTGGAGAGCGCGGCCAAGGTGGAGTCTTCTTCATTGCCGGGGTCAATGGAGGGGGCGCAGCCGTTGTCGGGAATGGTTTCAGGAACGGCGTCGGCAAAGCTGGATTCGAGTCCGCGGGCGGCAGGGATGGCAGCGTTGGCTTCCACGGCGATTCCGCCTTCGAACTGGAAGCGCGCGGAGGCGGGCGGAGGCACGGGGGCTTGCAGGGCGAATCCCGCGCCGCCGACGGGATCATAAAAGGTGCGCGCGGGTGCGCTTACAACGGCGTCGAGGTCGGAGGGCGGCTCCCACTCGCGGGCACCGGGCGTCAGTCCTGAACTCGCCGTGGCATGCGCACGAATCTCGGTGGTGAACTGAGGCGCGGGCCGCGCTTTCATCAGAGCGGCGCGCACGGTGTCGCGAACGAAGTCGTGCATCAACGTGGGTTGGCGGAAGCGGACTTCAGTCTTCGAAGGATGCACGTTGACGTCGACTTCGCCCGGAGGCAATTCGAGGAACAGCAGTACGACCGGATACACCGAAGGCGGAATGATGTTGCGGTAAGCTTCGGTAAGGCCGTGCTGCACGAGGCGGTCGCGAATCAGGCGTCCGTTGACGAAGACGTAGATCGAATTGCGATTCAGCTTTTGGATTTCGGGTTTGGAGACGAAGCCGTGCAGACGCATCTCGCCGGGATCGGTGGGGGCCGCGTCTTCGTCCTGTTCTTCTTTTTCTTTGCGCCGCCAGGGCGGAGGCTGGGGCAGGCCGACGTGCTCGAGCGCTTGCCGCGCCGCAACCGGAATTAGCTGGTCAAGAGTTTCCTTGCCGAAGACCTGGTAGACGCGCTCGCTGTATCCCGCGACCGGGGGCGCGACCAGGATGGCGTTAGTGGCGGAGTGCAACTCGAAATGCTTTTCGGGATGGGCCAGCGCGTAATGCGTGACCAGCGACGCGATGTGCGAGAGTTCGGTGGACTCCGCTTTGAGGAACTTCTTGCGCGCCGGGGTATTGAAGAAGAGATCGCGCACCGTGATCGAAGTGCCTTCGGGAAGTCCGGCTTCTTCTACGCGAGCCATCTTGCCGCCGTTGATTTCGAGGATGGTGCCGCTGGCAGAGCCGGCATCGCGGGTTTCAAGATGCAGGCGTGAGACGGAAGCGATGGAGGGCAAGGCTTCACCGCGGAATCCGAGTGTGGCCACGCTCAGAAGATCTTCAGCGTCTTTTAATTTTGAGGTGGCGTGGCGCTCGAAGGCCAACATGGCATCGTCGCGCACCATGCCGCATCCGTTGTCGACGATTTGAATCAACTTTTTCCCGCCGGCTTCAATGTTGATCTTGATGCGGGTGGCGCCGGCGTCCAGGGCGTTCTCCAGCAATTCTTTTACCACCGAGGCAGGACGCTCCACCACTTCGCCGGCGGCGATCTTGTTGGCGACTTGCTCGGAGAGTACGTGGATGCGTCCCATGAAGCAGTTCTCAGTTCTCGGTTCTCAGTTCTCAGTTGCGGCGGGAGACAGGGTCAGTTTCGCAGATGGGAAGGCGGAAAGGCAAAGAATGGAATCGCACCTAGGTGGGGTACGTGCGCCGAGTGCTTGGCATAGCCAAGCACTGGCACGGCATTCGTCAGCGGCGGTTAATTCTCCGTGGGTTCGACCTTCGCCTTTGGCGGCGGCAGGGCGCGAGGAGGCTTGGCCGGGGTCGCAGGCGGCGCTTCCGGTGCGGCCGAGGCGGCATGAGACGAGGCTTTGCGAATCTCGATGCCGTCGTGTTCGTTGTTCAAGACGATATGCGAGGCGCCGTTGCCCACGCTGCCGCTGGCCTTCGATTCGCGATCGGTACTGTCGACCTTCACTTCGGGGAAGTCGGAGTGAATTTCGCCGTCGCGGGTGCGGGCATCGATGTGGAATCCGGCCTTGTCGGGCACGCTTAAATTAATAGCGCCGTTGCGGCTATCGATCTGGACATTGCCCAGCGAGCGCATGGAAATTTCGATGCCGCCGTTTTCATTTTGCAGGCGGACGTCTCCGGAAACATCGTCCAGGCGAATTTGCTTGGAGCGGGTGCTCAGGTGAAGCGGGCCGGTGATCTTGTCGGCGTGCAGATCGTCGGAGTCCAAATCGAGATCGCCATCGATGCGCGAGAATTCCAGATCGGTGCGCGACGACTTGAAGGTGACCGGTTTGGTGATACGGGAAAGCTTGACGCTCTCGCCGAAGTCGCCATCAAGTTGAGCTCCGCCTTTAATGTCAGAGACGGAAACTTCGTTCAGGTGGCCGCCGATGTGGAGGTCGCCGGTGATCTGCTCGACCCTTGCGGAACTCTTGTCCAATTGCAGCTTCACGTTGCCGGTTACGTCTTCCACGGTGACGTCGCTGTGCTGGTTGTTGATTTCCACGTCGCCATCGCGTCCAGTGACGGAGACATCGCCGCGGCGTGAGGTGATGTGGAGATCCATTTTCCGCGGAATAGAAATGTCGAGATCGCTCTGCACGCCGTGCTCGCCGGCAGCTTGAGTCTTGGCATCGAGGGTGATGAGGCCGCCGGTGGCGGAGATGACTGGTTTCGTTTCCGTGTTGTACTTGTCGGCGTCGCCCTGATTCTCGGCGCCAACGCGCTTGCGCACAGTGACGCTGATCTTGTTGTCGTTGGAGAAGCTAACGCGAACCGCGCCGTGATCATCATTCACCCGGAGACTGCTCGCGCCGGCAGGCAAGTCTTGTTCCAGATGATCGTCGTAATTAAAAGTCTCGCCAAAGAGATTGTTGATGTCATTGTCGTCGATATTCATGTTGTCGCGAATCTCGCCCCAGTTGAAGCGGGACGCCTGAGTGGCGATGAGTCCGCACACGACGATGAAGATGACCATGAAGACTCCGCCGGCACCGATGCCACGCGCGGGCAAGCCATCGCGCTGAGCCTGCTGATACTCAATGAGCTTGATCACGCCCCAGAGAATCAGTAGCGCGGGCCAGTAGTGAGCGAACATCGTGCCCAGCCGCTTCCAGGAGAGCATGTGCAGATTGCCCATCAGAAAGACGACGCCGAGGACAATCAGCACGAACGGTCCGGCGAAAGAGCGACGGCGCGGACGCAGCGGCGGCGGTGCCGCCTGTACGGGATATGGAACCGGGTTAGACATGGGTCACCTCCCCGGAAGACGAAGTTGAGTCTGGGTTTGGGTTGATCGGCGCGGCCGGCGGCGGTGGAGCGATAACCCCAGGCCCCGGCGGCAACGGTCCGACATGTCCTACAGATGATGCGCTGCTTTGCAGCAGTTTGACCACGCCGACTACCAGGATCCATGCTGGCCAGGTGCGGTCAAGGTCCGCAATGTTCATGGTGTGGAAAAAGAATAAGATTCCGGTGGTGAGCACCATGGAGGGGCCCATCAGCCAGCGCGTGCTGCAGCGTCCGCAAGTGCAGACTCGGCGAGAACTCTCCCAGTGGCGGTAGAACATCCATCCGCCCAGGAAGATCAGAATCAGCGGCCAGAAGCGTTCAAAGCCGTACTCCATGATGCCCATGGTGTGCAGCAGGAACAGCACGCCCAGCCCGATGAGGACAACTGCGCCTACGGGAATCTTTGAGGTGTCGAATTTGTCGCCCATGCTGAAGGCTTGTCCTAAGCCCATGGGATCGGGTGCGGGCTGTCCGGCCTGTAGCGCTTTCGCGGTGCGAACGGCGTCGATGATCTGATAAACGTAAAAAAATGCGAGGCTGATGCCGAACAATGCCTCCCATCCCCGCGCGTGGTTGGCGGCAAAGATTAGCAGAGCAAACACAAACAGATGTGCCAGTCCCTTGGCATATTGCGAGCAGTACACTGCGCCCACGCCGAAGGGAAAAAATCCGGCGAGGATGCCGGCGACTGCCGGGTTGGGGCCTGAACTCGGTCCGGTTTGTATTCTCGGTGCTAAGCCAGGATCAACGACCGGTTGATAGGTAGCTTGCGGAGGCACAAACCCCGCTGCCGGGGCGGTGCCCTCCAGTCGGGCTGCGAGACAGGGCTCGCAGTAAATCACTCCGCGGACGTCGCGGGTGCAATTACCGCAGAGCGGCTTGCCGCAAGTGCGGCAGAACGCGACTGCGGCAATGTCGTTATGTGTGGCGCAGTTCATACCAACCTCCTGTACGTGGTCACCGACACTACAGGCAGTGCGTCTACAGATGGACCCAGCGGAGCGCCCGCCAGAATGAGATGGTTTTCATTCTGGCTATAGTTGCGATCCTGCTTCTGCTCGGGCTGTTGTGTTGTGTCGTTCTTGTGGTCTTTCTTGGCCGGTGCGGCTTCGGCAGGAGCCACCGTGCGTTTGAGTTCACGCAGGCGCGACTCCACCTCATAAACGAACCGGATGTTTTCGTAGTACCGGACAACGCGGGCTTGCGTGTTGTAATAAGCGTGCCGCACGGCCGAAGGGCGCAAGCTGATAGAACGTAAATCGGCGGGCTTGACGCCGAGTACGCTCAGGGCCACCGACAGCGAGAAGAATGCCATGCCAAACGACATGGCAAATCGCGGCTGCCGGACCGTCCCCCAGATGGGCTGCATCGCCCCTGAGAGCCAGGCTTGCATGCGCTCCACCAACGACACGCGATGCTGCTGCGTGGATACGTTTACCCGCAGGCGTTGGGAGTCAACGCCCGTTGTGGATGCCAGGATGTTATTGACCAGACTGACTGGAGGCTCCACCTCCGCGAGATCCTTCAGCCAGTTGCGGCCCGCCGTGACTTCGGCGAACAGCGGCCCGCAGGCGGAACAAGTCCGCGAGTGGGCCTGGAAACGGTCGAGTTGAGTGCCCGTCAGGACGCCGTCAAGCGCGTCCGTGAGCAAGCCCTCGAAGTCCGAGCAAAGCAGCTCGTGACCCTGCATTCCGTTTTTTGTCTGATCGTTTTTTGTGTGATCTGGCATCACATCACCTGCCTATAGGTACGTTGCAAGAGCCGCGCAAGTTCCGCCCGGCCACGATTTATTCGACTTTTCACAGTCCCCTCCGGTACCTTCAAAACGGTGGCGATATCGCGGTAGTCAAAATCCTGTAAGTCCCTTAGAATGACTGCCTCACGGAGCTCGGGTGAGAGCTTGGCCAGGGCGGCATGGACGCTTTCCTGCACCTCCCGGCTGCGGACCCGCTGATCCGGCGGGGCGGATTGGTCCTGAATTTGCTCACTCAGCGGTTGGGCGTCCTCGTGAGCTGAGGTGGTTGCATCCAGGGAATCGGTGATGCGGTCTTGCTTGGTTTTGCGGAAATGATCCACCAGAAGATTGCGGGTGATGGTGGTCACCCAGGTGACGAACGCGCCCTTGGAGCTGTCATAGCTCGCCAGCGTGCGGTACATCTTGATGAATACTTCTTGTGCCAGGTCTTCGGCGTCGTCTGACGATCCAGCGAAGCGATAGCAAATGTTATAAATACGCCGCTGGTAGGTCTGGACGATTTCTTCCCAGGCAGCGGCGTCCCCGGCAATACACCGGCGAACCAGCATCGCGACTACCTGAACGTCTTCCATTCGAGACCCTTATCGTTCCCCACCACATCGTTCCCAACAACCGCTTGCCATTCCGACCGGAACCTGCCCTTCCGCTTAGGAAGGGCATGAGTAGTGAGGAACCTGCCTTTCAAGTCCCAGCCACAGCTCTCCCCACAAGACAGTACGTGAATGTAGTCCTGTAAGTTCGCGGAGCTAAATGGGCGTGCCCCAAGTTGTACGAAACATGGAATTGTAGCAGTGAGGAGGAAATACGATTTCAGCGGGGCGGGATGGGCAGGCCCCGCGGCGCGAATTTTTAGCGGAAAGAGTTACAACATGCCTCCATCGCCGCGTCCCGGCGCTAATGCCGCATACCCAATCCCGTTTAGGGGAGTGATTAGCCGCCATACAAATAGCTGGATAAAAGTAAGTAGAGACAAATGTGCAATACGGAACTGATGAAGATTTCAATAGATCCGCCGATAATCCATGAGATATGCCCAGAAGCGGTCCCAGCCCTTTCGTCTGTCCCATATGCGGCAAGCCCGTCACAATTAAAAGCTCCTCATTTGACCGGAATGGAAATCTGGTTCATCCCGACTGTTTGTCGAAATTAGACCTAAGTTCCGCGAAGAAAAGTTTCCGGAAACTGCCTCGCCGAAATTTATCTTGAGCTGTAGACACACAGGCTCGGTTGGGAGGAACTGGTCGGCAAGAAAACGCGCATCCTGACCAGGGATGCCGGAACATTCCTGACACTCTGATTGCTTCGGTCCCGATTATTGCGGGGGCACAAATTGCACATTAATAAATGCTTCGCGCTGCACCGGCCGTCCTTGATCGCGCTTGGCATAGTTGGAGCGCTGGACAATAGCGAGCGCAGCGTCGGCTAGCAACGTGTCAGAGTGCTGCAAGGCTTCCGCTTCGACCACATGACCTTTCTTGTCGAGAACGGCATGAACGATCACCGGCTGGATTACTCCGCTGCGTCCGGCGGGCGCGGCTACGGATTGCGGGAAGCGGAAGGGGCCGACCAGAATGTCGCCGGGACCGTGCGCCATCATTTTCTTGGTGGGCACGAACTGGTCAGGGTCGGCATTGGCTGCGTCGACCAGGCTCTCGAGATGAATCTGCAAAACGGTTACGCCATCTTCCACAATGGATATCTGCCGCGCCAGGGTGTGCCCGTGAAACTCGAATTTTTCCGAATAATCGTAAACGTTGTAAATGCCGGGAGCCTCCGAGTAGGTGCGCAACAGGCCGGTCTTGGGATCGATGCAGTATTCCGTTTCTTCCCAGCGGCGTCCGGGAGTTGAGCTGGCGTCATTCATAGCGCCCGAGATCAACATGCAGGCCACTTCGGCGCCGTCCCACTTGGCGGTCGCCATGCGAATCAGGGCGGGAGCAAAACGTCCTGTGACCGGCCAGAAGACAGACTGGCGCACCATCTGAATGCGCAGCGGAATGGGTCCGCGTGGCTTGTCGTCATAGGCTGCGCCGTCATTGTAAATGCGGAGTTGCGAGTAGTCGCCAAGCCGGGCGCTCCAGCGGAAGACGCTGGGAGACATCCAGGTTTCTTCCAGCTCTCCGAAGCCGGTATAGCGGGATTTTCCGGTGGAGTTGAAGGAAACCTTCATGGCGAAGGCGGGTGCGCCGGGGGCGTGCATGCCGCTGTTCTGGCGGGCGCGCTCCAGCAGATCCAGCATGAGCGCGCGCTTTTGGGGCGTGTCCGGAACCACGGTTGGGCCGGTGGCCAGTTCGAAGGGATCGTAGGGCAGCGGAGCTATTTTTAGCTGGTCTTGAACTTGATCCTGGTTCTGATCTTTGATCTGAGTTTGCGACTGGGGGGCGGCACTAAATAACAGCGCGAAGAGTACGGCAAGCAGGGCCCGAATCGACATGGGGCACACTCCCAGCGGACGCGAAAATCTTAGTACGAAGTCGGGAGAAATTCAAGAAGGCTTCGGAAAGAAGGAAGGAGGCGCAGTTCGCTTAAACTGCACCTCCTATTTACAAAGCTGCCAGTCGAACTATTGAGTTGAGCACGATCGCGGCGGGAACGTGATAACCGTTGGAGTTCCGATTTGAGTCTGTCCCGTGCTGAAGGGCGTGCCCGGCACCGCAGTTAAGGCACCGTTCGAAGCCACGGCGCGGCCATCGATTTGGCCTGAGGTAAAAAACGCTGAGTAAACATACTTGCCGTCGCGCGAGACCGCCACGCCTCCTGGCCAATCCGAGGTTGTAAACGGTGAACCCGGCACTTGCGACAAGGCTCCGTCCGCAGCCACGGCCATGGAAGAGATGTCGCTCGAGAAAGTGTCGGTGACAAACAGAAATTTCCCATTCGGACTCAGTGCCAGGCCGCCGCTCACCGAGGAGGTTCCGTTGTAAAACGGTCCACCCGCGACTGGAGTCAGGCTGCCCTCGCTCGACATGGAGAACACATCGATGGTCGCGTATGAGCCGTTGTACGAACCGTTATCGATGACGAAAACCAAATTCCCCGCACAGTTGATGTCCAGGTCGAAAGGACTGGCGCTGGTGGGAAAGGGAGAGCCCGCGACCGCGGTAAGCGCTCCACTGGCGGCGATGCTGTAGACGCCCATTGCGCTAACGGAGTTCTCGCCAACCACCAGATAACTTCCGTTGGGAGTGACTTTCAATCCTTGAGAATTAGCTCCAGTTGGGAACGGGGATCCGGCCACTTCGCTGAGCGAGCCATTGCTGGCAATCGCGTACACGTGAATGTCGGTGGCGGTATCTGCGGTCGCGAAGAGAAACTTGCCGTTAGGGCTGGTGGCCAGGGAATAATCGCCGCCGGGCGCCCCGTCGGCCAGGAAGGGCGATCCAGGAACTTTGGCTAACGATCCCGCGGCAGGATTGATGGCGAAAGCGCTGATGCTACCGCTGCCGTCGTTGGCGGCATAAAGAAAACTCGCGGTGCCTTGTGTCGCAATCGCAATCTCTTCCGGATCAATGTTGTTTCCGCCGCCCACGCCTCCGGTTTTGTAGGGTGAGCCGTGGATTGTAGACAAACTGCCATCCCCTTCGATTTTGAATGCGGAGACGGAGTTAACCGGGTTTGAGTTGATGCCGGTGCTGACGTTGTTGTCACTGTAGACGAATTGGTTCTGTGCGATGGCGGTGGAGGACAGCAATATTGCCATGCAAGCGGGCAATAGATACTTCATGGTGTTATCTCTCCAAAGATTGAATCGAATCTGGGATGGAGCGGCATACCGATGAAGTCGCGATATAGCGGGAAAGCGCGATTTCTAGGGCCAAATTATGAGAAGTCGCGTAAAAGGGCAATTCGGAATTGTCCCTAGGAAGTGAAAGCCGGAACCGTAGTGCCGGCGGCCGATCCCTGAACCGCCAGGTTAGGATGCGGCCGGACGGCCGATATTGTCCCGTCAGGTTCGCAGAACCGGTCAACCCTTGTCCTGCGAGCGACTTAGGGATCATTGTACGTACATTGCAGTATGCACAATATTAAATGTACGATTAGTTCCGCCCGGAACATTTGGTGATTTCCGGAGTTTAGTCGCTGGTGAAGTAGTCCACGGCCACCGGATTCTCGAAGAGTGAGTAGTCGCGGGTGACCACGGTAATGCCGCTGTCGGTGACGAAATAGCGCGAGCGGTCGGCTTCGGTGTCGTAGCCGATGGTGGTGCCCTCCGGCAGGTGCACGTTGCGGTCGATGATGCAGCGCCGCAGGCGGCAATGTCGTCCGACGGCGACGTGCGAGAAGAGAATCGAATCATCCACCTCGCAATAGGAGTTCACGCGCACATCGGGAGAGAGGATGGAATTTCTGACGACGCCGCCCGAAACGATGCATCCATTGGAGACGATGGAATCGAGCGCCGTGCCCATGCGGTCTTTTTCGGCGAAGACGAATTTCGCCGGGGGATATTGCCGCTGGTGAGTGCGAATCGGCCAATCGTGATCGTAGAGATTAAAGATTGGCGAGACTGAGACGATGTCCATGTTGGCTTCGTAGTAGGCTTCGAGCGTGCCCACATCGCGCCAGTAGAGCGCCTCTTTTTTGTTCTCGTCGATAAAGTCGTAGGCGAAGACGCGATAGTCATCGACCATGCGCGGCAAAATGTCCTTGCCGAAATCGTGGCTCGAGTTTGGATTCTCCGCGTCTTTGAGCAGTGCGGGAATCAAGACGTCGGCATTGAATAGATAAACGCCCATTGATCCGGCGACTTTGTCAGGATTCCACGGCGAGCGCAGTTTGGTTTCTTTTGGCTTCTCCTCGAAGCCATTGATGCGGCCGTCTTTGTCGACATCAACCACGCCGAAGCGCGGTGTTTCTTCCAGATCGATCTGAATGGTGGCGAGAGTGATGTCGGCAGCGGAATCGCAGTGCTGCTTCATCATCTTGCCGTAATCCATTTTGTAAATGTGATCGCCGGAAAGAATCAGGACAAACTTGGGCTGCTCGGAACCGATGGAATAAATATTTTGATAAACCGCGTCCGCCGTGCCTTGATACCACTGATCACTGACCCGCTTCATGGGCGGCAGTACCTCGACGAACTCGCCCACCTCGCGGCCCAGAACGTTCCAGCCTTCGCGGATGTGGCGGTTCAGCGACAGTGCTTTGTACTGCGTGAGAATGTAAACCCGGCGCAGGTCGGAGTTCAGGCAATTGGAGAGAGTGATGTCAATGATGCGATACATGCCGCCGAAAGTGACGGCAGGCTTGGCCCGATCGCGAGTTAAAGGATAGAGGCGCTCTCCGGCGCCGCCGGCGAGAAGGACTCCGAGCGTATCTTTCATGGAATCATCCCAGAGAAACAGTAGATGGTAGCACAGCCCCAAGGGTTGGCGGAGGAGGTGAACTCTTGCGTAAAGAAAACTATTTTTCTTTTTCTTCCTCGATCTTGATGCGCAAAGATTTCAAGAACTTTAAATCGGCATCGTTGACTTTGAACTCAGGATTGGTGGAAAGGGTGGTGACCAGGGAAGTCTTGTCGGAGGATTTCTCGCCCTGCTTGCTGACGCCGATGGTGGCTTCAAGAACCAGAAAGATGTCGTACCCGCCTTCTTTAATGCGGGAGACGACTTCGGCGATCTGTTCGGAATCGGAGAGAGATTCGTTGATGGCCTCGCCCAGTTCCTTCATGAGTTGCTTCAGTTGCTGGTCCAATGGATCCCCCGATCACCCTGCTTACAAAGGCTTAGATGCGGGACGCCGTAAAACGGTTTTGACGGCGCCGCCCAGGTTGGCGTCATTGTAGCGCTCCAGGCTGTTAAAATCGAGGAGGTGAGCAAGGTTTCTACTGTACGAAAGTTAGGGGTGGTGGCGCGCGTAGCCTCGCAGCAGGCTGGGCGCTACCGCTTGGTGCGGGCAGCAGGCAGCGCTATATCCACCACCGCGCGCACCTTCGGCAAGGTTCTGCATCAATTGTGGCTGGAGGTTATGGGTCTGGTTTTCCTGATCATGGCGGCCAGCGGCGGCGCAGCCCTGGCGCATGAATATGCGAAATATCAAGCGGGTAAGGCCGGTTTCAGCCGCGTGGTGGTCGCAGTTTGCTTTACGGTTACCTTCGCCTGGTTCGGGATAAGTTCGTTCTGGAGAGTGCGGCAGAAGGGGAAGGACAGCGTGCGGTAAGGATGGGTGGATCGAATTTTTAATTTTGGGGATGATGGCGGTTCAGGGGTTCGGAAAGAGCGGTACACATGGCGGACACACTGAAGACTGCGACGCACAGCGTGGCAGAGTTTGAAACTTCGTCGCACATTGCGGTGAAACCGAGCTACACCCCTGCTGATCTTAAGGGCTTAGACTACGAGAGCGAGGTCGGGTACCCGGGCGAGTATCCCTTCACTCGCGGCGTTCAGGCCACCATGTACCGCGGGCGGCTGTGGACCATGCGGCAGTACGCGGGTATGGGGGACGCCGAAGAATCGAACAAACGCTACAAGTATTTGCTGGCGAACGGCACCACGGGGCTTTCGGTAGCCTTCGATTTGCCAACCCAGATCGGAATGGATTCCGACCACGCGCTGGCTTCGGGCGAAGTGGGCAAAGTCGGGGTCGCGATCGACTCCATCGAAGACATGGAGCGACTGTTCGCGGGCATCGAACTCACGAAGATATCCACATCGATGACCATCAATGCAACCGCGTCGATTCTCCTGGCTTTGTATGTGACGGTGGCACGGCGCCAGGGCGGCGACATTCGCAACCTTTCCGGCACTGTACAGAACGATGTGCTTAAGGAATATATTGCGCGGGGGACCTACATTTATCCGCCACGGCAGGCGATGCGCGTGATCACCGACATGTTCGCCTGGGCAAAGGAGAATGTTCCGGAGTGGAATACGATTTCGATCTCCGGCTATCACATGCGGGAGGCAGGATCGACGGCGGTGCAGGAAGTCGCGTTTACGCTGGGCAACGGCATGGCATATGTTGAGGCAGCGGTTAAAGCCGGGCTGGATGTGGATAAGTTTGCGCCGCGGCTTTCTTTCTTTTTCAATGCCCACAATAATTTTCTGGAAGAAGTGGCGAAGTTTCGCGCCGCGCGCCGGATGTGGGCGCGGATCATGCGTGAGCATTTCAAGGCCAAAAATCCGCGGTCGTGGATGCTGCGCTTTCATACGCAGACTGCCGGTTCGACTCTGACCGCACAACAGCCCGAGAACAACATTGTACGTACCGCCATTCAGGCGCTGGCGGCGGTGATGGGCGGGACGCAATCGCTGCATACCAATTCCTACGATGAAGCCCTGGCTTTGCCGACTGAGCAGGCCGCGCGCATTGCGTTGCGCACGCAGCAGGTGATCGCCTACGAATCCGGCGTGCCACAGACTGTGGATCCGCTGGCAGGATCGTATTACATCGAATCACTGACCAACGAAATCGAAAAACGCGCCGCCGAGTATCTGGGAAAGATCGAAGTCATGGGCGGAATGTTGAAGGCGATCGAGCGGGGATTTGTGCAACAGGAAATTCAAAATGCGGCCTACGAATTTCAACAAGCGGTCGATCAGCAAGAGGCGATTGTGGTGGGAGTGAACCGGTTTGAGGTGGAAGAAGAGAAGGCCATCCCCATTCAGAAGATCGATCCGGCTTTGGAGCCGAAACAAGTGGAACGGCTTCGAGCCCTTCGCGCCCGGCGCGATTCCGGCGTCTGGAAGGATGCGTTAACCCAAGTGGAAGCGGCAGCCAGTTCGGGAGAGAATCTTATGCCAAGAATTCTGGCCGCCGTGGAAGCCTATGCCACGGTCGGGGAAATTTCCGACGCCATGCGGCGCGTCTTTGGAGAATACAAAGAAGCGGTTGTAATCTAGGCAACCCTGTTTTTGGGCGGAACGTCGTCCGGGCGGCCGTACTCTTCGTGGGTATGCACCGGGCGCTCGGGGTGGTCGGCCGCGTCTTCGATGCCTTCGATGGCGGCGCTCTCATAGGCCTGATCGGTATCCGCTAGTTCTTCAACGCTTTCTTCGTTCGCGTCCGCAATTTCTGATAAGCCTTGCGACCCGCCGGATTGTCCTGCGCTGCGGGCGCCTACTTCGGCGGGATCATCGCCGAGTTCGTCCAGTTGCGCCTGGTTGTCGCGTTCGAGGTCAGGGTCTCGCTCGAGGGAAGTGTCGCGGGATTTGCGATTATCGGACATGCGGCCAGCCTTATCCAAATTCATCCGAATTCAGAATCGAGTGTTTAGAGTCAAATAGCGGGTGGGATGTTGCCGATTTAATCGGAGGTCTTGTAATCGCAGGCATTGCGGCAAGGTTCGCAGTACATGAGGCCGTCCTGACAAATGCGGACTTCCAGTACAGTCTGGCAGAGACAGCAATACTTGTCGCACTCACATTCGGACTCCGGCATTTCGCATTGGGCGCAACGGTACTTGGCGGGACTGGCTCCAGTGGACATAGGAATAATTTAGCTTTCCTGGGCGCGGGTAGGGAACGTGCCGTTAGTAACGTTAAGGGAAGCTTTTCCCTGGTCAAGGCTTGGCGATCCGCAATCACGTTTAACCGGTTGCCATATAATTCTGAGCAATGACCTTCCAACAGGTGCTGGACGGAGCGGAAGTCCTGGCGCAAAGCGGGAATCCGGATGTGAGTAGTGTGGAATACGACTCGCGCCGGGTAAAGCCAGGGTGCCTGTTTGTGGCCATGCGCGGGGAATCCAGCGACGGAAATAAGTTCATTGATCAGGCGATTCAGGCAGGTGCGGCGGGAGTCGTAACGGATTCATCTGCCGAAAAACCGAGGCCAAATGTTGCGTGGGCGGTGGTGCCGAACGGACGGCGCGCGCTGGCGCGGGTGAGTGCGAATTTTTACAAGAGGCCTGCCGAGCGAATTGCCGTCACGGGCATCACCGGAACCAATGGTAAGAGCACAACCGCATTTTTGTTGGAATCGATTCTTGCGGCGGCGGGGAAAAAGAGTGCGCTAATCGGGACCATCGAATATCACGTGGCAGGAAAAATCTTGCCGGCGCCGCATACCACGCCCGAGGCGCTGGAATTGAATCGCATTTTCAACGAAGCATTGGGAAGCGGTGCCACCGATGCAGTGATGGAAGTCTCTTCGCATGCGCTGGCGCAACAACGGGTGTTCGGCGTGCCCTTCGACGTGGCAGTGTTCACCAACCTGACGCGCGATCATCTGGATTATCACAAAACCATGGAGGAGTATTTCGCGGCGAAGCGGGTGTTGTTTGAAGGTTGTGGTACGGATGCGCCGCGGGCGGCTGTCACCAACCTTGATGACGAATGCGGAGCCAAGCTGGCGGAGTTCAGCCGCAAGAAGAGTTCGGTAGTCTTCAAGTACGGATGGGATCGCGGTGACTTGCACGCAGAGAAAGTGGAGATCACGACGCGCGGGACACGCTTCGACCTGGTGATGCCAGAGGAGAGGATTGCAGTGTTTTCGTCACTGATTGGGCGGGTAAATGTTTACAACATCCTGGCAGCGGCGGGAGCGGGATTGGCGCGGGGTTGTTCGGCGGCGTCGATCGCATCGGGGATTGCGAATCTGGCGTGTGTTCCAGGGAGATTTGAGCGCGTCGACTGCGGGCAGCCCTTCACGGTAGTGGTGGACTATGCGCACACGGACGATGCTTTACGAAATCTGACGTCGTTGGCCCGCGAGCTGGTTTCGAACGCGAAGGGAAGAGTGTTGACCGTGTTTGGCTGCGGCGGTGACCGTGATCGGAACAAGCGTCCGCTGATGGGTGAAGCGGCCGGGCGGGGCAGTGATTTGGTGGTGCTTACGTCGGATAACCCGCGCAGCGAGGATCCACTGGCGATCATGAATGATGCGGTGGTTGGGCTGCAGAAAACGGGAGTGAGGTACAGCGTGGAAGCGGACCGGCAGAAGGCAATCGCCCTGGCGCTTGCAGAGGCGAAGCCCGGCGACATTGTGCTGTTGGCGGGTAAGGGACATGAGAAAGTTCAGGTGACGCGGGAAGGATCGAAACCGTTTGACGATCTGGAAGTGGCGCGCCAGGCGCTACGGGCGGTGGGATTTGACTGCCAGGCGGCAGGAGTGAAGGGATGAAGCTGGCGCTGGCAAAGATCGCTGAGTTTACATCTGCGGGAGGGGATTTTCCCGCAGAAGATCTAGTGCAGTCGTATTCCATTGACTCACGTACCATCGGGCCGGGACAACTCTTCTTTGCGGTGAAAGGTGAACGGTTGGATGGCCACGATTTCGTCGGACAAGCTCTGGAGAAGGGAGCGATTGCGGCCGTGGTGCGCAAAGACGAACTGGGACGTTATCCGCAAACCAATCGCTTACTGGCGGTCGACGATACGCTTCTCGCGCTGCAGACTTTAGCAATGGCGGTCCGAAAACTCTGGGGTAAGCCGTTGATTGCAGTGACCGGGTCGGCAGGGAAGACGACGACGAAAGAATCGATCGCACATGTTTTGAGCGCTCGCTTTCGCGTGCTGAAATCCGAAGGGAACTTTAATAACCATTTTGGTCTGCCGCTGATGCTGCTGAAGCTGGAACCGGAGCACGACGTAGCGGTGATTGAGATGGGAATGTCGCACGCGGGAGAAATTCGCGCGCTGGCGCAGATCGCAAAACCGGATATCGGCGTAGTTACGAACGTGGCGGCGGTGCATCTGGAGTTTTTCGATTCTCTGGCGGGCATTGCGAAAGCCAAGTACGAACTCGTCGAATCGTTACCCTTGAACGGTACCGCCGTTTTGAATGCCGATGACGAATATGTCTCGCAGTTCGGAAAGAATTTCGCAGGCAAGAGGGTGATGTATGGCACGGCTGCCTCGGCGGATGTACGCGCGGAGAATGTACGATCGCGAGGCCAGGAGGGTTGCGAATTTGATGTGGTCGTTGGCGGCAGGCGCGAGCCTGCGACGCTTCCCCTGATTGGCCAGCATAACGTCCTGAATGCGTTGGCCGCGGTGGCGGTGGGATTGGAGCAAGGGCTTACCCTATCCGAGGCGGTTGCATCGCTGGCGTCGATCGCGGCGGCGGATAAACGCGGGCAGGTTCTCCAGTTGGGTAACATCACGGCGATCAACGATTGCTACAATTCGAATCCGAAGGCTTTGGATGCGATGGTCAATGCGCTGGCCGGGATGAAAGCAGCCCGGCGCATTGTGGTGGCCGGCGAAATGCTGGAACTGGGCCCGGCGGGGGAGGAAATGCACCGGCGGGCGGGGGAACACATCGCGGACAAGAAAATCGATTTGCTGCTCGGGGTGCGCGGGCTGGCGCAGGCGATGGTAGAAAGCGCGAAGCAGGCTGGGGTTCGCGCCGAGTTTGTGCCCGGTTCTGAACAAGCGGGAGAGTGGCTGGCGCGGGAGGCGCGCGACGGAGACGTGGTTTTGCTGAAGGCTTCGCGGGGCGTGAAACTGGAAAAGGCGCTGGATATATGGAAGGCGCGACGCGGCGACAAGAATTGAAACTACTGCGGGACGGAGGCTGATTGCTCTACTGGCTGTTGTTCGTGAAGCTGCAACATTATTTTCCGCCGTTCCGCATCTTCCGCTATCTGACATTCCGCACCGCCTTCGCCAGCCTTACGGCTCTCTTTACCGCGCTCATCGTGGGTCCGCTGGTTATCAACCGCCTGCGCGAATTCCAGATTGGACAATACATTCGCGAGGAAGGTCCCAAGGCTCACCAGAAAAAAGCGGGCACGCCGACCATGGGCGGGTTGCTGATCGCGATTGCGATTGTGGTGCCCACTCTGCTGTGGGCTGACTTGAGCAACCGGTTTGTGTGGATCGCGGTATTTGCCACCTGCGCCTTTGCCGCGATTGGATTTACCGACGACTACACCAAGGTTGTGCACAAGCGGAATTTGGGACTCACCGGACGCGCCAAGCTCGGGTTGCAGATCGCGACCAGCATCGTGATTGCTTCCATGTTGATTGCGATGCAGGCGTACGGCATGTATTCGACGAAGTTGATTGTGCCCTTCATCAAGCAGTTTCATCCGGACTTGGTGGTGCAGAGCCTGGAGAGATTTCCGCATCTGTGGCCGCTGGCATTTCTTCCTTTCATTGCGTTCGTGGCCTTCATGATTGTGGGGTCGAGCAATGCAGTGAACCTTACCGATGGATTGGACGGATTGGCGATTGGTTGCACCGTGATTGCGGCGGGAGCGCTGACGGTGCTCACTTATGTGAGCGGGCACGCGACTTTTGCGACGTACCTGGAAATTCCGAAGATGCCTCAGGTGGGCGAACTGACAATTTTTTGCGGAGCCATGGTTGGTTCGTCGATCGGATTTCTCTGGTACAACGCGCATCCCGCGGAAGTGTTCATGGGAGACGTGGGATCGCTGGCGCTGGGCGGAGCCATCGGGACGGTGGCGGTGATCATCAAGCAGGAACTTCTTCTTCCGTTTATCGGCGGCGTTTTTGTGATTGAGGCGATGTCAGTGATTTTGCAGGTAGGGTCGTACAAGCTGCGCAAGAAACGAATCTTCAAGATGGCGCCGATTCATCATCATTTTGAGTTGATGGGATGGTCGGAGTCGAAAATCATTGTGCGCTTCTGGATTGCGTCGTTGATATTCGCGCTATTCGCGCTGACGACGCTGAAGCTGAGATAGCCTGGGATGCTGAAGAAGATATAGATTTTTTTACTCCATTCCTCCGTAGTGAAAGATTTCTGATGGAGATTAAAGATAAACGCGTGCTGGTGGTCGGCCTGGGCAAGTCTGGGGTGGCGTCGGCGCTTTTCTTGAAGGCCCGGGGCGCGAAGGTAACAGTTTCCGACACCAAGAGCGGAGACGAGTTGCGCAACGAGATTCCTGCGCTGCTGGATCATGGAATCACGGTGGAAACCGGGGGCCACGGCGAGCGAACTTTCCGAGGGCAAGACTTGATTGTGGTGAGCCCGGGAGTTCCAGTCGATGCGCCACCGCTGGTGCAGGCGCGGTCATTGGGCGAGGCGGTGATCGGCGAGATCGAACTGGCGGCACGATTTTTGCCGGGGCCGATGGTTGCCATCACTGGGTCGAACGGCAAGACCACCACGACGACGCTGACCGGCGAAATCCTGGCGGCAGGCGGTCTTCCAACTTTGGTCGGCGGAAATATTGGCACGCCGGCAATTTCTCTGGTGGAAAATGCCAGGCCGGAAACTGTGATCGTCCTGGAGGTTTCAAGCTTTCAACTGGAGACGATCCAGACTTTTCGTCCCAAAGTTGGCGTGGTTTTGAATGTGACGCCCGACCATTTGGACCGGCACCGAACCTTCGAAGCGTACGTTAATGCGAAGGCGCGCATGTTCGAAAACCAGACTGGCAAGGATTTTGCGGTGCTCAATGAAGACGATCCAACCTGCGTTGCGATGGCAGAGAGAACTCGGGGGCAGGTGTACTGGTTCAGCCGCAATAAGGAAGTGAAGCAAGGAACGTGGGTGCGCGACGGCAATATCCTATTCCGCGACGGGGAGCAGCAGCGCGAGATCATGCAGGTTTCTGAAATTCCGCTGAAGGGGGCGCACAATCTGGAGAACGTGCTGGCGGCGATTTGCGCTGGAGCCCTGATGGGATGCTCGCCGGAAAAAATCCGGCAAGCGGTGCGCGACTTCAAGGCGGTCGAACACCGTCTCGAATTCGTAGCCACAATTCGCGGAGTGGACTATTACAACGATTCGAAGGCCACCAACGTTGATGCGACTATTAAAGCGCTGGAGTCTTTTCCCGCGAACATCCACCTAATCCTTGGCGGCAAAGACAAGGGCAGTGACTACAGCGTGCTCAACGATCTGCTGCGGAAGCGGGTGAAACGGGTTTACACGATTGGCGCGGCGGCGGAGAAGATTGAGTCGCAGATAAAAGGTGTTGAAGTTGTGCACGCGGAGAGTTTGGAGAATGCGCTGCGCAAGGCGACTGCGGTGGCGGAGCCCGGAGACGTTGTATTGCTGGCGCCGGCTTGCGCGAGTTTTGACCAGTTCAGGAATTATGAACAGCGCGGAAAAGCATTTAAGGAAATCGTACATGGGTTGGAGTAACGCGGCAAAGGGCCGCCGAGTCGTGAGAGCCGCACTCTAAACCGCCTGTTTTCAATCGCATTTTTTTCGAGAGCCGAGACTGTTGAATGCGGAAACGCACACTATCTTGACAAGCTAGCCATCCCCTCCTACGCTTGAGCAATGGAAGTGCATCTGACGCCCGACCAGGAAGCGTTTGTGCGGCAGGCCATCGAGTCGGGACGATTGAACCGTCCCGAGGACGCGGTGGAGGAAGCTCTGCGATTATGGGAAGAGCGGGAACGCACTCGGGCAGAAATTCTAGCCGCGGTTGATTTGGCAGAGGCATCCTTAGCGCGCGGTGAGGGACGTGTAATCGAAACCAAGCTAGATGTCCAAGCACTCGCCAACGATGTGAAAAGACGTGGCCGCGCTCGACTCGAAGCGCAGCGAACGCCTGGCGACTAATGGCGCTCCGAGTCGCTGCCGAGGTAGAGGGCGAGCTCGATGAGATTTGGTTTTATGTCGCCGTGGAAAGTGCCAGTGCCGATGTTGCCGAGCGCTTGATCGATTCCATCACCAACCACTTCTGGTTGCTTTCCAAACATCCGCAACTTGGACGCCGCCGTGATCACGACCTGAGTCCCGGCCTCAGAAGTCTGGCGGTCGGGTCCTATGTCATAATTCATCGCATTGAGGGAAGGGACGTTCTCATTCTTCATGTGATGCACGGGCGGCGAGATCTCAAAACACTGCTCCGCCAATAGAGTTGCTTTCTATGACAAGTTCTCATAAATGGCAGGTCGTGCTTTGCCTGCTATGTTCCATAGTTTGCGGTGAAGAATTGCCTGGGCGAGAGCCCGAAGGGGCCCTTTCGGCAAAGGCGATTCCCGCCCAACTTCCCAGCCAGAACGCCATTCTGATGGGTTCGGCTTGGTACCCGGAGCAGTGGCCTGAATCACGATGGGAAGAAGACTTGCGGCTGATGGAGGCGGCTGATCTAAAGGTCGTGCGCATCGGGGAATTCGCCTGGAGCCGGATGGAGCCTGCGGAAGGGCAATACGATTTCCTCTGGCTGGAGCGCGCGATCGAAATGGCGGCGAAGCATCACATCGTCTCGGTGCTGGGAACGCCGACCGCAACTCCGCCGGCGTGGCTGACGCAAAAATATCCCGACACATTGCGCGTGGAGGAGAGCGGTCAGCGTGCAATTCATGGCATGCGCGCTCATGGCTCGGTTACTTCACCGCGTTATCGTGAACTGTGTCGCAAGATCGCCGAGCAGATGGCGATCCGGTTCGGCCATAATCCTAACGTCGTGGGTTGGCAGATTGATAACGAGCAAGGCTATGCCAACATGTCCTACGACGATCACGCGCGCGAGCTTTTCCAAAACTGGCTGGAGGCGAAATACCGGTCACTCGACAACCTAAACGCGCACTGGACCACCAGTTACTGGAGCCAGACCTACGACAACTGGAAAGAGATTCCGATTCCGCTGCCAATGGGCAGCCACAATCCGGGCCTGGAGTTGGAGTGGAAGCGGTTTGTTACTGCGAGCTGGAATGATTATCTGAAGAACCAGATCGAGGTGATGCGCCCGAAGATTGAGGCACGGCAATTTATCACCACGAACTTCATGGGCTTCTTCGAGGGATACGATCACTACGTTTTATCCGAGCCGCTTACTTTTGCCTCTTGGGATGATTACGTCGGCACAGGCCACGTGGACCTCGACTATAACGGCCTGTCGCACGATCTGATGCGCGGCTTCAAGCGCGAAAACTTTTGGGTAATGGAAACACAACCCGGTGCGGTCAATTGGGCTGGGGTGAACAATTTCCTGAATAAAGGAGAAGCCAGGGCAATGGCTTGGCAGGCCATTGGTCACGGCGCCGACGCCGTCAACTACTGGCAGTGGCGCAGCGCGTTGAATGGTCAGGAGCAGTATCACGGCGTGCTGGTCGGACCGGACGGAACTCCCGCACCGTTTTATGACGAAGTCAGCCAGACGGCTCACGAATTCGCCAAGGCAGAAAATGCGTTTCGAGATACAACTGTCACTTCCGATGCAGCCCTGTTGTACTCCTACGACAGCCGGTGGGCGATTGATCAGCAAAAGCACACCAAGGATTACGATCAGATCGGTTTGCTAAAGAGCTATTACCACGCGCTGCGCAGGTGGTCCCAGGCGCTGGATGTCGTCAACCCTTATGCTCCGCTCGATCGATACAAACTCGTAGTTGCACCCGACTTGAATGTCATTCCGCAAGATTTAGCAAAGCATCTGCTGGAATACGTAGAGCAGGGTGGTCATCTTGTGCTCGGACCGCGATCGGGCATGAAGGACGAATTCAATGCGCTGTTGACGCAACGGCAGCCCGGATTTCTGTCCGGAGCTTTGGGGGGAAGAGTCGAACAATATTTTGCGTTGGATAATACTTTTTCACTGTCCGGGAAATGGGGAAGCGGAGAAACCAGCATCTGGGCCGAAGAGTTGAAAGCTTCGAGCCCGGAAACAGAAGTCCTGCTCCGTTACGGCAAAGCGAATGGATGGCTGGACGATGCACCCGCGGCCATCACTCATTCTTATGGGAAAGGCCGCATTACTTACATCGGGGCGATTCTGGACGGCAAGATCATGGCCAACGCTGCGGAGTGGATGATTCGCGTTAGCGGGGTCGCGCCTGCATTCGGCCCGCTTCCGGGGGGAGTGGAAGTAAGCCGGCGCAGCGGAAAGGGGAACGACGTTTTTGTTTTGGTTAATTTCACACAACAACCGCAAGAAATTGCTCTGCCCAAAGCCATGAATCTCTTGCTTTCCGGCAAAGTAGCTGAGCACCTTCAACTTCCAGCCTACGGAGTGGAAGTGGTTCTGAATAAAAAGTAGTCACTGGCAGGTCACGAGCCACACTTGGCCGGCGATGCATTCATCTCACGGAGCAGCGTTCTGGCCGCGCTAAGATCTGGATTGAAGTCGAGAACGCGCTCCAGGGTCGTTCGAGCTTCCTGAACTTGACCAGCCTTGCACAAGGTTCGGGCCAGGTTCATCCCGATAGTGCTTTTTCCAGGGGCCCGCCCGAATACGGGTTGCCACAGTGAGATCGCTTTGCCCAAGTGACCGGCCTCCGCTTCAATCACGCCCAGATTGGAGGCGGCATCGATGGAGGTCGGGTCCAGAGCTAAAATTTTCTGGTAAAGCTGGCGAGCTTGATCGATCGATCCATGTCTCAGCTCCAGGTAAGCCAGCGCGGAGAGGACTGCCGTGTCTTCCGGAGCTTGCCTGGCGGCGAGGGGCAACAGTCGGGCTGCTTCCCGGAGCGCCTCCGGTGTTCCGTTGTTGGCGACTGTCTGCCAGGCCAACGCGAGATCGCGAATGTCATCCTCAGCCTCCTTCGAAGGGGGAAAAGGTTTTAAATTCAGGGCAGGTTTTGAGGTCGAGAGATCCTGCAGAAGTTGAGGCGCGGTTTCGGGCCGGCGCTGGATGCGATGGTCGGTGGCTTCGGTATGAGTGATATCCCGGCTTAACGAAGACGGCATGTGGCAACTGGTGCAGTCGGTATTCTCGGGGTGGTGACGGACGCCGAATTCGGCACCGTGGCAGGCCAGACATTTTCCACGAAAGTAAGAAGCGCGTTCTGCGGGTAGCGGGGAAGAGTGAGGATCGTGACAGCTCATGCAAGACATGGCATCGCCGGATTTTTTCTTGCACGCGCTTTGCGCCAGCGCTTCAAACTGGCTATTGGCCCCGACGCCGGAGTTTTGTGTGCCAGTGACAACGTAGTGACGGACGAAGTTATCGAGAACGTCGCCAGGGCGGAACTCGTAGGCATGGCGATCTTGCCGTTCGATAGCGACATCGCCTTCTAAGTGACACTGCATGCAGACTGAGTCGCGGCGGTCGGCAGCCAGCTTGACGGGGTTCACGATAGTGGCGTCTTTGGTGGGTGATGCTGCATGCGCCGAACCGGGGCCGTGGCAGCGCTCGCAACCCACTCCGGCCTGAGTGAAGAGCGGCGCGGAGTATTGATTCTCGGTGCCTTTCACCGGCGGTTGCATGCCCGAGGTGTGGCACTCCAGGCAACTCATGTAGGCCGGCAAGTTGAGGGGAATTTCCCGGGCCTGACTATAGGCGGGCGCCATATCCCACACCTGACGATCGGCGTACCAATTGATGGGCGATTCGAAAAAAAAGTCGTCGACGGCAAACAGGTAGCTGCGGCCACGGCGCCCAGAGCCGATGAAATCCAGAAGTTGGCGCTTGCCCTTGATCGCTGGATCATCAGGGCGGTCGAAACTCAACCATACTTTGTCATCCACGCTATAAATCTGGTAACGCACTTTTGACTGGGCGTGTACGAAGGTGGCGGGTTTCAGGTCTTCGGTAGCGGGTCCACTGGCGTGAGCCATCGGTGTGCGCTGGTAGGCATTGAAGATCGCAGCGTGACAGCCGGCGCAAGCTTGGTTTCCAATGTAATGGATTGAGGCCTCGGCGACAGGATGGGAGCCTTGCCCGTAACCTGGCTCACTCTGCAAGTTCGCGCTCAGCAAGAACGCCAGCGCTAAAAGATTTAGAACCGACGGCTTGTTAAATGGCAGGGCCGACAAAACTTCCTCGCGCTTTCGATTGCCTGTCAATTCTAGCGCCTCAAGGTTCGCCTGGGTTCCGGAACCAAATTGATCAACAGATAAAAACCGACAATTGGCAATTCGTTCTACGGCACTGGTCCGCTCCGTGGTGAAATGAATTTCCATGGCAAAGCGGGTGAGCGTCGATCGCTGGTTGTTTGCGGTGACCATGCTGTTGGTGTTTGTGGGCCTAGTGATGGTGTTTTCGGCCTCGGCGGTGATGGCGCGAGAGCGCTTCGGCTCTCCCTATGCGTTCTTGTTGAAGCAGTTGATCTGGGCAGCGGCGGGTTTGGTGGCGATGGTGGTGGCGATGCAGGTGGACTATCGCCGCTATAAGCATCCCGCACTAGTTTTTTCCTTCCTTGGCATAACCACGCTGTTGCTCATCTCGGTATTTTTTCTGGATCGTTCGCACAATACGCACCGCTGGTTTCGGGTCGGCGGGTTTTCTTTCCAGCCGTCGGAACTGGCCAAGCCGGTGCTGATTCTCTTCCTCGCGTATTTTCTTGAGGCGCGCACAAGAGTTATGGACGACTGGCGCAATACGCTTGCGCCGGCGGCGGCGCCCGTGTTGGTCCTGCTTTCGTTGATCGTGTTGCAGCCAGATCTGGGTACAGCGATCGCTTGTGCCGGCATATCCGCGTGCATCCTTTACGTAGCGGGGATGCGATTACGCTATTTCGGATACGCCTTCGGCGCTTCGCTGGTGCCGCTGTATTTCCTGATTTTCCATGTGAGCTGGCGCCGCGACCGGATTCTGGCTTTCCTGAATCCCTACGCCGACCGGCAGAAGACGGGCTTCCACATTATTCAGTCATTGATTGCCGTGGGCACTGGCGGTTTAACCGGCACCGGGCTGATGGAAGGGAAGCAGAAGCTGTTTTACCTGCCGGAGCCGCATACCGATTTTATTTTTGCCGTGACTGCGGAGGAACTAGGATTGCTGGGGGCGTTGTTCGTGGTGACGCTGTTTGCCATCTTCTTATGGCGGGGAATGCGCGCGTCCTGGCGCACGGAAGATATGTTCGGGCGCTATCTGGCGGTGGGAATTACCAGCATGGTGGTGTTGCAGGCATTTATCAACATCAGCGTGGTGCTGGGACTGATGCCGACCAAGGGAATTCCGCTACCGCTGGTTTCGTATGGAGGATCGTCGATCTTTGTGACGCTGGCGTGTATCGGCGTGCTGCTGAACATCACCAAGCAGGCGGACTAAAAGACATTGAGTCATTGAGCGATTGAGCGATCGGGTGATTGAGTCATTTGAGTGATTGGCCCCCCTTCCGTTCAATGACTCAATGGCTGAATGGCTCAATCACTCAATGATTCAACGATTCAATCATTTATAGTCACTTCATGCGGGCGATTCTGGCGGGCGGAGGTACGGGCGGACACGTAATTCCAGCACTCGCCATCGCCAACGAACTCAAGAAAAATTACGCGGCCGAAATTTTATTTATCGGCACGGCCCGGGGTATTGAGAACCGGCTGGTGCCGGCCGCAGGATATCCGCTGAAACTGGTTCGGGTCGGTGCGCTAAAAAATGTGAGTTTGATGACGCGGGCGAGGACGGCTTTCGACCTGCCCCGCGCGGTTTGGGACGCAGGGCGAATGCTCAATGAGTTTGCTCCCGATGTGGTGATTGGCGTGGGCGGATATGCGTCTGGCCCGGCGATGCTGGCGGCAGTGCTGAAACACATTCCAACCTTGGCGTTTGAACCCAACGTTGTGCCCGGATTCGCCAATCGCATGGTTGCAAGATTTGTTTCTGGCGCGGCGGTGCATTTCGAAGAGACGGCGGAATATTTTCGCCGGGCTGAAGTGACAGGCGTTCCGGTGAGGCAGGCGTTCTTTGACATTCCGGTCCTAAGCAACAAGGTTCGGGGCGGAGTTCCGACGGTGCTGGTTTTTGGCGGCAGCCAAGGCGCGCATGCCATCAACGAGGCCATGATTCGCTGCTTGCCGGAGTTGCGCAAGCAGGCTCCGGACATTCACATTATTCATCAGACGGGCGAGCGTGACTACAATAGTGCGCTGGTGGCCTATCAGTCGCTTGGCGACCACGCGGAGGTCTTCAAGTTCATTGAAGACATGCCCGCGGCCTTTGCGAGGGCCGACTTGGTGGTGTGCAGATCAGGAGCGAGCACCGTGGCAGAGATTGCGGCTGCGGCAAAGCCCTCCATTTTTGTTCCATTTCCGCGGGCCGCGGACGATCATCAGCGCATCAACGCAGAAGCTCTGGCACGCTGTGGCGCCGCGGTGGTGGTGGAGGAATCAAAGTTGGAAGGAGTGTGGTTGGCGGAGACGATTGCCGCTTTGCTGAACGATCCGCCGCGGCTGGCGGCGATGGGCGCTGCGGCGCGAGAGATGGCTCATCCCAATGCGGCGCGGGATATTGCAGCCATGGCGGCGCGGCTGGCGGGAAGCGAAGACCTATTGAGTGATTGAACTGGTGTAGTTTATGTTTGCCAAGATTCAGCAAATACATTTCGTAGGAATCGGCGGCATCGGCATGAGTGGGATTGCCGAAGTGTTGCTGAATCTCGGGTACCGCGTCTCCGGCTCCGATCTAAGAGGTTCTGCGGTCACGCGGCGGCTGCAAGGGCTTGGCGCTGCGGTTTTTGAAGGACATCGAGCCGAGAATATTTCCGGCGCCGAAGTGGTGGTGACGAGTTCAGCAATTGCTGCGGAAAATCCCGAGGTTGTCGAAGCCCATAAATTACATGTTCCGGTCATCCAGCGGGCGGAAATGCTGGCTGAGTTGATGCGCTTGAAATACGGCATTGCCATCGCCGGCATGCACGGTAAGACGACGACCACTTCCATGGTCGCGGCGGTTCTGGCTGGCGGCGGCCTCGACCCGACCGTCGTTGTCGGAGGCCGTGTGGATGCGCTCGGTTCGAACGCCCGCCTGGGCAAGTCGCAGTATCTGGTGGCCGAAGCCGACGAGAGCGACCGCTCGTTCCTAAAACTCTCTCCCATTCTCTCTGTCGTCACCAACATCGACCGCGAACACATGGATTGCTACCGCAACATGCGCGATGTGAAAAAAACATTTCTGGAATTCATGGATCGCGTTCCGTTCTACGGGATGGTGGTTGTGTGCAATGACGATCCTTTGCTGCGGCGGCTCTTACCTCAAGTGCAGCGCCGGACTTTGACTTATGGGACTAAGCGGGGATCCGATTTTCTGATCAAGTTAGAAAAAGCTCCTGCGCCCGGCGAAGCGCCGAACCGTATGCCTGGCGATGGTAGTCCGCTGAGCCGTTTTCATGTGAGCTACCGCAAAAAAGATTTAGGTGAGTTCACGCTGCACGTACCGGGCTTGCACAACATTCTGAATGCTACGGCGGCCTTAGCAGTGGGCGTGGGCCTGGATGTCGATCTGGCAGCGATTCGTACCGCGCTCGATCAGTTCCGCGGCGTGGATCGCCGCTTCCAGCTGCGCGGCCAGGCCGATGGTGTCAGCGTAATTGATGATTACGGACATCATCCCACCGAAGTCAAAGCCACGCTGGCGGCCGCGCGGCAATGCGGTTTCCGGAAAGTTCATGTCATCTTCCAGCCTCATCGTTACACCCGCACTCGGGACCTGATCGAAGAATTCACCGGGGCATTCGGCGATTCGGATTCGCTTACGGTACTGGATATTTATGCTGCGAGTGAAAAGCCGATCGAAGGTGTTACTGGAGAAATATTGGCGAGCCGCATAGCGGAGAAAACCGGCAAGAGAGTGCACTATGCGAATTCTTTCGAGGCTGCCAGCAGTTCGATAGTAGCCCTAGCCGAGCCTGGTGACATGATCCTGACGCTGGGCGCGGGCAGCGTTTCCCAGTTGGGACCGGTTCTCTTGGAAAAGCTAAACCGTCGCAAACCCGTACCGGTCGGGTCTTAACCGCGCCGCCTACACGATTTCGCAGTAGACTTCGGGTGCTTTCTGTATTTTCTCCCTTCGCGTTCTGGCTAAGAATGGGTGGTAGCGGCCGCCTCTCGCTAATTTCAGTCATGCTCAAGGCCTCCCATGAAATGCGTTGTCGCTGCAGTAGTTGTTGTGTGTTTTTTCATTGCATGCAGTTTCGCCGCGTCAAATTCCGTTTCTTCTCACGCTAATCAAATACCTGGGGCTCAACTTCCACTCTCATTCGAACCTAATCGCGGGCAAACCGCTCCGCAAGTTCGCTTTCTGACGCGCAGCCGCGAAGGAACGATGTTCTTCACGGATCGCGGGCTTACCGCCGCGATTGCCGCTACCGGCAGCTTCCGCCTGAACTTTGAGGGTGCACGAAGCTCCGCCGAATTTGAGCCAGAAGCCCAGTTGCCCGGCCGTTCGAACTACCTTTCAGGCAATGCAACAACCTCCGTTACTAATGTCGAAAATTATTCCTCGCTTCTGCGCCGCTCTGTGTATCCCGGAATCGACGTGCGCTATTACGGGAGTTCGCAGCATTTGGAACACGATTTCATCGTCGCTCCAGGCGCCGATGTCTCGGCCGTGAAGCTTCGCTTCGACGGAATCTCCAACCTTCAGTTGGATAGAGACGGCAATGCCCGGTTCGATCTCGGTGACCTCCACTTGTACGAAACGGCACCCATAGCATGGCAGGTCATCTCCGGCAAGCGCGTCCCGGTGAGGGTGGAGTGGAAGGTGGCCGAAAACAACACGTTGCAATTCAGGGTGGGAGACTACGATCACACTCAGACGCTGGTTATCGATCCCGTCCTGACCTATTCAACCTATCTGGGCGGAGCCACGGGATACGACGAAACCTCGCAACAAACTTTTCCCGCCAGCACGACCATTCTCGCCGTAGTCGTCGACTCAAGCAAGAATGTGTACGTGGCCGGCAGCACCTCTGCGACTGACTATCCCACTACGTCGGGCGCGTACCAGCGAAGCCCGAACTATCAAGGGGAATATCATTACGACACCGTCTCGCAGAGCGGCTTCGTGACCAAGTTCAATTCCAGCGGCGTGCTGGTCTATTCCACATTCCTGCATTCGCAGATCAACGTCCTGGCGGTCGATTCCAGTGGTGACGCGTATACGGCCAAGAACGGCAATGACGGCCTTCTCGGTCCCGGCAATGGATTCGACAATGGCGTAGCGGTGGATAAGCTGAGCTCGGATGGCTCCAAAATTCTCTACTCCTATGCTTATGGCCAAACCCAATCCACAGCGCCTCCCTCTTGCACCAACGTGGGCAATGACTCCGTTCCCTATGGGATTCAAGCCGACAAATCCGGGCACGTGTGGATTGCTGGGTACACCGACAATCCCTGCCTGATCACGACCTCGGGCGTATATCAACCCACCATGAAAGGTTACGGTGCAGGTTTTATCGCAGAGCTTGATCCGACCAAGACGGGAGACGCTTCCGTCCTCCGCGGCACCTATTTGGGTGGAAGCCAGGGAGATTCCATCACCGGCTTCGTGCTTGATTCTTCGAGCAATGCATACGTGACCGGCTTCGCTGGCTCTACGGATTTTCCTAAGACCGCGAGCTTCGGTTCGGATTCGGCGCATGTCGCTTTCATCGCCAAGCTGAATTCAACCCTCTCATCCCTGACTTACTCGGTTTGGCTCGAGGGCGTGCATTATGAGGATGTTTATCCCAGCATCGCCATCGATCCGTCTACAAATGTTTATGTCGGTGGCCAGACCAATTCCACTGGATTTCCGGTGACCACGAATGCCTTCCAAAAGACTCTCACCAGCGACGGTTGCTCGTATGGCGATTCCACCGTCTGCACCGATGGTTTCGTGACGGCCCTCAGCTCCAGCGGCAAGAGCCTGATTTATTCCACTCTGCTCGGGGGTAAGCACTCTGACGCAGTTCGCAGTATCTCGGTAAGCAATGGCGATATTGCCTTCGTCACCGGGTACACGACATCAACGAATTTTCCCACTACGTCGTCTGCATTCAAGAAGTCGATTGGATCCGAATCGGATACAAATGCATTCGTAACGGCCATCGACTCCAACGGCCAAGCTCTTTATTACTCAACCTTGCTGGGAGGTACCAGCAATACTTCGGGGTACGCAATCACGCTCGATTCAGCCTGGAATGCATACGTCGTAGGCAGCACAGGGGATTCCAATTTCCCCACCGCAGGAAATCCCTATCAGGCCACGTTAAAAGGCGCGGGCGATGGCTTCATTTCTAAGGTTGTGATTGCAGGCGACCTGAAGATGACGATGACGGCGAATACTTACAGCGTTGCGAAGAACGGTTCCGTCACGTTTTATACGCAAGTGACGAACGAAGGGCCTGACACCAGCAACAATGTAGTCATGCAGGATGCCATTCCATCGGGCTGGTCCTATGAAGGTATATACACGACAACCGCAACTTCATGCACCGCCCCCCAACCGGGGGCGACCTCCGGCACGGTGGTGTGCAACAAGACTTCCCTCACCAGCGGACAATCGTTTTACGTCAATGTTTACCTGAAGGCAATTGCGTCATCGGGATCAACCTTGACGAACACCGCTACTGCATCTGCCCAGACCCAGGATCTGAACCAGTCCAATAATCAGGTTCAGGTAACAGTCAAAGTCCAGTAATTATCAAGTGTTCCCCAGAGGCTGTAAGACTTCAGGCAGCCTCTGGGGAATTCTCTCGCTTTCTGCCCCGTATTTTAAGAAAGACCGACGCTAACCGATTCGAGGTGTATGCGTCTATCAGCCATAAGGGGTTCCGCGATGAAAACTTCACAAGCATGGACATGGCTTGCTGTCGGGGTATTGGCGCTGGGAGTCAACGGCATTTATCAGGATGGCGGTGCCGCGTGGGCGCACCGGGCGGTGGGTTCGGCGGTCGCCAGCATCGACAATCGCGCTGAGGCAGTATTGGCGCTGGCAACCGGGCGTGCCGAGTGGTTCTTAGCCAAGGCTGATCCTGTGCAGGCACGGGGTGAGACGGCGGCGTGCAGGTTTGCCAACTCTGTTGCGAGAGTGCAGGCGCATATGGTGCGGCGTGAATCTGGGATTGCTAAGTTCGAGGAAATGTCGGCGCGGCAGGAAGCTGCTCGAGCCAAGCTCGAAGCCAATCGCGCCAGAATCGAAGCGCAGGTTGTACGGGTTCATATCTCACCGGTGGATTTTCAAGTGCCCGAAATAATGCAAGTTTCCTGTCCGCGAGTACGGATCAACCTTCCGCATGTCGAAGTTCCGCGCGTGAATGTTCCAAAGTTCCACATTCCGGCCGCGGTGGTTCATGTTGATGTGGCTGGAAGCGGCACGATTTAGTTTGTCTTGGCAAAAAGCGACACCAGGCGGACACGGCCTGCTTCGTTCGAAAGCGAGAGCCTGGTCAGGCTCGCGGTCTCAGCGAAAACTTGCCGCCACCCCGCGACTGATGTCCAATCCGATTCCTGCCTGTGAAAAACTTCAATATTTTTTCTATCTTCCATCGTCAAATAAAGCTATAGTTTGAATGCTCAGCGATTCAACAGCGACAACTGACCCCACTGATGGCGCGGAAATCGGGGCCCACCATCTTGCAGGAGGAGTTGTACCCACCCAGCGCCGAAGCTGCGCGCCCGGGTCTCCATTCGCCCAATGGGCGCGACGAGGAGATGGATGACGCGCGCCTCGTCGACTTGGATGTAGACGAAGAATCTCCTTTTCTGCGGAAGCAAAAGCGCGTCTCCGCCCGCAGAACCGCTCTTCCCAAAAAAACTGCCAACCGCTTGCTCTGGAGTTTGCTGGCTGCGGCGATGCTGTGCGTAGCTGCGGTGGGCGCTGCCGCCCTGTATCGCTACGGCGAACATTCGTGGCGCTTCCGCGTGGAATCGAGCGACAACATCGAGGTCACCGGCATGCAAAACGTGACCAAGTCGCAGATCATGGAAGTGATGGGCGCCGATATCGGCCGCAATATTTTCTTCATCCCGCTAGCCCAACAGAAGGCGCAACTGGAACAAATTCCGTGGGTCGAATCTGCCAGCGTGATGCGCTTCGTGCCCAATCGCTTGAAAGTTGAAATCCACGAGCGCGCTCCGGTTGCGTTTTCTCGCGTCGGTCCCCGAATGTTTTTGATCGATGCCGGTGGAACCTTGATGGAGCTCTCGCCGAAGCACAGATATTCCTTTCCCGTGATACTGGGAATGAATCCCGGCGAACCGCTCTCCACTCGCGCGCCGCGGATGAAAGCTTATGCCGAACTGGTGCGCGATCTCGACTCCGGAGGCGCCCGCTATTCGCAGGACCTGAGCGAAGTTGACCTCTCCGACCTGGAAGACCTAAAAGTGCGCGTGAATGATCCGGCGGGGGATGTGCTGGTTCACCTGGGATCGTCCGAGTATCTGCGCCGCTTCAAGATTTACGTGAGTCACGCGCAAGGGTGGCGGCAGCAGTTCCAGAAGTTGGAGTCGGTAAACCTGCGCTACGACAATCAGGTGATCGTCAACCCGGACATGGAAAAGCCGTCGAAGCCGGTACCGCTCACCGCGATGTCGGCGAAAACCGCCGCAGCGGCCGGGGTAAAACCGGCTGCTCTTATCGCCCGCTTGCCCAACGATCGCGGCCTGCCGAAGCCTGCATTTGAAATGACGGAGAAAAAGCTCGATCCCAAAGCCGGCGCTGCCATGACGAAGAAAGCTCCCGCTCGACCTAAAGTGAAGAAGACGGCGGCCAAACCTAAACAGCCAACGGTGAAGAAGGCGGCGCAGGTGTCAAAGGCCAAGCCTCCGGCAAAGAAGCCTGCAGCCGCCGGGGGAATCCCGAAGCCGAGTGCGGCGGTGGCGAAAAGCCAGAGTAATTTGAGTACGGCGCAATGAGGGCCGGGGCAAAGACCATACGAATTCATAAAGATGTTTTCAGTTCACTGGAGCAATCATAAGAATGGCGAATCAGCAGGGAAACGTTCTAACCGCGATTGATGTTGGCAGCGCCAAGACGTGCGCGCTCATGGTCGAGGTCACTGACAGTGGCTTGCGCTATCGCGGCCACGGGGTGGCCGAGTCGCGCGGTTCGCGAAAGGGCGTAATCGTCGAATTGGATAAGGCCGTCGCCGCCATTCAAAAAGCGGTTGAGACTGCTGAGGACAAAGCTGGAGCGGCCGTCGAGCACGCTATTGTGGGCATCGGCGGAGCGCACGTGCGCGGCGTGAATAGCCACGGCGGCATTAGCCTCGGATCCCGTCCACGTGAAATTGGCCGAGACGAAATTAAACAAGCAGTCGAGCGGGCGCGGGGCATTCCGCTGCCGGATGATCGTGAAGTGCTGCACCTGCTTCCACAGGAATTCATTCTCGACGATCAGGCTGGCGTCCACGATCCCTTAGGCATGATGGCGGCGCGGCTCGAGGTGCGGGTTCATCTGGTCACGGCCGCGACCAGCGCGGTGCAGAACGTAATCACAGCTGTAAACCGCGCCGGAGTTCATGTGGACGATACAGCTTTCGAATCGCTCGCGGCTGCTGATTCCGTGCTGCGCGCGGACGAACGCGAACTCGGTGTCTGTCTCGCAGACATTGGCGCTGGATCCACTGAGTTGGTCGCCTTTTTACAAGGCGCAGTCGCGTTTACGGGAGTGATCCCGGTCGGCGGCGACCACTTCACCAGTGATCTATCAGTGGGCATGTGTACGCCGCTGGCTGAGGCCGAAAAGATCAAGAAGGTTTACGGGAACGCCATCGTCACACTGATTCCCGAAGGCAATGAAGTGGAAGTGCCATCGGTGGGCGATCGCCCTTCGCGGTTGATGCCGCAGCGGTTGGTCGCGGAAATTCTCGAGCCTCGCGCGCGCGAGTTGTTCGAGATGCTGCGTGAACAACTGCGTCAAGCCGGAATGTTCGATGCCTGCCTGGCAGGAATTGTGTTGAGCGGTGGAGGTTCGCGGCTGCCGGGAATTTTCGATGTGGCGGAATCCGTGCTCCGGCGTCCGGTGCGGTTGTCGTGGCCAACGCCTCTGGCGAGAATGCCGGCCACGCTGGCCGAGCCAGAGTTCGCCACCGTGCTCGGCATGGTGCAGTACGGGCAGCGGGCCCGAGTGGCGCGCGGCTTTCAGGGAGATCGCTGGGGATCGAGATTAAAGGCGATGTTAGTTGGATAGCAATGGTGGACCGTGTTTGGTGGATCAGTAAATCAATATTTAGGCGGGGAACATGAAAAACAATTCGGAAATTCGCATTAGCTTCAACGAAGAGCCTCTCAACGACGCCAAGATCAAAGTTATCGGCGTGGGCGGTGGCGGCGGCAACGCAGTCAATCGCATGATCGACGCCGGGGTCGAAGGCATCGAGTTCATCGTCGCCAACACCGACTTGCAGGCGCTGCGCCTTTCGCGCGCCCCCGTCAAGCTGCAACTCGGCGTAAAGCTGACTAACGGCCTGGGTGCCGGGGCGAATCCCGAAGTCGGCCGCAAGGCCGCGCTCGAGGACTCCGACAAAATCATCGAAGCTCTCGAAGGCGCTGACATGGTATTCGTCACCACCGGGCTCGGTGGCGGCACCGGAACCGGCGCCGCACCAATCATCGCCTCGCTGGCCTGCGAAATGGGGGCGCTCACCGTTGCCGTGGTTACCAAGCCATTTTCCTTTGAAGGCAAGCGCCGCATGACGCAGGCCGACAAAGGCATTGCCGAGCTCATGGATTCCGTGGATACGACCATCGTCATCCCCAACGAAAAGCTGCTGGCCGTTGCCGAGAATGCCGGCTTCTTCGAATCCTTCCGCATCGCCGACGACATTCTGCGCCAGGGCGTGCAGGGCATCTCGGACATCATTACGATTCCCGGCATCATCAACCGCGACTTCGCCGACGTAAAGACCATCATGGCTCGCATGGGTTATGCCGTGATGGGCACGGCGACTGCCAGCGGCGCCAACCGCACCAACGAGGCGGCGCAACGTGCCATTGCGTCTCCGCTGCTGGAAGCGGGCGCGATCGATGGGGCGCGGGGCATTCTGATCAACATCACCGGATCCGCCTCCTTGAAACTCGCCGAAGTGCAGCAGGCTTGCACCATCATCCAAAGTGCTGCCCACGAAGACGCCAATATTATTTTCGGCGCCGTGCTCGACGAGAAGATGAAGGATGCGGTAAAGATTACCGTCATTGCCACCGGCTTTCGCGAAGTTCCGCGCACGCAGCATCGTTACGAAGTACACCAATCCTTCGCTTCGGCGCACGAAGATGCCATGGAATTTCCCGATCCGGTCGGTCCGTCGTCGGGTGTGCCGGTATTTTCTGAGTCCACATTAATGATGGACGAGCCTATGCCGGAGGCGGTTGCCGTTAGCCACGCCTCACCGGAAATGACTTCGCTCGACACCATGCGAAGCGCGATGGTGGCAAACTTTGAGCAGGATGATCTGGATGTTCCCGCTTTTCTGCGGAAGCGTGGGGAAGTGATGTAGAAATGCAGCGTCCTTCGGATCTAGCGCTGGAAACTGATGTGGGAAAAACTTGCATTCCAGTGCCGTATCTTTTCAGTAACGGGGTAACTGTTACCGTGGGCTCTGGGCCGAAAGTAATTCCCGGTTAAGTTCTTGTCCCATAAGGGATTACATGAAAATTACCGTTTTATTGCATAAAAACTTTATGGTTGCTTGAAACAACCTAACTCCCGTAGTATCGCGAAGATGCCACCTGATTGCGGGGAAACTCGTGGGCTGGCAGACATCGTGCATCTAACACAGGCAGGAAATCCGCAAGTTTTAGGGGAACAGGGTCAGAGATGTCCAAGTGGGGAACGCGCTCTCTTCGTCTTGTAGTGGTAATGGGTGGAATGTGTCTTGCTCCGGCCGTATGGGCAGCGCACGTCAATCCGCACGCGCTGAATACCAGCAAATCGAAATCGGCAAAAGTCAGTGAGACGCAGCACACCAAGCGGCGGATGCGTCATCTCGCCAAGAGCCGCAGCGTTGCAGTTCACGGCGCCCATGCTTCCACTTTAGTTCGAGCTTCGGCCACTACCCCGCGCCACCGCTATCACGAGCGGTTCTTTATGAGTTCGTTTGCTGAAGGACTGACCGCCGGCGACATTACGGATGGGGAAGATCCGATCGTTCGGCAGGCCGCGATTGATGCCTTGGGCAACATGAATGGCACGGTCGTTGCCATCGAACCGACCAGCGGACGGGTGCTGGCCATGGTCAATCAGAAACTCGCGCTCTCCAGCGGCGCGCAGCCCTGCTCTACCATTAAACTTTCTGTCGCGCTCGCCGCGTTGAGTGAAGGATTAGTTTCTAAAGAAACTGAAGTTCCACTGGGTGGCCGCAGCCACATGAATCTCACCGAAGCCTTGGCGCATTCCAATAACGCTTACTTTGAAGCGTTAGGCCGCCGCCTCGGCTTTGAAAAGGTCGCCTACTACGCCCATCAGTATGGCTTGGGCGAACTAGCTGGTTACGATATCCCGGGCGAACAGTTGGGAACCTATCCTGAAACCGTGATTCCGCAGAAACTGGGCGGCGTGGGCAAGATGTGCTCTTTCGGTGAAGGCGTTTCCATGACGCCTTTGCAGTTGGGCGGAATGGTTTCTGCCATCGCCAACGGTGGCACGCTCTACTATCTGCAGCATCCCACCTCGCCGGAAGAGATTGCGAATTTTCAGCCTCGCGTCAAGCGTACGTTGGATATTGCTTCGTTGATTCCTGAAATTTCCGTCGGCATGGCCGGTGCGGTGCAGTACGGCACGGCCCGGCGCCTGGGTCTCAACTTTAGCGAGGAAGAAATTCTGGGCAAGACCGGAACCTGCTCGCATGAGGGAACCCGCTTCGGTTGGTTCGCGTCTTATGCCAACACAAGCCGCGGTCGCATTGTCGTCGTCATCTTCCTGCACGGCGGGCGGCCAACCTTCGGTCCGAAAGCCGCTGAAATTGCCGGCCTGATGTACCGCAATCTCTACGATCACAACTTTTTCATCGCCAACTCTCCAAAGCCCACCAATGCGGTCGTGACCAGGCCTGCCACTATTCCTCAGTAAGTGGCGATTCCAGTTCTTATTCCATAAGCCTCTCAGCACTTGAGAGGCTTTTATATGCCTGGGGCCAGCTCAACTCCCATCAGAGCGCGCACTCATAAAGAAAAAAATCTAGACCGCCGATACTAAGCTTAGGAAGCCGGCGAAGTTCCGTTGCAACCCCATCTTCTTCGGTTGTGCATGGGCGCGGGCCATTAACGAGAAAATTCCGATGATAGCGGTCAGTGGAAGCTACGATTACCGGTTGGTGGCGCTCTCTATTGTGCTCGCGGTATTTGCTTCCTATGCGGCACTGGATCTGGCGGGCCGCGTTACATCGACACATGGCAGGGCGCGCATCCTCTGGCTGTCTTGCGGCGCTGTCGCCATGGGCGTGGGCATCTGGGCGACGCACTATGTAGGCATGCTCGCGCTCATCATGCCCATGACTGTCTTCTATCATCTTCCTACGGTGGCGCTTTCGCTGCTGGCTACGATTGCGACCTCGGGCGCGGCGCTGTTCGTGGTCAGCCGGAGCAAGATGAGCTTCTGGCAGGGCATCGCCGGCAGCATCGTGATGGGCAGTGGGATCGTAGTCATGCACTATGTCGCCATGGCCGCGATTCGCAGCGCGGACATTATCACCTATGATCGCCGCATTGTTGCGCTATCGATCGCTCTGGCCATTGTGGTTTCGCTCGTGGCGCTTCAGTTATCTTTCCGCTTGCGATCGGAAGACCGCAGCAGCCGGCGCAAGGTCATCAGCGCTCTGATCATGGGCGCAGCCATTTCCCTGATGCATTACTCCGGCATGTGGGCGGCCACTTTCCATCGTTCCGGCTATATCCCCGATCTCAAGTATTCCATTGACATTTCTACGATCGGAGTTGCTGCCATCAGCGCCTGCAGTTTTATGGTGCTGGGGGGCGCCATCGCTTCATCGTTTGTCGACCGCTTCATGGCCCTGCAAAAAAACCATTTGAACACTGCCCGCGAGCGGGAATTGTATTTTCAGACCATGGCGGAAGCGGTGCCTGAGATCTTATGGACCGCCACCCCGCAAGGCGAAGACGATTACTTCAATCAGAAGTGCCTGGACTATACCGGCTTGTCATTCGAGCAAATGAAAGGATCGGCGTGGAAACAGGTGGTTCACCCTGACGATTTGGACAGGTGTGTCCAACAATGGCTGTCAGGCTTGCGCACGGGTGAGCCCTATAAGGTGGAGTACCGGCTTCGTTCGAAAGAGGGCGCCTATCGCTGGTTCGTAGGCCGCGCCAATCCCATCCGCGATAGCAAAGGCCAAATCGTCAAATGGTTTGGCACTTGTACTGACATTGAAGATCAAAAGCAAAACCAGCAGATTCTCGAAGAGCAAATCCTGGAACGGACCATGCAACTAGCCGAGTCAAACACTCTACTGCAGGAAGAAATGCAGGGAAAAGATGCGGCCCGAAGGGAGCTCGATCAACAGAATGAAAGAATGATGCGAGACCTGAAAGAAAGGTCGGAGCGGGCCACCATGCTCGCTAAAATGGGCGAATTGCTGCAGAGTTGCATCACCCGGGAAGAGGTCTTCGCCGGAGCGCTGGGTTTTGCACCCAAAATATTTCCCGACGCTCGGGGAGCAGTAGCCTTGCTGGATTCCTCGCGAAATCTTGCTGAAGTAATCGGAACCTGGTCTACCTGTCGGGTGCCCGAGATGGAGTTTGAAGCCAAGTCCTGCTGGGCATTGCGCACTGGGCATCCTCACCTGGTTTTGGCGGGGGATTTGACCGCGCCCTGTGCTCATGCTGCTGGCGTAAAGCACAGCTATCTGTGCATCCCGATTCTGGCGCAAGGCGAGACCCTGGGCATCGTTCACTTGCAGGCTACCGACGAGTTCCCGCAACTCAATGCCACCGAAATTTCTTTCAAGACCACTTTTGCGGGGCAAGTGGGCTTATCGATCGCCAACATCCGGTTAAGGGAAGCGCTTCGCACTCAGTCGATGCGCGATGCCTTAACCGGGCTCTATAACCGGCGCTATCTGGAGGAGATGCTGGCTCGCGAGGTGCGGCGGGCTTCACGAGCCACTCAATCTCTGGGCATCGTGATGATTGATCTCGACCATTTCAAACGGTTTAACGATACTTACGGGCACGAGGCAGGCGATACCGTGTTGCGCGAGATCGCTGCCTCCCTGACTAAGGGGGTGCGGGCCGAGGATTTTGTCTGCCGCTTTGGAGGAGAAGAATTTGTTGTCATCCTGCCTACGGCAGATATGACAGCTTCGCGTGCGCGCGCCGAGCGCCTGCGCACAAAAATAAAAGAGCTCACCATTCTGCACCAGGGCAAATCAATGGGGATGGTGACAATTTCCGTGGGCGTGGCCGCATTTCCTCAACACGGAACCTCGCCAAAAG
Organism: uncultured Acidobacteriota bacterium; assembly: GCA_963758565.1. Taxonomy (GTDB): domain Bacteria; phylum Acidobacteriota; class Terriglobia; order Terriglobales; family Acidobacteriaceae; genus Sulfotelmatobacter. Next base: position 627,385 of record CAVWVX010000004.1, on the reverse strand, counting down.
AATTGATGGCCGCCGCAGATGCCGCTTTGTACCAGGCCAAGCGCGGAGGACGCGATCAGGTTGCGGTGGCTTCGCCCCGCGTCGCCGACGAACCAATTTTGCCGGCGGGTGGAGAATCGGTTGCTGCCGGATTTACTTCCTGAAATTGATCCTGGTTACTTACTCTTCCGCTCGTCGCGCTCCACTACTCCATCTTTAATGAAAACCACGCGGTGAGCATACTCGGCAATGTCATGCTCGTGGGTAACCAGCACAATCGTATTTCCCTCGCCGTGCAAGCGGTCAAACAACGCCATGATTTCATTGCCGGTCTGAGAGTCCAGGTTGCCGGTAGGTTCGTCCGCCAGAATGATCGAAGGCCGGTTGACCAGTGCCCGTGCCACCGCCACGCGCTGGCGTTGTCCGCCTGAGAGTTCGTTGGGCTTGTGGGTCATCCGCGATTCCATGCCAACCGCGGTCAGCGCCGCTTTGGCGCGTTCCATCCGCTCCCCAGTTGGGACGCCGGCATAAATCAGGGGCAACTCCACGTTGTGCAGCGCGGTGGCCCGGGCGAGCAAGTTAAAGGTCTGGAAGACGAAGCCAATTTCCTTGTTGCGGATCCGCGCCAATTCATCATCGTCCAGTTCGCTCACCAGTTGGCTGTTGAGCCAGTACTCGCCCTTGGTGGGAGAGTCCAGGCACCCGATCAGGTTCATCAGCGTCGATTTGCCCGAGCCCGATGGTCCCATGATGGCGACATATTCCCCGCGTTCTATCCGCAGATTGACCCCGCGTAGAGCATGCACCTGCTGCTCCGAACCCATGTCGTAGGTCTTCCACAGGTCCTCGGCCGCGATCATGCACGATTGTGGTGGCGGTACTGTAACAGCGTTGCTGGGCATATTGAGTACTTCCGCGATTGCCATTTTTTTCTCCTGCTCCGATGCCACTGGGTTCTCCGGGTTTAGATTCGACTCCGAGAGCTCCGTTCCTGCTTACACTTCCTTCTGACTTCGGTTCTTCGTTGGACGGACGAAGTTGCCGAAGGTTATGTCTCGTCTTCCTTCTTGGGAGCCGAGTTGTCCACCTTGACGCTGCTGCCAGAACGCAGCGTGCGCAAGATCTTGTAACTTCCGGTGATGACTTCGTCGCCTTCTTTCAGCCCGTCGATCACCTCAATGTCGCTGGTACCAGTGACCCCGGTGGTTACGGGAACAAACTCTGCCTTCTTATTGCGAATCACGAAGACGCCCTGCACGTCCTCTTTCAGGTCTTTTGCCTTGGATGCGGATTCCTTGGGCGGAGCCGCCGCATGGACCGAGCCGGGCGCGGCCTTTTCCTGCTCCAGTTGGGCTTTGCTGCGGATGGCGAGTGCCTGAATGGGAATCGCCAGCACGTTGCTGCGAGATGCGGTCGTAATTTTGGCTGTGGTGGAAAGTCCGGGGCGCAGGTCCGCCGGAGGATCATTTACCGTAACCACCACTTTAAAATCTTTGGCCTCTTCACTGGCTGTGGCCTGTTGCGAGGTAGCCACGCCAGTGGAGCGCACGATGGCGTTGTCCCCAATCTCAGAAACCGTGCCATGAAAAATCTTCTTGGGAATGGCGTCGATCGTCACTTCCGCCGCTTGGCCCAGGTGCACATTCACGATGTCCGTCTCGTCCACCTTCACTTCGGCGGTGATCACCGACATGTCGGCCAGAGTCATCAGGGTGCTGCCCAGAGCATTCTGAATACCGATGACCACCGACTCGCCCTCGCGCACCGGCAAATTCGTAATTACCCCGTCGTAGGGCGCCGAGTAAGTCGTTTTCTGCAGCACGTCTGCAACCCGCGTCAGGTTGGCTCGCGCCTGCGAAACATGCCGGTCCGCCGAGTCCTTCTGCGCCTTCGCCTGCGCCACTCGCGCCTGAGCCTGTGCCAGGCCTGAAGCCGCGGTGACCCAGGCATTTTGCCGGCTGTCGAAATCCGATTTTGAAATCAGGCCGTCCTTATAAAGATTCTGTGCCCGCTCCCAGTCCAGTTTGTTTCGCGCATAGTCTGCCTGGGCGCGTTGCAAATCTGCGTCGGAGGTTTTCAGAGCAGCGTCGGCCGCGACCGCATCCGTCGCTGATGCTTCTACCGTCGCCTGGCCGGCATTCACATCCGCCGAGGACTGCACATTTTCCAACTGAGCCAGCAACTGCCCCTTCTTTACGTGATCCCCTTCCTTCACGTAGAGATGGGTGATTTTGCCATAAGCATTGGCGCCGATGTTCACATAGGTCTTGGGCTTGATTTCGCCAGAGGCGCTCACCACCGAGGATAGGTCCTCGCGCTGCGTTTTTCCTGTCTGCACGGTGGCCACATTCTTGCCGCTTTGCTTCACGGTAATGCCAACGATTATGACCAACACCAGCAGCACGCCGGCGCCGATCGCAATTTTCTTCCAGGTTTTCATTATTTTCCGCCACCATCCGGCCTACAGCATCTGGGCAACGAGCGACCTCTGCCCTCCATCCGGAGATATTTCTGGCTCCCTCCAAATTTCCAACAGAGTGACGGGCACACATTCACAGTTACGATCCCGAGATGAGGAAAGTTCAATCTGGAATGGAATTCCCAGAGCCCTGGGAGCCGGAGAGTGTTCTTCTTCCGGATAAAGATTGATGCACTGAAATTATAGCTTGATAGGCCCTGCGCGCCCTAAAATATTCCGCTGGGCAACTCGGCAAGAAGTTGGCCGCGTCCAACATAAGCGGTAGCACTGAGGTGGGTCAATCTGTTCTTTTGATGTGACTTAGCCTTGCTTTCGCCCACTTGAGGGCCTAAAATAGAACGACAGAGTTTGTCGCAGCAGGAGTCCCTCTCATGTCCCGGGTTCGTTTACGCTACATTTCATCATTGGTTGCATTCGCGGTCTTTGCAGGTCTTACGGTTTTGGGCCATGCCCAAGGCGATAAGCCCGCGCCGCCTGAATCCCAGTCCGGAGCAACCGTGACCACCTCCCCGGCGCAGCAGCCCACGGATGAGATCGATCCACTGAAGCGCCAGCCGAATGAAAAGCAGAAGAAGCAACAGAAGAGATCCCTGAACGTCGAACTCAGCAAGACGTACAAGAAGTGGCTGAACGAGGACGTCGTCTGGATCATTAGCGATCAAGAGCGCGCCGCATTCAAGCAACTGTCTAACGATGAGGAGCGCGACAATTTTATCGAGGCCTTCTGGCAGCGCCGCGACCCCACTCCCGATACGGAAGAGAACGAATTCAAAGAAGAGCACTACCGGCGCATCGCCTATGCCAATGAGCATTACGCGGCGGGCATTCCGGGTTGGAAAACTGACCGGGGCCGAATTTACATTATGTACGGCCCGCCCGATGAGATCAGCGGCAGTCCGGCAGGCGGAACTTACCAGCGCCCGATGGAAGAAGGCGGCGGTTCAACCTCGACTTTCCCCTTTGAAGACTGGCGCTATCGCTACATTGACGGCATCGGTCAGGAAGTCATGATTGAGTTTGTAGACGATTGCATGTGCGGCGCGTTTGAAATGACCCTGGACCGGTCGAAAAAAGATGCGCTCAAGTACACACCCAACGCCGGCCTGACGCAGTATGAGGAAATGGGCCTGGCCAGCAAGGCGGACCGCTTTACGGGTGGCGGCTTGGAGCAGCTGGGTACGGGCCCCATGAGTGCGACCAATGCCACAAAGGAATTTGACCGCCTGGGACAATTCGCTAAGCTGCAGGCTCCTCCGCCGGTGAAGTACAAGGATTTGGAAGAGGCGGTGAGCACTAAGATCATTACCAACTTGATGCCCTTTGATGTGCGCACCGATTTTGTAAAGGTCACCGGCGATACCGTGCTGGTTCCGATTACCATCCAGATGAAGTATCGCGATATAACCTTTGCCAACAAGGATGGGGTGCAGCGCGGCACAGTAAATATTTTTGGCCGCATCACCACGTTGAGCGGGCGAGTGGTACAAACTTTTGAAGATCCTGCCCAAATCGACGTGCCCGCGGAGTTGCTGCCCAAGATGGCGGAAAACTCCTCGGTTTATTGGAAGGCAGTTCCTCTGCGACCCGGACGATATAAGATCGACATCGCCGTAAAGGATGTGAACGGAGACCGCAAGGGCGTCTGGAGACGGGGCATTCAGGTTCCCGAATATTCTGATGACAAACTCTCAACCTCGTCTTTGATCGTAGCTGACGTGATGGAGCCGGTGCCTACCAAGGATGTGAGCACGGGCAACTTCGTCATCGGATTGAATAAAGTTCGGCCGCGGGTGGCTCCGGCGGACGGCAAGCCGGCTATCTTCAAACGGGCCAAAGACCAGAAGGTGAATTTCTGGATCCAGGTCTACAATCTCGGCGTCGATGCCAAGACTCACAAGCCTTCGGCCACGTTCGAGTATGCCATCGTAAACATAGCGACCAATAAGCCGGTGGTGCAGAAGACCGACTCCACCGAAACCATGGGTAATGTAGGCGAGCAGGTAACACTGCAAAAATCCATTGCGTCGGCCAACTTGCAGCCCGGCGTGTATCGCATTGACATTAAAGTGAACGACAACATTTCCAAGCAGACCATCGACCCCTCCGCGACCTTCGCGGTGGAATAGGTGGCCGGTAGTGCTTGATTTCCCGGGGGTTCGAGTGAAACTTAGAAAGCTCGGATTTGGGGCGCTGATCATCGCGCTATCGCTTCCTGCTTGGGCCGGCGAACGGCCGGGCGCGATCTCGGGATATGTGCGCGATGCCTCTGGCGTTCCGCAAATGGGCGCGGTGGTAGAGATTGTCGGTGCCGCAGCCAAGACTTTTACTGTGTTTACGGATGGCGCCGGATTTTTCTCCGCGCCCGACCTGCTGCCCGGCCTTTACTCGGTGAAGGTTTCAGCGCCTTCCTTCCTGCCTGCCTTGCGCGAAAAAGTTGGCTTGCACGCTGGAAACAATATCCACCTGAACATCACGCTTAGCACTCTATTGAATGCTCTGCGCGTCGGGCCTCTGCGCCAGGCTCCCGATAATGATGACTGGAAGTGGACCTTGCGATCGGTAGCGAATCGTCCCGTGTTGCGCGTGTTTGACGATCCGGCTGCCGGTGTTGAGCAGCAGGATCACGATACGAAGGCGAGCCTTTCCTTTCTAGCCGGCTCCGCCGCCGGTGGCTATGGCAGTGGCTCTGACCTCAGCACCAGCTTTTCGCTCGAGCGGTCTGTCTTCTCCGCCAGCCGCGTTGGCCTGAGCGGAAATGTAGGTTATGGCGAGGGGCTGCCTGCGGCCGTCCTGCGTGCCATGTATTCCCACCAACTTCCCGATGGCTCTGGGCCGACGATGGCAGTCACCGTGCGCCGCTTCGCTCCCTCCGACCCCAACCTCCACTATGCCGCGCTGCAATCACTGGCTGTGAACGTGGCGGATGACGTCAGCCTCGGAGATGTACTCGAGCTGAAGTTTGGCAGCGAACTCCAGACCATCCAGTTCCTGGGCCATGTCACCGCTTTCCGCCCCTACGGGTCGGTCGACCTTCATACCTCGCCCAACACCGTGATCGAGTACGATTACGCGACGTCGCGGCCTAACACCCGCAACGAGAAGGGCTTCGATTCTTCTCCTGCCGATCTGAGCGAAGCCGATCCTCGCGTCAGCATGTCGAATTTCTCAACCCGCCTGGAACGCGCTCATCATCAGGAACTCAATATTTCCCGCCGCCTGGGTAAGAATAGCGTGCAACTGGCTGCCTTCAGCGATCGCGTGGACGACACAGCCCTCATCGGCACCGGCGATGTTACTGCCGCCGGAGGCTCGCTCCTGCCAGACGTCTACTCGGGAACTTTTAGTTACGCCGGCGACACTTTGAACGCCCGTGGCGTCCGCGTCGTTCTCGAACGCAAGTTCAGCTCCGACCTCACTGCCAGCCTCGACTACGCTTACGGCGGTGTCCTCGACCTCAGCAAACCCGACGTCGAGATTCAGAACGCCTCGCAATTTATCACCACCCAGCGCCGCCACGCCCTTGCCGCCAAACTGAGCGGCACCCTTCCCGGCGCCCATACCAAGTGGATTACCTCCTACCGCTGGGTGAATGGCCAGGCCCTTACCCCGGTGGACATGTTCAATGCTTCACCCGGCCAGAGCGACCCTTATTTGAACGTTTTCCTCCGCCAGCCGATTCCAACCCTCGGTTTTCTGCCCGCCCATATGGAGATGCTGGTCGACCTGCGCAACCTGCTCGCGCAGGGTTACGTTCCAGTGATGGGACAAGACGGCCAGACTGTTTACCTGGTACAAGCGGCCCGCTCTGTGCGCGGCGGCGTCACTATCACCTTCTAAGTCGTCCGTCGAAGATGGTTCCGACCAAGAATTGTCATCGACTAAAGTCTGTCCCGCGCAGCGAGCGATCTCGGTATTCGCCTCACCTCCTCACATCCCCTTCGGTAACGTTACCTGCGCGTTACCTTATCGATAAAATCTATTGCTTCCATTGCAACTCAGTGGTTGACTCTTGGGATAGGGTTTGGATAGTGTTCCCTGTGCGGTAGTGTGTTGCATCTTGTTAGTGTGCAAGGAATTGCAAGGCCTCCCAGGTTGTCGGCCGCAACTCCGCCTGCCGCGCCACACGTCGACCCTTATAAATCTAAGGTTTGCAATTAAAGATCAGCTTCAAGGAGAGTCTATGAGAGCGCGCATCATCCTCGTGTTTGTGCTCCTGGCCGCAGTCAGCCTGTCCGCACAAACCTTCCGCGGTACGATTCTGGGCACCGTCACTGACCCCTCCGGCGCAGTCGTCGGCGGCGCTAAGGTGACCGTCAAGAACCAAGGCACCGGATTGGAGCGCTCCACCGACACCAGCGCCGACGGCAGCTATGCCCTGCCCGAGCTTCCCATTGGCACCTACACCGTCACCATCGTTCTTACCGGCTTCCAGACCTCGGTCACCACTGGTGTGACCGTCGACGTTGCCGGCGAACGCCGGGTTGACGGGTCGCTAAAAACTGGAGCTATCTCCACCAAGGTAGAAGTCTCCGCGGACACGCTGCCTTTGGTCGAAACCACCACCAACACTCTCGGTGGCGTTCTCACCGCCCAGACCGTGGAAAATATGCCGGTCAACGGCCGCGACTACACCAAGCTGATTTACATGAACCCCGGCGTCGCCGGATCGCCGGACGAAATCTCTGACTCGCCCGGTTCCTTCGGTGAGTTTTCCATGAACGGCGCTCGCGGCCGTTCCAACAACTATCTTCTCGACGGAACCGACATGAACGATGGCTATCGCAACGATCCGGCCATCAACGAAGCCGGTGTTTTCGGAACCCCTTCGACTATTCTTCCCATCGATGCCGTGGCTGAAGTCAACGTGCTCTCGAACTTCGCGCCGGAATATGGCCGCAGCGCAGGAGCTATCGTCAACATCGTTACCAAGAGCGGAACCAACGCCCTTCACGGCGCGGCCGCTGAATACTTCCGCAACGACGCTCTCGACGCCCGTAACTATTTCAACCCGTCCAGCCAGCCGAAAGCACCTTTCCACAACAATCAATATGGCGTTTCGCTCGGCGGGCCCATCGTTAAAGACAAGACCTTCTTCTTCATGGACTACGAAGGCCAGCAGGAGCCGGTAGGAGTTGTTACCTTGGCGAATGTGCCTACCGGAACCGCCGCTGACGGCTCGTTGCAGCCCAGCGATGCCACCGATCCCTCCGGCGTGATTCAGGGCCTGATTGCACGGCACCCATGGCCGGCTCCGAATTTGTCGCTGGGCATCCCCGATCAGACTGCGGGCACCGCCTCAGTGGTTTCTCCTTCGTTCAACCGGCTGACCAGCTTTATCGCTAAGATTGACCATAGCTTCAACCCAAACAACAATCTGACTGGCCGTTATTTCTTTGGCGACAGTGTGCAGTCATTCCCGCTGGCGCTGACTGCATCGGGCGGACAGTTGCCGGGATTTAACACCTTTACTCCCACCCGCGTGCAGTTGGTCTCGATCTCCTATGTCCGCAGCATCGGATCAAACAAGGTGAATGAGCTTCGCTATGGCTGGAACCGTTTTGCCGAAGGCTTTTTCCCGGCGGACCAGGACTTTCATCCCAGCTCGATCGGTATGTGCGCAGCCACTGATCCGACGCTCTGCAATGGTACGTCGCCCTTCGACAATGGCTTGCCCATTCTCGCGGTGAGCGGGGTCGCTCAGCTCGGGTCCACCAGCAGCCTTCCTCGCCATCGCGTCGACAGCAATAATCAGATTCTCGACAGCTTTTCGTGGAAACTCAACAAGCATGACGTGAAGTTCGGCGTGGATTATCACCGTACTTCTATCCAGCAGTACTTTGACAAATACTTCCGTGGAAAGCTTACTTTTGACGGAAGTACGACCGGCAACGCACTGCAGGATTTTCTTTCGGGACAGGTTGATGGCGGCTTCCAGTATTTCGGCGACTCAACCCGTCACACCTTCGAAAACAACTTCGGCTTCTATGTGCAGGATAGTTTCCGCGCCACCTCCCATCTCACCGTTAACTATGGCGTGCGCTGGGATTATTTCGGCGTGATTAACGAGAAGAACAATCTGCTCAGCAACATCACGAATCTTGACCCGGTCAACAACACCTTCACCCTCACCCAAGTCGGCCAGCCCGGGCTACCTAAGCTCTACAACCCGACGAAAACGAACTTCGCTCCTCGCGTCGGGGCTGCTTGGGACGTCACCGGCAAGGGTAAGACCGTCGTTCGCGCCGGTTATGGCATCTTCTTCGACGCATTTTCGCAGGACATGGCCCTGGGCCACCTGCCCTATTCGCCCTTCTTCGATCCCGGACCGGCTTACAACAACATCGGGCCTGATCCCATTCTCTCAACTGGCGCGGTGGGCGGCCCCATCGGATATGGAGTTCCGCTCTTCACTCCAACCACCGGCTGTAACTACGAGTGCGACGCCTTCGGCTTTGATCGCAACATCAAAACCCCCTACATGGAGAACTACAACCTGAACATCCAGCAACAGCTGTCCAATAAAATGATGGTTCAGGTCGGTTATGTGGGATCGCAGGGTCATCGGCTGTGGCGCTTCTTCGATCTCAGCCAGCCCAGCCAGGCGCAGATCACCGCTTCGGATATTGCCAGCGCCGCCTCGACCGGGCTGGTCACCGGCGATTATGGCGTTCCCCGCAACTACGGTTCGAACCCCTACGGAGCCTTCTACATCCTTCAGGAAAACTCCACCGGCAAGTCCAACTACAACGCTTTGCAAGCCAGTTTGCGGCTGACCGGATGGCACGGCATCACTTCGATCCTGAACTATGTCTGGTCCAAGTCGCTGGATAATTCCAGCGACGGCGAAGACTTCGAACCGAACGCCGCCCAGCCGAACGACAGCACGAATCCTCAACTCGAGTACGGACCCTCGAACTTTAATATCCCGCAGCGCTTAACCTGGAACTTTGCCTACGATCTTCCGAAGATGGGCGGCGATTGGCAGCGCTTGAAGAATGGTTGGGGATTCAACAGCATTCTGACCATGCAAGACGGCCAGCCGTTCCAGTTTAATTACAACTTCGAGGCTGACTATAGCGGCAGTGGTAACGGCTTCGATCGGCCCGATGTTGTCGGCCCCATCGTCTACCATCCAAATGATCCCCTCAACTTTGTGGATCTCAGCTCGTTCGCGATTCCTTGCAGTGTTGCGGTTGGAGCGCCTGCGACTGGTGCTTCCAGCGATTGCATCCCGGGTACTCGTCACTTCGGGAACGAAGGCCGTAACTCTCTTCGCGGACCTTCCTTTAAGGAGTGGAACATTGCCATTTACAAGACCACAGCAATCACTGAGCGCGTAAGCATGCAGTTGCGCGCCGATATCTTTAACCTGCCCAACCATCCGAATTTTGCCAATCCGTTCCTGCCGGCCTTCATCGCCGATCCGGCTGTGCACGGCTATCAGAATGTGAATGGCCGGGAGGTTGGTCTGCCGACTGGTTCCACCGGAGTTATCACCGCGACGGGCGACGTGGGTATTGGCAACCCATTTATCGGCGGTGGCGCTCCCCGTGGCATCCAGCTGGCTGCGGTCTTCAAGTTCTAACCTTTTGTCACTTCCCAGCCCCTGCCGCTCGCGGCAGGGGCTTTTTTCTGCTCTCCGCTCCGCCCGGCATACGTCTTCCGTCACTATCTCCCCGGTTACCCAAATGTTACCCTGCACTCGTATTCCCCCCCATAAAGCTAATTTTCCGGAGATCCTGATGCGCCGCTCTGCCCACATTATTCCTGTCTTTATTCTGGTGCTTGGGGTGTGTCTCGTCACACCTGTTTCCGCCCACCACGTGAAGCCGTCCACCGCTTCCATGCCGGTCACCACGTCCAACGCACAAGCGCGGGCGCTGTACGAGAAGGGTATGCAGGACTACGAATATCTCTATCTCGAGCGCTGCAACGACGATTGGCGTGCCGCGGTAAAAGAAGATCCCAACCTCGCAGTGGCCTGGGCATGGATCGCCTTTAACAGCACCAATCCGCAAGAAGTGAGCGCTGCCCGCGATAAAGCCAAAGCCCTTGCGCCCAAGCAGTCTCCCGGAGAGCAGTTGATGGTCGCGTGGATTGCCAAAGTGCAGGAAGGCGACTTCATCGGCGGCATCTCGGCTATGAACGATTTGCTCGAAATGTATCCCAAGGATAAGCACCTGTTTTATCTCGCAGGCAACTGGCTGATGGGAGAAAACGGTGACGAACAGGCCCTCAAGCTGATGGAAAAGGCGTTGGCTCTGGACAAGAATTATGCTGCTGCGCTGAACGATCTGGCTTATCTCTACGCCCGCAATCGTCAATTTGCCAAGGCTTTCGCAGATATGGATCGCTACGTCACCTTGTTGCCCAAAGAGCCGAATCCACAGGATTCCTACGGCGAACTCCTGCGCATGGCCGGAAACTTCGAAGGCTCCCTGCAGCACTACCATGCAGCGCTACAAATCGATCCCGACTTCATTACCTCGCAAGTTGGTCTCGGCGACACCTACGCTCTGATGGGCGACCAGGAGAAGGCGCGCGTGGAATATGACAAAGCTATCCGCTTCGCCCAAAATGAAGCCGACCGCCTCACCTATGGCATGCAGAAAGCCATGACGTACGTTCGCGACGGCAACTTCGCCGAAGCCGACAAATTGTACGAAGAAATTGCCCAAACTGGTCACGCCAAGGAACAGGATTTGCAGGAAGCCCAAGCCTACCGCCATCTCGCCGAATATCAAACAGACGACAACGCCGCTGTGAAATATTTGCAGCAAGCGGAAGAGTCGCTCCGGCATCGCGCCAGCATCTCACAGAATGAGAAAGATGAAGAGCGGTCCCGCATCTTGCGCCTTCGCACCGTGCGAGCCGCTCACGCTGGCAATGCGGAATTGGCTCGCCGGTCATTCCATCAGTTGGAAGCCATGGCGGCGGGAAGCCGCAACCGCGTCATCCAGAGTTCTTATAACGGCGCCGCCGGAGCGTTGCTGATGGACCAGAAAAAATTCAGCGAGGCGATCGTCAATCTGGAAGAAGATCAGGAGAATCCCTTCACCATGGAACTTCTGGTGCAGGCCTACTACCAGACCAATCAAACGGATAAGCTGCACGCTGCCGAAGAGAAACTGCGAGGCACCAATGTTCCTACCATGGAGCAAGCTCTGGTCGTTCCCGCAGCGCGCTCTCGCCGACCAGAAATTTAAAAGTTCGTAGCGCTTCTTTCGTCTATACTGTCCAGCGCCAGCGAAGAAGAAAACCTTTCGCTGGCGTTGGTGCTTGTAACGAATCATTGACTTGTTAATGACTTCTAATCCCAATCGCCGCTCGCGCGAGAGAATTGTTACCAAACTGCCGGTGCGCGTGCGCCACGCTGCATCGAACACCGAACTCAGCGCCGAAACTCGCGACGTCAGCACGAATGGCGTATTCCTCTACACGAACTCCCGAATGGTCGAAGGCGCAGAAGTGGAATTGGTTCTCATCCTTCCGCCGGAGCTCACCTCTGGAGAAAAATGTTGGGTCTGTTGCCACGCCCGCGTTCTGCGGGTGGAGCAGGGAAGCGGCAGCAACTTCGGCGTGGCCGCTGAAATCCAGCATATGAACATTCTGCCCGAAATTTCCGCCTAGCTTATACGTTTTCGTTCCAAACCGCCGTCTTTTGGAGTGAGCAACCTGCTGGGCCCGATCAAACTCCTCGCCAACCTACACCTACGGCAAAGTCTTCAAGAGGAAGCATTGGCGGGTTTCTACCCACCGTTTTGCCACCGGCGGGCAAGAAATGCCGGGTCTCAAACCTCATGTCGGGATATTTTTTAGAAAAGCCTTCCCCTCACAGCTACCTTGGTGCAATAATTACGGCCCAAGAAGTGCTCTGGCCAAACTCAGGAATCAGGTGGGCCTCGTATGTGGATTGAGAAACTATCAGACGGTGTGGTTCAGGTGCAGACCCCAATTGGGCCACGCTATTTAATGCCATCATTTCTTCAACGCGTGTATTTTCTGTGGATGTTCCGGAATTTTCCGATTCTTCCCCACGCCGTGCTCAGCAATGGCCAGCAGCGCATGATTGATCGCCTCTGTTCTGAACAAAGGTTCGTTTCCATGGCTTATGCCGATGGCATGGATGATGCTCCTGTGATCGGTACGGTGGAGCGCCGTCCCAACCTGGGCCCAGACTCTTTGCCGCCGCGCCGCCCCGCCGTGAGCGAAGCCGGTGGGTTAGCTGCCGAAGTCCGCCAGCGTTCCTGAATCATTTAGAACTCCGCGCCTCGGGCTTGCGACTCCTTCAATCGTTGTGAGCCCGTGCGCTTTTCCTCTCCAAGCCGACGACCACGGCTCGCGACCCCTTTGACCGCGTCGGCGTGGCCATGACCAGGCTCGCCAGAAATGTTACAATCAAAAATTGTCCCGCCAAACTTTTCCCGCACGGGCGCGTAGCTCAATTGGCAGAGCAACTGACTCTTAATCAGTAGGTTGTAGGTTCGATTCCTACCGCGCTCACCATTTTTCGCGATTATCGGCCGCGCCCGGGGTGGCGGAGAATACAACCGTGCACGTTTTAGCCGCGTCTTATCTTAGGTGACCTTTACTTGCTCCCGACGGTCAGGGTACGATTGGCGAGAGTCGAGCGGTCAAAGCCGTTTATTCGAGATGAATCGTTTCATAAACTACCGAGGCGGCCTGGCGCAGCGCGATTTCTGGCGCGGACTCATGGCGGTTCTGGCCATCTGCGCGCTCACCATCAGCGTGGCCACTCGCTATAGCGGGAACACTTCGGAAGTTGCCAAAGCTACCAGCGTCGGTGTGGTAAAGTCGCACTCGCAGGAATTTCAGAGACAACGACTTCTGGGCAATGGGCTGCACTGGATGGCTCCGACTCCCATTTCCACGATCCTTCATCCGCCGCAAACGGCTCCGCTTGTGGCCTCAGCCGAATTCACCGCGATTCATCTTGCTTCCGAAAGCTGGCTTCATAACCGTCCTCCGCCAGCCTGCTAACCTTTCCCTGGTTCCAGCACTTATTTGCTAATAACTCTTGGTTGAAGCATCCCGTATCGATTGCGGCGGCGGTCCGCCGTTTTTCGGAGGGATTTACAGGGCCATTTCTCATGAACAAACTGAAATATGCGTAAACCATCTGCCGCCACTGCGACCGGTGTAACGGTGCTAGCTCTCTTAGCCGCCGGCCTGATGGCCGCCAGCGGATGCGAGCATTCGAGCGAAAGCTCTTCTTCCGCATCGGCCGATGCTGCGCCGCGCGCCGCTGTGGTGCAAGTGCGGCGCACGCCGCTCTCCAATACGCTGTCGGTGGCAGGAGAGTTTCTCCCATATCAAGAGGTGGAACTCCACGCCAAGGTGGCGGGCTATATCAAGAAAATCAACGTGGATATTGGAGATCGGGTCCACCAGGGGCAGGTGCTGGCAGTGCTGGAGATTCCGGAATTAACCGCCCAACTAGAGTCTGCCAACGCCGGTGTGAGGCACAGCCAGGAAGAAATCACGCGCGCGCAGAACGAGGTTAGCCGCGCGGAAGCGGACCATGCAGCGCTGCATGCCGCCGCCAGGCGATTGAAGCAGGCGTCAGAGGCGCGCCCCGGATTGATCGCGGAGCAGGAACTGGATGACGCCCTGGCCAAAGACCGCTCTACGGAAGCGCAAGTGGATGCTGCAAAGTCAGCCTTAGCCGCTTCCCGCCAGCAGTTGGAAGTGTCGCAAGCCGATCGTGAACATTATTCCGCCTTGTCGGAATACTCACGCATTACCGCTCCCTTTGACGGGGTTGTCACTTGGCGATATGCCGATACCGGTTCGTTGATTCAAGCGGGTACTTCCAACGTCAGCTCCGAACCGGTGGTGAAACTTTCGCAGGTTAGCATGTTGCGCTTAAGGATTGCCGTTCCCGAATCTCTGGCGGGAAGCGTGCGCGATGGCGATCAGGCAGACATTCGTGTGAAGGCAACCGACCAACACATCACAGGAAAAGTGGTGCGTTCCACCGCATCGCTCGACCGCTCTACGCGCACCATGCAGGCGGAAGTCGACGTGCCCAACGGCGAATACAAGCTCACTCCGGGAATGTACGCGGATGTGACGTTGGGAATCCAGAATGCTGCCAACGCGCTCACTCTTCCGCTGCAAGCCGTGAACCGGGGCAACGATGCGGACCACGCAACCGTGATGCTGGTGAACTCCCAAAACCACGTGGAAGAGCGCCAGATTCGCACCGGAATTGAAGGATCGGATCGGGTTCAGATTCTTTCCGGACTCAACGAGGGTGATCGAGTCATCGTGGGCAACTTGGGAGCTTACCATCCCGGTCAGCACGTCGACCCGCGAGAAAGCACGATGGCCGAAGAAGGATACAACCCGGATAAGGGAGCCCAGTAAGTGGCCAGCTTTGCGATTCGCTATCCATTTTTCATCATCATGCTGTGCCTGATCGTCATGGTGGTTGGCGTCACCACTGTGGGGCGCATGCCGGTCGATCTGTTTCCCAATATCAACATTCCAGTGGTGGTGGTGGCGACGTTTTACTCGGGAATGCCGCCGGAGCAGATTGAAGCTAACATCACCAATCCCTTCGAACGTTTCTTTACTCTAGGCAGCGGCATTGACCACATTGAATCGAGATCGTTGACCGGCGTAAGCCTGATCAAGATTTACTTCCAGCCGGGCACGAATCCGGATGCGGCGGTAAGCGGCATCTCGAATCTGGCCATGGCTCAGTTGAGAAGGCTCCCCCCCGGGACGCTTCCGCCAGTCGTGTTGAAGTTTGACGCTTCGAGCCTTCCTGTATGCCTGATCACTTTAAAGGGCGAAGGTTTGAATGAGACCGAGTTGCACGATCTTGGCCAGTTCAATGTTCGCAACCAGATTGCGAATGTTCCCGGCGCCTCGGTACCACAACCTTTCGGCGGGAAATACCGGCAGATCCAGGTTTATGTGGATCCCGTAAAATTGCAGGCGCATCAGTTGAGCCTGATGGATGTGGTTCGCACGGTGAATGATGCCAATGCGATTCTGCCGGCGGGCGATGTCAGGATCGGTCCGAAAGATTACAACATTTACACCAACAGTCAGCTGTCCACGACGGCGGAGATCAACCGGCTTCCGCTGAAAACAGAAGGCAATGCCGAGTTGATGGTGGCAGATATTGGCCATGCGGAAGACGCGGCCGCAATTCAAACCAATATCGTGCGCGTAGATGGACAGCGCTCCGTCTACCTTCCGATTCTGAAGCAAGGCGGAAACAGCAATACCATCGCAATTGTTGACGGAATCAAGAAGGCAGTCAGCGACTTGCTGGACGTGCCCAAAACACTGACTACCAAGGTGGTCTTCGATCAATCGATCTACGTGAAGACCGCGATCAGGAACCTGGGCAGCGAAGGCGGCATTGGATTGCTGCTGACTGCGCTGATGATCTTGATTTTTCTGGGCAATGTGCGCGCGACTTTTGCGGTCATGCTATCGATTCCTTTATCGGCGCTGGCGGCGTTCCTGGCGATTGATGCCAGCGGCGGTTCAATCAATACCATGGTCTTGGGCGGACTGGCGCTGGCCTTCTCGCGGTTGATCGATAACTCAGTGGTGGTGCTGGAGAATATTTTTCGTCATCTGGAAATGGGGGAGAACCCAGAAGTGGCCGCCGAACACGGCGGCCGCGAAGTTGCCATGCCGGTTCTGGCTGCCACGTTTACCACCGCGATCGTGTTTTTCCCGGTGGTGTTTCTCTATGGAGTGAGCCGGTTTCTTTTCACGGCGCTGGCGGCGGCCGTTGTCTTTTCCCTGTTCGCATCGTACGCCGTCGCCATGACGGTGGTGCCGTTATTCTGCGCGCGATGGATCCAGTCGGGTCACGGCGAGGCTGGTCATCACGCCGGCAAAACGGCGTTTCAGCGTTTTGTGCGATGGTTCAATCGGCGCTACGACCAGATGCTGATGCGCTACGACGTGGCGGTCAGGCGAAGCTTGTTACGTCCACTGGCAACAGTGCTTGGGATTCTAGGCATCTGTCTCTTGAGTTTTGGACTTTATCCGTTGATGGGTTTGGGATTTTTCCCGCGGACGGATGCCGGACAATTTGTAATCAACATCAAGGCACCCACGGGCACGCGCCTCGAACTGACCAATCAATACATCAAACGCGTGGAAGAGGACGTTCGGCAGGTGGTTTCGCCGCGCGACCTCGACATGATTGTCTCCAACATCGGGATCACACCGGATTTTTCCGCTATCTACACCAGCAATTCCGGGCAGCATACTGCCTTCGTGCAAGTCAGTTTGAAAAAAGAGCATGCCGTGGGTAGTTATGAATATATGCGGCGTGTGCGCGCAAAACTGAACGAGAATCTACCTGAACTCTCCACCTACTTTCAATCAGGAGGCTTGGTGGATTCGGTTGTGAATCTGGGATTGCCCGCTCCTATCGACATCCAGGTGAGCGGGAATGATCAGAAAGCAGCCTATCAAACGGCATCCGCCCTGGCCCAGAAACTCCGTGGCCTTTCGAATGTGAGCGACGTATTGATCCCGCAGAATCTCGACTACCCCGGCATTCAGCTCAATATTAACCGCGAAATGGCGGGACGCATGGGCGTGTCGTCCAAAGAAGCAGTCGACAACGTGATTACGGCTCTCAGTTCGGACAGCATGATCGCCCCCAGCTATTGGGTCGACCCGAAGAGTGGAAATAACTACATGCTTACGGTCCAATATCCGGAGGCCCAGATTCACTCCGTCGAGGATGTAAAAGCAATTCCCTTGCATTCCGCGGCCAATGTGAATCCCACGAATCTGGAAGCTGTCTCCGACGTGAAAACGATCAATACGCCAACTGAGGTGGACCATTATCAACTGCGGCGTCTAATTGATGTGTATGTTTCGCCGAAGAGCGAGGATCTCGGCGGTTTGGCGGATGAGGTAGATAAGGTCATTGCTCAAACCCAGGTTCCAGCCAATATTCGCGTGAATATGCGCGGCTCGGTGGAAGGCATGCGCCAATCGTTTCGCAGCTTCGGCGTCGGACTGATTTTGTCCGTGATTCTGGTTTACTTGATCCTGATGGCGCAGTTTTCTTCTTTCATTGATCCTCTCATCATTCTTCTCGCCGTTCCTCCAGGAATCATGGGAGTCATTCTGTTCCTCCTGGTGACGCATACCACCGTAAACGTGATGTCCTTGATGGGCGTGATTATGATGACCGGGATCGTCGTTTCGAACAGCATTCTGATCGTGGAATTTACGCGGTCGTTGAGAAAAGAAGGCATGCCGATTAAGGAAGCGGTGGCGACGGCATGCCGGGTGCGTTTGCGGCCTGTTCTGATGACATCGCTGGCGACCATACTCGGTATGATTCCGATGGCGCTTGCTCTCGAGGCCGGGAGCGAGCAATATGCGCCACTGGCACGCGCCATCATTGGCGGCCTCGGAATGTCGGTGCTGATCACGGTTTTCGTAGTCCCTGCCGCTTATTTGTTGATTCACCGTAGAGAAGAACACCCTCCGATCGCGCCGAATATAAATTCATGAAGGTACATGACGAGGGCCGTGGGCTTTTATTGTTGTGGCCGGCGTGCTTGAGGAGATACAGCTACATGAAAACTAAAGTGATCGCAGCTGTCTTCCTGATGCTGGCGATTTTCAGCAGCGCACAAACGCAAATGAAGCCGCAGCCAGCCGCCGAATTGCCGTCGGCGCCGGTGCCGCAGACAGTCACCAGTCCAGCGACGCCTGGCATCAGTTCCGCAGTGGCCAGCACGGCGCAGGTCACACCCGGTGTTCCTGTCAGCCTATCTTTAAAGGAGGCGGAAGCTCTGGCCCTAAAGAATAATCCGGAGATTTCCGTGGCCCGGCTGAGTGCGCTAGCATCGCAGCAAGTGACGAGGGAAGTTCGGTCCAGTCTGTGGCCCAGCGCAACCGCAAATCTAACCGGCGTCGATTCACAACCGAACAGCCGCATAACCGCTGGAGGTTTGAACAATCCGATCATCTACAAGCGGGCCGCGGCCGGAGTTGCCGTGAGCCAGTTGATTACCGATTTTGGCCGCACCACGAATCTGGCAGCCAGCGCCAGTTACAGCGCCAAGGCGGCAAACCAGAATGCGCTGGCGACGAAAGAGCAAATTCTTCTGGCGGTCGATCAAGCCTTCTACAGCGCATTACAAGCCCGTGCCGTGCTGACCGTCGCGCAGGGAACGGTGAGCGCACGGCAAACCCTGTCCGATCAGGTCGAGGCGTTATTCAATAGCCATTTGAAGTCTCAATTGGACTTTAGTTTTGCCAGCGTAAACCTGGCGCAAGCCAAGCTGCTTCTGTTGGACGCACAGAACAATGAAAGCTCCGCGCTGGCAGCCCTTTCCGCAGTGTTGGGATATTCCGGGTTACAGAATTTTCAACTACTCGAGGACGCGACCTCGAGCAGTGCGCCACCGGGCAATATCGATAACCTGATCTCGCAGGCTTTGGCGACGCGTCCGGAAATACTGGCGCTCGGCTATCAGTATCAGGCGGCTCAGAAATTCCAAAGCGCCGAGCATGATCTATTCTTGCCCACGGTGCAAGCCGTTGGAGTTGTCGGAGATACACCGGTGCGCGATCCCATCCTTTCCAACTGGTATGGTGCGGTTGGCGTCAATGTCGGCATTCCCATCTTCAATGGTTTTTTGTACTCGGCGCGTTCGCATGAAGCGCGGCTTAAAACGCAGGCTGCGCAAGACCGGGTGCTTGATTTACAAAACCGCATCTCGCGTGACGTGCGAACCGCATGGCTCAACGCCAACGCAGCCTATGAAAAGCTTGCAGTCACGCAACAGCTCCAGGATCAGGCAAACCTGGCCCTCGATTTGGCACAGACTCGGTACAAACTGGGGCTGAGTTCCATTGTCGAATTGAGCCAAGCCCAACTGCAGCAGACGCAGGCGCAGATTGGCAACGCCGAGGCAGGCTTCGACTACCGTCTTGCGCTCGCGATCTTGCAGTATCAAACCACTGGTTTATCGTCGAAATAACAAGTAGACATAGCTTCTTTCAAATTCGCCTACCCATTCATTAGAAATTCATACATTTGTAACCCTCCTGTAACACATGGCCGATAGAACCAGAATATCTATTCGAAGCTGAAATCATCCTGGTAGGGATTGCGGTTAGCTTTTCGAATGCATGAAATCGTGCAAATTCATCAAAAAAATGAGGAGAGTGTAATGAAATCTGCGTGGAAGTTGAGCGCAATTCTGTTTCTGGCAACGTCGCTGGTGGCGCAAACCGGCACGGCGCCCAAACCTAAAAAGAGGGCAGCCGCTATTACCGCGGCGGATGTGCAGGCGCTGAAAGATGCGATTGCATCGCAGCAGGCGGCGTTGGCCCAGCAAGGCCAGCAGATTCAGGAATTGCGCGACGCGCTGCGGACCAAAGATCAGGCGGTGCAGCAAGCACAGACCGCGGCCAACGATGCTGCTGGAAAAGCCGATGCGGCGCAAGCCCAAGCGACTCAACAGCAGGCTGCAGTCGGAGAGTTGAAAACCGACGTCACCGACCTCAAGTCCAACCTGCTGAATACTTCGTTGAGTGTGCAGGAAACCCAGAAGAACGTCAGCGCTTCCATGGAAAATCCCACCTCACTGCACTACAAAGGAATCACGCTCACGCCGGGAGGATTTCTGGTGGCAGAATTTGTGCGGCGCTCCCGAGCGCTGGCTGGCGAGGCGACGCCTTTCAACTCTTTAACCATGCCGGGCGCGTCGCAGAGTTCCACTTCGGAATTTTTCGGATCGGGCCGTCAGTCGCGTATCTCGATGCTGGCCTCGGGGCAGCTCGCCAGCGCCAAACTGATTGGTTATTACGAGGCTGACTTTCTCGGAGTCGGTGTCACCTCCAACAACAATCAGACCAACAGCTATCCTTTGCGGCAACGCCAGGCATATGCCCAGGTTGCTTTCAACAACGGCTGGACGGTGACCGGCGGCCAGATGTGGACCCTGCTGGCTGAAACCAGGAAGGGCGTGGACAATCGCACCGAGGCAACTCCCATGACCATCGACCCGAACTATAACGTGGGTTTCACCTTCGCTCGACAATATGGCTTGCGGCTCGCCAAGAATTTCAATAACAAAGTCTGGTTCGCGGTATCGATGGAAAATCCGCAGGCCACGTTTACTACACATGGCAACGGAGCTAACTTTCTGCTTGGCTCGGCAGGCGCGGGTGGCGGACTTTACAATGGCGCCGTTACAGCCTGCACTACGGCCGCTCCGGTGGGAACCGCTACGGTCGGTGTGACGACCTGTTCACCGGCAGCGAGCTACGCCTTTAACCCGGCTCCGGACTTGATGGCTAAGATGGCTTTTGAGCCGGGCTTCGGGCATTACGAAATCTTCGGCGTCTACAGCCGCTTCCGTGACCGTATCTTTCCCTGCGTAGAAAACTTTGCCAGCGCTGGGTGCGGTAGCCTGGCGGCTGCCAGCGCGGCTCATGCCTATAACAACTCAACCAATGGCGGTGGCGTGGGCGCCAATGCCCGGTGGTCCTTCGCACAAAAGCGCGTCGATTTCGCGTTGCACGGGTTCACCGGCAGGGGAGAAGGACGGTACGCTGCGAGTGGCTTGCCTGACGCTTCGATTCGGGGCGACGGCTCTGTCGATTTGATCCGCACCTACCAGGGTCTGGGCACGCTGGAATTCCACGGACCTAAGCTGGACGTGTACTTTAACGCGGGTGCGGATTATGCTGGTCGAACTTATAGCTTCGATCCGGTCACCAACAAAACAGTGGGCTATGGTTCCCCAACCTTCGGCAATGGTGGGTGCTATTCCGAAACCGCCCCGTTAAACACCAGCGGATTTGTTCCGGGCAGCCTCTCCAGTTGCACCGCCGACACACGCGTTGTTTACGAGGGAACCTTCGGTTTTTGGATCAAGCCCTACGATGGAGCTAAAGAAAAGGTTAACCGCGGCCGCATCCAATTCGGACCGCAGTTCTCCTATGTAGACCGCGTAGCCTGGTCGGGAACGGGCACACCGAACACGCCTCACGGTCTGGACGCGATGATTTTCACGTCCTTCCGTTATTACTTGCCGTAAACATCTCTGTGGGAGGCAGGCGACTGCCCTCGACGGTGCGAAACAACCGGCGTCCGGGAGAATAAACCCCCGGACGCCGGTTTTTTGTGACCCCCGGCAATGGCGAAAAAGGTAAGGGGCCGCACCTTACCTATTAACTCGCCTGAGTCGTAGCAGTGTGTTCGCCAGCACTGAAATCACTTGACATGGCACCACCTATAACAGTATTCAGGTATCTTCGTACGGGTACCGGCTTGCATGGGGCGCGCCTAACGTCGCTAGGGTAGTTGTTTAAATCATCCTACGGAGGATTGTCCCAAATGAAACGACCGTATCGCACCTGAGTTTTCCCAGCCACTGCGCTCAGCTCTGCGTCCGCTTGTTGGTTATCTTGTTGCCGCGAGCAACGCTCAGCCGGCCATCGCAACCCTTCCCGCTCAATGGTTGCGGCAGTGGTTTTTTATCAAGCGCCTAAGCACGGGCGGGATCGTTGGGCCTCGCTTCTCTTTCCTTTATCACAGCCGACGGTGATGCCCATCACTGCGGGCACGGTCCCGGAAGGGCAGCTTTATACATTCATCTTCATACTTGGTCTCATAGCTCGACGGTCTCAAACTTGTTGTCTGGAGGCTTTCTCAATGAACAATCCCGTCTCGCGTTTGTTCCTGCTGATTCTTGTGCTTACGCTGTCACTTACAGCCGTAGCCCAACAGCAGGAAAATCAAACACATAACAATAGTCCGCTAGCTGTGTTGCTTCAGTCGAAGGGTATTCTATCTTCATCCGAGGTCGCGTCGATCAACCAGGCCTCGTCTCCCGCCGAGGCCGATGCTCGCCTTGCCCAGATACTGGTGGAGAAAGGGCTGATCAGTTCACAGGAGTACAAGTCGGCGGTGGTGACGCCGGTATCAAACGAGCCCATGGCGGCGCATCTTTCCAACGCCGTACTGCAAACCCAAAATCCTCCGCAAACCGGGCAAACTCCCACGGGAACTCCACCCACGCCCGAGCGCCCAGGCATAGCAGCGGTTGCCCCGCTGCGGGTATTGCCCATCGATGCTCCCAAGCAGGGCGGCATGATCCCCGACATTCGATTGGGAAGCGGCGCCAACATGAAGCTTTATGGCTTCTACAAGGCGAGCGCAATCTCCGATACCGCTTCCAGCGGCGGGGCTACCTTCGGCAGCCAGGACTGGCCTTTGCCACTGCTGCTCGGCGACACTTCTGCCGCTACTCCCGATCACAATCCCCAGGTGCACCTCAAGGCCCGCAGTTTCCGCATTGG
This sequence comes from uncultured Acidobacteriota bacterium, assembly GCA_963758565.1. Classification (GTDB taxonomy): domain Bacteria; phylum Acidobacteriota; class Terriglobia; order Terriglobales; family Acidobacteriaceae; genus Sulfotelmatobacter. Next base: position 604,584 of record CAVWVX010000004.1, on the reverse strand, counting down.
TATGCAGACAGAATGGGTGCCGAAGAATTCCGGCTTCACCATCACCGGCCGGGTGGAAGGTGACTTTGAAGGTGACTATACGGATGTCAGCAACCGCAATATCAGCAGCGTTCGCTCTAACCAATTTTCTCTTCGTTTGGCCTGGATGCGCCTCGACCATACGGTAGGCGGTCTACCCTGGTTCGCGGAGTTCGGGCAGGACTGGTCGCTGCTGGGTTCCTCCACTCTGCCTGCTTTGTTCGAGACAACCGGATTGGGCGTGGGCATGGGATCGCTCTACGAGCGCATTCCACAGTTCAAGACTGGTATCCAGTTTCACGCCGGCGACCTGAAGATCCAGCCCGAAATTGCACTGGTGCTCTCGTCGCAGGGATCATCCGCTCTTACCACGGACCAGCACTTGCGCTTCGGCGACGCTGTTGGCGCACAATCTGATCAGCCAGGAGTGGAAGCTCGCATCGTCTTCCAAAAACCTCTGTCGCACAACTGGAGAGGTGTTGCGCCCGCGCAGCTGATTTTCAGCGGCCATCACTCCCGCATGCAGGAACTCATTCCCCACGCAGCACAGGTGGTGAATGAGACATCTACCTCTTGCGTTCTTTTGCCTTGTCCGATCACCGTTTTCAACAATCCTGCCGTCGCCAACATTGGGTTCACTACCACCACCACAATTGTGGGGGCTTCCAATTGCGGCGAGGCTTCGGGAAGCTGCACGCTCGAACAGTTGTTCCCCGTCGGAGTTCATGCCGGCAATGCGCAGAACATCTACACGGCTGAGATCCAGTTGCCCACACCGTGGGTGACCTTTGATGCCAAGTTCTATCGCGGAAACGACATGCGATTCTTCTTCGGCGGCCAATTGAATGATGTGTACTCCAACCTGCTGGGCACGTTCGAAGTTGGAAACGGAGTATCCGAAAGCGGCCGCGCGATCCTGTTCGGATGCGCCGGTGGAACCACTGCCGGACAACCAACAGCCACCATCAACTGCCAGGGCACGCCGGTGGTGCCTGCGAAACTGCAAGCTGTGGGAGGATCGGGTGGATTCGCAGAAATGAGCTTCCCGCTCTCACGCATCTTCCACGCCAACCCGGAAGGGACCAATGCTGGGTGGGTGTTCCACCTGCAATACGGTACCGACCGCGCTAACTATGCCGACGCACAACATGGGAACCATCTCGGTCGTACTGACCTCGACACTGCCGCACTCACCTATCGCTTGAATAAGTGGGTATCGTTCGTGCACGAGGCCAGCTACATTGTTACGTTCACCGCCAATAATCATGAGGCGGGCGGCGTAATCGTGCCCGAGTATCTGCAGTTCGGACCTACCGTTACCCGGCAGGCGCACAACTGGCGGAATGAATTCGGCCCGATCTTTACTTTCTAGTTGGGACGAATCGGAATTGCTCGGCCGGAAGCCAGAGATGGCTCCGAACGAGTTATCGCAAAAATAAAAGGCTCTCTTCCGGGAAGAGAGCCTTTTGTGTTGGTGAATGAATTTATTTTCAGGCCACGCTTCGGACTTTTACCGGCGAAGCGATCTCGATTGCGGGAAGAGCGCTATTGGACTCCTCTATAGTGCGGGCCGCAAGCGGCTTCAGCCAGAACAGTGCGAGAAATGCAGCGATCAAGTCGCATGCAATCATCGCCCAGAAAACCTTGGTCCATGATCCTGTTTTTTCAAATAACCAGGCTGCTCCAAAGCCGGCAAAAAGCGCGCCCATGCCTTTTGCCGTATAAACGATGCCGTAGTTAGTGGTGGCCCAGGTTTTGCCGAACAGGTCTCCAGTGATGGAGGGGAAGAGTGAGAATATCTCACCCCAGGCGAAGAAGCACAAGCCCGAGAGAGCAATGAACCATACTGGGCGGCTGATGAGTTGCAGCAGGGCGAAGACTGCGATAGCTTCTAACGTGAATGCGATGAACATGGTGTTCTCGCGGCCAATGTGGTCTGACACCCATCCCCAAAAAGGACGGGTCAGGCCGTTTAAATAGCGGTCCACTGAGATCGCCATGACCAGAGCACTCATCCCCCACGCTACGATCACCTTATCGACATGAAAAGAAACGGCCATGGGATTTAATTGAGCGGTGACCACCAGGCCGCCGAACGACAGCATGGTCATCATCAGATAGATCATGTAGAACGAAGGCTGGCGCAGCATTTGCCATGGCGTCATGTCTACATTCGAACTGCGAACGTGCTGCTTGATTTTGGCTTCTTTCTCCTCCCAGTTGGGGGGAGCCCAGCCCACGGGTGGCTTGGCCAGGAACAAGGCGGCGGCCAGTACGACAACGCCCTGTATGATTCCCCAAAATACCAGCGTCTGTTGGTAACCCGCGGATGCGATCATTTTGGCAATGGGTGCCACCGTGAGCGCAGTCCCTATGCCGTATGCGCCAGCAGTGAGCCCGACACACAGGCCGCGGTGATCCGGAAACCATTTCAGTGCGTTGCCGATCGTTCCGCCGTAAACGATGCCAGCGCCCACGCCGCCGAGGCAGTACCAGAAGTAGAGTGTCCGCAGAGATTCCGCTTGGCCAGAGAATATCCAGCCGAGTCCTACTAAAATTCCGCCAACGCCAAGCATCAGACGTGGACCGATCCGGTCGACTAGAGCCCCTTCAAATGGAACCAGCCAGGTTTCCAGCAGAATGAAGAGGCTGAAGATACCCTGAATAGCTGTGAGGGAAACATGCAGGTGCGACTGCATGGGTTTGGTGAAAAGCGTCCAGGCATACTGAAGATTGGCGATCGCCATCATGGCGACAATGCCGGCGATCAACTGGACCCAGCGATTGATAATGCGCGACGGGTGAATGAGAGCTTCGGTCATACCTACACCTCCGCGGAATCTCGTCAGACGTTAAGGACCTTCTTCATTTCCACCAGTCCCCGTGCCTGCGATCTATTCCTGAGAGGTGCGCGACCGAACTTTCACTTTGCCCCCGCTGTTTCCTACGCCGGCGGGGCGTCGCCCTCCACCTCTGTGCGGAATGGAATCACGCCGGGAACCAGCCACTTTTCCCACATCTCATCGATCTTGCTCTGGAAATAATCGATATCGTCGTTGGTAAAATGCGCGAACCTGCCTTGCTTCAATAAGTAATCCCGAACCGGCTGCCGCTGGATCTTCTTGGCGGCAATCTGCTGCGTCCTGCCCGTGAGTTTTAGCACGCCATCTTCCACTTCGTAAAGTGGCCAGATCCCGGTATTTACGGCTAATTCCCCCAGTTCGTGCGAGATGTAAGGGTCGTAATCCCAACCCTTTGGACAGGGATCGAGGGAGTGAATAAACGTGGGACCGCCTATCGCCAGGGCCTTGCGCATGGTATTCATGGCGGCTAAACCGTAGGACATGCAAACAGTTGCAACATAGCGGCATGTCGGATGGCCCGCCGCCATCATGCCCGCCATATTCTTCTTCCAGCGGCGATGCATGATTCGCTTCACTTTGCCGGGTGTGCTGAAAGTGGTATTAGCGCCCCATGGCGTACTGCCGGAAAGCTGTATGTCGGTATTTGCGTATGACTCATTGTCATACATCAAGATCAGGCAGTTGTAATCGGGATGCGTAAGAGTAGCTGAGATTCCGCCGACGCCCATGTCAGCTCCGCCGCCATCGCCGCAGAAGGCTATCACATTGATCGGTTCCTGCTTCATTTTTCCTTTGCGCATCAGTACCTTCAAAGCGGCGGAGGCGCCCAGCGCAGCCGATCCGCTGCTGCCGAGTTGCGTATGCATCCAGGGGAGCACCCAGGAGGTGCTGTAATACGTAGTGTTTGCCACGTACATGCACCCGGTGCTGCCCAGCACGATGGTGCGCGGACCGGCAGCCTTGGCCATCATCTTCATCACCAGTGCCGACTCGCAGCCCTGGCAGGTACGGTGACCGGAGGTAAAGAATTCCTCGAGAGGAATTTTCTTAACCGCTTTGAACGGTTCTAATTTCTGGGTCGGATCGATCTGCACGTAAGTATCCATAAAAATTCATCCTCTCCAAAATCTGAACCGCACTGGTTTCCATTCGGGCAAGAGTTCGGTGCGTAGCTTTACTCCCGCAATCCGATCCATTGGGTTAACGGAGCCTTCTTGCCGTCCGCCGCCGCGTATACCGCGTCGGCCATTTTCTGCACGTCAGGAATGGTGACTTCGCGGCCGCCGAGTCCGCAAATGAATCCGACCACCGGGGGTTTCTTGCCTTCTCCCGGATAAAGCGCGTGCCGAACCTCGCCGGCCAGCACGCCGCCGGCATAGGGGGAACCGAAAGAGTAGTCGCGGTCGATCACTCCCACCGCGGCAAAGCGCTGCAGTGACTTCGCCAGTTCTTCCGCGGCGAAAGGACGGAACCAGCGCATGCGCACAAATCCAACCCGCTTACCCTCCTTGCGCATCTGCCGGATGGCGACCTTCACCGAAATCGACAGCGTTCCCATTCCCATGAGAACGATATCGGCATCCTCGGTCATATATTCTTCGAAGAAAGGATTTCCATAGGAGCGGCCAAAGATGCGTTCGAAATCGGCATACGCTTCCTTGATTACGCCGTAAGAGCGTTCCATGGCCGCGTAGTTCTGGCGGCGGATTTCCATGACCCAGTCTTCATTGCCCTGCGGTGCGACCGTGATGGGATTGTCAGGATGCAGCAGCAAATCGCCGCGATCATAAGGAGGCAGAAATTCGTTCACTTTTTCCTGCGATGGAATCTTTACCAAGGCCTGCGAGTGGGTCAGAAAAGCCCCATCGCAACTGATGGCCAGCGGCAGGAAAATGCGCCGGTCTTCCGCTACGCGATAAGCGATCAAGGCTGTATCCAGCGCTTCCTGGGCATTATCGACCCAAACCAATTGCCAGCCCAAGTCTCGGACGGCGAGGGCATCGTTGTGCTCTACGCCGAAGGCTCCGGGATCATCCAGCGCGCGATTGCCCACCATCGCGATCATGGGGATTCGTAACGCGGGCGTTACGGTAAGCGCCTCCATGGCGTACATCCAGCCCACGCCACTCGATCCGCAAAATACACGCGCGCCGCATGCGGATGCGTGCTTCACAATTTCAAACTGCGAGTGCTCGCCCTCGGCGACGATATATTCGCAATCCATTTCTCCGTTCGCCACCAGCTTGCAAACGTATTGCATCACGGTGTCATAAGGCCGAATCGGATACGCGGTAATAACATCCACATCGGCCAGCTTGCACGCCACCGCGATGGCTTCGCTGCCTGTGATTAAGGCGGTTTCTTCGATTTTTTGTTTCTGCTCTTCAATAACGGTCGCGACTGCCATAGCGAATCTCCTCGTCGGGAATACTCGAAAGTTTATTTTCCGGCCGCAATTTCCAGCATCTCGGAAACCTGCTCGTCATACTGTCCGCGGTAGCGGAAGCCGTGCGACCGCTCGGGATGCGATTTGATTTTTTCTTCCAGCCAGACTTTGTATCCGTCCTTGTCCTTCCGCCAGGCTTCCCACTGGCTGCTGTTGTCCTTGAATTCGGTTTCGTTCACCATGGTGATGCAATCTTTCACCGGGCAAACGGCCTCGCACACGCCACATCCGCAACAGGCCTTCATGTTGGCGTCGTACAGACCCTCTGGCGTCACATCGAAGCAGGAGTCCGGGCATTGCAGCCAGCACAGCGTGCACTTGATGCAGGTATCGAAATTCACCACCGGCCGCATGGTGCGTGTACTGAATTTCAAGAATGTTGGATTGCGGTCCGGTTGGTAACCGCCGCTGGCATGCGATGCGGGATCATCCATCTTGTGGCCGCTGGGAATGCTTGGGATGGCGATGCCTTCGCCCATTTCGTGCCACTTGGGCAAATCGAACTTGTAAGGCACTTCAGGATTACCCTGGTTCGGCATCACGGTGATGCTGGAGGTGCGCTCGTACGACTTAGCGGCGGAGATGGACTTAAGTTCGTCTTTCCATTCCGACCGAATTGCTTTTTGGATCGACTCCAGGCTCACCAGTTTGGGCAGGATTTTTGCGATCGCCCCCAGAATGCGAACATCCGTGTGATCGTCCTTGTAAACCCAAAGCCCGGAAAAGCTGACCGTGCCTTTCAGAATCGACAGTTGGTAGGGGGTCTCTTTGCGGTGTGTCATCGCGATGATGGCATCGGGACCTTCGCGCGAGGTCACAATCAGTGTGCCGCCCGGCTTCAGTAACCGGTTCACCGGCTGCAATCCGTACCACGCCCACGATTCGACACCCTTGCACAGCGTGTCATCCAAACAGATGGTGACATCGACTTCTTTCGGCTCGTACTTCGCCATACCATCCTGCAATGTTTGTTCATCGGTGGCGACAATGGCGAAGCCCTTGGCCGGGATCCCGTTACGCTCCGGACTATCGCCGTAACGGCCAAAAGAAATGCCCATCTTGCCTTCATGATGGGCGGCCAGCACAATAGCTCGGCTGAGTCGGGTGGCTAAAGTTTTTTGAAAAATTCCTCTATAAATAATTTCGATGGCGAATAGCCTTCCCATAACAAACCTCCATTAGCTGAAATTGTCCAGAACGATTTCTTCCACGTCTTCGATGTGCCGCCGCATCGCAGCTTTGGCGGCTTCGGCATCATGGCGCTTGATGGCCGCCAGAATGCGCCGGTGTCCGGCGAGCGATTTTTGCGGACGCCCTTGCAGTTGCAGCGAGCGTTGCCGCGTGTCGCGTAACAAGTCCATTAGAATATCCAGAACTTTCAGGACCACACTGTTGTCCGAGGCCAGGGCCACGCTGTAGTGGAATTCTGCGTCTTCGGCCACGGCGGCCTCTCCCCGGTCGTGCTTGGCGGCCTGGCGCTCCAGAATTTCTTCCATCTCGGCAATTTGATCGACAGTGGCATGTGCCGCTGCGCGCGCAGCCAGCGGCGGCTCCAGCATTTTGCGAAAATCCAGAAGTTCGCTCACCAACTCCCGGCGATGCTTGAGCGCATTGGCAAACGGATTCACCAGAGTATCGGCGGAAACTTCGCGGACGATCGTCCCCGCACCCTGGCGCGGTTCTACCAGTCCCATCAATTCCAGGCCGCGAATGGCATCTCGCACCGAACTTCGGCTCACTCGCAGCATCTCCGCCAGTTCGCGCTCCGCTGGAAGTTTGTCGCCGGGCTTCAGTTTTTTCAGGATGAGTCGTTCGATCTGCTTGGCGACTTCCTCGTAGACTTTGTTCCTGCGAATGACTTCGAAATCGGATTTGAGAGCGGAGGCCATGAATTTCTAAGTGGTCTGACAAGTGGACCAACTGACGACGAAAGTATACTCCCCTTGTCAACCACACTCAAAAAAGTTTTTTCACAAATGCCGTTAAAACGAGGTATGGCGGTTTTCTCAGCGAAAGAATCTTGACAGTTTTATCGTTTATGTGGTACACCGCCCACGTAACTGGTGCGCTCTTCGTACCGGATAGGAACTCATTTTCAACTCTGAATATTTTCGGTTCGTTGCCCAACGGACAAGTGGGCCTTTCGTGCGCGTCCGCAAGGCTTTCCGTTCTGTATCCCATACCGGGAGAGGAAATATATGCGCTTGTTAAAAATGTTCTGCGTACTGATGGTGGTTGTCGCGATGCCTGCTTCACGGGCGCGTGCGCAAAGCTCGGACCTAGCCGGCAAGGCCACGGGATCAGTTTCGGCTGCTGCTACCAGGGACGAGGTCAACCAGTTACGCGGCGAGGTGGCAGCGCAACGCCAGACCATTGAAGAACTGAAAGCGCTAGTCGAGAAACTGGCAGCCGTTCAAAATAGTGCCAGCGGTTCTCTGTCGCCGCGACCCGTCGCCGATCGTGCGCTGCCGCAGTCGCCCATTGATCCAGTCGACGCGGCCGAGCACAGCTTCGACAGCGGCGCACATCTCATCGATGCGGTGATGGTGGAACCGGTGCAGGCGGCGAAACCAAAAGATCAAAAGTCAGAGAAGAAAGAAGCTCCCCTGGCCGCTGGATGGAACGGCGAACACTTTTTCATCAAGAGCGCCGATGGCCAATTCAGCATCAGCCCGTATGGCTACCTCGACACCGATTACCGCGCCTACAAAGGCGATGGCGCTCCCTCCAACACATTTCTGATTCGCCGTGCCCGCTTTGGTTTTCAGGGAAATTTCGGTTCGCACTTTGACTTTGCCATCCTTACCGACGCCAACTCGACCACCGGTGCAATTGTTCGCGACGCTTATTTGAACGTTCGCATCCGCCCCGAATTTCAATTTCAGGCAGGACAGTTTAAAGAACCATTCGCGCAAGAAACCGGCATCGGCGCGACCAACTTAGACTTCGTCGAGCGCGGCTTACAGTCGCTTCTCTATCCATCACCAGGCACCGCCTATCGCAGTCCCGGCATCGCTTTGCATGGAGACATTAGCGGTGGCATCCTGCAGTGGTGGGCGGGAGCTTTCAACGGCCGCGGTGGAGTTACGCCCAACAATACCAACGAGCCCGACTTTGTTGGCAGGTTGCGTTTCTACCCCTTCCGCAGAGGCAAGAGTGATTGGTTGAAACAACTGGCTTTTGGCGGATCTATCGACCACGCGCGGTCTCGCGGTCTAAGCGGTGACCTCAGCTTCACAGCCGCTTTACCCGACGCTGCTTACACGTTCTTCCCGTCGCTGAACATCAACGGCCCAGTGGAGCGCTATGAAGGCGAGTTCACTTACCTGAGAGGCCCGTTCGCCATGCGCGGCGAATATGTGCAGATGCAACAGCAACGGTACGACGTGGGATCGGAAACTCCCGGAGGCTTGGGCTTCCTCAACATTCCTGGCGTAGGTGCTAAGGCATGGAACCTCAGCTCCACCTATCTGCTCACTGGCGAAAAGCGGCCGGAGAATGGTACTCCACGCGTAAAGAACCCGGTGGGTCCAGAGACTCCAGGCGGCAAGGGGCGCGGACTGGGAGCCTGGGAAGTGGCGCTGCGTTACACCGGAATCCAGGCCAATGCTCCCGGCGAAACTTTGTTTAATCCTTTCACGCCGGGTTTAGTTCCCACCTATAACTACCACACCGATGAGATCACCCTGGGGCTCAATTGGTATCCGAATTACTGGGTGAAGTACATGGTGAACGTTGCCGTCGATCAGCTTCACCAGCCCAGCACCACGGGGCAAATCCCGCAGAATTTCTTCGTCATCATGCAGCGCTTGCAGTTCAGGTTCTAGATTCGTCAAAGCATTCGAGTATGTCCGTCCACGAGAGACAATTTGTTGAGAATTCGGGCGTAGCGGCCCTGAAGTAAAACGCGAATGCAAGAGGAGGTTCCGATGCGACCGCGAATTCTGTTCACCGTGCTTCTCACGATATCTTTTGTGATTATGAGTGGCTGCGGAGGCGTGAAAAATTGCCCGGTGTGCGGCACCACCACCGCCGACGGCTATGCCGTAATCAATGTGATGCCGGTTCCCGAGCACAATCCCACCGGCGAACCGGGCGGCCCCTTCAACTCGTTCGATATCAGCGTGGTCGATTCAGTCAATCATCGTTTCTTCGTTTCCGACCGTATCGGTTTGGACGTGGCGGTGTTTGACACGCAGGAGGACGTGGCGGTGAATTTCTTTTCCGGTGCAAACGGTGTGGCGGGCGGAGGAGTCACCGCTAGTTCCTGCGCTGTTGATCCGACGGGTACGATTTTCATTCCGCCGATTGTTACCGAGTCAGGCAATTGGACTCGTTTTGGCTGCCGTACCCTTAACTTCCACATCCCAACCTTCGGCGCCAACAATCTCTTCGGAGGCTTTCCCGGGGCACAGTGCTGTGCTGCCCGCGCCAACGGTGTGAATCCGCTTTCAGCGCCGGATGGCGAAGCTTTGAGCCCGGACAATAAAACTCTTTTCGTGGGCAACGGCAGCGCCAGCGTAGTAGCTTTCGACCTCACGACCACCACTTTCAGCACCAGCGCCACCAGCCTTCCGCCCGGGCCAACTGTCATCGCCGAGTTTCCCACCGGTGTATCTCCTGATTACGACGGTCCGAACGGTATTGCTCCCTGCATCGCGTCGGCCAATGGCCGGGCATTTTCCGACGCCACGTGCGGAGACTTACGCTCGGACGAGATGTCCATCGGCGTAGTCAATGGCAGGACGCTCCTTCTCGTCGCCAATGGAGACCCCGGGTTTCCTTTCGTCACGCTCATCGATGTTTCCAACATTGTGAGCCCGACCGGTACCTTTACCGCGGATCACTGCCTGCCCTTCGCCACACAAACACCCTATGGCCCCGCGCTCGTCGGAAGCGGACAGGGAAATGCCACGCCCACCGGTGGACCGATCAATCCTCCAACCTGCATCCTCGGACAGATTTACTATGACGGTGCGGTCCAGAACGACAACACGGTCGTGATCGATGATGGTGGTCTGAACGGGCCGGCTGGATTCATCTGTCCTGACCCATCGACCACGGCGCTTTCTGGCGTCTCCGGACATGGAGGCGGGGTGAATGTTCTTGGTCCCGATATACCCTGCCATCACGGACCGATGCTCGACCCCAACGCTGCCTTCTGTGCCGCGCAAGCGCCCCCGTCCGCTGGTTGTTTCGGGGCAGTGGCCATCGCTGGAATTGGCGGGTCGGCTTTCAATCCCAATTCCGGGCGCTTTCTGGTTACCAACTCGGACGCGAGCGCTACTGATCTCACTTACGGTACGGTAGACGTTATTAATCCCAACCTCGGAAGTCCCAACGGGCCTTTTGTCGAAAACTCTTTCCGCATGCCGAATTGCATGCCGACCAGTATCGTGCAAGGTCCGGGCAACAATTTCCTGGTGGGTTGCGGAGACCACGACGGCGAAGCTTTTCCTCCCAACGAGTACGTGATTGATGGCACTTCTGGCAATATTCTCGCCACTATTACCAACGTGGGTGGGGTCGACGAAGTCTGGTATAACCCAGGAGACAACCGTTATTATCTGGCAGCCCGGGACATGCCTAACGGAGCGGTCATGGGCGTTATCGATGCCAAGACGAACACCTGGCTCTCAAACGTAACCACGAATTCAAATTCGCACAGCATTTCCGTCGACTCCACGAATAATCATGTGTTCGTGCCCTTGCAGGCGGGTACCATCTGCACCACACAAAGCGCGAATGGTTGTATCGGCGTTTATGCTCAACAATAGAAAAAATCAGGTGGGGACATTTTTATGCAGTTATTGACCACAAGAAAAATCTTTAACGCAGTTCCTTTGGTGGTCCTCTTGCTTGGCCTCGCCTTGGCCGCCGCCGCAGAAGAAAAAATCGTCAAGCCTCAGGAGGTATCGGCGACGGTTGTCGCTCATCTCCCATTGCCGCAGGCCGGTGGAAGCCAGATGCTGCTGCAACGGGAGAACTCGAAGCTGTATCTCTATATTCAACAGTCGACCAGGCAGGGTTTTATGGTCGTCGATGTAACCCATACGGAGAAGCCATCTTTGTTGAAGCGAACGTCGGAGTCAGACCGGGCGACCAGAGGCAACCTTGACATGGTTACCCCTGAGATCGCTGTTTCGGAAGCTCCGGAAAAAACTCCGTCCACCTTAACCAGCAGCAACCACCCGACTGAAACCGTTCGCGTGCTTGACCTGAGTGACCCTAAGAATCCCAAGACCCTGGAGACTTTCAACAAAGTCAGCGGCCTTCTTCCCGACGCTGGCCACGGGTTGATTTATCTCACCAACAACGAAGGCCTATGGATCCTTCGCTATAACCATCCGTCGATGATGGAGCCGGCGCGGAAAAAGCCGCCCTGCGACTCAAGTTCAGAAATTATGGCCATGCCGCCGGAATGCGACTAGAACCACAATTTCCCCGCGGCTTCAGTGGTCGGAGCCTTCCCGGACCGCGCAATCTTTATCGACCGTCCGGATAGAGCGAACCGTCAGGGTTACGGGAGCTGCCGAACCAGTTTTATTTATGGCGTCTGAACTGGTGCTCAACGAAGCCGATTCCTTTCCTGTCACTTCTACTCGCTGCCCCATATAGTTCTTCAGCCTGGTTTTTCCTGTTGCCTGAAGTTCGTAGGTGATCGCCGGATCTTTCTTGGTGAGAATATAGTCGCCGCCGGAACGCCCCACACAACCTTGTATTGTGATCTCATCTTTCGAAGGCTTGGGAGTGCCGCCTGCTGCCATGGCATCTTGCGCCCAAACCATACCGCATGAAACTAGTAGCCCCACTAACAGTTTCCTCATAACCATCTCCTCTACAAGATGGGATGGCAATGCCGTCGCCTCGGTTGCCGACCGCAGCTCTTATCAACGGCGAACGCGTCAGCCTCGAGTCGCGAAACCCGGCTTCATGGAACCGCTCACTCGCGCCTCACTCACGAGCTGTTGATAATTTAGCGGGCAGGTTTCGTCTTTTTCAGTCGGTGTGTCCCTTCGTAATCCGAATCTTCCTCGATTCTTTTCCATACACCCTCAGTTCCTGCCGGCATTCCTAAAGTTTGTTTTTTCCAAGGCCGATATGGCTATTGAAAGGCAAGAGCAATGCGACGTTCTTGCCACCAACATTAGGTTCAACCGATTTCTGAGGAGACACTCATGTCGACAGCAGCTATTTCCACCCCGATCACACAGCAGCAGCAGTACTTTCAAACTCGCCAGCAGGATCTGCAACAACTGGGGCAGGCTCTAAAGTCCGGCGATTTGGCGGCCGCTAAGGCCGCCTTTACCGCTATTACCTCGCTAGGCCAGAGCGGTCCAATCGCCGGCGGGAATGCTTTCCGAATCAGCCAGCGCCAGCAGGATTTCAACGCCATAGGGCAGGCGCTGCAGTCCGGCAACTTGAGCGCTGCGCAAAACGCGTTCGCCGCTCTGAAAGCCAGCTTTCGTGCGGGCGGTGGCGGCAATCCCAGCGGCACTCTGGCTCAGTCCGCCGGCGCTTCCGGTCCTGGCCCCGAGATCATTATTAATCTCTCCACCAACGCCACCAGCTCTAGCGCCAGTTCCGGCAATCCCAGCGGCACTCTCACACAATCCGCATCCGGTTCCTCTTCCACTGCAGGCCCGGAAATTGTTCTCAACCTCGGCAACAGCAGCGGCAGCGGCCCCGAGCAGATCACCATCAACCTCTCCAACTCTTCCAGCGGCGAGCAGGTTTCTCTCGCCGTCGGCAACCAGGGTTCACCTTCGCAAGAATTCCAGATCAATCTGCCCGCCAACAGCAATGAGCAAATTGTTCTTAACCTGTTGAACAGTTCCTCTTCCACCACCCCCAGCACTACCGGAACATCTTCCCCGGCTGCGGGTGGTCTCAGCGTTACGGCCTGACTTGTAAAACCGGTGCAGTGGGCGGGTTCCCAAGCCCTCCTCGCCCGCTCACTGCACCGGAGCATTCAACGCCGCTACCAGTTCCAAGAAACTGCCGGCATTTACGGCTTGTTCCACCGCTTCCCGGTGGCCGAACAATTCGCTGGCATCGCCCAGCAGATCGCGCTGCGATTGATTATCCCCCGTCAAAATCAGAATGATCAGCCGCGCCGGTTTCCCATCCCGCGCGTCAAAATCGATCCCAGTCGATTTCGCCACTACCACTAACGGACGCCCCAATCCATTCACTCGGGCGTTCGGTACCGCCAGTTCATTTTCCCATCCGCTGGCCAGTACCCGTTCTCTCTCCGTCACTAGCCGCAGCAGTCGCTCGGGAGCGTTGCTCGCCACCTCCGCCGCCGCCTCGCACATCTCGCGCAGAGCTCCAATCCGCGTGGTCGCCTTCAGGCTGGGAATAAATAATCTAGCTTCCACCGTGTCTTTCAACGTCAGCTTCCGCCTCCGGCTGATCAAGAAATTAATCGATGGCGCCGAGATCAGCGAAGTCAGCAACGCCATCGCCACCATGGCTACGAACATGTTTTCCCGGATCAGCCCTGCTTGCAGCGCCAGGATGCCTAGAATGATTTCCATTGCTCCGCGCGCATTCATGGCCAGCCCCACTGCCAGTGACGACGTGCGGTCCATACCACCCAGGCGCGCGCCCCAGCCCGCCCCCACCAACTTTCCCAGGCAAGCCACCCCCACCACGGTTGCCGTCAAGCCAAGGTGGAAGTTCGAAACGAAGTTCGTCCGCAAACCGATGCTGGCAAAGAAAAATGGCGCGAACACATTGGTCACAATCTGGTGGATGTGTTGCGAAGTCCGCTTGCGCAGGTGTCCCGACTCACCCACCGCAATCCCCACCACAAACGCACCGAACACGGCGTGAATGCCCGCGTACTCGGTAAACGCCGCTCCCGCCATGGTCAGCGTAAAGATGAATCCGATCACTCCCCCCGGCCATGTGGTGTGGGCTTGTAAAAAAGGAAGAATCTTATCGATCAGCCACCGGCCCACACTCAGCGTCAGCCCCACAAATAAAAACACCAGAATGATGGTGTGCTTCACGCTCTCGCCCACCGTGCTTCCTGCTGGCGGGTGCAGCATCCCCAGCACGAACGAAAACAAAATCCACCCCACCAGATCGTCGAACATCGCCGACGAAATAATCACCGTGCCCATCTCGGTGCGCAAAAGATTCAGATCCATCAGTATCTTTGCAATCACCGGCAGCGCCGAGATCGAAAGCGCCGTTCCCACGAACAACGCAAAAATAAGTTTGTTCGCTCCCGACACCGCACCCATGTATTCGGGAAAAATCTCAGCCGCGATAAATCCCGCTGCAAACGGAAACGCCACTCCGAAGATGCTTACCAGCAACGCGCTCTTGCCCTGACGGAAAATACTGCGCAGGTCAATCTCCAGCCCTGCCGTCAGAAGGAAAAACACCACGCCCAGCGTGGTCACCGTGTCCAGCACGATCGGCATCGGCCCAGTGGTGGGGAACAGAGTTTCGTAAAGCTGCGGTTTGTAATGGCCGAGCACCGTCGGCCCCAGAAAAATTCCGACCGAAATCTCCCCTAGAATGGGCGGCTGCCCAATCTTCTGCATCAATTCGGCCGCCAGCTTGGCGCAGCCCAGCAGTGTGGCCAGCGCCATGAACATCGTCATCACATCGTGCGGACTCAAATGCTGCATTCGCCTACCTGTCAGGAATAGCTGGATTTACCGCTGGAAGACAGACCGCATCTTTCACAACCGCTGCAACCGTATCACGCCCTAATCGAGTCTAAGAAGACGAGTCTAAATCTATCGCTACACTTCGGCGGCTACATGAAATACAGTAGTCTCCAGGCGGTTAGCGTTGGATGAGTATACCGAGGCCGCCTCGGACACGTTGAATGCAAGGAGATTTTTATGAAGCGCGCGCTTTTGGCCGTCGCTGTAACTCTGTTATCCGTTGTAACCGTGACCGCCGCTCAGGACCGCGACCAATCCCCGTCCCGGTCGCAGGAGCGCATCACCCGTGAAGTTCGCCATGAACTTCTCATGCTTCCGTACTTCGGGGTCTTTGACAACATCGCCTACAAGGTTGATGGCTACAACGTCACCCTGCTTGGCCAGGTCGTTCGTCCGTCCCTTAAGTCCGACGCCGAGAACGCAGTCAAGCACATTGAGGGCGTGGAGCACGTCGACAATCAGATCGAAGTTTTACCTCCCTCGTCCATGGATGATGGACTGCGGGTCCGCCTTTTCCACGAGATCTACGGCTTTCCGTCGCTGGAAAAATATGCCATGGGCGTGCAGAAGCCGATCCGCATCATCGTGAAAAATGGCCATGTCACCCTGGAAGGAGTGGTCGATTCTGAAGCCGATAAAAACACGGCAGGAATCCGCGCCAACAGCGTTCCCGGCATCTTCTCGGTGAATAACAATCTGCGGGTGGAATCGCCCCGCTAATTTCTGCCTGCGCGGCAGCCTCCATCTCCCCGGGGGTTGCCGCGCATTTTTTCCTTCTCACCGCCTCCGCCCCGCCCGTTTCCTACTATAATTGCCCCGCGTTCTGATCTGACTTTGGGGAGAACCTCATGATGAATCGCCGCAGCTTTCTTGAGACCGCCGCCACCATTTCCGCCGCCACCCTACTGGCCAGCAAATTCGGCTGGGCCGCCGCCGACCACAAAATCGACAAGATCGGTGTACAGCTCTACACCGTGCGCGACCTGATGAAGACGGATTTCGAAGGCACCCTCGCTAAAGTTGCCGCCATCGGTTACAAGGAAGTTGAATTCGCCGGATACTTCGATCACTCGCCCAAAGACGTCCGCGCCATTCTCGATCGCCTCGGCCTCACCTCACCCGCTCCCCACGTACAATACGACACACTCGGCGACAAGTTTCAGGAGCAAATCGACTCTGCAAAGATCATCGGCCAACCTTACATCGTCTGTCCCTGGATTCCCGAAGACCTTCGCAAAGATCCCGACATCTGGAAAAAAGCCGCCGACAATTTCAACCGCGCCGGAGAGGCCTGCCAGAAAGCCGGAATCCAATTCGCCTATCACAATCACTGGTTTGAATTTCTTCCCACCAACGGCAAGCTGCCTTATGACTACCTGCTCGAAAACTGCGACCCGAAGCTGGTAAAGATGGAAATGGATCTTTGCTGGATCACCGTCGCTGGCGGCGATCCCGTGAAATATTTCGATCGCTATCCCGGCCGCTTCCCGCTGGTGCATGTGAAAGACATGAAGCGCCTTCCCAAAGTCTCTGAAGCCGGAGGTCAGGATTTCGGCGATTCTCTCCATGCTGACATGACTTCGGTGGGCAGCGGCATTATCGACTGGAAACGCATCTTCGCCAAATCCGAAACAGCGGGAATCAAGCATTACATCGTCGAGCACGATAAACCCGCGGATGCCTTGGCGAGCATCAAGGAAAGCTACGCTTACCTGCAAAAACTACGCTGGTGAGCTCAACTGATCCCTATCCGATTGAAAACAGGGCAGATTCACTGCTTGTGTGAAAATCCAAAAAAGGAGATAATTGTATACGGAATTGGAGTTACTCGGGAACGTAGGAGTATGGCATGAACGCCTTAGCCGTTATCCCTGATCTCGGTCTGGATTTGCGCAAAGTGCCCGACTTGGGCGATGCCGCCACCCGGGCTCGGCTAAGCCCTCCCGCGATTGCTGCTTTTTTCGCCATTATTGAAAAATGGAATGTCCGCAACGAGGACGCGATGGCCCTGCTCGGCGGAGTCTCCAACGGACGCTATTTCGAACTTAAGAAAAATCGCCGGGGCCTGCTCGCGCAAGACGAACTCACCCGCATCTCTTTGCTGATCGGAATCTTCAAAGCCTTGAACATTCTCTTCAGCCAGAAACTGGCCAACCAGTGGCCGTTGCGCCCCAACAGCAATCCCATGTTTCACAATGCGCCGCCTCTGGAAATGCTGGTTCGCGGCGGCGTGCCTGGAATGATCGGCGTTCGCCGCTTGCTCGATAGCCGTCGCGGCGGCAGATAGTGTTGCAACCCGCACTCAGCGTAATCGATCAGCGCGACACCCATCGCCTCATCCCCGCGCAGTTCGCCGACGGAGGCGCGTCCGTTCTCGCCCGTCTCACCACGGACGACTCCGTGCTAAATGCCATCTTTGAACTCGATAACGCTACCAACGATCGCCTGCTCGCCGAGTCCGCGCTGGCCCCGGGCATGGATGCGCGCGAATTGGTTTTTGGAATTCCTTCTTACCGCATCATCAACGCGTCCTTCTGTCATCCCGCGCCGCTGGGATCGCGATTCAACTCTCCCGATCGCGGAGCTTGGTATGCCGGCTTCGAGTTGAAGACATCGCAGGTGGAAGTCGCGTATCACAAACAACTCTGGCTTCAGGAAACGGCGTGGGATGAGGAGGAAGTTGCAGATTATCTCGATTATCTGGCCGACTTTCGCGCCGAATTCCACGACCTGCGCCCCGCAGGTCGCAATCCGAGGAATTCGCACAATGAATTTGCTCAGGTGCTCTCGCCCAATAGTTACGCGGCTTCGCAGGCGCTGGCTGCCGAATTGTTGACCCAAGGATCAGCGGGCATTGTTTATCCCAGCGTGCGCCGCCCCGGCGGAACTTGCATTGCCTGCTTTCGCCCGGTGCTGGTCACCAACGTTCGCGTCGGCGCGACCTTTACCTTCATCTTCGCGAATGCACGTACTCCGCCCAAAATTTATCGCAAGTGATCCCGTCCCTTATGCCTTCCCGAAGGGATCTTCCAGAGACGGGCTCTGCGGCGTAAACAACTCCGCGCCGTTTTCCGTGATGTGCATATCATCTTCCAGCCGAACCCCAAACTCGCCGCGAATATAAATTCCCGGCTCGTCGCTGAACGTCATACCGGGTTGCAGCTTGGTCCCATTGCCCCGCACCAGATAAGGCCACTCGTGCCCATCCATGCCAATGCCGTGTCCCACGCGGTGTGAAAAGTATTTATAGTCTGGCCCAAAGCCTGCATCGGAAATCACCTTGCGCGCCGCCGCATCCACTGCGCCGCACTCCGCTCTGGGACGCGCCGCGGCCAGCGCCGCCGCCTGCGCCCTATGCACGATCTCAAACACGTTTTTCATCTTGTCGGAAGCTTTTCCCAGCACAAACGTCCGCGTAATATCCGATTGATATCCTTCCACCTCGCAGCCATCGTCGATCATCACGATCGTGCCTTCGCGGATCACTTGCGGGGTTCGCGATCCGTGCGGCAAGGCCGAATACTCTCCGACCTGCACGCTGGCCTCGCCTTCGAAGCCCAGCTTGCCATAAGCGGAGTCGATCAACCCGCTCACATCGTGTTGCGTCATGCCCTCGCGCACCGCACGGTATACCGCTTCATAAGCCGCCAACGTTACTTGATTCGCCAGTTGCATCAGCGCGATCTCATGCGCGCTCTTGATCATGCGGCACCCCGCCGTAACCGGAGTCGCGCTCACCATCACCGCCTGCGGCGCCGCTTTTGCAATTCCATCGGCAAAAACATAGCGCACACTTTCTTCGATGCCCAATTTCCCAGATGCTAACCCGCGATCCTTCAACCCCTGCGAAAGCACATGGTAAGCATTGTCATCCTCTTGCCACGTTCGCACCTCCGGATGCTCGCCCTCCGGCGCATTTCCCAACTGCTCCCGCGCGCGTCCTTCCTCAAACGCCGGACACACATAAAATGCCGCCCCTTTCGCCGGCAGCACCAGAGCAAACAGCCGCTCGCCGCCCCACCAGCCAATGCCGGTAAAATATTTCAGCGACGTGCCTTCCATCAGCACCACCGCGTCCAACCCGTTCTCGCTCATCAAGCGGCGCGCCCGCTCTTGCCGCCCCTGCCTCTCCTCCCGAGTGATGGCAACCGCCTCGCTCTTTCGCGACGTCAACCGCGCAATGGATGCCGGCAGTACCCCTTTGTCTTCCGTCGCCGCTGAACTGGCCAGCAGGGAAGGAGCGGTTGCGGCTACTCCTGCCGCTACGCCGCTTGTTTGAATAAACCGTCGTCGCGAGATCATGAATGCTCCGTCTTTCAAAATTGTCGGCCGCGGCCATTATAAGGGCCAAGTTGTCCGGGATAGGTGCATGCACCCGGGTTTCTGAGTGAAGTCGCAAAAACAGATCCAGGCCACCTGACCGCACAATCGGATTCTGAAAATAACTGGGGCATATACTATTCGGCATCAAGAAAGGTTCCCCTGGTTGCGTGAAAGTTAGGCTGGCAGTTTTCCGGTCGATTCCTTTTCGCGCAGAGCCTACAATCTGTCCGAGGAGTGCGAAAGTAAGGAGCGCTTTCGAATGGCCGACCCAGTGTTCAAGCAGGATTCACTCATTGGTTTCCGGTTGGGCCACTACCTTGTAGTTGAGCGCATCGGCGCCGGCGGCATGGGCGAGGTCTATCGCGCCCGCGATGAGCATCTTGATCGCGACGTTGCCATCAAAGTCCTTCCTTCCCGTACCTTCGCAGACGATTCCGCCCGCAAGCATTTCCGCAAGGAAGCCCTCGCCCTGTCCAAGCTGAACCATCCCAATATCGCCACCATCCACGATTTTGATACACAGCAGGGAATTGATTTCCTGGTGATGGAGTACATTCCCGGAATCACCCTGAGCCAGAAACTGGCGGGCCAGCTTCTCTCCGAAAAGGAAGTCATCGCTCTCGGCTCACAACTCGCCGAAGGCTTGTCCGAAGCTCACGAACACGGCGTGGTGCATCGCGACCTGAAACCCGGCAATCTGCAGCTGACCCGCGATCGGCGCTTAAAGATTCTGGACTTCGGGCTGGCAAAACTTCGCCTCCCCGTAACGGCCAGTGGGACGACTGCCAGTCTTCCCGAGTCGCACCGCATGGCTGGAACTCTTCCTTACATGGCGCCCGAGCAGTTGCTGGGTGCGGAAGTTGACGCTCGCACCGATATTCATGCCGCCGGATCGGTGCTCTACGAAATGGCCACGGGACAACGTCCTTTTTCTGAGGTAGAAAGTTCGCAGATCGTCGGCGCCATTTTGAGCCGGCCTCCTCTACCTTCCAGAACTCTCAATCCCAAGTCGTCTCCTGAACTTGAACGCATCATCGCCAAGTGCCTGGAAAAAGATCCGGAGGACCGCTATCAGTCGGCCAAAGAACTGGCCATTGATTTACGCCGCTTGCAGTCGGGTGAGTCGATGGCCCGCCCACCCAATCCACCTCGTGCCACCGGCTGGCGGCGAGGGGCTCGAGCCGCGCTTTTACTGCTGTTGCTCGTTGCTATTGCCGGCGTCTTCGCAGGAATTTATCGGTGGCGAACCGGCCCGGTGGCGGAAGTGCATATCAATTCGATTGCGGTGCTTCCGCTCGAGAACCTCTCTGGCGATCCCAGTCAGGATTACTTTGCCGATGGCATGACCGACGAACTCATCAATCGCCTGGCGCGATTGGGCGAGATGCGCGTGATTTCGCGAACTTCCATCATGCGCTACAAAGGGGTCCACAAGCCACTCAGTGAGATTGCCCGCGAACTGGGCATCGACGCCGTAGTCGAGGGCTCGGCCGCGCGCGCCGGCGATCGCGTCCGCATCTCGGCGGAGTTGATCGTAGCCGCCAACGAGCAGCATCTCTGGGGCGACTCCTACACGCGTGACGTGCGCGACGTTCTCCAGATGCAGGATGAGGTGGCCGAGGCCATCGCACGCCAGATCCGCGGCACTCTCTCGCGGAGATTCGCCCCACCCGCCAGCCCTAAAATCGACCCCGCCGTCTTTGAGGAATATTTGTTGGGGCGGGAAGACTGGAACAAGCGGACCATCGATGGCACTAGCAACGCACTCGATCACTTCCGGCGAGCCATCGCCAAAGATCCCGGCTATGCTCCCGCTTATTCCGGCGTGGCCGATTGCTACGTCACTCTCTGGCTCAGCCTCGGCGCCTTGTCTCGCGATCAGGCCCTCACCCAGGCGCGAAACGCTTTGGATCGGGCGCTGCTACTCGATGCTGACTTGGCCGATGCTCACAGCACGGTCGCTACGTTGCGCATGTACGCGGACTGGGACTGGCCCGGCGCAGAAGCCGAGTACAAACGGGCCATTGTCTTAAATCCCAACTACGCCACCGCGCACCACTGGTACGGCCTTCTTCTGGCTTTTCGCGGGAAAACTGAAGACGCGCGGCAGGAACTGGAGCGGGCTCGCCAACTCGACCCCTTCTCTCCCATCATTCGCCTGAATCTCGCTTGGGTTCAATTTTCCGCCGGAGATAATGACGCGCTGATCGCTGCCTCCCAGAAGGAACTGGCCGCCGATCCCACCTTTTGGGACGCCTACTGGGATTTGGGTTCCGCCTACGTGCAAAAGGGTGAGTTGGAACAGGGAATCATCGCCTTGCAAAAAGCCGTGGAACTCTCTCACCAGAGCACCGCCACGCTCTCATCGCTGGGCTATGCCCTGGGGCGCGCTGGAAAATCCTACGAAGCTGGGTTGCTGTTGCGTACCCTGCAACAACGCGCCCTGCACGAACCGGTACCCGCAGAAGAGATTGCCATTGTCTACGCTGGTTTGGGTGATAAAAATAACGCGCTGCTTTGGCTCGAGCAAGCCTACCGCGACCAGTCCAAGGGATTGGTCCTGCTGAAAGCTGACCCCTGGTATCACAGCCTCGCGGCTGAATCTGGTTATCGCGAACTCCTGCGCAAGGTCGGCCTCTCTTCCGATTAACCCGTCGTGCGATTCTACTTCAAGTAAAGTTTGGGAATCGTCGAGCGGTATGCGGCCTCGTCGAGCGCCTTCATATGTTTGTCGAACTCCTTTTGCGCGGCCCGAAGTTTTACGTACGATCGCAGCACATCCTGCACGCTGCCTTTCAGTTCGTCGAGGATCTTGCGGCCAGCCGGCGTGGCTTCCGTTCGTGATATCCAAACTTGTGTCTTCTTCGTCACCAGGCTCCTCCTTCTGCGATAAGCTTTCCGAGACGGCGTTAGACTAGAGCAGCCGGAGTGGGCTGTCAATCGCTCACGGCAGACCTTGATTTTTGCAGAAAGTCACCACAGACCCCCACAGCACCGTGGAAGAGCGGCGCTTCAGCGCCGCGTCCAGACGAAGGACCTCTCGACTCCTGCTCGTACCTCAGCCGTCCCCGGGCGTTCCCCCGGAATCGCGAGAAATCTGAAGTCATCGGGTAAGTTCCGGATGCGACATTGGAATCCCACCCTTCGCAAAGAGCTCGAAGGATGGGGCACTCGGCAGATATCCGCGTTCCTTTTCCAGAAGGCGGCGCGGAGTCTCCCGTGCGCAAAAGCGCGATGGAGCGCGTAGCTTTTTCTCACTTGTCCGGTAATTCATCCAGTTCGATCTGGCTCCTGACACGCTTCGGAGGACTGACTTTTATTGCGCTTCGCAATCCTGTCTCATTAGGTCCATCGGATTGAATCGCCGCGTCATACGAGACGGAGATCTGAAAGTAGCCGGCGTGAGTGTTCTTGCCAGAGACTGCGAACACAATGTCATACTCGGATTGGGGTTGCAGCGTGCGGTATTGATCGCTTTCAATATTGTTCTTTTCCACCTGCCACTCGTCTATCGGGGGTCGAACGGCAAGCAGGTGCGCCGTTAAAGAGCGACTGTCTCGATGAGCGGCGAGGTAGCAAATATCAAAATACTGGGTGTATTTTGGGGGAATAGAGATGGACACAGTATTGAGGGCGGAGACTTTGAGCCACCAACTCGAGAATAACTGGTAGCCTCGGCGTCCGGGCATTGTTTTGTTCCGCGTCAGGATCAGTCTCAGTTGGACATCTTCGGCATTCAAGCTACTCGTATTCTTTACTCCAACCTTAATCCACAACTCCTCAATCGGCCACCGCCCTTTTGTCTCTTCGAACATGTAAGATGAGGAGCCGATCCCATCTTTGTTGCAGGAGACTGAGAGGCGAGGCCGGTATAGTTTGGGCAGAAACAACGCCACCAAAGTCGCCAGGAATGTTGCGATGGCGGCGAACCAGATGCCTACTAACTCGATCATCCTATCGGGCGGGATTGTCCACAAGGCCGCCAGGAACTTGGCCAGAGCCGCAAACCCGATACGTGCCAGCTCGAAACTACTAACAGGCGTTATTTCCGATCCCATAAGTTACCCGGAAGAAATTTGTTATCTAGCTAATCGCGGGTAGATTAACCGGGACGCATCTTGCACAACGTCTGGATTGTACAGCTTGCGAGTTGGAACGCAAGCACTGACTCCGCGCCTTGGTTGAGATTCATTCCCGCTCGGGTCAAGCCGTCATAACATTCGCCCTTTTCGGGTTCGACCAGTGAAGCTCCGGCGTCGTTTGCGCCAAAATACCAATCATAAGCACGTTCGGCTTCGCGAATCCAATGCGCATTGCCGTCAATGCTGAAGGCTGCCTCGCATGCGTCGACCATCGCTGCAGCTTCTAGAGGCTGCTGGTCGAAAACCGATCCGCCATCCCTGAAGCGTATGAAATCTGCCGTCGCAATCGGCCGAAAATGGCCGTTCGGAGAGGTCTGGCGCTTGCCCAGCCAAAGCAGCGCATCCAGTCCATATTCAACCAGTTCGTCATTTCCCAGAGCCTTCCCGGCGCGGAGTAAAGCTTCTGGAAGTCGAGCATTATCGTAGGATAAATGGTCTTCGAACCATGGCCAGTCGGTTAGGCGTCTTTGCTCAAATTGCTCGGCTAAGTGAGCAGCCTTTTCCGAAATAATTCCCGGGATAACATCGGCTCGAAATCCTGCATCCGCAAGCCGGCTCAGACCTATCAATAAAAAGGCGTTAGACCGGGGCCATGAGACTCTTTGCACGTGCGGGAGAACCCGATCAAGTAAGTTCTTTGCCCAATGCTGAAGACCGATTTCATGGCTTTCCGCCGCCGTGCCGGCTGCCCAAACACTGCGTCCAAAGCTGTCGTCGGATCCCTTATCCTCGAGCCATTTGCCCTCGTAACTCATGAAGTTGCGGAAACAACCCAGCGACTCGTTCCAGGCATGCTCAATAAATGCAGCGTAAATTATGGACAGTTGTTTTCTCTCCTCATCGACAGGGCCGGGCAGTTTATGTAAGAGCAGCAACGCGCGGGCATTATCATCCAAACAGTAACCGTGGGTCCGGTCCGGCACCGTGAGCCGGCTATGCTGGAGGATTCCGCAATCATCCGTAAGCCGGCGCACGCCCTTCAGCGAGATATTCGCCCTGGGTCGGCAATCTACTCCAACGCGGCTGGAACGTACTCCATGACTTCCTTGTACCGAGTCGTAAAAGATTTGTAGATAACGCTCTCCCAATCGGCTCCAGAGCATCGTCCGGGAACCCTCAAAGACTTTAAGCTGCAGTGCTTGCCGCCGCTCCCAGTTTCCTAGGAGGTCGACCGTGGCCTCGGCTACTGCTTGCTGGTCGCCGAACGGTACCAAAATTCCACTACCCCGTGCCAGCACTTCGCGCGCATGCCAGAAAGGCGTGGAGATTATTGCCTTTCCTAGCCCGGCTGCGTACGCTAATGTCCCGGACGTAATTTGCCCCTCATTCCTGTAAGGCATTATGCAGACGTCCGCAGCCGCTATCGTGTCGAGAAACGCCAACTGCGCCAGATACTTGTTCACGAAGCACACAGCCTCGCCCACTCCCAACCTGGTCGAAAGCGATATTAGTGATTCTCGATACCGTTCCCCCTCTTGCGCTAAAAGATTCGGATGCGTAATCCCAGATATTAGATAAGTTGTTAGCGGTCTTGCAGCAAGGATTGCTGGCATCGCTTCAATCACCGTCTCAATGCCCTTGTCGGGTGACAGTAGCCCGAACGTTAAAAGAAGGTCGCGCCCGGCGAATCCAAGCCTTGTTTTCGCGACACTATTGCCTTCCAGTCGCCGATCGGGCGTGCCATGGGGAACGACCTCTGTTTTATTAGCGGGAAACCGCCAAACTTCTTGCAACACATCTCGACCGCGTTCCGCCATTACAACCACCTTGTCCGAGCGCGCTAGCAGCCCCTCGAACACATACTTCTGATCAGCGTCAGGGCGCTCCAGAACCGTATGAAGGGTTGACACAACACGACACGAGACAGAATCAAGAAGTGTAAGTAGGTACCTTCCCGCCGGGCCCCCGAAGATGCCGAACTCATGTTGTATACACAGGAGATCGGGACCCGATTCATTAATATGGCGCGCGGCGTCGGAGTAATCTACCAGGTTATTCTGTTGGACCAGATGATCGACTTCGGCTGGATAGTCGTACCGATCTTCATCGGTCATTGCGATGACCCTGCAGCTCAGATCAGAGGCGGCAGAGACTAGACTATTGCGCAGCTCGGCGGTGAATGTTGCGATTCCACAGCGTCTCGGCGGATAAGTTCCTATAAGGATAATGGTGCGCATTTCTTCCCTCGCTGAGGTTATCGCGAGATTATCACGCGGCTAGGTCTTCATGAGGCGGTCCACTACAGAAGACCCGCCACCGCATTCTGTTCAATACAAACAAAGTCCCAATAAAAAAACGGGGCAGCAACCGCCGCCCCGCCGAAAAACTGACCAGTGATCACTAGCTACTGGTCGCTGCCCTACGTTCCTTCGCTCCACCCCGCCAGATACTCTTCCTGCTCCGGAGTCAGTCTATCGATCTTGATCCCCATCGACTCCAGCTTCAGCTTGGCCACGCGCTTGTCGAGTTCATCCGGCACGCGGTAGACGCGCTTCTCGAGTGTCTTGAAATTCTTCACCATGTACTCCACTGAGAGCGCCTGGTCGGCAAAGCTCATGTCCATAACTGAGGCGGGATGCCCCTCAGCCGCCGCCAGATTAATTAGCCGTCCTTCGCCCAGCAGATTAATCTTGCGCCCGTCTTTCAAGGAATACTCGTCGACGTAGCTGCGCGTCGTCCGCTTCGACGACGACATCTTCTCCAGCGCGGGGATATCAATCTCCACATTAAAGTGCCCGGAGTTTGAAATGATCGCGCCATCTTTCATCAGGTCAAAATGCTCCCGCGTCAGCACGCTCTTGTTGCCCGTAACGGTGCAGAACACGTCGCCCAGCTTGGCCGCTTCTGTCATCGACATCACCCGGAAGCCATCCATCACCGCCTCCAGCGCCTTCGTCGGATCCACTTCCGTAATAATCACTTCCGCGCCGTTGCCGCGCGCCCGGCTGGCCAGCCCCCGCCCGCACCATCCATAGCCGGCTACCACAAACTTCGATCCCGCCAGCAGAAAGTTCGTCGCCCGGATAATCCCGTCAATCGTCGACTGCCCCGTGCCATAGCGATTATCGAAAAGATGCTTCGTGTCCGCATCGTTCACTGCAACCACGGGAAACTTCAGCATGCCTTCCTTCGCCATCGCCCGCAGCCGGATCACGCCCGTCGTCGTCTCTTCCGTTCCGCCAATCACGCCTTCCAGAGCGTCGGTCCGCTTGGTGTGCAGAATCGTCACCAGGTCGGCGCCATCGTCCATCGTGATATGCGGCTTGTGATCGATCGCCGCCAGAATGTGGTTGTAATAAGTGTCATTATCCTCACCCTTGATGGCGTACACCGGAATCCCCTGATCGCGCACCAGGCTCGCCGACACATCATCCTGCGTCGACAGCGGATTCGAGGCGCACAGCACCACATCCGCCCCCCCATCCCGCAAGCAGATTGCCAGGTTCGCCGTCTCGGCGGTCACGTGCAGGCAGGCCGAAATCCGTATCCCTTTCAGCGGCTGGTTCTTGATAAATTCCTTGCGGATAATCTGCAGCACCTTCATGGACTGGTTTGCCCACTCGATGCGCTTCTTGCCCAGTTCGGCCAGTTCCAGGCTCTTGATATCACTGTTAATCTGTGCTGCTGTTGACATACGCCTCCTGTGGCGCTTGCACCGCTACTGATAAATTTTATTGAAGATCTTGGGTTTACGATGCAGACTTGATTTTAATGGCTAACTACCTCTTCAGGATACACGATTCCCCACCCCCGCCGGACCCTCAAATTTACTTTTCCTCATATCGAAATACTCTTTAGGGAATGGGCTTCCGTCCCACCCCTTCTTTCACCTTTGGTCGGAAAAATGTGGTAACGGATCATGGATTAAGAACCTTGGGCACGGGCGGCCCCTTCGTGCGGCGCCATTACCGCATGCCTGCCAAGAACCGTTCTATGTCAGGTCGGAGTAGGAGGAGTAGAAAAAGTCGGGACGCTCCCAGAATTTCGCGTAGCACTCCAGGCATAGCCAGTCGTGCCCATTGGTGTAGCCTGTGCCGTGTTCCGCGTCGTTCTGCGACTCGAAGATTTCCCAGTGGCAAATAAAGCAGTGGTCCTTCTTCCAGCCTTTCTTGAGCAAAACGAAATTGGCCAAATCACTGGCCAGGCTCAGCTCAAACGAGACTTTTCCGGTCTGGCGGTGAATCACAATATCGCGCGGCGTCCACTCTGCTTTGTGCCAGTGCCAGTTGTAGGTGCGGCAAAGATGAACTGCGTCGCGAACATAATCAACATTCCAGCGCGAGCCGTGGATCTCCACCGTCTCGGCAGACAGCTCTCGGAAGCCCAGGTCGCGAAACGAAGCGCGCTGAAAAGACCACGGCTTGGCCGGCATGCGGGAAGCGTCCGCGTAATACAGGCGAATTTCCCCGGAATCGGCCCCGGCCTCGATCATCACCCTGGCCGCGATATCGTCCTTTTCGTCGAGCAATCCGAGGAGTATATGCTCCGTCCCAATGTGCTTGTTGGCCAAACGATCAGCTTCGTCCGCGGTGTATTTTAGAATCCGCTTTGCCGAGTCAGACATCGGCAAATCGACGGCAGTGGATGTAGGTACTTGCCTCGACGAAGCATCCTCAATTTTCTGGCGGATGATCGTCGCATTCATTTTTGGCAGCCACCGGTATAAAGATTTGTCTTCGCGCAGCAGTCCGAGAAGCACATGTTTGGGCTCAATCTCACGCGACCCAAATTGGCTGGCTTCGTAGCGCGCGAAGAAAATGACGCGCCTCGCCTTCTCGGTATACCGCTCAAACATTTTCTTACGCCGCTTTCTTGGCCCTCCGAGCGCTCCACTTCCAATACAGATATCCCGGCACGCCGATCAGCACGATAAACGTCCCCCAGAATGCCTCGGTGGGCCGCGTGATGATGGTGTTGAGCGTCCAAGCCGTTCCCACCAGCACAAAGATTCCCGGAATCCACGGATAACCCGTGCAGCGATACGGACGCGGAATTTCCGGCCGCTTCCAGCGCAGCAGAAACATTCCAATCACCGTCAGCGTGTAGGAAAGCACCATGCCATAAATCACATAGGTATAGAGCTGGTCATAGCGTCCGCTCAGCGTGAGCAGCGCCGCCCACACGCCTTGCGCCATCAGGCTGAAGGCCGGCGTCCGCCACTTGGGATGTATGACCGCCATGCGCTGGAAGAAAACGCCATCCTGCGCCATGGCCAGAGACACGCGCGCGCCAGAGAGCGTACAAGTCGCGGCTGCGCTGAAGCAAGAAACGGCAATCGTAAGCGACAACCACACGGCCGCATGAGGCGAGAACAAGGCCGACGCCGCAGCATGCGCTATGGTCTCGTGCTGCGCGATCTCCTGTATCGGCAGCGCGTAGAGATACGTCATGTTCATCGCCATGTAAATCACGCCAACCACGATCACGCCCAGCACCATGGCCAGCGGCACATTTCGCCTCGGATCCTTCACCTCGCCCGCTACCCACGTGATGTACACCCATCCGTCATACGCAAAAAAGACTGCAATCAGCGCGATGCCCATGGCGGAGATCAGCGCCCCCGGATGCACTCCCATCGTCAGGCCCACGCCGTGCGAGCGGAAGTGCGACCAGTCGCCCTTGCCGATGGCGAATCCCAAAATTACAAACGCTCCCATGGCAGCGAACTTTGTCCAGGTAGAAATATTCTGCAGCAGCGCCCCCCAACGCAATCCCACAACATTGATGGCAGTGAGAATCGCAATCAGCAGCAGGGCGAACAAATGCGCGCGCGTGATCACGATCCCGGCAAGCGCCATAACGATGTGCTCTTCCGAAACCATCGGGAAAACTTTCCCGGTGTAAGCCGCCGACGCCACCGACAGCGCCGCGATCGAACCGCCATTGGCCACCGCAAACAGCATCCACCCATACAAGAACGCGACCAGGTCGCCATACGCTTCGCGCAGATAAATATATTGCCCACCCGACTCCGGGAACATCGACCCCAGTTCAGCGAACGCGACGCATCCAAACAGCGACACCACGCCGCCAATCACCCACACCAGCAGAAACAGCATGGGTTGCGGCAGCGGTCCGGCAATATCTTTGGCGGTAAGAAAAATCGACGAGCCGATGATCCCGCTGGCCAGCAGCAGCACCGAATCGAGCAGGCTGAGCCCGCGCACTAACGTTGGTTTTGCAGTAGAGTCAGTGGCTTCGATGACGGAAGTGGATTCCATCATCCGATACCAAGTTCGTCGGAGGATTCCAGCGGAGTTCCGCAGCGCCGGCAAATCACCGCCGAACAATCCCCGCAGGTCAGCGGATCGTTCACTTCTTCGGCACAGTTCGGGCAGTAAAGGGAAGCGGGCTCAGGGGCGGGGGCCTGCGGGTGCGTTACCATCGGAACAAGAACTTTAGCACAGCCCCTGCGATCCGAAGCGCAGATTGTTTAAGCCGGATCGCCTTTCAACTCATTTGATCTTCAGGCTCAGGGGAAGCTTTCGGCGCATTGCGAAGGAACCGCATCAATCGATCTCCGGTTCGCTTGCCGGCGCGTCCTTTAAAAAACACCGCCGCCGTTTCCACTACACCAACCTTCTGGGCTACCGCTGCGGCAATCCACTGGTTCAGGGAGACGCCATCTTCCTGCGCCAGACGTTCCGCCGCCTTCTTGATCGAAAGCGGAAGTTTTAAGGGATAAGTAGCTTTGCTCATAATCTCACCCGCCGCAGCAGTTCCTGTGGGGGAAGGATTGGAATCGAGAATCGCTCACCCGCAGCTGCAAAATCTCGAACATTGTATGTCACCAAAGCGTCCGCCTTCCCGTTGATGGCGGCTTCCAATACCATTTCGTCGCTGGGATCTCGAACTTGCGGACGCCATAGAAAACGCGCCTCGACTGGTTCAATCAGCGCCGCAAATTCGGCAAGAAAGTCGTCGATCATTTCCAGGGTAACGCGGTTTTTCGTCTGGTAGCGAATCGGCGGCTCACCCCGCTCGCTAGTCCACCACTCTTTCTCGAGTATGAGGACATGTTGAAGCGGCCGGAGCAACGGCGGGCGCATGGTTGGACCTGGCCTCGGGGCTTAGAATGTTTGGCATCATAACAGCTAAAATAATGAGGATGCCCGACAAACCCCTCACCCCCGACGAGAAGCTGCAACAGGAATTCAATCGCTGGGCCGCCGCCGGTGAAGGCCCCAAGATGGAGAACCACCATCTCGACATCACCGCCAAAACCATTCGTCGCATGAATCTGCGTCCCGGCGAGCGCGTCCTCGATCTCGGCTGCGGCTCCGGCTGGGCCACGCGGCTGCTCGCGAGGCTTGTGGGCGAAGGTCCGGATGGCTTCGGCCAGGTCGTCGGCCTCGATGTCTCCGACGAGATGATTCGCGAGGCTCGCGCCGCCTCCAAAGATTTCGAAAATGTTTTATACGTCTGGGGATCGGCCCAGCAAATTCCCTGGGAAGAGAATTTCTTCGACAAAGTCTTGTCGGTGGAATCTTTTTACTACTACGCCGATCAGGACCGCGCCTTGATGGAACTCTTCCGCGTACTGGCGCCGCGCGGCAAACTCTTCATCCTGATCAATCTCTACACCGACAATCAGTACTCGCTGCAGTGGGTGGATAAGCTAAAAGTTCCTGTGCACGTTCGTTCCACAGCGGAGTACATCGAGCTCCTGAAGAAGCATGCCTTCGAAGATGTGGAAGCGGTACGCGTCCCCGATGACACGCCTACGCCCGACGACTACAAAACGAAATCCTTCCACAGCCTCGACGATCTCAAGGCGTTCAAACGCGAAGGCGCGTTGCTGCTGATGGCGACCAAGCCCGATCTGCGCACTCCGGGACCTGGGTACACCATCTATTAAGCTCTAAATCTCGTCGTCATCGCTGTCTTTATCCCGGTGGCTCAAATCCTTCACCGGACTGAGCGTCCGCCCATCCGGCGCGTGACGAATCTCAATTCTTCCATTCACATTCGCCAGCTTGATCCGTGGACCGCCATTGCCCAACTCTCCGCGCAACTCGTGGCCCACGAAGCGGTGATTATTCACATGCAGCCCGAAGTCATTTTCGATTCCGCCGGAAACCGTGCTGGCGTCCAGTTCGGCCCGCGAATCCGAAGGGATCGTCAACGCCACCGATCCGTTCACCGAATTTAATTCCACCGTCTTCTCCGAGATCTGGTCGAAGTGCGCATCCAGGTGTCCGTTGATGGTCGAGAGCTCGGCCCGTCCGGAAAGATTCTGCGCCTCCAGCTTGCCGTTAATGCAGGACGCCCGCACCTCGCCGCTCACGCCCGTAATGTCGAGCGAGCCGTTAATCAGCTTGATCTCATCCAGCCGCGCCATGCGCGGCACCGTCAACGTATACTCCACGCCCGCCGGATTATTGTGCGAACCCCAGTTAAAGTTGCGGTCGTGCTCGGGATACTTGGTGCGAATCGAAACCGAATCCTTGTTCGCATCGACTTCAATGCGCGCTTCATCCAGCCGCTCTTTCGTTCCGGCATACTTCACCGCATCCACCTTCACTTCATTGCGGTCCCAGCTGGAGATGTGAACCGCGCCATTGATGTTGTCCAGTTCCACCCGTCCGTCCGCCGTAATGGCGTAAGTCTGGTGAAATTCTTCGGTGAAGGCCCGGCTGTCAGAGGCACAGGCTCCCACGGCTAAAACAAACACTGCACAAATGCTTCCCACGGCCGAAACAGACCATCCCGTAAATTGGCGTTGGCGATTCATGGTTTTCCTCCGTTTTCAAATCCTTAGACGAACGGGCCGGCGATTGGTGAGGGGGCGGTGATTTTTTAAATTAAGTCCAAAACTTGGTTCGGTAGTTCTATAATCTTGCGCAACGGAGGTTTTTATGCAGATCTTCCGTCCGCTTACTCTTTCGCTGCTAGTTGCACTTTCTTCGCAGTTCACTCCGCTCTCCGCGCAATCTGCGAGTCGGAGTCCCGAGACCTCTTCTCCCTTCGCTGCAGTTTCGCCAAATGTGCCGAACAATTTTGATCTCTTTCAACTCCTCTCACCGCTCGACATGCGAAGCATGAGTCTGTCGCCTGAAATTCTTGCGGGAGAAAAGAAAAATGATTCGCCGGAACTAATCTCGAAAGAGGAGGCGGTGCGGCAAACTCTCGAGTTGGAGGCGAACCAGTCGGCCTGTTTGACACTACGTACCTACCGCGTTGTCCGCGAGAGCCCCGGCTCGGATTCCACGCGCCCCGCCGGCTATACCACCTGCGTGCCCTCCGCTCGCTTTAAGCTGAAGACCGCGGTGGAGACGCAAGTGATCTCGCCTGAATAGAGGCTGCCGCAGAGGCTATTCAGTCTTGAGGGTTTTCCGGCTCTTGCCCGCTTCACACAGCAAATACACGCCGAGAATTGTGATCTCCGGCTCAATGGGATGCCGGTAGCGCTGTCCCGGAAAAACGACGTAGTAAATCGCTGGATAAAACAGAATCATCCAGAACAGCAGCCAGGCGCCCGGCCTGTGCTGCCGCAGTGCGCGGAACAGTCCCCAGAACATCAGCACCGACGAAGCTAGAAACAAAGAATTTTTCGTTTGCGCCAGCCACCACACCTGCGCCAGCCGCGGCGGCCCCGCCCAGAAATAAATAAAACGCTTCACGCACAATCCCGCGAAGCGCACGTAATCCGCCTTGATGTACGCGACTGCCTGTTGCTTGCGCATGGCAACGTACGCTAGTTCGCCCATCTCGGTGTACTGCCGCATGGCATAAAGATCCTGCGTGGGGTGCAGATACTGCATCCAGGTGCCATCGGCGCCGTTGCCATTTCCCAGGCGCAATTCCGCCCCGAAATTGTCGCGTATAAAAATAAACTTGCCGAAAGTTTTATAGTCGCGCACCAGCCAGGGCGCGATGCAGGCAATAAAAATCGCCGACGCCAGCACCACCCCGGCCAGCGACCGTTTGCCCAACTTCGCCCGGTGATACCAGGCCCATAGCCCCGAGGCCGGCAAAAACGAAAGCAGCACCGTGCTGTTCAGCGCCGCCACTCCCCAGAGCAATCCGAACTCGAGCCATGGTTCCCATCCGTCGCGTTCTTCCATGGTGAGCGTAAGCCACAAAAGCACCGCCATCAGCAGTGCCGAGAGGCTCGTCTCCCAGACCCAGCGCGTGCACCACACCATGGCATAAGGCAGAAGGGCCCAGGTCCACGCCGAACCGACGGCAACTTTTTCGGAAAAGACTCGCCGCGAGATCAAAAAAACCGGAATGCAGGTCAACGCCGAAAACAAGCTGTTGATGGAGAGCAGCACGAACGCCGACGCCCGCGAATAAATTCCGAAGAGATGAAACACTCCCGCCGTCAGATAAGGGTAGAGTGGCGGCTCCCACGCTGTGGGCCCGGTCTGCCCGCCGAAGGCGTTGCTGAAGCCATGTCCCGAGGCGATGGCCGCGCCGATCCTTCCCATCTCCCAGCCGAAGCCAAAGTTGTTGTCGGTGTCTTTGAACTTGTAGGTGTGCCCAACGATGATCCAGCCCACGCGCAGAAGCAGCGCGATGGCCACCATCCAGAACTGCGAGGTGCGGATCCGGGCCCATGGATTGACGGGCGGAGTGGTCATGCCTTCGCGGCCGGTGGCCGCCGCAGTTCTTTCCTCCATGGGTGAGTCTATTTGTAACTGAGCGGCAGCGCAGGGGCAAGCCCGCGCGCTGCCCTAAACTTGAAACCTCTCACGGGCACTACTGAGGACTTTTCTCACTCGGCCGCAAACTGTCTGCCTTCGGGATATCCAGAGTTAAAGAAGAAGCCAAGGTGAATGGAATCCGGCTACCAGGTTTCATCTCTACTTTTGCTGCCTTCAATAAAGCGATCCCTCCTAGCGCCACAGCACCGATGGGATTGACTGCCACTGCCACTTCCGCGGCTCCAACCGCTCCCGGTTTTATTTCAGCCGTGGCTTTGGTGGAAACCGCTCCTTTTTTCTTCTTCACCACGTCGCTTTCGGCGTCGATCTTCTTTCCATCTATTACTAAACTGATCAACTCCACTTCCACTTCTGCATTTCCATGAAGACGGCTGCCTTTCTTGTCCTCCACCATTCGTAAATGAGCCTCTGTTCCACGCGGGATCACGACGCGGCTGTCCACGAAAACCGAGGGATCGATGGTACCGACTAAGATGTCTCCTGCTTGATTGTGACTGGAATTGATCTTATCGGCGATGCGAACCGAAATGACCGTACCCTCCGGAAGTGTGATGGTGTCCGGGGCATCCGAGGAACTCGGCTGATCCTGCTTCGCCGGGGGATTCTGTGCTTGCACCCGCTGATCTGGTAATAGCGACAACAGAGCAAGAGCTAGCCCTAAGAAGTTAAGTGTCCGTTTCTTCATGTGCCGCGCACCGTCAATCTTCATACCCCACCCTATACTCAATATAATCCCTCCTGTAAGACACGGGCAGCGCCTCCGCTTTTCCACCACGAACGCACTATCTGACCTATAATGATGGCGACTGAGGGCACCGCAATGGGCTGGCTGCAAAATAAGTTCGAAAAGAATTTCATGATCAGCACGGTGGACTACGTTTTCAACTGGGCGCGTAAGTCTGCGGTGTGGCCGATGACGTTTGGTTTGGCGTGCTGCGCGATCGAGATGATCGCGTCTTCGACGGCGCGCTTCGATATCGCTCGCTTCGGTTCAGAAGTTTTTCGTCCCAGCCCGCGGCAGAGCGATCTGATGATCGTGGCCGGAACCGTGACCTTGAAAATGGCTCCGGTGGTGAAGCGCATCTATGACCAGATGCCTGACCCCAAGTGGGTGATCTCCATGGGCGCCTGCTCGTCCGTGGGCGGCCCGTTCAATACCTACGCCGTACTCCAGGGAGTAGATAAGATTGTCCCCACTGACGTTTACGTAACGGGCTGCCCCCCTCGTCCGGAAAACCTTTTCTACGCGCTGTTGAAGCTGCAGGACAAAATCGATACCATGACGCTGGCTAAGCGCCCGACGGAAGTTCGCCTCGACCCCAACATGCTGGAGAACTTCAAGCGCCAGGTGATGATCGCGCAGACGTTGCAGCCGAAGTAGCTGTTAGCCATCAGCTTTCAGGCATCAGCTAAACCCGCCGTGCCCTCGTCTTGGCTGGCTTGAGGCTTATCTCGTAGCTATCGGTTAGGCGTCTCCTGTAAGGCGGGAAGGCGCGCTGCGGCAAGTCCTTTCTTTTCAACGCGGGTCTTGTATGTTGTTGAAAACAGGTAGAGATTCCTCGCGGGCCGGAGTGATTCCGCGTCGCGATTCGATTCCAGGATGGGCTTTAAATGCACAGAAACACCCTCAGGAAGCACTTGGCGACTTCGGATGAGGTTTGGGTCGTCCGCGAGTTTAGTCGGACTCAGATCGCTTCTAATGCGAAATTCCTTGTAAGTCGTTGAAATAGTCTGTAAGTTGTTGATAATATCTGCAAGCTATTGCAAACACTCATGTATGGACAGTTTGTGCCGCGGACGACAGTCCGCTGCTCACCGATGCTTTCCTTCCGGTACAATCGAAACTTGCTTATGCCCTTCACCAAGCTCACGACTACATCTGACCTTCCTCCCGCCGACGAGGCGAAAGAGTTTCCCTGCGGCGCGAAAATCATTTGCGTGGCCAATGCCAATGGCATCTACAGCGCCATGGACAACATCTGCCTGCACCGCGGCGGCCCGCTGGGGCAGGGCATGGTTGAGGGCGGCAAAGTTGTCTGCCCCTGGCACGGTTGGGAGTGGGACGTTAAGACCGGCGAGGCGGCGCAGAACGCCAGCATGAAAGTTGCCGTGTATCCGCTGAAGATTGAAGGCGGCGACGTGCTGGTGGAGATTTAGATATTGGGAGTGGTGATCTTCTTTCGATAAGCGAGGATCCGTTGGATGGGCTGGAGCGCGCTACAGATCGCCGTACTCTTAGGGATAAGTGCAGCGCTGATTTTTCAGTGGATGTGGCATCGCAAACGAGTATCAGCGGCAAAACGCTGGCCCATCAGTGATGCCACGATTGAAACTGGATGTGTCGAAGTCGTCGCCAGAACTCGACAAAGGGTCGTGGAACTCCCTGTGTTTTCTTTTTCCTACCGAGTTGGTACCGAGTATTATGGCGGTCGTTTTGCTTTGTCGCCTTACCTCAGCGATCCAGACGAATTGTTCATTAGTCGCATGATCGGGCGAAAAGTGCAATTGCGCTACGATCCTAAAGACGCGGGGGTTTGGTTCATTCCTGAGAAGCTAATTGAAGGCTGCAAAGTTGAGCAGAAAATTTCGGCGGGTTTCCTGAACTATCCTCCGATAGACTAACCGAGCAGCCGCAGGAATCTCCCCGGCTGATTTTCGTATCCCGGAAACACTTCTTTCAGATTCTTATTGCCCATGTGCCGCAGCATGGCCTCGCCCAGCACTTGGCGAAAGTCTGTAGTGAGCGCCAGATCGCGGCCTTCGTAGAGTTGCGACTGTTCGAGTCCTGGCCAGCGGCCATAGACTTTGCCGCCTTTCACTGGCCCGCCCAGCACGAACATGACGTTGGCGTGGCCATGGTCGGTGCCGCGGTTGCCGTTCTCGCGCGCGGTGCGGCCGAATTCCGACATGGTCACCACCACTGTATCTTCGCCGAGGTCGCCGAGGTCATTCCAGAACGCGGTCAGCGAGCCGGAGAAATCGCGCAGCACGTTGGCGATCTGGCCTTCGGTTGAGCCTTCGTTCACGTGATGGTCCCATCCGCCGATGTCGGCAAAGGCGACCTGCACGCCGAGGTTGGCTTTGATGAGTTGGGCCAGTTGCCGCAAGCTGTCGCCGAAGCGGCCCTTGGGATAATCCGCGCCCGGCGCGGGTTTGTACTTTGCCGGATCGGCGGCGCGCAGCATCTTGACCGCGTCAAACGTTTCTTCGCCGGTTCCGTGCAGCACGCTGTCGGATGAGTGGTCGTACATGGCTTCAAATGCGGTGGCTGCGGGAGAGCCTTTGGAATTGCGCCCGCCCACTGCGAAGTCATTGATATTGTTCATGGCGATGGCGGGCTCGACGCCGCTGAGTATGCGCGGGATCGACGGCCCCATGGCCATGGCTTGAAATGGCGACTTGGGCGCGCCCTGCGGCAGGTTGCGCAGAGAGCGGTTCAGCCATCCATCTTCGGTGGACTTCACGCCGGGAGTGCCGGCCTCCATGTAATCCTGCGCGTCGAAGTGCGAACGCGTGGTGTCGGGCGATCCCGCCGCATGAATGATTGCCAGATGTTTCTGATTCCACAGCGGTTGAAACGAATTCATTGCCGGATGCAATCCGAAAAATCCATCGAGATCGAGCAGAGCCTTGCGCGGAATGTTGATGCTCGGTCGCATGGAGTAATACGCCGCTTCGCCATGAGGCACGACAATATTCAGACCGTCGGCGGCGCCGCGCTGGAAGATGACGACCAGGCGCTTGGTGCGTCCGGTGGTTTCGGTTGCACCGAAGGCGGCGCGCGCCAAAAAGCTGGGCACGGCCGCGGTCCCCACCACGGCCAGCGCGCTGTTGCGAAGAAAAACTCGACGGGTGAGAGGCATAAATCAGCTCCTAGCTGCTAGCTTCTAGCTCCTAGCTTCGAGCCTTAAGCTGCGAGTCCCGAGCTAAATCAAAAGATGTTCTGCTTACGACATAAATCCGAACTGGTTGACTCGCGGCTCACAGCTCACAGCTCACAGCTCACACTCATCTTCTCTGAAATTCGGGCGAACCTAACAGTAATCCTGCGATCGCATTTACATCGGGCGGCTTCACGGGTTGCTTACGCGTGGGTTTTTTTTCGCCCGTGACTTGCGCCGCGATGGAATCGTGCGTCTGCTTGGAGATGCCGCTGGGAATCAGGCTGGATTCGAGAGCGGAGAGCGCGACGTCGAAGTCCGGCGCGGTGCTGAGCGCGGCGTTCGAGGCACTGGCATTCAGTGCGCTCGCATTTGATGCGACCATCTGCGATGCGTCTACTTTCACGCCTTTGATTTTCCCGCTGGTCAGGGACAGAGCGAAATTCATGCGGTTCAACAGTGCGGAAGAGCTTACCCAGGTCTCCGCTTTCATGGAGTAGCCGGTGGGCGGCTGGGCGCTATAAAGCGGCATGCCCATGTTGTTCAGCTGGCGAGCCAGCGGTTGCGCGTCGTCGATTTCAGCGCCGGTAGCGCGAACCGCGGAGGCCACGAATTCCAACGGCGTTTTCATCTTGTTGCGATAGCTGGCATCGTCCCAAAATTCCGGCGAGTGGAACAGCGTGCTCAAGACTTCGCGGATGTCGCCTTTTTTCTTCAGGAAAGTTTGCGCCATGCGGTCGACCAGAGCAGACGGGGGATCGTCGGCCACAAAGCGCTGCGCCAGCTTGAGCGAAATAAAATGTGCGGTCTGCGGGCTGGTGGCCAGGCGATGCAGCACCTCCAGGCCTTCGCCTTCGCCCTTAGGCTTGATCTTGTGGCCCAGGACATACTTCGCGCCGGGTTCGTGGGTGCGCGGATCGAACTTGAAGCTGCCGCCTTCGGCGGGCTTGTCGATGGTCCATCCGGTAAACACTTTGGCGACCTCGGTGACGTCGCGCTGCGAGTAGCCGCCATTCACGCTGAGGGTGTGAAGCTCGAGTAATTCGCGCCCGTAATTTTCGTTCAGGCCGCTGGAGCGCTTGCCGGGCGGGCGAGGCCGGGGCGGCGGGTAGCGGCGTCCGTAAGGACCGCGTCCATAGGGCCGCGCGGGAATGCCCACCGCCTGCGGCGAGTTGGGACCGACGCTCATAAAATTATCGAGATAGAAGAGCATCGCCGGACTCTTCGCGGTGGCGACCAACAGATCCTCAAATTTGCCCAGAGCATGCGGGCGAATCACATCGCGCTCGTAACTTGTGACCAGCACGCGGTCGAGACCTTTTTCCATGAAGACATTGAAGTGGTTAAACCAGAAATCGGTCATTACCTCATCAAGCTGGCGCTGGCTGTAGACGGCGCGCAGCATCTTGGCCTGCATGAGTTCGCTCATCACCACGATGGCGGGATTGTTCATGGCGAGCAGGGTTTCTTTTTGCTTCGGGCTCATCCCCTCGAGAAATTCCTGGCCTTTGCCGCCCTTCAGCGTGTCGGCAAAGGCAAGCTGCTCCTCGATGTTCATGCTTAAGACTTTTTTGAAGCGTTGGTCGGGCGGCAGGCTGGGCAGTTGCTGCACGTCCAGATCGGCGTAGAGAGCTTCTTCGCGACGGCGCGCCTGTTCTTTTTCTTCGGGACTTAACTCGCGGGGAGGCGCTGGTCGAGCGGTCGAGTCGTTGGCGGTGGTGTTCATCTCGCTGTTGGCTGAAGCGCTCATCGCGTTCATGGCGGAGTTATCGGCGGTCCGAGTGTCGGCGTCGGCTATGTTTGTCGCGGCATTGGCGGTCGCGGAGGTATTCGCCGCCGTTGAGCCCTCATCGCTTCGATTGGGAGATTTTTGCGGCGGCTCGGGCGCGACGTTTTTGCCGGCTTCCTGCTTCCGCTCTTTGCGCTCCTGCAAACGGGCCACCTGCACCTGGTAGACGGCGCGGCGGGCAGGATCGGAGGGCATTGATTTCTTGCCGTTGATAATCTGATTGAGTATCTGCTGATCGGGAAAGTCCTCCGCAATTTCTTTGCTGCTCATGCGGATGGTGCGAAGCGGCTCCAGGCGGGCAGTCAGGGCGCTATCGTCAATTTTTTCAGGATGAAGTTGCAAGTCGATCCAGCGATCGACGCCCATCGCCATCACCTGCTGCAAGTCGCCGGGGCGCGGGCCGAAGGTCAGGCGATTGAGAGCATGCAAGGCGCGGCGAGGGTCGTTAGCCGCCGGGGCGGCAATGTCCTTATTCTTTTTGGCCAGCAGTTGCGGGGCGAGGCACACCAGCGGGAGGCAACTGAGAAGCGCAATGCCAATTTTCGCGCGGTGCAGACGCATAAGGGACTCTCCAGCAAGAGCCGGCAGACTCTCTGATTATCAACCCGAAGGGGCAAAAAAGGTTGCTGGGTGTGGTTACGGAAGGGAAATCGCAGCCAGCTCTCGTTCGCGCTTCTGGGCGCTCGCTTCGCTCGCGGGACGGACGAGTGCGTCCGTCCCCACACGTGGGTTTTAAGTCAAATACATTTTCCCGCGTGTGACTTTGTGTTGCAGAGTGGCGGCCAACTGGTCCACATCGGCGGGCGAAATGTTTACCGCCATGTGGTCGGCCAGCAAGGGCGTGCGACTGCTGCCGACGGCGTCGCGCCGCACTTGAATCAAGAATGCCTGCACCACGTTGGGATCGTATTTTTGCGGAGCCAGACGGACCAGATCGCTGAGCGCGGCCCCCAGCGAAAGCGATTCGCGGTAAGGGCGCGGGCTGGTCATGGCGTCAAACGTGTCGGCCAGGGCCATGATGCGCACGGGCACGGGTAATTCTTCTCCGGCGAGGGCGTCGGGATATCCCGAGCCATCGCTGCGCTCGTGGTGCCAGCGCACCACTTCATGAATCTTGGGCCAGGGAAATTCCACGCTGCTTACGATCTGATGTCCGACGACGGTGTGGTCGGCCATCTCGCGAAATTCTTCGGGATTGAGCGCGGTGGCTTTGCTGAAGAGACGGCGATCGACTGCGACTTTGCCGATATCGTGAAGATATCCGGCGCTGCGCAGTGCGGCCACTTCGCCGCCGTCCGCGCCCATGGCTTCTCCGATGGCGGCGGCGTAACGGCCCACGCGCAGTGAGTGTCCGTGAATGTTTACATGCTTTACATCGATGGCGGTGGCGAAGGCTTCGAGAGCGGTGTCATAAAAGCCGTGCAGGGAAGCCATCAGGCGCAGATTTTCGGTGACGCGCTGGGCCAAGGTTTGCGAGAGCGCGTGGTTCTGCACGGCGAGGCCGATGTAGTTGCACAGCAAATCCATGGCGTCCAGTTCGGATTCTTCGTAGGGCGCGTCGCCGGGACGCCTGCCCAGTGCGATGACTCCGGCAAGTTTCCCAGCGGCCTTCAGGGGAGCGATGCATTTGAAAAGCTCAGGCGCAACGTTGCCGTTGGAGCTCAAAAAAATGGAATAGGTGGAGGCGTTGAGCACGATGGGGCCGCGGGCAGCCGTGAGCGCGTGTGCATGCTTGGGCAACAGAGGAATGAAGCACGGTTCGGGCAGCATGGCAAAACCATCGGCCGCCACCGAGGTGAGCATGGTGGGCTTGTCGTTGAACAGGAAGAGAGCGCCTTCGCGGGCTCCAGCCGCTTCCATGACAGCGGAGAGCATCCGCCGCGCGGTATCAGGGAATTCGCGCTCTGCGGTGAGCTCAGGTCCGAGTTCGGAGAGAGCTTCAACAGTGCGCAACAGCCTGCGAAAATTGTTGGTCTCAACGGCCACAATGAGCGGTTCGAGAACGCCGCGCACAATGAGCGTAGCACGCGAAAACACAGGCCGGGAGAGTGATCGTGTTGGTTAGTTTGGTGCTGGCGGAAGTGCCGGGAGGAACGCGGATCGATGATGACTGCGAGTTTCTAAAAATGTTCGCGCAGTTCTGCGAAGCGGCCCACGATCAAGAGTTGCTGCGGCGGCGTGGCGGGGTTGACTTCTTCGTGTTCCAGAATCCAGGTGTCGCCGTGAGGAACGAAGACGGCGTGCAAACCCGCGGCCAGCGCCGGATTGATGTCAGAGCGAGGGCTGTTGCCGATCATCCAAGTGGATTCGCGGGTGAGCCCGTGTTTCTTTACCAGACCCAGATAAGCCTCGGGATTCTTCTCGGGAAGGATTTCGGCTTCGGCGAAATATTTGCGCAATCCGGAGCGCTCGATTTTTCCGGCCTGTTCTTCATGCGCTCCTTTGGTGACGAGGAGCAACCGATGTTTGGCGGCGAGATATTCCAGCGTCTGCGGAACTTCGGGAAGGAATTCGATGGGATGATCGAGCACCATGCGGGCAAAGCTGACGACTTGCGCGTGCAACTCAGGCGTAACGGGATTCGGGCTGAGACGCTCGAAGGTGTCGACCAGCGCGTGCGAAAAACTGTGCTGGCCGTAGCCATGCTTCACCACGCACTCGCGCTCCACGTCGTTCAAAACTTCGCGGACTTGCTCCGGAGAAAATTCGTGATGATTGAGAAAAGAAATGAACTTCGCGATGGCCCGCTCGAAGTAGA
This sequence comes from uncultured Acidobacteriota bacterium, assembly GCA_963758565.1. Lineage (GTDB taxonomy): Bacteria > Acidobacteriota > Terriglobia > Terriglobales > Acidobacteriaceae > Sulfotelmatobacter. The sequence goes on along the minus strand of CAVWVX010000004.1, from coordinate 562,004 downwards.
CGTTGTTCTCCCAGAGGGTGTCATCGGCGTCGATGAGGAGGGTTTGGCGAGACAAGCTTCTAGCTCCTAGCTTCTAGCTCTTAGCGAAACAATGGGGTCTTGAAGTTCGATTAGGGAATCAATCGACAACATTGAGAGAATATTGAAATCGAATCGATCCAGCTAGAAGCTAGAAGCTGCCTTTCCTAAACCCACTCCACTTTTGCTTCAGTCCGGATGATTCCCGCCTTGTGTCCCATGTCCAGCAGGCGCACAACGGCTTCGCGACCGTCGGGGCCGTAGTCGAGGGTGCGCTCGTTCACGTACATGCCAACGAAGCGGTCGGCGGTGGAGTTGTCGAGATCGCGGGCGAACTGCATGGCGTAGGACAAAGCTTCTTCGCGATGCTCAAGGGCGTACTGAATGCTGTCGCGCAACGCGGTGGTGACGGCGGACATCAGTTGCGGGCCGAGTTCGCGGCGGATGGCGTTGCCGCCGAGAGGCAGAGGCAGTCCGGTGGTCTTTTGCCACCAGCGACCGAGGTCGACGATGCGGTGCAGTCCGGCCTTGTCGTAGGTGAGCTGGCCTTCGTGGATGATGAGTCCGGCTTCGTATTTGCCCTCGAGAACCTGGGGAATAATCTGGTCGAAGGGGACGACTTCGGTTTCCACGCCGGGGGCGAAAAGTTGCAGCGCGAGATACGCGGTGGTGAGCGTGCCGGGGACGGCGATTCGCTTTTCTTTTATTTCTAACTGCGAAAACGGGCGCGGCGAAACGATCATGGGGCCGTAGCCTTCGCCGACGCTGCCGCCGCAGGACATGAGCGCGTAAAGATCCTGAATATAAGGATAGGCGTGAAAGGAAATGGCGGTGACGTCGTAAACGCCCTCGCGCGCCTTCTGGTTTAGCGTCTCGATATCGCAGAGAGTGTGGGTGAAGCGAAGTCCGGGCACGCGCACTTTGTTGGTGGCGAGAGCATAGAACATGAAGGCGTCGTCAGAATCGGGGCTGTGGGCGATGCTGATCTGCCGCACGTCTGATGATGAACTGCTGGAGTTCCTGGTTTCCTGGTCCGAGATAACTGTCATAAGAGTTTCGCCATTAATTCTTTTCTGTGCGGCGCTGCCAGCGGGCGGCGATGCCGGCGGCCATCATTATCTTGATTACTTCTGCGAAGAGGAACCAGTAGAGTCCCCAGCGGAAGGCTTGCGTGATGGAGTGGGTGAGAACGGCGAGCCAAGTGAGGCCGCTGGCGAAAAGTAAAATCTCGCCGGCTAATCCAGCGAGCGCGGCGCGGGCAAAAGTTTTGCGGCCATGCTCAAAAATGTATCCCGCCAGGGCTGCGACGAGAGGATAAGCGAGCAGGAAGCCTCCGGTGACGCCGAGCATTTGCGCGATGCCACCTGCGCCGCCGGGGCTGAATACGGGCATACCCATAGCGCCTTCGGCGAGATAGAGCGCGAGTGCGGCAAAGCCGCGTCGGCTGCCCAGCATCAGGCCGACGAGGAGCACGCCGAAATTCTGCACCGTCAGCGGGACGGGCGTGTGGGGGATGGGAATGGTGATGCGGGCGCACAGCGCCACAACGAGGCTTCCGCCGACTACGAGTGCGACCTGACGCGCGACTTCCTGCGCGGTCCCCATGCCGCGCTCCTGCGGAGCGGGCAACGTTTGTGCAGCTACTTTGGCCATGGAAAGTTCTCCCAGTCTGAGCGCGGAGTTAGTGCTCGATTTCTCCTGATTTGCGCTCGTGCTGCGGATCGGTGGGACTCGCTTCCCGCGCTGCGTGCGCCGCCTGCAGGTGCCGCCGCAGGCGAACATACAATGCGATGGCCACGCACACCACAACCAGCGTGCTGCAACCCAGAATCAGGAACCACCAGATCATCCGCACAACTGGTTAGGATAACAGATGAGGTGGCGGGGAAGAGTGATCTGGCGCACCGGGGCGGGTGCGTGCCTGACGTGGAGATTCTTCAGGTGGCGGGGCAGGGGCGAACGAACGCGTCCGCCCCGATGAGAGCGTTACGTGGTCTTGCCTGCGGCGCGCTTCTCACGCATCATTTCAACGCGCTTGAGGGTGAACTTCAGGCGGTCGCGGCCAAACTTCGATCCATGGATGACTTTCTCGATGTTGCCGAACATTTGCGGATCGCCCATTTTCTCCCGTAGTTCTTTAAGGAAGGGCTGCACTTTGGCGAAGATGAAATACATTTCGCCGCTGACCGCCGGCTGCAGAAATAATTCTTCGTTCAATGCGCCTTGCAGGGCGAAGGCAGCGGCCATGCTCCAGTAGCCAGCCACCTGGCGGAGCCAGTTATTTTCCTGCGAGCCCAGGTTGGATTGAACTTTCAGGAAGTCGTCGGCAGTAGCCGGCCAGAATTCTGCCAGCCACCAGGCGCGCGCTTTGCGCATTTCGGATTCGCGGCGCAGGTCATAGAGTTGCAGTACCAGTTGGGCGTCAGTTGCGGTGGCTTTTTTGGACATTAATCATCTCCTGGGAAATTGAGTGATTGAGTGATTGAGCGATTGAGTGATTTTGCGATTGCAAATTCCAGACCTTGGAAAAGCGATTTAATCACTGAATCGCCCGATCACTCATTCGCAAATTCTTACGCGGTTGTCCCCGCCGCCAGTTCCGGCGCGGGACGTTCGTAATCGCACTCCTTGTTCGGGCAGGCGATGACTGGGCCGTCTTTCAAAAATTTCTGGACCAGATATTCGCTGCCGCAACTGGTGCACTTTTCCGGGATCGGCCGGTGCGCGGAAGTGAACTTGCACTTGGGATAATTTCCGCATCCGTAGAACGTGTTGCCCTTACGGGCGCGCTTTTCCACCAGGTCTCCGTCTTTGCAATCCGGACACTTCACGCCGATATAGTTCTGCTTGACGTATTTGCACTCGGGATATCCGCTGCAGGCGGTGAATTCACCGAAGCGGCCGTGGCGAATCATCATATTGCGGTCACACTTGGGGCATTTTTCGTCCAGCGGAATGTCGGGAACTTTCTTGCCTTGATCGAGCCGCCGCGTGGTTTTGCAATCGGGATAGCCGGTGCAGGCCATGAACTGTCCGAAGCGCCCGCGCTTCAAGACCATGACGCGGCCGCAGTTCTCGCAATATTCTTCCTGCGTGGTTTCCTGCACGTCGGCGGAATCGAGGTCGGGCAGGTTAATGGGATTTTCTTTGGTGAAAGTGCAGGTATTCTCGTCCTCTTTATTGTAGGTGCTGCAGGCGTAGAAGGAGCCGTGGCGGCCCCATTTGATGACCAGCGGAGCGCCACACTTTTCGCACTTCTCGTCGGTGGGCTTCTCCATCCGCTTGACGTTCTCCATATGCTTTTCGGCATATTTGAGGTCTTTGGTGAATTTCTTGTAGAAGTCGGCGAGAGTGTCGGTCCATTTCTCCTTGCCTTCTTCAACCTCGTCGAGTTTTTCTTCCAGGCCGGCGGTATAAGCCACATCGAAAATGTCGCGGAAGTTTTCCACCAGCAGATCGGTGACGACGAGTCCGATTTCTGTGGGGGTAAATTTCCCGCCAATTTTCTGCACGTACTGGCGCTCCTGAATGGTCGAAAGAATCGCCGAATACGTGGAGGGACGGCCGATTCCGCGCTCTTCCAGTTCTTTGACCAGCGATGCTTCGTTGTAGCGCGGAGGCGGCTCGGTGAAGTGCTGCTCCGGCTTCAACTCTTTGAGTGTGAGCTTTTGTCCGGCTTCGAGCGCAGGGAGCTTGTGCTTGAGTTCTTCGTCCTCTTCGTCCTTGCCTTCTTTGGATTCTTCGTAGACGCGCAGAAAGCCATCGAACTTCAAAACGGATCCGGTTACGCGGAACCAGTAAGTCTCGGTCTTGCCTTTGGCGTCGATGTCGACCGTGGTCTGATCGAAAACCGCGGGCATGATCTGCGAGGCGACGAAGCGCTGCCAGATCAGCTTGTAAACCTTGAACTCATCCTCTTTTAAATACTGCTTGACGAGATCGGGATGGCGCATGGCCGAAGTGGGACGGATGGCTTCGTGTGCGGCTTGCGCCGCCTTCTTCTCCTTATATGTATTGGGAGTTTCGGGCAGGTAGGCCGGACCGTATTCCTTGCCGACATATTCGCGGACTTCCTGAATCGCCTCAGGCGCGACCCGGGTGGAATCGGTACGCATGTAGGTGATGAGGCCGACGAGGCCTTCTTCGCCGAGCTCGACGCCTTCATACAAGCGCTGTGCGATCATCATGGTGCGCTTCACGCTGAAGCGGAGCTTGCGCGAGGAATCCTGTTGCAGCTTGCTGGTGGTGAATGGGGGCGCGGCGTTACGGCGGCGCTCTTTTTTGTCGACGGTGCGGACGATCCAATCGGCGGACTCGATGGCGGCGCGAATCTTTTCTGCGTCCTCACCATTGGTGACTTCGATCTTCTCTTCTCCCTTGCCCAGGAAGCGCGCGTCAAACGCCGGAGGCTTGCTGGCGGCGAGGTGGGCGTCAATGGTCCAATATTCTTTTTTCTCGAACGCCTTTATCTCGCGTTCGCGCTCCACGATCAGGCGCAGCGCAACAGTTTGCACGCGGCCGGCGGAGAGTCCGCGGCGAACCTTATCCCATAGAAGCGGAGAAACCTGATAGCCGACGAGACGGTCGAGCACGCGGCGGGCTTGCTGCGCATCGACCAGATTTTGATCGATGGCGCGGGGATGTTCGAATGCTGCCTGCACCGCGCGCTTGGTGATTTCGTTGAAGGTCACCCGCTGAATGCGCGGAGTTCCGTCGCTATCTTCTTTCTTCTTCTTTTTCTTCTTCGATGACCCGCCGTCGCCCAGTTCAAAGGCAAGATGTGCGGCGATGGCTTCGCCTTCGCGGTCCGGGTCAGGCGCCAGGAAGATCGCGTCCATGGGCCCAGCCAGCTTTTTCAGCTTGGCGAGAACCTTCTCTTTGCCGGGGATAACGACGTAGTCGGTATCAAAGTTGTGGCTGGTGTCCACGCCCAGCGTGCTCTTGGGCAGATCCTTGACGTGGCCGAGCGAGGCCTCGACGGTAAATCCCTTTCCCAGATATTTCTGGATGGTCTTCGCCTTAGCCGGCGATTCGACAATGACTAAACTCTTTAACAATGGAACCTCAGTTCTTGGGATTTTGCTTTGAAGCTAGCACGAATTGGATAAAAGCAACAAGTTACGGGGAGAAAGCTGACAGCTATCAGCTCACAGCTCTTAATTGTTGCATGAGCGACGCTAGCATTCGTTTTACCTCGACCGCTCTACCGGAAAGGCACTAGTAGTCAGGCTCGCGCAACATATTGAGATCATGAGCAAGCAGCAAATGGTATTCCAATTCGCTGGCAGAACCCATGGCGATTTGAAGGAACCTGGCAAAGTCTGTGTCCCCTCGGCGGCACGATCCCTCGGCTATGTTTGCGCCTATCGAAGACGATGCTCTCCGCACCTGGCTGGTCAATCCGTAAATTTCCTCTCGAGGAAACGATTTACTCGATTGGTAAATGTCAAGCGTCGGAATGTGTGCTTTCTCCCAGACTTTTAAATTTCGAAAGTTCTGCACGGCGTCCTCCGACATAGGCTGATAGCTGAGAGCTGACAGCTCAGAAGCTCTTTACAAAATTCTTCCCCGGCATCTGCCTCACTTTGCCGTTTAGTTCCAGTTCGAACAGGGCGGCGAAGATTTCGGAGGAGGACATTTCCGCTTCCAGCTTTTCCACGATCTCATCGATCTGGGTGGACTCGTCCGCTTTCAGCAGGTTCAGAATCTTCTTTTCGTGCGGCGGAAGGCCGTCGTCAGGGAATAGAGATGCGGAAGATTCCTTTCCGGATTCAGGCGACAGGGTTGGTGTGAGGGCCAGCTTCACCTCCGGAGGCAGATCTTCCCACACGTCTTCCCAGGTGGCGACCAGCTTTGCGCCCTGCTTTATCAGCGTGTTGGGGCCCCAGGAGTTCTTGTTGGTGACGTTGCCGGGGACGGCGTATACGTCACGATTTTGCTCCAGAGCGCAGCGCGCGGTAATGCGGGTGCCGGAATATTCCGCCGCCTCGACAACCAGCACGCCGACCGACATTCCGCTGATGATTCGGTTGCGGATGGGAAAGTTTTGCGGCGCGGCGAATGTGCCCATGGCAAATTCGGAAATCAGAGCCCCGCCCATGGCGAGAATCTGTTCGGAGAGCCGCGAATTTTCTTTGGGATAAATCACGTCGACGCCGGTACCAAAGACCGCGACCGTCTTGCCTTTGGCGGAGATCGCTCCGCGGTGACTGGCGGTATCGACGCCGCGCGCCATACCACTAATAACCACCAGGCCCTGCGCGGCGAGGTCGCAGGCCAGGCGCTCGGCCATGCCAGAGCCATAGGGCGTGGGGTGGCGCGTGCCCACCATGGCGACCCCGGGCCGGCGGAGCACCTCGGGATTTCCGCGGACATAGAGCACCAGCGGGGGATCGTAAATTTCTTTCAGGCGGGGCGGATAACACGCATCTTCCGCGGAGACGACGGTGACATCGGCGGCGGCGGCGCGGGCCAGTTCTTCGCGCGCCAGTTCGCCCGACTTTCCGGTAGCGATGGATTGCGCCGAAACGGCTTGAATGCCGGTGGCTTCGAGTTCGGTGAGCGAGGCGTGAAAAACCGCTACGGCGCTGCCGAAATGCTCGACGAGCTTCCGGGCCTTGGTGGGTCCAAGACCCTGGGTCAGGGAAATGGCGAGCCATTCCAGAATGTGAGTGGAAGCGGCAGAGGACGTTGCGGCGGCGGCTTGGGGCACGGCGACTCCTGTTTTATAGCGTCCCTCAGGGCAAGCGAAACGAGAGGCTGGGCGGACTGTAGTCATTGGCAGAAAGCCGTGTCAAGGTAAGTCGTCACAAAGTGGCGAATAAATTGCTCTGCTAGAATCAAAACAGGAATGAAGCGTCTGCGCATCTCGGCAATTTCCTACCTGAATACCGCGCCGCTCATGTGGGATTTCGACCATGGCAAGGCCGGCCGCGACTTTGAAATTTCCTATACTCTGCCCTCGGGCTGTGCCCGCGCGCTGGCCGGCGGAAGCGCCGACATCGGGATTATTCCGGCAGCAGCTTACGCGCTGATTCCGGGACTCAGCGTGATTCCGGGCGTGGCCATTGCATCGCGGCAACCGGTGCGCTCGATCCTTTTAGTCAGCCGGGTAGAGATTGAGAAAATTCGTACCGTGGCGCTTGATACTTCTTCGATGACCTCGGTTGCGCTCACGAAAATTCTTTTTGAGAAGTGGCTGGGCGGAGGCAGGACGTTCACACCGGCGGACCCGGATTTGGAGAAAATGCTGGCGGCGAATGATGCCGCGCTGGTGATTGGAGATCCCGCGCTGCAGATCGACCGCTCCCGATATATAACGCTCGACTTGGCCGAAGAATGGATTCGCTACACGGGGAAGCCCTTCGTCTTTGCCTTTTGGGCGGTGCGACAGGATGCGCTGCAAGAAGCGCAGCCTGTGCAGGATATTGCCGCGATCTTCCAGCACTCGCGCGATCACGGACTTGAAGAGGCAAACCTTGAACAGATTGTGGCGGAGTGGGCTCCGCGGCTTGGGCTGACGCCGGGCGTAGTCCGCACATACCTCACGGAAAACATTTACTACCGGTTGGACGCGCCCTGCCTCGAAGGCCTGCAACTTTTTTACAGTTACGCCGCCGAGATCGGCGCTCTGCCGGCCGCGCCCCGCGTTGAGTTCTTGCGCGAGCGAAAAGCTTGTATCGCCTGATCACGCCGCCCACCTGTTAAACTCACACAACCTGAATGCTTTTCCATCTTCACTCCTGGCTCGCTATTACGATGTGGCAGCACCTGCGCCGCATGGGCGGCCCCGGCCTTGTGGTGCTGGGCGTCGCCGATAATTCGGTGATTCCGCTCACCGGAAGCATGGACGTGCTGACTATCTGGCTGGCGGCGAGGCACCTGCATCCCTGGCCTTTCTACGCGGCCATGGCCACGCTGGGCGCGGTAATTGGCGGCTATATTACTTATGCGCTGGCCCGCAAGGGCGGCAAGGAGACCATGGAGCGCAAGCTTTCGAAGAAGCGCGCCGCGCAATTTTCTGGCGCATTCGAACGTTGGGGATTCTTCGCGGTCGCGATTCCGGCGCTGCTGCCTCCCCCGTTTCCGTTTGTGCCGTTCCTGATTGTGGCCGGGGCGATGCAGTACTCGCGCGCAAAATTTCTCGGAGCGTTAACTCTGGGCCGCGCGGTTCGCTACTCGATCGCCGCCTACCTGGGATTCCACTACGGTACGCATATTCTGCGTTTTTTCTCACACTACAAAACGCCAGCGCTGGCGGTTTTGATTGGGCTGGCTGTGATCGGCGGAGTGTTGTCGCTGGTACAGTATTTAAGGATGAGGAAAGGGTAGCTATCCATTGCTGACCTCAGGTTGTTTCTCCGCCTCATCGCGTATGTGCCTTAAGACCCGCATGTGAATGCGATGGATGATCGCATCCGACCAAAAGCGCCAATATTCAGAAGGCCAAAGACTGTGGCGATACCAGGTTGTTCCTTCGAGCCTCGTCTTTCCGTAGGGCAAGGGCGTAAGCACGAACTGCCCGCCATTTGAAACCAGGAAGCCATGCAGGTGCGGGGGGTCGATGTGTGAATAAGGCGTCCACTCTTCGAGGGGCGGCGGGTTCGTCGTCACCGAAAACTTCAGCCGATGCGGCTCATCCCAAACTTGAATTGGTTCCACGAATGCTCCGGTAGAAAAAATGCAACGCCTCTCAGCGCCGGGCCCTATTCCAACGATCTGAGCACGGATGGGATAGGCAACCCCGGCTCGGAATATCCACTCTGTTGGAGGTGAGATTTCAGAAAATGCGATTACCTGTTGCCACACTTTCTCGGGTGGCGCATTCACTTCGATGGACGAGTGAACCTCAAAAGTTGGAGGGGAAACAGCGACCTTGTGCTCTGTCCACTGAACTCCGGGAGCAAAGAACAACAGAAGGGAGAGAAATGCAGGCGTGCTCTCGATCCATCTCCGCTTTTGTACAATGTATCCGCAGGCGCCCCCAAATGCCGATAACGGTAACGCAATGGGGATTGCCATTGCTAGACAAATGGCACCTTCGACGGCAATGGCTAACAGGAAGCATCCCAGGACGGCGATGGATAGGCAGGCGACGCTAACGCACTCCTTGAGAGTGCGCTGACCATTGGCCGAATAAACCAGGGCGGCCGCCAGGCCCATCGCAAAGGGCAGCGCGACGAACATTCCCCACCCATAGTTTATAAATAATTTCGTCCCCAAAATCGTGATGCCAATTCCCGGGGGCACAGTAAGCAAGAGTGAAAATGCGGCGCTTCCCAAGCGACTGTCAGGAACTATTTTCCAGAACGAAGGCCGCGCTAAACGCTGTCGAATTGTATCGACGGCAGTCCGCTGAGGAATCAAACACAGGGAAAGAAAGAACAGCAGGTTGACAAAGGGAACAAAAAAGAAAGCTACAAGCCACACGGGGAGGGCAGCACTTCGGAGTCGCTTGAGGGTCATAACCACACCGAGCCAAACGAATGGAAGGGAGAGCGCCAGCAAGGTCTCTAAAAACTGCGCATCGCCGCCCTTCAAGTTCGAGATTCGGCCGATATGATCGATTGGTACCCAGTAGTTGAAGACTCCCCAAGGGCGGTGAAAGAAATAGGCGGCCACGAATCGGTCAAGATTGTGTTTTAAGGCGAACCCCACGATCCCTACCGATGTGTAGGTTCCGCGGTCAACCGTTCCGGCCGGTCTCAACAGGTCCGCGAAAACGATTCTCATAGACCCTCCGCGCAGGTGCCATTGTTTTCTGTACGAACAGAAATTACAGTAATATGAGGCATTAGTCAACAACTTTACCGTTCACGTTTTTACCGGCACATTGTCATCTCGTTTTGAGGGGAGGGCAGTTCTCCGCTAGAATTAAGTTGCAATGTCCCTGACCAAAGTCCAAGCCCTCGAGCTGTTTAACTCTGACGACCTGATCGGCATCGGCATGGAAGCCGACGCGGTGCGCCGCAAGCTGCATCCGGAGGGCACGGTCACCTACATCATTGACCGCAACATCAACTACACAAACTTTTGCACCGAGTATTGCACCTTCTGCGCCTTTTACCGTCCGCTGAAAGGGCCTGCGGCGAAGGAAGGGTACATTCTCGAGTTCGACACCATTTACGAAAAGATTCGCGAAACCGTCGAACTAGGCGGCACCGGAGTGCTGATGCAGGGCGGCCTGCATCCTGACCTGAGGATCGACTGGCACGAGAAAATGCTGCGCGGAATCAAAGAGCGCTTTCCGCAGATTCATCTCCACTGCTACTCCGCGTCAGAAATAATCGCCATCGCCGAATACAGCGAGCTCAGTATTCGCGATACGATCTTGCGCCTCCGGGATGCCGGACTCGACTCCATCCCGGGCGGTGGCGCAGAAATTCTCGACGATGAAGTCCGCTACAAAATCGCCCGTCTCAAATGCCTTACGGCAGACTGGATCAACGTTCACCGCACTGCGCACCAGCTCGGCATGCGTACCACTGCGACCATGATGTTCGGCGTCGGCGAAAATTACGAGCACCGCATCAACCATCTGCAGGCCCTTTACGACCTGCAGGAAGAAACTGGAGGCTTCACCGCCTTCATCCCCTGGAGCTTTCAGCCGCAAAATACCGCCCTCGGCGGCCGCCACTGGGACGAAGCCACCGCGGTGGAGTATCTGAAGACGCTGGCCATCTCGCGCCTCTATCTCTCGAACTTTGTGAACGTGCAATCCAGTTGGGTGACGCAAGGCCTAAAGGTCTGCCAGATGGGCCTCCGTTTCGGCGGCAATGACGTTGGCTCGGTCATGCTGGAAGAAAATGTCGTGCGCGCCGCGGGCGTGACCAACTGCACCACCGAAGAAGAGTTGCGAAGGATTATTCGCGATGCAGGATTCCGGCCGGCGCAGAGGGATACGCTGTATCGGCAGTATTTTCTGAATTAGGGCAAACGGCAACAGAACAATCCATGTGGGCGCGTACCGGCGCCTGTGGGGAAGTACTGCCGACCATGACCTATAACCTGCCAGTAACTAAGAGTTGAAAATGCTGCAAGGTAGACTTAGGCTTCGTTAAATAGCCGAGGCGAATTTCGTGAGTACAGAAGACTATCTTGCTGTCACAATCGCAATACTAGGCATCGTGAGCGGCCTTCTCGCGTTCATTGTGACGCTATTCCCGCCGCCAGAAAACGCACGTCGCAAGAAGCGCGCGTGGTTAATACTCTTTGCATCGCTCGCAGCGGCATGTATCGTCTTGATACCCTATCAGCAGGTGTTGAGTATCGATACCCGCAAGAAAAATGAACGGGTAGGCGTTGAGTTCAGGGAAGTAAGCGGAGAGGCGAGCCACTTAGCAAGTGCACTTAACCTTGACCCGAGCGATCCCAGTGCCGCGATCCGAGAAGCGCTCGCTAAACTGAGCCAATTGGCCGCCGACGAAGACCGCTTGAAACGGTGCGAAGCGAATGCCAGCGGCTACGCCAACTCCCTAATAGCCAAAAGCGACCTACGCAATCTGACATCAACATCATTTTCTGACCCACCTGCGACGGTACTTGATAGGGCGGCGTCGCGTATAGCTGATCTCGAATCCTCAGTAAGCACCCTTAAATCGTCCACGCAACAGTGTGGCACGGAAATCAACGATCTAACGGAGAAGTACCGGAAGCTAATCGAAGCCCCAACGAAATGCTCGACGTCGTCACTTCTGTGCCCACCGTCAGAGCCCACGTTTTGCTCAAATCGATGGCCCACCTTATCTTCCTCAAGACTGGACGAGTTGGCCTACGAGCTATCAAAGGCATCAAAGCAATCGCAATCCGTCTGGGTCACTTATTATCACGCGAAGGATAGCCAAGCCCTCGCAAAGGGCATTGCCTATGCATTTTCGAAGGTTTCGTGGAAGGAACCGCAAGAACCCCAGTCATCCTCCGATGGAGAGACCTTCGGGATCGCGGTATACGGCAGCGACGCGAGTGTAGTTGACGGCATAATACGGGCGATTACCGCTGCTATCGGAAACGGCGTAGCACATGCCGCGAGCCACGATGATATGAGCTCAAAGTCAGTCGCAACTCGCGCCAAAAATGGCCTGCCCAAAGAGGTTTACGAGATTGCTGTTGGTTGCAGAGCGGAGAACAAATAGTAGAATGAACTGTCGCCCTCCGAAAATGCGAACGGCACCGGAATCTCCGGAGTCGTCGCGAGAACCGATAAATCGGTACCCCGTCAAGGCCATCTGTTTTATCGAGACAACGCGGCAAGAAATCAAGCTACTTTAAGGAGGGGCGCACCCGTCTTGCTTACCCTCCGCTTGTCCCTGAGAGAAAATCTTCCCGAAGGAAGGTGGACCTGGAGAGATTCGAACCCTCGATGCGAGCCAAAGGCTCGGCCCTGCTACTGTCGCATTTAAAACAGACTTCCGCCCACGGATTTACTATTTCCTAAAAAGATGCCATCCTCTTTAACGATGAAGATTTCTTCGCGCCCAAAACAAGTTCGGCGGCGATTGTTGTTCGCGATCAGCTTGACCGCAACTATTTTCTGCGGTGTTGCTGACGCCGAGCAGGCTGAACCGTCTAAGCCGGTTGTCGTGCAGCCGGGGGCGCCGGGGATGCCGAGCAAGACTCTGCCATCCTCCTCGCGGGCGGTGTTGCCGCCGCTGGCTGCGGCTGATGTGGAGTTCATGCAAGGCATGATCATGCATCATGCGCAAGCCGTGGAGATGACGGCGCTGATCGATTCGCACACGCAGAACAAAGAGTTGCACGCCCTGGGGGCGCGCATCAGTAGTTCGCAAACAGATGAGATCAAGTTCATGAAGCGCTGGCTGGCGGCCCGCGGCCAGGAAGTTCCCGGCGAAATGGCTGATATGCGAGGGATGGATATGCCGGGGATGGATATGTCCCACGAAACTTCGACCGCTGCGCACGATGCGCACAAGAATCCGCACGACGCGATGCCTCTGATGCCCGGCATGCTGACGCCGGAACAGATGGAAGCGTTGCGGAAGGCGACTGGAGCCCGATTCGACCACCTGTTTCTGATCGGGATGATACAACATCATAACGGCGCTTTGACCATGGTGAAGGACCTGTTTAACAGCGCGGGCGCCGGTCAGGACGCCGAGATCTTTGACTTTGCCACCGATGCGGACAATACGCAACGGGCGGAAATTGGAATCATGGAACGCATGTTGAAGAAAGAAAAATCCGAGGAGAAACAATGAATCGATTGCCCCGTCTTGCCCTGTGTCTGGCGTGGATTGCGCTGATCTCTGTTTTTGTTGTGAACCAAACTCTGGCGCAAGACGCGCCCGCCGCAACTCCGCCGCAAGGTCAAGCAGAAAAGCCCGCCAACCCGCCACCAGATAAAGACGCGAAGGACGCCGATAAAGACGCGAAGGATAAAGATGCGAAAAAAGCGGAGGGCGAAGGGCAGGATCCGTTCGCTCCCGAGCCTGCGCCGGCGCTGCCGCCTGGGATGACGGGATCGGACGTGAACGACCCGCGCTACAAACTCACGCCCGGACTTTACGATGCCGGCGAAATTTCGATGGGCATGGAGCACCTGCTGCTGGTGAAGAAGCCAGACGCCTTTCAACTCGGCGCTACCGATCCCGACGATCCCAAGGTCGACAAGGTTTTGGGAATGCTCGGCGTGGGGAATCCGAAAAAGATGCCGAAGTCGATGCATCTGGTGATTGCGCAGTTGGCATTCGCCAACTCGGACTTGGCTTTCCAGGGAAACCACTTGTTTCAGGGAAACTTTTATGGCGTGAGCATCTACGACATCGCGGACCCCGCCAAGGCGAAGCTGTTGACCACGCTAGTTTGCCCCGGCGGACAGGGCGACGTTTCGGTGTATAAGAACCTGCTGTTCATGTCGGTAGAGATGCCGAACGGTCGCCTGGATTGCGGTTCTCAGGGCTTCCCGCCAGAACCGCCTCCGCCGGACGAAGACAAAGCTCAAGACAAAGACAAGGCGAAGGATTCCGACAAAGACCAGGCCAAAGATTCCGATCAGGAAAAAAATAAAGCCGACGCTCAGAATCAGGATAAAGACAAAGACGCTGATAAAAGTAAGGACGCGGACAAGGACAAGGATGGCAAGGCGAAAGAGCCGCGCAAGCGCCGCATTCCCGTGGCGCAGAAAGACCGCTTCCGTGGCGTAAGAATCTTCGACATCTCCGATGTTCAGAATCCGAAGCAGGTAGCAGCTGTTCAGACCTGCCGCGGATCACACACGCACACTCTAGTTACCGACCCGAATGACAAAGACAACGTTTACATCTATGTCTCAGGGACGTCGTTCGTGCGGCAATCGGAAGAACTGGAAGGCTGCTCGGGAGAGAAGCCGGACAAGGATCCGAACACGGCGCTGTTCCGCATCGACGTGATTAAGGTTCCGGTGGCTGCTCCGCAAGAGGCGAAAATCGTCTCTAACCCACGCATCTTCATCGATCCGCGCACAGGCGCGATCAATGGCCTGAATAATGGCGGCGGCACCCACGGCAAGAAAGAAGCGGACAAACCCGCGGACACCGACCAGTGCCACGACATTACGGTGTACTCGGCGATCGGTTTGGCCGCGGGCGCGTGCTCGGGAAATGGAATCGTTCTCGACATTAAGGATCCAGTGCATCCCAAGCGGCTGGATGCGGTGAACGATCCGAATTATTCGTACTGGCATTCGGCTTCGTTCTCCAATGACGGCAGCAAGGTTGTGTTCACCGACGAGTGGGGCGGCGGGTTGGGCGCGCGTTGCAGGCCCAACGATCCCAACAAGTGGGGAGCAGATGCGATCTTCCGTTTGAAGGATGACAAGCTTACGTTTGCGAATTATTACAAGCTTCCGGCCGCGCAGGGCGATACCGAAAATTGCGTGGCGCACAACGGCTCGCTGGTTCCGGTCCCGGGCCGCGATATCGAAGTGCAGTCCTGGTATCAGGGCGGAATTTCGGTTATGGATTTCACCGATCCGGCGAATCCGTTTGAAATTGCTTATTTCGATCGCGGACCGATTGATCCGAAGATGCTGGTGCTGGGCGGAGACTGGTCGGCGTACTGGTATAACGGCAACATCTATGCTTCGGAGATTGCGCGCGGGCTGGACATTTTCAAACTCACCCCATCCAAATTCCTGACGCAGAACGAGATTGATGCGGCCAGGACGGTGATGGTTAACGAACTGAATGTACAAAATCAGCAGAAGATCGAGTGGCCCTCAAAGCTGGTCGTGGCGAAAGCTTACGTGGACCAACTGGCACGATCACAAGCCTTGCCTGCGGGGAACATCAGCAGCCTGGAGAAGGCGATCAAGAATGCCGAGAAGTCGCACCTGAGCCAGAAAAATGTGACGAAGCTATCGGACATGGCGTCTTCGCTGGAAAAGAGCGCGGCGGATGCAAAGAATGCGGCCGACGCGAAGCGTATGCGCGCGCTGGCGGAGGTGCTGAAGCATCCGGCAGCGTAGTGCAATGACGTCGAATCAACCGGGGCAGGCGAGGTTGCCTGCCCTGTTTTATTGTTGCAGAATCCAGTTCGAAATCTTCTCCAGGGCCACAGGCGAAATCGTCTCTTCGATCGAAGCGTATTCGGCGGGAGAGCCCGTCTTTGCTGTCTGAAACAGGTGATTCAAGCCGGGAAGTTCGTCGACCTCGAAGTGCTTGTTGCCGCCTAGCTCCAGCGCTTTGCGAATGGCGGGAAGATTCTGCTTGGGCGGCACCTGCATATCTTTTTCGCCATTAATGGCCAGCACCGGGCAAGTCACTTTGCGTAACGCGGGCGCGGGATCGTAATTCATGAAGTAGCGGAACCAAGGCGAGGTCAGAGCTTTAATTTCGATTCCTGCTTGCGCCTCCAGACCCTCGCCGGATAATTTTGCCTTCAATTCTTTCTCCAGCACGGCTGGATCTTTTTCAGATTTCACCAAAGCTAAAATCTCACGCTGCTTGGCGGCCGTTTTCAGAGCCTCTTCGTGAGTCCTTCCACTCGATTCCGCAATGGCTTGCACTTGTGCGACCAGAATTTCATCCCCCGGAACGCCGGAGCCGGCCATCAGCACAATAAAAGCTACATCAGAATTCCGTGACGCGATCATGGGTGCAATGATGCCGCCTTCGCTGTGACCGACGAGTCCGATTTTGTGCGGATTCACTTCCGGCCGCGTCTTTAGATAAGCCATGCCGGCCTCGGTGTCAGTGGCGAAATCGGCGGTAGTTGCGGTGGAGAAATCCCCGGTGGACTTGCCTGTGCCGCGATCATCGGCGCGCAGTACGGCGATGCCGTGTCGCGTGAGATAGTCGGACAACACAAGAAAGGGCTTGTGGCCCAAAAGGCTCTCATCGCGGTCCTGCGGACCCGAACCGGTGATCAGGACTACGGCGGGAAAAGGTCCTTTGCCGGGGGGAATGGTGAGCGTGGCGGCCAGGGTCACGTTCTGAACTTTGTTTTGGTAGGAGACGTCTTCTTCGTGATACGGGTACGGCTTAACAGGGTTCTGCGGGCGGCGCAATTCGAGTTCAGATTTATCTTTCAAGCGGCGCAGCACCAGAGCCATCTCGGAGCCTTGCGACCAGGTTCCAACAATGGAGTTGGTGTCGGCGTCAATGGTGCCCTCAAATACGCCGCTGATCTTCTGCACGTCAATTTTCAGCTTGCTGCCATCGCGCGTGGTTTTAGTGGCTGGCAGGCCGTTCATGCCCTGGTCGGGGCTATCCATCGTGGTCACCAATCCCGACTCTGTATTCACAATGTGGAAGACGATCCGCAGCTTTATGCCTGCCCCGACTTCGAGTGTGCCGATCCAAGCGCCGTCGATGTCAGAAGGCTTGGCTGGCTTCGGCGCAGGGAGAGGCGCGGCGGCGCGTTTGAAATCCAGCGGCAAGGCCTGTCCCTGCGACCAGGTTCCGCTAAACGTCGTTCCTTCGCTGCTAAGGTGGCCTTCATAAGTTCCATGTACCAACTCGATCGCCAGGCTTAACTTTGCATCTTTAAACGAGATAGAACTCACAGGAATCCCGTTGGCAGCTTGATCCACACTATCAAGGGTAGCCGTTAGCGCTCCGGCGTCGCCTTTCGCAATGTGCAGCACCAGGTGCAGATCGGCGGCACCGGCATGCAGGGTGCCTTGCCAGTCTCCAGTAATGTCCTGCGCAGGGGCAAGACCAACCATGATGAAGAGCGAACACGCCAGCAGGCAGATTCGTTTCATATTCATTACCTCTCTAAAAAACACACTACAGGAATACCAGTTGCCGGCAGGCTTGGAAAGGAGGCGCTTTGGTTACCGCCACCGGAATTCAATCATTGGAGAGTGCGGAAAGGCGGGTTAAGATAGCAGAGCGCTGAGTTCCGGCCGATCCTCACGGCCTTGTGAATCAGGCCCCATCTCCCATTGCGGACTCGACCGATTGCGAAGAGTGACTTGATGAAATGTTTCTGCACAGCGGCGCTGATCGGTATGTTCGTGTTGGGCCACGCAGTCGCGCAGAGTGCCCCGGCGGATGCAAGCAGCGGGGCTACTCATTCTGGCAGGGCAACGTTATCGGGAAGCGTAATCAAGGAGCCGGGAAGCGATCCCGTGAAGAAAGCGCTGCTCGAGTTGATTGCCGAAAGCCAGAGCGATGGCCAAAACTACACCGCTCTATCCGGTGCAGATGGCAGCTTTCGCATTGAGAACATCACGCCCGGACGTTACCACCTGTTTGTCGAGCGCGCCGGGTTCCAGGAGATCGACCGGCATCATCGCAAGACAGATGGCCGCGTTTTAACGCTGGCTGCGGGACAGGACTTGAAGGAACTGAGCATCCGTCTGCAAGCGGCGGCTGTGATTGAGGGCCGGGTCACCGATGAAGACGGAGATCCTATGGCGGATGCGCAAGTCGCGGTGCTGCGCCAGTCATTTGCTTCGGGGCACACGCACTGGGAGCAGGCGGGCGCTGAACGCACCAATGATCGCGGGGAGTACCGCATTGCGGCGCTGGCGGCCGGACATTATTACATTTCGGTTACGCCGCCGCCGGACTTCAGAAGCTTGATCGAAACTACAAACCATGGGCCGGCAACTTCTTCGAGCGGGAATTCGAATCCGCCTGCGGCGTCTTATCAAACCAGCTACTATCCCGGTACTGCGGATCGCGCCCAGGCTGTACCGGTTGCATTACATGGCGGCGAGGAATTCCCTGCGAACTTTTCGATGACCCCCGCTCCCAGTCTAAGCATTCGAGGATCGGTGGTGAACCTGCCTGCAAACACCAGTGCGGCCATCATGCTTCAATCGAAGGATTTCGGGCTAGTCCTGAATGGGGCGGAGATGCACGCGGACGGCAGCTTTGAAATTCGCGGTGTTTCGCCAGGGGCCTACACCATTGTCGCCAGCGTGGAGAACGGCTCGGCAGCGCTGATCGCGCGGCAGTCCGTGCAATTGACCAATGTGAACCTGGAAGGGTTGCGCCTGGCTCCGCAGAGCGGCGGCTTGATTCGTGGGCGGCTGCGCATGGAATCCGGCAAGTCCGATCCCAGCCAGGTTTTTTTAATTCTGCGCGCCGCCGATGGAGATGACGACATGAGCGCGCTCGGGCAAGGAGAAGGATTTTCTCCCGTGGCACACGTCGGCGCGGACGGAAGTTTTGAGTGGAAAAATGTGCCGCCGGGTAACTATTCAGTGGAGATTTCTGAAGCCAGCACTATGCCCGATTGGTTCCTGAAATCGGTCACCGCGGGCGGGCACGATGGCTTGGAGTCAGGCTTCAACGTAAGCGGTGGCGCGGTCACGCTCGACCTGCTGGCGAGCGGCAATGGAGCAGTTGTCGAGGGCGTAGTCACCGGCGCGAAGGATGAGGTGGTCGCCGATGCTGCGGTGATCGCGGTTCCCGGTTTGCTCCTTCGTAACCATCCCGAACGCTATCGCAAAGCAGTCACCGACCAAAGAGGCCGCTTCAGCCTGCGGGGCCTGCCTCCAGGCGACTACACGCTGTATGCCTTTGATAGCTTGGAAGGCGATGAGTTTTACAATCCCGAGTTTCTCAAGCTCTATGAAGGACAGGGAATTGCTCTGCGACTGAACGAAGGCGAGCGCAAAAATCTGCGGGTGAAGTCGGTCGCGAGTGAGGATCAACCGTAAGCGTCTAAACCTTCAAAGGATCAAGCGCTGAGTACTTGTAGACAGTATCTCCCATAAAAGACATTTATCAACAGATATGACATTGTGCTAATATAATGTCATTCGCTGGAGGTTCCGCATGCCTGAAGAGATGAGAACCAGAGTGAACGAAAATGGACGCGTGGTGATTCCATCCTCTTTCCGAAAAATGCTTGGCATCGAGATTGGAGATGAGGTGGTGCTACGAGTCGAAGGGGACGAATTGCGTATCACCACGCAGCAGCGCCGCATCGGGCGCGCACGGAACCGAGCCCGGCAACGCCTGAAGCGCGGCGTTTCGCTGGTGGATGAGTTGCTGTCCGAGCGGCGCGAATCCGCCAAGCATGAATAAAGTGGTGCTCGACGCTTCCGCCATTCTGGCCGTGATTAGCGGAGAGCCGGGAGCGGAAAAGCTCACGCCCGATCTGCTGACCCAGGCTGTTGCCAGCGCTGTGAACCTTGCCGAAGTGCAAGCCAAGCTGGTAAGCCGCGGATGGATGAGCGACGAAGCATGGGAAGATGCGACCAGTCCGGTGCGGGAAATAGTTGCGTTCAATGAAGAGCAAGCCAGGCTGGCCGGAGATCTTGTGAATCAGACCCGGCACTTGGGACTCTCGTTGGGAGATCGTGCCTGCCTTGCACTTGGCCTCTCACTTCACTGTCCCGTGTACACCGCTGAGAAAGCATGGAAGAAGGTCAAATTGAATGTAGACGTCCATGTAATTCGTTAGCAAAGCCAAAGAGTGTTCCAGGATTTTCACAAAATCGTTTTGGTATTTGGTGGCAGACTGTCTGGTTTCGGCACCCGAACGAAATAACGCCTTCCATCCGCGTAGAAGTTATACGGCAAGGCCTCGGGCAAGCTTGTTTCACCTTCCCTAGCAAACTGAAAACAAACCATTTCTGCATCTTTATCGCGCTTGGCAGCAGAATTGCTTCTGTTAAAGCTCAGTGCAATTGGAGGTGTTTATGCCCGCTGCGAGCGACGGAGAATTCCTTCGACTGCTTAAGAACGATATTGAATATTTTCAGCGTGCGGTTCAGCGCTTTGAGAACTTGATTCCACAAGTTTGCGCACCGGTGCAGGATCAGTGGAGACTGCAAGCCCAGACGCGCAAGAATTTCGCTTTTGAACTCGAGATCCTGCTCGATAAAGCGGAGCGCTGCGTGAACGATGGGGCTATGTTGAACAAGCCCGCGATACGTCCCGATTCAGCGTCTTGCTAGATCGCTAACCTGGCAGAATCCGGTAGAATAAGAGTTTTGACCGGAGCCTCTTGCCGCGACCTGATCTCATCCTGTCTTCGATGCTGGCGCTGTGGCGCGCTCCCAAGGGACTTGGTCCCTATCTTCGCCAGCATCTGCTGGATAAGACTTTTCAGGGGCTGTATCGCACTGACGGCTTTGATCGTGCTCTGCTCGTCCCATATTTCATTGTGCTGATTCTGTTGGCGGGCTATGGCATGCACCGCTACGTTCTGGTTTATCTCTACTACAAGCACAAGAAGAATCGGACCACCGAGCCGGCGGCCTATTTTCAGAGCTTGCCGCGGGTGACGGTGCAACTGCCGATCTTTAACGAACAATATGTCGTGGAGCGCTTGCTGGAATCGATCTGCAAGCTGAAGTATCCGAGGGAAAAACTCGACATTCAGGTGCTGGACGATTCCACCGACGAAACCGTCGACGTGGCCCGCAACCTGGTGGAGCGTTATGCGGCTCTGGGAAATCCCATCAGCTACCATCACCGCGCCAATCGCGAAGGCTTCAAGGCGGGGGCGCTGGCCGAAGGCTTGAATACTGCGAAGGGCGAGTTCGTCGCCATCTTCGACGCAGACTTTACCCCGCCGGAAGATTTTCTCATGCGCACGGTGCACCACTTTACTGATCCTAAGATTGGCATGGTGCAGACGCGATGGACGCACATCAACCGCAACTATTCGCTGCTTACGCAAGTGGAGGCCATCCTTCTCGATGGCCACTTTGTGCTGGAACATTCGGGCCGAGCCCGGAGCGGAGTTTTCTTCAACTTCAACGGCACTGCTGGCGTGTGGCGGCGCGCTGCGATTGACGAAGCGGGCGGCTGGCAACACGACACTCTGACCGAAGATACCGACCTCTCCTACCGCGCGCAGCTCAAGGGATGGAAATTTATTTATCTGCAGGACGTGGAGTGTCCAGCTGAACTGCCGGTGGAGATGACGGCATTCAAGACGCAGCAGGCGCGCTGGGCCAAAGGGCTAATCCAAACTGGGAAGAAGATTTTGCCTCGCGTTATGCGCAGCGATGCCCCTCTACATACCAAGATCGAAGCTTGGTATCACCTGACTGCGAACCTAAGCTACCCGCTGATGATTGTGCTCTCGGTGCTGATGCTGCCGGCCATGATCATCCGCTTCTACCAGGGATGGTTTCAGATGCTGTTCATCGATCTGCCTCTCTTCTTGGCTTCAACGTTTTCCATTTCAAGTTTTTATCTGGTTTCGCAGAAGGAATTATTCCCGCGAAGTTGGCCAAAGGCGCTGCTGTATCTGCCCTTCCTCATGGCGCTGGGCGTCGGATTGACCATTACCAATACTAAGGCGGTGATCGAAGCTCTGATCGGCAAAGAGAGCGCCTTCGCGCGCACTCCCAAGTACAACGTGGGCTCGAAGAAAGACAAAGTCAGCGCCACCAAATACCGCAGGCGGTTGGGATGGGTGCCGTGGGTCGAGCTGATGATCGGAGGGTACTTCGCACTGACGGTTTACTATGCTATTCAGAACGAAAATTATGTGACCATTCCGTTCTTGCTGCTCTTCGTCGTGGGCTACTGGTACACGGGATTGATGTCTCTGCTGCAAGGACGATTTGCAGGGGTTGAACTGAGCGCGGAAACGCATACCAAACCAT
Source organism: uncultured Acidobacteriota bacterium (assembly GCA_963758565.1). Classification (GTDB taxonomy): domain Bacteria; phylum Acidobacteriota; class Terriglobia; order Terriglobales; family Acidobacteriaceae; genus Sulfotelmatobacter. Next base: position 539,965 of record CAVWVX010000004.1, on the reverse strand, counting down.
TTCCCGTGGGCGTGTAAGAAGCATCGTAAAGCTGCCGGCCGATGGACGCTGCCGCGATTTGGGCTCTGTAACTTTGGGCGCAGTGGGCAATCTCATGTTGCGGAATAACTACGCAACCTCGAGGACATTTTCATGAAGCCATTTGCCATCTGCTCCATCCTGCTGCTCTCGCTTGTTCCAGCCGTTGCCGCGGACAACCTACGGCTGAACCCAAAACTTGACTACAGCAGCGATAGCCAGGACGGTCCTTTGATCACCGGCGATCGCTTGGACGATGGTTTCACACCGGGCAAGCCCGCATATGTGATCATGTACGGAGAGGGTTGCTATAACTCCAAGCGCCAGGCGCGGCGCACGGTCCGCCTTTATGAAAAGTACAAAGGGCGGGTGCAGTTTGTGATTGTCGATCTGGATCGACCCTTGCCGGCTGCGCAGCAGGAGCTCAGGAAAAAATATTACAAAGGCTACATCCCGCACGTGATCGTGCTCACAGCAAACGGAGAGGCTGTATACAACTCCTCAGGCGAAGTGGAGGAAAGCGTAATTTCCACCCTATTGGAGAGCGCGCTTCGCTAGCGCGTTGCTTCACCGGACGACTGCGTTTACAATCCAGTCGCGATAAGTTCCAGTCCGGCCCGTGGCGGTTGAAACTTGCTTACGAACCTCGCCCAACTTGCTTGCCCTACTGTCCGGTGAAGGAGGATTCCATGCTCCGCAGACTGGCTTCTATCCTCGCTGTAGCGTTAATGTTCCTGTCGTTGAGTTGCGGCTCCGCGCACGACTCCGATGAATACTACGTTCTGGTGGCCGCTAACCTGCAAGTACCCTACTGGCAGGCGGCAGGCGCGGGGCTCGCCAAGGCAGCCGCGCAAATCAAAGCGCGATCTGATTTCCTCGGACCCGACAACTACGATCCCAAGGCCCAGCGTGAAGCGCTCGACAAAGCCGTGCAGCAGAAAGCGACCGGGATACTTCTGGCCGTCACCGATCCCGCCCTGCTGAAAGACGGTATCGATAAAGCAGTGGACGCCGGCATTCCCGTGGTCACCATTGATTCCGACGCTCCCGCCAGTCACCGGCTTTTCTTCATTGGCACCAATAATTATCAGGTGGGCATGACCGGCGGCCAGCGCCTGGCCCAGGAGTTGAAGGGTAAAGGCAACGTGGTGGTCTTCACCATGCCTGACCAGCACAATATGCAGGACCGTCTGCGCGGATATCGCGACGCCCTCGAGCGCACCGGCATCAAGATCACGCGCGTCGTCGATATCCAGGGCGACCCGCGCATTGCTTTCGACACCACGACTCAGATCCTTGGCAAGGAGAAAGATCAGGTGGATGCCTTCGTATGTCTGGAAGCGCAAGCTGGCAAAGAAGTTGCTGGAGTGCTCAACAGCTACAAGGTTACGGGCAAGGTGATCATGGCCATGGACACCGACCCGGAAACGCTGGGGTGGATCCAGAAAGGCGTGATCGCCGCCACCATTGCACAAAAGCCTTACTCTATGGCGTTTGTCGGTGTTCACATGCTGGATACTCTTCATCACCACAAGCCTTCGTCTCTGGTGACGGATTGGTCGAAGGACAGCTTTGCGCCAATCCCTTCATTCGTGGATACTGGTTCTGCGCTGATTGACAAACAGAACGTGGATGCGTTCCTGCAAGCCAAGCAGAGCGCGACCAGCGGGCAGAAATAAGAAAGTAGTTTTGTCGAAGAATTAACGTCGTTCAAATAGCGTTAAGTACCGGCGCACGTCAAAGCGAAGGATGGATCATACCAATGCGAAAGTTGCAGTTCTCTTTTTCTAAAACCAAGTTTTTCCTGGCCGGTTTCCTGGTTACCGTTCTCGCCTTGGCAAGCGCTTCATTCGCGATGGAACGCCAACCCGGTTCCGATTACCATGCCCGCCGTGAAGCTCTGGCCAAGAAGGCGGGTGGCATCATCGTTCTCTTCGCGGCCACCGAAAACGACGGCCCCAACGACCTTTACGGCTTTCGGCAGGACGACAACTTTTATTATCTTTCCGGAATGAGCGAACCCGGTTCGGCATTGTTGATCGCGCCCGCAACCGAGGCCAAAGGCGAGACCCCGGCCCGCGCTTATACCGAGATTCTCTACTTGCCCCCGCGCAATCTTACCCAGGAAAAATGGACTGGGCCCAAGCTCGGCGCGGAAAATCCAGAAGCCTCGAAGATTACTGGCTTTGATCATGTCGAAGACATGGGACAACTGCCGAGTGACGTGGAGAAGTACGTAGGAGCCGCGCGGCCTGCCATCTATACCGACGTCAGCACTCGGGGCGAACCTTCGCCTTCGGCCGAACCGCTGGCATTTCTCAAGCGGGTCAATGCTTTTCTGCGCTTTCAAGATGTAAAGCCGATGATCGCGTCGCTGCGAACCGCCAAGGATGCGGGAGAAGTGGCATTGATCCGCAAGGCGGTAGACGCTTCGGTGGCGGCGCATTTTGCCGCCTTCAAAACCGTCAAGCCCGGAATCAACGAGCGAGAAATCGCCGCCCTTATGGAATACGAATGGGGTAAGCGCGGCTGCGAGCGCGTGGCGTACGCGCCTATCGTAGGCTCGGGCTACTACTCAACCGTTTTGCACTATTCGGATGACGACAATGTGATGAAGTCCGGCGATGTGGTTGTAATCGACGCGGCCGGAGAATATTCCATGTACGCTTCCGACATTACGCGCACGCTCCCCATCAACGGACACTTCACCGCTCGCCAGCGTGAAATCTACAACATCGTTTTGGGCGCGCAGAGCGCGGCGGCTGCAGCCTTTGTCTCGGGAAAGTCGAACATGAAGCGCGACGACCCGGATTCTCTATTCAAGGTTGCCTTTGATTACATCAACACGCACGGCAAGGATTTGCACGGCGAACCCCTGGGAAAATATTTCATTCACGGACTGGGACACTCCGTTGGGTTGAATGTGCACGATGCCACCGACAATACCGTCCCATTAGGTCCGGGGCAGGTCTTCACCATCGAGCCTGGTATTTATATTCCAGAAGAAAATCTCGGAGTCCGCATCGAAGACGATTACTACGTGGAACCCGATGGCAAGCTGACCAAGTTGAGTGGAGCGCTGCCTTCGGGAGCGGATGAAGTGGAGAAGTTGATGGCAGGAAAGTGAAATGCAGTCTCCAACGGACATTCACCAGAGAGATCGCTGATGTTCTGAGCAACAATCACTGATCACTGCTCTACGAAATGTACTCCTTAATGTACTCGTCTTCGGTGTGAGCGAGTTGCTGCAAGTCGCCGTCGAAAATCACCTTGCCTTCACGCAGAATCAGAAAGCTCAGCGGAACGTCGCAATGCTTGCCCGGCGGTAGCGGAACGATGTGATTGGTTTGCTTGTCGAATTCGTGGGTTGCCATGGTAAAGGCGTCCTGCAGGCGGTGGGTTACCATGAGCGCGCTGGTGTGGTATACATCGCGCTGCTTCACGATCAGTTCGATGATCGTATTGGACGTCACGGGATCGAGTCCGCCGGTGGGCGAATCGTACAGCAGAAGTTCCGGTTGGGTGATCAACGCGCGGGCGATGGCCACCCGGCGGCGCATGCCTCCGGAAAGCTCGGCCGGAGACAGATCGAGCGTGTGTTCGAGTTCAACAAAGCGCAGCGCTTCGCGCACTCGCACGTCAATGCTGTCATCGTAAATGCCGTGCGCTTCCATCAGGCGGTAGGCAACGTTCTCGCGCACGCTAAGTGAATCGAAGAGCGCGCTCTCTTGGAAGACCATTCCAATCTTGCCGCGCAGTTCGTATAAATCCTGCTCGCGCATCTGGGTCACATCCTGTCCCAGCACAGTCACGCGACCCGAATCTGGACGAATCAACCCCATCGCTATTTTCAGAATTAAACTTTTCCCCGATCCCGCCACGCCAAATAAAGCCTTGGTCTCGCCGCGGGCCAGGGTGAAGGAAACTCCGCGCAGCACGTTATTCACTCCAAACGCCAGCTCCACATCTTCAAAAACGATCGCTGGCGCGGAATTATCCTGTATCGCGGGTGCTGCGGAATGGAGGGGCAATGTCGGCGCAGACATACTAGTTAAAGGACAGCACTGCCATCAGGAAACGTGTGAGGAATAGATCTCCCGCCAGGATGAGTACAGAAGCCGCGACCACAGCCTGAGTTGTAGCTCGGCCCACACCCTGCGTGCCGCCGCGCGCGTTCATACCGTAGAAGCATCCGATGGTGGCAATGATAAAGCCGAATAGCACCGGCTTCAACAGCCCCATGAAAACGTCCTGAAACACCAGGGTTTCCCAGGCGTTCGACCAGTACTGCCGGGCATCAAGGCGCAGCAGCACCTTGGCGATGAACAATCCGCCGGTCAGGCCCACCAGATCGGAGATCACAGTCAAAAAGAACATCATGAAGATGGTCGAGGTCACGCGCGGCGTCACCAGTTTCTTCATGGGGTCGGTGCCCAGAGCGCGCATGGCATCGATTTGTTCGGTCACCACCATGGAGCCCAGTTCGCTCGCCATGCCTGAAGAATTCCGTCCTGCCACCATCAAACTGGTCAGCACAGGTCCCAGTTCACGAACCATCGACGTGGAAACCAGCTGGCCCACCAGAGTAATAGAGCCAAAACGTTCCAGAGTGTTGGAGGCTTGCAAGGCCAGGACCGCACCGGTGAAGAATCCGGTGAGCACCACAATGGGCAGGGAACCGACGCCGATCGCGTCCGCCTGCTGAATCATGTCGGAAAAATAAAGCGGTTTGCGGAAGAGATTGGCGATGGCCTGACCGCAGAACAAAACGTAATCCTGAACCGTCTGGACTTTTTCTTTGGCGAGATAGCTAGGCGAAGAGAGTTCCATGCGATTCGAAAAAGGAGCGTAGCCGGGCGTGCGCTCGTTTTCGAAACTATAACAGAAGCGCCCCAGGCGCATTGCCCGGGGCTGACAAAACGAACGTTAAAAAAGGATCAGCGGGAAGGCCGTTACTGTGAATCGTATTGCTGGCCGTTGTTAGGAGACGACCAGAGCCGTCCTAACTGAGAGACCGCCAATTTCCGCAAACGTGCATTGTGTTCCTGCAGGGCTGCTTTTAGTTCTGCAATTGAAGACGAGTCGGCGTCGCTGCCGGACACAACTTTGGCGCACAATTGTCGGATGCGGTCATCGAGCCGATGTTGAGGCACATTCCAAGATACCGCCGCGTCCGAATGCGACTCCATACAGCGATTTCCGTAATTGGCCTTATTTTTGCTCATAATCCCGACCATCCACTTTGACTTGGTTTGGTTGCCCCTTGGCGGCCAAGTGTTTATCGGTTTCGTGTAGTAAACGTTGCCGTCGGGCATCCAGCAGAAAGTTAATTTGCTTTACTAGTTCCAGCAAACGCCTGGGATCTTGCTCGACTGCGGCTTGGGCGCAGAGGGCGACCCAACTCTCGCCCGCGGTACCTCCCTCCGGCACTGTCAAGTGATCCGAGGATTTCGGGCTAGACGCGGTTGACCCACTGGTAGACTTTGAATTATCGAAGTTTATCGGCACGCAATTCAGATGCGCCGGAAGCTCCAACATCGCATGCGGTAAATTCTGTAAATGCAGCGGGAGATAAATGCAGGTATAGGGAAAGACAATCGCGAGGCGGCAACCTTTTTTGATTTCGGCCTTATCCCCGTGTCTTTTTCTTAATCTCGATATTCAGGCGACGGATTTTTTGGTTTAGGGTCGACAGCGGCACCTTGAAATGTTCCGCGGCTTCGGTCTGGTTCCAGTTGCACTTTTCCAGCATATCGATGATGATGCGGCGCTGCACATCATCCACAATTTCAAACAGGGACGCGTCGCTGTGCGGTTCGTGCAGAGAAAGCGATGAACCGCGGCCCAGGATGTTGTCCGGCAGAAGATCGAGCGTGATTTCGGTGCCTGAGGATAGGACGACCGCGCGCTCCACGACATTTTCCAGTTCACGCACATTCCCCGGCCAGGAATAAGCCATCAGGGGACGCAGGGCTTCTGGTGTAATGCCGCGCACCGGCCGGTCGTTTTCCTCGGCGTATTTCTTGCGGAAGAAATCTACCAGTAAAGGAATGTCCTCTTTGCGCTGGCGGAGGGGCGGCAGTTCTATGGTGATGACGTTCAGGCGGTAAAATAAATCTTCCCGGAAGCGGCCGTCGCGAACCGCCTGGCGCAGATCCACATTGGTGGCCGCGATGATGCGAACATCCACTTGAACTTCTTGCACCCCGCCCAGGTACATGAAGCGGCGATCCTGCAGCACCCGCAGGATTTTTGCCTGCGTGTCCAGGCCCATGGTGGCAATTTCGTCGAGGAATAAAGTACCCCGGTCCGCCATCTCAAACAGCCCTTTTTTCGAAGCAATCGCGCTGGTGAACGCACCCTTGACGTGCCCGAACAGCGTGGACTCGAGCAAATCTGTCGGCATCGATCCGGTATTCACCGGTACGAAAGGCCGGTCGTGCCGTGGCGAATTCAAGTGCAGTGCCTTGGCGATGACCTCTTTACCGGTACCGCTTTCTCCCTGCAACAGCACTGTGGAGCGGCTGTTGGCGACCTGCGCGACCAAGTCAAAGATCTTCAGCATGGGCTCGCTTTTGCCCACGATGTTTTCAAAGTTGTAGCGCTGCTTCAGCGCGCGCTTGAGTTGTACATTTTCTTCTTCCGCCCGCCTCCATCCGATGGCCGCCCGCACATCGGCCAGAAGCTTCTCGTTGTCCCACGGCTTCTGAACAAAGTTGGCGGCGCCGGATTGCATGGCCCGCACCGCGTTCTCCACGGTGCCGTACGCTGTAATCATGATCACCGGCAGGTGGGGCGCGTGCGTCCGAATGTCCGTCAGAATGTCCATGCCGTCGCGTCCCGGCAAAGCCAGATCAAGCAAAATCAAATCAAAAGGGTGCTCGCCAATGCGTTGCAAGCCGGCTTCGCCCGTTGGCGCAACTTCCACCACGAAGCCTTCCATCTCGAGCAGGGTTTGCAGGGATTCCCGAATCTCCGCCTCATCGTCGATGATGAGCACGGCTCCACTTGTACCTTGATTTCCGTTCAGCAAATTGCGCGAGACTACTGCGGTATCAGACATAATGTTCCAATTCGAATGCTAACTTGCTAAGCGTGCAGCGCCTTTCGGCTGAGCGGAAAATCCAGAGTGAATGTCGTTCCTTGGCCGGGATGACTCTCCACCTTAATTTTGCCGGCATGTTCCTGAATGATGCCGTAGGTGACCGAAAGCCCCAGTCCCGTGCCCCGAGCCTGGCCTTCACGCGGCGCGCTCTTGGTGGTAAAGAACGGATCGTAAATGCGTTGAATGTGCTCGGCCGCAATGCCCGATCCCGTATCGGACACCGAGACGCTTACGCTATCGCCGTTCATGGTTGTAACCCGCAGCGTCCCGCCGCCTGCCATGGCGTCCTTCGCATTCAGGAACAAGTTCAGAAACACTTGCTGCAGCCGTCCGGCGTTCCCCTGGATCGGCGAAAGCTTTGGCGCCAGTTGGTTCTGCACCTCTACTCTTGCCACCTTGAACTGGTGCTCCAGCAAGGCCAGCGTGTCGGCAATCACCTTGTTCACGTCGACGTCGCCGATTTCCGTGCCGCTGGTGCGCGAAAAGTTCAGCAGATTATTTACAATCTCCGAAGCCCGGAACGTTTGCCGCGTAATCTTTTCCAGCAGACCCGACTTCTGCGGATCCCCCTGCAGTTGCTTCGCCAGCATCTGGGTGTAAGAAGAAATCACGGCTAAGGGTGTATTCACCTCATGCGCCACGCCAGCCGCCAGCAATCCAATCGACGAAAGCTTGTCCGCCTGGGAAAGCTGCGCTTCCAAGTCCACCCGCTCGGTGATGTCGTCCATGATTATCAGGCGGCCAATAACCTGGAATTTACGCGTAACCAGTGGCGCGATCGCCACATTTACGGTGCGCACTTCGCCGGCAGGCGTCTTCAGCCGGAATTTGTACAAGTTGCGAATGCCGGCATCCTGCCGCATGCGGTAAAACTCTTCCACAAATTCCGCCGGAAAAATCGCCTTCAGCGGCTGCGTCAGGGTCTGCCACCGCGGCACCGCATACATCACTTCCATCTGCGCGTTCCAGCTCTCGATGCGGTCTTCCATATCGAGCGCCATCACGCCTACGTTGATGGATTCCACAATGTTCTCGTTGAAATCTTTCAGGCGCTCGTACTCCGCCGCCTTCTGCTGCAATGAGGCATACAGCTGGCTGTTCTGGATCGCAATCCCCAGATATCCGCCCAGCGTTTCCAGCAACTCCATGTCTTCGCTGGAAAGGAAGTCGCCTTCCTTGGTCTTGCCCAGCCCAAGCACTGCGATGGTCCTGTGCTGCGCCTGGCAGGGAATGTAGTAATTCAAATCAAGCCGTGCGATTGCCTGCTGCGCGCTCGGAGTCTCGCGGGGAACCTGGTGAGTATTCTCAAAAAATAAATGTCCCGCCGGCTCAGGGCGCGCTACGTTTAAGAATGAGAGGTCCACTCCGCCCGTCGCCGAAATCCCCAGCGATTTGGCCAGCACAAACTGCCCCGGTTGTTCGCTCGCCAGAAAAACCGCCATGCGGTCGACCGCCAGCGTACGTGACAGCCGGTCGATCAATGAAGACAAAAGCGTGTTCAGATTTGTCTCTGCGCCCAGCTCGCGGCCAAACTCCAGCAGCGTGCGCCGGTAGTCATAGAGAGAGCGGTAAAAGAAATGGTCGATGCGATCCTGGATCCACTTGCGGACGGGATCAAAAAGCAGCGCCGTCACGATGACCGCGATGATCAACCCGAGTGAGCCCGAACTCGGCTTCCAGTTGTGCACCAGCAGCGCAACGCTGGCCACCAGCCCAAAGTACAGTCCCACCACAATTGCAGCCGCCAGCGTGTACACCACGCCGCGCTTGAAAATCAGGTCCACATCCATCAAGCGGTAGCGGAAGATGGCATAGCCGAAAGTCAGCGGCAGCAATGCCAGCGACAATGCCGAAACCTTCAGGCTCGGCCACCCCATCAGGTATGGGGCGACATAAAACAGAGTGTAGGGAACAATCGCCAGCACCGTGCCGCGCGTCACCCACTTCAACTGCTGCCGCAGGATCGTCGTGCTGGCACGCCGGTAGCTGTACCACAGCACCAGTGCTGCTGCTAGAAAGAACAGCGCTTCGTATGACATTTCCAGCCGGTCCAGGTTCCAGCGCAGCCGCTCGCTGGCCTGCAGCCAGCGCAATGCAGCCGCATGCGCCGCCAGCAGCAGCGCTGCCGGAACATACACCAGTGCCAGTATCCATGGACGCTTGCGCACAAACTCGCGCTTTTCCGGAAAGGTCAGCACAAAGTGCAGGAACAGCGCCGCCTGCAACACTCCTGCCGTGATGTTCCCCCAATAAATAATCCAGTCGAAATCGTTCAACTTGCCGGTGTACTTAAACGAGTAGGCAATGAACGAAACCAGGCAGAAAATATAGAAGTGGGTCGACCCGGGAGCGGTCCAGCGTCGCAACAAAACATAAACGCCAATCCCCAGATAGATCAGCGCAATCAGCCGCAGCAAATTATTCAGCGAGCGTTCCGCCGGAACCAGGATCACACTGGAATCCAGTGTTACCGACTGTCGCTGCAACGAATATGCTGCCTTCGACCATACCCCCGTCCGGAACAGTTGCCGCTCCAATCCGGAGAGGCTATGAACTTCCTGCTCGTTGACCGCGATGAGTTGATCGCCTGACTTAATCCCGCTCTTGCCGCCCGGCCCGTTCGGGTCCACGCGGTCGGCGGTCAGGTGGCCGTTGTTTTCAATCCACCAGATACCATCATCCGGGACTTGAACTTTCCATTCCGAATTGAAGTTGAATCCGGAGAATACGACGGCAGCCACTGTTAGCAGGAACAGCAGGACGGCGACAGAGCGGACTTGGCTTTCCCGGTTCATGGCACTCGGCGGCGACCCCCCGGCAGGACGACTGGCGGGCCGCAAATTACCCCCTGGAACTCCGCCGCCCGGCGTTTCTACGCTGGGCAACGCAATCCCTGACTCCTCTTCAATGAGCAACTTCGGTGCCATGTTTGTGTCCCGTTACGGAACCGCTAAGTCCATTATCTTAAGTAACTTCCAGCATTATAGATGGCTTTATGGACGACGGGTACGCTTTTCTGGAGATTTGTGTGGAATCCTGTATCTTGCTGGGGCACAAGACGTTACCAAAATGCAATTCAGGAGACCAAAATCCATAGTCCGGATTCCACTGAGATCCTGGCCGGAATGACGGTCGAACCCTCGCCATAAACCAAGCGGTCTTTTCCCCTTGCGCCCAGAAAAACAAGAGGTCGCCTCTTTGCAAAATGTCACCGAAAACCAAGCATTCGCATCGATAATGCTAAGCTAGCCCGCCCTCTCAAAAAGGTCGTGAGCTGACTGAAAGGAACGCCCCGCGAGGATGAGCATGAAGGCAACCAAATCTGCCAGCGCCAGTAACAGTAAGAGAGGGTTATCAGGCGAACAACGCACTGAACTACTCCGAAGCCTGAAAGCCCGATTTGAGAAAAATGTGAACCGCCATAACGGTCTCAAGTGGAGCGACGTCCAGGCAAAGCTTGAAGGAAACCCGGAAAAGATGTGGTCGCTGAACGAAATGGAAAAAACCGGCGGCGAACCGGACGTGGTCGGCCAGGATAAGAAAACGGGGGAATTTATTTTTTACGATTGCGCCGAAGAAAGCCCCAAAGGTCGCAGAAGTATCTGCTATGACCGCGAAGCCCTTGAGTCGAGAAAAGAACACAAGCCGAAAGATAGCGCCATGAACATGGCGGCCACCATGGGCATCGAGTTGCTAACCGAGCAACAATACCGGGAACTGCAACAGCTTGGAGAGTTCGACACCAGAACTTCAAGCTGGGTGAAAACGCCGCCCGACGTGAGAGAACTCGGCGGCGCACTCTTCTGCGATCGCCGCTTCAACACCGTCTTCACCTATCACAACGGTGCCGAATCTTATTACGCCGGCCGGGCGTTCCGCGGATGCTTGAGGGTCTAAACCAAGCCGGTGCGTTTGGGGCGGCTCCACGAACCAGCGCTTGCGCGCTATTGCCCCGACCCCGACATTTCAAACACCGTTCCGCCATCGTAGATTCCACCGCTTAACGTCGTTCCGAAAACTCTTCCGTGATCGACAATCACCCCCGCATACGGAGACTCCCCATCCGTCCCATTCGGAAACACGAAATCAAACCGGTGAAGTAGCGTTTCTTTCCACGGTCCGCTTGTCGTGGGTCTAAGCATGAAAACTGATCCGTATCCCAGCCCAATGCCCCCCATCTCGGCGGCGGCGTAAAGATTTCCCACGCTGTCGAAAACGACCGGACCCACGGGATAGGCCCCATCGGTGCCGCTCATCGCATGCAATACTTTCTCCGTCCACTTTCCATCGGCGCCCTTGGTCAGTTCGTAGACAAGCCCGCAACCCGCAATATTGCACACACTTGTGTTTCCTCCAGCAGCCGTAGTTCCATAAAGATTTCCGTTGCGATCAATGGACACGCCCGAACTGGATTGGTATCCGTCGTATAGATTGAAGCTATGAATAACGCTTTCCCTGTAGCGTCCGCCAGATAACCGCTTTAACCAGATAACCGCTTTAATTCGTACACCGCGCCATTTCCGCTCGCACCCCCGGCGGCAGTGTTACCGTATAAATTTCCCGCACCGTCTATCACGACGCCTCCCACAGGACTGTCGCCGTCCGGCCCTGCAATGGACGCAGGAAAAGAGTAGAGAATCGTCTCCGTCCATCCAGTCGCCCCCGGCGCGAGTTTGAAAACCGTTCCTCCCCGCCGGTTCCCTCCGCTGCCCGTTGTCGTGCCGTAGAGGTTCCCGGCACTGTCAAAGGTCAAGTCCGACGGCGGATCGGTGCCGTCACTGCCGCCGCCAAAACTGTGCAGGACAATTTCATTCCATCCGCCGCCGCTCGACGGTCTAAGCTCAAAAGCTATCCCGCTGTCATAGGCTCCGCCTCTCTGTGTGGTCCCATATAAATTGCCCTGCGCGTCAAATGTAAGTGCGGACGCAGGGTAAGCTCCATCGCTGCTGCTGAAGTCATATAGAACAGTTTCTACCCAACCGCTATCCGCTGGCGACAGTTCGAAGACGCAACCATAGCTATTCGCTCCGCCGCCCGTCGTCGTGCCATAAAGATTGCCGTTGTTGTCGGCAACCAACGGCGCCGCGGGGCCAAAACAATTCGGCGCGGGCGCGGTAAACGCATAAAGTGTGCGGTCGTGAGACTGGGCTATCGATGAGCAGTCTAGGAAAAACCCCGACAAAATAAGCATCGCTCCAATGTAGTACCGCTGCGAAAGCAATCGACGGCGCATTTCACCTCCTGAGCCGTAAGAAGGCCCACCTCAAACTTCCTCCGTAAGTCTGTACGGAATGTGTAAATCATCCATACAGCGATGACCCTATTTGCGCGGTATTGATTTAGATAATCGTGAGGCATTCCCGTTCCTCAATGGGCAACGACTTCCCACAGTTCGATTTTATCCTTCCTATCCTGCATTCGGATTTTGCACGCAGTCCCAGTTCAAATTCAATTGGAGACAGCAACGCTGGGAGGGGAGATGGCAGAGTCATCGCGCAGCGATGTAGTCCTGTGTGCTGGACTCAGGTATACGTTGAGATGGTGGGACAGCCATCCAACCAAAATGAAATGTCAAACTATGTACCCTATGTTCAACATTAAGCCTCAAAGGCACCAGACCCCCGCCCAAGCCTTCAATCGGACGGGGGAGATCGCTTTCAGCTAGCTGAGTTGTTCTACGATGGCCACGCCGCACGCGTCTGCGGTGCCGCATCCGACCCCAAGCTCACGCGGATCACATTCATCAACTCATCATTGTCCGCCGGCTTCTGGAAAAATGCTGAAGCTCCCGCCTTCAGCGCCCGTTGCTCGTTAGCCTGCGGATCGCGCGCGCTCAACACGATCACCGGGATACCGCACAATGCGTCGCTGCTCTGCAGTCGCTCCAGCACCACGAATCCGTCTCCGACCGGAAGGCCGAGATCCAGAATGATCAGCGCCGGGCGCTCTTTCTGAGCGGAAGCGATGGCTGCATAACCATCGGACGCGGTGGTTACATCGTATTGGTTCGCTCGCAGACGCAACCGCAGGGCGCGCACCAGGTCAGGATCGTCGTCCACGACCAGAATCTTCGCTTTTGCCATGGTATTTCTCCTTATTTGTTACTTAATTGGAAGATAAATTGTTTTTCTTGACGCTCGTTCTTCTCTTTTCCCGGCTGTTTAGAATCATTCGGCTTACGCTGTCGGCTACGCTCTGTACCTGCTGTTCCAGCGTTGCCGTCTCGTCAAATGCATATTCCACCGGAACCGTAGTGATGGTGAGAGTGCACTTGCTTTTAAGTTCCTCCGCGCGCTCCAGTTGTTCGCGAATGCGCGTCGTCATGATCCCGCAACGCTGCAAGTCGGTGGAAGCCACCACGAAAAATGTTTCGGTAGTTCCTGTAGTCCCCATCGCCGGCAGGACCAGGTCTTTATCCAGATAGACACAGCGCTGCAGCACGTCCAGGCATTTTTGCCAGGTCTCCTTCCAGTTGCCGCGGGGCGGGTTCGAGAGTGGCGTAAGGTCTAGACGCACCAGCACGAAATTCTCGCGCAAGCGATGCTGATAGGTGACGACGGGAGCCAGCAGTTTGGCCAGGGAATAAACCGGCAAGGTAAAGCTGAAGGTGCTGCCTTGTCCAACTTCGCTCGACACCGAGATGCGCCCCTCATGCAGACGCACAATCTCCCGGCAGATGAAGAGCCCAAGCCCCAGGCCGGAGCGGTTATTGTCGATCGAATTGGGGTCCTGATAAAGGCGTTCAAAGATAAGATTCTTGGCCTCCGGGCTGATGCCGCGGCCCGTGTCGCTGACCGAAACGTAGATCGAGCCGGGCTCAGCCTCCACTCGGTTGGCCTGAATCATCACCGAACCATCCTCAGGAGTAAATTTGATGGCATTGTCTACCAGGTTGATCAGCACTTCGAGAACCCGGTCAGGATCGGCATAGACCAGCGGCAACTGCGCATCCACTCCCATCTCCAGCCCGATTTTTTTCTGATCAGCCGTCGGCCGCAACATGTCCACGGTCTGCTGCACCAGTTCACCCAGCGCAATGCACCGGGGTTCGATCCGCATCTTGCCACTCTCCGCGCGTGCCGCTTCCAGCATGTCGCGGATCATGGCATGTAGCTGGTTCACGCTTTTTAGCACGGTCTTCAGGTGGTCGGCTTGTTCCGGGGGCACAAAACCCGCCAACCCATCCAGCAACAACGTTACGTACTGGTGAATGCAGGTCAGCGGCGTCCGCAGTTCGTGAGATACGTGGGAGAGGAACTGGTTCTTAAATTCCAGTTGTTTCTTCTGGGCGATATCGAGCGCCCGCAGCAGCGCCTGCCGCTCTACCGCATAGCGAATGGCCCGCTCTAAATGCTTGCTTGAGAGATTGCCTTTTACCAAATAATCCTGCACGCCGTGATGCACCGCCTTCATGGCCAGCGCCTCGTCGTCCTGACCCGAGAGTACAACGATCGGAACGTTGGGCGAATGTTCCATCACACGGCGAAAGGTCTCCGCTCCCCGGCTGTCAGGCAGATTTAGATCAAGCAAAACCACTGACGGCGTTTCCGCCGTGAGTGACGCCAATCCGTCGGCCAGCCGGTTGACGCAATTTACTTTCACCGGAGATTGGCCTTCAATCAATCGCAGACGCACCAGGTCCGCATCTCCCGGATTGTCTTCAATCAGCAATACCTGTGTAGTTCCATTTTCCATCATTCCCCCCGAGGTGGCAGATTTACGAAACTGAACCAGAATTCCTCAATCGACTTCACCGCCGCAAAAAACTCGGCCAGATTGCCCGGCTTCTTGACATAGCAGTTGGCGCCCCCCTCATAACTGCGCAACACATCCTTGCGCAACTGCGATGTGCTGAAGATCACCACCGGGATGCAGCGCAAATCGGCCCCAGCTTTCATCGCGGCCAACACTGCCAGGCCGTCCTTCTTCGGCAAGTTCAGGTCCAGAATGACCAGATCCGGCCTCCGCGCACTGGCATATTTTTCCCGGCGGTTTAGAAACGCCATCGCCTCCACTCCATCTCCTACACTGTTGATCTTGCAGCCATGCGCGTTTCCCGCCAACGCCTCGCAGACCAGCGCGATATCGGCCGGGTTATCGTCGACAATGAGCAGTTCTGGCTTCATCATTGCGCTCCCACTGCTTCATCCGGAGCATGGCAGGGCAGGGTGAATTTGAAGCTGGCGCCCAAGCCGGGCTGTGACTCAACCCAGATCCTGCCCCCATTGCGCTCCACAATTTTTTGGCAGATCGCCAGCCCAATCCCGTTGCCGGGATATTCCGTTCGCGCATGCAAGCGCTGGAATACCACGAAGATGTTCTCCGCATACTCCGGCGCGATTCCAATCCCGTTATCGTTCACACTGAATCGCCATCGCTGCTCCACTCGCTCGGCTGCCACCGTGATCACCGGCGATTCCTGGCCGCGGAATTTAATCGCGTTCCCAATCAGGTTCTGGAAAATCTGCGCCACCTGCGTTCGGTCCGCCCACACGGTGGGCAGGGCCTCGTAGTTCACCACAGCGCCGCAATCCTGCATGGCGGGCGCCAGCGTAGCCAATACATCCTTCAGTACTGCGGTGCAATCCACCCTGGCGCAAGTGATGTTGTTCCGGCCCACTCGCGAAAATGCCAGCAAGTCTTGTATTAGCACTTGCATGCGCAGCGCGCCCTCGCTGGCATAGCCAATAAACTTGTCGGCGTTCTCATCCAGTTGGCCACGGTAACGTTCCGCCAGCAGTTGGGTATAGGCGGTCACCATGCGCAGCGGTTCCTGCAGGTCATGAGACGCGACATAGGCGAACTGCTCCAGGTCCGCATTGGAGCGGGCCAGTTCATCCACCTTGCGCGCCAGGTCTTCCTCCACCTGTCGCCGCAAATTGCGCTCGCTTTTTTCCCGCAAGGCGCGCCGCACCACCTCCGGCAAACGTGCCAGGCCATCTTTCAACACATAATCGGTCGCGCCCTGACGGATGCATTCCACCGCCGTTACATCCCCCAGCGCACCCGAGACCACAATCATGGGGACATCCATGCCCTCGGCGCGCAGCACCCTCAGCGCTTCCATCCCTTTCCAACTGGGCAAGTTGTAGTCCGCCAGCACCACCTCCGGAAGGTTGGCGCGCACCGCCCGGAGGAATGAAGCTTCGTCCTGCACAATGTGGGAACTCACATCGAACCCGCCCTTCACCAGCGAGCGCACCACCAGCGCGGCGTCCAGCGCGTTGTCCTCGATCAGCAAGGCTCGCAGCTTGGGCTTTTCCTTCGTCTCCACTTTCCCGATCTTGGCGCCTGTGCTGCTCATTTCGTTGGGCTCGCCGCTCCTGCAAAGTTCCGTTGAACCGGAGGCTGATTGGTGACCAGCCAGTACTGCCCCAGCAACTTCACCATGTTGCGGAAGTCGTTGAAGTTCACCGGCTTCTGCACATAGCTGTTGACTCCCAGTTGATAGCCGATCACCCGGTCGCGTTCTTCCTTGGAGCTGGTCATCAGCACCACGGGAATGCTGCGCGTGTGCTCATCGCTCTTGAGCCGTTTCAGCACCTGCATGCCATCGATCTTGGGTAGCTTCAGGTCCAGCAGCACCACCTTGGGCGGGTGATCGAAAGATCTGCCGGCATGCGGCCCGGTGCAAAACAGAAATCCCAACGCTTCCTCGCCATCGCGCGCCACAAAAAAGCGGCCGGCCAGGTTCTCCGCGCGCAAAGCGTGCAAGGTCAACTCCACGTCCTCTTGGCTATCATCGACCAGAAGAATATCCACTTCAGTTATGTTCATAGCTGGGCTCTCGTCCCGGCGTTTGTCTGGGAAATGGCGGCCGCGTCTATGACACCCGCTTTGCTTTCACCGATCGTGAAAGAAAACGTGGCCCCATGATCCGGCATAGCCTCCGCCCACACCCGGCCGCCGTGCTTTTGCACGATGCGGTGCACCGTCGCCAGTCCAATGCCGGTTCCTTCGAAATCTTCGCGCCGGTGCAGTCGCTGGAAAACGCCGAATAACTTGTCGCTGTGTCGCATGTCGAATCCAACGCCGTTATCGCGGATCTGAATCACCATCTCTCCGTGTCTCTCCCGCGCCTCGATTTCGATCACTGCTGGTTTACGGGTGCGGGTGAATTTAAGCGCATTGGCCAGCAGATTTTGAAAAACCTGCTTCATCAGAACGGGATCGCATTTCACCGAAGCAAGGCTGGCGACTTTCCAGGTTACGGCCCGGCCTTCGGCCTCCGGCTGCAATAACGAAACGACTTCTTCCACAATGGAATTCAGATCCGTCGCCTGCAACTCCAGGGCATGGCGCCCCAACCGCGCCAGGTTCAGCAATTCGTCCACCAGCAACCCCATGTGCTGCGTGCCATCTTCAATACGCTTCAGATGGTCGCGCGCTTCCGGTTCCATACCTGCGGCAAAATCTTCCAGCAGAATGCGCGAGAATCCGCCAATGTGCCGCAACGGAGCCCGCAAATCGTGCGAAACCGAATAAGTAAATGCTTCCAGCTCCAGGTTCGCAGCCTCCAGTTGCGCGGTGCGCCGGGCCACACGATCTTCAAGTTCTTCGTTGAGCTTGTGGATTACCCGTTCGTCTTTCTTGCGTTGCGTGATGTCGCGGAAAGCGACCACTCCCCCCCGAACCCGGCCGCTACTGTCCCGCAGCGGACTGCCCGCCACTTCCAGCCATACCCCCTCTTCCATCTCCGCGTTGCAGACGTACATTTCCGCAGTGCTGGCTCTCCCGTGGATTGCGAGCAGCAGCGGACTGCGATCTTCCGGGAACGGCGTCACTGTATCCGGCAGATAACATCCGTAGTGCGTGGTCCAGTTCCGCGGACCGACATTGTCCGCCCCCATCCCGATAATTCTCGAGGCGGCAGGGTTCCACAGAATAAATTTCCCTTGCTCGTCTGCCGCCACCAAACCCTCGGCCATGCTGTCCAGCACGGACTGCAACATGCGCCGTTGACCCTCGAGCGCCACCCGTGAACCGTCCAGTTCTTTAGCTTGCAGCGCTAGTTTTTCTGCCAGCGCAGCCAGCCGCTCTTCACTTCGTTTGCGCTCGCTGATATCGGTGTTGGTGCCAAACCATCGCGTGACACGGCCAGCCGCGTCCGTCAGCGGCATCACCCGGGTCAGGAACATGCCAAACTTGCCGTCGGCGCCGCGCAGCGGGAACTCCATTTCGAAGGGCGTGCCTTGGGCAATCGCCTCCTTCCACGCCGCCAGTACCTGGGGCAGCGCCTCCGGATCATGCACTCTTTGCCATCCCCAACCCTGCATCTGTTCCAGAACCGTTCCCGTGTAGTCGTACCAGCGCTGGTTGTACCAAAAGATGTGACCATCGGCCTCCGCCATCCACGCCAGTTGCGGAATTCCGTTGGCCATCGCCTGGAAGCGCTCTTCGCTCTCGCGCAATGCAGCCTGCGCCTGTTTCATGTCGTCAATGTCGATGCAGGTGCCGAACCACTTGACGATTCCTCCCCGCTCATCCAGCAACGGTTCGCCTCGCATCAGGAACCAGCGGTAACTGCCATCGGCCGCGCGCAGTCGGCTTTCCACGCTGTACGTCTCCCCCGTCGCCGTAGCGTGGTTCCATGCCTCGCTGGCTTTCTCTTTATCGTCGGGATGGAAGGGAGTGCTCCATCCTCTGCCGTGGCTCTGCTCCGGCGTCAGACCTGTGTACTTGAACCAGCGGTCGTTGAAATAAACGTTCAGGCCGTCGTGGGTGCAAATCCAGGCAAACTGCGGCACCAGATTCACCGCCATGCGGAAATTCGCTTCACTCTCCTGCAGTGCCGATTCCACTCGCTTGCCCTCGGAGATGTCCCGCGCAATTTTGGACGCGCCGACAATCTTTCCGCTGCCATCCTTGATCGGCGAAATGGTCACCGAAACATCCACCTCCCTGCCGTCTTTTCGCACCCGCACGGTGTCGAAATGGTCTACTCTCTCGCCCCGCGCAATCCGCGCCAGAATGTCCGTCTCTTCCTGAGAGCGCCTGAGCGGCAGCAACCGTCGCATCGACTGCCCGATCATCTCAGCCGAGGTATAACCGAACAGCCTTTCCGCCCCGTGATTCCACGCCGTAATCGTTCCATCGAGCGTCTTGCTGATAATGGCGTCATCGGAGGAATCCACCACCGCAGCCAGCAAAGCGCGCACCTCCTCCGCACGCTTGTTTTCCGTGATATCGGTGCGCACGGCTACATACTGCACTGGCTTGCCGGCCGCATCGAGGAAGGGAACAATGGTCGAGGCCACCCAATACAACGACCCATCCTTTGCCCGGTTGCGGATCTCACCGTGCCACGTCTCGCCCCGCGAGAGGGTGTGATACATTTCTTGAAAAAATTCCTTCGAGTGATAACCAGACTTCAACAGGCGATGGTTCTTGCCCAGCAGTTCTTCCCGCGCATATTTGCTGATCGCGCAAAACTTGTCGTTCACATAGGTAATGGTTCCCTGAACGTCGGTGATCGCTACGATGGCGTGCTGGTCGAGCGCGTAGATCTGCGCCCCCAATTGCTCCTGCTCAACGCTCAATCGGCCCCTATCGGAAGCCGCCCGCGATTCTTCAGCCGGGCGCGGAACCCAAGCTTTGGCGCGGCGGCTTGAGGCGGCGGGCTTCACCTGCGCAACTCCTGGCACTGCTTTTGCGCGTGGGGGACGCGCACGAGTCTCTGCGTTACCGCGTGGCAGCGCAGCCTGCTCAATTACGTTATCGGCGAAACCCGGGGTACCTTGAGAACGGAAACGCGCCCACAGCAACCGAACCCAAACCGTCAGTTCACCTTTGAGAGCGCACCTTTGGAGGAAAATTCACCGTGGCATCCGCCGCATAGGGCAGGGAATTGCTCAGCAGGATTAGTCTGTTCTCAACTAATCTTCTTGCAGTCGAACCAAATGGGCGGATACCTCTCCCGCCCAAACTATTTTGATTACTTTAGGAACCCGTACATGGTGCTTCCGGAATAGTAGTACCCGGTAAAGTGTCCCCCGTTGTTGATGGCGTTCGGACTTGTGCTGTCCTGACCGGACGCGGAGAAAGTCACAACGCTGCCGGACGCCGCTCGCTCGAAGCCAAAGAAGCTTGAAGAGCTTTGGCCCCATTCTCCCACGATCGTGCCGCTGTCGTTGATCCCGGTTGGATAAGTGGTCAGCGTACCCACATCGAACGTCGTGATCGTGCCTGTGCCATCGCGCAGAAAGCCGTGGTTCACGTATCTCGAATCGGTATACACTCCGGCAACTTCGCCGCTCAGGTTGATCGCTTCTGGCCGGGTGCCGATCGAGCCGGCGGCTGGAGCGATAGCGGACATGGAAATACCTCCCGCTTTAAAATTCTGGGATTCGCTAATTAATCTGCACGAAACCGTG
This sequence comes from uncultured Acidobacteriota bacterium, assembly GCA_963758565.1. Lineage (GTDB taxonomy): Bacteria > Acidobacteriota > Terriglobia > Terriglobales > Acidobacteriaceae > Sulfotelmatobacter. Next base: position 519,469 of record CAVWVX010000004.1, on the reverse strand, counting down.
GTCGGCCCGTTCGCCGTCGTCTACCCATGTGCCGGCGATCTGGCCGGCGTCGTTGATATCGACCGGATAAGTGCCAGTATTGCGCATCGGCGCCGAAAAAGTAGTGAACCCGCCCGCGTTGTCGCGAACGAAGCCACCACCAGCCCCTACGCGGCTACCCCAGTTGCCCACAGTCTTGCCGGAAATGTTGGTGCTGAATGCCGCAGCATAGTCAGAAGCGGACGGGCCAAACTCCGTCAGAGTTCCCTGCGCATCGCGCACAAATCCCTGCTCCCCACCGTGGTCGTCCACATAATATCCGCTGATTTCGCCGGCCTCGTTGATCGATAGAGGGAATGTGCCAATAAGAAATCCAGTGCCGGCATCGGGCGCGTCAAAGTTGGTGAAGTTGCCGAACGGGTCGCGCACGAATCCGTGCCCTGTTCCGGTCTTTCCTGTGTAATACCCCGCCACGGTACCGTCGCTCTCGATCCCGGTCACAAACGTTCCCCGCTCCTCTTTACCGCTCACCACCTCGGGATCGTCAAACAGCGTGAAGTTGCCGCTGCCGTCGCGCACAAACCCATGATCTCCCGTGGAATCGAAATACGATCCCGCAACCAACCCCCTGTCGTTGATCGCCTCCGGACTGGTCGAGACTGCTCCCGGGATCATAATCAGAATCACCTTGCCATTAGCGAAGCGCAGAAATCCTTGCGCCCAACTCCCCGTTCCGCTGGCATGGCCGCCGGTGCCCACTACGTCACCGTTATTGTTCATCGAAGTAACTGTCACGCTGTACAGTCCCGGGACATCGAACTCGGTAAAAATTCCGTCGGGCTGGCGGATAAATCCATGCGACTTCCATCCGGATTCGTCAATGTAATATCCGGCAATCGTGCCGCTGGCATTGATTTTCACGACCGACGTACCGGTATTGAACAGCGTGCCCGCATGCGGCGCGTCAAAAGAAGTGAAGCCAGGCGTCTGTGCGGCCAGCGGCAAGGCGCACAACAACAGGGTTCCCAGCAATCGCAAGAAGTTCCGCGAGCTGAAAAAAACCAGTCGCTGGCGAAAAATGGACGGCATAAAATGGTTCTCCTTAAACAGCCTTCCTGCGGCTGGTCACTTTACTGCACGAATCCTGCCTGCCACAGAAATCCGTGCATGGCCGCGTTCGTGTCGTAATAAAATCCCACCACCTCGCGCGCGTTGTTGATACCGAGCATAAAAGTGCCGTTGTTTTTCACAGGAACTGAGAACGATGTAATACTGCCCGACGCTTCTCGCAGAAATCCGCGGTAAACCTGCTGGCTATCTACCCAGTAGCCTACGACGTCCCCCAGGTCGTTCATACCATTCGCGAACGTTTGCGTGGATCCAGGCGGATCAAAATCCGTGATGTTGCCCGAAGCATCGCGAATGAACCCATGCAAGATAGCATTGCTATCGCTGTAGTAGCCCGCGACCTCGCCGCTCGAATTAATGGCCAGCGGTATGGTTCCATAGGACTGACCAGTTCCGGCTCCCGGCGCATCAATTGAGACAAAATTGCCGCTGCCGTCGCGCGTAAAGCCGTGGTATGCCCCCACCGTGGCGTCCTGGTAATCTCCCACCACCACCCCACTTGCGTTTACTCCGGTCGCGTAAGTCCCGTAACCTGCGTAATGCGCAGCATTCGGCTCGTCGAAAAGTGTGAAGTCAAAAATCCCGCCGCTTATAGCGGAAATAAAAGCGTGGTTTTCATACCCGTTGGTGTAGTAATCTCCGGCGATTTCTCCACTGTCGTTAATTCCCGCCGGGAAGGTGAACAGCGCGTCCGGAGCTTGCAAGCCGCTGAACGTGCCGCTCGGATTGCGTAAAAATCCAAAGTGCTCTCCGTGAGTGCTCGACAGGCGAAGACCGTTTCCCACGACCTGCCCGCCGGAATTGATTCCATAAACCTGGGCGCTGCTCAAACCGGGGGCGTCGAATTCCGTGATTACGCCTTGCGCTGAACGCACAAATCCGTGATAGGCGTACTCGCTGTCGTTGTAGTATCCGGCGACCACGCCGTTCTGGTTAATGACTGATGCAATTGTCCCCTGGTTCTGCAGCGTGCCCGCGCCAGGCGCATCAATGGGGACGAAGCCGTGAGTTTGTGCGATTACCGGCGACCCCAGACAAAATACAACAATCGTCTGCCAGTAGAATTTCCGAGGTCGGAAGCAAAGCTTGCTGTCGGGAAGAGTGGCGGCCACGGAAGGAATACCCCTTTCCCACCTTAGTGGAGAACCAGAGTTTCCCTCGCGCCGTACTCGCGGTCAAGATGAAAGAAATTGCATATCAGTTCAGGATCGTAACGCAAAAAAAGTTCACCCAGCTTTGCGTTCCTTCTCGATGTCGTCAGTGGGTGTGTCTTCGTCGCCCCAATCAAACGACAACGCCCGCGCCGTAGTTTCAATCGGCTCCAGTTCCGGAATGTCATCCGCCACCGACGCTCCCAGTTCCGCAAACTTGCGTGCCGAAACCAGCACCCGGCTTTCGAGCGAACCCACCGCTTTGTTGTAAGACTCAACTGCGCGGTCGAGCCCGGTTCCCACCGATGTAAAATGCTGCGCCAGCAAACGCAGCCGGTCATGCAACTCTTTCCCCAGTTCGCTGATCTGCTGCGCATTGCGCGCCAGCTTCTCCTGGTTCCATCCGTAATTCACCGCCTTCAGCAGCGCAATGAGCGTGGTCGGCGATGCAGGAATTACCCGGTTCAAAACCCCGTGCTCGATCAGGCTGGAATCCTGCTCCAGCGCTGCGCTGAAAAATGTTTCCCCGGGAAGAAACATCACCACAAACTCTGGAGTCGATTCAAACTGCTCCCAGTATTTTTTTCCGCTTAGCGTACTCATGTGATCGCGAACCTGCCGCGCATGGTTCGCCAGGCACAGCCGTCGCGCATCTTCGTCCGTAGTTTCGAATGCATCCAGAAACGCCTGCAGCGGAGTCTTCGCATCCACCACCACCCGCTTGCCTCCGGGCAGCTTCACCACCAGATCAGGACGCAACCTTCCGCTCTCCGTCGTGACTGTCTCCTGTTCGGCAAAATCGCAATACGAAAGCATCCCCGCGATCTCGACCACCCGCCGCAGCTGAATCTCTCCCCAACGCCCGCGCACATTCGGAGTTCGCAGCGCCCGCACCAGATTCCCCGTCTCCGACTGCAACTCTTTCTGCGTCACGATCAGCGAATTCACTTGCGCCCGCAATTCCCCGTAAGCATCCCCCCGCGCCACCTCCATTTGCTGGATCTTTTCATCCACCTTATCCAGCGATTCGCGCACCGGAGCCACCAAGTCCGCCACCGCCTTCTGCCGTTTATCCAGGTCTCCCTGCGCCTCGCTCTGAAAGCGCTTCAAAGTTTCCTGCGCGATCACTAAGAACGATGAGTTATTACTTTTCAATGCATCCGCAGCCATTGCCTTGAACGCATTGCGCAATTCCTCGCTCGCCCGAGTGATGAGTTCAATCTTTTCGTCGTTGGTCTTCCGTTCCGATTCCAGGGTCGATTCCAGCCGCGCTTTATCCGCCACCAGTCCCGTATAAGCCTGCTGAAACCGCGCCAGATCGGCCTTTCCCGCTGCTAATTCCTTTTCCATCAACGACAACCGGGTGCTCGACGAAGCGGTGCGCGAGCGCAGCGCCAGCCATGCAATCACGCTGCCAAACAACAGGCCAATGACCCCGGTCAATACAGGTTCCATAGCGAAGGTAACTACTCTCACTCGATTTCAGCTTCTAGCGTAGCACCAGCAGCAAGTTTGAGCCTGTGCATTTAAATCGATTTTTGATCCTTCCCAGGGTCGCGATGAGTAGGCACAAGCGGATGCCTAGAGCTCCACAAGTAGCGGGTACAAGGGTCGCCCTCGCACTGTTTTTCGCGGTCGGCGCAGCCTCTGTCAGGCCTTTCACTCTGGCCATGGCCGCCCAGCCCGGCGACGACGGCCCCACTCACGCCGCTCTGCATCCGGCGGCAGCGGCCTCTCCCGATATTCCTTTCAACGATTTCGATCCGCAAGCCGAACAACAACTTTTGCTTCTGGCCAACCAATCCCGGGCGCAAGCCGGATTGCCCGCGCTCTCTTTCGACTCCGGCCTCACCCGCGCCGCCCGCGCCCACGCCCAAGCCATGCTCGCGGCCCACCAACTCTCTCATCGATTCGAAGGAGAGCCCTCCCTCGTCCAACGCATCGCGGCTGCAACCCGGACAACTCTCGATCAGGAAGGCGAGAACGTTGCCCTCGATTACACCGCCGAGGGCGGACACAAACATTTAATGCTCTCCCCGCCGCATCGCGCCAACCTGCTCAACGCCGGCTTTAACGTGGCTGGCATGGGCGTAATCCGCAGCGGAGACCGCCTCTACATCGTGCAAGATTTCGGCCACGCCCTCCCCACCTATTCGCCGGTCGAAGCCAAAGACCGCATCGCCGCCGCTGTCACGCAAGTGCGCCATCAGTCAAAGCAACCGGAAATCTCCCGTAAAGACCTGCAATCCGCCGATGATGCCGCCTGCTCCATGGCCCACGCCGACAAGCTCGGCACTTCCTCCATCCATCAACTCGCGCAGCACTCCACGGTGCTCACCTACACCGCGCTGCAACTCGAAACTCTTCCGGGAAGCGCCACTCAGGTACTCTCCCGCCAAGACCTGCGCAGCTTCTCCGTCGGCGCCTGTTACGCTCGAACCGATACTTATCCGACAGGTATGTATTGGGTGGTGCTTTCCCTGGAGTGAAGGTACGTTCGACAGACTCCATTTAGGAAAATTGTTAGCAATAGAAAGGCCGAGCACTCTTGATGCTCGGCCTTTCGCCCCTTCCTCAGAAAAATTGAATCAGCCGTCTACCGCTTCTCCACGGCTCACTCTGCATTCTTAGTCAATTTCCCGATCATTCCGGTACGATTCTTCCCGCAGAAAAAACATGTGGTGTAAAGGTTCCCCGCTTTGTCCATGACCACGCCGTCAGCGTCAACCGACTCACCTGTGTACAGCACCGTCTCCACTCCATCAGGGCTGACTTTGAAAACTATGTCCAGAGGCGCATTGATTTCTGTCGTGTCATACAGGTTGTCGGCAGAATCCAGAATCGGCGGCCCATATCCGTTGTATCCATAGCGGCTGGGAAAGGTATAGACAGTCGACTCGACACCGGCGGAAGTTATTTCAAACTCGCCGCCGCCGCCGATGCCAAACAGATTTCCGGCAGCATCCAGTACCGGATTGTTATCGGCTCCGTATGGCGGGGTGAAAGTGTAAAGCACATCCATCGTGCCCTGCGGGGTGAGCTCGAAAACATTTCCGCCGATCCCACAACAACCGATGGTCGCACCATAAAATCCGCCTGCCGGATTTTGAATAAGCGTTCCAACTGGCCCTTCTGCGCTGCTGCACTGGCCGCCGGGGCACCAGTCGTAGACAATCGAGTAGACTCCTTCCGGCGTGAGTTTGAAGATGTCACCGCCATCAGCGTTAAATTGCACCCAGCGGGTAACGTATCCGTAAATATTTCCCTGCGGGTCCAAGGTCACGCCGCCGCCCGGTATGGTAAAGGCGCCCAGATTATTGTTGGGGAAACTGGTCAGCACTGTCTCGACTCCCTGCGGGGTGAGCTTAAAAACGGTTCCCGAGCCATTCGCACCACCGGCCGCAGTCGTCCCGTAAAAATTTCCCCCCGCATCGCGCGTAAGCGGTCCAATGGGCCTGATGCCGTCCGTGGGATTGCTGCCGAAGTTATATAGCACCTTCAGTTGCCCCGCCGGCGTGACCTTGTAAACCGTACCATCTCCGCCGTTGTTGTTCGAGCTATGAATGCCGCCATACGGGGACGCCCCATAAAGATTCCCCTGCGAATCGATCATCAACTGGCTGGCCCCAAAAGGTCCCCCGGTCGCCGGAAAGGTAACGAAGGTGGAGAAGGTGTAAGTTTGTGCCGCCGCAAACGCTGGCAGTAGCAGAATGGCAAGCAGAACTTTGATTTTCACTGGTATCTCCTAAGGCTGGATAGCTGGACAGAATCGTGGAATTTGGGGGATGCTCAGTCTATCTGCGCAGGGAACAGAAGTAATGGCACGGCCGTGGTGCAGGCATGGCACGAAGGTGCCATCTGCGGAAAGGCATATTTTCGAAGCAAGTTCTGTTACTTCACCGGCACGCTATAGTGCGACGCCACCACCTGCCACTTATTCCCAACCTTCATCCACACATCGGTAAACCGGTCGTGATACTCATACGGCTTGCCGTCGGATTCACCCTTCTCGTGATACGCCCCCGCGATGATCGCCGTATTGCCGTGCATGCGCACCTTCAGGTCTGACATCTCCGCCACATCCACCCGCGTCCCCGGCTCCGCGCTGTGGCTGATGTAGCCCGTCTTCCCGTACGTCTTGCCATCTTCCACCGTAATCACAAAATCGTCGGCGAGCAGCGTCGACAGCATGGCCACCGACCTCGCCTTATATGACTCCGTCCACTTCAATTCCATCGACCGGATGTAGTCCGCGTCAGACTTATCTTTATCTTGAGCGGCGGCAGGATAAGGGATGCTGGTAAATAGACAAACCATCAGGAGAGAGGCTGGAAAAAAGCGCATACATTTTTTTCGCACAGCCGCTCCCGCCGCGCAAGTTCCTTCCGTGGGCACCACCGCGAATGCCACGCGCGAGATCCAAATCTACCCTGTGTTCCCCCGTGCCCTCTATGTTAAAGGGTCTTGTGTCGAGTGCCTGCCAGGCCTCGCCTCACCCCTGTGCTAACCTTTTCCCAGCCCTCCGTCTCCGGTTTCACGCATGGAATCCTTCGCATCAGTCCGTCCTCCGCAGCCTGGGCCGTCAGCGCTTAACCTCGCCACTCTCCGCATCGGCACCGCCGGATGGTCCTACAAAGATTGGGACGGCATCTTCTATCCCTCGGGCATGCAGCGCCGCAAGCAGCATCCTCTCGAATATCTCGCGCGCTTCTTCGATACTACCGAAATCAACACCAGCTTCTACGGACCCCTCAAGCCCGAGTGGGCCAAACTCTGGTGCCGCAAAGTTGCCGCCGTCAATCCCAAGTTCCTCTTCACCGCCAAACTTTACCGCGCCTTCACCCACTCTCCCGGCGCCGGATTGCAGCCCACCTCCGCCGCCAGCATCCGTCCCACTGACGACGACGAAGCCCGCACCCGCGAAGGCCTCGACGCCCTGGCCAATGAAGGGAGGTTAGGCGCGCTCTTAATCCAGTTTCCTATAAGTTTCAAAAACACTTCGCTCAACCGCGAGTATCTCGAACGCCTGCTCCGCCAGTTCATCGAGTATCCCCGCGTCGTCGAGGTTCGCCACTCCAGTTGGAACGACGCCGCCACCCTCGCCTCCTTCACCCAGAAAGACGTCGGCTTCTGCAACATCGACCAGCCCCTCCTGGGACGCTCGCTCGCCCCCACCGAACACGTCACCGGAGCCATCGGCTACATCCGGCTGCACGGCCGCAACTATGAAAACTGGTTTTCCGATCGCGATTCTGAAACCGACAACCGCAACGACCGCTACAACTATCTCTACAAAGCCAGCGAACTCGAAGGATGGAAAGAAAAAATCCTGAGCGTCGCCGAACGCGCGCAGTCCACGTATGTAATCACCAACAACCACTTCGAAAGCAAAGCCGGAGTCAACGCGCTGGAGTTAAAAGCCATGATAAGTGGCCGGCGAGTCCCAGCACCGCCCACCCTGATCGAAAAATATCCTGACCTGAGAAAAGTCGCCGACCCCGCCGACTACGATGGCGGCCAACTCACCCTGTCATCCTGATCGAACTTGTCGTGCCCCAGAGCAGATCTGTCATCCTGAGCGAAGTCGCCATGCGCGATAGCGCACGGCAACGCAGTCGAAGGACCCCTTACCTGCTGGCAGAACCGGCGGCCCAGCAAGGGATTTCAACCACTACTCTATCCTTGTTTGCAAATCCATCCCTATCATCCGTCCCGCGCCGCACTTGTTATGCCGGGCGAAGTGGGATGGATCACGGACCTGATGGCTGAGGACTGCTAGCGCTCTTCGACAATCGCCATGCCGATCGCGTGCTCAGCCGTAGTTTCGCCATTCCATCGCACCGCGAGCTCCCGCCATTGCAAACCGCTGTCCTCCGAGCGGTAGACCATCCCCTCAGTTGAACAGTAGAAAACTCCGGTCTCAACAGAACTCGCAGCCAAAACAGGAATCCGCACCCCTTGCGCATCGGGGAGACCTTTTCGCACAGGTTTCCACGTTTCGCCTCCCGTGCGGCGATAGATGACTGAGTTCGCTGACTCCTTATAGTGCGCTCCGTATGCGCTCTTCGAACTGGAGAGCAAGAGAGTCTCGGGATCTGCCAGGCTGATCGCGATGCTCCAGCAATACTGATCGTCTAAGCCGTCAACCATACGGTGCCAGCTATCACCGCCATCGATACTCTCGAAATAACCATCGCCCGCGGCTGAGTGCAATCGTGCGGGATCTAGCGGGTGAGCTGCCAGGCAATGGGTGTCTCGCGGAGAGCTGGAGACTCGGTCGCGCCACGTCCGTCCCCCATCATCGCTGCGTACCAGCGCTCCCGCCTCTATCGCTACGTGCAAACGTGCCGGATGGGCCAAGTCTGGGAGGATCGACTGGACGTGATGGGTTTGCGGCCGGGGCGGAAAACTCCAGTACTTCGCCGAAGGCAGTGTTAACAACGTCCCCAGTTCACTCCACGATTCGCCACCGTCCTCGGACCGATACATCGCGCTCAATTCCGTCCCGGCGTAAAGCTGTCCAGAATGAGAGGATGCCAGTGCCATCACGTTGCGCTCACTGAAATTCTGCAACGCCTTCCAGCTCACTCCCCCATCGCCGCTTCGAAACATTCCATGGCCGAAGGTTCCGCAGTAAACCACGCCCTTTCGACTCCGGTCAGTTGCAACACACTGCACCGGTTCGCCGCTCAAACGCACCTCGCCGCTCCAGTCGTTATCGCCCCCCTGAATCACCGCCAGGCCGCTAGCCGTAGCGAGATAAATCGTCGTCCTCATCCTTGAATCCCTTTGTAAATTTTAGCCACCCCTGTATTGGACCTCATGCTTCAGCGCGCTCGCAATACTGTCGACATCCGACATTATTTGTCTGCCGTCGATACCTCTGCGGAAAAATGCGGGGACAGACGGGACGTTCACAATTTAAATCTAGACTCTACACCCACGCCAGCGGCCGCGATTATTTCAGCCAGTGAATCTCGATTTCTTTTTCCAGCGCCCTGAATTCCATGTCGCCGGTGACGAGTTCTGTCTTCTTTTCTTTGGCCAGCGCGGCGGCGAAGGCGTCGGCCAGGCTCATTTTGAAGCGCGCTTTGAAGTCCGCCGCCGTATCGGCCAGCGCGCGGCTCGTGGATTGAAAATCAATCGGGAGACCCTGAAGGACCTTCGCGGCCTCCGCCCACGCCTCCGCGCCATCTTTCTTCACAATGGAGTACTTCACCTCGGCATAGTTCACATCGCTCATGAGGAGCGGATTGTCCTTCTTGCCGGCGGAGACAAGCATCTCTTCCATCGTCTCCGCGCCCGGCTCGTCGCGGAAGTAAGCGATCAGGGCGAAGCTGTCCAGCACCTTAGCGGGCATGGCGCTCCTCAAGTGCCCGTTCCTGTTTCTTGTGCTCGGCCCAATCCTCTGTCAGCGGCTTGCCTCCCGGCGCGCGCTTCAGAATGCCGCGCCCGCGCTTGATGAGCGCCGCGGTCATGGGCTTGAGAAGGATTCCCTCCGGCGTCGCCTGGACCACCGCCTTGGTCCCGTCCTCGATGTCGAATTGTTTGCGCAGGCGAAGCGGTATGACGATTTGTCCCTTCGTGGTAAAACACACGGTTTCCAGCTTGTCAGTCGGATTCATGCAAATGAGTATGACACAAGTTACAAAGTCCGTCGCAACATATATAGTAAGATTTCTGTCAAGCAGGAGGAGCAGCGTAAGTCGGGCGACAGGAAAAGGGCAGCAAAGTTTTCCACAGCCCCACCTTGTGACGTCTGCCCTTGCGCACAGCCCCCGGTTAGTTTCATCATTGTCCCGGCAGAGGATCAGGCGCGGCATTTCAACCACGGTGTCCGTCGCGCCGAGAAAGCGGTCGTAAGTCCCATGTTTTCAATATTTTGAATTATAAGACCTTTGTTATGAATATTTTGCGAGGAATTTTGCGCACTCGAATCGCTAAGTCGTTGATTCCAGATATTTTGTTAAATCAGGGGGAAGGGGGGGGGTAGGTTAACTAAAAGATAAACTTGCAGCCCAAAACGGGACGACGGCTCCCCGACGAACCTCTACACAAAAAGAAATTTCGGAGAAAATGCCGGCCAGAACCGGCGCGAAGCCGTGAAAGAGCTGCGCGACAAGAAGAACCATCGCGCGCGAGCATTAATCCATATGAGCGCCACCAGGAACCCGAATCCAATAGCCCGGCGCTCGCGAACCTACCGCGCCACCGCGTGATCCGACATGCGCCGCTTATTGTGCCGCAGCGCCACGTTCATGAACACGTTGCCCATGGAGGTTTCGAAGCAGATCATCAGCGCCTCCACATCTTCACTGGTCTTGTCCTTCTCCTCCGACGTAACCAGCAGCGGTGGATGTACGCGGAAATGAAAGCCCTGGTCATTCAAGGAGCAGACGGCATTGCCCACAACTTGGTTGGCCAGCTCGAAGATGGTCTCTTTGATCAGCCCATCGGATTCCGGCAGCTCCGCTCCGGCGTAGTGGCTGGCCACGCGCACTGCGGTCTGCGGCTCCAGGTCCAGGATGATGCGGCCTTCAATGTCTCCCGAAAGCGCCACCATTCCGGCCACGCCCTTGCGGCGATAGCCGTCCTCTTCCATCGAAAGGTGGTCCACCTTGGTGGTGGTCGACAGGCCTTGCGACAACACGGCGTCGGCCGCGTTGATGAAAGGCTGAATCAGTTCCATCTTCATTGCAGTCTAGGCCCCCGCGCCGGCCGAAGCGGCCACAGCGCCATCTTCTCCCATTACGTACTTGATCACTTCATACAGAACTTCCGGCTTCACCGGCTTCTGCACGAAATGCCGCGCTCCGCGCTGCAATGCGGCCACAATGTTTTCCTGATAGCCGACGGAAGAGACCATGACGACGCGTGCCTCAGGATGGTTCTGCACAATTTTTTCCGCCGCTTCAATGCCTTCCATCTGTGGCATGGTGATATCCATGAGCACAATGTCAGGATGTGTGCGGTCGAACTCGCTGATCGCGGTCAGGCCGTCTCCCGCTTCGGCCGCCACTTGTCCGCCAAAGGTTTCGATCATCCGAGCCAGGTTCTTGCGCGCGAACACGGAATCGTCCACGATCAAGTAGCGGACCGGCTGACCGTCTTTACTGCGTTTGACTGCTGCGAACTGCTCCATAACAACCTCCCTTGCTATTGCATCACGGCGGTTGCCCGCCTTCCAGATGACTCAGGTCATAGCACCAGAATCGGCATTTCTACTGTCAACTTCACTTATAAGCTGGCGCGAAAAGCCTTGCGCGAGCCGATGTCTCCTTGGCCGTCGCCGCGGCCACACAGAGTTTGCAGCGTGGCGGAGAGCACGTCGAGCGCCACCACGCGCGTGGCATAACCGCGCTCGATGGCCGCCTTCGGCATACCGAAGACCACACAAGATTCCTCACTTTGGGCGATGGTTACGCCGCCAGCGCGCTTCACCGCGCCCAGCCCCTCTGCGCCGTCGTCGCCCATTCCGGTCATGATTACGGCGACCGCATGCGGGCCGAATTCGTCGGCGGCGCTATGGAACAAAACGTCTGCGCTCGGGCGATGGCCGTTGACGCGCGCTTCTTCGTTCAGCACCACAATGTCGCCCATGGTCATGCGCTTGACCTTGATGTGCCGGCTTCCGGGACAGATGAGCACGCGGCCGGCTTGCAACAGATCTCCGGATTGCGCTTCTTTCACCTGCAGAGAGCAGAGTTCATCCAGCCGTTTGGAGAACATTTCGGTGAAGCCTTCGGGCATGTGCTGCACCACGACGATGGCTCCAGGAAAGTCCGGCGGAAGTTGCGAGAGTAGATATTCCAGCGCCTGCGGACCGCCGGTGGAAATGCCAATGGCAACCAGCTTGGTCGCGGGAGTGGCGGGCTTGCCTTTGGAAAGTTTTGCCGCCGGCGCCGAAATTTGAAAAGTTCCCGGACGAACCACTTTGCAGTCGGCCGCGGCTTTGATTTTGCCGATCAATTCGCGCGCAGTCTCCGCCATGTGATTCTTGGCGTCCTGCGGCTTGGTGACGAAATCGAAAGCACCCAGCCCGAGAGCCTTCACCGTGATGGAAGCTCCTTCCGTGCTGTGGGCGCTGACCACGATGACGGGCAACGGATGCCGCCGCATGATTTCCTTCAGCGTATCGATGCCGTTCATGCCGGGCATCTGCAGATCGAGCGTGACCACGTCGGGCTTCAGTTCCTCGATTTTTTTCAGGCAGAAAGTGCCGTCCATGGCCGTCCCGACCACTTCGATCGAAGGCGCAGCTTCGAGCATCTGCGGAATGAGTTTTCGCATGAGAGCGGAATCATCCACTACCAGCACGCGGACTTTTCTGATGTCGCGGTTCATGCCATGCCTCCGGAGGCGCTCAGGGCCAAGCGGGCGCGATCGGCGTGGTTGAGCAGAAGTCCGCAATTGCTAAGGCCGGCAGCTTCGGGACGAACCCGGCTGGCGTGTTCGACCACCGCGAGCAAATTCAAAATGAGCACAACTTTTCCATCTCCCAGGATCGAGGCGCCATTGACCAGGTCAGTGGCGAAGGTATTGTCGTCGAGCGCTTTGATGACCAGTTCTTCTTCGCCTTCGAGCGCATCGACGACCAGGCCGTATTTTCTTTCGCCAACGGTGATCACCAGGACGAAGAGCTTGCTGGTCTTGCGGTCGATGTCGGGGGAAGAGGCGCGTCCCAAACGCAAGAGCGGCAGGACTTGGTTGCGGAGCTGCAGCACTTCGTAGTTATCGACCTGATGCACTTCCGATTCGAAGGTGCGTGCGATCTGGCTGACGGCATTCAGCGGGATGGCATACAGTCTCTGTTCCACCCAGAACATTAGCGCTTTAATAATGGCCAAGGTTAAGGGCAGCTTCAGGCGGAAGGTGGTGCCCTGTCCGAGATGAGTTTCAACGTGGATGGTGGCTTTGAGCCGTTGTAAGACGCTTTGCACCACGTCCATGCCCACGCCGCGGCCGGAGACTTCGGTGACCTCTTCGGCAGTGCTGAAGCCGGGGCGGAAAATGTAGTCCAGGGTCTCGGCTTCGCTCAAACGAGAAGCTTCCTCCGCAGTGGCCATGCCCAGGTCGATGGCTTTGGCGCGAATTTTGTTGGCATCGATGCCGCGGCCGTCGTCACTGATTTCGACCACCACTTGATTGCCTTGGTGGTAGGCGTTGAGACGAATTTTTCCGCGGGGAGATTTTCCTTGCGTCTTACGCTCCTCGGCCGGCTCAATGCCGTGGCTCACGGCGTTGCGCACCAAATGGGTGAGCGGCTCGGCAATGGCGTCAAGAATGCCTTTATCGAGATCGGTCTCCTGACCGGAGAGCTCGAGATCAACTTCCCGGCCGCACTGGCGGGCGACATCGCGGACAATGCGCGGGAAGCGGCGGAAGAGCTGGTCCACTGGCACCATACGAATCTTCATGACCGAACGTTGCAGGTCGTTGAGCACGCGGGCCTGGAACGCCATGGCATCGGCAAACTTGCCGCGCAACAATTCCTTGGGATAGCGTTTGCCAAACTCGGTGAGCGCCTGCTGCAACATCGACTTGCCAATGATCAATTCGCCGACCAGGTTGAGCACATTGTCGATGCGTCCGGCTTCGACGCGCAGAATGTTTTCCGTGGAGGCTTGCGCCAGGGGAGCTTCCGGAACAGGAGGATGGCTTTCGGCAGCTACTGCAGCCGAAAGAACTGGAAGCGGGGCTTCGATACTTTGTTCCACCGCAGCTTCCGGGTCAGGGGGCGCCGCGACCACCGCTTCCGGCAAGATAACAGATGCAGCCGTTTTCCTGGCCGGCTCGATCAAGGTGATGCCGACCTCACCGGTGATGGTAGGGATGTGGCATTTGGCGGCGATGAGTTCTTTGGCCTCCAGGGTGGCGAAGACAAATTCGACGTGTTTGGAGGCGGCCGGGGATTTGGCGTCGGGCCGCATCACGATCACTCGCCCCACCCCGCTGATGGCGGTCTGAATGAGTTGCCGGGCAGCGATCGGCATGGTGCAGAGGGGATCGATTTTTATGATCAGATCGTAGATAGCCAGGCCCTGAGCTTGCGCCTGGGCAAAAGCGCGTTGCTCGGCCTCGCTCCAGTCGCCGCCGGATTTTGCCGTTGGGACGGCGGGGGATTTTTTCTTGCGCCGGGCTTTCTTGGCTGCCGGGACTGCGGTGAGTTCGGTAATTCTCCGCCGCAAGGGCTCGGCATCGGGCACCGCAGTTCCGCCATGGTAGGCGGCGAGCATTTCAGCGAAGACATCGGCGGCGGCGAAGGCGATTTCCGCCAGCGCGCCGTGCAGTGCCGCACTTTCCAGGGAAAGCGCATCTTCAAACTGGTGCGCCAGTTCGCTGAGTTCGCGCAGGCCACAGGCGGCGGAATCGCCCTTCAAGGTGTGCACCGTACGCCGGATGGAACGAACGATCTCCTCGTCGCCGGGAGACTTCTCCAGCTTCAAGGTTTCTTCGTTCAGCGCTTGCAGCAGTTCCTGCGCAGTCTCGAAAAACAACTCGCGCAGTTCCGCTCCACGCTCATCGGGCAGATGGGTCAATCGCGCACCTCAAGTCTTTGGTAGGCGGTGCCGCTGTCTTTGTGGACCATTTGAAATTTCTCGCTGAGGCCCAGAAGACTTTCGGCATGTCCCACGAACAGGTAGCCGCCGGGATTCAGGCAGCGGTAAAACTTTTCCACGAGTCGTTTTTGTTCGGCCACATCGAAGTACATCATGACGTTGCGGCAGAAAATTACGTCATTGCGCTGGGGAAGATATTCGGTCTTCAGATTGTGAAAGTCGAAGTGCACCATTTCCTTGAGCGGCTTTTTGATGGCGTAGCGGTCGCCGACTTTATCGAAGTAGCGCAGGCGGAAGGTGTAATCCACGGTGGACATCTGGTGCTCGTTGTAGAGACCTTCCTGCCCGGTGCGCAACACGGAATAGCTGATGTCGCTGGCCAGAATTTCCACCCGCCACGGCGGGGGAATCAGCGGCTTGGGCATGGTCATTTCCACGGGCAGCGGGTTGCGCAGGTAGTAGTAGGCGAGCGCGTCGGCGGACATCATGCCCAGGGTGTAAGCTTCCTGCCCGGTAGAGCAGCCCGCGCTCCAAACGCGGATGGAATATTCCCGGTGAGACTGCTTGCGCTTTAGGATTTCTTCCAAGATGGACTTCTGGAATAAATCCAGCTGTGCCTTGTGACGGAAAAAGCTGGTCTCATTCACGGTGAGGTTTTCCACCAGTTTGGCCAGTTCAGGCTTGCCTTCCTGGCTGATCAGTAGGCGGTAATAGGAGTAGAAGGAATCGACGTGACATTCCTTCAAGCGCCGCAGCAGGCGGTCTTGCAGGAAGTGGGTGCGGCGTTCGTCGAAGTGCATTCCGCACTCCTGGTAGACGAGCGCCTGCAATAACTTCAATTCCGCGTCCGTCAATATGGGAGCAGGTGCCGCTCCGGATGTGCTCATGCTTGCTCTCGTCTTGTGCGATTGAGATTCATTGAGTGTTGGTCAAGGAGGCGTATTAGTGCGCCGAAGCTGCCCGCGCCTCCAGTTTGCCGGTCTGATTTTCCGCAGCCGGCTTTTCCTGTAACAGGCTGGAGGGAGCCAACAATTTGGTCATATCCAGCAGGACGATGAGACGTCCCTGAACCTTGCCCAGTCCGGTAACGCAGTTCAATCCGCCTTCCTGAAATGCGGCTGGGGGCGGTTCGACATCTTCACCGGCGATCTTCAAAACCTCGGATGCGGAATCGACGATTAGCCCGGCTAATTTGCCGGAATGCTCGACTACAAGAATGCGGTTCTGTTTGTTCAGCTTGGCCTGCTTGTCGCCGAAGCGCTTGCGCAGATCCATGACGGAAACAATTTTTCCGCGCAGGTTGATTACGCCCTCCAGATAGTCGGGCGCATCGGGCACGGCGGTAATCTCGGGCACGCGCACGATCTCGTGCAGCGACTTGATGGGCACGCCATAGGTCTCGCGCCCCACCTGGAAACCCACGATATGGAGTTCGCGGCTCATGTTGATTCCTAGTAGCGGCCCGCAGCGGCGGAGCGGCGCGCGGCGTGCGATTTTTCTTCGTTCTGCCGTGAACTTTCTTCCAGCGTGAAACGGTCCATGAATTCGAGCAGACCGCGCGACATCTTGGTCATTTGCTCGGCAGAGGCTGCCAGTTCGGTGGAGCCGGAGGTCGATTGTTGCACCAGTTCGCGCATGCGCTCCATGGCTTTGACCACGGCCTGCGCCCCGGAAGCCTGCTCTTCCACGGCGGAGTTGATCTCGTGGGTAATTTCGTTCAACCGCGTGGTGGCGCGGGCAATTTGAGACGAGCCGTGCGACTGCTCGTTGGTGGCGGCGCCGATTTCCTGGGCGAATTTGTAGACTTCGGTGACGACGTTGGAAATTTTCTTCAACGCCCCATTCAGTTCGCCGCCCAGATCGAGGCCTTCGTTGACGATGCCGGTGGAGCGGTCCATGTTTTCGACGGCTTTGCGGGCTTCTTTCTGAATGCTTTGGATGAGTTCTGAAATTTCCTTGGTGGATTGCGCCGATTTTTCCGCCAGCTTGCGGACTTCATCGGCGACCACGGCGAAGCCGAGGCCGTGCTCTCCGGCGCGGGCGGCTTCGATGGCGGCATTGAGGGCGAGCAGATTGGTTTGCTCGGCGAGATCGTCGATGACTTCGATGATCTTGCCGATATCGTCGGCGCGCTGACCAAGAGCACCGATGATTTCGCCGGAAGAGGTGATGGTAGCGTTGATACGGTTGAGGCCGTCGGTGGCCTTCTCCATGGTGGTGATGCCGCTGTGCACTTCTTCGCGCGAGCGGTTGGAGATGTCGAGCAGAACTTTTGCCGTGTCGGCCACGCGCTGGATGGAAGCGACCATCTGATCGATGGAGGCGGAAGTTTCGCTGACGCTGGAAGCCTGCACTTGCGTGCTCTTCACCATGTTCTGAACGTTGACACTCATCTCGTGCATGGTGCTGGTAACTTCATCGATGGCGGAAGAGGCCTGCAGTCCGATCTTGGCGGAGTCGTCGGAGGCATTGGCTACCTGTCCGCTGGCGCTGGCCACTTGGGCGGATGCGTCGCGGACGCTGCGAACCAGCTTGCCAAGGCCTTCCACCATTTTGGTGAAGGCGTTGCCCAGAGTATCGTGGGCGGAGCGCGGCTTGACCTGAACCATAAGATCGCCGCCGGCGATGGCTTCGGAGACGCCCGCCATTTCTTTCAAGTAGGTGACCATTTTGGCGAAGCTGCGGGCGAGTTCTCCAATTTCATCGTCGCGTTTCACGTCGATGGAGTGTTCCAGATCTCCGGTGTCACCAATCTGCTTGGATACTTGCATAAGATTGGTGAGCGGTTCAGTGATCGATTTGGCGGTGCGGAAGGCGATCACGCCTCCCAGTCCGAGAGCAAACAGAGTGCTGAGGACAGCCGCAAAAATGGTGTAAGTGCTGGCGGTCTCATCAGACTTGCGGCGCAGTTCAACCAGTTTGCGGTTTTCGCCATCGGCGACGTCAAGCGCATCCGTGGAATTTTTGACCCAGGACGAAGCGTCTTTCTGGAGATAGTAAATTTGCAGTTCGGCGACCGTGGCATTGCCGGAGTCAACATCTTTGCGCTTATCGATCAGCGGTTGAGCGAATTCCTTACCCCAGGACTGCTCCAGTTGCTCGACCTTGGCAAGGGCGGTGCGCTCCTGCTCGGAGTTGGCCAGCGTTTTACCCTGGCCCAGTTTGTCTCCCAGGGTGCGCAAGCCTTCATTCATGCGCTCCACTTCGCGGGTGTCGCCGCTCAAGAGGTAGTTGCTGAGGTACAGGCGGTTCTGCATCATCTGGAAGCGGACTTCGTTGGTGGCATCGGCCAGTTCGAGCGAAGCGGTAGCTGCGGCCTTCGCGGCATGCTCGCGCTGCACCGCCACGATGTTCACTAAAAACAGCACGACCACCATGCTGAGGATGATGCCAAAATTCACGTATAGCTTTTTCCCAATCGTCATGCCGTTTCCTCCGGCCGCCTGAATTCTGTCCCGCGCTGAAGCTCTACTGATGAGGTTCGAACTTGAAATCCACCACGCCTGTGCTTTCGGCCGCCGCCGGCTCGAATCGCCACTTGCGGACGGCGTCGAGCGCCGCCCCGGCGAGGACGGGATGGCCGCCCACCACCTTGGCATCTTTGACCATTCCGTTGGCTGCGACCACCACTTCTACCTTCACGGTTCCGGAGAGGTTCATCTTGCGCGCCAGTTCGGGATACACTGCCGAAACTTTGCTTTTGGCGCGGCGCAGAACTTCGTTATTGGCGTCCTGCGCTTGGATCGCTGAAATTCCGAAAACTCCAGCAACTGCCATTCCTCCCAACAACGCCCCTAGTTTCCGTAAAGACACGGTTCCTCCTGTGGCAAAGTCCAGCGCTCGGAATGGAGCAACGCCGTGGCCAAGAACCAGCTTTCGAGAAAACCAAGGTAACGTAATGGATGTCTTTGAAAAGAAAACGAGTTAGTGCGCTAGGAGGGCCAGCGCGGGGGCCATTCTCATAAATGAGTGTCGTCTCACGTTGGAGATTTCGTAGAATGATTTCTCAGCCTGAGACAATCGTTTTTGATTTTTCTCGGGATTTCACACTTGGGCACCCCAGCGCCATTTTTCTTGACTCAAAATGAGATTACAAGATAGTTTTCCAATAGATTCAATCACTTGTGCGAATTGAGACGACGCGGATCGCCAGCAAGCTGTAGAGGCGAGTGGTGAAACTCTGACGATAGAAGCAAGCAATTCGACGCCAACACCACAGAATGGGCCTCCTCCCACTGCCGACGACGCTTTCCAGACGCTTCTATTACGGATAGCGGCCAAGGCTGCAGAACGGGTCGACGCCCCGGCGTTGATTCAACTTTTCTGCCGCGCGACGCGTGAATTCTTCCAGGTGAATGGAGTTTATTTCTGGCGACGCCACTCCGGTGACGAACTCGTTGGGGAACAGGCGGATGGCAAACTGGCGGAGAATTTCGTTGGCATTCGGCTGCTTCCGCAGCAGAGCGCGGTAACCGCCGATGCGGTCCGGAGCCGGCGCACCATCTTTGTGAATCATCTGCAATCCAGTTCGACGTTTCCGGTGCTTCGCCAGTTTGGCGGACGGTCGCTGATGGCCGCGCCTCTGGTGGTCTTTGATGAAGTCATCGGCGCGGTGACGTTTCTGCATGATTCCGATGAGGATTTTTTTAATCCGGACCTGGCCGCCAAGGCGACTATCCTGGCCGGGCAGCTGAGCAGCCTGCTGGAAGCGACGCGACTGGGGGAGGCTTCGCGAGAGGAGCACCGCCGCGCCGAAATTCTGGCGGAAGTGGTCAACGCGCTGCATGGAACCCCTGATGTGGCGGCGGTCCTGGAAGCTCTGGCCGACCGGCTGCGTTTGTTATTGCGCACCCGCATGGTGTCCGTTCTGTTGCGCCGCGAAGGGCCCTTCGAACTGCGTGCGGTTTCGGCGGAAACGGCGCAAATGGCGCACTCGTTTCGAGCCGGGCACGATCGCCAAACCATTCGATTTGCCGCCGATCTGGCGCAGCGCGCGGTCTCCGCGGGAGAAGCCATTACGCTATCGATCAGCAGCGATCAACATTCGCTGGGCAGCCTGGTGACCCCGGGAATTCTGATTGCCGCTCCCTTTCGCACTTCGCGAACCCAGGGAGCGATTCTGGTTTATCCGCGACCCGAAAGCGCTTTCACCGCGGACGAGAAATCGCTGGTGTCGGCCATCGCTGGATTCGGCGCTGTAGCCGTAGCCCATGCCGAACTCTGTGCCACGGCTCAGGGGCAGGCGCAGGAACTCCACCAGTTGCTGGAAATTTCCTCCGAACTCAGTTCGAGCGGCGATCTGGAACATTTTTTGCAGGCTTTTGTGGTGCGGGCCGCCGATTTTCTCAGCTACGGTCGCTGTTTCATTGCGCTGCTGGATGAGGGAAAGTTTCGCGTGCGCTACGGGGTGGATCGCGGGCAGCCGCGAGCCATTGACACTATCTTCCCCGAAGGCATTGCCACGCACGCTCTGCGCGCGAAAGAAGTATTTTCCTCCGACGACGTCCGCCAACTGGCAGGGGCGAATCTGGAAGTGATCGCGCAGTATCAAGCCAAACAATTATTGGCCGTTCCGCTGCTGGGGGCGGACGGAACCGTGCTGGGCATGTTCGGAGTGCTCGACCGGCTGGATGGCAGTGGCATCTCGCAGCAGGATGTTCGGCGGGCACGCGCGCTGGCGGCGCAAGTTTCTGTCGTACTTGAGGTCGCGCGCAATCTGCATCTTTCCGAGCAGCACCGCAAGCGCTCGGAGATTCTTACGCAGCTGGCCCGTGAAATTGACAGCCAACTCCGCCTGCCCGACTTCACAAGAAAGTTTCTGGAGCGTGCCATCGAACTGATGGAAGCGCGTGCTGGGGCGGTCGCGCTGGTCCAAGATGGACGCTTCCAGGTCGCCGCGCTGCATCCGTTTCCGGCGACTGGCGATTTGGTCGCTGGCGAGATCTCAGATCATGGCAATGCGGATGCGTTTCATTCTGCCCAGCGAAGCGCTGCCGCTCCCGGACGCTCTGACGATCGGGCGCTGAAGCAGCGTCTGGCCCATGCCCTGGCGGAGCTAATCGAAAGCAGTTCGGATTCGATCGTCTCCGGTACCGCGGCCAATTTGCTCGGTGCCGAATTGGCCGCCGCTTTAGGTTGGAGCGATTGCCTGGTGGTTCGGCTCTCCGCCTCCGATGGAGGCATTGCCGGAGTGCTGTGCCTTTCCGGACGCACCGGTCCGCTAGGCAACGAAGACCGTAACTTGATCGAAGCCATGGCCAGCCGTGCCGCCATGGCCCTGGAAAATGCCCGGTTGTTCACCCGCATTGAACAGGCCAACCGGCACTGGATGGAAATTTTTGACGCCATCACCGACTTCATTGTGGTGCACGACGAAACCGATAAAGTGTTGCGCGTGAACCGCTCGTTAGCGGCAATGATTGGGGTCGCCCCCAGTGATTTAATCGGCGTCAATATGCGGGCATTGCTGGCCCTGACCAGCGAACCCACGCTTTATTCCTGTCCCTTTTGCCGCTCCGGGGGCGGCGACAGCGACGAATTTGTTCATCCTGCTCTCGACCGAACTTATCTAGTTTCCACCTCGCGGGTGCACGGCGCCTCCGGCGAAAGCCTGCAAACCATCCATGTGCTCAAAGACATTACCGACCGGCGCGAGGCGGAGCGCCGTTACCGTGAATTATTTGACAACATTCAGGAGGGCTTGTTTTTCAGCACGCCGGAAGGCCGCTTTATTGAAGTGAATGACGCCATGGTAGCCATGCTCGGCTACTCCACCCGCGAAGAACTGTTGCAGGTCGATATTCCCCGGGATCTATATTTTTCTCCCGAGCAACGGCAGATGCACTCCGACGCTCTGGCCAAGGATGGCACTCTGCGCAACTTTGAGGGCACCCTGCGCCGGAAAAATGGTTCGCCGATCTACGTCCTCATTAACGCTTTTGGTATGTACGACAGTTTGGGAAAGTTGCTGCAGATTCGCGGGCTGATGCTCGACGTGACCGGTTTGCATACCTACCAGTCAGAGTTGCAGCGCGAGCGCGACTTCTCCGGAAAGATTCTGAGCAACACGCAGAGCCTGATCCTGGTGGCCGATACGGCCGGCCTGATCAGTTATGCCAACCGGCGGTGGTATGACGCGGGCTTCGAACAACGCGAACTTCTGGGTCGCCCTTTGCTGGAATTGGCCGCGCCGGGCTACGTTCGTCCCCTGGCGGATGCGGTGCAGGCCATATTGAAGGGCGGGCAGGTGGATAACTTGGAGGTGCAGGTGATGCGCGGCAATGGGCACGCCGGACAATTCTCCGTGAACCTGAGCCCCATGCGCGACGAGAGGGGGAACATCAACAGCATCGTCGTGGTCATGACCGACATCACTGACTCGGCTGAGTTGCGCGACAAACTGGTGCACGCGGAAAAGATGGCGGCGGTGGGACAGTTGGTATCCGGTGTGGCCCACGAAGTCAATAATCCGTTAACCGCGATCCTTGGTTTTGCCGATCTGCTACTGCAGAATCCGGAGCTTCCCGCCACCGCGGTGAAGGATTTGCGCGTTATTTTGCAGGAGGCGCAACGCACCAAGCAGATCGTGCAGAACCTGTTGAGCTTTGCCCGCCAAATGCCGCCGCAACGCAATGCGGTGCAGTTAAACCCGATTCTGCGCCGTACTATTCAACTGCGCTCCTACGATTTCAATAGTCATGGGGTAGAGATCAGCGAACAACTCGACGAAGGCTTGCCCGATATTTTCGGCGACGCTCACCAGTTGCAGCAGGTTTTTCTCAACATCCTCAATAACGCTTACGACGCGGTTCATGACGTGGGCCGGCCGGCCCGCATTGAAATCATGTCCACCAAAGCCGGCGATGCCGTGGAAGTTTCCTTTTGCGATAACGGTTACGGCATCTCCAATCCCGACAAAATCTTCGATCCTTTCTTTACCACCAAAGAGGTTGGCAAGGGAACCGGCCTCGGCCTGAGCATTTGCTACGGCATCGTGAAGGAACATGGAGGAGAGATACTCTGCCACAACAATCCAGACGGGCAGGGCGCAACCTTCATCGTCCGCTTTCCCGCAGCGCCGCACACTGCGTCTCTGGGTGTGGCCGCAGGAGTTATACAACAATGACGACCCAAGCCGTGCAACGCGCCATTCTTCCCATCCTGCTGATCGAGGACGAACCCTCCATCATGGCCCTGGTCACGGCCACTCTCGAACGCAATGGTTATGAAGTGGTGTGCATCGAGTCCGGCGCCGAAGCCTTGCGGTTGCTGGAGAAAGGGCAGTTCCTCGGCGTGGTCTCGGATATGCGCACCCCGGGCGGCGTCGATGGGGCGCAGGTTCATACCTGGATCTCGGCCAACCGGCCCGATCTGGAAAATAAGGTCGTCATCATTACCGGCGATTATGCCAACGAAGAAACCGTCAGCACGCTGCGCAAAATCGGCGCACTTTATTTGGAGAAGCCGTTTCGGGTGCAGGATTTAATTTCGGCTGTTGAAAAAACTATGGGGAAAGCCCGGTGAGCGCCGTGTTGAGTAAATCGCTTCTGAATAAAGAGGACATGCGAGTGCGCCTTCTGATCGTGGACGACGAGCAGAGTATTCGCAAACTGTGTGTCACGGTGGGGGAAGCCCTGGGCTTCATCTGCATGGAGGCCGATAGCGGCGAATCCGCGCTAGCGCTGCTGGAAGAGCAACCGGTTCATATGGTCCTGAGCGACATGGTGATGCCGCACATGTCGGGCCTGGAATTTCTGGAGCGGGTAAAAAAGCTGCTGCCGCGCACCGAAGTGGCGCTGATGACCGGGCACGGATCCATTGAAACTGCGGTGCAGTCCATGAAGTTGGGGGCTTACGACTACATCACCAAGCCGTTTTCTCCACTGGAGGAATTGCGGTTGTTCTTGCGGCGCATGGCGGAAAAAGTCCGGCTGGTCGAGGAGAACGAGTTCCTGCGGCAGCGCATGGATGCAGAAACCGCGGTGCATGGCATCGTCGGATCCTCGGCCAAGATTCAGGAAGTGTTGCGCGTGGCTTCGCGCCTGAAAGACACGCGAACGGCGGTTTTGATTTCCGGGGAGAGCGGCACGGGGAAAGAGTTAATTGCGCGCGCGATCCACTTTCGTGGCGCGTTTGCCAATCGTCCCTTTGTAGCGGTGGATTGCGGTTCCCTGGTGCCCACGCTGATTGAGAGCGAACTCTTCGGTTATGAAAAGGGCGCATTCACTGGAGCGCTGAAGTCGAAGCCGGGGCTTTTTCAGTCCGCGGATACGGGCTCGGTTTTTCTGGATGAAATCGGCGAGTTGCCGCTGGAATTGCAGGCCAAGTTATTGCGTGTGTTGCAGGAGAAGGAAGTTCGACCAGTGGGCAGCAACCAGAGGGTGAAAGTGGACGTGCGAATTATCGCCGCCACTAATCGAGATCTTGAAGCTGCGTACAAAGCCGGCACCTTCCGCAAGGATCTTTATTTTCGGCTCAACGTGGTGACGGTGCACGTTCCCGCGTTGCGCGAGCGGCGCAGCGATATTCCCATGCTGGTCACCTGGTTCTGCGAGCGTTACGCGCCGGGCGCGGATCTGCGGGTTTCCAACGCGGCCATGAAGGCTTTGATGAACTACGACTGGCCGGGCAACGTGCGAGAACTGGAAAACTGTGTGGAACGGGCCGTCGCCTTGGGCGATGGGACGTTGATCGACCTGGGCGATTTGCCGGCATCGATTGCCCACTCGAATGCGCCGGCGGCGCGGCCAGTAGCGGAGGCTGCCGGGGAGTTGAGCTCCGAACTGGCGGATTCGGAGGAAGCAGGTTCCAGGGAGAGCGGGAATGCAATGGCAATGTCGACCACCGATCTGGAAGACATTGAGCGGGCGACGATCCAACGCGTGTTCGAGCAAGTAAAAGGTGACAAAGCTCTTGCGGGACGGATGCTGGGCATCAGCCGCGCCACACTTTACCGCAAACTCAAACGCTACAACATCAGCGGAAATCCGGGCACGAGTTCGTCCACCCACGCGCTGCAATAAAAAACTTTCTCCCATGAGAATAAAAAAGCACCCTGAAAGAAATCAGGGTGCTTTTCACTAGGGCCCAACTTTGAGCGCTACGCTCCCGGCGGTTTCTTCTCTTCAGCGCGCTTCTTCTCTTCAGGAGTCTGCGGCTTGGCAGGCTCTTTCTTCGGAGCTGGAGCGGGCTTGGCTTCTGCCGGAGGATGATTTTCCGGCTTCGGTTGGGCAGCGGGAGGTCGATTCTCGGGCTGCGCGGGCCGGTTAGGCTGCGCCGCTGGAGGACGATTCTCTGGTTTGGATTGCGCTGCCGGAGGATGATTTTCCGGTTGCGCCGGCTTATTGGGTTGCGCTGCCGGAGGACGATTCTCTGGCTGAGCGGGCCTGTTCGGCTGCGCCGCGGGCGGACGGTTCTCCGGCTGACTTGGCCGGTTGTTCGGTTGAGCCGCCGGCGGACGGTTCTCCGGCTGATTTGGCCGGTTGTTCGGTTGAGCCGCAGGCGGACGATTCTCCGGCTGATTCGGACGGTTGTTCGGTTGAGCCGCAGGCGGACGGTTCTCTGGTTGATTCGGACGATTGTTCGGTTGAGCCGCCGGAGGGCGATTCTCTGGTTGATTCGGACGATTGTTCGGTTGAGCCGCCGGAGGACGATTCTCCGGCTGGTTTGGCTGACCCGGGCGATTCGGTTGATTTCCCGGAGTGCCTGGAGCAGGTTGGCCGGCTGGCTGACCGGGCCGGTTATTGTTCGCCGGCTGATTGTTCATGGGATGGCCCGTGGTCGCGGTCGCCGGTTTTCCCGGAGGCGCTACCTTGACTGCCGGATGCGCTGCCGCAGCCGGACGCAAGGTGGCCATTTCACGCTTAGGCAACGGCTGGCCCGGATGGGCCGCCATGGCTTGTTGCTGTTTGGCGAAGGAAACGGGAGGCGGAGGCGGAGTTTTCTTCGCGATCACTTGGCGACTCATGACCGCCGCGGGCGGCGCGGTTACGTGGTTCGCGGTTGACGCCTTCGATCCCAGTACCGCTTCGCGTGTGGGATTGACGGCAACTCGAGCACTAATCGGAGCGGCCTTCAGTTGTTCGGCGTTCACCGCCACAGCGGCCTTCGCGACCGGCTGCGCGCTGGAGAAGGCACGTTGCGGAACTGCCGTTACCGCGCCCTGCACGTTGCGGTTGGCATAGGTAATGTTCGTGACAGTGGTGCTCTTATTCACAATCGTCGTGTTATAGACGTTTGTGATGGTCGTGGTGTTAACGGTGGTATTGCTGATGTTGACGCGCTCCACATAAGCACGGCTCACAGGATAAGTGGGTACATACACTTCTCGAGGACCAAGGGGGAACCATCCGATGTTGCCGCCCCATCCGCCGCCGCCGCCCACGAAGACGACGAGTGCGGGGGCGTAAACCGCGCGCTGTTCGCGAGGTCCGGCAATCCAGCCCCAGCGACCTTCAACATTCACCCAGCGGCCGTAGTGGAAGGGAGCGTAGCCCCAATTGGCATCATCAACCCAGGTGTAACCCCAGGGATCAATCCAGTCCCAGTGACCAGTATGGTAGGGAGCCCAGCCAGCTTCGACATGGGGATACCAAACGTGGCCGTAGTTGCCATCATCGCGCCAGTCGCCATTGTCATCCAGATCGTCATAACCCACCATGTCATGCGAAACGTATTGCAGGGAACGCGAATTCTCCCAGCGATGGTCGCGATTGTAGGCCCAGTTGTCGAACTGGTCGGGCTGGCCAATCTGTTCCATGTCGGCGTTCAGAGCATCGGTGCCGCTGAAAGTGGTGCGCTGTCCGGCGTGGATGGTGTAAGTCTGGCCGTTGCCCGTAGCCTCGCCGTCGCCTTCCTTCACGGTCACGATGGTGTTGCTGCCGTCTTCGCTGGCTTCCATGCGATAGCTTCCCGGCTGCGCGATGGTGAATGCCAGGTTCGGCGTATCGATCTCGAAAGCGTCGTTCTGGTCCAGATCGCGGACGCGAATGTTGACCGCTCCGGAACTCAGTTGCATTTGAACGGTGTGATCGTCGAGATTAAGAAAAGAGATGCCGGTATTTTCCGAGAGGCGAATTACGGCAGAGCCTAGTTGCAGTTCGGCGCGCGAATCTTTGTCGGCCCAGAGCTTGTCGCCCGTGGTCATCGGCCGGTTATCGACCGCCCCGACCCAATCCTCTTCGCCGGCGGGCTGGAAGGAGACGGAACCTTCCATGTATCCCAGGCGAGCTACGCGGGTGGGCGGATCGTCCTGCTGCTGGTTGTCATCTTGTGCTTTGGCTCGAGGTGATAAAGCTGTAGTGGCGAGCACGAGCCCGAGCAGCGCGCTCCATCCACTCAACTTCTTTAGTGATTTATGCATATTTCGGTACCAACTTTCTTTTACGCGAAACCGCGAGTTCGCGGAGTTTTAGTGAACGTTTGATGCCGGAATGTAAAGCTTCGTCTACAACCTGTAAATATGTTGTGTTAACTGCAACACATCCTAACCCCAAACGGCATGATTTGTTCCGAGCCTCAGGAAAGCCCCTGGCTTGGGCTCAATGGAATCGCGTAGAACAGAGCGCCATTGCAAAAATTTCAAGAGGTCAAGTAACGCAGTGGATATTTCTGTGGAAATCTCCGGCCGAATCCGAGAACTCTCTTGTCAGGAAAGCAGTGAACTCGCGATCGAAGTACTGAGACGCCCATCTCATCCTGAGACAGCCCCGACTTGTGACTAGGGAGAGGGTTCCGCTAACCTACTGAAAAATATAGGTCCTGAGTGCTACTACTTTCGTTCGCGGCTGTGGACTTGCTCGTGCTTCTATTTCTGCCATAACCGCGTGTTCTGGCTCCCCGACGCTCTTTCTAACCGGGAAGAGGGGGAGCCCAATACGCATTTGGAGTGGGAAGCAAACAGTAGATTCTGGAGACCTGCCGTCCGCCTGGCAAAGGCGAAGGCTGTTGGAAAGACAAGTTTTTAGTCAGGACACGGAATGAGCCAGCAGGGAGCAATGAAAGCGCGAAGCCACCCGGCCAGTTCGGTGGCGGACCTGGCACGCTTTTTTCCCGAGGCCACGCCGGTGCGAATTCCGGTGGACCTCACCCGCCGCAGCAGTTCGACGGGAAATAGAAGCGCCGCCCAGGAAGCGCAGGAAAATACCGTGATCGAGTTCGGCACTGCGCGCGAAGTCTTGTTTGCCTGCACCACCCCGCTGGAGTTTGCCGACATTTTGCGGCTGCGCAATTCTGACGGCTCACTGGATGCAGAAGCTTCCGTGGTCGCGGTGCAATACCATCCCGGCAAGACCGTTGTGGCGGCGCGGTTTTTGGCCGCTGTACCCAACTGGATCGTGAAATCATGACCCCATCGCAACCTTCTTCCTCGTCACAACCTGAAACACAAACCTTAGACCTGGCTGCAGTTTGGGCGAATGCCCTGCGCCTTTACCCTATTTACTCCGAACTGGCACGCGAGTTTGTCATCGACGTGCCTGCCTGCGCCGATCTTGACGCTAGGGTGGAAGCGCCGGGCCCAGAGGCCATCGAGCAGGCCCAGCAGTGGCTGAATGCGATGGATGAAAAGATCCAGGTCCACCAGTTGCGCCAGTTTCTGCAAACCACTTCGGTGGTCGGGCATGACAGCCTGCTCATGCTGGTCCAGCATTTCCTGGCGAAGACGCCGCGCACCGATTCCTCGCGCGACAAGATCGATTTCCTGCTGGTGCAGTACTTCAGCCAGGATGCGCCCACCGATTTGGATGACAACAGCGCCGACCTGGCTTATGTCGCGCAGGGGTTGGAGACGCTTCTGGGCAAGGTGGAGCTGAAAGCTCCGGTTTGGCTCAATGCGCTGGACCGCGCACTGGACGCGGCGCGTCGTTGCCGCTCGCTGGATGAGCTTTTACACGGAGGGGTGCTCGACCAGGGGCGGAAAGCCAAGGCCCAAGCCGGCGATCTCTTCTACTTACCCATCGCGCTGGTGGCATTTACCCGCTTCGGATATCTCATGCGACGGGTTTTCTTCCGCCTGATGCTGGCCGATTTGAACAAAATTCTCGACGGGTTGGGCGAACTGGAAGAGCAGGGAGTGGAGACCATCGACTGCCGTCGCGCGCAATTCTCAGATAAAGAACCAATCATCCGCTTGCGCATGATTTGCCAGTCGTGGAAGGTCATGTTCCAGGCGGAATACTCTTCCGGGCAACCGCTGCGCATGCTGGTGGATCTGCGGGCGTCGGTGGAGGCCGCGTTGGAGAGCGGGGGACCTGCGGCTGAAAACCCAGGAAGCGAGCCTGAAAAGCCGGCTCTGCGTAGTGTCGCGGCCGCGGCCGGGGCGGGAGATCCCGGCCTGTCGTCTTTTCCTCAAGCCGGCAGCCAGGCTTCGAATGCAGAGATCGCGCAGGCAACAAGTTTTCCGGTGAGCGAGGGCGACGCGCCGGAGTTCGACATCTCGGTGCCGGAGTGGAATCCGGATGAGGATGCGCCCGCTGGATCCAAAAAATAAGTTTAAAAAGTAAGCCGGAAGAAGTTAAGTCCAGGAACTATATCCAACGAATAGAAATAGAGAAAAGTCTCGCTAAGCTTGCGAGACTAGTCACGAGGAAAGGCTGCGAGTGGATCAAGCGACCGTACTGATTATCTCCGACAATGTGGAATTTTCCCGCAGCATCACCGCGCGCTGGCAAATGGAGCGGCAGGTGCCCACGTTCACCATGCTGAGTGGTGATCTGTGGCCGCGGTGCGTGGAAAATTTTTCGGTCGCGATTGTCGGACCGCTGCGTCGAGAACTGCTTTCGGTGGTGCTGGAGCCTTTGCACTCGACCCATCAACCACTGTTCTGCGTGTGCGACGATGCCCCCACGGTGCAACTGGTGCGCCAGCGTTGGCCGCGGACCGCCGTGCTGCGCGCAGAGGAGAACTGGCTGAATGTGTTGATTCTGGCGGCGGGTGAAGCCATGCTGCGAGCCAGCGCCGAAGGTCGAGCCCGCGCCGCAGAAGAGGCCTGCGCCACTCTGCAACGCGAGGCCACCCTGGGACGCTACATGCTGGAGATGCGCCACGGTTTGAACAACGCGTTGACTTCGTTGCTGGGAAACTCCGATCTGCTGCTGATCGAACCCGGCAGCTTGTCGGCGCAAGCCCGGGCGCAGATCGAGACCATTCGCAATATGACCCTCCGCATCCATGAAGTGTTGCAGCGTTTTTCTTCGCTGGAAAAAGAAATGAACGTGGTGGCGCAGCAGGTGGAGCGGGATTCCGGAAAATACAGGGTCGCCACAGTAGGCGGCGACTGAGAGCTTAGTGCGAAATACCAGCAACCGAGTAACTGAAGTTGAGAAGTGAAATTTCACAAGCCTTGCGGGAAAACTCTTATGCATAAGCTAATGGCAACCAGCACCATCCTGGAACATGAACTTTCTGAGTTGCGCCTGCTGGTGGAGCGCCAAACTGGAATTGTTCTCGATTGTCCTAACAGCGCTTTGGCCTCGCATGTAGCCGATTATGTAGAGACGCACGGCATGGGGTCGGCGAGCGCATTACTGGATCGGTTGCGGTCGGGAGAGCAGGATCCGGCGAACCTGCCCGCGCTGCTCGACGGACTGGTCAATGTGAATACCGGATTCTTTCGCCATCCCGGGGCACTGAATGCGTTGACCCGGCAGGTTGTTCCGCAACTGTGCTCGCGCAAGTCAGCCGATGGACCGAGTCCGCTGCGTATTTGGAGCGCA
Organism: uncultured Acidobacteriota bacterium; assembly: GCA_963758565.1. Lineage (GTDB taxonomy): Bacteria > Acidobacteriota > Terriglobia > Terriglobales > Acidobacteriaceae > Sulfotelmatobacter. Next base: position 488,938 of record CAVWVX010000004.1, on the reverse strand, counting down.
GGCTGCGGTAGCGGAGAAGAGACTTACTCCATTGCGATGGCAGTTTGCGACGCCATGAATCCCGCGAACGTGAGCAGCGGAATCACTGGCGGAACCGGTAACGGAAGCGGAAAGTCTGGAGCAAGAAATGGGGGCATCGTAGAAAACACTGCCGCGGCTGCGAGCATTGGGCCGGGAGTTTCAATCCACATTGTAGGCAGCGATCTGCTGCCGCAGAACGTTGAAACCGCCGATCGCGGAGTATACCGGCAGTCGGCGCTCGACGGGCTGCCGCCGGCTACGATTCGCAACTATTTTTCCAAGATCAGTTCGCCGGTGATTGCGCCCCAATTGGTGGAAGATGATTTTGAGGACGATGACCGCATTTCCGTGGGAAGTTCGCTGAAGAAAGGCGCCGCAGCCATGGCCGCGAGCACCGGACATTTACTGGTGAAGCCGCGCCTGCGCAGCCTGGTCACTTTTAACTGCATGAACCTGGCTCGACCGGGCTACATCGGTCGCTTCGACTGCATCTTCTGCATGGACGTGCTGCCGCACTTTTCGCGGGCGCAGCGCATCGCTCTGCTGGAGCGCTTGCATCTTTATCTTGAGCCCGGCGGATATCTTTTTTTAAGCCAGACAGAAAAGCTCGGCCCGACGAATTTGAATTTCCGGTCGGAAACCTTCGACGGCTACACCTTCCATCGAAAGCCGCTGGCAGCGAGCGCGGCCTACGGACGGTAAAACAACGGACAAAAATTGCGCTTGGGGCCGATCTATTATAGACTAAACTAAGTTGATTTAGTCTGGCATCGGCTCCCATGAAAACCGTAAACATCCACGCAGCTAAAACCCAACTCTCCAAACTGGTTGAAGAAGCGGCGCAGGGGGAAACTTTTGTAATTGCCAAGGCCGGAAAGCCCATGGTGAAGGTCACGGCCCTGCGCGCTCCGATTGGAACTGAAGTCAAGCGCCTCGGCTTTATGGCGGGGCAAATATCTGTGCCAGACGACTTCGATCGTCTGGGTCAGGAAGAAATTGAGCGCCTCTTCACCGGCGGAAAATGAAGTTTCTGCTGGATACTCACTTATTGTTGTGGGCTGCCGGCGACCCGAAGCGCCTCTCAGCCGCCGCCCGCCGCTTGATCAACACTCCCACGAATGAGCCTCTGTTCAGCGCAGTTAGCGTATGGGAAGTGGCAATCAAAAGAGGTTTGGGACGCAAAGATTTCCAGGCTGACCCGCGATTGCTCCGCCGTGGTCTGCTCGACAACGGATATACGGAATTGCCGATTCTCAGCGATCACGTCGTCGCCATTGAAAGTCTGCCACCGATCCACAAAGATCCTTTCGACCGGTTGCTGGTAGCCCAGGCTACCGTGGAAGGAATCACCTTCGTCACAGCGGATTCCATTGTGGCGCAATATCCCGGATCGATTCGGCTGGTGTGAGGGCAATGACGACGAAAGTAAGCCTAAGCGATCGCGTTATTTGTCTATTCTGCCTATTTTGTCTATAATAGACAAATGACAAGCGTCTCAGCGACCGAGGCCAAACAACGCTTCGCCGCCATCATCGATGCAGCTCAACGTGAGCCAGTTCGTATCCGACGCCAAAAACGCGACGTTGCGGTTATCTTGTCGGCGGAAGAATATGACCGGATCCGAGGCGCGAATGTCGAGGAACTCGACCGTCTTTGCGAACGGGTCAGCAAGCAGGCAGCCGAGCGCGGCCTGACCGATGAAATTCTCGCCCAACTTCTCAAAGACTAATGCGCACGCTAGAGCGCGTTGCGGTCGACACCAATGTTTTCGTCAGCAGGCTCCTGCGTTTTGACTCGGTTCCCGGCCGCGCCGCCGAAAAGGCGATCCATAACGCCATTCTTCTCGTGTCTCAGGCGACGATGAGTGAATTGGCCGACGTTCTGGCCCAGGCCAAGTTCGATCGCTATGTCACCATTGAACAGCGGTTGCAGTTCATTCGACTCATCGCACATACGGCAAGATTTGTCCCCATCGTTCATGCCGTCCGCGAATGCCGCGACCCGAAGGACGATATGTTCCTGGAAGTGGCGCTGAACGGGAGGGCCGATGTGATTATTACGGGCGATGCGGATTTGCTGGAGATGCATCCGTGGAGAGGCGTAACGATCCTGTCCCCGATAAATTACGTGGGCGCGTGAGTTGTCGTAGACGATGCGGTGGTCGCCGGCTAAGCCGGAGGTTCCGCCGATTAAGGATTGAACATTCTCTGCCCGTCATCCAATAGTTCACATGCTTTTCGATCCATCGCATGAAACAGCTTGAGTAGGGCCCACGCTAAAGAAAAACACCGCTCTCCATCAGGTTTCTGGAAATCGACCTCACCGTAGTGAACTACGCGAGTTCGAGCGCGGTAGAAGTGATTCTGAAAATGCTGCTTAATTCCCGTTGCGGGATCAAACCCATCAAGTTGAGGCAATATCCACCCCTTATTCTGTAACGCGAATTTGTCAAAGGCCTCGAACGTCAGCAATTTCGACACAGCGTCCAATTGTGTTTTAAACGAAGAAAACCCTTTCCAATCGTCATCCCACTCCTTCTGGTCTGCTTCGGTGACGGCGTGCGGGAGTTTATTAGCATCAATGCTCTTCCATTTGGAGAATAGGAAGGCCATTTCTCCCTCAACGGCCATTGAGCTCAAGAGTATGGCGATGGTGACATCGCCATTCGCAAGTTCCTGCTTGGCGCGTTCCATCAGAAGAACAGTGACGGCATTGCCTAGCGGCCACAAGTTGCGGCTCTGGGCCCCGCACTTCGGACATTTTGTATACTCGGGGAGGTCGCTGCCGCGCACATCAAGCGCGAATTGTTTCTTGCAAGCCGGGCAGGTAACCGGAAGAGGTACCTTCATTGATGGGAGTATCGCGTGGAGCGGGTGAGAGCGCTCCTTTACGCGAACAAAAACTCCTTCGTCCTCAACTCCTTAATCGTATCTCGCAACTTCGCCGCCTTCTCAAACTCGAAGCGCTTCGCAGCTTCGCGCATGTCGCTCTCAAGCTTGTCGACGTATCCGTCCAGTTCCTGCTGCGATTTGAACTCTGGTATGCCTTCGGATTCGCCGCCCGTAAGATCGGTGTAGTCGGCGGCAACGATTCCCGCCAGCGTCATATCCAGCGGGCGGACGATCGATTCTGGAGTGATTCCATTTTCTTCGTTGTATGCCGTCTGGATCGCGCGACGGCGCAGCGTCTCATCGATGGCGCGCGTCATTGAATCCGTTTTCCGGTCGGCGTAGAGAATGGCCCGTCCGTTCAGGTGGCGGGCACAGCGGCCAATGGTTTGGATCAGCGATCCTTGCGAGCGCAGGAAGCCTTCTTTGTCGGCGTCGAGAATTGCCACCAAAGAAACCTCCGGCAGATCCAAGCCCTCGCGCAAAAGATTGATGCCGATCAATACATCAAATTCGCCCTTGCGCAGGTCGCGCAGAATTTTCACCCGCTCCAGGGTTTCGATCTCCGAGTGCATGTAGCGGCACTTCACCCCGACTTCGGCGTAGTACTCGGCGAGATCTTCGGCCATGCGCTTGGTCAGGGTGGTGACTAGCACACGCTCGCCTTTGTCGACGCGGGCGCGAATCTCATGCAATAAATCGTCTATCTGTCCCTTGACCGGACGGATTTCAACCTCCGGATCAATCAACCCCGTGGGCCGAATAATCTGTTCGACAACCACGCCCGCAGATTTGGTTAACTCGTATGGACCCGGTGTCGCAGAGACGTAGACCAGTTGATTGGTGCGATGTTCAAATTCCGTAAAAGTCAGCGGACGGTTATCCAGCGCGGAAGGCAGGCGAAAGCCGTACTCCACCAGCGTCTCTTTACGCGACCGGTCGCCGGCATACATTCCGCGCAATTGCGGAATGGTCTGATGCGATTCGTCGATGAACATCAGGAAGTCGCGGGGAAAATAATCCAGCAGTGTTGGCGGTGGCTCGCCGGGCATGCGTCCCGTGAAGTGACGCGAATAATTTTCGATGCCGTGGCAGTAGCCCATCACCTTGATCATTTCCAGATCGAACTTCACGCGCTGGTGAATGCGCTGGGCCTCGACTACACGGCCCTGCCTTTCCAATTCAATCTCCCACCACTCCAACTCTTTCTTGATCGATTCCACAGCCGTGGCGCGGGTTTCGTCCTTCATCACGTAATGTGTCTTGGGATACAGCGGCAGCCGCGCGTACTTCTGCTTGACGGTGCCGAACAAAGGATCCACTTGCGAGAGCGATTCCACCTGATCTCCCCACAACTCAATGCGGTAAGCCATGTCATCGTAGGTAGGGAAGACCTCAATCACGTCGCCGCGCACGCGGAAAGTTCCACGCTTGAAATCGCCATTGGTGCGCTCGTAGAGGATATCAACCAGTTTGCGAGTAATATCGTCGCGCGAAATCTTCTGGCCCTTTTCCAGGAACAGCATCATGCCGTAGTAAGCCTCAGGCGATCCCAGACCGTAGATGCAACTCACGGAAGCCACGATCAGTGCGTCACGGCGTTCGAAAAGAGATCGCGTGGCGGAGAGGCGAAGCTTATCCAGTTCATCATTGATCGTGGCTTCTTTTTCGATGAACAGATCGGCGGCGGGAACGTAGGCTTCCGGCTGGTAGTAATCGTAATAAGAGACAAAATATTCCACCGCGTTGTGCGGAAAGAAATTCTTGAACTCATGATAGAGTTGCGCCGCCAGAGTCTTGTTGTGCGCCATCACGATCGCCGGGCGGTTCACCGCCTCGATCACCTTGGCCATGGTGTAGGTTTTGCCGGACCCAGTGACGCCCAGCAGCACCTGATGCTGCTCGCGGTCGTACACCCCGCGCAGCAGAGATTCGATAGCGCGGCCTTGATCGCCCTGCGGTTTGTAGTCCGATACGAGTTTGAAGTCCATGAAAGAAGCTTTCAGCCCTCGGCCTCAGCCCTCAGCTTGAACCAGCCTCGGGCGAGCTGAACCTGCGCCGTGGGTGCCACGGACACAAAAACTGAGGTCAGACAATTTTTCTATTATAACGTGGCAAAAAAGCGTTGAATCGCCCCTACAGTTCTGCCAACACCCGATGCACTAGATAGATGGAGATCGATCCTTCGCCAACCGCGGCAGCAACGCGCTTCACGTTTCCCGCACGCACATCGCCGACCGCGAAAACTCCCGGCAAACTGGTCTCCAGCATTTGCGGCACGCGCTGCAGCGGCCAGTGGTAGTCGCGAATCACCGGATCGAGATCGCGGCCCGTGAGGATGAACCCCTTGTTGTCCATGGCGACGCAGCCTTTCAGCCACTCGGTGCGCGGCGCCCCTCCGGCCATAATGAAAACATGCCGGATATCGTGAATGGAAGTTTCGCCAGTATTTTTATTGCGCCAAGTCACACGCTCCAGTTGAGTTTCGCCTTCGAGCCCGACAATTTCGGTGCAGTAATGCAATTCAATGGCAGGATTTTCCTCGATGCGCTGGATCAAGTAACGCGACATGGTCTCCGACAACTGGCTGGCACGCACCAGCATGTGAACTTTGCTAGCGGTCTGCGAGAGATACACTGCCGCCTGTCCGGCCGAATTCCCGCCGCCCACGACGATCGCCTCATCCGTTCCGCACAGTTGCGCCTCAATGTAAGTGGCGCCGTAGTAGATTCCCTGGCCTTCAAACTTTTTCAGGTTGTCGATTTGTGGTTTGTTGTATTGTGCGCCGCTGGCAATCACCACGGTGCGGGCGCGAATCGTCTGTCCGCAGTCCACGCTGAGTTCGTAGGGCCGTGTGTGGCAATTCAGTCTGATCACATTATTTGCGATCAGGACTTTAGCGCCGAACTTCTGGGCTTGCGCCGCGGCGCGCCCGGCCAGTTCTTGTCCGGAAATTCCCAGGGGAAAGCCGAGATAGTTTTCGATCTTCGAACTGGATCCGGCCTGCCCGCCGGGAGATTCCGCTTCGATCACTAGAACATCCAAGCCTTCCGACGCTCCATACACTGCTGCCGCCAACCCTGCTGGACCGGCGCCCACGATGACCAGATCCCGCACTTCAGAGCGCGTGATGTGAGCATTCAGTCCCAGGCAGCGGGCCAGTTCCTGGATCGACGGTTTGCGCAGCACAGTCTGGCTATTACAGATAACGACCGGAATTTCGTCGGCGGAGACGTGAAATTGGTCGAGCAGGTCCTGGTAGGTAGTGTCGGTGTCCAGATCGACATAGGTGTGAGGATGTCCGTTGCGCGTGAGGAACTCGCGCAAGCGTAGAGTTTGTGCCGAGTGCCGCGAGCCCAGCAGAATCACGTTGCCGAATCCGCTGCTGATGAGCGCGACGCGCCGCAAAATAAACGCGCGCATGAAAACTTCCCCCAGTGCCGCATCGCGTGCCACCAGCGCTTTCAGATCATGATTGCTCATCTGCAGGAATTCGCCGTCTTCGGTGACCCGCCCGCGCACCAGGCACAAGCGGCCGGTGATGGTGGTCATCTCCCCGGTAAATTCTCCGGCCACGTGATCGACGATGGGCCGCTCGCCGTGACGGTCGGGTTGAACAATTTCCATGCGCCCAGAAAGCAAAACGAAGAAAGGAACATCGGAGTCCCCGGGCTCGAAGAGAATGTCACCGGCTTTTACATGGCGTACCGTGCTGGAAGTGCGAACGCGGGCAATCTGCTCTGGCGTCAATCGGGGAAACGCATCGCGCCGGGTGTCGGCGGAGAGAGGGGTTAGTTGGGCAGCCATGATTTCTCCCGTGAAGCGAGGATAACAAAGAGTGAAAGTAATAGATGACGGTGGCGGCCAATCGGCTTCAACTCTCCACCCAACCGGCTGCTATCAGGATTGTTCTTGATTGCACGGCAGGGTCGTGGGATTATTTCACGTCCGACTTGAGGAACCAATGTCGACTGTCGCAACCTCTGGCCCATCTCTTAATTCCAGCTCAAAAGCGAAGTCAAACCTCGCGCTGAAACTATTGACGTGGAGCGCAATCCTGGCGCTCGCGGTCGGATTCGTGTTTAAGTATGTTTTCCGTTATTACCTGCATTACAACGAGGCGGCCTTTACCGATCCGGAGCTGGGAGCTCCAAACTACTGGGCGCAACGCACCTGGCTGCTGATGCATATGACCGGAGGCATGGTGGCGTTGCTGACAGGACCATGGCAGTTCTATACGGGCTTCCGCATGCGTTATGCCAGCCTGCATCGCTGGACCGGGCGTTTGTTCCTCGCTGGAGTCGCTGTGGGCTCGATCGGCGCCTATCACATGGCGATTGTTACCACATTCGGATGGGCTTTCGGCGTCTCAATTCTGGGATTGGCTACAGCCTGGGTGACCACCACGGGGATGGCATACTACGCCATTCTGAAGCGGCGTTTCGCGGTTCACAAGGAATGGATGGTGCGGGCTTACGTGGTCACCTTTGCCTTCGTGACTTTTCGGATCCTCAGCGACTACGGTCCAACTTCCCGCCTCCAACCTTCGGGAGATAAAGCCATCACCATTGGCTGGGCGTGTTGGGCGATTCCTTTATTGTTCACGGAAGTCATCCTGCAACTGCGCCGCATGCGCGCCTCGTCAAGCGCCGCATAAAGCTACTTCACCTCGCCGATGCCTACGATCCTTCCGGTGGCTCGGAACTTTTTGTAATCGCTGTAGGTTTGCTCATCTTCCAGATTGAAGTTCTTAATCAATGCCAGACGGACATCAATCTTGACGGCAATGTGTTTGGGCAGCCAGACTTCGTCATTCACCCGGATTTGCTCAAACACGATGCGCGACCCCTTGTGAACCCGGGCGAGGAATAGTCCCAGGGAAACGGTATCGATGCACTCAATATCCATCTTGGCTAACTGCGCGTCTTGTCGGTCAATCCAGACCCGGCCGTGAAACTTGGGCAGGAACTTCGCTTCCTTCATGTGTGGTTCGTATCCCGGCCTGGGCTCTGCATCGATGACCCAGGCGGCGCGCCCACCCAGGGATTCGGTCCCCACCAGTTGGAAGTTGTAGGCGTCGGCGACCTCGAGTACGAACTTGCGGCCGTCTTCGCGTTCTTTATCTTCTTTCTGCTGGCGCTTTTGTCGCCCCTCTTCAGATTCATCTTTTCGCTTGTCGACGATCTTCTGAATTCTCTTTTCTTCTTTGGCGGAATCTTCGGAATCGAGAGGCTTGCCGTCTTTCTCGATGAGCCGCTGCACTTGCTCGCCGTACAGCTCCATCACCTCGTAGGTTTGCACTTCCACGGACTTCACGTCGCCTTTGCCATCCAGCTTGTGCTCTTCATCGCGCTCGATGTAGGTGTAGTCGCGCAAACGCTTGTTGTTCTCCAGGTCTTTCTCGGCGACCAGGCGAAACAGGTTCTGCATCTGCTCTTGCGAGAGTTTGCCATTGGCGTCGGGAGTTAAATCGGGCAGAGAAAGGCCTGCGGGCGGAGTTGCCGAAACAGATTTGTTTTCTTGAGCCGAGACCAAGACCCCTGCCGGCACAATGATTGCCAGCACAACGCCAATAAAGCGCACCTTACCCATAGTGGCCTTTACGTTGTCGCAGCGCCGGAAGTTCCGCGAGCATGCATCTGGCGAACGACCCCTATTCACCGATCTTTAATCAACATTCTTGTACGCCTTGCCCAAACATTCGCCCTGGAACAAGCGCTCGTCCACACGGTGCAGACCTTTGGCCATGGCGGGAGTGATCAGCGGATAGTGCTTGATATCGAAGAGATGGTAGACGATAAACCAGACCGGCTTGTCGGTGGTCATCCAGTTCTGGCGATCGAAGCGCTTCAGGTTGACCGGAACCGAGAAGCGGCGCAGTGTGCGCTCGCGCCGCAGATTGACGTAAGTGTTGAAGTAACTGATGGCCAACTCTCGTAGCGTGCGATGAACCGGCTCGCGCCAGCGGCATCCGGTGTAATTCGATTTGGCGACCGCGCCCCAGCAGCCATGCTGGCGAAAGACAGCGATCACATGGTCGGTATCGTGTTCGGCTTCAAAATCGAGCAGCAGTGGAGGATATCCGTTGGCGCGCAAAGCCGCAGCAGCGAAGATAGCTCCTTCCAGGCAATGCGCTGTTTTCTCTGCCAGCACACGCCTCGGTGACCAGGCAGTATCGGCCAGATGATAAGGAGCGTCATCGAGAAATTTCTGAACGCCGTAAGGATCTTTCATGCTGCGCAGTTTGCGCAGTTCTGCCGGAGTGAAGCTGCCCGAGGAAACGCTCATGGTCGCCTGAGTTTACACGAGAGTCCGCTGCGCGGCACTCTATGCGAACACGTCCGCCAATTCACTCGGCTGGTCCACCAGCACGTCCGGCTCCGGATCTTTGAGCGTGTGCGGGGCGAATCCGTAATTGACCCCCACAGTCCACAATCCGGCGTTGCGTCCGGTTTCGATATCCACGTGAGAGTCGCCAACCATCGCAGTTTCTTTCGCACAGACGCCGCATTCCTCCATCAACTTCCGCGCTCCTTCGGGATCGGGTTTCTTGGTGGCGAAACTATTTCCACCGTAGACCTGGGTAAAGAAGGATCCGAGCCCCAGCGCTTCCACAATAGCGCGCGAAGGGCCTACGGGCTTGTTCGAGAGCACTGCCAGCTTGCGCGGCGACCCGTTCACAGCATTTTGCACCGCCGTGAGCGCTTGCTGCACCCCGCCGTAAACCGTAGTGTGATCGAGTTTGTGCTCGCGATAATAGGTCAGGAAAAATTGCAGTCCCTGGCGCACAACTGCTTCGTCGACCGCCTCGCCACCCAGCGCGCGCTGAATCAGGATAGGTGCGCCGTCCCCGACGTAGCTGGCAATCACTTCATCCGGCAGTTCGGTTCGTCCGATATGCCGCAGAGCTGCATTCACAGAATGGACGAGGTCCAGGCGAGAATCGATCAGCGTGCCGTCCAGATCGAAAATCACCAGCTTGATGTTTTGCGGAGCGAAGGGGCGGTGAGTACGGATCATCTCTGATCAGGATAAATGATCGGAACATTCCCCACATCGCGCGAACGGACCTCGTCAGACAGAAATTGTGCAAATTCGTGACACGCCCCTGACAACCTGATTCCGGACCTCGGTCTACGCTAAAGTGGGTCGAAGGTTCAAGAAGTCACAGTTCCCGGAAGCCCTGCCGCCGGAACTTTCTCTTCCCCTATCCGCCCCCTATTCGACGAAGGAGAAATTTCATGCAAGGCTGGTCCGTTCGTAACATCGCATCCACTTTAGCCGCAGCGCTGATGCTGGCATCTTTTTCCGGCACGGCTGCGGCGCAGTACAAACTCGCAAAACTTGTTTCCAACCAGGCCGGCCAGGCTAAAAACACCGATCCCTTGCTGGTAAACGGTTGGGGTTTGGCTTATGGTCCGGGTGGCCCCTTCTGGGTAAGCGACGAGGGTACTGGCTGGTCCACTCTTTATGACGGCATGGGCAATCCTCAGGCGCTTCAAGTCGTGGTTCCCGCATTCAACAGCAGCAGCGGCGGCTCGCCCACAGGAATCGTATTCAACGGTTCGCAGGAATTCAATGTGCAGGGGTGGCCCTCGATTTTTCTCTTCGCCACTTTGGATGGAACAATCAGCGGGTGGGCTCCACAGTCCGATCCCACGCAGGCGATCGTTGCGGTCAACAACTGGAGTTCGGGCGCGGTCTATACAGGGCTGGCTATTACGAACTATTCTTCGGGAAACTTTTTGTTTGCCGCCGACACCGCCAACAACAAAGTTGATATCTACGACGCCAGTTTCAACTTTGTGACTTCGTTTACCGATACCACGGTTCCGTCCGGATTCACACCGTTCGGAATTCAGGACATCGATGGGCAAGTGTACGTTTCGTTCGCCGATTCGACGGGCGGACCTGGCGGCTACATCGACATCTTTACCGAAGCGGGCGCATTCGTGAAGCGTTTTGCCCAAGGCGGACACCTGAATCAACCGTGGGGATTCGCTATGGCGCCGCAGAGATTCGGCGAGTTCAGCGGCAGGCTGCTGATCGGCAACAATATCAATTTTGCCAGCACCATCAACGCCTTCGCAGTGAAGAACGGTCAGTATCTGGGAACGCTAAAAAACTCCGCAGGTAAGCCAATTGTGATCGACCAGTTGTGGGGGATTGAATTTGGCGGTGGGACAGCAGCCAACGGAAACAAGAACCAACTATTCTTTGCGGCGGGTCCAGCCAACAACGTGAATGGGCTGTTCGGCCTCATCGAGCCTGCTGCCGGGGATGGTGACATGGTGGGAGCCCGGCACACCGGACGCTGATCCCAACCTTGCTTGTGATACAGAAAAGCCGCCAGCCAGGCGGCTTTTTTTCACTTGTGAAATATCCATATTTCTAGTAATGTCGAAATATGATAGTGCAGTTCGCCAGTAAATCCAGTGAACGCATCGCCCAGTACGCCGATATGTTTTCCGCCATGGGTACGGAGGCCCGGTTGCGCATTATGCAATTGCTTCTCACCGCACATCCCCAGGGACTTTTTGTCGGCGAGATTCAATCCGAGCTCGACATTCCGAACTCCACGCTTTCTCATCATCTCGATAAATTAAAAGCCGAAGGCCTGGTGGATGTTCATCGCGAAGGCACGTTTCTGCGGTGCACCGCCAATACAGCCGCTTTGCAGGAATTGCTGCAGTTTCTTTATGCCGAGTGCTGCACTCGTAACCAGGCCGTGAGACCGGAACAGATCGTTCGAATTTGCAGGTAGGAGCAGAGCCATGAGCACCAGCACCGCTGACATCAAGCAGGAAGTGAAAGAGAAGTATGGCGAAGCCGCATTACGCGTGAAAACAGGCGGCAGTTCTTGCTGTGGCGCCACTGCAAGTCTTGGCGGCTGCGACCCCATCACCACGAATCTGTACGACGCTGGGCAGGCCGGTCAGATTCCGGAAGAGGCTTTGCTGGCATCGCTCGGCTGTGGCAATCCGACCGCATTAGCCAAGCTCAATGCGGGCGATGTGGTACTTGATCTCGGCTCTGGCGGTGGTATCGACGTGCTGCTCTCCGCAAAGCGGGTCGGCCCGACCGGCAAGGCTTATGGTCTCGACATGACCGACGAAATGCTCGCCCTGGCCAACGAAAACAAACGTAAATCGGGTATAGAGAATGTTGAGTTTCTAAAAGGTGAGATCGAAAACATACCACTCCCAGACAATTCCGTGGACGTGATCATCTCCAACTGCGTGATCAACCTATCGGCTGATAAGGACCGCGTACTGCGCGAGGCACTGCGTGTGCTTCGCCCGGGCGGACGCTTTGCCGTCAGCGATGTGGTCACGCGGGGAGAGATGTTGCCCGAGATTCGCCACAGCATACTGGCATGGGTGGGCTGTATTGCCGGAGCGCTCGAAGAAAATGATTACCGTGCCAAGTTGACGGCTGCCGGATTTGAGCAGATCGAAATCCAGCCGACGCGAATTTATCGCGCCGAAGATGCGCGAGAATTTCTGGCAGGGCAGGGAATCGACGTGGATGCCATCGCTCCCCAGGTGGATGGAAAGTTCCTGAGCGCTTTCATTCGCGCGGTGAAGCCGGCGGCAAAACAAGCCTGCTGCGGCCCTGCCTGTTGTAGCTGACTGCAATGAACAAGCAGCGCGTCCTTATTCTTTGTACGGGAAATTCCGCTCGTAGTCAGATGGCGGAAGGCTTGCTTCGCCACGATGCCGGCGACCGCTTCGAAGTGTTTAGTGCGGGCGTGAATCCAAGCCAAGTTCGCCCGGAAGCGATCGCGGTGATGAAAGAGTTGGGTATTGATCTGAGTGCGCATCGCTCCAAGCACGTGGACGAATTTGCCGGGCAGAACTTCGATTACGTGCTGACGGTGTGTGATCACGCGCGGGAGATCTGTCCGATTTTTCCCGGGTCAACCAAACTGATGCACAAGAGTTTTGAAGATCCGGCGGCATCGAATGGATCGGAGGCGGAGCGGTTGAATCTGTTCCGCAGGGTGCGGGATGAGATTCGGGAATACTTGAACCATAGTGGCGCACTCAAGTAGCCGCCGTCGGTCTTCGTTTGTCAGTTCACAGGGAGTCTAGCTTGGAGATCTGCCGACATTCCTCCTGCTCAACAACTTGCATGTTTTCCAAAGCCCCGTTCCCATTTACAATGCAACCTGCCCGGTAATATTGCGCACCGTAGGTAAAGGATCGGGCGTTCATAACGCATTACTCAGGGGACCGGATGGCCACTACAAAAACCGACCCAAAGCTTTCCGTGGCAAGCAAGAAGTCCCAGACTTATGAGGGACTTACGCGCGAGCAACTGATCGAAGCCTACCGCATCATGTACACCTCCCGGCGCATCGATGACCGGGAAATCCTGCTCAAGCGGCAACAAAAGATCTTTTTTCAGATGTCAGGTGCGGGGCATGAAGCCATCGGCGCGGCTGCTGGACTGACTCTCAAGGCCGGTTACGACTGGTTCTATCCTTATTATCGCGATCGTGCCTTGTGCCTGGCCTTAGGCGCGAAGCCGGTGGAAATGTTTTTGCAGGCGGTAGGGGCGGCGGATGACCCCAGCTCTGGCGGACGCCAGATGCCTTCGCACTGGGGTTACAAGCAGTTAAACGTGGTGACCCAGTCGTCTCCGACGGGATCCCAGATTCTGCAAGCCGTAGGCTGCGCCGAGGCAGGACGCTATTTTTCGCAGCATCGTAAAGCGGGAAATAATCCGCCTAAGAGCGACTCACCCGATTATCGCCAGTTCAAGGAAGTAAGCTTTCACGGCGACGAAGTGGTCTACGTTTCCTTGGGCGACGGCACCAGCAGCGAGGGCGAATTTTGGGAGGCGATGAATGCCGCCGCGCTCAGCAAGCTGCCGGTAATTTTTTGCGTGCAGGATAACGGCTATGCCATTTCCGTTCCGGTGGAGGTGCAGACCGCCGGTGGCAGCATCTCGCGGCTGGTTTCCGGCTTTCCGAATTTCCATTTCGAAGAGATTGATGGCACCGATCCCGTGGCTAGTTGTGCCGCCTTCCAGCGTGCCGCCCAATATTGCCGCGAAGGGCACGGCCCGGCTTTCGTGCATGCGCACGTGATCCGGCCCTATTCGCACTCCCTGTCGGACGATGAACGGTTGTATCGTCCCGATGCCGAGCGCGAGCGCGATGCCGCCCGCGATCCGGTGTCGCGCACCCAAATGTTTTTGTTGCGCGAGGGCATCCTCGACGAAAAGGGGATTAACGATCTCGAGAAGAAGGTTGAAGAGGAATTGCAGGTTGCGGTGGACCAGGCTCTGGCCGCGCTTCCGCCCGCTCCAGAAAGCATCCTGCAGTATGTTTATTCTCCCGATCTCGATCCTTCCTCCGCTGCCTTCGATTTGAAAGAAGTAGTCGGCCCCGATACCCCCGACGGCAAAAAGCCCGTGGCCAAGACCATGGCTGACCTGATTAATGTAACGCTGCGCGACGAAATGAAGCGCGACGAGCGCATCGTCATCTTTGGCGAAGACGTTGCCGATTGCAGCCGCGAAGAATATTTGAAGCGCAAGCTGGTGAAAGGCAAGGGCGGCGTCTTCAAGCTGACCTTTGGCCTGCAATGCGAGTTCGGCAATGACCGCGTGTTCAATTCGCCGCTGGCCGAGGCCGCCATTGTAGGCCGCGCCACCGGCATGGCTACGCGCGGCTTGAAGCCGGTGGTCGAGATTCAATTCTTCGATTACATCTGGCCTGCCATGATGCAGATTCGCGACGAACTCTCGGTTATCCGCTGGCGCTCCAACAATGCATTTTCCTGCCCGCTGGTGATTCGCGTGGCTATCGGCGGATATCTGACCGGCGGCGCAATCTATCACTCGCAGTGCGGCGAAAGCGTGTTCACCCACATTCCCGGCTTGCGCGTGGTATTTCCGTCGAACGCGCTCGATGCCGCCGGCTTGCTGCGCACCGCCGTCCGTTGCGATGATCCTGTGCTGTTTCTCGAGCACAAGCGTTTGTACCGCGAAACCTACGGCCGCGCCCCTTATCCCGGACCAGACTTCATGATTCCGTTCGGCAAGGCAAAAATCGTGAATCCCGGCACGGACTTGACCGTGATCACCTACGGCGCGGTCGTTCCCCGCGCTCTGCAAGCGGCGCAGAAGATCGAGCGCGAGCACGGCGTCAAGGTCGAACTGATCGACTTGCGCTGCCTGAATCCTTTTGACTGGGACACCATCGCAGCCTCGGTTGCGAAAACTAATCGCGTACTGGTCGCTTACGAAGACACTCTGAGTTGGGGATATGGCGCCGAAATCGCCGCCCGTATCGCCGACCAGCTCTTTGATCAGCTCGACGCTCCGGTGCGGCGGGTTGCGGCCGCCGATACCTTCGTGGCTTACCAGCCTATTCTGGAAGACGCGATTCTTCCGCAGGCCAATGATCTGTTCCGCGCCATGAAGGAACTGTCCGAATACTAAAACTTCCGGCCCACCGACCGGCGGTCCCCTTGTTGCACCACGTCCGGTCCGCCGGAAACCGCTCCCAGCGCCGCACCGGATGATTCCGTAGACGGCAACCGCCGGCCACCCCATTCTCATCCTTAAATCACCGCAGGGGATCGCGGAATGAGATTGAGGAAGGTGCTCGCAATCGGATTGCGGCCAATGGAGTTCACCTCTTTTGCCGTCCCCGCTCTCTCCGAACCTTAGAAAAATATGAATCTACAAAAACCAAAATACCAAAAACTTCTTTTCTCCTGCGCTGTTTTGGCAGTCACGCTTACGTTTTCCCTGGCAGCCGCCGCGCAGACAGAAACTGTTTTGCACAACTTCAACGGCGCTGCGAATGACGGGGCAAATCCTGAGCGCTCTGGACTGCTGGCCCTGGGTGGCAATCTATACGGTGTCGCCTCTTTCGGCGGGAACTTCGGCAGCGGCGTCGTCTACGAGATCGATCGCTCCGGCCAGCTTAAGGTTCTGTACAGCTTCGCAGGGGGCAATGACGGTCAATATCCGGTGGGCCCGCTAACCGCTGACAGTGCAGGGAATTTGTACGGCACCACTCCGTCCGGCGGCTACCTCGGCGGCGGTATCGCCTATCAACTGTCCAAGTTAGGTAACGGTTCCTGGACGGAAACTATTATTTGGTCATTCGGAGGATCCGGCGATGGCGCCAATCCCTACGGTGGGGTCGTGCTGGACAAAAACTCCAATATTTACGGCACCACAGCCGACGGCGGCCTGTATGGCAATGGAACAGTATTTCAAATCTCGCCCACCTCTGGTGACACTTGGTCCGAGCAGGTAATTCATAACTTCGGCTCCACTGCTACCGATGGCTGGAACCCCTACGATCAGCTAATCATTGACGCTTCTGGAAATCTCTACGGCACTACTGCAGGTGGCGGTTCCAGTACGTGTGACCGCTTCACCCTCGGCTGCGGCACCGTGTTCCAGGTTTCGCCAACAGCCGGAGGTTGGGTGGAAACTGTTCTCCACCACTTCCACGATAACGGCACCGACGGTTTCTACACCCTCTCTCCCCTAATCATGGACAAGCAAGGCAATCTTTACGGCTCAACCGTCTACGGTGGCACCGGAAGTTGCGGTGCACCAAATTCCGGCTGCGGCACCGTCTTCAAAGTCTTCAAGAACTCGAGCGGCGGTTGGGGAGAGCAGATTATTTACTCTTTCCTCGGCAACGGTTCCCAATATCCCGACTCGGCCATCACCTTTGACCCTTCGGAAAATGTTTACGGGGAAACCGCGCTATCTTCGCAATCGCAGGGTACTGTCTACCGTTTGGAGCGCACCTCCGGCGGTTTTGAAGCGACCACCCTGGTCACCTTCACCGGCAACGACGGCAGCAATCCTCAAGGCGGGCTCACCTATATCGGCGGCAACCTGTACGGCACAACCAATACCGGAGGAGCGGAGAACGGAGGGGTAGTGTTCGAAGTGGTGCCTTAGTTCCATCGAATATGCATCGCAAAGGCCTCGGAGATTTTTCCGAGGCCTTCCTGTGCTACGTAACCTTTATTCGCATGCAAGACGACTGTGCAAGAAATTGTGGAGTCTTCTCTCTCCGTAGTTCCTTCTCAATTGACCAGGCACCGCGAAGCTCCTAGAATTCCGTCGCCACTCTTCTGGGGGTTCAATGACACCACTTCGTCGCAGCGCCCACGTTCGTGTGCCGGCTTCAATTGCCTGCCTTGCGTCTTTCCTCGTTATCATGCTCGGAAGTGTTTGCACGCTCCCGGCGCAGACCGCCGTGACCACCTACCACAATGACAACTACCGCACCGGATGGAACTCGAGCGAAACTATGCTCACTCCTGCGAACGTGAATGCTACGCAGTTTGGGGCTCTGGCCACAGTCGCGGTCGATGATCAAGTGGATGCGCAGCCGCTTTTGGTTCCAGCAGTGAACATCACCGCGGGCAATCACCAGGGGCAACATGACGTTGTGTATGTGGTCACGGGCAATGATACGGTTTACGCCATCGACGCCAATGCCGGCTCAATTTTGCTGAGCAACCATCTGGGCAGCCCGGTAAAAAAGCCCTTGGGCTGCGGCAACAACGGGCCGAACGTAGGGATTACTTCAACTCCGGTCATCGACACCACCAGCAGCACACTTTACTTGATGGCTTACACGCAGGACACCTCCGGGCCAACCTACCGTCTGCATGCCTTGGACTTGGGTAGCCTGGCCGACAAGATCACGCCACAGGTGGTAAGCGCCTCGCAAACGCTGAGCGATGGCAGCACGTTCACATTCAACGCCACCTACCAGCGCCAGCGGCCCGGATTGCTCGAAGCCAATGGCAATATATACGCCGGCTTTGGCAGCTTCTGCGATTTTGCCGCTAACACTTCGCGCGGCTGGCTGCTGGGCTGGAATGCGGCCACGCTGGCTCCGCTTTCTGCTAACAAGATCTTCGATACCCAGGCCACCTCACCCGACAATTTTTTCCTGACTGCGATCTGGATGTCAGGCTACGGGCTTGCAGCTGATGACTCCGGCAACATCGTCTTCGTTACCGGAAATTCGGATTACTCGGGAACCACCTACGATGGCGTTACTAACATTCAGGAAAGCGTTGTAAAAGTTTCTCCGGACCTGACCAGTGTTCTCGACCTGTTCACGCCCTCGAATGTCGGCAGCCTCGATCAGTCTGACTCTGATTTTGGCTCCGGCGGAGTCATGGTCCTTCCCGACCAACCCGGTTCCACGCCGCATCTGGCAGTGGCAGCCGGCAAAGACGGAAACATGTTTTTCATGAACGAAGATCATCTCGGCGGCTATTCGCCCACCAAGAACAATGTTCTAGGCACCTACTCCGTGGGTGCTTGTTGGTGTGGCCAGTCGTATTTCGTAGATCCGGTCGATGGCGCGGCGCGCGTGGTGAGTAGCGGCGGTAATCGAGTGAAAGTCTGGAAAGTGCTGACTTCCTCCAGCACGAAATTGATGGGCGCAGCCCAGTCGCCAACCCTCAGCACGGGGCAGTTTGGCGGATTTTTCACCAGCGTCTCCTCCAATGGCAATGCCAGCCCGATCATCTGGGCGCTCTCGCGGCCGGTCTCGCATAACCCGGCGAATATTCTCCTCTATGCTTTCAATCCCGATTCCGGGGGCACAACCATGACCACACTTTTCCGCGGCATCGCGGGTTTGTGGCCGAATCAGGGAGGCGATTCGAACCAAGTCCCCATCATAGCCAACGGCAAGGTATACGTTGCCAGCAACAAGCAACTGAAAATCTTTGGATTGAAGCCAACCAAAGCAGCTAAACATTAAACAACCCGTCACGCCGCTTCGGCGCCAGGTTACGAAGGCTTTCTCCGCAAGTCCTTCGGCATTGCCCGTTCTCCCAATGCGATGCTAGGCTCGAGTTGTGGCCACCGCCTACACTTCTTCCGTGAATTCTGAGCCCGCTCCGAACGGCCGCGCGGCATGGCTGCAGTCAGCCTCCGCCGAAATCTGGATCAAGTTTCTGCTCGCGCTCGTCGGCTTGGGCTTGGCCTTTGGCGCGGCCCTTATTTCCACCGCTCTCGGCGAAGCCGGGAAAGTCTGGGCCTCTGTCGCCATGGCCTCGGCTGCGCTTCTAATGGCCGCATTCGTAGGTTTGGTCACTGTCCCATACCTGGCGCGCCGTGTCGCCATCGAGCGTTTACGCCAGACCTTTCATTATGAGGTGACGCGCGCCGGCGTAGTCTATGTGCTGGTCACGCTGGTGATTGGCATCGCGGCCCTCAACACGGGAAATAATCTCCTCTACATTGTTGTTGCCGCTATGCTGGCGGCGATTCTGGTTTCGGGCGTAGTGTCGGCGCTGGTGCTTCGTTCTCTCGAATTGGACGTCCGTTTGCCGGAGCATGTCTACGCCGGGCGACCTGTCGTCGGACGCATCGCGCTCCGCAACCCCCGGAAATTTCTACCGTCGTTCTCCATTCGCGTGCTGCCGGCGCGCAAAGAAAAGAAAGTCCGCAAGCACTGGAAGTGGGAGCCCGCCACTTTTTCCTTTCCGCTGAATCGTCCTCCAGAACAGCAGTGGGTTCGCATGCGCGACTGGCGAGTGCGCCGGGTCCAGGGGTCACCCCCAACTCCCGGAATCTTTGAAGGGATGATTTACTTTCCCTATCTGCCCCCCGGTGCCGATCTTACCGCCGATATTCAACTATCCTTCGATCGCCGCGGACGTTACCGCGAATCCAGTTTCGGCGTGGCGACGCGGTTTCCCTTCGCCTTCCTCACCAAGACCCGCGATGTCGCGCTGGAGCGTGAAATTCTCGTATATCCCGCCATCGAGCCGCCCGACGAAATGCTGGAGATACTGCCTCTCGTGCGCGGCGAATGGGAAAGCTTCGTACGCGGCCGCGGCTCCGATTTATACCGCATTCGCGAATATCAGCCCGAAGATTCCGCCCGTCATGTGGATTGGAAAGCCACTGCCAAATCGGGGTCTTTAAAGGTCCGCGAGTTCAGCCGCGAGGACGAGCGCAAACTGCGCATCGTTTTCGATAATCCCCGCGAAGGCGTGATCTCCGATGCCGCCTACGAACGGGCTGTGACACTCGTAGCTTCTCTGTGCTGGCACTTTTCCTCCCAGGATGCGGAGGTTTCCTTCGTCGCTCCCGGTCACGCTCGAGTCACGGATCTTCATGAATTCCTGGCGCATCTGGCCGTGATCGAGCCGCGATCCAACCCCCACACCGGTGCACCTAAATCTTCCCCCTCACCCAACTTCTTGCAGGAGGATGTGCTCCGGTCGATCGACTTGGGCAGCGGCGGAGAATACAACATAATCCTGACCGCCCGTCCGCGCGGCAGCTTGCCCACCACTCTATGGAACTCCTCCTACTTCATTTTTCTCGGGGATGATCGCTCCTGATTTTTGCCCGCATCTTCCAATACAGTGAATCCCTTACCTCAAAGGTAACGTTACTTTCGGTTACCTGAGTACATTGAACAGTTGGGCCAAAAGGTTTAACTTTCTCTTAACTCACTATCCGTGTCGGTCTTAGGGGAGCCGCAACTGGCTCTTACTGCCGGCAATGAAGAACCGCTAAATCGATTTCTTGCAATGAACGAAAAGATCAAAATTCTTTATTACGTTCTTTGGCTCACCCAGCCTGTTTTTCAGACGGTGATTGCCGTGGCTATGTTCCGCCGCGCGCAGCACCGGGCCTTCAAATTTTTCTTCGCTTACGTTGTCACCCAGATCATGACCTTTGCCGTGGTCTTCTCCACCTTTAAGTACTACTACCCGGCAACGTTTTACGTTTCATGGATTAGCACGGCCGTCAGCGTGGCATTAGGTTTTCTCGTAATTCACGAAGCCTTTCTCGACGTCTTCCGTCCCTTCCACACCTTGCGCGATCTGGGTACCGTGCTATTCAAGTGGGCCGGCCTGGTTATGCTGCTGGTAGCAGGAGTGGTATCGGTTTCCACCAGTTCGTCCGAGACCGCTGCATGGGTACAGGCCATCATCACGGCCCAGCGTTGCGTACGCATCATTCAAGTGGGGATGGTGCTTTTCCTTCTGTTCTTCGCCCGCTATCTGGGAGTAAGCCGGCGGCAGCACAGCTTCGGCATCGCCCTTGGATTCGGCGCCTTTGCTGTGGTGGAACTCACTCTGATCGCATCCTGGGCCGGCGATCATATGAGCCAGGTTGCCGTGAACCTGATCAACATGTTCGCCTACAACGCCACCTTGCTCATCTGGATTTATTACACCCTGGCCAAGAGTCCCGCTCGCGATGCTTCTGCAACTCTTTTGCGGCCGCAACGCTGGGAGCAAAGCCTCACGGATATTCATCATCCCGCGGCCAGCGACTCTCTCATTCCTATGTTCGAAGGCATGGTGGATCGAGCTCTGTCTCGCACCCAGGGGCCGACCGCCACCGGAACAGAAAATGTCCCGACCGGAGTTGCGCGTGGGGCTGCCGCTTCCATGGGCAGCTTGAACGTGCGCGGATTGGTCGATCGCATGGAAACCAAGCGCTAGCCCGGGATTTTCTGGCACGGAAAGTTCTGCGAATGGATTGTCCGGCAGCTCGCTTGTTCGGATTTCGTAAATTTTTTCCAGCCGTTATGAATTCCAGCCAGCCTTACAAAAATCGCCAGCGAAATTAAGGCGAATACCTTAAAAACACTACGGATTTCCCCGGATTTACAAAATTATAGTTTGTAAGCTAGCGTACAAATGCCGACAGTGGAATGGGGCTTAGGCTCTCTGGGTAAAGATTTGTTACCGGAGGGGTTGACTCGTGCCTTATAATTCCTCTCCCGCGCCATTATGCCCAGTTTTTTGGGCAATCACGGCGCGGTAAAGGAGTTGACCCTAATGAAACGAACGATCAGGATTTCCGTCCTGATGTTAGGTCTAGTAGGCATGTACGTCGCAGCCGCCATTCCTCAGGTTCCCGCCCAGGATGGAGGCCCGATTCTACTCTGCCCACCTCAACAACAATTGCAAGGCAAATGCAGCGGCAGTGGCTTACCGCCGATGTAGGTAGAAGTTAATCGCAGGGCAGATGTGGCAGCAAGATCACCAAAGTAACTTCAAGTAACTTGGGCCGAACCTAGGGCTCGCTATTTTCGGGCTGACGGACTTCATACATAAACCGTCAGCCCTATTTTTTTGGGGAAATAACAATCCTGGACCTTCAGTGTACCCGCGGGCCCGTCCGCGGTACCAAAGGATGGCGCGTTTAATCGGATTCGATTTGGGCGTTAGTTCCGCTTCCGGACGGCCGCCTCTAGCGCCTTCTGCAACTCATCCGCATCCCCAACCGGCGGCTGGCAATTGGCTCCGGAACACAGAACCGCGAACCCCTTGCCCGATTTCAACTGCGGCAAATTCGGCAGAGTCTGCGCCAATGCGGAAGGAAGATTCCCCGCGGTCACCTGGTTCGTATTAAACCGAAGCACACTCTTGTTGAACGCAAACGGCTTCGTCGCCACGTTGTTTAATACTGCGCCTTGTTTTTCATCATCCGACACAATTACCACCTGCACCGGATTTTCCAGGAAATGCACCACCGCAATTCCGTAGGTGGCCGCGAAGATTCCAAACTGCTCCGCAATTCCCCCAAATGTTTCCAGCGTCTGCTCGGCCTGATCGCGATAGTTTGCCTTGCCGGTATAGTGATGCAGACGTAGTAACACAATCGCCGCCAGGGGATTGCCCGCGGGAGTCGGCGAATCCTGCAGCGGCTTGCGCCGCGTGCCCAGCACCCCCAGACTCGCTCCGTCGCCCGCCGGTTCGGCGTCAAAAAAACCTCCGCCGGTCGAGTCAAAGAATCGCGCGATCATTGCATCGCCCAAGGCTTGCCCGAATTTGAAGTAGCTGAAATCCGCCGTCGCCTCGTAGGCGTCAAGACAAGCCAGCGCCGTCGCCGCGTAATCATCTAAAAGTCCGGAAACTTCGCGATGCTCCGCCTTAGGATCCGAATACGCCACCACGTGCAACAGGTTCCCCTGTGTGGCGTCGCCGTGCGTTGCGGGCTTCCAGGCCTCCGCCAGAATCCGATCCAGCGATCGCAGCGCAAAACGCCGAGCCTCCTCCAGTCCCAATACTTTGGCAGCTTCCAGATAGGCCGACACGCACATCGCATTCCATCCCACGTAAACCGTCTTGTCGACATAAGGAGTCGTCCGCTGCAGCCGCGCCGCATACATCTTCTTCTTCGCGGAATCAAGTAATCCTTGCACCCGCTCGCTGCTCAGATTCATCTTGGCGGCTACCGCTTCGATGGGCAGGCGCACCCACAGCACATTCTTTGCCGGATTGTGATGCATCTCTCCGACTTCGTTGATGTCATAGCGCAACGCCGCTGCCTGCCCTTCCTCCTCGGTCAGCACAGCCCGTGCTTCCTCCAGCGTCCAGGTGAAATAGTCGCCATCGTCATCCATCGAAATGTCAGCGTCCTGCGAAGCGTAGAAACCGCCGCGCTCACGGTCACTCAACCATTCATCCATCCAGCGAATGATGTCGCGCGCCACGCTGGCAAAAAAATCCGACCCCGTAGCCTGATACCCATGCACGTAGTTCTTCAGCAATTCAGAATTGTCGTAGCACATCTTCTCGAAGTGTGGCACCACCCAGCGTTCGTCCACCGAGTAACGATGAAACCCTCCCGCCAACTGGTCATAAACCCCGCCATTCGCCATATGCTCCAGCGTAGTCGTGATCAAATTTAAGAGGTCGGGTGCCCCATCCTTCTCGCGTTCTTCGCGAGAGGGTGGGGACTGGGACTCTGAATTTTCTGCGCTTCTAACCTTCCGCGCGTATCTCTCAATCAACAAATCCAACGCTGAAGGATGCGGAAACTTCGGAGCCTGTCCAAACCCTCCATGCGTCGCATCGAACATGCCGAACGCCGACTTTTCAATCGCAGAAATAATTCCAGCAGAAACCTTCCCGTCCCGTCCGGCAAATGACTCCGCCTGCGCAATCGCGCTCTCCACCATCTTGGCCTGCTCCATCACATCGCCGTTCTTTTCTTTGTAAGCCGCCGCAATGCTCAGCAGAACCCGCTTAAAGCTGGGACGCCCGTACCCATCCGTCGGCGGAAAATAAGTCCCGCCATAAAACGGCTTCCCATCCGGAGTCAGAAACGCCGTCAGCGGCCACCCTCCCTGCCCGCTTACCGCGCTCACCGCCGCCTGATACCGGCTGTCAATATCCGGACGCTCATCCCGATCCACCTTCACCGCCACAAAATTCTCATTCACAATCGCCGCCACTTCCGCATCGTCGTACGACTCGCGGTCCATCACGTGACACCAGTGGCACCACACCGCGCCAATATCCAGCAGCATGGGTTTGTTTGCCGCCCGCGCCGTTGCAAACGCCTCTTCGCCCCACTCATGCCATTGAATCGGCTGGTGCATGGCAGATCGCAAGTAAGCGGACGCGGCCCGGGAGAGGGAATTGAGCGTGCTAGTCGTCATCAGTCCAGTGTAAATCCAGATTGAACAAGCGGCATGGGGAAGGAATCCGAATGCGCGAGGGCTCGAAATTTTGAACAAATCGAAAAGCTGCCCCGCTTCCTTCTCAATCTAATTTCAGCAGGCAGCACATTCCGCCGCGACTTCATGCAACTTCCCGAGCCCGCACCATGTAAGAGATTCCACTCGTTCCCGATCTGGCCGACTCTTCCTATCAATCCCACTTTTTTCTTGACACCCTATTCTCGACCCCGTACTCTTCCTCTCGGCCTCCAGCGCCGCTTTTCGAGCGGACTCTGGCGGTCAACAGTCACGCGTGCCCTTCGTCGACACGCGGTTAGGGTAGTGGGACCTCCTCAGCGGGCGGACTGGCCCGATGGCTCCAAGCAACATTCAGTAGTCAGCGCTGAGAGGATTCCAAATGAAACGTACGTGTATCGGTCTGGCCGCCGCTGTCCTTCTCCTGTCTTCCGCACTCCTGGCTCAATCCGCTCCCCCCACCGCCGACACCTACTCGAACTCCGCACACAACTTCACCGGAGTGAATTACGGCAGCGCCATCCTGCTGGTCGTGCAAACCGGCGGAAATAACGCCTACCTTCAATTCAATCTCAGCACCGTGCCTGCCGGTGCAACCGTCAGCAAGGCCACGTTGCGCCTCTACGTAGACGCCCTGGTCGCCAACGGCAGCTTCGATGTCTATCAGCTCAACAAGTCTTGGTCCGAGAGCACGCTGACCTACAGCAACGCGCCCACGCTCGGCGCATCTGCCACTGGCGGCCATCCCGTCGCAGTCAGCAAGGTCAACCAGTTCGTTTTGGTCGATATCACTTCTTTGGTGCAAGGTTGGCAAAACGGAACTATCGCGAATAACGGTATTGCTTTGGCGATGACTACAAGTACCGGCAGCTTTTCCTTCGATTCCAAGGAGAGCATTTTCACCGCCCATCAGCCGGAGTTGGAAATTGTCCTAAACGGCCCGGCAGGCGCGACCGGACCGCAGGGTCCACAAGGCCCTCAAGGTTCGCCCGGCGCAACCGGCCCAGTCGGCCCCATCGGTCCGACTGGCAACACCGGAGCCACTGGCGCTACCGGGCCAGTTGGTCCCAAAGGTGACACAGGAAATACAGGCGCAATCGGCCCAGTAGGTCCCATCGGTCCGACTGGTAACACCGGAGCCACAGGCGCTACCGGGCCAGTTGGTCCCAAAGGTGACACAGGAAATACAGGCGCAATCGGCCCAGTAGGTCCCATCGGTCCGACTGGCAACACCGGAGCCACAGGCGCTACCGGGCCAGTTGGTCCCAAAGGTGACACAGGAAATACAGGCGCAATCGGCCCAGTAGGTCCCATCGGTCCGACCGGCAACACCGGAGCCACTGGCGCTACCGGACCAGTCGGTCCCAAAGGTGACACAGGAAATACAGGTGCAATCGGCCCAGTCGGCCCAATCGGTCCAACAGGGAACACCGGAGCCACTGGCCCGATCGGCCCAGTTGGCCCAGTGGGACTCACAGGCCCGCAAGGCCCCGCCGGAAACGACGGCGCTCAAGGAACCAACGGCACCGGGTTCAACTTTACCGGCCCCTTTAATCCTTCCTCGCAGTACAACGCTTACGACGTCGCTACCTATCAAGGTTCCACCTACGACGCGACCACAGCCATCGCCTCCAGTTCGACAACTCCTGACATGAATCCCCAGTGGGTATTGATGGCGCAAATGGGCGCTGCCGGAGCCCCCGGTGCTCCCGGATCCACCGGCCCCGCCGGAACGCCCGGAGCCCAAGGCCCTCCCGGCCCTCAAGGCAATACCGGCCCCCAAGGCTCTCCCGGAATCAATGGTTTGAACGGAACCAACGGAATGGACGGTGCGCCAGGTCCCGCTGGCCCGCAGGGACTCAGCGGCGACATGAACGCCCGCATGATCTTCCCCTCCTTCTATCCCGGCAACCTCACCGGAACCTGGGTCGGCGGCCAGTTCACCCTCGACCAAGCCATCACCGTTCTGCGCATAGCCGCAGTCGCAAAAACTCCCACCGGAGCAGCCTGCCCCGCCGCAGTATTCCGCCTCACTAACAGCACCAAGGGTCAAGACCTCGTCCTCACCCCCGGCCAGAACTGGTCCGACACCGGCGCCATGGTCATGACCTTCAACGCCGGCGACGTTCTCCAAGCCTCCCTGCGCACCGGTTCCACCTGCGCCACCAACACCGGCGCAGATGCAAATCTTCTGGTCGAATACAAAATGCAGGCCGCCGGAGACACCGACGCCTGCTCCGGCACTTCCTGCAACGGATTCTGCACCACCACTTCCGCCGATCCCTCCAACTGCGGCAATTGCGGAACCGCCTGCTCCAGCGGTCAGGCCTGCACCGGCGGAGCCTGCACGGGAGCCATCTCCTGTACCACGTCAGCGCAGTGCTCCAGCGGTCAAAGCTGCATTGGCGGAGTTTGCACTTCCTGTCCTGCCGGACAAACGTTTTGCGGCAACACCTGCGTGAACGAGTTCACCGACAACAACAACTGCGGCGCTTGCGGCCACGTCTGCCAATCAGGTACCCAGTGCAGTGCTGGCGCTTGCGCAACTCTCTTGCCGAATGGCGCCGCCTGCACTTCGCCCTCGCAATGCTCCAGCAACACTTGCACCGGTGGCATCTGCGGCTCTACCTGCCCGGCCGGACAGACCTTGTGCGGCAATACCTGTGTGAACGAGGCGACCGATCCCAACAATTGCGGTACCTGCGGTAAGGCTTGCATTAGCGGGGACATTTGCTCCAACGGCCAATGCACTTGCCCGGCTGGGCTGAATAACTGCTTAGGCGTGTGTGTAAATCAGCAGACCGACCCCAACAACTGCGGATTTTGCACCCACGTTTGCAATGTCCCCAATGGAACTCCTACCTGCCAGTCCGGATCTTGCGCCATCCAAACCTGCAACCCAGGCTTCAGGGACTGCAATCAGAATCCCGCGGATGGTTGCGAGGTGAACACCAACAGCGACCCCAACAATTGCGGCGCTTGCGGCAACGTCTGCACCGGCGGCCAAATCTGCAGCAGCGGCGCCTGCACGACGGCGCCACCTTGCACCGCCCTCGACCAGTGCCACGTCGCTGGAACCCGCGATCCCAACACTGGAACTTGCTCCAATCCTACCCAGCCGAACGGGACAACATGTAACGACGGGAATGCCTGCACGGTGGGCGACTTCTGCTCAGCGGGGGTTTGCGTCGGACAGCCTGTGGTTTGTAGCTCAGGCACCTGTAACCCTGTAACCGGAATTTGCAATTGATTGGGAGGGAACGAATCGACGGGAGGTGCATTCTTGGACCGGTGGCCCTGCCTTCCGTTTGCACCACCCAATTCAGTGGAAGCCCATCCTTCGCGGAAGGGTGGGTGGTAGACTGATCGCACGATGGGCTTCGCCGTTCAGGGGGGCCGTAAATAAAACGGAGGTATCTTTCCCTGTTTCTTAAGCCGAGAAGGAAGAATATGGTTCGTCCAGCATTTCTTATAGTAATGTGCAGCTTGATGGCGATAGGGCAGAGTGCTCCGTCTGCACCGAACCCTGCACCGGCCCCTGCACCGGCGAAGTCAGCCTCGCCCGCAGCGGTCGGCACCAAGACGAACGCGGCCTCTAAGTCCGTTAAAGCCGAGTCCGTCACCATCAACATGCCAGAAGGCATGACCCGCGATCAGGCCGACGCCATCCTCAACGAACTCAAGTCCATCCATCAACTGCTGCTGAACCCGCCCGCCACTCGCGCCGCCGCAGCTCCTGCCGCCCCCGCCGCCAACGAACACGTTAAGATGAGCGTCGGCACCGGATGGTTCGCCATGGGACGCGAAGACGCTCCCGTCACCATGGTCGAGTTCACCGACTATCAGTGTCCCTTCTGCCGCCGCTTTGAAACCGAAAGCTTCGCCCAGTTGAAGAAGGAATACATCGACACCGGCAAAGTCCGCTTCGTCAGCCGCGACCTCCCGCTCGATTTCCATCCCAACGCCCCCGGCGCCGCCGTGGCCGCCCGCTGTGCCGGAGAGCAGAATAAATTCTGGGAAATGCGCGACGCCATGATGCTCGACACCGCCACCGATCTCGGCCCCGACGCTCTCCTGAAGTACGGCCAAAAAATCAATCTGGATATGCCCGCCTACAGCGCCTGCCTCAAGGAAAAGAAGTTCACCGAAGCCATCAAAAAAGACACCGCCGACGCCGGAGCGCTCGGCATCAGCGGCACCCCCAGCTTCATCATCGGCAAGTCCGACAAAACCGAAATCGCCGGAGTTCGCATCGTCGGCGCCGTCCCCTTCGCCGTCTACGACTCCGCCATCAAAGACGCCCTGGCCAGCAAGTAGGGATAGGGCGGATATTTTCCGCTGCTCCTAGTCCTTCAAACGCTCAGCCAACGGGAGAAGGTTACCTTTCCGTTGACCGCGCGCCCCTTTTGACCTATATTTTCGTCTCCTTCCCATCCAAGCTTGTGAGGAGAGACAAATGCCAAGGGTTCTCAGATACAGGGTGACGAAAATGTCGGAAGCGGCACAGTCCCGGGGTACGTCATAAGCGGCGCAAACGGGTCCGTAGCGATCGTCGACGACATGGTCGGAAACAGCACCCTCGGCATCCCAGCGCAGTGTGTCTTCAGACACTAGCGCCTGAGGTTCCGATCCGACCAGAGAGGCCCGGCGTAGCGCTGCCTCCCGTTGTTCTCTACATTAATCTCCCGTACCCGTCAGTGTGACGGGCTGTGGGCTGGCCGCAGGCTGATTTTTCTGAGTAAAGTTGATCGAGGCGTTGCGCGCACCTGTCTGGGTGGGGTCGAACGTCACCGTGGCTGTGCAACTTGCTCCAGGTTGCAGCGCCTGCGCAGTGCATGTATTGGTTTCCGAAAAGTCATTCCAGTCGGTCCCAATGATAGATACGCTGCCGAACTGTATCGAGCTATCGCCAACGTTCGTCGCCGTTACAGCCTGCGGTACGCTCTTCGTGCCGACCTTCTGGCCACTAAAGTTCAGACTGCTAGGTGAAAGCTTTATCGCCGTTCCCGCTCCAAGTAACTCGATGAATTGTGGCTTCGTCGAGGCACTATCGATCAGTGTTACGAGCCCGGTTAACGAACCAGTAGTGGTTGGCTGAAACAAGGTGCTGATCGTGCAATGGGCACCAGTCGCGAGGAATTTCCCGCAACTGTTGCTCGACTTAAATGGCCCCGACACCTTGATCGAACTAATCGATAGCGTCGACTTTCCGAGGTTGGTCAAGGTTACTGTCTGAGGAGAACTCTTCGTGTTGATAAGCTGCGCCAAAAATGCAGGCGGGATTGTGGGAGACAAGCTGACCACGCCGGTGTTAAGCAGCGTAACGGCGCCGTACAAGGAGTTTCCCAACGCGAGATCCGGAAGTCGATCTCCGTTGAGATCACCGACCATTGGCGTCCCGGAAACATTGGATTCAAAAAGCTGCGCCGGCTGAAATGTACCGTCTCCGTTTCCCCAGAACACATCAACCCCTGCGGGACCGTTCTGATAGCCTAGGCTGCTGGGCACCGCGACATCCACCTTGCCATCGAGGTTCAAGTCGTGGACCACTACTTGGCCCCCACCAAGGCCCGTCGTATTGTAAATAGTGGGTGGCTGCAAGGTGCCGTCACCGTTGCCTAACAAGACAGCGATGCCACCAAGATCGTAACCGAGGACCGCGTCCATCTTCCCATCGCGGTTAAGGTCCCCAGCAGCTACCGATGCCGGTACGTACTGTGCCAATTGTGTAGTGGCATTTTGCAATGAGCCGTCGCCATTGCCGAGCAGCACCCCGATGGTGTAACTCGTTCCGAACTTTCCTGTGACCAGCACATCCGGCTTGTGGTCGTTATTGAAATCGGCAACCGCCATCCATATAGCGCCGAGAAAGGAATCGTTATCGCTAGGAGGGCCAAACGTACCATCCCCGTTTCCCAGAAGCAGGCTAATATGCGGGGGGTCAATTACAACAATATCCGGTCTGCCATCTCCATTGAAATCACCCGTCGCCACGAAATAATTGGGACTGGTTGTACTTGAGATAACGGGTTGAGCCTTAAACGTTCCGTCTCCGTTCCCCAGATACACACTTACAGTTGCGGGAGTGACTTGGTTGGCGACAACGACGTCGAGATTGCCATCCTGATTAAAGTCAGCTACTGCCAGGAAATAGGAAAGTGGCGTTGGATAGAACACGGCCTTCTGAAAAGTTCCATCCCCGTTCCCCATCGCGACCGCGAATCCGTTAATTACCGTCATGACTACGTCGAGATTGCCGTCATGATTAAAGTCGCCAGCAGCGACGGAGTAGGCACCTTCGGGAAATGGATTGGTCGCTCGAGTTTCAAACTGCCCCCAAGCGTTGGCGTCAATTGCAAGGAAAAGGAGTAATCTTACTGCGGTCAGGAAAACGCGACCACGGAAAAACGAGGCTGAGAAATTCATGCTGGACCTGCCTTCTATCAACGCAAGGAGGGGATAATGCGACTTCGAAAAAAGAGCTTACCACGTACCGAATAGTTTTCCACATCCCTTTCATGTTTACTCGTCACATCTTTAATTTCTCTCTTGCGCTAAGCTCATACAAACTTTCCCTGTGGAGCGCGTAACGCGCCGGGGCACACTCTCTTTGAAATTCAAGAATCGAATGTAAAACTAGTTATTCCGGTTCGCTAACTCTTTTACTTTGAATATTTTGCGGCTAACTCGTTTAGATGGAATATTTTAGCCGGATCTCGGTCAAGACCGAATTCCGCAACTGCTGCATTTGCAATACTTTAGCGGGATTGATCCGTCAAAAAAATTTCTCGAGATCCGCACCCCTACCCCATCTGCGACGTCAGTCCTCCGACCCATAAACCGCATACTGATGCGTTCCACCAATTTTTTTTAACGCCTCACTCTCGCTCAATACCCTCTCGATCAGAGGATTGTGATAGATCACATACACCGCTCGCGGATGCGACCGCAGACCCTCTTCCAGGTTCGCCACCATCTTTTTCAACCCCGCCTCCGGCAGCGGATTGAAAAGATAAAGCACCAGCGGCTCCGCCGGAAAAGAAAACTCACTCGCATCCGCGCAGATCGCTTCCAGCACAAAGCACTTCTGCGATGCGCTTTGATACTTGCTCAAATTTTCTTCCGCCGCCCGATGCAACGCCGGCAGAAGTTCCACGCCCATGATCCTGCGAAAGGCATAGTCCGAAGCCATCAAGAGCGTTCGTCCCTTCCCCGATCCAATATCGATGAAGGTGAATATACCAAAGTCCAGTTGAGCCTGCTGTTGCAGCCCATCCAGCATCTCGTGAAACAGCGAAGCTTCTGTTGGCTGGTACGGAGAGTGGAACACTCCCAGCAAGCGGTCCCGCCAGCCAACCGCCGCGCTGGTCGTATTCACGCGATGCTCCCAGTCGTAATCAGCATCTCCGTAACGCAGCCGGCGCCGCTCCGGAGTTGAATCCCGCGCAAACTCCCACAGCGCCGCCGCCAATTGCCGCGTGGCTGCGAAGCTTCCTTCGCGCTGGGCAATCTCTTGCCACCAGCGCCGCATCGATTGAGCAAGAGAGATTGAAGGGAAAGACTCGGTCCTGCGCATGTTCCGCCATGATAAGCGATCGTCCGAAGTCGAATGCAGAGGAAAGAGAGAGGTATGCTACTGCGCCGCCGCGTGAAACTTGACTGGAGGTTTATATCCCGGAGGCAAACCCTTCGTGGCGAAAGGGAAGTCATCCGGCACGAGCACTTCAACCCGCCCTTCCGGCGTCAACTTGTATTGATGTCCATCCGGATCCGCTGGAACTCCCGCCAGTCCTTCCGCCGCAACGAGTTCGGCCATGCTCGCCGGCAGGCGTCCAGTACGCTCGCCGAAGCGTGTGACCGCTTCCTGCAGGTGCTCAACATCTTCGTCGACTCTCAGCGCCCGCAGATGCTCGACTGCATTCTGCTTAATCTGCTCGTCCTGCGTGGTCTGGTAAGTCGCTGACCATAGCATGCGCGCGGTTTGATACTCGCCCGCATGTTGCGCCATCTGCGCCGCGAAGATCTTCATGAAGGGATGCGCGTTGGGAACATGCGATCCACGCTCGAAGACCTCCGCAGCCTTCTTGTATTCGTTGAGCTCCATGTAGTAAACGAAGCCCAGATCGTAGTACAGCCGCCAGTTGTCGGGATTGTTCTCGATGCCGTATTCCATCAGCTTGATCGCCGCTTCCGGCTGTCCAGCGCCGTGAGGCGGCTTGGGGGCCAGGAAGCTGCTGCCGAACTCGTAAGCCACCACCATGTGAGGATCGAGATGCGTGGTGATTTCGAGCAGGGGTGCCAGCAGGTTATAGCTTTGCGCATCGAAGTGATGACGATAACCGAAGTACTGTACCGCGCGCGTCCAGTAAATACAGGCCATCAAGCCGTCATAACCCAGGCTGGCGCGCTTGATCACCTTGGGCGAACTGAGATACAACACTTCGTCCAGCGTAGCTTGCGGACGCAGCCGGTCAATGCTGCGCAGCAGAAACGAACTCGCTGCCAGCGACACGATGAGGAGTGTGCTCGCGATCACCGTGGTTTTCTGACGTGGCTTCATTGGGAAACCTAACTGCCCGTATCAAGTATCCAGTATCCAGTACCCACCCAACAGCAAGCTATCTCGGTTCGTTCCCAACCAACTGGTACTAGATACTAGGTACTGGGTACTAGGTACTGAACCCTCACTTCAAATCCCGCCGCTCAAAGATCAGCACCGCGGCGCTCAAAGCCATAGCCGCATAGAAAAAAGCGTAGAGCGAGTTCTGCAGGATGAGTTGCCGAGCCACGGGTTGTTCGTGCGCAATGGATGTGATCACATTGAAGGCCGAGAAGTTGGGCACCAGATAAGCCGCGCCCGTCGCCAGCCAGCCCGAAATCCCGTGCGCCATTTTGGCGAAGTTGCGCAGGTCTTCGGCAAAGCTGCCAATAACGAACAGCGAGAAGGCGAAGACCGCTGAGAGCAACGGCGACGAGAATGACGAGAACAACAGCGCCAGCGAACAGATGATCAGGAATTCAAGAATGATGAAATACAGCGCGACCAGAATCAGCCCGTCCGCGCGCACGAACTTGTGCGAGACGTAGAACAGCGCGGCGAAGACGCCGATCGCCATGAAGAACGTGTTCACTACCAGAGTTCCCGCAAGTCCAAAGAACTTGCCAACAATGAACTCCCATCTTCGCACCGGCCTGGAAAGTACGGTGTAGAGGGTGCGCTTCTCAATTTCTTTAGAGACCAGGCCGATGCCGATGAAGATGGCAATCACGACGCCGAACAACGAGACGGCGGTGAGGCCCAGGTTGATAACAACCAGCTTTTCGATTTCGATCGAGATCTGGCCTACCAGAATGGCTGCACCCGACAGCAGCAGCGCGAAGGCGATCAGGTTGTAAAGCACGCGGTCTCGGACCGCTTCGCGAAAGGTGTTTGCGGCAATGTAACCGATGCGGGTTCTCATGCCACGCTCCCGGCCGTGGTTTCGGCGCGCCGCAACTTTTCCACAAAGTAAGCTTCGAGCGAGGTGCGCATTGGAATGATGGCGATCAGGCGCTGGCGTTCGCGCCGCAGGGCGTCAATCATCGCATCCTGCTGATTCTCGTTGATGATGGCGCGGACGCGATCGCCGGTCACGTGGCACTCGATCCCAAGCGCTTTGATCGAGGCCGGCACCTGCGAGCCCTGCCAGATCACCTCCACTTTTCCCAACACGCTGGAAGTCAAGGTTTCGATCGCGCCTACGTCTCGCAATTCGCCTTTATGGATGACGGCGACACGATCGCAGAGCGCTTCGGCGTCGGAAAGAATGTGCGTGGAGAAGAATACGGTCTTGCCTTCGTGCTTTAATTGCTCCATCAAGTCGCGCACTTCCCGGCGGCCCATGGGGTCAAGGCCTGACATGGGCTCGTCAAAGAATACGAGCTTGGGATCGTGCAGAATCGCCTGCCCGATTCCCACACGTTGCAACATGCCTTTAGAAAACTTGCGCAACTGAACTCCGCGGACATCGCGCAATCCCACTTGATCCAGCACTTTCTCTACGCGCTGCTTGCGGTCTTTGGCGGGAACGCCGGAGAGTTGACCGTAGTATTCCAGCAACTCGTGGGCGGTTAAGTAGTCATAAAAGTACGGCTGCTCAGGAAGGAAGCCGATCTGCGCTTTTACTGATGGGTCAGTCCATTCGCGTCCAAGAATGCGGGCGGAGCCGGCGGTCGGTGTGACCAATCCCATGAGGAGTTTCAGAGTGGTCGTTTTCCCGGCGCCGTTGGGGCCGAGGAAGCCAAAAACTTCTCCATCTTCAACCGTGAAGCTGAGCGGATGCAGAGCGCGCTTCGGCCGCTTTCTCCAGAAGCCCACGTTGTAAGTCTTTTCCAATCCAAGAATTTCTATCGCTGGCATGGCAGATAGTCGTCGCTGCGGAAGATTGAATCGTTCACTTGTCTGAGAAAATTATATGCAAAACCGATGGGGAGTAAAGACCGCATCGTTATATGGATGGTTACGAAGGTAAATGGACCAACAACCCCGTAACGAGCGCTGTCCGTGCGAGATAGAGAAGTCCTGATCTCCTTATGGTTTGCCCGGCTCCGGATGCCAGCTGTAGAGGTTATCGATCAGCCCCAACTGCTGGCGAATGAGCGCTTCATTTTCATTTCGCACCTGTACCGTTACATGATTGTGGGCGCCAAGGGGGTCCGCAAGCAAGTTGTAATAGTAGTTTCTGGAGTTTACGGCGTCGACGATAAATAGAGACTGACCTTCGCTGCCGAGCATGGCATAGACCGGGGCATAACTGGAGGCGAGCAGGTAGTGCGAGCGTTCGTAAGCCCGTTGTTCCTGCTGGCTTTCGGTGAAGATCGGTCGCCCGTACATTTCATTATTAAGAATGGGCCGGTGTCCTAAAAGGTAGTAAAGGCTGGGAGTGATGTCGGTGGTGAAGGCGACGCGATGCGGATCCCACACTAGTTTTTCCCGCAGTTGCGCCGGCAGGTGAATGATGAGTGGAATTCGGATGACCTGTGGAACCAGGAAGTCGGAGTGTCCGTAGCGGCCAAACTCTCCATAGCAGTCGCCGTGGTCAGCGGTGAGAATGATGATGCTGTTGTCGTAGAGTCCACGCTGCTTGAGAAAGCTAACAAATTCGCCGAAGGCGGCATCCATTTTACGCAGTTCAGAGATGCTGGCTGCTTTTCTGCCACCTTTAATTCTTGAGCGCTCCAAGGTGAGGGTATGCACGTTCTGCGGTTGGGTGTAAGCGAAGATCGGTTGGGTCCGGTCGGTGCGCGCGTCGAGCTGCGCTTTCAATTCGCTCAGCGTGGGGATGAAGTCCAGATCGCCCCAGGACTTCGTGTTCTTATCGAGTTCCGTAATCGAAGCGCTGGGCTGCAAAATGGTATGAAGAATCGGATCCACACTGACGTAGCTGTGATAGCCATCGGTCTGCAGCAGCTTCTGCAAATTGTTCATGGGATAGAACGGCTCAATGTATTGCTTATGCAACTGCAGGGTGCCGGTCCAGATGGCGGGCTCGGAAAGAGCCGTGCCTCCATAGCGCGTAAATGCATTTTCCAGAACAATGCTCTCGCCGGCGAAGCGGCCGATCTCGGGTGTGTAGTCAACAGCGGAATTGTAGGCAGAGACGAAATCCGGCCGTAGGCTGTCGATTACGAAAAAGAAAATATTGGGCTTGATCCCGGGCGTAGGTAGCAGACGGGAGACGAGGCGCACGTCCGCAGGTCCGACATTTACATCGCGTCCGAGATTGGTGTGTTGCTTCAGGAAATCGTAGAACAGGCGGTAAGCCTGGTTGTCGACTGGGCGCGAGAGAATGTCATAAGCAGTTTTGAATGAGATGTCGGAGCCCGCGTAGGAGTCAAAGACCTCCTGCGATAGAGGAGAAGGCTCGGGATTGTAGAGAGCTCGTTTGGCATAAGCCGCAAATCCTGCGCCCGCAATCGCCAGCGCCAGAAATGTTGCGGTTCTTGCTCGATTGCCTTGCAGGCGGATGCTGGTGAAGCGAACCATATGAAGAGCCACCAGCCACAGGCCGATGACCGCCATTCTCTGCAGAACAAAGTCCCAGTCATTGCGGCCCAGCCATGCCGGAATGGCATAGGCGGCGGCGAAAAAGGCGCACGGTGCGAAAGTCCACCAAAAGATGGAAAGTTTTCCCGCAGCGTTTACCGGAAGTCCGCTATTACCGCGCGACTGCCAGGTTGCAGCCAGGACAGTGCTGGAGAGCACTGCGACAGCTGAGACGATCAAGGCGAAGATAGTAGCTTGGGTTCCTTCGAACGAAATCGTGGGAAGGACCAGCGAGCGCAGCAGTTCTGTGAGGAGCAACGCGGCTAGAACTCGCGGAAGCACGAAGTTGAGTAGCTGGGGCCATGGAGTGCGGCCAGAGGCGAACCGGATAAAGCCAAGAACAAGTCCGACGGCGGTAAAGATGACAAGGTGAAAGCACAGGCTGGCGGCGAAACCGCGAAGCGCCGTGCCGCCGGGAAGATTGGCGCCTTCGAAAACACCATGCAGTGCAGAAGATGCGGCAAAGACGGCACAGGCAAGTATGGCAGCCACAGTGGTTCTCGCCAAATCGAGCGGGCCATGCTGCGCAGAGCGGAGCCAGACTCTTTTCCCCGACAAATCGATCGCCGCCAGCCACGCCAGCGGGAACAGCGCCATCATGCTCCAGACGTAACTTCGAAGATCCAGTTGCAGTCCCGCCAGCGCGTCGGTGCGCCACAGGTAAATGGCGGCGCACAGATTAAAAGCCAGAAATCCGAGGACCGCGTTGCGAGTGGACTTCAAGCGCAGTTGAGGAATGAGAGTTACAGCGAGAGCCGCTAGCAAGACGCCGTAGAGAATTCCGTGCAAACGAACAAATGTTGGCAGCCATGCCAGCAATGGATTGTGAATAAATCCAAAGTAGGAGAACGGGACCGACACCAGCAGACAATATACCGAGGTCAGCAGAAGAAATCCGATGAAGGCAATGCGGACCGCGCAGGAAAACAAAACGGCCAACC
Source organism: uncultured Acidobacteriota bacterium (assembly GCA_963758565.1). Lineage (GTDB taxonomy): Bacteria > Acidobacteriota > Terriglobia > Terriglobales > Acidobacteriaceae > Sulfotelmatobacter. The sequence continues at coordinate 451,531 of CAVWVX010000004.1, read as the reverse complement.
AGGTGAGCCAGGCCGGTTCATGGGATGAGGCTACCAGGAATGTAGCCGCCCCAGACTGCCGATCGCTTTCGGTTTGGGGCGGGGAGCTGATCACAAGGCCTTCCTGAAAAAGTAATTCAGTTCCCAATGTATGGAAAATCAGGAAAGAGACAAAGTAACTGAGGTGTCAACCTGCCAGAGATCGGGGCTTCCGCCGAGATTCGAAGCTGGCGTCGCGCGAGCGACGGCGGCTAATTATTCATCGGCGTCAAGCCCAGACAGGCCGAATAGCTGGCCACCAGGCTTACGTTGCCCGAGGGCTGAAGACGAACCACCATATCGTCCGATGAACAGTAGGCGCGAGTTCCAGTCAGATTGCTGTTGGGAGTTGCAGTGGCATAGAACTCATTGTTGACCACGCCGCCCCCGGCGTTGAAACCCGTAGCGGCGAAGGAGTACCCACTCTTGCCGACACCCCCGCCATTGGTAGCCAAATTGTCATCGATCAAACAAGCGGTTCCAACGTTGGGCACACAGGGAATGGCACCGCCCAATGGGACCAAAGTCGCGGGAAAGCCGACGGTGGCCTGGTAGGTACCGAAATAAGCAGTCTCGGCCACGTTGATGGCGTGAATGGATCCGGCCGCGGATGAATCATTTGCCGCCATGCGGGCTCGCAACAGATTTGGAATTGCAATGGCAGCGATGACCAGAATAATGGCAACCACGATCAGCAATTCGATGAGTGAAAAGCCGCTCTGTCGGTTCTGTCTTCGCGTTGAAGTCATTGGGTTCCTTTTTTGCCGGATGAGCAATTCTCAGCCAGCGCAGAACTGTACCTGTGCCACTGGAAACTGTCGCACTTTTTGCTCCAACCTGGCCTGAACCCGTGGTTACGGCCGTAACGGTAGCGATTACCGGGAACGGCAAGAACGAACATTTTTTCCAAAATGGAACGGCAAATCGGACTTTAAGAACAGATTGGCAGCTTTACCAAGAAATAAAAAGGGCAGCGGATTAAGTCCGCCGCCCTTTGATTTTTATAACGTGCTCCGATCTGCGGTTAGTTCTGCAGCGGTGTCCAGCCCTGGCAGGTCGAGTAAGCGCCCGGCGCAACGATCACGCCCGCGCCGCCCCAACGCAACACGCCGTCGTCAACCGAGCAATAAGCCTTGGTGCCGGTGACGTTGGAAAGCGGTGCTGCGGTGGTGTAGAAGTTCCAGCCGGTGGTCGCGGTTCCGCCCGGTACTGCCGCGAAAGTGTAACCGCTCTTACCGTTACCGCCGCCGTTGGTGGCCAGGTTGTTATCGATCAGGCAACCAGTGGCAACCGCCGGAACGCAAGGCGAAGCGGCTCCGCCCAGACGAGCCAGCGTGGCATAGCCGGTGGCGGGATATGCGCCCAGGTAACCGACTTCGCCGACGATGATGGTGTGCTCGGAAGCAGCTGCGGACGAATCGTTGGCAGCCATACGTGCACGCATCAAGTTAGGAATCGCGATCGCTGCAATGATCAGGATGATGGCTACGACGATCAGCAGTTCAATCAGAGAAAAGCCTTTTTGTATTGTTTTTGTCATTTATTGATCCCCACCCTAGGGTGAAAGTGCAAATAGCAAAAAAAAAGAATTAAGAACGTCTAATGATTAGCACGCATGGGTCCAACCTGGACAGGGTTTACAAAGGGCCTGAAATCTGGGTTTCACCGATGCCGTTGAAGGGGAAAGCGGAAGGATTATTGTATAGCGTCAAGAATTAGCATACTTGAGTGACAGAAATTGTCAGTGGGAAGAAGATCACAAAGCAGTTTATCTCCGGATGAGAACATCAAGGATGAGAACCACGGATGAAAACAAAAATATAAAAGGGCAGCGGATTTGATCCGCTGCCCTCAGACTTCGTACCCGTGAGGGTACTAGCCGATTGTCAGGTTAGTTCTGGAGCGGTGTCCAGCCCTGGCAGGTCGAGTAAGCGCCCGGCGCAACGATCACGCCAGCGCCGCCCCAACGCAGCACGCCGTCGTCAACCGAGCAATAAGCCTTGGTGCCGGTGACGTTCGAAAGAGGCTGCGCAGTGGTGTAGAAGTTCCAGCCAGTCGTCGCGGTTCCGCCCGGTACTGCAGCGAAGGTGTAGCCGCTCTTACCGTTGCCGCCGCCGTTGGTGGCCAGGTTGTTATCGATCAAGCAACCAGTGGCAACCGCGGGAACGCAAGGCGAAGCTGCTCCGCCCAAAGAGGCCAGGTTGGCATAACCAGTGGCGGGATAAGCGCCCAGGTAGCCGACTTCGCCGACGATGATGGTGTGCTCAGAAGCAGCCGCGGACGAATCGTTGGCAGCCATACGCGCACGCATCAAGTTAGGAATCGCGATCGCTGCGATGATCAGGATGATTGCCACCACGATCAGCAGCTCAATCAGTGAAAAGCCTTTCTGTTGTTTCCGCATCTCTTGAATTCTCCTCGTTTTAGAGTTTCTTGATTTCTTGCTGGTCATGGTCTGACTCAGTCGGGATAGATGTTCGCACTTGCTGTGCCACGTTCGCCAGTTACCTTGGTTCGGGGCGAAAAAGCCGCAATCCTCTTATTTTCAGTAGGAGGACAAACTATAGTCCTATTCTAGAGCCTTTCCTGATATGGGTTGTGCCAAATTGCGTCGCGGATGATGACAATTCGTGTCACTTTGGCACAGACCGGCACTGCGATGAGAACGCCTGCCCGGCGGACTCTTGCGGGAAATATGTGTTTGTCTCATGGCTGCCGTAGAATACGGAGCGGGTGGCAGGCAACAAAGCTAAATCCCGAAAAACCCGTCTTTTCTTTATGGTGATTCCTCGAGGTGATTCTTCTATTTTCATAGACGACGATATCGCCCGCGCCTGGACTCTGCCGTCTTCGCTCTATACCGAGGATGGGGCGTTTGTCGCGGAGAAGATCGCGATCTTTAGCCGGACCTGGCAGGTGGTGGGGCATCGGGATCAGATCAAGAATCCGGGGGACTACTTCACCACAGACTTGGTGGATGAGCCGCTGCTGCTGGTGCGGGGCAATGATGGCCGAGTGCGCGGTTTTTACAATGTTTGCCGCCATCGTGCCGGGCCGCCCGCCGAAGGCTGCGGGACGCGCAAGTTGTTCCGCTGCGGCTATCACGGCTGGACTTACGCTCTGGACGGGTCGCTGATCAGCGCCACCGAGGTGGAAGGGGTCGAGGGGTTTCGTCCAGAAGATTTTGCGCTGGCGCCGGTGCGGGTGGAGGAGTGGCTCAGCCTGATTTTTGTCAACCTGGACGAACAGGCTCGGCCTCTGCGCGAGAGCCTGGGCGATTTGCCGAATCAGGCTTCGAAATTTCAATTTGAGGATATGAAGTTGTTTGAGCGCCGCACCTACGAGATGAACTGCAACTGGAAAACTTATATCGATAACTATCTCGAAGGCTACCACTTGCCCAGCGTGCATCCTGGACTGAATCGCGAACTGGATTTCAACGCTTACGTTGTCGAGCCCCACGCGGAGGAGCATGCGAGGTACGTGCGGCAATTCAGCCCCATCCGCGGAGCGCAACCGGGAGATGAGACTCCGCGGCGCTATTCCGAGATGCTGGCCGACTCCACCGCCGATTATTTCTGGATCTTTCCCAACTGGATGCTTAACTGTTATCCCGATAATGTGTCGCTAAACATTGTGCTGCCGGTTGCGCCGGAGCGCTCGCTCGCCATCTTTGAATGGTATTTGCCGGAGAAGAGCCATGCCAGTCCCGCGGCCAAAGCTTCGGTGAAATTCAGCGACGAGATTCAGAGGGAAGATGTGGCCATCTGTGAGATTGTGCAAAAGAACTTGCGCTCGCGCAGTTATTCCCGCGGACGTTTCAGCGTGAAGCAGGAAAAGGGCGTGCATGCGTTTCACCGCATGTATGGGATGGCGATGAAGGATGAAACGCAAGGGAGTGCTAAATTTCCTGAGCCTTGATTAGCAGGCAGGTAACGTCGTCGTGTTGGGGCGTGTTGCCCACGAACAGGTCAAGCTCCGCCAGCATGCGTTTCAGCATCTCCGCCGGAGTAGCAGCGCAGGTCGCATTGATTACCTGGAGAAGCTGCGCCTCGCCATATTCGTCTTGACGGGCGTTTTCAGCCTCCACCAGGCCGTCAGTAAAAATAATCAGCCAATCACCGGGGGCCAGTGCAACGCTGGCTGATTCGTATTTCGCCTCAGCCATAATGCCAATCGGCAAGCCGCCCACGTCGAGGCGCTCAATTGCTCCGTTGGCACGCCGCAGGATGGGATTGTTGTGGCCGGCGTTGATGTAATGGAAGATGCGGCGTGTGGCGTCGTACTCAGCCAGGAACGCAGTGGTGAAGCGCAACCCGCCCTGGCTATTGGAGCAGGCGTAGCGGTTCATGTTGGCCACCAGTTCTTCCAGGGGAACCTGGGCGGTGGAAAGAGTCTTGAGGCTGGCTTGAAACGTGGCCATGAGCATGGCTGCGGGAATGCTTTTTCCGGCAACGTCCGCCACCGCGAACACCACTCGATTTTCTTCGTTGCTTTTGCCGGGACGGGGGAAAACGTCGTAATAGTCTCCTGCCACGGTATTGGCCGGTCGCGTGACATAGGCAATCGACACGCCGGGAATTTGCGGCGGAGCGCCCGGCAGCAGCCAGGTCTGGATCTCGCGGGCAATCTGTAAGTCGCGCTTCATGACCACGCGATCGGCGATCTCCAGCATGAGGAGCAGGAAGAGAAGTAAGGCGCCCCAGAAATGAAGATCGAATTCCACAGCGTAGACCCGGTTGCCTTCGCCGGTGAAATTGAAGGCGGTGTGCGGAATGACCAGCATGACCAAAGCCGCGAGCAGCAAAACCCGACGCGCGGGTGAAAGTTTTTCCAGAACCGCCCAGAAGAACTCTTGCACCACATGCAGGTGGTGGCCGCGGCGGGTGAGACCCTCCGGCGTTTTGGCCGCGACGTCGCGCGAATAAAGGCGGTAGCCGGTGCGCGCTTCGGTTTCAAACTGCGACCAGAGTTGGGTGAGCTCCAGACCTTCCGTGACCCGCTGCCAGAACAAGTGAAGGCGCACGCGCAGCCGAGGCCGCGGAGCGGAGGTCACTTCAGCCGGTGGGAGAGCGGTTGCCATGGCGGTTCAGTGATTATAGAGGAAGAGCCGCGGCGCGATTCTTACGGGACGGTTACAGTTCTCCGAACAAGTTGAGCTGCTCCTCGAACTTCCCCACCGGCCACTTGCCGGCCGCCATTCGGCCCCGCGGGTCGGAGGAGACTCCGTATTTCTGCCGCAGGCGCGCCAGCAATTGTCCGATGCGCTTGCTGTAAGAGGGCGGCAGAAAAGAGCGGTCGGCATAGCGCTCGCGGTAGTTTGTGACGAGTTGCGGAAAGTGTTGCTCCAGAAAGGGAAGAAAGATTGCGGCCGAACATGGCTTAAGAAATAAAGCGCCCGCGAACATGTGGCGCGCTCCCGCTGCCGCAGCGGCCCTGACCACCGCTTCCATATCCGCCGGTGAGTCCGTGATGCCGGGCAAGACTGGCGATGCGCTGACCCCCACGCTTAATCCCGCACCGCAGAGTTGGCGAACCGCCTCCATCCGGAGGTCGGGTCGCGGAGCTCGAGGCTCGAGAATTCGCGCCAACTCTACGTTCATGGTGGTCACCGTCACGTGAATCGACAAAGAGTTGCTGCGCGCCACTTCGCGCAGAAGATCGATGTCACGAACAATCAGGTTGGACTTGGTGACGATCCCCAGTTCGAATCCGCGATGGCGGGCAAACTCCTCGAGGATTCCTCGTGTGACTTGATAACGGCGCTCTGCCGGCTGGTAAGGATCGGTGGCAGTGCCGAGGGCAATGGCTTCGCCCGGCTTTACCCTCCGCAGATCGTGCCGCAACAGATCCGCGGTGTGTTGCTTGACGTAAATTTTTTGCTCGAACTCAGCTCCGTCGCGCATTTCCATAAACTCGTGGGTATAGCGCGCATAGCAGTATTTACATGCGAACTCGCAGCCGCGGTAGGGATTGATGGTCCAGGTGAAAGGCAATCCGCGATTGCTGGTGCAGCGGTTCAGCAGAGATTTCGCCGGCAGGGTGAAGTACTCAACGTTGTGCCCTTCTCCCAAGGAGTCGCCTTCCGATGCCAGCCGGGCGATGCCGATCAGAGGCGACTTAGGCGTTACAGGGAAAAGGGATGAAGAAACCATTTGAGTTTCGCTTTTTATTCGCCTTAGAATAAATTTTGGCGGGGGTGCCGTCAAGGGGGGTAATTTCGGCGAGTGCATGGGGTTTGCGATCTCTTAAACAGGATCGCCAGTTACTAAGCGGTGAAACGGCACGTTACTTCTGCGGGATTACTAACTTCCCATGTGGAAGAACCGGATCTTTTCCCATGTGCAAGAAATTGCCGAAAGGATGATTTCGGGGGAGCGAAGACGATGATTTTGTTACGGCGCGCGATGGCCATCGCGTTGCAATTATCAGAGCAGCGCGAGATTCAAGGAACGCCATCTTGAGCCGGAAGCAATGGTTCCGGGCGATCGACAAGGTTACTGCCAATCAAAAGTAACCGGACTTCATGGCGCTGCGCGCGATAACTAGTTCCACGAGAGGCTATAAAAACATGCGTAAACTTCGTTTTGCAGTACCCGCACTTTTTGTAGTGGTCACTCTGTGCTTGTGCACTGGGTCGGCTCTGGCCAATTCCGTGAAAATGCAACTCACAAGCGTGGGCGGCAATAACGCGGGCGGCGTCTACACCTACCCCTACAATTTTTCCATCAATGGCAAAGCTCCTGTACCGTTGATTTGTGACAGCTACGACAATGAAGTCGTAGTCGGCGAAACCTGGCAGGCTAATGTCACCAGCCTGCTGAGCGGCAAAGGATTGTTTGGCAATCAGTTGCTGGACTACAAAGCGGCCGGCCTCATTTTCAAGGGCATTCTGAACGGCACAGTCAGCAACAATGCGGGTAACTTTGCCATCTGGGGATTGTTTTCCACCAACGCCCAGAATAGCTCGTTCTTTCAGAGCAGCGGCGCCGCGGGCATCGAGTCCACGTATCTCGCCCTGGCGCAAACCGCACCCAATAGTTCTTACAACGGCCTTGTTCTCTACACTCCAATCGCTGGCACGCAAAGCTGGGGCGGGACGCCCCAGGAATACATTGGATACAATCCTGTGCCTGAGCCCAGCACCATCATGCTGTTCGGCACTGGATTGCTCTCTCTTGCCGGGATGGTGAAGCGGAAGTTGGGCAATTCTTAACGAACGAACGATCTGAAATTGATTGAAAAAGGCCGTTGCGTGATGAGGTTGCTTCCATCTCCCGCGCGACGGCTTTCTGATTTCTAGCCAAGGTTTTTATCGATAAAACTACGCTTTAGGAGTTATTCCACCGGTTTTTCGAACAGCTTCGGATCGACCGTCGGATTCACTTCCAGAGCAGTGATCTCTGCCGTGCTTGAATCTTGCCCGTTCTGCTTGTTACGGCGAATGAGCGGAAGGGTTAAGCCGCCGATTGTTTTCCAATTCTCCATATCAGTCTCGCCTTGCACGGGAGCGCCTTGACTCAGCGTCATATAGGTTTCTTTCAGAATGTGACCGCTGTTGGGGTCGACGAACCAGCGCAGCACCGCGCCTGCGGCGCTAACATCAACAATGCGCGCCTCGACATCGCCCACCTTTTCGGTGCCATTCGCGGTAAAAAACATGTCGGCATCTTTAAAGTGTGCAGCAATGAAGATGGGGTCGCGCTTAATCTGCTCCAGGGTTTCGGTTTTCTGCGAAGCCGGGAAGTCGTGGACGCCCTGGCCGGCCATCGCCATGAAAGACGAGTTCGGAGAGATCACGATGTTCATGGTGCCATTCGGCGTTTCCATCTCTGCATGAAGCTTGTCGGGAAAGACAATCACAGTTTCCATCTTCATGGAGAAGTCGCCTTGCGGAGTTTTCTGGTCGAGCGTGAGCTTCTCTTTCAACGCCTTGACGGTTGCCAATTTCGCTTCCCCCCCAAGAGTTGCCACGACTTTTGCCGCCAGGGCCTTGCCTTCGTCATTCGAAGCGGCAGGCTTTGCCATCTCTTTTTTCTCGACACCGGGCGGCGGCGGAATGGAAATGTCGATTTCCTTTACCGCGCCAAGCGACGACAGCGGCTGATCGAACTCTTTCGTGTTGCCGACGACCAGCACTGCCAGCTGGTCGCGATGCAGATACTTGGCTGCCACTCGATTGACATCCGCAGCGGTTACCTTTTTTATTTCCGATTGAAACTTATCCAGCCAGTCTGGAGGATATCCGTAGAATTCGTAGGTCATGCGCTCCGCCAGAATTTTGTCGGGCGAGTCCAGCCGAAAGATGAACGCGTTCAGGATCGCATCTTTGGCATGAGCGATTTCGTCTTCCGTGATCTGATTCTTGGCCAGATCGGCGATATCTTCATCGACTGCTTTCACCGATTCGATGGTGCTCTGGCTCTTGGTGCTCATGGCAATTTGCAGAATACCCGGATGCCCGAAGTTGGCGCCGATGCCTCCCCCGACGTTGTAAGCGAGGCCTCGCTTAGTGCGAATGTCATTGAACAAACGCGAAGAGAAGCCTCCGCCGAAAGCTTCATTGAAAACGCTGATGGCGTAATAGTCGGGATTGTCGCGCATCGTCCCCAAGCCGACGAGATGAATGCTGCTCTGATTTACATCTTCTTTAGGAACCAGGTAATAGCCGGGGGCGGCGGGATGAAACTGAATTTCATCCTTGGGCAGTGCCGGACCTCGAGGCATTGATTCAAACACGGCACGCAGTTTGGATTCCACGGCCGCCGAGTCGAAGTCGCCGCTAACACCGACGATAATGTTATTGGGATGAATGTATTTGCCGTGCCAGTCGATCAGATCCTGGCGGGTGATAGCGGCAATGGTGGCGTATTCGGGCGTGCGGGCATAAGGATTGTCGGCGCCATACGCCAGCTTGACCGACTCGCGGTGCGCGATTCCGCCGATATCGTCATTGCGCCGCGAGATACCGTCTTCCGCTTGCTTCTGCGCCAAATCGAGTTTATCGGTTCGGAATTCTGGATTCTGCAGAAGATCGACGAAGACCTTGAAGACATCGTCGAAGTCGCCTTTCAGGCAACTTAAGCTGATGCTGGTGGAATCGGGGCCGCCGCCGGTTTCCACCTTGGCGGCGCGCACTTCGAGAAAGTCGTCGAGTTGATCTCCGGTCTGTGTCTTCGTTCCTCCGGTTCGCCACACTTCGCCATAAATATCGGTCAGTCCGACTTTGCCGGCGGGTTCGTTGCGCGATCCGCCGCGAATGCGCGCGGTTACATCAATCAACGGCAATTCGTGATCTTCCTGGAGAAAGATAACCATGCCGTTCGAAAGTTGAATCCGCTTGGGTTGCTGCGGCTTGAACGCGGGCAGGGGCGGGATGGGAATTTTCTGCCAGCTCGCGGCTTGTGCGGCGGATCGCGGGTTGAATGAGAACAAAATCGAGGCGACCATTAGAATCAGGCAAAATATTTTCTTCATCGCGAACCTCCCTGATTCTCGGATCCTTGCTCCGTGTCGTGGTCGGGCGCCGCGCCGCCTACTGTTTCGATCACTCCAACGGTGCGGTTGGTATCGACGAAGGTCTCGTTGGCTACTCGTCGAATGTCGGCCTTGGTCACTTTATCGATTCGATCCACCGAGCGAAACAGTTCGCGCCAGTCGCCGTAGCGAGTTTCGTAGAACGCGAGTTGCTGCGCCAGGCCTGAGTTTTCCGCCAGGCCTCGAATCAGGTTGGCCTTGGTGCGGGTCTTGATCATCTTCAACTCGTCGTCGCTGATATCTTCTTTTTTCAGCCGTTCGATTTCCACGTGGATGGCGTCGCCAACCTCTTGCGTGGTGTGCCCGGGCAGGGGAAAGGCGTAGAAAGCAAACAGGTGCGGATATTTGTTGCCGGGCAGCCCGCTAAAGCCCGCGGAGAACGCCGCTATTTTCTTATCGCGAACCAGCGCGCGATACAGTCGCGAAGTGCGCCCCTCCGACATCAAGTCGGTGATCGCATCGAACACGGCGTCGTCTTTAGACTTGTAATCCGGTCGGTGATAGCCCTCGAGATAAAGCGGTTGCGATTTCTCCTTCAGCACCACCTTGCGCTCTGAGTTTTGCGGCGGTTCGGTGGTTGTGACCTCATCTGGACGAGGCCGCGCGGGCAGACGTCCGAAATACTTTTCCAGAATCGGCAAGGCCTGCGCCGCTTTCACGTCTCCCGCTACAGCGACCACCATGTTGGCGGGCACATAGTATTTGTCAAAAAACTTCTGCGCATCGGTGGCGGAAAACGAATTAAGATCCGACATCCAGCCTACCGTCGGCCGGTGGTAGGGATGCGCGGCAAAAGCCTCAGCGGTAAATTGCTCGATCAATCGTCCCACCGGATTGCTGTCGGTGCGCAGCCTACGCTCTTCGATTACCACATTGCGCTCTTTATAAAATTCGCGCAGCACCGGATGCAGGAAGCGCTCCGACTCCAGGTAGGCCCACAACTCCAGACGATTTGCCGGCAGGGAATATTCGTAATCCGTCGAGTCGTAATTAGTGGAGGCATTCACGTCCGCTCCGCCGTTCTGCTCGATGATCTTGCTGAAGCCATTGGACGCAACGTATTTGTCGGCCGCGGCAATCGCGTCTTTCCAGGCCTTTTCCAATTGCTTCAACTTGGCTTCGTCGCGGCCTACTTCCTTATCGCGCTCTTGAATGTAGGCGGCGTAAGCCACCTCAACCTTGGCGAGCAATGGCTTCTCCGCGGCGTAGTCGGTGGTTCCGATCTTGTCCGTTCCCTTGAAAGCCATGTGCTCAAACATGTGGGCCAGGCCGGTAGCGCCCATCGGATCCTGCACCGATCCCGCATCGACCATGGTGTTGAAAGAAAAGACGGGGGCTTCGGGCCGCTCGCAGATGACCAGGGTCAGGCCGTTGGAAAGCTTTTTCACCGTGATGCGCTTCTCAAAAGATGCAACGTCCTGTGCGGCGGCGAGAGCGGCCATCAGCAGGATCAGGATGAGGGGGGCGGCAGCGCGTTGTTTCATCGAAAAGTATTTCATCGAAAAGTATTTCATCGAACCTCCGAAACTTGGGAAGGACATAACTTGGACGAATAAGAAGGGTAGAAGTCTGAAATTACTTGTCGGCCCCGGAAGTTGTCAAACCGGGTCAGGTTCGTTGGCAGAAGTCCTGAGGAAAAAAGTGTATTTTGCGCTTTCGCAGCTTTAAGGCACAATGCCTGCGGGAGCACTCACAAGATGGATTCGATGGTGGAGATTCAAGGGCGGGATTTGAAGCTGTCGAATTTGGAAAAAGTCTTATATCCCGCTACAGGATTTAATAAGCAGCAAATCATCGACTACTACGTGCGCATTGCGCCGGCCATGATTCCGCATCTGGCCGGCCGCGCGCTCACGCGCAAACGCTACCCCAACGGCGTGGATGCCGAGTTTTTCTACGAAAAAAATGCGCCACAGCATCGTCCCGACTGGGTGAAGACCGCTCCAATTTGGAGCGAAGGCAATCGCCGCACGGTGCACTACATCCTCGCCAATGACCTGCCTACCCTGGTATGGCTGGCGAACTTGGCCGCTATCGAATTGCACCCTTCGCTGGCGTTGGCGAAAGATATCACCTGTCCCACGATGATGGTTTTTGATCTCGATCCCGGCCCTCCGGCCAATATTGTGCAGTGCTGCCAGGTGGCGGTTTGGCTGCGCGAAATCTTCGAGCATTTTGGCCTGGAAAGCTTTCCGAAAACCTCAGGCTCGAAGGGTCTGCAGATTTACGTGCCGTTAAACACACCCACAAACTACGACTCAACCAAAACATTTGCTCACGCGCTGGCGCAGTTGCTGGAGCACGAGCATCCCGACATGGTTGTATCGGACATGAAGAAGAAGATCCGTACAGGAAAAGTGTTTGTAGACTGGAGCCAGAACGACGAGCACAAGACTACCGTGGCGGTGTATTCATTGCGCGCGCGCGAGCGGCCTACAGTGTCGACGCCGGTCACCTGGGAAGAGGTGGTACGCACGCTGAAAAAGAAAGATGCGGGCTTGCTGGTATTTGAAGCCAAGCAAACGGTGGCGCGCGTAGAGAAACTGGGAGACCTGTTCGCGCCCGTGCTCGAATTAAAACAACGGCTGCCCGATTTAAAGAAGCTGGCTGGGGAAACGGTTCCAGCAGCCAAGCCTGAAATTTCACTGGCTGCTCAGGCAGAAGAGGACGAAGAACAGCCGTCGAGGCGCAAACCTGTCGCAAAGAAAACTGCCAGTCGGCCGCCGGCGCGTAAAGCGCGCCGCAAGGTATAATCTCGCCGCCGGCGCAAGAATCGTCACGTCTATGGCTCAATTGTTTATCGGAACATCGGGATGGGCTTATCCAACCTGGAAGCCAGATTTTTATCCCGAGAAACTTGCGCAAAAAAAATTTCTCGCGCACTATGCCGCTCAACTCAACACGGTTGAGGTGAACTTTACTTTTCGGCAACTGGTGAAAGAGACGACAATCCAAAATTGGCTGGAGCAGACCCCTCCGCACTTTCGCCTGGGCATAAAAGCTCACCAGATGATCACGCATCTCAAGCGCTTGAAGGGGACAGAACAATTCGTTCCGCGCTTTCTAGCCACCATCGAACCTTTAGCCGCTGCGGGAAAGCTGGGCCCGGTGCTGTTTCAACTGCCGCCCAATTTGAAAGCCGATATTCCGCTGCTGAATGATTTTCTCGGGCTCTTGCCGCGTACGGTTCCCGCGGCGTTTGAATTCCGCCATGAATCCTGGTTCGCCGATCCAACATGGGAGGCATTGAGAGCCAAGAGCACAGCGTTATGCGTCTCCGAGACGGAAGACCGCATGACGCCGGATGTGGTCACCGGTTCGTTTGCCTACTACCGTTTTCGCAAGCCAAACTACTCTGAAGAAGAGCGCAGCCGCATGGTCGCATTGTTCGCCGCGCACAAGGCTGCCGGGCGCGATGTCTTCGCCTACTTCAAGCACGAAGAAACGCCGGAAGGAGCGTTGTTTGCCGCAGACCTGCTGCGTGGAATAGTTTGACAAACAAGCTGAATAAATTTGGTTCGCTGATATCTACGCATCTTTGTGATTACTGTTCACTGCGTCCGATAACGCGCATACTATCTGTCTTCCGTCATGGCCTCTGAAGCGAATGCGCGAGTGCTCTCTGGTTTTCTCGACTACCTGCGAATCGAGAAGGGATTGGCTCCCCTTTCAGTCAGCGCCTACACGAGCGACCTTTGCCAGTTTTCGGATTTTATGGAGAAGCGCAAGAGTTCTCTCCTGGCCGCGCGCCGCATCGATGTGCGTGACTTTCTGCAGCAGCTTTTTTCCCATCAGGTCGACGGCCGCAGCGTCGGACGAAAACTTTCGGCGCTGCGCCACCTTTACCGTTACCTTTTGCTCGACAAGAAGCTCGATCACGACCCCACGCTGAATATCGAGTCTCCGCGCCAGTGGAAGGTTCTTCCTAAAGCTCTGGCGCGGGATGAAATGGAAGCCATGCTGGCCGCGCCGATGCAGCGCACCAATCTCCCCGCGGCGCGCTCCACAAAAGACTCTGCCGCACTCGCCGCCCGCGACCGCGCCATGCTCGAGGTTTTTTACGCTGGCGCGCTGCGGGTTTCAGAAATCGTCAATGCAAAATTGGAAGACCTGAAACTCGATGCGGGATATATGCTGGTGCGGGGTAAGGGTGATAAAGAGCGCGTGGTTCCGCTGGGGAAATCGGCACAAGATGCGCTCACGGAATATCTGAAGCAATCGCGTCCTGCGTTGGCGGCGGGCAAGAAAAGTGCGGCTGCAGAAAGCGTACCTAGAGCCCGGATCTCGCCGCTCCTCTTTATCGCCCGCGGCGGCCGCAGCCTCACCCGCCAGCGCATATGGCAAATGGTGCGCGCCGCGTCAACAGTGACCGGACGAAGCGCTTCTCCCCATATGCTGCGCCACTCCTGCGCCACGCATATGGTGGAGAATGGCGCCGATCTGCGCACCGTGCAAACCATTCTCGGCCACTCCGACATTTCCACGACGCAGGTTTATACGCATATGGCGCTCGATCGGTTGCGGACGGTCTATCAAAAACATCATCCCAGGGCGAAGGCGCGATGAGGCAGAAAACCGAATCGCGAACAGTGGTCGGCAAAGCTGTCGCCGACTTCCTTCGCCATCTGCGGGAGCGCAACTCGTCCGCGCATACCATCAAAGCTTACAGTCATGACCTCGCTCTCTTCGCTGCGTACGCCGGTTCTCGAGGATGGAAGCAAATCGATCACATCGCGGTGCGCGGATTTCTCTCGCAGCTCTACGAAAGTGGGCTGGGCAAAGTTTCGGTCGCCCGCGCGCTGGCCGCGGTGCGTTCCCTTTATCGCTGGTTGGCGCGAGAAGGCGTAGTTGAGCAGAATCCGGCCAAACTGGTATCTACCCCCAAGCTTCCCAAGAAACTTCCGCGCGTCCCCACGATTGAAGAAATGAATTCCGTAATCGATGGCCAGATGCCGGAAGTGGCGGCCTTTCCCGAGCGCGATCGCCTTCTGTTCGAACTGCTCTACGGGTGCGGCATCCGCAATTCAGAACTCACCGGGATCAATCTCGATGACATTCGCCTGAGTGCCGAGGCAATTCTTATTCGCGGGAAAGGAAAAAAAGAGCGCTACGTCCCATTCGGTGATTCGGTGAAGAACGCGCTCGCAATTTATTTGCCCGAGCGGCAAAAACTCCTTGGCTCGGCGAACCAGCGCTCATTGGCTCTGCTGATCAACCGGCGCGGCGGCCGGCTCACCACCCGCAGCGTCGGCCGCATCATCAAGAAGATCGCCATCGCCAAGGGCCTGTCCCCGGAGGTTCATCCCCACACTCTGCGTCATGCTTTCGGCACGCACATGCTGGAGGAAGGCGCAGACCTGCGTGCCATTCAGGAACTACTCGGCCACGAGCGTCTCGCCACCACGCAACGCTACACCCAGCTATCGATGAAGCATGTTCTTCAGGTTTACGATCAGACGCATCCTCGCGCGAAGTAAGGCTAGTGCGGACGGCGCAACTCGTCCCACATCTCAACCACTCTCGACTTCAATTCCGCGGTCAAATTTTCATAAGCCGCTTCTGACGCTTCACTCTCGGGTGGCGGAAGAATCGGCGGACCAAAAGAAATCTTTAGCTGCTTGAATCCCTGAAAAGGCCGGTTGCGCGGCCAGACTTCATAAAATCCCTCGATAGCCACGGGTACGATCGGCACCTGCATGTGAATGGATAAGATTGCCGCGCCCTTCTTGAAAGTTTTCGGCGTACCGTCAATCGAGCGCTCGCCCTCCGGAAAAAGTATCAACGGACGGCCCTGCCGCAGACCAAAAGCTCCAGCACGCATGGCTGGAATCAAGTTCGCATCAGGGTCCACCACCACCACGCGCAGCGTACGCGCCAGCGTTAACATGAGACCTTCGCCAAAAATCTCGCTCGTCCCTACCGCGAAGACCTTGTCGAACGTCGAGGCGGGCAGCATGCTGGCCATAATTAAAGGGTCAATGTAGCTCTGATGATTGGGCGAAAGAATGTAGGCTCCGCTCTTCGGCAGATTGTCGATGCCCGCAACCTGCAAACGAAAGCGATCCAGCGAAATCACCTGGATCAGCCGCGAGACCGCATACCAGAACGTAGCGCTCACCGGTTGCGGACGCGCCAGGGAGATGACGTCATTGGGATCGGGCTCCTCCGCCAGAATCGCCTTCCATCCTGCAAACGTGGGCCGCGTGCCTGCGCCTCCGGCCCCGCTGGCGGCGCTGGTTAAAACGGCATCGACCAAGTCGCGCACCGTATAAATCTCGGCCAACTGCGATTCTTCCACGTCGCCGCCCAACTGCTCTTCCAGTCTGCTCAGCAACTCCACGCGCTGCATGGAATCGAGTCCCAGATCGAGTTCCAGATTGTGGGTAGGCCGCAATGCGGGCGGCGCCGAGCGCGCAGCCTCGCGAACTATATTCAGTGCCCGTTGCACGTCCGGTTGTTCGATCCATGCGGTTTCTTCAGCGGTGAGCGGTCGCTCCACGGGCAACTCGCCGTCATCCACCTCGCGAGCCTGATTTGCCTTCACGCGCTTTTCCACTTCGAAGCGCTTAATTTTTTTCGTGGTGGTGCGCGGCAAGTCTTCCTGCCAGATTTCATAACTGCCCACCCGTTTGGTGGTGGCGATCTGCTGCGACAAGCTCTCCACGTCGTACCTGATCACCTCTTTGGCATTCACAATCTTCTTCTGCCGCAGCGCGTCGAAGTTGGGCACAATCACCGCATGCAGCTTGTCTCCGCCCGGGCCCGGCTTGCCCTCCAGTCCCATCACCGCCAGTTCCTTAATGTAAGGCGATTTCGAATAATGCGCTTCCACTTCCTCGGGATAAATATTTTTTCCGTTGCTGAGTACGATCACTTCTTTTTTGCGGCCAGTAAGAAACAAGAGTCCGCTGTCGTCGAAGTACCCGAGATCGCCGGTATGAAACCATCCATCGCGCAGCACGGCTGCCGTCGCGTCCGGACGATTCCAATATCCCTTCATCACCACTGCTCCGCGCAACGCGACTTCCCCCGTAGCTGGCCCCCCGTCTTCGCCAGGTTGCGGGTCGATAATTTTTCCCTCCACGCCTTTCATCGCCTTGCCCACCGATCCAATCACGTTATTGCCGGGGGAATTGGCGTAAACCGCCGCCGTGGTCTCGGTGAGACCGTATGCCTGCAGTACATCAATGCCGAGATCGTGAAAGTCTTTGGCGATCTCCGGATCGAAGCGCGACCCGCCCGTGACCAGGTACCGCATCTTCTTTCCCAGTGTCTGATGAATTTTGCCAAAGAAAGTACGTCCGGCATTCATACCGACTTTGCGCAGGAGACGATTCAAGCCTACCAGAGCCTGAAAAAGTTTCTGAGTGACCGCGCCGCGCTTTTTAATTTCTTGGAAGATACGTTCGTGAATCAGGTAGAAAAATTGCGGAACCACCGCGAATGCAGTGATGTTCCGTTCCTGCAACGCGCGTAATAGTTCCGTCGTGTTCAGGGTTTCCAGATAGACAACCCGCGAGCCTTTTACCAGCGGCAACAGCAGGTTCGCCATTTGCGCCAGAACGTGGAACATGGGCAGCACGCCCAGCAGCGCATCGCCAGGGCCAAGGTCAACCCAATTGAATACCGCCTCTACTTCGCCTTGGATGTTGGCGTGAGTCAACATCACTCCCTTGGGATCGGCAGTGGTGCCTGAGGTATAGAGCAGGGAAGCGAGGTCGTGGTCGGCGGCAGGCGCAGGCTTAAAATTTCCCGGACCCGGCTCGAAAATGGCGGGTAGATCTCCCAGCCACCTTTCTGCCGGGGACTTATCCGGCATGCGTTCCGGATCGGTCAGCACCAGCCCCACATTCAGTTCCGCCACCGCCTCGCGTGCCGCCCCGGAATGCTTCACGTCGCAGAAAACCGCAGCGGCTCCACTATCTTTCAACAGCTTGGTCAATTGATCGGCGTGCAGCGCGGTATCGAGCGGCACCACCGTGCATCCCGCCGCGATGGTGCCCAGATACGCCGCCACCCAGCGCGGATGGTTGTCCGCCACAATCGCCAGTCGAGCGCCGCGCGGGAATCCTTTTTCCCCAATCCACCGTCCCACCGACTCCGCCATCCGGCGCAGTTCGGCGTAGGTGCAACTCTCCAGGCGATCATGCCGCTGAATTTCGAGCGCAACGTTTTCCGGCCAGCGTTCTTCGCACTCGACGAAACGGTCGTAAAAGGTGGGCATGAGTCGTGTGGAATATACACGAAAACTCCTCTCACCGCCCGCCTTTACCCGAATCGAAGCCCGGTCTGGCAGGTCTTCGACAGCCTTTTAGCAGGGGCACTGAATGGCTCGTTCCGCCCTGCTTCTTACCGCCGTTCCCAGCATCTAAATATGCTAGGCTAAATGAGATAATCCAGGGCTGTTTGCGCCCTCCGAAGGACTTCACAGTTTGATTAATACTCTGATCGGCAAGGTCTTTGGGACCAAGAACGAGCGCGTCGTCAAGAGCATGATGCCCAAGGTTGCGGCCATCAATGCTCTCGAACCGCAGATGCAAAAGCTCACCGACGACGAACTGCGCGCCAAGACCGACGAGTTCCGCCAGCGCATCCAGGAGCGATTAAGCCACTTCGTTGCATCGGCGCCTGAATCTGGCCCGGACGCGGAGACCGAGGCCGATCCCGACCGCGCCAAACAGATTGAGAAAGAACAATACGAAGCTTTGCAGGAAGTGCTGGACGAGATTCTGGTGGAAGCCTTCGCCGTAGTGCGCGAAGCCGGCCGCCGTGTTCTCAACATGCGCCACTTCGACGTGCAGCTCATCGGCGGCATGGTGCAGCACAAGGGCATGATCTCGGAGATGAAGACCGGCGAAGGCAAAACGCTGGTCGCCACTCTTCCCGTTTATCTCAACGCGCTCAGCGGACGCGGTGTTCACGTGGTCACGGTCAACGACTACTTGGCCAAGCGCGACTCCGAATGGATGGGCAAGCTCTACCGCTTTCTCGGACTGACCGTCGGCGTGATTGTCCACGACTTGGATGACGAGCAGCGCCGCGAGGCCTACGCCGCGGACGTCACCTACGGCACCAATAACGAATTCGGCTTCGACTACCTGCGCGACAACATGAAGTTCGATATCAAAGATTGCGTGCAGCGCGGCCACAACTTTGCCATCGTCGACGAAGTCGATTCCATCCTGATCGATGAAGCCCGCACCCCGTTGATCATTTCCGGCGCCAGCGAGGAATCCACCGACAAGTATTACAAAGTCAATCGCATTATCCCCAAACTGGAAAAAGGCGAAGAACTTGAAGTCGCTACGGGGGAACCAGCGCAACTCACTGGCGATTATGTGATCGACGAGAAACATCGCAATATTACGGTCACCGACGAAGGCTGGACGAAAGTAGAAGGCCTGCTCGGCATCGGTAACATCGCCGACCCTGAAAACTGGCCGCTCAAGCATCACGTCGAGACTGCCATCAAGGCCCACGCGCTCTACCGCCGCGACGTGGAATATGTGGTGAAAGACGGCGAAGTCATCATCGTCGACGAATTTACCGGACGCATGATGCCCGGCCGTCGCTGGTCTGACGGCCTTCACCAGGCCATCGAAGCCAAGGAAGGCGTTAAGATCGAACGCGAGAATCAGACGCTCGCCACCATCACCTTCCAGAATTATTTCCGTATGTTCAAGAAACTCTCGGGCATGACGGGAACGGCCGAAACCGAAGCCGCCGAGTTCGACAAAATCTACAAGCTGGAAGTCGCCGTCATCCCCACCAACAAGCAGATGCTGCGACTGGAGAATCCTGACGTCGTCTTCCGCACCGAGAAAGAAAAATACTTTGCCGTCGCCGATGAAATTCAGAAGCTCACTCAGACGGGCCAGCCGGTCCTGGTCGGCACCACGTCTGTAGAAAAATCTGAGCGGCTTTCCGAATTGCTGAAGAAGAAGGGCATCAAGCAGCACGTCGTGTTGAATGCCAAGTTCCACGAACGCGAAGCCGAATACGTTGCCCAGGCCGGGCGCAAAGGCATGGTCACGATCGCCACCAACATGGCGGGCCGCGGCACCGATATTCTGCTGGGCGGCAATCCTGAATTCATGGCCAAGCAGGAGTTGGTGAAGAAGGGAATCGCCCAACAACTCCGCGTCGCCGAGGGTAGGATCGAAGGCCCACAGGAAGACAGCACGGTTTCCATCTTCTACTACAACGGCAACGAGTATACCGTTCCCACCGACCAGTGGGCCGAAGCGCTCGCTCGCTATAAGGCGCAGACCGACAAAGAACACGATGAAGTGATCGCCGTGGGCGGCCTGCACATCCTCGGCACTGAGCGTCACGAATCCCGCCGCATCGATAACCAGCTTCGCGGTCGCGCCGGACGCCAGGGCGATCCCGGCTCCTCGCGCTTCTACCTCGCGCTGGAAGATGACCTGATGCGCATCTTCGCCAAAGAGTGGGTCTCAAAGCTGCTGGAACGACTTGGCATGGAAGAAGGCATGCCGATCGAGTCGAAGTTGATCAGCCGCCGTATCGAGACTGCGCAGAAAGCGGTCGAAGGCCAGCACTTCGAATCCAGAAAACATCTGCTCGAGTACGACGACGTAATGAACAAGCAGCGCGAGGCGGTTTATGGCCTGCGCCGCCGCCTGCTCGAGGGCATGGACCAGAAAGAATTGATTCTGGAAGATTACGTCTCGTCGATTCTCGGCGATCTGATGGATGAATATTGTCCGCCGAAAGGTCACGCCGACGATTGGAATATCAAAGGCTTGAAAGATGCCATCTTTACTCGCTTCGGTGTGGATTTTATTGCCGAGGGCGTGAAGGCGGAAGCTCTAAATCGCCAGGAACTGGGCGACGCAATTTTTGAAAAGCTAAAAGAACGGTACGACGCCAAAGAAAAACTCATCGGCCCCGAAGGCATGCGCCACCACGAGCGCATGATCATGCTGAGCGTGCTCGATTCTCAGTGGAAAGACCACCTGCTCAGCATGGACCATCTGAAAGAAGGCATTGGCCTGCGCGGATACGGCCAGCACGATCCGCTGGTCGAATATAAGAAAGAATCGTTCGAAATGTTCGAGGCGATGCTGCAACGCTTCCAGGAAGACACCGTCCGCTATCTATACCTGATGCAGATCATCGAGCGCCCCGCGGAACCCGCGCCCAGAGCGCCGCAACAGGTGACGGAAGATCATCCGCAGCCCGGAACTCAAACTCCGCAGGGAACCGGCGGCAACGGACACCGTCCTCCGCGTCTGGTCGCAACGTCGGCGGACGATCTGGAAGAAGCCTTCATGCGCCGCAAGCGCAAGGAACTCGAGCAAGCTCGCATGGCCGGAGGCGGCGAAGCGCAACCAGTTCAGCAAGTCGTCCGCGGCCAGGAAAAAGTAGGCCGCAACGACCCCTGCCCCTGCGGCTCCGGCAAGAAATTCAAGAAGTGCCACGGCACCTAAGCAATTCCAAGACAACTTGCGATGGAATTCGAATATGAGGTCTCACCCGATGACTACGCGGCTGGCGCTATGCTTTTCTACAAGCTCAGCGGGAGCCCGTACCGATCGATCGGTTGGCTCGTAGCTGTACCATCCTGTTACTAATCGGAGTGATTGAGCAGGCGCGTGGGATTTCTCCTATTTTGTTAGGCGCTATAGGTGTTTGGTGGATTTGGGCAGGCTTGTCGCGGCTTTTCCCTGGACGCAGCTACCGCCGGCAGTCTCGCAAGTACTATCAAAAGCTCGGCCTTGCCGGATACCACTACCGAGCGACCGTGCACGCAAAGGGATTCGAAGTAAGCAGCGAGAATCGAGAGTGGCGAAATTTCTGGTCGCAAGTTTCGCCGAGGGGTGAAAATAAGGAGGTCTTCATATTCTATTCAAGAGGGACACTTTTTATTTTCCCGAAAACGTATTTTTCCGACGCACAGCAACTCGAACTCCGGGCGCTCGCTACTTTACCTCTTCCCTAAGCTTTTCCATGGTTCTCCTCAACCGCCTTAAACGTCATCTCCTTCGCCGCACTCCCACTCGCTTCCTTCCACTCCGCGAACAGCCCCGCATAATTCGTAGTAATAAACTCCCCTTCCCTCACGCCCAACGTCTTTGCCACCGCATCAATCCACCGCGGTGCCCCTTCAATCTCGCAAAAATTCCCAATCGGAGTCTCGTCGACGACCACTTGCCCTTTCCCATCCGTCCACTCGGCGCGAAACTTTTCGTAGCGAAACGACGGCGCATATCCTAAAGCTCGCAAGATCAAATCCATCTGCGTCCCATCTT
The DNA here is from genome assembly GCA_963758565.1 of uncultured Acidobacteriota bacterium. Classification (GTDB taxonomy): domain Bacteria; phylum Acidobacteriota; class Terriglobia; order Terriglobales; family Acidobacteriaceae; genus Sulfotelmatobacter. The sequence goes on along the minus strand of CAVWVX010000004.1, from coordinate 429,701 downwards.
CTATACTCGTCTCCAACTCCTCGCGGCTGCTGTGCCGGCCCGTCTTCTTTCCGGACTTATGCGTCAGCGTCCACTTCTTGCCATATTGCCGTAGCCGCAGCAACTCTTTGCGCCCGCGCAATATCGCGCCCGGCAGGTCGTATAAAGTATTCATCTCGTGCGTGCGTTTTGTGGTCACATGAAATCCCGCAGCGCGCAGCTTCCGCGTCAGCGCGCGCAAGTCGCCCACCCGAAATTTGATTTCGATTTCCTGGCTCATGAAAAAAATTGTATTACGGAACGCGGAATGACGACCCGCCGGTGCCGTCCGACCAACCCGCCGCAGCCGGACGCGCCTTCCACCTCACCTGCTCCAGCGGGCCCACGACAAATACCCAGTGCAGCGCCCCAACCCAGGCAATCACTGAAGTGATGATGAAGGGCCAATAAAACTGTCCGGTACGGCCCACGATAAACCCCGTGAGCGCCGGCGCTACCGCTCCCGAAAGATTTCCCACAAAATTCTGCGCGCCCATCCACCTGCCCACGGCGTGCGGCCCAGCCAGCGTTTGCGTCACCGCATTGAGATTCGAACTTACCAACCCAAATGACGCTCCCGTCAGCAACATCAAGACAACCAACATCCTGTCCGAGGCAATCGGGCAACCGACCAGAAAAAGTCCATTGCAGAACATGCCCACGCCCATGAACGTCTTTCGCACCCGTGTCGGCGTTGCTCCCGAGCGAATCCAGCGATCCGAAATCCAACCGCAAATCGGCGACGAGATCGCCGCCAGAAAAAATGTGGCTCCGCCAACCCTCGACATCCCTCCCACCGAAAAGTTACGCTCGCGCACCAGATAAAACGGCAGCCAGGTCAGCAGAAAATACAAAAAGTAATTCGAGCAGAAGTGCCCGATCCAGGTTCCCCACGACGACCGATGTTGCACAATCTCCGCCAGTCCCGGCCCTTGTTTCATCTCCTGTTTGCCCGTCGTTAAAGTACGCGGCATCCAGCGTAGCCATGGCGGCAGCCACAAAAGACTCACCAGCCCAAGCCCAAGAAAGAACGGCCTCCAGCCAAAGCGCGCCACCAGCGCCCCGCCGAAAAGAATTCCCAGCGCCGGACCGAGCGACTGCCCAGCTCCGACAATCGAATTGGCGAAGCCTCGCTCACTCTCGACAAAATGATTGGCAAAGATCTTGGCATAGGCCGGATACGCCACCGACTCGCCGATCCCGACCACCACCCGCGCCGCTAGCAGCGCTCCGAAGGCATGCAGCATGCCCGTGTAAGCCGTCGCCGCCGACCAGATAAAAAATCCGATGGCGAAGACGAACTTCACCTCAAAGCGATCCACCAGCCATCCCGCCACCAGTTGCATGCCGGCATAGGTCCAAAAAAATGCCGACAGCAGAATCCCCAGCTGTGCTGGCGACAGTCCCAATTCATCCTTCAGCATGGGCGCTGCCACTGAAAGATTGGCGCGATCAATGTAGTTGATGAAAACGGAAAGTCCCAGCAACAGCAATACGCCGTTCATTCCGTCCCGGCGGGGAGCGTCGTGGAGAGGAGCGTCACTCATCGTGGCAAAGTCCGATCATGCTATACCATCCTCGCATCTCCGGAGAATTTATCCACCCGGCTTGCCAAGCGGTGCTATTATTTTTCGCGCTCAATCCCTTGGGAGGTGCTTGCCAATGCAAAATCTATTTCAGCCCGAAGCCGCCGCGGAAGTGATCGCGCGAATCGACAAGCTGCAACCCACCTCCCAGTGCCAGTGGGGAAAAATGGATGTCGCCCAGATGATGGCGCACTGTTCCGCCACACTCGATGTCGCTTCCGGACGCGTCGTATTGCCCCGGCTGTTGATCGGCAGGATACTCGCGCCATTTGTCCGACACGTTTTTACCAACGACAAGCCATTTTCCAAGAATGGTCCCACCGATAAGAGCTTTGTGATTGCCGGAAAAAGAGACTTTGCCCGCGAGCAGGAACAACTCAAGGCGAAGGTGCAGCAGTTTCACGAAGGCGGGGAAGCGCAGTGCACCAGGCATCCACATTCCTTCTTCGGCCCCATCACGCCGCATGAGTGGGCGACCGGAATGTACAAACACCTCGACCACCACATGCGCCAGTTCGGGGTGTGAAGAGACGCCGGAGCTGTCACAGAATGGCGAACGATCGAGGACTAACGGCCAACGACTTTCTTAACTAAACGTCGGCAGTTTCACCAAATCATTCTCCGGCACTGACTCAACCGGTTCACCGGCCTTGCGCCAGGCGGTCAGTCCGCCAACGATCACGAACGTGTTGAATCCTTTTTCCCGCAACATATGCGCCACACGGGCGCTGGTGGCCTCGCGCGCTCAAGTACAGTACAGATAAATATCTTTGTCCTTGGAAAGATTTTTCAGCTCTTCCTCAAGATTGTTGGGCTCAATGCGGATCGATCCTTTAATTCGATCCCCTCCCGAATCGTAGTAGCCGTGGCTGCGCACGTCGACAATCTGCACCTTTGCCGCATCCTCTGACGCCAATCGCGCCGCCAGTTCCTGCACCTGCACCCGTGGCACCACGCTGTACAGCTTATGCTTGCGGTATTGCACAATGCGGTAGATAGCATACGCCGCCAGCGCCAGCAGGATCACCACTTCCACCGCCACCCCGGCCGCATGAAATCCGCGCAACAGCGCCGCCAGAAAATCTCGCGAAAGATAACCCACCGCCAGATAAGTGACGGCATAGAGCAGCGCTCCCAGAAAATCCAGCCGCAGAAACTGCCAGAAGCGCATCTTCATGCTGCCCGCCAGCGGCGCAGCCATCGTGTTTACGCCGGGAATAAATTTTGCGATCACCAGCGTGATTTTGCCCCGCTTGTAAAACGATTCCGCCGACCGCAGAATGCAGGTCTCCGGATTGATCGAGACCCGACATAAAAATCCCAGTAATAGCCAGCCCATGTATCGTCCCAGCCAGAACTGCACCGTGTCGCCCATCAGCAGCCCGGCCAGCGCCGCGAGCAACACGTACGGCCCCCACAGGGTGTGCGCTCCCACCGCCGCGCCCGCCGCTACCAGCGCAATCGCTGCAGGGAACGGAATACCCAGTGCCTCGGCCAACAGCAGGCCAAACGTCAGCGCATACCCATGCCTCGCCATCAGCGTAAGAAGATTCATGAACAAGGTTGGATCAATAAACCCCAGGAAAAGGTTCAATATAGCAAAGCCGGACGCCTGTCCGACGGACAGGGTCCGGCTTTGCTCACGGAGAGTGTTCCCGTAGGTCTCCCCGTTGCGGGGTGCAGAACGGGCGGTGGCCTTGCACTCGAAGTTTTTCGGCCTTGTATTGTCGGGGCGTCGATAAATCTAGACGCTTATTGTTCGCAAAGCTTCGACTCTAGCCACCGCGGGTTGATCGAAGATTCGCCGGAGCCCGGTACCCAGCGATTTGACCCTCGGGGTGCTGGGCGAGATCAGGTGGACCGCGCTTTGGCGATCCATCGCAATGCCGTGCGTCTCGTTAGCCTGGCCGCTTTCGCGAAACTAAAACCAACCGATTGCAGTGTTTCACCATTCAGTGGAAAAGTCGGTGGCGTGCCTCACACATCCGCGTGAGGAAAATCATAAGGAAACGCCTTAAGCGCGCCCGGTCCAGCAGAGCGCTACCCGTGAAGCAAAAAAAACGGCCGCTGTCCAAAGACAGTCGGCCGGAACTCACTTAATGGGCAACTACTTGCTCATTGAATCGTTCTTCATCGAATCGCCCTTGAGCATCTTCACGCTCATGACGTGGATCGAGTTCTTGTCGGCATACACATGTGCGCTCAACTGCACGTGATGGCCGTCATGCGCCTTCAGTTCTTCCGGGTTCATTACATCCCAGCTCTTGCCGTCTTTATCGTTGACGAACGAAACTTTGTCGCCATCGGCCTTCACGGTTCCCTTCAGCGTCATCAATGGCGCTTTGGCATCGGTCTGGGTTTGCGTCATATTGTTATCTTGCGATGTGCCGTACTGCGCGAACGCAGACAAACTCATCACGAAAGTCACGGTCAGCAGGCAAATCATTACCTTTTTCATTGAAATCTCCTTTGTCTTTTCACAAATCGGCCAGATTTTCCACTGCTACTTCTAGATACGCGTTGGGGCCGAAGACGGATTGGGGCGCATTCTTATTTGTTATAAGTTGGTGGTCAGAATGAGGATTGGGGTTGCCCGGAAATGCGTGCGGGGATTAAGCCTTTCGAGTGCTACTTCTCTCGCGCCACTACAAACTCGGGAGCCCACAGCAAGGCACGTTTAATTTCGGAGTCGGGGAAGGAATCGAGCGCCCTCTGCGCCGATTCCGCATAGCGCGAGGCGCGCGTACTCGCCGCTTCCAGCGAACCGTAGCGTTCCAGAATTTCCATGATCTGCGCGTGGGTCACGCCATTGAACGCCCGCTGCGTCAGGATGGTTTCAATCTTCTCCCGCTCCTGCGGAGTGCAACGCTCCAGTGCGTGAATCACGGCCATGGTCACTTTGCCTTCGCGCAAGTCGCTGGCCACCGGCTTGCCCAGAACATCTTCCGATCCCGTCAGGTCCAGCACATCATCGACAATCTGGAACGCCATCCCCAGGTCATGTCCGTAGCGCCCCAGCGCTTCTTCCTGTTCTTCGCTGGCCCCTCCCAGGATCGCTCCCAGCCGCATGCACACGGAAAACAGGCAGGCCGTTTTGCGGTAGATCAGATCGAAGTGCTCCTGCAGGGAAATCAACTGGCCCAACTTCTCCATCTGAAGCAGTTCGCCTTCCACCATCTGCTGCGTGAGTTCGATCAGCGTATCGAGGATGCGGAAGTTGCGCTCCTGCACCGCTACCTTGAAGGCCTGCATGTAGAGCCAGTCCCCGGCCAACACGCATTTGGAATTTCCCCACTGCGTGTTCGCAGCCGGCCGTCCCCGCCGCGTCTTCGCCTCATCGATAATGTCGTCGTGCACCAGCGTCGCGGTATGAATAATCTCCACTACTGCGCCCAGTCTCACGGCGCCGCGTCCCTGGTAATCAAACAGCTTGGCCGCAAGAAAAAGCAGGGCCGGGCGGATCCGCTTGCCTCCACCGTTGCGCAGGTACTCGCCAATCTCGGTGATCGCCTGTACCCCCGAGACGGTATCCTGCCCAAACTCGCCCTCGAGCGCCGCAAGGTCATCATGCAGCAGGTCGAAAACTTCTTTCCCGTTAATGGTGGCCGGTGCGCCCAATGGTGGTTTTAACAACTCTCTTTATTCCTACCGCCGAGTTCCAGATTCAAGGAGAAATTTAAAAGGATCAATTCTATTTTTCTCCCTCTCTCCGTGCCTTCGTGGTGGATTTTGTCTTTAATTCGTCCGGTAGTTCGTAAACTGCAAATCAATTCCGAAATCGTGCCCTCGCAACATCGCAATCACATCCTGCAAAGTATCGCGATCCTTGCTGCTGATCCGCACCAAATCGCCCTGGATCGAAGCATTCGCCTTCTTCTTGGAATCCTTCACCAGTTTCACAATCTCTTTTGCCTTCTCCATGGCGATGCCCTGCTGCATCGTGACTTTGCGCTTTGCGGTGCCGCCCGCGGCTGCTTCCACCGGCCCATACGTCAAACCTTTTAGCGACACTCCGCGCTTCGAAAGCTTTTGCTGCAGTACGTCATTCACCGCCTTCAACTTGTACTCGTCGGCCGAATGCAGCATGATCGCATCTTTTTCCAGTTCAATGTTCGATTTGGAATCCTTCAGGTCGAAGCGCGTGTGGATCTCCTTCAGCGCCTGCTGGATGGCGTTGGTGACCTCCGTCAGGTCGATCTTGCTCACCACGTCAAAAGTATTGTCGGGCATCGGATTTCAATTCTTTCTGAAATGATGGAATATGCCCTGAGGTTACCAGAAGACGCCCCCCAGGACGAGGGCTAATACTTTGTAACTTTGCTTTCAGCCGTTTCAGCCAATTTGAAAAATTTGTAGAAGTTGCGGCTCGTCTGTTCGCCGATTTCCTCCGCCGGGATTCCCCGCAACTCTCCCAACTTCCGCGCCGTCTCCTTCACGAATGCCGGTTCGTTGCGCTTGCCGCGGTGCGGCACCGGAGCCAGAAATGGCGAGTCGGTTTCAATCAGCATGCGCTCCAGGGGAACCTCGAGCGCGGCATCGCGAATCGCCTGCGCCTTGGGGAACGTCACGTTGCCGGAAAACGAAATCATGAAACCCATATCGAGCGACCGCTTGGCCTGCGTCCAGTTGCCCGAGAAGCAATGCAGAATTCCGCCCAGACCGTTGGCGGCCCAGCGCTCTGAAATCAGTCCCAAACAATCTTCCCACGCATCGTCGCTCCCATCCGACGGGCGGCAGTGAATCACAATGGGCAACTTTGCCGCCGCCGCCAGCTCCATCTGCCGGATAAAAACTTCCTTCTGCACTTCCCGCGGTGAGTGATCATAAAAATAATCGAGCCCAATCTCGCCCCACGCAATCACCTTGGAATGCCGCGCCAGCCGTTCCATATTCTGGTACGCGGCCTCATCGGCCAGCCGCGCCTCATGCGGATGAATCCCCAGCGTGGCATATATAAATTCGTATTTCTCAGCCAACTTAATGCCACAATCCACGTCCGCCGGCCCGTCCCCATTGCCAATGGCAACAATATTCCGAACACCGGCTTCGCGTGCCCGCGCAATCACCGCCTCGCGGTCAGCAGCGAACCGTTCGCCATCTAGATGTGCGTGAGAATCTATGAACATAGTCGTTGGTCGTTAGTCGTTGGTCGTTCGCCAAGTTAGGAGATAGATACGATCGAAATCAGGATGGCCTGTGCGCAAAGCTCAGCGGTTTTATCACGTTGTCGAAAGCGTAAAGGGAATCCTCAATCGCCGAAGCCATTGGCCCTGGCTAACGACCAACGACTAACGACGAACGACTGCTTTATTACGACCGACGACGCTCTCCCCCTATTTCAACCTCGCCCCTACCGGCACATCCTCCAAAAATCCCGCCAGCACCGGCTTTCCGCCTTCCAGTGACGCCGCCACAATCATCCCATTCGATTCCAGCCCGCGCATTTTTCTCGGCGCCAAGTTCGCAACGATGACCACCTTACGCCCCACCAAAGTCTCAGGCGCATACGCTTCCGCGATCCCGGCCAGCACCTGGCGCACCTCGCTCCCAATATCAACTTCCAGCCGCAAAAGTTTATCCGCCTTGGGCACGCGCTCGGCGACTTTCACAATGCCGACCCGCAATTCAATCTTGGCAAAGTCATCGATGGAAATCTTTTCGTTGATCGTAGGCGCGCTCGCCGCCGGCGCCGCCGCAGGTCCCGACTCCGCCAGCGGCGCGCTCGTCTGCACTTTCTTATCGTCTGCCGCCGTCTCGCCCGCCGAAGTCACTCTCTGTTCCTCTTCCATCTTCTGCATCCTTTCAATGGCACTCTTATCCGCGCGCGGAAACACAGGTTGCACCTCACCGAGCTTTGTTCCTAACGGCAGTTGTCCCCAGGCCAGCGCGCTCAAATCCACTTTCTTGATATCTCCTAAGCCCATCTGCATCCAGATTCTCGCCGTCGCCTCCGGCATCACGGGATGCGCCAGCGCTGTCGCGATTCGCAGCGCCTCCGCCGCGGTATACAAAACCGTCGCCAGCCGCGAACGGCTTTCGTCATCCTGCTTTTCGCCCAACGCCCACGGCTCGTTCTCGACAATATATTTATCCACCGCCGCAATCAGCGCCCAGTCGGCCTCCAACGCGCGCGAAAACTGGAACTGATCGAACATCGCGCCGAATTCCCGGATCGTCTTCCGCGCCGTTTCCGCAATCGCATTCTCCGCCGCCGTCTTCGAAGCCGCGCCCGAAGGATACGGCACCTCGCCCTTAAAATACCGGTTGATCATGGTCAGCGTACGGCTGGCCAGATTTCCCAGCCCATTCGCCAGATCGGAGTTATAGCGCTGCACCAGCGCGTCAAAAGAAAAGGATCCATCCTGTCCAAACACCACTTCGCGCAGCAGAAAATATCGCAGCGCGTCCGCGCCCAGCACATCCAGAATCGTCTCCGTACGCACAATGTTGCCGCGCGACTTGGACATCTTGCTCTCTTCAAACAGTAGCCAGCCGTGCGCCACAATCGCCTTCGGCATGGGCAATCCCGCCGCCATCAGAAATGCCGGCCAGTACACGCAGTGAAAACGGACAATCTCTTTCCCAATCATCTGCACATCGGCCGGCCAGAATTTTTTGAACGCATCCTGCGCCCCCGCGTGCGCCGAGCCGTATCCGATCGCCGTAATGTAATTAGCCAGCGCGTCCAGCCACACGTAAATCACGTGCTTGGGATCATCCGGCACCGGAATGCCCCAGGTAAACGTCGAGCGGCTGATGGACAAATCGCGCAGCCCCGACTTCACAAACGAAATCACTTCATTGCGCCGCGCCTCGGGACGAATAAACTCCGCATTCGCATAAAGCGCCAGCAGCTTGTCTTGAAACGCCGAAAGCTTGAAAAAATAATTCTCTTCGCTCACCGTCTCTGTGATGCGCCCGCACGTGGGGCAGGGATCGCCCGGTTGCGCCCCATCCACATAAAGTTCATCCGACACGCAGTACTGCCCGGTGTACGTGCCTTTATAAATAAATCCGTTATCGCGCAGTTGCCGGAACAACTGCTGCACCCGCTTTTTGTGCCGCTCTTCCGTCGTGCGGATGAAGTCGTCGTTCGAAATCCCCATCCGCTTCCACAGGTGCCGGAACTCCGCCGAAATCTCGTCCGCATATTGCTGCGGGGTCTTTCCCGCCGCCTGCGCCGCCCGCTCAATCTTCTGCCCGTGCTCGTCGGTGCCGGTCAGAAAAAATGTTTCCGCCCCCAGCATGCGCTGCCGCCGCGCTATCGTATCGCACGCAATGGTCGTATAAGCGTGCCCAATATGCGGCCGCGCATTCACGTAATAAATCGGCGTCGTAATGTAAAACTTCCTGCTCATTCCCATGTCACTTGTTATTCCGAACCGGCGTTCAGCCCAACCTTGTCATTCCGAACCGGCGTTCTTTGCCGGTGAGGAATCTGCTTTTTCTTTCCCGCGGCTGCGATAAGCCTCCACCGCCTCGACCATTACAGTCTTCAGCGGCACGTGCCGCTCCGCCGCGATCTTCCTGCAATCCTCATACTCCGGCGCAAAGTTCGTCACCGTTCCATTCATGCTCCCAACCTTGACCCGCACCTCGCCCCACTGAGTATTCACGCTTTCCCACCGCCGCGCCAGAATTTGCCGCACTTCCTCCCGCCGCCGCACTCCGAGCGTAGTCGTCTCGGCAAACAAAATATCTGTCATCTTGTCCGCGTGCTCCGGCTTGCACAACACCGTCAGCAGCATTCCCGGACGATTCTTCTTCATCTGCACTGGCACGCCGAACACATCCAGCGCGCCTTCTTCCAGCAACCGGTCCATCACATAACCAAACACTTGCGGATTCAAATCATCCAGATTCGCTTCCAGCACCGTGATTATTTCCGACGCCGTCTTCTCGGCCAACGAGGTTGCAATCACCTCGCCCAGTGTCAACCGCAACACGTTGGGATGTCCCGGGAAATCCCGCGTCCCCGCGCCGTAGCCCGACTTCTCAATCTTCATCCGCGGAAACTCCGCAAAGCGCGCCGTTAAAGTTTTCACAATCGCCGCGCCCGTCGGCGTCACCAGTTCCACTTGCGGCCCCGACGAATACACCGGAGCCCCCGCCAGCAACTCCACCGTCGCCGGAGCCGGCACCGGAATCGTGCCATGCGCGCACTTCACCGTTCCGCTGCCCACGTTCAAAGGCGAGCAAATAATCTCTTCCACCCCCAGCGCTTCGGCCCCCACCGCCGCGCAAACGATATCCACCATCGCATCTACCGCGCCCACTTCGTGAAAGTGCACGTTCTCAATGGAAGTGTTGTGAATCTTCGCCTCGGCCGCGCCCAGCGCCTCAAAAATAGAAATTGCAGTCGCCTTAGCGCCCTCCGATATCGCAGCCGCAGAAATAATCTTCCGAATCTCCGTCAACCCGCGCCCATGAGAATGCGAATGCCCAGAGGGCTCATGTTCGTGATCATGTTCGTGGCTATGCTCATGCTCATGACTTTCATGGGCATGGTGATGGCCAACCGCAGCATGCTCGTGAGAATGACCCTGCTCCTGCCGCTTCCAATACTCCTCCCGCGGCAAATCTTTCTCGCCATCCACCCACACATCCACTTTCGTCGCCGCAATCCCGCCCCGCACCACCCGCGAAATCTCCAGCCGCGCTCCCACATTCAGCGCCGCCACCGTCTCCTCCAGCAGCGCAACCGGAACTCCGGCATCCACCAGCGCGCCCATAAACATGTCGCCGCTGATGCCGGAAAAACATTCTAGGTAGGCAATGCGCATAGAAGAAAATCGTCGTTGGTCTTTGGTCGTTAGTCGTTGGCCCAAGCCTCCACTGTCAGCAGCATAAACGCCTGGCGAACGACCAACGACCGACGGCCAACGACGGGTTTTTTCATCATAGGGAACGCTGCACCCTCCGTCAAACCTGCCTCGCCGGGCGCTCTGTTAAAATCTCAGTTCTCCTTACACTTAGAGGGAAGCCTTGTATCGTCATCTTGAACATCGTCTGGCGCAGAGCATCGCCGCCTTCCTGCGCGAGCGTTATCCTGACGTCGCTTTACCGAAAATCGTTATCGATCAGCCCCCCAAAGTTTCTTTGGGAGATTTCGCCATCCCGATTTTTCCCCTCGCCAAGCCCCTGCGCAGCGCTCCGCTGCAAATTGCCGAAGCCATCCGCGCCGGCATCGGCCCTATCGAAGGCATTGCCGGGATGCAAGTCGCGCCTCCGGGATATCTCAACGTAAAAATTGATCGCGCCTGGATGGCGGCCGCTCTCGCCTCCGACCAGAAGCCCCTCGCCAAAATTCCCGACGGAAAAATTCTGGTCGAGCACACCAGCATCAATCCCAACAAAGCCGCCCACATCGGCCATCTGCGCAATGCCATTCTCGGCGACACTTTCGTCCGCCTGCTGCGCTATGCCGGCCGCGAAGTCGACATTCAGAACTACATCGACAACACCGGCGTGCAGGTCGCCGACGTAGTTGTGGGCTTCACCCAGATAGAGAAAAAATCTCTCGCCGAAATCAAAGCGCTCACCCAGCAGCCGCGCTTCGACTACTACTGCTGGGATCTCTATGCCCGCGTCTCGCAGTGGTACGCCGCCGACAAAGCCAACCTGCAGACTCGCGCTCAAACCCTGCATGCCATTGAAGATGCTTCCAGTGAGACTTCCGCCATCGCAGAATTAATTTCGACTGCCGTCCTGCGCCGCCATCTCGAGACCATGGACCGCCTCGACATTGAATACGACTTCCTTCCGCGCGAGAGCGAAATCCTGCACCTGCATTTCTGGGACGCAGCCTTCACCAAGCTGAAAGAAGCCGGTGTGCTCACCTTCGAGAGCGAGGGCAAGAACAAAGGCTGCTGGATCATGCGCCGCGCCGGAACCAAAACGTCAAACACAGAAGACACTGGGAACACAGAGGAAGCAAACCAGATTTCCGAGGACGACCAAAAAGTAATCGTCCGCTCCAACAACACGGTCGGCTACGTCGGCAAAGACATTGCCTACCACATGTGGAAGTTCGGCCTGCTCGGCCGCGATTTCAACTACCGCAAGTTTTTTCGCTATCCCGACCAGCACGACTGCTGGATCTCCGCCATGCAAGGCGAGAAAAATCATCCCCACTTCGGCGACGTAGCCGAAATCTACAACGTGATCGACGCCCGCCAGTCTGAAGCGCAGAACACCGTGATCGAAGCCCTGCGCGGACTCGGCCACAACGAGGCTGCCGACCACTACACGCACTTTTCCTACGAGATGGTTGCGCTCACGCCCCGCTGCGCTGCCGATCTCGGCTACACCCTCAGCGACGAGGACAAGACGCGTTCTTACATCGAAGTCTCGGGCCGCAAAGGCTTTGGCGTGAAAGCCGACGACCTGCTCGATCAACTCATCGTCTCCGCCAAGAACGAAGTCGACTCCCGCCATCCCGAACTCACCGATGTGGAGCGCCAGTCGATCGCCACCCAGATTGCCATCGGCGCCCTGCGCTACTTCATGCTGAAGTTCACCAAGCAGTCGATCATAGCCTTCGATTTTAAAGAAGCCCTGAGCTTCGAAGGTGAGACAGGACCCTACGCCCAGTACGCCGTGGTCCGCGCCGCCAGCATTTTCAAGAAAGCGGAGATCGATCCCGACAATTTTTGTAGCAATATCACCCGCAATGTCTCCGCCGCGGACCTCGCCCAGTTTCTGACCGGCGAGAACGGCGACGAGTTCTGGGAACTCTGGCAGGCCGCCGCGAAGACTTCCTACATCGTCGACCAGTGCATTGCCACCACCGAGCCCGCCTATCTGGCCAAGCATGCCTTTCAGCTGGCGCAAATGTTCAACGCCTTCTATCACCGCCATCCCATCCTGAGCGAGGCCGATGAGAAACGAAAACAGTTTCTGTTCGCCACCGTAGCCGTAGTCCGTCGCGAACTCACCCGCACCTTGGCTGTCATGGGCATCACCGTTCCGCCCGCGATGTAGTAGAAAAGCACGTGTGGCGCGGACACTCTTGTCCGCGTCTCGCCCGAAAAAAGAAATATGTCCGCTTCCCCAATCTCAGTTACGCAACCCCCCCGCCGGCTGCGTCACATCGTCATTTTGCTCGCCACCCTGGCGTTGCTTCTCGCCGTAGCCGGATTTTCCTTCGAACAAGTCTCCGAATCCCGCGACCGCCGCGCCCACCCCATGCCGGGCAGACTGGTTGACGTCGGTGGATATCGCATGCACCTCAACTGCACCGGGCAGGGAAGGCCGGTGGTCGTCCTTGACTCCGGCATGGGAGACACGTATCTCTCGTGGAAAAAAGTGCAGCCCGAGATCGCTACGTTTACCACCGTTTGTTCGTATGACCGCGCGGGCTCAGGCTACAGCGACTCCAGTCCGCACGCGCGCAACAGCCGAGTCTTCGCCGAAGAACTGCACGCGCTTCTGCACAACGCCGGAATTCCGGCGCCATACATTCTCGCCGGCCACTCCATGGCCGGATTCAACGTCCGCATCTTCACCAGTCTCTATCGCAACGAAGTCGCCGGCGTGGTGCTGGTCGATTCTTCCCATCCCGAACAAAAGAAACGTCTTCCCGCCGCTATCAATGATATGGACGCGACTTGGCTGCGCGAGCAGGAGTTCTTTTTGTTCACCATGCCCTTCGGAATACCGCGCCTTCTGGGATTCTGTGGCAACGACGCCGAAGTTCGCGCCGCGGAATGTAATTTTCATTCTGCTCGCGAAAGCGTAGCTGAGCTGAAGTCGGTATCGGAGAGCGCCGCCCAGGCCGCTTCCGCGGGCGCGCTAGGCGATCTACCCCTTGCAGTACTTTCGCATGATCCCGACAAGCCGCAACCTGACCTGCCCGAGGACCTGGTGAAGCCGACCAACGATGCCTGGCAGCAAATGCAGAACGAATTGGCGCAGCTTTCCACCCGAAGCACGCATGTCCTCGCTAAGAACAGCGGGCACTACATTCAGTTCGACCGCCCCGACCTAGTGGTCGAAGCCGTGCGCCGCGTTATTGCCCAAGCGCGATAAGCCCGCAGCCGACGCCTGTGCGAAAATATTCTGTGCGCCCTTTGTTCAGATTTTTCCGTTGTGAGGATACGCCGCATGTGCAGAAACATTAAGACGCTTTTCAACTTCGATCCGCCGGTGAACGATGACGAGGTTCACGCCGCCTCGCTCCAGTTCATCCGCAAGATCACCGGCTTCAATAAACCATCGAAAGCCAATCAGGAGGCATTCGACGCCGCCGTGGAAGATGTTGCTGCGGTGTGCAGCCGATTGTTGCGCTCGCTGGAGACGACCGCGCCGCCAAAAAATCGCGAGGAAGAAGCTGCCAAGGCAAAAGCGCGATCGGCGATGAGGTTTGGCGATTGAATCGCGTTTGGCCTGTAAGTAATTGAAAATCTCTGCAAGTTGTTGAGAGTAGGTGGAAGTTGTTGATAAAGTCCGTAAGTTGTTGACGCAATATCTTAAAGATATGATTTGGGCTCAGCCGGCCCTAGAATGCTCAGGAGCACGCTTTGTAAGTCGGATGACCTCTGGGTCCACCTTTTACCTCCATCGAGCTCCTAGCCCTGTTTCCGGCCTCGCAAATGGCATTCCTGGGAGGGGCTGAACTGCCAATTGGGCGTCTGCGGCGCTCTTCCATGGCTAATATCTGGTAGCTACAATGGTTTCAATCACTTAGCGTGAATTGCACAGTCGCCGATGCATCTTTTACGGCGCTGACGCCATCCAATTGATTGAAAACACTGAGCGGCAAAGTAGCGGCAAAGTATTTGGAGGTACCTTCCATGACTGGCAAAACAAAATTCGCAGCACTTCTCACTATGGTCACGCTGGCAGCAAGCTTTGCCTTCGCCGCGCCTAAGACTCCCAAAGACGATCCCAAGGCGACGCCCGCTTTCCCGGGCACCTTGGTCAATGCGCGCTATGTCTACGTCACCAGCTATGACGGCGATGAGTACAATTCGCGCCTGCTGCCGGAAGATCGCAAGGCCATCGCGACGGTGCAGGACGAAATGCAGAAGTGGGGCAAGTTCACGCTGGTCTACAAACCACGGGAAGCTGACATCGTTTTGATGGTCACCAGCCGACCCAGTGAAGACATCCTGGCGGTATATGACGCGCACGGCTGGCCGGACAATCAATACCTCTGGCGCATGATGAGGAGAAGCGGTCTGCAGGCCAATGAAGTTCCGCTGGTCACAAATCTGGAGCAGGCGTTCGCCAAGGCTACGGCGGGGAAGTAAAATCTGGGGGGGGTGGGCTTAGCCCACTTTTCATATTTCCCCACCAGTGTTATAGTTTTACCTATGCCGACGACAGTGATAAGGGACCAAAATTTCCAGCTAGTGACAGAGTTTGCCCAGCCCGATGCCAAGAAGCGGCTTTCCCTTGGAGAAGCCCTGGGCGAGGCCCGCGCGTATAACATTTACCGGAATCCACTCGGCCAAGTCATTCTCGATCCGGTGAAGGCCGTTCCTGCGTCTGAAATGTGGCTATACGAGAACCCCGAAGCGCTTGCCAGCGTGAAGCGAGGGCTCCGAGAATCCGCGGAGGGAAAGACCGTTTACCGCGGCTCCTTTGCCAAGCACGCTGGGGAGTAGGCGTGCGGCGGAAAATCATGTTGACTGCGAGCGCGGATCAGCATCTCTCCCGGCTCCAAACGACATCCTCGAAAACTGGACTCTCCGAACAGATCCGCAAGGCTATCGGCTATCTGGAGCTTGACCCGCATCACCCCAGCCTCAACACCCACGAGTTCACTTCACTATCCGGCGCCAATGGCGAGAAAGTGTTTGAGGCCTATGCGCAGAACAATACGCCCGGAGCTTACCGCATATTCTGGCACTATGGACCCGACGAGATGAAAGAGAAGAAACGAACCGCTGTGATCACCATCGTTGCCATTACGTCGCACCCGTAGCACGAGCCGATGGTGCTCTAGCTTTTCCTGCCCGCAATCATCAATCCCGCGCCAACCACCACCAGAACAATGCTTACCACCGGCGGGACCATATCTTCATGGTGAGTGGTAATGCCCACGTGCGCGTCCCCGAGGTTGACGCCATGATGTTCGGAATGGGGCAGGGGAACGAAGAACGACAGAATCCCCAACACCAGCACAACCAGTCCCACCAGCAGCAAAGGTTTCATAAGCTTTTCTCCGGAAGCGAGTTTTGAAGCGGCACTAAAAAGCAATTTGCCACGGACTGCCGATTTCCACGGCCGCTATTGGATGCGGATTGGTGAAGATCGGTGAAAACCCGTGGCAAGTTTCTTAGCTGGCGAAGCCTTTCACGAACTCAACCAGGCTGCGCAGCGCAATGCCGGACGGGCCTTTGGCGATCCACGGCTTGCTGTCTTCCATCCACGCGGTGCCCGCAATGTCGAGATGAATCCAGGGCGTCTCTTCAGCGAATTCTTTCAGGAACATGGCCGCGTTGATGGCGCCGCCCCAGCGTCCGCCGGAGTTGACCATGTCCGCGATTCCGGATTTGATGTTCTCTTTGTATTCGTCGTCGAGCGGCAGGCGCCACATTTTCTCGCCCGCCTGATCGTTGGCTTTGTGGAAGCGCTCGTACATGGCGTCATCGTTGGCCCAGACGCCCGCGTTGGCGAAGCCCAGCGCCACTACGACTGCGCCCGTCAGCGTGGCTGCGTCGACCAGATGGGTGCATCCCAGTTGCCGCGCGTAGAAGAGACCATCGGCGAGAACCAGGCGTCCTTCAGCGTCGGTGTTGATGATTTCAATCGACTTGCCGGACATGGCAATCTGCACGTCGCCCGGCTTTTGCGCTTTGCCGGACGGCATATTTTCCGTGGCGCATACGATGCCGATGACTTTCACTTTCGGCTTGAGCATGGCGATGGCGCGCATGGCGCCGATCATGGTTGCGCCTCCGGCCATGTCGTATTTCATCTTCTCCATGCCATCGGCGGGCTTGATCGAAATGCCGCCGGTGTCGAAGGTAATTCCTTTGCCCACAAGGCCTAAGACTGGGTTGGCGGGCGCGCCGGCGGGTTCATATTTCATCACGATCAGCGCCGGCGGTTCGTCGGAACCCTGGGCCACGCTCCAGAACGCGCCCATCTTCATTTCTTTAATCTTGTCGGCTCCGTAAACCTCACATTTCAAACCGACTTCGTCGCACATCTTCTTGGCGCGATCGGCGAGGATAGTTGGCGTCATGCGGTTGGAAGGCTCGTTAACCAGGTCGCGGGTGAAATTTTGCGACTCGCCGATGACCTGTGCTTCGTTGGCGGCTTTTTGCAGCGCGGACTGATCGCTATTGCCGCTGGCGACGACGGTAAGCGCATCAATCTTCTGGTCTTTGCGGTCGCTGCGGTAGTAGTCGGGATCGAAGTTGCCGATAATCGCGCCCTCGACGATGGCGCGGACTGCTTCTTCCGCCGGAATTCCAGTGGGGGCGATGAAGGCGAAGCTACGGATTCCACGCGACTTAAGCGTGCGCACGGCTGTGCCGGCGAGGCGGCGCAGATCATAGCTGGTGAACTTCTTTGCCGAGCCTCCGCCGATCAGCAGCAGGCGCTTGGCTTTCAATCCGGCGGGCTTGTGCAACAGGTTGGTTTCAAAGGGTCTACCGGTTAATTCACCGCTGGCCAGCAGATCGTTGGATGCGGATTGCACGGCGCTATCGCCGGTGGCCAGCTTGAGCTGTGGCTTGGCGTCTTTGCTTTTTTCTTTTTGCGCCGGATCGGAGTGATCTTTTTGCAGATGATCCAGTACGACGGCGACGAGGGCTTCGGTTTCGAGTTGCGTAGGCGTGGAGAGAGAAATAGTTGTTTTCATGATTAAGTTTGTAACTCCAGTATCGTCGGGGGGCGGGGCATTGCGCAAGGGCGGGAATGAGGAGAGGAACAGAAATCGTGTGAACCACGAATGTGCACCAGGTGGAAGCCTTGCGCTACTTCGCCGGAAACGATCCTATGGTCCACGCGTTCGCGTTGTAAATGATGGGGCCAAAGGCCATCGAGTGGCCGTCGGGTGAAGGGGCGAGGGAAAAGATATCCCAGTTGGATTTGAAGACGGGCTTTACTCCGCCGTTCAGGTCGAGGCGGATGATGGTGGTTCCACGCGAGGAGTAGCTGGTCGAATACAGACTTTTGCCATCGGCGGACCATGCTACCGAGGTGAGCTCGGTGAAGGGCAGGGCGGAAAATTTTTGCGGCGCGCCGCCGGAGAGCGGTGCGGAAAGGGAAATGATCTGAATGTCTGCGACCTTGTAGTCGAATACCGAAATTGCGATGCGGCTGGCGTCGGGAGAAAGATCCCAGCGCGTGTAATCCGCGTTCGCCGGAATTTTGGCCAGTTCGGCTTTCCGTCCCTGCACGGGATCGAAGGCGGTGAAGGTGAGATTTTTTTCGTCGGCTTCGGCCAGCACGCACGTGCCGGTGCGTGGGCAGCGAAAGCTGGGGTACTGGCCCACGGTGTCTAAGGGATCGCTGCTGGTGGGGCTGCCGGGGCGTCCCTTGATATCCATGACAGCTTCGCTGGGACCGCCGCCCAAGGAAACCCGCATCATTTTTCCCGAAGCCACGGGAGCGCCTTCGACTGCTTTGGGCCACTGCATGAAGAGAATGAACTTGCCATCTGGACTGATCTGCGGCGCCCATTTTTCTTCCGGGCCGCTGACGATGGGTTCGGCATTGCGGTCGTTCACGCCTTGCTTGTATATGTCGAAGCTGCCGTTGCGGTCGGAGTAGAGAAAAACGGTTTTGCTGTCGGGCGACCATCCGCCCGGCCAGTCGAGACGATCGTCGAGCGTAAAGCGCTGGGGAGATTTCATCTCGTTCCCGTCGCTCGACAGTTCAGCCATATACACATCGCTTTGCGACTTGCGATTGAGAAAGACGAAGCGCTTGCCATCGGCAGTGAGAGCGGGATTGATGAAGTAAAATCCGGACCAATCCGTGAGTCGGCGCGGCGATCCGCTGGGCTTGCCGGTTTCCGGATCGAAACGCAGCTCCCACAAATTCGAATCGTACTGGTTGGGAGGAAGTTCGCTGGCGGCGAAGATGAGCCGGCCATCCTGCCCCCAGTAGAAATCCGTCATGCGCGGGTTGGCGAGCAGGGTGGTTGGGCTGCCGCCTTGCAGATCGCGGCTCTCCAGCGTGAGCGCCGTTTCGCCATTTGCCGTTTTTGCTGTCTCGTAACCGATGCGTTTGCCGGCGGCGAAAAATAAAGGTGCGAAGCGGTGCACGCCGTCTTCTTTTTTCAGGAAGAGTTTTGGGTTTCCGCCATCGGCGCCCATGGTCAGCATGTCACGGGTGACGGAATCTTTGAAGACGATTTGCGAGCCGTCGGCGGAAAGTCCTGCGTCATGGGCGTCATCGCGGATTTTTTTCAGCGTGGCGCCGATGATCGAGATCATCCAGATGGCTTGCTTTTCCTGCGCGACCGGGCCGCTGACCAGAAGCTTGGTCCCATCCTGGGACCATTCGATGCGGGCTCAACGAAAGCAGAATGAATCGGGAATGGGTAGTGATTGGATTTCTCCCGTGGCCAGCAACTTCAAGTGCAGGCCTTCGAAGTCCGCGAAGAGAAGATATTTTCCGTCGGGAGAAAGCGATGCGCTGGTGACCGGATCTTCCGAAGAGTTGGCAGTGAGTTGCAGGGGCTTGAGTTCGGCCTGTGTATAGGGTTGCTGGCGAGAAAACCAACCCATGAAGTATGCCGCGGCAAGAATGGCGACAACCACTGCTGCAACCAAAGCGGCGAGCAGCGGGACTTTGCGCGATTTTGGCGCGGGAGCGGCTGTAACGGCGGGTTGCGACCCGGAAACGGCTGCGATTTTTGAGGATTGCGTGTCGCGCTTGAGGCGTTGCAGGTCGGCGCGGAGATCGGCGGAAGTCTGGTAACGAAGGCTGCGATCTTTTTCCAGACATTTGTTGATGACCGATTCGAGCTGCGCCGGCAAATCGGCGTTGAAGCGCACCACGGAAGTCGGCGGCTTGTTCAGGATCGCGTCAAAAATGATGGCGGAGGTGTTGCCAGTAAAGGGCTGGCGTCCGGTAGCCATTTCGTAGAGCACGGCGCCGAAAGAAAATAAATCTGTGCGGGCGTCGAGTTCTTCGCCGCGCGCCTGCTCGGGAGACATGTAGGCCACCGTCCCCAGAGCGCTGCCCGGACTGGTAAGGTTGGCGTCCATGGCGGTGGCCATGGAACCTCCGACCCCGGTTTCAAATTGCGGTGTAGGTCCGGCGGCAACTTTGGCGAGTCCGAAATCCAGAATTTTGGCCTGGCCACGCTTGGTCAGAAAAAGATTGGCGGGCTTCAGATCGCGGTGGACAATGCCGGCGCTGTGCGCCACGTCGAGCGCGTCCGCAACCTGCGCGGCGAAGTCGACCAGCGGTTCAACCGCCATGGGACGGCCTTCGATGCGGTACTTGAGCGTGGTGCCTTCCAGGCACTCCATGACAATGTAGAGCAGGTTGTCATGCTCGCCGATGTCGTAGATGGTGCAGATGTTGGGATGATTCAGCGCCGATGCGGCGCGGGCCTCGCGCTGAAAACGTTCGCGAGCTTGCGGATTTTGCGCCAGTTCTTCGGGAAGAAATTTCAGGGCGACGCGCCGCCCGAGGCGCTGGTCTTCGGCCTCGTAAACCACGCCCATACCGCCGCCCCCAAGTTTGGTGAGGATCTTGTAGTGAGAGATTGTCTGGCCGAGCATGTGGCGAGAATGTTAGGTGGTGGAGAGAGGCAAGTCAAATTCTGGTGCGGGAATGGTCTTGTCGACAGAGCTTCGGCCAGCCACCCTGCAAATTTTTTCAGCCTGCCCGATTTTCCTGCCGGGAGCTATAATTGCCGGCCGCAACGGCTTCGATCTCTTGTTCGACGTCAATAACTTAGTAGCCGACGAAAGGCCTGCCATGAAATCTGAATCGACGCAGTCTTCCCTAAGCCGTGCTTCAAGCTTCACATCGCTGGCGAAAAGTGCACCGTTGGTGGTCTTCCTGATCGCGTTTGTTTTCATCACGCAGCTCGCGCATGGCCAGACGTTCACCACCCTCTACTCTTTCATGGGAGCGAACGGGGCCCAGCCGCAAGCCGGAGTGGTTCGCGACCCCGCCGGAAATCTCTATGGGACGACCTACTATGGCGGCGGAGGATCATGCGACTGCGGAACGATATTTAAATTGAATGCCGCGGGGAAGTTAAAGGTGCTTCACAGCTTCACGTACTGGCCGGACGGTTCACTTCCGGTTGCTCCGCTGATCCGCGATGCGGCCGGCAACCTCTACGGGACTGCGGCACTGGGCGGCGATTTCGACGTTTGCGCGGGTAACTGTGGGACGGTGTATAAAGTGGATGCCGCAGGCAGGTTCACCGTGCTCTATAGCTTTACCGGGCCGCCTGACGGGGAGCTCCCCAGCTACGGCGGTTTAACCCGCGATGCAAACGGCACCTTATATGGCGTGACGGAACTTGGCGGTGACACTTCTTGTACTGACGGTCTAGGTTGCGGCACGGTCTTTAAGGTGGATGCGTCCAACCATGAGACTGTGCTTTACACCTTCACTGCCACGGGAGCAGAGGGCAATACTCCGGTTGGCGGTCTGGTACGCGATGCCGCGGGCAACCTTTATGGGACAACCTCATCGGGCGGCGATCCGGTTTGCTCGTGCGGAACGGTATTCAAGCTGGATACGGCGGGTAACCTCACCGTAATGCACAGCTTTACTGGCGCTCCGGATGGGAATAATCCGTCGACCTCTTTGTTGCAGGTAGGCTCAAACCTCTACGGCACCACAGAGGGCGGCGGCTCCGGCCTGGGCATATGGGGAACCGTGTTTGAACTCGATAAGAGTGGGAACGAAACGGTGGTCCACAGTTTTGCTGGAGGAGCGGCGGATGGAGAGCAGCCCTTCGGAGCGCTGATTTCCGACCCAGCGGGAAATCTCTACGGGACGACCGAGGCAGGCGGACCTTCGAACTCAGGGGTGGTGTTTAAGTTGGATAAAACCGGCAAGGAGACGGTGCTGCACAACTTCAATCGATCGGAAGGGTGGCAACCTGAGGGAGCTTTGACGCGCGACGCAGCCGGCAATCTCTACGGCACCACTTTCAATGGCGGCGATCACCGCAACGGCACCATCTTCAAGCTTGCTCCGTGAGCGCTTCTGTTCGCAAGCGGAAAGCGCCGCGCTGTTCAATCGCGCGGCGCTAGTTTTTAACCCACGAGCTGCTTACGGGGTCAGCAGGAAGCCGTGGGGAGCGCTGTTGCTGTTGGCTTGATAGTAGCCGGTGATCGCCTCATACGAGTTGATGCTCTCCGGGAAAATGAGAGTTGCGCCGGGGACGTTAAAGGGGATGATGGAACCGTTAGGACGACGCAGAAATCCGTGCGAAAGGTTCTGCGGGTTGGTGTGGTAGCCGACAATGTAGCCGGCGTTGTTGATAGCGAATGGAACCGTGATGCTCGAACCTTGTGCGGGTGAGAAGGTGGTGATGGAGCCATCGGCGGTGCGGACGAAGTCGGCGACGATCGTGCCGGTCGAGTCGTACGTCGTTCCCACCACTTCCCCGGAGGCATTCAAGGCGATGGGTTGCGTGTTCTGACCCTGGCTCACGGTGAAAGTGGAGTATGTGCCATTCGAAGCGCGCAGGAAGCCGCGAATCGCGTAGCTGGAATCGAGGTAAGAACCTGCGATCGTGCCGGAATCGTTGATGGCGCTGGCGACGGTGCCATTGGATGCCGGGGGATCGAAGGTGGTGATCGTTCCGTCAGAGTCGCGAACGAAACCGTGGGAGAATCCAGCCTGAATGTAAAACCCGGTGATCGCCCCGTGCGAATTGATGTTGTAGACGTAGGTGTATTCCGCAGTCGGGGGATCGAAAGTAGTAATGCTGCCGTCGGGCGCGCGCAGGAAGCCGTGAGAAGTGGTGCTGGTGAAGTAATATCCCGCGATCGCGCCCGCGGTGTTGATGCTGAACGGGAGGGTTCCGGTTGCGCCGGGGCCGTCGAAGGTGGTAATCGTGCCATCCGGCATTCTCAGAAATCCGTGAGTCGTGGTTCCATCCGAGTAAGACCCTGTGATGGCCCCGCTGGCATTGATGCTCATGGGCATCGTCTGCACCGATCCCGGGGGATCGAAGGTGATGATTGTGTATTTCTGGGCAAAGGCCGAGAGGGTGAAGGTTGAGGCGAAGAGTATCAGGAAAAAAGTGAAGGCCAATTTTCGAGAGATTGTCGGAGCCAGCCGGACCAGAGAAGATTCAGTCGCGATCATGTTCACTCCTGAACGGACGGTAAGCAGGACGGACAAAACACCGCGTACTTCGATGCCGCTGTCGGGAAAAAGGTATAGGACGTTTTTCGTGAATTGGAAGGAGTCGAATGGCTCGCAGTTATCGATAGGCTTTGCCGCGTGCGAGAGGCGGAGAAGTCCTATCGCTTGCCGGCACCCAAGGATGCGGAACATTCTCGTTGTCTTCCCCGTATCATCCAGCGTCGGGATGACGGTCGTTCAGCGTCTGCGTTATGATTTCATCCCACAGCGAAATTGAGGTTTGCATTCATGAAGATGCGTTGGCTTATTGTGTTTTTTCCCGTGGCGTCGATTGTGCTGCTTTCGATTGCGGTGATGGTACACAACGAGAAGGCGGTGCGGGCGCAGGGGATTGAGGCTGCTCCGGCGGTCGTCCCGGCTACGAGCGCGTCTGCGGGCTTAACTGCAGCAAGCGCTTCGGCGATGGCGATTCCGACGACTACGCTGGCTATCAATTCTGACAAGCCGATGTCGGAGCGGGTGGTGCACTACGAAATCGACGCGCGTTATAACGCGGATAAGAAGATCGTGGACGCCACCGAAGTGCTGACTTATCACAATGTTACCGGGCAGGCGCTGGATCATTTCCCGTTTCATCTTTATCAGAACGCCTTCCAGCAAAAAGCTACGTGGGTGAATGAAGCCAAGCTGATGGGTAGCCGCGACACCGGCTACGAGAAGTGGGATGACAAAGATTACGGCTCGGAGGATATCAAGAGCATTGAGGTTGTGGGGCAGGGCGATGTGACGGCGCAGTTGCACTTCATCTCTCCGGATGATGGAAACAAAGACGATAAGACGGTGGTCGATCTGCCGCTGCGCAAGGCCATCGCCCCCGGAGAATCTGTGCAATTCAAGATTGCGTTCCAGACAAAGTTTCCGGAGACGCAGGCGCGCTCGGGATGGAAGCGCGATTTTGTGCTGGGCGGACAGTGGTTCCCCAAGGTTGGAGTCTTCTGGCATGGAGCGTGGAATTGCCACCAGTACCACAACACCACGGAATTCTTTGCCGACTTCGGCGTGTATGACGTAAAGCTGACGGTGCCGCAGTATGAAGTGGTGGGCGCAAGCGGCGTGAAGACTGGCGAGAGCAACAACCCCGACAAAACGAAAACGCTGACCTATCACGGAGACGACATTCACGACTTTGCCTGGACAGCCAGCCCGCGCTACAAAGTGAAAGAAGACGGCGTGTTTCAGGGGCAGATGGGGCCGGTGGCGATGCGAATCCTGATGCAGCCGGCGCACTGGAGCCAGGTGGAGCGCCACGAGAAAATCCTGCGCGAATCGCTGGATCACTTTGAGCGCTGGTACGGGCCTTATCCCTACAAGACGATCACGCTGGTCGATCCCGAACCTGGTTCCGCGGCGGGTGGAATGGAATATCCCACCTTCATTACCGGAGAGACGAACTGGTTTATGCCTGAGGGTAATCACACGCCGGAACTTGTGGTGGAGCACGAGTTTGGCCATCAATACTGGTACGGCATGGTGGCTACCAACGAATTCGAAGATGCGTGGATGGATGAGGGCATCAACAGTTACACCGAAGTGAAGGTGCTGGATGCAATTCTGGGGAAAGATACTTCCATCATCAATCTGATGGGCGCGACCTTGGGCGAGCGCGAGGCGCAGAAGCTGGGGTACATCGGGGCGGCTGATCTCGATGCTATGGCGAAAAATGCTTACGACTATTACAACTCCAACTCCTACGGCGGCATTACCTACGGCAAAACGGCCAGCGTGTTGCTGACGCTCGAAAGCATTGTGGGCGAAGACACCATGCAGAAGGCGATGCACACTTATTTTATGAAGTATCGCTTCACGCATCCGGTGAAGGGAGATTTTCTGAAGACGATTGAGGAAGTTTCGGGCAAGGACTTGAAATGGTATTTCACGCAGGCCATCTATGGGGCGCAGGTCTACGACTACAAGGTGCTGCGCATCGACTCGCTTCCCACCAACTGGTACGAGGATGAGAAGAAGAAATCCGACAAAGGGGACAAGAACACCGTCTACCGCAGCCATGTCTGGTTGCAGCGCAAGGGCGATTTCGTCATGCCGGTCGAGGTGGAGATTAAATTCGATAACGGCGAGAAACTTCGCGAGCATTGGGATGGTGCTGGCCGCTGGACCCGCCTTGGTCCTTACGACAGGAAAGCCAAAGTCGTTTCGGCGGAGATCGATCCCGACCACAAGGTTCAACTCGACCGCAACGACTTCGATAACAGCCGCAGGGTGGAAGGCAACGGCAAGGCAGCTCACAAAGTGGCGAATTACTGGTTGTTCGTAACCCAGTGGGCCAGCCAGGCGCTGGTCTGGTGGGCGGTTTAGTGAGTGTCGGCTTACGGGTTTCGGGCTTCGGCGGTGGCGGATTGGAATCGAGGTAGGAATTTATGACAGAGAATCGGGGATTACTGGGCAGCGGTTGGGGCATGGTGACGCATAACAAGCGTTATATTGCGTGGTTCTACGTTTTGAATCTGCTGCTGGGAGCTTTCGGCACGGTCGCGTTCGTGAACCAGGCGGGAACCGTTCTCGACCACAGCCTGCGAGCGGAGCGGTTAGTGCATGGCTTCGATCTTGGCGTCGCGCTCGAGATGCTGAACCGGCCAGAGTTCGGGCCGATAGCAGCGTCACGCCTGGCCGCGATGTGCTTCTCGGTCCTCTTTTTCGTTTTGACCGCGCTGTTTTTGCCGGGAGTACTGCAAGGCTTCGCCGCAACCTACCGCTTGCCGCGCGAAGATTTTTTTCGTGCCTGCGGACGAAACCTGTGGCGCTTCATTCGACTGCTGCTGGTATCGGCGGTCGTGATGATCCCTCTGACCGTCGCCCTTTCCGGGATTCAGGGCATCGTACAAAAAAATGCTGGAGAGAGCACCAACGAACTGCTTTCTCCTGAGTTGACCGTAGTTGGGCTGGTGATCATTTTCTTAGTGATGGCGGTGGCGCGCATCTGGTTTGATCTGGCGGAAGTGGACGTGGTGCTGAGTGACCAGCGGGCGGTGCGCAGGTCGATTGGCGTGGCTTTCAGAAATACCTTTCGTCATTTAGGAGAATTGCTAGGCAGCTACATGGTGAGCACGCTGGTAGCGGTGGTGATTCTGTTGGTGGGAATTTTTGTGTGGATGAAGTTGGTGCCTCCGGCAAGCGTGGCAGGAGCATTCGTGGTGAGCCAGTTGACGCTGCTGATGCTGCTGATCCCGCGCTTCTGGCAGCGTGGCATTGTGGTGGCGTACTACAAGAAATATATGGTGGAACCGATTGCCGTGCACAGCTTCACACCGGTGGCAATGGTGGCGCCGGTGACAGAAGCGGAACCGGTGCTGTTGCCACCGTCGGCGGAGACGCAGGTTTCGTAGACGAGACGACGTTGGGAATCATGCCATCTTGCTACTGAGCAGGGCTTGAATCTGTTCCAGCAACGCACCGCCCGCTTCGGCGGCATCGCGCGTGGAAAAATCCTTATCCAGATGGATTACCTGAAGTTTGCTGCAAGCAGCTTGAAAGGCTTGCTGGGCCGACCCGGAGGCGGGAATCTCGGGGCCGATGAGGAGCAGATCAAATTTGGTAATTCGCATCAACAGCAGCGCGTCGCGCAGGTGGCTGCTGGTGTGGACGTCGTAGCTGGGCCGCAGCAATTCACGCAGGTAGGCGAGCACATTGGCATTGGTATCGACGCAGAGAACGCTGCGGCTTTTGGCTGCCGCGGTTTCGGCGCGAGCCTTCGGCGTGTAGAAGGCGGCGACCGCTGTTTCCTCGGACTCGTGAGAATCGAATAATTTTGCCAGGTGCGAGAGTTCGAGAACTTTCCGCACATGTTCGGGAACGTTGCAGAGTTTTAACTCGCCATGCGCCTGGCGAACACTGGTCAGGGTGCGGACGATCATCCCCAGTCCACTGCTGTCGATGAACACGACGTCGCCCAGATGCAGGACAATGGAGCGCCGGTCGTGCAGCAACCATGAGACATGAGAACGGAGGGCCTCGCTCTCCTCGCCGGCAACAATGCGGCCGTTGCAGCAGACGACGGTGACGCGTCCCACTTCACGAGTGTCGAGCGATAGGCGCACAAGCCTCCAATGCGGAAAGGTCGCAGTTCAAAATCGAAACATTATAGGCTGGGGCGGCCTGTGGCATCAGGATTTCTTTGCCGTCAACTCGGTAACGGCACGATACGCCTGGTCAATCGCCGCGTCGGTATAGGCGGACGCGCCCGCATCCGAATTGGCGATAGCGATCTGCCCGAAAGGCTGGCGCCCGACGATCCAGGGTTTTTCCTCCTCTTTCCAATCGGGATCGAAGAGCGGATTGTACCCGTAGGCGTAGCCGTGCGCCCACCGGTTGACGGTGAGGCCTTCGATATCGCGCGCGGGATCGAATCCCGCGCTGCCGAGCATGCGGCCTAGTTGGTCGCGGACATTCCGCTCAAAAGTGGCGAACGGCGTGTGCATCAACTCCCCGCGTCCGGCGCGGTTCTGGTCCCGTTGCGGAAGTCCCGGCTTGCAGGGCGTGCGCAGCATGAACAGCACCATGGGATCCTCGGGCTGGGAAGGAAATTTGTAATCGCCCAGGCTCACGGGAAAATCGAGCGCGGTGTAAACGTGGTAACTTCCCGGCGACTCGATGTGCCGTACACCCAGCTTCTGAAACGAAGTCCAGTTGCGAATGGCGGCATGGGTGTAAACCAGCGGGGCTTTCACCAGATAGGAAAGCGCCTCCTTCTGCTTATCCGGGAGTTCGGGGCACAGATAAGGAATCATGCCGTTGTAGCAGGCGAGGACGCATTGCCTGGCGCGTACCGTTTGCAACTTCTTTCCGCGCTCGTATGCTACTTCGACTTCCTTAGCGGCGCCCGGGGTATGTTTCACGTTGAATACCGTGCTGTTCAAGCGGACGCGCACCGGCGCGTCATCACGATCGAGGCGGCTGTAATCGCCTTTTGCCGTGACCACATCTTCCATGGTGTGCCCGGGCATGGCGGCGGGGATCATCGCCCGCACCAGCAGCCGCGCGATGGAGGCGTTGCCATCAGGAAAGTGATAGATGTAGGGCTCTTCCCGCAGATCATCTCCGAGATTCATTCCCTGAAAGCCGGCATAGGTAATTCCGCCGTAGTCATCACCCTCGAAGTAGCAGTAATACGCCGGTACCGCGTCGATGCCTACGGTGAAAAGGTCGTGGGTGAAACTCTGAAAAAATTTCAACGCTTCTGGATGCACTTTACAAACTTGGGTGAGGAAATCGGCGTAGCTGATCTTCAAAAGCTTTGCGATCTTCTCTTCGCGAGAAAGACCAGGAAGATAATCCACTTTTTCGGTGTAGACGCGAGCTATATCACGCCGCACTGGGTCGCTGAGCGGAGTCTTGGCCAGCCACTCGGCCCACGGAGTGGACCCCATACCCGGGACCAGACGGTCTTCGCCGAATGTTTCCTTGTCAAAAAAATATCCTGTGCCGAGCTTGCGCGATGAATAAAGTTTCTGATCGTAGGCTTTTATAAACTTGGAAGTATCGATGCCCAACTCGACGAGCAAGCCCTTCGCTTCGGCACTGTACTTGCCAGGACTCTCAATCGACTGGGTGCCGCCATAGCCCAGCAACAGGCGGCCGCCAGAGTGAAACTCGTTGCGTTTGGCATGTCCGCCGAAGTCGTCGTGATTGTCGAGCACGAGAATGCGAGCCTTCTCTCCGGCGCTCTTGCGAAAGAAATACGCCGCGGCCAGCCCGCTGATGCCGCCGCCGACCACGACCAGGTCATAAGTTTCGCCTGTCGATTGCGGGGCGCCACTGGAATCCCAGGACTCGCCGTCGCGCAGCCGGTGTGCATAGGTAAATGTGCCGTCATGATTGCCACGCATGCCGGTGAGAGCGGGAGGATAGTAATCTGGCGCTTGCTCGGGCGCGAAGGCGGCGCCAGCTTGCGTAGATTCGTCCTGCGCCGCGAACTCGGTAGGGGCAAGGGCGGCCAACGCGTGTTGGCTGGCCAGCAAGCCGCCAATTCCGACCGCCGCTCCATTCAGAAAGTCTCGCCGCGAAATGGGGCGTCCCATGCCCAGTTCGCGGTCCCGCTTTTCATCTGCCATTCGCACGGCCTCCGGGAAATGCAGCGATTATAAAGAAAACCCGGCCAAGCGGGCGAAGTCACCGAGGCCGCGCAGTCGGGCTTTTATAGCAGGACGATAGTGATGCCGCGGTTGGCGCGGCCGAGGTCGGAATCATTCTTAAGATCGGGATGCGACTGCAACAGCTTCCATGAAATCTCGTTGGATTTCGACCAAGTCTCGCCGAAGATGCAGCCGCGGATGTGGCCGCTCTGAATCATCTCCTGCAAACGCTTTTGAACGGCGATGCGGATATCGCCGCCGGCGCCGGTTGAACCGTATCCGTGGATAAGCTTTACCAGCTTGATGCGTTCCTGTTGCGCGAGGACGATTTCGCGGTCCAGGCGCTGCAGGGCTTCGCGGACCAGCGGCATGTCGGACTTCAGGTTGACGGTTTTCATGGAGCGAGATCACCGCGCAGGGACGACTCTCGCATTTTATGCTTTCGCGCCGGTAGAAGTTAGCGTGGTAAAGGCGACCGAAGGTGCGGGTGAATTTAGATTCGCATCGCATCGCTGGCCCTTACTCCGCAGCTTCGCTCGTAATTTGGGGTGAGTCCAAAAAATAGAGCCGGCCTGTGCGGCCGGCTCTGGTTGAGGGGATCGTACTCGCAGTTAGTTGACTGCGAAGATCAGATCATCGTGATCGTCGTAGGTGCCGGTGCTGCATGAGGAAGCGCTTCCCTGATAGCGGAAGTTTGCCCGCACCGCCTGCAGGCTTCCGGTGGGAAGCGTGTAGGTCTTCGACAGCGCTTGCGCTCCTCCGGCCGGAGGCACGATCGTACCGATCAAGACCCAGGTCGGACTGTTAGCGTTAGCTGCATAGTAAAGATCCAGAGCATCGGAGGAGCCGGTGCTCCAGGCCCAGACGGTTGCAGTGACGGTCACCGTGGTTCCATGGGTCAACGCGCCGCCGCTGGTGGAGGAGACTACGATGCGGTCGTTGGATTCATCGGAGTGGAAGGTTCCCGATGTGCCGTCGGCGCACGAGTTGTTAATGGTGTTGGGTTGGTTCGGCTCCGCCCCGCCCGACATGTTGTCTTTGCCTAAGAGAAGGCTTGGACCGGAGTCGCAGGACGAGCCCACGGTGGCGCACTCGGGTGCTTTCAATGTGGAGCTGTAGACCGCGGTTTGCGGCCCGACCGTACCCACTGTCAACGTGATGGTTGCGGTTGCGGTGGTTGAGCCTGAGGTGCCGGTTATCGTCACCGTGCTCGTACCGGATGCAGCCGAGGACGATGCCGTGAAAGTTAAAGTAGAGGTTGCGCTGCCATTCGCCGGAGGAATGACGGGATTGGTGGAGAAAGCTGCCGTCACGCCCGCGGGCAGACCGGATGCGCTCAGGGTGGTGGCTGAGTTGAATCCGTTCTGGCTGGTGACGGTGATGGTGCTGTTCGCCGTCGAGCCCTGCGCGACATTCACGCTCGCTGGCGAGGCCGACACGGTGAAGCTCGGAGTTCCGGCGCCTACGGCGAAGATGAGATCGTCGTGATCGTCGTAAGCTCCGGTGCTGCAGGAGGATGCGCTTCCGGTGTAGCGGAAGTTGGCGCGCACCGCTTGCAGGCTGCCACTGGGCAAAGTGTAATTCGCAGAGAGCGTTTGCGCTCCGGCTGCAGTGGGCGTGATGGTTGCAATCAATACCCAGGTTGGACTGTTTGCGTTCGCTGCGTAGTACAGGTCGAGATGGTCGGAAGTGAATCCGCTATAGGCCCACACCGTGGCGCTGACCTTTACGGTTTTGCCGGCGGCAAAGGCGCTGCCGTCGGTGGTGGTGACGACGATGCGATCGTTCGACTCATCGGAGTGGAAAGTTCCCGAAGTGCCGTCGGCGCAGGAGTTGTTGATGGTGTTGGGTTGATTGGGTTCCGCGCCGCCGGAGATGCCGTCACGTCCCAGAAGCAGCGATGGACCGGAGTCGCATCCTGAAGCCACGTTCACGCACTCCGGCGCTTTGAGCGTGGAACTGTAGGCCGCGGTTTGCGTTCCGGTGGACGACTGCACCGTCAGAGAAATGGTTGCGGTGTGGGTGAGCGAGCCCGATGTGGCCGTCACGGTTACGGTAGCGGTGCCAACCGTCGCAGTCGACGAAGCCGTCAGCGTGAGTGTTGAAGTCGCGCTTCCATTGGCCGGAGGCGTGACCGGGTTCGTGGAGAAGGCAGCTGTCACGCCACTAGGTAAGCCGGATGCACTGAGCGTGGTGGCAGAGTTGAAGCTGTTCTGGCTGGCAACAGTGATGGTGCTGGTACCGTTTCCGCCTTGGGTAACTGTGACGGAAGTAGGCGCAGCGGTGACGGTAAAGTTCGGCGATGCTGCCGCGTTCACGGTTAGGGCGATCGTTGTGCTGTGCGTGGTTGATCCGGATACGCCGGTGATCGTGACCGTAGCGCTGCCGGTTGTGGCTGACGAAGACGCGGTCAGCGTGAGAGTTGAGCTGGCGCTTCCGTTGGCTGGAGGTGTGACCGGGTTGGTGGAGAACGCCGCGGTTACGCCGCTGGGTAAGCCAGTCGCGCTCAGCGAGGTGGCGGAGTTGAATCCGTTGAGGCTCGTAATGGTGATGGTGCTATTTCCACTGGAGCCTTGGGTGACCGAGAGGGAACTGGGCGCGGCCGCGATGGAGAAATCCGGCGGCGACGTGCTGCCGCAACTGGGGAACTTGAAACTGGCGATGCGGGTGTTCCAGTTAAAGGTTCCGGTAGTCTTCATGTACTCCTGCGTGTACCAGAACGTGCAATCGTCGACGGGATCGACCTGCATGGCGCTGTAGTCGCCCCAGCGCGTGAGGCCGGTAGATTCCGATCCTGAGCCAGTGACCAGGTTCACTTCGGTTTCCATAGTGCTGGCTGGATCGGTGGGAACGCGGCCGGTGAATCGGACCGAAGGGGAAAGGGAAGTGCTGGAGACGCTGTAGCCCAGAGCCATGTCGCCGGATTGATCCATGGCGACCGATCCCATCCAGCGGTAGTTGGAGTCGGGAGCGAAAGTGCTTTGCTGCGCCACGACCGGAGTGCCTCCTGGATTTTGGATTTCATACCAGCGCACGCCGCCGCTCGATCCGGCGACGACGGAATGATTCACCACCAGAGATTCGTGGCTGCCAAAGTTGCGGTAGGCCAGCCGGTACATCAGACGGTCGGCTAAAGAGTCAAGCGTGTTGCTAGTGCCGGGTTGGGGTATGCAAGTGCCTCCGCCGCAAACCGGACTGAAGGCTGCCACGTTGATGACGGTTGGTCCGGTGAAGGTGGAGTTCGAGGGCGTGGTGAAATCCACGTGGAATTTGTAGAGATTTAGATTGTTGGTGCCGTAGTACAGCAGGTAATTTGGCGAACCGGCGGGCGGAGGAGTGTTGCCGTCGAGATCGGCCGGTAACAGGCCGCCGACGGCGGTCGACTGCTGGAAGCAGATTTGCGTAGCGGTGGTTCCGGCCAACATGGCGCTGCGGTTGTAAGCGCAGGCGTCGGCGCCGGCGAAGGTGGTGCCGCCGGCGAACATGTTGAAGGTTTCGTAATACGCGTCGGACCAGACCGACATTTTTGGATAGTCGTCAAAGTCGGTGTACTGGAAGGAATAGCGGTTGTAGGTTCCGGTGGCGTCAGAAGTGGTTGAGACCGCGATGCACTGCAGATATGGCGTGGTCGAAACGGAGAACTGGCTGAAGACCCAGCGTTGCGCCTGCTTGTCGTAGATGACGATAGGATCGCCGTCATTATTGGTTTGGCAGCCGCCGCCGAATCCTGACCACAGAGTGTTGCCGGCAGTTGGCCCGGCAATCAGCGCGCCGGTGGACTTGTTGAAGATGGCGAACGAGGTGTTCACCCACTGGACATATTGCGTTGCGCCCACGGTACCCTCCGTGTCGGGTGGAGCGCCGGTAATGCTGAAGCCATACTGGCCATTGCCCAGGCCCTCAAAGTTCAGGGTGGGAGTCGGAGTCATTAATCCCGCAGTGGACATTTGCCGCACCGGATCTTCCTGGAGTTGCGAGAGGCCGGGAGGCAGCGGGATCAGTTTCATGGGCTCAACTGGCCGCATTTCGAGCGAAGGCGGCGGAGCATTTTTAATCATCTCGCTGAGCGGACGGGAAACATCGTGATGCACATCGCGGCGAACAGTGGTGGGTCCGGTGGAGGTGTTGGCTTGGGCTGAGGCTGAAGGAAACAGCTGAGGAATAGAGAGTGTGAGCAAGAAAACTGCAGCCAGCGCCAAGCGCCGGTTGGGGATACGGCTTGGGGTGAACATGAATTCGCTCCTGGGTAAATCAAAATGGGTAAATCAAAATGAGTAGTCGGAAACGGTTTTTGCCTGCTGCTTTGCTGTGGGCGCGCTTGGAAATGGAATGGCACGCTTCTCGGTGGCGAGGTACTGCGGAACTGCGATTCAAAGTGCAGGCATTTTAACGGAGGTTGAACGTTCTGTTACAGGTTTTTTTTAAAGTTCTGAAAAACGAACAGAGTTTCGAGCTGGGAAAATCCGGACGGTCACAGCGCGCTCGCACGGGGCAAGGCTGATCGCGACCAACCGGAAAGATTTTGAGCTGATCGGTCAGTACCGCCAGATCAAGCTTGAGGTATGGTGGGCGTCACCGGAGGCGTTTCTTGATTTGTTTACAATCCGTCCTTGACTGGACAGCCGGGGGGTACGTACACGTTCATGCCTGTTACTTCTTCCTCCCCCGAATCGCTTCTCGGGCCTCTTTATCCGCCGTCCTTCTCCGCTCCGTTTCCCGCTTATCCCACAACTGCTTGCCTTTGGCCAGCGCCAATTCAACTTTTACTTTGCCATTCTTGAAGTACATTCGCACGGGAATCAGCGTCAGGCCTTTTTGCTGGGTCTTGCCAATCAGTTTGCGGATCTCTTCTTTATGCATCAGCAACTTGCGAGTGCGCAGCGGAGCGTGGTTATTCGTGTTGCCATGCTCGTAGGGGCCGATGTGGGCATTCAGCAGCCAGAGTTCGCCATCTTTGACTAAGCCGTATGAATCCTTGAGGTTAGTGAGGCCTCCGCGGACAGATTTCGCCTCGGTTCCGGTGAGGGCAACGCCGCACTCAAATTTTTCCAGCAAGAAGTAGTTATGTGAAGCGATCCTATTAACGGCGGCGTCGCGCTGGCCGCTGGCAGTCGGTTCGCGGCGCGGAGCTTTCTCCTTGCTGGGTTTGGTTTCGTGAGTGGATTGGCGGGGCATGGTCTGATTAGATTCAATCTTAGCAGCACCGGCTTCGAGTGACTGGCTTCGGGGCTCGCGAGCTCCGGCCTACCGCGCTAACTTAGAAATATCGAGGAAATCGGGAGGGGTGCTTGCGTAAGTATCTGATAGTGCTAGTGGTTTCCGCTTCTTTTGGTTTTGCCCAGGAACCGATACCGGCGGACTGCAAGCCGATCACTTATTGGGGAACGTCCGGCTGCGAGCTGTCAGCGCAGGGCGATTGTCCCAAGGGATATCACAAGCAGGCGGCGTGTCCAGCGAATCCCATGATCAAAGCTCCATGCAGAATGATCTGCGTGAAGGACAGTGAACCGAAATCCAAACCGTAGGCGGGAGGGTGAGGGTTGCGAGGAAGAGGAACACACTGGGACTACGACTAAAGAGTGTAACTCCCGTGCGGACAATCACATGGAGGGGCCGGAAGGGCGATGCTATAATCGCTGCAAAAGCGAACTAAATTTGATCGAGGCAGTTATTCGATCGAGTAGTGTCCGAGAAGCATTTCCGGGAACCCCAGGATCGCTGGCCTTTGAGGTCCGACCACTTGTCCGGCGAAGACTAAAAAGACGAGGACTAACGAATGAGACGTCTGAAGCCCGCGGCTGTAGTGCTGCTGGTAGTGCTAACTATGCTGCCTGCCATCGCGGACAAGGCCAAGACCCTATACGAAAAAGGCGAGGACGCGGAAGCGCGACAGAATCTGGAAGGCGCCTACGAGTTCTACAAGCAAGCCTACGATCTGAAACCAAAAGACTTGCGCTACCGCACGTCTTTCGAGCGCATGCGCTCGAAGGCAGCACAAGCGATCGTCCACCAAGGGGTGCTGCTGCGCGAGCAAGGTAAACTGCCGGAGGCGCTGGCGGCCTTTCAGAAAGCGGCTGCCATCGATCCTTCGCTGTTCAGCGCGGTGCAGGAGATGCGGCGCACGCAGCAGATGTTGAACGATGCGACGAACCCACCGCCGCAGGCAGCAGGCCCGCCCAACAGCCTGAAGCGAAAGATCAGCGAGGCCGGAGGTCCGGTTGAACTGGCGCCGATCTCGGTGGTGCCGATTACGGTGAAGCTCACCGAAGATTCCAAGGTGATTTACCAGACGATCGGCCAGTTGGCCGGCATTAACGTGCTTTTCGATCCTGACTACACTTCACGGCGCATACGAGTGGAACTGAATGGAGTGACGCTGGAAGAGGCGCTGCAGATTACAGCGCTGGAGTCGAAAACCTTCTGGCGGCCGGTGACCAGCAACACAATCTTCGTGGCTCAGGATAATCCGGCCAAGCGCAAGGAACTGGAGCAGAGCGTCCTCAAGACTTTTTATCTTTCGAATATTTCTCAGCCCACCGAACTGCAGGACGTAGTGAACGCAATTCGCGCCGTGCTCGATGTGCAGCGCGTGCAGCAGTTGCTCTCGCAGAATGCGCTGGTGGTGCGCGGCACTCCCGACCAGATCGCGCTGGCTGAAAAATTGGTGGATGACCTGGATCGCGCCCGTCCGGAAGTGATTGTCGATATTGCCGTCTTGCAGGTGAGCAAAGACAAATCGCGCACCTTGGGATTGAGCCCGCCGACCAGCGCCACCGTAGCCTTGCAAAGTAACATCAACAACACCACTACCACTTCCACGACTGGAACAACGACCACGCCGACCTCCAGCGGCAGCACGGGCTTGAGCCTGAATACTTTGGGCAACCTGAACGCCACCGATTTCCAGGTGACCATCCCCTCCGCCAACTTGTCGGCGGTGATGGGGGAGAGCGATACCAAGATGTTGCAGAACCCGCAGGTACGGGCCCTGGATAATCAGAAGGCGACATTGAAGATCGGCGAACGCGTGCCGGTGGCGACCGGTTCGTTCCAGCCGGGCATTGGCGGCGTGGGCATCAACCCGCTGGTCAATACGCAGTTCCAATACCTCGACGTGGGCGTGAACATTGATGTGACGCCGCACGTGCACGCTGACCGCGAAATTACGCTGAAGATCACCATGGAAATTTCTTCGGTGGTGGGGCAGTCGAGCATTGGCGGCATCAGCCAACCCATCATCGGCCAGAAAAAGATTGAGCACGAGATCCGCCTGCGCGATGGGGAGTCCAGTCTGATCGGTGGAATCATGGACGATGCCCAGACCAAGTCGCTGGCCGGCATTCCTGGCCTCGCTCAGATTCCCATCCTCGGCTACCTCTTTGGACAGAAGACACAGGACCACTCGCAGGATGAAACTGTGTTCGCCATTACGCCACACATTATTCGTGGAGCGACCATCAGTGAATTGAACCAGCGCGCCATCGACATTGGCACCGCCAATACGATCGAGTTGCATCACGTGAACCATGCGGCTCCAGCTTCGCAGTCACCGGCAACGCCGGCACCGGCTAACCCCGGCACTCCCGCCATGCCGGTACCCACCAACCAGAATCCGAACCAGGCTGCGATTCCGGGCCAGGCCAACTTCCTGTTTGATCCGGGGCAAATTACCGCGACTAAGGGAGGCACGTTTGTCGTGAATCTGCTGATCTCCGGAGCACAGAACGTTTACTCGGTTCCGGTGCAGATGAATTACGATCCGTCGAAATTGACGCTGGTGAATGTTTCGAATGGAGGCTTCCTGTCGCAGGATGGTCAGGCGGTTGCGTTAGTTCATCGTGAAGATGAGACCACCGGAACGTTGCAGATTACGGCCACGCGACCGCCCGGTTCCGGCGGAGTTTCGGGACAGGGCGCGGTGGTGACCATGACATTCCAGGCCAAGGCCAGTGGACAAACACCGCTGACCATTACTCGTGGCGGGGCGCGTGATCCCGGCCAGCAGGCCATAACCGTGAACGGAGCGCAGGCGTCAGTTACCGTTGAATAAGGTGGCGGCGCCGCGATCCCGGATTTTGAAGATGAAGGAATACAAATTTCAGCATGGGTCCGCTCGCGGGTTCACTCTTCTCGAACTGATCATTGCCACTTCCATCGTCGTGATTCTGTCGACCATGGTGGTACCGCTGGCGCGGGTTACGATTATGCGCGAGCGGGAGCGCATGTTACGGAACGATTTGTGGGAGATGCGCGATGCCATCGACCGCTACAAAGACGCGGCCGACCGCGGCGGATTTCAAACGAAAGTCGACAGCCAGAATTATCCGCCGGATCTGGAGACTTTAGTGAAAGGTGTCGATGTACAGGGAAAGAAGATCCGCTTCCTGCGCAAAATTCCCATCGATCCCATGACGGGCACCACCGAATGGGGATTGCGTTCGATGCAGGATGATCCTGATTCCGATTCCTGGGGCGGCCAAAGCGTCTTCGACGTCTACACCAAATCGCAGGGCACCGGGCTTGATGGCACGAAGTATAAGGACTGGTAAATGTTGAGAAACCTGAAAGCGCGAAAACAATCGGGATTCACTTTGCTGGAGATGATGATCGTGATGATCATCATGGGAATCCTGTTGTCGATTGCGCTGCCTATCTACAATCAGGCGCTGGTGAAGGCGCGGGAATCGGTGCTACGCAATGACTTGTTTGAAATGCGCAAACTCATCTCGCAGTACACGCTGGACAAGCAAAAAGCTCCGCAGTCGCTGGATGACCTGGTTTCCGCGGGCTACATCAAAGCCATCCCCAAAGATCCGATGACCAACGAAACCAACTGGGAGCCGCACCAGGAAGACACTCTACTCTCCGTCGATCAGCAGGATCCGGGCATCGACGATGTGCACTCGGCGTCGAACGCAATCTCAAGCCAGGGCGACGCCTACAGCAGTTGGTAAGGCGCTGAAGCTGCAAGCTTGCCGGCTGACGAGATTTTCTTTGATTCTTAATCACGCTGCGCGGAGCCCGTGCTCCGCGCAGGTGTCAAGAATTAACGGCTGGCCGGTGGGACGATGCCATTGCTGCGCAGGTAAACCACCATCTGACCATAGTGGTCGAAGCCGTGCGAAGTGACGATGCCGGCCATCGCAACGCGGGTCATGTTGCCCGGACCAAACGGAGCCTTGACTGGTTCGAGAGCATTCTTCTCGTTGATGGATGAAATCGCTTTGTGGGCGTAGGCGAAGGAATCTTTCAGGTATTTCACGATGTCCGCTTTCGTGGTCATGGACTCTGGGCCAGATTCTCCACCGATTTCTACCGGAGGTTTTTCCTGAAGAATGGCCGCGCCAAGAATGTAGTTGACGGCGGCCACGTGCTTGACCTGCTGGGCGAAAGTGCGCACGCCCTTGAATTCGCCGGAAGTGGGGGCGTACGAATACTTATCTTCGGGCATGGCCTCGGCGGCGGGCACGAACTCGTGTTCCATGGTGGTGGCGGCAGCATCCAGAACTTGCGCCAGGGTGCGAGGTTCGTCTTTCGGCTTCGCCGCCTGTGCGGTTGCGGCCACGGTGAACAGCAGTAGACAGCACACACCAGTACTCAGCAATTGCTTCATTCATTTCTCCGGTTGTCTTGAGTGGATTTGCCCCGGATAAAACCAGTTTCCGATTTGTGACTCATTCCAGGGGCGGAGCCATTCTAGCGTAGTTCCGCAAAAGGGGTGGGCCGCGGCGTGCTTCCTAACGTATTCCGGCTTCCTTCGCTCCTGTTCTTCTTGCTTCCGGATGCGTTCGGCGCTAGGATTCCGCTGCTGTGCAGTAGACTCCATTCGCCACCGGCGGAGGTAGACGATGAAACGCCATGCAGCGTTGAGCGGGTTGCTTGCGGTTTTCTTCGGTCTTCTGTTTGTCACAGTGCAGGCCAGCGCCCAAGGAAACAAGATTGAGATTGCCGCGGGCACTCCGGAAGATCACGACTTGCAGCTGATCACCGACGAGAAGGACGCGGCCAAGAAGCTGACGATGTATCAGGAATTCGTGCAGAAGTATGCGGCGAATCCGGCGGCGGTGGCGTACGGGAACTGGCAGATTTCGCAGACTTACCAGGCCTCCGGTGATCTGGGCAAGGCGATGGAGTATGGCGATAAGGCGCTGGCGGGGTCGCCGAAAAATCTGGACATCCTGGTGTCGCAGGCCAGTATTGCGCAGCAGGCGAAAGATAATGCGAAGTTGATGGACTATTCCATCAAGGGCGGCGAGGTTTGCAGCGCGATCGGAAAGCAGGCGAAGGCCGAGGGCGTGACCGACGACGAATACAAGAAACAGGTGGCGGAAGAGAAGAGCGCGTCGCAGAACAGTTGCGATTTTCTGGAGTCGCTGGGCTTCAATGTGATTGCCAATACGGACGATCCTAAGAGCCGGATGGCCGATATCGAGAAGTTTACGGTGGCGTATCCGGAGTCGAAGTTTCAGGATCAGGTGGGCAGCTACGCCATGTATTCACTGGGCCAGTTGAATGACCAGACGCGGTTGATCGCGTATGCGGATAAGGCGCTGGCAGCGAATCCGAACTCGCTGCCGGCGTTGTTGCTGTTGGCGAACTTTTATGGAGATGACACCAAGCCGGGCAGCGCGGCCAAGGCCGTCAGCTACGCGCAGAAGGCGGTTGCCGCGGCGAAGGCCGACGCACCCGACGCGGATAAATCGCACAAGGTTTCCGCCGGAGTGGCG
The DNA here is from genome assembly GCA_963758565.1 of uncultured Acidobacteriota bacterium. GTDB lineage: Bacteria > Acidobacteriota > Terriglobia > Terriglobales > Acidobacteriaceae > Sulfotelmatobacter. The sequence continues at coordinate 389,966 of CAVWVX010000004.1, read as the reverse complement.
CATACGATTATCGGTTACACCTATGCTTTCAAACAGGATAAGACTGCCGCGGCCATTCCGGAATTGAAGACGGCTGCCGCGCTGCTGAAGGGACAAGACGATCAGCAATACGCGCGGGCGCTTTATGGTCTTGGCTATTCCTACGGAAAGCTGAGCAAGTTGACGGAGGCGCGTGACGTGCTGAGCGAAGGGGTGAAGATTCAGAGTCCGTGGCAGAAGATCTCGCAAGATCTGCTGGCGAAGGTGAATGCGGCGCGGGCGAAGTGAGTTAAAGCACGGGAATGCTTATGATAATTCAACGAGAAATGCTGATCGCATTCGGCCTTCTCTTCCTGGGAACTCCGCTGGTTGGACAATCTGTAAAAACCTACCCGAGAAACAGTCAATGCTTTCGCTCCTCGGGGTGCTCAGGTCGCGAAATAATTACTTGGGCGTGCCGTTGCAGATCGTGCGTCACGCACTGTTGGTAGTTTTCGCGCATACGCCCGATCTTCAAGTCCGCCTTTGCGACCTCCCGGCTGGCGGAAGAGCACTCCGGGCTTAGCGGAGTGGCTACACAGGCCATCGTCTGACGGTTTCGGAGAGGGGCGGTCTTGTCTTCTTCCCGAGTCAGGCGTCGGTCCAGGTTTCCGCAGTTTTCCTGAATCGAGTCATACACGCCAGAAGTCAGATTCCAGCCATCGCCAGAAATCACGCAGCTGCGGCCAGCGTTGCCCGGGCCACAAACACGCTTCTCTTCGACTGTCTTCTTTGTCCGTTCGGACTCCTTGGCACTCTTTTCCTTTTTTCCAACCAGCAAGTTATCTGTTCCTGGGCCTTTGTGTTTCGGCGTGACCAAAGAAATGGGGCGGTCAGTTTTCAGATTGCTGGGGAGTTCGAATTGCATTCTGTCCAGAGTGTGCTCAATAAGGTGTTCACGCACCGCCGCTGATTCGTGAGGGGTGACTGGGGCATACGAGCCGGAGGATTCGAATATGCCGGTGCCGCTCCTGCCGTACTTGTTGGGAGCGGACGTTGCGATGTTTGCATGCGGTGTGTCTCCGTGCGAGGCGTGCCCCCCAGCCGAGTGAGACCCTCCGGAACTGTGGCTTCCGGAATTTCCGCTGGACGAACCGCCACCGCTCGACGAGCCCCCATGAGAGCCTCCGCCAGAGCTGCCGGAAGAGGAGCCGCCACCGCCTACCGCACCGCCGCCACCAGAATGTTGAGCCAGGCTGAATGGTGCGCGGGATATAACGAGCAGGAACACCAGGGTGAGGAGCCGCATAAAGCACCTCCGACCAACCGAACGAGGGGGAGAAGAACAGCTGCGTCGGACGTTGGCGTCGGAAGAATCATACATCGACGCTGGGTAACGATGGATATGAATTGTGTAAAGAATGGTCAGTTTGACTGGCCAAAAAGGCCATAGGACCATCAGGAATTGGGCGAACGCTATTTAGGGTTTCACCAAGTCGCCTGATAGCAACCGTGCCTGCGTGGCAGAAGATCTCTGAGCAGTTGCTGGCGAAGGTGAACCGCGGCGCGGGCGAAGTGAGGAACGAGAGACCATCGACTACCCAGCAGCGGTTCTTGCCTCAGCCACCCACGAATATTGATAGCGGCAAGTCTCAAAAGGCTGCCAGCCGGTAAAAGACGGCTATGGTCAAAATCAGGATGGCGATGATTACAGCGCCAGCAAGGGTTTCGCCAATCGTTGTGCTCTTGGCTTCTAACATGTTGCCCTCCTCTAGCATCTCTGGGAGAACACTTTAAGCGTAGTTTGAACGAGGAATTGCCGCAGTGCCGGACGTCACCGGTAAGCGTGACCGGGTCCTATCGATCCGGGGAGAACCACTCGTTGAAGATTTCAACTCTGGCTACGGTTTGACCAGTTCGTCCGAGAGCAGGCGGGCTTTCGTGGCGAGGTTGTTGCTGCGTTCCATGTCGCCTTCGGCGGCGGCGGTTTTGGACTGATCCATGAACTGCTTGATTTGGGTCACGGTGTCTTGCTGGGTGGGATTGAGCTGGCGGCCTTCAAGTTTTTTCAGGTTTTCTTTGGTGGCGGCGGTGAGTTCGTCGATGGTGCGTTGCTGGTCATTTGGGGTGGAGGCTGCACCGCCGACCAGTTGGATGGAAGGCTCGGCCGAGCCTCCGTTACGGACAACTTTTTTGGGAGTAGGGCAGGGAGGCAAGTTTGAGTTGGTTGCGCTAGCCGCGCCTGTGGCGGGAGCGGGCGATGGGCCTCCGGTTGTAGGCGCAGTGGAGCAGTTGGCCGGAGTGGTTTTCTTCTTATGGTGCGTGCGTTTGGGAGTGGCTGCGGCGGGAGGCGTCGATGTCTGGGCCGTAGGCGGAGCGGATTGCTGCGCTCCAGCTTGCGCTGGCAGCACCAGAAATCCGGGTGTCAAGCAATAAACGATCAGGAACTTGGCCAGATTCATGTTCGAAGTCCATGGTACGCCGTCAGGGTTGGTTGGACAAAAATATGTGGTGAAAAGGGGCGCACCCATGTATAGACGGCGAACAGCAGATTTCTCACCGGCAAAGAACGCCGGTTCGAAATGACAAAACTCAAAGGAAGACTGCATTTACTTCACAGTCCGGTGGCGAGTTCGCTGGTGGAAGCGGGTTTTGGTTCGAGTTCGGGCTCGAAGCTGGAATCGGCCAGGGGCAGGCGAAAGCTGAAGGTGGTGCCATGGCCTTCGGTGGAGACAAACTCCACCGAACCGTAGTGCCATTGCAGGATCTGATAAGTCTGGGCAAGCCCGATGCCATTGCCCTCTTTTTTGGTGGTGAAGTAGAGTTCGAAAATTTTGTCCTGCACCTCTTGCGGGATGCCCATGCCGCGGTCGCTGACTTCGGCGATGGCGGAATTTTCTTCGCGGTGGGCGGCGATGGTGAGCTCGCCGCCTTGCGGCATGGACTGAATTCCGTTGATAACTACGTTGAGCAGCGCCTGCTTCATGAAGTCGAGGTCGGCTTTTACGGGAAGCGGCTCAGGTGACATGGCGCGCACAATCGTGACGCCGTGCTGTTCGGCATCAGGGGCGGCGAGCATGGCAACTTCTTCAAGCAATTCGCGGAAGTCAATCTCAACCAGGTGCAGTTCGCGGGCGCGCATGAAATCAACCAGGGTTTGCACGACGCGGTCTAGTCGGTGAATCTCGCTGCCGATGATGTCCATGTGGCGGCGGGTGTCGGGATCGAGCAAGGATAGCTTGTTCTGCAAAAGCTGGAGATGAAGCACGATGGCGTTGATGGGGTTTTTTACTTCGTGGGCCACGCCGCCGGTGACGCGTCCACTGGCGGAGAGGCGGCGGGACATTTCAATTTCGTCCCCGATGCGGCGGACCGACTCGGTATCGCGCATGATGAGCAGCGCGCCGATCTGCGTGTCCTGCTCGTGGACGAAGTCGAGCGAGACCTGGACCCGGCGTCCGGCTGCAGCGGTGAATTCGCTCGAGAGGGGACGGCGGCGTTCGAAGGCATCGAGCACCGCGTTTTCCAGAGCGGTGTTGCCGGAAAAAACGTCTCTCACCGTGCGACCTAACAAAGCACCCCGAGGGCGGCCGAGGAAGCGCTCGACTGGGGCGCTGACCAGTACAATCTGCGAATCGCGCGTGAACAGCATCAGGCCATCCTGCAGTTTGGACATGAGTTGGTCTACGTTGTCTTTGAGGGCGGAAAAAATTTCGCGGCTGTCCCGCATCTGCCGGCCCAGGTTGGCAATCTTCAGCGTGACCATTCCCAGTTCGTCATGGTCTGATTCTTCGGTGTTGAGCGATTCGGTCGAGCCTGAACTAACGCTGTCGAGATTGCGGCTGATTTCTTTCAGCGGTCCGAGTGCGAGATTAGAGACCACGCCGGCCAGCAGCAGCGAGGCGATGATGGAAGCGATGGAAAAATAAACTGCGCGCAACAGGCGCGGCTCAATTTCACTGCGCAAAAAAAGTGTGGAAACTCCGATGCGGATGGTGCCGAAGGGCAGTCCATTCAACAGCAGCGGAGAGCTTACGTCGTAAACCGTGGCGGGACTGTAGACGATCCTGAGTTGCTTGCGGGAGCGGGCTTTCTTGACCAGACTGAAGTCAGGACGATTGAGCGCCTGCTTGCCCACGAGTTGGGGATTGGTGTGCAGCAGAACCTTGCCGGCAGCATCGACGATGGAAACGTCATAGATGTAGGGCCAATAGTCGCGATCGGATTGCAATCCGTTCAGCAGGATCGTATCCATGGGCAGATATTCGGCGAGAGCTTTGCGCACTGCTTCCGGATTGTTGGTGTCAACGCGGGTACTGCTGAGGTCGGGCAGATCGGCTCCGGCAGAGTAGGCGAGTTGCTTGGTCAGGCGGTCGGCGCCTTCGTATGCCTCATTGATTTGTTCGCCGAGAATTTCTGAGATGTATAAGAAAGAAAACGCCGCCGCCATAACTGTAACCAGCAGCGTGATGGCAAGCACGATAATGGTTTTGCGGCGCATAGGGAGACACGGGCTGAGTCAGGAACTCAGGCTCAGCAAAGCGGACCGGCAGGTCCAGTAAGAACTGAAAGGGCTTTCACTAGCCCCTGATCCTTAAACCTTGATTTACTGATTTTGCTCCTCCTTGTCGGTGACGGCGTCGGCGGCGGTGCTGCCGTATTCCTTAAGTTTGTTGTGCAAAGTTTTCAAGCTGATGCCAAGGATTTCCGCGGCCTTCGTCTTGTTATTGCTGGTGGATTCCAGGGTCTTGAGGATCAGCATCTTCTCGGCCTCGCCGACGGTGGTGCCCACGCCGAGGCGGACGGCATCAGGGTCGTTGGCGGAAACGCGCAGCGGAGCCTGGCCGAAGCCGGGCGGCAGATGCTTGGTCTCAATCATGCCGCTGTCGCAAACGATAACGGCACGTTCAATCGTGTTGCGGAGCTCTCGAACATTTCCTGGCCAGGAGTAGTTTGTGAACTGGTTGAGCACGGCCTCACTCACGGCAGAAACTTTGCGGTTGTGCTTTGTGCTCATCTCCGAGACCAGTACCTGCACCAGGTCGGCGACATCTTCTTTGTGCTCGCGCAGCGGAGGCATGTGGATGTTGAAGACGTTCAGGCGGTAATAGAGGTCGCTGCGCAACTCGCCGCTGGCGACGGCGTCGTCAGGAACTTTGTTGGTGGCGGCGAGCACCCGAACGTCAACTGCGGTTTCGACCTTGCTGCCCAAACGGCGCAGTTTGTGGTCTTCGAGGACGCGGAGAAGCTTGGCCTGGGTGGCGACCGGCATTTCGCCGATTTCGTCCAGCAGGATGGTCCCGCCTTCGGCCAGTTCGAAGCAGCCGGTGCGGCGTTCCAGAGCTCCGGTGAATGCGCCTTTTTCGTGGCCAAAAATTTCGCTTTCGATCAAAGTTTCAGGAATGGCGGCACAGTTGATGGCGACAAATGGCCGGTCGCGGCGGGGACTGAGTTGATGGATGGTGCGGGCCACCAGTTCCTTGCCGGTGCCGCTGGCTCCGGTAATCAGGACCGATGCGGTGCTGGGAGCCACCAACTCGATGAGCCGAAAAATCTCCTGCATCTTGCGCGATGCGCCCTTGAGTTGGCCGAGGGAGCCGGACTCCCGCAGCTTGCGGCGCGTATTCTCCAGTTCGGTGCGGCCACTGAGAAGGGCGGAAGCGTTTTGCAGCATGGTACGGAGGCGAGTGGTGTCGATGGGTTTGGTGATGTAGTCATACGCGCCCATGCGCATGGCCTGAACCGCGCTATCAATGGTACCCTGCGCCGTCACCATGATTACGGCCATGGCTTGGGCCTGTTCCGCCAGTCGCTCCAGGAGTTCAATGCCGCCCATGCGCGGCATTTTGAGGTCGCTGATCACGATGGCAGGGCTCCATTGGGTAGCTTTTTCAAGTCCTTCCATGCCATCGCGAGCGGTTTCGGCACGGTATCCCCATGAGGAAACCAGTTCTGCCAAGCCGGTGCGTTCGTTTTCTTCGTCTTCGACGATTAATACTTTTTCGTGGCTCATTCCCGGGGGTTTTGCCTTGATGTTGGTTGTTTTTCGACGCTGTTAGCTTTGACTTGGCTTCGCCAAGGTCAAGACTATAACCATACGCGGCAGATTCCTGTGGAGCAAGGTCTGCGGCGGCGTGCTAAGGGTGGCGGCAATTTCCTCGGCTGTCGCCCGAGTGTCGATTTGAGACGGTAATCGGGAGGACTGAATGACCAGCCTCAGGTAAAACACTTCTTAAATATCTTCGTTCGGTGTAATATTTTGTCCACCATAAACTTTGATTTACGAACGAAGAGCACGCGAGTACATTTTGCGCTGGCGGGTGCTGAGCAATATGGCACAGTGCGCCTCGCAAAGTGCTGGCATAATTTGGGCGCAAGCAAATCACAAGGTTAAAATTGCGGGTTCCGATAAAAAAATCGGTTTCAGACCCAGGTATTTTTTTCACGCGGCGGCGCTTCGAAGCGCGGTTACGCGTATAAATTGGAGGACGGAATGATAGAGCGTTCCAACACAAGCAGAGGCCGTGCAGCAGTGGGCCTATTGGTAGTTCTGGCAGCATCACTTCTCTCAACATCAGCGTTCGCGCAGAGCGATTCGAATCCCAAGTGGGATTTATTCGCCGGCTACGAATGGCTTCATCCTGGAGCCACGGTACCTGAGCCTCACGGGGACTACAACAATCCCACAATTTTCAAACTTCCCGACTTGTCGAAGGGCGTTGGTTTGGCCCTAACCTACAACTTCGACCCGCATTGGGGGCTGGAGTTTAACGCCGCCCATAACTGGGGCAACGGTCAACTGATCTATGAAAACACGACGTCCGTCGGTCCGCGTTTCATTTGGCGCACAGATACCACGAGCTATTTTGTGCACTCGCTGGTTAGTTTGAATCGCGTAAATGTGAGTGGCCTGCAGGGTCAGAACGGACTTGGAGCAGTACTGGGCGGCGGCATGGATTTGCGCCTCACCAAGAGCGTCGCGTGGCGATTGTTTGAAGCCGATTATGTCTGGGCGCGGCACAATTATTCCGAAACCGTCGGTCCGCAGTTTCCTGACCTACGGCGCGTCAGCTACAGCGGCGTGCGCCTGGGTACGGGATTGGTATTCAACTGGGGGGGAACGCCTGCAGTAGCCCCATCGGCAACCGTTTCCGTGCAGCCCAGCGAAGTGATGGTGGGCGAGCCGATCACTGCTACCGCATCGGCCAGCAATTTCAACCCTAAGCACTCCCTTGCGTATAGCTGGAGCAGCAACGGAGGAGTGATTACCGGAAAAGATACAACCGCACAAATTGACACCAACAACTTGGCCCCCGGCAGCTACACCGTCACGGTTAAGGTGACGGATGTCCGGGAAAAACAGCGTAACGAAGCATCGGCTACCACAAACTTTACTGTGAAACCATTGCCGCCGAAGAATCCGCCAACGTTGTCACTCTCAGCGAATCCGACGACGGTGCAGCCGGGCGGCACGGTTAGTTTGTCGGCCAATTGCACCAGCCAGGATGGCGTTCCGGTTTCAGTTGCCGCGTGGACCGCGAGTGGAGGAACGGTTTCCGGCAGCGGTTCGTCGGCGACTCTAAATACGACTGGCGCCGCTCCGGGATCTATTACTGTCGGAGCGTCGTGCACCGACTCGCGCGGCCTGACCGGTCAGGCGACCACGCAGGTGATGGTGGAGAACCCACCACCGCCACCGCCGAATCCGCAAATCGTGGAGCTCGAAAGACGGCTGGCCTTGCATAGCGTCTATTTTGTGACCAATGCACCGCATCCTTCAAATCCCAAAGGCGGCTTACTGCCGAGTCAACAGAAGACGTTGATCTCGCTGGCGACCGACTTCAAAGAGTATGTAAAGAGCAAACCGGACGCGCACCTGATCTTGGGTGGCCATGCCGATCATCGCGGCACGGTGGAATATAACCAGGCGCTCTCCGAGCGCCGCGTTAATCGGGTCAAGAGCTTCCTGATTGAACAAGGTGTGCCTGAGGCCAACATCGATACCAAAGCCTATGGCAAGGAAGATAATTTGACCAGCGAACAGGTGACCGCGGAAGTGGAGGCCAATCCTGATCTGACTCCGAGCGAGCGGCAAAGGATCCTCAAAAACATTGTGACGATCAGAATGGCGAGCAATCGCCGGGTGGACGTTACTTTGAGCACGACCGGCCAGACTTCAGTGCGGCAATTCCCCTTCAATACCACCGATTCCTTAACGCTGATTGGCGGCAGGGAAGGTGACATGAAGAAGAAGCCTGTAGCCCGGAAACCCGGGGCAAAGAAACCGGTGGCCAAGAAGCCGGCAGCCAAGCAATAGGCTCGAACCAGAAAGCCTTGACGCGGAGGACGTTCCATCGTCCTCCGCGTTTTTTTCTGCCAGCCGGGGGAGCAGCTTCCATGCAAGTTCTACATAGCAGGGATTGAGTGTGACCGACTAAGTGCTTGATTCCTCGAAATTAAGTCTGGCACTTCACTTGCCACTTATTTCCGGAGAAAGCCTAAGAGACGATGCCTGTGGTGAGTAAAATGAGCCGGAATTGGAACCGGACGTGGTTCGCTGGTTGCTTCTCTATTGTAATCCTCGGGCTCGTTATTGGCCTGAGCCAAGGCTGCGCCCGTTCGGAGGCGTTGAGGCGGGGTGAAGGGAGTCCGGCGAACGAGGGAAAAAATCTTCCGTTTCATACGGATTCTGTTTCGAACTCATCCCCGGAAACGGGAGCGCCGGCGGAATTAAAACAAGGTGCCAGCGTGCCCTTTCGGGCACTATCGCCGCCACGGGCACTGCCTGCTGGAACCCTTCTTACGGTGCAATTGCAGGAGCCTCTCTCGGCCGCCAAGGCGACCGCTGGTGACCAATTTCGAGCGCTGCTGGCGGCCCCCGTGACCGTTGGCAGCGACGTCGTTTTGCGGAGCGGTCTCGCGGTGACCGGCCAGGTGGAGTCCGAGCGATTGATGACGCCCCGTTCCGGCCGGGTAGCGGAGGCCGGCTACTTCAGGCTGACTTTGACTTCGATCACCATTGAAGGTCGAACTGTTCCAGTTCAGACCTCCAGTCTGTTTGCCCGCGGATCGTTTCAGCCCAAGGGCTTTGGCATGCAGAAGGGCCATCGCCTGATCTTCCGTTTGGCCGATCCTGTGACCATTGAAGACGCTCGTTCTACCGCAACTACCCGGGTAGAACCCTCCAGCCAACCCAATAATTAACTGGGTGGCGGTAAGTTTTCGCTTTTTTTACGCCTCTTCGTAATTTATTTCATCTCTGGATGTCTCATAAAATGAGGCTCATGCGTGGTTTTCCACAGGCGTAATGCGGTTTGATGTGACATCTGCCCTTCGCAACCTCGAATTGACTCCCCTATAGTGAGCCGCATACGGCAAAGCGGACAAGATGAGCCGACGCTCCCGTTTTGGGAACACCAAGGTATTGGAAGCGGCAACTAGAACTTCCTTCCGGGAATCGTCCCGAGCGACAGTAGAGCCTATGAATTTGGCAACCCAATTACCGTGGCCCGATTTACCGTCGGAGAAAGCCGGAACGGTTTTTCGTTCCTTTTTTGAACAAGCTCCCATGCCGGTGGCCCGCTTTACCTCGCACGGGGTGATTGTTGATATGAACTCCGCGTTCGCAAGCAGCTTTGGCGCCGGAACAGGGACGCGGTCGTTGCGTTTGGCGGACTTGGTTTGCGCCCAGGACCGCGACCGGGCCGAAACTTTCCTTCGCAATCTATTCAGTGATGCTGGAGGACACGGCCTAGCGGAAGTAGCCCCAGCTGGACCTGACACTGGCAAGTTTAGGTGGACCGGATGGCGGGAACAAAATCCTCCGGGCGAGGCCGACCATGCCTGCGTTGCGGCAGAGAGAATAGTGGAAGTGTCCGTCGAAGAGAGTCGCTTGCAAGCTGAAAGATGGCAGGCAGTCGGGCGGCTGACGGGAGGCGTTGTGCATGACTTCAACAATCTGCTGACTGGAGTCATGCTGTACTGCGACTTGCTGCTGACCAGTCTGGATCCGCGGGATCGGAGACGCCGGTACGCCGATGAAATCCGCTCGGCGATCGTGCAAGCGACCGGGCTGGTGCGGCAGTTGCTGGTGTTTGCGCGGCCGCAAGCCGGGGCCGTGAGGCTTCTCTGCCTCAACGAAATTGCAGAAGGCATGCAGGACTTACTTTCGCGCCTGATCAGGGAAAACATCACCCTCGAGTTGCGCCTTGACCCTGAGTTAGGGGCAGTCAAAATCGATCCGACGCAGGTGCAGCAGATATTGCTCAACCTGGTGCTGAATGCCCGCGATGCGCTGCCTGCCGGCGGCCGTATCACCGTCGAGACCAGCAATTGCCGCTTTCAGCCCGTGGCTGGAACCATGGCCTCAACCGCACCTGCATTCCCCTGCATCTTGCTGGCTGTGGGAGACAACGGCTATGGGATGGACGCAGAAACCCGCCGGCACCTTTTCGAGCCATTTTTCACGACCAAGCATGAAGGCGAGGGCACCGGGCTTGGGCTGACCACAGTCCATAGCATCGTGACCACGAATCGCGGGTTGATCCACTTTGAGAGCGAACCTGGCTGCGGGACTCGCGTGATGATTTTATTTCCGCGGGCGTTCCCGGGCGCCAGTGTCACAATTTCAGATACACCAGCTGCCAACGCCACGTCACCAAACATGTTTCAGAAACTCAAGAAGGAAACTCTCTTATGATTTCAGCCGCAGTCACTCAAGCTTTCTCCACACCGCAAATTCTGGCCGCCAACTTTTTGAACCTGCTTATTGTCGACGATGAACGGTCGATTCGAGATGCATGCCGCGAAGTGGCCATGTCCCTGGGTTTTATCGCCCATGTGGCCGATTCCGCCGAACACGCCTACCGCATTCTTCAAGCCCAGAATATCGACGCCATCCTGCTTGATTTGCGTTTGCCCGGCGCCGGAGGCATGGAAGCCCTGCGCCATATCAAGTCTTTGCGCCCGGACGCTCTGGTGATAATGGTGACCGGCTATGGCACGGTGCAGTCGGCGGTGCAGGCCATGAAGCATGGAGCTTACGAATACGTGACAAAACCCTTCAGTATCGACGAACTTAAACTCTTGCTGGAGCGGGTTTCCAACCACTTGAAACTGAAGAGCGAAAACCGCATATTGCGGGAGAAGCTCAAGTCCAAGCAGGGATACGGGGGCATTGTTGGGCGCGCGCCGGAGATGGAGAAGCTCTACCGCATTATCGCGAAAGCCGCAAATAGTGCGCATCCGGTGTTGATTCTGGGCGAGAGCGGTACTGGCAAGGAGATGGTGGCGCGCTCTATTCATTATTCCGGGCCCTTCCATGACAAGCCGTTTATTCCGGTGGATTGCGGCTCGCTGGTGCCGACGCTGATCGAGAGCGAGCTCTTCGGTTACGTCAAGGGGGCATTTACGGGCGCGAACCAGGCCAAAGATGGGCTGCTGGCCATTGCGGAAGGTGGAACAGTATTTCTGGATGAGGTCGGCGAACTGCCGGTGGACTTGCAAGCTAAACTACTGCGGGCCATTCAGGAGAAAGAAATTCGTCCAGTGGGAAGTACGCGGCGCATTGCCATCAATGTGCGAATTCTTGCCGCCACCAACCGGATGCTGGAGCAAGCGGTAACCGAAGGATCGTTCCGGCGTGACTTGTATTTCCGCTTGAATGTCTTGAGCCTGAGAATTCCTCCGCTGCGGGAGCGGCGCGAGGATATCCCTTTGCTGGTCGCACATTTTATGGAGCGCACGGCACGCGCCTCGGGTCAAGAAAAAATCCTGACCGACGAGGCGGTGAAAGCGATGCTGGCTTATGACTGGCCAGGTAACGTGCGCGAGCTGGAGAATTGTCTGGAGCGCACATTTGCCTTTACCAGCGGACCGCTGATTCATGTGACCGATCTGCCGGCGGCGGTGGCGGGTGCGCATGTTCCTCCGAACACAAATGGCAACGGACACGGCCAACACGGGATCGTTCCCATGGCGGAACTAGAGAAGCTGACAATTCTCAATGCAATTGCGGAGCTGAATGGCGACAAACTGCAGGCTGCTCGTCTGCTGGGCATCGGCAAGACTACTCTTTACCGGAAACTAAAAGACTACGCCGCGCAGAGTTGATCTGTGTGCGGTGAATTATCAATCGCTGGTGTTCGTCCTGGCGAAGTAGCGAAAATTGACCAGCGTACGGCGTCACGGAGGCAGGCCAAAATTCTCACTTCGCTGGGATAAGGTGCAGTGAGGAGAGCATTTAGCCTCTATAAATGTGGAACAGAGAATCGGAATCGGAACATTGGCGGGTTCCGCAACGGGAACGACTGGCGAGGTCTCAGGCGTAAGTCTGGCCTTTTCAGTAGCTGTTCGTATGGCGCACGGCGTGCAAACAGAAGAGCATGATTCTAATCATTACACCTTCTACCCGCGGACAAGAATGTGCGGCCACATTGAAAGACGCTACCGGCGAGGAAACCCACTGGGCGGAAAATCTATCGCAGGCGGTCGCCCGATTAAGGGAGCAGACCTATTCAGCCGTGGTTTTGGACCAGTTCCTTATGGAAAATGAGCCGCACGAAAGCGATCAAGTGTTGGAACATCTGGGAACAGCCTTTCCGGTTTACGTGAACTTTGCGGTGAGCGGCATGGAACGACTGCTGCGCGAGGTTCGTTCCGCCCTGCACCGCCGCAAACGTGAAGAAACCCAGGCACGCAGGTCGGTGGAGCAACAGCTTCGCAGCGAAGTATGTGAATCGCTCACGGCCATGTTGCTTTCCTGCGAATTGGCCATGGCGGTGCCAGAGGTTCCGGTATCAGCGGCTGAAAAGATTCGTTTGATCGATGGCCTCGCCCGCGATATGCGGCTTAGGCTGGGTGCCAGCTAGTTCCCATTTCACAGCCTCGATCGAAACTTTCAAGGTCCAATTCGCGTACATGGCACAATGGTGTGCCAATGACTGCCAAGGTCTTCCGCGCCGATACCGCGATTCTGATCTTGCTCGCGACTCTTTTTGTTGCGTTGCATGCCGCCACCAGCGGTCCCTACGGTTTTCATCGCGACGAACTGGCCACGCTGGATGATGCCCGCCATATGGAATGGGGATTTGTGGCTTATCCGCCGCTGACGCCTGCTGCGGGACGATTGGCGTTAGCGCTCTTCGGTGTGTCTACGCTTGGGGTTCGCATTCTGCCTATCATCATGCTGGCGATCGTACTGGTGGTTGGTGGACTGATGGCACGCGAAATTGGCGGCTCGCTGCGCGCTCAAGTGTTAACCGCTCTCGCAGTTGCTTTCATTCCCATCGTCACTATTCAGACCAGCGTTCTGCAGTATGTGTCCTTCGATTATCTGTGGGGAGTTCTACTTACGTATTTCCTGCTGCGCCTGCTCAACACGAACGACACCCGCTGGTGGATCGCCATTGGGACCGTAATCGGCTTCGGGATGATGACGAAATACACCATGGCATTCTTCGTTACAGGACTGGTCGGCGGTTTGATTGCCGCAGGGATATTCGACGGAAGTATTCGCCGCCAGTTGCGCAGCCCGTGGTTGTGGGCTGGGGTTGCGCTGTCGCTGCTCATCTTTCTGCCGAACTTGATTTGGCAAATTCGTCACCATTTCATTTCACTCGATTTTCTGCAGCACATCCACGCCCGTGACGTACGACAGGGACGGACTCGTGGCTTCTTGCCGGAACAGTTATTAGTTTGCGTAGGTGCAATGTTGGCGCCTCTTGCCTTAGCAGGGTTGTGGTTCTTCTTCAGCGAACGTGGCCGAAAATACCGTTTGTTGGGCTGGATGTTCGTCCTGACTCTTTTCCTGTTTGCAGTAGCTCAGGCAAGGTCCTATTACTTGGGACCGCTCTATCCCGTGCTGCTGGCGGCGGGCAGCGTGGTGTGGGAGCGCTGGGTTGAAGCGAGTTCGCGAAAATGGGCGCCCACAATTCAAAGTTTGACCGCGTTTCTGGTCGTTTGCAGTGCGATTTTGTCCTTTGCGCTTTTCACGCCGGTTGCTCCCATCAACTCCGTGCTTTGGAACGTGACCGGCAAGATACAAGACAATTTTAAGGAAGAAATCGGCTGGACGGACTTGGCAGCAACGGTTGCGCGGGTGTATCAAGCGATTCCGGAAAGCGAGCGGGCGTCCAGTGGAATTATTGTCGGGAACTACGGCGAGGCAGGAGCCATCAATCTGCTGGGACAAAAGTACCACCTGCCTCCTGTGATCAGCGGTACGAACTCAGCCTGGTACCGAAGTTATCCAGCAAACGATCCACAGACGCTGATCGCGGTGGGACTTGACGATGATTTTCTCAAAGAGCATTTCGAACGCTGCGAAGTCGTGGCGCGCAATGGGAATTCTTACGGCGTGGTCAACGAGGAAAGCCGGGACCATCCGGACATATCTCTGTGCCATCACCTGCTGCAGCGTTGGCCGGAATTCTGGAATCACTTTCAGCGCTTTGGATAGAACGGCGAAAGCTGCAATTTCACGCCGGAATCGCAAATTTTGCATAGGCACCGGCAGAAAACCTTCGACGTTTCCCGTGATTCGCTCTAGAATAAGCCAGCGCTATGTGCGTGAGCCCGCATCCGCCGCGGTGTTCGCATATAGTCGGAGGCACCGTGCACGTACTGGTTACTGCTGATACCATGTCCGGCTCCTGGACCTATACTCGGGAACTGGTCACTGGACTGGTTACGCGCGGCGTGCGGGTTACGCTCGTCAGCTTCGGGGAAATTCCGCTACCCGACCAGATTGCGTGGATGGATCTATTGCACGGCCTGGAGTACCGGCCGACCGCTTTTCGCCTGGAATGGATGGACGACGCGCCGCACGACCTGCCGGAATCGTCAGAGTTTCTGGTCAACTTGGCGCGAGAGGTTCAGCCCGATCTGCTGCATTTTCACCAGTTCTGCCACGGGGATCTTCCTATTGATATCCCCCGCGTGGTGATGGCGCACGGTGATCTCATCAGTTGGACAGAAGCGGTGCAGGGATGCACGCCTCGCCCAACACCCTGGCTGAAGTGGTACCGCGAAACAATTATGCGCGGAATTGCCGCAGCCGATGCCGTGGTCGCGCCGTCCGCTTGTATGTTGAGCACGCTCATTTCTACGTACAGCCGTCCGCGTCGCGCGACCATTATCTATCCCGGGCGCAACCCGATCTACTTCAATCCTTACGTCAGCAAAGACGATTCCGTGCTCTCGGTGGGCCGCTTGCTCGACGCCGGCAAGCAAGTGTTTCTGCTTACGCAGCACACGCAGCCGTTTTCCGTGTGCATTGTGGGCGCGGAGCAGACCGTGCCGCTGCCGAGGATCCCCATCCGTGCCGACGTGAAAGTTGCCACCGCGCAAAGTTGCGTGGCCATTCGCGGCCCGCAGACTGAAGCGCAACTGCGGGCACTTTACAGTCGGGCTGCCGTTTATGCGGCGACTGCGCGCTACGATCCGCTGGGTCTGGCCGCGCTGGAAGCTGCCTTCTCCCGCTGCGTTATCGTGGCTAACGATATCCCGAGCTTTCGTGAGGTGTGGGGGGATGCAGCGCTTTACTTCCGCACCAACGACGCGCGCAGCCTGGCAGAAACCTTGCGCAAGCTGGATGGCGACCGCGTGTTGCGCCACACCCATGCCGATCGAGCTTACAGCCGCGCCCGTGACCGCTTTACCACCAAACGAATGATCGATGATTATCTCGATCTATACCGCTCGCTGGTCGCCGCCGATAGTTTAGCCGCCTGACCTTCACCCCCCCGAACGTCTCGTCCCACCTAAATCCTCATCAACGGGCAAGGTGCGAAGCTGCATCCTAAGCAACATTAAGTGTCATTCGGGATATTGAAAGAGATCATTCATGCCGCAAACTTTCAGCCAGACTATCCCGAATACGACGATTGAGCTGCGCCACGCCGCGAACAGCACCACTTCCCCAGCACACAAGAACTGCCATTGTAGAAAGAAAACGCCGGCCTTAACTTCAGCGCGACACGCCGCCCTGCTTAGTGATATCTTTTTACCTTACTAGAAACCCGTAAGGTTGGAGGAATTACACGCATGGCGCAGGTAAAAATTACGGTCCGGCCCAACGGACCTTTTCGCGTAGAAGCCGCAGAGGGCGTGGTTGAGTTAGTTGACGCCAATGGAACTCCCTACGATCTGACCGGCAAACCGGCCTTTTCCCTGTGCCGCTGCGGCGGATCGGTGAACAAGCCTTTTTGTGACGGAACCCACAGCCGCATAGGCTTCCAAGCCGCTGAACTCGCGGTGAAAAAGGCCGAGGGACAGTAGCTAGACCTCCGGGGATCGTATGAGCGACCGAAGCGACCGCGAACTGGGCATGAACCGGAAAATCACGCGCCGTGATTTTCTTAACGGTGTGGCTTTGACCGCAGGCGCGGCCATGATGCCGTGGCAGTTGCTCGCCGCCTCCGATTATGATCCCGAGAAATCTCCAGACTACTATCCACCCGCACTCACGGGGCTTCGTGGAAGTCATCCCGGATCGTTCGATGCGGCGCACGCCCTGCGCGACGGCACATTCTGGGATTCCGCAGGTGCGCCGAAAGATACTGGCGAGACCTACGACCTTATTGTGGTTGGCGGCGGCATTAGCGGACTCTCTGCTGCACATTTTTATCGCAAAGCCGCAGGCGCGAATGCGCGCATTCTTATCCTCGACAATCATGACGACTTTGGCGGACACGCTAAGCGCAACGAATTTCGCGTAGGCGATGCATTCCGCCTGGGGTTCGGCGGATCGTTCTCCATTGAGAGTCCAGCGCCTTACAGCAAGGAAGCTCGCGGTCTCGTCGAAGAACTGGGCATCGACGTGCCGTCTTATTCCAGGTATCACGACGCAAAGCTTTACCCATCGCTGGGATTACATCCAAAAATATTTTTCGATAAAGAAACGTTCGGAGCAGACCGGCTTGTAATTGGCGCCGCGGCGCTGAGCGGCGGCGAAAAAGATTACGCGGCTGCGAAAAGCTCCGATGTGTGGAAGCAATTTCTAGCGGACGTGCCTCTCTCCACTGAGGCCAAGGCCGATCTAACTCGCTTGCACACCGAAGCCAAGGACTACCTGCCCGGACTCAATTCCGTTGAAAAGAAGGCCAGGTTGGCGCGCATGAGCTATGCCTCGTTCCTTAGGGACTTAGTTAAGGTTCACGAGGATGTGGTGAAATTGTTTCAAGCGGTTCCCCAGCCCTTATTCGGCGTAGGAATTGATGCGATGGCAGCGCAGGACGCCTGGGGACTGGATCTTCCTGGGTTTGCCGGTATGAAGCTTGATCCGGGGCCGGGTAAGGGAATGAACCGGGATGCGATTCCGAATGAAGAAGCCGAGAAATATTTCTTTCACTTTCCCGATGGCAACGCCTCGATCGCGCGGTTGCTGGTGCGCAAACTCATCCCCGATGCAATTCCGGGAAGTTCTGCGAATGATGTGATTCTTGCCAGGGCGAATTATGCCAAGCTGGATTCGGCTTCGTCCCCGGTCAAGATTCGTTTGAACAGTACGGCTGTTCGAGTAAAGCACCTGGGCGATGCGGCCACGTCGAAGGAAGTGGAAGTCAGTTATGCCCGTGGCGGCAAAGTTTACAGCGCACGAGCCAAGAATTGCATCCTCGCGTGCTGGCATGTGGTGATTCCTTACATTTGCGAGGAACTGCCGCAAAAGCAAAAAGATGCATTAAGTTCGGCGCAGAAAGTTCCACTGCTCTACACCAACGTGGCACTGCGAAACTGGAACTCGTTTGAGAAGCTGAAAACAAACGCGGTGTATGCGCCAAATTGCTATCACACGCGCATGGCGCTCGATCTGGCCGTCAGCATTGGCGGTTACGAATGCGCTCGCAAGCCTGAAGAGCCGGTTGTGGTTCACATGATGCGGACTCCCTGCAAGCCGGGACGTCCGGCGCGGGAGCAGCACTCCGCCGGGCGTATCGAGTTGTACAACACGACATTTGAAACCATGGAGCGGAAGATACGCGAACAACTGGCGCGAACGCTGGCAGCGGGAGGTTTCGATCCGGCTCGCGATATTGCGGCGATCACGGTAAACCGCTGGCCGCACGGCTATGCTTACGAATATAACTCGCTCTGGGATCCCTTTTGGCTGGAAGGCGGCGAGACTCCTTGCGAAGTGGCTCGGAAAACTTATGGGCGAATCGGCATCGCCAACGCTGATGCGGGTGCGTATGCTTACGCAGACGAGGCGATGAATCAGGCCTGGCGCGCGGTGGGTGAGTTAAAAGCTAGCACATAATCTTAGAAAAGAAGTGTGGCAGCAGGAGACTGGCACCTTGATTGAACGGTGACCGCCCAAGGCGGAGCGGCCATCCGTAATGATGAGTGGCTGCAATTGCTCCCAGCGCCAACGCGGCAAACACAATCAGAAAAATTACTACTCGGCGAGGGCCATGATCCTGGCGCGGAGCACCCACAGCGATTAGCGCACCCACGATTAATCCCGTGATCAAGCCGCCGATATGGGCGGTGTTGTCGATGCCGGGAATGATGGCGCCAAAGATAAGGTTGTAAACCACGAAACTGCCGAGACTCTTGAGAGTGCCAGCTAGGGCTGAACGGGGAACCGAAAACTCTCCTAGCTTGAAAGCCGATATCAGCGCTCCAGCCAAGCCAAAAATGGCACCAGACGCACCCACACTGTGAACCCATGGATGCCACGCGGCGCTAGCGAGACTGGCGCCTATGCCGCAGGTTAAATAAATAGCAAAATATGTCCAACGCCCGTACAGTGACTCGCAGAGTTGGCCCAGATTCCACAGGCACCACATATTAAATCCGATATGAAGCACGCTGCCGTGTTCGAAGGTATTCGTCAGCAGCCGCCACCATTCTCCAGAAAACGTCAGTGACCCAACATTGGCTCCCCATCGAACGCTCTCAGCATCTGGAAACTCCTGCATGGGATTAAGAAATGCGAGCGGGCTTCCGGAAGCGAGCATCATCCCGACAAAGACGGCCGCGCAAATTCCCAGGATCACCTGAGTAACTGAAATGCTGACTTCGCCGTGGCCTGCCCACGGGGCGCGCATCACCGGTTGTGGCGCATTCTCTACCACTTCTCCGCGCTGGTAGGCTTCGTGCTGCACGCACCACTGGCAAATCTTCTTGCCGAAGGTAAAGCCAGGGAGTTGACGTCCGCATCGAATGCAGTTTGCCATGGGTTGTTTAAAAGAGTATCAGCAGAAGCGAGAAAAATCTTCCGCACGCGCATTGAGAACGTCGAGCGACAGGTCAGGCACTAGTGAATCGTCTTGGTCTTTCTCGACATGTAATCCATCAGCAGGTATTGGCCCAGGGTGTAGGGAGTGGTGAAGTAAGCTTTGCCGCGGCACATTTCGGTGACCTTTTGGACAAACTGCACCAGGCCATAATCGGATGCCAGCATGAAAGTGTTGATCAGAACACCGGCGCGCTTGCACTTCGAAACTTCTTCCAGCGTCTGGCTGACTACGAGCGGATCAAGACCGAAGGCGTTTTTGTAGATACGCCCATCTTCGAGAGTGAGGGCGGAAGGTTTTCCGTCGGTAATCATCACGATCTGCTTCATGTCTTTGCGCTGGCGCTGCAAAATCCGCTGCGCCATGCGGAGACCTTCGCGCGTGTTGGTGTAGTAGGGCCCAACTTTGACCCGCGCCAGTTGCGAGAGCGGGACCTCTTCGGCGGAATCGTGAAATAAAACCAGCGAGAGCGAGTCGCCGGGATACTGCGTGCGAATCAGGTGCGAAAGTGCCATGGCAACTTTTTTCGCGGGCGTGAAGCGATCTTCTCCGTACAGAATCATGGAGTGCGAGCAGTCGAGCATCAGTACTGTAGCGCAGGAAGATTGATACTCGCACTGATGAACCTGCAAATCAGAGTATTCGATGTTCAAGGGAATGCTGAGCCCCTCGCGCCGGATGGCATTCGACAGCGTGGCGGTGATGTCAAGGTTCAGCGTGTCGCCGAACTCGTAGGTGCGGGATGCGCCGCTGGCTTCAATGCCGGTGGCGAGGTCGCGAGTGTCGTGGCGTCCAAAGCTGGACTTGCCCAGCGAACCGAGCAGGTTGCGCAGCGACTTGAAACCGAGAAAGTCCAGGCTCTTGTCGGTGATTTCAAATTTCGCGTTTTGCTGATTCTCACCGGTCTGGCCGCCAACGCTCGATGCGCGGGCAGGGTCGGGCGCCTGGTCGATCGAGATGTAGTCTTCCTGCTGCATGCGCTCGATCAGCTTCTCGATGAGCTCGTCCATCTCCCCATTCATCGCCATCTCGAGCATGCGCTCGCGCATCTCTTCGTCGAATTGATCGCTGTCCAGCAGCGCCTGTTCGAGGGCCTGCTTCAAGTCATCGAGAGTCTTCTCACCGTCGGGCATTTCATACCACATGTCGCTCTGGAAGCCACTTTGCAGCAGGTAGTCAGAGAGGGCGCTGAGCAGATCTTCCATGCTCATTTCGCCGGCGGGATCGGGAACGTATTTGGAGTAGCGGATGCGTTTCATAAAAACCGTCGATGGTCGTTAGTCGTCGGTCGTTGGCCGAAACATGTCATTAGAGCGAATTCGTTGAACCGTGGGCTTGATTTTGCCAACGACTAACGACCAACGACTAACGACCAACGACGAACGACCGATCAATTAAACTGCCTTCTCTGCCGGTAGGGCGGTTCTTCTTTGTCGTAATTCTTTTCCCGTACCGGTTCCGGCTTCTTCTCGCCGGCTTTAAAGATTCGTTCTTCGTTGCGGCCGATGCGCTTGTGGGCGTGTAGGCCTTCGAGAATGAACTCCGATGCCGATACTTGCTGCTCCGGACTTTCTTTCTGCGACACGCCAAGCGGACCCATCTTGTCGATCAGGCCTTGAATCTCTTTCAGATTTTCCAGGGCTTCGCCGGCTGAGATGGAATCCGAGAGCTGAATTTCACCCCCCAGGTCAAACCACTGCACGATCTGCTGCACATTGGCGCCGGTAAAATATTCGTCGTAGGTTTTGGCGATCGCGGCGCGAATCAGCTCGCGGCCCACGAAATCCGCGCCTTTCATTTCGCCTTCGTACTCCAGTTCAAGTTTGCCGGTAATGGCCGGAAGAGCGGCATAAACGTCGCTGATGCGAGGTACAACCAGCTTTTCGTCGTTGCGCAGGGCACGGCGTTCGGCATTGGAAATAACGTTTTCCATCGCGGAAATTGGCAGACGCTGGCTGACCCCGGAGCGCTTGTCGATTTTCTTGTCTTCGCGGGCGGCGAAGGCGATGCGCTCGATCACCTGCTGAATGTAAACCGGCAGGTGCATGGCGTGGCCGTTGCGGCGAGTCCAGGCCTCCTGCGCGGTGATGGCAATTCCCTCATCTACAGTCGACGGGTAATGCGTGCGAATTTCAGAACCGATGCGGTCTTTCAGCGGCGTGATGATCTTTCCACGCGCGGTGTAATCCTCAGGATTGGCGCTAAATACGATCGCGACATCGAGCGGCAAGCGGATGGGGTAACCCTTAATCTGCACGTCGCCTTCCTGCATGATATTGAACAATCCCACTTGGATCTTTCCGGCGAGATCAGGCAGTTCATTGATAGCGAAGATGCCGCGATTGGCACGGGGCAGCAGGCCATAGTGAACCGTGAGTTCGCTGGAAAGTTCGTGACCGCCTCGCGCGGCTTTAATGGGATCGATGTCGCCGATCAAGTCAGCGATGGTCACATCAGGCGTTGCCAGCTTTTCCACGTAACGGTCGTCGGGAGTGAGATAAGAGATTGGCGTGCCGTCGCCCAGGCGCGCAACTTCTTCGCGGCAGCGGCGGCAGATGGGCGCATAAGGGTTGTCGCGAATCTCACATCCGGTGATATAAGGCATGTGCGCATCAAGAAGCGTGGTCAAGGCGCGCAGAATGCGGCTTTTGGCCTGGCCGCGCAAGCCAAGCAGAATGAAATTGTGGCGCGAGAGGACGGCGTTCACGATCTGCGGAACCACGGTGTCGTCGTAGCCGACGATTCCGGGGAAAATGCTGGCGTCATCGGGCTGGCGCAGACGCGCGATGAGATTGTCGCGGAGTTCGTCTTTCACGTGGCGAGTGCCCAAACGTTCTTCAGAAAAAGGACTACGGCGCAATTCGCCGAGCGTGCGGGGAAGACTCATGAAGGGAACCTCCGAATACTTTTCTGGATTATACGCGGGAACGACGGCCTTCGTGCTTCGACCGCCGGACTGGAAGGGAATCTATCCGTTAGCGCAAGTCCTGGCTGCCGGTTCACGTCCGATTGACCTATCTGCGAAACATCTGCCGCAGCTGAGGCTTAGAGCGGAACTCGCTCTAGTGCACATGTCCATTGCCGCCGGCCTTTTCGCGCGAGGTTGCGGCCCTGCGAAGTTTTGGGATGAGAATCTCAAGATAGTGAATGAGCAGGGAAAGACGCTCCGATTCGGAGCGCAGTTCGAGAAGTTTCTGCTTGAAATCCAGATCGAGAGGCAGCGAGCCAGCTAGATAAAACGAGAGCACCTTCGGATCGGCAGCGGAGAGATCCTGTCTGGCTCCGGCTAGCGCCAGCAATTCAGCGTGAAGTTGAACGGCTCGCGCCGTCTCTTGTGGAGGAGCGCTTTCCCCTTCGTCGCTGATCATGAGCACTTCGGCTTGCAGAAACAATCGCTCTTGATTGAGCCGCACGATTTCGAAACGTTGCCGTCCCTCGGCCACAAGGTCCAGACGGCCGTCCGGATACTCCTTCACCACCGTGACGATTTCAGCAGTGCATCCCACCTCGGCCAGGCCTTGCTCAAGTGCCCGCACCACGCCGAACGTGCGATTCTGGGCGCGGCACTCGGCAATCATTTCCTTGTAGCGCGGCTCGAAGATGTGCAAGGGCAAAGGGGTGCCGGGGAAAAGGACGACATCGAGCGGAAAGAGGGGAATTTGGTCGTCCAAGAAAATCTCCGGATTAACGTGCGGAAGAAAACTGAAACTTCGTCCTCTCCCAGATTGTACCCCAGCGCTTGACTTAGCAAGTTGCGAAGGAATAAAAGCGCGCTATGGAACTTTCAGGGAAAGTTGTGGTAGTTACGGGCGCTTCCATGGGAATTGGGGAAGCCATCGCCAGGATTTTTGCCGATCATGGGGCAAGCGTGGTAATGCTGTCGCGCGATGCGGGGCGGGTGGAGGCGGCGCGAGCACGCATCGGCCACGGCGAGCGAACCTTGGCGATGGCTTGCGATGTGCGGCATCGCGAAGATATTGACCGGGCGATCGGGCTGACCATGCATCACTTCCAAAGAATCGACGTCTGGGTGAATAACGCGGGACACGGGTTGTTCGATTCTGTGGCGCAAGTGGAAATATCGGCTTGCCGGGAAATATTCGACACGAATTTCTTTGGCGCGGTAATGGCGATGCAGGCGGCGATTGCCGTGATGAGGCAGCAAGGCGGAGGATCGATCATCAACATATCGAGCGTGGCCGGGCATATCCCGCTGCCGTTTCACGCCGCTTACAGTGCGACCAAGTTTGCGCTGAATGCAATGGGTAAGGCGGCGGCAGTGGAAATGAAGAAGGAAGGAATTCATGTGCTGACGGTTTGTCCGGGATATGTGCGAACGGACTTCAGCAAGAACGCAGCCCGTGGAAACGAGTTGAAGCGGGTGCGCCCGGCCTCGGTGCGCGGCATCACCGCGGAACGTGTGGCTCGCGCTACGCTGCAGGGATATTTAAAGAAGAAGAGGGAAGTGATTGTGCCGTGGTCGATGTATGTCCCGCAAAAGATTTATCAGCTGTTCCCGGGGTTGGTTGAGTGGGGAATGGGGCGGATGGCAGGCTGAAGGGTTGTTTGAACCGCACACCGCGTAATCCTCGAACTATTCCAACTCAGCCAGCATGGCTTCCATCTCCGACTGCGCGTGCAGGTTGCCCGTGCGCCGAGCGGAGGCGATGCCGTCCTTAAGCATGGCTTTCGCTTCGGCAATGCGATCGGCCTTCGCCAAAGTTTGCGCGGCCATAAAATATCCTGGGGTGTAATCAGGGCTGGCCTTCAGGAGAATGGAAAATTCGGCCAGAGAACGATCCAGATCCCCCTGCTTGGCGTATTCCATCGCCAACCCGTAGCGCGCGAAGCTGTCACCGGGATTTTGGGTGAGAACGTCGTTCAAAGCGGCGATGCGGTCCATAGGCTAGTCTTCACGGAGTGGAGAGAATGCGAGCTAGCATGAATTTACTACATTTTGGTTTGCCTTCGCTTTGGTGAGTAGAATAGGCAGTCCTAATAATTTCAAACCTTTTGTAGGGGCATATCTGTGGCGTGTCCGTTTTTTTTGCCGATAGAAAAGCTGGGAAGCAACGATTGGCTGCACGCAGCTCGACTGCCGCTCGGAGGCGGATGGAGCGGGCAATGCACTGCGCCTGGACACGAAGTCGCGGTCCCTTCGCCAGAGCAATTGCGCGACGCCTGCAATCTCGGTTACGCGGAAAGCTGCCCGAGAATTCCTCAAGACCGGGCATGGGATTCGGTGCGCTTTGCGGCGCGAACCGTAGGCCTTGAAGCAAGCGACCCGCAGCCCCGATACATCCGGGTTCTTTACGTGTGTGAGCGGGCGCATCGCCCTGCTGAGCATGGAGTTTTGACGTTCGATCCTGCCGGTGAGCATTGGGTGGAACGGCACCGCGACCACCGCGTACAAAAGATGGCAGAATGCTTTTTGGAAGCCTATGTCGAGAAGCGTAAGGGTGAAGGGTTTCAGCGGGCTGCCAGTTAGACAAGTGTTCAAGCGCCACAGAAAGAAGGAAGATTAATGGACGAAGAATTGCTGATGCCACGGCCGGTGCGGGATTCGCAATCCGAAATGGCGGAAATTGTTTTGCCCAATGACGCGAATCCGCTGGGCGCGCTGCTCGGCGGTCGGTTGATGCACTGGATCGACTTGGCCGGCGCCATGGCGGCTCACCGGCACTCCCGTAGTTACGCGGTAACGGCCTCGGTTGATCACATCGATTTCCTGGTTCCGGTCCGCGTAGGCGATCTTGTAATTCTGAGATCGTCGGTGAACCGCGTTTTCCAGACTTCGATGGAAGTTGGCGTAAAAGTGTTCGTCGAAAATTACATTGCCGATACCTCGCAGCATGTGGCGTCCGCTCATCTCACTTTCGTAGCAGTTGACCTGAACCGGAATCATCTGAAAGTGGCCCCGGTAATCCCCGAGACCGAAGAGCAGCAGCGACGCTACGACGATGCTGGAAGGCGGCGCGAGGTCCGGCGCATTGAATTCGAACGGCGGCGCAAAGCGAAGCGATAATCCAGAACCGGGTTGTGACGCATGTCACATCCAGACTCCGGCGAATTCGATAACCTACACGTTGCCCGAGGAATTTCATGGATAGTGCTCTGCTGGTTCATCGCATTCATTTTGCTTTTACCGTTACCTTCCATTATTTGTTTCCCCAACTGACCATGGGGCTGGCGCCGCTGATCGTCATTCTCAAGTGGATCGGGTTGCGCCGTGACGATGAGACTTACCATCAGGCTGCGCGCTTTTGGGCGAAAATTTTCGGCGTTAATTTCCTAATGGGTGTAGTCACCGGAATTCCCATGGAATTCCAGTTCGGCACCAACTGGTCTCACTTTTCGCGCTTTGCTGGTGGAGTGATCGGGCAAACGCTGGCGATGGAAGGAATGTTCGCTTTCTTCCTGGAGTCGGCGTTTTTGGGCTTGTTTCTTTACGGCGAGAAACGGCTCAGTCCGCGGGCGCACTGGTGGTCGGCCGTCGCAGTCTTTCTGGGGTCGTGGCTCTCCGGATATTTTATTGTCGCAACCGACGCCTGGATGCAACATCCGGTGGGTTACATGAAGGCCGCAGACGGTTCGGTGCAATTGACCAGTTTCTGGCAGTTGCTGCTGAATCCGTGGGCGCTATGGCAGTACGCCCACAATATGAGCGGCGCTGTGATTACCGGAGCGATCGTGATGGCGTCGGTGGGCGCGTTCTACCTGTTATGGGGAAAGTTTGTAGCGCATGGCCGGATCTTCGTCAAAGTCGGGGTGACCGCCGGACTGATCTTTAGTGTGCTTCAGTTGTTTCCCACCGGCGACGGTCAGGGAAAGCTGATTGCACAAAATCAGCCGGTAACGCTCGCGGCCATGGAGGCCTTATTCGTGAGCCAGACGGGAGCGCCGCTGGTAATTCTTGGCCAGCCTAATGTTGACGAGCACAAAATTGACAACGCGCTCGAAGTCCCTGCGGCCCTCAGCTTTTTGACCTACCGTGCCTGGAAGGCTAACGTGCAGGGCCTGGACGCATTCCCGAAAGATTTGTGGCCACAGAATGTCGCACTGCTTTATTACAGCTACCACATCATGGTCGGCCTGGGTACGATCTTCATCGCCATGATGTTAGTGGCGGTCTTCCTGCTGTGGCGAGGCAAGTTATTTTCTGCGCGCTGGATGCTATGGATTCTGTTGCTTGCCCTGCCGTTCCCCTACATCGCCAACACCGCGGGATGGATCACGGCGGAGTTGGGCCGGCAGCCCTGGCTGGTCTATGGACTGATGCGAACCGCGGACGGATATTCCAAGATGGTATCGGCCGGCAATGGCATGTTCACGCTGCTCGGCTTTATGGGAATGTACATGGTGCTGGGAATTCTGTTCCTGTTTCTGGTGCGGCGTGAGATTGAACATGGCCCTGTGCCGGAAGAAAACCTTGTTGACATAAAAGCCACGGCGGCGGTTTAGGAGCTCGATGGAAACTCTATGGTTCATGATCGTGGCCGTGATGGTGGCGGCTTACGTGGTACTCGACGGTTTTGATCTGGGCGCCGGCGCTATCTACCTGGTTGCGGGCAAGACGACCGAGGATCGCCGAAAAATTCTGCGCACCATCGGTCCGGTATGGGATGGTAACGAAGTCTGGCTGCTGGCCGCCGGTGGAACGCTGTATTTTGCTTTCCCGCTGCTCTACGCCTCCAGTTTCAGCGGCTTCTATCTTCCACTGATGATGGTTCTGTGGTTGTTGATGCTGCGCGGCATCGGCATCGAACTGCGAGCCCACATGGAGAATCCCGTCTGGGTCGGCTTCTTCGATTTGATTTTCTGCGTCTCCAGTGCGCTACTGGCAATTTTCTTCGGGGCGGCGTTGGGTAATGTTGTACGCGGCGTTCCTCTGGGCGCTGATGGATACTTCTTTGAACCCCTCTGGACGAATTTCAGGGCCAGCGGGAATACCGGAATCCTGGATTGGTATACCGTGCTCACTGGCGTCATCGCGCTGGTAACGCTGACCGCGCATGGATCCCTTTACATCGCCGTAAAAACCGATGGCGAATTAAACCAGCGCACGCGCGGCATCGCCCTGTGGGCATGGCCTGTGCAATTGCTTTTGACCATTGTCGGGCTGGTTGCGACTTGCTACGTGCAGCCGACGGTGCTCGACAACTACAAACAACACGCCATTGGCTTTCTCATTCCAGTAATCGTGCTGGGGAGTCTGGGTGTGATGATCTATGCCATCCGCAAAGGTGAGGACAAACTCGCCTTCATCGGCTCGGCACTTTACATCGTCGGCATGCTTGTCGGAGCAGCGTTTGCGCTGTATCCCGTAGTGCTCCCAGCGAGCACAGATCCTGCCCACCGAAGTCTCACCATTTACAACACCGCTGCCAGCCATCACGGGCTTATCGTCGGACTGACCTGGTGGATTCCCGCGATGATTCTCGCGCTGGGATATTTTGTCCTTCTGTTCCGCATGTTTAAGGGGAAGGTTCGGCTAGAAGGCGAAGGTTATTAAACTCGGCGAGGTAAACCATCCGGCACGCCTGCGCGGAACTCCCGTATAATCGAATGTTCGACCCATCCTGACTTCATCCTTGGAGTGTGATCCCTTGAACGCACATATGCCTCATCAGCCCGGCCAAGCCCCCCCGGCGCCTCAACCGTTGCCTGGAGTCGATGCCATTATTGCCGTTGGTTCGGGCAAGGGCGGCGTGGGCAAGACCACGCTGTCGGTGAACCTGGCTGTCGCCCTGGCCAAGATGGGACACAAAGTTGGCCTGCTCGACGCCGATGTGTACGGGCCGAACGTTCCGCTGATGCTGGGCGTGAGCGGCCAGCCCAAGATGGTGGGAGAAAACCGCATCGAGCCTCTCGAAGCGCACGGCCTTAAAGTGATTTCCGTCGGATTCTTAAATCCCGGCGACAAGCCCATCATTTGGCGCGGCCCCATGCTGCACCAGATCGTGAAACAGTTTCTCGGTTTGGTCGAGTGGGGTCACCTCGATTACATGGTGGTCGATCTGCCCCCGGGCACAGGAGACATCGCGTTATCGCTGGTTCAATCTGTGCCGCTTACGGGCGCAGTCGTAGTTTCCACGCCTTCTGACGTTTCTTTGCAGGACGCGCGCAAAGCCATCGAAATGTTTCGGCAGATGAAAGTGGATCTGGTTGGAGTGGTGGAGAACATGAGCTTCTTCACCTGCCCGCACTGCAATCACGAGGTAGATATCTTTTCCCGCGGTGGCGCCGAGAAGATGGCGACGCAGTTCGGCGTCCCATTCCTCGGCAGCATCGAACTCGATCCTGAGGTGCGCAAGTCCGGCGACGGAGGCAAGCCCGTCGTGCTGGAGGGCGAGACTTCGCCGCATGCCAAGTCAATCTTCGAATTTGCAAGGAATGTGGTGGCGAGGGTGGGAGAGATCAAGTCCGCCGAGTCGGCTAGCGTAATTTCGATTCAATAGCTAGCGTTTCAACACACAGGGTCGAAATGTGTTCTCAACTCGCGATGCGCTTTGAGAATCTGGACAAACACCATCGCTTGTCCGGTTCGCCATCCTTCAATATCATCTCCGCCATCAATTCCCCCAACGCCGGCCCATGCTTGAAACCGTGCCCTGACCCACCCCCGAGAAGCCATACATTCTCCATACGCGGATGGCGATCCACGACGAAATGGCTGTCGGCGGTCTGCTCGTACTGGCAGACGCGCGTCTCAATCAGCGGAGCATCTTTCATCGCTGGGAAGCGGAAGGCGATATATTCACGCACTCGCTTCAGCGTTGTGGGACTTATAACGCGTTCGCCGTCGGTGGGATCGAAGGCTTCTCCGCGGGTGTCGTCGGCCACCTTGAAGCCGCGCCGATCGCTTCCGGGAATGCCGTAGAAGAATATTTTGCCATGATCGCCCCACACCGGAAGCTGGGTATCGGTAAAACGCGAGTCTCCGGCGGGCGGACCGAAGAAGAAAATATCCTGCTTGGTGGGCCGGATCACGTTGCCCAAGGTGTCAGGAAAAAGTTTCCCCATCCACGGCCCGCAAGCGAAGACGAAAATGTCGGCTTTCAGCGTCGATCCGTCGGAAAGTTTTAAGCTTCGCAACCGCTCGGCTTCCAGGCCCTCGGTTAAGACTGCCAGCTGGCGGTAGCTTCCGCCCTCGGCTATAAATGCTTCCACCACTCCCTGGCAACTGGCACGGGCATCCAGATATCCGCATTCTGGCTCAAAGATTCCCCAGCGGACGTCAGAAAAATTCACCTGCGGCCAGCGCTTCTTCATGGTGGCAACTGGCAGTTCCTCAAATTTGATCCCAGACTTCCGCAGTAACGGAAGCGATCCTGTCTCAAACGATTCGTCGAGGCTGCTCGCCATCCACAGCACTCCGGAGCGATGCAGAAACTGTTTCTTCCAGCGGCGTTCGTACTTCGCCCACAACTTTAGAGCACGGGCCGCCAACTCAGTATAGGGCTGGTCCGGCCCATAGGTGCCACGCATAATGCGGGTCTCGCCTCCGGAAGAGGCGCGCGAGTTACCCGGCCCCCAAGCCTCGAGCAAGGTCACGCGGGCTCCATTTTCCAGAAGCTGCAGGGCGGTCCAGCCGCCGAAGGCCCCGGCACCAACCACTGCAACGTGAGGTTTGGATTTCATCAATTGTCTTTTAGGGGCGTTCGTCCAGCCACCGTGGGCGGCTCCGTTCCGCCTCTTAAAATTGTCGTCGGATGCCAACTTTCATCCAAACCAGTCCCAATTGCATCTAAAATGGTGAATGGATAACTCGGATTCCCCGCGCGAGTTCGTGCAGCAATTCAAGATAAACTAGTCTTGTGACCAATGCCATCTGATCCCAATATCGGCAAGCGTGAACGCGAAGTTCTGACCGCCATCGTGGAGACCTTCATCTCCACCGGTGAGCCGGTCGGTTCGCGCACCCTGGCGCGCACCAGTCGCGAAGGCCTGAGCCCCGCGACCATTCGCAACGTAATGGCGGATCTCTCTGAAGCTGGCTTTCTCGAACAGACTCACTCCTCCTCCGGCCGCATCCCTACCACCGACGCCTACCGCTATTACGTTGAGCAAATGAGCGGCAACACCAAGCTGGCGCCGCAGGAAGAGAACATGATTTCCGATTCGCTGGCCGGCATCAGCGACGTGCAGGAATTCATGGAGCGTACCTCGCGTGTGCTCTCCCTGATTTCGCGCAACGTGGGCGTGACCGTGGCCACCAGCGGCGCAAAAAATGCGCTGGAGCATGTTTACTTTTCGCGCCTGGGCGATCAGAAAGTTCTCGCAGTTCTGGTAACACGCTCTGGTTTAGTGCGCGACCGCGTGCTCCGCCTTGATCTGCCCCAGGCGCAGCTCGACCTCGCCGCGCGTTACATCAACGAGAATTTTCGCGGCTGGACTATGGAAGCCATGCGCAGCGAACTTTCACGGCGCATTGAGCAGGAGCGCAGCGAGTACGACCGCTTGATGCATTCCATTGAGCAGCTTTACAAACAGGGTGCGCTCACCGGAGAAACTGACACCAATGTCGTCTTTGTGGACGGAACCGCCAATCTGGTGACTGGACAGGAAGACCGCAAACGTTTGCACGAGATCATGAAGACACTCGAGGAGAAAGAGAAGGTCGCGCAACTCCTCGGAGCCTATCTCGACGTGAAACAGGAAGCCGTGAGGGTTGTCATCGGCCTCGACGACACGCTTCCCTCGATGCAGAATTTAGTATTGATCGGAGCCCCGGCGCGCTCGGGGACCGATATGTTTGGCTCGTTAGCCGTCATTGGACCGACTCGGATGGACTACAAGCACACGGTGACCGCGGTTTCCTACATTGCACGTCTGTTCGACAGAATCCTGAACGAATCGGAGTAATCAAAAGCTGTCTATGGTCAAGGTGAACATAAATTCGGAAGCGAAACCTAACAACTTGGATATGGAACACGAATTACCCTCTGGCGATGGGAACGAAGCTGCCGTAGCGGAAGCATCGGCAGAAACCTCCGCGCCGGAATCTGAACTGCAAAAACTTGCCGCCGAGCGCGATTCCCTGATGGATCGCCTGCAGCGCACCCAGGCTGAGTTTCAAAACGCCCGCCGGCGTGCCACCAAAGAACAGCAGGATTTTCGCGACTATGCCCTCGCCGACGCCATCAAATCCCTTTTGCCCGCAATGGATAGCCTGGAGCGCGCCTTGCAAGTGGAGTCGAGTGCTGACGATCTGCGCAATGGAGTGGAGTTGATCCACAAGCAACTGCTCGACGCCCTGGCCAAGCTTTCGGTGCATCCGATCGAAGCCAATGGTCAAGTTTTCAATCCACAGTTTCACGAGGCCATCGAGATGGTGCAGACCGATCAGGTTCCCGACCACCAGGTGGTAGAGGAACTACAGCGCGGTTACAAATTTAAGGACCGTCTGTTGCGGCCGGCGATGGTGAAGGTCGCACAAAATCCGCACGGTTGAAGTAAAGCTCGGTTTTCTTCCGATAGTATTTCTGAGATCCAAAACGAAAGGCGAACTTATTCTGGCTACAAACGCAAAACGCGATTACTACGAGGTATTGTCGGTCTCCCGGACCGCGACTGAGGTTGAACTCAAAAGCGCCTACCGGAAGCTCGCCATGCAATACCATCCGGACCGCAATCCGAATAATCCCGATGCGGAAGAGCGCTTCAAGGAGGTCACCGAGGCCTACACCGTACTGGCGGATTCCGAAAAACGCAGTCTGTATGATCGTTTCGGCCACTCGGGAGTTGGCAGCGCGGCGGGCGCAGGTTTTGACGGCGCAGGTTTTCAGGACATCAGCGAAATTTTCGGCGAGTTCTTTGGCTTCGGCGACGTGATTGGCGGCTCCGGACGACGACGCAGCCGGGTTCAGCGCGGCGCCGATCTCCGTGAAGACTTGACTCTGGAATTTGAAGAAGCCGCTTTCGGGGTGGAAAAGACTGTAACCGTTCGCCGTCACGAAGCCTGCGAAGATTGCCACGGCTCCGGCGCAGCTCCCGGCAAGGGCCCCACCACCTGCCGCGCCTGCAATGGCCGCGGCCAGGTCCGCTATCAGCAGGGCTTCTTCAGTATCGCGCGCACCTGCCCCACTTGTCAGGGAACCGGCAACGTGATTACCGACCCTTGTCCAAAATGCAAAGGAGAAGGGCGGCAGTTAAAGCAGCGTTCCGTTGAGGCCAAGATTCCTGCAGGCGTTGAAGACGGCACCCGCATCCGTTTTACCGGCGGCGGAGAAGCCGGCCCCTTCGGCGGCCCGGCCGGCGATCTGTATGTTGTGCTCCATGTGAAGGAACATCCTTTCTTCGAAAGGGAAGGGAACGATCTCCACTGCACTGTGCCGCTTTCTGTGACCCAGGCGGCCATGGGCACAGAAATTCAAGTGCCCACGCTCGAAGGCGAACATACGCTCAAAGTTCCCGAGGGCACTCAGCCCGGCACCAGGTTTCGCATCCGCAACAAGGGCGTGCCCGTGCTCAATGGACACGGAAAAGGTGATCTCTACGTGGACGTTCGCGTGCAAATCCCCTCCAAGCTGAGTAAGCGCCAGAAAGAGCTTCTACAGGAATTGGAAACAACGGCGGCGGTGGACAATCAACCCATGATGCGCACGCTGCTAGGCAGAGTGAAAGACATGTTCGGCTAGGCCAGCGAGCTTCCAAGTCAGAACTCATATTCCTAAACCCAATTAAACTTGACCTACGCACCCCACCGGGTGAGCCTATTCTGAGAACTGAGAACTGAGAACTGAGAACTGAGAACTGAGAACTGAGAACTGAGAACTGGTTCCCATGCGCCGCCGCTTCATCGCCGACGAAGTCTCAGGTAATCACGCCTCCCTTCGCGGAGAACATGCGGACCGTCTGACTCGCGTTCTACGTTCCCGCGTGGGACAAGAATTCGATATAGTCGCTGGCGAGGCCGTGCGTCGTGGAAGAATTACTTCAATCACCGGCGATCGCGTCGACTTCGAATTAGGCGAAGAGATCATTGCCGCTGGCCTGATCGACATAACGCTCGTTCTTTCCATATTCAAATTCGACCGTATGGAGTGGGCGATCGAGAAGTGCACCGAACTCGGCGTAGCGCGGATCGTTCCACTCATTGCGCGGCGCACCGATTCTCACCTCGCTGCGGCCTCGACCAAACGGGCGGACCGCTGGCAGCGTATCGCCCGGCAGGCTGCGGAACAGTCCAGAAGGTCCACTCCGCCTGAGATTAGCGAACCAATCAAGCTGTCACAAGCGGTCGCCTTGAACGCTTCGCTGCGCATCGTCCTCTCCGAATTGGAAGAACAAACTCTACTTCGCGACGTTGTCACGCATCACGCCAATGATCTCTTGCTCGCCATAGGCCCCGAGGGCGGTTGGACCGCCGACGAGTTGCAATCGTTTCAACAAGCAAAATGGACTTCCGCGGCCCTCGGGAGCACCATCCTGCGCGCCGAAACCGCTGCCATCGCTGCGACCTCAGTCGTCGCTTCTTTGTTAACCTCGCTCTAATTTCTCGTTTTTCACTGTCTGGTCGTCGCCTGCACAGTGTTATTCTGAGCCGCAATGGCAGTTTCTAAAGCACACTCGAGCTCAACCCCTTTCCTTCCCGACGAGCAACAGCGCCAGGCGATCGAGCACGTCCACGGACCCATGCTGGTGATTGCGGGCGCGGGCACCGGAAAGACTTCTGTCCTGATCCGCCGCATCGCCCGTCTCGTCGAGCAGGGAAATGCCCAACCGGAAGAGATTCTCGCTCTCACTTATACTGTCGCCGCCGCCGCGCAGATGCGCGAACGTGTGCGCAATCTGCTTGGCAAGCCGATTCGTTCATTGACCTTTCACGATTACTGTCTCGATCTTCTTAGGCGTCACCAGCAGGATTTCGATGTTCTCGACGACAAGGACCTCTGGATCTACCTTCGCAAACGGCTTCCCGAACTCCGCTTGCAACACTACGTGCGGGCTGCCAATGTTGCGCAGTTTCTAAATGATTTGCTGGGGTTCCTGTCCCGCTGTCACGACGAACTGGTCACGCCGGAAAAGTATGCCGAGTACGTTGCCCGCCTGGAGCGCGGCGAATCGCAAATTCCACGCGTCGCAAAATCAAAACAGCAGCTGACCGATGAAGAAGTTATTGCCCGTTGCCAGGAAATCTCCCGCGTCTACTCCACCGCGGAACACTGGCTGCGCGAAGAAAACCTCGGCACGTTCTCTCACATGATCACGCGGGCGCATGCCATGCTCGCAGCCGATGCAACCGTACTGGCGGCGGAACGTTCTCGCACTCGCTTCATCCTGGTCGACGAATTTCAAGACGCCAACTTTGCTCAGATCAACATCCTGTCACTGCTTGGGGGCGGCGACGGAAACGTCTTCGCCGTTGGCGATCCCGATCAGGCTATCTACCGCTTCCGCGGAGCGTCGAGCGCGGCCTTCCACTTGTTTCACCGCCATTTTCCTAAAACCAAGCTGACTGTTCTGGGCGAAAACCGGCGCTCCACCTCTCCCATTTTGCAAACCGCCTTTGCCGTCGTGAACAAAAATCCCCCGGTCTTTGGCACCGCAGATCGCAGCCAGTTCTCCTACCATAGGACGCCCCTTCGCTCTTCCCGCGAAGAAGAGGCGATCAATCACGGGAAGATGCTGCCGACCTTTCCCGTTGAAGCCGTATCCTTCGGCGGCAAAGAGGCCGAGGCCCCGGACGTCGTCAGCATCATCGAGGAGACCAAACGCCGTACCCGGTGCCACTGGAAAGATTTCGGCGTGCTCTACCGCTCGCATATTCACCGGGATGATGTTGTACAGCGCCTGGCCGAACGCGAAATTCCGTTCTCCATCGAAAACATGGACGTAAGCGACACGCCTGAGGTGCGCGATCTTTTTGCCTGTGTCGCCGTCGTCGTCGACCCGGCTTCCGATGCAAACCTGTTTCGCGTTGCCGCTCTCCCGCAATTCGATGTCGATCCCTATCAGCTCCGCTCCGCACTTCGCGCCATTGCCAAAGATTCGCGCGAGGGGGTAGTCAGGCCGCTGGCATCGGTGTTGGAAGAAGTAGAAGGAGGCCGCGCTGTTTTGGACACGGTCCGCCTGGCGCGCCAGGAAGTTACCAGCAAACAGGCTAAGACGCGTGCATCGCTGCAGTTAATTGCCAAGCATTTCCGGCTCAATACGGATTCGCGAATCCTGCAAGCCGCGCTGAAGTTCGCCGCCGACTGGGAGCAGAAGCCCAAGACTGAAACCAGAGAATTGGGCGAATGGATCGAGTACCTGAATTACTTCCGCGAGGCCGGCGGAGTCATTCCTCTTGCCTCCAATGATGACGACGATGCCGTCCGCCTGATGAGCGCCCACGGCGTGAAAGGCCTAGAGTTCACTCACGTTTTTATTCTGCGCGCGACCAGCCCGTCATTTCCCTGCAGTTACCGCGAAACCCTGGTTGAGTTTCCGCGCGAGCTACGCGATCCCGATTCCGCCGCCGCGGGAGACGATAAGACTCTCAATGACCAGGAAGAGCGCCGCCTCTTCTACGTCGCCATGACCCGCGCCAAAGACTCGCTGCACATCTATGGCAAGCAGGGAACTGGCCGCGATAAGACTCCGCCCGGCTTCATGCGCGAACTTCTGGGCAACGCGGAGTTGCAACCCTGGCTCCGCTCGCGTCCCGCTCTGCCTTCGCAGCCCGAACTGATCGAGATTGCCGCCGCGGCCGACCCGGCGTATCCCGAAGCTTCCCATCTTCCGGAGTGGCTCGAACTTCCCGCCATTGACGGCCTCGGTGCAAGCTTGAGTGCCACCGCCGTCGAAACCTACGAGAATTGTCCTCTGCAATTTAAGCTCGAGCGCGAATGGAAACTCTCCCGCCAGGTTCATGCCGCCATGCAGTACGGCGCAGCCATGCACCGCGTTCTCCTCACCCACTATGAATCGATTCGTCTCGGTCGCCCGAAGACCGACGAAGAACTGCTGGACCTCTTCAAATCCGACCCCGGTATGGCCGTCATCCCAGATGACTACCAGCGAAACCTGTACCTGACGCAGGGGCTTGAGCAATTGAAGACCTTTCTAGCATCTCAAAGCTCCCAGACCGCACCCGAAGTCCTGCACACCGAAGAATGGTTTGAAGTGCAGATTGCCGGAACGAAAGTTGCCGGACGCATCGACCGCATCGATCGCGCGCCCGATGGCACCGTCAACATTGTCGACTACAAAACCGGCAAAGCCCGCTCGCAGGAGGATGCCGACGAGAGCCTGCAGCTCTCCATCTACGCCATGGCCGCCAGCCAGAAGTGGGGATACCGCGTAGGCACGCTGATGTTTCACAACCTGGAAGGCAACGTGCCCGTTGTATCGAAGCGCTCGGATTTCCAGCTGGAGCAAGCCCGGGAGCGCGTTCTTAACGTGACCCGCGCCATCGCCTCCGGCAACTTCAAACCCAAGCCGGACTTCTACTGCAACTTCTGCGCCTTCCGTGGATTGTGTCCGGCAAAAGAAAAGCAGGTTCCAAATTTTGGCTTGCCCACTCCGGCCAAATCTCAGGAGTAAGACCGCGCCGTCAAGAAACTTTCGCGCAAAAACTTAGGGGACGCTTTTGGCGTCCCCTTTTACTTCGTTACTCACTTGCTTAATGCTTCTTTTTCTTCTTTGCCTTTTTCTTGGTTGCCATTGTTTTCTATTCTCCCTTTCCATTTGTCATGGAAAAATCTGCAACGATCTTTTGTTGCAACTACATGAAGTATTCAGTGATTGAAAAATGAAGTCAAGAAAAAAATGCACGGTATACGGCGTGCGATGCTGTACCAAAGTCACCGCAAGAAGAGTGTCAACCGGAAAATCTTCCGCGTCGCTGTCTCACAACTCCGCTCTCTCATCGGAAAGAGTGTTGCATTGCGATGTGTCCACAAGATTGCCGCACTCATCTGCTTGCGTTTCTCACCCCTCGTCGTCGGAGGTTCTGCCACTCGTCACGCTTCGTTTTCAATCTTTTTCTCCCGCAACGCATCTATAATGAGAGTTGCGAAATCTTCGCGGGAGCATGATCAATGGCGGCTTTCGATGATGTTGTCATTATTTCCGGTTGTCGTACGGCGGTGGGAAAGTTTCAGGGCAGCCTTGCGGATTTGACCGCTCCGCAGCTTGGTGCGGTCGTGGTGCGCGAAGCGGTCAAGCGTGCAGGCTTGAATTCCGACCAGGTTGACGAGTGCATCATGGGCAATGTGCTGCCCGCTGGTCTCGGGCAAAATCCCGCGCGCCAGGCGGCAATCTTCGGCGGATTGTCCCCCGCCACAGGTGCCATGACAATCAACAAAGTTTGCGGCTCCGGATTGAAAGCAGTCGCTCTCGCCGCGCAAGCGGTGCAGACTGGAAACAGTTCCATCGTCGTTGCCGGCGGAATGGAGTCGATGACCAACGCTCCTTACCTCCTGCCGCAGGCTCGCAAAGGGTATCGCCTGGGTAACGGTAAGGTGATCGATTCCATGGTGCACGACGGCCTTTGGGATATTTACAACGACTACCACATGGGCATCACCGGCGAAAATGTCGCCGAAAAATACGGCATCACCCGCGAAGAGCAGGATGATTTTGCCGTTAATTCGCATCGCAAGGCGGTTGCCGCCTGGAAAGAATGCCGCTTCAAGTCGCAGATCGTGCCCGTCGAACTTCCGGCGAAGAAAAAGGGCGACCCACCCGTTCTGTTTGAGAAGGACGAGTCTCCCCGCGAAGACACCACCATCGAAACTTTGCGCTCTCTAAAACCTGCCTTCAAGAAAGATGGCACCGTCACGGCCGGCAACGCCCCTGGTGTGAACGACGGCGCCGCCGCAGTTGTCGTTACCAGCGCAAAACGCGCCACCGAACTCGGAGTGCAGCCCATGGTTCGAATCGTGGCCCAGGCTACCAGTGGCGTCGAACCCAAATGGGTGATGATGGCGCCGGTCGATGCAGTGAAAAAAATCTGGGAAAAGACGGGCTGGAAAAAAGATGACGTCGATCTTTACGAACTCAACGAAGCCTTCTCAGTGCAAGCCCTCGGCGTGATGCGCGAGCTTGCCCTCGATCCCAACCGGGTCAACGTGAACGGCGGAGCGGTCGCCATCGGCCACCCCATCGGTGCCAGCGGCGCGCGCGTGCTTGTTACTTTAATTTACGAGATGACGCGCCGTAACGCGAAACGTGGAATCGCCGCTCTGTGTCTGGGTGGCGGCAACGCTGTAGCCATGGCGGTCGAGAGAGATTAATCCTCCGGCCGGCACGTTTTACGCGCTGGAGAAGCCTCACGCGCCTTACTGGGCGCTTGCGTTAGCCGAAGCCGCCTTCGGCAGCATCACCGTGAACACTGCACCCCCGCCGGGAGCATTTGCCGCCTCCAGGGTGCCGTTATGTTCTTTCATCACAGCCTTGCAGATGCTCAGGCCAAGTCCCGTTCCTCGTCCCGGCCGCTTCGTCGTGTAAAACGGATCGAAGATACTTCCGACAATTTCCGCTGGAATTCCTGGCCCGTCATCCTGAAAGCTGGCCCACACCGATTCTTCTGAAGCTCCCAGCCGGATGCGCAGCGTACCCCGTTCGCGTGCTTCTCGAATCGCCTGCTCCGCATTCAGGATTAAATTCAGAAATACTTGCATCAGTTGATGCGGATCCCCCTGCACTCTCGGCAAATTCGGGTGCGGCAAAAAATCCACCGTAATACTGTTCTTCCGCAACGAGTAAGCATGCAAGTTCAGGGTGCGCTCAACGATCTCGCCCAGACTCACCGGAGTCTTTCCTGGAGATGGCGGCCGCGAGAAATAAGTCAAGTTATGAACGATCTCCGCGGCGCGCCGCGCCTGCTGTTGCAAGATCCCAATCTGTTTCCGCGCTGATTCCGTGGTCTGGCTGTCTTGCAGCAATTCGCTCACGCCTAAAATACTGGTCAGCGGATTATTCAATTCATGGGCCACGCCGCCGATCATGGCTCCCATCGCCGCCAGCCGCTCACTCTGCACGATCTGCTGTTCCAGCTTTCTCTCCGTGGTGATATCGCGTACCGACATGATGACCCCCGCCAACTTGCCGTCGGCGTCAAAAAACTGGCTGGCGGAGGCCCGCATAGTTCGCCAGCTGCCGTCGCGATGGCGCGCGCCATACTCTGCCATGCCAAAACTTTGATTGCCTGCAATCACGTCACGATACAACGCAGCCAGCTCCTGCGAGTGATCGTCCCCCTCGGAAATCTTCTTGCCCAGCAAATCTTCCGGTTGATAGCCCAGTAAATCCCGCACTCGTGAATTTGCGAAAGTGTATTGCTCCTCCAGGTCGATTACCAAAATCAAGTCGGGGAAGCTTTCCAGTAATCGCCGCCGGAATTCCTCCTGCTGCAGCAGTTGGCGTTCCAGCTTGCGCCGCTCCGTTACGTTAACCAGCGTTCCCTGGTAACGAATCAGTTTGCCGGCGGCATCCCATACCGCGCGCGAAGATTCCAGGAATACTGCCGAACTGCCATCTTTCTTGCGCAGCGAAATTTCTCTGGCGCGCACCCCCCCACGATCATCCGCCGCTCGCCCCAGCAC
Organism: uncultured Acidobacteriota bacterium; assembly: GCA_963758565.1. Lineage (GTDB taxonomy): Bacteria > Acidobacteriota > Terriglobia > Terriglobales > Acidobacteriaceae > Sulfotelmatobacter. The sequence goes on along the minus strand of CAVWVX010000004.1, from coordinate 350,236 downwards.
CGGTGCCTGCGCCCCATCTACGTTCAAGTCGCTGGCCTCGAGCGCCAGCAATTCCTCTTTCGTCTCATAACCCAGAATGCTCACCAGCGCCGGATTTGCGTCCAGCAGCCGCCCCTCCGGCGTGCTGAAGTATGCTCCCTCCTGCAGCGTTTCGAAGAGTTCGGTGAAGCGCAATTCTTTCTCGCGCTGGCCGGTCACGTCCCGCCCCAACACGCTCACCCCCACCACCTCGCCACTCTTCACGATGGCATTGAGCACGCAATCAAAGTACAGTGGCCGCGGATTGTTTTTTAGCCGCACGCACACCGTCCCGCTCCAGTGCCTGCGCTCAAGAAATCGTGCCAGCCCGGCTTCCACTGTGTCGCGGCTGGGTTCGTCAACGAATTCAAAAACTTTTTTTCCGACGATCTCGGTAAAAGGCAGCCCCACCAGATCGCTGATGCTTTTGTTGACGGTTCGGATGGTGCCGTCGAGCGACGCCGCGCACGCCGCATCTTCCAGCGAATCGATCAGTTCCTTGAAATTGCGCTGCGAGCGCGCAATCATGTCGGAGAGTTGCTCCAGTTGTGCCTCCGACGGGGCCGCTCCTACATGCTCCTGCAAATCCTGCAACAGGCTCTTCAGTTCCACCACTTCCTTGCGCCGGCCGTAGGCGTACACCGCCAGCAGCATCGAAAGCAGCAGAACTCCCAGCGCCGCCGGTCCTAAATGGTAAGGCAGACTCTCCAGCCGCTCCCATGCCAGGTAAGCGAATCCCGCCGCCAACAGCACCATAAACAGCAGAACCCAGCGCCAGAGCTGAGATTCTTCGCGGTCAAGGTGTGGCGTCGGCCGCTTCTGCGGCGGCATCGGGCGTGGCGCACTGGAGGAAGGTTGGGTCATGCAATACCTGGTCTTGCGTCTCTGCTATCAAAGCCCTTCGATCTATCGAACCATCGTACTTATAGTGTCCAGTGGGAACAACCGTTGTTGTTGGAGAGTCTGGTACGCGCGGCTTCTGCAGCACGCATTCCCGCTATTTTCCCATAGTCTAAGAGCTATCTAACCAACGGCAGAAGATCGTCCTTGTGACTGCTGTCACACCTACAAGTGCTGCGGGACATCGCCCGCTCCACCCCTCAGGAGAACAATGAAAATCAGGCACTAGGAATCGGTCCCTCTATAAGAGGCTTCATTCAAAGTGTCGGTACGCCCTGCATTTTGTTGCGGGAGTCGTACCACCGAGGCGTAAAGGGGAAGCGCCATGAAAAGTACAATCGAGATTCAAGCAGAAGTTCGAGACACTCCGCAGACGCAATCGTGCACTCTATCAGTAGAGGCGTTGGACCGGTTGATGATGGTCGAGGGTACGGCCCGCCCGATTTTTTCCGATAGCTTGCTGCGCTATGAAGGCCAGAAAAGCCGGCAGACTTGGGCCACCTTCTCGTCCATGATCCTTCAGTGCCTGATCATCGGAGTGCTGCTTTTGTTGCCGCTGTATTTCACCCAAGAACTGCCAAGGTCGCAATTGCTTACTTTTCTTGTCGCGCCTCCTCCGCCGCCCCCTCCGCCCCCGGCGGCAGCCGAAGTCGTGAAAATTATGAAACAGGTTCAAACCGATCTTCTGGTCGGCGGAGGTTTGCGAACGCCCACCAGAATCCCGCAAAAAGTTCAAATGATTAAAGAGTCCGATGCTCCGCCTCCAATGCCCGGCGGCGGCGGTGTAGTGGGCGGCGTGCCCGGCGGTATTCCGGGAGGTCAACTCGGCGGCGTCATCGGAGGCATCGTCAGCTCCACATCAACTCTGGCCATCGTGCCCAAATTTCAGCCGGTCGTTCCCCAGCGGGTTCGCGTTTCGCAGGGTGTCACCACCGGCCTTCTCCTCCATAAAGTGCAACCGCAATATCCCATATTGGCTCGGAACGCACGCATTCAAGGGGATGTTGTCCTGAAAGCCATCATCGACCGCGACGGCAACATCCAGGATTTGCAACTGGTCAGTGGGCATCCGCTGTTAGTGCCGGCCGCCATCGCTGCCGTCAAGGAGTGGCGTTACCGTCCGTACTTGCTCAACGGTCAGCCCGTCGAAGTCGAGAGTAATGTCACCGTGACTTTTCTCTTATCCAATTAATGACCAGGCTGACGAAATCTCGAGGTGTCATATGGCAATATTGGAGTGCCAGGAAACACTTGAAAAATCATCTTCGATCTCAATAAGAAGGGTACTTTTCGCCACCGATTTTTCCGCGCCGTCTGAGGCTGCCTTCCCCTATGCCACCGCAATCTGCCGTCGCTTCCAAAGCACCTTGCATGTAGCTCACACTCTATCTGATATCAATTTGCCGCTTATAAGCGGCGCAGTCGACTACGTCGACGTGGATACGGTATACGACGATGCTCGCACCCTGGCTGAGAATAAAATCCGGGGCCTTACCGACCGTCTGGGGACGATTCCCTTTTATACCCACTTAGGCCGCGGTCCGGTGCGGCCGAATCTGACTGCTGTTATCACGGACAACGACATCGACCTGATCGTCCTTGGAACTCACGGCCGTACCGGCGCAGGCAAAATCCTTCTCGGCTCCGTTGCTGAGGACATTCTCCGCCATGCCCCTTGCCCCGTTCTGACGGTAGGACCGAAGGTCAGGGGCCGTGCCCGCTTGCCCTATCTCCCCACCAGCCAACCCGATCTTGCCCCGGTCGACTTGGATATCCGCCAGATTCTCTATTCCACCAACCTGTGTTCCCAGTCGATGCTGGTCGCGCCGGTTGCCCTGGCTCTGGCCGAAGACTTCGAAGCCTCGCTCACTCTCCTGCACGTCTTCGAAAGCTATCCCGACCTGAGTACAAAACCTGGGCCCATCGAAACCGCCGTCCAACAATTACAAGCCCTGATACCCAGGAAAACTGCGCTGGCTTATGCAGCCCAAGTGGTCACGGAGTTCGGTCCCGCGGCCAGGTGCATTCTGGATACCGCAGCGCGGCGGGAGGTCGATCTTATTGTGATGGGCGCTCGCCCAGCGGACTTCACCACTCATTTACCCTGGACAACCGTTCATGAAGTACTTGCACATGCTACCTGCCCGGTTCTGACTGTGCCCGCATCACGAGGTGATTTATGACAGTAACCATCCTGGTTGCAGCTATCCTTCTCGTACTCGCGTTCGCGCTGTTCGTCTTACGCGCCATTCCCGCCTTGCGAGCTTACTTCACCTACCGCGGCCAGCGCCTCATTACCTGTCCGGAGAATCACTCGCCGGAAGCGGTTGACGTAGCCGCAGGTCAGGCCGCCCTCGGTGCCTTCCTCTCCGAGCCCACGCTGCGCCTTAAGGAATGTTCGCGCTGGCCCGAGCGCCAGGATTGCGGCCAGGAATGTTTGCAGCAACTCGAACTGAATCCTGAAAACTGCCTGGTTTGGAATATCGTTTCCCAATGGTATGAAGGCAAGAAGTGCGTCTTCTGCCAGAAGACCTTCGGCAAACTAAACCATCTCGATCACTCTCCGGCCCTGCTCGATCTGGACCACAACACGGTTGAGTGGAAGGACGTGAGCCCCCAGCATCTTCTCCAAGTATTTTCCACTCACCGTCCGGTTTGCTGGAATTGCCACGTGGCCCAGACCTTCCGCCACCTGCATCCGCAACTAGTTGTCGATCGCGAGCCCGAGCCCCGCCGCATGTACTTTTGATGTTGCGCCCGTAGTTCGTTGTCGGGGTTTCGATTGCAATCGCCCGATTTCGACAGTTATGCAAGAATGGCCGTTCTGAGTTGATCTGTCCTCGGAGAACGATTTGCGGTCGGAGTCGGTTCAATGGCTAGAAGCCCGGCAGGGAGAAAATCAGAGCACGGCGAAAGGCCGGGTTGTGCATCGGCTGCGGAAAGTCTCCTTGTGTCTGCAAAAATACCCATCAGGTTCGCCAGGCAAGAGAATTGGCGCGCGTTGAGGCTGCTATTTTGGAAGGTACAAAATCAGAACTTGAATGGGCAGCCGAATATTGCCAAAGACGCGCCCGCGCTGCGTGGAATCCAAGTCACAAAGAGCGCTCGCAACACTGGATTCAATTGAAAGCACAAGTTGCGGATGCTCTTGCGAAGGCCGCGACATCATCGGAACGAGCGGTCCGCAGATGAGTGCAATCGCCTGATTACAGCAGTTGAGAACGGGAACTGACCTCCCCGCGATGGTGTCTAAGCATGCAGATGAGGAAAACTCACGGCGTATTCGTGTGCGTCTTGACATTAAGCCTCCTGGCGGGTTCTCTGTACGTGCAGGTTAACCGCACAAATCTTGATGAGGGCTTCGATAAGCCAGTGAAAAAGACAGTTGTCGACTTTGGCCCATCCCCCTACAGGGCCTTTGAACACGTCAGAAACAAACTGACGTGCTACTACTATCCGGCTTTCACTGTTAAAGAATACGACCAAGGGGAGAAGGGTGCGGAGTGGTTGGCGATTGTTCCCTCTGCTCAAGCCGCGTGTACCCGGAGGCACGAGGAGCACGAAAAGGTCTATACAACGGAGTGGAGCGGATACTTTCGGGGTGTAAAGGGCACGATTGTTTTCTTCGATGCTTCTGATGGTGATGACGGAGGAATGCCATTCGCGGCCTTCGATAGCGGAACTGGACGAAAGCTTTTTGAGGATTCTTCATTACTTGACTACTATCAGAAAACACTGCACCTCAAAGACGTTTTCCGCGTAACCAGCGAGGCCGATCAAAATCCCCGGTTGAACTATCTCCGGGTTGCGCGTGCCGGTTGCAACTTAAAAGCGGAACAGTGGGAATGCTGGAACAAAGTCCGGGCACAGTTCGGCATCACGCGGACGGACATACCAGTTTGTAGCGGGTATGAGAAGGCTGACTGGGAATCAGCGATAGTGTACCCAGTATCTGTTGTGCTGACCGATTCTCCACAAATCAAAGCCGTAGATGGGCCCGTTTTTTGTTGGCCAACGGACTAGCTCGGCGCTTACTGTCGCAAAAACGCCATTTCACTCAAACTCCCCCTCAACGAGTTTTATCGCTGTTATCACCAATCGCACGGGCCTGTGTTAATCGCTCCCGAGACGAGGACTTCACGAGAGAGCTGGGGTGTATAAAGGAGCTGTCCTTCAGCAGGATATCAAGGCTCAGGAGAACGTGAATGTTCCGTCGATCCCGCATCGTGTTTGCTATCTCTATGGTTTGCCTTCCTGTGCTTACGGCAGTCGCAGCGCAAACGCATGTTCCTGCCGGCAGCGTCTGGAGGCTCAACCTCGCGCAGAGCGATTTCGGTGGTGGTCCTTCGATGAAGAGCGATGAATTTGTGCTTCTTGTGGATACGGCCACGCGGGTAAAATGGACCGATACGATGGTCGACGACGAGGGCAGGACCTGGAAGACTGCATTTGATGGTCCTGTCGATGGCACCATGCATCCCATCAGCGGCCAGCCCGGCGCCATGTTTAGCGTGAAGGCCGACGACGATACCGACTTCGAAACCACGCCCGACGGAACAACGACCGCGTGCACATTCTCCGCATCCGCTGACCAGAAGAAGTATTTCGAAAGGTGCATCGTCTCGATGAAGGGCGGCAAGCAGTTCAAGCAAACCATGGTCTACGACCGCATTAAATAGCAAGCTTCCACTCACAGAGCCGTCTCACACCGGGTTCGATTGAGCGTCTGCTTCGTCATCTGGGCTACCCGCTCCGCACCGCGTCGCCTGGTTGCTCCCATTGCTGCTAGCTGATCAAGCAAAACCGGCTTTTCGTCAGGAACGTTCCTGGATTGGTGACAAATCGCCATTTCACTCATTGACCTCTCAATGAGCGAAATTGCCTGGTTAGAACGGTTGACTTCCGGTAGCCCGTAACTCGGGCGCGACAGGACTGTGGCGACACTAGGTTTCAAAGCACGCGCCGTCTATTGTGTCGCCGGCTGCATCTTCGCCCCGGTGATGCGCTGGCGGGTTGCGGCCATGAGCGCGTCGAAGCGCGGGTCGCTGTGCAGGGACTGGAGATGGTCGTCCTTTTCAAGGCGATCAAACTCGTCGACGTCACTAATACGTTCGGCATATGCGCGCAAAGGGACGAACGCCTCATCCCGCTTGCCTTCCAGCGCAAGGACGCGGGCCAGATTCTGGGCTGCGGTCGCAGTCACTTCACTCTCTGGACCGACAACACGGCGCAGGCCGGCGAGTGCTTCCCGCAGCACCTGTTCGGCTTCGGAATAGCGTTTCTCTTCCATCAGGACAGAGCCCAGATTCCCCAGCGTGAGCAAGGTGCTGGCATGTTCCGGGCCCAGAGTCTGCCGTTGTACCTCTAAAACTTCGCGCTCCAGTTTTTCCGCCTCGGCGTAATGCTGTTCGTCTCTCAAAAGAGCGGCCAGGTTGGCCGTGGCAGCCAGCGTGCCGGGATGTTGCGGCCCCAGCACTCGCCGGGCGGATTCAATCAACTCTCTCGATATTTCTTCCGCATCGGCATAATGCTGCTCCTCCGTCAATATCGCGGCGAAATTAAACATATCTCTCAACACTGAGGGATGATCGGGGCCAAGCGTTCGCCGGTCCGTTTCGAACGCCTCTCGAGCTGCTTTCTCTGCTTCCGGGTACTTGCGCTCATGGGTGAGAGTGTCTGCCAGAAGGGATAGCGCGGTCGATGTCAACTTGTCATGCGGCCACTTTCGCCTCGCCACTTCGAGCGCGTCGCGATTCAACTTTTCCGCTTCGTCGTATCGCGATTCAAACCCAAGTATTCTGGCCAACTGGACCATGGAATCCACGGTGTCATGATGCTCGGGGCCAAGCACCTGGCGCCGAGCCTCCAAGGTCGCCCGGCACAACTTCTCGGCCTCGGGATAGCGGCTGAGCGCCAGCACTGCGACGGCGAGATCCTGCTGCGATTGCAGCGTATCCGGGCTTTTTGGGCCGAGCATGCGCTGCCGAGTTTCCCAGGCGCGCCGGAGCAGCGGCTCGGCCTTTGAGCTGAGCCCCAGGCTTTGATACACGGTGCCCATGACGTTCATCATCTGCGACTGCAGCTCCGGGTCGTTCGCCAGTCCCGTGTCGATCTCGTTCGCCGACTTATCTAGAATCTCTCGCGCCCGGATGTCGTTGCCCCGTGCTTCACTCGGATTCGAGACCTTGAACATCCCAGTCATAAATGCGGTGACGCGATCGGCTCGATCGCGCTCCCGGGTAATTCGCCGTAACTGCATCGATTGCATCACCGCGAACGCGATCAGCAGCAGCGCCATTGCCGTGGCCGCCGACACGCCAAATTTGTGGCGCTGAATGTACTTTTTCGTGCGGTATACGCTACTTGCCGGGCGCGCTACGACAGGCTCGTTCCGCAGATAGCGGCCAACATCGGCGCCCAGTTCTGCAGGGGTGCCGTAGCGGCGGGTGCGATCTTTTTCCAAAGCTTTCAACGTGATCCAGTCCAGGTCCCCCCGCAGCAGGCTTGCCAGTTGTCGAGGATCCGTGCTCCGGCGTTGCGCCGCGGTGGTCGAGGTACCGTCTCCGCTGATTCTCGTGCTTGGATTCGGAGGATCCTCTTCGTGCAGTTGGCGCAAGATTACATGGAAAGGCTTGGTTCGCCACTGCTCGGCATCAAATGGCAATATGCCGGTAAGAAGTTCATAAAGCACGACGCCGAGCGAGTAAACGTCAGTGCGAGTATCTACATCGGACACAGTCGGATCCGCCTGCTCCGGGCTCATATATCCCGGTGTCCCCACCATTCCTCCGGCACGCGTTACCAGCGTCTCGTCCTCCCCTTGCTGCGAGATCGCCTTCGCGATACCAAAATCGATAATGCGCGGCATCGGCTGGCCATCGACTTCGACAACCAGGATGTTTGACGGCTTCAGATCGCGATGCATGATCGCTTTCTGATGCGCATGTTGCACCCCTTCACAAACCTTGATGAACAAGGCTAGCCGCTCATGGACCGAGAGGTGCTTCTGGTCGCAGTAATTGGTGATGGGAAAACCCGGAACATATTCCATCACGAAGTACGGTTGGCCCTGGGAAGTCGACCCCGCATCGAAGACTTTGGCGATGGCAGGGTGATCCATGATCGCCAGCGTCTGCCGTTCCAGATCAAAGCGCAGCAAAGCGGCATTATCGTAGCGCCCCGCTCTGATGATTTTCAAAGCGACCTGCCGCTTGACTGGCGCCGACTGTTCGGCCAGCCACACCTGCCCCATCCCTCCTTCCCCGAGTTTTCGGATTAGCCGATAGGGCCCAATCGAGCCTAAGGCGTGTTCAGGCATGCCTTCGGGACGAGCGACGGAGTCGAGAGTGGCTTCGGGATCGGAACTGCCTCTAGAGATATTCGGGCTTGGCTCGGGTGCCGGGTCGCTCACGATTCCCTCACTGAAGGTCGGTGCAAATCGGCAGCAAGTCTAGCACCCCAAGCGGAGGAGTGCCACCCAGTTGGCGCACAACTCGCGGATTGGCCGCACTCGCGTTCCGATTCGAGTCGCCGTGTGACCACTTCCGATTGGTCGGCAAACAGGAAGTTATCGCAGTGGAGGTCGTCTCAACTGTCGCAACCTCGCCATCTCACTCATCCACACGTACTGCCTCACAATCCTTTTTTCCACAGCCTAACCCTGTGACGGATGTCACAAAGATTCACCCACCCTTAGGCGTACTCTCAACTAGATTCCGGAATCAGGCCTTGGTGTGCCGACGGCGGCACAGGTAAAGCAGTCTGTCTCGCCGGAGCGCACTCATGCTCTACAAGACCCTAAGCGCTGCGGTTTACGGCATCGACGCCAACATCATTCAGGTGGAAGTCGACTGCTCCGGCATCAAAACCGATCAGGACCACTTCCACACCGTCGGCCTGCCCGATGCCGCCGTGCGCGAAAGCCGCGATCGCGTTCGCGCCGCGCTGAAAAATTGCGGCTACGACATTCCGCCTACTCACATCACCATCAACCTCGCTCCCGCCGATATAAAAAAAGAAGGCTCCGGCTTCGACCTGCCCATGGCCCTCGGCATCGTCGGTGCCTATGGCGGCCTCACCCGGAAGACCATCGAGGATTGCCTCTTCATCGGCGAGTTGGGCCTCGACGGCGGCGTGCGCGGCATCCGCGGCACGCTCCCCATCGCGCTCGAAGCCCGCCAGAAAAAAATCTCCCGCCTCGTCGTTCCCGAAGCCAATGCCCGCGAGGCCGCCATGGTCGGCGGGGTCGATGTCTACCCCGTCCGCTCCCTGCTCGACGTAATTCACTTCGTGAACTCCGGCAACGGCATCGCTCCCTTAAAGGCCGACGGCGACGCTCTCCTCAAGCAGTCGCAGGAATTCTTCGTCGACTTCAAAGATGTGCGCGGTCAGCAGACCGCCAAGCGCGCCATCGAAATTTCCTGTGCCGGAGGCCACAACATCCTCATGATCGGTCCGCCCGGCTCCGGCAAAACCATGCTGGCCAAGCGCATGCCCACCATTCTCCCGCCGCTCACTTTCGAAGAAGCGCTGGAGACCACCAAGATTCACAGCGTCGCCGGAGTCCTCGATCCCGGCAGCGGCCTCGTCGGCAAGCGCCCCTACCGTTCACCGCACCACACCATCTCAGACGCTGGCCTGATCGGCGGCGGTGTCATCCCTCGCCCCGGCGAAGTTTCGCTCTCGCACAACGGTCTGCTCTTTCTCGACGAACTCCCCGAATTTCCCCGCAACGTCCTCGAAGTCTTGCGCCAGCCGCTTGAGGATGGTTCCGTCACCATCGCCCGCGCCGCCATGGCCCTCACCTTTCCCGCCCGCTTCATGCTCGCCGCCGCTATGAACCCCTGTCCCTGCGGCTTCCGCAATGACAAGACTCGCGAATGCCAGTGCACCACTCCCATGATCCAGCGTTACATCTCAAAAATTTCCGGACCCCTCATGGATCGCATCGACATTCACATCGACGTTCCCGCCGTGAACTTCAAGGAGATGCGCTCCACCGCCGAACCGGAAAATTCCGCCACCATCCGCCAGCGCGTGATGCGCACCCGCAAAAAGCAACTCGATCGCTTCGCCTCCTCCCGCGAGAAAATTTACTGCAATGCGCAAATGTCCTCCCGCCACATCCGCACTTTCTGCGAACTCTCTACCGATTGCGAACGTCTGCTCGAGCGCGCCATGACCCAGCAGGGCCTCAGCGCCCGCGCTCACGACCGCATTCTCAAAGTTGCCCGCACTATCGCCGACATCGAAGACGTCCCCGCCATCGAACCCAAACACATCGCCGAAGCCATCCAATACCGCTCTCTTGACCGCACTTACTGGACATAAGACAGTTCTCAGTTCGCAGATGCAATCCCAGCATCAAGTAACCGAGGGCCTTCTCTAAGAACTGAGAACCGAGAACTGAGAACTAAAAAAAGCCGGGGACGAAATCCCCGGCTTCCATGCTTAAAACAAACAACCTACTCGTGCGCCGCCGATCCCGTCAAACCGAACGAAGCCGCGCGGCATTGATTGGAATTCAATCCCAGCGAAGAGTCGCACCAGTTTGCCCAGGTGAACCCGAAATAGGACGAGTTCAAATACATCGAGCCCGCCGGTTGCGCGTTCGCGTAAACGCCATTCGTGTTTTGCGTGGTATTCGACAGGAAAATACGTCCTTGATAGCAGCTGCCATCCGTCGCCCCATTCGTGCACTCCGGAGTGACGTTGAACCAATATTCCCCAGCCCCAAGATACAGCGTCGGAATTCTCACCAGCACCGTATATTCATTCAGGCCCAGGAAATTTCGCCCGGTTGCCGCCACCGTGATGGTGCCGCTTCCCGAAGCCACGCTGGTCCCACCATTGCCTTCCGATACTCCGGAACGCACATCCCAGGACGCCGTCTTCGGATCGAAGTTTACCGAGGACTGCACGTTCACCAGAATTCCAGTGATGCCAACGTTCACGCCGCTCGGTACCTCGTATGCCGCATAGGTTGAGCTGCCCGGAATCAGAAGCGTATCTTCATCCGACAATCCGGCTGCGTTCGAATCCGAAACATTCAAGTCTCCACCGTAGAACAAGCAAGGACTGCAAAGCTCCGGAGGCGTTCCAGAAGGTGCCAGCTGCACCTGCTCCACCGTACCCGATTTATGCTGCGACATCGCCGGCTTCTTTTGTCCGGCGGCTGCCGTCAGGCTGAGCGCTAATACAAGAGTAGTTGCGAATAGAGTCTTCTTCACTCGACACCTCCAAGTACTCCATAGGACAGGTAGCCGCACTGAGTCGGGTTGAATCCAAGGCTCGAATCGCACCAGTTCGCCCAGGTAAAGCCGAAGTACGCCGAGTTCAGGAACATCTCGTGCGCCGGCTGCCAGCTTTCGTGCAGCGCATTCGTCCGCTGCGTTGTGTTGGATACGAATTGCCGGAACAGCGGGCAACTCCCGTCCAGCGTGTCCGTGCAGTTCGGCGTCAGGTTCATCCAGTAGTCGCCGGAGGTCAACGTGACCGCAGGAAACTTAACCACCAGCGAATATTCCTGCAGTCCCAGAAAGTTGTTGGCTGTGGCCTGCACTTGAATGTTGGCAGTACCCGACGCAATGCTGGTTCCGCCGCTGCCTTCCGAAACTCCCGTGCGAATGTCATAGCTGGCCGTCATCGGGTCGAAGGCCGCCGACGCTTGCACGTTAAACAGAATTCCTTTCACCGTCACCGTCGTCCCGGACGGTATCGCTAGTTCGCCGTAGGTACTGCTGCCGCCTACGACAAGCAATGTGTTTTCATCCGACATCCCGGCTGCATTCGGATCGCTGGGATTAAGGTCTCCTCCGTAAAACAGGCAGGGATTGCACAGGGCTGGCACGCTCGGATTCGGACTCTCCTTCGTGTCCTGAAGTTCGGCCGCTGGATTGCCGGCTCGATGATGCGATAACGCTGGCGTCTTATGTTCTGACGCTGCCGCTGAGAGGCTCAGCGTTATCACTAACGCTACTGCGAAAAGCATTCTTTTCACTCTGCTCCTCCTCTGGGTTTGAACGCGTTCTTAGGCAAGTTACCAATCGATTTTGACCTACCCCAAAATCGCCCGCCGAGTTTATGCCCCGCCCTCGCCGATTGCAAGGGAGAAGAAAGTACCTAGCCCTGTTAAAGCCGCGCCAGTCTTGGCTTCTGCTCGATGCAATACAGCAAGAACCGTAGCTTCGGAGTTCTCTGGCATAGGTTTTCACTGCGCCCTTTGCGGTAGGAGCTTTTCTTATCATATTTCCCCTCGTCACCTCTCGTCAGCGCGCCACGTTTTCATTGACCCTGATCCCTGCAACGTGTTATAAATGCCCGTTTTGCACTCGTTTGCCGGAAGTTGAGCCGTAGCTCCGCTCCCGCCATCCCTGGGCGCAAAACCCGACGCGGCCAAACTCCAACACTCCGTTGTAGGTTTGCGGTGGAAGCGTGTTCGGAATTCCGGTGATTCTCTCCTCCGTATTCTGCACTGGGCGTGCTCGGACCGAGGAGATTTCCCGGAAGGCAGTGCCTAAACACGTTTGTATATTCCTGAAAACCGATTCTCTGGAGGACTTTTTATGCGCACCTGGCTCGCCACTGCTGCGTTCCAAGGACGCCGTGTGGTATCTGGTTTCCTATTTCAATACACTCCCATCAATTTTATGAAAAAGACTTTCGCACTCGCCTCGCTCCTCACCCTCGGCGCCGCCTCCGCCTTCGCGCAACCCGCTCCTGAAGCCGGCGGCGAAGCCTCACTCCGCCTGCCTGACCTCTCGTCAGTCAGCTTCTTAAACGGAGCCATCGACGGCCACCGCCTGCTAATGATCGGCATCCTCTTCTGCCTCTTCGGCCTCGGCTTCGGCATGGCCATCTACATGCGCCTCAAGAATCTTCCCGTGCACCGCTCCATGCGCGAGATTTCTGAACTCATCTACGAAACCTGTAAGACCTACCTCGTTACCCAGGGAAAGTTCATCCTCTTATTGTGGGTCTTCATCGCGGTCATCATCACCGCCTACTTCGGATGGCTCAAACCCGTGCCCGGCAAGTCCGTCGCTCTCACCCTTCCCATCATTCTTCTGTTCAGTTTGATCGGGATCGCCGGCAGCTACGGCGTCGCCTGGTTCGGCATTCGCGTGAACACCTTCGCCAACTCACGCACCGCTTTCGCCTCGCTTCCCGGCAAACCGTTCCCCGTCTACCAGATTCCTCTCGAAGCTGGCATGAGCATCGGAATGATGCTGATCAGCGTTGAGCTTCTCATCATGCTCATCATTCTCTTATTCATTCCCGGCGACTACGCCGGCCCCTGCTTCATCGGCTTCGCCATCGGCGAATCTCTGGGCGCGGCCGCACTCCGCATCGCCGGCGGCATCTTCACCAAGATCGCCGACATTGGCTCCGACCTCATGAAGATCGTCTTCAAGATTAAAGAAGACGATGCCCGCAACCCCGGCGTCATTGCCGATTGCACCGGTGACAACGCCGGCGACTCTGTTGGCCCCTCCGCCGACGGCTTCGAAACCTACGGCGTCACTGGCGTCGCGCTCATTACCTTCATCCTGCTCGGCGTAAAAAATCCTACCGTGCAGGTTCAACTCCTCGTCTGGATCTTCGTCATGCGCGTCATGATGCTCGTCTCCAGCGCCCTCTCCTACTTCTTGAACGCCGCCATCGCCAAAGGCCGCTACGGCAAAGTCGATGAGATGAATTTCGAAACGCCGCTCACCACTCTGGTCTGGCTCACATCCATCGTCTCCATCGGCCTCACGTTCCTGGTTTCGTACCTGCTCATCCCCATGCTCGGCCGCGATGACACCCAGTGGTATAAGCTCGCCGTCATCATCTCCTGCGGAACCCTCGCCGGAGCTCTCATCCCCGAACTGGTGAAAGCATTCACCTCCACCGAATCCCGCCACGTGAAGGAAGTCGTCACCTCCGCGGAAGAAGGCGGAGCGTCACTCGGCATCCTCTCCGGTTTCGTAGCTGGTAACTTCTCCGGCTACTACCTCGGACTCTCCATGGTCCTGCTGATGTCGATCGCCTATTACTTCAGCACACTCGGACTCAGTTCCATGGGCCTCGACGCCAACACCATGCTCGCCCCTGCCGTCTTCGCCTTTGGCCTGGTCGCCTTCGGCTTCCTCGGCATGGGTCCGGTAACCATCGCAGTCGATTCTTACGGCCCCGTTACCGACAACGCTCAATCCGTCTATGAACTCTCTCTGATCGAGCAGGTCCCCAACGTCGTCGCCGAAGTCAAAAAAGATTTCAACATGACAGTCGACTTCGACCGCGCCAAGCACTTACTCGAAGCCAATGACGGCGCCGGCAACACCTTCAAAGCCACCGCCAAACCCGTGCTCATCGGTACCGCCGTCGTCGGCGCCACCACCATGATCTTCTCCATCATCATGGATTTGACCCACGGCCTCACCGTCGACGTCGATAAGCTCTCGCTGCTTCACGCACCGTTCTTCCTCGGCCTGATCACCGGCGGCGCCATGATTTACTGGTTCACCGGCGCATCCACTCAGGCTGTCACCACTGGAGCCTACCGCGCCGTTGAGTTCATCAAGGCCAACATCAAACTCGAAGGCGTGGAAAAAGCTTCCGTCGAAGACAGCAAGAAAGTGGTCGAGATCTGCACCAAGTACGCGCAGAAAGGCATGCTCAACATCTTCATCGCCGTCTTCTTCGGCACGCTTGCCTTCGCCTTCGTCGAGCCGTTCTTCTTCGTCGGCTACCTCATCTCCATCGCCATTTTCGGCTTGTACCAGGCCATCTTCATGGCCAACGCCGGGGCCGCATGGGATAACGCCAAGAAAATCGTAGAAGTCGAAATGAAGCAGAAGGGAACTCCGCTGCACGATGCCACCGTCATCGGTGACACCGTCGGCGATCCGTTCAAAGACACTTCCTCCGTCGCCCTGAACCCGGTGATCAAATTCACCACGCTCTTCGGCTTGCTCGCCGTGTCACTCGCCGTCACGCTAACCCATGACCAGGGCGCAACCATCACCAACGTGTTGGCTCTGGCCTTCTTCGCCGTCTCCATCTTCTTCGTCTACCGTTCCTTCTACGGCATGCGAATCAGAAGCGACGACGCAAAATAAATAGCTGTAGCACAACAAAGAAACGCCATCCGACCCGTTCGGATGGCGTTCTTGTCTACGATTCGTTTCCCTTATCGAAAGACTGTGTCTCAAACCGTGACGTACTATCTCCGGTCCCAATCCCTCTCGCGCCGATCCCGGTTCACATCCCGGTACTCACGTCGCAACTCTCTGCGCTCGTGATCGGCTGCGCGGTAATTGCCGCGATAAAGATCGCTGCGCAACTCGCGACGGTCATGGGCAATCTTCGCCTCATCGTGCCGAATGTCCCGACGCTCCCGCCACCCATCCTCGGCAAACATCGTTCCGGCGCCCATCCCCAGTACCAATAACACCCCCGCAATTGTCCGTTTCATATTCGTCTCCTCCTCCGCATCCCTGCGGATTCTGCTGAATAGAAACCCCGGCTCTACGATGGAGTTGCGCCGCTCACTTGATTCAAACCACAATCGCACCGGGCAACCCTTCTCCCCGGTCACACATCCGCCGGTGAGGTCTTTCAAGTTACCCGATTACAAAATTACCCAATTACCCGCCCAATCTTTTCTAGTTCGGTCCCTTCATCTTGTCCTTCACGCTGTGAGCCAGTTTCTCAATCTGCTCCGCCTTTTTCATCACATCCAGCGATAGAACGCTCTCATTTGATTTATCCACCGAGCGTTTTAACTCCTCCGCCAATTGCAGTAGCCGGTCCGTATCTTTCTTCAGCGCCGCCTGCCGCTCCATATTGGCGCGCTTCTGCATTTCCTTCAGCGCGACCCGCTCCGCCTCATTCGTGCTCCCCGAAACTGACGAATCACTCGGAATGACGATTGTCGGCGGCGGCCCTGGCGGCGCTCCGCCACTGGGCGATTGATGTTGTGCGCTTCCCGAAACTGCCAACCCCACGAAAACAAAAACTGCTGAGACTAATTGTCGATACCTCACATCGCCCCCGATAGCGGGAATGAAACCCCTCCGCCCGCTCTCTAAAGTATGACACTTTTTATCGGGACAGTTCCGCCAATTTCGGCTATCGAGGCTGGGGAGGGGAAGCGCAGGTTCAAAAAAACGGACGCTCCTAGGAGCGTCCCTTTTGTCTTAACCTTGAGTTCATGAATTACCAGTTTCAATCCGAAAGTGCATCATTCGAAACCGGCGCTTTTACTGGTGAGGAATTCGATTCGAGTTGCCGGAACATACTTCCACGCGTCCGCAACTCAAGCCACCTTTTCTTTCTCATCGACGTCGCGGCCCGGTTTTGTCCCCGTGCTCCTATCGTCATTCTCCTCCGCAGCCGGCGCGAGAGGCTCCGCCCTCGATCCTTCCGGGCCTTTTGTCACCTTTGCCTCGTTGCCATTCTCCCGCTCTTTTTCCGTTTCCCCTTTTCCGTCCTTACCTTCCTTCACACTATCTTTCGCATCTTCAGCCTTAGTTTTGTCCTCAGAAGGTTTCTCCGCCGAATCGCCGTTCGAAGCCTTCAGTTCTTCTTTTTCCTCTGTCGCTTCACCCCGCTCCGGCTTCTTCTCTCCATCCTTCATCGCCGAAGAAATCATGCTCTTGATCCTCACCTTCGCCGCCAGCCAGCGCACACTACTCGTGTTGCCCGCCTGCTTCAAGAAAGGTGCCAGCTCTTCGTCGGAAACAATTCCCTTGGCTTTCAGAAACTCCGTCAATGCCGCGCCTTGGGTATCAAGTGGCTCCAACGAAGAAAAGACCTCATCGACAATCTGCCGCACCACTTCCTCGTCCATAATTTCCTCTCCGCCCAGCCCACTCCAATTTTTCTCTGCGACCTTTAGCCGTCAAAAGCTCTTAGCACTCGGCGCTACCTATGCCACCTTCCGTCGCAAATGCTTCACCGCCCGCGTCAGCTTCGATTGCCCCGGCTTCAACTGCTCCACCGGAACACTTGCTTCCCACGGCTCGTCTACTCCCATCAGCGCCAGCGCTCCGCCGGCCAGCGCCGTATTCTTCATAAAGTCAATCATGTTCTGCATGCGTTTCTCGGGATCCTCCATCCGCCAGAAGTCATGCATCACCGGCGAAACTCCCGCCAGAAATCCCAGGATCGCCAGCGCTCCCAGCTTCGGCTTCACCCCCAACAGCATGCTGCTTCCACCGATAATAAGAGGTATGGCTGAGAGCTTCACCGCCAATTCCGGTTCCGGCACCCCCTTCGATCCCGCGTATGGCGCCATCTCCTTCGCATGTTGTAAGTGATTGATTCCGTTATACAAAAAGAATCCGCCAAAGAGCAGGCGGCCGATCAGAAAGGGAGCTTTCATAGCAATAATCTCCTTACTCGCATTTTTCCGATTTCTGGCTCGCTATTCGATTCGGGACTCTTTACCGCTGTTGCTTTTCGGGATTCTTCTATTGCGTTTTGCTTCGCCCCTTCCCAAAAAATGGTTGACGGATTTCCCGTTTCCGGGTACATTAACTTGTTCCACGGACATATCGGAGCCTCTCGGTCATTCACAGCTACCTCGATCGTTGAGCCCAAATCAGGAAAAACAAGCATCTTCCATGTCCGGTCACGCATCTATTCTGGGTAGGAATTGCGCTAACTCCTTAAAAACCTTAACGGAATCAACGGTTTAGAACGGCTCGTGGGGTTCTGGCCGGTTCCTGGGGACAGGGGCGATCGCGAAAATGCCCATACTTATAAGGAAGGAGCTTTACACACATGCGCTCTGATCGTGTGTTTGACGCTTTACAGACATTACGGAATCGTTATATGTTATGCCAGCTCGCCTCCAAGGCCACCCGGAAGTTCCACCGGCCCAGCACCCGTATCCAGGAAACCATGAACGGCGTGCTTGACCGCATCGCAGGCAAGGAGCGGCAGGAAGTTTTGTCCGAGCCAGAAAATTTTGCTGAGGCACAACGGCGGGCTGCTTAGGCAGCCCTGTCCTCCCGCCTCCGCTTTACCAGGTGTCTTCCCGGAATACCCTCCTTTAAAAATCTCCCGCAGTCACTAACGAATCTACCCTTAGTGCACGGGTTCAGGTGAATATGACCATAGCTGAACTGAAAGAAAAGAACATCACCGAACTTACCAAGATCGCAAGGACCTTGGAACTTCCCGGTGCCAGCGGCCTGCGCAAGCAGGACCTCATCTTCAAAATCCTCCAGGCGCAAAGCGAAAAAGAGGGCCACATCTTTGCCGAGGGCGTCCTCGAAATCCTGCCCGATGGCTACGGCTTCCTTCGCTCCCCCGACTACAACTATCTCCCCGGCCCCGACGATATTTACGTCTCCCCGTCGCAGATCCGCAAATTCGATCTCAAAACCGGCGACACCATCAGCGGCCAGGTCCGCCCGCCCCACGAAGGCGAGAAATATTTCGCGCTCGTCAAGATCGAAGCCGTCAACTTCGAATCCCCCGACGAAGCCCGCAACAAAATTCTCTTTGACAATCTGACCCCGCTCTACCCGCAGGAGCGCCTCAAACTCGAAACCACCCGCGAAAATTGCAGCGCCCGCGTCATGGACCTGCTCACCCCGCTCGGCAAAGGCCAGCGCGGTCTCATCGTCTCTCCGCCCCGCGCCGGCAAGACCATGCTCTTGCAGAACGTCGCCAACTCCATCACCACCAACCATCCCGAAGTCGTTCTGATGGTGCTCCTCATCGACGAGCGCCCTGAAGAAGTCACCGACATGCAGCGCTCCGTCAAAGGCGAGGTGATCTCTTCCACCTTCGACGAGCCCGCCGCCCGTCACGTGCAAGTCGCCGAAATGGTCATCGAGAAAGCTAAGCGCCTCGTCGAGCACAAACGCGACGTCGTCATCCTGCTCGATTCCATCACGCGCCTCGCCCGCGCCTACAACACCATCGTCCCCCCGAGTGGCAAAGTCCTCTCCGGCGGCGTCGACTCCAACGCCCTGCAGCGCCCCAAACGTTTCTTCGGATCGGCCCGCAACATCGAGGAAGGCGGCTCGCTCACCATCATCGCCACCGCCCTCATCGACACCGGCTCCCGTATGGACGATGTCATCTTCGAAGAATTCAAAGGCACCGGCAACTCCGAAATCATCCTTGAGCGTAAGCTAGTGGATAAGCGCGTGTTCCCGGCGATAGACATTCAACGCTCCGGCACCCGTAAAGAAGAACTCCTCATCCCTCGCGAAGACCTCAGCCGCATCTGGGTTCTCCGCAAAGTCTTGAACCCGCTCTCGCCCGTCGAAGCCATGGAACTGCTGATCGACAAACTCAGCAAAACCAAAGCCAACAGCGACTTCCTCAGCAACATGAGCGCGTTATAAATTTCGGATTTTGGTCACAGTGTCCGGAAAGATAAAAGTGGGTGCCCCATTCCTCGCAGCCTTTGCGGGGAGTGGGAACCACGACCGCCGACAGCGCCGCTTTTGACTCTTACCCTTAAACTCTAACCCCCAACACCACTCCCTCTCATCCACTTCCACCCCTCCCGATACTCCTCCCAGCGCGCATTCTTACTCTTCTTCCCTGGATAAAATCTCAAACTCTTCACTCCCTCAATCGCCGCAATCGGCAGCAGATACCACACTTCTTTCTTCCGCGGCCCCTCCATCCTCACATGCGCCGCCAGCACATCAATATCTTCCGCCGTATAAGTCTTCTTACCCTCCGACGTCGAATACACCGGCTGCACATCATACCCACCCGCATTCAGCCTCCCCGTCGCCTTCACCTGCACCCGCAACAACTTTCCCGACGGACGCTCCCACACAATAAAATCGCACTTCTCGCTATCTCCCCAAGGCACCGCCAGCCCAAATCCCAGTCCCTGCGCCTTCGCCAAAAACGCCGCCTGCGACAGCTCCCCCATCCGCTTCGGATTCGTCCCCTCCCGCTCCCACCACCCCTCCTCCGCCTGCGCAAAGATCCACTCCACATACCCCTTCTCCGGCTTCGGTTCATCCTCATCGCCCATCACACCACCCCTCAACCCAAGCCTCCAGACTACCGCCTCGTCAATAAAAAACGCTGTGACATCTGAACATCCCCCCTGTGGAAATCGTGCAGTTGGACGCTTTTTTTGATCTCGCATCCGCCAAAACAAAGAGGGTGCCCCATTTCTCGCGCCCTTTGCGAGAAGTGGGAACCACACCGCGTACACACCGCCCTTGATCTTGGTGTTGCGGTTGACGTTGACCGTAAGGAGCGGACACTCCTGTCCGCTGCCTTTGTTGTTGATCTGGATCTTGATCTTGTTTTTGACCTCGCTTGCACAACATAAAAGAGGGTGCCCCATCCTTTCGCGTCCTTTGCGAAAGGTGGGAACCACGACCACGTACAGCTCCGCCTTTGACCTTGCCCGTGTGGAGCGGACACTCCTGTCCGCTGCCTTTGACGTTGCTCCTGTTGTTGACGCTGAAGGATTCGTATCAGGGAAATGCCGTCAGCCATACCAAAGCCGCGCCCACCGTGGAAGAGCGGCGCTTCAGCGCCGCGTAAGACTCACCCCAAAAAGAAGCGGGCTTTAGCCCCCGCTGTCCAACTTCACCACCACCGCCACATCCAGCCCCGAATAATACTTCTTCACATCTCCCGCCCCATACTTCTCCCGAAACTTCTCCACCACAGACTTGACTGCCTTCGCATCAGTCACAACCGAAGCTCGAAATTCCCCCTCCACCCCGCGCGCATCAATCCCCATCGTCGGATTCTTCAGCACGTTCTTATACCACTGCGTCTCCGATCCCGACACCGGCAACAAATACACCGTCTCCCCCTCCAACACAAACCACACCGGATTCGAAATCTTCCGCCCCGACTTCCTCCCCACCACGCTGATCCGAATCTCCCGATATCGCCCCAACCGCTCCTTAAGACTCTCCTTCGATGTTGGCATCGCCGTCCTCCTGAGCTCCCAGAGTCCCACTAATCTTATTCCTGCCGCGACCTTGCCAGCATGGAAGAGTGTAAAAGCGTGCGACTCGCCCGGAGCCTTTAACTTTCAGATTCGTATCAGGGTATGCCTTCAGGCATACAGCCGACACGACCGTGGAAGAGCGGCGCTTCAGCGCCGCGTAAGCAAGCCTTTGGGTGGCGCAGCGCTTCAGCGCTGCGATAAGATGCTCCCCACCACAACCCAGCCGCGAAGCGGCGACAGAATGCAGCCCAGGGCGCAAGCCCCGGGTAAAGAGAAGGAGAAGGAGCCAGCCCCGGAGAAGGGCGACAGACAATAGCCTCGGACGCTGCGCGGTACCGCTCGCTGATAACCAGCCGACTCCTTCAATGAGTGTAATGGCGATTTATCGACAATTATCAGTAACAGCCCTGCGTCTGCGATCTTTCAACGCTTTACCACAGAATTGCTCTCCAAGCCAAAATCAGCGCATTTGTCACTATACTGAAGGCGGAAGACAATCATGCGTACAAAAGTACGGATCACAATGCGCACCCTTGTTATGGGCCTATTTTGCATTGTGGGAGGTTTCTATTTCGTAGGCGAAACGGCGACCGCTTGCTACTACGAAGCAGTCATGCCCCGCCTACCTCAACCAATGACGGGAAGGACTTACCGGGCAAGTTGGCCAAAAATGGCAGCCGTTTATGTGAATGAAAGGGAGATCGCATGGGTAAACTTCCTGCGCTACGACCTGATGACCGTCTTTGGTATATGTACTGTGCTTTTAGCGATTTTCGTCGTCATTCCCCAAGTACGGCGTGAGAGTCGTCGGTAAACAGGAGCCGTTCTGCCGGGGTGCCCCATCCTTTCGCGTCCTTTGCGAAAGGGTGGGAACAACGGACGCTTGCACCCGTAGGATTTTGCCTTCTGTCCTCAAATCTCCATGCACTCGTCTTGCTCCTACCTAACCCCCAGCTCTCTCCCCAAAAAAGAAAACATATCCACCCTCTCCTCCACCCTCCCCGAACTCCCCACCCTCAACAACACGTTCTTCTTCTCCCCACTCTGCCGGGTGCCCCATCCTTTCGCGTCCTTTGCGAAAGGGTGGGAACCACGACCGCCCGCAGCGCCGCTGTTGACCGTGATGTTGCTTTTTGATCTTCAATCTCCCTATCCACTTATACGGCCCACTTATGTGCTATTGACCCCGTCTTGCTGCGAGAGCAGCATGATGGCCGTTGATTTCAATCGATTTTCAATAGAGAGGTAGATAGCGTGAAAGCAATAACGCTAAGCAGCCTTCTGGCAACCATACTGTTCGCTGCTACAAGCCACGGCCAAACATTGGTCGTAGCCTATCCCGCTGAGCCGGGGATGTATGTCGAGGCATCTGGCGGCCTTACCAAGTTCATCGGACAAATCGCCGAATTCAAGCGCAGCGGCAGCCTCCTCGTGTCCGATCTCACAATACGAATCAAAACGAGCAAGGTAAATATTCAACTATTGGGACCCCACGCGCAAAACGTGGTTTCCGCGCAGCCAGTCTTTTACTTTATGCCCGCCAAACAGGAAGCTGAAGCCGGAGTAAACGCGGGCGACCTCATTCTAATTCGTCTTGAGGAGAAGCCTAAGCGCAGGCAATTTGAGATCGCGGCTCGAGGTCAATGGCGAAGCAGCTCTGGCATTTCCCTTACCCACCAGATTCAGTTGCTTCGGGAAGAAGCGAGCCCTGGCGTCTACCGAATCATGCCCGCAGCCGAGTTAGGCCAGGGTGAATATGCTTTGTATTTGGCACGTGGCGAAGGCATGGCCGCATATGTTTATGATTTCGGGGTACAACCGATGCACTCGGCCAGCCCAGCAGCAACCGTCCTGCCGTCTCCGCGCGCGCCCGCCATTCGTGCCGCCGTCGATACACCCAAACCTGTCAGCGCACCGACGAATACAGAATCCCCGACGCAAGCCTCCATCGGCACATTCTTTGAAGGCAATCCGAATGTTCGCCACGACGGCGTCGCGATCACAGCCGTGACGACAGATGGACCCGCCGATCGTGCTGGTATCAAAGCCGGCGATGTGATTCTTGCGATCAATGATCATTATTTGTTCACGATTGGAGAGCTTACCGATCAGGTCAGCCATCTTCAGCCGGGAACCACAATAACAGTTCGTTATCGCAGGCGCGCCATGATCTCCTAAGCCTCGGTAACGGTTGGGACGATCCAGTAATCGGTCGGAACAGAAATTGAAACAGGATTACGTGCGGCGGCAATCTAATGTTTAACCCCCAACTCCCACCACAAAAACGAACACAAATCCGTTCCTTCCTCAATCAGCTTCGCCAAAGGCGTCCCCGCCCATGCCCCGCCTTCCCCGCCACCCTCAACAAAACCGACCCCTGTACATTCGCCGAGAGTCGATCGAACCGGTTCAAGGATGTAATGGCGATATAACGCCAGTTGAGCAACGGGAAGGAGTCATTTAGCATCATTCTTGAACAGCGACGTGCTTGAATGGCCATCTCCATGCGATTCGTTCCCGCGGTGCTGACGGTAGTTCTCTCGTGCTTTGGCGCTGCCAGAGCCCAGATCATGGAGTTCCGAGAGGCCGGGGGTAAGACGATCACCTGTATGCACACCGGACTGTCGAGCGACCTGAACGATTGCGGCACTCCTGATTGGTATGCTTACGTATTTGTCGGTACCATCTCCGCAATTACACCAACGAAGGATGGTGAGAAGGAACTTCACATAATCCCAGACGAGGTGTTCAAAGGTGAGCCTGCCAGTCCGCTGATCGTGCGTACGTCACAGGGCGCGTGCCTACCTGAACTAAAGGTGGGGGATCGTTGGCTCTACTACCTCCGCGGCGGGAATCCCATCGTGCTCGACTTCTACGGCAATATCAGCAGTCCTGTCACCGATGCACAGCAGCCACTGGAGACCCTGCGCCGTCTCAAGGCGATGGGTGACTTCGGCCTTCTGCGTGGCAACGTACTGTACGGGCCAAGCTATTCGGATCGAAAGCCAGTTCCGGGTGTGCGTGTCGTCGCCACCAGGGTCTCTGACCGTGCAAAGTACTTCACAACGACCGACGCCGAAGGAGACTACGAGTTCCAGCCTGTGCCTGTTGGGAGCTACGAACTTGCTGCGGAAACCGTCGGTCCTACGTATGTCGGGGACTCCGCTCTCAAAATAACTGGCGGCGTGTGTTGGAAAGTAACCCTTTGGAAATCCCCTGCAGCACGTCTAAGCGGACACATCAGGCGCTCCGACGGCTCAGCGCCATCCAAAACCGAAGTGCTGATCATGAGAGATGATTACTCTTGGTTTACGACAGAGGAGGCAGACGCCAACGGCTATTTCCAGGAAGACTCATTACGCGCGGGCAAGTACGTGGTCGGAATTAGTTTGCCCGGCGATTCCCCGTGGAAAACCGGGGGTTGCGCAGGAGCGTGCCTGAATGAGATCCCTCCTGTGTCCTTTTACTACCCGGGCATGTTGGGCCGTTCCAATGCACTTGTGATTGATCTGGCCACGGACGAAAAACGCGACGGCCTCGATTTTACTCTTCCGCCTCAGTAGCTCGTCCTCCGCCGGGTGCCCCATCCTTTCGCGTCTTTTGCGAAAGGTTGGGAACCACGGCCGATTGCCCGTGGGATGTTCTCTGATCTTCTTCGTGGTCCGTGGTGACCTCACCTAACCTCCACTTCTCTCGCCAAAAACGAAAACAAATCCACCCCCTCCTCCTCTCTCCCCGAACTCCCCGTCTCCAACAACACGTTCTTCTTCCCCCCACTGCGCATCGCCGCCACCATCTTCCTCCCATCCCCCTCTCCACCCACAAACAACATCGCCGGATACTCCACCCCCGCCTTCACTCGATGATAAGGCGAATACCCATACAGCCACTTAAACTGCTCCGGGCTTTCCGCCGTCCCATACTCAGAAATCCACAACCGTCCCGTACCAAAATTCTGATACCGCAACATGTCCAGCACCGGACTCTCGCACACCACCGCCCTCACCAGCTCCGGACGCTGCGTCATCACCGCCTCCACCACCAGCCCGCCATTTCCCCTCCCGCGCAGCGCCAGATGATCCCGGTCCGTATATTTTTCCGCAACCAAATACTCCGCCGCCGCGATCATGTCATCAAAAACATTCTGCTTCTTGTCCAACATCCCCGCGCGGTGCCACTCTTCGCCAAACTCTCCGCCACCGCGCAAATTCGCCACCGCATAAATTCCGCCATGCTCCAGCCACCAGAAATTCTCCGCCTCAAACCTCGGCGTCTCCGATACCCCAAACCCTCCATACCCCGTCAGCAGCGTGGGATTGCGCCCATCTTTCTTAAGCCCCTTCTTGTGCACCAGAAACATCGGCACCCGCGTCCCATCTTTCGATTGAAACCACTCCTGCTCCACTTCATAAGCCGACGCATCGATCGACGAAGCCTCCACCCTCGCCCACACCTTAACCTCACGCGTCTCCACGCTGTACCGGTAAATCACCGGAGCAGTCGTGAACGACTCGAAGCCATAAAAAATCTCGTCATGATCAAACTGCCCGCCTGACCCAAACACCGTTCCCATCGCCGGCACTTCCAGGTTGCCCGCCAGCGTTCCATCCACGCTAAAAACTTTTATCTGCGACGCCGCATTCTGCTCATACTGCGCAAAAATCTTTCCCCCATAAATCGCGGCGTCCTTCAACACGCTCCCTGTCTGCGGAATAATTTCCTTCCAATCGTCGCGATCGTAAACTCCCGCCTCCGTCACGAACATCCGGTACCGCGGCGCATCCTCATCTGTCAGGATGTAAACCCTCCCGTTATAAACCGTTCCTCGATAAATAAAATTCTTCCCCGTCGTAATCCGCGTCGGCGGAGTCCCTTTCCTCAAATCCATCAGGAACAACTCGCTCTTCGTCGAACCCTGCGCCACCGTGATCAGCAGCATCCGCCCATCGTTGTCCAGGCTCACGCTCGGCCAATCCTCCGCATCCCGCCCCTCGCCAAAAATTAACGGATCTTTCTCCGGATCGGTCCCCAGTTCGTGATAGAACACGTGCCGGTTGTAACGCTCCTGTCCCTCCGGCACATCGCCCTTCTTCGGATATTTCGTGTAATAAAATCCCGAATTATCCAGCGACCACGCCACGCTGCACGCCCGCGTCCGCTCAATCGTGTCCGGCAAAATATTTCCACTCTTCGTTTCGATCACATGCAGCGTGCTCATCCCCACACTGGTTGTCGAGTTGTTAGAAGACGTCCCGTACGCCACATACTTTCCATGCACAGCCGGGAAAAACCAATCGAGCGACACCGTCCCATCCGCCGCCATCGCATTCACATCCACCAGCGCGCGGTCCTTTCCATCGATCCCCTCGCGCACATACATCACCGCCCGCTCCTGCGCCCCCTCACGCCGCGTATAAAAATAAAATTTCCCCGCCACTTTGGGGACGCCGATCTCCCCAATGCGCGACAACTCCGTCACCCGCCTCCGAATTTCCTCCCGCCCCGGCACAGCATCCAGCACCGAACGCGTGTAAGCACTCTCCGCCGCCACCCACTTCTTCGTCTCCGGACTACTCCCATCCTCCAGCCACCGGTAATTGTCGACAACCTTGGTCCCATGCCACTCCTCGGAAAACGCCCGCACCTCCGCCCTCGGCGGACCCACACTCACCTCCTTCGTACCCTGTCCCCTTAATCCCAAAACAGAAATTAGAAAAAAAAGACCCGCCACCATCCCCTTCACTGACCAACCCATTCTCATACCCGCTCAGATGCCTCCCCCCGCCGCGAAGTCTGCCTGCCCCACTCCGCACAATTTTCCCCACCCCACTATTCTCACTCTCCGCACCGGGATGTTATGATAAAAACAAGCGCGCGCGCTCCGCGCGCGCCCTCCACACTCCTCAGTAGCTCAATGGCAGAGCATTCGGCTGTTAACCGAAGGGTTGTAGGTTCGAATCCTACCTGAGGAGCCATTCTTTGGGTCAACGACTGACATCCAAGCGGAAATGTTTTTGGCAAGCACTGGCACGTGTGCTGGGGGAGAGAGCACGCGCGACGCAGGAGTGCGTGCGATTAGTAGTCGGTGGAGGGATTGTAGGAGGCGGTGGGGAAAGTTGCGGGGATGTCCAAGGGGTCGGTGGGTTTGATGGAGGACGAGGAGCGGCCGGGTTGGGTGACGTCGAAGGGAAGGAAATAGGAATTGGGTGAGCCGTTGGGGAGAGAGTAATCGTCGGAGGGATAGGCGGGCGCGTTGAATTCGGGATCGACATTGGCGGTGCTTGAGAGATCTTCGCCCAAGCCTTGCCATCCGGTGAAGGTGTAGAAGGTCCAGGTATTAGTGCCGACGGTGCAGAGCGCGCCGGTGCCGGGTTTCGGTTGAGTGTGGAAAGCTTTGGCGTCAGTGGGAAGGCTGCCGTTGATGCGCCAGTACAGATTGTTTTGCCAGTTGTGCAGTTGCGTGATGGAAGCGCCGCAGGTGTAGTCACAACCCTGCTGCACATAAAAACCGGGTACGGAAGTAGATTGCCGGTCGAAATAAATGATGTTGTCGCTGGCGTTGAAGATGGTAGGAACGGTGGCGGGGCAAGTGGTTCCCACGTAGGGTGTGTTGTTTTGAATTGCGCCGAGGCGGGAGTAGGCGAAGATATTGTTCTTGATGGTGTTGGCCTGGCCGGAAATTTGCGGGCCGTCGGTAATCTTCACGCTATCGCCGGATGTTCTGTAGACCAAATTGTTCTGCACGTTTACCAATCCGGTGTAGGAGTCCAGGTAAATTCCGGAGCCGCCGTATCCGTCTGAATCGATGACGGAGTCATCGCTGGTGTCATGAACTTTATTATTTAAGATCTGATTGCCCGAGGGAGTGTAGGTTGTACCTCCGGTAGCGACGTAGATTGCACCACCATCCGCCGTAACTCCCTCAAACACATCAAAAATATGGTTGAACGAGATCACGTTGTTGAACGATCCCGTGGAGTTTTTCTTTCCGGGCACGCAACTGGGAGGCAGGCAAATTTCTATGCCGCTGTGATAGCCGTCATAAATGTCGTTGTGGGTGTAGGTGTTGTCGTGGCCGCTGCCTTGAATGATGCCAACGCCGGAGGGTAAGACCCGGCTGTATCCCTCAATCAGATTGTTTTGAATGGTGGTGAATTGCGGAACATTGGCATCGGTATCGGCCGAGGCGGGCGGCTTGCCGACCCGAATGGGTGAACCGCCAATGTCGTAAAGGGCGCCGTTCTGAAATGCATTGTGCGAAGTGGTGGACGAAGTGTTGGTCGTGGTGAACTCAATTCCCATACCGGAAGTTTCGGAGATGGTATCGGTGTCGAAGGTGACGCTCTGACAGTTGTGACATGCGACTGCGGCAGGAATATTGGGATCCTGCTGGCTGGAAGGGTATCCGATGTTGGGTACGGTGTAATTATCGTTCTCGAAGGTAAGGCCTTTGAAGGTTACGTATTGCAGATTGGTAGCTACCATGACCTGTTGCGATTGAGGAATGACCACGACGTCAGAATTCGGGTTCTCGCTCGGATTGGCCAGATAACTTAACGTCCACGGAGTGGCCGAGCGGTCGAGGAACCACTGACCGGCGATGGAGAATGCATCTTTGACATTCTCGATGATGTAGCGATGGTTGGGAATGAATCCATGCCCGGTCGAGATCTGGACGGTGGGACCCGTGAGATAAACGACGCAGC
This sequence comes from uncultured Acidobacteriota bacterium, assembly GCA_963758565.1. GTDB lineage: Bacteria > Acidobacteriota > Terriglobia > Terriglobales > Acidobacteriaceae > Sulfotelmatobacter. Next base: position 321,670 of record CAVWVX010000004.1, on the reverse strand, counting down.
TCTGATCAATGGACTGAATGCGCAGTTTTGAAACGGTCCAATACTCAAAATCAACCAACTCAATATCGCCAACGGGATAAGGCGCACCGAGATTCTGCCAGGAGCGATTGATGTCGGCGCAGTTGGCCTGAAAACGGTCGAAACATTGCCAGCCCTTTCCGGTTACGTAAGCGGAACAGTTGGAGTTGGGTGCGGTGGCGGGTGGGGCTGCTCCATTCAAGTAAATGGTGGAAGCGACGCGGGCATAAGTTCCCAGATAACCTCCACTGCGCGGACGGAGCCTGCGTTGGCCGTTGTAGAAGAGGTTTTCGAAATAAGCGGTGCTGGTTGGCAGAGAAATTTGATAAGTGTTTCCTCCGGCATTCGTCCATCCGGTGAGGCGGGTGCCACCACTTAACACGGGTACTTCATTGGGATAATTTTGCCAGACCACCGGCAAGGTGGAAGTGCCGGAGTCGGCGGAAGAGAACGACAGGGATTGACCGTAGTAACTCCCTCCCCGCAAAAGCACAGTCACCGGATTGGTGCGGCCGGCGGAGTTCAGTACCAGGCTCTGCACGGCAGATTGCGCCCGGGCGATGGTGGCAAAAGGTCCATCGGTATTGCTGGAGTTGGGAGTGAAGAGAGTGCCGGACCAGGAGTCATTGCCGTTGGTGGCAACGTAGAAATCAGCGGGCGATCCGATTTGGATCGTGGCCGCGATGCTGGTAATTCCCGCCGCCGCTGCGGTGATGCTATCAGTGCCAGCGGATACGCCGGTGACCAGGCCAGTGGAATTTACCGTCGCCAAAGTGCTATTGGAGCTGGACCATGATGCCGATGAGGTGATGTCGAGCGATGTGCCATCACTGTACAGAGCGGTGGCGCTCAACTGCAGCGACTTGCCAGTGGTCAAAACGCTGGACGCGGGGCTGATGTTGATGGAAACCAGCGCGGGCGGAACTGCGGTGAAAGTGGCGGAGGAAGTGAAGGCTCCAAACGTGGCCGATACGTTGGTGGAACCCTGACTTAATGCTTGCGCCAGGCCTGCGCTCACCACCGATGCAACGGAGGGGTTCGAAGAACTCCAAGTGGCGGACTGAGTGACGTCCTGGGTTGAGCCATCGCCATAAGTTGCCGTGGCTGCGAACTGCTCGGTGTAACCCAAAGCAACTGCGATGGAAGATGGTGTGACCGAGATCGACACGACCGCCGCCTGGCCCACCATGATCGAGGTGGAGGACGAGATGGAGTTGGAGGTGGCGGAGATCGTGGCAATGCCCTGGCCGGAACTGGTAGCGAGACCGTAAGTTCCGAGCGAGTTGCTGATGATGGCGACGGTGGCGTCGGAAGAAGACCAGGTGACGATGGTAGTGAGGTCTTGAGTGGTGCCATCAGTGTAAGTTCCGGTGGCGGTGAACTGCTGGCTGGTGCCCAAGGCGATGCTGGGGGACTGCGGGGTGATGGCGATGGAGAGCAGCGCCGCCGGGTTCACGACTAAAGTGGCGGAGGCGCTGATGGAGCCGGAGCTGATGCCGATGGTGGTGGCGCCGGTGCCGAGGGTGGCGGCCAATCCGGCAGTGCCGGTGGTGTTGCTGATGGTGGCGACGGGGGCTGCAGAGGAACTCCAATGTCCGCTCTGAGTGAGGTCTTGAACGGTGCCGTCAGTGAACGTGCCAGTGGCGGTGAACTGCTGGGTCGCGCCGAGCGGGACGGTCGAAGTGGGGGGATTGATGGTGATCGAAACCAACGCGGCCGGGGTGACGGTGAGCAGGGTGGAGGAGCTTACCGAGCCGGATGCGGCGGTGAGGTTGGCGGTGCCGACGTTAACACTCTGCGCCACTCCGGCGGGGCTGATGGTTGCGGTGGTAAGAGTGTCGGAGGACCAAGTGACGGTGCTGGTTAAGTTTTGCATGCTGCCGTCAGTGAAGGTTCCGGTGGCGGTGAACTGCTGCGAGGTGCCGAGCGCGATGGAAGTCGTGGCGGGCGTAATGGCCAGCGAGAGCAACGCGGCGGAGGTGACGGTGAGTGTGGTGGAACCGGTGATCGAGGCAGAAGTGGCAGAGATGGTGGCCGAGCCCTGAGCGACGCTGCTAGCCAGGCCGGTGGCGCTGATGGTGGCGTTGGCGGGAGTGTCGGAGGACCAGGTGACGGTGCTGGTGATATTTTGCGTGCTGCCGTCGGTATAGGTTCCGGTGGCGGTGAACTGCAGGATGGTGCCGAGCGGGATGGTGGGAATCGCGGGCGTCACGGCGATAGAGACGAGCAATGCGGGCGTGACCGTGAGCGTGGTGGAACCGGAGATGGAGCCGGAAGTGGCGGTGACGGTGGTGCTGCCCACATTAACGCTGCTGGCGATGCCTTGATTGTTGATAGTGGCAATGGTGCTGTCGATGGTGGTCCAGGTGGCGGTGGAAGTTAGATCGAACGTGCTGCCGTCGCTGTACGTTCCGGTGGCGATGAAAGGCAAGCTGGTGCCGAGAGCGAAAGAAGGATTGGCGGGAGTGACGGCGAGAGAGATGAGCAGCGGCTGACCGACGTTGAGGGTGGCGGAAGCGGACAGCGATCCGGAGGTGGCGGTGATGGTGGCGGAGCCGACGGCTGCGCCGGTTGCAAGGCCGGTGCCGGCGATGGTGGCGACGGTGGTGGAGGAAGAGCTCCAGGTGACGGTGCTGGTGATGTTCTGCGTGCTGCCGTCGGTATAGGTTCCGGTGGCGGTGAACTGTTGGGTGGTGCCTTTGGCGATGGAAGAAGTTGCGGGAGTGACCGAGATGGAAGCGAGCGTAGGCGGAGTGACGGTCAAGCTGGCGGAGGAGTTGATGAATCCGGAGGCGGCGGTGATGGTGGTGACGCCTTGCGCGGTGCTGGTGGCAAGGCCGCCGGGGGTGATGGTCGCTACGCCGGAAGAAGAAGTCCAGAGAACAGAGCTGGTGAGATTTTGCGTGCTGCCGTCGCTGTAAGTTCCAGTAGCGGTGAATTGCTGGCCTGTGCCGAGCGCGATCGATGAGGTCGACGGAGTGACCGAGAGCGAGACAAGGACGGCGGGAAGGATTGTGACGCCAGCAGATCCGGTGACCGATCCAGAAGTGGCTGTGATATTGGAAGAGCCCACCATGCCGGCGGTCACGAATCCGGTGGCGCTGACGAAAGCGATCACGGGCGAAGAAGAAGTCCAAGTGACCGAAGCGGTGATGTCCTGGATGCTGCCATCGGTGTAAGTCCCGGTGGCGGTGAATTGCTGGCCGGTTCCGAGCGGGAGAAAAGCAGTCGCGGGCGCAATCGTGATCGTAGCCAGAGCAGGAGCGGCGACGGTGATCGACGTGGAGGACGAGATGGAGTTGGAGGTGGCGGAGATGGTGGCAATGCCCTGGCCGGAACTGGTAGCGAGACCGTAGTTTCCGAGTGAGTTGCTGATGATGGCGACGGTGGCGTCGGAAGAAGACCAGGTGACGATGGAAGTGAGGTCTTGCGTGCTGCCGTCGGTGTAAGTTCCGGTGGCGGTGAACTGCTGGCTGGTGCCCAAGGCGATGCTGGGGGACTGCGGGGTGATGGCAATAGAGACGAGTGCCGCCGGGTTCACCACCAGAGTAGCGGAGGCGCTGATGGAGCCGGAACTGATGCCGATGGTGGTGGTGCCGGTGCCGAGCGTGGTGGCCAGTCCCGCCGTGCTGGTGGTGTTGCTGATGGTGGCGACCGTGGCCGTAGTGGAACTCCAATGTCCGCTCTGAGTGAGGTCTTGAGTGGTGCCGTCAGTGAACGTGCCAGTGGCGGTGAACTGCTGGGTCGCGCCCAGCGGTACGGTGGAGGTTTGGGGGGTGATGGTGATCGAAACCAACGCGGCCGGGGTGACGGTGAGCAGGGTGGAGGAGCTTACCGAGCCGGATGCGGCGGTGAGGTTCGCGGTGCCGACGGCAAGACTCTGCGCCACTCCGGCGGGGCTGATGGTTGCGGTGGTAAGAGTGTCGGAGGACCAGGTGACGGTGCTGGTCAAGTTTTGCGTGGTGCCGTCAGTGAAGGTGCCGGTCGCGGTGAACTGCTGGGTGGTTCCGAGAGCGATGGAAGGCGTGGCGGGCGTGATGGCCAGCGAGAGCAACGCGGCGGAGGTGACGGTGAGTGTGGTGGAACCGGTGATCGAGGCAGAAGTGGCAGAGATGGTGGCCGAGCCCTGATTCATGCTGCTGGCCAGACCGGTATTGCTGATGGTTGCGGTGGAGATGGTGTCAGAGGACCAGGTGACGCTGCTGGTGATGTTCTGCGTGCTGCCGTCGGTATAGGTTCCGGTGGCAGTGAACTGCTGGGTGGTGCCGAGCGGGAGAGTAGGAATCGCGGGTGTCACGGCGATAGACATCAGCAATGCGGGCGAGACCGTGAGCGTGGTCGAGCCGGAGATGGAGCCGGAAGTGGCGGTGACAGTGGTGTTGCCCACAGCAACGCTGCTGGCGATGCCTTGAGTGTTGATAGTGGCGACGCTGCTGTCGATGGTGGTCCAAGTGGCACTGGAGGTTAGATCGAGCGTGCTGCCGTCGCTGTAAGTTCCGGTGGCGATGAAGGGCAGGCTGGTGCCGAGAGCGAAAGAAGGATTGGCGGGAGTGACGGCGAGCGAGATAAGCAGCGGCTGTCCGACGTTGAGAGTGGCGGCAGAGGAAAGCGATCCGGAGGTGGCGGTGATGGTGGCGGAGCCCACGGATGCGCCGGTTGCCAGGCCCGTGCCGGCAACGGTGGCGATGGTGGTGGACGATGAACTCCAAGTGACGGTGCTGGTGATGTTCTGCGTGCTGCCGTCGGTGAAGGTTCCGGTGGCGGTGAACTGTTGCGTGGTGCCTTTAGCGATGGAAGAAGTTGTGGGAGTGACCGAGATGGAAGCGAGCGTGGGCGGAGTGACGGTCAAGCTGGCGGAGGAGTTGATGGATCCGGAGGCGGCGGTGATGGAGGTGACGCCTTGAGCAGTGCTGGTGGCAAGTCCGGCGGGGGTGATGGTCGCAATGCCGGAAGAAGAAGTCCAGAGAACAGAGCTGGTGAGATTTTGCGTGCTGCCGTCGCTGTAAGTTCCTGTAGCGGTGAACTGCTGAGATAAGCCGGCGGCGACGGAAACTGTAGCGGGCGTGACCGCAAGCGAAGTCAACGCGGGCGGTGTAACGGTCAAGGTGGAGGAGCCGCTGATGGTGCCGGACTTCGCGGTGATGGTGGCTGAACCCTGGGCGACAGCGGTGGCGAGTCCGGTGCTCTTGATGGTCGCGACGGAAGTTTTCGAGGAAGACCAGGTCGCAGTGGAGGTCAAATTTTGGGTCGAGCCGTCGGTGTAAGTTCCGGTGGCGGTGAATTGCTGCGTGAGGCCGGCGGCGACGGAAGGGGAAGCCGGAGTCACTGCGATGGATTTCAAGTTGGGCGGCCCGACGGTCAGGGTGGCCGATCCGCTGATGGTCCCGGAGGTGGCGGTGATGGTGGCGGTGCCCTGAGCGATGGTGGTGGCGAGTCCAGTGGTGCCTTTGATGGTGGCGACGGAAGTTTTCGAAGAAGTCCAAGTGGAGGTGGAGGTTAAGTTTTGCGTGGAGCCGTTGGTGTAGGTTCCGGTGGCGGTGAATTGCTGGGTCAATCCGGCGGCAACGGAGGGCGAGGCAGGGGTGACGGCGATGGATTTCAGAGTGGCGGCGGTGACGGTGAGGATGGTGGAACCGCTGATGGCGCCGGAGGTGGCGGTGATGGTGGTGGTGCCTTGGGCGATGGTGGTGGCGAGTCCGGTGCTGCTTTTAATCGTGGCGATGGAGGTCTTCGAGGAAGACCAGGTGGCGGAGCTGGTGAGATTCTTTGTGGTGCCGTTGGTGTAGGTTCCGGTGGCGGTGAATTGCTGGGTGAGGCCGGCGGCAACGGAGGGCGAGGCGGGAGTGACGGCAATGGAACTCAGGGTGGGAGCGGTCACAGTTAACGTCGTGGAGCCGCTGATGGCGCCGGAAGTGGCGGTGATGGTGGTGCTGCCCTGGGCGAGGGTGGTGGCAAGTCCGGTGGTGCTTTTGATGGTGGCGATGGAGGTCTTGGAGGAGGTCCAGGTGGCGGTGGTGGTGAGATTTTGCGTGGTGCCGTTGCTGTAGGTTCCGGTGGCGGTGAACTGCTGGGTGAATCCGGCGATCACTGATGGGGATGCGGGAGTGACGGCGATGGATGTGAGGGTGGGCGAGGTTCCTGTGCCGGTGAGCGTGACTTGTTGCGGGCTGGAAGTTCCGCTGTCGGCGACGGTCAAGGTGGCGGTGCGAGTGCCGAGGGCGCTGGGAGTGAAGGTGATTGAGATCGTACAACTGGATCCCGAGGCCAGAGTGGAGGGGCTGATGGGACAGTTGTAGGTGACGGCGAAGTCAGACAGGTTGGTGGTGATGCTGCTTACGGAAATGGCGGAACTCTGGCCATTCTTCAGCGTGACTTTGTGAACGGAGCTGGCTGTACCCTGGACCTGGCTGCCGAAAGAAATCGTCGTGGGGCTGAGGGCTACCGTCTGGGCGAATGCGGGCAATGAAAGCAAAGCGAGCAAGCAGACGAGAGACCGTCGGCGATTCCTGAAAAGTCCGATCCGCATTAAAACTCCAACTTCAGACTCGATCTGGATAGAGGGCCCGGGACTGGGGCAGGAGCCGCTTGCGAGCTTAGCTCCGACATCAGCCAAACATCTTCTCAACGAAAGGTTTTACGGCGCGCTGGGTATAAAGTCTAGCTACTGAATCAAGGGTCGCAAAATTATAAACGACAAAGGTTGAGGAGCAATGGCCTAAGAGTGCCGTCAGGAGTGGCCCGACCGTGCGGCAGAACGGCGGGAAAAATTTGAGGTTGCATGATGTTGCAGCTCGGATTTTGAACTTAGAAGTTGTGATGCGAGGCCGTTTCGTGGCGGCCTCGCATCCGTTTTAGTGCGCCGAAGTTAGCGCGCGATACGAGTCATGATCGGAGGCATTACTTTTACTGGCGCACGGCGATTTTGGGAAGAACCCATCCAGCCTGCCAAGGGCGAGCGTACCGCGATGGCGTGACTCTGTGCTGCATTAAGCTGGGCTGCGGGTAGAGCAACGCGGGCCGAAGATTCACCGATGGCACGGACTGGAGCGGGGACGGGTGAAGTGTAAGTTGCAGCGGAGGAGACGACAGGAGTCCGCTCCCAGACACGGAGGTTGCTGAGATCGGACCCGTTACGCAGGCGCGGCGGGGCGATTCCGGAAACCAGAATTGGTTTGGAAGTTTTGCCGATGCCGCCGTTCACCCGGTGGCGCAGGTTGCCGGCAGGCATTGAGTTGTGAGCGGCGCGAGCGAGTTGGCTGACGCCGGTGGATTTGGTGACGGCGGCGACATTAGTGGAAACGATCGGAGCCGGCGAACTCTTTGATCCGGTCACCGAGGTCAAGGTGAGTACCACGGTGTTGCCCACATAGCTGACGGAGAAAACGTCAGTGCCGGTGGTGACGGTGGTGTTGCTGAAGACGCCGGAGAGCGTGCCGGTGGAAGAGAGCACAGTGAAGGTAGTGCCGATATTAGAGGCGGTCAGGACCAGGCCGTTCACTAATCCAACGGACAGAGTGCCGCTCAAACTGGTGGTGCCGCTAACCGTGAGCTCACTGTAGGTTCCAGTGGTGAGGCCTCCGATGGAGATGTTCATGGTGCCGGTGGCGAGTTGGGTATAGGTTCCGGTGATGGCGAGGAGTCCGGCTTTGCCGCTATCGCCGACGTTAATGGTGACGGCGGTTCCGCTGGAGTTGCCGACCGAAGTGTTGGCCTTCATTGTGCCCGCACCAAAGAGTGAGCCGCCGGTGAAGTTAGCCGAGCCAGTGGTGCCGCCGGAGAGAGTGCCATCCACTGTGGTAGTGCCGGCAGTTTGGTCGTACATGTGGCCGGTTCCACCGACCGTCAAGGTGGTGCCTTTGGGAACAGTCACGGTGCCCGAGTTGGTGAAGTTGCTGGATGCGGTGGTTAAAGTAGCGCTGCTGGCGAGAGCAAAGGTGCCGGTGTTGTTGTTGAAGCCAGCCAGGGCGTTGGTGCTGCCGTCATTAATTTTGGCGGCAGTTCCGGTCAGGGTGAGGTTGGCGGCGTTGGTGGTGATGCCGCCGTTGGTGGTGGTGAGTTGGAGGGTTCCGCCGATGGTGTAAGTTCCACTGGTCAGGGTTCCGGCGCTGAGGTTGGTGAGGGTATGGGTTCCGGTGAGGGTGAAGGTGCTGCCTTTGTTGATGGTGAGCGCGCCAGAGTTAGTGAAGTTGCCAATGGCGGAGAAGCCGGCGTTGCTGGCGAGAGTGAGGCTGTTGGTGTTGGTGGCGAGGTTGGCCAGGTCGTTCGTGCTGCCGGTCTTGATGCTGCCGCCTTCGAGAGTCAGGTTGGCCGAGTTGGTGGTGATGTTGGCGCTTGCGGTGAGATCCAGGTTTCCGGCCAGAACATAGGTGCCGGCGGTAAGGGTGGAGCCGCTGATCTGAGTGAGCGCGGGTGCGGTGAAACTATCTCCGCTGTTGATGGTCAAGGTGCCGGTGTTGCTGAAGCTGGCCGCAGTGGTTGAGACGTTGTTAGCCGTGCCCGCGATGGTCAGGCTCTTGGTGTTGGATGCGAGGGCGCTGAGAGCGTTGACGCCGTTGGAATTGATGGTGCCGCCCTGCAGCGTGAGCGTGGCGGAGTTGGTGGTGATGTTGAGGCCTGCGGTGGTGAGATCGAGATTGCCGGAGAGAACGTAGGTGCCGGCAGTCAAAGTGTTGCCGCTGAGCTGGGTTAGCTTGGAGGCGGTGAAACTGTCTCCGGTATTGATGGTGAGCGTGCCGGTGTTGCTGAAGCTAGCCGCGCTGGTGGAGACGTTGTTGGCCGAGCCGGCGATGGTCAACGACTTGGTGTTGGACGCCAGAGCGCTGAGAGCGTTTACGCCATTGGAATTGATGGTGCCGCCTTGCAGCGTCAGGGTGGAGGAGTTGGTGGTCACGCTGATGCCGGCAGTGGTCAAGTCAAGATTGCCGCCGAGCACAAAGGTGCCGCCGGAGAGGGTCGTCCCGCTAATCTGAGTGAGCTTGGCGGCGGTGAAGCTGTCGCCGCCATTGATGGTGAGCGTGCCGGTGTTGTTGAAGCTGGCGGCCGTGGTGGAGACATTGTTGCTGGCGCCTGCGATGGTAAGGGTCTTGCTGTTGGTGGCGAGTCCCGCGAGTGCATTGGTGCTGTTGGCGTTCTCGATCGTGCCGCCCGCCAGCGTCAGGTTGGTCGCGTTGGTGGTGATGTTTTGCGTGGCACCGGAGAGATTAAGGTTCGCGTCCAAAACGTAGGTTCCAGCCGTTAGCGAACCGCCGCTGATCTGACTCAGCGAGCCGACGGTGAAGCTCTCACCTGTGAGAAGAGTGAGCGAACCCGCGTTGCTGAAGCTGCCCGCATCGGTGAAGGCCACGCCGCCGATGGTCAGCGCTCCGGAGGACGTAATACTAGTCAAGCCCGCCAACGCATGCGTGCCCGTACCCGTTGTGTTGAACAGCTCGCCACCGTTTTCTTCAGTCACGTTCGCCGATAGCGTCTTGATGCCGCCGGTACCGGCCGCCCAGGCGATGTTGTTTCCGTTCGCGATATACGTGCCGCCTGTGAGCGTGTTGGTGGTCTGGTTATCGTTGGTAAAGAAGGTGGTGCCTGGGCCCGTGATTGTCACCTTGCCGCCGGTGGCTTCGAGGGTGCCAGTGTTATTGAAGTTTGAGCTGCTGACGTTGATGGTCAGGCCAGCGCTGGCGTTGGCATTGATGGTGCCGGAATTTACCAACCCCATACCGCCGTTGCCAATGTTGCCCGCGCCCTGAATGGTTTCCTGATTGGTCAGGATGTCGGTCGAAAGGTGTCCGAGGATATAGTTGTTGGCGTTGTTGGACATGCTCACTGTGCCGCCGCTGAGGGTTACATTGCCCTGCAGCACCAACTCGGTGAAGTTGCCCGAAGAGTTCATTTGCAGCGTGCCGAGTTGAGAATAGGTTCCGGCCTCGAGGTCGAGGATGGCGCCATTGTCGATCTTGAAGGTTCCGCCGGCGGAGTTGTTGATGGTTCCACCCAGGGTGTTGGTGCTGCCCAGTATTTCGATGGTTCCGGTGGCGCTGTTGGTCAGCGTGCTGCCGCCGTGAATGGTGCCGTTGTTCAACTGCAAGGTCGCGGCTCCGGTCAGCGTTACTGCGCCGCCGTTGATCGTCGACGTGGTCAGCAACAAAGTATTGGCGTTGTCTGAGATCGTTCCTCCGGTGTTGGTGACTGTGGTCGAGGTCAAGGCCAGCTCTCCGGCGGTAGCCTCGATGGTCCCCGTGTTGGTGACGCCGCCGCTGACCTGAAGCGTCATGCCTCCCGATTGGTTGGCGTTGATGGTGCCGGAGTTCACCAGCGTCATGGAGCTGTTGCCGATGTGGCCGGAGCCCTGAATGGTCTCCTGATTGGTGAGGGTGTCGGCAGTGGCTGCGCCAAAGATGTAATTGTTGGCGTTGTTGGACATGGTCACGGTGCCGCCGGTGAGGGTTACGTTGCCTTCCAGCACCAGTTCGGTGAAGTTGCCCGAGGAGTTCAGTTGCACCGTGCCGAGTTGCGAGTAGGTTCCGGTCTCGAGGTCGAGGATCGCTCCGTTGTCGATCTTAAAGGTCCCGCCCGCCGAGTTGTTGATGGTGCCACCCAGGGTGTTGGTGCTGCCCAGTATTTCGATGGTTCCGGTGGCGCTGTTGGTCAGCGTGCTGCCGCCGTGGATGGTGCCGTTGTTCAACTGCAAGGTTGCGGCTCCGGTCAGGGTTACTGCGCCGCCGTTAATCGTCGAAGTGGTCAGCAACAGAGTGTTGGCGTTGTCTGAGATCGTTCCGCCGGTGTTGGTGACGGTGGTCGAAGTGAAGGCCAACTCTCCGGCTGTGGCCTCGATGGTTCCCGTGTTGGTGACGCCGCCGCTGACCTGAAGCGTCATGCCTCCCGATTGGTTGGCATTGATGGTGCCTGAGTTGACCAGCGTCATGGAGCTGTTGCCGATGTGGCCGGAGCCTTGAATGGTTTCCTGGTTGGTGAGGGTGTCTGCGGTGGCTGCGCCGAAGATGTAATTGTTGGCGTTGTTGGACATGGTCACTGTGCCGCCGCTGAGGGTTACGTTGCCCTGTAGCACGAGCTCGGTAAAGTTGCCCGAGGAGTTCATTTGCAACGTGCCTAGTTGGGAGTAGGTTCCGGCCTCGAGGTCGAGGATGGCGCCGTTGTCGATCTTGAAGGTTCCCCCGGCGGAGTTGTTGATGGTTCCGCCCAGGGTGTTGGTGCTGCCCAGCACTTCGATGGTTCCGGTGGCGCTGTTGGTGAGAGTGCTGCCGCCGTGAATGGTGCCGTTGTTCAACTGCAGAGTCGCGGCTCCGGTCAGGGTCACCGCGCCACCGTTGATTGTCGAGGTGGTCAGGTTCAGAATATTTCCATTCGCGGAAACGGTCCCGCCTGTGTTGGTCACTGTCGTACCCAGCAACTCGAGGGTTCCGGCCGTGGCTTCGATGGTTCCCGTGTTAGTGACGCCGCCGTTAACCTGAAGTGTCATGCCTCCCGATTGGTTGGCGTTGATGGTGCCGGAGTTGATCAGCGTCATCACGCCGTTGCCGATGTGGCCGGAGCCTTGAATGGTTTCCTGATTGGTGAGGGTGTCGGCAGTGGCTGCGCCAAAGATGTAATTGTTGGCGTTGTTGGACATGGTGACCGTGCCGCCGCTGAGGGTTACGTTGCCCTGCAGCACCAGTTCGGTGAAGTTGCCCGAGGAGTTCATTTGCAGCGTGCCGAGTTGAGAATAGGTTCCGGCCTCAAGGTCGAGGATCGCGCCGTTGTCGATCTTGAAGGTTCCACCCGCTGAGTTGTTAATGGTGCCGCCCAGGGTGTTGGTGCTGCCCACGACTTCAATCGTTCCGGTGGAGCTGTTGGTCAGGGAGCTGCCGCCGTGAATGGTACCGTTGTTCAACTGCAAGGTCGCGGCCCCGGTCAGCGTTACCGCGCCGCCGTTGATGGTCGAACTGGTCAGGTTCAGAGTTTCTGCATTCGCAGAGACCGTCCCGCCCGTGTTGGTCACTGTCGTACTCAGTAACTCCAGGGTGCCGCCGGTGGCTTTGATCGTCCCCGTGTTGGTGGCACCGCCATTGGCCTGAATGGTCATGCCCGCAGATTGGTTGGCGTTGATGGTGCCCGAGTTCACCAGCGTCATTACGCCGTTGCCGATGTGGCCTGCGCCTTGAATGGTTTCCTGATTGGTGAGAGTGTCGGCAGTGGCGGCGCCGAAGATGTAGTTGTTGGCGTTGTTGGTCAAGGTTACGGTGCCGCTACCACTCAGCGTTACGTTGCCTTCCAACACGAGTTCGGTGAAGTTCCCCGAGGAGTTCAGGTTGAGGGTTCCGGTGTTGGTGATGTTGCCGAAGGCGTCAAGGATTGCGCCGTTCTGGATGTTGAGCACATCACCAGAGTTGCTGAGGGCGAGCGTGCCGAAGCTGCCAGTGCCGGTGGTGAGGTTCACGTTGGCGGAGGCGGTGCCGATGGTGACGGCGGAGGAACTGGTGGGAACACCGGCGGTCCAGTTTCCGGAGGTGGTCCAACTGGAGTCGCCGGAAGTGCCGGTCCAGGAGTCAGCGGTGAGAGGTGGCGCGTTGCGCAAGGAGCCTCGCGCGGCCACCGTGCGGGTTACGGGATGAGAGTTCAGTAGCGATTGCTGAGAGAGTTTGCGCCGGGATGACGAGGTTTCTGCCTGAAGGCTAACAGTGGCAAGAAGTGCGAGAAGGCAAGTGGCAAGGGTCGACAGAGAGATAGCACGAGACGATAGGCGCATAGCGACTCTCCCGGGAGAAAATTTTAGGTGCTTAGGGACTGGGTTCGTGACACAATGTTGGCGGCCAAAAGAACTGTCAGTGGCCGTCGGACGAGGAGTCTACAACATCCCCCACTTCTTGTCCTCATGAAATTCTCAAGAATTCTAAAGGCTGTAAGAACCCATGAATTACCAAGAAAGTGCGCAAAAACTTGCACAGGGGGCGGGCCGCTTATGGCGCTTCGCCGATTACGAATTTGATGAACTCGGGCACGAGTTGCGAGTGAAGGGGCGTGCGGTCGATCTGGAAGCGAAGCCGCTGGACATCCTGTTGCAATTGCTGCTTCATGCCGGCGAAGTTGTGACGAAAGAGGAGCTGCTGGAAGCGGTGTGGCCGGACGTGGCGGTAGTGGATGGATCGCTGGCGACGGCAGTTTCAAAACTGCGGAAGGCGATGGGGGATGAGCAGCATCCGGCGATTGTGACCGTGCCGCGAGTGGGATACCGGCTGGGCGTTCCGGTGTATTGCAAGACGGTAGCGGCCTCGGCGGGGCCGGAACTGGGATTCAAGGTTGGAGATACGGTGCCGGGCAGGGAGCAGTGGCGGCTGGCGCGGGCGATGGAAGTTTCGGGATCGAGCGAGGTGTGGCTGGCGGAAAATCCGAAGACGCGGGAGCAGCGGGTATTTAAGTTTGCGGCGGATGGGGCACGGCTGAAGGGATTGAAGCGCGAAATTACGGTTTCGCGGTTTCTGCGGGAGTCGTTGGGCGAGCGGCCGGAGTTCGTGCGGATCCTGGAGTGGAATTTTGAGAGCTCCCCTTATTTTCTGGAGAGTGAGTATGCGGGACCGAATCTGGCGGAGTGGGCGGAAAGTCAGGGTGGGTTAGGGAAGATTAGTGCTGATGTGCGGCGCAAGTTGCTGGTGGATGTGGCGAAGGCGGTGGCGGCGGCGCATGGCATTGGGGTGCTGCACAAAGATTTGAAGCCGGCAAATATTTTGGTGGTGCCGGGGGCGGAGGGAGGCTGGCAGATCCGGGTGGCGGATTTCGGCAGCGCGTCGTTGTTTGATCCGTCACGGTTGCAGGCTCTGGGAATTACGAATCTGGGATTTACGCAGACGGCGTCGCTGGAGGCGCAGGAGCTGACAGGGACGTTGATGTATCTGGCGCCCGAGGTGCTGGCGGGGCAGTCCCCGAGTGCGGGGGCGGATGTGTATGCGCTGGGAGTGATTCTCTACCAGTTGATGATTGGGGATTTCAGGAAGCCGCTGGCGCCGGGGTGGGAGGCGGCGATCGAGGATCCGCTGCTGCGGGAAGATATTGCGGAGGCGGCGTGCGGGGATCCGGCGAAGCGGTTGAACAGCGCGGCAGATTTGGCGGAGAGGTTGCTCACACTGGAGACTCGACGGAAGAAACGCGATGAATTGGAAGCGGCGCGATTGCGGGCGCAGGTGGCGGAGAGGAAGCTGGCAGAGACTCGGGCGCGGCGGCCGTGGCTGGTGTTTGCCATGATTGCGCTGGCGGCGGGACTGGCGGGCAGCTTTACCTTATATAGAAGAGCGGTGCGGGAGCGGGATAACGCGGATCATCAGCGGGCGATTGCCAGCACCATCAATCGATTTCTGGCGGAGGATTTGCTGGGGAGAGGGAATCCGTTTGTGAGCGGAAAATCGGCGGAGACGCTGATGGATGCGATCAAGCAGGCGGCGGCGAGCATTGATGTGAAGTTCAAGGATGAGCCGCTGGTGGCGGCCCGGCTGCACCATACGATCGCGAGAGCTTTCGATAATCGGACGGACTATCCGGATGCGCGGCATGAGTATGACCGGGCGGCGGATTTATTCCGGCAAGTGGATGGGGAGTTATCGCAGGATGCGATTGTGGTCCATCTTCAGCGAGTGACGCTGGAGGCGCGGAGTTATGAGAAAGATTCGCTGCCGCTGGCGAAGTCAATTCTGGCGGAGCAAAAAAATCTGATTGCGAAGTTGCGGCATCCGCGGGCGGATTTGGCGGTGTGGCAGGCTTCGGCGCAGGGAATGATTGCGCTGATCGACAATGACGCCAAGGGAGCGGCAGAAAATTTTCAGGCGGCCGCCGACGGGGCGCAGGCTTTGCCGGAGTTTGATGAGGCGGCACGGCTGACCTTCAAACAGCGGCTGGGATTTTCGTATATCCGGCTGGGCGATGGCGCGAAGGCGGAGCAGACGTTTCGCGATCTGATTACTGCTTTCACGCGGGTGGCGGGTGCGGATAGTCCGCATGTGCTGCGGGTGCGGCTGAACCTGGCGCAGGCTTACATGATTGAGAAAAAACATGCGGAGGCGGTGAAAGAGGCGACGGCGATTTATCCGGAATTTGTTTCACGGCTGGGGCCCGATCATGAACTTACCATGCAGTTGCTGGCAACGCGGGCGCAATCGGAAGGCAGCCTGGAGATGTGGGATGATGCGGTGCGCGACGACATGGCGATCTACGAGTTGGCGGTGAAGAAGCAGGGGCCGGGAGCGTTTTTCTCGGTTGCTACGCTCTCGGATGCGGCGCTGGCGCAATGCCATGCCGGACACAGTCGCGAGGGGGAAGGGAATGCGCGCAAGGCGTATGAGGCGTCAGCGAAGGCGTTCGGAGAACATAATGCTCTGACGGGAGCGACGGCTTACACGCTGGCGGACTGCCTGATCGACTCCAATCAGTTGGATGAGGCGAGTGCGCTTCTGCAGAAGATTGATGTGAAGCCGGTGACGCAACTGACAGGCGATCCGGACTGGGGAGCGGACGTGATCTTGGCGCAGGCGCAGATTGCTTACAAGCGTGGCAAGTATGATTCCGCCCGAACTCTTACTGAGAGCGTTACACCGGTGTTTTCGCGCGCCGACGCGGAGCCGTTCCAGAAGCGCGCGTTCGATTCGCTGAAGAGTGAACTGAAAAACGTGTCGCAGGTGGGGGCGCGCTGAAGGTGCGCGAGAACTGCAGCGCATCCAATCGAGATTCAGAATTCCTGTAAGGGCGAAGCCGATCCTACACCTGCAGCACGTCGCCTTCGCGGGCCACGATCTCGTACAGCACGGGGTTGACGAAGAATCCGATGAAGAGGCGGGAGATGAGTCCGGCGACGATGACGATGGCGAAGGGACGCTGGGTGTCGGAGCCGATGCCGGTGGAGAGCGCGGCCGGCAGCAGGCCGAGGCAGGCGACCAGCGCGGTCATCATGATGGGACGAAGCCGCAGCAGGGAGGCTTCGCGCGTGGCGGGGCGGATGGCCATGCCTTCTCCACGCAGCTTGTTGATGTAAGAGACGAGGATGACAGCAGTCTCGACGGAGACGCCGAGCAGCGCGAGCAGTCCGAGGACCGACGATACGCTGAAGGGCGTGTGAGTGAGTTTCAAGGCGATAAGCGCGCCGACGGGTTCGGTCATGATGACGCCAAGCGCAATGGTGACGGGAAATTTGAAGTTGCCGTAGAGCGCGAACAGAATCATGAAGATGAGAACGACTGCGAGCGGAACGATCAAATACATCTGGGATTCGGCTTCGAGGAACTGGCTGTATTCTCCGCCCCACTCCATGCGGTAGCCCTGCGGCAGGACGACGGATTTTTGCACGGCGGCCTGGCCGTCTTTGACGGCACGTTCCAGGTCGCGACCTTCAATGCTGTACTGCACGCCGATGTAGCGGGAATTATTCTCGCGGTAAATGAACGATGCGCCATTGCCCTGGCTGATGGTGGAGAGTTGGCTGAGCGGAATCTGCTGGCCGTCAGGCGTTCCTACTAATAAGTTTCCGATTTCGTGGGCGCTGCTGCGGAATTGCGGCTGCATGCGCACCACGAGATCGAAGAGCTTCTCCCCTTGAATGACCTGGGTGACGGCTTGTCCGCCGACGGCGGCGGAGATTACAGCTTCGACATCGGCTACGTTGATTCCGTAGCGCGCAATCTTGTCACGATCGACATCCACCAGCAGGCTGGGCTGGCCGAGTTCGCGCACGACGGTGAGTTCGGTGAAGCCGGGAACTTTGGCGAGTGTGTTCTTGATCTGGATGGCTTTGTCTTGCAGGACATTCAAATCCTCGCCGTAAACTTTTACGGCGAGCGAACTCTTCAGTCCGGTGAGGGCTTCGTCCACGGCATCTTCCGCGGGCTGAGTGTAGTTAAAAATAATTCCGGGAAACGCAGTGAGTTTTTTGTTGACGGCTTCGATGAGTTCTTTCTTGGTGCTGATCTCGCCGGTCCAGGATTTGTCTTTATAAGGTTTCAGGCCGACATAGAATTCGCAATTAAAAAATCCGGTTGGGTCGGTGCCGTCATCGGGGCGGCCGAGTTCCGATCCGACTACGGTGACCTGGGGGTACGACATTAATATGCTGCGGATCTGTGGGGAGATGCTGCTGGCCTCTTCAAACGAGATGGTGTAGGGCATAGTGGCGCGCACCCAGAGCGCACCTTCATCGAGATGGGGCATGAACTCGCCGCCGATGAAGGGAACGAGCAGAAGGCTGGCGGCGAAGATCAGGGTGGCGATCAAGATGGTGGTCTTGGGGCGGTCGAGAGCCCAGTCGAGCTGTCCGGCATATTTCTGCTTCATCCATTCGAAAGCGCGGTTGGGTTTTTCGCGCACGCCGCTCTTGAACCAGTAGGAAGCGAGGACGGGAATCAGCGTCAGTGTGAGGATGAGAGCGCCGACCAGGGCGAAGGACATGGTCTCAGCCATGGGGTGAAACAGCTTGCCGGACGGGCCGCTCAGGGCGTAGATGGGAAGATATCCGGCGAGGATGACGGCGACGGAGTAGAAGATGGGGCGGTCGACATCCTTGGCGGCGGCGAGGATGACTTCATTCAGGTTGTATTGCTGGCCTTCGCGCAGGGCGAGTTCGCGATAAATATTTTCGATCATCACCACGGTGCCGTCGATGACGATTCCGAAATCGATGGCGCCGATGGAAAGCAGGTTGGCAGCGACATCATGCGCGTGCAGGACGATAAAGGCGAACAAAAGCGAGAGCGGAATGGTAATGGCGACGATAATGGCGGCGCGAAAGCTTACTAGAAAGAAGATCAGGACAACGAGAACGAGCACCATTCCCCGGAGCAGATTGGCCTCAACGGTGTCGGTGGTGAGGTCAACCAGTTCGCTGCGGTCGTAGAAAGGATGAATTTTTACGTCGGGGGGAAGAATTTTTGAATTGAGTTCTTCGGTTTTGGCCTCGACGCCTTTGAGAACGTTCTGGGTTTGCTCGCCGCGGAGCATGAGGATGACGCCTTCGACAGCGTCGTCGTTTTTTTGATAGCCGAATTGGCCGAGTCGCGGGGCGTGTCCGATGGTGACATCGCCGATATCCTTGACGCGAATGGGAACGCCTTTGTTGGCGCCGACAACCACGTTGCCGATGTCATCGGTGTTTCTGATGAGGCCGATGCCGCGGACGTAATAAAACTGGCCACCCTGGGAATAGAATCCGCCCCCCGCATTGGCGTTATTGGCGGTGAGCGCGGTGATGACTTGCGGAATGGTGAGATGGTAACCGTAGATGCGGGCGGGATCGAGCAGCACCTGATACTGCATGACCGTGCCGCCGAGGCCGGAATCATCGGCAACGCCGTGCACGGAGCGGTAGGCGCGCTCGATCACCCAGGTTTCAATGGTCTTCAATTCCTGCGGGCTGCGATCGGGACTTTCTAGAACGTAGCGGTAGACGAGGCCGCTGGGACTGAAGAGAGGCGCCATGCTGGGGGTAACTCCGGTGGGCAGCGTGGCTTGGGCAAGGCGCTCGAAGACGATGTGGCGTGCGAAATAGTCGTCGGTGCTGTCGTCGAAGGTCAGGATGAGGTCGGACAATCCGTAGAGCGAGATGGAGCGCATCACCACCATGCGGGGGACGCCATTCATCTGGAGTTCGAGCGGGAGCGTGACCAGGCGTTCGACTTCTTCGGCGGCGTGGTCGGGCCATTGCGTGATGATTTCAACTTGCGGCGGCGCGAGGTCGGGATAGGCGTCCACCGGCATGCGCTGGAACGACAGGATGCCGCCAATGGTGATGAAAGCGGTGAGCATCAATACCAGAAACCGCTGCCGCAGCGCCGCTTGTACGATTCGGTGGATCATTCGGTTGGGGTGGAGAGCATTATTTTAAGTACTAAGTTTTGTGTCGCTCCGTTAGCGCTGCAGCGAGTTGGCGAATTGCAGGAATATGCTGCCGTTTCCGATTACGCGGTCCCCGGTGTTAAGTCCGCTGGTGATTTGAGTTTGACCGTTCAAACTTTCTCCAAGGGTGACCGAGCGCCTGCCGAACTGATTGGCCGAGGCGGCAGCGTAAACGAAAGGCTGATTTTCGCTGTCGCGAAGCACGGCGGCATCGGGTAAAGCAATCGTATTGGGAATGGTGCCGGCGTTGATGGTGGCCACCACGTACATATCCTTCTTCAATTTTGCTCCGGGGTTGGCGGTTTCGATGCGGGCCTGCAAGGTGCGCGTGCTGGGATCAAGCGATGCGGCGACGTAGGCGATGCGTCCGTGGAATGCGTCGGGATAAGTGTCGGTCTGAATGGTGGCTTGATCGCCGACGTGAACGTAGGGCAAATCTTTTTGATAAATGTTGACCAGCACCCAGATGGTGCTGACGTCAGAGATCATGAAACATTGCGTGGTGCCGGGCTGCAGGAGTTGTCCAGCGGCAACATCCTGCTCGACCACCAGGCCACCAATGGGAGCGCGCACCGGAACTTCGAACGAGGGCGGAGCCTTCACCAATTCGTCCGGATCAGTTACGCCCATCACTTTTAACGCGGATTGGGCAGCGATAAGGTCGCCATTGGCCTGCACTTCGGCGGCTTCGGCTTGTTCAAGATTCTGCTGCGCGATGGCATGATGCTCGTATAAATCCTGGGCACGCACGAAGGCCATGTGCGCAAGGGAGGCGGCCGACTTGGCTTTCAAGTAGTTGGTGCGGAGTTGAGAGTAGTCCGGGCTAGCTACGTAGAGCATGGGTTCGTTGCGCTTTACGGTTTGTCCGGGGACGACCACCACACGGCTAACCGGCCCGCTGACTTGAGTGATCACGGGCGTGGTGTGAAAGCCGTTGTAGGCGACGGCTCCGGTCAGGCGGAGCGTTCGAGTAAGGTTGCCGGGTTGCACGGTGATGATCTGCACGTGCGACATTTGATCCTGCGGGATGGTGAAGAGCTCAGGACTGTTGGGATTGCTGGGAGCGTTGGAGTTGTTGGCGGCGGCTTTGGAGGCGGAATTGTCGCACGCGACCAAGGCCAGCGATAACGCTATGAATGCGGCCAGGGCTGCCGAGCGTGGTGAAAATATTTTGCGAAAAATCACGGCAGGCTCCTCGTTCCCACAGCTTCTTTCAGTTGCTCCAATGCCGTCATATAAGATGCAAGCGCCTGGCGGTAGGAGAGCTGAATCGAGCGGTAACTGCGCTCGCCGTCGAGAAAATCCAGCAAACTGGCGGCGCCACGTTTGTAGGCGTACTCGCTAATGTCGCGCGAATCCTGCGCTTGCTTAAGATATCCGGAAGTGTAGAGTTGCACAATTTCGTCGTTGCTGTGGACGGATTCGTAGGCATTGGACACGTCAGAGAGAACGGTGTCGCTGGCGGCGAGTTGCTGTTCCTGCGCCTGGGTGAGGGCGTACTTGGTGCGGGCAATCTCACCCTGGTTGCGGTTGAAGATGGGTAACTGGAAGTTGACGAAGAGGGAGGCAGAGTTTTCTCCGGCGACGTGGGTGAAGTTGTAAGTGCCGTTCACATCGACTTTCCCGTTGGCTTTGGCGAGGGAGATCTGGCTCTCGGCGGCGGTGATGCCGAGCTCGGCGGCGCGATAGTCTGGGCGTTCACGCATGGCTTTCAGTTGCAGGTCTTCAAGGTTGGCTTTGAGGGGCTGGTAGGCGAGGTCGCCGACCACGTCGAAATCAGCGGGAATGGCGTGGTATCCGATCAACTGGCGAAGGCTAACCAGGGCCTGCGTTTTCGCCAGGCGTGCGGAGGAAACGTCGGTTTGAAATTGCAGGAGCTGTAACTCGATCTTCAGGAAATCGCCTTCGCCGATGTAGCCGGCCTTGTATTGTTCCTGGCTGATGTCCACAGTTTGCTGAAAGCCTTTCAGATCTTCAAGAGCGAACTGCAGAGTGGATTCGGCGAGCAGCACGGCGATGAATTGCTGACCCACGCTGAAGGCGAGGGTACGTTCGGCATCGGCAACCTGGGCGCGAGTAACGGCGGTGGCGTCGCGGGCGGCCTTCAGACGGTTCTGGCGTTTGTGTCCGCGCTCGAAAAGATATCCGACTCCGATATCAAACTGCTGGACGTTGTCCAGATTGTCGCCGGAGAAATCCTGCGGGCTGAAAAACGGGACGAACTGGGTGTCGGCGTCAAGCGTGGGATTGGGGCGGAGGTTGGCGGTAATCTCCTGTGCCAGGTTCTGCAGGATCAAAGTCCGCGAGGCTTTCAGGGTGTGGCTTTGGGCCAGGGCCAACTCGATGGCTTGGTCGAGGGTGATGAGGGTCGGATTCGGCCTCGAATTCTGCGCAGCGGCGGTCCCCATCAGCAGGAAAAATAGTGCCGACGGAACGAATATCCGACAAAAAATCGAGCCCATAGAGATTGAATCAGCGAATTGATACAGGCGCAAATGAGCCAGGTTCTCCTTCTTCATTATCTATATCTATGACTGCAACCCAGAAGGAATGGATGTATTGTAAAGCACGAAGTGCGGGTTGAGAGTAACTGGTCTGCAGAGCCGGAGGAGCATGGGGTCGGGCGAGCTTAGACAAAAGTTTACAGAATGGTGCGGGGTGCGGCCGGAGGTATTTCGCGCGCCGGGGCGAGTGAATTTGATTGGGGAGCATACGGACTACAACGATGGGTTCGTGATGCCGTGCGCGATTGAGTTTTGCACGCGAGTGGCGGCGGGCGGGCGGGACGATAGAAAGTTGGTGATTCGATCGACGCAGTTCCCGGGAGAGTTTGAATTTGATTTGGACGAACTGCCGGGGCAGCGCACTGGCGAATGGTGCGATTACGTTCTGGGAGTGGCGGCGATGTTGCAGCAGGATGGGCATCGGCTGCGAGGGGCGAATCTGCTGGTGGAGGGGGAGGTGCCGATCGGGGCGGGGCTGAGTTCTTCAGCGGCGATTGAGATAGCGAGCGCGCTCGCGATGATGCAAGTAAGCGAAATCATTTTGGCGGGGACTGAGGTGGCGAAGCTGGGCCAGCGTTGCGAGAATGATTTCATTGGCGCGCGGTGCGGAATTATGGATCAGTTTGTCTCGTGCATGGGAAAGGCTGGGCACGCGCTGTTGCTGGATTGCCGGTCGCTGGAGTTCGAACTCGTTCCCATTCCAGATGAGGTCCGTATGGTGGTCTGCAATACGATGGTCAAACACCAGCATGCGGGCGGGGAGTACAACCGGCGTCGCGAGGAGTGCGAGGAAGCAGTGAGGATTCTGGCGAAGTGGTATCCGCAAATCGGGGCGCTGCGCGATGTTTCGCGCGAGCAATTGTTTTTGCATGAAGCGGAGATGCCACAGAAAATCTTTCGGCGCTGCCGCCATGTGGTGGAGGAAAATGAGCGGGTGCGGGAAGGTGGGGGTCGGCTGCGAACGGGTGACCTGAAAGGCTTTGGAGAGTTGATGGGAGAGTCGCACCGCAGCTTGCGCGATTTCTACGAAGTGAGTTGCAGGGAACTGGATGTGATGGTTGAGTCGGCCGAGGGGCTGCCGGGATATTATGGCGGACGCATGACTGGCGGCGGTTTTGGAGGGTGCACGCTGAATCTGGTGGAAGCCGGACACGCAGAGAAATTTGCAGGGCTAATTTCGACGCGATATCGGGAGGCAACGGGGATCGAGCCAGAGGTTTACATTTGTGCGGCAG
Organism: uncultured Acidobacteriota bacterium; assembly: GCA_963758565.1. Lineage (GTDB taxonomy): Bacteria > Acidobacteriota > Terriglobia > Terriglobales > Acidobacteriaceae > Sulfotelmatobacter. The sequence goes on along the minus strand of CAVWVX010000004.1, from coordinate 299,061 downwards.
CGGATGGAGCGGGCGCGGAACGGGAAATCTGATTGGAGACGATGCGGGTGAATCTGGAAAACTTAAAAGGGAAGTCGCATCGGAGATTTAATCCGCTGACGCGGGATTGGATTTTGGTTTCTCCTAATCGCTTGGAGCGGCCTTGGCAGGGGCAGACGGAGAAAAGCGAAAGCGCTTCTGCATTAGCTTCTTATGATCCCAGTTGCTACTTGTGTCCTGGAAATGGGCGGGCGGAAGGAACAAAGAATCCACGATATTCTTCGACCTTTGTTTTTGAGAATGATTTTGCGGCACTGCAAAGCGATGCGGGCGATCTGACGCTCGATGAGGGCGGCAAGAAGTTAATGATTGCCCAGGCGGAGAGTGGAGTGTGCCGGGTGGTTTGCTTCTCACCGCGTCACGATTTGACTCTGGCCCAAATGCCGGTCGCAGAAATAAATGATGTCGTTGAAGTGTGGGCCGCGCAGTTTCGAGAACTGGGCGGGCTGGCAAATATTAATTATGTAGAGATATTTGAAAACCGTGGAGCGATGATGGGGTGCAGCAACCCGCATCCTCACGGACAGATTTGGGCGACAGGGAGTATTCCCAACGAACCGCGCAAGGAGCAGGAGTCGCTGCAAGAATATCGTGGGAAGAATCAGCGGTGCCTTTTGTGCGACTACACTGCGCTGGAGTTGGCGGCGGAAGAGCGGATGGTTTGCCAGAACGAATCTTTTGTTGCGCTGGTTCCTTTCTGGGCGACATGGCCGTTTGAAACGCTGGTGCTGGGCAGGCGGCATGTTGCCGATATTGCCGCGCTGGACGCGGAGCAGCGTGCGGGCCTGGCTGACATTTTGAAGCGGGTGACCACGCGTTACGACAATCTATTCCAGACATCCTTCCCGTATTCGATGGGATTCCACCAGCGCCCAACCGATGGCGAAGAACATGAGGAGTGGCATTTTCACGCCCACTTTTTTCCTCCATTGTTGCGGTCTGCGACGGTCAAGAAGTTTATGGTGGGATTTGAAATGCTGGGATCGCCACAGCGCGATATGACGGCGGAATCCGCGGCGGAGAGATTGCGGGGCAGGAGTGAGGTTCACTATTCAGCAAGGGGGCAAAAAAACTCTTAACCCGGCCATTCTGCGAAGAAATCGTTTGACGATGGGTTCGATTTAATCTGCGTACACTCTTGTAATGACTGATTCTCAACTTCCATCTGTACCGAAACTTGAAACTGAGCGACTGCGGCTACGCCGGCATCGGGGCGACGATCTTATTCACTGCGCCGCCTTGTGGGCTGACCCCGTGGTGGTGCGTCACACCGTGGGCAAGCCGCTCACGGAAGAAGAAAGCTGGAGACGTTTATTGAGTTATGTGGGCCACTGGGCGGTGGAGGGCTTCGGCTATTGGGTGGTAGAGGAAAAGTCGTCCGGAAAGTTTGTAGGTGAGGTGGGCTTCGCCGACTACAAGCGCGATATTGAGCCATCTCTGAAAGGCGTGCCGGAGAGCGGATGGGTGTTGGCCTCGCATGCGCACGGCAAGGGATACGCCACTGAGGCGGTTCGCGCCATCGTGGCCTGGGGCGATGATCACTTTTCACAGGCCTCAGGGGGGACGCGCACTGCCTGCATTATTGAGCCGGAGAACATCGTGTCGATTCGCGTAGCCGAGAAGTGCGGATACCGCGAGTTCGCGCGAGCCAACTATAAGGGGCGGCTGGTGCTTATGTTTGAGCGGAGATAATGCACTCTTTCTGTTCGACTGGTTGACTCGTGTTGTCCGCTCTCATATTCTTCAAGGCCTCCGGCGTTTCTCATTTGCTCGGAGCTGAGGAGCAAAGGGAGAAGAACGGTTGGCCTTGAAGACGCAGGCGGCGCTGCCGGTATCGACGTACGCTCCCACCAAGAATTTGCGCCGCATCGGGTTGCTGCCCTTCGTTGCGCTGCTCTTCGCCTACTGCGCCGGTGGTCCCTTCTCGCTGGAGTCGATGATTTCGAGTTCGGGTCCCGGACTCGGCCTAACATTTCTTCTGGTTGTCCCCCTACTGTTCGCGGTTCCCATTGCGCTGGCCACCGCGGAGATGACCACGCTCATGCCCGTCGAAGGCGGCTTCTATCGCTGGAGCCGCGCGGCTCTAGGCGATTTCTGGGGTTTTCAATGCGGCTGGTGGAATTGGACCGGCACTTTTCTGATGAGCGCCTCCTATGGCGTAGCCATGGCGGATTATCTGGATAGCTGGCTGCCCCTCCATTCGCGCCTCGAACATTGGGTGGTGGCATTTATTTTTCTGCTGCTGGTGGCGGCGTTGAATGTGTGCGGCATTCATCTGGTGGGGAAGGTGACTTTGTTTTTGCTGCTCACCATGTCGGTGCCCATCGCAATTTTTGTCTGGATGGGTTTTCATCACGCGCACTTCAATCCGTTCCATCCATTTTTTCCTGCGGATCGTCCTTGGCAGGGGGCGTTCGGCGTGGGACTGGCGATCGCCCTGTGGTCGTATTCCGGATATGAGCAACTTTCCACGGTTATCGAAGAGGTGGAAAATCCGGCGCGGAATTTTCCCATCGGGCTAACGATTGTCGTTCCGCTCGCGATTGGAATTTATGTGGTGACGCTGGCCGCGGGATTGGCGCAACTCGGCAACTGGCGCGAGTGGGAGACCGGTTATCTGGTGACGGCGGCACGGCTGGTGGGCGGGAATGTTCTGGGCACCGCGATGTTTGTGGCCGCGGTGATCTGCAATTTTGTGCTGCTGGAAAGCACTCTGCTCTCGGTGACGCGCATTCCCCTCACCATGGCGGAGGATGGATATTTTCATCCCGCGCTGGCCAAAGTGAGTGCACGCTTTGGAACTCCGGTGCGTTCCATTTTGTTGTCGGCGGCGTTCTGCGCTGCCCTGGCGGTGTTCACCGTCCCTCAATTGATCGGCGTGTACGCCTGGACGCGCATGGCCACATCGATCCAAACGGTGCTGTCATTTTGGCAGCTGCGGCGAAAGTATCCTGACGCGCCGCGAAGCTTTCGCGTGAGCGGAGGAGCGCTGGGGGCGCTGTTGGTGGTGTTAGCTCCCACGTTGCTTTTCGCCTGGGCCATGATCTACAGCGACGCCGCCACCCGCAAGTGGGGACTGTTGAATCTGGCCTCGGGACCGCTGGCCTACCTGTGGATCCGCTACCGGCGCGGATCGCGGAGAAATGCCACGGCCGCGATGGCGGAGTAGGAAGCCAGTTAGGAATGTTCGGGGAAGATCGTCGCGCCGTTTGCAATTTTCCGCTCCTATTGGCTTTCCAGCGGTGGTACGATAGCGGGCTGTTGCAGGATTCTGTTGGTTGTTGCTGCGACCTTGAGATTGTCCGATGACCAGAGCCGCTCGCGCCGTAGCGTCCCCCCGAGTTGTTTGCATTGAAGACTTCCGCCCTATCGCACGCCAGCGAATTCCTAAATCTGTTTTCGATTATCTGGATGGCGGTGCCGAGGGCGAGGTGACGCTGCGGGAGAACTGCAGAGTTTTCAATGACGTCACCTTCCGTCCCCGCCACGCGGTCGCGGTCGCCGATTGCAATCTGTGCACTACGGTTCTCGGCTTCAAGCTCGCACTACCGTTTCTGCTGGCGCCTGTGGGTTACAGCCGCCTGATGCATCCCGGAGGGGAAGTGGTGGCGGCGCGCGCCGCCGGACGCGCCGGCACTGGATACATCCTTTCCACCATCTCCGGACACAAGTTAGAGGACGTGCGGGCTGGGTCCACCGGGCCAGTGTTTTATCAACTCTATTTGTTAGGCGGACGCGGCGCTGCTGAAGCGGCGATTGAGCGGGCCCGCGTCGCCGGATTCAACGCGCTTGTGGTCACCATTGACACTCCGGTGGCCGGCATCCGCGAGCGCGACTATCGCAATGGAATGAAGGAACTGGTGACCGGCGGGCCGCTGGATAAAATTCCTTTTTTGCCGCAAATTCTTTCGCGTCCGGGATGGGTGATGGAATATCTTCTCGATGGAGGATTGCCTGGCCTGCCCAACGTGATTATCCCCGGCAAGGGACCAATGCCGTTGGTGGATCTCAATTCGGCGCTGGCGGAATCCGCTGTCACCTGGGCGGACTTCGCCTGGATCAGAAAAATCTGGACGGGGCCCATTCTGGTGAAAGGAGTGCTGACGGCCGATGACGCGCGCCGATCCATCGACCAGGGCGCGGCGGCCATTTCAGTTTCCAATCACGGCGGCCGCCAACTGGATGGCGTCCAGTCCTCTCTGCGTGCGCTGCCGGAAGTGGTGAAAGCGGTGAATGGCCAAATCGAAGTTTTGATGGATGGAGGGATTCGCCGCGGCACCGACATTGCGAAGGCGCTTTGCATGGGCGCGCGGGCCGTGCTGTGCGGACGCGCCTACGCCTATGGCCTGGCGGCTGCGGGCGAAGCCGGAGTGGATCGTGCCATCGAGATCCTTCGCGCCGATTTGGATCGAACGCTCCGCTTGCTGGGATGCGCGTCGGTGGCGGAGTTGGATGCGTCGTATGTAAATGTTCCCAAAAGGTGGGAGGCGTAAGTTTTGTGGAAGGGCGGCGCTTGAGCGCTGCGTCGTCCGGTAAGAAATTATCCAGGCTGTAGCCCGAGCCGTAGCAGCAAACTCCGTTTCAAAGGAGCTTTTGATGCAGTGGACTCAGATTTACGATCCGCTTGGCCACTGGTGGCTTTCCACGCTGGTTGCCGCTCTCCCCATCATCGTACTTTTCACGCTGCTCGCTGGGCTTAAAGTGAAGCCGCACTGGTGCGCCATCGCCGGAGCAGCCACCGCTGTGCTGGTGGCCATCATTGTTTTCAAAATGCCGGCTACGCTGGCCGCGCTCAGCTTCTTCTACGGCGTGGCCTTCGGAGTTTTAAAGATTGCGTGGATCGTGCTGGCCGCGGTTTACCTCTACGACATTTCGGTGGAGACCGGGCAATTTGAAATCATGAAGGAATCGATTGCCGGCATTACTGCCGACCGCCGCCTGCAAGTCTTGCTGGTGGCGTTCTGTTTCGGAGCCTTCATCGAAGGGGCCGCTGGATTCGGGGCTCCGGTGGCGATTGCCGGCGCGTTCATGATCGGCCTCGGCTTCCGGCCGTTCCACGCCGCCGCCTTGAATCTGATTGCCAACACCGCGCCGGTGGCATGGGGCGCAATTGGCACGCCGGTGCACACGCTCGCCGCGGTCACGGCGCTGCCGGAATCCGACCTGAACGCTATGATCGGCCGCATTCTTCCATTCACTGCCGTAATCGTTCCGTTCTGGCTGGTGAAGACGATGGTGAGCTGGCGCGAAACTTTCGAGATTTTTCCGGCGATTGCCGTTGTAGGTGTTTCTTTTGCGGTCACGCAATTTCTCTGGTCGAATTATGTCGACAGCAACCTGGTCGATATCATGGGCGGAGTAGTTTCGCTGATTGCGACTCTGGCCTTCCTTAAATTCTGGAAGCCGAAAAAAATCTGGCGATTCGATTACGACGACAAGCCCGCCGTCCCGCGCACCCCGACCTCTCGAATCTCTGACGACGTGGGCGGAGAGTGGTCCGCGGACAAGTTCGACGGCGTGGTGGCGCCGAAAACTTATACCGCCGGGCAGGTTCTAAAGGCGTGGATGCCCTTCGCCATACTCTCGCTGTTCGTGCTGCTATGGGGATTGCCAAAAATCAAGTTGGCCATGAATCAGGCCACCACTCCCGCATTCAAGGTGGTGTTGCCGAACGGAAAAGTTCGTCCCGGCCCTCCGGGATGGGATGTGCCTTACCTGCACAATGCCATCTCACGCTCGGCGCCCGTTGTTGCCAAGCCCACTCCGGAAGCCGCGCGTTACGATTTTAACTGGCTCTCTGCCACCGGTACCGGATGTTTCTTCGCCGCTATCGTCTCCGGATTACTGTTAGGTCAGGGCCCGGTGAAGCTGATGAAGATTTTCTGGCGCACACTGGTGCGCATGCGCCTCGCCATGATTGCCATCTCATTCATGCTGGGGCTGGGCTATGTCACGCGCTACTCCGGTCTGGATGCGGTGCTGGGCCTGGCTTTCACCCGCACGGGCTGGATGTATCCTTTCTTCGGAACATTCCTGGGATGGCTTGGTGTAGCGCTCACCGGAAGCGATACTTCGGCCAACGCGTTATTCGGAAGCCTGCAGAGAATAACTTCGCAACAGCTCGGCATCGATCCGATTCTGATGTGCGCCGCCAACAGTTGCGGCGGCGTGATGGGCAAGATGGTCGACGCACAATCCATCACCATTGCCACTGCCGCTACCGAGCAGGTGGGCAACGAAGGCGTCATCTTCCGCTTCGTCGCCTGGCATTCGGTGGCGCTATGCTCCATCGTCGGCATTATCGTGATGCTCTTCGCGTACGTCTTCAAATACGCAGTACCGCATGGGTTGACGTTCGTGAAGTAGCGGGAAAAATGGAGGGGCGGACGGCCTAGTCCGCCCAGTCAATCGGCACTCGATTCATTTCTAATCTTTTTTCTCCGGCTCTTTTGGTAACCCCGGTTCAATCCGCTTGCGCGGCAGCATCTGGTCGCGCATGGCTGCGTCGTAAACAAATCCGGCGACGATCACGCTGATCTGCTTCAAATCTTCCGGCTGCAAACGGTCGTAGACGTCCATGTTCGAGTGATGGGTGCGAGTTTCATACTCGATCGGATCTTGAATAAATTGGAAGCCCGGAATCCCGACCGCGTCGAAGGATTGATGATCGGTGCCGCCGGTATTGCGCATGGTGATCGTGGTCATGCCGAGATCTTTGAAGGGCTTCATCCACTCGGCAAAAATTGGTTCGACCGCGGCATTCTCCTGCAAGTAAATGCCGCGAATTTTTCCCGTCCCGTTGTCCACGTTGAAATACGCGGATACTTTCGCCTGTTCCGGCTTCACCGTGACGTCGCCAGCTTCCCGCCGCAGCAGCGTGGGACTATCCTTCATCCCGGGCTCATCCGAGTGCGGACGCGATCCGAAATGTTTCTCCACATATCCCTGCGAGCCCAGCAGCCCTTCTTCCTCGCCGCTCCACAAACCGATGCGGATGGTTCGTCGCGGTTTGATGTCCAGCGCTTTCAGGATGCGCATGGCTTCCATCATCACGATGGTGCCCGCGCCGTTGTCGGTTGCGCCGGTGCCCGCGTGCCATGAATCCAGATGCGCTCCCAGCATCACCACCTCATCCTTCTTATCTTTATCCACGCCGGGAAGTTCGGCGATGGTGTCGTACTGCATGGGGTCGTCGTCGTAAAACGTGTTAGTGACGTTGAGTTCCAGCGTGACATCTTTTTTCTGCTGCAGCAGGCGTGCAATCCGCGTCCAGTGCTCGGAGGCCAGGGTGACTTGCGGGATATTGACGGTCTCGCCGTTCTTGTACGATCCGCCGGATTGCACAAACACCGTGCCGCCTCCCGCCGTTCCGCGGCTGTGGTCTACCACTGCCAGAACTTTTTCTTCGGTGTAGAACTGGTTCAAATCTTTTACGAATTGCTGCCGCTTCATATACTCGGCGAGGCGTCCCGGCGGCCGCTCTCCGGGAATCTCGTACTCCGCTTCTTTCGCCAGTTCATCGTCGGTCATTCGCTTGTACGGAGCTTCCGTGATGGGCTTCACTTCGGCGTTCTGGCCTGCGATCACAATCATGCCGGCGAGCTTGCCGCGGTATTTGTCAAAATCTTTTTTGTCTTCAATGGTTACGCGCACGCATTTGCCCTGCACCACGCCGTTGGTTCCCGGAGTCCACGCCTTGGCGTAAGCGATCAGCGGAACAATGTCGGGCGAGGTCATTCGAACGTTGATGTACTGGTTGGCCCAGCCCCGCCCAAATGGCCCCCACGCTTCCAGGTGCGCGTTGGAGAGTCCCATGGCCGTGAGTTGATCGCGCGTCCACTCATTGGCACGCTTCATATTGGGCGATCCCGTCAGCCGCTCGCCAATCGAGTCCATCAATCCCGTGGCATAGTCCATCACTTTGGAATTGTGGAAGCCTTCGTAGCGAATGCGGCTCATGGCCTCCAGATCCACTTTCTCCTGCGACCACGACAAAACGGCGGAACTCAGCAGCGCAAGGCAAAGCAAGCGCACGAAAGTCTTCATGTGAAAAGCTCCTGGGAATATTGAACCGTGGATTATACCGCGAGAGTTGCGCCGCAATGGGCGGAGCCGTGTAAAGTTATTTCAAGTGAAGGTGCGGTTACTCTTTCTTCGCGGGCTTCTCTGTCGCGCCAGCAGGTTTTTCTTCCGGCTTCTTGTCGTCGCGGCCGGCAGAAGTTTTTTCTCCTTCCTTGCCTTTTGCCTCGTCCGGAGGGGCGTCCTTCACCACATATTGCACGATCAGCGAAATGCGGCGGTTCGCGGGATCCAGCGGATCTTCCGGCTTGCGCAATCGTTGGTCGGCGAAGCCGCGCACCTGCGTCACCTGATCCGTACGAATTCCATTGGCCTGCACCAGGCGGCGGGCTGCATTGGCGCGGTCGCTCGAGAGTTCCCAGTTGCTATACGTGCCTGACCCGGTATACGGCTTCGAATCGGTGTGACCCTCGATCGAAAGCTTGTTGGGTAACTTCCCCAACTCCTGCGCCAGCGTAACCAGCAAATCCTTTCCGTCATCTTTCAGCTTGGGACTGCCGCTGTCGAAAAAAGTTCCCGCCGCCGATTCCGACAGTTCGATTCTCAGCCCTTCGGAAGTCACCGTCATCTCTACATGACTCTTCAGTTTTTCAAAATCATCCATCTCGCGGATTTTTTGCTCAAGCTGATCCTTCAGCTTGGGCATGTTGTCCTTGGTCAGGGTGAAGGCCTCGCCTTCTCCCGCCTGGCTGGATCCTTTTTTCTCACCCGTGCCGCTGGGATCGCGAAAATATCCGCCCACCGCTTCCTGCACCGGCTTGCTCGAACTGAGCAGCCATAACACGATGAACAGAGACATCATGGCCGTTACAAAATCCGCATAGGCCACCTTCCACGCGCCGCCATGGTGGCCGCCGTGGCCGCCCTTTTTTTTCACGATAATGATGGGACGAGTCTTATCCATGCCAATCAATTCCCGACGCCACTTTAGTTATTGCCCGGCAGTCGCCGCCGCTGCTTCGGGTGCGGCTGCCTCGTCCGCCGCTCCCTTATTGCGGCAGGCTTTTTCCACTTCCTGAAAAGACGGACGGACATGCCCCGGAACTGCGCGCCGCGCCACTTCTACTGCCATGATGGGCGCCGTCCCTTTTAGGAAAGACACGATCAGCACCCGCAGCACATAGAGAAAGGCATGTTCGTCATCCGCAAGTTTGACCATGTTGGCCGCAATCGGACCGACCAGTCCGTAACACAGCAAGATTCCAAGGAATGTTCCCACCAGCGCCGCCGCTACTTTTTTCCCAATCTCTTCCGGAGGACCGCCCAATGCGCCCATGGTGATTACAATTCCCAGCACTGCCGCCACAATTCCCAGGCCGGGCAGGGAATCCGCCATGCTGTTTAACGCGGAGGTCGGTAACGATGCCTGATGATGGTGTACTTCCAAATCCAGATCAAGCATTTGATCCAGATCGAAAGCGTCCACGCCCGTAATCGCCATGCGCAGCGAATCACACACAAAATCCCGCACATGATGATTCTTCAGCACTCCCGGAGCTTTCGATAGCAGCGGGCTCTTATCCGGTTCCTCCACATCGCTCTCCAGCGCCATCAGTCCGTCTTTGCGCGCCTTGTTCAAAAGATCGTAGAGAGTTTTCAGAGAATCGATGTAAGCCTGCTTCGTATACTTGGATCCTCCAAAGACTCCTGCGATGCCGCCTGCAATCTGTTTCAAGATGTGGAGCGGATTGGCGATCAACACAGTGCCAATCGCCGCGCCTAGAATCGTCACCAGTTCCGCCGGCTGAATCAGCACCTTCAAGTTTCCGTGCTCCATCAGATAGCCGGCCACCACGCAGCCGAAAACCACGACGATTCCAATGATGGCAAACATAACTACCTCGTGGCTTTCTTGGTCGAGGCTGCTGCCGCTGCCGCGCGATTCTCCGAAGCGTTCTCATTTTCTTGAATTTCCCGTTCCACCCGCTGCAGTATCGATTCCAACCCATCGCCCGCGAGGGCGGTCGTTCCTCCCAGTTCAACTTTTACTGAGAGTTCCTCGCCCCACCATGCAATCGTTGCAGTGGACGCGATGTTATGGATTCGCTGGCTGACCGCGTTCAGGGCATCTTCCCGGCATCCGTTCAAAATGATCAGAAAGCGCTCGTCGTCCCATCGCCCGACAAAATCGGTAGGCCACACGGTGTTGCGCAGGGTTCGTCCCAGCACTTGCAGAATGGATCGTGTGGCTACCTGCCCGTAGCGCGCGCGAAACTTGGAGAGATCGCAAACCTGCAGGCAGATCACGCCAAAAGAAATATGCAACTCGCGAAACGTTCCCAGCAGCTCTCTCAGGTGGGCTTGCATCATCGCGGCATTGGGCAATCCGGTAACTTCATCCACGCACCCTCGTCCCCGCATACTCCGGTCGCGCTGACCGCCTAAGGCAAACTCGCCTTCGAAAGTCTGGATCATGCCGATCAGCGCGCCGTGTTTATCGCGCAGCGGAATCGCCCAGGTATGAACCTGCAATCGATGTCCCGACTTGTGATGAATGAAGGTCATCGCCTCCGTGGGCTTGGAGTCGCGCAACGCCGCCGAGAGCGGACATCCCTCGCTGCACATCTCGCAACTCTTCTGGTTGCAATGCTGCAGAATGTTTTCCGCGGAGGAGTGGCCCAGCACATCGATTCGTGAATATCCTGTAATGTGTTCCGCGCCATCGCTCCAGAAAACAATTCTCTTCTGCAAGTCGAGCACGCTTACCCCGATCTGCAAACCATCCAGGATGTCGCGGTAGATGTCAGGATCTCGAAATGCCGGCATGATGAGGAAGCACTGTTTGATTTCCTTATCGGCAGAAAATCATCCACGCTCCAGAGCACCAAAAATGGTGCAATGGCCGCCCCGAGCCCGGCAATTTTGGCAGAAGTCCTGCTTTTCTAATCAGTGAATTCCCGTAGCACTTTAGGGGAGGGGTATGGCACGGTAGTGCTATAGGCAAGATTTCCGCTTGCGGTTACCTTCGCAATTGAGCAGTTCTGGGGGAGGGCTGCCCGGGCGCCTCAATCTCAATCGAGATTGAGGCGCTCGTTATTTGGGCGCATTCATTTGGCTTGTTTTTGTTAAGTAGCGACCTGCTAGGGTTGACCGGCCGCCCGGAACGCCGATTGGTGGGGACGCAACGCCGTTGGGGGACTTCATTTTGCCCTCGATGCGCGGTACCGAACGAAGCGGGGGCGACCGCCACTCCATTGCCCACTTTGACTCGCCCATTTTGCCTATGTAAGATTTGCTCCTCATGAACCCTGCAACGGTAGCCGGTACCGGCGGCCCGGCCGCAGACCAGCACTGTTCCAAACTCACTTATCTCGCTCGCACCCGGCCTTTAAGGCTGTTCTTTTTCCTGGCGTTTGCCTGGGCGTGGTGCTTTTGGTTGTTTCTCCCGCACAAGCTGTTGCAGGGATCAAATTCCGAAATCGTCGAACTTTCCATCCTCCTCGTGGGAGCCTTTGGGCCCTCGGTCGCCGCGCTCGTGGTGCAGTGGCTGGCGCATCGAAACTTAAAAATCTGCCACGTCTGGACCGGATGGAAGCCTTTACTCATGGGCGTGCTGGTGGGTGTTGTATGTTTCCTGGTGGCTACCGTCATCGCCCCGGCGCTCTCGCTCGTCCGGGTTCCGTTGAAGGGACTTAACTGGTCAGCTTTGGCGCATCTCAGCACTTATGCGATCAACTATTCCACGTTTCTCGGTGGCCCGATTAACGAAGAACCGGGCTGGCGCGGCTTCGCTCTTCCCAGGTTGCAGCAGCGCTTCGGTCCATATCTGGCGACCCTGATTCTTGCGCCGTTGTGGGCCGCATGGCACACCCCGTTGTTCTACCTACAAGGGTGGACCACAGCTTCTCCGTGGCAGTTCTTTTTGATCGAAATTGGAGTTTCGTTTCTATTGACAGCGGCGGCGAATATCTCGCGGTTCAACATTTTTGTCGCCATCCTGCTTCACGCTTTCTTCAACACCAGTAGCGGACTGGTGAACGCGCTCACGCACAGCCTGCCGCCTCGTGCCTATCCGCAAACCAGCTACGCTCTTACAGTCTTTTTCTGCGGCGTCGGCTTGGGGGTAATGATTCTTAGACTCCTTTTTGGAAGGACTGAACCGTGAGCAGCAAGTCAAGGCGGATCCTCGCACAATTCTGTTCAGCCATGCGCCCTTTCATAAACAGTCGGTCACAGGAACGGCCCTCGCGCCAGTTTATCTGGATTTGAGCGAACCTCGCTCCAACTCTTGTGAACTGCCATTTTCACTCTCGAGCCCGGCGCAAGGTGAATCATCGCAAGCGCGATTTTTTCACAGCGATCCGGCATGCAAGACTTGGCCTCGTGAACGTTCTCACCGTATACAGCAGAAGATTTCATGAGGGTGCGCTCGATGAAATACTTCCGTTCGGCAGGCTCTTCTCTGGTTCTACTGTGTGTCCTTCACTGGGTGAGCAACGCGCAGACAACGGCTCCTCCATCGAGTCCCGAACCACCTGTGCTGTATCTCCATAACGGCAACAATGGAGACAGGGTGTCCGCCCGCGTTGGTCAAGTCATACAGATAACCCTGCAAACCATTGGCCCGGGACAATACGGTTCTCCGACGATATCCTCAACGGCAATCCAGTTCGACGGCGTCGCGTTTGCGAAACAGCAGAATCCCGGCGGCCCCAGACAGATTTATCGCTTCCGCGCCCGCTCCGCCGGAGAGGCACAGATCAAGATTCCGCACGTTGTTCAGATTGCCAGCGGCAACGCGTCTGAGATCCAAGATGCAAATCCTGGTTTTGCCCTCACCATCCGTGTTGTGCAGCGAAACTAAAGCCGCCCCTAAAGCCTGGCAGCCGGTACGCGCCATGGCGGATTTAACCAACACGGCGGCAACGCGGACCGTCTAGTTTGCTTCAAGTGCAGTGAGAATTTCTTGGTTGCTCATAACGGCGGCGATTTTGTCTTTCATGTACTTCATCGAAATGTCATGGTGTTCCCGGTCGTAGGAATCGACGCAGTCCTCCGCGACAATGGTTTCCCAATCTCTCTGATATGCATCAATGGCCGTCGAGCGGATGCAGGCGTGCGTATTAATCCCGGCAATAATAATTGAGTCAGGCCGTAATCGTTGGAGCAACGCATCAAGCGCGGTTTGATAGAAGGCGCTGTAGCGTTTCTTTATCAGCACGGGGTCGGATGAAGCCACCGCCAGATCCGCGGCGATCTGGCATCCGGCCGTCCCTTTGATGGTGATCCGAATACCTTTAGTTCTCATTTCCGGAAAGGCGTCGCTGAGATCAGGCTCAAACTCCTGGCGAACCCAAATGATTGGGTGCCCACGTGGACGCAGCAGGCCAACGAGGTCGTTGATCGACCGGACCAGTTGTTGCCTCGAGGCTGGTGGCCATTTCTCAAGAAAATCGTTCACCATGTCAATGACGATTAGGACTGGTCGTCGCATGGTTAGAAAAGTTAGCACATCAGAGCTTTTGAATCGTGGCGAATTCAGACGGGAGATTAAAGTAACCAGGTGATTTCACGTTTTGACCCAGAAGCCGGGGAGGCCCGGTCAACCAGTCCAATGATTTTCCAACCGTGAGTCCGGCAGTGACCTTGGCAAGTTCACCCAAGTCCACAGGCCCACCGAATTGCATCAATCCGCTGATAAAAGCTCAATTCTGTGGAAGACAGCGGCTGGCGGCTAGGCTAACATTGTGTTGCATGCAGCACTTGGGGAGCGCTGCGGGTTACCCTTCGATTTCTTTTCCCGTCCGCTCCCAAACATCCCAGAAGCGCGATTGTTTCGCTCCCCAGGAGTCAAGTTGATGAAGAACGCACCACTGCTCTCAGCCCAGCGGAATCTTACGCTCGGATTGAATCTGTTCGCCGCTCTGGCACTGCTCATCATGTTTGCCCAGCCCGCCAGCGCACAATCCGAAAGCGTGCTCTACGATTTCACCACCGGCGACGGAGCCCAGACACCTATCGGCAGCTTAACCATGGACTCCGCAGGCAACCTGTACGGAGTCGCCGGCAGCAATCAGGAAGGTGCGGCCTATGAACTCAGCCCGTCTGCTGACGGAACCTATACGCTGAAGATTCTGCACGAATTCACTTCCCTCAGCGACGGTACTCCGATAGCGGGTCTTATCATGGACGGCTCCGGCAACCTTTACGGCACCTGCCTTTTCGGCGGCACCTCTTACTACGGCACCGTCTACGAGCTTAAGAAAATTTCCAATGGCACATGGCGGAAGCAGGTACTTCATAACTTCACCGGCAATGGCACGGACGGAGCCTATCCGGGCGCGACTCTGACCATGGACGCTGCGGGAAATCTCTACGGCACCACCCAGCAAGGCGGCCTCAAAAACGTCGGAGTTGTCTTCAAACTCACCCCTTATTCCGGCGGCAGTGGCTGGAGCGAATCGATTCTCTTTTCCTTGCCCTACAAGCAAAAGCTGTGGAACGATTTGAACTTCCCGCTGGCACTGGACTCCGCAGGTAATCTCTACGGAGTAAGTGACCAGGGAGACAACGGCCCTTACGTCTTCAAGCTCTCTCCGACTACGAAGGGCCCGTGGACGCTGACCACGCTTTACACCTTCGGTGAAGACCCAGGGCCTGGGCCCGCTGACCCATGGTCCGGCGTGGTCTTCGATTCCGCTGGAAACTTGTACGGCGTTACGGCCGGGGGAGGAGCCGAAGGATATGGCACGGTCTACCAGCTTTCCCCTTCGCCGGGCGGCGGTTGGACAGAACGCGACATCGTGGATTTTCCATCGTCGTGCTCTCCTGCCTGCCTGCCGGAAGCCAACATCACGGTCGATGCGGCGGGAAATGTTTTCGGAACGGCTGCGGCAACTGGCAGTAACGGCGTTGCGTATGAAGTCTCGCCGAACGGCAACGGCACTTGGACTTTGACTATTCTGCACAACTTCGCCGGCGGCGCCGACGGAGCGGCTCCGGGCAGCGGAGCCATGCTTAACGTCTCCGGAAAATTATACGGCACGACCATCGAGGGCGGCGGATCGAAGGGCCGCGGCACCGTCTTTGAAATCACCCCCTAGCCGCGAAACATGGCAGCGGTCCGGAGGACGCAGTGTGGGATTTACAACAGTCGTGAGTGGCAAAGGGCTCGGTGCAACGCCGAGCCCTTTCTTTCCTCCAACCTTTACTTTGCGCTGGGATCGTCGGCGGGGTTGATGTAATTAAACTTCACCGGTGCTTGACCGTGAATCTGAATCACAGTTTCCCCCGATGCGCCGGCAAAGTGATGCATGCTCGGGTCCAGAAAGGCAAAGCTGCCGGCAGGAAATTTTGTCGTCTTGCTGTCATCCCATTTATCTCCCATGCCAACTTTCAGCGTACCCGAAAGAACTGTCACGTTCTCTCGTTGTGGATGGGTGTGAGGAGCGATTTTGTATCCATCCGGCATTTTCAGACGAATGGTGTAATCTCCCGACGTTCCCATGGGATTCACCTTCGAGCACTGCCAGTTGTGCTCCTGCAGGAAGGAATGGCGGAGCCGGTCCCCATTTCACCTGATCTGGCATAAAGGCGTTCTGCGCCCGTAACGGTGCGGCGAAAAGCATGCCGGCCGAAAGAACAGCGACGAGAAACGGTAGTTTCATCGGACCTCCTACGAATGGACTGCCGCAGGATAGTCACTCACAGTCTGCTTTGCAAGAGATCAACGCCTACAATCCGGATGCCGGGGACGTTGCTGGAAACGGGGCATCGTTCCAAACGCCCACGGCGAAAAGCCACCGACCAACGACTAACGACGGTTTTATCAATTCGTCGAAATGGTGAAGTTCACCGTAATCTTGGCCTGCGTTTCCACCGCTTCACCGCCCTCGAAGTGCGGCTTGAAATGCCACTGCCGCACTGCGTTTTCCGCCGCCGCCGCCAGAATGTGCGGCCCCTTTACCACATGCAGATTCTGAATCTCGCCATCTCTGCCGATCAGCGCCTGCAGGATCACCGAACCTTCCACCTTCATTTGCCGCGCCAGTAGCGGATAATCCGGCCGCACCGGCGCCGCCACATTGGCCGCGGTGCTGTCCGACATCTCCACTCGCTCGGCCGCCTCGCTGGTTACAGCCGCCGCACTTTGGGAAGCGGCGCTCTTGGAATTGGCGGGCGCAGCGGTGGCAGGAGCTCCAGCAGAAGTCGGCACATCCGGCTGCAACTCCACGTGGATCGCATTGCTTCCCGGCCGCACCGTTCGGTGCCGGTCGCCGGCGACCACTTCTACTTCCAGCGGAGGCAACACGGTTCGCGCGCCGATGACTGCGCCCGGAGGTCCCTGCTCGCCCGCACTTTGGTTTGCCTCAGCCGCGGGCGTCTGCTGTTCGTTCGGAGAAGCCGAATTAGAATTCGCCGAAGCAGAAGCCGAAGTCTTTGTCGAAGGCGATGACTGCGTCGCTGCGCTATGTTTAGCTTTCGCAGTCTTTTTCTGTTGCGCCATCGAACTCGGGGGTTGCGCTGCGCCGCTGTTCGCTGCCGGCGAACTCTGCTCAGCTTCCAACGCCGCATCCTGATCTTGCGGAAACCAGAACTGCCGGTCGTGCCACAACACTATACCCAGGGCCAGCAGCAGCAGAAAGAGTGCTCCGCCCATCAGGCTTCGCTGCCGGGGATCCTGTTCCACCGGAGACTGAAGTCTGGCCCGCGATTCTTCTATCATCTCGCGCGCAGAACGATCGGTTTTTCGTAGGATGCTTTCCGGTTTTGACATGCAGGCCCGCGTTTCTGCGAGAAGCGCTGCCCTAGTATGCCTCGAAAATCATGCAAAGACCAGCAAAAGCTGCACGCGAAGAGAGGCAAAAAAGGTATGATTTTCCCGCGCCTGCAACCGGCTCCTGACTGAAACTTGTGTCCAGTGAAACTTTCGGAGAGACTCGTGAATCCCATGTGCGGGCCGGTTGCCGAGTTGATGTTGCCGAAGCCTAGCGCCCAATGTGAATTTCATGAACGACGCCAAACCCGCTCGCCCGATAAAGACTGGCCAAATGGACGATAAAAAATTTCGCCAGCTAGGCCGCCGCGAACTGCTCAAGCTCACCCCGGTCTTGGCGCTGGGAGCCTTCGCCCTGCCCAAACTGCAGGAGAGTCTGCTGAAGAAAGGCCTCGGCTTCAGCGATTGGGCACAGGCAAAACTTTTTCGCTCCGGCCATCTGGCGCCCACCTTCGACAACGCTGCCGTCGCCCCCTTCGAAAAATTTCCCATTAACGGCTATGACGTCGACGATCCCGGAGTGGACCTCGACAAGTGGACGCTCACAGTAAGTGGCGCGGTGCAAAAGCCCGGCCAATACAAGCTGGCGCAGATTCAATCGCTGCCGCGCTACCGCCAGAACACGCGCCACATCTGCGTCGAAGGCTGGGACGTGATTGGCCGCTTCGGCGGCGCGCGCCTCTCCGATTTTCTGACGGCCATCGGCGCCGACACTACCGCGCGTTTCATCACGGTGAATTGCGCCGACGATTATTACGAATCGCTCGACATGGAAACCGCCCTGCATCCCCAGACCTTGCTTTGCTACGAAATGTATGAGCAACCGCTTACCCGCGAGCACGGCGCTCCGCTGCGCCTGCAGATTCCCACGAAAGTGGGCTACAAGCAGGCCAAGTACATCACTGATTTAAAAGTAACCAACCTGCGCGACCGCGTCGGCTACTGGGAAGATCAAGGTTACAACTGGTTTTATGGGTTGTGACCGGCTGGGTCGGGAAGGGCACGGCTTCAGCCTTGCCGTTACGCGGGTAAATGAAATTGAGCTTTAGCCCCTGAGGTCGAGCAATGAGCAGCGTAGTCGAAATCATCGAACCCTCCGTAAAGCCCGCCGAAGGTGACGAGCAGCCTACCGTCGTCGTAGCCCGTGCCGTTTACGAGCACCCTTTCATCGTCCGCCTGACCCACTGGATCAATACTGTCGCGCTTTTCATAATGGTCGGCAGCGGACTGCAAATCTTCCGCGCCTTCCCCAGCTTCGGCGCAAAAATTCCGCAGAAGGATTTGCTGCACTGGCCCAAAGCCTTCGCCATCGGCGGCTGGCTGGGCGGCGCGCTGCAGTGGCACCTCACCTTTATGTGGATCTACATGGCCACCGGCATTCTTTATCTCGGCTATCAACTCTTCAGCGGAAATTATCGCCAGGTTCTGTTCACGCGGCGCGACGTCCCGGGCGTGTGGCCGATGGTGAAGCATTATTTTTTCTTTGGACCGAAGCCGCCGGTTCGCGAAGCTTACAACCCATTGCAGAAGCACGCCTACACTACCGCGATCGGCCTCGGCATTCTTTCCGTGCTCACTGGGCTGGTGGTATGGAAGCCGGTGCAATTTTCCTGGCTGGGCTCGCTGATGGGCGGCTTTCACTGGGCGCGCATCTGGCACTTCGCTATCATGTGGGCCATTCTGGGTTTCGTGCTCGGCCATCTCGTGATGGTGATCCTTCACGGCTGGAATAATTTCTATTCCATGCTCACCGGCTGGAAGAAAGATCCAGAGTATTAAAGGGAGTACCCAGTACCGAGTACCCAGTAGCGAGGTGGGGCAAAGACTTCCGCCGGGGATTGCAAGTTTCAATGTCCGAACCAGTGATGGCGGTGAACAATCCGGTGCAGGTTCCCACGCGCGAGCAGCAGCTCATTGCCAGCGTGCAGGGCGGGCAATCGGAATTATTTTATGAACTGGTGCGGCCCTACGAGCGCCGGGTCTACGCCGCTGCTCTTGCCATCCTGCGCAATGAGGAGGACGCCGAAGATGCTGCACAGGAGGCTATGCTGAAGGCCTTCGCTAACATCCGGCAATTTCGCGCCGAGGCCCGCTTCAGCACCTGGCTTATCCAGATCACCGTCAACCAAGCGCTGATGCGCCGGCGAAGGGAGCGAACCGTGCCCATGGAAGGACTGGACAACCGGCAAGAGGAAGGCAGTGAATACGCGCCGCGCGATTTTGCCGACTGGCGCGAAATTCCCTCGGAAGCATTGGAGCGCAAGGAGGTACGGCTGCGCTTGGCCGAGGCTCTGGGCACGCTCGACCGCAAGTATCGCGAAGTCTTTATGCTGCGCGATATGGAGCATTTGAATATTCAGGAGACCGCCGAGGCGCTGGGCATTACCGCCGCTTCGGTGAAGACGCGGCTGTTGCGGGCGCGGCTGATGCTGCGCGATCTGCTGGCCGCCGGATGGGAGCAGGGCTGGTTCAGCCGTCTGCCATTCGAGAAGGGAACCAAGCCATGGTAGAGCACACTACGAGTTGCGAAAATGTATGGCGCGAGATTTCAAATTACATTGACGGAGAAGTCGACGCGGCGCAGCGTTCAGCAATGGACGAGCATTTCAAGAGCTGCGCCCGTTGTGCCTCCGTGCTCGCCGGGACCAGGAACGTGGTCGCGCTCTATGGCGATGAGCGCATGCTGGAAGTGCCGGCGGGTTTTGGCCGAAGGCTTGAAGATCGCCTCGCCCAAGGCGCAGCGGGAACGAAGACGAGTGTCTGGTCAAGCATGTCGGCGTGGCTGGTTCCGCTGGCGGCCATGCTGATCATCGCGGCGGGCATGATGCTGACCAGTTCGCTGACTCACGGACGTTTTGTGAGATCACATCATGCCGAACCGGCTAATCACATTCCTCCCGACCTCGTGGTCGTGGTCTCGTCCGGCGCAAAATTATTTCATGTGGCGGGATGTCCTTTCATCCACGACAAAGCGACCGAGCGCACTCTCACGGCGAAAGAGGCAATGCAGGAAGGGTATATGCCGTGCACGCGATGCTTAAGACAATATCTGAAGACGGCGGTGTTGGGGACTTCGGGACAACAAGTCGCTGAAGCTGAGCCAGACGAAGACCACGAAGAAGTTCTTAGCGTGGCGGGACAGTAAGCGCCGGAAGCTCGCAAGTCGTTGATTCTTTGGCTTATATCTCGAAGTTATAAGGTGCTCCCCGCTAACTCGTTGATTCCAAACGATCGTTTTTAATCCGGGAGGTGAATCGATTTGCCTACCGCGCAGAGCGATAGTTATTTTCGGGAGGACCCCAACCACCATCTTGCCATTTGAATGCCTCCTAGGGGCCTACAAATCGATTTGCGGGGCATCCCAGGTTTCGGTCGGATGGCAAAATGGCATTCCGGCTCGATGCACGGAACTTTCGACGCGGCCCATTGCTCCGGGCTAACGCCAAGTCATCGCCGCGATCTCCTGCGTATTCATAACCTTATCTCGTCTTACCGCACCTGTTGTCCTGGCCATCATGTCATCCCGAGGCGAAAGAAGGGAACTTGGTGTTGGCCAACAGCGTAAATACCGAAGGCGGGAACCAAGCTCCCTCGCTGCGCTCGGGATGACAAGACTGCTGAGCGACCGGCTCGACCGCTAGTTCTGCTTCATCTCGTCTTTCTTCATTTCATCTTTTTTGGTGTCGTCCTTCTTCATGTCGTCGTGCTTCATGCTGTCGTCCTTTTTCATCTGGTCTTTCTTGGCCTTCTTCGTCTTCTTGTCATCTTTTTTCATGTCATCGTGCTTCATGTTGTCGTCTTTTTTCATGCTGTCTTGTTTGGTGCTGTCGTTGTCCTGCTTCATGGAATCCTGGGCGAAGGCCGCCATCGATAGCAACAAGGCGCACGCCAGTGTCAGACTGCCGAAGAACTTCTTCATAGTTTTCTCCTTGGAAAAAATCTCGAGTTGAGTGTCCGGCAGGTTTACCTGCAGGCGCAGATGGGATGAGCCGGCACAGTGAAAAGTTACAGTGGCTCCTGAAATCGTACGGCGCGCAGGGAGAGATTCGGTTTGCGGCGGATGGGGCAATCGAGACGAATCAGCGTTTGTAATTGGCTGCGATGACGAGTTTGGGGTCGAAGCCCAAACGGACGGCGCCCCAGTGCCTGCCGCGAACCATGACGGGCATGGAGAGGTCGCCGAGAATTTCTCCGGTGTCGCGCAGGTAGGTTTGAAACAGGCTGGGCTCGCGGTTTTTCGCCAGCTTCAGGCCGACCATGTCGTCGAAGATGCGTTTATGGCGCGTGGCCGCGAGATCTTTTTCGTAGTCTCCGGTGGGGGGATGGGAAAACTTACTGTTATGGGCCGGGGCGTAGCCGTTCGAATCCATGGCCAGGGCGTAAACGATACCGGCGCCTTCTTGCAGGGTGGCGTCACCGGCGGCCTGTAGTGTCCTTTCGCATAAGTGATCGTAGCTTGTTTTGTAACGCTTCGGATTGGAGTTGGGAATGATCTGGTAGTGCTGATCGAAGACGTTGATGGCTTGAGTGGCCAGATTTTCCAAATGCGCGGCCACGGTTTCGCGGTAGTGCTCGGCGATCTGGACAATCCGGTCGAAGGGGGTGTTGCCGGTCTTAAATTGGGCCAGCATGGCCTGCATGCGTTCGGCATTCTCGCGCTGCTCGGCGGCGAATGTGTCGGTGCTTTGCACCTGCTCTACCACTTGCTTGCTGGACTGCTGAATCTGCTGGGCGAGCTGGTGGACGGCTAGATTACTGGCCTTGAGCGAGTCGGTGGCGGCGAAAATCTCTTCAATTTTGCCGGCGGTGGCTTTCAGGTCGGTGGTCATCTGCTGAAAGTCGGCGACTGAGTCTTCGACCAGCGCCTTCGATCGCTGAATGCTGCTCTCGATAGCCGAAGACTTTTTCTGCGTGTCCTTAGCCAGGGTGATGATTTGGGAAATGTTGCTGGAGATGGTGTTGGAGGCAGACTTCACGCTCTTGGAAAGTTTGCGAACCTCGCCGGCCACCACGGCGAAGCCGAGACCGTGCTCGCCGGCATGGACGGCCTCAATGGTCGCGTTCAAGGAAAGCAGATTGGTCTGGTCGGAGAAGCCGTTAATCAGCAAAGAAATTTTTGAAACTTGCGCAGCGCTTTCGTCGAGCAGCCGGATGGTCTTCTTGAAGTCCTCGAAGTGGGCGCTGACTTCCACCACCCGTTGGTTCACTTCTCGCAGTTTGTTCATGGCGCTTTCGGCGAGGGCCAGGTTGGCGGCGGAGATTTCGGCGATGGCCGCGGAGTTGACGTGGACGGTGGCGGCGGAGGCGCTGGCCTCCTGCGAGCGCGCGAAAATCTGCGAGGAAAGCTCGCCTTGCGCCTGAGAACCGGTGAGCGCGCTTTTGACTAGCGAACTCATTCGGACGGCGCCGATGGCGCTGGTAGCGCTCATGCCTCGGGCCCGGATGAGGATGTTGCGGAACATGTCGGCCAGGCGGTTGATCTGCGAAATGACGGGGTGGTTGCCGCAGAGGCGATGGGAGAGTGGGGCGCGGCCTTCGATGATCTCGTTGAGACTGGCGGCTTCTTCACTGTTGTCCAGCTGAGAGGTGGTTTCGTTGCTGGCTGAAGCACCGGGAGTCGCGGCTGTCCCCATAAGTTGATTTTGCGGCGGAACTCTCCGCAAGCACTTGGAAAGAACATCGGCGGGTTCGGGATCGGTCTTTAGTAGTGTTAGCTCTTGACGGGCTGGCCGGAGTTAAGAAAATCCGCGGCGGAGATCATGGTGGCCTGGCGGGGGAAGACTTTCTCTATCAGGCAGGCGTGGACTTCCGGGTCGGCGTCGCCGCAGCAGTCTTTGAGGACGATGAGGCGGTAGTCGGCGTCGGCGGCATGGCGGACAGTGGAGAGAACGACACCGCTGGTGGCGATACCGAAAAGAATCAGGGTATCGATTTCTTTGGCGCGCAGAATCATTTCGAGGTCAGTGCCGGCAAAGGCGCTGATGCGGTGCTTGATGATGACGATGTCGTTTTCTTCGGGCGCCACCGCAGAGTGAATGGCATTGCCCGTGCCGGTGAAGAGTTGCTGGAAATGGGGCAGGCTGCGCATGGCGTTGAGCGAGGCGTTGCGCGTGCCGATCTCAGGAAAGTTGGGACGGAATCCGACTTGTATGTAAATCACGGGTAGACCTGCCTCGCGCGCGTGTTTAAGGACACTCGCGGCGCGAAGAAGTGCGTCGTCCGGTTGGGCGAGACGAGAGAGGATGCCGTTCTGATAGTCCATGCAGAGGACGGCGGTGCGGGCGGGATCGTAGGTGAGTTGAGAGGACATGGGTTCTCCAGAGGTTGCGCAAGGGCGATGGTTCCCGCTTCCCGCAAAACATGCGAGAAGTGGGGCACCTCATTTTCGGTAATTCAATCAGCAGTTTAGTTGATCGCGGGAAATCTTCAGGCCGCTTAGATTGCCGAGCGCGGTCACCGCGATTGATTCCGTCTTGAAGAATTCCTGGGCGATGGTTTGCAAATCTTCGGCAGTGACGGCTTCGATTTTTTCGATGAGCTCGTCGAGGTCCTGGAAGTGATCGAAATACATTTCCTGCCGCGCCAGATTCGACATGCGGGCGGTACTCGATTCGAGCGAGAGCATCAGGCTGCCTTTGAGCTGATCTTTGGATCGGCGCAGCTCTTCTTCGGGCACGGGCTTGTTCTTCAGGTCGCGGAACTCGTTGACCACTGCTTTTACAACTTTGTTAGCCGAGGCGAGCGAGGTGCCGGCGTAGACGGCCATGCATCCCGTGTCGCGGTAAGGGTTGAGGTCGCTGTAGATGGAGTAGGCGAGGCCCTGGCGTTCCCGGATGTTCTGGAAAAGGCGGGAGCTCATGCCTCCGCCGAGCAGGGTGTTGAGAATGTAGCCGGCGTGGCGCTTCTCATGCGCGATCGGGTATGCCGGAACGCCGATGCAGAGTTGCACCTGCTCGAGAGCTTTCTTATTGCGCAGCACAATGCGCGGGAAGGTTTTGGGCTCAGCGGAGTGGAATCCGTTCTTCGCGGGCTTCAGGTGTTCGAAGTGCTTCACGACCAGATCGACGAACTGCTCGTGGTTAAGATGTCCGGCGGCGGCGACGACGATGTTGCCCGGAGCAAAGCGTTGGGTATAGGTTTCGAGCACGGCCTCGCGCTCGAACTTCTTCACCGTTTCTTTGGTGCCGAGGATGGGTTTGCCCAGGGGGTGATCTTTCCAGAAGTTCTGGGTAAAGATTTCGTGGACGAGGTAATCAGGATTGTCTTCGTCCATTTTAATCTCTTCAAGGATCACGCCGCGCTCGCGGGCGATGTCTTCGGCGGTGAAGGTCGGATGCAAAACCAGGTCGGTGAGAATCTCAAGGGCGACGGGAACGTTTTCGTCCAGCACCTTGACGTTAAAGCAGATACATTCTTTGGAGGTGAAGGCGTCCATGTTGCCGCCAATGGAATCGACCTGGCGGGCGATCTCCTCGGCCGTGCGGTGCTTGGTGCCCTTGAAGACCATGTGTTCGATAAAATGGGAGATGCCGTTGACCTGCGGCGTCTCATCGCGCGAGCCAGTTTCAAGCCAGATGCCGATGGAGGCGGAGCGGATGTGCTCCATCTGCTCGGTAATGACGGTGAGGCCGTGAGGCAAAACCTGACGACGAATATTGCGGACTTCTTTTACCATGATTTGTGGCGGTGGTCCTTCCCGAAGTGTATTACTCTTGATTCGATGCAAAAGCTGCGAGAAGGACGTAAGGGAGTATTGTTACACAGTTTAACCGAGGCACCGGCAATTAGTTTAGTGTATTAGAATCATCGTGTTACGTGTAATTATCAATTATTAACTTATGGTTTTGAGGGACGCATTATCGCTGCTGGGCATGAACCGCGAGGAGATTGGCGCGCTTGTCAGCGAAGCGGGTGAGCCCGCTTATCGCGCCAAGCAGATTATGGATGCGGTGTACCGGCAGCGGGTTGAGACGCTGGAGGAGATTTCTACTTTGCCGCAGGAGTTTCGCGAGCGGCTAACGCAGAGTGGCGTATCCATTGGGGTGGCGCGGATTGAGCAGAAGTTCGAGTCGGTGGATGGAACGGTGCGGTATTTGATTGGGTTTGGCGATGGGCAGAGTGTGGAGACGGTGTGGATGCCCGAGGGAGATGGAGGAGAAGCAGGGGATGGGAGTGAGGCGGGGGCGGAGGCGGAAGGCTCCGTGGCAAATACCGCAGCGGCTAAAGCCGCGGTTAATTTTGACGCGGCGTACGGCGCGGCTGGGAGCCGCGCCCTTTCAAAACAAGCCAGCAATACAAGACAAGGCGGCAAAGCGAGCGCGGGGCGGTCGACGATCTGTATTTCCAGCCAAGTCGGCTGCGCGGTGGATTGCCAGTTTTGTTTGACGGCGCTACTTGGCGTGAAGCGGAATTTGACTGCCGGAGAAATTGTGGGGCAGGTTTGCGCGGTTTTGAAAGATCAGGGAGTGTCGCCGCAGGAGGATCGCATCAATCTGGTTTTCATGGGGATGGGCGAGCCCTTTTTGAATTACGACAATTTCATCAAGGCTTCGCGCTTACTGGTTGAGGGTGTGGGCATTGTGGAGCGGCGGATGACGGTTTCGACGGCGGGGATCGTGCCACGGATCCGCGATTTCGCGGAAGAAAAAATCCGGCCGAAGCTGGCGATTTCTTTGAATGCGCCGAATGATGAATTGCGCACGCAGGTCATGCCGCTGAATAAGAAATGGAATCTGGAGATGCTGATGGCGGCGGCGCGGGAGTTTCCGCTGCGCACCCGCGAGTGGATCACGTTCGAATATGTTTTGCTGGGCGGAGTGAATGATTATCCGGAGAATGCGCGGGAAGTGGCGGAGTTGTTGCGCGGGATGCGCTGCAAGGTGAACCTGATCGCGCTGAATCCGGGGCCGGGGATTGAGTTTACGACCCCGAGTGCGGAGCGCGTGACCGCGTTCCAGAATATTCTGCGGGCGGGGGGAATTCCAGCTTATGTGCGGCGCCCGCGGGGACGCGATATCTACGCGGCGTGCGGTCAGCTTAAGCGGACGGTTGAGGGCTCCACATTACCGGAACCCCTTCTGGAGACGATTTCTCCGGCACTGCCGGAGGGATGAGGGGGAGCTCGACCCGGATGGTGATACCCTTGCCGGCGTGGCGTTGGCAGGTAATGCGTCCGTGATGCTGCTGCAGGATTCCCTGACAGGCGTTCAAGCCAAGGCCAGAGAGAGTCTGGTCGGCACCGGTGGCAGAGTCGGCTTCC
Source organism: uncultured Acidobacteriota bacterium (assembly GCA_963758565.1). Classification (GTDB taxonomy): domain Bacteria; phylum Acidobacteriota; class Terriglobia; order Terriglobales; family Acidobacteriaceae; genus Sulfotelmatobacter. The sequence continues at coordinate 272,968 of CAVWVX010000004.1, read as the reverse complement.
ACCGGATTTTGCGATGAAGCGACCTCGGAAAGTGTGATGACCGCGAAGCCATCCTTGCTTTGCAGAGAAATGCTAAGCGCGCCGATGTTTTTCTGATGGACGGCGTGCAAGGCATCGTTGATGATTTGCACACAAACCTGAAGCAACTGATTGGAGTCGCCGCGAACCTGGAGCAGTTGCTGCGGAATTTCGCTGTGGACTTCCATCTTGAGTCCCTGCCATTGCGGCTGCGAAAGCTTGACGGCGGTGCGCAACAGCGCATTGAGATCGATGGCGCCCATGGTGGCGGGACCCTGCTTGGCGAAACTAAGGAGGCTGGCGACAAGAGCGCGGGTGCGGCGGGCGTTCTGTCCAATTCTGGCGGCCAGGTCGCTTTGCTCGGGAGTAAGGTTTGTGGTGAGAAGCAGGTCGGAGTAGCCGAGCATGGCAGTGATGGGATTGTTGAGCTCGTGAGCTGCGCCGCCGACCAGCTGTCCGATGGAAGCAAGTTTTTCGGATTCGGTGATCTGCACCTGCAAACGTTTTAAGTTGGCGATGGATTCGCGCGAGTGAGTAAGCAGGCGGAGCAACTCGCGGTCCAGCAGATGCTGACGCACGAAGACCATCATGCCCATGGCGAGTGCGCCAGCCAGAGTCAAGAGCAGGCGGAAGGAACGGATGGGAGCGGGAACCGCGGTAGCGAGAAGAGCCCAGGCGGCAAACAAGGGAAGGGAAAAGGCGGCAATCATGCCGACGCGGGCCAGCCAGACGCTATGCCAGGTGGAGGTGCTGCGCACGCCGGCTTGCGGTTCATGTTCGCGGGACCACAGGCCGATCCAGGTAATCCAGGCCATAGAAACCACCAGAGGAACGTCATAAAGGCTTCCGCTGTAATAGAGGTGGCGGTTGATGGCCCAGTTGGCGACGTGTGAGCTGGCGGCGTAAATAAGACTGGCGCCGAAGAGGCTGGCATAAAATTTTTTCCAGCGGCCCTGGCTGCGTACCCATGACCCGGCCAGTGCGGCGAGGAAGGCAAGCTTCTCGATGAGGTAGAGCTGGTTAAGATTGTTGTTATAGGCCTCCACGCTGGGCAGCACGTATTGCCACGGAATGACGATGAGAAGATAGAGAAATCCCCACCAGAGAATGAGCAAGGCAAAATCGAGGCGGCGAAGGCGGGCGGCGTATTCATCTTCCGGAGCGTCGGGACGCAGCGCCAGGGCGGCGATCATGGGCACGATGTGAATGAAAAGAATCATGTCCGCGGCACACAGGTCAGGAACATCCGTGTGCAGCCAGACTTCGTAATAAGTCCAGAAGAGCTGGTAGGAAAACCAGAGAGCGATGCCGGAGGCCATCAAGATCCAAAACAGGCGGAGGCGGCCGCGGGACTGGAGAGCGTGAGGGATGAAGGCGAGGGTTCCGGAGAAAAGCAGGAGGCACTGGATGATATCGCTGAAAGCGGTCAGGCGAAAGGATTGATGAAAGAGGAGCGCAGCCAGGACCAGGGTCGTCAGGCAAGCGGCGACCATGGCCGACCAGAATTTGGTCGTCCTGAGGTTGGACTTGGAACGCGGCAAGAGAGAATCCTCGTGGCCATTCTAGACTGGGATGGGGGAACATCCGGATTACGAAAGTAACCATGTGGTACCGGAAAACAATGCAGGCTCGCGTCAGTTGCGCGGTGGGCAAAAACCAAGGGGCCGGATATCACTGGGGAGGAGATAGGGGCGGGAAAAGTTTTGCTTGCTCCCTGCCTTTCTTATCAATAGTATGCGAGACACTCCTGATTAATGCGGATCAGATTCACGCGGACCAGCAAGGAAAGTGATTGCAATTGCACGTCGACGTAAAACAACGTTTTCTGGGAAAAGCGCAAGGAGCCAGCGACCCCAGCGAAGTTCGCCGTATTGAACGATGGCTGGCCACGGCCCGGGTATTTCTGGCGGTTTCCGCGCTGGCGGCGATCTACATGGATCCCACACAGTTGGGGCATGCGCCGGTGGCGTACGGTTTGCTGGGACTGTATCTGATCCATGGCGTGCTGGTCATGACGTTGCTGCGGCGGAAAAAGCACTCCACGCCAGCCTTTCGAATTCTTGTCCACTCCGCGGATATCATATGGCCGGCATTCATCTCGGTGTTTGCCGAGGGACCCAGAAGCCCGTTTTTCCTCTTCTTCTTTTTTGTGCTGGCGGCTTCCGCGTATCGCTGGGGGTTATGGGAGACGCTAAGCACGGCGGCGGCAGAAGTTGCTTTGCTTTGGATCGAGAGTTTCGTGCTGTTGCACGCATGGGCGACGCGCGGAAACAGCGAGCCCTGGAAGGTGCTGTCGGGCCTGCAGGTGAACGTCAACGAGTTCGAGCCGAAGCGCCTGTTTATGCTCTCGGTCTATCTGCTGGTGATGGGGTTGCTGCTGGGCTATCTGGCGCAACAGCAAAGGCGGCTGCGGGCAGAGAAGGCCGTAGTTACCGGCATGCTGGCGAAGGTGCGGGTGGAAGCCGGGCTTACGGGAACTCTGCAGCAGATGTGCGGCGAGATCGTGAACATATATCATGCGACGCGGCTGCTGGTGGCATCGCAGGAGATTCACAGCCATCGCACCTTTCTGGGAGAGTTGCGCCGCCAGGAGGGGCAAGCTGCAGAGTTTGTGTGGCTGGATTCGCGACCGACGGAGGCGAAGGCGTTTCTGGAGGAGGCTCCGGGAGAAGTTTGTTATGCCTCGGGCGAGGGGGACCGTTGGTCGGTGGTGGCGCTGGACCGGGAAGGCAATCAGGTTCCCACCAACCATACGGGACCGCTGGAGCGGTTGCGGGAGCGGCATCCGTTTCAATCGTTAATTGCGATTTCATTTGTCTTCGGAGGCGAGTGGCGAGGGCGCATCTTTGTCTTCGATCCCAAGTGGAAGGGGGACACGCAGGAAGAGTTGCGCTTTTTGCTGGATCTGCTGCGGCAGGTGGGGCCAGCGGTGTACAACGTGTATTTGCTGCATCGGTTGCGGCGGCGGGCGGGAGCGGCCGAGCGGGCGCGTTTTGCGCGGGAGTTGCACGATGGCGCGGTGCAGTCGCTGATTGCTGTGGAGATGCAGGTGGATGTTTTGCGGCGGCAGGCGGAGACGACGCCGGCGGTGGTGGGCGGGGAATTGGGGCGTATTCAAGGACTGCTGCGGGAAGAAGTGCTGAAGCTGCGGGAGTTGATGCAGCAGATGAAGTCGATCGATGTGGACTCGAGGAGATTGCTGAATCTGATCGTCGATGCAGTGGAGCGCTTTGAGCGGGAGACGGGAATTTCGGCGCGCTTTGTGACCGACATCGAGAAATTGGAAATGCCGGACCGGGTTTGCCGCGAACTGCTGCGAATTGTGCAGGAAGGTTTGGTGAATGTGCGCAAGCACAGCAAGGCGCGGCATGCGCTGGTGCGGCTGAGTTCGAGCGACGGCCACTGGAGCCTGACCATGGAGGACGACGGCAAGGGCTTCCCGTTTTCCGGACGCTTGACGCAACAAGAACTGGACCAGATGGGAAGAGGGCCGGCCATTATAAAAGAGCGGGTTCGTTTGATTGCGGGCGCACTCACGGTAGAATCGAATCCCGGTGCGGGCACGCGGCTGGAAGTCAAGGTTCCGAAAGGCGGAGAAGTCACCGATGAATTTTAAGAAGTCACAGACAGTGAGAATCGTGATTGCGGACGACCATCCGATTTTCCGGGATGGCTTGCGACGGCTGCTGGAGGCAGAGCCCGATTTGAAGGTGGTGGGCGAAGGCTCCGATGGAGCGGAGGCGGTGAGGCTGGCGCGGCAGTTGAAGCCGGACATTCTGCTGCTGGACCTGGCCATGCCGAAGCATCCTGGCCTGGAAGCATTGCGGGATCTGGGCACGGGGACGAATGCGACGCCGGTACGGGTGATCCTGCTAACGGCGGCGGCGGAAAAAAGCCAGATTGTGGAGGCGCTGCAATTGGGCGCGCGCGGCGTAGTGCTGAAGGATTCCGCCACGCAGTTGTTGCTAAAGGCGATCCAGACGGTGATGTCGGGTGAGTACTGGGTGGGTCGCGAAAGCGTTTCAAACCTGGTGCAGTATCTGCGGACGCTGGTGCAATCCTCGAGCGATGAGGCGCGGCAGAAAAAATTTGGCCTGACCCCGCGGGAACTGGAGATTGTTGCCGCGGTGGTGGCGGGGTATTCCAATAAGGAGATTGCGGAATACTTCAAGATCAGCGAAGACACGGTGAAACACCACTTGAGCAATATATTCGATAAACTGGGGGTATCGACCCGGCTGGAACTGGCGCTGTTTGCGGTCAACCAATCGCTGCCGCTGAAAAGCATAGGATAAAGATGATGCTTTACGTCGGTAACCTGGTCCCTGCCCTAAAGTAACAATGATGGCACGGACGGGCTATTGGCGAAGGTGTCGGTTGCGGTTATGATTTCCCCAAGACCAGCCTCGGGATACAAATTGATCCGGTCACGCTAGGTGATCTTTTTCCCTGTGGAAGATTGAGGGATTGGTTCAGACTAAATAATCTAAGGAGACGGAGCCCGTGGCAAACATACTGCAAAAACTTTGGAAGGACGAGAGCGGTCAGGATATCGCGGAGTATGCGGTGATGCTGGCGGTGATTCTAGTGATCGTAGTGGGCACGATCCGGCTGATCGGATCGAATGCCAACAACGTCTTCTCGAACGTGGGCAGCGCCATCAACGGCCAGTAAGGGCTGGCGGGTGGAGACACGATTACAGGGCGCTGGAGTGCCGCGGCCTAAGGAATTCTGGTTGTGCGGCGTGCGCCTGACGGCGTAATTCTTGAGGCAATAAATTTTCGAAACAATCGAGTGGCTGGAAAAGAAACCATCTTTTCCGGCCACTTTTACTTTGGGGCGGGAGCGGTGACGGCGACCTTATCGGTGCGAGTGGTGGAGACGCGAGTGAGATAGGGGAAAAAGGGTGTGATCTCAAAGGGCCGCTTCTCTTTGGGTGAGGTCAAAGCTACGGGCTTGGCTTTTGCCATTTCCACCTGATCGGTCCAGGGATCGAGTTTGATGCGTCCGCCGAGTGGCAGGGCGGCAATCTGATCGGTGCGTTGGGGTTGCAATTCGGGGGCGGAGGCGAGCAGCGCCGACATGCGAATGCTCTTGCTGGAGGCGAAGCTATTGCCCAGATGAGGACGAATCAGGTTGGGCAGAACCGGGGCGCGCTCCTGCAAGGCTTTCAGGAACAATCCGGCACTGCCAAGTTTGTCTTTGTAGGGAGAATTTTTGAGCAACTCGACGGCTTTAGCATCGGCGGCGTCTTCATCGGCGGAGCGATGGCGGAAGTCGAGACGCGCGAAAGAATCCTCGTCGGCAAAGAACATGCGGTCGTTGAAGGCCAGCTTGGTGTCGAATTTGTGGCCGAGGACAATGTGGCTGAGTTCATGGGCCAGAACCATGGCGAGCGAGGCTTCGTCGGGCAATACGTCGAGCAGTCCGCGGCTCATCACGATGGTGTGACCAACGGTGAAAGATTCCAGCGGAGAGGTGAGCAGGACGCGGCAGCGAATGTCGCCCTGCAGGTCAATGTTGTTGGTGACGAGCAGATTATTGACCACGGTCTGCAGAACTTTATCGACATCGCCGGGAGGAGCAAGCAGGCCGATTTTCTGCAGGCGTTCGACGGCATTGTCTTCGGCCTGGCGTTCCCACATGCGCTCGGCGACTACGGGCAGAGCGTCGGCGCCGGCATCGCTCTGGTCTTTCACGGACGAATCCTGTGGAGAATCCACCAGAATTTGGGTGAACTCGGTATTTTTGTTGAGCGCTTTCAGGTCGTATCCCCACAGGCGGGTTTGACCGCGGAAGTGCAGGCTCTTGACGATGCCGGACTTGAAGTCAGATTCTTCGCTGTAAATGTAGGCCGGGAGCCAGGTGCCGGGGCGCATGTTCAGGCGCCAGCTGTCGAAGTGCAAAAAAAATCCGCTCTTGGGATGGGGCGAGTAGGTGCCGTTGAAGCGGACAATGTTGTAATCCTGATCCTCGATCCAGATTCTGCCCATAAAGCGGGGGATAGAGGAGCCCTCGCGCGGTTCAACATCGACGACCAGGCAGCGAACCTCTCCGAGAAATTCGCGGCGCACGAAAGTGAACTTGTAATACCTCTTCTGGAAGTCGGTATCAAGCACGACCATCTGCGCGAAACCCAGCGGCAGGAAGTGCATGGCATAGAGGCCGGTTAGGCGGTTGAGCATGCGGTGGCCGAAGCCGGGCTGTCCGATGAAGGAGGTGTCCTCCGGGCCATCGCTCATATTCAGCCGGCCGAGAAAGTACTGGTCTTTTACGGGATAAGCATTGTCGTCTTTGTCGTTTTTGAAATCCTGCAAATAGGTTTCGACCATGGGGCGCATGTGGCGCATCTGGGCGACAAAGAGATGTTCGCGCTGAACGACTCGGTCCATGACATCGTTGAAGGAAGCGGGAGGCTGCGCGGAAAGATTTCCAGAGCCCTGCGCGGGAGGGACTTCCACAATGGAGGCCGGGGTAGAGGAGGAATCCTGCGAGGCGGCATCCTGTGCGGATACATTCTGCGAAAGCGCCGTGAAGCAAGCGAGCAGCAACAGAAAGCAAGAGCACGAACCCGAGCGAGAAATACGCATAAAGACCTTTACCGATAAGTTAAGCCAATTGAAAGACAATGTGCAAGACGACGGTGGAATCGGAAGGCTGGCCATCCCGCATCGCCGGTTTGAACTGAATCTGTTCGGCGGCCTTGACCGCGCTGTCGTCAAGACCGTGGCCGAGGCCGCGGACTACGCGGAGCACACGCAGATTGCCGGAAGCTTCCAACACCACTTCCAGAAGGACTTCGCCCTCAATTCTTAAGTTGCGCGCTTCCTGAGTATAGATGGGCGTGGGCTTGGAAAGGATTTCCGCGGGAAATACTTTCGCTGCGGTTTCCGTCGGACGAGAGCGAGGTGTGGGAGAAGCGGGAGCGTCGGCGCTGGCGAAGCCGCTGGATTGCACCGTGCCCGAGGGGCGAGGCCGAGTGTCGGCCGTGGCGGTGCCGTTGCCGAAACCGGAACTGGCGACCACTCCGGCTACGCCTTTGGCACCGCCCGTTCCGTTTCCGTTGCCGGGGCCGGAGGGGAGATCGAAGGAGCCTAGGGCGGCGATGTTGGCGGGCTTTCCCTGCCCGGCTTTCGCGGGAATTCCATTGGGATCGCCGAAGCCGCCGGTTTGCACCTGAGACGCGGGTCTAGCGGTAGTCGGAGTTGCGGAACTCCCGGTGGAAAATACGTCAGTCTTCACCGCTTGTTTGGGAAGGACGGGGGCGGAGTTCACCGGAATATCCACTCTGGAGGCGGCCATTTTTACGATCGGCGCGTCGGCATCCTCAACTTTGGGAGGAGCTTTGGGTTGCGGCGTGGGCAGGCGCAGAGCGTTGGGCGCGGGTTCAAGATCAGCCACCAGCACAGGTTTCAACTGTGTTGCCGGTTGCGGCTGGTGATTGACCGGCACGGGGGTGGTAACAATTCCCATGGAGCGGTAAATATGTTCGGGAGGAGCAAAGACGGCCGGGTGGAGGAGGCGCACCCAGATGAGAAGCGCAATCACCAGGGCCTGCGTTCCGGAGCTAAAAACGAATTCTGTCCAAGGTGTTCTCGACTTCGGCAACAGGGCGAAGAGAGGTTCTTGGGAAGCAGAAGGACTCATAGCCGCATGTACTGATCTAGAGATTGAAAACCCCGTTAAAACGATGAAGTTGCCCCGATCTTTACTCAGCGTGTGTCCGACCGGTTCAGATCGGCTTCGATCCAGAGGCCAGGCACCCGAGGTTTGCCTGCACCTAGTTTACAACCCATCGGTTGAAAGTTGCACGGGAAAGGCCATTTCACGAGCCAGCCGAAGGTTTATTTTGTTGATACGTCAATGACTTACAATGCCCTAGTCGATGAATTTGGCTGTCGGGAAAAAAAGTAGCAATTAATTACACACCATCCTGAATCGTCGGAGCAAGCTAGCGATCTCGATCCCCCGCGGGCAGTTCAGCGAGATCTCATATTCCGCTGCCGTAGTGCAAGCAAATTGCCCTCCAGATTGACGGCGGCCGGCACCTTTGAGTAACTTTCTTCTCGCCCTTCTAATCAACACCGCACCACTTTGGGACTGGTGATGCCCTTGGTGGCGTTCCGCGTGTCGACGACCAACTGGGCTTCGCCGACAATTTTTTTATAGTCGTAGTCGGAGTGATCAGTGACGATCACGACGCAGTCGTACTGGCCTAGTTTCTCCAGTTCGGCGCGTTTCATCTGCAGGTCGTACTTCCGGCCTTTACCGATGAAAGGGAAATAAGGATCGTGGTAGCTGACCTGGGCGCCTTCATGTTGCAAAAGTTCGATGATGGTGAGCGCGGGTGATTCGCGGAGATCGTCGATGTCGCGCTTATAGGCCACGCCGAGGATGAGGACGCGGGCTCCGTTAATGGATTTCTTATGCTGATTCAACGCGCTGCCGATGGAGGCGAGTACGTGATACGGCATGTTGTTGTTGATCTCGCCAGCCAGTTCGATAAAGCGAGTGCGGAAATCAAATTCCTTGGCCTTCCAGGAAAGATAGAAAGGATCGATGGGAATGCAGTGTCCGCCGAGGCCGGGGCCGGGGTAAAAGGGATGGAAGCCGAAAGGCTTGGTGGAGGCGGCGCCGATGACCTCCCAGATATCGATATTCATCCGCATGCAGAGCATTTTTAATTCATTGACCAGCGCAATGTTGACGCAGCGGTAAATATTTTCCAGCAACTTGGTCATCTCGGCGGCGGCAGGCGAGGAGACCGGTACGGTGCGATGAAAGATGGAGCCATAGAGCGCACCGGCTAATTCGGAGGCCTGCGGGTTCACCCCTCCGACGACTTTCGGAATGTCGGCGCGGGCTACGGTGGTGTTGCCGGGATCTTCGCGCTCGGGAGAAAAGGCCACGAAAAATTCCTGAGCGGAATTGGCGGGGCCGCGAGCAGCTGCCAGCGACTGTTTGTTTTCTTTCTCGAGAATGGGCACCATCACTTCTTCAGTGGTTCCGGGATAGGTAGTACTCTCGAGGATCACCAACTGGCCGGGCTGTAGGTGAGGGGCGATGGCATGGGTGGTGTCGGTGATGAAGCTGAGATCGGGTTCGTGATACTGGTTGAGCGGGGTGGGAACGCAGATGATGATGGCGTCCATTTGTTCGAGGCGGGCGTAGTCGGCGGTGGCGGAAAATCCCGAGGCCTGGGCGGCGCGGATCTCGTCGGCAGAAATTCTATAGATGTACGATTCGCCTTTAGCCAGAGTGTCGATTTTGCGCTGATCGATGTCGAAGCCGGTGACGGTAAACTTCTGTTCACTAAAGAGAAGAGCCAGGGGAAGGCCGACATACCCGAGGCCGATGATGCCGACCCGCGCCTTACGGTTCTGGATGTTGGTCTTGAGTTGATCGGCAGAGCGCTTGACGGCAGGCTGATTGGTCATCGGAAAGATGGAAGGATCTTCGATTTAGAACAATTTTGAAATGAAATTCGATTTTAGCATGCACTCGCCGGAGGAATCTCCCGATGGGCACAGCAAAATTCGGTAAGCGCAAGTTTTATTTCCTGAGTTGGGACTTATGAAAAAACAAGTGAAGAGTTGGGGGCTGCTGACAGGTGTAGCGGTTGCCGGTTTGCTGGTCTGGGCTGGGAAGGAAGCGGCGAGCTATCTGGTTTTGGATATCCCTAAAAAATCGGATGTGATCGTGGTGCTGGCGGGGGAAACCAACCGGCGGCCGGAGCGGGCCCGGCAACTTCTGGCGCAAGGGTACGGGCAGCGGATGATTCTTGACGTTCCCGCCGCGGCGAAAATTTATAACTTCACCCAGCTTCAGTTGGCGGAGAAATATATTCGAGATCTGCCGGTGCCGGAGATGGTCAGTGTGTGCCCGATTTACGGGCTGTCGACCAGGGATGAGTCGACAGAGGCGCAGATGTGCATTGCGAGTGTAGGCGGCGGCAGCGTGTTGATTGTGACCTCGGACTTCCACACGCGGCGCGCGCTTAGCATCTTCCAGCGGCGAGGGCCTGGGCATGAGTACGCGGTGGCCGCGTCGCGAGACGAAGAGCAGTTTGGAGTGCGGTGGTGGAGGCACCGGCAGTGGGCGAAGACCACGGTGGACGAGTGGATGCGGTTGATTTGGTGGAAGGCGGTGGATCAGTGGCGGTGAGAAGTGGTTCACCACAGAGACAGACACAGGGAAATCCGAAACGGTATTTGCTTTTGATATTTTTTTGTGACTTCGCTGCGTTGTGCGACAGCGACTGCAAAAGGTTAAGGAGTTTTCCACAGAAGATGCTGCTAAACAGCACAAATTGCATTGACTGCCAAGAACAATGGAGGGTAGGATGCCTTAACGGTAATCAGCTTAGTTATTAACGGAGCGTGGGATGGGCATGTGTGCTTTCCGCAGGATGGTAGGTTGCTTGCTACTGCTGATTGTGCCTGCTTCGCTATTCGCCGCCGATAACGGGGCAGCCATGCTGTATGCCGATGGCGCTGCCTGGTTAAACGGCAGTCACGTCCCCAAGTCTTCCGCAATTTTTGCCGGCGATCTGGTGCAGACCCGCTCGGACTCTGCCGCCAGTATTCACGCTGCCGGATCGAGCATCACGGTTTTTGGCGATTCCCTGGTCCAATTTGAAGGCACGTCGCTCAAGGTGGAACACGGCGGGGTGAGCGTTTCCACGTCCAAGGGAGTGTTTACCACGGCCGGGGATGTTCGAGTATCGCCCGCTTCGGATGCGTGGACGGAATTCAATGTTACCGATACCGATGGAATTGTGCGCATTGCAGCCCGCAAAGGTGATTTGACGATTACGGACGACAGCGGCACCGTTACGCTGGCGCAAGGCCAGGAAACGACGAGGGACGAGCAATCGGATTCAAACGACAAGAAGAAAAAAGATAAGAAGCGCGCTGCCGGCGCCGCTCCCGCGGCGGGTGGTGGCGTGCTGGATTCAAAGGCCGCGATTATCGTTGGCTCCGCGGCGATTGCGGGAGTTACGGCCTGGGTGCTCCTGCGGAGTGATAATCCGGTGAGCCCGGCTGCGCCGTAGGGCGCCGTAAAGTTCTCAGAGCTTCCCACCACGTACGGTAACTTTCCCAATGTCCAAACTGTGGCTTGCTGCCCCTGCACGCTGAAACCAACGCTGCATGCGGAAACCCGGGCCTCTCGCTGCGCTTGAGGTGAAGGCTCGACACGGCATTCTTCGTTTAGAAATTTGTGGCGGGTTGATGTAAAGACTGTTGCGAAGCGGGAAGTTCCTCGGGCGGGTTGCTGCGCATGACGCGGCGTTTGCGCGCGGGTTGGGCGAAGGGTTCGGCGGCGGCAAGAGTGCAGAGCACGTAGAACAGCGCGGCGTTCGCGGGAATCTGCAGATTGAAATCGACGGCGCTGTGAACCAGAATGCCGGTCAATCCCAAAACGCACGATAACGCCACCGCGCCGCTGATCTCACTGGGCCAGTTCTTCATTTTGCGGATGGCGCTGGCGTAAATACTTCCTAAGAACCACAGCATAGTGGCGAATCCGAGCAAGCCGGTTTCCACCAGAAGCTGCAGGTAGTCGTTGTGCGCCTGGTTGACAAAGAAGTTGGTGTAGAAGGTGCGGAATTGCGGGTAGACGACGGGAAATGTTCCCAGTCCCCAGCCCAGGACCGGCTTCTTCAGGAACATTTTTATGCCGTCGCGATTGATGTAGGTGCGAACGTCGCTGGTAATTTCGGAGTGAGATGAGGTGACGGTGGCGATGCGCTTGCTGAGTTCGGCGCCACCGATCCAGGTGAGCAATCCGGCGATGATGGCGAGAAAAACACCGACGCCAATGGCGGTGCGCAGGCTGCGCTTTTGCTTTACCAGCAGAGCGGCGAGAATTACGAATTCGCTTACGATGGCCAGCATGCCACCGCGTGAACCGGAAAGAAAGATGGTGCCAGCCATTACGGCGGCCGCGGCTCCGGCCACGGCGCGGGTCCGGCTGGGAGCCAGGCGAGACAACGCCAGCACCAGCGGAATGGGGACTAGCATTTCCATCAAGCCGGCGTAATGGTTGTGATTGACGTAAGGGCCGTAAATCCAACCGCCCATGCGAGGCTGGCGGACCCAGTACAGCTTGCCGTTGGAGGCAACTCCCTGGAGCAATGCGAAGGCGGCGACGGCGGCTCCGTATAAACAAAAAATCAAGGCCAGCGAGCGCGCCTGTGCGCCTTTGATCAGGGTCTGGCCGGCGAGGAAGCAGAGCAGGGCATAGGACAAATAGAGTAGTGCCAACGAAATTGTGTCGTGGGGATACGCGGTCTGGTGAAAGACGATTTGCGAAACGATGAGCAGGCCGAAGATGCCCATGGGGAGAAACACGGGGTTACCCCGGATTTTCATTTCGCCGTCGAGGGTCTGCTTGATGATCCACAGTAAAAAAAGTGCAGCCGCACCGGCTTCTAGAAAAAAGATGGACCAGGATTCAACTGCGCCAAAGGCCAGCGGCAAAAATAGCAGCAAGCCGAAGGTCCCATAGAGCAAAACTTTTTCGGCGAAGGCTGAGCGTTCGCGGCGAAAGTCATCGGGATTTCGTTTTGCTGGCATGCTATTAAAGTTTATTCGATACGAAGGTTATTGCCGTTTGGCCACGAGGCGGAAATCGTCGACCCAGAGCTTACCACGGATGGGACTGCCCGCCGGCAGGCGGCGGACGTGCAGAACGAGCAGTTTGCAATCATCGCCGGTAGTGAAATTGCCACCGGTGGATTTCCAAAATCCTGCTTCTTTCAGTTCGTCACTGTCGTACAAGACGGCCTGGGTGAAGGCATCCTGAATTGTAAGATGAGGGCCGCCCGCGCCCTGGATTTCGCCATTCTTGTAATAGGCGGAGAATTCATATTCAGTTTTGGGTTGTACGGCGATGAATTGCCGAATGCCGGCGTCGTTAACGCCAGGACCGTCAAAGGTGATGAGCAGGGAACGATGACCGCTGTGAAAATCGCTGGGATCGAGGGTCAGGGCGACGCTGGATTGTTTCTCATATTCCCAATCGAAGCCGCCGTTGAGCACATCAAGATTAAAATCTCCGTTGACGATTAGATTGTTGCGGGTGGGAAGGTAGGCGGAAAGGCCGAAGCGGGGAGCGGCTTGTCGCCAGGCCAGTTGGGCGTCGTCGACATCTTTGTGATCCAAAAGGTAATTGATGTAGTTGTAAGCGCGGCGCGGTTCAAACAGCTCCGGACCAGCCATCATGGCCGACCAAACCTTAGCGGTCGCCGCCGTCTCCTGTTTCTTCATCAGCAAATCAAGGAAGGCGAGATAGGCGACGGAGCGGGGCGGAACGACGTCGCGTAAAAGCGCATCGACATCGGGCTTGATACGCCAGCAGAATTGGATGGAGGGCGCTGCCAGCGATGGCTCGTTTTCCAGAACGACGTGAAACTCGTGCAAAGCTTTTTCGTTTTCGCCCTGCACCAGGTAAAAATTCGCGGCCTCCCAGGCGACATCCGGAGTGGTGGGGTCGGCCTCGATGGCATGCTCCAGCGCCCAGGTTTGGTTGGAAGTGTCCCCGAGGACTTGGTAGGCGGAAGCCAAGTCAAACCAATAGCGCGCGGAGTGGGGATTCAATGTAACGGCGGCGCGGTAAGGGGCAATCGCGGCGGCGGGATCGCGGGCCACCAGCGCGTAGTAGCGTCCCAGATGATTGCGGTATTCGGCGTTACCGGAATCGAGGCGAGCGGCGCGCTCGAGACTGGCGATCTCCGGCCGATCGCCATACGCCGTGGCAACGAACAGGCGGCCTGCCAACAAGAAATAGAGCAGGCAGAGCGCGGCGCCTGCGCCAATGGCAATTGCTTTCCGTCGGGTCGAATTGAGGGTTATTTGCATTCCGAGGTAAGAGCTCAATCTTTAGCGCACTCCAAACTTTTACGCGCTGTTGGGAGAAGCCTCGGCGGACTCGGTTTCGCCGCTTTCATCATCGTCGCCGTGGGCGTTATCGTCGCGATAGTAGCGCGAATACTTGCTCTTGTACTCGTAATAATAGTAGTAGTCGGGCGAAGACAGATCGACCGCGTTCAACAGCACGCCGGAAACCTTGGCGTTGACCTGCAGAAGAACGTCGCGGGATCGGCGCAGCGCCTGCTTGGTGGTTTGCCCGGAGCGAATGACCAGAACGATGGCGTCGGCGCGAGGCGAAAGCACAACGGCGTCTGTGACCGAGAGCGTGGGGGGCGTATCGACCACAACGTGATCGTACTGGCCGCGAAGTTCTTCCAATACATCGCGCATGTTGGAGGAGGCGAGCAATTCGGCGGGATTAGGCGGCGGAGTTCCGGCGGGCAGAATGAATAAGTTGGGCAGGATCGGCGAGCGCGTAATGGTCTGTTGCAGGGTGGCGCTGCCGGTGAGGACATTGCTGAGGCCGCTGCGCGGACCCATTCCCAAGGTCTTGTGGATGCTGGGGCGGCGCAAGTCGGCGTCGATCAGCAATACGCGAATGCCTTTCTGCGCCAGCACCACGGCGCAGTTAATGCTGGTGGTGGTCTTGCCTTCCTGGGGTAGCGCGCTGGTGACCATGATCACCTTAGGCGGAGCGCCCAGGTTGGAGAGCAGCAGCGAGGTGCGCAGAGCGCGATAAGACTCCGCCATCTGCGATTGCGGACGCACCTGGGTGACCAGTTCCACCGCTTCTTTGGAAGTGGCGATCACCAGGCGCTTGGGATTCTCGCCTTCGCGAGCGGAGCGCGATCCCATCGGAATCATGCCCAGGGGCGGAAGGCCGGAGATCATTTGCGCCTGCTCGGTGGTGCGCACGGTATTGTCCAGACCTTCGAGTAAAAAGGCGAGCCCGATGCCCGAGGTCAGGCCGAGCATCACCGCGAAGGCGAGGTTGCGTGGGATGTTGGGCTCGATGGGAGCGGTGGGAACGCGAGCCACGTCGACGATACGAAAATTGTTGGACTTCAGCCCGGCGGAAACACCCGCCTGCTTCATTTTTTCCATCAACCCTTCATAAAGCTGGCGGTAGCTTTCCAGATCGCGCTTGAGAATGCTGTACTGGATGGCGCTCTCATTGAGTTTATTGGCTTCCTGCTTTTGTCTCTCGAGGGCATCGTGCAACATGTTTTCGCGCTGCAGGGCGGCCATGTATTGCCCGCGAATTTTGCCCGCGACTTTGCGAGTCTCGAGCACAATTTGCGCGTCGATCTCTTTCATCTGACTATTCAGCTGCGCAACTTTCGGATAAGACGGGCCGAACTGGGTGCTCAGTTCGGCGGCCTGAATTTTTACGTCGGCTTCTTTGGTGCGCAGGCCTTCGAGCAGTCCGTTAGCGGACTGGTTGCCGGGGCTGGCGGCGTCCAGAACAGAGGCGGCGGAGGCGATGGTGTCGGTATCCCCCGACTGCACCAGACGGTAGACTGCCTCTTTGTCCATGCGCTCGGATTCGGCGGCGGTGAGGGCTTTGTTCAGTTCGTCCAGTTTCTGGGTGGTGATGTTCTGTTTTTCGTCGATGCCCAGAATTTCGTGCTCGCGCTGGTAGCGAACCAGTTTTTCCTGCGAAGTTTCCACCTTCATCTGCAGATCGACCAATTGTTTGGAGAGCCAATCGGAGGCCTGCATGGTGGAATCGAAGCGGGATTTGAAGTTGTTCTCCGTATAGGTGCTCATCAAAGTATTGACCACGGTGGCGGCCAAATCCTTGTCTGGACTGCGGAAGTGCACCTCGACGATGTGGGTATTGGGAAAAAGCGTGACCTTCAGATTTCCGCGAAAGTTGGCCAGCAGGCTGGAGGTGCGGGCGGTATCGGCCTGCAGGGGATCGGGAGCAAGATCCAGGGAAGAGGACGCGGCTGGAGCTTTCCCGCCGAACTCTGGACGGCGATCCAGCGCGAGTTCCTTCACCACTTGCAAGGCCAGCAGATCACTCTGCAAGATTTTTACTTCCGTATCGAGTTCGGTGGGATCGAAATAGTCAAGGTTGAAGGTGGGGGAATTATTGAAGTTGACCAGGCCGGAATCGGGTTTGTTGATGGCGATGCTGCCGCTGGCTTCATACACCGGGGTCATCTTCAGGCTGGCGATAGCCACGACGGAAAAAATGGTGAACAGGCAGGCCAGGATGGTCCACTTGCGCTTCATCAAAACCCTGATGTACTCGCCCAGGGCTGACTCCTGCGAAACCAGTTCCGGATAAACCCGCGGACCGATCGGTCTGCCGAAATCCACGCCCATGGCGGGCTGCATTTCGCGAACGGTTGGGGTATTGGCTTGCACCAGCGGTCCTGGTTCCATGCATTCTCCTCAGAAAATTACGCCCACTGGCCTGCGACAGGCCATCGGGCACACTGCGAACTTACGAGAGCCGGCGAATCGATGGCTGGTTCATCATCGCTGGAACATTCCCACAAGTATGTTTCGGTTTCGACGGATATTCTAGCATTGCCCAGCCGGAAAACAATTCACCAAAATTCGTGCGCAAGCTTTTGGTGCAATCTTAAATTTACTTTTCTTTTTTCGTCTTTGGTTGCGAAGATTGCCGGTCGGCATGCACGCCGTCCGAAAGGGCCCGCCGATCTTGTGGGGTAGTTCTTTTGCCGAGCGATGAGCCTATGGCTTCTTCAATGGCTTGGAAAGCATTGCGCTTCGCCAGTCTGCTGGAGCGTTTTACCATGCGCCATCATGACATAGGCTGTTGCCGATTGCTACGGCCAAAGGCCGGCGAGACCTAGTTTCCACAGAACGGGCTGCCCGCGGAGAGGAAAAAGTCGTTATACTACGGGGCAACGATATTCCAGCCGGAAAGCGAGTCCCAATTTTGTTTTTTTATCGATTACTGAACGCCGTGCCATTTCAGATGAGGCGCGCGGCATGAACTGGACGGAACAAGTAGTTCTGGTGACCGGGGGAACGGGCTCTTTCGGCAAGAAGTTTGTCGAGACGATGCTGAAGGAATATCACCCCAAGCGACTGGTGATCTTCAGCCGGGACGAACTCAAGCAGCACGATATGCGGGCCTCGGGCCTGGACCATCCCAGCTTGCGCTATTTCATCGGCGACGTGAGGGACGAATCGCGCCTGGAACGCGCCTTCGACGGAGTGACTGTTGTGGTGCACGCGGCTGCGCTGAAGCAGGTCCCCGCTTGCGAATACAATCCGTTCGAGGCGATTCAGACCAATATCATGGGCGGCCGAAACGTGATCGATGCCGCCATCAACCAGGGCGTGCGCCGCGTGCTGGCGCTGAGCACCGATAAGGCGGTGAATCCGATCAACCTGTATGGTGCGACCAAACTCTGTGCGGAAAAAATATTTGTCCAGGCCAACGCTTACGCCGGCTCGAAGGACACGCGCTTCGCCTGCGCCCGCTATGGCAATGTGGTCGGCAGTCGCGGCAGTGTGATTCCTGTATTTTTGGAGCAGCGCAAGACCGGCAAGATTACGGTGACGGATTCGCGCATGACGCGCTTCTGGATCACGCTGGACCGTGGCGTCAAGTTTGTGATTCGCTGCCTGGAAGAAATGCACGGCGGGGAAATTTTTGTGCCAAAAATCCCCAGCATGAAGATGGTTGACATGGCGGAGACGGTTGCGCCGGGGTGCGAGATTGAGGTCATCGGGATTCGACCCGGGGAGAAGCTGCACGAGGTGCTGGTCTCTGAAGATGAAGCGCGGAACACGGTGGAAGTCGACGGGATGTATGTAATCCGGCCGGCGCATTCGTGGTGGAACGGCGGGAATTGGGTCAATGGCCGGGCCTTGCCGGAGGGCTTCCGGTATGCCAGCGACACCAATTCGGTGTGGCTGACCAGTGACGAACTGCAGGAGTTGATCTCGCCGGCGAAGAGTGCGGTTCCTGCCTGACCGGGCCGGTTGAAATAGAAAGTTAAGGCGAAGCCGAATGCGCGCGACCACGACCAGCCAGGAAGTGCTTGCCATCGACGGAGGAACGCCGGTGCGCAAGACGCTGCTGCCTTATGGCCACCAGTCGATTTCTGAAGAGGACATTCAAGCGGTAGCCGATGTCTTGCGTTCCGACTGGCTGACCACCGGGCCGAAAGTGGGCGAGTTTGAAGAGGCCGTGGCGGCCTGGGTGGGCGCGAAACACGCCGTCGCATTCAGTTCCGGAACTGCGGCTCTGCATGGCGCGGCTTTCGCCGCGGGATTAAAACCCGGCGATGAAGCGATTACCACCCCGCTTACTTTTGCCGCAACCGCGAACTGCGTTTTGTATCAAGGCGCACGCCCGGTGTTTGCCGACGTGTCTGACGATACGTTGAACCTGGATCCTGACCGAGTTGCGCAGCGCATTACGCCAAGTACTCGAGCGGTTTTGCCGGTGGATTACGCCGGGCATCCCGCTGACCTGGATGCGATGCTGGCTTTGGCGGATCGCCATGGGCTCACCGTGATCGAGGACGCCTGTCACGCGCTGGGCGCGGAGTATATTGATCGCGAAAATCGGCGGCGGCGCAGCGGCAGCGTGGCGCACATGACGGTCTTCAGCTTTCATCCAGTGAAGCACGTGGCGACGGGCGAAGGTGGCATGGTCACCACGAACCGCGACGACTTCGCCGAGAGTCTGCGGCGTTTTCGCAATCATGGAATTTCCAGCGACGCCCGGCAGCGCAACGCGGCGGGGCAGTGGCACTACGAAATGGTGCTGCTGGGCTACAACTACCGGTTGACGGACATTGCCTGTGCTCTGGGAATCTCTCAGTTGAAAAAGCTGGAGGAGAATCTGGCACGCCGCCGCGAGATCGCGGCCCGCTATACGACTGCGTTTCGCGAGGTGGATGGAGTGATTCCGCCGAGCGTCCGGCCCAACGTAAATCCAGCATGGCATCTTTATCCGATTCGCGTGAATCCCTCGCGGATTACCGCGGGGCGCGGTGAAATCTTCCGAGCGCTGCGGGCGGAAAATATCGGCGTGAACGTGCATTACATTCCCGTCCATCTGCACCCGTATTATCGCGAGCGCTTCGGTTACGGTGGCGGGGAATATCCGGTGGCCGAAGCGGCTTACGAGCAACTGATCAGCCTGCCCATGTTTCATGGCATGGAGGATCAGGATGTTGAGGATGTGATTGCGGCGGTACGCAAGGTTGTGACAGCCCACGCAAGATAAGAGCATCTCGACAAATATGGAAGCGGAATCAAATATTGAGTTTGTGAAAGGCTCACAAGTCTTTCTGCGACCGCTGCGCCGGGAAGATATAGCTGCGCATTATTTGGCTTGGCTGAACGATCCGGAAGTTACACGCTACATGGAAACCGGAATTTTCCCCACGACTGAGCAAGAGCTGACGAATTTCTATGAAGAGGTAACCGGCAGCCGGAACCAGGTAATCCTGGCAGTCGCCGATAAAAAATCCGGCCGGCATATCGGCAATGTGAAGCTGGGACCTATACAGTGGGTGCACCGCTCGGCCACTTTTGGAATTTTGATTGGAGACAAAAGATTCTGGGGACGCGGAGTTGGGCTGGAAGCAACTCGGCTGGCCGTTGAGTACGGCTTCAGTCGTTTGAACCTGCGCCGGATTGATCTTGGAGTATTTGCCGACCATGCCGCTGCCGTGCGCTGCTATGAGAAAGCCGGCTTCAAAGTTGAAGGCCGAATGCGAGAAAGCCTTTTTCAGGATGGCAAGTATGTCGACCGCTTGTGGATGGGATTGCTGCGCTCCGAGTACAAGCCCTCGAAAGCGGGCAAGCGCCGATGAAAGCGCTGGTGATCGGTGGTGGGTCGATCGGGAAACGGCACCTGACCAACCTCAAGACGCTGGGAATGCAGTCGCTGGCGCTGGTGGAAACGGATTCCAGCCGGCGTCAGGCGCTGGCTGACGAGGTATCCGTTCTAACTTTTTCCGACATCGAGTCAGGACTGGAGTGGCGTCCGGATTTCGCTGTGATTGCAACCCCGACTCATTTCCATCTAGAGCAAGCCTCGCGCGCGGTCCGGCGAGGCATTCACGTTTTTGTGGAAAAGCCGCTTTGCCACACGGCGAAGGGAATGCAGGAATTGGCCCAACTGGTTGAGGCCAAAAAAATCATTTCGATGGTGGGTTGTAACATGCGATTCCACCCTGGCCCGGCGCTGGTGAAGCAACTGCTGAACGAAGGTCGCACGGGACGCATACTGTTCGCCCGGGTGCACACCGGATCGTATCTTCCGCAGTGGCGGCCTGCCACCGATTACCGCACCAACTATGCGGCGCAGGCACAAACCGGAGGCGGATGCATTCTCGATTGCATCCATGAGATCGACTTGACCCGCTGGTATCTCGGCGAGGTGCGCGATGTGATGTGTATGGCAGGGCATGTGAGTTCGCTGGAAATTGCGACGGAAGATGTGGCGGAGATCGTCTGCCGCCATGTTTCTGGAGCCATCTCTGAGATTCACCTTGATTACGTGCAGCGGACCTATGAACGCGGTTGCCAGATCGTGGGCGAGCGGGGGTCGATTTTCTGGGATTTTAATCAGAAGCAGGTGCGTTGGTTCGACGCCGCCAGCGGCGAGTGGACAACGCTCTCCCAGCCAGACGATTGGGCGATCAATCAGATGTATCTGGACGAGTTGAAACACTTCATGGGCTGCGTGGAAAGCGGTGGCGCGACTATGTTGCCAATTCCAGAGGCGATGGCGGTGATGCAGATCGCCTTTGCGGCAAAGGCCTCTGCACGGGAAGGCAGAGTGGTGCCGGCTGCGAGTGAAGTGACGGCGTGATCGTCGCGATTATTCAGGCGCGCATGGGCTCGTCCCGGCTGCCCGGCAAGACTATGGCGGAGGTGATGGGACGTCCGCTTCTTATGCGCGTGGTGGAACGAGTGCGGCGCGCGGAACGCGTGGATAAGGTTGTGGTTGCCACGACCGACAAGAGTTCCGATGATCCCATTGCAGCGCTGTGTGAACGGGAAGGGATAGGTTGTTTTCGGGGAAGCGAAGCGGATGTGCTTGACCGCTTCTACCAGTCCGCCAAGGTGAACGGGGCCGAGAGCGTGGTTCGCATTACAGCGGACTGTCCGCTGATCGATCCCGCTGTCATCGACAGAGTGATCGCCCGTTTTCAGCAGGGAGATTGCGATTACGTTTCCAACATTTTCCGCTACACCTATCCCGATGGGCTGGACACGGAAGTCTTCACCTTTGCCGCGCTGGAGCGGGCATGGCGCGAGGCGAAAAAAAACTCTGAGCGAGAGCACGTCACGCCGTACCTGCGCACAGAAAAGTTCCGCACGACGAATGTGGAGAGCGAAACGCCAATGCCGGAAGGCAAGTACCGCTGGACGGTGGATTATCCGGCAGATCTGGAATTCGTTCGCAAAGTCTACGAAGCGTTTGCCGGAAATGATCATTTTGGATATCAGGATATATTTCACTTGTTAAGAGGGAGGCCGGAGTTGGCAACCATCCAGGCAGAGACTATTACCAACGAGGGTTACTACAAAAGTCTGTACGAGCAAGCTGGGCGCGGTGCCGCGCCGAAGCGGAAATTGACTCAGTCGCAAGCGTGGCTGGACCGCGCGAGGAAGGTGATTCCCGGCTGCGCGCAGACTTTCAGCAAGGGCTACACGCAATATGTGCAAGGGGTAGCTCCGGTGTTTCTGAAGCGCGGCGAGGGTTGCCGGGCGTGGGACGTTGATGAAAATGAATACATCGACTATGTGCAAGGACTTCTGCCCAACATTTTGGGATACGCTCACGACGATGTGAATGCCGCGGTGGCCGTGCAGTTGGCCGAAGGACACAGCTTTTCGCTACCCCATCCCATCGAGGTGGAGTTGGCGGAGCGCCTCACGCGATTAATCCCCTGCGCGGAAATGGTTCGATTCGGCAAGAATGGGTCGGACGCAACTTCGGGCGCTATACGAGCAGCTCGTGCCTTCACCGGCCGTGAGCGGATTGCCTGCTGCGGGTATCACGGCTGGCAGGATTGGTACATCGGCAGCACCACGCGCAGTGCGGGCGTACCTGCGGCGGTGCGGCAACTTACGCACCCATTTCCCTTCAATGATCTCGCAGCGCTGGAGAGACTCTTAAACGAGCATCACGGTGAATTCGCAGCTGTAATCCTGGAGCCGCTGAATTTTGTTGAGCCCGCACCGGGTTTTCTTGCCGGTGTACAGGAACTGGCGCACAAACATGGAGCGCTCTTGATCTTCGATGAGATCTGCTCGGGGTTTCATTTTGGATTGGGAGGAGCGCAAAAACTTTTCGGCGTTACCCCGGACCTGGCTTGCTTCGGCAAGGCGATGGGAAATGGCTTTCCCATTTCCTGCGTGTTGGGCCGGGCTGACGTAATGCGCATCTTCTCCGAAATATTTTTCAGTTTCACTTTTGCGGGAGAAGTCGCATCCATGGCTGCATGCATGAAGGTACTGGACATTCTGGAGGAGACAGATGCCTTAGCCCGGATAGAAGCGAACGGGCGAACTCTGCAGGATGGCTTGAACACGATGGCCCGGGCGGCGGGACTGGAGACTCGCATCAAGGCGGTCGGCCGACCGCAATGGTCACTGCTGAAATTCACCGAAGAAAACGGAGCCGACAGTCCATTGTTGAAGAATCTGTTTCAGCAGGAAGCGATGAAGCGGGGAGTTCTGCTGCTAGCGACGCACAACATGACCGCGGCGCACGATGCTCCGGCGATTCATCAAACTCTGGAATCGTATGGCGAAGTGCTGAAAACCTTGGCAGAGTGGCTGCAGGATCCAAACCCATCGCGTTTCCTTGAGGGGACGATGAGCCAACCGGTATTCAAGGTGCGATGAATCTGCTTTTTCGAACCGAGGCCAGCGTGACCATTGGCACCGGCCATGTGATGCGCTGCCTCGCCCTGGCGCAGGCGTATGCCGACGCCGGAGGGCGGGCAATTTTCGCCATGACCGCGGCAACTCCGGCAGTGGAAGCGCGGCTGCGTGGTGAGGGCTTTGAAGTTGTGCGCGTGACCGCGCCGGTGAGCACACCTGCCGATGCCGATGAAAGCGCGCGCCTGGCGCGGCAACTCAGCGCATCCTGGATAGCGGTGGACGGCTACGAATTCGGCGATGAGTATCAAGCCGCCTTGAAGAGAGCCGGACTCAGAGTTTTTTTCGTCGACGACCACGGCCAAGCGAAACATTATTCGGCGGATCTGGTGCTGAACCAGAACGCATACGCCAGCGCAAGCTTCTACCCCAGTCGCGAAGCGTACACGAAGTTATTACTCGGTCCACAATATGCGCTGTTGCGGCGGGAATTCAACGCCTGGCGCGACTGGAAGAAAGAAACTGCGGCTGTGGCCCAGAATGTTCTAGTCACGATGGGAGGCAGCGATCCGGAAAATTTCACCAGAAGCGCGGTCGAGGGCATAGGGAAACTCGGCGGAGACGATTTGCGAGTCAGGGTTCTGGTGGGCGGCAGCAATCCGCACCTCGCGGCTTTGGAACAACTTCGAACCGCGAGTGGCGCGTCGTTCGAACTCCTTCGCGACGCGACTGACATGCCGGAACAGATGAAATGGGCTGACATTGCCGTCGCGGCTGCCGGGTCCACCTGTCTGGAGATGTGCCGTATGGGGCTGCCCGCGCTGCTGGTGGACCTGGCCGAGAACCAAACTCCAATCGCAAAGGAGTTTGCGCGGCGCGGAACTGCGTTCTACCTGGGAAATTCGAAGTCGGTCACGCCGGACAAGGTTGCAGCAGAGGTACGGCGATTGCTGGTCTCCGCCGAAGAGCGCAGCGCGATGTCACGGAGAGCGCAGTCCCTGGTGGACGGCTTCGGCGCCGAACGCGTTGCGCGCGAAGTGCTGGTATCCTGAGCATCATCCATGCGAATCGTTTGTCTGTGCAATAACTGGGTAGGCTGGCAAGTACTGCAATGGCTCAGCGACCACGGGCAGGAAATTGCGGGTATCGTGGTTCATCCAGCAGAGTCAGCCAAATACCTAGAGCAGATTCAGGCTGTGGCAGAGCGAACCGGTTGCCTTGTGCTGGAAGACTCGTCTCTTGCAGAGCCTGCTGGGCTGGAGCGCATTCGGGCGTGTGGTGCCGACATGGCGGTTTCAGTTTTATTCAGAAAAATCCTGCGCAAACCTTTTCTGGAACTCTTTCCCAAGGGCTGCATCAATTTGCATCCGGCGTTTCTTCCCTATAACCGCGGAGCTTACCCCAATGTGTGGAGCATTGTGGATAAAACTCCTGCGGGTGTGACTCTCCATTACATGGATGAAGGCCTCGATACCGGAGACGTGATCGCACAAGAGCAAGTTCCTGTCGAAATCACTGATACGGGAGGGACACTGTACCGGAAACTGGAACTGGCAGCGGTTGAATTGTTCAAGCGAACCTGGCCTGCCATCGAATCGGGCGCGGTACAACGCGATCCGCAGAAGGCAAGGGCTGGGACATGCCATCGCAAGAGCGATGTCGATAGCCTGGACGAGATCGATCTGGAGAGAAAATACCGGGCGGAGGATTTGATTAATATTCTTCGCGCCCGTACTTTTCCACCCTACTCCGGCGCTTTCTTCCGTCACAACGGCAGAAAGATTTACCTGCGCCTGGAACTTCAGGATGGAGAAGACGGAGAGCGAGACAACCGGTGACGCGGCACATTGAGATCGGAAGGCGTCTTATTGGTGCCGGAAACCCCACCTACGTTATCGCTGAGGTTTCGGCGAACCATAATCAGGATTTCGAGCAGGCGGTTCGCATCGTTCAAGCCGCGAAAGAGGCGGGGGCAGATGCCGTCAAGCTACAAACCTACACTCCAGATACGATTACCATCGCTTGCGACCGCCAGGAATTCCGCATCGAGGGTACCTTGTGGGACGGCCGCAATCTTCACGACTTGTACAAGGAAGCTTACACGCCGTGGGAGTGGCAACCCCGCCTGAAGAAAGTTGCGGAAGACCTGGGAATGGATTTATTTTCCAGCGCCTTCGATGCGACTGCGGTCGATTTTCTTGAGAGCATGGGAGTTCCTGCGCACAAAGTGGCCTCGTTTGAATTAGTCGATCTGCCCCTGATCCGGCGCATGGCGCGCACCGGCAAGCCACTCATCCTGTCAACCGGCATGGCCACGCTTGAAGAAATTGACGAAGCATTGCAGGCCGCCCGCAGCGCCGGCGCTACCCAGATCGCTCTACTGAAGTGCACGAGCGCGTATCCTGCGCTGGCCGAGGAGATGAACTTACGCACCATTCCAGAGGTGGAACGGCGTTTCGGTGTGCCTGTGGGATTGTCGGATCACACCATGGGAATCGCCGCGCCTGTCGCCGCAGTGGCGCTGGGGGCCTGCATCATCGAAAAACACGTGACACTGTCACGGGCAGTTCCCGGGCCGGACAGCGCATTTTCGCTGGAGCCGCAGGAATTCAAAGCCATGGTGGATGCGGTGCGCACGGCTCAGAGAGCCTTGGGCGAAGTGCACTTCGGCTTGAGCAGCAAGGAAGAAGCCAGCCGCGTTTTTCGCCGGTCGCTGTTCGTGGTGGAAGACGTGAGGCGCGGAGAAATGTTTACCTCAGCGAACGTGCGCTCCATCCGTCCTGGTTCCGGATTGCATACCCGGCATCTGGATGAAATTCTTGGCAAGCGAGCTCTGCGCGATATCGAGCGGGGAACGCCGCTGAGTTGGGAATTGGTGGCGAAATCATGAAGTCGTTGGAGCGCTTTGATAGTAGAGATAAAGGCAGTGACCGGACCAAATGCTCGCGAAATCAAAGCCGCAACACATCCCACTTTTGCGCTTCAGCGTGGGTCCGCGATGAGTTTAAAAAAGTCGATTGCGCAATGAGTTTACCGTGCGGATAGTCGTACATCGCGAGATTCCAGACGATGCAAAATTGCGGAGGCAATGGAATGGGCTGGTGCAGGAGATGGCGCGCCCAGAGGTTTTTTATACTCACCAGTGGGCGCTGGCGGCGAGCCGCGCTTTTGGCAAGTCGCTGTCCCCTTTTCTGGTCTTAGCATACGAAGCAGAAAAACTGGCTGGCGTCGCCGCTCTCGCAGTCGACTCAATTCTGAACACGGCCGGTTTTCTCTGCGCCACCAGTGCCGATTACTGCGATCTCTTGGGCGCTCTTGTGTCCCGCGGACAATTCTTGGATGCGGTCTTGAAGGAAGTAGGCCAGCTAGAAGTGAGAAGTCTCGTTCTCACCAGCGTTCCCGCCGACTCGCCGACCATTGGAATGCTTGGCGCAATGGCAAGCCAACATGGCTATTATTATTTCCAACGGCCCACGGGAGTGTGCGCCCAGGTGGAGTTGGGGCAACTGGAAGAACGTACGCAATTGAAAACGACGCTGAGAAAAAAGAAAGTGTTCCGCTACAACATGAATGTTCTGGGAAGGGAAGGCAGCGTTACCTTCTCCCACATGAGGAGCTGGGCGGAAATTGAGCCAAACCTGGCAAATTTCAGCACGGCCCACGTAGCGCGCTTCCTGGCGATGGGGCGTATCAGCAACATTGCTCGTGCCGAGCGCAGAGCTTTTCTTGGCGAACTGGCACAACTGCTGGCCGAACCAGGTTGGGTCGTCTTGAGCCGGATGCAGGTGGGCATCCGGTCTATTGCGTGGAACTATGGGTTTCGATTCCAGGATAGTTGGTTTTGGTACCAGCCTACTTTTGACACGGAATACGAACGCCTTTCGCCAGGATATTGTTTGCTCACCGAAATCGTGACGGAAGCTTGCGATCAAGCCGAGTTGCGTTTGGTTGATCTGGGCTTGGGCGCCGAGGGGTATAAAGAGCGCTTCGCCAATAGCGCACGGACTACGCTTCACCTGCACCTTACCAAATCACTTATTCTTCACACGCGGGAAAAGGTTCGCTTCCAGGCAGCTAGGGCGGTGAAATCTGCGCCAGTGCTTGAGTCGGCGGTGCGTAGGGTAGGTGCCTTCTTTCAGGAAGCCCGTCAAGCGATCCAACGACGCGGCGTTTTCGCAGGTGCCGCCCAGATAGGGAAACATTTAGCCGCTCGGCTTAGTCAGCGTGAGGATCTTATTTTTTATCGTTGGCCGGATGCTCGAGTTCCAAAACCGTTGCCCATACAAATGGACTTGCGATCAATCGACCTGGAAACACTGGCCAAGGCAGCGATGATCTATGAGAACGAACAGGAGACCTTGAGTTATTTGCTCCGCTCTGCCAGCAGGTTGCAGTCGAAAGGCGGCCACGGCTTTGTGCTGCTTGATGCCGACCTGATCCCCGTTCACTTCTGTTGGGTCAGTGACTTTGGAGGGCTTGAGCTTAAAGAATTGAAACCGCGCATGCCCCCTTCGGTTGCGAACGCCGCAATTGTTTTTGATTGCTGGACTCCTCAATCCCAGCGCGGACGCGGTTATTATGGAACGGCGGCTACCCTGGTGGCGCAAGCGGTTGCGGAGGACGGCAAAGAGCCCTGGATCTTCACCGTGAAAACAGATCATGCAGCCCGCAAGGAAATTGAAACTGCGGGATTTGAAAGACACACTCCATGATCTGCTGGAAGATACTCGCTTGGAAGCGATTGGCGGTTTGCTTGCAATGAATCCAGTGCCACAATGGCGCCGTGCGTTGAATCTTAGCCTTCACCAACATTCTTGAGAATTCTCCTTGTCCATCCCGAAGATTCCGCGCGCTCAGGGCCCTGGGTCGGTCGGAAGTGGGATTTAGTCGTCGACCTCGGCAAGTCTTCCGCCTTCAACCGGGAGTTATCGCAAGAAAGTTTGCAGGCTCCGATTCTGCAATTAGATTCTTTCCGCCAAAGCGAAGATGTTGAGCTGATGAGGAGTATTGTGCGTGCGGGCGAAGGCAAGATCATGGACGACGCCGGCTTGGATTGGTGGGTCCTGGTTAGCGTATATACCTACACGCCTTTGGAAGAATCTGTCATGCTGAAGCGCCTTGCTCGCCAAATGGATTCTAGTGCGGAACTGCACGCTACGCGGACGGGATGGCCTGCTAGCGGGTTGGCTCTCCTGCTTGGTGTCTCTCTGCACACGTTCCCCAATGCAGTTCGACCATCGCCCCTGCGCCACTACTCTGGCTTGCTGAAGCGGTTCTCCTTTGACCAGATTGCGCAGATTTTCCTGGATAAATACGATCCGAAATATAACTTGCGCCGCCGGTTTTCCAGCAACAAACATGCGCGCCTCGGGCCAGTGGTTCTTCTACCGAGCGCTTACACGAATGTCTCACAGATGGCGGTGGCATATGCCCGCATGCTGCCGGAGCAATTATTTCTGGTGGTCGCGACGCGGCGCAGCGGTACCCACTTCCCGCCGGCTACCAACGTAGCCTGTGCCAGCCTCGCCGCCTATGCCGATGGTTTTGATTCGCAATCCGAGTATCGGCGAATTCTTGAGCAATGGGAGAAGTTGAAAACCACCCTCGATCGCTTGCCTGAAATGAATTTACTTTTTCGAGCGGGCCAGATGGAAAATCTCCCGGCGCTTTTTCGCAATGGACTCGCCCTTCGTGATGCCTGGCGCAACGTACTTGATCAGCAACAAGTTGTGGCCGTGATGTGTGGCGACGATAGCAATCCCGCCACCCGCTTGCCCGTCATGCTGGCCCGCCAAAAGGGCATTCCCACGCTGGACTTTCATCATGGAGCAATGGATGGACGTTTTATTCTGAAACCGTTGTCCTCCGATCTTTACCTTGCCAAGGGCGAGATGGAACGCGACTATCTGGTAAGAGTCTGTGGCTTGCCGGAGGGGCGTGTCGTCCTCGGCGGCCCCGCGCGGCCTGGTGAAGCAATCACTCTAAAACGCAACAAGAATGAAGGTTCCGCGATTATTGTTTTCTCTGAGCCCTACGAAAGCGCAGGGCGGCGAAGCGAAGAGGTTTACCAGGAACTTCTCCCCCCTCTAGCTAAGCTGGCGCGAGAGTTCAAGCGGAAGTTAATGGTGAAGCTGCATCCTTTCGAAAGCCGTTACGAAAGAAAGCAACTGATCGCGAAACTGTTGCCTCCGGCAGAGGCAACGATCGTAGAAGTGGTGGAGGGACGCTTTACTCCACAATTGGTTGAAAATGCCTGGTTCGCGGTTACGGTTGAATCCACGACAGCGGTCGATTGTGCCTTGCTTGGCCTGACTTGTTTCGTGTGCGGGTGGATGAATTCTTCGCCCTACGCTTACACCCGTCAATATGCCCGCTTCGGTGCCGGTCGGATCTTGGACTCTGCGGAGCAACTCAAAGAATTGCCGCGCTTGCTTGTCGAACCCCGGACGCAGCTACCCGAGAACGCGCTGCTCAAGCCCTTGGACCCGGATTGGTTACGGCAGATCATTTCAAATGGGGTTGGAGCGAAAGCAACGCAGACGCGCGGGAGAAACTAGGTTTCTAAGTAACTGAATGACGAAGAACCGGCCTATAACCATATTCACGCCGTCTCACGCCGACGCGGAGTTTACCAACGCGCAGCAGTTGACGGTGAAAGAGATCGTGTCCCGGCTGTCGCCTGAGCGTTTTCATGTGACCATGTTTTCCGGAGCGCAACCTGATCCGCGGATCAAGGTGCGGCCCAACACGCGGCTGGTTGCTGCGCGCGGACATGGCAATACTCTGAATTTTCTGACCCGTTTGCTACTGGCCAGGCCCGACATTTATTTTTACCCCCGGTTTGGTCCTCTGGACAAGATCTTTTTCTCGCTGCGGCGGAAACTGCGAATGAAAACCGCCGTGGTCACCCATGTTGTGATGGTGATGAACGAGGCGACTGGCGCCCTGGCAGGCAGGTCTATCCGCGAAGCGGATGCGGTCTATGCCAACTCGCGGTATGTTGCTGAGACGGTTCGCGCCACATTCGGAATGGAAGCCGGAACCATTCACAATGGAATAGACCGCAGGTACTTTTTTGCGGGCGAGAAAAAAAACCGGTCTGGCCCGCTGGTGGTGCTGTATGCGGGATCTTTTCAGCCGCGCAAACGCGTGGAACTGATCATTCAGCAAGCGGCCCGTTATCCTGGCGTGAGCTTTCGATTGGCGGGTGCTGGCGAGACCCAAGCGACGTGCCTCGCATTGGCGCAACAATCTGGCTGCGGGAACGTAGACTTCATCGGTCATTTGGCGCCGGCGCAACTGGGCGAAGAAATGCGTAACGCCGACGTGTTTTTGTTCCCCAGCATTCTGGAAGGGCATCCTCAGGTTTTAGGGCAAGCCAGCGCGTGCGGCCTGCCCAGCATCGCCATGAATCTTTACCGTCCCGACTACGTGCGGAATGGCGAGAGTGGGTTCTTGGTAGAATCGGATGCTGAACTCGGTGACAAACTTGAACTCCTGTTGCGCGAGCCGGATTTACGGCGCTCGATGGCGCGCGCCGCTAGCTTGCACTCCCAGATGTTTGACTGGGATCGCATTGTGCTGCAATGGGAGGAAGCGTTCGAAGCCGTGATGGCAAAGCGTTAGATCCCCTCCGAATGTGTGGAATTTACGGCATTTTTGATCCGAATGAGCCACTTAGTGAGCCTAGCCTCGCGTGGGCGAACTGCGCCCAGAAATTGCTCTCGCACCGCGGACCGGATGGCCACCGGCAAAAGTTGCTACTGGAAAATCGCTGCTTGCTCGGTCACAACCGTTTGTCGATTATCGACCTTGAAGGCGGCACGCAGCCGCTCGCCAATGAAGATGAATCGGTTTGGGTAGTGTGCAATGGCGAGATTTATAACTACATTGAAATTCGCGAAAAACTGATTGCAGCCGGCCATTCGTTTCGCACCCAAAGCGACTGCGAAGTTCTGGTCCATCTTTTCGAAGACAAGGGAAAAGATTTCCTGCAGGATATCGAAGGCATGTTTGCTTTCGCCCTGTTCGACACGCGCCGGGGAGAACTGCTTCTGGCTCGGGATCGATTCGGCGAGAAGCCGCTTTACTGGGCGGCCTCGGCCGGAGGCGGAATCGCGTTTGCTTCGGAGATGAAAGCTCTGCTGCCTCTCCCCAATGTGGATTTGCAACTCGATATCGCGGCCGTGGCGCAGTTCTTGTCGTTGCGCTACATTCCCGCTCCGCGCACTCACGTGCGAGGGATTCGCAAATTCAGGGCGGGTGAATTCATGGCAGTGCGCCGGAATGCGCCCTTGTCGCCCACCCGCTTTTGGACTCCAGATCTTTCCGAAGGCCTCATTCGAAGCGCCCGCGTTCCGTCCGTCGAGGAAGCGGTGGAGGGAGTTCGCGAGCGCTTGCAGCAGGCCGTGCGTCTTCGTCTGCGCAGCGATGTTCCCGTTGGAGCTTTTCTTTCCGGCGGAGTCGACTCCGCCGCCATTGCCTGCGCCGTGCGGGAACTTTTGCCCTCGGCGCGGTTCAGTACTTTCTGCGCCTCGTTCGATGACCAGCAACTGGACGAAGCGCCCTTCGCCCGCCAAGTTGCCGCACAACTGGTTTCCGATCATCACGAGGTACATTTTTCTTCGAAGGAACTGTTGCCGCTGTTCGATGGACTGATCGATCATTACGACGAGCCTTTCGCCGATGTTTCCATGTTCCCAACCTTCGCGGTTTGCCGCGCAGCGCGGCAGGAGTGCAAAGTTATGCTCTCCGGGGATGGGGGAGATGAGTGTTTTGCCGGTTACCGGCAAACGTTTGCCTACTATCGCTGGCACGGTCTTCGCCGGGCGCTGGGGATTAATTTCCTGGCGAAGAATTTACTCGATTTTTATCCTTCGCGATGGCGTGGTCGAAACCTGCTGAATTTTCTGCGGCAGGATGATTCCCAGCTTCTTAACGGCAGCCGAGCCGAAGCTCAATTGCTGAAAACGTTTTTCCCGCCCCATCGAGACGAGGCGAGTTTCGGCTTGGAAGAGTTGGGTAAGGGCGAGCGGTATCACGCACGGCTCTCTTATCCACGCTCGGAGATGGAAGCGACTCTCTCCGGATATCTTCCCGAGCAAATTCTGGTGAAAGTAGATCGAGCCAGTATGCGCTGCGCACTGGAATGCCGTGCGCCTTTTCTGGATTCGGATCTGTTTCATTTCGTCAAGCAATTGCCCCTGGCCTACAGCTTCGCCCGCGGCCAGGGAAAGGCCTTGCTGCGAAAAGCGCTACCCGCCTGGGTTTCGCCAGAAATCCGCTGGCGGCGGAAACAGGGTTTTACTCCGCCGCTCGCAGCTTGGCTGCGGACGGAACTTCGCGAGCGCGTGGAGAATGATCTGGCGAACTATCCCAGGGCATTGCAATCGATCCTGGATCCCGAGCCTGCCCGTCAACTTTTCGCCCGGCACCTGGCGGGAGAGGATGGCGGCGATCACCTGTTACGCTGGATTGTTCTAATCCGCCGTTGCGCTCAGCTCTAAGTCGGATCCTCGCATTCTCAACCCATGCGTCTGGCACGCGTCATCAACAATTCGGCTGCCCTGGTGGTGCTCGATATCCTGAGCAAGGCCACACCTCTCGTGGTGTTCCCAGTTATGGTGCGCGCACTAGGCCCATCGGCATACGGCAAAGTCGGGTTTGCGACCGCCGTTGCGGGTTTTTTTGGATTGCTCGCTTCCCCTGGATTTTCCACCTACGCGTTGCGGGAAGCGGCGAAAGATCAAGGCCGGGTTTCTTTCCTTGTCCGCCATGTGCTGGGCGCGAGGGGTGTATTTGCAGTTGCTTCTTATCTGTTACTGATCGCATTTGCCTTTACTCTGGCGCCCCGCGACTTCACCACCCGACTGCTCATCGTGCTCACTGGTCTGGTTTTCTTGGTCAACAGCATGGACGCGCAATGGGTCTTCACCGCGCGTTCCCGGATGTGGATGGTGACGCTGCGCGGCACCGTGGGACAAATCATTTACGGGGGCCTGATTTTGATTTTGATTCGACGCCCCTCCGACGCGTGGGTTGTCCCGGTGGCGAGCGTAATCTCGCTACTGGTTGGAACGGTGCTTATCTGGGTGCCGGCGCGCCGCGAATTTCAAATCCCCTGGCCGGTTATTTCGCCTGCGGTTTGGCGGACCTTCCTGCCCATCTGCATGATCATGGGCCTGGCCAGCATGATGTCGATGATCTACGACCAGATTGATACTGTGATGCTGCGTTACATGCGGAGCGAGGCGGAGCTTGGTCTCTACGTTGCGAGTTACCGGCTGATGACGATTGCCATGTCATTCGTCGCCATACTGGCAACAGTTTTCTTTCCCCTTCTTTCTGAGAGCAGTGGTCAGGACCAGGAGAGCGAACAACGCTATCTGGGCTGGCTAGGGCAGGCCAGCCTTGGCCTCGCCCTCCCTATTGCCACCGGTGGATTCGTCCTGGCCGAGCCGCTCACACGTTTTGCCCTTGGCTTGCAGTACGTGGGTACAGCCGTGCTATTTCGCTGGCTGATGCTCACCGTCGTTGCAGGGCCGCTAGCCAGCTATTTTGGGGCGCAACTGATTCCCAGCGGGCGGGAAAAGAAATACCTCTATTCCGTTATCGCCGGCGCGCTGGTAAATGTAGTCTTGAATTTCTTTCTCATTCCGCGGTATGGAGCGATCGCGGCCGCGTTCACCACAGCGCTGAGTCAGGCTTCGGTCGCCCTGCTCAATTACTATTTTGTCCGCGATTTGCCGCGTCCGAGCCTGCTGAACGCTTTTGGACTTTCAGTGACCGCCTCGGTGGTAATGGCCGCCATCCTGCTGCTCATGCGTCCTATTCATTCGTTGCATGTGGTTGTTCTGGTTATCGTCGGCGCCTTAAGCTATGCCGCGGTTTATGGGGCGAGCCGTTGGCTGTGGAATCAAAGGCGTGTTTGATTTGGCATTCACTCAGTAGCGGCAAACCGGCACGGCCCGTGGGGATGCGTTAGAATTTCTGTTCGTAACATGTCTTCACGGCAAGAAGGGATGACGATGAAAACGCCGGTCTCGGGGAATGTGGAAAATCGTGTCCCGAACTCCAACCAGGAGTGGCAGGCCTGGGGCGAGAAAGATCCACTATTCGGCGTGATTCCGCAACCCGGCAGGGAGCGGGACGGAGCTAGTCCGTGGACAGACGCCGATTTTTATCAGACCGGTCGCAGCGATTGGGAAGAATTCCTCGCGCGCTGGCGTCGATATGGCGTGGAGCGCGAAAGTTGCGTTGAGATCGGGTGCGGCGCCGGACGGTTAACCCGTCACATCGCCCAGGATTTTGCCGAGGTGCATGCCCTGGACGTAGCCGAGGGCATGATCAATTATGCGCGCCAGCATGTTGGCCCGAACGTGCACCTCTACGTAACCAATGGCATTTTGCTGCCCGTACCCGATCACAGCGTCACCGCGGTCTTCTCGGTGATCGTCTTCCTGCATTTTGACCGCATCGAGCATGCGGCCTCCTATTTTCGGGAAATGGCGCGCGCCTTAAAGCCGGGCGGCACCATCATGATCCAGATGCCGTTGCATGTGTGGCCGTCGAATCTGAAACCGTTGGTTCGGGGCTGGTTTGCCACCGCACATAACGCCTACATGACCTTGCGCCGGACCAAAGGTTGGTATCACCGCTTTCGTTTATCGCGCCAACAGTGGAGCCCATTCATGCAGAGCATCACCTACGACGCGGCTTGGGTGAACCAGCAGTTGCAATCCTTGGGCTTTCGAGATATTGAGACTTCCTCTTTCCAACTGGTGCGTGGAGGCGCGGTCTATTCCTGGGTATTTGCACGAAAGGCTTCGCCGTCGTGAGCCCGGCTTTGAATCGCGTTTTGCTCACCGGAGGAGCCGGATTTATCGGTTCGCATGTGGCGCAGGCGCTCTTGCGACGTGGTGCACAGCTGACGGTGGTCGACAATCTAGACGATTTTTATTCTCCTGCGGCTAAGCGTGCAAATCTAGATGAGGTTCGACGTACCGGCGATTTTCAATTCTGCGACGCCGATATTTGTAATTTGGACCTCCTTCGCAAGGCCGTGATGCAGGCCCAACCTGAGACGATGATTCATCTGGCAGCACGAGCCGGGGTGAGACCGTCAATTGAAAACCCTCAACTCTACGAGCGAGTGAATGTCGGTGGTACGATCAATCTGCTGGAGTTGGCGCGTGAAGTTGGGGTGAAGCGCTTCATTTTTGGCTCCTCGAGTTCGGTGTATGGCGTTACCAAAAAAGTTCCGTTCCTTGAGGATGACCCTGAACTGCGGCCTATCTCCCCTTACGCCGCCACCAAACTCGCCGGAGAATTTTTCTGTCAAACCTATGCTCATCTCTACGGGATAGAAGCGCTCTGCTTGAGATTCTTCACGGTGTACGGCCCGCGCCAGCGACCCGATCTGGCGATTCGCAAGTTTGCGACTTTGATTGCAGAGGGCAAGCCAATCCCGATTTTTGGAGATGGTTCCATGGGTCGTGATTACACCTTCGTGAATGATACGGTGGCTGGCATCATGGCTGCTATGGACTATCAATTTCAGCCGGGGAAACTTTCCTTCGAAGTCTTCAATCTGGGTAATTCGCATCCTGTTTCGCTCAACGAGTTGATCGAAACCCTGGAGCGCGTCACCGGCCAGGTTGCGATTCGTGATCGAAAAGAGCTGCAACCAGGCGATGTTCCTATCACGTGGGCCAGCACCGAGAAAGCCTCCCGCATATTGGGATACCGGCCGGCCACGCCGTTAGCGGAAGGTCTGGAAAAGTTTGTGCGCTGGCTTCGCGATCAGCCACAGCGATGAACCTGAACTCTGGGAGCGGAGCCTGCAACTCGATTGTCGAATCGCAACGCCCTTATGGGCGCAAGAAAAGTGTCGCCGTTCTGCTTTCGGGCCGGGAAAAGTTCAGCGCCTACTATGGCGGAGCACTAGCGCGTTGGAGCTTCGAAGTCTACAGCCGCTTGAAGGAATCTCTGGATGTGACCGTCTTTGGATATCCCACCTCTCCGCAAGACTTATATCCGCTCGGCCACGTCACTAGCACCGCTTACAAGGTCTGCGATCTCATTTCCAGAGTTCCCCGGGTTCGACGGTATGAAGAAAAACTTTGGCTGCGAGCGCTGTTCTCCAGAGTGCGCGAGTTTGGCATCGTCCATATTCATAACCGTCCGCAATGGGTCCGGACGCTCCGCGATTTCGGTTATGAAGGCAGTATCGTTTTGCACCTTCAGAATGATCACCTCGGCCACTGGACGCCGGTCATGTTGGAGGAACTTGCCGGGCAGGTTAACCTGCTAGCGGTTTGCAGCGAATATCTGAAAAATACCTTCGCTTTCAAGTCTCCTCGCCTCTCCGCCAAAACGGTTGTTATCTTCAATGGAGTCGGTGTCGATCTCTTTTATCCTCGGGAGGAACTGCGCGAACTGGCGACCATTTTTTTCGTAGGAAGATTTCACCCCGAGAAAGGGGTGTTGCAGTTAGTACAAGCGCACGCCCGGGTTCTGCGCGTTCATCCGGATGCCAGGTTAATTATTGGCGGCAGCACAGGGTTTGGCTCTCATACCGCTACGCCGTATGTTCGCGAAGTGGAAGCGCTGGCCGCCGGCATTAATCGGAACCATCCAGGAAGCGTCCAATTCTCTGGCTATTTGCACCACGATCGCGATCTGCCGGAATGGTTTCAACGCGCCACATTTTTCGTCGCGCCTTCAATTTTTCAGGAGCCTTTCGGTCTGGTGAACGCCGAAGCCATGGCCTGCGCGACTCCAGTCGTAGGATCGAACCGTGGTGGTATCCCGGAGGTCCTAGGCGAAACCGGAGTACTCATCGATCCGGAAGATATTGAAGGATTTGCCGAAGCCATGCGCACCTTGCTGGGAAATCCTGAAGTCACTGCCAAACTCGGTCTCGCTGCGTACAAGCGCTGCCGTGAAATGTTCGATTGGCAGGTGATCGCGGAGAACTGGAATGCCCTGCTCCACGGGCTCGCTTCGGCACGTAAAAATGCCGCGCTTGATCGCCGGATAGGTTAAGCGTTCTTCCGGGCTGATAGATTAAGAAAGCCTTCCGATGCACATACTTACCCTGACTCCCTTCTACCCGACGGCCGCCGACGACGCCTCGGGGTGTTTTATCGCGGAGTCAGTGC
Source organism: uncultured Acidobacteriota bacterium (assembly GCA_963758565.1). Lineage (GTDB taxonomy): Bacteria > Acidobacteriota > Terriglobia > Terriglobales > Acidobacteriaceae > Sulfotelmatobacter. The sequence goes on along the minus strand of CAVWVX010000004.1, from coordinate 236,070 downwards.
GGGCGCTTGAAGAACAGGGAATTGCATCTTCCGTGATTGCCGTGCAAGCGATGCATCGTTCGCCTTCGAGTCCTGCACCCACTGCACCGCAGGCAGCATGGAAGAAATATTTCGGCATTCCCGGGAATGCGGGATTGTCCAGTGCCGGAAGATTTTTGTATGCGAGTTTGAAATTCCAGGTGGGGCAGCTTCATGCACAAAAACCCATCAGTCTGATCCATGCTCACGCTGCTTTGCCTTGCGGCCAGGCGGCGATGTCGCTGGCGAAACAGTTGCGCATTCCTTTTGTTGTTACCGTTCATGGTCTTGACGTTTTTTCTACACGTCAGGTCAGCGGTTGGTTTGGACGCCATTGCGCCGCAGCAAGCACGGATGTGTACCGGGCCGCAGCGCGCGTCATTTGCATCAGCGAGCATGTTGCCGAGCGGGTGCGCGAAGGCGATGTGCGCGACGCCCACATTCAGGTCGTGTACAACGGAGTGGATCCGTCCCTGTTCTACTCGTCGCCAGAGCCCGTCCAAGACTCCCTAATTCTTAGTGTTGGCAACTTGATACCCATCAAAGGCCACGATTTGCTGCTTAGAGCTGTGGCCGCCGTTGCTTCCAGCCACTCGCACGTGCAATGCCGAATCATTGGCGACGGACCGGAGCGTCTGCGTCTGCAACAGTTCGCGCGTGAACTCCACATTGATGACCGTGTTCAGTTCCTGGGGCGCAGGCCACGATCGGAAGTTGCCCGAGCCATGCGGCAGGCTGCGCTGTTTGCTTTGCCCAGTTGGTATGAGGGGCTGGGATGCGTTTACCTTGAAGCGATGGCAGCAGAGCGCGCCGCAATTGCTTGCCATGGGCAAGGCATCGGCGAAATCATTCGCCATCGAGATAACGGATGGCTGATTGCACCGCAAGATCTAGAGGATCTGACCAGCGCGCTGCAAACCCTGCTCTCTGACCGGCATCTCCGAGAAAATATTGGCCGCAACGCCCGTCAAACTATTCTGCGGGCCCACACCTTGGCTCTTCAGGCAACCCAATTGCTCTCAATCTACAGGGAGTGCCTGCCATGAGCCTGAAGCTCGCCTTGCTCACGGAAATCATCTCGCCCTACCGTATTCCAGTATTCAACGCGCTGGCGCGGCGAGAGGGAATCGATCTGCATGTTATTTTTCTTGCCGAAACCGACGCTGCTCAGCGCCAGTGGCTGATTTATAAAAATGAAATTCATTTCTCCTACGAGGTGCTTCCCGCCTGGCGCCGGCGTTGGCGTAACTGGCACGTTCTGTTAAATCGTGGCATGTGGCGGGCATTGAGCCGCTTCGGCCCCAGTTCAATCGTGTGCGGCGGTTACAATCATCCAGCCTTTTGGGAGGCCTTAACATGGGCGCAATTTCACTCGACGCATTTCGCAGCGTGGATCGAGAGCACGCTTAAAGATCAGCGTCCCTCCCGCCCTCTCGCTCCTCTAGTGAAACGTCTGTTTGTGCGCAATTGCCGCGCGTTTGTGGTGCCGGGAAAATCCTCGTTCGAATATGTACAGTCCATGGGCGCTCCCGCTGAAAAAATTCATACCGCGCCCAACGCCGTCGACAATCAGCTCTTTGCCACTTTAGCCCGCTCGACCAGAGAACGCGACCAGCAAAGCCGTTCAGAGTTAGACTTGCCCTCCCGTTATTTTCTGTATGCCGGAAGGATTATTCCAGAGAAGGGAATTTTTCACTTGATCGAGGCTTACGCTCAACTTCCCCCTGATCTGCGTTCGCAGATAGGATTGGTTTTTGTGGGTGAGGGAAGTGCGAAAAAAGAGTTAATGGAGTGTGCCGCGAAAATCCATCCCGGCTCGGTAATCTTTCCGGGCTTCGCCCAACGCGAGCAACTTGCGAGCTTCTATGCGCTCGCCGAAGTGCTGGTGTTTCCCACGCTGAGCGACCCTTGGGGCTTGGTGGTCAATGAGGCCATGGCATGCGGCCTGCCCATCATTTCTACTGATGTGGCTGGCTGCACAGCAGACCTGGTGCAGCACGGACAAAACGGTTTCGTGATCGCCGCCAACCATGTGGACCAACTGACGGAAGCCATGTCCGCCTTCGCACGCGACCAGAAACTTGCTTCGCGCATGGGCGCGAGCAGTGCCAGGCTTATAGAATCCTTTTCACCGGAGTCTTGTGCGGCCGGACTGGCGGGTGCGGGTACGCCAAGTCATCCTAAATCTTAGAATGTGGCGCCGATATCCGCCCTAACGCAGGGCTGGCAAAACGTTTTGAATACCCACGGCAGAGCAAGCGCCCAACACTGCAGATATTACGCCAAGGCTGTATAGAACATAACGGGATTTGGGCAGCCATTGCTGCAGCGCCAGCAGGAGCAGGGGCACAACCGGGATTACAAAGCGGGGAAATTCAGACCTGGCCCAAGCCACCGAGTTGTAAGAGAAAATAAAAAATAAATAGAAAAATCCAAACATGCATTCAGCCTGATGGCGCCGGGTGTACTCGCGAAAACTTTTTCTGCCCATGGCGCAAGCGCCAATGATTGCGAAGAAGATCCATGCCATCGTCACGATGAAGTTGGTCCAGGGTTCGCGATCCCGCACCAGGCTGATGGCGATCGCCCGAAAGGGCAGGCCGATGGCGAACCCGGACTGCCAGTCGCGTTGTTTATACAGATGAAACTGGTAGAGCGGATCGTGAAAGTAAATCCAGAAGGGCAACAGGTAAAGGGCGCCGAGTATCGCTCCCAGCACGGTGCATTGCAAGGCCTTTTTGTATTCGCGGCGATACAACAGCGTGAGCCCGATGGCCATCAAAGCGAAAAGTCCGAGCGGACGTACCAGAGTGGCCAGGGCCGCAAGGATTGAGGCCACTAGCCAACGTTCTTTTCGAGAGGCCAAGAATGACGAGAACAGAAGCGCCAGGAACAACGGCTCGGCTCCTCCTAACACGGCAACCTGAATCCAGCGAAAGCTGACCACCGCGAAAAATCCCGCGACCCACGCTCCCCAGAGTTTCCATACCAGCATCACGCTTACCAAAGACGAAACCAGGCAGATGAGCAACAGATCGGTGCGGGGGGAGACGGGAAGCCATGAAAACCCGGCGATGGCGTATGGCAACCCCCAGAAGAGTTTGACCTCTGCCGCATGGAAATCCCAATGTCGAATTGCGCTGGCGGCGACCAGATAGGCCCCGTTGTCGCCAAAATTATCTACTTTGGAAGTGTAGGTTTGGAACTGAACCAGAGTGACCACGAAAAGACACGAGATAACTATCCATACGATACCGACCTCAAAGAGCGACGGCCCATCCGTTCCAGCAGTTCGTTCCTGCGTGAGCAGGTCTTGCTCAGGCGGGACTTCAACGCAATGTTTCAAGGAATCCTCTTCAAAACTGTGTCAGGATCAGAAGCAAAATCAAAATGAACGCGGCGCGACCGGGCGATGTACCTTTGTCGGCGGCCACTTTCCCATCAGACCGTTCGGCTTGCGGAATCTCTTGCAAAGGCGGTGGACTTGGGCGGTAGTGATGCGAAAGCATAGCATAAATCTCCCCAACTTTTAGAACGCGGGCGGCATTCTTCGCGGCTCGCCAACCCTCCAAGTTTCCCCTGAAATGGGCGCGCAGTGTTAGGCTGGTTATCGGGCTGCGCCGGGAAAAATTCGGCTCGGTCGGACTCGATGGCTGTTGCGCCGACCGCATTTCTTCCAATTATGTCTGAAAACTTCAAGAGCCTTAAGCTTCTGCCGCTGTTGGCGGCAGGCTCGATTATCGTATTGCTGATTTTGTCGGTTAAGCGCCCCTATTTTTTTGGCGAGAATAGCCTGCTCGCCGTTCTTGTGTTGATAGTGGCTTGCCTGATCGCCTCGCTCTATCGCACTCAGTTCTGGAACATACTCACCGCAACCTTTTTCTGGGCCGGTTCGTCCTTTCCATTGGCTGGTCCTATGAATATGTTCCGCTGGCTCATGTTGGGATTAGCCGCGTTTCTGGCGCTTGCTTATTATGCCCGGATGGCCCAGCGTATCGCCTTTAATTATCTACATCTGCTGGTCGTGTTCACCGTTATTGCCGCTTTCGCCTCGGCCATGGTTTCTGTTAATCCCATGATTACTATGCTCAAGTCTCTCAGCCTGGCCGCATTGTTTGTGTACGCTTCCGTGGGAGCGCGGGCGCTATGGTCCACCGATCCCCGACCGTTCATTCGCAGCCTGATGCTGATGGCCGAGGGGTTGGTATACGTTACCGCTCTGTGCGCTCTTGCTTCGTTCGAGGTATGGGGCAATCCTAATTCTCTGGGACTAATTATGGGCTGCCTTTGTTGGCCGGTTTTGTTGTGGCGGTTAATTTTACCGGCTAGCGGCTACAGCACTCCCCGCAGTGTAATTTCTCTTACTCTATGCGGCGTCCTACTGATGTTCAGCCTCTCGCGAGCGTCCATCTTAGCTGCCTTCATGTCTTCTATGTTCATGCTGGTTGGTGCCAGGCGCTATCGCACCCTGCTGATGGGAGTGAGCCTGTTCGCGGCGATCATGCTGAATTTGTTCCTGGTGACGCCGGAGCGCTTTCAGGCGGCCGCTGACACTCTTTTGTACAAGACTGGTGAGCGCGGCAACTTGTTAGACTCCCGCCAGAAACCATGGCAAAGGAGTTTGCGCAATTTTCGCGATCATCCTTGGCTCGGCCTCGGTTTTGGCGTCGCTGATAATAGCGCGGAGTCGCAATTTACCTATGCGACCCAGGGCCATCTCACGCGAGAGCGGGGCAGCAGTTACCTCACCATGCTGGAAACGACTGGGGCTGTAGGCACGTTTTTTTTCATGTTATTGATTTTCGCGCTCCTCCTCGAAATCTATCGTGTGTTTCGATGGTTACGAATCTCCGGCAAGCTGAGTCAACCATCAGTGCTAGCAGCCTCGATCATACTGGCTGGATTGGTGAACGCCTTCTTCGAGGACTGGCTGCTCGCGGTAGGTTATTACATGAGTGTCATCTTCTGGGTAATCGCGCTGTCCCTACGTGACTGGATGGCGTGCCCCGTCTGGCAGGATGCGCCGCTAGAGAAAAATAAAAGAGCGACGACTGTTTTCCCATTGGGATCACCGCTCCTCCGATGACCCATCTTTTTCTCGATGCTTCCGCCGCCAGCTCTGGGAGCGGCCCTACGTACGTGCGCAACGTGGCGCCGCATCTGGCGGCGAGAGCGGATGTCCGCTCCACCATTCTAGTTTCCCCGCAGTTGCGTAAGGAATTTCAGGATCGAACCAACGTTTCGTTCGTTGAGTTCCCCAGCGACTCTGGCAATGCCGCGGGCAGATTCTTACGCTCTCAGTGGCTGGTTCCAAAATTGATCCGCCGCAGCGGAGCGAATGTTCTGCTGTCTGCGGGCAACATTGCTTTGTTTCGCTCGCCCGTTCCGCAGATTCTTCTAAGCGGCAACGCTCTCTATACTTCCTCTGAGTTCTTTCGCGATCTTACGGCTCGCAGCGATTACAAGTTGTGGCTCGACACTACATTCAAAAGGCAAATCGCGAAATGGTCGGTGCAAGCCGCTGATTGCACAGTTGCTCCCAGCCAGTCTTTCGCAGACGAAATTGAGCGCTGGACTGGGATAAAAGCCCATGCGATTTATCACGGCTTCGACCGCGATATTTTTTTTCGCGAGGCGGAGCCGCTGCCGATGCAACTGGAGAACAATGTGCAACGCAAAGGTGACGAATTGCGACTGCTCTTCGTCAGCCATTACAACTACTACCGCAATTTCGAGACTCTGATTCGAGCCGTTGCTTCGCTGCGCCGGTTCATTGCTCCGCGGGAGGTAAAGTTATTCCTCACCTGCCGGTTGGAGCCGGGCGCAAATCCAGGGTCATACTGTACCGATGCCGCTGCGCAACTGGTAAAGCAATTAGGTGTTAGCTCGAACCTGGTGCAGTTCGGCGCAGTCCCTTACCATCTCTTGCACCATGTTTACCGGGCCTGCGATCTCTACGTGACGCCTGCTTACGTGGAGACGTTCGCTCACCCGCTTGTGGAAGCAATGGCCTCTGGCTTACCCGTGATTGCTTCCGATCTGGCGGTGCATCGCGAGATTTGCCAAGACGCAGCGCTCTATTTCCCGACGTTTTCCTCGGAGCTTTTGGCGCAGGCAATACGCGATCTCGCGCAATCTTCTGAGCGCTTGCTGCAAATGGCGCAGCGGGGATTGCAACGCTCCCAGCATTTTTCCTGGCACGATCACGTTGCTCGGATCATTTCGATTGCCCAATCTTTGCGATGAAGTGAATCAGTGCACTGCCAGAAAAGAGTATGCCCCCGCCGGTGTATTGACGGCCGCCGCACTTGGATTGCAAAAGTGTAGCGTCACCGCGTTTGCATTCTTGACATAGGCATTGAGCGAGAGGTTTCCCAGGCCCGCAGGAGGCCGCACCCCGCTCACTTCATCTGCCGTAGAAAGGCCCGGGACCGTCCCCTCCAGATCTGTGCAACTCTGTGCCGCTACGGAAGTTCCCGGCAACTTATTCGTGACGTAAATCTTCAGCTGCGAAAGTGGCGAACCCGCCCCCACAGTCAGCGTATTTCCATTTTGGATTACGAGTGGAACCGCTAGAGTCTTCTCTTTCGCAGTTAGGCGCTCTTTCCAGTGCGTCCCATCCGGCAAAGAGTTTACGTAGTTGCTGATCGAACTGGGCGCACCGAACGCCAGCGGCATATTCTTGCGATTGACGGATTTTTCATTATCGCTGCCGATCCACACGTCTTCGGCATCCATCGCCGGACGATAATTCCACGTTGCTACCGTCTTGTCTGGATTGGAATCCACCAGGGTGATAATGCTGCCATTCTGAAAACCAGTGAGATTTGTGCCGATAAAATTCAATCTTCCTTTTAAGTTGGCAGCTTCGGCATAACCGTCTTTGCTCCGCATGAGCAATGTGGCGGTGTTATAGCCTCCCAGTTGTACGCTCACGCTGCCCAAGCCGCCGGCCGCCCCGTCCAACAGCGAATATGCTCCGCCCGTTCCAGCCAGGCTAAAAGAGGAAGGCGCGTAGTTGCCATTTACGCTCACAATGCCTGCTCCAGTTCCCCCGATCAGGTTCGACTCACCCACGAAGGATGCGACTGGAACTTGATTCGGACCGGTGTTAGCAGCGGCGCTCAGCACAAGATTCCCCGGCCAGAACGGCAGATAAGGAACGAAGGTCAGGGGCTGCAAAGGATAGCTGACGGTATTGTTCCCCACGTTGTCAGTGAACGATTCGATAGCTCCTCCGCCGGCCGCTTTGCCCACCACGACTGATCCGCAAGCGCTCACCGATCCACCCGGGCATCCTCCAATGTACGGTGCGACGACATTTGAACCGGATCCCGTCGTCCGCAAAATGTCGTAAACGATCGCTCCGTCTTTCGTCGGATAAATCGCCGGAAAATATCCGGTCAGAGTTCCCGAACACTTGTTAGAAGTGTTTCCCAGGTACAACGGGGCGCTGGGCCTGCCTTTTCCGGAAGACTCCACTAGACTGGCGACGGCCCAGTAGATGAACTGCGTCCTCCCATCTTTTCCGCTGCAGGTGAATTGCGGCATTGCGCCAGTCAGTCCGGTCGAACCGTGCGCCGTCACTTGTCCCCCTTGCGTCAGGACTCCCGCCATGCCCTGCGCCGCCACTCCTTTTGCTCCAGCATCTTCATAATCCGGATTGGTGCATCCGCCAACTTCAAAATAGTCGTTATCGAATTGTGTGTTGCCGTTATAGCCTCCGCTCGGAGCACCGCTGCGAATTCCGTATTGGCTAAATCCCTGCACCACCGAGTCCGACACACGCAGTCCGTTTCCACTCAGCCAAGTGACCACATTTCCACCGCATTGCAAATTTCCGTTGATGTGCTGCAGCCATCCGACTGCGTAACAATTGTTGGTGTTCCGCGTGTGACCTTCCGGGAGAGCGTACACCGCTTGCCCGCGCCGGTCTCCACGCAGCGCTGTTCCGTTGTAAACATCGAGCCCATCCAGCGTAAAAGCCTCATCGTCGCAAACACTTATATAAGAATTAAAACTTCCAATAGGACTTCCATTGGCCGATCTTCCCGAATAATCAAACTTCGGGTTACGAATTACGGTGCTTTGTGCATTCACATGAATCGCGTCCCAGGCGAAGTTCCTGGTGTTGCCGTTCGCAGCATGAAACGTAAGATCTTCCAGGACCACATTTTGGGTGGCAGTCTGCGAATCCCGTCGTCCGACGATTACGCAGTCATCACTCGCCACAAAACATTCCAGCCTGCCCCCGGCCTGCCGGATTGATTGGTACGAACTTTCAAAGTGCAGCGGCGCATAAATTTTGTACGGGCTTCCGGCGGCATCGATCACCACCTGACCGCCTTGAAATCCCCAACCGGTTTGGGTTCGCGCCGCTTCTGAAGCTTCTTTTATTCCTCCGGACGCGCTCCCCACCGTATAACCGGGCCCGTAAGCATTTGTCAGCGTCACGCTGAACTGGCACGACGCATCGCCCGCAAATCCGGAGACGCGCGTGATCTTTGCCGCTTCTGCAGCCCCCGCGCCCGAGATATAGACGTAGTGCGTTGGAACGTAGGCCGCCGGGACAGGCGATGAGTTCACCATTAGCCCAGGCGGACACGGAGCTAGCGAGATCGTATTGGAACCCGCAACCAGCGAGGCTGGAGACGTAGGAGTCTGCTGCCAGTTGTACTCGGAAGCATATTTGATCGACTGCATACTCACTTTGGATTGGGCGTGCGCGGCAACATCCTGAGCGCTCACGATTCCCGGTGAGTTGGGAAAGCTCAAAAAACAAGCCCAGAGCAAGGCCGCGAATGCAATAGGCGTAGTTTTGCCGATTGCCGGTCCTCGTTGAAAAACAGATTGCTTTGGCATGGTTTGCGTCCCGCCTTCATTAATAACTATTAGTCTGCAAAAGATAACAGAAATGAAACTCCATTCCGGCCGCCGCTTGTCGTTGGACGTGCTGCAGAGTAGTAGTTATCATCCTTGCAGCGCTCAACCACTCTGCCGTATCTGCTTCGCCCCGTGGCTCAGGATTATGGTCAAGAAACTATTAACTCGAGTCGTCGGCGTGCTGCCTCAGTCAGTCCGGGAGCACATTCGCGAACGCTACTGGCGAGTGAAGAGCAAGCTCCTATACCAGACGCTCTACAGCCTGCTTCACTTGGAACACGTTCTGGATTCCGGCCTTACACTCAAAGTTGCCAGCAAAGGCGAGTGGTGGATCTACAACGATATTTTCGTAAACGGCGAGTACGATGTTCCCATTCACTCTGCTCTGCAATCGTCTGCAGGGCAGCCTTTTGTCGTGCTGGATCTCGGAGCCAATGTCGGATATTTCGCCTTTCGGGTGATTGACCGGATTCGCCGCGAACATCTCGACCATGTCCTTCTGGACATTACAATGATCGAGGGTAGCCCGCAGACGTTTGACCAACTGGAAAGCCGGATCCAATTGGAATCATTGGCCCCGGCCGTGGTCCGCAGTGTGCACGGGTTGGTCGGCCAGCGCAGCGGCAGCGCGCTTATTCGTGAATCGGCCGTGCATGTGAAGAGTGGCATCGTGAACATTCCCGCAGGCAGCGGAGTGAATGTGCCTTTTGTGGATATTGACGCTTTGATGCACGACAAAACTCAAATTGATCTGCTGAAGTGCGACATCGAGGGCGCGGAGTTAATGTTCCTGGAGAGCTATGGCGATCTGCTCAGAAAAGTAAGATGCGCGGTTTTTGAGTTGCATCACGACCAGTGCGACACTAATAAATGCGTGAGCATATTAGAGGGCCTGGGGTTTCGGCAAACCATTCTACGCGCGAATGCTTCGTTTTCAGTTTGTTTTTTCAGCCGAGTTTAAGCTCAGATCAGCTCAGTTCAATCACATCGATGTCCACCGCTCCCAAGCCTTCCGCGAAAAATGCAATCGCCTATCACCGTGAGCTTGCTGCCGGATGGGAGCAGCGCTATGCCAAGCCTGCCTTCCGGGCCCGTTTGCTCGCATTTCAACAATCCCTAGCAGACCACAACTTGCGCGGGGAAAAGTGGTTGGACGCCGGTTGCGGTTCCGGGACCTTGGCGCGCCATCTCGCCGACTCCGGCGCACACGTCCTCGGAGTGGATGCCGCTGAAGAAATGATCGCGCTTGCCCGTAAAGTGGCCAGCCAGAAAGATTACGGTTCACAACTTGATTTCGAACACATTGAAACCATCTCCAGCCTTCCGCTCCCCGCCCAATCATTCGATGGAATCTTGTGCTCTAGTGTTCTCGAATACGTCTCTGACCCCGCCGCCTGCCTGAAAGAATTCGCCCGTGTCCTTAGGCCCAATGGTTTGCTGCTGATTTCGGTGGCGAATCGACGCTCTGTAATTCGCCAGGCACAACGGTTAACGCATCGATTCGGCCGGCTTTTGGGGCAGGGTTGGTGCGCCTTTCTCGATCACTCTAAGAACGACTTCTCGGCCCTGCAATTCCGCACGTTATTGCAGCAGAATAATTTCACTACGCGGAGCGTCGTCGCCTTCGGCAGCCCCGTCCCGGAGTGGCTGCAGCGCAAGGAATTCGGCGGGTCCTTACTCGTCTTTCATGCCGTGCTCGGGGTAGGCGAGGCTTCGAAATCGTGAAACCCACAGGCGCGCTTCAGGTAATATGTTGAGAGTCTTTCCACCCCGATGCAAAAGTTGGAAGAATCCAAGCAGATGTGGAAGGAGCGCACAACGCCGATCCTTCCCGTAACTGCCATCGTTGTCGCCCGCAACGAAGCCCGCAATTTGCCGCGCTGCCTCGAATCCTTGCGCGATGTAGCCGAAGTGTATGTGATCGATTCCCAAAGCACCGACGAGACAGTGCAAATTGCTGAGTGCTATGGCGCGCACGTCGTGCAGTTCCACTACCAGGGCGGATGGCCCAAGAAACGCCAGTGGGCCATGGATTCGCTGCCTTTCACCTACGACTGGATTTTTCTGGTCGATGCCGATGAAGCGCTGACACCGGAATTGACGCAGGAAATTCTGACGGGCATTCAGGGTCCGGATTACGACGGGTACTACATCGCCCTACGCATGTTTTTTCTCGGCCGCCAGCTTCGTTACAGCGGCGCGACTTTTGAAAAGCTTTCCCTCTTCCGCCGCGGCAAAGGCCGGTTCGAATGCCGCCTCCGCCAACAAGACTCGTCCATGGCCGATATGGAAGTCCACGAACATATTCTGGTGGAGGGCAAAACTGCCCGACTTCATCATCCCCTGCTTCATCACAATGTGGAGTCGCTTTCCCACTACATCCGCAAGCACGACGAATACTCCAACTGGGATGCGCGCGTTTGGCTTGAGGGCGATGCCAGTTCGCTGGAATTGCCGCCGTCGCTGGTGGGCTCGCAAGCCCAACGCCGCCGCTGGCTGCGTCGAAAGTTTTTTGCCTTTCCCGGTTCGCCCTTCATGTTCTTTCTCTACAAATATTTCTTCCGCCTTGGATTTCTCGATGGCATTCCTGGCCTCATATATTGCGGCATGCAGGGCATCCAGTTTTTTCACATCAAAGCAAAAATTTACGAACTTAAATTGCAGGCATCTTCGCGTACGCAAAACTGAAGCACACCATGAAACAGGTCTTACAACACGCGCGTACGGGCGAGATCAGCGTCGCCGAGGTCCCCGCGCCCCAGTTGCTTCCCAACTGCGTGCTGGTGCGCATCGCTGCATCCGTAGTATCTGCGGGAACAGAGCGGGCCTCCGCCGAGTTCGCCGGCAAAAGCTTGTTGCAGAAAGCCAAATCCCGTCCCGACTTGGTGCGCGAGGTGGTCGGCAAAGTACGGCGCGATGGAGTATTTTCCGCATGGAATTCTGTCAGCAGCCGCCTCGATCAACCGCAGTCTCCGGGGTACAGCAGCGCTGGTACGGTGATTGCTGTTGGCGAGGGCGTTACCGACCTGCAACCCGGTGATCGCGTCGCTTGTGCGGGCGCGGGCTTCGCCGTTCACGCTGAGATCGCATGCATTCCGCGGTTGCTGGTCGGCCGTATTCCAGCCCGGGATTCGGACGAAGAAGTTGGCTTCGACCATGCTGCTTTCGCAACTCTGGGTGCCGTAGCCCTTCACGGTCTTCGCACCGCTGAGGGAAAACTTGGCGATACCGTTGCGGTTATCGGCCTGGGCCTTCTTGGTCAACTCGCTACTCAGTTGTTAAAGGCCGCCGGATGCCGCGTGATCGGCATGGACATCAACCGCTCCCGTGCGGAACTCGCTACGCGCCTTGGCGCGGATGCCGCCGCCGTCTCCGCTCCCGAATTTCGAGATCTCTGCCTTCACCACTCAGGAGGTGCAGGGGTCGACTCCGTTCTAATTACTGCGGAGACTCCGAGCAGCGCCCCCGTGAATCTCGCCGGGGATATCGCCCGCGAGCGCGCTATCGTGGTAGCCGTCGGTACCGTCGGCATGGACATTGAGCGCCGCGCTTACTACGAAAAGGAAATCGACTTCCGCATATCGCGTTCTTACGGCCCCGGCCGCTATGACGCCGCGTACGAACAAAAAGGCCGCGACTACCCCATTGGTTACGTGCGTTGGACTGAAACCCGCAACATGGAAGCCTTTCTCCAGTTCATTGCGGAGAAGAAAGTAAACATCGACTCTCTGATCACGCATCGCTTTCCCATCGAGCGCGCGCAGAGCGCCTATGAACTCATCCTGGGAAAATCTGGCCAGCCCTTCCTCGGCGTGGTCATTCAGTATTTGGCTGCCTGCGATGAGTCGCAAACGCTCACGCTTGTTCGCAAGCCCATCGCCGCAACCGCTTCGGCCGGAGTGAAAGAGCTTTCCGTCGGTCTTCTGGGCGCGGGAGTTTTCGCAACCGGCATCCTACTCCCGGCGATCAAAGCATCCGGTAACACAGTGCTCGCGTCAGTATGTACGGCGACCGGTTCACATGCCAGCCATGCCGGGAAGAAATTTGGCTTCCGCTCTTGCACCACAGACGAGGCGCAACTGATCCGCGATCCCTCCGTCAATACTGTCGTTATAGCGACGCGAAATCACCTGCACGCACCGCAGGTGCTCGCGTCGCTCAGGGAAGGGAAGCACATCTTCTGCGAAAAACCGCTGTGCCTCACCGAGGCTGATCTGCGGTCCATCATTCGCCATTATCTCGCCCTTGACTACCTGCCACGTCCCATACTCATGGTTGGTTACAACCGCCGGTTCGCTCCGATGGTGCAGCAGATCAAATCATTTCTCGCGCCTGTCGCTGAACCACTGGCGTTGCACTATCGCGTTAATGCTGGATTTCTTCCTTCCGATCACTGGGTCAATGATCGCGAGCAGGGAGGAGGAAGGATCCTCGGCGAACTGTGCCACTTCGTCGACTTGCTGATGTTTCTCGCGGCCTCACCAATCGTTGAAGTGGAGGGCCGTGTCCTCTCATCCTCGCAACGCTACAGTGGTGACAACGTAATTGCCTCCCTTCGTTTCGCCAATGGATCGCAGGGAACCATCAGCTATCTGGCCAACGGTGACCGCTCTTTTTCCAAAGAGCGCCTCGAGATTTTTGGAGGTAACGCAGTTGCCGTCCTCGATGATTTTCGCCAACTGGAATTAGTCCGCGATGGGAAAAAGCAAACCGTCCACTCCCGCTGGCGTCAGGATAAAGGCCATCGCGCCGAGTGGACCGCTTTGGCAGATTCCGTGCAGCAAGGTAAACCGGCGCCTATCACGTTCGATGATCTAGTCTGCTCCACTCTGGCCACGCTGCGCGTTCAAGAATCAATTTCACATGGCCGGCGCCTCGCCGTCGATACCCCGGCTTTCATGGAAGCGGCGCTCCGGGTACCCGGACTAGACGCATGAAATCCGCCTGCAAACAATGTGCTCTAGAAAATCGAAGGGATCGGCAATAAGCTCATGCTGATCCTGGGCCTCAACATGTTTCACGCGGATGCCTCTGCGGCCATCATTGTCGACGGAAAAGTTGCTTTCGCTATTGCGGAAGAGCGTCTGAATCGCCGGAAACATTTTGCCGGATTTCCTGCGCTCGCCGTGAAAGCCTGCCTCCAGGCCGCCGGAGCAAAGATTACTGACGTTGACCACATTGCCATCGGCCAGGATAGCGATGCCAATCTCGCCAAGAAAGTTCAGTACGCGCTCGCTAACCCAACCAAGGTTTTGAACTTTATCCGGCTGCGGCAGCGCAAGGAGTCGATGCGCGACGTCCGCTCACTTCTCTCGCTGGCCCTCGAAGTCGATCCCTCTCAACTACGCTTTCAAGAGCACCATCTGGAACACCACATCGCCCATATTGCCAGCGCTTACTACTGCTCGCCGTGGGAGAAGGCCGCTGGCCTCAGCTATGACGGTTCGGGAGATTTTGTTTCGACGATGATGGCGCGTTGTGAAGGCAATCACATCGAAGTGCTTGATCGCGTATTCCTGCCGCACTCTCTGGGCAGCGTTTACACCATGGTTTGCGAATTCATCGGCTACAGCAAGTACGGCGACGAAGGGAAAGTGATGGGACTCGCGCCTTACGGTAAAGACACTCACGTCGAGCAGATTGCAAAGCTCGTGAGTCCGCGCGATTCCACGTTTCAGCTTGATTTAAATTATTTCGAGCCGCTCGGCAGCAATTCTGGCATGCAAGTATTGCCCGACGGTACGGTTCGCCTTGCCCGGCATTTTTCTGATCGCATGGAAAAGCTTTTCGGTCCTGCTCGCGATTCGAAGGCAGAAATTACGCAGCGCGATATGGATCTCGCCTTTGCGGTGCAGCATCGGTTCGAAGAGATCTTCTTTCATCTGCTGAATCGTTTGTACGCGCAAATACCCGAGGAAAATCTTGTAATGGCCGGAGGCTGTGCCCTCAATAGCGTTGCCAATGGCAAACTGTTTGATCGAACGCCCTTTCGAAGAACGTACATTCAGCCTGCCGCCGGGGATGAAGGCCTTGCCATCGGCGCCGCGCTTTACACCTATCATTCCGTTCTCCAGCAACCTCATCGCCACGAACTGAAGCATTCCTATCTGGGCCCGGAATTTTCGGACGCGCACATCGAGGCTTCACTGAAAAAAGCGAGTCTGGATTACCGCAAATTTGAGCGGGCACAATTGTTAGAGGAAGTGGCCACGCAGATCGCGGTGGGCAACGTGATCGGATGGTTCCAGGGGCGCATGGAATGGGGCCCGCGCGCACTTGGCAACCGCTCCATTCTTGCTCACCCCGGCCTGCCCAACATGAAGGATGTCCTTAACGCGCGCATCAAACATCGCGAGTGGTTCCGTCCCTTTGCGCCTTCCATCCTCGCCGACCATCAGCACGAATATTTCGAACATGACCACCCTTCGCCCTTCATGCTGCACGTTTACAAAATCCGCCCTGAAAAGCGAAAAGCTCTCTGCGCCGTTAATCACGTCGACGATACCGGCCGCCTGCAAACCGTCGCTCGCGACGAGAATCCTCTTTACTACGATTTGATCTTGGCGTTCCATCGCAAGACTGGGATCCCGGTGATCCTGAACACCAGCTTTAATGAAAACGAACCCATCGTCTGCACGCCCGAAGAAGCCATCGACTGCTTCCAGCGAACTCGCATGGACGTGCTAGCGATCGGTTCGTTCCTGGTCACTAAGCCCGAGTTGGGAAAATCGCCGGGTAGGAACTGAAGTTCATCATGACTGCCCTCCGCCGCATCGCACGCTTCCCGCGGCTGCGGGCGCTGGCTTGGTCCGGTGACACTCTCTATGCTTCGCGCAATTACGAACTCCTGCGTACCAGAATTCCTTCCGGAGAAAAGTCTTCCGACGATCAGGCATGGGAAACCGTCGCGACATTCAATGCCCCCTACTGGCGCCGCTTAACCTCTCGCGCGAATTTAACTTCACGCCTGGTTCGCGACGGCTTTCATGCTCTAGCCATCCTGCCCTCGAACGCAATGATCGCCGCTGTGCCCGGTGCAATCGTCACGCGGCGAACGAGCGAAACCACTTTTCAGATCACTCACAAAATCCTTCGCGGCACGCGCCCACTTCATCTCACGGCCATTCCCAATGGCACGGTGTATTGGGGAGAATATTTCGCCAACGCTTCTCGGGACGAAGTCCACATCTACTCCTCTACTGACGGCGGTTCGACCTGGAGCGTGGCTTACACCTTTCCTAAGGGCGCAATTCGGCACGTTCACAACATCGCCTACGATGGGTGGCAAGACTGTCTCTGGATATCGACCGGCGACTATGGGAACGAATGCCGCATTCTGCGTGCCTCCTGCGACTTGCGCCAAGTTGATGTCGTCCTGCAAGGCAACCAGCAGGCCCGCGCTGTCGGCCTAGTTCCCACAGAAACTGGGCTGTACTTTTCTTCCGACACACCCCTGGAGAAAAATTCCATCTATCATCTTGATAGCGGCGGAGCCCTCTCTCAAATTGCGTCGCTGACGAGTTCCTCGATTCACGGCTGCCGCGTCGGGCGTCACATTTTCTTTTCCACCATGGTCGAACCGAGCGCCGCCAACCCCGACCGCTCGGTGCGCATCTTCGGCGGCGTCGAGGGGCAGAAGTTACTTCCCGTCCTGTCTTGGAAAAAAGATCGGTGGCCCTTGCGCTTCTTTCAATATGGCAATGCTTTTTTGCCCGACGGCGAAAACAGCACTCCATGCCTGGCTTTCACCACCATTGCCGTCGAAACGGAGGACATGGTCACTTCGCTTTATGCCATCGAGTCCTAGTTAATCCTCCGTGCCAGCGTGATATCCTTCACAAAATCTCTCCGTACGCGCGCCTCTATTGCCAAGCCTCAGCTATTACCGTCGCATCGTTAGCGCCTACCTTCTAGGCGGCAAGAGCCATCTCACTTTCTGGCATGAAACGCCCGCGGAAAATTCCAATGCCCGCCCGACGGAGCTCGGCGAGTATTACATGCTCTTCACCGAAAAGGCGGACTATGCGGGCCTCTTTGACTCCGCCGGAATTCCGAAGCTCGATTATCACGGCGCCATTGGTCCGCAATACAATCCCATCGCCATCGCGCAATACGGACTGGGCAACTACAATCTCTTCCGGCGCACGGGTAGTTCTGAGCGCAGGCAGAAGTTTTTAAACGTGGCGAATTGGCTGGTTGATCATCTCGAACCTAACCCGCACGGACTCTTTGTTTGGAACCACTACTTCGATTGGGAGTATCGCGACACGCTGCGATCGCCGTGGTATTCCGCGTTGGCGCAAGGGCAGGGGATTTCACTTCTTGTACGCGCCCATAAAGAATCGTCTGACCCACGATTCCTCGAAGCCGCACGCCAAGCGCTGGCGTGCTTTTATCAGCCGGTTACAGAAGGCGGCGTCGCCTTCACCGACGAACGGGGCGACCTCTGGTTCGAAGAGTATATCGTCTCGCCGCCTACGCACATCCTGAATGGATTCATATGGGCCACCTGGGGAGTTTACGATTATTTTCTTGCCACCCTCCATCCAGCCGCGCAGGAGCTTTTCGCTCGCGCCGTGCGGACGCTTGTCCGCAATATCGATCGGTACGATCTCGGATTCTGGTCGCTTTACGAACAGTCTGGAACGCGCCTGCCCATGGTGGCCAGCGCGTTTTATCACCAGTTGCACATCGTGCAGTTGCGCGTGATGCACCGCCTTACCGGCGAAGAGAAATTTGTACGCGTGGCCGACCGTTGGGAGGCCTACGCCCGCAGCCCTAGCAACCGGACTCGCGCACTGTGCTACAAAAGCGCCTTCAAACTCTGTTATTACTAGTTATCGCATTTATGAGCTCCCAGATCGCTCAATGAAAATTCTCTACGTTTCACAGTATTTTCCGCCGGAGATGGGCGCGCCCGCCGCGCGCGCCGCCGAATTGTCGCGCCATTGGGCCGCCATGGGACATGAGGTTTCCGTACTTACCGGCTTTCCTAATCATCCTACCGGCGTTATCCCGCCCGAGTATCGGAAACAATTCCGCAAAGGTGTGGTGCACGAAAAAATAGACGGCGTCAACGTTTCGCGCACGTTGCTTCTGCCATTCCCCAACCGCAAAGCTTACGAGCGCATGTTGAACTATAGTTCTTTCTGCGTTACTGCTGGGGTGACCGGGATGTTTCTAAACAAGCCCGACGTGGTGATCGCCACTTCTCCCCAATTGCTAGTCGGGCTCTCCGGATGGTGGATTGCCCGCCGCAAGCGGGTCCCATTTGTCTTCGAGGTGCGCGATCTCTGGCCAGAGTCGCTGGCCGCGGTCGGCATGGGCAATGCAAACTCCTCGCTGCATCGCGCGCTGGGAAGAATTGCTGGCTTCTTGTATCGACACTCCGATCGTATCGTCGTAGTCACGCCCGCCTTCGAAGAGCATCTGGTAAAACACTGGAAGGTTCCGCGCGAAAAAATTTCAGTTATTGAAAATGGAGTGGAGACGAACCTCTTCGCTCCGAAGTCTGCAACCAACTTGAGAAAGGAACTCGGTCTCGACGAAAAGTTCGTCGTCTCGTACATCGGCACCATGGGCATGGCGCACGGACTCGAAACCATACTCACCGCCGCCGCGCAACTGCGAGACCCTAACCCTGAAATTGCTTTCCTTTTTCTCGGCGAAGGCGCGGACAAAAAGCGCATCGTTGAACTCGCCCGCCAGCGCAATTTGCATAATGTGCGCTTTGTCGATCAGCAGCCCCGCGAAAAAATCCCCGCCTACATCTGCGCGTCGGATGCCTGCATGGTACTGCTGAAGAATACAGATTTGTTCAAGACGGTCATACCTACCAAAATGCTGGAGTTCATGTCCTGCGAGCGCCCCGTCATCCTTGGCGTAGACGGTCAAGCCCGTTCAATTCTGGAGGAAGCCAGAGGTGGAATCAAGATCGAACCGGAAAATGCAGATGCGCTGGCCGACACGATTCGCTTACTCGCGGCCAATCCCGAGCTTGCCCGCAAGCTGGGACAAAGCGGCAGGGAACACATGTTACGGAAATTTTCACGGCGCCACACCGCGGAACGGTACATCAGCGTACTAGAAAATCTTCTGCATTTGCCGGCGCCGCAGAATTCAAAAGTGGCCGCCTAGCCACTCTCGCCTCGCTCTAGGGGTGCGCCGCAATAATCGCCAGGCCTGCCGCGGTCGAAACCGCAGCATCCAAGCCTCGCGCCGCCGCCACCCTGGCGCCGCTCAATGGCACAAATAAAATATCGTCGGCCTGCAGAGTGATGTCCGGCGCTTTGGCTTCCAGCATTTTCTTCAGCTGAATTTTGGTTTCCGTCATTCCCGTTGGCCCTTTGCGGATGATCCGAACTCCGCCCATCTTCGCCGTATGATTTGTTCCGCCCGCCAGCGCCAGCGCCTGGAGCACTGTCAGGCTGCCATTGTCTACTAGCAAGCCCGCCGGCCGTCCCACATCGCCGACCACGTAAATGATCGGCGCCCGCGGCACGGTGATGGTGTCACCGGGCATGATTTCAAGATTGTCTTGCAAATCGTCTGCTAAATTCCTTGGTAGGTTCACCGTAATCGGCGCCGCACCCTTCTGGCGAATGACACTTACTTTTCGTCCCGCCGAAACCGTGAACCCGCCCGCCGCGGAAATCAAATCATAAAGCTTGCGGTCCCCCAGCGCTGGATAAATCCCCGGTTTCTGCACTTCGCCGATAATCGTCACTCCCTGGGAAGCGGATTCGTCGAGAAAAATCGTTACATGCGGACTGCGAACGAATCCTCCGTCCGCCAGCCGCTTCTCAATCAAGGCCTGCGCCTCTTCCACTGTAAGGTCTGCAAGGTGCACATAGTCAATCAGGGGAAGGTACACATCACCCGAGGATCCGACCCTGGCTTTGCTGGAGAGCTCGGGCACGTTGTAAACGCCTACTTCCAACAAATCTCCCGGGCCCAGTCGCTGCGTAGAGGAACTCTCGCCGCCGGAAGTTGCCGGCCTCGAAGCCTCTTGAGCGGCAGAGGTCGAGTGATCAGCCTGATGAGCCGTCCCAACTGCGGCATGCGAAATGGGTTCCGCCGCGGGCAGCGATTGTAACGTGTTTTCAGAGGAGTTCGCTGGTGCCTGCTGTGCAAACCCCACAAAAGCCTTGCCGCAAAGCAAAATCAGGGACAGCACGAGCAGACCACGGCTGCGGGCAAAACTGAATCTGCCGAACTCCATTGACAAGCCTCGGATGGAAAATGGAAGAAGGACCGACAAAAATTTTAGCACAGCAATCAGTCCGCCGGCAGCCGAGTTGCACGCTCTTGTCCTAACTAATATGCGTTTTCCACAGATTTTTCACCGTGGACAATTGCATTCGCTTCAGTCCGGCTGCTAGATTCCCAACAACCTCAATCGCAGACTGAAGACAAGGGAACCCGTTAACTCACTTCCAGCTGCCGTCAAGCTGGCTGCATACTTGACTGTCTGATCGAGGACAATAGAATGCGCCGCCGTCATGCTTCCCGGGGGTATAGTTGACTGTAGCTTTCTTAGCGATTTTTTTTCTGTCGCTGTTGTTTTCTTTCGTCCTGACTCGCGACGTGCGCGATTTCGCTATTCGCCGCGGATGGGTTGCAGTTCCGTCTCAAGAGCGGCATCTACACTCCACGCCTCTACCTCGCCTCGGTGGGGTTGCAATTTTTGTTTCTTTTGCGCTCAGCATGCTGCTGGCGGCGGTGCTCTCCTCCGCCGTGCCCTCACTCCATTCCGCGGTTCCAATCAGGACCTTACTCACCATTCTGGCACCCGCATCTGTGGTTTTTCTCCTGGGTGTCTACGACGATCTTTTCTCCGTCGGCCCCTACGTTAAGTTTGCCGTACAAGGTGTTGCCGCCAGCTTGTTGTTCATGGGCGGACTTCGTATTCTAAATATCCCGGTACTCTTCGGTAATCGTCAACTCCCTTGGTTTCTCGGATTGCCCCTCACCATTCTCTGGGTCCTTGCCATTACCAACGCCTTCAATCTGATCGACGGCCTGGATGGTCTAGCCGCCGGTTCCGCACTTTTCTCAACGCTCGTCGCCTTTGTGGTTGCGTTATTGAACGGCTACTCCCTGGTCACCGTGATGACCATCGCCCTCGCCGGCGCGATCCTCGGTTTTCTCCGTTACAACTTCAACCCCGCCACCATTTTCTTGGGAGACTCGGGCAGTCTTTTCATCGGGTTTCTACTCAGTGCTCTCGCTCTCGCCGGAGCACAGAAAGCCCCCACCATCGTCGCAGTTGCGATTCCTGTGGTCTCCTTCGGCCTGCCCATTCTGGAGACCTCGCTTTCCATTCTGCGCCGCCTGATCAGCGGACGCCCCGTTTTTACCGCCGACCGTGAGCACATCCACCACAAGCTCTTGCAACACGGCCTCACCCACCGCCAGGTCGTGATTGTTCTCTACGCCGTCTCCGCCGTGTTCGCGCTCCTCAGCCTGTTCCTCCTCTGGCCTACCGGCAGTTCGCTGGGCTTGGTGCTCGCCGTGCTCGGCATAGGCATCTGGATCGGTGTGCAGCGCCTCGGTTACCTCGAAATGAACGAACTGCAACGCGTCGCCCAACGTACCTTCGAACAGCGGCAGATCTTCATTAACAATATGGCGATACGCCGCGCCCGCGAGGAACTCAAGGCCGCCCGTGACTACGATCAGATCCGTCGCATCCTCGAGGCCGCTTTCACCTCCAACGACTTCGACGGCTTCGATGTCACCGTCAAACTCCTTCCCGGCGAATCTTATCCCAGCACTGTTGGCGATCCATCCGCTCAGCGGCGCGGCGAGGTTTCCTTCCGTTGGGGGAAGAACAGCTCACGTTCTCCTGATGCTTTAGCCGTCTGGACTCTATCGCTGGATCTCATCAGTTCCACCAATCGCAGCCGCGGCGCAATCGTCTTCCATCGCCGCTACTCTCAGCGTGACCTGCAGCTCGATATCAACCTGCTCACTTCCACTTTTCCTGTCGCTCTAGCCGATGCCCTCGACCGGACACTTCAGCACCCGGTACAAGTCATTGCGCGCAGCGGACACGACGATCCCGGATTCATCACTGCGCAGGCAGGCTGACGCCTACCGTAAGACTCTTATATTTTCAAAATTAAATATTGGAATAAAAAGGGCGTACGCAGGCACACGTGTAAGATCACGTGTGTAAAGAAGGGAAGGGGAGGGCGAAACCGATTAAAGCTTGGCGCTTACGTAAGAGTTAATTTCGCAATTCAAACAAACTTCTTCAAAAACTGGCGCTGTCCACTGCATTGATTCACTCCGCGCTCGAAACTTTCCGTCCCGAACGTGTGATTATTCTACGCGCACTCGCGGCTGCAATTCAATCAATTCTTTAGCAAAAAATCGCGATAAAACGGACAAAAAAGCGGCAACCCTACCTTCCGCAATCCGCATCACGCAGCCGGTTCGCCCGGTTTGCAATTTCTTGCACACTGCAAACTTTTCCACACCCAGAACCTCTCCGGCCACTGTCCATTTGTGTCTGGCGTGTTTACCTTAAAGCTCGCTCCACTGTTGTACTAGGAAGGCCTTCATGTTTCGCAAGACCATTTATGGCACTCAGTTTAAAGACGTTAATTTTGTTCCCCTGCAGTCTGCCACTTTTTGCGTGCAGTGTGAACTTATAAGCACCGGCACTACCCCCTATTGTCTGGCCTGCGGCAACAGTTCCTTGCTCAGCCTCTCCCGGGTGCTTGGAGGATCGCTCCGTCAGCAGCAGACGGCTCACCTCATCACCGATTCCGAGCTCGATAGTCTGGTGCGCGACCTCCTCCGCACCGTTCCCGAGCCTCAAATTTTCAGCATCGCCGACTACCAGAACCGCGTTCCTGCGGCCGCTCTTCGCAGCCAGCTTCGTGTCGCCAATGCGGCGCATCCTGCTGCGGGATTCGGCGCTGTTCATCCCGGCGAAGAAATAGAAATCCAATCCGCCGAACTCAATCTCGAACCCGCCATCAGTGCCATCACCGAGCGTGCTCAGCATCTTACCGGTGCCACCGGAGCTGCCATTGCCCTTCGCGCCGGAGACGAAATTGTTTGCCGCGCCCGCGCCGGCCGCACCGCTCCCGACCTTGGCGTCCGCCTCCAAACCGACGCCGGCATCTCCGCCGAAGCTGTGCGCACCGGAGAAGTCATGCTTTGCCACGACGCCGAACGCAACCCTCGCGTTGACCTCGCGAGCTGCCGCCGCCTCGGCGTTCGCTCCATCCTGGTCTCGCCTCTGCGCTCCTTCCGCCGCACTCTTGGCGTCTTTGAAGTCCTTTCTTCCTCTCCCAGCGCCTTCGACGAAAAAGATGTCGCTACCATGCAACTGCTCTCCAGCATGATGGTCGCAGCCATCTCCCGAATTTCCAGCCTGCACCAGGCCCAAATCCTCCGCCGCTCCGGCTAACAACCCCAAACAGATAGTTTCAAAAGGGGCAACTTCGGTCGGTGCCGTTACCTTGGAATACGCCTTGGTTCTTGCACATGAGGCCTTTACACCCTGCCCTGCCAGTTGTTTTTCTTCATACTAAATTTCCCTCCGCTCAGGTTAATATGGTGCAACACCGTTTCGACTCGGATCCCCATGTCCGCCATTGCTCAGGTTTCGTCGCCTGCATCTCCGAACCGTCGACGTCGGGTCCGCCAAAAAGTTCACGCACCCGCCTACGCCACCTTGAACGGCGAATCTCGTGGCGAAATGCTGGAGCTTTACGAAGTTCTCGACATCAGCGAAGTGGGCCTCTGCCTTCAATTTTCTTCCGCAATGACCCCCGGCAAGGAAGTCGACCTCTGTATCGACCTCTCCGAAGCCGCCGGACAAATTTCCGCGGTCGCTCGCGTCATCTGGTCAAACACCAACGGACGTGCCGGACTTGCGCTTCCTCCTCTTAATATTCCCGAACTTCACCGATTGCGCGAATGGCTCTTTCTCAATGCCATGGCTGCGGCTGCCAACGCCGCCGCCTCTCCCCATCCTTTCTCGATTGTTCCGCCCGTCCTGCGCCCCAACTACACTGACGTTCTAAGCGCTGCCACCGCCGTCCAAAGGGAAGCGGAGTCTCTCGGTTGCGACTTTGAAGCAGTTCTCTCGCTTATCGTCTTGCGCTCGCGAACTCTGCTCCGCGCCTCCGGCGCAGCCATCGCATTGGCCGAAAATAAGTCTGCCCATCCGGCTGTCAACCCGATCTCCCAAGTGATGACTTGCCGCGCCAGCACTGGAGAGAGCGCTCCTCCGGTTGGCGCCGTCCTGCAAATCGGCTCCGGATTTTCCGGCGAATGTGTTCGAACCGGCACCATTTCCCGCTGTGATGATTGCGAGAATGATGATCGGGTCGATCGTCAAAGCTGCCGGGCTCTCGGCATTCGCTCCATCCTTGCCGTTCCCATTCGCACCGCTGAAAATGTCATTGGACTGCTCGAGGTCTTCTCCGACCAGCCCAATATCTTTCACGACGATGATGTCACCCTGCTGCAGCGCTTCTCTGAAACCGTTGCCGCCGGCGTCACTCGCTCCGCCCGCGTGGAAGATTCTTCCGCTCCGCCCACGGCGTCTCCCCGACCTTTTACCTCACCTCCCGGCAGCGTTCTGTTTGCCCATGACCCCGATGAGAACTTATCCACCAAAAATCTCGCCCTCGATGACGACAAACTCGGCGGCATCCGTCTGCCTCGCACCCACCTCTACCTCTTGATGGGCGCCGCTGCCAGCATCGCTCTCGTCCTCGGTTTTATCCTGGCCCCTTGGCTTCAGGAAAAAATCAAAGCTCGCGACCATACCCTCGAACATACCGTCCTGGCATCGTCGCAACCTCCGGCAGCTACGCCCGACATTCCAGCCACTGAAAGCGCAACTTTCGATCAACTCCGTCAGTTTGCCGACAAGGGCGATCCCAAGGCCGAAAACGCGCTCGCGCTCCGCTACGCTTCTGGCGACGGCGTTCGGCAGGACGACGTTGAAGCCGCCCGCTGGTTTACGCGGGCCGCCGAAGCCGGAAACGTCAAAGCCCAAGCCGCCCTCGGCACCCGCTACTGGGCAGGCCGTGGTGTTCCCTCGAGCCTCACACAAGCTTATTTCTGGACCGTTCTCGCCCGCGCCTCCGGTGACAAAAATAGCAAGGCGTTCGCCGAATTCCTCGCTTCCCACATGACACGCCAGCAAGCCGCTGCCGTCGAACAGCAAGCCAACATCTGGTACCAGGAGCACCAATCCAGCGGCAAACCGAGCCCCGCCCACTAGAAATCGCGATCCCCTACAGATTTTCGCAGTTCCGAAGTTTGTCTAATTCCCCAACTAGCGTACTTTGCCAGCCTTCCCGCGTTAAAATAGTCCCAATTCCCCGATGTCCACCCTCCGCACCATTCTCGACCAGCAAGTCCGCGAGGCCGACCCCCGCCTCTACGAAAAACTTGACAACCATCGCCTGCGCTGCTTCTCCTGCGGACACTGCTGCCCCATCCCCGAAGGCCAGCCCGGAGTCTGCAAGGTCCGTTACAACCGCGGCGGCACTCTGTATGTTCCCTGGGGATACGTTGCCGGCACTCAGTGCGATCCCGTCGAGAAAAAACCATTCTTCCATGCATATCCTGGCGCGCTGGCCTATAGCTTCGGCATGATGGGTTGCGACCTTCACTGCTCCTACTGCCAGAATTGGGTCACTTCGCAGGCTCTCCGCGATCCTAGCGCTGTCTCTCCTCCGCTCCAGGCTTCGCCCGCACGCCTCGTCCGCGAAGCCGAGGCGCAAGGCGCGAGGATTTTGGTCAGCACTTACAACGAGCCGCTCATCACCAGCGAATGGGCCGTCGCCGTCTTCAAAGAAGCCAAAGCCGCTGGACTCGTCACCGGCTTTGTCTCCAACGGCAACGCCACGCCACAAGTGCTCGAATACCTTCGTCCCTGGCTCGATCTCTACAAAGTAGATCTAAAAAGTTTTGACGACCGCCATTATCACGAACTCGGTGGACGCCTCGGCCCCATCCTCGATAGCATTCGCCGCATTCACGCCTTGGGCCTGTGGCTCGAAATCGTTACGCTCCTCATTCCGGGCTTCAATGACACCGAGGACGAACTCCGGCGCCTCACCGAATTCCTATCCGGTATCTCCCCGGACATTCCCTGGCATGTCACCGCCTTCCACGGCGACTATAAAATGCAGAATGATGTCGCCCGCGACACCACGGCTGATGATCTCCTCCGCGCCGCCGAGATCGGCCGCCAATCCGGACTCCGCTACATCTATGCAGGGAATCTTCCGGGACAGGTCGGCGCATGGGAAGACACACATTGCCCCCAGTGCCGCGAACTCTTGATTGAACGTTACGGCTACCTGATCAAAAATTACCGTCTTACGGAAGACGGCGGTTGTCCCAAATGTTCTGCCAAAATTCCCGGCCGCTGGTCGGCCCGCTTCGAAGGCCAAATCGCCAGCCATCCATTCTCTCCACGCAACCGCTCGGTTTTATTTACAATCCGGTAGCATGATCTCTGCGAGTTCGGTGACTAGAAGTCTTCTCCGTGCCCTGTGCGGAATCGCTTTGCGTTAGCGGTCGAATCCTATTAAGCATCCAGTTTCCCAAATGCCGAAGCGCCTCAATCCTGTCCTCCTCGTAATTTTCGTACTCTTTCTTTCCGCCTGCTCTCCCCGCGACATCCTCACCCGCCGCCTCGCCGCCGATCTTATCGCGGCCTCCGCAACCTTCCGTGCCCAACAGAATTTTCAATTCCGCACCGGCCTCGTCTCGAATGCAGACTACCTCTCCCCCGACTACATCCTTCTGCAACACAAGGGTTGGATCTCCGCCACCATCCTCCGCTGCCCCCCATCTCTCACCCCTCCTCCGTGCTGGGATGTTGCTCTCACCCCATCCGGCGTCGAGACCATGCAAAACCTCATCGCTTCCGGTGACGCCGGAAAGCCCACCCTCAGCTTCCCCGCCGCCCGCCGCGAACTTGCCGCTATCACCGGCATAGCAAAACAGGGCAACACCGCCGAAGTCGAATTCACCTGGCGCTGGTCCCCTCTCAACGAAGTCGGCGCCGCCCTCTACCGCAGCGACGCCCAATACCGCTCCACCGTTACCTTTCGCAACTACGACGATGGTTGGCGTCTCTCCGAGTCCACTCCTCATCCGAGTCAATCCCTGGACGACGCGCTAAAAAACTCCGAACCGGCCAACTGAATCTTTTGTAGTGATCGATGTCATCCTTTGCACTCGCACCTCGTCATTCCGGACGGGCTTCCCTTGCTGAATATCCTGTAGATGACGCCGCTTACCCTCGCCCTGCGGCTTGCGTCCGCTAATCCCGCCCATGTATAACCCTAATTCCGCCAGCCCTCATGAAAATTTCAAAACTTATTCTCGTATTCGTCGCGTTTCTGTCAGGCGGGTTAACATTTTCCCAAGCCAAACCTAAGATCACCCTCGACGAATTCTTCAACTCCGTTGACTTCCGCTCCATTGTGCTTTCCCCGGACGGCAACGCAGTTATCATCGAAACCGAGCGCGCCGACTGGGATCAAAAAATCTTCCGCACGGATCTTTGGCTCTATCGCGACCAAACCAAGTCGCTCATCCAACTCACGCAATCTGGGCACGACACTGTCCCCCAATGGTCCCCAGACGGCCACTGGATTGCCTTCCTCTCCGAACGTAAATCCTCCGAAAAAGATTCCGAGTCTGACGACAAAAGTGAAACCGCGCAACTTTATGTCATCTCTCCGACCGGCGGAGAAGCCATTGCTCTCACGACTGGCGAAGAAGAAGTCCACACTTACTGCTGGTCGGCCGATTCCCGCACACTTTACTTCGCGACCCGTCAGCCCTGGAGCAAGTCCCAAAAAAATGAATACAAAAACTATTGGAAAGATACTCTCGAATACCGCACCGCCGAGCGCGGCGACTCCCTCTTCGCTCTTGATCTGACTGCCGCTCTATCCCGCCACGGTGCCGCGCCCGCCCGTTCTTCTGACAACGAAGGAGAAAACGCCGCCAAAGATTCTGATCTCACCCCCGGCTCGCGTCTCATAGCATCTTTTGCGCTGCGTATCGAAGGACTCGTTAGTTCGCCTGACGGCAACAAACTCGCCTTCATTTCCGACGCCATCAACCAGCGCGAGGAAAAAATCGAAGACTCCGAAATTTATTTTGTCGACCTTGTGGCTGGTGCGCCCTCACCGGCGATTCCGCTCCCTAAGTCAAATCCTGCAACCCCCATCCACCAACTCACGCATAATCAAGCCATCGAAGTAAAACTCCGCTGGGCCAACGACAGTCGCCATCTTCTCTTCACCCTCGAAGAAGGGGATGTCTCCGGTCCTTATCGCGATCTCCAGCCCCACCTCTACCAAGTAGAGATCGACTCCGGCTCTGTGCAGCAGTTCTCCAAAGATTTCCCCGGCTCCATCGACCACTACTCTTTCACTTCTGACAAACTCCTGGCCGCCGCCCGGGTTGGCACGGAAGTCGCCATGTACTCGGTCGCCCAGCCCGCCGACTCTCTCCGCAAGCTCGACTCCTGGCCCGGAACCTACGAAAAAATTTCCACCAGTGCCCATTCTTCCCGCATTGTCTTCCAATATTCTTCGCTACAAAAGCCTACTGAGATTTATTTGGCCGAGAGTGCAGACCAACTCGGTCAGGCTCGTCCCATTACTTCCTTCAACCAACTCTTCACCCAGCGCGAACTCCCGCAAGGCAAGCCGTACCGCTGGACCGCCGACGATGGTACGACTATCGAGGGCATGTTGATCTACCCTCCGGGCATCGACCCTGCGGCACCCAGCGCCAAGCATCTGCCGCTCTTCACCTTTATCCACGGCGGCCCTTTTGACGCCGAGGGCAACCGCTTCGGTGATGATTGGGACGAATGGGCTCCTCTTGCTGCCACCAACGGATGGCTTGTTTTCGCCCCCAACTATCGCGGTTCCACCGGATACGGCGACAAGTTTGCCCAGCAGATCGTCCCGCAACTCGTATCCCGCCCCGGCAAAGACATTCTCGAGGGCGTGGATGCCTTGGTTAAGGATGGCATCGCGGACCCCGCCCGCCTCACCATTGGTGGCTACAGCTATGGCGGATTTCTCACCAACTGGCTCATCACGCAGACCACCCGATTCAAGGCGGCCGTCACCGGGGCTGGCGCTGTCGAGCACGTCGGCAACTGGGGTAATGACGACACCACTCTCGATGATGCCTATTTTCTCGGCGGCCGTCCCTGGGAAGCTCCGCAGCGCTACCGCGACGAAGCCGCCATTTTTCAAATGGACAAAGTTCGCACTCCTACTCATATAGTCGCTGGCTCCGACGACATCCGGGTCGCCGTCCTCGAACAATACCTTCTTGAACATGCCCTCTACTCTCTCGGCGTTCCCAATAAACTCCTAATCTTCCCCGGCGAAGGCCACAGCCTCCGCAAAAATCCCTGGCATGGGAAAATAAAAGTCCGCGAAGAGCTTCTCTGGCTGCAAAAACATGCGGGGGTTCCCTAGCAGAAAAGTTGCACGCGTCACTAGGGACGCATTCGTTCCTGCCGCGCTAAGATTTTTAGTGCGCGAACGGGCAGCAAGGCGAAGCGCTCGTGGACAAATGGCCGGGCATCCAAAGCAAGTAGCTGGTTTTGACGGAAAGTAAAAACGATAGGAGTACGGGCACTACTTGACGCTGGCCACTTTGACGCCGTGTGAGCTAGCCGCATACCGCGCGATCCCTTTGTAGAGCGCCTCGGCAATCTGCTCACGGTACCCGTCGCTGCGCAGCTTCTGCTCGTCTGTGGGACTGCTCACGAACGAAACTTCTGCCAAAATGCCCGGCATCGCCGTCTCCGTGAGCACCACATAAGAAGCTGCTTTCACCCCGCGATCGCGCAAACCCGGATTCTGCACCGCCAGTGTTCCGTACAACGAGCGTTGTACGCTAGCCGCCAGCCGCCTCGATTGCTCGATCTTGTCATGCAAATCCGCCGTCGAGAGCGTGGCGGAAGCTGCATTCTGGTGCTCCGTATCACGCGTTTCCAGGTCTTTTGCATTGGGGGAGGAGAAAAGATTCGTGTAGTAAGTTTCCACGCCCCGCGCCGAAGGCAGATCGCTGTAATTCGCATGCACCGACACAAACAAGTCAGCTTGCGCCTGGTTTGCCTTCCCCGCGCGCTCGTCGAGCGGAATGTAATTATCGTCATTGCGAGTAAGGATCACGTCAGCACCCAGTCGGCTTTCCAGCAGCTTACCCAATCTCTGTGCGATTTCGAGCACAAGATCCTTCTCCAACAAGCCCTTTCGGCCCACCGTCCCCAGGTCCCAACCGCCATGACCAGCATCAACCACAATGCGCATTTTGGGTACGTGTGCCCGCAACTGCAGGTCTTCGTGCGTGGGCGGAGGAATCACGATCGCCATTTTTTCCGATTCCGGAGCCTCGGGGAAGAGGCTGACTTGTGACTTAGTATTTGCGCCAAGCCTGTGCAGTTGCACCACCAGGCGGTATGGATTGGGTTCGAGACTGACCGAGTAATTCGAACTTCCTTTGGTTTCCAGCACTATCCTCGTGAGGCCGCTAGATGGTTGCGCCAGACGGATCTTTGCCAGCAGCGGATCGCCGACCTCGATGGTTCGTCCGGCTAATTCAGAAGACAGCGCGGTATCGTGCAAATCAAAGTAGATTCGATCCGGAGCAGACAAGCGATGGGCTTCGTACTGCACCTGATCTTCAAGGTCGAGAACAACCGTGCTGGAATCGGCGGAGGACCAGTGACGGACTGCGCTGACGCGCGAAATCTTCACTGCTTCTTGCGCCGAAGAGGTCTCGTTGGCGGCCGATCTGTCTGAATCTTGATCAGGCTCTGCAGCAGCGCTCGTTGGCCGATTCGCATTCAGTTGCGACGAGGGCGATTCTGCGGCCAAGAAGGTACTGTTCGAGGGGTTTGGGTTCGCGAGCGCGGGCCTGGAAATCTTCGCTTCCGGACGGACCATGACTGCGCCAAGCTGCGCGTTTTTAAGCTTCCACCAAAATGCTCCAGCCAACACACTGGAAACAACAATCAGTACGAGCACAAACAGGATTCCGGGATGCTGGCCGGTTCGTTTTGTTTCGGCTGTAACTTCTGCAACCGTAGTTTCTCTCGCGGCCAGATCGGCTTCGGTTTTCGCTGGCACATCGGAGCCCGGAATAGATACCGCTTCATTTGAAGTTGCGGCGCCAGTGGCTATCGCTGCTTTGGCTTTGCTCTCAATCTGCGGGATTGGTTCCGGCGTCGCTGAAGTTGTTGCTGCCACTGGCGCGGCGGACGTGGCAGCTATTTTTTTGTCGAACGTAGTCGCGGCAGCCGTAGCGGCTCCAAGATCAGCCGCCGTAAGCTGAGGCTCCGCAGATTTGGTTTCTGCCAGCTTCGCCTCTGCAACCTGTGCGGATTCGGCAAAGCGGTCTTCATCTTCCGGCTTGAGCGCTCCGACGACCAGTTCTGCCAGCAGTTCGAGGCTGTTGACATCGCAGTCGTTGAAACCAAAAGGATCAGCGGAAAAAGCCTCCAGTAATCCGATGACGCGATGCCGGCCACAGAGCGGGACGGCAACCATGGAGCGAGCGCCCAGTTGGCGGCAGGCGTAGAGATTTACGCGGTCATCGGTCTCGGTGTCGTCGCAACGGATGACTTGCGCAGTGCGGAAACAGGCACCGGAAAAAGCGGAATCGCGTTGAATACGAGCGCCTACATCGGGCTTGATGATGCCCGCAGAAGCCCGCAGCACAATCTCATTATTTTCGGCGAGCGCGATGCCCAAACCGTCGGCTCCGGTGATCGCAATGGCGCGTTCGGCCACAAGTTGCAACACTTCATCGAGGACGAATTGTTCTGCCGCTTCGAAATCATGGGCGAAACCTTTCGTTTCGAATCCCCGGAGCCGCAGTGCAGACGCGCGTCGCTGCCGCACCTGCTGATGCATTGCAGAGAACGCCAGCAGAGCTTGCAACGCGTCACGACCAGTGGGCGGCGACTGTCTTTGAAACGCATTTTCCTCGGCGTAGTAGATATGTGCTGGTTCAGGCGGCCATACCTCACGCTGGCCTGGCCACGAGGGCAAGCGAACAGCAGATTCGCTTTCGAACTCACAAGTTCCAGCGTCGGTCACCGGTTTGGTGGGCGTGGTTGCCATGCATTTTGCCAGCAAAAATCGATTACAAGCGAGTGTGGCCACGCCCGAGATGCCTGTCAATTGACTACTTAGCGTAGCTCGTTCGCCCGTACCCGCGCGGCTAAGACGAATGTGGCGCCGCTTGGGTTTTTACCGGGGTTAGCTTGTAAGTTAACCCTGTTTTGTGCCGCTTGCAATGACTTGGCACTGACCGATTGGTCATGGTCTTTCGTAAGGGATTGACTTTTTCAATTTCCGAACAAGCTGAGGACACTTGCTTCGCTAGTCCGAAATCGGCGTAAAATCCCTGGCGTTTCCCGAACTCCATCCAGAGATCAAGCGCCGACTGAACTTCGGAGGTCTTAATGGCAGCTCCACGCTCCCACGGGTTCCCTAACCCCACAGTTTGCGCTCTGATTGTCGTGGCCATGCTGGCGATGGTTGTCGTCCCTGCAGCCCTAACTTTACGTACGGTTCAAGTCCCCGGTCCGCTGATTTCGCTGAACCAGAGTTCCACTCCGTACGGATACACAGTGAGCCTGTTGCTTTTTATAGTCCCGATCGCCGTGATCGGCGGATGGTTCCTGCCGAGTGAAGGGTTACATATTCCGAAGCGTGCTTTTTGGTGGACACTCGCGATCCTGGTGCCCTTCGGATTTGTACTCGATCTGGTTTTTGCGCAGTGGTTCTTCAACTATGAAAACGCCGGCGCCACGCTAGGCATTCATGCCTTCGCCTTCGGCAAGCCAGTTCCGGTAGAAGAGTACATTTTTTATTTCACCGGTTTTCTGGCCGATCTGCTCCTCTACCTCTGGTTGGGAGAGTACTGGCTGGCGGCGTATAACGTGGTCGATTATCCCGCTGAGGCTCGAAAGATGCGGAGGCTATTACGCTTTCATTCCACCTCTTTGATCCTGGCCATTGTGCTGATTGGCGCGGCGTGGGTTTACAAAAAGCACTTCGCATCGCCCGAGAATCAGCCCGGGTTCCCCGGTTACTTTGCATTTCTAGTGCTCGGGGCGCTGGGTCCGGCAGTGAGTTTCTTCCCGGTGGCGCGCCGATTCATCAACTGGCGGGCATTAAGTCTCACCCTGTTTTTCATGGTTTTGGTGAGTCTGGTATGGGAGGCAACCCTGGCCGTTCCATACGACTGGTGGAACTTTCAGCCGCGGCAGATGACGGGGTTGTTTATCAAAGCCTGGGCCTACCTGCCCATTGAAGAAATTTGCGTGTGGATCGCGGTAACCTATGCCACCGTGATCGTCTTTGAAGTGATCAAAGTTGTGATTGCTTCGCAGCGTTCGGTCCGGGAGACGCTGGTGGGAAGCCATGAGGGGATTTAAGGACCGGGCCGAATCAAGTTAGTTACTGCTTTGTCGCTTGTGTAAAAACTAGAATTTAAATAGGACCATTCTCGTCAGGTGTTTGTGGCGGAGAGTATGCAGGCAGTAACGTTCTTCGAACGCCGAGCGCAGGCTTACTATCGGCACGAACTGCACACGCTGACCTATGTAACCATCGACGACGCCAACGGCGGCATTCTCCGGAATATTAATCATGAAGGCGTGGCGGTGCAGGCGGTTGCTGCGTTGCGCTCGCAGCAGCGCGTGCGCCTGCGGTTCGAACTCAGATTTCCGCGGCTGCGCATGGATGCCTACGGCAAAGTCACCTGGGCCGGCCCAACGGGACAATGCGGCATTCAGTTTCTCGACTTGCCCGCGAGCACGCGGCTGCAACTCGATCAGTGGATATTTTCCAATCTACTGGATGCCATGGTTCGAGAGGCTTCGCGGCCAAGGTCGATGTTTCCCCGACCAACCTCCCGAACTCCGGTGGTTTCGATTGTTCGATCGGGTCCAAATACAGTTTCGGAAGAAAATGGCTTGACCGTTTCAGCCGCGGCGCGTGCGGAGATCCGCATGGACCCACCGATCCTCGAAAGAGACGGCGTCGATGCTCTGCATTTTGACCCTTATGAAATTCCTACCGAGATTGATCACGGAACAGAAGCGGAAGCCAGTTGGCTGTCACGCCCGCTCTCCGGGCGAAGTTTGGCCTGGGTTGTAGATGGCCTGGTGGTAACTGCGGCGCTGTTGATGTTTACCTTTATTTTTCTTTCGATTGCGCACGAGTTGCCTCCGTTGCCGCTGGCAGTGAGTATCGGCCTAGCGGCGGCTGCCTTTGTTGCCGGAGCTTACCGGTGTGTGTTTGCCGTATTTGGAGCGGCCAGTCTGGGGCAAAGGTTAGCCCGCGCGGTCAGTAGTGGGGAAGAAAAGGAAGAGGCTGTCCGGATCCGGTAGTCAGATTTTGTTGGCACTATCCCCAGCGTTGGAGGGCAAACTTTCCGCAGAAACCTGGGCCACGAATGAACCTTGTGGCCCTTCCCGAGCCTGAGCTTAGTTGGCGAAATACTGTTGCGCCAGCCAGAGGCGCAGAGTGTTTTTCATGTCAGAAGCCATCTTCACGAAGCGAACTCCAACATTCCCTTGCTTGTCAGACCAGGCAATTTCCACTTGAGCTTTCACGCCGCACTGTGTTCCTGGTAGAGCGAACGAAATACCGGAAGCATCAGTGGTATCGAAACCATCAGACACTCGAACCTGTAGGCCGCCCTGGCTCAGGTTGATGAGTTGTCCTGCGGCGCGCTTCTGGTTGCGGCCGATTAATGTAACGGGAACTTCAAGTCCGGCGCGGTGGTAGCGAAGGCGTCCGTCAAGAATCATATTGCGCGCGGCAGAGAGCGTGCGCACCGCTTGCTCCACGGAGATTGGTTTGTCAAAGGCAAACATGGCGCCGGTATTTTCCATATGCCGTTTGCCGCCGTGCAGCGCGCCCATGATGACCAGCGGTACGGTGCTGGCCCGCGGAGCTACCTGATGGAGTTCGTGAAAGAACTGGCCGCTGCCGTTCAAGTCGCAATCAACAATGAGTGCGTCGATCTTTGAGGTAGCGATGCGGGAGAGCGCGCGCTGCGGTTCACTTTCGACTTCAACATCCATGTGCAGGCCGCCCAGGATGCATTCCAATACACTTACTTCCTGCCAATCGCGCGAAACCACCATCGAGGAAAGTGTCATGCGTTCACTTTACGCATGATGGTAATTTGCACGTAGATCACTAACGTAATGAAGGGTGGCCGGTTAGGGTTCTCGGTGACGCAGGCATCACTCCGCTGGAAAATCAGGCAGCGTCCGGAGGTGGCGCCCGCAGCGCCTAAGCAGTCGAATCGCGATACCAGTCGACGGTCTTGCGCAAGCCGTCTTCGAAATTCACTTTCGGTTTGTAGCCCAGTGCTTGTTCGGCGGCCGAGATGTCGGCAAGGGAGTGCTTGATGTCTCCGCCGCGTTCTGCCGCGTAGGCGACAGAGCCCGTGTAGTTTACGAGTGGTTGAAGAAGCTGGAAGGTTTCATTCAGCGTGACGCGGCGTCCCGTAGCCACGTTAAAAACTCCTCCGGCAGCGCGTTCGGCAGGGGCTTTGCAAGCCAGCAGGTTGGCCTCGACGGCATTGTCGATATAGGTGAAATCTCGGCTCTGCTCGCCATCGCCAAAGATTGTGGGCTGCTGTCCGTGCAGCATTTGCGTGATGAACTTGGCGAGAACGCCGGAGTAAGGCGAAGAAGGATCCTGCCGCGGACCGAAAATGTTGAAATAGCGCAGCGACACAGTTTCGAGGCCGTAGCACCGGTAGAACGAAATCATGTACCGCTCGCTGGCCAGTTTGGCTACCGCGTAGGGAGAAATTGGATCCGGCGGCATAGCTTCGTGTTTAGGCAGAGTGGGCGTGTCGCCATAGGCGGATGACGAGGCCGCGAAGATCACGCGTCTTACCTTGGCGTCGCGCGCCGCGACCAGCACATTCACGGTGCCGTCGATATTGGCGCGATTGCTGCCAATCGGATCGAGAACGGATTTTGGTACCGACGGAATCGCCGCCTGGTGCAGGACATAGTCGACCCCGGCGCAGGCCTGGTGCATGGCATTGAGGTCTAGGATGTCGGCCTGGCGAAAGTCGATTTTATCGAGAATCTGCGTTAAATTTTCCCGCCGGCCCGTGGAAAAATTGTCCACGCCGCGAACTTGTTCCCCGCGCTTCAAGAGTTCATGAGCTAACGATGATCCGATGAAGCCGCCGATACCAGTGATTAGATAAAGAGCCATAAGCATTAATGATAACAATCGTAGGAATGTTTCCCATGAAGGTAATGCTGCGGCGGGAGAAACCAGAGTAACCAGCCAGAGTCCTACAGATGCAAGCGAAGGATTTTGAGAAACTCTTCGCGGCCCATGACGTGCCGCTCTTCAAAAAATCTCCGCACGGCCTGGACCACTGCACCGGGATTACTGACTTCGGGTAATGGGTCAGAGGGAGGAGGTATCACGGAGACGGGTCGGGACGAGATGCGTTGCGTCATGACCACTGACGGCGGTGCGATGAACCGGACCAACTCGCGGAGACGGCAGCGGTCTCCATCGGAGAGCTGTTCAAAGGAAACCCCCATGCCCAGGCCAGCATATATGACCCGAACTGATCCGGTAGCCTCGATGCGGAAGCCATTCGCATCCAGTTTTAGAGTCAGGGCCGCTCCTAACCGCAGGGGCGTGGCGGTTTCGATATAGCAGCCGTGCATGCTAATGTCGGTGAACCTAGCCCAGGTCGCTACTGTGCTGCCAACCTGCTGGATACGGGCGCTGCCTTCGCACTTATAGCGAGGACTTTTCCGTTTGTCTGCGATGGGGGAGGATGGCGAGGGCCCATTTTGCAGAATTTCGGGCGCGCGGGCCGGAGCGGCCGCTGCCCCTGACGCTGGCTTGCTGGACTGCCGCAACGAAGCAAGGTAGTTCGCGCCGGCATCGATGTTATCAGCCATGGTCACCGACTTGTAGCGCCCCGCAGAGAACCCTATTTCAAAGTTGATCGCGAGGTCTGGTTCCCCGTGGCGTCTTTCCTACTTTACAAATTGTTTGCGCGAAATGAACAAAGGAAGCGCCCGCGCGGCCGGACGAAGGTAGGAAGGCATTTCCTTATCGGGAATAGTTCGAAAGCGGAACTCAGGAATACGGGTGGTCGGAAGCCGCCTGCCGGATCTTTTGCCACACTTCTTCACGGCCTGCTCCGGTTTTCGCCGAGAAGGGAATCACGGGAGCTGCTGGATAAGCATTGCTCAGCCCCTTCAGAGCGTTGCGCAACTGATTGTTGGAGAGGCGGTCGCTCTTGGTAGCAATCAAAAGAAAATCGCGGCCAGAAGCATTCAGAAAATCTAAGAGATGCCGGTCGCTATCTTGTGGCGGAACATTCACGTCGACCAAAGCGAGGCACAGCGCCAGCGTAGGGCGATCATTCAAATATGGCTCGATGAACTTCGGCCACTCCGCGGAAATTTCGCGAGACAGCTTGGCATAGCCGTATCCAGGAAGGTCGGCGAAGATGACCTCGGGCCGTGGCTTTCCGGGCCAGCGAACTTCGAAGAAATTGATGCTGCGGGTGCGTCCAGGGGTGGAACTGGTGCGGGCGATTTTGTCGCCGATCAGAGTATTGATCACGCTGGATTTGCCGACGTTCGAGCGGCCGAGGAATGCGACCTCGGGCAGGCTCGGAGCAGGGAAGTGGTCGGCGCCAGTGGCGGACGCCATGAATCGCGACAGGACTCTCATGCTTCAGTGTGCAATGAGTCTCCAAGAGTTTGCAAGCTGCTGCCCAAAACAGTTTGTCCGCGTTGACCACAAAGCTCCTGTGGAATGGGCCTGTGCCTTTGTCCCCGTTGTGGTTGCACTCGGATTATGTGCCGGAGCGACGAAACTGCTTGCTCAGCGTCAGCGCCTGAT
Source organism: uncultured Acidobacteriota bacterium (assembly GCA_963758565.1). Lineage (GTDB taxonomy): Bacteria > Acidobacteriota > Terriglobia > Terriglobales > Acidobacteriaceae > Sulfotelmatobacter. The sequence continues at coordinate 198,208 of CAVWVX010000004.1, read as the reverse complement.
GCTGGTACGAAGACCCAATATTCGTCCCGTAGATTTTTTCCGGCTTTGAGAGCAGCGGCATGTAGTTCAGTCGTCCTACGAGCTGACCATGCTCGATCAGGAAAGGAACTTCATGGGCGCGCACTTCCAGCACGGCGCGCGTGCCTTTGATGTCGCTCGACCCATAGCCGAAGCCGGGATCGAAGAATCCGGCATAGTGAATGCGAAACTCGCCGTCGGAAGGATCGAAGGGAACCATCTCCGCCGCGAATTCGGGCGGGACGCGAACTCGCTCGCGCGAGGCGAGAATATAAAAATCGTCCGGCTCGAGAATCAGATTTTTGTTGGCGGTCTGGTGGCGAACTTCCCAGAACTCCTCGGTCGCGTAATGGTTGATCTTGTCGAGTTCAATCGCTGGCGCGTAGCGCTTGGCTTTGTAGGCGATGATCTCGCCCGGCTCGGCGCCTTCCAGGTTTACTGTGATACGCAGGCCGCGATGGGTACGGGCTTTGACTGGGCTGTCTTCGTCGTCCATGTAGACGAGGGGTTCGTCGTGATCGAGGCCTTTGATGGTGCGGTCGCCGGCAACCGGGCTGCCTTGCACAAACCGCAGCTGGCTGAGGCGCATCCCGGCGCGGATGGCCACGGTGAAGGTGCGCGAGACCACTTCGGCGTAAAGCTTGCCTTTGTAGCCCGGGGGGACGCGGTCGAATTCGGTGCCGTAATCCGTAATGAGGCGGGTGAAGATGTCGAGGCGCCCGGTGGTGCTTTTAGGGTTGGCTTTGCCAGAAATATTTTCCGGAAGGTTCAACTCTTCGACCAGCGGGATAATGTACACGCAATCTTTTTCGAAGACCGGCGCGCCCGTGAGATCGACGCGCGTCATGCGCAGCTCTTTGATCTTGGCTTCGACGGTGCTGTTGGGGCCGGGTAGAAAGCTGGCGCGCACCCGGTGTGCCATGTCCCCAAGGCGCAGGTCGAGGCTGGCGGGCTGAATATGGTCAGGATGAACCGCGGGTGAAGCGATGATATTTCCGCGCGCAATCAGGTTGCTGATGTCTTGCGATGGAAGGATTCCGGTGGTGCGGGCTTGAGAGTTTTCGGCTGGCGATTCGGGGCCGCCTTCGAAGGCGATTTGGCTTTGATTGGTGGACATCGTCGGAGGTCTATTGTAACGCTTTGGGACGGGATGAGGGGTGAGTCGGACAGGACTTCACCCGCGAGCCGTCGTTCCGTTACGGTTGTTGTGCGCCGCAACTTCGCTCAGGATGAGAACGGTTAAAAGTCGATGCGCGCTTAGGACTACTGATGCGTCGCTGGACTGTCTTCCGTACTGGAAGTCAGGGGTGCGATCGGCTGCACGGCAACATCTTCACCTAGCGAAGGCAGAGGCGATTCCAGCGCGATCTGCAGCACCTGGTCCATGGTGTCGACGAAGTGCATCTTCATGGCGCTGCGCAGATTTTCCGGCACCTCGGCCAAATCTTTCTCGTTGTCGCGCGGCAGGATTACTTCGAATAATCCGGCGCGGTGTGCCGCCAGCAATTTCTCTTTCAGGCCGCCGATCGGTAGAACTTTGCCGCGAAGGGTGATTTCTCCGGTCATGGCCAGATCGCGGCGCACCGGAATCTTGCTCAGAGCGCTCGCAATCGCTGTAGCAATGGTGATACCGGCAGAAGGACCATCTTTCGGAATCGCCCCTTCAGGGACATGCACGTGCAGATCCAGGGTGCGGTAGAAATCACGCGTAAGTCCAAGTCGATGAGCCCGTGAGCGAATATAAGACAATGCAGCCTGCGCCGATTCCTGCATCACGTCGCCGAGTTTCCCGGTCAGCGTCAGCTTGCCTTTGCCATCGACCACCGTAGCTTCGGTGCTGAGGATCGAGCCTCCGACTTCTGTCCAAGCTAAGCCGGTGACCAGTCCTACTTCACTCTTTTCATGTGCCAGAGTATCCCGGAACTTTATGACACCCAGGAAGTCAGTGACATTTTCTCCAGTGACGGCGATGGTGTAATTCTCGCCTTCCTTCACGACCTTACGTGCAATCTTGCGGCAGACGTTGCCGATTTCGCGCTCCAGATTGCGGACACCAGCTTCGCGAGTGTAGGCGCGAATCAGGGTAGTGATGGCTTCGTCAGAGAAGCTGACGTTCTTATCCGTTAAACCTGCCTGGAGGGTTTGCTTCTTTACCAGAAACTGTTTGGCAATCTCAACTTTTTCCTGCTCGGTGTAGCCATGCAGGCGCAGCACTTCCATTCGGTCCTGCAACGCGGCCGGAATGGTGTGCATCACGTTGGCAGTGGCTACGAAGAAAACCTGTGAGAGGTCATACTCCACGTCGAGATAGTGATCAACGAACATGTAATTCTGCTCGGGATCGAGCACTTCCAACAGGGCAGCGGATGGGTCGCCGCGGAAGTCCATCGACATCTTGTCGATTTCGTCGAGCATGAAGACCGGGTTCTTGGTCCCGGCCTTTTTCATCATCTGAATAATCTGCCCGGGCAACGCGCCGATATAGGTGCGCCGGTGGCCGCGAATCTCCGCTTCATCCCGCACCCCGCCCAGCGACATGCGCACAAACTTGCGTCCCGTGGCCTTGGCGATCGACATTCCCAGGGAAGTCTTGCCCACGCCCGGGGGACCGACAAAACAAAGAATCGATCCCTTGGGATTCTTCACCAACTGCCGCACCGCGAGAAATTCCAGGATGCGCTCTTTAATTTTCTCCAGGCCGTAGTGATCTTCGTTCAAAACTTTCTCGGCGCGCGAGATGTTCCTGATTTCCTTGGAGCGTTTCTTCCACGGCACAGCTAGCAGCCAGTCGAGATAATTGCGCGATACGGTTGACTCCGCCGACATGGGCGGCATCGCTTCCAGCTTCTTGAGTTCCTGAAGCGCTTTGTCCTTGACTTCCTTCGGCATTCCAGCGGCTTCGACCTTCTTCTTCAGTTCGTCGAATTCGCTCTTCTCGCCGCGCCCCAGTTCCTTCTGGATGGCTTTGATCTTCTCGTTGAGGTAATACTCTTTCTGCGCCTTCTCCATCTGCCGCTTCACGCGCGACTGGATGGTACGGTCGACATTCAGCTTTTCAATCTCCACGTCGAGAACATCTGCGATGCGGCTCAATCGCTCCGAGGGATCAAAAATTTCCAGCAGTTCCTGTTTTTCTTCGATGGAAAGTTGCAGGTTGGCCGCAATAATATCCGTAAGCTTGGCCGGATCTTCCATGCGCACAGCCGAAATCATGGTCTCGTAATTCAGCGCCTGGCAAAGCTTCACGTACTGCTCGAACAAAGTGGTGACGCGCTGCATCCCGGCTTCGATCTGCGCATTCATCTCTACCGGATAGCGCGCAACGCGAACGGAGGCTTGCATGTAGCCATCAGAATCAGTGGCCTGCAAAAGCCGGCCGCGCTCAATGCCTTCCACCAGAACTTTAATGTTCCCGTCGGGCAGCTTCAGGCTCTGCACGATATTGACGATGGTGCCGACCTGGTAGATTTCGTTCGACTTAGGCTCGTCGATGGAAGCGTCATGCTGCGTGGCCAGAAAGATCTTCTTATCGGCGGCCAGCGCCTCTTCGAGGGCCCGCACGCTGGATTCGCGGCCCACCACAAACGGCGTCATCATGTAAGGAAAGATGACCACGTCGCGGATGGGCATCATGGGCAGCTTTTTGGTCTCGAATTTTTCTTTGATTGTGGTCACTCAGTCTCCCCGGGTTGACGCAATGACTTGCCGGATGCCGCCTACCGCGCACCAACAGTTTACTCTCTTTTGGTTGCCGCTTATTAACCGGCTTTTTCCAGCGTCGCCATGGACGCGCTGCGTTTTTCCACCATCTCCCGCGTTACTTCGAACTCTTTTAGTTTCTTCTGGCTAGGCAGATGGAACATCAGGTCGAGCATCAGTTCTTCCAGGATCATGCGCAGACCGCGGGCGCCCACTTTTCGGGCCATGGCCTGGCGCGCCACGGCGCGCAGAGCCTCGTCACTGAACTTGAGGCGTACGTTCTCAAACTCGAACAAACGCTGGTATTGCTTGACAATCGCGTTTTTGGGACGAGTCAGGATCTCGATGAGAGCGAATTCGTCCAGGTCTTCCAGCATCCCAACCACCGGGAGACGTCCAACAAATTCTGGAATCAGACCAAACTTGATCAAATCTTCGGGCTGGATCTCGCTGAGCAGTTCGAAGTTGCGTTTTTTCGAAACCGCAACATCCTCTTTCTCCGCATCCTCGCCACCACGGAAGCCGAGCGATTTCTTGCCCACCCGCCGGCCAATGATTTTCTCCAGGCCTACAAATGCTCCGCCGCAGATGAATAAGATGTTGGTCGTATCGACCGGCGTAAACTCCTGGTGCGGATGCTTGCGCCCGCCCTGCGGCGGAACATTGGCGATGGTCCCTTCCAGAATTTTCAGTAGCGCTTGCTGCACGCCTTCGCCGGAAACATCCCGCGTGATCGACGGATTTTCGTCCTTTCGGCCGATCTTGTCGATTTCATCGATGTAGATCATGCCAGTCTGGGCGCGGCTTACATCGCCATCGGCCGCCTGCAACAGTTTCAGAATGATATTTTCGACATCTTCGCCCACGTAGCCGGCCTCGGTCAGCGTGGTGGCGTCGACGATGGCGAACGGCACATCCAACATGCGGGCCAAAGTCTGGGCCAGCAGCGTCTTGCCGCTACCCGTGGGGCCAATCAGCATGATGTTCGACTTGCTGAGTTCGATACCGTCATTGGTTTTCTGACGGTTCATGAAGATGCGCTTGTAGTGGTTGTATACCGCAACCGCGAGTTTCTTCTTGGTCTGCTCCTGCCCAATGACGTACTCATCTAGGAAGGTTTTCACTTCCTGCGGCTTGGGCAGTTGGTTGGGCGCGGCGGTTTGAGGAGTGGCCGTGCGGTCATCTTCCAGAATCGAGTTGCACACCGCGACGCACTCGTCGCAAATATAGGCGCGCGGATAGTCGCTGGGCGACGAGATTAGTTTAGCGACAGCATCCTGCGACTTGTGGCAGAACGAACAGCGCAGAATCTCATCGGATCCGGACTTGGTTTTCACTCGGCTCTACTCCTTTAGAAGTTCTCATCCTGAGCCACGCGCTTTTTGCCTGGCTCACTTCCTTACCGAAGGCAGATCATACAGCCTTTCCGGTCTTGTAGATGATATCGTCTATGATTCCATACTCCTTCGCCTGCTGCGCGTTCATGATGAAATCGCGCTCCACGTCCTTCTCAACTTTGTCCAGCTTTTGCGTGGTGTGCTTGGAGAGTAACTGGTTGGTAATCTCACGCATGCGCAGGATTTCCCGGGCATGAATATCGATATCGGTTGCCTGCCCCGACAATCCGCCCATCGATGGTTGATGAATCAGGATGCGGGAGTTGGGCAGTGCCAGGCGCTTCTTGGGTTCGCCTGCAGCCAATAACAATGCCGCCATGCTGGCAGCCTGGCCCACGCACAGTGTCATCACATCATTCTTTACGTATTGCATGGTGTCGTAAATGGCCATGCCGGCGGTAATAGAACCGCCCGGTGAATTGATGTAAAGCTGCACATCCTTCTCCGGATCTTCCTGCGCCAGAAACAGCATCTGGGCGATCACCAGATTGGCGATGTTGTCGTCAATCGGCGTGCCGATGAAAATAATGTTGTCGCGCAGCAGACGGGAATAAATGTCGTAGGCGCGTTCGCCCCGGCCGGTCTGCTCGATCACCATGGGTACTAACATCATTTGCGGATCATTTGGCTTCATTGTTTTAACCTGACTTGTCTTGACCTGACTCTTTCAACCGGGGTTGTCACCGGACTTGCCACACTCCGCCCCGCTCTCTCTACCGCGGTTTCAGGGAGGGTCGAATGGTCCGCGCCTGCTGAATTACGCGGATTGGCGATACAGAAAATCGAGGGTTTTTTCACTGCGGATTCTAATCCGGATTCTATCGAGGCCCCCATCCTCTGTCAAACGAGCGCGAACCGCTTCTGAAGTTTGTTTGGATTGTTTCGCCAGCGCTTCCAATTCCTGATTCACTTCTTCGTCGCTGACCTCGATGTTCTCCAGATCGGCGACCCGTTCCAGCAACAGAGAAGACTTCACATCCTGCACCGCCTGGTCATGCTGCCCGGCGCGCAGTCGCGGTAAATCCATCTTTTTCAAGTCTTCCATTTTCATGCCCTGCGCCGCTAGAGCCCTAAGACCACGTTCCAGCCGCAAGTCGATCTGGCGATCCACCAGCGATTCCGGAACTTCGAAATCATTGCGTTGCACCAGTTCCGCCACCAGTTTGTCCTTGGCTTCGCGCTCGGCGTTGTGCCGCTTCTCCGCTTCCATGTTCTCGCGAATCTGCTTGCGCACCTGCTCAAGGCTGGTGAACTCGCCCAGTTCCTTGGCGAAGTCATCCGTGAGCTCGGGCATGGTCTTTTGCTTAATGCCGTTGATCTTTACCGTGTAAACAAAAGTCTTTCCCGCTAGCCGTTTGTCCGAAATATCCTCGGGATAGCTGACCTCGAACACACGTTCCTCTCCGGCCGAGGCCCCGGTTAGATTCTGGGTAAATTCGGGCACCGTATTCTTGCCGCCAATCTCGATCAGCACATCGTCCATGTGTACGGGATTGGCCTTCGCATCGGCCACATCTTTGCTGTCTTTCGGCTTGCCGTCCATGGAAGCTTGCGCAAAGTCCCCTTCGGCCAGCGGACGCCCTTCGACGGTGGTGTAGGTAGCGTGCTGCTCGCGCACGCTGTTCAACGCTTGATCCACATCTTCTTCAGAGACAGATATCTCCGGCTTGTCGGCGCGCAGTTCTTTGTAGCCTTCCACTTTTATCTCGGGAAGAACCTCAAAGCTGGCTTTGAACTTGATGGGCTCGCCGTCGTGCATGTGCAGATCGGTAACCCGCGGCTGCGAGACCGGAATCAGCCCTTGCTTCTCCGCCTCCCGCCGAAAATATTTCGGGATCAATGCCTCAGCCACGTCGCTCTTCAGGCCCTCGCCAAAGCGCTGCTTGATGATGGAAGCCGGCACATGCCCCGCGCGGAAGCCCGGCAGCCGCGCGCTCTTCTGATAGCGCGCAATTTGCACCTCGGTCTCACGCGCAACCTCAGCCGCCGGAATCTCTACCGAGATCTCGCGCTTGATGTCACTTTTGGTCGCCTTCGCAGACTCGGTTTCGACTGCGTCGGTCTTCGACTTGTTGGCCTTGCTTTTGTCGGACTTTGTTTTATCAGTCGTGCTGGCGTCGGCCTTGGCCGGGTCGGTGGTCTCTGTGGGGCTCACGTTGTGCCTTTCACTGCCGCAGAATCAGAGGCCCGTCGAACACAGAGAGCCAGTTGGAATTCATTGGGCGTTTAGTTGAGTGTAAAGAGAGGAGGGGAGCAGCGTCAAACCGGGGTGGTTCTAATTTGCACTGGCGGTCTCTGAAAGAGGATAGAACACAAAACTGCATCCGGTATACGGCGAGCAAGAAACGGTGGCTTTCCTGAGAATTCGAACCTCTGACCCGGTTGGGAACATCGTTTGGATTGGGATTTTCTCCAAACTATCAGCTGCATTGCGGAGCAAATCGGACCCTTGCGCAAAACTACTCTTTTCGATTTTCCCCCCCGCTCCGAGAAGGACGTAAAAATCCGCGCTAGCGGTTTCTTTAGTGATTGTAGGAAGTTTAAAAGTGCGCATCTGCCTCAGTTCTTCTCCAGCACTCATAATTTTCTCGGAGGGATGAATCTTGCTAAGGCCGCTGACGCGCGATCTCGTCGCCTCCAATCCGGGACTCGCTTCCAAGGCAAGGTTATATGTGTGAAGTGCGTCCGGCAACTTTCGCTCCTTCTCGTAAATTTGCCCAAGATGATCGCCAACAACTCCGTCCTGACTTAGTTGCCAAGCCGCTTTTATATAATTTTCAGCTCGCGCTAAGTCGCCCATTTTGAAATAGATCCAGCCGATCGTATCCCAATCCGCACTGAGGTTCGATGAAACTCGAAGCTCAGCCTTTTGAACGTTGGCAATATCTGCTTTGCGTGAGATTCCCTCGACTTCCTTGATCGACTGTTGCGAGTAACGGAGGGCGTCGGATAGGTTTGTGTCAGCCTCGGCTAGTTCATAGGCCACCTCGTTGAGCATTTCCGCGCTAGAATCCATCTCCAACGCTTTGTGCATTTCTTCGATTCCCTGTGCCGTCTGGTTCGCACGCAACTGGATCGAACCCAGCTTCCAACGCGCATAGGCGTCGGAAGGATTCAATTTGACTTCCGATTCCATGAGTTCCGTAGCGTCGGCATAGCGCTTTTGCGCTAGATAAAGCTCAACCAGTCGTGGAGCAATGTCGTGATCCTCGGGGGCAATAATTTGTAGGCGCTTCCATGTAGCAATAGCATCGTCCTGTCTCCCCATTCCCGCGTATACAAATGCCAGAACCTTGTAGGGGAGAATCTGCTTGGCATCGGCTTCGACAGCCTGTTTATAAGACTTTATAGCCAGATTCACGTCCTGGTTCGAATAGTAGCAAGCCGCCAATTCGATCCAAGCGCGTGAGAAGGCCGGATCCAGAGAAGTGGCGTGCTTCAGGCTCTCGATTGCTGCCTTGTAATCTTTCGCATGCGCTAGCTTCAACGCGCTTTTTTCCTCTTGCAGCGCCTCAGGGCTCGAACTGTTGGGAAGTTGCCTGAAAATCTCCCGTACCAAATCGCCAGCAGCACTTAAGTTCTGCGCGGGGGTTAACGCTGGACTCTTCAAAGTGGGAGCGCTGGCAGCTGATTGGGAAATGAGGTAGATGTATGTGGCATAGTGGTCGGCTATCGCTTTCTGGAATGTTTTGTAACTTTTCATTTGATCGGGTTTAATGGAGTCTGCTTTTATTAGCAAACGCCGCCTGATTATCAAGACTCCTTCCTTTACTTCGGAACTCCCTTGGAATTCGGCGAAGCTTTCTTTCAAGTCCAGAGACGCTGGGGTCGTGGCCGACCACCCTTTGGGTAGCTCAATTCGCGCTTCGTAATGCTGTTCGCCCGCGTAACCGAGCCAAAGGGGTGTCGTCCGGGTTAGGTCTTCATCCTTGACCGCTACAATACCTACGGCAGACGGAATTACAAATCGATGCTTGTCTCCGCCCGAGAAGTCTTTCAAAGTGTAGTCATATTCTTCTACGAAGGGTTCGTCTGTTTTTTCCGGGGAACTGGCGCGTACATGACCGATAGTCGCTCCCAAGCGTGCGGCGTAAGAACTCTGCTGGATCAGATCCCTCCACTGGGATTCAGGTACGCGCCGAAAAGAGTACCGCGAATAGAGTTCATCGTCCCCCCGAGTCACGAGCTTGGCTTGGGCATGCAAGGTGCCATCGGCGTCGAGACTAGCCATGAGGGTGACTGCAAAACTACTGGCGAATGGAAGAACCTGTGGTGTGGTCTGGAAGGCAACTTTGTCCGTTGCAATCACCAAGGCGGGCTTTCCCCGGAGAGGATACGGCAACTGACCAACCGCGGCTACTTCCGTCGTAGTATCCATCCAAGAAGAAACATCCCCCACAACGGCCGTGCTGATGACGTGATTGAATTGGCCGGGCGAAGGTACGTCCGTATCGATGGCCGTGCGACTATTAATGAGTGCTGGAAAGGCCCTGATTCCAACGGCTGCGAGCAAGGCTGCAAGAAGTGTGTGCTTGTCTTTGCAATCGCCATATTGATTATCCAAAATCTCTCTGGCGGCATGGGGTTGATACCGGCCAATACCAAAAGCAACGGAAACGTAGCGGTAACGCAAGCTGACGTAGCTGTAAATCGCGCGTATTTTGGCCTCGTCCTCCGTCAGGCCCTTGGTTAGTTCCTCAGCCTTAGCCTTAACCTCCGGTGATGGTTGGATTTTTTCCCGTTGTAATCCGTCATACCATCTTCCCAGTTCCTCCCATGTGCGAAAACTGCTGATCAGAACATCCGCGGGCGGAAGAAGCCCCCGGGCGGCATCATACCCGTAACGTTCCTTCTGTTTGTCGGTACTTTCCACTTCGAGGTTTGATGTCTTCCACGAATAGTAGCGACGGTCACCTTGGTCGCGCACAACTGGCTTCACACTCTGACTCTTGAGCTTCACTTCGCGAGCGCGCGGAACGTTAATCTCCAACTCTTCGTCGAGAACAATGGCGCCTTTGGTAAATGGATGGGAGAACCAGAATTGTCCGGGTGCGAGTGGGTTTTCGACCTGCCATCGGACGGCGTACTCGAGCGTGTCGCCAGGCTCCAGTCCTTTGACTGGAACGTGCTTTTCGTGCAGGTCGCTGTACAGCGGTGCGTCACGAGACACTTCCGACGTTACGTCCTGAATAGAGTCCAACGGGCTCGCGACGGCTAGTCCACTCGGGTTGGTCACCCGAACTTCTAGCACCTCGACCCGCTCAACCGATGCTTGGTAGGGGATGCGCAACACACCGTACTGGCGTACGCCTGCATCAGATTGCACTCGCACTCGGGCTTTCTGCTCGCGCGTAGACGTGCCATCAGATTGAAACATCACCGTACTGGTAAGGCGCTCGATAACCACTCCTTCTTTCAGAAAATCTTGAGAAGTCCCATTCGTCTTGGCGGATTCTTGGGCAAAGCTAGGTGCGCAAAGAAGGGCGACAAGGAAGTAGAGCGGGCGACAGAAAGGTCTGTACATACGGCGCTGGTATATTAACCCTCTTCTAAGGGAAGAACAAACTGATTCCGGCCAGCCTTGATTTAAGTTCAATCTTTCAGAATTCTACTTCCCCATCCTCTCCAACTCTCCCGCCGCTTCCTCCACCAGCGCCGCCTCATTCTCCAGCACTTTCGCCACTCGTCCGATCTCGATATCGGCTTCCGGCCAGCGCCGTTGCTCAATGGCTTCCCGAATTCCAGGCATGGTTTTAGGCGAGTATCCCGTGTAGACGCCAGGAGCATAAATCAAGTGCCGGTACCAGGGACGCCGCGGCAGCCCGGCCGGATCGAGCAACCGGCGTTCGCTCTGGATCAACTTGCGATTCAATGCGGTCAGTTTCTTGTCATCGCTCGAAAATCCTGCAGCTTGCGCTTTGCCGACCGCACTCTTGTAGTGCTCCGCGCTCTTGCTCAAAATTTCCAAAGCATTTTCCAGCGGCGCAAAATTCAAGTGCGGCGGCATCTCTTCGCGCGGAGGCGCCACCGTCGGCTTTTTCGGATCAAACGCCGCCTTGTACGCACCTTCGTTTAATTCCGTCTCCCGCTCGCGGGCTTCGTCCTGCTTGCTCTGCAGAAGCTTTTGCAGCTCTTTGCTGTACTTCTGCATGGTGTCGGCGAAGTCGGTGAACTCGTAGGGCAGAACGTCGGCGTCGGCCATGCGCATCACGGTTGTGCCCACGGTTTGCGAAAGCGCTACCCCGTAAGAAAAATTTGTGTCTGAAAAATGTGTGTACCAATAAAAGTCGTCGTAGATGGAATGGTAAATTCCTCCATCGTCTTCGCCTTCATAGGCCAGGTTGAGAGACGCGATGCCAAGGTGGTCCACAAAAGCCGTGTAGTCGGTGCCTGAGCCCAGCGCATTCATGCGCAGATCACCCCGCTGGCGCAGTTCCTTGCGATCATCGTCTGACTTCGCGAAGGCAATTCCAGCCAGACGATCGCGCTCAAAAGCAGAGAGCTTGCTCTCCGGATCCTCGATGCTGCGCGCCACTTCGCTCATCAGATGCTCCAGCGAGTGCGAGCCTTCAAGAACCAGATAGCCGCGGTCATTGCCATCAGTGTTGATATAGATGGCGGCGTGCTCCTGCAACTCGCGCGTATGAGTTTCCGCCCAGGCGGTTGAGCCGAGCAGCATGGGCTCTTCGCCATCCCATGCGCAATAAACAATACTCCTCTTCGGTTTCCATCCTTGTTTCACCAATTCGCCCAGTGCGCGCGCTTCTTCGAGCAGCGCCATCTGTCCTGAGATTGGATCTTCCGCCCCGTTCACCCAGCCATCGTGATGATTCCCGCGGACAATCCATTCGTCGGCCTCGGTCGTCCCTGGAATTCGCGCAATGATGTCGTGTACTTCCTTTACATCCCAATTCGCCTCCACCAGAAGATGGACTTTCGCCGCGCCGGGACCGACGTGATAAGCGATAGGCAAGCCTCCGCGCCACTCTTCCGGGGCGAGCGGACCGGTCATCGCAGCCAGCAGCGGCTGCGCGTCTCCGTAAGAAATGGGAAGCGTAGGAATTTTCGTGATGCTCGGCGCGTTCGCCGCAGTCATGTGCGGTGCATTCGGATCGCCCCGATCGGGAGTAAGCGGGTCCCCTGGATAGTTTGAGGCAAAATCCATCACGCTGCCGCGCTGCACGCCCTGCTCGGGCCGCATCCCCCCTTTCGGGAAAACGTCTCCGCCAAAATATCCATCATCTTTCGGATCGGAATAAATTAGGCAGCCCACCGCGCCGTGCTCGGCGGCAACTTTGGGCTTGATGCCGCGCCACGAATTCCCATAGCGCGCGATCACGATCGCTCCTTCCACCGAAACGCCCAGACGCTGCAAGCGTTCGTAATCCTCGGGCAGGCCGTAATTCACATAGACCAGCGGCGCGGTTACATCGCCATCGCGTGAATACGCGTTATAAGTAGGAAGCTGTTCGTCTTTCTGATTCGAGGTTGGATCCTCCGCCAGCGCCGGCTCTTGCAATTTGGCGACGTAGCGCGTGGGAGCAACCAGTTCCAGCACTCGCCGCTTCGGAGTAGGGAAAAGGACCTTAAAGCTTTCGATCTGCGCATCGAGACCCCACTCCTTAAAGCGCGCCAGAATCCACTCCGCATTTTGGCGATCGTAGGCCGATCCTACATGATGCGGCCGGGCGCTGAGCAACTGCATGGAATCGCGTTCTTTCTGTGGACTCGGAATGGCGCGGAATTTTGTCTCCCAGTCGCGCTCGCTCTGGGAATGCTGCGGGGAGAAACCATACAGCGCAGCGTCAGCCTTCTGCTCTTGCGGGTAGACAAGGCTTGAGTGCAAAAATGATCCGGCAATTACCAGGACGAGAGTTGAGCGCAACATGAGCCTCCGTGCACCTCAAAATGGAATCATTGAGTATGCCACGGAAGTCTGAAACGCGCAGGTTATCCGAGAGCGCGAACCGCAGGCGGTTCCGCTTGCGCGTGCCCTTCGGAATCGGGCTGAGTCAGCGGCAAGGTCGCGGTGACACACGTACCCTTGCCATCGCTTTCCACGGAAAGGTATCCGCCCAGATCGCGCACGCGCTGCTTCATTCCTCCCAAACCAACGCCCACGCCCGATCCGGTTTCATTGAAGCTATGCAGGATACGCGCCGGAATTCCCTTGCCGTGGTCGCGAATGGAAAGAATGGCATCTTGCTCGTTCGCATCCAGGCGTATTTCCACTGACTTGCTGCCGGAGTGGCGCAAAACATTGGTCAAGCTTTCTTGCAGGATGCGGAAGAATACCATCTCTTCGTCTTTGGTCAGGCTGGGCTTCACCCGCAATTCTAATTCGGTCTTGACCCCGCTGCGTTGCGCAAAGCCTTCCACATACCACTGCGCAGCGGAGCAGAAGCCGACTTCATCCAGCAGCGGCGGATGCAGCAGATGCGATGTGGTGCGAATCTCCTGCACCGCCTGGTCCGCCAGCGCTTCCAGATCGTTGACCAACGCAGGCGCTTTTGGCACCGACGAAACCATGGGAGTCAGAGTGGCCAGGGTCATTTTCAATGCCACCAGCGTTTGTCCGGTGCTGTCATGCAGGTCGCGGGCAAAGCGCCGCCGCTCTTCATCCTGCATGCGCAACGAACGCGCCGAAAGTTCGCGCAGCGCCTGTTCTGTTGTTTTTCGGAGAACAATTTCAGACTCCAGGCTGGACAGGCTTTCCGCTAGTTCCTGGGTCCGCTCCTCGACTCTTCGCTCCAGTTCATCGTGCGACTTGCGAAGCTCCGCTTCCACCCGCTTGAAATCTGTAATGTCGACGCCAGTGGGGTGAAGAAAAAGAATTCGTCCTTCATGATCGCGAATAGGATGCAGCGCGAAGTCGGCCAGATGCTCGGTGCCATCGGCCCAGTGGTAGCTGAGAGTCTCGCGATACGCAGTTCCATCGGCAGCTTGTCTCGTGCCCTTTCGAATCTTCGATTGAACCTCCGGAGACATTCGCCACCACGGCGTTTCCCAGAAGAGTTTTCCCAAGACCTGCTCTGGGCGGTAACCGCACGCATCCAGGCATAGCCGGTTTGCATCAATCACTTCACCACCCGGGGTCATGATTCCGGCGAAAACAGGAGTCTGCTCGAACACCGCTCGAAACTTGGCCGTGGCTGCAACTTTTTCTTCCACGAGTTGCCGCTCACGGTCTTCCACCTGCTTGCGGTCAGTGATATCGATCGTCAGGCCGTCGAAACGCCGGGCCTGGCCTGCCGAATCGTAATACGTGTGGCCCATGGCTCGAATCCACTTCTGGCGGCCGTCAGGGGAGAGCGTGCGGTATTCGATATCGTAGGGCGTGTTTTGGGCAATGCAGCTTTCCATGGTGAGGCGAGTGCGCTCGCGGTCGTCTGGGTGCAGGCGCTCATAAAAGGTTTGGATGGTGACGGTTGCATCGGCAGGCAGCCAGAAATGCGCTTTTACCAGGTCGTCCCAGATAAGTCGATCGAAAGGAAGATCGCAGAACCAGAAACCAATCTGCGCCGCATGAGCCACCAAATCGAAGCGTTCGCGATGCCGGCTCAGCGTTTCTTCGGCCCGTTTACGCTCGGTGATGTCGGTGCTTACCCCCACCACGCGCAACGGTTTGCCGGAATCATCATAGAAAATTTGCGCGGTGGATTCGATCCACCGTTCGCTGCCATTCCGCTTGATCCTGAATTCAATGTGAAGTTCGGTGTGCTCGGCGATGGCTTGCTTCAGCAACTGGTCGATGTTTTTCAGGTCGTCCGGATATATGATCCTGCGCCACTGTTCCTGATCGGGGATTAAAGCGTCCGGCGACATGCCAAAGAGTTCGCGCATTTCCGGTGAGGTGATCAGTTCGCGTGTTTCAAAATTTGTTTCCCACGTGCCTGAGCGTCCCACCTTCTGCGCCAGCCTTAGTCGCTCTTCGCTCTTGCGAACCGTCTCTTCCGCTTGTTTGCGCTCGGTGATGTTCTGCACCGTTCCCAGCAAGCGCAGGGGCTTGCCATCGATGGCATATTCCAGCTGGCCGGTGAACTCCACCCAACCCACACTCCGATCTTTGCGGAAGAACCTGCCTTGAAAAAAGAAGCGGGATCCAGTGGTCAGTGTGCGTGACAAAGCTGTTTTGAAAGCCTCCAGGTCTTCGGGGTAGCAATATTTATCACGGAACTCTCTGGCAGAAATGGGCCTTTCGGCATGGCTTCGTTCGAAGATTTGATAGGGCCGTTCGTTCTCCCATGTGACGCGGTCGTTATCCGGATACCAGTGCCAGATGCCGAGTTCGGCGGCCTCGGTAGCGATACGCAAACGCTGTTCGGATTGCGCGATGGTTTCCCGCGCCAGCACCTGGCGGGAGATGTCGCGAAAATAGGCCACCACACCGAATCGCCCTTCCGGCAGCGGAATGCGATGGATGCGCCACTCGTAATATTCCACCGCGCGGCGATCCTGCCTCTCCTGCGTCCACTCCGGAACCACGTAAGGCTCTCCGGTTTCCAGGGTATGGCGGAAGCTCCGGGCAAGCTGATCGGCGCAAGCGCTGGGCCACAACACATGCAGCACTTCGTCGAAGTCGCGGCCGATTACCTCCGGAACATTTTCGAACACCTGCATGGCCGTAGGATTGGCTTCTCGAACCTTGAAATCCGTGTCCACCAGATAAACGCCGAGAGGTGCCTGGTTCAAGAGTGTTTCGAACTCGGCGGTACGATGGCGCAAGGCTTCCACTGCTTCTTTACGCTCGATCGCGATGGCGGCCAACTGTGTAGCCCGGCGGATGATCTGGCGATCATGAGCGCTGGGGGTGTGCGGCCGTCGGTAGTACATTGCGACCGTGCCCAGCAAAGTTCCGCCCCCTGAAATGATCGGCGTAGAACAGCACGCCGCCAGCCCGTGAGCCCCTGCCAAATCCTTGAAGTCCGCCCAAAGGGGATCGTTTGCAATATCGGTAACAAAAACTGGCTTGCGCGTGAACGCGGCCGTGCCGCAGGACCCGACCGCTGGTCCGATCGTTACTCCGTGAATTGCCCGGTTGTAGGCGTCGGGCAAGTTAGGTGCCGCGCCGTGCATCAACCGCTGGCCGATCTCGTCGAACAGCAGAATCGAACACAACATTCCGTCGGTAGATTGAGACTCGGTATCGAGAGCAAGCGTTTCCAGAATTTTCGGCAGTTCGGCTCCCACCGCGATTTGTTCCAGAACATTCCGTTCCGCCGCCAGCATGCCCTGCGCCATCTTGCGTTCGGTGATGTCCAGGAAATAAATGGAGATGCCGTCCCGTGAAGGATAGGCCCGCACGTCGAACCAGCTTTCCAGGGGCGAGTAAAAAGATTCGAACGAGACCATCTTCTGCTCGCGCCGGGCGCGGTGATAACTTTCCTCAAAAATTGTGCCCAGGGTGCCGGGAAACTCTTCCCAATAAACCTTGCCCGCCAGATTGGCGGCGCTCTTGCCCATGGGCGCCACAATTTCTTCGGCGCGCGGATTCACGAATGTGACGCGCCATTCGTGATCCAGAGTCATGAATCCATCGGCAATGCTGTCGACAATGTTTCTGGCATGCTCCTCGCTGGCACGCAGCGCTTCGCCCGCCTGCTTGCGGATGCGAGCCATTTCCAGGTGGGTTTGCACTCGAGCCAGCAATTCGCGCGCACTGAAGGGTTTGATCAGGTAATCGTCCGCGCCCTGCTCCATGCCTTCGACCCGCGATTCTTCTCCGGCGCGGGCCGACAAAAGAATGACTGGTATGGTTTGAGTTTCCGCATCCGATCGCAGCTCTCGCAACAGGCCGAAGCCATCGAGATTTGGCATCATCACGTCGCTGAGCACCAACGCCGGAGTTCGTTCCTTCACCGCCGACAAGGCGGCCCGGCCATCGGGAACAACTTTAACCTGGTAGCGTTCCGAAAGCAGGCGCGCCAGATACTGCCGCATATCGGCATTGTCATCCGCCACCAGAATGAACGGGCGCAGGTCGTCTTTAGCATCGCCAGACAATGCCGGAGCCGCGGGCACGGGAAGAAGTTCATCGCTGGGGAGTACCTCTACTTCAGCTTCCGTGCTCTGATGATCCGGTAGCCAGCGCAACGCTTCTTCTACAAAGGGCGCGGCACCCAGCGCAGTACTTGCCAGGGTGCGGCTTCCGCCAATTCGGTCGGCGGGCAGGTGTTCGCTGCCCAGGGGAAGACGCACAATGAAATTGCTACCCGCCCCTGCTTCACTCTCAATGCGCACCGTTCCGCCGTGCAACTTCACCAGTTCCTGCACCAGAGCCAGACCGATGCCGCTGCCTTCATGAGTTCGGCTGCGAGTGGTTTCAATCCGGTGGAAGCGGTCAAACAGGCGTGGAATTTCTTCCGCAGGAATTCCCACACCCGTGTCGCGCACACTCAGTTCAACATTGCCCTCCACTTGCGCCAGCGCGACCGTGATTTTGCCCTCGAAGGTAAATTTGAAAGCATTGGAGATCAAATTAAGGACAATCTTTTCCCACATGCCCCGATCCACAAATACCGGCTCCCTGAGCCTGGGGCAATTCAGTTCCAGTGCCAGCCCGGCCCTCTCGGTCGCCGAACGAAACACGCTGGCCAGTTCGATGGTGAAGGCGGAAAGATCAGTCGGCTGGTAGATTGCCTGCATTCGTCCGGCTTCAATGCGGGAGAAATCCAGCAGAGTATTCACCAGGCGCAGCAGGCGAGAGCCGTTGCGGTTTACCAGTTCGAGTTGCCGCTTCGCCGCCGGAGGCAAGTCAGTGTGGCTTCGGGCTAGCAGTTCCTCGACCGGACCCAGCATCAGCGTGAGCGGCGTGCGAAATTCATGACTGACGTTGCTGAAGAATGTGGTTTTGGCGCGATCAATTTCCGCCAGAGCCTCAATGCGCTTGCGCTCTTCTTCCGCGGCACGCACGTTCTGAATGGCAGTTGCAATCTGGCCCGCGGTCAATTCATAAAACGTGCGATACTCCGCATCCAACGCTCGCGCCGGACTCACGCCCGCGACCAGAACGCCGACCACTCCGCTTTCGCCCCGCGAAGTGACTGGCAAAATCATGGCTTCGGAAAGCCGCTGCTGCCCCAGTCCCAGCGGCAGGCCTTCAACATTTTTTACCGACATCACCTGCGCCTGGCCGCTCTTCAGAACGCTCTGCAAAGGCCACAGGCATTGCTCTTCATCTTCGCAATGCAAGCCGACCATTTCCGGAGAGAGCTTGCCCAAGCCTCGTGTGAGCCCGCAGGTTTGTTCCAGTCTTGTCTCCTTGCCTTCCCGGTGAACGAGATAAAGCAGGACGAAGGGAACATCATCGGGGTTCTTAGCCAGTGTTTCCGCCACCGAAATGCAGGCCGCTTCCGTTGTCTTCTGCACCAGCGCGTTGGCCGAGAGTTCGGAGAGCGTTCCCAACCGCCGCGCGTTGACGATCTTGGGGGTGACTTCCGTGGAAGGACAGAACAGGCCGGCAACTTTGCCCGACTCGTCGCGAATCGGACTGTAAGAAAACGAATAATACGTTTCCTCCAGATGATCGCCCCGGTTCATCAACAGGCGAACGTCGTCGATAAAAGAAGCCTCGCCCCTTTCGAAAACTTTGTGGGCCAGAGGACCGCAGAAATCCCAGATTTCGCGCCAGACCTCTTCCGCCGGCCGGCCCAGCGCCCAGGGATGCTTGGCCAGGCTCAGCACGTGGATGTATGCGTCGTTATAGAGAAAAGTAATGTCCGGACCCCAGCCAATCCACATGGGATGCTGCGAATTCAGCATCAGATTGACTGACGTTTTCAGACTCTGCGGCCAGTTCTCGATGGGACCAAGCGGCGTTGCCGACCAGTCGTGTTCGCGGATCAGTTGGCCTAATGCGCCGCCCCCCCCAAGAGAATCCGGGGCAACCGGCTTTAAACCACTTCGACGAGGTGACATCGTTTCTCCCGAATCAGTCAAACCCGCACGCCGTAATTGGCAGTCGGGTTAGCCCTGCCAACTTAATGTTTTAGATGAGACTTCGGAAATCACGCCGGCGACGCAATATTCGAGCAGCTAGAATACAGAGAGAACTTGAGCAGCCGCCCTACAGTAAATCCTGTAGGCGAAGACTTTTGAAACGGAATTATGAATCGCTCAAACATTGCCTGGATAGATATTCTGAATCGCGAAATCGTCGCATGCACCCGCTGTCCCCGGCTGGTGGCTCATCGCGAGCAAGTGGCGCGAGAGAAGCGGCGCGCTTATCGCGACCATGAGTATTGGGGTAAGCCAGTGCCGGGCTTCGGCGATTGCCAGGCGCGCGTATTAATCATGGGCCTTGCCCCCGGCGCCCATGGTTCCAATCGCACCGGACGTCCGTTCACCGGGGATGCCTCGGGCAAATTCATGTTTCCCGTGCTGCACGAAACTGGCTTCGCCAACCAACCCGATGCCACCGACCGCAACGACGGCCTCCGGCTTAAGAATCTGTACATCACCGCGGCGGTGCGCTGCGCACCTCCCGACAACAAGCCCACACCTGGGGAACTGACGGCCTGTTCTTCTTTTCTGGACCAGGAACTCGCCGGATTAAAGAACGTGAAGGTCGTGGTCGCGCTAGGGAAAATTGGTTTTGATGCTTACCTGAATTACTTGAAAAGATGCGGACTTCTGCTCAGCCGGCAGCCCTATCTCTTCAAACATGGCGCCAGTTACCGGTTACCCGATGGCAAGGTATTACTGTGCTCTTACCATCCGTCGAACCAGAACACGCAGACGGGCAAGCTGACGCGGCCAATGTTCGTCGAGATCTTTAAAGAGGCGGCAAGACTTGCCGATGAATAAACCATGGCGCCGCCGGGCGAGCCGGTGCACCCTACCCCACGTCAGGGGTCAAAATTAAGAAGCAGGGTCACGATTCGGGGCGGCGCCGCGAAATCGCGTGCGGGGGTTCAGGCCTTCCAAAATGCGCCGAATGTTCCGGCCGGAACTATTCGTACAAACAAAAATGTACGTATCGAAATGCATGTATAATAGCGGTAAATGAAACGAACCAAGGCAGTTAAGCAGCGGGGGAAGGCCAGAGCGCAAAAACCCAAAAAGACGATCAGCCTGCAGGCGGTAGCCGGGGAGCCGAAGCGGCGCCATGTTCTATCTCGAGAAGTGGGACTTCTTTACAAGCCGATCAAGAAGCCGGTAACGCTGCGGCTGGACGCCGATGTTCTCGCCTGGTTTATGCAGGGCGGGCGCGGTTATCAAACGCGAATCAACCGGGCACTGCGACAGTTCATCGTAGACAAAATGTAAGGAAAAGACGAACGCCCTGAAGAGCGAGATGCGGAATGGTGTGTCGCGCCTGCGAGCGGTTTAAGGGGTGACTTCGAACACCGCGCCATCACTGTAGGCTCCGCCGCCGTAGGTCATGCCGTACACATTTCCCTTGGAATCTGCGATCACCCCGCTGGAAAGCCCTGCCCCGTAGGTATACAAAATTTTTTCTGTCCAGTTTTCGCCGGAAAGGCGGGATAGTTCAAACACGATCGACGATCTACCGGAACTGCCCCCGCCCAGCGCAGTCGTGCCATATAAGTTTCCCAAAGCATCGAGAGAAACTCCCCAAAAGGGTTGCGACCCGTCCGACCCGTTGAAGTTGAAAATCGGCGCCTCGGTCCAACTTCCGTTGGTTCCGGGTGACATCTCGAACACCGTGCCGTTACCGTAAGTTCCGCCTTGCCACGCAGTCCCGTAAAGATTGCCCAACGAGTCCAATGCCACGCCGCCGTACGGGGCAATTCCATCTGTGGTGGCGGTGAAATTGTGCAGGACTTTTTCGGTCCACCCGCCTCCAGTTCTTGGAGACAGTTCGAACACCGTGCCGTAACCGAGGTGGGTAGTTCCACCGATGGTAGTGCCGTAAATATTTCCGGCAGCGTCAATCGTTAACCGGGTGAGCGGCCAGTAAGCGTCCGTGCCGTTATTGCGAAAGCTATGAATGATCGTTTCCGTCCACCCACCGCTGGTGTTGGGGGAAAGCTCAAACACTGCGCCCACGTTATAAGCTCCGCCGAATTCGGTCGTGCCGTACACATTTCCAGCCGCATCGAGTGTCACACCGAAATAAGGCTCATACCCATCCTTGGGAGTGTGGTTAAAGCTGTGAAGGACCTTCTCGCTCCACCCTCCGCCAGACACAGGTGACAACTCAAAAACAGTTCCGAAGCCGTAAGTGCCACCGTAGTAGGTCGTACCATAAAGATTGCCTTTGGCATCGAGCACGACAGTGGCCTCAGGCTCAATCCCGTCCTTCCCATCATTAAGGAAGCTGTAGAGGACTTTGTGGGTCCATGTGCCGTTTGCCGCGGGCGTTAGCTCGAACACGGTGCCATAACGGTCGGTCCCTCCGTAGACGGTGGTTCCGTAAAGATTGCCGCTGCCATCGATGGCCACACCGCCGATGGGATTCTGTCCGTCGGCGCCGCCGGTGAAGCTGTGAAGGGCTTTTGCTTGCTGTGCAGAAGCGACCAAGGTTGACCCCAACAGAAGCAGAGCAATGAGCGCAAACGCTGCCGCCAATCGACCTTTGGGTGTTCTGGTTCGCATGGTGATTTCCTTCGTTGGACGACACGGTTTCGGGCAGCGAGCATTGGATACGCTGGCGTCCGGGCTGTCAAGATGAAGAATTTTGCAGACTGGCTGATGGGAAAACAGTGGCACGAAGTGAAATCGGGGAGCTCTGGCTTTTTGCAAAGCGCTTGCCGCGGTACACATTGCGGCCAAGGGGCGGCGCCAGACTGCCTAGAAACCCACCATGACAGGCTCAGGTTCCAGGCGAACATTCCAAATTTCTTCCACGCGCTGTTGGATCTGTTCTTTCAGGGCCAGGACATCCGCCGCACTGGCGCCGCCGCGGTTGACAATGGCGAGCGCATGCTTCGAGGAAATGCCGACATTTCCGAAGCCGAATCCTCGGGCGAATCCGGAGCGTTCGACCAGCCAGGCTGCGGAAACTTTTCGGTGCGTTTCCAGGGCTGGATAACTGGGAACCAGCAATCCTTTTGCACCAGCGCGGCGTTTTAGATCTTCATGCTGCTTTTCGGAGAGCACCGGATTCTTAAAGAAGGATCCTGCACTCTGGCTGTCGGCATCACCCGGAACAATCAACATGCCTTTGCGGGCGCGGATATGGCGCACCGCTTCGCGGGTCTCGGCGAGATTGGGTGAAGTTTCGCGTCCCTCGAAGTGCCGCTTCAGATCGGCATAGGTAATGCGCGGATTGCCGCCAGGAGTCAGCGCGTAGGTTACGTGGAGAACGATGAACCTGCCACGCTCGCTGGTATTGAAAACGCTGGTGCGGTAGCCGAAGCCGCAAGCCTCGGGACAGAGTTCGCGCACTTGATTCTCCTTTAAGTCGAGAACCAGAACCGACGCAATGGTGTCCGATACTTCCTGTCCATAGGCGCCAACATTTTGCACCGGCGTTCCGCCTACGGTGCCGGGAATGCCGCTCAGGCACTCGACCCCGGCGCAGCGCGCCATCACAGCATGAGAGACAAACTTGTCCCACGGTTCTCCGGCGCCGGCTTCGAAGAGGACTCTGCCGCTGTCATCCTGGCGACTGTGCTGGTCGATGCCTTGAATGGCAATCTTCAGGGTGAGGCCGGGCCATCCGGCGTCTGACACGAGCAGGTTGCTGCCGCCGCCTAGAACGAACAACTGCAGACCACGCGAACGGGCGAACTCCACCGCTTCTTGCACGTCGCCGGGAGTTCGGGCCTCGACGAAAAACCGCGACGGCCCTCCGATTTTTATAGTGGTGAGCGGCGCCAGCGGGATGTTTTCGAGCACTTGCACGACTGAAGTTCAAATATACACAGCGGCGCAGGGGCGCAACAGGGTGCCAAGGTTACGAGAGGTCAGTAAATTGTGGGCTCACTCCTGAAGATCATTTACAAATCCAGGAAAGCACGGACCGAACTCATGTCGCCGCTGGTACGCACGCGAAAGCCCAGGCGTTTCATCACGATCTGCATGGCGATGTTATCGGTCAGCATTTCCGCGGAGACGCTGCTCAACTTTTCGTCGCGAGCAATTCCGACCACGCGGCGCAGCAGTTCGTGTCCCAAGCCTTGTTTCTGAAAATGGTCGGAGACCAGGACGGCGACTTCGCCTTCATTGCTGGCGTGAAGTTTCGTTACGCGCCCGACGCCCATGATTTGCCGCTCTCCGGTTGCGGGATCGGTGCGTTCCGCCACCAGCGCCATTTCCCGGTCGTAATCGCCAAAGCAGATTCGGAGCAGCCGCTCGTGCGCCACCCTGCGGCTCAAACTGAGCGAGCAAAAATAGCGCAGGTAAACACTGCGATCGGATAGCGTTTCGTGAAACTTGACCATCAACGGCTCGTCTTCCGGGCGGATGGGACGAATGGTGATGTGAGTTCCATCCTTCATCGTCCAGGGCTGAGCATACTTCGAGGGGTAGGGCCGGATGGCAGGCTTGGGCAAATCATCCAGCTTCACTGTGGGACCATGCAAAACGATTCTGGCATCGAGCGCCAGCAATCGCTCCGGAGAAGCCAATAGGGGATTGATATCGATCTCTGAAATCCAGGGCTGCTCGAGCACCAGTTGACTGAAGCGGACGAGAAGATGCTCCAGGGCGACGACGTCGACAGGTTTTCGTCCCCGGACTCCCTTCAACGCAGTAAAGATTTTCGTCTGCTCCATCATTCGTTGAGCCAAGGTGGTGTTCAAGGGCGGAAGGGCCAGCGCACGGTCGCGATAGACCTCGACCAACTGTCCGCCGGAGCCGAACAGAATAACCGGCCCAAACTGAGGATCGACGCTGCTGCCCAAGATCAGTTCATAGCCATCCAACTTGACCATGGGTTGCACCGTAACCCCAAGGAAGTGACTGGGCCCGGCTTTTTGCGTGACCGATGACTGGATGGCGCGATAGGCGGCGCGAACTGACGCTTCATCCGGCAAATTCAGTTTCACTCCGTCCACATCTGTCTTGTGCGTGATGGTTTCGGAATAAAGTTTCAACACCACAGGGAAGCCAATTCCGAAGGCATGAGTCGCGGCTTCGTCTTCGCTGGCCGCGATGCGGGTCTCAACCGTGGGAATTCCATAGAGCGACAGCAGCCGCTTTGATTGCGGCTCGGTCAGTAGCGTGCGGCCCGCATCGCGCGCATTTCGAATTATCTGATCGACCTGCTGGCGGGAGGCATCCGCTACCTGGGAGTGCTCGGTTAGCGTTGGCGTTTCATAAAGGCCGCGCAGGTTGTAGGTGTAGCGCCACATGTAAGTGAAGGCGCGGGCGGCGGTATCGGGATAAGCAAACGTAGGAATTCCGGCTACATTGAGCGCAGCTTCCGCCGCGCCAATGCTATTTCCTCCCATCCAACTGGCCAGCACAGGTTTGCCCAGGTCTTTTGCATACGGCTTCAATCGGTCGGCGATGGCCGAAGGATCGGTCATACCCTGCGGGGCGAGAATCACCAGAAGCCCGTCGCTGTTGGGATCTTTGGCGGCGATCTCGATGGCGCGACCGTAGCGCTCGGCGTCGGAATCGCCCAGAATATCGATGGGATTATTGTGGCTCCAGTGGGCGGGGAGAAATGCATTCAACTTCTGCAGGCTGTCCGGGGAAAGTTCGGCGAGCTCACCGCCATTCGCCACCAGAGAGTCGGTGGCCAGCACAGCAGGCCCGCCGGCGTTGGTGACAATCGAGAGCCGCGGCCCTCGGGGCCGGGGCTGGCGGCCGAGAACTTCGGCCATATAAAAAAGATCAGCAATGTTCTGCACGCGCAGAACGCCGCAGCGGCGGAAGGCTGCTTCCAACACTTCGTCGCTACCCGTCAGCGCTCCGGTATGAGAGGCGGCGGCGCGGGAGGCCGCTTCCGAGCGCCCGGCCTTGATTACAATAATCGGCTTGGAGAGCGCCACCTCGCGGGCTGCGGACAAGAAGGATCGCGCGTCGCCTACTGACTCCATGTAAAGCAGAATGCTCTTGGTGTGAGGATCGTCGCCGAAGTGGTAGATCAAATCTCCCCAACTTACATCGAGCATTGACCCAGTGGAGACGATGGCGCTGAAGTTCACTTCTTCGCGGTGGCTCCAGTCGAGAATCGCGGTGAGCAGGGCGCCGCTCTGGCTAAGAAAGGCAACGTTGCCGGGCTTGGGCGAGTCTTTGGCAAAGGTGGCATTCAACCCGATGGTAGGGTTCATGATGCCCAGGCAGTTAGGGCCGATCAGGCGCATGGAACTGCGCTTCAGCTGTTCTTGAATCTGGTGTTCGAGGGCGACGCCTTGTTCCCCGCGTTCCTTGAATCCGGCAGAAATTACAACCGCTGACTTAGCGCCCGCGTCGACGCACTCGGCAATAATCTGCGGAACGGTTAACGCCGGCGTGGCAATCACAACCAAGTCGACGGCGTGGGGAATCTGGCTGATGTTTTTGTAGGTCTTGAGGCCGAGCAGTTGATCACGCTTAGGATTTACAGGATAAATGTGTCCCTGAAAGCCGTTTTGCAGATTCTCTAAAACTGTGCGGCCCACGGTTGCAGGACGATCGGTGGCCCCGATCACGGCAATGGAGTCTGGGGTGAAGAGTGCGTCGAGCCCGTGCTTGTTGTGCAACGGCAAGTTTTCCGTCGTTCGATCAGCTACACCCGCACTGCCAAAGTCTATGGATCGCATGCCGTCTCCTCGCACCCTCCTAGATTCTGCCTGAGAGCCGCGAGGAAACTCGTGTGGAGAGTCACCGGGGCATGTGACGCCGATCACACAGGATGAAGTTAGCTGCGGAAAAGTGAGTGGTGGAGGCGGCGGGAGTCGAACCCGCGTCCGAAAATGTTACTGGTCAAGAGACTACATGCTTATTCGCGTTCATGCCCCAGGCGTTTGCCTCCATTGCTGGAGGGTCCCCCAGGACGTTCGCGGCCCACGCTCAGAACGGACAAGAAACGCTAGCCGCTAGCCTGTGATCTTAACCTCTCTCCCCAGACGTAGAAGAGAAGAGCAGCCCTCTGTGTGACGTTCGCTCACCGCCCGAGGACGAAGCGGTGGAAAACGGCTGCCTAATTAATTAGGCTGCGTATGCCATTTGTTGATTGGCAATTATCATTTTGCACGCGATTACGGGTGTGTGCACCCCGGCATGCCTCTTGGCCGCAAGCATCTCCGTCGAAGCCGTGACGCCCCCACTGGTGGGAATGGCCATTTAGTTTGAGAGCTGTCAGGCTGACGTTGGATTGGCCCGGATTTCGAGTGAAAAAATAATTCTAAAAATCTTTAGAATCAATCACTTACAGACCATGGCACTCCCAAAATATTGAAACAGAAGAACTTATCTGTAAAATATTCCGGGGAAAGGACTTAGGTCATCCCTCTCCCGTTAAGTGCTTTAGAATCAGCTTGTCTCCCGCAAAATATTGCATTTGCTGGACTTAGCTCTGTTACTTGAATGTCAAAGAACGAATGTGGCTTTGAATATTAGATGCTGCGCCGGGAGCGAAGTCAAGGGAATTAAGCCCAGGGCGGGGAGCGAAATCGCGGTGTCATCATGCCAGTTTCGATTTGCTATTGGCGCTTCGGTTTTCGGGATCGTGCGAGACTGCTCGCGCTGAGCCGGGGATCGGTGTCTAATCTTTCCATGAATGAAAGCCAGCGATTTAATCCGAGTCGGAGTGCCGCACTTGTTCCAGTTTGTGCGGCCGTGGCCGTCGCGTGGATGCTTGTTAGCTACGCCAGAATTGGGCGCGACGTTCTGCTGTATTTGAGCCTTGAGTGGCTCGCCCTGATCCTTAGTCCTTTCGTCTTGTTGAGCGGCGCGTTGCTGCTGCACTGGCGTCCCCGTATCGGCTACATGGTCGCCGCCGTCGGAGCGGCCTTACCGCTGCCGTGGATTTTCATGACTGAATCTCGAGCGTTTGGAAAGTTCGGAAACTCGTGGATCGCCATGAACACCTCATCACCGGAACCTAACGTATACATGCGTTATTTCCAACTTAGGATTGTTTCTGTCGGCTTCCTGATGACGACGTTGATTTGGGCTATGACGAGATTGCTTCCTTTGGATTGGCAACTCCGAAACCAACCCCTAAACCGGCGAACGTGGCCCTCGATCGCCATCCCTTTGGTACTCGTTGTTTGCTGGTTCGCAGCCTTCGCCCTTCCTTATCGGGAGCCGCTAATCGTTGACGCCGCGCACCCTGAGATAAGCATTCTGAATGTTAAGAAGGACGGGATTGCCTTTCATGAAACCAGTATCAGCGTTTACCGCGACGGGAGGTACTACATAACACGAAACGATCGTCAATTGTTCCGCTACGGTTTTGGGGAAACAACGCACGAAGGACCCCTAACGGACGATCTTCACGCTAAGCTGAAGATCGTACAGGCTCTACCCGAACTTAAGCGGACGCTGGACAAATCGCCGAGAGCCCTACGAGCACGACACGGAGAGGGCTGGTACACCGAGACGGACAGCATCGCTATTACCGCTTTCACTACGGAAAATCGTGTCGCTCCCCCCGCGGAGTTAGTGGACTTTTTCCGCGGGGTGGAAGCGACGTCTCTAACCGGCGCAGGCTCCCATTACGAGTTGAGGGATGTTTGTCTCGGATTTTGCTATGACCCGAAAGCCGGGCTGGGTTACCGGGCTGAGAATCAGCGCTGCTCATCAGGGGTAGACGGTAAGGAGCAATGTTACTAATTCCTTACGAAACTCCTCTAGAAGTCCGAGTCTTTACTCTTGATAACTGAATCAACGACAAGCGAGCCGGTGTTTTTGACACATTATGCATGCATATGCAAGAATAGCATGCATGAGGAAAAATACAGCGGCGGAGACGAAGCCGGACTCCGATGCAGTTCGTCGTCACGCCTACGAAAAATATATTGCCTCGGCTCGCCGCCGAAGAGAGAAAACTGTGGCGATTAACGTGGGGGAAGTGCACCGGGCGCTGGCGCTCAACAATCGAGTGCCGCTCGTGTGCGCTGCTCTGGGATCCAAGAAGTTTTTGACTGAGCACGGGCTGCGCATCGTATCGAAGACTGGGCCGCCTTCCGGGCAGAGCACCACCGTCACATTCACCTACGAAATCGTCGGCAAAAAACAAGATGACGTTCAGTTGAGTCGTCAGGAAGCCTGGAATCGCCTCAGAGGATCCATGAAGGACATTTTTGCCGAGCTGGGCGGCGGCGAGAATTATCTTCGCAACGAGCGTGCCAACTTCTACGCTCCGGGGAAAGATCCCCTGGAAGACCTGTGAGCCGCATCTACTGGGATTCGATGCTGTTTATCTACTGGTTAGAGGAAAATCCTCAGTTTGGCAAGCGAGTGGATACAATCTGGTCGCGGATGCGAGTGCGGAATGATCAGCTTATAACCGCAGCCCTGACTATCGGCGAGGTATTGGCGGGTGCCTATCGACGCGGGGCTAACCCGGAACGAATCTTGAAACTAAGAGCGGAGCTGGAAACCGCCGTTTCCGAGGTGCTTCCGTTTACCGCGGAGGGAGCCGATTTATTCGGCCGCATTAGAGGCTCGCTGAATGTGTCCTCTGCAGACGCTATGCATCTGACATGTGCGGCACGCGCAGGCACGGATTTGTTTCTCACGAACGATAAAAACCTGGTGGGTAGAGTAATACCGGGAATCCAATTCATTGCCGGTCTCGACTCAAACATTCTTTGACGCGCCTTGCCGGGCGAGCATCGCTTCCAGTTTCGCCTTCACCTCCGGCCACTCCGAATCCAGAATGCTGAAGTAAACCGAGTCGCGCACGCGGCCGGTCCAGGTGAGCACGTGGCGGCGCAGGGTTCCTTCTTCCTTGGCACCGATGCGAAGAATTGCGTTGCGCGATTTCTGATTCAGAGCGTCGGTCTTCAATTCCACGCGAAAACATTTCCAGACATCGAAGGCGTGGCGCAGCATCAAATATTTGGCCTCTGTATTGACTGCTGTCCGCTGCCAGGCGGGCGCGATCCAGGTCGAACCGATTTCCACGCGGCGATTGGCGCGGTCGATGTTCATGAAGCGGGTGCTACCGATTACGCGGCCAGAACTGCGTTCGACAGTCGCAAACACGACCGACTCGCCGTCCTCTTGTTCATGGAATGCTTTTTCGACGAGGCGTTGAAAATCCTCGCTGGTCTGCATGCGGTAGGGAATCCACTGAAAGATGCTGTCGAGATGGTCTGTGGCGACATCCCAAAACATCTCGGCGTGCTCGCGGCGTATTGGGTCCAGGCGGACGATTGAGCCTTCTAATGAGATGGGAGCAGCGATATCGAGCGGGGCGGCAGAGGAACTCATGGCAATCCTTTCTGGGAGCTTCCATTATCTTGCATCCCGCGCTGCTCCGCGGCATCTGAATTACGGCGAGTCTGTAGAATCATATTTATAAGACAGACCGTTGACCGCCGATGAGATCCGCCGTCCAATGTTGTACAGTCGATAGATGTCAGGAGAGTATGCGGTGAAAGCGCAGTGTTTGCCGTTCAGCCAAATCCCGCATACCGCCCGCCTTTTCACGGACTTCATTTCCTACGCGGCGAATGTCCAACCGTTTTATCCGCACTCGCCGTACTTCAGTGAATGGATGAAGGCTGAAGCCTCAGCCGTGGATTACGATTCGCGGCGCCGGGTGCGAGTAAGCGACGTCCTGGAACGCCAGAACAAGTCGTGGAACGCCTCAGGGAAAACTTTGAAGAACCTTGAGCGTCTGCGCCAGGGCGCATGCGCCGTGGTCACCGGCCAGCAGGTGGGACTGTTCGGCGGACCGATGTTCGCCATTTACAAAGCGCTGACCGCAGTAAAGTTGGCCGAAGATGCGACCGCCGCGGGCGTGGATACCGTGCCAATTTTCTGGCTGGCCACTTCAGACCACGATCTAGCCGAAGTGAATCACGTTGCCATCCCTGGGTCGGATGGACTTCTGCACACGCTTTCCACCAGCAGCCATGCCGTTCCCGGAGCGCCGGTCAGCGATGTGCGGCTGGGAGAAGAAATCCTGCCGGTGGTAGACGAAGCTGCTGCGCTGCTGGGGGATTCTGAAGCGGCGCAGTTTTTGCGGGAGACGTACCGTCCTGGCGAAAGTCTTGGTTCCGCCTACGCGCGTTTGTACGCCAAACTTTTTGCCGAGTGGGGTGTGATTCTGCTCGACGCTGCCGACCCGGAGTTGCACAGCATTGCCGCGCCCATTTATCGTGCCGCCATTGAGCGAGCCGAAGAGCTGGACTCTTCGGTGCTGGCGCGTGGTAAAGCGATCGAGAAAGCTGGCTATCACCAGCAGGTCAAAGTGACGGAGTCTTCCGTCCTGCTTTTCGCCATGCACGAGGGAGCGCGCACTCCAATTCACCGCAAGCCAGGTGCGACTCAAACGGACGAGTTTTTCATCGGCAATGGATCGGGAGCGGAGAAGCTCTCATCCGCCGAGCTCTTAGATCGGATCGCTGCCTCTCCGGAAAATTTCAGCCCCAACGTTTTATTGAGGCCCGTCGTGCAGGACTTCCTTCTGCCTACGATTGCCTACGCCGGCGGTGCGGCTGAGACGGCTTATTTTGCGCAAGCAGGCGCAGTGTACGAGAAACTGCTGGGACGCGTGACACCGATCGTGCCTCGCTTTTCCGCAACCCTGGTTGAACCCAAGGTGCAACGTTGGCTGCGGCAATATGAAATCGGGGTGCCCGATACTTTTCATGGCCCTGAAGCTTTGCGCCAGGCTCTGGCCTCACACACTCTGCCGGCGGGATTGCAGTCGGCTTTCGAGACTGCCAAGAAATCGGTGGAAGAATCTTTTTCCGGATTGCAGGCTGCTTTGGCCAAACTCGATCCCACTCTGGTGGAAGCCAGCCAGACTGGCGCCTCGAAAATTCATTATCAGTTAGACCGTCTGCGGGAGCGTGCGACTGCCGCGGAGTTGCGCCGCAGCGAAGTGGTCAGCCGTCATGGCGAGGCCTTGAGCCATGCCTTGTATCCGGGGAATGGATTGCAGGAGCGCGGCATCGGCGGGATTTATTTTGTCGCCCGCCACGGCATGGAACTACTGCAGCTCTTACACGATGCCTTGCGCACCGATTGCCACGACCATCAGATTCTAGAGTTGTAAACTCGCCCGGCCGGAATCAGCGGCTGTCGCTCATCGCCAGATACGTTCCCAGCCCGATCATGATGACCCCGGTCGTGGTTCTCTGCCTGCGACGAAATACTGCCGAGGATCGAATCTTTTTACCCAACGGTCCCGCCAACAAAATCACCACCAGGTCGGCCGAGGTGTTCATCACTACCGAGATTGTTCCCAGCAGAACGAATTGAAAGAAGATGTGTCCCGCGCCGCGGTTGACGAATTGCGGAATGAAGGAAAGAAAAAAAAGCGCGGTTTTTGGATTCAGAACTTCCGTGGCCACGCCCTGCCACAGTGGATTTCGAGTTGCGCTTCCACGGTTCGATTCAGTTGCCGCTGCGGGAATATCTTCCACGAGTCCGGAATCTCGCCGCGCTTCCAAGATCATCTTTACGCCCAGAAAGCCCAGGTAGGCCGCGCCGGCATACTTTACCGTGGCGAAGGCCACGGCCGATCGCGCCAGAATGACGGAGACGCCCAGCGCCGCGGCGAATACATGCACCATGCCTCCGAAAAACGTGCCCAGTGCGGAGAGCACGCCTTCGCGCTTGCCTCCGGCCAGGCTTCTGGCCAGCACATAAAGCATTCCCGGCCCGGGCGCGACGGCCAGCAATAATGCAGCGGTTAGAAATAAGAATATTTTCGCAGGATCGAACATGATGAAGATGATTTTACGACAGAAGCAAAACGGCTACAGCCAGCTTTCCAATTCCGCCAGGGACTCTACCCGGGCCACGCCGCGCTCGCGGTAGGCTCCAGAGACATCGAGTAGCACCGCATCCATTCCCGCGTTGCGCGCGCCCGCATAGTCGACTGAGTAGACGTCGCCAACATACAGGCTTTCCTGCGGAAGGGCCTTCATGGCACGCAAAGCGGCCTCGAAAATTTCCGCGCGCGGCTTTTCCACGCCAACGATTCCCGAGTCGGTGATGCTTTCAAAGCAATCGGCGATGCCGCAGCGGGAGAGGATGCGCTCGATCCCTCCATCGGCATTGGAAATGACTGCGATGCGATACCTGGCCGCGATTCGCTGCAGTGCCTCGCGTGTGCCCGGCAGAATCTGGTCCCAGTTGCCGGAGTTTTGCGTGTTCTCTACCAGCGTGTCGCGCACGCTGTTCTCGTGGCCTGAATCGTGGCCGATGTCCTCGAGCAAGTGAGTATGAAAGGTCCACCAGAAACTGTGGTCGACGCTGCCGGCCAGCATCCCGTCATCGAACTCCTGTTTGGTGCGGCGCTGCAGAGCCTGCCATTGCTCGAGCGTGGGATGATGCTCTTTCGAAAGCGGAGCCAGCATCAAAGCGCGGTTGGGGAAGAGCAGAGTATTCCCGACATCAAAGAAAACGAAGCGGCGTTCGGGCATGAGTTCATCTTACTAAACCGGAATGATTTCAGATTACGCGCTGGCCACTTCTTAGGTTTTCTTTGGCTTGCGGTCGGGAGCTTTCCCCCGCGTGACGCTTCGTCCCAAAAAATGTAATATCCAACACTTGAGGATGAGGGAGCATCTTTCACTGCTCAGTGCCTATGCCGCTTGCTCCAACAGCTTGGCTGTCAGTGCTCACGCGCGGCGCGCGCACAGCATGGTCTCTTCCGAAGGTTCTCTCGGCGCACTCGTTCCTGGCTGCAAGTGTGCTGTTGTTGCAGCACCGAAGTGTTCACCGCAATGACGTTTACAACATTCTCTGGATCGTGGTCTTCGGCTTTGCCACGCTGAACATCCTCAGCCTGGCCGCTCGCCGTTTTGAGCCCAACCGCCGTGGCATGACCTTCGGCGAGATGATGGCCGTCCTGGTGGTGCTGCTTTCCATTTTCCTGCTGGGCTGGGAGTTGTTAGGCTTCATTCACATTTTCCCCATCAAGCTTCACCGCTAAGCTTTATCGAATCCCATGGCGATGGTTTTTGCGGTATGATTCGCCAAATGGCGAAGAATCCCGTCACGATTGAAGTCACCTGCCCTTGCTGCAGCGCGCTGCTGAAGGTAGATACCGCAACCGCGGAAGTCATCACCCATACCGCCGCGGTGAAGCCCCGCATGTTCAACGACATGGAAGAGGCCGCGCGCGCCATGAAAGAACAAGACAGCCGCCGCGAATCGATCTTCCGGCAATCGGTGGAGGCGCAAAAGCATGCCTCCGAACTGCTGGATAAAAAGTTCCAGGAAGCGGTGAAGAAAGCCAAGGAATCGCCGGATACCGGCCGGCCAATTCGCGACTTCGATCTGGACTGAGAACACTGAGCACTGCCACCGCTTATGCCCCTGCTGCTCGGCCATCGCGGCGCCCGTGCCGAGAAAAACATCCCGGAAAATACGTTGGCCTCGTTCGATCTCGCGCTCGAACAAGGCTGCGATGGATTTGAATTCGATGTGCGCCTGACTCGCGATGGGGAAGCCGTTATCTGTCACGATGAAACTCATGGACGCCTCAAAATTGCCGAGTGCTCCGCCGGATCGCTGGCTCTGCCCACCTTGCGCGACGTTCTTACTCGCTATCGCGACAACGCTTTTCTTGACATTGAACTGAAAGTTCCGGGGCTGGAACAAATCACGGCAGACGCATTGCGAGAATTCGCCCCCAATCGCGGCTTTGTGGTCTCTTCATTTCTTCCCGAAGTGTTGCGGGCTCTGCACAATATCAATACCAGTCTGCCGCTCGGCCTGATCTGCGAAACTCGCGAGCAACTGGATCTCTGGCCGGAACTGCCGGTTGAATTCGTTATCCCTTATCACAAGTTGTTGCGAAAGAACCTCCTCACGCAACTCAAATCTGCCGGCAAGAAAATCCTGGTATGGACGGTCAACCTTCCCGCCGACATGCGGCGACTCTCTAAAGCAGGAGTCGACGGCATCATTTCCGACGACCCCCAACGTCTCGCGCTTACTCTGGGCGCAGAGACTGGTGGGCCAGAAAAATATTCGCATTAATCTTCTGCCCGCAATCTGTTTCCTCCCGCGCCCCGTACATCTCCCAGAGCGGCACCTACAACCGCCTTCGGAGGAAATTATGAAATTTTCAGCGATCCGGCCCGCACTACTCTCGGCA
Source organism: uncultured Acidobacteriota bacterium (assembly GCA_963758565.1). Lineage (GTDB taxonomy): Bacteria > Acidobacteriota > Terriglobia > Terriglobales > Acidobacteriaceae > Sulfotelmatobacter. The sequence goes on along the minus strand of CAVWVX010000004.1, from coordinate 163,960 downwards.
GTGGCCCTTCTCGCGGTATCCGCATCGGCACAGACCCTGAAAGCCAACCAGACCCTGGGGTACGGCGACAACCAACTTCTCACCTTCACTTACACCCAAAGTTTTTCCTGCATCGACCAGCCCAATGACGATCTCAATTTCAACGGCGTCATCGCCGCCAAAGATCCTGGCGAGCAACAGACTCCCATTTGCCAGCTCGGTATTAATCCCTCGATTAACCCCAACGGCCAGACGGGCAATCCACTCATCACCAGCGAGCCGATCTATGTGCTGGTACCGCTTTTTTCGGTGGACAACGACCAGAACCCCAATGACGCCATCTCCTGCGACAACGTAGTCTCCGGCACATTGTGCGGACCCGCGCTGGGAAGCGAATTGATTACGCTTTTCGGCGCTGTTCCCGAAGCTTACAAAGCCAAGCCGCTGGTCTACACCCAATGCCCGGAACCCGGATCTGCGCCCGGAACCTGCACCATGCATGCTTCCAGGCTTGATCTGGCTCCCGTGCTGGCCGCGCTGGGCTACACCGGCCCGCCCACGGCAAACATTTTTTTGCCCACAGCCAATCACAGCCACATCCTCATCAATGCCGATATCAACTTCCCAGCAGTCTGGTGGCAGGTTGTTCCAGTCCTCGTCACCAACCAGTCCTACTGGCCCAACGCCACCGGGACCAGCGGCATCACTTCGTATGAAGACCTGTTGGCGGCGAAGAAAGCCGGCGCAGCCATCGTGGCGCCGTCAAACTTCTTCCTGTTCTTCAGTTCGACCACCGATGCTCACGCGCACCAGCACTCGCACTAACTTTTGAAATGGGAAAAAATAAAACAGGCTCGATCCTCGTGATCGAGCCTGTCTGTCTTAATTCGCTTCGCACTTAGTGAAATGATTGCTAATCAGCCGCGGCCTGCAACGCCGCGCTGCTGCGTCCCACAGGACGTAGAAACGCCGTCCGCTCCATCTCGAAAGCTTCCAGGTTCGCGCCCATGGTGTGGTCGTTCCAGCCCAGGACTGCTCCAATACGCAATGCCGCCTCACGGCTGCAGGATTCCGACCAGCACGCGCCCAGTGCCACCGGCACGCGCCGCAGCAGCACATCGCCCAGAGTCACGGCGAATTCTCTGCGGTAAGCTTCGACCACTTCGGCAATCACATGCGAAGTATGGCGGCAGATCGGAGCGCGCAGATCCGCGCTCACCAGCGCCGTGCGTGCAATGTCAGCGGCGCGGCGGCCGTGCCATTCCACCATGCCTCGAGCCGTCTCCTCGCTTAACGATCCTATGCGCGCGATTTCCAGCACGGCATCGTCAAGCAGCGGGTCAAGCGCTGGCCCCGGCCCGACCGCCACCGCATCCCCGTCGGCCGGGTTTAATCCAATCTTGCGCGCGCACTCCCGCGCCAGCGATGCCGCCGTAGTCAACTTTCCGCCAATGACGGAAATCATGTGCACCGCGCCATCCTCCGCGTGATCGTGCAGGATGTGTTGCCGCGTCACCGCGGAAGGCTTGTTATCCGGCGAGTAGGGAAGCGGCCGCACGCCCGCAAACGCATGCTTCACGCTCTGCGCCGAGATCCTGGCCTTGGGAAATAATTGTGCCGCCGACCTCACCAGGTAACCGATTTCCTCTTCGGAAGGAACCGTCTTCGCCGGATCGCCGCTATCGGCCACCTCGGTCGTTCCCAGCAGGATCTGATCGTTCCAGGGCAACACAAAGATGGGCCGCTTATCGACTGCCTCGGTATACATTGCCGCGCTGGGCGCGCCTGAGAATCGCGGCAGAACGATATGTGAGCCGCGCACGCCGCCCAGCATCGGCTTTCCCATGCGAATCGACGAGCGCTGGCACACGCGATCCGCCCACGGACCGCTGCAGTTAATCACCCACGCAGCGTCCACGCGCTGATCGCGTCCGGTAATCTGGTCGCGCAGCAGCACGCCCTTGGTGCGGCCGTGAGCCACGTCCACCGCCAGCGCCTCCATGTGATTGCGCACCGTCGCGCCTGCCTCCACCGCTTCCATCAACCACTCGGCTACCAGGCGTTCGGGAAACTCGCATTGTGCATCTTCGTAGTTGAAGAACGACCAGCGCCGCCCCGCATCGAGTGACCGCTCCAATTGCTTCGTCTCCATCGCCGCGGATTCTCCGCTCGGCGCCTTGCCCGCCATTTTTTGGTAGAGCCACAATCCGGCGCGCACTTTCATCGCGCTCCTCGGCGAAGTCTCATTCAGCGCCAGAAGAAAATGCATGGGATGCACCAGGTGCGACCGCTCCCGCAGCAACCGCTCGCGCTCGCGTAGCGATTCCCGCACCAGCCCAATCTCGCCATGTTCCAGATACCGCAGCCCGCCGTGGATAATTCGCGTCGACCGGCTGGTTACCCCTGAGGCAAAATCGTTCTGCTCTACCAGCAAGGTAGGCTTGCCGGCGCGCGCACACTCCCGCGCCACTGCGACGCCATTAATGCCCCCGCCAATCACTATCACGTGAAAGTGCCGGCCCTCAATAGACGGTCTTTGATTTGCCGATAACACCATAATTTATCAATTACATACCGTACTTAGTTGAACTTAATCATGCGCTTGGTAACGCAACTCTTACCCCTTGAGTGTGATCTTTCCTGAGCATGCCGGGAAGGTCACCTTGGTACCGCAGAGCCGCTGGTACGGAAGTCGTCAAAAGCGTACCTCAACGACTCCCGAAACACACTGGCCCAGCGGAGTCTCCGCCGGGCCAGTGTGAACCTTCACTTTAAGTTGCCACGGAATTAAGCCGCTTTTTTCCCTGACTCCTTTTTCCCCGATTCCTTTTCTCCCGACACCAGGCTGCCGGTCACGCCCTGAGCGAAGAGTTCGATCATTTCGCGGTTGAAGGCGGGAAGGTCGTCGGGCTTGCGGCTGGTGACCACGCCGTTGCCCACGTTAACTTCCTCATCCACCCAGGTTCCACCCGCGTTGCGGATGTCGGTTTTCAAAGACGGCCACGAGGTCAGAGTGCGTCCATGCGCGGCGCCGGCTTCCACCAGCATCCACGGACCATGGCAGATGGCCGCCACCGGCTTGTGTTCGTCGAAGAAACTCTTCACAAACTTCACCGCTTCCTCATTCATCCGCAACTGGTCTGGATTCATCACCCCGCCCGGCAGCAGCAGCGCATCATATTTGGTGGCATCGGCTGATTTCAGGGGCACATCCACTGCCACTTCCTCGCCCCAGTTCTTGTCCTTCCAGCCCTTGATCTTCTTCCCTTCGGCGGGAGAGACCACCTGCGTCTTCGCGCCGGCTTCTTCCAGCGCCTGTTTGGGCTTCATTAATTCCGACTGCTCAAATCCATCGGTGGCCAAAATAGCTACAGTTTTCCCTTTAAGAGAACTTGCCATGAAATTTCCTCCTTTAAATTATCGCTACAACTTCGATGCCACCCCTCCCCGTGCGGTTTATCGCGATATGTTCTATTCCCGATTCGCACTGGTTCTCTCCGCGGCCTTCGCGAAGTTTTTTGGCGGCCTCGGAATCCAAAAGTTTCGACAGGAATTTTCTTGGCTCGACCATTATCGGTGTACGATGAACTCCCGAGGATGGATAATGAGTACGAGCGATTGGGGCAGCCTCATCGTAGATCTTGCCCTTATTTATCTTGGATGGCAGCAAAACCAGATATTTAGGCTGCAGAATCAGATTTTTGCAAACCAGGGAGGGCAACAGTTTATGCCCTCTAAGACTGCCTCCCGGTTCTCTTCGATCAAGCGATACTGGCCAACTATCGTAATGGTCGCCCTGATGATCATTCCGGGATACGATATTTATGATCGCCACACACACGGATCACTCGCATCCGTCTCCACATCGGTTCCGTGGCAATACGGAACGTTTCTACTGCTCATCGCACTTGGCATCGGATTGACAATAGGACGATTCACAGCTGCAAGATCTAACGCTTCGACCGAAGACGTGGACGAGATTCTGGAAGGTTTACCTAAGCAAACTCCAACGGAAACATCGCATGAGCCAGCAAACCCAATCACGATCGGCCTTACGCTCGATAGCGCGGAGCTAGACATCGCCATGAATGACCCAGACCCGAACCCGGGGTTCAAATGCAAACTGCGCGTTTATTGGACCAACGATGGAGATGAGACAATTCATCTCGGAAAGCCGCTGTGGATAGGAGGCGCGATTCAGGGCAACGAACTTGTGGCTCATTACCAATTACGGCAATTCCAGAACACAGCAAATCCGTGGGGGCGTGAGACAGAGGAGACAGATATTACCCCGGGACGACGCTGCCGCATATGGCTGGGGCTCAGTCCCACGCTGAGGGAGAACGCGGCGAAGCTTTTGGACACGGGGGAGCTGGGACTGCTCACGATTCCCGTGAGCACCTCAAATTGGTCTGTAAATCTGCGCCTTAGGCCGAGAGATCGCGGCCTCAAGCAATTCAACGCACAAGAATACCTCGCCCAAAGAAAAGCCGTATATGACAGATACTCCGTTCTGAGCCAACAAGGAAAAGAACTGCTCGGATTTCTATGTGCGAGGCGTATCCTTTCGACGGCCGAGCTAATGGATCACTTCCAAAAATACGACCTGCCGGATGCAGAAAAGACGCTTGCTAGTTTGCGGAGTGATTCTGTGCCGTTTTTAGCTACATCAGATGCGAACGAAATCAAGGTGAACCCTCTGTTGGAGAAAGTCATTGTCGAGATCGTGAAAGCAGACTCAGTGGAGTTTCTCAAAGCAGTGGAGAAGATGACGGGCGAAGTTATGGGCGTAAGGATCAAGAACGAACCTGGATTCAAGGGAAGATACAATGCACTCAGTGCTCGCCCTTTAAATCATTAGGGTAAGTTTCGATGAAGGAAACTTAATACGTGCAAGCGCAGGAAGACTGCGTCTTCGACGGGCGAGGCAGGTATATTCTTTCAAAGTGTTTATCCGCAAGCGGCACGATACTCGCTGGCCGCTCCGTATTGCCCGCTCTCCTCTGCCTCAGTTAAAGTGGTTGCGATGTCCTCAACCGGAGAACGTTTTGAACGCGCTGTCTCTATCATGGAGCGCCTGCGCGCTCCCGGCGGCTGCCCCTGGGATCGCGAACAGACCTTCGATTCCATCAAGCCGTATACCCTCGAAGAAACTTACGAAGTTCTCGAAGCCATCGACAAGCGCGACTGGGAAGAACTTCCCGGCGAACTCGGCGACCTGCTGCTGCAGGTGCTCTTCTACTCCGAGATGGCGAAAGAGCAGGGGTCTTTTTCTATCGATGATGTTCTCGACCGCCTTTCGCGCAAGCTGATTGACCGGCATCCTCACGTTTTTGCCGACACCAAAGCCGACACCTCCGCCGATGTAAAACGCAACTGGGAAGCGCTGAAAGTGGAAGAGCGAAAGAAACGCGCCAAGGAAAAGGTCAATGCGGCGGATGCAGCAGGGAAGCCCGCGTCCTCGATTCTGGGCAGCATCTCTTCCGCCATGCCGGCGCTGCTTGAAGCCCACAAGCTCAGCTCGCGCGCGGCGCAAGCCGGCTTTGACTGGCCCAACATCGAAGGACTCTTCGACAAACTCAGCGAAGAGACCGTCGAACTTCGCCAGCATCTGCAAGACTATCCCGCGCCCGGCCCGCGCCCAGAAGGCCGCGGCGTTGCGGGCTCCGGACGCGCCATTATCCCCGAAGATTTGCGCCTGCGTCTCGAAGAAGAGGTCGGCGATCTTTTTTTTGTACTGGTCAACATCTCCCGCTATCTCGCCCTCGACCCGGAATCCGCGCTACGCCAGACCAATCGCAAACTCCGCCGCCGCTTTCAAACCATGGAACAAAGCCTGAATGAAAACGGCAAGACGCTCGAGAGCGCGTCCATGGACGAACTTGAATCGCTGTGGCAGCAAGCCAAGAAAAAAGAAAGGCAAGCATGAGCGCGGGCACCCTTGAAATTCGCACCTGCCGTGGACTCGACGAGCTCCGCGCTTGTGTCGCGCTGCAAAAAGAAATCTGGAACTTCACCGATGCCGAACTGGTGCCCTTGCGCATGTTTGTGGTCGCCGAGAAAGTTGGCGGCCAGGTGATGGGCGCCTTCAACGGCAACGAGATGGTGGGCTTCGCGCTTTCCGTTCCCGGCACCCGCTCGGGCCACATCTATCTGCACTCGCACATGCTGGCCGTCCGCCAGGATTATCGCAACGCCGGTTTGGGCCGCCGCCTCAAACTTTTGCAGCGCGAAGACGCCCTGGCGCGCGGCATCGAACTCATCGAGTGGACCTTCGATCCTCTCGAAATAAAAAATTCCTATCTCAACATCGAAAAGCTGGGCGCCATCGCGCGCCGCTACAACATCAACCAGTACGGAATCACTTCATCGCCTCTGCAGGGGGGATTGCCGAGCGACCGTCTGATCGCGGAGTGGTGGCTGAAATCGAAGCGCGTCGAAACCTTGCTGTCTACAGGGAAAAATCCTGCCATCGAGGCGCAGCTTTCTATAGAGGTCCCGGCGCAGATTTATGATTGGAAGTCCGCGCCGGAAACGCGCTCTAAAGCTCGAGAAGTTCAGGAACGCAATCGGGATTTATTTCTCAGGGCCTTCGACGCTGGGCAGGCTGTGCTAGGTTATGAACGCGACCCCGCGAGTAATGGAAAGTTCCTGCTTGGCAACTGGAATGAGAAATGGTCGTATGCAGCGGAGGAAACAGTAGCCAGTACCTAGTACCCAGTTCCGAGCCTCGAGTTGTGAGTCCCGAGTCTCGAAACCGGCGCGAATCCGTTTTCACTCGGCACTGAAAACATGAAAATCGAAGCCATCACACTCCGCGAAATTCAAATGCCGCTCGTCCACTTCTTCGAGACGAGCTTTGGCCGCACCTACAGCCGCCGCATCATCCTGCTTACTGCCCATTGCGAAGGTGTCGACGGCTGGAGCGAATGTGTCGCCGGAGAAGATCCCTTCTACAGCAGCGAATGGACCGAGAGCGCCTTCCTCACTCTTACGCACTATCTTGTTCCTGCCGTCCTGGGCCGTACGCTGGCCTCGGCGCACGAATGTCCTGCGCTGCTGGCCCGCGTGCGCGGGCATCGCATGGCCAAAGCTGCCCTCGAAAACGCTTTATGGGACGCCGAGGCGAAACAGAAAAATATTCCGCTGTGGAAATTACTTGGGGGTACGCGCAGTGAAATTTCCTGCGGCGTCTCCATCGGAATTCAGGATTCCCTCGAGCAACTGCTGGGTAAGATCGAAACCGAACTCGCCGCCGGATACCGCCGCATCAAAGTCAAAGTGAAGCCCGGCTGGGATGTAAATGTCCTCGAAAAAATTCGCTCGCGCTGGCCCGACATCACCTTGAGCTGCGACGCCAATTCCGCCTACACGCTCGATCAGGTGGAGCACCTGCGCAGCTTCGACCAGTTCAACCTGCTCATGATCGAGCAGCCGCTCTGGGATGACGACATTTTTTATCACGCCCGGCTGCAGAAAGAGTTGCGCACCTCAATTTGTTTGGACGAATCCATTGTCAGCGCGCGCACTGCTGCCATCGCGACCGAGATGCAGGCTTGCCGCATCATCAACATCAAGGTCGGCCGCGTCGGCGGCTTCACCGAAGCCCGGAAAATTCACGACATCTGCCACGCGCAAAAGATTCCCGTCTGGTGCGGCGGCATGCTGGAATCCGGCGTCGGACGGGCCCACAACATCGCGCTCTCCACGCTGGAAAATTTCAGCCTGCCCGGCGACGTCTCCGCCTCGAAGCGCTACTGGAAAGAAGACATCATCGAACCGGAAGTCACGGTCTCTGCCCAGGGAATGATTGCCATTAGCGACCAGCCCGGAACCGGCTATCGCATTCGAGAAGAGCTGATCGAAAAATTAACCGTACGGAAAGAAACGCTGCGTGCCAGTCAAGGCAAGAGCCAGGGTTAGCGCCCTTTGTGCTCGGCCTTCGCCGTCTCCGATCCACCGAAAACCGGCTTGGCTTCTTCCGACTGCAACAGCTTCACGCCTTCTGCAAACGTGGTGCCGGGCGGCACGCGCCGGAAGTCGGTAAACTCTTCCTCCGACTTAATCGCCAAGCTCTTGAACATCAGAATTTTTCCCGTGAAATCCAACTTCATGCAGGAAATTTCCCAAGCGCCATCGTCGACATTCTGCTGCTGCACCACAAAGTGTCCGCCCTGGTTCAGGTGGCCCAGAATTCCCCAGCCGAAGGTTACTTCCTTGAAAAGCGTGCCATCAATGCGGGCGATGCGGTGCGCCGCGGGATCGATCAACAAAAATCCCTGCATGCCTGCCAGCACCTCTTCCACGTGCGTAGGCGGCCTGTAGGCCGGGTTGGGATGAAATTTCAAGCGTACCAACCGCCTGCCCTCGCCACCCAGATGCGCATTTCCGGTTTCCTCTCCGTCATACTCGTAGACAAATGCTTCGGGCAGCGCCCGCATAATCCGTAGAGTGTGTTCCTCTTCCTCTTTCTCCTGCCGTTCTTTGCGCTGCAATTGCTCTGGATGATCCACTAGTCCCGCCAGGCGTCCTTGCTCGCCCTGCAATTGGTCCGGAGTCAGAGGCTTGTCGTTGTAACCCACGGTCATGCCCGCGATGGCTTCCTGAGTCTCAACATAAATTCGACTTTGCGAGCCTTGCGGAGTCTTCTTGTGCGCGCGGAACATGTACTTGGTGGAATTATGATCGTTGGCCGCAGCCACTTCTTGAGCAACGGTGGTCCGGACCAGATCAATCGCAGGATTCTGCGCGGGCGACTGCGCGCTCACCGGAAGCGCGACCGAGCACATTCCCGCGAACAATCCCACCGCTGAAAACGCGACCGCCATCCGGGAATTCATTGAGACCAGCCTCCGGCAACTGCTGCACTCACAGTTTAGTGTAGCAACCCCTGCCTGGTGGTTGCCTACAGCGCATTCGGTATTACCGAAGGGTCATATCGAGTGGGCTATGCCGCTTGCCGCGCACGCAACGCCTTGCGTATAGTCGAAGCAGTGGCGGCGGTTGGATTTTCCAACTGAAGTGCGTGAGCACGCCGGCGCGGAGTCTGTGCCATCAATCGGCATCCCAGGAGAATCTCCCATGAGCGCACCCGCCAGTGGTTTGGCGCAAATCGGCAAGTCAGTCTTCGTCAAAGGCGAGCTTTCCGGCAGCGAAGATCTTTATGTGGATGGCCAGGTAGAGGGCAGCATCGCGCTCAAGGCCAACAACTTAACCGTGGGACCCAATGGCCAGGTAAAAGCCAGCGTTGAGGCCAAAGGCGTAGTCGTTCAGGGCAAGGTGGAGGGTAATATTTCGGCCAGTGACCGCGTCGAATTGCGTAAATCGGCCAACGTTACCGGAGATATCTCTACCCAGCGCATTGCCATCGAAGAGGGCGCATACTTGAAGGGTAAAGTGGAGATTCAACGGGCGGAGGGAAGTAAGTGATATGCAGCGAAGTTGCCCCGGTCCGGATTTTCTCGGCCGACTCCGCGATTGTCTTGCACCCTGCGCGGGAAAGGTTTTGGCGGGGATTGATTTCAACCGCGTTCGCGTTCAAAATCATTAAAGGGATTAGTGCCGAGGGAACGAAGTTAGAATGTCGTCAGTCTCGCAGAATTTCATGAAATTTTTTCGTAGCTCCTCTGGGCCGGAAGTTGTTCCGGATCAAGCCTCGCAAAAAATGTCCCGCCGCTCCAGCGGCCTGGGCGAGTTATCCCGTAACTGGGAGTCCGCCGAAAATCTGTGTGTCCTGGATCTGGGCTCCACTTCGCCTACCAACATCCGGCTTTTCACCGGGCGCGGCCATCGCATCTACAGCGAAGATCTGCTCACCGCCTCCACCGACCCCGAACTCCGTGTTAAGGACGAGCAGGGCGCCGAGGTCCTCGACAGCTGCAAATTTCTCGCCGAAAATCTGGTGTATCCCGCGGCCCACTTCGATTCCATTCTTTGCTGGAACCTGCCCGACTATCTGGATGAAAGTCTGGTGAAGCCCGTCGTCGGACGTTTATGGTCGGTTCTGAAGCCGGGAGGAATGTTGCTGGCCTTCTTTCATACCCGCGACGCTGGCCCGGATTCACCCTGCCATCGCTTCCATATCGTTGGCCCCGACACGCTCGACATGACCCGGGTTACGCTGCGCCCCGATGCCGAGAAAGCCAAAGGTAAGGGCGGCGAAGGCGTGCAGTTGCAGCGAGTCTTCAATAACCGCCACATCGAAACCCTCTTCCGCGATTTCGCCTCGATCAAATTCTTTCTGGCTCGCGACAACATCAGGGAAGTCCTGGTGGTGCGCTAAAGAATGGAGCCCCGGACGCCCTCGTCCGGGTGCAGCTTCCCCCATCACGCACCATCTTCTTTCCACACCATCACACCCATGCGGAAAAGGTAGTTCCTGGAAATCTCCACCCGCACTCTCTGTCCGCCAAACGCCGCGCCAATCGTTTGTCGAATTTCTTCCGGCCGGTACGCTCGCCGCACCGAGGTTACCCCATCCAGCCAGGCGACCCGGCTCAGCATGATGGGATAGCTGATGCACACCAGGGCTAGATGTACCGGATGCCGCACCAGATCGTTGATCAGCACCGCCCTCCGGCTTACCCGCAGCGCCTCGTGCACGAACTTGGCTAGATGTTCTGCGTCCAGGTGATGAGCAAAGAGGCTGCAGCTCACCAGATCGAAAGCTCCGTCGTCGAAAGGCAGCTGCAAGGCATCGCCCACAACGCTGTGATTTCCCGAAGGCAGATGAGAGAGCGCGCGGTCCAGCAGGGTCACATCCAGGCGGACACCGCGGCGTGCCAGTCGACGTTGTGCGATCTCCGGAACCTCTCCCAGTCCCGCCGCCACTTCCAGCAGGGAAAGCCGCTTCGTTCCGCACGCTGCGGCAGCGCGTTCCACCATCTTTTGGGTAGTAGCGACACCGCCGAACCAGCGGTTGATCCGGCCAAGCACGCGCATCGATTCCTGCACCTCGGCGGGAGAGCAGTCGTCGGAATCGAGGATTTCAGGGGCGTCGACTCGCTGCATAATTTACTGAAGGCTGGCGGCTGCTGGCCGTTACACCTCGGCCAGTTCCTCTTCCAGCAACTGTTTGTTATACAGGTCGCTGTAGTAGCCATTCAAGGCGAGTAGTTCGTCGTGCGTGCCCGATTCCACGATGCGGCCTTCGTGCAGAACCGCGATGCGGTCGGCGTTGCGCACCGTGGATACTCGATGCGAAATAAAAATGGTGGTGCGCCCCTGCATTACTTCGCGCAGGTGATTCAGGATCTTGTCTTCGGTGTGCGTGTCTACGCTGGAGAGCGCATCATCCAGAATTAAAATGCGCGGGTTGCGGATCAGGGCGCGCGCTATCGCCGTGCGCTGTTTCTGCCCGCCCGAGAGGGTGATGCCGCGCTCGCCCACCATGGTCTGGTATTGCTCAGGAAAACTCTCAATATCCTGCGCGATGTTCGCCGCCGCGGCCGCTTCATGGATTTCTTCGTCGGTGGCCGCGTCCACGCCTAGCGCAATGTTTTCCCGGATGCGGTCGCTGAACAGAAACGTTTCCTGCGGAACGAAGCCAATATTCCTGCGCAGTGAATCCATGGTGAACTCGCGCACTGGACGGCCATCCACCAGCACCATGCCCGGCTCGGCGTCGTAGATGCGAGGGATCAAATTCACCAGCGTTGTCTTCCCCGAACCCGTCGGTCCTACGATCGCCATGCTGCTTCCCGGCGGAATCCGCAGGTTCAAGTCGTGCAGCACAGTCTTGCCGTCGTAGGAAAAATTCAGCCCGCGAAATTCAATCTCCCCGGCAACCGGAAGACCCCGCGCCTCGGGTTCGTCCTGGATATCTGATCGCTCTTCCAAAATTTCATTCAATCGGATCACCGACGCCACCCCGCGCTGAAAGATGCTGATCACCCAGCCCATGGCGATGATGGGAAAGGACAACTGCATCATGTAAAAGTTGAAGGCGGTGAAAACTCCGATGGTCATCCGCCCGGCCAGAACCTCGCGCCCGCCGATCCACAGCACCAGCACCATGGCCAGCCCCAGCATCAATTCCAGCGTGGGGCCCAGCATCCCCATCAGGCGGATGAGCCGCAGGCTGCGCCCAATGTATTCCTGGTTGGCGGTCTCGAACGAAGCAATCTCCGCCTCTTCCTGCATGTAGGCGCGGATGACGCGAGCGCCGGAAAAATTCTCCTGCGTCCGCGCCGAAATGTCGGAGAACATGGCCTGCACCCGCTCGAAGCGCTCGCGAATGCGCCGCCCGAATGACTGCACCACGATGCTGACAATCGGCAGCGGTAGAAATGCGTAGAAAGTCAGTTTCGGGCTGCGGCTCAGCATGAACCACAAGGCCAGCGCAATGAAGACAACAGTGTTCGCCGAATACATGATCGCCGGCCCCAGCAACATGCGGACAGCATTCAGATCGTTGGTCACCCGGGCCATGATGTCGCCGGTGCGCATGCGCTGGTAGTAGCGGTGGGAGAGGGTTTCGAGGTGCTTGAAGAGATCGTTGCGCAGATCGAATTCAATGTCGCGCGAAATGCCGATCACCACCCAGCGCGTGAGAAAAAGAAAAGTGCTGCGCACCGCGGCCAGGCCCAGAACTTCCAGGGCGAAAATCCAGAGCTTTTGCCGGTCGATGCCGCCCTGCAGGCTTTGCGCCGCGTTGCCCAGAACCCGCGGCATTCCCGCCTGAGCAAAATTGCTTACCACTACACACACCGCTCCCACCAAGAAAGCCCACCAGTATCGGGTGAGATAGGGCAACAGCGGACGGATTCGCTTGAGCATCATGCAGGTTGTCTAGATGAAATTTTAGCAGGCCAGGGTGCAGCAGTTGCGGGGGTGGGGCAAAGGATACCGGACCGATGTTGCGGGGACTGTCAGGCCAAATCAGGCGCGGCGGCGGACGGTTTGTTTCAAAAGAATATAGGTGGCGGATTTTTCTTTTTCACGCCGCGATAAGAAGTCCCGACCAAATGCCACCACGCTCACTGCTGCCAGGGCCAGCGCCCAGACGCCGAAGAAAATCCATTCCGCAACGTAGATGAAAACTTGCGCCAGATCCACGGCAAACCTCCAGCAGATAGGTGGATGTATGGGCCAAACTGCGCGGGGCCGGTCCAACTGGCCGAACCCCGCGCCGCTCTTGGGAATTACTCCTCCGAGGGAGCGCCCTGCATGTGCTGCTGCATGCGCGCTTCGTGCTTGGCTTCAAACTCTTTCATCTTGGCCTGCTGATCGGGCGTCAGCATCTGGTAGAGCTCGTTGTGAATGCGAGTCTCCTGCACCTTCAGCTGCACCAGCGTCTGCGCCTGTGCTGAAACCAGAGCCTGCACCTTGGCATCGTCGTAGGTGCCTTCCACGAACTGCCGGAGTTGCTGGTCGAGCTGGTGATTCTGCATCATCAGCGGCTTCATGGTGGCATGCTCTTTTTGCATGACGGCCTTCATCTGGGTCTTCTGCGCGTCGGTCAATTCCAGATACTTGGCGAAGAAGCCCATCATGTGGCCATCGTGGCCTTCCATGCCCATTCCCATACCATGCTGGTGGGGAGGTGGGGCTTGCGTGTCCGCGTTTTGTGCGTTGGAAACGACAGCGCCCAATATCACGGTCAGCGCTGCAGCTAGGAACCGAAAACGAATTGATTTCATAAATTTCTCTACTCCTGAAATGTCTGTTCCTTCCCGGAACCTGGGGCTAGTTTGCTTACACTGATAAGAACACGCTTCGGAGGGGAAAGTGGTAAAAAGTCGGTCAAGCGGAGTAAAGTTTTGTCAAAGCGTGTGCGGCTGTAACTGCTAGATTTGACAATTCTTTACTGCTGCCGGCACGCGCTTGGGTGCACAATAAAGAACGATGGAACGCATTCTTATCATTGATGACGATGTGGAACTCTGCACCCTAGTGGGCGAGTACCTTCAGGCGGAAGGGTTCACGGTGGAAGCGGTGCACGACGGCGAGAGCGGACTGCAGCGCGCCGGTGAAGGACAATATCTGCTAGTGGTGCTCGACGTGATGTTGCCCGGGATCAACGGCTTTGAAGTGCTGCGCCGCATCCGCGCCACCTCGCGCTTGCCGGTACTTTTGCTTACGGCGCGCGGTGAAGATGTGGATCGCATCGTCGGCCTGGAGATTGGCGCCGACGATTATCTGCCGAAGCCGTTTAATCCGCGGGAGTTGGTGGCGCGCATTCGCGCCATCCTGCGGCGTACCCGGGGCGATAAATCCGCGACCGCCCCGCCGGATATCGTCCGCGTGGGCGAGATTGAACTTGATCCTGCCACGCGCAGCGTGCGCCGCGACGGCCAACCCGTCGACCTGACTTCGGTGGAATTTAATCTGCTCGAAGTGCTGCTGCGCGAGGCCGGACGCGTGGTTCCCCGCGAGCGCTTAGTGAATGCCGTGCTGAGCCGCAAGTTCTCGCCATTTGATCGCAGCATCGATATGCACGTCAGCAAAGTCCGCAAGAAACTCGGCGACACCGATAGCGACGAGCACATCAAGACCATTCGCGGCGTGGGTTATATTTTTGCCCGGCCTCGCGAGCGGGTCGAGGACAAAGTGAAGCCGACCTCATGAAGAGCCTGTTCCTCAAAATCTTTCTTTCCTTCTGGCTGGCGCAGGCGTTATTTCTGGTGCTGGCAATTTTGGTGACGCTGGCCTTTCGTCCCCGCACTTCCAGTTGGGAAGGCTTGCTGGCCACCGCGCTGAACGAATCGGTGAACACCTACGAACAGAGCGGCCGGACCGGGCTGCGCGACTACCTGGACAACCTGGAACACACGCAGCACGTCCGCGCTTATCTCTACAACGAAAATCTGGAAGAAGTTTCGCACCGCGGCGCCCCGGACTGGGCCATGCGTGTGGCCAGCGGCGGATCGCGCATGCCGCATGAGGGTTTTATTTTCCCCACGCCTCCGCCCGTACTGCGTGACTCCCGCGCATCGTCTGATGGCCAGCATCGCTACACCCTGGTGCTCTCACCGCCGCCGGGGCCGCGGCTTTTTCTGGGACCGCGCGGGTTGCCCCTGCCCGGACTATTCATTGCCATCATTTCTTCCGGACTGGTTTGCTATTTGCTGGCGTGGTTTCTCACCATGCCGATGGTGCGCCTGCGTGCCGCCACTCGCCGCT
The DNA here is from genome assembly GCA_963758565.1 of uncultured Acidobacteriota bacterium. Classification (GTDB taxonomy): domain Bacteria; phylum Acidobacteriota; class Terriglobia; order Terriglobales; family Acidobacteriaceae; genus Sulfotelmatobacter. The sequence goes on along the minus strand of CAVWVX010000004.1, from coordinate 148,858 downwards.
TGGCCAATGGAGACCTCTCCGCCCGGGCCGGCGCGCCCAGCGCTCGCCGCCGCGACGAAGTGGCGGGATTGATGCGCGACTTCGATACCATGGCCAGCCGCCTGGAGGCGCTGGTCAAAGCGCAATCCCGCTTGTTGAACGACATCTCTCACGAACTGCGCTCGCCGCTGGCGCGCTTGAACGTTGCCCTGGGCCTGGCCCGGCAACGATCGGGCAACGAAAACACTGCCATGCTGGAGCGCATTGAACTCGAAGCCGCCCGGCTGAACGAATTGATTGGACGGTTGCTAACTCTGGCGCGCATGGAAGATGGCGAGCAGCGCGTGCCTTCGACGCCGGTCACGCTGGATGAAATTGTGTTGACCGTGGCCGAGGACGCGGAGTTCGAGGCGCAGGCGCGCCACTGCCACGTGCGCAGCGAAATTCCCGCAGGTAGTTGGTCGGTACGCGGTGACGCGTCGCTGCTGCACAGCGCCATTGAGAACGTAGTCCGCAACGCGATCCGTTATACGCATGAAGGAACCACGGTCCAGATTGAGTTGCAGCGCCAGCGAGTCAACAGCAGCGATGAGGCAGTGGTCCGGGTCACCGACTGCGGCGATGGAGTTCCCGCCGACGCGCTGGAAAAATTGTTCCAGCCCTTCTATCGCCTGGATGACGCGCGCGGCCGCCAGACCGGAGGTGTGGGTTTAGGGTTGGCTATTACCGAACGCGCGGTGCGCTTCCACGGCGGCAAGGTCTCTGCCAGCAATCGCGCCGAGGGCGGACTGATGGTGGAGATACGGCTGCCCATGCTGCCCGGTAGTGTGCCGCAGAGCCCGATCTCAGAGACCGTTTCTGTCGGGCGCGAAGGGTAGAAGCCCCACTGAGCTGCGAGTCTCGAGTCACTCGGGACTCGCAACCCGATACTCGACGCTCACTTCAGGCAACTCCCAGCCCTCGCCGCGGTTCTTACCTGCTGGCGGCGTTTGCTCTTCCGGCGCATTCCTGTTACATAAATGAGTGGTCATTCCCGCCTTCAACTAGCGTTTTACGCCCGGAGCGTGGCAACCGGGGAGTGCGGACCAGCGTTCACAGCAGATCATTTAATCGTTGAATCGTTTATAGGAGATCATGCGAAGCATGCGGACACGTTTCACCTGGATTGCGGCGGTTCTGGTGGTTTTATCCATTGGCTTTGTGATGGCCTGTAGCACCAAGTACAACGCCTCGGCTAACGGATTGCTGGTAGTGCCCAGCCGCGATTCTCAAGTGGTGCAGACTTTCAGTCTTGATCTGAATAATGGCCATGTTTCGCAGATCAATAATGTCAACGGTCCACCCATCACAGGACTACCTTCACAGGTAATTCTTGATCCTGCCGGGACGTACGCCTATGTCGCGACCACGGTCAACTGCACTCCGGCGAACCCGGCGGCCAATAGTTCCATAACAGCAGTGCAAGCCGCGATTGTGGCCTACCAGATCAACTCCGATGGCAAGCTCTCCGCCGGCAACTCTCCGGTATTCCTGCCCGGCAATCCGGCTTACCCGAGCACCTTTCCGGCTTGTGGCCTGGACGATTCGACCAACCCCAATGGGGGCAATCAAATTGCCGGAATGACCATGGATTCGGCAGGGAAATATCTCTTCCTCGCCATGGCGCAGGGCAGCGCGATCTACACCGTGAACGGCGTCGGTACCAGCGCGAGCCTGCCGTCGCTGGGTGTTGCGGTGTACTCGGTCGGTTCCGGGGGCAGCCTTACGGCGGTCTCGGGTTCGCCTTTCGCGGTGCCCGCCACCGCAGGACAAGCGGCCACGCCTTCCGCGCTGGCCATCACTCCGACAATATTTCCGGCCCAGTATGCGCCGTGTTCCGGACAGGTCGCGCCGGCAACGGAAAATCTCTACGTCACTGACTCTGTCAACAACAGGCTGTTCAATTACAGCGTGAGTTCCAGCGGAAGCTTGAGTCTAGTTCCAACGGGAACGAATCCGATTGCCACCGGCACGTTGCCTTCGGGCGTGGCGGTCGATCCCTGCGCCCGCTACGTTTACGTATCCAACATGAATTCCAACAACGTAAGCGCCTATGCGATTTGCACCGCGCTGAATTTGAACGAGCAACCGCCGTGCCTGAACGCGGATTTCAGCTTGAACCCGGTGACAGGATCGCCATTCAGCGTGACCGACCTTCCCGGTCCCATTGCGGTGGACGCTTATGCCAACTTCGTGTACGTGGTGGACACCGGGTCCAGCCAAATCTCAGGCTTTCGCATCAGCGCGTCCGGGGGAGGATTATCGGCGCTCAATCCGGGAGTCGTCGCCACCAACTCCGAACCCAATTCGATCGCCATCCGCAGGGATGACAGCTGGTTGTTTGTGGCCAATACCAATTCCAACAATCTTTCGGAGTATGCCATTACGCCCGCCACCGGGCTTTTGACGCCTCAGGCCGTTACGACCACGCTGAACTATCCGTCGGGAGTGGCGGTGAAGTAGTGACGCTAGGTGGGAATTTTCAAGATCAGGTACGAGCCTACCAGGGCGAAGATTAAATCTGGCGACCATGCGGCCAGGGCGGGCGGCAACTGGCTGATGTCTCCCATGGCTTCGAACAAACGCGAGACTACGGTATAGACCACCGCGATTCCCACCGCGACGGCGACTCCGGTGATCGCCCCTTTTTTCGCGGCTGACATGGAGAAGGGCACCGCGATTACCGCCATGATCAGGGTCACCATGGGATAGGAAAGCTTGCGGTACAACTGCACCCGCAGCCGCACCACGTCGAAGCCGCTTTGCTGCAGGTCGCGAATGTAGCGGCGCAATTCTTCATAGTTCATCTCGGAATACTGCTTTACCTCTTTCTTGAAGTACGAAGGCTCTTCGCCGATTTCAGGAAAGGTGGAAACGTCGAAGGTGTGAAAGTCGGCGATGGCGGCGCTATGCAAGGAGCGCTGCCAGCCCTGCTCGTAAATCCAGCGATTCATGCTGTCGGCCCAGTGAGCTCGGTCGGCATGAATGCGACGGGTGATGGCGAAGCGCGCGGGATCGAGTTGAAAGATGGTGAGGTTGGCGAACTGGTCCCGGTCAGGGTCAAAAAACTGGTAGTAGTAAATGTCGTTGTTCTGGCCGAAAATCCAGCGCCGGTCGGGACGCAGATAAGTTTGCGCCGGCTTGCCTTTGATCATGTTATGCAGCGCTTCCTGGCGCTTGTTGGTGTGCGGCAGATAAAACTGGTCGGCAAAAAATAATCCCGAGGCCAGAATCGCGGCGGCGCACAACACGGGGGTGATCAGGCGGTAGACGCTGGTGCCCGTGGCCTTGATGGCGGTGATTTCATTGGACCGGTTCATCAATCCAAAAGTGATCAGTACCGCCAGCAGCATCATCAGCGGAGCCACGCTGTAAAGCAGGTAGGGCGCGACATTGAGCAAATAGGCCGCCACTACAAGCGCGGGAGTCTGGTTGCGCAAAATGTCGCCGAGCAGTTCGAAGAGCGTGAACACCAGCAACAGGACGAGGAATGCGGAAACGATCATCCCGAGGTAGAGGAAGAAATCGCGGAGCACATAATCATCCACCAGCGTGGGAAAGCTGGCGCTAAAAACCCTCCGGCGGGTGGAAGCGCGCTCGAAGGCATTGGTATCTCTGCGCCAGCGGCGGCGCTCGGGGACGGGAACCGCAGTGGGAGACTCTTTGCGCTTCCAGGCCAGCCGTAGCGCCGAGAGTGAGAGCGGACGCCGCTCCGCCTGCCACAGCAAAAACAAAGCTGCGGCGAAAAATACGATGTTGGCGAGCCACGCCCCAAAGCCGGGAAGCACCCGGCCTTGCTTGGCCAGGGAAACTCCGATGAGAGAAATGAAGTAATAGACGAAGACCAGAACGATGGTAAGAACGAAGCCGCCGGATTTGCCCGCCTTCTTTGAAGACAGGCCCAGCGGAATTCCGACCATGGCCAGCACCAGGCATGCGCTGGGCAGCGCAAAGCGATTGTGAAATTCAATCAGATATAAGCGCGAGGTGGCTGGGTCCACGCTGGCGGCGCGCTCACGCAAAGCCCAAGTCCCCATGGCTTTGTAAGGCACCTGCTCGTCGGCTTTGTTTTCCGTGGAGGGCAGTTCGATGGGAATATCGGTTTGATCGAAGGTGGAGATCGTATATTTATCGGCTTGCACGGGATCGGTTTCGTGGCTTGATCCATTCACCAGGTGCAGGTGCAGGCGGTCTTGCCCTTCAGGTACGAGGATGCCTTCCTGCGCCAGAGTGATGCGAGGATTGGAAGGCTCGGAGATATCGGCAATGAAGACTCCTTTCCAGACCGCGCCGCCTTGGGCGCTATGTACGTCCTGCACATAGAGCACGAGTTTGGGGAAGCCTTCGTAGAAAACGCGGGGCTGCACTTCAAACGAGACTTGCGAGCCTTTCAGTTGCTCCTCGAGATGGCCCAATTGCGCCAGAGACCAGGGGGCGACGTAGACCGAATTACCCAGCGCGAGTAACCATGCGGCCGCGACGAAGATCGCCAGGATACGGCCAAAGTTCCATACGCCCATGCCGCTGGCACGCATGGCGGTGATTTCGCTGTCGGCGGCGAGGCGGCTCAGTCCGATGAGAATGCCCACCAGCACGGCCATGGGAATGGTGTAAGTGAGCGCGAGAGGAACGGTGAAGAAGAAAATTTCCGCAATGCTGGGCAACGTGGCGCTGGCCCGGACCACCAGTTCAAGAATGCGGCCAAGGTCGCGGGTAAAGAGGACAAAAGTAAAGATAGCTGCGCCGATCACGGCGTGCGAGGAGACTTCGCGGAGAATGTAGCGGGTCAGAATCCGCATGAGCGCAGTTCTGAGGGCAGAATAGCATGGAGAGCAGGAGATGGGATTAGGGACGATTGCAAGGCATCGGGCCTAAACGGATGGTTTGGGAGTTTAATGGTATGGTAAGATTTCCTTGTTCCCTTGTTTAAGGAAATCATGCTGGCAAAGAAGACAATCAAAAACCAGATTACGCTCCCTAAGTCGGTCGTTAGCCGTTTCGGTGCAGTGGAGTATTTCGACGTCAGCACAGATGGGGAATGCATCGTTCTGCGCCCGCTGCACAGAAGCCGGGCTGACGAAGTGCGCTCCCGCCTTGCCCAACTCGGAATCAATGAACAGGATGTGGCAGACGCGGTTAAGTTTGCCCGCCGCAAAGAATGACACGGCGGGTCGTTTTTGATACCAGCACCGTGGTTTCGGCCTTAGTCTTTGGAGACGGCCGCTTGGCATGGCTGCGACAGCATTGGCAGGAAGTCCGAGCGCTTCCTTTGATCTCCCGCAGAACAACCGAGGAACTTGTCCGAGTTCTAGGCTATTTGAAATTTGCACTCTCCGCCGCTGACCGCCGGGAGTTGTTGGCCGAGTATCTTCCCTACTGCGAAGTGATTGAACCAGAGAAGAAATGCGCGATCATCTGCCGTGACGCAAACGATCAGCCCTTTCTCGATTTAGCCCACAGTGGGTGCGCGGACCTGTTGGTGACCGGCGACTCGGATTTGCTGGCGCTTCATGGACGAACAGAATTTCTCATCGTTACCGCGGAAGCTTACCGTCAAAATGTTTCTGCCGATCGGTAGACTTGCCGACGAATTAAACCTCTTGCTGTATGCAGATTTCTTCATCTTGACAGGTTCCCGGGGCACAGCGAAACTTCCCAAATTGTCTCTCCTTCGCACGCTCCCAGGGAAGGGTACATTCACGAAACCGGTTATTTTCAATTCTGAGGGAAGTCACCATGAGCTACGCCATGAAAAATAAATTCTCGTCGAGAGTGTTTGAATTCGTTTGCGGCTTGATCATTTTGGTCGCCATTTTTTCCGCCTCGGCCTCGGCACAGGGCTTGCCTTACAAGTCGATCTACACCTACGGAGGAGCGAGTGGGGGCGCATTGATTCTGGACGCGGCGGGAAATCTGTATGGCGTGGATGAAGGCGGGAAGACCACCAACGGGGTGTGCGGCTTTGGATGCGGAACGGTGTTCGAGCTGTCGCCGCAGGCCGGGGCGTGGAAGCGAACGACTCTCTACCAATTTAGCGGCGGCAGCGACCTTAAGAATCCGGGCGGGCCGCTGGCGTTCGATGCGGCGGGAAATCTTTACGGCACGGCTGGGGGCGGTGGCGCTCACGGAACCGGAGGAGTTTTCAAGTTGTCGCCGGCGGCCGGCGGGGGATGGACCGAGTCAGTGCTTTATGCCTTCACCGGCGGGGCGGACGGCGGCGCAGCTTTCAATGGGGTGACCCTGGATGCATCGGGGAACGTGTTTGGCACGACGTTTAACGGAGGCACCGAAAGCGGAGTCGTGTTTGAACTGTCGCCGCAATCCGGTGGCACGTACAGAGAAAGCGTGCTGTACACGTTCAATTACGGAACCGATGGCGGGTATCCCAACGGCTCGCTGATTTTCGATACGGTGGGAAATTTATACGGCACAGCCAGCGGAGGCGGAAACCGGTCGTGCGGCGAGGTTGACGGCTGCGGCGTGGTTTTTGAATTGACGCCGGGCACGACAGGATGGTCGTACAACGTGCTCTTCACATTCAATGGCGCCAATGGAGGCAATCCGTCGGGGCAATTGGTATTCGATCCTTCGGGAAATTTGTACGGAACGACGGGAAACGGAGGGCAGCTTAGCTCATGCGATGGCAGCGGGTGCGGCGTGGTCTACCAACTTTCTCCGCGAGCGGGCGGATGGAGGGAATCGGTTTTGTATGCGTTCAAGGTGAGTGGCGGCGGATACGATGGCGCGGTGGGAGCGGTGCCCTACGGGATCGCGCGCGACGGCGCGGGAAATTTGTACGGTGCGGCCTACTACGGAGGCACTGGAGGCAGTGACGGCAACGGCGTGGTCTTCAAGCTCTCGCCCACCGTCAGTGGCCTGTGGAGAGAAACGGTGTTGCATGACTTCGGCGGAGGCACCGCCGGGGGCAGTCCGGAGGCGGGAGTAACCCTCGATGCCGCCGGAGATATTTTTGGAGTGACGCGCTTCGGGGGAGATCTGAGCAAGTGCGTGACAAACAACTTCGGCCTGGGATGCGGTTTGGCGTTTGAGATCAAACCTTAGCGCGGCCAGGAACAGAAAGCATCTCATCTACCCAGCTTTCAGAAACAATGCTCCCAGCGGCGGCAGCGTGAGTCTCACTGAAAACGGGCGGCCATGTTCAGGCACTTCTTCGGCGTGCACGCCGCCCATGTTGCCGACGCCGGTGCCATCGTATTCGTGGGCGTCGCTGTTGAGCAGTTCGCGCCAGTAGCCGTCGTGGGGTACTCCGATGCGGTAGCCGACGCGGGTGATGGGCGTGAAATTACAGACGACGAGTACCGTATCTTGGGGCGACTCGCTCTTGCGCAGAAGCGAGATGGTGCTGGTGAGGTTATCGTTGCAGTCGACCCACTCGAAGCCGGCGGGATTGGTATCGAGAACATGCATGGCCGGTTCTTCGCGATAGACGCGGTTCAGGGCGGCAACCCACTTCTGCATGCCGCTGTGATTGCCGTATTGCAGCACGTGCCATTCGAGACTGGTGTCATGCGACCACTCGCGCACCTGGCCGAATTCGTCGCCCATGAAGAGAAGTTTTTTTCCGGGCTGGGCGTACATGTATCCGAATAAGAGCCGCAGGTTGGCGAACCGGGACTTATCGTCCCCCGGCATTTTGCCGATGAGCGAGCCTTTGCCGTGCACGACTTCATCGTGGGAAAGCGGCAGCACGAAATTTTCCTGGAAGGAATACAGCATGCGGAAGGTGAGCTTGCTGTGATGGTATTTACGGTGGATGGGATCCTGCTTGAAATATTCGAGCGTGTCGTGCATCCAGCCCATGTCCCACTTCATGCCAAAGCCCAGTCCGCCAAGATAGACCGGGCGCGAAACCATGGGCCATGAGGTGGATTCTTCCGCAGTGGTCTGAATCTCGGGATGCTCCTTGTAAGCTTCCTGATTAAAGCGGCGGAGGAAGTCGATAGCTTCCAGATTTTCGCGGCCGCCGAATTTGTTGGGAATCCATTCGCCTTCTTTTCGGGAATAGTCCAGATAAAGCGTTGAAGCGACGGCATCCACGCGCAGGCCATCGATGTGATATTTGTCCAGCCAGAACATGGCGCTCGACATCAGGAAGCTGCGTACTTCGGTACGTCCGTAGTTGAAGATGTGCGTCTTCCAGTCGGGATGGAAACCCTGGCGCGAATCGGCGTGCTCGTAGAGGTGCGTGCCGTCAAAGAAAGCGAGGCCGTGGGCGTCAGAAGGGAAGTGCGAAGGCACCCAGTCGAGAATCACGGCGATGCCGTGCTGGTGCAGGTAGTCAACCAGGTACATGAAATCCTGGGGCGTGCCGTAGCGCGAAGTGGGCGCGAAGTAGCCGGTGGTCTGATATCCCCAGGAGCCGTAATAGGGATGCTCCATGACCGGCAGGAACTCGACATGAGTGAAGCCCATGCGGTTGACGTATTCGGCGAGGCGGGGCGCAGTCTCACGGTAGGTGAGCGGACGATTGTGATCTTCGGGCACGCGCATCCAGGATCCGAGATGCACTTCATAAACTGACTGCGGCGCGCGCAGAGAATTCTTGGCGGCGCGAGTCTTCATCCACTCCTCGTCGCCCCAGGTGTAATCGAGGTCCCATACCACGGACGCGGTGCGCGGAGGCTTCTCATGCATCAGGCCGAGCGGGTCAGCCTTGTCGACGTGGTAGCTGTGGCGGCGCGACTCGATATGAAACTTGTAGAGTGAACCCTTGGTGACGCCGGGGACAAAGCCCTCCCAGATGCCGGAACTGCCGCGGGGGCTCAGCAGGTTGCTGCGCGCTCCCCAGGAGTTGAAACTGCCGATTACAGAAACCACGCTGGCATTCGGCGCCCAGACGCTGAACATGGTGCCTGCAACGCCGTCGCGCGAGGTCAGATGCGCGCCCATGGTTTCGTAGAGGCGATAGTTGCTGCCTTCGTTGAAGAGGTAGAGATCCTGGTCGGAGAGCAGGGTGATGCGATCGGGGGTGGGGGTGGCCGGCATTTTCCGAGTTATTAGTGTACCGGAAGAGCCGGGCAAGGGGAGCGAGAGTCAGGATCAATCATGGTGAAAGAATCCGGGCGCTCGGCTCGTAAACCGAGGTTTGGCCAAGAGATGTAGTTTCTTCAGGATTTGGTCGATGGGTAGAAGGGAAGATTTTAGGTCGCGTAATTTGCTTGTCGAGCGCATCCGAATTGCCATGCTAGACTAAATTTCCGCTCATGCCTGCCCTGCGTCTCATTCTCCTATGGCACCAGCACCAGCCTTTTTACAAGGACTTGGTGACGGGCGAGTATCGCTTGCCGTGGGTGCGGCTGCATGCCTTGAAAGATTATTACGGCATGGTGAAGTTGCTGGACGAATTTCCCAACGTTCACCAGAACTTCAACCTGGTACCGTCGCTGATCACCCAAATTCAGGATTATGTTGCGGGCACGGCTCTCGACCCTTTCCTCACGGTCGCGGCCAAGCCCGCCAAAGACTTGACGCAGAAGGAGCGGCTATTTGCCCTGCAGTATCTTTTCCAGGCGAATCACGCGAATGTAATCGGGCGGTACCCGCGCTACCGAGAACTGCTGGAGCGAATGCGCGAGCACCAGTATTCGGCGGAGAAAGCGGAGAAATATTTCGACGCGCAACATTTTATCGACCTGCAGGTGCTCTCGCAGATCGCCTGGTTCGACGAATTCTTTCTGGAAGATAAGGATGTTGCTGGGCTGATCGAAAAGGGACGCAACTTTTCGCTGGACGATCAGAGTTTCGTCATCCGGCGCGAGCGGGAGTTGCTGGCGAAGGTTCTTCCGGCGCATGCCGACGCGGCCAAGAAAGGCTCGATAGAAATTTCGGCGACGCCTTTTTATCATCCCATTCTGCCGTTAGTTTGCGATTCGAATGCGGGCGCGGTTTCGTCGCCCGGTTTGCCGCTGCCGCAGAATCGTTTTCGACATCCCGAAGATGCACGCGAGCAGTTGGTGCGCGCTCTCGATCTGCACCAGCAAGTCTTCGGAATCCGTCCCCAGGGAGTGTGGCCGTCGGAGGGCAGCGTCTCGGAGGAGGCGATTTCCCTCGCCCATAGTCTGGGCGTCAAGTGGATGGCGACCGACGAAGGCGTGCTGGGGCGCAGCAGCGGAGTATTTTTTCAACGCGATGGCAACGGGCGGCTTCCGGCGCATTTAGCCGATCGGCTTTACAACATCCATCGCTACCAAAATGGCGAGACTGAGATGCACATCGTGTTTCGCGACCACACCATTTCTGACTTGATCGGTTTCGTTTACTCGGGAATGGATCCGCGGGATGCCGCCGGCCATTTGCTGCGCAATGTGAGAGAGGCGGCACAGCCGGTGCTGGCGCAGGGACGCGATGCCGTGGTGTCGGTGATTCTCGATGGCGAAAATGCCTGGGAATACTATCCCAAGTCGGGACGCGAGTTTCTGCGGCGGTTTTACGATGCGTTGCAACAGGAGAGCGGTCTGGAATCCGTGACGGTTTCGGAAGCCATCGCGCGCCATCGCAATGTTTCGCCGCTGAAGTCGCTGGTGCCAGGGTCGTGGATCAATGCCAACTTCAACGTCTGGATCGGCGCGCCGGAAGATAATCGTGCCTGGGATTATCTGCATCATGCGCGCGAATTTTATGCCCAGAATTCCAGCCACGTGACCGAGGCGCAGCGCAAGCTGGCCTTTGAAGAAATCCTGATTGCCGAGGGCAGCGACTGGAACTGGTGGTATGGCCCGGAGCACCACTCGGCCAATGACCGGGACTTCGACGAACTTTACCGCAAACATTTGTCGAATGTTTACCAGGCGCTGGGCGCGGTGCCGCCGGATTATCTTTCACAGCCGATTTCGGGAGTGGAAGTGCGCCCGGCGTTCACGCCGCAGACGGCTTACATTCATCCGCGCATTACCGGCGACAAGATTCGCTATTTCGAGTGGATGGGCGCGGCCATCTTTACCGCCGACCAGCGCGCCGGGGCGATGCACGGCAAACAGTTTCTGCTGGATTCGGTGTACGCGGGGATCGATAGCGAATTTGTGTATGGTCGTCTCGACTTTGCCGGGCCGGTTCCGGAGATGGAGTTCGATCTGGTGGTGAATCTGGAATCGTGGGCGCAAGGCGAGCCGCGGGCTCGGCGCACGTTGCGGCTGGATGCTTCGGTGAAAGAGCAGACGCTGGCCGCCTGGAAAGTTGAGGGCCGGGAAGAGGGTACCGAGCCAGGTGTTTCGAGAAGCGAAGCCAGCGCCAAGGCCGCGCTGATCCGTAACTTTGAATTTCGCCTGCCGCTGAGCTGGTTGCTGGCGGTTCCGTCCGCAGGCGCAAATCCTAAAGACTACCCCAATACCGCAGCGACTGCGGTTGCCGCCACCAGCCGCATTCGATTGCGCTTCAGCCTGTGGCACAATCGCTTACCGGTGGATGCCTTGCCCGTGGAGGGGTGGATTGAGCTTCAGGTGGTGAGCGAGTGGGAGTTGGAAGCGGTGTAAGTGGGTCGCGGATAGGCTATGGCCGCAGGATCAGGAGCTTGGCAATCCTTCCTTGAAATCCCCTATCGAAAGTTACCAAGCGCAATTCGGCGGCGGAAGCGAATGCGGCCAAATAGGAATCAGCCCAATCCTTAGGGGCGACGCTGTGGCTTTGGGTGAACGATCGAAAAGATTTTTCCACCTGCGGAGGCTCTTCCATGTACTACGCTCCTCCCTGTTTCAGCCAGTCGTCGTAGATTTCCCAAGCCGCGGCCTGACTGAGAACCAAGTCCCCCATAACCGCCCGAGTCGTCAACAAGCGAAGGAACCCGATTTGAGTAACTCTGCAAAAGTAGAGCTGGGCGTCTTCGGGCAGGGCCGTAAACCATCGGTGGGCGAACTCGTAATGGACGTGCTGATTGTAAGTCAGCGCAATCCACACGTTGAGGTCAGGGAAAAGGTATGATTTCGAATATTTTTTCATTGTCCAGGTGCAAGGTTCCGGGATTCTTTGACTTAATCAGAGGAGCCTTCCTTCGCGAAATCTTATTGCGAGGAGCTTGCCACTCCAGTTGTACGGCTCGAAGAACCACATCCTTTACGGAACGCCCTTCACTCGCAGCTTTTCCCTTGAGTTGGCGATAAAGCGGATCCGGGATGTCGATAGTTGTCCTCATATTGGTATGCTGCCATATTTATGGCTGCTTCGAAAGGGCAAAAAAGAACCGGACCCCGGGGTCCGGTTTCTCATCCTCAGAAAGGTATTACTGCCCTGAATTGGCAACCGCAGGGGTCATCGCCAGGGGACGGTTAAGTTCAAGCGTGAGCACGGTGCCAGCCATCAGCGTGGCGGAACGGTGCTTGCTGAGCCAATGTCCGCCGGCCGAGCCTGCGCCAATTACGCCGCCGATCACGATTCCCGGAGGGCCTCCGACCAGGCCGCCAATCAACATGCCGCCGGCGGCGCCGCCACCCGCTTCCAGTTTGTCGTTGCGGTCGTGTCCCGTACCTTTGAACTCTCCCTCTTGGTTCACGTCCGTTCCCGGAATATTAGTGTCGACCAGGGTTGCGTCCAGAAAGAAATGCTCGCCGCTGGGCAGTACCAGGCTCTCCGCCAAAATTCCAATCGTAGGTTTGCCGGAGATGCGACGGGGTTCACTTACCCGGGTCACGCGGCCTTCCACCATCGCTCCGGCGGGAATCACCGTTCTACCGTTCAGTACCACCGGCTCGGTGAGGCGAGCCTGAAAAGGGTCTCCAGCCTTATTGCTGAAGGTGGCAAGCGTAGTTTCGAGTTTGGCCATCAAGGCGGTGCCGGCGGGCACGGGTGAACTGGTCTGGGCGGCTGCCATGGCGGCGACTAGCACGAGGCAAGGTAGAACCATCAACTTCTTCATACTGCCCTCCGGTGGTGCAAACACTAAAAGATTCTAATTGTTGTTCTGACTCTAGACCACAGGGATGTTAGGAACAATATTCATGCGGGTTCGTGAACCAGAAAAGGCAAGGGGCGCGGCTGGGTTTGCCACGAGGCATACAGTTCCGGACCGCATTCCTCCCGATCAGGAAGGGGTTAAGACGGCGGACGAATGCGTCCGCCGCTACGCAAGCCGAATCATCCAACCGCATCCGCTATAATCGAGGGTTTCCTAGCTAATCATGGGCAAACACTACTCCGGCGTCGGCGAACTGACTCGCCGTCGATTAAGTTTTAATACCGAACTTCCCATCAGCGCCGTACGCGTGGATGACGATTCACGCCCAATATATTCAGAAAAGAAAGGTAATCACAAAATGACGAACATTTCGGCAATCATAGGACGAGAGGTACTGGACTCACGCGGCAATCCCACGGTGGAAGCGGAGGTGCAACTGGCGAGCGGAACCTACGGGCAGGCCATTGTCCCCAGCGGGGCTTCGACCGGCGAGCACGAAGCGGTTGAATTGCGCGACGGAGACGAAACTCGTTTTTTGGGCAAAGGAGTTCTTAAGGCTGTAGAGAATGTGAATGGCGAAATCGCCAGCGCGCTGGCCGACTGGGATGCCTCCGACCAGCGCGGCCTGGATGCAAAGATGATTGAACTTGACGGTACCGAGACCAAGGCGCGCCTGGGAGCCAATGCTATTCTTGCGGTTTCGATGGCGGCGGCGCGCGCGGCGGCGGCGGAGTTCGGCCTGCCCCTCTACCGCTATCTCGGGGGAGCGGGAGCGAACGTGCTACCGACGCCCATGATGAACATTCTGAACGGCGGCGCGCACGCCGACAACAATGTGGACTTCCAGGAGTTCATGGTAATGCCGGTAGGGGCGCCTTCGTTTTCAGAAGCATTGCGCTGGGGCGTGGAAGTTTTCCACACGCTCAAGGGAGTGTTGAAGAAGCGGGGCTACAACACCGCTGTCGGAGACGAAGGAGGATTCGCGCCTTCGGTGAAGTCGAATGTGGAAGCGATCGAAGTGGTGCTGGAAGCGATTCAGCAGGCGGGTTACAAGCCGGGAGAAGAAATTGCCATTGCGCTCGATCCCGCGGCCAGCGAGTTTTATCAGGATGGTAAGTATGTTTTCAAAAAGTCCGACAAGTCGGCTAAGAGTTCTGACGAGATGGTGCGCTTCTGGTCGAAGTGGGCGAACGACTATCCCATTGTGTCGCTGGAAGATGGGCTGGCCGAGGGCGATTGGGAGGGATGGGCGAATCTCACGAAGGAACTCGGCGGCAAGATTCAGTTGGTCGGCGACGATTTGTTCGTCACCAATGTTCAATTTCTGCAAGAGGGAATCGATAAGGGTGTCGCCAATTCGATTCTGATTAAAGTGAACCAGATCGGCACAGTCAGCGAAACTCTCGACGCAATCGATCTGGCGCGCCGAAATGGTTACACCTCGATCATTTCCCACCGCTCGGGCGAAACGGAAGATACGTTCATCGCGGACCTAGCCGTCGCAACCGGCGCGGGCCAAATCAAGACTGGGTCTGCCTCGCGTACCGATCGCATCGCCAAGTACAACCAGTTGCTGAGGATTGAGTCAGAGTTGGGAGACTCGGCGCGGTTCCTGGGGATTAAATCGTTAAACTACAAAGGGTGAGTGGCGGTCGTTAGTCGCAGGCTACCACGGCAGACGGTTGCCAGGCACGAACCTAATAATGCTGCGGGTTAAGCTAACGACCAACGACTAACGACCAGCGACTGAACAACGCGCTACTCATTCGTAATCGTCACCTTATTTCCATCCAGCTTGGTAAAGCTGATGCTGAATTTTTCGTTGTAGCATTGCGCCCGGTCCTGGAGCATGCTGATGGCCAGGGCCTCACCCAGAGTCATGGACCAGTCAGTATCCGTGCGCCAGTGGATACCGGCAAGGACTCCGTGACCGAAACTGACGTTGCGCGCCAGTTTATTCAGTTCGCCGCCAACGGTTATTTGGCCCGCGTCTGAGCCGGTATAGGCGCCGAGCGATAGCCCATCGCTTGAGGGCACTTGCGGATTCGGAATTACGTAATTCTCATCGAAGAAAAATTTCAGGAAAGTAATGCAGGCTCCAGCCACCGTTCCGTGACCCGTGGGATATGAGGGATGCGTGGGCGAACCTTCGGGGAATGGCTGCGCCAAAAGATACGTGCCGTATTTGCTGAAGCTCTGCGCCACGGCTTGCGAATTCAACACGTTGCTGTTCAGCGTGGCTTTGATCTTGTTCTGGTTGCCGGTGAGAATTTGATGAAGAACGCCGCCGCCGGCTTCGGGACGATGAGTGAGGTGGATGAGCCATTTCTGGTACCAGACACGATTCAAGGCGCGGGAGGCGCACTCGCCCTGCGCCGCGGCAAAATCCGGCGGACCGAACGTGCCAAAGCCATTCTGCGTTCGTGAACCGATATAAGGATTGCCCGGATTGACCGGCGCCTTCATCGTCTGCAACACCAGAAATGCAATCAAATATCCTTGATACAGCACGTCGGCGTGAGTCCAAGCTGAAAGTCCGCGGCTGTCATGGAGATAGTGGCGAGTGGAATCGACCTGATTGCTGAGCCCGGTGCTGATGCCGTTCTGTACCTGCAGAAAAGTTGTGGTATCGGTCATGTAGTCGATGCCCGGCAGGTAGGTATTCATCAACTGATCGACCGGCTGCTGGCCAAAGCTAGTGGGCGTAACCATCAGCTGCGACATGTAGGGGCCGATGGTTTCGCCGGGGAAGGTGCCGCGGAAAAGAAGGTTGGGAGTGACATTGCCGAAGCCGTCCCGGGGACCGCGATAGCTGGACTGTGCGCCAAGTTCGGCGGCGGCGGCAATGGCGGTGGCGTTCGAGGCGTACTCAGTGAAGGCAACATCGCGCAACAGCGAGGCCCAGTACTGTTCGATCAACTGTGTGCCGTAGGCGGCGCTGGCGATCTGGTCGAAGGGCGGAACCAGAGGCAGTCCCGTGGGATCTCCGGGAGACGGAGCATTGCCGAACTGCACTGAGTCCAGTCCTTCCATGTCATAGCAATAGGAACCTTGCGGGCCGTTAAGGGTGCGGGTGCCTCCGATGACGATGGCCTCGAAGTCACTGTTATTGCCGCTCTTCAACGCCTTCTTTAAGGAAGACCAGGCGGCGGTATTCACTACGCCAATATCATCCTGCAGCAAGCCTTTGCTGTAGCTGGCGGAGTGGTCGCTGTAGCGGGTCTCGTCGCCATTGGTGGTATGCGGAGGAACTGCCACCAGAGAGTCGGTGGTAGCAGCCGTCATGCGCAGTGAAAAAGATTTATTCACTCGCGCGTTGAACGACGGCGGGACGGCGTTGGAACCCGATGCGGCTGATTGGGCGGCAGCGGCGCGCGCTTTTCCAAGCACACCGGCGGCCACGGTCGCGGTTGCGGCTGTCCCCAGCCGGTTCAAGAACTTGCGGCGGCTGGCCGATATTTCAACTGGATTGCTGGGCGACGAGGTTTCCTTCGTAGACGTCGCCGCGACACCACTATCGTTCTGGGAGGATAGGGTCATTGTCTTTCCTTGTGCGAACCGATTGAAGAGACACGAAGCCTAGCTTTGATTCTGGGAGAAAAAAAACTGATGTTGCGGGTTTTATCGTGAAAGGGGGTTGCAGGTCAAGTGGTCCTGCTGCTCCGTGTCAGACGCAGGGATTCGGGAGAGTGGAAGATTGTGAGTGCGCTGGCTGGGGTGGATGGCGGGGAAACCGACCTTGACTTAGTCCATAACTTAGTCTAACTTTATATGATGGAAGTGAATATCCACCAAGCCAAAACTCACTTCTCTCGCCTGCTGGAACGTGTCGCAATGGGCGAAGAAGTGATCATCGCTAAGGCTGGAACCCCAGTCGCTAAGCTCGTATCCCTGAAAAAGGCGCCCAAGAAGAGGGTCTTCGGCAGCGCCAAGGGAGAATTCACCGTTCCTGACAACTTCAATGCTCCCGATTCAGAAATTGAAGACCTGTTCTACAACGGACCGATTGTACCGAAATGAAGGCGATTCTCGACACGCACGCCTTCTTGTGGGCACTGGCTGGCGATGAGCGAATGTCGCGCCATGCGCGTGAAATTTTTGCCGGAAACACGGATCTTTCGTTCAGCATGGCAAGCATCTGGGAGATTCTTGTCAAGGTGCAGTCGGGAAAGCTGAATTTTCCCCGGCCTGCCGGGCCTTACGTGCTCGGCAAATTGGCGGAGGCCAGGATCGAGCGGCTTCCTATCAGTATCGACCATCTACTCGCCTTCGAAAGTCTTCCGATGCATCACCGCGATCCTTTCGACCGCATCCTGATCGCGCAGAGTCTGTGTGAAAAACTTCCGATTATTACCTCTGACCCGTTGTTTGATCGTTATCCTGTTCAGGTAATCTGGTAGTCGTTCCCGAAACTTTGGCGGTCACTTTTTAAGGAGCAGCAAACGCTTCTATGCCACGTCCGAAACCGCTGGTTCTCATCATCCTCGATGGCTGGGGATACCGTGCCGAAACTAAAGCCAACGCCATCGCGCTGGCACGCAAGCCGACCTACGACCGCCTTCTGCGCGAATATCCCAATACGCTGATTCACACCAGCGGACCCTTCGTTGGACTGCCCGAGGGCCAGATGGGCAACAGCGAAGTTGGACACTTGAACATGGGCGCCGGCCGCATCGTGCACATGGACATTACGCGCATCGATCTGATGATCCAGAACGGCGAGTTTTTCTCGCATCCGGTGCTGATGGCGGCGATGAAACATGCGCGCGTGGGCGAACGCCGGCTGCATCTGTTCGGCCTGGTCTCCGATGGCGGAGTGCACTCGCAGCAGGCTCATCTTTATGCGTTATTAAAAATGGCGAAGCAGCAGGGAGTAGATCGCGTCTTCGTTCACGCTTTCATGGATGGCCGCGATACGCTGCCCACCAATGGGGCCGGATATCTGGAACAGTTGCAGCAGAAGATGCGCGAGTACAACTCCGGCAAGATTGCCACAGTGAATGGCCGCTACTACGCCATGGACCGCGACCGGCGATGGGAGCGCATCTCCAAGGCTTATAACGCCATGGTTTTTGGCGATGCCGAAGGCGGCAAGTGCGCCAACCCGGTGCAGGGAATGAAGGACGCCTACAACCGCAACGTGACCGATGAGTTCGTGGTGCCGTTTGTCTGCACGGATAAGAACGGCCAGGCGCTGGCGACGATTCGCGATGAGGATGCGTGCATCTGCTTCAACTTTCGCGCCGACCGCGTTCGCCAGATCACGCGCGCCGTGGCCCGCAACAGCGGCTTGAACCAGAAAGGCGGCAGCGATTTGCCGGGCGCGGAAGATTTGGATGCAACCATCCCGCGCGATCGTGTTGCCAAAAATCTGCATTACGTCTGCATGACGCAATACGACAAGAATTTCAGCCTGCCGGTCGTGATTCCCGCGGAATCAATGGCCAACATTCTGGCCAATGTGATGGGCGGCTTGAACATGCGCAACCTGCGCGTGGCAGAAACCGAGAAATATGCCCACGTTACCTATTTTTTCAACGGTGGCGTAGAACAGCCTTTTCCCGGCGAAGAGCGCGTGATGGTGCAATCGCCCAAAGTCGCGACCTACGATTTGAAGCCCGAGATGAGCGCTGCCGGCATCGCCGATGCGGTGATCAAAGCAACCTCCGAGGGAAGCTTCGACGTGATGATTGTGAACTTCGCTAACGCGGACATGGTGGGGCATTCAGGTCAGATCGAGCCCACGGTGAGAGCGGTGGAAACCGTTGACGCTTGCCTGGGCCGGATTGAGTCCGCGGTGCGAGCCAAGGGTGGCGCGATGCTGATCACCGCCGATCACGGGAATGCCGAGATGATGATCGATCCCGCGACCGGGGGCCCGCACACTGCGCATACCACCAATCCTGTTCCGTTCATTGTGGTCGCTGAAGACGCGAAACAGTTCACGCTGAAACCCAACGGCTCACTGCGCGACATCTCTCCCACATTGCTGGGCATGATGGGTGTGGATGAACCAAAAGAGATGACGGGCAAAGATCTGCGCGTCTTTTTGAAAAAGAAATGAAATTGTGCCTTTGAGAGCGGCTTTGCTGAGAAATCTAGTCAGCCTGGACAATGCTATTTTCCGGGCCGGACTGAATCGGCTGACCTCTTGTAAAACAGCTTGATCCTTTCCCATTCACTTCGAAGCGCACTTGCCCCGATTCATCCGCACAAAACGCCTTTAACCCGTCGGACTCTACAGGTACTGCAAGGGCCTGGAATTTTGTGGAGGGCGTTCCATTGCAGCCGGTGAGCGAAAAGTGGTATCCGGTGGAATCGTCATTGGCGAATCCCGAAGCATTGAACCCGTCGGCCTGATCCCCTGCGTTGCGGCTAGCCGCTTTGCCGAACAATGCGGGTAGGTCGCAGGAGTACCCGCGGTCAGGATGACTTGAAGCGTACTGCGCTTCCGCGGCTGCAATCATTCCCACGCGGGCCGAGGCCATGCCTTCTGCCGCCTTGTTTTCTTCGTTCCGTACGCCCTTCAGGTAATCCGGATCAGTCAACGGCACGTGGGCGGCCAGCGTTGCCTCGGTCAACTTCCAGATTTCTTTTTCCTGGGTCATGGAAAAAATCAACCGCGGAATCACCGGCAGAAATTCCTCCACGCCATCGCGATAGACGTGAATGGATACTTCAATCTCTTCGCTCTCGCCCATCAAGTTGTCGCGTTCTACATCCACTTCGGTTTTAACCCGCTGCTGGCCTTCTACCTGTTCGAATGCCAGCAGGGTGCGGCCTTCTTCGAAGAGTTCCACATGTTCCTGCGAACTCCACTGGCGGCCGATCATGGAAATTCTTTGCAGCATGGAATTCCCCGGCATTTCGCCTTTGCGGAGCAGCGCCTGCCCTGCCGCCGCCGGCAAATGTTTCACGAATGCGTCAGGATTCTTGCTGGTGAACATCTCGATCAAAGCTTGACGCGCGCTTTGGGGTGGCGGAGTTTGCAACGATGATGTCTGAACCTGGCTCGTTGCGGGAACACCGGTGGCAAACGCAAAGATAAGAGCAAAGTAAACAACTCGCATGGCGCCCTCCGCAAGGCGTGGAGTCTTGGCCAATACCAGTCAGGCCAGTACGCTGTTTCTAAAGACTCCACCGCTCAGTCCGAAGTTTCAACATCCTTTAGATGCTGGAACGGTGGTTTCGGACCTTCTTGCGGGGAGGAGATATCTAATATTCGAGGGTTTACGACGCCTTGGTTCTGCGCCACGCCGGTTCCGCGACGCTCGCTGCTTCGGAGCGAAATTTCCTCACCGCGAAAATTCCCAATGCAACGAACAGCGC
Organism: uncultured Acidobacteriota bacterium; assembly: GCA_963758565.1. Classification (GTDB taxonomy): domain Bacteria; phylum Acidobacteriota; class Terriglobia; order Terriglobales; family Acidobacteriaceae; genus Sulfotelmatobacter. The sequence goes on along the minus strand of CAVWVX010000004.1, from coordinate 128,607 downwards.
CAGCGTGAGCCCTTGAACAATGGCGAAGGGCGGCTCGGTTTGCGTGGGTGCCAGGGCGTGTACAGCCGGAACTTTCTCGAACATCTGCACCACCAGCACGAAGACGTTGAAATACAGCGCGACGACCGCGCTCACAACGTATGTGGACCTCCATGCCCCCTGCAGGTGACGCATGTAGCGCGCTAGCATCGCTATGGCGAGGGCGATCAGAGACAGGATCCCGAGAATGTGCGAAGGCAGAAGATGGGTGAAGGGAAATAGAAATCCGGTCAGGCTGGTGAGCGCCGTGGTTGCCAGAAAAATAGCATTGGCGCCGCCGAATATTTTCCTGGTGAAAAATCCATAAACCACCATCAAGCCTGAGCCGATGCCGATCAGGCTGATCAACACGTGAATAAAGGTAAAGGTGGAGAGAGGCATGCCTAAGACCATGGGATCCATCCTTTCAGAGCGGAAGCTTTCTAATCGAGCCCGAATGGTACTTCCGAAGCGAGGCAAATCGCAAGCCCGGCAGTGCGGATGCGGGTGGGGGCGCGCGATTCCACCAAGGCAATTTGGGGACGGCGGACTTAGCCCCTGCTTGGCGGACAGTCTCACTGAACCAAACGCAAGAAATTACGCAGCCAATTAGCGGCCCATCTGCTTCATCGTGCTACAGTTTTCTTTCGAGTGTTTTCATGCCCAATCCCATGGAGCCGCAGACCCTTCTTATCCACCTGGCGCTCAAGCTGGGTGTGGCGGCGGCCGTTTCAAGCAGTCTGGTGCGCTCCAAGGAATTCAAAAAACTTTTATTTCGCGAAGAGCGCTCCTTCCGGCAAAAAGTGTACCTGGTGTTGTGCATGGCGCTGCCCATTATGGCCGGCGTCTGGATCCGCATTGCCGTGCCCAGTTTTCTTTCGGGTGATCTCAGTTTTGAAACCGCGCTCTTGCTGGGCGTGATCGGCGGCCGCTGGGCGGGCTCACTCGGCGGCGCGCTCATGGGCATTCCCGCGCTGCTGCATGGTGAATGGGCCGCCCTGCCTTTCGGAGTCCTTTCCGGCTTCATCGCCGGCCAGTTGCGGACCATGGCCGTCGACAAAGATGATATCTGGTCATTCTCGCCCTTTATCGATCAGAGTATTTTTCGGTTGATCCGGCGTAACCTACCCCGGCCGCGCCTGTTTGACTGGCAGATCATGTTCTTCACCACGGTCATTGCGCTGCGCTTTGTGCAAACCGAACTGGCTCGAACCTTTCCCCACTCCATCTTCAGCCTGGAGAGTCCCGGCAACATTTATGTGTGGGCGGCGATTTACGCCGCTTCCGTCACTACCATCGGCATTGAGATAAAGATTTTTAACAGCGTCCGCATTCAGATCAAACTCGAAGAGCAGGAGCGCCTGCTGCTGCACGCCCGCATGGAGGCGTTGCAGAACCAGATTAATCCCCACTTCCTTTTCAATACTCTGAATTCGATCTCTTCTCTCGTGCGCTTCGACCCCGAAAAAGCACGCGACGTGATCTCGAAGCTGGCCACCATCCTGCGACGCCTGCTCAACAGCGCGGATGCCTTCGTGCCGCTGCGCGAGGAGGTAGAGTTTATCGATAACTATCTCGACATCGAAGTGGTCCGCTTCGGTCCGGAAAAGCTGCGGGTGGTAAAAGAGCTTGATCCCGCTTCGCTCGACGTAATGGTTCCCAGCATGCTTCTGCAACCGCTGGTGGAAAACTCCATCAAGCACGGGCTTGCCACTATGATCGAAGGCGGCAGCATTTACCTGCGCAGCCGCTTATCTGAAACTGGACTGGTCATTGAAGTGGAAGACGACGGCGTCGGTATGGCGGCCACGCAGGTGGTGCAATCCACCAGTTCGCGCGGAACAGGAATTGGCATGGCGAACGTCTCCGAGCGACTGGAAGTTTTATACGGAGATTCTGCCCGCATGACCATCGACAGCCAGGAAGGGAAGGGAACCCTGGTGCGCATACGCCTTCCGCTGTTGCAGGCTATGGGCGCGGTTCCCGAGGCGTTCTACGAAGAGCGTTCGATCACGCGGCGGTAGAAGGCTTCATACTGCGGAACAATCTTGCTGGCGCAGAAGCGTGTTTTCGCCACGCTGCGCGCTGCTTTTCCCATCGTCCGCAGCGCATTCTCGTCGCTCAGCAACTCAATGGCATAGCGCGCCATTGTGTCCACATCGCCCACATCCGCCAGATATCCGCTGGTCCCGTGTTCAATGACTTCGGGCACGCCGCCGGTGCGGGTCGCGATGGGAACAACTTCGCAAGCCATCGCTTCCAGCGCGGCCAGCCCGAACGATTCCAGTTCGCTGGGCATCAGCAGAACATCGGCGATTCCCAACTTCTCCTCCACTTGATCCTGCTTTCCCAGGAAGAGAACGTCCTCGTGGATCCCTTTCTGCACCGCCAGCCATTCCGCCACCGAACGGTCCGGGCCGTCGCCGATCAACAGAAGCTTGGACGGAATCTGCTTGCGCACCCGATCGAAAATCTCGATCACATCGGAAAGCCGTTTTACCGGGCGGAAGTTCGAAAGGTGCACCAGCAGCTTCTCGCCTTTCTCCGCATACTCCGAGCGCAACTCGTCGGGATTGGGATTTCTCACATACACGTCGCAATTCACCGAGTTGTAAATCACTTCAATTTCCTTCTTCACATCCAGCACCCGCATGGTGCGCTCACGAAGATAATTTGAAATTGCTGTCACCCCGTCGCTCTGGTCAATGGAGTAACGCGTGATCGGCAAATAAGAACGGTCCAGCCCAACCAGCGTAATGTCGGTACCGTGCAGCGTGGTGACGAAAGGTAATCGGCGGCCGCGTGAGCCGTCCCCTAGCATTTGCCGCGCCAGCAGCGCGCTTACCGAGTGCGGAATCGCGTAGTGAACGTGCAGCAGGTCAAGATCGTACAACTGCGCCACTTCCGCCATCCGCGTAGCCAGCGCCAGATCGTACGGGGGATAGTCGAACAAGGGATAACGTGAAACTTCAACCTCGTGGTAATGAATGTTCGGTTCTTCGCCGCGCAAGCGAATGGGCTGGGCGTAGGAGATGAAATGTATTTCGTGGCCGCGCTGCGCCAGTTCCAAGCCCAGCTCCGTGGCCACGACTCCGCTGCCGCCGTATGTCGGATAACACGTGATCCCGATCTTCATTCCCTAAGGCCGCCCTTTCGCTTAATCCTGACGAGGTTCTGTCATTCGATGGTTGGAAACGATAGAGGATGCAGATTCTACAGGGACGGGATGCACAGCACGCGCTAAAAAGCGAAGGTTGGCGAATTACTCGCTGCTTTGGGATCCAGACTTGGTCAGGCCAGGATCGAGTTTGTCGAGATGGGCCTGAAATCGCTTCTTGGTTTCTTCCGGCAAGCCGGTGAACTCAATGCCCATACCCACCCCAGGATCGCGCGTGCGCACCGAAGCTGTGGCCACTATGTGTTCCTGCTCAATCCAGAAATCCACCTTGAGCATCGACTGTAGAGTCAACGGCATCGCGGTTTCAACATAACAACCGTTGCCGCTGATGTCCGTGGCATTCACTCGCATCGGCGTATTCACGCGCTCATCGCGGAATTCCAGCGGAAAGGAAATCTTATGGCGTTGAAATCGCCGGCGGTTATCGGCCTTGGGGGTCGGCATGTTCGACCGCATCTCGACCGGAAGTTGTGCCAGCCATGGACACTCCTGGTCAACCACCAGCTGCACCCCCACCTGTAGCTTTTTCAAGCCCCCGGCTTCCAGCACCCAAACCACTTTGCAGCGGGCTTTTTTGGTTTCGTATTGCACCCCAATCACGTCGCCCACCTTCAACTCTTGCTCCAGGCCGTTGATGCAGGCTCCGGTGGCGCTCACATTTTGGGCGATAGCGTTTTGATGAAAGGGCTGGTTGTTTGAGCCCATTCCCCACACACGTACGCGCAGGTCCAACGTAGCGCGCGGGGCTGCCCCATAGGCAGACATCATCACAGTCTTTCCGTCCTATCTCTATTTGTTCGTTCTAGGGCAATCATAGACCTCCCCGTAAAACCCTTAAGATTACGGAAGTACCCCAACGCGAGTGTCCCTCTGAAGCGGCACTAGACTACGGGTTCTGGGCAGCCGGAATCAAGTGGCAGCCTTCAAGTCGCGATAAGAGATCAGTTCGATCTCGCGGTTCAACAAAATCTGCCGTGCCTCTGGCATGGTCAAAAGGCGGAGTTCGGTCTCGCGCGACTCGCGCAGCCTTGTGTTGACAGCCTTAAGATCGTTATCGTTATACCCGGGATGGCAAACGAATTCCCAAGTGCCTTCCGGGATGAGTTCCGCTAGGGCGAGAAATAATTTTTCATCCAGAGATCCAGTGACCTCCACGCCGAGCGTGCCGTCGGGGGTAAGCATCCCTTGTTTCCGAACTGCCTGCCGGAATTTTGCCGCCATAGTTCCTAGAATTCGCATTTCGGCGTAGCGGGTCCACAGCGAAGGGCGTCTTACCAGGTCCTCTGCCTTGAATGGCCGACGCGGCCCAAACGGATTTCGCACCGCATTCACCCCACACGATTGGGCCGCAGCCAATACCGGCCGCAGCACAGCCGGGAAAAAGTGGGTGTGCTTGTGCGTGTCCACATGGGTGACGCTGATCCCAGCCGTTTGCAGTTTTTGAATTTGCGCCACAGCCTCGAACTGAATCTCTTCTGCGGGCAGCCTGCCGGAAAACGCGCGAATCGCAAAAGCCTTCAATCCATCGCGAAAGCGTGTTCCACCGGAAGACGCGGAGTCTGCAGGGCCGGAAACCAGCGACGGAATCTGTTTCGAATCCAGCACCGGCTCGCCATCGATGAGCACCACATGGCAGCCCACGCCGAGACCAGGAATTGTCTTCGCCCCACGAACCGCATCCTCAAAGGCGCGCCCCTTCGCCATCAGCGTGCAAGAAGTTACAATGCCGCGGCTGTGCGCCTCAACAATGGCGCGATTTACGCCCGCCGTGAAACCAAAATCATCGGCATTGACAATCAAACGGCGCACGCGACAGTCTAGCAGGCACGGATAATTTACAGCGCCAGCGGGAAGCAACATCACATCGCCCGGTCACGCTTCTCCTTGGCGGCATCTATAAAGTGCGCCAACAAAAACTTGGAATGAGTTTGTCCCCGCCACGGTTGACCGGTTTTTCGCCGCTCGCGTACACTCACTACAGCTTAGTTCGCGTGCCCCCTCAATTGATTTCCAATCGACGCGGCATCCGTCCTGGAAAAGTGCAAGAGTTCTGTTCGTGCCAGGTAAAGATACGAGGGGCGGTTAGCTCAGTTGGTTAGAGCGCCTGCCTTACAAGCAGGAGGTCGCAGGTTCGAGTCCTGCACTGCCCACCATCCTTGACATCCCTGATCGAGAACGAATCGAGAAGCCTTACTGGCTCCGCGAGCGACCAGGCGGCGCAGCACAATATCGACTTCTCGCTTTCAGCCGCTGTTGGCCGCGGTGAGTCGCTCGCTGAACAGATTGGGGAACATCGCGCTTGCCGAAAAAATCCTGGACGAAGAGGCAGCGCCTGTACTGATCTGAATTTCCTCTGCTACAATTCATTCACGGGGCAGGGACAGCTGCTCTGGGTTCGTGTTGCCTGTAGCACCGTTTTTGGACAACGGTTTTAGCTTGGTGTCCATGGTGTCCATTAACCTCGGAATTGGGTTCTACGAGGTTGAAACAGGCGACACAGGCGAATCGATTGAACCTGAGGAAAGCCAATAAACACGTGGGTTTCCGATAAAGTAAGAAAACAAAGTTGGGGACGTAGTTCAGTTGGTTAGAACGCTGCCCTGTCACGGCAGAGGCCGCGGGTTCGAGTCCCGTCGTCCCCGCCATTCTTTTCAATAAGTTGCGAGGAGAGGATGGCCCCACTTACAGGTTTTGTGACGTTGTTTGTGGCGTAACTCTCCGGTTTCAATCCCTACCGCCAGCGCATCCAGCGCTTTCCTCCTAGCTTAGATCCGAACATGCGAGTAGTGCGCGAGCATCTGGTGAGAAACGTGTCCGGCAATCGACATCACCGTGCGGTCGCTTGTGTGAGACTCCGCGAGTTCCGTAATTGCGTGGTGTCTCAGATCGCGGAGCCGCGGCCCCGCCGTGGAACTCTCAACATTACTGATATCAGCCGCGCATTCCGCGTTGCGGCAGACTGTTGCCGGGTTTTGTAGCTCTGAGCACTCGGGGCAGGGTGGGCAGTTTGTAACTACCGGACAAAAATGATGCGTGCGCAACCTCCGCGTTTGATTCTTCCTGGATTCAAGGCTTCCGCGTGCGCACAGAATGCGAACTCATCCGCGGCACATTCCCCCACAACAGGCTCGTGGCACACCCAACAAACCTTAGGTTGATCGTCCAACAGCGCTGGAATCGTCGCCATAATCTAAGCTAGAAATTTCACAATGGGGTTGTCTATACAGGATGACGTGAGTTGGCTGTGCGCCCTTGCAGATACCCCTGGCGCACAAGGGCTTTGGGGGGCCACTTTCGCGGTTGAAAACTCTGTGTCGCTTGCCGGCTAGTGAGCAATATTGCTCAGACCCGCTGAAACTCCGCCTGCTAGGCTGGGTTAACAGAACGGGGAGGCCCCGCTATGGCCACTCAAGCTTTGCACGATTGGATTGTTGATTTCCTAACCTCGATTCCCAGTCAAAATCAATTCGCTCGGTGCCGTTGCGGAGCGGAGATGGAGCCTCAAAACGTAACCCTCTTTTACGATGGGCAGAGTTGGGACGTTGTGATCCATGCGTGCCGAAAATGTCATCCGGTTCTGCCTTCAGCTTTCGCCCATGAGGCATAGTTGCTTCAACCCCTCGAATGAAAAACGACAAATCCACAGCGACCTTGTTGGGAACGGTTGACAAAATCATCGTCTCAAAACTCCACGATGGGCCGGATAAAGCGCAGATCAGTGTGGAGGGTGGTGAACCTCTGTACCGAGAGATACGCATCGCCAATACCCTAATCGACAAAGAAGGCGATGACGTAAGCCTTGAGGTTGGGCAAGCCGTGGAAGTCACGGTTAAAGCCGATACCAAGGACACAACAGGCACGGAGTGAAGTGAACCCCATCAACCAACCGCGTTACCTAGTGCTAAGATTTCCATCTGATGTCTCTCCCTCCGACCCTTTAGACTTTGTATGTCGCGTTAGGGAAAGGCTGATGCCATCGTGTTTGTGACGTGGCTTGTGTCATAACCCTGTACCCCTGTCCATATTCGGGCCTGTCACTCACTATTGTTCTCGCTCACATGTCGGTGTTAAACCCGCGTCAGCATTGGTGTTTCGTGTCGACTATTCTCTCTCGTTGTCGTGCATTTTTTTATCGCCGGGAGAACTGTCACGGGGTCCGAGTCCCGTCGTCCCCGCCAACTCTTTCAAGCACCTGCTCGAGTTGGTTGTGTAGTCTGAAATGCTTGCCCGCATTTCGCGACTTTACTCGGGCAGAGTTTCGTTTCCCTCAATCAGTAATCGCAACTCTTCTCCGGCGGTTGTCTCTCCAGGCTGCCCGCCCCCAACGCTGATGGTGTACCGGCCGGCTGCGACCACCGTGTCCCCCGCGCTATTGACCATGCTCAGATCTCGCGGCCTCATCGTGAAATGGACGTGCTGAGTTGCCGACGACGCAATGTGAACCCGCGTAAATCCACGCAGAGCACGGATGGGCGCGCCAGCAAGCTCGGGAAAGTTTACATAAAGTTGGACCACTTCATCCCCTTCGACCGGGCTCGCGTTTTTTACGTCGACGTCCACCTCAAGGTTATCCCCAGCTTTCAGTTGCGGCGACGAGAGCGTCAAATTGCTGTACTCGAATTTCGAATAACTCAGGCCATAGCCGAAGCGATAGAGTGGGCGGCCGTCAAAATAACGGTAGGTGCGGTTCTTCATCGCGTAATCTTCGAAGGGCGGCAATTGTTCGACGCCGCTATAAAAGGTTACGGGCAGCCGGCCTGCGGGGTTGTTTGTGCCCGCCAGCGTCTGGGCAATAGCCGTGCCGCCTTCCTCGCCTGCGTACCACGCATCCAGGATGGCGTCGGCATGTTCGTTTGCCCAGTTCACCGATAGCGCGCTGCCGTTCATCAACACAACCACCAGCGGTTTTCCGGAACTCTTGATCGCTTCCAAAAGGTCCTCTTCTTCTTTGGGAAGGTCCAGACTGGTGCGGTCGCCTCCTTTGAAGCCCGGCACTTCCACCTTCATCTCTTCACCTTCAAGTTGTGAAGTGATGCCCACGACCGCAACCACCAAATCCGATTGTTTCGCGGCCGCCACCGCTTGCGCGACTGGATCAGCGATAAGTTTCATCCATACCAGTTTGGTGCCGAAGGCGCCCCGCGCAAATTCCACTTTCACGGCATAACGCCGTCCCTTCTCAAGTTGGATCGTCTTTGCCGATAGCGCCGGATCGTGCAGCCCGAGATCATCGACCACCAGCGAGCCGTCGATCCAGAGTTGGTTCCCCGCGCCATCCAACCCAATCTGGTAGGAACCCGAATCGGTTGGCACCAGGAATCCGGTCCACCGAACCGAAAAGTGTTTCATTGCATCGGGTGGGATTAGCGCGGAAGCCTGCGGATGAGCCAGTTGCAAGTCGATGAATTTGTCGACACGCACGACTTGTGGCGCGCCGGAAAAATTCTCGCTGGCAAAATATTCCCCCTTAAGGCCCGGCGACCCATCGTCAGTGGAAAGAACGCTAGCGGGAATCACCGGGGGAGTTCGCAAGAAATTCATCCCCGGCACAAATGTCACTTGGCCGGGGAACTGTTTGCGCAGGCCGTCGAGCGCGGTTGTCGCCTGGGAGGCAGTGCCGCTGTAATTTCCATGCAACACGCTTACAGATTCGGCCAGTGGTCCCACCACCGCAATTTTCCTGATAGCGGCGCTGATGGGAAGCACGCCATTATTCTTCAGCAACACCATCGACTCGCGCGCGGCCGTTAAGGCAAGAGCGCGGTGCGCCGGGCTATCGATCTCTGAGTCCGGCGTCTGGGCATACTTCACCATCTCTGGTGGATCGAACATGCCCAGCCGGAAGCGCGCGGTGAACAAGCGCTTCAAGGCTGCGTCGAGATCTTTTTCGCGCATCAGTCCCTGTTTCACGGCGTCGATAAAGGGGGCATAATCTGAATTGTCGACCGCTTGGGTAAAGAAGTCGGCACACTCGCTATCCATTCCCGTCCGCATTGCCACGGCGGCGGCCTCGGCGCGGCTCTTGGTAAATTGGTGTCCCTGGAAGATGTCGACGATGGCGTCGCAATCCGACACGACGTAACCGTCGAAATGCCAGGCGCCTCGCAATTGATCCTTCAGCAGGAAGTCATTCGCGCAGGCGGGTTGGCCGTTCACGCGGTTGTAGGCACACATCACCGATCCGGCTTTTCCCTCGATGACGGCGGCGCGAAAGGCGGGAAGGTAGGTGTCCTCCATGTCATGTTTGGAGACTTCCACATTAATAGTGTGGCGTGAAGGTTCAGGCCCGCTGTGCACGGCAAAGTGTTTGGGCGTAGCGATCACCCGAAAATATTTCGGATCGTCGCCCTGTAATCCGGTTACGAAGGCAATGCCCATGCGCGCGGTCAGAAACGGATCTTCCCCATACGTCTCTTGCCCGCGTCCCCAGCGGGGATCGCGAAAAATGTTAACATTGGGCGACCAGAAGTCGAGGCCCTCCATTATGTCTCGCCGGCCCGCTCGCACCGCCTGGTTGTGCTTGGCGCGGGCTTCGGTGCCGATGACGACGGCCATATCATGAATCAGCGGAGTGTCGAAAGTCGCGGCCAGACCGATCGGTTCCGGAAATACCGTGGCCGTTCCCGCCCGGGCCACGCCGTGCAGAGCCTCGCTCCACCAGTCGTAAGCCGGGACCTGCAGGCGGGGGATGGCACGCGCCTGATTGACCACCTGGGATGCTTTTTCCTCCAGCGTCATGCGTGAGATCAAGTCATCCACGCGTACTGAAAGCGGTTGCCCGGGATCCAGATAGGGAGTTACGCCCGGAGAAGGCATATTCTGAGCCGGCGAAGTTGGCACGAAAATCAGCAAAACACTGATTAACCATGCAGATAAAAAGAGAGAGGGGGCGTGATGGGGATCGGTCATGATTCCTCTGGGATTCACGAGCGCCTGAGTATAGCACCGTCAACGTACACGGAAAATGACAGGCGCGCTGGGAAAGCATAAGCGAACCCGCACTTCAGCCGTCCAATTCTTTTCGGCCGGGTGGAGAAGCTGCACATGAAGAAGAACGGAAACGGAATTCACCGCATCGCCGAACTGGCCCATGTTTCCATTGGGACAGTCGACCGCGCTTTGCATGGACGACACGGAATCCGCGAAGCCACCCGCCTGCAGATCCTGCAAATTGCGCGGCAGATCGGCTATACCCCAAACCTCGCAGCCCGTGCCTTATCGGCCGCCAGGGCCGGCATACGCGTGGGAGTCTGCATTCCGCGCGAGATTCGGTTTTTTTATGATCAGATGTGGGGAGGAGTGCTGGAGGAGGCTCGCCGCCTCGCCCAACTTGGAGTTCGTTTTGAATTTCGGCCCGTACCTTCGCTTGGACAGGACGATACCAAGGCGCTGAAGGAACTCTTGAAGCTCGGAGTGAATGGCATTATCGTTACCGCCGGAAATCCTGACGGCTTGTCGCCGCTCATCAATGCCGCCGAAGAAAAAGGCATTCGCGTAGTTTGCGTTTCGACCGACGCTCCCAACAGTCGCCGCTCCACCATCATTTGCGTGGAACCCTGGTTGAACGGCCGTTTGGCCGGCGAGTTAATGGGCAAATTCGTGCCGCCTAAATCCAAAGTGGCGGTCGTAGCCGGTATGCTCAGCGCTTTGGATCACCGCAAGAAAACCGATGGGTTTTGTGATTCCTTTCCGCACCACTGTCCCGGCGGCAAGATTACTGCCATTCTCGAAGGCCATGAGGATGAAGATGAAAGTTTTCAAAAGACCTTCCGGCTTCTTGGCCGTGTGCCCGACCTGGCGGGAATTTACGTGAATACGGTCAACTGTCTCCCGGTGTGCCGCGCCCTGGGTGCGCGCGCTCTGGCCGGTAAAGTCAAACTGATTACTACCGATCTTTTTCCGGAGATGGCGCCTTACTTCGAGAAGGGCACCATCTCAGCTTCCGTTTATCAGCAACCCTACCGCCAGGGACAAACCGCCGTCCGTGTGATTGCGGATCATCTCTCGAGTCAAATACCGTTACCAGCCGCGATACATTTAAACCCGGCGGTCATTATGTCTTCTAATCTGCAACTCTTTCGGGAAATTCGCCTACCTGCGGCGCTCGACGATTCCATTTTCAAGCAGCTTGCATCGTAGATCCGTTCCGTCGCCCGAAACGCAGTGTGTGGCGATGGGAGAGTTGGAAAGCGTGAACGTTAACGTTCCTCTCCGCATGTGAAATTTGGTCACGAACGCCGCCGCGGCGCAAAAGAAACGGAATACAAAACTCCCACGAGCAAGAGAATCGCTCCCCACCAAACCCCGGCGTGCAAATTGAATAACACCACCGGATTCGCTGGCGGTCGCACGATCTGGTATAGGCCCGCAGCCAGGATCAGTGCCCCATTCACCGCCAGCGAAATTCCGATGAAGAACCAGATCGATACCATTGCTTCGTCCTCCCAGCGAATCGTATTCAGGAACCATGACCATCCTAAAACTGAGTCGCTCGCTACCAAAAAATAATATTCAACACAAAAAACACCACGGTCACAATCCCCGCCCAGAACAAGGGCTTTTGATAAAGCGGCACATCGCCAATAGAAGGCACTTCCGTCAGTCCATAAACCAGGCCCGCCAGTTTGCTGTCCGCAATGGGTTTTCCGGCCAGGCTCACGACCACGGTCACAACTACACACACCAGGAATGACCAAAGCGCTTGATACATATCCTGTGCTAAACCCTTGGCATGCGGTGACAGAGCAACGTAACGCAGTGCGGTGGGATCGGCTTTCACCCAACCCCACATGCTGATTGAAGAGAGCGTCCCGCACAGCAGTCCCCAAAATCCTCCTGCTCCGGTGGCTCGTTTCCAAAGCATTCCCAGCACCACCGTCCCAAACAGCGGGGCTATAAAGAAGCTGAACAGTGCTTGCACGTAGTCCATGATGCTGGCAAATTGCATTACCAGATAGGCGGTGCCCACACTGATTAGTACTCCCACAATCGTGGTCCAGCGTCCCATTCTCACATAGTGGTGGTCGGTCCCTTTGCTGTTAATAAGTGGCCGGTAGATATCGTAGGTCCACACTGTGGTAAACGCACTTACATTACCCGCCATGCCCGACATGAATCCAGCTATCAGAGCAGTAACTCCTAAACCCAATAAACCGGGGCCGCAGTAGCGCGCCAGCATAAGTGGCAGAACATCATTGTAGCTGTGGCCTCCAGTCATGGCCGCTACCGACTCGGGCACCAGCTTTTCCGGAAGCACCGCCAGACCCAGCAATCCGGGCAGGATTACAATAATGGGGACAAACATCTTAAATCCTGCGCCGATGATCGGCGCCATCTCCGCGCTTCTCATATCCTTAGCCGCCAGAATGCGCTGTACTACCAGAAAGTCTGTGGTCCAGTATCCCATCGAGATGATCGCACCCAGTCCGAATACGATTCCTGTCCAATGGATACCCATGGGATTGGTTGTGAAAGATCCCAGTCCCGACCATAAGTGAACATACTGCTCTGAAGCTCGGTGCGCTATCTGCAGCTTAAGATTGGTCCAGCCGCCGGCTTCGTACAACCCCAGGATAGGAATTAGAAGGGCACCCGCCCAGATCAGAAAAAACTGCAGAACCTCGTTAAAAATCGCCGAACGCAGCCCGCCGAGCGTCACATAAATCGCCACCGTCAGCGACGATACCCAGATACTAAAGTTAATGTCCCATCCCAGCACGATCTGCATGACTTTTGCCATGGCAAACATGTTGACGCCACTCATCAAGACCGTCATGAAGGCAAACGAGACTGCCGAGAGCGCGCGGCTGGGTTCTCCGAAACGAAGCTTCAAGTATCCCGGGACGGAGTGGGTTTTGGAAATGTAGTAGAAAGGCATCATGACCAGCGCCAGAAATAGCATTGCCGGGATGGCGCCAATCCAATACCAATGCGTCGCCAGAATGCCGTACTGGTAGGCTGATCCCGCCCATCCCATCAACTCCAGCGCTCCCAGATTGGCCGAAAGAAAGCTAAGGCCGGCCACCCACGCCGTCATCTCCCTCCCGGCCATAAAAAAATCTTCGCCGGTATTGGATCGCCCTTTCAAATACCAGCCGATAGAGAGAACCAGCGCAAAATAAAAAACCACGATGACGATATCAACGGCAGAAAGACGCACCAGGTGTGTGGGTACTTCGCTCGCCAGCAGCATCATCGTTTTGTATTCCTCATGGTTACAAGAAGTGCAATTCTATAAGTGATGCTTTGTTCTCTGCATCGTCGCCGAAGCTCAGGCCTATGAAAGGCCTGCTAGCGGACTCCTAACAGCAAGTCAACCGTCAACTGGTCGAGACGCTCGTAGGGCAGCCTTTTTTTCAGGATCGTTTCTTTATCGAAAACGCGCGCCAGCAGTTGGGAAGCACCTTCTCGTGAATATTTCCCTATGTTCTCTTCAGGATTTTCGTGGCTCGAAATCTCGCGCAGAATTTCCTGGATTTCCTTGTCCGCGTTCCAGCGCGAAGCCTTCTCTTTGAGGATTAAGTAGGTTCGCATGCAGCCGCGCGCAAAATCTTTCACGCCCTCATAGTTTTCCGTCCGGTAGGCATGCGCATCGAAATGTCGGGGCCCGTTGTAGCCCACATCCTCGAGAAATTTGACCAGCCAGAATGCGCCCTTCAGGTTAAAGGATCCAAAACGAAGATCCTGGTCGAACCGGCTGGGCATCTGGTCGTTCAGATCGATGTGAAACAGTTTGCCTGCCTCCCACGCTTGCGCCACCGCGTGCATAAAGTTGAGTCCCGCCATGGTCTCGTGAGCAAATTCCGGATTCACCCCCACCATCTTCGGATGATCCAGCGTCGGAATGAATCCCAGATACTGTCCGGTGGTGGCCATGTAAATATCGCCGCGCGGTTCGTTGGGCTTAGCTTCTAAGGCGAACTTCATTCCGTAACCGCGCTCCAGGTTGTACTCGCAGAGATAATTGACCGCTTCGCGCAACCGCACAATGGCATCGTCGGCACGTCGGCACGCGTCAGTCTCTACCCCTTCGCGTCCACCCCACAACACAAATATCTTGGCCCCCAATTCAGCGCCAATGTCCATGGCCCGCATGGTTTTCTGCAATGCGTAACTTCGAACTTGAGCATCGTTCGAGGTAAATGCCCCATCGCGGAAAATCGGATGGTAAAAAAGCGACACCGTTGCCATGGGGACGGCAATTCCATTCTTCTGGCATGCCTTCTTGAAGGTGCTGACAATACGATCTCGTTCGGCGGGTGTGGCATCAATGGGAACCAGGTCGTTGTCATGCAGATTTACGCCCCATGCCCCAACTTCGGCCAGCATCTCGACAATTTCTACCGGCGAAATAGGAGGGCGCACGGCATCGCCAAAGGCATCGCGCCCGCGATTGCCCAGCGTCCACAGACCGAACGAAAATTTGTGCTCAGCCCGCGGTTGGTAATGATCGCTGCTCGTCATATCTTGATTTCTCCGTGAATCGCTCATCGGCCTAGGATGGACTCAGTGCTGGATAGAAGCGCCGGTAGCAGCATACAGCGTCTGCATCGTTTCCGCGCCATTAAGATTTCGCATCTTTACTTTGCCGCTCAAACGATTACGGCCGAGCTAGATACTATTCGCTGCCCCCGAATGGCCATAGCGTGTACGTTAACGAGCAGAATAGTATCCATCCCATTTGCAGATTACAAGCAAGGTGCGCCGGAAGGGTGCGAAAGCAGTTGTTCGAGGGCTCTGGCTCTCCCGCTTCGGCGAAGCATTTCTTGCCTTCCACGCCTTACGATAGACTTCCTCTGCAAGCGAAAGCGAAGACGGTATCCGCCGCCGGGGGTGAACAATGTATTTTGAACAGTTTTATCTGGGTTGTCTGGCGCATGCGTCGTACATGCTGGCCTCCGAAGGCGAGGCCGTGGTGGTCGATCCCCAGCGCGATGTAGAAATTTACCTAAAAGCCGCCGAAGCCAACCACATCTCCATCCGCCACATTCTGGAGACGCATCTTCATGCCGATTTTGTCTCTGGCCATCAGGAATTAGCTGCCCGCACCGGCGCGCGCATTTATATCGGCGAGGCCGCGCAAGCCGCATTTCCCCACACTGCCATGCGCGATGGTTTTCAGTTGCAGGCCGGAAAAATTCGCATCACCGCCCTCGAAACTCCCGGGCACACGCCTGAAAGCATGTGCTTCGTGATTGCCGACGAAGAAAAATCTTTGGCACCTTGGGCAGTCTTGACCGGTGACACTTTATTTCTGGGTGACGTGGGCCGTCCCGATCTCTCCAAACAATTTACTCCCGTGCAACTTGCGGGAATGCTTTATGACAGCCTGCACCAGAAATTACTCACACTCACCGATGACGTTCTCGTATATCCCGCCCACGGCGCCGGATCGCTATGCGGCCGCAATATGCGGGCGGAGCGAGTCTCCACCATCGGCACCGAGCGGCTTACCAATTACGCTCTACAAATTAAGAGCAGGGAAGAGTTCATTCAACAATTAACCAGCAACTTGCCGGCGCGCCCCGCATACTTTCAGCAGGACGCCGAGATCAATCGCACCGGCGCCTCCGCACTGTCGGATCTTCCCGCGCTTTCCCCGCTTGATCCCGCTAAAGTGCAAAGCATCTTGAGCGAAGGCGGATTAGTGCTCGATGTTCGTCCTGGCGAAAAATTCGCCGAAGGCCACGTGCCCGGTTCCGTGAACATCGCTTTGTCCGGACAATTCGCTTCCTGGGCCGGAGCCCTCCTCGGCTTGAGCGCCACTCCGGTATTGATCGCGGATTCCGAAGATGAGGTTCACGAAGCTCGCATGCGACTGGCGCGCGTCGGCCTCGAAAACTCTCAGGGATTTCTCAAGGGCGGCATCACCGCATGGAAAGATGCGGGGCTTCCTCTCGCTGTGATCGCGCAGATGGATGTTCAGGAACTCGATCGCCAGATGCAAGGCGATGGCACGCAAGTGCTCGACGTCCGCCGCGAGCCCGAGTGGGAGTCCGGACACATTGCCGGCGCATCCTGGTGGCCGCTGGATAATTTTAAAATCGCGCCGCCCGAAATCGATCGCGACCTGCCCCTCGCGGTCCACTGTAAAGGCGGCTACCGCAGCATGATCGCCTGCAGCTTATTGCAGCGCGCCGGTTTTCAAAACGTAGTCAACGTGGTTGGCGGCTTCGACGCCTGGCTTCTCGCCCATCTCCCAGTGGTCAGAGAAAAGCCTGTCGAAGTCTGATCGTCCCGTGCCTGAACGGCAATCAAAAATATTTACGGGCTCACCTCGTACACCACTCCGCTGTTGAACTCTCCTCCGAGAATCGTTGTGCCGTAGAGATTCCCGGCGGCGTCTCGATAAAGAGACGTTTCAGGAAACTCCCCGTCGGTCCTGTCAAAGGAAAACAGGTCGCGCTCGCTCCACTGTCCCGGCCCCGCCGGACTCAGTTCAAACACAGTCCCCACCGTCGTCACGCCGTTGCCATTTCCGCAGGTTCCATAGATATTTCCTTTCGCGTCGAGCACCACGCCGCTAAAGGGAATAGACTCCACCGTAGGATCGAAACTGTACACCACCGTCTCACTCCACGAGCCCGTTTGACTCGGCGATAGCCGGAACACCGTCCCACCCTGCAAAGCCCCGCCTCCGGAAGTCGTGCCGTAGAGATTCCCTTTGTGATCGAAGACCGGGGTTTCCGTATAAGGCGCGCTGCCGTCGTTGCCTCCAGAAAAACTATGCAGCACCCGTTCGGTCCAGCTTACGTTCGTCGACGGGATGAGCTTAAAAACCACTCCTGCTTTGGCCTTGCCTCCGCCCTGCGTCACCCCATACAAGGCTCCCGCACCATCGCGAGCCAGACCGCCGCGCGGGCTGTCCCCATTATTTCCGTTGAACGCCTGTATCACCGATTCGGTCCACTGCCCGTTGCCTGCAGGCTTCAGTTCGTAAACCGTACCCATACCGAAAGCTCCTCCTCCCAGCGTGGTCCCATACAGGTTTCCAGCAGGGTCCAGCGTCACCCCGGAATAGGGATACTGCCCGTCCGAACCTCCTGCGAAGCTATGGAGGACCGTCTCGCTCCAACCGCTTGCACTCGGAGTCAACTGAAACACCGTTCCCAGGTTTGAGCTGCCACCTGCTGTTGTAGTGCCATACAAGTTTCCCGCCGCGTCGAACACTACGCCGGCATAGTAAGGATCCGCGCCGTCAGCTCCACCCGTAAAGCTATAGAGAACGCTCTCGTTCCATCCACCTGTGCCGTCCGGACTCAACTCAAAAACCACGCCCGATCCGTGCGCTCCGCCAACAAAAGTCGTGCCATAAAGATTGCCCGCCTTATCCATTACCAGATTGGATAATGGATTCAAGCCCTGCGTCGTGCCATTAAAGCTGAAGAGAGTCACTCCGGTTTGCGCGCTGGAGTTTGTTGGAAATGCGATGGCGATCAAGGCCATCAACAACGGCATGAGGAGAAGGGAAGCTCGCTTCTTTTGCAGCATGGGAATACTCCGAGGTGAACTAGAGGCGGAGGGGGCGCCTCGGGAAAGCAACGAAACGATAACACAGTCCCAATAGCGCCACCCCCCACGAAAGTGGGGTTAATACATCAGTTACGCAAATTTCGCTGGAATGAAATGCTCCGCTCGCGCTCAGCGTAGAATCACTCTACCGGCCAGCACAACTCGGAAGCAGCAGCCACAGTCAGAGGCGGTTTCTATTTGAAGTATCCAGCAGCGCTTGCCAATCGCCTTTCCATCCGCAGCTCCGAATCACAACCCGGCAGCCATGCCCGCTCCACTCCGTGGCTTCTGTCGGCTCTTGTGCTCGCTTTGTTGTTTCTCCCCGGTTGCAACGCGCTCAACCCTTTGTGCGGAAGCTCCCGGCCGGCTCCCGTCATTAGCTCGCTGTCGGCCACCACGGCCACGTTCGCCCAGGTGCAGCAGGGTTTCGTCCTCACCGTCACCGGCAAGGATTTCGTCTCATCCTCCGTCGTAATCATCAACGGCACCACGCTCAGCACAATTGTCCAAAGCAACCAGCAGTTGCAGGTGACCATCCCTACCAACTTGTTCTCCGGACCCGGCTCCGCCAGCGTCACCGTGAACACCCCCAGCGGCAACACCGGCTATGTCGGCTGCAGCAGCGGCGGAACCAGTGGTGCGCTGACGCTCGCTATCACGTAAACATCAGCGTCGCTCGTTTTGGCAAGATGGCGATTGCACTTTGATCGATTTCTCAGGGTGTGATTTCGAATATGGTTCCCAATCCGTGCGTCCCGCCTTGAACCGTCACGCCGTAGAGGTTGCCCAGCTTATCAAGGGTCACGCCTTGGTCCGGATAGGAACCGTCATTTCCGCCGGTGAACTGATGCAGTTCGATCACCTTCCAAGCGCCGTGGCTCTCCGCCAGTTCAAAGACATTTCCGTAGTTATAGCTCCCGGCCGTGGAGATTGCGCCGTAGACCCCACCGTTTGGGCCGACTGTTACGCCGCCCGTAGGATACGCCCCGTCAGGGCCGCCGGTGAAGGTATAGAGGATGGTCCGATCCCACACACCCGACGCTGGCGTCAATTGGTAAACCGTTCCGACATTGTATTCACCGCCGCTGATGGTTACGCCGTAGAGACCTCCCGCTGGTCCTAACGCGATGCCATACGGATTGGGATTTTGCCCGCCATCGAGCGTGAAGTTGGAAAGTATAGATTCGGTCCAGGTTCCATTGGAAGGGGACAGCCTGAAGACGGCTCCAGCGTCATAGATTCCGCCCGCCTGCGCGACTCCATAGATATTTCCCGACCGGTCGATGGCCAACTGTCCCTCGGGGAAATTTGCGTCCGGAATACTGCCAAACTGGTAGATCACGTTGTAAGCCCATGTGCCGCCGCCTGCGGGAGAGAGTTCGAAAACTGTGCCTGCCCCCGTTTCGCCACCATTGATGGTGGTGCCGTATAAATTCCCGGCAGCGTCCTCAGCCAGACCGGAAGAACCAGATTGCCCGTCATTTGGAAGACCCGAAAAAGTGTGCAGAACGGTTTGCTTCCAGATACCTGCGCTGGGTGCGAGCTCGTAGACGAATCCGCAGTTGCACGAACCGCCGCCGCCGCTTCTCTGTACGCCGTACACGATTCCGTGCGGAGCAATCACTAGCGTGCCTGCCGTGTCATTGCCGTTGCCATCGGAAGAAGAGAAGCTGTAGAAAGCATTCTCACGCCAGTGCCCGTTCTTTGGAGAAAGCGAGTAAGCAATGCCGCAGCCCGACGAGCCGCAGCCTGTACCCGTGCCTCCGAGGTAAGTCTCGCTAAACAGATTGCCGTTCGCATCGAACGTCAACCTGGTGGAGGGGTTGGACCCATCGTTGGCGCCTCCCGCAAAATTGTGTAAAACCTGAAACTTCTGAGCGGTTGCAAGCGGGCTCAGCAGAAATACAGCAAGCAGCGGCGAAAGGGCTCGGATTGCAGCGGAATACCTGGCGTGCCTCATATTCTTTCCTCTTTACTGGATCAGTCCCGCGATTCCAAACTGAGGGCAACAAGAATTGCACACTCGCGGGGCGAGGGTGTCAAGATGGAGGAATTTGCATGACCCTCTCCGTTGGCGACAGATCCCCATTACAATCATCGGACCACAAAACTTTCCGTTGCCCCAGGCTCTCTCCCCCTCGAACGCGCTAAACTTATCTCGAGCCCTCCCATCATGAAAACTTCCAAACTCGCTAAGTCCTACCGCATCGAAGACGGCAAGCACTTCCGCCTCAAAGATTTTGATCCCGCCGACACCGCGCATTGGAAGTCGGAGGACGAAGCCAAAGAACATCTGCAAAAAGACATCGAGCGTATGGAGGACTTGCAGGACAAGCTCTACGCCCAGGACTGCTGGTCCTTGCTCCTGATCTTTCAGGCCATGGACGCCGCTGGCAAAGATGGCACCATCAAGCACGTCATGTCCGGCGTGAATCCCGAGGGCGTGCAGGTCACTTCATTCAAAGCGCCCTCCGCCACCGAATTGCAGCACGACTACCTCTGGCGCACCACACAGCACCTGCCCGAGCGCGGCCACATCGGAATCTTCAACCGCTCCTATTACGAAGAAGTGCTCGTCGTCAAAGTGCATCCCAAAGTTCTCGATGCGGAAAAATTGCCGCCTTCGCTCCTGACCAAAGATATCTGGGACGAGCGCTACGAAGACATCCGGTGTTTCGAGCGCCACATGGCGCGCAACGGCACCGTGATCCGCAAATTCTTCCTGCACCTTTCAAAGAAGGAACAAAAGAAGCGCTTCCTCTCGCGCCTCGACGAGCCCCAGAAAAATTGGAAGTTCTCCGCCGCCGACGTCGAAGAGCGCGGCTACTGGGACGATTATCAGAAAGCCTACGAAGAAATGATCGCCGCGACCGCCAGCAAACACGCTCCGTGGTATGTCATTCCCGCCGACAACAAATGGTTCACCCACCTCGCAGTCTCTGCCGCCATCGTCGAAACCCTCGAAGAACTCGACCTCGCCTATCCCAAAGTAGAGGCCGCTCAGAAAAAAGAACTCGAGGCCGCACGCCGCAAGCTCATGAAGAAATAACCAGCCGCCGCCGCGCGCGCACCCGCTTCCCATTTTGCTTGTACCGCGTTTAAGATAAAGTCATTCATTCCTTACTCTTTCGTTTACGAACACTGGGGGGATTCCAACATGGGCGCAACTTTGTCTCGCGGTAGCAAGTCGATTAAGGCTTCGATAACTTTTTATCTGCCGTTGTTGCTGGCCGGAGCAACGCTTTGCCTGCTCAACCCCGCCCTGGCCCAAACCAAGCCAGGCCGCCAGTCCAAAGCCGTCAAGCCCACGCAGAAATCTACGCAAACTGACGCCACCACGCCCGACCAGAAAGCTCCCTCCGACGAAGAATCCACCAAGCCCGAAGACAAGCCATTCAAAGGCATGAAGTACCGCCTGATCGGCCCCTTCCGCGGAGGTCGCTCTCTCACCGCCGCCGGCATCCCCGGCGATCCCACGACTTACTATTTCGGCGCAACCGGCGGTGGAGTCTGGAAATCCACCGACGGCGCCATGACCTGGACTCCCGTCTTCGATAAAGAGGGAAGCGGAGACATTGGCAGCATCGCCGTCTCTAATTCCGATCACAACACTATCTACGTCGGCACCGGCGAAGCCTGTATCCGCGGCAATATTTCTCACGGCGATGGCGTCTACAAATCTCTCGACGGCGGCAAGACCTGGAAGAACATCGGCCTTCGCGATAGCCGCGCCATCGGCAAAGTCATCGTCAATCCCAACAATCCGGATATCGCCTTCGTCGCCGCTCTCGGCCATCCCTACGGCCCCAACCCCGAGCGTGGAATTTTCCGCACCACCGACGGCGGCAAGAATTGGGAAAAGGTTCTCTACAAAGACGAAAACACCGGCGGCATTGACGTCGCCTTTGACCCGCGCAATCCCAATATTTTATTCGCCGCCCTCTGGCAGGCTCGTCGCACTTCCTGGAACATGACCGATGGTGGCCCGGGCAGCGGACTCTATCGCTCCGCCGATGGCGGCACGACCTGGAAGCGCCTCGAAGAACACGGCTTGCCCAAAGGCCCCTACGGCCGCATCGGCGTCGCGGTCGCCCCCAGTTCCGATCGCATCTACGCCCTTATCGAGGCTCGCAATCCCGATGGCGGCCTCTATCGCTCCGATGACGGCGGCGAAACCTGGGACTTCGTTAATCCCAGCCACAGCCTTTGGCAGCGCCCCTGGTATTACATGCACATCATCGCCGACCCGCGCGATGAAAACACCGTCTATGTGATGGATGTCGAAGCCTTCAAGTCCACTGACGGCGGCCACCTCTTCAACAAAATTAAAATTCCTCACGGCGACAATCACGGACTGTGGATCGATCCCCGCGACACTCGCCGCATGATTGCCTCGAACGACGGTGGCGTCACCGTCACTCTTGACGGCGGCAAGAACTGGACCCGCCAGGACAATCAGCCCACCGCGCAGTTCTATCACGTGATCACCGACTCCGCCGTGCCCTACCGCGTCTACGGATCGCAGCAAGACTCCGGCACCGTCGCCATCGTCAGCCGCAGCGATGACGGCTCCATCGACCGCTCCGATTGGTATGACGTTGGCGGCGGCGAAGCCGGCTACATCGCACCCGATCCCAACGATCCCAACATCGTCTACGCCGACGACTATCAGGGCAACATCACCCGTTACGATCGCCACATCGGCCAGGTCAAGGCGATCACCGAGCAGCCCGAACTGTCTGACGCTCACGGCGCCTTCAGCATGGAACATCGCTTCCAGTGGACCGCCCCGCTGATGCTCTCTCCCCACGATCCCAACACGCTTTACCATGGCGGCGAGCGCCTCTTCAAAACCACCGACGGCGGCGTGCACTGGACCGCCATCAGCCCGGACCTCACCCGCAACGACAAAACTAAGCAGCAGCCCTCAGGCGGCGAAATTACTCTCGACGATACCGGCACCGAGTTCTATGACACCATCTTCACCATCGCCGAATCCCCGCTCACCAAAGGCCTCATCTGGGTTGGCACCGACGATGGTCTCGTCCAAATCACCCGCGACGAAGGCAAAACCTGGACCAACGTTACCCCCAAAGACATGCCGGAGTGGGGCCGCGTCAGCCTGATCGACGCCTCTCCGCTCGACGCTGGCACCGCTTACGTCGCCGTCGATCGCCACCAGAGCGATGACCTCAAACCCTACATCTTCAAAACCGCCGACTACGGCCTGACTTGGACGAAACTCACCAACGGCATTCCCGATGGAGCCTTTGTCCGCGCCGTGCGTCAGGATCCCAAAAAGCGCGGCCTGCTCTACGCTGGAACCGAAGCCGGAGTCTACGTCTCCTTCAACGACGGCGCCGACTGGCGCTCGCTCAAACTGAATCTCCCCACCACGCCCGTGCACGATCTCATCGTCAAGAACAATGACCTCGTGGTCGCCACTCACGGCCGCGCCTTCTGGATCCTCGACGACCTCGGCCCGCTTCGCCAGTTCTCCGACGACCTCGTCAACAAAGATGTTCACCTCTACACTCCCGAAACCGCCTACCGTATCCAGGCCGGCGCCCTCGGCGAACACCATCCTTCCAAGCGCACCGGACAAAATCCTCCCTCCGGCGCAGTCATTTACTTCTATCTTAAAGACGCTCCCAAGCCCGAGACCGAAGCCAAACTCGAAATCCTCGACGCCTCTGGCAAAACCATTCGCAAATATTCCAGCAAAGAAACTCAGCGTCTCGACGAGCCCGCTGACCCCGACGACAAGAAGCCAGAAAAAGAAATTAAACTCGAAGCCGGACTGAACCGCTTCGTCTGGGATCTGCACTACGAAGAAGCCCGCCGCGTTCCCAACTATTACCTCTGGGAGTACGGCCCCGGCGCTCGTGGTCCGGTTGCCACGCCCGGAAAATATCAGGTCCGCCTCACCGTCGGCAGTGAAACTCAGACCGCTCCCTTCGAACTCAAGCTTGATCCTCGCGTAAAAGTCAGCTCCGAAGATCTGGCCGCCCAGTTCAACATGCTCTCCCAGCTTCACGACCAGCTCAACAGCGTCTACGACGCTGTCAACCAGATTCAGGACGTCCGCGCCCAACTCGCCGGACTCAAGCGCCGCCTTCCCGAGAACGCCAGCACAAAATCCATCTCCACCTCGGCCGATGATCTCGACAAAAAGCTCATCGCCATCCGCGATACTTTCGTGAACTTGGCCATTAGCGCCAACGAAGACTCGCTGGCTTATCCGCCTCAGCTTGACGCCCGCCTCGCCGTGCTGTCGATAATCGTCAGCACCGCCGATTCCGCCCCCACCGAGGCCGAGCAACGGGAATTCGACAAGCTATCTAAGCAGACAAAGGAATATCTCAGCCGCTGGGAAGAGTTGCAGCGCAGCGATCTCGCCGCCTTCCGCAAGCTCACCTCCGAAGCCAGCCTGTCCAGTGTGGTCGTCCCGCCCGCCGGCCAGGCTGCCGCAGCCGAAAGCACGGAGGCCCACTAGCCCGAAGCCCAGCGTATTTCGGCGCCGGTTCTCCTATTACCTCCGTGCCACTCCATGGCACGGTTGTGCCTTGTGCGCCTTTCCTCCCCCTGCTATTTTGCCGATAGTGATGCTGATCCTCCCCTGAGGTGATGGCCGAATCGAGTTTGGGGGTGTGTATGAGGTTCATGCATCTTTGTTACGCGGCTCTGGGCTTTGCGGTGGCCCGTTGGGTTTTCAAGCGGCAGCCTGTTGCTGACCCGGTTTCGCGGTTACGTGCTTCGGGCCTTCTCTAGAAAGCTTGAGGCTTTAGGTTTAGGGCGCGCGTCCCGTTGCGCAACCATTTCGTCAGCGCGCGCCCTTTCTCTTTCGCTTTGAAAGGGATGGGCTTCAGCCCATCCGTGAGGAGAAGCAAAAAGCGCCGGCTTCAGCCGCTGAGGGAACGCCAGTAGGTTGTCTTCCGCCGCCACTCCTACACACCTTTCTTGCAGGCGCGCTCCTCTTGTAACTAAAGTTTCCCTGGTAACCTCCGCTTCTCCTTACACTCTCACTACAATCTTTTCAGGACTCCCTTGCCGGGCCCCGCTGCCGTCTGCCGATGGACTGTCAGGGATCCCCAACACTACCCGTGCGAACTTTAACGCCAAATCGCTTTCGCTTGCTGCTGCTGCTGGCCGCTATTCTCGGGCTCGCAGGGCCTTCGCTGGCCGCTGCGCAGGATGCATCCGAAGCGCCTCTGGGCGATGTCGCTCGCAACTTCCGTAAGAAGAACGCGCCCGCCCCCACCGTAATACAGGTGGATGACGATAACTTGTCGAAGGCCATGGAGGAAGCCGCTGCCCGCCGCGCCTCCGGCGCCTCGGTGTTCTCGCTGGACGCCTCGAAGACCGATGCCCAGAAGAACGATTCTTTAAAAAAGAGATTTGACCTTTCCTCACCTGACGTCAGTTGCAGTCTGAACTTCACTGCCAGGACCGCTTCGCCGTTCTCCGACTCGCTTCTGGTCGACGATCTGCCGCGCGCCGAACTCGCCAAACTCGAAGGCCCCGCCATCATCGATGGAGACTCCCTGCAAGTCTCCATGCACAACGGAACCGCTTGGGAGCTGCGCGAAGTGGTCATCGGCCTCACCATCGTCCGCCAGTCCACGCCCAGTGAAGCCGCGTCCATCAACCGGGCGCGCATCGTTCCCGCCGCTGGCACTCAGGTAGATCAGGACTCCTACCAGAAGCAGCCCGACGTCACCATGCTGCTGCACATCAAAGGTTCCGCCGCTCCTTCCACCACCGCCACCTTCCGCACCCCGTTAAACTTCGCCCTCTTTCCCGACCAGGAATGGCACTGGGCCATCGTGCGCGCCAAAGGAGTTCCACCCCAAGCCCCGCCCGAATTGACCACTCTCATGCAAACCGAAGCGCCCGCACCACCCGAAGCGAATACGAAAATTTCGTCACCAATTCCTCCACCGCCGGGGACCGATACCCACTAGGTCTCTATACTTGTCATTCAGGATCACAATTCATGAATCGGTTCCCCGGCAAACAGCATCTCCGCTCCCCACTTCTCCGCCATGTCTTCCCACCGGGGATTCTTCGATTCGATCAACGCTATCTTCTTCGCTCGAATCCAGCCCTTAAGCTGCTTCTCCCGCCCAATAGCTTTGTAAACCTCGTCGAAGCTTTCGTAATACACCAACCGGTCGCAATGATACTTGCTGCTAAAGCCTTCGATCTCTCCGCGCTTATGCTGAAGGGCGCGCCGGTAAATGCTGTTCGTCATCCCAATGTAAAGCGTGCCCGATAAGCTGCACACGATCTAAACAAAATACTCATGCTCTCTCATAACCCTGTCATCCTGAGCTCTTTCATAAACCTGTCATCCTGAGCGCAGTCGAAGGATCCCATGCCGGCCGGCACACCAATAGGCTTCGCAAGGAGTTTCCGCCCACACGTGTCTCGGTTATCGGGGATTGTATCTCGATGCTAGATGAAAAGCTCAGATGTCGCGAAGAATGCCCAAAATTTCACGCCAAAATCTCGTTGGACTCTCATAACTGTCATCCTGAGCGAAGAAAATGCTTCGCGCTTCGCGAAGCATTTTCGTAGTCGAAGGACCCTGCTGCCGCCTGCAGTTCTCGAACTGCCGCAGGGAGTTCTCCCTAGGCACTTATCGCGACTGCGCCTCGAAGACCTCTGGGTAGTGTTACAGGTTGAAGTTCTTTGGCGCTCGGAGTCAATCCCATTTGATCGGCCCCCATGGTTCGGCTTGCGCCGCCTGCTTTGCCTCTTCAAGGGTTTGTATTCGGCAAATCTACCCGGCCAATAGAAATAGAGAAAGCCATCCTTCGTTTCAGGAATTGGACTGGTTTCAATGAGATTGTCCTCGTCATCAAAACGCGAACTCGCAAGATGAGCAGGCTTGCCCCACACCGCTATCTCCATTGGGACGAGGCGATCAGAGAACCAAGCGCCAGTGGCCACCTTCCGAAAACCCCATTAGAGCGTCTGTCTCCGACTCATGCTATGCTTTCCGACTGCTGATTGCGATTAGGTAATTCCACCAATTCCACCAAACTCCAAACGTGATCCGTCAAGCCAGCTTCCATCGCCGGGGTGACGCGCAGCTTTTGATGAACCTATGGCCTGTGGACTTCAAACTGTAACAGTTTCGACCTCTGAATTCCCTTGACTCTCATCCGACAGTGCCTGATCCTTTTTTTAAAGAAGTAATCGTCCGCGGAGAAAATCGCAGATCGATCAGCGATCCATGCTTTGGTTTTGCAACCGATCTAGAGCTAGAACGGCCCAGATGGACTCGCGAACGATTAGAAGTTTTACTCATTCTAAAGGACTTACAAGCTGCAGAGGCGAGCTAAGTCCTTTAAGGTCAAGATTTTACCCGTAACTCGCTGATTCTAATATATTAAATCGCGATTTCGCGCTAACTCGATGATTCTAATATATCGAGGTATGGGGGGGAGGGGGGAGGGAGCCACAGTAAAGCTCCTGTCTAAATGGGACACGCCTCCGGGTAGAAAACATGTGTCTCTGTGGTGAAAAGTTTTTAAAAACCGTCATGCTAAACTGGCCTCAACCTCACTCCCAGGATAACAACAGATGAAATTTGGCGTCATCATCTTTCCCGGCTCCAACTGCGATCACGACGCGTACTGGACCATCCAGCAAGTTTCCAAGCAGCCCGCCACTTTTCTCTGGCATGAATCGCATGATCTGGAAAACTGCGACGCCATCATCGTCCCCGGAGGTTTCGCCTTTGGCGACTACCTCCGCACCGGCGCGATTGCCAAGTTCTCTCCCGTCATGGAATCTGTTCGCCGCTTTGCCGATGGCGGAGGCTTGGTGCTCGGTATCTGCAACGGCTTCCAGATTCTCTGCGAGGCAGGTCTGTTGCCCGGAGCGCTCATGCGCAACACCGGATTGAAATATGTTTGCAAGCCCGTACACGTGCGCGTGGAAAATGCCGCAACCCCATTTACCAACGCATGTTCTCAAGGAGACGTGCTCACCATCCCCATCGGCCACATGGAAGGCAACTACTTCTGCGACGCGGCCACGCTGGCTGAACTGCAACGCGATAGCCGCATCGTCTTTCGCTATACCACCCCCGCGGGCGAGATCTCCGCATCGGCCAATCCCAACGGCTCGCTGGATAACATCGCCGGCATCTGCAGCGCCGGCGGCAACGTGGTGGGCATGATGCCCCATCCCGAACGCGCCTCCGAGCCCGAGTTAGGCGGGGTGGACGGCATGAAGATTTTCCATTCCATGGTCGGCGCCATGGCTGGCCGCTAATTTTTTTTCCGCCAATTTTTTTCCGCCACAATTTTCTCCGTGCGAGTCGATGAAATTTCTTTGAAAGTTTTCTGGTTTAGTGGTACTGTCTCCGCGTCCGCTTCCCTAGTCGCCCAACGGAACTAAAAACGTTCCACCAAATTGAGGGAGGAGTGTGCCTTTATGACTGGGAAGCAGATTCTCGACGCCTTTTCCGAAACCTTGCTGCAGGATGAGCGAATTCTGACTCCGCGCGAGCGCGAGTTGCTGATGAGCATCCTGCAAAACTCCAGAGCAGCGTGCAACAGCAATCCCGAAACCCAAACCGCCGTTGAAGCCGTCATAGCACGTTCGGTCGGCGAAACCGTGGCGCAGCGCGCATTCACGTTACTCGGCGGCAGCATCGTCGAGCAAATATTGTCCGGCGCAGGATTTGCTGCGGGCGTGCAAGAGCCGGTCCCACTGAACACCGCACCCAGCACCGGACCACAACCGCCCAGCGGCCCGCAACCGCCCTCCAGCACGCCCCTAAAAAGTCCGCCGGGGCCGCAACCCCCATCCACTAAAGTGCCGCTGAGCAATCCGCCGGGACCGCAGCCGCCGAGCGGGCCACAACCGCCGTCCATACGCCGCCCGCCAATGAATGATCCGCCATCCGGCCCGCAACCGCCCAGCGGACCACAACCGCCCAGCGGATTGCATCCGCTCACGGTGGAGCAACATGCGAAACAGTCGACGAGCGTAAGCGTGCTCGACAGGCCGAAACGGGCACAGTGCGTGGTGCTGGATGAATTTCTCGCACCGCAGGAACTCGAAGCGTTAGTTTCCTACACACAGCAGCATGAAAAAGATTTCCGCTCGAGTGAGGTGATCTCGCCCAGCGGAGATCCCGGAGTGACCGACTACGATCACCGCCGCTCACGCGTGCTGATGGATCTGGGAAAGCATGAGAATGTGATTCTGGAGCGCATTCGCGCGGTGTTGCCGAGAGTGCTGGAGCGGTTAGGTATGGAAGAGTTTCCGGTCACACGCACGGAAGCGCAAATCACAGCCAGTAACGACGGCGACTTCTTCGGCGCTCACTGTGACGATGCGCAGGAGCTGATTGCGTCACGCAGGCTGACGTTTGTTTATTTCTTCCACGGTGAGCCGCGGCAGTTTGAAGGCGGCGAGTTGCGATTGCACGATAGTTCCGATGGCCACTTGCACGCTGGCGCCGGAAGTTACCAAAAAATCGTGCCGCAACAAAACCAAATCGTGTTTTTCCCGTGCTCCGTGCTGCACGAGATTACTCCGGTGAGTTGTCCTTCGCAGGCATTCGCCGACAGCCGCTTCACGTTAAACGGATGGCTTCACAATTAAGAGACACGGCATGGCTTGAGTGGATGGCAAGCCTGATGGGCAGAGGTCCGCGGCAAACATTGACCGCGGCCCTGTCCACCGGGCTGTTCCATTGCCTGCTGGATGAATTGCCGTTGCACCTGATTCCGCGACGCTTCGAAATAAAGTCATGGCGGAAAGATTTGCTGCAAGAGACTTTGTTTTTAAATCCAGGATGTTCGGTGTTTTCCGCGGGGGTGTTGCCCGCTGAGCTGGAAAATCGCCGGGATTTGGTGGCGAATTTCGACCTGCACGGAAAAGTTGCGTGGGTGCGGGAAGCATCGACTGGAGCCCTGCAGCCTTTTTGGCTGAGTCCGAGACTCGAAGAACTAATCTCGCACCTCCGTCGGGGAGAGCCGGTAATGACATCGTTTCCTCCCGACGCGCGCTTGCTTTTGGCGCAGGCTGGAATTCTTGTGCCGGCGGATTACGATGAGCGACAGAAGGCAGAATGGTCCTCTCGGGCAAGAAAACTGGCGGAGCACTTTCGCGACAAAAAGTACGTGCCCGTCGGTAACCTGATCCATCCCTTTCACATTGCGGCTTTACGCCGCTACTATCGCCACGCGATTCGGCGGGGTGAAATTCGGTTGGGCGACGAACAAAGTTCGCGACGTTACGTAGCCCATAACGAGAGCGTAGCGCGCTTCTTTCACTCCCAGATTGTTCCAGTAGTAGCGGCCATTGCCGGCGAAGCGATCAAGCCCTCTTATGTATATTTAGCGTCTTACCTGAGCGGCGCGGAGTTGAAGAAGCACACCGACCGCGAGCAATGCGAATTCAGCGTGACGTTATGCCTGGATTATTCCCCGGAACCGGAACTGGCGACGCCATGGCCGATACGCCTTGATACCGGAAACGGCGAGACCGCGGTTTATCAAGCTCCTGGCGATGGATTGGTGTATCGCGGAACCAAGGTTCCTCACCACCGGCATCCTTTGCCGGAGGGACAAACGTCCACTTCAATCTTTTTTCATTATGTGGCGAAAGATTTTGCCGGGCCGCTGAATTAAACGGGAAGCTGAAAGTCAGCGCAAGCCGGAAATAACGTGGAGCGCCGAGAAGACCTGATAGTAGCTGTAAGCAAAGCGAGAGCCATCGCGGGTGAGGACCACGGGCGCAATGAGGACGACCCCAGTGGTTGACTCCGGCTGAAGTTGCTGAACGATGGTCTTCTCGCCGGTGGACAAGTTCACTTTGTAGACCGCGGTTGGAATCCGTCCGGGAATGTAGCCATAAACTGACCGATTGTCTTCCGACCATTGCAGGGGAGTGAAGTCGTCTTCGAGGCCGGGAATCGAGTGCGGCGCTCCTCCAGCGATGGGATAAACCGCAATCGCCGAACCGCCGCTGGAAATCATGAACTGGCCGTCGGAGGAAACCAGTCCGCCCGTCACACCTTCGGGAGTAATTGGAATTGGTTTTCCTCCATTCAGGCTGACGATATAACAGCGCACGCCATGGCCGGGCTCATTGGCGTTCAGAGTAATGCTTTTACCGTCGGGTAGAAAATGAGAGGAGCCGTTGTGGACTTCCAGTCCCTCGACCGGAATGTCGAGGGGTTGTCCGGGCCCTGTGGGATATAACTTAACCCGCACCGGATTGCCCGCGAGAATGGCGATGGCCCACTTGCCATCGGGAGAAAGTCCACCTGCGCTGCCTTCTCCCAACTGAACCGGGGAACTGCCGTCGATCTTGCGAATGGCCACGGCATAATCGGCGGGCGCGGCCTCGCTGGCGTCTTCGAAAAGAACCGATTGACCGTCGCGTGAAATGTCCTTGGCGATGTCCCAATCATGCCAGGAAATATCAAACGCTTTGCCCTTGTCGGGAGAAGTTGCCATGGAAAGGCGTTCTGAGTCCAGACTGACGAGGGCCCGGCCATCGGGCGCAATATCCTGCAAAGTCATGCCTGATGGAATAATTAAGATGGTGCGCATTTTTCCGGCGGCATTCACTGCCAGCAGACTGCGGGTGTAGCCGCTAGCGGCGGCGGTAAACCAGATTTCCTTTCCATCGAGGGCCCAGGCAAGACCGTCGGCTGAATCGAACTCGGGAGTGAGAATGTTAATTTTGCCGGCGGTGTCGACGAGGGCGACAACGCCGCGGTCGTCCCACAGCGAGGGGTGATTGATGAAAGCAATTCTGTCGCCTTGCGGGGAGAGACGAATGTGGCTAATCCAGCCGCCGCCGTTCTGAAACAAAATCCGGCCAATGGGGTATTCGATTCGGTCATGCCCTGCGGCATGATGAACCACGGCCAACTCGTTCGATGGACTCCAGTCCGCCCAGGAAACGTTTTCGAGAACTTCGCGAGGCGAGCCGCCGGCGAGGGGAGAGCGAGCCAGCGTGCCTTTATCTATGCCGAGATGCGAAGTGTGCACTCCGTGCAGGGTGAGGGCGAGTTCGCCGTTACGAGATACAGCTAAGAGGCTGGCGTCGTTGACCTCCAGCGGCTGGGTTAAAAGGGAATCGCCGATGGTGGAGAAAATCTGCAGAGGTTTCTTGTTCCAGGCGGCGCCGTAGACGATGGAGTGAAAGTCGGGAGCGAACCTGGCCGAATAAATAGTGCCCTGTTCAAAGGTCAAGCGATGATAGGAAGGGGATTGGGCGCGAGGCTGCCAGTTCATGAAGAGCGCCACCATGGTGGTCGCCAGCAGTGATGCGGCGAGAGCCCAAGGCAATAAATGAGAATGGGATCGCGTTGAACTTCTACGCGGCCGTGTTCCGGAAACATCGGATAAGGTTTCGAGAGCGAAGCCGAGGTCGCGGGCCGACTGGAAGCGCTTCTCCGGTTCTTTTTCCAGACAGTGGTGGACGATCTGCTGAAACGAGGCGGGAATGCTGGCTTCTTCCAGATTGGCGGCCGGAGGATTTTCGCGAAGCACGGCAGTAATGGTGTCGACTTCGGTTTCGCCGCGAAAGGCGCGGCGGCCGGTCAGCATCTCGTAGAGGATCGCACCCAGGCTGAAGATATCGCTGCGGTGATCGACCGCTTTGCCGCGCAGTTGCTCAGGCGCCATGTAAGCGACCGTGCCAATAACGGAGCCGCTCTTGGTAACGGTGGTGAGTTGCTCGACTGTGCGATCGTTGTCATCGGGCGCGGACTGGAGCTTGGCCACACCGAAGTCGAGAATTTTTATTCGGCCATCGTCGGTAACAAATAAGTTTTCCGGCTTCAGATCGCGGTGAACGATGCGGTGATCGTGGGCGGAGATGAGTCCCTGAACGATTTGAAGCGAGTAATCGACAACGGCGCGTACGGGCAGCGGGCCATCGGCCAGCAATTGACGCAACGTTTTGCCGTGGAGCAGTTCGCAAACAATGTAGGGGTACCCTTCGTGGACGCCGACATCGTAGACGGCGACGATGTTGGGATGGTTCAGCGCGGCGGCGGCCCGGGCTTCCAGTTCGAAGCGGCGCAGGTGATCGGGATTGGCGCTGGAGGAGGGGCGGATCAGCTTGAGGGCAACGTCGCGTCCCAGGCGTTCATCGTGAGCGCGGAAGACCTCGCCCATGGCTCCCGAGCCGATCTTTTCGATGACCCGGTAGTGACCGATTACTTGGCCCGTCATGCAGCGAAAATTCCCCGCTGGCATGGTAGGGGTGCGGGGCGGACGCCGTCAATAACCGAATCGGGCCACGGGCATGTGGCGTAGTAGTGCCGGCGACGGCCGAAGTGCGTAGAACATTGAAGATACGAAGGCATAAGTCCTGGCATGGAGTGGCAGGGCAAAGCCGCCATGTTATAATTCGGGTTCGCCTGCGTGAAAATCGAGGCAGCCTGTGATTTCTTCTAAGGGCGAATTCCGCATCAATCAAGAAAATTGAACCCGAGGTCTAGCCATGTCCGGCCATTCAAAGTGGGCCACAATCAAGCACAAGAAGGGCGCGCTGGACGCCAAGCGCGGCAAGATTTTTACCCGTCTGATCAAGGAAATCAGCATTGCCGCGAAGAACGGCGGCGGCGATCCTGATACGAACCCCCGTCTGCGTGGCGCCATCCTCGCCGCCAAGAGCGAGAACATGCCGCAAGATAACATTAAGCGCGCCATTCAGCGCGGGACCGGCGAACTGCCGGGGGCCACTTACGAGGAGTTTTCCCTGGAAGGGTACGGGCCAGGGGGCGTAGCGATATTGCTGGACATCAATACGGATAACCGGAACCGCACGGTCAGCGAAATCCGCCACTGCTTCGGCAAGAATGGCGGCAACATGGCTTCAGCGGGCGCCGTTGCGTATATGTTCCACAAGAAGGGCGACATCCTCATCCCGAAGTCGGCGATCAAGGCCGACGACCTGATGAATATCATCATCGAAGCGAACGGCGAGGATGAGCCGATAGACGATGGCGAAAATTGGGAAATCCTGACTGCACCTTCCAACTATGAAGCTATGCTCGAGGCCTTGAAGAAGGCGGGCATTGAGCCTGCTTCGTCCAGCGTGAGCATGATCCCGGATACCTACATCAAGTTGGAAGGACAGCAAGCGTCGACCATGATTCGGTTGATGGAAGCTCTGGAAGACCAGGACGATGTGCAGAACGTTCATTCCAATTTTGATATCGACCAGAAGTTGCTGGAAGAAGTGGCCGGCTAGTTACAGCGGCAGAGTTTTGCGAAAGCCGTCCCTTGCGGACGGCTTTCATTTTTGAAACATTAAAAAGTTTTCAACACAACCGTGGATAATACTGTGGAAAAGGGAGACAGTATCTTTGTAAGTGATTCAGGCAGAGAAGGTTCAACACTTTGCACCGGAGCGGGTGCTGGCACTTTTGTGCTGCAACCTGTGGTGAAGCGCGCAAGGCGAAGCGTGCAGGTTGGGAAAAGTTTTGTGTGGTGAGCGCGGATTGAAAATCAGACTCGACAAGCTGGTGGTCGATCGACAACTGGCGGCTTCGCGCGAGCGGGCGCAGGCGCTGATTCTTGCGGGAAAAGTTTTGGTGAACGGTCAGAAGGTGGAGAAGGCCGGGGCGCAAGTGGATGCGGAGGCCGAGCTCCGCATGCTGGGCGAGGATCTTAAGTATGTGAGCCGCGGCGGAGTGAAGCTGGAGCGGGCGCTGGAGCACTGGCGCATTGAGGTCGCAGGCAAGGTTTGTCTGGATGTGGGAGCTTCCACAGGGGGATTTACTGATTGCCTGTTGCAGCGCAGGGCAACGCGCGTGGTGGCCGTGGATACGGGTTACGGGCAGATGGATTTCAAGGTGCGCCAAGATTCGCGGGTGCGTCTGCTGGAAAGAACCAATGCGCGTTATTTGACCAGTGACGCGCTGGGGGAAAAAGTGGATCTGGTGGTGATCGACGTGGCTTTCATTTCTGTGACGCTGGTGCTTCCGGCGGTGGTGGGAGCGGCGTTCCCTCCATCCAGCGAGGAGCGACGGGGGCGGGAGGCGATTGTGCTGGTGAAGCCGCAGTTTGAAGTAGGAAGGGAACTGGTGGGCAAGGGAGGGATTGTGCGCGACGAGAGTGCGCAGTTGGCGTCGGTGGAAAAAGTGAGGCAATGTCTGCTGGAATTGAATTGCGTGATCACCGATGTGATCGATTCGCCGATTCTGGGCGCGGAAGGGAACCGGGAATTTTTGCTGAGGGCAGTTTTTTAGTTGCTGGCCGGTGGACTGCAGCGTTTAAGTTTTCCGCGGTAGATTCTGTACAATCCTTGTTTCCTCTATCCTTTATGGCAAGTCAGAGCTCATCCAGCGCCAAAAAAGTTGCCGCTATCGTGTCGCGTCCTGCGCGAGCCGAGGTGGCACAAACGGTCCCTAAACTTCTGGAATGGCTGCACGCCCATGGATACGAGGTGATCGTTGACCCGGAGACCGCGAAGTATTCGAAGGGGCAGGAGCAGGTGCTGCGCGAGGATATGGCGGCCCGTTCATTGGATTTGGTGGTGGTGCTCGGGGGAGATGGAACTTTGCTGTCGGCGGTACGCGATACGGCGGCGACGGATGCTCCGCTGCTGGGAGTGAACCTGGGTTCGCTGGGATTTCTTACCGACGTGCCGCTGGCATCGTTGTTCGACATGTTAGATCAGGTGGCGCGAGGCAGCGCGCCGGTGGAGCAGCGGTCGCTAATGCAGTGCGATCTTTTGCGAGGCGAAGAAGTCCTGGGAAGTTACAAGGCATTTAACGATGTCGTGGTAAACAAGACGGCGCTGGCCCGCCTGAACAATTACGACTTGTTCGTGGATAAATCGTTTGTCTCAAGCTATCGTGCGGACGGAATGATCGTGGCCACGCCGACAGGGTCGACGGCATACTCGCTCTCGGCGGGCGGGCCAGTGCTGACGCCCACGGTGAAGGCATTTGTGATCACGCCGGTGGCGCCGCATTCGTTGACGCACCGTCCGCTGGTCGTGCCGGATTCCGCAGTGGTTGAAATTCTGCTACGCAGCGATGAGGAAGTGGCATATCTGAGCCTGGATGGACAACCGGGACTTGATTTGAAAGATGGAGACCGGGTGCGCTGCCGGCGCTCGGAGCACCAAGTATGCTTGTACCGCACCGGGGCGGATTTCTTTCATGTGCTGCGCAGCAAGTTAAAGTGGGGAGAGCGATAGAGGCGCCAGTGGCGGCGCTACAGTTCGGCGGAAAATAAGTCTCTGATCTTTTCGCGGCGGCGAATCACTTTAACAGAACTTCCGCTCACCATCACTTCGGCGGGACGTGGGCGCGAGTTGTAGTTTGAAGAGAGCGCCATGCCGTAGGCACCGGCGTCGAGAATGGCGAGCAACTCGCCTTCTTCCGTCTGGGGAAGTTCGCGATCATGCGCGAAGAAATCGCCAGACTCACAGATGGGTCCTACAATATCGACCTTTTCTTTTCTTGCGGCGCCTCCATCCGGACGAACTACTGGAACGATCTGGTGAAAAGCGTTGTAGAGGGAGGGACGAATCAGGTCGTTCATGGCGGCATCGACCACAAGGAACCGTTTGCCCTGGTTGGCTTTTCTGTAGAGAACCGATGTAAGCAGAATTCCGGCGGGAGCGATGATGGACCGTCCGGGTTCGAGCAGCAGATGGACGCCGAGTCCGCGGAGAGGCCGGGCAACTGCGCGGGCATAGCTGGCAACGTATTCCGCAAATGCCGGTTCTTCCGCCTGATAGTTGATGCCGAGTCCGCCACCGGTATCGACGTATTGAATGGCGTGTCCATCGGCTCGCAGGGCGCGAAGGAAATCCGCCACGCGCTGGATTGCTTCTGCGAAGGGAGCAACATCAGTGATCTGAGAGCCGATGTGCACACTGACTCCCGCAACAGCTAGAAAGCGAACGGAAGAGGCCTTGGCATAAAGGGCTCGCGCAGTTGCCAGGGGCACTCCGAATTTATGTTTATGCAGACCCGTGGAAATGTAGGGATGAGTGTCGGCGGCAACGTCGGGGTTCACGCGCAGAGCTATGCGAGCGACTTTGCGCAAGCGGGCGGCACATTCCGCGAGGATCCACAGTTCGGATTCGCTCTCTACGTTGAAAATCAGGATTCCGGCTTTCAGCGCCGCTGTAATTTCGTCGCGAGACTTTCCTACTCCGGAGAAGACAACTTTCCTGGCAGCTTGTCGATCAACTTCAAGAACGCGCTCCAGCTCTCCGCCGGAAACGACGTCGAAGCCACAGCCTTCGCGCGCCAGCAAGCGCAAAATGCTTAAGTTGGAATTCGCTTTTACGGAGTAGCAGATGGTGTGGGGAATTAACCGGAAGGCCTTCTGAAAGGCGGCGAGGCGTTCGCGTATGGTGGCGGCGGCGTAAACGTAAAGCGGGGTGCCGTAGCGCTCGGCAAGTTTGGAGAGGGCGATGCCTTCGGCATACAGTGTGGAATCGGCACGGCGGCGGAGAAGGCCTTTGCGCTGAGGATGGAATCTGAATCCCGGCGGGCGCTCAGAATAAAAGGGGGAAGATTCCGTAAATTCGGAGCGCCGGATCATTTGCGTTTGGATGAACCCGGTGCGTCATCCTTCACCATGATCGCAACCACGGTTTGATCGTCGAAGGTTTCAACGCCGGCGGAATGTTCGGCCGCGGCCTTGAAGAGCGAGTCAACCACGCAGTTGGCGGACTTTCCGGCGCACTCAGCGATAATTTTCTCCACCCGGCCGCGGCCAAACAATTCTCCGCGGCGGTTGCGCGCGTCGAGGATGCCGTCACTGAAGAAGACGAACATATCTCCGGGCTTCATCTGGAAACGGAACTCATCGTAATCGGCATCATCGAAAAGGCCGAGCGGCAGTCCTGTGGCCTCGATTACTTTGTTCTTGCCATCGTGGACGAAGACCGGGCGAGGGAGGCCGGAGTTGGCGACGACCAAGGTGCTGGTTTCATCGTCCCATACGGCGTAGATGAGCGATACGAACTGCGCCTCGATGCGGCGCTCGGCGAGGGACAAATTTACCGCTGAAAGCATCTCGGCGGGACCGGGCTCGATGGGCGCGTGCGAGCGCAGGATTCCGCTGACCAGGGCAGCGTAGATGGCGGCAGGCGCGCCTTTGCCGCTGACGTCGCCAATCACAATTCCCAGGCGCGATAAAGAGTAGGGAATGAAGTCGTAAAGATCGCCGCCGATAGCACGCGCCGGAGAGAACTTCGCAGCCAAATCCAGGCGCGCCATCCGGGGTAGGGTCTGCGGAAGCAGACGCATCTGCAACTCGCGAGCCAACGATAAATCGCGCTCCAGTCGCTTCTCCTGGCGCGCGATTTCCTCGTACAACTGGGCATTTTCAATGGCGATGGCGACCTGAGCGGCGAGCGTGGTCACGGTGCGGCGATGCTCATCGGTGAAAAAGCCGCGCTTGGTGTGTTCCAGGTCGAGAACGCCGATCACTTTATCTTTGTAAATCAAAGGTACCGCGAGTTCCGAGCGCGTTTCAGGATTGCCTTCAATGTAGCGGGGGTCTTTGCTGACGTCGGGAACAAGAATAGCCCGGCGGGTCTCCGCCGCATGGCCAACCACGCCAACGCCCAAGGGAATCTCTTTTTTCACCAGAACGTTTTCGTTGAAGCGCAGCGAGAAGCGATGTTGTAGTTTCTCCCCGGAGGAGTCGAGCAGAAGAATGCTGAACATCTGGAAATCGATCAACCGGCGGAGCAGTTCGGCGATGCGGCCGAGCAGTTCATCCAGGTTGAGGATGGAGGTAAGTTCGCGCGCAATCTCATTGAGCAGCAGCAGGATTTTCGCCTGCTTGGTGGTGCGGGTATAGAGCTGTGCGTTTTCAATGCCCGCGGCCATGCGAGAGGCGATCAGAGTCAAAAGCCGCTTGTGTTCTTCGTTGAAATAATTCTGGTGGCGGGCCTCCAGATCGATCACGCCGATCACCCTGTTCTTGGTGGTGAGCGGGACTGCCAACTCGGAGCAGACGTTTGGGATCGCGGCGATATAGCGGGGGTCCTTGGTGACATCGTCGATCAGAATCGACTGGCCCAGCTCGACTGCCTGCCCGGTGACTCCCTCGCCCACTTTAATTCGCGAACGTTCGGCAAATTCCTGGGGATATCCAATCTGGAAGCGAAAGCGGAGCTCCTGGTTTTTTTCGTTTAAGAGGAGGATGGCGAAAATTTCATAGTCGATGACTTTGCGCACGACTTCGGCGACGCGGCGCAAAGTCGTATCCAGGTCGAGCGACGTCGACATCACATCGGAGACCTCCAGCAACAGAGGATCGACCTGCACGTGTTTTTCATGCTTCAGAACAGAACCCATGTTTTTCTATGATAGCAGCCGAGAGTCAGTACCTAGTACCTAGTACCTAGTACCCAGAACCTAGAACTGAGAACTGAACTGAGAACGGCTTCACTCTCGCGGGACGATGCAGACATCGGCCAGATTGCGGTAGCGCTCGGCGTAGTCGAGGCCGTAGCCGACGACGAATTCATCCGGGATGGTGAAGCCGACGTAATCGCCTTGCAATGGCAATTTGCGGCGAGATGGTTTGTCGAGAAGCGCGGCAATCTTCAGCGACCGCGGCTGGTGTGCCATGAGCAGCTTCTTCAACACAGTGAGCGTGAGGCCGGTGTCGAGAATATCTTCCACGACGATTACGTTCTTGTCTTTCATGGACTGGTCCACGTCTTTGGTAAGCTTCACTTCGCCAGTGGAGTCCCAGCCGCTCTTGAGTTCCTGCGTGGGGTCAGGACGGTTGCCGTAACTGGAGACGCCGATGAAATCAAAGGTGGCGTCGAGCGAAACTTGGCGGGCGAGGTCGGCAAGAAAGATGGCAGAGCCTTTCAGAACGCCCACAAAAATCACAGGCTGTCCGGAGAAGTCGCGCGTGATTTCTGCTCCGAGCTCGGCCACTCGCTGGGCAATCTTCTCCCGCGAGATCAGCACCTTGAGTTCCGTCATGGCGTTTCATATTAAACTAAAGTGCTCGCAAACGTAGATTCGCGGGCATTTTCTAGGAATATTCGGGCAATTGAAGACGAAGGAGACAGCATTTATGGATTTGAAAGGCATACAACTTACATGGCTCGGTCACGCGACATTTCGCATAGTCACTCCGGGCGGCAAAACGATCATTATCGATCCCTGGATCATGAACAATCCTGCGTGTCCGGCGTCTGAGAAAAAGGTTAAGCATGTGGATGTGCTGCTGGTGACTCATGGCCATGGCGATCATATTGGCGATGCGGTGGAGGTGATCAAGCAGCATGAGCCGCAGGTGATCGGCATTCCCGAGATGTGCGGATGGCTGGGGAAGAAGGGCGCGAAGAAGACGGCGGAAATGAATAAAGGTGGCACGCAAAAGGTGGGCGACATTAAAGTGACGATGGTCCACGCCGACCACTCGTGCGGCATTCAGGATGGCGATCAACTGATCTATGGCGGTGAGGCGTGCGGTTACGTGATTGAATTCGAGAATGGGGTGAAGATCTATCATGCCGGGGATACCAATGTTTTTGGTGACATGGCAATCATCCGCGAGTTGTACGCGCCGCAAATTGTGATGCTGCCCATTGGCGACCACTACACCATGGGCCCGCGCGAGGCGGCCTATGCCTGTAATCTGTTGAAACCGAAGACGGTCATTCCCATGCATTTCGGCACGTTTCCCGTGCTGACGGGAAGTCCCTCTGAGTTGCACAAACTGGCGCCGAACGTAGAAATTGTGACCATGAAGCCGGGCGTTACGATGGGTTTGTAACCACTACATTTGAAAGATGAGGCGATAAGATGAAAACAAAGCGGTCTATGCCGCGACAGAAGGGCTCGGGAAAAATAAGCGTCCCGCGATGGCGTCACCATACTTTTGTGACCACTGGGCCAGTGGACAACTATCTGTACTCGATGCTGCCCGGGCGGGAAGAAGTGCTGATCGAAATGGAGGCGCATGCCGCCAAACACAACATCCCTATTGTCGGACCGGCAGTGGCTCGTGTTTTGCAGCAACTCGCGCTGATGATTGGCGCAAAGAAGATTTTCGAGCTGGGCTCTGCCATTGGGTATTCGACCATCTGGTGGGCGCAGGCGGTGGGAGATAAAGGGAGCGTAATCTACACCGACGGCGATTCCAGGAACGCGGAGCGGGCACGCGCGTACTTCGATCGCGCCGGAGTTTCGAAGAGAGTCACTTTGCATACCGGCGATGCGCTTGAAATTCTCTCGGAACAGACTGAGAAATACGACATTATTTTTAACGATGTCGATAAGGAAGACTATCCGCGGGTGCTCCGCCTGGTTTCGCCGCGCTTGCGCAAGGGTGGGCTGTTTATCACGGACAACGTTTTGTGGAGCGGGCGGGTGGCGGAGAAGAATTCGAAGGAACCGGAAACCAGAGCGATTCTGGAGTTCAACCGTTTGCTGTATGCCTCGGAAGATTTCTACACGACGATACTGCCGATTCGCGATGGGCTGGCGGTGGCATGGAAGAAGTGATTTTCGCAGCCCTACCATAAGCTCAGATCGACTTCACTGGAATGGCCAGCAAATCTTCCACCAACCCTACTTCCTTTTGAAGAAAGGGCTCGCCATAAGTGACGCCGGCCAGCATGCCGTAGAAGCGTGCCATGGCGTCGACGCGGGTTCGGATTTCATCATGAGCAGGGAAGAGATCCTTGCCCGCTTCCTGATCGCTGAACTGTGACTTGTAGGCGAGGATGGATGCGAATTTGTTTTCGAACTGCGCGGTGATGTCGACCACGAACGTGGGACGCACGTCGTAATACAGCGTCGCGTAAATGATTTTGAAGGGACGGTGCGGGGCAAGTTTCTTCTCGCCGGGATCGAGCTTGGAAAGTCCGGCAAGAAAGCAAGCTTCGTACCCCAGCACGGAACAGGTGTAGTGATCGGGATGCCGGCCCTTCCAGTATGGAAGGATGACGACGCGCGGGCGAGTTTCGCGAATTACGGCGGCGACTTTCAGTCTGTTCTCCCAGGTGTTCTCGACGCGGCCGTCGGGGATGTCGAGGGCGCGGCGCCAACCGGCACCGAGAATTTTCGCTGCGTCGCCGGCTTCGCGGGCGCGATCTTCGGCGGTGCCACGGGTGCCGGACTCGCCTCGGGTTAGATCCAGGATACCGGTGCGCTGGCCGCGTTGCGCGGCCTTCAGCATGGTGCCGCCGCAGGTCTGCTCTACGTCGTCGCGATGCGCGGCTATGGCGAGTATGTCGAGTGAAGGCGAAGAAGTTTCAGTCAAGGTTGCCTTGCTCCAAATTGCCCTGCTCCAGCACCACGTTCTCGCGGACGATCAGCCGGTTCGCCGCCATTTCCTTTAACTGAGGCAGAACGCGCGCCACATGTTCGTCGGTGTCGACGAACGTTATAACGACGGGCAGTTTGCCCCCGGCCTCGACCATATGCGCGGTTTTTACGCGATGGCGGCCCAGGAATCCGGCGACGGCGTGGAAGGCGGTTGCGGCGTAAACATTTTCCTGCCGCAGGTAGTTGAGGATTTCCATATGCAGCGGGCGATGCCGCCACTGGTCGGCTTCATTCAAATAGATGGTGATTTGCACGGCCATGCGTCCGCCAATTCTACAGCACCCGGGCCAGCGCCATGCCGGCCAACGCCGCACCCAGACACAAAATATTATTGCTGAGAATGTTGACCAGCATCAGTCCCCACTGGCCGTGATCGAAGAAGGCCATGGTTTCGAAAGCGTAGCTGGAGAAGGTGGTGAAGGATCCGCAGAACCCAATGACAACGATCAGCCGCCAGTGCGGATCGATGAGGACGCGTTCGGTGGTCCAGATGAGGAAGAGGCCGACGATGAAGCTGCCGAGAATGTTGATGATGAGCGTTCCGTAAGGGAAGACGGGGCCAAGTTCGCGTGCAGCAATTCGGCTCAGGAGGTAACGCAGATTCGCGCCGAGGATAGCTGCGACGGAGATGGCGAGAAAGTTTTTCAGCATGGAGCTTCTCCTACAAATCGGTGGCTAAGATTTTGTAGGAGTTATCAGCCCGAGAATGCTGGTGTCGGGCGGTTATGGCGAACTCCATCGCCGTGAGACATTAGAACATACCAGGCCGCAACGCGAAACATTACGTTTGTGACGGTCGTTACTTCTTGCGCTCGACCAGATAGCGTGCCAACTCTTTCAATGTGTCGGCTCGGTCGCCGAAGCTTTCCAGTTCCTCGAAGGCGGTTTTTACCAGCGAATCGGCTCTACGCTCTGACTCCTCGATACCGAAAAGCGCGGGATAGGTAGCTTTCTGGGCGGCAGTGTCTTTGCCGGCGGTTTTGCCGAGTTGTTCCGAGGTTT
Source organism: uncultured Acidobacteriota bacterium (assembly GCA_963758565.1). Lineage (GTDB taxonomy): Bacteria > Acidobacteriota > Terriglobia > Terriglobales > Acidobacteriaceae > Sulfotelmatobacter. The sequence goes on along the minus strand of CAVWVX010000004.1, from coordinate 85,570 downwards.
GGGTCATGTCGAGGACGTCGTCCACAATTTGAAAAGCTAATCCGATGGACTGGCCGAAGGCGCGTAGTCGGTTTACGTCACTATCTTTGGCTCCGCCGTAGATTCCGCCGCTGACCAGGCTGGCAGTGATGAGCGCGGCGGTTTTGGCGCGATGGATGTATTCGAGCATCTCGGGAGTGGGTTTGGTGTGCTCGGCTTCAAGGTCGACGACCTGGCCGCCGATCATGCCATCGATGGTGCCGGTGCCGCGAGCAATCTCGGCGATGATGCGAACGCGAGCTTCGGGCGGACGGTCGAGATTTGCCAACACTTCGTAGGCCCGGGTTTGCAGCGCGTCGCCCGCCAGAATGGCAATGGCTTCGCCGAAAACTTTGTGGCAGGTGGGACGGCCGCGCCGCAGATCGTCATTGTCGAGGGCGGGGAGATCGTCATGAATCAGCGAGTAGGTATGAAGCATTTCCAGCGCCGCGCCCAGTTCCTCGATTTTTTCAGGAAAAGATTTTGCGATCAGGCGGCCGGCTTCCATGCAGAGCACAGGCCGCAAGCGCTTGCCGCCGGCAAATACGCTGTGACGCATAGCCTTGTGAATGGAGACGGGATGCTCGGTTTCGAGCGGAATCAAACGGTCGAGGGCTGCGTCGGTTAGGGTTCGCCCTTGTTCGAGAGTCTCCTGCAACATGGAGCAGTGAGTATAACAAGGCGGATGCAGAAGTTAAAAAGAGGCGCCGAGCGCGCCCTGGTTTAAAGAGGGATTGAGCCGCATCTAAAGAATTACGCGGAAGCAGCTTTGGCGATTGCCATGCTGCGCAGGGCGGAGTTCAAAACATTCTTAACGTCGCCGGCGGGACAAACGTCGCTGGCGCCGGCCTCCAGGGCGGCAATCCACAGTTCGTCATCGGGGATGCGATAGGTGCAGACGATAGGCAAGGTGGGAAAATCCTGATGCAAGCTGCGGACGTCGGTAAGACGAGAATACTCCATGTCGAGAATGACAACCTCTGGCCGATTGCCGGAGACGCGTTCGCGCATTTCGTCGCGAGAATGCGCCAGATGAATCGGATTGAAGTGCGACGAGAGGCCGCCGGCGAGGGATTGAGCGAGTTTGGGATCACTTTCGAGAACAACGATGCTGAAGCCCATAGATCCTCCTGACTGGTAACGGTCAGTTACTGCGGACTAGGGCTGCGGGGAAGGGTTCGGAACCACTGCACCACAGACGTTCTAACTCAACGGTCACGACGAGTTCGACAACTACCTGCGGGCAGAGGCTTTCTCGGTCGGGACCTCAAACGGTTCGGGCTGGAGCTTCCCGTTTTTCTTCAGCAGGATTTCCACTTTGCCTTCGGCCTGTTCCAGTTCTTTCCGGCAATTGGAAGAGAGATGCATGCCTTCTTCGAAGAGGGTGAGGGAGGTTTCCAAAGGTACGTCTCCCTTTTCCAGTTCCTGGACAATTTTTTCCAGCCGCTGAAGGCAGTCTTCAAATTTAGGCAACGGGGTTTACTCCTTCCACTATTGTATGCAACCGGGCGAGCGGCATGTCCAGCATATTTTGATGAATATTCTATGAATGTACCTTCGCGCGTACCGCAAAGGGAAATCTAGGCGGTGGCGGGTGTTTTCGTTCCCAGCGCTTCCAGCACATCCACAGCAGAACTGTAGCGACCCTGGGGCGCGCTGATTTGCGCGCCCTGCACGGTGTTGCGAACTGCAATAAGCATCTCGCGGGCAATGGCGATGCCTTCCTCACGGGCGGCCTGTGGAGTGGTTGTGCGCTGCATGCGTTCCAGAATCGAGTCCGGAACTGAAACGCGCAACTCGTTTTTCATGAATTCGGCGTTGCGGACGCTGACCAGCGGCCATATTCCGGCCACGACGGGAATGCGGAATTGCTCGATCCGGCGCAGGAAATTTTCCAGCAGGCGGATGTCGAAGACGGGCTGCGTGACTGCGTACTCCGCGCCCGCTTGCACTTTGAACTCGAAGCGCCGAATTTCTTCATCCAAATCGGTGAGGCCGGGATTTGCGCCTACGCCGATTACGAAGCCGGTGCCTGCGCCGATGGGATTGCCACCAAGATCCAGGCCACGGTTCAGGTTGTGGACGATGTTGACCAGGCCGATGGCGTCCACGTCAAACACGGCCGTGGCGTCGGGATAGTTCCCCATCTTGGGAGGATCGCCGGTGATGCAGATCAGATTCTTAATGCCGACTGCGGCCGCGCCCAGAAGATCACTCTGGATGCACAAGACATTGCGATCGCGACAGGTGTAATGCAGAATGGCTTCGATGCCGGCCTCGCGCTGCATTAACAGCGATAGGGCCTGGTTGCTCATGCGGGCGGAGGCGCGCGGGCTGTCCGGAATGTTCACCGCGTCGACGCCGACCGACTTCAGGAAGCGCGAGCCTTCGAGTTCCTTGCGAACGTCGATACCTTTCGGCGGAACTACTTCGACCATGGTGACGAACTCTCCGCGGGCAATCTTGGCGCCGAGGAGCGAGCGTTGTTGCAGAGGTTGAGCCGGTGCGGGCTTGGGAGCGTTCGCACTTACAACGTGTGCCGATGCGGTTTTGCCGCGAGCTTCGCCCACCCGCAGCGCGGACTTCATCACGCGAATGTGGTCGGGAGTGGTTCCGCAACATCCGCCCACAATGCGGGCGCCGGCGGCGACAAACTTGCGCGCGTAGCTCGCCATGTACTCGGGCGAGCAGAGATAAATGTTTCGACCTTCCACCGATCGCGGAATGCCCGCGTTGGGCTGCGCTGCCAGGGGCAGGGAACTGACGGCGCGGACGCGCTCGATGGCGTCCAGCATGGCAACGGGGCCTACACTGCAATTGCAACCAATGACATCCGCGCCCCACTCCTCCAGCCGAGGAGCGAAATTTTCCGGGGTCGAACCATCCAGACAGTTGCCGTCCTCATCGATCGTGACTTGCACGATCATAGGCAATTTCGCGCCGACGTCCTGCGCCGCCAGCATGGCCTGATGAAGTTCCTCGAGGTAGCCGAAGGTTTCCATCATCAGCACATCGACGCCGCCCTCTGCCAGTGCCGCGATCTGATCTCGAAACGCTTGACGTGCTTCTTCAAAGGAAGTTTTACCCAACGGCTCAATTCTGGTGCCCAGCGGGCCAACCGATCCTGCCACCCAGACATCGAAGCTCTTGGCGGCTTCTTTCGCAAGCCGCGCTCCCGCCCGGTTAATTTCATGAACTTTGTCGGCAATACTGTGCCGCGCCAGGCGGAAGGCATTCGCTCCGAAAGTGTTAGTTTCAATGATCTCTGCCCCAGCCTGCAAATACTCGTGATGAATGCCGCGAATCAGGTCGGGCTGCGACAAATTCAACTCGTCATAGCAGCGGTTAATGAACACACCCTTGGAATAGAGAAGGGTTCCCATTGCCCCGTCGCAGAGAACGGGGGACTGCTTGATACGCGCAATAAGGTCAGCCGCCATATGCTTGCTCAGAATACAGGATCGGTGCGGGACGCGCATCTAAGCTTTCGTGAGTGTGCTGAAACATTTGCCGACAATAATGTTTATACCGCGCCAGTGAAGGGAAGTTTCAGGTCTGCTATAATCCGCTATTTCGCACCTAAATCTCCATTTTTCATGTCGTTAGGAGTTCCCTGTTTGAAGAGAGTCGCGCTCGTATTCGTAGTGTTTTTGAGTAGCCTCAGCTTTTTCTCCTGCAGCTCCTACAACAGTTCTGTCTACAAGCCACCGAGCGGATTGACGACCCGCGTACTGGCGTCGCAGGGGGCATCGACTCCGACCGCAACGCCCGGACTGCTCATTGTTAACGGCATGCTCGATACCCTGGCGAGAGGAGGCATCAGCGCAGGAAGTTCTCCTGGGCTAATGGCGATATCGCCCAACCGAGCCACCCTGCTTTCTCTCGATACGGTCACCAACAGTGTTGTGGTTGTGAACGCGAAAACCGAAACTACCACGGGGAGCGTTTCGCTACCCGGACCAACGACCAGCATGGTGGCGCCCGGCACGATTTACGGTTACGCGGCGGTGCCGTCAGCGCCGCTGACAGGGTCGGCTCCGGGGGCGGTCATCGTGATGAATATCACCGGCGGCGGAGTTGCCAACACCGTGGCAGTTCCGAGCGCACAAACGTTAGTTTCGAGTCCGGACGGATCGCAGTTTCTAGTATTCAGCAATGACTCCAACGCTTTGACCATTTTCTATCCTTTGCTGGTGAATACTCCCAGTCCGGCGACGGTCACACTGCAGGGATTTGATCGCCCGGTTTATGGCGTCTTCAGCAGCGACGGCAGCACGGCCTACATCCTCAACTGTGGTCCAGAGTGCGGCAGCGGAAGCGCCACCGCCAGCGTACAGGTACTCGACCTGGCGAATATGACGCTGGTGGGAAGCCCCATCCCGGTGGATGGTGCAACCATCGGATGGCTGAACGGATCCACTCTCTATGTCGCAGGCAATTCCCCAATCAATAGTTCTTGCGCCGGCGAAACCACTGCGGCCACAACCTGCGGACGCCTCGATGCCATAGATCTTGGCTCGCTGACCCTGATCAGCAGCGTGGTCATTACCGATGGCTACCACAACCGCATTGATATGAGCAACAACGGCCAACTCTTCATTGGCTCGTACAATTGCACCACGATCGGAAATGTGAACAATCCGCAGGGAGAAGTGCGCGGTTGCCTCTCCATTTTCGATACCACGATGCCAGGGAATACGACCGCGGTCATTCCGCCGGATAACGGAGACGTGACCGGGCTGCAAAGCTTTACCAGTCGCGATGTGGAGTATGTTGCCGAGGGCGGAAACCTGAGAGTTTACGACACCACCACAGACAGCCTGCTGATTACCAGTTATATCTCCACCGGGACAATCGAAATCACGGGCAAGATTATCGACGTGAAGGCCATCGATTTTTTCTGATCCGGAATAATCGCTTATTACTTATTGCGATGGTTCCAGCGTGATGTGGTGTGCGCCGCTCACCTGCACCGCTTGCGATGTAAACGGCAGAGTGAAGGTGGAACCTTCGTACCAGGCCTTCCATTGATCCATGTAAAACGGGCTGAGGAAATTTCCGGCTTGCCCGGTCACCGTGTTCAAAGTTGATTGATCGAGGTCCGCCAGGTTGGCGGTGAAGCGTTCCGATGGCCCATGATGGCTGGTAACCGCTTTCACGGTGTACCCGCTGCCTGATTGCTGGTTGATGCCGGGTGCAGCCCAGTGACGGATGAACGGGATTTTGCCCAGAACCGGATGGTCAATCTCTACCTGGTTAATGCCGCCCCAGTGCCAGGAAGCAATATCTTGCGGAGCCTCCGGGCGGCTAACCGCATTTTCCACGGCGGCGGCCAGCAATTCGTCGTAGTTCGGAAATTTTTCCGGCAACCAGCGTTTGGGTTGATGCAGCAAAACATTCTGCAACCACACCGTGTGCATTTGCCAGGCGTAAGTTTTCCAACTCAAAGTGGTTTCTTGTTCTCTGGGATTTTCTGGAGCTACGCCCAGACGCGGTTCCAGCAAAAGCCGGGTTAACTCCTGGGCTGACCGTACGGCAAGGGTGGGTGCGGCGGAGGAGGCAAGCATACGGCCGTCCCAGTTGCGCATGATTTCCGCCGCCTGCCTGGCGCGGGCCGACGGTTTCGCGGCATGGTCAATCGCGTACACAAAACGCTCTGCCGCAAACAGATCATTCTCGGAGTGAACATCATTCTGCAAAGCGAGCATGTCGGAGGGTGCAAATTTCCGTCCGGATTCGAGGATGTGATAAATGCGCTCCGTACGCCAGGGTGCTTCCCAATGCGAGCTGACGGAATAGGGATAACCGTCCGGAGTGATGCGGCCGTTCGCCGTGGCAATGACGCCGGAGGAGGGGTTAAAAATGCTGGGCATCTTGTCGAACGGAATGTAACTAGTCCATTCATGAGCGTCGTCTGCCCCGCTAGCCGGAAGGCTGCCATCCCCGGAAGCGCGGATCGGAATCCGTCCGGTCGCTTGGTAGCCAATGTTCCCGTCGATGTCTGCATAGACAACGTTCTGTCCGGGCGCATCGAGTTGTGAAAATGCTTTGCGGAATTCATCCCAGTTCTGTGCTGAATCCACATCGAAGAACACCATGTGCAATCCGTCATACAAAGTCCAGCGCAGCGCAATCTGCCGGGTTTCGCCGGGAATAATGCCGGTGATGATGGGACCGTGCCGGGTCGATTGCACGTCCAAGGTGACATCGGGCTTGCCTTTGATGTGGATCACTTCCGCGCGATGCTCGGGCTGCTGCCATCCTTGCGGCGTCTGGTAGGCTCCCTGCGCGTTGAAATTTTCGATGAACGCATCCGCGACCGTAGGGCCGACGTTGGTAAAACCCCACGCGATGTGCTGGTTGTGCCCGACGATGACGTACGGCATTCCCGGCAGAGTCACTCCGGCGACATCAAGATTGCCTGACTTCAAGTGCGCTTCATACCAAAGATTAGGCATCTGGTGGCCCAGGTGCATGTCATTCGACAGCAAGGGCTTTCCAGAAACGGTGTGTGCTCCGGAAACCACCCAGTCGTTGGAGCCATTCACCGCTTCAGGAGAACGCTGCGCCCAGATTTCTGTGCCCGTGGTTTGCTCGCGAGTGACCGAATTGTCGGGTCCTTCGTCCTCGTCGTCTTCCTCGTCAGTGTCACCCTGGTTTACCTGATCGTTTAAGTCTTCCCGCATCACGGTGGGCGGGCGATCGTGCCAGGAGCGGTTTACATAAAGATCGGCGGTGAGTTCCGGGCCCAGTTTGGCTAGAACCTTCTCGCGGGAAAGCATGTCGCCGAAAGTGTAAAAATTCAGATCCTTCACCATCTGGTTGGCGATGACGATGGAATCTTCCGCCTGCCAGGGTTTGGGACGGTACTTCAAGATGCGGAACTCGAGAGGAAGTCCGCTGCCCTGGTTCTCGATAAAAGCATTCACCCCGCGGGCATAGGCATCAAAGTAAGAGCGGTCGCGAGGGCTGGCCATCTGCAATGATTTCCTCGCAGAGGCTCGTAAACCCAGGATGCGTTGTTCGCGATCGATCTTAAGCGTGTCCTCGCCGAGAATTTCTGAGAGTTCCCCGCCGGCAAATCGCCGCATGATGTCGATTTGCCATAAGCGGTCCTGCGCTGTGATATAGCCCTGCGCAAGAAACAAATCTTCCAGCGAGGCGGCTTCAATGGTGGGAACGCCGTGGCCGTCGCGCGTCACCTTCACCGCCGCTGACAATCCTTTTACGTGAAGCGTTCCATCCAGTTGCGGCAGCGCGGCGCGTGCAACGAAATACCCGTAACTGGCCACGCCGACCGCTAGCAGCAGCAGAATCAACAGCCCCCATAGGGCTATGCGTGCTCCGGTCGAGCGCCGCGCGACTGGGACGCGTGTGGCGGGATAAGTGCTCATGAACAGATGATTCTAGCAGCCGCCCGCAGCGGCGACCGGTAAGGAAGGATTGAAACTGCTGAAAATGAATTTCATTTTCAAGATACCGATGCTATCCTGACCATTCATGCTGCAGAAGCGCATCGATGACCAGCCTTCGATCTCGCGCGAGATGGTGCGAGAGGCCCAGGAAATTCTGCATCGCCACCTGAAGCGCGTTGGCCTGAAGCAGACGGCGCAGCGTGACACCATTCTGCGATCATTCCTGGAAACCCGCGACCACCTCTCCACCGACGAACTGCACCGCATCGTGCAGAAAAAAGATGCCGGCATCGGCTACACCACGGTTTACCGCACGCTCAAATTACTGGCGGAATGCGGACTGGCGAGCGAGGTTGCCTTCCACGACGGCATTGCCCGCTACGAACACCAGTACAACCGTCGTAGCCATCACCATATGGTCTGCACCGAATGTGGCGGCTCGGTGGAATTCTTCTCCCACGAAGTAGAGCAACTGGAACAAGAAATTGGCCGCCGCCATCACTACACCACCACCCGGCACACCTTCCAGATATACGGCCTTTGCGAAGATTGCGGCAAGGCTAACGGACACAAGGAACTTACCCGCAAGGATTCCGGAAAAGAAGATGCCCGCAAGAGAGACCGGGCAGTCTGAAGAGTTTTCATGTCCATCTCCTGTCCTGACTGCGCTGCCCTGATGCCCGATGCCGCTGGATTCTGCCCTGGTTGCGGCCGCTCCATGAAAGCCGCCGAGCGCGCTCGCGGGACTGTGGGAGTGTTGCCGGAGACGCTGGGCGGCGCTCTGGCCTACTTCCTGCTGCCGGCAATTGTGTTCCTTCTGGTCGAACCTTACAAAAATAACCGGTTCCTGCGCTTTCATTCCATTCAGTGCATCGTCTTTTTTCTGGTTGGTATCGCCACCATGCTCCTGTGTTTTGCGGTTGTTTCTCCACTACTGGTTGTGCTGATTTCTCTGCTGCTCGCGTTTGCTCTGTTCGTGGTCTGGGCCGTACTGGTAACCAAAGCCCTGCAAGGCGAGATGCTGAAGCTGCCGCTCATTGGACAATTTGCCTCCAGCCGAAGTTCCGCCGTCTAAATCCAGTAGATGGCTTATCAAATTGTGGATTGCTTCCCGAGGTTTTTTCTGGTACTTTGCCGCATCGTTCTTCCGACCCTATCGCGTGATGCCTATGCGAGGCGGGGAATTTGAGGGGAAATACGAAGGAGGCTTTATGGCATTTTGCAATCGGTGTGGAACCCAGATTGCCGATGGCATGACCACATGTGCGGCATGTAGCGGCGGCGCCGCCGTGGCGGTTGCGCAACCTGCCGGAGCAGGCCTGGCAGATAACGTTGCCGGCATGCTGGCCTACTTCACCATCATTCCCGCTATCCTCTTTCTTGTGCTGGAGCCCTACAATCGCAGCCGTTTCGTACGCTTTCACGCCTGGCAATCAATCTTTTTTAACGTTGCCTGGTGGATTCTCTGGTTCGGCCTTCGCATCATGGCCCATATGCCATTTCTGGGATTCCTGACGATTCTCACCTGGCCACTGGTTATGTTAGGCGGATTTGTCGTTTGGATCATCCTGGTGGTCAAGGCGAATCAGGGACAAACCTTCAAGCTGCCAGTGATCGGTGATTTGGCCGAAAAGCAGGTCGGATAGACACTAGTCACCGCACCTCGCAAGCATGCGTATCAGGCCCCGGTTGTGAAAATTCGGCAAAATTAATTGGCTGCGCTTGACTTTCGTCCCCTAAGCTGTCATTCCTATTAGCTTTCCCCGGTTGTCCGAAATGCGCTGCAGCAGGCGTGTCGGCGGCGGGAATTTCTGTACGATTGGGGCATGGATTGAAAGTCAAAGTCTTCTACCACGATAAATGTTTTGACGGAGCCTGTTCGGCCGCATTGTTTTCCCGCTTCTACCGTGAACGCATCCGGCAGGATGCAGATTTCATTTTTTCCGGACTGTTGCATCGCGCCGGCGCGCTCTTTGACGAATCCCATTTCAACGGCGACGAAAATGCGATTGTCGATTTCAAGTACTCGAGTTCCCCTAAAATAAATTGGTGGTTCGACCATCACGAGAGCGCATTTTTGTCGCCCGAGGATGCGGCTCACTTCGAGCGCGACCAGAGCAATCGTAAATTTTACGATCCTGATTTCAAGTCCTGCTGCAGTTTCATCGCCATGATCGCGCAACAGCGTTTCGGCTTCGACCCTGCACCGGTGGCGGATCTTATTCACTGGACCGACGTGATCGATGGCGCGCTCTACCCGGACGCCAAGACCGCGGTTGAGATGCAAGCTCCGGCCATGAAACTGACGATGGTCATTGAATCCGCACCCGACAAATTTGTACCCAACCTTATCCCTCTTCTTGCCGCCAAACCCCTGGCCGAAATATTAGAGGCGCCTTTTGTCGCGCCGTTGCTGCCTCCGCTGCTGCGGCGGCACGAACTCTCCATCGAGATTCTGCGCCAGCGCACCGAATGCACTGATGGCACCATTTTTTTCGACGTCACCGATCACGAACTCGAGGGGTACAACAAATTTGTTCCTTACTATCTGCATCCCGAATCGATTTACAGCGTGGGACTTAGCAAGAGCAGCTTTCGGGTAAAGGTTTCGGTGGGATCAAATCCCTGGGCTCCGGAAGAGCCGGTGGTCAATCTGGCCAAAATCTGCGAGCGGTACGGTGGTGGCGGGCACGCGCGCGTGGGCGCGATCTCGTTCAACGTGAACCAGCACGCACAGGCGATTCGCGCTTCGCGCGAGATCGTGAGCGAACTTCGCGCTGCGGTCCGGTCGCGCAAAAGCTGACGGAGAATCTGGCAGCAGCCGTGGTACTCTGGGAATTCCTAGCGCGCCGCATGCTCTCTCCGGCTATGAAGATCGATCACCACCGCGCCCAGAGAAATCTGCTGCGAGCGGTTGCCTTCTTTGAATTTGTCAAAGGCATCTTTGTACTCCTCATCGGAATCAGCGCCATGCTTCTGGTCCATAAGGATGCATGGGTTTACGCCGAGAGCCTGCTGGCTCTTTTGCATATCAGCACCGATCGCCATTGGGCGCAACTGTTTCTCGATTTCGCCGATAACCTGACTGATACGAAACTATGGACAGCCGTGGAGTTGGCGTGTATTTATTCCGCTCTGCGGTTTGCCGAAGGCTACGGTCTGTGGAAGCAGAAGACCTGGGCGGAGTGGTTGGCCTTTGGATCGGGAACGTTGCTGCTCCCCTTTGAAATCCGCGCCCTGTTTCACGGCATCACCATTCTCCGTTCAGTAGTTTTTGCTACCAACGTTGGCATCGTTCTTTATATGTTCTTTTTGTTACGGCAGGGGCGGTTACGGCGGCGTGAGGGATTGACGGCGCCAGTCAGCAATGAGATCGGCGATTGAGTCGCTGGCTGGGATTAAGGAACGTAAGGACTGATGGGATCGTCGCCGTGGCAGAGGGCAATGCAGGCCCCGGTCACAATGGCTGCGACGCCAATCCCTTTCGCCCAAACACTATTAAGGATCGGCGCTTTGGCGTCGACAATGTCGCCGACACGGGCGGCCGCACCGCAGCGTTCTTCTCGCTCCGCGTGCTCGCCGGCGTGGACGATCACATCCCTGTCCGCGGACTCCGGTTTCTTGCCGGTTTTTTCCCGGTAGTGAATCTTTACGTCATTCTCGTAAGCCGTCACCCGTATTTTTCCATCCAGGTCGAACACTTCATAGCGAGTCCGGGCCAGGTCTACCGGAATGATGGTGAGGCAATTCACTCGAACCCGCATTTCGCGAGCCGTGATCACTTGCAGTCCACCGTGGTCGAGCACCAATTCATCGCCCTCAAACTGCACAATCGTATCGCCTTGCACCGTGGCGGTTGAGCCTTCGGCATCGATTGTGGCCTGGTTTTCTTTCTGTGTCTGGATCACGTCGTCTGGCAATACCGCGGAAGAATTGGGGGAGGGAACTCCGTTCAGCCATACGCCTCCCTTGGTGTGCAAGATTGCCCCACCCGAGGCTTGGGCTATCAGCGATGCCGGCACGGCGACGATGATTACGCCGCCAACGAGATTACGCCATCCACAAGACAGGCTCCGCCTCCGCACAAACTGCTTACGCAAGCCTAACTTGCAGCGGTTTCCTCCACAATTGTCTTACGTGGTGACCGGGACTTGCAGGCACGTCCGGTGTTACCCCGCGTGCCGATGGGGAGCTAAGGCAATAAACTTAGGAAACTGCGTCGTTCGTGGGAAATTGTCAATCTTCGAGTCGAAACCTGGGAACCAGGGTTAAGAGTGGAATGAATGACAAAGCCCTGCTGAGAGGTGTCCTCGTGAACAATGCGCTGGCTAATTCGGTTTGCGCAGTCTGTGGAAAACCAGTTCCTTTAGAAAGCGCAAAAGCGGACGAAGCTGGTCACACCGTCCACGAGCAATGTTACGTTGCGAAGATGAAAGCGAAGCCGCAACGGTCGCAGTCGAAAAACTAGCGAGTTCTCGCCCGTACTGTCTCTACTACACATCACGAAATTTCTTACGCTCGGGCAAAATCAATAAAGCCGCGTTGCACATCGACCCGGATCAACTTGACCCGGAACTTATCTCCTACATCAGCTCCTTGCTGGCCTTGCGCCAGCAATCCTTCAACCCGCGGTTGCAGCACGCGGACAAACGTCCCCTTGGGGGTGGCTCCTGTGACTATGGCGTCAAACGTTGTCCCGATGCGGTTTTGCATCGCAATGGCGGCCAGACGCTTCGACATCTCCCGTTCGACTTTTCGCGCCGCATCTTCTTTCTCGGTGCAGTTTGCCGCGATCGCAGAAAGTTCGTCATCCGAGTAAGGGTTGGGCTGGCCGGCCAGCACCGCCTTTACCAGCCTTTGGGTAACTACATCTGCGAAGCGGCGATTGGGAGCGGTGGAATGGGTGTAGTCCTGAACCGCCAAGCCGAAATGGCCAGAGGCGGGATCGCCCGGACGTTCCAGCACATACTCCCCGGGACCGATTAATTTAATGACTGCTAGCGACAGATCGGCAAAATGATCAGCATCGGCCGCTTTGCGTTTGATTAGAAAATCGTTTAGCGCTTTCGAGTCGGCCTGGGCGGGGAGTTTTTCTCCGTAGGTCTGAGCCAGTTGCACAATGCGGTCCCAGCGTTCCGGTTGTTTCACGATGCGGCGTAGTGATGACACTTTTTCCAGCATGCGCGCCACCACGCCGTTGGCTGCGATCATAAAGTCTTCAATCAGTTCAGTAGCACGGTTCTTTTGCTGCTGCACCATATCCACGACCTGCTGGTTCAACACCAGCGCGCGCAACTCGTCGGTTTGAAGGTTCAGCGCTCCGTTGTCGAAGCGCCGCGACTTCAGTCGCTGTGCCGCTTCATCCTGCATGCGCAGTTGAGCCTGCAGGTCGGCGGAGGCTGCCACCTTCGGCGGAGCCGGCGCGGTGCCTTCCAACCACGCTCCCACGGAGTTGTACTGCAGCTGCGCCTGGTTTCGCACAATGGCTCGGTAAACGTTGCTCGCTGTAACATGGCCGCCGCCGTCGCAAATAAACTCTGTCACTACGCTCAATCGCTCCTGATTTTCCAGCAGGGAAGTCTTACCCGTGGAAAGCTCTTCCGGGAGCATAGAAAAATTACGAACCCCGGTGTAGACAGTGGTTGTTTCCCGGGCCGCGTGTTGATCGATGGGACTATTTTTTGGCAGGAACGCGTCAAGGTCGGCGATACCGACTAAGACTTTGACATCGCCGTTGGGCAATCTCTCGGCGAATTCGATCTGGTCAAGGTCGCGCGAGGTGTCATTGTCGATCGACGACCACAGCAGATTTCTAAGATCGCGAACCTGATCATTCGGACTAATGGCGGGAGGATGCGCCCGCAGTTGCGCCAGTTGCTGGGCCACTTCGGGAGGAAAATCCGGTTCAAAACCATTTTGCCGCATTACATCTTTGGCGATGGCCTGCAGGTCGAAGTGTGCTGGGTTGTCCGTCACTCGGTGACCACCGCCTTCACCAGGTTTCTGGGTCGGTCGACGTTGTATCCCTTCTTGGTAGCCACGTGATAAGCAAACAGTTGCAGCGGAATTACTTCCACGATAGGCAGCAGCAACTCGGGCGCGGCTGGAACAAAGAAGACATCATCGGCGATTTCGGCGGCTTCGCGGTCACCCTCGGTCGCCACCGTTACCAGCCTGCCATGCCGGGACTTAACTTCCTTCATCACTTCCAGCGTGCGCCGGTAGCGTAGCACCGAATCCGGATCGTGCTGGTCACAGGTGGCCAGCACTACTACGGGAAGATGCTCGTCTACCAGAGCGTTCGGTCCGTGCTTCAATTCACCCGCAGGATAGCCCTCGGCATGGGCATAGGAAATTTCCTTTAGTTTTAATGCGCCTTCGCGCGCAATGGCGTAGTGCACACCGCGCCCCAGGTATAGAAACTTTTCTGCCTGATGATGATTTTGCCCAAACCGTTCAGCCAGTTCATCCCATTCCCCAAGGTTTTTCTCGATCGCTTCGGGCAAGCGCTGCAGCCGCTGTAGATAAGAGCGCGTGACTTCGGAAGTCATGCGGCCCCGTTTACGCGCCAGGAATAAGGCCATCAAATAAAGAACCGTCACCTGGGTGGTAAAACTCTTGGTTGCGGGAACGGCCAACTCCGGACCAGCTCCTGTGATCAGCGCGGCGCTGGCTTCGCGAGGGATGGTGGCCTCCGCCACATTGGACACCGCAATCGTCTTCACTCCGCGAGTGAGCGCCTCGCGCTGCGCCGCAATCGTATCCGCGGTCTCGCCGGACTGCGTAACTACCATCACAATGGGATCGACGGCGGCGTGCGTGGAACGATAGCAGTATTCACTGGCGTACTCCACGTCGACCGCGACCCCAGACAGATCTTCGATCATAATTTCGCCGGCTAAGCCAGCGTGGCGGCTGGATCCGCTGGCCGCAATAATCAATTTCTCGAAGGTCAGCAGCGCACTCTCAATGGCGTGGAGTTCCCCGGGGAACAGGATGTCTTCTTTCAGGTGCTGCTGAATGGTTTTCGCGATGGCCTGCGGCTGCTCGTAAATCTCCCGCCGCATCGCGTGAGGAAATTCGCTTGGATCACGTGGAGAAGTCTTCGGGGTCATGTGGCTGCGGCTGAGAGTAAATCATTTGCCGCGCCGGGAGCAACCGCCTCGGAGTCTTGAGGCGTTCTCGCGCAACTGATAAGATGCGCTGCATTTCCGCTCGGAGGAAACTATGCGAGCTTGCGGCGTCTTCATTTGCTTGTTGCTATCCCTGGCCTCGGCCCAGCAACCCACAGCAGCGTCTAAACCCAGCTTGAGCCCGTCCCTTAGCGATTCCATCGATCCCAAACTGAATGAGATATTCCAGACGAAAATTAAAACCGAGTGGGATGCCTTGAAGCGTAAAGACAAGAATGCCTACGCCGACCTGCTCGCCGAAGACTATCAGGGTGTGGAGGCGGACGGCCGCGGCGAACGCAATCGAATCCAAGCCATCAATGAGGTGGCGGAAACCAATGTCTACAACTATTCCATGTTCGGATTCAAAGTAATACCCCTGCCTCCTGACGCCGCTCTTGTGATCTATGAAATCACCATGGAGTTTCCTCCGAAGTCTCAAGTCCGGTACTCGCGTGTGTACATCAGCGCGCTATGGTTGAAGCGCGGTGCGGAGTGGAAAGAAGTGCATTACCAGGAAACCGTTGTGAAGTAACGATGCGGTCGTGCCTGCGATGCAAGAGTGTAAAAAATCTGCGAGTCGCAAGCCTGTAGCACGAATCTTTCGGAAAAACGCGATCATTGATCCTATCTTCTTCGCCTGTCCTGGGCTCTCTGTTAGCGGCAACTAATGATTGACCTCCTCAACTGATGTTTACCCCTTCGGCACGTAGGACGGCCGCGCGTTCTCCCAAGTTCCAGCCCGTCGCATAACGCCGGAGCCGACTCGAGCTTCATCGGCCTTGCGGTATTCCATCGCGACGAAAGCCGAGACAAGGCGCGTCCTAATGAAAAACTCGGAACCGACGATAGACAGTAAGAGTGCGACTGGCTTACCCGTAAAGAAGCTTTGCCCGCGCGAGTACGTTGGCGTGCGCTGGAAGATCGCAAGCCGCAAGGCTATTGGAACTCAGGAGAGGAACGCTGCGAATGAGCGAAAGTGAAATTGTTCAGGAATTCCTGGCGGAGAGTTATGAAAACCTGGACCGGCTCGACCGCGATCTGGTCGGCCTGGAAAAAAATCCGCAAGACCGGGATGCATTGGCGGGAGTTTTTCGCACGATCCATACCATCAAGGGCACTTGCGGTTTTCTAGGCTTCAATAAACTGGAGAAGGTCGCGCATGTGGGTGAGAACCTGCTGACTCGATTGCGCGACGGCCAGTTGACCCTCAATCCGGAAATTACTACCGGGCTGCTAAGCATGGTGGATGCCGTCCGGGAAATGTTGAAAGAAATCGCATCAACCGGCCAGGACGGAGAGAAGGAATATCCAGAATTAAGGGAGATACTTACACGCTTACAAACGCTTCCCGCAACGGGCTTGGTCTCTGTCATGCCCCAATCCCCGGCTGCGCCCGATTCGGAGGTGACGGCTCCGCCACCGGCGTTTGAAGACGGCTCCGCTATCAGTTCCAACCATCGAGACTGCGGATCCCAAAGCTCATCTCACAATCGACGGGCGGCCAAAAAATGATGCGTTGCGACGCAAACCCGCGCGTGGAAAAATCGGCGGCTTGCTGGTGGAGCGCGGGCAGGTGCAGGCAGCCGACATCGCCAAGGCACTCGAAGAACAGGAGCACGGAGATCGCCGTCGTCTGGGCGAGATTCTGGTCGCTCTCGGCTTAGCGAAACCGGAAGATGTGTTGGCAGCCCAGCAAACTCTCGATGCAAAATCGCGCGAAACCTCGCCCGAAACCATCCGCGTGGGAGTCAACCTTCTGGATAAGCTCATGACCCTGGTCGGCGAACTGGTGCTCGCCCGCAACCAGTTGGTACAGCTCACCAACACTCTGGAGGACGGCCGCCTGCAATCGGTTTCCGAGCGCATGAACCTCATTGCCACGGAACTGCAGGAACAGGTAATGAAAACGCGCATGCAGCCCATCGGCAATATCTGGGGACAATTCCCGCGCACCGTGCGCGATGTCGCCCTCGGTTGCGGCAAAGAGGTAGTCATCGAGATGGAAGGGAAAGAGACCGAGCTCGATAAAACTATCATCGAGGCAATCAAAGATCCGCTTACCCACCTGGTGCGGAACTCCGTCGATCATGGCATCGAACTTCCAGAAGTTCGCGTGCAAGCTGGAAAGAATCGCGCCGGGCGCCTGGTCTTACGCGCATTTCATGAAGGCGGGCAAGTCAACATCGAAATCAGCGACGATGGCGCCGGGTTGAATGGCGAGCGCATCCGCAAGAAAGCCATCGAACGCATGCTGGTCACTGGTGAACAAGCCACTCGCATGAGCGAACGCGAAATTTCCCGCCTGATTTTTTTGCCAGGTTTTTCCACTGCGGAAAAAGTCACCAATGTCTCGGGTCGAGGCGTGGGCATGGATGTGGTAAAGACAAACGTCGAAAAAATCGGCGGAACCGTGGATGTGCAATCGGTATCGGGCCGGGGCACCACCATCCGGGTAAAAATTCCTCTGACTCTTGCCATTATTCCGGCTTTGGTGGTCACTTGCCGTGGCGATCGTTACGCCATCCCTCAGGTCAACCTGCTGGAGTTGGTGCGCCTTGAGGGCGACGATTCGGCGAACGCGGTTGAGCTGGTTCACGGGGCGCCGGTTTATCGACTGCGTGGGCGGCTTCTGCCGTTGGTCTACCTGCAGCGCGAATTGAATCTACAGCCCGATCCAATGCCTTCGGAAGCAACCAAGGGCGCGGTCAATATCGTGGTTCTGCAGGCCGATGGCCGGCAATTTGGATTGGTCGTGGACGCCATCAACGACACCGAAGAGATCGTGGTCAAGCCGCTGCGTAAACAATTGAAGACGGTGAAGACCTTTGCCGGATCGAGCATTATGGGCGACGGGAAAGTGGCGCTCATCCTCGATGTGCTTGGCCTGGCGCAGCGCAGCGGAGTGGTGGAAGAAATGCGGGAGAGGGCTATGGCGGAATCGGTCAACCACTCGGCAATCGCGGTGGCTGAGAAGAAAACCTTTCTCCTGTTTGCTGGCCCGGGCGACTCGCGCATGGCGATTCCGCTGAGCGCGCTTGACCGTTTAGAAGAATTTCCGGTGGAACAGGTGGAAATGTCCGGCCGCGATTGGGTCACGCAGTACCGCGGGCAGATCCTGCCTCTGGTTCGTTTGAACGTAGTTATGGAGGAGAGGCGAAACAAGCTGCGCGCCCTGCAAGCGCTGCCCCCACTGAACTCCGGTCCGATTCAAGTTCTGGTGCTGAATGAAGGAGGCCGATCCTTTGGTCTAGTGGTGGAACGGATTCTGGACATCATTGAAGATACGGCGCAAATGCAATCCAAAGCCAGCCGTCCCCTGGTCCTTTATTCCGTGGTCATCGAAAACCGGGTGACAGAGTTGCTGGACATTCCGGCGATCTTACACAGCGTAGAGGCAGGCGCGGCTCAACTCAGCTCCGGGTATACCAAAGGCCGACTCGCGGAACTGAGCCAAGGCAAACGTTGAAGCAAATTGAGCAATAAGAAATGCCATGACTGATATTGGAAGCGGGCTCAAATTTTCGATCTTACGGGGCGCAAAATGCTACTCAGAATGAACGTCGGGGCTAAGGTCGCTTGGGGTTTTAGCGCCATTTTACTGATTCTCGCTGTTTCGAGTGGGGCGACCTATTACTCCGTGAAGCAGGTCGCAGCCATCTCCGATGTGGTCGAGTCGACTGCCTTGAACACGAACCTGGCCGCCAAACTGGAAGACGGTCTGGACAGGAGAATTGTCGGGATTCGCGGCTTCCTCCTGACAGGCAAAGACAAGGAGCACGATGCCTACGAGAAAGCCAAACAGGATTTTGGCAAGACGATGGACGAACTGCACCCTCTGCTGGTGACCGACGAAGCCAAGCAACTCGAGCTAAAGGCGCAGCAACTGTCGCAGGAGTACGCCACCGAAACCGATCATGTCGCGGAACTGCGCGCCGCCAGTCATCAGCAAGAGGCGATTGATCTTTACTTCAGCCCGCCAGTGGCGCAAACCAGAAGCCAACTCCATGATGTGATCGCCGCACAAGCCGCCTGGCAGAACAAACGGCACGACGCGGCCCAAGCCGAATCGATGGCTGTCGAGGCCCGGTTGCGAATCCTAGTCCTTGGCCTTGGCATCGCCGGTCTTGCATTGGGGGCCACTGTCGCATTTCTGATGGGACGATGGTTCAATGGTTCGCTCACCCAGATCATGGCCTTCGTCGCTGAGCTGCGTGAGAATAACCTGGCCCTTCCCGATTTGCCAGTCAAGAGCGCCGATGAAATCGGCCGTACCTTCGAAGCTTTGAATGCCATGAAGAACAACCTGCGCCAGACGATTCAGTCGATCGCCGGTAGTTCCGCGAAGATCGCAGCCGCCAGCGGAGAACTGAACGCCACCAGCCAGCAGATCACCGCCAACTCTGAGGAGACTTCCGCCCAGGCCAAGGTCGTCTCCGATTCCACCCAAAAAGTCAGCCAGAACCTGCAGACGGTCGCGACCGGCGCTGAGGAAATGGGTGCCAGCATTAAAGACATCGCCAAAAATGCCACCGACGCGGCCAAAATCGCAACCTCGGCGGTCGGCGCGGCCAAAATCGCCAATGCGACTGTAACTAAACTCGGTGACTCGTCTGCGGAGATCGGCCAGGTGATCAAAGTCATCACCTCCATCGCGCAGCAAACCAACTTACTGGCTTTGAACGCCACCATCGAAGCAGCCCGAGCGGGCGAAGCCGGCAAAGGCTTTGCCGTGGTCGCCAATGAAGTCAAGGAACTGGCTAAAAAAACTGCCAAGGCTACCGAAGACATCAGCCGCAAGATCGAAACCATTCAGGTCGATACCAAAGCAGCGGTGGAATCCATTGGCACGATCAGCGATGTCATCCACCAGATCAACGGCATCTCCAGCACGATTGCTACGGCGGTCGAGGAGCAGAACGCGACCACCAATGAGATGGCGCGCAACGTGAGCGAAGCGGCGCAGGGGAGTGGCGAGATTACCAGCAACATCGCTGGAGTGGCCGACGCGGCCGAAAGCACCTCGCGGGGGGCCATGGACTCCCAGAAGGCCGCCCAGCAAATGGTGGAAACCTCGGCCGAACTGCGACAACTGGTCGAGCAATTCAAGATTGAGGCCGACACCGGCGGCCAGATCGCGGCCCGCGTGTCAAAGAGCATGGCGGCGCGAGCCGGAGGATAGTTTGCGGCACCGCGCCAGGTGCGACACCCTCCGTATTTACTGTACCCAACTCGGTGAAGCAACCGCTGTTCCAGCAGGCGCCCGGGTAAAGCTTCAACTCGAAGACGCCGATGAATGTAAGGATACCGATCTCACGAAAGTCGGTTCCAGTGGCGCGGAACAGTGCCAGTCTATCAAGGAAAAATATGAAAACTTTGTGTGCACGATCCCGGAGGAGAGCTTTCGATCTCCTCATTGTGAGCTTGAGCCTTCTCAGCTGGGGACTTGCTGCGGCGCAACAATCCGCCACTGCTCCTGCCAATCAGGATGAGGTCAATCAACAACTCATGCAGCGACTGCAGCAGCTAGAGGCAGAAGTTAAGCAGCTCAGAGCGCAACCCGCGGCCGTACCGGCCCCGCCCCCGCCCGAGCCGCCTCCGGTGGTTGAGATGCCTGCGGTGAACGAGGTCGCGCCTCGCTTGAAGTTAATCGTTTTTGGTGATGTAGGGTTTCAAGCCTACAGCCATATCCCCGACTCGTTCTTGTTCGGCTCATTCGACATGTTTATGACGGCCAGGCTGTCGGATAAAGCGTCAGTCTTGGGAGAAGTGCTTTTTATTGCGCAGAGTGACAACACCATTCAACCGGATGTCGAGCGGCTGCTCTTTCGCTACCGCGTGAATGACTATTTGACGGCGTCGATCGGCCGCATGCACTCCTCGATCGGCTATTACAACACGGCCTTCAATTATGGAGAGTTTCTTGAGACCACGACTGATCGTCCCTTCATTTTCGCCTTCGACGATCAGGGCGGTCTTCTGCCCATGCAGGAGGTGGGCATTAACATTACCGGCAAAATCCCCTCGGGAAAAATGGGCCTGAACTATGTTTTCGAAGTCGGCAATGGCCGTGCATGGGGCCCAGATGCGCAACCGGCTCAGAATAATCAGGATGGCAATAACAGCAAATCGGTTAACGGAGGATTATTTATGCGTCCGGAAAAATTCTCTGGCCTGCAAGTCGGTTTTTCCGTTCGTCACGATTACCTGACACTTCCTTTCCCTCCGGCGGTTGCCGAAACCATAGCCACGGTTCATGCCGTATACATCAATGGCAAATACGAAATCCTGAACGAGGCGGTGCTGGTGAAGCATGTGGAAGCCGGCGGTCCAGTCTTTAATACGACCGGGGGCTATACCCAATGGTCGCGAGCATTTGGCAAGTACAGGCCGTATTTCCGTTACCAGTATTTCAACGGGCCCAGCAACGATCCTGTGTGGAACTACGCCAGCGCAAACGACTTTCAACCCAACAGCGTGACCTCATTCGTAGGGAGAGTCAACGGGCCCGCATTGGGTATTCGCTATGACTTTACCGAACATTCGGCGTTGAAACTGCAATATGAACGAATCTCCCAGCGCGGATTGAGTCCGGTCAATGCTTTGAATTCGCAGGTCGCATTCACTTTTTAAGGAGACCGCCATGAAAAACAGGTGCAGGCCTTGGTTCAGGTTTTCTGCGGTCGCGATCTTGGTTGCGCTAGCGGGACTTCGGCTGGCGCTGCCGTCGCCCTCTGCCCAGGCTGCGGGTGATTCCATCGTCGTTATCGTGAACACTTCCAATCCGGTCGAGAATCTCAGCCTTGGCGAACTAAAAAAATTATTTTTCTCTGACCGAAGCAAATGGGATACCGGCAAGTCCGTGTATCCCGTCATGATGGCCTCAGGTGCGCCGGAAAGGACGGCATTTCTGAAAATTGTTTGTGGCATGAGCGATGCCGACTTCGGAAAATATTTTATGCAGGCCGCTTTCAGCGGCAAGTCCGCCACTCCGCCCAAAGAAGTCGCCAGCGCGGCCGCGGTAAAGGGCGTGGTAAGTAGTTCGCCGGGCGCGATCGGCTTCGTCAGGTCTGGCGATTTCTCCGCCGGCGATACTACCGTCAAGGCGGTAAAAATCGATGGCGCTGGAGCTGCCGATCCCGCTTATAAGCTCAAGATGTAGAGTTCGCCGCTGATAAAGCGGAGAGGTGGACGATGCGACTGACGATTAGGACGAAGTTGCTGGCTTTGACTGCAGGCAGTTTGTTGTTTGTGGCGGCGGTAAGTGTAACCGGATACTGGGGCATTACCTCGGTGCAGAAAACCATAGTCGAGGTCGCCGCCACCGGCCTCACAGTCCGCCCCCAAAGCGAAGCGGGTTTCTACACTGACCTCACCCGCGCCGACACCTCCGCGGTATTCACCGCCAAAGGCGACGAGAAAGAAACCAAAGCCGAAGAATTTGCCCAGCACACTAAGATCCTGCAGGATCGCATCGCCAAAGCTCGCGAATTTGCACCAGATTCCGCCAGTCAGGCCATGCTGGATGAGGAAAAACAACTGAGCGCTCAATATATCAAAGCGGGCGACTCACTCATCGATGCTGTCATACACAACTCCAACGCCGCCCCCTCTTTGCTCGGCCCTTATTTACAGCTCTACAAAGATTTGCAGGGAAAGATCGAACAAGCCAGCGACCAGTTAGGCGCAAGCGCGAAAGCTGCCGAGTTGGCCGCCGCCCGTAAGGCGGCGCGGGCCAGCCGCGCGATGTTTATCATGTGCGGCTTTTCGCTCTTAATGCTGCTGCTGGTTGCCTCTCGCATCACCTTCAGCGTCACTGGCGGCTTGGCCGCCTTCTCCTCACAATTTAGACACATGGCCGAAGACAACGATCTCACTTGCCGTGTCGATCAGGATCGCAAAGACGAAATCGGTGATCTGGGCAAGTGTCTCAATCTTTTCGTAGAGAAAGTGCATAACCTTCTCACCCAGATCGCTCAATCGGCGCAGGGAGTCGCGGGTGCAAGCACGGTTTTATCTCAGACCAGCCAGCAGATTAGCGCCAATTCGGAGGAAACCTCGGCACAAGCGAAAGTAGTTTCTGCCACCACGGTGCAAGTCAGCCAAAACCTGCAGACCGTGGCCACCGGGGCGGAAGAGATGGGCGCCAGCATTAAAGACATCGCCAAAAACGCCACGGAAGCCGCTCACATCGCGACTTCCGCTGTCAGAGCTGCCGAAACGGCGAACGTTTATGTATCCAAGCTTGGCGACTCGTCTGCGGAGATCGGCCAGGTGATCAAAGTCATCACCTCCATCGCGCAGCAAACCAACTTATTGGCTTTGAACGCCACCATCGAAGCAGCCCGAGCGGGCGAAGCCGGCAAAGGCTTTGCCGTGGTCGCCAATGAAGTCAAGGAACTGGCTAAAAAAACTGCCAAGGCTACCGAAGACATCAGCCGCAAGATCGAAACCATTCAGGTCGATACCAAAGCAGCGGTGGAATCCATTGGCACGATCAGCGATGTCATCCACCAGATCAACGGCATCTCCAGCACGATTGCTACGGCGGTCGAGGAGCAGAACGCGACCACCAATGAGATGGCGCGCAACGTGAGCGAAGCGGCGCAGGGGAGTGGCGAGATTACCAGCAACATCGCTGGAGTGGCCGACGCGGCCGAAAGCACCTCGCGGGGGGCCATGGACACCCAGAAGGCCGCCCAGCAAATGGTGGAAACCTCGGCCGATCTGCGGCGGCTAGTTGAACAATTCAAAATCAATGACACCACAGACCGGCGCGGTGCCTCTGGCTCTCCGTTAAAGAGCCGTGCGGCCGGCGCAGGTGCGTAACCAAGGAGAATCATGAAACTTACCCTCGGAAAGAAATTGGGATTAGGATTCGGACTTATACTCACGGTGACGTTAGTAAATTCGGGCGTGAGCTATTCGAAATCCGCCACTATCCGCAAGAGCCAACAGCAAACCATGGAAGTGCAATTTCCCTCGCTGCTGGCAGCGACCAGATTGCAGCGCGATCTGAACCAGACTCAGAGCAAAGCGCGCACGATTATCCTTCTTGGCAAACAAGAATCCAAGATAGCCGCGCAGATGCGGGTCTACGAAGATAATTGGACGGAAGTTGGCAAAGATGTGGCCGCCCTGGAAGAACTCGCGCCTAAGTGGGTGCTGCAGGCCAACCGCGATCGCTTGGAAGAGGTCAAGGTGGCGCTTCGGGCATTGCACGCGACGCAGGAAGCTGCCATGACCGACGCCAACATCTCCGATCGGGACGCCATCGCAAAAGCCGGAGCCGAATTTGCCGAACAGGCTACTCCTGCCAACGAAGCAATCAAGAAGTCACTGGGAGCTCTGGCGGACTCTTTCCTGGCGCTTCTGGAAAAAAACAAGGAAGAATTGAACGCGGAAAACACTTCGCTGAAGTTCACTCTGGTAGTAGCGGCCATGGTCGCCCTCAGCATCGGGATTTTCGTGGCAATTTATCTGAGCCGCAAAATTTCCCGCGCCGCGCGAGCCGTTTTGGGTCAGGCTGAAGCCATCGCCGCCGGAGACCTGACCTGTGAAGATTTGCAAGTCGCCACGCAGGACGAAATGGGCGACCTGACTTCAGCCGTCAACAAGATGAAGGCTAGCCTGAAGCGCATGATCCTGGCCATCACGGAAAATTCTGTACAAGTGGCCACGGCCAGCGAGGAACTCTCCAGCACCAGCCAGCAAATCACGGCCAACTCGCAGGAAACCTCCGCCCAGGCCGATGTGGTTTCCAAGGCGACACAGAATGTCAGTCAAAATCTGCAAACGGTGGCGACCGGCGCCGAGGAAATGGGTACGAGTATCAAAGACATCGCTAAGAACGCCACCGAAGCTGCACACATTGCCACCGCCGCGGTTACGGCTGCTGAAACTGCTAATGCCGCCGTGACCAAACTGGGTGACTCGTCCGCAGAAATTGGCCAGGTCATCAAGGTCATCACGTCGATCGCGCAGCAGACCAACCTGCTGGCCTTGAACGCCACCATTGAAGCCGCCCGCGCCGGCGAGGCGGGTAAAGGTTTTGCAGTTGTGGCCAACGAAGTGAAGGAACTGGCCAAGAAAACGGGCAAGGCTACGGAAGACATCAGCCGCAAAATTGAAACCATCCAAGGGGATACCAAGGCCGCGGTGGAATCGATTGCCACCATCAGCGATGTGATCAACCAGATTAACGGGATCTCCAACACCATCGCAACCGCGGTGGAAGAGCAAAACGCCACCACCAACGAGATGGTGCGCAACATTGGCGAAGCGGCGAATGGCAGCGGAGAAATCACCAGCAACATCGCCGGCGTAGCCCAGGCCGCGGAGAGCACGTCGCGAGGGGCGGGCGACACGCAAAAGGCGGCTCAACAATTGGTGCAGACTTCCGCGGAACTGCGCCGCCTGGTCGAGCAATTCAAGGTTGGTGGTAACTCAGGCAGCCTGACCAGTCGCCCTCCGGAGCCGGACAGAGTGATGGGGGCGCACGCAGGTTAGTGGCTCTCAATCGCTCGGTCTTTTGTGGCGGGGGTGAACTACCCTATGGGGTAGCCCCTCCCCCCTCCCCCCTCAAGTGATTGGAATCATGGAGTTAGGCATGGTTTGGCTTGTAAAATCTAGACTTGAAAGAGCTTACAGGTCAAAATCTAGAAAGCAAAAGAATTGCGGGCGAATTTTCGCCTGACGCCTTTGGATTGCTCGATCTAAGTGACGCTGTTATTGCTGAAGCCGCCTCAGTGGTGGTGCCAGCAAGAATTGAATCGGTGCGATACCGGACAAGACACTAGCGTAGGCAGCATCGCCGCCCACCCCTTCGGCTCCGCTCAGGCAGGCTCTTGCAAAAAAGCAAGGATGGGGCACCCTCCGTAAAAATGGCGCGAGCATTCTCAAAGGCTGGGCTACCCGTCCTGCCGGGGAGTTGCATAGGTCCTTCGTCGGGAGTCGCGCGCTTCGCGTGCGACTCCGCTTCCTCAATGGCAGGCGGGAGGGTTCCCTACCTGAGGCGTGCGCGATTGGCCTAAATCCCTGCCTTGCAAGTAGAATGGTCGTTACCAACGTGTGCGGAAGAATCTTTAATTCGTAGCCAAAATACTGCATCGCCGAGAGAATGGGAACCATCCAAAACAAACTAGAAGGGCCTGTTACCGATGAACTGACCCTGGTACAGGCGGCCAAGAAGGGCGACGACTCGGCCTTTGAAGAGTTGGTTCGCCGCTATGACCGCAACGTCTTTCGGATCGCGCAGCACATCACGCAGAACCGCGAGGATGCGGAAGATGTGGTGCAGGAAGCGTTCCTGAAGGCGTACCGGAACCTGGCGAAGTTTCAGGAGCAGTCGAAGTTTTATACCTGGCTGGTGCGCATCGCCGTCAACGAAGCGTTGATGAAGTTGCGGCGCAAGAAGCCGGAGAGAACGGTCTCACTCGACGAAGATATCAAGACGGAAGACGATTCGCTTCCGCGTGAGATTGCGGATTGGAGCCCCAATCCCGAGCAGCAGTACACGCAGGCTGAGTTGCGTGAGATTTTGAGTAAGACGATTCAGGGCCTTCCCCCAGGCTTTCGAACCGTGTTTGTACTAAGAGATGTGGAAGGGCTTTCGACCGAAGAGACTGCGGCGGCATTGGAATTGAGCGTGCCGGCGGTGAAATCGAGATTGTTGCGGGCACGCCTGCAACTGCGCGAGCGGTTAGGGAAGTTCTTTCAGAAACGCGAGAACGGCAGTGGAGATGGCAACCAGTGAAATGTTCTGAATTCCTACACGAGCTGACCAATTATTTGGACGGCGTGATCGATGAGACGACCAAGGTCGAACTCGAAAACCATCTTTCCTGGTGCCACAACTGCTACGTGGTGTGCGATACCACGAAAAAGACGATTGAGATTTATCGCGACTCCCAGTTGTATGAGCTGCCGGATGATCTGCGAACGCGCCTGCGTTCGGCGATCATGACCAAGTGCCAGCAGCATAAGAAGCGTGGGCCGGAGACGGTTTAGCGGCAGCCAGTTGCGAGTACCGAGTCGCGAGTTTGGTACCTAGTACCCAGTACCTAGAAAAAACGGGGCTTCGTTAGATATTCAGCCTTTCTTTTGCGGCAACCTCTGCGCGGGTTCACTCCATCGCATATAATGTGGGTGCGCCCTGGGGTGTTTCATGCCGCGCTTTTTGCGAATTACTCTTCCTGTGTTTCTCCTTTGGTTGATCTCTCTCCTTTTGTTCGGTCAATTTTTGTACGGTCAATCGAGCGATGCTGCGTCGAAAGGCGGCGAGGCGGCTCAGGCGGAGCAGGAAGCTGGGCTGCCGTCGTTGAAAACGGCTGCGCCAATTCCGGCCAATGCGCCGCAGATTTCCAAGCAGACGCGGTATGAGATCATCCGCGACTTTGAGACCCAATTGGTGTATGCGCGCACCGCCTTCCCCATTGGCGTGAAAGGCTTGCAGTTGAAGGACGGCGCGATTACTACCAATCACGAGGAGTTGCAGCAGGCGCTCGCGTTGTGGGGGCCGGCTATCAAGCCGGGGGATCCGGCACACATTTCGTTTGTGCAAATCAAGAACGACCACATTCACTTCGAGATCAACGGCGGGCCGGTGCACCGGAAGAAGTGGTACCAGCACATTGAGGTATCGGGGACGGGCGGGGCAGTGCCCATGGGGAAGGAGCAGAACTCGCAGGAGAATCCGCACGGGTCGTACCTGAATCTTTACTTCGACAAATATGTGCCGGAGATGACGGCGCAGCAGTTGCGCGATTTGCTGTCGCCAGTGCTCGATTTCAATGCCAGGAATAAAGAGCAGGCCTATCTGGACACGGTTCCGCCGAAGGTGAAAGAGGCGATCCAGGGTCACCATGTTTTGGTGGGGATGGATACGGAGATGGTGCTCCATGCGCGGGGCAAGCCGCCGAAGAAAGTGCGGGAGCGCGATGGCGATACGGATTACGAAGAGTGGATTTACGGTGAGCCACCGGCGGACGTGGATTTCGTGCGAATCGTGGGCGATGAAGTTGTCCGGGTGGAGACCATGAAGGTGAGCGGCGAGAAGATCGTTCGGGCGGACAAAGAAGTGGTTCTGCCAGATCGCGACAAGGATAGAAATAAAGAGGCGAAGAAGGAACCGGAAGAGCGTCCGGCGAACGCGCCCAGCTTGCGGCGTCCAGGGGAAGATGTTGACGAGGCGCCTAAACCTGCAGAAGGGATTTCGCCGTCGCGGCCAGCAGCGCCGCAGGATGTTCCGCAGGCGCCGGGAGGTTCGGGGCCGGGGGAGATGGTGGGGACGCGGCGGTAGCGGTGTGGTGAGGGCCTAGCGCTGAGCCACCGGACCGTCGGCGTCGGCGAACGAAAAGGCCGTGTCGATATTGGGAAACTCTTTGCCATCGACTTCCACGTAAGGATAGACAAAGTAATTCAGCGGCTTGCCGTCTTGGGGAGGGTCTAGCCGCAGGTCCCGGCCGGAGCTGAACTGCATTCGATTCACGTCGTGCGATCCGAAGAAGTAGTCCAGCTTTTCTGGATGCTTCCAGGCTTCAGAAATATCGACCGGGATCCATCCTGCGTTGTCAATCCAGAAATCGGACCAGCAGTGGTATCCGGCGATCTGGGCTGCGTGCTTTTCGGGAGGAAGTGGGAATCCGATCTCGAAGCGCGCGGGGATGGCTTGCGACCGGGCCATGGCAATGAATAAAGAGTGGAAGTCAGTGCAGTTGCCTTTCTTTGCGTCGCAGGCATAGAGAACGTCGCCGTGTCCCCAGCCGGTTCCGGTTTTGTCATAGCGCATGGTGGTGAAAACGTAATCGTAGATAGCGCGGGCTTTGTCGAGAGGCTGAGTCTTGCCTTGAGTGACTTTGGCTGCGATCTGCGCGGGCAAGCCGGTGATTGGGACGAGGACGTCGGGCTGAAGGTCTTGCTGCTTCTCTGCGGAGGAGAGCGACACCGCTACGAGGTGCGGCGCGCTTTGGCCGAGCGCGATGCGTTCGTGGCGGGTCACTTCATATTCGATATCGAAATGGAGTTCGGGTTGAGTCGATCGGGCGGCTTCGGCGTAGAACATTTGATTGCCGAATTTCGGTTCGACCGTTTTTCTCAGCGGCAGATCGCCTTGGGCTGCGATGATTTTGACTTCCTGGTAGGGGTCGGACTGTGCCGCGGGAATCCAGATACGAACCTTTTTTCCAGCGGAAATATTTTTAACGGTGAACTTGTAGTGAAAGGAGAAATGGCGGGAGTCCTGGGCAAGGGTGGTCAGGGTGAAGAACAGCAGAAAAAACAATACGCAGAGCTTGCGCAGCATAGCAGCGACCTTTCATGTTCTCAGTGGAGAACTGATTCGCCAGAAATGAGAAATGCCTGGAAACGACACACGGGCGTTAGAGGAGGAGCCGTCAAGTGAAGCCGCGCTGGGGTGTGCGCATAGGGAACAAGATGCCGGAAACGACTCCGGGGATGCGGTATTGTAGCAGGACGATATTTGCTGGGGAGCTGATGCTATGTCGAGAAAAGATGGAATCGTAATCGCGAGCCGTACGCTGGCTGTCCTCTTAACTGTCTGGGCTTTGGCGGAGGCGGCGAGCTTGCCGGACGTTGTGTATTCGTTTCTGCGTTATAACAACTCCGAACTCGGATCGTCGAACTCGGTCCAATATTGGAGGCACTATCATCTGATCGGCTTGGGTTTTGTCATCACGAAGATGATCGGCTTCGCCTTGATCGCCAGATGGCTTTATAAAGGCGGACCGGAGGTCGAAGAGCTGTTGCTGCCTTCCGAGCTGGATGAAACAGTCGTTTAGAGCTGATCTCCAACCTTGTGGGCAATATTTGTCCGGTAAAATCCTTTTATGTCTGTAGCCATCCAGTGTCGCGATCTGCGCAAGACTTACGACGGCAAGGTGGAAGCTGTGCGCGGGCTGAATCTTGAGATTCAGACGGGCGAGTGTTTTGGGCTGCTCGGGCCCAACGGCGCGGGGAAGACGACGACGATTGAAATCCTGGAAGGCTTGCTGGAGCCGACGTCCGGAGAGGTGACGATTATCGGCCATCATTGGAGCGAGAATGCGCGCGAGATGCGCGAGTGGCTGGGGATTTCGCTGCAGGAGACGCGGCTTTCGGAAAAACTTTCTGTGCGTGAAACGGTGGAACTTTTTGCCAGCTTTTATCGCGAACCGCGGTCGTGCGAGGAAGTGCTGGAGCAGTTGCAGCTTACGGAAAAAGCGGATGCGTGGGTGGGAAAGCTTTCCGGCGGGCAGAGGCAGCGACTGGCGGTGGCGACGGCATTAGTGTGCAATCCGAAGATTTTATTTCTGGATGAGCCGACGACCGGACTTGATCCGCAGAGCCGGCGGCAGTTATGGGATATTGTGCGCGAATTTCAGCGCGACGGTGGAACGGTGTTGCTGACCACGCATTATATGGATGAGGCCGAGAAATTGTGCGACCGGCTCGCGATTGTGGATCATGGGCAGATTATTGCGGAGGGGTCGCCTGCGGATTTGATTGAACGGCTGGGCGGACATCACGTAGTAGAGTTTTCCGTGGGGGGAAATTCGGATGGGGCCGCGCTGGAGGCTTGGCGAGCACTGCCGAGTGTGGAGTCGGTACGGGAAGAGGATGGCATGCTGGCGCTCAGCGTGAAAGAGCCGCACATGACGATCCCGGCGCTGCTGGACGCGGTACGAAAGCAGGGAAGTACGCTGCAACATTTAACGACCAGGCAGGCCAGTCTGGAAGATGTGTTCGTGCGGTTGACGGGTCGGCATCTGCGGGAAGAATAATTTTTGAGTGGCGGGAATTCGAAACGAGAGTTTTATGAGCGTGGCGGAACAGATTCCGGTGGAAGAGAGCAAGGCTCCCGAGAAACGCGCGGGGAAGCGGAACGGGCGCTGGGCGGGGTATTTGCATTTGCTGATGGCGCGGATGCTGGAGTTGAAGCGCGAGCCGGAGGTGGTGTTTTGGGTCTTCGTTTTTCCGCTCTTGCTGGCCAGCGGCCTGGGGATCGCGTTCCGCAACAAGCCGGCAGACTCATCCTCGGTGGCGATTGTATCCGGTGCAGGAGCGCAGAAAACGGAAGCGCTGTTGCGGGGGCGCAGTGGAGGGCCGCAGTTCAAGATCGACGTGAAAGAGGAAGGCGAGGCGCGCAAGGGGTTTCGCCTGGGCAAATACGACGTAGTGATTGAGCCCGACGGCGCGGGAGGGGTGCGGTATCGATATGACCCGGCGCGTCCGGAGAGCGTGCTGGCGAGGTCGGAAGTGGATGCAGCGCTGCAGGCTGCCGCCGGTCGCAAGGATGTGGTCGCGACCAGCGAGGTCACAACTTCTGAGCCAGGCTCACGGTATATCGATTTCCTGATCCCAGGATTGCTGGGAATGAATTTGATGAACTCCGGCATGTGGGGCATTGGTTTTGCGCTGGTGGACATGCGGCAGCGCAAGCTGCTCAAACGTTTTGTGGGGACGCCCATGAGGCGTACCGATTTTTTGCTAGCGCTGTTGTCGAGCCGGTTGGTGCTGATGCTGATCGAAATCGGCTTGCTGCTGACGCTGGGCGTTCTGTTCTTTCACATGAAAGTGATGGGCTCGATTCTTGCGATCGTGCTGCTGGGCGCCCTCGGCGCCGCGTGTTTTGGTGGAGTCGGATTGCTGACGGCGAGCCGGGCGCAGAAGATCGAGAGCGTGAGCGGGCTGATGAATCTGGTAATGATGCCGATGTGGATTTTTTCCGGCGTCTTCTTTTCTTATGAGCGTTTTCCCGCGGTGATTCAGCCGCTGATTAAAGTGCTGCCATTGACCGCTCTGAACGATGCTTTGCGAGCGAGCATTCTGGAAGGCACACCGCTGCTACACCAATGGCCTCGTCTGCTAGTGATGGGGTTGTGGGGTGGGATCTCGTTTGCGCTGGCGCTGAAGTGGTTCCGGTGGACTTAGGCGGGAGTGAATTGCCGAAGCTGAGGCCCCGTTCGTAGTTTTGGGAGAAGTTACGAACGAGGCCGGCTGCGGTGCTTGCGAAAGCAATACTTATTACAGCTTAACTAGCTTTGGCGGCTGCCTTACGGACCTTCGCCCAGCGTAGTCTTTGCGCATCGGCGATACGCTTGCGAGCATCAGCACTCAGGGTACGGCCTGTCCCTTTGAGCTTTCCGCCGCCGGCGTGACCGAGCGCATCCAGCGCTTTTCGTACGCTTCCCAACTCCCTCTCCAGACGGGAGTACTCTTTCCGCAGAGAAGCGACGACTTTGTTCATCATCATAGATACCCCCTTGCAGGTAAGGTAACACGGGATGGAGACTCGTTGGAGTTTCTTAGAGCAGTTTGTAAGTCATTGTTGCCAATCTGGCTCGAGTTCTGGATGAGCCAGCTACTATCAGCGCTAGTTTCCTTGTCCAATGGTAGGTAAAAAGCGCGGAACTCTTCGAGCCTTGACGGTTTGTTCGAAGGCATAGGCCAGGCGAACAAGGATGGGTTCGCTCCAGGCACGGCCAAAGAAAGAAATACCCACCGGCAGGCCGGATATATGCCCGGCAGTCACATTGATGTTGGGATAACCAGCGACTGCGGCGGCGTTTGAGCTACCTCCGGCGACATGGTCGCCGTTTACCAGGTCCGTAAGCCACGCCGGACCCCCGGTGGGTGCAACGATGGCATCGAGATGAAATTTATCCATGGTAGCGTCGATACCTTCGGTACGCGCAAGCTGGCGGTTTTTGGCGATGGCGTCGAGATATTCTTTTTCCGTGAGCGAACCTTTGGATTCGGCTTTCACAAATAAGTCCTGGCCGAAGTACGGCATCTCTTTCTGGCGATTGCGGTCATTGAAGTCAATGATTTCTTTTAAAGTCTTAACTGGTGCACTGGGGCCCAGGCGCGCCAGGTACGCATTAAGGTCGGCTTTCAGTTCGTACATGAATCCAAGAAGTTCGCTATCGTCGAATTTTCCCAAGGTTTCAATGTCGGCGGGATCCACCAAGGTTGCGCCCTGTTTTTTCATGGCATCCAGCGCTTGTTCCATCAAGGCATCGACTGGATCGCTGAAGCCGAAATACTTTCGGGCGACTCCGATGCGCGCCCCTTTTAATCCATTGGGATCGCAGAATTGGGTGTAATCGGTGAAAGACTTACCGGAACTGGCGGCGGTGGCGGGGTCAGAGGGATCGGCGCCCGTAAGCACGCCGAGCAAGGTTGCGGCATCGCGCACGGTGCGGCACATGGGTCCAGCACTATCCTGGGTGTGAGAGATGGGAATGATCCCGCTGCGGCTTATAAAGCCTACAGTAGGTTTGATCCCGGCAAGGCCGTTGGAGGAAGAAGGACAGACGATGGAGCCGTCGGTTTCGGTGCCGATGCCGACGGCGCACAAGTTGGCGGAGATGCCGGCGCCGGTGCCGGAACTGGAGCCGCAGGGATTGCGATCGAGGGCGTAGGGATTCTTGGTGAGGCCGCCGCGGCCGCTCCATCCGCTGGTGGAGTGGCTGGAGCGAATGTTGGCCCACTCACTGAGATTGGTTTTGCCGAGGATTACGGCCCCAGCAGCGCGTAGCTTTTGCGCGACGGCGGAATCCTGCAGAGGCTTGGAACCAAGTAGCGCGAGGGAGCCGGCGGTGGTCATCATTTTGTCGGCGGTGTCGATGTTGTCTTTGATTAGGACCGGAATGCCGTGCATGGGACCACGAGGGCCCTTGGATTTGCGTTCTTGGTCGAGGGCTTCGGCGATGGAGGCGGCATCGGGATTCAGTTCAATGATGGCGTTGATAGCGGGCCCATGCTTGTCGATTTCGTCGATACGAGCTGAATATTTCTCGACTAAAGATCGCGCGGTGAATCGGCCGGATTTCATTCCGTCCTGCAGAGCTGAGATGGTGATTTCTTCGAGTTCGAAGGGCTTGAGGTCGGGGGCGGCGGCGGTAGGAGCGATTTCGCGTGCCGCGGCCAGCGCAGGGTAAAGTGCAGAGGCGGTACTGCCAAGCAGAGTCGTCTGCAGAAACGACCGGCGGTTGCGAAAGAGTTCGTTATTCGACATGGTGAGCGAATCCTCGGAGAGGAGTTAAAAGGAAATTACAAGCGATCATAGTACTGCATGCGGGGTGAATAATTCTTTGCGAGACAATCGGAATGTTCAGGATTGCCGTTTGTTGGCGGCGGCAGCGCGAGCGACTTCCGTGTGAGCCAGTTGTGTGAGCACGGTCAAGCTAGTGGCGGCAACGAAGAGATGATGGGCGTCGTCGTAGGGATTGTAAGTGTCATCGGGATACCAGTCGCCGGAGAAGAGCGCTCCCTGGCGAGCGACCGTGCAACGCTGTACGTGCACGCTGTCGATAAAACTGTGTTTCAGAGCGGGATCGCCCCAGTCTCCGCCCCAGATCAGGCCGCAGCTGTGCGCGAGTTGCCCGAGAAATGAGAAGTCGCCCTTCCAGGAAGGCTCCCCGCTTACGGCTCGCACAATGTCGCAGGCAAGGCCATAGTGATGCACGCCGACGGCACGAAGCTTGGATGCGCCATTCTCGAAGAGTGCCAACTGGCGATCCTGGCTGCGGTAGGTTTCGTAAATCATCATTTCGATACCCATCTGGTGGGAGGAAGCAATCAGGCTTTCCACCAATTGCCGGGTCACGGGTTCCAAGAGGGAAGAGTCCGCTATGCGATTCGACGAGCGGAAGCGCAGGTCGGCGGAGATTACGTCGGTATAAAAAGTTCCCATGAGGCTTCTTCCTGAAAATGCCCTGAGAAGGACACGAAAGGCGTTGCTAAACAGCTAATCATGAAATGGTTCGCGATTACAGATGAAAAGTGGCAGGCGATCAAAAAAACACCGTATCTGGTTTCAGATTGGGAATGAGCGGCGTCGACTTAGGCAGCCGCATGGGGCAAGGCGTAGTATGAGCGGATGATGCCTTCTCATTGGCTGATGGACGATTTCCTTCAGGTGGAAGCGCGCAACCTGACCCTTCGGGAAGAAATCGATGACGAGGACGACGACGAAGAAGAAGACCACAAGAACGACGATGAGGACGACGAGGACGATGAAGACGACGACGCCGACGAACTTGAGGACGACGGCGCCGGGTATTCAGAGTGATTGTGGTGAACGCACGGATCTAGTCGGCGGCCTTGATACCCACGGCGCGATAAAGGTCGGCACTTTTATAAAGCGCGCCGCTCTTCATGACCAGGCGGCAGCGGCGGATGTCGCTAATCTTCTCCGCAGGATTTCCCTCGACCAGCAGGAGATCCGCGCGCTTTCCGGTTGCAATCGAGCCCAGATTGTTTTCCTGTTTTAAGAGTTTGGCGGCGTTGTAGGTGGCAATCTGCAGAGCTTTGGCCGGCGGAATACCTGCTTCGACTTCGAGTTCCAGTTCGCGGTGCAGCATAATTCCGGCAGTGGCGTCGGTTCCGGCCAGGATGGGAACGCCAGCGTCATACATTCGCTTGGTCATGCGCAAAGCGGCCCCGTAAGAATCTTTGTAGAGTTGATCGTTCTCGGTGGTCACGGGCAGGCCGCCGGCATAGGCGCCGCGCTGCACCTGGGCGGGCAAGCGGGGCAGAATCGGAGCATAGTCAGGCGAGACTTTGCCGGGGCGTCCGCGAAACATGCCCTCGAAGGTGGCCAGTGTTACATCGACGGTGGTGTGGTGCTGGACCAGCAGGTCGATGAAATCGTTTACTTCCTTCGACTGTAAGTCGAGTTTCGCAGCATAATCCCCGACGGCGGTAAACCGTTCGGGAGTGCGGGTGTCTTTTACCTTGTCGGCTAAAAAGTTCAGGAAGATAAAATTGATGTGTTGAATCTCGTCAGCGCCGTCTTTCACAAATTGGGAGGCCGTGATGCCGTTGGGAATGTGTCCGCTGACGCGAAGTCCGCGGGCGTGCGCCGCTTTGACAATCCCGGGAACGAATTCTGGATTCAGCGAACTGTAGAGCTTGATCTGCACATAGCCCATATCGGCGTAACGGTTTACCGCGCTGATCGCCTCTTCCGCCGTGTCGGCATAAAGACCGGTGGGAGCCTGATACTGGCCGTGGCCATCGATCAAGCCGGACTTCCAGACGTGGGGGCCAATGGCTTTGCCGGTATCCCATTGCGCCTGCAGATGATTCAGTTCGTCAATGTCGTTGCCCATGTCGCGCACGGTGGTCACGCCGCTGGCAATGTTGAGGATGCCATCGCCACCCTGGGCGTGGGCATGCATGTCGAACAGGCCGGGAAGAAGAGTCTTGCCGGAACCGTCGATGATTTCGGCGTCATTTGAAACCTTTACGGAAGCGGAGGGACCGGCGGCGGTGATGCGATCGCCTTCGACGACAACGGTCTGGTCATCGCGAAAAATTGCCAGCTCGGAATCGAAGACGCGAACGTGCTGAATGGCGACAGCATGCTGGGGATGCGAAACCAGTTCGGTGGCAAGGCGGGCGTTGCGATCGTCCTGCGCCTTGCGGTCGAGCATATAGAGTTGTTCGTTTACGTCTTCCCAGCCTTCCCGCAGAGAGGCAAACCACTTGCCAGGAACGGCGAAAAAGCGAAGATCGTCATCCAGCCACAACGTTTGCGGATCGAACGAGAGTCCAGTGATGCCGTATTCGGTGACGTGCAGTTTCTTGCCATGGCGTTCGATAGTGACATCCGTCATTTTTTCCAGGCGTGCCTCGCCGGCGGGGAGCAATTTCACTGGGGCGCCTTTGGCTTTCACGAGGGCGCTCACCAGCAGCGCGGTCTCGCTGACAGGACCATTGTTGCTGACATAGAAGCCAAGTTCAGAGGCTTCACCGTTTTCGGAAGTGCTCTTCCAGTGGGCTTTGCCGGCTTCGACGGCAAAGTGCTCATCCACCGGAGCTTTCAAATAGTCGTTCCCGGTAATGTCGGTGCGTTGGGGCGAGCCGTCTGCGTTCAGAATGTAGTGCGCTTCAATCTTTGGCCCGCGCCCGCGGTCGTTAAACTCGAAGGTGGAATCCAGACGCCCATTCGCAGCGAACACATCGACTTCGCTTCCTGCAGTGCGGTCGTTGCTGATAATGGAATAGCGAAACGTCTGGGCGAGGACGGGGAAGCCGGAAAGACAGAATGCAAGCAGGAGGAATCGGAGGGGTAGACGTGGAAGGGGCATGGCAAGGTATTGTGCCATAAAGGGAAGCCAGAGCAGCAGGAATGTGCTGCCGCCCCAATTTTGGGTCAAAGCTCTTGACTTCTGGTGTACAATTAAATACAGCTAAGTTTGACTCACAAGCAATTGAAGGTCGGTATCGCCAACCAGCGTCACCCCCTCACTAGCAGCGAATCTTCTCAGCACAATCCAAAGAAACAAGAATAGGACTACCAACAATGGCAGAACAAGGAACAGTGAAGTGGTTTAATGACGCCAAAGGCTATGGCTTTATCAGCCGTCAAAATGGCGAAGACGTTTTCGTGCATTTCTCCGCGATTCAAGCGGGGGGCTTCCGCAGCCTGCAGGAAGGCCAAACCGTGCAGTTCGACGTGACCAAAGGCCCCAAGGGCTGGCAAGCAGAGAACGTCCAAGCTGTCTAAGGACCGCTTTCTGACTCACCACAAATACCCGGAACTGCAAAAGTTCCGGGTATTTTTGTCTTTAGGCCTACCCGTGCCAGCTAAGGTCTAAGCTTTCTGGCGGGATTGTTGCACCATCTCCACCAGAACCTTTCTGGTTTCCTGGGAATTGGTTACGGGCCGTAGAAACGCGATGCGGATGCCCTTCAGCCCTTCCGATGTTTTAAGCCGCACGTGAAAGCCGAGGCGGTCGACGGCGGTCATGGAGGCCTCCTGAGATTCGATTCCACCGAAGACGCGCGCCAGCTCCACCAGTGAATCTTTGTGGTCGGCGTTCATGTGCTCGATAATTCCGGCGGCGGCATCGGCTAGCGGATCGTGCTGAGACTGACTGTAATCAGGAGCCGTGACCCAACCCATCACTCCGAAGCCCCCGACGTAGTAAACATCGACAACTTCCAGGCGGTAAAACGCAAAATCTTCAAAGTCCACCCAGTATTTGCTGTTGGGATAACTGTGCAGGTAAAGCTCGCGCGCGGCGGCGATTTCCGGTTGGGGAATTCTGGCAGCGTTGCCGATTACGGTGACCCGGGATGCGCCCAGCGGATCGCCGCTGGCGTCGGGTTGGGTGACGAGCAGGCTGGCGCGGGAATCGGCGTTCAGGTTCTGCGTGTGCATGGCCATGGTGCTGATCAGGAAGATGGGGCGGCCTTCTTTATCGAGCGCATAGGGCATGATCGAACCGAAGGGGAAGCCCGATTGCTTGCGTGAAATGGAGGAGAGGCTGCCGATGCGGCCGGTATACATAAGGGTGCGAGCGCGCTCGGAGTAAGTTGGTTCAGGAACGGCAGGCTGGTCGCTGGCTGCGGGCCCCGCGTGTTTTCTGCTGGAAGTTGACATAGGGTTTCATCGGCAAGTCTAAATGAAAGCGCGGGTTCGTGTTCCACTGGACAGGGGAACCGGGACCGGAAAGAGTGAAACTGCAGAATTTGCGGAGCGATAGCACTCTGAACGTGCCGGGCAGCGAAGATTGTCTCGCGAGTCTGCGAGTGCTAAACTTTGGTTGTTCCTAGCGATTGCCCAACTCCATGGGCGGGAGTAGTTCAGCGGTAGAACGCCAGCTTCCCAAGCTGGATGTCGCCGGTTCGATCCCGGTCTCCCGCTCCATCTTTTCAATTACTTACGAACGTCCTGCAAGTTCTCGGTGTACCAGACCGAGGGCCGCCACTGCGGGGGAGTTCGCACGGCCGGAGGTTTCCGGCAATGGCCAACATCAATAGAAGCTGGTCTCGTGGAGGGATATTGTCGAGATGCAAGAGAAACTTTCTTAAATTGCTCTTCCGTGAGCACGGCCTTGCCTTTTGACCTGATACCGGATGAAGCTGCAGGAGCTTGGCTGGACTCTAGTGGATGCGATCTTCGTACAGGGCAAGCTCGAAGATCGAGCCAAGTAGCGCAGTGTTTCGGTGTGTGCCTCAAAAGTTAGCCAAATCATCACAACTTTACCATCCTGTCATGGAGCTGTCCTGCTGAGAGAGGGGGTCCGGTTTCGACAGGTCTCCTTTTTGAGCGACAATCTCCTGTATTCTCCGCACCAGTTCGTCAATGTAGAACGGTTTTTGAATGAGTGTCAGCTCGCCACTGGGATCTGACATTTCTCCTATCCTGTCATCCGTGTAGCCGGACATGTAGAGAACATCGGTATTGCGGCGCACTTTTCTCAAAGACTTGGCGAGCTCGGGTCCGCTCATCTGAGGCATGATCACGTCCGTAATCAAAATACGAATCGGCCCGCTATGCCGCTCGGCTATTTGCAGGGCCTCTACGCCATTGGATGCCACGAGGACTTGATAGCCCCTGGATTGCAATCCAGCATGCAGGAGGTCGCGGAACGCAGGCTCGTCCTCTACAACCAGCAAAGTCTCTGACCCTTCTGCGACGTTCGCCGTTCTGGCCGAGTTCGGTGAGGGAATCTCGAATGGCTGATCGACCTGGGGTAAGTAAATTCTGAATATTGTGCCTTTCCCCAATTCGCTGTCCGCGAAAACGTATCCGCCGTTCTGCTTTACGATTCCGTAAACGGTGGCCAGACCTAATCCGGTACCCTTACCTTCGGCTTTGGTGGTGAAGAACGGTTCAAAGATGTGCGACTGTGTCTCCGCATCCATGCCCATGCCCGTATCTTGCACCGACAACAGCACGTAATTTCCGGGAGGAACTTCAACTCCGGCAAAATTGGTTTCTTGTTCGAAGGCCACATTGGCTGTCTCAATGGTAAGTCTCCCGCCTTTGGGCATGGCATCCCGCGCATTGACCGCCAGATTCATGACTACTTGCACGATTTGCCCGGGATCGGCTTTGGTTCTCCACAGCGCGGGATCCAGCAACAATTGCTGGTCAATGTTTTCTCCCACCAGCCGTTGCAGCATACTCTGCGTCTCTGCCACGAGCGAATTCAAATTGAGAATTTTTGGTTGAATCGCCTGTCGCCGGCTGAAGGCAAGCAATTGAGAGGTTAGGGCGGCGGCACTCTGTCCCGCCCGCGTGATGATGGCGAGCCGGACGCTCATTAGACCTTCCGAACCGGTGGATAGCAATTCACTGTAGCCGATAATCACGCTCAGCAGATTGTTGAAGTCGTGTGCGATGCTGCCAGCCAGTTGTCCGAGGGCTTCCATTTTTTGCACCTGCCGGAGCTGGTCTTCCAGCAATTTGCGCGCAGTTACATCCTCCGCGATGATTTCGATAATGTCGCCGGCGTGTTCTGGGCCTGATAGGCGGCGGCCACTCGCCCTGACCGTAACCAGCTTTCCATCCTTTCGCTTCCAGGTGAATTCAACCGAACTGAAAAAATCTGCCCGGGTGGGCTGGGTACGAAAACCACGCGCATTTCCGTCCGCGTATAGATCGCTGGAAATAGCCAGGGCCAGAACCTCGGCCTCGGATTTGTATCCCAGTAATTTCACCAGTGCGGGGTTGGCGCGGAGAAACCTATCCTGCTGAACACTGATGGTGCCGATTCCGTAGGGAGCATGTTCGACAAACGAGCGCAGCTCGGCTTCCGATTGGTGTACCGCTTCTTCGGCCCGCTTGCTTTCTGTCAGGTCGATTCCGATCGCGGCAAGGTAGAGTTTGTCTTCCAACTCAAGCCGGACAGCAGTGAAGTAGTACGGGGCGGTGCCATGATTCTGGAGCAACATCTCGGCTTCGACATGGCCAATCCCTTTACGGAAGGCTTCCTCGACGGCCCGTAACACGGCTGCTCTGTCCTTTTCCGCGACATTGCCGTACGGTTGTATATCGGTGAGTCCGTAGCGTGCCACCGTCTCCGCATTCTTGTTCCATCGCAGGTTTTTGCCGGCCCGGTCTTGCAGAAGAAATATTCCCGGCAGACTCTCAATGACTGCATCTGCCAGGGTCTTCTCCCGCAAGAGTGCTTTTTCGGCTCGCCGGCGCCGGCGCATGTTGAATAACAGAGAAAAAATGAGCAGCGTCTCGAGAATGCACAATGAGATCACTGCCACGATGGCGAAGCGATAACGCTCCCAGAGCGATGGCTCGCGGAACATTTCCACCGTTCCAGGGGGCAAGCGATTCTCACTGATGTGCCAACGCTTCAACTGCCGCCAGTCCACCGTATCTTGCGATGAGTCGTCGATTGCGATCGGAATATTAGCCGCGTCCTCGCCGTTCAAGATGCGCTGCGCCAGGGCGGCTACTTTTCGGCCGAGATTTTCTGAATTCGTGGTTCGGCCCCCCACGACTCCGTGTCCAATATTGCCCGCGTAAATCGCGTACACAGGCACATTCGCCACGGGAGTGACCAAATCGAGGGCTTCGTCCTGAAGAAAGAACTGGCCAGCGGCATCTTCAACAAACAAAGTACTGAGGATTATGGTGTGCGGGGGCAGCCTGGCAACTTGCGCAACACACTCCTTGATGGTCAGGCCAGTGAGGAAGGTGACGCTGACCCTTTGGTTGTATTGGGAAAAGTCGCGCTGGAGCTGTTGGTCGATCCAGAGTTTTTCCAGCGGAGAACTGCCAATCAGGATTACAACCCGTTGTGTGTCAGGCTGAAGGCTAAGAGCCAGATCCAAGGTTCGAGTCGGCTGATCTGTGGAAGCTACGCCGCTGATCGCGCGTCCAAGTCCGCCGGCGGCGATGTTTTGTTGCAGTTCCTCCTTTCTGTTGAGGTTGAAAAGCGCAACTGCGGGGATCCCGGGAAATAAATCTTTTCCTTCTTTCAGGAGAAACTGCATTACGGAGTAGGAAACCGGTACGATCAGGTCGGGCTTCTGCGTGGCGTATTTCAGTTTCAACAAGCGAACCAGACTGGCTGAGTGTGAGGGAGCGGGAAACCGTACCAAATCGAGGTATTCGGTGTAGAACTCAACCTGGCGTCCTGCCCGGGACCGCAGTTGTGACCGCAGCGCGTGATCGAAGCCGCTATAGGTCTGCACCTCGTTGTCGAAGGGATAAAGCAGCAGAATTCTTTTTGGAGTTATCCCTGAATTTTGCGCCAAGCTCGGGCACGAAATCATCAAAGCAAGCACAGCGCAACAGAGCAGGGCGAAGTGCCCACTGGAATTACAACGCCGGCAAAGAATGAGGCCGAACATCCAACACCTTGTTTTGAAGACGCCGATCGAACGAGTCCGCAGGCCGAAGTTGCGAAAGAACTTTGGACAACGCCTGGGGCAGGGGTGTTTGGCATACTAAACTATTTCGGCTGATAATGCCCAATAAATTGGCAGCGAATCACCAGGCGAGTGTGACGACTTCGCGAGGCGCGGCTCCACCAGCTAGGCTAGACGCCGCAAGTATAATGTCCACACTCGCAGGCAATAAATCATGTCAGGAACCTTTGTGAGCCGTAAGATTCTGCTGGTGGAAGACGACGAAGAGCTACGCTTCGCCTACGCCACCCATCTGAAAGCCAACGGCCTGGTGGTTGAGGAAGCCGGGGACCTGGCGGAAGCTGGTGATATTTTCGCGGCTGCCCGGCCTGACGTTGCCATCCTGGATTTCCGTCTTCCCGACGGAACGGCAGGTGATCTGGTAGCCAGATTCAAGGAGTTGGAGCCGAGTGTTTCCATCATTGTACTGACCGGTTTTGGCTCGATGGAACTGGGCGTATCTCTGATTAAGAGTGGCGCCGAACAATGCCTGGCCAAGCCAGTGGCGCCTTCAGCGCTGCTGATGATCATCCGCAAAGTGCTGGAAAATTCGCGGAACCAGCAGAAGCAATTGGCCAACAATACCCGGCGCAAGCGGGTCATCTTAAATCCATTTCTGGGCGAGAGCCCGGCGATCAAGCGTCTGGCGGAAGCAGCGGCCAAAGTGGCGAACAGCCAGAGCCCCGTCCTTATTCAGGGCGAGACCGGCACGGGCAAGGGGGTGTTGGCGACCTGGTTGCACGAAAACGGCCCGCGGGCCGAAGACCCTTTCGTTGACTTAAATTGCGCGGGATTGACCCGGGAATTTCTGGAGTCAGAGTTATTCGGCCACGAGAAGGGTGCGTTCACGGGAGCGATAAACGCCAAGCTTGGTTTGCTCGAGGTGGGGCACCGCGGCACGATTTTCCTGGACGAGATCGGAGACATCGATCCCAACGTGCAGCCGAAGCTATTGAAGGTGGTCGAAGAAAAAAAATTCCGGCGTATGGGCGACGTGCGCGATCGTTTTATCGACGTCCGGCTCATCGCCGCCACGCATCAGGATCTGCGGCACCTCATCGAGACCAAAGCATTTCGCAGCGATCTATATTTCCGCATCAGCACGGTGCCGCTCGCAATACCTCCGCTGCGGGAACGTCAGGATGATGTTCCGGCAGTGGCCCAGGCTCTGTTGGCGCGTATCTGTTCCGATATGGCCCGGCCGCGCGCTGAACTTTCAGCAAAAGCGGTGGAACGTCTGCGTTCGTACTATTGGCCGGGAAACATTCGCGAGCTGCGCAACGTCCTGGAGCGCGCGTTGTTGTTTAGCGACCGCGCTGTTCTCGAAGCCGGCGACCTGGCTTTCGAACCCGGCCCCGAGAACCGCTCCAATTCCTACAAGCCCGATTGGACGCTCGAAGAGCTCGAGCGCTTCCACATCTCGGCGGTCTTTTCAGGCGAAAACCAGAACGTCGAAAAAACCGCGCGGCGATTGGGCATCGCCAAGAGCACTCTGTATCAAAAACTCAAGGCACTCCATCTCACCTGAGCGAGTGCTTTTCTCTTCCGCGTCAGTTTGATTTTCAGAACGCTTTCCATAAGTCGAACTGCCGTCCTCGATACAGCTTAAAGTTGTCTTCCGCTAAGCTGCACGTTCTCAGCGTTTTACCCCGACACATTCGTGGCCGTGGCTTTGGCTATGCGATTGCCTTAACCACTTGGGATCGATGCTAGATCCCGCAGCTCTCCCCCAACACATTGGTCGGTAACGAGGTAAGGAAATGCCCAAGAAAGTACTTCTGGTGGACGATTCAACCACCACGCTGATGATGGAAGAAATGATTTTGAAGCAACGCACGGATTACGCGTGCGTGACCGCCAAAGATGGCCTGGATGCGATTTCGCGTGCAGTCGTCGAGGCACCTGACTTGGTTCTGATGGATGTCGTGATGCCCCGAATGAACGGCTTCGAAGCCTGCAAGCGCATGCGGCTGGAGGCAGCGTTGCGCGAGACTCCGATCATTCTGGTCACCACCCGGGGCGAGGAAGAATACGTGGAAGCCGGCTTCCAGAGCGGCTGCAACGATTACATCACCAAGCCCATTGACAGCTTTGAACTAGTCACTCTGTTGCACAGCTATCTCGGAGAATAAGAA
Organism: uncultured Acidobacteriota bacterium; assembly: GCA_963758565.1. Lineage (GTDB taxonomy): Bacteria > Acidobacteriota > Terriglobia > Terriglobales > Acidobacteriaceae > Sulfotelmatobacter. The sequence continues at coordinate 41,659 of CAVWVX010000004.1, read as the reverse complement.
ATTTTCGAAAGGACAATGCGATCAGGCATGAGTGACATTTCAAAATCCGCGTCGCAACTGGAACCAGAAGACATGGGGCTGAGTATGGGTGACCAGGCCAAGGTGTATGCCGCCCGCATGCGGCTGCAGAATGCGCTCGATCAAGCCGACGCCCTCGATGCGATTCGCGAAATCGCGGGCAACCTGATCGGTACCGAAGAAGTTGCGGTGTTCAAGATAGACAAAAAGCGATCTGAGCTCTGGCTTTATTGGTCGTTCGGCGTCGATCCCAACAAGCACTCGCTTCTTGAGGTGGCCCGCGAACCCAAGCTCAAGCAGGTTCTCGGTGGCAAGTCCGTGTTTCGGTTGCGGCTGGCCAAAGAAAATCTACTTTCCTCTGACGATCCGGTAAGCGCTCTGGTCCCCATTTTGGTGGACGGTATTCCTTCCGCCGTAATTGTGCTGTTTCGACTGTTTCCACATAAGCCAGGAATCCAGCCGGTTGACCGGGAGATTTGCGAAGTATTGTCGAACTGCGCCGGCCGGGCCATTGAACCGTATCACTCACGTTGAACCCGGAGAAAACAATTGCTCATGACCTCAAAAACAAAAACACAGTTTAATCCCGCGGTTCTGCCCATGGAATACTTGCCGCGCGTTCTGGGTGCCTCCGACGACGCGCACGCGCGGCATTACCTGATTCCGGGTAAGGTCTTCGCCGCGGCCCAACCTTTTGCCATCAGCACCATCGTCGGTTCCGGAGTTGCGCTGTGCCTGTGGGATTCCGCCCAGCGGATTGGAGGCGCCAACCACATCATGCTGCCGGAGGGGCCCGAGGACAGTGAAAACTCTTCGCGCTACGCCAATGTGGCGAACCCGGCACTGCTCCGGCGAATGCTCGAACTGGGTGCTGAAATCAAGACTTTGCAGGCAAGAATTTTCGGCGGATCGCTTCCCGGAGTCAGCTTCGGCAATAGCGGTGATCGATTAGGCGACCGCAATGTTCAGGCCGTTCATCACTTCCTGAACATGAACGGCATTCGTATCGTGCAAAGCGAGGTAGGCGGCACACACGGAAGAAAAATTCTTTTCCATACCGACGACGGAAAGGCATGGTCCGATCAACTGTGATGGGGATGCCGAATCCAAAACCGCGCGCCATGTCCCGCCAATTGCATCCGGTGGGGGTATCGCGTGCTCAGGCTGCTTCGATGCCAGCGCTCGAAGGACGCCAGAGTGCCTATCTGTTGCCGGGGCAACTCCATGTGAGCGCCGAACCTTGCCAAATTCGTACCATTCTAGGTTCCTGCGTGGCGATCTGTTTGTGGGATCAGGAGGAGCGAGTGGGAGGAATGAATCACTTTTTGCTTCCCTCCTCGCGCGAGGACAAACCTGCCTCTCTACGCTTCGCGGACGTAGCCACTAGAACATTGGTGGAGAAACTTCAGCGGATCGGATGCCATACGCAACGCCTTCAGGCAAAGATCTTCGGTGGCTCGTCCATGTTTCAAGGCCAGAATCGTTATGCCATCAGCCTTGGCGCGCGAAATGTTGCGGTCGCTCTCGATTTGTTGAGGGACGCAGGCATTAGTGTCGCGGTTCAGGAGACCGGTGGAACCCAAGGCAGAAGAATCGTGTTCAACACCGACAATGGCACGGTGTGGTCGCGAAGAATTTAGGAAAAAGAAAGCACATATGGATTTCGATCGCGAAAAAGTAATCGCCGCATTTCTGGCCGAGTCCGAGGAAGGCCTCGAGCGCACGGAGCAGTACCTGATCGCCGCCGAGACCGACCCGGGCAATCCGGAATTGCTGGACGAGATGTTTCGCGTCGCCCATACCCTCAAAGGCAACGCTTCGGCTCTCGATTTTCCTCAACTGGCTGGTTTCGCGCATGCGGTCGAAGACTTGCTGGAAGACCTGCGCAAACATGAGCTTGCCATTTCACGTGACGTAATCTCGCTCCTATTGCAGGCCGTGGATGCCTTGCGCGCGCTGGTCCCCGCAGCGGCGGAAGGCAATGACACCCTGAGTGCGTCACATCAAGAATTGAAGAAGACCCTGGCGAATTTTTCCAGCCAGGAAGCGGCCAGCCCGGTGCTGGCCACGCCTTCTCACCAAGTGCCCTCCCCCGCAGCGGTTCCGGGTTCCGTCCCCCTGGATACCCGGAACCGCACCCTTCGCGTTGATATTGAGAAACTCGATCGCATGCTCAACCTCACCGGCGAAATTGCCATTGCCCAGGGCCGGCTGCGGCGCACCATCGAGGAACTGAACTCTGATGTGGGACGCAAGCTGCTCGAATTGCATCGTGAAACGGAGAACCTTCAAAAGAATTTGCAAGAGCAAGTGATGGGAGTGCGCCTGGTTCCGGTGGGACCGTTGTTCCAGCAATTCGCGCGCTCAGTACGGGATATTTCCCAGAGCCACAACAAGCTCGCGCGTCTCAGAATCATTGGCGGCGACGTTGAGGTGGACACTCGGGTTCTCGAGCACCTCAAAGATCCTTTGCTGCATATGATCCGCAACGCTGTCGATCACGGCATTGAATCTCCTAAAGCCCGCCGTGCACTGGGAAAGAACCCATGCGGATCATTGACGCTCACGGCATTTCACAAAGCCGGAAACATACTGATTCAGCTCACCGATGACGGAGCCGGTTTTAACCGGCAACGCATTCTGGCCAAGGCTCGCGAACTCGATCGTTTGCCGGATGGCGAAAAGATCACCGACTCGGAACTCTTCAACCTTGTATTCGAGGCCGGCTTCTCGACCGCCGAGGAAATCACCGATTTGTCAGGACGCGGCGTGGGCATGGACGTAGTGCGGCGCAATATCGAATTGCTTCGCGGCAATATTGAGATTCAGAGTTCGGAAGGACAGGGTTCCACAATTACCATCCGCCTGCCCCTTACTCTGGCGATCATCGACGGCTTTTCTGTTATCGCCAACGAGGAAACGTACGTCATTCCGCTGGAAATGATCAGCGAGTGCCTCGAACTGCCGCAAGACCAAATTTCCCATGAAGCCGTAGGCGTCCTGAGCTTGCGGGGTGAACCCCTGCCGTATGTGCGCCTGCGCGAAGTATTCGGCAGGCCGAAGGATCGCCCCTTGCGCGAAAACGTTGTTGTGGTGCATCGCGAAGGTGGGTACGCCGGCATTGCGGTCGAAACGCTATTGGGAGAATGCCAGGCCATCATCAAGCCCCTGAACCGCATTTTTCGAGATGTGCCAGGCGTCTCAGGTTCGACCATCCTTGATAACGGCCGGGTGGCACTGATTCTCGACGTGAGCACGCTGCTGCGCGAGGTTATTGCTCAGCAAACACAAGCAGTGAACTGATTCTGAGTCCAGGTAAGAAACAAAGAAATCCAGCGCTGCGGCGCTCATTGAAGTGATCTTGAAAGGAATGCCAACATGTTGAAGAAGTCTTCCATCGCAAAACGTCTCACGCTCGGATTTGGACTCGTGCTGCTCCTGCTGCTGGTCGTCGCCCTTGCCGGCTACTGGGGTATGGAGTCGGTAACCCGCGAAACGGTCTCCATGCTGCGTGGCGATTCCAAAGTCTCTCAACTCGCCGATGAGGCCAAGATCGCGACTCTGGAGTTGCGCCGCTACGAGAAAGACACCCTGCTCAATATGGATAACAAGCCAGTTATGCAGGGTTATCAGGAAAAATGGAAGGGGCAAGTGTCCGAGCTACGCTCCATCGTGAGTGATCTCGATGCACGGGTCGCTTCCGACAGCAGCAAACAACTGGTGTCTGCAATGGATCGCGAGATAGCAGCGTACGAGCGCGGTGTGGACGGAATGGTCGCCGGGATCAATGACGGGACCATCAAGTCTCCTCAGCAGGGCAACCTCAAAGTCACGGAAGTAAAGGACGAGATCCACCGGATGGAAGCGGCGGCTACCCAGCTTTCGGAAAAGCACCGCAAGATCATGGCCGACAAGGAAGAAACCATCACCGCCTTTGCCCGCCAAACCGCATTAGTAATGTTCAGCGTGGTGCTGATTACGTTCATCGCGGCCACATTTGTAACGGTGGTTGTCTCTCGCGGCATCACTCTACCGGTTAAAGCCATGGCCAACCATTTGGGCGAGATGGCCCAGGGCGGCGGCGATCTGACCCGGCGGATCGAAATTGTTTCCCACGATGAAGTCGGTCAGATGGCCAACTCCTTCAATGCGTTCGTTAAGAAGCTGGAAGAGATCATCAGCGAAGTTCGCTTAGGTAGCGACGGTATCGCGAGTGCCGCCGCTCAGGTCGCAGCTTCGGCGGCTTCTCTTTCCCAAGGCACTAGCGAACAGGCAGCGTCGATTGAAGAAACCACCTCGAGCCTCGAGCAGATGAGCGCGTCCATCACGCAGAACGCCGATAACAGCCGGCAGATGGAACAGATGGCCGTTAAGGGCGCTCGCGACAGCGAAGAATCCGGCGGGGCGGTCCGAGAGAGCGTAACCGCCATGAAGCAGATCGCCGAGAAGATCTCAATTATCGAAGAGATTGCCTATCAAACCAACCTGCTGGCGCTGAACGCCGCGATTGAAGCTGCTCGAGCAGGAGAACACGGACGCGGATTTGCCGTAGTCGCCACTGAAGTCCGCAAACTGGCCGAGCGCAGCCAGACCGCCGCGCAAGAAATCGGCGGACTGGCCGGCAACAGCGTCGGTGTCGCGGAGCGCAGCGGTGACCTGCTGAAAGAACTCGTCCCCGCCATCAAGAAAACCGCGGAACTGGTGCAGGAAGTTTCCGCGTCGTCCCGCGAGCAATCTTCCGGTGTAACTCAGATCAATAAAGCCATGGCGGCGGTGGACACAGTCACCCAACGCAATGCTTCGTCCGCGGAGGAACTCTCCAGCACTGCCGAAGAGCTGGCCGCGCAATCGGAAGCGTTGCAGCAGCTCATGGCATTCTTCCGCGTTGCCGGCGAGAGAGAAAGGCTGACCTCCGTTCGCAAACCGGCGGCCGAGCATAAACCGTTTCAGAATCTCAATCAGAAGATTGTGCCAAAAAAGGTAAACGGATCTGCGCTTGAGCACAACTTCACCCAGTTTTAGGAGCCCTACTTTGATGCCAATCACATTGCAATCAACCAGCTCGGTAAACGGGGAAAATTATGCTGCCAGTCTTCTCAGCGTGAAGAAACTGGAGGAGTACGACACCGACACCGAAGTTCGCAGGACGTGGGAATGGATTCGTGGAATGTCGAAAAAAGCCGCAACCTCAACTGACGAGAGCGGAAGCCAGCCACAAAACATTCCCTCCCGCGACGACACCTAGAACGAGCCGAAGCTGCGGGCTTGAGCGCTACCATCAACCAGTTCCTAGAGGGCGGTAATCCCATGCAAATTGCAACGCAAAAGACCAACCCGGGAGACGGGCAAGAAGTTCAGCAGCACTTGACGTTCACCATCGGGGGCGAAGAATACGCCGTGAGCCTGCTCAAGGTGAAAGAGATCATCGAGTATGACACCGTGACCGAGGTGCCGAAGACGCCGGAATGGATTCGCGGCGTCATCAACTTGCGCGGTAGTGTGGTGCCGGTGATCGATCTCGCGGTGAAGTTTCGGCAAGCTCCCACCGTCGCCGGCAAGCTGACCTGTATTGTCATCACGGAAGTGGAATCCGAAGGCGGCGCCACAGTGATGGGCATTCTGGCGGATGCTGTCCGCCAGGTCATCGACCTGAAAGTGCAGGATATCGAGCCGCCACCGACGTTCGGCACGCGCGTCAAGGTCGACTATCTGCTGGGCATGGCGCGTTCCGGCAAGAAGTTTTGTCTGATCCTCGATACCGAGAAAGTGCTTTCTACCGACGAACTACTTGAACTTCCGGAAACAATTGACCAGGAAGGCGGGAGCGACCTCGATCTGGGCGAAACTCAAATTATTCTGGAAGTCGCTGAGCAAACAGAAGTCCCGGAAGAATCCGGGCTGAACTAACTGCCGAAGCGATGCCAAAAAACCAAAAAGTTTTGGACGCTACTGCGACAGCCCGACTGCGGGCAGTCCACGATCGTGCGTCTCTTCCACCGGCTCTGTTCAGCAAATTTCAGGGCTTAATCTACCGCGAGTCCGGGATATGGCTGGCCGCGCATAAACACGCCCTGCTGACGGGACGGCTGGCCCGACGACTTCGACTGCTTGGCCTAAGCTGTATGCAGGAATATTACGAGTTGCTTATTCAGCCTGACCAATTGCACGAACGCGCCGTGATGCTTGACCACATCACCACGAATGAGACGCATTTTTTTCGCGAGCCCCGGCACTTCGATTTTCTCCGGCAACATGTTTTTCCCAAGTGGCACCAGGAAGCAACCGCCGGCCAGCGAACCAGCCGCCTTCGCGTGTGGAGCGCTGGGTGCTCGACTGGTGAAGAGCCTTACTCGCTCGCGATGTTTCTGCTGAAACATTTTCCCGCGGAGCAGGGATGGAATCTCGAAGTGCTGGCTACCGATATTTCCACTCGTGTGCTCGAAAAGGCGCGATCGGGAATTTACCCTATCGAAAAATCCAAAGATATTCCTCCTGACTTGCTCCGCGCCTACATGCTTAAAGGCCGTGGAGAGCACAAGGCAGTCATGAAAGTCAGCCCGGAGTTACACCGGGTCGTGAGATTCGCGCGGGTCAACCTTCACACTGATGCTTATCCCATCACGGATTCGTTCGACCTTATTTTTTGTAGAAACGTTTTGATCTATTTCGATCAGGAATCCAAAGAAAAAGTGATTGGCGGAATCCTACGTCATCTTTGTCCCTCAGGGTTGCTGGTCGTTGGCCACTCCGAACATCTTGGGGTCATCGCGCCTGACTTGAAGACAATTGCACCAACGATCCACGCCCTGGTTGGCTCACCCTTCTCTCTACCGGCGAAGGCCCAAAGCCCCGGCGTAATAGCCGCCAATCCGTTCTAAACCTGAGCGTTACTCGTGAACTCCCAACCTCCACGCAAACCGAAAAGATCTGACGGCAGTATTCGCGTTCTCGTGGTGGACGATTCCGCGGTCGTTCGCCAGGTGATGCAGTCCGTTCTGGGCGCTGACCCAAAGATCAAAGTCAGTGTGGCCGCCGATCCGATCATTGCCTTCGCCAAGATCGAAAGAGAAGCGCCTGACGTTGTCATTACCGATCTGGTGATGCCGAGGATGGATGGCCTTACTTTTCTCCGAAAGATCATGGCGGAGTCGCCTCTTCCAGTCGTCGTTTGCTCGGCGGTCGCCCATCGCCGCACTCACGATGCCATCTCTGCACTGGAACTTGGGGCCGTCGAAGTCATCACCAAACCCAAGCTCGGGGTTCGCGATTTCCTGCACGAATCCGCCGTCATGCTGCTTGACGTGGTCCACAGCGCTGCTCAGGCCAGATTGGTGACCACTCGGCTGTTGCCAGTTGAGCCGCGAAGCACTGCGGATGCGGTGCTCTCGCCAGGCTCTACTCATCCGGCGCAGTTCACGGGAGATAAAATTATCGCCATTGGTGCTTCCACCGGGGGCACCGAAGCTCTGCGCGCAGTCCTGCAAGCCATGCCGGCTGGTTGTCCCGGCATCGTCATTGTCCAACACATGCCGGAAATGTTTACGCGCGCGTTCGCTGAGCGTTTGAACAAAGATTGCACAATAGAAATCAAAGAGGCGGCAGACGGCGACCGCATCCACGCCGGCCGCGCCCTGATCGCTCCTGGAAATCATCATCTTCTCGTGCGCAAGAACGGATCCGGCTGCATTGCCCAAGTAACAGACGGGCCGCTGGTCTCGCGCCACAGACCCAGTGTCGACGTTTTGTTTCGCTCGGTTGCCCAGTCGGTTGGGTCGCAGGCCGTCGGCGTAATCATGACTGGTATGGGAAACGACGGCGCCCAGGGGCTGCTCGAGATGCGTAATTCCGGCGCGCAAACCATTGCTCAAGACGAATCCAGTTGCGTGGTGTTTGGGATGCCCAAAGAGGCCATCGCCCGCGGCGCCGCGGTCGCCATCGTCCCTCTGAGACACATCGCCGAAAGGGTTCTGAAGATGTCCGCCCAAGCATCCCTTCCTGATGTAGCAGTGTTCTATTCCGAGAGCTAAGTGTTTTACCCTAAGCGACTTAGCCGGAAATTTCGATTGGCAGTCACCGCTGCCTAGAAATGCCATCCGCTGAAACCTTTGGAAATCTATCAGATGCGCGCCTACTTTGGCGTCGGAGTTTAAGGGATTTTGAAAACCTTCCTAGGTTCTCCTACATCTTAGAAATGCGCCCAAAATGGCGAGAGCCGGAGGTTCAATGCAACCTTTATCGCGATCTGCCCAATACTTCGTTTTAGCAATGTTCACAGGTTACCTGCTGGCTTGCGGTGGGGGAGGATCTTCGCCAAGTTCCACCCCAGTCGCTCCACAGGCGCCGCCGCCAGCGCCCGCGAGCTATTCTGGCGTCCTGCAGTGGAAAGCGGATTCATCCACCACGGGAACCTATAGCTCGGAAACTAAACTCACGACCGCCAATGTGAATTCCACGCAGTTCGGGCGCTATGAGAGTTTCACAGCGGACGGGATCGTGATGGCCCAGCCTCTCTACGTCAGGGGCCTGGATATGGGATCGCTCGGCACCCATGACCTGGTGATTATCGCAACGGAAAACGACAGCGTGTATGCGCTCGACGCGGATAACTTTGACGGAGGCACGCTATGGGAGCGGCACTACCTTGATGCAGCCAATGGCATCACGTTTCTTCCGGATAATTTTGGAGGCCGCACCACGCTGGGAGGAGAGGTGGGAATCACGGGCACTCCGGTCATCGATGGGACCACCGGTGTGATGTACTTCGTGACGACGCTTTCCGATAACGGCGTGGCGCAGCAATGGCTGCGCGCTATCGACATCCATACCGGAAACGATTACGCGCCCAGTGTGCAGATCGCAGCGACTGTTCCGGGAGATGGGAAGGCCAGCGTGAACGGTCAAATTAGCTTTGATCCTTCGATCCAGAACCAGCGGCCCGGCCTCACGGAGGTGAACGGAGAAATTTTAGTCGGTTGGGGATCGTTCTCCGACTGGGGGGTATACCACGGTTGGTTGATGGCGTTCGATCCGAAATCGTTGGCGCTGGTGGCAGTTTTTAACCCTACCACGCAGGCGCAAGCGGTGGATGCGGCCAATGGTCCGGCTGATCACGGCGGTGGCGGCGCCTTCTGGCAGGGGGGAGCCGCACCCGCAGTGGATTCCGACGGCAACATTTTCATTAACACGGCCGATGGAAGCTTTAATGCAAACTTGGGCGGAAATAACTACGGCGATTCCATGCTGAAGCTGACCCTCACCGAGAACGCCTTTAAAGTTGTCGATTACTTTACCCCCTCCGACGCAAATTGCATCGATCTCGATGATCTTGAAATGGGATCGAGTGGTGTTGCGCTTCTGCCCACCGACTTTACCAATGGCGCGAAGCTCGCGGTCACTCATAATAAAGAGGGGCGCTTGTTCGTGATCAACCGGGATAGTCTCGGGCAATACAATTCCACCGGTGACTTGCAGATTCCTGGCGAGTTCATGGTGGGCGATTATAGCTGTGACAGCAGTACTACCGGCGGTGCAGCCGAAGGGCCAGGATGGGACCGCCTCTATGGTACGGCTTCTTACTGGAACGGAAATGTATATGCCGGAGCCTCCAACCTTCCTTTGAAACAGTATCAGTTCCAGAACGGAGTTCTAGGTTCTGCTCCGGTCGCTACTTCTCCAACCTCGTACGGATATCGAGGGGCCAACACGGTAGTTTCGGCTAACGGAACTAAGAACGGAATCGTGTGGGCCTACGAAAAGACTGCGGCGGGGCAGGGCATTTTGCATGCGTACGATGCTAACTCGGTGCTGGTGGAGCTATGGAACAGCAACATGAATTCTGCTCGAGACTCGTTAGGGGAAGGGATTGGATTTTCTACGCCGGTAATCGCCGACGGCCGAGTGATTACAACCTACAACGATCAAGTGGGCGTATTCGGAGTGCTGCAATAACGTAAATGGCCGCGTTGGTTCCGGCAAACATTACAAGCCGGTTGCGTTCTCTCACTATTTCGAAATGGCATTGGATATATTGCTGATCGATTTTGTTACCACTGGTTCAGCGCGGAGATGATGCATTTGAGTAAGTCGAATATTCTACCGGTTCTGAAAAATGGTTGAGCAGGGAAGCTTTCCCTAACGCTTCTACGCAGAGACTTCCGGTTCCCGCGGCCAGAGAGAGATCTTGCAATCGCAGAGAATGCGAACCGGCAGGCAACTCAGCCACTTGCTTCCACTGTGAGTTTTCTTGCGCAAGGACGATGTAACCAGCAACAGTTTCTTCTTTGCCGGTAATCTTCCAATCCAGTTTATCGCCACCGATGTAGGCTTTTACCTGCACGCAGTTGTCGATGCCGGTTTCAATCTCGGTGCCTTCTTCATAATCGTTCCAGGTGGGAACGATTAATGCTGGAAGTTGGTGAGAAGAGGAGTAGAAGCGTCCCGCTGCGGAGAAGGTTGCCAGCCAAGTGCGGCCGCATTGCTGGTCAATCACTCGACCTTTGCCCCAACTGGCTTCAGAATCGTTGAAGCCTTTGTACGCGGATCCCATGGCGATCTTGTCGGAATGCTGGCCCTTGGAATAGAAGCGCTCCAGATACTGCATCGCCATGGGATCGCTGGGGGATGCGGTTTCTGGAGCGATCCAGGAGTACGCCCCGTCCGCGGCTGGATTACTGAAAGTGCCGGAGTTGCGGAAGAACAATAAGGGATTCAGCGGCAAGGACTGACGTACACGGCGCCAATCGATAGGAGAGGTTTCCAGTCCGAAAAAGAATACAGCGGGACGGCCCGAGAAACGAAGGTACGCGGGAGAGTTTTCGAATCGTTCCGCGGCATAGGTTAGATCTGAGATCAGTTTGTCCGTCGGATTGCAGCCTCGCTTGGCGCACTCCCGGATCGAACCTGCATCTTCAGAAATGGCGAATTCGAATGCGCCCTGGCGCTCGGATTCTTTCATGAGCAGAATCGTGCTTTGATTTTTTACACCAGAGTCAGGTCCGTACCAGTCCACAATCGCGCCCTGCAAGCCGCGGCTGGCCATGTCGCTTACCTGGCGGGCGATTTGCTCAGGATCGTCAGAGCGATAGCCCACGTTTTTATGTTTCGAATCGCCAAACCAAGGCATGAAGCGGGTGTACAAACGGGTCGTCGAGCCTCGATATAACAGAGACTGCAAGGGAAGCTTGCTGACATTTCCGGGGGGCGCATTGCCATTGCCCTGGCCGTGAAAGCGGGCACTCGCGCTGGTGTTATTGACATCTCCGCAAGAAACGGGCTCTTTTGAACTATTCTGCGCGGGACACATCGCAGCTAAGAGAATCAGCCAGGCTAGGACGCTAGGTTTCATGGGTAGATTGGATGCATAGTCGGCGGGTCAGGATCAAGATTCAGGGATGCCATGATGATCCAAAAGCAAGCCCGCCGTCAGCCAGAGAGTAAATGGCTGACGGCGGGTCTGATGGCAGCACTGCCCAAATGCTTGTGCTTCGCGCTCTTACAACCTCAGTAGTAAGTCACGCTCAAATTATCCAGATAAACGGTATATGCCGACTGCTTGTAGTTGCCGTCCAACTGGAAGTTTACGACCACCCCATTCCAGCTCTGCGAACAGGTGCCCGGAGAGTAGGTGGCGTTCAGCGTGCTAGTGACGCCGTTCAGCGTGATTGTTTTGTACTCCAAGTCATTGCTGGAAGTTCTCTCGAAAACAATGGTGAGATGGTTCCAGGAATTGCTTAGCGGTTTGCAGGGCGCACTGGTATCGATCCAGCGGCCGCTCACGTTATCCCAAATACCCCACACCGAGCCGTTCACGATTTGGCACTGCGTGCCAAACATCAGGCTATTTCCGTCAAAGAATTGGCCGATGTCGAACTCCAGGTTCTCTGCCAGAGCGAGGTCCGTGCCATAAAAGTAGACGTCGTAAGTGAAGTTGTGCAGCGAAGGAACGAGAGTGTGGTTGGGGTCGGGCAGGCCTTGCGAGGAATTGTCGCCGATCAGGTGGTTGTTCCACAGGGCATCGGAGTAATCCGTTTTCCCGCCGATATTAAACTCCATTGCCTTGCCGCTGAGCGAAGGAGAGGTGATTCCCTGTTTTGAAGAGTAGGTAACGCCGGAGCCGCAATTGGTGCAAGTGCCGTAATTGGGAGGCAGTTCGCCGTAGCCAGCCCATCCCGCGCTGGACTGCAAGTTGGAGAGCGTGCTGCCGCTACCTCCGCCGCTGCCGCCGCTGACGGTAATCGTCACCGGCGTAGAGGAAGCGCCGCCGCAGTTGTCCCATTCCTCTACGGTGGTGTTGTAAGTGCCGGCGCTAAGAGTGAGATTGGTATTCAGGCTGGAACCGTCACCCACGTAGGCTTTCTGGTTGGGCGCGGTATAGATGCCCATGGAGGCGATTCCCTTGGAGCATGTGGTGGTGGCGGAAGCAACAAAATTGACCGGAGAACTGACGGTGCTTTTGTTGGCGGGCGAGGTCACGAAAACTCCGATGCTGCTGGAGACGGTGAAGGTCACGTTTTGCGTAGAGGCGCCGCCGCAATAATCCCATTGCTCGATGGTAGCGGTGTACGTTCCTGAACTTAGGGAGAGGTTGGTACTGATACTTTTCGCGTCGACCACGTACGCCAATACTCCGGGCGAGGTGTAAATCCCCATGGACGCGACGCCCTTGGAGCACGAGGTAGAGCCAGCGGTAGCGCTGAAATGAACCGGGGAGGAAACAGTCGATTTACTGCTGGGAGCGGAAACTGTGATACCGGCAAAGGCCGCCGGCATCAGCCACGCGAGGAAGCACACGATTAGCAGGGCGTTTTTCTGCATGCAAAACTTCTCCAAAAAAGTTTATTTTGTTACTGACTTACGGGACGAAGCTCTCCAGCGCGTGAGCGGGACGCGTTGAAAACGCAAGAAGTGGCGTTCTGGCGTTTACTGCCTCAATATCCGTGGGACTTACCGTCCCCGTACAGGATTAAGCCTCGGTCGTGGACCAAAAACTTGGCTTACTGTTTGCTTGTTGAATTGTTTGGAGCATACCAGAAACACTGTATTCCCTCCAAGCGAAAAGTGAGCATGAAAAGACTCACTAGTTCACGCTCCCGAGATCACCGGTGGGCCGCAATATAAATGGAAGTCCGCAGAGAAGTCCGCGATTATGACTCGGCGTTATCTCGCGATGTTCAATTTCAGAATGCAGGAGAGGCGATTTTGAAATCCATTTGGAATAGTCATTGGAAATTGCGATTTAGCTGATCGAAAGTATTCATCCGAAGTAACCGGCCGTTAGCTTGACGGCTTAGGGGGACCAGCTTACTATCCAAAAAGCATGAGCAGTTTCAGCAATCGCCGCCGGACGAGCATGTGTGCATGTTGTTGTTGTGCATGCGTGTGTTCTGGCGCGGGGAGGCTGCTGAAGTAGAGTTCGCGTAGCAATTATCAGCATTCATAACCCACCGCCAGAGAGCATCTGGCGGTGGGTTTTTCTTTTGGGGCACATCTTACGGCAAATCAGGATTAGGAGCGAGTTATGTCAAGTCCGTTGATGGCATCACCGGTAAGAGAAACGAAAGCGCAGAAGACTGAGCGAATCAAGCGAGCGATGAATCCCTGGGACGGGTTGGAAGAGATTCGCCGTTTTGCTCGTGAAGGCTTCAATTCCATTCCACCGGAGTGGATTGGCACGTACTTCCGATGGTGGGGAGTTTATACGCAAGGCGACGGCGCCGGTGTTGTCGCGGGCAAGGACGGAATGGGCAGGGCTTTGCCGTTCTTCATGCTGCGAATAAGAATTCCCAATGGATTGCTGCGATCGGACCAGCTTCGCACCATCGCAGAGCTGACGCGCCGACACGCTCGCGACACTGCCGATCTTACCGTCCGCCAAAACATTCAATTGCACTGGGTCACCATTGAAGCGCTGCCGGAGGTGTTGGAGGAGTTGTGGAAGGTGGGATTGAATACGACCGGATCGTGCGGCGATGTGACTCGAAATATCACTGGGTGCCCGGTCGCCGGCGTGGATGCCGATGAAATTTGTGACGCGTCGGCACTGGCATTGGAAGTTGACCGCATGCTGGCGGGGAACGCGGACTTCTATAATCTGCCGCGCAAATTCAAGATTTCGATTACGGGATGCCGCGTATGGTGCCCGTATCCGGAGATTAACGATGTAGGACTGACGGCTGTTAAGCGCGTAGTGCGAGGACAGGCGGAGACGGGCTTTGCTTTACGCGTGGGCGGCGGCCTTTCGACGGACCCGTACCTGGGGGCGTCGCTGAACGCTTTCGTGCGCTGGAATCAGGTTCTGCCGGTGGTTCGCGGGATCGCGGAGCTGTTCCGTGACGCCGACCAGTTGCGCGAACACCGCGAACGGGCGCGGCTTAAGTTCCTGTTTCTGCGTCACGGCTGGACAGTGCAGGATTTTCAACGAGAGCTAGAGCGGCGCATCGGATTTCAGCTGGATCCCGCCGAGCCCGAGCAGCCTCCCTCAGATGTGTACCGCGATCACATCGGCATCCACGCACAAAAGCAGCCGGGTTACTGCTATGTGGGAGCCACGGTGTTACGGGGCAGAATTACGCCGGAGCAGATGCAGGCTGCGGCTGACCTGGCCGACCGTTTTGCCAACGGCGAACTGCGCACTACCAACATGCAGAACCTGGTTATTGTCAACGTGCCGCAAATTCGAGCGGACGAACTGGCGAGGGAACTGGGCAACATTGGACTTCCAGTGAGTGGTTCACCATTCCGGCGTGGCGCAGTGGCATGCAGCGGCACAGAGTTCTGCAAACTCGCCATTACCGAGACCAAAAGTTTTTCGCGCTGGTTGGTCGAGGAACTCGAAGAGCGTCTTCCCGGTTTTGATCAACACCTCAAGCTGCATGTTACCGGATGTCCCAATAGTTGCGGACAGCACTGGATTGCCGACATCGGCATTGAGGGCAAGAAGATCAAGGTGAAGGGAGGAATGGTGGACGCCTACTACTTTTGCCTGGGTGGCGCGCTGGGATTGAATCAAGCGATTGCGCGGCCGGTCGGCTTTCGTTGCCCCGCGACGGAAGTTCCTGAAGCTATCGAGCGATTACTACTGCGATATCAGCAGGACCGTACTCCAACAGAAAATCTTCGGCACTTTTTTGCGCGGCATTCTGTGGACGACCTGCGGAGCTTCCTGGCGGGCGAGTTTGTGGCGGCGGTGCCCCGCGACGTACCGGAAGGAAGAGTACCAAGCGGCTTGGAAGTGTGAGCAATTCGGAGAAGCAAATGAACAGTTTATTTCCGATATTTATGAAACTCGAAGGCAAACGTTGCCTCGTGGTTGGCGCGGGCAAACTTGGTGAATCCAAGATTGAAGGCCTTCTCAGCACCGGTGCGCTCATTCGCGTGGTGGCGCTGCACGTAACCGAGGGCGTGGACCAGTGGGCGCGAGAAGGGAAGATTAGTCTCGAACGGCGGCACTTCGTGGCCGGAGATCTCGAGGGAATTTCGCTCGCGGTAGTGGCGACGGCGTCTCGCGATGTGAATGAATTCATCTTCCACGAGGCGCACCGGCGGGGAATTTTGTGCAACGTGGTCGATGTGCCCGACCTTTGTGATTTCTATTACGGTGCTGTGGTGCGGCGCGGCGACCTGCAAATTGCAATTTCAACCAATGGTCAGAGTCCATCGTTGGCGCAAAAACTGCGACAACAACTGGAGCGGCAGTTCAGTCCGGCGTACGGGCCGTGGGTAGCGGAGTTAGGCGAAACCCGCAGGCTTGTGCTGGCCAGCGACTTGGATGCGCAAAAGAAGAGCGACCTACTGCATTCGCTGGCCAGCCGCCAGGCGCTGTATGCGGCGCTGTCCGACCAGGCGGTCGATGAAGAGTCGAAGAAAAATGACAGGAGTGTGACGGCATGAGAGGCAAAGTGTATCTGGTTGGCGCGGGTCCCGGCGATCCCGAACTGCTCACGGTAAAGGCTCTGCGGTTGCTGCAGAGTGCCGATGTCGTGCTGCACGATGACCTGGTTTCGCCCGAAATCCTACAACAGATTTCGCCTTCGGCCGAAGTTCAAAACGTAGGCAAGCGTTGCGGCAGCAAAGCAATCCGTCAAGAAGAGATCAATTTTCTGATGGTGGCGCGGGCGGCGGGAGGCTGGAAGGTGGTCCGGTTGAAGAGTGGTGATCCGCTGATCTTCGGCCGTGCCGGCGAGGAAATCGAAGCATTGCGGAGATCCAACACCGATTACGAAATCGTTCCCGGCATCACTTCAGCGCTCGGCGCAGCCGCTACAACGGGAATTCCGCTGACCCACCGGCAGGAGTCTTCCACGCTCGTGCTAACGACGGGGCATCGCGCACCGGGCAGTGCCGAGGAAGATTGGCGGGCATTCGCATCCTCGCAGGCGACCCTGGTGGTTTACATGCCGGGGCCTGGTTTTGGAGAAATATCGCGAAGACTCGCGAGCGCAGGGTTCGGGGAGGAAACTCCATGCGCAGTCATTTCCAGAGCGACAACTCCGCGACAAAGAATTTACCGCACCACGGTCGCGGAGTTGGTTCACTCGCCGAAACTGGCCGCTCCGACAATTCTGATTGTTGGTGAAGTTGCAAGGTTCGCCGATCACGCTCTAGCCGAGAGCGCCGGCATTCCGGGGCTCCGCGAGGAGACTGAGTTCACCCATGCAACCTCTTTGGAAGGGCCGTTATGAAAGAGGAAGCCAGCAGATTGAAGAGGACGTCAGAGTCATGGAGTCCAGCGCAAGTTCTGGAATGGGCGTTCGCAAGGTTTGCAGACAGGGTCGCAATTTCGTCGGCGTTTGGCGCGGAAGGAATGGTCTTGATCGACATGGCGGCGCGGTTGCGGGGAAGATTTCGACTGTTCACTCTCGATACCGAATTTCTTTTTCCCGAAACCTACAATCTTATGGATCGGGTTGAGGAGCGCTACGGGATCACCATTGAGAGAGTGTTTGCTGTAGCTTCGCCGGAAATCCAGGGGCGGATTCATGGTCCTGAGCTTTGGCTGCGAAGTCCAGACCAGTGCTGCAACTTGCGCAAGGTTGAACCATTGCGGCGCAAACTGGAGGAACTGCAGGCGTGGATTACCAGCATCCGCCGCGATCAAACTGCGGACCGCGCTTCCGCCGGCAAGATTGAGTGGGATGAAAAATTTGGATTGGTGAAGATTAATCCTATTGCCGAGTGGAACTCGGGGCAGGTGTGGCGATACATTCGTGAGCACGACGTGCCTTACAACCCGCTTCACGAACGGAATTACCCGAGCATTGGATGCACGCATTGCACCCGAGCGGTGCAGCCGGGAGAAAGCGCGCGGGCGGGGCGATGGGCGGGTTTGGCCAAGACTGAATGCGGTCTGCACATCATACAGCCGCTCACTGTGACTCCGTTGAAATCTCCGGAGCCGGGCGCATGATTTCTTGATCAATGCGATGCAGCGTTGGCCTTTTTCAAATACTCTGACAGGTTTCGAACCACGCTGATAAAAGACTTGGTAGCGACCGACAGGGTGCGATCACGTCGATACGCCAGGCCCAGTTCGCGCCACAACTCTGGACCCTCGAGTTCCACCAGCTTCACTCGCCCGGCCGCGACTTCATCGCGGGCAAAGGCTGCGCTGATGAGCGAGATGCCAAGATCGGCTGCGACAAAGCTTTTGATCATTCCGATGCTGGGCAATTCCATGCGGACTTTCAATTCCGTGTTGTACTCGCGGAAGAGCTTATCCAGGATGCGGCGGGTATGGCCGGTTTTGGGCAACAATAAAGGCTGTTTCACGACTTCACTGATGGCGGCCGACTTCATCTTGGCCAGCGGGTTCTTGGGACTTACCATCAACATGAGCCGGTCGCGGTAGATGGCTTGCACTTTCAAACTGGGCGATTGCACGGGAAGGCTCAGCACCCCCACATCCAAGGTTCCGTTTTCCAGTTTCTCCACAATCTTGTAAGTGAAGTTGCGATAGATGCTTATCTGTACGTCGGAAAACTTGCGGCAATATTCGCCGAAGACTTCGGGTAAAACGTAAAGGCACGTGGCCTCATTGGCTCCCACGAGCAGGGTGCCGCGCGGAGTGTGTCCGTGGTCCGCGACCGCGACGATGGACTCATCGCGCAGTTTTTTCATACGCACGGCGTAGTCGTGGAAAATCTGACCTGCGGGAGTGAGCTTAACCGACTTGCCGGAGCGGTCGAGCAGACGATCGCCGTATTCGATTTCCAGTTGGCGAATCTGCGCGCTCACGGCGGATTGCGAGCGGAATACCTTCTCTCCGGCGCGGGAAAAGCTCCCTTGCCTGGCGACTTCCAGAAAAGTAATGAGTTGATCGAAATCCATTGATTTGTGTCAGGGAATTATAGCGAACTTCGGTCGATATCGCGGGAATAAGCAGAGGAAGAATCTGCTCACTGAACCACGGGCC
Source organism: uncultured Acidobacteriota bacterium (assembly GCA_963758565.1). Lineage (GTDB taxonomy): Bacteria > Acidobacteriota > Terriglobia > Terriglobales > Acidobacteriaceae > Sulfotelmatobacter. The sequence continues at coordinate 23,232 of CAVWVX010000004.1, read as the reverse complement.
GTTCGGAAGCAAGCAGCTTATCTCGTCCATAGCTTCGCACTTCTTCAGCAGCGAGACGCGCCAGAATTGAGGCCCAGGTGTCTTCAATCGGACAAGGCGGTACGAGGGGCTCCACGCGATTGATGGGCAGGGCTGCGCAGGCCAGTAAGGCAGCGGCTTGCGGACTGCCGGTAAGTTGCAGGTGGCGGCGAAGAATGCGCCGCAGCCATTGTTCCTCCTTGGGTTCGAGGGTAGCCAGGCGAACCGAGTCACGATTCAAAGGGTCATCATTAAAGTAGTCGTTGGCGTCGGCTCGCAACAAGTACGCCAGTCCGCCGGTCATGCCGGCTCCCATATTCGCGCCCGCGGGTCCAAGAATTAACACCACTCCGGCCGTCATGTATTCGCAAGCGTGGCGGCCCACGCCTTCTACGACGGCGAGCGCGCCGCTGTTACGCACAGCAAAACGTTCACCTGCCCGGCCGGCGACGAAAAGTTCGCCAGACGTGGCGCCGTACAGCACGGTGTTTCCTACCAGGACATCGCCGCGAATGGACGCTTCAGCCTGCGCCGTTATGGCGATGCTTCCCCCGCACAATCCTTTGCCCACATAATCGTTGGCCTCGCCATTTAGACGGAAATTCGCGCCTGAAATCAGGAAGGCGCCGAAGCTCTGGCCGGCAGTACCCAGGAATTCGCAGTCGACGCCGGTCATCTCCAGACTGGAAAGTCCAAACGAAGGCCGGATGCGGCGCAACACCTCTCCGCTGAAGTGCGCACCGACAGCCCGATCTTCATTAGTAATGACGAAACGATAAGGACGCATGGAGAGCGACTCCAAATCGTCGACCACGCGATTCAATTCAATGTGCAACGGGCTGGTATCTTCGTGGGGGCAGGGATATTGAGCGGGAGCATTATCGACCGGTTGCAGCAGGGAAGCGACACTCTCTTCCGCCTTGGCGGAGCGCGGCGCCAGCCTGTCGACCGCTCCCAGGATTTGATCGATCGAGCCTGCGCCCATTTCGGCAAGTAATTGTCGAACGTCGGAGGCGAGCGCGCGGAAAAACGTTTCCACCATCTCCGGGTTTCCGGTAAAGCGGGCGCGCAAAGTTTCATCCTGTGTCGCGATCCCGACTGGACAGGTATTGAGGTGGCACTGCCGGGCCATGACGCAGCCGATTGCCAGCAAAGCGGTCGTTCCGAAGCCGAACTCTTCCGCGCCCAGAGCCGCGGCCACTACTACATCGCGGGCAAACTTCAAGCCGCCGTCCACGCGCAATCTCACCCGCGCCCGCAGGCCTGCATTCACCAATGCAGTGTGGGCATCTCTCAACCCGATCTCCCAGGGCAGGCCGGTGTTCTTGATCGAGGTGAGGGGCGAGGCGCCGGTGCCTCCATCGTGTCCGCTAATGGTGATCACATCCGCGCCGGCTTTGGCTACGCCGGTAGCGATCACGCCGACTCCAGAGCTGGAGACCAGTTTGACCCCGATGCGCGCATTGGGGTTCACGGCGCGCAGGTCGTAAATCAGCTGTGCCAGATCTTCGATGCTGTAGATGTCGTGATGTGGCGGCGGCGAGATAAGGGACGTTCCTGCGATGGCGTGCCGCAGTCGCGCAATATATGGCGTGACTTTGGCGGAGGGCAACTGGCCGCCCTCGCCGGGTTTCGAACCTTGCGCCATCTTGATTTCAATTTCATCGGCGTGCACCAGATATTCGGCAGTGACGCCAAAACGTGCCGATGCGACTTGCTTCACGCGGTTATTTGCTTCCGGATGTTCGTGATAGATGTTTGGATCTTCGCCGCCTTCGCCGGTGTTACTGCGTCCTCCAAGGCGATTCATGGCGATGGCCAGGGTCTGATGAGCTTCCGGCGAGATTGCGCCCAGTGACATTGCCTGCGTGCTGAAGCGGCTGAGCAGCGAGACCTCGCTTTCCACTTCGTCCAGAAATAGCGGTTGGGCGCGGCGGATCTCGATCAGGTCTCTTACGGCAACATCTTTTCTTTCGCCGGAAAGTTCAGAGAGAGCGACATGATTCTGCGAGGTAGGCGACTTGATATAGCGATGCATCCGCCTCACCAGTTCCGGTGAACTGCCATGTTCCTCGCCATTGCGGCGGAAGCGGTAGAGACCGGAATCGCGGAATTCTGCGGCGGGCGAGTGGAAGCCAGCGGCGTGGTGAGTAAGGCAATCCTGCACAAGATCGTCCAGCGATTTTCCACCCAGGGTGTGTCCAGCATCTTCGAAGAACTCGTCGCACACCTCGGCATTGAGCCCGATCGTTTCAAAAATCTGGCTGTTGCGATAACTGCTGATGGTGGAGATTCCCATGCGAGCCAGGACTTTGCGCAGACCCTTTTCAACCGCATTGCGATACTTTGCGGGACCGTTCGCGTCGGTGCGTGCCGCCAGACTCATCGCCAAGAAGGGATGCACAGCGTTCACGCCCGCGGCGATCAGAAGGGCGACGTGATGGGTATCGAGAGCCTGCCCGGTCTCGATCAAGAGAGGCGTATTCCAGGCGCCCGCCCCGGAAAGCGCACGCCAGGCGGACGAAGCTGCCAGCAGCGCCGGCAGAGCAGACCGAGCCTGGCTGAGGTTTCGATCGCTAAGCAACACGGATCGGCCGTCCAGCGCAGCAGCCAGGGCTTCTTGCGCGATTCTCTGCAATCCCAGCCGCCCAGCCGCCACGCCTTCACTCGCGTCGAACGTAATATCGATGAGGTGAATCGCGGGAATCTCTCCGGTGAGACTTTTCAATTGCCCGGCATCGAGCAGCGGAGAATTCAGCTTCACGGAGCGGCCGAGGTAAACGTCGAGAGACATTACGTGGCTCTCGCGCAGCGGGTCAATGGGAGGATTTGTGACTTGGGCGAAACGTTGTTTGCAGTAATCCCAAAGCGGGCGCGGGAGCTTCGACAGGAAAGCCGGCGGAGCGTCGTCGCCCATGCTCCACAGGGGTTCCTGCCCTTGTTCCACAAGTGGTTGGAACAACATGCGGAACTGATCTTCGGTCCAGCCGAATGCAGCCATGAGTCGATTGGCATCGACCGGCGCTGGCTCGGCGGTATTTTCCGCGGCGATGACTGAGGTAGTGTCGGTGGTGCAACTTTCACGGCGCACGAGCTGAGGAATTTCGGCAGGGCGAAAAAGATGGCCGTTCGAGAGATTCACCATCAGCATCTCGCCGGGGCCGAGGCGCTGCCGTTCCAAAATCTGCTTGCCCGAAAGATCGGTGATGCCCACTTCCGAGCCGACGATCAGTAAACCGTCCGCCGTCAGTGTGTAACGCAACGGACGCAGGCCGTTTCTATCGAGTTTGGCGCCGACAAAATTTCCGTCACTGAAAATCAAGGCAGCGGGACCATCCCATGGCTCTTGCTCCACAGCGCTGTTGGCGAGGAATTGGCGCAGGCCGGGGTCCATGCCTGGATCGTGTTCCCAGGCGGGCGGCACCAGGCGCAACGCGGACTCAGACAAACTCGCTCCGTTTCGAACCGTGGCTTCGATTGCGTTATCAAAGCTTGCAGAATCACTCATGCCTGGTTGCAGCAATCGCGCGGGTTCGGGCAGTGACAACTCGCGACGCAAGCCGGCGGCACGCGCCTGAAACCATCGGCGATTACTGCTGATGGTATTGATCTCGCCGTTGTGCGCCACAAAACGAAACGGTTGCGCTAGAGACCAACTGGGTTGCGTGTTGGTGGAATAACGCTGGTGGAACACCACGAAAGAGCTGGCAAATTCAGGATGGTTGAGATCCAGATAAAACGGGGCCAGCTGTGCTGGAGTGAGCAGGCCTTTGTAAACGATGGTTTTCGATGACAGGGAACAGTAATAACCGGAGTTGGCATCGGCCTCCAGCGCCAGGCGCAGGCGGAAGAGTTGCAGCTCAAAGTCGCCGCGATCATCAAGCGAAGGGGTTACCTTGGAAGTTGTGCGGCGCGGAGTGATGAAACACTGTCGCACCACGGGAAGAGAGTCGCGCGAGCGCGGTCCCAAGATCGATGCATTGGTGGGAACTTTGCGCCAGCCGGCGAATGACAGGTCGAAGTCATCCACGCTCGCACGAATTGTCTCTTCCGCACTGGCTTCTTGGCCGGGCTGAAGAAACACCATACCGACGCCGAACTCCTCAGGCAGTCGAATGCCCTCAGTCCGCGCCGCTTTCCGGAAAAATATCTTTGGAAGACCCAACAACAGGCCTGCGCCGTCACCGCTGCGGCCGTCCGCATCCACTCCCCCGCGGTGCGCTAGACGCACGAGGGCGCCTAATCCCCGCTCGATTAAAGCATGAGATTCCGGGCCGCCCAATTGCGCGATGAATCCCACGCCGCACGCGTCATGATCCGGCGAGAATGTGAGGCGACTCTTCCCCATACTCTACTTGTCTAAACTTAAAGCTGATCAAAGTACAATCGTCATTTTCGATGTGACAGATGGGTTTTTTTGCATGGTGTCACTGCGATTTCGCAAGGCCCTGACTTCGCCTGCTGTATCGTGAAATATGAGCAATTCGCTTCTAGTAGAATTATGGTCCGCAGCGGGTCATCGACCTCATGGTTCATCTTTCGGATATACAATCCGCGCTTGCCAGGATTCGCAAGGCGATCCAGGTTTCCCCCTGCACTCGTTCGGATACTTTCTCTAATCTCACCGGCCATTCTCTTTATCTGAAACTGGAAAACCGGCAGAGGACCGGCGCTTACAAGGAACGGGGAGCGCTGAATAAACTGCTGAGCCTGAACGCTGCAGAGCGCTCGCTGGGAGTCATTGCGGCTTCGGCGGGTAATCATGCCCAGGCCGTTGCCTACCACGCTTCGAATCTTGGAATTCGCGCACGCATTGTGATGCCGTTGCCGACGCCTCTCATCAAAGTTTCCGCCACGCGAGGATATGGCGCGGATGTGGTGCTCTACGGATCGAATTACGATGAGGCTTACCAGGAAGCGCTACGCCTGAGCGTACAAGACCATCTCACTTTTGTTCATGCCTTTGACGATGATGCGGTCATTGCCGGGCAGGGAACGTTGGGCCTCGAGTTGCTGGAGCAATTTCCCGATCTTGATTGCGTGGTGGTGCCAATTGGAGGAGGTGGCTTAATCGGCGGGATCGGCTGCGCGCTAAAGGAAACCAATCCTCGAATCCAGGTGGTCGGAGTTCAACCGGTACGAATTCCTTCGGTGAAGCTGGCTCGCGCCGCCGGGAAGGCCGTTACGCTGCCCTCTGCCGTAACCATCGCCGATGGCATTGCGGTGCGGCGCGTGGGCGAACACACACTCCCTCTGGTCCAAAAATATGTCGATGACATTGTGACCGTGGAAGAGGAAGAGATCGCGAACGCTGTTCTGCTCTTGCTGGAGAGAGAAAAGATGTTGGCCGAAGGAGCCGGGGCGGCGGCATTAGCGGCGCTGGTCAATCGCCGCATTCCGCTGCTTTGCGAAACCACCGGTAAGAACGTCATCGCAGTAGTGAGTGGCGGCAACATCGATGTAACGCTACTGGCACGGATTATTGAGCGCGGCCTGGTAAAAGACGGAAGACTGGTGCGCCTGCGCGTTCACCTTCCCGATTACCCCGGGGCCCTCCATAGCCTCACTGGAATTCTGGCCCAACACCGCGCCAACATCGTGGAAACCTCTTACGATCGCGCCTACCACAACGTAAACCTGGGAGACACCGCGATTGACGTGACCATGGAGACGCGCGGCCCGGATCATATTGCCGAGTTGATTTCTGCCCTGAGCGCCAGCGGTTACGCGCACGAAAGAATTCTGTAACGCAGTTTTAATTCTCCGGCTTGCTACCCGCGGTTGCGGATTCGCCCTTCTGCTTGTGCGACAACTTGCGATGAATGTCTGGCCAAAACTCTTTGACCACGATTGTAATAGTGTCGTAACCCACCTGCGATCCCCAAACACTGAAAGTGTTGCTCAAGGTACGGTCGGACTGATTGTGGACATACATCACCATACCCGTGGTGGGATCGAAGCGTTTAGTGATGAAGGCGCGGGGGTGATAGGTATTGGTCGAGATGGCCGCTGACAAAGCGCTGCCCACGACCTCAGAATAGTTAAACTGTCGGCCGCCGGAGTCCGTGCGGGTAATAAAGATTCGACTTACGGCATAGCCGGTTCTGTGCGTGAAGCTGCCTTTTCCGGATTGAAAAAATCTGGGATCCTGATGCAGAAGTGAGGGAAAAACTGCCCCGGTCATAAAATTTTCGATGGTGCCGTCGGCGAAGGCAGAGGCGAAACGCTTCCCATAACCCTGCGCCCCTTGCCCGTAGCCGGGTTCGCTATTCTGCGCCTGACTTAGTCCGGCGAGAAACCCGTACCATGGAATCTGGATGTAGTCGAACGAACCCCGCGCCACAACTTTGAATTTCTGCCCTGAGGTTAATGGCGGCACGCTCTTAGTGCTTTCTAAAGTTAGAAAATTCGGCAGCGCATAAAAAAGCCTGTCATTCGAAGTTCCCGCGTTCTTTTGCTGATCTTCTTTCGGAACGACGACGCCCAATGGACCTTTATCTTTGGTTTCGTCCTTGGTCTGTTGCTGGGGCGACGGCTGCGGTGAATTGTCTTGAGGAGCAGACGATTGTGCCTCCGGCGAAGGGGAAGTCGCAGGCGGAGTTTGCTGCGCCCAAGCGGGAAAAGTAAGGCAAGCTACTAAAATCAAGGCCGAGAATGGCCGCCGAACAAAGTCTAGAGACAAATATTCCCCCAAGAAATGAACTCGCCAAATGGTTAGGTTTCTACGCAATTCTACCAGCCCAATGCACCCCGCACTTGCGATTCCGCCAGCTTTACATTGATTTACAGACTTGTGTTTCGACGCCATCACTCCAAGCCACAAAAAAGGCGGCCCTCACCGGGCCGCCTTCCGTCAAAGATGATTTCTACTAGAAATAAAACGCAATCTGAGCCGTCAGTGCTCTCGGGGTGACGTAGTGCGTCCCGCTGAACGTGGAGAGAAAGTTGTAGAGAGCGTACTTGTTGGTGATGTTGATGGCTGTAAGTTGCAGGCTCACTTTGTACTTGTCGCCATGGAAGACATTGTCATGCCCTATGGCGATGTCGAAAAGGCTTCGTGCCGCAATGCGGGGCGGATTCTTATCGTCGTTTTCGGTGTTGGTTTTGGGGACGTTTAACAATGTCGATCCGTACTCCGACAGCGGGCACGGATTCGGCAACGCGACGGTTGGTGTTGCACGTTGTGACCCGCAGAAGAGGCCCGCTTCGAATTCCTGATCGGCAGTGAGTGGAGTTCCAAACGAATCCGTCATGGCAACCGCCGGATTTCCAGTCGAATCCACCGTGGTCTGCGCGCAGTTGCCGCCGTAGCAAGGCGTTTGTCCGGCTACCAGGCCGTTGTCATACCGCCAGTTGAAACCGAACCACGGGCCAGCTTTCCATGGCTGGTATTGAAGGTGACCCGTCAGGTTGAACTTCTCGTCATGATCGATACGGAAGGGAGTGGAAGTGGTCGATACCACGGCCACCGCAGGCACAGCTCCCGCGCCGCCAATCTGAGGGGTGAAGAACCGGGCTGCTACGCTGGAGAACACTGCCAGCGCCGAAAATCCGCGGTAGTTCGGTACGCTCACCCGTCCGGCATACCCGGGAATCTTCGACCGGTCCCATTCAATGGGAAACGTAATCGGAGTATTTCCTAAAATGCTGAAGTCGTAAGCGTTATGCGTGTATTTCCAGATGTACTCGCCGGAGAAAACCAAATAGCGGCCGAAAGCCTGCTGAATTCCCGCGTGAAATTCATTGCGCCAGCCGGGAGCGAAGGGCGTGATCCCCGACACTGTGCAACCGAGCAACGGATTCAGAACCTCGTTGCCGCATCCGATACTGGACAGGATCAAGTTTTCGTTGAATGGAGTTTCCAGCACCCGAGCGTAGGACGCGCGAAGCACTGTATTTGTTCTCTTGATGTTGTAGGCAAGTCCTACGCGGGGCTCGGCCTCCTTGTGTGTAGTCAGGCCATTGTAAAAATCGCCGCGTAGGCCCAGATTCAGGGACCAATTTCCCCGGGTGATGTTGTCACGCACGTACAAGGCGAGTTCCTTCACATCGGTGTGGCCATTAAACGTAAACAGACTGCCTCCTGTCGTCAAATCGTAGGGCGGCAAAACGGCACATGGATCGGGAGCAGGATTCCCGTTCGGGCAGCCGAAGGTCACCGGAAGTAGAGTGGGATCGACGATGCCCAGGGTGTCGTGTTCATCCAGAAACGTCTGCTGATAGACTGCGCCGAATTTCAAGTTGTGGTCTCCCTTCACGTACGAAAGGTCCGATCGCAAACCTGCGTTGGTCAGCTTTCGATCCTGCCCAACTGATTCCCGTTGCAGATTTGTCGGCCCCAGATCGGCGAATGGATTTCCGCTCGGGTAGTAGTTGAAATTGTCGCGGCGAACAAATGCGCCCACAGTGAGTACCGCATTCGAGCTTAGCAAGCGGGTCCAGGAAGGTGCGATGTTGAAGGTTTTGATTTGCGAACGCTGGTCTGCCGGCCCAACGACATTGCCATTGGGATCAAGCCCCCCGTTGCAGACCACGACGCAATTCCACGCCGTGGCGAACTGGCTGTCGAAGCTGTTCGGCGTTTGAAACCAGGAGCGGGTGTAGCCGAAGTTCAAATGAATCGAGTCGGCCTGAGTAAGCTGGTAATCCACACGGTCGAACAGATTCTCTTCATTCCCCTTGTCATGCATGACGGCGAATTCCGGAGGATCGAGGAATCGTCCGCTGTTCAGCCCGCCGGCGGAAATAAAATTCCCCCAGTTCTTGCCGCCATAGCCAAGGTCAAAGGTGGCATTGGTGGTCCCAAACGATCCGTAAGAAGTTGTGAGATTGCCGTGCGGCGTGGTCTCTCCCTGACCCGAACGGGTGGTTACATTGATCACGATGCTGGTTTTGTCACCGTATTCGGCCGGCGGCGCTCCGGAAATGACTTCCATCGACTGGATCGATTCGAGAGGAATCTGGTTGGAGAAGACCTTGCTCTGCTGGTCGGTAATCGGTTGTCCGTCGACAGAAAAAGAATTTTCCGCATGATCGCCTAACCCATGGAACAGTCCGTTGGAATCCGCGGAAATTCCCGGGGTCGCGAGCGTGACCAGCGAACTTACCGAAGATGACGCGCTTTCGAGAGGAAGTTTATCAAACAGGTTTCTGTCAACATCGGTGTGGAAAGTGGAATCATTCTCGATCAAATCTCCACCTTCCGCCTCCACGGTCACCTGCGTAGTGGATCCCAGGATCTTGAGGGTGATCGCGACGTTCACCGGCACTGCCGAACGAGGTTCAACATCCTGCACAAAGGACGAAAAGCCCGAGGCGGTCACTGTGAGATGGTAGGGATTAAAGGGAACATTGGTGAAGGCAAATTTACCCGTGCCGTCGGTAGCGGTCTTGCGATCAAATCCGCTCACCGGGTTGCGGATTTCAACCGTGGCGTTGGAAACTACCGCACCTGTCGGATCAACAACAGAGCCGTTAATCGACCCCGAATTACCAACCGATTGCGACCACGTGATGGTATTTAGAAAAGCGATGACAACAATGGCGAAACACCGCCACCCATAAGATGTGGGCATGAAATCCTCCTGAATTGGCAGAGCATAGGGATCGACCGGGAACGATTGCCCGGTAGTTGAACGCTGGCAAATCCCTAGGCGATAGGAGGACCACGAATATCCAGGTCAGAAATGCTGAGCAGGGCCCGCGCGGTGACGCCTTCGTCTTGCAGCAGGCCGATGGCAGCGAATACTGGTCTGGCTTGGTTGGAGGTGGGTGTGGGTGCGGTGCTGTGGGCCGCGACGCAGATGGAGCAGGAAGAAGATTCAGTCTGGTTGGGATGGTGGTGAGTTGACTCCGCCACCGCCGCCCAGAACATCAGCGACAGGCAAAGCCACGTCAGCCATCTCGATCTGAACCGCATACTTTCCTGCAATGGGCTAGATTCTTCTGCAATTATAAAGGTTGTTTTGCCCAAGTCAATTCCCGGCGCGTTACTATGGATAGCGGGATGTTATGTCTGCACGAGCGTCGTAACGGGCGGCTATCAAATGAGAAGTGAGGGATAAGAATGTCGGAACCAACATACGAAGAACTGAAAGCACGGTTGTCACATTTGGAAAAGGAAGTAGAAGTAAAGAAGCGCAGTGGCGATCTCATATTCAAGGTCGGGGAAAAGGGAGGGGTCAGCGTTTACGGACTGGGCCGTTTTCCGGTCACCTTGTATTACGAGCAGTGGAATCGCCTGCTGGGGGCGTCGGACGATATCAAGAAATTTATGGAAGAAAACAAAGCTCGGTTGAAGCTGAAAGAGCAAGGCTGAGCGCTGTTTATCAATTCGAAACCGCACCAGCAATTCGCTGGTGCTTCGCCGTCCCCTTCACGTTATAATAGAAAGACTGTGCCAAAATACTCTATCGTCGTCCCTCTGCACAACGAGCAAGAGAACGTTACCGACCTCTACGATCGTTTAAAAGCGGTGATGGAGGCTGCGGGCGAAACTTTTGAAATTGTGCTGGTGGATGACGGCTCCAAAGATCACACCTTCGCCATGTTGCGCGAAATTGCGGCGGTCGACAGCCGGGTGACTGTGGTCAAGTTGCGGCGCAATTTCGGGCAGACGGCGGGCTTGGCGGCCGGGTTTGATCATGCCCGCGGAGAGTACATCATCGCCATGGATGGCGATCTGCAGCACGATCCTGCCGACATCCCCATTTTTTTGGAGAAGATTGCCGCCGGGTACGACATTGTCAGCGGATGGCGCAAGGTTCGGATCGACAATTTCTGGATGCGCCGCATTCCCTCCCGCATTGCCAACTGGCTGATGGCGAAGCTTAGCGGAGTCGATATTCACGACTTCGGAACTACATTCAAAGCCTATCGCCGCGAGATTCTCGAGCAGGTGCCACTCTATGGGGAGTTGCACCGTTTCATCCCGGCGCTGGCATCGTGGTATGGAGCGTCGATCTGCGAAGTGCCAATTCGCAATGTGAACCGGGAGCGCGGAGTTTCGCACTACGGCATCACGCGCACTTTCCGCGTTTTCTTCGATCTCATCACCATTCGTTTTCTGCTCCGCTATTTGTCACGCCCGTTGCATTTCTTCGGGACATTTGGCGTGTTCAGCCTATTGGGTGGCAGCGGCATTGTGGCGTGGCTGGGGATAGAAAAGTTCCTGCGTAATGTTCACGTCATGGCCTCACACGGCCCGCTGATGATGCTGGCTCTTGGTCTGCTGCTTGGTGGATTGAACCTGCTCGCCATTGGATTGCTGGGCGAGATGCAGGTTCGGCACTACCATGAACCGCGGCACCGCGCTCCCTACTCCGTTGACCGGGTGCTGCGGGCGCAGAACGAAGAGCACAGCGTTTCCGAATAAACTGCCTCCGCCAAAGTTTGCCGGCTCCGCCTAGAATTGTCTCCGCAGAAACTCAAAAAGGATATACCCGATAATTGCTGCCACTAGAGCAATTTCGAAATTGCTGAGGGTGAAAATATCCGCCGCCGCCCACGCCATACCTCTTTTTTGTCCCATGCCGGAGCGTTCGAACTCTCCCATCAATAGATTGGAATAAAAAAGAAACATGATGAAAGCTACTTCGATGAGCGCCCGCCAGAGGTTTTTCTTCATCGCAATCGCACCTCCTCAGAAATTATTGCAAAGCCAGTCCACTCTACTCCGATCGTCGGCGGGTGGGATACTTAGAGGCCGCCTTTGCGGCGTATAATATGCGGTTTGGCCCCGAGGAGTCGCGCATCATGCCACAAACCACGCAGCACGAATTGCAACTGGCCCGCCGCATGTCACGGTTGGGCACTGAAACCGCGTTCGAAGTTCTGAATAAGGCGCGCGCCCTTGAACGCCAGGGCAAAAGCATTATTCATCTTGAGATTGGCGAACCCGATTTTGATACTCCCGCGAACGTTGTCGAGGCGGGTGTGGATGCATTGCGCAAGGGTTGGACCCACTATGGCCCCTCGGCTGGCCTGCCCGAATTGCGGCAAACCATCGCCGACTACGTAAGCCGCACGCGCCATGTAAAGGTAACTCCTGAGGAAGTGGTGGTGGTTCCAGGGGGTAAGCCAATTATTTTCTTCACCATGCTCGCCTTGATTGATGAAGGCGATGAGGTCATTTACCCGAATCCCGGCTTTCCCATCTACGAGTCGATGATTCATTACGTCGGCGGGAAGGGGGTGCCGGTTCATCTGCGCGAAGAGCGCGATTTTGCGCTGGATGTAAACGAACTTGCGCCGCTCATTACGGAGCGTACCAAGCTGATCATTTTGAATTCACCGCACAACCCCACCGGCGGAATCATGGAACGCGAAGATGTCGAGCAGGTAGCCAAGGTTATCGCCGATCGGAATATTCTGGTACTTTCCGATGAAATATACAGCCGTTTGCTTTTTGAAGGAAACCATTTTTCCATCCAGTCGGTCCCTGGCATGCAAGAGCGCACAATATTGCTGGACGGTTTCTCCAAGACTTATGCCATGACCGGATGGCGTATGGGTTACGGCGTGATGCGGCCGGACTTGGCCGCACACATTACCCGGTTGATGACGAATTCCAATTCCTGCACTGCCAGCTTCACCCAAATGGCAGGCATCGAAGCGTTGCGGGGCGACCAGAGTTCGGTAGAGCAAATGTGCTCTGAATTTAAGAGCCGTCGCGATATGGTCGTGACCGGGTTAAATAAGATCAAAGGCTTTTCATGCCGAACGCCGAAAGGCGCATTTTACGTCTTCCCCAACATCACGAAGACGGGATGGAAGTCGAAGCCGTTAGCCGACGCTTTGCTGGAGCAGGCGGGTGTCGCGGCCCTTTCCGGCACGGCCTTCGGCGATTTCGGAGAAGGTTACCTGCGTTTCAGCGTGGCGAATTCAATGGAAAACTTGCAACAGGCGCTGCAGCGTATTGACGAGTGGACCAGGAAAAATCTGTAAACAAACAATAATAATGATAGCGTCGCAGGGCGCTTACTGCACCTTCTGCAGCCGGGCAATTAGTTTCTGCGCCAGACTCTCTTCCGATTCCGACCATAGCAATCGTGAATTCGTTCCGCTGTTCTTTTCTACTTTTACCGAGAACTCTACCAGTTTGGCGACATTGTCCCGGATCTTAGCCTGAGTCTGCTCGCTGAGTGGCGTCTCCGGTTGCAGGTAAAAAGAGTCCAGGCCGAAGTCGATTTCGATGTGACCAGTCTGCTGGTAGGACCCTTGGTCAAACTCTTCGCCTTGCACGATGAATTTCACCAATGCGGGCTGCAGTACCCAGTTCTCGTTCGAATCATCCGGCGTCCATAAATCCCAATATGCTTCAAAGATGTAAGCGTAGTCGTCGTGCACCAGTTCGGCGGCGATCAGTGTGGCTTGCCCGGGATCGATTCCAGCGGGGAATCTCCGCTCCAACACCGTAGCTTCGTCCCACGAAATTGGATGCACTGCGAAATAGCTGATGCCCGGGCGTTGCGCGGAGAAAGGGAACTGCTGCAGTACCGAGAACGCATGAGGCAGCATTTCGGGCCCCGAGAAATCGGGAAACCACAAGCTGAGATAAATGGGGTCCAACACAATTCTCCTCAAATCATTTCGTTCGCAACTATCTGCCCTTCGATTCTAAATTGTTCAGGACCATTGCGAAAGAGAACGTACCGCGTTTTGACAGGGTTGCGAAGGGTTGTTACGATCAAAGAGTGCCTCGAGCACCCCACCTCACAATCGTCCCCGTCGTCTAGCCTGGCCTAGGACATCGCCCTTTCACGGCGGTAACACGGGTTCAAATCCCGTCGGGGACGCCAAACCTAATCAATGAGTTACCGGGATTTCCCCAGAAACTCGCGGTACAACGACGGTACAACTTGGTTTCGAGCGGATCATGCCGACTACCTTGCTTTGTGCCGCTCGCTTCTGCGGGCTCAGGGCCTGTGTGTAGGTGTCCAACGTCATCTTTGCTGTTGAGTGCCGCAACAGCTCCTGTACAACCTTGACGTCCTCCCCGTTGCCCTTGAGCAACGTAGAAAACGTGTGGCGAAATGTGTGCCACGACATCTTCTTGTTGATCCCCAGCTTTCGAGCTGCGGGTTGAATGTAGTCGCGCATTACCGCGCTCAGCCAGACTGGCTGTTTCCCACGCTTGGCTCCAGCGCGGTTGGCATCGGTGGCCCACACATAATCGGACGGCTTTTTGTATGGGGTCACTTCATACCAGGACAACAGATCATGAGCTATATACTCATCAATCGGCATCAGCTTTCTCGATGCCTCCGTTTTGACCGGGCCTACGTGCTGGTCAACTAGCGACCGAGTCACGCTTACATGGAGATTGTTGAAATCGAAATCCTCCCATTTCAGCCCGGCCAGTTCGCCCCGGCGTAGTCCCGACGGCATGTCGAGAAACACCATCGCCTTTTCCCGAATCCCCAGTACCCCCAGCAGCAGATGCATCTCTTCAACTTCGAGAATGTCAGGTGTTCGCTCACGCTTTGCAGAAACACGAACACCAGAACCCTTGCCGGCACCTGCGATTGGATTGCGGTCAGTGAACTCCCACCGTATTGCATGATTGAAAACGCTGCCCATCGCGTCACGGATTTTTTCTCTCGTGCCACCTGCAAGAAGTTTGCGCCTGCCAAACTTGCTTGTGACAAGTGACTTAAGCCATTGCTCCACCGCAACGGTTTTGATAGCCCGGAGTTCGAGTTTCCCCCAATGAGGCAGCACCCAGCGATTCAGAACCAGCGTCTTCCGGTTGCGGGTCGAATATGCTTTGCCGTCCCGGCCGCAATCAGCAAGTTCATGAATTTTGTAGTGCTCCACAGCCTCAGTCATAGTGATCGACGTCAACTCTGTCGGGCCATCGGTGTTGATGTTTAGCCGCAGTCCAGCTAACAAATCCTGCAGCTTCTTACTGTATTCGGGATAGTCCTTGACTGGTCCGATGGTTTTCTTGCGCTCGCGTGAAATGCCGTCCGCGCCTTTGTGCAGCCAGCGAAACTGCCATCTTTCTACCCCATCTTTGCGGATTATTGTTTGGAGACACCCATTCTGATAACGCGCCAGCATTCATTTGCTCCTTGAATTCTGGCAGCGGTCGCAATCCGAATTTACCCCAATGGGCGTCGGGGAGTCTAGTTCACGGCGAATCTCATTTCCCGCAGTTCCGGGTAACCAACAGGCTGGGCTCCGCGCGGATCGAGATCCGGCGCAAAGGCATCTTGCACGCGATGGAAACGAATTCTCGATCCCTTTAGTCACTTATCGGCCGGTACACCCGAGGCCATGTTGTGACCCACCCGACGGCCTGCAATTACCTGCGACCGAAGCCAATCATCCAACTCAGAGAGATAAAAGTGCCAGCGCTTCCGATCAGACCCCACCGGGTGAGCCGGAAGTGAACCTTCACGAGCCTTGCGGAGTACAGTTTTCGGGTGCATGTTGAGAAAGCGAGCTGCGTGTTGCTGACTGACGGGCGCCTCTCGAAGCGAGTGTGACCGCTCACTTGGGGTGATCAGATTGGGCTGGGCTGACATAAAGACCTCTTCTCCACAACCGCGGTCCGTCCGCTTCGTTGAGTTCGCGCGGACGGACAGTGCTAGCCAATTTGATCGATTCCTTCAGCCGTGTCCAACAACTTCTCGTCCGCGTGATATTCCTGCCGGGAATATCAGACAGCGGCAAACCGATTTGTTACCTCACATTTCGTTGAGCAAATCCTTCGCGGATGCGGAGTGGTCGTTTCAGAAGAACTGAGTCAAGCAGACCACGACACACTCATCTGCCTCATCGGCAGGCACTTGGACGCAGACTTGGGAAAACATGTATGCGCGTCCGCCAGCACAACGGCATCTCAGGGCCGTCTAAATAAGACGCCCTCCGTGTAGCGGTGTCCGAGTCACATTTGCCGACCAATCGCTTTCCGAGGAAGATTCCTTACCGAGAGTATCGGGCCGGAAGGCGCAATTTACTTGGTCGCGACACCGTATTCGCCTGTTATTCCTCCCAGGAATAACAGAATGACGAGAAGTTGTTGGACAGCGTCATTGAGTCCGGTTAAGTTTGCGCCACAAGCAGCCGATTTGAGGTGCTGCGGGAGGTGCAAATGACACGTTGGTTCCGAATCCATTCCATCCGCCAAATCGAGCGGATTCCGCAGTCGAAGTGCGTGCGTCGAAACACAGTTGTTCTTGCACTGTTCTTCCTCATACCCGTGGCGGCCCTCGCACAGGGTTCACCGTTCGACACGGGCTTTACAGCCATCCAAAGCCTCTTTACCGGCACCATTGCGAAGGTCGCAAGTCTGGTTGCGATCGTGATCGGCGGCTACGGTTTCGCCCACGGCGAACCCGGTGCGAAGAAGGCACTCGCCGGAGTTGCCGCCGGAACGGGCATTGCTGTTCTCGCCGTGAATGTCCTGAGTTGGCTCTGGGGCGTATAGCGGCCTTCAGATCCACCGTCAACTCGCGCTTAGACAGGTGACTTATGCCAGACAAAGCACAGCAGAAGCATCGCACAAATCGAGTCTTCAAGAGCCTGCATAAGCCTCTCACCTACCTGGGTGTGGAACGGACGCTGTTCTACTTCGTCTGCGTCGGAGCGGTGGGAGCCTTCAATCTCTTCAATTCCATCCTCGCCGGTATCGCCGTCTTCATTGGCGGCTTTGCCTTCGGCCATTGGGTGACGAGCAGCGATCCGGCCTTCCTCCGCATCCTCGCAAAGTCCGAACGCTACAAGCTGCGCTATGACGCCGCGAAGCAGCAAGTTCCCCGCGTGGAGGTGGTGTGATGCTGCGTCTCGACAATGTCATCAAGCCGTGGAAAGAGAGCGCGGCGCTGAACGACCACATCAACCTCTACGGCTTCTGGAATGAGACTGCCTTCCTTACCAAAAGCGGCGATCTAGGCATGGTTCTCAGTGTTCCCGGCGTGGACTACGAAAGTCTAGACCGCTCGGAACAGGAGTATGCGGTGAAGCGGTTGGAGGCAGCGCTGAAAGCCTTTGGCCCAGGCTTCCATGTTTACCAATACCTCTTCAAATCCAATCGCCCGGACATACCGTTCGCAACATATGACGACCCGATTGTGGAAGCTGCTATCGACCAGCGTCGGAAGTTCTTTGAGGCGAAGCGGGACCATCTCTATCAAGTTGAAATCTTCTACTGCATCCTGCTCGACGGCGCCCGGTCGAAGACCGGCGTCGGCACGGCGCTAGCTCGCCTGTTACGCGATCCAGAGAGCGCGATTGCCGAACTGAAGTCGCAGTTCACCAACGACAGCATGAAGAAGTTGCTGCGGACGCACATCGAGCGCGATCTTCAACGGCTCGACCAGCAAGTGCAGGCATTCGCTCGGCAGCTCGCAGATTTCATGCAAGTCGAGGTCTTGAATCGGCAGGGACAATTCACATTCTTCCGCCGCTTGCTGAATTATGACGACTGGCGTGTTGCCGGGAGGCCGCAGTCCACGCAGTTTCTCGACTGTCAGGTGGTCAACTCCGACATCGAAGCCGAACGCGATCATCTGCGGGTAGGCGATCACATCGTCCGTGTGCTGACCCTGAAAGAAGCCATCACAGAAACGCATCCCCTGGTGCTCGACGCGCTGCTGAAGATTCCGGCTAACTTCTACGTCGTCACGGAGTGGACGCCGCTCCCCGCGGACAAGGCCCGCAAAGAGGTGAACAAGCGCCGCCGCCACTTCAATATGTCCAAAACAGGGTTTGTCTCCCAGATGGGCAACGACGCCACGAAGACGAACCCGCGCGACGTGCTGGTGGACGAGTCCAAGCAGGCCGACATTGAGAATCTTGGGGATTGCCTTCGCGCCCTGGGTGACGGTCAATCGCTCGGCGACTTCTCGCTCACGATCGTGCTGTATGGCCGGTCACGAACGGAACTCGATCAGCTCGTGGCCGAGTTTACTGGCGTCTTCACCAACGCGGACGGCAATCTGTTTGCGGAAACCTACAACCAGCTTAACGCTTATTTCGCCACTGTGCCGGGCAACTATGCGCTCAACCTCCGCCAACTGTATCTGCTGAACACGAATTACGCCGACCTGTCTTTTCTGTTTACGATCCTTCCCGGTGAAAAGACGAACGCGCATCTCGGCACGGAGTACCTGGCAGTCGTCGAAACCGACAATAGCACCCCCTACTTTCTCAACCTGCATACCCGCGACGTTGCCCATACCCTGATTCTGGGGATGACAGGCAGTGGCAAGTCCTATCTTTGCGTTTTTCTGTTGCAGAACGCACAGAAGTACAAGCCGCTGACTTTCATCTTTGATATCGGCGGCAGCTTCCAGTCGCTTACGACGATATTCAAGGGATCGTATCTCAATGTGGGTCAGGAAGCGCGGGACTTCACCATCAACCCTTTCTCCCTGCCACAGACCAAAGAGAACATGCAGTTTCTCTTCAGTTTCTTCCGCGTGCTCATTGAGGGTAACGAGCGACGTTATAGGGTCGACTTCAAGGAGGAACGACGATTGTGGGATGCGATCGAGCGCATCTACGTGCTGGAGCCGAACCAGCGTACGATCTCAAACTTTGGGAACATCATTGGTGAGTTGAAAGAACGCCTCCACCGCTGGACCCGCGGTGGACAATACGGCTTCCTCTTCGACAACGCCGAGGACACGCTTTCGTTCAAAAGCTTTCAGACGTTCAATTTCCACGGCTGGAACGATGCGCCGGAAGTCTTGGAACCACTGCTTTTTTATGTTTTGCATCGGGCATCGAATGAGATCACTGACCCGAAGAATCTCGGCACCTCCAAGTTCTTCCTGCTCGACGAAGCGTGGCTCTTCATCAAGAACGAGACCATTCGCAATTACGTAGTGCAGGCGCAGAAGACCTGGCGCAAGCACCTAGCTGCGATGATCCTGGCGACGCAATCCATCAAAGAACTTGAGGAATCGGGAATGCTGGCGATAGTGGCCGAGAGTTGCCCAACAAAGATCTTCCTCGCCAACCCGGACATGAACCGTGAAGTTTACCGCGAGGCGTTTCATCTGAACGACACCGAACTGGACCTCATCGACGGCCTTGTTCCGCCTGGCCAAATGCTGATTCGTAAGGCGCAGACCTCCAAGAAAGTGCACTTAAACGTCGATTCGGTCTCGCACTGGATGGCGACCAACAATGCTCGCGACAACCTCAAGAAGCAGGAATATTTCGACCGCTTCGATTTTGCAGACGGGCTTCGCCATCTCGCGGAAGACTACCCATTCCAGCCGCGCGCGCTGGCCGGATCAACCCCTACAACGAAGCATAAAGGAGAAAAGCTGTGAACCATCTGAAATTTATTATCAATTGTTTATTGATCGCCCCTTCCGCCAGCGTCTTGGCACAAGATTCCGCACGCACGGTGCAGTATCACTCGCAGGACATCGTCCCGATCCGTGCCAAGGTGAAATATACAACCCTAATCGAACTACCCACGACCGAGAAGATCATGGAAGCAGCCACTGGCGACAAAGATTTCTGGATCGTCGATGTGGTCGGCAACTTTTGCTTTGTGCATCCGGCGAAGCAAGGCATCAGCTCCAACTTGAACCTCATCACCGACAAGGGAAATATCTACAGTTTCACACTCCAAGACATCTCGGGCTCCACCCCTGCCACCAGCCCTGACCTAAAAGTGATCGTCGAACCTGCCGACCGTTCCGCCATTGTTGCTGCGAGTGGTCCCGCACAGTTTGTGCCTGCCGCCCAACTCGAACAGTCACGGCAGCAGCTTGCCGCTCTGCAATCACACGTAGAACATGCAGTCGATGAGTACAAGAGCGCTTATCCGACGCAGCTCAAGTTTGATTATGTCTACAAGGCGAACGAAGCACCTTTCGATATCCAGTCGATCTATCACGACGACAAGTTCACCTACATCAAGACGAACGCCCCTGAAAAGTTCAGCGTGTATGAAATGAAAGACGGCAAGCCAAACCTCGTCACCTACGACCTCCGGGAGGGCACATACATCATCCCGAAGATCATGGACAGCGGATATGTAGAGCTGGGCAAAAAGAAAATGGAATTCACGCGCAAGGGATAGCCGCCATGACCGAAAACATCTTTACCCCCCGCACCGACGCGCAGACCGAGCCGCAAGCCGAACCCAGGTTGCGCCGAAACCTAGGCCTGCCAAAAGGAGTCTTGCAGAACAACCTCAAGACCTTCATTTATCTAGGTGCGGCACTGCTCGTGATTGTGGCAGCGCTCTTCAGCTCATCCGGCAAGAAGACGCCTGCACAACACGCCCAGCCCCCGCAACCTATGTTGCAGGACAACACCGATAGCAACGTGCAGGAGTTGAAGAACCAGATTCAGGCCGAACGTCAGAAAGAGCAGCAGGCAACAATGGCCGCTGGTGCGATGGGAGATCCGGCGCTTGCGTCTGCGACGCCCGCGCAGCGAACAGCCGCCGCGGCCTATGGCCCGACCGGCGTTCCTGCCCCCTGTGTTCCGGGCCGGTCCTGCTCTCAATTGCAGCAGGGCGACATGCAGATGCAACTAACGCCCGTGCAACAGCAGGCGCAGCTAATCGCCGCGAAAGAGCGTGAACGTGCGGACAATTCACGTTTCGCCTCCAACCTTGTGTACTCCGGCTCCGCCATACAGCCGCAACAACAGCAAGGCCAGGCGATGCCCGCCCAATATGGCTCCGCCGACCGCCAGGCAAACAGTAGCCTCGCTGCTCCAGAAGCCGAAAGAAAACAGGAAGACACGCCCGGAGGCTATAAACGTCCCCTGGAGGCCAATGTCGATTCAGCGACCGGCCAACCCTATCTGATTTATGAAGGCTCAGTGCTCGACACCGTTCTGATGAACCGCCTAGATGGGGACGCCGCGGGGCCGGTCAAGGTTCTTGTCTCAAATCCGTTGTACTCGCATGACCATCAACACGTCATCATTCCCGAAGGAACGGTTGTCTTGGGCGAAGCAAAGAAGATTGGAGCGGCGGGCTTCGGCCAACAGCGGCGAATGGCCGTTGTTTTTCACCGCCTCATCATGCCGGACGGTTACTCCGTCGATCTCGACCAGTTTCAGGGTCTCGATCAGATCGGGGAGCAAGGGCTAAAAGACAAGGTCAATAATCACTACCTTCAGATCTTCGGCACCTCGATCGCTTTGGGTGTGGTCGCCGGAGCGAGC
Organism: uncultured Acidobacteriota bacterium; assembly: GCA_963758565.1. Taxonomy (GTDB): domain Bacteria; phylum Acidobacteriota; class Terriglobia; order Terriglobales; family Acidobacteriaceae; genus Sulfotelmatobacter. The sequence continues at coordinate 2,064 of CAVWVX010000004.1, read as the reverse complement.
CAAATCACGCAGGGTGGCGGCACCATTACCACAAGCGGCTCCCAGGCTTTCACCAACGGGGCTGCAGGAAGTGTTTCGCAGTCTGCGGCCACTATCCTTGACCGCTTCATTCAGATACCGCCCACAATCACGATTCGGGAAGGACATCGCGTGAAAGTCTATTTCACGCAGGACTTGCTTCTTCCTGCGTACTCGAACCACACTATTCCACAGACTTTTTAAGGAGGCTTCGATGCGAAAAGTTGCTCTTTCCGTCTTCGTTCTGTGGACTCTCACCCTTGCCGGCTGTCAGAGCAGAGCGGCAAAGGTGAAACAGTTGCAGGATCAATACAACGCCGAATACCCGGCCTATGCCAAGGACTGCATTGACCCAGTGACCGCCGGATCATCAGCACTTCTGACAGGAGAAAAGCTGACTCCGGAGCAGATAGCCGCCCTGGAAGCCAAGAAAAAGGAACGAGACGCACGGTGTAAGCCAGAAGCGGACCACCTCGCACAGATTCAGAAGGAAATTATTGCCGCACAGCAGTAGCGCGGTATTGCTGTGAGAGCCTGCCAAACCAACCGCAGACGAAAGGACAAGAAAGTGAAGAAGCTAATCGTTACCGCACTCTCTATCGGCCTCGCTGCGGCATTCCAGCCCGCTGCGCGCGCACAATTCGGTTCCGGTATCGTCTACGATCCTACGCAGTCGGTTCACGCGATTACGCAGATCGAGCACGAAGAACAATCTATCTCCAACCAATTCCAGCAGATCGAGCAGGGCCAGCAGATCTTTACCAACACCGTCAAGATTGCTACCACGGCGCTGCAAGCCTACAACGTCGCCAAGCAGCAGTACAACCTTGTGCACCAGATGATCCTCGCGCCCAGAATGCTCTATTCGCGATTTCTGTCTCCGACTTCCGACTTGCTACTGCTACAGCAGATATCGAACACCTATGGGAATTCGATGGGCTGGCTCAATTCGGCGAATACGGGAAAGGGAGCCGCAGCCTCCTACCAGCAAGTGAGCGTGCCGACTACCGCCAACGTTATCCCCGGCTACAGCACTGCCAGTGTTGCTGGGCAGTTGCAGATTGCCGCACAGGGAGCCACCGTTGACATCAACGACTCCGTAATGACCAACAACTTGCAGGCTCTCGGGACCATCCGGGCGAATCAGACCTCAAGACAAACCGACATCGCCAATCTAGAGGCCGCAACGCAAACCCAGGACGCCTCCCAACAGACCGTCATGGCAACATTGCAGCGCATCAACCAGGCCTTGCTGTTACAACTCCGCACCCAGCAGGATGCAAACCAGATCAATGCCAATCTTGCGCTGCAGCAGATAGTTGCCCAAAAACAGCAGCAGGACGCAATGAAGTCGGCATTCCGTGACTCGGCAGGATACGAAACCTATTACAACGCGAACATCGCCACAACCAGCAGCGGGTCGGGAAATCTCCTTACGCAGGCGTACTGAGTAGGAGAAAACACAAGGGGATGAAATATGAGTCTCTTCCAGTTTATCGCTCAGGCGTGCCAGTCGCTTGCAGCCACGGTGGCGCCCTCCATTACCGCAATGGGGATTCACATCGTCATAGCGTTGGCAACCATCGTATTGGTTTGGTTCGGTGTGCAAGAAGCACTCGCATCCGCCCACGGCGAGGCCGGGTTCAGCATGGGGAGGTTCCTGAACCTCTTCATGCTGCTTACCTTCGCTTATGTGATGGTGAACTATTACGACAGTTCCATCCCCGGACTTGGCTTTTCCCTCAAGGGCTTCATCGACGGCGGCACTATCAATCTTGTGAACCTGATTGGATCAGATGGTTCCAACACCATGCTGAACGAGATCAATGCTGCATCTTCCAAGACAGGGCCGGGCCTGCTGAATACCATGATGTCGCCCTACTACGCGATCGTGTATTTTGCGGTGCAATTCCTGTTAGCGCTGTTGGCCGCAATTGTGTCTGCAATCGTGGCCTACGGCGCAATTGCGGCAACGATCATCGGATTGCTCGGGCCGATCTTTATTCCGTTCCTTGTCTTCGACAAGCTCGATTGGTTGTTCTGGGG
>CAVWVX010000003.1:0-957043 GCA_963758565.1 uncultured Acidobacteriota bacterium | reverse complement strand
ATACTCACATCGAGCAAAATCAGACTCGGCCGTAGCTCGTCAGTTTTTTGAGCTTTTCATCGGCATCCGAAGCTTCTGAGCATACTTCCCACCCGTTTTCGCTGGATAACAGGCTGGCGATGCCGCGTCGAACCCTTTCATTGTCATCGGCAATGAGGACTCTTATGGACCCGGTCACTGTATGCGCACCCTTCACACAGCAGCTTGCAAGGGCTCAGTCTTCCTCTGTTCTTCTGAGGGTGTGGTCTTGGGAATTGGGATCGTCACCAATATATGCGTACCAAAACTCCCGGACTCGATATTCATCATGCCCTCGAATTGCCGCAGCCTTTCTTGCATTCCTCTGATTCCGACTCCCGAGCGCCCCGACCGAATCTCAGATAAACGTTCAGGCGAGATACCTCTACCTTCGTCCCGAATATCTAGCGTGATTTGTCCCGACTCGTGCGCCATTCGGATCGAAGCCGTCTTGCTGCCGGAGTGTCGATGGATGTTGGTCAGGCATTCTTGCACCAAACGGAAGATGACGAGTTCCATATCTCGCGGCAATCTCCCAAAGTCCTCCGGAATCTCCAAACGAATGTCCAAATCGCTGCGTTCGCGAAGGCCGTCCATATACCAGTTGATGGCAGAATACAGACCATTTTCGTCGAGTAGTGGGGGGTGCAGCAGGTAAGAAGCTGTACGTATTTCACGATGCAACTGTTGAACCGTCTCTTGGATTTTGTCAACGTCCGTCGCAATTTCGGGCGAACGTCGGCCCGTCTTCTGGGCAAGCTGCGCAAGGCTGATACCAAGCACCGTTAAGGTCTGCCCTGCGCTATCGTGCAACTCGCGCGCGATATGACGCCGCTCTTCGTCCTGTATTTTCATTAGCTGCAAGCTTACGTCAGCTTGTCGGGCCTTGTCTGCCGCTTCTTTTTGATCGTGGATATCGAGGCATCCGCCCACATAACCTTCAAACGTTCCATCCGTCCCGTAACGTGGCGTGCCGTGGTCAGTAATCCAACGGTACTGGCCACTGTGATGTCGCATCCTGTACTCCATCTCAAATGGCTGACGAGCATCGAAGCTTTTGACGTAGATCTGCAGGCAGCGATCAAAGTCCTCGGGATGGACATTCTCTGTCCACCCATTCCCCGATTCCTGCTCCAGAGTGCGGCCGACGAAATCCAACCACCCTTTGTTGAAGTAATAGCAAAGCTTGTCTAGTCCCGACATCCAAACCATGATTGGCGAGGCATCAGTGACCGCCCGGTAGCGCTGTTCGCTTTCGCGCAAAGCGAACTCCGCCCGCTTGCGTTCGGTAACGTCATGGGTAATCGCCAGCTGCACGATTCGGCCATCCGGGTTATACAACGGCGCGGCATGCGTTTCCATGTGATGCCGAATGCCGTTCAGCCCGACCATGTCGAACTCCAACGAGTCTTTGTCACCACGGCAGATGCGTTCGTTGAAAGCTCGGAACTTCTCCCGGTCTTCAGCAACAATCAAGTCATAGATACTCTTGCCGACCACCGTTCCCGCGTCCTTCGCCCCGACCATCGCCAGTCCTGCTGAGTTCATGTGCTGCAACGTACCATCGGCAGCAACCACTTTTACACATTCGGGTGTGGTTTCGACCATCGCGCGGAAACGCTCCTCGCTTTCGCGCAAAGCTCGCTCGATTTGCTTCAGGTGCGTGATATCCCGCGCTACATTAGAAGCGCCGATCACCCGCCCTGCGCGATCTTTGACAGGAGAGATGGTAAGCGATAGATCGAGCGTGCTGCCGTCTTTACGGCGACGGACCGTCTGAAAATGGACGATCCTGTCCCCACGGCGTAACCGGGCTAGAATGTTCTTTTCCTCGTCCCAACGATCTTTGGGAACGATGAGAGTAATGTGTTTCCCGACCGCCTCCTCGGCGGTATAGCCGAACATGTGCTCGGCACTCTTATTCCAGCTTTGGATGATGCCGTCGAGATTTTTGCTGATGATGGCATCGTCGGAAGAAGCGACAATTGCGGCCAAGTGGGCTATTGCGTTTTCGGCCTGTTTGCGATCGGTAATGTCCAGCAGCATGTTAATGCCGCCAATAATTCTGCCCTGGGCGTCTCTGATAGGAGTCGGATATGGAGTAAACCATCGACGCGTTCCGTCGGGACGTTCTGCAATGGCCTCCGCTCCCTGGATAATGCGACCTTCCTTCAAGGCGATGGCCATCGGACATTCATCATGTGGCATGGGTCGTCCGTCTGGATAGTAAAGCTTCCAGCTGACGCACCACTGATCCGTTTTCAGTTCTGGCGTTCTGCCGGAAAATTCGACTGCTGCGGGATTGAAGTGAGTCAGTCGCCCTTCCGCATCCGTGGTATAGATGGCCGCTGGTAGAGCATCAATCATCTCGCGGAAGCGCCGTTCACTTTCGCGGACTGCCAATTCCGCTCTTCGCTGCGCCGTGACGTCAGTATTAGTGCCAAACCAGCGGGTCACGGCGCCATTCTCGTCCTTTATGGGATGGACTCTGGTTAGAAAATCCCGAAACACGCCGTCTGCTCCACGCAGTGGGAACACCATCTCAAAGGGCTCCCCCTTTGCGATCGAGTACTTCCATCGTTCGAGAACTTTCGGCAGAACATCGGGGTCATGCACCGTTTGCCAGCCCCATCCTTCCATTTGTTCAGTGGTGGTGCCGGTGTACTCGTACCAGCGCTCGTTGTACCAAAAGATGTAGCCGGTGGCCTCGGCCATCCATACTAGTTGAGGAATCGAGGCCGCCAAGGTGCGGAACTGGCGCTCGCGATTTTCGATCTCTTGCCTGGTCAGCACTTGCTGCGTGACATCGTTCGCGTGAATTAAAATCCCCTCGATCCGCTCAGCAGCATCTCGCATGGGCTGATAAATGAAGTCGAAGTAGGCATCCTCGGGCTGGCCCCCGGCACCCCGATTCAGAATGACTTTTCTAGCCGTGCCAATGCAAGGAACCCCTGTCTGATAAACGCCATCGAGTAGTTCCAATAATCCTTGGCCTTCGAGTTCGGGCAGGGCTTCGCGCACCGTTTTCCCAACAAAATCTTCGGCCCGTTTACGTCCCGTCAATTTCAGGTAGTCGAGATTCACGAAGGTGAAGCGGTGCTCGGGACCAGTCAGGAACCCGATCGCGGCTGGCGCTTGCATAAAGAGTTCGTGCAAACGGCTCCGTTCGGACTCAGCTGCCGCTCTGCGCTTGCGTTCCACCAATTCTGCTTCCTCTCGCAAGCGAGCAGTTTGAAGTGCCACGGCCGTTTGATTCGCGGCTACAGACAGAAGTAAGCTTTCCGACTCGTTGGGGAACTCAGGACCCGTAGAGCCGATGGCGATAAAACCATCATCACCCGAAATACCCATCGGTTGGATTGCCACCCTTAGAGTTGTCGGCCACTTGGACACGGCAATTGTGTCGACTTGCAGGCCTGTCGCGGATTTCGGCCACAGGCGTCTGACCTCATCCCCGAACCCCGGATAGTGAAGGCTGCGAATCACTTCGATTTTTAGTGGTGACCGCAGGCAAACGAATACGGCTTCAGCCCGCAAGGCATGAAGGATTATGTCGGCAACACTTTCAGCGATCTGTTCTCGGTCGCGTCCGACCCAGCCTGCAGGCGTCGTGGCTAGAGCCACTAGATCGCGAAGCAGGCGGCGGAGTTCCCGGATTTCCTTCTCAAGCGTTTGCATCTCTTTCCGTCGAGCGTGAGCCATAAGCGCCGCGTTCCCGTAGTTCGGCCAGGAACGCCGCTGGCGGCACAAAGAATGGGTTCCTCTGCAGCACACCTCCGAGGATCACCATCGGGTGCGTCCTGAGAATGTCCATTGCGATCCCGGCGCCAAACTTGGCGCAGTCATACGTTCATATAACCGGGTCTTTGTACTTTGGCAAAATGAAATTCAGCCGTGTTTCGTATTCCACCAGATCGTTGACGCCGGGAAAGTCTTCCAGCGCCCAGTCCATATGGGCGACGAGCCGGGTCAGCGAATAGCCCTCCTTCGGCCCGGCAGAGAGCACTTCTTCGATGAGGGACAACATCCGGTCCTGATCGAAATGACCATCGCGCAGATAAGCGTCTTGCCAGCGCTTCACGACCAACTGTCCGCGTTGGCCCGCCGCTTCAGTATCGATTCCTGCTTCGCGCAGGCGGCGAAAATGATCGTCCATGGTGCGCGGATCTACGATATGAAACGCCTTCTCGCCGCGCTCGATTCCTTCGCGAATAAACGGAAGAAGTACTCGGTACTCTTCGTCCGGAGAGTGAAAAAAGGCGCAAATGTGGCGCTCGCTTCCCAACGTTGCGTTGGCAAAACAAATCGGCTGCTCGCTACTGCCCATCCATCGTCTCCTATCCCGCTCTGGGTGTGCGAGCGGGCTTTCCTCGTGTGACCCTATTGCAAACCAAGCTCGCGCTCTGAGAGGGCTGCGCGTTTTTCCTCTTCCAACCTATGAATCATAGGAAGTAGAGCGTGGCTCAACTCAGATTTCGACACGTAGCCACGAGCATTTACATCCCGCGCCTGCCGCGCCGCGACCTTCGCATCTTTCTGGCTAATCACGATCACTTCGGCTTCCGGCATCTCTTGCCCGATTATTCGCGCCGCGATTCCATCCATTCTCGGCATGGAAATGTCCATGAGAACCAGATCCGGTCGAATTGATCTCGTTTTCTCAACCGCTTCCAAGCCATCGCAAGCTTCTCCAAATAATCCACTCGGACGACGATTATAGCGCTCGCAGGCCGCTCCGAACGGCCTCGTGATCATCAACAATAAGAATTCTCAGAGGGTTCACCGAGTATCCGACACTCGCTCCACACGACCAAACTCGCTTCGCACGAGCGAGCTACCTTGGAGCGCTGATATTGTCGCAAACAACGCCCCCTCCAACCAATGCAGGACTTTTCTTTGCCGTCTACAGTAATTGCCCGATGGAACGAATCCGAACCTTTTCTACACCTTTGTACGGATCAAATACCAAATTCGGAGGGACCAATGATCCAGCAAACGCCCGATTAGCGCAGCCGTGGAGCGACCAACCTGTTTGCTGAACGAACCGTCTTCGTGTCCTCAGCGACATAATTGACGCGGGCTTAACGCCGCTAGGACGCGGCAGTCCATGTCGCACCCACTGGCGCAAATCTTCGAAAGCAAGTAGTAGTCCGTCCTGGACGAAGGAACGAAGACTGAAACTTTGCCGGTGAAGCGGTCAAGAGTCGGCGAAGTCACGCTGGCTGCGGATTGAATCTGTCAATAGTGTGTTTGCTCTGACACTTACCTTCAATCGAAACATCGCGTGTGCGAGATTCCATCATTTCTGAGCCTAATCTATGCTTAAAGTCCAAGGCGTGCCGTCAGGGTTTGGCGTATTTCTTCCAATCACGCTCCGTTACCTTGACCATCTCTTTTGCAGCGGCACGAAGCCAACCAGCTTTTCTGCGGCCCAAGTCTCGCAAAATTCCTTTAACTGCGCGTTTGCTTCCCAGGTGTATGTTGGCAGCCTCCGTACCCATAGCATGGAGCAGCGCTTCTTCATCCCGCTTTTGCGGCAAATTCTTAATCTCGATAGGGTTTGAATCCGGAGAGAGGCGTCGAATCAGCCAAGTTCCTTCAATTTTCTGGAAGGGGTCGCGCGATCGCACCGCGGCCGTGATCACCTCGCCATAATAGCTCTGGCTGCGCCCAACACGCCCACTCAGCCAAACGCAAGAGGACGGGAGCATGGCTTTCGCCTCACGGGCAATCCATCCCCCATTCCATTGAGCGATAGCCACAAATCTTTGTTGGCCACGGCTTCCGAGCCCAGCCTCCCTCCGCACGACCTTATATTTCAATTTCTTGTCTGGTAGGGTATCCTCCAGCGTCAGTTTCACATCTCGCGGAAGATTGCCGCGGACGACCCGCAGCTCATTGAGTTTCTTCCAGAAATTCGGCGCAGGGTCGATGGCCTCGATACCTAGCCTCTCCAGATTCTGCTCATGTTCAGCAAGAACAATGGGACAACCTCCACGTTTCAGCGTCTGTTGATAGCCCTCCAGGATCGCGTCGCAGCCGGCTTTCGAACTAATAGTTAGCTCCTCGGAATCACCGACGATCTTTAAGCTCGTTGCCACGCGCACCAGGTCATTTGTATACGGCAATGGATATGCTTCATCAAAGTCATCGACACCCCAACAGAGTCGCCCTTCAGAGTCGCGCCATGTACCGAAGCTGCCCACATGCAAGTCTCCGCAAGCCAAAACTCTAGGAGCTAAAGTTAGATCGACGCAGATTTCGGGCCATAGCTGAGCCCAGCGATAAAAGGTGCCCCGAAAAAAGAGAAAGTTATCCTCCCTCATTTGCTCGTGCTTCGATCGCAAGTCGGATTCGACCACGGTGGTGCATTGCCGCATCCAACCTTCGTAACTTCTTGTCGCTTCCCGAATATTCACGTTCCGTTCCCCTCACTCTTACGCTTCACGCTCAATTAGATATTCAGTACGATTTCTTCCGAGCGGTAGTAACCAAACCACACGACGCCGAAAAATGGAAATATCAATCCTAATGGGCCGTCTTGATGTTCGCCAGAGTAGGGGGTCGCCGCAGCGGAAGCGGCCATACCGCACTCAAATGTATACATGAATCAACGATCCGAAAATCCAGTTCTCAGTTGCTGGCGCGCCTGGAGGGAGCGGTCGCACCCGTTGCTATAGCAAGAGCGCCGCTTCCAGTTTGTTGCGACCGGGAAACGGCGCTTTTTGACAAACATCAGGCCTAGGCAACGCTAGGCGGCGTTCCTTGATTTTTTCTTCGGCGTGATTTTTTCATCGTCGTCCGCGACTTCGTCGTCCCGATTTGCCTTAGCATTGATATCATCGGCTAAGCCACTCAGCTTCTCGTCAGTTTCCTTTTCCTCTTCGAGGGTTTCGTTTAATAGGGTGACATGCTCCGATTCGCCGAGTTCCTCCGCAAAAGCGCTTACCGTTCCGTAGCCAGCCATTTCATAGTGCTCGACTCGTTGTGCGGCTCCGATCAAGGCAGCATCGAGCAGTTCGCCTTCGTATTCTTCAATGGCTTCTGAGCCCTCCTCAATAAGGCCTTCCATACCCTTACATTTCTTACCCTTGGGACTCTCGCCGATCTGCTCGAAGATAGTCTCTAGGCGCTGTACATGACCTTTCGTCTGCTCTAGGTGCTCCTCGAAACCGGCTCTCAAGTCGGGTGACGTTGCTGCCTTCGCCATTTTGGGCAAAGCCTTCACCAATTGGTTCTCGGCACTGTAGAGGTCTTTGAGTTCATCGATATAAAGTTCTTTTAAACTCTTATCTGCCATATATCTCCTCCGTCCGGATATTTCGCAGCCTTATGATGCGATCAAGCTCTGCGAGGTTTTTTAGAGGTTTGATCGCTTCCAAGGAGTTCGAAAGGTGGCCACATAACAATGAATCGACTGCGCCGTTGACCGGCTAGCATTCATGCTCAACGGGTAATGCAGCCGATCTTCTTAGTATTATATTCGCCTTTTGTTCGTCCAACGAAATTGCTAGCCTCCGAGTAGAACATATCGTTGGATTCGCAGACCTGAGGCAAAACAGCGCCGATGAAGTCTTCCGCCTTCTACGTCGACACGTCAAGGATCTTTCGGCCCGACCCAAACGGGAGAGGTCTCATTGTGGAACCAAGACGCGGAACGAATCATGGGTTACGTTTCCCCCTCTATGACAGCGACAATCGCCTTCAACAAACGGCCTACGAAAGATACGGACTAAGCCAACTCTTCCAGATGCCTGATGGTCTTGAGTCTGGGAATGTGATTCCCGGATGCATCCGAGTATGGCAAGTGAACAAACGAGGGCGTTTCCGATGCAAGGTAGATGTGAGCATCGCTTGCAGGGACCGGTCTTTGAGTGCTTATAGTGGCGGTACTTCTTAGAGAGGCTCTCGGCCCCTGAGTGTGTGTCTTCCTCTAAGAAACGGGGCAATTATGCGTATAAACTCGCGGTACAAGGACGGTACAAGCAAAACGTGTTCCTTACTGTTCTACTTCGTTCTTTACAGGGCGTTGCAGAGCGACCGCTGCCTTGTAATTACAACGTGTTACAGCCAATCAGCGCCCTTTCACGGCGGTAACACGGGTTCAAATCCCGTCGGGGACGCCAAATCATAATTGGGGACTAAGGAAGAAGCTGGCGATCTTATTGTGCAGGTCTTCCCGCTGGGACTGGGTCATAGATTCCCTTCAGCCTTCTTCAAACCAACCTCAGCACGGGGCAGGATCACTTTTCGCTAATGACCGTCCTTAAGGTCATTCCGTATTCCGTATCTCTTCCGTCACGTTAGCGGCGACGAGTCCGATTCTAAGTTTTGAAGTTTAGGTTTAGTTTGGCCGCATCCAGGCGTATAAAGGTTGCCATGGAAAGCCGAAGTCTGCGCCGCCGCCGATACCAGCACTGGCACATCACACTCCGACCGAATCACCGGACGTACATGGACAAACAGGAGTGGAACCGATTCGCTTTGGGCGCGTTGATAGTGACGCTGTTGGTGTTGTATTGGGTGTTCTCCGCGTTGCTCACTTCGCCGTCGTCTCAGCCGGTGGAAACGACCTCGTCAAACCGGGTTTCGTCTTTCCTAGCGAGCGCCTGAGCGACAGTCGCCCGCTGGCGGGATTTTCCAATTTGAAACAACGCGAGTGGTGGGGCGCTTTCCGCAGCGTGCTCCGTTCCAGATGGACGTTCGCCGCGCTTCAGGTTCTCGATCTGCTGACGACGCTGGTGGCGTTCCACGTTGGAGCTTCGAAGTGAACCCGCTGGTTGCGCATCTGACCGTGCAGTTCGGACGCTTCCGCGGCGTGCTCATCAGTAAGCCAATCGCAATAGCGATTGCGATGGGCGTACGAAGATTGATTTGGATCGTAAATCTATTTTACTTCCTGGTAGTGGGCTGGAACGTCGCTGTGATGCTACTTCTGTATATGAAGCCGCATTAGAAGCGTTAGGTGTGATCGGCGACGGTTCTCGGTAATTTATGATCCACGAACTGTTGCCATCGGCCTGTTTTGGCTTGCCTTGGCACTTTCAAGCGCTAGTCTAGCAATTTCCCAGCCACTACGACTGTCTTCTTTAAGCATTCACATTAATAACGAAAACTCTCCGCATCAATTTGGCATCCACTCATAATCATAAAACTGGCATCTAACCGCTGATCATATTTTCTTTCCTCGAGGTAGGAATCATGAAGATTGCCCTTATCGCGCCACCATTTATACCGATACCCCCTCGTCACTACGGAGGTACGGAGTTGTTCGTCGCCAATCTTGCACAAGGATTGAAAAAACTTGGCCATGAAGTTGTGGTCTATGCTAACGGCGAATCCGAGATTGCCGTCGAAGTGCGCTGGCTCTATCCCACCTCTCAGTGGCCGATTAAAGGAGAGTTTTCGGAAGCCCTGAAGGAAATGAATCACACTGCTTGGGCCGTGAAAGACGCTGCTTCCGAGTTGTTTGACGTTATTCATGTGAACAACGTCTATGGCTTGCCGCTCTCGCACTTTGCCAAGTTTCCATTCGTTTACACTCTCCATCACGAACATGAGGATGCATTGAGTGGTTTTTATTCGAACTATCCAAATGTCAACTACGTCGCGATCAGCGAGTTCCAGCGCCTTCGCGAAAATATGCCAAGACTAAGTACTATTCATCACGGAATCGATCTATCGCAATACCAATACCGGGAGAAAAAGGAGCAATACTTGAGTTTTCTAGGGCGCATTGCTCCCATCAAGGGAACCCACCTCGCCATCGAGGTGGCCAAAAAAAGCGGTATTCCACTCAAGATTGCGGGCGAAATCCAGCCAATGTTTCGCGACTATTACGAAAGGGAAGTGAAGCCACACGTAGACGGGAAATTTATCGAGTATGTAGGTGAAGCCGATCTGGCCGCTAAGAACGAACTTCTGAGCAATTCCCTGGCTTTTCTTTTCCCAATTCAGTGGAACGAGCCTTTCGGCCTGGTAACGATCGAAGCCATGGCTTGCGGCACTCCCGTGTTGGCGCTGGCCGGAGGTTCAGTCCGAGAGATTGTCTCCGATGGCATCAATGGATACGTGTGCAATTCGATCAGCGAAATGGTGGGGCGCGTGCGTGAAATCGAAAGTTGGAGCCGTCCTCTAGTCGTCCGACGGTATGCAGAGCAGCACTTTTCGCTGGAGCGCATGGCAGCTGAATACGTGTCTCTCTACAGCAATCTTCACCGCCCGTCGTCCGTGCTGGCAGAGATCTGCGGGTTGGAAGTCGGCAGCGAGGGGACGGCGGCGGCATGAATACTTCCGTTTCTTCTTCTGAGTTGATTCCGATTCCATCGCATCACATCGAACCAAGACTTGGATTCCAGGCGCAAATTTCGCGCAAGGTTGACAATCTCACGCTGATCGATGGAAAGACTTTTCTTTCCACCACCGTTGCTGGGGATATTGTGCCGGCTGGCGCGCCGGACGTTGGTTTTTTCCACGATGACACGCGGTTCTTAAGCCATCTCGAGCTTCGAATCAGCGGGCAGCCATCCATCGTACTCTCTTCCAACAGCGAAAAATCTTTCATTTCGCAGATCGAGCTCACCACCGAGCACATGAAGGTGCGCGACTCTTTCGAGATCGCCGAAAACACCATTCATATTCGACGGCAGCAGTTGCTCAATGGAGATGTTTTATTTGACCGCTTCTCGCTGGTGAACTTCAACCGCGAAGAGCTGAATCTATCTTTGACATTGTCCTTCGATGCTGACTTCGTTGACGTCTTTCAGGTGCGGGGAACTGCCCGGTCCGTGCATGGGCAGTACTATCGTCCGGTCTGGCAAGGTGACAACCTGTCGTTCTTCTACCGCGGCCTCGACGGCCGTCTGCGCCAGACCAGGATTGAGATGAACCCTGCTCCGTCGCACGTGAACGATAAAGATGCGAGCTGGGAGATCCGGCTCCCATCCATGGAGCAGTTTGAGATTGAAGTCACCATTGTCCCGACCGTCGGCGAGAGCATCCCGGTCCCGGCAAATTGGGAATTCGCCAGCTGCCTGCGCGAACGCAGGGCGCGCTTCAGTGAGTGGGAAAATAGCTCAACACAATTCAGCAGCAACCATAGCATTTTTGATGCCGCTCTCAACACTGCGATCGGCGATTTCCGCGCGCTTCAGATTGCGGACAAAGGCGAGCGTATCTTAGGCGCCGGCATTCCCTGGTTTGCGACGATTTTTGGACGGGATTCGATTCTGGCTGCTTATCAGGGGTTATGTCTTAATCCTCAACTTGCGGTCGATACTTTACAGGTGCTGGCTCGCTATCAAGGCAAAGAGCACAACGATTGGCGAGACGAGCAACCAGGCAAGATACTCCATGAGTTTCGTCAGGGGGAGATGACGAACTGCCAAGAGCTACCTTTCGGTCCATATTACGGATCGCTCGATTCCACACCCTTATTTCTAATTCTTTTAAGCGAAACCTATAACTGGACAGCGGACGCCGATCTGGTCAAAAAATTATTGCCCGCGGCCTATGCCGCGCTCGAATGGATTGACCGCTACGGGGATGTCGACAATGACGGTTTTCTAGAGTATGAACGTCGTTCGCCGAAAGGACTCACTAATCAAGCGTGGAAAGATTCCTGGGACGCATACATGCGCCCCGACCATACGCTTTCCCCAACCCCGATCGCTCCTATCGAGATACAGGGCTACGTCTACGATGCGAAGTATCGAATGGCGGCGCTTCTGCGCAATTTTGGCGACACCACCCGGGCCGATAAATTGAAAAAAGAAGCGGCAGAGTTGGCCAGACGTGTGGACCGAGCCTATTGGATGGCGGACGAAAATTATTATGCCATGGCTCTGGATGGTGACAAACAGCAATTGAAATGCATTGCCTCCAATCCCGGGCACTTATTGTTTACGCGCGTGGTAAACCGCGAGCGGTCCCGCGCTATCGTTACGCGACTGATGCGCGAAGACATGTTCAGCGGTTGGGGGTGGCGTACGCTATCGCAGGACGAGCCGACCTTCAATCCTCTCAGCTACCATCGCGGTTCGGTTTGGCCTCACGATAATTCTTTGATTGCTCATGGCATGGCTCTTAACGAATTCCGGCGTCCGGCGGTGCAGGTCCTGACTGCGCTCTTTCAAGCGGCTCTCAATTTTCGCAACTACCGCCTCCCGGAACTGTACTGCGGAGTGCAGCGGCGCGAACATGATGAACCGGTGCATTATCCGGTCTCGTGTTCCCCGCAAGCCTGGGCTTCAGGGTCATGGTTTTTGATGCTTACTTCTGTTCTTGGCATCCGGCCAAGTGCCGCGCGAGGAGAACTGAACATCATCAATCCGGAGTTACCCGAGTGGCTGGATCAGTTGCGGATTCGCAATCTCCACGTCGGAAGCAGCACCGTAGGGCTGGACTTTACGCGCCATCGTGAGCGAACCTTCTGCAATGTGGTTGATGTCGAGGGGGATCGTCTGCTGGTAAACGTTGCCTTCAAGAAGTAGCGGCGCTGCTAACATATTCAGCGCGTTCGAAGTTGTTTCTGTACCAGTTGATTTGGACCGCACAGCAAAAATCCCCCGTATGGTTTCAGGAGACGCCGTTTGCCACTGATTAAAGACGCGCTTTGGTACAAGGATGCGGTCATTTATCAAGTGCATGTTCGCACTTTTCAGGACAGCAACGGAGATGGCGTCGGCGATTTTCCGGGACTTGAAGGGAAACTCGACTACCTTCAGGCGCTGGGCATCAATGCGATTTGGCTGATGCCGTTCTTTCCCTCGCCTCTGCGCGATGATGGTTACGACATCGCGGATTACAGCACCGTCCATTCCAGCTATGGAACCCTGGAGGATTTCAAAAAACTTCTAGGCTCTGCCCATGAGCGCGGTATCCGGGTCGTGATCGAAATGGTGCTGAATCACACCTCCGATCAGCATCCGTGGTTCCAGGAGTCGCGAAGTTCAAGGGAGAATCCGCGCCGCGATTGGTATGTATGGAGTGACACGGACGCCCGGTACCAGGGGACTCGCATCATTTTTCTCGATACGGAAAAATCCAACTGGGCGTGGGATCCAGTTTCAAAGTCGTATTACTGGCATCGTTTCTTCAGCCATCAGCCTGACCTTAACTATGACAATCCCGAAGTGCGGGAGCAGATGTGGAACGTGATGAAGTTCTGGCTGGAAATGGGAGTGGACGCATTCCGGCTTGATGCGGTTCCGTACCTGGTGGAGCGGGAAGGCACGAATTGCGAAAACCTTCCTGAGACGCATCAGGTTCTGAAAGAGCTGCGCCGGAGACTCGACGAACATTTCCCGGGCCGGATGCTGTTGGCCGAGGCCAATCAATGGCCGGCAGACCTTCGTCCCTACTTCGGGGATGGAGATGAATTCCACATGGCATTTCATTTCCCATTGATGCCCCGCATGTTTATGGGATTAAAGCTGGAAGACCGCAAGCCTATTACGGAAATTTTGCAGCAAACACCGGAAATCCCGGCTTCGTGTCAATGGTCCCTTTTCCTGCGCAACCACGACGAGTTGACGCTGGAAATGGTCACCGACATGGAACGGGACTACATGTACGACGTGTACGCCGAAAGCAAGATGATGCGCCTGAACCTCGGCATTCGAAGGCGTCTGGCTCCACTGTTGAGCAATGACCGGCGACGCATCGAGTTGATGAATGGAATGCTGATGTCGCTACCGGGAACTCCGATCATTTACTACGGTGATGAAATCGGCATGGGCGATAACATCAGTTTAGGCGACCGTAACGGAGTAAGGACTCCCATGCAGTGGAGCGGAGGATGGAATAGCGGATTCTCGGTGGCGGAACCGGAGCGATTGTATGCTCCGCTCATTCAAGATCCGGTTTATGGATATCCGGCGGTGAATGTATTATCGCAAACAAAGAGTGAACACTCCCTGCTGCGTTGGATGCAACGGATCATTGCGGTGCGGCGGTCGACCCCAGTATTCGGTCGAGGGTTAATGGAGTTCCTTTATCCGGCTAATCATAGGATCCTTGCGTATTTTCGACGGCTGGGTAAGGAAGTTGTGCTGGTGGTTAACAACCTCTCCAGCAGCGCGCAAGCCGTGGAATTGGATTTGCGACGCTACAAAGGGAATATTCTGATCGAGATGTTTGGCAACAATATATTTCCACGCGTTGGCGACTTGCCTTATCTACTAACACTAGGACCCTACCAGTTCTACTGGTTTCGCTTGCGGCGCGTTTAGACCAATAGTCCAATGGGAACCATCTCACAAGCCACGTCTTCAGCCGGACGGACGGCGATAACTCGAACGGAGCTGAAATTGGAAGACGAGGCATTTCTTTCGGATGACTTCCTTCGCCAACTGATAAATGTTGGGGAAGTAGACATCCTTGTGGGCTTGCCCACGCACAATAATGCCAAGACCGTCGGATCGATCGTGCAAACGATTCGAACCGGAATACTGCAGGCGTTTCCTCGCGAGAGAGTGGTAATTATTAATGCCGATGGCGGCTCGCGGGACGGCACGCCAGAACTGGTCACCGGCATTTCCATCGATGACGCGCGGCCAGCCTCGAATCTTTACGCGCTTCGTACCTTGCACTCCATAAGTACAAAGTATGCGAACAGCCCCGCCAGCGGGGTAGCGCTGCGGACCATGTTAGCTGCGGCGGAACTGCTCCGGGCCAAAGCCTGCATGGTGATTTCGCCCAAATCCGCGAACATCGAAGCGGAATGGCTCTCAAAGCTTCTCCGGCCCGTCTATTATGAGGGCTTCGATCTGGTAACGCCCACGTATCGCAGACACAAGTTCGAAGGTTTGCTGATGACGAACTTGCTGTATCCCATGATTCGCGCGTTGTATGGCGTCCGAATCCGCGAACCCTACGCGCCTGAGTTCTGCTTCTCCGGCCGACTGGGAAGCCAATTCCTCGGACAGAATAACTGGCGCGATGGCACCGATGGAGCCGGAGTCGAGCTGCGCCTCACGCTGGCGGCAATAACCGGAGGGCATCGCATTTGCCAGTCTTTCCTCGGAGAAAAAATTCATGTAGAGCGGCATGCCGCTGACTTGGTGCCGGCGCTCCGGCAAACTGTAGGAACCTTATTGTCTACGCTCGAGGCAGACTTCTCTGCATGGAGCGGAGCGGCGGGCTCCCATCCCGTTCCCACTATCGGAAGCGAACAGGAATTGCTGCTAGCACCCATGCGGATTAATCGGAAGCGGCTGCGTGAGATGTTCTCGACCGGAGTGGCCGAATTGGATCCGGTGTTCCAGTCGATTCTTTCAGTTTCTACTCTTTCTGAACTGCGGCGGATCGCCCGTCTGGGCGAGGACCAGTTTCATTACCCCGCCGAATTGTGGGTGAAGACGATTTACGAATTTGCGGCGTCCTATCACATGTCCGTGATTAGCCGGGATCATATTATTCAGGCGCTGGCGCCGCTTTTTCGTGGGCGTGTACTCACGTTTCTGATCGAGAACCGAAATGGTTCGTCAGATGGCGTCGAGAACAATGTTGAAGAGTTATGCCTGGAATTCGAACGATTGAAACCGTACTTGCTGGAAATGTGGAAGTCGAGAGAGTGAGGTCACCATGCGCGATATGATTATCAGCGAACTGACTCAGGCAGTGCACGAACTCGCCCGGGGTTTCGCCCATTTTCTTCCTCGTCTCATCGTAATGTTGATTGTTGCGTTTGTGGGATGGGTGATTGCTTATGTCGCGAAAGCGGTTTTAGGAAGCATTCTGAGGTTGATCAAGTTCGACAAGTTTTCGGAAAATACAGGCGCCTCTCAACTTCTCAGTAAAGCGTCGCTGCCCAGCGCTACGGAAATATTAAGCCGCTTCGCCTTCTGGGTAGCTTGGCTCGGCTTCATTCTGCTGGGTGTGAGTGTGCTTGGAATCATGGGGTTACAAGAACAAATTGCAAGGTTTTTTCTCTTTCTGCCGCGTCTATTCGTAGCGATGTTCTTAATGTTCTTCGGGCTGCTGGCAGCTAGTTTCTTTTCCCGTGCGACCCTGTTGGCTGCCGTAAATGCGAACGTGCCTTCCGCGCGATTGCTAAGCCTGGCTGTCCGCAGCATCATCATCGTTTTTGTGTTGTCCATTGCCTTTGAAGAACTTGGCTTGGCGCAACACACCATGCTGGTTGCTTTTGGAGTTGCATTCGGAGCGCTGATGCTTGGGCTGGCGATTGCATTCGGCCTAGGTGGCAAAGACTTGGCCCGGCATTTTCTGGAAGAGAAGTTCGTCAGAGGAAACAAGGAAGAGAACGAAGACGAGTTGTCACCGCTCTAGCCGTCGGTTACTGCGATTGACTCGAAGAATAAAGTCAGCGATCGTACAGGCGGGTCAACATTCGCAAGTGTTGAATAAGGTCTTTCGTCAAGGCCTCTGGTGTGAAGCGCCATTTCCAGTTGCCAGTGAGTGTGCCGGGCAAGTTCATTCGCGCCTCGCTGCTAAGCCCCAGAATATCCTGCAGCGGAATAATGGCGATATCAGCCACGGAAGCGATCACCGCGCGAATAAACTCCCAATGGACAGGTTGGTCTTGAAACCCAAGATAAGCGCGGGCGAAATCCCGTTCCTTGCGGATGTCTTCAGCGGTGCGAGTGCTCTCACCAACTCCTGTACTAGTCCACCATCCAACGGTGGTGTCGTTGTCATGACCGCCGGTATAGGCGACAAGCTCGCGAGAATAATTGTGCGGGCGAAAAGACGGCCCCTGCGGATCGTTTCCGAAAGCAAACTGAAGCAGGCTCATGCCGGGGAAGCCGAATTGTTGGCGGAGCGCTTCTACCTCCGGCGTAATTACGCCGAGATTTTCGGCGACGAACGGCAATACCTTAAGCTCATTTTGCAAAGTTTGGAAGATTGCCGCGCCGGGACCCTTCGCCCATTTCCCCTTGGCCGCAGTGGTGGCGCCGGCGGGAATCTCCCAGAAGGCTTCGAAACCGCGAAAGTGATCGAGTCGGGCCAGGTCAAAAACTTTTAGCGAGGCCCGCATTCGTTCGACCCACCAATGATGACCCGAGGCCGCGGAAACGTCCCAACGATAAAGGGGGTTTCCCCAAAGTTGACCCGTGGCACTGAAGTAGTCCGGTGGAACCCCCGCCATTGCGGTGGGATTGCCTTGCTCATCGAGGCGAAATAATTCTGGATGCGTCCAAACGTCCGCGCTATCGTGAGCGACATAAATAGGAATGTCGCCCATGATGCTAATTCCTAGGCGATTGCAGTGGCCTTTTAGTTTCTCCCATTGGCGGTAGAATTCGAACTGAGCAAACTTGTGAAGCTGAATTTCTGATGATAGTTTGTCCTTCCATTGTTCCAGCGCAGCCGCATCTCTACGCCGTATGCTCTCGTTCCAATGGACCCAAGCCACGTCGTTGTGCGCTCTTTTACACGCCATAAAGAATGCATAATCATTTAGCCAGCCCGCTTGGCTTTGGCAGAAGGTATCGAATGCAGCGTACTCAGCTCCGGACGCGGCTTGGAGGAATGCATGAGCGGCTTTCGAGAGCAGTCTCCCCTTAAAATCAGCCACTCGGTCATAATCGACTTGCGTTCGGGAGAATTCCGGAACGTTCATCATGTCCTCTTGCGACAGCAGTCTCCGTTCGTGAAGCGCCGTCAAGCTTATGAACAGAGGATTGCCGGCGAATGCCGAGAAACATTGATAAGGAGAATCGCCGTAGCCGGTGGGATTGACTGGCAAAACCTGCCAGAGTTTTTGGCCAGACTCGCCAAGAAATTCCGCAAACTCGTAAGCAGAACTTCCCAGATCGCCGATGCCGTGGCCACCCGGCAAGGATGTGATGTGGAGCAGAATGCCGTTAGATCGAGGTAAGATCACCCGATTAACGTTATGCTCCCGTGGTTCGCTGCGCAATACCCCGTCGGCAGTACAAAAGCGCGGAGATGCCAGATAGAACGGAAGGTGCTTTTCGAGCATCTCATGGAAGGCTCTTTAGGGGGCAGCGGGTTGTTAGGACTTCCAAACCCGCTGACGGCCTGCCAATTCCGTTTCGGTGGCCGCAGTTGATAGAATGGCAAGGCAACGATTGGGTTGCGATAGTACTGGAATTTCGAATCAACCATGCGAAAGTCGCTGCGGTTTTGTTTCTTACTCTTGTTGTGCGCACGCCTGTTTATTGGCGCTGCGTTTTCCCAGTCGCTTACTGACTCGCAAGCTCAGGACTCCCAGCAGAGCAGTGGTGTGGACTGCTCGAATCCATCGACGGCGGGAAGCCCGCTGTGTAGCGCCTCGCAGAATCAAAACTCGTCCAACCCACCCGGAACTCAAGGGCAAGGAAGCGCGTCCCAGGGCATGCGTATCCCGGTATTGACGACGCAGCCGGGCAGCGAGAACCAGTACAATCCGGGCACTCCTCCAATCAATCCTTCCGATCTGCAGCGCTCGAACGTGATTCGACCGCAAACCGAATTCGAACAGATGGTGGCCGATTCTGTGGGCCGGCCGCTGCCTTTATTTGGGCAGTCGCTGTTTGTTCAACCTCCAAGCACTTTTTCACCCATCGATTTTATGGAGGTTCCAAGCGATTACATCATCGGCCCTGGTGATGAACTTCAGATCAAGATTTGGGGGCAGGTGGAGGCGAACCTGCGCGCGATCGTGGATCGCTCCGGTCAAATTTATATCCCTCAGGTGGGAAACATATCCGTGGCGGGTTTGCACTACAGTGAACTGGAGCCTCGCCTGAAGTCTGAAATCTCGAAGAATTTCAAAAACTTCAATCTCACGGTGAACACCGGGCGACTGCACTCGATTCAGGTTGTGGTGGTGGGCAATGCGCGTTATCCCGGCACGTACACTATCAGCTCTCTCAGCACACTTGTGAATGCAATTGTTGCTTCGGGAGGTCCCTCGCCGCAAGGATCGTTGAGGGACATTCAAGTGAGGCGCGACGGAAAAACTCTTACGGACTTCGATTTCTACGATTTACTGATTAAGGGTGACAAATCGACAGACGTTCGCCTGCAACCCGGCGATGTCCTCTACATTCCGCACGTGGGTCCGCTGGTCGCCATTGCCGGGTCAGTGAATGCTCCGGCCATTTATGAAATCAAAAACAATTCGACGTTGAATGACTTGATCGAAATTGCCGGTGATCTAAGCACGGTGGCCGACACGAATCGAATTACGGTTGACCGCTTTATG
This sequence comes from uncultured Acidobacteriota bacterium, assembly GCA_963758565.1. Classification (GTDB taxonomy): domain Bacteria; phylum Acidobacteriota; class Terriglobia; order Terriglobales; family Acidobacteriaceae; genus Sulfotelmatobacter. The sequence continues at coordinate 937,851 of CAVWVX010000003.1, read as the reverse complement.
GAACACCAGGCGCGCAAAACGCTGGAGTTTCCCTACGATGACAAATCGCGATCTCTTTCCCTTCAAGATGGCGATATCGTGCGGGTATTTTCCATCGTGCCGCGGTTCGAAGACACGGTGACGGTGCGCGGCAACGTCGCCAATCCGGGGCGCTATCCGTGGAAGCCGGGGATGCGCATCCGCGATTTGCTGCCGGATGCACAGTCACTTCTGACTCGCAACTACTGGCGCAACCGTGCCGCCATCGTAAACGGACGGGCCACCGAATATCCCGTGGGCCAGGAAAATCAGCAGAGCAGCCGGCCGTTTTACAACCAGCAGCAGCCTCTTAACGGGACTGCGACCAACGCTTCGGGGACGGCGAACCCTGGGCAGGCCGCGGCCCAAAATTATAATTATCCCCAGTCTGCTCCAAACGGAACAAATGCCACGAATCCTGCCGCCGCCGCAGCTTATTCGCAGGGACTTCAACCTGGCCAAGTTGCTTCCGGCACTAGCAACTCCACTACTATGTCGCCTCAGGTTCAGAATTCCTCGGCAGCAAATCCGAACCCTAACATTGTGAAGAATGTCGCCGAAGACTTGCGAACCTATGCTCCGGAAATCAACTGGGACTATGCCATTATCCAGAGAGTTAACCCTCAGGATCTCTCATCGAAGCTACTTTGGATGAGTCCGCGCAAGGCGATTTTGGAACATGACGAGGAATTCAATCTTGAACTGCAGTCCGGAGATATTGTTACGATCTTTTCGCAGCGCGACATTAGCGTTCCGCAGACACAGCGGTCGCAATATGTAATTGTGGAAGGCGAAGTGCAGCGCCCTGGGGTTTATAAGCTGGAGGTTAACGAGACGCTGCGATCCGTATTGCAGCGTGCAGGCGGATTGACTCCGAATGCTTACGTTTACGGCTCGCAACTCACGCGAGAGTCAGCGAGGATCGATCAACAAAAGAGCATGGACGAGTTGGCGCATACCATGGAGGTGCAGATCCGCCAGACGGCAGTTTCTGCGGCGGCATCGAGCAATCCGGGGGATTTGCCGCAGATGATGGCCGCCCAGGAAGCGATCATTGCGCAGTTGCGCAACACGCGTGCGAGTGGGCGAGTTGCGCTGCCCGTCAAGCCGAAGGACAAAAGCGTGACAGATTACCCCGACATGGTGCTGGAAGACAGCGATCGGCTCACGATCCCACATCGGCCATCTACAGTTTCGGTTGTAGGAGATGTTTACAATCCAGGGTCCTTTATCTTTGAGCCACGCAATACGGCGGGGGCTTATCTCGAAATTGCCGGCAAAGGAAAGCCACAATCGGATTTACACCACGCCTTTGTGTTACGGGCGAACGGAGTCGTGGTCGCGGCCAACAATGTGAACGGTGTTTTCACCGGGACCAAGTTTGATCGTATCCGTTTGTATCCCGGAGATCAGATTGTTGTTCCTTACAAGCTTCCGACTGGCGCTTTCGTGCGCGGATTGCGCGACTGGACGCAGATTTCTTCGCAACTGGCTTTGACGGCTGCGGCTCTCGCCGTTCTGGCGCCATGATCTATGCCGATCAGCGTTGGATCGGCGAGCACGGAATTGGCCGATTCGCGCGACATGTTTTGGCCGGGCTTGACTACCGGCCAGTTTCGCTGTCGGGGCATCCGGCCGCGCCTTTCGATGCGTGGCTCTTGGCACGCGGGCTGAAAGGTTTAACCCGAAGCGATCTCTTCTTTTCTCCTGGTTACAACACGCCGCTTTACGGCGCCGCGCCCTTCGTCTTTACAATTCACGACCTCAGCCATGTCTATTGTCCGGAGAACAGCAGCCTGCCGATCCGGGTTTACTACTCAACCATCATGAAGCGAGCCTGCCGTCGCGCCCTCAGAATTTTAACGGTCTCGGAATTTACGCGAAGGCAAATTATGGAGTGGGCTGATGTGCCGCCGCAGAAGGTCAGGAATGTCAGCTGCGGAGTTGATGATGCGTATCGTCCTGACGGGGACTCTTACGGGTTCGAGTTTCCTTATCTTCTTTGCGTGAGCAATCGCAAGCGCCATAAGAATGAATTCAGGGCGGTGCAGGCGTTTGCGAAAAGCGGTATGACCCAGGACATGCATCTTGTCTTCACTGGTCATCAGAGCCAAGAGTTGGCGAAGTGCATCGAACGCAATGGCGTGACTGCGCGAACACACTTCGCCGGCGTGGTTCCCGAGGCGAAGTTGCCGGCGCTCTACCGTGGCGCCTGCGCCCTCGTATTCGCTTCTCTCTATGAAGGGTTTGGACTGCCAATTTTGGAAGCCATGGCTTGCGGCGTGCCGGTGCTGACTTCGAACTGTACCGCCATGCCGGAGATAGCGGGAGACGCGGCCTTGCTGGTGAATCCCAGCTCGATCGAAGAGATCTCAGGCGGTATCAGCCAAATCGTTGAAAACTCATCGCTGCGACAAGCGCTCCGGGAAAAAGGTTTGCAGAGAGCCCGAGAGTTTTCTTGGAGTTGTACGGCAACCCGGGTGCACGATTTGCTGGCTCTTTCCGATCGCAACGGGTAGTCGACACCATCATCGGGCTGGTTCCGCCAAGATTCGCTTCGGATGGAACATGCGTTGCACCCTTAGACATAACCAGGAGAACAAATAGATTCCTGCCAGAACGTAAAGGCCCGAAAAGGCCGCGGAGACGGCGATACATCCGGCCACCGCGAGAAGTTGGGTGGATGCGAATGCCTTCATCATGGAAGGGCGAGCAGAGCTCAATGCCTTTTTAACATCCACGTCGATTCGCCGCAGCATCAAGCCGAGCATCAGGCCTACCGCCACTGCTCCGAATAAGCCAAAGTTGAAGAAGCCTTCTCCAAACATTCCCGGACGCAGGCCAGGGTGAACTTGCGGATCAAAACCAACGGTAGTCGCGGTAGCAACTCCTAATCCCCATGTGTCACGGAATTGCGAAGCGAAGCGAGGAACGAACGCGAGCAAAGCTGCGAGATAGGTTTTTCCCGCCCAGAACTTGTGGTCCCAAGCGGAATAGACCCAGGCAAAATCGCGTAGATCGGAAAAGTTGTTTCCGTATAGCAAAAGAAAAGCGAGAGATCCCATAAGGCCGCTTAAAGAGAAGTCCCCTGAGCGAGCATTTCCCAGGTAGAAGCCAAAAACAGTAATGCCAGCGATCAGGCTTACGATACGCAGAAGGCTAATGCTATTGCGGCGGCTCACCAGATAGCAAAGCAGTACATTGAGATAAATGCCTAGAAGATTCCCTCGTGCGCCAAAAAAAATCAGTCCAAAAGTTAACAGCAAGGTGCAGCCCAGCAGTATCCGTTCTTTGTAATCGATGTAGCGTGCCAGACAGTGAGAGGCAATGACGATCGAATAGGTTGAGATGAGCAGTGCGACGGGCCGCAGCGCAGGATTGGCAAAGGTGAATGCCCGCAAGTCAAAGGCGAATCCACTTTGCGAAAAATATAGGGCCAGAATTCCCATCTGCAACAAGAAACATAAACCAGCTTGAAAAACCAGAGCGCTGCGCGAGGACATGAGCATCATGGAAGCGCGCGGAACAATATCCAGCGCTTTCTGCGTTGCCTGACGCAGGCCAAGACCAGCGCGTACGCGCCAAAGACCCCCTCCCAGCAACACGGCGAAATAACCCGCCAGAGTAATCAGATACACCGTCGGTAAGGCCGCGACCACGGGATAGAGATCTTTTCCCAGTACCAGGAAATTAAGTTCGCTCCGGGCGAAGGGAAGCATAATCATGTTGGGGAAAACACAAACCAAAAACAGGTTCGCGTGCCATAGATCAATGCGGTAACCCTTACGGTAACAATTCCTGTAGTAGGAGACGAGAAACGACGCGATGGCAAACAGGTCGGCAACGTAAAGGGTGGTCCAGGACGTGAGCATGTCGATCAACGTATTTTAGGGGACACAAGACGCATCTGGCGATAGTCCTGGATGCCCAACCACACGCTTCGGCACCGCGCAAACTGAAGCCGTGTCAAACGGCGCGCAAAACGTATCGACAGAAAGAGCAGGGAAGCAAGCAGCGGCGCAGGTGAGTGCAGACGGATAAGCCGTAATCCAGAGGCAGTTTGATAGCGGTCCAGCAGAAGTTTATTTCCTCCAGTGCTGGCATTCACTTTATGCAGCACGCGCGAGTCGGGAGCGGCAGCCAGGCGCCACCCCTTTTCTCGCAGCCGGAGGCAGAATTCCGTGTCCTCCCAATAAAGAAAAAAAACTTCATCGAGCAGTCCCGCGTCTTCCAAAGCGGCGCGGGAAACCAGCATGCTGGTGCCGTTCAAGGAGTGGAACCATTCATCAGCGCGAGGAACGGTTGAATTACGACCGTATCCGATCCAAAGATTTACTCGAGCTCCAGCCCACGCTTCAATTCTGTGCGGTGCATCGGCGTAGTAGCAGATGGATGCCGCCGCGCCGATTGTGCTGTCTTCTAAGATCTTCGAGACCAGACCAGAAAGCGCATTCGGATTCGGTTTTGTATCATTATTTAACAGCCAAACATATTCCGCGCCATGCGCAAGCGCATAACGGATACCAATGTTGTTGCCCCCGGCAAAGCCCAGATTTGATGTACTTTGCAGCAGAAGAAGATCGGGATAAGCGTCCTGTATTTTCTGTACAGAGTTGTCGGTGGATCCGTTATCGACGACGAGGACGGTCAGTTCTGGATAGGTGCACTCTTTTAGCGCAGCGAGGCAATCGACCGTGTCCCGCCAGCCATTCCAATTCAAAACGACGCAGGTAACTTGTGGTTGTGAACTCAACGGAGATCGCTTTCCAGGTCGCGCTTGCCCATCCTGCCGATTAGCCCATCCCATGTGCCGAGTAAGAAGCTGCGGAACTTGGGGGCGCGGTCCCGTTCGCCAAGAAAACACTTAATGGTTTCGCGAAGGGATTCGTTCATAGATTGCAATATCCAGCGTGGAAAAGTCGTGAAATATTTACGGTACATTGCGATTCGATTGCGTGACATGTAGTAGCGTCGTATCGCGCTGTGATTGGTTGGACGAAATGTAAATCCCATCACCCTGATGGTTCCGGTGGCTGCACCGGCGGCATGAATCAGCACTGCGTCCCTTGAATCGGCGATCAGATATCCCGCGGCCCGAAGGCGAAAACAGAACTCAAAATCGACGCAGTCAATAAAATATTCCGAGGCAAAAACTCCCACTTTGTCGAATATCCGTGTCGGTATTAAGGCGCCGGAAGTCATCGACACAACCGGGCCGCCGTCCGAAGCGCGCCAGACTCTGAACTCAGAGCCGGTCGCTGGATCTACATACTTAGGATGAATCGCGCCTAAGCGCTCTCGATGGGCATGCGTTTCCCCGGTGGTCAGCAACTGCGAGACAAAGCCATCCGTAATTTTACTGTCTTGATCAAAAAGTATCACCCAGAAGTAGCCGTCGTGTTGTGCCCGGTACACGCCCCGGTTCAAAGCTTCCGCAACACCGAGGTTTTCACCGTTTTCTATTAGCTGAAAACCCAGGCGGGTGCTGGCCTGGCGCAGAAACGTGACTTCCTCCAAACTGGAGCCGTTGTCCACAACCACCACCCCGGCGACCTGTTCGATAATTAAGCGGACGTTTTCTAGAATGGCACGAGTGGGATGATAGGTAACCACGATGGCGCAAACCGATGGCGAACGTTGTTGTTCCGTCTCCATGACTTCTTACCGATTGCGTTTGCAACCACCCAGAGAAAAAATATTAGCAGAAGCGCCGATGTCTCGCGCTTTTGCGCGTGGTGGGTTAACAGAACGCTCTGGTTGTAAAATGTGTTGAGATCGTGAAATCGCCGGAATTTTGGAGAATGCTTGGGGCTTGGTATCTCGGTCGCGATGTGTACCTTTAACGGAGAGACCTTTCTCCGCTCGCAGCTGGAGAGCATTCTAAGTCAACGCAGGCTACCCGATGAATTATGGATCTGTGACGATCGCTCGTCGGACAATAGCGCAGACATAGCTAACGGGTTTGCCCGTAGGGCACCATTTCCAGTTCACGTCATTGTCAATGAGACAACCTTAAGGTCGACCAAAAACTTTGAAAAAGCGATTTCGCTTTGCCGCGGAACCGTCGTGGCTTTGGCAGATCAAGACGATGTCTGGTATTCGCATAAGCTGGAACGGATTGAACAGGCTTTTCTTCAACAAAGCGCGCCGATCGCAGCTTTTAGCGATGCTGATTTAATCGACGAGAATTCGCGAATGATGGGAGTGCGTTTGTGGGGGACTTTCTCTTTCGATCGGGGGAAGCAGCGGGAGTTCGAAAGCGGTCATGCCCTCAAAGTTCTGCTCAAGCATCCGGTGGTAACGGGAGCAACTTTAGCTTTTCGGAAAGATTTCTTCGATCTTGTGACGCCTATTCCATCCAATGACATTCATGACCGTTGGATATCCTTCCTTCTGGCAGCACGCGGCCGCTTCGAGATCATTCCTGAACCCCTTATGCAGTATCGCCGGCACAGTGCGCAGCAGGAGGGAGTACCGGCACTTAACGTGCGGGACCGAATTGAGGTCGCGCAGAACCGGAGCTCTTCGGTGTACTTGGAAGAGATCGTGCGACTCCAGCAACTGCAAGACAGGCTGCAGGTCCGCAGAGCGGATTTCTCTATGGGCGACGAAGCGTTAAGTGGAATTAAGAAAAAAATTGTCCACCTACGTCATCGGGCGCAGTTGCCGCGCGCAAAACTTGCGCGTATACCCGTGATTCTTCAGGACGCATGGAAGGGGGATTATTGGCGCTACTCGGGAGGCTGGGTGAGCATTGCCAAGGATTTGGCGTTCTAACAAGGTTTTTCGGTTCTCCGTGCCGATCATGCTTTATCTAGGGCGACTAAACGACAATTCCTAGTCCGTAACTTTCTTCGAAATTGTGGAAGCTCTTGCCGGTGCGCCGGCAAATGTCGATGACGGCCCGTTTCACCGCCGGAAAACTCAGAGTATCGTGGAACAGGACGCACTTCGCGTGCTGCGCGCTCCATAATCCGCAGGTAAATGTATCGCTGTAGGTATGAACAATGTCGACGTGAATTAAATCATAGAAGGTATTGTCCTGCGCCATCCAATCACGGTAGTCACTCCGGACTAGTTGAATATTTTCAAACGAGGACAGCCGCGCGGAAGTTTGAGCGAAGATATCTTTCCTGTTTCCGGTGTGCTTATCGCCGCGAAAGGTATCCACCCCCGTCACAGAATCAAAAAAACAGGACAGTGCAACCGTTGAATAGCCGTACTCGACACCAAACTCCAGACAGCGCTGATTGCCGATTTCGAACTTCTCTATCAGATCCGCCAAAATGCTCTCGATGCCTTTCCACGCTGTCGCGGGCTCGAGAACGCGAGGCGGCATGACCCGGCGGTTCGGCACATAGGGCACAATAGGAACCTCGGGCGTTGTAAGCCCCTTTAATACCGACTTCCAATACCCAAACTCTGCGATCACGCTACAGTCCTCACAATTAGATAGCTCGAAGTATCGTACACAGTGTCCTGCAAAAGAGGTTGAGCCTCTGAAGCCGCTCAGGTTGAGGTCGATGCCGGAAGCGAACCTCTTCGAGCCAAACGCATCAAGGCTAGACGTTCGTCCGGTTTTAAGCCACCAAACCAGGCTAACAATAGCGTGCTAGAGACCCACCAGCCTACTGAAAGCGCCCCGAGAGACTGCCCAGTCTGCGATCGCCAGATCAGAAAAATCACGATCGAAGGAACGGCGATAATCCCAGGCCACAGTATCCCTTGAAGAAAGAGTCTTGTTCGAGAAATTGAAAGAGTTTGCTGAGTGAAATGCATTGTGATGGCAAAGTGCAGCGCCACGCTGACGAAAGAGCCGAGCAAAGTACCCAGCGCCACGCCAATGGCGCCGAAACGGCTGGCCATGTAAATACTGCTTCCAAGATTCACCACCGCTTCGGAAACGGCGGTAGCAATAGCGGCTTCTTGCCTACCGGTGGCGGCGATCATGGTGGCATAGGGCGCGCAGAGATTTCGAATCACGTTGGCCAGCACAAGAATCCGCAGGTAAACGATCGTATTCATGGCGTATACGGGCCCCACCCAGAGACGAAGAATCGGTACCCCCAACACCAGAAGCGGCAACGCAGTAAGTAACAAAATTACGGTGGTGTAGCGAGTGACTCGCGCTAGGAGGTTGCCCATCGCAGATTGTGAAAAGTGCGTGCTGATCGCCGAAGACGCCGGCATCAGCGGATTCATTGCGGAGGAAATAATTAACAACATAAAACTGGTAGGCATTGTCGCGATCGAGTAAAACGCGGTGTGCGCGTAATCGTAGTGGCCAACTATAGTGATGTCGAGTCCGACGACGCACAGCATTCCCGCGGTCCATATGGATTGCATGGAACAATAGCGAGCCACATGGGTAAGAACACTACGATCCACGAGTTCGTGGCTGACTCGAATGTGGGCGGCCTTTTCGCGCCACGCCAATACCTGTAAGATCCCCGTCGATACGTTGACCAATGCCACCGCGATGCCCATGGCGGTAAGGCTTCCGTGCAACGCCACCACGGCGACCACCAGGACAACGAAGGCAGCCCGGTTGACGACGGACAAAGTCATCGGAATCCAGTAACGCTGCAGTCCTAGAAACACCGCCGAGTAAACGGCGCAGACTAATCCAAAAGATAGAGATAACCCGACCAGCAACACACTGATGCGGACATCGGGATATAGATTGGCCGGCATCGAACTGAATAGTCGAGGCACTCGCCAGGCGAGAATCATGGTGAGCAATACTCCGAATGAGCCAGCAAAAATCATTAACACCAACCCCGCGCTGGCGTGACGCCCGGCTCCTAGAGAGTCATTGCGGGCACTGTATTCGGCAACGAACTTGGAAATTCCAGTCTGTATTCCGAGGTCGAGATACGAAACGTAGGCGGCGAGCTGCAAGATCAATACCCACGCGGCATAAGTGGTAACCGGCAGATGATGAGTGAGATACGCCGGCAGCAGCAACGCGACGAGAGACACGGCGACCACCCGAGCCATGCTGGCCATGATGTTCCTGGAAATGGTCGCAGCGAAACCCGCCGACTTTGCGGACCCTTTCGCAGACAAATCCGGAATCAGGGTGTGGCTTTCGTTCACGTTATCAATTCTAGCAATGAGGAGTGATTGCGAAACCTCGGTTGAATCCTCCGCCGACCATTCGCGATTCCTGCCGAAATCCGGTTTTACAACGGAAATGATCAAGCATTGATTTCATGCAACCATTTTGGTTGGAGCTTCGTCTGGCACGCTTCGGGCGTTGAAGACCCCTGCACTCACACCCATGAATTGGGCACAGGCCCGCGCGGCAAGTATAGCGGGGGAGAGCAAACCTACCATCCGATCCTTGGCTAACGCACGCAGCGTAAACGGCACGGTACTAACAAAAAACGCCCCGATCACCAATAAAGAAACCGGAATCGAAGGTCGTACGACCAGATCAAAGGCTACGGCCAGTATCAATGCGGGCGCGAAAAGCAGCTGAAATTTCATCAACTGCGGAGTGTGGCTGTCTTTGATCGCCTTGTGGGGATTTTTTCGTACCGCCAATACACGCCAAAAAGCGAACTTGTACTTCTTCTTCAAGTAGCCGGAAAGAGTTTCAGGGTGGGTATGACAGACGACCGCTTCAGGCGCAAATTTCATTTTCCAGCCACGAGCAGACATGCGGTAGGAAAGCTCAACGTCTTCGGCACAAGCGACTGGAAACGATGTATCAAAGCCGGACATTTCCAGAAAGCGGTCGCGGCGGAAGGCGGCTGAGTACGTGTCCACAAAATCGATCGTGTCGAGACACGCCATAAGGCGGTAGCGATCTTCGTATTCAACTTGCACGAAACGGGCCATCAGAGCCCGTTGCCGCGTACGATAAATTCCTTTGGCAGCGACAACCTGGGGATCGCGAAACGGCCTAACCATTGCGTCGATCCAGCCTGACAGCGGAATACAGTCATCATCGGTCAATAAAATGAGACTGCCGCGAGCTTTGGCGGCGCCACGGTTGCGCGCGGCGGCAGGTCCTGCATTGAGTTGCGAGATGCAGCGAACGCCGGAATACTGCCTGACCACATCGAGCGTGTTGTCGGTTGAACCGTCGTTTACGACGATAATTTCTATATCTCTATTTGCCGCTTGGGCTAAGAGTGCGGTCAGGCAACTACCGATGCGGGAGGCGCCGTTGAAGGTGGGAATGATGATCGATACCGAATTCGCACTGAGGATGTCAATCATCTGGCCGCCGATCACAGTGGTTAGTTCCGAGCGCCGCCGGCAGTAGTAGCTACGGGTGCAACATCGTCATGATCGTGCCTTCGCGGGGGCTGAGCCTTCGGATCTTTCTCGTGCTGGCTGCCGCGCAACAAATATTTTGAAAGCGTGACAAAGCCTTTCAGGTTGCGCTGCAATTCGCGGCTGTCCTTGAATGACTGCTTTGCCTTATACAGAAGATAAGACGGACTGAGGTAAAAACTGCGCCTGGCGCGGTCGCAGAAGGTGACCAGCTGTTCATGGGTAATGTTTGGCAGTGTAACCACGCTGTTGTGCAGGCCATCCTTGGTCAGCCACGCGTCCCAGCTTTCAATCTGAATGTAATTGCGCTTTTTTGCTTCTTCGTAAGCGGTGGTGCCCGGATAAACCATGATGGGAAAAAACTGCGCGGTGTCAGGCTGCAGGCGCTTGGCGAAGGCTAAAGTTTTTTCCATGCTGGCGGGAGTTTCATTCAGATTGCCCACCATAAAGCAGCCATGCACCATAATGCCTGCTTCGCGGCAACGCTTCACGAAGCGATGAGCTTCGTCGTGATATTTGGCGTCCCTTCGATCGTCATTATTTTTCTTCATGCCGTTGATCACTTCGACGTCGCCACTCTCGAAGCCCACGCAAAACAGGCGCGCACCGGCCTTATGCAAAGTAGAAAGCAGTTCGCCCTCGGCTCCAATGTCGGCGCGGCAATTGGCATCGAAAGGCAGTTTGTTGCCACGGCGAATGAGTTCCTGAGCCAGTTGCATGGTGCGCGGTTTACTGATGATGAAGGTATCGTCCTCCAGCATGACGGTTTTGATTTCCGGCATCTCGCGGGAGACGAATTCAAATTCATCGACGACATTCGACACTGAGCGATAGCGCATGGTGTGTCCGCTAAAGGCCTGCGGATAAACGCAGAACGAGCAGTGATAAGGACATCCACGGCTGGTATCGAACACTACCAAAGGCCAGAGGGAATGACCGTAAAAATAATCGGGTGTGTGCAGAAATCGCTTGTACACTTCGGAGACGAACGGCAATTCATCCAGGTTCTTGATGGACTCGCGCTGCGGATTGGTGACTAACTCACCGGTAGCGTTACGGAATACCAGACCCTCCACACCAGAAAGATCTGCGCCGCAAGCCTTCGCTGCCAGCCAGTCGCGAACGGTGTATTCATATTCCCGGATGGCGACCGCTTCGAGCGATGACGAAAGAGCAAGCGTCTCCTTGGGCAGTGAGGAAACGTGCCGTCCCACCAGCAGGACGTGCAACGAGGGGTTTGCGTGAACTAGGGCCTCAATGACGGACACATCGTTCAGAATGCTCGGCGTGGAAGTATCGCAGACCACGGCTTCAATGTTTTTCGCGGCGATGCGATCAATCACGGTTTGCACGGTAAATCCGGCAGCCGGAGCATCAACCAAATCGACTTCGTGCCCGTTTTTGATCGCTACGCCGGCGGCATGAGCCAGCCACTTGGGGTAATAGAGCGTTCCGCTTTTAGTGACTGCAGGACTTCTCTGCTCACGAGAGAAGCGAGGATGGAAAGGTGGATTTAAAAATAAGACTTTCATTTTCAATTATGTATCCAAGTTGGGATGCTCCACCTGGGGCGCGGGTTGGCGACTAAATTCGATACGATCGTTACTGAATTATGACATAACGAACCAGTTAAGCACGCTGCGATTTCGTTTGCCATAACGATTTTATGGTGTGAACTTTCTCCCGATTTTCCGGTAAGTTGAGAGAATACTGTAGGCGGCTGCGTAGCCAAGTCCAAAATATGGCGATGAAAAAGGCAAAAGCACTCGCTCCTAAAATAATCCACAGGCGATGGGGTGAGGCCTTTCGATCCGGCACAACCGCAGCATCGACTACCTGAACAATAGAACCCTCGCGCGCCTCATCAAGTTTCGCCACTTCAAATTCCTTTGCCAGCAATTCAAAAACTGTTTCCTGGTACTTTAGTTCCCGGTAGCGGCGCAAATACTCCATGCCCGACTGGGTCACCCGACCTTTGGAAAGATTGATGTCAGAACCGGGGTCTTGCCGCGACCCGGCGACCTGGGAGAGTTGTGCTTGCAGTGCGGCGAGTTCCTGTTTGGCAAGAACGAGCCGCGGATTGTCCTCAGTTGCGAAAGATCGCAGACCCTCGATCTGTACCTGTTTTGCCTCAACCTGCGCCCGCAAGATGGCGGCAGATTCGATCAGGGCCTTGGCCTGGCTATCAATCTGCAATACTCCAGTGGTCTGTTGGGTCCTCGTCAAAGCTTCCTCAGCGGTGGATAGACTATCCTTAGCCTGCTGGAGTTGCTGTTCGAAGAACTGACGGCGGCGTGCGGCCTCAGTGATGGCCAGCGAAGCTGAGAGTTTGCGGAACTCGTCCACGTATCCGTTGGCCAGTTGGGCCGCGCGCTTGGGATCGTGGTCTTCTACGGTGAGGCGGATCAAGCCGTCCTTTGTTCCAGCAACAGCGGTAGTACGGCGCTCCAGTTCTTTGCGCGCGTCCGAGATCCGTTTTTCCTTGTACTCCTGCATCAGCCCGAAATCGTTGATCATGGCATCCTCAACGGTGCGGCTGGTCAGCAGCGCGACATACATGTCCGCCGGATTCTTCAGGCCCAGGCTGCCTCCGGCCAGCGATGCCATCGACCCGAGCGACCCGAGCGATCCCAGTCCCCCGACGCCCCCGAGTTGGCTTAACAATCCCGTCCCAATGGAAGAATTTTGCGCTGGAGGAAGCAGAACCACCTTCCCCTCATACCGGACGGGCAAAACAAAGGCGATGATCGTCGCTAAAATTGCGGCACCGAACACGAAGCGCACGATAAAATGTTTGCGTTCGAGCAGAATCGTCAACAAATCGAGCACGGAAATCTCGCTGTCTGACGGCGCAGACTCTGACCGCAGTGGTTCCCCCGGGATTCCATTCATTACCGGCTCGGGTTGAATATCGGTTACGCGCATACTTGCAACTCGTTATTATGGCATCCAATCAATTCGGATTCCAACTCACCGGTGTTTGTCGATGCGGCAACCCGAAGTCAACTTACCGCTTGCGTAAGATGCTTATGGACAAGATTGGAATCGGGCGTTGAAACCTTTTTTGTTATCAACCTTTTGGAAGGAAACCTTCACCACCCCTGTCAAAATGCACAGACCAATCTCGCATCGCCAAAGAGAGATAATCCCGAGGGCATCTCGATTTCTAAGAACTTCAATCGCCAGCCTGGGATTGCTGGGGGCATTATTCATAAATGGTCGCGCTATAGCCCAAACTTCCGATTCAAGCGAAGACAAAGCGAAAGCGCCATCAGCGTCGCAAGCTCAGTCGCTCGATTTGACTCCATCGCCGGTGAATCTGAAGTCGCTTCCACGAAACCTTTTTGTGGATCAGAAGAATTTGTGGTCGACCCCGTTCCGCATGACGCCTACGGAATGGAATTGGAGCGCCCCCTTTATATTCGCGGGGGCTGCCCTGGTAGCCAGTGATACCGCCATTGAGAAACACTTTCCAACGAATCCGTCGACGGTTTCGCATGCAGTAACTGCCTCCAATATAGGCTTGGCAGCTTTGGCGGGGACCGGTGCGGGAATGTTTCTGTGGGGACATCTCACCGATAACGACCAGGAGCGCGAGACGGGCCTTCTTAGCGGGGAAGCCGGTATTGGCGCGTTTCTGGACACCGAACTTCTCAAATATGCCTTCGGCAGGGAGCGTCCTTTTACCGGAAGTGGTAAGGGACATTTTTTTCAAGGGGGAAGCTCCTTTCCTTCGCAGCACGCCTCCATCAGTTGGGCCATTGCCAGCGTGATCGCTCATGAGTACCCCGGGCCTGCGACGCAGTTGTTGGCCTATGGTGCGGCCGGAGGAGTGACTGCAGCACGCCTCATCGGTCATCAGCACTTCACCTCAGACGTTGTGCTGGGAAGCGCGTTGGGATGGTACCTGGGACGACAAGGGTTTCACTCTCATTCGCAATATAGCGATGCGGAAATTGCCAGGTGGGGGACGTTCAGCAAAGGTGACAGTGATACGGCTCGCGATCCTAAAAATATGGGATCTCCGTACGTGCCGCTCGACAGCTGGGTATATGCCGCGATGGATCGCTTGACCGCACTGGGCTATATTCACAGTGGATTTGCCGACATGCGTCCTTGGACGCGCATCGAATGTGCGCGCCAAATCAAAGAGTCGGCTGATCCCGTCGCTGAAGATGACACACCGGACTGGGTGCAAAAACTCTACGAAGATTTACACAAGGAGTTCGAACCCGAATTTGGTCTGCTGGATGGCGGGGAAAATGCCGAACTTCGCCTGGAATCAGCTTACACGCGAACCACTGAGATTTCCGGCAAACCGCTGACTGATGGCTATCACTTTGGGCAGACCCTGGTCAACGATTTTGGCCGTCCCGAGCAGGAGGGGCTGAACAATGTCTCTGGACTCTCGGGATGGGGATCGTACGGCCCATTTACGGTGTATGTTCGCGGCGAGTATCAGCACTCTCCGTCGGCGCCAGCGTTACCCTTAAGCGCACGCGAGGCGATCTCAAACGCCGACTTTATTCGAAGCGGTTTGCCTGCACCCTTTCCGCTGCCGCCCGATACGCCGACCACAGCATTCAACCAAGGGCGATTTCTGGATGCATATGTGGCTGTCAATCTCGCGGACTGGCAACTTTCCTACGGGAACCAGAGCTTATGGTGGGGGCCATCACAAGGCGGTCCGTTGATGCTTAGCGATAATGCGCAGCCGATGCGCATGTTTCGCGTAAACCGGGTCACGCCGTTTAAGCTGCCGAGCATCTTCGGATGGCTCGGGCCCATGCGCATCGAAGCTTTCATAGGGCAATACTCGGGATACGAATTTTTAAACGGCCCCTTAGGACTCGTAGGCAACTACGGGCAGTCGCTTAGCGACCAGCCCATCGATCATGGCGAAAGAATTAGTTTCAAACCGACCTCAAATCTGGAAATTGGTTTCTCGCGAACCACGGACTACGGCGGCCCCGGGTACGCGCTTACGTTGCACAGTTTTCTGCGCAGCGTTTTTTCCACAGGCAATACCCTTTCTGGAAATCCAAACAAGCCCGGGGCGCGGAGATCTGGAGTAGATTTCAGCTATCGCATTCCGGGAGTGCGAAACGGAATGACTTTCTATGCCGAAGGTTTGGCCGAGCATAACGAAATCACGCCCATCCTGGGTCCGGACGTCGCGGCGTGGCTGGCGGGTATTTATGTTCCGAAACTGCCCAGAATTCCGAAGATGGACTTGCGCCTCGAAGGCGGTTACACCGACCCCCCTTACAGCGGCAGCGATGTAGCGTATGGGGCTTTTTATTGGGATGGAGGCTGGATTACAGGCTTCCAAAACGCAGGGCACCTGATGGGCAACTGGATGGGACGCCAAGGGCAGGGGGCGCAAGCCTGGACGAATTATTGGTTCACTCCGCGCAGCAAATTACAGTTTGGTTTCAGGCATCAAAAAGTCAGCCAGCAGTTTCTTCCCAACGGCGGTACGCTGGCCGACGGAAATGTGCGCGCGGAGTTTTGGCCGCGATCGACATTCAGTGTGTCGGCATTCGTACAGTACGAACGGTGGAATTTTCCTGTCATCGCCTCCACCCGGCAAAGCAACGTAACCACAACGATTCAACTTTCGTTCTGGCCCTCCACTAGATTAGCCAAGGCATCCAATTAACCACTCGCATGCATTTAAGTTATGCGTAATCCTCCGCCGGGAAATCTTCGTTTTTCGTGTTGTAATTTACACAACGCGTTGGAATTACCGTTCACCAAAAAAACTCATGGCAGCACGAAACTCTCTCCGTCGTTACGGGTTTTATATAGGACAACCGTCACTGCTCAGCTGGCATCTGAGCCTTGTTCCGGACTTGGCCATGCGAATTAAGGTGTTAACTGTACAGCCGTTGCGGTAGATGCACGCTGTTGCGGTAGAAAGAGCACGACCCGTATGATTCGCAGTCGTTTGAGTTTTGCTCGCTTGTATTTGAAGGTTGTAACCCTTCTCCTGCCCGCCTGCGCCTACTTCTTTGCCGTTAAAATTCGCTTTGGTTTCAACCTGTTAGTTTGGCGGCATCCTGTTCCAGGCCTGCCTTCCTACTGGAGCATTGTGCTTCTTACCACGATCGTTTGGGCGATTGCCGCTGAAGAATCGGGCTTGTGGAACCTGGAAACGTTGTATGCGCCTGGTGGAAAGAGCCGCCGGCTCCTTGAGGCACTTGCATTCACTTATGCCGTGGTGATGGCGGCGGGTTTTTTATACCGGCAAGCCAGTTATTCCCGCATCGTGATTGGGGTCAGCGCGCTCGCCTTGTTTGTTTTAGCCACCACAACCCGCGTAGCGTTTCGCGTGATCCATGAATTGCTTAGAAAAGATTCGAGAAACGAAGTCAAGATTCTGATGGTAGGGACGGACAGGTTTGCCCGCAGGGTGGGCACCTCGCTTCTGCACGGCGAGATGCTCCCTTGCCGGGTGGTGGGGTTTGTACGGTTGCCCCATCAGGAGGTCGTAGTCGAGGGTCCAATTTATGAACTCGATCAGCTACCGGTGTTTACCAACGGCAATTCTATTAACGACGTGATCATCGCCTTGCCTGCGGAGAGGCTGAACGATGTGCACAAAATTGCCCCCGTCCTGGAAAAGCTATGCGTGCCCACTCGTGTGGTCATCGATCTTGGCGAAGGCATTGTTCTGCGCGACCGGCTGATCGATCTCGCCGGATTCCACATGCTCGATCTGCGGCCCACGCTGGCGGAGTCGGGTTCCTACCTCTTCTATAAACGCATCTTCGATTTTGCTTTTTCCGCGTTAATTTTGCTGGCCACGTTGCCTCTTATTTTGCTGATTGCCCTTGCGGTAAAGCTGGCCGGCCGCGGCCCGGTCTTTTTTTCTCAAGATAGAGTTGGGCTTAACGGCCGCGTATTTAAGATGTACAAATTTCGCACCATGCAGGTAGCCAGCAAGGAAGAGGGGGATACGCGTTGGACGTCCGAGGCGGACCCGCGGCGCACTCGTGTGGGTGCGTTTTTACGGCGGACCAATCTGGATGAATTGCCTCAATTTGTGAATGTTCTGCGAGGCGACATGAGTATCGTGGGGCCACGCCCCGAGCGCCCATTTTTTGTGGAGCGATTCCTGGAAGAGGTGGATCGCTACAATTCCCGCCACATGTTTAAGGCTGGAATCACCGGCTGGGCGCAAGTGAATGGATGGCGCGGGGATACCTCCATTGCCAAACGCGTGGAATACGATCTTTACTACCTGCGCAACTGGAGCCTGACTTTCGATCTGCAAATCATCACCATGACTCTGCTCAAAATGTTTCGCAGCAAGAACGCGTACTAAACAAGCTGCCGCGAAGACTGTCGAATTCATCGTGAACTCGAGGCTCGCGGCGTCCGGCAGAGCGCCGCCCCTCCCGCAATTCCAGCCTCAGGCCCATAATGTGCCATCACCAGGGGAATCTCCCGGCTTCGCGGGTTGATGCACCACTGCGGCAGTGCATCGCGTATCTCGCCAAGAAATGGTTTCAACATTTCGGTCACGCCGCCGCCGACGATCATTACGTCCGGTTCGATCAGGTCCACGATCGTTCCCAACCAGACGGTTAGGAACATCGCGGTCTCTGTCAATATTTCTTTGGCCAGGCGATCGCCCGCGAGGTAGGCGCGGCCCACCATCTCGCCAGATATGGTGCTCATCTTTTCAGCTTCTTGCAGAATAGAAGAGACTTGGCCAGCCGCGATTTTTTCGGACGCGCGACGCGCAATCGCGGTCCCCGAGGCCAGAATCTCGATGCATCCCGGTTTGCCGCACTTGCAACGGGGGCCGCGGTAATCAATGGTGACATGGCCGCCCTCCGCCGCTGCGCCCGTTCGCCCGTGGTAGATTTGGCCGTCGAATACGATGCCGGTACCGATGCCGGTTCCCAGCGTGGCGCAGAAAACATTTCGATATCCTCGTCCCGCACCCCACAATGCTTCTGCCAAGGCTGCTGCATTGCCGTCATTGTCGAGGTAAACCGGAAGGCCGGTTGATTTCGCTATCTCGGAGGCCAACGGAAAATTTCGCCATCCCGGAACATTCGGCGGATTGAGCACGATGCCACTGCGCGGATCAAGTGGGCCGGGAGCACAGATTCCAATCCCCGAAATCACTCCTTTTATTTTCGGATCCATCTCCGACTCGGCTCGTACCGCGTCAATCGCCGAGACCACAGCTGCTAGACCGGCGAGCCCATCCGATGCCACCATGGGAACGCGCGTTTGATAAGTTATTTCTCCCGTGGCGTTAACCAGGCCAGCAGCGACTTTCGTACCGCCCACATCCACTCCGATAAGGTATTGTTCTACCATGTGTGCCGCTTCCCCTGTTGAGTCATCAATATACGGGATTAATTTAGAAATTGACCATGGCTGGAGCGGTGGTCAAGAAAAGAGTTCGCGGATTATAGAATGAATTGAAACAGCCATGCGGAATTCCTATCCAGCCGCGAAAGATCAACAGCTAGTTCAAATCGTGGACGCGGCGATGGCCGAAGTAGCGCGACTGAGTGGCGACTGGTTGGTCTGTCGTCCGGGATGCACGCAGTGTTGTATCGGGGTTTTTCCCATCAATCACCTCGACGCTTTGCGGCTGCGAAGCGGATACGCTGAACTGCAAAAAAGGGACCCGGTCCGTGCCACTCAGATTCGAAAACGGGCGCAGCAGTCGTGGGCTCGCCTGGCGCTCGATTTCCCTGGCGATCCGATCACCGGCCTCTTGGATGAGTCGGTTGAGGCAGCCGAGCGCTTTGCGGACTTCGCCAATGACGAGCCTTGCCCCGCACTCGACCCGCAAACGGGGAATTGTGAACTCTACGAATCTCGGCCCATGACCTGCCGCGTGTTCGGCCCACCCCTGCGTTCCGAGGATGGTTTGGGTGTGTGCGAGCTTTGCTACCATGGCGCTTCGGAAAAAGAGATCGCTGCCTGCGAAGTCAACCCCGATCCGGGCAATCTGGAAGCATCACTCTTGAAGAAAGTGGAAGCTCACACCGGCAAGAAAGGCAATACGGTCATCGCATTTTGCCTAGGGCATTGATAATATCGAGCGCCGCGGGGCTTCAGCCTTTCTTTTTTTCCAGTTCAGCCCAGCGAGCGTACAGCGAGTCTACATTTTGCTGAGCTTCCTCCATCTCGGTGTGTGCAGCCATAAGCCGCGGTCCGTCGCTGACAATCGCCGGATCTTCGAGTAGTTCGCGCTTTGACTGTAACGCATTCTCAGCTTCGGCCACGCGATGTTCGATGGCTTCATATTCGCGCGCCTCGAGATAGGAAAGCTTTTTTCTTCCCATCGGCTCACGCATGCTCTCCTTAGCTTCTTTGCCTTTGGATATGACCCGCTCTTCGCTCCTCGCTCCCTGATTCATTTCCTCCAGCCATGTCTCCCACTGTGAGTAGTCTGCGAAGAGCCCGGCATTGCTTTGACCATCCAGTCCCAGAACAACGGTCGATACTCGATCCAGCATGTAGCGGTCGTGGGTGACCAGAACCAGCGATCCGCGAAATTCCAGCAGGCTCTCTTCAAGGATGTCCAGCGTAGGAATGTCCAGGTCGTTGGTGGGCTCATCCAGAAGCAAAACGTCGGCGGGCTGCAGCATGAGCTGCGCAATCAATACCCTCGCCCTTTCGCCGCCGGAGAGCCGTCCCACTGGTTGATTCAACTGCTCGCCCGCGAAAAGAAATTTTGCTGCCCATGCCGCCACATGGATCTGGCGATCTTGATAAACGACGGAATCGCCTTCCGGAGCCAGAGCCCGGCGAAGCGTTACATCAGGATCCAGTTCGCGGCTCTGATCGAAATACACGATACGGAGCCAGTCGGCGCGGCGAATCTCTCCGCTGCTGGCTTCAGACTCACCGCGCAATAAGCGCAGCAGGCTCGTCTTCCCGCTGCCGTTCGGTCCCACTAATCCCACCCGCAACCCAGCGGTAATCACGAATGAAAGCTTCTGAAACAGCATCCGACCGGCGATACTAAAAGATACGTCAGTCAGTTCGATCAGCCGCTTGGTTTTGCGATCCGTGGCGGAAAAATCAATCAGTGCTGTTCCGGTTCGCCTTCTGGCATTCAGGTCCGCGAGTTCGCCCATCAGCTCTCCCGCCTTATCGATACGCGCTTTGGATTTTCTGGTGCGCGCTTTGGCTCCCCGGCGCAGCCACTCGATTTCGCGATGAACTAAATTTTCCAACGCCTCCTGGCGCTTGGATTGCGCATGCAAAAATTCTTCCTTCTTTTCCAGAAAATGGCTGTAGCTCCCTCGTACCCGTAGTAGTCCGTTGGGATATGTACGGTTGAGTTCCGTCATTTCCGTGGCCACATTTTCCAGAAAATATCGATCATGGCTGACCGCGACACAGGCGAACGGAGCGGCTGCCAGCACTTCTTCCAGCCACTCAATTCCCGCTAGATCGAGGTGGTTGGTGGGTTCATCCAGCAGAAGAATATCCGGAGCCTGAACCAGGGCTTGTACGATCGCAAGTCTCTTTTGCCAGCCACCTGATAAAGTAGTGGCCTCCGCATCCAGATCGTCGAAGTTGGCGCGACCCAGGGTTTCGGCGAAGCGCGTCCCACGCTCCGACTCCGGTATCCCGCCCCGTTCCATCGCGTTTTGAACGAGAGCACGTATCGTGTCGCCCGGTTTGAAAGTAGAGTCCTGCTCCACATAACTCAGGCGAACTCTTTTGCGGAAGGCAATTTCGCCGGTGTCAGGAGTAACATCGCCGGCCAGAATTCGCAGGAGCGTAGATTTTCCCGATCCGTTGGGACCGATCAACCCGATTCGTTCTCCTTCCGAGACCGTGAAGTCTACATTCTGGAAGAGCGGGTTGGCTCCAAAGGCTTTCGAAATATCTTGTGCGTTAATGATTGGCGGCAATTACGTTAATTCTCCTGTACCTTCGAGAGTATCAGGAAACGCAACGCGTTTCGGCGACGCTTTGCTGCATCGCGCCTGATTTGCAGCTAAAATTGTTCTTCAGTAGGACGAAGAAATTTCGGAGGTCTTCCGAGGGATGAGCGATAGCGAGCGGGTGTGGCCTTCTTCTGAGCCGCCTCACGAAAAAAGAGAGTCCACCCGAATTAAAGTGAGCGCCCCGGTGGAACTATTTACTCCGGAAAGCGATGTACCACACCGATGCGCTACCACCGACTTGAGCGAGACCGGTTGCTATATCGAATCGATCTTTCCGTTTCCGATAGGAACCGTTTTCGAGATGACCCTTCGCCTCGAAGAGACGCTACTGGTTGTGGGAACGGTAGTAACGCGCGATCCGCAAGTGGGAAACGGAATCAAGTTCACACGAATGTTGCCCGAGGACCGCGAAATTCTGCGAGCTTATGTTGAGGCGGCACAGCAGCAGAGCTGATTAGATCTAGCGCGCTCCCGCCGTGTCCCACGGAGGGCAGCAGCTTTTGCACCCTCAAGACGCCACATTCTGTAGTTCATGCCTCTTTGCTCTCGGAACGGAATCAGCAATCCTCGAACTCTGCCGCTTAGTGAGCCCCGGCCTTTTCCGAACCGAGTCCGGTGTTGGAGCGGACCAGTAGTTCGTTGAACTTGTGTTGCGAAGTCGGTTCGTGACTTAACAGCGTACCGACGATCGCTCCAATGAACCCAATCGGAATGCTAAGAATGCCCGGATTTTCGAGAGGGAACCAAGCTTTCGCCTGGATCAAATGGCGCGCTGTTCCAGTGACTGTGGGCGGATCGATTGCCATCATGCTGGGACTGATCAGGATAAGTCCTATCGACGCTAGCAAGCCAACCCCTAGTCCAGCGACCGCGCCCGCTGTATTGAACCTCCGCCAGAAAATCGACAGCACAATCACCGGCAAGTTCGCGGAGGCCGCTACCGCAAACGCGAGGGCTACCAGAAAAGCCACGTTAGCTGTAGGTCCGAGCAGAATCGCTATCGTTATCGCGACCGCCCCGACTGCAAAAGCGGAGATGCGGGCCACCAGAACTTCTTCGCCCGGCTTGCGCTCGACCCCGTTGTGAACGACGTTGGTCCAGAAATCGTGCGAGAAAGATGTGGTGGCGCTGATTGTCAGACCAGCGACCACTGCCAAAATCGTTGCGAATGCGATCGCCGAGATAAATGCGAAGAAAATGGATCCCGCCAGAGCGTTGGCCAGCAGCGGCGCGCTCATGTTGGTGCCCCCGTGAGTCTTGATAAAGTCTGGACCCACAATCGTTGCCGCCCCGAAGCCGAGGAACGTTGTCATGATGTAGAAACTGCCGATCAGCACCATCGCCCAGACCACGCTGTTGCGTGCCGTCTTGGCGTCTGGAACGGTGTAGAACCGGACCAGGATGTGAGGCAGCCCCGCCGTGCCAAAGATCAACGCCAGTCCCAGCGATATCAGGTCCAATGGCCCGTAAGGCGGTTTATAGCGCAGTCCAGGCTGCAGAAAGTCTTTTACCACCACTGCTCCCTTTGCATCGTGATAGGTCACCTGACCGATGGCGGCAAAGAAAGCGGCAAAACTAAAATGGAAGTGAGCCATAACCAGGATGCTCAGCAGCAAAGTTCCCGCCATCAGCAGGATGGCCTTGATGATCTGCACCCATGTAGTGGCCAGCATGCCGCCGAACACGACGTAGACAATCATGAGGAGGCCCACGCCAATCACCGCCTGGTTGAATGTGACCAATCCTCCCAGCAGCAGTTTCACCAGGGCACCCGCTCCTACCATCTGGGCGATCATGTAAAAGGTGCTCACAGTCAGCGTGCTCAGAGCAGCCATCGCCCGCACCGGCCGCGGCTTCAGGCGATAGGCCAGCACGTCCGCCATGGTGTACTTGCCCGCGTTGCGCAGCGGTTCGGCGATCACCAATAAAACCGTCAGGTAAGCGACAAGCCAGCCTACAGAGTAGAGAAACCCGTCATAACCTTGGAACGCGATGATGCCGGCGATTCCCAGGAACGACGCGGCGCTCATGTAATCGCCCGCCACCGCGATCCCGTTCTGCCACCCCTTGATCTGCCGGCTGGCCGCGAAATACGCGCTGGCGCCAGCTGAGCGCCTGGATGCCCAGTAGGTGATGCCCAGGGTGATGGCGATGAACACCAGGAACATGATAAGAGGGACGTTCGACATGGCTACTTGCCTCCTTTATTGCTCTCGGCCTGCGCGCCAACGGCTTTCTCAACAATATCTTTAGAGAGCCGATCGAAGTCGTTTGCGGCCCTGACATAGAGGCCGGCAATGATCCAGGCGACGAAAAATTGCGACAAAGCGAAGAGGTAAGCGAGGTTTACCCAGCCAACCTTGGTGGACATGAACCCAGGCGCGTAGCCCACCAGAACTGGCAAAGCGAAGTAGTACAAAACGAAAAAGATGAACGCCGGTACGATGAAAACCTTCTTCGTCGCCATCAGGTCCTTAAACGCTTGGCTCTCTGCGATGTTGTCCCATGTTGTTGTGGACGCTTGGTAGCGCTCCTCCGGCACAGGGTCGACGCGCCTTAACGCTTCTGCCATAAGGTTCTCCTTGTGGAACTCGCTACTGAAATATCATTCCGGACGGGCAACGGCTCAAGTTCAAACACGCCGAAGTGGTGACAACAATGACAGCAGCGGCCAATTGTCCTGACCTTCCGGCGGCATGGATTGTAACGCGATTGATGGCGAGCCGTACTAATTATTTGAGAGACAAGCGTCGGTCGCGTCCACGCGCTGATCCCCCGGCCCTCAGGCCTTCCCACAACCGGTACGGGGGTGTCTACGCCTGGGTACATGGAGCCGAACCCTACGTCATTCCTGGAAACGATGCTGTGATGCGGGTCACTGTTCACAGTGACATCCTCGCTCGACCAGGCACTCTGCCAGAGAGTCAGGCCCCGGTTCATTAAACTTTGCAAAATCCGTAATCGTTGAGACACACTAGGCTGTGATCTCCATCACTGCGCGGGGTTCACGTCGAGAGCAGAATCGACGCCATCTTTAGTACCTCGCCTAAATTCGGAGGTCCGTATGAGCGTGCTAACCGTGGAAAAATCAGAAAATATTTCCAACCTGCTTGCCCTCGACGAAGAATATCCGGCGCCTGCCATCGTGGCTGGCAATGCAATTCAGCAAGACTGGCGCGGAGAGTGTGCTCGCTCACTAAAAGATCCAGAAGCCTTCTGGGCTGATTACGCTGCCGGATTTACGTGGTCGCGGACGTGGGATCGCGTCTTGGACTGGGATGGTGTTCACCATAAGTGGTTCACCGGAGCGAAAACCAATATCACGATTAACGCTCTGGACCGGCATGCTAACTCTGACCAGTGCAATCGCGCCGCCTTTATCTGGCTCGGTGAGGATGGTAGCGAGCGCATCGTCACCTATGGCCAACTGCATCGCCTGGTCTGCCGCTTTGCGAATGGATTGAAATCCCTGGGCTTGGTGAAGGGTGACCGAGTCATCATTTATATGCCGCTGACCATTGAAGGCGCGGTGGCTATGCTGGCCTGCGCGCGGCTGGGAGCCATTCACTCGGTTGTCTATGCCGGCTTGGGACATACTGCGTTGCGGGATCGCATTGTTGATGCGCAAGCAAAAGTAGTGATCGCTGGAGACGTCGGATTCAGGCGCGGCAAGACGGTCGCGCTCAAGGGAATCGTCGATCAGGCCACTGAAAGTCTGGAGTGTGTGGAGAAGGTCGTCGTTTATTCGCGCGCGGGAGCGGACCTAGTTGCTCCTCGCGAAATCGACTTTAATGAGCTTCTAAGGTTTCCGCCGGTTTGTCCCGCGGAAGAAATGGACTCGGAAGATCCGCTCTTCTTGCTTTACACTTCCGGGTCCACGGGAAAGCCTAAGGGCGTGGTTCACGTACACGGCGGTTACATGGTCGGAACCACCTATCATTTGGAAAACTTTTTTGATGTGGGCGAGCGTGATATTTTCTGGTGTACTTCAGACATCGGCTGGGTGGTCGGACATTCTTATATTGTTTACGCGCCGCTCTGCGCGGGTGTGACCACATTATTTCGCGAAGGCGCAATCGATTATCCGAATCCGGGAACTGCCTGGGAAATTGTGGAGCGATATGGCGTAACCAAAATGTTCACTGCGCCCACCGCACTGAGAATGTTCATGCGTTACGGTGAAAGCTATCCCGCAGCTCACGATCTCACCTCGTTGCGAGTGATAGCCTGTGCGGGCGAACCGCTGAACCCCGAGGCATGGCGTTGGGCACAAACCCATCTGGCAGGCGACGGCAAGTGGGGTTACGTCACCGATAACTGGTGGCAAACCGAACTGGGGGGGCCAACTTTGGGAACGCCGTCGACCATGGCAATGCGTCCAGGGAAATGCGGTGTGGCTGTTCCCGGTGCGGAAGCCGATGTGCTGGACGAAAATGGAAAATCAACACTGCCCGGCGTGGGCGGGCGGTTGGTGCTTAAGAGGCCGTTTCCGCATATGCTGCGTACGGTTTGGAAGGATCCGGCGCGTTACGAACGTGACTGGCAAGTGATTTCCGGATGCTATGTCACGGGTGATGTGGCAATGAAAGATAAAGATGGATACATTGCAGTGCTTGGTCGCTACGACGATGTTCTTAACGTGGCCGGGCACCGGATCGGCACCGCTGAAGTGGAAAGCGCGTTAGTATCACATCCCGCAGTGGCCGAAGCGGCCGCCATTGGTGTGCCTGATCCCATGAAAGGCGAGACCATCAAAGTCTTCGTGCAAGTGCGTTCGGATCATGTAGCCTCCGATGCTTTATCAGCGGCGCTGATCGAGCACGTAAGAAGGGAACTGGGACCGATTGCGACGCCCTCTTCATTGGAGTTCGTCACGTCGCTGCCCAAGACGCGATCAGGCAAGATCCTGCGTCGCTTTCTAAAAGCAAAAGAGGCAGGCGTGGACGCGGGAGATGTCTCCACCATGGAAGGGTGATTCTTTCACCCTTCGCATGACGACGATCGGATGACCCGTTAGCAGCAGCCCATTTTCACGTCACCGGTTGCCGTCAGTGGAGGACCAAAAGCCTCCACCGGAGCAGGAGCTCCATTCAGCACCGCTCTCCATCGTCGTGCGGCGTCGAACACCACAAGTATCACACCCAGGATGAAGATGGTCATGAGCACCGAATCGAGATAGCCGGTAAAGACCTGCCCCGGTTTGGTGGTTAACGGCCAGAAAATATTCCTGATGGCAAGCACTCCCGCCGTCACCGTGGTCACACCCACGAAACACATTGGCACGCCGGTGATCCAGGCATATTTCTGTTTGCCCATGTTGATGAGGAAGGTTGTGGTCACGGCCAACGCAATCGTCGCCAGTAACTGATTCCCAGTTCCGAATAACGGCCATAGCGTAGAAATATTTCCCGTGTAAATCAGATATCCCCAGCCCAAGACCACTACAGAACTCGTAAGGAGATTTCCCGGGAGCCACGCGTTGTTGCCGAAAGGCTTGTGAACCTTGCTCATCAGCTCCTGCAGCACGTAGCGAGCTACGCGGGTTCCGGTATCGACCGTGGTCAGAATAAAGAGGGCTTCAAACATGATGGCGTAGTGGTACCAGTAGCCCATCAGGCGATTCATACCGGGTAGGCCTTTAAAAATTTGGGCCATTCCAACCGCCAGCGAGACTGCGCCACCGGTTCGTCCTGCCAACTGCTCGCCCACTTCGCGGGAGAAAATATCCAGATTCACCGTGGATAAGCCGAGATGGCTGAAAACAGCGGGCGTTGTATTGATGGCGAAATAATCACCAGGATACATGGAGCAGGCGGCAATCAGGGCGAGCGTTCCCACCAGCGATTCTGCCAGCATGGCGCCGTATCCGATGAAGCGGGCATCGGTTTCTTTATCCAACATTTTCGGCGTTGTACCGGATGATACGAGAGAGTGGAACCCCGAGATCGCTCCACACGCGATGGTGACAAATAAAAACGGGAAAAGATTTCCCTTGATGATTGGCCCGCCGCCGTGAATGTACTGCGTGAAGTTCGGAAACTGAATGTTGGGATGAACCACAAACACGCCGATGACCAGAACGGCGATCGTGCCGAGTTTGACGTAGGTCGAGAGGTAATCGCGCGGTTCGAGCACCAGCCATACCGGCAGCACCGACGCAACCAGCCCATAAATGGCCATCAGCCATGTGATTTGATGAGGAGTAAACGTGAGTGCGCTGGCGAAATTACTCTGCGCGACCCAGTGTCCTGCGACAACGCTGCCAATGAGAAGAACTACGCCGAAGATGCTCGGGCCGGTCACCGTAATTTTCCCGGCGTGGCTTTTGAACATCCACCAGCCCATGATTACGGCGATTGGAATTGTCATGCCAATCGTGAAGACGCCCCACGGACTATTCGAGAGCGCATTCACCACCACGATGCCGAGCCCTGCCAAGGTCACCAGGAGAATAAAAAGCACGGCGATCATCGCGACGAGTCCGGCGAAGGGACTGATTTCCGTGCGGGCAATATCCGCCAGCGAGCGCCCGCGATGACGCACCGAAGCAACCAGCACGGTGAAATCTTGCACGCAACCCGCTAAAACTGCGCCAATCAAAATCCACAGAAAGCCCGGAGCGAAACCAAACTGAGCAGCCAGGGTCGGTCCCACCAGTGGGCCGGCGCCTGCTATGGCGGCAAAGTGATGTCCAAAGAGCACCCAACGCGGCGAAGCAACATAGTTATGACCGTCGGCAAAATTATGAGCGGGGGTGGTACGACGATCATCCAGCGCCAACGCCTTGGCGGCAATGAACGCGCTGTAATAACGATACGCAAGCGCGTACACGCATAGCGCGCCTAACATAACCGGGAAAGTATTCATTTCGGGCTCCGGGCAAAGCAAGATAGGAGCGATCACTGCTAGCCTGATCGAACGCATCCTACACCGATTCCGCGAAACGGCACAAGGACTTCGATCACATGCGATTCGCGCTACAATGTCCGGCGAAGTTCGCTGTGCCAAAAGGATCGAGAATGCATATGCAGCCAGATCGCATCCAAGCAGAGAAGATCGCTTCATCGCCGGAAAAAGGACTGGTGCGCGTAGGCCTGGGACTGGCGCGCTGGAGTGAAAAATGGTTCCCCGATCCGCTGATCTTTGCTCTGATCGGAATCATAGTGGTCTTCATCGCCGGCCTACTGCTGCGCCAGAGTCCGACGAAACTGGCGATTCAGGGAGGCAAGAATTTTTGGACCCTCGTCCCATTCACCATGCAGATGGTGATGATCATTGTGGGCGGATATGTGGTTGCGTCCACGCCGATTGTTTACCGGATAATTCGCGCCCTGGCTGGCCTTCCAAAAACGCCGCGCCAGGCAGTGGCTCTGATCGCATTGTTCTCCATGCTGGCATCGGTGATCCACTGGGGGTTGAGTCTGATCATCGGAGGACTGCTGGTTCGGGAGTTGACTGTTCGGGTCAAAGGGATGGACTATCGTGCCGCAGGCGCTGCAGCCTATCTGGGACTTGGCGCAGTTTGGGCGATGGGCCTGTCTTCGTCGGCCGCGCTGATGATGGCAACGAAGTCCGCGATACCGCCGCCGCTGTTTAGCGTCAGCGGCCTGATTCCGCTCACGCAGACTCTTTTCTTGTGGCAGAGTATTGCCACCACGATCATTTTGATTGTTCTGTCAGTTCTGATCGCTTACCTATCAACGCCTTCCCCGGAAAATGCAAGAACCGCCGAATCGTATGGCATTCAATACCAGCCGATTCAATCCAGGCTCGAAGACAGAAGCAAGCCAGGAGAGTGGCTGGAGTACAGTCCATTGCTGACCGTTTTGGTGGCGGCGTTACTGATCTGGTATTTGGTCGACCTCTTCCGCACATCTCCGCAAGGAGCGTTGGCAGCGCTCGACCTCAATACCTATAATCTGATCTTCATCACAACCGGCCTCTTACTACACTGGCGGCCCCGGCGATTCATGCGCGCTGTAAGCGAGTGTATTCCGGCCACCGGCGGCGTGCTGATCCAGTTTCCTTTTTACGCCGTGATCTTCGGAATGATTACTGGAACCGGTATTGCAGATTCGCTGGCCAAGCTGTTTGCCTCCATCAGCACCCACAATACTTATCCCTTGCTGGTAGCGGTATATTCGGCCGTACTGGGAGTTTTCATCCCATCCGGTGGAAGCAAATGGGTCATTGAAGCGCCGTATGTCTTACAAGCCGCGAACCTGCATCAGGTGCATTTGGGATGGGTGGTGCAGATCTACAACGCGTCAGAAGCCTTACCAAATCTGGTCAACCCGTTTTGGATGCTCCCGCTGCTGGGCATATTGAAACTGAAAGCGCGCGACATCGTGGGCTATGGCGTTCTTCAGTTGATGGTTCACATCCCAGTCGTATTTTTCCTGTGCTGGCTTTTTGCCCGGTATATTCCATACCTGCCGCCGATCAAGTAACGACGGGCATGCAAAATCGCTTAGCTCAAGAGCCCGGTTCGATCCCATCCACGTGAATGGTGTTGCTGTTGGTATCGAGTTTGCCGGTCACTTTCACCTTTTTGCCCGCGTAGGGCTTCGCTTTTCCCTGGTCGCTCAGTTTATAGCTGACCTTCGTGACCGGATCCTTCAAAACCAACACGCCATTTTCCTTTACGACATTGCCGCTGTAAGTTTTGGCTTCGTGCGTGGTGATGCCTCCGGAGGCTGGCATTTCAGCTTCGTTCGCATGAGACTGCGGAACCGCTTTCGTGTCGGATCTACGAGGCGATGCGGGAGCGGGGTCTTGGTCCGCCTGCTGTCCGTGCATGCAAGGTACCAACGCCAGGATCAGACAGCACCGGATCAAACAGAAGGTGACGGGGGTGCGAGGTAAGTTCGGAATAAGCTTTTTCATCAGCGAACCTCTCTCTAATTTGTGGCGGCATGGGACGAAAACTTTGCTCCGCCCATGAAGATTTTGCTGAAAGGTTCGGCGCCTACAGGATTTACCTGAGTGCCACGTTTTGGACTAGCGTGTAGTCTCGGTTGATCCAGTTGGACCTGCAAGTCCATCCTCAGTCTGGAAAGTTCGTACACTCATCCGCGTGGAGCTCGCCATGGAACTCAATCCTTCGGCCGCATACGGACTCTATTCCCACAATGTTTCTTTAACTGAAATCGTTCGCAACCTGAACCAGGCTGGTTTCGAAAATGAGGACATCTGCATTATGCTCTCGCCGTTGCATCCCATCGCTGCCATCCTTCGCGATGCAAGCCTGTTCAATACAGAAAAAGAAGCCAGCGCAACCACTGCCGGATTGATCGGCTGGCTCTCGGAGTTGGGAGCGGTGCTGATCCCTACGGTCGGCTTGTTTATCCGCTCGCGAGTATTTTTTCACGCGATGATGGCTCAGGAAGGCCGCGCCCTGTGTGAGAATTACCGACCTTTGGTTGGCTTAGGATTCTCCGAGGAGGAAGCGGAGCAGTTCGAGGATCGACTGGGAAGACCAGGCGTTCTGGTTTATATCTCTTGCGTCGAGGGTGCTAAGACTCTTTGGGCGCGCGAGGTGCTACGGCACTCGGGAGCCATCGATGCGGCCGTTCTCGAACAAAATACCAGCCTCGCCGCAGCCTAACAGCGCCGCTAAGGTAAAGACAGTACGACAACCTCGACGCAAACGGCTGGACTGAGAGGCTACCTCTGGAGCAGGATGGACATCCAAGGCCTGTTGCCCTTGTCGGTGGAGCATGCGCTTTTCGAAGCTTTTTGAGTTTTCCGCAGTTCAGGTCAGCCTTCCATCCGCGCAACCCACAGTAGTAAAGCGATAGTGGGAAAGCGAAGGATGATTGAGCAAGAGGAAAGGTATGCGTTTTAAGTTCTTCGTTCGCACGTTGGTCCTTCGCTCGGTATGCCTGGTGGTGGCTATGCTTGCCTTGTCGGCGGCATCGCCAGCGCAGTTCCGAGTCGCCATCACTTTCGGTCCTCCGGCCCTCCCCGTTTACGAACAGCCCGTTTGTCCAGGAGACGGTTACATCTGGACTCCTGGCTACTGGTATTGGGATGACGATGCCGAAGATTATTACTGGGTCCCTGGAACATGGGTGCTCGCTCCCGAAGTAGGTTTTCTGTGGACACCCGGCTGGTGGGGTTGGGGTACCGATGCGTTCATTTTCCACGAGGGATATTGGGGACCTGAAGTCGGATTCTACGGTGGAATTTCCTACGGCTTCGGTTATTTCGGTACAGGCTACGAAGGGGGAAGGTGGGAGAATGGACGATTCTTCTACAACCGTTCGGTAAACAACGTGGACGTCACCAATATCCACAATGTGTACAACACTACGGTCATAAACCGGAACGAGAATCGGGTTAGCTACAACGGCGGTAATGGCGGAATCAATGTGCGTCCTACACCGGGCGAAGAATCGGCCGCGCGAGCGAGGCATTTGCCGCCTGTGGCCGTTCAGACTCAACACGTGCAAGCTGCCCGCAGTAATCGTGAATTGCATGCCTCGGTGAACCAGGGCAGGCCGGCAATTGCGGCTACGCAAAAACCGGGCGAGTTTACCGGGCGTTCAGTAGTCGCTGCCAAAGAGGCCGGTGCGCCTTATCGGGCGCCAGCTAATCGAGGCGCGGCAGGGCAACCGGGAAATGTGGCGCGACCGGAAAGCAGTGGCTCGCGTTCGGCCTACGTTCATCCCAAAGATCTTCCCCCGGTCGAACGCCATCCGCCGAATACTGGAAATGTGGCGCTCGATCAGAAGTATCAAAAGCAGCAGGAGAAGATGTACGCTCAGCAGGAAAAGGAGCGGCAAAAACTCCAGCAAAAGCAGGACCAACAACATCAATCCTATACGCAACAAAAGGCGCCCGAGGCCAGAACGCAGCAACTCGAGCAGCGGCATGCCCAGCAGACACAGCAGCTGCAACAAAAGCACGCAGCCCAGCAAGAGCGCATGCAGCAAAAGCAGCAGCCACGGCCCAGCGCAAAACAGCCAAAGGGTAGATAGTCTAAGAAGAAAGCGGGGCGGACGTTCACGAGTCAGTGAACGCTCCGCCCATATTTATGCGACGGGAATTTGCCATGCACCTGAATTTTGAAAAATTTTGGGAGTCCGCCCACCATATGGTTGATACCTTTATTTCGCGCCTCCCCGCGTTGATTTTGGCTATTGTCGTTTTTCTGCTGTTCTATACGTTTAGCCTGCTGGCGAGCCGGGTCATACACCGCACAACGCGCAAATATCGGCCCAATCTCGGGATGGTTTTTGCGCGTCTGGTCGGAGCTGCCATTATTTTGCTCGGCTTCCTGGTGGCATTCTCCGTGGTCGCACCCTCCTTTCAGGCTTCCGATCTGATCAAGGTCTTGGGCATTGGCGGTGTAGCCATTGGATTTGCATTTCAAAATATCTTGCAGAATTTTCTTGCTGGCCTGCTGTTGCTCTGGGCTGAGCCCTTTCGCATTGGCGATGAAATTAAGCTGGATAACTTCGAAGGCACAGTGGAGGAGATTCAAACCAGGGCTACTTTTATCAAGACCTACGATGGAAAAAGGGTCGTGATTCCAAACGCTGATTTGTTTACCCATTCGGTTACAGTCAATACCGCTTTGGATATTCGACGGTGGGACTACGATCTGCAACTGAAAAGCATTACCAACCTGAACGAAACCAGATCGCTGATTGTGCAAATCGTTAGCAAGGTTCCAGGAGTGTTGTTGGACCCCAGCCCAGAGGCTCTGGTGCTTGACTTGACTGATCTTGAGGCGAATGCAGTGAAGATAAAAGTGCTGTGGTGGACGAAGGCGCCCCGCCAGCATGAGATGCTTACATCCTTCGATAAAGTCTTGACGGCTATCCGCCAAACTCTTGGGCGGAGTACGGTTGAACGCACCCGGGCCGCCTAGGAGCCAATGTAAAAAACAACCTTCAGGTGCCCAACCTCGTCTTACCCGAGCCACTTCAAAACGAGGACACTCACCCTATGAAGACAATTTCCGTTTGGATCACGCTGTTTGCACTACTTGCCATCGGAGGCACGGTTGGCTGCAACGAAACCAGCAAGTCGCCCGACGTTACCGGCGACATCAGAAAATCACTCGATCAATCGGGATTGAAAGATGTCTCGGTTTCTCAAGATCGCGACAAGGGTGTCGTCACCCTCAGCGGGCATGTCCCGAATGACGGCGATAAAGGACAGGCGGAATCCATCGCAAAGAACATTGCGAACGGTCAGGTTGTCGCGGACCAGATTGTTGTTCTACCTCCTGGAAGAGAAAGCGACGCAAGATCAGTGAACTCGGATCTGGATAGCGGCATCGACAAGAACCTTGACGCAGCCCTGATTCAAAACGGATTGAAAAAAGGCGTTCGATATCAAGTGAAAAGCGGCGTCGTTACTCTGTCCGGGGATGTGAACTCGGAATCCAAGCGCGCACAAGTCCAGAAAATTGCTGCGGGCGTTCCCAACGTGCAGCAGGTAGTAAACGATTTGCAAGTGAAGGATCAGAAGGCTAGTTCAACACGCTAACCGTATTCAACTTTGTTTTGAAAATGCCGTAGTCTGGGTTACTTGATTCTTTATTCCCGGCTACGGCATCTTCAGTATGGGATTGCTTCCGCCCATCGCCCAGACTGGCACAAATGATCCTTTCTGAAGGAACAACAGGCGAAGGATCAGGAATTTATTCAGTCCGGAGGTTTCAAATGTCTTTGAGGAAGCTTACTCTTTTTTCAGTTGTTCTTTTTTGCGGCACTTGGGTTGTAGCGCAAAGCGCTCCGGCAGGCGGAGCCGCCCCAGCGGGCGGCACCAGCACAGCAGGGCAGAGCCAGGCTCCGGGAACTTCCACGCCTTCGACCACGCCCCCAACCAGTAGTCCTAAGGCGCCCCCAACGGGGTCAGTGAATCCGCCCACGTCGCCCTCTAGCGTTCCGGGAGCCAACTCCACCAATCCTCCCTCCGCGGGCAGCACCACTCAACCCTCTACGGCAAATCCGAACACCACCACAACTCCTGGCACCACACCCAGCGGGTCACCTTGCGGGACCATACCGGGAACAGCGGGTGCGCCCGCGGGATCGTCTCCAAACAGCGGTTCGGGATCCACTGGTTCAGGATCATCGAGTTCCGGTGCGTCACCTTCTACGGGCACGACGAGTGGCCAGCCTTGTCCCCCGGCTGCCGGCAGCGGCGCGCCCACTGCTAAATGAAGGGCGATCTTCTAGTTTTCTTAGTATCGAACCAAAATGAAAACGGCACGCTTTGCAGCGTGCCGTTTTTCACTTTGTGCTCCGCTCACTGATACGTGAACGTCAAATCGTCCAGATAAACCGAATACGGGGATTGCTTGCTATTGCCGTCCATCTGATAGTTAATGGTTACGCCCCACCAACTGGAGGGTGCGGATCCGTGATTGTACGTCCAGTTGAGATTATTGGTCACTCCGTTCAGCGTGATCGATTGATAGAGCAGTTGGTCGCTCGAGGTGCGCTCCACCTTAATCGTCAGATGATTCCACGAGTTATTGTTGGGGTAGCACGGGATGCCGGTCGGAATCCACTTCGAACTGGCATTATCCCAAATGTCCCACTCATTGCCGTTAGCAACGCGGCACTCGTGGCCCCAGATGAATCCCATGCTGTCGAAGAACTGGTTAATGTCGAACTCCAGCGCCTGTGACAGGCCCAGATCCGTGCCGTAGAAATACACGTCGTAGGTAAAGTTATGGTAAGTATTCACCTCGTCGTGATTTTTGTCAGGCATCCCCTGCGAGGACAGAGTTCCGATTAAGTGGTTATTCCACAGCGTGTCGCCGAAGTCGGTGGTGCCGCTCAAACTGAATTCGCTGGCTTCTCCGCTCATCGACGGCGATTTCACATTCTGCACCATGGAAAACGTGATGCCGTCGCAAGGCGAAGGCGAACAGTCAACGTAATTGGGAGCCGTCTGCCCGTAGCCTGACCACCCACCGCTATGCTGCAAGTTCGAAAATGAAGACCCGGATGAGCCGCTTCCGGTGACCGTCACGGTCACCGGCGCGTTGCTAGCCCCTCCACAATAGTCCCACTCTGTGACAGTGGTGTTGTAGGTTCCGGGGCTGAGGGTGAGATTTGTGTTCAAGGTTGCACCGTTTACCACGTACGACAAGACTCCCGGAGAGGTATAAATCCCCATCGAAGCTACACCCTTTGAGCACGAGGTGGTAGCGGTGGCGGCAAAATTCACCGGCGAGCCGACCGACCCACCATTGCTGGGCGCTGTCATGTGCACGCCGGCTGTACTGCTCACCGTAACCGTTATCGCTTTGGTCGCTGCGCCGCCGCAATAATCCCATTCTTCAACGGTCGTGTTATAAGTTCCTGCACTCAGCTTCAGGCTGGTATTAAGGCTGGCTCCGTTCACCACGTAGGACAACACGCCAGGGGCCGTGTAGATGCCCATGGAGGCGACGCCTTTTGAACACGAGGTGGTGGCCGAGGCCACAAATGACACCGAGCCTGAAACCGTGGATCCGTTAGCGGGGGACGTGACCGTTACCCCAGTGGCAAAAGCAGCGGGTGCGCAGATACCCAACAGGCACACGATCAGCGATAGACACTTCAGCATGCAAAAGTTCTCCTAATGTGTTTTGCTTTCGACGTGCTGGAATTGCTTTAAAAACCCCTGTGTGCGCGAGCGGACGCCGGAGGGTTTCAATCGAAGTGGCTTTCGTGCTTGGGTCGAAGCCGGTAGATTTCCTGTTCTTAAAATACGCGTACGTCAGAAGAGGAAGGTTTTTCTTGAACCGCTTCGAAGTGAGCAGAGAATACCAGAAATGCTGTAGACGACCCAAGGAAAAACCGTAGAAAAAGAAAATCAGAAGTACTACAACTGCGCCTCAGAATCCTCTTTGCCCCCAGCGACCTGGGCGTGGCCGAGTGCGGTCACCAGCGAAAGTCCGCCAATCATATTGCCCAAGATGGTCGGCAGGAAGAAATGAAGAAAGTAACCGCTCCATGTAAGCGATTTGGTTGCGATCAAAAAAAACATAATCGTGGAACCGGCGATGATGTGATTGAATCCGCTAATACCCACCAGATACGTAATCACGACGATGATAAACACTTTTGAAGATTCGGCTCCCGGAAGCAGCCATACCATTAGCGCGATCAGCCAACCGGCGAAGATAGAGCGCATTAGAATCGTTCCAAAACTGGCACCAGTATGAGCAAAAGCGATCTCCGTCAAACTTTGTTGAACGGCTGGTTCAAACAGACTGATTCTGGCAATACACAGGGCAAACAGGTATGTTCCGAACAAATTGGCCAAGAGAACAACAACCCATAGTCGAAGCATGCGGAGAAGCGTGGATAAGTTTTTTCGAACTAAAAGCGGAAGGACCACCGTAAGCGTATTTTCAGTAAAGAGCTGCTGCCGGCCCAGAATAACGATAAGAAACCCAACGCAGTACCCCGCACGCGCAATTAATGGCCGCCACGGTTGATCGGGCAAGCGCGCCATCAGCAGGGCTTCTGTAATGAAAGAAAACCCCATTGAGAGACCGGCTGCTAAAGCGGACCATGCCAGGGCCGCTGCTGGGCGCTGCAACTCGTCTTCGCCTTCGCGCCGGATCGTCTCGTAAACAACATGCGCGCCAATAGCTTTCCGTTCTTCAACCTGCTTTTGTTCAGCCGGCGTGGAGATTGTTCCCTCGGCCATCTCTGCTCCAGCCGTATGCGTGTCTTCGATCGCCATAGTGGGAGTGCGCGCAGCTTCATCATACAGATTCAAGGCTTTATTGCGGGCCTGGTTTGAACAACCCCTGCCAAAAACGTCGCATCGAATTGTCAAAAGAACGCCTCTGTAGACCTCTCTTTCTCTCCGCCGATGCCGTGGGAGAGGTGCGCGCAGGCTCAAATGATTGACGGAGAGAAATTCATTATGAAGCGTTATCTGTTGTTGGCTCTTCTTTCTTTGACTGTGGCTACCGCTCCATCGTTAATGGCGCAAGATCGTTCCGATCACGTGGAAGTCGGCGTATTTGCAGATTACTTCCGTCCCAGCGACGCTGCCCCGGGCCGCAATTTTGTGGGCCTCGGAGGCCGTGCTGCTTTTAACGTTCATCCCGATATTCAACTGGAAGCGGAAATGGCCTACGATTTTGAGCGAACTCTTACTAATACCTTCACAGACAATGGAATTAACTTTCCTGTGACGTCAAAGTTCCGCACCTTGCATGGTTTCTTTGGCCCTAAATTCCAGACGGGATCGGGTCCGGTACGTTTTTTTGTCACCGGAAAAGTTGGCTTCGATAACTTCAGCATTACCAACCAGAATGCTCCCACCGGATTCACCAACTCCGTTGGTCTTACCAATGGTTCTACGTTTTTTGCGGTTTATCCCGGCGGAGGTATTGAAGCGTTTGCCGGCCCGATTGGACTGCGCGCGGAAATTGGCGACGACATTTACTTTGACCACGGGGCTCACAACAACCTGAAGGTGAGCTTCGGACCACAATTCCGCTTTTAAGTCGATTCTCCGCAGGCTGGCGGCTTTTGCCGCCAGCTTTCTTTTCAAAACCCTGTCCCAATGTCTCAGGGGTTTGCTGTAGTGCTTCCCCTCCGTCATCGGATAAAACCCTTGGGCGATTTCTTACATCGAATTCCCGCGTCTATCTTAGTGGGTATTTATCGAGGTCGGTTTGACGACCATGCAGGCTGCGGTAATCCGCGCTCCAAGGAAGCCAGGTCGAAGAAGGCTATGGGAGCGGATTGGCATTTTGACATTCGTTTGCCTTGCCGTGGCGGCCGGGATCGCTCGATTTGTGATTGCTCGCGCGGAACCTATCCTTCGAACTCGTGTAATTGAAACTTTGTCCGTCCGCTTTGACAGTAAGGTCGAACTGGAAAGTTTCCATGTTTCCGTGGTCAATGGCCTGGAAGTTTATGGCGGCGGCCTGAAAATATTTGGAAAGAATGACCCGAACCTGTACCAGCCCGGTTTCCAGCCTCTCATCAGCATTCAGGAGTTTCGCTTTCAAACCGCCCTGCGCAATCTTTTTCGCTCTCCCATGCACGTTGACACAGTTTTTGTGAAAGGTCTGGATCTCAATCTTCCGCCCAAGGGAAGCCGCGGCGAGATGACGAAAATGAGCTCAAAAACGAGGAAGATCACAATCTTGGTTGACAAGTTTATTTGCGACGATACACGCCTGGTCATCAACACCACCAACCCGGAGAAGCCGCCACTGGAATTTGCGATTTCATCTTTGAAGATGAAAGATATCGGCAATGGAGAGCCGTTGCATTTCGATGCCACGCTGATCAATCCCAAGCCAGTGGGGGATATTCAATCGCACGGCCTCTTCGGCCCCTGGCAACAAGATAGTCCACGCGATACGCCGGTGCAGGGCGACTACTCGTTCAACCATGCCGACCTGAGCACGATCAAAGGCATCGCGGGAATGCTTTCATCCACCGGCGAATATTCGGGAACGCTGGGCAACATCGTTGTCACAGGACGAACCGATACCCCAGATTTCAGAATCGTAAACAGCGGGCATGCCATGGCCCTGCACACGGAGTTTCACGCGATTGTCGATGGAACCTGCGGAGACACCTATTTGCGCCCGGTCAAGGCCGCGTTCTTGCATTCATCGCTCACTGCGAGTGGCTCCGTGGTGCGTCTGGACACGCGCCACGGGCACGATATTGAACTGAATGTGGTTCTCGATCACGCCGTGATTGAAGATTTGCTCAAACTCGGAGTGCGCACCAATCCTCCAGTTATGACCGGACCGGTGCAGATGACGACAAGGATGAGTCTTCTTCCAGGCAACGCCAATGTTGCCGATCGTCTGAAACTGACGGGATCATTCCACGTACCCGACGCTCACTTCACCAACCAAAAAATACAGGCCAGACTCGACTCCTTGAGCTTACGCAGCCAAGGTAAAGCGAAGCAGGCCCGGGAGGTAAATCTGGAAGAGAACGTTCCGGTGGACTTGCAGGGAGATTTCGCGCTCAACGACGGCTTGCTGTCATTTTCTTTCCTGCACTTTTTGGTGCCCGGCACGCATGTCGATATGACCGGAAATTACAGCCTCGATGGGCAGGAATTCAATTTTCACGGCAAAGCGCGCTTGGATGCGAAAGTTTCGCAAATGACGACGGGTTGGAAGTCAATTCTGTTAAAGCCGGTGGACCGCTTTTTCAGTAAAGACGGAGCCGGCACCGAAGTCCCCATTCGAATCACGGGGACGGAATCGGAACCCCATTTTGGATTGGATTTCCATCATAAAGAAGAACAAGCCAATGAGAAGAATACTGCCGATCCACACGCGGTTAGTGTACAGTGAATAACCATTGGGGCCTGTGGTTAGGGCCTCGGATTTGAGGGGGATTTGGTCCTATGAGCGAGAAACCCAGTGCTACGCTGCCCGCAACAGTCGAGAAAATTATCAAGTCGCCGTCTCCAAATGTTCCTGACAAGGCGCAAATCACCGTGGAAGGGGCCGATCACCTTTACCGCGAATTGCGAATTGAGAACACCTTGATCAACGAAAATGGCGAGACCGTACATCTGAAAGAGGGCGCGGAAGTAGAGGTTACGATCGAGGCGGGATCAGAAGCTGTCACTACCAATACTCCTGCCTGAAAAGAATCAGGCCAGGACTCGCGACTCGTCCACTGCAATGGGGTAGACAACACTATCCCTTGTTCGACAGCAAGATTCGACAAATCAGCAACCAACGCCTTAAGTCGGTGGTCATCAGGAAATTTTCTTTTACGTGCTCGTGGCCGTTCTTTCCCAACTGCCGCGCGTAATCGGGATGGGTTAAAAGGTAACGCATCTGGTAAGCGCACTCTTCGACGGAATGTACTAAAACGCCGGTCAACTTGTGGATGATCTGGTTGGGAATGCCTCCCACCGCTCCCGCAATGGTTGGTTTCCGTTTCCACAGAGCTTCGGTCACAGTTAATCCAAAACCTTCGCGGATCGATTTCTGGATGATGATCGTTGAGGCTCGCTGAAGAGCGTTGACCTGTAGAGCGTACCAGGGCGGCAAGTCCAGGATAATGATGTCAGGGTCGCCGTTGGCCGCTTCCTTTACCTCTTTTAAAACGGCGGCCCCTTCAGGATCGTCCGAAGCGCCCCCGCCCGCCATGACCAATTGAAAGTTAACGTACTTACGCGCCATTTTGAACGCCCGGATTACGCCAACCGGATCTTTGGCTCGGTCAAAACGTGAGACTTGAGTCGCAATCGGTCGCGATCGGTCGATGCCAAACTCGTCGCAAACCTGCCGAATATAACCCTCGTCCAGATCTTTATTTTTCTCGGACAGGGGATCGATACAGGGATAGAACAAATATTGCGGAATCGCCAGTTCTCGGGTGAATACTTGCGAAGAAAAAATTGCCGCGTCGTACTTTTCGATGAAAGGTTGAAGAAATCCCCACACCTCGGCGTTTGGTTTGGAGAGGTCAATATGGCAGCGCCAAATCCAGCGCTGCGGAGAATCAGTGCGCGCCCTAACCAACGCAGCGGGTTGCGGATCGTGAATAACAATGACGTCCTCAGAAAACCGCATGCGTTGGCTGTTTTGTTCATTGTGCGCCAAAAACACATCGCGAGCCTGCTGAGTGAGATGGTAGTCCCCGCCTTGCAGTGCATTGTGAAAGGCCTTGGTTACTTGAAAGAAATCGGCGCCGCCGGTGATTACATCCCAGTTGGTTTTAACGTCCAATTCCCCGAGCAGCGGAATCAATTGATGGAGCATCTCAGCGACTCCCCCGCCCACAGCCGTAGAATTCACCATCTTCATGGATTTGCCCTGCAAGGGTTCGGCCAGGAATCGCAATTCATCAATGTCTGCCTCGCTCACGATTCCCCGATAGTCTTTGAGATGAGTCGGAGGCGGAGGGGGCGGCGGAGTTTCCGATGTCTTTGACTTCCGCCGACCGTTGTCTGAGGAAGCAGAAGGGCTTGAAACAGCTGCGGATTGGGGTTGTTTCGCCTTCAACGGCACTTCCGTCTTGACTTGCGATCCAACTGATTTCATGTCGTCCATGTCGCCCCTACAAAAACGCCCTCTCCACGGTTCGAATGATTTGATCTCGTACATCGTCAAATGTGGCGGTATAGATATCGATCCGGTTTAATTGCCGCGCGGCATCGACCAGTCCCATGCTGTCGTACAACCATTGCGAGAAATCGTTCGACATCAGCTTGAGCCGTAGCCGGGCCTCGATGAAATGATGGTGGATGCAGTGGACACTCACGTGCCGCAGTCCTTCCGCAAATTCAGGCAGGGTACGGGCCACGAAAGTTGTTGGAATTACCACCGTGTCAGAGTCGCAAAAATAGAACGTTTCTTTGGCGGCTCGTTCTCCCGCGCCAACCGTGCCTTGCAGGAATATTTTCACGACCTCTACAAAGCGCTCGCGCAGTTGCGCGAGCGAAGTGAATTCCCGCACATCCACACTGGCCAATTCCTTTGCCAGCGCGGGTTCATTGCACGCCGACGACGCCCAATGCGCGAAGTCGTTGGAGAAGCCTTCACGAATGAAATGATGTTCCTGCAGGGTTTGAAAGCTGTGCTGAAAAATCGAACCTTCGGGGCAGTCGCGAAGCGCGCGCAGGAGTTCGTCCAGGTTGCCGGCTTTCTGGCGCGTGATGCGTAAAAGATGGGTTGAGGTGTTGAAGTAAAAAGGTTTTGCCGGAGAGCGTTGCAGACTTGCCGCGGTTGCAGAGCTGGTCATACATTCACCGGCACACTTGCGTCCGCACTCAAAACGTCCTGTTCGCTGGCGCGGAGCCAGCGCTGCAAGAGATCGAGCACTTCGTCTGGACCCTTCAGCCAGGCCTGGGCAGCAGTTTTGCGCCGG
Source organism: uncultured Acidobacteriota bacterium (assembly GCA_963758565.1). Classification (GTDB taxonomy): domain Bacteria; phylum Acidobacteriota; class Terriglobia; order Terriglobales; family Acidobacteriaceae; genus Sulfotelmatobacter. Next base: position 895,766 of record CAVWVX010000003.1, on the reverse strand, counting down.
CGCGCATGCACCAGCACACTCAGACCCCGTCCGTTGACCACCTGAAATGCTTTTTCATCGGTCGTATCATCGCCCAGATACACAACTGGAGTACCAGCAGAAACTTCGTTCAGTATGGTCCGAACCGCCATTCCTTTATCGGATGTGTGCGCTCGAATTTCAATTCCGCCGTCGAATTCCAACAGATCCAGCCTCGTGTGTTTCGCCAGCGGCGACCAGCCCATCAGCACACGTCCGCGCATCGCCTCCGCATCGCATTGGTCCAGACCGCGCCAATGCACTGCGATACTTCCCGTCTTAAACTCGGCCGTGTGTTCTAAATGCTGGTACCGCAGCCAATCCTCCGCCGCTGCCAGTTCTGCTACTGTCGAGGGATCAAGCGGACCCAGTTGCGAGGTCCCATCGGGGTTCAGACGTTGCAGGCCCTGCAAACCCCATATTTCAGGCGGCGGAGAAATGTTGAGCAGCGGCATGACTTCGTACGGATTTCTTCCTGTAATGATTACCACCCGCGTCTTTCCACTCCGAACGATTTCTTGTAGGACTGCCGAGATGCCGGGGTAGGGAAAGGCTTGCGCCGGATCTTTGCGGAACGGCGCCAATGTTCCGTCATAATCCAGCATCAACAAAGATTGGGCGGCGGCAGCCACTGCCCTCAGCAGGGAGTCAATCTGAGGTTTCGCTTCCGGGTTCAAAAACTCCTCCTTAAAATGGTCACTCTTCACTCGGTGCTTTTCATGCCGCGCTGGTGCTGGTGTGGAATGTTTTCTCAGGATGATCCGTGCCTTCCAGTCTCAGCTCGCAAAGTTCGGTAATCAAACTGCCCGCCCAGCGGTAAATATTCTGTTCCCGCACAACCCTGCGCAAGCGGTGCATCCGCGCCTGCTTTTCTTCGGGCTCCATTTCCAAGGCGGCGCGGATGGCTTCTGCCGTCTGATCAACGTCATACGGGTTTACCAGCAAAGCGTCGCGCAGTTCGCGTGCGGCTCCCGTGAATTGGCTCAGAATCAGGACTCCCCGCTCGTCGCGCCGCGCCGCAATAAATTCCTTCGCCACCAGATTCATGCCGTCGTGCAGCGACGTTACCAGGCAAAGATCGGCGGCATTGTAGTACCTCCCAATCTCATCGTGATTGTGCTGCCGCTTGAGGAAATGGATTGGTTTCCACTTGCCCGTTTGAAAACGCCAGTTGATTCGTTCCGCTTCCGCCTCAACTTCTGCTAACAGATCGTGATAGCGCTTGATGTGAGTGCGGCTCGGAGCTCCAATCTGCACGAAGGTGAACTGGCCCTGATACTTGGGATACTTTTCCAGAAATCTTTCAATGGCCCGGAATCGTTCCGGAATTCCTTTGGTATAGTCCACGCGGTCGACACCCACTCCCAGAAAAGCCGCCTCCCCGCCGAGGCTATGCATTAACGTCGATCGTTCGAGATAGTTCACTCGATGGTGCTCATCGTCAGGGGCCTCGTCATGGGTCAAATGAACGCTAATAGGGAAAGGATGCACGAGGGTCCGGTGGCTCTGGCGCATCACCGAAAAGTGTTCCCAATCCACACGGGATTCCACCACGCGATCGACCGTTTGTAGAAAATTATTGCAGTGCGATTGAATGTGAAATCCGATTAAGTCCGCTCCCAGCAGTCCATCCACCAGCTGTCGCTGCCAGGGACAAATCGCGAAGGCCTCCTGGTTCGGCCACGGAATATGCCAGAAAATAGCCACGCGGGCGTCGGGTCGCTTCTCTTTGATCATTCGTGGCAATAGAGCGAAGTGGTAGTCCTGTACCAGCACCACCGGCTTGCTTTCGTCTTTGATCTCTTCCAGCACGGCTTCGGTGAATTTTCGGTTCACCTCTTCGTAGTGTTGCCAATCTTGTGCGCGAAATAGAGGACGAGTGTGAGCGATATGGCAGAGAGGCCACAGGCCTTCGTTGGCGAAGCCGTAGTAATAACCTTCTTCCTGTTCTTTGCTAAGCCAAACTCGGCGAAGGGTGTAACGCGGGTCGTGTGGAGGAACGCGCAAGCGGTCGCGCGAATCCACCGTCTCGGAGTCGGCATTTCCGCTGCCGTGGGCGATCCAGGTGCCGTCACACGCCACCAATACCGGTTCTAGCGCCGTCACCAAACCGCTGGGCGGAACTACAACTTCAATGGATTTTCCATCCCGCTGGTGGCTGTAGGGTTCGCGATTTGAAACTACAAAAAGCCGGCCTCCGTTGAGCCGGGTCTGCACCTGCACTGCCAGTTTGTCAGCGGTCCACATGGACTCTGACGCCTCGCGCAGGCGGGCTTCGTTTTCCGCCGCTGTTCGGGCCTGGCTCAAACTTTCTGCCAGAGTGACCACTTCCCACGCCAGGGGGCGAAAAAGATCAAGGTCCGGCATCTGTTGATGCGATAAAACTCTGCCCATGCGAAGCGCCCTCAGCCATTGCGCAGCACGCGCGACTGGTCTGGCAATGCTTAATCGCACAATCAACAGGGTGATTAATACGATAAAAAATACTTGCACTAATACCCTGAGAAAAACCTCGCGCCAGGCGCGAATGCCCTGCTCGTGGATGTAGGTTACGTCGTGAACAACTGCCAATCCACCGGCAATCTGTTCCTGGCGATGCAGAGGTAAGGCGAAAATGTGGACCGGATCTTTCCCCAGGTGAACAAACGAGCTTTCCTGGTGGGCGTCCGTCATGGCCTGAGCAACGTCCTGCGGCATCCTGGTGAGCACCGCACCCAAGCCAGAAGTGATTGCCACCACCTTGCCTTGCCGGTCATAAACAGCGACTCCCAGCAAGTGCTCACGGTTGGCAAACCGTTGTACTAATCGTTGCAAACCGCGCTCGGACCCGCCCTCCCAGGATTTTTCAACATTGCTGGCAACGCTTTCGCCCAGATCTTCCGCGTGCCGCTCCAGATCGCTGCGCAGCGCACGTTTTTGCTGCAACACCTGGTAGTAGGAAAAAGCAAGCGATACCAGAGTGATGCATACGATAAGAGAAAGAATCAGGCGAAGACTCAGCAAGCGCATGTAGGAACCTCCCGCCAAGCATAGGAAGGAGTTTTGCGCGGGACGTGTTCGAACACAAGTCTCAGAAGTGCCAGCGCAAAAATTGCAGCATTTCGGTTCGCGAGTTCACGCCTGTGTTTAGGCCCGGAAAGCAGCTTTTCCTGGCCAACGGTGAAAAGTCGCGTTGCGTGCCTACTCATCGTCAAATCCTTGCACACTGGTACCGGATAGATTACGGAGAAAGAAGGCGGCCGTAACATACGGGAATGACCCTAATGTGACAGGAAAAATCTTAAAGAGTGAGCTGAATGGGGTGAAGGAGAATAAAATTTTACGAAAGCTGGATTGATCTTCCAATAAATGCCAAATGGACGGTCGCCTGCCGAAGATTAGGCAATCTCTGGCTTTGATTCTCGTGCAGTCTCGCTGCTTTGGAATGGCAGGGTCGCCGTAACCAGAGTTCCGGCGCCGTCGGAGCGAATCTCTAGAGTTCCCCCCAACTGGCGTAGGCGCTCGCGCATTCCTCGAAATCCTACTCCGGTTCGGCCTGATGAACTGAGATCCATCTGTTTTTCCAGCGAGATTCCTTTGCCTCCGTCTTGAACTTCCACAAACACCTGGTGATCTTCCTCGTGCATGCGGATGGTGGCGGATGCAGCTCCTGAATGCCGATGAATATTGGTCAGGCACTCTTGTACCATCCGGAAAATCGCAATTTCCATTTCATCCGACAGCCGGCCAAACTTCTCAGGGATATCGAGAGCGACTTTAATGCTGCTCCGTTCTGAGAAACCATCCACGTACCAACGAATCGCCGACACGAGCCCGGCGGCTTCGAGCAAAGGAGGATGTAATAAATGCGAGATGGTCCGAATCTCGCGGCTAATTTGGTCAACCATCGCAGAATTTTCCGAAATGGCACGCAAGCCGGGACCGTCGAGTTTGTCCGCCTGCCGCTGTAATACAGCCAAATTCATGCCCAGTGCAGCCAGCAGTTGACCTACGCTGTCATGCAACTCTCGCGCTATGTGCCGTCGTTCTTCATCTCGCATCTGCTGTAAGCGGCCGGAGAGTTCACGCAGGCTTTCGTTGGCGCGGTTCAAGTCGGCCGTTCGTTCGTCTACATTTCGTTCTAGTTCGTCGTGCGCCTCTCGCAACTGCTCTTCCGCATATCGTATCTTCGCCAGAGATCGGCGGTTGGTTTCACCCAGGGTGATGATCAGCCCGGAGAAGAAGAGGAAGCCTACAATTCCAGCAATAGCGGTTTTGGGGTCGTCAAGGATGAAAGAGTGGCTCGGAGGCAAGAACAGAAACCACACCCCGGCCACTGAAATGACGCAAGTGACTATGGAAGGTCCTAGTCCGCAATACCACGCCGAGAATACAACTGCCGCCCAGGCGGTATGGTAGGGGTTGTTCTCTCCGAGGAAAGGAGACAAAAGTTTGCGCAGCAACAGGGCAATCAGCGCGGCTGTAACCGCAAGAGCATATCGGCGCGCTCGTTCCCGGGTACTGTCACCCTCTGGGCTAAGATCGGTCGGCATCTGGTCTGGCTTCAAGACGGCGAAGACAGGCTGGGGGGTGCAGCCATCCTTAACCTATCTGGTCTACGCGTCGCCAGCTAATAATACCTTAGGGTAGCCGTTGGGAGAGCTGCGCTACAGTAAAGACCCTAGAGTCAGCCTAAAGTTTTTCGTGTTAGCTATCGGTGTGTAGGCCGAATTGTGCCCGGCGGGTGGGGGCACCACAGTTCAATGGTTTCATTTATCCCTGATTCCGGTATTTTCTGCGCCCTCGCCAGCAGGCCGGGGTCTTTCTTTAGCTCCGCGTGTAATCCTTTGATTCGACGCCAGATGCACTCCCTTTTCCGGAGAATACGATGAAGAGAAGCACTCAAGAACCGCCGGTGGCCGTGGCTAACGGCGCACCCGACGAGACTCAAAAGAGCAAGCGCAACGGAAACTTGCCCGCGCCCGCCACTTCGAACGCGGGTGACCTGGGAGTGATCCTGGCCAGCCTCCAGAGCATGCGGGAAGGGGACTTCTCAGTTCGGCTTCCGGGTTCATGGACGGGGCTATCGGGAAAAATCGCGGATACTTTCAATGCCATTGTAGCCGCCAACCAGCAGATGGCCCAGGAGTTGAAGCGTGTCGGACAAGTCGTGGGCAAAGAAGGAAGAACGCGCGAGAGGACTCGTTTTCATGAATCGCGCGGAGCCTGGGGTGAAATGGAAGTATCCATCAACACTCTAGTTGAAGATCTGCTGCGCCCAACAGAAGGTGTAACCCGCGCCATCGCCGCTGTGGCGCAAGGAAATCTTACCCAGACTGTGCGCCTGGACGTTGACGGCCGTCCGTTGGAAGGCGAGTTTCTGCGCTCTGCCAACATCGTCAACACAATGATTCAACAGCTCAGCGTCTTCACCGCGGAAGTAACGCGCGTGGCGCGCGAAGTGGGAACGGACGGAAAACTCGGCGGCCAGGCGCAAGTGCCCGGCGTCGCCGGAACGTGGAAAGATCTAACCGATTCAGTGAACTCGATGGCCAGCAATCTAACTGGTCAGGTTCGTAACATTGCCGAAGTCGCAACCGCCGTGGCCAGCGGCGATCTCTCCCGCAAAATCACGGTGGACGTGCGCGGCGAAATTTTACAGCTCAAAGAAGCCATCAACACGATGGTGGATCAACTTCGCTCCTTCGCATCGGAAGTAACCCGTGTGGCTCGTGAAGTCGGAACCGACGGCAAGCTCGGTGGACAGGCTGTGGTGGTGGGCGTTGCCGGTACGTGGAAGGATCTTACGGACTCAGTGAACGCCATGGCCGGCAACTTAACTGCCCAGGTTCGAAACATTGCAGAAGTAACCACCGCAGTGGCGCGCGGCGACTTGTCCCGAAAAATCACCGTCGACGTGAAGGGCGAAATTCTCGAATTGAAAGACACCATCAATACGATGGTGGATCAGTTGAATGCGTTCGCCGGCGAAGTTACCCGCGTGGCCCGCGAAGTAGGAACCGAAGGCAAACTCGGTGGACAGGCGCAGGTGCCCGGCGTCGGCGGTACATGGAAAGATCTCACCGACAACGTCAACTTCATGGCCAGCAACTTGACTGGCCAGGTCCGAAACATCGCCGAAGTGGCAACGGCCATCGCTACCGGCGATTTGTCACGCAAGATTACGGTCGATGTGCGCGGCGAAATTTTGCAGCTCAAAGAAACACTGAACACGATGGTCGACCAGCTCAACCGCTTCGCAGGCGAAGTAACCCGTGTGGCCCGCGAAGTGGGAACGGAAGGCCGTCTTGGTGGTCAGGCCAACGTGCCCGGTGTCGCCGGAACGTGGAAAGATCTGACCGACTCTGTGAACTCGATGGCTGGAAACCTTACCGGTCAGGTTCGTAACATCGCCGAAGTGACCACTGCCGTGGCCCGCGGCGATTTGTCGCGCAAAATCACGGTCGATGTGAAAGGCGAAATTCTCGAACTGAAAAACACCATCAACACGATGGTGGACCAGCTCAACGCGTTCGCCGGAGAAGTTACACGTGTGGCCCGCGAAGTAGGAACCGAAGGAAAACTAGGCGGTCAGGCGCAGGTGCCCGGTGTCGCCGGAACCTGGAAGGATCTTACCGACAACGTGAACTTCATGGCCAGCAACTTGACGGGTCAGGTGCGTAACATCGCGGAAGTCGCAACCGCCGTGGCCCGCGGCGATTTGTCCCGCAAAATCACGGTCGACGTTCGCGGAGAAATCCTCGAACTCAAAGACACCATCAATACGATGGTCGATCAATTGCGTTCGTTCGCGTCCGAAGTGACCCGCGTCGCGCGCGAAGTGGGCACGGATGGCAAACTCGGAGGTCAGGCGCAGGTGCCGGGCGTCGGAGGTACATGGAAAGATCTAACGGACAGCGTGAACTCCATGGCCAGCAACCTCACTGGCCAGGTCCGTAACATCGCCGAAGTCGCAACCGCAATCGCCAGCGGCGACTTGTCGAAGAAAATCACAGTGAACGTCAGCGGAGAAATTCTGCTGCTAAAAGAAACCATCAACACGATGGTGGACCAGCTCAACGCGTTCGCCGGAGAAGTGACCCGCGTGGCTCGCGAAGTGGGAACCGAAGGCCGCTTGGGCGGACAGGCGAACGTCCCCGGAGTCGCCGGAACGTGGAAAGATCTTACCGACTCGGTGAACTCTATGGCCGGAAACTTGACCGGCCAGGTTCGTAACATTGCCGAAGTGACCACTGCCGTGGCCCGCGGCGATTTGTCGCGCAAAATCACGGTCGATGTGAAAGGCGAAATTCTCGAACTGAAAAACACCATCAACACCATGGTCGATCAGCTCAATGCATTCGCCGGTGAAGTTACTCGCGTGGCCCGCGAAGTGGGAACCGACGGAAAGCTTGGCGGCCAGGCTCAGGTGCCAGGGGTCGCCGGAACCTGGAAGGATCTCACCGATAACGTGAACTTCATGGCCAGCAACTTGACCGGCCAGGTGCGAAACATCGCGGAAGTCGCAACGGCGATTGCGAACGGCGATTTGTCAAAGAAGATCACAGTAGATGTGCGCGGCGAGATCTTGCAGCTGAAAGAAACGCTGAACACGATGGTCGAGCAGTTGCGCTCATTTGCCGCCGAAGTTACTCGTGTGGCCCGCGAGGTAGGTTCCGAAGGCCGGCTCGGTGGACAAGCCAACGTCTCCGGTGTGGCCGGCACCTGGAAGGATCTTACGGACTCGGTCAATGCAATGGCTGGAAACCTTACCGGCCAGGTGCGAAACATTGCCGAAGTAACAACGGCTGTGGCCCGCGGCGATTTGTCGCGCAAAATCACGGTGGACGTGAAAGGAGAAATTCTCGAGCTGAAGAACACCATCAACACCATGGTGGACCAGCTCAACGCCTTCGCAGCTGAAGTGACGCGCGTCGCCCGTGAAGTGGGAACGGAAGGAAAACTTGGCGGACAGGCGCAGGTGCCCGGAGTCGCCGGAACCTGGAAGGACCTTACCGACAACGTTAACGTGATGGCCGCCAACCTTACCGAACAGGTGCGCGGCATTGTGAAAGTGGTGACCGCCGTGGCCAATGGCGAACTCACGCAGAAACTGACGGTGAATGCTAAAGGCGAGGTCGCGGCGCTCGCTGAAACTATCAACAACATGACCAACACGCTCGCTACCTTCGCCGACCAGGTAACTACGGTGGCTCGCGAAGTGGGTGTGGAAGGCCGGCTTGGCGGACAGGCGAACGTTCCCGGAGCGGCCGGAACGTGGAAGGATCTCACCGGTAATGTGAACCTGTTGGCCGATAACTTGACCAACCAGGTGCGCGCCATTGCCGAAGTGGCAACCGCCGTAACCAAGGGCGATTTGACGCGGTCGATTCAGGTAGAAGCCAGCGGAGAAGTGGCCGACTTGAAAGATAACCTGAATACGATGATCGATAACCTGCGCCTCACTACCGACCGTAATACCGAACAGGACTGGCTAAAGACCAACCTGGCTCGATTCACGGGTATGTTGCAAGGTCAGCGCGATCTGGCGACCGTGGGACGCATGTTGCTCTCTGAGTTGGCTCCGCTCGTTAGCGCTCAGCAGGGTGTGATTTATCAGATGGGCAGCGAAGATTCAACGGAAATGGTCCTGCTCTCTGCGTTTGCTGGAGACGGCGAAGACGGACACTTGCGCCGATTAAAACTTGGCGAAGGACTCGTCGGCCAATGCGCCGCAGAAAAGCGGCGCATGCTAATTTCCGATCTTCCGCCCAACACAATTGCCATTCGCTCGGGTCTGTTCGAAGCGGTTCCGCGCAACGTGATTGTCCTGCCGGTGCTCTTCGAAGATCGCGTGAAGGCTGTAATTGAGCTTGCTTCTCTCAGCAGTTTCACTACATCGCAACTGGCCTTTCTGGAGCAACTCACCGCCAGCATCGGAATCGTGCTCAACAGTATTGAAGCCACGATGCAGACCGAAGGCCTGTTGAAACAGTCACAGCAGCTGGCCACCGAGCTTCAGGTGCAGCAGAAAGAATTGCAGCAGACCAACGAGCAGCTGGCCCAAAAAGCGCAACAGCTTGCCGAACAAAACGTCGAAGTGGAGCGCAAAAACCAGGAAATCGAGCAAGCACGTCGTGCGCTCGAAGAAAAAGCCAAGGAACTGGCGCTCACCTCGAAGTACAAGTCGGAATTCCTGGCCAACATGTCGCACGAGTTGCGCACGCCGCTGAACAGTATTCTGGTGCTTGGCCAGCAACTAAGCGATAACCCAGATGGCAACCTCACTCCGAAGCAGGTTGAGTTCTCCCGCACCATTCACGGCGCGGGAACCGACTTGCTCAACCTGATCACAGACATTCTAGACCTGTCGAAGATCGAATCCGGAACCGTCTCGGTGGAAGCCGAAGAAGTATTCTTCGCCAGCCTGCTCGACGCGGTGCAACGTCCGTTCCGTCATGAGGCTGAAAATCGCCACCTCAGCTTCGAGGTTCAGACCGATCCGCACCTCGCCCGCAGTGTAGTCACCGACACCAAACGCCTGCAGCAGGTCTTGAAGAATCTGCTCTCGAATGCCTTCAAGTTCACCGAAGTTGGAGGCGTCCGGCTCTCGGTTTCGCTGGCGCGCAGCGGTTGGACAGAGGGTCATCCGGTTCTCGGCAAGGCTGCTGGCGTGGTTGCATTCGAGGTCTCGGATACTGGTATCGGAATTCCTCAGGAGAAACAGCGCATCATCTTCGAGGCGTTCCAGCAGGCAGATGCAGGCACCAGCCGCAAGTACGGCGGAACCGGCCTGGGGCTGGCCATCAGCCGCGAACTGGCCAGCTTACTCGGCGGAGAAATCCAGTTGCGCAGCGCTCCCGGCAAAGGCAGTACTTTCATTTTGTACCTGCCGCAAACTTACGTCGGTCCGGCAACGTCGACCGCCCTGCCGGCGGATAATCGCTACCAATCCTCTACGTCCCCCTTGCCCATTTCAATGGCTGGGACCGGCGTCGTGGAACATCCGGTGGAGCGAATTGAAGATGATCGTGACAACTTGCAGCCCGACGACGCCGTCTTGTTGATCGTCGAGGATGATCCGCATTATGCGCGAGTGTTATGCGATCTTTCGCGCGACAAGGGATTCAAAGTTCTGGTGGCTACGCGTGGGGCGGAAGCTCTCGCTCTAGCCAAGGAATATCATCCATCCGCGGTATCCCTCGATGTCTTCCTGCCTGACATGCTGGGCTGGACCGTGCTGAATCATCTTAAGCAGGATCCGGCAACCCGGCACATTCCAGTACAGATGCTAACGCTCGATGAAGACCGCCATCACGGCCTCGCCCGAGGCGCATTTGCGTTTGTGACCAAACCGACCACACCAGAAGGCCTGGAGAACGCGTTAGCCCGCATCAAGGAATACTCTGCTCCCCGCCGCAAGCGGCTGCTGGTAGTGGAAGATAATCCGGCCGAGCAATTGAGTATCAAGGAACTGCTGGGTTATGACGACATTGACGTGACCGTTGTCTCTACCGGAGCGGACGCGATCAAGGCAGTGAACGAAGATACCTTCGACTGCGTTGTTTTGGACTTGCGTTTGCCTGATATTTCAGGCTTTGACGTGCTGGAACGTTTCCGGGACACGCCAGCGCTGAGCGATCTGCCGGTAGTCGTCTTCACCGGCAGGGAACTCTCACCAGAAGAAGATGCCCGGCTGCACTCACTGGCTCGCAGCGTGGTGGTGAAGGGCGTGGAATCTCCCGAGCGGCTGCTCGATGAAACCGCGTTGTTCCTGCATCGGGTAGTAGCTGACCTTCCCGCCGAGAAGCAGCGTCTGCTCGACCGTTTGCATCACTCAGACGACGCGCTCGTCGGCAAAAAAGTGCTCGTCGTCGACGACGACGTGCGCAACATCTTCGCCCTCAGTAGTGTGATCGAGCGCCGTGGCATGGCAGTGATCACGGCGGGAACGGGCAGGGAAGCGATTGCCAAGCTGGAATCGACGCCTGATATTTCCATCGTTCTCATGGACATCATGATGCCGGAAATGGATGGTTACGAAACCATGCAGGTGATTCGACAGAACTCCGCCTTCCGTCGCCTGCCCATCATCGCCCTTACAGCCAAGGCGATGAAGGGAGATCGGGAGAAATGCCTGGAAGCGGGCGCCTCGGAATACCTAGCTAAGCCAGTGAACACTGAGCAACTGCTATCGTCGTTGCGCATGTGGCTACACCGCTAGTTAGCTTTTTGGATACGAAGAATCGCCGACTTTGAAAGGATGTTTCTGGAATGAGTCCGAACGAGAAGATTAATATCCTCATGGTCGATGATCAGCCCGCCAAGCTGCTCAGTTATGAGGTCATGCTCGGCGGACTGGGCGAGAACCTGATCAAAGCCAACACCGCAAAGGAAGCGCTCGAAATATTATTGAAAACTGACGTCGCTGTGGTGCTGATGGATGTGAGCATGCCGGAACTGGATGGCTTCCAATTAGCGGCGATGATTCGCCAGCATCCCCGCTTTCAGCGCACCGCGATTATTTTTGTTTCGGCCGTCCACCTGACCGACGTAGACCAGCTCAAAGGTTACGAGCACGGCGCAGTGGATTATGTTTCGGTTCCAGTCGTTCCTGAACTCTTGCGCGCAAAAGTCCGGGTCTTTGCCGATTTGCATCGCAAGACGCGCCTGCTTGAAACCCTTAACCGCGATCTGGAGCAGCGCGTACTGGAACGGACCGAAGAATTGGCCAGCAAAGCGGAACTCCTGATGCACTTGAACACCGAACTGGTCAGTAAGAATCAGGAACTCGATGCAATCATCCATACCGCGCCGGACATAATTTTCAGCCGTAAGGCGGACGGCTCGCGGGATTACATCAGCGACCGTTTTTACGATTTTACGGGCGCCGCGCTCGGTTCGGCCAGCGGTTTCGGATGGCTGGACTACGTGCATCCTGAAGATAACGACAAGGCAATGAAAGACTGGTTGTCCTGCGTGGAATCCGGTGCCAACTACGAAGCGGAATATCGCATGCGGTCGAAAGATGGGAATTATCGCTGGTTCCGGGCCCGGGCCCTACCCATTCGCGAAGACGGAAACATCGTCAAGTGGTATGGAACCTGTTCCGATATTCACGACAGCAAACTGCTGGAACAATCTATTCGCGACAATGCCGCGGAGCTGGAAAAAATGGTGGATCGCAGGACCGATGAATTGCGGCGCTTATCGGTTCGTCTGATGACCATGCAAGATCAGGAGCGCCGCCGCCTGGCGCGCGACCTGCACGACGGCCTGGGACAGGAACTGGCCGTCGCCAAGATGGTGCTGGACAAGATGATTATGCAGAAGTCCAACCATCCTCCCGACCCAACCTGGACGCAAGCTAGCAGCATTGTAGATCGTGCGATTCAACAGGTTCGAACCATGTCCCATTTGTTGCATCCTCCACTGTTGGATGAAGTCGGCCTGCTTTCAGCGCTTTCCTGGTACGTGGAGGGTCTCACCAAGCGAAGCGGTATTGAAACAACCCTGGAAGTAGATCCCCAGGACTTTCCCCGGCTGGGAGCGGAGGTCGAGACCGCCGTTTTCCGCATTGTGCAAGAGGCGCTCACCAATGTGTTTCGTCATTCAGAAGCCAGTAGAGTCTGGATTACTTTGGCGCAGAAAGATGGCATCATCGTTGTGGGAGTACGCGACGATGGTAAGGGAATCGGCAAGAAAATTGCCGAACAACAACCCGATAGCATCGGCGTTGGCATCGGCGGAATGAAGCAACGCGCCAAGGAGTTTGGTGGTGAACTACGTTTAACCAACGCCAACCCCGGAACCTTGGTTGAACTGATGATTCCATATCGTTCCGTGCTGCGCGAGGCCAGCGCAGTATTAACTTCGTAAGACGGAACTCCTCAAAGCCGCTCCCGCTGTTTAGCCTCATCTGATCATCAGACACATTGGCATTCCCCTCAATTTTGTTCGAAAGTCAGGGTTCCTGGGTGCCCGACATGTTCTGTCGTCTTCTTCAATACAGGCAAAGCTGTATCCGCTTCAGGAATTGGCATTACTCGCCCTCAGATATATCCCGCTGGCGCCATTCGGATGGGGCAAGTACTGGATGGTTTTACAGGGTGAACCGGATGGAAGCGACGGTCCGGGGAATTTAGTGTGGATAGCGCAAGGCAACTTATAGCTGCTCGCGTCGAGCACGGAAGAAGGTTTAACAATGAAGCAAACGAATTTCAGGATGCACAAAAGTCTGGTGGTGCTCGGGGCCGCTTTCTTAATCCTCGCAAGCATGGCATGGGCCGATGATAAGGATTCAGACGTCGATAAGCGTATCGAGTCAGCCGCGAAGGTTTTGAACGAGATCATGGGAGTTCCGGATAAAGCCATTCCAGACAAGGTCATGAGCGACGCGAAATGCATCGCTGTAGTGCCGTCCATGGTGAAAATCGCCGTAGGCTTCGGCGGCAGCCACGGTAAAGGTTTCGCGACTTGCCGTACGGCCAGCGGCGCGTGGAGCGCTCCGGCGCCCCTCACAATCACCGGCGGAAGCTGGGGACTGCAGCTTGGCGGACAGGCGGTTGATCTGGTCATGGTAGTCATGAACGATCAGGGAATGCAGCACCTTCTGGAGAGCAAGTTCAAGCTGGGTGCCGACGCTTCCGCTGCAGCCGGTCCAGTTGGACGCGACGCGGCTGCGGATACAGACTGGAAGATGCGAGCTGAAGTTTTAACCTATTCGCGCGCTCGCGGCGTCTTCGCCGGAATCGATCTTAACGGATCGGCGATCACACAGGACAAAGATGAAACTCGGATTCTCTACGGCAAGTTTGTTCCTTTCTCCGAAATACTGAATGGAAAAATTCATTCCAAGGAATCAAGCGAGCCGTTTCTGGCTGCTGTCCGCCGGTATTCCGGGCAATCAAAGGAGCACAGCGAAATGAAGTCGCCGGCGAGCGGCGATTCTTCTAACCGCTAACCGCCCCGGGTCGTGACTTTGTTGCGGGCCCGGTGGGCTCTCGAGCTACCGGGCCTGCTATTTCGAGTTGAGTAAGCGTTGCGTTCGCAAATCATGATTTGGAGGATGTCATGTCGACGATTCTGCTTATTGTGCTGGTGCTGCTCTTGGTCGGCGCTCTTCCCGCCTGGCCCTACAGCCGGTCGTGGGGGTACTACCCGAGCGGTGGTCTGGGCTTGGTGGTGGTGATCCTTCTGGTCTTGTTGTTGGCAGGCAGGCTCTAGCAGGGTTTTTGAAGCCGATGTCTTCAAATTGTAATAGGTCGGCGGGAGCATCGGATCCCGCCACTTTAACTTCTGTCAACTGCTCTTCCGCTTTCTACCCCAGAGCGGAAAAGCGCTAAGAAACTTAATTTTTGCCGGAGCTTTAGGAGCGCCAATGCCGAATACTCAAACAAGTCGCCACGCCCCTTACGCAATATCCCCAGCCTCTTCCACCCTCGCGCTTGAACCTATGTATGCCGGACGCGCGGATTGGTCGATGAAAGGAAAGCCGTCTTTGCACCATAAACAAGCTCTTGCCCCTGAAGCAATATGGGGACAGTTCAATAATTACCGCTCCAACGGTCTAATGGGGTCTGCGATCGTTCACCTGGTGGCCTTGGGCTTGATCCTGAGTGGAATTACGTTCGGTCATCAAGTGGTACAGCAGATTCAGAAACATGAGACAGTGACTCTGATTGCGCCCTCTCCCGATTCTTACGCCATGCCTGTTGCAAAGAAAGTGGTGAGCGGCGGCGGTGGCGGCGGTGACCACGACAAATTGCCAGAGACGAAGGGGAAATTGCCCAAATTCGCTTTGGAGCAGGTTACTCCCCCCGCGATTGTGGTTCGGAATGAACACCCCAAGCTTGCGGTCGCACCAACCGTAGTGGTTCCTCCTCAGGTTCGCGTGGCCGACAATCATATGCCGAATCTGGGCAATCCCAGCGCGGCGCCCATGCCTTCCGCTCCTCCCTCGAATGGAGTTGGATCCGGCGGTGGTATCGGTTCAGGCTCTGGCGGCGGCGTGGGTGTGGGTCACGGTGCCGGCGTGGGCACAGGCAGCGGCGGCGGCATCGGCGGGGGCGTCTATAAAGTAGGCGGCGGAATCTCCGCGCCTCAGGCCATTACCACGCCGGACCCGGAATATACGGAAGAAGCGCGAAATGCCAAGACGCAAGGTACGTGCATTCTTTGGTTGATCGTGGACGACCAAGGTAAGCCGCGAGACATCCGCGTGGTTCGAGGGCTGGGATTTGGCCTCGACGCCCGTGCCGTGGATGCGGTGAAACAGTGGCGCTTCCAGCCTGCGATGAAAGACGGCCACCCGGTAAACGTGCAGATCAGCGTGGAAGTCGGATTCAAGCTGTACTAACTATTTTTTAATTATTCTTTCCACCCCCGAGGCTGCGGCCTCGGGATTTTTTTGGAGTGCAAAAACGCGCCGGATGCTCCAGTTGCATCGCTCAACCCGGCCTTGCATAAAAAGTTTCTCTGGAAAGGAAACAAATTGCTTATTTGCATGCACCTAGGGGTCCCTAGGGGTTGTACAGCAAGTCTACCAGTCAATTACAGGAGCACCCTTATGGGCCGCAGCAGGGGTTGCCGCTAATCTCTTAATCGGAAGTGGAATGCTCCCGGAAGTTCGAGAGCACAGACACAAGCACCCTACGGATTGAAGGAGACTACAGTGGCGACTTGCGTGATTCCAGCGACAGCAACGAATTTCATCGGGGCCAGCGAAGAAACGAATCGGCCCGAGTCCGAACGCAACCTGGTTCAGCGCGCGCAGAGCGGCGATGAACAGGCTTTTGCCACGCTCTTCCAGAGTCACAAGAAGCGCGTGTATTCCGTGTGTCTGCTCATGACCAAAGATGTTGCCGAAGCCGAAGACCTTACCCAGGAAGCCTTCCTGCAGGTTTTCCGCAGCGTGGGTTCATTCCGGGGAGATTCGGCTTTTTCTACCTGGCTCTACCGGGTTGCGGTCAACACCGTTCTAATGAAGTTGCGCCGCCGGAAAGCTCCTCCGCTGGTTTCGCTCGACGAGCCCGTCTCGGCGGAATCGCCATCGCTGCGCCGCGACATCGGAAAAGCAGATCCCCGTTTGAGCGGTGCGATTGATCGCATTGCTTTGCGGCGCGCCATGCAGGAACTTCCCGAAGGCTGCCGGCAGATTTTTGCCCTTCACGAAGTTCAAGGATTTCAGCACCACGAGATTGCCAAGATGCTGGATTGTTCGGTGGGCAATTCGAAATCCCAACTCCACAAAGCCAAGATGAAGATGCGCGATTTGCTCTTTCCCAAACGGAGAATTTTGCGGCGCCCGGCGGCTAATCAAGCCACTGAGACGGCGGCCTCCGACAAGAGCACTCCGCGTCCGTCGCTTTCGCTGTCCTATGGCGGCGTTAGCAAGTAACGACTGTAAAGGAACCACGAGATTCCACACGAGATCGGGAGAGGACAAAGTCTGTGGGTTTAGGAGCGATTTTAGTGATCGGGGCAGAGTCAGAGAGTAAGAGCTTTTGCTCGTCTGCCTTGCAGGGAGCTGTGGGCCTGGCCTCGCAACCACTGGCATGCACAGATATTCTAGGGCGATCGATGGTGGAACGGGCGATCGAGCGCTTCGCCCGGGCCGACGCCGAAGCGGTGACCATTCTGGTGGCGACGGACAACAGGATGTTCTCTGTGCCGGTGGGTCGCGGCATCGAAGATGTCCAGGTCACGATCCTACAAGTCGAGGATGTTTTTACAGGCATTGCTCAGACTTTGAAAGTGTATTCCGATCGAGGCATTGCTCATTCTTTTGTAGCTTCCGCGAATCTGTATGCGGAAACCGATCTGCTGGACTTTTTCTACTTCCATCGCGAGGCGCGCCAGCCGGTTACGCGTTGTTTGAACAGCGAAGGCCCTTTGGACTTGTGGGTCGTCGCCTGCGATAAAGCGCTTAAGAATGATCTGGAGAGTTCGTTCACCACTCCGGAAGAAGCCAGGGCTTCTTATTTCACGCGCGATTACGTAAATAGCCTAAAACAGGCGGCAGATTTGCGACGGTTGGTATCGGATGCGCTCTCCGGCCGTTGTGCAATGCGGCCTTCAGGGCGCGAAATACGGCCCGGGATCTGGGTGGAGGAGCGGGCAGAGATTAACCGTGGAGCCCGCATCGTCGCTCCTGCCTTCATCGGCCGGGGCGCCAAAGTGCAGCAGGATACTTTGATCACGCGATGCAGCAACATTGAGCGGGATTGCTGTATCGACTGCGGCACGGTCATTGAAGACAGTTCGATTCTTCCTCATACCAGCGTAGGCATCTGGCTGGATGTTTGCCACGCCGTAGCCAGCGGGAACAAGCTGCTAAGTCTGGGGCACGACGTGGTGGTCGAAATTTCAGATCCTAGTGTCATGCGTTCGACTGCGGAAGTGAAAGACGGTAGGCGAACCAAATACTCTTATCCAGAGCAAATGGTCGCCGGTTTTCAACAAAAACGTTCTCCGGCGCCTGAAGCATGGCAGCTCGGAGCCAATTTTATCCAGGGGTGAGTGAAATGCATACCAGAGGTCCCGTGATCGTGATGGAACTGCCGGAAAACCTAAACCTTGCCGAAGGCAAGGTGTTTATGGCGGACATGCAGCCACTACTGCAAGGTCATCGTCCGCGTGTCGTACTCGATTGTTCCCAGGTACAGCACATGGACAGCGCCGGCATCGAAATGCTCTTGCAATGCATGGAAGAGGCGATGAAACGGGATGGAGATTTAAAGCTGGCAGCGCTCTCTTCGGCGTCAGCCGCAATCCTGGAATTGATGCGGGTCGATCGCTTGTTTGAAGTTTACGAAAGCACGGATGAAGCTGCGCGCAGCTTCCAGGCTGTGGCATCGGCGGAGGAGCCGCAAAGCCTGCCTTGGTACTCGGTGCCGTACGGAGTGGCGGACTTAAAGTCAGCTAGCTAATCGTTATCTGCGTGTCGGGGGTGACCGTGGACTCATGTAAGAAGGCACTGCTGCATTTAGGATGCAGTGGTTTGATCCTCACAGCGATTTGGGCATCAGCGACGCCTTTGGCGGCGCAGCAGACGGCTGGCGGGGAGTACAACGCTCTACCATCGGCCTCTGTAATAACCGCTAGTGCCACCCAACCGGCTGACATTGGCGAACTCCCCGACAGTCCGGGAGCCTCCGTCGCCAAGGCGGCAGAGGCCCAGCAGGCGACACAAGCGGCTAGCAGTAATCCTTCGCCTGGTTCGCAGCAGCAGCCTGTAGCTGCGCGCGCGCAATCATCCTCGCAAACGCCAGTGGGGACCGCCGTAGCCGAGTCGCCAAATGCCAGCGGAGTCGCGGCATCGCAGCCCGCAGGCGTGGCCATCGCGCCCGCGAAACAGCGGCGCGTTCGAACGATTGTCTTGCGAATGGGCGCTCTGGTTGGGGCCGGAGTCGCTGTTGGCTCAGTAGTTGCATTGACCGCGGCAACCTCGAGCAAACCGCCCGGGGCGCACTGAGACCCTGGCGATAAATCAGGGTATTCTATGAATCAAATTTCTTGGGCGGACTCATCTGGAGCTGGGTAAACGTGAAGATTGTTAGTTTTTCGGGAATCGATGGAGCGGGGAAGTCCACCCAGATTGCTGCACTCGACGCGTGGCTGGGCGAGATTGGCATGAGTGTGCACATGCTCACGTTTTGGGATGACATAGTGGTGCTTTCCAAATTCCGCGAGTTCAGCAGCCACGTCGCATTCAAGGGAGATAAGGGAGTTGGCTCTCCCGAGAAGCCACTGCAGCGGCGCGACAAGAACGTTACCTCGTGGCCTGTCACCTTCGTTCGCTTCGGTCTCTATTTTTTGGACGCCATCCATCTCACCTGGATGACTTTCAACGCTCGCAAAAGCGGCAAAGACGTCGTGATCTTTGACCGTTACATCTACGATGAACTGGCCAATCTTCCCTTGAGGGGTTGGCTGACGAGGTTTTTCATTTCCTTCCTATTAAAGTTTGTACCCCAGCCCGACGTTGCGTACTTAATCGATGCCGACCCAGATTTGGCTTATGCCCGTAAGCCGGAATACCCTCTCGATTTTCTTCACCGCAACCGGGAAGCCTATCTAACCATGGCGCGTTTAACGGGCGCGATCACTGTGATCGAAGCTGAATCGGTAGACGCGATGGCGGCAAAAGTCAGAAACATATTTCTCCAAAAGCTGTCCGGCCCCCAACCACAGTATTCCGGATTACCCGCGCTGCCTTAAAACAAAAACCTACCGGACGTTTTCCAAGGATGAACCAATCAGTCTTTTATTTTCAGGCAGATAGCAACATATGTTGAGGCGAACTCATCGAATCTGGGACGCGGGGGCAAGAGCGCAATGAAAATCTGTCTGGTCACGACCTTCCCACCCAGCCAGGGTGGATTGAGCGAGTATGGACTGCACATTGCCCAGGAATTGCGTCGCAATCCTTTTATCAGCCTGACCATTCTTGCCGATAAAATGTCGCCGCCGCAACCGGAACTGGAAGGATTTGATGTGCAGCGCTGCTGGTCGTTCGACGATCCCGCAAACTCGCTTCGGATCCTACTCGCATTGGGAAAAGTAAAGCCCGATGTGGTTTGGTTCAATTTGCTTTTCAGTACCTTCGGCCGGAATCCACTGAACGCGTTTATGGGCCTTCTCACGCCCGCGTTAGCTCGCTTAAGCGGTTCTTATACCCATGTCACTCTGCACCATCTGATGGACACGGTAAACTTGAAGGATGCCGGCATTAAGCACGCCCGTCTCTACCGCACCGCCGGTGCGCTGGCCACGCGGTTGTTGTTGCTTTCGAATTCGGTTTCCGTTCTCATGCCCGGCTATCGCAGCATTCTTTCCGATAAGTATGGCAGCGAGAATGTCCACGTCAGGTCGCATGGCGTTCTTACGCGCAGACCGGAATATCCGGCCTTCGAGCGGCGCGGTAATCCTGAGCACCGCATTCTCGCCTTCGGTAAATGGGGAACCTACAAGCGCCTAGAATTGATGGTCGAGTCGTTCCAGAAAGTGATCAAACAGCTACCCAACACCAAACTCGTTATTGCCGGGGGAGATCATCCGCAGGCATCGGGTTATGTGGAATCGATGAAGAAGAAGTGCGCGGGAAATCCGGCGATCGAATTTACCGGATATGTGCACGAAGATCAACTGCCTGAGTTGTTCCAAAGCTCTTCCATCGCAGTGATGCCCTATTCATCTTCTACAGGTTGCAGTGGGGTTGCTCATCTCGCGTGCGCTTATGGCGTGCCCATTTTGTGTGCTGACCTTCCGGATTTTCGCGAAATGGGCGAGGGCGAAGAACTGGCCATGGAGTTTTACAAACCTGGCGACGCAGACGACCTGGCGGCCAGCCTGGTGAATTTTCTAAACAATCCGGATAAGCAGCAGGCGATGGCGCTGCAGAATTTTTCCACCGCTCTGCGCATGACCATGCCCACCATCGTGCAGAAGTATCTGCGTCATTTTGAGTTGCAACA
Organism: uncultured Acidobacteriota bacterium; assembly: GCA_963758565.1. GTDB lineage: Bacteria > Acidobacteriota > Terriglobia > Terriglobales > Acidobacteriaceae > Sulfotelmatobacter. The sequence goes on along the minus strand of CAVWVX010000003.1, from coordinate 875,292 downwards.
GCGCACTGAGGACCTGCGGCGAGTTACTCGCTTTCGTAGGCTGCCGAATTGGGTGCCATCGAAGGCGCTTCTGTTGCGAATGATGACCCGCCACTCGCCCCGAGGTGTTCATCGCTCAGCCATTCATAGCCTGCCTCCGAGAAGCCGGAAGCGGCTATTGGACGACGATGTTGACCGTGGTGGAAAGCTGCATGGGAATGGAGCTTCCAACAATGGTCACGGTGTAATTGCTGGCAGCAGGTACGGCGCTTTGGACTTTGCTGCCGGCTCCTCCGCCGCAGGAAGCGCTGAAGATTCCGAGGCCAAGAACGGCAAACACAGCAAGGAATTGAGCGTTTCTGCCTTTCGTACCGCGGGAGAAAAGGAAGCCAATCATGCCGACGGGCAAGAGCCAAGCGCCTTGGATTGGGAGCGAGTTACTCCGCTGCGGCAGGCTTCCAGCGGCAACGGTAAGGGCGGAAATGGTGAGAGTCGAAGTAGCGGTGCTGCTCCCGGGAGTAATAGTAGCGGGAGAAAAAGCGCATTGCAGACCACTGGGGACTCCGCTGCACGCGAGGGTGATGGGGCTATTGAACGACCCTGACTGCGGCTTCGCCGTGACCGTGAAGGTTCCCGATTGCCCTGCCGGTATAGTGACCGCGTTCGGCGAAGCGCTGAAGGCGACGGTGCTCGATGAGCCTCCTCCAGAACTGCAGGCCGGAGCGTATTTCAAGCTGCCGGTGATGGTGTTCGCCAAGCTGGGTTTGCCCACCGCTTGGATCAGCAACTGGTAGCTTCCGGTCGGGATGGGAAATCCACACAGATTGAGGGAGCGATCTCCCGGCGCGGTATCGCCGAGCGGCATCAAGTTCTGGCCGTCAGTGCTGATATAGACCGTGTAGTGGTCCACGGTGTTTTCATTCCCTTGAATCGTCCATTGCAAGGAATTACCCGCCAAGGACGCCGACAATGAAAAACAGTTATCGATCCCGGATTCAATCTCGGTCGCTTCCTCGTAATCATTCCAAGTCACGAGTTGCAAATCAGTCAATTGTTTGCCGGAGTTATAGAGACCATTGATTTCAGAAAACGTTTGCAGCCAAGTCTCTCCGCACTGCTGCCCCATGATGCGACCGGATCCCCAAGCGGCCAGGCTGTCATTGAAACCTTTGTAAGTTGCTCCCAAAGTCTGCAGCCCGGAGTAGGTCATTGCCGTGTCATAAAAACTTGTGAGGTAGCTCATGCCGTAGTCTGTGGTGGTCGGCATGACCCAGGAATAACTGCCGTCACTCAGGACGTGGGTGAAGCCGCTATTGTTCTGGAAGAGAAAGAGCGGGTGCGTGCTCAACGAGGCATTCAGCGCATTCCAGTCAATGGAGTAGGAAAGATCAATGTCGAAGTTGGTGACGACCGGCTGCCCGTTTTTCGTCATGTAGGCGGGTGAAGAAAAATAAGTCTGCTCGGCGTACTGCATGATGCTGGTCAAACCCTGTTGAGGAGAGCAGCCGGAGCAGGAATAATCTTTGATCGCGCCTTGATCGACCATGATGGCGAAAGTGAAGCCAGGATGCTTTTCGGCTTCTGCCATCACTAACTGCGTGGCCTGATCTTTGGAATTGTTAGGACCGTACCAGTCAATGATCACGCCGTCGATGCCGCGGCTGATCATGTCGTTGATTTGATTCGTGATCTGCGTAGGATCGGTGGAACTGTAGCCGATATTCATGTGGTTCGATTGCCCGAACCAGACCATCAGGTGGGCATAAATTTTAGTGGTCGCACCAGCATACAGCAGGGAGTGAACATCGACCTTGCTGATATTTCCGGCGCCCCGGTTCCCGTTGGATTGGGTGGCAAAGCTGTTGGCTGCGCTGGTATTATTCGCGGTCTGCGCGCTAAGGGTTGTAGTGGGGACCACGTAGTTTGTGCCGGCGAAACCCACGCCAGACAATGCCAATGAAAGGGCAGCGATAGGAAAAAAGTTTTGACGCATCCGTCCTCAGGAGCGGGGTCTTGCCGAGGAGCTTGCAAGTAGCCGCAATGAGAAAGGCGCGCCCGCCTATAAATTTCCTCATTGCGAACCGGGTCTGTCTGGGAAACCGCTGTCAGGTTAAAGCCGCATCGAGGGGGAGGAAAGATAACAACGGTCTAAGAACTTTGGTTCCGACCGCAGGGTCATGTCCGAAAGATCAACGGCGTCTGCAAGGTCCCGTCAATTGGCGAATACATCACTTCGCCTGAGCTATCTCTAATTGCCCAGTTCAATCAAATTGACGTGTTGAATGTATTCTGTCGCCGTAGCCTTGCTCTTGGCGCCGCTGGTGTCGATCTGGAAATTCAGTCCGCTGTTATTGGACCAACCGGCGGGCATCGGTCCAGCGGGTTCGATCATTGCGATCTCGGTGTAGACTTCATCGATGCCAAGCACGTCGAAGTGCATGCAGGGGTAGCCTTCGCAGCTGGTATCGCCATCGACACGATGCACCCACCACTGCAGATGGTGCCACTTGCCAGCGGGCAGTGAGCAGGCCAGGGGAGTGTCGACCCATTGGTTGTGGAGTCCGTCCCAAACCTGCCAGTTGGCCCCCATCACGCACTGGCTACCAAACATGAACTCGTAAGGGGCGAGATATTGAAAGATGTCGTATTCCAGCGCGTCGTAGTTTTCCGACGGAATTCCTCCGGGGATGTAGAGAGAAAAATCGCTCTGGAAATACGTAGATTGGGTTGCTCCAACTTTGTCGTACGCCAGAAAGTCGGTCCATTCTGGACCTGAAACCGAAAGCTCCAGGGAGTTAGGAGGCCATTTCGTTCCCGTTTCTGCAATGGTTGTGCTGGTTGGAATCCCAGTGCCACCGGGATTGCACGAAGGTAGAACACACTTCTGCCAGCCGCCCTGGTTCAAATCCAAGTTGGTATTGAATTGCGCCACTGCCACCCCACTCAGCAGCGTCAAGAGACACATATGCATCACGGTTTTCAAGTGCGCCCCCAGGAAAACATCGTTAACTACAAGCTATGCAAGATCGTGATTTTACCGAGGGTAGAACTTTGCGCTCTCGAAGTCTGTAGTATCTAAACTGAAACCATGTGACGCATGTCACATTCAAATCGGGCCTGTGGATGTTCTCGAGGGGTGCTGACAAACTTCCTAGTATCAGCAATTTAAAGCCAGATCACAGCTCTTTTGGTGGGAGATTCAGGCCAACATTTCCACCGCAACCATCATCCTACTAGGGCTTTTACCCAAAATGTTTGGCGAGGTTTTCATGGTAAAGTCCTGCCCGATGTCCGCCGTCGCTGGCCTGACGATCTTGACTCTGGTGATGTGTGGATGCCAGGGTTTGAGACCTGTTTCCCCAACCGTCATGGCGTTGCAGTCCAACGTCAATCACATCGTGGTCATGGCGCAAGAGAATCGCTCCTTCGACACTTATTTTGGCCAACTGCCAGCCTATTGGGCGGCCCATGGATACCCTTCACAGACTTTGAATGGTCTGCCCGCCAATGCTTCCAATCCGGCGTATCAAGGTCCCGGAACCGTCAGCGCGTTTCACCTGGCGACCCAGTGCATGGACAATTTGAGTCCCTCCTGGAACGAGAGCCATTTGGACTGGAATCTGAGCGACCCGACATCGAGCACACCTACGATGGACGGCTACGTGTACAACGCGGGGAAGTATGCCAATGATGAAAACGCAGCTGGCGCCAACCCGCCGTTCACTGACCTTGCGGGCGTCAGGGCGATGGGCTATTACGATGGCACCGATCTGAATTATTACTATTATCTGGCCTCGAATTTTGCCACTTCGGACAACTGGTTCTCTCCAGTCATGGATCGCACGCAGGTGAACCGGCTGTATTTTTATGCTGCGACCTCGCAAGGCTATGCATACCCTCCGGGAAGCTTTCCCAGCGATAGTTTCGCGCTCTCGGCGCAGACCATCTTCGACTTGCTAAATTCCGCCGGTGTGTCGTGGAAAATTTATGCCACCGACAACACTTGCCCGACCGGAGTAACCACCGATTACGCGCCTGCGGGCGGGATCAATGCGCACGGCGATGCCACCACTCCGTCTGGTACCGGCTTTTGCACTTACCTCACGCAATTCAAGAACTTCGCTCCTCCGAACCCTTTACCCGCGAATGTTGTAGATGCCTCCGACTTCCTGACCGACGCTGCTGCCGGAAATTTGCCTTCCGTTTCCTTCATCGAACCCGGCTATCTTTCGCACCGTGATGAACATCCCAGCAGCGACACCGATGTGCAGACCGGGGCGGCTTATGTCGAAAGCCTTATCAACGGCTTCATGGCCAGCCCGTCCTGGAAGGATTCTGTTTTCATTCTCACTTATGACGAAGCCGGCGGAACTTATGATCACGTTCCTCCAGTTCCCATGCCGAACCCGGATGGCATCGCGCCCATTGATTTGCCTTCTACGGATATTTGCGGCAGCGCCAGCGGCGGTGGAGCGAACTGCGACTTCAACTACACCGGCTTCAGAGTCCCTCTGCTGGTGGTGTCGCCCTTCACCATCAAGAACTACATTTCGCACACGGCTGCGGATTACACCGCCATCCTTACCTTTATTGAGACGCGGTTTGACCTGCCGCCGCTCACGCAGCGCGATCAGGCTCAGATGGATATGACGGAGTTTTTTAACTTCACGAATGCACCGTGGGCGACACCCCCAAGTCCAAGCCAGATCCCGCAGCAAAATACCAGTGGAGCTTGCAACTCGGCCGTATTGGGGAATTAGTAAGTCGTACCTCTGCTAGAGACAGCCTGATTTCCACCAGGAAAACTATCAGTGCTGTGCGGTAGGATTGACTGTCACCGTGCGCGCCACATACTTGCTGCCGTCAAAGCGCGAGACCACAGTGACGTCCGCTCCCGGCCGCAAGCTATCGTCGGCCGGAATGAGTGACGGATCCATCGACACCTCGTACGTCTTGTGATCTACCGACGAGTCGAGCACGAGAATTCCCAAGCGAAGATCCACCGCCGTCACGGTGCCCGCGAAAGTGAAACTGGCGCCGGGAACCGCCAGTATGGAGACCTCGCTGGCGACGTCGCCCTCTTTTTGAGCGCCAAACTTCACCGCCACCAGAGTACCTTGGATTAGCCTGCCGGCAGAAGAAGCATGGTCGCCCTCAATGATCCGCGTCTGCGACGTGATGTGTATTTTCAAGGGTTGCGGAGAAAGCAAATCGCGCAACTCCATTACACCCTTGTCAGCCCGGTAACTGAGAACCGTACCGTGACTTTCTCCTGCAGCGGCGCTGCTTTTCACCCGAATCGTCTTGGCGAAGACAGTGCTGCCATCCAGCACAGTGTCGACATAAATGCGATCACCTTTTTTGAGGTCAGCGGCCGTGCCTGCGGCGGTGTTGTTATAAAAGTGGGTGCGGGTATCGAACGAAATCTTCATTTTGCCGCCGCCAAAAACCTGGATGGTGAGCACATCCTTTACCCGATCTAATTTATTGACGGTGCCGCCGATCAGACTGGCCTTTGCCGGGCGAAGCGGTGGCAGATCGGGAAGAAGGCTGGCCGGATCCACCGTGATCTCCGGTGCAACTTCCACTGAGTCAGCGGTTTCCTTGGCGGGCGCGGAATCCTTCGAACTGGGAGCTCTAGGGGTGTCGTTTCGCGGCGCAACCGGATTGGTCGGATCGGTGTTATTGGTAGGCGGCGTGGTAGCAGCCTGCATCGCCTGTCCATCCACCATGCCGGCAAACATGGAAATAGCCAGAAAAATCCCCCACGCTGTGCCCATCAAAAGACGCCCCATTCTTGCTCCCCGTTCTTTGGTTATCGACGCCATATTTTGATGCAAATTGTGCGCTATAGGGTAGTCCCCATTGTCTCAAACCACACCCGAAAAAGGAAAACCATTACTTCACCCACGGCATCATAAGTGGGTTCGATTCTGCCATTTGCGAGAAGGTGTCAAAGTGTTCTGGAAGCCATGGATTGTCGCCGGTATCCTCGCCATTTCCCTCGCCGCGGCCCCGCGGGTTTACGGCCGTGATTTTAAGGTTACCATCCCCAAGCGCAGTCACCTGACTCCCGTCCAGCGGCTCAACCAGGAAGGCGTGCAGGCCATCCAGAAGCGCCATTACGAGAAGGCCGAAACCCTTTTCTATAAAGCTTATCTTCTGGATCCGGACGATCCCTTTACCCTGAATAATCTCGGTTATATTTCCGAATTGCAAGGGCAGGTGGAGCGCGCCTTGAACTTTTATGCTTTGGCTGGGCAGCAAGCCACCGAAGCCGTGATCTACCGGGCTTCTTCCAGGAAAGTGGAAGGCCGCTCGATCAAAGATGCGCTGGCTATTCCCGATTCGCCGTTGCAGATCAATCATGACAATGTGGAAGCGGTCCGGCTCTTATCGCAGGGGCGTGCTCCGGAGGCTGATGTTTTCCTGACCAAGGTTTTGGCGAAGGATCCCAATAATATATTTACGCTGAATAACATGGGCGTCGCCAAAGAAATGGAAGGCGACTCCCAGGAGGCGCTGCGCTACTACGATACAGCTGCTACGGCGCACTCTGACGCTGCCGCAGTGGTTACTCTCAACCGTTCGTGGCGAGGCAAGCCGGTGAGCGAGATGGCGGCACAGAATGCCCGTGCCCTGCGGGACCGACTGGCCAAAGAGGAGAGTCCGGAACTTCGAGTGGCCGCACTGAACGTGCAAGGCGTGTCGGCGGTAAATCGTAACGATCCTGCCGCCGCCGAGCAAGCTTTCCGCAAGGCCTACGCTCTGGACCCTAACAACGCTTTTGCCGTGAACAATATTGGCTATTTGGCGGAGATTGAAGGCGACCGCGAGACTGCGCAGTTCTTTTACGATAAGGCGCAGACGATAGCCGGGTCCAATGCAAAAGTCGGTTTAGCCACGCGGCACACTGCTGAAGGGGCAAAGCTATCCCAAGTGGCAGCCCAGAACGATACCAAGGTGGAAGCGAAGGTTCAGCAAGACCGCAACGTACGCCGCAGCCAGCGCGAGCCCATTCTGCTGCGCCGCCGCGATAATACCGTTGTGGAAGAACCCACGACACCGCCTGCTCAGCAGAGTGTCCCGCCGGTGAATCAGCGGCAGTAACCGGTCGGAAGCGGCGGACTTAACTAGAGTTCGTTTTCCTGGAAGCGGTCGATGTCCGACTCGGGATTGTACGAGAAGTAGCGCACAAGATTGGTGAAGTACCGCAGCAGGGTATTCACATTGGTGGAGTACCAGCAGCAGCGGACCATCGCCGGCGAAAACCCACAAACAAAGCGAAGGCGCTTCAAGGCGGATGCTTGTGAACCCAGCATGGCCGCCGCCATACGATGGTTGCCGTCTAGAATGGTCAGCGGCCCGGTGTTGTTTACTCCAATCAATAGAACCGTAGGGTTAATCAGGCTTTCTTCCACCGAGGAACTCAGGGTCCTCAACTTTGACAGAAATTCGCTCTGGAAGGGCTCCTGCAGTTTCACCCGAATGCGTTCGATCACGTCTGTCAAATAGAAACTTCCCTTAGCTACGCGTCGCCATTGCGCTCGTGGGAAGAAACGGACCCGGGTTAGGTCGTCCTGCGTCAATTCCACTTCGAACCATCGCGTGTCGGCAGGCAACTCCCGCCACATCGCGCCTCGCCTAAGGAACAGCAAGGCCTGTCGCACCGAGTTTTCGCGGGTGTTTGCAAGATCCGGATGCAGCACCAGAGAGCTGAACTCGTTGCGATATTCGTCGAACTCAGGGTGGTGAAATTCACTGCGCAAGAATTCCGCCATCACCTCTTCTTCCGACAGTTCGCGCCGCAGAATCAGGTTGCTGTAAATCCGCATCGGCTCGGCATTCAGCCGGCTTCGCAGCAGGGGAATGAGTAACAAAAAGAGCAAAACCACCATTAAGATCAGCTGCACCATAATGACCTGGCGCAGCGTGTGGTGAAGCAAACAGATCCCTACGGCTAAGGCTCCACTGAATGCCAGTTGCACCCAGCTGGTGTTCGCGATCTTGCGCGACATTTCATACGTAATGATCACTGAACTGAGGGAATAAATTCCGGTTGTGATGGCGTAGAGGATTAACAGAGGCGCCAGGGAGCCGAAGTTATCGAGCGCAAAGTGCGCACCGAATAAAGTTTTCCAAAGAAAGTTAGGCACCATCCACAGGCTGAAGATCAGGACGGAGAGGATTAAAAGAACCATGCCCAGCGAAGCAAACAACACCGGACTACCTTCGTGCTCCTCGGAACCGGCGCCGGCCGAAACCGGAAACATGGTGTTTACCACCGACCAGGCGCACATGTTGACCAACCGTCCCACCAGCGCCACCGCCGCATAGAATCCCGCTTCAGCGGGCGGGAAGAAGTGCTTAACCAGCACAATGTCGAAGTTATTGATGATAGTTTGGCCGGAGAAAAAAACGATGGCTTGCAGTCCCTCCCGCCCCGAGATTACGATCCTGCGAAAACTGAAGGAACCGACTCCGGGACTTGGCAGGGCGGCAAAGTACGAGACCACTACAGCCAGCACGCTGGCGAGAATCGCCCCCTTTACTCCTAGTCCCATCAGGATCAATAAGAATGCACCGCCCAGGCGAACCAGCCCTTCCAGCATGAAGTTGATGGAAAGCGGACCGAAGGCGTGAACTCCCTGGATGTATCCGCGCCTCACGCCTAAGGGTATGTAAAAGGCCGCTCCCAGCGCCAGCAGAGAGATCAGCGTCGGGTCGGGTAGGTTCAGGTAGCTGGTCAGAGGCCGCCTGCAAAGAAATAGCAGAAGTCCGATTCCGATGCCGGCCATCCATGCGCGCTGATGCAGGGTTGCGAAAACACCAGCCCGCTCTTCCGCAGAGCCTGTCCTGGCCACATACTTCGCGCACACCACCTGAAACGACAGGGTGATCCCTGAGATCAACATCAGGATGGTATAAACCGCAGTGGCATGGGCGAAGCCGGTAGGGCCCAGCATTCGCGCCGTCACCACGTTGTACACCAGGTTGGTAACTCCCACCAGCCCGGAGCCAGCCAGCAACGTAAGGCTTCCGCCCAACAATTGAGATTTAAGCGTTTTGGCGCGCGAGGTCGCCGTCGTTGGGTTCGCGTCCGCTGAAGGAGCAGTCACATCGCTGTTTATTGTCTCGGGCATCGATTCGGCGCAACGTTTCTAAAACAAATTGAAGTGCACCACCGGAAGCAGTGTCGTGCGCGAAGCAGTGCCGGTGAAGTTGTAAAACGTCTGTTGCTGCAAGCCAAAGGAGAGGCGGAAAGGATGCGCCGGTTCTCCTCCGGTCGCGTCGGGGGATTGTTGGTGCAAGGGACGAGTGTAAGAAACTAGAAACTCGCTCTGGGCATTGTCATATACGTGATAGCCCGAACCCCGAGAGAGTAGGAACGAGCCCTGCACGTTCCATCTTGGATTAGCCCGGAACTCGAACCTTCCGCCAGGTAAGAAAGCCTGGGCGATGGCGTAGTTTGTGTTTTGCACTCGCCACGAGCGCAAATCCTCAGCTAGCAACGCTGCGGTCAGGCGGCTGCCGAATTTATGTTGCAGTCCAATGTAGCTCGAAGTGCTGAAATACTCCTGAACTAAGGGATGAAACAGAAGGTCACGCACGGTATAGCCGGTTAGCAGGGAGGTTCGTCCCCAAGGGCGCCCCACCGTGAATTCCACGCTCGCGGATAAATCGCGCGAACTCAGATTCTGGCTGGTGAAAGGTCCCGACTCATGAATGGCGCTGCCGTTGACAGAAACCCAGTTGTGAAAAGAACTGGTCGACATATAAAGAAACTGGCGAAACAGATTCTGACTCATGTACACCGGCGACTCGGTATCGCGGCGAATCGTGTATTGCAAGCCGCCGTTAAAGGCAATCGAGTTGGCACCAAAATGCAGGATCGGAGTGATGCCGCCGTTAAAGATCGTGTCGAGCGTGTTGCGGTTTTGGATCACGTTCGTGCTGGGGAAGAGAAAGCGGCCGCGGGTCAGACTCTCGCCCACAAATCCAGAGATCACGGGCATGTTTCCCAAATGCAGCCGGTAGTGCGATAGCCCCATGCTTTGATAGGAATGCCGGGGAGGCGGCAGCAGCGAGGGATTGTTGGTGACGCGCAAGATTCTCGCATCCAGCTGGTAGACGTTAATATCTTCCAGTGCCCCGCCGAATGAAGCTTCAGGCGAGATGCTTAGGTTTTGCGTAATCTGCCGGCCCTCTTGGCTGGCCAGTTCATACTGCGCTGTCTTCGCTGTGGTCTGGTCCTGCTCAGAGGCGACGCTGCTGGCCTGGGCGAACGCCGAGAGAGCATGTACCGTATCCTGACGCTGGCGGTACAAATTTGCCGCCGTCATCATGTAATCGTAGTCGTCGCGGTAATCGTCGGCTGGGCCAAGGTTGGCCAAAGCGTCTTCGGCCTTATGAGTTTTGCCTTCGGCAAGGTAAGTATTTGCCAGGCCAAGGCTGACGGTGCGCTGGTTTGCTCCTACCAGGCGTGCTTTGTCGAAGTAGGTTTCGGCCAGATCGAAATCGTGCATAGCTAAGAAGATGTTGGCTGCCTCGGTGATGTCCTCCGGAGTAACCGGAGACGCATCTACCCGCGACTCGGCAAAACCCAGCGCAATCTGCCGCCGCGCTTCATCGAAGTGACCCTGTCGCATGAAGACTTGCGCAACTGCCAGGCGCACCCCAATGCGGTCTCCGTTGGGAATATCGAGCGCCCGTGAGAAGCGCTGCATGGCGGCATCGCGGTCGCCAGTACTCAACAACGCCCCGCCGGTAGCCATCAGAATGTCAACCTTATCGGCGCCGTACCGCTCGGCCATCTGGATGTCGTGCAGCATTTCGGGCCGCTTGGCTTCTTTGGCATGCACCTGCGCTTCCAGAGCGTAGGATTCCGGCTCCGTGGGAGCGAGTTTCTGCGCTAGTTCAATCGCCGCAATCGATTGCGAATATTTCTTCAGGCGAAACAGCGTGTCAGCATACGCCAATTCGGTCGGCAGATCGTTGGGATTTTCCTGCAGTGCGCTCTTGTACTCGGGTTCCGCATGCACGAAATCCTGTTCCTGCCGGAATGCTTCGGCCTTTGCCAGCCGCAAGGCGTGGGATTTTCCCAGAGCCTTTTGCGCGGTTTCCAACTGCGCCAGCGCCGGCTTCGGCCGGTGCAGTTGCAAATAGGCGAAAGCTAAACCTAAATGAGCTTCTCCGTAATCCGGTTGCAATTGGAGGGCTGTTCGGAAATCCTTGGCAGCATTCGCCGCCTGCTTCAGATCGTTCAAAACGAATCCCCGATTCACATACCCTGTGGCCATTTTCGGGTCCCGCTCCAATGCCCGGTTGTAATCTTCGAGGGCTTCACGGGTTTGGCCGTTGTGGGCGTGAACATTGCCGGCGATCAAAGGGAGGTCTTTATCGTCGGGCAGGATCGGCTCGTACTTGGTCACCAATGCCAGGGCTTCATCGTAGCGGCCCAGATAAAATAAATCATAGGCGAGATAAACAACTCCCTCGCGATCGTGCGGAAGCTTTTCAATCACAGAAGATCCCAACTTTGCCGCTTCTGCGTAGTCGCCCTTCAAAGTGAGATAGCGTTCGCGCTCTCGGTTGACCTGTGGGCTGTCGTTCATCTTGCCTTTGGCGCGGTCGAGCCAGCGTTTAGCCAGATCGCGATTTTGCGACTCCAGAGCTGCGTTCGCGCCACCCGCAATGATCAGGGCATTGGTGGGCATGCGCTGAAAGGCGTTTTCATAATTCGCTTCGGCGGCCTTGAAATTTCGGGCGGCGGTATACATATCGCCTAAAGCGAGATAAGGCGTGAAATCCTTGGGATGTGCATTCACAGCGCGCGTGAAATAAGTTTCGGCAAGTTTGGTATCGCCTTTATCCCGGGCAAGATACCCCATGGACGACAGTGCCGACCGGTTGTTCGGGTCCAGTTCAAGAACCTTGGTGAAGGTTGCTTGCGCGGCATCTTTTTGGCCGAGTTTCCATTGCAGGTTGCCGTAATTCATCAACGAATTCACATTTGCGGGAGCCAAGGCCAGCGCATCCTGCAAGTCTTTATTAGCCGCGTCAGTGTTTCCCTGGCCGGCCTCAATTGCTGCTCGCAGACGCAGCATTTCAGGTTTCGCTTGCGGCGCCACGTTCACCTGGTTAATCGCGGACATCGCGGCGTCGAGTTGCTCCTTGGCGCCGGCTTCGTCTTCCTGGCGCTGTTTGAGTTCGTACAGATTCAGCCGCAACTCGATGGGATACAGCGCTCCTTCCGGCACCGTGGATGGCAGATTCTTGATGGCCAACGAATATTCCGAGCTAGCCTCATCGAAGCGGTTGTCCGCTTCGTCAATGGATCCCGCAATAGCGTGCATTCTGTAATTATTGGGATCGATCTTCTTTGCTTCTTGAACGAATGCTTCAGCCGCATCGGTTTGCCCCAAACCCACCAAGGCTTGCGCCGCGCTCAGTATCAATCCTAGATTGCCGTGTGCGCTCTTAGCCAGGCGCGTGTAAATGTCGGCCGCCTCCTGCTGTTTGCCGGCAAGTTGGTAGGTGTAAGCGAGTTCGGCCTGCACGTCCATGCTTTTTGACGGAATCGACTGCAGTGCCGCGATGGCCTGGTCATATTGCCCTTGATCGCGATATTGTCCCGCCACCGCCCGCAAAACTTCAGGGTCTCGTGGCGCGCGAGCCTTTGCTCGATTCAGGTAGCGATTGGACTCGTCGGGCTTGCCAAGCTTGTCGTACGCATGTGCGATCAACAAATCAGTGTGAGCCGACGCTTGTAACTGGTCGGCTCTCAGCAAAAGCTCGATCGCCTGCTCGGCATCGGAGTTGAGCAGCAGCTCTCCGGCCAGTTGAAGGCTGTTGGCGTCCTTTGGGTTGGCATCGACCACCCGCTTCAGCAACTGTTCAGCTTCCGCCGTGCGGCCCATTTTGGCGAAGGTTTGCGCCAGTCCCGCCATGCCCCGAACTGATCCAGGCTGCAGCTTAAGGCCGCGATTGTACGCGTCGACGGACGCCGAGTAGTGGTCGGCCAGTCGATCGCAATAGCCCAACAGAAACCACATCTCGGGATTTTGTGGCGCGGCTTTCGCGGCGCGTTCGGCAAAGGAGACCGCCGCCGCATAGTCATTGCGTTTCAACGCGTCTTGCGCCGCCCTCGCCTGCCGGGCAACTTCAATGCTCGATCCCCAGCCAATTTCGGGACTTTGACTAGAATTCTGTGGCGTGTCGGTTGACGCCTTCGGGGTTTGTTTGCCGGACGTAGAATTACCCCCAGGGTTGACTTCAAAAGTTTGGCCCCAGGCGCATCCGAAAAAAACAACTATGCAAAAGGTCGTGAGCGGAAATCGGCTTTTCACAAAGTCACCACATTCTATCCAAGTCTCGGGTGTACCTCCCGCATCACAGTATTTCTGCGGTCCACATCAGATGCTACTGCCGTGGCTAAGGCTGCTTTAGGCGCACCGGAATCTACGGAATTCAAAGTCGCAATACGGGAGTAAACCCTTAGAAGGCTTTCCGAATCAAAGTTCGTCGCTACGGCTATGGAGACATGGACCCTTGGGGGGCCTAAATTCGTGAACACGCAGCAGAGCTACTCTCGTCCAATTCCTCTTCTGGCCATTGTCTTGGTGGCCTTGGCCGTCCATGGGCCCTTGTTGCTCATGCAACTGCCGGCGAGCTCTTTCGACGCGAATTTCCATATGTTTTTCGCGTCGCACTACATCCATCACTGGTTCAATCCCTGGAACGAAAAATGGTTCGGAGGGTTTTCCCAGACCACCTATCCTCCCCTCACCCACCAGTGGATCGCTCTGTTTTCCAGCGTGGTGGGCCTGAAGATGGGGTACATGCTGGTGCAATTGGTGGCCGTACTGCTCCTGCCGGTGGGAGTTTTTCGGTTTGCGCGAATATGGGTGGAAGATCGAGCTGCCAGTTATGCCGCGCTGGGCAGCGTCTTTCTGGGAGCCCTCGCATTTCTGGTGTACCAAGCCGGTCAGTTGGCCACGGTAGCGTCCGCAGCGCTTTACTTGAACGCCTTGCCTTACTTTTACGAATGGATGACCGAAGCTCGCGGTCGCTCTCTGGTCAAGGGAATCGCCGTTAGTTTGGCGGCGGCTGCAGCTCATCACGTGACGCTCATCTTTGGTGTGGTGTTGTTCGCGGGCCCTGTTCTCTGGCTGGCGCTTTTGGACGCGCGAGAAGAACGTGTCGCGGGATCGGTTGGGGGCGTGTTGTCTCGAGCGGCGGTCTTTGGTGTAGCCGTGGCTGCAGGTATCGGCATTGTGCTCCTTCCATACTGGCTGGCCATTATTCAACATCCCATTCACCAGATTCCGATTCCGCACGACAGCCGGGCGAATTTCCTGCTGAATTCCACCACGGCCATCAACTATTTTGTTATCCCCTACGGGGCGTTGATCGTCGCCCTGCCTTTCATTTTCCTGCGCGGTGCCGCCTCACGTCGTCTGGTGCCATTACTCTGCGGTTTTTGGATGACGTTGATCTTCGGTCTCGGCGGGACCACGCCGCTGCCGCGCTGGCTGCTTGGCCGTGCGTACGAAATCTTGACCTTCGAGCGCTTTACCTTTTGGGCCACGCTGATGGCTATGCCTATCGTCGGACTGCTGGTGATCCAATTGCTCGATCGTTTCCAGGTGAAGGCTGCGGTGGTTTTGGCCTTGGCGTCCGTTGGCACCATTGGGGCGGCGCTGTGGTGGCTGACGGCAAATCCCTATCGCTCCGTCGGCACAGCCACTAATGTTGAGCCGGTAATTCAATTTATGAACCGCGATGGCCACGACGCCTTCCGCTACATTACGCTGGGCTTTGGAAGCGATCTGGCCAAAGTCTCTACCTATACCAGCGCCGGAAGCGTGGACGGAGATTACAACTCCGCCCGCCTCCTGCCCGAAATGACCCAATACGGATCGGCGCAGCTGACCAATGCCAAGTTCTATGGCTCAGCGGGAATGGCTTCGCTTCGCGCCATGCTCGAGCACGCCAATCGTTACGGGCTGAAATACATCTTCGTCCACGATCCCTACTACGAACCGCTGCTTACTTTTGTTGGATGGCGGAAGATCGAAACCTTTAACAATGGCGATATTACTGCGTGGTCGAAGGAAGATGTACCCCCCGCTCACCGGGTTGAATCGGACGCGATTCCGGCCCCGTGGCAGGGTTTGCTGTGGGGAATATTACCCATCGGCGTTAGTTTCCTGGCAATTTTCCTGGAGCTTCTGCTGCCCGGGGAACGGCGAGTTGCCGTGGTGGCCGCGCCAATCCGCGCCGAACATCCTGAGCAGCACTTTGTATCCTGAGGCCGAACCATGAAATTTATTCTGCCAATTGCTCTCGTCGTGGTGACCGCTTTGCTTATGACACTGGCGGTGCTGGGAGCCGGGGGTTCGCACGGCACCGTGGGAATTGCCGCTGGATCTGCGGTCCGCGGCCTCACTCCCAAGGCAAGCACTCCCGATCAGGCGCTCACCAATTTGCTGGTGGATTTGCAGCGCCGCAATTGGGACCGCGCTTTTGGTGAACTGGCGAATGCGAGCGGCGACCAACTCACCTTCGTTCAGGATTGGCTTGGTTCTCACGGTAGCCTGCGCTCCTTGTCGAATCTCGAAGGCTTCGAATCGCGTCCCCTTCACGCTACGAATGACGAGGCGCAATTGCGCACACGCTTGCACTGGACAACGCCGGTGGGTCCAATTGAGGATGTTCGAGATTTTCGCGTGGTCCGCAGCGGGGACATCTGGAAGGTCGTTTGGCCCAAGCCTGAAAACGTCAACACTCCGGCGCAGGTGGTACCGGTAACGTATCTTCGTTGGGACCTGGTCACCGCAGGCGCTGGCGACGAGTGGGGATCGAAGAACATCGACGCGCCCCACGTCCGTATCACCTCCATGAATGCCGTTGACTCTGCAGAGGGTGTCGTCGTAATGGGCGAAGTGGTCAACGAAGATACTGTGCCGGCCTTCGTGAACGTAAATGCCACGGTTCTCGATGGATCGAACAATCCGATTGACGATGAAACCAGCTTCGACAAGATCGCGCATATTCTCTTGCCCAAGCAGGTCTCGCCCTACCGCATCGATTTCCCCAAACTCAATCTGCGGGACGTGAAGAACGTTCGCATGGATGTGAAAGCTGCGCTGGTGCCCGCCACCGCTGATCCTGTGATCGGCGTGATGAATCAAAAAATTGATGCCGACGCCCAGGGCAAAAGTGTGCTGCACGGCGAGTTGCTAAACGAGAGCGGTCAGACCGTCAACATTCCCCATGTGATCGCCAGTTTCTATGACAACAACGGAAAAGTTGTCTGGGTCTCCGACGGCTATGTGGACCGCGCTCTGCTGCCGCAATCTTCTGAGCCGTTTTCGCTGGAGATCCCGCGCAGCCTGGCCGGAAAAGTGCAGAGTTTCCATGTTGTCGTCAATCATTACAGTCTGGGGTCGTCTTAAATGAACCGCCTGACACTGATCGCCGCGGTGCTCTGTTTTGCGGCGGCAACCGCAGGAAGATCGCGTGCACAAGATGTCAGAGTGCCTAGCGGCGCCTCCGCCGGCCAAGAAGCATCGATCTCAACCAGCGGCAGCGGCAAAGCAACGTTCTACCTGATAGGTCCGGGAACGTCGATCAAGAGCGAGGTGAATTTAGGCGAGGAGATTCACCTCAAAGCCCAGGACCTGCACACCGCCGGAGCGTATCTGGCGATTGTTTGCTCCGGATCATGCAACGGCACTACCTTTTTCGTGAGCGCGGCCAAGCCAGCCAGCCTTTCATTCCTCGTCCATCCCTCGCGGGTTCCGGTATCGATGGGAGATGCGGTGAGCGGCGTCGCCCTTCCCTTCGACCAATTTCGCAACTTGGTCCTGGCACCCGCAACCGTCAACTTCCAATTGACAGTGGGATCCGCAACATCGTTCTCGCGGCAAGTGCGCACGCAGGAGGGTGTCGCCTGGTTTCGCACGTCATCCGGTAAATCCGCCGGACCGGTGCAAGCCGTAGCTTCTCTGGACGACCTCTCAGCCCGCCGCGCGGTGCAACAGGTGGCATCCGATCCCTGTAACCTCCGAATCAAAGGCCAGCGCACCGCTGCCGGAATCGTAGTCGAGACTGAACCAGTCCATGATTGCACCGGAAACATCGTGCCCGATGGCACTATTGTCACCTTCACCGCGAACCAAGGCGACACTCGCAGCACGGTCGATGCGCCCATCAAGAAGGGCATAGCGCGCGCTCAGATTCAAGGCTCGAGCACCGCCATCATTTCTGTCGCCTCCGGAGTGGTGATGGGCAATGAACTCCGCATCGGAGGCAAGTAATGACTTTCGCCAGAAATATTTCGCGCCCTCCTTTTTCCCGCGTAGTGTTTTTCACCGCCGTACTCGTGTCGTCTTCGTTAAATCTCCAGGGCGCCGACGCTGCAGTTCACGTTCAGATAAATGTGGCCAAAGCAGCTCCGCGTGCGATCGAAAGTCTTACCGAGCAACGAGTCGTCCGCGATTACCGCCTTGCCTGGACCAGCATCGCGCAAGCGGTGGAGTTCAACACCGCCGATCCTCTCGAAGGTCCCTTCGCCGGAGAGGCTAAACATCAGCTTGTCGAAACCGTGAACCAGCAACAACATTCTGGCGTCAGCCAGCGGTATGCTGACCAGAATCATAAACTGGAAGCGGTCTTTTACGCTCCGGAAGGCGATGTGATCGAATTGCGCGACACAGCCGAGTATCAACATCAAATCGTTGACGGTGGAAAAATTATCCACGATGAGCATGTCGTAATGCACTTCGTTGTGCTGATGACTCCGGGCGCCGATCGCTGGGTGATTCGACAGTTGCAGGCTGTTCCGGCAGGCCATTAATCGGGTGTCGTTAAGGCCTGTTCTTGCAATGACTTAGAGCGCAGTCATTGCTTCGGAATCCATGCCAACCGCCCCCCTTCCCGCGGCATCTTAATCTGCGTCGAGAGCTTCGCACGAACTTTGAAAGAGGGGCTTGAATTTGCATAAGGCGTTGCTTTGTTTTTCCCTGGCTTGTTTTGTCATCGCGGGCGGCTGCACCACGCCCGGCAAGTACCGAGCCTCGCTTAACGGCCAAGCTCCCGCCCTCTCGCCCAAATTGCTCGCGGTTTACATGCCTTGGTTCGGCGATCACACTCACATGGATGTAGGCTACTCGAGCCAAGACCCTGCAGTTCTCCGCAAGCAGATTCAGCAGGCGCGGCGCATGGGAATTTCCGGCTTCGTCGTCGACTGGTACGGTCAGAGCCGTCCTTATTCCGACCACAACTTCGGACTCTTGCAGGAAGCCGCCAGCGACAGCCACTTTCAGGTTGCCCTCCTTTACAACGAAGCTGAAGACGGCGACGCCGAAGCTACGGAGGACGCCTTTGCCGCATTTGATCGAGCCTATGACACGTATATCGGCCCCGCCGCCAAACACCGCGACGCTTATCTGACCTACGACGGCCGCCCGATGATTTTCATCTTTCCCAAGAGCAAGCGCGTCAACTGGGATCGCGTGGTGCAGCATTGCAGTAATTGGGAGAAGCCACCACTGTTGATTTACAAGGACGAACCCCCGGCGCAATATGGCAATGACTTTTCCGGAGCCTACGCCTGGGTGCAGCCTGGGCCTGGCGGCTGGGCCGCCGACGGCAGCAATTGGGGCGAGCCTTACCTCGACAATTTTTACAAGACAATGAAGGACAAGCATCCGGATAAATTGATAGTTGGCGGAGCGTGGCCGGGCTTCGACGATTCTGCTGCGAAATGGGGCCTCAATCGCCACATTCAGAACGGCTGCGGAAAAACTCTTGATGAAACTTTGAATTTCTATACCCGCTACAATGACTCTTCTCATCCTCTCCCATTTCTCTTGATCGAAACTTGGAACGACTACGAAGAGGGAACTGCCATCGAGCAGCGAACCGCCAGCAATTGCAACGGTGCGCCAGCCCGCACGTCTGCACAAGTCGTAGGACACTGAATTGCATTGCCAAAGAACTGTCGCGCAGTGTTTCTCGCCAACCTGTAACCCGTTATTAACATCAAAAAAGGGCTGGAGATTAGTGCGTCACAAACAACCGACACCTATGGATCGCGCCAAGAATTCGACCGCTTCGTTAGTTCTTCTCTCTCATCTCGTGCTGGCCGCGGATGATAACGTTTCCAAATCGCCGCAAGGCAATTCATCGCTCCTTGACAATCAGGAGATCGCACAGGCGCTGGCCACCTACGGGCCGCAAGAGTTCGGCGGGCTTTGGGCGCTGGCCAGCTCTCATCATGTGATTATGCGGGGGTTTCCTCGCCTTCATCAGGTTCTGCTTGCCGCCGGCAGCGCCCACTCCGACTGGGTAGATCGTGCCATCGTCAAGGAGCGTGCCCGCATTGAGCACGCTTTATCGTTTCTCTCTCCGATTTGCGAGGCTTTGTCGCAGGCTGGCGACCTGATCGTTATCAAGTCGCTGGATCACTGGCCCGACCTCGGCAGCGATATCGATCTTTACAGTAGTGCCGAAGGCGGGGACATCGTTGCCATCATGCAAAAACGCTTCAACGCGAAAACCGCGGAGCGTAGCTGGGGCGACCGACTCGCTGGAAAATGGAACTTCGTCGTTCCCGGCTTGCCCGAACTGGTGGAAGTGCACGTGGGAAGGCTCGGCCAGACGGGTGAACAGGTCGCGATCACAAATTCGCTGGTCAAGCGCTCGTCCGTCAATTCCTTCGGCAACTACAGCTTCCGCGTGCCTGCCGCGGAGGATCGCTTGATGATCAGCACTCTGCAGCGCATGTATCGCCACTTTTATCTGCGCCTGTGCGATGTAGCCGACACCGCTCGCCTGGTAAATTCGGGGATGATCGACTATCCGTACCTCCGTGCTCTCGCGGGCTCGGCGGGACTCTGGGGCGGCCTTGCAACTTATCTGACGATTGTTTCCGGTTATGTCCAATCCTATGGCGGCGCCGCGCTTCCGCTGCCTGCTTTAGTAACGGATGCGGCGCGCTTCGGGAATGAACGCGTCTACTTCAAGCGGAAATTTCTTCGCATTCCGATCTTCCCCCAAGCCGCCAGGTTCTATGTTTCGGAGTGGGAGAGGCTGCTAATGAATGGAGAACTCCAAAACACGCTCCGCTTAAGCTTGCTGCCGGGTTTAGCTGCAGCGGCGGCCCTGGAATTCAAACTCACGGGTAGCGATAAAGGGGTCTGGTGAGACTACAGCGTTTTCCCGTGCTTTCAGGAGTTTACGGTATTGCGATTACGGGAAGCCAACCCCTATCGTGGAAAGAGATTAACAATCCAGTGCTGATTCGAGGCTTGAGAGGACGTGCCGTGTGGTCCGCATATTAGTGGTTGATGACAACCCGGCAGTGCGGCACTATCTTCGCTCCCTACTCGAGCAGCAAAGTAATTGGCAGGTTTGCGATGAAGCCCGCACGGGGAGGGAAGCCATTCAACGGGTGGAGAAGAATCCTCCCGACATGATACTGCTCGACTTCCAAATGCCTGACTTGAATGGCTTGGATGTGGCACGGCAAATCACCAAGGTTTTTCCGGACATTCCCATCCTCATGGTCACCATCCATCTTTCGCAACAGCTTGCGGATGAAGCCCGTCGCGCCGGGATCCGCGGCACCTGCGCCAAGACCGATGTGGGGTCCATTGTTGAGGCGGTGGATGCTTTACTGCATTCCGGAACCTATTTTCCAACGACCAATGCGGTTCAATAAATAGATAGACTTGCGAGCCTGAATCCAAGCCAAAATACAGGATTCCCTGTATACGAACCTTAGGAGTGCGATGTTAGGGTCTAAGCGGTTACGCAGTAACGAGGAAATTGAGAAAGCGAGCCAGCCGGATGTGCGTGCCGTTTCCCGGGCTGCCGCAAAGGCCTCTAACCTTATGGCAGTTCGGATCTTACTAGTAGATGACCACCCAATTGTGCGCCAAGGACTGAGAACTCTTCTGGAGGGGCGGTCCGGGTGGGAAGTGGTGGGAGAGGCCTCGGATGGCTTCGAAGCTTTGGAGAAGATTGAAGCTTTGCAACCCGACGTGGTAGTGCTCGACGTAACCATGCCACGAATGAATGGGCTTGAGGCCTGCCGGCAAATTCAGCAGACAAAGGCCACCGATCTTGAGGTACTGTTTGTTACGCAGCACGATTCGCCGCAAATGATGCGGGAGGCCTTGGACGCGGGCGCCCGGGGCTACGTGGTGAAGTCAAATGCGGCCCGCGATTTGTTGGAGGCGGTTGAGGCGGTCAGCCAGCACCGGGTTTTCACCGCGCTGGCGCGAGCCCCGCAAGCTTCCTGTTAATAGGGCGTCACTGGTAGGGCAAAGTAGGGTTGTCTCCCGGGTTTTTCCCAGGAAGAAGGGTGTGCCATGAAACTCCGCATTTTGTTAGCTGACGATCACGAGATTGTGCGTCGCGGTCTATGTGCGCTCCTGCAGAAGCACGAGGGTTGGGAAGTGTGCGGCGAGGCCTCCGACGGCCGCGAAGCCCTTGAAATGGCCAAGCAGTTGAAACCCGACGTGGTCATCGTCGACATTGGCATGCCTTATCTCAACGGCTTGGATACCACCCGCCAGTTGCTGCAGCATGACCCGAACTTCAAGGTTATCGTTCTCACCATCACCGACTCCGACCAGGTCATCCGCGAGGCCCTCGACGCTGGGGCGCGCGGTTTTGTACTCAAGTCGGATGCGGCGCGCGATTTGGTCTCCGCGGTCGAAGCTTTACAAAGCAAGCGCATGTTCTTTACGCCTCGAGTGAACGATCTGGTGCTGGCTGGCTTTTTGGATAAGGGTCACGCCATCTCGCGCAACGAGCCGCCGAGTCTTCCCACCCTCACCGTAAGAGAGCGCGAAGTGACACAGCTTTTAGCCGAAGGCAAGAGCTCCAAGGAAGTGGCTTCACTTCTCAACCTGAGCACCAAAACGGTGGAAACGCATCGCAGCAACATCATGCGGAAATTGAGTCTGCACTCCATCCGCGATCTGGTGGTCTATGCCATCAAGAACAACATTATTCAAATTCAAATGCCTCCACAAATTCCGCGGCCAACTGAAACCACTGTGGTCTAGGTTAGGTTCAAATTGGTTTACTTCGCTGCCCGCTATTTAACTCAGCGGGCAGTGTCGCCTGGGTAGTATCCCGTCCTCGTGCGCACCGTCAACTTTCCATATCCTGGCGCGTGCGCCTCAATCTGCACCGCTTTATAGCCCGGCTGGGCGTTTTGATTCTTCGGCTTGTAAGCGATCAAATATTGATTGCGGATATCATGCGCTACGGCTCGCGTAATGTTGTCCACCTGATCCAGAGTGTCGGGAAAGTAGGCCACACCTCCTGTTCTTTCGGCGAGTCGCTGCAAAGCGTCGCGACCATTGCTGTTCATGCCGCTGCCTAACAAACCAATGGCGTAAATTGTCGGCCCATTTGCTTGTTGCAGTTTCTGCGATGCCTCCTGCAGCGTCGCCCGGCTCATGTTGTCCTGCCCGTCGGTGATCACCAGCAACACTTTCTTTTCCAGGGGGCTGCTCTGCAGGTGCCCCGCGGAAGCCACAATTGCGTCGTAAAGCGCGGTGCTCCCCTTGGCGGAAACCTGATGGAGCGCGGCCTGCAGCAAATTTACGTCGGATGTGAAGTCCTGATCGAGATATGGCTCTTGCCCGAAGTTCACGACGAAGATCTGGTCTTTCGGGTTGCTGGCGCGTATCAGATTCAATACTGCCTGATTCACCCGGTCCCGTTTCTCGCGCATCGAGCCCGAATTGTCGATGACAATTCCCATTGCTACCGGAACGTCCTCTTTGCGGAACGACGTGATGGTTTGCGGCACTCCGCCATCCACCACCGCGAACTTGGAACGGTCGAGATCCGAAACTAAACGCCTTTGTTCGTCCACAACCGTGGCATGCAGGACCACTTCTTCTACCTGACGCTTGAACACGAACATACTGCCCTGATCACCGGACCCAGCTTCGGGAGATATGGGCGCCTGCGTGGACGGGGGCGCGGCGTTGGGGTCAGGAGACGGCTGTTGAGGCGAAGCGTTTTGATCGTTAGCTGGCGGCGCGCCTCCGCCAAGCTGCCGGGCGTCAGGCGCCTGTGCCCAGACACCCGAACTTAACAGCAAAATGGTGAAGAAAACGGTCAGAGCTGTTGCAAGCTTCAAGGCGAAACTGGAAGCGGCAGAACGCATTGGAATCCCTCCCTGCGCCTGTTTAGATGCCATTTGAGGACTTAGCGATCAAATCTCCTTTAGCAATCTACAGTAAACACCTGAATCTTTATTGCTGTGTTGTCAAAAACAGCGCCGCATGACTGACCGGTTGCAACCGTGCTGCTTCGCAGCGCAACTATTCTCATACGAAAAGTTTCTCTAACAAATCGAGCGGTTAGTCGTGGGTGGAGGTGGAATTTGGGAGCGCTTCGAATCCTTATCGCGGATGACCACGAGGTGGCGAGAAAGGGCATTCGCTCCCTTCTAGAAGAACACCCCGGCTGGGAAGTCTGTTGCGAAGCCAAAGACGGTCGCGAAGCCGTAGAAGGCGCCATCAAGCTTACTCCCGACATCTTCCTTCTGGATATCGGCATGCCCAACCTCAACGGCTTGGATGCTGCCCGTCAAATTCTAGCCAATAATCCCGACGCTCGGATTCTCATCCTTACCGTTCACGATTCCGAACAGACCGTGCGCGAGGTCCTCGCAGTAGGTGCCCGCGGCTTCCTACTGAAGTCGGATGCCGGCAGGGAACTGCTTGCCGCCGTGGAAGCTCTGCAGAACCGCCGAACGTTTTTCACTTCCAGGGTGGCGCAGATGATGCTCGATGGCTACCTGCGTCCCCAAGAGGAGGCCGATGTTGCCGGACAGTGCGTCCTGACTCCCCGCGAGCGAGAAGTCATCCAGTTGGTCGCCGAAGGCAAGACTACCAAAGAGGTCGCAACCGCCTTATCGCTGAGCGTTAAAACGGCCGAGACTCATCGCACTAATTTGATGCGTAAGCTCGATCTCCATTCGGTAGCGGCACTAACGCTGTACGCAGTGCGGAACGGGATCGTGCAAATTTATTAACCCGATGCAGTGCCTGGTACAGGGGAATTAAAGCTCGTTATTCGATCACTTAGGGACTTTACCGGATACTGGCCTGCTTTTCTTTCTCCTAGAGTTATTCAGGCTGGTGAGCCAAAAAACTTCTTGAAAGGAAAAATCCGATGCTCTGGACGATCGCTGTAGTGCTGCTCATACTCTGGCTTTTGGGCATGGTCAGTTCGTACACGCTCGGTGGATTTATTCACATTCTTCTCGTCTTGGCGATAGTTGCGGTTTTGATCCGGCTGATCCAGGGTCGCAGTCCCGTTTAGATCGAAGCTGGGCGTGCTACTTGCCCTGCAGGCATTTCCAAATAAATCCAGGAGGAAACCACATGAACAACGATCAAATTAAGGGTAAGGCGAAAGACGTTGCCGGGCGGGTTGAGCGTCAGGTGGGCGAGTGGACTGGAAATAAGGAAGCACAAGCCGAAGGCACGGCCAAGCAAGCGGAAGGGAAAGTCCAGAATGCTTGGGGCAATGTGAAAGACGAAGCTAGCAAGATCACAGAAAAAGCAAAGAACAAGATGGACCGCACCACTGAGCCGGCGGATGACAATGTAGACACCGAAGACGAGGCCCGCGCTCGCAGGAAGGCCAGCTAGAAAAGTTCCAAGCGTTTCAACCGGGGGTGCTGATCCCATCAGCATCCCCCTTTATTTTGGGCGGGTACTTTTGGGAAAGGGAATGTCGGGAAGAAATTCGAAACGAACCAGCGCGACCGAATTGTCAGTCACCGAGGCGCCAAGCACGGCAAGCGTCGAGTGCGCCGGCTAAGCCGCACTACGAGAGCTTCCACAGTACGGCCAGCGCTTGCGCCGCCTCGGTGACCGCGCGCTTTTCAGCGTCAGCTTGCGAGATACCCAGCACCATGCGGCGCGGCACAATTGGAAGCCGCTTCTTGGCGAAGTCAGCAGGATGCAGTTCACACACCGCTGACTCGAACTTGCGGCGCAGGTCCTCGTTGTTTAAGTTTCGCGGGGTCTCAATGCGGTGGTCAACGATCCTATATGCCATGGGAGAGACTCAACTTTCACTCTTCCCGCACTTTAGTGCGCCATCGATCAGGCGGCAATACTGTGTAGCCCCGGTAGACCCCAGCTACTTTCCCTATTCTCAGCCTCGGTGAAATGTAAGGTTGCCGTAAGATACCGCGCAATGGGATCTTCACAGGCCGGTGAAAACTAGGCCGCCATGCGCAGCTGGAGACAAGACTGCAACGCTCGCAAGGCGTACAGCGCATCATCCAGCGCCTGATCCTCTTCGATGGTATCGTGTCCGGCGGAGAACAGTTCGCGGGCGCGATCAATGATCGCCCGTTCCGCATCGGCAATACGTTCAGGGAGTCTACCGTTGTCACACTCAAATAAAGCGGCGGTGTATAGCTCTTTCCAATTCCGGGAAGAGAGGGTGGAGGCGGTTGAGTTAATCATAAACACCTGCCTATTCCTGCAAAAAAAACGATTATGAAAACTGTAGTGCGCCTAACTTTTGAAGGCTATACAGCAAAAACCGTAGAAGGAGATTTCGCTGTGTGGGAGGGCAATTTATCTTTCAACGTTTTCGTCAGGCCCCCCTCATATCTATCTCTAAACAAAAGAATTGCGCGGCAGTTATCTTTTGGCTTGTTTGCGGACAACCTCCGTCGCGAGGTGTCCTTCCTGCTAAACTAGTGGATCATTCGCTGCAGTTGCTCCCCGGAGGACACTATGAATGAGGTTAGCGAGTCGAACATCGTTCACTTGGATCAGCAGTCTACGGCGGGAAAGTGGATTCTGCTTCTATTGGCGATCATTTTCGTGGCCGCCGCAATTTTTGGTTACGTAAGCACCGGGAAGAGGGTCGAGAAGCTGACCACGGACCTTAACGCCAGCCAGGCGCAAGTCGCCGAATTGCAAAAGCGCATGCAGTCCGCCGAAGCCGAAGAAGAGACTTTGGGTGAAAAGCTGGGCATGACCAAGAAAGAACTATCCCAGCGCGCCGCCGAACTTCAAGCCCAGCAGCGCAATGCCGAGTCCCGTTTGGAAAAACAGGCGCAGGCACAGAAAGAACAGATTGGCCAGGTCAGCGGGGAAGTCGCCGGCGTTAAGACCGATGTTGGCGGCGTGAAGACCGACGTTGCCTCCACCAAGGCTGATCTCGAAGCCACCAAGGCCAAGCTCCAGACCGCGGTCGGCGACCTTGGAGTTCAAAGCGGCTTAATCGCAAATACACGTGGCGACCTCGAAGTCCTGAAACACAAAGGCGATCGTAACTATTACGAGTTCACCCTGCTTCGCGGCGCGAAGTCGCAGCCCATCGCCACTGTCGCCCTTCAGCTTAAGAAAGTCGACGTCAAACACGGCAAGTACACTTTGGCGGTTACCGCCGACGACAAGACCATCGAGAAGAAGGACCGCACCGTCGCCGAACCCATCCAGTTCTATTCCGGTCGCGATCATCTGCTGTTTGAACTGGTTGTGTGGAGCGTAGACAAGAACAAAGTTACGGGCTATCTCAGCACTCCCAAGAATGCCCCCACTCCGGTGAGCGCCAATTGAACGGAGTCCTCTTTCCCGCCGGCGCAAACATCGTGTTGCAGATTGCCCTGCGCACGGCGGTCATCTACCTGGTCGTCCTGATCGGCGTGCGCCTCAGCGGCAAGCGTGAGGTCGGCCAGATGACTCCCTTCGATCTCACTCTGCTCCTCCTGCTCTCCAACTCCGTTCAGAACGCCATGACGGGCCCCGATACCTCGCTGCTAGGGGGCATTGCTGCCGCGTGTACTCTGTTGATCCTAAATTATCTGGTCGGCACCGTTTCCGGCACCAGCCGCAAATTTCGCCGGGTAGTCGAGGGCGAGCCCAGCCTGCTCATTCATGACGGCAAGATCATGCAGTCGCATATGGACAAAGAACATGTCAGCCTGGATGAACTTCAACGCGCCATTCGCGAGCACGGCATCGGCAGTGTGACCGACGTCGCTCTAGCCGTGCTGGAAGTCGATGGCTCCATCAGTTGCCTGAAGTATGACGAAATCAAGCCTGACGCCAGCACTCATCTGGTGCGGCGTAGTTTTATCAAGAAGAAGTGATTGCGAACCGTGCGGTTCGAAGTCTGGCCCGCATTGTCATTCCGAGTCGGCGTTTTTTGCCGGCGAGGAATCTGCTTTTGCTTACTCCACCGGCACGAATACCACGCACACTGGTTCCACCAAGTCCATCACTTTGCCCGTCGGCGTCAAGCGTCCATTGTTCTGGTCCACGCGGAAGACAACGATGTTGTCGGCCTTCTCATTGGCGGCGAACAGAATTTTTCCTCCGGGGGCAATGGCAAAATACCGCGGCGACTCCCCTAGCGTGGGAGCATCCTGCACCGGGGTCAACGTTCCTTTGTCCGCATTGATGGCAAACACAGTGATGCTATCGTGCCCACGGTTGGAGGCATATAAGAACTTGCCAGCGGCATCGATCTGAATCTCCGCGTCATCGTTATGCTTCGTCGATCCCTTGGGCAAAGTAGAAACCGTCTGCAGCGGTCGCAAACTGCCCGCGTTGGCATCGAAGGCAAATACCGTCACGGTCGAACCCATCTCGTTGATTACATACCCAAACTTCCCATCGGGTCGGAATGCAAAGTGTCGCGGCCCCGCGCCCGCCTCTGACTTCACAAAAGCCGGATCATTCGCGGTTAGTGTCCCGTTCGCCGCGTCAAACTTGTAAACCAGAGTTTCGTCCAGGCCCAGGTCATCCACGATGGCGAAACGGTTGTCGGACGACAGATCAATCGAGTGCGCATGTGGACCCTCCTGCCGCTTCGGATCGGTGCCGTGACCACTATGCTGCACAAATGCTGAAGCCTCGCCTAAATGGCCATCCTCGTGCACCGGGAATACCGCGACGCTTCCCCCCGTGTAATTCGCCACCAGCACGTTCTTACCAGTTTTATCGACCGTGATGTAACAAGGGTCGGCGCCATTGGTCGCCACTTGATTCAGCAGCGAGAGTTTGCCGGTCGCCTGGTCGATGGCAAACGCACTCACCGCCCCACTTTTCTGGCCCTTGTAATTACCCACCTCATTCACCGCATAGAGAAATCGATGATTGGGATGCATTACCAGGAAAGACGGATTGATCGTCTCTGCTGCCAATCCGATCGGCGTGACCTGTCCGCTATCCGCATCGAAGCGGTAACTGTAAATGCCTTTGCTCTTGCTGCCTTCTTGCGTGTAGGTGCCCACGTACATCAGATACTTTTTCTCTGCGGGCGCCGCAGTTGCGGCGTGAACCATTAGGAGGAGAAAAAAGAGCAGGAATAGGTTGCGCCGGAAAATTACTCGAATAGCGGTCATGCCACTATAGAACCCTATCGCAGCGATTCGCGCAAGTCGCGCCTGACGCCGGCTTACTTCGTGAGTATCACCGGCAACGGCTGGTCGTAAGGCTGGATGATCAGGCTCACCGAGCGCCGCTGATTGAACGTCTCTAGATTCACCGGGAAGCCAATCATAACCGTACGCTTCACCTCCTGCCCCGGTTGAAGCTTGTCTTCCGGAGCAAGCGCCGGCTGTGCTTCATTCTTCAGAGCAGGGAAGCCCTGAAAGTATCGATCGAAATCAATGGCAGAGACCGCCTCGCTCTCCTGCTCTCCACTCGGCACCGCAACCTTGCCCTTAATATCGTGCACCCAAAGCGTCTTCTCGCCGGAATTTCGCAGGGTGAATGTCAGGGCGGCCAGCACCGCGTTCTGTCCCGGAAGATCGACTGCTACCACGTTATCCAGCGATCCCGCAGCCTGTGGCTTAGCGCGGTTTGAAAAAGCAAAAATACCCGCAACGATAAGAATTCCCGCCGTTGCCAGCAAAAGAATTTTAACCGGCGGCAGGTTCCGCTTGGCGGTCCCAAACTCGTCTCCAATATTGATCGTTGGCCCGCTCTGTGCCGCAGGCAGCGTGCTGTGTACAGGTTGATTCGATTGAGGAGGAGCTGGTTGATCGGGCATGAGTCCTTCGATGCAAATAATTGGATTTAAGATTTACTGAAGCAGCACATTTCACCATTCATGTTTCATCGCCCGGGCAAATTTCTCCAGCGGCAGTGTATTCAGGACGTCGTCTTTCGTCAGCCACGCTCTCCGGGCCTGCAACATGCCGTAACGAATCTTCTGCAGGTGCGAGGTATGGTGAGAATCGGTGTTGATCACAATCTTCACTCCCCGCATCTTGGCCTGCCGCAGGTGCACGTCATTTAAGTCCAAGCGGTCGGGATAAGAATTCAACTCCATCGCAACCTTATTCTTCGCTGCCGCCGTCAGAACCGCGTCCATATCAAAACGGTAAGCGTCGCGCCGCAGCTGCAAGCGCCCGGTAGGATGCCCAACGATCGACGTGTTCGGATTCAAGACCGCCTTCAGTAGTCGCTCCGTCATCTTCTCCGGTTCCTGATTGAACACCGAATGTACGCTGGCAATCACTACATCCATCTGTGCCAATACGTCGTCCGATAAATCGAGATCGCCGTCGGCCAGAATATCCACTTCAATGCCCGCAAAGATTGTTATTCCTTCAATTCTGTCATTCGCCTCATGAATCCGCTGGATGTGCTCTACCGCCCGCTTGTCGTCCAGTCCGTTGGCGAAGGCTAGATTCTTGGAGTGGTCGGTGATGGCCATGTATTTATATCCCCGCTGCTTGGCTGCCTCCGCCATCTCTTCAATCGTGTTTCTGCCGTCGGTCTGCACCGTATGCATGTGCACATCGCCCTGCAGGTCTTCCAGCGTAATCAGAGCGGGTAGCGTGTGCTTATCGGCGGCGTCAATCTCGCCCAGATTTTCTCGCAGCTCCGGCGGGACGTAATCCATCTTTAGCCGGCTGTAAATTTCTTCCTCGGTTTTTCCAGCGACTGCTTTGTCCGTCTTAAGCTCCGCCAGGCTGTATTCATTCAGGGTGTAGCCCATCTTCAAGGCGCGCTGGCGCAGCGCAACGTTGTGCGCCTTCGACCCTGTGAAGTACTGCATGGCGGCGCCAAACGACTCCGGCGGCAGAAGCCTGACATCCACCTGCATGCCGCTGCGCAACTGAAAGCTGATTTTGTTGTCTCCCTGCGCAATCACGCTCATCAGCGGCGGATACTTCGCCACAAATTGCACCGCCTTCCGCCGCTCCTCCTCGTCGCAACATGCCGGCCCGGTCACCAGAATGTCCAGATCACCTACCGTCTCGCGCCCGCGCCGCAGCGACCCGGCCGTCGTAATCCGCTCAATCCCCGGGTACTTGTTCAAATACTCACCCAGCTTGGTCGCTTCGAGTTCGGCCGCGTCAATCAAAAACCGTCCCGAGATTCGACGGAAATCTTCGATTGCCTTTAGCAGCTTTTGCTCATGCTTTTCACCCATGCGCGGAAGCTCGCGGATCTTTCCCTCGCGCGCCAGCTTCTCCACGCCATCCACGTCGCATACCCTGTGCGCGCTCCAGATCAGCGCAATTGTCTTCGGTCCCAGCCCCTGAATTTTTAAAAGCTGCAGCATCGACGGATGATATTTCTTCAGCAGCTCCGACTGCACCGTCAGCGTCCCGTCCTTCAACAGTTCCTGCAGATTGATCAGCATGCCTTTGCCGATACCCGCAATCGCCAGCACCCGCTTGGGTTCGCCAATCATGTCCTTAATCTGTTCGGTATTGTTTTCCACCGCCTGCGCCGCGTTCCGGTAGGAGCGCACGCGGAACGAGTCCTGCCCGTCGATTTCAAGCAGGTCGGCAGTCTCGTACAGAATGTTGGCGATTGCCTTGTTATCCATGCGCAGACTAGGTTAAACGAGTTGTTTCAGGAGGGCTAGAGGACCACGTAAACCGGGTTTCGTCTTGGGATGGAAAGAATGTAGCAGAATTGCTGCGCAAAGACCCGTTAGCCGTCAGCGCCCACCAACCGCGCCGCGCCAGGCCCAGAACGCCAACCAAACTGAACCGTCAAACCTAACTCAGAAAAAGTTCCTCAGGCGCTCTTGCTTACATTCGCCGCCTGCGGTCCCTTCTGCCCTTCGCTGATCTCGAACTCCACCGGGTCGCCTTCCTGCAGGCTCTTATAGCCCTCGGAGCTGATGGCGCTGTAGTGCACAAAAACGTCGGGGCCATCCGCGCGTCCGATGAACCCGTATCCCTTTGCGTTATTGAACCATTTCACCGTGCCTTTCAAACGTTCCACGCAATCCCCCTCTTTCCGCACGCCTTAGTGTGGGGGGCGGCCCGAAGGCGTGCGTCATTAGGATGCATTTTGGGACTGAGAGGATGGGGAGTCAAGATAAATGGTAGGGTGACCGACATAGAAACGTACAGTATCGTACGTTCCTATGCCCCTTTTATAAGCTCTTTTCGACTAGGTGCCGATCCAGCCACAAAAGTGACGAAATTGTTTTCGAGTCCTTAATAGTCCCTTTCATTACCATGCGGATCGCAGACGGAAGTGCAACCATCCGTTTCACAATTACCTCATCTTCTTCCGGTTGTGCTTTCCCAGCCCGAAGGCCGGTGGCCATAAACACCGACATAGTCTCGGCGACGAACCCCGGACTGGCATAGAAATACAGAATTCGCCGCCAATGCTCTGCAGTATACCCAGTCTCTTCTAGCAGTTCGCGCTTTGCCGCCGGCAGGGGTTTTTCCCCGGCGTCGATCCGTCCCGCCGGAACCTCCCACAGATAACTTCCGGCCGCATGACGGTACTGCCGCTCCAGCAGCACCCGCGGAGGCGAAACCGAATCATCCACCGCCAGCACCACTACCGATCCCGTATGATGAACCACGTCCCGCCGCGCTTTTATCCCGCCCGGTTCCTGCACATAGTCGGTGGTGACCCAGAACGCTGGACCGCGATAAACGCTGCGCGAGGAAATCAACTTCACCTTCGTCACTGCCTTCTTCTTGGATTTACCCGCCTTATTTTTTGATCCTGAATACTTAGCCATCTGACCACTATAAATAATCTTGTCATCTCGAACCGGCGTCCTTTGCCGGTGAGAGATCTGCTGTTCGCTGCCGCCACCATTCTCCCGCCTCGCCGAAAATCCCCGCCGTGCTATCCTGCCCAAAATGCCCGGGAAGAATTCTGCCAAGCCTCGCATCGCCATCGTCGGAACAGGAAATTTAGCCAGTGCGCTCGCTCCCGCACTACGCGCCGCCGGATATTCCATCGCACAAATTATTTCGCGCCCGCAACAG
The DNA here is from genome assembly GCA_963758565.1 of uncultured Acidobacteriota bacterium. Classification (GTDB taxonomy): domain Bacteria; phylum Acidobacteriota; class Terriglobia; order Terriglobales; family Acidobacteriaceae; genus Sulfotelmatobacter. The sequence continues at coordinate 843,029 of CAVWVX010000003.1, read as the reverse complement.
TCATCTCTGCGCCGAGCGCAAAAACTGGCGCGTGAAGTCGGGGCAAGGGCCCTCTCCGCGACTCGAGTTCGAATCTCAGCAGACATCGTCTGGTTCTGCGTTCCCGACGCTTCCATCTCCCACGCCGCCGCCGCATTGGCAAACTCCGGCGATTGGAAGGGAAGAGTCGCTCTTCATTCCAGCGGTGCACTCACCAGTGACGCACTAGCCGTCCTCCGCCAACTCGGCGCAGCCACCGCATCGGTTCATCCCCTGATGACCTTTGTGCGCGGCTCCCGCCCATCGCTGTCAGGTGTCCCATTCGCCATTGAAGGCGACGTCAAAGCCGTGCGCGGCGCCCGCGAAATCGTAAAAAATCTTGGGGCTCAGTCTTTCTCAATTGCTAAGAACGAAAAGGACGCCTACCACGCCTGGGGTATGTTCGCCTCGCCTCTCATCACCGCACTCCTCGCCGCCACAGAACGCGTCGCCGGCGCCGCCGGGGTTCCCGCCAAAGCCGCTCGCCTCCGCATGCTCCCCATTCTGAACCAGACTCTGGCCAACTATGCTCGCCTCGGGGCACCACCGTCATTTAGCGGACCCATAGCCCGCGGCGACGTGGAGACCGTTGCGAAACATCTTAAAACCTTGCGGAAAATTCCTGCTGCCCTGGAAGTCTACGTGGCACTGGCGCGCCTCGCACTGCACGACCTCCCAGCAAAAAATCGCCTGGCTCTGCAACGATTGCTGAAGTAAGTTTTTGTCTTCCCGAGCGAAGTCAAAGTGTCCCTATAACCGCTATGTAGCAGGGAGATTTTTCCTCATCGCTCTCAACCTTACGAACTAAATAAATGTCCCAACTTCTCCTTCTTCGTCTTCAAATACTCTTCTGCGTGCGGACTATGTTCCACCTCGCACGGCACCCGCTCCAGCACTTGCACGCCCGCCTTTTGCAGCGCCTCCACCTTCTCCGGATTATTTGATAACAACCGTACTTGCGAAACTCCCAGTGCTCTCAGCATCTCGCCCGGCAGCGCAAAGTCCCGATGATCCGCCTTAAATCCCAGCCGCTCATTTGCCTCCACCGTGTCCAGGCCGGCATCCTGCAGCTCATAGGCTTGTAGTTTCGCCATCAACCCAATTCCTCGACCCTCCTGCTGCTCGTAAATCAAAATCCCCGCTCCCAAGTCGCGTATCATCCCCAGCGCCATCTCTAACTGCTGTCGGCAATCGCAGCGCAGTGAATGAAACACATCTCCAGTCAGGCATTGCGAGTGCACGCGGACCAGCGGCGGCGCGGAATGAATGTCCCCCATCACCAGTGCGACCGCCTCCTCCACCTCGCCTCCCGCGCCCGACTCCGCGCGAAAGCCGTAAATTCGAAACTTGCCCCACCGGGTAGGAAAATCCGCAGAAGCTACTGGATGAATGAATTTTTCAGGCACGTATCAATTATAGTCGCTGAAGATCGCAGCGCCCATTGTGGCAGAGCGCCAAGTTTTGCTTTTCTCCGCGCCCTTCGCGGATTTTCTTCGCGAATCTCGGCGGTTATAGCTCTTCTCTCGCGAGGGCAGTCTGAACCTATCCCCGCGCCTTGAACGGAAAAATTGCATCCTGCTTGGAAGGAATTGGCATTCCATTCCGCATCGCCGGCTGAAAGCGCCAACTCTCCAGCGCCGCCAGGCACTGCTTGTCAATCGCCGAACCCAGGCTCTGGATCACCGTCTTGCGCACGATCTCCCCGCGCTCATCGATCGTAATTTCAATAATAACTTTGCCTTCCGAATCCGGCCGCTGCCACGGATACACTACCGGATCAGCCGTCGCAATCGGCAGCGCCGGACGAATTTCATCCCCATACACTGGCCCGCCCGGCACCGATCCATACGGCATCCCCGCCGCCGCTCCATGCCCACCCTTCGATAGCGTCGCCGTCTTCGCGCTGTCCTCGGCCTCCGCCGGCACAGTCTGCAGATCCGGCAACGATAGTTTGGCAATATTCTGCTTCAACACCAGCTTCTCGTGCCCCATCCGCTGCCGCCGATAGACCTGCTTCGCCAGATCCGACGAACTGGTATCGCTGTCGTCCGGCGTCTGGGTAGGGAAGTAGAGCTTGCTGACCACTCGCCCGTTGTGTCCCAAGGCAATCGAATTCGGCTGCAGCAACAGCGGCTCTGAAGCATGCAGCAACCACGCCAGAAAGATCCCGTGTACCGCCAGCGAAGTCCCTAGCCATCGCCGCTGCCTCGAACTCGCCGGATTCAATTCACTGAACATACTGGAAACTCACGCCTATCAATTAGGTTAGACGCGTACCCCCGGACTTCGTCAAGCCTCTTTCGTTCATCCTCGGGGTAACCCACGCTGAGTAATACTTTCCGCTGCGCGCGTTCCGCCGCGTGATAACAACTCGTGATGAACTCATGGTACGAACCAAAAATCGCTGCTAAAATAACCCAGCAGCATTCCTTCATCACCCGTGGGGCTATAGCTCAGTTGGGAGAGCGCGTCGTTCGCAACGACGAGGCCGTCGGTTCGAGCCCGACTAGCTCCACCAAATTTCTTCTCCACCAAAACCCTTCCGCACGAAACAAGCCCGCCCTCCCCACACCTGTGATCCCCATCACATCCAGCCGTGAAACTTCTGCTTCCCCCAAACCGTTCGCTGGAATAATCTCCTCAAGTGCGAGAGAATATTAGAGCTGTTCCCGGGACCGCACCTCCGTCCCCTGACAACTCGAAGCGCCGCAGGCCGCCCGCCGCAGCCGAGTTCCGCGTCGCTGCCATATCCACTTCACACTACGGAGCGAGTCACCATCATGGCCACCACCACGATTGAAGTTGAGGCTGCTGCAAATAAACCCAGGCACGCCCGCATGGAGCAATGGGTCAACGAAGTCGCCCAGATGTGCAAGCCCGATCGCATTCACTGGTGCGATGGCTCTCCCGAGGAATATCGGGAGCGTATGCGCCGTCTCGTCCTCAGCGGCACCGCCATCCCCCTCGATCCCTCCAAGCGCCCCAACAGCTACCTCGTCCGCTCCGATCCCGCCGATGTCGCCCGCGTAGAAGATCAGACCTTCATCTGCTCCCGCAATAAAGAAGACGCCGGCCCCACCAACAACTGGGAAGATCCTGCCAAGATGAAGCAGAAGCTCGCCGGACTTTTCCAGGGCTGCATGGTGGGACGCACCATGTTCGTCGTCCCCTACAGCATGGGCCCCATCGGTTCCCCGATTTCCAAAATCGGCGTTGAGATCACCGACTCTCCCTACGTTGTCGTCAGCATGAACATCATGTCCCGCGTTGGCACCCACGTTCTTGACGTCCTCGGCGCTGACGGCGAATTCGTCCGCGGTCTGCACTCTGTCGGCGCTCCCCTCGGCCCCAATCAAGCCAACGCCACCTGGCCCTGCAACGCCGAAAATAAATGGATCTGCCACTTTCCCGAGACCCGCGAGATCTGGTCCTACGGCTCCGGTTACGGCGGCAACGCCCTCCTCGGAAAAAAGTGTCACGCCCTTCGCATCGCTTCCGTCCAGGCCCGCGATGAAGGTTGGATGGCCGAGCACATGCTCATCCTGAAACTCATCAGCCCGCAAGGCCAGGTCAAATACATGACGGGAGCCTTCCCCTCCGCCTGCGGCAAAACCAATTTATCCATGATGATCCCCACCCTCCCCGGCTGGAAGGTCGAGACCATCGGCGATGACATTGCCTGGATGAAGTTCGGCTCCGACGGCCGCCTCTACGCCATCAATCCCGAAAATGGATTCTTCGGCGTCGCCCCCGGCACCAGCATGAAGTCCAATGCCAACGCCATGCTCAGCATCACCCACAATTCCATCTTCACCAACTGCGCTTCCACCATCGACGGCGACGTCTGGTGGGAGGGCATGACCGACGAGAAGCCCGCGAAATTAATTGACTGGCTGCGCCGCGCCTGGACGCCCAACTCCGGCCGCAAAGCCGCCCACGCCAACGCCCGCTTCACCTGCCCCGCCAGCCAGTGCCCCGTCATGGCCCCCGAATGGCAGGACCCTAAAGGCGTTCCCATCGACGCCATCCTCTTCGGCGGACGCCGCGCCAGCATCGTCCCCCTCATCACCGAAGCTTTCAACTGGCAGCATGGAACTTTCCTCGGCGCCACCGCCAGCAGCGAAACCACCGCCGCCACCACCGGCAAAGAAGGCCGCCTGCGCCGCGATCCCATGGCTATGCTCCCCTTCTGCGGATATCACATGGGCGACTATTTCTCGCACTGGCTGAAGATGGGCGAACGTAAAGGCGCAAAGCTTCCCAAAATTTTCTACGTGAATTGGTTTCGACAAGATCAGAGCAAGCAGGATCAAAGCAAGAACGACGGCGGAAAATTCCTCTGGCCGGGCTACGGCGAAAACAGCCGCGTCCTGAAATGGATCTTCGAACGCTGCGACGGTAAAGTCCACGCCAAAGACACGCCCATCGGACGTATCCCCGAAGTCGAAGACCTCGACACCCGCGGCCTTGGCCTCGACGACGCCCACCTCGACGAACTCCTCAGCGTGGACGTCGATGGATGGCTCGCCGAAATCCCATCCATCAAAGAACACTTCGCCCGCTTCGGCAATCGGCTCCCTGAAGGCCTGAACGCCGAAGTCAATAATCTGGAGGCCCGCCTCCGCGCCGCCAAAAAGTAAACAAAATAAAACCGAGGGCACGAAGATTTCCTTAGTGCCCCTTAGTATCCTTCGTGGTCAAAGATTTTTTTGCCCTTCAAGATTGTCCCCGCATCCCTTTCCCCCCATATTTGCTCTAACAACGTAAGGAGATCCCGTGCAAACCCGCACTCTTGGAAAAAGCAATCTTAAAGTGTCCGCCCTCGGCCTCGGCTGCATGGGCATGAGCTTCAGCTATGGTCCGCCCGCCGACAAGCAAGAAATGATCTCTCTCATCCGCCGCTCCGTCGAACTCGGCGTCACCTTCTTCGACACCGCCGAGGTCTACGGCCCCTACACCAACGAAGAACTCGTGGGCGAAGCCCTCGCTCCTCTCCGCGATCAAGTCGTCATCGCCACCAAATTCGGCTTCCAGCCCGAGCCCGGTGAAACCCGCTGGTCCGCCCTCAACAGCCATCCCGACCACATCAAGCAAGTCGCCGAAGCTTCCCTCAAACGCCTCCGCACCAACGTCATCGATCTCTTCTACCAGCACCGTGTCGACCCCAACGTACCCATCGAAGAGGTCGCCGGAGCCGTGAAAGACCTCATCCAGCAAGGCAAAGTCAAACACTTCGGACTCTCCGAAGCCGGAGTTCAATCCATCCGCCGCGCCCACAAAGTGCAGCCCGTTACCGCCCTGCAGAGCGAGTACTCTCTCTGGTGGCGTCGCCCCGAAGAAGAGGTCATCCCCACCCTCGAAGAACTCGGCATTGGATTCGTCCCCTTCAGTCCTCTCGGCAAAGGCTTCCTCACCGGAAAAATTGACCAGAACACCAAATTCGACAGCACGGACTTCGGCAACGTTGTCCCCCGGTTCAGCTCCGAAAATCGCAAAGCCAATCAAGCCATGGTTGACATGGTCACCCAATTCGCCCAACAGAAAAAAACCACGCCCGCGCAAATCGCCCTCGCCTGGCTCCTCGCCCAAAAGCCTTGGATCGTCCCCATCCCCGGCACCACCAAACTCCATCGCCTGGAAGAAAATCTGGGATCGCTATCCGTGCACCTCACTGCAGAAGACCTGAAACAACTCGACACCGCTTCCTCCCAAATCAAGCTGGAAGGCGCCCGCTACCCGGAAAAACTGGAGCAACTTACAGGTCGCTAAATTTAACGGAGTGACAACACTTAGTAGCAACGGACACGTTGATCCGCCCGCACGCTCCTCTGCGGGTCAGGGACTATATGCATTGGTCGTCATTCCCGTCCACAGGGGGTATGCAGGATGCTCCGTGACTTGGAACTTGAACACGGATGCGTATGCGGCTCAGGCTGTGGATTGTTGCCGGAGCTAGGGAAGCCGAACACGGCAAGGCTGATCCGGCCAGCTTGACTCACAGTTAAAAAGCGGGACACATCTCACCACGTTGTGAAAAATATTGCTCAGTTCCTCAGTAACAAATCTTAGACATCTAAGGTGAATGCCGTAGCAGCTCTCAAAGGATCACCCACATCTGATACCCGTCAGCATTCCCCCCAGAGCGCTGAATGATGCTTTGACGTCAACCCGATTTTCGCCTGGAGTTGCTGGGATCCCTATGCTCAGACGCGCTTCTACGCTTCTGCTCGTTGCCGGTTTAACGGCATGTTCGACTTCCAATAACACTCAATCTACGACGGGGTCCCAGCCAGCACCCACTTTGACAGTTTCGGCAAGCCCGGCCACTATCACGGCAGGCGCGACCTCCACTCTTACCTGGAGTTCGACCAATGCGTCGTCGGTCAGTTTTGACAATGGAATGGGGACCGTGGCGCTTTCAGGATCGGCTACCGAATCGCCGACGGCGACGACGACATTTCACGGAACGGCGACTGGGCCGGGAGGAACGACCCAGGCTCAGGCTACAGTAACTGTGACGTCGGGACAGGTCTTTCAGCTGACGGCAAATCCCACCACGATTTCGCCAGGACAATCGTCAACCTTAACGGTTTCCGCGCCCGGGGCGACTTCAGTGAGCATTGACCAGGGCGTGGGAACGGTGGGAGCTTCGAGCACAGTCAACGTCTCTCCGACCGTGACTACCACCTACACCGGAACGGCGACGTTTGCCGGCGGAGTTACGGCAACGGCCTCGGCAACGGTGAGCGTGAATGGTTCGGTCTCGCAGTTGAATGGAATCTTTACTTATAAGTACGACAATGCTCGAACGGGACAATACCTGACTGAAGGTACGCTCACTCCGGCAAATGTGAACATGTCGCAGTTTGGCAAGAAGTTCACCTTTAATGTCGATGGCTACGTCTACGCCCAGCCTTTGTATGTGCAGGGAGTCACTATGGCTGCCGGCGGCACGTACAACGCAGTCTACGTGGCAACGGAGCACGACAGCGTGTATGCATTTGATGCGGACGGAGATGTGACAACGCCGCTGTGGCAGGTGAGCTTTATCAATCCTGGAGCGGGAATTACGACGGTCCCGACGGGAGACGTGGGTAGCCCAATTTATCCAGAGGTCGGAATTACATCCACGCCGGTGATCGATCCGAGCAGCGGAACTATTTACGTGGAGGCTACGACCAAAGAAAACGGTTTGTACTTCCATCGCTTACACGCATTAGATTTGACCTCTGGCGCCGAAAAGTTTGGCGGGCCCGCGGTTATTTCCGGATCGGTGCCGGGCAATGGCAGCGGCAATGATGGTGCAGGTAATGTACCGTTTCAGCCAAAGCTTGAACTGCAAAGGTCGGCTCTGCTGCTATTGAACGGGAATATTTACATCGCGTTCGCGTCATACGGCGATTTTGGCGAGTTCCATGGCTGGATATTTGCCTATAACGCAGCCAATTTGAGCCAGGCAGGAATTTGGAACAGTACCCCCAATGGCCAGGATGGTGGCATCTGGCAAGGCGGCGGTGGTTTGGCCGCGGATAGCGCAGGGTCCATTTACGGCATTACCGGAAACGGTTCGGCCGACCAGGGTCCGGACTACGGGGATAGCTTCCTGCGGCTCACTTTCGCTTCGGGCGCATTTACCGTTGACGATTACTTCACACCCTTCAACCAGCAATACCTGTCAACTTACGACGTAGACGTGGGATCGGGTGGTCCGCTAATCTTGCCGGATCAGCCGGGGAGTTTTCCGCATTTGATTACGGGCGCGGGCAAGGAGGGTACAATCTACTTGCTGGACCGGGACAACCTGGGTAAATACAGCACGTCGGTTGATAACGTGGTGCAGGAGATCGCGAATGCGCTTGGCTCAAGCACCAGCGATAATAATTTCTGCACACCGTCATACTGGCAAGGTCGCGTCTATTATTTCGGATCGTCGGATGTGGGCAAGGCATTTTCGCTGAGTGGGGGATTGCTCTCCACTACGCCAGAGTCGGAGTCCTCGCTTAACTATGGATTTCCGGGGGCGACAACCGTGATCTCAGCCAACGGCACTAGTAACGGAATTCTCTGGGCCTTGGAGCGCAACGGGAATGAATTACATGCCTACGACGCTACGAATCTGGCGAACGAACTGTATAACAGCGGCCAAGCGGGGGCGCGTGATAGTCTCGGTACCGTCATCCGCTTCACCGTACCGCTGGTGGCCAATGGCCGAGTCTATGTAGGGACGAAGTCAACGCTGGTGGTGTACGGGCTGTTGTAGAGGCTGATCTAGTTAAGACCCAGAGCCGCAAGCCACCGCGTCTGGATTATTTTTGAACGGAGAAAGCATGGCGGATAAGAATGCTGGCAAGATTTCCCGGACGAAGCTGATTGATGCCTTAAACGAAGACTTATCGCGAGAGTATCAGGCAATCATCAGCTACGTGAATTATTCGCAGGTGCTAAAAGGCGCCGCATACATGAATATTGCGGACGAACTGGCCGTACATGCGAAGGAAGAGCTCGATCACGCTCTGCAGCTTTCGAACCATATCGATTATTTGGGCGGGATGCCGTCGGTGGTGCCGAAGCCGGTCCGAACCTCGGAAAAAGCCGAGGAAATGTTGCGCTTCGACCTGGAGAACGAGCGCGAGACCATAAGGAATTACCGACGCCGAGTGAAGCAGGCGGACGAGTTGAACGAGTTCGCCATCGCGGAAAGCTTGCGAGGGATTTTGGTGCAGGAGCAGGATCACCTGGTAGCGCTGGCTACGGCGTTGGGAATCGACCCGCCCGACCCGGGCATCGCCGATTAGTTAGGGGAGCATGTTGCCGATGCGCTTGATTTGAGCGCCCACGGCTTTTAGTTTTTCTTCAATTTTTTCGTAACCACGATCGATGTGGTAGACGCGGTCGATGATGGTTTCGCCATCGGCGACTAAGGCGGCTAGGACCAGCGATGCGCTCGCACGCAGGTCGCTGGCCAGGACCGCGGCGGCGCTAAGTTGGGTTTTCCCTACCACGACGGCACGGCGGCCTTCGATTTTTATGTTCGCGCCCATGCGGACCAATTCCTGCGCGTGCATAAATCGATTCTCAAAAATATTTTCGGTGATGATGCTGGTGCCTTCGGCTTGTGTCGCGAGTGCCATGAATTGCGCCTGCATATCGGTAGGGAAGCCGGGATACTCTTCGGTGGTGAGGTCGGCGGCGGTGAAGGGATTGTCTCCCATGACGCGGACGCAGTCTTTCGTGGATTTGGTTTTCACTCCGGCAGCTTTTAGTTTGGCGAGGACGGCATCGAGATGAGCGGGATCGCAGCCGGAGATGTTGAGGTCGCCGCCAGTGAGAGCTCCTGCGATCAGGAAAGTTCCGGCTTCGATGCGGTCGGGGATGATCCGGTGCTTGGCGCCTTTGAGTTTGCTCACCCCTTTCACGCGGATCGTAGCAGTGCCTGCGCCTTCAATATGAGCTCCCATTTTATTTAAGAGGTCGGCCAGGTCTGCCACTTCGGGCTCGCGGGCGGCGTTCTGCAGAATGGTTTCGCCTTCGGCGAGCGTGGCTGCCATGAGCAGGTCTTCGGTTCCGGTGACAGTGATTTTGTCAAAGACAATTTCCGCGCCCTTGAGGCGGGAGGCTGTAGCTTCAACGTAGCCGTGCTCTTGCGTAATTTTTGCGCCGAGTAGTTCGAGGCCTTTGATGTGGAGATCGATGGGACGCTGCCCGATAGCGCAGCCGCCGGGAAGCGAGACACGAGCGCGTCCGCATCGCGCAACCAGCGGCCCAAGGACGAGCGTGGAGGCTCGCATGGTCTTCACTAATTCGTAAGAGGCTTCGGGGCTGGCGAGATTTTTGCAGTGGATGGTGGTGCGGTGGCGCGCCACTCCGTAGCCAAGTTCGACTTCAGCGCCCATGGCGGCGAGCAGGTTGCGCGTAGTTTGAATGTCGCGCACTTGCGGAATATTTTCCAGGATGACGGGCTCGTCGGTAAGAAGAGCAGCGGCCATGCAGGGGAGCGCGGCATTTTTCGCGCCGCTGACGCGGACGGTGCCGAGGAGGGGAGAGCCGCCGCGGATTACTAGTTTGTCCATGAGATTTAAGAGTGCAAGTTAACGTTTCATTCTAGCGGGGAAAAGCAGGGAGGGAGGGTAATCGACAGGGCACGGCCTTTGGGGGAAGTCATGGCCGTGGACTTCCGCCCTACAAAGGCTATTTCGCGAGTTCAATGGCTTGGCGGACGTTGCTATTTGCGCGCTTCAGGGCGGCCAGGGCTACGGAGCGGGAGACTCCTGCGGCCAGCATTACAAGCGCTACGGGCGTTCGATTGCCGGAGGCTTTCAGCGTGCGGGCGGCGGATTCGCGATTGGCTCCGGTGGCGAGTTCGAGGATAGCGATGGCGCGCTGGAGCAGCTTTTCGTTTCGCGGGATCACGTTCACCATCAGGTTGCCGTAGATGAAGCCGAGGCGGGCCATCGCTCCGGTGGAGATCATGTTCAAGACCATCTTGTGCGCCGTGGCAGCTTTCATGCGGGACGATCCAGCGAGGACCTCGGGGCCGACCTGGGTGACGATGGCGAGGTGAGCGGTGCGCTCAAGGGGCGAGCCGGGATTGCAGGTGAGGGCGACAGTGCGAGCGCCACGGCGGCGAGCCTCCGCGAGGGCGGCGACCGTGAACGGAGTGCGTCCGCTGGCAGCGATGCCGAGGACGATGTCGTCTTTATTAGGTTTGAGGCGGGAGATTTCTTTGCGTCCGGCGCGGGAATCGTCTTCGCTGATTTCGGAGGCCGATGCGAGGGCTTTGGCCCCTCCGGCGATAAGGAAGTGAATGCGGTCTGTGTTGAAGGTGGGGAGGATTTCGACGGCGTCGAGGGCGGCGATGCGTCCGCTGGTTCCGGCGCCTACGTAGATGAGGCGTCCACCGCGGCGGAGCGCGGCGGAAACTTGGTCGATGGCGTGGCCAATTTGCGACAGGACGCTGGTTATGGCGAGGGCGACGGTGGCGTCTTCGGCATTAATGAGAGCGGCGATTTCGAGTGCGGATTTTCGGTCGAGGTCTTGGGCAGAGTCGTTGGATTGCTCGGTGCGGAGCCGGCGGAGAGTGGACGAAAGAGTTCTCAAGGCATAATTATTTTAGCTGTGAGGTGGGGTGAGGGAAAGAAAACAATTACGGGTTATGGCAGAGACTTGTCAGATTGACTCCGCGGCTAGCGGTTGCGTGTTTTCGACTTCGTCCGAAGGAAGCGGTGCAAGTAAGGGCCAGCCTTGGCGGAGAACGTAGTCGAGCCATGCGCCGGCGATTTGTGACGTGATGACAGCGGCGACGACCAGCGTGGTGTAAAACTGCGGACTGATGATTCCGGCCTCGAAGGCAACGCTGGCGAGGACAATGCCCGGCCCTCCACGGGCGTTGGTCGTGAAGGCCAGGTTCAGCAGGTCGAGGCCGCGGAATCCGGCGAAGCGCGCGGCGAGCGATACAGAAAGAATCTTAACCATGCAGCTACCGACGATGAAGGCAGCCATCATCCGGAAAGAGATGCCGCGAATGAGATCGAGCTTCAGGCCGACGAGTGCGAAGTACACGGGGATGAAGAAGGCGAAAGAAACTTTCCCGATGGCGTCAAGAGCTTCGGCGAAGAGTTTGCGTTTCTTGTGAATGACCGCGAAACCGGCGAGGAATGCGGCGAAGACCACGCTCACGTCGAGGAGCCCGGCGAGCACGCAGTAGGCAAGAAGGACGGCGAGAGCGTACGCGATGGGGGAATCTTGCGCGAAAACGTTGAAGCGCGATTTGTTGATGCGTTTGACCAGGCGCGGAAGAACTGTAAGTCCCAGGGCAAAAAAGACGACGGTGGTGATGAGGTGGTAAGCCAGTTGGCGAGGTTTCAAAGCGGCGGTGCCGGCCAATGCGGTAGCGACCGCAAGAGCCAGCCAGAGGCCAATGTCTTCGAGAACGGCGACTCCGAGAACCAGTCGGGCGAAGCGGGTGTGAAGAATCTTTAAATCGGCAAAGATTTTTGAAACGACGGGAACGGAAGTGACGGCTACGCCCACAGCGAGAATGATGATAAGTGAGAGGCGGTTGCCGTTTGGTCCGGCGAGTTGCGGGCGCACAAGCCAGGGGCCGAGGATCAGCGCGAGAAGAAATGGAATGCCGGTGCCGACGAAGGCCAGCCATCCCACTTCGCGGCGCTCGCCACGGGTGAAGAGTTGGCGGGTTTCGGCTCCGGAGAGAAACATTAAGAGCAGAAGTCCTAGCCAGTAGATGAAGGAGAGAAGGCTGGCTTGGTGGATGGCGACTTCATGGAGACGAGTGGAGATGTGAAAGCGACCAAGAATGGCGGGGCCGAGAACGACTCCGGCTAGAATTTCGCCGACGACCCGGGGCTGGCGGAGTTTGACGAAAAGAAATCCGAGCAAGTGGGCTAAGCCTACAAGAAGCAGGAGAAGGAAGAGGATAGAAGTGAGGTCGGAGTTGGACACAGTGGGCGAACTGCCGGGAAATAGGATGCGTTTTGCCGGGAAGAGTTTGCTGCAGAAGTGGGCCGGCTAAGCGGGGGAAGAGGACCGATCGACGGCTTCGATGATCGCGTCATGAAAACGGGGACGGATTTGCTTGATCGCTTGATTCGAGCAGTCGGGCCAGGTGCGGTTGGTGAGAAGGGTGATGGAAAGCTGACGGACGGGATCGATCCAAAGAGAGGTGCCGGTATAGCCAAGGTGGCCAAAGGATTGTGGGGAGAAGTATTTTCCGGATTGCGACGGGGAAGAGGGCGTGTCCCAGCCGAGTGTGCGGGATGTGCCGGCTGGTGCGGGTTCACGCCGGGTGAAGAGAGCGATGGTTTCTGTACGAAAGATCGAGTTATTTGCGGAGAGCAGGAAGTGGGCGAATTTGGCGAGGTCTTCGGCGGTCGAGAAAAGTCCGGCGTGCGGGGCGACTCCGCCGAGGACGCTGGCGTTTTCATCCTGGACTTCGCCTTGGATGATGCGCTTGCGGAAGGTGCTGCGGGGTCTGGCGCTTTGGGTTTGAGGAATTCTCGGCATTTCTAGGGCGGGGGCGCCCGCGTCACACTTTCGTTCGTCGGCGGTGGGAGGGATTTGCGGGCGCAAGCTTTCGGGAGGGTTGAAGGTGGTGCTGGTCATGGCGAGTGGGGCGAAGATTTCGCGCTGGCAGAAGCGGTCGAGGTTTTCGTCAGCGAGGCGTTCGAGGGCGAGGCCGAGGAGGATGAATCCGATGTCGCTGTATTCCGTGCGAGTGCCGGGATCGACCGTGAGCGGCAATTCGAGAGCGGCCTGCAACAGCTCGGAACGACTGTGGGCTTTCAGAAACAATTTTTCGTAGCTGGGAAGTCCGGAAGAGTGAGACAAGAGCATGCGAACGGTGACTTCGTTGCGTCGGGAATCTTTTGTATTCGCGACGAATTCGGGAACAACAGCGGAGACTGCAACATCGAGATCAAGCAGGCCGCGTTGGTACAGCAGCATGGCCATGGGAGTGGTGGCGAGGACTTTGGTGAGCGATGCGAGATCGAAGAGAGTAGTGGTGAGTGCGGCTTTCCCACTTCTCGCAGAAGGAGCCACAAGTGGGCCACCCGCAATTTCTTCATGTCCGAAAGTGAAATCGCCGAAAGCCTTGCGCGCGATGAGGTCGCCTTGGTGTGTAACCGCGACGGATGCGGCGGGGAAGGCTTTCTTCGATATACCGTTCTGCAGAATCGCGAAGGCAGCGGCGAAGACTTCATCCTGATCTTCGAAGGCTTGGCGCAGAGCCGAAGAGGCGCTTGGAACGGTCATTCAATCTCATGATATGGCATAAGCGGCACCCCCTTACTTGAGTTTCTTGAGTCCTGCCGCCGGGGTTGGTAGAGTCAAAGAATCCTTTCTTCAAATATCAATTCGAGTGTGCCAGGAATGTCTCTGTATTGCGTAATGCGCCGTGAAATGTCGGCGGCGAAGTTGATCGTTACTCTGGTTTTGTGGCTGGCGTTTGCCTGCACGGCAGGTGGTCAGACGAGTGTAGCCGGCGGCAAAGCATCCGGACGTCGCTCGGATGGACAGTCGAAAGTGGCTCTTCCAACACGTGCTCTTTCGGCTGTGGATGCAGTAATTCAGCAAGGAATTTCTGAGGGGATTCCGGGGGCAGTGCTGTTGGTGGGACACGACGGACAGATTATTTATCGCAAGGCCTATGGTCATCGAGCACTTGAGCCGCGGCCCGAGCCGATGACGCTCGATACAGTATTTGATCTAGCTTCTCTGACCAAAGTGATCGTGACTTCGACGGCGGTAATGCAACTGGTGGAACGCGGCAAAGTGCGCATGAACGATCCAGTGGCGAAATATTTGCCGGAGTTTGCGCAGAATGGGAAAGAAGACATCACGGTGCGGCAGTTGCTCACACACTACTCGGGGCTTGAACCCGACCTGGATTTAAAGGCGGCGTGGGAAGGGAAGCAGACGGCCTACGCGATGGCGATGGCGGAAACGCCTGTTGACCCTCCGGGATCGAAATTTTCCTACAGCGACGTCAATTTTATTGTGCTGGGCGAAATCGTGGAGCGCGTGTCAGGCGAGACTTTGAACGAGTATTCGGTGAAGCACATTTTTGCGCCCTTGAAGATGATGCACACGCAATTTGATCCCCCGGCGGCTTGGCGAGGGAAAATTGCGCCGACGCAGTATGACGAGAATGAGCACATGCTGCGCGGGGTGGTGCATGATCCTTCGGCGCGGCGTATGGGCGGCGTCGCGGGACACGCGGGATTATTTTCCACGGCGGAAGATCTGGCCAAGTTTGCGCAGGCTTTGCTGAACGGCGGTGGAGGAATTTTGTCTCCGCTGTCGGTGGAAAAGATGACGCGGCCGGAGCAACCGCCAGCGGCTCCGGTGCTGCGCGGATTTGGATGGGACATTGATTCTCCATTTTCGTCGAACCGCGGCGACTTTCTGCCGGTGGGCTCGTACGGGCATACCGGCTTCACGGGAACATCGATGTGGATCGATCCCACCACTCATTCTTACATCATCTTGCTGACTAACGCGGTGCATCCGCGCGGGAAGAACAACGCGATTGCGCTGCGCTCGAAAGTAGCTACGGCTGTAGCGGCGGCGCTCCCGTTAACGGTCGGCGAGAAGGAGTCGCTGCGCTGGCTGGCGATTACCGGATATAACGAAGCGCAGAGTGCTGCGCGGCGCATGGCTTCACGCAATGGCAGCGTGAAGAATGGAATCGATGTGCTGGAAGCGCATGGGTTCGACGTATTGCAACTCTCCGGGCGCAAGAAGAAAATCGGCGTGCTGACCAATCAGACCGGGCTTGATGCTGACGGGCGGAGGACGATCGACGTCCTGGCGCAGGCTCCGGGAGTTTCACTGGAGGCGATTTTCAGCCCCGAGCACGGTGTGGCGGGAACGTTGGACACACTTCACGTCAGCAATTCGACCGACGCTGCAACGGGCGTACCGGTTTACAGCGTTTATGGCGGGACGGATGCGAAGCGCAGGCCGCCCGCGGATGTCATGAAGCAACTGGACGCCGTGGTGTTTGATATTCAGGATGCGGGCGTGCGCTTTTTTACCTACGAAACCACGCTGGGATATTTCCTGGAAGCGGCGGCCGCGGCCGGCATCGAGATGATTGTCCTCGACCGTCCCGATCCGATTACAGGAGCGTTTGTGCAGGGTCCGGTGTCGGATGCGGGGCGGGAGAATTTTAACAACTACGGCAATGTTCCGGTGCGGCTGGGGATGACGCTTGGGGAATTGGCGAAAATGTTCAACGCGGAAAGAAAGATAA
Source organism: uncultured Acidobacteriota bacterium (assembly GCA_963758565.1). Classification (GTDB taxonomy): domain Bacteria; phylum Acidobacteriota; class Terriglobia; order Terriglobales; family Acidobacteriaceae; genus Sulfotelmatobacter. The sequence continues at coordinate 827,239 of CAVWVX010000003.1, read as the reverse complement.
ACGCGAAGTTGACCGTGGTGCCGATGGAGGGATGGCAGCGCGGCGACTGGTTCGATTCGACAGGCCTGGAGTGGGTGAATCCGTCGCCGAATTTGCGCAGTGTGACCGAAGCGGGACTATATCCCGGGGTTGCAATGGTTGAGGGTACGAATGTTTCGGTGGGCAGGGGAACGGAGACTCCATTTGAATTGCTGGGTGCGCCGTGGATTAAAGCCAAAGAGCTAGCAGCGTATTTGAACACGCGCGGCATTGCGGGAGTGCGATTTGTTCCGGTTACATTTACTCCGACGGCCAGCAATTATTCCGGCCAAAAATGTGAAGGCGTAAATTTTGTTTTGACGGAACGCAATGCGCTGGATGGGCCGGAGTTGGGGATGGAACTGGCCGCGGCGCTGAAGAAGTTATATCCGGCGGATTACAAGATGGAGCGCATTATGGAATTGCTGGTGAACCAGGCGGCATACGATGGACTAATTGCAGGGAAAGATCCGCGGAGGATTGCGCAGGATTGGCAGGAGGAGTTGGAGACGTTTGAAGTGACGAGGAAGAAGTATTTGATTTATTAGTTGTGACAAAGACGCGCAATTCGCTTTAGCGTATCGGCGGTCCATTCCTGGAAATTCGCCAGTGCGATCCACCGTCGTCGCAAACCTCAACGAACTTCACGCCCAGTGGATGTCCGAGCGAACCCACGTAATTCCACTTCCAATCTTCCTCGCCGGAACAAGACTTTTGAAACGTACCCGGCTGCGAATTGGTGAGGGTTTCGATCGAATCCGGAGGTCCGTACGAAACGTAGAAGCGGCCACGATCAGTTTCCCACCCAGGCATTCCCTCGGCAAAATGCTTGTTTGCGTAGGCGAGACGCCGGTAGTGTTCTTCTTTAAAGGTATTTGTCTCTGCGCCGGGAGTTGGGTTTCGTCGATCCCAAAAGGCGATGACAAAGTCTTTCCTTTGCTGGCTGGTCGAAAGCTTCTTAAAATCAGAGCGCTCCTGGTCGGAGATGATCCAAGCGACATCTTCAGTGAGCCACTTCTGGTATAGATCGTCGCCGGCTGATGGAGACGCCGTGGCGTGAGTGGGCTGCAATGATACGAGGAGAAAAAAGGTTAGCGCAAAAACAGAAACCTTGCGGATAATGCGGGTATCGATCACGGAAATATTCTCCGCAAATGAGTTCGGTCGGTTCGATTATGGCATATCACTACATTGCGTCCAAGCGCTGATTTGCCGTCATGTACGGGCAGCGCGAAACTTGTCATTCGCATCTTAGGCGCTTAAAGGCATAATATATTTCGCGCTAACGGACTGGCAGTTTCGTTCGGAGGTTGCTAATGAAGGAAATCTTCTCGATTCTTTTGCTTGCGACAGGGCTGGCCATGGGACAGGCCGCGGATGCTCCGAAGCCCGCTGCCGCTGCGGACGCTACGCAGAATGCTGCGACAACCGCCGATCCCAACTTAGTAACCATCCCGGCGGGCAGCAGAATTCCGCTGTCTTTGGCGCAGGCGATCTCGACCAAGAATGCGCGCGAGGGCGATGCGGTGTATGCCACAACGGCCTTCCCGTTTGTTTTGGACAATCGCGTGATTGTGCCGGCCGGATCGTATATTCAGGGCAAAATTTCGCACGCGCAACGGGCCGGTCACGGACACGGGCGGGCGGAGATTCTAATTCATTTCACGTCGATTATTTATCCCAGCGGATATACAGTCATGCTGGGCGGGTCGATCGAGAATACTCCAGGTGCGGACAATAAAGGAGTGAAGGATACGGAGGGGACGATCCAGCAAGATAAAGAGACTGGAAAGAAAGTTGAGGATGCGGCGCGGAATGGCGCTTACGGGGGCGCGATCGGCGGCATCGGAGGCGGCCTGGGTGGCGGGTTAGGTGGAGCGCAGATCGGGGCCGGAGTCGGCGCCGTGGCGGGCATTGCGTATGCGCTGCTGAAGCGCGGAGTCGATGTAAAGCTGGATGTGGGAACCTCCATTGAGATGGACATTCAGCGGGCCGTCACCATCGATGCGACGAGGATCGCCGTAGCGCGGGCGGGGCCGTAGAGCGGTTACACAAGTATTCAAAAAATCGACGCCAAAAGTCTTCATGGACACCAACCCCACCATCAAGTGAAAAGCTTCGGCAAGAGTGTCCGCTCCTTAAGCAATGCCAGCAGCTTCATCACTTCAGATTGAAGAGCGCGTTCACATGGGCGGTGATGGTTACCGATTGTGGCGTGAATTCCTCCGTGGGCGCGGGTGCCGCATTGGCCATGGCGGTCATGGACCGCGCCATGCCGCGGGCCACGATGCGCGCGTTTTCGAAGGTATCCACCGAGGCATAAGAGAGTTCGCCGACAACCCTCCCACTGGCCCGGGCAATTGCATCGGCAGAGTTGCGGGCCCGGCGGTAGGCATCTTCAACCGCTTTGTTCTTGGCCTCGTCAATATTTTCCAGCGTGTAGTTTACGGTCTGGCTCTCGCTGACGTTGTCCTCGGCGAGTTGCTGCACGATCGAACCGATCTTGGCGAAATCTTTCAACTTTAGCGTGACGTCGGTGGTCACGCGATAGCCGATGACCCTTTGCTTGGGATTTTTCCAGTCGTAGACCGGTTGGACGGAGAGAAATCCGATATTCGCGGCTTTGGGCTCGATATGGTTTGCGCGCAAAACCTGGCGAACCTCTTCGGTATCTTTAGCAGCGTGTTCGTAGGCGGCTTGCGAGGTAATTTCTTGGGCCGAGATGTTGAATTGAATCACCGCGGTATCGGGCGCGGATTCGAACTTTCCATCGGCGCCCACATATACCGAGTTGGGCTGAGCCGTTATAGCGGGATGCTCTTGGGCGAATGATGCGGCTGAGATCGCGAAAAGCACGAGCAAAGTGAGTACGGTCTTCATGAAGTCCTCCTGGCGATGTTTTCATTTTAGAGGAGACGCAATGCGACCAGAATCCCTCATCTGGCAAAGAAGAAGAAAGCTAGGTGCTCTTGGCACTGGCGGAATAGCTGAAGGGATAGGACTGCGCGTTGATTTCGCGACGCAGGTCTTCGAAGATTTCGTCGGGCATCTTTAAAAATACTTGAATGACTTCCGGATCAAACTGGCGCCCGGACCACGCGGCAATCTCTTTGCGCGCCTCGGTTAGTGACCGGGCTGGACGGTAGGGACGGTCGGAAATAATAGCGTCAAGAGTATCTGCCACAGAGAAGATGCGCGCTCCGAGCGGAATTTCGGCGCCCTTCAGGCCGCGCGGGTAACCGCTTCCATCAAAGTGTTCCTGATGAGAGTAGACGATGTCACAGGCTTCGGTAAGGAACGGAATTTTCTTGAGCATCTGGTAGCCGTGGTAGCAGTGCTCCTTCATGATGGCGCGTTCGTTGTCGTCGAGCTTGCCGGGTTTGCGCAGAATATTGTCGGGGATGGCCATCTTGCCGATGTCATGGAGAAAAGCTCCGCGGGCAATGATTAGAATTTGTTCGCGTGGCACGCCCATGGCCCGGGCAATCGCGATGGTGAAAGCGGTGACACGCCGGGAGTGGCCCTCGGTTTCCGCATCTTTGAGGTCGAGCGCATCTCCCAGCGCTTGCAGCGTGATGTCGTAAGAGCGCTCCAAGTCCTGCATGGCGGCCTGCAGTTGGTCGGTGCGAGCTTCCACCAACGATTCGAGATTCGTCTGGTAGGTGCGATTCTCAACCTTGAGGCGGCGATTCTCCAGCGCGCGGCCCACAGCATTCAGTAGTTGTTCGCGCTCGAATGGTTTGAGCAGGTAATCGTAAGCTCCGTTGCGAATGGCGGCGAGAGCGACCGAAATATCGTGCACGGCTGTAACCATCACCACCGGCATGTCGGGATATTTTTCTTTGGTGCGCTCCAGCAACCCAATGCCGTCGAGGTCCGCCATCATCAGGTCGGAGAGCATCAGCTCAAATTTTTCGCCGGAGTTGAGCAGCGCCAGCGCTTCCATGCCAGAGCTGGCCTGAAGCCAGGTATAGCCCGCGGCGGACAAAATGGCGCACACAATTTCACGAATCGCTTCTTCATCGTCTACCACTAGAATGCGGTCGGCCATAATCCCTGTGAGTATACTCTCGGCAAATTTACCCTTCCGTACTAGGTACCGAAAGTAACCATCGTGGTCCGGAAAAGCCGTGGAATAAGGGCGTTCGCGTGATATTCAAAAGCAGGGCATAGTTACGTCCGATGAAGCCTGGAAAGAAATGAACGCTTCCCTAGGGACAATTTGGAGCGCTGCGTATCCCGCCCTCGCCGGATTGAAGGCTGGGGAGTGGGCGCTGCTTCTGGTGTTCGCCGCATCGCTGCTGGTTCTGGCCGCCTTGCGCGAGCGCTGTCTTCTAGTGTGGACAGCGGGTTGGGCCATGCTGGCTGTTTCTCGTCTATGCGCAGTGCATGGCAGCGCGATCAAAATTCCGGCGCCTTACGTTCCGGCAGTGGAACAATCGGCATTCGTGTTGGCGATTGGATTGTTTGCCGGCGGCATTCTGCTTTACACCAAAACCCACAATCTGCTGATGCCCCTGTCGTTGATCACACTTAGCGTCGCGGGGTTTGCCATAGCACGCGCGATGTTATGGCCGGATTCATTACCCTTGCGCGTTGCCTTAGAAGTAGCCTATCTGATTATTCAACTGACCGCGGCCATCGTTCTGTTGCGGGCCCGGCGCGGACGCGCGGAACTGACGCCAGTGCTGTTCGCCGGGTCTCTGCTCGCGCTGCATCTGAGTTGGCCGCCCTACACCAATCAGATTCCCGCGGGGATTGTGGAAGGGACTGAGGTGCTGCTCGGTGTTTGCATGCTGCTCCTGGTATTTGCCGAGACGCGGGAGCGGGGACGCCGGTTGAGCGTGCTGCGCGCCGTGACCGAGAGTATTGTTCTATCGCAACAGCAGGGCGGCATGATGGAAGATGCGCTGAGCGAGTTGCAGCGGCTCACCCACAGCAAATCAGCCTGGTTCCGTTTGATTGAAGCCGGTCAACTGGTGGCGACTCACGCCTTGGGTGTTTCTGGAGACTTCTTGCGGGAAGCCGGCATGCTGGAGCTTTCCAACAATGTTGCGCAGATGCTGGAACGGGGCAATGCAGTGGTTGCTCATCGCGACGGGGCGAATCCAGAAAACGCGGGCATATTGAAGTCTGAAAAGTTGCAGTTTGTCGTAATGGTTCCGGTGCGAGGGAAGAAATCTCCCATCGGATTGCTGGTGCTGGCGAACAGCCGGACGCGAAACCTGACCGTCGAAGAAGTAGAGTTCCTGGAAACTTGCGGGCGGCAGTTGGGCATTGCCATCGAAAACTTCCGCCTGCTGGAGCAGGCTTTGCGCTCGCAGCGGCAATGGCGAAATACCTTCGATTCCGTGCACGACATTATTCTGGCGCACGATGCCGACTTCCGCATTATCAAGGCCAACCAGATCCTGTTGGAGCAAATCGAAAAAGCCGCCGCCGATGTGATTGGCAGCACTTGCGAATCGGTCCTGCCCCACAAGTTAGGAGAATGGACCGGCTGCCCCTATTGCGCGCGCGGGGGCGAAGAAATCAGCGAAGGACCGGACCCTTGCTTTGGTGGATTCTCCGTTGTCTCTTCCTCTTCTTATGCGGAGCAGGGCAGCGCGCAAAAAGGAACGATCCATATTGTTCGCGATATTACCGAGCGCCGTTCTGCGGAGGAGAAATATCGACTCCTCTTCGAGCAGGTGCAGGAAGGGGTTTACGTTGCCACGCCCCGCGGACGGCTCTTGGATTGCAATGACGCTTTCGTGCACATGCTGGGTTACGAAAACCGCGACGAGTTGCTGCCGCTCAATCTGGACGAGGATATTCGCGTCGATGCTGGCCAGCGCGAGGCATTCCACCGCGATATTGAAAAGCAGGATTTCGTCCGAAACTTTGAAGTCACCATGAGGCGAAAGAACGGAACCCTGCTGCTGGCCTCGGAAAGCAGCTTTGCCACCCGCGACACGACCGGCAAAGTGGAGCGGTACCAGGGATTTGTTTTAGACGTGACCGAGAAGCGGCGCGCTGAAGATGAGATGCGCCGCCGCAACCGGGAACTGAACGCGCTGAACGCCATGGCTGTGGTGGCAACCCAATCGTTCGACTTGGATGAAATTCTGAATCTGACCCTGCGGCAGGTCGTTTCGTTGTTTGGCGCAGAAAGCGGGGCGGTCTACCTGTCGGATTCCGATGCGCCGACCTATCGCCGGCGTGCCGCCTGGGGTCCCCGTAGTCGCGACAAATCCCGGCCCGCCGAAATCAGCTTTGCCGATGGTTTCGGCGACCTGGTGATGCGCTCGCGCGCCGAGGTGCTGACGGCGGAATATCTGCCCCACCTGAAAGGCAACGTAGCAGAGTTCATCCGCTCGGACGCTGACGGGGCCTGGATTTGGGTTTTATTTTGGGGTAAAGACAATCCCATCGGGATGATGGGACTACGCAGCCATGCGGAGTATGAATATTCCAGCGGCGAAGAGAACCTGATGGTGGCCATCAGCCGCCAGCTCGCCACTACGATTGAAAAGGTTCGTCTCTACGAAGAAACCTGCAAAGCCTATGAGGACTTGCGGCGCACGCAGGAACAATTGCTGCAGAGCGAGAAGATGTCCGCCGTAGGCCAGCTGATCGCGGGCGTGGCGCATGAATTGAATAATCCACTAACTGCGATTTTAGGCTACGCCCAGTTGCTGGAGAGCGAAGGATTGAACGAGCGCGCCAGGGACTACGTGGCCAAGATGTTCAAGCAGGCGCAGCGCACGCACCGCGTGGTGCAGAATCTGCTCTCCTTCGCGCGGCAGCGCAAACCGGAGCGCCATGAAGTAGACGTCCGCAGGATTTTGGAAGAGACACTCAATCTGCGTGATTACGATCTCAAGGTCAACAACATCGGCGTGCAAAAGGATCTGGGAGACGAGGCTGCGCTGGTGGTGGCCGACCCTCATCAAATCGAACAAGTGTTCCTCAACATTATCAACAATGCGGTGGATGCTGTGCTGGAGACGGGACGCTCCGGCAAGCTGAAGATTCGAGTCTTCTGCGACAAAGGCGACGTTTGCACACACTTCGCCGACGACGGGCCCGGGATCAAAGACCCAAAGAGAATTTTCGATCCCTTCTACACCACCAAGAGTGTGGGCAAAGGCACCGGGTTGGGATTGAGCATCTGCTACGGAATTGTCAAAGAACACGGCGGAGACATCACGGCGCACAATGCCGCGGAGGGTGGAGCGGTCATCGAGGTTCGCCTGCCGCTGGCCATCACCCAGGACGCCGTCGTGGAAGCGGTTCCAGTCGCGGTGGCTAAGAGGGAAGGGGCTCTGGAAGGCCGCGTACTGCTTGTCGAAGAAGATGAGTCTGTGCTCGAGTTCGAGCGCGATGTTTTGATGGGTGCTGGCGCCAGCGTGGTCACCGCGTCCCGTAGTGAAGATGTAAAGACTCGCCTGCTCTCGGAGCACTTCGACGCGCTGATCATGAGCGGCAGAATGCCGACAGACTGGAGCGCAAACGAAGCCTGCTTATGGCTGAAGGAACACTGCCCGGTCATGGAGAAGCATATGTTATTTACCTTTTCCAGCGGGGTGGAGCAAGGCGACGAGCGCACGTATCTGCGAGAAAATAATGTGCCCTTCCTGGTAAAACCCTTCGAAGTAGCAGAGTTGATCTCGCAGGCCCGGCGTCTGCTGCAAAAAACTCTAGCCGCCGCTGCCGGCTCCGACTAATCCGTTTCCTCCTACAGGTGTGTACGCAGACTCTTCACCAACTGGCGAAGAGCTTTTTCGTTACGCTTGTACCAGCGCCACTGGCCTTGCTTCGTTGCTTCCACTAATCTCGCCTGAAGCAGAATTGCCATGTGATGCGAAACCGTGGATTGCGACAGCTTCACCCGTTCTTCGATGTCACCGGCGCAGAGGCCTTTGTTTGCAGTAAACCCGCTCGATGATGCCTCTGCTTTCAGGGCCTGCAGTATCCGCCTGCGGGTCGGGTCGGCGATGGCGTGGAGCGCTGGATCGAGCGAAGATAGAGACTTGGTCATGTGGAGAAGAAATAAACCGTAAATCGACGGTTGTCAATATGCCGGCAGGAAAGCTTCAGGCGCGCTGCCGTGTCGCTCTCAGCCACTCGATTCGCGTGAATTCCAGATAGCGCACATCATTCTCAGGCAGCGAGCAGTTGGATTGATCCAGTTGCTCGGCCAGCGTTCCGCCTCGAATCCAGTACCCAGTGGCGTCCTGCTTCAGAATGGTTGCGTGCAAGGGATCCATACCGTGCAGTTTGAAGACAACACGGCGGTTAATCAGCGGGGTCGGCTTCATAGAGGGGTTGGCCTGATTATCTGTAAAACTACTTCTTAAGGATGGGACTGTAGCCATCGTTCACCAGCCGCGCACGCATCGCTTCCGCTTCTTTGACATCGCTGAATGGCCCAACCTGCACGCGGTACAACTTGTCGACGGAAGTATTGCTGGCTACAAACGCTGGATATTGTTTTTTCTTCAGGGCTTCCACCAGGGACTCGGCGTCCTCCTGTTTACTGACCGCGGCCACTTGCACCAGGTACGTGCTGGTGGAAAGAGCTGTCATGGGATCGGGTGGATTTTCCTGGGTTGAGGGTGTTCCTGATGCCGCGGAAGTGGTCGAAGATAAACCTGTTTGTCCGGCGGCCGCAGATTGGGTATCCGTGGAGGTCGCGGGCGTCAACTGGGCGCTGGCATCTTTTTGCTCAACCGCTTTATAAAAAGTCATCGGCGGCTGGTTGGCAGCGCTGGCGGGCTTCGATCCGTTGCTCGAGGCTGGCAGGGAAACGGCAGCATTGGCCGAGACTACGCCGGCATCCGACTTGCGCCCCAGGGTATAACCCAGCGCGAAGAAGACGGCGCACACCATCACCAGGCCGAAGAATAAGCCCAGCAGTTTGGCGGTCCCAAGAGTGATTTCAGTGTCTTGTGAAGAATTCACAATGTACCTCAGAGGCCACAGCCCTTTATAAAATGCGAAATACCTAACTTCTCTCGACCGCAATCTGCATCAGGCCGCAGGTTTTTCCTCGCCCTTGCCCAGCAACTTCTGCAACCCGGAGAAAAAATCTACCGGCACCGGGAAAATTACCGTAGTATTTTTCTCCACGCCAATCTCTGTCAGGGTCTGCAGATAGCGCAGTTGAACGCTCACCGGTTCGGTCGCCAACAGGTGTGCCGCATCCACCAGACGCTGCGCGGCTGAAAATTCGCCTTCCGCATGAATAATCTTGGAGCGCTTTTCGCGCTCTGCCTCGGCCTGCTTGGCCATGGCTCGCAACATGGATTCCGGCATGTCCACTTGCTTGACCTCGACGTTAGTCACCTTCACGCCCCAGGGGGAAGTGTGCTGGTCCAGAATGCTTTGCAGGCGCAGATTGATCTTCTCGCGGTGCGCCAGAAGTTCGTCGAGTTCCTGTTCCCCGAGCACCGAGCGCAGCGTGGTCTGCGCAAACTGTGATGTCTGGTAAACGTAATTCGAAACTTCTACCACGGCTTTGCTGGGATCGGTGACTCGCAGGAAAATAACCGCATTCACCTTGAGCGTAACGTTGTCGCGGGTGATGATGTCCTGCGGTGGAACCTCAAGCGCCTCCTGCCGCAACGAGACCCGCACCATGCGGTCCATGGGAGATAGCACAAGAATAATTCCGGGTCCCTTGGCGCGATGGTAGAGGCGGCCGAAGCGGAAGATGACGCCGCGCTCATACTCTGCCAGAATCTTGATCGAACTCAGCGCATAGATAACAAAAACAATCAGGGCAATGGTGACGAAGCTGACTCCGATGCCGAGAACTTCCATGATTGCCTCCACGCCGAAGCGGGTTATGCCCTACCGCGGATTGTAGCGCAGAGAACATCGCCAGGCGGCGGAATTCGCTGCTCTACCATTGCTTGTGCTGGTGCAGGTTGTCGGTCAGAGAACCACCTCCGCTGGAGAACGGCGAGTCACGGAAAGCGGTTCCACGGTCAGCACCAGGCCGTCAACCCGCTTCACTACCACCGATTCCCCCGCGGATACAGTAGTCGAAGCCACGGCATCCCAAAGCTCGCCGTGGACGAAAACCTTTCCTCGCGGTGACAATGCAGTCTGTACAACCGCGGTTTCTCCCACCATGCCTTCCGCTCCGGTCACCACTTTATTTCGTCGGGCTTTGACGGCCAACGTCATCAGGAACGCGGTGATCAAACCCAGCGGAACGCTCACCCCGAGCGCCGTCAACAAATGCACTCGCAATTCTGGAATAGGAGAGTCGACGAGCAGCAATCCTCCCAGAGTGAACAGAGCAATGCCGCCGACGGTGAGCACCCCGTGCGAAGCGAACTTGGCCTCGGCCGCGAACAATGCAAACGCCGCCAGAATCAGGCTTAACGCCGCAAAGCGCGTCGGCAACAAGTTCAGCGCGAAGGCCGCGATCAGGATAAATACAATACCCACGGTTCCAGGAACCACCGCCCCGGGATGATTAAATTCGGCGTAAAGAGCCAGCGCTCCAATAGCCAGAAAAATAAAAGAAATATTCGGATCCATTAGAAAATCGAGGATTTGTTCTTTCAACGTCATACCGAAAAGCACTACCGGCTGCCCCGACAGTTTAAGGCTGGTGATCTGGCCGTTGAAGCGCTTGATGGGCTTGCCTTCCATCTGGCGGAAGAGATCCTGGTCACTCGAGGCCACGTAATCCGTCAGGTGCTGTGCCAGCGCCTCTTGCTCGGTAAAAGCCTTGGACTCAAGCACCGCGCTGACCGCCGCTTCGACATTGCGCCCGCGTTTCGTCGCCACCGAGCGCATCAGCGCGGCCGTGTCGTTCTCCATCTTCCGCTTCATCTCATCGTCCACTTTGGGAGCGAACGGACCGAGCAGAACCGGATGCGCCGCCCCGGCATTGGTTCCGGGAGCCATGGCCGCGACATCTGCCGATTCAAGAATGAAAATTCCCGCCGAACCGGCGCGGCTGCCGGTGGGCGCGACATACAAAATCACCGGCACCGTCGAATCAGAAATCTTTTCGATGATGTGGCGGGTCGATTCGACCAGCCCGCCCGGCGTATTGATCTCGATCAGTACAGCCTGGTCGTTGCGCCGCGCGGCTTCGTTGATGGCGCGCCCAATGTATTCCTCAGTGACCGGTTGGATGGTGTCATGTACTTCGATCTTAAGAATCTGCGCGGAGCAATTGCTACTGAGGGCCAGGGCTGCCAGCAGGCCGAAAATTATTCTCGCAAATAAACGATTTTTCACGACGACCACCTAAGTATATTCCTACTCCTATTTCACGCGGGTGGCGGAAATTTCCGTTGGGGCCTTCGTAGCCTCATTTCCCAATTTCAGCGCATTTCTCCCGGCCAGATCGATGTCTCCCGTGATCAGCCGGGCGCCGCGCTCGTAGGTGAAATACGACCAAGCCCATTGGATGAACACCAGCAAGCGATTGCGAAACCCGATCAGAAATAGAATATGCACGAACAGCCACGTGATCCAAGCCATAAATCCGGAGATGTGAATCTTGCCGAATTGCGCCACCGCTGCCGCACGTCCAATCGTCGCCAGGCTGCCTTTATCGCGATAGTGAAATGCAGGACTCGGATCAATGCCGCCTGCTTGGTTTCGAATTTCTTTGGCGATCAGTTTCGCGACAAACCGGCCTTCCAGGATTGCCACCGGCGCCACGCCCGGAAGCATTTTGCCCGCCGCATCTTTCAATGCCGCAAGATCGCCAATCACAAATACCTCGCGATGTCCCGGCAAACTGAGGTCGGGATTGACCAGCACGCGTCCGGCGCGATCCGTGGGCACTCCCAACTTCACGCCCAGCGGGGAGGCCGCCACTCCCGCCGCCCAAAGCATTACATCGGCCCGCATCCGAACCTTCCCCATCGAAATCAACCCGGGCTCAATTCCCGTTACCATGGTCGAGGTGAGCACTTCAACTCCCAGGCGCTGCAGTTGCTCGAGCGCTCTCCGCGAAAGATCCGCGGCATACGCGGGCAGCACCACCGGGCCGCCTTCGATAAGATGAATTCTGGCGCGCCGTGGATCGATGGCGCGAAAATCGTTGGCCAGCGCGTGACGGCAAATCTCCGCCAGGGTTCCAGCCAGCTCCACTCCCGTGGGACCGCCGCCTACAACCACAAAATTCAGCGCCTCGTCCCCCGCGCTTTGGCCCGCGGAAGCCCGCCGCTCGGCCACTTCGAAGGCTAGTAACACCCTGCGCCGGATTTCGAGCGCGTCCTCAATCGTTTTTAGTCCCGGTGCCAGAGTCTGCCACTCGTCGTGACCGAAATAGGCGTGGCTGGCTCCAGCGGCCACAATCAGCGCATCGTATGGAACCTCCAGTTCTTCCGCTTTCACCACCCGCCGTTCCAAATCGAAGCCGGTGACTTCGGCCATCAGCACTTCAATATTCTTCTGGTCGCTCAAAATCGAGCGAATCGGCGCGGCAATCTCTCCCGGCGAAAGTCCCGCCGTCGCCACCTGATACAGAAGAGGCTGAAAAGTGTGATGATTCTTGCGATCGATAATAGTGATGCTGACATTTGAATTCGCCAGCGATTGTGCTGCATTCAGCCCGCCGAACCCTGCGCCAACAATCACTATCCGATGAAGCGATGTATTCTCTTGTCCCGCCATCTTGCCGTTCATGGTTGCACTCTATAAGATTCAGCGCGATGGCCATTGGCTCCACAACTTCCGCGCAACTCCAGAATCCGTCTGCATTGCGTTGGCTTTTGCCTTCCATCGTCGACTTGTTTTTCATAGCGCTGCTCGTACTGCTGAGCTGCACCGCCCTCTCTGTGCGCCTGCTGGGGGACGCCGGAATCGGCTGGCACATTCGCACCGGGCAAATCATTCTCTCCACCCACGTTGTTCCGCACGTTGATTCATTTTCAACTTTTTCCGGCCAACCATGGTTTGCCTGGGAGTGGCTCTACGATTTGATTGTCGGTTGGCTCGAAGCTGCGGCCGGCTTGAATGCGGTTGTGCTATTTACCGCTGCCGTCATTGCCACAGTGTTCGCCTGTGTCTTCCGCCTTTTGGTTTCCCGCGGCACCAACGTCTTGCTGGCAGTCATCCTGGTGCTCTTGGCTGCGTCCGCATCAATGATTCACTTTCTGGCTCGTCCCCACGTTCTGAGTTGGCTATTCGCGCTGGCATGGTTCTGGATTCTCGATTCTTTTGAAAACGTCCCGGTCAACCTTCAGGCTCGATCCAGTCGGCTCGTCTATTGGTTCCCCATCACCATGCTCCTGTGGGTGAACCTGCACGGCGGATTCCTGTTGGGCTTCGCGCTGCTCGGAATCTATTGCATCAGCGCCACATGGGACTCGCTAACACCAAGCGGGGGTCAATTCGAAGATGCGTTGCGCCAAATCCAGGCCGGGAAGCGCGCTCGCACTCTCCTGCTGGCTGGCAGCCTGAGCGCTCTGGCGACTTTGCTCAATCCCTACGGCTGGCGCTTGCACCTTCACATCTACCGCTATCTTTCGAACCGGTTTCTAATGGACCATATCGATGAATTTCAATCGCCCAACTTTCACTATGTTGCACAAAAATGTTTCGCGGGATTGCTCTTATTGGCATTGGTGGCGGTGGCCCTGAAAGTGGAACCCCGCACGCACTCGTCCGGGGAACTCGCAAAAAATCTTCGCCTAAGCCACGTACTGATTCTTTTGTTCGCAATCTATTCCGCGCTGTACTCATCGCGAAACATCCCTGTCTCGTCGCTACTGCTCATCCTCGTAACCGGACCTCGCCTGTCCACCGCCATGGAAGCTCTTTTTACACGTCTCGGCTGGCACTCGGCCTCATCTTTTTCGCAGCGCATGCAGGCCCTGGAATCAAGCCTCCGCGGGCATCTCTGGGCCGTCACAGCCCTCGCTTTTATTTGCTGGATTGCCGCCCAACACGGAAAGTTGGGCTCAACGCCGGTAATGGACGCCCACTTCAGCCAGAAACGATTTCCCATCGCCGCCGTCAATATCCTGACGCAACAACACGCGGAAGGAGCAATTCTTTGCCCTGACTTTTGGGGCGGCTATCTTATCTACCGGTTGCATCCCCGTTTGCAGGTGGTAGTCGACGACCGCCACGACTTTTACGGCGAGCAATTTCTGAAGTCGTATTTGCAGATGGTGAACGCAGAGCCGGGATGGAAAGATTTTCTGAAACAGCATCCCGCCGGCTACCTGCTCCTTCCCAAAGACTCCGCATTCTCCAACTTGCTGCTGGAGACCCCTGGCTACACTCCCCTCTATCGGGATGAGGTCGCCATTGCATTCTCTCGCTCCGATCACCCATCAAACTAGCCCTGTCAGCATAGTTGCAAATTCCTTCACATTGACAGCCCCTAAGATGCCGCGATATCTTCAGCCCCACGGCATCTACCGCCGTGCGCCGTTGATCCCCGCGAATGCTCCTGCTCAGCGACGAGAATTCAGCGTAACCATTACTCCGTATTGAAGGAAATAAATCCCGATGAAGCAACTCGTCTGTGGTCGTCCTTTCAGTCTCTCTCTGTGTGCCGTGCTCGCTTTCGCGGGCCTCGCCATCGCCATCGCTGCATCCGCGCAGGATGCTCCCACAGTCGCGCTCACCCAAATCAGCTCCGATCCATTCACCGTTCCTCCCGGCCAGCACTCCACTGAAGTTGAGCCGCACGTTCTATCGAACGGCAGTACTCTGGTCGCGGCTTTCCAGACCGGACGCATCGTTGGTGGCGGCGGTACTGCCATCGGATGGGCCACATCCACCGACGGCGGCAGCACCTGGTCTCACGGATTTCTTCCCGGCCTCACCACCGGGAATGGCGGCGGCCCCTACAGCGCCGCCAGCGATCCCGCTGTTGCCTACGATGCCAAGCACGGTGTGTGGATCATTGCATCTCTGCCGATTAATAGTTCTTCCACTCCGGCCGTCGTAGTCAGTCGCTCCACCGATGGAGGTTTCACCTGGGACAACCCGGTAAGCGTTGGGGGAAATGTTTCGAGTTCCGATAAGAATTGGATCGTCTGCGACAGCACGTCGACCAGCCCGTTCTACGGCAATTGCTATGTGGAGTGGGACAATCCTTTCACCGGCGATGGAATTCTGATGAGCACTTCCACCGATGGCGGACTCACTTGGGGCGCCGCCACGCAGACCGCCAATCGCGCTACCGGCATCGGCGGCCAGCCACTTGTCCAGCCCAACGGCACAGTCGTCGTGCCCATCGAAACCAACGGAATTTCCGCCTTCACTTCCACCAACGGCGGCGCGACTTGGTCCGCGCCCGTCACCGTTTCGAATATTCAAAGCCACATTGATGCCGGCGGAATTCGCAGCGGTCCGCTCCCCTCCGCGGCCGTCGACGGCGCCGGAACCATCTGGGTGGTATGGGAAGACTGCCGCTTCCGCAGTAAATGCTCCACCAACGATCTGGTCTACAGCACGTCCTCCGATGGCGTGAAGTGGTCTGCGGTCACCCGCATTCCCATCGATGCCACCACCAGCACGGTCGACCACTTTATCCCCGGCATTGGCATCGATCCTTCTACCTCCGGCGCGACCGCACACGTCGCCATTCATTACTACTTCTATCCGCAAAGCAGTTGCTCGCAATCCACCTGCAGATTGTTCGTCGGTTATGTCTCCTCTCACAACGGCGGAGCAACCTGGAACCCCCCGTTGCGTCTGGCCGGACCGATGCAGTTGAAGTGGTTGCCCAATTCGCAAAACGGGCTCATGGTCGGCGATTACATTGCCACCGCTTTCACCAGCGGCGTCCCTCATGGAGTTTTCGCGGTCGCTGCCGCCAATTCTGGCACAACCTTCAACGAAGCCATGAACACGGCGCAAGGCCTGAAGGTTGCCGAGGATGGTCCGCAGCTTTCCTCTGCCAGCGATAAGCCTTTGCACAAACTTTCCGACGTGATTGAAAAAGAACGTCCTGAGAAAGGCATAGCGCCGCCTTCCAAGCGCTCTGCCAGACGCAGCGCCAAATAGATGAGCTTAAGCCGTAAACTCGAAGCCGCCGGCGAAACCGGCGGCTTTCGTTCCTGCGAAAACTTCAAACGGAAAACCTCTCTGCGCCTCTGTGTTTAAGCTTTCGTACTCTTCAACCCCTGTTAAACTTTCTTCGTGGCACGCCTAACTCATCTTGAATGCACGCGCTGTCATGAGCGCTATCCCGCCGATCGTCCGCAAACCGTTTGCCCCAAGGATGGCGGCGTCCTCTATGCCCGCTACGATCTCGCAGCGATCAAGAAAACTTTTTCGCCCGCGTCCCTGCTTCCGCTGGCTCCCACAATGTGGCGCTATGACGCCGTACTTCCCGACGCAACTCCCGTCACCCTCGGCGAAGGCTTCACACCTATGTTGCGCAGCCGTGAGTTTTCCAACGTTTTCATCAAGGACGAAGGCCTCAATCCCACCGGATCCTTCAAAGCCCGCGGACTTTCCGCCGCCGTCACCATGGCTCGGCATTTCGGTTTGAAAAAGTTGGCCATCCCTTCCGCCGGAAACGCCGCCGGCGCTCTTGCCGCCTACGCCGCCGCCGCCAATATCGAAGCTCACATTTTCATGCCGCAAGATGTTCCCATGGCGAACCGCATCGAGTGCGACTACTATGGCGCGCGCGTCACGTTGGTTGACGGCCTCATCTCCGACTGCGCCCGCAAAGTGGCCGAACTCAAAGAAAAACCGTCGTGGCTGAAGGAAGGCTGGTTCGACGTCTCCACTACCAAAGAGCCTTATCGCGTCGAAGGCAAAAAGACGATGGGTTATGAGGTTGCCGAACAACTGGGTTGGAAACTTCCGCAGGGCATTATCTATCCCACTGGCGGCGGCGTGGGCCTGCTCGGCATGTGGAAAGCCTTCGATGAACTTGAGCAACTTGGTTTCATTGGCTCCGAGCGCCCGCATATGATTGCTATCCAATCCGCTGGATGCGCTCCCATCGTGAAAGCCTGGGACGAAGGCAAGCCCGCCTCCGAAATGTGGCCGAATGCCTCTACCCTCGCCTCCGGTCTGCGCGTGCCCAAACCCTACGGCGACTATCTCATCCTCGACATCCTGAAACACAGTGGAGGCCTTGCCCTTGCCGCCACCGATGCAGAAATTGTCGCGGCCACTCGGCACTGGGCCAAAGTCGAAGGCATTTTTGCCGCGCCCGAAGGCGCCGCATGTCTTATCGCCTATCAAAAACTTTTAGCCAGCGGATTTTTTTCTAGTGACGATACCGTCGTCTTGTTCAATACCGGCTCCGGCCTCAAATATCTTGACGTCCTGGACGCTCAAAAAACTCACTCCATCACTCCGCCTGCCACTCGTGCCATCGCCGGAATTATCGGCCCATACTAAAAAATGAAGCCGAACAATCGCGTCGCCAGCCCAAACCCCGAATGCCCCAAAAGCCTTGTCCCATAACGGTTCTGGACGTATTTTTTATCAAAAATTATTTTGACAGACCATCGCTGTCACGTTAAACTCCTGTCAATTCTGTAAGGGGTCAAGCGCCCACATCGTCTTGTAGTCCCAGAGTCTTGTAGTCCCAGGCAGTTCGTCTTTCGTAGTTTCAGTTTCGCAGTTCCCAAAATCATTCGTCAGGATACGTGTGAGCAAACGCGTTGCCCCCAACTCGCTCTCGCTCTGTCTGCTATTGCTGATTTTTCTCGCCCTGCCGCAAAAGTCTTGGGGGCAGGCTGTCGTCAACGAAAGTCTAGAAACTGCCTTCGTCTACGTCGATGCTATCCACGGCAGTGACACCAACGGTAACGGCACCAGTGGCAATCCCTGGCAGACTATCAACAAAGCCGTCACCGCCGCCGTTACCAACAATCAAGCCGGCATCGGAACCCAGGTCAACATTCAGCCTGGCACGTACCGCGAATCCGTGAACATGAAGTACTCGTCCAAGGACACGTCGCTGCCCATCACCTTTCAAGCGGTCACCAAAGGCACGGTAATTATCAACGGGGCCACCGTAATGACCGGCTGGACCGTTTACTCGGGCAACTCCAACATCTACCTCGACAATTGGACATACAACTTCGGTACCTGCGCCCAGGTGTCCGGCTGCCCCGAAGCACAGGACATCACACTGCATACCGAAATGTTGATCGTCAACGGCAAGGTGATGACGCAGGTTTTAAGCATCGCCGAGTTGGAAGCCGGCAGCTTTTACGTCGATCAGGCCGGAGGAAAAGTTTATCTCTACCCGCCCAGCGGCACTAAGATGTCGACCGCGACCGTCGAAACCGCCACCCAACCCTTCCTCTGGAAGCTCGGAGAAAAGTCCAACATTGTCCTCCGCGGCCTGACCTTCCAGTACGCCAACTCCTGCCTAAGCAGCGCCGCCGTCGAAATCGGCGGTACCACATCCGCCAGCAACATTCTGCTCGATACTCTCACCATTCAGTGGAACAACGGCCAGGGCCTTTCTTTTTCCAATCCTGCCAGCAACTTCACGGTGCAAAACACAATCGCCAATCACAATGGCGCCGCCGGTTTTCAGGAATTTCAAACCCTCAACGGTTTGTGGACGAATGACACCGCCAACTTCAACAACTGGCGCGGCGCACAGGGCGGATACTATGCCTGCAACACCGCCGGCAGCCATCCCTTCCAAGCTCACGCCGATACCATCAATGGCATGACCCTGGCCTATAACCAGAGCTACGGCATCCACTGGGATACGGATAATGCCAACATCTCGGTCAGTAATCTGGTTTCTACCAACAACCTGATCGGTGCGCTGTTCAGCGAGAAGAACGAAGGCCCCATTTCCATTTCCGCCAGCCATCTCTGCAACGGAAACCCATTAAACCTCAGCGGCGGCCTCGCCATCCGCAATTCCACCGATGTCTCTTTCACCAACGGCACAATCGTCAACAACCCGATGGCTCAAATCGATATTTTTGGCGATGCTGGAGGAGATCAAATCACTAACTGGCAGACCGGCCAAACCATTAACCTGGTCAGCAGCAACTTCACTTCCACTGGAAACATCATCCAGGGCAATGACACAACTCAGGGCGTCTTTGACGATACCCTCGGCGGCGATGATTGGACCACATTCGTAAACAGCTTCGTCTCCAATCAAAACATCTGGTGGAACTCCAGCAACTCTTCCACCCCATTCGCTGTGCCCACTCCCGCCCTCAACAGCCTGATGGATTTCTCCGGCTGGCAATCAACCACCGGTCAGGACCTTCTCTCCACCTGGGCCGCCTCGAAATCTGACCCTGCTGCCGCCTGCAACGCAATCGTTCCCGACATGCCAGACTACTGGCTCAATATCGACAACACCGCCCTCACCCTCAACCCCTTGGGCCAGGCCACCTTCAACCTCACTTCTACTCCGCTTAACTTTTCTGGCACGCTTAGCCTGCTTGCCGATGGCCTGCAATCCATCACCGGAATGAGTTCTTCTTTCAGTCCGTCCACCATTGCGCTTTCCGGCGGAGTCGCCGCCACTTCCGCGCTCACCATCACCGGATCGACCAAAGCTCCCGCCGGAACTTATCCCGTCACCATCGTTGCCAACAACGGCAACCTCACTCACATGGTCACCGCGCAAGTCACCGTTCCCCCGCTTGGCTTCCGCCTGTCCTCCATGCTCTTGGCCTTCGGCAATCAGCAGACCAATACCACTAGCGCTTCGCAAACCGTCACCTTGACCAACAACGCGAAGACCTCCACCAGCATCACCAGCATCGTTTCAAGTCTTACCGTCTTCACCCAGACCAACACCTGCGGAACCAAACTCGCCGCCGGAAAAAGCTGCACCGTCACCGTCACCTTTACTCCAGACTTCCCCGGTACCTTTAATGGTTCGCTCACCTTCACCGATGCCGATGCCACCAGCCCTCAAGTCGTGACCCTCACTGGAACCGGAACCGCGCCTCCCACTGCGAACCTCCTGCCTTCATCATTAAAGTTTGGTACAGTCACGGTCGGCGTCACCAGTTCCGCCAGCACCGCGACACTCACGAACACAAGTCTGACCGCAGCGTTAAACATCACCAGCATTACGCTTGCCGGGACAAATCCCGGCGACTTCAAAATTACATCCGCCAGCACCTGCCCGCAGTCCGGCACTGTCAATCCTCTGGCAACTTGCCTCGTCTCGGTAACGTTCACACCCTCCGCCAGCGGCGTTCGCACCGCCACGCTCACAATTAACGACAACACCAACACCGGGAATGAAACCATAAATCTTTCCGGCACCGGCAAAGCCGCTGTTCCCACCGCTACCCTCCTGCCCAAATCACTGAACTTCGGTTCCGTCACGCAAGGTAAGACCAGCGGCGCGCTGACGTCCACACTCACCGATACCAGCAGCGCTGCCTCCTTGAACATCACCAGCATGAGCTTGACCGGCGCAAACCCGGGCGACTTCAAAATCACATCCGCCAGTACTTGTCCGCAGTCCGGCACAATTAATCCTTTGGCAACTTGCCTGGTCTCGGTAACGTTCACACCCTCCGCCACCGGTTCGCGCTCTGCCACGCTTACCATCAACGACAATACTCACGCCGGAACTCAAGCAATAAATCTCTCCGGCAGCGGCAAAGCTGCAGTTCCCACCGCTACTCTGCTGCCCAAATCACTGAACTTCGGTTCCATCACCCAAGGCAAGACCAGTGCCGCGCTCACTTCCACCCTCACCGACACCAGTAGCATTGCCTCCTTGAACATCACCAGCATGACCTTGACCGGAGCAAACCCGGGCGACTTCAAGATCACATCCGCCAGCACCTGCCCTCAGTCCGGCACACTTAATCCCTTGGCCACCTGCCTGATCTCGGTGACCTTCACTCCCAGCGCCACCGGCCTGCGCTCCGCGACTTTAACCGTGAATGACAACACCAGCAGCGGCACTCAAACCATCGCCTTAGACGGGACCGGAACATCCCCTTACCCCACGGCCACGCTCCTTCCCGCATCATTGAATTTCGGCTCGATCACTGTTGGAAAGACCAGTGCCGCGCAATCCTCCACTCTCACCGATACCAGTGCCACGATTGCAGTGAGCATCACCAGCATGACGCTTTCCGGCGCGAATCCCGCCAATTTCAAGATCACTTCCGCCAGCACCTGCCCCAGCCATGGAACCGTCAGTCCGCTGAAAAGCTGCCTGGTGACCGTAACCTTTACCCCCAGCAAGACCGGATCACGCTCCGCAACGCTTACCGTCAATGACAACACGAGCGGCGGCACGCAAACCATCAGCCTGAGCGGCACCGGCCAGTAGCGTCAATGAGCGCGGGCGTCGCGCCCCTCGTTCACACACGCCCACAGCGCCACGAGACCTCCTCCCGTGTTCGCAATATATTGACTTGCCGCTCTCAGCCCCCTAATATGGTCGCGCACCGAAGCGTGCGCTTTTCCCCGACAGACACGATGATCGACCCGATGCTCGGCAGGACCATCTCGCACTATCGCATCATCGAAAAACTCGGTGGCGGTGGCATGGGAGTTGTTTACCGTGCCGAAGACATTAAACTCGGCCGCTCTGTGGCCCTCAAATTTCTGCCCGACGAACTGGCCAAGGACCGCCAGGCCCTGGACCGCTTTCAGCGCGAAGCCCGCGCCGCCTCCGCTCTCAATCATCCCAACATCTGCACCATCCACGAGGTCGACGAAGAAAACGGCCAGGCCTTCATCGTCATGGAGTTCCTGGAAGGCCAGACTCTGAAGCACAAGATTGATAACCGTCCCATGGACATTGAGACGCTGCTCACTCTGGCCACGGAAATTGCCGACGCTCTCGATGCCGCGCACTCCAAGGGCATCATCCATCGCGACATTAAGCCGGCAAATATTTTCGTCACCAAGCGCGGCCAGGCCAAGCTTTTGGATTTTGGCCTCGCCAAGCTCTCTTCCGGAAATCACAACGGCTCATCCGAAGCCGCCCTGCAAACCGCCACCGACGGCGCCATGATGACCACGCCCGGTTCCACCATCGGCACCGTCGCCTACATGTCTCCGGAACAAGTTCGCGCCGAAGATCTCGATCCGCGCACCGATTTATTCGCCTTCGGTTCCGTGCTTTACGAAATGGCCACCGGCGGCCTCGCCTTCCCCGGCAGCAGCAGTGGCGTAATCTCCGAAGCCATTCTCAATCGCACACCACCCGCTCCTTCGATTGCGAATCCTGCCATTCCTCCCAAGCTCGAAGAAGTCATCTTCAAAGCCATCGAGAAAGAACGCGAGTTTCGTTATCAGACCGCCGCTGAACTGCGCGGCGATCTGAAGCGCATCAAGCGCTCGCTGGATACCTCCCGCGTTCGTGCCGCCACCGCCGCCTCTGCTTCGGGAATATCGCTGCCTGCCGCTGTTACACCTGCCGCATCGCGAGCCCCTCTATTCGTCGCGGTTTTACTTACCGCCGCCATCGCCCTCCTTGTCGGCCTCGCCGCCGGAAAGTTCCTCTTGCAACATTCCGCAGTCCAATCCGCGCTTCCCGTCTATCATCCTCTTACTTTCCGGCGCGGCATGGTTCACGCCGCCCGCTTCGCTCCCGATGGCAAGACCATCATTTACAGCGCCGCATGGGAAGGGAAGTCGCTTCAGCTTTTCACCACCCGCCCCGAAAGTCCCGAGTCTCATGAACTCGAACCCGCCGGAGCCGATGTCCTCGCAGTTTCGGTCTCCGGAGAGATGGCTCTCTCCCTGCGCAGCCATCCTGTCGCCCAGTTTCTTTATTCTGGAACCCTGGCCCGCGTTCCTCTCGTCGGCGGTGCGCCGCGCGAGGTCATGGAAAACGTTGAGTTCGCCGACTGGTCTCCGGAGGGAAATACTCTCGCCATCGTGCGCCAGGAGCAGGGCCGCCACCGCCTCGAGTTTCCCCCCGGCAAGCTTCTCTATCAGGCCGATGGATGGATCGGCCACATTCGACTCTCTCCCAAAGGCGATATCATCGCTTTCATCGATCATCCCCAACTAGGCGACGATGGCGGTGAAGTCGCCATCGTTGACCTCGCCGGAAAAAAGACAACGCTCTCCACGGGATGGGACAGCATTCAGGGAATATCGTGGTCTGCTGCCGGAGACGAGATTTGGTTTACTGCCACTCGCACCGGCGGCGACCGCTCGCTCTACGCCGTCACCCCGTCCGGCACGGTAAGGCTGCTGGCTCGCGTCCCCGGAGAATTGACCTTGCTGGACGTAGACCGCGATGGTCACGTCCTGCTCACCCGCGGCAACGATCGCGCCGGCATGATCGGCCTGGCTCCCGGAGAAGCCAAGGAACGCGACCTATCCTGGCTCGATTGGTCCACGCCCGGTGATTTGTCTGCTGACGGCAAGACTGTCTTATTTGCCGAGACCGGGGAAGGCGGTGGTCCAAAATACGCCGTCTACCTCCGCAAGACAGATAACTCGCCCGCCATCCGTCTCAGTGAAGGAATCGGAATGGCGCTTTCCCCCGACGGCAAGTGGGCTCTCGCTCGCCCCAACATAACTCCATCGCCTATGGTTCTGCTCCCCACCGGCGTCGGCGAAGCCAAACCTCTGACCCACGACTCCATCAATCATCTCTGGGCGCACTGGCTTCCCGATGGCAAGCGCTTGGTCTTTTTGGGCAACGAGGTCGGTCACGGCTTCCGTTTGTACGTGGAGACTCCCGGCGAAGGCAAACCCACTCCGATCAGCCCCGAAGGCGTGAATCCTCCCGTGGCCATTTCGCCCAAAGGAGACTTTGTCGCCAGTGTTGGCCCCGATCACAAAATTTATCGTTATCCGGTCGGCAGTGGCCAGCCCGTCCCCGTCTCCGGCGCAGAGCCCGACGAGGCCCCCACTGGTTGGTCCGGCGATGGTAAATCTATTTACGTCTTTCGCTTTGGAGAGATTCCCTCAAAACTCTATGCGCTCGATCTCTCTACCGGGAAAAGAAAACTTTGGAAGGAATTGGTTCCCGCCGACGCCGCCGGCATCGATACCATTCGCGGCATCACCATCACTCCCGATGCCCGCGCTTACGTCTACGGCTACATCCGCACCCTCTCCGATCTCTACGAAGTCGAAGGCTTGAAGTAGCTCCACTCCGCCATCTCACGCTCTGCCGCCGCCACACTCTCCACTCTTCCCAAATCCCGCCAATAATATTCATCCGCTCGGAAAGCACAAATATCCTCGCCCTCTCGCGCCAGCCTCAAATAAGACTCAATGATCGAAAAAACTCCATCCTCCGTAATTCTCTCCAGCATCCGCCTCGAAATCACATGCACTCCCGAGAACGCCAGTTCCTCCATCCTCTCCGCAGAACGCACCACTTCCGGCTCCTGCCCTTTTCCGCGCCGTCCGCACAACTGGCCCTGCCCATCGAACAACAATTGCCGCGAACTCTCTCGTTTCTGCACTGCCAAGGTCGCTAAACATTTTCGCTCACGATGAACCTGCGCCATTCTCGCCAGATCAATCGAACTGATCACGTCCACATTATGCAAAAGAAACGGCTCGTCCGGACCCTTCAGAAAAAACCACGCCGCCTTCTTCAACCCGCCGCCCGTATCCAGCAAAACCTCTTCTCGCGAAACCTCAACCCGCATCCCAAAATTACTCTGAGCCTTCAGATATTCCACCACCATGTCCGCAAAGTGGTGCACATTCACAATCACCTCGTGCACTCCGAACTCCCGTAGCCGCGCCAGCGTAATTTCCAGCAGCGTTCGCCCGCCAACCTCCACCAGCGCCTTAGGACGATCATTCGTCAACGGCCGCAATCGCGTCCCCAACCCCGCCGCCAAAATCATCGCTCTCATTGCGCGGTCTTCTCCAATTCCCGATGCCGCAACACCACCTCCACTCCGTTTCGCCCGCGCAGCCGCTTCGCCAACTGCTCTGCCAGAAACACGGACCGGTGCTGCCCGCCCGTACACCCAAACGACACCATCAGATTCTTAAATCCGCGCCGCTGGTATTCGTTCACGCTGGCATCCACCAGCGACATCACGCTCGCCATAAACTGGTGCACGCTCTCCTGCTGCTGCAAATATTCCATCACCGGCGCGTCTCTTCCGGTGAGAGCCTTAAACCTTTCCTCTCGCCCCGGATTCGGTAAGCTCCTTCCATCAAACACGAACCCTCCGCCGTTTCCGCTGTCATCCACCGGCAGGCCGCGATGAAAAGAGAAACTCATCACCCGCACCGTCAGATGGTCCGCTTGCGCCGCCAGTCCCTGCAGCTTTTCTGAAGCCAGCATGCTGTGGAATGCCTGCATCAACGTCGGCAGTTCGATCGGCAACTTCACGTTGTGCAGAAGCCAGCGCAAATTCTTCAGCGCGTAAGGCACGCTCTGCAAAAAATGCGCCTTACGCTCGTAAAACCCGCGAAACCCATAAGCCCCCAGCGCCTGCATAATCCGCACATAAACGTAGGCGTAGTAATGCCGCAGGAATTCCTCGCGCTTCACTCCCCCCATCGCCGCAATCTTTTCGATGTAAAGCTCCAGCAACTCCTCGCGCAGCCCTGCGGGCAGATCTGCCTTGGCGTCATAGAGCAGGGAAGCGATGTCATACTGCAACGCCCCCTTACGCCCGCCCTGGTAATCGAGAAAAAACGGCTGGCCATCTTTCAGCATCACATTCCGCGACTGGAAATCGCGGTAAAGAAAATAATTGCAATCCGCGCTCAACAAAAATTCCGTCAGCCTTTCAAAATCGTCCTCCAGCGCCTGCTCGTTAAACGGAATCCCTGCCAGCCGCAAAAAATAATATTTGAAATAATTCAGGTCCCAGAAAATCGACTGCCGGTCAAAACTCCCTCGCGGATAGCAAACGCTGTAATCCAGATCGCGCCCCGCCTCAATCTGAAATCGCGGCAGCACCCTCACCACGTTTCGATACGCCTCCACCGCCTCCGCGGCAATCTTTTCCCCTGCCCGGTTCTTCGACAGAAACTCAAACAGCGTCGTATCCCCAAAATCCTCTTCGAGATAAGCCCCCTGACTCAAGTCCTCGCCATAAATCTCCGGTACCGGCAGCCCGTGCTTGCGAAAATGCCGCGAGAATTCCACAAACGCCACATTCTCTTCCCGCACGCCGTAAAGAATTCCAATCGCGCTCGCCGTCTCATTCGACACTCGCACAATCTTCCGCCCCGACCCGCCCAGCTCTCCCTGCAGCGGCACCACCCGCGTCGCAGCCGCCCCAAACCGCTCTTCAAAAAGTTTTTTCAAAACGTCCATAAAAGTTTTTCGTAATAACAAGCTGCAAGAACTAATAAAGATACCATCCACCAACCCGTGTGGGGACAGCCGCCCTCGGCTGTCCGGCGGCCTAGTCTTATCGGGCCGCTCTCTGCACCCTTGCTAACCCTCCCTCTCAATCCCTATCCTTAAACTCATGACCGACCGCCTCTACTACCACGACTCCTTCCTCTACCACTTCGACGCCCAAGTCCACTCCATCCTCGAATCCCCGCGCCCCGCCGTCATTCTCGACCGCACCGCCTTCTATCCCACCAGCGGCGGCCAGCTCCATGACACCGGCATCCTCACCTCCGGCGACGAAAAACTTAACGTCACCGAAGTCGCCGACACCGATGACGGACGCATCGTCCACTACCTCGACGCCCCGCTCAAAGATATCCAGCCCGGAACCCTCGTCCATGGCGAGATCAACTCCGCCCGCCGCCGCGATCACATGCAGCAGCACTCTGCCCAGCACGTCCTCTCCGCCGCCTTCGTCCACCTCTTCAACCTGCCGACCGTTTCCTTCCACATGGCTGCCGACTACTGCTCAATCGACCTCGACTCTCCCTCCCTCACCAAAGCCCAAATCGAAGCCGCCGAACATCTCTCCAATGAAATCATTCTCCAGAATCGCACCGTAGATATTAATTTCGTCACCCGCGCCCAAGCCGAAACTCTCGGCCTTCGCAAACTTCCGCCCACCGAGCGCGATCAGCTCCGCCTCATCAAGATGCGCGATTTCGATCTCACCGCCTGCGGCGGCACTCACGTCTCCACCACCGGACAAATCGGCTGCATCCTCCTCCGCAAATCCGAAAAAGTCCGCCAGGGATACCGCCTCGAATTCGTCGCCGGCGAGCGCGCCGTCGCCACCGCCCGCCGCGATTTCTCCACCCTCACCGAAACCGCAGCCCTCTTCTCCGCGCAACTCTACGACGTTCCCGCGCAGGCCCGAAAATCTCTCGACGACCTCCGCTCTCTTCGCAAACAACTCGAACAGTCGCAGGAAGATCTCGCTTCCGCCCAGGCCGCAACCTTGCTCGCCGAGACTGCCCCGGCCCAGGGCCGCAAACTCGTCGTCCAAACTTTCTCCGGCCGCGACCTCAACTTCCTCAAACTCCTCGCCCAGAAAATCACTCGCCAATCTCCATCCATCGCGCTTCTCGCCACCGATTCTCCCCAGCCCGCGCTCGTCTTCGCCCAGTCCACCGGCCAGCCGCATGACATGGGCAAGCTCCTCAAAGAAACCCTGGCGAAACTCGGAGGCCGCGGCGGCGGCAGCAAAGACCTCGCCCAGGGCGGAGCTCCGAGCGCCGAAGGTCTGAACCAGGCTCTCGTCTCCGCCGCCGAGACCCTCAAATTGTCATCCTGAGCGCGTTTGTTTGCACCAAGGACATATGCATTCTGCTGCCATCGGCAATGCCGCCGGAAACGGGGCCACTCTTTCCGAAGGTTCCCGCCAAAAAACAAAAGCCCCCATCGGACTCAAGTCCAATGAAGGCGCCACTTAACATCCTATGATCCCAGCCGCCGAACCAGAACTACGCGACTCTGCTCCGCCGCCCGCCCTTTTCCCACCATACCCGCGGATCTTCCGGCCGGTTCAGCATCTGCGACAATTCTCTCTTGATCTCTACCAACCGGTTGGCCCTCATCTCCACCGCCGACTGGTCAATTTGGCTGTCCGCGGTCCGGGCCGCAGATTGCGCGTTCATGTTCCGTAAATCCGTGATTTCCTGACGTAGGCTGGTTAGATGTTCCAAAAGTAAAGGCATGTTCCGATCATACCCTAGATTCTCCATTGCACCGTTATTAATTCCCGTTCCCATCGCCGCAATCGGCTTCCATTCCCGGTTCCGGCCCAGGTGTCGGACACTCTGGTCCAACGCCTTTAATCTTGCTTTTGCTCTTGCATTTTGCCCTTGGCCGGTATCTCAAAAATCAAAGGGGCACGACCTGCTCTCGTGCCCCCATACACCCTGACCAGATTGACCTCACCGCCCCGTCATAATCCCCCACGCCTCCCGAAACTTCTCAAACATCGCTCCCTTCTTGCTTCCATCCGGATAAAACCACAAATTCTTTCTCGGCATAAACGCCCGCACCGGGACCACATACCATATATCCCGCGACGCAATATACCCAATCAGCACATCAATATCTTTCTCCGTCAGCCCTACTATCTTCTTCCCCACATACACCGACGCATGCACCGCATACCCTCGCGCTCCAAACCGGTGATCCGTCGACCTCACCTGCGTCCTCCACAATTTCTGATTCACATCACAAACGAAATCATATCGATAGCTGTCTCCCCACGGTTTCGACACAAGCATCCCCATCCCCATCGCCTTCCGCAAAAAATCCAGCTCCGATAACTCCCCCATCAACTTCGGCGGCAACTTCCCGCAAGTCCTCAACGATGGCTTGATTACCAAATCCCTGTTATCCAAAGGATCGCGTTCTCCCACACCCTTGTCACCCTGAAGCCCGCGTTCTTTCACACTATTGTCATCCTGAGGCCCGCGCCCTTTGCGGGCTGATAAGCCTGCCCCGAGCTTGTCGAAGGGATCTCCTTCTCCACTGCTCCTTCCCGCCTTCACCCTCCGCCGCCCCAGCTTCCGCCCCTCATCCCCTTCCGCCGCCGCCATCAAGTCCCCAATCATCACGCCCATCACATATCACCCATACCCTCTCCCGTTAAGTTTTGTCTTTCCGAATATTCTGTCATTTCGAACCGGCGTCCTTTGCCGTAACTCTTGTCATTTCGAACCGGCGTCCTTTGCCGGTGAGAAATCTGCTTTCCCGCCGCCACCATCACATTCCCTAAGCCCCAAAACCAAAAGCCCCCACCGGAATCTCTTCCCGTGGAGGCCTCTACCGCCGCAATTAGCGACAGTAAGAATATTGTCAACCTTCTAAAAACGAGGGTCAAGCAAATAATGAAGACCCCAATCTACATGATTGCATTGTAAGGACTTAAACTATCTGAGAGATGCGCACCGCAGATCAATCTCGGGAAGGGCATCTATACGCTCCCTTTTCCACTTTTCCCAAGTCAGCACGCTCCCCGACAAAATAAGCTCGGGAAGGGCACGACTTCAGTCGTGCCGAAAGAGGTTATACCGGGAGCCGGCTTCAGCCGCTGAGGTGTGCCCTTTGAAGCCGACTCTCGATCTCCCACGTTCCTCGACACGCCCCTCGACCGTCTTCCGCTTTTTCTCAAATCAGCACGCTGCCGAAAAAATAGGCTCGGGAAGGGCACGACTTCAGTCGTGCCGTATTACGCTGGCCACAAAGCGGCTTCAGCCGCTGGGGTACGCCCTTGAAGCCGACTCGCTCGCTCTCCACGCTCCTCGACTCGACCCTCGACCATCTTCCGCCTTTTCCCAAATCAGAACACTCTCGACAAAAATTAGGCTCGGGAAGGGCACGACTTCAGTCGTGCCATATTAGTCTGCCAAGAGAGCGGCTTCAGCCGCTTAGGTACGCTTCTTGAAGCCGACTCGCTCCCTCAACCCGCACGGAACGTACTTCGTGACTTTCTCAACGTTCCAACGCCGCCAACTCTTCATCGTCGAACCCTACGCAACACTCTTTCTCAAGATGCTCTATCACTATCGCCGTCAAGCACGCTTCGACCTCCACTCGTTCGTCGTCATGCCCGAACACGTCCACGTATTACTGACGCCGGCCTCGGACCTCACGTTGGAGCGCTCAATTCAATTCCTCAAAGGCGGATACTCTCACGCCCTGGGACTCGAAACGAACCGGAAGGGAGAAGTCTGGCAGCGCGGATTCACCGATCATCGCATCCGCGACATTGAAGATTTCGAAAATCATCGCACCTATATTAACGAAAACCCGGTCAAGCGTGGCCTTGTGCAGTCGGCCTCGGATTACCGCTATAGCTCAGCTTATCCCGGCTTCAAACTAGACATCTGGCCCCCAGCGGCTGAAGCCGCGTGATGCTGGATGCGTTACGGCACGAGTGAACTCGTGCCCTTCCCGAATTTGTGCCCAAACCTCAACCGAGCTCGCCACGACATCGCTCGGGAAGGGCACGACTTCAGTCGTGCCGAAAGAGTTTTATACCGGGAGCCGGCTTCAGCCGCTGAGGGGAATGCAGGGACGTAGAGAAATGCAGGGACAGACGGAATCCGCCCTTTGCTAGGCTGCCCAACGAGACAACAATCTCCGGCCATTGACCCCCTGAAATCTCAACCCGCAGCCCACTCCGCGCGACCCGCCCATCTTCCCACCCACCCGCGATCAGCCTAACGCTCCGATTCACCTGGTCGAAACACCGGAGACTCGCTTCGGCAGCACAGCCCGTACCTCTGCCAAAGCTGAAACCACGGACTGTTTGCCAGCTTTTCATCGTGCCTGCGATTCGCCGCACAGATGTCGCTCGCGCTCAGCGGCCGGATGTCCGGCGCTTCATACATCTCCTGCAACTGCTCGATGTCGTCAATGATCCGTTCAACGTCCATGCTCCCTCAATAATTACGCAGGAACCCGAAAAGGGTCAAATTGACGACTCCCTGAAACTTCAACGACTGAAGGCTGGCTCACCTTTGCGCCGCCGCGACAGAGGCTGCCCCCCTTTCGTGGTTTTCGAAAGGTGGGCACCAGGCCTCTCCGAGCAGGCCTTTGACTTTACTGACGGCTGACAGCTGATAGCTGACAGCCGTCAGCTCTTGACCTTGCCAACGACTAACGACCAACGACCGCCGGCAAAAAAAAGGCCCCACTCTCCCGAGCAGGGCCTTTGACTTTACTGATGGCTGACAGCTGATAGCTGACAGCTGCCTCTTAGTACATGCCTTCCATGCCGCCGCCGCCGTGTCCGCCACCGCCCATGGGAGCTTCCTTCTTTTCCGGAATCTCCGCTACCAGGGCTTCCGTGGTTAGCATCAGCGCTGCGATTGAACCCGCGTTGGTCAGTGCGGTGCGCACCACCTTCGTCGGATCCAGCACGCCCGCCTTGACCAGATCCTCGTACTCGCCGGTCAACGCGTTGTAGCCGTAGTTGCCGTCCTTCGAGTCGTTGATCTTGCCCAGAACCACCGCACCCTCTTCGCCGGCATTCTCGGCGATCTGGCGCAACGGCTCCTGGATGGCGCGCTTCACAATGTTCACACCGATCTGCTCATCGCCTTCCAGCTTCAGGTTGTCGAGGGCCTTGACGCAACGCGCCAGCGCCACTCCGCCGCCCGGGACAATTCCTTCTTCCACGGCAGCGCGCGTCGCATGCATCGCATCTTCCACGCGGGCTTTCTTTTCTTTCATTTCCGTTTCGGTTGCGGCGCCGACTTTGATTACGGCTACGCCACCGACCAGCTTGGCCAACCGCTCCTGCAACTTCTCGCGGTCGTAGTCGCTGGTGGTTTTTTCGATCTGGCTGCGAATCTCGCGCACCCGGCCTTCAATCTCAGAGTGCTTGCCCTTGCCTTCGACCAGGGTGGTGTTGTCCTTGTCGATGGTGAGCTTCTTCACCTGGCCAAGATCGCTGACCTGCACGTTCTCCAGCTTGATGCCGAGATCTTCCGTGATGGCTTTGCCACCCGTGAGGATCGCGATATCCTGCAACATCGCCTTGCGCCGATCGCCGAAGCCCGGAGCCTTGACGGCTGCGACCTGCAGCGTGCCACGCAGCTTGTTCACGACCAGAGTTGCCAGCGCTTCGCCTTCCACATCTTCCGCGATAATCAAAAGCGGCTTGCCACTCTTGGCAATCTGCTCCAGCAACGGCAGCAGATCTTTCATCGAGCTGATCTTCTTCTCGTTGATCAGGATGTAAGCATTCTCCAAAGCAACTTCCATCCGCTCCGGATCCGTCACAAAGTACGGCGAGAGGTAACCACGATCAAACTGCATCCCCTCCACAACTTCCAACTGCGTCTCCAGCGTCTTCGACTCTTCCACCGTAATGACGCCATCCTTGCCAACCTTCTTCATCGCCTCCGCAATAATATGCCCAATCGTCTCATCGTTATTCGCGGAAATGGTGCCGACTTGGGCGATCATTTCGCCGGAAACGGGCTTGGAGAACTTATCGAGTTCGCCTTTGCCGCGCTCGCCGGTTTTCTTGTCGAAGGAGCCGCAGACTACGGAGACGGCTTTTTCGATGCCGCGCTTCATGGCCATGGGATTGGCTCCGGCGGCAACGGTTTTGACGCCTTCGCGGTAGATGGCTTGCGCCAGAACGGTGGCGGTGGTGGTGCCGTCGCCGGCGACGTCGCTGGTCTTGCTGGCTACTTCGCGAACCATCTGGGCGCCCATGTTCTCGAGGCCGTCCTTCAGTTCGATTTCTTTGGCAACGGTAACGCCGTCTTTGGTGATGGTGGGCGAACCGAATTTCTTTTCGATGACAACGTTGCGGCCTTTGGGGCCGAGGGTAACTTTGACTGCGTCGGCAAGAAGGTTAACGCCGCGCAGGATGGCCTGGCGGGACTCTTCTCCGTGAACGATTTGTTTTGCCATTTTCTTTTCTCCTAAATTTGTTTCGCAGGATTCTCCTGCGGATTCTTTGTGTGCTATCAGCTATCGGCTGTCAGCTTCTAGCTGCTAGCTTCTAGCTAAAACTGGGGCGCGGATAAGATTGAGATCCTTCGCGCCAACCGCGCGCTCAGGATGACAAATCTTTTTAGCGGCGTGCGCCTGCGGTTTCTTTCTTGCTGGACTGCTGGTTGCTGTTCGACGCGCCGGTGAGAACGCCGAGGACTTCTTCTTCTTTCATGATGATGAAGTCTTCGCCATCGATCTTGATCTCGGTGCCGGAGTACTTACCGAACAGGATGCGGTCGCCTTCTTTGACGGCGAGGGGGACGGTCTTGCCTTCGTCGTTGCTGCGTCCCTTGCCGGTGGAGATGACTTCGCCTTCCTGCGGTTTATCTTTGGCGCTGTCGGGGATAATGATGCCGCCTCGGGTGGTGGAAGCTTCTTCCACGCGACGGACCAGAATGCGGTCATGGAGCGGGGTGAATTTTGCCATTGGGTGTGACTCCTTTCAAAGTCTGGGTAAAGGTTGGTTTATGTAAACCTATGAAATGTTAAGGGTTAGGGAGTGCTGTTAGCAGTCTCACCTACTGAGTGCTAATTATAGGGATATGAGTGGGGGATTGTCAAGGGGGGCGAGGGGGTGGTTGTTCTCGCAGGCAAATAGAACTAATTTCAGCCCAACTGAATATTAGGGTCGATAGCTTCCGAAATGTATTGCTGTTCTGGCCCCTTGACGTAATTCGTGACGCTCACGATTTCATAGACTGGTTTTTTTACTATCGTGCCGACCACGGTCTGTCGCTCCAGCAGATCAACGGTGAGCAGATCGGATGAATTCAATCGATACTTCCCCTCTGCGTACTCTCGCAAGAAAATTTTGTCCTTGATCGTCGCTGTAATGACTTCATCTTTTCCTCTGTAGAACGACCAGTCTCGGGGGTCGTTTTCAAAAGAGCCACGTTTCGGATTGAGATAGACGCCTCGGTGAATCTGCTCCTTGATGATCTCGTTGTTGTAGATCGCTACGGACGAAGGATTGAGTGATTCCTTAAGGATGGGCACATCACTGCGAGTGCACCTCACTTCGGTCTCTCGATGACCCTGAATGTATGTCTTTACGTCAGAAATGGAGGAATCCTTCTCCATGGGAGAAGCATAGACCTGATAGATGTGATTTGTAATAGTTGAGTTTGAATACAGCTTGTGAACTGGGGCTGCGACAGTGATGCTCTTATCATCGCCAGCCGTGTAGCGAAACTCCCCCGGCCTGATTTCGTCAACCGCTCGCGGCCTTCCTTTGAGCCACTTGATAAGCTGCACAACTCCAACTATTCCGCTTGCTCCGGTTATCAGTCCTATCCATTCGAGTAGGGTCTTTATTTGCTCAATTGAGTGGAGGCTCAGAATATCGAGCAACTGCTGGAAGTTGGTTTGGGGAAAGACCGTCAGATCGACTATGAAAGAACCCTCACGAAATGGCTTAACGTTTACGCCGATCTGTCTCCCGTTAGGATTGATCTCGTCGTTGCTCTCTTGGATAAGTTCACCCAAGGCAAGAAGAGTTGGGGCCAGTTTGAAAACATCAATTTCAGTGATCTCCCCGTCCAATTCATAGACGAAATTGATATGGGTTTCCGGCATGGCGAGGACACGCTTTCCGGCGGTCTTACTACGTACTTTAGCTTGCTTTTTCACTGAGTGCTTTAGGATAAGCCCTTTGTCAATCCCTGCGCCGATAGCGCGGTTTACGCACCGGCCAAGTCAAGCAAAGCTTTACAACTGTTGTTTCTTGAAAACACTCGTCATTCGCACGGTGGAGCGGATGGAATTCCTTCGAGTTGTGCCCTCGCTACCAGCGTTTTCTGCGGCATTGTTAGCCGTTTCACATAATGAACTACATGCTCAAGTGAGAAAGATGTCAGCTGCTTTCAAGATGCCCGTCTTTGAAAGACGAGAACTTTCCGGTTCGGCTCTGGATCTTCGGAAGGTGTGCCCAATAGAAATCGCAACAGTGGAATCGGTGCTCCGCCGGTATCCCTCTTTATTCGCTGAAAATCGGGAGGCTTTCCGTAAACCACATCTATCATTCGGGCAAGCATTTTAGGTTGTTCTTGAACTATTGCAGCATCTCCCGGCTCTTCTTTTTTCCATCCTCGCGTAGAGATTTGCATGTTTAGGTACTTGTATTGATTCGCAGTAATCATTTCTAGGTTGAACAGTCGTCGAATGAGGAATTGGAGAGAAACCCTGTGCCGTTGTCGATGGGGCGAAAGACTGCTCAGCGTAATGGGCTCTGTGATTTCGGCCCTAACCACATCTTCCGGCAACAGTAATTCGCCTACGAAGCGGCGGGCTTCCTCATCCGCTTCCGAGACGGTGCAACGGAGGGGGTTGTGCTTAATCAGGTGACATAATTCCTCGCCCAGTGTGAATCGTTGCCTGTATCCAGTGCCGCCGGAAAGCAAGCAGATGACCGGAATATCGTGATTCAACCCGACCCAGGATGAAAATCCATCGAACCCCTCTACGACAACTGGAATTCTCAAAACCAGAACACCTGCCCGTTCAATCGCCGCCATCAAATTTGGAATGGGACTTTCGGGAGAGAAGCCGAGACTTGCCCGAGCAATCTGTGCGGCCACTTCTGGCGGCTCGGAGGTTCTCGGTATAAGCACGGGCACATCGCGCAGTTTGTGGCGCATCGCTAACACAACTTCAAACATCAACTGAGCAATTCGATGTGCCCTGGCTTTATCTTTTGATGCCACCTTCGCCTGTGCCCTGTATAGGCATGATCCAATCGGAAATTCGGCAGGCGGCTTACCCTGCTTAAGAAATCCGACATCAAATCCGGTTTGCAAAGCAAGAGCTTCCAATACGGAATCGGACGGGACGTACACTCCCGCCTCAATCTGCGCAATGGCAGATTGAGCTATGCCGGAACGACGCGCCAAATCGATTTGCGTCAATGCGGCCAACTCTCGCGCCTGTCTAATACGCTCACCATGCATTGTTAGCCCAGAGTCCCTTCGCCAGTGCCTTCGTCTTCCAGTGGTTCATTTATTGGTCTAATCAGCCTCTCCATTCCATCGTCTTGGGGTGTCGGAGTGGTGGGCGGAGCGGGAGCGGCCATCTCCGCCGGATGGGCAAGAGCGCCGACCCAATATGCGGAGACGTCTTGCGGACGGCGGCCGCCATTAGCAGGAAGGGCCAACCACAAATGCGCCAAGTGATAGCTGTCGCTAAAATCCCACAAAACGATGAGGTTGGAAGTCGATCTCATTGGAATGTTACCAATGAGATAATTGCTCGGGAACTGGTCGTAAAATCGGTGCTTCTTTCGGGATCTACCGCAGCCGGGGAGAATTCCTTCCGGCCCCTTAAGTATTCGGACGTGCATTCGGTTGTAGTAGAACGAAATTCCTAAGAACGGAAGATTGTTGAACATCCACTTGAACCCGTCCGGTTGAGCATCAATTCCTTCGCGCCTAAGATACTCGATTCCATGAGCACGAAAAATGCTAGCGGACAGACAGGCGTCCATTTTTTTTCGTGGGAATTCTCTGTCCCTAAATTCGCTCGTTTTACTTGCTCCATATTCAAGGCCCCGATACAAAATCTCGGGAACTCGGTCGAGACTTTGCGAAGCCGACTCAAACGTCGGGAGTCCATCTTGAAGTGGCAAAAGGTGTGTTTGAATCATTGGCTGATATTATCAGATAAAAAAGAAAATGCAACTGTATTTTTACGATCAAAAGTTTTTTAGGCTGCATGTCTGGGTTTGCTGACGAGCGTGAGGATTCCGTATATCCGATTCCGGCTTATGAAGCAGATTGCAGTTACTTTGTTCGGCTATCGCGCCGTTGTTTTTCCGTCGCCGCATTAGCGAACTTTGCAGGCTTTTGGGGAAATTCCGTCCGATCCTTTAACAACGCCGGAATTATGTACCGTGATCCTTATTGCTCAGCCCGCTTCCCGTTTTGGTATTAGGCTACTTGTGACCGTCCGAAGGAGGCGTTATGGGTGGTCACCCTTTCTCAGAAATACCTTGCACAATTTGTAAAAAGCCAGTCGATCTTATGGTCGATCTGTATGCCAATGAAAACGGCGAGGCTGTCCATGAGCAATGCTATGTCACGCGCATGCTGGCGACCCGATGGCAAACCTCACTTGTGCAGTAACACTACCCACCACTACCCAGCTCTGACTACAGATCGTTCCATCTGAACGATCGGTCCCAAAAAAGACGGCCCTTTCGGGCCGTCCTTTGTCGCGACAAATTACTGTGTACAGACTGCTATCCCGTCGCCGCCGACAACGTTGCCGATTATTTCCTGCTGTCCTTTCGGCCCTATTTCCATCACCGGACCATCTTGAGTAGCTACGACCAGGTTCTGCCCAAAGAACGCGAGGTTCATGTTGTGCAGTTTCGTGTTGGCAAACAAACCCAAAGGTGATCCGTCTGAGGCGAACTGCATGATGGTTCCATCCGAATTACTAACAAACACGTTTCCCATTTGGTTTACGACAAGGCCAACCGGACTCGATAAATTGGTGATGAAATCAATTCCGGGCTCAGCCGTACCGAAGGGATGGGAGACGCGAACCACTTTCTTGTTGCTCTGGTCCACCGCCAAGGCATCCCCCACATAGGGTCCGTTTATCAGGAATGCAGTGCCGCTCCCGCCGTTTGCGCTTCCATTGGGTGGAAAAGCAAGAATAGACTGGACCGGTTTTACTGCGGATGTGGAGGTTTGCCACACCCCGGTATTCGGAAGCCCCTGCGCCAGCGTGGTGCTGAAGAACATGGAAGAACGAGGGGGAGGAGCGAAGTTGATTCCATCAGGTCCGCCACTGGTTGCAAGAGCCGGAAATTGGCTGAACGCCACTACCGTTTTTTGATTCAGCCCTTCTTGGTCAACACTGACAATTTGCATTGGGCCTCCGTAAACTCCGCTTTGTGCGGCATACACGCGCCGGTCCGGTCCGCAGGTGAGTCCCTCGACTGAGGTCAGACCGGAAGCGATCACAGTTTGGTTATAGTTCCAGCTGTAGGGCAACGGAATCTTGGTTACAGTTCCGGCCGAGTTACTGCTGACCATGACATTGCAGGCACATGCAGTCGCATTTACAGTTTCCTGGGCAGCTATTGTCACCGCGCCGTTCCGGGCCAGGGCTCTTCCATTTAGCGTTCCGCCATCGAGCGTAATACTGGTAAGCGCCATAATGTTTCCGATGAAGGTATTGTTTGTTTGGATGGTTGCCGAGGAGCCAACTTGCCAGAATACGTTACAGTTTACCGCGCCGTTAATCAGGACAACGGAGGAATTAGTTGCAGTAATTAAGGTACTGCCGATCTGGAAAATCCACTGAGAATCGGACTGACCTTGACCATCGAGCGTCAAAGTGCCAGTCAGGGACGCCGAGGACGAAAAGCAATAGATTCCAGGGACGAGGGTCAGACCGCCCAGGTCTGTGCCCGTTAAGTCAGTGCCACAGGGCGCTCCCGCGGCTTCGTTGTACGCTACTGTCAGGTCCGCTTGGGCTTGAACAGTCACAGGACTGGAGGTTGTGTATAGCGTGCCGTGAACCTGCGTTGCGGTGAGTCCGGTTACGGCGGGAGTAGGAGAACTGCCTACATTCCCGGTGATGCTGGTTGCAGGTGAAGCATTGGTAATTCCCGAGCCAGCGAGCAAACCGAAACTTGCTGCGGTTCCAAGATTGACTGTGACAGGTGCGCCGGCAAAGGCAGTCGTTACGGAGATTAGAACCAGGGCCCAGGTAATGTGCATTATTGCTTTCATTATCCGCTCCTCTTGGCGAATGTGAATTCCTCGCCTAGCCGTACCTTACTCAGGGTTGTAAGGTGCGTCTGAGCAATTTTGACCAACAACATAACAGTAAGCTGGTCCGTAAGAAGTATTCGTTCACCTACGTGGAAGAACTAACTGTGCCGTAGTGCTATCTAATAACATGCCGACCCAGCTCGGCATCGGGGTCGAGGGCTTCATCTTCGGTGAGGCGTGCCAAGGCTTCGCGGGTCATCGAGCACAGGAATCAGAACGTAGAGGTGGGTGAGCAGATCCTGCAGAGTCACATTTCTGATCTCAACGGCGTAGTACGAACCTTGACCCCATTCGGGAAAGTTTTCATCGAGTGGATGGTGTTCGGTTGCGACCTTATAGCCGAGAGGTTCGAAAAGCCGGCGAACGAACTCTTCGCCGCCACGGCACTGAACGATGGCGACGCGCGCTGTGATGGGCAACGGTACCGAGACGAGTTCGGGACGATCCTTACTGTTTCCCGCGAGCGCAGAATTAAATACTCGAGCAATCGCGACGCTCATGAAAGAGGAGGCGACATAGGGACGGTCGTTCACATATTGATCGAGCAGGCCGCCTTCGCCGGATGGTCCGCGACGGTTTCTAACAAGCCCGACGGGGTCAACATCGAGAAGGAGGGCAGCGGTGCAACGTTCCGTGGAAGCTTCCGGATAGAACACGTGGGCTTTGCCGAACGAAAGCTCAGAGGTCTGCAAGCGGTTTGGGTTCTTGTGAAGGAGATAGCCCAGGTCGGTTGCGGGGCTCTGCGTGTTGGTGATGGTGAGGAGCATGGTGAAGAAGCATTATGCCGGAATTAACGCTAGAGCGGGTGACGAGCGAAGCGACGGGATAATTCGGGGAAGGTCGCGTCTGTTCCTGTTGGTACCACCGTGATTGGAGGTCAAATGCGGGACAGAGGGAATGGGCACCGTTCTTCCCGCAGAGCCACTCGTCCATGGGTAGGTCTTAGGTTCGTCGGTAGCGGTTGCGCTGCCCGCGAGTTGCATAGGTCCTTCCTGGGGAGTGGCTGGCTGCGCCCGCGACTCCGCTTCGTCAGGATGACAAGGCTTCCGGACGGGATGCGGGAGTTCGCGGTGGTGCCGAGGGCGGACAGCAGGTCCCTCGACTTCGGAGGAGCGTCTTTCAGACGATCCTGTTGAGTTCGGATGATGGGATTACGGGATGGCGGGGCTTGAGAGATCAAGAGATAGGCGGTTGCGACGCGGGGCAAAGATGACGTCGGGGTGTGAGCAATGCTGTACAGCACGGGGCGGGCGGGATGTGGCATGGTGGGATGGCGACGGGTGAGAAGCACTCTGCGAGGGGCGCATTAGCCATCCCGCATAGGATCGGGAGCGGGTGGAAGAGAGCGAAGGATGATTACGATGACCCGGTGGCGCGAGCGTTTTCGAAGGAGAGTTTCGTCGATCGCGGAGTGGGGTGCGCGGTTTGTGCAGAGGGTGAGGCCGACGTCGCAAGCAAACGTAGTGCAGCGGATGTGTCCGTTCTGTAATTTGATTACGCCGCGAGCGGGACGATTTTGTCTGGAGTGCGGAAGGTCATTGGGAAACGCCTAGACAGAGTCCGGCAAAAACTTTACTGCTTCTGCGAGGAGAGACTCTTCTCTCGTCCGCCCGCCGCTTGATGAGCAAGATCGGGGGGCGGAGCGCTTGACATCCAAAGGGGGAGGGTGGCGTATGCTTTTTCGTGATACGGCATGGAGCTAGCAACTATGCCGGAAGGGCGTTAGAAGAGGAGGTCGCGGTGAGCTTTAAACATGAGTTCCTGAAACATGATTTCCTGAAACATAATTTCCTGTTTTTCACGGTAGCGGCCATGATGTTGGCGCCCGCGGCGATGGGGCAGGTGAAGGCAGGCAGTTCCGGGGACAAGAGCATGATTCTGGCGCTGGAGAATGCGTGGAACCAGGCCGAACTGCATCACGATGCCAGCGCGGTTGACGCCATTGTGGCGGAGACGTTCATCAGTGTGGACCATCACGGCCATTTGCAGAATAAAGGGCAGTACATTGCGGAGTTGAAGGACACCTCGTTCAATCCTGAACAGATTTCGAATAGCGATACCAGCGTTTATGTTTACGGGAGCACGGCGATTGTGACCAGCGCCTACCGGACCAAGGGCACGGATGGCGGCAAGGCGTTCGCGCATCACGGGCGCTTTACCGATACCTGGGTGAATATGGACGGGAAGTGGAAGTGTGTAGCGAACCAGGAAACATTGATTAGCGAGTGAGGCCGGAGATTACTGGCAGCGCTGCAGTAGATGGAAATATCTGCGCGCTTTTTTTACGTCGCGCGCGATCTGTTCGCGCAAGGCATCGACGGAGGGGAATTTGATCTCCGAGCGGAGGCGGTTGAGGAAGCAGATTTCGACTTCGCTCTCGGGGGTGAGGTCAATGGGATGAAAGTTCAGCAAGTGGGTTTCGATGGCGAAGGAATCGGCGCCGAAGGTGGGGCGATTGCCGATGTTGGTGACGGAATCGAAGCGCTCCCGGGCGACGCGGGTCCAGGTGATGTAGACGCCATCCTGGGGAACAAGTTCTTCATAGCGGGCAAGGTTGATGGTGGGGACGGTGTATTTTGAGCCGTAGCCGCGGCCACGGCCGGGCGTTCCCAGAATGCAGAAGGGGCGGGCCAGCAGATGGCGGGCGCGGCTGACGCGGCCTTCGCCGATTAGCTTGCGAATGTGACTGCTGGAAACGGGCTCGCCGCGCAGCTTTTGCTCGTCGTAGACTTTCACTTCAAAACCCATCTCCTGGCCAAGCTGAGTGAGGAGGTTCACATCCCCCGAGGCTTTGTGGCCGAAGCGGAAGTTGTAGCCTTCGTGAACTTCGCGGGCATGCAATTTCTTTTTCAGGATGCGCTCGGCGAACTGGCGCGGAGTCATCAGGGAAAGATCGCGTCCGAAGGGAAGCAGGAGGACGGCGTCGATTCCGGTGGTCTGGAGCAGGCGCAATTTTTCGGGCACGGGAGTGAGTAGTTTCAGGCCAGAGTCGGGACGGAGAATGCGGGAGGGATGAGGCTCGAAGGTGACGGCGACAGCTTTGGAGTCGCTGTGGCGGGCGCGGCGCACGATCTCCCCCAGGACGTGGGCGTGAGCGCGATGCAGGC
Source organism: uncultured Acidobacteriota bacterium (assembly GCA_963758565.1). GTDB lineage: Bacteria > Acidobacteriota > Terriglobia > Terriglobales > Acidobacteriaceae > Sulfotelmatobacter. Next base: position 785,585 of record CAVWVX010000003.1, on the reverse strand, counting down.
CGTCGAAGTTGCCCACGCTGACCAGCGAGGGGCCGAAGCCGGCGGGGATGTCTTCGAGTTTGTGAAAAATCTGCATGTGGCGTGTGGAGCGGGCGCGCGAGCGACGCTCTCAGATTTCGAATTCCAGTTTCAATCCGTCATAGGCCAGGCGCACGTGAGGCGGCAGCGTAGCGTTGGTGGCCTGGTGCGGAAGGTCGTGGCAAATGTGGGTGAAGAAGGCGCGTTTGGCTTTGACGCGCTCGACGATGCGCAAAGAATTTTCCACGGTCGAGTGGGTGGGATGCGGCTTGTGGCGCAGAGCGTCGAGAAAGAGAATGTCGAGGCCTTCGAGTTGATGGTAAGAGGCTTCGGGAATCTCGCTGTGATCGGTGAGATAGGCGGCGGTGCCGAAGCGAAAGCCGTAGATTTCGGTTTCACCGTGAATCAAGCGCACGGGCGTAAACAGAGCTCCGAACAGGTGTACGGGGCCATCGATGGGACGCAGTTCGAGTTGGGGCAGGCCGCCGTATTTATAGTCAGGCTCGAAAATATAATTGAACATTTTGCGGAGGAAGGCAGCGGCATCGGGGCGGGCGTAGAGCGGGAGCCTCTCCGGCTTGTGACGGTAGCTGAGGGGGCGGAGGTCGTCGATGCCGAGAATGTGGTCGGCATGAGTGTGGGTGTAAAAGACGGCGTCGAGGCGGGTGATGTTTTCGCGAATGGCCTGGGTGTAGAAGTCAGGGGTGGTGTCGATGAGAACCACCTTGCCGCCGAATTCCAGCATGATGGAAGGGCGAGTGCGGCGATCGTTGGGATCGGTGGAGTGGCACACTTCGCAATCGCAGCCGAGGGTGGGAACTCCCATGGAGGTGCCACTGCCCAGAACGGTGAGCGTGGCTTTCATGCGTTGGCCTGCTGCGGGGGGAAGAAGATCATCGTCCGGTGGTTCCCGTGGCCGCGCCCGGTTGCGGCGGACGCGAGAGCGCGTTGGTGACTTCTACGTAAGCCATGCGGACTTCGTAGAGGCTGTTCTGCAGAAACGTTTCTTCCACCGAGGTGAGATTGCCTTTGGTTTTCTCCGCGATAAGCGAGAGGGTGTCGATGGTCTGGCGGGCGCCGATAATGTCAACGCGAGGCTGGCCGCCCTGTTCGTGCATCAACCCCATCTGCAGCATGGCAGTCATATAGAGAGAGGCGAGGAAGCGTTCGAAGGTCATCTCAAATTCTTTGGCGGAGCGGCCGCTGAGTTCCACACGAGCATCAATGTCTTTGGAAGAAGCGCGGTAGGCATCGGCCTGGGCCTGTTGCTCGGCGGCAGTGGGGGCGGGCGGCATTTCCTGACCAGCCACGCCGGCAGTTTGCGCTGGAGTGGGAGCCGCGGGAGCGGCCATCTGTTCTTTTGCCGGAGGAGCGGGGGCGGGAGGCGCAACGGCCTGGGGCGTTTCCACTCTTTCGGGAACGTCTTTACGCAACTCGCCGTCTTCGGTAAACAATCGGCGATCAGTTACGGTGAAACCGGAATCCTGTCTTTTCTCAGCCATGATGTTCTTCCTTATCAACGCGACTCTGTAAGATTTCGATAAAGCTTTACTTGCGACCTTGACGGATTCGCTCCGCACCCTTCGCGGATACAGGACCTTTATGCTGGGTGCAATAAGGCAGCGTCCTTGTTTCGAAGGGTAACACTGTCGAGCGGCAACTGAATGATATGCGCCGGATAACTGGCGATCGTCAACTCGGAGCCTTTCATATCACGGCCCGGCACCCCGACTTCGCGACGGACGTAACCTAGCAGCAAAGTTTGAACGGGGAAGGCGAGTACGGTTGCGCTGGTGACTTCACCCACTTCTTTTTCGCCGGCAACGATCTTTGTTCCCGGCGCGATGGTGGCAGCGCCTTCCACCAGAAAGCCGGCAAACTGGCGGTGCACGTTACCGCGGGAGCGAATGCGCTCGACGATTTCCTGACCCACGTAGCAGCCTTTGTTGAAGTTGAGGGCGCGTGCCTGTCCGGTTTCCTGGGGCAAGTCGCGTTCGTGGATGTCAGTGCCGTATAGCGGAACGCCGGCGGTGATGCGCTTTATCTCCAACGCTTCGCTGCCTACAGGCGTTGCGCCAGCGGCGATCAGCGCTTGCCAGGTTTTTAAAAGATCTTTGGGGTCGAGCCATATCTCGTAGGACTCGTGCGGGCTATCGCTTCGGATGACTGTGCAGTTCTGGCAGCCGCAATCGCAGTTGCACTGCGGGGTGACCATTTGCAGAGGCTGGATTTCTGGAATCTGGATGCCGGCCGTGTTCAGAATGGCGCGCGCTTTCGGGCCCGACAATCCCAAGGCAGTTTGCTCGCCGCTGATGTCCTTCACCTCTACATCGTCCATGATTATGTAATGGTCGAAGGTGGCGATTACTTTTTCGAGTTGGCTGTGATCGGTTTGCACGACGATTTGGTCGCCGTGGTTGTAAGCGTACATGTCGCCAAGGATGCGGCCCTGGGGGTTGAGGAGAAAAGCATATACCCCCTGGTTGACGGCCAAGTCGCGAATGTTATTGCTGACCATGCCATTGAGCCAGCGGGTACGATCGCCGCCGCTCAGAGACAGGCGAGCGCGGAAGCCGAGATCGTAGATGCCGCAACCGGTATTCATGGCGGCGAATTCCTGCTGAGGGTGGGTAAAGCGCGCCGCAGTTGTGGCGCCGCGATACTCAGCTTCTGCCGCCGGCTTGGCAGTATTGGCCGATTGCGAACGAATTGCTTCCAGCAGGAACGTGTGAGCCATTGAACATTCGATTATAAAGGACGGGTTTGGGATTCCAGGAGACGGCAGCGCGAGGTTTGTCCGCGTCGGTTAAACGCTTATGGCCGCAGAGGTTGCGCGGAAAGGGCAAAGATCTCAGAAAGACGGCCTGATTGACACAGGCGAAAGAGGGTTCGCAATCGGCAGAAGTCAGGCTATAATTCGGCCATGTCACCTGCACCCGGCGCCACCAAAGCTGTCGGCATGGTTCCCGACGAGATGAAGTCCGAACCCAGGTCGAAAGGTCTGGCTACTCCTCGCAAAAAGAAGCCAAAAGAACTGGCGGTGATTACCGAGTGCTGCACGGGATGCGCGGGTTCTCCGGCATGCGTGGAATATTGTCCGGTGGAAGACTGCATGTTCTGGGTGGCCGATGAAGACAGCACACCCTTCGGGCGCATCGCAGTGGATCCTGCCCTATGCATCGGCTGCAAGAAGTGCCTGAGCAAAGGTCCTGACGGATGCTTCCTGGACGGATGCCCGTGGGACGCGATCGTTATGGTCGACATAGCCGAGGTGGAAAAGGAAGTCGGAGCGATGACGATTTAAGGCTGGGTTGAAGTTTTGTGGCAGCAGATATATCCAGCCATCTCGGGCTGAGTGGGCGCAGTTGATTTGTTTTCCTTCCCAAGCATTTTTCAGATATTTCTCTTTTTCCCGTTAAACCCCCCGTCCAACGCGGCACCAGACTCAAGCTTGAAACGGCGATCTTGCTTGCAAAAAGCGAAAGGGTGGGGCAGTCTCGTAGGACGATGACGCGAAGAAAATTGGAGTGTCTTTGGATTGCGATGGCTCTGGCAATCTTTTGGTTGTGTGCGGGCGGTTGCGTGGCGCAGGAGAGTGGTCCGGAGGAGGGTGGGCGAGAGGTGCAGGTGTGGGCGGCGGGCGGGCACTCAGTGCCGGGAGGGACCGCGCACACAGGAATTTTTGATGCGGGGCTGCGCTATGGGTGGGTGATTACGGGGGCGCACTTACCGGGGATTTTGCGGGGGCGCTTTGAATATACGGTGGACGCGGTGCCAGCATATTTAATTTTTCAGCCAACGAATACGGCGTATGGGGTGGGATTCAATCCGCTGGGGCTGAAGTGGAATTTTGAGCGGCGCGGGAAGTTTTCTCCTTATTTACACCTGGGCGGCGGAGTGATGTTCAGCAATCACAATGTTCCGACGTATACGAATACAGTGAACTTCACGCCCAGCGCGGCTTTCGGGACGCACATCCTGGGGGAGAGATATAACTGGAGTTTGGAGTTGTGGTATTTGCATATCTCGAATGCGGGGCTGACGGTGCCGAATCCGGGGCTGAACACAGTGCAAGTGAGAGTGGGTGTGGGGAGGTTCTGGAAGCGGTAAGGAATTAGGAGCGACGGAAAGTCGTAGGGTTCTCAAATGGGTAAAGGTCTCCGGCGCGGGCAAGTGCACGCGCCGGAGTTGTTTCAGTTAGGGTACGGTGACGGACTTTAATCCTAGGTCCGTACAACAGCTGACGTTGTAGGGATAACTGCCGGAGGGCAGGCCGCTCTTGATGGTAATGGTCGACGGGCAGGGAAGCGTAATGGGAGAGTCCGGGCTGAAAGGCCAGACAGTGCCCTGTTTCTGGCTAATGACGCATCCGTTGGCGTAGTTAGTAAAGTTCACGATGTTGGTGGGACTGGCGGTGAAATTGTTACAGACGTTGGTGTTGACAGTAGTGGGCAAGGGTATCTCCTTTAATTGGTAAGGGCGCGGCACACGCGCCCTTTGTAATTCCTATGTCAGGCGGCACGCTGACTATGGCACTGTGACGCTTTTCAACCCCGCACCGGTGCAACATTTCACATCGATGTTGTACCTGCCGGGACCTGCCGTGATCATGATGGTCGATGGAGAGGGCAGAGTGATTGGAGGACCAATGTTGAATGGCCAGGCGCCGTCCCCTTCTATCACGCAGCCGTTAGAAGGAAGGCTCTGCCATATGACTGTAGCGCCGGTGTCGGCAGTGAATGAGCTGCAGATTGGTGGGTAGACAGTTGAAGGTCCGTTGTTGGCTTTTGCCGCCACCTTCGGCTTTGATTGGGTTTTCGCTTTAGCTTTCGGCTTTGGCTTCGCTTTGGCTTTTGGTTTGGCTTTGGCTTTTGGCTTGGCCTTGGCTTTTGGTTTTGGTTTCGCTTTCGATTTAGCTTTCTTCTTTGCCATGCTTACGCTCCTTCGGAGGGTGTGAGCGAAAACTGATGCCGTCCCTGTGGGACTCCGCTCCTCGCCCTGTATGCTTACCCGGACTCACGTCCGGGGCTGATATATGCCGCGCCATGAAAGGGCGTCGGTATTGATTCGTAATTCTCATTACGTAATGTTGGGGGCCCTTCCCGGAGATCGATGCCGGGAATTTACGGATGCGAATTTTTCATCAACTGTTGATAGCCGGGCGTGTTGGCGAGATTATCGAACTCATGCCAGCTGCGAATCTTCTCCGCCGTGTAACCAGCCTGTACAGCTTTGGCCAGCCACTCGACAGCCAGGCCATTTTCGCCCAGATGGTTATACACCGAAGCGGCGTCCATGAGAATAGATTTGTCGTTATGGCCGTATTGCAAAGCCTGCCCGATGTATAGCTCGGCATTCTTGCGATCCCCTAACATGGCGGAATAGTTGGCCAGACTGCTGAGGACGTCCGGATCGTGAGGATTAACCTTTAATTCCGCTTCAGTAAGTTCCGCTGCCTTACGCAACGGAGCGACGGCTTTTTCTTTAGCGCCGGAGCCGTAAAAGGTTTCCCCTAAATTCCCCCATGCCACATATTGATCCGGACCCAGTTTGATCGCATTCTCACAAGCACCGGCAGCTTCTTCGTAGCGTGTCAGCCCGAAGTAAGAGGTACAAAGGTTTACGTATGCGGCATAGCTGGGACGGATGACAATCGATTTTTTCAGGGGGTCGATGGCTTTCTCGTATTGACTGAGGTCGTTGTAGATTGCGCCGAGGTTCACATAGGTTCCATACCACTCAGGTGCGATCTGGATGACCTTGTCGAACATCTGGAGAGCTTTTTCGCCTTCCTGACGACGTTGATAAAAAGTTCCGAAGGAGTTGTAGCTGAAGCGGCTGTTGGGGTGGGACTGGATGGCTTGCTGGTAGGCCTTTTCGGCTTCGGTGATTTTGCCCTCGTGTTCGTAAGCCTGGGCGAGGCCGATGGCCGCGACTTCGTTGGTGGGGTCGAGGCCGAGGGCGAGTTGGAATTCGGAGGCGGCTTCGAGAGAGTGTCCGGTGCCGTCGTCGATGAGGCCGAGGCAAACGTGGCCGGCGGCTCCGGCGTTGCCGAGTTTGACGGCGTCTTCGCAGTCGGTCTTGGCGGGGGCGGTCCACTGCTTTTGCTTGGTGTTGGAATATTTGAGCCAGTAGGTTTCGCCGAGGACAGCCTTGGCCATGCCGAAGTTGGGATCAAGCTTCAGGGCTTCGCGGGCCATGAGGATCGCGTTCTCGATATTTTCCGCCTTGGCGTAATCGAGAAGATATCCGCGAGCCTGCAGGTAGTAGCGGTAAGCTTCGGCCTGGTCAGTGCCGTGGACGTTCAGCGCGGATTGCTCTTCGGGACGAAGCTGGAGACGAAGGGCTTTGACGGTGCCGTCGGCGACGTTGCCTTCCACGGCGAAAACGTCAGAAGCGGGGACGGACATGGTGTCTCCGCCGAGGCGGGCGCCGGTTTGGGCGTTGAGAATGGAGTAGGTGAGCTTGATGAGTTCGCCGGCAGGTTCCATGGAGACGGTGAGGCCGAGGTTGGCTCCGAAGAAGTGGGCGGCGTCCGCGAGGGTGGTGATTTTGCGGTCTTGTAAATTGCGCGGCGGGACAACTTCGAAGGCGCGATCTTCGGTGAGCTTGCTGAGTTTGGCGGCGATACTTTCCAGCAAGCCTTCGCCGAGAGCGGCGAGTTTGGGATCGGTGTTGGGCGTGGAGAAGGGAAGTACGGCGATGATTTTAGTTTGCGGGAGCGAGGTGGGCGGGGCGGGTTGAGTCGCGCCGCGATTCGAAGTGGCGGAGAAGAAAAATTGGCGCAGAGGCTTGAATGCGAAGAGTGCGGCAGACATCACGACGAAAATTGCCAGTGCGATGAAAATGCGATTTCTGAAGCTGCCGCCCTGGGGAAGGGTTTTCGGAGCGGAGACTGGTTTCGGCTTCCCGCCGCGCTGAACGCTACGCAAGTCGTCCAGAAGCGCGCCGGCGTTGGGGTAGCGGGCTTCGGGATTTTTGGCGATGGCTCGGGTGATGACGGCAGCGAGTTGGGGAGAGACGTCTTTGAGCGGCGGCGGTTCGATGTGAACGATTTTGGCGACGGTGGTGGCCAGGCTGTCGCTCTGGAAAGGCTGATCTCCGCCGAGCATTTCATAGAAGACGAGGCCGATAGAAAAAATGTCGGAGCGGCCATCGTCGGGCTGCTGCAGCAGGACTTCGGGGGCCATGTAGGCGGGAGTGCCGCCGGAAGCGGTCATGGTCTGCATGCTCTTGGTGGCATCGTCGGGGGAGGCTGACTTCCAGATGCGGCGGGCAACGCCGAAGTCGAGAATTTTTACCCGGTTGCCGGGGGTGAGCATGATGTTTTCCGGCTTGATGTCGCCGTGGATGATTCCTTTTTCATGCGCGGCCTGAAGGCCTTCGCAGCATTGCGCGGCGATGAGATAAAAATCCTCGCGAGAGATGGGCTGCTTGAGACGGCGGCGGAGAGTTTCGCCTTCGATGTACTCCATGACCAGCCAGAGTTCACCGGCGTGCTCGACTACGTCGTAAATGGAACCGAGGTTGGGATTATTGAGGGCAGAGGCGCGCTGGGCCTCCTTGAGCAGGCGTTTGCGATCGGCTTCGGAGGATTGCTCACGCGGGGCCATGCGCTTGATGGCGACGGTGCGTTTCAGCGTGGTGTCTTCGGCGCAGTAGACCTGACCCATGCCTCCGGCGCCGAGGCGGCGGGAGATGGAGAAGCGTCCAACGGTCGCACCGATGAGGGGATCCGCAGCAGGATCTGCAGGAGCGGCCGCAGGGGGCGTCTTGATCTGATCTGCCATGAACAATAGTGGGCGATGGTTTTTTGAATTCTAATCTTAGTTGCCGGGGAAAGCCAAAGTGAAAAGAGAAACAAGTGAGACCACGAAGGGGAACGGTTCACTAAGGAGAAACTGCGGAATGGTCTGGAACGGCGGCGATCCATTCTGTGGGGAACGCCGCCGCTGGGGTTTGAGTTGAGTTATTGATGCTGCGCGTCTTCGTTTGCATTCGTGCCGCGTTGCAAACCCACATCCAGGCTAAAGACTGTGCCGGTGCCGTTGGTGCCTCCAACTTCGGTTGTCCCGTAAAGGATTCCATCTGAAGCTTGGAGCAGCACGCCGATGGGAATGCCGCCATCGCCGAGATGGAAGTTGTGAAGGGTGGTGAGAGTTCCTGACGGAGTGATCTTAAAGATCGTACCGTAGGAGCCGAGTCCGCCGTATTCCGTGGTGCCATAAAAATTTCCGTCGGAAGCCTGAATCAATCCGGCGAAGGGACCAATGCCATCGGTGCCGTTGAAACTGTGCAGCGTGGTGAGTTCACCCTCGGGAGTCATTCGGAAGACAACGCCATCACCGTAATCGCCGCCCTCGTCGGTTGTTCCGTAGAAGTTTCCGTCCTTGCCCTGGACTAGCGTCGAATATGGGTATTGACCGTCTGTGCAGTTCGTTTGGGAACAAAAGTTGTAGAGAGTGGACAGCGAGCCGGCAGTCGTAATCTTGTAGATCGTGCCCCGAGCATTTGCGCCGCCCTCGTTGGTAACGCCATAGAAATTTCCGTCTGTGGCGCGAACCAGACCGTAGGGCAGGCTGCCGTCAGTGTTGTTAAAGCTGTGGAGCACAGTGAGCGTGCCGGCTACGATTTTGAAAACGGTGCCACCGCCGTAGGCTCCTCCGTTGCGCGTGGTTCCGTAAAGATTGCCGCCGGAGCCCTGGACCAGAGCTGCGTCGGGATAGGCCCCGTTGTCGTTGCTGGTGTAGGTGTACAAGGGGGTCAGAGTTCCGCTGGAGGTTATCTTGAAAATGCTGCCGAGCCCGTCCGGACCTCCTTGCATGGTCGTGCCATAGAAAGAACCGTTGGTGGCTTGCAACAGGGCGGCCTGAGGATCGTAACCGTCGTCGCTTGCGTCATTGAAACTGTGAAGCGTGGTCAGGGTACCGTCGGAGGTCATTTTGAAGACGGTTCCGCAGGCGGTTTTTGGAAGAGCGCTACAGGTGTAATTCGTACCCCCATAGGCGGTCGTTCCATAGAAGTTGCCGTCGGTACCCTGCACCGGTCCGGCAAAAGGGGTGCCTCCGTCGATTACGTCGAAGTTCACCAGGGTCTTGAACGCTTGTGCGGAAGAGGCAATGGCGGTGGCAAGGCAAAATCCAGTTGCGAAAGAGGCTACTTTCAGAGCGCGACGATTTTTCACGGAATTCTCCTCATGTTTTTTGAGCGCGGGGAGGGAGCAAGTCGAGGCAGCGAAGCGAGTATCTACAGCGGCTGACTGCTTGTCAATCCGGACATTCTGAACTCAGTTTCCTTGCATCCCGCCTTCGCCGCCAGATATTCTTCAGGCCTATGTCTACGCTAGTGGAGTGTGTGCCGAATTTTTCCGAGGGGCGCGACAAGGCCAGGGTTGATGCCATTGTCGACGCCATGAAGATGGACGGAGTGTTTCTGCTGGATCGCGAGATGGACGCGGACCATAACCGGAGCGTGATTACGCTGGTGGGCGAGCGGGAGGCGATTCAGGAGGCGGCGATTCGCGGGGTAGGGAAAGCGGCGGAGTTGATTGATTTGTGCTCGCATCAGGGGGCGCATCCGCGGATGGGCGCGGCGGATGTGGTGCCGTTCATCCCGATTGACGGGGTGACGATTGAAGATTGCGTGGCCATGGCGAAGCATGTGGGGGCGGAGATCTGGAAGCGGTACCAGATTCCGGTTTATTTGTATGAAGCGGCGGCGGCGACGCCGGAGCGGCAGAATCTGGAGAATATCCGGCGGGGGCAGTTTGAAGGGATAAGGGCGGAGATAGCTACGAATGCGGCCCGGAGGCCGGACTTTGGCGAGGCGAAAGTGCATGCCACGGCCGGCGCGACGGTGGTGGGAGCGCGCAAGCCGCTGATTGCGTACAACGTGTTTCTGAACACGCCGGACGTGGAGATTGCGAAGAAGATTGCGAAGGCAGTGCGGGCGTCGAATGGCGGGATGAGGTTTGTGAAGGGCGCGGGTTTTCTGGTGCGGGGACTAGCGCAGGTTTCCATGAACCTGACGGATTTTGAGCAGACCCCGGTGCACCGTGTCTTTGAGATGGTGAAGCGGGAAGCGGCGCGCTATGGAGTGATTCCGGTCTCAAGCGAGATTGTGGGGCTGATTCCGAAAAAGGCTTTGGAGCAGGCGGCGGAGTGGTTTCTGCAGGTGGAGAACTTTGATTCGTCTTTGATTCTGGAAAACCGGCTGGCGGCGGTGATGAGCGGGAAGATGGCGGTGGGAGGACTGCGGGCGGGAGTGGAACCGTTCGTGGAGCAATTGGCGGCGCCGACGGCTACGCCGGGTGGCGGCAGCGCGGCGGCAGCGGCGGGAGCGATGGCAGCGGGATTGGCGGTGATGGTGGCGTCGATGTCGCGAGGGAAGAAGGCTTACTTGCAATATGAAGCGCAGTTGAGCGCGGCGATTGCGAGGTTGAGCCCGCTGCGCGAGGATTTGAAGGCAGCGATCGACGCGGATGCTGAGAGCTACGATGCGGTGATGAAGGCTTACAAACTGGCGAAAACGGATTTGGGCGGAGCGGATGCGGCAATCGATGCAGCCCTGAAGCTGGCGACAGGCGTACCGCTGGGCGTGGCGGAGAAGGCGGCGGAGGTGGCGAAGATTACGGAGAGCCTGTTTGCCATCAGCAATCCGAATATGAAATCGGATTTAACGACGGCGAAGGCGCTGGCGGGAGCGGCGATTACGGGGGCGCTGGCGAACGTGGAGATTAATCTGGGGTCGTTGAAGGACGAAGTGTTTGCGGCAGAAGTGCGGAGGAGGGTGTTGGCGGTGGGGGCATGATCGCCACCTGTCTAAAGCTGCGCTTCGAGTTTACTGTAGCGCGGCGGAAGCCGCGCTACAGCAAGAGTTAATCCCCAGCACTGGTTGCTGGCGCTGGATGCGGACGGGTTTTAAAGTTCCACCAAGCCAGGAAACCCTCCCGGCCGAGCTTAAAGATTGTCGTGCGGTTCTCTGAAATGACCTTCCACCAAGCGAAGCGGCCCAGCATAGGGAAGTAAATTCCGCGGAAGCACATGCGCGCGATGAAGATATTGATGCGATAGCCGAGGGGTTGATCGGCGAGCGAATCGACCGCGTGGGCGATGGCTTCCGGGCCATAGGCGTGGGACCAACCGTAGCGCACTTCGGCATGAGCCTCTTCAATCGACATCTTCAAGGGTGTATGCGCCATGGCGAAGGGGATGAATTCCTGCCAGTGTTTGGGGCGGGTAAGGCGGCCGGCGTCTGCGAGGCGCTTCAGTAGAGGAGTTCCGGGCAGGGGCGTAAGCAGGCCGAAGATGGGCAATCCTGGCGGCCAGGTGCTTACTTGGGCTAACGTGCGTTCGGCGGCGCCGACGGTGTCATTGTCCATGCCGAAGATGAAAGAAGTAATGGCGTAGACGTTGCGCTGCGCCAGACGTTCGAGTACTGCGGCATATTCTTCCGGCTTGTTGAAGCCTTTGTTGACGTCTTTCAGATTGACGGGATCGATGGACTCCATGCCGATGAAGACCCACTTGCCGCCGGAAGCAGAGATGAGGTCGACGAGTTCCTGATCGCGCAGCAGGTTGGCGCTGATCTGGGCGACCCAGTTGACTTGCGCGCCGGCGGCGATGATGTCGCGCAATAGAGACTTGGTGCGCTTGATGTTGATGGCAAAGTTGTCGTCGATGAAAAAGACGGCAATCTGTCCTCTTTCCTTACGGGCGCGGGCTTTGAGAAGAAGAAGTTCGTTGACCACGCTTTCATTGGTGCGAAAGCGAATGGAGTCGCCGAAGAAACCGGTGACGGTGCAGAATTCGCAACCGTAAGGGCAGCCGCGTCCGGATTCGACAGGGACGATGCGGAAGGTTCCCCAGCCTTCGCCGAGTTTCTGCAGCCATTTTTTGGCGGATTTGGGGACAAGGTTGAACTGGCGGAGATCGATGGTGTCCCAGGGGATGACGGGATATTGTTTGAGCGATGGCTTGAGTTCTTTTCCGGATCCATCGACGGGAGCGTAGACATCTTTTAGTTCGCCGCGGGCGGCATCTGCCACGATGCGGGGCCAGGTTTCATCAGCTTCGCCGAGTGCGACGGCGTCGGCGTGGCGAGGTCCGCCATCGCGGCCGAGAGCTTCGTCGGCCATTTCTGTGACGTGGGGGCCGCCCATAACTACGGGCACGCCGACGGCGCGAACTGCGTCAGCCATGCGATACGCTTTGGCGATCATGCGGGTCATGGCGCCGATGCCGACCAGGTCGATCTTTTGTTCGATTACGTAACGGGCGATGCCGGCTTCATCCATGGGTTGAGCGTTGCCATCGATGAGCACGACCTCGTGGCCGGAGGGAGTCAGGGACTGCAGCAGGAACATCCAGAGATGGGGCATGAAGTTGCGCGTAACCCCGTTGTCGGGGTTGTACAGTAGGATTTTCAATATTCCCCTGATTTCTCGGGCGCCGGGCGGGCTAGGCGTCTGGGTGCGGTGGCGAACAGTCCTATGCATCTTACACTACTTTGGGAGTTTGGCTAGTTCTTTTGTAGTACGGGCGGGCAAGCAGTCCCAAACTGGTCACGGTGCTAGCACTTTTGGAAAGCGGGACTGAGTTGTGCGGGCTTAGAATGATGGCACACAGGTAACGGGAAGATCGAAAAGCGCATCTAATCCGCAAGATAGGGGCGGGGGCCCGTTCCGAGTGAAACGTTAAGCAAATAAATACGCACTGTTTGTGAGGGTCGAGATCGCTATGACAACTTTAAAGACATATGTGTTGTGCGGAATCATGTTGGCAAGCCTGGGGACGATGGCGAATGCCATGCCGCTGAATTCGTCAGCGCGGTCTGTGGTTCCCGCGGAGGTGCAGCAGTTGATTTCCGTCGATTACCGCGCCATCAAAGATTCGCCGACGGCAATGCAATTGAAGCAACAGCTCATGCCGGACAATATCAAAGAGTTTGAGGCAGCGTTGCGAGGAGTAGGCATCGATCCTGATAAGGATGTGGATACGCTGGCGTTCGCCGCGTTCCGCACGGCGAAAAATGGCACCAAGGCAGTGGGAGTGGCTTCCGGGCCGTTCGCGATGAAGACGGTGATCAAGAAGATGACCCTGCGGAAGATCAAGCCGACGAAATACCGCACGTCCAATATTTACCCCATGGACGGCGGGCTGATGATGGTTTTTCTGGACGATAGCACCCTGCTGTTCGGAGAGATCGGAGCGGTGAAGCTGGCGCTGGATACGCGCGATGGACTGACGATGTCGATGGATACGAACTCGACAATGGCGGACATGATGAGCGACGTGGATTCGGGCCCGGTGTGGAGCATTCTGGATCAGCAGGGAACGCAGAATGTGATGCGGTCGGCGTTGGGCGAAGCGGCCAAGGTCGCCGATTACGACAGCATCAAGAAGCGTCTGATGGGCTCGCGCTATACCATGAACTTCACCAGTGGCGTAAATTTTGATTTGACCGTGGTGACTTCAGATGGAGTGAGCGCGGCGACGTTATCTTCTCTGGTAAAGGCGGGGCTGCTCTATAAGAAAATGAGCGCCAGCGGGCCGGAGAAGATTGCAATGGAGAATACCAGCGTAGACTCGGATGGCGCGAACGTACAATTTCATTTCAAATCGAATGACCAGCAGTTTCAGGCGCTGATGCATTCGGAGTTGTTTGCGGCGGTATCCCACTAGGGTCAAATACATTCACAGCGGAAGCACTGAGACACGGAGGGAAACCGGGTCTTGGTGCTTTTGTTCTTAGGACTTCATTTACTTGTTCTCCGCTTCAATATCCTCGCGCCGAAGGCTTACTTTGATTTTCGCGCCTCGCGTTTGGCGCGGGCCCAGCCTTCTTTTACGATCTGGCGTCCCCGGCCGATGGCGAGGGCATCTTCGGGAACATCTTCCGTGATGCAGGATGCGGCGCCGACATATGCGCCGCTGCCTAAACGCACCGGAGCGACCAGGGTACTGTCGCTACCGACGAATACTCCATCTCCGATGATGGTGGTGTGCTTGTTTACGCCGTCGTAGTTACAGGTGATGGTGCCGGCGCCGATGTTTACGCCAGCGCCGATTTCCGCGTCGCCGAGGTACGTGAGGTGGTTGGCTTTAGAACCTTTGCCCAGCTTGATCTTCTTGGTTTCCACAAAATTGCCGACGTGGGCGCCCTCGCCAATTTCGCTGCCGGGGCGCAGATGCGAATAGGGGCCGATGATTGCGTTACGTTCGACGCGGGCTCCATCGAGAATGCAGCCATTGCGGATGAGGACTCCATCGCCGACTTCGGAGTCTCGAATCACGGAGTAAGACCGAATGCGGGAGCCCGCTCCGATGCGTGAGTTGCCCAGAATCTGGACAAAAGGTTCGAGCACGGTGTCGGGTGCTATCTCAACGTCGCTATCGATGACACAGCTTGAGAGCGGCAAAGGCAATGTAACTCCCGCGGCCAGAAGCGATTGGCACTTGCGTATCCGCATTTGAAAATCGATATAAGCGAGTTCGGCGCGGGTGTTTGCCCCCAGCACTTCGGCTGAGTTTTCGGTTTTACATGCGACGACTCTTTGCCGGGCTTTGCGCAGAACTTCCGCCATGTCGGTGAGGTAGTACTCGGCGTGAGGGTTGGCGGTGGAGAGGTCTTCGATGTGGGAGAAGAGTTGCGGGATGGAAAATGCATAAAAACCGGCATTGATCTCGCGAATATTTTTTTGGGCGGGAGTGGCAGATTTTTCTTCGACGATGGCCTGCACCTCAGGGCTACGAGGAGATTTGCGAATCACGCGGCCGTATCCGGTGGGATGGTCGAGATCGGCGCTGAGCAAAGTCATGGCGGCTTTCTCGTCCAGGTGGAAGTTCAGCAGGCGCGCGATGGTTTGAGGCATGATCTGCGGGGCGTCGCCGGAAAGGACAATGACGTGGTCGTAGGCGGAGAGTGGCGCGCGGGCGACCATAAGAGCGTGGCCGGTGCCACGCTGCTCGGACTGCAGAACAAAGTTCACGCCAGTGGCGGCGACGGCCGAGCGTACGCGGTCGGCCTCGTGCCCGATGATGGCGAAGACGTCACCCGGCGGTACGACGCGGGTGGCGGCAGCGATGACGTGGGCCAGCAGAGGCTTGCCCCCCACCTCATGCAGGACTTTCGGGAGCTGCGACTTGAGCCGCGTGCCTTTGCCAGCGGCCATGATGGCGATGGCGACGCGGGAAGTGCTGGGGGCGGCAGTGGAAGGGGCGGCAGTGGATTTCTTCATTTTTCCCACTATACCTTTTTCCCGCTATACCTTGAAGGCGCGATGCGACGGATGAAGTGTTTCGGTCGAGGAAAGTTGTGGGCTTTCTGAGCGGTTCATCCGACGCACCTCGCGATGGTTTACAAACCCAAGCCGCCATCGACCGCGAGAATCTGCCCGGTAATAAACTGCGGGGCGGTGGCAAAGAATAAAACCGCGGCGGCTATTTCTTCTCCCCGGCCGTTGCGTTGCATGGGCGTTTCTTTTGCCATGCGCCTCATGAAAGCAGCGGCGGATTTCTCGCCGAGATCGATCATGCCGGGTGCGACCGCGTTCACGGCAATTTCAGGCGCTAACGCCTTCGCCATCACTTTGGTCAACATATGCAGAGCGGCTTTGGAGGAGCAGTAGTGCGCGTGCGTGGGCCAGGGGCGAAGACCGCCAAGCGATCCCATGTGAATGATCTTGGCTTCAATCTTTTCCGAGCGCTGCGCGCCGGTGCGTTTGCGGCGCATCCACTTCAGGGCCTCACGAGAGACCAGGAACGGTCCGCGGGCGTTGGAGGCGAAGATGTCGTCCCACTGGCGGAGGGTGAGGTTCGCGAAGTCCGCGGTAGAGTAGTTTGCCGCGTTGTTGACCAGGATGTCGATGCGGCCGAGTTCGCGGCCTGCTTCTTTCATCATCGTTTTCACGCTGGCTTCATCGGCGACATCACAATGCAGGGCAAAGGCGCGCACGCCGAAGCTGGAAATATCGACCACGGTGCGCTGCGCGTCGCGGGAGGAGTTGCGGAAGGTGATGGCGACGTCCGCTCCAGCTTTCGCCAGGGCCAGGGCGGAGGCGCGGCCCAGGCGTTTGGCTCCGCCGGTGATGAGGCAGGTTTTACCGCTCAAAGGTTGGAGAGAGAGAGAAACCATGGTCGGATTTTACTCCGGAGTTCCCATTCGAGACGGAAACGATCCAGTTGAACGGAGCGCTGGCATTTTTTACTTGTCAGAGGGGCATCCGGTAACGGTAGAATCGCGGCGTGCAAGACTCGCGCCAAGTGGTGGTTTACTCGCGCAAGGGATGCCACCTCTGCGAAGTGGTGAAGGAGAGCCTGGCTAAACTTTCCCGCCGCGGGGGATTTACCTGGCAGGAAGTGGATGTGGACAGCGATAGCGAACTGCGCCGGCAGTTCAATGACGAAGTCCCGGTCGTATTCATCGACGGCCGCAAAGCCTTCAAGTACCGCATGGACGAACGGGAATTCTTGCGAAAACTAGCCAGTTAAAAGCGCGAGCCAGATTTGAAACCAGCTCACGACGTGCTTGAAGCAGCGGAGCCCTGATGGGGGTTGCGCTACAATCATCCCGCGATGTTGAGAACTGAGCTCTACGCCGATCCCGCCAACGTCTTTGTGCATGATGCGGTGTTGGCCTCCTGCCGGCAGCATGCGGCGAAAACTGCGTTGGTGGATTCGTCATGCGGACGCCGGCTCAGCTATGCCGAGTATGGAGAAACGGTTGAAACCCTGGCGCGCGGACTGGTAGCGGCGGGACTGAAACCCGGCGAAGTGGTTGCCATTTTTCTTTGCAACTGCTGGGAATTTTGTGCCACCTATCACGCCGCCACGCTGGCCGGCGGCATTCCGACGTTGTTGAATCCGACCTATCGCGAGCGGGAAGTGCGGCACCAGTTGGGAAACTCCGGCGCGGCAATCTTAATCACCGATGGACCCAACATTGAGGGAGTGAATCTGGCGGGGCTGGCGAGGCTGCGCCGCGTATTTTGCACCCGGCAACCGGGAAGCGGAAGTGAAGCGTTTTCCGATTTGTTGAAACCGGTGAACTCTGCCGTGCCAAAAGCGGAGCAGCGGTCCGATAAAGCTCTGGCAGCATTGCCTTATTCCAGCGGTACGACGGGATTGCCCAAGGGAGTCATGCTGTCTCACCTAAATTTAGTGGCTAACGTCTACCAGTTTCTGGGACCGCACGCTACGCCGCTCGATGCCCACGACAATATCCTTTGCTTTCTTCCGCTGTATCACATCTACGGTTTGAACGTGATGCTCAATCCCGCGTTGATGCTGGGAGCAACGTTGGTACTGATGCCGAGGTTCGGCGTTCCTCAGTTGATCCAGCTAATAAAGGATGAGGCGATCACCATGATGCCGCTGGTGCCACCGGCGATGAATGCGTTGTGCCTGGCGGCGGAGGCGGGACAGTTTCCCAAGGATCATCGAGTGCGATGGGCGAAGTCTGGAGCGGCACCACTGGCTCCAGACTTGCCGCGAAGATTTACGGCGCTGACTGGCATTCTTGTATGTCAGGGATACGGCATGACCGAGGCATCGCCGGTCACCCATGTGGGTTTTCTGGAGCCGGAACTGTACCGGCCGGATTCCATCGGGCATCCTTTAGCGCAGACGGACTGCCGAGTGATCGGGCAGGCGGATGTGGAAGTTTCCGGAGGCGCAACCGCTGAGGTTCCCGAGGGTGAACCGGGAGAGCTGGTGATGCGCGGGCCGCAATTTATGCTGGGTTATTGGAACGAACCGGATGCGACGGCGGCAGTGCTGCGCGACGGTTGGTATTGGTCCGGCGATATTGTGACGCGGGATAGCGAAGGGTTTTATCGCGTAGTCGACCGTCGAAAAGAAATGATCAAGTACAAGGGATTTCCGGTGGCGCCGGCAGAGGTGGAAGCGGTGCTGCTGGAGCATCCCGCGGTGCGGGAGTGCGGAGTGGTGGGGCGCGCCAATGCCGAGGCGGGTGAGATTCCAGTAGCATTTGTGGCGCTGCGCGAAGGATTCGCTTCCGGGAAAAAGATGGAAAAAGAGTTGAGCGCGTTCGTGGCCGATCGCCTGACTCGTTACAAGCAGCCGCGTGAAGTCCATTTCGTGGACGTCGTTCCTAAAACGGCTTCGGGGAAGATTCTACGGCGTGAGTTGCGGCAGTTGATTCACTGAATTGCGCGGCACACGAGGCAGCACCAATGGCGAGCGTGACATTAAATTAACAATCTGCTGACAATCCACTGACAAACCACATCCGCCTTTAATTCACACTGATGCTCTCGTATGGGCCGCGCAGCGCGTGGTTCGCGACGTGAAATTGCATTTAGAGGAGCATCATTCCATGAAACTATTTGACAAGGTAAAAACTTCCGCTGCCTTGGTTTCTATGGTCGCCGCTTGCGGCCTTTCTGCTTACGCTCAACCAAAGAATGCGCATACACCACGAAGCATCTCTGTGGTGGCCTCCACCGTTCCCGCGAATGGCGATGTAAATCCTTACGGTCTAGCGGTGGTGCAAAAAAGCTCAGGAGCGCTGGTGAAAGGAAATCTCCTGGTCAGCAATTTCAATAGCAGTGCAAACCTGCAAGGAACGGGAACGACCATTGTGCAAATTTCTCCCTCCGGCACTAACACTCTGTTCGCTCAAATTGATGCCAACAATCTGCCGGGACCATGTCCGGGAGGAATCGGACTCACGACGGCTCTTTCTGTTTTGAGCAGCGGCTGGGTAATCGTGGGAAGCCTGCCGACGACTGACGGTACCGCCGCCACAGCGCAGGCCGGATGCCTGCTGGTGCTCGACCATAACGGCAACGTTGTGGAGACTTTTGATGGCTCGTTGATTAATGGTCCGTGGGACATGACGGCGTATGACTTGGGAGACACGGCAGATTTGTTTGTGACCAATGTCTTAAACGGAACGGTCGCAGGCGGCGGAAATATTGTGCAAGAGGGCACCGTCGTACGATTGAACTTGACGGGATTGAATGAAGGAGTGCCGACGCTGGAATCGATCACCGTGATTGGATCAGGATTTTCCGAGAGAACCGATCCTGCGGCGCTGGTGATTGGACCAACTGGAGTAGGCCTCAGCCCGGACTGGCAGACACTCTATGTGGCCGACAGTTTAAACAATGGCATTCAGGCCATTTCGAATCCTGTGACCCGGACCGATTCCGCGGGAACCGGAAGCACAATCTCAACTGGTGGATTTTTGAATGATCCGCTGGGGTTGTTCGTGGCCAGGACGGGGAACATTTTCACCGTGAATGGCAACAATGGGCTGCTGGTTGAGACCACGCCGGCGGGGAACCAGATCTTCTGGCCATATCTGGATAACAGCGGCGATCCGCCGGGAGCCGGCGCCTTGTTCGGATTAGTCGAGTCGGGCAAAGGACTTTATTACGTGGACGATGCGACCAATACGCTGAACCTCTTCCAATAATTGCTGAATAAATTGGGGACGGCACGGTTCCGGCCGTGTCGTCCTTGAATTGTTTCGGTGGTGGCCTGCGCTGCATTTGATCAATTGATTCCCGCCATCTGCTTTTCGAGTTGATCCATTTCCGTTGTTCTCCTCGCGATCTTGCGATAGTATCGCTGCCTCATGTTCCGAATTCTGCTGCTATTCCTGCGCAGGTTATGGCTGCCGCTTGTGGTGTTTGCCGGCTTCAGCCTGATGTGTGTGTTCGTGTACCGAAGGCTGGAGGGGCTGGGCTGGCAGGACGCGCTGTTCTGGATGATCCAGCCGCATGCCATTGATCCCAAGCATGTGCGGAATGCCACCAAGCTGTTTTCAATTTTCGTCTATGCCGGAGTTTTTGGATTTCAGATCTGGGTGGCGGAACGAGTGGCAGTGACGATCTTTAAGCGTCAGGGAGTGGAGGCCTGGAGAACTATGGTGAACGATGTGAGCATCGACAGATTGCGCGATCATTTCATCATTTGCGGCTACGGGCAGGTGGGCCGGACGGTGGTGGACCAACTAAACCGTTTGAAGATTCCCTTTGTCCTGATTGAAACCAACGAGGGCATGTGCCGGGAACTGCTGAAAGAAAAAGTCCTGGTGATTCAAGGCGACGCGAAACGGCACGACGTTCTTCATTCAGCTGGAATTGAGCGGGCGCGTGGAGTGTGCATCGTGATCGATAACGATGCCGACAATCTGTACATCACGGTGACGGCGAAGGCATTGAACCCGAAGGCGAGAATCATTACGCGGGCGGGCCAGTCGCGGTATGCGCAGGCCATGCGAAATTCCGGAGCGGACGAAGTGATTATCCCGGAATACGAAGGCGGATTGATGACGGGGCGAATGATTGCCAAGTTTTATCCGGATGCGCACTCGAGTCTGGTATGAGGTTGGCGTTTTATTTTTCTATGCCGCTTTCGCCCGTGATTTTGCGCGTGACTAAAAATCCCCAGATGGTTTCGTTGGCATCAAGGGCGCGGCTGGTCTTGCCAACTTCTTTTTCGGCCATGTATTGCTCGCCTCCTGGCCAAGTGTGGCCGCCATCTTTCACCGCGTAAAGGGCAACTTGAGCGTTTTCGCGGCAGCCATCAAATAAATACACCTTGGTGTCTTTGCCGCCCTTTTCCAGCGCGGGGAGTTTGCTCTCGGCGGGCTTCTCTGCACAGCGATTCAAGCGGGCCCATTCTTTGGCGCTATCTTCGGCAGAAAGCAATTCCAACATGCTGTCTTTGTAGCGGCCGCCGCCGAAGCGGACGATGGGATCTTCGGTGCCATTCAACAGCAGGGCAGGAACTGGCCGCGAGGGAATGCAGTTCAGATTTTTGGGCATGGCGGCCGCCACGGTTGCAAAAGCCGCAATGCGGTCGGCCATATTGCAGCCCATGCGCATGGCCATGAATCCCCCTTCCCCAAGACCGACGGCATAGATGCGGCGAGTATCGACGGAATAGTGAGCGGCAACTTTGTCGAGCACGCGATTCAGAAATGGAATATCGGCCGGCCCGCGGGCGGCGCCTTCCCGGCGCTCAGGGTCGTTGCGGGGGCCCTGCGGAGGATAACCCGGTCCTCGTCCATAGGGACCACGGCGTCCGTAGGGGCCGCGGCGATTGGGAGGCGTGCCACCGGCACCAGCCCAACGGCCATTCAGAGCATTGGGATAGACCGCGATGATGCCGTCACGATCGGCAAATTCATTGAAGTGGGTAAGACGGGCAATTTCCGAAGCATCCTGATCGCGACCATGCAACAGGATGACGACGGGATAATGTTGCGCCGAATCGTAGCCTTGCGGCAGATGAATGATAAATGAGCGCGTGTGATCGTTGATCTGGACTTCTTCTTGCGCGTCGTGAGCCTGAGTCTGGGGCGGTTGAGCTGGTGGCTGGGCGGGGGATTGTTTTTCCGTGTCCGGTTGTGAAGATTGGGAATCTTGCGCCAGTAAAGGGAAAGCCAAGGTTGTTAAACAGAGAAGGCTCAGGGAAAGAAGCCGGGCGGATACGAACATTGGGAAACTCAATTTCATTTTCATAGGGGCGCAACGATGGCTGCTATTTTTCTGCAAGAAGATAGTTGTACTGAGCGTCAGTGAGCGGTACTACACTCAAGCGGCCCTGCCGCACCAAGGGAGAATCTGCGAAAAGCTTGTTGCCCTTCATCTCCGATAATGTGACGGCTCTGGGCAACGCCTTACCCGCTTTAATCTTCACTTGGGAATTTTTGGCGTCCGAAGCATCTACTGTTACAACCGTGGCGGTTCCTACCGCGCTCTTCTCGTCCCCCGTGTGGTAGATGACGAGCTGCTCGCCCGGCTTCATGCCGCGAAGATTCTTAACTGCGACGGGATTTGTTACGCCATCCCAGATGGTAGTTTTTTCGCGCTGCAGATCGGCAAAAGAGTAGACGCTGGGTTCCGTTTTTAGGAGGAATGGCATGGCAGGATTCTATCCGGGAGCGGCCGAAGATATCCAGCGAGTGTTTTAAGTGCACCCATTTCTATTGGGGTTTGGCCTTGGGATCGGGTGCCGGTGGTTTGGTGTCGTCTTTCTTCTCCTCCGGATGGCCTTCGTAAATGGAATACTGGCCCTGCGGGCGCTTAAGTTTAACGGTGAACTCCATCTTGCTCTGGTTCACTTCATAATCTTCGCCAAAAGTCTGAAATCCCGAGGCCAGGATTTGCACGCGCAATTTGCCGTAGGGAATGCCATCGAAACTGGTCTTGCCGTCGGCGTCAGTTTTCAGTTCAAGTCCGCCGCGCCCCTGTTTACCGCGTCCACTCACGGGATGCATGATCACGGCTGCGTTGCGCACCGGTTTGCCGTTGTCGTCCTTGATCACGGTGAAGCTTAGAATCGCGGTAGGTTCGTCGTCTTTGTCCTTTTGGGCGCTGGCCAGGCTGGGCAGAACGAGCAGCAATAGCAGGGGAGCGAACCATACGGTTCGAAGCCTTAACGATTTCATAACCGCCATTCTAGCGAGTGTAGGAGGCGCTGGGAAGGATGAAAGTTGGCAAGCGGCAGAGTCGGCTAATATCCAGGCGCGCTGCCCTCGCGCGTACCAGCTCGGCTTTGCGCATTGAGTTGCACCAGATCATTCGCAACACGGGCCGTGTTATGTCGCGCTACATCTCCCTCTTCCAGATAATCGCCAAGCACCGGAATCACTCCCAACGCTTCGATGGCTTCGAGATCGGCCACAATCTGGCACGCTCCTTCAAGGGCATACTTGGCCTTAAGTTGATCGGAGACAGGAGTGCGGTTGATCAGAGCGTAATCGAAGATTTGTTGATGCGCATGACGATTGAGCGCGCGGATGTGATCGGCGGCGGTAAGCCCCAGGCTTTCATTCGCCTGGGTCATTAGGTTGCAAATGTAAACTTTGGTGGCGGGCGAGCTCACAATGGCGTCGGCAATCCCGTGCACCAGCAGATTTGGAATGAGGCTGGTAAATAACGAGCCGGGGCCGATACTGATGATGTCGGCGCGGGCGATTGCGTCGAGGGTTTGCGGCAGGGGATCAACGTTGGGTGGAACCAGAAACAATTCCTGGATGCGAACTTTGCTGGCCGTGATTTTAGTTTCGCCGAGCACTCGGGTGCCGTCTTCCATCAAGGCTTCAAGTTCAATATTGGAAGTGGTCGCAGGATAAATGTGGCCGCGCGTGACCAGAATTTCCGATGACAGTCGGACTGCTTCCGAGAAGTCATGCGTAATGTCAGTCAGCGCCGCCAGAAAAAGATTGCCGAAGCTGTGACCTTCAAGGCCGGACCCTTTGTCGAAGCGGTGACGGAAGAGCTGAGAGAGAAGCGCTTCGTCCTCACTGAGGGCGACGATGCAGTTGCGGATGTCGCCGGGGGGCAGCATGTTGAGTTCCTTGCGAAGCCGTCCGCTGGAGCCGCCGTCGTCACTCACAGTGACCACTGCGCAAAGATCTCCGATCACGGGCGAACCCGGCTGGACTGCCGCCATCTCGGAGGGCGTAAACGCGAATCGCTTGAGACCCTTCAGCAGAGTAGAGAGGCCGGTGCCGCCGCCAATGGCAACGACGCGAAGGCCGCATTCGCGCGCTGGCTTCTCCACGGAGAGTCGATCGGCGATCTTAGAACCGGTTTCCATCCCGAAGTCCCGTCAGCTGTTACTTTGGCCGGCTCAATACGATTCGTCTTCCCGGAAGGCGCTTTCTGGCTCATCCATGTCCGCCCCAGGATCGGGGTACAAGAGCTCAGTAAAGCGAGGGTCTTCGGCCAAGTTGTGGAAATCCGAATCATTGCGCGCCTGAAAGCGCAGGCTGGGATTGAGTCGCAGGGCTTCATCCAGATGTTTGAGCGAGTTTTCCACGTGGCCGGTCAGGCAGTCGAGCGCGGCCAATCCGTAGATGACAAAATCAGTCTTGGGTGATTGCTTAAGCAGTTTCTCGATATGCTCGCGCGCCGTCACGTAATCGCCGACATTCATCAGCGAAACGGCGTAATCGTAGTGCTCTTCAACGCTCTTGAACTGCTGTGCGGTGGAGCGCTCGAGATGCTGGTTGCAGATGCTCAAATGGATGGCAGCGCGGTCGGTAAGCTCGCGGCTGGCGCCAGCTAGCACTTTCTCAAATAGCGGCTTCGCCTTCTCAAACTTATGCTCCTGCAACGCGCGCAGCCCGGCTTCGTAATTCTGTAACGCCTGGGCGACGCGCGGATCATCGGCAACGGTGGGTTTCTTTGGGGTAGCCTTCTGAGCCATGCGAAGAATTTTTCCTGTGCTCGTCGTAATGGGGGACTCCTTGGCTCTTGAATCTTTAAAGAACCGATGTTTTAAGTATCGCCCAAAGAGCGGGTATTGGGCAATTGAAGGTAGCTAGCTAGTACCCGGGTGCCAGTAATCAGTAGCTAGTACCAGTGCCCAGAAAACACCTTCCGGATTGTTCCTCTGCTTTGTCTGGGTACTGGGTACTTGGTACTGGCTACTGGATCTAGTTGATGGCCGCGGCCGTCTCCAAGTCGATCAGTTTCCAGTCGCCCTTGATGATGCCGGCGCGAATCTGGGAAGCGGTCTTGCCTTTCTGGCTCTGCTGGTAGGAGTAGTAAAGCTCCTTCAGGCAAGTTGAGCAGCGGGCGCCATGAGTGTTCTCAAAGCAGCTGTGCAGGCTGTTGTGCCCCATTCGGTCGCAGAAGCAATAGCAAGGCTGCTGGTGCAGCACCACCGGAATTTTCGCCGCCAGTTCATAAGCGTGCGTCTGGTAGGGATACTGCGCGTCCGCGCCCCACAGATCGCCCTTGCCCATGATGGCAGGAAGTTTGGCTCCCTTGGGCGGAGGTCCGGCGTTGTAGGCGGGGATGCCTCCTTCCTCCTCTTGGGCGGTCCACTGCGCCGACATTGTAAGGGTGACGGTCAGAAGAAAAAGCAGGGTGAATGCGCGGTAGGCGTACTTATGTCTGAATAGGCGGTTCGGCGTCATGACGTCTCCTGATACTTTATTTTAACCTGCTTTCCGGCTTGTGCGCGAAGAGCAGATCGCCGAAGCCCGGAATATACACCAGCGTGAACATTGTCGCATTGTCCCTACATAGCCTGCTGCCTTGAGGGGTCGATCTGTATACAATAGGGAAGCGGTATGACCGAAACGCCCAGCCCGGGAATATCGAGCAATCCAGCGCCTCCTCTGGACGTGAAAACCGAGGTCGTCCGCTTGCGTCCGGCGTTGGGCGTATGGCTTCGCGATCTAATCATTTCGCTGGCCATCTCGGCCTTCATCATCGTCTTTATTTACCAGCCGGTAAAAGTCGAAGGCACCAGCATGATGCCTTCGCTCGACGATCAGGAACGCATCTTCGTCAACAAATTCGTCTACCGGCTGGAGCCTATCTCGCGTGGGGACATAGTGGTCTTCCGTTATCCGCGCGACCCTTCGAAGAGTTACATCAAGCGCGTGGTCGGCGCTGAAGGTGACCGCATCCGCATCGATGGCGGCCAGGTGTACGTGAATGGCGAGGCGCTCGACGAGGATTATGTCCCGCCCGCTTTCGCCGATTCGCGGTCGATCCCGGAAGCGGTCGTCCCGCCACATTGTTATTTCGTGCTCGGCGATCATCGGTCGATGTCGAACGACAGCCGCGATTTTGGTCCAGTGAACCAGAGTTATATCTATGGCAAGGCCGTGTTTGGTTATTGGCCGATGGATAAGCTGGGCAGGGTTCGGTAAAAACTTTTTCGAAATTAATTGAGATTTCCACACTCCGTCGCGTTTACTCTCTTGGTGCCAGCGGCTTTCCCTGCTAAAATTCTGAAAATCCACACACTGGAGCGAGAATGCAGGCTACGCTTGCGCTCGAAGACGGACGGGTCTTCCGAGGCAAAGGCTACGGCGCCAAAGGCGAATGCTACGGCGAAGTCGTTTTTAATACTTCCATCACCGGCTACCAGGAAATTTTCACCGACCCATCGTATTCAGGACAGATCGTTGTCCTGACCAATCCTCAGATCGGCAACTACGGCACTAATCAGGAAGATAACGAAGCCACGCGTCCGTGGATCGAAGGCCTGATCGTGCGCGAGTTTTCGAAAGTCAGTTCGAACTGGCGCTCGCAGCAGGTGACCGACGAATACCTGGAACAGTTCAAAGTTCCGGTGCTCTCGGATATCGACACGCGCGCGCTGGTGCGGCATCTGCGCGACCATGGCGTGATGCGCGGCGTGGTCTCAACCATGGAGAGCGATGCGGAAAAGCTTGTAGCCAAAGCGAAGTCGATTCCGAAGATGGACGGCACCGACCTGGCGAAAGTGGTAAGCACCAAAAACCCGTACGTGTGGGAAGTGGGCGAGCGCTCGCACGAACCGGTCGCTCAGGTGGGAGTGAAAGACGAGCCGGAGCGATTTCATGTAGTGGCTTATGATTTCGGCATTAAGCAGAACATTCTGCGGAAGTTACGGGGGGAAGGTTGTCGGGTGACTGTGGTTCCCGCGCAGACACTCGCGGAAGACGTTCTGGCGCTGAAGCCCGATGGCGTTTTTCTGTCGAACGGCCCGGGCGATCCGGAGCCGTGTACGTATGCCGTGGATTCGATCCGGCGGCTGATGGGGAGGCAACCGATCTTCGGTATTTGCCTGGGACATCAGCTCACAGGCATCGCGCTCGGGGGAAAAACTTTCAAACTGAAGTTTGGCCACCACGGCGGGAATCATCCGGTGAAGCAGTTGTCCACAGGAAAGATTGAGATCACGGCGCACAACCATAACTTTGCCGTCGATCCGGATTCGCTGCCGGAGAGCGAAGTCGAACTCACGCACATGGATTTGAACGACTCGACTCTCGAAGGGTTGCGGCATAAGAATCTGCCGCTGTTCAGCGTGCAGTATCATCCTGAAGCAGCGCCTGGGCCGCATGATTCGCATTATTTGTTTAAGGACTTTGTGAAGCTGATGGAGGAGTGGAAAGGGTGAACGCTGCTGCGGTGCTTACGTGTGCTGTGTTCTCGTTTGCTCTTTACGCACCGGCACAGGGCTACACGGTGAAGCTTCCGGCGGAAAGTTTCAGTCACTCTTGCGGAAGATTGGAGTATGCAGCTGCGCCGTCGATTGCAGCAAGGAAGCCCCTGCCCGGGGTTCGTGTCGACCTGTTCGAATCAGGAGCGGGCGCGCCGTGCTGTTCCGGGCTGCGGCTGGTTGAAAGCGTGATCACGAACTCTAGGGGAACCTTTAGATTTAAGCGACTGAATGCTGGGAGGTATTTCGTAGTTGCCCATTACTTGGGAGGGAATTCAAATCTGGAAGTTGTAGTCAACGAGAAGGAAAAGAAGGTACTCCAATGTTGGCAGCAACAACTGGTCATCGACCCTAATGGTCGCATGCAAATGTACCGGACGATCGTATTCGACTACGGTCACGATTGAAATACGTTCAAAGGGATTAGGTTTATTGGCTACTGGCAAGTCATCATGCCCAAACGCACTGACATCTCGAAAATCCTGATTCTCGGCTCCGGGCCCATCATCATTGGGCAGTCGGCGGAATTTGATTACTCTGGCACGCAGGCCTGCAAGGCGCTCAAGTCTGAGGGCTATGAAGTGGTGCTGGCCAACTCCAATCCGGCGACCATCATGACCGATCCGGAGATCGCCGACCGCACCTACATTGAACCTCTGACACTCGAATATCTGGAAGAGATTATCCGCATCGAGCGGGAAATGTCGCCGGGCGCGGGCTTTGCCGTGTTGCCGACTGTGGGCGGGCAGACCGCGCTTAATCTCGCCATTGAGCTTTCCGACGGCGGCGTCCTCGAAAAATATAATGCGCATCTCATCGGCGCAAATGTGGAGGCGATCAAGAAAGCCGAAGACCGCCTCGTCTTCAAAGATGCGATGCAGCGTATTGGCCTCGACGTGCCGAAGTCAGCGCTGGTGAACAACACGAAGGACGGGCTGGAGTTCGCCGGAAAAATCGGCTTTCCGGTGATCGTGCGTCCGTCATTCACGCTCGGCGGCTCCGGCGGCGGCATCGCCTATAACCGGGAAGAGATGGTGGAAGTTCTCGGACGTGGATTGGATTTCTCTCCGGTCCACGAAGCGCTGATCGAAGAATCAGTCTTAGGATGGAAAGAATTCGAACTCGAGGTGATGCGTGACACCAAAGACAACGTCATCATCATTTGCTCGATTGAGAACTTCGATCCCATGGGCGTGCACACCGGCGACTCGATCACCGTTGCTCCGGCGCAAACACTCACCGACCGCGAGTACCAGGCCATGCGCGACGCCTCGATTGCCGTAATTCGCGAGATCGGCGTCGATACCGGTGGATCAAATATTCAGTTCGGTGTAAATCCCGAGACCGGGCGCATGGTGGTAATCGAGATGAATCCGCGCGTCTCTCGTTCTTCCGCGCTGGCATCGAAAGCCACTGGCTTCCCGATCGCGAAGATTGCCGCTAAACTCGCGGTCGGCTATACGCTTGATGAGATTCCCAACGACATCACACGCAAGACTCCAGCGTGCTTCGAGCCCACACTCGACTATGTGGTGGTGAAAATCCCGAAGTGGCAGTTCGAAAAGTTTCCCGGCGCCGATGAAAACCTCGGTCCGCAGATGAAGTCGGTTGGCGAGGTGATGGCCATTGGGCGCACCTTCAAAGAAGCGCTGATGAAAGGTATCCGCTCTCTCGATACTGGTAAGCGCGTGGGCGGCGAAAAAATCGAGCCGAAGATTCTGACGCAGCGTTTGGTCACGCCGCATCCCGAACGCCTCGCCTACGTACAGTACGCTCTGCGACAGGGACACACGGTCAAGCAAATCGCAAAGATGACCTCGATGGACCCCTGGTTTCTCTACCAGCTCAAAGAAATTAACGATATGCAACTTGAGTTGGAAAAGCATCCGATGGAGTCGATCCCCACGGAAGTTCTGCGCGATGCCAAGCGCATGGGCTTCTCCGACGGGCGTCTGGCAGGAGTCTGGCGCCTCGAAGGCCAGGAAAAAGTCCGCCACCTGCGCAAGAAACATGGCGTGATGCCGGTCTATAAACGCGTCGACACTTGCGCTGCTGAATTCGAAAGCTTCACTCCCTATCTTTATTCAACCTACGAAGAGGAAGACGAAGCCGCGCCCACCGAAAAGAAGAAAGTGATGATCCTGGGCAGCGGTCCCAACCGCATCGGGCAGGGAATTGAATTCGATTACTGCTGCTGCCACGCTTCGTTCGCTCTGCGCGAAGACGGCTACGAGACCATCATGGTGAACTGCAATCCAGAGACAGTTTCCACCGACTACGACACAAGCGACCGCCTCTACTTCGAGCCGCTGACCTTTGAAGATGTCTGGGCCATTTATCAGCATGAAACTTCGAAAGGCGCCGACGTCGGCGTCATCGTGCAATTCGGAGGACAGACCCCGTTGAACCTGGCTTTGCCCCTGAAGCAAGCCGGCGTAAAAATCATCGGCACTTCGCCCGAGTCCATCGATCTTGCCGAAGATCGAAAGCACTTCAATAAATTGCTGGAAGAGTTGCAAATTCCTCAAGCTGCCGGGGTGATGGCGACTTCGCTCGAACAAGCCCTGGAAGGCGCAAAGCAGGTCGGATATCCCGTGGTGGTGCGCCCATCCTACGTGCTGGGCGGACGCGCCATGGTGATCGCCTACGACGAAGAATCCGTCGTGCGCTACATGAAAGAAGCGGTCGAATACTCGCACGACCGCCCGGTGCTCATCGATCACTTCCTCGAAGATGCGATTGAACTCGACGTGGATGCGCTTTCCGATGGCGAAGACGTGGTGATTGGGGGCATCATGCAACATATCGAGGAGGCCGGCATTCACTCCGGCGATTCCTCGTGTGTGTTGCCAGCGGTTGATATTCCGCATCACCTGCTGGAGCGCATGCGCGAATATACATTCAAGCTGGCGCGAGCTTTGAAAGTCATAGGACTAATGAATATCCAGTTCGCCATTCCCCGCGGCAACGGCTCAGGAAGCGGCGGGGATGGCGAAAAGATTTACGTGCTGGAAGTAAACCCGCGAGCTTCGCGCACCGTACCTTATGTATCAAAAGCTACCGGAGTTCCCCTGGCCAAGATTGCCGCTCGGTTGATGACGGGACGCAAGCTCCGCGAATTTTTGCCGGAGAATCTCGATCGTGGCGCCGACCTCGACACCGGAAGTTGCTACTACGTGAAGTCGCCGGTATTTCCATGGAATAAATTTCCCGGCGTAGACACGGTGCTGGGACCGGAGATGAAGTCGACTGGCGAAGTGATGGGTGTAGGCGACAACTTCGGTGAGGCGTTCGCCAAGGCACAACTCGCGGCGGGACAGAAGTTGCCGACGCAAGGAACCGTCTTCATCAGCGTAACCGACCACGACAAGCGGCATGTGGCCGAGGTCGCACGCAAATTCGTCGACATGGGTTTCAATCTCGTCGCTACTTCCGGCACTGCCGATGCGATCGAAAAAGCCGGAATGAAAGTGGATCGCGTTTATAAAGTAAAAGAGGGTCGTCCCAATGTAGTGGACTTCATCAAGGGCCAGCGCGTTCATCTCATCGTAAACACTCCCACGGGCCTCGAGCCTTGGTTCGATGAACGTGCCATCCGTCGTGCTGCCGTGACGGCGCGCATCCCGACCATCACCACTCTTTCGGCTGCCCGCGCCGCCGCGGAGGGCATTGCAGCGCTGCAACGTGGGGAGCTAAACATTCGGGCGCTTCAACAATTACACGCGGAGCGCGGAGCCGTCCGCGGCTAACTCGGTCTTGCTCGGGAGGTAAACTTCAATGGCAAAGAATGCAGATCTGATCCGCCGCTGGTTTGAAGAAGTGTGGAATCAGGGCCGCGGCGAGACCATCCATGAGATGTGCGCCAAAAATGTGGTCGGGTACGGCCAGGCGCAGCATGGTGCCGATATCCACGGTCCGGAAGAGTTCGAGAATCTTTGGCGAAGCATTCGCAGCGCTTTTTCAGGCATTAAGATCGACATTCACGACACCATCGAACAGGATGACAAAGTGACCGCGCGGTGGACGATGGCGATGACTCATACCGGGCCATTTCTCGGAATCAAACCCACAAACAAGCAGGTGAGCGTGAATGGGATCAGCATCCAGCAGTTTAAGAATGGGCAAATCGTAGCTGGCTGGGATAACTGGGACCAATTGGGATTGCTCGTGCAGCTGGGCGCAGTGCCCGAAGCGAAGTTTTTGTAAGCGGATCGCTCTCGTCAATTGCGATGGTTCTCGCTAGAATTGAGCCATGCTCCTTCACGGCATTTTCCCTCCCATCACGACGCCGTTTTATCCCGACGGCAACGTCTACTTCAAGAAACTTGAAAGCAATGTGGAGCGCTACTCGCGAACCCCCTGTGCCGGCATTGTAGTGCTGGGCTCGACCGGAGAAGCGATTCTTCTCTCCGATCAGGAGCGGCGGGATGTGCTGAAATCCGCCCGTGAAGCGGCCGCGCCGAGCAAAGTGCTTATCGCCGGCACCGGAGTTGAGTCTGCCCTGGAAACCTTGCGGCTCACCGAGTACGCCGCCGACCTGGGCTACGACGTTGCCATGGTCCGCACCCCGCACTACTACAAGAAGCAGATGCAGCCGGCGAATATTCTGTCCTTTTATCGTACCGTCGCCGATCGCTCGCCGCTCCCTGTAATCATCTACAACTTTCCGCAGGCGACCGGTTATGACATTCCCGCAGAATTAGTGATCGAACTGGCGAACCATCCGAATTTAATTGGAATCAAGGAATCCAGCGGCGACGTAGACAAGGTTCGAACCATGGTAGAAGGCACCCGCCATGTCCTGCGCAAGGCCACCGTGACCGAAACTTTTGACGCGGTTACGCCGAGAATGCTGGCTACAAACTCAGGCTCGGACGGCGAGGGCGGGGAACTGGTGCAGGTCGCGGGTCTTTCAGGTTCCACAGGCAGCCGACCTTCTTCCTCTGCCGTTTCTGTGATCGGCAAGATGAAGACGCGCCAGAAAGAAGTCGGATTTCAAGTGTTGGTGGGCGTCGCACAGAAGTTGCATCCTTCGCTCGACGCCGGTGCTGTAGGAGCCATTCTCGCTTTTGCGTGCGTCGCGCCGACCTCGTGTTATGAGATTTTTGCGGCTTGGAAGGAAGGCGACGCCGGTCTGGCAAAGTTAAAGCAGGAGCGCATCGCCCGCGCAGCGCAGCGAGTGGTTGGCGATCTCGGCATTCCCGGCGTGAAACATGGCATGGATTTCAACGGCTACTTTGGTGGCCCGGCACGGCTTCCGCTGCTGCCGCTTACGGGGGATGTGAAGAACGAAGTCGACCGTTTGCTGGCGGATGTGAGGAACTAGCAATGCGCAATGACTCCTTCAGTCCAGCATGCAATTCGCTCCTTGCTTTTGCAATAGCTGTCCCGTACATTACGCAGTCATATGTTGCTCCGCCTCCACTTGCATGTTCTTCTTTTAGCCCTTCTGGTGACCGCCGCCGCATTTGCCAAAGATCAACCTGCACAGGTCATCACCTGGCCGGATTCCGGAGCGCCAGTTCTACGCTTCAGTTTTGCTAAGTTTAAAGAGGTCGGGGGCCTTGGAAGCGAGCGCACCTTCATGACCGAAACCACAGCGGAGAACCTCGGATCAAAGGCGGTTTCCAACGCCAGCTTCTCGCTCTATCTCTTCGACAAGAACAAAGTCAGAATTGGCGAGGGAATGATAAATCTGAGCGGTGTAAGGGCAGGTGAGAGCGTTAAATTTCAAACTACCATCGCATCTTCCGGTTCGCCTGCTTCGGTAGCTCTGGTCGCCAAGTATTTACCGCCTGAATTGGGTCCAGTTCGCCCGCCGCGTATGGTTTCGATCACAGTTAACTCAGTTCCACAGGGTGCGGAACTCAAAGTTGACGGCAATGAGTCTGGAGCCACTCCCAAAATTGTCCAGCTGAGTGCCGGCAAACACTTGCTGGAGTTTAGCAAGGAAGGATTCAATCCCGGCCGTTTTCCGATGGAAATTAGTTCCGATGATGCTTCAGGCGGAAGTGTCAGCTATGAACTTGGAGCATCCGCGCACGACACTTTGGAGTTACGAGATGGAACCGTGGTTAGCGGAGATCTACAATCCATTTCAGCAACAGAAGTGGTAATTCGAACCGGCGGCAAGGACATCTCATACGAGCGTAATCAAGTGAAACGGGTGCTTCTGGTGCAACGAGGTGAGCCCCAACCATCGATGCCCCAGCAGCCGAGCTCGTCGCATCCTTGAAATGAAGCCATTTGTTTCTTGCTGCCTTACAGAGCCGCCCTTAAACACAGGGTGGATTCCTCGGGGCGAAAGCTTGTGATCCACATCACAATTGCCGTATACTATTTTCGAACGAACGTTCGAATGACCTCTCGATAATGGCTACCGCTTCCACCGCGACCCGAGTTTCCGCCCGCCGGCACCGCCCTCTTCCGGCCACGCGGTTCGACAAGCGTTTGGCGGAAATCCTGACGCATGCCACCGACGTATTTTGCGAGAAGG
Organism: uncultured Acidobacteriota bacterium; assembly: GCA_963758565.1. Lineage (GTDB taxonomy): Bacteria > Acidobacteriota > Terriglobia > Terriglobales > Acidobacteriaceae > Sulfotelmatobacter. The sequence goes on along the minus strand of CAVWVX010000003.1, from coordinate 752,141 downwards.
GGTACGAAGGCGCTTCGATGCGCGACCTGTCGCGAGCCAGCGGTATGTCCCTTGCCGGACTTTATTACTATTTCGAATCCAAGGAGCGGTTGCTCTTTCTGATTCAGAAGCACACCTTCTCGACCATCGTGCAAAGGCTCAAGGCACGCCTTGAAGGCGTCAGCGATCCGGAACAGCAGATTCGAATCTTCATTCAGAATCATCTGCAGTACTTCCTGGCGAATCCTGCGAGCATGAAAGTCCTGTCCCACGAGGCCGACGCGCTAAAAAACGGGTTTGCCGCCGAAGTAGCCTCCATCAAGCGGGAGTACTATCGGATTTGTGTAGGTCTGCTCGATGACTTAAAGAAGCAGCGCGGCCTCCAGTTCACCACGCGTATCGCAGTTCTCAGCCTCTTCGGCATGATGAATTGGATTTACACCTGGCACAATCCGCGGGTAGACGCCGATGCCGAACAACTCGCCAGTGAGATGGGCGACATGTTTCTACGCGGCGTAACCAATGGAGCCAGGGCGCGTAAGGATGCACGATGACAAACCGTCTCGGCGTGGAACGGCAGAAATTTTGAGTTCATAAAAGATCGACACATAAAAAGAAATCAAGGAGCAGCAAATATGGCAACCACGATGCAACCCGCAACTCAGGAATCCACCAAACAGCTCGTCAACTACCGCACCGAGGGAGGCGTGGCCGTCATCGAGATGAACGATCCTCCCGCCAATACCTATACCTATGAAATGAACCGGCAGCTGGATGAAGCAATCCTGCGCGCGCGCATGGATAACGACGTTTACGTGCTTCTGCTGACCGGCGCCGGCGACAAGTTTTTCTCCGCGGGAGCCAACATCAAGATGCTTTCCAGCGTCGACCCCACCTTTAAGTACTACTTCTGCCTGCATGCCAACGAGATGCTGCTGCGCCTCGAGCACACTCCCAAGCTGGTGATTGCTGCGATTAACGGCCACTGCGTAGGCGGCGGCCTCGAGATTGCCATGGCGGCGGATATTCGCATTGCGCGAAAAGATGCGGGAAAGATCGGCCTGCCCGAAGTGAATCTGGGCGTGCTCCCCGGCACCGGCGGAACGCAGCGCCTCTCGCGCATGGTCGGCAAGAGCAAGGCCATCGAACTAATGGTCACGGGTAATACCTTCTCGTTCGAAGAAGCGCTAGAGTTCGGCATCATCAACGACATCTACGAACGGGATGGCTTCATGGAGAACATGATGGAGTATGCCAAGCAGTTCTGTCCTCCCAACAAAGCTGCCAAGGCGGTGGGACGCATCAAGCGCGCGGTGCAGACCGGGTGGGAGATTCCCATGGAGTCGGCGCTGGCGGTGGAACGCGAGAACCAGCAGATACTTTTCCAGAGCGAAGACGCTAAAGAAGGTCTGGCGGCTTACGTCGAGAAGCGTCCGGCACAATTTAAAGCGAAATAGGCTGGCCGTGAGGGCCATACGGGTGGAGGCGGGCTCTTGCCCGCTTCCACCAAAAGTTCGTTTGCTCCCGAGGATCAAGAATGCTTGCTGCGAAAGTAAAAGTTGAACCCGGACAGTTGCTGATCAACGGGCAATGGGTGGATGGGGCGAAGAAGTTCGATACCGTCAACCCGGCTACGGGAGAAGTGTTGACCCAGATCGCGGAGGGTAGCGCAGCGGACGTCGACAAAGCTGTCGAAGCGGCGCGCCGCGCTCTGGAAGACCGTGAAGGGCCGTGGCGAAAAATGTCCGCCAGCGAGCGCGGTCGCTTGCTCTGGAAACTGGCGGACTTGTTGGAGAAAAACATAGACGAGTTCGCCGAACTCGAGACCCTCGATAACGGGAAGCCCATTTTCGAATCGCGCTACGTCGACATGCCCATGGTGATCGATGTCCTGCGCTACTACGCGGGGCTGGCGACCAAAATCCACGGCGAAACCGTAAACACTCTTGAGACCGCGTTTACCTACACTCTGCGCGAGCCGGTCGGGGTAGTCGGTCTGATCGTTCCCTGGAATTTCCCGTTGCTCCTCGCGTCGTGGAAAGTTGGGCCGGCGCTCGCATGTGGGAACACGATTGTGTGGAAGCCGGCCAGCCAAACCTCACTGACCACATTGCGCTTTGGAAAACTGGCGATGGAAGCGGGCATGCCGGCCGGCGTGATCAACATCATCACCGGCCCAGGAGCGATTGGTAAAGCGATGGTGAAGCATCCCGGCATCGACAAGATCGCCTTCACCGGTTCGACCGCCGTCGGTCAAGACATCATGCGCAGCGCGGCCGATACGGTAAAGCGCATCACGCTCGAGTTGGGTGGAAAGTCACCCAATATCGTGTTCGCGGATGCCGACATCGACAACGCGGTCAAGGGCGCTATCACTGGGATTTTCTACGGTAAGGGTGAAGTCTGCAATGCCGGCTCTCGCTTGTTTTTAGAGAGCAAGATAAAGGATGAGTTCACGGAGAAGTTGGTAGCCCGCGCCGCCAAGATGCGCCCGGCTGACCCGCTGGATCCTAAGACTCGCCTGGGCGCCATTGTCAGCCAGGATCAGATGAAAACGGTTCTCGGATATATCGAAGCCGGAAAGAAAGATGGCGCGAAGTTGGTGGCTGGTGGCAATCGCGTTTCGGTCGGAGAAGGAAAGGGCTTCTTTATCGAGCCCACGATATTCGGCGACGTGAAAAATGATATGACGATTGCGCGCGAGGAAATCTTTGGCCCGGTGCTTTCGGTATTGGCATTCGATGATGTCGATGAAGTCATCGAACAGGCCAATAACAATCCTTACGGCTTGGCATCCGCAGTATGGACCCGTGACGTAAAGAGAGCCCACAGTGTTTCGCGACGGCTGAAGGCGGGCACGGTTTGGATCAATACTTACGGCCTCATGGATGCTTCCATGCCTTTCGGTGGATACAAGAGTTCCGGCTTTGGCCGTGAACTCGGAGCGCACGCCATCGAGCACTACACGGAAATGAAAACGGTTTGGCTGAATTTAGCGTAGGAGTGCAATTATGCCCGGTAAAGTAGCGAAGATCGGAACCTTCAGTGACTGGGAAGGCATGTTCAATGATTGGCGTAAAGATATCGGCGTAAATACTGCCGACATTGAAGCTTTCCATTTCGACACGCTCTATGGCGCGATCGACACCGACGAAATCGAATTCGGTTCCTATAAAGGCCGCCGCAAGTGGGAAAATCTCCGCCAGATACCCACGCAGCAGATGCGCGACGCGCTAATGAACATGATCGTCTACCAGGGTGACACCGAGTTCGCCAGCGTAGAGCAGCAACGCAATCTGCTGGAAAATGCTCCCACCGACTGGGATCGCCGAGCCATCACCCGCGTGATGATTGAAGAGATGCGCCATGGCTGGCAAATGTGCGCTCTGCTGGTCGACCACTTCGGCTATTCGGGAAAAGTGGAAGCGCAGAAAATGCTCGAGCGGCGGGCCTTCGATAACAAGCGCCTCTTGGGTGCATTCAATGTCGATGTCGACAACTGGATGGACTTTTTCACCTACACCGATTTCGTCGACCGTGACGGAAAGTTCCAATTGCAGATGTTGAAGTATTCTGCCTTTGCTCCTCTCGGACGCTCCATGTCCTACATGCTTCGTGAAGAAGCCTTCCACATGGGCACGGGCAACGACGGCCTGCGTCGCATCGTCGAAGCTGGAGTCATTCCGGCGTGGCTGATTCAGAAATATCTTAACAAGTGGATTTCCAGTTCCTACGATCTCTTCGGAACCGATCATTCCTCATCGGCGCACTGGGCCTATGTGTGGGGCGTCAAAGGCCGGTATGACGAACCCAAAAACGAGACTGCCCCCGACCTCGACGATCTGAATGATTACAATCGGAGTCTTTATCGCGATGAAGTGGCAGGCCTCATCGAGCGCTTTAACATTTCTCTGCAGCCCGGCCAACCCAAGCTCTACGCCCCTCACATCAAGTTCAATCGGGAAATTGGAAGGTGGAAGGGACAAAAGTTCCACGCACAGACCGGCGAACCCTTGGACGACCGCGCTTACGAGGAACACCTCAAGGAAAACATGCCATCGGCCGCGGACAAAAAGCTTTTGCTCGACATCATCGAGACCGAAAAAAAATGGATTGCCGAGAAGACCGGAGCCAGCGATCCGCTGGCCAGCATCGGTCAAGTACGGAAGTCGGCAATTAACCTGTAATCAACCCACAGCTTTCAAAAGGTTTGCAGATGGCCGTTGGTTTGGAATCAAAACTCGAACGTATCTCGATCGACGCCAGTTCATCGGTGGCTCGTATTGTTCTGCGTCACCCGCCGCTCAACGTCATTGACGTTCCCATGATGACGGAGTTGGCGCAAGCTCTGACTGAACTCGAATCGCGTCCGGATGTTTCACTCATCGTGATCAGCGGCGATGGTCGCGGTTTTTCCGCCGGAGTCGATGTTGCCGCGCACACACCCGACAAAGTGGAATCCATGCTGACCAGGTTCCACGCCGTGATCCGGCTCCTAGTCGCCAGCAAGAAGGTAACCATCGCCATGGTGCATGGCCCATGTTTGGGCGGCGGGGCTGAATTGGCCATGGTATGCGATCTGGTCTACACCTCGACGACGGCGCAATGGGGCTTTCCGGAAATTAAACTCGGCTGCTATCCGCCCGTCGCATGCACCGGCCTGGCCGCGCTGATTGGACAAAAGCGGGCTGCAGAGTTAATCCTTACCGGGAAGACAATCAGCGGGGAGCAAGCGGCAACCATAGGATTGGCGAATTCTTCCGTGTCCGACGATGCTCTATCGGCTGCGGTTGAACAAACCATCCATCAGCTTGGCGAACTGAGTCCCGCCGCATTGGCAGTCACCAAAAAAGCCGTCTACGCATGGGACGCAATGCATTTCGATAAAGGCCTGGCGCGGGCCGAGAAGATTTATCTGGAAGAGCTGATGAAGACAGCGGACGCACACGAAGGCATCCGCGCTTTCATGGAGAAACGTAAACCAGAGTGGAGCGGGAAATAGCTACGACATGGACTACGAGATCACTCCCGAAGAAGTGAAGAAAAAGATCGATCAGAAAGAGACATTCACCCTTTTGGATGTGCGCGAATCCTGGGAGGTCGCGACCGCCAGCATGCCCGAGGCGAAGCTGCTTCCGATGGGCGATGTCCCGTCTCGCGCACATCAGGAGCTTGATCCCGACGATCACATCGTGGTGTTCTGCCATCATGGAGTGCGCTCGATGAGCGTAACCGCATGGCTTCGGCAGCAAGGATTTGAGAAGGCACAATCCATGCGCGGCGGCATTGATGCCTGGTCGCGGCAGGTCGATGCGAGCGTGCCGGTGTATTGAGGTCTGCGAGCTCCAAGCGATGAGCTGGAAGTTTTATCTTTGAAACGACTGTTGTGGTAGCTCGCGGCTCGAAGCTCGCCGCTGCTTCTTATGAAAAAAGAACTGATCGAACTTAGAGTGAATGGCCGCAGCCACGAGCTTGCCGTCGAACCCAGCGCGCTTTTGCTCGACGTGCTGCGGCAGGACCTGGATCTCACCGGCTCCAAACGCGGCTGCGACGAATCGTCCTGCGGCGCGTGCACAGTTTTGCTCGACGGCGTGGCCATGATGTCCTGCACCCTTCTCGCAGCAAGTTGTCAGGAGCAGGAGGTCACCACCATCGAAGGCGTGACCCAGCATGGCAGCCTGGCGGCAATTCAGAAAGCTTACGGCGACTGGGGTGGCGCGCAGTGTGGTTTCTGTACGCCAGGTTTCATCATGACCGTGAAGTCGCTTATGGCAGAAAATCCTGATCCGACAGAATCTGACGTTCGTGCAGCGTTGAGCAGTAACTTATGCCGCTGTACTGGATATAGCCAGATGTATGCAGCCATCAAGTCGGCGATTGTGGCGGAACAGCAGGGGATTGGCAGCGACAAAGTAACACCGTAAAGGCCGCTTTGGCGTGAGCACCAGGGAACACAATGGCATTTTTCCTCAAGAAGTCGGACGGGCGTGACAAGGTCGCTAAGCTCTTGAAAGAAGCGAAGGCTCAAATGCCGCCCGATGTGAGGGAAGCGCACAAACATTCTCGGAAGCATCGCGCGGAGATATTAAAGAGCGCCTCATGCGGATGCTTCTATTGCTTGAGAACATTCGGACCAGACGAGATCAATGAGTGGATCGATCAGGGTGATACGGCCCTGTGTCCCAGATGTGAAATCGATTCAGTGCTTGGATCGGCTGCTGGCTTTTCGCTGACGAAGGAGTTTCTTGAAGAAATGAACAATCATTGGTTTGGGGAGAGCCATTCCCGTTGAGCAACTTCTCCATCATCGGCAAGCCCACCGCGATGATAGATGCGGCGGAGAAAACCACTGGCGCCGGCAAGTACACCGACGACCTCAGCGTCCCAGGCATGCTCATCGGGAAGATCCTGCACTCGCCCTATCCCCACGCGCGCATCAAAAATATCGATACCAGCCGCGCCGAGAAACTCGATGGCGTCGTCGCGGTCGCCGTCGGCAAAGATGCGCCAAATCCTTACGGAATTCTACCCGTCGGCCACGATGAGTACCCGCTGGCTCTCGACAAAGTTCGATACGTTGGGGACAACGTGGCCTGCGTGGTCGCAATCTCCGAATCTGTTGCCGAGCAGGCTCTCGAACTGATCGATGTGGAGTACGAACTGCTTCCCGCCTACTTCGATCCCGAAGAATCGATGAAGGCGAAGACCGATCTGATTCACGACAACAAACCGGGAAATCTGGAGAAGGATTATCACCACTCTTTCGGTGATCCCGACAAAGGTTTCGCCGAAGCGGATCATGTAGCGGAAGCGCGCTTCATCGCGAATGAAGTAACTCACGCTGCCATGGAGCCTCATTCCACTTTGGCTTCGTTCGAACTCGATCCGCATACTGGCAAACCGGGCCGTCTCACTGTCTGGTCTTCCACCCAGGTCCCATATTATTTGCAGCACAAGCTTTCCCTTGTCCTGGAAATGCCCATGCAGCAGATTCGCGTGATCAAACCGCTGGTGGGCGGAGGCTTCGGCGGCAAGAGTGAAGTGATCCCTCTTGAAATTATTGCCGCCATCGCGGCCCGCAAGGCGCAGGCTCCGGTGAAGATCACCTACACCCGCGAAGAAGTGTTCTGGGCGCATCGCGGACGCCCGCGCACCATCATCGACCTCAAGACCGGTATCACCAACGATGGCCGCATCACGTCGGTGAAAGCCCGCGTCGTACAGGATGGCGGCGCCTACTGCTCCTACGGAGTGGTCACCATTCTGTATTCGGGCGCTCTTCTCGGCGCCCTGTATGACATCCCGAATATTCAGTACGACGGCTACCGCGTCCTCACCAACAAGCCCGCCTGTGGCGCCATGCGCGGCCACGGTACTGTAAATGTTCGCTTCGCTTTCGAGTCGCAGTTGGATGAACTTGCAGCCAAGATCGGAATGGATCCGGCGGAGATTCGCCAGCGAAATCTGTTGACGCCGCCCTGCATCACGGTGAACGGTCTGCGGGTACAGAGCTATGGCCTGCCGGAGTGCATCGAAAAAACTGTCGAGCGTTCTGGCTGGAAGCAGCGCAGGGGCAAACTGCCGAAAGGGCGTGGTCTTGGTATAGCTTGCAGTCACTACGTAAGCGGCGCGGCGAACTCGATTATTCGCTCCGACATGCCGCATTCCACGGTGAACATAAAGATCGATCGTGATGGAGGCGTCGTGGTCTATACCGGCGCGTCGGAAATCGGTCAAGGCTCCGACACCATGACCGCGCAGGTTGCTGCCGAGATTCTGGGATGCTCACTGGCGCGCGTGCGAGTCATTGCCGCTGACACTGACCTTACTCCCATCGATATCGGCTCCTATTCCAGTCGCGTAACATTCATGGCCGGCAACGCGACGTTGCGCTCGGCAGAAGATGTGAAAAAGAGAATTGCCGCGGCCGCTGCCACAAAGATGAATTGCTCCGCCGACGAACTCATATTTCGCGACGACCTTGTCTACAAAAAGGGAAGTACCCCGCCTGCGGTGAACAGAGATCAAGCGGAAGAAGTCGAAGTCACTCAGGCTGGCGCCTCGGTCAGCGGACGCGTCGAAGGCCAGATTCTGCGCGGCTCCCTGCAACAGAAGCGTAAAGAAGAAGGTCCCAAAGAGTGGATGACCTTCGAAGAAGCTGTGGTGGCCGCAATCGATTTCCATGGCGCGCTTACCGGGACCGGATCCTACGCTCCTCCGCCGGAGGCTCGCGGAGGCAGGCATAAAGGCGGCGGCGTCGGCCCTTCTCCCGCTTATTCCTATTCGGCGCAAGTTGCTGAGGTTAGCGTCGACGAAGACACCGGCGAAGTAACGGTACACAAAGTCTGGGCCGCGCATGACTGTGGGCGCGCCCTCAATCCCGTTTCGGTGGAAGGACAAATCATCGGTTCGGTATGGATGGGCATGGGCCAGGCCCTCACCGAAGAGATGGTTTGGAAAGACGGCATGTTGATGAACGCCGGCATGCTCGAATACCGCAGCCCATCGTCCGTGGAATCGCCAGAGATTGAGCCCATCATTGTCGAAAGCATCGATCCCGAAGGTCCGTTCGGCGCTAAGGAATGTAGCGAAGGATCTCTGGCAGCAACCATTCCGGCAATTTCGAATGCCATTTATGATGCCGTCGGCGTGCGCTTGCACGAGTCCCCATTCACGCCGGAGCGCGTGCTTGCGGCGTTGCGTGCAAAGCGAAAACAGAAAGCGCTGAATTTGACCGAAGGCATCGACCCCACCCATCCCATTCGCTTCCGCGAGCATGGTGGATCGCTTTGCTTCAAGGGCAAAGGGCCGGAGCGGCATGCGCTCGATCCCGCGCGCGAAGCAGCAACGGCAGACACAGGCGGTGCCGATTGAGCCTGCCTCAATTCAAACTGCTTCGGCCGCGCGCCATTGAGGAAGCAGTCGCGTATCTCGGCAAATATTCTGGCAATCTTCGTGTGCTCGCTGGCGGCACCGACTTGATTCCGTCCATGCGCCAGAAATTGTTTGAGCCGGAGTATGTGCTCGATCTGCGGGGCGTCGCCGACATGCGCGGAATCCGAACCCAGGCGAACGGCGTCGTCGAAATCGGCGCACTGACCACGTTGAGCGCGATCGAGAAGTCGCAGTATCTGCGCCAACACTTTCCTGTCCTCACCGAGTCGGCGGCCACTGTAGCGTCTCCCGTACTTCGCAACATGGGCACCCTCGGCGGAAACATCTGCCTCGATACGCGCTGCCTCTGGTACAACCAATCACTGACCTGGCGCAAGGGCTGCGGCTTCTGCATCAAGAAAGATGGCGATCTTTGCCACGTTGCCCCGGGCGGAAAGAAATGCTGGGCGGCGTTTTCAGGGGATACTCCGCCGGCCCTGCTCTGCTTGAACGCGGAAATAGAGATCGTCAGCCCCAATGGCTCTCGCCGGATTGCATTGCAGGATTTCTATACCGGCGATGGTGTGAACTACCGGAAATTGCAGCCAGACGAATTAGTCACTCGAGTATTCCTGCCGCCTGAGTCCGCGGGATATCGCGGCATCTACCGCAAGCTGCGGGTTCGCGGCTCCATCGATTATCCCTTGGCTGGCGTGGCGGTGGCGATGAAGCGTTCCAATGGTCACGTTTCCGGTGCGCGTATTGCCATGACTGCCGTCAATCCTGCACCGGTACTGGTCTCGCGCGCAGCCGAATTGCTGATTGGCAAGGTGATGACTGAAGAACTGGCGGAAGCGGCTGGCAATATTGCTGCCGGCACTGCTAAGCCGCTGACCACTTCAGCGCTCACTCCGGAGTATCGTCGCGAAATGATTCGCGTCTTCACCAAGCGCGCAGTGCTGGCGGCGGCAGGGAATTGAGGAATAGCAAGTGAGTTTTCGCGCATGATTACCGACTGTCACATTCATATCCAGCCCATGGAGATGTTCAAGCCGCACGCGCTGGAACTAATGAAGAAGAAGCGTCCAAACTTTGATCAGATCGCCGAGTTTTGCCGCTCTCCCAAGGCATTTTTAAAGTACCTCGACTCCTGTGGCATCAATCGCGCAGTTCTCATTAATTACGTCGCGCCAGAAGTCATCGGATTCACGAACGGAGTGAACCAGTTCATCGCAGACTACGTAAAAGAAGATTCCAGGAGGTTGCTCTCCTGTGGCAGCCTTCATCCGCGTCATACCACCAATGTGCTCGCCGATATGGAGCAGATTCTCCGGCTTGGCATTCGCATGATCAAGATTCACCCTCCGCACCAGCTTTTATTTCCGAATGACTATCTGAACGGCGTCAAGGAATTGGAAATTATTTACCGCGCCGCTGAGGCCAACGGTGTCCCGGTAATGTTCCACACTGGCACCTCCATCTTCCCCGGGGCGCGTAATAAATATGGCGATCCCATGTATGTGGACGACGTTGCCGTGGACTTCCCGAAACTGAAAATCCTGTTGGCGCATGGCGGGCGTCCGCTGTGGATGCAGACTGCATTTTTCCTGATTCGTCGCCATCCCAACGTTTATCTCGATATCAGCGGCATTCCTCCGAAAACGTTGCTGAAATACTTTCCGCGCCTCGACGAAATCGCGCACAAAACGTTGTTTGGAACGGATTGGCCCGGCCCCGGAGTGCCCGACGTTAAGAAGAATCTGGACGAATTTCGAGCGCTCCCCCTCGATCAGAAAATGCAGGAACAAATTCTCAGCAAGACGGCTCTGAGCATCTGGCCGAGTTGATTGACCCGGTAGACCGTGTATGGAACTGAATCGTTTTTTGGCGTATAAAAGACAGTTGCAATCCCCGCGCCCCTCCGCGTGGCTCCCGCAACCAATCTAGATAAGCGAGAGATTATGTCCAGCGTGACCAGCACACCTGCCCCAAAAGGCCTTGAAGGCATTGTCGCCACGAATTCCAGTGTCTGTTATATCGATGGCGACCGCGGCGTTCTCGCCTATCGCGGAATTGACATTCACGAGTTGGCCGATCATTCCACCTTTGAGGAAACCTGTTATCTGCTCTGGTTTGGCAAGTTGCCCAGCTCTAGCGAATTGAAAGATCTGCAAAAGCGTCTGGCGCAGGAGCGCCACCTCGATCCTGCAATCATTCAGTTACTGCAAAGCGCTCCCCAGGGCGCCCTGCCCATGGATGTTCTTCGCACTGCCGTTTCCGCGCTGGCGTACTACGACGCCGACGAAAAAAGCAACGAGCACGAAGCGAATATCCGCAAGGCCATCCGGCTTACTTCGCAGATTGCTATGATCGTCGCTGCCTATGCTCGCATTCGTAAAGGCAAGCCAGTTGTCGAGGCCGACCGTTCGCTCTCCCATTCCGCTAATTTTCTACTGCAACTCAATGGCGAGAAGCCATCATCCACCGCAGAGCGCGCTCTTGACATCGCTCTCATCCTGCACGCCGACCACGAACTGAATGCTTCCACTTTCGCCGCCCGGGTAACCGCCGCCACCCTCGCGGACATGCATGCCGCCATCACCTCTGCCATCGGCGCTCTCAAAGGACCTTTGCACGGCGGCGCTAACGAAGCCGTTTACCGCATCCTCGAATCGATTCACGCCAAGAAGGCCGACCCCGTGGAACACGTGCGGGGAATGTTGGTCCAGAAGAAAAAAGTTCCTGGCTTCGGCCATCGCGTCTATCACACCGAAGATCCGCGAGCCACGCACCTGCGCGTGATGTCGCGCGATCTCGGACGCTCCAGCGGTCAGCCGCAGTGGTTCGAAATGTCGGAGGCCATCGAGAAATTCGTGAAGGCAGAAAAGAAGCTGAATGCCAATGTCGACTTCTATTCCGCTTCCACTTACCACGTCCTCGGCATCGATGAAGATTTGTTCACTCCCGTCTTCGCCGTCTCCCGCATCAGCGGTTGGGCTGCGCACGTTATTGAACAACTCGATGACAACCGCCTGATTCGTCCCCGTGCCGAATACCTTGGGCCCGAGTATCCTAGTCACTACGTGCCGATGGAGAAACGCTGATCTCTTGACTCTCCCGCAGAACCGTTCATAAGCAAAAGGGCGTCAGCCCTTTGGCGCACGGTTAATAAAAATGTTCGCTTCCGCTTTCGCGGCAATCCTCTGGAATACTCCCAAAAACAGGTAGAATAGAAACGATCATGCCTCGCGTCTACCTCGACAATAACGCCACCACCCCGCTTCTGCCGGAAGTGTTTGAGGCCATGCGGCCCTATTTCGGCGAGCACTTCGGCAACGCATCTTCGATCCACCATCATGGGCAGGAGGCGCGTGCTGCCGTCGAGCGCGCGCGCGATTCAGTAGCCTCTCTTCTCGCCTGCCATTCCTCCGAAATTATCTTCACCAGCGGCGGGACTGAGGGCGACAATCTCGCTATCGCAGGCCTCACCAATCCCGGCGATCACATTATCACTTCCACCATCGAGCACCACGCTGTTCTGCTGGCTTGCAAGCATCTCGAAGAATACGGTTGTGAGGTCACTTATGTGCCGGTCGATGGCCGCAGCCTCATCGATCCCGCTGACGTTCGCCGCGCGCTCCGCCCCAACACCCAACTGATTTCGATCATGATGGCCAACAACGAAACCGGTGTCCTGCAACCGGTCGAGGAGATCGCCAAAATCGCCGCCGAGGCCGGTGTCCAGTTCCATACCGATGCCGTGCAAGCCGCGGGTAAAGTGTCCATTGATGTGCAGCGCATCGGCTGCCATGCGCTTTCCATCTCCGGCCATAAGATGCATGCGCCGCAAGGCGTGGGCGCTCTGTTCATTCGCAAGGAGACAAAGCTGCAGCCCTTGTTCTACGGCGGACGTCACGAGCGCTCTCGTCGCGCCGGAACCGAGAACGTCCCCGGCATCGTTGCTCTTGGCAAAGCCGCCGAGATAGCGCTACAAAGCTTCGAGCGCGCAGACGACAAGAAAATGTCCGCACTGCGCGACCGTCTGCAGCACGGCATTCTCGCTCAAGTGAGCAATGCCGGCGTGAATGGCGATGGCGCTCCGCGCGTGCCCAATACCGCCAACATTTATTTCGATCACATCGAAGGCGAGTCTCTGGTCATCTCTTTCGACCTGAAGGGTCTAGCCGTGTCCTCCGGCGCAGCGTGCTCCTCAGGTGCGATTGAACCTTCCCACGTACTCACCGCCATGGGCCTGCGGCCGGATCGTGCCCGCTCCAGCATTCGCTTCAGCTTGGGCAAACAAAATACCGCGGAGGATGTCGACTTTGCGCTGGCCCTGGTCCCCGAGACGCTGGCGCGACTCCGGGAACTATCGCCCTGGTCTCGGAATCAAACGGTCAGCCAATAGGATCAAATAAAGCGAAGCACCATACGCTGAAAGTAGTTATGCCAAACCCTAAGACCATCGCCGTTGCCATGTCGGGCGGAGTCGATTCCTCCGCTGTCGCCGCCATGCTGCGCGCCGAGGGACACAACCTCATCGGTCTGACCATGCAGCTCTGGAACCAGCGCCGCCTCGCCGGACACGAGGGCATGCCCGAGCAGGTCACCGGACGCTGCTGCTCCCTCGACGATGTCTACGACGCACGCCGCGTCGCCGAACACATTGGCATTCCGTATTACGTCGTCAATCACGAGGAGCGCTTCGAGCGCGATGTCGTGCGTCCCTTCGTCGCCGAATATCTCTCCGGTCGCACCCCCATCCCATGCAGCCTCTGCAACAATCATTTGAAGTTCGATCAACTTCTCGTGGTCGCGCAGCAAATCGGCGCCGACTTCGTAGCGACCGGTCATTATGCTCGTGTGGAATATGACGACTCGCGCGGCCGCTGGTTGCTCAAGCGTCCCGCCGATCGCAGTAAGGATCAAACCTACTTTCTCTTCGGCCTCACCCAGGAGCAGCTCAGCCGCACTCTTTTTCCGCTCGGCGGCATGACCAAGCCTGAAGTTCGCGAGATTGCCCGCAAGCATGGCCTCGCACTTGCCGAGAAGCCAGACTCGCAGGAAATCTGTTTCGTTCCCGGCGGCGACTATAAGCGCTTCATCGATGCCTACCTCGCCGAGAGCGGCGAGTCCCTGCCCGACACCGCTGGCGAACTCGTTACCGCCAACGGTGACGTGATCGGCGAGCATGCCGGCATTCACAACTTTACCGTCGGCCAGCGCAAGGGCCTGGGCGTTGCCACCGGATCTCCTCTCTACGTGATCCAGATTAACGGTGCCGACAAGCAGGTAGTCGTCGGCGGGGATGAGCACCTCTATTCCCGGACTCTGCGCGGCCACCGCCTCAACCTTATTTCGGTCGACAATCTTCGCGAACCGATGCGAGTCTCGGTGAAGATTCGCCACCGTCACGAGCCCGCTTCAGGGGTCCTCGAAAAGTTAGGTGACGACGAAATCTTGGTCACCTTCGATCAGCCGCAGCGCGCCATCACTCCCGGGCAAGCCGCCGTTTTTTATGACGATGACATCGTCGTCGGCGGCGCATGGATCGCATAATAATCCCAGCCATCCCTTAATTTGCAGTCCGTCTCCATCCCAAAATCAAATCTTACCGTGCGCCGCGAATATAATTTCCCGCATGGCCTCTTCGCACCTCGCGGTTCCGCTTTCCAATTCGGCATTTCCTTCTCCGCCCAACATTTGGAGCCGTGAATCCGCCTCGCTCAAGCAGGGCATCAAGACCGGCCTCGCCGGAACCATCGCCTACGCGCTTTATTCGGGATGGCATCTCCCCCAGGGATACTGGGCGGTTTTCGCCGCGCTCGTGATCACTCAAGCCAACGTCGGCGCCTCGTGGAAGGCCGCCCTCTATCGCACCATCGGCTCCGCCAGCGGCGCACTGGCCGCCGCTCTTCTTCTGCGCTTTATGGGGACGGGAGCAGTCCGCGCCGCCGTTGCGCTTTTCATTCTCGCGTCGTTTTTTGGCTATCTTTCTGCTCTGCACCCCAGTTTCAGCGCCGCCGGATTTACTGCCGCACTCATCCTCGTCTTCGGCGGCGTGGAAGAGCCTTGGCACTTCGCCTGGCTGCGCGTCCTGTACACCGTGCTGGGAGCGGTCATCGCTTTTGCCGTTAGCGGCTTGGTCTGGCCGGTCCATGCACGCGCCGGACTCCGCACTAAGCTGGCGAACATTCTGCAAGGGGCGGGCGTGCTCTATAGCGCGGTCACGGCGGCCGCTTTGCAAGGCCTCGACAACGAGGAGCAGGTGCGGGAGTTAGACCGCCAGTTGCACGATCTGCGCCGCGGTGTCACCCAGCAAATGGACGAAGCCCGCAGCGAACTCTCCTTCTCCCGCTTCAATAAAAGCGCCTTCCAGGCTGTGGTCGATCAGACCGACCAGGTCCGCCGCCGCCTCACCGCCATGGCTGAAGATCGCAGCCTCTACGTCCATGCTCAGCTCGAACCCGGTCTACTCCCCTCGCTACCGGCCTTGGTGGTGAGCACCGAAAAGGCTTTCTCCGTTCTGGCCAATGCCCTTCGTATCTCGCGCCCCGAATCCCCTTCACTCGATGATCTTGATCAACAGGTCAAATCTCTCGATGCCGATCTCGCTCGCCTGCGCGCCCAACGAGCCACTGCACCCTTCGCACTGGACCGCATGCTGCCCTTCTGGTCGCTCGTCTTCAACCTTCGCGAAGTGGCCCAGGATATGCGCCAGCTTGCTGGGAGCATCCAGGAATTAGCTACGAAAAAATAGCTGCGTTGTCCATCTCACGCCAAACGTGGCCGGTCGCTCCTGCAGCCTCATCCTTCAATTCCGCGCAAAAAAATGCCCGGACGTCAGGTCAATTGACGCCGGGCGCTTTTTTTATCCTTCACCGCATCTACACCCGTCTTATCGCGTGATAGATCACCAGAAACAATACCGCGCCCACCACCGCTACCAGCAAGCTGTAAAGGTTCAACCCTGTCACACCCGAGGCGCCAAACTGATTGAACAGCCAGCCTCCAACCACCGCACCCACAATTCCCAGGATGATATCGAGAATCATCCCCTCACCGCTCTTGTTTACAATCTTGCTTCCGATAAACCCCGCAATCAGCCCCAAAATAATCCACGCTAGAATCGACATATCGTTCCTTTCTTACTGATTCTCGTCTCGCTTCCACTCATAAATCCGCGATTGATTGGCAACAAGATAAATTAGTTGCAGAAATTGCGGCGCACGCCAGAAAAATTTATTTTTTCTTGCGGCTCCCGGCCCCCCCGCCTTTCCCCTCAGACTCTCCCCGATCTGTCGATGCTTCCGTTGACTGCCTCTTCTCTTGCCGCACGAAAGCCAGTCCGCGCTTCAGTTCCTCCGCCAGGTCAGCCGCCTCCCGGGCCACGTGAACCGGCTTGCCCGTTTCCTTTCCCATCCACGCGTTCAATTCGTCCGGAGAACTTATCACCGACCGCGCCTCCCGCCGCACCGGCATCCCTTCTTTCGCCCAGCGTTGCACCACCGATTCCGGCTCGCCCAGAAATGCCGCGATTTCTTTCCACCCTTTCAATACCGCCGTTGCCGCGGCGTCAGATTTCTCCCGCCTCGCCATTCAGCTTACCGTTCCTCCCAGCTCAGCAATCTTGTCGCAAACTTCCCGGCGTCGGATCTTCCGGCTCTCGTGCTCCGCAGCCTCCGCCTCATTCTTCGCTCCCTGTTCGAACTTCGCGTCCATCTCTTTCATTCGTGCCAACTCCTGCAACAGCTCCATCATCTCCGCCGCGTGATCGTTCATTCCATATTTCTCCGGATCGCTCCTGGTTCGCATCTTGGATGCCACTGGACTCCCCGCAGTAAACGCAAAAATATCCCCCCGCATCACCCCGGTCATCCTTCCGCCGCGATCACCATCCTGCCGGCCCCTCGTCAAAACACTCCCACATTTCACGATAATCCTCAAACTTCGATTTCTTTTTTCCCGGCACCGGAAACAGCCGCATCGACTTCATCCTCACAAACGCCCGCGGAGGAAACAAATACCACGCATCCAGCGGCAGCACGTATCCCACCAGCAGATCGATATCCTTTGCCGTGTAAGGCCGACGATTATGCGCGCAAGCCCGCAGATGATATCCCCCGCCCTTATTTGCCGAAACTTTATGCGCCGACTTCACCTGCACCCGAAATAATCTCCGCCCCGTATCGATCACCATGTCATACTTCAAACTGTCGCCCCACGGTGTCGCAATCCCAAAACCCATCCGCGCCGCCTTCGCCAGAAACATCGCCTCCCCAATCTCTCCCCGCCTCTTCTGGCACTTGGGGTCTTGTATATCTCCATACGGCCCCCAAAACTTTTTCTTCCCCCTCCGCCCCTTCGCCGGATCATCCTCCGCCGCCGCCATCAAATCAATGCCTTCGTTTTCTTGAACCTCGCCTTCAGCCTCAGCCTCGGCAATCACGACCTCGGATCCCGCAAACTTCTTTTCGATACTCTCCTCATCACCATCCCATCGCCGCAGCCAGAACGAAATCAGAACACGAAGAATCCCGCCCGTTCCCCCCATCACCACCTCCACCCTTCACCAACCCTTGCCCACTACCTCCACTCTCCGCTCAAAAAAATCGAGAGTAAAGGTCACCTGAACATCCCCAAAAATAAACCTGTGGAAATCTTTCTACCGCAAGCATTCCGCTGGGAAGGGACGAAGGAAAGGGCTCGGGAAGGGAGGAACGAAAAGCATCGGGAAGGAAGGAAGGAAAAGGATCGGGAAGGGAGGAAGGAAAAGGGTCGGGAAGGGAGGAAGGAAAAGGGTCGGGAAGGGCACGACTTCAGTCGTGCCGCCAAGCCGCGAGAGTGATTCGCGCTTCAGCGCCTGAGGGACGAGGGTGCCCCATTTCTCGCATTCTTTGCGAGAAGTGGGATTCCACGACCGTCAATCCCTTGAGGTTTTGATTTCTCCGCCTCGGACCCCGATGTTGGGTGGCGCAGCGCTTCCAGCGCTGCGATACATGCCCCGTCGGACTGGGGCTTTAGCCCCCGAGGCACGTTCCCACATCACGAAGAATTCCCCACCGCCCGCACCACCGTGGAAGAGCGGCCCTTCAGGGCCGCGTAACCGTCGTCACTAAGAAACCGGGCTTTAGCCCCGGCGTAACTGGAGTATATTAGCTCCCATGGACCCACCCATCCCCACACGCGACGCCAAAAAACTAGCCGAACAACTCGTCAAGTACGCCGACGCTATAACCGCCTTCTCGTTCGTGCAAAGCGTCGCCTTCGGTTTCGCCCTCGGCCAGAAAGATTTCCGCGATAGCGTACTGAGGGGGCCTTGGATAGTGCTGGTCATCCTCATCGGCGCCTATGCGATTTACTGGCGCTTTGTTCGCAAGTGCCGCCAAGGCGTAGAGGAACTCCTAACAGAACCGAAGGAACCTAACTCGCCGAGGAATATTCCCACGGATAAATGGAATCGTGAAGCCTGGAAATACCGAAAGATTGTGCTGGCGCTGGCGCTATCCCTCTCGTTCATTGGCTTGACTCTGACTGTGATAGGTGCATGCGTGGAAAAGAAAGCCGCGTGTCCGCTGGAAATACACCCAACCACTGTTCCCACTAAGTGAACAAACCTTGGGAAGGCCCTTCGGGGCCGGGCACCCCACCTTTGCGCCCTTTGCGCAAAGGTCGGGTTCCACAAACCTCAATCCCTCCGGATTCTCTTTCCGCCCTCGCGGCTGATGAGATAACCGTGTCGCTCCTCGCGGGCCTGGCGCTGAATGGCCGGGCTAGTGGTAAGATTGCGGCCTCCCCTAATTCCCAGCCGGAGGAGCGCCCATGTACAAGACTTTATCCGTAGCAGTTCTGCTGTTCTCCACATTCGTTTTGGCTCAATCGCCCCAAATTGTGGCTAAGGCAAAACTGTCGCACCAAACGGCGACGATTCCGACCACGACGATCTACACTCCCGCTCAGACTGGGCTGTATCGACTCTCAATCTATGCGACGCTCCTTACCACAGTCGAGAATAGCCAATCGCAGTGGAATGTATATGCGCAGTGGACAGACGACGCCGTCACGCAGTACCAAAACGTCCTGTTTTCTCAAAATTCGTTAGGGTCTTTTGTGTTTCCCCAAGTCGCCAATTACGGGCCGTCGATCACCTTTGAAAGTAAAGCAGGAACGCCCATCTCCTATTTTGTGACGCAATCCAACGGTGCTGACGGAACCTCGTACTCTCTGTACTACACGCTTGAGCGGCTGGAGTAGCGACACAACGGCCGGCGGAAATCGCGATGCTGCCCGCGCTATCCGACTCGTGATGGCGAAGTGATCAAACCCATGATGCAAGGATTCCCGACTACCGCCCTTGCAAAGTCCGCAAGAGCGGGCACCCGCTGTGCTGCTGATGCCGGCAAGATCAACGGCGTGGGCCACGCGCCGAGTGAACGGTGCTGAGAGTATTGAAGGCAGGTATCTTTGAGCAAAAAGAACTCCAGGAAGCCAAAGTCAGCCGGTCAGTCCTCGAGATGACGGCGAAGCAAGCGTGGGTATTTCTTTTGAAGCCGGAGAGCTACTGCAGCCTCGACCTCCCGCCCTACTTTGTATTCTCAAAGATACTTTCCGGCGGGTGGCCCGGGCTTTGCATCGCTAAAGCCTGGAAACACTCTGGGTGCCCCGTTCCTTCGCGTCCTTTGCGAAGGGGCGGGTACCACGACCGCCGACACCTGCGAAGCTACGCTGCCCGAGCGTGAACCGAAATCGTTCCCCATCCCTCGTTCACCTTCACCAAGCCGGGCTCGTTGAGAAGATAGAAACGGTATCTGCTCCAGCGCCATGGCGACGGCGCGCGGCGCCCAGAAATGGCAATCGGCGGTAGCACGAGCAAGTGATAATTGCAGGGGATGCGCGCCGTAGGTAAATGCAGTCCAGGGGCATCAGAAAGACAAGGATATCGGCAGCATCGTAGCGCCCTTGCAAAATACGCAAGAACGGGGCACCCCACGTTTCGGAACGGGAAAGAAAAGAAGAAGAAAGCCCGGGCCACCCGTCCTTGACACTACTTAGCAAAATAGCTAATATACAAAGTATGAAGAACGTCTCTCGTATTTTCCGCGCCCTGGCCGACCCCACCCGCCGCCAAATCTTGCAGGACCTGAAGAAGCGCGAACTCGCTGCTGGGGAAATTGCGGCCTGCTTCTCGATCTCCGGTCCCTCCATCTCTCGGCATCTATCAGTCCTCAAAGCCGCCGATCTGGTTTCGGAACGCCGCGAAGGCAACCGGATCTTCTACCGCTTGGAACCGGAGCAGATGGCAAGTGCAGTTGGCGATTTCCTCAGCGCCGTCTGTCCCACTCAGATTCTTCATCGCCGCAAAGCAGGGAACGGACGGGCATCATGAGAATTGCTATCACTGGCGGGACAGGTTTTGTAGGAAGCCATTTAGCTTCCCATTTGCTCGCTCAAGGACACGAAGTGGTGTTGCTTTCGCGCCACGCCAATACCGGAACCAACCGCAAATTGCCTTATGCGCACAGTCTGAAAAGGATATGCAGCGATCTTTCTGACGTTGCCACCCTAGCCCGCGCCTTCACCGCATGCGATGCCGTCGCCCATTGCGCCGGAATTAACCGGGAGATCGGCAACCAGACCTTTCAGCTGATCCATATAGACGGTACACAGAACGTGGTTAAAGCCGCGCAGGCAGCCGGGGTACGACGAATCACCCTGATGAGCTTCCTTCGCGCGCGCCCCAATTGCGGCTCGCCGTACCACGAGTCCAAGTGGGCCGCCGAGGAGATCGTGCGCGGCTCCGGGCTCGACTACACCATAGCTAAGGCTGGGATGGTTTACGGACTCGGCGATCACATGCTCAACCACCTTAGTCATTCACTATTCACTTTGCCCGTCTTCGCGGCTGTTGGGCTAAAGGAGAAGCCAATACGGCCCCTGGCCATCGACGATCTGGTTTGCCTTCTGAGTGCCGCCTTGGTGGACGCACGTTTGACCAATCAGACAATTGCCATCACCGGTGCGGAGGAACTTTTTCTCAGTGAGGCAGCTAGACGCGTGGCTCAGGTTATCGGCCGGAAGATCTGGGTATTTCCCGCTCCGCTTTGGTTTCACTACCTTTTGGCTCAGCTCTGCGAATGGACCATGAAGATTCCG
The DNA here is from genome assembly GCA_963758565.1 of uncultured Acidobacteriota bacterium. Taxonomy (GTDB): domain Bacteria; phylum Acidobacteriota; class Terriglobia; order Terriglobales; family Acidobacteriaceae; genus Sulfotelmatobacter. The sequence continues at coordinate 731,135 of CAVWVX010000003.1, read as the reverse complement.
TTGGTGGCCACTGCTCAAGTCCGCATTTTGTCCGAAGGTGGCTTGGAACCGGCGACCACTTGCGATCCCGTGCCACAGGATCTCTTGCCGGTCCGGCGCTTTACCACAAATCAAATCCGAACGGGCCTGCCATCTCCCGGTTCCTTCGGCTTCCGCGATCTTCGGTGCTGTGTCTGGGACGGGCTGCGCCATCGCACCTGAGGCCTGTCTCTCCCATGCCTCCCATCCTCCTCTACGACGGCGTCTGCGGACTCTGCAACCGCTTCGTCCAATTTATCCTCGCTCGCGATCGCCAAGCCATCTTCCGCTTCGCCGCGCTGCAAAGCCCTTTCGCCGCCCGCATCCTCGCTCGCCACGCCATCAACGCGACTGATCTGGATACGGTCTACCTCGTCCTCAACTACGAACGCCCCGACGAATCCCTGCTCGCACGCTCCGACGCAGTCATCTTTATCCTGAAAAGATTAAGCACGCGCTGGCGCGCCTCCGCCTTCTGCCTGCAAATGATTCCCAGGTTCCTCCGCGACCCGCTCTACAACACCATCGCCCGCCACCGCTACCGCATCTTCGGCCGCTTCGACACCTGCACACTCCCCCGTGACGCAGATCACATCCGCTTCCTCGACCAACAGGAGTAAAATGTCGCGGTACTCTATCGCTCTAAGCCAACGACCAACGACCAACGACTAACGACAAACGACGAGGTTCCATTCATGTCCACCAAAGCTCTAGACGATCTCCAGGCCAGCAGCATCGATTCCATCCTGCAGGAGCAGCGCAGCTTTCCTCCTCCGCCAGAATTCAGCAAGAACGCTCACATCAAAAGCGTCGAGGAATACGAGCGGCTCTACAAAGAATCGATCGACGACCCTGATAAATTCTGGAGCCGCATCGCCAGCGAACTGCACTGGTTTAAGAAATGGGACACGGTCCTCGAGTGGAATCTTCCCTGGGCCAAATGGTTTGTCGGAGGCCAGATCAATCTCTCCTACAACTGTCTCGACCGCCACGTGCAGACCGCGCGCAAAAATAAAGCTGCCATCATCTGGGAGAGCGAGCCCGGCGAAATCCGCACCTACACCTACCAGCAACTTCATCGCGAAGTGCAGAAATTCGCCAACGTTCTCAAAGGCCTTGGCGTAAAAAAAGGCGACCGCGTCGCCATCTACATGGGCATGACTCCCGAACTTCCCATCGCCATGCTCGCCTGCGCCCGCATCGGCGCACCCCACACTGTCATCTTCGGCGGATTTTCTTCCAACGCTCTCGTCGATCGCATTCATGATTGCAGCGCCACCGCCGTGATCACGCAAGACGGCTCCTACCGCCGCGGCGCCGAAGTAAAACTTTTTCCCGCCGTCGAAGAGGCGCTCAAGTCCTGCCCCGGCGTGAAGAACGTCGTCATCTACAAACGCACCGGCACCGCCATCAACACCGTCGAGGGACGTGATTTCTGGTGGCACGATCTCATGGAGAAAGCTTCCGACGTCTGCCCCGCCGAGCCCCTCGACGCCGAGCATCCTCTTTACATCCTCTACACGTCGGGCACCACCGGCAAACCCAAAGGCGTCGTCCACACCACCGGCGGATATTCCGTCGGCACCTACCTCACCACCAAATGGATCTTCGATCTCAAAGAAGAAGACACCTACTGGTGCACCGCCGACATCGGATGGGTCACCGGCCACAGCTACATCGTCTACGGCCCGCTGCAAAATGGAGCCACCACTCTGATGTACGAAGGCGCCCCCAATCATCCCGAGCCCGACCGCTTCTGGTCCATCATCGCCCGCCACAAAGTAAATATCTTCTACACCGCCCCCACCGCCATCCGCACCTTCATGAAGTGGGGCAGTGACTGGCCCAAAAAACACGATATGTCCAGCCTCCGCCTCCTCGGCACCGTCGGCGAACCCATCAACCCCGAAGCCTGGATGTGGTACCGCGAAATCATCGGCGGCACCCGCTGCCCCATCACTGACACCTGGTGGCAGACGGAAACGGGGCATATTATGCTGGCGCCGATTCCTGGGGCGATTGCGACGAAGCCGGGGTCGGCGACGCGGCCGTTTCCGGGAGTGGCGGCGGAGATTGTGACGATGGATGGGAAGCCGGTGCCGCTGGGGTCGGGAGGGTTTCTGGTGATTACGAAACCGTGGCCGGGGATGTTGCGGACGGTGTATGGCGATCCCGATCGGTATGTGAAAAATTACTGGTCGCAGATTCCCGGATTTTATTTCACCGGAGATGGTGCGCGTCGGGATAAGGATGGATATTTCTGGATCATGGGCCGGGTGGATGATGTGCTCAACGTGAGCGGGCATCGGCTCAGCACCATGGAAGTAGAGTCGGCGCTGGTGGCGCATCCCGCGGTGGCGGAGGCGGCGGTGGTGGGGCGGCCGGACGATCTGAAGGGGCAGGCCATTTCAGCTTTTGTCACACTGGAGCAGGGAAGAAAGCCTACGCCGGAACTGAAAGAAGAATTGCGCAAGTGGGTGGCGAAGGAAATTGGAGCGCTGGCCAAGCCGGACGACATCCGGTTTACTGACACTTTGCCGAAAACGCGCAGCGGAAAAATTATGCGTCGCCTGCTGCGCGAACTGGCGAGCAGCGGCGAAGTGAAAGGCGACACCACGACGCTGGAAGATTTTGGCGTGATTGCGAAGTTGAAGGAGAGCGAGGAAGTGTAGGGCACACCGCTACGCGGTCCGACGGGTGCCGGCATAAAAATCAAGCAGCTTCCTGGCGAAAACTGGGGAACGTCCCGTCTGTCCCCAGGTTTGGAGATGACACGGTTATCTCATCAGCCCGACTTTCTCTTTGGCCTCAGTGTAAGCTGTTCGTGTGAAAGCGTCTCTAAACTCTGTTCTGGTTCTTCTGCTTGCGTTCGCCGTACCGCTTTCTGCGCAGAGTCAACGCTCGACTCTCAACTCCGATCAGATAGCGCGCCGGTGGCGAGCTGCGGTGCACTCCGACAAAGCTCCGCGGCCGGCTGTAATCACGACGATCTCTAGTGAGGACGGAATTGCGGGGAGGGTGCAGGAGTGGATTTCGGGTAGGAATTTTCGTCGCGAAGATCAGCGCGATGTCGACGAGTCGCAGCTGCTGCTGTCGCGACAGCGTCAGGAGCGTCGCGACTGGAATGGCTGGGTGCGAAAAGTCGATGGACAAGAGCTGGAGCGATTTGTCACCGGAGTTGATGAAACGAGGATCATCACCTTCGGTCCGCCGAAGGAGATGAGATTGGCGGAGGTCTCGGAGAGCAGCGATCACTCGTCCTACCTGCTGCGCTACAAACCCGAGGGAGGCTGGACAACAACGTGGTACATCGATGCGAAGACTTTTTTGCCGCTCAAGTCGGTGCGACCTGGCGACGATAGCGAGATTACAACGACGTATTCCGATTGGCGCAACGCCAGCGGATTGATGACACCCTTCCACGCGATGGTGACCGAGACGGACAAGCCCGACTACCAATGGGAGCGCAAGAGCGTTGAGTATAAAAGCACATTGTCGAAAGAGACCTTTGCGCCGCTCGTTCCGGGCCCCTCGGACACGGTGCTGGCCGTGAATGCGCCGCCTATTCCGTTCACGATGGAGGCGAACCACATTGTATTTAACGTGTCTGTAAATGGACGCCCGCCAATGGGCTTCATTCTAGACACCGGCGCGGACCAGAACGTTATCAATTCGACTCGCCTCGAAGAGTTCGGTCTGAAGACCTACGCTCAGACAACTACGACCGGTGGCGGGAACTCTGCGGATTACGCCTATGTGGCCGGAGTTACACTCACGCTTCCAGGCGTTGAACTTCACAACCAGCATGTATCCGCGATCGACCAGACTGGCCTGGAGCGTGCTTTGGGCGTGAAGTTCGGAGGAATTCTTGGGTACGATTTCATCAGCCGGTTCGTGATGGAGATTGATTACCAGAAGCGCTTAATCACGTTGCACGATGCGAAGAACTGGAAGTACTCCGGAACTGGCGTAACGGTCCCGGTAGTGTTCGACAATGGAATTCCGCACGCCAATGGGTCGATCGGAGTTCCGACCAAGCCGGAAATTCCTGCGTACTTTGTCGTGGATTTCGGAGCAGCCGAGACAGCGACACTGACTTCGGCATTCGTTACCTCGAACGACCTGGCGCGCCTGGCGCAGACCAATGCGACGGTGAACCGGCCAGCGGGTATGGAGAACCAGTTCTTTGCCCAGAATAATGTACGCGGGCATCTGCAACGGCTCACGATTGGGAGCCTGACGGTGAACAATGTTCCGGTGAACATGTCGGTAAACACCAAGGGAGCATACGCGAGCACCAACTTCTCCGGAACCGTGGGCGAGAGCATCTACTCGCGATATCACTGTTATCTCGACTATCCGGGTTATCGCATCATTCTCGAAGCGACACCCGAAGCGAGCAAGGCATTCCCCGAGCGCGAGACCTATGGGCTGACATTCCTTGCGTCCGGCGCGGACTTGCATACGTACACGGTCGCGGCGGTGCGTGCGGGATCGCCGGCTGAGGCAGATGGCTTCCAGAAGGGCGATCTACTCTCAAGCGAAGACGGCAAGAGGGCCAGCGAGTTTACGCTTCGCGAGTTGCGCGAAAGCCTGAACAGCGCGGGACAGCATCATGCGTTTGAGGTGCAACGGAGCGGGGTGCCGAGGATGATTAACGTGGAAGTGCGGCTGGTTTCGATCGAACGCTAGTGTTTGTGCCGTCTTATGGCCCCACGGTCAGGAGCGTAGTTTCTACCGGAACTGCTATTGCCATCTGCTGAAGCGGTATACGCTCTACGGCAAGCGGCAGTCCATGGCTATCGATTCATTGGCTGCCGCACCTTTCGAAAAGCGCGAAAGATGCGGCAGCTCCGTTGTCATCGTCCCGCATAAAACCTAACGGTACGCCATCCCCCGAATTCCTCAGTTGCTGCGGGCGACCTGATTTTGACGGTAGCTCAGGTTGTCCACGTTACGGAACATAGGGGTACCGGGCGGCAAGTTCGACGGGATGGTGAATAACGGGTCGAATGTATATTGCCGGTCCGGCGGGTTGTAGACGGTGTTGCAGCACTTGAAAGTGCCGGTGGCATAGGTATTCCAGTAAAGGCTGACCAGCGAACCTTTGTAATAAAGCTGCTGTTGAGCGCCGGCTGCGGGAACTCCGCCCCAGTCTTCGAGGAAGCGGAGGAAGTTGTGAATACCGCCGTCCATGCCGAAAGCGAACTCGGGATTTTGGGCAGTGTTGGTGAAGGCGATGGTCTTGCCGCCAGCGACAGCCACGCGGTAGTAAGACGTGACAGCAATGCGGTTCGGCGTTTGAGCAGGAACGCTCTGAACGCCAGGATTGGTTGGATTCAGCAAGCTGCCATTGGTGATTGAACCGGAAGCGCCGGCATCCTGCCAGTTGTTGGAAAGCATTGTAACGGCATCGGCAATGATCGACGCGGCCGAGTGAGGGGGTTCGGGATTCGCCGGGTTGTTCCAAGTGGTATCAAAATTTAAGTTGCCCGGAGTGCAAGGGTTTGGAGTTGCGACGATGTTGGCCGGGCAGTTCGAGTTGTAGTTGCCCTGGACATAAACCGGGTTTTCCGAGCCAACGGTGAAGCCGCCGCATCCGGTCGGGTTGGCGGCGCTTTGGGTGCAATTGTTGACCGCATTGCCGGGAGGCATGGTGGGGAGATTGCCCAGCGATCCATCTACCAGTTTGAGAACGTGACGGGCTCCGGTGATGCGATTAACACGACCGTAGGTAAAAGTGTTGATGCGGTGAGCAAAGGGGTTCGGCGGGTTGGCCACATCGGTATCGTTGGCGGTGGTTGAGCCAAATGCGTCGCCAACAGTCTTCACGCCGTATTTGGTGACGGTGCCGTCCTTCCACATTTCGACATCTTCGGGAGAGACGCCGTTGTAGTTGTTCGGTTCCAGAGTACCGTTGGGAGAAAAAGGAGAACCAGCGGCGTAGTTGACAACGTCTTCAAATCCATAAGCGCCCAGCAGAATGCCGGTGGGGTTGTGCGCGGCGTTGGGATCGTACTGCATGCCGCGGCGGTCCGAGAAATAAAGGACGTAGCCGTTTTGAGTGGTGAAGTCGACGTTCTGTCCGGTGGGAGTGCCGGTAAGACCGCGCAGCCAGTTCTTCAAGTTGCCCACGTCGAGTTCGACGGCGTTCATCACACCGTTGGGAGTGCCGGTACCAGCGGCGAAGCCTGAAACATCGTTGTTCTCGCCTTCGCGGGCGTCGTAAAGGTTGATGGGATACCAGTTGTATTGCGAGTTTAGGCCGAAGGGCGAGAGGGCATTGGTGGTGATAGACGTTCCAGCAACATTGGTAAAGGGGACAATGTTATCGGCGGCGGAGATCACGCCGTTTCCGCCACGATCGGCGCTCATCTGGAAGTACAGAATCGCGTTCTTGTGATCGCTCAGAATGTTGTAGCCCGTGGTTCCGAGAGAGTTGGAGGCCTGTTGGGTGGCGGACATACCGCTCGCGGTAGGCACTTGAACGCCACGGGCAAAGCCCATGCCGAGCCATTCCTTAGTTACGCCATGCCATAGTCCGTCGCTGGCCCACTTGGTTTCTACGAGAAGCCAGCCGTTGATGATGGGCCATTCGGCCACGGGAGCGTAGTGAGTGGAGGTTGCGCCTCCCGGAGTAAATTGCGGCCAGATGAAATTGACATCTCCTCCGGTGCAGTGATTACCGATGGAGCCGCCGCTGCAAGCAGCTTCTCCGAAGTAGTAGGTATTGGAAGTGGTGCCGTTGGAAACGGTGATGCCATTCTGGGCATAGGCGCCAGCATTGGCGAACACCTGGCTGGGAACCATGCTTGCCAATTGAATGTCCTGGGTAGCGTCTCCGTTCCATCCGGGGAGATGGAGATCGGCTTCCTTATCGCTGAGCAGGATGCGGATCTGGGCGGTGTTGGCGAGGCGCGATCCGCCGAGCAAGCCGGTGGTCGATTCTCCCGGCGGCGGACGGCGGATGATCTCAAAGGGATGCGTAGTGCCATTCACGAAGGGAAGTGAAAGGTTGCTGGCGCCAGTGCCGTTGGGACCGTTGGTGGTGCCGGGCGGCGTGCCGTTGCCGTCGATGATGTAGCCGTTGTAAGTGCCGAGGGATACGTTCTGCCAGGTGGCAACGTTCTGTCCGGAACCATGACCGCCGGTAACGCTGCCGTTGGTGGCCCCAAGACCGACGGCGGTGCCCCATCCGGCAGAAATATCGATGCAGGTGGAACTGGGCGCGGCGCCGGCAACGTTGGCCATCTGAGCGGCGCAACCGTTGCTGGTGGTGGGAATCATGACGGTGCCGCCGTTGTCGTTGCCGGCCGAGGGCACTCCATTGTCCATCTGTTGGCGGATGACATTGCCGAAGGCCGCCAGCTTATCGCCGAAAACCAGGTTTGCGCCATCGGCAACTCCGAGGTAAAGATCACCGTTGGTGTGCACGCGTCCAGCGAAACCGAGGTTTGGACTGCGGCCGAAGAAGCAATCGCCATCGCAGAAGACGCCGAACTGAAAGACAGGAATCAGAGCGACTTCGGCGGTACGGGTCATGCTGACGGTTTCTCCGTTAAAGCGCTGGGCCGAGGCGTTCAGCGTTACGGGAATAATTTGGGCGTAGAGGCCGGCGTCAGGGCCGGATTGAATGGGTCCCCATACCGGAGCCGGAAGCGGAGCGGCGCAAGGATTGGCTACGCCGGGGTTCACCGGAGCTACGTTATAGGTGGCATAAGTGACGGTAGGATCCCAGGTCGGCAAGTTGGTGCTGACGTTGCAGATTTGCGCCGAGGTAGGAGCCTGGATGCTTTTGAAGGTATTGGCCAGATCGGAAGTCTGCTTCTCAATGGCGCCTTCGGCCGCGCGATAAGTGTAGTTGCTGCTGAGATCGGCAGCGCCGACTTTCTGCTCGCTGTTGACCATCATAAGCAGAGAGATGGCGATGCCGGACAAGAGCAACATCAACAAGAGGGAGGCGACCAGCGTGAAGCCTCGTGAATTCTCTTTGGCGCTATGCATCGTGTTTCTCCTCATAATCCGTGGCTGATAGTTAGCCTGGTGCAAGTCCCGGTTTTTAAATTCATTCATATCGACATTCCTATCAATAGGACGAGCCTGAAATTGGATACTCCTGTTGCGAAGTCAGATTGCGGGCAGCGATCGAGGTCTGAAGGTCGAGGCCTTGATACCCGTTGTACGTATTCGCCTGGCTGCGCATGCTCATGTGAACGATGTTGACCTTGGTGATCATTCCGGGATTGGTGCCAGCGGGGAGGGAAGCCTGGTTGGCGGAGATGGCTCCGGCGTTGTAAACGTCATAACTGAACTTGAGATAGACAACGTTTTCGGCGACGGGAGCGGGAAGCTGTCCGCTCTGCAAACGCATCAAGCGGGGAGTGACGCCGTCGGAGGGAGAAATGTCCAGATAGTAAGTGACGGCAATCAGACGAACCGCGGAAGGAGTTGCCAGGTTGGCGAACTGAAACAGGTTGCCGGTTCCGGGAGCGACGGGCTGGTTGACGTGGCCGGGATCGGTGGCGGCGAAGGTGACGCTGTAACAAGCGGTGTTGGTGCCGGTGGGGGCGCAGGTAGCCACGTTGGCGGTGACGATGCCGATGGCCTTGGTCCCGAACATAATCATGTCGCCAATTTGCAAACCAGTAGGATTGCCGACTGCGTTATAGGTGAGGGGAGCAGGCGCGAGCGGGGAACTTGACGGCAAGACACACGTGGTGGGTAAAGTGGCGGGCAATTGAAAGGTCACGACAGTGCCGGTCGCATTCATGGTTCCGGTGTAGCAGTTGAGGGCGAGGTTGGCGTCGGCATAGACCACGGTGAGAATGTCAGTTGGACCCTGAGCGGCGTTTACGGTGATGCCAAGATTGGGGCCGGGAATGATGGAATAGAGGTAAGGAGCGCCGCCGGAGAGGGGATAGGCTACGGGTGCGCCCGCGATGTAGTTGCAGGTGGTGAGACCGGTGCAGGGATAGACGGGACGTGTGCCGGTGTTGGGCAAGCCGACGGAACTGGTGGAAAGGCCTTGCTGGCCGAGCGCGCCCGCGCCGGCCATGCTGATATCGCGCTGCAGGAGGTTGCCGGCGGCGCGAAAATCCTGCTGCAATTCGGCGCGTTGCGAGGTCACCCAGCTGGCCTTCATGCCCCGGCTGAAGACCTGGGTGGCCGCCACGATGAGGACGGCTCCGATCGCAGCCGAGATCAGAAGCTCGAGCAAGGTGAAGCCCGACGTCGATTTTTTTGAGCGGCGCATGAATCCCCTTCTAGTGGTACGACGAAATGTATTCGTTAAGCACATAAGTTCTAAGGTGACCCACGTTGGGCACGGTGTACTGAATGGTGATCGTGACGGAACTTAGAGTCTGGATAACATTGCCGGAGCCATCCAGAAGGGGGCTGATGGTGATGGTGCGAGTCATGTTATTGAGCGGCACGACGACGTCGTCGGCGGTGCCGACAATGCCGTCGGGTCCGGGTTCGCTCAAACATTGCACGCCGCCATTGGGGCAAACGATGCCGGCAGCGGTGAGACAGGGGACGTCGTCGGCGGTATCAAGAATGCCGTCCGGGCCGGCGCACATCAGGGGTTGCGCTCCGGAGAGAAAGATGCCGGGAGGAACCGCAGTCGTGTTGGCGATCGACTGGAAGCCGATTTGCGAAGTGTTGCGCGCGTTGAAGATGCTCTCCATGGCTTCGGAGGCGACCTGGCGAGCGATCAGATCCTGCTGCGAAGTAACATTGGCCGCCATGGTGACGCCGATGGTGGCCAACGCCGCCAGCAAGCCGACGGTGAGGACTACCATGGAGATCATGACTTCGATGAGCGAGAAGCCGGATTGAGTTCTCGGTCGCGCTGAATGAATGGTGTTCACATCTGCCTCCAGGTCCACTGTCCGGCGATCTGCAGCAGGCGCCATCCGCGGACGCGCCCGGTGTATCCCCAGAGGGAGACGGCGCGCTGGGTGGCGAGTTGGCCGGGAATTCCGAGGTACACGACGCCATTGTTAACGCTGCCGCCGTTTGGCCCGTTATCCTGGGCGCTGCCGTCGGGATAAAAATAGATCAGGTTGCTGCCGCCCAAGCCGCTGGGAGGCTGGTCAAAATCGAAAGCATTGGCGCCAGTACCGAAACCATCGGGCGTGGTGGGCGCGGTGACTGGGGAAGTCGGTATGCCGGGTTCCACGTGAAAGGTGACGTCGGCGGGCAAGACGGCAGTAAATAAAGTGGGGGGATTGGGAATGTCCTGGGTCACGGTGATGGTGCCGCCGTTCACGTTGGGCACGGGCGCGGTAAAAGTCACGACGTAAATGCGCATATCAGCGGAGGCCGCGTCGTGCGCTTTACGCAATGCCATCAATGTGAGGTTATAGGCGGTAGAAACGTGCTGCGCCTTCAATATAGGCTGGAAGGCAAAAACCGTAACGGCGCACAAAATCATCGACAGGCTGAGTGCAATCGCCAGTTCCAGTAAAGAGAATCCATTTTGCTTGCGCAGTGCCATAGGTCCTTTGTCGTGCGGGAGGACGCAAGTTTTGCGGCGTCGTCCAGTTTCTTAAAACCCGCTGCTCCAAACATTGAGCTCAGAAAACTAACCCTGGTGCAATCGCAACCAGCATGCAGTTTTCTCCTCGGGGAGTTGGCATAGCTATGGTATTTACGGTGATAGGGTGGAGCAAGGTACGAGCGTACATCTGGAAGATGTTGGCCTTTTGTAATCTGAATGGTTACCGAGGTAACGGCGAAGTAGGAATGATAAGCATCAAAGCTGAGCCACACCTTCCGGTCATCACAACTGCGTCGCGGCCCACCTTTGCAAGACAGGCAAAGGTGGGGCATCCTCAGTTATCGTGATTCCGAGGTGGGCCAGCCCGCGATGAAGATACGTCAGCGTCAAACGAGAGTAATTTAGTCCCGTTCCGCGAACTTAGTCCGGGACTTGTGAAGGTGATCCCACTCGAGCCAAAGCAGGGCTTGAATGGGACAGCGGTCAAAATTTTGCCGTATCATCATCGTCCCCGTTAATTCTGCGGGGGCAGGTTCATGCGGGCGAGCAGGTCGCGGTAGGCAGGGTCGTCGTGCAGGGGGCTGAATTCTCCGAAGACTTGGATGAAGAGCATTTCGCCTTCGCGCTGCTGGTAGGCGGTGTTTAAATAACGGAGAGCGTTCTCTTTGTCGCCTAACGCGGCGTAGGTGCGGGCGACCTCGGTGGCGGCGATCGCGCCTTGCGCGTTCCTTTCTTTCTGCACCGGGAGCATGGCGGCGAACATGCCGCGCGAGCCTCCGCTGGCAAAGCCTTTGGCGGCCGCGTTGGCCACGGCGATTTCTGCCTCGTCGTGCACCAGCTGGGCATCTTTTCGCAACTCAATCAGGTAGTTGGGATAGTCCTGCAGAGTGAGGTAGGAGCCTTTCAAATAGCCGTGAGGCGAGCGGAACGATGGCTCGCGGCTCTCCATTTGTTTCAACAGGCTCAGCCCCTCTTCCCGCCGACCTGCGCGAAAGAGGATGTTTCCTTTGTCGGCCAGGATCGAGGTTGACCCCGGATCCAGGGCCTGAGCGCGATCGATCTCCTGCAACGCCTCTGAGTAACGGGTTAGGGCCAGCAAGGCATTGGCATACCAGTGATGGGAGGCAGCAAGGTTGGGATTGAGATCGATGGCGCGGCGGAATTCGCGCTCGCCGGTGGCGACGTCCCACATTCCGAAGAAAGAAGTAAAGGCCAAAGAGGCGTGAGCTTCGGAGGATTGATCGTCGAGTTCGACGGCTTTTTTTGCGGCTGCCAGGGCGCGCGGAAAAGCCTCGCTGGAGGGCATGAGGGTATATTCGCGCATCAAGTTGTAACAATCGGCCATGCCGACGTAAGCCTGCGAATAGGTGGGATCATGCACCACGGCCTGCATGAAATAGTCGAGCGCTTTGTTCAAGTCGTCAGGGGTGCGCTTGTTCCAGTAGTAGCGGCCTTTGAGGTAGAGCTGTTCGGCTGCGGGATCGTGCGGAGGGCTTGACGCCAAGGCCACTGCACCGAGCGACGCCGGCTGAGTTGGCAGCGGCGGCCGGACGGCCCTCAGGGGACTGCGCCGGGCGCTGGGATAAAGAATGATAAAGGCTAAAGCCACCGCCGCGACGCCCATCACGGCGGCCAGTCTGACTAAATTCGTGGCACGGACGCTTTTAGAGTTGCGGGCCTCATTGCGCAGTCCGGCTTTCAGCGATGCAGGCAAGGCCACGGCTGGCGCAGTTGGATTGAGGTTTGTTCCATTGAGCGAAACGGGCTGTGGAACTTCGGGCTGGACCGAGCCTACTTTGATTGCGGATGCCGCCAGCCACGCGGAAAGTTCCTCAGAATAGGCGTAAACCCGGCCCTTTGTTCCTGGCAAGCGGTGAATGGGGAGTCCGAGCTCTTTCTCCCATCGATTGACGGTGCGCTCGTCGCGGTCGAAGAAGGCGGCAATCTCCTTCCAGGAGTCCAGGCGCTTTTGGCCGCTGATTACGTTGTTGGCAGACATTGTCGTGAAATGCCGGGTTGTGTCGGGTAACACCTATTGCCGCAGGGAAATCGGCGATTCAGTATAGGCGAGCCGTCGCGGGTTGGCCAGACCCACTTTGGGGGTAGCACCGTAGCCCGGAGGTGGGGGCTGCGGCAAGCGCCAAACCGCGCAAACCCTTTGAGATCTCAGGAGAACTGTGATGACTTCAGCCGCTCTAAGATTGCTTCACGGAATTGCAGGAGGCTTAACCGCCGCCTGGTTCGTCGTGCTGGTTACGCTGTCCGCGAGCGCGGCGACGCCGACCCTTACCTTGACGCCGAATGTCGATCCGCCATCTCCGGGGAGTGGCGCGCCTGTTGTATTTCAGGTTTCCGCGGCCAATTTTCCGATCAGCACGGCGGTGGATATTTACTTCGATACCACCGACGTAGCCCTGGCGGTGACCAGTTCCACCGGGGCATTTTCAGGGATTAATGTGCAGGTACCAAGCACCGCGGTGCCGGGCACGCACTGGGTTACGGGCGTGGCCCGCGGCAGCACCGGAACATCGGCCCAAGCCGCGTTTACGGTGCAAACCAACTGGGCGCAGTCGGGGTACTCGCCGCTGCATCGCGGGCGGAATCCGTATGAGAACGTGCTGAGCACGACCAACGTAGGAACGATCGATCTGGACTGGACGTTTGCCACGGGAGGGGCGATTACTTCGTCGCCGGCAGTCTCTGGAGGGACCGTCTACATTGGCTCGGCGGACGATTATGTGTATGCCATCAATGCCGTCACTAATCCCGGAACCCAGGCGTGGAAGTTCAAGACCGGGGCCGCAATTACGAATTCGTCCCCGGCGGTCGCCAACGGCTTGGTCTATATCGGGTCCACGGACGACAACTTGTACGCCATCAACACGGTCACGAGTCCGGGAACCCAAGCGTGGAGCTTCAAGACCGGCGGAGCAATTAACTCGTCGCCCACGGTGTCGGGCGGGAACGTATACGTAGGCTCGAATGACGACAGCGTCTACGCCGTGAACGCCAGCACAGGAAAACAGGTGTGGAAGTTTACTACCGCGGGGGCCGTAGCCAGCTCTCCGGCGGTAGCCAACGGAATCGTCTATGTCGGCTCGAATGACTTCAATGTTTACGCTATCAACGCCACTACGGGAGTGCAGGTGTGGAAGTTTGCCACCACCGGCGCCGTAGCTTCTTCACCAGCGGTTTCTGAGGATGTGGTGTATGTGGGCTCGGCCGACAAGAATCTTTATGCCATCAACGCCAAGACTGGAGCGCTGCAGTGGAAGTACCTTGCGGCGGGCACGGTAGGTTCGCCGGCACTATTCAATGGGACCGTTTATGTGGGAGCGTCAGATGGATCTTATAACTGGATCGGTGCGTATACAGGATTGCTGATCACCAAGGTTAGCAGCAGCGCCGCCGTAACTATTAATACTCCAGCGGTAGCCAACGGTGTTGTCTATTACGGAAACGGTAACGGAGCCGTGTTTGGTTTCTACCTAATCGTTACGGTTACCGAGGAATGGAGAGCGCTAACCGGAGGAGCGGTGACGGGCGCGCTCACCGTGGCCAATGGGCAGGTATTCGTGGCTTCGGGCGATAACAGTTTGTATGTTTACGATTTGAACGGCAGCGGACAGACGGTGCAACCTCCGCTTCGTCCCGAGCCGGCGAGTTTGTTGCCCAACTGGGAGTTGACTCCTGTCAGGTGGCAATCGCGGTAAAGTACGATTGGTTTTTATTGAGTGGCACACTTCGGTGTGCCACTTTGTTTTGGAGGAGTGCAAGCCCGTCAAGAAAGGCAGGAGGGGGAAAGTCACAGTCCCAGTCTAACGTCGCAAGAGGCGCTACGTTAGAGTGGGGCAACTGATGGTGTTAGGGCAGCATATTCAGGTAGCAGGGGCCGCTGGTGGATTGTGTGGGCGGCGAGGGCGGCGTTGTCCAGGGCGGAACGTTGAAGTTGAAGAACTCACTCATGGTCTTCTGGGCGGCGTCGCGCTTAGTCAAGGATGCGAGTTTGAAGCGGAGTTCGATGAACCTGAGAATGGCGGTAGAGTCCATCACGGTATGGGAGACGTAGTGCTTCATGGCGTAAGGGGAGACCACGATCATGGGCACGCGGTATCCGGTGTAGACAAAATCGCAAGTTGGTCCCGTGGCTGAGGTGCAGATGTCGCCGGTCTCAAGGTCCACGGGCTTGATGCCATCGGGGCTTACTGCGGGCTGAGGCGCGACGTGATCGTAGAGCGCTCCGGATTCGTCGTAGGTGAGAATAAAGGCCGAATCCTTCCAGGAGACGCTTCCCATCAATGCGTTGATGATGGAGGAGACGTACTGCGCGCCGAGCTGAATGTTGATGGGGTACTGATCGGAGTCAGAGCCGTGTTCATCGAGTCCGGCGGCGGAGGCAGGTTCAATCTGCGCCACTTGCGGCAGAGTTCCGTTCTGCACATCGGTGAAGAACTGAGTCATGGTCGCGATGTTGTTGGGATAATTTGTGGGAATGGCTTGACCCCAGGCGAAGTTGTAAACGTAACTGAGAGTAACTAAACAGGCAGCGGTGGGATTGCTGGCGCAGGCTGTGTTTTCGGTGTTGACGTAAATTTTCCAACTGATGCCGGCGTTTTGCAGGCTCTGGAAGATGGTCTGCGCGGTGAGCAGGTTCTGATCGCCGCTATCGGTGCCGATGGGATAGGCGTATCCGTGCGAGGTGGCGGCGATGAGATATTCACGATTGGGTTGCGTGCGGGTCATGGCGGGCGAGAACCAGCGGTCCGACGTGGCGAACTGCGAAGCCATGTAGTAGTAGTAGTTCAAGTCGGTATCGTCGTAATAGCCCATGGCGCGAAGGCCGTTGGTGTCGTAATACTGCGGGCTCATATTGCGCGCGTCATGGGCGGCGGTCCAGAGGTAGCCATCGAGCGTGGCGGTGGATGAGTAGGGATTATTCAGATCCCAATCCTGATGAGCTTCGTTCCAGGACGGGCTGGTGTTCTCGGTGCATTGCGTAATGAGGTGGTAGGAAGCTTCTTGCGGGCTGGAGCTGTCTTCAATGCAATCACTCGGGGGAGGGAAGGCGGGATCACAACCGGGATTGGTGGGAGGCGGGCCATAGAGCGGCGCGAGGCCAGAGGTGGGATTAAATTGCGGCAGGCCGTCGAAGGAGCGATCGGCAAATCCGTTGGCCTTCCAGTAAGCGCGCAACTCGCCGAAGTAGCTATCGAGGGATCGATTTTCCTGGGCCATGAAAATGATGTGATTTAGAACGTTGAGCGTCTGCGAGATATTGAACGTGGCGGTAGCGGACTCCGCGGCCTTCATGGTTACTTTGCAGAGCCCATTGCCTTTGCAGGCCCCGGACCAGCCTACGAAATACGCGCCCTTGCCGGGTTTGGGGGTGAGGGTGACGATGGTGCCGGCACTAAACGACGCGTTGCAGGTGGGCGCGCAACTGATACCAGCGGGACTACTGGTGACGGTGCCGGTGGAAGTTCCAGAGAGCGTGACGGTGAGCTGATAAGTGACGGCCGGTGGCGGCGTGGAGGGAGCGCCACTTTGAGCATTGGAGTTGTTTCCCAAAAAGCTGACCATAAAAATCAGCAGCACAAGACGCGACAATGATGAGAGCGTGAAATGATTCACTTGAGTACCTCGAAGAAATGCAACCGTATGGGGGACGGCCGATAATCGACTAAGTTCGATGACGCAAGGCCAGACAAGGTTGTTCGAAAAGGCAGGCGAGAGCGACCGCGCGCAAGCCCCTAAACCCCGTTGGATCAGCATCTTCCGACGATGGCCGCGCATCTATAGTGAGGACGACCCTCATGACTTTTTTCCGGCGTGTTCCCTTCATCTTTTTAGCCTAGTTTTTTTCTCCAATGCTCTGAACTCATTTTCCGGCGCGGCGCAGACCAAGCAGGAAACGCAATCGCCCAAGGTTCGCGCCATTGGGCGCAGGCTGGAGGAAAAAGGCGTTACCAATTTTGGCGAGGTTACGCCGCAACTCTATCGCGGAGGCTTGTTGCAAGGGGACGGGTTGAAGGCGTTGAAAAAGCTGGGCATGAATGTAGTGGTGGACGTGCACGCCGACAGTAAACACGAGAGAAAAGAAGTGGAAGCCCTGGGAATGAAGTATGTGGCCATCCCCTGGCACTGCCCGTGGCCGAATGATGAAGTGTTCGCGAAGTTTTTAAAAGTTGTCCACGACAATAAGGGCAAGAAAATCTTTGTGCACTGCCGGTTGGGGGATGACCGCACGGGGATGATGGTGGCGGCGTACCGCATGGCGGAAGAAAATTGGACGGCGGAGGAAGCCATGACCGAGATGCAATCGTTCGGCTTCAGCAAATCGCATCACTACATTTGCCCGAGCCTGGCACGCTATGAGAAGGAATTTCCGCAACACTTAAAGAACGCTGCGATCTTTGAGGAAGAAAGAGCGCGGCACCAATAAGCTGCCTTGGTTTAAAAGATTCGCGAAAGTGGTCAGCGTCCAGATTGCGTATTGTTTGACTTGCCCCTACCCCGGCAAAAAATCAATCGTGTCTTTAACAATGTTAAAGTTTAGTACTCGATTGCCACTGGACGTCGTTTGTGCAGATCAACTATCAAATTTGTGGCGCTAACCACCGATACATCTTCAGCGAACGCGAAAGTCGGTCCCGCTCAAAGTAAACACGCCGGCAGCCACCATCTAAGCTTCCGATAGGGCGGGTTCCTTGCGCCGCCCGGCCAATAACAAGCCAATCCAGCAGCTTACGGGCCAAGTCAGCAGCCAGGAAAGCCAGTACCAGTGGGGCCAGCCCTTGCTCCAGTTGGGAATGGTTGCTGCGACGCCCATCACTTCTCCGATAACAAAAAACCAAAGCACGTGCCGCGCCGGGCGACTTGGCGCGAGACGGGCGCAGAGCCACGCGCAAAAAACGGAGACCAGCACGAAGAGTGCGGTGCTTGTCATGAGCGCGGGGTCAGATGGAATTCGGCCTTTTTCGAAGTCGCCGGGGAAGAGGCGAGAGAGCAGCGGATCGGTGAGGACGACAAGAATGACCGAGAGCGCGTAACTTCCAGCGACGACCGCAATTGACTTGAACATATTCAGCCTCCATGTTGAAACACGCATGCGGGCAGCTACGTCGGGCAAGGCATTATCGCCTAAGAGTTGTAGGAGATAAAAAAGAATTTTTCAGAAGTGCCGCAGGGCAGGATGTCCCTGGATTGAGGCTCCGCCTGATCGCGCCCGGTTTCCGTGCCGTGCCGTGTATAATCTGGAGACTTCGCGGGGGACGAAAGCAGCAGCCTTCGCCGGCAAGGACTGGGCCAAAAGCCTTGTCCAGCACGGCGAGCACCCCGACCCAGGAGACCTTGTGAATCGCTCAGCATCTGCCCTTGTACCCTCGTTCCGTTCCTCCACCTTTCTTAATTTAACTGCCATTAGTTTTCTGATGATTGCGGTTGCGCTTTCCAGCCAATCAGCCTCAGCCCAGACTGGATATACCGGCATCTTCGGAGGCGGACCTTTCTATAAAGGAAACGCCGCGCCCAATATTACCGAGATTGAAAACTCCGGCTTCACCGAAGCCATTGTGTGGAGCGTTGAGGTGAGCAGCACCGGAGACCTGAACTTGAACGGAGAGTTTCCGCTCACTTCCGGCGGCGTCTACGTGGGCAATTCGTACTACCCGAATTTTCCCGCGGACATGGCGCAGTTGAAACAGGGCACGGTGAAGCGGGTGACTTTCAGCATTGGGTCGTCCAACTTCGGCGACTGGCAAGACATAACAAATCTGGTGAACTCACAAGGCACCGGACCGAGCAGCATTCTGTATAAAGATTTTGCCGCGCTCAAAGCCGCCATACCCGCGCTGGACGCCCTCGATTTCGACGACGAGAACAGTTTCAACTCGCCGACGACAATTTCTTTTGGCGTCATGCTGGGCAACCTGGGATATCACGTAATGCCTGATGCCTTTGATCAATCTAGCTACTGGACGAACGTGGTTTCGCAAATCAATAGCCAGCTTCCGGGCACGGTTGACGGAGTTCACCTGCAAGCGTACGCGGGAGGCAGTGGCAACAATCCGTGCGTGGGATGGAACTTCGGCACGGTACCCGTTTTCCCCGGCTTGTGGGATGCGAACGATACCCCGAGCCAGGTGCAGACCACGATGACCGGATGGCATAACCAGTGCGGCATCGTCGGCGGATTCATGTGGCTTTACGATGACTTTGTGGGCAACGGCCTGGCCGCGCAATACGCCAACGCGATTAACACCGCAGTCGGCGGTTCAGGATTCACCTTGGCAGGTGCGAGCAATGTGTTCCTGAACCAGAGCGGCAGCGCCAGCGATACGGTTACCATCACCGATCAAAACGGTTTCAACGGCAACGTCACGATCACGCTTTCTGCATTGCCTAAGGGTGTGAGAGCGACCATTCCCACCACGGGTAATACGCGGAAGATTTTGTTCTCGGCGAATGCCTCAGCAACCACCGGCTTTAGCACCGTCACGGTGACCGGAACTTCCGGCAGTATTGTTCAGACTACGACATTCACCCTGGCGGTGAGTGCTGCCGTGGGCAAGACGGGAACCGGAACGAAAGTCGATCTCTCTTCGGAATTTAACCTGAATGGAATTTATACCGACGGGACGATTTATTCCAATGGCGGCCTCGACGGCACCGGATATTCTTACTCGGCCAAATTGCTGAATACCGCCCGCGTCTTCAGCGGTACCCTACTCACCTTCGGGCCCGCCAATCAACTCGACGCCGTTGCCTGCGGCGGACAAGTCATCTCGCCTACGCAAGGCGCATTTCATGGTCTGGCGTTGTTCGCCACCGGCGTGGAAGGGAACCAGAAGTCGCAAGTCTTTACCGTCACCTACACCGACGGGACGACTTCGAAGTTCACTCAGAGCCTTAGCGACTGGTACACCCCGCAAAAATATACCGGTGAGAGCGAAGGCGTGGCCATGGCGTACCGCAACTTCGACAATGGCACCAAAGACAATCGCACCTTCAACCTGTACGAATATCGCTTTGCCCTTAACGCCACCAAAACCGTGAAGAGCATCACGCTACCCAACAATTCCCACGTGGTGGTGTTGGCGGCAACGCTCACTCCGTAAATAAGAAGTCCCGCCAGAAACGCTCTTCGAAACAAGAGATTCTGGCGGGGCTTTTATTTTCGAACGAACCAGGTCTGGACCGCTCTCTAGTTCTGCCGCAGCGGCGGCATCGGGAACGCAATGTTATACGTCTTCGCGCCCACCCCCACCCCGCCCTCACAGGTGTTCGGAGGAGTCGTGCACACCGATCGCGTGCCTTGGCACTCCGCCGCCCAGAACATGTAACCCAGCATTCCGGAAGTTGTGCCCGCCCCGTTCGGCGCCACTGTCTTCACGAAAGTTCCCGTACTGTTCTCCAGCGACGCGCTGAAGTTGTTGCACTCCGGCGCGACTCTGCTTCCGGTTACAAGATATACGCTGCCGGCAAACTTGGCCGGCGCCAGCGGCCCGATGGGCGGACTGTACTGCGGCTCTCCATTCACATGCTCCTGCCAATTCGACTCCGCCGCCGAAGCGCTGGGCTGCTTATTCGGCACCATTGCGTTGGCATAATCCAAAACTGGATTCGAAGTCTGCAGCCAGTTTGCGGTGGCATACTGCGCCAGTCCGATCAGATAGCGATCTCCCGCCGCCAGATCAATCGTCAGCCGCGCCGCCGCGTTCGCTCCCGTCGCGTCATAGGGAATCTGCGAGCGGTAGGCATTGATGAAGGCCTGCATCCCACTAATGTTGGGACTGGAACTGTTCTCATAATCAATTTCAATTCCCACGCCGAGACTTTTTGCCAAGGCCGCCGCATTCAATCCCAGTTGAGTAGCGTTTTGCGTCAGTGCCTGGTCCCAATAGGTTGTGTAGGTAATGCCGCCCAGGGAGAGCATCACGCGAATGTTGTGTGCGGTAAAGTAACTGACCACGGCGGAATTCATCCCGATGGGAACGCCGTTCACCGTCTGCGAGTCATTGGTTTTGTTCAACAACTTGAGCGGCTGCACAAAACTGAGCACCACCAGATTGACTGACGGTAATCCCGAGCCATCCCCGCGATCGATCATCCAATGATTTGCGGTATCGAAGTCCGTCATATTGCGCACCGTGCTCCAGGTGCAGTAATCATTGCTGCAATGCCACGCGCCATAAATTTGAAGCTGCGTTTGCGCGTGGACAGCCGTTCCGGCCAAAACGAGAGCAAGCCCAAGTCTCATCAGGAAAATAGATCTACCAGTCATAGCAAACCTTCTTTTTGCTGGGAAAATTCTCGACAAACTATTCAGTTCAGACCCCGAACCTGCCCCGAAATACTGTAAGCCCCTTTGAGCGGATTGCGAAAGCTGAAATGGGTTCGTAAGGAATCTGTTACAAAATCCGAACAGGGTTCAGCGCAGACGCTCAAAGCAAGGTGCTAGATTCCGGCGTACCAGGCATAACCGCCTTCAGGCGAAGCTGATCCCAGTCCTTTGCCGAAGGATTTCAGGTTGTCGGTCAGGGTGAGGCGAGTGATAAATTTTACGCTCTTGTAGCCAAGCTGACGGGGGACGCGCAGGCGAAGCGGTCCGCCGTTGCCCACCGGGAGACTTCCGCCATTCATTCCGTAGGTGAGAAAAGTTTGCGGGTGCAGCGCGTCAGCCATATCGATACTGTCCCACCAATCGCGGTCGATGGAAAAATAAACGACATATTTGGCTTGCGGCAGAATTTCAACGTGATCGAGAACGTGAGAGAGGGGCACGCCGATCCATTCGGCAATGTAAGACCATCCTTCCTCGCATTGCACCATGGTGATCTGACTTCGGGAAGGGAAGGCCCGAAGCTGGTCGAGGGAAAACGAGGCGGGACGCGCCACCATACCATCGACGGACAGGCGCCAGTCGGCAAAGCCTCCGGCTTGAAGTTTTTTGAAGGCGTCATTCAACGGGGGAATTTCATTTTCAAACGGACGCTGTGAAATCTGGCTGCGGGAAAATTCACGGGCCAGAGAGTGGCGAGTCAGCAGCCGCTGGGCAGCGTAATCCAGGGTCTCGCCGGGTCCCCAGAATCCACCATGATCGGGAGGAATCAATCCATAGTTTTGCGCGACCTTCGCCGCCGCGCCCAGTGCGGTCACGCCAGCCACAGTTGCCAGTCCGGTGGTGATCAGTTTGCGGCGGGAAAGCCGGTTGGGGGAAATTACTTTGGCAGAATCGCTCATACGCTCTCCCCGTCTGAGCCGGCGCGCCCTGTAATGGTTACTCCGGTAAACATGGCTCGCGTACGGCGCCAGAATCCGGCCCAAAAAATCATAAACACATGCACCACGACGAATAAGACAAGAGCAACGGAAGCGAAAAGATGCAGAGTGCGCGCCGACTGCTGGCCGCCCAGCAAATTCACCGCCGCTGGAACCGCAGATACAAATGCTGGAGACATGGCCAGTCCAGTCCAGATTTCGAAAGGGAAGAGTATAAAGATGACCACCAGATAGGAAATTCGCTGCAACAGATTGTATGACCACGCTTCTTCCGGGCCGGGCCGCTGGAATCGCAAATGGCCTCCGACGTTACGGATGAAGGCGTGCCAGGAACGATCCTGCGCCGAGGGCAGCAGATGTTTTCGGAAGTGCCCGGACACTAGACCGAAGATGAGGTAGAGCAAGCCAGTGAACACTACCAGCCAAGCTGATTGAAAGTGGAGGTAGCGGCTCCAGCCGTTCTGGTCAGGCATCACGTAGCCATAGCCGCTGGGAACAAAATTTCGCGAGGCAGGAATCGGTAGCTTGAACCAGGGCTGAGTGAGATCATTGCCAGTTTCGCCCCAGTAAAAGCGTGGGTGCGAAATCACAATTTCACTTCCGCTGAGCAGCAGGGCAAAAAAGCAGAGAGTCGTAATCCAGTGCGTGACGCGAACCAGTGCGGAGTGCCGCGGCGCGACCTTCACCGCAGCGGTGGCGGAAACCAGATTATCGGGAACGCAAACCGAGTCGCCCACAACGAAAATCCTACCATGACGGGCAATTGGCCGGGCCGTCCGCTTCGTTTAGGCTAAACCGGATTCGTTAGCAGGCTATGCCTGTGGCTGAACTGACGGGACCGAGAGCGGCAGAGGCGCAGAAAAATTGTGCACCAGTTGTTC
Source organism: uncultured Acidobacteriota bacterium (assembly GCA_963758565.1). Lineage (GTDB taxonomy): Bacteria > Acidobacteriota > Terriglobia > Terriglobales > Acidobacteriaceae > Sulfotelmatobacter. Next base: position 708,452 of record CAVWVX010000003.1, on the reverse strand, counting down.
GGCTAGGCGAGCAGCGTCGTCGAAGGTGGGCGCGACACCCCATCCCAAGACCTCACTCTTTCGGTGGCGCTGGACCACGTAATAATGAGGAGGATCGACGACCAGCTTATCCACTACGATTTCGACGCTGCATCGGCCCTGGCGCAGGCAAAGACTCGAGTGCATCGATCCAGGCGTGGTATCGGCCAGATTCATTTTGTGATTCTCGAGGACGGCCTCCAAGACCTCGGGAGCGAAGTCATTCACAGCGTATTGGCAGAGGCCAATGACCGGCTTGCCGGGGAAACCCTTCTCGACCATGGCTTCGTATTCGATGATCTGATCGCAGGCATTGCGGCCGCGAACCGCCCATGACATTTCTCCGGCGGTGCGAAGACCGGCGAATCCCTTATCCTGAGCGGCGGTGATCGAGTGCAGCAACATATCCATCATGGTGGAAGGCTCGAAGGCGCCGTTGGGGAAGTAGGTATGGTCTTCGGTGTGCATTTCAAGCGCGCCGCGGGCAATTTCCCGGTCAACGTCGATTCCCAGAAAGCGGAGATCATAGATGAGGCGCTTGAGAGTTTCGGGCTTCTGGGCGCAGAAACAGCGTTCCCCTCTAAGGATTCCCTGGGCGACGTAGGGGCTAAGGACTTCGAGGAGGTCGTCTTCCGAACGATAGAAGACGCAGATGTGCTCACCGTGTTTGAACTGGAAAAGGGAAGATCGCTGGAACATAGAAGGTGAACGCCTCAGTCGAAAGGCCGACCAATTTCGTCAGAATAATGAAACACGACCGGAGGCGCAAGACAAAAAACACTGTTTCGTGATTCGCCAGTCGCCCCCGTCCCTGACTTTAACCTTCTCAGTCCCCGTCGTCGTCATCATCATGCGCCTTTAGCAGCGGCGTGCTGCGGGGCGCGCAGGTTCGCGTCGTCAGCACCAGCGGCGCTAGAGGAGCCTGATTGAAGTTGAAGGCATCCTGCATGTCGTTGGCGACTGCGTCAGCGGTGCCAAGACTGGGAAGACCGAAGGTCTCTTCCATGAAGCGCAGCACGCTGGCAAACTCGATCTGGGTGTGATAAACGCCCTTGACGGAGTAAGGCGAAATGATGATGAAGGGCACCCGCAGGCCGAGGCCGAACTGGTCGCGGTAGGGTGGCGAAACGTGATCGTAGAACCCACCCCAGTCATCCCACACCAGAACAATGACGGTGCTATCCCATTGCGACGCGGGACCTTGCATGACGGCATTGATTTGCTGCACGGTCCAGTTTTCACCAACGCAGGCGCTGTCGGGAGGATGATCCGTATCGGCGCTGGGGGGTGTCAGCCAGCTCAGAGCCGGGAGATTGCCGGCCAGAGCGTCGGTAATGAACTGACCATAATTTACAACTTTCGTATTCCAGTCGCTGCCGCTGTAGATGCTGCTGAAACTTCGAAATGGATTGTAGATATAACCGCTTTGTGTGGAGTTAAGCGCGGTATAGGCCTTCCACGATACGCCTGCCGAATCGGCCAGGTTGCCCATGGTCGTGGCCGTGAAGCAGGGAAAGCCAGCCGTAACCACGTAGCTGGTGGCATCCATGAGTGGCACGGTGGTGCCCGAGGTAGCGTCGCAACCCCACTGCGCTGGATTGGAGCTGTAAGGATTGTCGATAGCTTCGAGATTGCTACCCGCCACTAAATCCAAATGTGCGGGATACGAACCCGAGGAAACATTGCTGAAGCCTGCATCGGCCAAAGTAAAGCCTTGCGCGTAGGACCAGTAGTTCGGAATGTCCGATTGATAGAGCTGGGTAAGACACAAGTTGTCGTTGTTGACGGAGCAATCGAACTCCTGGCTGAAGCGGTCCATGAGACCGGCATCCATAGCAATGTGGGCATCATGCCACTCGTGGCCAATGTCGTGCGCCGCCGGATCAGGCGTATGGCCGAGCGGAATGGTGGTGCCGGACGAAGTTTTGGCAACGGTGGCGCCGTTGGCGCCGGGGAAGGTTCCGAAATAATTATCGAAGCTGCGATTCTCTTTCAGAATAAATACGATGTGCTTAATCTTGCCGGCCGATCCGGTGCCGGGCGGCACGCTGACAAATTTCGGGAACGAACTGGCGACGGCCCCATAGCCATAAATGATGCCGACTTTGTCGGAGATCAAAGCCGCACCGGTTTTCTTCATCGTCACCAAGCCGGTGCTAGTGACGGTGGCGATGGCTGTGTTCAGAGAGGACCAGGTAGACCCGGAGTTGGTGACATCGGTGACGACCCCGGTCTTGTAGTAAGCGTAAGCATGGAGTTGCTGGGTCTGGCCCGCTTTAAGAACCACCTCAGGTGGAGTGACAAAAATCGCTACGGGGGAATTGTTGGTCGTGGCGAAGACCGGAGTGACAAACAACAACAAAGCAAACCCGAATAGTGCCAACCGATGGCTCATGTACATCTCCCTTTTCCCCATTTCATACGCCCCGAACCTGGCATCGGTGAAGCCGCCAGAACTAGTGCATTGCAAAGAAAACAACTTTTAATTTGACCCCGGCGCCAGGAACCAGATCGACGCGGTGTCATCCGACTTCAAGAAGTTCAATAACTGTGTTGAAACTTTTATCCTGCCCACGGGAATCGAGGGATGGGTGCCGTCGGCTTCCAGATCCTGGCAGGTCCATACCAAGTCATCACTGCGCGGCAGCATTCCATTCGCCCAATAATAGGAGCCCCAGTCGATCCATGGCGCCAACACCTTGCCATTGGAAGGGTTGTAATTCAGGTTGGCATTGCCGTTGATTTGATCCTGAATGGCATTTTTGACCGCGAAGCCTGTTTCGTATGAATAGGGCTCCCAGCTCAAATTTTTCAAGCCATTCGAATAGCCGGTGTAATTAATAGTAGAAAAATATACCAGCTTGATATTGGGGAATTTAAGCAACAGGTTTTGAGCGATCGACTCGTAATTTCCCTGGATCTTTGTCATGTCGCTGGGGAAGGTGCCCGAAGGGCCGCCGTTGACGTCATTCAGCCAGACCACCTGCACTTGTTTGGTGGTGACATTTGCGTTGGGCAGATAGTCCACTGTAATGACATTCCAGAAGTTGTTGTTGGGCAACGCCAGATCGGAAGCGGTTGCGCCGCCGGTAGCACCATTCACGATGACTAAATTGGGATTGAGGCTGGGATCGGCATTCGCGATCGCGGTGAACTCGAAGAAAGGTTGCTGTGCGACTGATTCGCCGAGCGACATGAAGACAATTTTTCCGCTCGAACTGGGGTTGCCATTCTGGTCGAGAGGCTGTACCTCGTTGGCGAAGGTTTTCCCGTCGGAGTCGTGCTGCGAAGGACGGACATTGCTGCCATTGGCGTAGAGACCGCCTTCCTCCGAATTCAAGTAGTATCCGGTGCCCAAATCATTGATGGGTACCAGCGGGCCGGAGCCGTCCGCAGCGTTGAAAATAATGTTATTGCACTCGGATCCGGTTGCGGCATACACCGGCAAAGTAAGCGATGCGCTGGCAGTCGCGGATTTGCTGTCGGTGACTTTCGCTGTAAAGGTGTAGTTTCCAGTGAGAACCGTGGATGAAACTGTGCCGCTGATGATTCCCGAAGCGGAGAGGCTGAGGCCGGAGGGCAGAGTCGATCCGGTAGCGAGCGACCACGTATAAGGAGGAGTTCCTGCAGTCGCATTCAGGTTCGCCTGGTAGGCGTATTTCTGGGTGGCGCTGGGCAGCACCGGATAGCTGCTGACGGAGAGTGAACTGGCTGCGCTAGCCGTGCCCGATAAGCTTACCCCAGCGTTCGGCAGGCTATCGTACACGATCAGTATGCTGCCATGGGTCGTTCCAGTGGCTACGGGGAAATAGCTGACCTGCATGGTGAGCGATTTTCCCGGCGAAATGCTGGTCGAAGCGCCCGAGAACCCGGTCTGAGAGAACGGATAGGTAAGCGTAACCCCGGTTACCTTAAACGAAGTGGTTCCGGTGTTGCTGATGGTAAGAGGTTGGGTGGTGCTGGTTCCGAGCGGCTGGCTGGCAAAGGTGAGCGATCGGGAACTCAGGCTTGCGATCGCCGTGGTGCTGGTGCCGGTCCCGTTCAGAGTGACTTTTTGACTAGGCAAGCCAGTAATGGTGACGGTGACCTGTCCGCTATAGGCTTTGGCAGTGGTGGGATTGAAGGTCACCGTGAAGTTCGCCCACTTGGCCGGCAAGATGGTGACAGGCAGGCTCCCAGTGGTGACGAACTGCGACACGGACGAGGTGATCCCAGTGACCGTGATACTGGTGGTGCCGATGTTATAAACCGTGAAAGTCTGGGGACCGCTGGCCGTGCCTGCCACTTGCGGATTGAAAGACAAGCCAGTCGGTAGAACCGAAGCGGACGTCGCGGCGAATGAGGGTAAAGTCGAAACCAGGATTACGGCAGTTGCTGCCACGAGGAGACAGAGCTTCCCCGCAGGTTGTTGAAGCTGGCGCATCGATAGGCTCCTCACGATTACAACGCGATTCGGGGGAAATCGTTCTTAACGCAGTCTCGATCGACTTGGTCGAGACAATCCTATTCGGCAACACTTCCGACACAGAAGACCCGGCAGGCGAAGCTTGGCTTTTTGCCTTAAGGAAATGTTCATGCCATGACAATGAACGAGGTGAAAAACCAGCCATCTCCAGCACTTACGACACTGCAGGACCCTATACCGTCCTGTCATTCTCTGCTGCCGCTTCTCAGCCGTCAAGAGTGAAAGAAATTGCGTACTGCCGGGCCTGGAGGCGGAAAGAGCGGTTACCAAAGCCTCCGGTTCGTGGTGGCACTCCTGTGCTATTTACCGAAAACGGGATTGAGACTAAAGTCCCTCTAACGATCTACTCCGCGACCAGGGCATATTAATCGCCCTCGTGAGGAGTTTCCAGTTTCTGCATTTGCGGAGTCTTGGGACGTTCCCCCCACTTTTAGCGTGGTCCAAGAAGCAACACTTTTGTTGTTGTCCAATTCGTGCAGTTCTGCGCTCATCGAAGACGCCAGATCAGACGATATTCAGGAGAAGGATAGAAAATGGCTCAACAGGTAATTCCGGCTGCAGATCAAGGGGAAAGGATCCGGGTTTTGGCAGCCGACAGTACTCGTATGAGCAGTCAGTTGCTGGCGGAGTCTTTGTCGCAGGAGCGCCAGTTCGAAGTAACGGGAATTGATCCCAAAGGCGCCTCGATTCTAGAGGCGGTTGGCCAAAAGCGTCCGCATGTGGTTCTGGTGAGCGCCACACTGGAAGATTCTCCCAGCCTGGGCTTTGACTTAAGCCGCCAGATCAGGGCTTCGCATCCGCAGACTCGCGTCATCCTTTTAATGGACACGTCCAATGCGGCCGCCGTGGTGGAAGCCTTCCGCAGCGGGGCGCAGGGAGTTTTCTCCCGTACAGAATCTTCGAAGACGCTGGCCAAGTGCATCAACAGTGTTCATCAAGGCCAGGTGTGGGCCAACAGCGCCGAACTGCGTTTTTTGCTCGATGCTCTACGGGAATCGGAGCCCATGCGCTTGCTGGATTCGCGGGGAGAAGCGATTCTTTCCAAACGCGAGCAGGAAGTGGTGACCTGCGTAGCGGAAGGGCTTTCGAATCGGGAGATTGCCAGCCGGTTGAAACTTACCGAGCATACGGTGAAAAATTATCTGTTCCGCATTTTTGACAAGCTCGGGGTTTCCAGCCGAGTGGAAGTCGTTCTTTATGTGTTCAGCCTGCGCAAAGAAAACGGAAGCGCGGCAGTGGCCAACAATCCGTGCGCTGAGTGTGCCAAAGCGTATGAGAGTTCGCAGGCCAAAGTGGTGAATGCTCCAGTGACGGTGAAGCGCGCAATAGAACCGGTGAAGGAACTGCGGCGTTCGCGAGGTTAGGCCGGTCGTTCATTTGTCATCGCGTCGCGCGGAATGACATTCTAGAACCCCCAACTCTTTTCCGCGACAAGCACGATTTCCCGACTAATCACCAGCGATGCCGTTGCCGCTGGCGATGGCACGTTGAGAACGTGCAGCATCTTTCCGCTTGGCACAAATAGAAAATCATCCACCAGGGTTCCGTCGCGGCGCAGCGCCTGAGCGCGCACTCCGGATCCGCCAGGAACTAAATCCTCTTCGCGAACCTCGGGCAACATTGGTTGCAGAGCACGGACAAACGCCGCTTTTGAGTACGAGCGATGAAATTCTTCCCATCCAGTGCGCCAGTGCTTCGCGGCCATTTGCCAGAACCCGGGAAAAGTTAACGAGGAGGCGGTGTCGCGCAGACTGAAATCCCTATGGCGATAGCCTTCGCGGTGGAGGGCGAAGACCGCATTGGGGCCGGCATCCACGGTGCCGCTGATGCGTCGCGTGAAGTGAACCCCCAGAAAGGGAAACCGCGGATCAGGCACGGGATAGATCAGGCCTTGAACCAGCGATGAACGCTGGGGAATGAAGTGATAATATTCGCCGCGAAAGGGAACGATCCTTATATCCGTTGCAGCACCGGCCATCTGGGCGATGCAGTCGCTGAAGAGTCCGGCGCAGTTGATGAGATACTTTGTAACGAATTCGCCGCCGTGCGTTTCTATCAAGACTTCATTGGTTAACTCTCGCAAACCCGTGACTGCTGTCGAGGTAACAATCGTCCCACCCTGTTGGCGGATAAGTTCGGCATATTTTTCGCAGACCGCGGCGTAATCCGTGATACCGGTGGAAGGCACGGCGAGCGCGCGCACGCCGCCGGCGTGCGGCTCCATCGCACGCAACTCTTCCGGGCCGATAAGGCGAAGGCCGAGGAGGCCATTCGCTTCGCCGCGGCGGCGCAGTTCTTCCAGGCGCGGAACCTCTTCGTCGCGCGTGGCCACAATCACTTTTCCGCACACCTGATGGGGAAGCCCGTGCGTGCGGCAGAATTCGATCATGGCGCGAGCGCCTTCGACACACAATTTCGCCTTCAGCGAACCCGGTTTGTAGTACACGCCGGAATGAATCACTCCACTGTTGTGGCTGCTCTGGTGAAGGCCAATGCGTTTTTCTTTCTCCAGCAGTAGCAGGCGAAGATGGGGAAAACGCCGCGTGATTTCCAAGGCGACCGCGAGGCCGACAATGCCTCCACCCGCAATCAGCACGTCGCAACGTGGCGTAGTCATGGCTGATTATCGCAAGGATAGTTGGGTTGGAGCGTGGGTGACGAGAATTTTGGTAAATCGACTTACTGATTCACAATCAGGGTCACCGACGAAGCGGAGTGCGTGACGTAGCCGGAGGTTCCGGCAGTCCCGGAGGTCGCGGCTACTGTGATGGTATAGGTGCCGGGCTGCGTGCCCTGGCCTTGTCCGCCACCACCTCCGCCTCCGCCTCCACTTCCGCTTGCGCCATTGCTACCACCCCCGCCGCAAGAGGGAAGGAAGAACGACAGCAAAAACAATCCTATGAGAGCGGTGAAGAGTTGCCCTCTCTTCGCGCCAAAGAATCTCTTTCCAGAGAGCGCGAGCGCAGGCAGGGCAAAGCCCAATGCATATGGCAAATACGGGATGGGACGTGGTAGAGGAGACAATCTGGAGGAGCTCGCGGTGGTAGAGATGGTCATCACCACTGCCGCGGAGTTACTTCCTGGGGTGACTGGATTGGGAGAAAAAGTGCATAGAGAAATCGTTGGCGCGCCCGCGCACGAAAGATTCACCGCACTGTTGAAAGAAGTACCCACCGGCAACACGTTGAAGTTGTAGCTGGCCGAGCCGCCCACGCTGATGGTCTGGCTGCTGGGAGTCAATGTGCTGAGGGAGAAGTCCGGGTTCACTGTCAAAGCCATGGTTAACGAGTGACTGGGTGCTCCTCCTACGTCCTGGGTATTGATGTTGATGTTGTAAAGGCCAGGCAGGGCGCTGGTGGGAACGTTGATCGAAGCAGTGAGGGGCACTGCGGCGCCGCTGGCCAGGGAGATTGGATTCGCGGGCGTGACACTGCACTGCGAGGCGGGAAGCGCGGTTGCGTCACAAGCGGCATTAACCTGGCCAGCGTAAAGAATAGAGGTGAGCGTAAGGTTAGCGGTGACGGCATTTCCCGGCGCAGCGGAAAGTGTGGACGGCCCGGTAAGCGAAAAATCGCTTACGTTGAACGGAACTTCATAGAAATTAGTGATAGCACCTGAAGTGCCCACAAAGGCGAGTTGATATTGTCCTGAGGAGAAGCTGTTTCCATTGATAACAAGATTGGCCGTCGCGGGGAAGGTGCTGACCGACGAGGGATTGACGCTGCAACTGCCCGCACCAAAAGTGTTGGCGCAACTAAGGTTTACTGTTCCGGCAAAGCCGTCTTGCGAAGAAATCGTGATCGGTCCACTGGTGCCGGTGCTGCCAGCCTTCACCGTAGGAAAGGTTACCGGCTCACTGAAAACGAATGTCGGATTCAGCGTGACGGCCAGGGTAAAGGTTGTGGTTTGCGGCGGGGCGCCCGAGGTTGCGGCCTGAATGGTGACTGTGTAGTTGCCTGCGGTGGTTCCAGCGGGAGCAGTGACCGTTACCGTCCCGTTGACGGGATTTGAGGAAGTTGGGTCCACCGTTGATCCCGGAGTAAAGGCACAGACCGCGCCTGCGATTCCGGGGCTGATGCCGCAAGTCAGGGTCACGCTTTGATTGAACGACCCTTGCGCCGTGAGTTCAAAATTTACCGGTGGAGAGGTTATGCCACGGGGCTCAGTCACAAGCGTTGGGGAGGCTGCATTCAATTCGAAATTGACCACGCTTAAAGTAATGGGGATCAAGTGGGAAATGTTGTTGGCATCGGCGCCGAGCAGGTTGAAGCTGAAATCACCAATGGCTCCGCCAGTGGTAATTGAAAATGCGGTTCCGTTCGAACTGGGAGTAAAAGTTGCCGGCTTCGGGGTGCAGGGACTGGGAGGAGATGTTGAGCCCACAGTGCAGCTCAACGTGATGGCGGTGTTGTATCCATCGACGGCCGTTACCGTACCATTAAAAGTTGGGGTAGTCCCGGAGAAGACCGTCAACGCGGGGTTGGGGATGGAGATCTGAAAATCCGGGGTAACAATGAGATTGAATTGCCAGACGCCGCGGCCGTAAGTGGATGCGCGCAACAACTTCTGGCTGCCGGAGTTGAAAATTGCCAGTGCGGTCACGGTTACGTTGGGAAGAAAGCCACTCTGGGTCGAACTCGGTCCAACCTCGGTCCAGTCAGGGGCTGCGGTGGAACTTTGGAAGACCCCGACATCTGTGCCGACGTAAATCATGTGGGCGGCGGAGTCGATCACAAGGGCATTTGCGGGAGAATCTGGCAGTGCGTTTCCTCCAGTTCCGGTGAAGTCGGTCCAGCTTGCTCCAGCGTTCGCGGTTTGCCACACGTGGCCGGGACCTCCGGCGAAGCCCATGATGGCGACGTAGGCGGTATTGCCAGTCAAATCCGAGGTGTCGATGGCAACCGACGAGACTGGAAACTGATTGGGATTGATGCTGCTGCCGCCGGGCCCGTTCAACGTAACATTGATGAAGGTCGAACTGACACCTGACACTGCTGTCGCGCTGGTTGTAACCCACACGTTGCCGCCTACGGGCGAGGTAAGGTTGTTTGGCCCAAGGCCGTCCGTGACCGCGTAAATCACCCGCGACCCATTTGCGTCGGTGGCTCCCCCAGCGGCCAGCGCGCGAACTGTATTCACTTCTCCCCCTGAGCAGGTTCCGATACCAAGCGTATCGAAATTCAAGCTCAGGTCAGAAAAGCTTCCCCCCAATCGCGGCCCTCGCCAAACGCGGCAGGTTCCCACCAGTAGCGACGTGGTTGATTGTGGGTCCAGAATGTAGGGGAAGTAGAAACTTCCATTGTCGCCGGCGAGGTTGCCGCTGCCGACCACAACCCTAAATCCATTGTTGCTGCAGTTCACGCCCGAGGAACACTCCTGGATATTCAATCCAGAAGACGGCACATCGGGTTCTGAAGCGAACCAATCGCTGGTACTGTTGCGGTCGATGGCGTTGTAACCGCCGTCGCCGCCCAGAACATTTAGCCAGCTCGAACTCGTGGTCGCCGTCGCGCTGGCGGGAGAGCCGTTATCCTGCGTGCCTCCCAACAGCGTATTGGAATCGGTGGGATGCTGAGAGAAGCTCACGAACTGGGTCATCGACCCCAGATTCTGATTGAGATCGTCGAATTGGTTCGTACCCGAACACAATCCGGTGGTCAGATCGCTGAAGCCGTCGAGCGCGCGATAAATTCCGCCGTCATTGGCGAAGTACATCAGATCCGCGCCGGTGTTGAGGATTGTATTGGCCAGGGCGTGCTGGTCGGGATGCACATGCGCCAAGGCTCCAATGGGCTCGCAACCGTAAACGTGTGTCAGGTTTAGGAAGGAAGAATTCGAACAGGTGGGGTTGCTGGAGTTGATGGAACATTTGTAGAGATTGATGGCGCCGGCATAAAGGTCGGTGGCCGATGTTCCATTTTGAATGGCGAGCAACTCCAGGTTGTAGGAGCCCTGCTGCACGCCGCAACCGCTGAGGTCGCCGCAGTTGGTAATGCCGCTGTCGCCGATCTGCGTCCAGGTATTGCCGCCGTCTTTGCTCTGCCATATGCCTTCGTCCGTCAGTCCGGCAGAAACAAACCACACATACATTTCTTTGCGACTTGGAACCACCGTGATTTCGGCGCGATAGATAGGACAGTTTGTAGAGTAAATATCCGGGCAGTTCGCCAGGCTTAACAATCCCGGAGCACCTGGCTGGTTGGCGAGTCGCGTCCAGGTAAGGCCGTCAGGCGACGAGTAGAAGCCGTGATAGCCCTCGGCCGCAAAAAACAAACCGGCGGACGCGTTGTAAACCACAGAAGTTGCGGAAGTCGCTTCGCTGGCACTTCCAAAGAGATTATCGTATGTCCATGTCTGGCCCGCGTCGGTCGAAGTGTAAAGTCCGCGGTAGGTATTGGCGGTAAGCGAATTATCTACGATGCCTTCCGAGGTGGCTGCCATGGCGGCCACAACCGTGTTGCTTTGTCCGCTGGCGGTGCTGAACGCCATGCGGGTTGCGCCCAGGCCACTGAAGGAAATTGCCCCGTTGCTGCTGTTTGCGGTGGAAGCCAGCGTCCATGTGTTGCCGCCATCGGCGGAGCGCAAAATCCCCAAACCGAAGTAAGAGTCGCCGGAATTGTCGGCCTCGCCCGTCCCTACCAGAATTACGCTCTTTGCCGGATCCAGGTTTCCCGGCTGAATCACGATTGAGCCAGTCGAGAGTGTTGCCTGATCGTCGGTGACCGCGGTCCAAGTGACGTTGTTGGCAACGCTGGTGGCTGCATTGGTTGACTTCCAAACACCACCTTGCGCGCCTCCGATGAAAACCGTGTTGCCGGTGGGATCCGCAGGATCAATCGCTACGGCGGTGGCTCGTCCTGAAACCTGGTGATAGTCCTGAAAGCCCCCGGAAGCGTCGGAGGCGAGCGGCACCGGTCCCAAAGGGACCCAGGCGTCAGAGGGTCCGGCCGGAGTTCTCGGCTGTGCGGAGCGCGCGCGTTGCACCCGCGAAGCGCGGGCCTGCATCTTTGCCTGATAAGCTTTGTGGCGTAATTCCGCGGAAGACTTGCCCGGCACGACGCGTCCGTGCGAGAACCACTCTGCCCGCTCCCTCACGTGATCGTTGTCGGTATCAGCGACGGGAGCGCTGGACGCAGCCTTTCCCCCACCTTGCGCTAAAGAGAACGCAACACAAAAAAGTGACAGAACTATAAATAAAAAGCCGCTACCGATGCGGCAAAAGGCGCGTGAGTTCATAAAGCTTGAAACTGCACCGGCCAGTATGGTGGGGCGGGGAAGCGGGGTCAATCAAAAAGCCAAATAAAATCAGCAGATGAGGCCATTCTGGGAATTAGCCATCCGCACAAACCTGTACAATCGGCATCACGTTTATATTTTCATCTAGAGAATTGGGGCCTTTGTAGATGCAGTTGGTACGGCAAATCGCTTTTTTTGTCTTCACATCGGCTTTTCTAATTTGTTGGGGATTCATACCGAGTTCTCAAGCTGCGGGTCGGCAGATTAACGTAGCGGCTGCGGCTGACTTAAGCGCCGCGTTGCAGGAAATCGCCGCCAACTATCAGCACCGAACCGGAGTAGAAGTGAAGCTCTCTTTCGGCGCCTCGGGGCCGCTCACCCAGCAGATTGAGAATGGCGCGCCCTTCGACGTTTTCTTTTCCGCTGACATGGATTATCCACGGCAGTTGATCGCCAGCGGACATGCGGAGAGCGCTTCGCTCTACCGTTATGCCCAGGGGCAGCTGGTGATCTGGCTCCCGAAAGATTCGCCGCTCGATATTGAACATCAAGGCATGAATGTTCTGCTGGATGAGTCGGTGAAGAAGATTGCGATGGCGAATCCACAGCACGCTCCATACGGACGTGCCGCCGAGGCTGCACTCAACCATTACGGCCTGTATGAGAAGATCAGCAACCGGTTGGTGCTGGGAGAAAATGTTGCTCAAGCGGCACAATTTGTTGAGTCCGGCAATGCCCAGGCCGGGTTGGTGGCTCTGGCTCACGCCAGTGCGCCTGCCATGCAGGGCAAGGGCAGGTATTGGGTTGTCCCTGCGGACGCTTACCCTCCGCTGGATCAGGGTGTGGTTCTGATCTCACATTCGCCCAACGAGAAAGAGGCGGCCGCGTTTTTAGGTTTTGTGAAAACCGAAGAAGCCGCTGGAATTTTGCGGCGTTTCGGATTTACCTCGCCCGATCAGAAATATAAGTTGAAGTAAGGTACTGACTGCAAAGCATGCTCATCGATTGGCAGGCGTTTCGGTTAACCATTGAACTGGCGATCGTGGTCTCGGCAATCTTGTTGGTGATCGGCCTGCCGCTGGCCTGCTGGATCGCCTTCTCGCACTGGCGCTGGAAATTTCTGGTCGAAGCTACGGTCGCCCTGCCCATCGTCCTGCCTCCCACCGTCCTGGGATTTTATGTTCTCGTGGCGCTCGGTTTGCACAGTCCCATTGGCCGCTGGTGGCAAACCCTGACGGGGCACACTTTAGCTTTCACCTTTGGCGGGCTCGTAATCGGCTCGGTTCTCTACAGCCTGCCCTTCGCCGTACAACCGTTCGCGGCTTCGTTTGCCTCGGTGGATGCCCGACTGCTGGCAGTGTCCGCCACACTAGGAGCTTCCCCTCTGCGCACATTTTTTCGCGTCGTGCTTCCACTGTCAGTGCCCGGGTTGCTCACCGGAATCAGCTTGGCATTTGCCCACACCATGGGCGAGTTCGGCGTGGTGCTTATGATCGGGGGCAACATTCCCGGCGTAACCCGGACGGTCTCGATTGGAATCTACGATCAGGTGCAAGCTTCCAACTATGCCGCCGCGAATGGCATGGCGATTATGCTTTTGGTCTTCTGCTTTGCCGTGTTGACGATGGTGTACGGGCTGAATCGCAGGGCGCCCTTTCAGAAATCACCATTCGTCGACTCAATGAAATAGGCCTATCCCATGGCTGCGAACACCGATGCCAACCCGGCAAATGGAACTTTAACCGTATGTGTGCGCAAAGGGTTTCTCGCCCCGGAACATCACTTCTCTCTCGAGTTGGAGTTCAGCGCTGCGCCAGGCTTCACCATACTCTTCGGTGCGTCAGGTTCGGGGAAGACAACCCTCCTCAACTGCGTATCCGGGTTAACGGCCCCTGACGCCGGCCGCATCGTTGCCGGAGATCGCCTGTTCTTCGACTCTGCCTCACGCTTTCACCTTCCCGTAGCGAAGCGCCGCGTGGGATATCTGATGCAGGATCTCTCGCTGTTTCCCCATCTCACCGTTGAGCAGAACGTCGAATATGGTTTGGCGCATCTGCCGCGGCGAGAGCGGCAAGACAAAGCTCGGACAACGTTGAGCGAGTTTGGTATCGAGCACTTGCGTCCGCAGCGTCCGGGCAAGATCTCCGGCGGCGAGCGCCAGAGGGTGGCCCTGGCACGCTCGCTGGTGACCGAACCCTGCGTCCTCTTGCTCGACGAACCGCTGGCTGCGCTCGACGGGGCGACCAAATCGAAAATCCTCGACGATCTCAGGCGCTGGAATCAAGTCCACCGCATCCCGATTCTTTATGTCACGCACAGCCGCGAAGAAGTGGTGGCGCTGGGCGCTCACGTGCTGGTGCTCGAAGCAGGACGCATCATTGCCCAGGGAACGCCGCATGAGGTGATGCGCGCGCCGGTTCAGGAAACGGTTGCGCAACTGGCCGGCTTCGAAAATATATTTGACGCCACCGTGTATCTGATACACGAGGACCGTGGGACGCTGACTTGCCGGCTGGCGGGGCCAGCCGGGAAAGCTGTGTTGCTGGAGACGCCCTTGATCCGCACCGAAGTTGGGTCGCGCCTGCGGGTGGGGATTCGCGCGGGCGACATTCTGCTGGCCGTTGCCAAGCCCGTGGGATTGAGCGCCCGTAACGTGATTGAGGGCAGAATCGTTTCCCTGCAGAGGCGCGACATGTTGATTTCAGTTCGCGTGGATTGCGGCGTAGAAATGGAAGTCTATCTCACTCTGGTGGCGCGCGATACGCTGGGTCTGAAGGAAGGCAGCGAAGTGTGGCTGGTGATCAAAACACACTCGTGTCACCTCATGCAAAAGTAGCCCATCGCTACCGTATCCCTTTCGATCTTGCGGCCAAAGCTTCTTGCTGCAGAGCGCAGAGAAAATCCGCGGAGAGCAAGAAAACAATTTACTTTGGACTGAGCACTTGTGCGTTTTGCATCCCGCTTCGCTCCATCTCGATTACTGCAACCCACTGCCCTCGCCGTTGTTCTGAAAACACAACGTGACCGCCGAGAATCTGCGCTGCAACCGCTGGAGGCAGATCGCGGTGAAAGCCGAAGAATTTGGCTTTCCATGCGCTCCACATTTTCCAATGGTCCCACGGTGCCGGCCCGGGTTCGTACTTGGTGGAAAAGATCAGCCCGGCTTCGTACTTTGTGCCAGACTCCGCTGCCGACATAACTTCATCCAGTGAGAAATTTTCAATTTTTACAACCTGCATCGGCCTGGTTGTATATCCCAGCCAAGGGCGGGATATCTCGTCGGATGCCGGCCACGCAGTGAGCACTCGCGCCATGGGATAGCGCGCCTCCAGATATCGCACCCCATCTTCATGCAGCAGAATGTAATCCCGATAAGCGAGATTGTCCTCCGGGGCGAAACCATAAAAGGGATTCCAGAACAACGCCGCCACAAACAGAGTCGCCACAGCCACCACCGCTTCACGCCAGTAACTTACTCTGCGCCACAACGTCGAAACGCAAACGATAATAATGAGAGGAACCGCCGGCAGCATATAGCGTGCCAGCACCGCGCCCCCGATCAGCGCCATGGCCAGCACATATGCCAGGATGACAACGTAGAAAATCATTTGCAGCGGAAAAGCGATGCGAGGTAGCTCACCTGCCGCGTCGCGCCGCGCCGGCAGTAGCCACATCGCGAGCAGCGTGGCTCCAGTGAGTACCCACAAGTGCAGATAGCCGGTGACTTGCCACAGTCGCATGGCGAGTGCCAGAATAAAACGCGTTGGGCTCAAGGTCGAAGCCACGTTATAGCGGAAGAACTCGGGATTACCGAAAACGTATCCGGTACGCGAGAAGTGATAAGCGAACCATAGAATAAGCGGCAATCCGGCAACTATGAAACAAGCAATCCTATGGAGTGTTGACCGAACTTCGATCGCTTCGTGATTCAGCCATAACCTTCGGAACGAAGTCTTCCGGAAAAGCAGACCCAGAATCTCCCATCCCGCCAGCGCGGCAGGGGCGAGGATCGCAGTCTCCTTCGTCATGGAAGCGAGCGCGAACCACAGCATCATTCCCCACGATTGTCCTTCTACATAGGCTGCCAGCGCCCAGAAAGTGAATCCGGCAGCGGCCAAGTCCACTTGCGCCAACGAGCTCTGGGCAAAAAATACAGGATAGAGAGCGGTGCAGGCCGTCGATGCGATCGCGACACTTTTGTTGGCGACGCGCTCCGCTAACCTGAACACCCCCAGTAACGCGAAGGCCGCAATAAACAGCATCGCCGACCGCGTGACCTGTGGCGCATAACCCGCTATTTTCCACCAGGCCGCCAGCCACGCCATCACCAAGGGCGGGTGAGCGTTGGATACGGTGGTGTGCGGAATGAGGCTGGCGGTGAGCAGAAGATCGCGGGCGGCAGGGACATAGTAGCCAGCTTCATCCCAGAAGTAGGGCAAGCGCAGCAACGGCAGGTGAAGCAAAAAGATTAAGACAAAAACAACTGCGAATACCAGCGCGGCATGAGTGTCCAACCGCTGAGCGGGTGCACTGCGGTCAGATGAATCCGTCAGAATCTCCTCCGCCATGGTCCAGCGAGACGTGTTCTAGTGTACGGGGCCGGCCGGGTTCATGCGCGGATCCAACTTGATTTCGCCAAACGCGCTCTCGTATCCGGCGACGTTCTGCTGCAACAGTCCCAGCAGTGCCTTGGCTTGTTGCGGGCTCAGGTAGATGCCCTGAAAATTCCGAATCTCCACCTGGGCTTCGGTCTGCTGTTGCAGAGTGCCAAAAACCATGAAGAAATCCCAGACGTTCACCCGCATCTGCACGCTGTTCGCGTAAGCTTCGCGGTAGTCGGGGCCGTTATTCAACTTGACGTTCGGTTGCGCGGGGATGCTCATAGTAATGAAGTGTAATGATTTTTGGGCTCGGAAGGGAAGCAGCCACCCTGAAAATCCACGTATCGGTATACGCTCGCGTCACGCCTTCGACAAAAAACGTCAATTTTCCTGCGAATTTGTGGCTTTTTCGGCTGCTCCGGAAGGTCATGGACGTTAGCTACTTTGCTGAATACAAAGGAGTTGTAGGATGTCAGTAGAGCACTCGTACTGGCTTTCAAAGTGCGACACGTGAGGCGCTGTCCTAAATTCATTTGTCAGTTTAATTCTATGACCAATCAGCCCGATGAAGGACTTCTTGAAGAAATGATCCTCCCGGAAAATTTACTTCCGCTGGAAATTGTGCTGGGCGCCGGCGTCACCTCGCTCGACGTCGGCATGGTACTGGCGCGCGTGTTCAAGGTTCAGCACGCCGAAGTGGCTTTACTGCGCCTCGAAGGCGGCCTGCTTAAGTTCTTGATCCCCGAACACCTTCGTACCACGGGGGCAATTCCCATTTCCAGCAAAGCCGTGGCGGCCCATACCGCACTCAGCAAGAAAGCGGAAATTTTTAACAACTTTGCCCGGGTCAAACACGCAAGCATCTTCGAAACCATCAAGCCGGTAGGCGCCGAAGCCGAGGAACAGGGGCTGCCATCTCCGATTCAAAAACTGATGTCAGTGCCCATCCTGGACCAAAACTTAACCGTGCTGGGCGTGATTCAGATCTCGCGCAAGGGAAACGATCCCCGCTTCACCCAGGACTTCAGCCGCGAAGATTTGCACGACCTGGAAATCGCCGCCGGAGTTTTAGCCGCTTCGCCGGTGATGCAGGAGAACTAACATGAAGAGAGCACAGCTCAATCGGTAGTTACCTCCACAGACTGCGCCCGCGTCCTCAAGGCACACGACTTTCCGTCGCTAACCGTCTCATTCCCTGGAAAGTAATGTGGTGTCACGCAAGCCGTTCTGGGTTAAAATCTGTGCCGCATATGGCTATCCGTGGCATCTGCCTCGTTTTGTTGCTGCTTTCAAGTCCTCTTTATTCCCAGATCACCCTTTCCGTAGACGCTGTTTCGGCTATGCCGGTGTGCAACGACAAGAACACTGCGTCGAGCACTCCCTGCGCAACCGC
This sequence comes from uncultured Acidobacteriota bacterium, assembly GCA_963758565.1. Classification (GTDB taxonomy): domain Bacteria; phylum Acidobacteriota; class Terriglobia; order Terriglobales; family Acidobacteriaceae; genus Sulfotelmatobacter. The sequence goes on along the minus strand of CAVWVX010000003.1, from coordinate 690,739 downwards.
GCCGCAGCCGCTGAGTAAAGTCAATCCGTCTTATCCCGAAAAATCTCGCCAGGCAAGGAAGGAAGGCACCGTCACTCTGGGATTGACTGTGACTAAGGACGGATCAGTCAGCGGAGTGCATGTCGTAAACGGCGTCGACAAGGACATTGATCAAGCCGCAATCGTTGCCGTCAATCAATGGAAGTTTTCTCCCGGCACCTACCAGGGCAATGCCGTCGATGTAGATCTAACCGTGACCGTCAATTTTCGGTTGACCGCGAATCCACAGCCGGTGCTTCCCGGTGGAGATCCACAAACAAAAAAAGACGCTGCCGACGATTTCCGAAATATTTATTCCGATGCCGTCGAAGCCTACAACCGTGGAGATTACCCAACCTCAGCGAATTTATTGCGTAAGGCGACGTCTATTAACCCAGACAATGGCAATGCCTGGAACGACTTGGGCCGGGCTTTAATGGCAATGGACCAGTTGGATGCAGCCACCGAAGTATTTCAAACCTCAATCAAGAAAGATCCCGCCAGCAGAAATGCCTATAACAACCTCGGTCTGGTGTACTGGCGGAAGCGGGAGTATGCGGACGCAGCGGCGCAATTCCGCAAGCAAATGTTGGTCAATCCCGACGACCACTACGCGCACCGAAATCTGGGGATGATGCTGCGCGATCAGCACCAGTGCAGCGAGGCCATTCCGGAACTCCAGAAAGCGCTTTCTCTCACTCCTAATCATGCCGAGACATTGCTGGCCGAGGGCGAGTGCGATCTTGATCTGGGAAGCCGGGCGAAAGGTCTCTCCGAATTGCAGCAGGCGACAAGCATTTCCTCCGCGCCCAATATTTTCAACAGTGCGGCTTATGCGCTAGCCAAGCGAAATATGGAGCTTGGCATGGCGGAGAAGTGGTCCGACGTATGCCTTCGCATCGAAAAAAGCCGTCTCCAGAATATTTCGCTCGATCACCTGACCCCCGAACAACTGAATTACGTTTTCTGGATGGCGTACTACTGGGACACCCGCGGATGGATCTATTTCCTGCGCGGGGAAAATGACAATGCTCTCTCCTACGTAGAATCTGCCTGGTCGCTGCGCGCGAACCCAACCGTCGCCGATCACCTCGGTCAGATATACGAGGGCTTGGGGCGGACCGAAGAAGCAGTTTCCGCCTACGCCATGGCCGTCGCCGCCGCCGATCAGGTCACTCGAGGAAAAATCGATTCGGAGGACCTCGCTGACGCAAACCAAAGGCTGGCCAAATTAACCAAGGGAAAAGCGGATACCAGGATCGCGAAGGCGCGTGCAGAACTCGGCGGTAGAAATACTTTCTCGGTGACTAACGAAGGAGCGTTGAACGCCTCCGCCGACTTTGCCGTGAAACTTTGGCCGGCGGGAAAGCCGGCAGAGTTTCATCAATTGAGTGGCGACAAGACTCTCGAGAAAGTTGCTGCCTTGCTTCCCGCTGCAAAACTTCCCGTTACGCTTCCAGAATCTTCCGGGGTTGAGGTGCCGCTACGGGGAACCTTAACCTGCCGTTCCGGAGAGGCGCAATGCCGCTTCGTGTTTATGAGTGCGGAAGAAGCTGTTAATTTGGCGCGAAATGAAATGGCCACGGCAAGCTCGATGCCGACCGGCACTACGCGCGATCCGCATGTTTACGATGACGCGGCGTTGGGCATGCGGATTTCCCTCCCAGACGAATGGAAATTGATAAAGCTGGAACCCGGTTCCTTCAGCCAGCCGCGCAACGCCATGTTCGGCAAGTCTGGATCGCCGGCCTTGTTTATGCTGACGCGGGAGCATTTTGAAGGCTCCGTCGGGCTTTATCAAAACATGATTGAGAGGTTTTTCTCCAAGAAACTTGACTTCAAGCGCGCGAGCGAGGAGACGGTAAAAAGAGACGGCCTTACCGGCACGCGTTGGAGGGTCAGTTGGGATGAAAGTGGGGTCGTTTACACCGCCGTGATGGAAATGTTCGGCGAAGGCGACGACTATTACCGCGTAACGGCCCTCGGTCCGAAAGAGAGCTATGAGCGAAACTCAGAGATATTTGAGAATGTGATGCACTCCCTGCAATTCCCCATGCTGCGTGCTAATCCTCATGTGCTGGATCTCGATAAGTAGCTGCGTCCCGGACCGTTCTTTCATAAAACGAGATTGCCGCCAATGTGGCGGTCCTCACTCTTGCGATTCAATGTTGGCGCAACAAGAAAGGCCTCTCAGGTTCGGCACTAAGTTCCCTGGTGCGAAAGGGGGGACTCGAACCCCCACGGTTTTACCCGCCAGATCCTAAGTCTGGTGCGTCTGCCAATTCCGCCACTCTCGCATGCTTTGATTATACAAAAGTGAAAAGTTGGAAGCTCGCACACTCACGTGCGGAACGACGGCGCGCGTCGCGCGGCGGCGGGAACGATGCGAGCACAACGAAGCAGCATACTCGCAGGCATACCACTTCCGCCGCGCTCACGACATTCGTATTACTGAACGGCGTTCAGCCCCTGATAGATGAACATGCCTGCCAGCACCAGCAAAAGTACTCCGGAACCGGCGCCGAAGACCCACACCGGTACGGTGAGCCGGTCCACCTTCACCAGCAACTCGGTCTGCTCCTCGCGCATGTGCGAGCTCGCATCGTCGAGATACAACTGCTCATCTTCGTGCATGGTCAGAGTGCTGCGATAAATAAGAAGAATGATTAGCCCGATGGTGAAAACGCCCCAGGCGGCCGCGAGTCCAATCAGCAGAGGAGTCCATGTCCAATTCATCATCCACCTCGACAAGTTGCAAACTTGAGAGGCATCTCCCTTGGAGTCGCGGCAGGGACGCCGGATTCCGGAGGAAGGGCCTGACGGAACACATTATAGACCCGATGGCAATACCCTACAGCAGGAATCTTCTGCCGCGCCCGGGCATCAAAAACGTGAGTGCCGGTTTGTGGGCGGGAGCCTAAATTGCTCCTGTTACTGCATTGCCTGCCTCTGCTATAATTTAGAGACTTTAGAAGCCAAGGAGATATGAATGGCTACGACCACCGTCCCAGAAGTGAAAACTGATTCCCCGCAAGCCACTCCGGAAGTTAAGAAAACTCCACCGGTTTCGCTGACTCCCAACGCCGTTGCCAAGGTGAAGGAAATCATGGGACAACAGAGCCCCGTGCCGGCTGGACTGCGCATTGGCGTTGTCGGCGGCGGCTGCTCCGGCTTTTCCTATTCCATGGCCTTCGAAAATGCTCCTGGCATGATGGATAAGACCTTCGATATGAACGGCCTGAAGGTGTACGTGGATGCCACCTCAGTGATGTATCTGAATGGCTGCATCGTGGATTATGTTGAGACCCTCGAAGGCGCCGGCTTCAAGTTTGAGAATCCGAACGTGAAGAGCACCTGCGGCTGCGGATCGTCTTTCAGCGTATAAATCTTCTTAATCGTTTTCGAACAGCCTCGTCGAAAGATGAGGCTGTTTTGTTTTTTGAATTCAACGAGGAATGTCCGCTACTGCTGTTGAGGTGGATTCTGGGGCGGCGCCGGGGTCGGCGGCTGATTGGAATTATTGCCGAAGCCGTTCGACTGACCAAAGCTGTTCGACTGTCCAAAACTGCTGGACTGGCCCAATCCACTGGATTGTCCAAATCCGTTGCCATTTGCCGGCTGGGTGCCCTGGGCGCCGTTTAAATTCGGCTGGTTTCCAAAACCTTGCAGTTGCGGCTGGTTCGGCGTAGTGATCAGCCCGTTGCGCGGTTCGTTGGTGGGGTCGTAAACAAACTGCCACTCGTTGTATTTTCTCTTCTTGTTAAACTCCCGGATCGAAGGCAGCTTGCTCAGGCTGGCTACGCCAACAATTGGGCCGCCAGAAACGGGTTGCTGCCCGGAAGAAACGTCGCTGGCTCCGCTGGGGTTTATCTTTTGCGAAGCGGAGTCGTCCGAGTTCGGCTGAGAAGGATCAGTCCCATCCGCGGGCTTGCCCCCCGTGGAATTTTGATTTCCTGTTCCCGAGGTGTTCGAGTTTGAGTTCCCACCAAATCCCGACGACTGCGCGAACACCCCGTTGCTGTTCACTCCGGAATTTGAATTGCCGAAGCTCGAGTTGCCAAAGCTGGAGTTGCCGTTTCCGAAGGACGAATTGCCTGGGCCAGAACTCAGCCCTCCGGGGCCGCCCGCCGGAGTTGCCCCAGGAATCTGTCCGCCGCCAAAGCTAAGGCCGCCGGCTCCCACGGTCACACCTTGTTCGCCGAAGTGCAGCAACCGGAAGTCCTTCCCGGTAACCGGATCTTTGTAGTGCTTGCGCAGGAAGCGAAGGTTGTTGGTGTTGTCCAGATCTTCCAGCCGAGTGGGATAGCGTCCGAACTTCTTGTAATAGGTGCGGATGGCGCGCGAATATTGCACCCCGCGGTGGATCATCTCGGCTTCCTGATCTCGCTTCATCGTGAACTTCATCTCGGTGTACACGGTGAGCGCCAGGATTGCCATCAGGGCGACGGCGAGCAGCATGGTGAGCAGGATGTAGCCTTCTTCGCGGGTACGCCGAGGGCTGAGGTTTGCTCCCGCCACAGCCAGTCCGCGCCGCTTAATCACTGCCGGTTTCACGGCTTCTCCTGGGTCAGGGGAATGCTTTGCGGGGGGCCGCTGACCACCAAGTCCTGAATTTCTACCGAGGTGCCGGAAATTCTTGTGACTTTGTAGCGGCGATCGACGATTTCACCTTCGCCCGCAATAAAGACGTCATCATTCTTGGAAAGGAAAATCTTTTTCGCCTCGCCGGGATGACTGGCGAAGCCAAAGAATTTCAGCGGAATCGGTTGCTGGGTAGGCGCGGGCGGAGGCCTATACGCTGCCGCATCTGGCTTGTCGGTCACGCCCGATCCAATCGCCTTGGGAATTTCCACATCGGCCTGTGCCACGAAAATATTTCTTCCCGAACCTTCGTACTTGATCTGCTCGGCGAGGGCGAGTTGCTCAAGATGCAGGGTGGGATCCAAACTTTGGGGAGTTTTTTCTTTTTTTGCCGGCGCCGCGTTGCGCCGCGATGCGGGACGAGTGCTGTTTGGCGCGACCGGCGCGGGGACGTTGGAAGCTGTGCTCGCGGTAGAAGCGTTGGTCGAGGAAAAACTGGTCAGTTCATAGGCCGCCACCAGCAGCAACACCGCTCCCAGCACGCCTGCGGCGATCAACTGTTTCCGGTTTTCAGTGCCCAGCTTCACTACGAACCCGCCTTTAAATAAGTTTCCAGCCTCATTTGCAACTTAATTGGCCCTTTCTGCTCGCCCGCCAGTTGAATGCTGCTGATCAGAAAGAACATGTCGTCGCGTTCCAGGGCGTTGATAAATTTTGCCAACGAAACGTAATTTCCTTCCAGTTCCGCTTCCATCTCCACCGGAAGCACTCCCTCGATGGCGGCCTTATCCACCTTGACCGGATATTTGGCCTGATCGATGCGCACTCCGTTGGCGGCCGCCAGCTTGCCGAATTCACTAATGATTTGCGAATCCTGGGAAGGGAAGCGCTTCTTGTAGAAGTCCGTAATCTGCTGGTTGGCGGTGATTACTTTCTTATCCAGATTCTTCAGCGGCTCGACCTGGCGCGTTTTGGTTTGCAGCTCCGCCCAAAGTTGATTCAGTTCCTGGCGCCGCGACTCGCTCGAGCCCACCAGCGGCGAAAACAACACTGCCATCGCTACCACATCCACGGCAAGCATGATGGCCAGCGAGGTTTTAATTTCTTTCCGGGCTTGGCGAAGGTCAGGCATCAGGGCTTTTTCCCCTTGGGCGGTGGCATCTTCGGTGGCTTTTTCCCGGACGGAGTTGCCGCCTTCGGCGCCACCGTGGATGACTTGGGTATGGCTAGCGCCGCCACTTCCGGTATGTAAACTCCATCGATGGTGAACTGGATCGTGTCCCCCGTGCCAGGCTGCGCCGAGTTTTCCGTCTCGATATAGGTCTGCGAAAAATGCTTCGAATCTTCCATGCGGCGAGGCAACTCCAGCGCCTTATCGCGCGAGTCGCCGGCTACTACTAACTTCAAACGCAACTGGTTTTCGTCGTCGAGTTCAGGATGAATTGAGACCAGATGCACTCGCGCCGGCATCACCTTTTCCAGGTCTTCCAGCACGTAAGTCCAGGAAAGCGCCTTGCGCTCGATCAGTCCGTTCAGGAACTGAGATTGATCGCGGATGGCGCGGTTCTCCGGTTGGTTCAGAAAGGCCTCGGCCCGCTGACGGGTAAGGTCGCGCTGCGCGATCTGCGACTTCAAATCGGAAATCGTGGCGTGGTCGCGCCGAGCATGAAACCATTCCGTAATGGTGATGGTCATCAGCGCCAGCGTGAGAATGGCGACCGCACCCAGAGCGCTGCCCCAGCGCACCCAAAACTGCCGCGCATCCTCGTAGGGCTGGCTCGCGAGATTGATATCAAGACGCATAAGAAGTTGCTAGTACCCAGTACCCAGTCAAAAAAATTGCCAGTGCCAGTCAATTTCCCCGATTCCACTCCGTTGCTCTTACTGGCAACTGGGTACCGGGTACTGGGTACCGCTTTTAAGAGATCAACGCTCCCACCACGCCGGCCATTCGCCAGCGCGGCACTGAACTGCCGGCGTTTACGCCCAGCTGCGAGGGGCTCACCAACTCGCGCACTTCAGCCCCTGTCTGCGCTTGCAGCGCGGGCGCCGCGCTTCCGGTGTCGGAGATACCGGCCACAAAAATCTTTTCAATATTCAGGTGATAAGTATCCTGAAAGAAAACCACCGAGGGATAAACTTCCTCCGCCAGTTGGTCTCCGGTAATAGTTACGCCGCGCGTGTTCTCCAGCGTGCGGAACAGTTGCAACTGGTCTGCATTCAGGATGGCAATGCTGGTCGTGCGGGCGTCCACCTTCACCACTAGCGTTGGGGTCGCCGCTTCGGCAGCACCCAGGGCCGCCAGCATGGAAGGCAAAACCACGCCAGGACTATATCCCGCGTCCCGGATCGCCGCTTCGTACTCTTCCACAACGCTCGCCAGTGCTACCGCAGCCACCACGCGAACCCCATCCTTCGATTTCTGCGCATGATAAGAGACTCGAGCTTTATCAACATCAAACGGCAAAGATTTCTTCATCCGAAAGCGAACCACACCGGCAGCTTCGGCGGAGTCGGAGGGCAGGGTATCGAACTCCAGAAGAACCACACGCACTGCCGCGTCGGGCACCACCGCAATCACATCATGCGTGCGTCCGGCTACGCTATCCAGCGAAGCTTCCACCGCAGCCTTGACGGCATCGCGCTGGCGCAGGTTCCCTTCAACCAGGTCCGGCACCACGCTTCCCGGCGCCAGTTCACGCGCCGCGCAAGCTTCCAGGCTATGACCATCCTCGCTCAGCCGTCCTACCAGGATGCGGTCTGCCGAAATTTCGCAAGCCAGCTTGGGCTTCGCCGTATTGGAGTTGGGACTCATTCGATCTTCTTTAATTCAAACGCCTTATCGTGTGAATTGCAATACCTGATAGGGCACAGGGCAGGTATCAGGGGTTATGAGGTCAGGATCACTGAAATAGGAATTTGATCCCGAGCCGCTGCCCTTCTACCTCATGGCCTCAATGAAGGTAACCTTATTGATTTCTTTCAAAGTGGTCAGACCCAGCCGGACTTTATCCAGCGCCGATTCGCGCAGGAAGCGCATGCCTTCCTCGCGCGCCGCCCGGCGGATTTCCGAGGTCGGCTTCCGCGCCAGAATCATTTCCCGGATGCGGTCGCTCAAATCCAGCAATTCATGGATTGCCGTTCGCCCGCGGAATCCTGTGCCGGCGCACTCGATACATCCCGGACCTTCATACAATGGAACCTTCGACCACTGCGCCGGATCGAGGCCGCTCGCTTCCAAAATCTCCGGAGCATAATTCACCTGCGTCCGGCAGGATTCGCAAATCAGCCTGACCAACCGCTGCGCCAGAATGCAGTTCAATGCCGAGACAAAGTTATAGGGCTCCACGCCCATGTTTAAGAATCGCCCGATCACGTCGACCACGTTGTTGGCATGGACCGTGGTAAACACCAGGTGTCCGGTGAGGGCGGACTGAATGGCGATCTGCGCCGTTTCCTGATCGCGAATTTCGCCGACCATGATCTTGTCAGGATCGTGGCGCAGAATCGAACGCAAGCCGCGGGCAAAGGTCAGTCCCTTTTTCTCATTCACTGGAATCTGGGTGATGCCGCGCAGTTGGTACTCGACCGGATCTTCAATGGTAATGATCTTGTCTTCGTCGGTCTTGATTTCGTTCACCGCGGCGTACAGCGTCGTTGTTTTTCCGCTGCCCGTCGGTCCCGTCACCAGCACCATGCCGTAGGGCTCTTTGATGTAGCGCCGGAATTTTTTCAGGTCATCTTCGTCAAAGCCAACCACTTCCAAGGTCAGCGAGCGGAACTTCTCGCTCATCGATTCCTTATCCAGCACACGCAGCACGGCGTCTTCGCCGTGAATCGATGGCATGATCGACACGCGGAAATCGATGGCACGCCCGTTGTATTTCACCCGGAATCGTCCGTCTTGCGGCACGCGGCGCTCGGAGATATCCAGTTCGCTCATGACCTTGATACGCGAAATCACGGTCGAGTGATGCTCTTTGCCGATGGGCGGCATGGCTTGGGTCAACACGCCATCGATACGGAACTTGATGACCACCGAATCGTCCCGCGTCTCGATATGTATGTCGGAAGCTCGCCGCTGCAACGCGGTAAAAATTGTGGTGTCGACCAGCCGGATGATCGGGCTCGAATCTCCAGCCGCGGTCAGCTTGTCGATGGTCAGCGTTTCTTCGGCGCCCGTCGCTTCGTCTTCGCGAATAATCTGGAAGCCTTCACTGGCCTCTTCCAGAACGCGTTGCGATTGTTCGGTCTTGGTAAGAATGTTGTCGATCTGCTTGAGGGTGGCAACTTTGGTGACGATGCGCTTCTGCAGCAGCAGGCTGATTTCATCGATCATCATCAGCTGGCTGGGATCGGCGATCGCGATCGCCAGCTTGCCGTCCGCCGTTTCCTCGAGCGGCACAAACTTGTAGCGAAACATCAATTCCGGCGAAAATTTCTTGAACAACTCGTGATGCAGCTGAAAATCCGTGAGGTCGACGAATTCGCAGCGGTAGCGTCGCGCCACATCCTGGGCGCGCTCCAGGTCGGTGAGCGGATTTCCCGTGCTCACCATTTTCCCGCCGTTATCGCCGTGAACGAAAAGTGATTTCTTGTCTGCTGTTGCCATTGGCTTAAACACCCGCCTTCATCCTGTACTGCCCGCTCAGTGAGCGCTCTGCATGCCTAAACTGAAGATCGGCAAATATAATGAGATCAACACGCCGCCCACAAACACCGCCATCACGATGAGGATCAGCGGTTCAATCAATGCCATCGACGCACCCAGCGCCGTCTGCACATCTTCTTCGTAAAATTCCGCCACCGAATTCAGCATCGCCGGCAAGGCTCCGGTGGACTCTCCGACTTCCAGCATTTCCACCGCAAGATCAGGGAAAATTTTCTGCTCTTCCAGGCTGCTCGCCAGCCCCTGCCCTTCGCGCACTCTGACGCTGGCGCGCATGATGCCTTTCACGATGCGCCGGCTGGTCATGGACTCACCCGCTGTCTCCATCGACGGCACCAGCGGCAAGCCGCCCTGTAACAGGGTGGAGAGCATGCGCGAAAAAGTCGCCACCTGATGCTTCAGCCGGATGTCGCCTAACAACGGCAGGCTGAGAATCACGCGGTCGATCTGGTCGGCGCCGCTGTCCGTCTTTCGCCACTGCCAAAATACAAATCCTGCCAAGACCAGCCCCACTGCGATAAAGGGAAAATACTTTTGCGCATTCACACCCACCGACAGCATGAACAAGGTGATTGCCGGCAACTTCGCGTCAAGACTGTTGAACAACTCGGCGAACTTCGGCACGACGTAGGTGAATAGAAACATCACCATGATGGTGACCACGCTGACCAGGAGCGTGGGATAAATCAGCGATACGAACAGCTTCTTGCGGAAGCTCATGGCCAGCCGCTGGAAGTTGATATAGCGGGTCAGTACCTCATCAATGTTGCCGCTCTTTTCGCCGGCCATCAGTGTGGTGGTGTAGATTTTGGGTACTGCGGTATGAGTGGCAAATGCGTCGGAGAGCAACTCTCCGCCCTTAACGCGCTCCCGCACGTTATCCAGAATCTGCTTGAGGTGGGGATCCTTCTGCCGCTTGATCAACAGATCCAGCGAATTCAGAATGGGCAGGCCAGCCTTGATCAGCGTCAGAAACTGCTGGTTATAAACTAGAAACGAAGCATTTTTCAGCTTGCGCCGCCGCCCGGATCCAAAACTGCCGGACATCAATCCCTGCGGCTTCACCCAATGAACCAGGTAGCCCTGGGCGGCAAAGCGCTCGCGCACCTCCGCCACCGAGTAGCCTTGCTCCACCTGCTGGTGGGTGTGTCCACGCTCGTCCGCGAGTTTTACGACGAACTCTGCCATTGTTTCCGATTCTTGAAGCGACCCGCCGGCTCCTAATCTGGCCATCTGGCGGACGACCCTATCGGCTCAGTTTAACATTCCTGCTCTCAATCCTTGTCGCCGAACAGCACAACTCTTGCTCTTTCAAGTACCTCAAGTAACTGCCGGTGGTGTCGCGCGGAAATGTCCGTCGCAAATTACTCGACGGACTTCGGTGTGAGGCTGCTTGTGGACCTGATGAGTAGTTAAGCCCTTTCAAATCAATATCGTAAGCGTTGCATCCTAACCAAATCTTAGGGCTGGGACTCGCCCTCAATGATCTCCGTTCCCGATGGGGCGCTAAACTTAAATTGTCCGTCTGCGATGGGCCCATTCTCCTTCTGGCTGCTGAAGCGGTATTCCGTAACGGATGCATCGCCTTCATGTATTTCGATGCGCTCGATACGGTGCTCCGGCGTCACTTCCAGCAAAATTTCGCTCACCCTTCCCGCCAAAGCCTCCGGAACTCCCCGCAAGATAACGTTGCCCGGGGTCGCGGCTTTCAAGTCTGAAGCCACAGAAAGCCCGCGCAACTCCTTTTCCAGCTTGCTTTTACCCAGCAAGAAAGCAAGTGGAGATCGAAGGTCTTCCAAGGTCTTGGCATCGGTTTTCCGCGCCTGCCGGTCCGCCGGAACGTAAAACCACGCGTCCTTGCCATCGCTCACAAAGAGCTTCTCCCTGGGAGAACGGTACTCCCAGCGCATCTTGCCAGGTTTTTTCAGACCGCCCTTAGCCAGCCAGAGCGTCCCCGATTCGGTCCGCTCCATTCCTGAGCCCCGGTAGACCTCGGTGAATTCCGTCTGCAGGGTGTGGAGGTGGTTGTAGTGCTCATCGACGGCGGCGGCGATCGAGTGGATGTCGGTTTCGACCGCACCCGCTGACGCGGCAAGAAGCATAAAAACAGCGGTCCATTTCTTCATGTGTGCCCAATTTTACTCTCACCCTCGGAAGGTGTTTGGCCAGGCCGCGCTGCAATGAGGGCTCGAATGAAACCGGCCGCAGACTGCGGGATCGGTAACATTTCACCTTTGTTTCCACACATGAAAGTGTGTAACAATCTACACATGGCAACCAATCTTGCCCTGGACGACAAACTGATTGAGGCTGCCCTTGACGCCGGCGGTCACAAAACCAAGAGGGAAGCCGTCACCGCCGCCCTCGCCGAATATGTGAAGCGCCGCAAACAGCTTAAGATTCTGGAATCGTTCGGCTCAATCGACTTCGATCCAACCTACAATTACAAAGCCGAGCGTCGCCAAAAGCGCAGGTGACCATGGGCGTTCTGGTCGACACATCCATCTGGTCGCTCGCTCTACGCCGCACTCCCACGAACCTCGCTGCCACGGAGCAGGTGCTGGTTTCCGCTTTGCGCGAGCTTATCCGCGACGGTCACGCCCAACTTTTGGGGCCGATCCGGCAGGAACTTCTCTCTGGAGTTCGTCACGAAAATACGTTCGTCCGGCTCCGCGACCAATTGCGCGCCTTCGATGAACCCGTACTCAACCAAGCCGACTATGAAGAGGCCGCCCACATCCACAACCGCTGCCGCTCGCGCGGAATCTCAGGTTCGCCGGCTGATTTCCTTATTTGTGCCGCCGCCTTCCGCCGTAATTGGAAGATTTTTACCAATGACCACGACTTCACTCGCTTTTCTGAGGCGGTGAACGTAACCCTCTATCAAGCCAAGTGACCTTCGGAGTTGAACGCACGAAAACGAGGATTAAGACTCCAAAACGGTTTTCGCAATCTCGCAATACAGCTTCACCGCCTCCGCCAGTTGTTTTTTCTCGATGAACTCGCCATCTGTATGCGCCACGTGGATCGATCCTGGGCCGATCAGCAGAGGCTCTCCCCAATTCGTGAGCTTGGGAATGTCAGTGGTGAAAGCAGCGATCATAGTGGGAATCTGCTCGATCTTTCGAAACCGCAGGAAGGGAAGTTCGAGTGGGAAAGTGACCTTCACTTGATCGCCGGCAGTTTCCAGAATCTGTTTGCGCAAGTCCTGCGACGGACCGATTAACCGGTAAAGCAAATCCGCGTGCGCGTAATCCGGAATCACGTTCGGAGCCCGTCCGCCCTCGATCAATCCAATGTTCAGCGTACACGGACCAACTTCCGGATCGCTGGGCAAAGCCATCGCCCGCAATCGCGTCAGAGCCTCAATCAGTTTGTCGATCGCCGATTCTCCCAATTCCGGATAGGCCGAATGAGCCATTTTGCCCGCGGCGGTCACTTCTACCCGCAAGGTTCCCTTCGAGGCCAGAGCGATACGATTTTCCGTGGGTTCGCCGTTCACCAGAAACTTGCAGCGATGCCCGGCTTGGTTTGCCGCGTATTCGTTCGCAACTCTCGCACCCAGACTGTCGCGCTCTTCGCCCACTACGAACAACAGTCCAACAAAGATGCCTTGCTGCCGCAGGCGCTCGGAGGCCGCGATCTGGGCGGCGATAATGCCCTTGGCATCGCACGCGCCTCTTCCGTAAATGCGCTCTGAATCTTCCGAGGAAGCAATGAACGGCGGAACAGTATCCATGTGGGTGGAGAAAACGACTTTAGGATTCGGTTCTTCCGGAGAAGTGGCGTAAAGATTGAAGCGATCGCCTTCCACTGCCATTCGCCGGGTCTGGTAGCCAACGCGGCAAAGCTCGCCATATAAATAATTTCCTACCGCAGCTTCATTTCCGGAGATGGATTCAATGTCGATGAGTTGGCGAGTAAGCGTGATGGCGTCCATTGCAAAAGATAGTAACACCCAGTTTCGAGTCGCGAGTCTCGAGCCCCGAGCCGCAAAATCAAATGCAGTAAGGTCGCGTGCTTCCCGCAGGCCTGTAGCGAGATGCTTTCACTCGTAACTCGCGACTCGCGACTCGAAACTCCTACGCAGCTTTCCTGTAATCTATTGCTCGTGCCCGCACCGAACCCAACCATCAAATCTTTCTTCCTGGAAGGTCCCGCCGGAAGATTGGAAGCCCTGCTCAATGCAGGTTCCGAGCATCCTACGTACGCCGCGATCGTTTGCCACCCTCATCCGCTTTTTGGCGGCACGCTGCATAACAAGGTGGTGTTTCACGCCATGAAGGCGCTGAATAGTTTTGGCTTTCCGGTTTTGCGCTTCAACTTTCGTGGAGCGGGGCTTAGCACCGGTGAACATGACCATGGCCAGGGCGAGGTCGAAGATGTCCGCACCGCCCTCGACTGGCTGGACGCAGAGTTTCATCTGCCGATCGTATTCGCGGGATTTTCCTTCGGCGCCGCCGTGGGATTGCGTGCCGCTTGCGCCGACTCCCGCGTGAAAGCAGTCATTGGTCTTGGTGTTCCAGCGATTCCCGTTGCGGCTGACAGCGAGGCGCCGCGCACTTATACTTTCAATTTTCTAAGCGACTGCACTAAACCCAAACTGTTCGTCAGCGGTGGACGCGATCAGTTCGGTCCCCGGCCGAAACTCGAAGCCCTTGTGGCTGACGTTCCGGAGCCGAAAAAACTTGTCATCATTGAAGGCGCGGATCATTTCTTCGAAGGACGCTTGCGCGAAATGCGGGAAACTGTTGAAGATTGGGTCCGCCACGAAATCGTTCGGAACTCTTTATAACCCCGCCATGCCAGAAGCCGAGAACGAGTTAGAATTTCTTCCGATGCGCGACACCGCGCGCAGAATTTTTCATCATGCGCTGGCCGAGGCTTCCATATCTCGCGCGTTCACGCGCAATCTGCATTGTGAGCGTGGCGTGTTGCGTATCTGCGAAGACCTTTATGATTTGCAGTCGTTCTCGCGCGTGGTCGTAGTCTCCATTGGCAAAGCAGCACACTCAATGGTCGAGGCGCTGATCCAACAGGTTGGAGAAGCTTCGATCGAAGGCATCGTAGTCAGCTCTACCGGTCCCCCGGCGCAAGTGCGCGGCTTCCGCTATTTTCGAGGCGGACACCCCACGCCTAACCCGGAATCGATTCTGGCCGCCAGTGCCATCCGCAAATTACTGGAGGCTCAAAACGCCGCATCGTTGGTTATTTTTATGCTCAGCGGCGGGGGATCGTCGATGGTAGAGAAGCCCATCGACGATGAAATCTCGCTGGAAGATTTGATCGCCACCTACCGGGCACTCGTGCTTTCAGGGGCCCCCATCGCCGAGATCAATGCCCTCCGCAAACATCTTTCTTCTGTCAAAGGCGGAAGGTTGGCGCAAGCGGCCTTTCCGGCGCAACAGGTTTCCATCTTGATCTCCGATGTGCCCGACGATGCTCCTGATGCTTTGGCTTCGGGACCGACCATGCCCGATTCCACCAGCGTGGAAGACTGTTACCGCATCGCTGAGCAATACGCTCTGCTGCCGCAATTCCCAGCTTCCGTCCGGGAATTATTCGAGCGGCATGCTCTGGACGAGACGCCGAAATCCGATGACCAGGCGTTTTACCGCTCGCGCTGGTGGACAATTCTTTCCAACCAAACCGCAGTGGAGCAGGCCAGAGCAGCCGCTGAGAAAGCCGGCTTCGTGGTCCATGTGGATAATTCCTGCGACGATTGGGACTACGAACGCGCCGCGGAATACCTTCTGCAGCGAGTGCGCGAGTTGAGAAAACTTTCGCCGCGCGTGTGCCTCATTTCCGGTGGAGAAATCACCGTGAAAGTCACCAACGGAGGTATTGGCGGGCGCAACCAACAATTCGCCCTCGAGTGTGCGCGGAAGATTGCCGGAGAGAAAATTACCGTGCTCAGCGCCGGGACCGATGGTATCGATGGCAACAGTCCCGCGGCCGGCGCCGTCGCCGATGGCAGCACCATGAGCCGGGCGCAGGCGGGCGGAAAAAATGTTCTGGCAGCGCTGCAGACGTTCAACGCTTACCCGCTCTTTGCGGCGTTGGGCGATGCGGTCGAGACCGGCCCTACAGGGAATAACCTGCGCGACTTGAGGATCCTTCTCGCTTACTGAAATCGTTTCGGAAAACTATTGCCTACGCGGCCTCGCCCTTTACCTGCACTCCCGCCCATTTTTCCAGAAGGGTAAGCGTCGCGGCATAATCCAGATCGCTATGCCCATCCTCAGTTGCCATCTCGTAGATTTCTTCCACGGTTTCCAGCGCAGGCAGCTTCACCCGCGCTTCTTTTGCGGCCTCGAGCGCCAGGCGGATGTCTTTATGCATCAGGCGCAGGGGAAAGTTTGGGGTGAAATCGCGCTGCAAAATAAAGGGAGCCTTGTATTCGACGACTCCGGAGCGAACCATAGTGGCGTCGATCAGAGAGAAGAGTTGTTTCGCGTCGACTCCAAGTTTGGTGGCCAGCGTAAGCGCCTCAGCCACGCCCTCAAAAATCAAGGCGATCTGGAGATTCATCGCCAGCTTCGTCGCTTGCCCCTTACCGGTTTCGCCCATGCGAAATATCTTTTTGCCCATGGCGGCGAACAGAGGGTTGAGGCGTTGAATGGTTGCGTCCTCGCCTCCGACCATGAAAATCAGGGTGCCATTGGCGGCGCCGATTTTCGAGCCGGTCATGGGTGCATCCACGTAGGAAATACCTTTGGCGCGCAGGCGTTCGGCAAACTTGACGGTGGCGGATGGTGAGATCGTGCTCGAATCCGCAATAATGCTGCCTTCGGCCAGCGAAGCCTCAACGCCCTCGGGACCAAATAGAATCTTTTCCACGGCAGCAGTGTCGGAGACGCAGAGCCAGACGACTTCTGCTCCCTGCGCCGCGGCCCCTGGAGTGGGAGCAATGCCCGCGCCTTCAATCATCTTGCCCGGAGTGCGATTCCACACCGTAACTTCATGACCGGCCTTAACCAGGTTGGTGGCCATGGCATGTCCCATAATTCCCAAGCCTAAGAAAGCGACGCGCATTGCGTAAAGTCTCCTTGCAGGAAAGCTGGTTGAATTAGATATGAGGGGCACGAGCGGGGTCAAGCTAAGCAGTTTAAAAATAATTTTTTATTTGATCAGCTTAATATCGTTCGGTTTCAGAAGAGTGCGCAGAAGAGGATGATCGATCCCGGGAACCGGCACAATCACGCGCGTTCCCTTCGAGAGTGGACTAAAATAAAACTATCAACTTCAGAAAATCATCCAACCATCGAGCGATCCAGGGATGATCAAAGCTACGCTTCGCAATTCGGCCCTGCGCAAACGCGCGTCGCAGTTCGGGCGACTGGTGCGCCATTCGGCGGTTACTCCGCTCTCCGGCGAAATTCATAAGCCCCGGTTCGTCACTCATGGGGAATTAGGGGTTACCTTCATCGGTCACTCCAGCTTCTTTTTGCAGATGGGCGGGCAGAGCGTGATGGTCGATCCGAATTTCGCGCGTTGGCTCTTCGTGTTAAAGCGGCTGCGAAGGCCGGGACTGCGGGTGCGGGATCTCCCCGCGATCGATATGGTCCTGGTGACCCATGCTCACTTCGATCATCTGCACCGGCCCTCGCTGCGCGCGATCGTGCACAATAACCTGCGCCGGCACGGCAAAGCCCCTGCGATTGTGATCCCCAGCCACGTGACCGACCTGGTTTCGGATTTAGGGTTTTCAGAAATCATCGAACTCGATTGGTGGAATACCTCCCGGCATAGCGGCCTGGCCGTCACGCATGTTCCTTCGCGGCACTGGGGAGCGCGCATCCTGAAAGACTCGCACCGCGGCTACGGTGGGTATGTTTTGAAAGCCGGGAAGCATTCCGTGTATCACGCCGGCGACACCGCCTATTTCTCCGGCTTCCGCGAGATTGGAAAACGCCTGGCTCCGGAACTGGCGCTGCTTCCCATTGGCGCTTACAATCCCTCCACTTTCCGCAATGTACATACTGACCCCGCCGACGCCATGCGGGCATTCCTCGATCTGAAATCCCGTTGGATGGTCCCCATGCACTATGGAACTTTTCGGCTGTCGCATGAGCCGGTGGATGAGCCCTTGCAGCTTCTCGCGCAAGAGGCTGAGCAGGCTGGGGTTGAGGATCGCGTGGTGGTTTTAAAAGAAGGCGTGACCCGGTTTTTCTGAGCTTGCACTACCAGCTGTAACACTCCTTTGACAAAAGCCGCCGTAATCTTGGTGTAAGCTGCTCTGCGAAGAATTTTTTCTGAGGAGGACAACATGACGGTAAAACCAATTCCCCCGGGATACCACACACTCACACCACATATGACGGTTCGCGACGCCCAGCGCGCGATTGAATTTTACAAGCAAGCTTTTGGCGCTAAAGAACGAGGCGTGATGAAAAGGGCCGATGGCAAAGTGATGCACGCGGAGTTGATGATCGGCGACTCCATCGTGATGATGGCTGACGAATTTCCTGAGTATGGTTCGATGTCGCCGTTGGCGAATGGCGGGTCCAGCATGGCTCTGCACATCTACGTCGACGATGTGGATGCAGCTTTTGACAAGGCCGTGAAGGCGGGAGCGAACGTGGAGATGCCGGTGAGCGACATGTTCTGGGGAGACCGCTATGGTAAGTTGGCGGATCCTTTCGGACACAAGTGGTCGATCGCGACCCACAAAGCGGACCTGTCTCCGGAAGAGATGGATCGGAATATGAAAGAGATGATGGCGAAGATGCCGAAAAGCGCCTAACTCGTGGAGCGGCGGACGCCCTCGTTCGCCCAGCTTCCAGCAGGCTGTAGATCGTTCAAGGGCTCGGCTTAGGCCGCGCCCTTTTTAATTCCTTCCGGTCTTAGTACCTCCGTAACGACTTCTCCGCCCGCTATTACACAAGTATTACAGTGCTTAGCCCCATCCCTTGGTACGTTAGATAAAGCGGTAACACCAGCCGAAATGGGGACCCTCTTGGAAATGCAACTCGAAAGTCTGGAAAAACGGCAAGCGGCAAACGGCGAAGTAAATTGGATTACGGCCATTTTTATGGCGCTGTTTCATGTGGGCGCGGTCGCCGCGCTTTTCTTCTTTACCTGGAAGGCGTTATTCGTCGCCATGTTCCTGTGGTGGGTTTCGGGCAGCCTGGGCATCGGCATGGCCTACCATCGACTGCTCACGCACCGCGGCTACAAGACTCCCAAGTGGGTGGAGTATTTTATTACCGTCTGCGCCACGCTGGCGCTTGAGGGCGGACCGATTTTCTGGGTGGCCACACACCGCATCCATCACCAGTTTTCCGATCAGGATGGCGACCCGCATTCGCCCATCGAGGGCAAATGGTGGGCGCACATGGGCTGGATTCTGATGGGCAAGTCCATGCACCACGATACGACCACGCTGGCCCGCTATGTTCCTGATCTCGCCAAGGATAAATTCCACGTCTGGATCACCAAATATCACTACGTTCCCATGATTGTGCTGGGCTTGATTCTGCTCGCCATCGGCGGCATGCCGTTTTTGATGTGGGGAATTTTCATGCGCACGGTCGTCGGCCTGCACGCTACCTGGCTGGTCAATTCGGCGACGCACTCCTGGGGCACGCGCCGCTTCGCCACGCGCGATCTTTCCACCAACAGCTGGTGGGTCGCTCTGCTCACCTTCGGCGAAGGCTGGCACAACAATCACCACGCCCATCCTACCGCCGCGCAGCATGGCTTCACCTGGTATGAAGTCGACATGAACTGGTACGGGATCTGGATGCTGAAAACACTCGGCCTGGCCTGGGACATCAAGCGCGTCAAGCTGGCCGATGTGAAAGCGGGCTTGGTTCCGACGCCGAATGGCCGGATGATCGTGGACGCGCTGCCCGAGGGCGCGGCTGCGGGGGACTAGAGAAGCTCGTACTTTTTTAGAATCAGGCCCGCCACTTCGGCGGGTCTCTTTTTGATCGATGCTTTCCTTTCAGCCGTTCTAGGGACCGGTAGAAAAACTAAAGGGGGCCAGCCCCCCATTAGACTCATCCATCCCACCCCAGTACGTTACTCGTATAATGGGGCCCGCCATCGCTCGCCACCTCATGCAAGGTGGAGCAAGGGGAGAGTTTGTTGTCGTCGACTCCTACGTTAAAGCAGATTCTTGATGCGTTGAAGAAGCAGGTACTGGTGGGAAAAACCTACCTCGATACCGCACGGGGTTTGCTGGGCGCGGACCCTGTGCTTATCCAGACCGCGCCGACCTTCTTCGGTATGGCGATTGATGGCGGGCTGGAGCTCGCGCAGATGGCTGTCGCGAGGCTCTACGACGCGACAAGGGATACGATGTCTGTGCCCAAGATGTTGAAACGGGCGGAACATGAGGCAGGTACTTTCCAGCGCGGCAGCGGGCAGGAGGTCAGGAAGGCGATAGCGGAATGCCAGAAGATGGTTATCGGGCTCGATCCGGTCATCGCATCTATCGGCGAACGACGGAACGGATGGCTTGCTCATCTCGATCCGAAAACAATCGCCGAGCCGAGCGCATTGGCCGCCCGAGCAAGACTGACCCTCCCAGACCTCGATCGGGCCTTTAAGGACACAGAGGAAATAGTCCTGAAGATGTCCTGTTTGTACGAGGGGACAATCGGTGAGCTCAGATATATCGGCGGTGACGACTACGAGACGGCACTCGAATGGATACGCAACGCCAAATGCGCATCGATTGAAAAGTACGAGCACGAGTTTAAGCAGAAGTGGGATGGCCCTCGCCCAAAAGACTGCTCCCGCAAGGACTGGGATCTGCTGTAGTCCTCTGCACTAAGACGCTGGCAGCATTTCGCCTACCCAGTTGGCCTTCATCGAAGCAGCATAAACACTCGGGCGGACCCGAACGCGGTAAAATCACCCTGACGCCATGCGCATCACGAGCCGCCGCGGAACTATCGTCTTCTTTCTCTGCCTGGGCATTGGCCTGGTGGCGCTGGCGGTTGCGCTCAACGTTGGCTGGATCATCCTCAACTGGCGCGAGGGTGTGCTGCTGTTTTTTGGGATTATCTTCTTTGCCCTCATCATTGCCGGGATGATCGTCAACACCAGCTTTCTGGTTCGCGAGCTGCGGCGCAGTGAGCAGCACGACACTTTTATCAACGCGGTCACGCATGAGCTGAAAACTCCGGTGGCGTCGATCCGGCTGCATCTGGAAACGTTGCAGCGGCGCGACCTACCGGAGGCGCAGAAGCAGGAGTTCTACCGGCTGATGCTGAGCGATACCGATCGTCTTACCGAAACCGTGGAGCAAGTGCTGCGCGCCGGCCGCGCCGGCGACAAGAAGGCGGGGCGCGATAAAGCCGCGGTCGACTTCCGGCAAGTGGTCCGCGAGTGCATGGATGCGGCGCGCGCCCGCCATCATCTGCCGCTGGAAGCTATCCGCTATGAAGAGAGTTCGACCAACGGCACAGCCATCCGCGTGCTGGGTAGCGATGAAGATCTTCGCACGGCGGTTTTCAATGTTCTCGACAATGCCATCAAATATTCCGGCGAAGAAGTGGACGTGCTGGTGAATCTCGCCATGCGCGATGAAGATCGCGTCGTGCTGCGGGTGCAGGATCACGGCATCGGCATTCCCGCGGATGAAATGAAAAGCATCTTCAAGCGCTTCTACCGGGTGAACGACCGCTCGCTGGCGCACGTGAAGGGAACCGGGCTGGGACTTTTTATCGTGAAGTCGATTGCGCAAAAGCACGGCGGCCGCGTGTTTGCCGAGAGCGCGGGCGAAGGTCAGGGAACCACCATCACCATGGAACTGCCCAAGGCTTCCTCATGAGGACAAGCGCATGAGCCGCGTGCTGGTCGTAGAAGACGAAGCCCATCTGGCACAGGGCCTGCGTTTCAACCTGGAGGCCGAAGGCTATTCTGCTGAAGTGGTTGGCGATGGCGAAGCGGCGACGGAGCGCTTGCTCGGCAAGAAAGAAAACTTCGACGCCGTCGTTCTCGACATCATGCTGCCGGGTAAAGATGGTTTCAGCGTAGTTTCGGAATTGCGCGCGGCGCGAAATTATGTTCCGGTGCTGATGCTGACGGCGCGCAGCCGTCCCGAAGATGTGCTGAAAGGCTTTGCTGCTGGCGCGGACGATTATCTTCCCAAGCCTTTTGATCTCTCAATTTTGCTGGCACGTCTGCAGGGGTTGCTCCGCCGCAGTCAATGGACGCGAGCCGAGAACACTGCGCCCAATCAAGGAAGCCCTCCGGTTGAAGCCTCCGATCCCAGTGCACTCAACGACTTCGGAACCTTTTCTTTCAACAGCAAGACGATCGACTTTGGCAAATTGGAACTCAAAGTCGATGGCAACATCACCCGCCTGACTTTGATGGAGTCAGAATTATTGCGTCACCTGGTGGAAAGCGACGGTAAGGTAGTCTCGCGCAAACAGATTCTCGAGGAAGTATGGGGATTGCACGAGGACACCGACACGCGTGCGATCGACAACTTCATCGTGCGCTTGCGCCGCTATATCGAAGACGATCCCGCGCATCCGAGGCATCTGCTTACCGTGCGCGGCGTCGGCTACCGGTTTCTGGCGCACCCGGAAAAAAAGTGACAGGCGAAGTGCGGCTAAGTTGTTGAGTCCTGGTGCAAGTGCTTGATTCTTATGAGCGCGCTCGTAAGTGCTTGATTCTTATCAATGCATTCGTAAGTGCTTGATTCTTCACGAGGTCGCCGTTAGCTTAAAGAAATAGAGGCATCAGAAGCGATCCTAGGCCCCTTACACGAAAGGGTGGGCCTTACCGATGTCCCCGGACATTAAAGTCGTCCAGCGGCCCTGCAAACGCAAACAAATGGCATTCTGGTGAAGGATTGGATCCAGATTTGGCATCCGGAATCATCGCCCGTAAAGAATCAACAACTTAGCCATGAGTGATAGGCTGGCGAGCGTAGCCACAGAACGCCTCTCAGTAGAATCAACAACTTCCACCTAGGCTCAACAACTTAGAGAGAAGCGTGTCCTAAAAGATCGTTGGGGAGGGGCGATTAGGGCTGTGCCGCCTCCCCAACGATGGATGGGAATGCTTAGATTACTGCTTGTCGTAAACGAAGGTGCTGGAAACTTTCTTGCCAGAGGCGTCAGTGCCGCTGATGGTGAGGGTGCGGGTTTTGCCATCAGGAGAGATGGTGGCATGGCCAGTCATGGTAACCTTGCCGGCTTTTTTAACGGTTATGTCCACGTTGTGCTCATCGACTTGCTTAACTGCCCTGGTGTCGGAATTAGCATCGCCGGTGACGGGATAATCTTTTCCGTCGAACTTGCCGGTCCAATCGTTGTGGGTTGGTTTCCCTTGGCCGTCAACGCCGTCGATGGAGGCTTTAAGGTTATCTCCGTCCGCGGTGTAGACCACGGTGAGGTTTTTCGGAGAACCGGCAGATATCTTCGATTTGGCTTCATTGAGTTTCCATGTGCCGATGTTGGGATTGGTGGCGGCAAAGCACATGGTTAGACCGACGAAAAGCGATAGCACCGTCAAGACGGCTGTTCTTGTTTTCATGTTTAGTCTCCAGGGTGAGAAGAGGATGGCTCAATTGAGAGCAATGCATTCTAGGTTCTAACGACGGAAATGTGCAAGTCAGGCGCGGCAAAGTTCGGCCAGCAGCGTTTCCTGCCGTTCCCGAGCCAGGCCATCCATGCGATGGAGAATCATCCAGTAGGCGCCGAAGGAAAGGGCAGAGAGCCCAAGAAAAATCGCCGAGGCAATCCAGTAGTTGCCATAGAGGCTGGCGATCCAGAAAACGAGAACTCCCACACCAATCAGGAAGAGTTGCACCAGCAGGCTGATGAGTGCGCTGGTGGGGGAAGGCTTGGTGTTGCGGAACGAGGAATAGTCCACCCGCTTGGGGGCGGTAATGGAGAGCAGGTTGCCGACGGAAAAATTCAAGGGAGCGGCGAAGACAAGCCCCATCACGGCGGCTACGGCAGTAGCGAATTCTGGCGGCCCGTAGAGCAGGCTCACGGCGAGATAAGCGATCAGGGCTTCAGCCATCAGAATGCCGGCGTGGGTGAGATTTTTCGCCAGCACAATGTCACGGAAGCGCAGTGGAGCGGCGAAGAAAAACTGGATGCCGGCGGCGTCCGCGCCGAAAATATTGCAGATCAGGTTGGTAAGAATCACCAGCGTGTAGGCAGCGGCGATAGGAAATGCCAGTCCGGGTACACGCGAGAAAAAAGCCGGAGTCTGCCGCAGTGAATTCATGGCCCCGAAGCGGATGACGACCAGGGCGAATATCGGCATGATTAATGTAAGCAGCACCGGCCCGCTGCGGAGGAGATAGCGAACTTCTTTCTCGAGCACCGCGGTTAAAGACGGTGAGAGTCCTGGAATGTTCCAACCCAGCCGCAACCTTCGATCATGGCGCTCTGCGGAGGCCGCAACTTCGCTCAAATTCTCTCCGCGATACTGGGCTCGGAGCCGTAGATGCAGGGTGTAACCGATGATCAGAATAAAAGCGCACAACAAGCCGAAAGAGCTAACGCTGGTGATGATTCGCGGGTAGACCGCCTGGGCGATGGCGTCGCCCGCCAGGCCAGGCGGAAGAATGCGTTGCAGGGGAACCACAATATCGATATAGCGCTGCACGTCGTGCCGAGACGTCTTTCCTCCGAAGTGGCGAGCCAGCGGGCCAATCAACTGAAAGCTCAGCATCAGCAGAATGAACAGAACGCCCATGATCTCGCGGGTACGGCGTTGTGCCAGCCAGCGCTCGATCCAGGCAAAGATCATTTGCATCAACAGCAGGTTGAAAGCGGCAAAACAGATGAGTACGAGGAACGCCCACGGCAGCAGCAGAGGTTTGGCGAAGCCGGTGCCCAACAGTATTCCCAATGTCCACAAAGCGCCGACCGCGGTAGCGGGATCGAATGCGCCGAATGCGATTCGCACCAGGAAGTAGGACCGGTAGCTGAGGGGAAAGCGCAGCAGTGCGGAGGCATCCGCCGTGCCGCCAAACGCCGTTGTCATGATGGGGAAGAGTTGCCAGAAAAAGAAGACGAACCATAGCAGCAATGCTAGTAACTCGGGCTTGCCGGCGGAAATCATGATTGAAGCCAAGATGCCCATGCCGAAAGCGCCACCGAAGCCGCCGAGGGCGAAGGCAAATGCAATGGCAATTTGCGACAGCAGTTCGAGTTTGCCGCGAGTGCTGCGGAGAGCGTTGACGAAGAGTTGCCAACGCAGAACGGCAATGGCGGAGAACTGGTTGCGTGAAGTGAGTTCGCGAGTGGCGTTGCCTATCCCAGCCACGAAAGTTCCTGATCGACGGGATGTTCGCCACCCACGGTTCGCAAAAAAATCTGTTCCAGGGTCAAGTTTTCGCCCGAGGGCTCGGAAGATCCGTGGCCGCTTTCCGATGCAGTATGGGTTTGTGCTTCTACGCCAGCACGCAATTGCTCGAGCGAGCCCTGCGCTACGAGCCGTCCCTTGTGAATAATGGCGACGTGGCTGCACAGCCGCTCGACAATTTCAAGAACGTGCGAGGTAAGAAAGATAGTGGCGCCGCGGGCGATCATGCCTTGCAGCATGGCTTTAAGCGTGCCCGCAGCAATTGCATCGACGCCCTCGAACGGTTCGTCGAGAAATAAAACTTTGGGGCCATGAATAACTGCGGCCGCCATGGCCAGCTTCTTCTGCATGCCGTGCGAGTAGTCGGTAACCAATTTTTTCGGCTGGTCGGCCAGTTGCATGAACTCCAGCAACTCCGCGGCGCGCTGGGCGGCGGTGAGGCGGTCGAGCCCGTACATGCGTCCGGCAAAGTTAAGAAATTCCGATCCCGTTAAGCGACCAAAAAGCGCCATGCCCTCCGGGACGACGCCGATTTGCCGCTTCACCTCGACCAGATTGTTTTGTAGATCGAGTCCGAGGATTTTAATCCGCCCGGAGGTGGGAGCGAGCAGACCCGTGAGCATTTTGATGGTAGTGGACTTGCCTGCGCCATTCGGTCCGAGAAAGCCGAAGAATTGGCCCGGCGCCACGCGCAGTTCGATGTTGTCGACGGCGAGCAAGTCGCCAAAGCGGCGGGTTAAGCCCTGCGTGGATATGGTAGGAGCGGCATCCATGAAGCTTTTGAATCTAGCACACCTTTTGGCCGGGAAGTGAAGGATTCGAGCAGCGATCTCTTTCAATCCGTGCGCCGCTACTTTTCTTTTGACGTTTCTTTTTTCTGCTCCGGCTTCTTTTGCATGTCCTCGGTCCAGGGCGGGGTGATGCCAGCAAAGCGAGCATAGGCGATCGACTGGCCCAGGTGTTCGGCGGCATGGCGGACTGTGAACAGAAGAACACCGCGCTGTGTATTCTTGCCGCCGAACCAATCCATAGACTTATCCAAGTCAGCGTCCGACATGTTCTTGATTGCAGTTTTGGCGTGGGCGAACGAGTCTTTTAGTATGCCGATGATTTTCGCTTTGTCGGTGGTCGATTTCTCGAAACCTTGTACGTTAAATCCCGCAGGCGGAGGCGTACCTACAAGTTTGTAGAGATTGAAATTGGCTGCGCTAACATGCAGGAACACTTCGGCGAACGAACGCACGTCGGGAGTCGGCCTCCACGAGTATTTGTCGGCCGGAATGGCTTCCGCGAGCCGGGTGAATTTGTCTTCCTGGATCATGACTTCCGCGAGTACCTCGGAGCGGTAACCGGTAACGCCCGGGGTCCCATCCTTATAGGGATTGACTTGGGCGGTAACGCGAATGGCTGCCAACTCGAGAGCGAACAAGAGCAAGGCTGAGAGGCGATTCATGGATTCATCTCCTTAGTTGTCGGACGTTCTACGTTCAAGGCGCAACTTGCAAATTCAGAATCCCGGGGGCCGCTGGCTGACTACGTTGAAGGCACGTTCCAGCGCCAGGCCTGCGCTGGCTATGGTTCCTTCATCAAAAAGGCGTCCGATCAGCGTAACGCCGTGGGGCACGCGGCGGGGCGGAGAAAATGTTGGCATTGGGTTGTTCGGATCGGGCGCCCAGTCGCTGCGGGCTTTCGCAACTTCAATAAAACCGGCGCGAAGGGTAAGGGAAGGATGTCCGGTGAAGTTGGTTGCGGTCAGCATCTCGTCGCGCAGGGAAGGCACCAGCAGCAAGTCAACCTGGGAGAAGACACGCTCGATTTCTTGCGCAACTTTGCGCCGGAAGCGGTCGGCCTGTACGAAATCGACGGCGGAAAGAAAGCGGGCTTCGCGAAAAATGTTGGGCCATGCGTCCGGTACCTGGGCTTTCAGTTGATCGATTCCGCCGCTCAGCGTAAGTTCTTCGAATGCGGCCGCACCTTCGGCAAACAGGATCAAGTTGAGCGAATCGTAAGGCCAGTCGGGGATGGAGACTTCCACCGGAATCATGCCAACCTTCTTAACAAATTCAACCGCGGCTTGATCGACGGCCGTGGCGGGATTCTGGTTGAGCCATTGCGGAAAATAGCCGACGCGTAGCCCATGAACATTGGCGCTGGCGTTGAAATCAAGTTTGCTGGGGACGCTCGCCAGGTCGCCGGAGTCGGGGCCTGAAATTGCGCGGAGGACCAGCATGGAGTCTTCCACCGAGCGCGTCATCGCACCTAATTTGTCCAGCGACCAGCAGAGAGTCATCGCGCCGGTGCGCGCCACGCGGCCATAGGTGGGGCGCAAGCCGGTTATTCCGCAACGCATGGAAGGACTGACGATGCTGCCGCCGGTCTCGCTGCCGATGGCGAAGCCCACCAGTCCCGCCGCCGTGGCTGCGCCCGGGCCGGCGCTTGATCCGGACGACGCCTCTTCAATCAGCCAGGGATTCATGGTCTGTCCGCCGAACCAGATGTCGTTCAACGCGAGCGCGCCCAGGCTTAACTTTGCCACCAGCACCGCCCCCGCTTCCTGCAGGCGTTTTACCACTACGGCATCTTCGGCGGGAATGCGATTGCGAAAAGGCTCCGCGCCATAAGTGGTGGGAATCCCGGCGGTATCAAGAAGATCCTTCGCTCCCCACGGGATGCCGTGGAGCGGGCCGCGGTAATGGCCGGCGGAAATTTCCTCATCCGCTTGTTTTGCCTGGGCCAGCGCGAGATCTCGAGTTAGCGTGATGACGCAGTGGAGCTTGGGATCAAACTGCTGCAGGCGTTTCAGATAAATGCGGGTGAGGCGGTCGGAGGTAAGTTTGCGTTGCTCGATCCAGCGTGAGAGTTGAGCTACTGAGGAGAATGCAATGTCTTCGTCACGCGCGGGCAATGGTCCGGGATCGGCATTACTGCGGATGAATCGGTCGTGCGCAGGAAGAGATTTGATTCCGGGCAGCGATGGATTCCACTGCGATGCTGGCGCGAGAGTGGATTCAAGGAAAACCTTTCGCGGTCCGGTTCGGCGTTCGTAAATTGACGCCATAGTTTTTCGCCAACTGCTGGCTGCCATCGCACGCTGGGCCGCAGTCATCTGCAGTTGCACCAATTTTTCCGCTTCGCTGAAGGTCGCCGGCGAAACCTCGGGCCCAACCTCGGGACCGGTGCCGAAGGCAGGCGGAGCGCCGGGGGGCGATGCGGCAGATTGCTGAGCGGAGGTACGAATCGCGGTTGCGGCTCCCAGAAGTGCCAGCGATGTATGAGTCAGAAATTGCCTGCGCGATTTCGCCATGAAGCCTCCGAAGGGCATTGTAGACGCTCGTCCGTCAGAGAATTGTCATCGCTAAAAATTGAGCGCTCGAAAAAAAGCCCCAGCCCGGCGGCCGGGGCTTTTCTGCAAACTGGTTTCTAAAAAAGGTTCCACAGGAACTGGTTGTAGACGTCGTGGTGGTACTGCACCTCCGGCGCCTTCACAAAAGTTCCCAGCAGGCGCGGGCAGCGGTCGGCCGCAGCCTGCTTCAGATCGGCGTAACGTCCCTTCACATCTTCGCCGAGAATCTTCGTAGTCCAGTCGGATTTGCGGAAGTTTTCGAGCGCGGTGTAGATGTTGTCCGGCAGGTAGCGTTCAGCCTGGCGCAGGTTCTTGATCTTCGAAGTCTCGCCGTCGAGGCCAGTCTTGAAGATCGAATATAGAACCAGGTAAGGGTTTGCGTCCGGAGCAACAGAGCGGACTTCCACTCTCATGCTCTTCTCGTTGCCGATGGGAATGCGAATCATGGAGCCGCGATCCACCGCGGAGGCTTTGATTTGATTCGGCGCCTCGAAGTGCGGATCGAGCCGCCGGTAAGCGTTCACGCTGGCATTCAGCAGGAGACATATATCGTTGCCGTGGGTGAGGATGCGATCGACAAAGGCCCATCCGGCCTTGCTGAGCTTCTCTTCGCCCTTGGCGTCCCAGAACAGATTCTTACCGCCTGCGCTAATGGAAACGTTGGTGTGCATGCCGCTGCCGTTTACGCCCACCACCGGCTTGGGCAGAAACGAAGCGGTCAATCCCATGTTGGTCGCGACCTGGCGGCAGATTAGCTTGTAAAGTTGGATCTGATCCGCGGCTGCCACCACTTCGCCGTATCCATAATTAATTTCGAACTGCGAGGGCGCAACTTCCGGATGGTCCTTCTCGTTCTGAAAGCCCATGGAACGCTGCACTTCGGCGGTGGTGTCGATAAAAGTGCGAAGCGGATCGCCGGGAAGCGAGTGATAGTATCCGCCGGTGTTTACGTATTCGAATTTACCGCTCTCGTGGTAGCTGCGCTCGGCATCGGCGCCTTTGAACAGGAAGCCTTCAATTTCGTTGGCGGCATTGAGGGTGTAACCCTTCTTCTTGTTCAGTTCGGTGGCATACCCTTTCAGCACGCCGCGGATATCGGCAGAGTAGGGCGCGCCGCCCTTGTCAATAACTTCGCCAAAGACCAGAACCTTGCCGGAACCGAAGACGTCAGCCGGGGCCCAATAGAAGGCCGACCAGTCGATGCCGAGACGCAGATCACTCTCGCGCTGGGCGGTAAAGCCACGAATCGATGAGCCATCAAAGGTGAGATTGTCCCAGCTATTGAGCAGAAACTTCTTGTCGTAATCCAGCATGTGCAGGCGGCCTTCCAGATCGCTGAACATGACGGTGACGGCCTTGATCCGCTTTTCGTCGGTCAGATACTTCAGCCGCTTTTCCTGGATCTTGTCGATGGCGACGCGTTTGTTACGCTGCTCCTTGGCTTCCAGATTCAACTCTTCCAGTTCATCGTAGGTAAGTGACAGGAAATTACGCAATTCGTTAGGCATGGATGTCCTTTAGTCTCCCTGGTCAGCAGAAAATAATGTCGGCAAGCGTTACACGGACAAAGGCAATTGAAATGGCTGGGTTTCAACTGGGAAGAATAACGTGAGAGAGGGTGAGTGGACAATCGAAAAAGCTGATGCGCGGCATAAAAGAGATTTATCAATCGGGAAGACGCGGAAGAGAGTGTGATGAATCCCGCTTCAGATCAAGGCAAGCCCAGACCTTCCCCGGGCATCCACCAGATTACAGCCACCAAGGCCGCCAGAACTGCCACGTAATAGGTAGTCGTGGAGCGGTTCGCACCAGCGGGAAGGTCGTTGCTCAAGAATGCCCGGTAACCCGCGCCCGCCGCCACCAGAAAAAGTACGTTCTGCCTGACCACCAACCACAGCAGAAGGGAAGCGACCAGAACAGCGATGCGTCCCGCTTTGCTGAGAGCGAGCGCGGCCTGACCGCCATCGAGCACCCAGACTGGAATCAGGTTGAGCAAGTTGAGAATTGCTCCGGAGCGCGCCAGTCCCGCCCACAGCGGATTACCGGTCTGCCACCAGAGTGCGGCGCAGACTAGCGATGCAAGAAATCCGGCGAGCGGACCGGCGAGACTTACGGCGGCGCGAGTTTCAAGCGGCACGCCCATGGCCTGCCAGCGGACGTAAGCGCCCAGGCCGGGAAGAAACACTGGCATATCGGCGGGCAGACCACGGCGCTTGATGTCGATGAAGTGGCCCATCTCGTGGATAAATATAAGGACCGCGAAACCGAGGCCAAATTTCCATCCAGAAGCTGCCGAATAAATGGCGACAAAGGCAACAAAGCTGAGTATTGAAGTGAGCTGGACGCGACCCCGCCACGGTGTCGTAGTCTGAAGTGAAAGAGTTCCTGCGGAAGGTTCGGAACGTGCCAATGCTTGAGTGTGTTTGCCGATCCATTCCGCTTGCGCAGACGATGGCGGCAACAATTGGAGAGCGTTCTGCCAGAGTTGCTGCGCGCGCGCCCGATCGCCGCTGGCTTCAAGAGTTCTGGCCTCGGAAGCCAACCGTTCCAGTTCGTCGGAGTGGGTAAGGGTGTGGCAGTGGTCGCAGACTAAGGCGTCCGGGGCTAATTCCTGCGAGCAGCGGGCGCAAGTCTTCATCAGTTCTGGACCGGCTGAAGACACCGGCGAGCGATACTCTTCTCTGAACGACACCGTGATAAGCCTGAGTAATGCCTAAGCATGGGTCGCCGGAGAATCCGCGAACGGCCCGTAAACCACCATGGGACGGCCAGCGGCAATTCGCCAGGCGATCCTGATTCCAAAGAACAGGATCAACAGCCCCATGGCTCCCCAAAATGGATTGCCCTGCAGTTGAATGAACGGGGACGCCAAACCGATCAGAACGGCCCTCTCCAGCCATGTTCCTATATTCGCCAGACCGGGCTGCTGTGGTTTGGCCGTTCGCGGCGCCGACTCTGATGGACTTTGTCCGGATTCACTTTCCAATTGCCGCTGTTCTTGTTCCAGTTTTTGCTGCTGCGTCTGCCGCTGCTCCCGGCGCTGGTCGGCAAAATGAATCCAGATTGGAATTGCCGCCATGGAGACTGCGGCATAGGTAAGGACGGCTGCAGCAATCTGGTATCGCCGGCCGCCCATGCCGTTCGATCCTTTCATCATGGCCGTACCTACCAGCCATCCCACGCCGATTGACATGTAGCTGATTACCCAGCCTTGCAGGAGAATTGCTATGAGCGCGTATCCAGCCAATCCCAGCACCGCCGCTCCAACGCCATAGGCAAGAGATCGAACGAAGGCTGCATGTTTATCTGCGGCCATCTCAGTGCGCATTTTATCCGCGCAACTTGGACACGCGGTTGCCGCGTTCACGCGATAGTAGCTTCCTGCCAAAGGTTGTTGGCAGAAGTGGCAGCTCCTCGCAGGCGGCTGAGTGGAATATTCGGCGATGCCGAACTGCGGTGTGGGATTGTCGAAGCTGTTGCTCATGGCCCGGAACGATAGCACAGCCTAACATCCCCAAGATAGAAATATCCGGGTTGTAGCTTTGGCATTAAGAAAGCAAACCGGTTGCTGAATGCTCTGGCGACAGCATCCTTGCTTGAAATGCCACCTCAGGGCAGCAGACCGTAAACATTAATTTGGGTTTGCGTGCCTACGTACACCTTGCCATTGGCGACGGTCGGAGCGGTGAACTTTACGGCCGGTCCGGCGGTGTCGCGGGTAGCGTCGTCGCTGCTGGTGTAAAGCTGGCGGGACACATTCGCGGCATCGAAAGCGTGTAACGTGGCCGGAGAACCATTGGCGTAGCGGTCGGTTTGCAAGGCCCACAAGATTCCGTTGGTGTTGCCGTTCGCAGAGATAACGGGCGCCCCTCCGGGATAGCCAAAGCTCTTGGTCGATTGCACGATCGGCGCGACGGAGATTAAACCGCCCTGAATGCTGAACTGGGCGGGGAAGCCGGCGGCCGCCACATAATAGACCTGGCCTTGCCAGTAGGCCGGACCGCCGCGATTGCCGGAGCCTTCCAAACTCGAGCCCAGGACCAGCGGCATGGTTAACAAGTTCTGATTGGCGGTGGCGCTGAATCCGCCGAGGAAATCGCGATTCAGTTCATACACGGTGCTGCCTTTGCCGGCGACCAGCATCACGTGAGGATAGGGGCCGGCCTGGTCGGGCAGAAGCATGGCGCCGCCTGCACCGAGATCCCAATTCAGGCTGGATAGAGCGGCCTGGTTAAAGGGCGAAAAATAATCCGCTTCGGAAAGAATCCCACTCGCCGATGAGAGCTTCAGCACACTGTCGCCATAATCAGTGCCGCCGGTGCTGGCGTCAAAGGTGCCATTGCTGGTGACCACGAATACGTTGCCGCTGGCATCGGCCATCGCGCCGTCCCCACCTTGCCAGACACCACCTTCCGCCCCATTCGGCGTGGTATTGAAGGCGGTTATCTGCTGCAACGTGGTCTCGCTGTATCCCATGATCCAGCCGTGGTAGGGCTGGATGTCTTCGAGGGAAGACCAGCACACGTAAATCGTGCCATTGTCCAGCAAAAGCGCGGGGCGCGAATTTTCCCGCAGGGTGTCAAAAGCAACCTGGCCTCCGACGCTGCCCGATCCGGTGCCAGCCACTGTAGCCTGGATCACCACCGGGCTACCGGACTGTTCCGCTCCGGTCGTCAGATCCAGAGCGTGCAGTCGTTGCACGTAACTGGTTACGCCGTTTGTGACTTCCTGGGTCCGCGCCAGTACGAACAGGGTACCGTTCGGGCCGGCGCTAGGGTCGATCACGGGAGTTCCGGTGATGCCGATTTGAATGGGAATGTCGTTGCCATTTTCGACGGCCTTCTGCGGCACGGTTGTGACTCCGCTGGCAGGATTAATGAATGAAGTGAGCCACAACTGTCCGCCTCCAGTGCCGTTGTTGTCGGCGTCGAAGGCATACACGCTGTCGTTCTCGGTTGCTACGTAGACGACATTGTGATGTGTGCCGTTGATATTTACTCCGGCCACATACAGCGGCTGAGCGAATGTGTAGCCATCCACTGGATAGGTGAACAGCTTGCCGAACTGGGTGCGGTTTACGTTGCCGGTGGTGAGCGCTACTTCGTTCAGATTTTGTCCGGTCCGAAGAGTGTCATTCCTGCCGGTGAATGTTCCCGCATTGTTGTTAACGCCGATAAAGGCGGTGGCAGTTTGCTGGGTGTTATTCACATTCGTAGCTTGAATCAGGTGCATCGCCGGCGTGGTGGAAGGCGTGTAAAGGCCAGCAGAGGAAATGGTCCCAACGGTGCTGTTGCCGCCGGCGATGCCATCCACTGCCCAAGATATGGTGGGATTGGTGGTTCCGCTGATCGTGGCGGTGAATTGCTGGGTTTGAGTGGGAGTAATTGAGGATTGTTCAGGATCGATGTTGATCAGCGCATTGGCCAGAGTGCCGGTTCCGTTCAAATTCACGGTCTGCAGAAAAGACGGGTCAGTGTCGTTAATCGTGAGATACCCGGGCCGACTGCCGGTAAAGGAAGGACTAAACGTCACATTCACGGTGCAAAGAGCGGCAGCGCTTAGGGAAGGCGGGCAATTATTAGTCTGAGCGAAATCTCCGCTTGCCACAATGCTGTTGATGTTTAGCGCAGCAGTGCCAGTATTAGTCAGAGTGAACGACTTTGCGGAACTAACGGTGCCCAGGTTATGACTTCCAAAGCCCAAGGACGCGGTGGAAACTTTCGCGGCAGCGCCGCTATCACCCATGCCCACCAGGAAGATTACCTGCTCCGGATTGTTGTAGGCGTTGTCGGTGATGACGATGCTGCCGCCGCGCGACCAGGTTGTGGTGGGAGTAAAGCTGGCTGTGATGGTGCAATTTCCGCCCACGGCGATTGCCGCCGATGTGCAAGTGTTGACCTGGGAAAAATCTCCGGTCGCCATGACACTGGTGACGGTCAGGCTGGCGGTCCCCGTATTGGTCAGCGTGATAGGCGTGCTGGTGCTCGTCGATCCCACGGGTATGCCCTTAAAACTTATGCTGGCTGGCGCGAGAGTCGCGACAGGCGCAACGCCGGTTCCGCTGATCGCGACGCTCTGGGGGCTTCCGCTGGCATTGTCAGCAATCTTCACCGCGGAAGAACGATTCCCGGTCTTGGTGGGATTAAAGATGACACTGATGGTGCAACTCGCATTTGCCGCCAATGACGATGGGCAAGTATTGGTCTGCGAGAAGTCTGTCGTGTTGGCGCTCGATATCTTGACGCTGGTCACCGATAACGAAGAGGTGCCTGTATTGGTTAAGGTGATAATTTGAGCGGAGCTATTCACGCCCACTTGTTGATTGCCGAAACTCAAGCTGGTCGGAGACAAGCTGACGACAGGCTGCGCTCCCGCAAACACAGGAAACAATGCTGCGAGGGTAAACATACATCGGAAAAGATTTGACATAAATGAGGGATCTGCCTGGCAGTACTCGAGCGGGGGATGCTCAATTGCTGCAGTTATATTGCGCTCGCCAATGATCTTAAATCCAGAGCGATTTAATACTTTTATACTGTATGCAGATTTCTGCACAACCCGAAATCGTCGAAACCCCCCCGCGCTACTGTTGGTGCGCCGATGCTCCGGCCGCGATTTCCCGCAAGGCGCTTACAAAGCTCGCCGCTGCGGTCGGGTCGGCGAGCGCTTCCAAATGCACGGTCGCGGAAAACTGCGGCGACTCCGGCCGGAAGTGCACTTGCAGAATATCCTGCCGCCGGGCCGACATGAGAGCGCTCAACTCCGCGCTGGGATCCTGCTTCCAATGGGTGCGGGTCGTCAGGATGATGGGCCCAGGCTGGTACAGGTCCCACTCCCGCTCATCGCGTTTGCGCGATATGCTTCCGCGGTTGTGGGCGGACCAGCGATGCCGCACCACCTCCAGATGAAAGCTCGGCGAACCTCCCAAATCAGCTTCGAACGTTAAAGTCTCCTGCTGACCATGCCAACGGCTCAACAGCCACTGCACGGGAAGAGCGCGCGGTTGGAATTTGACGGTGACGTGGGCGTTCTCAAACCAGCGCGAAGGAAAATGCAAACGAGCCTGCAGCCGCGAACTGCCCATCCACTTGGATTCAACTACGCGGCCTTTGCCGGCGCAGGCAGCCTGTACCCAGCGCAACGCGACCGCTCCTTTTTTCCGGTTGTAGGTGGAAAACACGACATACCAGAGCGCAAGAACGGCGACGGAAGAGACAACGTCGATCAGCAGAAGGCGTCCCACAGCATACCTTTGATGCTCATGTTACGTCTCAGGGCTACATCGAAGCAAGGGACAAGGGCCCGAAATTTCATGCTCGGTCGTTCCTGGGCGGGGAAACTGTGGAAAACAGGTGCGATTTGCCTGACGGCCGGTGATCGAGAGTTCTTTGCTGGCTGGCTTTCACTCTCCACTGGTCCCATCCTATTTACAATGGTTCGTGCCATTTGCCATACGGGAATTCGCCGCTTCGGACTTCGATACGTTATGGCGCATCGACCAGGAGTGTTTTCCTGCTGGCATAGCCTATTCCCGGGCCGAGCTCAGGTTTTACATGCGCCGTCCGCGTTCCTTCACCCTGGTTGCCGTGGAAACGTCGCCGGTTCGAAGCAACGCAGCTCCGTTGTCGGCGGGCGCGTGCGCGGGCTTCATTGTTGCTGAGGCTGGCTCTCGCGCCGGCCACATCATAACTATTGACGTGGTTGCAGCCGCGCGGCGCGCCGGCGCCGGGTCGATGTTGCTGAGCGCGGCCGAGAACTCGTTGCGCGCCGCCCGCTGTCGATCTGTCGAGCTCGAAACCGCCGTGGATAATTTATCCGCGCTGTCTTTCTACAAACGCCACGGCTATTCCGTTGTCAAAACTCACCCTCGTTATTACTCCAACGGGGTGGATGCGCTGGTGCTGGAAAAAATTTTCTAACCTGCAACGACTGCCTTGAGACTTGCGCTCTCTCGCCTTCTCCAGCTACCTTGCCTGTTAATGAAAGTTGCCATTCAGGGCGAACCGGGCTCGTTCAGTCACGAAGCGGCCGAAACGATGGTGCCGCACTGCCAGATCGTGCCGTGTGCACGCTCCGCTGAAGTGTTTGATCGGGTGCGGCGCGGATCAGCGGCCGCCGCCGTGATTCCCATTGAAAACTCGCTCGCCGGAACCGTGGCCGAGCACGCCGATCTGCTGGTAACGCAACCGGTTTTTATTCAAGCCGAATTCCGGCTACGCATTGTGCACAACCTGATTACCGCACGCGGAGTGAAATTGAGCGCGGTGCGAAAAGCACTGTCACATCCGGTGGCCCTGGATCAATGCCGTAACTTTTTTCGGCAGCATCGCGGCATTGAACCGGTGCCCTTTTATGACACTGCAGGCGGCGTGAAGCATGTTGTTGAAAATGATTTGCCGGATGCCGCCGGCATAGCCAGCCTGCGAGCCGCGCGAGAATATGGCGGCAAAATCCTGCAGGCTGGAATCGAAGATGACAAGAAAAACTTCACCCGATTCTTATTGATTCGTAAGGTGCCGGTAAAGCCCAGCGACCGGCGGCGAAGAAACGGGGTAGCGGCTTACCATCGCCTGATCGCGCCCGGTGCCGACAAGACCTCTATCGCGTTCAAAGTGAAAAATGTTCCTGGCGCCCTGTTCAAATCGCTGAGCGTTTTTGCGTTGCGCGACATCAGCCTGAGCAAGATTGAATCCCGCCCCATGCGCGGACGCCCCTGGGAATATGTCTTTTATGTCGACTTTCTGCGGGGAAACGACGAGCCGGCAAGAAATGCTCTGCAACACCTGGGCGAAGTTGCTGACTTCGTGAAGGTCCTTGGCGTCTACCGCGCAGCCAGATAAGTTATCGCTCAGACAAACTTTCAAGACACAACTACGTCAAAAGTCTTAACGCCTAAACGAGGAGCAACAATGTCGAACAGCCGCCGCCGATTCCTGCAAGACACTTCATTGGTTAGCGCCGGATTGTTCTTGCCGATCGTCGCCTTCGCTTCTCAGCAGAAACCGGATAGCAAAGGGGACAAGAACAAAGATGAGAAGAAGGATGCCGAGGAAATCTCCCCCGCCGAAGATCTTATGCGCGAGCACGGCGTGCTCAATCGGCTGCTGCTGATCTACGACCACCACGTACACCTGCTCTCGTCGAAGCAGACTTTTGACGGAGCGGTATTAGTTTCGACCGCCGACATCATTCGCCACTTCGTGGAGGAATATCACGAAAAGCTGGAGGAAGATTTTCTTTTTCCACGTTTTCGCAAAGCGGGCAAGTTGGTGGGGCTGGTCGATACTCTGCTTGAACAGCACAAAGCGGGACGTGATCTGACCGCTAAGATTCGTGAACTCGCGGGTGTTGCCACCCTGAAGTACGTTTCCGACTCCGATAAACTGGCTGACGCCCTGCGTGCCTTCCTTCGTATGTATCGCCCGCACGAGGCCCGGGAAGATACGGTGCTGTTTCCCGCGTTTCGCTCCATCGTCTCGCCCCATGAGTACGCTGCTCTCGGCGACGATTTCGAAAAGAAGGAAGACGAACTGTTCGGTGATGAAGGCTTTTTCAAAGTGGTGGATCAGGTGGCCACGCTGGAGAAAAAACTGGGCATATATGATCTAGCGCAGTTCACGCCCGGAGACCTTAAGGCAACACTTTCAAAACCACCGCAGTGATGTCATCGTGCGGCAAATTGCCGTTGGAGAAAGCCATTTGCCGGTGGAAGACAAGGTCGGCGGATTCGGCCGCCGACCGGTTCCCGCACTGCGCCCAAACTGCTTCCATCTCGGTTTCGCAGAATTCGACACCGTCGCCGTTGACTAACTCGTGCAGCCCATCGGTGGCGAACAGAACGCAGTCTCCCGCCACTAACTGAACGACGTGGCGTTCGTAGAGGGTTCCGGGGAATAGTCCGGAGGGTAGGCCTCCCCGTCCTAATTGGCGGCACGATGTCCCAGAAACCAGCAAAGGCAGGGGCATGCCGGCATTGGAGAAGATCAGTTCCCGCGTAATGGGATTGAAAAGAGAGTAGAGCGTCGAACAAAAGCGGCCGGGCAAAGGGCGTTGCAACAGACGCTCATTCAGCCGGGACAGAACATCGCCGGTGTCTGTCCCACTCTTGTGGATTCCGCGCAGGGTCCCGGTTACCAGCGCGGCGTACATCGCCGCAGGCAGTCCCTTACCGACAACATCCCCCAAGTAAATCCCAAAAAGCCATCTGGCAGACGAAAGAAGTCGAGAAAGTCGCCTCCCACTTCAGAGAAGGGCCGGAAACGAAACTCGATTTCCACCGACTCATGGCTGAGACCCTGTGCCGGAAGCAGCGAACTCTGAATCACCACCGCTTCGAGCGCTTGCTGGTCGCAAACGCGCCCGCATGAGGGGCTGATTCTGGGCAATTTTGTTTTTAACATTTCTTCACGTTCGAATCTGTTGAGTGAGGCAACGTCAGAAAGCAAATCGGCAAGTTTGCACTTTATGCTTAGGTGGGTCGTCCCGGAACGGGAGGGTATCCTTCACGTTAGCTGCTGCACTGTTGATACAGTGCGAACCGAGCGGGAGAGGGATACAATTCAAATTGCGGGAATCGCCGGGCAGCTTGAAACCTTTCCCTCGCATCCACATCTAAAGCTTGAGTGAGTTACACTCAAGGAGAGCCAATGAGCCAGCAACCGCTTTCCGAGCAAGTTCCTAAGCATCGGGAAACAAACGACGTACGGGCTTTGCCCGTGCTTCCTGTGCGGGATACCGTTCTCTTCCCGCACGCCGTTCTACCTCTTACTGTGGGCCGCGAGAGCTCTGTCCAGCTGATCAATTCGCTCGGCGAAGATAAGACCATCGTGGTGGTCGCGCAGCGCGAAGCGCGGGTCGATAGCCCCCAAGCCAGCGATCTGTATACCGTGGGGACCTCGGCGATCGTCCACAAAGTCGTCAAGATGCCCAACCAGAGCCTTTTTGTATTTGCAGAAGGCCTGGAGCGGGTACGTCTGGGCGAGTTCACTCAGTTGGCGCCGTTCATGCGCGCCAAAGTTTCCACCATTGCAGAACCAACTCCGCCCGACAGTTCGGAAATCGAAGCGTTGCAGCGCAATGTGCTCACGCTGTTCCAGCAGATTGTTGCCGGTTCACCCACGCTTTCGGACGAGCTTTCCACGGTCGCTCTGAATATTGACGAACCGGGACGGTTGGTTGATTTCATCGCTTCGTCTTTGCCGTCACTCTCGACGCCCGACAAGCAGGAGACGCTGGAGACGCTCGACATCCGTGTGCGCCTGGAGAAGATCAACCAGCATCTAGCCAAAGAGCTTGAAGTGCAGCAATTGCGCAACAAGATCCAGAGCGAAGTGCAGGATCGCGTGCAGCAGACGCAACGCGAGTACTACCTGCGCGAGCAGATGAAGGCCATTCAAAAAGAATTAGGCGAGCAGGACGAAGGCCAGCGCGACGTCGAAGATTTGAAGAAGAAAATCGATGAAGCCGGCATGCCCGACGAAGTGAAGAAGGAAGCCCTCAAGGAATT
The DNA here is from genome assembly GCA_963758565.1 of uncultured Acidobacteriota bacterium. Classification (GTDB taxonomy): domain Bacteria; phylum Acidobacteriota; class Terriglobia; order Terriglobales; family Acidobacteriaceae; genus Sulfotelmatobacter. The sequence continues at coordinate 651,331 of CAVWVX010000003.1, read as the reverse complement.
GGGACGCCTGTCGCGCATGTCTCCCATGGCTGCCGACTATTCACTTACGCGCAATTACGTGGAGTGGCTGGCGGTTCTGCCTTGGGCCAAAACTTCCGGTCAAGAGATCGAGATTCTCAAGGCCAAGGAAATTTTGGATACTGACCACTACGACCTGGAAAAGGTGAAGGACCGCATCCTGGATTATCTTTCCGTGCGGCGACTGAAACCGAATATGAAAGGCCCGATCCTTTGCTTTGTCGGACCCCCCGGCGTGGGCAAAACATCGCTGGGAAAGTCCATCGCGCGAGCTCTGGGACGGAAGTTTGTTCGTCTTTCGCTGGGCGGCGTGCACGACGAGGCCGAAATCCGCGGCCATCGACGCACCTATATCGGCGCCTTGCCGGGACAGATTATCCAAGGGATTCGGCGGGCGGAGACCAAAGATCCGGTCTTCATGCTTGACGAGATCGACAAAGTCGGCCGTGACTTTCGCGGAGATCCGGGTTCGGCGTTGCTCGAAGCGCTTGATCCGGAACAGAACGCGAGCTTCCGCGATAACTATCTCGATGTAACGTTTGACTTGTCGAAGGTGCTCTTCATTACCACCGCGAACATGCTCGACCCAATTGCCGAGCCGCTGCGCGATCGTATGGAGATCATCGAACTGCAGGGTTACAGCGAAGAAGAAAAACTGCACATCGCGCGGCGATACTTGGTCCCGCGGCAGGTGGAAGAGAACGGGATCACGCCCGAGCAGATCGAATTTCCTGATGACGCGTTGCGCTACACGATTCGCCATTACACGCGCGAAGCCGGCGTTCGCAGTTTGGAACGCACCATTGGAACCATATGCCGCAAGCAGGCGCGGCGGTTGGCCGAGGGTAAGAGCGAGAAACTTGTGGTTACGGAAGCCATTATTCAGGAGTTTCTCGGAGGCATCAAGATCCGCGTGGAAGGCGAAATCGAAGAGCGGACGGAACGTCCCGGCGTGGCAGTTGGCCTGGCTTGGACTCCTTCCGGCGGCGATGTGCTCTTCGTCGAAGCCAATGCCATGAAAGGCAAAGGCGGATTCAATATGACAGGGCAAATCGGCCAGGTCATGCAGGAATCAATGCAGGCTGCACTCACCTGGGTCCGCTCCAACGCTTCGCAACTGGGTATCTCGGAGGATTTTTTCGCCGATCACGATATCCACATGCACGTTCCGGCGGGGGCAATTCCGAAGGATGGCCCGTCAGCCGGGGTAACCATGGCCACAACGCTGGTGTCGTTGTTATCGGGACATCGAATTCGTCCTCTGACCGCGATGACGGGCGAGATCACCCTGAGCGGAAACGTATTGCCGGTGGGCGGCATTAAAGAAAAAGTTCTCGCCGCCAAACGCGCGGGAGTTACCACCATCATTCTTCCCGCAGAAAACAAGATGAATGTTGAGGAGGATTTGACTCCTGAACAGCGCGCCGGACTTAGTATCCATCACGTGAAAACGATTGAAGAGGCTTTGCGGGTGTCATTGCCGGTCGTGGCGGACTCGCTGGCCGCGAAGGTTTTCATGGAAACGGAAACCAAGGATCCCAAACCGGTGACTCCCGCAGTACGTCCGACCCAGGATCCAGCGGTCATCCATGACCGGGTGGTGACTGCCGAAGCGTAATCGCCACTTTGTCGAATCTCGAATCGGTTCCCATGGGCATTGCGTAATGCGATGCCCATTTTTTCTTTTATTCTCACGTCTGCCAGGAAAATCAGAGGCAGATTTTCCGCAATTAGCGGCTCGCGATAGACTGGCAGGGGAGTGGCGACAGGCTGATGCGAGTTCGTGTGCTTTTTTTCGGTGTGCTGCAGGATTTAGCAGAGACCTCCAGCGATACTGTGGATTTGCCCGAAGGGGCCTCAGTGCGGGACTTGCTGGCGCATTATGCTGGCCGCTCGCCTGGCTTGAAGCAATCTATGTCGTCGCTGGCGGTAGCGGTGAATCAGGAATACGCCGGACCTGAAACACAGCTCACTGCGAATGACGAGGTTGCGCTGTTGCCCCCTGTCAGCGGAGGTACTGGCCAAAGCATCCCCAGACGAGTGTCGATTGTTCGCGAAAAAATCGATACGTCCGGAATTTTGCAGCGGATCAAGCGCGATGATGACGGGGCTGCCGTGGTGTTCGAAGGAGTAGTGCGAAATCAAACCCGCGGCAGGAAGACTCGCTATCTCGACTACGAAGCCTACGAATCGATGGCGCTGCAGAAGATGGAGGAACTAGCCGAACGAGCGCTAGGACAGTTTCAAGTCCGGGATGTGACCATGGTTCACCGCTTGGGGCGACTGGAGATTGGAGAGGCCAGCGTGCTGATCGTGGTCGCGTCGCCGCACCGCGCCGCCGCCTTCGACGCCTGCCGTTGGCTGATCGACACTCTCAAGCGCACCGTGCCTATCTGGAAGAAAGAGTATTTCGAGGACGGAGCTGTTTGGGCCGACGGCGAGCCGTTTCCCGCGGAAATTCCGCGAGCCCAAGGCAGCCCCGGCGCGGAGGGCGCATCTAAGTGAGCGGATCGAGCACCTAAAATACCTTCTTACTGAATGAGAAAACCTGGCATTGTCATTTTGCTCTTGTGGATGTGCGCCTGGTCTCAGGCGCAGCAAGCTCCGGGCCGGAACCAGTCGGAGCCCGAAGCCACGCTCAAAGTTGACGTCAAGCTGGTCAACGTCTATGTAACCGTTACGGATCCACACGGGGCTCCGGTTGCCGGCCTTAAGAAGGAGAATTTTACTTTACAGGAAGATGGGCGCGAGCAAACCATCTCCGTGTTCGACAAGGAATCCGCAGTGCCGCTCTCCATCGCGCTGGCGATCGATACCAGTTTGAGCACACGGCATGACCTGCCGCTGGAGCAAACCTCGGCCAAGCGCTTTGCCCATACGATTTTGCGTCCGGTGGACGCGTTATCGGTCTTCGGATTCAGCGAGACGGTGCTGCAGTCGTCTTCCTATACGTCGGATTTGAGGCGCATCGACGAGGGCATTGACCACATTCGGCTGGGCGCAGCGACGGCTTTATTCGACGCTGTTTATTTGGCTTCCCGGTCGCTCGATAAGCGCCAGGGCCGTAAAGTGATGGTGCTGATCACCGACGGCGGCGACACCATCAGCAAGATCGATTACAAAGAAGCTGTGCGCGCGGCTGAAGAAGCCGAGGCTCTGGTCTATAGCATCATCGTCGTGCCCATTGAGAACAGCGCCGGCCGCGAGACGGGCGGCGAACACGCACTGATTCAACTCTCGGAAGATACTGGCGGTAAGTATTATTACGCGACTTCAATGGCGCAACTAGATGACGCTTTTCGCAAGATCAGCGACGAACTCAGAACGCAATATTTATTGGCTTACTATCCGTCGCAGCGGTTGTCCAACTCGCAGTTCCGCCGCATTCAGGTGGGAATCGCCGGTCAAGCAGATGCTTCGGCTTTCAAGGTTCGACACCGCTCTGGCTATTACACCACGAAGTCCGATTTCTAAGGCGCAGTCGTTGTTGATCGGTGTCCAGTTAAAAACGAGGCAATCGCCGGAAAGATCGGCGGCAGGTTTGGTATCCTCTGTAATCCATCAATTTGCTGGTGAAGAATCCAACTGTCGAGCAGTGGATTGTGAAAGGTTCCGTGAACATTTCGATTTCGAGGCCCCAGATCTTGAGTTTGATTTCCCAGCGTAAAGTTTTCTCCAGTTCAATCTTGTTGGCCACGGCGATTCTTCTGCTCGCCTCCGCTGTGTTCGCTCAGACTGTAGGCACGGGGAGCATTGTGGGCGTGGTTACTGACCCGCAGGGAGCGGTGCTGGCGGGGGCGAAGGTGGGAATCACCAACAAGGCAACGGCTGCTGTCATCCACCTGACGACTTCTTCGGCCGGTTCCTATTCGTCCGGTCCCGTTGTGCCGGGCGATTACCTCATTCGCATCGAGGCCAAGGGCTTCAAGACAATTGAGCAAGCGGTAGTGGTGCAGGTCGGCAACACCGTAAGCGACAACGTAAAGATGCAGATTGGCCAGGAGAGCCAAGTTGTCGAGGTGCAGGGAAGCACGATTGCGGTGAATACCGAGCAGGCCACGGTGCAGGGCGTTCTGAATCTGGAACAGATCCAAAATCTGCCGGTCAATGGGCGGAATTTTCTCGATCTTGCACAACTCGAACCCGGCGTTCAGATCCAGGAAGGCAGCACCTTCGATCCCACGAAAAACGGATTTTCTTCCATTTCATTTCAAGGCCGGTTTGGCCGCACTGCTCGTATTGAGGTCGACGGGGTCGACATCAGCGACGAGACCGTGGGCACGACCACGCAGAATATTCCGGCCAGCGCCATTCAGGAATTTCAACTTTCGCAGTCATCGCTCGATCTTTCCACCGAACTCACGTCTTCCGGCGCAGTGAATGTGACCACGCGCTCGGGCAGCAACAAACTGCATGGGGAAGCGTTCGGGTACTTCCGCGGCAATCAGATCGCGGCCGCCCTGCCCGGACCTACGCCGCCTCCATTTCAGCGCGAGCAGTTCGGCGCCAATGTGGGCGGAGCGCTGAAGAAGGACAAGCTGTTTATTTTTCTGGACGCCGAGAGGACGAAACAAGACCTCACCGCCGCCGAACCTTTCTCCCCGCCCTTCGATGTTCTGAATACAACCCTGGTGCAGCCCTATCGCGAGTTCGATACCGACGGGCGGCTGGACTGGAACGTTACCGGCAGTACGCGGGCGTTCTACCGCTTCAACTACTTTGACAATAGCGACCTTCGGCCTTACGGTTCGGCCAGTTCGACACAACGATTCAGCAACACCGACCACACCGCTTCGCACACCGTGGGTGTAGATTTCACAAAAGGATCGTATTCGCACAGTTTTCGCTTTTCGTATCTGAAATTTCGCAATGCGATCGGCGATGCAACCGCCGGCCTGAGTTCTGTGGACAATCCCATCCCTGGGTTGGGAATTAATATTGGCGCATCGGTTGCGGGCAACTGCATCTTCACCGGCGGAGGAGATTACTGCGGTGGACCGAACTGGCTGGCGCCGCAGCAGACCATCCAATCGAACCGCGAAGCGAAATATGACGGCAGCAGGGTGTGGGGAAAGCACATCGTCCGCTATGGGGCAACCTATAACCGCCTAATTGGCGGAGGGCTGGCGGCGTTTTCGCAGTTTCCGCAGGTGGGGACAACGACGGCGGGAAGCTCGCCGGATCCCACTTCATACACCGCGGATTACGTAGGGTTGGGCAATGGAATTGGTTTCGCGACGGCGAAGGGCTCGTTTGGTTTTCCGGGAGGTGAGCTCGGACCCGACAATCGCGTCGAGCTTTATATCGGCGACGGCTGGAAAATTAAACCGAAGCTGACCGTAACCTATGGTTTGCATTATGTGCGTGATACCGGTCGCACGGATAGCAATCTCGGACCGCTGCCGGAATTGAATCAATGGGGACCGGGATACGGCAACCAGATTCGCAATCCAAACTTGAATTTTGCGCCGCAGGCGGGATTCGCCTGGGATTTGGGCGGAAACGGAAAGACGGTGGTCCGCGCTGGTGGCGGATTGTTCTACGAGAACTCTATTTGGAACAATATTTTGTTCGATAGTCCAGCCCGGCTCAGAAACGGAATTTTCGCGGACACGCCGGAAGTCTGCTCAGGCGGCGTCGCATCGACTTTCGTTTGGCCCACGAGCCTGCCAGTGGGAACTTCGATCGCTGGAGGCGCGGGGACGATCGTGGACACTTCGACCGGCCCACAGGCGCAGCCGAATTTCTGCGGCGGCGTTATTTCTACCGTGGCCCCGCAGATCTTGGCGCTTAGCAGTGCCTTCCAGTCGGCCACTGCGACCGTCACAGGCTTGCAGCCCAATGGGAACTTTGTCGGCACCACGCTCACCGCACTGAATTCCAGTTATGTGCTCTTTTATCCCGGCTACCGCACCCCGCGATCGTGGCAGATGAATGGCGGTATACAGAAAGAGATTCGTCCCAATACGGTGTTGAGCATCGATTACATCCGAAACATCGGCGAGCACTATTTGATTGGTCAGGATATTAATCACAGCGGTGCGGCGCGAAGCTTTAATCAGGCCAACGCGGTAGCGGCTCGCGATACAGCGCAACAGGCGAATGGCTGTCCCACGGGTGCCGGCCAAGCCACATGCATGATCCAAGCCCTGGGCGTAGCCGGAGCACAGTCGGCGTACTCGACTGCCGGCCTCGATTCGAACCTGCAAACGACAGGCGGGGGCCCTTGTCCTAATTGTGCATTTCCTGGAACCAATCAGGTGACAGGAAACAGCGGAGCGGTCGGCGGCGTGGACATGCTGTTTCCTTCTGGCCGTTCAGTCTATAGCGGCGTGCAGGCCAAGCTTGTGAACCGGATCGACAAACCACTGCGTTATGTGAAGGCGGCGAACTTTCAGCTTTCCTACTCTTACTCCAAGTTCACGAGCCAAGTGCTGGATCAGGATTACATCAACATCGCGACCGACAACGATAATCCCACGCGCTTCACCGGCCCCAACGCGCTTGACCGCAAACATCAGTTGTCGTTCGGCGGGACCTTCGACCTGCCGTACTATACGAAGTTCAGCGTGATCGGGCACTTCTACAGCCCGCTGCCGCAAAATCTGCAATTGCCACAACTGACCAACGGCGGCGAAATTTTTGCCACCGACTGGCTGGGAGCAGGCCTGGGCGCCTCGGCTGCGCCGGAACCTGTTCCAGGGACGCAGATCGGGCAATTCCAGCGGGGAACGAACATCGGCAACCTGCAAAGCGTCATCAACAATTACAACCACACCTATGCCGGCAACTTCACCCCGGCGGGCGCGTGCCTGCTCGGCAACGTGCTGCCTTCAACAAATCACTTCTCTTGTCCTGGACAAATCTCAGGCCCCGGAGTGATGACTCAGGGCGACATGACTGCCCTGGGATGGGTTATGCCCACCATCGCTTCGGTGGCTCCCACCGCTGTTGGAATTCCATGGCTGAAGTCGCTCGACTTGAAAGCGTCATGGCCTTTCAAATTAAAAGAAGGCGTTGTTATTGAACCGAGCGCCAGCGTATTCAACGTTTTCAATTTTGCCAATGCGTTCCTGCCGGGAAATTTGCCGGGAGCATCCTTGGTGCCGGGCTCGGGCTCGCTACTGGCACCGAATGTGGTCGGCGGCGTAACACCAGGATCAAGCCTTACGCCATTCCGCGCCAGCTTCCAATCAGGGACCTATGCTCTGGGCGCGCCCCGGCAATTTGAATTCGGTTTGCGCGTCAGCTTCTAGATCACAGCTTCGGAGAGAACTACTGCGGTCTTCGAAAACGGTCGAACCTCACCCCGTTTCCGTGTACCTCTGTGTACAATCCTCCTATGGGATTTCGTCCAACTGCCGGCGCAAACGCTAAAAGAGGCCGAACCCCTCCACCGGAAGATACGCTGGAGGAAGCTGCCTTCCTGAAGGCATTAGGGGAGAAGCAGAAGTCTGTCAGCGTGAAGCTGATGGACGGACAGACGGTAACTGGTTGGGTCGAGTATTACGACAAAAACATGATCCGGCTTACGCGCGAGGGCGCACCCAACCTGTTCATCTTTAAGCACGAGATCATGTACATCGCCGAGGACGGCGGGAAGAAGAAGTAAAGCCGGCCTCAGAACCTGATATGTCCCGCAAACAAGAAAGCGTCCTTCCAGCCATGTCGGCCATCGCTCGCGAGGCGGGCGCGCTGGTCTTCGAATATTTCCATCAACATTTAAAAATTGAGTACAAGGGCGACGCTGATCTGGTGACAGCGGCCGATCGTGCCTCCGAGGTGCTGATTCGCGAGCGAATCAGCAAGCAATGGCCATCGCACGATGTGCTGGGGGAAGAGCAAGGGCTTAGCGATCAGGGAAGCGAATATCGTTGGTATGTCGACCCGCTGGACGGCACCACAAACTTCGCGCACGGCTACCCTGTGTTCTGCGTATCGATGGGATTGGAATATCTAGCTCCGCAACAGAGGAAAGCGGGGAAACCCGGAAAGATTATCGCGGCGGTGGTTTACGACCCCACTCGCGACGAGTTGTTTTCCGCGGAGCAGGGAAAAGGCGCGCAACTCAACGGCGAGGCGCTACACGTTTCGAAGGCGGCCTCGCTCAAAGAGTCTTTGTTGGCGACCGGCTTCCCCAGCCAGAAGCGGCACAAGAATCCTAATATCTATTTTTATCACCAGATTACTTTGCATTCTCATGGAGTGCGAAGGGCAGGATCGGCCGCGCTTGATTTGTGCAACGTGGCTGCTGGCCGCTATGACGGCTTCTGGGAATTCAATCTTAATCCCTGGGATACCGCTGCTGGTGTGTTGATCGTTGAAGAGGCAGGCGGCAGGGTCACGCGTTTTGATGGATCTCCTTTTGAACTGAATAGCCGCGAGACCATGGCTTCTAACGGCCTGATCCACGACGCCTTGCGAATAGAGTTTGAAGAAATTTTTGCGGGGCGCGGATTGGAAGCGTTGCCCGACCCGCGCGTCTATGAGAGATAGTTTCCCATCCGAAGCCGCGTTACAATTGTTGTGTGGACTTGCTGCCTCCGCCTACGGCTGTCCTAAATTCCTAATCTGATAGGTTCAACGTGATCAACTCTCTTCTGGAACGAAAGATCGAAAAACGGCCGGGTCAGGTCCGCCTGCAGGGGCGCATTCTTTTTCTCACCGAAGATCCTGAACTAATCAAGCGGCAACTGGCGGGCGAAGACCTGCCGTGGGATACCAAGAATCCAGCGAACAATCCCAAGCTGCGCGATGACATCTCGACCGATGAGATCACCCCAGCGCACTACTGTTTTTATTTTGACGAGACGCTGGGCGAGATTCCGTATCTGGGGTTGAAGTGCGGCAATGTCACGCCGATCGGCCGCGGCGAGGTGAAACGTGGCGGCTTTGTGTGCGCGGTCAGCGGGAAGCGGCGCGGTAAAGGGTCAAGCCGCGAGCAATCTCCATATGCCGAGATGTGCGCCGGCATTCAGGTTGTAATTGCGGAAAACATTGAGCGCATCTACAAGCAGAATTGCCAGAACCTGGGCGTGCTGACCTCGACTGATTTTTCTTTGATCGATAGGATTCGCGGTGGACAAGAAATACCGCTCTCCGAGTTTACAGCTGGAGAGGATGAGATCACGCGGCAGGTGATCGAGTATGGCGGCCTGTTTCCATTTAACGTCGCTCGCATGCAAGGCAAAGTGTTCTTGCCCCCAGTCAAGACTGCCAAACGGCCGATGACCTTAGCGGAGAAAATCTTCGCCCGGCACATGAAAAACGAAAAGGGCGAGGTTGGCGTGACCGCTGTGAAGCCAGGCGACACCGGCTTTGCGCAAGCCGATCTGCGCTTCAGTCATGAGTACGTCACTCCCATGGCGGCTATTTTCTTCGAGCGCTACGTCGGCAAAGACGCCAAGGTCAACGATGCGGCCAGCATTCTCTTCTTCCGCGACCATCTGACGTTTCTCGACGAGGTGATTTCCGAGGAAAAGAAGAAGCTCGGCCTGCTGGATCTGGCGACGCAGCTCAAGTTCAAGCAGCAGGATTTCGCCGCCAAGCAGGGGATCAAGCTGCATGGAGAATTGAAAGACCGTAAGGGCTCCGAGGGCATTTGCCACTCCATCGTGCTGGAAAGTTATGCCCTGCCAGGCCAGTTAAACATCGGTTCGGACTCGCACACGCCCCACGTGGGCGCAATCGGGTGCGTTGCTTTCGGCATTGGCACCACCGACGTCTTTAACGGATGGATCACGAAGGATGTACGCGTCAAAGTTCCCGAGTCAGTAAAGATTATTGTCCGTGGCAAACGGCATGAAAATGTTACCGCGAAGGATTTCATCCTGAAAATCCTAAGCCTCGATTACGTGCGCAGCGGCAAGGCCCTGGCCAAGGTGATGGAATATGCCGGCGGCGCGATTGAAGAGCTGAGCGTGGATGAGCGCGCCACCATGACGAATATGGCGGCCGAGATCGGTGGCTTCACCGGCATTGTCGCGCCCGATAAAAAAGCCGTCGACTTCCTGGTGGAACGCCGCGGGATGGATCGCAAGAAGGCCGAAAGCATGATTGAAGGTTTATACAGCGATCCGGACGCGCAGTACGCGCACGTCATCGAACTCGATGCGGCTGCGATTACGCCGATGGTTGCAACCCCGGGCGATCCGGGAAATGGCAAGTATGTGCGCGAGCTGAACACTCCAGTGCCCGTCGAGATTGCCTACGGTGGGACCTGCACCGCCGGTAAGAATGAAGATATGGATATGTACGCGGCGGTATTGGCCGACGCGTTGAAGCAAGGCAAGCGAGTGGCTGATTCGGTTCAGTTTTACATTCAGTTCGGATCGCAGGAAACCCGCGAGTACTGCTTGCGCAAAGGCTATCTGGACGTTTTCCAAAAAGCGGGTGCGCATGTGATTGAACCGAGTTGCGGCGCTTGCATTAACGCCGGGCCGGGAGTTTCCACCCGTCCCGATCAAATCGTAATCAGCGCTCAGAACCGCAACTTCCCGGGTCGCAGCGGACCGGGACAGATGTACCTGGCGTCACCATACACCGTCGCGGCCAGCGCGGTTGCGGGGTATATCGTGGAGTATGAGCCGAGTGAGAAGAGGGAGTTGGTGGGAGCGTAACAAGTCGAAGCATGTCCTGCCGCTAACCCCTGTGAAGCGATCGCGTCTGATTTCTCAGGAGGATGCCATGAGCCGTTCCCGCCCGCTTCTCGTTATTCTGTTGACGATTGCATTTGTTCTTGCGGCAGCAGCATTTCGATTCAACCCGTCTCCTGATTCTCATGCCGGTTCCCTTACGCCGGCATCCCCAATGCTCGAACCACGTTCAGGACAGACCGCTACTCTCTTGCCGAATGGAAAAGTTCTCATCGCCGGAGGCATGCGGCGCAACCAGGAATTCTACAAGTCAGCAGAATTGTTTGATCCGGCCACCGGAAGATTTCAGTCAACCGGCGAAATGAATGTGGCGCGAGTCGGTCATATTGCCGTGCTGCTGCAATCTGGAAAGGTCTTGGTGGCCGGAGGTTGGGTAGTTGGCGGCGGAACGGATTCTGCCGAGCTCTATGATCCGGCAACCGGCAAGTTTTCACTTATCGGTAGGATGACCACGCGACGTGGGCGTCCAAGCGCGACGGTGTTGGCTGATGGCGATGTGCTGATCGCGGGGGGCGAAGAGAGTAATAACGAACCCCGGGCGTCCGCTGAGATTTTCCGCGTCAAGACACTTTCGTTCCAGCGTATTGCTTCCATGCACCATGCTCGCGTTGCTCACACGGCAACTCTCTTGAACGACGGACGCGTTCTGATCGCGGGGGGTTACGCCGGGGGTGTTTCCGCCAGCGCGGAATTGTTCGATTCGAAGCTCGGCACTTTCACCGAGGCGGGAAATCTGGTGAACCCGCGCTGCAAACACACTGCGGGACTCTTACCCGACGGACGAGTGCTGATTGCAGGCGGTTCCGACTCTCGCGGCTGGAACGGGAACCTGAGCAGTGCAGAGATTTTTGATCCCCACAGCGGCAAATTTACCGTCATTGCTCCGATGAACGACAGCCGCTTCAAATTGCCGGATGAAGCTGTGCAGGTGCTTTCTGGAAAATTGCTCATCGCAGGAGGAAGTAAAGAAGCCGAGGTTTACGACCCGGCTGCGGGAAAATTCCAGGTAGTGGCCGGACAAATGGATGCACCGTGGCACTACATCACAGCCACGAGGCTGCGGGATGGCAGTGTCCTGCTTGCGGGCGGATATCCCAACAACCCAGAAGCAACGGCACAGACTTGGATTTACCGGCCTTGAACCTGTTGTGGTAGCTGGGTTGCGGCCTCTTGCTGCTCGCAAGTGGTTGATTTTACGCGGGGTGGCTGAAATCAGCCATTGCGGAGGCTGCAACTTTTCCTTTACTTTGGAGTTCATATAGATAGACATCACGGAGGAAGCACCTTCGGATGGCTGGAAAGCAAGTTGGTTCCGGCGGTTTGAAAAGGGGGACTTTATGCGGTATCTAAAATATCTGGCTTTGGTAGGCGTCCTGATGCTGCCGCTGGCCTATTCGCAAGCGCAGGTCAGCGTGGGAGTTGGGTTTGGCCCTGGTTATGTGGCCGGACCTCCGGTTTGCACATACGGTTATTACGATTACTATCCGTACGCCTGCGCGCCTTACGGATATTATGGACCTAGCTGGTTTGTAGGCGGCGTGTTCATTGGCGCCGGCCCGTGGTATGGCTGGGGCGGACGCGGCTGGGGTGGCTGGGGCCATGGCTACTATGGTGGCCACGGATACTATGGCGGGCACGGCTACGTGAGTGGCCGCGGCTATGCTGGCGGACGCGGTTACGCCGGCGCACGTGGCTATGCCAACAGCGGCTATCGAGGAGGCGCGGCCCACGGCGGCGGCAGCTTCCATGGCAATAGCGGCGGCGGTGGCTTCCATGGCGGTGGCGGCGGAGGCTTTCATGCCGGCGGTGGTGGACACGGCGGCGGCGGCGGACACCGGTAACCCCCAAGAGAACGCAAAACGGCTGGCAGCATTCGCTGCCAGCCGTTTTATTTTGCGCGAGAATCTCATCACGAGGAATCGAATTTATCGCCAAAGATATTTTCTGTGACGCATCTCTGGTTTCTTGCTAGAATGTGCGGTCGCGGAGACAGCCGTGGTAGTAAAATAAACTGCAAAGATTCTGAGGAGACCAACACCCTTATGACTTACGTGATTGCAGAGCCTTGCATCAACACCAAAGACACCGCGTGCGTGGACGCGTGTCCGGTGGATTGCATTCATCCCAAGAAGGACGACCCCAAGCACGCTACCGAGCCGCTACTCTACATTGATCCCGTTGAGTGCATTGACTGCGGCGCGTGCGTTCCGGTGTGCCCGGTTTCGGCTATTTTCGCTCTCGACGATCTGCCGGAAAAGTGGAGCGAGTTTACTGCGAAAAATGCCGCCTACTTCGGACGGTAGCAGTCTCGATTTATTTCGACAAAAAGGCGTGCGCCTGGCGGCGCACGCCTTTTCTTGTTGCAAGCGGTGGCGGCGATTTATGTTTTGTTGAAAGTAAAGGTCCCTTGCCCAACGCAGGCATTGGTGCCGGTTACGCTCCAGGTGCCGGTGATCGTATTATTCGGGCCGACGCCCCCTTGCAGCATCAGCACGTCTTGTCCGCCGGTATCTTGGGCGGTAATGTTCATGCCAAAGGTTCCGGTAACGTTTCCGTTGAAATTCCCCCCCAGCGTGAAGGTTCCGGTTTCGGTGGTTGTTCCGGTAAAACACGAACCGTTGGCACTGGTAAAGGTGAAATTCGAAACGGTCACCCCTCCACCGCTGGTTTCGGTGAATGTGGTATTGAAGCTGTATAACGTGGGCCCAGTGGGCGAATCCGCCAGCGAAGCGCTCCAGTTTCCGTTTATGTTCGTCGAATTGCCGGAACTGCTGCCACAACCCAGCATCCCCAGAGCCAGCGTAACCAGAGTCATAACTCCTATTGATGTGCGCACGTCTCCTCCAGAAGCGAAATGCCTCAACTCAACAAAACCCGGCGCTCCGTTCAAAGTTGCCTGACCCGATAAAATAGAAGAGGCAGTAGCGTCTACGGAATTCACCCTATTGCGAGGTTTCACGGGCGGCGTTATGTTGGGTTTGTAAGTTTCATACAGTGGTCTTCGGGACGATCATGGGTTAGTGTCGCGCGCCCGCGACGTTGGACCCTCACGATCGTCCCTCCTTTTTTGCGCCAGCTTTCACCAGCCGCGCCTCCCCTGCTAGCACTCTGGACTCTCCGTTACAATTGCGCTTTAGCGAACTGGTTGGAAATCCATGGCTTTGATGGAGTCCGAAGCAATCGTGCTGCGCACCTATCCGCTGCGTGAAGCCGATTTGCTAGTGACGCTGTTTACCCGCATGGAAGGAAAAGTGCGGGGTGTGGCGCGCTCGGCGAAAAAATCGAGGAAGCGTTTTGGCGGCGCACTTGAGCCCATGACTTACGTCCGGGCGTTTTATGACGTGCGCGAACGGCAGGAACTGGCGCGCCTGGACGCCTGCGAGGTATTGCAGTCCCCCATGGCTTCTGAGGTCACCTATGCCAGGGCCGTCGCCCTGGCGCATATCGCCGAATTGCTCGACGAAATGCTGCCGGATCATGAGGCCAACGACGCCATCTTCCGCCTCACCCTCTCAGTGCTGCAGGAGGTGCGTGGCTCTGACATTTGGATGCCGGTCACTTATTTCGATTTGTGGCTGACCCGGCTGGTCGGCTTTCTACCGGAATTGACCGAATGCGTTGCCTGCGGCCGCGATCTCAATGGCAGCCGTGCCTACTTTCACGCCTTGGCGGATGGTTTAATGTGTCCCGAGGACAAACGGCTTGCCTCGTCCGAAATTTCCAGTGAGTCGCGCTCTCTGGCCGCTATGATGTTTCGCGCTCCAATCGTCAGCTTTGCGGAAAAGCCGTGGCCGAAGGCGCAGGCGGCTGATCTGCGCAAGTTCCTGATTCAGGCATTACAACGGCATATTGAAAAGAAACTGGTGACCGCCGGAATGCTGGAGAAGGGCGGCTTCTAAATTATCAATCTCCCGAAACTCGTTCATTAATGATCTTCAGTTCTTTTCTCCAAATCCGTGCTTGGCGCGGCACCTCTTGCAGTATCCCATTGCTTCTGTGTTGTCCACGCGATGTTGAACCGGCTTCAGAGTTCGAAGATACGCGAAGATCGCTTTCAAATCGTCATCGCTGAGGTTCCGGAAAAATCCCCACGGCATAATGCTCGCCAGAGGCCGGGCATTCACTTGGCCACTTCGAATCACGTTGATGAACATTTGTTCATCAAAGTACGAAATTCCGGAGGGGTCGGGCGTTAAATTCAGAGAAGCAACGGGGATAATTTTCTTCGGATCGGGCCCCCAAGCCCCCGAAAAGTCAACGCCGCCGGCGAAGTCCATTCCTGCGATCACATTGCCGCTTTCATCGCGCGGCGTATGGCAGCCGTCGCAATGCCCCGCCGTCACCAGATACTTTCCGTAAGCCACTCGATCGGAACGGTCGGGCTCTGGAACGTGAGCCAGCGGCTCAAGAGGCTGAAATGTTTTCTTCACGTCATCTGTTAATACGGTTTTCGGTTGATCGATGTGCACGGGAGCCATCGTGCGCTCATACACGATCACGGATGCCAGGTCTTCGTCGGAAAGGTTGCGGAAGTACTGGTAAGGCATGAGCGGAAACAGAGTGCGGCCGTCATGGCCAATGCCTTGACGCAGGGCACGTACGAAATCAGCATCTTTCCATTTTCCAGCTCCAAAAGCAGGATCCGAGGAAATATTGGGAGCGAAGATTCGATTGCCTTTGGGCAGACCAAAAGTATCAAAGTCCATGCCACCGGCTTTTTTGCCCTCCACGGGCACGGGCGGGCGCTGCGCAAAACTGTATTCAGAGTGGCAAAAAGGGCATTGCAGGAGACCTTCTACCAGATACTGGCCACGGGCGAGTCGCACCGGAGTGCGCGGAATTGGCTCCATTTCCAGAATCGATTTTGGGGGGGGAGTCGCGGTAGGCATTCGCGCCTTCTCACAGCCGCTGACAACAAGCAGAAAAAAAAGCGCGGTTATACCCGTTGCAATCCCCGCAGGGATCACCTTCGACGTTTTCATGAGTTCCGCCCCGATGACCAGATTTTGATGAAAGTTACAAAAGCCCGCACTAGAGGGTTGCGCGGAAGTATACTCCACAGGTTCCGCTCGCCGTGAGATTCTTTTTAGCGGCCTGACGACCGCCTTCGCCTTCCAGTACAATCGTTGATTAACCAGCGCCGGTCTTAATTGCCTGCATATATTTAAAACCCTGGCATTGGATTTCTTAGCAAATCATATTCATGGCATCAGCGCACTCCAATCCGCTTACCTTTCAGGAACTCATCCTGCGCTTGCAGGCTTTTTGGGCCGAGCGCGGGTGTGTGCTGCAGCAACCGTATGACGTGGAAGTGGGCGCTGGGACGATGGCGCCAGAGACGTTTCTGCGCGTCCTCGGACCGAAGCCCTACAAGGTGGCGTATGTGCAGCCTTCGCGCCGTCCAGCGGATGGGCGCTACGGAGAGAATCCCAACCGCCTGTTCAAGCACATGCAGTTACAGGTGATCCTGAAGCCACCGCCGGAAAATGTGCAGGAGTTGTACCTGGAGTCGCTGGGCGCGATTGGCATCGACCTGCGCCAGCACGATATCAAGTTTGAAGAAGACAACTGGGAGGCTCCCACGTTGAGCGCGTGGGGCGTGGGCTGGCAAGTGATGCTCGATGGACTCGAGATCACGCAGTTCACCTATTTCCAGCAGTGCGGTGGCGTAGATTTGTTCCCCATTTCTGCCGAGTTGACGTATGGATTGGAGCGCATTTGCGCCTTTTTGCAGGACGTTGATTCGATTTATGACATCGTGTGGGCGCGAGATCCTGAAACTGGGCACGAAGTGAAATACGGGGATGTTCGCCTGGCGGACGAGCAGCAATTTTCAGTTTACAACTTCGAGTTGGCCGATGTGGAGAAGACGTGGGAGCACTTCCGTCTGTACGAATCGGAATGCAATGCGCTGATTCAGCGTTGGTCGATTTCGAAAAAAGATATCGCGGTCACCAAGAGTAATGGAAACGAAGCGGCTGCTTCCGGCGCAACTGCGCGCGAGATTGCACGCTTTCCGGTTCTCGGTGCTTACGATCTCTGCCTGAAATGCTCGCACTTGTTCAATATTCTCGACGCTCGCGGCGCAATTTCTGTCACCGAGCGCGTGGGAGTGATCGCGCGCGTTCGGGCGCTGGCGGTTGGTATCGCCAAGGCCTGGGTGGAGCAGCAGAAGAGGGAAGCGGAAACGGAAGCAAAGCCCGACGAGCCTGCGCCTGCCCGAGAGAAGAAAACCAAGAGCGAGATATTGTCGCCGGTGGAATTGTAGCGCGCGGCGTATGGCTGTGTGATCGCCGTCACATTCCAGCTGCGTAGGATTTGAGAGACTGAATGGTTTAGCCGATGCCAGATTTTCTGCTTGAAATCGGATGCGAAGAAATTCCCGCGCGGATGATCGACGCGGCCTCGCAAGAGTTGCGGGAGCGTGTGTCCGCGATGCTCAGTCGCGAACGCCTGTCGGGTGGTAATCTTCACTCTTTCGACGCGCCGCGTCGTCTGGCAGTGATGGCCCCTGGAATATTGCCATCGCAAGCTGATGTTACCGAACAGATCATTGGACCTTCTGTTTCGGCAGGCTTCAAAGACGGCGTTCCTACTCCAGCAGCCCATGGCTTCGCTAAAAAAGCGGGAATCGAGGTCTCGCAGCTGGAAAAAGTGAACACCCCCAAAGGCGAATGCCTGGCGGCGAAGATCACCAAAAAAGGCAGGACCGCCGCTCAAATCCTCGCAGAGAATTTGCCCAAGGAACTTGCCGGAATCTACTGGCCGAAGAACATGTATTGGCGCAAGACTAACGAGCGTTTCGTGCGTCCAGTGCGCTGGCTGGTGGCCATGCTCGATGAAGAAGCCATCCCCCTCGAGTTCGACGGTATCTCCGCCGGCAAGACGTCTCGTGGTCACCGAATTCTTGCCTCTGGCGGTGTGCCGATTCCACGGGCTGGCGCCGCCTACATCCAAGCCCTTCGCTCAGCTAAGGTCTTGGGCCGGGCGGAGCGCGAGCAACAGATTCGCAAAGCTCTGGACGCCGCGGCGCGCACTATTCCCGGAGCGCGCTGGCGCGAGGACAAGTCCCTTCTCGATACGGTAGTGAATCTCACGGAATTTCCTTCCGCCCTTCTCGGAGGATTCGATCCTCAGTTTCTTTCCCTGCCGGAAGAAGTGCTGGTCACCGTGATGCGTGACCACCAGAAATATTTTGCGCTGGAAGACAGCGAAGGCAAACTGCTGCCTCATTTTCTTGCGGTGCTGAATACCGATAGCGATCGCGACGGATTGATCCGGCACGGCAATGAACGCGTTCTGCGCGCCCGCTTCAGCGATGCCCGGTTTTTCTGGGAGACCGATCAGAAGCAGTCTCTGCTGCAGCGCTTCGAATCGCTGCGCAATGTCACTTTCCAAAACGATCTGGGCAGCTATTACGAAAAAACGCAGCGGGTGCAGCGCCTGTGCAGTTGGCTCAGCGAACTCGTGAAGCAAAGCGGCATGGCCGTGCGCCCGGGTGTTATTCACAAAGCCGCATGCCTGGCCAAGACCGATCTAACCACCGAACTGGTGAAGGAATTTACCGAACTCCAGGGCATTGTTGGCGGACTCTATGCGCGAGTTCAGGAGCTCGATCCCTCTTTGCCGCAAGCGACGAGGCTGGCCATCTCCGACGCAATTTACGACCACTACAAGCCCGAATCCACCGATGACGATGTGCCTCGATCGATGGAAGGCGCGATTCTCTCTATTGGAGACAAGGCGGATACCATCGCCGGCATGTTCTCGCTCGGCCTCATTCCCAGCGGTTCGAAAGACCCATTTGCCTTGCGACGGCAGGCCAACGCGATTGTGAAGGTGATTGCTGACAAGAGTCTGCAATTGCGGTTGAGCGAACTCTTGCGGGACGCGCGAGCTGGATACCAGGGAACGGCCGCAGAGAAAAAGTTCATCGACGATGGCGCCTTCGCCGAGGCGGTAAAGACTTTCTTCCGCGAGCGCCTCGAATTCTATTTAAAGGATGTTCGCGGCTACACCTACGACGTCGTGAAATCGGTGCTGGCGGCGGGTGCAGAAGATGTGGTCGACGTGCTGGCTCGGGCCGAAGCGGTGAAACAGGTCATGCATATGCCTGAGTTCCTCGCCATTGGCGCGGCCTGCAAGCGGATGCTTAACATTCTTCGACAGGCGGAAGAGAAACACATTTTGCCCGCCGAAACTGTCCAGGCCCTGCCGGAATCCGCGGAAGAGGAAAAAAATCTGGTGGCTTACCTCGATCGTACCGGGGCGAAGGTGGAGGCTCACCGTAGAAACAAAGAGTATTTGCAGGCGCTGCTGTTGCTCTCAAGCGCGCGCGAGCCGGTGGACAAGTTTTTTGACAAAGTAATGGTGATGGTAGAGGACGAGAAAATTCGAGCCAGCCGGTTGGCTCTGCTCCGAACTCTGCTGAAACAATTTTCCACGATCGCCGATTTTTCCGAGATCGTGAGCGAAGGTAAAGTTTAGATCGAAATCCAATTCAGAAATCCCAGAAATAGAGGACTAATCATCATGGCAACCACCACCCTCCCAGAAGCGGGCGTTCAGGAAAACAAGAGATCCTCCGCCACCACTAAGTACGTCTACTCGTTTGGCGGCGGCAAGGCCGACGGCCACGGCAAGATGAAAGATGATCTCGGCGGCAAAGGCGCAGGCTTGGCCGAAATGACCAATGCCGGACTGCCCGTCCCGCCGGGATTCACGATTCAAACCGAGGCTTGCCGTGAGTACATGCGCAACGGCGGCGTCTCCAAAGAAGTCGACAAACAGATGGACGAGGCATTGGCCAAACTGGAAGCGCTGCAGGGGCAGAAGTTGGGAACAGGCGAAAATCCTTTGCTGGTGAGCGTGCGTTCCGGCGCAAAGTTCTCCATGCCCGGAATGATGGATACCATTCTCAATCTTGGATTGAACGACAAGAGCGTCGAGTCGCTGGCCAAACGCAGCAATAATCCTCGCTTCGCCGCTGACTCCTATCGCCGCCTCATTCAGATGTTCGGCAACGTCGTGCTGGAAATTCCCAAGCATGCCTTCGACGAAGTTTTCGATGCGAAAAAGAAACAGAAAAAGGCAAAGCTTGACACCGAACTCGACGCCAAAGCGCTGAAAGAAGTCATCGATGAATATAAGAAAGTAGTCAAGAAGCATGCTAAGCGCGAGTTTCCGCAAGATCCCCGCGAACAATTGGTAATGGCGAGGGACGCGGTATTCCGCTCCTGGCAGAATGACCGCGCCAAGCACTATCGCCGTATCAACAATATTGATGACATGCTGGGCACCGCAGTCAATGTGCAGGCGATGGTGTATGGCAATCTCGGCGATACCAGCGGTACCGGCGTAGGCTTCACGCGAAATCCCGCCACCGGGGCCAAGGAGTTCTACGGCGAATTCTTGATGAACGCGCAGGGTGAGGATGTCGTATCGGGAGTTCGCACCCCCGTTCACATTTCCGAACTGCACAAGATCATGCCCCATGTCTACGACCAGTTGCGCGACATCACCACCCGCCTGGAGAAGCACTACAAAGACATGCAGGATTTCGAGTTCACCATCCAGGATGGCAAGCTCTACATGTTGCAAACGCGCAACGGCAAGCGCACCGGATGGGCAGCGGTACGGGTGGCGATTCAGATGGTGGACGAAGGTCTAATCACTAAGGAAGACGCCATCTTCCGCGTGGAACCAAATCAACTTTACGATTTTCTTGTGCCACGCCTCGACGAGAAGAGCACGAAGATCGAAGTGTTGGCGACAGGCTTACCGGCTTCGCCCGGCGCGGCCGTGGGTCAAATCGTCTTCACCGCTGAGGAAGCAGTAAAGAAGGCGGGCCATGGGGCGAAGAAAAATCCTGTGATCCTGGTTCGCGCCGAAACCACTCCTGAAGATATTCAGGGCATGGAAGTAGCGGCTGGAATTCTCACCTCGCGCGGCGGCATGACGAGCCATGCTGCAGTCGTCACGCGCGGTATGGGCAAATGTTGCGTGGCCGGCGCCGGCGACATTCAGGTCGATGAGCGTGCCGGGCAAATGCGCGTCAAAGGTCAGGTATTCAAAGAGGGCGACTGGATCTCTCTCGACGGCACTACTGGACGCGTGATCAAAGGCAAGCTGAATACGCTCGATCCGTCAACTGACGATGCCGACCTGCAGAAGCTTTTGGGGTGGGCCGAACCTTTCAAGAAAATTGGGGTGCGTGCGAACGCCGATATCCCGCGCGATGCCGTGCAGGCCAAAGCATTTGGCGCCGAAGGCATTGGCCTTTGCCGCACCGAGCATATGTTCTTTGCCGCGGATCGTATTCCGCACATGCGTGCCATGATTCTCGCCGATAACGAAAAAGACCGGCGGGTGGCGCTGAAGAAGCTACTGCCCCACCAGCGGGACGACTTCAAGGGACTGTTCAAAGCCATGGAGGGACTGCCGGTGACTATCCGGTTGCTCGATCCTCCGCTTCACGAGTTCCTGCCCAAACGCGAAAAGCTCATGGTTGATCTCGCCAGTCTGCCTAGCGCGGATGGTAAGCACAAGAAAGGTCTGGTTGAGGAATACCGCGAGTACGGGGTTAAAGGAGCAGGAGATCTGAAGAAAGTTCTCTCTCTCTTACTCGCCCGCGTGGAAGATTTGCACGAGTTCAATCCCATGCTCGGCCATCGCGGCTGCCGCCTGGGAATAACCTATCCCGAAATCACCGAGATGCAGGCCCGCGCCATTTTCGAAGCGGCAGTCGCCGTGGAGAAGGAAGGCATTAAAACTCACGCCGAAGTGATGATTCCGCTGATCGCTACCGTAAAAGAAATGGCGAATCAGGGTGCGATTGTCCGGCGGGTAGCGGACGAAGTGTTCAAGGAAAAAGGGAAGAGCGTTCACTATCTGGTGGGCACGATGATCGAGTTGCCTCGCGCCTGTCTGGTCGCCGACGAAATCGCCAAGGAAGCCGAGTTCTTCTCCTTCGGCACCAACGATCTCACGCAAACCACATTTGGATTCTCGCGTGACGACGTCAACAAGGTATTGCCCACCTATCTCGGGGAAGGCATCCTGAAGCAGGATCCCTTTGCCGCGATCGATCAGGATGGAGTTGGCGAACTGGTGCGCATCGGAATTGAACGCGGCCGGAAGACCCGTCCCAAACTGGAGGTTGGAATTTGCGGCGAGCACGGTGGCGAGCCTTCCTCAGTCGAGTTCTGCCATCGCGTGGGGATGGATTACGTGTCATGCTCGCCATTTCGCGTGCTCACGGCCCGGTTGGCCGCAGCGCAGGCCGGAGCTGCCGACAAACTAAAGATTGAGGGCGGCAGAACAAAATAAAAAAATGAAATAGATTCGCTGGACCAATCCCCGCCGCTTGCATGGCGGGGATTGTTTCTGCAAGCATGCCAGGGATGGTTTCGAGCCGGTTGAGAGGTGACAATGCCAGCCAGGAAGAAGTCCGCTGCAAAAACCAAGCCACATTCAAGCCGCCCGCATATGCCGGGCTACGGTTTGCCCAATAACAAGAAAGGCCTCTTGCCTTGGAGTTGGGCCGAGCAACGGCTGAAGAAATCGCACAATTATTGGATCACCACGGTAAAACCTGATGGCGCTCCGCATACCATGGTCGTCTGGGGTCTGTGGCAAGACGGACGATTCCTCTTCAGCACTGGCAGCAAGTCACGCAAAGCTCGCAACCTGGCGCAGAATAACAGGTGCGTGGTCTGCACCGAACTAGCGCACGAAGCCGTCCTTGCTGAAGGGGTAGCAGAGGTTGCCGATATTTCCGCCCGCCGCAAATTTCTGCCGGCCTACGAGCGCAAGTACAAGTTCGACATGAAAGGAATGAAGCAGGACATTCTCTCGATGAAAGAACCGATTTTCGCAGTTCGTCCAAAGGTTGTCTTTGGTTTATGGGAGAAGCACTTCGTGGAGAAATCGACCCGCTGGCTGTTTAAGTGAGCCGTCCCTACTCGTCCGTACTTACTCGTTCTTTGGCTCTCTAAGTCTCTTCTTCCCGGCACATTTTCCCGGTTCGCAGATAGCGTTTGTGCCAAGCCAGCGATTCGGTCAGCAGGTGCGGCGTATGTTTGCCATACGAAAGCTTCTCCGCCCGGTTCAAATAGTCCAGCAGCTGTGGTTTATAGTCTGGGCTGGCGCACTTTTCGATTATGAGAGAGGCACGCTGCCGCGGTGACAGTCCGCGAAGATCAGCCAGTCCATGCTCGGTAACGATCACCTGCACATCGTGCTCAGTGTGGTCGACGTGGGAGATCATGGGCACGATGGTCGAAATCGTTCCACGCTGCGCTGTCGAAGGAGCCATAAAGATCGACAGATACCCGTTGCGCGCGAAGTCACCCGATCCGCCAATGCCGTTCTGGATGCGCGATCCCATCACATGCGTCGAATTCACGTTCCCGTAAATGTCGGCTTCGATCATGCCATTCATCGCGATCACCCCCAGCCGCCGAATGATCTCGGGATGGTTCGAAATATCCTGCGAACGCAGCACGATGCGTTCGCGGTAGCTGGCCATGTCAGCATTCACTTCGGTCATCATCTCCGGACCGAGAGAAAATGCCGTCGCCGAGACCGATGTCAGCTTTCCGGACTTCAGCAGGCGAATCATGCCGTCTTGAATCACCTCAGTATAGGAACTTAGGTTTTCAAAATTGCCTTCTTCCAGCCCGCACAGAACCGCGTTGGCGATGTTGCCCACGCCCGATTGCAGCGGCAGCAGGTTCGCCGGCATGCGGCCCTTTTGCACTTCCCAACTCAGAAATTCGAGTATGTGATCAGCGATTCGTTTGGAAGCTTGATCCGGCGCCTTGAACGCACTGTTGCGGTCCGGGGAATCGGTAAGTACGACTGCGGCAATTTTCTCCGCCGGAATCTCCAGATACGGAGTGCCGATGCGCTGGCCGGGACGCACCAACGGAATCGGCCCCCGATTGGGTGGTGGCTGCAGCCCGTAGTATATGTCGTGCATGCCCTCGAAGGCGGCGGGTTGCCACGAGTTCACTTCGAGAATTACGCGCTCGGCATAATCGATCCAAGTCTTGTTATTGCCCACCGAAGAACTTGGGACCAGACGTCCACCTTCCAACACGGCGGTCACTTCAATAAGTGCCACGTCCAGTTTGCCCAGGAATCCATATTCCATAATCTGCGCGACATGGCTGAGATGAATATCCATGTAGTCCATCTCGCCAGCGTTTATGCGCTTTCGCGTCTCCGGATCGGATTGGTACGGAAGCCGGAGGTTGATCCCTCCAGCCATGGCCAGCGCCCCATCCAGTTCGGGCCCGGTGGAAGCTCCGGTAAACACGCTGACTTGGAACTTTTGGCCGCGGAAATTTGCATCGGAAATGCGCCGGGCGAGTTCGATGGGTACGGCTTTGGGGTAGCCCGAACCGGTGAAGCCGCTCATGCCGATTTGGTCGCCGGATTTGATGAGCGCCGCAGCCTCATCCGCGCTCATAATTTTCTGCGCCAGCCGGGAATTTAAAACTCGGGTATTGGTAGGAGCGGCGATCGTCGCCATGGCATAGCCCTCGACGGAGAGGATAAGGTCGCTCCGACTGTAGGCCGATGGCTACCCAAGGTCTGTGAGCCGGATCACACGATGGGGTGATCGCGAATCGGAGCCGACGCCGGAAGCATTCCTAGTGAGCTTGTGATATTTTCGATATTCATCGATCGCCGCAATTGTGTCAGTCCCACGGATAAAAAGCTCGAGCAGAAAAATACCATGAAGAACAAATTTCGCGTCTTTGCCACCTGCGACATTGGAGAAGCCATTGACCTGCTGCGCAATCGTGGATACGAAGTCGAAGTCTATCCGCAGCCGCAGGCTCCGCCCAAGAGCCTTATCCTGGAAAAGGTGAAGTCCGGTATTGACGGCCTCATCACCACCTTGCGCGATCCCATTGATGCTGAGGTCTTCGATGCCGGTAAGGGAACGTTAAAAGCCGTGGCGCAGATCGCCGTCGGTTTCGACAACATCAACCGGGCCGATGCCAATCGTTACAAGATCCCCTTCACCCACACCGCCGACGTCCTCACCGAAGCGACTGCGGAGTTTGCTTTCTTCATGATGGGAATGCTGGCGCGCAAGATGTGGCCGGCGGAACACTTGACTCGCGAAAATCAATGGGGATATTGGCATCCCTACCTGCCCTTTCTCGGCGATGAGGTCACCGGCAAAACCATCGCCATCATCGGTACGGGACGCATCGGCCTCTCCATGATCAAAAAGTGTGCCGGTTTCGACATGAACATGCTCTGTTACGACCCGGCCTATGAGAATCATGAATACATCAAAGCCATTCAAGAAACCATGGACTTGCGCCACGCCCGCGGTATCTCGCGGGAAAAGAATTGGATTAAGTACACGACCTTCGAAGAAGCTTTGCGCCACTCCGATTTTGTAAGCGTTCATGTTCCACTGCTCCGACCCGGCGAAAGCGCGACGCCCACCTATCATCTGTTTAACGAGCAGACACTGAAATGGATGAAGCCCACCGCATTCCTGATCAATGACTCCCGTGGGCCCGTGGTCGATGAAGCTGCGCTGGTGCAGGCTCTACGCGAGAACTGGATCGCAGGGGCCGCGCTTGATGTCTACGAAAAAGAGCCGCTGCCCGCCGATTCTCCGCTACGCGATCCTGCCATTGCCGATCGCTTGCGGCTGATGCCCCACTTTGCCAGTGCCGCCCGCATCACGCGGCTCTCCACCGATCCCGATAAGGGCATGGCGGGACGGTGTGTTCAAGGGTTGATCGATGTGCTGGAAGGCAACTACGGCGGCGAGATAACAAAGATGCCGTATGTCGTAAACAAAGAAGCTTTCGCCAAATCTTAGACTCGAAAAAACGGGTGTTCGTGATCAGTCACAGAATGGCGTCATAGTGTTGCCACTGTTGCTTCATCCTGGTCATAAAGGAAACAAACTGCGGGTCAGCCTTTAAATTTTCCAGGTTTGTGTCACCGGCGAAGAGCGGGTAGCAGGGAAATCCCTCATCGGCCGTCACCTCCAGCCACTTCAATGCCAGATCTGGTTTGTGCATGAGCGCATAGGCCGTGGCGATGTTGTAAGACGTGTGATGAAAATGGGCATAGCCCCGTCCGATATCGAGGGCGTGCTGAATCGTCTCCTCCGACTCGCGATTCTTGCCCGCCTTTGCCAGCATCATGGCTTTCACGCTGGTTACCAGTCCGCCCTCATCGTTGGGATAGTCCCTAAAAAACTGATCAATAATTGCCGAAGCTTCCTGGTTCCTTCCCAGCCGGAACAAAGCCGTGGAAGTATAAGAGGCCAGCAGCGAGGGACTTTTTTCCAGCGGCGTCGTATTGAATATCTGAAACGCTTCTTCGTACTTTGCCCGGCACATGTTGATGACGCCCAACCGGTATCGTGCCAGGGAGTTTCCCGGATTGATGGCTAACGCTTTTTCGATCTCCCTCTGTCCCTTGTCCAGAAGTCCGATATGCAAGTAGACAAATCCTAACTGGTGATGAGCCTCATCCAGATTGGGGTTCAACTCGAGAGCGCGTTTGTAGGCTTGCACCGCCTGTTCATGAGGGAAGCGTTTATAGGGTGTCCATAAGATGAGTCCCCGGGCGAAATAGCCTTCCGCCAGATTCGGATCAAGTGCCAGCGCCTTTTCCACATCCACTTCGGCTTCCTCATTCAACTTCTTTTTTTGCGGAACAGGCGCGAAGAAACGCGCTTTGATGCTGTAGGCGCGGGCGAGTTCGGCATAAGCTGCGGCAAAATTTGGGTCAGCGGCTACCGCCTGCTCGAATAATTTGATCGCGGCTTCGTTGTCCGACGGATTCTCGCTGCTTACCGTGACCTTGCCCCGCATGTAGGCATCATAGGCCGCTGCATTGGCAGTCTTACCGTTCGCGGCCGCTGCCGGCTTTCCGTTCCGGGACGATGCGACGTATATCGCGGCCGCGATCAACAATACGCTGGCCGCTACGATTGTCTCCAGCCTGTAGCGGCCCAGACGGCTCTGCTTCGGTCCGGTAAATCCCGACGTCGGTTTTGGGGGCGCCTCTGAGGGCGTCCTGACAGTTCCGCTCTCGTATTCGCCTCGGATTCCTTCCAGATCCGCGATCATCTCGCCCATCGTTTGATAGCGCAGCGACGCATCTTTTTCCAGGCATTTCCGTAGGAGCTGTTCCTCACCACGATCGCTATGCCCGAGGCTTGAGATGGGAGAAGGTTCCCGGCTCAGAATCGCGGATATAACCTCCGCCGTGCTCCGCGCCTCGAAAGGACGCCGGCCGCTCAGCATCTCGTAAAGTACCGTGCCGAAGCTGAAAATATCGCTGCGGCAATCCAACTCTTCACCACGCACTTGCTCGGGAGACATATAGGGAACCGTGCCCATCACCATTCCCGGGGTGCTTAACAGACTACCGGTCAGAGTCTCCCCTTCCAGAACCGGCGAATCACGCAGCACCTTGGCCAGGCCGAAATCGAGCACCTTAACCTGCCGGCGAGAGGTGAGCATGATGTTTTCCGGCTTAATGTCGCGATGAATGATACCGCGTGCGTGCGCCTCCGCCAAGGCATCGGCAATCTGACTCGCCATCCTTAGAGCCTCGCGCACCTCGGGCCTTTCCCGCCGGAGACTGGCCGCCAGGGTCTCCCCTTCGATGTATTGAAGAACGATGAAACTGTACCCTTTGTCTTCCGCCACCTCGTAGATCGAGCAGATATTGGGATGGTCAAGGGTGGCTGCGGTTTGAGCTTCCCGCAAAAGCCGCTGTTTGGCGCGCTCATCGGTCGCAACTTTCTCCGGCAGGAACTTTATCGCCACCCTTCGGCCCAGTCGCTTGTCCTCCGCCAGGTACACCTCGCCCATGCCGCCCGCGCCCAGAGCGGAGATGATCTCGTAATGCCGGATAAGCGTGCCGGGAGCTATATTCATTGATGGCTACGTAGGTTGGCTGGCTTTCCCACCAACTGGCATGGTTTTCCTCATACTGCAAGGAACGTGGAACGGCACCGATCATACACCCGCCCGCCGCCCTTTTCCGGCGAGAATGTAAGAAGGGCGTGACGCGAGGCAGCTACTCAAAGCGAGGTGTTGCTTAGACCCGTTTCCGGTCTGAGCAACTTCGTTGTGGCCGGTTGCACACAGTACTCCCCCGCGTCTCGCGACTGGCACGTGAACTCTCTGAACTCGGGGAACATTAACTTCGAACGTCATCGACGGCTCGTCAAGGAGAGGGAAGTACCTCACTCTGCAAGTTTCTGCATGCTTTTAAGGCGTTTTGGGCCGTTTTCCCTCTAGAATGGGACGACCGCGAGACTTCGTCCAAGGGTGCGAATGATAAACCGAGCGTTCTTTTCTTCCGTTGTCCTCTTGCTTGCTTCGTTAACTTCAACTGCTGCGGCTGGCCCGGAGAATCAACTCAAATTAATTCCGGAGCCGAAAGAGGTCCACGTTCAGCAGGGAAGTTTTCTGGTTCGGCCGACGACTCACATTCTGGTGGAGTTCAGCCACCAGGAGGAAGACCGCATTGCGGCTGAAACTCTGGCAGAAGAAATCCACGAACAATCTGGACTGAAGTTGGAGATCACCGGTGCCAAGCCCGAGTCGAAACAAGATTCCAAGCACGAAGACGGCGCCATTGTTCTGGCTCGACTGCAAGACAAGAATGTCCGTGACTTTCTGGAGTCCAAGGGCCTGAAATCGGAATCGATCGGCGAGCAGGGTTATCTGCTCTTCTCCGACAATTCGCATCTGATCGTCGCCGCCAATACGGGCCAGGGTCTGTTCTACGGAGTGCAGACGCTGCGTCAACTGCTGCATCCGGAGGGCAAGATGTTGGTTTGTCCAGCGGTCTTGATTCGCGACTGGCCAAGCATGGAATGGCGCGGCGTGCAGGACGACATTAGCCGCGGCCCCATTCCTACCGAAGAGTACATGAAGAAACAGATCCGTACCCTGGCGGCCTATAAAGTAAATCTCTTCGGCCTATACATGGAGCACGTCTTCGACTTTGCCAGCCAGCCTCTGATCGCTCCTCAGGAAGCCGCGCTCACGCCCCAGGAAATCAACGCGCTGGTCGATTACGGCAAGAAGCTCTACGTCACCATTCTTCCCGAGCAGCAAACTTTCGGCCATCTCCATCACATGTTGAAGTACGAAATTTATTCCGACGTCGCCGAGCGTCCCCACGGCCACGTACTCACCCCTACCAAAGACCAGTCTTACGACATCATCAAGAACATGTATGCAGATATGGTTCCGCTTTTTCCCGGACCTTTCCTGCATGTCGGCGGCGACGAAACTTTCGAACTCGGCCACGGACAAACCTCAGCCCGCGTCACAGAAGTTGGCCTTGGCCAGGTTTATCTCGAGCACATGAAAAAGGTGTTTGGAATTCTTCAGCCCTATCACAAGCAACTCATGTTCTGGGGAGACATCGCGGTGAAATATCCGCAGTTGCTCGGCATTCTTCCCAAAGATATGATCGCCGTTCCCTGGGAATATGACGCCAAGCCCAGTTTTGACAACATCATCAAACCGTACCGCGATGCCGGACTCCGGGTGATCGTAGCTCCCGGTGCGCAGACTTGGAATCAACTCTGGCCGAATCTGGACACTGGTTACGTGAACATCCGCAACTTCGTGCGCGACGGGCAGAAGTTTGGCGCCATCGGCATGCTCAACACCACCTGGAATGACGACGGCGAGGCAATCTACGGCATGGCGTGGCCAACGCTGATCTTCGGCGCAGCCGCCGGCTGGCAGTCCGGCGAGTCGAATATTGATGACTTCCAGAGTGCCTACGATTGGGCCTTCTATCGCAATAGCGACAATACCTTCCGCGATGCGCTCGAGAATCTGGATCGCGGTCATCAATCCCTGGCAAAGATTGGCATCAAGACAGAAACTGACGATCTGTTCTGGATCGATCCCTTCACCTCCGAAGGTTCGAAGATGATGCAGAAGTTGACCGCGGCTGCCCCCGAGATGAGAACCGGAGCGGAGCATGCCATTATTTCTCTCTATCGCGATGGCAGCAAAGCCCGCACCAATAAAGAGACTCTCAGCGATTTGACCCTGGCTGGGTGGCGCTGGGATGCATTAGGCATGAAGGCGCAGTTCACCCAGGAAATCAACAAATTTTATTGGGACGCGTATCAGAATCCCACGGACGAAGACCGCGTGAATAACGACCTGGAAGAAATCACCGCCATCAACGCCCGGCTTGAGGATTTGCGCGATGTCACCACCCGCGTCAGCCAGATGTACCGCGAAGCCTATGTGCGTGAGTACGGAACATACTGGCTGGAAAACGTCCTGGTCCGTTACGACACGCTGGCCCGGGAATTCCAGAAAAAAATTGCCGAAGTGCGTCAGGTACGGCGGCAATACGGCGCGACCAAGTCGTTGACTCCACCGCAGGACCTCGGCTTTTATTTACAACCGTAAACTGCCGTCACGGAGGTCAGCCATGATCAATGGCGCGCACGTTGTCCTCTATACTAAAGATGCAGAAGCTGACCGGGCATTTTTTCGCGACGTGCTCAAGTTTCCGGTGGTCGATGCCGGACACGGCTGGCTGATCTTTGCTCTTCCGCAGGCCGAAGCCGCTTTTCACGACTCGGAGAACAATGATCGTCACCAACTCTTCTTCATGTGCGATGACATCGCCGCAACCTTGAATGATCTCAAAGCAAAAGGCGTGCAGGTCTCGGATGTTACTGAACAGCGCTGGGGAAGCCTCGCCACGATCGGCCTTCCCGGCGGAGGTAAACTTGGCCTCTATCAACCAAAACACCCCAGCCCCATGAAACGCTGAATCGTACGTGAGATGATTGCCTGTCGCAGTGCGTGGTCAGGTTTAACTGACCACTGGCCGCTGATCCCTGACCACTGACTTCAATGTTTTCCAAACGCACCACCTGGCAACTCGCGCGCAATCGCCTGACCGAGGCGCTCGATCAGGTGCGTGGGAGTGGCGGGCCAATGCTCGACCTGACTATCTCAAATCCTACGCGTGCCGGACTCGTCTACCGAGACGCCAAGATACTTCAATCGCTCTGCTCGCCGCGCTCGCTCGACTATGATCCTCAGTCGAAAGGCTTGCTGAGCGCCCGATCCGCGGTGGCTGATTACTATCGCACGGAGCACTCTGTGGAACTCGACCCCGAGCGTATCATCCTCACCACCAGCACCAGCGAGGGCTATTCCTTCGTCTTCCGCCTGCTGTGCAATCCCGGGGATGAATTGCTGGTGCCGAAGCCTAGTTATCCCTTATTCGAATTTCTGGCTGACTTGCAGGATGTGAAGCTGATTCCGTATCCGCTGATCTACGATCACGGCTGGCAAATGGATTTTCACTCGCTGGAGAAAGTTATTACAGATCGAACCTGCGGTGTGGTTGTGGTGCATCCTAATAATCCCACCGGGTCATTTGTCAGCGTTGAAGAGCAGAAGCTGCTTGGGGATTTTTGCAGAGCGCGCGGCCTGGCGGTGATCGCCGATGAGGTCTTTCTCGACTACTCGCATGGGCCAGATGCGCCGCAGAGTTTCGCCGCAAATCAATACGCTCTGACGTTTACCCTAAGCGGCGTCTCGAAAATTTCGGCGTTGCCGCAGATGAAGGTGGCGTGGATCGTTACCAGCGGCGCGCTTGCCGAGGTGGAGATAGCGCAAGCGCGGCTGGAAGTCATCGCCGACACCTATCTGTCGATGAACGCCCCCATTCAATGCGCGGTTCCTGAGTTGCTCGATGAACGCCACACTATTCAACGACAATTGCTCACGCGAGTGTTAGCAAACCTGGGGGAGCTTGACCGCCAACTCGCCGGCCAGAAGACTTGCCAGCGCCTGCAAGTGGAGGGAGGATGGTACGCGGTCCTGCGCGTCCCCGTCACTCGAACTGATGAAGAATTAGCCGTCGAGTTGCTGCAGCGCAAATCAGTGCTGGTGCATCCCGGTCACTTCTACGATTTTCCTGCGGATGGATACCTGGTGTTGAGCCTGATCGGCCCAGAAGCGGAATTTGCGGTGGGAATTGAACGGCTCCTCCAGTTTATGAATGCTGTTTGAAACGCTGCGGCACGAATTCGGCGCAACAATTTCTACCTCTTCACCAGAAACGGATTACTCTCCCGCTCCTCGCCAATCGTGGTCTCAGGTCCGTGGCCGGGAATCACAAGCGTCTCATCCGGCAGCGCCAGCACCGTTTCGTGCAGCGATTGCATCATCTTCTTCATTGAACCGCCGGGCAGGTCGGTCCGGCCGATCGATCCGGCGAACAGGGTATCGCCCGCGATCAATAGTTTTTCGGCAGGGAAGTAAAGGCAAACGCTGCCTTCTGTATGCCCCGGCGTATGCAGTATGCTGGCCGCGTGCGCGCCAGCTTTCACGGTATCCCCGGTGCTGATGCTCTGGTCGATTTTAACTTCACCCGGCGGCGCAACCCCGATCCACGCGGCTTGCACGTCAAGAATCTTCAACAGTTCGTTGTCGTTCTGGTTGAGAAGTATCGGCGCTCCCGTGGCCGCGCGCAGCTTCATCGCGCCTCCCACATGATCGATATGGGCATGCGTGATTACAATTTGCTTGACTCGCAGGTTATGCTTGGCAGTCAGCGCGAGCACGTTTTCAATGTCATCGCCCGGATCAATCACCATGGCTTCGCGCGTGCTCTCATCGCCGATGATCGAGCAATTGCATTGCAGCGGACCGACAGGGAAGATTTCGTGGATCATTATTTTATTGTAGCGAAGTGAGTTGCAGCAGCCAGTACCCACTACTTAGCACTGAATAGCAACGACGACAATCTCCGTTCCGGCGAATCCTGCTTTCCGGACTCATTCGCACTTGTCTTAAAACGTCTCTGGCGAGACAATACGCCAGCGCTCCCGGAAAGGTTCAATGGCCAAATACCGTCAGCATGGATATCAGGATCGCGACCGCGACAAAGCTCCGCGCAAAGAGTCTGCGGATAAGCCAAAGCCCGCGCCCGTCCCGCTGGCCCGCCGCGACTACAGCATGGGACCGAAGCCGGTGAATATGCCCGGCACCCGCGCCGTCTCACGCTGTGCCCAGTGCGGTACGGTGCTCGCCGAGATTCCGCCCACCGGTCTCTGTCCCAAGTGCGGCTTCGAGTTGCACTCCTGCAAGCAGTGCATGTACTTCGACCCCGGCAGCCGCTTCGAGTGTATGCAACCGGTGCCCGAGCGCATCCCGAAAAAAGATGCCCGCAACAACTGCACCTTCTACGAAATTCGCGTGACCCGCGAGAAAGAAACGTCCACCCCTGCCAGCTTGAAACCGAATGATGCCAGGCAGGCGTTCGAGAATTTGTTTAAGAAATGATGGAGTAGCAATGAGCCGCAGTTACGTATTGATCAGTACCATTTCTGTTATAGCTTTATCTTTCAGCCAGTTGGGATTCACTCAAACCTCGAATCGATCACAAAATCAGCCTAAGATTCTAATCGAAAGTGTCGCTATTTCTGGCACACGAAGCGTAGACTCGGCCGAACTTGCCGAGATCGCCGATCGCTTGTCTGGCCCTGAATTTAGTGAAGACACAGACGAGTTGGGCGATCAAATCCGCAATGAGTTTCAAAACCACGGGTTTTACACGGCAAAAGTTCAGAAACTGGAAGTGAAGACCATTGATGCGCTAGCTGTGCCCAAGACCGTCCGACTCGAAGCCCAAGTCGACGAAGGGATGCTGTGCCGGCTGTCCGAAATTGTTTTTCGAGGCGAGCACGCCATAGGCCCCGACGAATTGCGGACTAAGTTACCGATCAAGATCGGGGATGTGTTCACGAAATCCAAGGTTGGCGGAGGTCTTGTGGATATTCAAAGTCTCTACAGCTCACGTGGTTTTTTGGACGAAACGATGGTTCCCAACGCAACTCTGGCTTCGGCCTCCACGGTTAGACTCGATCTTGAAGTGGAAGAGGGTCCCCAGTACAGGATGGATAAGTTTGAAATTGTCGGACAGCCAGAGGTCGCCGGGAAGCTTCAGTCTCGTTGGACACTCGAAGCCGGAGCAGTCTTCGACGCAACCTATGTGAAGACTTTTTTGGAAGCTAACAGCTCGCTTCTTCCAACTGACTTTACTGCCTCAGACGGTTTAGCGCTGCTTAAGGACTGCGATGCTGCCACGGTTTCGGTCCATCTCCATCTGCAGCACGACCCGCAACACGATGCTCTCGATCGGGCAAAACCTGCAGATTGCGCGCTGCCTGTGGCCAAGAAAAAGAAGACAACAGGTTAAAGCTTCGCTGGTAGGTGCGCTTCACGGTTTCTGCGTCGGCCTCAACAAAATCTCACTGACAAACGACTGCGGACTCTGCGTCACCAGCATCGCTACAGCATGTGCGACATCCTCAGGCTGCAGCATCTTCGATTGATCTTTTCCCGCGTGCGGGCTTAACTCAGTATTAGTCGATCCCGGACACACCACCGAAACCCGAATGTTATGGCCCCGCAGCTCTTCGGCCATCGAATAGCTCAGCCCGTTCAGTCCCCACTTGGAAGCCGCGTAGGCTGCGCCGTTGGGCAGCGCGTTCTTTCCCGCCAGCGATGAGATATTCACGATGTGGCCCGTCCGTGCCCGAATCATCATCGGCGCAAACGCCCGCGTCGTGTAGAAGACTCCCCGCAAATTCGTATTTAGGATGTCGTCCCAGGCATTGGGCGCCAGCTGGTGCAGCGGCCCGCCAAAGCCTCCAATACCCGCATTGTTCACCAGAATGTCCACCCGGCCGAATGAAGTCTCAATGCGCCGAGCCGCCGCATCCACTGACTGAAGTTCCGACACATCGCAGACCACCGTTTCGGCCTTTCCTCCAGCCTTCGTAATCGCCTCCGCCGCGGCGTCAAGCTTGCCGCTGGTTCGCCCGCACAACACCACCGACGCCCCTAGTTCTGACAGTCGGTGTGCAATGGCGGCTCCTATCCCGCTGCCGGCCCCTGTCACCACCGATACTTGCCCACTCAGCGGCCGCTCTTCGCCACCCGCATTTTTCATAAGAATTCCTTTCCCATCCATAAGAATGTCGCTCGCTTTGAATTTAGAATGTCCAAGGTTTTAATAAGCTTCCCACGCTATTGTTAGATTAGAGACTATCCGCGCGGCGTAACAACTGCATCTTATACAATAGCTCAGGGGGCAATCGGGAAGACACCGCTTGCCTTCGGAAGCCGAGGTACTTATAATCCGGCAATCCCGAAATGCAGGGTGATTCGCCCGGCGTCTCACACAAAGTTCAGATTCGCGATCCCCAAAGGCCCAAGGAGCCATACTGATGAAAAAGATTCTCGTCACGGTTGTGCTTGGAGCTGCCTTCGCAGCCGCCCAGACTCCCGCCCAGCCGCCACAAGGACAACCCGCGGCAACGCCTTCGCAACCCGCGGCAAAGCCCGCTCAAGCCCCGGCCGCCTCGGCGCCCGCTCAAGCCCCCGCCTCGGCACCGGCTCAGGCCCCGGTCATTAAAGACCCCGCCGAGTACAACGCTTACGTCGGCGCAATCGGGCAAAAAGATCCCGCCGCCCAGGCCAGCGGCCTTGAAGCTTTTCTCACTCAGTATCCCAACAGCATTATGAAAGTGGCCGCCCTGCAAACCCTGATGGGCGACTACCAACAGACCAACAACC
This sequence comes from uncultured Acidobacteriota bacterium, assembly GCA_963758565.1. GTDB lineage: Bacteria > Acidobacteriota > Terriglobia > Terriglobales > Acidobacteriaceae > Sulfotelmatobacter. The sequence goes on along the minus strand of CAVWVX010000003.1, from coordinate 616,008 downwards.
AGGCCAAAACCATTGATGCCGCTACTAAGCTGGTCGCCGCCGATCCCGCTAACGTTCGCGCCATGGCCTTGTTGGCATTCTTCAATCGCCTGAAAGCCCAGGGCGGAGATCCCAACGCCACACAGGACCTCGCCGACGCCAAGAAATACGGCCAGATGGGATTGGATAACCTTCCGAAATTCACCAAACCCGAGGGCACTTCCGACGCTGACTTTCAGAAGATGAAAGATCAGATGACCGGCATTTTTAACGCCGCCATCGGCATTGCCGCTCTCACCGACAAGGATTACGACACCGCGCGCAAAGCTCTTCGAGCCGCGGTCGACAGCTCGCCCGATTCGCAAAAGGATTTCAGCATCGTCTATCCTCTGGCTCTGGCCTATGCCGGACCCACACCGCCAGACCCCAAACTCACTCCCGATCCCATCAACGCCATCTGGTTCGCCGCCCGTGCATCCACGGTCGCTCCTAACGCGCAGTACCAGACGCAGATCGAGAAGTACGCCAAGGGTCAGTACGTCAAGTATCACGCCGGTGAAGACGGATGGCCGGATGTTTTGGCTCAGGCCAAGGCCAGTCCCGCCCAACCCGCGGGCTTCACCATTAAGCCGGCTCCCAGCCCGGACGAGCAAGCCCACAACATGCTGACCGGTTCCACGCCTGACAAAATGGACTTCGCCACCTGGGAGTTCATCCTCACCAACGGCAAGCAGGAAGATCAGGATGCGGTCTGGAACGCTATCAAAGGCAAGCCAGTGCAGATGCAGGGTCAGGTGATCAAAGCAACTGCCACTGAGTTCGATATCGCCGGCAGCTCCGACGATATCGACGCTAAGAAGGCCGACATCACCCTCACCTTCGAAGAAAAAGTTCCCTTGAAGCTGATTCCCAAGGAAGGCGCCAGTCTGGACTTCCAGGGCGAGCCGGCTTCTTACACACCCAATCCTTTCATGATGACCATGGAGAAAGGCAAGCTGTTGAAAGCGGCCGCACCCGCCGCTCCCGCGAAGAAAGCTCCAGTTCATCGCAAGCCCGCCGCTCAGTAGTCTGCGGCGATACAAAACTCAGGCAGCCCATAAGGGCTGCCTTTTTTCTTGCGGGACGCTACCGATCTGCGATCCGAGTCGATGAAGACTCTGCGTCAGGTCAGGTTGGGAAAGGGCATGCGGACACGGGAAGGACACGACTTTAGTCGTGCCACCCTAGTCGCCATGCAGTGGCGCTTTACGCCCTGAGGTCGCCTCACTGCGAAGATTCTGCGCTCACGCCTACCGTGCCGCTTTCTTTTCCATCGTCGCTAGTTTGGCGCTGCGTGGCGGCCGCTTCACCCCATCGCGCAACTGCCGGACATCGATCTTCAACTCATCAATCGTCCGGCTCAACGTGTTGCGGTGCATTCCCAGTTCGCGCGCGGCGCGGCACTGGTTGCCCTTGTTCTCCTGCAGGACCGTCAGAATAAACCGCTTCTTGAATTCCCGAACGCCCTCGGAGTAAAGAATATTGCTCTTGTACATCTGCAGTATCAATGCTTCCAGTTGATCTCTCACGGTGAACTCTCTCTCTCGATCCAATGTCTTGATCTTATTTGGCTTTACTCGGTTATTTACCTGACCGCCGTGCGCGACCTATTTTGTTCGACCCGCCGGAGCGCTGCCCAAATCCTTCGGAGCCCGGTGCAGAAAATCCAGCCCCTCATAAAAGCGCGCCCGCAAAGCCGACGGCGCCACCCAGATTGCGGCTCGTCCCACCACCAGAAAATACGGCGCCAGTTGCGAGTTCTCCAGCATCTTGGAGGTCGGAGTGAATGCGGTCAATCCCATCAGGACCACCGCCACCACCAGACCTCCCTTCAGCATGCCCAACAGCGCACCCAGAAACCGGTCAAATCCACTCAGGCCGACCGCCTTCATGAATTTCCGCATTACCCTGCCCGCGATGCTGAACAGAATTAAGATCGCGAAGAAGATTACCAGAAATCCGAAAATATCGGCCAGCCACTCATTCTTCAAAAAACCCATTAGCCAGGCGGCTAGGCGTTCGTATTGCCAGGCCGCCACAATGTAGCCAATTACCAGTCCAGCGATGCTCAGGATTTCCGCAAAGAAACCCTGAATCGCTGCCGTCACCATGTTCAACAAAATCGCTACCACGATCAGCCAATCGGCCGTGCTCATTCTTTCCCGCCTTCGTGGCAGCGGACAATTGCACTTCCAGCCGCGTGGCGCCTACACATCCAGCGATCGCCCCGTGACCTGCCGGTAGGCATCGAGATACTTTTCACTGGTCCCATTCGCTACTTCGGCCGGCAATGCGGGCGCAGGCGGCTGCTTGTTCCACTTGATCGACTCCAGATAATCGCGGACATACTGCTTGTCGAACGATTCCTGCCCGCGTCCCGGTGTGTACTTATCCGCCGGCCAGAAACGCGAGGAATCCGGCGTCAACACCTCATCCGCCAGTGTGATCCCTTTCGCGGTTCGCCCAAACTCAAACTTCGTGTCGGCAATAATAATGCCTCGCTGCCGCGCGTATGCCGCCGCCTTCTTGTATATCCGGCACGTCAGATCGCGCAGCGTGCTGGAGGTTTCGGTTCCCAGAATCTCGCACATGCGGGCGAACGAAATATTTTCATCATGCCCGCTCACCGCTTTCGTCGCTGGGGTGAAAATCGGCTCCGGGAATGCGTCGGACTCTTTCAAGCCCGCCGGCAACTCAATGCCGCAAACCTTGCCGGTCGCTTGATATTCCTTCCACGCCGATCCTGAAATGTAACCTCGCACCACGCACTCAACCGGGAACATATCGGCGCGCTGTACAATCATCGATCGCCCACGCAGTTGGTCCGCGTACTTCTGCAGTTCCTTAGGATATTGCTCAACCTCCGCCGTGATCACATGATTGGGGACGATATCGGAAAGAAAATCAAACCAGAAGAGCGAAATCTGGCTCAACACGCGCCCCTTGTGCGGAATGCCCGTGGCTAGAACATAGTCGAAGGCCGAAATACGGTCGGTGGCTACGAATAAGAGGCGTTCATTATCTAGTTGATAAACATCGCGCACCTTGCCGCTGGCATGCAGGTGCAGGTCGGGGAAGTCAGTCTTTAAGATTACGGGATCAAGAAGTTTTGGGGTCATGATTGGAATTTTACAGCCTAAGGAGCGAGGCGTATTTTAGACCCTCAGAAATATTTGTCAACGGCAGAAGTCACTTCTTTTCGGCAACGCCGTATCCTGTTGAGAAGGCAAGCGTTGGCTAAATAGAAATTTGCAGTCTTAAATCGCCAGTCACTCCTGACGGCGCTGCTTGTGGAAAAGCTGAGGATGAGCGTGGATATCTGGACAGATGCCTTCGGATGGACTTTGGGCTCCATGAAGTTTTGCTGGCTCCGCGAAGCGGCGGTATTTCATTCGTCGCGGACGTAAGTCCGGGGTCGGCTTGCAGAAAGCAGAAAGAAGAGAGAAGAAAGAAGAGAGAGAAGCGCGTGGCATTCGGGAAGGGCACGACTTCAGTCGTGCCGCAAAACCGCCGCCAACGCTTGCGCTTTAGCGCCTGAGGTTGGCCTTTGCAGTCATCGAGCCCGTTTCATATCGCTCACGCCGCCCCGAACCTCACCGAAACCAGCTTCGATACTCCCGGTTCCTGCATGGTCACGCCGTAAAGCACCGGCGCGATGCTCATCGTCTTCTTGCTGTGGGTAATGAGCACAAATTGCGTCTTAACGCTCATCTCCTTGACCAGTTCCGTGAAGCGGCCTATGTTCGCTTCGTCAAGCGGCGCATCGACTTCGTCGAGAATGCAGAACGGGCTGGGCGTGTACTGGAAAATTCCTACCAAGAGCGAGAGTGCGGTCAACGCCTTCTCTCCGCCGGAGAGCAGCAACACGCTTTGCAACCGCTTTCCTGGAGGTGACGCCACAACATCGATTCCGCTCTCGGCCGAATTTTCTTCGTCGGTCAACTTCATGAACGCATGGCCGCCGCCGAAAAGCTTCTTGAACGTCGCCTGGAAGTTTTCGTTGATCTTGGCAAACGCCTCCTGGAATTTTTCACGGGAAACCTGATCGATCTCCCGGATCGTCGCCGTCGTATTTTCGATGGACGAGATCAAGTCTTTGCGCTGCGTCTCCAGGAATCCATGCCGCTCGGCGCTTTCCTTGTACTCCTCCAGCGCCATCATGTTCACCGGTCCCATGCCCTCAAGCTTGCTCCTCATTTCCCGGTAAGCCTGATCGCAGGTCGCCAGTTCGTCACCCGTCACCAGCACGAGCGTACTATCCTCCAGCAGGACCGGGCGCTCAATGCCCAATTCGTTCAAGCAGGTGTCAGCCATGTGCGCCGCGTCTGCTTGCAGTTTAGCCGCCGCGGCCTGCAGCTCTCCGCGCTTGTCGCGAGCCTGGTCAAGAAGTTGACGGGCGCTGCGCAGAAGTTCGTCAATCTCCGCCAGGCGTGCTCGCAGTTGATCTTTTTCAAACTGCAGCAACCCTTCGCGAGCCTGGCTGGCATTGCGTTCCGCGGCGAAGTCCTCGACTTGCTGCTCGAGTTGAACGTTCTCCGCTTCACGCTGCAGCTTCTCCGCTCCGGCGCCTTCGATCTGGGAGGCCAGCGCATGTACGCGCTCTCCCATCTCGATAAACAAAGATTCAATCCGTCCTAAAACCGCCGTCGCCGAGCGATGCCTCTCTTCCAGAGCCGCCACCCGAGCTACGCGCTGCGAGCTGGCCTGGGCCGCATCTTCGCGGCATTGCCGCACCGCGGCCAAAGATTCCTGCGCGCTTGCCAATTGCTGCTCCAACTGAATGCGAGCTTCTTCCAGCGTCGCAATTTCCGTCTGGCGGCCAGCAATGACTGACTCCTGCTCAGCCCGTTCTGCCGAAAGCCTTTGCAATTCCGCCTGCGAAACGTTCATGCGCTCTGCAACTCGCGCCATTTCGGAATCCAGTTGTTGCAGCAGATGGCGCGACGTCATCGACTGATGCTCCGCCTCGCGCTTCTCTCCCTCCAGACGTTCCAGCAGGGAAGTGAAATCTTTGATTTCTCTCGCCAGCGTCAGCACCCGCATCTCTTCGTTGCGCAAGGCGCGTTCCAACTCTTCCAGTTGGCGCATCACCTCGCGCAATTCGCGCTTCATCGAAAGCGGACCCTCGGAGCGCTGCTTTCCGCCGGTGACTGTCACGTTGTGAAAACACTCTCCCGCTTGCGAAAGGAAAAACGCATCGGGATTTTCCAGCGCCAGTCCGCGCGCAGTGTCCGAACCCGGAACAATGTAACCATCGCGTAGCTTGGGCAGAATCACTTCCAGCGACTTGCCAAAGCCATCGAGCACGCGAATCGTATTCTTCAGGGGAACAATAGAAGCGCTCGGCGGCGCGCAGTGCGCCGCTTCGTCCACGATGAAGGAGAACTTGGCCTGAGCGTCTTCCGGATGGACCAGGAATGTGGCCCGTCCATCGACGTCGCTGCGTAACAAGCGCAACCCTTCATCGGCCGCGTCCCACGACTTGACCACAATGTAATTCAATTCGTCCCGCAGAAAGTCTTCCACCACTCGCTCGTACCGCGGCTCCACTTCCAGAAAATCCGCCAGCACTCCCACCGGAGCGAGCCCGCTCTGCATCACCCCTGACTGGAATAATCGGCGAACCGAATCGGTGGAATACCCGTGCTCGGCAATGATCGCTTCCAGCGACCCTTTCTTGCCCAGGGTTGTAGCAAATTCGGCGCGCAGCACGTCCAGATTCGCTTTGGCGCTGGTTTCTTCCTTCCGCTTGCTTTCCAGCAGACGCCGGAGCTGGCTGATCTCTTCGCCAATTCCAAGCATGCGCTGTGTAACCGTGTCGAACTCCAACGCAAGTTGTCCGCGCTGTCCGCCAAAGGCTTCCACCTGTTCATTCGCATTGGAGATTTCCGTCTGGAGCCGCCGCGCCTCACGGTCTGCGCCCGCCAGTCGCTCTTCCGCCTGTGCCAGTTGATTGCGCACCCGCGACGCCGCTGACACGGCGTCGAACATGGCAACGCGCGATTCTTCCTGCTGGCGCTCCAGTGCGGCCAGCGCCGCGCTGGCTGCAGTCACTTCTTGCTGCGACAGTGCAAGTTCGTGTTGCGCGGAAGCCAGATCCGCTGCGGCGGATTCCAGCACCTGCCGGTTTGAATCGCGTTCCGCTTCCAGCGCGGTGAGCCGGTGACGGGCTTGCGACAGTTCCGTTTCCGCTGAGGCGGCCCGGACCACCAACTCCGCGCAGCGCTCCTCGTTGTGCCGCCTGCGCGCCTGAGCGCGGTCAATCTCCATAGCCAACTGGCTGAGTCGGTCCCGGTTCTCGCGCAATTCAGTTTCAATACTGTACCCGCGCTCCGTGCCTTCATTGTGCTCGGATTCAAGCAGTTGCACCGCTTCGGTGCGCTGCTTCATGTCTTCGGTCAGTGCGACGAGCTGTGCGTCCAGTTCAGCGCTCTCGTGCTCAATCTCCGCAAACTTACTGGCCAATACCACGCGCAGCTGTGCGCGCATCTCTTCCCGCAATTTGGCATAGCGCTCAGCTTTCGCAGCCTGTCGCTTCAGCGAATTCATCTGCCGCGTAACTTCCTCAAAAATGTCATTGATGCGCGACAGATTCAGCTTGGCATCTTCCAGGCGCGCTTCCGCCAGCCTCTTCTTGGTTTTAAATTTCGTAATTCCCGCCGCCTCCTCAAGAATGGCCCTGCGATCGGTCGGCCTGCTGCTCAGGATTTGTCCAATGCGTCCTTGCTCAATCAACGCATAGGTCTCCGGACCAAGGCCCGTTCCCATAAACAAGTCCTGGATGTCCCGCAGGCGGCAGAGCTTTCCATTCAGCAGGTATTCGCTATCGCCTGATCGGAACAGCCGGCGTGTGACCACAATCTCTCCGGTGCGGAATTGCTGCTGGTTGAACTTTCTGCGCCGGATTTTCAGCACGACCTGGGGCGCTGCCATCACGGACGCTGCCATGACTGCCGCTGCGCTAATCGGAGTCACCGTCGCCAGCGATCCCGCAGGCAAGGCAAACACCGGCTCATCCTCAGGAAAGGCAACGGCGATCGTTGTAATCTTCGAACGCGGAATCTCAACTTCTTCCGTTTTACCGGGCTGCGCATCTTCCACCGCTCGCTCAGTTTCTTCCGCAGCGCGGGCTCGAATGGCCGCTTCGTCCCAATCCTCGCTTTGGCTTCGGGATGCGTCGGCCCCGACCGGCAATTCATCCTGAATATCGATTTCCGTGGCCGCCTCCGCATCTCCCCCGGAATATTCCTCGGGATCAATCAGCGTGAGCGACACTTCGGCCATCCCCGTGGGCTTGCGGTCGCGCGTGCCCGCGAAGATTACATCTTCCATGCGCGCTCCGCGCAGGGTCTTGGCCGACTGCTCGCCCAGCACCCACGAAATGGCGTCGGAGATGTTCGACTTGCCGCATCCGTTCGGTCCAATAATGGCGGCAACGCCCTCCCCGTGAAACTTGAGGTCGGTGCGGTCGCAAAAAGATTTGAACCCGAGTATTTGAAGCCGCTTTAATTTAAGCAACGTGGACTCCTTCAAAAAGCAGTGGCCAGCGGCCAGTCATCCTTGGCCAGTCATCGATCTTGACGCCATTAGCCCTGTTTACCAGACGGATACCCATGGCTCCGGCGAAACCTACATTTCGCTCAATTCCGCCTTTCAATCCGTCCTGGGCTGGGGAGGGCGGGCACAAAATTAACTCACTGTAACGGTGAAATGGGGGCGGGGTCAAGCAATATAACACTATATATTGTATGGCCTTAAGGGGTAGCGCGTTGGGTTGCACACACATTGCAGCATAAGCCTGGTTTTTGGGTGAGGGAAGGACGAGGTGGGAGAACCGCGAGAGCACTTTCATGGTAGCGCAAACCATCCCATGAAACAACCAAGTTCGCGCTCAAGCGACGGCAATACAAGCAGAGATCTGCCCGACTCAGCGAATCCTCAACGTTCGCTGCCATCACTGTGCCAGGTCGGCGGGTCCGCCAAAGTAGTTCTGACCTTACCTCGCTCCCAGCTTTTCGAAGAACAAGCAAATCGTTTCAATCCCGCGATGAAAGTTCGGGATGTGGAACTTCTCGTTCGGAGCATGCAGATTGTCATCCGGCAGACCGAAGCCCATCATCACGCTGGGAATTTTTAGCGACTGGTAGATGTCATTCACAATGGGAATCGATCCCCCGCTGCGAATAAACACAGTTTCTTTCTTAAACGTATCGCGCAGCGCTTCTGTAGCCGCCTCGATATACGGATTATCCGTTCCCACCACGCTCGCCGGACCTTTACTGTGTACCTTAATTTTCGTCTCAATCCCCTTGGGCGTCAGCTTCTTCACGAAGTTGGTATAACGCTTCAGAATGTCGTCGGGATCCTGGTTCGGCACCAATCGCATGGAAACTTTCGCCGTTGCTTTCGCCGGAATCACCGTCTTCGCCCCCGCCGCCGTAAAACCCCCCGGCATGCCGTGAACTTCCAGCGTCGGACGCGCCCAGGTCCGGTACATCACCGAATATCCCGGCTCACCCGTTAGCACCTTCGATCCAACTTCGGTCTTGCGATAGCGCTCTTCGTTAAACGGCAGGCGCTTCCAGGCCTTGAGTTCGTCCTTGCTCGGAGCCTTCACGCCTTTATAAAACCCGGGGATCAGAATCTTTCCCTTCGAATCTTTCAGTTTGCTGATGATCTCAATCAATGCAAAAAATGGATTCGGCGCAGCGCCTCCATAGACCCCGGAGTGCAGATCGATCATCGCCCCTGTCGCTTCAATCTCGGTGTACACCAGCCCGCGCAGCCCCACGCACAGCGTGGGAAGATTCGGCGCAAACAGTTCGGTATCGCAAACCAATGCGAAATCCGCCTTCAATTTAGCTTTTTGTTTTTTCACATACTCGGCAATCGATTCGCCTCCTACTTCTTCTTCGCCTTCAAAGAGCACTTTCACATTGATGGGCAATTTTCCGTTGCCCGATTTCATCAGTGACTCCAGCGCCTTCACTTCCATCCAAAGCTGGCCTTTGTCGTCCACCGCTCCGCGCGCATAAATATTGTTGTCGCGCTCCGTCGGCTCAAACGGAGGCGTCTTCCACTCATCCAGCGGATCTGGCGGTTGCACGTCGTAGTGCGCATAGCAAAGCACCGTCGGCTTGCCCGGCGCATGCAGCCAGTCCGCATAAAGTAGAGGATGGCCTTTCGTCGGAATGACTTCCACATTCTCCATCCCAATGCGCCGCAGATCGCTGGCCACAAACTCGGCCGCCTTCTGCACGTCGCCTTTGTGCTCTTCGAGCGTGCTCACACTCGGAATGCGAAGCAGATCTTTTAATTCGCCTAGAAAACGTTGCTGATTGCTGCGGGCATAATCGACGGCCGAAGAAGCCATTGAATAATCCTTTCAGTCACTAAAATCTTGTGAACACACCAGCGCCATCGTGAAAACGCTCCAGTATACCCGATACAATCCTGCAGCTTTACTTCCCCCGCGACAGCCGCCTGCCCTCAGAAAAAATGGCGGCCCGTTTCCAACCGGACCGCCACCCTCACTCCGCTCTATGCCGCCGGAATAATCAGTTCCTGTCCCGCCTTGATCTTGTTCGGATCCTCGATATTGTTAGCCTTTGCGATGGCCATATATTTCTTGGCATCCCCATAAAATTGCTGGCTGATTTTTGAGAGGTTGTCGCCCGGCTTCACCGTATATTTCTGTCCCCCAGACTGCGTTCCGCCAGCCGGTTTCGCCCCCGTCCCTTGACCCTGGCCCACTTCAATGTCGTGCTTCAAATCGGAATAGCTCGGGTCAACTTTCTTGATCGCATCCCAAATTCGGTTCTTGCTGTCCTCAGATTTGGCCGTAGCCTTGATATAAAGTTGGTTCCCATCAAGGTTCACATTCTGCAACTGCGCTCCCTCGCTTTGGATCGTATCCAGCACCGGTTGATATTTTTGCTTTAACTGTTCGAAATCCGCCATTTGAATTCTCCTTGGGAGCTACGCTCCTCGCTGATGTGCAACGTTTATGAATTGGTGGAATGACCTCGATCCCCAACCACAGGGTTCTCCCTGCGGTTCGAGCGATGGCCCACCACTGTTTTAAATTTGCTTGTCTCTTAGTTGCCACTCGCCAAAGCAGGGAAGCCCGCGATCACAATCTTTTCGGCCGCCTCCGGGTTCATCCTCCCCCTCCCCCACATCCTCGGCTCAGCCACCCTTACCCGCAGCCCCAACCGCCGCCGCCGCCACCGCCACCTCAGCGACCCCTACCGCGAAGCCTGGCACCTCCTCACCCAACCCGACGGCCTCGAATTCGCGTAATCAAAACCTCGGAAAAAGGCGATTGTCATTCCGAACGCGCGTTCTTAGCGCGTGAGGAATCTGCTGTTCTCCAGCCGGCTCTTTTGACCTCAACCTTTCGCCTTTGACTTTGACCGGGAAGGCCACGGCTTCAGCCATGCCGAAACGGAGAATGCTTTGGAAGGGCATGGCTTCAGCCGTGCCGAAAAAGATTCACCCAAATCAACCCTGCTTCAGCCGCAAAGGGCACCCTCGCCGTCGAATCCGCCGCCAGAAAGGGGTAACGTCCTGGATGCCCCAGATCGTCCCAGATTGCCCAAGCCTAAGTGAGTTACCCGCCGTCTTGACAAACTAGTAAAACGTTGTACGCTACAGTGCGTTCGCGGCCGGTCGTCCCGACTAAGTCTACTTATGGCCAAGCACTGCTGGAAGAGAAGGTGAATTATGTTTAGAAAAAATGATTTTCGCACGTTCACGAAATTCTATCCCTTGTCGGTGCCGGGCTTGGGCGTCCCGTACTCTAGAATTGGGACACTTTACTTGGAATATGAAGTGGTGCGGTACGAAAACGTACAACTCAAGGACGCAGTAGCAGCCACCGGGAGGCAGAAGCGGCAGTTCCTGCTTCATTGCACCCAAAAGATCACGATATGGAACCCAGTTGCGCGCGACGTAAGCCCAAGCAATCCGGCGCCCCCCGGCGCGACATTTTTCTCGGGGTACGAGAATTACCCAGCGCTGTTACATACATCTATGGTAGTTCCGATGGACGGCCAGGGTCTGCGGTGTCATCTGATGAACTACTCGCCGAAAACGGTTAATACAAAGGTTGAATCTTCGCAGAGCACAGCTAACGAAAAAGCAAGGAATACGGGTGTTTCCAAGACAAATACAGTCGGTTCATCGACATCGCAGACCAATAGCTTCAGCGCTTCCGTCTCCGCTGGACTTAATTTCGATCATTCCTCGACTTACACGGAAGACCAATCAACGTCAACCGGCAGCGATTCATCCGCCAGCCTAAGTCAAGATCTTTCGGGCTCCGATTCAATGAGTTTAAAGGACTGGGGTGCTTACGCCACAGTCGATCCAGTGCTGAACGCCCCGGTATGGACCTTTGGGCAAGAGTATCCGTTGGATTTTGTCCAATACAGGGCGACTGACGGTTGGGTAAATCCGAACAACCCCAACCAGGTGTGCATTTTTATGCCCCAGGAAATAGTTACTCACTGGAAGAGCAAGGATGGCCTGAGTTTCTGGATTGCTGATCCCCCTAGCCAATTATCCATGTTCGGGCTCAGCTTTTCCATGAAGGCCTCCTGGCTTCTGATCCTGGATAATGATGCACCCGACCAAATCGAAATTGAGCACACGGTGAACTATTTCACCGCGTCGCATTTCGCTTCTCCAAGTAACGATCCCAATCAACCTCCTGACGCCTATGTCTTTTTCGACGCTAATCCTACGACTCTAACGGTCGGCGGCGAAAAAAGAGCCGATAAAACGGCGAGCACGACGATCAGCCTAGATCTGATGGCCCTGGAATCCCTGGGAACTCAAAGCAAAGCGGCGATCATCGGATTCATTCCCAGCAAGTTTGTAGTGGCGCCTGTCGCCGCGCAAGGAACGACGCCGGGGACTCCGTTCAAGATTCTTTCCACTACGAATGATCTGATGATTCTCGATAAGACAGGCTATCCGCAGGACGTAGGAGGCAAAGCGGGTTTTACATCCTCGCAGACAGAATTGACCGCAAATTTTACCAAGGCCTGCAACGTTTTAAAGATAATTCTGTATTTCAAGGTCATCGACGCGGTTAGCGATTACACGCTGTTCATGAAGCATTGGAAAACAGGGACACCGGTTCAGCTGACCTTCATCATCAACCAGGATACGGCGAATCCGATTACGAAATACGTGGACGCGCAGGAGGCTGGGGGAGGCGAGAACAACCTGCTCTCCATTTCGCTGCGTAACCAGGATTATGCTTCGGTGGATTATCACGACTATCTGCAACTTGGGCTCAACTCGATAGAGGTCAGTATCTCCCCTGCCGCAACAGAGATTGTGTCAGATTTTTTAGAAGATCCAACTTATGAAATCCGTGCCATTTCTATCGAGAAGGTGTGAAGCCGCGTGCCTGCCGGCGAACTGAATCCGATCCCGATCACCCGGGCGTCCGTGAAGCGTCGCAGGATGTCGCTCAGCAGCGACAAGGCAAACGGATCGAGCCTAGATAACCCGGTGACGGGGATGTCGGATGAGAGCTCTGATGATAGTTCGGAGGAGATCTCGGATCAGAACACGATTCAGAACTCCAAGCGTTTGCGGCCGGCGCGAGCGTCCAGCAGCTTGGCAGGAGAGAAGGACTCTCCAAAGCGGTTTGTTCCGGCTGCGCATTCGAGTCTAAGCCAACTTGCATCGCGAACCGCATTGCGGAACCTGAAATCGAAGAGCTTGCGGCCGCCGCGAAGGGGACAAGTCAGTTCGCCGTTCGGCACACAAAGGTCGAGCTCTCTTACGCCAGAAATCGCACGAAGAAGCGGTGGCAGCCTGGTCGGTTCGAACTCGGCGAAAGGCCGAGGGTCGCGTGCACTGGCGGGGCTCAATCCGGAAAATATCCTTGCCGAGGCCACGAAGCGGCCCGTATTCATGCGTGATCGCAACAAGGAGGTGCCCTATTTCATCAAGAGACCCAGCTACACCCAGAAGCCAGCCTCAAACGAAGTTGAAATGACGGTGATTCTGGGTCTGCGCGCCGGTGATGAGCTCGAGTCTGAAGGAAGTCCGACGAAGGCGGAAGCGCTGGCCTATGTCCAGCGGAGGTATCGTACCGGGAAGTTATACCAGGGCAAACATGTAGCTCTGCACCTTTTAAATGGAAAGCTTGGCGGCAGTGGGGCTGCTAAAGGAAACCCCAACCTGCTGCCAGCCTATGCCAAACTGAATTCCCGCCATGAAACCTATGAAACGCCGCTGGTCTACCATCTGAACTCCAAACTGAGCACATTCGAGAAAAGCAAACGCGATTCCGCTGAATTTCAGGAATTGCAAGGGTACGGCGTGCGCTACACGGTAAAGGCGTCAAGACCTTCAAACAAGGGAATCTTCGACAAGCTATCCGTCGAGGGACGTTCGGGAACGCTGAACGCGGAAGTGCTGAAACGAGCGCTGACATCGGGTGCGCTAAAAAAAGGCGACCTTTCGGAAGCGGTGAAGGAAGGCGATTTTGTCGAGCACGCGAAGCAGGATCCTCACTATTTCGGCTTTTCAGAGGACCTTGAGTCCGAGAACTGAGGACGGGGTTTCTTGTTCGCAGGAGAGTGGCCCGCGCCAGCGCGCTTCTGTCCGGATTCACCTCCCTCCGCCTTTACCCCCCTCCCTCCCTCATGTTATCCTCTCTACTGTCACCAAGATAAATCGAAACTGAGAACAGGAGTGCACCAGGCGAGTGTTAGCCAGAGAGCAAAAAAAGTCTGTCATTGACCAGTATCAGACGCACGCGACTGACACGGGGAGTCCCGAGGTTCAGATCGCCATCATCAGTGAACGCATTGGCCAGTTGACCGACCACTTCAAAGCGCACCAGAAAGACCACGGCTCGCGCCGCGGCCTGCTCATGCTGGTCAGTAAACGGCGTCGTTTACTCGACTACCTCAAACGATACGATTCCGAGCGCTACAAAACTGTCATTGGCAAGCTCGGCATCCGCAAGTAATCCTGGGAAACGAAAGAGTGGGGACGGAACTGGGTGCCCCATCCTATCGCGGTTTTTGCGATAGGGTGGGATACGACGAAGCGTCCACCCTCATCTTAAGAACGATCTTCTTCCGATGAAGTCGATCCTCCATAGAAAAGATTTCCCGAAACGTATCTGAGAGAAAGCCGCCTTCCTCGAAGGCCGGTACAGCATTGAGGATATTCTGCAACGTGCATCTTTTGAGCGTATCCAACCCCGCCAATCCCAGCTGGAGTGGAAAGCACAGTCACGCCCAATCTCTGTCAATCTGCCTGGAGCAAACGCCCTTAGCTAGAAGCTAGGAGCTAGAAGCTGTTCTAAAGGATGAAAATGAAACCAGAAGCTAGCAGCGTTACAGTCGATCTTGCCGGCGGTAAACAAATCTCATTTGAAACCGGAAAATTAGCCAAGCAGGCGGGCGGCGCCGCCGTCGTGCGCATGGGCGATAACGTTGTGCTCGCCACCGCCACCGCCAACCCCGATCCCCGCGAAGGCATCGATTTCTTCCCCCTCACCGTCGACTACCGCGAGTACACCTACGCCGGCGGACGTTTCCCCGGAGGCTTCATCAAGCGCGAAGGCCGCATGAGCGAGCGCGAAGTCCTCACCAGTCGCCAGATCGATCGCCCCGTGCGACCCATGTTCGCCGAAGGCTTTAAGTGCGAGACCCAGGTCATTACGTTTGTTTTGTCCGCGGATTCTAGCAACGACCCCGACGTGCTCGGCATCAACGCCGCATCAGCCGCGCTCACTCTCTCTGACATTCCGTTCCTCGGTCCGCTGGGCGCTGTGCGCGTCGGCCAGATCGGCGGAAATTTCATCATCAATCCCACCTATGACGAAATGCGCGAGAGCCTGCTGAACATCATGGTCGTCGGCACCGCCGATGGCATTGTGATGATCGAATCCGGCGCCAAAGAAGTCAGCGAAGAGGTTGTCGTTGACGCCATCGAGTTCGGCCACACCGAGATCAAGAAAATCTGCGCCGCCATCAACGAGCTGCGCAGCAAGGCTGGCAAGAAGAAGAGGGAAGTCACTCCTCCCGAGTTCGACCAGAAATACTACGACCAGTTGAAGAAGAAAGTCGGCGCCGATCTATCCGACGCCCTCGACACCAAGAAACATCCCAAAGCCGAAAGCTACGCCCTGGTCAAAGAAATCAAGAAAAAGCTGCAAGCCGAAATTAAAGAAGACGACGAAGAAGCTCTCGCCAAACTCAAGACCTACTACGAAACCCTGCGCGAGCGCACCTTCCGCGAAGAGGTCCTCGAAAAGAAACGCCGCCCCGATGCTCGCGCCTTCGACGAAGTCCGCGACATCTGGATCGAAGCCGGCGTCCTGCCCCGCACCCACGGCAGCGCCATCTTCACCCGCGGCGAAACCCAAGCCCTGGTCACCACCACCCTCGGCACCAGCGACGACATGCAGCGCCTCGAAGGCTTCGAAGGCGAAGCCAAAAAACGCTTCATGCTCCACTATAACTTCCCTCCGTTTAGTGTTGGTGAGGTTGGCTTTATGCGTGGGGCTGGACGGCGCGAAATTGGGCACGGAGCTCTCGCCGAGCGCGCCATTTCGGGCGTCCTGCCTTCGGAAGAGTCTTGGCCCTACGCGATGCGCGTTGTCTCCGACATTCTCGAGTCGAATGGTTCATCGTCGATGGCTACCGTTTGCGGCGCTTCGCTCTCGCTGATGGATGCTGGTGTGCCGTTGAAAGCTCCCGTTGCCGGAGTTGCCATGGGACTGGTGAAGGAAGGCGAGCAGTACGCCATTCTCACCGACATCGCGGGTGCGGAAGATCATTACGGCGACATGGATTTCAAAGTTGCCGGAACGAAAGATGGCATCACCGCGCTGCAAATGGATATCAAGGTTGCCGGGATCACTTCGCAGATCATGCGCGAGGCGCTGGCGCAGGCCAAGCGCGGTCGGCTGCACATTCTGGGCAAGATGGAAGAAGTCATCACCAGCGGCCGCGAGAAGATCTCTGATTTCGCTCCGCGCTTCTACACCGTGCAGATTCCGGTCGACAAGATTCGCGACCTGATCGGGCCCGGCGGCAAGATGATCCGGTCGATCGTCGAGCAGACTGGGGTAAAGATCGACGTGGAAGATTCCGGTCTCGTCAAAGTTGCGTCAAGCGATCAGGCCTCGGCGGCGAAGGCGCTGCAGATTATCGGCGACCTCACCGCGACGGCGGAAGTCGGCAAAACCTATCTCGGCAAAGTCACGCGGCTGGCGGATTTCGGCGCCTTCGTCGAAATCATTCCCGGCACCGACGGATTGCTCCACATCAGCGAAGTGGCGGAGCATCGCATCAATGACATCCGCGACGAATTGAAGGAAGGCGACCAGGTGCTGGTGAAGGTGCTGGCAGTGGAAGGCAACCGCATCCGGCTCTCGCGCAAGGCGATCTTGAAAGAGCAGCGAGCGAAGATGGGCGGAGGCGAAGCGCCTCCGGAGGGATCGGAATCGGGCGATGGCTCAGGAGACGGCGGCGGAGAATTTCGTCCCGCTCCGCGGCAGGATCGTGCTCCCGTCACCGGATCGATGGTGATCGAAGGCGGCGGCGACTTCCCCGATGAAGCGGAGAACGAACCCAACTTCAATCGCGATAGCGCGCATGTGGGAGGCGGCGGCGACCGTCCTCATGGCGACCGCCCGCGCGGCGACCGTCCTCCAGGTGGCGATCGTGGCGGACGCGGTGGACGCCCCGGCGGCGGTGGTCGTGACCGTGGACGCGGTGGGCGCGGTGGGCGTCCCGGTGGCGGCGGACGAGATCGCGGTCGCGGCGGATCGGGCGGCGGAAGACACTAAGGCTTCTGTTAGATCTACAGCGATATAAGTAACAAGGGTTGCGGCGTAAGTCGCGACCCTTTTCTATGTGGGTACAATGATTCGAACTCCGCGGCGGAAAGCGGAGGGCACTCGGCGGAGCCGCGCGCGCCAATGCAAAATTCTTATCATCACTGGGGAAGCTAGTGCATGCATATCATCCTTTGGAAGTTCACGGTTCGGGAAGAATGCATTCAGGACTTCACCCTGGCCTATGGTTCCAACGGAGACTGGGCCAATCTTTTCGAGCGCGCGGAAGGGTTTCTCGGCACTGAACTGCTGCGCTCTTCCGACGAACCCAATGTTTTCTTGACCATTGATCGCTGGGAAAGCGTGGCTTCCTTCGACATTTTTCGGCGGCGATTCGACACTGAATATAAGAAACTGGACGCCAAGTTTGAAGGATACACGCTGTCAGAACATAAACTTGGAAGCTTCTCGGAAGTCTAGATCGGCCGCACCAGCCTTTCGTTACCGAAAATTAGGTCGGAAGATGACCGGTGTGCCTGGATGGTTCGAGGGATGAAAACGCGGACTGTAGCCCGATTCCATTTTTGTACGATTCGGCGCTGACGAGCCGCTCTTCCACGGTGCAGCTGTTTCGCTGCGCCTAAGCGAGGCAGCACCTCTTCGCAGCGGGCAAGAGTAGCCCGTTCTATATGAACCGTCAGGCATAATGGCTTTAAATGAAATCCTCTAACGACGGTATGTTGCGGGCGATCGCGGTCTTTAAATTCTTTAAGGCGGCGCTGCTGATTGCGCTGGGTGTCGGGCTGTTTCGGATGCTGCACAAGGATATCAGAGACATGCTGCAGCGTTGGTGTGAGGCGCTGCGACTGGACCCGGGGAGCCACTATCTGAATCGGATTTTGGCCAAAGCGGCGAATGTGAATCCCGAACAAATGAAGAAGCTTGGGCTGGCGAGTTTTCTTTACGCCGGATTATTTTTGGCGGAGGGCACTGGCCTGTGGCTGCGCAAGCGCTGGGGAGAGTGGCTGACCGTAATCATTACCAGTTCGTTGGTGCCGTTTGAGGTTTACGAGATCGCACGGCATGTGAGCTGGGTGAAAGTTGCGGCGCTGGCGCTGAATGTTGCCATTGTGATTTATCTAATCTGGCATATGCGAAAGAAGTAGCAGAGAGGCTAGCTGAAGTACCGCTCGCGCATCTGCAGGGCAACGGCATCCTCACCTCAGATACTTTTTCATCGGGTCCCAGTAACGTGATTTCCATCCAGCGTAAAGACTGTCGTAATGCGTCTCGGGGAAGCCGGTATGGTCGAGAAGAATGGCGGTTGCGCTGCCTTTTGTCTTCAGGTCGAAGCGAACGATGGAATAGACGCCGGCGTCCCAGTGTGCGGGGCGCCACGCCTGCACGATTCGTTGATCGGGAACGAGTTCAATGTTGCGTCCGCCAATGAGGCCTCCAAACATGGAAAATATCCCGCCCGCTTTGGCATCGATCTCGGCCGGCAGGGAGGTGAAGGCGGCGAATTGTTTGGGGTCCAGAAGGATTTCGTAAATGCGCTGCGCTGTGGCCTTGAGTTCAACTTCCTGGTGAAGGGAAGTCCGGTGGGCGTTCGCGGGAGTGGAGGGAATCTCGTTCACGGACTGTTGCGCGCTACCTCGAATCGCGCAGGTGGCGGCAAAGGCACCAACCGCCATGGCGATGGTGGGGATAGCGCTGCGTCGGGTGATGTCAGGCGGAGCGGACTGGAGCGTTCCATTTCTGCTAGGGTCGGTCATCTTTTCCTCGATCGCTGAAACTTCTTGGCCAAATCGCGAACAAGAATAGCAAGAAAAGGCGCGTGAAGTTGTCAAACCTGCTCTAGGAAACAAAGTATTCCCGAGCGAGCAAAATGTGCGCACCGGCAGGGAAGAAGTGGCACCATGGTTTTTGTGACGCGTACCGCTGCCGCTGTATTTCGCTTTCGATGAATTCCGTAGGCTGACCGCGCGCGAGTTTTGGCGATCCGGCTAACACGTGTAGATAGAACACTTGCGCGGAAGCGAATAAATATCTTTGCCACCGAATTTTTTGGCCCACCGGTTGCTAAGAAAAGGCAGGACATGAGTTGAGTCCTAAAACTTTCTTGGAGGATTTCATGAAGAACCGGTCTTTGTTATTCACCAGCGCACTGGCGCTGTTCCTGAGCGCAGCCATCGGGCTCAACGCACAAAGCACGCCCTCGTCGACCACACCTCCTGACACTCAAGCGCAACAGCCTTCCACCCCGGATCAAACTGCGCCTACGACGACCACGGCTCCAGCGCAAGATCAGGCAACGCCTGCGCCGAGCCAGGCTCCGGCAAAAACCGAACAGGCAGCGCCCGATGCTTCAGCGAATACCGCTGCCGGCGTGCAGACCTTCTCAGGCAACGTGGTAAAGTCGGGTGACAAATACGTTCTTCAGGATGACAGCGGCACATCCTACGACACCGACCATCAGGATGAGATGGCCAAGTTTGAAGGCAAGCGCGTGAAAGTTCACGGAACTTTGGACGCCAGTGGGAAGATGATTCACATCCAGTAGCGAGTTAGAAATTCGGTCTTGCAAGCGGGCCGAAATTGGACGGGCTGCGACTCAGGTCGCAGCCTTTTTTTCTCGCTGCGCCTCAGTAGATAAGCTTGAGCGAAAATTGAACTTGCCGCGAAGTTCCCGCGGTCCTGCTGATCATGCCAAACCCTGTGCCCTGGATGGTATTGGCGGGTAGGCCCAGGTTGACGATGTTAAACAGATTAAATAACTCTGCGCGGAACTGCAGGTCGGCTCGCTCCAAGCCATTTACCGAGTGGCCAATCGGGGTCGTCTTGATCAGCGCAAAATCGAAATCATAATAGGCCGGCCCCCGAAATGTATTGCGCCCGAGCGTTCCAAAGCGCCCTGAGTTTGGTCCTGTGCCGCCCGCGAGGCCAATGGGAATGGAAAAGAAACTTGCGTTGTTCGCGCCGCGGCCAAAATAATCGTCGCGCGGCCGGGTCGAACTGCCGGCGCTCGAGAGGGCCGGCGTCTCAATCTGGTCTGGCCGGTCCGCCCCAATTGTTCCCGCACCGGTCTGCTGGATTCCGGAATAAACGGTGAACGGCGAGCCACTGTTGATGGTCGAGATGCTCAGCAACTCCCAGCCCTTGGTCAACAGATGGGTTCGGTCGGACTGAAGTCCCAAATGTTCGAAATGCAAATCCTGAGCCGCGCTCAGTGTAAAGGAGTGGGTCACATCAAAGCTGGACGGCCCTCGTTCCGCTTGTGTATTGAACGGGTCTTGCGGACTGAACAGCGTCACCGCGCCGGTGGATCCTGTTCCTCCCAGGATGCCGCTGACATCATCCAGAGATTTACTCCAGGTGTAACCGGCTTGCAATGACGGGCCGCCGTGTCCAACGTTTCCCGACAAGGAGGTCTGTAAGGCGTTGTAGGATGAGTGCGATGTCCCGGTGAGCACAGACTCGAATCCGAATCCTCCCGTCACCGCTCCGCTACCGTCGAAGTTTGTGAACCGCGCAAATTCCGAATTCGCTCCGGGATAGGCGTTCGGATAGGACATTCTGGGAAGTCGAAACGACGATGTTCCCACATATGCGACATCGGCCGTAAGGCCACCGAAAGCTCGTTCCAGCCCCAGCGTCCAGGTTTGCAGGTAGCCATTGCCGAAGCGCCGGTCGATCCCGGATAGACTCAGCAGCGAGAGTTGATGACTGGGCGCCAGCGCGGCCAAATCCAGTTGGTATCGATTCACGTCCATCACAGTGTTCGCCGGAACTTTTTTCGGATCGCCGCTGGCCAGAACATTCACACCCGCCGTGTTGTAGACCTGGGGCAACTCGTCTGGTGTGATTTGGAATCCGTAGGAAATTTCGCCGTTTTGCGCCGCGTTGACGCGCGGATAGACCACGTAGGGAGTGGATCCGGTCAGAAGATTGTCCTGCCAGATATTTGGCGGTATCACCGTGATCGCCCCGCCCATGTGCACATGCACCGAGTACGGCGCATTCCAGTCCACTTGCAAACGCGGCCCCCAGCCGTTCCAGTTGGTCTGATAAGTAGGCTGCGGATTGATCAAGTATTGCTGCCCCACGCCGGCAGGGGGGAACGAATTCAGAAAGCTCGAAGTCCGGTTGGCGCGCTCCGAAATCGGCGTGTAGAGCTCATAGCGCAGGCCGTAATCGATCGTCCAGTGCGGATTGATTTTCCATGTGTCTTCAACGTAGGCGTTCACGTCATTCCGGTTAATGGCCGCAGGCCCAATGTGCGCGCCATCCGATGCGTAAGGCGGCGCGACTGCGACCGTGTATCCATAGGGATATCCGAGCAGCAGACTGCTGATGGTGTCTGGCAGCGGCTGGCCCGGCTGCACATCGTGCTGTCCGCTGGCCGAAGGAATGAATACGGGCGAATAAACCGTTCCACCACCAAAATCGTACTCGCCGTTGGGACTGATTCCGAAGTAGGTCGTGTCGCGATTGAGCCGCGCCTCCGCACCCCATTTAACCGCGTGGCGCGCCGTCGTCCAGCTGAAATTCACTTGTCCCTGGAAAAGATTCCCGAATGCCGACATTACCGAACCCGCCGCTCCATTGAACGCTTCGTAGAGGCCGTCGTTGAACTTCAAAGCCGGATCGGTATGGTTTTGTGTGACAAAGGAAGGCGTCGTCCGCGTGAAACTCGCCGAGGTGGACCAGAGAAAGTGCGGCGACACGGTGCGCGTGTAGGTAATGACACCATTACGCTGCCGATCCACATACTGCACGCCAAAGCTGGGATCAAGCAGGGTCTGATCCGGATTGGTTGTCGGTCCCGTGAGATTGTCGTAATTGAATCGACCAAACAATTGTCCTTTGGCGCCGGCTTTCTGATCGATGCGGAGGGAAAACTGATTCGTATCCGTGTTCACGTTGGAAGGGGCGGCATAGGTTCGCGCACCAAAAGCGCCGGTAGGGTTGTTAGGGAGCGGATAGCGCGCCAGTATGGAAGCAATCGCCGGATTGACCCCCGGGCTATTTGAACTGCCTGCGATTTGCAGGGTGTCCGTGCTGCCGTCCGGATACTTCACCACATCCTGGCCCGCTCGCTCAGCCGTTGTAGGCACGGCCAGCACCTGGGTTGTTCCCAGCACCTGCCGGAAGCCCTGATACTGCACAAAGTAAAAGGTCCGGTCTCGACCGTCATATACATTCGGCAAAACAATCGGTCCGCCGTTGGTAAACCCGAACTCATTTCTGCGGAAAGGAGGGATACGGCCGGGGTCCGCAATCGACGGGTGATCAAAATAATTTCGCGCGTCGAGGGCAGAGTTTCTTAGAAACTCGAAGAATGACCCGTGAAAACCGCTTTTCCCGGAGCGTGTGACGATGTTGGTGAAACCGGCCGCGCCGCGCCCGATCTCCGCCGGCAACCAGCCTGAGCTCGACTGCAACTCCTGAATCGCATCCACGTTGAAATTGGTGAACGTGCTCCCGCCCATCTCTGGATCGCTCACATCCGCACCGTCCATGGCGAACACGGCTTCGACGCCGCGCTGTCCGTTGATGGCGAACTGCTGGGTGAAATTCGTCTGCCCGTTCACGTCAGTCATGGTGCCTGCTGCTAACAGCAACAGCGTGCTGAAGTCGCGTCCGTTCAACGGCAACTCATTCACCTTCTGGCTGGAAAGTTTCTCTCCGCTGGGTCCGCTAGCTGCGTTTGAAGTTGTGCCCGCGTTCTCATTCGAGACTCCCGCGGAGGTTTGCGGATTGGCTGCAATCGTCAGTACGTTTTGATCGGACACGGTCAGCACCATGGTTGCGCCAGTGATGTTCACCGCCACTTGCCCTGTCGGACCTCGCCCGGGCAGTTGGACACTCACGCGATTTCGCCCGAGTCGAAGGTTCGCGATTGCGAACCTTCCGTCGGTTCCTGTAACTGTGCTGAGCTTTTTTTTACCGCCGGGCGTGGATACGGTTACCTTCGCTCCTGTCACAGGTTCGCCGCTAGCTGTCCGTACGGCGCCAGCCCAGGCCGGCGTCGACGGCGAACTCTGTTGTGCGCTGAGCGTGATCGCCACCATCAGTCCGAACAGCAAATACTTCTTCATCCCTCTGAGGCGCTTACGAAAAGATCGAGCGATCACATGGTCCTTTAGGTAGCGGAACTTATACATTACAACTTTTCCTCGAGTGAAGACGAAGTCTAATCGCGTGCATAAGCCTTTGAGCGCGCAGCTAGACACTTTTCCCGTTCCGTCCTGTTCTCGACATGGCGTCCCGAGAGCAGTGTCGAACCGCTTCGGTTTACTTACTTGTGACTTTTATGCCCAGGGAGCGGTAGGGATTCAGGCACATTCGTTTGATGTATCGGTGATCAAACGTGTCAGTCGGGATCTAGTTTCATTGTGTCGTTGCACAAAAACGCATGAGTGTGCACGTATATACGTGTAGCGTCCGAGTCGTGCATGATACTGCCAAATGTGAGCGCGCTACAAGGTCTTTCACATCCGCAGCAGCAACTGGCAGCGGTTCAAACCCTGTGTGATACTAAAATCCAAAGCAGCTGTGTGTTCAGATCTTTAGGGCAAGCCGGGATGGCGAAATTGGCAGACGCAGCGGACTTAAAATCCGCAGGTCCGAAAGGACTGTGGGGGTTCGATTCCCCCTCCCGGCACCAATTTTACTGCGTAAGCACTGCACATTTTACTGCGAAAGCACTGCACATTTTTACTTCGTAAACACTGCACATTTTACTGCGTAAGCACTGCACATTGTTGACTCTTGCTGGCGGCCGTGTGGACTGAAACGAGAGACTGCGGGGCTCAGCCCTTGGGTTGCGGGGCCGAGGGTACTCACCAGACGCGGCAGACTTTGTCGGCGGGTTTCACCATGGGCTGGCCGGGCTTGCAGGAGAATGCTTCAGCGAAGTTGGGCATGTTCACCACGACGCCGTTGATGCGGTAGCGGGCGGGGGAGTGCGGGTCGGTCAGGGCGCGCACACGCAGGTCTTCGGGACGCTCGTTGGCGCAATCCCATTGCGCGAAGCCGATGAAGAAGCGTTGTTCGGGAGTGAGTCCGTCGATAGGTTGCAGGTGCTTGTCTTTGTTGGCGTCTTTCCAGGCGATGAAAGCCAAGATTTCTCCGCCGAGGTCGGCGACGTTTTCGCCGAGGGTGAGCTTGCCATTCACGTGGACGTCATCCACCGATACGTAGCTCGAGTACTGATCATCGACGCACTTGGTGCGGGCGTCGAATTTCTCGCGGTCTTCCTTGGTCCACCAATCTTTCAAATTTCCGTGGGAATCGAACTGGCTGCCTTCGTCGTCGAAGCCGTGGGTGAGTTCATGGCCGATGGTTCCGCCGGTGTTGCCGTAGTTGGGCGCGTCGTCCGTTTTCGGATCATAGAGTGGAGGTTGAAGAACTCCGGCAGGGAAATTGATGTCGTTCATCTGGGGATTGAAATACGCATCGACGGTGGGAGCGGAGATATCCCACTCGCCGTGGTCGACGGGCTTGCCGATCTTATTGATGTCGCGGCGCGACTCGAATTCGTGGGCACGGGCGACATTGCCGGCGAAATCATCGCGGACAATCGTTACCGAATTGTAGTCGCGCCATTTATCGGGGTAGCCTATTTTGTTGCGGATGCTGGCCAGTTTAGTGAGAGCCTGCTGCTTGGTTTCCGGGCTCATCCAATCGAGGCCGCGGATGCGCTGGCCCATGGCATCTTCGATACCTTTCACCATGTCGAGCGTGCTTTGCTTGAGTTGCGGCGAAAAAACTTTCGCGACATAAACCTGGCCGAGAACCTCGCCGAGATCGTAATCGACGTATTGCACACAACGCTTCCAGCGCGGTTGTTGTTCTTTCGCTCCGCGTAAATACTTGCGATAGAACTCGAAGTTTTCGTCGACGAATTTCTGCGAGAGATAGGGCGCCGATGTGTCGGCGATATGGAAGCGGAGATAGGTTCGCCAGTTCTCAACAGGTTCGGAGGTGAGCAGGGTGTTGAGTTCCTTGATGAAGTCGGGGGCGTCCACATTAAGGATGGGGAAGTCGGGGTATTGCATCTCCTTGTAATAGCCGACCCAATCGAAGGCCGGAGCAAGTTGGCTGAGATCGGCGACCTTCATCTTGTGCACAAGTTTATGGGGATCACGGCGATCGACACGGCTGAGGGATGCTTTGGCCATGGCGGTTTCGAGACGCATGATGGTCGCGGCATTCTCTTTGGCGGCTGCGGGACTGTCACCGATGAGTTCGAAGATTTTCTGGACGTGCTGCAGGTAGCGCTCGCGCGTTTCCTTGGACTTGGCGTCATCTTTTATGTAGTAGTCGCGGTCAGGCATGCCGAGGCCGCCTTGATCGACGTCAGCGATGACGTGCTCGGAGTCGTCGGGATCCTGCGACGATCCGGCGGAGAAGAGGAGGGAACTGGTATAGCCGTAACGGGCGTAGGTGAACTGGAGGCGCGCTAATACAGGAGTGAGATCTTTGAGGGATTGGATGTGCCCGATGGCATCGAGTTCGGGCTGAAGGGCGGAGATGCCGCGCTTCTCAACAGCAGATTCGTCCATGCAGGCGGCGTAGAAGTCGCCGATTTTCTGGGTGACGGAATTGCGATCGGTGGCGGGCTTGGCGGCTTCCTCTAACAGTCCGCGAAGGAAGGTGAGGTTGTCCTGATAGAGCTTGCCGTAAACGGACCAGGAAGTCTGATCGGGCGGGATGGGATTTTTCTTTTGCCAGCCGCCGCAGGAATAAGTATAGAGGTCGACGCAGGGGTCGACGGACTTGTCCATGGAAGATATGTCGAGGCTGGGGCTATAGGGCAGAGAAGGTGCGGCTTGCGCAGATGAGGTGTGGGTATAGAGGAGTGAAACTGTGAGGGCAAACGAAAAGCACAACAGCCACGAGGCCTTTTTCATAATCACCTGAGACGACGATTCGGCGATGAAAGCTGGGTGAGCCATGGTACTGGAGACGGCATCTGCCGATCAAGGCGGGGCGGAATTGGGTATGTCCTAATAAGTGCGTTGCTGCTACTCCAGCCGCTCAAGCGTGTAATACAGTGAATAAGCGGTGCCATCGGGAGGCCCTTGTTGGGTCACGCTGTATGTGATGGCCGTTCCGCCTTTGGCCTCAAACGTTACGGTTGCGCCGGTAGAATATCCCGCATACCCCAAAATAAATGATCCCAAACAACTTCCGTTCGATTGTAGTATCTCGTTCGTGGTCGAGAGGAGACCCGAATCGTCAGTCCACTGTGGAGTGTATGACCAAGTTGAGCCCCCGCACGTGCCAGTAGTGACGGTAGCATACGCTGATAACCGATATAGTCCGTTCTGTGTCGGCGTGAAGATCGTTGTAGGGGGGATCGGCGCTGTCTGATTGACCAACTTTCCCTTCGCCACGATGGGCGGACTGATGGGAGCGGCGGCAGGATTACGGGTCTGAGCTAACGCAAACGTTGGCAATAGCAGAACGGCCACGCATATGGTCTTGTACATGGATGTGCCTCCGGCGGGGAATCAGGGGAGGCGGGAAGTCTACCACACACGTCATTCGGTTGCGTCCTCAATTTCAATCGCGGAACTGGGAACTAGTGCCGTTCACGATGAAACGGCACCACTACCCGGAATTGCCGAAGCTAACCCATAGTTGGGGCCGAAAGGCTTGAGGAGAAAGGCATCTGGGGAGGTGTGCAATTTTTTGCAGCTTGACGGCGGCATTGATAAGCGCAACAATGCCTGTGCTGCCGCTACTGTCTGCGGTAGTTGTTCCCCTGCACACTTGCTGTGAATTTGGACTCGCGTGCTTTGTCAGTCACCCGATTGATGCCGGTTCTGTGAATCAACCGATGGGCTACAGAGCGTATTTTTGGTTAACATTCTGAATCGTAGGGCAAGCCTTAAGGAGGCTTTCGTGAAAAGATTCTCCCAGATGTCACTGATGGTTGCTGCCTGTCTACTGGTCGTAGCGGCCCAAGCTGAGAACGTAAAGAAGGGCCCTCTGGTCATCAACGAAATTAAACATGATGTTTCGCTGCCGTTGCGCGACATGGCGAAACTGACACCGGTTCAAAAACACGTGAACCGTGAAATCGACAATCGTCCGCCGGGAGTTGTTCCTCGTCAAGTGGGAACGCCTGGAGTCGATACTGCAGTGCAAACCGAAGTTCTGCCAACCGTGGGAACGACTGGTCTGCTCAATTTTGACGGACAGGGCGCCGACGGTGTAGCGCCACCGGACACTGAAGGATCGGTAGGCGGTAACCAATACGTGCAGTGGGTGAACCTGGAATACAACGTGTATGACAAGACGACGGGCGCGCTTCTGCTGGGACCGGTAGCCGGAGATGCTTTCTGGTCTGGTTTCGGTGGAGTGTGCCAGAGCAATAACGATGGAGACCCGATTGTTCTGTTCGACAAGGCGGCGGGCCGCTGGTTTGTGGCCCAGAACGTTTTCGTGACTCCGTATACGACCTGCATCGCAGTTTCGAACACCAGTGATGCGACCGGCTCGTACACTCGTTATGCTTTCCCAATTACCCCGACCAACAACTTCCCGGATTATCCGAAGTGGGGAGTCTGGCCGAATGCGTATTTCGGTTCCTACCGCAACTTCCAGAATGGATTCACGTTCGAAGGCGGCGTAGCCTGCGCTCTGGATCGCAATGCGATTCTGGCGGGCAATACCGCAACCGAGCAGTGCTTCGCGGCCGGCGCCAGCTATGATGTGCTGCTGCCTTCCGATCTGGATGGCAACACACCTCCGCCGGATGGATCGACCAACCTGTACATCACGTTGGGCGTAGACACATCGCACATCGACTCGTTTGCGTTCCACGTCGATTTCACAACTCCGGCTAACTCAACCTTTACGGGACCGACCCACATCGCGACCGTTCCTTACACCACCATCTGCCAATCGCCGTTTACACGGACTTGCATCCCGCAGCCAACTGGCGGCGAGAAGCTGGATTCGCTGGGCGGCTTCATGATGTACCGGAATGCGTATCGCAACTTTGGAACGTATGAATCCAACGTTGTGGCGCACACGGTTGCCCCGAGCGCACCTTCGACCGCGAAAGCAGCGGTTCGCTGGTACGAAATTCGTGGCGGCGCGACGGCCCCCAAGGTTTACCAACAGGGAACCCGTCAAGACAGCACTTCGTTGGCGAACAGCTACTGGCTGCCGACGATGGCGCAGGACAGCGCGGGGGATATTGCGCTTGGGTTCAGCGTTTCCGGACCGAGCACCGACCCCAGCATGTACTACGTTGGCCGCACTCCCGCGGACAAGCGTGGAACCATGGAAGCCCCGAAGAAGACCATCATCGGCACTGGCGTGCAGAAGAACACCTCTGACCGTTGGGGCGATTATGCGTCGATCTCGGTGGATCCTTCCGACGATTGCACAATGTGGTTCACGAGCGAGTACATCAAGACCACGGGCAGCTTCAACTGGAGCACGAGAATTACCTCGTTCAAGTTCCCGGGCTGCGGACAGTAAACTGCTTTATCAACCGACCCGAACGCCGCAAGGCGTTCGGGTTTTTTATTTTTGGGGAAGTGTTCCGAAAGAGGGGGAGTGCGGATCGGTGGCAGCTCTATTTCTTGGGAACGAGCTGCTTCACTTCTTCGACTTCTTTATCGAGCACTTGAAGAATAGAGTTAGTCGGGCTATCCGCGGCAGGGGCGTCTATGGATTTGTCGAGCAGAGCTTTGGAGACCTTCTTCTGGAACAAAGCGTAACTGAGAAGCAAGCCGTTGTCAGGCGCACCGGAGTGCTTGTCATCAGCGGCTTTAGCCGTGCCAGGTTTGGAGTCGACGGCGGTCAGGAGCATGTATTCACATTTTCTGAATCGCATCGACTCGAGATTGTTGCCGCTGAGGTCCAGCGTTTTTGACACTTGGGTAGCGCTGCCGGTGGAATCGACGTTGAGGCCGGCATCTATTAGTTTCTTCAGCAGATCGTCCTTCACCTGGTTGACCTGGATGGGCTGTAAGCTGCCGTTACCGACCCCAGCTACGCAGAGTTTGGTAGGTTTTGCCGCGGTATGGGCGGCGGGAGTTGATTGCTGGGCGAAGAGTGTGCAGCCAGAGAGCAAGAAAGCAAAACCGCAGTGAATCGAAGTTCGTCCCACGAATTTCTCCTAAGATGAGGATGGCGTCACTCAGCCATCGCATGCAGCGCTAGCTTATCATGGTGCGGTTTTTGACTTGTGAAAGTTTCTCGGGTAGCCTGAGCAATCTCTTATGAACTTCAACCAATCGGCGATCTCGGTGCAGGGTCTCAAGAAGTCTTATGGAGAAGTTGAGGCGGTGAAGGGAATTGATTTCGAGATCCAACCGGGAGAGGTGTTTGGCCTGCTGGGGCCGAATGGCGCGGGCAAAACGACGACAGTGGAGATTCTGGAAGGGTTGCGGGCGCGCAGCAGCGGCCAGGTGAGGGTGCTGGGTTTCGACCCGGACCGGCAGCGTCAGCAGCTCAAGGATCGTATAGGGGTGTGCCTGCAGGCGACGAACTTGCCGGAGAAGATCCGGGTCCGCGAGGCGATGCAGGTATTCGCGTCCTTCTACAGCCGGAATGTGGATGTGAACAAGCTGCTGCAACGACTGCAATTGGAAGAGAAGCGGGACGCGTTTTACAGCACGTTGTCGGGCGGCCAGAAACAGCGGTTGGCGCTGGCGCTGGCGCTGATTAACGATCCGCAACTTATCTTCCTGGATGAGCCGACGACCGGCCTTGATCCGCAGGTGCGAGTGGAAATTCATAACCTGCTGGAAGAATTGAAGCGGGAGAAGCGCACCATCCTGATGACGACGCATTACATCGAGGAGGCGGAGCGGCTTTGCGACCGGGTGGCGATCGTGGATGAGGGTCGAATTGTGGCGCTGGATACGCCGGGGCGACTGCAGCAGCAGAGCAAGAATGCGTCCAGCATTGTGGTGACGTGCGCCACTGCATTTCCGGAGAATCGTCCGAGGTGGAATGAGGCAATTCAGAGCGCGCTGGATTCGACAGGGAAGACTTTGACGGTGAACTCGCGGCGCCCTGCGGCGACGCTGGTGGATCTGGTGAAGTGGATTGACCAGAACGGCATGGAGTTGACGGATGTGAGCCTCAAGCAACCCAGCCTGGAAGATGTGTTTATCGAACTGACGGGAAAGAAACTGCGCGAGTAGGGTGCGAACAAGAGCCGAAGAATGAAAGCTTACAAAGCACTGATTGCGATTGACCTGAAGCTGGCGCTGCGAAACCGGTCGGTCATTTTCTTCAATTATCTGTTTCCGCTGACATTCTTTTTTATTTTTGGGCAGGCTATGCATGGCGAACGCGGCGCGGCCATGACGATTGTGATCTCGATGGTGCTGATCATCGGGATTCTGGGCAACGGGTTGATGGGTGCGGGCATTCGCGCCGTTCAGGAGCGCGAAGCGAATATTCTGCGGCGGTATAAGGTGACGCCCATCTCTCCGGCGCCACTGCTGGTGGCATCGGTGGTGACGGGATGGATTCTTTATATGCCGAATGTGCTGCTGATTTTTACGCTGGCACATTTCGTATATGGAATGCCATGGCCGCAGTCGATGGGATCGGTGTTGATTTTTGTGACGGTGGCGATCGTGGGATTTCGCGCCATCGGAATGATCATTGCTGCCGTGGTGAACTCCATGCAGGAGAGCCAGTTGGTGGTGCAGTTGGTTTACCTGCCGATGCTGTTTTTAAGTGGCGCCACGTTTCCGCTGGCCATGTTTCCGGCGTGGCTGTTTACCATCACGCAGTTTCTGCCGGCGACATATCTGGTAATTGGCATCCAGGGAATGCTGGCGCGGAACGAAGGACTGGCGGCAAATATTCAACCGGCCCTGGCGTTGGTCCTGACGGCGATGGTGGGATTGTTTATCGCTTATAAGTTATTTCGCTGGGAGAAAGAGGAGAAGATTCGGGCATCGGCCAAGCTGTGGCTGCTGGCGGTGATGGCTCCGTTTGTAGTGTTGGGTTTTTGGCAGATGCATGCCCGTACGGGAGCGGTGAAGACGAAAATCCTGAACCGGCAACTGGCGCGCAGCGATACGTTTCTGATTCGTGGCGCGAGAATCGTGGTAGGGGATGGCAAGGTGATGGAGCGGGGATCGGTGCTGGTGCGCGGCGGGAAGATTGCGGAAATCTACGAAGGGGATGGGCCTGATCCGAAGACATTGAAGGCGGAAACCGTAGAGGCGGCGGGGAAGACAATTCTTCCGGGATTGATTGACGTGCATGTTCATCTGGGGGCTCCGGGCGGCTTCGACCCGGGTGAGCAATATGGCTCCGAGAAAGCCATGAAGCGCGCTTTAGCGGCCTACCTTTACAGCGGTGTGACTACGGTTCGCAGCGTGGGCGATCTGTTAGATGTCATTCTTAAAGTGCGTTCCAGCGTAAGCAGTGGCGAAGTGCTGGGGACCGACTTGCAAACCTGCGGGCCGTTGTTCACCGCCGCCGGCGGGCATGGAACGGAATACTTCAAAGGCATGCCTGAGAACGTTCGGGCAAATCTTGAAAAGCAAGCGGTGCGCATCCCGACGTCGAACACCGAGGCCCAACAGCAGGTGGATGCGTTGAAGACACAAGGCGTGGAGTGCATCAAAGCGGTTCTGGAGTCCGGAGCTGGAAACCAGGTGTTCACCCGACTCGATACCGGATTGTTTGACGCGGTGGCGCAGGCGGCCCGCGCGGATTCATTGCCGCTGGCGGTGCACACCGGCGATGACCGCGATGTAAGCGATGCGGTGCAGGCCAAAGCTGATTCGATTGAGCATGGATCGTTCCGCGAGAAAATTCCCGACGCAGTCTTTGATCAGATGGCGAAGCAGGGGACATTTTACGATCCCACGCTGAGCGCCGGAGAATCTTTCAGAGACTTCGTGGCCGGCAAAACGGACTTACTGAAACGTTCGTTGGTGCAGCAGGTAGGTCCTCCGGAACTACTGCGAGGAACGGAAGAGGCGATGGGATCAGCTGACGTCGCAGCCATGCGCAAATCAATGGGTGGTTTTCCGACCGACATGGCCATCGGCATCGACAACCTGAAGAGGGCGCAGGCGCATGGGGTGCTGCTGGTTACGGGAAGCGACGCAGGGAACCCTTTGATTGTGCATGGTCCTACGGTGCAGCATGAGATGGAACTGTGGGTACGTGCGGGAATTTCGCCGGCGGTGGCGTTGCAGGCCGCAACTTTCAATGCGGCCCGGCTGCTTCGAATCGACAATCACGCAGGGTTGATTCGGGCAGGGAACGATGCCGATCTGCTGGTGATCGACGGCAATCCTCTTGAAGATATAACGGCTACGGAGCGAATCTCGATGGTTGTGTTCAAAGGCGAGCGCGTTGACCGGACGGGACTGTTCGATCAGAACTAGCGATTGAGCGAGCGCGACTATTCGGAAACGTCTTCAACTGAAACGTCTTCTTCAAGAAATCGATACCCTCGTGGTGCCGAACTGTCGTGGTCTGCTAAAAGCGAAAGGCCGCCTCGAGGGCGGCCTTTTTTGATGGAGGGAGACATCACTTGAAGTTGATCACGCCAAAGTAGCCGTCGGTGTCGTTGGGACCAGCGGTATAGAAGAGTTGATTCTTGGCTCCGTTCAGCGTTGAGCCACCACCGAATTCAATCCCCCACAATCCGTTGATGGTGAGATTTTTCCCGGCAGTGTTCTTCATGGTGCCGATCAGTTTTCCAGTAGTCAGGTTGTAACCGTTGATGGTGCCGGTGGAAGTGTTGTTCGAAATCAGCAGGGCATTGCTCAGGGTGCCGAAATTTTTCGGAGCCACGGCAAATCCCCAGGGCTGGTTCAGGGGGGATCCGTGGGCGAAACGCTTCACAAATGTTCCGCTCTCGGTGAAGATATCGATATATCCGCCGGAACCGCCGCTGGTACTGGCATAGGAGACGTACAATTGGCCGCCGATATCCTGGATGCCGAAAGGAGCGAAGCCGGCCGGTATCGTGCTATCGGTGAAGGATCCGGTCAGGCTGAAGCTGCCGTTGTAAATGTCGATTTTGTTATTAGCATTGTCGGCCGCGAACAGCGAATTGCCTGAAGTCTTGTTGGTGATGGCCAAACCGGTGTAGACCGCGCCCTTGCTGGTGACGCCGATCAGGGTGGTGCTCGGGTCAAAATCCGACCAGCCTTGAATGCTGCCGTCGAGAGTGCAAAAGAGAAAAGCGGAGACCCAGTTGTCGATCTTGAACTCCTGCGAAGCGTTGTAGACCATGCCGGTGGGTGAGCCGGGGCCGCTGCCGCTGGCAGCAGGTACGACGACCTTCAAGCTCTGAATGTTTCCCTTGCCGTCGTACAACGTGGACCAGCCATTGGCTTCGTCGCTCACCCAAAAAGCGCCACCGGGCGCATAGGCTAGTCCCCAGGCATTTTTCAGCAGAGGATCGGTTTGTTTCGCCTTGCCGGAAAGATCGGAATCGAGGTTGGTCGAGAGGTATTGACCCATGGCCGCGCTGGAACTAAATACCAGCAAAAGCAGGGTATACAGAGTGGGAATGCGAGTGAGACGCTGCATGCGATTTCTCCTGAGTGGTGATGAGAGTAGAGATCAGAGTCTGGGATTTCCTGCAGGCCGTGATGATCCGATCCCACAGGTCGGAGCAATCCTAGGCGGGCCGCAACCCGCACTTGTCATGGAATTGTCACCAGTTTGTACAATTTGCGTCGCGGGCTCAGCCCTCTTGTGAATGAAGGGATCGGCGTTGAAGAGTTTGTTGCAAAGAAAAGTGGCGTTCTGGCTGAATCACCAGAACGCCACTCTATTTGCGAAACAGCTTGGTTTATTCGGTTACACCCCCACGCTGGCTGCGCGAGCCAGCGGTATGGTGCGCAGCGCTTCCGCCACTCGTCCAAAGTACAGCTTGTAAGAGTGGTAGATCCCGAACATCACCGGGAAGACCACCAGGGCTGCCTGCCAGCCAAAGTGATGGCTTACGGTGTTGACCATCGAAGTCATGCCCGCGCTGACGACGTAATACGGGAATGACAACTGCACGATGCCGAGCCAGACGCGGCGCAGCGCCGCACCCTCAGCCACCTTGATGATGCCTGCCACCGGAGCCGTCTGGCCCAGGAAGAAAGCAGCGGTGGTTGAGGCCAACATCAGCGGTTCCGATGCCCACGCACCCTTGCCCAGCCAGCCTGCATTCCAGATCAGGTTGGCCATACTGGAAGCGAAGGCCATCATGCTAACGTTGAACAACATTTGCTCGGGTTTGAACTTGCCTTCGGGTTTAGGCCAACACTGCACCACGGTGGAGATGCCGGCGATCACGACTGCTTCGAGTGCGCTTAGATTCACGACTGCCATCAGCAGGAACGGAAGGTTGACTGACATGTTTCCGTCAATTCCGGGCAGTTTGATCTTCATCCGCGAAGTCGCTGCAGCCAGTGCAAGGATAGCCAGAGCATAAGACGTGTGCAGCGTGTGGCTGTTCAGGCTGGCGTATACAGATCCAGCGATCGCAGCTGCTGCCATCAGTCCGATGAATGTTTGAGTGAGCCGTGTATTCGGTTTCATGATCTTCTCCCTTCTGTAGTTTTGATACGCGGCTTACTGTTCATCGTCTCCAGCATCGGTGAATGCACCGTTGGCGCCGAGAGTGGAAGCACCCCAGACCACGCTGGTGGCCTGCGTGCCCGTGCCAGTACTCGAGCCCCACACGACGCTAAATGCGCTCAGCAAGTTCGAGTTCCAAGGCAACGAGCTACCCCAAACCACCGAACTGCCGCTCACGTTCGAACCCCAAACCACTGACGTGCCCCAGACCACGGAAGTTCCCCAGACCACCGAGGTCGAACCTACGCTTCCGTTTCCGTTCACCAAAGAAACCGTTCCAGTGGACGGGTTGTATACCACGGAAGGCGAAAGTGCTGCCCCCACATTGGTTGGCGTCAGATCGTTGTTGTTAACTGCGGTTTGCATGTTGAGAAGTCCCGAACCCACCGAGAACAAATCGTAAAAGCTGGTGAAGTTCTGCAGAAGGTGCGGAACCCACGCTACGCTGGACAGCGGGAAAACCTTGTAAGCAGACTTCATCAGGCGGGCTTTCACCTGATCGGGAGTCATGCTGTTGTGCTGTTGCAGCATCAGCGCAACTGCACCACTGACTACCGGCGTTGCCATACTGGTTCCGCTCAGTGTGAAGTAGTCGTTGTTGCCGTCGCTGCCGGCCAGAAGCTCGCTGGGGTACTGTGCTTCCAACGAAGCGCCCGGAGCGGACAACGAAACGATGGCATTACCAGGAGCAACAAGGTCAGGCTTTACCACGTGATCGTAAGTGGTGGGGCCTTTGGAGCTGTAGCTGGCTAGAGTTTCCGCGGATGGCGACGACGATCCATTGCTCTTCATTGCTCCTACGGTCAGAACGTAGGGGTCGTTACCGGGGGCGGTGATGGTACCGAAGCCGTTGCTTCCGTTCACGCTCAGGCGTCCATAGTTGCCCGCGGCCACTACCACAACGATGCCTGCCTTCCAGGCTTGTTCGACTGCCTGGCAGAGAGGATCCTGAGTGTAGCTCTCGGGGATACCGCGACCGAGCGATAAGTTGATCACGCGGATGTTGTAGGTATTCTTCAGCGCAATCGCCTGTTGAATGGCCGCGATCACCGTGCTGTCGGAGCCGGCGCCGTTGGCATCCAACGCGCGCAGGTCGATTAGGTTTACGGCCGGCGCCACGCCGGTGTAATTGCCACCGGACATGTAACCATTGCCGCCGATGATGCCGGCGACGTGAGTGCCGTGACCATAGAGGTCATACTTGGCGCCGCTGTTGTTGGTGTTGGCGGTGCCAGTGAAATCCTGGTGATAAACCACGCGAGAGTAAGTTTCGGTGGAGTCCCAGAGATCCTGATGATTGTCATTGATGCCGCTGTCGATGACCGCGACACCGATTCCAGCGCCCGTGAAGCCAGCGTTCCAGGCCGCACCAACGTTGGTGGCCGCATCCGTGGTGTCATCCGCGCCTTGCAAAGGATGGTCAATGGTCACCGAAAGAACCTGAGGATCGGCTTCCAGAGCGGGCAAAGCGCTTACCGGGATGGTAAGAACGACGCCCTTCACCAGGCCAAGACTTCTGCCCACTTTCGCGCCGACCCTCTGCGCCCGGCCGAATTGTTCAGCCTTGGGACTGACCTCATATTGCACGATGACCTTGACAGTTTGTTGACCAGCCGTCCCTTGGTGAGCGCGCGTAACGAAGCCTGCTAAGTCTGGTGCGAATTTGTTGGCCGCTGGGCGAGCGGAAACGCCGCGTTGCCCAAAAGCCGCTTCCGCAACCAGTAGCACCAACAGCATGCTTAGGCGTTTTCCCCAAGCGGCGCTGTGGCGCTGGCCGCGGTCTTTCTTGGATTTATGTTTTTGCAACATTGTTATCTTCCTTCCTCAAGCAAAAACGAATGTGGCGCAAGACTGCAGTGCAACTCGGCTTATCTTTTGCACGGGAAGGGCCAAGTGAAGGCCTGTAAGCTATTGCAAACTATAGAGATACAAGTTGATGTCGAGGCGGCTCTGAGCCACTCTGTCCTCCCTCGAGGGGCATGGGACAGTTTGTCACCGAAACCAGCGAACGATTACTTCGGTTTCCTACGGAGGTTACGCTTAGACTTTCCAAGCGCGAGGGGGCTGGATGACAAAATTACAGGTGCCGCAAGGTGGAAGTGTTGAAGGAAAAGTTAGCGGGCGGAAGCGGTTTTGGCTTGCACTTTTGCACTCGAGAAAAACAGCTGCGGGATGGCTGCCATTAATTTCTGGGTGTATTCGTGCTTGGGATTCGAGAAAATTCGTTGCATCGGTTCGCACTCCACAATCGCGCCTTGGTGGAGTATGGCAATGCGATCGCAGATTCCCGCCACGGACGCGAGATCGTGAGAAATGTAAAGGATGGACATGCCTGTCGAGCGGTTGAGTTGGCGAAAGAGCGCCAGAATTTCAGACTGCGTAATGACATCGAGTGCGCTGGTGGCTTCATCGGCAATCAGAAGTGCGGGGCGATGCATAACCGCCATGGCGATGAGTACTCGTTGCGCCTGACCAACGCTCATCTGCGAAGGGTATTTGCGCAGGAAGTCGTCGTCGAAAGGCAGAGAAACACTTTGCAGGGAGTCGCGGATCGCGGCCGCGCACGCAGCACTGGTGCCGGAGGCGTGAGCGCGCCACGCCTCTTTTAGCTGGGTGCGAATTTTAAGTGCCGGATTGAGTGAAGACAACGGACTTTGCAGGACCAGAGCGACGGTTCGGCCGCGCAGGCTGCGAAGCTGGCGTTCTGAGAGTTGCAGGAGATCCGCATCCTGAAATCGGATGGAACCTTCGGCCTGGGCTCGCTTATCCAAAAGGCCAAGAATTGCCATGGCCAGCGTACTTTTGCCAGAGCCGCTTTGCCCCACCAGACCCATCACTTCGCTGCGCTTGATTTCCAGCTTCACATCGCGAAGAACGGTTTTTTCGGCGTAGCGAACCGAGAAACCGGCCGAGAGCAGCGTCTGATTTTCCGAGCTTTCGGCGGCCATGCTGTATTCCTTTGCGAAGTCGTTAGGTTAGCGAACAGGTCGTACCGCGAAAATCTCCGGCAAATAACTACTTGGCCGATACCGTGAGCCATTCCGCATTCCAATAAGTCTGCGGAGACAAAATCACGGGAGCGGCGCCATGGACCGACGTAGAGACCGCCGAGAGCGCATTCCTGTTGATCAGGAAGATGAAAGGCGCCTGCTCGACCACGATTTCCTGCACGCGGTCGAAGGCCTCCTTCCGTTTCTTAATATCGTTGGTAGAAGCCTGCGCGCGCATCAAGCGGTCGATCTCGGCCTCCCACGGTGTCTCAGGAACTTTCTCCTGCGGGTTCCACTGATGATTTTCCGAGGAGCTCAACCACACATTCATCTCACCGTTGGGATCCAGGTCAACATTGGTAAGGCCCAGAATGATTGCTTCATAGTCGAAGCTCTGCGTCATACGCTCGATTAGAGAAGGGAAGTCGAGCGTGACCACGTTGACGTGGATACCTATCTTCTGCAAATCATCCTGGATCAGAACCGCCATGCGTTCGCGATATTTATTTCCGGCGTTCGTGATGATCGAGAACACGACGGCGTTGCCCTCTTTATCTTTTAGCGCGCCGTTTTCCATGCGAAAGCCTTCCGACATCAGCGCCTTTAAGGCTCCATCCGAGTTATAAGGTTGTGGCTTCAGCTTGCCGTTAAACCAGAACTTGTTTGCTGGAGAGAAGGGCCCGATGGCAGGCTGGGCGTGCCCGTGGAAGACCACGCGGCTCAGGTCATCACGATTAATCGCTTCCGAAATTGCCCGGCGAAAGTTGGCGGAATGAAACCAGTTTTTCTTGTACGCCGGAATCGGCGACTTGGCGACTTCATTGAACCATAGTTGTTCGCTATCCAGCGATGCCCCGGCGTCGTGCACCATTTGCGGAGAAGTTGCGCTCAACTTGTCGAAATATTCAGTGTCGAGTGAATTAATCAGGTCCAACTCACCGCGCTTAAAGCGCAGCATTTCAACATCGCGGTTGGGCTGAATATCGAGTTTGATCGAGTCCAGATATGGCAGCTTGTGGCCTTTGTCGTCAGTCTTCCAATAATTCGGGTTGCGCTGCAAAAGCACAGAAGCGCCGGGTTTATAGTCCGTGACCATAAATGGCCCTAGAACGGCCATTTCTTTTTTGGGAGAATGTTGCGACATGATGGCCACTTGATCGAACAAACGATCGAGTCCGGCAACCGGAGCGGGAAAGCGAATCGAGATTTGAGTTCGTGAATTTACGTTGGTTTCAACGTTGCCGGGGCCGGAGCGGAAAGCGTCTCCGGTTGGCGAATGCAATGCCGGATCCATTAGTTGCTGAACGGTATAAGCCACGTCGTCCGCGGAGAAGGGAGTGCCGTCAGAAAAGAGGATGCCGCTGCGCAAGTGAAATGAAATCTGGCGGCCATCTTTCGAGACCTTCCAGGAGAGCGCCAGCTCAGGTTGCAGCTCTTGCGTCTGGCGGTTGATGCGCACCAGAACGCCGCCCGTAAGGTAACGGACCGCGCCAGAAGCATCGTCCTCCACCTTTAGCGGGTCAAAGGTTTTCGGCTCCGTGCGCAGGCAAAAGCGCAACTGGCCACCTTGCGCGGCGGCGGGCCCGAGCAAACATCCGAGATAGAGCAGCACGAGAGTAATGATTGTCGCGCCGGAATTTGTGAGTTTCGTAAAATCTTTATTGTGTCGTCTCATGCGGCCAACTCCTCCTGCCTGGAAAGCAAGAACTGAAATGAAGTTACGACTACCACCAGCAAGATCAACGGAACAAACTTCCAAGGCTCATCTCCCACGGATACAAGTCCTTCCAGTTCCTTTAATAAACTGCCCCACGAAGGCATGGGCTCGGCAACACCCAGCCCGAGAATGCCCAGATTCGCTTCGCTCAAAATGAATACCGGAATCGAGATCCAAAATTGTGCGTAGAGCACTGGCTTCAAGTTTGGTACTACGTGCATCCAGAACAACCGTCGCGGGTTTACGCCCGCTGCTCGTGCCTGCCGGACAAAATCCGATGTTCTCAGTGCACTCGCGCTGGCGCATAGGACTCGCGCCGCAGTCGTCCAACCTAATGATCCCAACAACAAGAATGTGACCGTTACCGAAAACATTGGCGAAACGTTCAACGGCATGAGTGCCCGCGCCGTGATCAGCAAGAACAGCCAGGGCAGCGAAAGAAACAAATCAGTGACCGCCATCGACAATCGAGCCCAAGTCCCGCCCAAGTATCCGGCCAATCCCCCGATCAGTGCCGCCAGCAGCGTGGATAGCAGCGCTGCCGCCGGAGCTAGAAGTAACGAAATCCGCGTTCCATAAAGCACACGCGCAAAGCGGTCGCGGCCAATCTCATCAGTTCCCAACCAGTGCGCGGGTGAAGGGGCTGAACCGGCTGCCTCTCGATATTGCGTGGCATACCCTGCGGGCGCCAGCCAGTTTGCGGCCGCCGACGCCCCCAGCACCAAGATCAAGATCACACATGCAAGCTTGCGTCCGAGTCTCATGCTCGTTGTCCGCGAATTGCATATCCGATTACATCTG
Organism: uncultured Acidobacteriota bacterium; assembly: GCA_963758565.1. Taxonomy (GTDB): domain Bacteria; phylum Acidobacteriota; class Terriglobia; order Terriglobales; family Acidobacteriaceae; genus Sulfotelmatobacter. The sequence goes on along the minus strand of CAVWVX010000003.1, from coordinate 576,062 downwards.
CACCGGAGTTTGCCAGCAAGGTTACGAGCGTCACTAGTACCGTGATGTTTACCAGCAAGGGGAGATCACGAGCCAGTGCCGCCTGCCATGCCAGTTGTCCTACGCCGGGCAGTCCGCACAACGCTTCTACGGGGATTGCCGCTCCCACAGCCATACTCACCGAGACGCCAGCCAGGGCAAGCATTTGCGGCGCCACCACCGGCAACACGTGCCACAAAAGGATTCTTGCTTCCCCCAGGCCTTTGGCTCGCGCTGTGGTGAGGTGCGGCAGCGAATAGGCTTTCATTAATAGATTTCGAGTGTAGCGATAGGTCCGCGGAAACACGATCAGCGCAATGGCCAGCGCTCCCGGAACATTCCACAGTACGGAGAGCAGAGCCAGCACGGCAGCGGGAACGCAAAGGAGTATCCCGCTTAGAATGGTCGTGGCCGCGTCGTAAACAGAAAGCCGCAACCAGGCCGCACTGAAAGCCAGCGTCAAAGTCAGCAGCCAGGCCAGGCCCAATCCTATCGCCAGTAATCGCAGCGTGAGAGGCGCGCGGTCGCGTAACAAATTGCGAACCGGTTGGTTGAGCGAAAGCGAAGTACCAAATTCGCCATGAACGGCGCGCCGCATGTACGAGAGATAAAAACGGAATACATTGTGATCCTGGCGTCGCGTGTCGCGAACTTCCTGCAGACTTTGGGCGTTGAGATGAGGGTCCAGTTGTCGTTCATCGGCATCGAAACCCGGAGCGAGGCGCACTAGTGTAGCGGAAAGAAAGCCGCCCAGAAGAAGGGTCGCCAGCATGGTCAGGCCGTGCCCCGTGAGTTTCCAGCGCAGGCTTCGCATTTATTTTCCCGCTGCGCCCTGCGCCAACAGATCGCGGGCGGCCGCTGCCTCGGCGTGGTGAACCTGCTTTACCGAATACATGCGCCGGTCCGCTTCCGTCAGCAGCGCCTCTACGTCATATCCATCCTCCGGACAGAAGACGGTACCCACGCTGAGGGTCGTTACCTCCCGGCCGCAGGTTTCCTTGCCGGCGTCAATCGCGGCCTGGTTTAAGCGCACAATCTTTTCGGCGGCCCCTTCGGGGGTCAGGCCGGGCGCCGTGACCACGAACTCATCTCCACCCATACGAGCCACGTAGTCATATCCCCGGCAGGCTTCCTTCAAGCGCAGGCTGAATTCACGCAGCAGTTTGTCGCCTTCGAGGTGGCCGAACGAATCGTTAATCTTCTTGAGTCCGTCGATGTCGCACACCATCACCGCCAGTGAGGTCTTCATGCGGCGGCATCGTGCTACCTCCTGCGCCAAGTGCATAAATAGTGAGCGCGCATTCGGCAATCCGGTTAGGAAATCGGTGGTCGCAGAACTTTCCGCCTGCTGATATTTCAATGCATTCTCCACGGAAAGCGCGACTTTGGAGGCAACCGCCAAAAGAATTCGCAGATCATCGGGGGTGAAAGCATCCTGCGTGGTCTGGTACATCGCAAGGACGCCTACTACGCCATTGAGTCCCTCGAGCGGCACCGCGAGAGCCGATGAGAGCATCTTCTTATCCGCCTCTGCCACATAACCGGCCTCCACTTGCGGATTGCCGTTGATGATGGGTTTGCAGTTCTCCGCCACCCATCCGCATAAACCTTCTCCGACACGGATCTTCAATGAAGACAATACGCGGAAGTTTTCGCCGCTCACCAGCTCCGGCAAGAGCCAGCCATTGCGGTTCACGTAGACCGCGATGGAGTCATATGGAATCAGCTTGCGCAGCCGCATGGAGAGCACCGAAAGCGTCTCGCTCAAGCTGAGTGAATTGCCCAGATCCTGGCTGAGTTCGAACATGGCTTGCGCTTCCTGGCGGGCCGAGGCGATCGAAGTGAGGAAGTCGGTTTCATTCTCCGTCGAGTCCGCGCCTCTTTCGAATCCCGTAGCCGGGGCTAAACCGCGCACCACGCGGACGTCTTTGGCGAAGCCGGAAGGAACGAAGTCGCCATCTTTATGAGTTTGCGCAATGCGCTCCAAATCCGCGAAGCGCCGCCCCAATACTTCTACAACTTTCGGATCGAACCACGCTCCAGCCTGCTGCTTCACTGTCTCTAATGCTTTTTCAAGTGGAATAGCGGGACGATATTGCCGGTGTGAAGCGAGAGCGTCGAGGCAGTCGACCACCGACAAGATTCTGGCGCCGATGGGAATTTCTTCACCCACCAGTCCCGCCGGGTACCCGGAGCCGTCCCATCGTTCGTGATGCGCGCGCACGATAGGGGCGACGGGATAAGGAAAGGCGACGCGTTCTAGAATCTCGGCACCCACCAACGGATGCACTTTCATCTTCTCGAACTCTTCGGGAGTGAGCCGGCCCGGCTTGTTGATGATATGTTCGGGTACCGCGAGTTTGCCGATATCGTGCAGCAGCGCAGCCGCACGCAGAGCCTCGATTTCGTCGGAGGAGAGGTCTAACTCTTTGGCGATTTCTATCGCGTAGGTCCGCACGCGTTGCAGATGCGTGTGCGTGGTGTGGTCTTTGGCCTCAATGGCCAAAGCCAGGGCTTCGATGGTGCGCATGTTGAGCGAAGCGATTTGCTCCACATGCCGCTTTTCAACTTCCACCCGCTCTTTCTCCGCCTCCAGCCGTCCCAGATAAAGGCGATAAGAGCGGTAGACCCAATAGATTACTGGGAGCACGAGCAATGATGTCTGCCAACCGGCGCGCTGGTTGATCACTCCCACTAGTCCCACGGCGGCCGCGCCCACCAGGTAGTAGGGAAACGACCAGAAGTAGCACTCCTTCCAGACTTTACGGCTTGACTTGCTCTCGGTTAGTGCAATCACAATGGAAATGGGCAGAGTGTTCGCCAGGAAGAAAACCAGCGCGGCAGCCATGAGTAAAATTGGCCGGTTGCTGCCCGCCTTTTCATTGAGCGCGTGATAGCTTACGTAGCACAGAGCACTGGCGTTAGCCATCATTCCGAAGACATTGAAAAGAACTTTCACTGGATCCAGCCGGTTTCGGGCCTGCCAAACGCTTTGCACCAGGGTTGCCGTGCAGCCGATCACCATAGTTTCCGGCAGGCTGAGTTCCATGGTGCCGAGCAAAATGAAAAGAAAGTTCACCGACATGGTGCCGTCGATGCCAGGAAGTTGCACCTTCAGGCTGGAAGCCAACACCGCCACCGCCAGGTAGCAGGCAAAGCGAGCCAGGTCGCCAGATTGCCAGTGCCATAGGGCGGAGCCCAGCGCAGACATTCCGATCGAGGCGGTAATCCCGACAAATAATTTCGTGCCAGTCGACATCGTGTCGTTATTACTTTGCCGGGGGAGGCGGCAGACCGCTCCCGCGCGCTCCGGAGATCACATTCCGGGCACACTTGAAGCAAGCCTGTTCAGTGAAATCCTATTGTTGTTACGGAGTTTTAAGTAGCTTACCAACGTAACCAGGTAAAAACAGGAGACGGGGGTTTGGCAATTGACGTGAAGGCGTCGATCTCCCAAGCCTGCGTCAGCGCGAAGTAACCAATTACTTTCGTTATCCACCGGTGCTGCATACTTTCTGCAACCAGCCCGCTCTGTGGCAAGATCAACTCCAAACGTGCGGAATGCCAATCGCAAATCTCAAATCGCCGTCCGGGGAATTCAGTATCGAAACCGTGGTGCCGGGAGCGAGCCCTTCCGGCGCGGTGGACGAGATCGCAGTATTGTCCGCTGATCTTGAGGGCAACATTACGGGATGTAATCTGGCTCTGCTGAAGCTGCTGTGCTGCACTTCGGCGGAAGTTCTAGGCAGAAAGCTGACGGACTTGGTCAGCGCTGAGAGCGGTGCTGGGTCGCAACAGAAATCGCTTATGGCCACAGCTTTGCAGCGGGGCCTTTACCATTCTTTGCACAAAATTCAAAACAAGAATGGACGTTCATTTACCGCCGACGTGTCCGTCACCTTGCTTCGGGATGGCAGATCCGAAGCGTCTACACTGGTCGCATTCCTAACGGTTGCACAACCAGAATCGAGACCTAACCCCGCCGTATCGGCGCAATCCCAGACGGAAGATCAGGACGCGCCTATCCAGACGCGCCAGATTGACGGTACAAACTTCATCCTCGCCAGCCCGCTGATGCATCGGTTCATGCGAATGGTAGACCGCGTTGCCGGCCATACCGAAAGTGTCCTGATTACGGGTGAGACCGGAACTGGTAAGGAATTGATTGCACGGTCGATTCACCAATCGTCCCACCGCCGAACACGGCCCTGGGTCGATATTAACTGCGCGGCCTTGCCGGAAAATTTGGTCGAGAGCGAGTTGTTTGGCTACGAGAAAGGCGCGTTCACCGGAGCCGATTCCTCCAAGCCCGGCCTGTTTGAAATGGCAGACAAAGGCACGCTGTTCCTCGATGAAATCGGCGAGCTCCAACTGCAAACTCAGGTCAAACTTCTGCGCGTTCTGGACGGGTATCCTTTTTACCGTCTGGGCGGACATCGAAAGATCCAGGTCGATGTTCGTATTGTTGCCGCGACGAACCAGGATCTGGACGCGGCAGTGACGGCCGGACGATTTCGGCAGGACCTCTTTCATCGCCTCGGACAGTTTCAGTTGCGCGTTCCACCGCTGCGCGAACGTCCTGAAGACGTAATTGCCTTGGCCGAGCATTTTCTCCGGCTGAAGAATTCGCAAAGTTCATTTTCAGCCGAGGCCGTCTCCGCGCTGCTGGCGCACGCCTGGCCCGGCAACGTGCGCGAACTGCGCAACCTGGTCGCGCGTGCTGCGGTGGAATCAACCCGTCCTGAGATTGCTGCTTCCCAGATTACGGCCGCAATGTCCGGCAATCCAGTTGCGCAACGCCACTCCGCTTCCATGCCAGTGGGCAATCTCGATAGCATGGAAGAGCAGATGATCATCCGCGCCCTCGAGCGCAGCGGTGGTCATCGTAGCCAGGCCGCCGAGCAACTTGGAATCTCCCGCCGCACACTCAGCCGCAAACTCAAGGAATACAATATCAACGTAAACACAGGCGAAGGCTCAACCGCACTGGGAGCCATTAGCCTGGAGCAACAAAAGTTTTTCAGGGCGCGCATTCAGTTGACCGTCAGCCTCAAGAGTCAGCAGGGGGAACAGTGTACTGTGCAGGGAGTGAACCTGAGCACAGGCGGAATGGGCCTTGATGGACTGAAGGAGCCGACCAAATTTGCCGGTTTGCTGGACGTGAGTTTTACCTTGCCTGACAGCGAAACTATATTTCAAGCCAAGGCCCGCATCGTGTGGTTCGGCGGCGAAGGCCGCGTCGGGTTGCGCTTCGCCGTAATCGATCCCGTGCTCTTTGAGCAACTGCAGCGCTGGAGCAATCAAAGAATGAAGGATGAAGGCTGGGAGTTACCCGCACAGTCTTAATACTTTCAGAATGCAGCCGGAGCTTTTTCTGCCATCGTCCCATCGTCGCGCAACTTGATACCGGCCTGCCGGATAGCATCAACTGCCCTCTGAAAATCTTCCGCACGGTCGAATACCAGAACGCCCGGCTTATTCGCAGATTTCGCAACGGCACTCGCATGAGCCCCTCTCTGCCTTAAAGCTCTCGCGAAAGGGTTCGGCCGGTAATTCAGCAGGCTTGCTGCCGCAAGAACACGATCTTTGGTGGACTGCGGGATGGAGCGCGCTTGCGGCGCCCGGTTCAGAATTGCAGAAATTGTGCCCGCGGTTAGTCCCACATGCTGGGCTACCATTTTCAAAGTGACGGGCGCGGCCGTTTCGTCTGCAGCCTTAATTTGTTTCGTCATGCCCTCGCCTTTTGGAAGCCGGAGTATTTTGCTGATTCCGTTCGCAGTACGGGGAATAGGCACTCGGCAATACAGGGCGAGATGCGGCCGTCGCGGGCCGCGATACAGCTATTCCGTTACCAGTTCAATTTGACAGAGCTCGGCTATGAAGTCCAATCGAAAAAAGCTATCGCACGCATGGAACATTCGTTGCCGCCCCTGCCCGGAGATTCTTGTGCCGTTTAGTGAGCGGGGGCCGTCTGCGGGGCCGTCTGTGGCGCCGAGGCCTGTGGACGCTGGAAGTTCACCTTAGGCACTTCTCTCGACTCGGGCGATGCCTGGAAATAAGCTTCATTCGGCTTGAATCCGGCAATGCCGGCAAAGAAGCTGTTGGGGAACTGCTGTACGTAGGTGTTGTAGTCCTGCAGAGTATCGTTGTAGCGTTTGCGTTCCACGGCGATGCGATTTTCAGTGCCGGCCAGTTCATCCTGAAGGCGCAGGAAATTCTCATTCGATTTCAGTTGCGGATAGTTTTCCACCACCACAAGAAGACGGCCGAGCGCGCCATCCAGTTGTCCGTTGGCGGCAATCTTTTCCTGCGGCGTATTCGCCGAAAGCAGCGCTGAACGCGCCTTCGCGATGTCGCCAAAGACAGTGACCTCCTGCTGCGCGTAGCCCTTCACCGTTTCAACCAGGTTAGGGATCAGATCGGCGCGCCGCTGCAGCACAATGTCGACTTGTGACCATGCCGCCTTCACCGCTTCATTCTTGCTGACCAGCGTATTTTTCACGCCTACGTACTGGCCAAAGCCAAACAAAACAACCAGCACTATCAGGGCGACGGCAACGATAACTGCGATTAATCCCTTGCTCATTGAAAGTTCTCCTGAACTTAAACTCTATCCAATCCCATACTGTTCGAGTCCAGCATTTTATCAACTGCCGCCGTAACATGCTCTACCGCCGCTAGATAACGCGACGCAACCCCCGTCACGTCGAGCTTCTTTCGCTCCACTTTTTTCTCTCTCACATCCAGCACTTGTAGAAGGCCCGAAGCGTCAAAGCCAAGTTTGCTGGATAACTGCTGTACCGCCTCGCGCTTTCCGGCCGCGGCATTGTGGTTCAGCACAATTAGAGCATGACGAAACAACGTGGTGAACGACGAAACTGATCGTAGCAGCAAATCCCACAACCGCGAATCGTTGCCCACGGCCAGCACCGTGTGTTGTCGCAACAGAGCAAGTTTTTCCCGCAGTTCATATTCAACTTGCGCGCGGTGCAGGTTCGCTGGAATCGCCAGGTCCTTGATCGCATCGTCGCCGAACAGAACGCGATGATGTTCCTGCATGTCGATCAGTTCAATGGTAAATACATCTACTGAGCGCGAGAGTTCATGGCGCGTCATAAAAAGAGGCGGAGGTTGCTTCTGCGAATCCCACCACTTCACCGCGGGAGCGAGAGCCTGCAGAGCCGGGAACGAACTGTCGCGGAGCACACAGAACAGGTTCACATTGGAGAATTCGGCATGATAATCTCCGCCGGCCGCCGACCCGTACAGGATGACGCTCTCCAGATTCTCGCCCGCAGCACTGCGCAGCCGGCGAATGAAGTCGTCGATCGTTTTCTCAGGAATCATAGCTTCCGAACCCATCTTCGCTCCTTGCTGACTACCAACTGCTGCTCGCGCCGCCTCCGCCCGAACTGCCCCCGCCGAAGCCGCCAAAGCCGCCTCCTCCGCCGCCTCCAAAACCACCGCCTCCGAAGCCACCGCCACCGAACCCACCACCACCGAACCCACCACCCCCTCGGTACCCGCCTCCACCGCCGAACATTCCAGAAAAGAGCATCCAGAAAAGAACGCTGCGCAGAGGAGTAAACAGCACGACCAGCACAATGATGATCAGCAGAATGACTCCGCCGGTGGAAATCCCGCTGCCCGGCTGTCCACCCGACTCTGGCGGTGGCCGCGCCACATGTTCTGTAGTGAGCTGAATCCCCGCATCTTGTGCAATTACCTCCGCCACTCGGTCGGTAACCAGCAACAGCGCTTTGCTGTAGTCTCCGCTGCGCATCAGGGGAATCGCTTCGCGCTGAAATCCTCCGACCTTGCCGTCGGGCAGGATCGCTTCCAATCCGTAACCCACTTCGATTCGCGCGCGATGATCGTCGATAGCATACAGAATCAGCACGCCGTGATCGGTGGCTTTGCTTCCCACACCCCACTGATGGAAAAGATCAACGGCGTAGCTTTCGATGTCTCTGCCATCGAGAGAATGAATCGTCACTACCGCGATCTGCGCATGCGCCTTCTCATCGATCTGCCGGCAAATCTCATTCATCTGCGCTGTCGTGTTCTGGTCGAGTACTCCGGCAAAGTCGTTGACATAGTTCGACGGCTTAAGTGTCGCGACAGGCTCCGCCTGCGCCGCTAGGATCAGCAGGAATGCTGCAACCACACTTAGACGGCAATTTCGAAACGAAGTCATGCGCAGCGAAATTGTACAGGAGGAATGGAGAAGAACCTGTGGTGAATACTCGAAGAGCGCCGGAGTCGATGGCCGGCGCTCTGCAAGATCCAAATCAGACCAAGAACTATTGATTCACCTTCAACAGCATCACCGTTCCGCTTTCCAGCTTCACGTTGTTCTTTTCTGAACTGACCACCGAACCCTGCTCTGCCGCCGAGGCAGCCGAAGTCAGCTTAAGATCCGAAATTCCAATCACGCCCTCCGTCTGAGCTGTGATTTGTGGACGCGGGTTTGCTGCACCCTGATTTGCGCCCGATGTGGTGTCGTTACCCCCGGAGGGCGAGGGTGTCTGGTTCGGAGCCGATCCGCCCATTCCACCCGTTCGTGCCGCAGGCGCGTTGGAGCCGGTTGCGGCCGGGGAAGTCCCCGCACCATTTCCGCCACCCGTGCTATTTTGCTCGTTCTGCGAACCAATAATTGCCTGGATCGACATGGGCATCTGCATCTGGCTGCCGTCTTTGGCAACCGCGCGATCGAATGCAATTCCTACCTGAGATTCTTTTTGCTCCTTACTGCGAGCTTGAGCTTCCGTAACATGGCCCACCACCTTCGTATCTTTGGCTACGATTACATCGCCCTGATTGTTCTTCATGTCTTGTGTAACTTTCGCCACCACTTCATCCCCGGTTTTAGCTTTTTTAACATCGATAGTCTTGGTTAAAGAAACGGGGAGAACGCTTCCTGCGGCGATTCTCTTCGGCGGCTCGGTTGCGGCGGAAGCAGGTCCAGTTTGAGATGTGGAGGCTTGGGGGGACTGTGGAGAAGGCGCGGGCGTTGTTTGGGGAGCGGGAGTCTGCTCCGGAGTGGATGTTTGCGGTTCGGGTGCTGGAGTGGACGGAGTGGGAGTGCTCTGTGCCGCTGCGCCCCCAAGCAGTAGAACGCCGGAAACGATGCCGATCAAAATTGTTTTCACGTACAGCCTCCTTAAAATTGAAACCTTCGGCGGAGGGGCGCGCACTTTATACCATTCAATATTCGATGCGTTTTGCCGCAGCAGGGTAGGCAAGGATCTTGCCAACCTCGTATTCGGGCTTCGCATCAGACCTGCATGCCATTCCTCAAGAGCCGTCGCGCTTGGGTTCTAGTATTTGCCCTGCCACTCTCAGGCATCACTGGTTGCACGGTGAGCCGGGACAATCGGGATAACCCTGACGAAATTCGCCGCCGCACCGCCGAAGCCACCGAAACCGTTCGGCGCGATGCCAAAGCCATGGCGGAAGGCGTGAAGGAAGGCATGGGTCGCGATAACAAGGCGATCAACATCAACAAGGCCTCGCGCGAGGATCTGCTTACCCTACCTGAACTAACCGAGCACGAGGCCGACCGTATTATTGCCGAGCGGCCCTTTGACAATGCTCACGATCTGGTATCCCGCCACGTTATTCCGGAATCCGAGTACGACAAAATCCGCGACCGTGTGATTGCAGGGCACTGAGAGGGACCAGGTGGGAACAGTGTTGTCGCAGCCCCATCGCGCGAAGTCCGATGGCTGCCTGTTCCTCTCATTGGTTGTGACTTCTGGTGTGCTCCTGCGATATCATCGAATAGATGTCCAACCTGCTTCACGCTTTTCAGACCGACGATCCGCGCCTTCAACCCATCCACGCCAAAGTGTTGGGTGGAGAGCGCCTTGATGCCGGCGACGCCCTCACGCTCTACCGCACTGGCGACATTCTAGCCGTGGGTTGGATGGCGAATCACGTCCGCGAGCGCATGCACGGCGACAAAACCTATTTCAACGTCAACCGCCATATCAATCCCACCAATGTCTGCGTCGCGGCCTGCCGCCTGTGCGCTTTTGGCCGCAAGAAAGACACGCCCGGCGCCTACACCATGGCCTTGGAAGAGGCCTTTGAAACCGCCGCCTCTGGCTACAGTGAAGCGGTCACGGAATTTCATATTGTCGGCGGGCTTCATCCGGACCTGCCATTCCAATATTTTCTCGATCTCTGCTCCGGACTGAAGCAGCGCTTTCCGCAAGTCCACCTCAAGGCCTTCACCATGGTCGAGGTCGCTTATCTGTCGAAGCGCGCCAAGCTTTCCATTCGCGAAACCCTCGAACAGCTCAAAGCCTCCGGAGTGGATTCACTGCCAGGCGGCGGCGCCGAAATTTTTGCCGACCGCGTTCGCCACATCATCTGCGACCACAAGATCGATGGCAGCCAGTGGCTGGACACGGCCCGCATGGCGCACCAGATGGGATTGAGATCGAACGCTACCATGCTCTACGGCCATGTCGAAAACGACGAAGACCGCGTCGATCACCTGCTCAAGCTTCGTGCCCTGCAAGACGAAACCGGCGGCTTCCAGACCTTTATTCCGCTGGCCTTCCATCCAGACAACACGCCGCTCCAGCATTTGCCCAAAACGACCGGCATGCTCGACATCAAGCAGATCGCAGTGAGCCGCCTGGTGCTCGATAACTTCCCCCACATCAAATCCTATTGGCAGATGATGACCGCAAAGATCGCGCAAATCTCCCTGCGCTTCGGAGCCGATGATATGGACGGGACGGTAATCGAAGAAAAGATTTATCACGATGCCGGCGCCACTACCCCGCAAGGCATGCGGCGCGAAGAGCTAGAAAGATTAATTCGCGCCGCGGGCAGAGAACCGATCGAACGGGATACGCTTTATAGGCCAGTTACGCGCACGGAGACGTCGGTGACCGTAGCTGTGTAAGCTTTCCTCCCAACTTATTTCAAAAATTCCTTCATATCATTCGCCGTGGCCGCCGCTCCCGGCAGATCCGGTACTCCCAATTCTTCTAACGTCAGCCGCAGGGCGCTGGCGTGATCAAACTGCGTGCTGGACTGATAACCCGGACTTACGATCTGCGGGCTGACGACGACCGCCGCCACGTGCCCGCCAAAATTCTGGAGGTCCGTGATATCGCCTTCGTCAAAAACGATAATCAGCAACGAGTTCTGGAAGGAAGGGTTTTTGATAAGAGGATCAATGTTGGTGGAGAGCCACAGATCAGCTTGCGCCAGCTTCTGGTCGTCGGTGCAGGTGGTCATCCCGGCGGGACAATCGTGCGCGTCATTGTTCAAATCTGGCACGATGAACGAGTAATTCGGCAGACTGCCATTCGCCAGATCAGAAGCGAACTGCGGGAATTGGACAATATTAGCCGCTTGGCTTGAACTATTCTGCACGTCAGAGAGATAGCTGAACGGATTGTGGCTCCGCTTATACTCACCCGTATCGCCGCCCAAATACCCGTTGCCAGGCAACGCTTCGACATAAGCCTTCCAGGTCTTCCCCGCAGCACCCAACGCGCGGACAACGTTATCTTGCGTCACCGTGCCGGTGTAAGAATCGCCGTCGAGCAAGGTAATTGATGTGCCTTCTCCGACGGTCAATTCGAAGTAGTTGGGCAGCGAGGGATGCGCATCCGCATAATATTGCGTTGCCAAACCGTAAGTAGTCGCGAGCCCATTCAAATACGGCATATTGGCATTGCCGATCACCGAGGAATAGCTGTGGTTTTCTTCCACCACCACCACCACGTGCGAGATCTGAGCCGTCCCACTCGTCGCGCCGCTTCCCCCGGTGCCGGAGGAGTTCGCGCCGCCACATCCAATCTGGAGAAGAGTTGCTGCTACTAGGACGACCAATGCAGAAAAAGAAAACTTCACTCAGGGCCCACTTTCTGATTCAAGGGTTACGAACAACAAAACGCTGAAATTACGAATGGATTGGATGGCTCGGAAGAGAACCGAGTTGCTGAAAATATGAGGATGAAAAGCACTCGCAGGCCGGAAACTTGGTGCGGAAAGCGACAAATGAAGAAGCCGGAGAAGGGAAGTCCATCCTCCGGCTTACAAATCAAAACGTAAAAATTGTTAATAAACCTACAGCTTTTCAAAAAACTCACACGCCGAGCAGGAAATATAAATTCCGCCCGGAATGTTACGCTCGCGATCTTTCATGCGCTTCACGATGCGCGTGGTCTTGCCGCACTTTGGACAATCCGTGCTCTTGGTGGTGTCCATAATTCGTTTCCGGTCGGCTGTCTTTGCGATCTTGGGGCCTACTGCCATGTTGTTTCTCCTGATCTCTTCAGTGTTTGCGCAGCGCTCCGCGAAGCTGCCGGTCGCGGAAATTGTGGATGGGATCTTTCAGAAAACTTAGCCCGGGGAAACCTAGACTGGATCCACTCTGGAAGACACTGCTGCGTCTCATTGTTCTTCCGTCCTTGTTTATTTTACAGTAAGCCGTTGCCGCCTGTCTTGCCCCTGGCCGGCGTACGAGCATGCGATCCCGCTCCTGGGTAGGGCGCGTCAATCCGATCAAAGTTTTTGACAAATCCATGACAACACGGGAAAGAAGGCCCCATATCTTAGTCAAGCGAGATGGGGCGCGGACAGCCTGTTCCGACGCCAACACATCATCTGAGGAGCATTGCCATGCGCAAACCTATGCACAAGATGACCTTTCAACTCTCAGTCCTCTTTACCTCCATCCTCGTGAGCGGAACGCCATCATTGGGCCAGTCAACCCGGACGGTGGGAGCAGGCAAAGTGATTGTCCATAGCAAATTCGGCGGCCAGATCTTTGGTTTCGATATCGACCAGAACGGCACTGAAGGTGTCTTGAGTGAAGCTTTGTTTGAGCCGAACGGTAACGTCCTTGCCGCCATCGAAACCTTCGACCAAAAAACCGGCACGATTCTCAAAGTCGTTACCGAGACCCAGACTCAGGATGACTTCGTCACGCTCGGCGTAGTCGGCACCAGCGTTGGATTGGTGGAACACGAGCATGTAGTGAGTCTGCTTAACGTGAAGCGCATCTTCAACGTCATGAATCCGCTGAGCGGAAACAAAATCACCGGCACCTGGACGCCTCCCATCGGAACCACCCATTTGATCGAGCCCACCGGCGTCAGCCGGAACCAGGGCGAGCCCAATGTCGCCGTGTTTGCCATTGACAACAGCGGAAACTTTATTCCCTGGGTATTCTCATCGAATGTGGCCGCGAATACCTTTGGTCCCGTTGTCCACATCACAGATTCCTTCAATTTCGGCAGCGTGCCTCCGGCAATGGCCTACGATAGCTCCACGAATCAGGCCATCCTCGGAGGAGGCGATGGCTGTTTCGGATGCCTGCCCGTGATCGGACTGGTGGACCTGACAGCTGGATCTTTCAGCGAGTTCACCGGTTTCGGCTTCGGCTTCGTGAATGGCATGGCCGTTGACGCCGCCGACGGGATTTTCTGCACCACTACAGAAGACGACGCCGGCGTCGAGTTTTATAACCTGGCGACCCAGACCGGCATAGAAGTAACGCTCCCGAATTCCGGCTCGCAGCAATTCTTCAGCGGCGCCGATGTCGAGTTCGATCCCCTCCACAAATTATTCCTGGTCGCCCAGCCGGTTTCCAGTTCGTCCGCGAGCGGAAGCACCATTTACGTCTACTCGCCAAGCGGAGTGCTGAAAGAAACTCTCAATGGTTTCAACTTCTCGAACGCCAGCAACATAGTTCCAGCGCACATCGCCCTGCATCCCAGCTTGCGCTCAGGCTACGTCGATGGCCCCGATGCGGGCGTGACCGAGATTCAGTCGTTCACATACTAGGATCGGCACACCTCGGCATTCTGAAATACCCATGTTGGGCAGGTCGGCGGGAGCTCTCTCAACATCGGTGATAGGAATTTACTGATAGGTGGTTCCCACCGGCTGACCCCCTCCGTTGACCCCGCTCCCTCGCTCCTGCTACCGTCATATGTTTGCCTTCCACGGAGATTCCATATGTCTGCCATCAAATTCAAAGGCGTCGATTTCATCCAATACGATGCTCTGCTTACCGAAGAAGAACGCCTGGTTCGCGACACCACGCGCCAGTTCATCGAAGACAACCTGATCCCCATCATTGAAGAGTGCAACCGCGATGGCCGCTTCCCGCGCGAACTGGTCAAACCCATGGCCGAGCTTGGTTTCTTCGGCGCATCGCTGAAAGGCTATGGCTGCGCCGGAATGGGTAACGTCGAGTACGGCCTGATGACCCAGGAACTGGAACGCGGCGACAGCGGAGTGCGCAGCTTCGTCAGCGTGCAGTCTGGACTTTGCATGTACCCGATATGGGAGTTTGGCAGTGAAGAGCAGAAAGAAACATGGCTGCCCCCTATGCAGAAAGGCGAAAAGCTGGGCTGCTTCGGACTCACGGAGCCCGGCTTCGGCTCCAACCCCGGGGGCATGAAAACGCGCGCCCGCAAAGTGGGCAATGAATATGTTCTCAACGGCGAGAAGATGTGGATCACCTCCGGCACCATCGCCGACGTTGCCGTCATCTGGGCCAAAGTGGAAAATGAAAACGACAAAATCAGGGGTTTCCTGGTCGAAAAAGATCGCAAGGGATTCACCTCGCAAGACGTGCATGGCAAGTGGTCGCTGCGCGCCTCCGTCACTTCTGGCCTGTCGATGCAAGATGTTCACATCCCGGAAGCGAATTTGTTGCCCAAGAGCGGGGGCCTCAAATCTCCGCTGATGTGCCTGAATCAAGCCCGCTACGGCATCGCCTGGGGAGCGATCGGCGCAGCCATGTCTTGCTATGACTGCGCGCTGCAATATGCAATTCTGCGCAAGCAGTGGCGCGACCAGCCCATCGCCTCCCACCAACTCGTGCAAGACAAGCTCACCTGGATGATCAGCGAGATCACCAAAGCGCAGTTGCTCGTCCTGCAAGTCGGCCGCTTGAAAGATGCCGGTAAGGTCGAGCACCAGCACATCTCCATGGCCAAGCGCAATAATGTCTGGATGGCCCTCGAATGCGCCCGCCTCTCCCGCGACATCCTCGGCGCCAACGGCGTCGCCGACGACTACCCCATCATGCGCCACATGATGAACCTGGAATCGGTAAAGACCTACGAAGGCACGCACGACGTGCATTCGCTGATCATTGGGCAGAGCATTACGGGGATCGACGCGTTCTAATTTACGTTGACCCTTCGCAAGGTTTATCGGACATCCGGAAAACTTTCGCGACTGCGGATGCAGTTGGAAAGTGGACGGTCTTTAACGTCAAGGGCAATCAATACAGGCTGATCGCGGAAATGAATTACGCATTTGGTCGAATTTACATTCGGCACATTTTGACGCATGCCGAGTATGACCAGGGAGGCTGGAAGAGCTGAGCGCAACAGCAGTCCAATCTGAATATGCTTCGCTCTTAACTAACACCCTGCCTTCGATCATCCGCACTGAGGCGGAGAGCGAGCGCCACATCGCACTGCTCGAAGAGTTGGACCGCAAGGGAAGTCGCATGAGCGCGGCCGAAAGGCGCATGGCCGAATTGCTCACACTGCTCATTGAAGACTTTGAAGAAAAACACTACGCGCTGAACGCCGCAAGCCCACTGGAGATTCTGAACGAGCTGATGTCGGCAAATAATCTTAAACAGAAAAATCTGTTGGATGTGTTTGGAACACCGAGCATTGTCTCGGAAGTTCTACGGGGAAAACGCAAGCTCACCACCGAACACATCCGCCGCCTCAGTCGCCGCTTCCACGTCTCTCCAGAATTGTTTTTCTGAGAGGCGCTTACGCCGTCGGTTTATCCTTCTGCGGTTCTACGGCGGTAAATTCTTCCGCAAACCTCCGCGCATAATCTTCCAGCAGTGGCGGCACCCGCTCAGGATCCCCCGACCGCAGAATCAATCCCGCATGATGATGCTTCTTGATCCGCATCGCCACCTCCGGATTGTTATACGAAGAGGTATCCGGCCACTCTTGCCGAGCCAAAGACAGAATCACTCCCGCATACTCCTCGCGCACCGGAGGCAGCCGGTAACTCCCATCGCCGCCAGCAACCTCAATCCGCGCCCACTCCCGCCATAAGTTGATTCCGGTCGCAGCCTCTACCATTTCGTTGATGTAGGCTCCGCCTACCCGGGCTGCGCACTCCAGAAAATAGAAATGCCCGTCTGCCTCTGCTTTAATAAATTCCGCATGCGAAACCCCGCGCAACAATCCCAGCGCATTCAGCAGTTCGCGATTGATTTCGCGGAGTGCCGAGTCTTCCTCATTTCCTCGCGGCACCGTATAAGTCGTAAACACGCCGCCGCCCTGCGCCACATTCATCGGAGGCTTCCCATACTTGCTCACATTGGCAAAGACAACTTCGTTTTCCGAAACAACGGAGTCCACGTGAAAAACCTCTCCCGGTACAAACCTCTCCAGGAGAAATGACGACTGTTTATCACCCAGTTGCTCCAGCACCGGCCACAACTCTTCGCCACGGTGAATTTTCTTTATCCCGATCGCTGAAGCTTCCTGCCGTGGCTTCAACACCCATGGTCCCGGCACATGATCCAGGTAGTACTGAATGTCTCCGTGATTTACCACCGGGACAAAGTCTGGCACGCGTACGCCGCGATCCAGCGCCCGCATGCGCATGGCCAGCTTGTCGCGGAAATAACGCATGGTCGTCAGCCCCATGCCCGGAATGCGCAAATGTTCGCGCAAGGTTGCGGCGGTTTCCATGTCGAATTCGTCGAGTGCCACAATGCGGTCGATCTTGTGCGTGCGAGCCAGGTGGGTTACCGCTTGCACAATATCTGCTATAGGAATTTCGTCGGGCAGGTAGAATGTGTCGTCCAGAACTTCGCGTGGCCAGTCGGCATCGCGTAACTTCTCAGCCGTCAGCAGGATCACCCGGCAGCCCTGCCGACTGCACTCGCGCATAAACTCCTGCCCTTTTTCGTAAGTAGTAATGCAGAGGAAGGTTAGCGGGTTGGATTCTGGCATCGGCTTCGTTTCCCAACAGGCTGGAGAGAATACCACGTCACGCTGACTCGGGGTATCCCTTATTTCCATGGGGTCTTACGTTACTTTAAATCCGTCGCCGATTTGGGTTATAGTCTCAGGCCGGCCCGAAAGTTCTTTTTTAATCGCACGGAGGCTCTTATGGCAACGCAAACTCGTCCTGAAGGCAAGGCCCGCAGTTTTGGGGAGAACATTGAAAGCGACCTGGCGTCGCGATTTTTACGCGTCGTCGAGGTCGCCGCTATTGCCTCCGCCCGCACCATGGGCCAAGGCGAACGCAAACTCTCTGACCAGGTCGCTACCGAGGCCATGCGCCAGACCATGGACTCGATTCCCATGCGTGGCACCATCGTCATCGGCGAAGGCGAGCGCGACGAAGCGCCCATGCTCTACATCGGCGAAAAAGTCGGCGCCGAATTTCCCGACGGCCGCGAAGTTCCCGAGGTCGACATCGCCGTCGATCCCCTCGAGGGCACCAACCTCTGTGCCACCGGTGCGCCGGGTTCGATCACGGTCCTCGCTGCCTCCGAACGCGGCGGCCTGCTCAATGCCCCCGATTGCTACATGGAAAAAATCGTCGTCGGACCATCTTGCAAAAACGCAGTCGATCTCGACGCTCCCGTCGCCGACAATTTGAAAAATATTGCGCGCAGAATGGAACGCGACGTCGAAGATCTGGTGGTGATCGTCCTCGACCGTCCCCGCCACGAAAAATTGATTGCCGATATTCGCGCCGCCGGCGCCCGCATCCGCCTGATCGGGGACGGCGACCTTTCCGCCGGCATTGCCGCTGCCGTCATCGGCACCGGTGTTCACGCTGTTATGGGCTCCGGCGGCGCTCCGGAAGGCGTGATCACCGCTGCCGCCATCCGCTGCCTCAATGGCTACATGCTGGGACGCCTTGTTGTAAAACCGGACCAGGAAGAGCGCCTCGCCAAGATGGGCATCAAAGATAAAAACCGAATCTACGAAGCCGAAGATCTCGCCCCGGGCAAGCAACTCATCTTTGCCGCCACCGGCGTCACTGAAGGCGCGCTGCTCAAGGGCGTCCGCTTCTTCGGCGAAGGTACTCGTACTTCATCAGTGATCCTGACCTACCAGACCGGTAAAGTCCGCTTCATCGAAAGCATTCATTTGGAAAAGGGACCGGATGTGAAGGTGCGGTTCGCCTAGCGAATCACCTTGCTATGTTCTGCTGGTTCATCTAGACTAAACATCTAGATGAACTCTATGAAGACTATTGGACTGTTCGAGGCTAAGCAAAAACTTTCTGAGCTCGTAGAACGCGCCAGCGGCGGCGAGCAGATTGGAATCACTCGCCACGGAAAGCTCTCCGCCATGATCGTCCCCGTTCGTCCCCAAAAGAATTTGGACGAGGTTTGGGCAGATATTGAAGACATTCGCAAACGCGTCGACCGCTCCAGGTTCTCCACCATTAGAGAGTTGATCGAAGAGGGACGACGTTGAGTCGTTTTGTGCTTGATACGTCCGTGAGTCTGGCTTGGTTTCTCGATCGTCCCGTGTCCCCTCTAGCGCTCAAGGTCTGGCACAGTCTCCGACAGGGTTCTCGCGCAGTTGTTCCTTCGCTCTGGCTTCTAGAGATGGCCAACGGTTTTGCCACCGCCGAGCGCCGGGGGGCGCTCGCCAGACCTGACATTGATCGGTGTCTGGCAGACATCGACGTATTGCTGGCCTCTTCGGTGGACTACGGTGGAACTGCGATTTCGCTTCGGCAAGCGTTTGCCGCTGCTAGCGGATTCCGCCTTACAGCGTACGATGCGGTATATCTTGAGACGGCGCGGACCGAGCACCTGCCGATAGCCACCTTAGACAGGGCGTTAGCCGACGCTGCAAGAAACGCTGGAATCCGTCTTTTCGTTTGAATATCTCCATCTTCTTTCGGATGGTTCCTACTTCGCTCCCTCCGGCACCTTCGGATCCGGTGGAAAATCCTGAGAATACCCTTTGAACATCGCCACCGTCTTCTCCGCTCGCCGCGTGCCATCATGCACCGCAATCTTATGCGGCTTGCTCGGACTGTATCCCTCCCATAGCGACACCCCCGTGTACGCCCCATCTTTGCGCAGCACGTAATAAGTCATATCGACAAAGCGCAACTTGTTCATGTCGCTGTTGTAGTTGCGCACAATTCGCTTCAGCGCGTCCATGCCCGCCTCTTGCGGAGACATTCCATGCCGCATGTTTTCCACAATCGTATGGGCGCCGGCGACTTTAATATTCTCTTCCCCGCTGCCCGTCGCGCCCGCCGAACCGATGTCTTGATCCGTATAACAACCGGCTCCAATGATCGGGGAATCTCCGCAGCGCCCTGGAAGTTTGTAGCCTAGCCCGCTCGTAGTCGTGCAGCCGGAGATTTCTCCCTTCTCATTCAGCGCCGAGCAGTGAATTGTCCCCGTCGGCGGAAATAACACTTTCTGGATCGCGTCGTGCCGTAGTTCTGGATCGATGCCCAACCGAGCCGCCCGCTCTTCCAACCGGCGGTAACGCTCCTGCCATACATCGGAATGAGGCTTCTTATCGGCATCTGCATCGGGCGCCTGCCAGTGCGGATCGGCCAGTCCAGGTCCCCACCAGTCTTCACTGGAGTGATACTCCTTCCACAGCAGCCATATTTTCCGCGTGCTCTCGGTCAGCAGGTTCTCCCGCGGAAAGCCCATCGCTACCGCAAAGCGCTCCGCCCCGTCGCCCACCAACATTACGTGCCCGGTGTGCTCCATCACCGCTTTTGACACCAGCGAAACATTCTTGATATTGCGCACGCCGCCCACCGAACCAGCGCGCCGCGTCGGTCCATGCATGCAGCAGGCGTCGAGTTCGACTACCCCTTCTTCATTGGGAATTCCGCCCAGGCCAACGCTGGTATCGTTGGGATCATCCTCCGGCCCTTTCACCACGCGCATCGCCGCATCCAGCGTGTCCCCACCGTTTTTTAAGATGGCAAATCCATCGTCAAGATAATTCAATCCGTTATGCGCGCAGACGATGATCGGCCGCTTGTACGACCCAGACTGCGACGGATTCTGCGATGCCGCATGCGCGGGCTCAGCACCCTGGTCTGTTTCTTCGCCGCGGGCATGAGTTCCAACTCCGGCCGCCACGGCCCCTAAAACGGACGTCCTTACAAAATCACGGCGCGAGAAAGTCATAATCCCCCTTCTGCAAACTCGCAAGCATATCACGCGAAGGAAGGGCCCCAAATACAGCGTGAACCGCATCCTTTAGAACCGCGTGGATGTTGGGGTTTCTCCGCCTAAGACGGCAGATAGCTCATTCTCATCCTTGGACCACACACCTAGAACTTACTCAGCGAAACTTACTGCTCACCAGCGTGTTCAAGAAAGTAGCGGGTTGCGAGCTTGCTCAAAAGCTCAGGTTAAATTGCTCTGGGGACGAGGCAGGAATGAAGTTCAAAGTGCACGGTCAAGTTCAGCGCCGCCAGGGGTTTCCCTTCAGTGGTAAGCCGGAGCCTCGGCCATTGGCCTCTGAAGATGAGATCCGAAAGTTTTTTCTGGCCCTCGATTCCTATTCCTCGGGGGCCGTCAAGGAACCTGCTGTTACCTTTCACCAACATTTGCGCAACATCATTCTTGCTGTCGACGGCGAGAGTCCTCGGTTAAGCCGCCTGCGCCGTCGCTAAGCCTCTTCTCACCGGCTGGCCGGCGGAATGATGCCATTCATTCTTAAATACTCAACCATCTGCCCGTAATGGTCGAAGCCATGCGCCGACACGCTTGTGGCCAAACCTAACCGGGTCACCCTGCCTTCTCCGAACGGGCTCTTCAGCGGCTCCACCAGATTCTTTTCGTTCACCGTTTGCACCGCCTTGTGCACGTAAACGAAAGAATCTTTCAGATACTTGAGGATTTCATCTTTAGTCTTCAACGATGTCGGCCCCGATTCGTCGCCCACATCGACCGGGACTCTTTCGCCTAGGATGGCCGCACCGAAAATATAGTTCACCGCAGCTACATGCTTGATCTGGTCTCCGTAAGTTCGCGCGCCTTTGAATTCTCCCGTGCTCGGAACAAAACTGAATTTATCCTCAGGCATGGCTTCGGCAGCCGGAACGAACTCGTGCTCCATGTTCGAAACGGTAGCGTCCAACACCTGCGTTACGGTCCGGCGTTCTTCCTTGACCTTCTTGTCCTGTGCCGTCCCTGCCGCCGCTAGTGCCAGTACGCAGAGCGCAAGGATTGTCAAAGTTGTCTTCATCTCGGTTTCTCCAATGGCGAATACCGTTCCGACTACATTGCAATAAACATTTTTCTGCCGTCGAATTCACTGACTCTGGCCCGCAGAATTCATCACACCGAACGGCCAATCCCGCGCCCGCCAGGCTCGAATCATGTAAATCGTAAGCCCTGCGATCAGGATGAGCGCAGCGTAGCGCATTTCCTTCTGCCAATTCACGCGGTTGAACAAAATAAAAAGAAACCCCGCAATCGCCAACAACGCCGGCATCGGATAAAGCCACATGCGAAAGGGGCGCACCACTTCGGGATGGGTTATGCGGAAGACAATCAAACCGACGGCTTGCACCAGAAATTGCAGGATCAACCGGATCACCACCAGCGCCGCGATCGCGTCACGTAGCCGCAAGAAGCAAAACGCCGCTGCCACAAGGCCCAACGCCAGCAACGATACATGCGGAAAGCGGTGCACCGGGTGCAATTTTCCGAACGCGCGAAAATAGTTGCCATCCAGAGCTGCCGCATAGGGTACCCGCGAGTACCCCAAAGTAAGCGAAAATACTGATGCAAACGCAGTCACGATCACCAAACCGGTCACCAGTCGCGCCGCCCACATCCCGTAAATCCTCTGCATAAATAACGAGACAACGTACAGACCGTTGTTGTTATGCCCTGCTTGCAGCATTTCCCGCCAGGGAATCACCGCGAGGATGCACAGGTTCATCATCAGGTATAGACCGGCGACCAGCAGAATGGAAAGCAGCAGCGCCCTCGGAATATTCCGCGTCGGGTCTTTGATCTCATCGCCTAAATAGCAGACGTTGTAATAGCCCCAATAGTCGTAGGTGGCAACCAGAAGCGCTCCCCCCAGCCCCGTAAAGAATGCGGGAGAGAGTGTGAGCGCCCCTGGAGGAAAATCAAAAGCTCGCGCCGCATTGAAATGCGTGAGTCCGGCGAAAATTACCCAACTGATCGTGCCCACCACCACCACCCACAGCAGGTTTGATAAACGCCCAATCACGGTGATTCGCCGGTAGAGCAGAACCACCGTGAGCAAACAGATTAGGATCGCCACAGCCGTTCCCGGCGTGACGATCCAACTTACCTGCAGCGGTCCAGCCCACGGCAGGTTCAATGCCGCAGTGTGCGCCGCATATACCGTTTCAAGATTGGGCCAGTAGTAAGCCGCGTAACCGGCCAAGCCGATGCACCCGCTGGCGATTGAGAGTGGGGCGCTGAAGGAAAGTTGCCAGATGAACAAGAATGAAATCAGCCGTCCCCATTTTCGCGACCCATAAATTTCGCTGAGATACCGGTACGATCCACCCGAACCCGGAAATGCCGCACCCAATTCCGCGGACACCAACCCATCGCACACAGCCAAAAGGGCTCCCACAATCCATCCCAGCATCGCCTGCGGGCCGCCCATCGCGCTTAACACCAGCGGCATGGTAATAAAGGGACCCACGCCGATCATGTCAATCATGTTGAGCGCGGTCGCGCTCCCCAGGCCCATGCCGCGGATCAGGCCCGGTGAACCGTCGTCCAGTTTTGTCGGAGAACCCATTCGTCGGGTGAAAAGATGTTACGCAGATCTTGCCGACCACCGATCACTGCTTCTCATGCCCCGCGCTCAGCAGATTCACATACAGCCGCACCGCCCCCGGAACTCCCGCCGGCAGTTGCCGGAAGAAGGCATAGCCGGTATAGATGTACGTTCCCTTGCCGTATTGCGCTCGTAGCAGACCGCCCTTCTGTGCATCCTCCCCCGGATCATGACAACTCAGCAGAGGCTTGAAATGCTCATCCCATTTATCCATGAAATACAGACCGCGCTCTTGCACCCAACCCTCGAAATCGTGCGCGGTAATTTCATTAGGATAATGAAATACGCTGTCCTCTGGCGCCAGAATTTCCACCGGAGCTTCTTCCACCGAAACCCGCGCCCGGCTCAGCTCTGCGCTGTATGGGGTGAAATTGCCCTTATTAAAATCTGCCACGCTGGCGTTGTACTGCACCACTAGCGTTCCGCCTGCCGAAACATATTCAAGAAGCTTTTTATTATTCGCCGCAATGTCTTTCTGCGTGTCGTAGGCGCGAATTCCGAGAACGATAGTTCCGAATTTGCTGAGATCTTCCTCTCCCAGTTTTTCTGGGGCGATCAACGTCACATCCAGGCCAGCCTGTTTCAAAACGGTGGGAATATCATCGCCCGCTCCCATGACATAACCAATTTTCAAATCATGCGGCGCCTTTACATCCACAATGCTTACCCGTTGAATTGCCGGCTGGTAATAATAAAAACTTCCCAAATCGTCGCGCGTCACCAGGGTGTAGCCTTCGCTGTAGCTCTGACCATCCACCTCCAGGATGGCTCGCACCCGGGCGCGTCCTTCGCGCAATCCTGCGCCCAGAACTTTGAACTGGAAATCCTGTTTCTCTCCGCGTCGCGAGAGCTCCACCGGAATTTGCTTTGGCTCGGCCTGCCACCCCTCCGGTACTTCCAGGCGTAGCACACCTCGTTCCGCGTGATTTAGATTGCTGGTGACGCCGACGGCCACGGTGGAACTCGCGCCGTGGTGCGCTGTGATCACCTGCGTCCCCGGTTCCAGGGCCACGGAAAACGCTGGCACCACCGCCAGAGGCCGGGCGCGTTCTTTTCCGTCATCGTCGATAAAGCGCGCTACGACGGTCGCGTTGATGCCATTCTTCTCATGACGGCCGTCTGTACCTTCCACAGAATATTCAACCCGCGCCCGCAGTACCGATGGCGGGAAGGGAAGCGTCACGTATTTGTCGTTATCGATGTGGTTTACACTTTCGGTTTCGGGATTGTCTCGATGCCAGTACGGTCGTGTAAAGCTTGCATCCTTTGGAACCTGCAACCGAAAGACGGCATGTTCTTCGCCGCCGGGATTGAGTGCGACTCGCCTGGTCTTTTCAGAAATCGTACCCCAGCCCTTTGGGACTTCCAGCTTCAACCCATCCACAAACAACTTCACCTTGGAGCCGTTGCGGAACGTTACTCCGACCAGAAATTCCTGGCCAGGAGAAACGGTGGTGGTGGCTTCCGCTTCCTTCTTAGTGCCCTCCTCCACCGGTTCGCCATTCTTGTTCGCGCGGGACACCACAGTCGCCTGCAGCTTGACTCCTAAAGCCGCGTTCAGCGCGCGTTCTGCTTCTTCGCTTTTTTCTTCGAGCCTTGCAATCAAATCGGATTCCGCGGCGGCGCTCAAGCCCGCAGCTTTCACGTCACTGCTAAGTTGTCTGAAGGTCCCCGCAACGCCCAGCAGTGAGGCCGCCGCGGCTGATCCATCACTTCGCTCTGCCGCCTCCGTTGCTTTGGCGATTCTGCTCGCCAGTTGCTGAAGCTGCCATTCGAGCTTCGGAATCTTGGCCTCGCCGATTCGTTTCGCCAGCGCCGGCAAGCTGGTATCGATCCCGTCGAAGAAATCCTTTTCGTGACCCTTATCATCTAGTCGTGCTGGCTTGATCGAATCTACCAGCTTGTAAAACGTGAACCGATCTCCCGGATCCACCGTCCACGTGCCCGACCCCTGAGAAAGTTGATGCCGCAAACCCTCCATGGCGAACTGCGCGTAGGATTCCCCGAGATCGGCGCTCTTCTCGCCCGTATTCAACTTGATCGTCCACTTGGAATCCTCACAAGTTGACGCCCCGAAGCCGCACACGTTTCCGATATACAGTTTTTGCGCCTGCCACGGCAGAAGCCCCTGCGCAAGTTGCTCTGGAAACCGTTTGGGATCAGCCGCTGCGCGAAATGCCTCCTGGGTCAGGATGCTGGAAGCCTGGTGATGTCCATGGCCATCGCGGTCCGTCCCGGAGAACCGCGCCACCAGCACGTCCGGACGGAAAGTCCGAATCACCCGGACCATGTCCCCCAGTGCCACATCGTGCCCACCCCACTTGGCAAAAGTTTCATCCGGACTCTTCGAAAAACCAAAGTCAGCCACCCGCGAGAATCTTTCCTGCACTCCGTAGTATTCATCGGAGGCAAGAAGTTCCTCCGCTCGCAGCACGCCCAACACATCCGACAAATTACTGCCAATCTTATTCTGCCCGCCCTCGCCGCGATTCGACGTCATCAACAAGACATCCACTCCGCGGCCCCGCGCTTCCAGCGTCAGCATTCCCCCGTCTTCATCATCGGGATGCGCCACCGTCTGCATCAGCCGCGCCGTAGTACCGAGCTGACGCAATGCCTGGCGAAGTCCCAAAATTCCCTGATCTTGTAAAAGTTCGGGTGGCGATCCTTGGTAAGGAAGTTGCGGGAAGTTGATAAATACTGGGGCAGCTTTCTGCGGCGCAGCGCTGGAAAGGAAAATCAACAGCAGGAGCAATACGAGCGCAGCACTGCGCAACGAAGTTCTGCCAAAATGCCCGTCCGCATTCAAGGCGCGGACGGCGGTTTTCTCACTTCTCAGAATATTCACCCTACAAGAATGCGGCCTAACCCCGCTCGGACGCAAATTTTCTCCCGGAATGCTGCCATTAATTTACCGGATTTACTCGCACCCGCAAGCTTGCCGGAATGAACAGATACGTCAACACCGCACCGGCCAATAAAACACCGGCAATCACGTATAACGCAGCCGAAGGATCAGAAGAAAAATGCTTCGCCCAGATGGGAATATTTGGTCCCACGTAGCCCCCTAAATTGCCCACCGAGTTCACGATTCCAATGCCCGCCGCAGCCGCGGTTCCAGCCAAAAACGCAGAAGGCAGCGGCCAGAACAACGGCATGGAACCGATCACCCCCAGCGTCCCCAAGGATAAAAATAGAATCGCCAGTACTGGAGTCGAAGCAAAAATCCCGCTCAGAATGAGACCCGCAGCGCCTGCGACCACATTCCCCACATAATGCAGTCGCCGTTCTCCGGTTTTATCCGAGTGATTGCTTATCAGGATCATTCCCACCACCGCAACTCCATAGGGAATCGCCGTGATGAAGCCAACTTGAAGATAGCCTTTCACCCCGAACGCCTTCACGATGCTCGGCAGCCAGAATGCGATGCCGTACAACCCAATCATCAAAGTGAAATAGATAGCGCATAGCGCCCATACCTTGCCGCTCGCGAACGCGTCTCTCAACCTGTGCTCGGTCTTGTCTTTGTCTTCTGCTTCAAGGTTACGGGTTAGCAAAGCTTTCTCTTCAGAGGACAACCATTTCGCCTCTGCAATGCTGCTTTCCAGATAAAAAATCACACAGAAGCCAACCAGGATCGACGGCAGGCCTTCGGAGAGAAACAGCCACTGCCACCCGGCCAGATTCATCGCGCCGGAGAGTCTGTCCATAATCCAGCCCGACACCGGATTGCCGATCACTCCCGACACCGCGATGGCTGCCACGAACCACGCGGTTCGCGTCGACCGCAGCTTTGACGGATACCACAATGTGAGATAAAAGATCACTCCCGGAAAGAAGCCGGCTTCGGCCAAACCAAGCAAGCAGCGCATGGCATAGAACGACCACTGCCCTTTCACAAAAATCATGCACGCGGAGATCACTCCCCACGAAATCATGATGCGGGCAATCCACATACGCGCGCCGAATTTCTTCAGCAATACATTGCTCGGTACTTCAAAAAAGAAATAGCCAACAAAAAAGATGCCCGCGCCCGTCGCGAATGCCGCATCGCTCAGGGACAGGTCTTTCAGCATCTGCAGCTTGGCGAATCCCACATTCACGCGGTCGAGATACGCCAGGATGTAACAGAGAAAAAGGAAGGGAACGATTCTTAAGTCAACTTTGCGATAGGTTTGCCGCTCGAGCGTTTCCAGGGCCGTCACTGTCCGTGGCCCTCTTTCAGCGATTCCTGGCAAGCGCTGGCCGCGGTTAACACCTGATTGAATGCCGCCTCCTTGCGCAAGTCTTTCAACAGCGGATCTTCCAGCAGCGCAGAGTACGCGCAGTAATTCTGCTGTACCGCCGCTTTCAACAAACGCAAAGCTGGTTCACTCTGACCGCAGTAAGCCATCAAGACCCCTACGTGATACCAGGCCTCTGGGTCCTGCTCCAACATCGCCGAGGATTCCGCCTCCCGCACAATGCGGTCCATATCGCCCGGCCGCTGCGCTTGCGTGCACGCAATCAAGAGTTCGCGATGATAGGAAGGCGACTTGCCCACGTTCTTCGCACTCTCCCGTGCCTGCGCTACGTTCCCCGTGGCCAGATAAACATAAGGAGTCACCCATGACGCCCACTCCGACCCCGCATCCAGATGCACAAAATCCATTGCCCGGTCGGTCTTGCCTAATTCCAGGAACGCCCATGCACAGGATCTGAAATCAAAATTCCCCGGATCCAGCGACCGCGCCGTATTGCACTCCTGGGTGGATCGTTCCAGCATTCCTGCATAACGCAGAACATAGCTCAGCGCGAAATGTGCGTCTCCGCTTTGCGGTCGCTGCTTCACGAAATTTGTCGCAGCATCGTAGGCGGGACCCAGTTCGCCGCGCTCCACCCGATTGGTGATCAAATGGCTCGAAGCCAGCATCCGGTTCGGATCCAGACCCACCGCTTTCTCAAAGGCGGCATTCGAGCGCTGGAACATCTGCTCTCCGCCCCCGCCAAAGTAAGAATCATAGTAGTAGCGTAGCCCCAACGCTTCCCACGCCGGTGCATAGCCAGGATCCACCCCAACCACGTGTTCCAGAACTGCGATCGCATCTTTATTTGGGCCCGTGTCGTGAGGCAAAGCCAGGCTGTGCAAGTATAGGTCGTACGCCTCTTGGCTCTTGGGGCGCGACGCCGTGCTCAGCGTCCCGCCTGCGCCCAGCGCTGGCAACAATCCCTGCTGCACTTGCGTCGTCAGTTGGTTCTGCAACGAGATCAAATCGTTGACCGGCGCCGTCACGGTCGATTGCCACAGCAACCGGTCGGTGGCGACATCTATCGCCTCCAGGGTCACGTTCAACTGCTCTCCCTGCCGCATGAAGTGCCCGGTAAGCAACCGGCCCACGTGCAACTCCTGGCCGAGCCTATGCGCGTCTTGATCTTGTCCGGCATATTTCCGCGTTGCCGAGGATGGCCGCACTTCCAATGATCGCGAGTACGTCAGCACACTGGTCAGTTCATCCGCCAGCGCAAACCGCAGATAATCCACCGCCACGTCGGAGTTCACATTCTGCAGCGGCAGCACCGCAATCGCGTTTTGCTGTTCCAGGGTCGCCACCGAGCGGTGTTTCACCCAATATGCCGCGACCGCCGCAATCACCGTTACCAGTAACGCAGCCGTTCCCAGCAAGAGCCAGAATAGCCACCGGCTGTTGGTTGGGCGCCCAAAAGTTTTGCTCGCCACCCGCAGCCGGCTGGGATGCAAACCGCTCTTCATCTGCCCGGATTCATGATCGCGCTTCAGTTGCTGAAGGTCCGCCTTCATCTGCGTAGCGCTCTGGTAGCGCTCCTTGCGGTCCTTCTCCATTGCCTTGCCGATAATGCCTTCCAGTTCCACCGGAACCTTCGGATTCAGCTCTCCCGGCGGCACGGGCTTGTCGTGCAGCACGGCATCCAGCGTCATCAGCGAGTTCTTGCCGGAAAAAGGTTTCTTTCCCGTCGACATTTCGTAGAGCACCACGCCGAAGGAAAAAAGATCGCTGCGGAAGTCGATCTCCTCGCTGCGCGCCTGCTCCGGCGACATATAAACCGCCGTCCCCGGAATTACTCCCACCGCGGTCAACGAATTATCCGCCGCGAGGGCATGATCGTGGTCGCTATCGGTGCCCACGTTGTGAACCAGTTTGGCCAGCCCAAAATCCAGTACCTTGACCTGTCCGCTGGGAGTCAGGAAAATGTTCGCCGGCTTTATATCCCTATGCACAATCCCTTTGGCATGGGACGCCGCCAGAGCGTCCGCCACCTGGGTGCTGATATCGAGCAATTTCTCCGTCTCCACCGGCTTGCCGGAGAT
This sequence comes from uncultured Acidobacteriota bacterium, assembly GCA_963758565.1. Lineage (GTDB taxonomy): Bacteria > Acidobacteriota > Terriglobia > Terriglobales > Acidobacteriaceae > Sulfotelmatobacter. The sequence goes on along the minus strand of CAVWVX010000003.1, from coordinate 546,899 downwards.
GCATTGCTTCAGACTCTCGCCCTCCAGTTTTTCCATCACAATGAAGGGATGCCCGTGGTTATCCTCAATGCCATGAATCGTGCAGATGTTGGGATGATTCAGCAGCGAGGCAGCTCTCGCTTCCCGCGTAAAACGCTCCAGCGATTTGGGGTCGCCGGCAAGATTTTCTGGGATGAACTTCAGGGCAACGTGCCGTCCCAACTTCAGGTCTTCTGCCTCGTACACCACTCCCATGCCACCGCCGCCCAACTTTCCCAGGATGCGGTAGTGAGAGACTGTTTGGCCAATCATTCGAAGATCCAACCCCCGGACGCGGTAATGTTAGGCCCGCCAGCGAGTCCGGTCAACTAGCCCTTTGTGATTCTAAGCGTTCCCAAAGTGACAAACACCCTGTACTTTTTGTGTCGGATTTCCCTCCCCAAGTTGCCCCTCAGCACTACTATGACAGTAGCCAATCCCATCGCGGGCAGATTCGCATGGCACAATCCTCTTCAGGCAGCTCAAATCACCGGCAAGAAGTCATTGGCCGCCGTCCCGCCGAACGCCTTCGCCAGAGCGTTGGACTGGCTGTTCACGACCCAGACAACTGGTATCACGCCCAGGCTATGATTCTTCGTGAGCCGGTAGCCGGACCTGCCCACCGTGCCGTTGTGGTCAACATACAAGGCGTTGTTTATACCGGGGAATACGATTTTAGCGGCGGGGAGGACTACACTCCGGGCGAATGGCAACCAAGCGAGCCCATCCCGGTTCGCCTCGCGGGTGATCAACTCCTTCTCCGTCGCCCCAATGGCCGCGAACTTCATACCACCGTGGTGCGAAGAATCGGCTGATCCTCTGGCGCCGACATTCCCGGGCAAGTATCAAACGGTCCATAGTGCGACGGTCGAGACCCCCCGGTCGCCTCTACACCCACAGTCCCGCCGAAGCTCCCACCCACTCCATATTCTTATTCTGGTCCACCCCCATCATCAGCCCGCGCCCCATGCGAATGATCGTTAGCACCGCTTGCAACTCCTCCTGCCACACATACATCACCCGCACCTCTGCCTTGGTCGGGCCGAAAGGCGTTTCAATAACCGGCTCAAAGTTGACCCGCTCCTGCAAAATGAAATCGGCACGTTTCTCCGCAGGAATGGCATCAATATCTGCTCTCTTCGGGGCGATCACCACGCCCAAACCCGCGAAAGAATAAAGGGGCTTCAACACATAATTCTGCAGATCGTCGGGTATTGTCTCCGCCCGGTCCAGAAACCACGTCTTCGGTACCGATTCATGCCGCAGGTAGGGAATGGAAAACTTGCTGATGCGGAAATACCAGTTCGGATGCCCCGCCCATTCCACATGAAGGTCGTCGCGCCAATCAAAGCTCAGCTTCACCTGCTTGCGCTGCAACTCGTCCACAATTGCCCGGTTATAAATTCGCCGGATCGGCACCCGCACGCCGTTACGGTTGTAATAAAGCTGCCGCCCGTCTTTTCGTATCGACTCAATATCCACCGTGCGCACCCCCAGCATTTTCTCCGTCAGCAGAAAATCTGGCAGCGTCTTCTGCTCCTGCGGATGAATCTCCATCAGAATCACATTCTCCGGATCGTGCGTCCCCACAATCGCCCGCCGCAAGAGATCGCGATAACTGTTTTCATCGAGGCCGCCGAGGAAGAAATTCAACCGGGCACTCCCGGAGCCCGAAGCCCCAAGCCCGAAGCCCGACAGCCCATACACGTCGATATAACTTTGCGCCAGCGTCACCTGGTAGGCGTAAAGGGAAGGGAAGGCTTGCAGTTCGACCAGCTTGGGCTTTAACTCTCCCGAGTCAGCCCGCACCAAACCAAAATCAACCTGCACAAACATGGGATGATCGGGCTCATTGGGAACGCGAAATTCATCGGGAATCGACGCATTCGAGCGCGCTCGATATTCCCGACTCTCCACCAGTTGCCGGATCAGTTCTTTCCCATCCTCTACCATGCGATCGATGAGTGACTTCGGGAAAAAGCAAGGCGTTTCGGAGAGCCGGAACTGAACATGCGTCCCGCAAGCGTCATCCACCTGTTTCAAAAATGTTCGGTATTTGTCTGCCGTGAAATTGGCGTTGAACTGTTTTCGGAGGGAAGCGATCATGGAAGAAGATTATGCCGCAACGCGATCGCAATCGGCGAGCGCCATCAACAATTTGTCATAAACGGTTTGTCATCCTGAGCGAAGCATTATCCGCAAGAATTGGAGGTCACGCGCAGTCGAAGGATCCCTACAGCCATCCAGCCGACCGCGGGAATAAAGGCCTATGCCTCGATCAAAAACTTTCCATCCCGCATAATCTGCTCGTCGTCCACCCAGATATTGAACTTCCGCCCCACCACATCAATATGGGTTGACGAATCCCACTCCGCGCCCGTGTGCGCGCCGTAGGGGTTTCCAAACGCAATATGCACGCCCGGATACTTCTCATCCTGCAGAATCTCCCCGATCACTTCCTTCAGGTCGATATTGGTTCCAATGGCAAACTCGCCTACGCGGTCGCTATTCTCATCGGTATGCGTGTACTTCCAGAAATCGTCTTCCAATTCGCGGTTATCGGAGTGCGCCTCGGTGAGCCGGTTGCCTTTCATGTGAATCGTCAGCGGGTTCTCGCGCAGGTCGCCAAACTTCGCGCATAGATAATCCCCCACCACGCCATCGATCACGAATGTTCCGTTCACCTCGCCGGGTGTTGTAAAGATCTCTCCGCCCGGTAGGTTCCCCCATTTTTCCGGAGTGATAATTCCACTCGTCTTCAGCCACTTGTAGTTGTGGTTCAAATCCGCCGTCAAATCAGTGCCTGCCGCTGTGGTCGCGTGCACTTTCTCCGCTTTGCGCACCATGGCCACAACCTTAGCGCTCAACCGGTCGACCTTCTGGAAATCCGCGCGCATGCCTTCCAGCATGATCTGCCGGTTGATGTTCACCATGTGCCCGTGTCGGATCTTTTTGCGGTTCACCACATCGGTCATTTGCATGCGCGTGCGCAATTCCCCGCGCTGCGCCTGCACCGCAAAGATGGAAACCTGGCTGGTCTCCAAATCATCGAGAATCGGCTGCGGCAAATTCTTCAGCGGACGCTCCGCCAAATCCTCCAATACCCACGCCCGGTAGGGCGCACCGAGCTTCTCCAATTCAGAAACAATCGCCGCCGCGATCTCAAGCGTCACCTCATCGGTGATTACGCAAACCTTTTCGTTCGGTTGTACTCGCAGGCAGACGTTGATCGCGTTCCGCGCTCCCTCCGTAAACTCCGGATCAAACGCAATGTGATTCTCGCGGGTGCCCCATCCTTGTCGCGCACTCTGCGACAGGGTGGGGATTTTCACTTCGTCACGGGCAGGTATTGTCATCCGACTTTTCTTGCGGCCTCCGGCACATCCGCCAGTCCCGCTTCTGTCTCCTCAATGATGTAATCGACCACTTTCTTTAAATCTCCAGTCTCTTTGTAAACCGCTAACTGCCGGTCGGCGCCGCTGCCCGTCTCCAGCATGGTGTGGATGTACTTCAACTCTTCGCGCGAGTCCAGTTCATCCACCACATCGTCAACAAACTCCAGATATTCGTAGATCAAATCTTTGGCAGGAACTTCCGTCTGCTTGCCGAAATCAATCAGCTTGCCGCTCATGCCGTAGCGCGCCGCCCGCCATTTGTTCTCCATCAAAAGGGCGCGGCGATATAAACGAAACCCCTGATTCGAGGCATGCAATTTATAAAGCTTCGCCACCGTGGCCTGAATCAGCGCCGCCAGCGCGATGGTCTCATCCGCCCGCATCGGTATATCGCATACCCGGAACTCAATCGTATTAAAGAACGGATGCGGCCGGATGTCCCACCAGATCTTCTTCGCGTTATCGATGCAGTTGGTCTTGATCAATAGCTTGATGAAGTTTTCGTACTCGCCCCAGCTGGGAAAATAATCAGGAATATTCGTCCGCGGAAACTTGTCAAACACCTTGCACCGGTAAGATTTCAGCCCGGTATTCATCCCCAGCCAGAAAGGCGAATTGGTCGACAGCGCCAGCAAATGGGGCAGGAAGTACCGCGCGTGATTCATCATGTGGATCGCCGTCTCGCGATCCTCAATCCCGATATGCACGTGCAAGCCGAAAATCAAATTCGCCCGCGCCACCAGTTGCATGTCCTCAACAATGTTCTTGTACCGCTCGTCGGGATGAATCTCCTGCACCCGCCAGTCGCCAAAAGGATGCGTCGCCACCGACGCCAGCTTCAGCCCGTTCTCGTTGGCCAGCCGGATAATATCCCGCCGCAACATCTTCACTTCCGCCTTGGCTTCCTTGATGTTCTTGCACACCCCAGTCCCCACTTCCACCACCGACTGGTGCATCTCCGCCTTCACCCGCTCCTGCAGGATGAGCTTGCCCTTCTCGAGGATCTCCGCCTGAATATGCGACCGCAGATCCCGCGTCTCCGGATCCACCGTCTGATATTCCTCTTCAATCCCGATGCTGAAAGTAGGTTTCATCAATCTTAGTGTGGTGCTGGGTGCCCCATTTCTCGCGTCTTTTGCGAGAAGTGGGGATCGTCGGCTTCCCGAACCAGGCCTTACCAGTATATCAACGCCCTCGAATAACCTTGCCCGATTACCTCAATCCCACTCCCGATTTTCCTTCACCCGCGCCCGCACAATCTTCTTCACCAGTGCGTCCGGCAAAGGCTTGTCAGGAGGGAAGTGAATGGTCCCCTTCGAGACCCTGTAACCCTTCAATTCTTTCTCGAACCGGTCGAGCACCCCAGACCCCGTCGGGAACAAGCTGCAATGCTTCTTGAACGCCGCGTACCCCACCAGCATCCCGCGGAACTTGAACATTGGAATGCCATAGCTGATCCCCTCAGTCGTCTCCGCCGGCACCACCGACCGAATCACCGCGCGAACATGCCGCAACGTGCTCTGGGCCGGCTCCGGAATTCCCGCCAGATATTCGTCGACGGATTTTGCCGCAAGTTTGCCTTTCATTCCCTACTTCGTCACCTTCCCCCGCTTCCTCTCCCCCACCCACTTCGGCTCCGACTTCCTTGTCTGCTTCACCGGAGCACCCTGCAAGAAGCTAGCCCAGCGCAACTCCCGCGCCGGATCCTCTCCCGTCACCGCCATCTTCACCGCCATCTCGGCCACCGCATTTACGATCCAGTCAAAATTCTCCTGCCCGACAGAAGTAATCTCCGCATCCGGCGCCGGATTCAGAAAATCAATCGCATACGGCACTCCCCCCTCCACCGCAAACTCCACCGTATTCAAGTCATAGCCCAGCACGCGGCACAAATTCAGCGCATCTTTTTCGATCCTATCCCTTAAGGCTTCAGACGACGGCGGCGGATTCCCCTTCACATACCGCTCATGATGCGGCAGCCGCGGATCATACTTCATGATGTGTACTTTTTCCTGCCCCACCACATAGCACCGGTAATACTCTTCAAACACCACGCCATGCTGCAGCGTCATGCACAGGTCGCCCGTGTTGTTGTAGTGTTGAAAAAATTCCTCCGGAGAATGCACGTGATACACATGCTTCCACCCTCCGCCCGAATAAGGTTTCAGAAAAGCAGGGAACTGCACGTAATCAAATAACTCCTGCCAGTTCAGCGGAAAAATTAAATTCCGCATCGACCGGTCGGTCGTCCCCTCGGGATGCTTGTTGTGCGGCAGAATTACCGTCGGCGGAATCGCCACGCCCAGCTTGTGCGCCAGCGCATAGTTGAAAAACTTGTCGTCCGCCGTCCACCAGAACGGATTGTTCACGACAATCGTCCCGTGCAGCGCCGCATTTTTCAAATAAGCCCGGTAGAAGGGAATATCCTGCGAAATCCGGTCGATGATGACGGCATATTTCTGCGGCTCGTCCATCCGAATCCCGCCAATCGACACAAACTCCGCCGTCACATCCTCCACCTTCATTGCGTTAATCTTCTCCACCACCGCCGGCGGAAACGTGTTCTCCATCCCAAACAAAATCCCAATCTTCTTCACAAATTCATCTCCATTTCGTTCTGTCATCCTGAGCGAAGTGATTGTTTCGCGAAGCGAAGCAATCATGCAGTCGAAGGACCCCTGCACCTCCAGCCCCCTCAACCACCGCCGCAAGGTATCTCCCGTGCACTCAACCTCGAGAGGCCAACGACCGACGACCAACGACCAACGACGGTTTCAAAAATACTTCCCCGCCATATTCAGCCACAGCGGCCAATCATGCTTCGAATTGTCCCCGTAAATATCCAGCCAGTGCGGCACCGCCTTGCCATTCAAAATCGCCGACAATTTGACGTTCTGGTCCAGGCAAATATCCCAATCCGCCGACCCCAGCACAATCTTCATCTGTCGGTACCGGCTCAAAAACCAATCATCATTCTGGTTCGGCAAGTAATCCGGCGGACAATTGAAGTAGCAATCATCATCGTAATATCCATCCAGAAATTGATGGATATCAAACGCCCCGCTCATGCTCACGCAATGCGTCACCACATCCGGATGCTTCAAGGCAAAATTCACCGCGTGATACGCCCCAAAACTGCATCCCGTCACCGCCAGCCGCGGCGTTTGATTCTTCCACCGGATAAAAGGCACCATCTCGTGCAGAATGTAGCGCTCATATTGCAAATGCCGCAGCACCCGCACCTTGGGATGCACGCTCTTGTTGTACCAGCTCTCCGTATCCACCGCGTCCGGGCAGAATACCTGCAGATCGCCGCGCTCAATCTTGTGCGCCAGCGCCCCAATCATTCCCCGATCTTCGTACTCAAAAAATCTTCCCATCGAAGTGGGAAACACCAGCAGCGGCGTGCCCGCATGTCCAAAAACCAGCAAGTCCATCTCTCGGTGCAGTTCCTGGCTGTACCCCTTGTGATATTCGCGATTCATCTCGGATGACGTGCCTTCCCGCCGCTTTTTTAAACAGAATTGAGAACGAAGTATCTTACCTGATGCATCGGTCTCGAGCCGCAACTTTGTCTAACCGAAAACGTCAACCGACCATCCAATGATATCGTGATACGAGATATGTCGTGGACGCCCGCCAAATTTGTGCCCCGCTCGGCGCCTGTTGTCTTGCTCATTCTGATCGGCTCTGCCGCTGTCGGTTTCGCAGCCGTGGGCCATCTGGTCGCCCGCTTCAATGCCAACCAACAATCTCGCGGACGCAAACTCTACGCCCAGGGCTTGGCCGATACCTCTGCCGCGCACTATGACGCGGCCATTGCCGCCTTCCGCGCCGCCCTCACCTGCGAACCGACTAACTCCCAGTATCAGCTCAGCCTCGCCCGTGCTTTGCGCGACAGCAACGATCCTCGCCGCCTTGACGAAGCCGAATCTTACCTGATCGCTCTCTGGCAGCGCACTCCGCAGGACGCCGCCGTCAATCTTGCCCTCGCCCGCGTCGCGGCTCATCGCGGCTCCATCGAAGACGCCACTCGCTACTATCACAACGCCATGTACGGCGCCTGGAACTCCGATCCTGACGCCAACCGCAACAAAGCTCGCATCGAACTGATTCAGTTTCTGCTCAAGCAAGGGGTGCCCGACAAGGCCGAGTCCGAACTCATGGCTCTGGCTACCGCCCTTCCGCCCGATCCCAAAATACAACTCCAGGCTGCGCAACTGTTCTCTCAAGCTCACGATGATGCCGGAGCTCTCGCTCGCTATCGCGAAGTGCTACGTCTTGATCCCACCAACCCGGAAGCCCTCGCCGGCGCCGGTCGTGCCGCCTTTCGTTCCGGAAACTACCTCACCGCGCAACATTATTTGTCAGAAGCCGTCAAACTTTCTCCCAACGATTCCGAGTCCCGTCAGCTTCTCGACACCGCCGATCTTATCTTGCGGATCAATCCCTTCCACAGTCACCTCTCCGACGCCGAGCGCAACCGCCGCATCACCGCCGCCTTCGCCACCGCTCAGAATCGGCTCACCAGCTGCGCTCGACAAAAGGACATTGACTTAAAATCCCTGTCGCCTTCCTCTATCTCTCCGCTGCAGAACCTGCAAGCCCGCTGGTCCGCCGCTCAACCCAGCCTCGCGCTTCTCCGTTCCCCCGGTGAAACCGATCTGCCCGACTCGCTCATGGACGTTGTCTTTCAAATCGAGATCCAGACCTCTTCGATTTGCGGAGAGCCTCAAGGCCCCGATCTCGCACTGCTTCTCATCTCTCAAAAGCGCGAGGCCGCCGCCCAGTGAGCACGCCTTTGATCACTCCCGCCACTCCCGCCTCGCCTTCGCTGGTCCGCTTTCGCGCCACCCGCCGTCTGTTCTCCTCTCTGGAGGGCGTCTTCCACGAGGAAGTATTCTTCCTCATACTGTCCGTTTTTATCGGAATTTTCTCCGGCCTCGCCGTCGTCTGTTTCCGTCTCGCGATCGACTGGACGCATCTCGCACTCCTCGGCCCCCTGCCGCAGAATCACAGCATCCGGTTGTTCGCCGTTCCCGCCCTCGCCGGAATCGTCGTCGCCATCCTCGTTCTCCATTTATTTCCCGGCATCCGCGGCAGCGGCGTGAACCAGACCAAAGCCGCGCTCTACATCTTCAACGGCGTCATCCCTTTTCGCACCGCTGTCGGAAAATTCATTTGCGCCGCCCTCGCCATCGGCTCCGGACAATCCCTCGGCCCCGAAGATCCTTCTCTTCAGATCGGCGCCAGCATCGCTTCCGCCCTCGGCCGCTGGTTGCATATCTCCCGCGAAAAACTTCGCCTCATGGCTCCGGTCGGCGCGGCCGCAGGTCTCGCCGCCGCATTCAACGCTCCCATCTCAGCCGTGCTTTTCGTCATCGAAGAAGTCATCGGCCGTTGGAGCGCCGGCATCCTCGGCTCTGTCGTACTCTCCGCCGTGTCCAGCGTCGTCATCGTCCGCTGGTTTCTTGGCAGCGAACCCCTCTTCCGCATTCCGGTCACAACTTTCAAGCGGCCCACCGAACTGATCGCCTACGCGGTCCTTGGAATTGTCGGCGGTCTCGCCTCCGTCATCTTCGCCAAGTCAATCGGCTATCTCCGCCCGCGCCTCAAACTTCTTCCGCGCTGGACGCAATACGCCCAACCCGCCGTCGCCGGCCTTCTCGTCGGCCTCATCGCTTTCCTCGGCTTTCCCCAAGTCATGGGCGCGGGCTACGACTCCATGGACCAGGCCATGCATGGCCAATATGCCTGGAAAGTTCTCGCCATCCTCGCCCTGCTGAAAATCATCGCCACCACCCTCTCCTTCGTCAGCGGCACGCCCGGCGGCATGTTCGCCCCCACGCTTTTCATCGGAGCCATGCTCGGCGGCGCCGTCGGTGATCTCGAGCGGATATTTTTTCCCCACCTCACCGGCTCTACCGGAACTTATGTCCTCGTCGGTATGGGCGTGCTCTTTGCCGGTTTTCTTCGCGTGCCCATGACATCGGTATTCATGGTGCTCGAAGTCAGCGGCAACTACGAAATCATCGTCCCCGTTATCGTCGCCAATACCTTTTCCTACCTCGTCTCCCGCAGTCTGCAAAGCATTCCCATCTTCGATCTCCTCACCCGTCAGGACGGCCTCATCCTGCCTTCGCTCGAAGAAGAAAGGGAAGAGACGATCCTGCGTGTCGAAGACGCCATGCTGCCTGTACCTGCGATCATTCTCAACGCTCAGGATTATGTGGATGCAAACGCCCGCCGCATTCAGGATTCAACCGATTCCACATTTCTCGTGCGCCTGCACCCCAGCGGATGGAAAACCATCACGCGCGAGCATCTCTTGCGCCTTTTCCACGAAGGTAAGGGCGAAAGTACGCTCGGCTCCGTCCTCGCCCAGAAATCTCTGCCTGGCCTCTACCCCGATCTTCCCCTGGATTCCGCACTGCGCTACGTTAACGATTACCCGCTCATCCCGGTCGTCAATCGCGCCAATTCCACACAACTTGAAGGCATCATCTCGCGCGACTCCGTCTTTCAGAAATATGGCTCCCGCCATCCCGAAAAATAGCTTGAGCTTCTCTGCGCCCTCTTCTTCGCACGGTTCGCGATTCAAAGTCTCTCGACCCGCAAAATAAAAACCCGCCCCCGAAGGGACGGGCTTTCACTCCAAGAAACTCCTAGCTCCCGTTCTGACAAACCGACAACGATTCACCCTGGAAGGTGAACCAGTTATTCACCGACGTGCTCGGAGGCGCCCCGAAATACGGCAGCGTCACCAGGTCCTGCAGGTTGTAAGTGAAGCCGTGCAGCGTGTAGTGGTACGCGCCGTAGTTGGAATTATTCTCCAGCGGATCGCCCACCTCCAGAATCCCGCACGGGGTATTGTTTCCGTTATAGTTCACGGTCAGCGGATCGTCGGCCCACTCGCCCACTTCGTGCGACAGCGCCGAAACATCCTGCGCGAACGCTCCCGCATGATCCACATACGTCGCTTCCGCGTAGGACTGCGGATTGCTTACGCTTCCTTCCGAGCTATGGTATCCCCCAATGCAACATCCCCCGCTTTGCGTCAGGTAAACGTCATAGGTCAGGAAGATAGGGAAGGTATTCGGTTGGATGCCCAGTTTGCTGATGAGTCCCGGCAATTGCGCGTCAAACCAATTGATGTCAACTTCTCCTGCGGTAAAACCGAACGGCGATCCGGTTTTTCCGTAGCTGCTGGTTGGGCTCAAGGTCTGCTCTGCCAGCACGGTCTCCGACAACAGCAGGTGCGAGTTGGTATCGGTCTTTACCGTGCCCCAGAAGTTCGCCCGCTGGAAAGCATCGATGTACTGCGTGGTTCCAACGTCCACTCCGCCCTGGGTATAGGTTGTGCTGGAATCAAAAATCGGCGACGAGGTCGTATTCGTGGTCACCGTATTCCCGTTCGAAAGCACATGCGACGGGTCGAATGTGGTCTTCACCCCGCTACGGCTCGTGATCACGATTTTTACCGGAATAATATAAGTCGTGATCGTAGTCGATGTGTTGCTCGAAGGCGCCGTGCCAACCATGTTATAGCTATAGTTCTTGCCGCTGTAAGTAAACGACCCGTTCCAACTCGGCAGGGCGGCTGCCGGTGGCGCGATGTCGGGATGCAAGTGCGCCGGCAGCACCATGTATCTCGGTTTCACTGGCGGCTCACTTTGGGTATTGTCCTGAGCATTAGCGGCGGTGGCAAAACTCACCGACACCAAAAGACAAGCGTACAGCATGGGGGATACACTACTTTTTGTCATAACACTCCTTGGATTGTGATCTCGCAAGGTCATGGCGGAGAAGTTTTGCTTGGCAGTCAGCTCCCATTTCCGCAATGACGTTGTTTTTGAGCAGTTACGTTTCTAAATACATATCCGGCCTCCGTCAAGACACGAATACTCTAATCCCCTATCTTGTTCTGATTTTGTAACTAGCTCGGCAAATTCCGTCTTTCGTAAATTCATTCTCTCCAATAAAAAACCGTCCCGGAAATCTTCCGGGACGGTCGAGTTACTCCGAATCAAATGCTTTGCTAGTTACACGTCGTGAACTTGAACGACGCCATATGCGTGCTCCAGTTGAAGCTGCCCGACGTCTTGTAATACTCCTGTGTGTACCAGAACGTGCAATCGTCCACCGGATCAATCTGCATGGAGCTGTAATCCCCCCAACGATTGAAGCTGGATTCCTGTACGCCGGTTCCCGTCTTGATCACGTGAGCCGTTTCCATTTTGCCCAGGACATCCGTGGGAATTCGTCCGGTGTATTCGATACTCGGATCCAGCGCAGGGCCGGATTTGCTGTATCCCAGCGCGATGTCCCCCGCTTTATCCATGGCAATGCTTCCCATCCAGTGCGACACGTTGCTCGTCCCGCCGCCCACCGTACCCTTTTGGTAGACCACAGGGCTCGATCCGGGGCTGCGAACTTCGTACCAACGCACTGATGCCGGAGCCGCTCCGGTGCCCGAACCCTTGATGGAGTGGTTCGCCACCAAAGACTCGTGATCGCCAAAGTTGCGGTACGCCAGCCGGTACATCAAACGATCTCCCAGCGCATCCAGCTTCTCGCCCGGCGAAGGCTGAACAATGCAGTCGCCAGTCGTCGCGCAGGCATCCGTGTAAGACGGCACGGTGAGTTGTACCGGTCCCGTGAAGGTCGAGCTGGTCGGCGTCGTGAAGTTCACGTGGAATTGGTACAGGTTGATCTTGGTCGAGGTCGCCAGATCCATCTGGTAGTTCGGAGCGCCCGCCGGTGGTGGCGTGCTGCCATCCAGATCGGCCGGCAACATGGCATAGTCAGCAGAGTTCCGCTGGAAGCAAACCGAGGTCGCCGGATTTCCCAACAGCATGTTGGTACGATCCAACGCGCAGGTTTCTGCGCCCGTGAAAGCGCCGCCGCCGGGGAAGCTGTCCGTCGTCAGGTAATACGCATCCGGCCATACGCCGAGCTTCGGATAGTCAGGCAACGTCCGCCCGTAATTGAACGAATACAGGTGGTACGTTCCGGTCGCATCGGAAGTCGTCGAAACTGCCACGCACGCGTTGTTCTGGCTGAAGCTGTTGTTATAAGCGATCATGGTGATAAGCCATACGCCGGCAGCCTTATCATAGGTTGCTTCCGGATCGCTCAAGTTGCCCGTGGCGCACTGCCCGCCCAACGGCGTATACAGCGTGGCGATGCTCTTCGGGGCCATAATCTGCTTACCCGTAGTCTTGTCGTAAACCGCATAAGCCACATTCACGGTCTCGACCACTTGCGTCGCGCCCACACTCGCGTTCGTATCGGGAGGCACATAGCCGCCGCCCTGCGAATCCGTGATTCCGTCGAAGCTCAACAGATTTGTCGTCGCCACATCGGGAAGTTTTTCCGTCTGCAACGCTTCATCCACTCCACTGCCGATGTGCGCCGCGCCGTATCGCTTGTGTTCCGGCATCACCCGGCTCACGTTATGCGATGGAACTTCTTTCATGTCGCGGATTGCCTGCGTGGTGGTTACGGGGGTCGAGTAGGTTACGATCGGGTTTCGTTGCACGGGCACATCCTGGCCGGAAGCCAGGTAGGGCAGTACACACAGGAGCAAGGTTCCCGCAGCCTTGCCTGTAGGATGCAAATTCATGTGATCTCCTTAGGATTTTGTCGCTTGGGTAATGCGGTGTCAGCAGCTACTATGTTTCTCTAGTAGTCGCATGATCATAGCGCGTCTGGAGGTGCGATCAAACTCTTTTCTTCAGAAAATCCGCGCTCAGAGCCCAATGTCTCTATGCGTGTGCCGTGAAAGTTGCAAGAACTTGCAAACTTTGGATTTGTGTTTCCAGAACTTCCGTAATTTTCAACCGGTTCGCAACCGTTCCGTCTCGCGCCGCCCGTTCTTTACCGCTAAGAAATCTGCTTTCGGCCGCCAATGATTCTTCTCCCATCCGCATCATCCACCATTCCGTTTGTAGCCGCTATATTTCACAATCTCTCGCAAGCGCACTGACCCGTTATTGAACCGCAGCGTATCGTCGCTTCGGGTGTAAGCAGGGAACCAGTGCCCGTCCACCAGTTGTCGATAGGTCACAAATTCCGGATGCAGCTCCGGACGATCCCCCTTCTTCTTCGTCGGCAACTTCTGCGGACCACTCTTGCCGCACACTTTCACAATCTCGAAGTCCTGCGCGTCCACCCAGATTCGTCCCTGGAAATACCGCCTGCCCTTTTCTTCCTTCTTCGGATCCACGTGAAACTCATAAGTGTCCAGGTCGTCCACGTGTTGTTGCCCCGCGTACTTCAAGGTGTACTGCGCCAGATCCTCCGTCGCCAGCATCAGCGGCATGAAAGTGTGAATGTCCTCCATATCCTCCTGCGTCATCTGAATTCCTCGCAACGTGTTCTGCGCCGCATACGTGACCTCTTCATGTCGCCTGCCTTTTTCTCCGTAAGAAACATTCGCCACTTCGTGAAACTCACCCGTCACATCTTTCCCGCTTAACGTCTGCATCAACACATCTTGCTTATAGCTGTAACGCAGCCTCGCCTCTTTCGCCGCCGCCTCGGCGACTCCCATCTTCTTGATCACTTCTTCCACTGCAATACTCTTCGGCGCGGCAAAGTCCAGCAACCCATTCCCCGCCTCGCAATCCGTCTGCGCCCACCCCATCGCGCCCAAAAGGAAAGCACAAGCAATCGCTACTCTGAACCCGTTCTGTGCCGGCACTCTCATAAACGATGCTGCGCAGTATAAGCCAGAAACCAATTTTTCTCAGCGCTCTCGGCGGTTAAGCGCTTTTGGGCCCGGAATAACGAAAATCCTCAACACTGCCACCGACGTGAAACTGTTTGGCACTCTCCTCTCAATCAGCCGCCTGAGTCGAATAAACCCCGCCGCCTCCAGTGCCTTGCCGACAACTCCTATCCCTCTCCCCGCATCCGACCTGCGCGGGTATTTCTACGCAGGAGCGTTCCCCATGCCAAAAGTACTTCATTTGTTCTCTCTCACGGCATTGCTGATCTCTGCTCTCGCGGCCTCAGCCCAAGTCGAAGTTCTTTACGTCACCGGGCCGCAGGCCTCCACCGTTCCTCTCGACACCTACAATGTCGATCCTGAAACCGCCGTCGCCACTAAAGTGGGATCCTTAAAAGTTGGCGGAAGTTCGGTCGATCCTGTCACTATCGGCTCTCAGCCCCTGATCTATGTTTGGAACAGCACCGATGTCTGGATGTACAAGACCAACTCGCAAGGTGTTCCGGAGAGCTCTGCCTCGCAGCATCTCCAATTCAATTTCGCTCATCCCGTAACTTCTTTCGCAGTCGACCCCAAAGGCAACTTCGCCTACGCCGGCTTAACTTGGTATGACGCGCAGTACAACAACTACGCCGCCGTCATGCGCTTCACCATCGACCAGTCCACCGGCAAGCTGATCAATTCCGGCAAGCAGGTTGCCTCCTATGGTCCCGATCAATATGTATCTCTGAATTTTTTCGTCTTCGGTGCCAGTGGCGGCCGCCTCTACGCGTATTTTTTTAATGGCGGTCCCTACACCTGCATTCAAGGCTATGACTATTACAACGTGAATCAAAAGACCGGCAGTCTAAGTTCGCTCAAAACCCTCACCTTCGGCTCGGCGGATTGCAACATCGATGGCGCTATCGCCATCACCGATAAAGTCACCGCCGCCGATTCATCCTGCTGCGGTACCGGCTTCGGGGTTATCGACGTTCACCAGACCACCACTGGCGCGAACATCGAATGCAAGACTGCCAACCTCATCGTTTGCGGCGACAACGTCTGGAAGATGTACATCGATCCTTCCAGCCAGAATCTTTTCTTCGGCGACGCCGATACCCAACTCACCGATGTTCTCCATTTCGATTTCACCAATCGAAAGTTGATCGATACCGGATCCTCCATTCCCGGAAATCCCAATATATTTTTCAGCCCCGATAGCCTCCTCGTCTACGCGGTGAATTCCACCGACATCGGCATCTACGCTTTTCAATCCAACAGTGGCTTACTCGGCGACAGCAGCACTGTCCCGTCGGGAAACGGAATCAGCATCGCCACCGCCACCCTCCCCTCGCAATGATTGTTTGCCAAAGCGAACAATTGGAAACAGCCTCCGTCTCTCATTCTGATTGCCGTAGCCCTCGCCCTCGCGGTGGGCTTCGGCAATCTGCCCTTTCGCCAGGCCTTAAATGCTCATTTGCTCTCGAGTCGCACCCCGCCTTGCCCCCCACCTCATCCCCCTGATATGTTTCGCACAGCCTTCAACATGCAATCCGGCACCCCGTTTTCCGCGTACATTCTTTAGATAAGGAAGAGACCGAGCGTTTGTTGAGTCCGCAACCACAAACCACCTCGCCGGATCTGGCCCTCGTTACCGGCCTCAAATCCGGCGATCAGGGCGCGATGGCGCAGCTCTATGACCGTTATTCGTCCGTGGTCTATGCGGTTGCCCTACGAGTGCTCGGCGATACCGGAGCCGCGGAGGATGTCTTGCAGGAAGTCTTTCTTCAACTCTGGCGCAAGCCCACTGCATTCGACGCCGCCCGCGGCAGCCTCGCCAGTTGGCTCGCCGTCATCACCCGCAACCGCGCCATCGACCTGCTCCGCAAGCGCCGCCCCGAAACCGACATCGAAGATGTCGTCTTGTCCGTCGCCCCCGACCTCGCCAGCGCCGCCGACCTCAACCGCGCCGCCGAAAAAGTTCGCGGCGTCATGGTCGAAATGCCTCCCGCCCAGCGCAGCGCCCTGGAAATGGCCTACTGGCAAGGCATGAGCCACACCGAGATCGCCGACCAAACCGGAGAGCCCTTAGGCACCATTAAAACCAGAATCCGCAGCGGCCTCATCGCCCTGCGAAAAGCTTTTCAAACTTGAATGAACCAACTGAAATGAACTCGCACGAACAATACGCCGACGATCTCGCCCTGCACGCGCTCAACGCGCTCCAGGGCGAGGACCGCGTCCGCCTCGAGGCTCACCTCGCCGCCTGCTCTTCCTGCCGCCGCGAGCTCGAACAACTTCGCGCAGACTCCGCCCTACTCGCTCTCTCCGCCGCCGGCCCTCGTCCTCCGCAACGCTCCCGCCAGCGCCTGCTCGATGCCATCGCCAAAGAATCTCCCACTCCAAACTCCGCGCCCACCGCCGCTCGCCGCTCCTGGTGGCCCGTCCTCGGATGGGCCGCTGCCGCCGCCATCCTTGTCTTCACCCTCTCCCTCTGGAAAGAGAACGCCACCCTGAAAGCCTCTTTATCCGGAGCCCAATCCGAATCCGCCCGCAACGCCCGCGAACTCGACGATCTCCGCCGCATCGCCGCCCCCATCATCTCTCCCGAAGCCCAGCACATCACTCTGGTCTCCGCCAAAACTCCGCCCCAGCCCCAAGGCAAAGCCTTCTATCTGCGCAACCGCAACAGCCTCGTCTTCCTCGCCAATAACATGCCGCCGCTGCCGCCGCAAAAAGCCTACGAGCTCTGGCTCATCCCCACCACCGGCGCGCCCATTCCCGCCGGACTCTTCAAGCCCGATTCCCACGGCTCCGCCAGCCTCGTCAACCCTCCGCTCCCCGCCGGAGTCGCCGCCAAAGCCTTCGCCATCACCGTCGAAAACGAATCCGGCTCCCCCACTCCCACCACTCCCATCCTGATGATGGGCGCCGGCGAATAAGAATTTCTCGCACTCGTTCATCCATCCCTGTCATCCTGAGCGAAGCATGACGCCCACGCAGTGGACGTCATGCGCAGTCGAAGGACCCCATACCCGCCGGAAGCACATGCTGCCCAAAAAGGAATTTCCGCCATGACTCGCGTTTCGCTGTTCGTATCAGGGCATGCCTTCAGGCATGCCTTCAGGCATGCCGCCCCCGACCTTGCGCTTTGAAAGGGCACGACTTCAGTCGTGCCGATCAAGCCAGAAAAAGAAACGGGCTTCAGCCCCTGAGGTATCCCTGCTGGGTGCCCCATTTCTCGCGTCCTTTGCGAGAAGTGGGGATTTTGACTTGAGCCGAAACACCCATGCTCTTCGTCTCTCATACCGCTCCTTGACGCCCCTGTTAAAATAGATCTTAGGGATATACCTCGCATAGCGAACCCGGCGCAGCCTTCAGCTCCGCCCCCGCTTTATCCCCCACGAGGAGTATCCCGATGCCCAAGCGCCGCCTTCGCCCCGAGGACGTCAATTTTTCCAACACCAAGCGCGTCGGCGAACGTTCCGAAGCCGCTTTCCTCTACCAGGCCAGCCAGCGCGGCTTCGCCATCTGCAAGCCCTGGGGAGACTCCGAGCGCTACGACTTCATCCTCGACAATCGCCCGCAACCCGTCGTCCACCTCTTCCGCGTTCAAATCAAATGCACCGACTGCCTCCGCGCCGACGCCTACGAAACCCGCGCCACCTACGAACTCGGCGGCAAGCACATCCCCTACACCAAGCGCGACATCGACTTCGTCGCCGCCCACATCGTTCCCCTCCGCCTCTGGTACATCGTCCCCGTCGAAATCTGTACCCCCCAACCCATGCTCCGCTTCTACCCCCACCGCCAAGCCAAACTAATGCGCCTCGAATGTTACAAAGAAGCCTGGAACCTCTTAGATCCCCCCATCCCGAATCCGCCCATCACCATCCAAGCCAGCGCCGACCCCGACTACCCGGAAGAAACCTCTCCCGAAGAAGATCAAGAAGAAGAGCAATCAGAGAAATCAGACCCGCCAGACGGCTCCTCGGACAGATAAGACTCACATAGCCGCGGACGCACTCGTCCGCAGGCCCTTGACTTTGCTGTTGCTTTTGGGTGGCGCAGAGCTTCAGGGCTGCGATCAGAGCGAAAGCCCGGGAAGGGCACGAGTTCACTCGTGCCAATCAAGATCAGAAAAAGAAATCGGGCTTCAGCCCCTGAGGCAATCAGCTTTCAATTCTGTCATCCTGAGCGAAGCATCACGCCCACGCAGTGGACGTCATGCGCAGCCGAAGGACCTCATACCAGCCGGAACCCATGCTGCCTAAAAAGGAATTTCCAACACGGCTCAAGGGATTTGCTGCTTCGTATCAGGAGATGCCGCCACGCCCACGCTTTGAAATGGCGCGGCTTCAGCCGCGCCGCCCGCCCTTGTCATCCCGAATAGGGCCGAAGGCCCGGTGAAGAATCGCTTGTTGACTTCTGCACGCGCGCAAAAACGCCCCCCGCCTGCGAATGCCCGGGAAGGGCACGAGTCTACTCGTGCCGATCAAGCCAGAAAAAGAAACCGAGCTTCAGCCCCTGAGGCAATCAGCTTTCAATTCTGTCATCCTGAGCGAAGCATGACGCCCACGCAGTGGACGTCATTCGCAGTCGAAGGATCCCATACCCGCCGGAAGCACATGCTGCATAAAAAGGAATTTCTACGACTGCTCCCGGATTTCTTCGAGGCGCGATATCTCGCGATGTGCCTTGGAGCGCTGTGATAGCGACCATTGAACCCTGACTTCAGCCGCCTCACTCAGCTTCGTAATACGCTTCATAGTCTTTTAGTGTAAACTCTTGCGAACCTACGGTCGTAAGTTTCGGGCGCAGGCCGGGAAAGGATTGGACAATGCCTCAGTTGCCCGCTCTCGTTATCATCGCCACCATTCTGCCAATTCTTACTTACATGGTCATGGGGCTCCGAAGAAGCTCCCGTGCTAAGACCGTCGATGACTACTTCATATATAGCCAGCGGGTTAGCCCACGTGATTACGCGAACACTTTTGTAGGTTATGCACTGCAGATGGGAGCTGTCTTCCTCTTCGCATACTGGGCTATTCTTTACGGCCTCGGGGCGCTATGGACAGTACTGTTTTGGGGTCTGGGATTCCTGTTGCTTTACTTCTTGCTTCCGAGGTTCCTGCTGTTTCACAAGACTCCAATGACAATGCACCAATATCTTGCAACGCGATACGGCGCTGGGAGGAAGCTTCAAACCTTAGCGGCTTCTGCAACGATTTTAGGGCTTTGGGGGACAATGATGGCAGAAATCGACTATACGAGCCAGATTTACGCGCCAGTACTGCCAACGGAGCGATATCAACTACTGCTTGGGGCCGGATTTCTGATATTTGGAACCCTCTATATTATTGCAAACGGATACAAGGCGGAGGTTAATACCGAAAGATACTCAGTACCAGCCGCCTACGTGTGTTTCATCGCCGTTATCATCGCTTCTCTGCCAAGCGTTTGGGCCCACGGCGGCCCAAGACCATATTGTTGGATATCCGCCCTTCTGATTCTCACACTACTCACCATACTCGGCGGGATGCTACAAATAAGCTGGCGCCGACCAATCCAAGAACCGCAGGTGATCATACCTTTGGCCGCATTGGCGGCCTGGGTATTTATGAACCACTACGTTCACTCTGCCAATGGCACGGGGTTGCCGCCGGGAAGCTACGCAACCGTACTAAGCAACCCGATACCGATGCAACTCAAGGCGCAGGGTTATTTAGGTTTGTTCTCACTTTTTATCGCCAATGCTTTCTGGATGCCTGTTGATTTGAGCACGTGGCAGAAGATTGCGTCAGTGGAAGGTCAACAAGATGCGGACCTACTGACGCATCTAAGGCGCGGCACAGCCAGGGTGCTGCTGCAGTCCCCCGCAAGTTGGTGTTTGGGCGTCGCGCTGGGTTTGATAATAAATGCCGGAGGTTTTCTCCCACCGAATCATGATGCCTCTGAAGGAATCCCGGCGTTCGCCGGTGCTCTAGCGCGCCACACGCTTCCGGTGAATCTCGGCTGGGCCGGAAATCTGCTGTACCCCGTTTTTATTGTTGCATCGGTGTCGATAATGCTCTCGACAGTGGATAGCATCATTTCGACCATCGCTTACACTGCATTTAACGACATGCCGCCTTACCTCAAATCCGCCCGTCTCCTTCCTGCACGAGTGTGGACAGTCGGGATCATAATTGCCGGGTTGTGTTTCTACCCCTTCCTCCGACTGACACTCGGCACCAATCTGCCCACCGTCCTCTACTGCGCATATTCGGCACAATTGTCCCTGCTTGTCGTCGTCAGCTTGGTTCTGACATCACGCAAGTTACTGCGATCAAGAGGGGCATTGTTGAGCATAATCGGGGGCTTCGCCGGAACCGCCTTTGCCGGCTATCTTGCTGTAAGGACTCAAAGCACGGTAGTTGCTGTACTTCCGCCGATTTTCGCCGTGGTCGGGGCTCTGCTGGGATATTTCTTGGCTTATACTACTGGTGACTCACGACGAGATATCGCATAACGTCTGGGAGTCTTTATAGAAACGAGGTGCAGCAATATGCCCCCTTCGGGTTTTAACGAGAAAGCAATCCGTGGTCTTCTTCAGTTCATCGAGGGCTGCTATGAAGACCTCCAGCGCAAAATCCAGTCGGGTACCAGCCTTGAATCGGCCATAAAAGAGGAACTTGCGGATATCCGAAAGGCGCTCGAGTCATACTCGTTGCCGAGAAGTTAACGATGAAGAGATTTGGCGACGTTCTGAGAATTCTGTCCAGTGTGCTGGTCGGAGCCATTATCAAGGACTTCGATAAGCTCAGGGACGGCTTGTCGCGGTGGCTAGGCGATGGATCAACGACGTGGTGGAGGTCGGCGGCATGGTGGACCGGTGCGATGCTGATCGCGTTGTTCGTGAGGAATATCCATGGTTCGGTGCAATACGATGACTGGACAGCTAAAACGGGATTTCGGTCGAGCATGGAAAAGGGCACTGGGGGACGCGCCCTGGTTTTTGCCTTTTCGATTGTCGGTCTCTTCCTCGGGCCGTTCTTGCCTAGTCATCTCTTCGCTTACGATTTTGCGACGCCAAATCCCGTCCCGGAGGTTGGCTGGGCGATCGGCGTGCTCTTTCTATCTCCTGCAGTCTATTTCCTTTGGGATGTGATGTTGTTCTCCGGTCGCTCGCGCGGCTTTGGTGACGGGCCTCAAATGCACGAACTGCACGAACTCCTTCTGCGGTGGTGCAAGATCGATCTAGTCGCAGTAGGCTTTTCCTTCTTTCCCCTTATGTACTTCTACCTGACGGCTAAACCGTGGCATCTATCACCCTCGACCGTCGGTCACGATTTTATTTTGGTCGCCATACTAATAATCGTTTCGGATTACGCCTGGAACCACTCACTTTATTTTCCGCCAGCCGCACCAGACGAAAAGACCAACTGCAATCCACCACTGCCCCTCACTACTCCCCAGCCGCCTTCTTCACATCCTCAAACTGATTAATCTCCACAGTCCCGTCCGGGCATCGCGCCAATCCTCGAAGGCCGATCTAGCGTCGATTATGCCGCGACAGGGCTAGTGGGGCGGATGTTTCTTAATACCATCTACATTCGGTAAAATCTGGCCGCAGTCGCCTCCGCGTCCTTGAATAGGGTTGTTTTGGTCGCTAGGGGTGCGAAAGAACCACAAACCATAGCAGTAAGGTTCATCGACCGTTCTACCGAATCCGTTCTCATACCGGATATGGCCGGTATGCATGATGACCGCATTAGTGTCAGTAAGGGTTTGCCAATCCTGCGCGGTCAGAGCCAAATTGACGCCTTGACTCACGCTTTGGTCATTCCCGGCGAGTTCGCTGTTAGATATATTGACGCTGGCCAAATCGCGAATTTTTGTGTTGGTCATCGAGTCGTTGAGAGAAATATCAACGTGGGCCTCTAGGTTGCGGGATTTAACTTTCCCACTGTTGATGACGCGCACTTGCTCGACGTTGTCGAAGGCTGCCGGCCCATCGGTTCGCAATCTGACAATAGCTTCTTCTTGGTCTTCGGCCCTACGCCTTTCCATTTCGGTGCTCTTTTGCATCTCGCCAAGTTGGTCCCGCATAGCACACCACTGAAGGGTAGCAATTACAGCATAGGCGCTAGTAGCGAGGAAGATGAGTATCGTGAAGAAAGCCATAACGGCATTGGCGTGCTCCGGTTTTTTGATGAATTCCCAAGCACGCATAAATGCTTCTGGTGGAGTTGGTTCTTTGTGGGTATGGCTTGTTGGGGGATCGGCATCTACGGGCTGATCCTTGGCTTCCGCTCGTTCGGGACTGAACCTTTCACCAAACTCTTTTTCAAAGCTCTGGTTTTGGTAACCGTGGGTTGGATCGGCTCTGTTTTTTCCTTCGTCCATCTGTCCTAGACGTAGACTGTGATTATGAAGCAACCTGAACAATCGAAGGCCCGGAGGCAGCTCACGCCGTAGCAAAACTGATTATCTTCTATCTCACTTTCTCTATCTCAATCCGGTCGGCAATCACGCGCAACGCGAGCGCCTCGACAGCCGCCTCGGCTTCGGCCTGAGTCGCCCCGTAGGCCATGACTCCAGGGAGTTCTGAAATCTCGGCAATCCACCGCCCGTCGTCTTCCCGCTCAAACTCAATCTTAAAGTTCACGCCGCCTCCGCGAGCTTGGCCATCTCCCTCATCTTACACCCGCCCGCAACTATCGAAGCCGGAGAGCCCCTTTTCCTTTCAACAACTTACCTCCACCCAATCCCCCATTTCCCCGCTAAACCCCGTTTTTCCCCCGTTCATTGGGATAAAGATGCGCATCCCCTTCTCCTGCAATAACATCACTACAGATAACCTCCCAGGGAAACGTGTACGAACCGGACTTGTACAACCAGGTTCCATCCCCGGGGAGAATCACAGTTCTATGGTAGCGTTGGTTTTTGCCAACGACGAACGACCAACGACAAACGACGAATTTCCAGGAGCCTCATACCGCATGCGCAAGCCGATCAAGTACGTAGAAAAAGCAGCCGTCGCCGCCGCCAAGGGTGCGTGGGTCATTTTCGATAGACTCAACCGCATCAACCCCGGCGTCTCGCCCACCCCTAAGTGGTCCGACAAGCCCCTGCTCAAGTCCTACGAAAAATCCAAGCCACCCCTCGGCTGGCCCCGCTCCACCGATTCGCTCTGCCCGAAGTGTGTCCCGGAAATCCGTCAGCAGATTCTCGACGGCAAACTGCCGCACGAAGTTCTGATGAACGAAAAGATCGGCGAGATCAAGGCCACCATCATCGAGAGAGATGGAAAGATCTTGATGGTAAAAGATTGTCCCGTCCACGGCCACTTCGAAGACGTGATGTCCATCGACACCGATTTCTCCAAGCACCTCGAAGACGTTTTCCCCGGACGCGACATCGCCGCGCACAACGACGAGAAGCTGCACCACCACGGCTCATCGACCGTGAAGTACGGACGCGGCTCCGTGCTCACCATCGATCTCACCAACCGCTGCAACATGATGTGCGATCCCTGCTTTATGGACGCGAACCAGGTCGGCTTCGTCCACGAACTGCAATGGGAAGAAATCAAGACCATGCTCGACAACGCGATCACGATTAAACCGCGTCGTCAGATGAGCGTGCAGTTCTCCGGCGGTGAGCCCACGCTGAGCCCCTATTTCCTCGACGCCGTTCGCTACGCCCGCAAGGTCGGATACAACTCCGTGCAGGCCGCAACCAACGGAATCGAATTCGCAAAAAGTTTTGAATTCTGTCAGCAAGCCGTCGAAGCCGGCATGCGCTATGCGTATTTGCAATTCGATGGCATCGGCAACGCCGCCAACGCCCACCGCATGGTCGGCAACCTCTTCGACGTAAAACTAAAAGCAATCGAAAACCTCCACAAAGCCGGAGTCGAAATCGTTCCCGTCGTCACCATCGTGAATGGCATCAACAACGAACAAGTAGGACGCATCATCAAGTTCGCCCTCGACAATCCCAAAACAATCAGCTTCTTATCCTTCCAACCCGTAAGCTTCACCGGCCGCGACGAAGCCGTCACCGACGACCGCCGCCAAGCCCAACGCTACACACTCAGTCATCTCGCCCACGACGTAAAAAACCAAACCGGCCTGGGCGAACCCAGCCGCGACTGGTTCCCCATCAGCTTCATGGGAACTTTCTCCGACTGGGCAGATCTAATGCACGCCAACGACGTCAAAAACGACTGGGGCCAACTCTCCTGCGGTTGTCACCCGAATTGCGGGACGGGGATGGCGGTGATGATTGATAAGGAAACTAAGGAAGCGGTTCCTGTGACTGCGTTTCTGGCGGGGGATCAGCTGGCGAAAGACATTGCGAAGGTGAATGATGCGGCGCGCGGGAAATTTCTCACGGTGGTGGGGATGGCGCTGTGTTTGATGAAGAATTACGATCCGTACCAGGCGCCGACGCATTTCAAGTTGGTGGATTTGTTGCGCAAGTTCGATAAGAACTTTAACGCGACGGGAAAAAATTACGGGAAGGTTGGTCCGGACCGGACGGTGGACGATGTAATGAAGCGGCGGCAGGACCGGTGGAATTTCCTGTTCATCGCGGGCATGTGGTTCCAGGATCTGTTCAATTACGACTTCCGGCGGACGGAGCAGTGCATTATCCCTTACGCGACGCAGGAGGGAGAGATTTCGTTCTGCGCTTACAACACGGGCGTGGGCTGGCGAAACATCATCGAGAAGATGCACATGACGGCCACGCTTACCAAGTGGTATGAAGAGCATGGACGGCACGAAATTTTTGCCGGCGGCAAGAAGGTGAAGATGGAAGACGAAGCGCACCATCTGTTGTTGCGCGACGATCTGGTGACCAACGAACTGCAGCACGATCTTGACAACCTGGGCATCGCGAAGAACGCGCGCGAAGAGAAGAAGCGGGCGAGGGATGCGAAGGCGGCGTTGGCAGTGGACCATTCGGAGACTCCGGTGCCGGGACATCGTGGGCCACAGAAGAATGATGACGCCTACAACGCGCGCATGGCTGCCATGTATCGCGAAGTGGTGTTGAAAGAAAAGCCTGCCGTAGCCGAGAACGGATTCATTCCGCTAGGCGCGCTGGGCAAGGCGAATGGCGGGATCGCTCCTGCGCCGAAGCCGGAAGTGCCGGAGCCGGTGGCGGGGGATTGATTTCAGCTGCTAGCTTCTAGCTGCCAGCTTGCAGCTAAAACTAAACGGGCCGCTCTCGGGCGGCCCGAATGTTTGGTGGCAAAACTCCGGTGCGAGGAAGATTGACGCAGGCGCCTTCGCCGCGGCTACGGTCGTCGCTTCGCTCCTTCCTACGCCGCGACTCTGGCGCGCCCCGCCCGCTTGCCCACGAACTGTCCAGGCTGCGTCGCTCTTGCTCCTTGCAGGACAGTTCGCCCGGGAGGCAAGAGCTGGTGGGGAATAGGCGGCTTTTAGCTCTTAGCCGTTAGCTTTTAACTTGAGCCAACGGGCGGGTTTGTTCCTGTCTGTCAACGGTTCTTTCTAAACTGTCGAAACAGGGCGATTTGACCACCTGTATAGCTTCGCAAGGGGTCGACGTTGGGGGGCCCACCCTTTCGCAAAGAACGCGAAAGAGTGGGGCACGCTCTTCAGTGGTGCTGCAAGGTTGGGCCCGCCCCGCGACGTGTTGAGAGTCGTTAGAGCTTTGAAACCGTGTTGCTGGTGATATTCGTGATCCAGATGTTGGCACCGTCAAATGCCACACCTCCGGGTTGGCCGGCGATGGGATAGGTACCCAGTATGGTCAGGTCGCTTCCCCGGATCTGTGTGATGTTGCGATAAGTGTTTATGCCACCCACCCAGATATTAGCGCCATCAAAAGCGATAAAGACGGCGCCACTCGGAACGTAGACCGATGCAAGCACCGAACCATCGCTTACGCGAACTTTGTAAACGGTGTTGTACTGATTTGAGGTGACCCACATGTTGGCGCCATCAAAGGCAAGAAAGGCGAGATTGGGTCCAACGGAAAAGGTGCCGACGGTTGATCCGTCGCTGGCTCGAAGTTCCGTTAAGGTGCCACTCCCAATATTAGCGACCCAGATGTTGGTTCCATCAAAAGCAATTCCGTTCGGGCCCGTCCCAGTGGGGAAGGTGCCCAAGGTTGCACCGTCGCTCGCCCGAATTTCTGTAACAAAATTGTTATTGCCCCCGTGCGTCACCCAGAGATTGGTGCCGTCGAATGCTACGTAGGCGGGGCTATATCCGGCGGGGTAGGTGCCCAGCGTCGAGCCGTCGCTGGCCCGGAGTTTGGTAATCGTGTTGTCGTTGACGTTGACGATCCAGAGGTTCGCGCCGTCAAATGCAATACCTTCAGGTGTGTTTCCAACTGGATAGCTTCCAACCACCGCACCATCGCTGGAGTGAATCTTAGTGACGGAGTTGCTCTGACCGTTTGTGATCCACATGTTTGCGCCATCGAAAGCAATTCCAAGTGGGTAATTTTCGGTGGCGAATTGAGCGCCGGTTTGATTCGCACCGTACCATTTCAACAATGCGACGGCCTTATAATTCGGCCCCGGAGTTCCTTGCGGCCCTTGAGGCCCAGCCGGACCGGCCGGTCCCGCGGATCCAGTGGCGCCATTTGCTCCGGGAGGCCCTTGAGGACCTGCTGTGCCGGCAGGGCCCGGTGGTCCTTGGGGACCGATTAATCCGCTGGGACTTCCGACCCATTGGCCGCTGGAGTTGATGACTGTGCTTCCGGCAATGGCGACTGCGCCGTTCACGTCCAAGGAAGCTGCCGGAGTGAGAGTTCCAATCCCAATGTTCCTGCCCTTCAACACGAACGGTTCATTGTTCAGGTCGTAATGACCGTCGTCCTGAAATAGAGCCAGATAGTCGCCACTTACGTTGTAGCGTAGGCCACCGGCGATCGTCCCGTTGACTGCGAAGTAGTAGTTGGTATCGGTGCCTCCCTGGCCTGCCGATCTGACATTTGCGTAAAGATTGGTCGCATTTCCCCCCGTGGAGAATGCCGCTGCCATATTCGAGTCACTCACCGCAGGCACCGGACTGCCTCCCGCGAATACGTCTAAGGGAGCCGAAGGAGTGCTGGTCCCTATGCCTACCAAGCCTGCCGTATAGTAGGTGTTCGCGCCGTTCAATCCCCAAGGAGAAGTTCCGGCGGGGCCTTGGGCCCCCGTGGCACCCTGCGGTCCCACCGGTCCGGTTGCACCTGTGGCTCCGGCGGGTCCCTGCGGACCTTGAAGGCCGGTTGGGCTGCCGACCCACTGGCCGCTGGAGTTGATTACCGTGGTGCCAGCGATGGCGACCGCGCCATTAACATCGAGCTGAGCGGCGGGAGTGGGTGTGCCGATGCCGACATTGCCGCTGACGATCAGGCCATTGCTCGGAGCCAAATTTGAGCCGCCGTAGCTTCCGATGGCCACTGCCCCGGCAACGTCCAGAGGATTCTGGGGGGTGCTGGTTTGCATTCCCACGCGTCCGTTGCAATTGTTGCCGCATCCCCAGTTGCCAACCCACAGCGTGTTGGTTTCATCGGGGCCGACGTAAAAATACTTGCCAAAGGCGTACGCGCCGCCATTTTGATCGACGCCGATGTCGGCGGTAGCGTCGCCGGTGGCGATCTCGACCGCATTATTTTGTCCGCTGGCCGAGGTGCCGAAGCGAGCCAGGTAGCCCGGTGCGGTTTCGACATCCAAAGCTGTTAAGGGATTGGTTGTACCGATGCCCACCGAGCCTGCACTGTAATACGTATTAGCACCATTCAAGGTCCAGGGCGAAGCGCCTGCGGGCCCCTGCGGCCCCGTCAGTCCTGTTGGTCCTTGTGGCCCGGTAGCTCCGGTGGCCCCAGTTAACCCTGTCGAACCTTGAGGCCCAGTTGGTCCCGCCGGGCCAGTGGCTCCGGTTGCGCCAGTCAGTCCTATCGGTCCTTGCGGCCCGGTCGCACCGGTTGGACCTCGTGAGCCCTGAGGACCTTGAATCCCCATCGGGCCTTGCGGGCCAGTTGGACCGGGCGAGAGCGC
Organism: uncultured Acidobacteriota bacterium; assembly: GCA_963758565.1. Taxonomy (GTDB): domain Bacteria; phylum Acidobacteriota; class Terriglobia; order Terriglobales; family Acidobacteriaceae; genus Sulfotelmatobacter. Next base: position 518,764 of record CAVWVX010000003.1, on the reverse strand, counting down.
GAATGCTGTGGCGTACATGGGGAGGCGTCCGCCGCTGATCACGCTGACGCCATTGTGCAGGATGTCGAGGTAGAGCGAAGTGCCGGAGGCGAAATTGCTTGGATTTAAGCCGCCGGATGTTTGGGAACCGAGCAGGAAGGTGATGCCCTGGGTGGAGTTTACTTTGAGCGAAGGTTCGATCTCAGAGAAAATCAGGGTTCCGCCCGTGGCGCTGGTGAAGAGTTCGGCGGTAACGGTTTGGGTGGTGTTTTTGGCGAGAGTTGTGGTGAGAGTTTCTGAGATAGTTCGCGAGGTGGGTTGCTGGGCTGCTAGTTGCGAAACGTGCAGGGAAACTACAAGAGTGGCAAGCGAAAGCAAAAGCCGCGAGGCATACGGTCCTTTCATTGGTGCACCTCAAAGTAAGTTTGGATTTGGGATACTGGGCCCGAAGAGGGGATTGGTAGGTGCTTCCTGACTTCGATCAACTCCCGCCCCTCCACTGATTTGGAGGTGACCGAAGGAAAAGCAAGTCGATGGGATAGTACGCCGAGGCAGAAAATCTGCAATAGCACGGCAGTTGCAAGGCGGAGCACGGATGTGCCACTGGGACTGATTCGTTGGTGGCGGATGCTTAGATGATAGGGCGGATTGAGGAGAATGAGGTAACGAATGGAAATCAAAAGCCCCGCCCTGTCGCGAAGAGCGCGACACGGGGCGGGGCAGCCTAACGAGGGTAGTGCGGTTACGGGGTAAGCTCGAACACCGTGCCGCCGTTCTGGGATCCGCCGTAGCGAGTGGTTCCGTAGAGTTTTCCGGAAGAATCAAAAATCAGATTCCACTGGGGCAGGTAGCCGTAGTACTGCGCCCGTTCGCTGAAATTGCGGAGAACGGTTTCGTTGTAGGTTCCTCCGCCAGCAGGAGTTAGTTCGTAGACCACGCCGGAGCCGCCGATGCCACCGAATTCGGCTGTGCCGTAGAGATTTCCGGCGGTGTCCATAACGACTGCGCCGTGAGTTTCTGCGCCATCGAATCCGTTCTCCCAGAAGCTAAAGAGAGTGCTCTGGGTATAAGTACCTCCGCCCGCGGGGGCCAGTTCAAAGACCGAACCAGCGCCATGGGTACCGCCAAAGGCGGTGGTGCCATAGATGTTGCCGGCTGCGTCGAAGATCAGATTGCCCTGAGGATCGCCGCCATCGGTGAAGGTATAGAGAATGTTCTCCGCCCAGGCAGAGGCCTTTACCAGGTTGAAGACGATGCCGGAGCCAGCGCCGCCCGATCCGGTAGTGCCGTAGAGATTGCCGGAAGCGTCGAGGGTTAATCCGGCAAAGAGGTCGGTGCCATCGCCCGAGCCGCCGAAGTTGTGGAGCACAGACAATCCCCAACTGCCGCCAGAGGGAGTCAATTCAAAGACGGTGCCGCCGTTGTAGGTGCTGCCAAGAGCGCCGCCGTAGGCAGCAGCGCCGTAGAGATTGCCTGAGGCGTCCATGATTACGCCGGATTGGGGATAGTCGCCGTCGCTGCCGGTAAAGCTATGCAGGCGTTTCTCGGTCCAGGTTCCGCCGGAGCCGGGAATTAATTCGAAGACGGTGCCGCAGCCTGCCGGACTCGAGCCGCAGGTGCCCGTGCCGCCATAAACGGTAGTCCCGTACAGATTTCCGGCGTTGTCGATGATCAGATTTCCCGTGGGAGTTTGACCGTCGGTGCCTTGTCCGAAGCTGTGCAGGACCTTTCCGGCCCAGTTGCCGGAGCCGGTGGGAGATAACTCGTAGACCGTGCCCAAGTTGTAGGTGCCGCCCTGACTGGTTACGCCATAGAGGTTGCCGGACTTATCGAAGATAACTCCGGAGGAAGGCCAGAATGGGGGATTGCCGTTGGGAAAGAAGTTGTAGAGAACTTTTTCATTTTGCGCTTGCGCGCGCGGCATCGTCACTGCGGTGGTGACGACGAGAAGCAATACCAGACCCATCCCAAGGGATATTTTTCTGCTTGGCATACGAAATCTCCTAAGTTATAGCGCCGAAGCGCATTGGTTGGCGGAGTAGAAAAAAGTCGGCAAGAGTAGCGGCCCTTGCTGCGGGGAGGGAGGGCAACTTTACGATAGTTTCGTTTGAGTGTCAATACGGAAACTTCCGAACTGCAGAAGGCGTGAGCGCCTGACGGTTCACGAGCAATCGGTCCGCAGGCACTCACGCGACGCGCATTTTTTATGGGGTCACCTCAAAGACAGTGCCGCAGCGGATGGAACCGCAGATGGCATTGCCGAACTCTCCACCGTTGCCGGTGGTTCCGAAAAGATTGCCGGAGGCGTCGAAGACGACTCCGCCTAATGGACCTTCGCCATCGGGGAGCGGGCCGAATTGATAGAGAAGGGTTTCAGTCCATGATCCGCCGCCGGCGGGGCTTAACTCAAAGACTGTGCCCTTGTTGGAAGCGCCACCAAGCTCCGTGGTGCCGTAAAGATTGCCGGAGGCGTCAAAGATCAAGGTGCTGCTTCCGGGAGCATAACCGTCGCTATGGCTGCGCTGGAAGCTGTGAAGTATCTGTTCGGTCCAAACTCCTCCGGTACCGGGCGTGAGTTCGAAGACGGTGCCTTCGGGATCGGCGCCGCTGCCTCCGTTACCGGTTGTACCGTAAAGATTTCCTGAAGCGTCAAAGATAAGCCCGCCGGTGCCGGGATAAGCGCCATCGGTGCCGTTGAGATCGAAGCTGTGGAGTGTGGTTTCGGTCCACATGCCGCTGGCGGTCGGGGACAACTCAAAAACCGTTCCGTAGCCGTAAGTTCCGCCGGAGAGGGTGGTGCCGTAAAGGTTTCCGGAGGCATCCATGACCAAGGGGGCGAGTGGGTCGAAGGGTTCGGCTCCTGAGAAATCGAAGTTGAAAAGGACAGTTTCTTTCCAGCCAACTCCGGCTTTGTATTTCAGCTGATATACGGTGCCGCAACCGGTGATGGATTGGCCGTAGGTACAGGCGTTGCTGGTGCTGCTGCTACCGCCATGCGAGGTTGTGCCGTAGAGGTTGCCGGCGGCGTCGAAGATGAGGCCAGACTGCGGATATTCTCCGTTAGTGGTGTTGAAGCTGTGAATCGGCTTCTCCATCCAGGTGCCGCCGGCGGTTGGAATCATTTCATAGACAGTGCCGAAGCCATACACGCCGCCAAAGCCGGTGGTGCCGTACATATTTCCGGCTGCGTCAAAAATCGGAGTGGCGTAAGGATCATAACCATCGGTGCCGGTGTAGGTGAAGTTATGCAGAACCTTTTGGGTCCAGCCGCCACCAGCGGAAGGACTTAGCTCGTAAACCACGCCGACCGTGCCGTTTCCGCCGTTAAATGTTGTGCCGTAGAGATTGCCGGCGTGGTCAAAAACTACTCCGGAATAAGGCAGGATGCCGGTACTCGTACTGAAGTTGTAGATCACGGTTTCCGTTTGGGCGCTAGCGCGAGCGGTGATCAAAATTGGCAGGAGGAGTAGAAAACAAATCAATATTCCTGTCATTCCGATGGATAAGTTCAACTTCCGACTTGGCATGGGACCGTCTCCTTGAGAGTGGTTGGGCGTCCGAAGACGCACGTTACCCTGAGCGTACGAGAGGAACATAAGAGAGAACGATAGGAGTGAACGGAACTCCTACTTCGGGGAGGGAGGACAATTTATAACGAGGGTGGGGAGTACGTCAATACGGAGAGTTACGAGCGATAGAAAGAAGGCCCTGCTTGATTATCCGGCGAGCAGGGCGACTCCGGCGGCGACCAGGGCGGCGGCGATCCAGCGGCGTCTGTCGACGTGCTCGTGGAGAAAGATTTTTGCAGCGAAGGCGTTGGCGATGAAGGTGAGGGAAGCGGCGGCGGGGGCGACGAGGCTTACGTCTCCCCAGGAGAGGGCGAAGAGGAGGCTGAAGAAGGCGGCGGCCATGCTGGCGACGGCCAGGAAAAAGTTGGGATTGCCCAGAGTGCGGGCGATTACGGTGGCGAGTCCGGCGCGGCGGCGGAGAGCGCCGACGTCGCCGACTTGCTTCATGGCGTGAGAGAGCAAGACGTCGCCGACGACGGAAGCGAAGACGATGACCAGGATTGCGGCCCAAGTGTACAGATTCTTCACGGTTCAACTCCGGTGGCAACGGTTTCCTGGTGAGCTTTTTCGGCGAGTTTGGCGGCTTCGCCGAGAGGATGTTCGGTGAGAGCGGGGCCGCCGGCGACGAATCCTACGCCGGAGGTGATGAGTGCGATCCCCACCCAACGCAAGGGACTGATGTGCTCCTGCAGAACGAAGCGCGCCACGAGTGCGAGCAGAACGTAGCCGAGCGCGGTGGCGGGCATCACGTAAGTGAGGTCGGCCCAGGAGAGCGCGTTGGTGTAAGTAGCGAAAAATCCCAGCAGAAACAGAATGCCGATGGCGACCCAGGGATTGGCGATGGCGGAGAAGACGGTTTGCAGATGGTGAATGGAAATGCTGCCGACCTGCTTCATGCCATGCGAGAGCATGGAGTCTCCGGCCACGGCGAACACCGTGACCCCGGCCAGCACAAGATACTTGCGAAAGTTCACGGGAGATTCAGGTAGCAGATGTTCAAGCTAAATCACCACGGAAGCACGGAGCCACAGAGAAAGATATGAAACGAATAAAAGATAAGAAAGTTTTCTCCGTGCCTCGGTGCATCCGTGGTGAAAGTTTTAGGCCTTGGCCAGGGCCGCGGCTTCGTCGCTGTGCTGCTTCACCATCTTGTTGCGTTGCGAGCGCAGCTTGAGGAAGGTGCGAGCCTCTTTGTAAAGCCGCTTGCGGTCGGCGCTGCTGAATGCGGCCTTGCGCAAGATGCGGAACGCAGCCTTGGGACGGAAATAATATTCGTCGTAGAAGCGGTGCACGGCGGACATAATGTCATCTGCGGGCAAGCCTGGGTACTGAATGTGAGCCAACTGGTGTCCGCCTTCGTCCACCATTTTGTTGTCGCCCACCATGAATCCGTTCTTCACGGCGTAGTCGTAAAGTTCGGTGCCGGGGTAGGCGTGCGCGACGGAAACCTGAATGGTTTCGACATCGAGTTCCTTGGCGAATTTGATGGTGTTGTTGATGGTCTCGTGGGTCTCGCCGGGCAGGCCGAGGATGAAATCGCCGTGAATGACGAGACCGAGTTTGTGGCAATCCTTAGTGAACTGGCGGGCGCGTTCGATGGTTGCGCCCTTCTTGATGTTTTTCAGGATTTGCTGATCGCCGGATTCGTAGCCCACGATCAAGAGGCGGCATCCCGCATCTTTCATCGCCTTCAAGGTTTCGAAGTCGGTGGTGACGCGCGAGGTGCAGGACCAGGTGAGGCCCAGCGGCTTGAGCTTGGCGCAGAGTTCAACGGTGCGAGCTTTCTGGATGTTGAAAGTGTCGTCGTCGAAAAAGAATTCTTTTACTTCCGGCCAGTACTGCTTCACCTTGGCCATCTCGGCGGCAACGTCATCGGTGGAACGTTTACGCCAAGGGTGTCCGCTTAGAGTTTGCGGCCAGAGGCAGAAGGTGCATTGCGCCGGACATCCGCGGGTGGTGTAGAGCGAAACGTAGGGATGAAGCAGAAAAGGAACATTGTAGTTTTTTACATCGAGATCGCGCTTGTAGACGTCGGTAACGTGGGGCAGCGCGTCGAGATCCTGAATCTGCGGCGCGTCCGGATTGTGGACGATTTTGTCATTCTGTAGAAATGAGACGCCGGGAATCTCGGAAAGCGGCTTGCCTTTGGCGAAGTCGACTACGGCGTAATCGAATTCCTTGCGCACGATGAAATCCATGGAGGGGCAATCGCGCAGGGACTTCTCCGGCAGCACACTGACGTGTGGACCCACGAAGGCAATCTTGATGTTAGGGTTCACCGTCTTAATAGCCTTGGCCAGACCGATGTCGCCAGGGAAGCCGGGGGTGGACGTGAACAGGACCAGGAATTCATAGTCCTTGGCCATGGCGATGGTCTCTTCGGCGGAGACATGGTGCGATGGCGCATCTAGCAGGCGCGCACCCTCCAGCATTCCGGCGGGGTAAGCCAGCCAGACGGGATACCAGAAACTCTCGATCTCACGGGTGGCGGGCCAACGGGAGCCAGCACCCCCATCGAAGTTTTCAAAGGACGGTGGATTCAAGAACAGTGTTTTTAAAGGCATAGTGGGTGAGTGTTTATTTTACCATTCGTACAAGCTGTAATGTGGTGAAAAAGCAGTGTTTATGCAGGTTCCTTGGCGAATATAGGGTTTGATGCAGTGAACGGGCGGAATGACCCATTGAGCGGGCAGAAAAGCTCAATAAAATTCTTCAAATCGTCTATTTTAGGGCCCAGGCTTCGAGATCCCCGGTGGCACGCATCAGGGCGACCTGGCTGCGTTCCAGTTCAAAGGTGACGTCTTGCAGGGCGATGAAGCGTTCGCTGGCCTGAGCCTGGGCATTATCCAGGTCATGCAGATTGGCGGAGGCGGATTGCATGCGGGTCTGGATGGCATCGATATTTTTTTGAGCGATGTCGTATTCGAGTTCGGCCACGTCGTGGGCGGCTTGCATTTGTGTAATGGAACGTTGCAAGCGGAGGGTTTCTTCCGAAACCTGATTGCGAGCAGCCTCGGCCTGCGACTTTGCCTTTAGCGCTTCGGCATTGGCCTGATCGATGCGGGCGTGCTGGGCGAAGTTGAAGAAGGGAAAGTGAATGGCGACGCCGATGGTGACATTGTTGGGCTGAAAACTATTGGGCTGATAATACTTCTGGTAGTTGTTGTAGGTGGCAAGGTTGGCGTACTGTCCGGCGAAATCGACGCTGGGCCAGAGAGACTTGCGTTCGCCCTTCAGCCGCAAATATTGCGCGCGGGCATGTTCCACGGCAGCTTCTACGTTGGGGTTTTCAGAAGTGGCTTTGCTGACTGCGGCTTGTTCGGATTGCAGGTCGGGATTAACGGCAGGAAGCGCGGGCTGCGAGTTGGGATCGATGGCGAAAGATGCGACGGGAATTCCGGTGAGGCGGGAAAGATGCTCGCGCAGAACGTCGGCGGCACCGGAGGCTTCGGCAAGACGCAGACGCAAGCGAGCTACGGAGAGTCGGGCCTTGCTGCCATCCAATTCGCTGTCGATGCCTTCTTTCACGCGCTGGGCCACGGCTTTGACGGTTTGCTCAGAGGCGGCTTCGGCATCATGAAGGCGAGTGAGGCGCTGCTCCCATTTCGCCAGCTCGGCGTAGCTCAAGACAGTGTCCTGAATAATCTGCTGGCGCTGGTCTTTGGTCCGAAGCGCGGTGACCGCCACTTCGGATTGCGCAGCATGAATGAAATCGCGCAGTGCCGGATTGATGAGAGCGGATTGCGCGCTGATGTTGAAGAGCGACGGAGCAGCGCCTTCCAGGCTGAGGGGAAAGCCGTCCGCCCAGCCAAGTCCAGCGCCCGCCGTGACTTGGGGGATGTAACTATTACGCAGTTCGTGATAGCTGGCGGAGGCGTGCTGCTCATCGGCGATCGCGATGTTACCGCCGGTGGCATGCTTTAGCGCAAGTTCCACGGCGTGGCGCAGCGTGACCGGTTCGGCCAACAGAGAAGATGGGAGCAGAACAAGTGCGGCAAGAAATATGGAGCACGCGCGCAGGCGTGAGTTGGTCTTCATCGTTGTCACCTTCAGGAAGATTCTAACGGGCAATCCGATGCGAGAGGGATGATAAGAGTGGGTCGCACGGGGAATGGCGGGAAAGGCACCGGCCCAGGCAACCGGCGTCCGGAAGGGTACTAGAGGGCATACATTTTGAGTTACAACTGGTTTTCTCTTTCTTACATCGAATGGCCATGTCCTACGAGAAAACGGTCTTGTCGCTGAACCCCGATGGCCGGGGACTAGCCGCATTCGAATCCGCACTGCGAGCAAACGGGTATGAGGTCATATCGGTCCGGTCGCCTCTGGAGGCGCGCTTTGAGATTGAGATGGGGCGGTGTGGAATCTTTCTGACCAGCTACATCACTCCATTTGCGATTTACCAGAATCTCGCCGAGCTATTCCGGCGATATTGCCGGGATGGAATCGTTGCCTACATGGCGCACGATTCCGGGCAAAATGATTTGGACGCAGAAATAGTGTTCACGGAACAAGACCAGCCACACCGACTGGTGGAGAGGCTTAACGAGCTTGTGGGACGGAAGAAAGCAGCTGCTGGCTCGTAAAGCGGAAAGAAACTCCGGATGGAGAAATGCGGCCGCTTTAAGTGAATTGTTATTGCTTCAGGGTTCCGGTCCAGTTGAGGATTACTTCTTGAGGGTGGGATTGGCCGCCGGACAAGGGCTTCAGGGCGGGGAAGCGGTCGCCGGGAGCGCTAAGGCCGAGGGCGGCGAATTCGCTGACGTGCAGGGGTTGCTGCACCGGAGCGCCGAATTCGAAGTTCTCTAAGTTGGTAACAGGTACCGACATCAGCTTGTCCCCGATTGTGTAGTAGATCTGTTTTCCATCGGCCGACCATGAAGGGGAACCGCCGCCGCCATTGGAAACTTGCCACTTGCCTCCGGCGCCGGGGAACGCGGTGACATAGACTTCCAGCCGCCCCGATTCATCGGAGGCATAGGCCAGCCATTTTTCGTTGGGCGAAAGAGTTCCGGAAATGTCATTGGCCGGGGACTGGACGAAAGGGGTCAATTTCTTTTCTCCGTTCAAGTCCATGTAGTAAATGTCCTGGCGAGTCGCGTTGTTTTGCACGCCGAAGAAAAGATAGCGGCCATCGGAAGACCAACTGGTGACGGAGCCGTAGCCTTTGGGAATCTCCAGTTTCTCCTGATTGCCAGAGCCGCTGATGGGCTGAATCCAAACGCCGCCGGCGGTAGCGCCGGCAATAGTGGCTACGGCGATTCGTTTTGCGTCGGGTGAAAAGGCAAAAGTGATGTTGGCAGCGTCGGCGAAGGTGCTGCGCGACATGGTATTGCGCGCGGTGTCGACGATCCAGACATCGCCGCGGTGGGTATCAGGGTCGGGGCGGACGAGACCGACGAGAGTGCCGTCTTTAGAGGCGCGGGGGAGGACATAAAGGCCGGGGTCGCCGAAGCGTCCAACTTCTTTTCCAGTACGATCCACCCACATCGGTTGAGTTTTCTGCAGGGCACCGTGACGGTAGACGAGAGTGCCGCGGGCCGCAGTGAAGGCCGCGACGTCGCGGGCGTTCCAGTAGTCGAGTTTCTCGGCGACGGGGATAGGATCGCCGCCAAACTTGAGCGACTTGGGATCGAAGCGCTGAGCCAGCAGCACCGTCTGTCGCAGGTACAACAGATAGCCTTCGGAATATTGCACGTTGGAGGCGAGTTCCAGGATCTGGCGCGGCTTCTCACCCGAAAGAGAGGCGCCATACAAGGCAGCTCCCGTGCCCGCGGTGGTCAAGGCTACCTCGCGGGCGGTGAACAGGAAGTGATCGCCATCGGGGAGGAAATAAGGATTGCGATGGGTCCAGCCGGGCTTGATCTCGGTTAGTTTTTCGGGAACGCCACCGCTTTCGGAAACTTTGTAAAGGGGTTCGAAGATGTTGGGTGTGAAGATGATGATTCCGCGCGAACTCCAGGATCCGCCGCGGCCTTCAGGAGCGTCACAAAGCACCTGGACGGGTCCGCCGTCGACGGCGACTTTCTTTAACTTTCCGCCCGAAAAGAAGCCAATATATTTTCCGTCGTAAGACCAAAAAGGATAAATAGGGCGCTCAACATCTTCCACGCGGTGTGCCTTGCCGGTGGAAACGTCGCGAATCCACAACTTGGCTTCGGAAAGATCGCCGGTAATGAACGCGAGTTTGGAGCCGTCGGGAGAAAGCACCAGCGGGCCGGCCTGCACGGGAGCAAACTCAGTATCGGGCGGCGGAAGCCAGGATGCGGTGACGGGACGGCGCGATTCCTGCAGCTGGGTGCGGTTAAGAAGATAAAAAGTGAAGGCGGTCAGCGCCAGCAGCCAGCCCACCGCAGCGGCAACCAATAATGTGCGCTTTTGAATGACTCGGCGGGCGCGGACTTGGGCCGGGGCCGCGAGTTGGCTGGAGGAAGCTTCCGCGATCCAGCGCAGTTGAAGTTTTAAATCGTGCACGCTTTGGAAGCGGTCTTCCGGATCTTTTGCCAGACAGGTTCTCACAACCTGCTCTAGCGCCGGCGGCGACATCGGTTGCACCGAAGAAATCGGCGGCGGATCAGAGGCCAGAATGGCGGCGACCAGGCTGGCCTGAGTTTTTCCAGTGAAAGCGCGCTTGCCGGTCGCCATCTCATACAACATGGCGCCGAGGGCGAAAATGTCAGAGCGAGGATCGGCGTCCTTGCCTTCCGTCTGCTCCGGGGACATGTATTGGAATGTGCCGACGATGGTGCCTTGCGCGGTGAGAGGCTGGTCGGCGGAGGGATGAGAGATCGTCATGGTCAGGCTGGAGGCGGGAGCCACGCTGGCGAGTGTGGATTTGGCCAAGCCGAAATCCATCAACTTGGCGCCGGTTTTGGTGAGCATTACGTTGCCGGGTTTCAGGTCGCGGTGAACGACGCCGCTTTTGTGGGCGCGCTCGAGGCCTTCGCAGATTTCGATGCCATATTTCAAAACCTGTTCGGTGGTGAGCGGGCCTTTGCGCAGGCGGTCGGCGAGGGTTTCGCCTTCCAAAAATTCCATCACCAGAAAATCGACGCCATCCTGATGGCCGACGTCATGTAGCGTGCAGATATTGGGATGGTTGAGCGACGAGATGGCGCGGGCTTCGCGATCAAAGCGCTGCTTGGCCTCGGGATTCTCCGAGAGATGACTGGGCAGCACTTTTACCGCGACGGTGCGATCGAGGCGAGTGTCTTTGGCGCGGTAAACTTCGCCCATGCCGCCGGAGCCGATGGGCGCCTGAATTTCGTAAGGACCTAGCTTCGTGCCGGAGTTGAGGGCCATGTGCGGGGCAATTATAACTTGGGGCGGCATAGAGTTATTCGCGAAATTAACGGCTCATGGGCGCGGAGAAAGGGCGCGCAGGAGTTTCGGTTTTGGCAGTGCAGAGTTCTGGCCAGATTTGGCAGTCAGCCGCGACCGCGGAACTGGATGATTCGGCGGCGATCGCGCTTGGAGGGACGAGCTGCGGGCAGGACTTCGAACTCGCGCATAGCTCTGCGCTCGGCGGAAACTTTCTGGCGGAGTTCGCGGCTGGCGTCGGTTTCGCGATATAGGGTTTGGGCGACGGAGGCGGGTCCGCGAATGTCGCTGAGCAGTAAGACTTCCACCTCGAAGTCGCCGCATTCGTTGGTAATGCGCAGCATGTTTCCCACGCGGACTTCCCGCGCGGGTTTAGCGGGCTGGTGGTTGGATTGAATTCTGCCCAGGTCGCAGGCACGGGCAGCCTGAGCGCGCGTCTTGAAAAAACGAGCCGCCCAAAGCCATTTGTCGATGCGGACCGAGGTTAGCTCGCTACTCATTGGCATGATCCTATAACATCTCTGCAACTGTTTCTTTGCACACAAATGGAAGTTCATCTGATTGACGGCACTTACGAATTGTTCCGACACTATTTCGCCGTGCCCTCGGCTACGGACGTGAATGGGCTGGAAGTGGGCGCGGTGCGGGGCGTTTTAAATTCCGTGCTGGGCATGATCGAAGGTGGTGCTACTCATATCGGGGTGGCCACCGATCACGTGGTGGAATCCTTTCGCAACGATCTGTATCCCGGATATAAAACTAGCGAAGGAGTAGAAGCGGAGTTGCTGGCGCAGTTTCCTGTTCTGGAAGTTGCGCTGGAGGCGATGGGAGTGGCGGTCTGGCCCATGGTGTATTTCGAAGCGGATGATGCGTTGGCCTCCGCTGCTGCCAAAGCCGCGATCGATCCGAATGTTTCTCGCGTGCTCATCTGCACTCCAGACAAAGATCTGGCGCAGTGTGTGGTGGGGACGCGGGTGGTGCAGTTTGATCGCAGGCAGAATATTTTGCGGGACGAAGCTGGCGTGATCGAGAAATTTGGAGTGAAGCCGGAATCAATCCCGGATTATCTGGCGGTGGTGGGCGACAGCGCGGATGGTTTTCCCGGGGTGAAAGGGTGGGGTGCCAAGGCGGCGGCGCTGGTGCTGTCGCAGTACCCGCACCTTGAGAACATTCCAAAGGACTGGGCGGCGTGGCATCCTTCCATCAAGCGGCCCCGTGTATTGGCAGAGGCGCTATTCTCCGCGTGGGAGGATGCGTTGTTATTCCGTACGCTCGCAACCTTGCGCCTGGACGCGCCCGTAATGGAGAGGGTGGAAGATTTGCGTTGGCAGGGACCGCGCGAAAACTTTAAAGAGTGTTGCCGGGTGCTGAACGCGCCGGCCGTTGGCGCCCGGGCTGCGAACCTCTCGAAGAGACGGGCCGAAAGAGCGCCCGAACGATAGTGGTCGCGAAGAGCGAAGCGACTATGGCTCAAGTCAAGCACAGGTCGTCCTGAAATTAATCTGCCGGGAGCATGGTGCGCAGCACATGCGCGTTCTTGTCATAATTCAAGTGGGCCGCAGGAGGATATTCGAAGAGCCATAGCCAGGGCCAGTGAGGAGAGTTCACTACCGAGTGGTTGAAGACGCGGACTTCGCCGGTTTCCGGAACCTGCCAGGTAAGCCAATCGCTGGGGTCGCTGAAGGCATCGATTTGCGGAGCGGGCGCGCCGCACTGCGTACGTGCATCGCTCCAAGCCTGCAGGTGTTTGACCAGACTTCCGTTTTTCTCCTTATCCAGGTTGGCGAGTTCCAGCAAACGGATTTGATTTGCCATGAAATAGGCGTTCGACGTTCGGCACAAGAGTTGGTCAAAGCTTTTCTGCCAGGGATGAGGACTCTGATCCTTGGGATCCACGGGGTGAAGGTCGAGCGCGGAGAACATAAGGTAACTGCCCAGACTATGAGTGATAACGATAAACTCGACCTGTTTATTGTTGGTACCTTCGGCAGCTTCTGTATAAGTATCTCTAACAAGCTCGCGGATGCCACGGATCAAATATTCGTTAATTGGACCTAAGGCTAAAAGAGCGTCGGCGAAACCCCAATCCAGTACCCCGGATTTAATGCTTCGATTAATTGGAGCGGCTCCCGGAGAATGTTTGTCCCCGGGATTGTTAGAAGTCCATTGGTAAGACCTATACCTTGCAGGCCCATCGGGAGCGGTCGCCTGAGAGCAGATGGCGAGATGCTGCTTATCGAGTCCTACGAAGGTGGATTCCTTGGCGACAATCTGCCGGCATTTTGCCGACAGAATCAGAGGCCACCAGTTAATTTCGTGAAGATGAACGACGGTCCCATTCTTGCGCAAAAGTTTATAGTGATCGACGAAGGGCGTCGCCGCGTACCAATCGTTGTTGGTGGGTTTCCCATTTCCATCCTCTGTCCGCCAAATCTTGTCATTGAAATACCACAAATCCGGCGACCCGGCCTTGGGATCGAAGAAGCCCGTGTGGGCATACTCGCGCTTTTCAAATTGATCTTTGATCTGGTTCGAGCAATCGAGAAACCTCTTCTTGCAAAAGCCCGCACGGAATTCCTCCGAGGTATCGAACTCCTGTTTACTCTTGGCATGTTTGGGTGGGTTGATGCCCATACCATGCACATAAAAAATATGAAGCTCCGTCTGGCCTTGGTTCACTCGCTTGATGGTCTCCGACAATGAAGCTGTCGAACGATCCTGAGCAGCGGCTTGGCCTGGGCTACTTAGAGCTACGACAAACAGACATATCTCCGCCACTAACAAGTAAAGTTGCCGGGCAAAGTTATGTGGGATTCGAAGTGTAATACGGGCGAAGCAGCTAATTCGGATCATGGGTCCCTCCAACTTGCGGAGAGAATAATAAACCAAGGTCAGATGATAAATAGCACGATCAGGTCAGTAAGTGGGTTGCGGGCGTGATGGGGTTTTAGCGGCCCAGGCGCTTCAGGCCCTCTTGAGCGGGCCGGTAGCTGTGCGCCATCGCCAATGCCGTTCGAAATTCTTCGGCGGCGCCGGCGGGATCCCCTTGCTTCTCGAGTAACTCGCCAAGGACGGTATGAGTTTTGAAGGCGGGAGCTTCTTCTTCTGTGTCGGGAAGTGCCAGGTAACGCCGGGCCAAGCGAATGGCCAAAGGGACGTCGTGGTTGGTGCGAAGCAACATACCCGCGCCATCGGCCAGGGACGCGGGATGATCCAGCGGCCGCGATTCCATGGTGTGCAGCGCTTCCGCCATCGCATCCGGCTGTTTGAGGTGAAGATAGAATCCAGCGAGATTTAACCAGGCTCGGGCGCCACCGTTGCTGGCTTCAATGGCCGCGCGATATTCTCTTTCGGCGGTGGCGTTATCTTTGTTTTTCTCCGCGACGCGAGCTTTAGTCCAATGCGCCATCGCGGGATTTAAAGGGGCCAACCGTTCCGCTTGTGCCAGTGCTTTTTCCTTTCCGCCGCCCACTACTCCCGGTGCTTCCAGATAGAATTCAGCCAGGTCGGTGCGCGCCTCCCAGCTGCCGGGGGAGAGTTCCACTGCGCGTTCAAATTCGGTGCGAACTTTTCCTGCCAACCCGGCGGCTTTCAGAAATCCGGCGCGGTCCGCCTTCTCGCCATACACGCGACCCAACCAAAGGTGATACTGGCCGTTTTTAGGTTCGAGCCCTACTGCTTTTTCGCACGCCGAAATCCCCGCATCCCAAGCACCTAGTTCAAAGTGCGCGCGGCAAAGCAGGTTATAAGCTTCCGCGGTCGGATTCGTATGAAGTTGGTGCTCAAGGGTTTGAATGGCTTCGTCCACACGCCCGGCGGCAAGCAGTTGCTCGGGAGTTTGCGCGGAAGCAATGGACGCAAGGAGGAAGACGAGAAGAAGGGCGGCGAAAATCCGAGCCAGAGTGAATCGCGCAGAGCAGGCGGATTTCTCAGCGCCAAAAGCCGCCGGTTTGGAAAGATAAGAAATACACTTTGCAGATAAAGTTCCGGGCTCACACATTGGCTAGGGCACCACTTTTACATGAGCGCCATCGGCAAGCGGCTTGGTATCGGCGGAGGATAAAGCTACCTCAGAGTTTTCGGGAAGGCCCGAGGTGATTTCAACGCGGGTCAAATTCTGCAACGAAACTTCTACCTCGCGACGTTTCAGGGTGCCGTCGATCACCTGATAGACGTACGGCTTCGTGTCGT
The DNA here is from genome assembly GCA_963758565.1 of uncultured Acidobacteriota bacterium. Classification (GTDB taxonomy): domain Bacteria; phylum Acidobacteriota; class Terriglobia; order Terriglobales; family Acidobacteriaceae; genus Sulfotelmatobacter. The sequence goes on along the minus strand of CAVWVX010000003.1, from coordinate 503,705 downwards.
CCATGCGCACGGCCTCGCGCTGCAAAGTGAGGACGTTGTCGTGTTCCGCGGTGATCACGGTTACACCCACATTCACGTTCGGCAGGAGGCGCAAATCTTTGTTATCCAGAGTGCAAGTGACTTCGCCCACATTGCGCGAGCCGCGCAGCTTTACCGTGGCCGGAACCGCATTGACCGTGCCATTCCATACGCGGCCGGGAATTGCATCCCAGGTAACTTCGATCTTCTGACCTGGGGCGAGGCGTCCGATTTCAGGCTCGTCCACAAAACTTCGCACCAGCATCTTCGTCAGATCGCCCACCTGGACTAAGAGGTCGCCGGTCTGTACATACGCGCCCTGCTTCACAGGAAGGGCGTAGACAATGCCGTCAAAGGGAGAGCGCACGCTGGACTTTGAGAGCGCGTCTTCCGCAGCTTCGTAGGCCGCCTGAGCTTCGGCGCCCTGGGCCACAACTTTTGCGGCCTCCGGCTTCGAGTAACGGTCTTTCTGTTTTTGCTCCAACAACGTAGTGTCGGCCTGGGCGCGCTGTACGGCTTCCTGGGCTTGCGTGACCTCTCCTGCAGAGGCTGCGCCCTGTTGCTGCAATCGCCGTAAGGCATCCAGATTGCGCTGCGCATCGTCGCGAGCGGTGCGAGCTTTGATCAATTGAGAATCCAGGGTGAGCTGCTCTTCGTGAGTGCCGCCTCCGGTTAAATCTGATTCGTCGGCCTGCGCTGATTTCATCTGCGCCTGGGCGCGTGCGGCCTGGCTTCGCAGGTCACCATCATCGAGTTGCAAGAGCAACTGGCCCTGGCGCACGTGATCTCCCTCTTTCACCAACAACCGCTTCACGGTGGTGGCAACCGGAGCGTGTGCTTCAAAATTCCGGATGGGTTCAACCTTTCCGTTGGTGGAGATCAAGCTGCGGATCGGTCCACGCTCCAGCGTAGTAGCCCGAATTTTCAATGGCCCGGGCCGCGTAAACACAGGGATCAAGGCCAGCGCGGCGGCCACAATTCCGACACTCAGCCAGGTCCGGCCTTTGCTGGTGTGCGGCTTTCCATTCGAATTGTGATTTGTGGCCAACGATTTATCTTTCAGGCCGCGGCAAGAATAACTGCAAGTAACAATTTACCACCCGGCGCGTCGCAACAGAGCGCCTTATGCCCCTGACCATTGCATGGTTAGATGCCGGAAGGGCTTGGCGGATGCCTATTCGAAAGCGATGCCCCCGTACCCCTTCCGGCGGATGTGACCGTGGCGCGAGGCGGGGAAGATCTGGTTGGGCACGCATGCGAACGAATTGTTAGCTCGGAACTCGCGAAGGCGGGACGCTCAGGTTTGCGCCTTACATAGTCTCTAAACTGGGCGGCGTTTCAGGGCTGATTCATTCGGTGGCGGTTGTGGAAGATGTGCTCGGCAAATGGGCTCGTCCAAACATGATTCCGGTTTCTACTTCTACGAACTGACCGTTGCGGCGGAGGGGTTTGAAGCGCCATTGGGCCAAGGCGTCCGTGATGGCTTTGGCTTGATCAGGGAAGGCATTGAGCAAGTGAACGTGTTTCACCTTGCCTTCTTTGTCGATGATGATACGGACGGGAACGGGGTTGAACTTGTGGTCTGAAAAAACCGGATCGACGCGCGCGAGGACGCTGGCGTCAGTGACATAACCCTTGATGCAGACAGGAACATCACCTCCGCCAGCGCCAGCCATGGGGGTGGCTTCTGCGGGTAATTTCATCCGGTTCAGATCGAGCACCAGATTCTCAAGCATTTTGGTATCGCGACTGGTGACGATAATGTTGACGGCGTGGCAGCGAATTTCAGTGGCGAGGACGTACCAGTGAAGCTCCGCCGCGGGTGACCAGTAGGCGAAGAAAGTGAAAGGGTGGCCAGCGATGGTGGTGGGAGTGGGCGGCATCTCCACCTTGTAATCGGCCTGCAGGTGATCTTTGGAATAATTTACGAGTTCGAGAGCGTTGCTGGCGGGCAGAGGGGTGAAGAAGAGGTCATCGGCGGTAAAGAGGATTGTTCCTTTGGCGGGACCTTTAAAAGTGGCAGAAGGCCGCAGTTCGGCAAGGACGTAGCGTCCGGTCACAGAAGGAGGCGGGCCTTTATATTTTTCTGTCCAATCCTGAGGAAGCGGGTAGGTAATTCCGAAATAAGGGCCGCTGAAAGTATTGTTGGCGACGGAGCCGCCTTCGGGAACGGGGGTTACAGAATCGCTGGAGCTGGACCACGCTCCTTTGACGAGGATGGTGCCCTTGGGAATTTGCGCGCCGGGTTGGAAGGTGGTGGAGAAATCGCCACCGTTTTTGTTTGAGGCTTGCGGGATTTGCGAGAAGACGAGGGTGGAGAGAGAAAGCAGCAGGGTCGGGATGAAGGTGCGCATAGGCTCCCTAGCGGTTTGATTCAGTGCAATCGGTTGCAAAAAGAGTCGGGCGAGCGGCGTTGGAGGCGTCTCGCCCGATGTTTTCCCTACAGCGAGCGCAGGAAGTCCAGGACTTGCTGTTGTTGCGTGGTAGAGAGATTGTCAAAGTTTCCCTCGACCGTATTGGCTTCGCTGCCGTTGCTTTCGTGAGCATCGATGGCGCTGAGCAGATTGGTGGTGCGGCCATCATGCATCAGGAAGATGCGCTGGCCCAATCCCCAGAGAGGAGCTGTGCGGAACTGATCGCCACCGGCACCGCCTTGCGAGACGTTATCCGCCAGGCCGGAGCCCATGTGATGGATTTCAATATCCGAATAGGCATTGACCGGGGTTTTGCTGAGCGACGAGGTGAAGTTCGAAGTCTGCGTGGTCCCTACCGTGGGGTTGTGACAGGTGGCACAACCGATCGAGCTGAAGAGCGACGCCCCGGAAGAGATCGTGCTGGAACTGACGGTCGATCCATTCAGCACCACAGAGCCGGTGGGCGGCGGAGCGAGAGCGCGCATGAAGTTGGCAAAGGCGGAAACGTCGTCGAGGACAGCAGAGTTCGGCGTGGCCGCGGGATTGGAACTATCCTCCGGATAGCCGGTTCCAGAGAGGTTCAGGCAACTGGAAGGGAACCCGGTGAGGCCAGAGCTGCCGCCGCCATCCTCGCCAGGAAGAGGACGGTCCTGCGGGAAGAGCAGATTGCTGATGCCCATCTCTACGTTGTAGGCCTCGCCGGCAAAAATGTGCAGCGACTTGTTTTGCGCCTTCCAACCGAAGCGGCTGATGGTGCCGTCGTTGCCATTGTGATTGAACGAACCCGAGATGCCGAGGTAGTTGTTGTTGTTGACCAGCGCGTTGGCCAGCAGAGTGGAGTCATCGAGATTCTCGATGAGGCCGGCACCAAAAGTTGGCGTGGGAATGCGGAAGATGATGTTGCCGTAGGAGCCGGCGGTGTTGAAGCTGGGCTGCTGCAAACTGCAGGAGCCGGCGTCAGAGCGACCGCTCACAGTGAAAAGGGTTTCCACGCCGCCGTTGGGAGCGTTGTAGTTGGGCGTGCCGTTGCTGTTGAAATAAAAAGGGAAGCGGGCTTCTACCGTGGGACCGGTGGAGGTGACGAAATACGGGGTGGTATCTTTCGGGGCGGTGCCGTTGCTGGTGAAACTGGCCTGGGGATTGATTGCTGCCCCTGTGCCTCCAACGGCCGGTTGCGCATGGCATGAGCTGCAACTGGTCGAGTTGAAACGCGGGCCCAGACCATTGTTGCCGGTCGAACTTTTGGAGACGGATTCCACGGCTTGAAAGCGAGTCTGGCCGTCAGTGAAAAAGGAAAGAATGCCTGAGGGGCTGTTGGAGAGAACCGAGGAGAGGGCCGCACCGGTGCCGCGGTTGCCGCTTTGTACTCCAGGGTCGGTTTGAGCAGAAACCGTTCCGGTGAAGAACAGCACTGCCAGAGTGAAAACTAAGGCGAGCTTGGCTGTCTTGATCACAACTCCTCCTTGTCGATTGCTATCTACGAGCAATGTTTGGCTGACGACGATACGCGGACGATTCTTTCCGTTCGGTCTTCCTTTCGATACTCCGTTCGATCTTCCTCTGGTCTTCCTTTGGAGCTGCAGTTCGAAGCTCTACGAAGCACACTTGCGTCCCGTGAGAGCAGGGAACTCCCTTAACGGAAACGATCGTTCATTTTCAGATTGCGTTAGAGCAAGACTAAGTAGCGCGAAGACGCCGGCTGATTTCTAACAGTGAGGTGCAGGGATGTTCGAAATCAGTGGAGCGCTTTCTAACGCAGATTGGGGGTGACGGCACAAAAAAATGCTTGCTGTTACGGAGTCGGAACAGAGCGCGGCGGAAAAGTAGAAGAGAAGGCGATGATTTTGCTGGAGATAGGAAGGTGCGGCGGGCAATATTTTCTGCAGGTCGGAGCAGGCAGCGAATCCTCGTGCGTGTTCCAAAAAACGAAACCCGGAAGTTCACCAGCGAGCAGTATGAGCGCCGACGTTCAGTTTGAAGTGTCGAGCTTAGGGCGATTGGCATTTGAATCAGTGGGACGGGCGACGGTCAAGGGCGCTTGCAAAGTGAAATTCAGAATTGTTTCTGAAGGAAGTTTGACGGCCTGGGCTTTGCTGGCTGCCTGCGCGCCGCCGCCCACGCCGGCCCCGGCGGCGGATCCGATGGCAGCGCCTTTGCCTCCTCCGGCGATGGCGCCGATGATGCCACCGACGATGGCGCCGCCGCCAACTTTTTCAGCTGTGTTCTTGCCGCGGGATGAGCCTTCCTTCCGGTACTGGTCGGTCTGCAACTCGTAGCTTTTGCCGTTCGAGGTGAGGCTGTCGAGTTGCAGCACAACGAGGGATTGTCCTTTGAATTTTCCGGCGCTTCTGAGATCGACGATGTGGCCGGCGACTTCGGTTCCAGCGGGAACTGCCTCTGCGCCTTCGGCAGAGAGAGGAGTGTTCAGGGATGCGTGAAAAGTTTCGCCGACCTGATTCTTTTCGCTGTCGATGCTGTCGATAAGGCGGATCGAGATAGCGGAACCCTGCTCGATTGTGACTCTGGTGGGCGCAGGCGGCGCCGCGGGAGGTGGCGGGGGCGGCGGGGGATCGACGAGCGGAGCATCCTGGGTGGTGGCCACGGAGTTCTGGGCAACGCCCTCGGGTTCGGGTGCAGAAGCGGCGGGTTCAGACGGAGTAGTTGAGGAGCGAATCTTCTTTCCGCGAGAGTCCGCAATAGCTTGAGGGGCAGGCGGGTTCGCGGCGGCGCGGGCGGGAGGCGTTTTAGACAATGGATTGCCGACTTGCAGGTTATTGACGACCTCTTTAACACCGTCCACTGCGGCGGCCTGGCGGGAGGCGGCGGCACGTTGCGCGTCGTTTTCGACGTAACCGGATAACGTCACCACGCCGTTGCTGGCCTGCACGGTGAGATGTTTACTGGAGAGGCCAGAGTCCTGGCTGAATTTGTTTTGGATCTCGCTCGAGACTTTGGCATCGTCGGGCTTACGAGAGCAGCCGACAATGGAAAAAAGTGTGAGGAGAATTAAAGTTGAAAAGAGTCGATTCATAACAGACTCCGGAGAGACGCGGTTAGCAGCGCCCAGTTTCTCGACTACAGTCTAGATCGGACGGTGGGTTTTGGCGAATGATTCTTGGGCGGGAGAGCGGGTAAGAAACATCCTTCACAAAGCGACACAAAGCTGAGTGAAGGGTGCTTGCAGTCGCGCGAAATCTCTAGTGAATAAACTTATAGTCGACGATGGAAGCGGCTAAGAGGCCGGAAGTATCCTCGGCTTCATCCTTTGGCCGTTTCTCTTCTTTGCCGGCCTGTTCTTTGCTGCGAATCACCCTGCCCTGGCAAAGGACGTTGCGATTTTTCTGGCCGGAGATTTCCTCGGGCATCTCAAACACCATTTCGATCAGAGCATTAACGGGCAACTGCTGCGGTCCGTTAAAAAGAATGCCGGTCTGGCTGATGTTTTCGATGTGCCCTTCGTGCCAGGTGCTGGTGCTGTTAACGCGGTAGCGGAGAGCAAGATCTAACTTCAGGCGGCGGGCACGAGGCGTCCACGAAGGTCGCTTCTCCCGCGAGTGATTGCGCCGTACGACCGTATCAGGCTTGGTATGTTCCAGGCGCTGGGTGCGGCGCATGGTGGTCCAGTCGTATTTGTACTCAGCGGCGCAGAGCAGGCAAACCTGGTAATACTCGCCATCCGCACCACGCCGGGGCCAGGAAAATTCGTGGGAGCAGCGGCCAAGCATCAGAACATCCATGATTTTTTGCGGCATGATTGGTTACTTCCGGGCTGATCGCACTTCCGGTTGCAGAAGTATCATCGCCTGACACCCGGTTTTTGGGAAGGTTACTTTCGTGTTGGGCTGTGTACGATGCGAGACGTAAGAGCAATGAAGGCAGCAGGTTAGCGGGAGTTCGGCGTTCATGCGCCGATCTCATTGCGACTCCGTGTATCATCGGCCCATGGACGGCGCGCCGGATTTGACCGCCTTTATCCTGGCTGGGGGTAAGAGCAGCCGCATGGGCAGGGATAAGGCCTTTGTGGAGTTCGAGGGCCGCACGCTTCTGGCGCGTGCACTGGAGTTGGCCGCTTCGGTTACTTCCGAGGTGCGTATCGTGGGAAGCCGGGAAAAGTTCGCGGCATTTGCGCCGGTGGTGGAAGATGTGTTCCGGGAATGCGGACCGCTGGGCGGAATCCATGCGGCATTGCGCGATTCCACGACCGACCTTAACTTGATGCTGGCAGTGGATACGCCGTTGATTTCGTGGGCGCTGTTGCAATACTTGATCAAACAGGTGCGAGAGTCGGCGGAAGAGGTTGCGGTGGTTCCGCGCGGGAAGGAGGGCTGGCAGCCTTTGTGCGCGATTTACCGCCGGGAATTCGCCGATGCGGTGGAAGAGGCGCTGCGGGCTGGCCAGTACAAAATAGGATGGGTGCTGGATAAGCTGCGCGTCCGGGCCATCGAGCAGGAGGAACTAGATCGGGCTGGATTTTCGCCGGCTATTTTTCGAAACCTGAATACTCCCGAGGAGTTGCGGGAGGTCCAGCGCTCTGCAATATTCTGATTAACGCGTAACAATTCAGCGCTCACTTTATGCCTGACACGATTTATGCCTGACACGATCCAAAAACCTTACATTGAGTTTCGCGAAGTGTGCAAAGCATTCGGCGAAAAAGTGATTCTTGATCGCGTGAGTTTTAATGTGATGCCCGGCGAGACGGTTTGCATTCTGGGACGCAGCGGCGTGGGCAAATCGGTGTCGCTGCAATTGCTGATGGGATTTCTCAAGGCAGATGCGGGGCGTGTGATCGCGGCCGGAGAAGACATTACCGACTTTACTGAGTTTCAAATGGAAGCGATCCGCAGAAAAGTCACCATGGTGTTCCAGAACGGGGCGTTGTTCGATTCACTTTCGGTGGGAGAGAACGTGGCCTTTCCCTTGCGCGAGAGTCGTGACTTGAGCGAGGAGCAGATCTACGAGATTGTTGACGGCTTGCTGAAGATGGTTGGTGTGCAGGAGATGCGCGACTTGCTGCCCTCGGATCTTTCCACGGGGATGAAGCGGTCGGTGGCGATTGCGCGGGCGCTGGCGGCGCGTCCGGAATGCGTTTTGTATGACGAGCCGACAACTATGGTCGACCCGTTGATGGCTCAGTTGCTGGGCGATCTTATCAAGCGGTTGAAAATTCAGTTGAACCTGACCAGCATCGTCGTGACCCATGATATGCGCCTGGCTAAGAAACTGGCGGAGCGCTTGGTGTTCTTGTATGAAGGGAAAGCAATTTTCTTCGGGACTTCAGCGGAAATGGAAAAATGCAACGAGCCGATCGTGCAGGAATTCCTGGAACTGGATGAACTGAAGATGGGGGTGTAACAGCAGCGGCAGAGGTTACTGGTCAGGATCGCCTGGTGTATCCGAGAAAGCTGCTGGCTGCCGCTGATAGCCGGTGCAGGTTACGACCGGAAGACGAGGATACCTGGCAAAACGTGAGTCGCCGAACGAGAGTCGGCATTGCAGAAAAATTGCGCCGCGATCGGATTTAATTTGCCGGGCGTGAATGCAGTGAGCGCACAGTCCAAAGTTGTATTCATCAAGGATGATCGTGTTTGATCGCCCGTTTCTCATAGCCCCGGAGGAAGTGTTGCGATGAAATCGCTGACGGCTTACCCTGAACGCTGCTCTTAGAATCCCTGCCGCACTAATTCTTCCGCGGTGAGACTGCTCTCGGAAGGTTTCCCGCTCAACATCTTTTCGACATACTTCGCAATCACGTCAGCTTCAAGATTGACGGGATCGCCGGGCTTCAGCGAATTCAGGTTGGTCATTTCTACGGTATGGGGAATGATGGCGACGGTGCACTGGTTGCCCTCAAGCTTGGCAACCGTGAGGCTGATGCCTTCAATACAGATGGAACCCTTATGAACGGTGTAATGCTCGATTTCGCCGGGAAGTTCGATTCGCAGCCAGAAATTTTCCGAGCCGGCGATGCGGTCCAAAGCGATGAGTTTTCCGACGCCATCGACATGACCCTGCACTATGTGGCCACCGAAGCGGCCGTCGGCTCGCATGGGGAGTTCCAGGTTCACCACGGCACCCTGATGGATGCGGGAGAACGAAGTGCACTGCCAGGTTTCAGGCGCGAGATCGGCGCAGAATGATTCCGGCTTGATTTCGAGCGCGGTGAGGCAAACGCCGCTGACCGAGACGCTGTCACCGGTTTTCAATTGTTTCGGTATTTCCTTGGCGGCGATGGTGATGCGGCGATTTTCGCGGCGCTGCTCGATGTGCGCAACTTTACCCGTCTCTTCTACGATTCCAGTGAACATGAAGACCTCAGCACGTAAGGAAATATCATAAACCCCTCGCACAGGCGACAGACGGCTTTCACCGCCGCGCACGCAAAGATGCAGAAGCAGAGGCCGTCGTTAACTAGTCCCGGTAGGGGTCGCGGAGATAACCTTCTATGGCGATGTCATTTCCGAAATGACATGTCTGGAGATTGGTGAGGCGCAGTGTATCAGGGAAAAGTTCAGTCATGGATTCCGCACACAAACTTACGGCCGCCCCGCCCAGTATTGTGGGGGCGTAATAGAAGAACACTTTGTCCACCACGCCGGCAGTAAGGGTTGCAGCGTTTACGGTCGCTCCGCCTTCGATCATTAAGCTGGTGATTTCGAGTTGTGCGAGACGATTGAGGACTGCGTGAAGGTCGAGCCCGCGGTGGGATGCCAAGGGAACTTCTTCCACTCGAATGCCACGCGATTCCAGTTCATGTTTCCTGGCCGACGCTCCCGAGGAACAAAATACGAGGACATCGCTCTCCAACTCGTTTTTGTTGACGCTTTGCACGATGCGTGATGCCAGGGGCAATCGAAGTTGCGAGTCCAGGATCACACGCAGGAGCGGGCGCCGCCGAGGTTTTCCGCTGCGATCGGTGAGCAGTGGGTCGTCTGCGAGGATGGTTCCAATGCCTGCCAGAATGGCGTCGCTTTGGTGGCGCAGCAGATGTACGTGGGCGCGGGCGGCTTGGCCGGTGATCCATCCTCCAGCAGGAATTCCTTCCGTGCGGTGAGATGGCGATGATGGGGGTGGCGCGATCTTGCCGTCGAGCGACATGGCAGACTTGAGCATCACGAACGGCACGCCATGGCGAATGTAGCGCGCGAAACTTTCGTTGAGCCGGCGCGCTTCCGCTTGGAGCAATCCAATTTCAACGTTGATTCCGGCGGAGCGCAAGCGCTCAAATCCGCGTCCACTCACCTTGGGGTTGGGATCGGGCATCGACGCGACCACGCGCTGGATGCCGGCTGCAATCAGGGCATCTGTACAGGGAGGTGTTCGACCCTGGTGCGAGTGCGGTTCGAGGTTGATGTAGAGCGAGCCGCCGCGTGACCTTTCGCCAGCTTGCGCCAAGGCAAGCACCTCAGCGTGCTTCACGCCGGCATAAGTGTAGGTAGCTTCTCCGGCGATTTTGCCGGCCGAGTCGACGATGACCGCGCCCACGTGAGGATTGGGGGAAGCGAGTCCGATGCCCTGGCGCGCCAGATCGAGCGCGCGTCGCAGGAACTGCTCGTCAGTAGAATCTTGAGGCACGTTGCGGGATGCAGATACTTATTCGAATAGCGAATCCACAAATTCCTTGGGATCAAATGGCAGCAGATCGCCAACTTTTTCGCCGACGCCAACGAAGCGCACGGGCAGCCCTAATTCGCGGGAGATGGCGACCACCACGCCACCTTTGGCGGTGCCGTCGAGTTTACTGAGCACGATACCGGTGACACCCGCTGATTCGGTAAACAACCTTGCCTGCTGCAATCCGTTCTGGCCGGTTGTGGCGTCCATCACCAGCAGGGTTTCATGTGGCGCTCCGGGAATAATTCGTTGGGCGGTGCGGCGCATTTTCTCCAACTCAGACATCAGGCTGGTCTTGGTGTGTAAGCGTCCGGCTGTATCAACGATTACGTAGTCTGTCTTGCGCGCAGTGGCGGCCTGCAAGGCGTCAAACAATACGGCGGAGGGATCGCCGCCGGGCTTGGTTTTGATGACTTCAGTACCGGTGCGCTGTCCCCAGATTTCCAGTTGATCGATGGCAGCCGCGCGGAAGGTATCTGCGGCACACAAAAGAACGCTCTTGCCGCTGGCGCGAAAGACCTGTGACAATTTGCCGATGGTTGTAGTCTTGCCGGTGCCATTCACACCTACTACGAGAATCACTTCCGGTGAGCCCTCCACGCGCTGCACCGGACGATTGTTGGCGGCGGTTAAGATGGCCAGGAGTTCTTCTTTCAGCAGCCGCTTTAATTCCTGCACATCTTTGATTTGTTTGCGGTCAGCCTTGTCACGAAGTTTGCTTAACACTTCTTGGGTTGTGCTGTTGCCCAGGTCGGCTGCGATCAGAGTGGCCTCGAGATCGTCGAGGGTATTGCGGTCGATCTCCTTGCCGAAGGCGACAACTTCGTCGATGCGCTCGGCGAGATTTTCGCGCGTGCGCGTGACCGCCTGCTTCATGCGCTCGAAGAGGCCGGTTTTCTTTTCTTCTTCCAGACTGCCGAACAGAGTTTGAATCATGAAAAAATCCCGAAAGATGATTATAGCGGTCGAAGATGCAGAGTTCGGCGAATTGTCCGGAATAAAGAACGAGTGGGCGACGGCGGACGCGAAGAAGATGGTCGTGGAACGAATCAAACAGGAGTGCGTTGGAGACTGGCAGCCTTGGCAGAAGTGCGCACGGGAACCGGCGCGGATACGGTGTCGGCCACAACAACGCCGGCATCCGGAGCGGGTACGGCGCGCTTGATGGCAATGCGCTGAATGCGAATTTCTCCACGGCTATAGACCGCCAGTAGCGCTTTCACCGCCTCAGGGTCAAGCCGCTTGCCGGCGAGATTCTGAATAATCTTGAAAGCTTCTTCGGGCGTATGAGCTTGCTGGTAGGGGCGGTTGGTGGTGAGTGCGTCAAAGGTATCGGCGACTGCGATTACGCGAGCCAGCAGAGGAATTTGCTCCCCCTGCAGACCGTAAGGGTAGCCGCGGCCATCAAGCGCTTCGTGATGCAGTTCGATGCCCGGCAGCATTTCAGCCAGTTGCGTGACCGGCCGGAGAATGTTTGCGCCTTTGGTCGTGTGTGTCTTCATGACTTCGAACTCTTCGGCGGTGAGAGCTCCGGGCTTTTTGAGGATACGATCTTCAATGCCGATTTTGCCGACGTCATGAAGCTGAGCCGAGATGCGCACTGTTTCCATGAAGGCCGCGTCCAGATTTAACTCCTTGCCTATCATCAGCGAGTAACGAGTGACGCGGTCGGAGTGGCCGCGCGTGTAGGGATCTTTTTCGTCGACCGCGCCGGCAAGCATTTGGATGGAGCCCAGGAACAAGGCGCGATTTTCCTCGGCGGCACGCTTCAGGTCTTCGACGAACTGTTCCAGTTCCTGCGACATAGTATTGAAAGTTTCGGCAAGCTCGCCAATTTCGGTGCGGCTGCGCAAGTGAACCCGCTGGGAAAAGTCTCCGCGCGCCAGCGCCCGGCCGGATTCGGTCAATATCTGCAAGGGATTGGTAATCTTGCGGGCCGCGAAAATACTAACACCAATGCTCAGCAGGACGGCGAGCAGCGCCAGCAAGCGCGCCGTACGCTGCATCTCGATCACGCCGCGGTAGGCCTCAAGCTGGGGCTTCTGTACCACCACCGCCCAATCGAGCGGCGTGACGGGGCTGTACGTGCCCAGCATCTCGACATCTTTTGTGCCTTCGCGAACAGTGAATTCTTTGGTGGCAGCCAGTTGCGCCTTGTTGCCTTCGTCCACAAAATTGCGGACGATTTCGAGATTCTTCATGTCCTGGCCGGTTACGTAGTGTGGGGTGCCTGCGGCGACCAGGCGGCCTTGCGCGTCCACAACATAAGGGATCAGGCCGCCGCCGCCAACTTCCTGCAGGCGGCGAATCAGAAATTGCAGATCGACGACCGCGCCGATCATGCCGAGGAAGCGACCGCCATAACTGACCGGACTGCTGACCAGAACCACGGTACGGGAGGTTTTGCCATCCTCCACCTGGAGCGCCTGGCCTTTATAAGCGCGGCCATCGCGCGCGGCGTCATACGCGTGTTGCAACTCGCGCTGCAGAAAAGCGTCCGGCGCAATTCGTCCGGCCGAAACGCCCTTGGCTTCAGAATTCAACAAAGTAGCGTAAGCAACCTCGTCCGAAGAGGAAACAAACTGTTCGAGCAGAGCGCGCAATTCGGGGGCTTCGATGTTCTTGCTGCCGATATCGCCGCCACTGGCTACCTGAATCGCGGATGAGAGGTTGGCCAGCATCATGCGCAGGGAGCGCTCATGCTGCGAGAGATCGTCGGCCAACGAGCGCGTCACGGTGTTCTGCAGCAACATTTCGTTGGTCTTCAAGCGGTCGCGGTTGATGGCCTCCACTTGCGCCGAGTAGAAATACATGGGCACGATGCTGATAATCAGCAGCACGCCCAGGATTACGTACAAGATCGGAATGCGCGCCGGGTTGGGGGCGTGGGCAGGCGAGGCGCTCCCCTGATTGATTTCGGAAGCGCCGTCGATCGAAGTGGCGGCAGAGTTCACGGGTATCTATAGAATTTTAATGTGGAGGGTAGCGGCAGGCGGGAAAAACTGTCAGCTATGCCATTACCAAAGTACCAACGGAAGCGACCGTCTGGAGCGGGTTTGGCACGAAATGCGCTTTCGCAGCTGCTCAAGTGGGCAGGATTTCGCTTTTGCTGCTGCGTGTCATTAATTGGTGAATGGCATCTTGCGGGGACTTGCCCTCATGCAGAATGGCATACATCTGCTCGGTGATCGGCATCTCGACGTTCCGCGCCCGCGCTAGTCCTACGGCGGCAGTGGTGGTAAAGATTCCTTCGGCAACCATGCCGTGCATACCAGCAAGAATTTCGGGGAGTTTACGACCTCGGCCAAGTTCGACGCCGACGCTGCGATTGCGGGATAGCCCGCCGGTGCAAGTGAGAACCAGGTCGCCGAGACCGGCGAGGCCCGCCATGGTTTCTGCTTTACCGCCGCATGCGACCACCAGACGCGTCATTTCAGCCAAGCCACGGGTGATCAGGCCGGCGACCGAGTTGTGGCCCAATCCGAGTCCGGCACAAACTCCGGCGGCAATGGCAATTGTGTTCTTCAAGGCTCCGCCCAGCTCGACGCCGATGGGATCGTCATTGGTGTAAACACGAAAGCTGGCTTGGCTGAATTCCTGCTGGATTGCATTCGCCAAGTTCTTATCGTCAGATGCGACAGTGATAGCGGTAGGATCGCCGCGGGCGGCTTCGAGTGCGAACGATGGTCCGCTGAGTGCGGCAATGCGCGGCGCCTGACGGCCGGGGTGGTGGAGCACTTGAGCAATCACCTCGGTCATGCGCAGCAACGAGTTTTCTTCCAAACCTTTGGTTGCACTCACGATCATGGTGTGCTCGCGAAGATGTGGACGCATCTGAGCGAAGAGGCCACGGCAGTGTTGGGACGGCATCACGCTTACTACAATTTCGGCGCCTTCGAGTGCAGCGTCGAGGCTATTGAAGGGCGTGACGCAAGTCGGAATCTGCTGGCCGGGGAGAAACTTTTCATTCACCCGTCTTTGGACGATGCTTTCGCAGACTTCCGCTTCGTGAGCCCACAAGCGGACACGATGGGAAGCTTTGCGGCCGAGGACAATAGCGAGGGCGGTGCCCCAGGCTCCCGCGCCGATGATGGCGATCTGGCTCATGCGCGTTTGGCTCCCATGCGAGTTTCGGTGCCTGCAACCAGCCGCCGTATGTTTTCATGGTGCTTGAGAATGATGAGGAGAGAAGTGGCAACCATGAGTGCCAAGGCCTGGGGCACGCCGCGGTAGGCGCGCATCCAGAAGACCAACAGCGGAAAAGCCGCAACAGCCATAATTGACCCCAGCGATACGTAGCGAGAGATGAGGACGATGGCGATGAAGATCCCTGCCGCTACCAGCACCGCTTTTGGAGCGATTACTAAGAACGAACCGAGCCCTGTGGCCACCCCTTTGCCTCCGCGAAACTTCAGCCACAGCGGAAACATGTGACCGATAACCGCGCACAGGGCCGCCAATGACACTGCGCGGTAAGAAATTGTTCCTTCCGCGGTTCTGGCGGACAGCAGGTAGGCGAGACCAGCGGCTGCCGCGCCCTTCAGTGCGTCCAGCAACAGCGTCATGATACCCAGCACAGGCGATTTGCGAGAGACATTGGTCGCGCCAATATTTCCGCTGCCGCTTTGCCGCACGTCTTCTCCACGAAAGATCCGTACCAGCAGATATCCGAAGGGGATCGAGCCCAGCAGGTAGCTGACTACAGCGATGATGAGGATCGTTGGCAAGGTGTCGGTGAGGCCGGTTGGCTATCGTAAAGCAAATTGAGCCAACTTGGTGTACTTTGAACCGTCTGGCGCATTTTGGCTCTGGTACAGGAAAAACTCACGGGCCGCCATCGTACCAAAATCTAGAGCTGGAAGCGCCGCCAGTTTTTCCTGAAGGCGTTGAAAGCTGAGATGTCCCTGGTCAGTCTTCCGCCGGTGGGGCGAACCGGAGCCGGGGCCGCCGCGTGCCAAGGTTAAGTGCGGACTGAAGGCGTGTTCTTCCTTGGGAATGCCGAGTGGCGCCAGTTCTGCGTCCACCATCGCAGCCAGTGTAGTCAGTTGTGTTCCGCCGTCGCTGGCCATCCAGAAAACGCGGGGAGCGCGTGCGCCAGGGAAGAATCCGTACCCGCTAAACTTGACTTCGAACGAGTTGGCGATAACCGTTCCTAGCGATTGCTTGATTTGTGCAACGTCTTCGGAAGGTTGTTCCCCGATAAATTTGAGCGTGACATGCAGCGATTCCGGACGCACCCAGCGTGCGTCCGGAGCGAATTCACGAATGCCATCAAGGAAGCGGGCGATGCGCTTGCGAATGTTGTCGTCGATGTCGAGAGCAACAAAGAGACGCATAGTGAGCTTCGAGCCGCGAGCGTCGAGCTACGAACTCGGAGTTCCTGGCTCGCTGCTGGTGGGCAAAACTTTTTTACATTAACTTTCTTCGAACCATGTCGAGCCCCAAAGTGGTAGCGAACCAGCGAATGCGTTTACGATCTCCGGGGAAATTGCGTTCGATCACTTCCGTGCCACTCGCGCTGGCGAGAGCATGAAAAACAAGTCCCACTGGTTTTTCGGGAGTTCCTCCGCCGGGCCCGGCCACGCCGGTGATGCCGACGCCGAGAGTAGCGTCGCAGCGATAACGGATGCCCTCGGCCAAGGCCGCCGCCACTTCGCGGCTGACGGCGCCATGACGCTCGATCATGTCAGCGGGAACGCCCGCCAATTCGCTCTTGACTGCGTTGGCATAGACGATGGCGCCTCCGGCAAAATAGCGAGAACTGCCGCTGACCGAGGTAAGGCGCTCGCCGAGCAGGCCGCCGGTGCACGATTCTGCGACCGCCAGCGTGGCATTGCGCATCTGCAGCCAATAGCCGACGATCTGTTCGAGCGATTCGCCATTGCGCGAATAGACGGCGTCGTCCAACTCTTCTTCCACGGCGTCGGCGGCCTCGTCTACGCGAGCTTGCGCAGCCTCCATGGTATCGGCGCGCGATTTGAAATGCAGTTGAATTTCTCCCGGACCCGCCAGGATGGTGGTCTGCACCTCGGTGAAGCGTTTGTAGATTGGCGCCACACGGGCGTCTACGACTGATTCCCCCAGCATAGCCACCTTCAAGACTCGCGTGGCCAGAAAGGCGCGGGGCAACTTGCTCCTCAGTCGCTCGCGGCACTCCGATTCGAATAATGCTTTGAGCTCATGCGGAGGCCCCGGCAGCAGAATCACGATGCGTTCGCGGCCATCAAATTTACCGCTCAGCCATTGTCCGGGCGCGGTGCCGTTTGGGTTCGGCAGCACCATCGCGCCTTCGAGCACGTCCGCCTGTTTGGCATTGTTGGCGGACATCTTCCAGCCGCGGGCGGCAAAGCGTTGCTCGATGGCAGCCAGCACTTCTTCATCCCGGCGCAAGGCCACGCCTAGAGCTTCCGCAACCGCTTCGCGAGTGAGGTCGTCTTCGGTGGGGCCGAGGCCGCCGCTAAGAATTACGATCTCCGAACGAAATAATGCATGCTCGGCGATCGCCACTAGCCGCTTGAGGTCATCGCCGACGATGGTTTTCAGAACCACCTCGACTCCCAACAGATTGATTTGCTCAGTTAAATAAAGGGAGTTCGTGTCAGAGCGAAAAGGAGTAAGCAACTCCGAGCCAACCGCAATGATTTCAGCATTCACCGCTAAAAGTGTAAATGAAAAACCGAAGAGATGAACATGGGCATGATCCGGAGAAATGGTGTGACGAACAACTTACTCTGGCAGGAGCGGCAGACCGGGAATGTTCCAGGAAAGGTGATGCACGGCGTCGGTGGTGGCAAGAATTACGCTGCGTCCGGGGGCGAAGGCGAGGCCCACAAGCCCGTGACCGGCGACTTCCAAACTGGCCGCGCCAGAAGGCGTGATCTTCACAATGCCGCGCTTGCCTTTGAGCGAAGCGGCGACATACAAATTGCCCGCGGTATCGAAGGCAAGTCCTTGCGGACGTCCCAAGCCGCGATAAAAAGTGTGCACCGTGCCCTGGGGATCGATTCGGTGCACGGCGTCGAAGCTGGAAGTGGTGGGTCCGGTGACAAACAAATCTCCCTGCGGACCGAAAGCAAGATGGTAGGCAGACACACTGGGCTCGAGGGTGGCGAAGACGAAAACTTGCTGGTCGCGTCCGATTTTGAAGATGGTACCGCTGCGATCGCCAACGTAAAGATTCTGGTTGCGGTCAAAGGCCATGCCGGTGGCGATTCCCATGCCCTCGGCATAGGTAGTCATGTTTCCGCTGGCGGTAATGCGACAAACCGCACCGTCGTGACGGGAGGAGGCGTACATCAGTCCCTGCCGGTCGAAAGCGATTGCGGTGGCGTTCATCATATCGGTAACGAAGGGCTTCACGGCGTAGTTGGTATCGATCTTGAAGATCGAGACGGGGACCTTTTGGCCGCGCGAGCCGGAGAAAGTAGCGTAGATGTTGCCTTGAGCATCGAGCGCCGGATTGGTTACGGGATGCAGACTCTCGGCAATGGGTACTGCCACGTGGATGTTGTGGGGATTGCTGGAATGCCCATCGGCGGCGACCACGATTGGGCCAGTGCTGGCTCCTTCGGGGACGCGGGCCACAAGGAACGAATCGGAGCTGATAACGACTCCGCCTTCGACATCGCCAAACTGTACGCGTGGACGCTGCCAGTGCAGCGAACGCAACCCCGAACCAGCAATACGGACTTCACCTCCGGTTAAGGCCAGTTCCGGCGACACGGACTCGATGTGCGGTCCGCCATTCACGCTTTTCTTGCCAAGAATGCGATCTGAGAATCCCATGAGAAAAATGTCCGCACTACTTTAGAAGACCAAAATGGAGAAAGAGATGCACAATTGCGAGAGCGTACAACCCGGCGGCCACGTCGTCGAGCACGATACCGCTGCCCTCGGGAAGCGCTTCCAATTGTCGCACTGGCGGCGGTTTGAAGATATCGAAGACACGAAAAAGTATAAAGCCCGCCAGAAAGGTTTTCCAAGCCAGCGGTACCGCGATCAGAGCGACCAATTGGCCGGCCACTTCATCGATCACCACAAACTGCGGGTCTTTTTTCCCCGCACTTCGAGAGACCCGGGTTGCGGCAGGAATGCCGATGAGCGTGACCGTGAGAGCGCAGGCGATGGCCACCGAGGTTCGTAACGATGCAGGAAGCCCATAGCCTAGCGCTGCCCACAACAACACCGTTACCGCTGATCCCCAAGTGCCGGGGCCTGGGTGCAGATGTCCGACGCCGAAAAGGGTAGCGATTGGACTGGCCCAAACCGGTGTCCTGCGCAGTACGTCGCCAGAGGTTGCCGGCGGGACGCCGGCGCTACGGTCGGAAGCTGAGCCGCCGCTCACGGGTGTCGCCGTCTCCGAGGCATCTTTCACGATTCGTTGTCCACGTCTTCTGGCAGGCTGTGGCGGAGCTGTTCGTCCTCTTCACTGAGGGGAGACGGGATCACATAACCGCCGCTGGCCCACTTGCCGAGATCGATGGTGCGGCAGCGGTCGCTGCAGAAAGGAAATTCAGGATCGCTGCTTTTCACAGCTTTTTTGCAGATGGGACAACGGAGCTTCAGCGGTTGTTTGCGAGGCATGGTCAGAAAATCCTACAAGAGTGCGTGGCGGCCACGTGTCCAACGCGATGCTACAGAACCCGGGCTACCAGGTCATAGTCATGTGCTTCGGTGATCTGGCAGCGATAAAATTCACCGGGCTGCGGCGTTAGTTCTTCCGGAAAATCGTTCACGAAAACCTTTCCGTCAATCTCCGGGGCGTGCATGGGAGTGCGACCTTCCATCAGCAGATCGGTTTCCTCGGAGGCGCCTTCGAGCAGGAGATCGAACTCCTGACCTACCAGAGATTTCTTTTTCTTCTTGCTGATCCGTTGCTGAATCCCCATCAGATGCTTGCGGCGCCCTTCAATCTCACGCGGGGAAAGCTTCTTCTCCAGGGCGTAGGCGTCCGCGCCATCCTGATCGGAGTAGGCGAAAGTTCCCATCCAGTCGAACTGGGCTTCGCGCACAAACTCGCAGAGCTCTTCAAATTCCTTTTCAGTTTCTCCAGGAAAGCCGACAATGAACGACGTGCGTAGAGTGAGGCCGGGGATGACGCGCCGCATTTTCGCAATCGACTTCAAAAAAACTTCTGCCCCACCGCCGCGCTTCATGCGCTTAAGTACTCCCGCCGAGGCATGTTGCAAGGGCACGTCCATGTACGAACAAATTTTATCGGACGATGCGATCGTGTCCAGCAATTTACCCGTGATCTTGTTGGGGTAGGCATACAAGAACCGCACCCAGCGCAGGTCTTCGATTTTCGCCAGTTTCTCCAGCAGCAGCGCCAAACCATCTTTCAGGCCAAAATCTTCCCCGTAGCAGGTCGTATCCTGGCCAATCAACGTGACCTCTCTCACCCCACCCTGTGCCAGGCGCTCGGCTTCCGCGACCACTGATTCAAAACGCCGCGAACGAAACTGGCCGCGTAATTGCGGGATGATGCAAAACGTGCAGGGATGATCGCAACCCTCGGCAATCTTGATGTAGGCCGTGGATTTCGGGGTCGCCAGAATACGCGGCGTGTCCTCGTCGTACAGATAATTTGGCAAATCGGCGAGAGCGCCATCCCATTGTCCGCGGGAGAAACGCCCTTGCGCCGCGCGCGCATCGCCTTCGGCACGCGAGGGCAAAACCACAAAGGGAGAATTACTTTGCGCCGGAGCGGGCGCGACCCCGGTCGCCGCTAAAATATTCTGCAGCTCCCCGGTGCCAACCACCGCGTCTACTTCCGGAATACGATTGCGGATCTCGTCACGAAAGCGCTCTACCAGGCAGCCCGCGACCACCAACTTCTTTGCCTTGCCCGAAGTCTTCAGGCCGGCTATTTCCAGGATCGCATTCACCGACTCCTGTTGCGCGCTCTCGATGAACGAACAGGTATTGACCACGATCACGTCGGCGTCTTCGGCTCGCGGAGAAAGTTCCGCTCCAGCGCGCGCCAGGTAGCCCATCATAACTTCGCTGTCAACCAGATTCTTCGGGCAGCCCAGACTGACGAAGCCGACTTTTTGCGGGCGATCCCCCTCGCCGTCTGCGCTCGACAAGGTACCAGTGGATTTTTCTCCGGGCCGGGAGAGAGTGAGGTTCTTCAAGGGCATTCGATCTATTGATTTTACCATCTTCCCGCCAATCGAAGCTTCTCACCTGATATTGAAGGGACACGCCGCCGCTGACCCAGGCACCATAAAAGGCAGCAGCCTGTGGATTAAATCTTTCCGCTTCATGCTACCCTAACCCTTACCGAAGAAATGTTTTCATCCCGCATCCTGGAGGGGAAATGTCTGGGAAACCAGTCGTAATCGCAGTACTGGCAGGCATGATGTGCATATTGGGCGCAACCGCGATGGCCCAGGACGAGACGAATCAACTTGCGGGTATCATTGGCCGTACGTTTATCAGCGACCAAGGGATTCCTGGCGCCGTCGCTCCCAACAACCTGATCCGATCGGGCAACGGACTTACTTTCGAAGTGAATTATTCCCATCGCTTTCTAGGGAACGCCATTTACTCCGTTTCCGGAGAGGTGCCTGCGGTTTTCAATCTTGATGAAGACCTCGACTCCGGCAACGTGGTGCCGAAAGACTACAAGCAAATCTTCGTTACCCCGGCGGTGCGGGTGAACTTATTCCCCTCGACTGCGGTTTCGCCGTGGGTGAGCCTGGGTGGTGGCTTCGGCCGCTTCAGTCAGAATAAAAACCTTCTTTTCTATGGCACCAATCCCGGCAGTTCCTCAACCACCGGGGTACTCGAAGGCGGTTTCGGATTGGACGTCAATCCCTTCCAGCACCGCTTTCACCGCTTCGGATTCCGACTGGATGTGCGCGATTTCTGGTCGGGAACGCCCGATTTTCCGCTGGCTCCAACCGGAAAGAGCCGGCAGCATAATTACTTTGTAGGCGGCGGCGTGGTCTGGCACTTCTAGGAAATAGGCCATAGTAGGGCTATTTCTTCGTGGCTGATTCTACTTCTTCAAATAGCTCCGGCAGGCGCTGCGCGTCGCCAGAGGAGTTCCCGAAGCGAGCTGACTCGTAGAAGTCGGTAAACTTTTGCACGGGCTCACGCAACCGTCCATCGCCGATTACCTGCACAAATTCCTGCGCCGTTTGTGAGGCAGTCTTTTTTATCCCCCGCCGTGCCAGGTGGCGAGTCATGCGTTCGTACCACATGGCGGCTGCTGCATCCGGCGAGCGCTCGGGATGCGCCTTCAAACTTCGGGTGCGCATTATTCGCGCAATGCTTCTGGCATTCCCGATCGCCAGCAGGATCACCAGAATCAAAACGCTGAGGACGAGCCATGGTCTCGGCGAATGTTCGACGCGCTTTTGGCTTCGGCGAGCCAGGTTCATCAAGCGCGCGTACTGTACCCGTGTCCACGTATGCAGGCGCTCGGCGGAACTGTGTGTGCCCTTGAGTACCGTCTGACCTAAAACGCTCTGGTGCGCGGAATCATAGCTGACCACCCACTCCCGCCAGAAAGACGAAGCGGCATCCAGATACAGCATTGCCCGTCCCCAGCCTTGCGGCGCGCTCACCGCTCCTCCCGGCGTGGGATCGAAAGTGATCCAGCCGTAACCCGGAAAGTAGGCTTCCACCCAGGCGTGCGCATTCCGGGCTCGCACCACATAGTTGCCGGTGACATCGTTGAACTCGTCACTGCGAAAACCATTGACCACGCGCGAGGGAATGTGCAGCGTCCGCAACATTACCGCCATGGAAGAGGCGAAGTACTCGCAGTGCCCTTGTTTGCGCTCGAATAGAAAGTTTGCCAGGGGGTCCTTGACAGGGGATTTCGGCAGTTGCAGCGTGTACCCATAATGGCTCTGCAAATACCTTTCGAGCGCAACCGCCTTGTCATAGTTGCTGGAGGAGGCAGCGGTAATTTGCGAGGCCAACTGCGGAATGCGTGGATCCACTCCCGGTAGTTGCAGATAAGCCCAGGCAAGCGGAGGAAGCAAGTCACCGGCTGCGCGGAGTTGCTCCGGCGACGGGGTGGAAATGTCTGAGTCCGCCTCATACAGACTTACGGAACGCTGGTTGTCGAGGTCAGAGACCGCTCCGCCGGCATCAATCTCGAGCGTGCGATAGGCTCCGCTCACCCGCTGCGGCCAAGGGGCGAGAAAGAAAATGTTCGTTCCGATTGGCTCCATCAGGACACGGTAATGGATCAGGTGGCTAGAAGGGCCTGCCGCAGATTGGGGTTGTAGGAATGCTGGTTTCGGCAATCCGCGCATAAAGAACGGAATGGCGAACATTCCGTCCGCTTGGCGTGGGAGCAGAGTGCGCTCCGGCGGGTTCGACCAATTCCTGCCGTCGAAACTGGCGAGTGAAACGCCGCGCCAGTGCAGGGCATAGCGGCCCTGGGTGTCCCCGTCAATCTGAACATGCATTACCACCGCATCCGATTGTTGAATCTGGCCGATTCGTCCCAGTTGCACGCGGTCGCTGAAGCCCGTGGAAAAATCGTTGCCGAAGGAATAACCGCCTAAGTACCCCGCTGACATGCGTGGCAGAAGAAAGAACACCGCCGCCGCACCCATCAGGATCATCAGAACCAGAGTTGGTGTCACCCTGACCAGCGAGAAAGCCAGATGCCGGTGCTCCTGCGCGTCATAGGAGTGCCGCGCTTGAAACTTCGACGCGCGTCCCGACCGTTTCATCTCCATCAGAATGAATGTGGCTACGGCGGTCAGCATGAAGCCGGCGAAGAAGAACAGGAAAACGCTATCCACGGTAAGTACAGCGGAGGCCAGCACCATCAGGAAAGCCAGAATGGCCAGCATGGTGTAATCGCGGTCGCGACGCAAAGAGAAGGTTCGAACCACGACAGCGAAAAGCACCAGATGTACGGTGGCGGTGAGGAAGCTGCGCGAGATCAAGAAATAATCTCCCGCGTAAAAAACGAAATACGCCACGGTAAGCGGAGCGGTCCAGCGCTCGGAGATCACAATGCGCCGTTTCTCGGCCAGTAAATAACCTTTGAAAGCGAGCGCGGCACCCACCAGGACGATTGTCGTCAAATCTATGCCGCCGGTGCTCGATAGAGTTCCAAAACCCATCAGCACAAGTAAATACATTGAAAGTTCAAAGTATTTGCTGATTGCCTGAGGCAGCGGGATTACACCGGGTTGGGTGGCGGGTTGTGGCATCGGCTGCAACGAGCGGAGTCCTTTACTGCTGAGGCTCTATTGTTCGACAAGTGCTCTCGGAAGGGAAGGCTTTGCTGTGCATTTCTTGCACCGAAAGTCACCATCCATTTGCGTAAAAAACTTGTAGAAAAAATAAAAACATGAGCAGTGTTACCGAATGAATGCTCCTACCTTTGCTAGAATGATCCAAGTCAGGCATCGGTCTCACGCGACGTACTCTCGCCAACCCCGCCAGGTCCGGAAGGAAGCAACGGTAACGGGCTCTTGCGTGTGCAGTGGGTTCCCGGTGCCTGGCTTATTTTTAAAGCCTGCCTTGAATCAGTAGCCCGCGCCATAGCTTTACCAACTCTTTACAACTCTTTGCGCAAGAGCTGCAGCCCTTCCTCGTCCTCACTAGTCCAATCTATTACCAGGCGGCAGGGAGGAAATCATGCGCGGTCGAAATGTTCCACTGAAGTCTGTCACTCCAACCGTAACCATATACGTCGGTGGCAGCTTGTCGCAGGGCCATCTCAGGCATCTCGACCAATTGGTTTCTACCGCAATTGATTGCTCTCTGTGGCCGCTGCTGGATTTGGCGCGGCTGGAAGAAATCGACCGGGTTGCGCTGGTGTATTTGATCGGAGGGGAAGGACGCGATTTCGGTATTGTGGCTTGCCCCAACTTCATCCGCGAATGGATGCAGCATGAAAAGAGCCACCAAGCCGCCTGATTTGCCTTCCTCCGCAACCGGGGAACCGGACCCGACACCTCGCGGCGTTAGACTTTCTCCGTACAATCCTGCAAAATACTGAGTCTCGTACTCAGCAACCCGCTCAGGAGCATTCATTGACCACTCCCGCACGCGCCCGAGTCAAAATCAGCGCCCTTGGCACGTATGTGCCGCCCAAACTTCTTACCAACGCCGACCTGGAAAAAATGGTTGACACCAACAATGACTGGATCCTCGCCCGGGTCGGAATTCGTGAGCGTCACATCGTGGAAAAAGGCGTGGCCACCAGCGATCTGGCGGTCGAAGCGGCGAAGAAAGCCCTGGCTCAGAGAGGACTTTCCGCAAGCGACATGGACGCCATCATTGTCGGTACGGTAACTCCCGACATGTTTTTTCCCTCCACAGCCTGCCTGGTTCAGCACAAACTCGGCGCTACCGGTGTTTGGGGATTCGATCTTTCCGCCGCCTGTTCCGCTTTCATCTATGCGGTGCAGACCGGAGCGCAATTTATTGCTTCCGGAGCGCACAAGCGGGTACTGGTGATCGGCGCCGACGTGATGTCTTCCATCATTGACTACACCGACCGCGCCACCTGCGTGATTTTCGGCGATGGTGCGGGCGCCGTCATCCTCGAAGCTAGCGACGACGACTCTGTGGGTCTGATCGATTTCATCCACGAAGTCGACGGTTCCGGTGGATGCTTCCTGCAAATGCCTGGAGGCGGAAGCCTAAACCCCTCAACCCGCGAAACCGTCGACAAGAAAATGCACTATGTTCATCAGGACGGGCAGCAGGTATTCAAATTCGCCGTCCGCAAACAGACCGAAGCCTGCCTCAAGTTGCTGGAACGCAATGGCTTGAAAGGCTCCGATATCGATGCTTTCATTCCTCATCAAGCCAACCTGCGCATCATCAACGCCACGGCCGAGCGGTTGGGGCTGCGCCCCGAAAGCGTTGTGATTAACATCGAGCGCTACGGCAACACCACCGCCGGTACGATTCCTCTTGCCATGAATACTGCGATCGAGCAGGGGAAACTAAAGAAGGGAAGCCTGGTCATGATGGCCTCTGTGGGCGCTGGTTTTACCGTAGGCGCTGCGCTGCTGCGCTGGGCTTATTAATTAAACGGGGAACGCCGTTCCTGCCACTTAGCCGCGGGGGGTGTCCCTTGGGCGCATGTCCTTCTAACGCAAGTAGCTTGCGACATTTTCCATGACGTTGGTAATCTCTTCCCGCGCATTTCCGTAGCGGCGCCTCCCAGACCGCTGCTATCTTCGCGCAGAGTCCGCCTCACGTGGGGATGAGCGGACGTGTACTAGCATGCTTCGTTCAACCTGCTGTTGCGTTGTCCTGGCTCTGGCGGCACTGGGGCAGTGTTCTGCTCAGAGATCGAAAGATGACTCGCAGCAGACCAAACTGCTGGTGATGGAACGCCTGTGGAACGAAGCTCAGGTGAATCGGGATGCCCGGGCCCTCGATTCCATGATCGCCAGCGATTTTGTGAACACGGAGTACGACAGCGAAGTCAGCGACAAAGCCAAATTTCTTGCCGACATTAAAGATCCGCAATTCAATTTAACCAGCCTCAATATTCAAGATTTGAAAGTCAGCATGTATGGGGATTCGGCGATCGTGGTCGGCATCTATCACACCAAGGGCAGCTATCAAGGCAAGCCCTATGAACACTGGGGACGCTTCACCGACACCTGGGTCTTCACCGAAGGACGCTGGCAGTGCGCCGCCAGCCACACCAGCCTGCTAAAGAGATAATCGCCACGAATTCTGTACCTCGGCTCACTGCCAGCGCTCCCATAAAAACAATTTATAGCGAAAGCTGATTCCAAAAGGTACGCTCGCTGATCTAAAGCGGCAGCGGCGTTTTCGTGTCTTTGCCGCCTGCGGCCAAAAATGCAAGACGCCTCCCGTCCACAACGTTGGAAGACTCTGCTGGCTTTCGCCATCATTTATTTCGTTTGGGGATCTACCTTCCTTGCTATCCGTGTTGGGGTACACGAAGTGCCGCCACTGTTGCTCGCCGCTATGCGCTTCTTTAGCGCCGGGCTGGTGCTTTTCGTTTGGATGCGGCTGAAAGGCACAGCTTTACCGACCAGGCGACAGTGGCTATCGATTACGTTTTTGGCGGCGCTCATTTTTATGCTGGATTATGGGTTGCTGTTCTGGGCGGAACAGCGGGTGCCATCGGGCATCGCGGCCGTTATGCTGGCAACAATTCCAGTATTTATCGCGCTGGCCGAGATCCTGATTTTGCGTTCGCAGAGACTTACCTTCCGGTTGGGGACCTCTCTTTTAATCGGCCTTGCCGGAGTAGCCGTCCTGGTGAGCCGGTCGGTGAACTTCGGCGACGCTCCGTTGGAAAAAGGGGGCGCGGTCGCGCTGGTTTTTGCTGCCGTCTGCTGGTCGCTGGCCAGCGTGCTCACTCGCAAACTTTCGCTGCCGGAATCGAAGGTCATGAGCTCCGGGGCGCAAATGCTGGTAGGAGGCATTTTACTTTTCGCGGCCTCGGCGGGCTTTGGTGAATTCAAGCACTTTCGCTTGCAGACCGTGTCCATGCAAGCTTGGCTCGCCCTGCTTTACCTGATCATTGCCGGATCAATCATCGGCTTCACCGCCTACGTCTGGCTGATCCACCACGAGTCGCCTACAAAAGTCGGGACCTACGCCTACGTCAACCCGGTGGTTGCAGTTTTGGTCGGTTATTTTTTAGGAGGAGAAGCGCTGGGCCCGCGAACGATCATGGGAACAAGTTTGGTGCTGGTGAGCGTAATTGTGATTACAACCACGCGAAAAGAAAACGCCGCGCAGAAATATTCCCCGACTCCGGATCAGTCCAGATCCGCTGCGGTTCCGGAGGCATAAACGGCGGTGGGCGGCAGTCGACGTTACCGGGCCTAACCGCTGGCTAGTCCGCGGTAGCGGCCAACCACTCCGGTGCGACGGCTTACGGAGGGGTTAGGCGGGACATCGGATATCGAGTGGACATTTCTATTGTTCTGCCCGGAGCGATACCGCAGCAGGGCGGCGATGTTGCCGACTTGATCAAACTCGGCGTCATCGTTCACGAAGAATAGTTCGATGTTGCGCTGAATGACGCGCGGCAGCAGGGCCTCGACCACGTTTACGACTTGCCGGGTTTCGCGGCCGCAGACGGGGCAGAAGCTGATGAGATGGGCGTCAAGATGGCCGCAGCCGGCGCACTCTATCGCCTGGGCGCGGTAGTTTTGGCCAACCAGCAGGGTTTGGACCTCGCCTTGTTCCAGAGCGAGGAGCACGCGGCGTAGCCCTGTAACTCCACGGTTGTTGTGCCGCGCCTGGTTGATGGCTTCGCGTACGGCTTGGTGGCAGCGGTTTGATTGTGCGTCCGCGACAATTTTCTCGGCGCGCGCGCGAATGTCCGCGCGACTGACGCGAGTCAGCTCGGCATAAAAACGGCCCACCAGTCTTTGCAAAACGTGAGAGTGCAACTGAGGTTCGAACTGCGACCAGTGAACCTCCTGGCAACCCAAAACCCATTTTTCAAAGAGCCCTTTTTCTAAGCCGTCCTTTAGCACCTCGCCGACTGATTTGAAATGCTGGCGAGTTTCATCGGCGACCCGCCGCTCGGCATGGCCGGCATCGTACCCCATGAAGCCATCGCTGCGTCCCCGGCGGGCGAGAGGACGAAAGAAATCCATTCGTTCGGTGAGTTGCCCGAGTCGCAGATCGAAAAGGCGGGCACGGCGGCGATCCACCAAAACGATGCCCAGGCTGGGAAGCGACGCCAGTAATTGAGCGAGGGGTTTCAGATGAAAGTGCCGATCAAGGGAAACCTCGGTACCGCTCAATTGCGCCGGCAGGTCGTACTCGCGCCAGAAACCTTGAGCTCCACACGCAAAAACCGCCCTGGCGTGCACGCCATTGCCGCGCACTCCCTGCAGATCATGCGCCAGGCGCGAGATCCGGTCGAGATCGGCGCGCGCCGTTTCATAATTGAATTTACTCCGGCCGCTCTTTTCTTCAAGTTGACGCAGTGCCTCTCGCGTCAGATCCTTGCTGAGGATCGCTGCCTCTTTATGAGCTTTGTTGCGGGGAGTGGCTGGCTGAAGGTAAAAACTTACAGCGCACCCTGCCTGATCTTCAAATTGCGCCAGCTCGTGAACCTGTTCCCGAGTAATCATGCTCAGACCTCTCCTTAGGAGATGAACTTACGCGGTCCGTGGAGGCGCAAATCGCCCTTTGAATTGTCTAGTAAAGGTGGGCGATTTACGCAGGTGATCGCGCGCGGCAGAAATTGAAATAGAGACCGCTTCCGGCGGAGCGCTGGTGATGGCTGAGATTTCATCGATCCCGAAGCCCTCAATGGCGTGCAAGATGAAAGCTTCGCGGTGCGCGGGACTGACATCATGTAGAGCGGAGGCGATCAGCCGCAGCATTTCATCGGAGCCTACGATTTGTTCCGGCGTCGCCACACGTCCATCGGCGATGATGTTTTCCTCGGTAATGGCTTCGTCGGGTTGATGGAATTGAAGTCCCGGCTCGTCACTCGCTTTGATGTTGCGCTTTCGCGCGGAGTCCTCCAGGTGAACTGCGTTGCCGTTGGTGTCGTCGGGTCGCGACAGTTGTTCGAGCGCACGCACTGCAAGGCGATAAAGCCAGGGCTCAAGAGCAAGGCGCTCGGGCTGCTCCAGTCCCTCCCCTCCCTCGGTAAGGGCGGCGGCGACGGTTTCATCGATCACTTCGTTGGTGCTGATTGATCCTGCCTCGATCAGGCCGGAAGTTTCACGGAAATAAATTTCACGTTCGACATAGCGCTCAAGGCGGACGAGATTTACGTTCACATAAGAACGAACGTCATCGGAGGAAACCGTGGCGGGGAAGACGGCCGCCAGGGTCTTCTCGAAGGGTATGGAGGCGTTGCGGCGGCTCGCGGGTTCTTTCTGGCGGCGCGGCCATTTATGCGAAGAGCGCAACAGGTCTTTGTGTTTCTTAACCTGGTGTAGCAGATCTTCGAAAGCGGTCTTGACTGCGGCGGCTGCGGTGGGGGCTTTGGCCTCAACCGCCATTTGTCCCGAAGGTAATCGCAAATTGAGGGAGATGCGGGTGCCCTCGCGCGCAGAAAGCTCCTCGACCATGCCTTTGAGGTGGATCAATTCTGGCCGAAAAACCCGCAATAGCTTGCGCAGTTTTTCAATGTCATGCTGAATTTCTTTTTCTACGGCGGGAGTCTTATGCAGGCGGTAACTGATGTGGACGTTCATAGCACCTCGAGCTTGCCGACGAAGCAGTGCAAACCAGTGCGTGCGAGAAAACTTCTTGAGAAAATTGTACACCCGCAAGGGAAGTGGGAAAGCGAGAATGTTGACAGCAAATTTGTGCCGAGACCGTTTTGGAAAAGTCTATGCCCCCATAAATCCAGGGAACGCTCGTTTACAGCCAGTTCAAGCTACGCATATGATGCGAAACTATGACCTCAAAACGATTTACGATGACTGCCGTCCTCGTCATTGGAACTATTGCTGCATGGGCTCAGGGCGCGGGATCGAAAGAAGTGGATACCGCCTTCGCCGATGCGCACGCTCTTTATCTCGATCTGCACCAGAATCCTGAACTTTCCGCGCACGAAGTGCAGACTGCAGCCAAACTTGCCGCGCGACTCCGGGCAAGCGGCTATGAAGTCACCGAGCACGTGGGAGGAACCGGGGTCGTCGCCATCCTGAACAATGGGGCGGGGCGAACGGTAATGCTGCGCACCGAACTGGACGCGCTGCCGGTCGAGGAAAAGACTGGCTTGGGGTATGCGAGCAAGGTGCGAGCTACGAATGACTCGGGACACGATGTAGCCGTTATGCATGCTTGCGGACACGATCTACACATGGCGGCGATCGTCGGCACCGCTGAAGTGATGGCGCGAAGCAAGAATTCCTGGCACGGAACCTTGATGCTGATCGGGCAACCCGCAGAAGAAACGATCAGCGGCGCTGAGGGCATGATCAAGGATGGGTTGCTGACGCGATTTCCCAAGCCAGACGTGGCGGTCGCGATGCACGTTGGCAACGAACTTCCGGCCGGGCAGGTCGGCATCACCCCGGGCGTCTACAACACCAACGCGGATTCGTTGCGCATCACCATTTATGGCAAAGGCGGCCATGGGTCAGCGCCGCAGACCGCGATTGATCCCATCGTGATTGCGGCACGAACGATTCTCGCGTTGCAGACCATTGCGTCGCGGGAAGTGAGACCTACCGAGATGGTGGTGGTCACAGTTGGCTACATCCAGGCCGGAACGAAGAACAATATCATTCCAGATCAGGCAGAGTTGGGCCTCACTGTACGCACCCGAAATGCTGAGGTACGCAAGCAGGTGCTGGCGGCCATTGCGCGCATTACCAAAGCCGAAGCCGAGGCGGCCGGGGCCCCCCGTACGCCGTCCATCGAGCACTATGAGTCGGCCGACGTGGTCTATAACGATCCAGCATTAGCGCAACGGCTTCGCGGGACGCTGGAGTCAGCATTAGGTAAAAATAACGTTGTGATCGAAGAGCCCGTCACTCCATCGGAAGATTTCTCGCGCTTCACTGCGCAGGGGATTCCGGGATTTTATTTCAACCTGGGAGGTGCCGATCCGGAGAAACTGGCGCAAGCCAAAGCGGCGGGAACGAGATTACCTTCCAATCATTCGCCGCTGTTTGCGCCGGATGTCGATCCAGCGCTGCGCACCGGGATCGCGGCGGAGGTAGCGGTACTGCGGGATTTACTGAAGTGAAACCCTATTTTATCTGTTCCAAAATCGCTCTTGCCGCTGCCGCGGGATCGGTCGCCTCAGTGACAGGTCGCCCCACCACGATATGGCTGGCTCCTGCGGCAATGGCTTCTGCGGGTGTCGCAACCCGGGCTTGATCCCCATGGCTCGAGCCCGCGGGCCGAACGCCAGGGGTGACGATAGCAAAGTTGTGTCCCAGTTCAGCACGCACCGCGGCAGTCTCACGCGGGGAGGTAACGATGCCTCTACAACCATTGTCCAGCGCAAGCGCAGCCAGGCGCAAAACCTCTTCGCGCACGCTGCCACGGAAACCTACCTTCTGCAATTGATCTTCGTCGAGGCTGGTGAGCACCGTGACCGCAAGTACCGTTAGGTTTGGATTGTTGCTGCGAGCGGCATCTGCCGCAGCCTTCAACATTTTGCTGCCGCCTGCCGCGTGTACCGTCAGCATGCTAACGCCGAGCTTAGCCGCTTCGTGCACCGCCGAAGCCACAGTGTTTGGAATGTCATGATATTTGAGATCGAGAAAAACGCGCCGCCCCGATGCCACCAGATCCCGCACCACGCGCGGACCTTCGGCGGTGTAGAGTTGCATGCCTACTTTATAGGTAAGCGCGGAATCGCCAACTGCAGCCACAATCTTCCGTGCGTCCGCCGCCGAAGACACATCCAAGGCGATGATCAGCTTGGCACGCGGGTCTTCTGAGTGCGCAAGATTTGGGGGAGAAGAAATACTGGCAGGCATGCTTGGCATACCTGCCAGTTTAATGGCTTTACGGAAGTTGCGCCACGGGGTGGTTGGCGGCGATCGTTTGGAGGATGGGACGGTGTTGCGAAGTGCCTCGTTTTACGACGTCGAGGCGAACCTTCTGCAAACCGTGGTCGTGGAACTCCAAAACCTGAGCCGCTCCGTACGAAAGGTCAATAATGCGACCTTGCACGATCGGTCCGCGGTCATTTACCTTGACCACCACGGCGCGACCGTTATGCAGGTTCGTTACTCTCACGTAGCTTCCCAAGGGGAGCGTGGGATGGGCCGCCGTCATGTCGTACATGTCGAAATCTTCGCCGCTGGCAGTTTGCTTCCCGTCGAAGTCCTCGCCATACCACGAGGCTGTCCCAATTTGATACGGTTGATGTTTGCCGGTCTGCTTGCGGCTTTCAGGCTTGGCTGGAACTGCCCTATTGTGGGCTGAACTGGCCTCCGAGCTGTTTGGTCCCTGAGCCGCTCCCAGCCCGACGATCAAAAAAGCGATCATCAGTACTTGAGCAATACGTCCACGCATTCAGTTCTCCTCGCATCTCAAAAGTCGTCCTAGCTAGTTCGTTTCGTTAACGTTCTACAAATCGTATGGGGGTGGAGAGGGCTTGTCAATCCGAAAGTTCACTGGCCTATGGTGACGTGCTAGTTATCGATATCGTACGTAACTTGTTGTTAAGTATGAGTAATCACACACATATTGCTCATTACAATGGTGTTATGTATTTACTATATGGTAAATACTCAGCCCGCTGTAGCTAAGATGCAAGCCGCATCCTCAATAGAATCAATCACTTACCGTTAAATCACTTCTAAGTTGTTTATCGTCAGCATTTTAGGTACAAGGTTGCATAGCAATGAAAAAAAATAGTTTCGGCCGGAGGGTTGAAAAATCCCTATCTGGACAGCTTTCACAGCGAGGTGGACATGGCTGACCGGCCACCGGTGATCCTGACAATTGCCGGATTTGACCCTGGCTCAGGGGCCGGGGTCACTGCGGACATTAAGACAATAGCCGCCCATGGCTGTTATGGCGTAGCCTGCATTACGGCCTTGACGGTTCAATCCACCACCGGGGTTCGGCGGATCCAGGCAGTCGATCCCGGGCTGATCGCCGAGACCTTGCAAGAACTTGCAAACGATTTGGAAATCGCGGCCGTCCACATCGGAATGCTGGGCTCGTGGAGGGTAGTTAAGGCGGTGGTTGAGTTTATAGAGCAGAGCCCTGGCAAGGCCAGACTGGCCAATGTCGTTTTGGATCCGATTCTCAAATCTTCCTCCGGAGCCGAGATGCTGGACGCTCAGGGAGCGAAGCTGTTGGTCGAGAGGTTGATTCCTCTGGCGGACGTGATTACGCCGAACGTAGACGAGGCAGCAGCGCTGACCGGATTAAAGGTTGCGGATCTCAACGAAATGCGGGTAGCGGCAGGCAAGCTGCACGAGATGGGATCCAAGGCTGTAGTAGTTACCGGCGGGCATCTGGAGAAGGCGATCGACCTGTTGAGTTTCAAGAGCAGGCGGGGGTTCGAGGAAGAAGTCTTCAAGGCAGAGCGGCAGCGGTCCACTTCGACCCACGGCACGGGCTGCGCTTTTGCAACGGCAATCGCCTGCCACCTGGCTCTGGATCGAGGACTAGCTGAAGCTACTTTGCTGGCCAAGACTTATGTGACTGCGGCAATTGCGGCTGGACATCCGCTCGGGCGGGGCACTGGGCCGGTGCATCATCTTTACCGCATGAACCAGCAGCGGCGAGGCGCCGGATCAGGAAGCGAATCGTAATCTGGCGGAGAATGCCTGTTATTCGAAAGTCAGTTGCCGGAAGGCTTCTTCAAGAGAATACCGGCGACGAACGACGCCGTCGCAGCGAGCAGCCATTCGATGCGCCACATTTGAATGGCCTGGAACTCTCCTAAATTGGAAGCGTGATAGAAGAGGCTCACTCCAATGGCACCGGCGACGCAGCCTAGGCCGATCAGGAATGCGATCAGCGGGGCCATGGTTAGACCGATCCAGCGCTGAATCTCGTGGAAGTGAAGATATTGCATCCATCGTGGGAACGAGACTTTCCGCCAGGCGGCGCCCAGATTTGCGGAACTTGCCCGTGCTGTGACAGCGGCCCACACCAACCCGCGATCCCAAAAGCGCGACCAGCCCGTCCCATCGACTCTGCGATCAATGATGGCTGGGCGATTCGAACCGCAGGTATGACAAAAGCGGGCCCCAATCATGAACTCGGTGCCACATTCAGCACATGCGTCCGCCCGTTCGCTAGTTGCCATGAGCTCCGCTGTGGGCGGAAGCGCTCTTTCACTGAGCGGCGTGATCACCGTAGGCGACCGCCAGAATTCCTGTTGTGTGTTTTGTACTAAGTCAGCCATAGAAGGGAACGCTTAATAGCAGCATGGCAACCTAACAACCAAAAGAGCCATGCGGACAAACCCTTTCCAATCAAACACTTGCATAGTTAAGCGGCGAATAGAAGGAGCCCTTCCGCGCAAATATTACTCGCAGCCTCGTAAAGTTGCCCGGTTTCCTCAAGCAAATCCGGGGGCTCATTGCCTTAACAGTCGAATTATAGGGCGCAAGGTCGCGCAGAATCACGAACTTATTGAGCGAGGCACGATGCTGCCTTTGGTTCCTCTCGTGCTACGGAAAACTACGTTAGACTAGTCATGAAAATGTTTGCGTCGGGGATGCGGTCGAGATTGAAAACTTTGGTACCCGCAAAAACGCTCTTCGTCTTGGGCATCCTGTGTTCGCTCTGCTCACAAGGGTTTGCACAAAGTCACGCCACCGCAAGAACTACTCCAGGTGTCACCGCAATCAGTTCTCCCGAGCACGATGCTTTAACGGAAACCGCTTTTGGACACTTTTACAATCTGGAATATGACCGCTCGGTGCAGGAGTTCGAAAAGATTCTGGAACAGCGGCCCAACGATCCCACGGCGGTGAATCATTTGTTGACTGCCGTCCTGATGCGCGAGCTTTACCGGATGGGCGCCATGAACACCGGCGAGTATGCCAATGACAGCTTCATCGGAGAAGCGCACCGGCCCGCCGATCCCAGGGTGAAGGAGCGGGTCAAACAGTTGGTGGAACGCGCCGAGGGACTGGAAGAGCTGCAATTGAAAGCCAATCCCAATGACGTGCGGGCGCTGTACGCCCGTGGTGTGACTCGGGCGCAATTTTCCTTATATACCGCGCTGGTGGAGCGAGCTTGGTTCTCCGCCTTGCGCAATGCCGTGGGCGCACGCCGAGATCATGAACGCGTTCTGGAATTGAACCCGAATTATGTGGACGCGAAGCTGGTCGTTGGCACGCACAACTACGTTGCCGGCAGCCTTCCTTGGAGCGTGAAAGTTGCCGTCGCCATGGTGGGATTGAGTGGAACCAAAGAGAAAGGACTCGAATATCTGCACCAGGTAGCCGATAGCAGCGGAGAAAACAGCCTGGATGCCAAGGTTGTGCTCAGCCTGTTTCTACGGCGCGAACACCGATACGACGAAGCCCGCGGCATCATGCACGAACTGGCAGGGGCCTATCCCAAAAATTACCTTTTTCCGTTGGAAGAGGCCAATTTGCTGCGCTCCGGCGGGCACAGTCAAGAGGCTGCAGCGGTTTACCGGAAAGTCTGGCAAAGCGGTAAGGAAGGAAGATACGGCAATCTGCACTACGAGACTGCAGCCTGGGGTTTGGGCGAATTGTTGCGCAGCCAAAAGGATTTTGCGGGTGCCGCCTCCGCCTATGAACTGGTGAATGAAGCTACTAATGCCGATCCGGAGATCGTACAGAAAGCCAACTTGGCGGCGGGAGAAATGTACGACCTTTTGCAGAAGCGTGATTTGGCGATGAGAAAATATGAAACGGTTCTGGCGCAGAATGGCAGTACGCCCCCCGCCGAACTGGCGCGTAAGCATATTCGCGAAGCTTATCGCGAGTAGTAAAACGCCCAATTCCAGGACTGTGGAACTTTCCGACTACAATCACGTATTGTTCTGTAGACAGCGACTGGGAGGCTGAACTCATGTATTGCAATTACTGCGGCAAGGTAATTCAGGATGATGCGGCGGTATGTGCCTATTGCGGCATTCGAGTGGGGGCGTCGGTGGCGCGTAAGCGGCTGGTGCGTCCTCGCGTTGGGCGAAAAATTGCCGGAGTCTGCCTGGGCTGCGCCGAATACTTTGACCTCGATGTCACTCTAGTCCGTCTGGTATGGCTGATCGCTTCGTTTATGACGGGCATTGGTCTTCTCGCTTATCCCATCGGCTGGATCGTGATGCCGGAAGAGCCGTTGTTGCTGGCGGCGCCCGTCGGCGCGCAGCGCGCGACCAATCCCTAAGAGCAATTCCTCAGTCGCCCGAAAACGTCACGTTGACGGTGCCGCTTTACGCTCCTCTGTGATTAAATCGGCTGTATGAGAAGTATAAAGAGCGATGACGCGGAGATTTTCTACCACGTTCAGGGCGAGGGGCCACCCCTGTTTCTGCTGCATCCTTTCCCAGCAAATCATGAGTTTTGGCTGCCGGTGGCGGAGGCGTTGGGCACCCGCTACAAAATTATCCTGCCCGACTTGCGTGGACATGGAGATTCACAGGCGGGCATTGGCCCAGCGACGATGGAGAAGCACGCCGCCGATATAGCGCGAATCATGGAGGATACCGAGGTGGATCGTGCGCCCTTCGTGGGCGTTTCAATCGGCGGATATGCCCTCTTTGAATTCTGGAAGAGGCATCGCGACCGGGTGACCGCCTTGGGCTTGTGCAACACCAAGGCGCCCGCTGACTCGGTCGAAGCAAGGAATGGACGGCTACAGGCGGCGAATGAAGTGCTTGAGCGGGGAACCGAACCGTTTTTTCAGGGCATGCTTCCGAAAGTGCTAGCCTCGACCACGCGCGAGATGCGGCCGGACCTGGTCGAGGGCGTCCTGCGCATGATGCGAAAAATGTCTCCCCAAGATGTGGCGGAAGTGCAGCGTGGCATGGCCCAGCGCGCAGATTCCGTGGAAATATTGAAGACCATCAATGTGCCAACGTTGCTCGTGACCGGAGACGAAGATACGTCTACGGGAATCAAGGAAGCCGAGTTGATGCGCCAGCACATAGCGGGCAGCCAGTTGCGCGTGGTGCGGAAGGCGGGTCACTACGCTGCGTGGGAGCAGTCGGAGGAAGTCGGAAAACTGCTGCGGCAATTTCTGGAGCAACTGTGACCGCGCGGAAGCTTTGACTGGGGTAGAATCGGCTCGTTATGAAAACATGGCTGGCATTATTTGCCCTAAGTCTTTCGGCGGTTTCTGCTCATTCGCAGACCTCGGTTCCTCGTCCGCGGATTACCGGGATTGATCACGTTTCTTTTTACACCACAAAGCTGGATGGTGCGAAAGCTCTCTACGGCGGCACCTTAGGACTGGCTTCCGCGCCTCCGATTGAGACTGGCGGAGTCGCGAGATACCTCATTGGAAGGCAATGGGTGGGCTACAGCGCTGCACCAGATCCGAAAGCCATCGATCGGATGGATCACGTTGCCTTCACCACCGACAATGTTTCCGGGCTGCGGAAATATCTAATCGCGAACGGCGTGCAGGCGGCGGAGATTCAGAGTCGCTCCGATCACACCCTCAGCTTCGCGGTGAACGATCCAGAAGGTCATCGGATTGAGTTTGTCGAACACAGCAAAGATGAGGCACCTTCGCCGCCCTCCCCTTCTGCCGCTTCAAACCACATGATCCACGTTGGCTTTCTGGTTCATAGCCGCGAAATTGAGGATCATTTTTATCATGATCTTCTAGGCTTTCGCCTGTACTGGCATGGAGGAATGCAGCCCAACAAAACCGATTGGGTCGCCATGCAGGTTCCGGACGGTACTGACTGGCTGGAATACATGCTGGGCTGGACTGAACCTCTAGATTTGGGTGAGATGGGCGTGTTGAATCACATTTCGCTGGGCGTCTCTAATATGGAGAGGGCGCAGGCGATCTTGGCCACGCACGGTTGGAAGCCGCACGGTGGAGAGAAGGCGCAGATGGGAAAAGATGGGAAGTGGCAGCTCAATGTCTTCGATCCCGATCTCACGCGAATCGAGTTGATGGAATTCAAGCCGACGGAGAAACCTTGTTGCGCGGAGTTTACTGGGCCGCACCCCACGCAATGAATACGCAGCCGGCATTTGATAGAATCCTCTCGCCATGATTGACACATTATGATTGACACATTTTTGATTCCAGAAAAAACGGTGGTGACCGCCAAGGGTGACGGGCCGGCGATTGACCTGGGTGCGGCGAGCGGGCGGGTTTTTTTACTAACGCTTGATATCTCGAAGATCATCGAGCAGGAGTCGCTCGAGGTCAGCATCTTCGGGTCAGCCGATGGCACGACTTGGAGTGCGAAGCCAGCCGCCGCGTTTCCGCAAAAGTTTTATTGCGGAGACACTCCGTTGCTACTCGATCTCAATGAACATCCGGATACGAAGTTCATACGAGCGCACTGGGAAGTAGCCCGGTGGGGTCGGGGGGCGGAGACTCCGATGTTTGAGTTTAATGTGCGCCTGAAGGAAGTTCCCGCAGAGGTGCTCAACCAGGCCCGGGCTGAAGCCAAGACGCTGGCGTAAGCTCTCGCCCCGACTCCAGTAGTATTAATCTCTACATGCCAAGTTCATCACAGGTGGTGCGTCCAGCGCGCAACGTGCGGGGCAGTGTAAGTCTTCCCGGCGACAAGTCTATTTCGCATCGTTATGCGATGCTGGCCGCGTTGGCAGATGGCCCATCGCGCCTGGCGAACTACTCGACTGGGGCGGATTGCGCCAGCACGCTGGGCTGCTTGCGCTCGCTCGGCGTGCAGTGGGAGCGCGCTGATGGCGCGAACGACGTGGTTACGGTGCAGGGAACTGGACAGTCGTTGGGCGCTCCCAGCGAACCGCTCGACTGCGGTAATTCCGGCTCGACCATTCGTATGTTAAGCGGCATTTTGGCAGGGCAGCAGTTCACCAGCGAACTGGCAGGGGACGCGTCCCTCTCCCGCCGTCCCATGCAGCGCATCATCGCTCCGCTAACGGCGATGGGGGCGCGCATTGAGGCGCAAAACGGGTGTCCGCCGCTGCGCATTGCCGGCGCTCAATTAAAAGGGATTGACTATAGGATGCCCGTGGCCAGTGCGCAAGTGAAGACCAGCTTGCTGTTCGCAGGATTGCTGGCTGATGGCGAAACCGTCGTCCACGAACCACTCCGAACGCGGGATCACGGCGAAATAGCGCTGCGCGCTTTTGGTGCTCAGGTGGAGCCGAAGGGGAGTGAAACACGCATTCGAGGCGGCCAGAGGTTAAAGGGAATTGAAGCCTCGATTCCCGGCGATATCTCCAGCGCGGCATTTTTTCTCTGCGCCGCTGCGCTTTTTCCAGCCTCGCAGCTTACCGTTACGAATTTGCTGATGAATCCCACTCGCGCCCGATTGCTCGACATTCTTCTGCAGATGGGACTACGAATTTCTGTCACTCAATTGGAAGAGGTTCATGGTGAACTGCTGGGCACGCTGCAAGTCGAAGGGGGACGCTTGAAAGGAGCGACCATTGCCGGCCCTGACACCGCCGCGCTGATTGATGAGATCCCCGTGCTTGCCGCCATCGCTCCTTACACCGAGCAGGGAATTGAGGTGCGTGATGCCAGGGAGTTGCGCGTAAAAGAGTCAGACCGTCTCGCGGCTCTGGCCGCCAATCTTCGCCGCATGGGTGCGCAACTGGAAGAGAATGAAGATGGCCTGAAGATCCCCGGCGGCCAGTCACTTCATGGATCCGAGATCGAATCTTTCGGCGACCACCGCATCGCCATGGCGTTCAGCATTGCCGGGTTACGGGCTGAAGGAGAAACGCTCGTCCGAGGCAGCGACTCCGCATCAATCTCCTACCCTGATTTTTTCTCGACTTTGGAGGGTTTGGTCGAGAGGTGACTAGGCCTGTAGCCTCCCTATGTCTTTAAAGTCTCAGTCAAAAGTCTCAGTCAATAGACCGACGGTTACCACCGGTCAGTGACCCTGGTGCTCTAAAAAACTTCCTCCACATTAAGGAAAATTCATACAGGTTGCGGTGAGCGAAGACTTTTCCCGCCACGGCATCCGCAAAAAAGCTTTCAATACTCGGGGGGATTCCATGCGTTATCGTTCTATTCTCTTGGCTTCACTATTGTTGTCCACCGCCGCTTACGCCAAAGAGCCGAAGGCTTACCAAAGCGGCAAATTGTTGCAGATGGATTCAGTCAGCTGTGGAGTGGATGAGAAAGACGGGAAAAGCTTCACTGGAGAATTAATCGGAACCGATTCCGGCCATAAGAAAACTCAGGAATTACTCTGCCAGGAATATCTGCTGCAGACGGAGAAGATGATTTACCGCATCCGCCCTAGGGACGCGAAGCATCCGGTGCTCCTGCCGGTGGGCGAGCGGGCGCAGTTCCGGCTGGATAAAGACAAAATGCTGCTGCGAGTGGAGGATCTGGATAGCAAGGAACGTGAATACACCGTAGTATCCATGACGCCGCGCAGTGAGAGCACAGCCGATGCCAGTCCGGCGCATGTGAATCACTTGCAATAACTTTGTACAGCGGACATAGGATAGTTCTCAGAAGGGCGGCCCCTTGAGGCCGCTTTTCTTGCGTGGAACCGTCCCTGACTTGGACGCCAGTATGATAAAGTAGTGCCGCTCGCGAATTGCCCCGGACGGTTGCATCCGCATAGAGTTCCGAAGCAGGAGTTTCACCATGTCTACACTCCGCGACCTTGTGAAAGACCGCAAAGTTCACTCGTTCGACGCCGCCCGCACCGTACTTGAGGCGGCGCGCTTTATGATGGAAAACCGCATTGGCGCGCTACCCTTGCTGCGCGAGGGAGCGCTGGTGGGAATTTTTTCCGAGCGCGACCTGATGAACCGCGTCGTGGCCGTGGGCCGCGCCCCGGCGCAGACGGCGCTCTCTGAAGTCATGACGCCCAACCCGCGGACCGTGGCGCTGGACGAAAGCATTGAAGAGTGCCTTTTCATCATGCATGAGTTCGGTTTCCGCCACCTGTGCATTATGGAAGGCAAAGAACTGAAGGGGCTGGTTTCGCTGCGCGACATTCTTATGCATCAAGCCGGCGAACTCGAACGGCAAACCCGCCGCGCCGCCTCTTAAATTTCAAGGCCTTTTCTGCAGCAGGAATTCGTTCTTTTCGGGCGGAAGCTTGAAGGGAAATTCGAACACTTTGCCTGCGAGTGGCACTCGCAATATGAATTCCTCCTCAGCCTTCCACCCTCCCAGCCACTTGCTCCTAGTCTCGAAGAACACCCATCCGCTGACCACCGAATTGCCGTTGTCCAGGAGCGCTGGATGCAAGCTATTCCGGCCCAGAAAATCCATCAGTTCGCTGGCTGATTTTTGGTAGTCCTGCAAACGCTTTTCGAGTGCCTGCTTTTTTTCTGGATGTTTCGCCACCTCGCGCCGCGTCTCATCGTCCAGTGCGTCCGCGTCGGCCTGGATGGTCTGGGTATATTGTTCGGGATCCAGCGCAGTCTGAATGACTTTGAAATGCTTTAGAAACTGCAAGGTGACGGCTCCCGCGCTGGCATCCAGGCTCTCTGCGCCGCGATAGTGTATTTCCAGCAGCAACGCAAAGATCGGTTCCAGGCGATGGCGCATCAGTTGGACCTCCCGCGCATCCACCGCCAGAACTACACCAACATCGCCCGACCATAAGCCATAGCGGTACTTGCCGTCATCCCCTCGAGAGAATGTAGATCCCGGCTGTTGTTCGCTCCAGCGCAGTGTGGGAGGCGGGGCAGGATTTTTTACTTTGTCCGCTAGCGGCGGGGAAGACCCGAGAACCGTTGCTACAGATATGAAGATCAGGCCAACACAACAGAAACCGGAAAACAGATTCTCAATGCGTTTCCGAGACTCATGCGATGGGCTCGTCTGGAGTCGCCACATGAATCTCGGCTCGCCTAGTTCACCACCAGCGTAACGGTCGCCGCTGCGCAGGTGAC
The DNA here is from genome assembly GCA_963758565.1 of uncultured Acidobacteriota bacterium. Lineage (GTDB taxonomy): Bacteria > Acidobacteriota > Terriglobia > Terriglobales > Acidobacteriaceae > Sulfotelmatobacter. Next base: position 462,241 of record CAVWVX010000003.1, on the reverse strand, counting down.
GCTCGGTGTGCAGTTAATCACATTGCCGGGGGCCGCACCGTTTTCATCTGCGCCCGTCAGGGTGAAGGTGTAGGTATTGGCTGGTGTAACCAGGCCGGTCGGGTTGTTGGAGGTGGTGCTGCTTGAGCTACAAGCCGGCATCAGGAGTACGCTGCTCGCCATCGCCACCAGAAAAAGTATTCCCATGAATTTCTTATGGCTGTGTTTTGTGCCGAAGCCAGCCAGCGCCAATCCTGGAGCCAGCAGCCACAGGGCATAAAAGATTCGCTTTCGTTCCAAATGCGTGGTGGGTGTCGGTCCAAGAGTCGTGATGGTTAGCGTAGCCGAAGCTGGGCCGGAGGTAACTTGGACCGGCCCCGGAGTGGTCCCGTTTACTGGAGTGAAGGAGCAAACTGGAGCGGCCGCCACAACAGGACTTATCGCCAGGCATGACAGGGTGACTTGATGGTTGGAGTAGCTGCCGATGGGCGAGACGGTGACAGTTGTGGTAGCGGTGGCTCCAGGCGCCACCGTATTTGGCGTCGCCTGTACAGGCAGCACCGATATGGTGTAGTCCTCAGTCAGGTTCACCACGGTCAGGCTCAGGTTCACCGTCGAGGTTGAGGACGCACTGGTCCCGGTCACAGCAAAGTTGTACAAGCCGAATGAGGTTGCGGCGAAGGTGGTAACGGTGAGCGAAGGCGAGGCCGGCGGAGTGATGGGCGTCGCAGGGCTGGGATCGCACGTGGGCAGCATGACCGGCTGCGCGATTTGAGTGGTTACAACGCAGGTCAGTGTGACAGGGTCGCTCGATCCGGCGGGCTGCAGGCTAAGAGTCGCCGTGGCAGCGCCGCCCGGGTCCACCGCGGTTGGCAGCGGAGTCGATACCGCAAGGGTGAATTGGGCCGAAGCCACGGGCACGAATGCTGCGGTTAGCATCAATAGCAGCAGAGCTGAGGAGAGGTGGCGCAACATCCGTCCGGAAGTAATCTGCCTGAATTTCACCATGAATGGTTGAGAGCTCACTACCTTCGATTCCTCCCACGGCGCAAACGCTGCCCGAGCCGGCCGGAAAGAATGCCGCTTGGTTCCCATCTGCAAAATAAAGTTATAGGACAGGCCGGGTGCAAAGACGCCAGAGAGAATCTTAGACTAGAGTCGCGTTTCGTGCCAAACGGCAGAAGTGCATTTCCAAAAAATAAGGCCGCCTCGGATGCAAGGCGGCCTCGGGTGAAGTACGTCTGGATCAGTTGACGGTGAGCGTGAGCGCCGGCGCGGTTCCGGTTTGGCTCGCGCCAGTAGCGGTGCCATTTACCGTCACAGTGTAAGTGCCGGCAGTGGTGCCCGGATTCCCGCCGCCAGTAGTGGTACTGCTGCTGCCTCCGCCGCAAGCAGGCATCAGAAGAAGGCTGCCTAGGACCAGGCCGACTAACAGGAAACCAAACAGTTTTCTCCGCTGCTTACCAGTCGAGCCGAAACCAAGCAATGCAATCCCGCCCATAGGCAGCAACATCGCATAGAACATTCCAGACGAATGGCGGACGGCCGGATGGCTCAACATAGCGCTGGCCGCGGTGGTGTTTACGGTAAGGGTTGCGGCGCTGCCGCCCGCGGTAGCCGAAGCAGCGGCGCAAGTTGGCAAATCAGATGCTCCCGCCGGACCGGTCACAGCACAGCTTAAGGTCACTGCGCCAGTGAAGTTGACTCCGCTCACGGTCACCATTGAAGTTGCCGACCCGCCAGGGCTCACCGTTGCTGGCGCAAGCGCTGTGGCCGAGAGGGAGAAAGTTGACGAGGTGCTGGCCGACTGTGAATACTTCACCACAAAGGCGTCGGTTGCCCCTTTGTTCGTCCCCTGTAAAGCACCGGAGCTAGCCGGGAAGTTCATCGAATCCGTATTTCCAGCCACGTAGATGTTTGCGCCGGCGCTATCGACTGCAATGGCTCCGTAATTTCCGCCCACGTCTTCGTTTCCTGAACCGCCAAGGTAGGTAGAAAAAACAAGCTGAGAGCCCGTAGAGTTAATTTCGCTCACAAAAGCATCGAAACTTCCGCCAAACGTAGCTTGGGTCGCACCGGCTAAGGGAAAACTCGTCGTCGGGGAATTGGTCTGGCCGGTTATATAGGCATTGTTGTTTCCATCAACGGCGATGCTCGCGCCTGCATCGAACCCACTCCCGCCGAAGTAGGTCGAATACGCGAGTGCTCCGGTCGAGTTCAATTTCGTTACGAATGCGTCCGTACTGCCGCCGTAGGTAGCCTGCAAGGCCCCAGATGTCGTGGGGAAAGCAGTCGGAGACGTGGATGCTGTCAAGCCGGTTACGTAGGCATTGCCGGCAGAGTCGACCGCGATGCCATCGCCAACGTCAAGGCTGCCGCCACCGAGGAATGTGGAATATACGTAAACACTCCCGGTTGGGTTGATAGCCGTAACGAACGCGTCTGTATTTCCGCCATACGTCGACTGGATGCCTGTGCCCATCGTGTGAAAACTTGCATTCGAAGTTTGGCCTGTGACGTAAGCGTTGTCGTTCGAATCCGCGGCTACCGCACTCGCCGAGTCGCCAACGCTGCTGCCGCCCAAATACGTAGAGTACACCAACGCGGTTCCACTGGAATTCAACTTAGTGACGAACCCTGCATTCTTACTTCCAGCCAGCGGAGCCGCCTGAAGCGGATTCATTGACGGAAAATCCGTTGAAGATGTTTTTCCCACCACATAAACATCGCCTCCTGCTGCCAAGGCAATGCCGAGACCCACATCACCAGTACTGCCCGTGCCACCCAGATAGGTGCTATATACGATCGTGCTTCCGTTGGAGCCAAGTTCGAATACAAAGGCATTGCCCTTGCTGCTTTTCAGCGTAGCCTGAAAGGCGCCTGGGTTCGGCATCACAGGAAAGTCAGTTGACGTGGTGCCGCCCGCTACAAACGCATTGCCTGATCCATCCACCACGATGCTGTTGCCACTATCGCTGTTAGTACCACCGACATAGGTGGAATAGCCCAGCGTCCCTGCGGAGGTAATCTGGGTGACAAAGACATTCATGGTGCCTTTCAGTTTGTTCGTGCTGGAAGCGCCGGGAAAGTCCGCCGATGCGGTCTGTCCGGTCACGTAAGCATTGCCGCTGCCGTCAAAAGCGATGCCTTGCCCTTCATCCGCGCCGCTGCCACCCAAATACGTCGAATACGCAACGCTTACCGACGGATCGATTACCAATTCACGGCTGCGATCGTAGTTACCCAACTGGAAGGCGACCTGATTGTCGGCTTTTAAAACGAAGTTCACATCCACCAACTGCCGCGCGCCATTTTGTTCCTGATAGGCGACGGGCTTGTGCAACTGCACGTTGCCGGCGGAGGAGATAATCAGGTTGCCGGAGCCATCGGTCTTAATGCTGCGCGCTCCGCTGAAGTGAAAACCGATAGGCGCGGGATTAGCCCCGGGAGCCACCACAAAGTCGAACTCAGTCTGGCGCTGCGCCCCGTGGAAGGCCAGGTTCACGCCGGGATAAACGTCCTGATAAGAGACGCGGGCGAAGTGCGGTACATTCGCATGCCACTGGCTGGGATCATTGCCCAGAAAATAATTGCTCTTGCCCGGCAGTTGGTTGCTGGCCGAAACCGCAGCCTTCGCGTTGCCGCCGTTCAGTTGCATGTGGACGACTGCGCTCGCAGTTTTCTGCTCCGAATGTTTGGCCTTCTTCGATGCGCGCTCCTGCAGCGAGAACACAGCCCCGTTGCCCGTGAGGAAAAGGGTGTAACCGTCTCCGTGCGCCATGTACTTGACCTGGGAATCGGTCTGGCCCTGGTTGGCCTCAAACGATAAGGGAAGCGCGGCATAGGTCGCCTGGACGCGACCGTGCGCGAGGGGGCTATTTCTCTCCGCTTTCGGCGCGACCGCTGATGCGGAGCGAACCTTTCCCCCACCCGCCGGAGAGAGCATAAACATGGCTATGGCAACAATGGCGAGCACCGGAACGATGCACAACGCAAGAACCCATCCTCTAAACGCAGCTGGTTTCGACAAGACAATCCTCCTGAGAACGACACTGATACAGATGATGATGACAAAACACGATGAACCCGGGTTCGACGACAAAGACTCGGCAAAAGGTCCCGATAATTCGGGACGCTGGCCCGCCCCCGCACGCCCAAGCAAAGTGTGAAAAGTTTTGCAGCTTAGTCGGGAGTATGGCGCTCACAGCCGAGGTTGTCAACGCACCCCTAGATAGCAATTCAGGTACCACCCGCGCTGGGGAGCGAGCTTGAGACCATGCGCTCAAAGCATGCCGAATCTCACTAAAAATAAGTTCCCCTGGGCCACCGGATGAACCGGCAGGTTCCGGCGAAAAACCATGTGCGCGCCGGGATCCAACTCGGCGTGCAAAAAACATGCCCAAAAGGGGAAACGTCTACCGTTCCGCCCGTGCTGAAAGGCGCGCCGAGCATCTGCCACCAGGCCGTGAATACAAGATCGGCCGGCTATTTCGGCTTCTTCTTGAACATTCCTGACAAGCCGCTCACTGGATTGCTTTGCCCAGGCTTGTTGGAAAGAGCGCCGTTCAACAAGCTGCCCGCCATGCCCTTCACATCCGGCACGAACTTCGGGTCGGAGGTGGTGCCCTCCACTGCGAAGGGAATGTTATCCGCTTTCATTTTGAAGGCGAGAGCATTGCTGGGGCTGACTGTGCCCGCGCCGGTCACGGTTCCGAGCGACGGCACGATCAGATTGATGTTATCCGCGCGCGTACCTTCCGGAGCCACATGAACGTCCGCGCTGAAATTCTGGATGGTCGTGTCATTCCCTGAGGGAGCTTTGCCGCTGAGCGCTGAGATCGCAGACATCTTTGAGCCCAGGCTGAAGCCCGCCAAAGCCGAATTCTCCATTTTGAAATTGCCGGCGGTCACCAGTTTGTCCACCGGTCCGGTGATGGTGAAGGTCATGGCCAGCGTGCCGCCTTTTAACTGCGATTTGGGCGGCAAGGCTACTCCCACTGCGGGAAGCATTGCTTCCAGGTCATCCACCGGCATGCCTTGTCCGGTCAGCTTCATGTTGATTGAAGTGGTAGCTCCGTGCGCATCGTAGGTGCCGGAAAGATGCGCCACCGCCTTGCCCATGGAAACCTCGCCGGAAGAGAGCGTACCTTCCTGCTTCGCCAGATTGTGCGAAACGGAGTATTGCAGCTGCACGGTTTTGGCGGCGGGCGATCCCTTTGCCACCACTTGCAACTTGTCCACCTTAAGCGTCCCGCTGGTTTTGGCGTCGCGGCCATCCGAGGCCACGGTCCCGTCAAAGTCGGCAATGCCGGCAATGCCCGACGCAGGATCAATAAATCCCGAGGCCGCAAGATTCATTTGCCGGATCGTCACTTTGGCTTGCAATGGCGAACGTGCAGCATTCTCGGCATCGATCGGTCCAGCGGATCCGTCCAGCTTCAGGCTACCGCCCGCCGGCAGGTTGGCTGTCATTTTGAATGGGAAAGAGTTCTTCAGCGAAAAATTGCTGACCTCAATGTCGACCTTGTCGTAATCGCGCGGCTTCTCCCCTTTACCGGCGCGGCTCACAGTGAGGCGTCCATTGCTCACTTTCAGTTTGCGCACCGAGAAATCTGGATTGCCGCCGGCGCCGCTCGACGGAGCCGTCGATTCTGCAGAACTTTTACTTCCCGTACTAGCATTCCCCAGGCTGGAAAAATTCCACTTCTCGCCGCTCTCGGAATGTACCAGGCTGATCGCGGGCTGGTTTAGCGTCAATTCGGTCACATTCAAGGTCTTGGAGAAAAGCAGCGGCAGGATTTCCACGCCAACCTTCAACGACTTGGCCTGCACGAAAGGGGTGTTACTGAAAGACGCATCGTCGGCGATCGAGATGTCGTCTGCCGTAACGCTGCCCGACAGTAGCGAGAGGGAGAGATTGCCCACCTTCGTCTGCCGTCCCAGCGCGGCCGTGATATCCGATTCGAGCTTCGGGCGAAAGGCGTTAGCGTCGATGAACAGGGGGATTGCGAGGATCAGAACAATCAATACCCCAACTACGATACCGGCAATTTTCAGGCGACGATTCATGAACGGCTCCTTCTGACCAGCTTTGGATGCGTGCAATGAATGCGGAGGGGTGTTCATTTCGAATTTAGCACTTAATCTGTTTACTGATCGACCCATTACTGGTCATCCTGCAGAAGTTCGGGCGAGGGCAGCGCGCCCGACTCCACTTGTTTCTGCCGTGCGGCGCGGCGTTCGTTGTCGATGCGGACAGAGGTTTCCACTTCTTGCTTGCCCTCTTCTTTTCTTCCCATGCGAAGTAACACCTGCCCTCGCAAATAATGAATATCAGTCCGGCCGGGGTCAAGCTTTTCCGCCTCATCAATTGCCGTCAGGGCCGCCTGATATTTTTCTTCTCGCTGGTAAATCTTGGTCAGGCCGATATAGGGATTGATCAGGCTGGGATCGCGCCGCAGCGCTTCGCGATAATTCTTCTCCGCATCCTTATCCTGTTGCAGAAGCGAATAGACGTCTCCCAGTTCGTCGTAGTTATTCACCACATCGGGCTCAATGGCCGCGTCCTGCAGAAATTCATCGCGCGCGCGTTCATAGTCCTGCTTCTTCAGATAAGTCAGGCCTAGATTGAAGTGAAGAAACGTCAACCTCGGATTTTGCTCTCCCGCGGCTTTGAAATCAGCCAGAGCCATATCGTATTGCTCAAGGTTAAGGTGAGCTTTTCCCATGAACAAATGAAATTCGGGGGAGCCCTCCCCTGTCTTGATGAGCTGCGATGTGGCTCGTTCGTCGAGTTCGGTCTTCCCCGCGCGATGGGCAGCTATCGACAGCACGTACAGATAAGGCAATTGAGTGGATTGCTGCGGCCATAGAGGTTCCAGTGTATCGGCAGCTTCCGCCCATTTTCCGGTGAAAAAATAGCAAAGTCCGAGCAAATGCCTTGCCTGCAGCGACGACGGTTGATCGCGAACCACCGATTCAAAGGGAGCGATAGCTTTTAGAAATTCGCTCTGCCGGTAGTAGGCCAGACCGATGTTCAGCCTGACGCCGGCCACCTCCGGCATCAAGTGCTCCGCCTGGCGCAGAAATTCCAGTGCCTTGGCCCACTCTTTTTTCCGCATATACACCACGCCCAGGTTTGCATAAGCCCCGCCGGATTGCGGATCCGCATTCAAAACCTCGCGAAAATCTTTTTCGGCCAGGTCAAGGCTGCCGGTATTCAACGCCTCCTGGCCTGCCTGGAACAGTTTCGCAAGATCAGCTTCCGAGGCCCGAGATTCGGCCTGCGGCGCGCTGTTTCGCCCTTTCGCTGTGGCGGACGGTGGCGGACTCTGCTGCGAACCGGCCATCGCCATGCCGGTCAGCCACAAGTAAGCCGCCAGCCCCAATTGAATGTGTGCGCTTGACACTCGTCTCACTCTCTGCTGTAGTGTCCGCCAACCTCCGCTTTAAATTCAAGCGGAAGAGACAGGGATTCCGTGGCACCTTCGAAAGTTTTGCCCGCCAAGGCCAACGCCTCCATGGTCACCATTCGCGATGTTGCGAAGGCTAGCGGGTTTTCCTCGACTACCGTTTCCATCGTTTTGAACGACGCGCCCCTGGCGCGCTATATCCCGCCGGCGACCAAGAAAAAGATCGCACGCGCTGCCGCCAAGTTGGGATATCGTCCCAACCAGTTCGCCCGTTCCTTGCGCAGCCGGCGCAGTCACACAGTTGGCGTCATGGTCTTCGACATGACCGATCCTTACTGCACGCTGGTGTTGCGCGGCATCGAGAACACTTTGTATCAGGCTTCCTACCTGCCGATTCTCACCGACGTGCACAACGAGCGCAGCCGCTTTGAACGCTATCTGGAAATGTTGCTCGACCGTCGCATCGAAGCCCTGGTGGTGCTTGCCAACTGGCTCTTCGTCGATATTAATCTGCTTGCCGATCTGGAGAAGAGCAGCATTCCCACCGCCTTGATTGGCTGCGAACTCAAAGGCGATTCCATGAGTTCGGTGATCGTCGACAATGAACTCGGCGGCTTTCTTGCTCTCAAGCATTTACATTCTCTGGGACATCGCAGGATTGCCTTCATTCGTGGGCCAAAAGTCTTGTCGGATAGCGCGCCGCGCTGGCGCGGCATCAAGAAGTTTGCCAAGAAGTTCGCGCTGGAACTGAATCCCCGGCTGATTGTGGACCTGCCGGAATCGCGGGACCCACTTTCCAGTTTTGAGGCCGGTCAGAAACTTACCGAGCGTTTGATGAATCGTAAACAGGCCTTCACCGCGCTTCTCGCCTTCGATGATGTAACCGCCTATGGCGCGATCCGCGCCCTGAACAAAGCAGGTAAGCACGTCCCAGCGGATTGTTCGGTCATTGGCTTTGACGATGTGGCCGCTTCCGCCCTGTGCACTCCTTCGCTGACCACCGTGCGCCAACCCATGCAAGCGATGGGGGCCAGCGCTGTCGGAATTGTTCTGGAAGGTATCAAGTCCGTTCTCGAGCGGCGCAAGGTCGCTGCCAGCCACCGCAAGGTGGCGCCTGAGTTGGTGGTTCGAGAATCAACTCGCCGCCTCTGAAGATTTCCGAAAAAAACGCTTGGAATAACGGTTTTGCAAAAAAGAGGGAAACGCGGGAGGGCGCTAATTACGTTTTTTTCCTTGACAGGAGATATCGATAAAACGCACTATTCATACGTTTTAATAAGCGGTTTTGGAAAGTATTGTTACACTGCCGCGACCTGGGGATACACAAAAAGAATTTGCGCTGTGCTGCTCAACAAGCCTCGCAGCTTTTCAGAGCACAGCACATCGCCGATGCGCAAAAAAGGGAGAAGCCTGACATGAAATTTCGTCGTCTTAATTTGCTGGCCGTCCTGTTGGTCCTGGCATTTTGCGCGGCGGCGTGGGGACAAGACACCGCCTCCATCACTGGCACAGTCACTGACCTCAGCGGTGCCGCCGTCCAGGGCGCTAAGGTTTCCATTACCAATGCCGAGCACGGCATTCAACAGGACGGGACCAGCAACACCAGCGGCGATTTTCTCTTCGGTTCGCTTCCCATTGGCTCCTATGACCTGACCGTCACCGCCGGCGGCTTCAAGAAGTTTGAAGCCAAGGGTGTGATTCTTCGCGTGGCGGACAAAGCCAGAGTTAACGTCACGTTGCAAGTGGGCGCGGCCACCACCGAGGTGGTAGTCCAGGGCTCGGAGGTGGCGCAGGTAGAAACTCAAACCTCCGAACTCGCCGGCACGGTTACCGGCAAAGAAATCTCGCAACTCCAGTTGAACGGACGCAACTTCACTCAGTTGGTCACACTCGTGCCCGGCGTCAGCAATCAAACCGGACAGGACGAAGGCGGCGAGGGTTTGAGTGGCACGGTTACGTACAGCATGAACGGCGGCCGCGTCGAATACAACAACTGGGAGGTCGATGGCGGCGACAACATGGACAATGGCAGCAACTCGACCTTGAACGTGTTCGTCAGCCTGGACGCCATCGCCGAGTTTAAGGTGCTGACTTCCAACTACGGAGCGCAATACGGCCGCAATGGATCGGGAACCGTGGAAGTAGAAACCAAGTCAGGCACGAACAAGTTTCACGGCGATGCCTACGAGTTCGTCCGCAACAATGATTTCAACGCCAAGAATATCGTGCAGTCTGAGACCCCCGACTACAAGAAGAACGACTGGGGCTATACCATCGGTGGTCCGGTAATGATTCCAGGATTGTATAACCGCGGTAGGGATAAGACGTTCTTCTTCTGGTCACAAGAGTGGCGTCGAGACATTCAACCGGGAACGGGTTTTACTCAACCGGTTCCGTCCGCCGCCGAGAGGACCGGTGACTTTTCGGACTTGTGCCCCAACCTCAACTCTGGCACCGCTAGTGATTACAGTGATTGTCCGGTCGTTCCGAATTTCACCAACGGCGCTGGGTACACCCCCAACTTAAACGTGGTGCCCGGTTTCAATGCTGGGGATCCTAATGTTCAGGCTCTGCTAGGCATGATTCCGTTACCCACCACCGGCGTTCCGGGTGCGGAAATCTTTCAGGCTTCTCCCGCACAAGCTACGGCATGGCGCGAGGAACTGCTGCGCGTGGATCACAACTTCAACGACAAAGTGCGAGCCATGTTTCGCTTCGCCCACGATTCCTGGAGTACCACCAACGCCTTTCCGCTGTGGACGAATGGCGGCTCGTTCCCGACGGTTCAAACAGCCGAGAAAGAACCGGCAGTCAGCATGGTAGCGCGCATGACGGTGGCTGCGACGCCGACTCTGCTGAATGAATTTGTGTTCAGTTACGACACGGACCACATCACGCTGAACAACGTAGGAGCTTACAAGCGCGGTCCCAACGTGACCATCGGAGCTCTTTTCCAGAATGGCTTCAACGGCTCTCTACCAGGTATTAGCTTGACCGACGCTGGCTCGGCTTACGGTGGCGGATTCGCAGAAGATCCTGGCTACATTCCAAATGGTCCTTACAATTCGAATCCCACATATACAGTGCGCGATAACGTTACCAAGATACTGGGAAAGCACAACTTGACGATTGGGGCGTACTTTGTCGCTGCCGAGAAAAACGAACTGGGTTTTGAGCTCGGTGGAGGCGCGGTTCCGGGGTTCCTCAGTTTTAACAGTTCCAATGCCCAAGTCTCCAGTGGCAACTCTTTCGCGGATCTTTTGCTGGGAAACATCTCCAGCTTCGGGCAGCAGAGTTCGAACCCCAAATATTACAACCGGTACAAGATTGTTGAGCCTTACTTTCAGGATGACTTCCATGCTACCAGCCGCCTGACTCTGAACTTGGGCTTGCGAATCAGCATGTTTGGCTTGTACCACGAGATCAAGCACCAGGCTTACAACTTCAATCCGTCGGCGTACGTTCCCGGCGCGACCACCATCAACCCGGACGGGTCGGTTTCCGGAAATCTTTACAACGGCATGGTGCAATGTGGCGTGGCCGGAGTACCCGAAGGTTGTATGAAAGGACATCTGTTCAATCCGGCGCCACGTATCGGTTTTGCCTGGGATCCCCAGGGCGATGGCAAGACTGCCATTCGCGGAGGCTACGGAGTCTTCTTCGAACATACCAACGGCAACGAGGCCAATACCGAGGTTCTGGAGGGCTCGCCCCCTCTGGCCACGGTGCCCACGCAAAACAATATTTGCCCAAGCGCTCCCGGTGCGTGTTTCGGCTATACCAGCATTGGGAGCTCAGCTGGCGGAGGTCCCGCCCCCAACTTTCCTTTGTCGGTTTTCTCGATCCCCAACAAAGCGACATGGCCCTACATGCAGCAGTGGCACCTGGACATCCAGCGTGACATCGCCAAGAACACCGTGGTGACTGTGGCCTACGTGGGCAGCAAGGGTACGCACCTAACGCGTGAAAGCGACTTGAACCAGTTGCACTCCGTCCCCCTTAGCCAGAATCCTTATCTCCCGGGAGAGGCCATTGGTCCGAATGATTGCGGCACGTCGTTCGATATGTGGGGTGTTCCCACCGCGGCGACGACGCCCAGCGGAGCGCCGGTTACTTACATTGCACCGACCACTCCCGGAGGCCTGCCCTCTGGGCCCGCAGTGAATTTAGGCGTAGCAGCTTGCGGAACGATCGCCGATCCTTTCCGTCCTTATCCTGGCTACGGCCGCATCGCCAGCCTGCAGGAGGCGGCGTCTTCGAATTACAACGCACTACAAGTGTCGGCGCGGCGCACTGTCGGCAGCCTCAACCTCAACATGTCGTACACCTATAGTCACTCGATTGATGATTCCTCCGATCGCAGTGACGGCAGCTATGTCGATTCTTATAGTCTGAACAACGCTCGCGCCAGTTCCAACTTCGACCAGCGTCATCTTTTCAGCTTTGGCTACGTTTGGGACATTCCGTTCCTCAAGCAACCGGGGTTGGCGCATACGCTGCTGGGCGGCTGGCAGTATTCAGGCATTGCTTCCATTTCCAGCGGTTCTCCGTTCAGCGTTACCTATCCGGTAGATAATGCGGGCGTCGGCAACGGAGTGGCCACCGCAGCGTCGTATCCGGACCTGGTTGGTGATCCCAAGACGGGGATCGTACAAACGCCGGTACAAGGTTTCGGACCCGCGTTCTACAACGCGAACGCTTTTGCGGTACCGCGCGGGCTCACCTTTGGCGATGCTGGCCGCAACATCCTGCGCAATCCGCGGCGGACCAATTTCGACATGGCTCTTTTCAAACACTTCCCGATTCACGAGAGCGTGGCTTTTGAATTCCGCGCTGAGGCTTACAACGTCTTTAACCATACGGAATACGCCAACCTCGCCGGCGACGGAGGCCAGGCCAGTTCGCCGAACAACACCAACTCTTTCGGCTCCACCGGATTCCTTTATATCGGCGCAGCACACAGCGCCCGCATCTTGCAGCTGGGAGGGAAAATTATTTTCTAGGCTAAACCTGGATCTGAGTTTGGAAAAAACACCCGGCTGCCTAGGTAGCCGGGGTGTTTTGTTTTTACTGCTTCCTTGTTAGCGAGCTCGCGCCGGCTGTGCTGCCTCCACAACCTGCAACGCATTTTCCAGATCCCCGATCAGGTCATCCGCATTCTCAATGCCCACCGACAAGCGAATCATCTGTTCGGTAATGCCTGTTCTTTGCCTTTCCTCAGGTGACACCGTCAAGTGCGAAGTCAGCACCGGAATGGATACCAGCGACTCCACTCCACCGAGGCTGGGGGCCAGTGTAAACAGGCGCATAGCTTCGCTCACACGCCGGGCGTCTTCGCCGGTGCCCTCCACCTCAAACGTCACCATACCTCCGCCTCCGCTCATCTGCGCCTGCGCCACCTCGTATTGAGGATGGCTTTCCAGGAAGGGATAATGCACGCGCCGCACTTTCGCGTGCTCAGCTAGGAATTCCGCCACTCGCTGGGCATTTTCATTTTGTCTAGCCACTCGCACCGCCAGTGTCTTCAGGCCTCGAACCAGCATCCACGCCGCGTGCGGGTCCATGCAGTTGCCCAGCGTAGTGCGCGTGTCCCAGATTCGTTGGATCAATTCGTCCCGGCCGGCCACAACTCCGCAAATCAAATCGGAATGGCCTCCCAGATATTTCGTTCCGGAATGCATCACCAGATCGATGCCGAACTCCGCCGGGCGTTGATTGATGGGCGTTCCGAAAGTCGAGTCGATCATGCTGATCAGGTTGTGCTTCTTCGCCAGTGCCGCGGTCTTCCCGAAATCAACCACGCGCAGGGCAGGATTGGTCGGCGACTCCAGATACAGAAGTTTCGTAGTGGGGCGAATCGCCCGCGCGTGCTGATCATATTCCGTGGTGTCGACGAAGGTAGTCTCGATTCCCATCTTCGGCAGCCACTGTGAAAGAAACTTGGTCACACCGCCGTAAATGTCACGTTGGGCCACAATGTGATCGCCGCCCTTGAGTAGCGCCATTAGCGTCGTCGTGATCGCTCCCATGCCGGAGGCGAAGGTCAACGCCGAATCCATGCCTTCCAGTCTGGCAATGGTTTGTTCAGCAACCGTGTTGGTGGGATTGCCGTAACGAGTGTAGTAATGGTCGCTCCCCGTCACCTCAAGTTGAGCGTCGTTGTCCACGACCTCAAACGTAGCGGTCTGGTAAATAGGAGTGCCCAGCGGCCCGTTTTTCTTCTCCAATTTCCTCGCGCCCCGCACCGCTGCGGTCTCAACGTGCTGATTCTTCCTTTTCATGAATGCCCTCGTTCGCTCCAGATTAACGGCAGGAGCAGACTGCCGCAAGACCGCTCCGCCACACCATTTATAATTCTCGCTCCATGGACCTTGGTATTAGAGATCGGGTCGCGCTGGTGGCCGCTTCGAGCCAGGGCATTGGCCGTGCCACCGCTGAGGCCTTCGCAGCCGAAGGCTGCCGCATCGCCATGTGCGCCCGGAATGCAGCAACTTTGCACTCGGCCGCTGCCCATATCCGCGAGTCTCACAACGTCGAAGTTATTGCCGAAGCGTTCGATGTCACAGACGCTCGCGCTGTCACCCAGTTTGTTGGCGCTGTGGCCGCAAAATTCGGCAGCGTCGATATCTGCGTGACCAACGCTGGAGGGCCGCCCGCCAGGGGTTTCCTGGCGGCTGCACTGGAAGAGTGGCAAAGCGCGCTGGAGGCGAATTTCCTGAGTACGGTTTATTTCGCGCGTGAAGTCATCCCGCACATGCAGCGGAAAAAATGGGGCCGCATTGTCACCATTACTTCCATCACCACCCGGCAGCCAGTGAACGATCTTGTGCTCTCCAATGCGGTACGCGCCGCAGTAGTGGGACTGGTCAAAAGCCTGGCCAACGAGTTTGGCAAAGATGGAATTCTGGTCAACAATGTTGGCCCCGGCTTTACCGCGACCGATCGCCTGAAGGAATTAGCAAAATCGCGCGCAGCAGCGTCAGACAAAAATCAGCAGGAGATTTTCGATGGCTGGGCCGCCGACGCACCGCTTCAGCGCCTCGGCGATCCCCGAGAAATTGCAGATGCCATCGTATGGCTCGCTTCCGAGCGTGCTTCTTACATCACCGGACAAACGCTGCTAGTGGATGGCGGCATGTATAAAGGATTGTAGAGTTTTGGGGAGAGTGGATGCGATCGATTGCTTCACGCATGTCGGTAATGACCGGAGAAGGCGCGCTTTCAGTTTTTGCCCGCGCTAAAGAGATGGAGCGGCAGGGCCGTTCCATTATTCATTTGGAATTGGGCGAACCGGATTTTCATCCCGGGCCCTCCGTCGTCGACGCGGTAACGCTGGCGCTCGCCGAGGGCAAGGACCGCTACTGTCCGGTTGCCGGAGTGCCCGCGCTGCGCGAAGAAATTGCTGCCTACCTCCGGCGCACCCGTAACCTCCACGTCTCGCCCGCAGATATCGTGGTTGCGCCAGGATGCAAGGCGTCCTTATTTTTCGCGATGATGGCATTGCTCGAACCGGGAGACGAAGTTCTTTATCCCGACCCCGGCTTTCCTGGTTACGCGTCCATTGCCCTGGGTCTGGGAGCGGTGCCGGTGCCCTTTGAACTTTCTTCCGGCAACCATTTTCAGCCGGACCTGACGGAGGTTTCCTCAAAAATAACCCGCCGCACCCGTATGCTGATCACCAATTCACCGGGCAATCCCACAGGCACGGTTTACACCGATCAGGTGCAGAGAGGCCTGGCAGAAATTGCCGTGAAGAACGACTTATGGGTTCTCTCTGACGAAATTTATGCCCGCATCATCTTCGGCGGCGAATATGCGTCGATGATGCATTATCCCGGGATGGAAGAGCGCACCTTGATTCTCGACGGTTTCTCCAAGAGCTTTGC
This sequence comes from uncultured Acidobacteriota bacterium, assembly GCA_963758565.1. Taxonomy (GTDB): domain Bacteria; phylum Acidobacteriota; class Terriglobia; order Terriglobales; family Acidobacteriaceae; genus Sulfotelmatobacter. Next base: position 446,964 of record CAVWVX010000003.1, on the reverse strand, counting down.
CATGACCGGATGGCGTCTGGGCTATACCGTTGCGCCCGCAGAAGTTGTTCCCGCCTTAACCATGCTCGCCATCAACAGCTACACCTGCGTGACTGAGTTCACGCAATATGCCGCCATTCAAGCGCTGCGCGATCGCGAGGGCAACACCCCGCGCATGGTGGCGGAGTTCGCCCGCCGCAGAGATCAATTCGTACGAGACTTGAATCAGATTCCGGGTTTTCGCTGCGAAGCCCCCGCCGGAGCGTTTTACGCCTGGGTGGATATTCGTGGGACTGGGCTCAGCGCCGAAGAAGTTTGCCGGATTCTCCTTGAAGACGCGGGCGTCGCCGCTATTCCGGGTGCGGCATTTGGTTCGGCTGGCCGCGATTTCGTGCGCTTCTCCTTCGTCTCGTCGGTTGTGAACTTGCGTGAGGCCGCGGCCCGCATATCGCGGGTCGCTTCCGCATGGCAGGGAACGCTGGCGGAACGGTGACACATGCAAAAAGTTCGTGTAGGTTCGATGAAATATCTTCTCTTCGCCGCTTGCGGATTGATTTGCCTGCCGCTTTATACCCTGGCTCAGGCCAGACCGTTCCCCGGCGCTGACGTCGCCCAGATCTACCAGCGTCTTCTCCCCCAGATCGAAAAAATTCCCGCTTTCGATCATCACGCTCATCCTGGTTTTTCTGACGACCCCGATGTCGACGCTATGGCCGCTCCGCCGGACGCCAGCGCCGCGCTGCGCACCCGCGATGATAATCCTGAACTGATCGCTGCGGCCAAGGCCTTGTTCGAATACCCTTACAAGGATTTCTCTCCAGAACACGCCAAGTGGCTGATCGCCAAAAAAGCGGAGCTGAAGAAGAAGTATGCCGGCGCGGCCTACTTCAACATGATCCTGGACAAAATCAACACCGAAAGTTCTGTGGCCAACCGCGCCATGATGCCGGATTATCTGGACGCCAACCGCTTTCCCTGGGTATTTTTCGCCGACGCTTTCATGTGGCCTTTCAACAACGAGCACGAAACTGCCCGCAATCCCGATGAAGGCGTCTACATTCCTTTGCAGGAAAAAATGCTGCGTCGTTGGATGCAGCAGGAAAAGGCTTCTAAACTTCCGGCTACATTTGACGACTACCTTGAGTTTGTCGTCCATGTGATTGCTGACAACCAGAGGAAGGGCGCCATTGCCATGAAGTTCGAAGTGGCCTATTTCCGCCCCACGACGTTCTCGGACCCTACGCGCTCACAGGCGCAAGAGATCTACCAGCGATCCGTATCAGGCGCTGTCCCAACCGAGCAGGACTATCGCTCCTTTCAAGACTACATCTTTCGCTTTCTGATCAACCTCGGCGGGCGGGTGAACTTGCCCATACACATCCACAGTGCGGTGGGCATTGGTGACTATTTCAATCTGTCGCAAAGCAACGTAATGAACTTGGAGAGTGTGCTGCGCGACCCGCGCTATCGCAGCACAACCTTTGTCCTGATTCACGCCGGCTACCCGCTGGAGCGGGAGGCGGTCTGGCTGGCCGCGATGAAAAACGTCTACCTCGATTCTTCTTTCGGCGAACTCGCTCAGTATCCCTCCGCTTTCAAGGACACGCTGAAAATGTGGCTGGAAACTTTCCCCGACAAGATCACTTTCGGCACCGATTGTTTCCCGTACAATGAAGTTCTGGGCGCGGAAGAGAGTTACTGGCTGGGGGCAAAATCATCGCGCACGGCTCTGGCCGCGGCTTTGGCCGAGATGATCTCGGAGAATGAAGTTAGCGAAACCCGAGCCTTGGAGCTCGCGCGCGGCTACCTGCATGACAATGCGGTGAAGTTATATCAGGGCCGGGTGCATTAAACGCAAACAGCGCTCGGAAAAGGTCTGAGATGCCAGCAAAAAAGAAGCAACGCTCCGCCAAGAAAAAGAAGGAAACACAGTCTCGTTCGCGTGCGCAAAAGGCGGTCACAAAGCATGCCGCCAGCCAGTTGCGATTCGTTCCCTGGCACACCATTCCTCTGGAAGAGCTGAATCCGCTCTTGCAGCGGCAGTTTGTGGTCGGCCAGGAAATTATGCTGGCCCGCGTGCTGCTGAAAAAAGGTTGCGTGGTGCCCGAGCATAGCCACCACAATGAGCAACTCACCTACATTCTCGACGGCGCCTTGAAGTTTTGGATCGATGGCCGCGAAATCGTTGTCCATTCCGGCGAAGTGCTCTGTATTCCCGCCCACATGCCCCACAAAGCGGAAGCATTGGAAGACACAGTAGATCTGGATATCTTTAATCCTCCCCGCGCCGACTGGATCAACCGCACTGACCAATACTTGCGAGGCGGGAAGTAATCAAACTTCATGCCTTCCTCCGTCACTCCACGGAATTCGAGCCCAGCCCTCCAGCCGCAGGCTACGTATTGCTTTCGCTGCATCGGTTGCGGATGCGAAACGCATCAGGCGGAGAATGACTTTCGTTGCCCGCAATGCGGCAGCCTGCTCGAGATTACCGATTCTCGCTGGAAATCCTGCGATGCCGCATCTCTAAGAAAGCAGTGGCAGGACCGTCGAGTCTCCAATGCTCCTCTGGATCGCAGCGGCGTGTGGCGATTCCGGGAACTCTTGCCACAGCCTGCTTCTGAGCAACATGTCGTCACCTTGCGGGAAGGGAACACTCCGCTCTACGAACTGCCTCAGTCATCTCGCAGCACCGGCTTGGCGCATTTGTCTGCAAAACATCAGGGCATGAACCCGACCGGCTCATTCAAAGACAATGGCATGTCTGTCGCGGCTTCATTTGCCCACCAGGCCGGATACAGTTGGGTAGCCTGCGCTTCTACAGGAAACACTTCCGCGTCCATGGCAGCCTACGCGGCGCGCGGCGGCATGCGCAGCCTGGTGCTGGTGCCTGAAGGCAAGATTTCCTGGAGCAAGCTTTCGCAGGCTCTCGACTACGGCGCCATCACCTGCCAGTTGCGCACCGATTTCGATGGCTGCCTGCGACTCTTGCAGGAGTTAGTGAAACACGCTCCCGTCTACCAGCTCAATTCCATCAATCCCTTTCGCATTGAAGGACAGAAAACGCTGGCGCTGGAATTGCTCGAACAACTCCAATGGGAACCGCCTGATCACATCATTGTTCCCGGCGGCAACCTCGGCAATAGCTCTGCCATCGGCAAGGCTCTGTTGGAAATGTTGGATATCGGTCTGATTTCTCATCTGCCGAAGCTTTCCATCATCCAGGCCGAAGGTGCCAACGCCATGGTTCGCACCTTGCGTGAAGCGGATGGCAAACGCCTGATCAGCGTTCAGGCGGAGACCCGCGCTACCGCGATCCGCATCGGCAACCCGGCGTCCTGGCAGAAAGCAGTCAAGGTTCTGCAAGCCACCGGTGGAGCATGTGAGCAAGTGAGCGAGTTTGAGATCGCGCAGGCCAAAGCTGAGATTGGCGCGGAAGGCATTGGCTGCGAACCCGCGTCCGCCGTCACCCTCGCAGGATTAAAGAAATTGCTGCGGCAGGGATTCGTCAAGCCGGAGGAAAGCGTTGTGTTGATCCTCACCGGAAACTTGCTGAAAGATCCCGACTTCACCATGGACTTTCACAATGGCGATCTTTTCCGGGGGGCCGCTGACCAACGCGAGAACGAAAAGCTCTCGCCATTCCGCCACCCTCCGGTGGTTCTCGATGCCACGCTCCAAGCCGTGATTAAGACGCTGGAACTGGCCGAAAAATCCATCCCAAGACCTTCCCATGCCTAGAGCGCAAAAGGCACCCACCGCTTCGCTGCATCTTTCTCTTCCGGCAACTTCCGCGAATCTGGGCCCGGCCTTTGATGCCGCCGCCCTGGCGCTGAATCTCTACATCACCATCGACGCTCGCGCCGCAGCCAACTTTTCCATCGCTGCGACCGGTCGCGACCGTGAAATCTGCCAGATGATGGAAAACCATCTCATCCTCACCACTTATAACGAGGTCCTCCAATCCCAGGGAGCGAAGGTAACGCCTCTCGCGCTTCGCATCACTAACAACATTCCCATTGGAAAAGGTTGCGGCTCATCCGCCGCCGCTCGCCTCGCCGGGATTGCCATGGCCAATCACTTCGGACGCTTGCGCTGGTCTCACGCGCAAATTATTGGCGAAGCCTCCCGCCGCGAACACCACCCCGATAATGCCTCAGCCTGCTGGATGGGCGGTCTCTCGGTCGCCCGCATGTCCGAAAGCGGCGAGGCTCAGGTTGCCTGCCTTCGGCCGAAAGGGAAGTGGCCTCTGCTGCTGGCACTTCCGGACGAGGCGTTGTCTACCGAAAAGGCGCGCGGTGTGCTCCCCGCGCAGTATTCGCGGGCTGACACCGTGACCAACATCCAAAACTCAATGCTGCTGCTGGCCGCCTTGATTCAGGGGCGTCACCAGTTACTTTCCGCCTCGTTGCAGGACCGCGTCCACCAGCCCTATCGGGCCCGCCTGTGTCCGCTACTCCCGTGCTTGCAGGAATTAAATGGCGAGAGCGGCATCCTCGGTTCAGTGCTCAGCGGCGCCGGACCGTCCGTTCTCATCTTCCTTGACCCTAAAGTTCCCATCCACAAAACGCGGAAGCTCATCGCAGCCCACCTCGCCGCTCGCCAGTTGCAAGCCGAACTGCTCCCCACCCGCATTGCGCTTCGTGGCGGTGCCAGGTAACCAGGTTCTGCAACAGGCTTGCTTCCAACTGTCTTATGAATATTTTGTGGCGAGACCTTCCGTAGATCAACAAAGAAGGTCATGAAATGGCGCTAGGCAAAGCGCACTTACGGCCGAGTCATCTTTTCCGGCTTCACCAGTTGATCGAACTCTTCGCCGCTCAAATATCCCAGCTTCAGCGCGGCCTCGCGCAGGCTGCTGTGGTTCACGTGCGCTGTGTGGGCAATTTCCGCTGCCTTGTCATAACCCACCTTTGGCGCCAGCGCCGTCACCAGCATCAGCGAATTCTTCACATACCACTCCACCTTGGCGCGATCCACTTCAATGCCCTTGATCATGTACTCAACGTAGCCATGACAGGCATCGCTAATCAGCGTCACCGAGTGCAGGAAGTTGTAAATGATCACCGGTTTATAAACGTTCAGTTCGAAGTTGCCCTGCGAGCCGCCGAACCCTACAGCCGCGGTCGCGCCATGCACCTGCACGCAGACCATGGTCATGGCTTCACATTGCGTGGGATTTACCTTGCCCGGCATGATCGAAGACCCCGGCTCATTCTCCGGGATGGAAAGCTCTCCCAGGCCGCAGCGCGGTCCCGAAGCCAGCCAGCGGATGTCATTCGAGATTTTCATCAGCGATGCCGCCAGCGTTTCCATCGCGCCCTGCGCAAACACAATCTCGTCGTGCGCCGACAGCGCGGCAAATTTATTTCCGTGCGAGCGAAAGGGAAGTCCCGTGAGTTCCGCAATCTTCTTGGCCGCCCGCTCCGCGAATTCAGGATGAGTATTCAAACCTGTGCCCACCGCGGTTCCCCCGATTGCCAAGTCGTAAAGCCCTTCCAGCGCCTGTTCCAGCCGCTTGATATCGCGCTCCAGCAGCGCTGCCCAACCTCCGAACTCCTGCCCAAAGGTTAGTGGCACTGCATCCTGCAAATGCGTGCGCCCAATCTTCACCACATCGTGAAATTCTTTTGCCTTGGCTGCGATCGCATCCCGCACCTCCTGGATCGCAGGAATCAACGCGTTCTTCACCCGCTCCGCTGCCGCAATATGCATCGCCGCCGGAAAAGTATCATTCGAAGATTGCGACATGTTCACATCGTCATTGGGATGCACCGGCTTCTTCGATCCCCGCTCGCCGCCCGCAATTTCAATGGCGCGGTTGGAGATGACCTCGTTCACGTTCATGTTGGTTTGCGTGCCGCTCCCCGTCTGCCAGATCCGCAGCGGAAACTGCTCGTCCAGTTTGCCGGCAATCACCTCGTCTGCCGCCTGCGCAATCCACTTCGCTTTGTCCGCCGGAAGTTTTCCCAAATCCTGATTCACCAGTGCGCACGCCTTCTTCAGCGTCCCGAAGGCATGGATCAACTCCGGCGGCATGGTGTCCCGCCCTATGTTGAAATGCAGCAGCGAGCGCTGCGTCTGCGCCCCCCAATACACATGGGCCGGAACTTCAATCTTCCCCATGCTGTCGGATTCAGTGCGCGTGCGAGTCGTGGGTTCTACGGAAGTTGGCATAGTGGGTCCTGGCGAAAACGTCGTGAATGCGTAACCCGAAATTATAGCGCGGACCAAACCTGCCGATGTGTGGCGCAACAGGCTGGGATGTGACGTTCACGGATGGCGATTCGCTCCTCGCGTGTTAAAATCATCGGCTTCCAGCCCCCGTGAATTCCGGGTGCAATGTGTCCCAGGATTTTTCATGCCCACTCTGTTCACCGCCGCTGCCGCCGACGTTGAAACTCAACCTCGGGCCCAGGCTCTGCCCCATCCTGAGGTTCACACCGACGTTCTCGTCATCGGCGCCGGGCCCACCGGCCTCGCTTGCGCAATCGAAGCCCAGAAGGCGGGATTGAAAGTGGTCGTACTCGATAAAGGCTGCCTGGTGAACTCGCTCTTTCACTATCCCGCAGGCATGCTGTTCTTCACCACGCCCGAACTTCTTGAGATCGGCGACATTCCCTTCACCACCGCGCACCAGAAGCCCACCCGCGAAGAAGCTCTTGAGTACTACCGCAAGGTCAGCGAGCACTACCAGCTCGACATTCGCCAGTACGAATGGGTCAAGACCGTCATGGGCGAAGACAACAACTTCAGCATTACCGCCACCGACCGCGCCGGCCGCCCCCACGACTACCACACCAAAAAAGTTATCGTCTCCACCGGCTACTACGATCTGGCCAACCAGCTCGGCCTGCCCGGCGAAGACCTGCCCAAAGTTTCGCATTACTACGCCGAAGCCCACCCCTATTACGACACGGATGTTCTCGTTATCGGCGGCAAGAACTCCGCCGCTATCGCTGCGCTCGATCTGTGGCGTCACGGCGCACGCGTTACCCTGGTCTACCGCGGCGCCCAACTCCATCACCATGTGAAGTATTGGATTAAGCCCGACCTGGAAAACCGCATCAAGAACGGAGACATTCAAGCCCACTTCAACAGCCATGTGCAGGAGATCGGCATCGACTATGCCGTCATCGTCACCCCGCGCGGCCCCATTCGCGTCAAGAATGATTTCGTACTCGCCCTCATCGGCTACCATCCTGACTACGATTTCCTGCGCAGCATGGGCATCGAACTCTCCGCCGACCAGTGCCGCCCGGTCTGCGACCCAGTCACCCTCGAAAGCAACGTGATGGGAATCTATGTCGCCGGCGTGATCGTCGCCGGCTCGCGCACCAACGAAATCTTTATCGAAAACGGCCGCTTCCACGGCAAACAAATCGCCGACGACCTGAAGCGCAAACTGCGCCCGGAGAAATAAGCATCCGAATATTTTCCCTAAGCTGTCATCTGATAGCTGACAGCTACTAACGGAGACATTCCCTGCCCGTGGTACAACCGTTGCAGAACTAAAGCCAATCCCTGCTACCCTAAACTCTTCCCATGGATCCCCAGCCCGAGCCAGCCCCGTCTACCGTTTCACTCGCCGCGTACCTGGCCTTGCTGCGCGACAATCGCAACTTCCGCCGGTTGTGGATGGCTCAAATCGTCAGCGAACTTGGCGACTGGTTCTACACACTCTCCATCTACACGCTGTTGCTGCAACTTACCGGACGCGCCAGCTCCGTCGCACTCGCTCTTATCCTGCAAGTACTCCCGCAAACTCTCATCGGTCCCATCGCCGGTGTGGTCAACGACCGCCTCCGTCGCAAGCACGTCATGATCTTCGCCGACTTGGTGCGCTTTGCAGTCGTGCTCTCCATGCTGCTGGTACGTTCCCCATCGATGGTGTGGCTCGTATATCTGCTGCTGGTGGCGGAAACCGTAATGGCTGCCTTCTTCGAACCCGCGCGGAACGCAGTGATCCCGAACATCGCCGGCAAAGGCGAAATTCTGGTAGCTAACACACTCTCGTCCGCAACCTGGTCGATGAATTTATTGATTGGCGCGGCGGTTGGCGGAGTGGTTGCCGCCTTCTTCGGTCGCAACGCCGTCTTCACTTTGAACGCGCTTTCATTCTTGATTTCTGCATTGCTGATCAGCGGAATGCACTTTGCCGAGCCGCACGCGGAATCGGCCGCGCCGCTGCATCCGCGCGATCTGGTAAATTATTCCCCCATCGTCGAGGGCATTCGCTACATTCGCCGCCATCGCACCATCCTGCCCGTGGTCTTCGCCAAGGCTGGTGAGCTGATGATTGGTCCCAGTTGGGTGCTGTTCACCGTGATGGGCGCGCACGAATTCGCCGTGCACTGGCATCACCTGGACGCGGCCCGCGGCGCCATGCTGGGCATGAGTCTGCTGATGGGGGCGCGCGGCATCGGCGCACTCGTTGGCCCAATCGTGGGCGCGCGCTGGGCGGGGCGCAGCGACCGCCGACTGCAACTCGGCATTCTCTTTGGCTACCTGCTGGTCGCCGCCGGATATTCCGCTCTCGGCCACTGCCGCACCGTGATCACTGCGGCGGCCTGCGCGCTGCTGGCCCATGCCGGAGGCACCACCGTCTGGGTCTTCTCCACCACGCTCTTGCAACTCCACACCGACGACAAATTTCGCGGCCGTGTCTTCTCCGCTGACCTCGGTTTCGCCATGCTCACCATCGCCGCCGGAGCTTTCCTCTGCGGCCGCCTGCTCGACGCTGGCATCACCACCCGCGCCGTCGCCACCGGCACCGGCGTCGCCATGTTGGTCCCGGCAGCGCTGTGGGCATGGTCGATGCGTTCAGAGGGAAGGCAGCGAGAGACTTTAATCCCTGCTCGAACGGAGTAGCAAACGAAAAAAATTAGGCAGGCAACGCCGCCGATGGCCTTCGTTTCCACAGCGCCCAACGTTAGAATTTACCGATTGCGAAGGAGGCCCTTGTGATCGCACGCGTCTGGCATGGATACACCGAACCCGAACACGCTTCTGCATACGAGAACATGTTGAAACCGGAACTGCTACCGGGCATCGGCAAAGTGAAGGGGTACGAGGGGAGTTATCTGCTGAGAAGAAATGTGGGCAATGAAGTTGAGTTCATCACGATGATCCTGTGGGAGTCGATCGATGCCATCCGCGACTTCGCCGGACCGGATTACGAGACTTCAATCGTTCCCGAAGACCGCCGGCAATACCTGACGCGGCATGACGCCAAGGCAATGCACTACGAAGTTGCTGCAACTCACAAACCAGATGCGCAGTGAGCGCTGCCGGTAGGCAGCGGCGAATCAATCGGCCAGTCGGTCGATCTTCGCGGCCATGATGAAATCACTCTCGGTGAGGCCGTTGATCTTGTGCGTCCACATGGTGACCTCGGCCTTGCCCCAGGCCAGCAGAATATCCGGATGATGTCCCTGCTTCTCCGCCACCGCGCCCACGCGATTCACAAACTTCAGCGCAGACTTGAAATCAGGAAACGTGAAGGTGCGCGTCAGGTGATGCTGCTTGACCACGCTCCACGCGGGAACCTGTGTATGCAGCGTCTTGAGTTCCTTGCCCTTAAGCGCCGGCACGCCCCCGGTGCAGGGAATGCATCTCTTGTCAGCTAGTTTTTTAGTCATGGGATGAAACCCTCTTGAGATATTACTTCGCCGAGCCAGGATAATCTATTTCGTACTGCGCCCACGCGGCTGGCGTGAGGTCGCCCTCCGTGAGACATGGATGAAACCATCCGGCCAGGCAAGATGGTTCGATTTGCATGAGCCGGTTTATTGTGTCGGGATCTGCTGCGGGAGTGAATATTAGGTCAAGTTGGCGGCATCGTCCATCGCAATCTCTGGGCTTGGCCACGAGGTAACTGGGATGCGCGGGATTAGGCCTCTGACCAATCTCGGAAAAATCCGAGACGCTGTAGGCGTTTAGCCCTAGAAAGTAGGCAGGGAACCGTCCTTCGGTTTTCTTGTCGGCAAGGACGTCGACTGCGACGGAGAAGCTCTTACCCGAGACCAAGTCATTCTCCAATGCAATCCATCCCCGGATTTGCAGCGGTCGACCACCAGTCAGCATGAAATAGTGAAGAGCGTTTAGCTTGACGAAGGCACCAAAGTGTCGGAGAACAAAATCAGCAGAGAAAATTCTGAGCACACACGAGGCTTCCGAGCAATTACCGTCAAAGTTCGCGAAGCTTTTCCATTTCTGCTTTAGATTTTGAAGATCGCCATAGCTGGAATGATGAATCTCAAGCGACCGAATGTCACTGAGTAACTGCTCCGCGCGACGGCGCATCCGGTACTGCTCGATTTGGATGAGGCCAATGGCGGACAGCAGGGCGATCAGAATACCAATCGCAACATTCCGGGCAAAGCGCGCCAACGTTCGCAGCATCACGCTTTGGTTAGACACCGGCGAGGGTTGCTACGGATGTGATCAAGGAACGCGATGCGTTCGTCCTCCACTTTCCCGAAGTACCGCGAGCAGTCCCCTCTGCCGGACTTCTCCCATATCCAGTTTGACCATAGGGCCCTTCAGTGCGGCGACGAGACTTTGCTCCAGCAGTTCCAGGCGGCGCTCTCTCGCCACACGAAACCTCTCCTTCGCCGACGCAGGCTTGTCATCGTGCTTTTGAGCCATGTCTCACTCGTCTCCATGCTGGAGTTCTAGCCTTAGAACGGAATATCTTCATCCGTAATTGGTCCCGACCCGGCATTCGCGTGTTCGGGTTCGGGCATGCGCTGGTCGAAGTTGTTGCCGCCGCTGCTGCTCGAAGAGGAGCGCGAGCTGCTGAAGTCTCCGCCACCGCCGCCTTCGCCGCGGCCGCCCAGCAGGATCAGATCGCTCGCCACCACTTCGGTCATGTATTTTTTCTGGCCGCTGGTCTTGTCATCCCACGAGCGGGTCTGCAGGCGCCCTTCGATATAAACCTTGCCGCCCTTCTTCAAATATTCGCCGGCAATCTCCGCCAGGCGCTGCCACAGGACAACGTTGTGCCACTCGGTGCGGTCCTGCCACTCGCCGCTCTTGTCTTTGAAGCGCTCGTTGGTGGCGATGGTGATCTTGGCAACGGGCGTACCCTGCGGCGTGTATTTAATCTCTGGGTCTTTGCCTAGATTGCCAATCAGTTGAACCCGGTTCAGACTCTTTCCTGCCATGGGGAGCTCCTTGAGAGGGCTTCAGTATACGCGATGGCACGGCGTGGAAAAGAGGTAGAGGTGAAGAAAGTGTGGGGCAAGTCCGTTATGGGAAACAGAGGGTGACCGGCCTGACCCCGTAACCGCACTTCGCGTCTTCCCCAGCCGCAGTGAGGGACCTTGGTTTCAGTCTGAGTCGCTAAAAACCGCGGGCAGAAACACGATCTATCGGTTCGCTTTGGACCACGGAGGCGCTAAAGGGTTCCGGACACCCCTCTGTGTGGAATCAACAACTTCCACGTACTTTCAACGACTTCCACCTACTTTCAACGACTTAGCCGGAAGTTAACGCTAGGGCCCTTTCCCGGCGATTCCAGAGCGTCGGGCGCTGCGGAGGATGTCAGGGTCCACCCCGAGCATAAAAGTTCACCTGCGTTCGTTCTAGGTGCCCTAGCGTCGATTTTACACTTGGGTCGAAACGCCGCTTGCCAGCTCGCCCTCCTTCGAAAGAGCTCCCGTTACCTATATCTGGCAGCAAATATACGGGGCAAGCTGCTCATTCTTCTCGCCTTGTGGTACCTTTTCTCCCGTGAACTCCAATAACGATCCCGCCAAGCCTTCCAAAAAACGTATCGCCGTCATCCCCGGGGACGGCATAGGCCAGGAAGTAATCCCCCAAGCTCTCAAAGTCGTCCAGGCGTCCCAAGCCAATGTCGAGTTTACGGAGTTCGACTGGAGCGCCGACCGCTATCTTCGCGACGGCACCACGGTTCCCACCGACGGCTTCACTATGCTCGGCCGTGACTTCGACGCCATCCTCGCCGGGGCCTTCGGCGATCCCCGCGTCAAAACCAACATCCACGCCAAAGAAATTCTGCTCGGCATTCGCTTCAAGATGGATCTCTACGCCAACGTTCGTCCGGTGCGCTTGATGGATGCGTCGCTCTGCCCGCTGAAAGGTGTTGAAGTGAAGGACATTGACTTCGTGGTGATCCGCGAGAACACCGAGGGCGTCTACACCGATTCCGGCGGAGTCTTCAAGCAGGGAACTCCCGACGAGATTGCGATCCAGGAGGACATCAACACGCGCAAGGGAGTCGAGCGCATCGTTCGTTACGCGTTTGAATATTGCGAGCGCCAAACGAAACTCGATGGCTCGAAGCGCGGGCGCGTGCTGATGTGCGACAAGTCGAATGCCATGACGCACGCCGGTGGCTTGTGGCAGCGCGTCTTCAAGGAAGTGAGCGGCGAGCATCCTCAGATTGCGACGCAGCATATGTACGTGGACGCTCTGTGCATGCAAATGGTGCGCGACCCGCGCGGCTTCGACGTGATCGTGACCAATAACATGTTTGGCGACATCATCACCGACCTCGCCGCCGGACTGCAGGGCGGCTTGGGCATGGCCGCCAGTGGCAATATTCATCCCGGCAAGACTTCGATGTTTGAGCCGGTGCACGGCTCGGCTCCGCCGATCGCCGGCAAGAATCTGGCGAACCCCTTCGGCGCGATTCTGACCGCGGCGATGATGCTGGAGCATTTGGGGATGACGCGTGAAGCAGCGAAGATCGAGGCCGCCGTGCTCGAGGCGGTGCGAGAAAAGAAGACTACATCCGATATCGGCGGGACGCTGGGGACCCGCGAAGCGGGCGAGTGGGTAGCGGAGCGCGTAGCCCTGTCATCCTGAGCTTTCCCGCGACCATCGCAAAAAAGTATAGACTCGGGAAAATGAAACGGATGTGTGCGATGGCGAAGGGGTGGCTGCTGTTAGCGGCCGTGGTGTGGTTGGGCGTGGGCGTGAACCTGGCCTGGGGGCAGGATCAGAGTCAGAGTCAAGAGCAGCCCCAAAATCAAAATCTAAATCTAAATCAAGATCAAAGTCAAAAACAGTCGGACAAGCCTGCCCGACCCACACAGGCCGAACCAGCACAGGAGCCTGAAGTCAAGATTACGCCACGGCAGGCCGAAGAACTTTTTCATTCGGTCGACGAGATTCTCGCTTTTGACAGCAAGCGCACCGGATTGCCCATCAAGAAGCAGGTGAAGCGGCGGTTGACCAGCCGCGATGAGGTGGTCGGCTATCTGACCAAGCACATGAAAGATGACGACGTAAAGCGCCTGCAGCGGTCGGAACTGGTGCTGAAAAAGTTTGGGCTGCTGCCGCGCGACTTCGATCTGGAAAAGCTTATGGTGTCTCTGCTCCGGGAGCAGGTGGCGGGATACTACGATCCCAAGACGAAGACGGTGAACCTGCTGGACTGGGTTCCGATCGAAGAGCAGGAGCCGGTAATGGCGCATGAACTTACCCATGCGTTGCAGGACCAGGCCATCAATCTCGACAAGTGGATGAAAAAAGGTGAAAAGGATTTAGGCGAGACGAAAAAGGATCCTACACCGGAAGACATTGAGAACGACGAGATGGATACGGCGCGCGAGGCAGTGATCGAAGGCCAGGCGGAGACGGCGATGCTGGAGTATGAACTGGCGCCCGCGGGACGCTCGATTGCCGACTCACCCGACCTGGTGGCCAGCATGGTGGAGCAGATGTCGACGGGGACGGATGACTCCAAGGTTTTCAAGGACGCCCCGATCTTTCTGAAAGAGTCACTGACCTTTCCCTACAGTTACGGATTGAAGTTTGAGATTGCGCTGGTGGAGAAAGGCGGCAAGGACAAAGCATTTGCCGCGGTGCTGGCGAATCCTCCACATACCTCGCGGCAGATCATGCAGCCGGAGACCTACCTTGCCGGCGAAAAAATCGAGCCCATGCGCGGGTTCGATTTCAAGCACGTGTTTAAGGATTACGTAAAGTTCGACGTTGGCGCGATGGGCGAATTCGACGTGGCAGTTCTGGTGGAACAGTATGCGGGCGAGGAATTGTCGAAGCGGTTGTATCCGGAATGGCGCGGCGGGTATTACTACGCGGCGCGGCCAAAAAATAATTCCAGCGCGCCGTTGGGGCTGATGTATGTCTCGCGCTGGTCGAGCGCCGAGAAGGCGGCCGAGTTTGCCGGAATCTATGCGCAATCCTTGGAGAAGCGATACAAGAAGGCGGAAGAAGTGAAGGCGGCTGCTGCGGCCCCCGACGCCAACGAAGACGAGGTTCCAAAGCGCAAAGTTGCATTACTCCTCGGCCGGCACTCCTGGAATACGGATGAAGGAACTGTGATGATTGAAGAGAAGGGTGACATGGTGCTGGTGAGCGAGAGCCTGGACGCAGCCACAATGGAGACGGTGGAGAGGGAAGTGTTCGGGGAGAAGAAATGAAACAAGCCGTGTTATACTTGTAATACGTTGTACATCAGGTATTACAGGAGACAGTTGTGCTTACAGTTCGATTATCCCCGAAGTTGGAGACACGGCTAAACAGGCTGGCTAAACGGACCGGACGTCCCAAGTCATATTTCGCCAAGAAGGCCCTGGAATCATTTCTCGACGAGCAAGAAGACTACCTTATTGCTGTCTCCCGATTGGAGAACAAGATGCCTTCGATTCCTCTCGAAGAGGTGATTAAGCGACTTGGCCTGGACGGTTAACTTCGATGTCCGGGCGTTCTCGGAACTTCAGAAACTTGATCGTGTGGCGCAACAGCGAATCGCGAATTTTTTAACACAGCGTATCGCCGGAGGGTCGAACCCGAGAGGCCATGGGAAAGCCATGACGGGTGAAATGAAAGGTTTGTGGCGCTATCGAATTGGGGATTATCGCGCCGTTTGTTCGATCAGAGATGAATCACAAACAGTGCAGGTGATGCGCATCGCTCACCGCAAAGATGTTTATCGTTGAATTTTCATTTATTACCGCTTCTTCGTTCTGGTGTTCTCGATTTCAGCCGCCGCATCGCCGAGGAAGCGTCGCACCGTCGCTGCGAAGGTGATTTGTTTACCCTCACGCTCAATCGTCAGGCTCCGCTGCTTGCCCGCTTCGCCTCCCAGCATCAGCAACACTTGTCCAAGAGTGTTGCCCTGCGTGGGAATACCGTCGACTGCAACTAGGTGATCGCCGGCGCGCGCTTCGGGCACGGAGGGTTTTCCGTCGTAATCGGCGCTGCCCAGTATGGTGAAGCGGCCATCGTCTTCCGGACGGAGGATGAGGCCGATCACGTCGAACTCGGGAAAGTTGAAGAGGCGGCCAATGTCGAAGTAAACAGCTGAATGAGCGAAGTCAATGCCGACGCGGTAGTTGACCATGGCATCGGCGCCGATCAGGCCGGAGGTCGCAGTGGCGGCGCGTTTCGAGAAGAAGTCGAAATTCTCTTTGGTCATTTCGGCGGCCAGCACGCTGGTAAGAAAAAGCGGGCCGTACTGGATGCGGTCGATGCGGATCAACTTCTGGGTGAGTTCGTTGTCCGCTCCCCACATATTGGCGGGACCGACTGCGCCCGTCATGTGCGGCCAGGCAGAGTGAGCCGAGGCGAGCGTGTCGAATAGGTCTGGAGCAAGCAAGCTGATGGAAGCCCCGATGTCGAGTGCGAGGCTGAATTTCTTTTTCTCGATCTGGCTGGGGATTTGGATAAGCCCATTCTGCGGGTTGATTTGAGCCTTACTCTTGCTGCCGCTGAACTTGAGCGTGCCGGGCGGGGCCAGGGTCAGTTCGTGTCCGGGAAAGTTAATGAGGAGATCGTAGTTGCGCAGGATGGTGGAGGGAATATTCATTTCGGCCGACATGCCCGCAAAGGCGATGGCTGCGGCCGCGGGCGGCTTGAGCGGAATCTTCGTTTCCTTTACGCCGCTTAAAGAAATCTTTACTCCGCCGATTGAGATTTCGCGGGGCGCCGGAGCCGAGCATTCTTTTTCTCCGCAGGTGACCGTCAATCCGAGCAGCGTAGCCAGGCGGCGGGAAATTTCGAGATCGGGATTGCCATTGTCGACCCAGGCGTGGACGCGCTGCGAAGTTCCATCGGGCAACGCGAGGTCGACGTCGACGATGACACGGTTGTGATCCAGTGTGATGGGGACGGTGGCGGATTTTTGCGCGGTGGCCGTCTGTGCGAGCGCGGCGGCGAGTAAAGAAAGTACGAGGGCCTGCAACTTCATTCCATAATTGTAGTGGTTCGAACGGAATCTCCAACGCAGAGGGTTCACGGAGGCTCTTGTATAATCACGAGTTCGCCTGAGTGGTTTGGAGTTCGCTGTAGAGACGCTCTTTGGAGGGGCCGGTGGCGCAAGCGGAGATTGGAATCATTGGCGGCAGCGGGCTTTATGCCATGCCGGGGTTGAGCAAGATCAAAGAAGTGCGGGTGAAGACGCCATTTGGCGCGCCTTCTGATCCCTACGTGTGCGGCGTGCTGGAGGGGCGCAAAGTGGCGTTTCTGGCGCGCCACGGGCGCGGGCACCGCATCATGCCCAGCGAGTTGAATTTTCGCGCCAACATCCACGGCCTCAAGCAGTTAGGGGTGGAAAAAATTATTTCGGTCTCGGCCGTGGGGTCGTTGAAGGAAGAGCACAAACCGCTGGATTTTGTGATCCCCGACCAGTTTTTCGATCGGACGCGGCATCGCGTCGACACTTTCTTTGGCGGCGGAGTGGTGGCGCACATCGCTTTTGCCGATCCTATATGCGGAGAACTGGCGAAAGTGGTGGAGGCGGCGTGCGGGAAAGTTGGCGTAACCGGCAAGCGCGGCGGAACTTATTTGTGCATGGAAGGTCCACAGTTTTCCACCCGGGCCGAGTCAAATGTGTACCGCGGGCTGGGCATGGACGTGATCGGAATGACAAATCTGCAGGAAGCGAAACTGGCGCGCGAAGCGGAGCTTTGTTACGTCACGGTGGCGATGGTCACGGATTACGATTGCTGGCATCCGCATCATGATTCGGTGACGGTCGACCAGATTATTGCCGTGCTGACGAAGAACGCGGAGAACGCGGCGAAGGTGGTGAGAGAAACCGTGGCCAAGATGCCGCGGGAGAGAGGCTGCAAGTGCGGCTCGGCGCTGGCCCATGCCATCATGACCGACCGGAAGAAGATTCCGGCGGGCACAAAGAAGAAGCTGAAGTTAATTATCGGGAAGTATGTGAAGTAGGAGCGATTTGGTTTTTAACTCTATGTCTCTTGTAGTTCGCAACGGTGTGGATCACACAGGTTAAGAAGGTTTACCGAGGGGAAGACTTCAAACATGAGCATTGTTGTGGTGGGGTCAGTGGCATTTGATGATGTGGCGTCGCCTTCGGGCAGCGTGCAGGGGATACTGGGCGGGGCGGCGACTTATTTTTCGCTGGCCGCCAGTTACTTCACGCAGGTGCGCATGGTCGCGGTGGTGGGGGAAGACTTTGGCACGAAAGAAGAAGAGGTGCTGAAGAAGCGTGGAGTGGATACTCGCGGCATCGAACGCGCTGCGGGCAAGACTTTTCGCTGGGGAGGAACTTACACGGAAAATCTCAGCGAGGCCAAGACCACCTTCACCGACCTGAATGTGTTTGAGAAATTCCAGCCGCGCATTCCCCAGGAATACGAAGACAGCGAGTTTTTGTTCCTCGCCAACATTCAGCCCACGCTGCAGGCAGAAGTGCGCCGCAAGATGCACGGCGTCAAGCTGACCGGCTGCGACACCATGAATTACTGGATCAATGGCGCGCGCGCGGAATTGCTGCAGACCTTGAAGCTGGTAAACGTGCTGCTGATCAACGATACCGAAACCAAGATGCTGGCGCAGGAAAGCAACCTGCCGCGCGCGGCGCAGAGGGTGCTGGCCATGGGTCCGCAGGCGCTGGTGATCAAGCACGGCGAATATGGGGCGACGATTTTCTTTCGCGAAGGCGCATTTGGTATTGGACGGCATCCGTTTCGCGCGCCCACGTTGCCGCTGGATGAAGTGAAAGACCCAACCGGCGCGGGCGACTCTTTTGCCGGCGGCTTTATGGGATATCTCGCCTCACAAGAACAAATCAATCGTGAAGTGTTGAAGCGCGCGCTGTTTTACGGCGGGGTGATGGGATCATTTGCCGTGGAAAGTTTTGGCACGGAGCGGTTGCAATCGCTGACTCGCGATGAGATCGATGAACGCTTTCAGATTTTCCGCGAACTCACCCACCTCGAATGAAATCCCGCCCCGCGCTGCCCAAGGCCTATACCGAGAATGAAGTGGTGCGGCTGGTCTGGCTGGCTATCTTTATCTCGGTATTTTCGTTTCTCTTCTTTAACCGGCGCGGCGATGTGCTGCTGTATGGCGATGCGGTAGCCCACATTAATATTGCGCGGCGAGTCTTCGATTCAAAAACTCCAGGATTATTGCAGTTGGGAACGGTGTGGCTGCCCTTGCCGCATCTGCTGATTCTTCCCTTTGTGATCAATAAGAACATGTGGCAGAGCGGCATGGGCGGATCGTTTCCGTCGCTGGCGGGGTTTGTGCTGGGCGTGCTGGGAATCTTCCGGCTGGTGCGGACGGCGTTGAGGTGCAGCAGGTCCAATGGAGCGGAGTCTCTCGACGAGAGCGGCAAGACTGCGGCATGGTGTGCGGCGATTTTGTATGCGGCAAATCCAAACCTGATTTACATGCAGTCGACCGCGATGGGAGAGGCGCTATATCTGGCCTTGTTTATCTGGACGATTGTATTTCTGGCGAAGTATTTGCGAGATGGTGGATCGCGCCCTTTGATGAGATGCGGAGTCTGCCTTCTCGGGGCTTGTTTCACGCGCTATGACGGGTGGTTTTTGAGTGTGGTGGTGGTAAGCGTTGTACTGATGATCCCATTTCTCGCCAAAGAGGCGAGGAGCGGGGAACGTTCATCGGCCCTGAAAACTTCGAAAAAGAAATCTGCGGCATTGGCATCTGAAGTTCCTGCCTCCAAAAGAACGATTCTGAAATTTGTTTTGCTGGCCGCAGCAGGTCCGGTGTTGTGGATTGGCTACAACGCCGTGGTGTACCGCAATCCGCTGGAGTTTGCCAACGGACCATATTCCGCGCGGGCGATTAACCAGAAGACGGCGACGGTGAATCCGGCGCAGGGAAATCTGCCGGCGGCAGGATCGTATTTTATGAAGGCGGCGGAGTTGAACGTCAGCGAAGGAACCTGGGCGGGACGGTTATGGCTTTTGCTCGCGCTGCTAGGAAGTTTCTCGGCTGCAGCCGGCGGACGAGGCCGGGCGGCGCTGTTGTTGTGGATTCCGCTGCCGTTTTACGCTCTATCCCTGGCCTACGGCAGTGTGCCGATCTTCGTCCCGACGTGGTGGCCATTTTCAACTTACAACGTGCGTTACGGATTGCAGTTGCTTCCCGCGTTTGCGGTATTCGTTCCGCTCGGTATTTCCTGGATCGTGGAAAACGCGGTGCGAGTGGGAAAGGTTTCACAACGGTGGAGGCAGTGGTCCAGCGTGGGTGCGTTGCCGGCCGTGCTGCTGCTGGCTGGGGCGAGTTATGCGGCAATCTGGCATGCGGATCCGGTTTGTTACCGCGAGGCCGCGGTCAACATGCGGGGACGGGTTGCGATTGACCGGCAATTGGAAACTTGGTTTCGTGCTCTGCCGGCTGATTCCACTTTATTGATGTATTTGGGCGAACACGTGGGCGCCCTGGAGCAGGCCGGGATTCCGTTGCAGCGCGTGATCAACGAAGGCAACCACCGCGTGTGGAAGCGGCCCACCGATCCCGATGGCTTGTGGGAGCGGGCGCTGGCGAATCCAGCGGGATATGCCGATTACGCGGTGGGATTTGAGGGCGACCCGGTGTGGAACGCAGCCGAGGCGCATCATTTACCGGCGATTGTAGAAATTCACAGTACGGGGCAGCCCGCGGCGGCCATCTTTCAAAGCCGGGGACCAGCGCCCGCTCCTCCCCCCGCGCTCGAAGGCGGAGCAGCACCGCGGTAATCACCCGGGTTAACGCGGAGGGCGGGCGTGACCCGCGGGCAGTGATAAAATCCGGCCATCTGAGGCTTTGTTTCGTAAGCATCCTTAAGAAAACTACGAATGGACTGGCAACGCATTTTCGACTCGCTGCACGGAGAGATGGCCAGCGGTTTTGTGGCGACCACGCTCACGCGCCTGGTGCTGGCCGCGATTCTAGGCGGAGTGATCGGGCTCGAGCGTGAGTTGAAGCACCGTCCGGCGGGGCTGCGCACGAACATGTTCATTTGCTTCGGCGCGGCGCTGTTTACCGTGCTCTCGCGAGGGCTATCGGATTCGCCCGGCGATTACACGCGCATTGCGGCGCAGATTATTCCGGGCATTGGATTTATTGGCGCGGGTTCCATTCTGCACACCCGCGGCCTGACTACCGGACTGACCACAGCGGCGACATTGTTTGTGGTGGCGTCGGTGGGAATGGCCGCCGGCGGAGGACTCTACCTGACCGCCTCCTTCGCCACCGGAGTGGTGTTGCTGGTTCTGTTTGCGTTGGGGCACATGGAGCGGACGTTCAATTTGAAGACGCTGCTGACGACGTATGAGGTGACGGGTCCCAGTGTGGAGGAGATCAGCATGGAAGTGAACCGGATCCTCGAACACCGGCACCGCATGATGCAGAACGCGTTGAGCGGCGCGACCGGCCAGCATGTGCGGATGCAGTTCGACGTGGCAGGATGCAATCGCGACCAGCACGAAATGCTGCGCGAACTGAAGGCCTCGAAAGTCCTGGGCGGTGTTACCTCCCTGGGTCCGGTGGAGTTAGAGTGAGCCTGTCTTCTGTGGTGATTCCTTTTGTAAAAGCCAGCGCGTGCGGCAATGATTTTCTGCTGGTGGAGGGTGCCAGCGTAGAGAGCGGGGTGGATTTAGCGGCAATTACGCAGCGAATGTGCGACCGCCACGAAGGCGTGGGTGCGGATGGGGTCGAATGGATGTATCCGCACGCGGCGGCGGATGTGCAGATCCGGCTGATCAATGCGGATGGCAGCGAAGCGGAGATTTCCGGCAATGGTACGCGCTGTGTCGCGGCATATGTCTGCGCCGAGAAGGGCATCGAGAAGATCGCGATTCAGACCGGGGCCGGGTTGAAGACGTGTGCGCTGACGGGGCGAAGCGACTCCGGTTACGAGTTTGAAGTGGAGATGGGCGCGGCTGTCGTCGGCGCCGAATTGACGGTGACATTTCCTGAGGGCACGGTGAAGGGCATTCCAGTGTCGATGGGGAATCCGCATTATGTTGTTTTAGTGAAAGAGTTTAGCCGGACTTGGCAGGACGAGGCGGCGGCGATTCAGGGCAGCGGAACTTTTTCAGATGGCGTGAACGTTGAGTTTGTGGCGGTCGATGGCAAGCACGATGTGCGGGCGCGCTTTTTTGAGCGCGGAGTGGGAGAGACGCAGTCCTCCGGCACCGGTTCGTGCGCATCGGCAGTAGCGGCGATGACTACGGGCAAAGCAGAATCTCCGGTGCGGGTGCATACCGCGGGCGGAATTCAGACGGTGCGGCGCGATGCGGGGTTGGTATTTCTGCGCGGGTCGGCGCGACTGGTCTGCCGCGGAGAGTTTTTTCGCAGTTAGATTTCACAATTGGCACGGCTATTTTCCTAGGGACTTCTTACTGAATGTCTTCTTCGATAGTTTCGCGTGTGAAGCCTCCCGCTCTTCGGCCGGGCGATACGGTGGGTATTGTGGCGCCTGCCAGCAATGTGAAGCGCGCCGCCCTGCAGGCGGGATGCGAAGGCTTGCGGCGCGCGGGCTACCGGCCGTTTTATTTCGATTCAATTCTGGAGCAGGACCTTTATTTTGCGGGCTCGGCGCAGCGCCGGGTGCGCGAACTGGAAGAGATGCTGGCGCGCGAGGAGGTGCGGGCGATTGTGTGCGCGCGCGGCGGTTATGGGGCGAATTACCTTTTGCCCATGCTCGATCCCAGGAAAATTAAGGCGCATCCCAAGATTTTTGTGGGCTACAGCGATCTGACGGTCCTGCTGAGTTATTTTGCGGATGTGGCAGGAATCGTTTCCTTTCACGGCCCCATGGTTTGCAAAGATTGGTCGGCGGAGAATGGCGTGGATATGGCTGCCTGGCTGTCGGCGGTCGGGAAGGCACAGCCTTGGGAAGTGGCTCTGGGTGCTGGTTCTGGCGTTGTGGGATTGGTGGACGGCGAAGCTGAGGGTGTCCTTTACGGCGGATGCCTTTCGATTCTGGTGAGCTCGATTGGAACTCCGTATGAGATTCACACCGAGGGAACAATTCTTTTTCTGGAAGACGTGGCGGAGAAACCCTATCGCATTGACCGGATGTTGATGCAGTTAAAAATGGCGGGCAAGTTAAATGGAGTACGCGGAATTGTTTTCGGAGAGATGTGCGATTGCGTGCAGGTGGCGAATCAGGGATACACGCTGCCGGAAGTTGTGCTGCGGGTGGTGGGAGATTTGGGAGTGCCGGTGGCTTTCGGAGTGCGCTCCGGGCACGTGACGGCAGGCAACATTACCCTGCCGATTGGAGTGCGGGCAGGGCTGAAGGTGAACCGCGGGCACGTGAGTTTGGAGATCTTAGAGGCGGCGGTCTCGTGAGTACCTTCGGATGCGGAAGACGCTTTAGAGGCAAACGCTAAGGAACGGGAGAGCTTCCGCAGAGGTCGCCGAGATAAAGAATATGAACCAGAAGAAGCACATTCACCTGATTGGAATTTGCGGCACAGCCATGGCTTCCCTGGCGGGAATGCTGAAAGAGCGCGGCTTTCGCGTGACGGGATCGGATGCGGCGGCGTATCCGCCGATGTCGGATTTTCTTGGCGGCTTGGGAATACCGGTGGCGCAGCCCTTTGATGCGCGGAATCTGGAGCCGCGTCCCGACCTGGTGGTGGTGGGCAATGCAATCTCCCGCGGAAATCCTGAACTAGAACACATTCTCGACCAGCGCATTCCGTTTTGCTCGCTGCCCCAGTTGCTGCACGACGAATTCCTGCGCGGCAAGGAAGTGCTGGTGGTGGCGGGCACTCACGGAAAGACCACAACCACCTCGATGCTGGCGTGGATTTTTCATAGCACCGGAATGCAACCCTCTTTTTTGATTGGCGGGATCGCGGAAAACTTTGGATCGAGCTTTCACTTGGGGCAAGGCAAGCATTTCATTCTCGAGGGCGATGAGTACGACACGGCATTCTTTGATAAGGGTCCGAAGTTCCTGCACTACTTTCCCGATTCCGTGATTCTGACCTCGGTGGAGTTCGATCATGCCGATATCTATAAAGATCTGGATGCGGTGGAGACGGCGTTCAAGCGGTTGGTAAACCTGATTCCGCGGCGGGGAAGGATTGTGGCATTTGATGGTGCGGCGGGAGATGCAACGGAGAGTGCCAGTCTGGAGCGCTGTTTGAGCAAGGCCTTTTGTCCGGTGGAGCGTTACGGCGCTGGGGCGAATGCGGACTGGCGCATTACGAACTTGAAATTCGAAGCGGGTAGAACGACCTGGTCGGTGATGAAGCAAGGCAAGCCTTGGATGGATTTGGAATTTCCCCTCGCCGGGGAATACAACGTGTGGAATGCAACGGCGGCTGCGGCGCTGGGCGAAGCCAGCGGCATTGCCAAGGAAGAAATTGCGGCGGCGCTGAAGACTTTCAAAAGCGTGAAGCGGCGTCTGGAGGTGAAGGCCGAGGTGAACGGCGTCACCATCATCGACGACTTTGCGCATCATCCCACGGCCATTGCGGGAACACTGAAAGCGTTGCGCTCGCGTTATGCGGGAGCGCGCCTGTGGGCGATTCTGGAGCCGCGGTCGAACACTCTGAGGCGGCGGGTACTGCAGGCAGAGTTGGCTCGCAGCCTGACATTGGCGGATGAAGTGGTTGTCGCGGGCGTGTTTCGTTCCGAGGCTGTGCCCGCCAATGAGCGGCTTGAGCTGCCGGAGTTGGCGGCAGACATTCAGAAACTCGGGAAGCGGGCGCGGTTACTGGCGGATGCCGATGAAATTGTGCAAACGATTGCTCCAGAGATGCGCAGCGGAGACGTGGTGGCGATTCTTTCCAATGGCGGCTTTGGCGGAATTTATGAAAAGCTGCCGGCGCGGTTGCGCGCGCTGGCTGGAGGCGCTGGGAGCGCCAATTCGGCCAATGCGGCTGGGAAGTAAATCCAACGTCGCGAATCTTCGATTGAGGAGAGTTCAGACAAATGCGTTCTCAGGCTGAGTTGTGGGATGACCCTGGAGATCCTTCGACTTCGCGAGGGCCTGCGCGAAGCGCGCAGGCATTCTCGGCGCTCAGGATGACAGCTTGTTTTGCGGCGGTATTATTTCTTTTTTCACGGCAGTCTCTGATTTGCGCTGTGGCGCAGTCCTCCGCTCCGATTGCGTACGACATTTCTTTGGCCAATCCCGAACAGCATTTGATTGAAGTAAAGCTTTCTTTGCCCGCCGGCGAGCAGCGGCGGGAGTTACAGCTTCCGGTTTGGAATGCGCTTTATCAGATACGAGATTTTGCCCAGTATGTGAATTGGGTGCGGGCCAAAGACCTCGCGGGGCGGTCGTTAACCGTGCGCGCGCTGGATAAGAGCCGCTGGCAGGTCGACGGGGCGCAAGCAGGCGCGACGGTGGACTATCAGATTTACGCGGAGTCTCCCGGGCCGTTCGGGGCGCAGTTTAACCTGCATCATGCATTTCTTAACCTGGCGCAGGTGTTGATGTATCCCGTGGACGCGCGGAATCGGGCTATGACCGTGCACCTCAGCCAGATTCCCAAAGGATGGCAGGTGGCCACGCCGCTCGCGTCAATGGCAGGAGAAAGTTTCAGCGCGGAAAAGTTTGACCGGCTGGTTGATTCTCCCATCGAGGTGGGCGATTTCAAGGAAGCGGATTTTGAAGAAGGCGGCGGACACTATCGCGTGATCGTGGATGCGGAACCGGGCGATTATGAGATGGAAAAAGTTACCACCATGCTGCGCAAGATTGTGCAGGCCGCGACCACTTGGATGGTGGACCGTCCGTTTGAGAGTTACATGTTCATTTATCACTTTCCGCGCGGACCCGGGGGCGGCGGCATGGAACATGCTTATTCAACAGCGATTGCGCTGAACGCCGATGTTTTGGCCAAGTCTCCGGAAACGCTTTCGTCGGTAACGGCGCACGAGTTTTTTCATCTGTGGAATGTGAAGCGAATCCGTCCGCAAACAATGGAGCCGATCGATTACACGAAAGAAAATTACACGCGGGCGCTCTGGTTTAGCGAAGGTTGCACCAGCACGGCGGGTGACTTCATTAATTTGCGGGCGGGACTGATGGATGAGACGCACTTCGAGCAAGGATTGGCCTCGGCCGTTGGAGAATTAGAGCGGCGTCCGGCGCACCTTACCCAGTCCGCCGAAGAGTCCAGCCTGGATGCATGGCTGGAGGGCGATGCTTATTACCGGCGGCCCGAGCGCAGTATTTCTTATTACAACAAGGGAGAGTTGTTAGGGATCACTCTGGATCTCGCAGTGCGCCAAGCGACCCATGGACAGGCGACTTTGCGGGAAGTGTTCCAGTGGATGAACAATAACTATGCCCGGCAAGGACGATTTTTCGACGACTCAAAAGGTGTGCGTGAAGCGGCGGAAGCCGTAAGCCACACTGACCTTCACTGGTTTTTTGAGAAATATGTGGCGGGGACAGAAGAAATTCCGTGGAATGATTTTTTTCGGACTGTTGGCTTGCGTGTGGTGGAGCGGACGAACGCGGTGGCGGATGCGGGATTTACGGCTTCGCGAAACTTCGATAGTCCCATGACAGTAGTGGCGGTGAGTGCGGGCGGCCAAGCCGAGCGCGCGGGATTGCAGGTGGGCGATACGATTCTGGAAATCAATGGCAAGAGTGCGGGGCAGGAAGCGTCGCAGGAAATAACGCGACAGCATCCGGGAGACAATATCGGAATCAGAGTGCGCGGCCGGCGCGGTGGAGATCGTGAAATGAAATTCAAAGTGGGAAGCCGGGAAGAAGTTTCCTACGAGTTGAAAGACCTGGAGGAGGTAACACCGCAACAGCGCGCAGCGCGCAGCGCGTGGCTGAAGGGCGAGGCGGAAACGGCGAGGTAAAATCGTTATCCGATGCAGCACAGCCGCCGGGACGGTGGCGCTACAAGACCCTATATGATTCGAACCATCGCCATGCTGGTGTTCTGGGGACTGGCCGCGCCCATCGCGGCGCTCGTCGGCTTTCCCTGGACCTTCATCACCGGCGATATTCGCCTGCTTTACCGCATGTTCATGTTTGGGGCGTGGAACGGTGTGCGGCTCGCCGGGGTGCGGGTACAAACGGTGGGTCTCGATCAGCTGGATCCGGCGCGTACGTACATCTTCATGTCGAATCATGTTTCGAACCTCGATCCGCCGATTACCATTCCGCTGATTCCGCGGCGTTCTTCGGTGATGGTGAAGAAAGAATTATTCAGCTATCCCATTCTCGGCCGCGCCATGCGCATGGGATCGCTGGTTCCGGTGGACCGCGGCAACCGCGATGCCGGTATCGAGTCGGTGCATGCGGCGAAGAAAGTGGTGCAGCAAGGGTTGAACATGATCATCTACGTGGAAGGGCATCGCTCCTTCGATGGGAAACTGCTGCCTTTCAAGAAAGGGCCATTTTATCTGGCGATGGAATGCGGTGTGCCCGTGGTTCCGGTAACGATTAGCGGGACACATGAAGCAATGCCCAAGGGACGATTTGCCATCAAGCCCGCGTTGGTGACGGTGAATTTTCATCCGCCGATTGAGCCGGAGAACTTTGGCAGCCGCGAATGTTTGATGGAGCAGGTGCGAAGGGTTATCGAGAGCGGGTTGCCGGAGGAGTACCGGGAGGAACTTTCAACCCCGAAGGTTCGCTAGGAACGCATTTTGTGGACTCTGTTTCGGGAGCGCGCTTTGAAAAAGTTATCCTTTCGAAGTTTTTGCTCGCAGGGCCTTTACGAGCTCAGGAAGTCGCGGCAAGATGGCGGAATATTTCAGCCACAGTTTGTGATCGACGGCGGGGGCGCCGCTAACCAGCGCTCCGGCAGGGATGTCGTTGGCGACGCCGCTTTGCGGCGTGACGATGGCAGCCTCTCCTACTTTGCAGTGACCGACAACTCCCACTTGTCCAGTTAATATCACGCGGTTGGCGATTTCGGTGGAACCTCCAAGGCCTACTTGCGAGCAGAGTAAGGCGTCTTCGCCGACTTGCGATCCGTGACCGACTTGCACCAGGTTATCGATCTTGACGCCGCGTCCGATGCGGGTTTCGCCGACGCTGGCGCGGTCGATGCACGAGTTGGCCTGCACTTCCACCTCGTCCTCGATGACAACTGGAGCGGGTTGCGGAATCTTGTACCACTTGCCGTCGTGCTGTTTGGCGAAGCCGAAACCGTCGGAGCCGATGACGACTCCGTTGTGCAGCAGGACACTGTTGCCGATGCGGCAATTCTCCCGGACAACGGCGTGTGAGTGGGCGAAAAAGTTATTGCCGATCTTTGTGCCGCGATAAATCACTGCGTGGGCGAGAAGCACGGCATTGTCGCCGATCTCGACGTGCTCGTCGATGACGACGTAAGGACCGAGGTGAGCGTTGCGGCCAAGCTTCGCGGTTTTGTGGACGATTGCAGTGGGATGAATTCCGGGAGCATAGCGCAGAGGCTGGTGAAAGAGTTCGAGAGCGCGTGCGAAGCTGTGATAAGGGTCAGCGACGCGCAAGGTGGCAGCGGGGATTGCGGGAAAATTCTCGGAGACGATGACGGCTGCGGCCTTGGTGATGCGAGCTGCTGGGGCATACTTCTGGTTGGCGACGAAAGTGATTTCCGCCGGGCCGGCTTGCTCGATGCCGTTGAGGCCGGTGATCTCGGCATCGATCATCTGGGAATCGTGAGATCCGGTATCGAGACGGGCATTAAGGGCGGAGGCGATCTGGGAGAGCTTCATGGGTGATGGATGCGGACGCGAAAATAAATCCTACACCAGTTTCACCGGCAGAACGAAGATGCGGCGCATTCCGCCAGGTGTGACTCCCCAACTACTGCTGCCAGGTCACTCCAGGATAGAGGCTGGGAATGCGCAATCCCCGGTAGGCATTTTCCCCCGCAACCGTCATTTGCCAGATGGTCTGCGGATTATCTTCCTGAGTTACTTCATAAATTTGTGACTCCAGCGCGTTCAGCGGCGAAGTGATATCGAACTCTACGTTGTTGTTGCTGAGAGTGTTGATGCTTCCTCCCCAGGGAGTGTAGGTGCCGGGCAGGTCCTGCCATAAAACAGTGGCCAGCAGCGTGCTTTCATCGACCTGGAAGATGGTGGCGCGGCTATAACAGGCCGAGGCGGAGGGGGAGGACTCGCACGGTGTGCCGGACGAATTGATGCGGTAGTTTCCGTTATCCCACACCGCCAGGGTCATTACCGATCCGTTGGTCGACAGCAGGGTGGGATCATGTTCGGCGTAGAACCACTGGGCGGGATCGCCTCCAGCAATGGCAAAGTCGCCATCATTTCCCAGCTTCCATAAAACGTTGCCGGTACCGGCTCCGTCGTTGTAGTCAATCTTGAGTATCCAACTCTGGTTCCGCACGGAGAGCAGCAGGTTGCCATCGGCGGTATATACCAGTGCGTTGGCATGGGTCCAATCGGGCAGCCCTTGCAGAAAGCGAAGAACGTCGAGGTGATCAAAGGCCGACCAGGCCCACACTACGTTACCCGAAGGATCGATATCGACGAGTCCATCCCCGTTGATGGTGATGGTGCCGGGGTAGCCGGGAAGATCGGTGAAATCTTTCGACACTTTCACAAGACCGATCCAGTGTCCGTTGGACGAAGTAAGAACATCGTGGCTGAAGGGTTCGTTGTTTACCGTGAAAGAGAAACCATTGGCTTGCAGGGATGCATTCACCTGTGCGCCGGAAACGTCGCGGATAGTGGTTCCAGCCAAATCCACTTCCACCAGATCGGTAGCCAGATTCAAAATGAAATGCCCATTGTCCATAGGCTTGATGGGAACTCCGCCAAGAGGGTAATACCAGATGATGTTGCCCTGAAGATCGGTGACGACCGATTGCAGCATGTTGAGATTGGAAGGGGGCGCAATCAAGCTGAGCATCTCCACGCCGGGAGCGGGGGAGAGGCTAGGGTTGGGCTGCGTCACGGTTATGGTGGGCGCAGCCAGCGAGGAAGGAAGCGCACCGGTGGTAAAGGTTCGATCCTGATCAACCCAGGGCACTGACCCGCCCTCGACGTGCGCGCGCATGTGATAAGTGGTCTGCGGCTTCATGCCCGCGACCAGAACGTTGAGGGCCCAGCCCTTGGAAGATCCAGAGGGTTCGGCAACCGGAGAGGTGCGGCGGCCGTAGCTGGTATCGGTGCCGAACTCAACCCAAGCAAAGGAACCTGGGGAATAATTCCGGATGCTGTATTGCGCCACCAGCGGATGTGCGGTGGAAGTGACAGTGGTCACGGGGCCGCTGGTAGAACATCCCGCAGAAAACAAGGTTAGGGCAATAGCTGCATAGGAAAATGCCAACGCTGAAGCGACCTTCATTCAGTCCCCTTAGGTTAAAAATAGAGCAAAGTTTAAATGTTTTTTAGTGAAGCGCAACTTCTTTTTTGCGAGTGTGAGGGAGGCGTGAAACAGGGAGCGGGGGAGAACAGGCGTGCGGCGGGGCGGATGAAAGAGGGAATAGGGAAGTATTGAAACAGCTTTTTTATCGCCGTATTCGCAAATAATCTTCCGAAACTCCTCGCAGGTTATTGGAGTACGAGCGTGAACCCAGTGGTTGAAACCATCGAGCCACTGGTGGCGGTCACGACGATGTTGTATGTTCCCGTCGGAGTTCCCGGATTTGAGTGTGAAGTGGAAGTGCTGCTGCTGTTGCTACTTCCCCCGCCGCACCCTGGGACAAACATGAGAAGGATGAGCAGCGTTAGGACGAATGGGAACCGGCGTCGCCGGCGGTTGCCAACGAGGACTACGAAGCCGAATGCGAAACTCGCGGCGGTCAGGAAATTAGGCCAAAGGGGGTGCTTCGGCTCGTGCAACATCGCGACTGGAGCAGTTGTCGTCACGGTAACGGACGGTGCGGACACAAGGGGAGAGCCAGCAGCGGTGATCGTGGCGGGACTGAAAGTGCAAGTTGCTTCGGAAGGTAGACCCGAACAGGCCAGAGAAATTGTGCCGTTGAAACTCGTGGAAGTGGAGACAGAGAATTGGAGTTGTCCCGAGGTACCGGGCGATGTGAGCACTAGCGTCGATGTTGTGGGGGAGAATGATGCGAAGAATCCCGGAGTGATGGTGAAGGACATAGGCTGGGTTGAGGTGCTCGGGTTGAAACTTGAATCGCCCGAGTAGGATGCTGAAATGGTGTGAGTGCCGGTGTCGAAATTTCGAACTCCGTTAGGGGTGGCAGTATTGCCTTGGCTGTTCAGAGCGAGGGAACTGCCTGCTACGAGCGGGGCACCATTGTCGAGGAAAGTAACATAGCCGGTCGGAATTCCGAACCCAGATATTCCGGCAACATCGGCACGCAAGTATACAAAGCTTCCATAAGCTCCGCCCACAAAGTTGAACTGATTTCCATTGGAATCGAAACCGAGCACTGACGTAGTCGTTGTGCTGGGCTCAGGCGCCACCGTCACCGAAGCCGTTGCCGCGCTCGGAGCGTAAGTCCCATCACCGTCGTAGTGGGCGAAGACGTTGTAACTGCCGCCTGGCAAATAGTTGACCGCGGCATTGCTAACTGCGCCGTTTACAAGCGTAAAGTAGCCCAGTCCCGCGACGATTGAGGTCAGGTCCGCCTCAAGGGCGACGTCCCCAGTTGGAGTACCGGGGCCGCTGAAGGGCGTGACGGTCACATTCAACGTGATAGGTGACCCGTGGGTTACATTCACGGAGGGTTGCAATGAAAGCGTAGTAGTTGTCGCAGTGAATGTAACCGTGCTCCACTGGTTAACAAGGTTCGAAATGTTCACCGATCCCAATCCGGTAGCCAAATCGTAGCCAACACTCGCTTGAAAGTCGGCATTCGAGAGACCGTAGTCGATCTCTCCTGGCACAGCGTTATTCCCAGTGGTGACATCGTTGAAAATACAGGAACTGGCAGGAAGAACTGTGGTGCTGGAAGCATTACACTGCGACAGCGTGGCATTTGCCGTCGCGGCTAGCCGGTACAATACGTAGTTCGCCAGCCCTTGCCGGCCACCGTTCTGTTCCTCGATCATCGACATTATTCCGGCGAAGGAAGGGGTTGAGGCTGAAGTGCCAGAGATGAAGTAGATAAAGAAATCTCCCTGGGCATTCGGGGTACAAGAGCCTTCAAGGCATAACAGATATGGATCGTGGGCGGCGGCAGTCAGGGAAACATCCGGCAAGCTGCGGAACCCATTGCTTGGTATTCCAGTCACTCCTGCCTGCCACCATGGCTGCGCGACAAACATACTCTGGCCACCGCCACCGGCCGCGATATTGGCGTTGGTGCTGCAGTTGGAGGCGGTGCAACTGTCATTCCAGACGTCTTCGGGAATATAGGAGAGCGCGGTCTCGAAGTCCTGGCTATTTGTAGTGCCCCAGTACACGCTGTTTTGTCCGCTCTCGTTGAAAACCGTACCACCGACGGCGACGTTAAAGGCAGTGGAAGCGAGCACGTTGACCGAAATCGGGCCGGTCGCAACGGTTTCAGCGTTCGGATCATCGCATCCTTCCGGGCCACTATCACCCGCGGATACAAAAAACGTGATGCCTTGGGCGGCGGCTTGCTCGGCCAAAGCAGAGATAGACGCAGCGTCCGCGCTGGTCGTGGAGGCTTCGCAGGCGCTGAAGCTTTCGGTCATGATGGGAAAAAGGTTGCTTTCAATCAGGTAGACTTCCGAAAGGTCTACACCGTCAGTGGTGTTGGTGGAGGCTGAGACAACGAGATTCGCCACCGCGCCCGGGGCGGCAGCCCCCACCCAAGTGGTATCCAGGGTGGCCTCGGCTTCCTCGCCCTGTCCCAAGTCGCCGGGATCGGGTCCGTTAAGGATAATTTGGAAGCGCCCACAACAAAGGAATATGTTTGCGAAATTGTCCAGATCCTGCCCGAAATTAAAGATATTGCTCCGGCCTACAACCCCGACACTAACTCCGTTACCGGTTACACCGCCGTTGAACGCAGAGCTGTGGTAGATGACGGCATAATCGCTCGGCGCCAGCCCGTGAGTACCGTCGCTGAAGGTGAAAGTCGGTTTGTGACCTGGCTTAATATTCCCCGCCACCGACTGTTTCGAGTAGCGGATTTGGGGCTTCTTCAGGAAATTGTGCAAGGTCTTTATTCCTGCAACCGCCGAAGTGAGCGCGGCGGGAATTTGTGGATCGCTGGAATTGGCCCAGTGTTGTTCGCCGTTCACGATGTAATTGTGGATTGAGGTGTGGAAAGCTTCCTGGACTTGGCTGGCGGAACCGGAGAATTCGAGGACGGTGCGGCCTTTGGTGGATCCGACCTGGAAGCCGTGGGATTGCAGCCATCCGGTGATGGATTGAAGGTCGGTATCGGTGGGGCCGAATTGCTTGCCGAACTCGTCGGGCGTGAGCCACTTGTGATAGCTGGGAGAAGATTTGTCCTGCTGGTCGTCGAGAAGTTTTCGGAGGGCAGATTCCTGCGCGTCGCTTCGTTTCAGCACCAGCAACATGCGGTTCATGGGGAGCGCGGCGGGCGCGGTGCCGAGGTCGAAATCGGGGCGCGCGAGGGGATGAGTGTTGCCTCTGAGGACGGTGAGTTGAGATTCGTCGATAGGTTGAGTGATCAGCGGCGTGGGTGCTGCCGACGAATGTATATTGGCGGACTGGGCTGTGCCGAGCGGGCAGAGGACGAAGGCTAGAAGGGTAAGGGCACACAGATTCAGGGCGGACCGGACAAAGGTCTTCATGAGACTCCCGTATTTAAATGTAGCTACGCCTGCCGAGCGTAGAAGGGCTGGGAGAAGGGGTGGCCCGACGACTCTCGTGTGCGCGGGAGTTCTGGGGCCCGCGCTGGACAGCCTTTTTATCGCAAGATTGTGAGGATTGCAACTGAAATTGTGCAACGGTGGTTAGCAGTTACTCTTCGAACATAGGGACTTGGCGTTGATCGTCGGTGGGGCCGCGTCTGGGGCGGCGGGTGGCGCCGATTACGGCGAGGACGGTTAGGGAGTCCAAGGCCGTGCGGGGGACGAAGATGCGTTGGGTATTGGAGCGCTGGTCGGGAGGGTTGACCAGATAGCCTTCCGGCAGGTTTTGGGTGAGGTCGGAAGGCATGAGGCCTTCGAGGATTTCGTTGTCTTTGAAGCGCAGTCTGACCCAGAGGCCTTCGGAGCGAGGGCGGGAAGTGAAGGTTTTGCGGGTGAGGGATTCGGAGTCGCCGAATTCGCGGACGAAGTAGACGCCCTTGATCTCGCGGAGGTCCATGGCGATGACGGTGCCGGTGGTGTTGAGGAGTTCGAGTTTGCCTTCGGTGATGAATTGGGCGGAGGAGACGTAGCCCGAGACGGAGTCGCGGTCCATTTTGCGGACGATGACTTTTTTGTGGGTCGAGGGCATAGTCGGGCGTCGGGCTTCGGCTATCGGGCTTAGGCCGGCTAGCTTAAACGAAGGCCAAAGTCCGCTTCATTCTCGCACTAATTTGAAAGAAATCGCGGGAATCGACGTTGGCAGTAGCCAAATCGTAAACGTTGTGTTATTCCTTTAAGTTGCCTTGGCACGACTCAAGTGTGGATAAGTGTTTTGTATTGTGTGGCTTGTGTCGGGTTTTACGATAGGAAGCCAAGCCCGGCCACAGATCGCCTGTGGAAATCTTGTGGAAATTGCGTTTGGGGCCCCGGTACTGGCGGATTGCAGAATGGTCGAGGACTAGGGTCTCGTGGTTCGCATCGCTTGAATACGAATGGCTGATTACATATACACAATGGAAATCCGGTTGACGCCGGACCAGCTAAAGGGCGTCAATTTGGTGCAAGAAGTGGCCCGCCATGCGGGAATGACGCTCTACCTGACGGGTGGGGCGATACGCGACATCATCAGCGGATTTACGATTCGCGACCTGGACTTCACGGTTCAGGGGAATCCCCTCAAACTGCAAAAGGATTTCGAGAAGGCGGGCGCGCAACTGGCCGGCCATGAGGAGGAGACGCGCACCCTGTTTCTGGTATTGCCAGGGAATGTGCGGGCCGAGATCGGGATGGCGCGGACGGAAGTGTATGAAAAGGTCGGCCGCGCGCCGACGATTACTCCAGCCAGCATTCAGGAAGATTTGCGGCGCCGCGACTTTACGGTGAATGCGATGGCGCTGTCGCTGAATGAGGGGTCGAGAGGATTACTGCTCGATCCGTTCAACGGCGTGGCCGATATTGAAGCCAAGCTGCTGCGCATTTTGCATAACTATTCTTTTGTGGAAGACCCGTCGCGGCTGATCCGGGCGACGCGATTTGCGGCTCGCTTTCACTGGCCGATGGAAGAGCGCACGCAACAGCGCTTCGATGCGGCCAAGGAAAATCAATACATCGATCACATTTCGCGGAGCGCCATTGGCCATGAGATCGCGCAACTGGCGCATGGAGATGATCCGCTAAGTGTGATCCGGGCTTTGGAAAAAGAAGACTGGCTGAAGGTGCTGCATCCGCACTGGTCGTCGGCCAAAGTGGATGCCAACGGCCTGGCGACGCTGATGAAGACGCGCCAGCAGATGGTGGACCTGGGCTACACGGTCGATCCGTCGGCGGCGGTAATGCACTTCCTGACCGCCAAGCTTTCCGATAAAGATATTTCCGACTTGCAGCGGCTGATTCCGCGGAAAGATTTGATCGCGGCGTGGCGGGATATTGAAGATCACGCCAAGGAACTGGCGAAGCGGTTGACCGGCAAGGAAGCGGCGACACCCTCGCGTACGTGGAATCTGTTGTCCTCGGCGCGGCCGGAGATGATTTTATTTCTGGCGGTGACGTCGCGCCAGCAGGCGGTGGAACAGAAGATCAAAAATTTCCTGACCAAGTGGCGACAGGTGCAGCAACGGCTACCTCTCCCGGAAATGACGGAGTTGCTGATTACGCCGGCACTGCCGGAGTATCCCAAAATTGCGCGCGATGTTTTCATGTTGCTGCTGGATGGAAAACTGCGCTCGCGTACGGAGACGATTAAGTTCCTGAAGCCATTCGCGCCGCCTCCACCGCCGCCTCCGCCGCCACCCCGGCGCGGACGTGGGCCCAAGGCGGCGGCAGTCGCAGCCTCCGGAACTGCTTCGGCTGCACCAGTTGCGGTTGCGGGCAAGAAAGGCGAAGTGGCGAAGGGCAAAGGGAAGAGTGCGCCCCCTGCGCCAGCGCCTGCGGCGGTAGTGGTTCCTCCGGTAGCGAAACAGAAGCCTGCTAAGCCGGCGGTGAAGCCAAGCAAGGCGAAAGCTAAGCCCGCACCCCAAAAGGCCGCTCCTCCGAAGAAGAAGGCGACGCCCAAGAAGAGCAAGAAGAGATAATTTTTGCCGCACCGTTGTAGACACATTCCAGATTGTTCCAAGTAAAGAGGATTAGTCCATGAGAAGAGCGGGAAAAATCCTGCGCATTGGATTGCTTGTGCTTCTGGTGGTGCTGGTCGTGGGAATTCATTTCACGATTGGCTGGCGTCCTTTCGTCGGGCCGAGGAAGCGCGCGGTGACGGACCGGACATTTGAGCGGACTCCGCAGCGCGTGGAGCGCGGTCGGTATCTGGCACAGGGTCTGTTGGGTTGCGAGACCTGCCACTCCCAAAAAGATTGGACCACTCACGGAGCTCCTACAATTAAGGGTACAGAATTTGCCGGGCAGGTGCTCACTTTAGAAGGATTTCCGGGCTCGCCCTCGGTGCCGAACGTTACGCCCGATCTGGAAACCGGCGCCGGCACCTGGAGCGATGACCAGATGGCGCGCGCTATTAGAGAAGGCATCAAGCACGATGGAACCACACTTTTTCCGATGATGCCTTACTCCGAATACAAACTTCTCTCGGATGAGGATGTAGCATCGGTGGTGGTGTTTCTGCGCTCGCTAGCGCCGGTAAAAAATTCTGTATCGCCGATGCAGGTAAAATTTCCGGTCAACTATCTGGTACGCAGCGCGCCAGAACCGGTGACCGAACCGGTGCACGGCCCTGATCCTCAGGACCGGTTGGCAACCGGTAAGTATCTGGTGAGCATGGGTTGCGGGTGCCATCGCGAAGTAAAAGCGATCGACTTTGGTGGCGGCGATCACTTGAAAGGTCCCTGGGGCGAGGTGACGAGCGCCAACATTACGTCGGATCCTTCGGGGATCGGATATTACGACGAGGGTACATTCATCAAGACTTTGCGTACCGGGTACGTGGGTGCGAGAAAACTGAATTCGATTATGCCGTTTGGAGAATTCCAGAATCTGACGGATGACGATTTGAAGGCGATTTTTGCATATCTGAGGACGGTGAAGCCGGTTCACCACCGGGTGGATAATTCGCTGCCGCCGACCTACTGCAAAGTCTGCAAAGGCAAGCACGGGGCGGGAGATCAAAATTAACTAACATCCCGCAATGGGCGGGACTATAATTTGAGCATGCGTGCTTTGGTTACTGCCGCGGCATTCGTGCTTTTAGTGGGGTTGACGCCGATGGTGGCGCAGCATGGCGGGCATGCTTCCAGCGGCGGCCATGGTGGCTTCAGCGGGCACTCAGGATTTAGCGGGCACCCGGGCGGCGGGTTCAGCGGCGCGCACGCGGGCTCGAATATGTCAGGTCCATCCGGCGCGCGGAGTTTCTCGCATGGGCCCGGTTCGTCCTCTCGCGGGTCTTCCTCACAATTCGCGGCTCGGAGTTCCAATCATTTTCATGGTTCGAGAGTGCGGGTCTACGGCTTCCGCAATAATTGTTATGGATATGGATGCGGCGGATATGGCTATCCCTACTATCCATATTTAGGCGGAGGCATTGATCCCTACTGGTGGTGGAATTCGGGTTCGCAAAATGATCAGGAGCAGCAAGATCAGCCCGGTGACGCTGATGATATGGGTGCTCAGAATTATGCAGCTCAACCCGGCGATCAAGATGCGTATGCGCGGCCACCGGCTGCGCCGCGCCAGGAAGAGCACGCGGAGTTGTTGCCGGCCACAGTCCTGGTATTCCGCGATCAGCACAAGCAGGAAGTGCAGAATTATGCCATCGTAGGCGGAACGTTGTGGAGTTTCGCGCCGCAGCACACGCAAAAAATTCCGTTGGTCGATCTGGATCTTCCGGCGACCACGAAAGCCAACGACGATCGCGGCGTGGATTTCCATGTGCCGGGCGCGGGGCAGGGGCAGTAAATGTCTTTTGTCCGTTTGTGATTTGCACGCTTTGTGGATAACTTGGCCCGCCTGTGGCGCTCCTTTCCCGTTAGAATGACGCCAACGAAACATTCATAATTTAGCGATAGAACTGAGCCTATGTCCCAATTCGTCCACCTGCATTTGCATACCGATTACTCGATGCTCGATGGCGCCTGCGACGTTGAAAAACTTTGCGAACGCGTAAAAGAGATGGGCATGCCGGCCGTCGCCATGACGGATCACGGCAATATTTTCGGCGCGGTGCATTTTGTGAATGCGGCCAATCACGCGGGAGTGAAGCCGATTGTGGGCTGCGAGCTGTACGTCTGCAAGAAGGACGATCACAACATTTCGCGCACACCGCCCGACGGCGATACCTACAATCATCTGCTGGTGCTGGCGCAAAACGAAGAAGGCTACCGCAATCTGATGAAGATTACGTCAGAGGCCTCGCTGCACGGTTTCTATTACAAGCCGCGGGTGAGCAAACAATTTCTGGCGGAACATTCGAAGGGATTGATCGGGCTTTCCGGATGCTTGAAGGGTGAAGTGGCAGAGCGTCTTGTGGAAGGGAAGTACGATGCGGCGCGGGCGGCGGCGGGAACGTTCGCGGACATTTTCGGCAAAGAGAATTTCTATCTGGAGATTCAGGATCAAGGTTTAGCGATGGAGCACAAGATCCATCCTGGATTGTTTCAACTGGAAAAAGATCTGGGGTTGCCGCTGGTGGCGACCAACGACAGCCATTATTTGTGCGAAGACGACGCCCATGCCCAGGACACGATGTTGTGCATCCAGATGGGTAAGTCGATTCACGATACGCAGCGCATGAAGTTTGAGGGAAACCAGTTTTTCGTCAAGAGCCATGACGAGATGTACCGCGTGTTCAAAGACTCGCCCGAAGTTTTGACGCGCACGCTGGATATTGCGGAACGCTGCAGCATGAGGCTGGAGAAAGTGGCAACGCCGTTTCCGCAGTTTGAAGTGCCGCCGGGTTACACGATCGACAGTTATTTTGTGCATGTGTCGCGCGAAGGTTTTGCGCGGCGCATGGAGGCGTTGCGGCCGCTGCACGAGCAGGGAAAGCTGAAGCACCCGATCACGGATTACGAGCAACGGCTGGAGCGGGAACTGACGATTATCCAGCAGATGAAGTTCCCCGGATATTTCCTGATTGTGTGGGACTTCATTCGTTACGCCAAGGATCATGACATTCCGGTGGGGCCGGGGCGCGGATCGGCGGCGGGTTCGCTGGTTTCTTACGCGCTGGGCATTACGGACATTGATCCAATTCAGCACGAACTTCTGTTCGAACGTTTCTTGAATCCAGAGCGCGTATCCATGCCGGATATCGATATCGATTTCTGCATGAACCGGCGCGGCGAAGTGATTCAGTACGTCACGCAAAAATACGGGCGCGACAATGTGGCGCAGATCATCACCTTCGGAACCATGGCGGCCAAGGCGGCGATCAAAGATGTGGGCCGCGCCATGGATATTCCTTACGCAGACGTCGACCGCATCGCCAAGATGGTGCCCACGCAGCTCAACATTACGCTCGATCAGGCGATTCAGGATTCGCCGGCGCTACGCGAAGCGATGGAGAAGGATGGGCAGATTCGCGAGTTGATGGAGACGGCGAAAAAGCTGGAAGGGATGGTGCGGAACTCCGGTGTACACGCCGCGGGAGTGGTGATTTCGCCGCGTCCTCTAACGGAGCTGGTGCCGCTGCATAAGACCAAGAACGACGAAATTGTGACCGCCTTCGACATGGTCGCCATTGAAAAGCTGGGCCTGCTGAAGATGGACTTCCTGGGCCTGACTACGCTGACCATTCTGACGGATGCGTTGAAGCTGATCATGCAGACGAAGGGAATGCTGATCAGCCTGGAGACGGTTCCGTTGGACGATGCAGAAACCTACCAGAAGGTGTTTCACAAGGGACTGACCTCGGGAGTATTCCAGTTTGAATCGCACGGCATGCGCGACGTGTTGCGCAAGTATCAGCCCAATTCGATTGAGGATTTGACCGCATTGAATGCGCTGTACCGGCCGGGTCCGATTCAAGGTGGGATGATTGACGACTTTGTCGACCGGAAGCACGGGCGTAAGAAAGTGGAGTACGAACTGCCGGAGCTGAAAGAAATTCTGGCGGAGACGCTGGGCGTGATTGTGTATCAAGAGCAGGTGATGCAGATTGCGAACCGGCTGGCGGGATATTCGCTGGGTGAAGCCGATCTGCTGCGGCGCGCCATGGGCAAGAAGAAAGCGGAAGAGATGGCGCAGCAGCGCGAACGCTTTGTGAAGGGCGCGGCGCTGCAGAAGTTTCCGCCGAAGAAGATCGAGAAGATTTTCGATTTGATGGCGCAGTTCGCGGGATATGGCTTCAACAAGTCGCACTCGGCGGCTTACGCGCTGCTGGCGTATCACACGGCGTATTTGAAGACGCATTATCCGGTGGAATTTATGGCGGCGCTGCTGACCTCAGTGACGGGCAGCACGGATGATGTGGTGAAATACATTAACGAGTGCCGCGAGATGGGAATTTCGGTGGAAGCGCCGGACATTAATGTTTCGCATGCGAACTTCACTCCGCATGGCGAGGCCATCCGCTTCGGACTGGCAGCGGTCAAGAACGTTGGCGGCAATGCCATTGAATCGATTGTGGCGGCGCGCAAGAAATTGGGGCGCTTCAAGTCGATATACGAATTCTGCGAGAACGTCGACTTGCGTTTGTTGAACAAGCGCGTGCAGGAGTCGCTGATCAAGAGCGGCGCCATGGATTCTCTGGGCAGGCGCGCGCAGTTGATGTCAGTTCTGGACCGAGCTATGGAGCGGGCGCAGAAGACGCAGCGGGATGTGGAGTCGGGCCAGCATGGCCTGTTTGGAGTGTTTCACCAGGAAGAATCCGAGGCGCACAATGACCGGCTGCCGAATATTCCTGATTGGGATGAGCAGGCTCGCCTGGCGGCGGAAAAAGAAATTCTAGGGTTCTTCATCAGCGGGCATCCGCTGGAAAAGTACAAGGACAAGCTGACGGATTTGCATGCGTTGCGCATTGACGAGATAGCCGCAATGACGAAATCCACGGGAAAAGAGGAAACCATTGCGACCGCGGGAATCATCTGTAATGTGCGCGTGCTGAAATCGAAGCGTGGAGATTTCTATGCGCAGGCTACGCTGGAAGATATGTCGGGCTCGATCGACATGATTGTTTTTCCGGAGGCATTCAAGCGGATCGGGGATAAGGTGAAGCTTGAGGTTCCTGTGCTGGTAAAGGCTGGAGTGCGAATTGAAGAGGGGACGAATCCTAAGATTACCGCCGCGGAAATTATGCCGCTGGAAGATGCAAAGGTTCCGCTGCCGCGGGCGATTCGCATCCGGCTGCCTCTTGAGACCGCGGGCGAAGCGACGGTGGATGATTTGCATGTGCTGTTCCAGGAGCGAAAGGGCGAGGCGCGAGTATTATTTGATGTGGAACGTGCCGGGGATTTCATGGTGGTGATGGAGGCGGAAGGTTATAATGTGCTGCCCGACCGCAACTTTATCGCGCGGGTGGAACAGTTGTGCGGACGAGGCAGCGTGCGGGTGATCAGTTAAAGGCATGAACGCGACCCAAAAAGCGAAGCAGGAACTCGATCGCATCGAACGCCAGGTGGCGTTGATTGAAGCGGACAGCGGCCAGTCCGACGAGAGCCGGCAAAAGTTGGAGACCTTGCAAGAGCGGGTGAACGTGCTGAAAGAAGAAATGAAAGGCATGGAGAGTGCCTGGCAGAAGACGGAACTGGCGCGGCATCCGCAGCGTCCGCAAACGCTGGATTACATCGAGCGGGTATTCACCGACTTCAGCGAAATTCACGGCGACCGCAGCTTTGGAGACGATGCCGCGGTGATATGCGGCATGGCGCGCTTTCATGGCGATGAGGTTCTGGTCATCGGCACGCAGAAGGGGCGGGACATGAAACAGCGTGTCCACCGCAACTTTGGAACTCCGCACCCAGAGGGATACCGCAAAGCCATACGCATCATGCAACTGGCGGAGAAATTCCGGCGGCCGATTTTTACTTTGGTGGATACGGACGGCGCCTACCCGGGAATTCATGCCGAGGAGCGCGGACAGGCGGAAGCCATCGCATACAACCTGCGCGAGATGGCCAGCCTGGAAGTTCCCATTATCGCCACCGTGATTGGGGTGGGCGGCAGCGGAGGCGCCCTGGCCATTGCAGTGGCCGATCGTGTTCTCATGATGGAGAACTCTATTTACTCGGTGATCTCCCCTGAAGGTTGTGCGGCCATCATGTGGCGGGATGCGACCAAGAAAGAACTGGCTGCGGAAGCCATGCGCATCACAGCGAATGATCTCAAGGAACTGGAGTGCATCGACGGTATTGTCCCTGAGCCGGAAGGTGGCGCGCACCAGGACTATGAAACGGCGGCCAGCCTGCTCGACTCCACCTTGCAGAAACATTACGGTGAGTTGAAGAAGATGACGCCGGGTGATCTAGTCGCAGCCCGCTATAAAAAGTTCCGCAAGATCGCCCAGTTTTTCCAGGTCGAAGCTTGAGCCTGAAGTGAGTCCCTTCTCGTTCCCAAACAGGTTCCTCCCGGCCACGGACGGGCAATTTAGTGTGCCAGGGCGCGCGCTTCGCCGTATAATTATTAGTTCCCCCTCGAGTTCACAGTTTGAGCGGCTTGCTGCGCTCATCACCATAAGGAAGGTATAGGGATGGCCACGACGGATGTAGCGCCCCACGGTAAGGGCGGACAACTGGGACAGAAGCGAATTGTAAATGACATGAGCATTCAGGTTGCCACGGTGAATGGCTCGGGTTCGCAAAGTTCCAACACAGTTTTATTGCGCGCCATCTTTCAGATGGGCGTGCCCATCTCGGGCAAGAATCTTTTCCCCTCAAACATTGCCGGACTGCCCACCTGGTATACGATCCGGGCCAATAAAGACGGCTACATCGGACGCAAGAAAGAAATCGATTTTCTGGTAGCGATGAACGCCGAGACGGCGCAGGATGACGTGATGTCGCTGGATGCGGGTGCGTCGGTTCTTTATGACGAGCCGCTCGGTCTTGATAAGTTGCGCGACGATCTTATTTTCTACTCGGTTCCCTACGACAAAATTGTGGCGACGGTGTGTCCCGAGGCCAAGCTGCGCAAGTTGGTCAAGAACATGGTGTACGTGGGCGTGGTGGCCCAACTGCTCGATATCGAAATGGGTGAGGTGGAGAAGGCCATCCGCAAACAGTTTGCCACCAAGGTGAAGGCGGCAAACCTGAATCTGGCGGCCGCGCAGGCGGGATTTGAACACGCCAAAAACAATCTGCAAAAGCGCGGAGCGCATTATATCGAACGCATGAATGCGACCGCCGGCAAGATTATTGTGGACGGCAACTCTGCCGCGGCGCTGGGATGCATGTTTGCCGGTTGCACGGTGGTGACCTGGTATCCGATTACGCCATCGTCCTCGCTGGTGGAGACGATGATTGACTACATGAAGGAATACCGCATCGGACCGGACGGCAAGGCGACATTCGCGATTGTGCAGGCCGAAGATGAGCTGGCGGCGATTGGCATGGTGATTGGCGCCGGGTGGGCGGGTGCACGCAGCATGACGGCCACAGCGGGGCCGGGAATTTCGTTGATGTCAGAGTTTGCTGGCCTGGCATATTACGCGGAAATTCCGGGAGTGATCTGGGACATTCAACGCGTGGGTCCGTCGACTGGATTGCCGACGCGCACCTCGCAGGGCGACATTCTATCCACCGCATTTCTTTCTCACGGCGATACCAAGCACATCATGCTGATTCCGAATTCGGTGGCGGAGTGCTTCAGCATGGCGTCGGAGGCATTCAATCTCGCTGAGCAATTCCAGACGCTAGTGTTCGTGATGTCGGATCTGGACTTGGGCATGAACAATTGGATGTCGGATCCGTTTGAATATCCAACTGCGCCGATCAAGCGCGGCAAGGTTCTTGATAAAGACGCCTTGGCCAAGCTGGGCGGCTTTGCCCGCTACAAAGATTTGGATGGCGACGGGGTTGGATACCGCACGCTGCCGGGAACGGACCATCCGGCTGCGGCCTACTTCACGCGAGGCAGCGGGCACAACGATAAGTCGAACTACAGCGAACGTCCGGACGATTACGAAAACAATATGGAGCGGCTGAACCGGAAGTTCGAGTCGTCACGCTCGTTCGTTCCGCGACCGGAAATTCTAAGGGGCAACCAAGCGAAAATCGGGATCATCGCTTACGGCACCTCGCACTGGGGGCTGATTGAGAGCCGCGACCAGTTGCGCAATGAATATTCCATTGAAACCGATTACCTGCGGCTGAGGGCATATCCCTTCACTCGCGAAGTGCATGAGTTTATCGAACAGCACGAACGCGTATATGTGGTGGAGCAGAACCGCGATGCGCAAATGCTCACGCTGCTCAAACTTGACCTGAAGCCAGAGTTGATCACGCGGTTGCGCAGCATCAGCCATCTCGATGGTTTGCCGCTCGATGCGCGCTCCGGCACTGACGAACTCAGCACCATGGAGGGAAAGTAATGGCGACCACGCCGGTTGAACCAAAAGCTCCCGAACCGAAAACAAACCGCATCGGCCTCACTGTTATCGATTACAAGGGCGGCAAAACCACGCTGTGCGCCGGTTGTGGCCACAATGCAATCTCCGAGCGCATCATCGAAGCCATGTATGACATGGGGGTGCAGCCGGAACGCGTGGCCAAGCTGAGCGGGATCGGATGTTCGTCGAAGAGTCCAGCATACTTCATGAACCGCTCGCACAGCTTCAATTCGGTGCATGGACGCATGCCTTCGGTGGCGACCGGAGCGATGCTGGCCAACCGCAATCTGATTGCGCTGGGCGTGAGCGGCGATGGCGACACGGCT
Source organism: uncultured Acidobacteriota bacterium (assembly GCA_963758565.1). Taxonomy (GTDB): domain Bacteria; phylum Acidobacteriota; class Terriglobia; order Terriglobales; family Acidobacteriaceae; genus Sulfotelmatobacter. Next base: position 402,822 of record CAVWVX010000003.1, on the reverse strand, counting down.
TCGATTGGCATTGGGCAATTCGTTCACCTGATGCGCCGCAATCTGCCGATGATCTACATCATTGAAGACAACGGCGTGTACGGGCTGACCAAGGGACAATTCTCGGCGACGGCGGATTTGGGATCGAAGTTGAAGTCCGGAGTGATCAACGATCTGCCACCCATCGATACCTGCGGGCTCGCGATTGAGTTGGGCGCGACGTTTGTGGGACGGTCTTTTTCAGGCGACAAGAGGCAGCTGAGCACCATGTTGAAGGCCGCCATCGCGCACAAGGGGACGGTGATGCTCGATGTGGTTTCTCCATGCGTCACGTTTAACGACCATGAGGGTTCGACTAAGAGCTACAAGTATGTGAAAGATCACGAAGAAACGTTGCAGGAGATGAGCTTCGTCCCGCACTTCGAAGAGATTGATGTGGAGTACGATCCGGGGACGACGGTGAACGTCACCATGCACGATGGGTCGAGCTTGCGGCTGCGGAAGCTGGAAGAAGATTACGATCCCACCGACCGCATCGCCTCGATGAAGCGGCTTTCTGAAGCGCACGATAAGGGCGAGGTTTTGACCGGAGTGTTCTACGTGAACACCAAGGCGCCCAGCTTCCTGGATATGTTGAATATGGTGGATGAGCCGCTGGCCACGCTGCCGGAATCACTGACGCGGCCGGGCAGGGAAGTGCTGGAAGCTGCAATGGAAGAGTTACGGTAACAGCGGAGAATTTGGATCGAGAGAGTTTGAATCAAATGCCCCGGGCGAAGGCGTCCGGGGCTACGTGTTTACGGCATCCATCACCTCGGATTTGCCAACTGCAGACCTAGTCCAGAGCCATAGTACGCTGCCAGCGCGTGCCTCTCGTCCTCGGTCAACAAGCCGGCAATCGTGCGCATAGGCTGATTGATATCATTCGCTCGCGTCCGCCTGGCGAATGCCTCAAGCTGATTTAGAAGGTATTCGGCATTCTGATTTGCGAGCGATGGCGCGCCCGGGCGATACGCCACCGGACCATGACACGCCTGACAGGGTGGAATACCGCGCGCGCCATCTCCAAATGTAATCAGCCGTGAAGCGGTTCCCGATTGCGCAGGATCAGGCCGGGACTGGGGAAACACGCGGTTATCCTGGGGATCGGCAAAGGCGGGTAGCCTGGAGAAATATGCGACCACATCCGCTTCGGCCTTCGGCGATAGCGACGCCGCGATCGGATCCATCGCGTGCGACAGCCGTTTGTGAGTGCGAAAGTCTTCGAGCTGTTTCCAGATTGCCAGCTTATCGAGGCCCGCCAGATTGGGAATGGCGGCCACTGCGCTGAAGCCTTCGGCGCCGTGGCAGTGCTCACAGCGCTTCGCCAGAAGCAGTCCTTGAAACGGATCTCCGGAGGAAGTTTCCGCTATGGTGTCCGGAGTCCACGCCACGTAGGAAGGGATGTGGCCGGGAAGTTTCTCGTCCGCCTGCAGCCATAGGGCGCTCGCGGCAAGAGCGAGCAACAAAATCAGTCCCCACACTAGAGGGGCTTTTGGTCGCGAAAGAATTGCAGGAAAGCCATCTCGATTATTTTGTGGCACACTGCCCCCTTTCTCCCGCCTGCAAAGCCGGGAACTGATCACGAGGCACAACCCTCAGTTCGGAGCGCATGGCGTAATGACCCGCACCGCAAAACTCGCGGCACACGGTCTTAAAGGATCCGGCGCGGGAGAATTCCAGTTCGGCATCGCTGATGGTTCCGGGCAGCACTTTTACCGCCTGCTCCGTGCCTTCGAAAGACAGCGAATGCACTGCGTCAGCGCTGGTGATTCGTAAATGAATCGGCGCGCCGGCGGGTACCAGAACGCAGTGCGGGATGAAGAGGTATTGCTGCGCGATCATACGCACGGTGACAGAGCCATCAGGATTGGACTCGGTGCCGAGGTTGTTCTCGACGAACTCTCCGGAAAGATGCAGCGATACTGGGTCTACGTGATGAGAGCCGCGCAGAAATTGAATCAGCGGCAAATCGATCTGATAAAAACGCGTGAGCGGAATCAGGCACAGAACCAGCGTGGTCACCAAAAAGATACGAAGCTTTCGCCAGTTCACAGTTGTAGCTCCGAATCGCTTAGGCTTCCAGTTCTTTCAAAACGGCGCTGCAGCGCTCGCAAACGGTCGGGTACTTCTGGTCTTCGCCCACGTGAGTTGAATAATTCCAGCAGCGGTCGCACTTGGCGCCGTCGGCTTTTTTCACCTCGACATGGACTCCGCCGGCGCCGTTGCCGGAGCTCTGCTTCAAATGCACGCCTGAGACGATGAACAGATAGCGCATTTGATCCTGGAAGCGCTGCAGCAGAGAGTAAGTAGGATCGGCGCTGGTGATCGTCAGTTGCGCCTCCAGTGGCTTACCGATCATCTTTTCATTGCGCGCGGTGTCTAGGGCTTTCATCACTTCTTCGCGAATGGCGAGTAGTGCATTCCAATCCTTCAATTGATCGGCATCTTCCACTGCGGTTCTTTCGCCGAGCAAGTCGGCCGCGGAAGGGAACAGCGCCAGGTGCACACTGTCGAGTCGGCCGGGAACGCTCGGTAAATGTCCCCAGACTTCTTCGGAAGTGAAGCTCATGATGGGAGCCAGCAGGCGCGCCATCGCCTCCCCAATGCGCCAGATCGCCGTCTGTGCGCTGCGGCGTGATTGCGAGTTGGGCGCGGAGATATAGAGACGGTCTTTCAACACATCGAAATAAAATGCGCTGAGTTCGGTCACGCAGAAATAATTTACCCGGTGGTAGATGCGGTGGAAGGCGAACTCGTGGTACCAGCGTTGCACGTCCGCAGAGAGCGCTGCCGTGAGGCGCAGCATGTGTTGGTCGATGCCTTCGAGTTCATCGAAAGGCACTGCGTTTTTCTGCGGATCGAAATCGTAAAGATTGCTGAGCACGTAGCGGAATAAATTGTTGCGGATGGTGCGATAGGTTTCCCCCACGCGCTGCATCAGAAGTTCGGAGCCAACCACATCTTCGCGGAAGTCAACGGAAGCAACCCATAGCCGAACAATCTCGCCTCCCAGGCGGCTGGAGACATCGACCGGGTCCACGTCGTTGCCGCGCGACTTTGACATGGCCTGGCCTTTTTCATCGAGGGTCCATCCCGGTGTAACTACCCCCTTGTACGGCGGCGTGCCGTGCGTGCCCATGGCGCAGAGCAGCGACGACTGGAACCAGCCGCGGTATTGATCGCCACCTTCGAGATAAAGATCGGAGGGCCAGGGATAGCTCGGTTCGTCATTCACCAGCGCCAGGTAGCTTGCGCCGGATTCCAGCCAGACGTCGAAAATATCGGTTTCTTTTTCGAACTTTTCGCTGCCACAGTGCGGGCAGTTTGTTCCCGGAGGAAGAATGGTGTCGGATTCAGGCGTGAACCAGGCGTCGGCGCCGGAGCGCGCGAAGAGTTCTACGACTTTTTTGTTTACCGATTTATCGTTGAGTGGCTTGCCGCAGCTCTCGCATAGAAATACAGCAATCGGTACGCCCCATACACGTTGGCGCGAAATGCACCAGTCGGGCCGCGTGGCGATCATGTTGGACAAGCGCTCTTCGCCCCAGGCAGGATCCCACTTCACACCTTTGATTTCTTCCAGCGTGCGCGTGCGAAGAGTGCCTTGAGATCCACCGCCTAAAGCGCGTTCCACCTCTTGGAGTTTTTCTTTTTCGTTTTTTGCATTCCCGCCGGGCATGGGCGTTTCCATAGAGATGAACCATTGCTCGGTCGCCCGAAAAATCACGGGATTATGACAGCGCCAGCAGTGCGGATAAGAGTGCTCCGTCTTTTCTGCATGCAACAGAGCTCCGCGGCTTTTGAGCAGATCCATGATCGGCTGGTTGGCTTCCCAGACGCGCTTGCCCTCGTATTCCGGGAGGCCGTTGCGCAGGATGCCGCGCTCGTCCACGTTGCTGGTGGCGTCGAGACCGTACTTTACTCCGGTGATAAAGTCTTCCGCACCGTGGGATGGAGCGGTGTGCACCACGCCGGTTCCGGTATCCATGGTGACGTAGTCGGCGAGCACGCCGAGAATTTTGCGATCGAGAAAAGGATGCTGAAAATTCAATCGCTCCAACTTCCGACCGGGGAAGTGCGTGAGTTCGCGCGGATCGGAAAGGTGGCACTTCTCCGCGACATCTTTCGCCAACCTGGAAGCGACAATGTAAACTTCACCGCCGGATTCCAGGCCCACGTAATCTTCGTCGGGATGAAAAGCGACTGCCATGGACGCAGGCAAGGTCCAGGGCGTAGTCGTCCAGATGATGGTGGAAACTCTCTTCCCGGCCAGTGCTGCGTCGATCTTTGAGGGGTCGTCGAGCAATCCGTATTTCACAAAAACCGTGGGACTGGTGTGATTTTCGTACTCGATTTCAGCCTCGGCCAGCGCGGTCTTGTCGTGCATGCACCAGTAAACGGCGCGCAGGCCTTTGTAGACGAATCCGTTCTCGTAAAACGAAAAGAAAGTCGACAGCACCACCGACTCATACTGCGGGTTCATGGTGGCGTAGGGGCGATCGAAGCGTCCGAAGACGCCGATGCGCTTGAACTGCGTGCGTTGCAGGTCAAGGAACTTCTGGGCATACTTGCGGCACTCGGCGCGCACGTCGGTCGGGCGCATCTGGAGCTTCTTGCCGCCGAGTTCTTTATCCACTTTGATTTCGATGGGCAGGCCGTGACAATCCCAGCCGGGGACGTAGGGCGCGTCGAATCCGGCCATGGTCTTCGACTTAACGATGAAATCCTTAAGGCACTTATTCAGCGCCGTGCCCATGTGGATGGGGCCGCTGGTGTAGGGCGGGCCATCGTGCAGAATGTAGGTGGGCGAGCCTTTACGGGCCTCGCGGATGCGGTCATAGATCCGCATCTCCTCCCAGCGCGCCAGCATTTTGGGCTCATTCTGGGGAAGGTTCGCCTTCATGGGGAAGGCGGTCTTGGGCAGATTGATGGTGGCTTTCAGTTCGAGCGGCACCCGGTTAAATTCTCCTAACTGATTGAATCTTTTCATTATAGGGAGAGGCGCTGGGAACGTCTACGAGAGCGGCGCGGACCCTCAGAACCAACCGGCTTGGGAACTGGAAATACACTACGGAAACTGGAGCGGAAGAGGTACAATTTCAGAAAGGTGGAAAAAGCAATAGTCGTTTTGGCTGAGGCAACTTGTTGGAAAGAGTGCTCATCTGTGTAGGAGAGGGGTTGCCGGAAGACTAGCTTGCTCTACCGCTCATCCAATCGAAAACGGAAATAATGGCATCCGGAGAAATCAACCCGCACATCGCTCCTACCGTCGCTTCTAATCCAGGCAATGAGCCGGAGTTACACCTGTTGCTGGCTCCGGATCACTTCGAGCCGCTCTGGAAGTCGCTGTTTCGCGGGCTGGATGAATTCTTTTTCCCCAAGAAGTTGCCCCCGCTCAAGCTGGAATCCAAGCCCGAGCCGGTCAAAGACATCTGGGGTTTCTACAACTATAAAAAGAATGGAGCCTTGGGCTCGACCATCGCGCATGTGGTTGTGATTGCTTTGATAATCGGCGGCACGATTTTGGGACGCCGGTTGGTAACCAAAGTCGAAGCTAAGCCTCAGGTCTCGGCCAAGTTAATCGATCCCGGCGACTTTATTCCGCTGAAGCCGGCTAAGACCCAGGCGGGCGGTGGCGGCGGCGGTGGCGACCGCGATGTATTACAGGCGTCACAAGGCAAGCTGCCCAAGTTTTCTTTGAAGCCGCAGCTGGCGCCTCCGACGGCGGTGATTCGCAATATGAATCCCAAGCTGGCGGTTGAGCCGACAGTGATTGTGCCGCCAGATATTAAAGTTACGGCGATGAATAACATGCCGAATCTGGGCGACCCGAAATCGACGGCTGTGATTCCTTCGAATGGAACTGGTTCAGGCAGTGGGATTGGTTCCGGTTCTGGCGGTGGTGTTGGTTCCGGCAACGGGCGAGGAGTTGGCCCCGGCGAAGAGGCCGGTATGGGCGGCGGCGTTTTTCGCATCGGCAAAGGCGTCACTCCGCCGCGAGTGATTTATCAGACCGATCCGGAATTTTCCGAGGAAGCCCGCAAGGCCAAGTATCAGGGTACTTGCGTTCTTGGGCTGATTGTCGATGCCAATGGCCGCCCCACCGCGATTCGCGTGATCAACGCGCTCGGCATGGGGTTGGACGAGAAAGCCATCGAGTCAGTCAAGAATTGGAAATTTGAGCCCGGCAAGAAAGATGGGCACGATGTCTCGGTAGAGATTGCGGTCGAAGTCGACTTCCACTTGTACTGAGTTTCAGATAAGCACTTCTAGTTCGTCGCTTCCAATCAAGGCACATTTTTTCTTATCACTGCGAAGTGCAGCCGCACTCGCGTTTTGAAGCCAAGCCTTTCGTACAATTCAATTGCTCTCACATTATCTTCCCGCACATGCAGCATGGGCGTATCCCCGCGATCGCGGATGCCCTGGATTACAGCCGACATCAGCACGCGGGCGTAGCCGTGACCAGTGTGCGCGGGATGGGTGCACACAGCGCTCACTTCGGTAAAGCCCGGAACTTTCATGCGCTCTCCAGACATGGCAACGAGCTGCCCTTCGCGGCGAATTCCCAGATAGTTCCCCAGTTCATGGGTGCGCTTTCCGAACGGGCCAGGCTTGGTCAGAGTTGTGAGTGCGATCATCTCCGGCGAATCAGCATCACCGAGCTGAACAATTTCAAAATCGGTTTTCGAAGTCGGATCGGACGAGTCTCTTCCGTTCTCCCAGACCATTTGATAAAGCGGCGCGCCCACCACAAAGTCCCAACCGCTCCTCGCCTGGTAAGGTTCATCAAGAAACACCGCGACGGTCGCCCCTTCGCCCAGCAATCCGGATAGCGATGCATAACCCTCCGAGTTGTTTTCGCGAAAGCCGCCGAGCGCGGTGACTTCCGGCATAAATCTCCGGGCTTGGCCGCAGGATTCGGCGAACATGGTTTGCCGCGTGGTCAGGGCCTGCCAAATCACATTATCAAGAGGATGCATCCGTCTAAGCCTGCTACTTCTGATTGGAGTGAGGGAATCAGCACTTGGACACAGTAATTCTCCGCGGCAGGACCGCACTATCCGAAGGTTGCGCACAAACCGAAACGGACGAAAGCGCCTGAAAGTATCCGGCTCCGGCGCTACTCCCTGAGATCCACATGCTGAACGTTTTCAATAGAGTGTCCGAGAAAACGCTCGCCCAACCGGCTGAATTTCTCTACTGAATCGGTGGCAAAAACTTTCAGACGCGGCTTCGCCCGACGTTCCTCTTTTTCGTTGACAGCCGCCTTGGAGGGCAAGAGTTTTTGTAAATGCGCCGCCACGGCCTGGGCCGTCGATTCCGCCGAGTCAACAATGCGCACATGCGACGGCGCCACTCGATGCAGTAACGGCCTCAACAGCGGATAGTGCGTGCAACCCAGCACCAACACATCGGCGTCGTGGAATCGATCGGCAAACGCCTCGTTCAAATAAATTTGCGCCACGTTTTCTGTGACAGAGTGCTCGATCCATCCCTCCTCCACTAGCGGAACGAGCAACGGACAAGCTTTTTCCCGGGCGGTCAGGCCTCGCGCCTCGAGCGCTTTGCGGTAGGCATGGCTGCTGACCGTGGCCTCCGTGCCGATCACCACCACCTTCTTGTTCTTGCTGGCCTCCGCCGCGGCTGCAGTCCCCGGCTCCACCACGCCGACCACCGGAACGTGCGCTGCTGCCGTGATGCGGTCGAGCGCCAGGGCGGTCGCGGTGTTGCAGGCGATGACCAGCAAATCCGCGCCGTGACTCTCGAGAAAGTGCGCGGCTTCTACGGCATATCTCCCCACCGTTGCAACTGATTTTGACCCGTAAGGGAGGCGCGCGGTGTCGCCGAAGTAGAGATAATCAGCTTCAGGAATAAGTTCAAGTAAAGCTTTAAGAACTGTGAGACCGCCGAAGCCGGAATCGAACACGCCTATAGCGGGGCGACGAGAGTTCGTTGGATTGAGTTTGTCAGGGAACACGATATCAGTGTACACTATCTTCGTATGAAAAACATCACTTTGAGTGCGGACGAATCTTTGATTGAACGAGCCCGCGCCGTCGCTCAATCGGAGCGAACCACTTTAAACGCCGCCTTTCGAGAATGGCTGGAGCAGTATGCTGCCCGCGCGGGCAGCGGCGCGGCATTTCGATCCCTGATGCAGCGACTGAAGCATGTGGATTCTGGTGGAAAACATTTCACTCGCGACGAGATGAATGAACGCTAGATATTTTCTCGACACTAACATCTTCGTGTACGCGGCCCATCCTACTCAATCTCCCAGGACCACAGTTGCCCTGCGCCTGATCGAGGAGGGCCTTGAAAACGGAAGTGGAATCGTGAGCTACCAAGTCGTGCAGGAGTTTTTCAATGTGGCCTTCCGCAAGTTTCCGAAGCCGATGTCTGCCTTCGAGGCTGACGAATTTCTCAATACCGTTTTTCGGCCACTGCTTGCCGTGCACTCCTCGTCCGCACTCTTTATCTCCGCGTTACAGGTTTATGGCCGCCATCGCCTGCCCTGGTATGACTCCCTAATCGTCGCCGCGGCACTACAGGCTGAATGTTCAGTGCTCTACACTGAAGACATGCACCACGGGCGGGTGATAGACGGTCTACGCATCGAAAACCCATTCCACTAACCGGCAACCTATTTCGACCGCGCAATTTCTTTTTGGTCAGGATTTCTCGCTTCCACATTTCCATCGCAGCAACTCCCCGCCGGTATCGGCGCGCCATGCGGGCAAGTACGCGGGTGACCTAAAAACGTACAGATTTTGTCGGTCGCTTCCGGCGAGAGAATGTGCTCGAATTTGCAGGCCTGCTGTTCAATTTCCGACTCGCTGTCCATGGCCAGGCTATCGGTGAAAAGGCGCTCGGCCAGTCGATGCCGGCGGATGATGCTGCCTGCCCGTTCGCGCCCGCGTGGAGTCAGTTCCACGATCAGCGTGCCGTCGCCAACCGACGTCGAAACGGGCTTGAGCGCGTCATGACAGGGATTTACGAACGGTTTGTGATCGTGTGGGTGCGGTGGGTGCGGTGCCGAAACTACCAGTCCCATCTGGATCATCTTCTCAATCGCCAGGCTCACCGGCAGCGCGCCGTGCACTTCCATGCGTTCGACTTCCGCGATTTCGCCGTGCTCCTCCAGCACCCACAGTTCTTCCAGCACTTCGTCGAACTGCTCTTCATCCGCCATGGCAAAAATTTCCTGCGAAGCGATCTTGCCATGATGAAACTCGATGCGCCGGTCCGCCAGCCGCGCCACTACGGGATCATGCGTAACCATCACGATGGTTCGTCCCTGTTGATGAAACTCGCGCAGCAACCGCAGAACCAATTCTTCATTCAGGGCGTCCAGGTTTCCCGTCGGTTCGTCCGCCAGAATAATCTTAGGATCGTTGATCAGCGCCCGCGCGATGCAAACCCGCTGCTGCTCTCCACCGGAAAGTTGAGACGGCAGGTGGTGCGCTCGCTCGCCCAAGCCAACCCGGGTCAGCGCTTCAATCGCCTCTTTTTCATCGGTCATGCTATGAAAATACTGCGCCAGCATAACGTTCTCGACCGCGGTAAGAAATGGGATGAGATGAAACTGCTGGAAGATGAATCCGATTTTTTCGGCGCGAACGCGGTTCAATTCACTAGCGGAAATTCCCGCCACATTCTGACCATCAAGCCAAATCTCCCCCGACGATGGGCGATCGAGGCAGCCGATCAAATTCACCAGTGTAGATTTCCCCGATCCCGACGGCCCCATAATGGAAAGCCATTCGCCCTTGGCGACGTGCAGGGAGATGTGATCCAGAGCATGAATAGCAGCACTCTGCGCGTCTTTTCCATTCTCGTTTCCCGCGGCTTTGGCGGGGTAGAGTTTGCTTACGTCTTTGATTTGGATCATTTCACTCTCCCCTCAAAATGACCGCGGGTTGAACGCGACGTAACAGGGAAATCGGAAGAATCGCCGACAGCAGCGTCACTACCATGCTACCAGCTAGCACAACAGGCAATACGCTGAATCGCGGCATCACGGCGGCGTGAAAGTTAACCCGGCCAATCCAGGCGGCGATGCCAATGCCGAGAATAAATCCAATGACTGCGCCCGTGGCACCGAGTGCAGCCGCCTCGGCCGCGAAGAATCCGTTAAGCAAGCGGTCGGAAGCTCCCAAAGCTTTCATGATTGCGAAATCGCGCCGGCGGTCGAAGACCCAGCCCATGAGCGTCGAAAGCACGCATAGCGCCGCGGTCAGGATGATCAGCGCTGCTGCCGCCAGCAGCGTTGCGCGGGTCTTGCCCAGTACTCGCGCCTCACCTTCCATGATCTGGCGCACCGGGCGCACGTCACCTGCCGGAATAGCTTCTTGCAGCTTTTGCATAATGGCGGCGATTTCTTCTGGAGACCCAGTGGCCGCGATTTCCAGAGTGGAAGGCTGCACTCCGGTCCACGTGGCAACATCGCTCAGCGAGAGATAAATCCGGCTGTCTTCAGTTGCGCCGGTTCGAACCGTGCCCGCGGGCGTGAGGTGAATCGAGCGTCCTTGAAATGTCAGGTCGAATGGCTGGCTCCCGGGAGAAACCACAGGCAACGCCCGAATGCCAACCAGAGCCTGTTGCGTCGCCGAGGGCCATGCGCTCACCGACCACCAACGATCAAGTTGCTTCACGCGGTCGAAGTCTGTGCCAACAACCACTACGGGCTGGCCATCGCCGGTGCGAGCCACCAACAGGGCGAACGGTGCCACCACGCCTCTGCTGCCGAGCGCGGATTCCACCTGCGCCATCGACCCTGCGGGAAGGGAAGCACCATCTCTCCCGGTAAGAATTATGTTCGCGCCGTAGTTGCGAAATTCGCGCCGCAGCTTGGCCTGCACATCGACGTAAAGGTTCAGCATTGCGGTGGCAACCGTCGCCGCCACCACCATGGCAAACAGCGCGGAGGCGGCGCGTCCGCGGCGCAGCACGGCAGCGCGCAGCAGCATCCGCACAAACATGGATGTGTGCTGCGCCTGAGCGCGGCCCGCTGCTACTTGCTCGGCGGAATTGAAAACACCGGCGCTCACAGTTCACCTCGCAAGGCGAACACCGGATCCAGCCCCACCGCTTTGCGAATGGCGGCGGCGCTTCCCGCAAACGTAACCATGACCGCAATCACCAGGATCACGGGGAAGAGCACTGGCGGAATGTTGATCTGCGAATCGAAGATGGAGCGGCCGATCTGCCGCGCCAGCAATCCTCCCGCGACAAATCCGATGATGCCTCCGATCAGCGCCAGCAACGTAGCTTCAGCAAAGAAAACTGATGCCACCGCAATCCTGCCCGCCCCGAGAGCCTTCATCAGCCCAACTTCGCCGCGCCGCTCAAAAATCGCCGTGGCCATGGCAGCGGAAACGGCTAATGCCGACGCGAACAGCGCTGCCAGCGTGATCAGAAAAATCAGTCCTTCAATGCGGGTAAGGACTGCGCCTTCGTTCTGCGCCACTTGGCGAATCTGTTCGGCGTGGGAATGGGGAATCGCCTCCTGCAACTGGAAAGCGATCGACTGCGGATACGGCGAACAATACCAGCGGTCATACACCGGACCCGACATGCTCTTAGGATCGCGACGGGCAAATGCGTCTTCCGGTTTAGTGAGCGCGCTTACGTACACCCGCCGAACGGCTCCTGGTTTTCCCAGAATTTCCTGCGCCAGCGCAATCGGCCCGACCACTTCATCGTCTTCGCTGCCGCCCGTAGAAAGAATCCCGCTGACGTGCAGGTTGCGGTCCGAAAGATTGATTTCCTGTCCCGTGTGCAGCGCCAATCGCGACGCCAGCCGCTCTCCCAACAGAACATCGCGAGAATTGTCATCCGGCCATGCACCAGAAACCTTCCACCAGGCGTGCGTTGAGCGAACCCCGGTGTTGAACTCTTCTTTCCCGAAGGCCACGCGCTTGGCAAAATAGGTACCGAGCAGTGTCAAATCCTGCGCTTTACCGCCGGCGGTCAACGCCACATTCACCGGCAGCATGGGCGCGAACCCCGTGATGTTGTTGTGCCAGAACGTTCCTTTTATTTTCGGAAGGTCGGCTTCGTTGAGAAAAGCTCCGTCACTTGGCGGCTTCAAGTCCACTCCGCCAATCTCCACATCGAGTGAATCTTCCTGGGGAGTGACCAGCAAGTTCGCGCCAATGGTTCGCAACTCACGGTTCATCTTGTCGCCAATGTCGGTGGCGACTGCAATCATGGCGGTGGCGACGGTCACGCCCAGCGTGATGGCCGCCCCTGCCAGCAATTTGCGCCGCTTTTGCCGCCGGAAAGATTCGTACACCAGGCGAACGAACATTTACTGTTTCTCGAACACGTGGCTGCCGGCCGCGACGTCCGCCTCCTGGATGATCACGGAATCCGCCGTCTGCGTGGCCTTGAGAGGAATGGGATTACATCCCCCGGCCGTACCCACCGACTGCGGATTAATCGGCGCCGCGCAGTTCTTGCAAACCACTCCATTGGCCGTTTTGTAGAAACCGACAGAACCGCAGATTTCGCAGGCATCGAACACTGTGGCCACTTTTCCGTCGGGCTTCTGATAGAGCCAGAAACGAATTGAAGTGCCGTTTTCCTGCGCTTGAAAACGGTGCAGATCGCCGTCTGCAACCTGCGCCAGCGGGATCTTCACCTGCCCGTTTGCGAAAACAACTTCTGTTGCCGGCGACAGAGCGCTCACGCTCTTGGTATAGATAAACTCCGCGGTTACCAGAGCGATGAAGACAAACGAGAAACCGTAGACGGAAGCCATCCATAAGCGTTCTTTGCGCGTGGTCCACTCCGCCTTGCGTCGTTCGGCCGCAGACGCCGCTTCCGGCACCGGTTGTCGCCGCTTGGCGTCAAACAACACCATCAGCGCCGCCAGCGCGAAAATCGTCACAAAGAAGAAAAGATCATTACGCACGATCGGGCCGATAATCGCCATCTCGCGCTTGGAAGAGGGAATCACGCCGCTTTCCGACAACTCGTGCAGTCCGGCGACCACGAGCTGTACCGCCACCAGAATCAAAATCGCTGTAGTAACTTTGAAAAACTTCTGCAGATTGATGCGTACGCTGCCCTTCACAAACATCACGCCAAACGCCACTGCCGCAATCACCCCGGCCAGCGTGCCTAGAAAGCTCATCAGTTCCGTGGAGTTGAGCGAAACCGCGGAAAGAATCAGAACCGTTTCCGCCCCTTCCCGCAATACCATCAGGAACACAAAGAAGAACAGTCCCACCCACGCATCGTTGCCCGCCAGCAGCCCGACCTTGCCTTCAATCTCACCCTTCAGTTTGCGGCCCGTCTTCATCATGAAAATCACCATGGTGACGACGAAAAAGGCGGCGACCAGCATGATCCAGCCTTCGAAAACGTCTTCGTTCCAGTTCAGCCGCGAGATCAGTACCGCGACCCCAATGCTTCCCAGGAAAGCAGCGGCCAGCGCGGCATAGACGGTTTTGCGCAGATCGTTACGGCCAATCTTGCCTAAATAGGCCAGCGTGATACCCACGATCAGGGCGGCCTCGACCCCCTCGCGCAGCGTGATTATGAAAGCCTGAAGCATTTAGAGCGACCCTGCCAAGTTGAAAATGAATTTCAATTTCAACTTCAAGGATAAGCTGCGGGCCGCGGCACAGTCAATCCGCAGGGTCACAAGCGTGCGTGACGTGCATCACACGGGGAAATAGGGGATTAAACGGGCGAAGGCCTCTGCGCACAATCCCGAAAACCGTATCAGCCAAAGCTGAATCCAACCTATGGCTAAAAACCAACAGGTCGCATCGTCAAAGGAGCAACTATGGCACACAAATTAACTATCGCCTTACTCTCGCTCAGCTTGGGAGCGTCCGCTTGGGCAATCGGTCCGAAGGATAAAGATAAAGAAAGCGATAACGAACTGCAGCGTGCTACCGAAACCGTGTCGCACATCACCTCGACCGCGCCAGACACAGGCGTGCCCAACACTGTGCTCGAAGGCGCAAAATGCGTCGCGGTTATTCCGAAACTGGTGAAGGGAGCCTTCGTGGTCGGCGGCGAGCATGGCAAAGGCGTCGCTACCTGCCGCACTGGCGCTGGCACCTGGAGCTCACCCGCCCCATTTTCAGTCTCCGGCATCAGTTGGGGTCCGCAGATCGGCGGCAAAAGCAGCGACCTCATGATGTTCATCATGAACGAGGAGGGCATGAATGGACTGATGCGTGGTCACATCAAGCTGGGCGCTGACGTTTCCGCCGCGGCCGGTCCGGTGGGACGAACTGCCTCGGCCGACGTGGGCATGAATGCCGGCATTCTGACCTACTCCAGCAGCAAAGGCGCCTTCATCGGCGCATCGCTCAACGGAGCGGAATTGCAGCAGGATAAAGACGCGACCATGGCGTGGTACAACAAAGACGTTTCATTCTCCGACATTTTGAAGGGCGAAGCCCGCACCGATAATCCGGATGCTCGCGCCTTCGTGAACGCCGTACAGAACGCCAAAGAGACCGCCCAAGCGCGTTAGAGAAATGCCATGACAACTGGGTGCCCCACTTCTCCGTCTTTTGCGAGAAGTGGGGATTTTTGTCGGAATAACAATAAGCCGATTGGTTTTGTTCACAGCCTCTTCAAATACGCCTCCGCCTTCTCCCACTGCGGAAACAATTTTTCCTCCGCCTGAAACTCCGCCGAGTGCACGCACCGCCGGCTCCCACGCAGGCGTACCGGATGCTTCAAGTGCAGCATCTCGTGGTAGACGACATACTCGACTGCGAAGCGGGGGATCAGGAACTGATCGAAGATGCGGCTGATCACGATGGCGTTGTGCGCCGGATCGTAGTGACCGAGAATCCGGCGAGTTTTGGTCGGGCTCCAGCTCATGCGCGGACGTCCCATCAATCCATGAAAAAATCGCCGGTTCAGGTCTTCGAAGATTGCATCGAGATCGTAAACCCGTCCCTGCGGAGGATGCAGTTGCTTGCGTCCTCGCATCTGCCGTACCAGATGGGCTTTGCTCACAACTTCGTGGCTACCCACGTATTTCCGGTACCGAGCCGAATGGCTGCGGTCGATGGGCTTGCGATACATCTTGGCTAGAAGAATATGCGCGATGGCGCGCACCACCGCCTCCGGCGCACCTTCCAGCAGATCGGATAGCCGCACCAGCAGCCGCCCTTCGCGCAGGCGAATCGTATTATTCACATTGGCGAAGGCAAAAAAATCGATCTTTAGCTCTGGCAGGGAAACGCCCGGGCGCAGTCGCTGGTGTTCCTCATGGAAGATTTCAAGCAATCCTTCACGCACGGTGAGCCTAGATTAGCACGGAGAGATTTGAGGAAAATAACTGAGGTTGTCGAACTCTATTCAGGCTTCCCGCCTGATGCCCGGGAGTCGGACTTCTTCCGGTGCCTCCACGCCTCTTCCTGCTCCGCCAGCAGTTTGCGATGGTCTTCCGCTGAAGAGTCGAGCGTCTCGATAATATTGCTGAGAACGAATTCGTACTGGCTGGCCTCGGCCTCAGGCACATCGGCCGCATCCTTCAAGCCGCGCAGCTTCGCCTGAAATTCCGTGTCGGCGTCGATGATCATCTTCAATGGCTTGCGAATATCATTCTTGCGATCGACATAAGTGTCGATGTTGTCATTCAGCTCGTCATAGATCAGCAGAAAATCATCCAGGCGATCGTGCGTCTCCCGCGCCCGGTTCTTGATCTTGGGATCGCCGCGCATCTGCTCCAGCCCGACCAGGCGTTCGCGGGCGAACTTCACATACAGGGATAGCCGCTGCTGCGGCTCCCAGCTGGCATCCCGAATCTGGTCGATCTCCGCTTTCGTGAACGGATCTTTATGGCGCTGCGCCGCGGCCCCCAACACCATAAAGCTCAAACAAACTGCGGCGAATGCATATACTCGAATCTTTTTAGCAATCATTTCTTGCCAACTTTCGGGAACATGGCAACCAGCAGGTCGTCACGAACGCGCTCCAGTCGCTCGATCGTGGTTTGCACCTGCCCTTGCTCGTCATGCGTGACCGTATGCTTTAAATCCGCCAGCTTCCGGGTCATCCTGCGGATGGTGATCTCGCTTTGCTTTTCGTGCTTATGAGTTTGTATGGAGTAATCTCGGGCCAGCTCAGAAAAGGCCACCACGTCGGTCAGCGCAGCTTTTGCCTGCTCAAAATCTCCGCCATCGAATAACTTGCCGGCTGACGCCACTTGCCGCTCGGCGATTTGCAGGCACAAAGGCGGGCGGTCAACGATCCTGGCGCTAGCTACCTTTTCTTTCAGATCCTCTACAGCAGAGTCTTCGGCATACAGTTGGGATGACCCAATCAGGGTCAACATCACTAGCCCGGCAGCCAGTCTGCAGAATCGTGAATGTTCCCTTGCGAACGTCATAAATCCCACGGCGTGCGATTGCCTGCTTCAATGTTTATTGGGCTCAATCGCTATGAGCCGGTGCGTCGCCTGCCACTCCTGATCAGGATACTTTCCTCCCGCCACTTTAAGGAAGAGATGAAAGTTTGCCGCCGCATTCTTGAAATCCCGCAGGTGATCGTAGGCCGAAGCTCGCAGGAAATATGTCATCGGGGTCTCCGGTAACACCTTGGCCCGCAGATCCAGCGAACGAATCACCAGCGGGTACTCTTTATTATCGTTGGCGGCAAATGCCAGATCGTAGTACGCGCTGCCAAAATCAGGTTTCAGCTTGAGCGCGGTAAAGAATTCACGCTGTGCCTCCGAAGATTTCTTCTGAAACATCAGCGCCTTGCCCAAACCGTCGTGAAGTTCCGCATCGTCAGGATGTGCGGCCACCATCTGCCGGTAGATGGATTCCGCCTGCTCATTTTTTTTGGCTGTGGCATACAGTTCTGCCAGTTCGCGTTGTGCGCTCTCTTCACTCGGCGCGAGTTTTACTCCCGCCTGCAATTCGGCGATAGCCTCATCGTTCTTGCCTTCCGCCGCCAGCACCCGCCCTAACTGAATGTGAACCGGGGCTGACTCTGGATGGTCGGCCAGCAGCCTGCGCAGATAATCCTCCGCCTCCGAAAAGCGGTGACCGCGCATATAAATATTTGCCAGCCCAATCCCTGCGTCGGAAGATTTCGGATCGATCTCCAGCGCCTGCTTGTACTCGAGCTCGGCAGCGGCAAACTTATTTTGTTCTTCAAGAATATGTCCCGCGGCCAGATGAGGCTCGATTTCTTTTGGTTGAAGACCCTCGGCCTGCCGGTAGGCGGCCAGCGCCTCTTCCGGCTTCAACTTTTCAATCGTGTGCCCCAGCGCAACCCATGCGCGATATTGCCCTTCCTCCACATTGCCGGTGGGCTTTAACCGCGTCGCCGCCCGTAGAAACGTCTCTGCTTCAGAACTCCCTCTCTTGGCCAGTTGCACGCCCAGATTCAGGTTCGACTCAAATACATCCGGCTTGGCCGCCACCGACCTTCGATAAGCCTCAATCGAGTCATCCACGCGGCCCAACTCATTCTCCACGAATCCCAGATCGAACCATGCCACATAATTGCCGGCATCCCGCGCCACCAGCTTGCGCAGCAAAGGCTCCGCGGCCGCGTAGTCACGCTTTTCAATCGCACTTTCCGCCTGCACGAGTTCATCCGGCTGAGGGTCATCCACCGCAACTTGCACGTGATGGGAGGATTTTTTCGTCTGGCTGGATGAGGAACGTGCAGTTTCAGATTGTCCGGAAGAGGAAGCCTGTGCCGCGGGCGGTCCGGCTTCCTGCGCCAGCAAGCACATACCGGCTGCCCAGACCAGCAACATGCCGCCGCAACTTTTACTTGCTCGCATTGGCACGCGCAGCTCCGTCACCTGCGCCATTCAGCACCTGAGCCAGATATTTTCCGGTGTAGGATCCCGCAATCTGCGCGATCACCTCCGGCGGCCCCGCTCCCAAAATCTTCCCGCCGCGCGAACCGCCCTCTGGCCCCAGATCGATCACCCAGTCTGCCGTCTTGATCACCTCAAGATTGTGCTCGATGACCAGGATAGATCCCCCTGCATCGATAAGACGGCGAAAGGCGGCCAGGAGTTTGCTCACGTCATCGAAATGAAGTCCAGTTGTGGGTTCGTCAAAAATATAAAGCAGATGGCGTTTTTGTCGAGCTCCGTCTCCGCTCCCGATCCGCGCCAGTTCGCGTCCCGCCGGCTGCAGGTGCGCTGCCAGCTTCATGCGCTGCGCTTCGCCTCCGGATAAAGTTGTCGCCGACTGTCCCAGCCGCAAATATCCCAGCCCAACTTCATCGAGTACTCGCAGCTTGTCGGTGAGCTTGGGCACTTCCGCAAAAAACTTCAGTGCCTCCTTCACCGTCAGGTTCAACACTTCGTGGATATTCTTCCCCCGGTAGCGCACTTCCAGCACCTGCGCCTTGTACCGCGTGCCTTTGCACTCCTCACAAATCAACTCCACGTCAGCCAGGAATTGCATCTCCACCGTGACCGTGCCATCGCCCTGGCAAGTCTCGCAGCGCCCGCCCGGAATATTGAACGAGAAATGTCCCGCAGCGAAGCCGCGCTTCTTGGCTTCCGGCAGCGACGCAAATAAATCCCGGATCACATCGAACGCCTTGATATACGTCACCGGATTCGAACGCGGCGTCCGCCCGATCGGCGACTGGTCCACCAGCACCACTTCGTCAATGTACTGGTCGCCCTCCAGGCTTTCCCAGGTGGCCGCCGCCCCATTGGCCGCGCTCACCGGCTGATGCTTCGCCTCCGCCAGCGCCTGATACAGCACCTGATGCAATAGCGTCGACTTGCCCGACCCGGAAACTCCTGTGATCGCCACCAGCATTCGCAGTGGAATGTTAATGTCGACGCCCTTCAAATTGTTCGCCCTCACACCCGTGATTTCAATCTGTTGTTTTCCCGGAACACGCCGCACCGCCGGAATCTGAATGCGCAAATCCTCCGACAGATACCTGCCCGTCAGCGACGCAGGATTGCGCAGAATTTCTTCATACGTTCCTGCCGCCACCAGCTTGCCGCCATTCTCCCCCGCGCCCGGCCCGAGATCCAGAATTCTATCCGCCGTTCGCATGATGTCCGGATCATGCTCCACCACCAGAATCGTGTTCCCCAGATCGCGCAAGTCCTGCAATATCTTGATCAGCCGGTGCGTATCGCGGCTGTGCAGCCCAATGGAAGGCTCATCCAGCACATAGAGCGTGCCCACCAGCCTCGATCCCAACGATGTAGCCAGCTGAATCCTCTGCGCCTCACCCCCCGAAAGCGTCGAGGACAAACGATCCAGTGTTAAATACTCCAGCCCCACATCATTCAGAAAACGCAAGCGCTCGCGTATTTCCTGCAGCAATCGCTCCGCAATCTCCGCCTCTTCCGGACTCAATTGCACGCTCGCGAAGAATTTAGCCGCATCTTCCACCGTCAAACTGCAAACTTCGCAAATGTTCTTCCCACCAATCTTGACTTGCCGCGCCTCCACTCGCAGCCGCGATCCGTGGCACTCCGGGCAAGTGGCATATCCCCGGTACCGGCTTAAAAACACGCGGACGTGCAGTTTGTATTTTTTTCTCTCCAGATACTGAAAGAAACCGCGCACGCCCAGGAATTTGTCATCACCCTGGTGAATCAGCTCTTGTTGCGCTTCGTCGAGTTCCCCCCACGGCACATCCAGCGGGATCTCTTCCTGCTTGGCAAAACGCTTCATGTCGGTGAAAAGCGACCGGTACTTCGGCTTGTTCCACGGATCAATCGCACCCTCGCCCAGAGATTTGCTTTTGTCTGGAATCACCAGGTTCGGATCGAAGTCGATCGTATTGCCAAAGCCCTGGCAGCGCGGGCACGCCCCATAAGGATTGTTAAACGAAAATAGCCGCGGCTCCGGCTCCTCATAGCGAAGGTTGCAATTCTTGCACTCGAAGCGCTGCGAGAATCGCAACTGCCTTGCCGGCTGTTCATTGTGCGCCGGCAAGTCAAAAATCACCTCGCCCGCCTCGCGGTACGCCGTCTCCACCGCATCCACAATGCGGGCCCGGGCCTCTGCCGAGATCGTCAACCGGTCCACCAGCATGTACACCGCCTCGTTGAAGTTGATATCCAGCAGCGACTCGGGAGTGGAAAACTCAAACACCTGCCCCGCCTGATAAAGTCGGTTGAATCCTCCCTTGCGCAATTCGAACAACCGCGTCTTTACCTGTTCGGTCAGCCCTGCATCCGGCGCAGCAACTTTTTTTGGCTTTCGCCCCCGTGGCTTTTTTTCGGCTTCTGGCGGTGCAGCGGCAACCACTTTCAGCGGAAAAAGAACTTGTACTCGCGTCTCCGGGTCCAGCGCCAGTACGGTGTCCGCAATCTCATCCACCGTGTCTTTCTTCACTTCGCATCCGCAGTTCACGCAGTACGTTCGTCCTACCCGGGCAAATAGCAGTCGCAGATAATCAAAAACTTCGGTCGCCGTCGCCACCGTCGATCGCGGATTTCTCGTCGAATTCTTCTGCTTGATCGCCACCGCCGGCGCAATGCCATCGATCACATCCACGTCGGGCTTCTCAATGCGCTCCAAAAACTGCCGCGCGTACGCCGAAAGCGATTCCACATACCGCCGCTGTCCTTCGGCATAGATGGTGTCAAAAGCCAGGGAGGATTTTCCGGACCCGGATACTCCGGTCACCACGGTCAGCGTATTGTGCATCACCTCGAAGTCAATGTTCTTGAGGTTATGCACCCGCGCGCCGCGCACCACAATGCTGTCGGTAACTGGGGAGGATTCAGCCATGGGTAAATCCGGCACTCGTCCCACACGCCGGGAGCAGCCCCAGCAGCAAAAACGAGTTATGCCGAATCTTTTATTATAAAGCCTGCCTGGGGAGGAAAGGCGCACCGAGGGGAGTTTGAAGGAGAAGAGGATAATCGAGCAACTTGAAGGAAAAAGCGAAACTGGGTTAGAAATTGTCGCAAGCCCCGAAGGGGCGGCATGTTAAAGCCCGGCACGGCAGTGCCGGGAGAGCAAACGGAGAATGGAACAAGTCCCGTAGGGGCGTCACAGGAAACTAATCCGGATCCCGATCGCGTCGCTTTCCGTAGCGCATTGCTAATCCGAATCCCACCAGCATGAATCCAACAGGAGGTACCAACAGCACCAGCACCGCCTTATTCAGCGCCTGCTGACCTTCCTTAGGCGTCGCCTTGGCGTTGGCATTGCACATGGCGCATCCTTGTCCAAAGGCCGGCAAAGTGCAAATCCAAAGCACCGCCAATACTGCCAAGCCCCGAACTTTGTCAAAGATTCCCATCTCTATTTCACGCCCAGACGCACAATCCGGTTCGCATCCGGGAAAAAGAAAAAAAACATAATTACAAAACATCCCACCACCGAGATCACAATCATCCAGCGCATGATCGCCGTCTCAAACTTCAAGTGCATGAAGTAGCCGATGATCAACGCCGACTTGATTATCGACAGCACGATCAGTACTTCCAGCATGCGGACCGGCTCAAAGATCTGCCGGTAGCCGAGCCAGACCTCAACCGCGGTCAGAACCAGCAGCGCACCCCATACCCAGAAATACTGCCCCTTGCTGTCATCATGCTTGGCCACGTCGTGCATTTTGGTTTCCCTCACCCAGCGTTGTCATCCAACCCCAAACCGCGTTGTCATCCCGAGCGCGTTTCTTGCGCGAGGTATCTGCTTTTCTTTTCGCCCGGTCCGCCCCGCCTCTAAATTTTCGTCGACATCAAATACACCAGCGGGAAAATAAACATCCACACCAGATCGACAAAGTGCCAGTACAGCCCCGTCACTTCCACATCCTGCGCGTCGTAAACTTTCGGCTTCAGAAACAGGATGATGGCAGACACAATCAGTCCGATCAGCAGCACGTGCACCGCGTTGTGAAAAACATTGTCCGCGGGAATGGCGAAATAAGCGCCAATATAAATCACGCCCAGGATCGGCAGGAACCACTTCCGCAATGCAACCACACCCAGATAAATCACGCCAATGGTCACGTGCAACATGTGCATCGCGGTCAGCCCGAAGAATGTCGCGGCAAACTGCGGCGTCGCCGTGGAAATTGTGGCGTACTCCGTATCCAGTTGTCCCGCTGGCTTGGGAAATCCTGGCAGGCTCAAACCTTCGTGGATCAAATGTGTCCACTCCATGCCGTGCAGCACAATAAATGCCGTGCCAAACGCCATGGTCGCCAACAGCCAGTTGCGCGTCCACGCCCGGTCGCTGCGCTGCGCCGCGAATACCGCCATCACCATGGTCAGCGAACTTGAAAGCAGGCACGCCGTCATGATTGTTGCGTTGATGATGCTCTCTTTGCCAAACGGCGTAGGCCACGCCGTATAGATACGGTTGTAGCTGAAGGCAAACAGCAGCGCTCCAAACGTCAGCGAGTCTGAAGCCAGGAACAGCCACATACCCACCTTCTTGGAATAAGCCCCAAACAACGGCGCTTCAAACTCGCCCGCCGTTCCGTGTCCGGCAGCGGCGGGATGTTGCAGCGTGGCGTCAGCCATTGCGTCTAATATCTCCTCTCACTCGCTTGTCATCCTGAGCGCGTTCTTCGCGCGGAGGACCTATGCAACTCGTTTGCAGCATCAAGCACCAGCGGAGCTACTTTGTGAACCCAAGCAAAACAAAAACGTAAATCCAAAGCACTGCCATAAAATGCCAGTACCAGGCCGTAACATCGACCACGATGCGCCGGTCCTCCACCGGTTTGTGCAGCAGGGAAGAGGCGCTCGCCCACATCAGCGCGATCACTCCTCCCGCCAGATGCAGCGCATGGGCTCCGGTTAATAAATAAATGAACGAACTGTCAGGATTCGTGTTCACCAGAAATCCGCGTGCTTTAAGTTCGCCCCACGCCATCCACTGGCCCACCAGAAATGCAAAGCCCAGAACCACAGTGATTCCGAGCCAGGGAAAACTTCGCTCCTCGCCCAGCGATATTCCAGGAATGGATTCCAGCGGAACCAGCGCCGCGCGCCGCGCAATCTGCCGCCGCGCAAACTCAATGGTCAAACTGCTGATGAGCAAAACAGCAGTGTTAACTGCCAGCAATTGCCAGGGCAACTGCACCCCGCCCCAGTCGCGCAGATAAGTGCGGCTGGCATCGTCAAACGTTGGCAACCCGCGCCGCACGATCAGCGCACTGGTCAGGGAAACAAACACCATGCCCACGGTCGCGATTCCGCAGATCAACCCCAGTCGCGCCCGCCGCAGCCGCGCTCCATAATTCGGCAAACCTGAATCATTAGGTCCGCCGCCATCTCCGCCACCCCCGTTCGGCGGACGTGGCACACTTCCCCCACGCCCTAACTGACCGATCGGACTGCCTGCTGTATAAGTTGCCATAAAGCTAATGCCCGCCTCCACCCACCGGCGGGTCCGTCTGCATCACGAAATCCCGCGCCGCTCCCGGCACTCCATATTCATATGGCCCGTTGTGCACCACTGGCGTCACGCCGCCAAAATTATCGTGCGGCGGAGGCGTCGCCGTCGTCCACTCCAGCGTGGTTGCCTCCCACGGATTGTCACTCGCCTTCGGCCCTTTGAACATGCTGTAAAACAGATTGATGACGAAAATAAACTGCGCCCCAATCGTGATGAACGCGGCGTAGGTCATGAATACGTGCAGCGGCTGCAGCTTCGCCAGATAAGCCACCTCGGTGTATTGCGAATACCGCCGCGTTCCGCCGGCCATGCCCAAATAATGCATCGGCATAAAGATCGCATACGTGCCTATCAGCGTGATGAAAAAATGCACCCGTCCCCAAAACTCATTCATCATCCGGCCAAACATTTTTGGCGCCCAATAATAGGTCGCGGCAAACATTCCAAAGATCGCCGCCACGCCCATGATTAGATGGAAGTGCCCAACCACGAAATACGTATCGTGCAATTGGATATCAAGCACCGGCTGCGCCAGGAACGGCCCGCTCAATCCGCCCGAGACGAAAAGTGAAACGAATCCAATCGCATACAGCATCGGAGTCTGAAATCGAATCCGCGCCTTATACATCGTCCCCAGCCAGTTAAACGTCTTGATCGCCGAAGGCACGCCGATGCACATGGTAAGCAGCGAAAACGCAAAAGCCGAATACGGGCTCATGCCGCTCATAAACATGTGATGGCCCCAGACCATGAAGCCAAAAAATCCGATGGCCAGCATGGCATAAACCATCGCTTTGTATCCGAAGATGGGCTTGCGCGAGAACGTCGAAAGAATCTGCGAGGCCACGCCCATGCCCGGCAGAATTGCAATGTAAACCTCAGGATGCCCGAAGAACCAGAACAGATGTTGCCACAACAGCGGCGACCCGCCCTTGTGCCCCATCACCTGTCCGTTGACCACCACCAGCGGCACATAGAAACTCGTTCCCAGATTTCGATCCATCAACAACAAAATTCCCGCCGACAACAAAACGCCGAACGCCAGCAGTCCCAGAATCGCCGTAATGAACCAAGACCACACCGTCAACGGCATGCGCATCATGGTCATGCCCTTGGCTCGCATGTCGAGAGTGGTGGTCAGAAAATTCAGCGCCCCCATCAGCGACGCCAAACAGAAAATCGCAATGCTGGTAATCCACAAATCGGCGCCCAGTCCTTCCCCAGGCCCCGTCTGTTGCACCGCGCTCAGTGGCGGATACCCCGTCCACCCATGCAATGGCGCTCCACCAGAAACAAAAAATGCCGCCAGGATCACCACGAAACCCACGAACGTCGTCCAGAACGACATCATGTTCAGCACTGGAAACGCCATATCCGGCGCCCCAATCTGAATCGGCAAAAAGTAATTTCCGAATCCGCCCTGCGGCGCCGTGGTCAACACAAAGAAAACCATGATCGTGCCGTGCATGGTGAGCAGGCTGAGATATTGCTCCGGCTTAATCTCGCCCACGATCGGCAGATTCGCCAACGGCCATACCAGATGGATGCGCATCAGCAGCGACAGGAACATCCCGACAAACACCGCCGTCAGCGCCAGAAAAAAATATTGAATTCCGATTACTTTGTGATCCAGGCTGAAAATATATTTCCGAATAAATCCCTGAGGAGCCGCATGTGCGTGCGCGGTAGCCGACGTTGCCATTATTGTTTCTCCGCCTCCCGTGCCGTCAGCCACTTGTCAAAATCTTCCTGGCTGACGACATGTACCATGCCGTGCATTTTGTAATGACCTAACCCGCACAACTCCGCGCAGGCAATTTCATATTCCCCAATTGCCGTGGGCTTGAAGTGCATATGAATGTTCAGCCCCGGAACTGCGTCCTGCTTGAAGCGCAGATTCGGCACAAAGAAACTGTGGATCACATCCACCGACCGCAGGCTCACATCCACCTCGCGGTCCACCGGCAGATACATCGTGCCCGTAACTACGTCGTCTTTCGCTGCCGGATCGGAGGTGTTCAATCCCACCGCGGCCTCGCCGCCCGCCGATGGATCCATTAACTTCACACTGGTCGCGCCATACACGCCGTCCCGCCCGGGATAGCGGAAGTACCAGGCAAACTGCATGCCCGTCACTTCCACCTGCACCGCGCCCGCAGCCGGAGGATCGAATCGTTGGCTCGCCCACACGCTGCTGCCCATCAGGTTCAATCCCACGAACAGCACTGTCGTCAGCACCGTCCACACCACTTCCAGCTTGATGTTGCCGTGCGAATAATCCACCGGAGGCGCCGAGGGCTGCTCGCGATATTTCCACGCGATAAATCCCAGCGACAACTGCGCCGCCAGAAAAACCACGCCCATAATAATCAGCGTCAGCGTGAATTGTCCGTCAATGAATCCCGTAGCGGCAGAAGCGCCGACCGGCAGCCACCAGGTTTTTGCTACAAAGAAATATGTGCTGACCAACGTGATCAGCCAGATCACTACCAGTAACGCGAGGCCCATTCCCCAGTCCCTCCCAAACCACGAGACGACGACAAGACAAAGAACGATTTCCCCCCAGCACTCTGTCGTTCCCCCACAGCGGGTTCAACAGTCGGCGGCGAGTTTACCACAGTACCTTGAGGATATTACTTATAAAAACCTCGCCACCATTTTCCTCGCCAATTGCGAACGGCTTCGTGCCCTTTACAATCAATGCTCACCGCGCCACCACGCATTCGCTCTACCCCTTAACTCCCCCGTGACATCCATGGTTCAAGAGTTTCTTCTCCCAATCACCACAGAAACTTTCCGGTGAAAGTTACTGCTCCTTCCAATCCGGCACCCTTCCCGGCGTCCACGGCGCTCCCGCAGTCTCCATATCCTTCTCCAGCTTAGCTAAATCACTCTCAACCAACACGTGAAGCTTGCTCAGTTGCTCCGCGAACTCCGCCGCCGCAATGTTGTAATCGTCCAAATGGCTTTGGGTCGGCTTGGCCAGCGAGAATCTCTCGCCTTCCATGATGGCCTGCACCCGGTCGTTGATCGACGAAGGCACCGCCTCGTTGCGCTTCTGCATCTCCGAATCGCCATGCAGCGCCCGCAGAATCCCGCGATTCGTTTGCTCAATCGCATCCGCCGCCGCATACAACCGCTCCGCTGCCGGAGTCTCTCTTAGCGCTCCGCGAATCGCCTTCAACCGCGTCTCTACCTCCTCCGCAGTATGCTGCGCCCCCGACACCGCGCGATACATACGCGCCACTTTGCGCATGAATTCTTCTTGCGCCTTGCGATCCCCATCGCTCATCCCGCCCGCACCATCGGCCACCACTTTGAATTTCTGCGCCGATCCCAACTCCGTTACGTTGCCGCCAGCTTTCTGGAACATCCGCACCGAATAATTTCCCGCCACCACCAGCGGCCCCTTCGACGCCGCTGGAGGAAAATCCTCTCCGTCCTCCGTACTCTCTTTCAATGACACTGCCGGATAACGCAGATCCCAAGCCGTGCGCTGAAAACCAGCCTCAACGCTGCCTTCCACCCGCCGGATGGGCTCGCCCGCCTCGTCATACACCATGAAATAAACTTCCGGCTTCGCCTCCTCCGACTCCGCCCGCAACTCAGCGTTCGTCGGATAGTTCACCGGCTGATTTTTCTTTGCTGCCTCTTTTTCCGCCTCATGACGCTTTTCTTTTTTCGTCCTCAGCTTCTCTTTCGCGTATGTCGTAAACACCGCACCATAAGGAGGATTGTCCGCCGTGAAGAAACTCTCGCCCTGGTATCCCTTCTTCGGCCCGCCTAGCGGATGCCGCTCGATGTACAACAACGCATCTTTCACCGGAAATAAAGCCGCCGCCTGCTCCAGCGACTCCGCTTTGATCTGCCGCAATGCCGAGAGATCGTCCAGCACGTAAAACCCGCGCCCAAACGTGGCAATCACCAGATCGCCTTCGCGCGCCTGGATCACCATGTCTCGCACCGCAATCGTCGGCAGCCCACCCTTCAACTGCACCCAGTGCGCTCCGCCGTCGATGGTAAAGAACGCTCCGTACTCCGTGCCTGCGAACCACAGGTTCGCATTCACCGGATCTTCCACAAATGCCAGTACCGAGCCATTCTCCGGCAAATTTCCCGCAATCGAGGTCCACGTCTTTCCCGCGTCCGTCGAGCGCAACAAGTAAGGCTTGAAGTCTTCATTCTTATGATTGTCAAACGCTGCATAGACCACATTCGCATCGCGCCACGAAGCCGCCAGCCGGCTCACATAAGTCGTATCCGGAATCCCCGGAAACTTTTCCGACTTCGTCCAACTCTGCCCGCCGTCATTCGTAACCTGGATCAGTCCGTCGTCCGTTCCCACATAAATTAGCCCTTCTTTTTTCGGCGACTCCGCCAGAGCCACAATATTTCCGTATAGAGAGGTCGAAGCATTCTTTGCCACCGCGTCCGGCTCCCACACTCGGCCCATCACCGGCAGCTTGTTGCGGTCGATCTGCTTCGTCAAATCGCCGCTGATCGCCTTCCAGGTATCGCCGCGGTCGTCACTGCGGAATAATTTGTTGGCCGCAAAATACAGCCGCGTGTGCGAGTGCGGCGAAATAATAATCGGCGAATCCCAATTCCAGCGCAGCGCCGCTTCGCCCTTGCCCTCCTGCGGCTGCAAAACCAGTTCCTGTCCCGTCGCTTTGTCGTAGCGCACCAGCACGCCATACTGCGACTCGGAATAAATCGTGTTCGCATCTACCGGATCAACCACCGATCGGAACCCATCCCCGCCCGTCGTGACAAACCAATCCGAATTCACAATGCCGTTCACATTCCGCGTGCGCGAAGGCCCGCACCACGAAAAATAATCCTGCGTCCCGCCGCACACGTTGTAAAAGGGAAGCGCGTTATCCACCGCCACGTCATAAAACTGCAGCGTCGGCAGGTTGGCTTTGAACTGCCACGCCTTGGCGTCATCCCACGTTTCATACATCCCGCCATCGGAGCCCAGCAACTCATGCTTCGTGTTCTCCGGATCGATCCAGATCGCGTGATTGTCTCCGTGATGGTTGTTCTCTTCGACTTTCTTCAGAGTCTTGCCGCCATCAAGCGACTCGCGCAGCGTCACGTTCATCACAAAAATGCGGTCCACATTTTTCGGATCGGCCACCACTCGCGCGTAATACATCGCGCCCGCATCGAATTCATTCCTGCGCTCCCAATTCGCCCCGCGGTCATCCGACCGAAACACACCCCCCTTGCCATCGGCCGCTTCAATCGTGGCATACACCACATTCGGGTCCGCCGGCGAAACCGCCAGCCCAATCCTCCCCATATCCACCGTTGGCAATCCATTCTTCAACTTGTTCCAGGTCGCGCCCGCGTCGGTCGATTTGTAAATCGCGCTCTCCGGTCCGCCATCGATCAACGTAAAAACATGCCGCCGCCGCTGGTACGCCGCCGCATAAAGAATGTCCGGATTCCCCGGGTCCATCGCCACATCCACCACGCCCGTGTTCTCGCTGATGGTTAGCACCGCCTTCCATGTCTTCCCCGCGTCGGTCGTCTTATACAATCCGCGATCTCCGCCCGCTCCCCACAGCGGCCCCTCCGCCGCCACATACACCACCTTCGAATCTCGCGGATCGATCACCACCCGCCCAATATGCTCCGACTTCTTCAGCCCCAGGTTCGTCCAATTCTTTCCGCCATCATCCGAGCGGTAAATTCCATCTCCATAAGAAACGCTGCGCTGCGAGTTGCTCTCGCCCGTTCCCACCCACACCACCGCCGGATCATTCGGATCAAGCTCCACCCATCCAATCGAATACGATCCCTCCTTCTCAAACACAGGAGTCCACGTCGTCCCATCGTTCACCGTCTTCCACACCCCGCCCGACGCCACGCCCACGTAATACTCAACCTTGTTCTTCGGATTCACCGCGATCGACATCACGCGCCCCGAAGCCACCGCCGGCCCAATCGAGCGGAACTTCAGCCCCGAAAAAGTGTCCGCGGTCATCCCGCCCTTCTTCTCATCTTCTTTCTTCTTGTCGGGCGCCGCCGCGCTCGCGCTCTCATCCTTCTTCACATTCTTCTTGCTCTTGGGCGAAGTCGGCACCGCCTGCGGCTTCTTGTCCGCATCCGGCTCTTGCGCGGCGCTAAGTAGGCTGGATTGCAAAAGAATGATTAGAGATAGGAAAGCAGCCACTCGAAATTTCACAGAACACTCCCACCAACCAAGATTTCCAAAACCGATATGTATACAGGAATTGAAGAAAAGAGAAAAGCAAGATACTCTCATTCACTCTGTCATTCTGAGCGAAGGATCCCTTTCGCCGGTGCATTGTCGCAGGCACCGCTGGGAGTTTCCGCCCAAGCCTGAACGGAATATCCGTTGAGGAAAACGAAGGGTTCGGCCCATCTTTGGGTTTGTTAAAAACTAGCATCACCACCACTGAGGCTGCCCCACCTTTCGCGGTTTTCGCAACGAGCGCGCTCCCCAGCCGGCAACGAAGCGATGTGACTCGGCCGTACCCGCCCGTCAAAACATCTCTCAGGATCGCGCAGGTTTCAATGGCCACCCCGAATTGATTCCCGTCGTGAATCTACTGGTGCGACCAGAATTCCGACGGCAACGCCGCCTCAAGCTCGATTTGTTCTCCGGTGATGGGGTGTCTGAATTTCAAAAATTGAGCGTGCAGGAAATATCCTCCATCGCCCGGGAGGCCAGGAAGATTTTCAAGAGGCTGGCCGGTTAAGCCGTATAGAGGATCGCCCACCAGAGGATGGCCGATGGATGCCAGATGAATTCTGATTTGGTGCGGGCGGCCCGAATTTAGGCGCACTTCAAATGTTGTAGTGCGGATGGTGCGTGAGATCACCTTCGCCAATGACTTTGACGGCTTGCCGCTTGGACTGGCCGCCCACACCGAACCGATGAGCGGGTGTGGTACAAGTCCGATGGGTGTGAGAATCTCGTATGCGTCGTTCTGTGCGACGCCTTGCGCCAGCGCTCGGTAGATTTTTTGAATTCTGGATGTGTTCCAGCTCGCCTCTAGTTTGGCGGCCGCCTGCGCTGTCTTCGCGAAGAGAACAATGCCCGAAGTGGCTCGACCCAACCGGTGAACAGGGCTTGCGTCAGGGATTTGCTTTTGCACTAAGCGCAGGAGGGTGTTTTCCATGAAGCCTGCGCCGGGAAGGGTGGGCAGCCCGCCGGGCTTGTTGACGGCCAACAGATCCACGTCATTAAACAGGACTTCGAAGTTCTGGGGAACGTCTGGTTCGACCCAGGGTGGACGGTTCCACACAAGGGTTTGGCCTGAAGCGAGCGATTCGCCTCCGCTGGCGGTAACGCCGTTGATGGTGACTTCGCGGTTGTTCAGGTGTTGTTGCCAGGCTTGTGGCGTTGAGTGTGGGTAACGGGTCGTTAGGTGGGAGAGCAGGCTTCGCCCGTGATCTTTGCTGCTGATAACGGTCGTATAGGCATAGCCCCGGTTGAGCATTCGTTTGAGTGTAAGCTATGGCCTCTGCGCATTACTGGATTCGTTGCCGTCGCAAATTCAAATTAGGACACCACTTGTCATCCTGAGCGAAGGATGGGGTTCGCGAAGCGAAGCACACCGCCGTCGAAGGACCCCTATAAAGTTGGCAGTGCAGGCTCTTCGCTGCGCCCTTCGCGGCCTTTCTTCGCGACCTCGGTGGTTAAGAGCTTTTGCCCTTGCCCCCACCATCACACCCTCAGGTTAAAATCCCTCCATGCCCCCGAAGCCCCAAGGCCATGACACCCGCTACATGAAGATGCAAAAGAACAACTGCTTTGTCTGCGGCCAGAACAATAAAGACGGCATGCGCCTCAAATTCCTCATCGATGAAAAGCGCCAAACCTTCGTCTGCAAATTCCGTCTCGGTGACCGCTACACCGGACCTCCCGGCCACTGCCACGGCGGCATCATCGCCAGCATCCTCGACGACGCCATGGGCAAAGTAAATAAACTCCACCACGTCGTTGCCCTCACCCGAGAGATGACGGTCGAATATCTCAAGCCCGTCCCGCTTCACAAACCCTTGCGCGTAGAAGGGCGAGAAATCGAAGTCCGCGGCACCAAGCACATCAATGCCGCCGAAATCCTCAACGAAAAAAACGAAGTCCTCGCCCGCAGCCGC
Source organism: uncultured Acidobacteriota bacterium (assembly GCA_963758565.1). Classification (GTDB taxonomy): domain Bacteria; phylum Acidobacteriota; class Terriglobia; order Terriglobales; family Acidobacteriaceae; genus Sulfotelmatobacter. Next base: position 371,308 of record CAVWVX010000003.1, on the reverse strand, counting down.
GGCATCTTCATCGCCATCGACCCCGAAAAAATGTTCGCTAAATACGTCGATCGCTAGCTCCGCCGTCTACGCTTTTTTCGCCAGCCACTCCGCCTCCCGCTTCATCAGGTAAGCATCCGCATCAAGCGAAGTCTTGATCGGACTGAGAGCCTCCATCATCGCCGTAGGCATACTTCCTTGTCGCGCCGCGCCAATCAAAATCCTTCGCTGCAGATCGGAGAGCGGCTTTCCCCCGGCATGAAGCAATGCCTGCGTGAAATTCAAAACCCTCGCCTCGAATGTCGGGTCCCATCCCGCCGGCTGCTGAATCGACGGAAAATCTGTGCGCGGAGTGTCTAAATTCAACGAAGCCCTGATATCCGGCGCCGCCATCTGCCGCTTGCCCAATTTCCCCGTGGGCAGGCCAAGCGAATTCACAATCGTGCTTAGCGCGCTGGTGTGGTCATATACCGTGCTGTCGATGGTGTTGGCCTGCGTGTACGCCGACACCACAATCGCCGGCACCCGCACCCCCAGCCGGTCAAAATTAAAACCACTTCCTCCCATGTGCGACGGTGGGATCACTGCGCCATCGGGAGAAATAGCAAATTTGCAGTTCGCCGAAGTCGGCGGCGCAACATGGTCATAGCACCCGCCATGTTCATCGAACAAAATCAACAACAAGGTTGACTCCCAGTCCGGACTATTCCTCACCGCATCGTAAACCGTGTACAGCAGCTTCTCGCCCTGCTCAACATTCGACGGCCCATCAAAATGAATCGGCTGCGCCTCGGGATGCATATCGTTCTCCGCTCCCCAGAAAAGAGAATCGATATAGATAGGTTCGATGAAGGAATATTCCGGCAAGCCCCCCGGCTTCTTGGCCTGATTGCAGAAGTCGTGCACGTGACAGAAATGTTTGGAGAGCGCGTGATCCCAAAGCCGGCGTTGCGTCAGCAGCGCCAGACTCGTTACCACCCAGCTCCGGCAATAAATATTCCAGGAGCGTCCGGCATCCTCCATCACATTGAAAATCGTCGGCGTATCGTTGACAAAGATCAGCCCATCGCCTCCGCCATTGTCCACATATCCCGAAGACGTTCCCGCATGCAGATACGAACGGTTGCACAGCGTCTGCGTCGGAATCGACGCGAACCAGTGATCGCATAATCCGTAATTGAACGCCAGGCTCCACAGCACCGGCACCGTCGCCGAGGTGAAGCAATTCATAATGATGTTCGGATTCACCTGCGTGTTCTGGCACTTCAAGGTGTAGTTATAAAGAAATCCCTGCATATTGCTCGGCAGAGTCGGTTGTGGCGGCACCTGCCCCAGGGGCAGCACATCCTTCTGTCCGAAGATCTGCGCGTAAACATCTTCATAGGGCTCGCCCGGATCGGGATCGGGCGCTGTCGGGTCTGTGCCCTTGCCCACCGGCACCTGCAGCCCTTGCACGCTCGGGTTCCACAAATTCTTTCCCCACACTCCTTCGAAAGCACTGGCCGGAACCTTGTTAAAAGGCGGCGGATTTTGCGGATCGTATAACCAGCCCAGCATGTTATCGAACGACCGGTTTTCCATCATCAACACCACCACATGCTTGATCTTGCTCAGCGGACCATCAGCCATAACGCCTCCCCAAGCGTAAACGGATAATTGATTTCTCCCGTGGTCCGGCCCCTCACCGCATTACGCGAGGCGCATAATACCACCGCCGCTCATCATTCCAACCGAACTCCAAAACATGTTCCAAAATCACGACAAGCCGGCCGCTGAATTCGCCGCTCCCTAAAGCTTTCCTCCGTGGCACTCTGGCGTTGTCTGCTCGAACGCTGATACTCGCCTCGCCGCTATCCCGAACCCGCCGATCCCCTGTAAAATAAGATCCAGCTTCGCCGGAGCCCCACAGCCCACGCCCGAAGCTCCCCAAAATCAGGGATAGAAAAGGTTCTCCCATGTCCAAGCACAACGGATCCAAACACAACCCCACTTCGCAAACTCCCAAACAAAACGGCAACTCCCAAACCCAAAACAATGGAGCGTCCTCCCTCCGCCTGAAAACCGGCCTCGCCGAAATGTTAAAAGGCGGCGTAATCATGGATGTGACCACGGCGGAGCAGGCGGAGATCGCCGAGAAGGCGGGCGCGGTGGCGGTAATGGCGCTGGAGCGCGTGCCAGCGCAGATCCGGGCGGAGGGCGGAGTGGCGCGAATGGCGTCGCCGAAAAAGATTCGCGAGATTATGGCGACGGTGTCGATCCCCGTCATGGCCAAGTGCCGCATTGGGCATTTTGCCGAGGCACAGATTTTGCAGGAGCTGGGGGTCGATTACATCGACGAATCCGAGGTGCTCACGCCGGCGGATGAGGCGCATCATGTGGACAAGCATGCCTTCAACGTCCCGTTTGTCTGCGGCGCGCGCAATCTGGGGGAGGCGCTGCGGCGCATTGCGGAGGGCGCGGCCATGATCCGCACCAAGGGCGAGGCGGGGACTGGCGATGTGGTGCATGCGGTAAAGCACATGCGGCAGATTGTGATGGAGATGAGAATTCTTACGGTGCTCGGCGAAGAAGAACTTTATGCCAAAGCTAAAGAACACGGCGCGCCTTACGAACTGGTGAAGATGGTCGCGAAAACAGGGAAGCTGCCGGTACCGAATTTTTCCGCCGGAGGCATTGCCACTCCCGCCGACGCGTCGCTGGTGATGCAGCTTGGCGCCGAATCCGTCTTCGTGGGCAGCGGCATCTTCATGAAAGACAGCACCACCTTCGCCGATCCCGAAGAAGCCGAAAAGCGCGCCCGCGCCATCGTCAAAGCCGCCACGCACTTCAACGATCCGAAAGTGTTACTGGAAGTCAGCGAAGATCTGCAGGGCGCGATGAAGGGCCTGGCGGTGGCGGGGATGGATGAGGCGCAGATGTTGCAGACCAGGGGATGGTAATCGTGCATCGATAAAACATATGGTCACGGGGGCTGGCCTAACTGTGATCTTTTCTGGCTTTCACTATGAGGCGAAAGCCGATCTCGTTCACAGGATCGCAGAACTGGCTTTACGGGCGACCAGATTGTAGCCCTTAGTCCGGGCTTCGGTCTGAATCGCGGCGAAATGGGCGAGCGCGTCGGCGCTTCCAGCTTTCATCTCGATTTCGGCGAGGGCAAGCCGAGCGTCGAGTTCAACGATGCCATAGCCCTGTTGGTGCGCTTTGGCGATGACTTCTGCCAGCGTCTTGCGGGCGGCGATGGCCGCGGCGGAATGAATTGCAGCTTTGTCAGCGGTATCGACGCGTGCTGCAACGATTGACGTGCGCCAGCGGACTTCAACATTCTGGCTCTTGGCGGCCAGTGCGCGGGCGTGTTGCATGGCTTCCTGCGCTGCCGCGGGATCGCCGTGCGTGCTGTAGTTGCGGGCGAGAAGGCACCAGGCCTGCGATTCTCCGTCGTTCGCTTTCTGCTGTTGAAAATCAGCGATTGCTTTTCGAATCTCCCCATCCTGTTCTGCCCGAGAACGGCCCTCTTCCAAAGACATTTCCGCAAGCGACAGTTCTATGTCAGCGATCTTGCGTTTCTTATCGGCCGCAGTTTGTACGGCCAAGGCTTTTTCATATAGCTTGCGGGCGCCGGGGAAATCATCTTCCTGGTACACGACGCTGGCTAACATCGAGGTGAAAACAGCGGCAGTAATCTGGTCTCCTGATTGCTGGAAAGCAGCGATCGCATGCTGATACCCGTTTTCGGCCGCGGGTAAGTCACCCTGCAGTTGATGCACGTAAGCGATATTGGCGTTGGCGAGAACGGCGCGCTCCGCATCCGCCGGATCAGCCTTCGCCGACTCCTCATAGAAGCGCAAACCGCCAGCCAGGTCGCCTTGGTCCACGCGATAGTCGGCAATATTTCCGAGAGCTTTCGATTCGCCCTTTTGATCGCCGAGCCGGCGGTAGACCAGCAGCGCTTCGCGCTCCATTTTTTCGGCGGCCAGCGGCTGTCCTTGTGCTGCATACACAATTCCGAGATTCAGCAGAACCGTGGCCGCACCGTTATCGTTTCCCAACTCGCGAAAAATGGGCAAAGCTTGCTGGAACAGCCGGATGGATTGCGGGCCATCCGCATCCATGGTGATGACCGCCAACACTCCCAAGTCCTCAGCTTCCTTCTCGCGGTTTCCGGTCGCAGAATGAATGTCGGTGGACTCCCGGCAGGACTCGGCTGCTTTTTGTATCTGGCCAAGATATAGGCCGTATAAAGCGCATCGCTTTTGCAGCACATCCGCCAACACCAGACGCGAACCTAGTTTTCTGGCTTTTTGTACTGCGTTTTCGAGGGGCTGCAGTTGATGGTTGTGATCGCTTAAGGCGTACCAGGCGTCGGATTCCGCCAAGTCGATGCGGGGGTCTTCAGAGGCCGGAGCCGTCAGTTTGCGAAGCGACTCGACGGTAGCTAACGCATCGTGCGGTCTGCTTCCACGGCTCTGGACAGCTGCCAGCTTCAGGCCGTAGTCGAGATTGTCGGGAAATAAAGTGTAAAGCGCCCGGTCGATCTCAATCGCCTTGTCATACTCATTGCTCATCTCACGATAACGGCCTTCCACCAACAGCTTTTCTTCGCGGGAGAGATTGGCAGACAACTCAAATGCCTGCTGGGCTTCCCACTGCGCGTTCTTGCTGTAGCCCATGGGCCACCAAGCTTCAGCCAACGCCGAGTGAGCCAAAGCGAATTTGGGATCGGCGGCAATAGCCTGGCGCAACAGATCGCGAGCCTCCAGCGCATCAAAGACGCGTAGCCGGATCAGACCTTCCGAATAAAGACGGGCGGCCTCGCGGTTGGCCGGCAGGGAAGCGCGAACACTTACCACCTCGACAGGAGAGACCGCTTCTACACCCAGCTTCTCCCGTAGTCTGGCTCCTGCCTCCGCCACCATTTCGAACATCTGCGCCTCAGTGCCGCTCACGGCGATGTCGGCAATGGTCTCTCCAGCAGCAGTGTCTTGCAGCCGGAGGTCGAGGCGAACGTGCGTGTCCGGTTTAACGCCGAGAACCGTGTAGGAGCCCAGCACTACGTAATCGCTGTCAAGATTCCGACGGAGGCGAGTGAGTGTATCCCGGGACAGGCTGTCGGTTTCGGTAACGGGAAGATCGAGTTTAGTGCGCGCGACATCCTCGCCGGAAACCAGGCGCAATTTCTCTCCGGCAACCAGTTCCGTGCTCAGCATTTCCGCCAGGGCGGTGGAGAGCCAGCCTTCGTCAGACCGGCCAGAAAGATTGCGGAATCCGAGCACGGCTATCGATCTCCGGGAAACGGGTGCGACCGCAGGCTGGTTTGCCATTGGCTGCGGCTTCTGTGTCCGCATACGAAGAAAAAGCAGCCCGAAGGCGACGATCATTACAAGGATAATGGCAATGAGCAACAGCAAAGCCCGGCTCGACCGAGCGGGCGAACTCTGCGCGGTGGTTTCCTGCGTGAGAATGCTGGTTTGGATCGAGTGTTTTTGTAAGAGGATGCCACCCGGGGCGTCACACGCCCGGGGCGCCGTAGGGGACACCAGCTCAAGACTCTCAGGCACCTCCACTTGCACCGGGGAGATGAACTGGTAGCCGCGGCCGGGAAGCGTGGCAATGTAGTTGTTATCCCCCGGCTTTTCTTCCAACGCACGGCGCAGCGAGGAGATGCTCTGCGCCAAACTATTTTCGTCCACCGACGTGTCCGGCCAAACGTTCCTTAGCAGTTCTTCCCGGCTTAATACTCTTCCACGGTTCTGAAGCAGATATAAAAGGACGTCAAAAGCTCTCCGGTTAAGGCTGACAGTCTCATTCTCTCGCCGCAAGGTGCGAGTCAGGGCGTTTACCTGAAACTCCCCGAAGCGGAATATTTCCTCTGTTTTCATTTACTTAAAGCGTTTCAGAAGTTGTCACAACTTGTCAGAAGGCGTCACTCGCGTTTTTTCCGAAACCCCGCCAATATTCGCACCCGTGGAACCGACCAGCCGCATGAACCGACTGTACCAATGGCTGAGTGAGCGAGCAAGCCCGCTGTTCTCTGCCACCTCCACGGCAGAAACAGGCCGGGTAATTCGAACCGAAATCAGGGTGCAGAAAGAGAGCACGATCACTGTGCTAGGGGGTGCCTTGATCCCGGCAGATCCGTGTCCACTCTGCGGCCAGAAGTTGGAGTTCGACCGTCCCCAGCCGGAGAGGTTGCAGTTGCCGCAGGAATCGGAGCCAGGGAAAGCTCCCGCACGTCGAAGAGTCAGAACCGCAAGTCCGGGACCATCAAGCTAGCGCGTAGACGCCCAGGGATTCGAACAACCAGTGCAAGACACTTTACACAAATGAGGAGTCGAAGTCATGAAAAGCCTGCATTCACAAATTGCCAAGCAATCACCCTACTTACCTTTCCAGGGAACCTCGAGAAGTTTCCTTGCACTGGGTCTCACTTGCACTGTCGTACTCACCTTGTTAGCTCTTAACGTTGCCGCCCAGCAGACAACCGACAACTCTGCGCCAACCACATCGTCGGCGTCCTCTGTGCCGCATCTGGTTCGCTACTCCGGCACTGCAACCGGCGTGGATGGCAAGCCTCTGACTGGGACGGTGGGGATCACCTTCCTGCTCTACTCCTCCGAACAGGGCGGCTCGCCTCTCTGGCTGGAAACCCAGAATGTGCAAGCCGATGCCAACGGGCGCTATACCGTTCAACTTGGTGCGACCAAGCCGGATGGCGTGGCCACGGACTTATTCACCTCGGGCGAGGCACGCTGGTTAGGCGTGCAAGTTTCAGGTCAAGCAGAGCGAGCGCGGGTCCTCCTGGTCAGCGTGCCCTATGCGTTAAAGGCTGGCGACGCGGAGACCGTTGGCGGACTGCCGGCCTCGGCGTTCATGCTGGCCAATGGATCGCAATCGGGAGCGGCGAGCGCTAAGGCTGAGACTTCAAACGGCGGGGCGAACGCGACCAAGAATAATGGAGTGGCCCCCGCGAATCCGGCGGTCACCGGCAAGGGTGTGCTGAATTACATTCCGATGTGGGATACGGCCAGCGACATCATCGACTCCATCATCTTCCAGAAAACCTCCGAGGTCGGCATCAACACAATTACTCCGGTGGCAACGCTGGATGTAAATGGCAAAACCGACATCCGCGACACGCTGACACTATTTCCCAAGACCACGGACAACACCTTGGCCGTGAACGGAACAGCATTCAACATCTCCAGCACAGGAAAAGTCACATTCGTTACCGGGCAGACCTTCCCCGGCGCGGGAACGATCACAGGAATTACGACCGCGACTGGCAGTGGATTGTCAGGCGGCGGAACTACCGGGACGCTGAGCTTGAGAGTTCCAACAGCGGGAATTACCAATGCCATGCTGGCGAATTCGAAGATCACGTTGAATGCCAGCACGGCGGGCGGACTGACTGCACCGGGCGCGATGAGCCTGGGTAACACTTACACCATCGGCCTGAAGACCTGCACCACGAATCAGATCCTGCAATACAACGGCAGCGTGTGGAACTGCGCGACCCTGGGGACGGGCAGCGGAACGGTGACCAGCGTGGCTAGCGGCTCTGGGTTGACCGGCGGTCCGATTACGACTAGCGGCACTTTGAGCATCGCCACGGCGGGCGTGACTAATGCCATGCTGAAGAATTCCTCGGTCACAGTCACCGCCGGCACCGGGCTTACCGGTGGAGGAGCTGCAGCTCTAGGCAGCAGCACGACGCTGAGCGTGAATCCGGCGGTGGTGCCAGAGTTGGCGGCGGCGAACACTTTCACCAACAACCAAACCATTGACGCCAACTACAACGGTTATGCCCTCCTTGTGAATAACACATACGCGACTTACAGCTATGGCGCCTACGCCACTGCCGGCGCGGTCGGCATGGCTGGTGAGGCCAGCGACTCAATAGGCGGTTCCACGGGGCTGGTCGGCCTCAACACCAGCACGAGTGGATTGACATTCGGGGTTAACGGTTCCAGTTCCAGCTCAACGGGTATAGGCGTTTATGGCACCGCATACTCTTCCAGCAACACTGGACAGACTCTTTATGGCTCCGATGCCATCGGGACTTGGGGCGACACCGGTATTGAAGGGGGATTTGGCCTTTTAGGCACCGCGGACTATGGCTATGCCCTTTTGGCGTACAACAATTCTCCGAGCCTCTCGACCGCGTATATTCAAAACGACGAAAATTCCGATAATCAGGCTCTCGTCTTCGATGCTTACGGTCAGGGATTCGGGGGATATTGCTTCATGGACGTCTCCGGGAACTTCTCGTGCAACGGGAGCGTCACGGCGGCGGTCCCGGTGAGTGGTTCACGCCAGGTGGCGATGAATACAATCAGCTCGCCCGAGCATTGGTTTGAAGATATTGGTTCGGGCCAACTGTCGAACGGCACAGGCGTGGTCAACATCGAGTCGGTCTTTGGAGAAACGGTGAACACTGGCGTCGACTATCACGTGTTTCTCACGCCCAACGGAGATTGCAAGGGCCTGTACGTGGCGCAGAAGTCGGCCACCTCGTTTGAGGTGCGCGAACTGGGCGGAGGCAACTCTAGCATCGGCTTTGACTACCGCATTGTGGCCAAGCGAAAAGGTTTCGAACAATTTCGTCTGGTCGACCAAACCAAGCAGAAGAACGCACCGCGCCCGCAGCGCGCCACAGGCCCCCATCCTGCAATGCCGAAGCCCTCGGATCTTCTGAAGCCGCCCCAGAAGCAGATGCCGATGGCGAAACTCACCAAGCCGGCCGTTCCCGCCAAGTGATCTTGGTTGCTGGGCGGCTGGCCCGGGCTTTGAATTGTGGAAATCGAAAATGCGGTAGGCTGCCCCGCCCCTCGTGTTTTGTGCGAAGGGGCGGGTATCACGAACGCTGGCAGCGGCGAACCAAGGGGCTCCGAAGCGAAATCTTCGTCCAGACTAGATTCACTTGCACGTGTCTCCTCCGGCTACTCATCGGAGCTGTCCCTGCTCCGATACAATGTTCAGGTCACGAATGGGTTCGGGTCCCCGAACTCCGATCTTCAGGATGATTCGCTGGTTCATCTCAAATCCCGAGGCCGCGCGTGTTTGAATCCGACTTCTTAACTCCGGCGAATGCCGATCTTTACCAGCGGCAGATCGCGAGGACCGCCAGCATCGTCGCCGCCTGCCTGCCGGATAGACCCTATTCAGGCCGGCCCCCCGCCGCTCTTGCAGAGCTGATCCCAGCTGACTTTCTACCGCAATCGCCTTCTTCCCCAGAAATGATCGCCGCCACGCTGCGAGCCGTCGTCGCCAACTCGCTCCCTTTTTCTCACCCCTACATTGCGGCCCACCTCCACTCCCCGCCACTCCTGGATGCGCTGGCCGCCGAACTGGTGACCAGCTCCATCAACCAGTCCATGGATTCCTTCGATCTGGGGCCGCTCGCCGCCGTCACGGAACAAAAACTGGTTAGATGGATGTGCTCTGAGGCAGGTCTGCCCCCTGCTGCGGACGGGACCTTCACAACCGGCGGCAGCCAATCCAACCATATGGGACTGCTCTTGGCCCGCGATGCCTTTCTCAAAAAGCAGTGGAATTGGTCGGCCCAGCGATCCGGCCTCCCGCCCGACGCTCGCCGGCTGCGGATCCTGTGCTCAGAGGTTGCCCACTTCACCGTGGATCAGTCCGCTCATCAGCTCGGCCTCGGCGCCGATGCCGTGGTGCGCATTCCAGTGGATAGCAAATTCCGAATGGATGAGGTGGCTTTGCGCAACGCTCTTCAAACCTTGCGTGCGCAGGACCTTCTGCCCATGGCCATGGTTGCCACGGCCGGAACTACTGACTTTGGTTCGATTGATCCACTGCCGGCAATGGCCGAGCTTGCCCGTGAACGGGGAATTTGGCTTCATGTAGATGCTGCTTACGGTGGCGCCCTTTTGTTTTCTGACACGCATCGCAACAAACTTCGCGGCCTCGATGCCGCCGACTCAGTCGCAATCGACTTTCACAAGCTCTTCTGGCAGCCCATTCCCAGTGCTGTGTTCCTGCTTCGCGACGCCAGCCACTTTGACGCGATCAAGCTCCATGCCGACTACCTGAACCCCAAATTTCACGAAGACGAAGGCATCCCTGACCTGGTGACCAAGTCTCTGCTCACCAGTCGCCGCTTCGACGCATTGAAAGTGTGGATCTGTTTTCAGAGTCTCGGACGCGCCAAGCTCGGAGCCATGATTGACCGGACCATAGCCTTGGCGGCGCATGCAGCAGAAACAATTCGCTACACGCCACGCCTCGAGCTCGTGGCCGAACCAAACTTGGGGATGGTTGTGTTTCGCTACGTTCCTTCACAACCCGAAGCCGACGCCGATCGTCTGAATGACTGCATTCGCCGGCGGCTCTTCGATGACGGTGCTGCGGTCATCGGGCACACCCGTGTCCACGGCCTTAGGTGCTTGAAATTTACCTGTATGAATCCGTCAGTGAGCGATGCGCAGATGAGTGACCTCGTAGAATTGGTGCGGAAGCAAGGCTCTGAACTGGATGTCTCGTAAGACGGGTGCCGAACCAAGAGCTGAGACTAACCGGTTGCCTCCGGCAAGGCGCCGCGTTCATCCCCCACACCTATGACGATCCTTGCGTGATTCCGGTCTAGTTCCGCACCAGCCGGGGCTGCCGTGGGGTTTGGGATCTTCTGCTCCTTATCTCTTGCCCGATTCCAAGAGCGCATTTCTCCACTCGATGGGTATTACTTTAGCGTCGTTCCATCGCTGCTTACGACCTGCATGAAGATCGAGGCGGCCTCAGCCAAGGGCCTTGGTACCAGCGTCCGCTGTACCCATCCTTCGAAAATCGCGAACAGTGGGGCAGCCTCTTTTGTGATGGTGCCGACAGAGTCAACGGCGGCTCATGCCTTGATCGCGCGATTTGGGCGCAAGGTGGCGTAGAGAATCGGACTGGCGAGGATGGCGAGATAGATGAGGTAGATCCACGGGAACTGGCCGATGTAAAAGTCGTGGGCGTTTAAAGAATACGGATTTTTGATGAGGACGAAGCCGACATAGTCCACAAGCAGTGCGAGAAGGAGCCAGAAGGCGCCCAGACTGAGAGCTTCCCTGGAAAGGACTGGAGCGCTGCGGCGAACCTTGAAGTAGACCCAGCTGAAGGCGGTCCAAACCAATAGATTGAGGATCGGGAAGAACTTTTCCGCGAAGACATAGGAAGGGCTGTGGACCATGTCGACCGTGGGAGGATTGTGCATGGCGGCTTCGGCAGTTATGGACAGAGCGACGGCGAGGAGAGTGACAATTAGGTAGGCCGCGAAGAAGGTGATGATGGCTCGCGCGTAGCGGAACTCTGTGGATTGCACTGTGGGCATTGAGTCGCTCTCCAGTAGTCTGACGAATACTGTTCTATTGCGTGCAAAAAAAGGTACGCAGGAGGCCGGACAAAAGTTCCACGGACGCGACGAACGGTTACCTGTTCTGATCGGGCCGAACAAACAAATCCACGTGCGAAGCGTGGGTACCGGCCGCCGCTGCTCCGGTTTGCGGACGAATCGGGACTTATAGCCGCCAGGAAAACCACCCGCTGGGCGCGCTTGCCTATTGATGCCATCCCTTGCCCTGGCAGGAGCTGCAGCTTTTCCTGCCCATCCCGCCGCAGGGCATGCAGATTTGGCTCTCCATAACCGGTGCCATCACGTTCTTGCCGAAGCGAAAAACATACTTCATCGTAGACACCATCTTTCGCCCCGCTCCGCCGCAGAATGGGCACACTTTTTTACCGGAACCACCACAGGCGGCGCAAGATTTCCTCGCTGGAGTCAGGTTCATACTTTCTCGTCTTCCTTCCCTTGCAATTGGTGCGTTTGTCGCATCCCTGCAAAAGATGTCCCGGCGATCTGTTTACTGGCGAAGTATCTCAATTTGTGGCGTCCACTTGTTATTGGTTTCGCAGGTAAGGGTCTTAATCGTGCCCGCGCTGTCTTCAAAAACGAAACCGGATCCGTTCATGCCGCGAAAGTCTCCGTAGGATTTTGGAACAGTGCATCGAGCTTTTGGGGTGGGGAGGCTTTGAGGATTTGCTTTGACCGTCCAGGTTCCAAGAAGGAAGGCGAGAGCCGCCATCGCTACCAGGCCAAGTCTTTTCATGTTTGGCACCTCGGGGCGAGATTTTTGTCCGAAACACTATCTCGCCGGGGGGAACTTTCGTCAAGAAACCTTCGCAACCGTTGCTCGAAAGATTCTAGACCTTGCAGCGCGCGGGCTTCGGGGAGCGGGGAACTGTACTCGCCCGATGATTTTGATTTCTCTCCCGGGGTGTGTAATCCGGAAAAATCTGTGTATGTGGGTGTCCTCTATTATGATTTCTCGGCAAGAGGACTTCTTCATATGACTTTGGCCATGATGATAGACGACCCTTCGGTCTCCATACTTTCGCAGTGGAAAGATTTTTATGTCATCGTGGGCTCGTCAGCGGGGGCGCTGACCGGGCTGCAGTTCGTGACCATGACATTGATCGCCGAGTCCCAGACCAGCGATAAGCGCGCGGTGCAAGCTTTTGGATCGCCGACCGTGGTGCATTTCTGCGTGGCGTTGCTGGTGTCGGCGCTGGGCAGTTGTCCCTGGCAGCGAATGCTGCCGGTCGCCGTGGCGCTGAGTTGCTGCGGAGTTGGCGGATTTATTTACGCAACTGTGGCGGTTCGTCATGCAAAAAAGCAAAAGAGTTACCAGCCGGACTGGGAAGATTGGATGTGGTATGGCTGGCTGCCGCTCGTGACCTACGCAGTATTGGCGCTGGCCGGAGTTTTGATCATCGCAGCCGGCATCCGCGGCCTATTCGTGGTCGCGGCCGTGTGCCTGGCGCTTCTGTTTATCGGCATTCACAACTCGTGGGATTCGGTTACCTATCTAGCGGTGAATCGCCCTGGAAAAGATTAGGCCAGCGAGTCGCAATGGCACGAAGAAAATAGCTGGCGTCCGCCGCTGCCAAGAGTTGATGCGTAGCTTCCGGCACAACTGGCGGTTCTTGCCCCGCATCCTAGCCTCGCATGCGGAAGCTCACCCTGATCGCAGTTATCCTGGCAGCATTGCCCGTCATCGCCCAAAGCCGCGCCGAGGTTGGCATCTTCTTCGACTCCCTCAGCATCTCGCAAACCAGCACAAATAATTTTGGCCTTGGCGGCCGCTTCGGTTACCGGGTCCACAGCAACGTTATGCTGGAGGGCGAACTGGCCTACGATTACGGGATTAATTTTGATGAGGCCTACCGCAATATCGCCAACGGAAATTTATCGGCGATCGAGCGCACCTCAATCGGCGTCACCCACGGATTGGTTGGTCCCAAACTCGTGCCCGGCCATGGCCATCTGCGTCCCTTTGCCACGTTCAAGGCGGGCTTCGTGGATTTTCGGCTGAGCCCCAGCCTGCTGCCTTACAGCAGCGTTGCCAGCGCAGTGTTGGGATTGCGCAGCAGCAATCTGAATGCCGCTATTTATCCGGCGGCGGGCGTGGAAGCATCGCTTGGTCCCGTAGGCCTGCGCCTGGAAGCGGGCGATGAAATTTATTTCAATCAGGGAGCGCACAATAATTTGCGCATCACCTTCGGACCGATCGTGAGATTCTGACGGAGCAGATTCTAACGGTGCGTGGAATCGCACGCAAATCTTTTCTGCTCGAGTCTTCGGTAAAATCAAAGCGGGCACAGAAGCTGCCCGAGGGAAAGAGCTTGTCCGCGAAAAACTTGTCCGCGAAAAAGAAGCACACACATTCCGCTCCGACCATCGGAGTCCTGGCCTTGCAGGGCGACTTCGACGCCCATCGCCGCCGCCTCGAAGAACTGGGCGCCAAGGTTGTGCTGGTAAAAAAACCGGAGCAACTGGAGACGATTGACGGCCTCGTCATCCCTGGCGGCGAGAGCGGAACCTTCCTGAAATTGTTAGGGCAAGAAGGATTTGAAAAGCTGAAGCGCTTCGTCCGCCTTAAGCCCACCTTCGGCACCTGCGCCGGAGCCATCCTGCTGGCCACCGAAGTTGAAAATCCGCAGCAGGCCGGCCTCGGCGCGCTCGATATTTCCATCCGCCGCAACGCCTACGGACGCCAGCTCGATAGCTCCATCCGCCACGGCAAACTGGGCGCCAGTCCGCTGGAGATGGTTTTTATTCGCGCCCCTAAAATCTCGCGCCTCGGCCCGCAAGTGAAAGTGCTTGCCACCGAAGGCACCGATCCCGTGGCCGTGCGGCAGGGAAGAGCCCTGGCCGCCACCTTCCATCCCGAACTCAGCGACGACACCAGGATTCACCAGGCATTCCTGGATCTGGTCGCATCGTATCGGTAGGAAACTCCCATCAGTCGCCTTCGATCTGGATCCAAGTTTTGCTCTCCAGTCTGACCTTCCGATTTCTGCACCAAATCCGATGCAAATCGCCGATTTTTCAAAAACTTGTCTTTAGTCCGAATCGCCTTCTGGGTTGAGAACCGCTTCAGTACGGCGTTGAACATCATAAATAAAAACCAGGAAGCCCCGCTCTATCACGCACACGCGTCCCATGGCAGCGCTTGACGGTTTCTTGCCTTTCTCAGCCAAGCCGTTCAGTGCTCGGCTGAGAACTCGGTTACACCCTCTTTGAATACGTCGCTAAAGTGGGGACCCTCTCGTCCCACGGAGCGAGCAGCAAACTTCAAGATGACCGGCAGCACGATTCCCGAATATAACCAATTAATGCCGCTTACAACCCACATCCACGACGAATTGAAACTATAGTTGGGAGCTTTATCTCGATAACCGGCAAGGTTTTCCATCGCTCCGGCCATCAGAGTAAAAGCAGAAATAACACATGCCAGAAGCAAATGCGCAGCTACGATCTTCCACCCTGCGGTCAGAAACAATCGCCTCCAACCTTTAAGAGTCTTACCTCCCGTATTCTTTTCCTTCACCCGATTCTTTGCGCCGGACCCTTTTCCTCTGTGCTGGCGGGGGCGCTGAGCAAAGTGGGATAGAACCCCAGATGCGAAAGGAGTCAGGAGAAAAAAGAAGAAGACCGAGGCGGCCGTTTTAAGGCTAGCGCTTTCACCAACGGTTTCCCATGCAACTCGAAAAGCTGCAACCGGTTTTAATCCGATGTTCTTAAAAGCATCGTAGTCCACCAGGCACGTCACGAGGGCGAGCGCATCGATCAGTAATAGCGCTCCCACAAACCCAGCTTTGTAATGGGTAAAGAGCCAGCTATCGTTCAGGTATTTCCACCAACGACGAGTTGTGCTTGAAGGACGGGAAACGCTGGACCTGGACTTGGGTTGTTCTGCCTGAGTGGAAATGACTTTGCCCTCAACCACCGCAAACCTACCGGTGCTGTCCGCCCACCACACGCCGGCTTGACTCTTGGGGTGTCGGTTCCCCACATGCGCCTCCGAAGGGTATGAGAGCCTCATCTTGGCTCCTGGCGCACCACTTCGGGTTCGGATCGGGTTCGCTGCCCTTTGACCGCCGGTTGGAGTAGACGTAGTAGTTGGCATTTTGCAGCTCTCCTTCGTGAAGATCGTAAAAACCACAAGAACCGCTCAGGTTGCCCTGCCGCTCTCGAAGATCCTCCAGCACACAATTCCGGTCGAGTTGGTGCTTATCCCGGCAGTTGCTCACCGAGTCGGCCAGGATCATCACCGCGTCATAGGCGAACGCCTCAGTAGTCTCGGGTACAGCCGATTCTGAAGTGGAGGCGGCGGCCTGAGTGTCGGAGTTTTTGTGGACCTCGCTGGAATTACAGTTTGAATCACTATGAGGACGCGCTGGAGATGTAATGAAAATATCGAGATCTTGAGGAAATCTACGCCGACTGCCGAAGGCTGCGTCCGTCATAATAAATTTGTAACGGGACTTAGGTGCTGAGGATGGCGTGGCTCGTTCCGTTAATCCCTGAATGACATCCAAGGCAAGTTGGCTATAGCCAATCAGAACTATGTACTGGGGATCGGTCGCGTGAATTTCGGTTATCAATCCCCATAGATCTGCATGGTCAAGATCAACGCTTCGGGAACTCACGATTGAGTAGTCGTGAGGATGCTTTCTGCCCGGAACGTTTCTGTGCATTGCGTCCCGCGCCAGGTAGTCGCACATAGGCTTGCTGTAAACCTTGGTATTGTAGCGGCTTGTCTCGTCACAAATTAGCATCACCCGGGCCGGCCCTGAATGTCGGTTGGCCTCTGATCCCTTGCTCTGAAGGGCTCGGATGGTCAACTGGATGGCGTTGGCTTGATCGGGAATGTCCGATGCAATCAGGCGAAAAGCGTTGCTGAAATGTGAACCGGCATTCTCGGCTTTGAGTTTCGCAGGGTCCACATTCGGTTCATCCTTCTCGCCATGTTCGTGAAATAGGTAAGGGCTGGTTGCGTTAGTTACAATCACGGGAATGCCAGCCTCGGCATATGCGGGAAGCAATGACCAGGTTGTACCGGAGTAGGTGTGGCCAATGACCGCTAGGGTATCTGGGCTGCGCCGCAGTTCGTGCGCCTGAGCGATCGCGTCATCGGAACTCTCAGGGTCTGGTAACCCCTTAAAGTCGATTGGCCCATTCTCCAACTCTTTAATGCGCGGATCCTCCTTAGCTTTTTCCACGCCGGTCTTAATTGAGCTGTGTTGGTTAGGGTCGCCTGAGGTATTCCAGAAATAATAAATCTTCAGCTTCCGAGGGCCTTCGGCAGGCTTGGACTCTGGTCCACAGGATAGCCCGGTTAGCAAGAGAGTCAAAACTGGAGCCAGAATGACGCGCGGCGTGACCATGGACGGAGCACTCCCTCGTGATCGGGCCCCCTCAATCGCGAAGAATTCTGCATCGAAAACGGGGCATTGTCAACAGGAAACTTACCCGGACTAAGTCAACCCAGGTAAATTATGTTTGACGAAGTAAGTCTTCCTCCTAAGATTGCGGAACAGGTCAAGCAATTGGCTCACCAGTTAGGCCGCTTTGTTTTCAGGGAGTGACGCGGCAGATTGAGATACTCTGCAGGGCGGTTGACTACCAGTTCTCGGGATGCTCCGGAGTGGTAAGCGTAAAGCCCCTGCAAACCCAAACATGCAGGCTGTCATCGAGCCGTTTGAGGGCCGGCTTCCTCCGTCCCCCGGCAGCGGGTCTCAATGCAGATCGCCGGGTGCCCAACCCTTCGCGCACTTTGCGAAGGGTGGCACTCCATGAATGCGGACGTCGTTGGGGTTGTTGTACGGGAACTAGCCGAGCGCTTCCGCGCCAGCAATGGTCAGAAACAAGTCAAGCAGACCGGTAATCAATACAATCACTTCGCCGCCAAAAACTCCACTCTCACATCCCGTCCCACAGCCTTGAAGTCAAAATCAGCCGTCACAAAAACATGCTCCGCCGAATCCCCCGCCAATTCCACCCCAAACGCATCGACATAGGGTAAATCTCTCTTCAACTTGATCAACGCCGCCCGCACCGCCCGCTCGCCATCGGCGGCAATCACTTGCAGTCCAAATGCACTCAAGCGCCCCAGCAACATCTCCATCGCGGGTTTGCCATGGGCTTTGCAGGTGATCCCGGCCACCTCGCCCCAATGCACCGCCGACATGGCCGCGGCACATTTTCCCGCTAAGTGAGATTTGATAATCTCCGCCACCCGCTCCGCACCCGCCTCATCGTCGATGTAGCGCAGCACGGCGCTGGAATCAAGAACGTAAGTCACCATAAAAAAGACCGTTGTCATTCCGAACCGGGCGTCAAGCGCCGGTCAGGAATCTGCTTTCTTCGGCGGCTGTTACCAGCGATCTTTCTTACGACGCCGCTCACGCTTGAGAGCGTCGGAGAGGGAGGGCTTGCCGGAAAATAGTCCGCGCGTCCGGTCCACCAGTTCCTCAGACACAGGTTCCAGAACAATTCGCGAGCCGTCCTGCGTAACCGCAATCCGCGTCCCCGGTCCAATGCCCAGGGCGGTACGCATCTCGGAGGGAATGACGAACTGTCCCTTTGTGCTTACGGTTGTGATCTGTCGCTGCATGGCTTACATTATACAGGAAGTAAGAACAAAGCTGGGATTCCCTAAGCAAGGGAGACGGCTCGGGAAGAAAGGCGGCTCGGGAAGGGCACGGCTTTAGCCGTGCCGTGAGAACACTCCATCTCCCAAAACCTTCTGTCATTCCGAACCGGGCGGACCGCCCGGTGAGGAACCTGCTGTCCCTCGCCGCGACCAGGGCAGCAGGCTTCGAGCTCACGATCTCGCTGACATGGCCGAGGACTGCTGCAACGTGCCCGATCCTTCGCCTACTTTGCGAGGGTGGGATTCCACGAATACAGCTGTCATCGATTTCTGCTGACAGTCCGCCTCAGAAAAGGCCACCCCAAACGCTGCCGCAGCAAGCACTTAAACCACCGCTGCGCCGTCTGCCCCATGCGCGGCTGATGAGGGCGATTTTTGTTTGTCATCCCGAGCGCAGCGAGGGACCTTGGTCTTCGCGCGCATATACAAGCCGCCGTCAGCCGCAGATTCGTGTCACGGCGCGACTTCAGTCGTGCCAATCAGTCGTGCCAATAAGACCAGAGATACCGAAAGCCACAGCCGCTGGGGGACGCCGCCGGCGGATCGCCTCGGATGCTGATAGCACCGGGGAAGAGCGGCGCCCTCAGCTCCTGCGTCGGAAGCCGGGAATAAGAACCGGGTGTAACTCACTTATTCTGAAGTCTGTTCTGGCTTGAGCCATTGCGCGGAGTCCTTTTCTAGGATACGATTCAGCCCTTCCCGGTGAACTAGGCCAAGTGTCAGAGCCTTAATAGGTAAATCAATCGATGACCCAAGATAGAAACCTTGACTTTCAAGCCCAGCAAATCCTTGTCGGTATTAAAACCCTGGGGGAACTACTGGAAAAGCCAGTCGCAAGAGAGGCTTTAGACCTCAACAAGAATGCCACTACCTCGGACAGATATGAAATCTTGGGCCGTCTTCGCAAGAGCCTGACTCAATACCTTGAGCGCGGAGGGGACCTATTTTACGTGGGGTTGCTGGGCCACTTCTCAGCCGGCAAGTCGAGCACTATTAATTCACTACTAGGTGCTTGGGATACAAAACACGAACGAGGCACGGGACTGAACCCCACCGATACAACAATTACGCTAGTGACCCAAGAAAAAAACGGCAGTTCGCTTCTCGGCATCATCAGAGAAGGGCATGTGACCATCAGGTTTCAGGCCGTGGAGAACCCGATCTTAGAAAGCCTTGTGCTGGTGGATACTCCTGGCACTGGCGATCCAAAGCTCATCCAGGAAATTGGACGAGATTTTCTACCCATTTGCGATGTGATTCTTTTCCTGTTCTCTGCAGCGAGCCCCCTTGATCAGGCGGACCTTCCTCTGCTCTCTGAACTACATCAGCGACTTCGGTTCATCCCAATACACTTTGTAATTACGCGAGGGGACGAGTTGCGCAGGGACGCCCTTAAGCCATTGACAGATGACAATCTCGACGAAGTCAAGAAGGAGCGTTTCCTAAACGAAGTTCTGGATCGAGTCAATGGCTTACTGAGACCGAGTATTTATGCGAGTGACCAATTCATCCTGATCGATAACAAAGCCGGCTATAACATTGAGACCCTCAGGAAGCTTTTGGAAGCTCGGTTTAGCTCATCAAGCGACCGTGCCCGCATCACAATGCACGCAAATAAATTGCATTACTACACCACCGGTGCAAAGGAGCTCCGAAACTTCTTTGCCCAGTTCCTAGAAGCCAAGCTTGCCGAGCTCAATAAGATTGTCGCCGCCGCTCGCCGCAACATTCAGCGCTACAACGAAATTGTTCGTATCTCAAACAGCAATCTAACGAAAGCCTGGCTTGACCAAGTGGCCTTAATGAACGGAGCGCGAATAAGGGTCACGGAAAAACTGAAGCGCCTGGACCCGCTGCCTACCGACTACTCCACGTTCCCCTCCGTCGCGAGGAAGCAGTCAGAGATTTCCGAAGACCTGGCGCGAGACTCGAAATTCGCCGCCGGCAGCATTTCGGCGCGATTGAGCACTGTACTCCTACCAAGTCTGCAGGAACATCTTCGAAGAGCCGAGGCCGCAATTGCCGACGTTGGTCTCGACCAATTAACAGCCACAAGTCACGGGATTGAAAGCGTAGAACTCGAATTCGCCCTAGAAGAGGTCGACTCTGTGCCATACCGAACCTTGGCAAGGAAATACGGCGACCTTCGAACGTCTCAGGCTGACGCGCTGCAGGACGCCCTTGGCGACATTCGGAGGACGGCACGCGACACAGACGAACTCCTGCAGGCGAAAGTGCCATTCGGAGAATTCGAAAAGATCATCGCGACAGCTGAGGGTTCTCTTACGGGGGACCTTAATCAGTTCTTCCAGAATGTGGAACTTTATCGGAGCGGAGTTTTCTCACACACCACCAAGGAATCTATAGCAACGCTGGGAATTGGATCGCAATTGGATGAGCTGGAGTCGGAGTTCGCCGAGGACTATAGATCAGAACTTACGGCCGAAGCGATCACCGAGATATTTCCAGGAGTTGTGGAGCTTGCAGTTGAATCAGCGACGAGGTCCTCATCACTCTCAGCGAAAGTGAAGGACCTCCTTGAGGGGATCAGGACGCTGAAAATAGAAAAGCCAGAGGAAGTGTATTCAGAAATAGAAGCCGCAGCCGTTGCAGAGAGGTCGGCGTTCCATAGCGAGCTTTCGAGGCAGGCCCAGACCGATGTCGATCGGATATGCGAAAGCGCTGCTCTGAGGCTGGCGGCGCTCCTCGTTAGCACAAAGAACAACTACGACGCCGAGATGAAAGGGGCAGCCCACGCCAGGAAGCGCCGATATCTTTGGATCGTGACCACCGCGTCCCTGATCGCTCTGGCCATCTTCCTCGGCTATCACTACCTAGCATCCACCGCACCACAATCTATTTTCCAAACGATCATATGGGGTTTAGCCTCGACGCTTCTCGGCAACGCAGGAGGGTTTCTTGTCGCGCGACTCCGCGACAAATACCCCGAAACAACACAAACAATTAAAGAAAGATTCGGAGTTAGCCTCCGCGAAGAGGTTCACAAAGCGGTCGACGCAGAGACACAGTCGCATAGATTTGACGTTCTAAATGAGGGGTATATTGGTAGCCGTCTGCGCGCAATTTATACGCACGTGCTCCTCATGCCCAGCGATTCTTGGCACGCAAAGGCTACCGAATACCTTCGCTCGCTGCGAGAACAGTACGCACACTTGGAGGGCATCCGCCTTAGCTATATAACGCTAATTGACGACATTCACAGGCAATCGGTGCGCTACTTTACGGACGCCACAAAAAACTTGGAGATTTTGAACACGGTTGCCGGCAAGATAAAGGAAAGAACAATAGAACCGTCATTTACCCTCTTGGACACAACGCAACGCCAGCTGGAGTATGTGAAGAAGGAGATCGAGTCCGTCGAATTCAGCTGACGGCCGGGTGCACAGGAGTGTCCGACCCACACACGAACAACACCAACCCCGCGGGTTATACTTGTGAATATGTCTGGGGATTCCCAAAAGACCTTCTACCTCGAAACCTTTGGCTGCCAGATGAATGTCCATGATTCGGAGAAAGTCATTGGCACGCTGGTGCATGAAGGCTACCGGCAGGTGCAGACGGTCGAAGAAGCCGGACTGGTGCTGTACAACACCTGCTCCATACGGGACAAGGCGGAGCAGAAGGTTTTCAACCGGCTCAACGATTACAAGAAGTATCAGAAGCAGGGCAAGAAATTTGGCGTGCTCGGCTGCGTCGCCCAACAGGAAGGCGAAAAGATTTTCGAGCGCTCTCCCTGGGTGTCGCTGGTCTGTGGCTCGGCCAGCTACCGCAACCTGCCGCAGATGATCGCCGAGTTGGAAAAAGAGAGTCCCGAGCCCCGAGTCCCGACTCTCGACTTTACTCAGTTAACAGATACAGATACTCGCAACTCGCGGCTCGCGACTCAAAACTTAGTTCGCATCACCGGCCTCGATGATCGCGAAACTGACGCCTGCTTCGAAACCGAATTCACCGCCCGCACCAATCCGCATCGCGGCTATATCACCATTATCGAAGGCTGTGACAAGTTCTGTTCCTACTGCGTGGTGCCCTTCACCCGCGGCAAAGAGCGCAGCCGCACTTCGGAGTCCGTGCTCGCCGAAGCCCGCCAGATGGCCGATCTGGGCTACACCGAAATTCAGTTGCTGGGCCAGAACGTGAATTCTTATAAAGACACGTCTGGAAAGAAAACATTCGCTGAGTTGCTGGCCGCCGTAGGAGAAGTTCCGGGAATTCGCCGGGTACGCTTCACCACTTCGCATCCCCGTGATTTCGGGCGCGACATCATCGATGCCATCGACGCCGTACCGACGCTGTGCGATCACGTGCATCTTCCCGTGCAGAGCGGCTCGGACCGCATGTTGACCGCCATGCAGCGCCTCTACAATCGCGAGCAATATCTGGAGCGCATCTCCTGGATGAAGTCCGCCAAGCGCGAAATCAGCATCACCAGCGACATGATCGTCGGCTTTCCCGGGGAAACCGAACAAGACTTCGCCGAAACTTTGTCGCTGCTCGACGAAGTCGGCTACGACGCCGTCTTCGCCTTCAAATATTCCCCCCGGCCAAATACTCCATCGCTGGCGTTAGAAGATGCGATTCCGGACGAAGAAAAAATCCGCCGCCTCGAAGTTGTAAACCTCCGCCAGCGCGCCATCCAAACCGCCAGCTACAAGAAATACATAGGAACAATCTGCGAAGTAATGGTTGAGGGCCGCAACCCGGCCCGCAATCAATGGATGGGCCGGACCAGCCAGAACAAAACCCTTAACTTCACCGCCCCTGAAACCCGCGCTCCCGAGCTCGGAACCTACGTCCCAGTGAGGGCCACCGCCAGTTTTCCCAACTCCCTGCTCGGCGAATTAGTGGTATAAACAGCGAAGAGCCGCACCCCAAGGAGGTACGCCCGTGGAAGTAGAAATGACCATCCGTGGCCTTTTGATGGATCCAGTTTCGAACATGCCGATTGTGATTTTGAAGGATGTGGCGGGGGAAAGTGTGCTGCCGATCTGGGTGGGGGTTTATGAGGCGAATGCGATTGCGCTGGAGATGGAGAAGGTGGCGACGCCGCGTCCGATGACGCATGACTTGATCAAGAATGTGCTGACGGGACTGGAGACGCAGGTGCACAAGGTGGTGGTGACGGAGTTGCGGGAGGATACTTTTTTTGCGGTGATCTGGCTGGAGCGCGGCGGGGAAGTGGTGAGTATTGATTCGCGACCGTCGGATGCGCTGGCGCTGGCGCTGCGGGTGGATTGTCCGATCTTTGTGGATGAGCTGGTGCTGAAGAATTCCAAGCAGGCAGCGAATATGTCGGACCGGGTGACGGCGGAGGAACTGCGCAAATATCTTGAGGGGTTGAACGACGACGATCTGGGGAAATATAAGATGTAAGGAATTGTAATCAGGCGATCGAGTGACTTGGCGATTGAAGAAGCTTCCGACGGGAGGCTTCTTTTTTTGTTTGGTGCGGGGGAATGGCGGAATGGCATCGCCCAGCATCACAATGGAAGAATGATGCTATGGATGCCGAGTTGACATCACTGCGACCATTATGACATCATCTGTCATTATGCGCACCACTTTAAACCTGGATGAGGATGCCTTCCGGCTGTTGCGAGAATATTCGGAAAGCCGCTCGCTGGCGTTGGGCAAGGCCGCGTCGGAACTAGTGCGGCGGGGAGCGAATGCGCCCGTGCCCACCCGCATCGTGAATGGCTTCGTGGTATTCGACATCCCGCCGGGTGGCCCCAAAATAAGCAGCGAGCGCGTGAAGGAACTGGAATCTGAATTGGAATGACAGTCTATCTTCTCGACGTCAATGTGCTAATCGCGTTGTCCTGGCCCGATCACGTACACCACGAGCGCGTACAGCGATGGTTCGGCAAGCACCGAGCAAAGGGATGGGCAACCTGCCCTTTGGCCGAAGCAGGCTTTGTGCGAATTGTGTCGAACCCCGCGTTTTCTTCGCGCTCGGTCTCCGTACAACAGGCCATTCAAGGTCTAGCAGATAGTGTAAAGGACGACGCGCATCAGTTCTGGGCGGATTCAATTTCGTTGTTGGAAGCGGTGCGTTTTTTTCGGGAGGCGATCAGGTGTCACCAACAGATACCGGACGCATATCTCGTGGGACTGGCGATGCACAAGAAAGGGAAGGTGGCGACGCTGGACCCAGGCCTGGCGCGGTGGGCGCCGGCGGGATCGGTGGAAGTGATTGGGTAAGCAAGGCTCCATCCTGTAGTTAACATAATACCTGTTATCGGACATTGAGAATAAGGGTGCAGCGCCTCTTAGACTTCTCACCATATGGTGGTATTGCATCAAGCGCTAAGAGGGTTGACGGCGTTCCCAGTTGCCGAAAGCGCATGGCACTACTTGGGTCACTTGCCCACACCGCCGCGTTTGCGGTTCCGGTTGGATCACTTGTCTACATGATGTTCTACCCTGTTTGTGGGAGAGGCTCTGCTGCTGCGCTTCACCAGAAAAGAATAGTCGCGATGCTACAGCCCCCACGCTCACTGCCGGTGACATTAGCACCATAGGTTTTTCACTAAAGCTATGCGCCGAATCTTTTCCAATCCAGCTTTCTCATCAGGCGTGCACCCAATTCCTGAGCGCCGAGCAGCACCAAGACGCAGCCGACGACCGCCGCGATGGCCCAAGTCCCCGCCCACTTGCGCTCCTCTGCCCAGACAAAAACTGCTATAGCGAAGCCGAACACGGCCATCCAAGACAGGAAATAGAACCAGATCGAAAACAGGGGCCAGCGACCGGTGTGGTCGCGAAACGCTTTCCACACTCTGTACGTGTGACGGATATAGGCGAACGTGTTCCTTACGTCACGACCGTAGTAAGGTGAATAAAACGCTGGCTCTTGCCATCCGACGAAGTGTCGCATGCTGCGCTCGTACTTGGCCTTGGCCACCTGCTTCCCAATCGGCCCCTTCTCCTCGCGCGCGGCCAGCGTGTCGAACCTCTTCTTTATCCGCTCAGCATTCTCTTTCTTCAGCCCACGCCTCTGTATTTCGCCATCCAAAGCCATGGCGGCCTCTGAAACGAGCGCGTTTCGGTCCGCCCACAAACACAGCAACTGATCATCACCCAACTGAGAGTAGTTCGCGGTGAACTCGGAGAGGTCCATATTGCCACCCTGATGGGTTCAGTCAGCGAGAAGTTTACGCCGGGGTCCGTTATCGGTCCACGGTTGCTGTTTGTTATAAGGCCATAGCGCTCAAAACCCCGCGGCGTGGGGCAATGAGTTTAACGGCGATGTTACGACAACTGACTGGCGAGTGCTCTATGGGGAGCAGAATCTTGAGCCGATGTCTTTAAATACAGCAGAGCGTAGCCGATAAACATTGTTGGCTCGACCGCCGTGACGCCGATTATTGAGGCGATGGTTAGAATCCACGGGAACCATGACGGCAATGGCACGGAGACGCGAACAAAAGATGCCAGCCAGAAGGGGCACATCCCTGCGACGTATCCTCCGATTACAGACTTCGCGAGGAGGGCAGCCATCGCCAGCCACTTTCCCTGAGTTAGTTCATCGCTTCGAAGCATCGCTCGCCCTACGCTGTAATCATCCAGAATTACTGCTGGCACTGCCAGAAAGAATCGTGACGCGACGAGAAGAGCTAGACCCACGAGCACGTATGAAACTGCCCAAATCAGAAAGCCAGAGCGGTGCACATGCAATCGGGGTAATATCCAAAAGACGCCTGTAACCAACGCTATCGAAACGCCTTCCGTTAACACTACTAGAACCAAGAGAAGTAAAGACAAACGGAGGAAAGGACTCAACCGTTCCCGAATGTGTACGAAAGAACTCCATGCCGATGGAGTAAATCCGGCCACGCTTTCCTCCAACGCTATGCAAGTGGCACCGAAAACAAAGGAGAAGGCTATCCAGCTAACAAACCATGCTGAGTAGTTGATGAACCCAATCTCCAAAATCTGGTGTGCAAGCGGGTGAGCGCCTCGTGCCAGAGGCCGTAAAATTTTCCGAACCTCATTGCGAGCAACGATGATGGCGATGTTGCTTATAATCACGGCTGGCGCTGTGATTTGGAAGTACAAGCGGAAGTGGCTGTGATATGTCCGAAGTACCTCCGTCACAAAATCGCCCACACCTTGCAATTCAGTCTCCCGCAATCCTCCCGTAGCGGCCTTGCCACAAACCTGGCTCGCACCATTGTTTTGGGATTCGCCCGAATCTTCGGCAATGCTGATTCGGCGTCTGGACAGTTCGCCTTGGAGTGCGACGCGTGCCTCAGAAGTGAGGTGTCCCGGGGCAGCTGCCAACTGGATTAATTCTTCGTCGCTCTTCGCGAGGTAAACTTTTAAGAAGTCGTCGATTTGCATTCGAAATGAGGACCACTCAATGGCTTCCGGCCCTGGTAGAACGTTGAGGGCGAATACAAGCACCCAATCTCACGTCTCTTCGCGATCCGAAGGCTGCTCCGTGAATTTAATTTCATTTCCCGAATGGTCATTCACACGAAAATCACGGTTTCCCCATGGCTTACGCATTATCTCTTGGGAAAGAAAAGCACCGCGCCGCTGGAGCTCGGCGTGGAGCTCATCGAGCTGAGGCGTGAAAATGTGTATACCTACAGGTGAGTGGCTCAGGGCCGCATCCCGGAACAAGTGAATCGCGATTCCGTCTCGCTCCACAATCGCATAGTCTCCGGCGGGCATTTTCATGACGACTCGGAAGCCGAGTTGTTGTTCGTAATACTTGATGGACTCTTGCAGATTGGAAACCGGTATTTCAGGTGCAATCCTGCAAAGCGTCGCCATTAGATTGAGCCTCCCGTCGATAAAGGTCTCGATGCGGCCTGGATCAAGCCGTACGGGTCAGGGTACCAGTTCCCTACCGCTTTTGGGTGAAGGATGTCCGACGGAAACGTTCACTCTTTCCTTCGATTATTTCTCCGGGCTAGGGTTCAACCACCTGCTTTACGGCGTTCGAGGTGCTGGGTTGATTGGAGGCGCTGCCGGGGTAGACGGCGGTGAAGCGATAGGTGCCGGCAGCGAGAGCGGACGTGGTGAAGCTAGCGACGCCGCTGGAGTTGAGCGTGCCGGTAGCGAAAGCGAAGCCATTCTTTTTGAATTGCACCATGCCGGAGGGGGTGGGACCGGCGGTGGTGACGGTGGCGGTGAAGGTGACGGGTTGGCCGGAGGTGGATGGGTTCAGGCTCGACACCAACGAGGTGAAGGTAGCGTTGCGAGGATTGGGAGTGATGGCGACGCCGACCGGCTGGGAGCCGACGGCAACGGTGGTGGCGACGGTGTTGGTCGCGGTGTTGATCACATACTCGTTGTTGGAGCCGAAGCAGTCGACGTAAATTGCGGCGCCGTCGCGGGTGATGGCGAGGCTTTGATCGTCTGGGCCGACGGTGATGGTGTCGATCACGAGGTCGGTGGCGGTATCAACCACTTCTAATGCGCCGCTGGTGGCGGTGGAACTGGTGATGTAGGCGTGGGATCCGTCGGGAGTAAACACCGTGAAACCGGGTCCAACAATGCTGATGGTGGTGAGGACGGTGTTGCTGGCAGTGTCGATGACTGAAACGTAGTCGTCGTTGGGGCTGGCGACAAAGGCCTGTGATCCGTTGGGTGTGAGGGAGATGCCGATACTGTAGACGCCCAGGGGGATGGTGGCGATCACAGTGTTGGTGGAAGTGTCAATCACGGAGACATTGCCGTCGCCGGCAGTGACGGCGTAGAGGCGAGAGCCGTCCGCGGTGATGGCGACGCCTTCGGGTTCGCTTCCAATATTAATCGTTGCGGCGACGGTGTTGGTCGCGGTGGCGATGACGGAAAGGTAAGTGGAGCCACTGTTCGATACGTAGACATGGGCGCCATCGGGGGTAACGACGAGGGCCTGAGGATATTCGCCTACCGGAACCGTAGCTACGACCGTGTTGGTGGCAGTGTTGATCACGGAGACTGTGTTGGACTGGGAATTGGCCACGTAGAGGTGAGTGTTATCGGGTGTGAAGGCTACGCCGATGGGGCGCGATTGAACGGGAATGGTGGCCGTCACTTTATTTGTAGAGGTATTGATGACTGATACGGATCCTCCGCCGGAGTTCGAGACGTAAGCGAAAGGCTGAACCGGAGCGGAGAGGCGAGTGTCTGAGGCGTGAACGTGGATCGCGCTTAATGTAAGGAGGGCGATGAGGGCGATGTTGAGAAGGGACTTCCCTGCTGAAACTGGTGCTGTAGGCATCGAAGTGGCTCCTGTTTTTAACTCAGGCGTGTCCGACTCGTGGGGGGCGGGAAGGATGAGCGCGGAGAAAATATGTGGTCAGCAAAAGTTACTCCTGAATGAAGAAGCGGTCAATAGGTGCGGGGGGATTGTGGATCTGAAGACGCTGGAAGTTACGGGGCATGTGGATGTGGGCGGAGAGCCGGATGGGCTGGCATGGGCGGTACGGAAGTAAACTGTCGCAAATAGGAGGGTTCGTTTCCCATATGGAAATAAGAGGGTGGGACGGGCGAATGGGCCCGTCCTTACGCGCTTAAATTTCGGCGAGGACAATTCAATGTTCTACTCCCTGGTGCAGGACGGCGGAGGTGCTGGAGAGATTCGATGCGTCGCCCTGGTAGACTGCGGTGATTTTGTAGGGACCGGGTTTCAGGATTGATGTGGTGAAGGTGGCCACGCCGCTGGAGTTGAGCGTGCCGGTGCCCATGCCGTCAGGACCGCGCTTGAAGTTGACGGTTCCGGTGGGTGCAACGGGGCCGGAGGTGGTTACGGTTGCGGTCCAGGTTATGGATTGGCCGTGAGTGGAGGGGTTGAGGCTGGAGGTAAGGGTGGTTGTGGTGGTGGATTGAACCACGGTGGTGTTGTTCAGGAGCACTCCTATACCGCCGTCGTCGTCGCTTCCGTAAGTATAATTGGTCCCTACCAGCAAGTCGGGTTTGCCATCGCCGTTCAAATCGGCGGCTACAATTGATTCCGGATAAACTCCTCCCGGCTGAAAGGACAGGGCCGATTGAAAAGTCCCGTCGCCGTTGCCAAGGAGAACAGCAACGTTGGTGCCAAAGTTTGCCACCAGCAGATCGGGTTTGCCGTCCAAATTAACATCGGCTACTGCCACGGAGAAAGGTTGTTGCCCGCCCGAGTCATAGACTACCGCCGATTGAAAGGTTCCGTCGCCGTTGCCCAACAGCACGCCAATGGTGTCGCTGGGGTAATAATTCGCGACCACAATGTCGGCCTTGCCGTCCCCGTTTACGTCTGCAACCGCTAGCGAGATTGGCTGAGACGCACCCGAGCCATAGACGACAGCCGGCAGAAAGGTTCCATCGCCGTTGCCCAAAAGCACGCCCACTCCCCCGCTTTGAAGACAACCGCTGCTGGCGCACGAGTTCGCCACCACAAGGTCCAGCTTGCCGTCGCCGTTCACGTCGGCGATCGCTACTGACACGGGACCCAGCCCACCTGGGTTATAAACCACCGCCCCCGAGAAGGTTCCGTCACCCTTACTCAACAGCACGGAAACCGTCGAGTCGTCCGCGTTCGCCACTACCAAGTCCGGCTTGCCGTCCCCATTCACATCTGCAACCGCGACCGACCTAGCGCCGGCCCCGCCGGAATCGTAGGCCGCCGACGATTGGAAGGTTTCGTCCCCATTTCCCAAACGCACATCCACCGAGCCGTGGGGACACTTATTGTTGAGGCAGCCGTATGCGTTGGTCACAACCAAGTCGATTTTGCCATCGCCATTGAAATCGGCTACGGCTACTGAAAAATTAAATAGTCCGCTGGAGCCGTAGTTTACCGCGGGGAGGAAAGTTCCGTCCCCGTTGCCCAATAGTACGGTCACCGCGCCCTTCACCAAACCCGGGTCACACTGGGCCCGGGTGCTCTTGGCGCATCGATTGGCCACTATCATGTCGGGTTTACCGTCCCCGTTTACATCTGCGACCGCCACCGAGTAGGCCTCATCTGCGCCTGAGTCGTATTGAACGGCCGGCAGAAAGGATAGAGAATTATCGGTGGCCGGGACGCGGGCGTGATGCTGTTTCGTCTGGGGGCGGCTCTCAGTTGCAAGCGGCGCCGAAGACTTCGCAGATAGCTGGCGTGTACCCGCTTGCTGGGCTTGCTGCGGCGAAGGCGATCACGACGGTGAGAGTTGCGAGGAACAGAATGGAAGCGCTGAGGATGCGCATCTTTATTGTTAGAGAACGCTTGCTGGTCATGGGAGACCTCCTTAGATCGTCCAACTGCAAGGGCCCTGACGTGCGTCCAAGTCGTGCTGGCGAGATCTTTCGGAGGGGAATCCTGAGAGCCCGAGGCGCAGAGGATTGCGGCGGAAGATCTAGCCAGGGGAAAGCTAGCACTGGTGCTGGCGGGAGTCAATGTGAAACTCGGTTGCCGTAGTTCCCTGCCGCGTGGCTGCAGCACAAAAAAGACTAGAGGCAAAATCAAACGAGTTTGGAGCGAAGCACAAGGAACGTCAAAATCGAAATCAGTCCAACCAAAAGCAAGATCAAAGGCGTCGTACAAGAGTGTCCCCGACCCACACGAGACTGGCCGGACGAATGTGTCCGGCGCTACGGGACTAATTTTCGGGGAAGACGATTTTGGGGTGGAAGAGAGTGCCGGCGACGCGAGTGGCGATGGCGAGAAGATTTTTTTGTCCGGAGAAGACTTTGACCTGACGGGCGCGGGAGAGTTCGGGGAGATTGATGGGGCGTCCGTTGCGAATGCGGGCGACCGTGGCTTCGTCGGCGGTGACCGAGGGGAATTGGGGAAGGAGTTGGCGAGGGTGGATGAAGAGGTCGGCTACGGCTTCGGGTTCCCTGCCCGACGCAACAGCAGATTCCTCACGATGAAGCTGTTCGGAATGACAAAACTTTGTTTGTTTTTCGATTTCTTCGAGGGTGCGGGCTTGGGCGATGTCGAATTCGGCAACGGAAGTGCGGCGAAGGGATTCGAGGTGGGCGCCGCAGCCGAGGAGTTGGCCAAGGTCGTGGGCGACGGAGCGCATGTAGGTGCCAGAGGCGACGCGGGCGCGGAAGGAGGCGCGATCGGCATTGACGGAGAGGATGGTGAATTCTTTAATTTCTACTTCCACCGGTTTAAGGATAACTTCTTGTTGTTTGCGGGCGAGTTTGTAGGCGGGAACGCCTTGGATTTTCTTGGCGGAGAACGGGGGCGGGATTTGCTGGATTACACCTTGGAATTTTGCGGCGAGCGGCTGCAGGGTTTCGAGGCTTAGAGTTGTGGCTTGAGGATCTGCGGTGGCTTCGCCGTCGGCATCGTAGGTGTTGGTGGCGAAACCGAAGCGGATGGTGCCTTCGTAAGTCTTTTCCGAGTGAGTGTAGAACTGGGCGAGGCGGGTGAGGCCTCCGGTGACCAGGGGGAGAACGCCGGTGGCGAGGGGGTCGAGAGTGCCGAGGTGTCCGATGGAGCGCTGGCCGAGGATGCGGCGCATGCGGTTGACCACGTCGTGCGAGGTCCACCCAGCGGGCTTGTCGATGATGATGACGCCATTCATTGGGATTGAGTGATTTGGCGATCGAGCGACTGGGCGATTGGAAGCCCTGGATGCTAGTTCTGCTTTCAATTTATCTACCGGCGCAATTGGTTCCATCATTAAGTTAACAGATCAGGTAAATTGGGAGACGGGCCGAGGCCTCAATGGCGCAATCGCCCGATCACTCAATCACTAATTTCCATGCTTCCTCTGCGCGACGATCAGGTGCGGTACAGCACGCCGTGGGTGAACTATTTTTTGATTGCGCTGAATGTGCTGATTTTTATCTTCGAGGCGTCGTTGGACCGGCGAACCTTGAATATGCTGGTGGGGGAGTTTGGCGTGGTGCCGTCGCACCTGGCAGCGTGGCTGGCGGGATCGTCGAGATTTCCCTTGCCGGTGGTGGCAGTACCCTTCTTCACCTCGCTTTTTCTGCATGGCTCGTGGATGCACGTGATTGGCAACATGTGGTTTCTGTCTATCTTTGGCGACAATGTTGAGGATTATCTGGGGCACTTCAAGTATCTGGTTTTTTATCTGCTCACGGGCGTGATTGCGATGGGAACGCATGTGTTGATGAATCTGCACTCGACGGCGCCGGCAGTGGGAGCGAGTGGGGCAATTGCGGGGGTGCTGGGGGCTTATTTTGTTTTGTTCCCCAGAGCAAGGGTGCTGACGTGGGTATTCGAGCTTATTTTTCTGGTTATCTGGTTGCCTGCTTGGGTGGTGCTGGGAGGATGGTTCCTGTTGAATTTTCTAAGTGGAACGAACACAGCACTGGCGGTGCATAAGCAGAATATGGGTGGAGTGGCGTTCTGGGCTCACGTGGGTGGGTTTATTGCGGGGGCAATGCTGGTGAAGGTTTTTGGGGAACGGAAGATGCGGTCGCCGTATGCGGTGGAGTGAGTGGGCAAAACAATTGTTTATAGCCAACATAAGGCAGCTTGAAGTAGTAGCGCTCGGTGCGTAGCCACACATCAGGGCGTGAACTTGAAGACCACGCTGCCGGAGGCCGAGGTAACAGAAGTGCCGTAGAGGTTGCCAGCCTTGTCGATGACCAGAGTAGTGCCAGGAAATCCGCCGTCTGTTCCGCCGGTGAAGGAATAGAGAGTGGTCGAAGTTCCATCCTTGGTAATTTTGTAAATAGTACCGTTGCCAAACGTGCCTCCTTGTTCGGTGGTGCCAAAGAGATTACCCGCCGAATCCGCGACCACGCCAGAGGCTAGAGTGCTTGGTCCAATCTCAGAGAAGCTGTAAACTACTCTGAGCGTGCCGGTTTCGCTCAAGGCAAATACTACACCGCCGCCCAGACTGCCAAAGGATCTTCCTGTGCCGTAGAGTTCGCCCGCCGGCGTTTGAAGCAGTCCACTCGTTGGTTCGCCGCCTGAAATCGCAGGATCGAAACTCAACAGAATCGTCTCCACTCCGGCGGGAGTTATTTTGTAGACTGTGCCGTCGTTGTAGCTCCCACCGGCATTGGTTACGCCATAGAGGTTTCCGGATTGATCCAGCACCAATGCACCATACGTGGTAAACAGGCCGTCAGAAGGCGCTCCCTGGAACGTATAGAGAACACTGAATTGCCCGCTGGTGTCGAATTTGAAAATAATTCCGCAGCCCAGAGGCCCTCGGCCACAGTTTGACGAGCCGCCATTTGGGGTTGCACCGTAAAGATTTCCTGCGAGATCGCGCACGAGCGCAGTCTGAGGGTTGGCGCCGGTGACGCCGCCCAGGAAGTTATACAAAACTTCAAAGTGTCCCCTGGTATCGATTTTATAAATGATTCCAGAATCGGTGCTTCCCCCGTTGAACGTCACGCCATAAAGATTGCCGGATGGATCGAGAATGGGCTGACTCGGAGTTCCTCCGTCGGTCCCGCCCGAAAAGTTGTGCAGGACGAAGTACACCCTTCCTGGGCTAATCTTGTAAATGTAGCCGACACCGGGCCCACCGAATCCATTTGCGCCGTATAAGCTGCCGTCAGGGCCAAGCGTCAATTGCGTTGGTTCCCAGCTGCCGCCCCCGAAAGAGTGCAGAATCGTAAATGTTTGCGCGGGGCAAACCAGTTTCAGGGATGCAAGCAGACAAAGCGAGAGAAGCCAACTCGGGGGAGCAAAATCTCTTGCGAAGCGCACGGCCATATCGACTCAGCTCGAATGGAAGAGTAAGACGAAAGGCAGCGCAAGTCTAGAAGCGATCTGACTTACGAATCAGGATCGTAACCTCGCATATTTCGCGCCGAGCCGCCGATTGGACGGAGAAGCATGGCTCGCATGCTTCTCCGAGCGATTCATCTTTGTGCGAACCCACGTTACTTCTTCGGGCGGGACTCGGGTGGGACCAGGCCTGCCATGCGGTAGTAGCCGACCAATTGTCCGTAGTGTTCGCCGTCATGCTCGATTAATCCGTAAGCCATATCGAGGACTCGCACCTGCTGGTGAGCGAAAGGGTCGACGAGCAGGTCGGACATTCCTTTATCGCCTTTAGCCTGGATGGCGGCCGCGCCGTCGGCGAAGGCTTTCTTCACGAAGGCGACGATATCGGCTTTCGATTTAAAGTCAGCGCGCTTCGGATCTTCTTCCTTGGGCATGGGCTTACCCATGGCGGGATCGGTAAAAAAATAATTGGCATTGGCGGCGTGGAGAAGTTGCTCGGCAAAGCTGCGCTGGGCGGGCGTGGGTTTGTAGTCGTATTTGTCCTCGGGAAAATCTTCGGCCATGGCGGTGAGTTTGCGGCCGATGTCGTTCCATGAGTCGAGAAGAACTTTGGATGGACTGTCGGCGGGTTTAATGGCCGCGTCTTTCTTCATGTCTTGAGAGTGGGCAGGGATTACGGTGAGCGCCAGAGCGAACAGGGCTGCGGCGAGAAACGGTGACTTGCGCATAACTCCTCCTGGGATTTGTGATTGGGCGAGCGCAATCTTAGCGGGAAACTTCTTTCGTGTAAACGCGGATTCGCAGTTCAACAACAAAATCTTCAATCCAGCGGATGCGGGGTACACAGGATAAAACTGTTTTGTTATGACTTACAGAACTCCCGCGGTAGGAAGGATTTCGATGGTCTCCACTGTGGCGTTTGGCGGGAGCAGGATTGCATTGACGATGGCGGCGGCGATGGTGGAGGGAGACATCATCTTTTTGCGGGGAGCGTCAGGCCAGAAGGAATTCCAGATGCCGGTGCTGGTGGCGCCGGGCATGAGTGCGATCACGCGAATACCTTTAGGGCGAAGTTCTTCGCGGAGAGTGTTGGTAAGGCCGAGCGCGCCGTGTTTGGAGGCGGCATAGGCGGAGGACCCGGCGAAGACGCGAGTGGCGGAGATGGAGAGATTGTTCACGATGGTGGCGCCGGATTTCATCAAGGGGAGAGCAGCTTGAGTGATCAGGAATGTGCCGGTGAGGTTGGTATCGATGACGTCTTTCCAGAGTGGCAGCGGGAGTGTAGCGATGGTGAAGTTTTTGTGGGCAATGCCGGCATTGTTGATGAGGATATCCAAGCGCTTGAACTGGCGGCGGATGGCGAGGAAAAGATCGGAGACGGATTGGGGCTCGCGAAGGTCGCAAGGGTGGACGAGGACTTTGACTTTGGCGGAGGCGAGTTCCCTGTTGAGGCGGTGGAGAGCTTGTTCATCGCGTCCGGTGAGGACGAGGTTGCAGCCCTGGGCGGCCAAAGCTTGCGCAATCGCAAGGCCTATGCCGCGAGTGGAACCGGTGATAAGGGCGGTCTGATTGTGGAGGCGGCGAGTTTTAGTCGTAGAGTTTTTCAAAGGTTCGCGACTCCGCGCGAGGGTTCGACTCCACCAGCTAGATTCCGTTGGGGCGCTGGCGGATCAGGGAGAGGAACTCCTGGCGGGTTTCTTGTTCGTTGCGGAAACAGCCCAGCATCGATGAGGTGACGGCGGCGGAGTGCTGCTTCTCGACGCCGCGCATCATCATGCAAAGATGGCGGGCTTCGATGACAACGGCGACACCTTGCGGTTCGATGACGCGCTGAATTGTTTCCGCGATCTGGGTGGTGAGGCGCTCCTGAATTTGCAGGCGCCGGGAGAAGAGTTCGATAAGACGCGGGACTTTGCTGAGTCCGATGACTTTGCCGTTGGGAATGTAAGCGACGTGCACTTTGCCAAAGAAGGGCAACAGGTGATGCTCGCAGAGGCTGAACATCTCGATATCTTTCACGATCACCATTTCGTCGTAGGAGACAGTGAAGAGCGCGCCTTTGAGAAGCGTTTCGGGATCTTCAGTGTAGCCGCGGGTGAGGAACTGCAGTGATTTTCGGACGCGCTGCGGGGTGAGCTGCAGACCTTCGCGATTGGGATCTTCGCCGAGGCGAACGAGCATTTCCTGGACGAGGTCTTCGAAGCTAGCCCCGGTGAGGGTGGAAGCGGATTCGGTTGAGGGATTCATAGAATTGTGTAATTTGGGAATTTCGTAATTTGGAAATTGAAGATCAAAATCAAACCGTTTTTTCAGCCGCGATATTCGAACGAGTTCAACATTGTTTCTTCCAGTCTCACTCCTTCCAGATGCGCGTGGCGGAAGCCGCGCTGCACTATTTCGTATATCTGGATACAGAGATTTTCAGTGGTAGGCACCTCCCTGGCAAATTCTTTCATGGTATTCAAATTCTCATGGTCGAAGCGGGCGAGTACTTCCCTTTCGATGAAGCCGTCGAGATCGACGAGATTGCAGACCATGCCAGTTTGCGAATCGACCTGGCCGCTGACGGTGACTTCGACGGTATAGTTGTGGCCGTGTCCGTAGGGATTATTGCACTTACCGTAGGTGGCCTTATTCTCTTCCACGGACATGGCCTCACTGTGGAGGCGGTGCGAGGCGGAGAAGAGATAGCGGCGGGAGAGGTGGGCTTTCATCGGGTGGCACTCAGTTGGGTGGGCCTTTCTCTATAACTCATGCTTCACCGTAAAAATCTACGAAGAGGTCCGGGGTTTCGTAAACACGCACGCGGTGCAGTTTGGCGTGCTCGAGTTTTGTGGCCAGGCGTTGCCAAATCGCGATGGCGATGTTTTCAGTGGTGGGAATTTGATCACGAAATTCGGGGACTTCTTTGTTTAAAAAACGGTGGTCCATGGCGTCAAGGACCTCTCGGTGCATGATCTCTTTCAGTTGCTTGAGGTCAACGACGAATCCGGAGTGGGGATCGACTTCGCCTTTTACGGTGACTTCGAGCGTGTAGTTATGGCCGTGCCCATGAGGGTTGTTGCATTTGCCGAAGACACGACGATTCTCTTCGGGCGTGAATGTCGGGTTGTGGTAGAGGTGCGAAGCGGAGAATTCAGCTTTGCGGGTTAGATAAACCATAGAGCAGTTGCCAGTTGTCAGTGGCCAGTTGCCAGTAAATGCCCTTCCTCAGAATAAGTGCGGCCCTTCCAATCTACATGGCCACTTTCATGGATCCGTTTCGATCGTAACAATAAGTATGAGAACAGAGGGAGGCCGAACAGGGAAAGAATGTTGGCGTCCCAGGAAAAATGGGCGCGGCGAATTCGAGCCAGAAGAAAAGTGAAAAGAATAAGGCTTATGGCCAGGGCCACCAGTGCGGGGCGAGCATGGCCGCGCAGGGTGGCGGTGAGGCCGATGGCGCAGCTTCCCACAATCAGCAGAAACTCGATCATGCGCAACAGAGCAAGACGCCGCGTCGAGGGAAATAGTAGCGCGAGATTTTTGCTCCAGCCTTCGCGGAGCTGGCTAAAGGTGCGATACATGCGAGTCTCGACAGCATCAGCGCCGTAGCGGAAAAATATTTTCCGGCCGGAACGCTTGAGGGCGCGAGCCAACGCGACGTCTTCGAGCAGGCTGGTTGCGATGGCAGCGTGTCCACCCACCGCGTCGTAGGCGGCGCGGGATACCAGAATATATTGGCCGTTAGCGGCGGCAACGGCAGATTGTGGGTCGCTGACTTGCGAGGGGCGAAAGCTGGCTGCGAGTTCGGCAAAGATGACCGGCATTACGGCCCTTTGCCAGAAGCCGGTGAGAATTTGTTCGGGAGAGTAAGAAAGCAGATCCGCGCCGCGAGTTTTAGCTTCGGCAAGACTGCGGGCCAATGATCCGGGGCGGTGAATCGTATCGGCGTCGGTGAATAGAAGCCATTCGCCGCGAGCCGCCCGGGCGCCAGTGGTCACAGCGTTATTCTTGCCGGTCCAGCCGAGGGGGAGCGCTCCAGCTTCGACGACCCGCACTTTTCCAGCAAAAGATTCTGCGATCTGGCGCGTGCCATCGCTGGAGTGATCGTCGACCACGATAATTTCGAAGGCGATGCCGGTTTGCGAGAGCAGAGATTGCAGGCAAGCGGGAAGGGAGTTTTCTTCGTTGCGAGCGGGAATAATTATCGACAGCGGAGGGGCCGGGAGAGGAGGATCGTTGTTAGCTTTCGCGATCATACGTCGAATCCATTATTATAGCTGGGTGCGATCCAACCTTCGTTTCTCTGGCGTAATTATCGTGGCGTCCCTGGCGCTGGCGCTCTGCGGCTGCTATAGCGGAACGCGGCCACCACGCATTGGCACGGCCGCTCCGGATTTTACGGTGAAAGATTCCGATCATACAGTGACACTGAGCCAACTTAAAGGGCAGGTCGTGGTGCTTAATTTCTGGGCTACCTGGTGCGCGCCGTGCGTAGAAGAAGTGCCGTCGCTGGTGCAAATGCAACAGCGCATGAAGTCAAAAGGCGTGACGGTACTGGCGGTGAGCATCGATGTGGATGAAGGCAACTATAAAAGATTTGTGCGCGACCATGGGGTCAACTTGCTCACGGTGCGTGATCCGGACCAGAAGAGCAACAGTCTTTACGGGACCTCCAAGTTTCCTGAGACTTACATCATCGACCGCAACGGAGTGATGCGCAGGAAATTTATTGGGGCGGTGGATTGGACGGAGCCGGAGATTATGGATTATCTGAATAAGCTGTAAAACAATTAAAGATTTTTCTGTGGGCGAATCAAGCCGAAAGAAAGCTTTCTATTCTTTTAGGTTTGCAAGATCACAGTCTGACCCAAACGAATCTCTCCGGTTTTAACCACCACGCCGTACACGCCCGCGAAGTTCTCATTCTCACGAACCACAGTCTTCATGAACTCGGAATTCGGTTCTGCTGTGTCCGGGTCAAAATTAATCATGACGCAGCGCTCATCCTTCAGGGTAACGGTCAGGGATGGAGCGCTCGCATCTTCTCCGAACCTTAAGTTTTGCCCCTGCCAATCGTCTTCGGCAAAGGTTTGGTCATTATCGGTTTCAATCACGATGTTGGGGCGAAATCTGCGCAGGTCGGCCTCACCCCCTGATTTACGCGCAATGCCTTGCACGGTGGCCATGGTGATAAGGGAAATCGAGGCTTCGTCGAAGACGCCCTGTCTAAGGTTCATTAGTTCGACATTCTCACCGTAGAGGATCGAGATTTCCTTCCGCAGTTCATCGCTCCGAAGTTCATATTCGTTCCCCTGCGGAGTGACCACCCTGCCTGGTGGCCGATCAGGAGAATCGCCCTCGAGTCTAACGGGTTTGTAGAGAAGCAATTGAGGTAGTTTGCTCGCCGTGAGCCAGGGAAAACTGGAAAACCGCTTTTATCAGTAAGCCTTCGAAAAGCAAATCTTCGGTCGCCTTCAATGCCGTGCCATCCTAATCTTGCATGAGGGATTGATTCTCCAGCCATCGACTTAACGGGATAACGAAAGAGAGCACGAATGGTGCCGAGTTTCATAAGGTTCCTGGAGTTGTTATTTGTCCAATGCTAGTTTGCGCAAGCGCAACGCATTTGTGATGACCGAGACCGAACTGAAGCTCATGGCGGCGGCGGCGAAGATTGGACTGAGCAACAGGCCGAAGAATGGGTAGAGAATTCCGGCAGCGATGGGCACGCCGATGGCGTTGTAGATCAAAGCGAAGAATAAATTCTGCCGGATGTTGCGCATAGTGGCATGACTCAGTTTGCGGGCGCGCAGAATTCCGGTGAGGTCACCCTTCACTAAAGTGATACCGCCGCTTTCCATGGCGACATCGGTGCCGGTGCCCATGGCGATGCCGACGTCGGCTTGCGCGAGTGCAGGGGCGTCATTGATGCCGTCGCCGGCCATGGCGACGACTCTTCCCTGGCCTTGCAGTTGGCGGATGATTTCTAGCTTGCGTTGGGGAAGGACTTCGGCTTCGAACTGATCGATGCCAAGCCTTTGGGCAAGGATCTCGGCAACTTTACGATTGTCTCCGGTCAGCATAACGATATGAATGCCATGCGCTTTAAGACCGCGAAGGGCGTCGGGCGTGGAAGGTTTTAGCCGGTCGCCGACCGTGAGGTTGCCGACATATTTTCCATCAATGGCTACGAACATCGGAGTGTCACCAGGCCCGCCGCCGAAACTCAAGGCCGATCCCGGTTTTAGCACGCCAATGTGTGCCATCAGAGCCGGATTACCGACAGCTACTTTCCTTCCGTTCACAACACCAATAATGCCTTTGCCCGTGACCGAGGTGACCTCTGCTGGCGGAGGCAGAAGTAGGCTGCGGTCCAAGGCGAAGTTCACCACAGCTGCGGCGAGTGGGTGTTCGCTGGCTTGTTCCAGGCTGGCGGCAAGGCGGAGCAACTCCGGATCGTCCTGAAACTGTTTGGAATAGCTGTTGATTTGAGGCTTGCCTTCGGTGAGGGTGCCGGTTTTATCGACGACGAGGGTGTCGACTCTCTCCAGAATCTCGAGAGCCTCGGCATTCTTGATGAGGACTCCGGCGCGCGCGCCGCGGCCGACGCCGACCATGATTGCCATTGGAGTAGCGAGACCGAGGGCGCAGGGACAGGCGATGATAAGAACGGCGACCGCGTTCACAAGAGCGTGAGCGAAGCGCGGTTGCGGACCGACGAAGAACCAGGCAAAGAATGTAATGATCGCAATCGCCACCACGATGGGGACAAACCATTTGGCCACGCGATCGGCGAGGCGCTGGATGGGGGCCCGGCTGCGCTGCGCCACGCCGACCATCTGTACGATTTGGGCAAGTAGGGTTTCGCTGCCCACGCGCTCGGCACGCATGATGAACGAGCCGGTGCCGTTGATGGTGGCTCCGATAACTTTGCTGCCGGAAGTTTTCTCCACCGGGACGGATTCACCGGTGATCATCGATTCGTCAATGGTGCTGCGGCCTTCGAGCAGGATGCCATCGACGGGGACTTTTTCGCCGGGGCGAACGCGCAGACGTTCGCCGAGCTTCACCTGTTCGAGCGGAATGTCTTTCTCATTGCCATCGTCACTTAGCAGGCGCGCTGTTTTCGGGCTGAGATCGAGCAGGGCGCGGAGGGCGGCGCTGGTTCGGCTGCGGGCGCGGAGTTCCATCACTTGTCCGAGCAGAACCAGCGTGGTGATGGCGGAGGCGGCTTCGAAGTAAACGTCGGGATAGCCGCTCATAGGTCGTAACGACGCTGGAAAGATCTGCGGCGCCGCAGTAGCGATCACGCTGTATCCGTAGGCGACGCCGGTGCCCATGCCGATCAGAGTGAACATGTTGGGGCTGCGGTTAACGAGTGAAGTCCAGAAGCGTTGAAAGAACGGCAGTCCCGCCCAGAGGACGGCAGGAGTGGCCAGCGCCAGTTCAAGCCAAGGCAAGGCCGCGCCCGGCAGAAATTGATGGAGCGGCATGGGCCACAGCATTGCGCCCATGGCGATCGCCATCAGCGGAGCGGTAAGGGCAAGGCTGATCCAAAAACGGCGGGACATGTCACGCAGTTCGGGATTTTCTTCTTCTGCTGCGACGACGGTGCGAGGCTCAAGGGCCATCCCGCAAATAGGACAGGAACCGGCCTCGGGCCGGACGATCTCCGGATGCATGGGGCAGGTGTACTCGGTGCGAGGTGTGGCGAGCGGAACTTCGGGCTCGAGCGCCATTCCGCAGGAGGGGCAGGCGCTGGGCTTGCTCTCACGTACTTCGGGGCACATGGGACAAACGTAGTATGTTCCCTGCACCGCGGATTTTGATGGCTGAACTTGTATTTGCTTCAGCGGATGAGAGGGCGGCGAGGTTGCGGGTGCTTTGAAGGTCCCCAGCGTCACCAGGCCGGAGTTGCGAGGCGGCGCGGCAAGATATTTTACCGGATCGGCCTTGAACTTTTCCTTGCAGGAGGCGCAGCAGAAATAGATAGCTTTTCCGTTGTGCTGGTGAACGTGCTTGGCCGTGGCGGGATTTACATTCATTCCGCAAACCGGATCGCGTTCGAGTGTGGGCGGCAGATTGGGAGGAGTCGAGGACATTCGTCGTACTGCTACGAGTGGTTCGATGGGCGATGCTTTATATTGGATTCAGCCCGGTCTTACTTCCGGGCTGCGTCCGCCATGGTCGTTATAGGGCGCAAAGGATTATCCCATGACTTATCTGGACATAGTTTTTCGGTATGGCGCGGTGCCGGGCGAGACAGCGTTGCGAGCGATCGACACCATGCGCGAAGTGTATGGAGTGCGCCGGTTGCAGTTCGACGATAAGGAACGCACTGTACGAGTGGAGTTCGACGCTTCCCGGCTCAAGCCCGATGCGGTCGCTCGGCTGTTGCGGCAAGCAGGTATCGATGTGCGAGAAAGGCTGACACTGGCTTAATCAGGATTGCGGCTGGAGGGAGGGCTGCTCGGCTTGGGTGCAAAATGCAAGGGGCGTCCAAGAGAACCTCTGGCCGAAGTCATTCTCGGATCGCCCCGTTGCGCGCCACTTCGTCTGGCTAGATATAAGCACATCGCATGCCGTCTGTAAACTAAACAAAATAAAGGCAAGGGTTAGGGCAAGCTTTGTAGGAATTGCTCGGCTGGGGGAAAGAATTACTTCGGGGCGTTCGGTAAAGCAATGAGTGGGCCGAACACGCTGTGGAACGCCACTTTGAATCGGTTTTGTAAAAAGATTTTGGGCGGTAAGTTGAAGACCTTAGTTCAACGAGACAGGTAGAGATCGGATTGGGTTTGGCAAACCGATTCGCCGCGCAGAGAAACTTCCGTTATAATTTCTCAGCGAGATTTCCTGCCTCAGTAAATCCTGCGCCCTTAGCTCAGCTGGATAGAGCGTCTGGCTACGAACCAGAAGGTCGGGAGTTCGAATCTCTCAGGGCGCACCATAAATTCAAGGGTTCCAGCGATTAAAGACTGGGACCCTTTCTATTTTGCTACCAGAATGCTACTCGGGACTGCAAAAAGTCTAGGCATCATGCGAAGGTGGGGGGTGGGGCAGCGTGGGACATTTCAAGCAAACTGGGAGCAAGACATCCCAGCGTTGCCCGTCGTAGAAAAACGTTGTGGTTTGTGAATGCCTCGCCGACCCGCATTTGGGGCACGGCAAGGGTTCCCCGGCGCGGGAATTGGAAGTTAAGAAATCCACAATAGAACCGCGTAAATCGTCGTCGTTCGGGGCCATACAGCGGCCTCCATTTCGGTAACAAATTAAGACTAAGCCGCCGCCTCCAATATGTCTGAGCAGTCTTGCTCACTCTTCCGAGGTTCACTTGTAAACATAGTGTGCGGGTGGCTCCAGTCATTCATGGAGGGCGAGAAAGCTTACGGCTTGAATCTCTCTGCGCAACTAGGGCATTGCATCTTGTCAAAAACAACACGCCGAATCTCAGCGGGCGGGGTCACGTGGCCGCACTTCGGGCAGGTTGTGTTGAGCGCTGCTAGGACCTTCGCCATATTGATCTTCTGTCTTGTGGGCATAGTTTCCATTGATCCTATCCCATGCCTCAAAGGAAAAAGGGCAGCCGTGATGCACTGCCCTCATTCATCGCCTAAATTTTGGTGGCTCTAAGCTTTCGCAATCATACTGGCAGCGATGAGGCTGCCGAGCACGCCTGCAATGACCTCTTCCTGCGATTCCTTCGTTAAAAAATCGACCGTCTTGCGCATTCTACGGTTGTTCAGAATTGAGATCGCAAGATCGACCGTGTTTACTTTGTTCTTGGGACCCGACACGTAACCCAGGTCCTCAATCTTTTCTGACCCCCGAGCAATGCGACTGAGGAGAGTTTTGTTGGTTGCGCTTTGAACTGCTTTGCTTGCTGCTGCGGTAAAATTCTTTCTAGCCATTGGTTGCCCCTCCAGAGGGCGATTTGCTGGTTAGTGCCGCTCGGGTGCAGGGAGCACTTGAGCGGCACGCTCGAATCTTCATTCAGGGCCGTAACCTTGTCAAGATAGTTAATACGGTGTGTACTAGGCGTCCCTTAGAGGCGTACTGATGGGGTTACACGCGCTCTACTCGATATCCTCCGAGCAGCTCGGTTTTCGGGCGAGCCAATGCGTTCCGCTCTGATCTAATTCCAGAACGTCTACTACTCCGCCGATCGTTCCGGTCGTGTCGTACGCTACTGCTAGATCAGCGAGCTTCAGGGCGAGTAGAGACTCGTTGGTCCAACCCGCCTCTAGCATCGCAGCGCTTGCGGTGGGATGAACGGCGGTTGAAGACGCGCATAATTTCGTGGGCACTTCAACCTTACCGCCGAAACACACCTTGCCGTTGGGTTGCCCGCACGGCGTACATCCCGTGAGGTCACCCACATCGAACCCTATAGGATGGGCTGAATTCGGCGTTACGGTGATTCCCGCTGCTTGCAGATATACAAGTCCGTCCACAACCTCCGCGAAGAAACCAGAGGTTAGATAGCCCCCCATCTCGTTTGACACTGCGAGTACACTTCGCTGGTCCAGGCGGTAAAGTTCTTCCCAGTGCGGAACTAACAGAGTCGCCCACTTCGTTGCGACATCACGAATATGGGCTGATCCAGTTCCTTTCGTGAAACCGACCGCCTGAATTGCTTCCCGCGCCAGAGCTTGATTGGTCCAGCCCGCCACCGACCCGGACCGGCCGTACGACAAGTCGTTCC
This sequence comes from uncultured Acidobacteriota bacterium, assembly GCA_963758565.1. Lineage (GTDB taxonomy): Bacteria > Acidobacteriota > Terriglobia > Terriglobales > Acidobacteriaceae > Sulfotelmatobacter. The sequence continues at coordinate 326,994 of CAVWVX010000003.1, read as the reverse complement.
CAGGGCCAGTGGAACCCGACTCCGAAAATACGATTCGATGATTGAACGAAAAGACTTTGCAAAAGTTGTCGCCACTGGCTCTGCTGTCGGCGGCCACGACTACTCTACCCTTCGAAATGTTAACGACAACAATCGTTCCGTGCATGACGCACGGCGAAAGCAAGACAATCGCAAGAATGAATTTTCGCATTTTGGACTAGCCTCATAAATGATCCAAGAGTATCCACCACCATTCGGCTCCGTCCACTTCCGATGGAGTTTCAATCTCGAACCTTCCGGCGGGACACGGTTGCACTAGGCATCCCACTTGAGAGCCATAGTTAGCAAAACTGTTGAGTGCGGCTGCGTAGGTTCCATCCCCGCCAACTCCATTAGGACAGTTGGTATCCGCAAAGGTCGTTGGGCCTACGCATCTCATACCGTAGACGGCTGCGGGAACGCTTCCGGTTCCACACGATGCGCCGGAGAGAACGCAGTAGGTGGGATCGAAGGCTAAGAGTGCATCAATGTTGTAGAGTTCAAGAAAATTCAGACCCTTTGATTTTGCGTAGGGCAAGAGCACACGAAGATCGCCAGTCTTGCTTTTGTTGGTTGGAGCCGACCCCAACTGAAAACAGGAAACGTTTTCTAATCCACTGACCCATGATGTGCCTTTCCAGATGGCTGTAGGGTCAGAGCAATCAATTTGCTGCCCTTCAATCGGCTGCGTGCCGGGGCTGATAAGTCCGGTTTGGCCATAATTGTTAGCAACGTTTACCCAATCTGCGGCAGAGTAAGGCGGAGGGGGAATCTTACTCGCAATGTCGGACTGCTGAAGCCCCTGAGAACCGAAGCCATCTCTAAACCCGTTGGCGTTTACGTCTGCAATGGCTGATGCGGCTTGCGCATCTCCGTAGGTGTAATCCGGCGCTGCGGTTGTCCATCCCGGATTTAATGGCACCGTGATTTGAAATTTCGGATTCAGTGTCGAGACGTAGCTGTAAAGATTGGCGTAACTCGCCAGCCATGTAGTCTTCGCTTGTGCCTGTGAGGTATAACCAGGCACCAACTGAGCAACCAATTGATCAGGGCAGAGCATGACTGCCTCACCCCCACGCGCATATCCGGGGCGGAAATATCCAATCTGAGACAGGCTGGTGGAGCCGTTGAAGTGTGCGACCGCCGCCGCAACGAAAGCATAATAGGCGACACTGTAGGTCGCATCAGATGGCAGGAACCATGATTGAGTTTGCGAGATAGCGTGGCCCGTCCCGCTCGCGCTTCCATCCGAGCCGGTTGATGGGTAGGTCCAGTAACTCGAATCGGTGACGATGATTGACACGCCTGCTTGCGTGGTCACGTTGAATGAATTGTCTGTGAAGCCCTCTATCCAGACAATATCTCCCGTCACGTAGCCGTGCGCTGGCTCGTATACGGTTACGACGTTGGAGGTTCTTGACGCGCTGGTAATTGTCGGCCCGTAGTAATTCGAGCAGGAATCTTTAGTGTCGTTGATATAGTGCTGCGTTGCGCCCACTGCCGTAGCCCAACTGGAAGTGGTCACGTAATGCGGGGTACCTTTATTGAGGCCGTCCGTTTGTCCCACGGACATTACGTTGACTTGCTTTTTTCCCCACGGCTGGGTCGTGTCAAACCACTGCGCCAGAGTGCTATCGACCGATGACCAATTATAAGTGTGCCATTTTCCTACGGAATCCTGCTGGCATTGATCTGACGGCGAACAACTCCCTTGTGTGGTCGGATCGGTGGTTGTCTCCACCGAGGACCATACAAACTGATCGGTTACGCCCGCAATCGCGAGCTGCGGCATCACGTATTGCGTGAAGTGGGTATTTGCCGGGCCTGATTCTGGGGGGAAGACTACATAGACTTTGGTCTGCGACGAATTAAGCGCGGCCACCCGAGACACAGCTACCTGCAGACTGGTTTCATCGACATATTCCGAAGCTGCGCCGCCTGTGATGTTTACATCAATCTGGATATTGATTCCGATATCGTCGGTATCACTAGACGTGTTGCTAGGCTGCGAGGCGAATGGGCCATAAGTACTGGTAACTCCGTTTGTGGTCACCGTCAGTTTGTCGTAGTACATGCAAGGCTGGCCTGAACATGCGGTCGAGGTTAGCGGGTCACGATGGGTATTCCAAACAATCTTGAACCACTGCCCCGCAACGATCTGACACGGTGCGGTCGTCGTAATCCATGTCGAGGTTAACTGGTTCCATATTTTCCAGAATGCGCCTATGTCGCATTCCGAACCCATCATGAAGCGGTGCCCTACATTAAATTGAAACTGGTCATACTCAAGGGCTTGAATGTTTGAAACGGAATTCAGGTACACGTTGTACGTTCCGATAAACGTATCGACCGAGCCTGTAGCCTCTGGCTTGTAGTACCAGATTTGATTTGTGGTCTGCCCTGCAGGAAGTCCTGCCTGGCCCGTCATGCTTAGGAGCATCGAACCGCCGTCTAGCGATGGGCTGGCATTGTTGAAGGTCTGCGAGACTCCGGTAGAGACACCCGTACCGCCCGCACATAAATTGCAGGTGCCCCAAGGTGAGGTTTTATCGTCTACGTTCGCGTAGGTCTGCGCTGAGAGAGGGACAGAGAATAAAACGGGTAGAAGGCTAAGCGCTGAAACCAGCGCACGGGCGAGGCGATTCATTCAGACACCGAGCCGGAAGTTTTTTGCTTGGACCGACGCGGAGTCGGGGGAATAGTCAGACGTGCGAATTACGCTCCGAACAAGCTGCGATAAATCCGCTGCCGGAGGGGTGCGAAGACTTGTTCTTTCATAATCAGCCCGACTAGTTGCACTGGCAGATCGGGCAAATTAGATTGCTGTCGGCCTGAATCAGCGTGTGAGACAACCGCACTAATCGCGGTACGCAGCAAAAGCGATTCTTCGGATGTTAGGCTGCCGATGTCGTCATGGGTAGCAGGAAGGCAAGGTATGTCACTTCTTACACCCGCGTATGCCTGCTGCATGACCTTAATCGCAACCTGATCTTCTGCCGGAAGAATGAGCCAGATCGCAAATAATTCTTCGCACGCATCACACGCACAAGTGTTAGAGTGCCCGCGCGTTTCCAAAACGTAGGATGTCGCGGTCCGCACTAGGAGCGCTGTCCACGCCCCCATTTCCTGAGTGCTCATTTAAGCAGGTACACCCGCTGCCGTGCGCTCCGCCGCCGGAAGTTTATCCAGGTACGCGGCAAACTCCGCACCTTCTCTTTCTAGTCGCTCTCGAAGCGCGGGAATGCGGAATTGAACTGATGCGGGAATTTCTCCAGCGAGGGGTTCAAATGTGCGAGCTTTGAATCGAAGCATAGCCTGATATTCACGTTCCATTTTGGAATATTCAGCGAGGGGGAAAAGGCCGAGCGTCACGGCTTTGCGCAGAGAGAGCTTCTCGGAATGTCCCGGAAAGTATCGTTCCACCAGGTTTGGGTGGTGCCACTCCTTGGCGCACCGCGCACACAAGCCGTAAGTCTCGCCCGTGGGCAAAGTCTGCCGCGAAACGCAATAGCCGTAAATGTCGCCATCGCCAGCGTAAAATCCTTGACGATCTTTTCCGCCCGTTTGATGTGCGCACAATGTTTGAATTCGTTCTTCCTCGGCTTGCTGCGCTTTAATGTCGGCGCACTTCGCTTTCCATTGCCGCTCGGATTGTGATTTTTGCGCCAGGTGTTTTTCATTTTCCGCGTTTGCCAGATCGAGCAACTTTTCTTCGCTCTGCATCTTGATCAGCGCCGTGCGCATTTGAATCTGTTCGATAGTCAGCCCCTCAGTATCTGTCAGGGCGAGTAATTGCTTGTGAGTTAGTTTGGTTTCAGCCATTTTGTGTGTTCTCCGTTTTCTCAAGGTGTTGGTGCTTTGTCTACAATCCCGAGGGTCTTCTTGACTCCCGGAATAAATTCTTTTGCCAGTTGAAACAGGATGTAGGCTTGCATCGGATTTCGCTGCGCCCACAATCCAATTGCTTTAACCCCTTGGATGGTGTGTGGCAGCACGGCGGGCAAGGCTTCGGGAATCATTACTCCGCCCACGCCCGCTGCTGTGGCTACAGTGGCAGCGCCAAGGCTTTTAGCGGCCTGTATAGCCTGATCTTCGTTCGAGCCGAACTCTTGCCCCATTGCCCGCTCTGCGGCTCCTGCGGGGGCATACGGCCCGGAACTGGTCGCGGCTCTGTATTGATCCACTTTCTTCTGTACGTCCGCCTGTGATGGCTCGTCCGTGCCTTCCGCGAGGCGCTGGAAGATGTTCCCGGCTGTCGTTGGCGTAGCAGCGGGCGGAGTTGCCGAATCGGTTCCCGCAAGCTGCTGGAAGATGTTTGGCGGAGGAGTGACCGCTGCCGTTGTCATTGCACTACCCATCCCTGCTTTTGGGCCGCTGCCGTGGCCTTCTGCCAATCGCCGTCAGCCGCATCCAAGTAAAGCTTCGCCGTGTTCTTGTCGATGGGATTCTTTCCGTTTCCGCGAGGCAGAAACGTGATCGGCAATTGCTGATTCTTGGCATTGGAGATTGCATTGCCCCAGGTTGCGTTTCGAGACTGCGCAATCAAGTCGGAGAATGCCGACCACTGCCCCGAGGAAAGTTGATCGCCATTCACCAAGCGCTGTACGGCTGTTACAGCATCGTCTGTTATGCCGCGAGCGCCGAGGTGGGATTCGATCATGTCTTTTGTGATCCGAGATCCTTTTACGTTGCCGAAGGTCGTTCCTAGATGCTGGCTCAGAAGCAGCATCGACTGTGCGCCAGTGGGAAGAGACTTCCCCTGTTTCGCCGCCGCGATGTATTCGGAGTAGGCCTGCTGACTCATCGTGAAGGCTTTCTCCACGTCGTAGGCTTTGTTAACCGTGTCCTTCTGAAATGAGTCTTGCCGCTTGAGCAATTCCTTCTGCGGCAGTTTGGAAACATTGCCGAACGGGTCCGCCTGTTGCTGCCCTACCAGCATTCGCGCTTGCGTGTCCGCGAGGTTTGCTTCGCTGTTTTCTTTTCTCGCCGTCGCTTGTGAGGTCAGCCGTTGCTGGTCCTGATCTGCAAGCTTCTGTTTGTTTTCCAGTGAACCGTTATAGGCCGACAGTGCCGAACCGTTCCAAGAATTCAGATCATCCCAAAGCATGTTCTCGTCCGCGTCGTGCGTTTCGAGAGTCAACTTGCTCGGATCATTAGCGTCGGGCACTACGCGATATAGCTTTTGTCCTTTTCCAACGGCCTGTTGCCCAACTTTCTTCGGAATTTCGACTGCATCGAATCCTTTCCCGTCCGGGGACGCGAGTAGCTGAATTTCGTTCTTGCCCATATCAATCGCATACTGCTTCGCAAGAACTGGCCCGACTGTTTCCAGATGTGAATTTATCTGGTCGTTGTTATCGAAGTGCTGCAAGACCTTGACGCCCGGCACGTTGAGAACCGCCTGCCGTGCATTCAGTAACGTCACCTGATTCTGGTCAAGTGATCGCTTTAAGGCGACATTCTCCAGGCCGAAACGAGCATTTTCCTGTGAGATTTTGGCGAGGTTCGCCTGTGTCAATTGTTGCTGTTGCGCTGCGCTCGCCGTGGCGCGAACGTTTGCGGACTGAGAGAGTAAATTCTCCTTGTCCCGCTGCTGTTGCTCTTGTGTTGCCTGCACTCCCGCCAGTGCCGCACGGCCAACAGAGCCGGGGCCATGCTGTGCGGCTCCCGCCGCTGCGCCGACTAAGGCAGTTCCGATGCCGCCAGCAATCCGCTGCCGGGTCGATAAGGGAACACTTTCAATCGCTCCCGTTTGCGGGTTTACCCGCTGCGCTGTTTTCGGCCCACCGAAAACGTCCCCCACCGCATGCAGCAGTTCGGAAAAGAAACTGCGATGCTCGGGAACTGGATCGGCTTCAACACTTGGCGCTGTGCCGGAGCGAGACAAGTTTGACGCATCAGGCGGGGGCTGAATCACCTGAGGTGCGAGCGCTGGACTGTCCGCCGAGTAAGGGGGCGTAGCTACGCGCTGCCCTGAGTCTACGGGCTGCGCACCGCTCAGCACGTCGGCGTATGTGGTGCTGCCATTGTCTGTTGTTGCCGTTGCGTCTGCCATAGAAAGTTACGCCTTCAACCAGAGTGGGAAATCGTCCCACTGATTCACCGCTAGAAATTCCTTGAGTTGCCGCGAATCCATCACGGCAATTTCGGCTTTGAGTCGATTGATTTCCGTCCGATCGTATTTGGAACCCGTGTAACGCTGAATCGTCGGCTTCGGAAGAATTGCGCTTCCGCCAAGTGGTCGGGGGTCGGGGGTCGAAAGATGAAGCTGGCCTGTCTCTGTGAGAACTTCGTAAGCACGTTTTAGGTTGGGGTAGGTGGGAGCAAGGTTGTGCATCTCAAGATAGTTGTTCAAGATGACTAGGTTTTCCTTGCAGGGAAAATAGTTAGGGTGAGCGTTCTTAAATGCTAGAGCTTCTTCGAGCGCAATTACTTCTTCGGATTTTGTCAATGTTGGCATGAGTCCTTTCCGCCTTCTACTCTGTAAAAGTAAGTCGTCTTCGCGCATCGCGTCGCCCCCTTTAACTGGGACCCAGAGAAAATTTCCAGTGATCGTCTGATCCGTACTGCCACTGTGGCAGAGGGGCAGGCGATGTCATTGCATGGAGAGCGACAAAAACTCCCGGCCCGTTTGGATTTCCTACAGCCTGCCCTTTTGCGACAGACTGCCCCGGAACCAAAGGCGGTGCCGTCACTATGTTCGGTTGCGGTGGCGCATTGCGCGGATCGCGGGCAAAATTCTCCGGGTGCGTGTTTCCGTCCCCAAAGTTTGTGGGCATTGGCATAACTTATTTTTCTCCTTGTACTTCTCGTCTTTCGTATTCCTCTGCCCTTAGGAGCAGAGTTTGAAATCCTGAATGTTGTTCCGGGGTCAGAATTCGCTGATCCGGCAAGAACAGATGCGGTGCCACTTTTTGAAGTGTTTCCCGCGCCTGAAGTCGCTCCGCGCTCTCGCGGCTCGGATTGTTCGCAATCTCTACTAAGCGAGAAATCTTTTCTTCGTCAGACATGTAGTTCCTCCGCCAGTTTTTCTACTTCACTTTGCGGCTTCGCCTGTTCTGTGTCCCGCTTCTCCAGATAATCCAGTGCCTTCAAGATTTGCGCTGGCTTGCTCTCTGGGTGCCTGATTACCTTTCTCGCGGCGATTGCTTTGATACGTTCCTTTGTCATCGACTTATTTTCCTTGGGGAGAATCCTGCTTCAGCATTTCCGCAACCGCTGAAGCATCGCCACTATCCACAAATTGCCCATTGAATCGTTGGCTCTGAATCGCTGCCTGGCGGGGATCGGTCGCCCACTTGGCAGGCACGTAATTGTTGCTGGCTTGTAAATCGGTATTCATAAGTTCCCTTTCGTAAAGTTGCTAGGCCGACCCTTCAATTTATTAACCCCCCCCGCCAGGGTGAGTCCGGGCGGCCCACTTTCCAAAAAATGAGGGACCCAAAAGCCGCCGCCGGAGCTGTAAAAGCGCCGGGCTGTGTTGGAACAGCCCTGTTTTCCCGCTTTAGGTAGCACCCACGTAGCAAAGTAAAAGGCTAGGATTGCAAACTCATTGATAATGCGATGCATTGGAGGGGTTGGCCTTCTGGTTAGGAACCAGAATCGAATGAAAGAGTCGGCCTAGCTCGCTTTTCGTTGGTGGGATTCGGTGTTGCGGGTCGGATCGGAATCCGAATGTACTTCTACTAAATCCTTTATCGCACCCCTTATGAAATCCGTCAACAGAAAAGAGTCGCTTTGCTGATAGAAATATGGGGGCATTCAAGCTATAGCAGCGCTTAGACGTAGCAAAAGCGCCTTGAAATCCAATTCTCACGGAAATGATCGGTCGTGCCTAGCACTCTCATGGAGCAATGGAGGATGTGGAGGATCACTACATTTAACCCGTATGACGCGCGTGCGTGTGTGTACGGTGTAAATAGTCTGATGTTCCACAAGTTCCATGACTGTCGCCCCCCAAAAGCAAACTCAGGGATGTTGGACGCCATACGTAACCTCAAACTTGCGCGGCCGATTAAAGACGGTGTATTGGCCCCTGACGTAAACGGCTGTAGGTGCTCTCTTAGGTCCAGCAAAGTCTTTGGGATCGCCGTACACAGTCTCAAAAACCAACTTAGTCTTACCCTTATCCACAGACGGCCCCGGAGAAGTAGGAGGGTTCACCATCGCCGATGTTTCGGAGATAAGCGACCGCTTTCGGGGGATTCTTAGTTCTATTTCGCGGAGGTGGGCCGGATTTGATCCGAGTCGTCGGCTTCTTGGTTTGACTACCCTTGTTGTTGCCCATAGGCCCCGCCTCCACAGAGCCAAGAGTGTATTCTTGGTCCCGTAAAGAATAGTCTTTTCGGCAATTAAGTAAATGAATTTCATTGAGGTTTCCGGCTATTTGCGTAGAACTCTCGCGAAACCCGAAGCACGGTGTGGATGCTCCGGGCAAAATCATCATCGGTCATTAGGGGTATGCATTCTTTTCTGAGGTAGCGGGCGAACTCCTCCCCTTGAAGTTGCGGACGCTGAGGATCGGCAAAATAAAAGAGCCTTCACCATTACAGCGAGCCATCCCCGTAAGTACGTTTCGCGGTCCCCACTGTCGAGCAAGGGAGTAATTTCGTCGATTACCGACTTTGGAACTGGGTCGATACGAAACCACTCAGGCCCGCACATTGCTACGTCGTTTGTCATTGCACCTCTCCTTGTGAATAAGACGATTTCAGTCCGAAACCTTTGAACCCATTACATGCCGCCGTGCGCTTTTCTCCTATGCCATCACGACTGAGCAATTCTTGCGAAAACGTCCGCTGGCTCCCGGCATCTTCGTTCATCGCCTCGCACCATGCTTTGTAGTCGCGAAAGGCAGCAGTTGAACCCACTGAATAATTGCAGTTCATAGTGCAGCGCTCGGCCAACCATAACCCAATGCGGTCTTCATTCGATAGATAGTCCTCGGTCGCATTCAAAACAGACTGCGGAGGTCGGAGTCCATTCTTTTGCCACTCCATGCACCCTTGAATAGCCCATCCCAGGATTGCAGGCCATTCGGCCTTGAGTTTTTCTGTTAGCTCGGAATCGCGCTCCTCGGCGGGGATGGTCACGGCGAACGGAATCATGTGAACCCGCCGCCGAATCGCTTCATCGACCGAATTCAAGCGCGGCTTATGATTGCCCGCGATGAGAACCTTGAACTGAGGCGAGAACTCAAAAAAGTTTTGGCGCATGTATCTGGCGGTGAGTTTGTCGCCGCCCGTCATCTGCTTCAGCCGTGCTTCCGCAAAACGCGAGGCCTTTTCTGTTTCCGAAGTCAGTGCGAGGCGGACGGATTGCAACGCAGCGACCGCGCACGGGTGCTGTTCATTTCGGGTTTCGGTGAACACCTCCGCCGGAGTGGATCGGGCATAGTCGCCAAGAATTCCGGCAAGGGTGGAGGTAAATACGGACTTGCCATTGCTTCCAGTTCCGTAACAGAAAAACAATGCGTGTTCTGTCGTTTCCCCGGTCAGACAGTAGCCAATCATGCGGCGAAGATATCCTTGCAAGTCACCATCACCATTGGTCACGCGGCCAAGGAAACTGAGCCAGAGCTTCGGTTCGTGGTCGGAGATTGCACACCCCGTGACCTTGGTATGCATATTCGCGCGATTATGGGAAAGAAGTTTCCCGGTTTTCAGGTCTACCACGCCACTCAAGGTATTCAGTTGCATCGGGTCGCCGTCCCACGTGTCTACCGTGGTAGCAAATTGCCTATCCGACCGGGCCAACCGTTCAACTGCGGCGACCGTAGAAGCTTGTAGAAGTTTGTGCCTCACTGGCTTCTCATTGATGCCTTCTGACGCCCGCCGACAAACCGACCGCGCCAGGTCGAATACTTTGAGGGTTTTATCGCGTTTCCAGACGACGCCATCCCATGACATCCATGCATCCCACTCGCTCACGTACCGGAGCGTATCCTGATACTTCGCGGTGAGAGTGAGGGCTAACCCGTCTTCTGTGTAATTGTGCATTGCGAGCGGTTCATCGTTAGCGCAAATTTGCGCTAACGAGCTATGTTGTTGATGACCTGACATTTCACGAGCTTCATTTGTTGCGCTCACAGTGCACCCCCAACCAACTCCATCGCCTCAGTGAGTAACACTCTTCGTCGGCTCGGCTCGGATTGAGGGAGTTCTTCGCAGATGCGAAGGAATTCTCGTTCGGCGTGACACTTGCGGACTTCCCGCGCATAGCGGTCGATACACTCCGGGACGGCCCCCGGTTCGTTTAAGAGCCCGACCAAATAGTCGAAGCGACACTTGAAGCCCTTCGACTCTGCTACCGCTGCTAGTTCGTCCGCAATCGACAACAGGTCGAAGGCTCCGCTGTTGTCTAACTTTCGCATCGCAGAGTAAATTGCAGCGTGCTCGGTCAGGAGAAAATTTTGCGGGCTGAGGATTGTAGTTTTGAGGCGGAAGGGTTCGAGTAATGCACTTGCGAGGTAGTAGCGCTCAACCCTTGTAGCTCGCTCGTTTGCATCCGTCGTGGTCATCGTGCACTCCCCCGGTTGCGGTGGAGTGGTCCGCCGCCGAGTTCCACACATCGACGGGCTGCGCTTCCGTAAAGGCTAGAACTTGCTGAGTAATCGGCGGCGTGCATACGGCAATAGGGGCCGCAGACGGCGGGAAAGGTACAGGCAAGATCGGCGATACAGCGAGATTGACGAGATGGATAAGGGTTGCTAGGGTGGAACTGTAAGGATGTCTCGTGATCAGACGATGACATTCTATTCTCCTTGAAAGGGTGCGGCGGGAACCGTGCCCTTTTTCTTTATTGCATTGGGAATCTCTCGGTGAGGCGGGCCGCGCTGACGCGGTGGTTATGACCTTAAGCGTTGCTAACAGCTAACTCTCGGCGCTGGTGGGCTGTGCGCGGCTCTCTTCGCCGCGATTCCATCCATTCCGTCAAGTCTTTTTCGCTGTATATGATCTTCGTTCCGATGCGGTAGAAGGCTGGGCCTTGATCCGCCGCCCGCCAGTTCTTGAGAGTCTGATATTGAATCCCCAAGAATTCTGCTCCTTCCCGCTCGGTAAAACGTCGTGGCATTTGGTGGTTACCCATAACGGCCTCCTTATGACTGAAGAGTACCGTGATGTCTCTCGGTTGTCTGCGGCATAAAAAAAGATTGTTTAGGCCCCTCGGTTCCTTCGATAAAGCCTCTCGTAGTGTTTCCAGTCATGTGACGAATTCGTTTCGCTGTTTACCTTGCGGGCGATTACCTCCCACTTGTCGCCCGCCGCTTTGTATTTGAGAGTCAAAGCGAGCTTAAGTTTGGGCGAGGGTCGGCCTTGTCCTTCGATCATGCCCTGCGCTATATGCCTGAGTTCTGAAATCTGTTTACGCGAAAGCCGTGGCAGGAGTTGTTTTAATATCTGCCGCTCTGACAAAGTTGTTATGAATTTCTTTGGTTGGCTGTCCAAATATAGGTGCCAAGTTCGCCAATCGGGGAAACCATGTGGCGGAACCATTCCCTCGTGCCAATCGAGTTCGGATAAATCCTGTGGTGGGGGTGCGTAGTTTGGCAAGATCGTTTTTTTCTTAGTTGCCATCTTCGGCTCCCGCCTCTAGGAGTTTTGAGTCTGCCGCCGCAACTAGCGCTGCCGTCGCCAGATTGACGCTGGCCCTAACAGGATCGAGATTCAGACGAGAGTAAATCTTGGTTGCCGATGATCCCGCCGCATGGCCTAGGCTCTTTGCAATGATTAACTCGCTAGCTCCCGCCGCCGCTTGATAACTTCCCAAGGTTCGCCGTAGATCATGCACGCGAAGATTTTCAATTTTCGCCGCCGTGAGGATTCGCTTCCAGGCGGATTTCGATTCCACGATATGACCGCTCTTGCTTTTCCGAGTGGTAGGAAACACCCAAGCGGCACCCTTTTTTTTCGCCGCCTTGCGCCGCTCTAGAATCTCCATTGCTTCGGGTGACAACACGACCCGAATTGCTTCATCTTCCTTCGCATCCTCCGCCGCGATTCGCCACTCGCCCCGCTGCAAGTTGATATCGCTCCATGCCATAGCTTCGACGTTGCTGCACCGTGCGCCAGTGAAAACGCAAAGCTTGAAAAAGTCTTGCCAGAATTCATCCTCTTCCCCGAGAGCTTTAAAAAACCGCGCTGGTTCTTTCGGGTCGGCATCGCCTAAAAACCTTTCCCTCCCACGCTCCTTGAAAGCTTCGACGGTAGACGCGGGATTCTCGCCCAAATAACCCCAATGCTTGCGTGCGCGATTGAACATGCTGGATAGAAGTTCCACTACACGGTTTGCCACGTATGGTGCAGTCTTTCCAATCCGCGCATGCAGGGCAACCACATCTGATCTTCGGATCGTAGACAATTTGCGAAACTGCCAGCTCGACAGGTGAGCATCGAACATACTCTCGTAGTTGTTCAGCGTGGCCGGACGCAGTCGGTCGTTCGCATAGCGGGTCTTGAACGTGCCGAATAATTCCTTGAGGCTCATCTCGCTGCGAATGGCTCGCCGTTCCTCTGCGGGGTTTCCGCCTCGCGCGATAATCCCATTCATGCGGGACGCTTCGCCGCGTGCCTGTTCAATCGTAAGATCGGAAACGGGTCCAATCGTGGTTCGCTCCGGCTTGCCGTTTACCTTGCGATAAAGGACGTAACTTTTCCTTCCCATCGGGCTAACCGCGATACATAGCCCGCGCACGTCAGTATCGTAGTAGTAGGCGCGCTGCGCTCCGCTGGGAGTTGGAAGCCTCTCAATCCGTCTTTGGGTAAAAGAAAATCGGTTGTCTTTTTGAGGTATCGAGTTTGCTACCGCTGTGCTACTAGCGGTAGCATTTTCTAGGGATTTTGGCATACCGTGAAGTACCTTCACAAGCAGGATAATACGCCCATAAACCCATGAATACAAGCGCATAAGTACCTACAAGTACCAGAGGGTCTATTGTGGGAATGTGGCTACGAACCAGAAGGTCGGGAGTTCGAATCTCTCAGGGCGCACCATACTCTCCCAAACTCACTCCTGCTCAAACGCAACTTCCATGATTTAGTGACAGCTGAGGTGTGGCCGATTTTTCAGAAGGCGGCCGTGCGGCGGTGGTATCCTGCTGCGATTATGGAAGCTAAAGGGTTGACTCCGATATTGAATGTTTCTGACATTGCCAGCACAGTGGCGTGGTTTGAGAAGTGGGGATGGAAGAAATTGTGGGATTGGGGAACGCCTCCGACGTTTGGCGCGGTGGGATCGGGACAGGAAGTTTGCATCTTTCTTTGTCTGGGTGGACAAGGCGGCCGTGGCCGCGGCGCGAACACCACCACGTTTCAGCAGCAAGGTGATGAAGAGGGCGACAAAGGCGTCTGGATGTCGGTCTGGGTGGACGACGTGGACGCGATGCACAAACACTGCGTCGCCGCTGGGCTAGAGGTTACTTTTCCTCCCACCGATATGCCATGGAAAGTTCGCGAGATGCATCTTCGCCATCCCGATGGGCACGTGTTCCGGGTGGGGCGCGGAGTGGAGGGCGAGAAGTAGGAGTGGCTCGTTTCTTTCCCGGCGGGACTCTATTGGGTCTATCGCGCCTCGCAACCCAAGAATCAAACTCCCGAGTGACGAGCCGACTCGGAAGCAAACATCAATTTTTTCAACTGCTGCAAGCGGTTACAAAACCCGATCGACCACGATCACTTCTCGGGTTCCCAGCCTTCTGGCAGCATATCGAATGCCAGCGTGTCGCGGTAAGCGTATTGATTGCCCGGTAGTACGGTCACGGGCGTCAGCATATGCCAAACGCGATCATCGTCGAAGACATAACACTCCCCCGATTCGCGCATGGTGAAGCGGTCAATCTCTTGCATGTCATTGTCGGTTATGACGACTTCGCCGCCGTGAGCGCCGCAGCGGCCCACGAGATGCGTGGCGATGTATTTTTCCCCATCTTTATGTAGACCCGGCGGGCTCGTGTCACAGGGGCGGCCCGGCGTGGCGGTGAACCTTATTAGATGGCTGTTGACCAGATACCTCATCCCCACGGACGAAAGCGGGAGATGATGAAGATGATGAGCAATCATCTTGCGAATCCCCATTGAACCGGCGATCGACGGGGGCAGCGGAGCGTATTCTCGCGGCTGGTCGCCTAGTGTGGTGTTATATTTTTTTAACTGCACATAGGGCGTAGTCTCTTCGCTCAACCAAACCTTCACACCACCCTCGACAATCTCGGCCCGGAGGCGATTTAAGGAACGATACCTGTCGCCTGCCTCATAGTATTTATCCCTGGGAATGGACCACGCCGCATGGGATAACGCTTCCAGAGTGCGCGCAACGTCTAAATCGACTCTGAGGGGCTGACGACTAAACCCGTGCTCAACGAGGTCATTTTGCAGCCGCGGAATGTTTGCTACCGGAATAAAGCTATCTTGAACCATGATTGCTCCAGAGGAATGGTGCCCAACGCGAGAATGTGACAAGGATTGCACTTCGAAGCGATTGTTGTAAACCGGCAATTACCCCCGCGGGCTCGGTATCGCCGGGGATGGCGATTACCTTGGCCTGCCGAAAAACAAAATGTAGCCGTTGGGGTCTCGGATTTCGAAGCCGCGAAGGCCGTCGTGGGTATCTTGGAGCGGCGAAGTGAAGGCGGCAGAACCGTTGGGAAATCGAGCGGCTAATTCGGAGGCGAGCGCGTCTGGGTCGGGTGCATAGATGAACGCATCCCAGCGCAGGTGACGATGACGCTTCGAGTTTGGAACCGGGTCTATGCCTCGCTCAGCCTTGAGGAAGATCTGCGCGCCGTCGCGGCCAATGATGGCGAAAAAAGCGTCCTGTTCGGGCTGGCGGAAACGGGTTTCAAAACCCAGTTGGTCGCGGTAGAAGGCGATGGTTTGATCGACGTCACTGACGATGAAGCAGGGTGAGATGGCTGAGAGGGTTGGAGGCGACATCTTCGATTCGTCCGCGTGCACGGTTTACAGTTTGAAGTTTCCGCAACGTCTTGTCTACTGCTGTTGTTGCTGCATCTCGACCAGCTGGGATTGCTGATCTTCTTCCAGGAACTGCGACCATTCTTCGTCGGCGGCGAATTCTTCGTCCGGCGGGAGTACGGCTTGCGAGGGAGTGACCCGCACACGAACCTGCAGTTGAGTGTCGGCCTTGCCCTTCATCACACCCATGGTCGGAGGCACGTCGGCGTAGTCGCGTCCGATAGCGGTGCGAATGTGCTGGCCTTGCGCCAGGCGGTTCATCGTGGGATCGAAGCCCATCCAACCAAATCCTGGAACCAGCGCTTCCACCCAGGCGTGGGTGGCGCCATCGGCGGAAGGATGGTCGGTACCGCTACTTTGGTTTTGATAAAGATATCCGCTGACGTAGCGGCAAGGAATGCTGGCATTGCGGACGAGCGCGATCATGATGTGAGCGAAATCCTGGCAGACTCCCTGCCGAGATTTGAGGGCATCTTCTATGGGAGAATTCACTGACGTACTTTTCTTGACGTACTTGAAACTGCGATTCACGCCGGAACAAATGTCATGCAGGAAAGCGAGAGGGCTGCGATCTTTCCTTTCGGACGCTCCGATCTCTCGCGCTAGGTCCTCCAGTTCGGGAGAGGAGCGCGCGAAGCGGCTGGGCATGAGCATGTCCCAGTAATCATTCTTTTCGATGAGTTGCTCGAGCTCCTGCCAACCTTCGTATCCCATGGTTTCGGGATGGGGCGGCGCCTCTTCAATATTCACCAACGCATCCGAAATAATGGTGAGCTGGCCGTGGCGCGCGGGCAGATCGAAGTGATGGACGAGGTTGCCGTAGGCATCGGTGTAGCCAAAAATCCGGGCGCGCGGGTTTACCGATAATTGGAAGACGAAGCAGCGCTGGCTGCCCTCGCTCCTGGGGTGCATGCGAACTTCCATCATGCTCTGCCAGACGAGATGGCTGTAGCGGTAACGCGTGAAGTGGCGAATGGCGTAGAACATTTAGGATTCGAAGGCCGCCTCAATCGGATAGTCGATATACACTTCGTGGACCGCGGCGTGGAGTTCGCGGCATTGCTCGATGATTTCTGCAAGGTATTTATGCAAAGTGCGGAAGATTTCCGCTACTTGCACATAGGCCACCATCGAACGCAGGCGACCGATAAGTCTTTCGATGGGTTCGGTTCTACGGCTTAAGGAAAGATTGCTGATGGAAGTCAAGGCTTCGTGCATGCGGTCGAGAGAGTACCGAACGGAGTAAGGAAACTCAGGTTTCAGCAACAGAAAGTTTGCGATGCGCTCGGGCTTGAGTTCGGCAGTGCAGGCTTTGCAGTAGGCTTCGAAGGCGGCGCAACTGCTTAGTAGGCCAACCCAATCCAGGTCATCGGCGTGTTTGTCGGCGACGAAATATGCGTCGAGCAGGACGCAGAGATTGCAGGCGCGCTCGATATATTTCCCCAGTTGGATGAAGTGCCAGGCTTCGTCGTGATTCATGGTGGCAGCGGAGATTCCGCTGAAGCGGTAGGAGCCTTCGCGAACCAGGCTGATCACGCGCATGGCGGCTGCGTCGTCGTTCGGTTGGAGCATCGACCCGGTGACGTCGTGGTAGAGACGGTTCACATGCTCCCACATTTCTGAACTGATTTCTTCGCGGACCTGGCGGGCATTGTCGCGGGCTCCGCTAATGCATTTCACAATCGAGAACGAGCCTTCGGGATCGGCGACCAACATAAACAGTGCGCGCTGCGGATCGACAGTGTAGGAGGCGGCACCGGGAGCGAGCGATGAGACGGCGCGGAACCAGCGTTCTTCGCTGGAAAATTTCGCGGGATTCAGAATCAGTCCATAGGTAGCCTTCAGCACGCGCGCGGCGTTATCGGCGCGCTCGAAGTAGCGGCTCATCCAATAGAGACTGTCGGCAACGCGGGAAAGCATAGACGATGGCACCTGATCCTGAAAACGTTAATTTTGCAAAACCCACGTATCTTTCGAGCCTCCACCCTGGGAAGAATTTACGACCAGAGACCCTTTTCGCAACGCAACTCTGGTCAGGCCTCCAGGGATCACGTTGATTTTCTCTCCGTAAAGGACGTAAGGCCTAAGATCGACGTGGCGGGGCTCGATATTCCCATCGACAAAACAGGGCGCAGTGGAGAGGTTGATGGTGGGCTGCGCGATGTAGTTTCGGGGATCGGCATTTATTTTGTCTTTGAATTCAGAACGTTGTTCAGCGGTGCTGTGCGGACCGATCAACATACCGTAGCCGCCCGATTCGCCCACAGCTTTAACCACGTACTGATCAAGGCGCTGGCAAACGTGATCACGCTGGCCAGGGTCGGACATCAACAAGGTTTCTACGTTTTCAATAATCGGATCCTGGTCGAGATAGTAGCGGATAATTCTCGGCACGTAGGCGTAGATTGCCTTATCGTCAGCCACGCCCGTTCCCAGTGCGTTGGCGAATGCGATATTTCCTGCGCGATACGCGTTAAAGAGTCCTACGGCGCCGAGGGAAGAACCGTGTTCGAAAACGAGCGGGTCGAGATAATCATCGTCGATTCGGCGGTAGATCACGTCCACGCGCTGCAGGCCAAAGGTGGTGCGCATGTAGACCATGTTGTCGTGGACGACGAGGTCGCGGCCTTCGACCAGTTCAATCCCCATCTGGCGCGCTAAATACGTATGCTCAAAGTAAGCGGAATTGTACGAGCCGGGCGTGAGCAAAACCACAGTTGGATCGGAGCGGCCTTCGGGAGCCAGCGAGCGCAGAGTGGAAAGCAATACCTGACTGTACTGCTCGATAGGCCGCACGCGGCACTTCTGGAATAATCCAGGGAAGATCTGTTTCATCACCCGGCGACTGGTCAGCATGTAGGAAACTCCACTGGGCACGCGAAGATTATCTTCGAGTACCACAAAGTTCCCTTCCGGATTTCGAATCAGGTCCGTGCCCACCACGGTCACGTAAACATCGCGGGGAACTTTGATGCCGCGCATTTCGCGGCGATAGTGTTTGCAGGTGTAGATGATGCTGCCGGGCACAACGCCATCGGCAATAATCTTGCCGTCGTGGTAAACGTCTTTTAAGAATAAATTCAAAGCAGTAATGCGCTGCTTCAGGCCGCGATCAATGCGTTCCCACTCCGCGGCGGTGATGATGCGAGGCAAAAGATCGTGAGGAAAAATCCGCTCGGTGCCTTTGTCATTACCGTACACGGTGAAAGTGATGCCCTGATTGAAGAAGGACTGATCGGCTTCGTGCTTGCTGCGGCGCAGTTCGTCGGCGTCGAGGTTGAGAAGCAGGTTGTGCAGGGGGCGGTATTGTTTTCGGGGATGGTCGAGGCTACTGTACATCTCGTCGTAAGCGCCGTTAAACTCGTAGCGATGCAGGGCCTCGGCACCGCCGCGCTCGGACGTATCCATTTCTATGATCATACGGCCCCGCTTAATGCCCCGCCAGAATAGCTCATCGTAGGCAAATCAATGATCGTGAAAACTGATTCGCCCTATCGATGAAACCGCGCGTACCGATCCCTCCGCCTGTCAGGCGGTTCGCGCGACTTCTCTGGTGCCGGTGGCGGCACTTTCGTTGCCTGAAGATTGGAATTCGATGTCGGGAAGCTGTTCCACGGCGCGGCGCAGGGATTGCTCCCAGCTCGAGTGAATGAGGTTCAGATCCCGGTCCCCGGCGAAGACGCGCCGGTAGCGGGTGATTTCCAGGCTGTCCTTCTTATAAAGGAGAAGATCGAACGGGGGCCCGACGGTAACGTTGGAGCGCATAGTGGCGTCGAGCGAAAGCAGCGCGTACTTGGCCGCAACTTCCAACGAGGTGGAGGCTTGAATGCCGCGGTCGAGAATGGGCCGGCCGTATTTACACTCGCCGAGCTGCAGGTACAAAGAGTCCTCGGTCGCCGCCAGCGGGTTTCCCTGAGGATAGATCAGATACAGATTCGGCTCCTGGCCGCGAACCTGACCGCCAAGCAGAAGGTGAACATTAAAGCTGAAGGAATCGCGCTCCAACGAAGCACGGTCCATATCAGAGACGCGCCGTACACAGTCGCCGACAATTCGCGCCGCGTCGTATAAAGAGTTCGCCTGGGCGAGTCCGCGGCCAGAATTGAAATCATCCCCCAAGAGCGTAATTACAGATTGGCTGATGGAGAGGCTACCGCTATTCAAAATGACAAAGACCCGCTCTCCTGGCTGCACGAAGCGGAACATCTTCCTGCACGTGTTTACCTGATCAAAGCCTGCGTTGGTTCTTGAATCGGAGGCGAGTACAAGCCCTTCGCGCGTGGCAATTCCCAAACAATAAGTCACTTTTCCCTCGAGAGTGAAGCTACCGCATGATACACCGATTAGGATGCGGAATTTGTAATGGCACGCAGCAAGAAAAATGTAGCAAGATTTCGCGGAGGACGTGCTAGTTTCTGCATCTTAACTGCGCCAGCACCTTTACCTGTGAGAGTTGATCCAATTTATGAAGATTCGTTTAGGCTACGACATTCAATTCGAAACGGTGGGAGAGGTTCCCATCGTCGCGCTGCTCAACGTTCATCCGTCGCGAAAACAGTATTTGCTCGAGCCTGACGAACTGAAGACCGACCCTAAGGTTGAAATTGAAAACTACGAGGATACATTTGGCAATCACGCCAGCCGAATATTGGCGCCTTCAGGGCGGATTCGATTCCATAATTCCACGCTGATTCAAGATTCGGGAAAGCCCGATGAAGAAGGGATCGATGCTGAGGAAATCCCCATCGATAAGTTGCCCACCGACGTACTGCCCTACCTCATGAACAGCCGCTATTGCGAAGTGGATCTCTTATCGAACACGGCAGCGGAGCTTTTCTGGAACGCACCGCGTGGATGGCAGCGCGTGAAAGCAGTTTGCGATTGGGTGCATAGCAAAGTTACTTTCGGATATGAATTCTCCAATCCCATCCGCACCGCGTTGGGTGTATACACCGAGCGGGTGGGGGTTTGCCGCGACTTTCAACATCTAGCGATTACTTTCTGCCGCGCCCTCAACATTCCGGCGCGTTATGCCACCGGATATCTGGGAGACATTGGGGTAATCGTGGCTCCCAGTCCGATGGACTTCAGCGCCTGGTTTGAAGTTTATCTGGGAGGCCGGTGGTGGACATTTGACGCGCGGCACAATGTCCGGCGCATCGGACGAGTGTTGATGGCTACTGGCCGTGATGCCACAGACTGCGCCATTACTACATCTTTCGGCCGCGCTCGGTTGATGTATTTCAGCGTGGTCAGCGACGAGGTGCAGGAAGCCGTTGCGAAGGAGAAGTGAACCAGTTTCCCGTCCTGATCCAGGTGCTGCAGAGGGGTGGTGTTTTCCTTGATGCCACAGCCTCACAGTCTTTTAAATTTCTGCTAGTCTGGTTTCATACCGCTGTTTCATCTGTTCCCTGTTGCAGGATTTGTTTCTGTAAATGCCGGACTGCTCTCCGGAAAACTGGGTCGCGCGCGCGCCATGCCAAAATCTAGTGAACAAGAACTGTCGGTACTCTCTTCTTCGAAAAATGGCCTGATCTATCTGACCACAAACGATTGGGCCTTGGTCGCCGATAAAGCCCTCCGCGTCACCTTCAGGAAAGGTGATGTCATGGTGCAAAGGAGCAAGAAGTCGAATGGGGTCTATCTGTTGCTCAAGGGAACGGCCCGGGTGGAGATTCCGTCCCAAGCTAGGGTGCGCGCCATTGGGCCGGGAGAAATCTGCGGCGAAATGTCATTTCTGGAAGATGCCCCGGCCAGCGCCAGCGTAATTGCCGAAGGAGAGATAGACGCTTACCATCTCGATCATCCTGCCTTGGAAAACCTGTTCGAACTTTTCCCGCATCTAGCTTCACGCTTTTATCGCTCTTTGGCGACGAATCTCTCCCGAAGGCTTCGAGCCTTGCTCGGCCAAACCATTTAGAGCGCTCTGTACTGTGCAAAAATCTTCATCTTGACAAGATGTTTTTCCAAGCGGAGAATTGCCGCCGCGTCTGGTAAGGCTCCGTGGCGCATTCCGTCTGAGTTTTCTTCCCTCGTGAGGTGTGGAGTTTTTTATGGGCGGTTAGCAGGCCGGGCTTCGGCTGAGCTGCCCCGCTAAACCCTGTCTTGAAGGGGCGGGACCAGCCAGCTATGGCCAGGAAGGCTCCGCCTCGGTGGTGGTTTGTGAGGTTGCTTTGCCGTGCAAATTTCAAGGAGGAACTATGCGGTTCTTTGGTACTTCGCGTACGTCAATCGTCAGCGCGCTGCTGACGATTTTTTTGTTGAGCGCCGTTGCAGCAACAGCGAAAGACGGGCGGGATTTCGCAGGCACCTACGGATTTACTGAAGTTCAGGAACAGGGCGAGATGGTTCACCTTACGCTGCATCTGCGCCTGTTTAACTATAGCGACACTGATATCAAAGGGGCGGTGGTCACTCTGCAAGGCGGTCCGGGCGAGATAGCGCTCCGGGGCAACTTCCCTACGGTAAAGGTGTGGCACAAGAATCGTGACGTGCAGTTGGTACAGGAATTCACAGTACCGAAACGAGAATATCAAGATTGGCTGCAGCCTCCAGCGCAACCGAACGTGGTGATTATCTATCAGGACGGCAGCGGGCAGACCTGGCAAAAGGGTGCCCAGATGCGTCCCCAGCCCGTGCTTTAAAGACGAGATTGTTCAACAAGAAGACAGCTCGAAGCCAAGGCTTCCCAGGAGAATTTTATGCGCCGCTTTACCACTCGAATGATTTTAATGCTGAGCGCCCTGTTGCTGAGTTTAAACGCGCTGGCGCAGCAAGATGTGATCACTACGGCTGTAGGAGGCGGGCCCAACGACATCCCTGCCCTGGATTCCAACCTGTATAACCCGGTCGGCGTGGCTGTCGACAGTTCGGGAAACTACTACATCACGGGTTACTATCAAAACCGCATATTCAAGGTGAATACCAGCGGTACCTTAACCGTGGTGGCGGGCTCCGGCGCCCAAGGTTTCACCGGAGACGGGGTAACGGGAGGAGCGGCAAACGCCAGTCTGTACCGACCTTTTGGATTAGCGGTGGACAGCACCGGCATCGTTTATTTTGCCGACCAGTACAACTGCGTGGTGCGCAAGGTCGACACCGCGGGCACGATCACGACCATCGCCGGCATAGGAAATTCCTGCGGCTACAGCGGGGATGGAGGAAAAGGTACGGCGGCCCAGTTGTATTATCCCGCGGCCGTAGCGCTGGATAGTTCGGGAAACCTGTTCATCGCCGACACCGATAATTGCCGCGTTCGCAAGCTGGTAATCTCCAGCAACACCATCACCACATACGCTGGCAATGGCACATGCGGCTATACCGGCGACGGCTCGTTGGCCACCGGGGCTGAAATCTATTATCCGCAGGGTTTGGCAGCCGATAGTAGCGGCAATCTCTTCATCGCCGATACCAACAACTACGTGATCCGGGAAGTAACCAAGTCCAGTTTGAAAATCAGCACGGTGGCTGGAAACCACACGTATGGATTCTCCGGGGACAGCGGACCCGCCACCTCTGCCGAACTGACCAATGTCTATTCGCTGGCAGTGAGCGGCACCACAGTAACGATCGCCGACAATAATAATTACCGGATTCGGCAGTTTACCGTTGGCGGAAACATCAGCACCGTGGCGGGCACAGGCTCGGCGGGCTTCTGTGGCGACGCCGGCAAGGCCACGGCTGCCTGCTTCAACCAGCCCACCGGGGTGGCCATCAGTGGATCCAATATCTATGTGGCCGATCAGTACAACTACCGCATCCGGTTATTCACGGTCGGGGGCAACATCAACACAGTTGCGGGAAATGGCAGCTACAATGTGCCCACCTTGTTAACCGGCCAAGCTCCTCAGGGCGTGGTCTTTAACTATCCCTTTGGAGTGTACGGAGACCCATCCGGAAACGTTTTTGTAAACGACACCAATAATTACCTGGTACGTGAGTTAGTGAAGTCGACCAATCTGGTCAATTTCTTTGCTGGAACCGGCGTGGGCGGATATTCGGGTGACGGAGGCAAGGCGACCAGCGCAGAAATCAACGCCAACTATGGAGTTGCCAGGGACAGCTCAGGAAACATTTATGTCGCGGACACAAACAACTGCATCATCCGCGAAATCAATACTGCCGGAACGATCAGCACCTTTGCAGGAATTCCGCAACGGTGCGGATTCACTGGAGATGGAGGCAAAGCGACCAGCGCCGAACTCTATTATCCCGCAGGAGTTTCTGTTGACAGCAAGAATAACGTCTACATCGCCGACAGTTACAATCAGACGATCCGCGAGGTCACGAGTGGAACCATCAACACCATCGCTGGCATCGGGCAGCGAGGGGGGTACTCGGGAGACGGTGGTCCGGCCACCGCAGCCCAGTTGTACTACCCGGATGGTGTGACCGTGGATAGCTCGGGCAACGTTTTTATTGCCGATACGAGCAATTGCCGCATCCGGGAAGTCAACGCTCTTACTGGCAACATCAGCACCGTGGCGGGAACAGGCGCTTGCGGCTACACCGGAGACGGTCCAGCCACGGAAGAGGCCCTCGCGAATCCGGCTGGAGTACGCGTGGACGCGAACGGCAACCTATTCATTGCGGACACAAACAATCAACTATTACGCTGGGTGAACACGGCGGGGATGATGACGACTTTTGCCGGCACTCCCCAAGTTGCAGCGTACTACGGGGATGGCGGCGTGGCGACCAGCGCCAAACTGTATTATCCCACGGGAATTTCAGTTGATTCTTCGGGCAACTTCCTGGTGGCGGATGAGTACAATTTCCGCATCCGCGGCATCACGGCCTTTGCCGCGCTTAACACCTCGGTTGGGAGCGCCACTTTTCCACTGACCAGCGTGGGATCGGTCAGCGCCCCAGAGACAGTAACCCTAAGCGCAGTGGGACCTTTGACCATCTCCAGCGTGTCGGTGACCGGTCCCTTTAGCGAGACCGATGACTGTCCTGCGAGTCTGGCCAACGGAGCGGTCTGTAGCATGTATATCTACTTCGTGCCGACCGCTTCCGGCAGTGCAGCGGGCAGCGTCACGGTAAACACCAACGGTTTCTTCAACACCGCGTCCATGATCGCTTTGACGGGAACGGCAACTTCCATCTCGGTTACCGGAGCTCCCTTAAATTTTGCCAACCAATTAGTAAAAACTACCAGCGCGGCCCAGACGGTTACGGTAAAAAATACGGGCACCGCTGCCATTACCATGAACGGCATCACATTGAATGAAACTACTGACTATGCCATCTCGGCCAACACCTGTCCGGCTTCCGGCAGCAAGCTGAATGGAGGAGCAAGTTGCACCATCAGTGTGACCTTCACCCCCACCACCACCGGACTGAAGAAGGGCTCGGTAATCATTAACGATACAGATCCTACAACCCCGCAGCTAGTGGGAGTTTCCGGAACTGGCATCAGCAACGTTGCGCTCAGCCCGACTTCGGTTACATTCGCGACCACGGCCGTAGGCGTCACCAGTGGATCCACCAAGGTCACCCTGACAAACAATACCGGAGTGTCCATTACCTTAGGCAATCCGGCGGTCACGGTCACCGGACCGTTCGCCAATGCTTCGGGCACCACTTGCACGAACAGCTTGGTACTGGTTAAATTGGCCACCTGCTTCGTGAACGTGAGCTTTAAACCTACCGTGGTTGGCTTCGTTTCGGGCCTTTTGAGCATTGCGGATACTGATGTCACCAGCCCACAAACTGTGGCGTTGCAAGGCACCGGAACCGGCATCAAGTTCTCCAGCACCTCGATCAACTTCGGCACGGTGTCCAAGGGAACGACGGTTTCTTCAACCATCACTGTCTACAACGTGGGCACCACCACACTCACTCTGAGAGGAGCTGACATCGTCGGAACGAATAGCGCCGACTTTGGCAGCACCTCGGGGAATCCGCCTTGTAGCGGAACCCTGCTGGCTGGAGCAAACTGTACGTTTAGCCTTACCTTTGATCCATCAATTGTGGGATCCGAGAGTGCGACTTACAAGCTGTTTGACAACAGCCCTGGCAGTCCGCAAACCATCTCGGTGAAAGGAACCGGGCAGTAAATCGACGAAAGAGTTAAGGGCGCCAACTCAGCCGCCGGAGCTCCTCCGGCGGCTTTTTTCTTTCAGGCATTTACCAATATGGTGACCCGGCTTGTAGTTAGGTCGCGATTCACCTTGCGTTTCAATAGTTTGTGAACTAAACTTTTCAGCCTGTGATCGAGTCAGCTGGCGAGCGTCCTATATGTTTAGGCGCATTGATCCTAAGGCAGCGGACGCAAAAGGGCTGTATTAGTGTGCATCGGTTTGCAGTTTCAAATTGAAACGTCGCCCTGTTAAGCACGCTAAACATAGTAGAATCAACAGTTTAGCTTTTTATCTAGTTTGGCACGCAGGATGCTATTAGAGCAGTGCGGGTGCAGCGTCTGGCCCCGCCAGGGAAGGCCTGAAGCCTTCGAGGGATTTGAGCGAATTTTCCAGGATTGTTCTTGGGGAGGATTGCAACATGAAGCGGATAGTTATGATGGCTGTACTCGCCCTGGCTTTGCCTATGGCGGCTTTTGCGGGAAGCGTGGATTTCGGCAATAGTGGTGGAACGCTCGCAGGAACCACGGCTGGCTTGACCCTAAGCGGCTCTAACCTGACGACTGTGATCGGCCTTGGAAATGGCACCTGTTCATATTCGATGCCGTGCGGCAGCGTCAGCTTTACAACCGGCGCACTCACCTCCGGTAATCTGGTGACCGGTGGCACGTTCAGTGGCACGGGAAGCAGCTTCAATATTACAGGCAATGGAACCGACGGCCTGCCATCGACGATTTTCACTGGCTCCTTCGTGGGCAACGTGACTTGGGTCGAGAACACCAATTGCGGCACCGACGGCTCCATCTGCTACACCTTGTATGGTTCGATCTCCGGCACGTGGTACAACGGTGCCACGGTGAACGGCGCAACCGTACAAATCACCTTTAACGCTGGCAAGAACGGCTTTACCGGATCGGTACCGCTGGCTAGCGGCGACACCGTAATCACCACCGTTCCCGAGCCCGGCACTCTTGGGTTGCTTGGAACCGGACTGGTTGGTCTGGCTGGAGTCGTTCGTAGGAAGCTGAAAGCGTAAATTCGCTCTATCCGCCTCTCAAGAGCCCCGCGATCAGCGGGGCTCTTGCTTTGCTCGCAGGAACTTTCCTGCTCCAACTTCACGTACGCCCAATTACCGCAGTAACCCGCAAGCTGGGATTACCGTTGACCCCGCCGCTTCTCCCTCCTAGCATTCTCCAAAGAGGGTCCTCCTATGAAAGATATTCACGAAGTATTGCGGCAGAAGCAGACCAAGTACGCCCAACTGGGTAAGCAGATTGAGATGCTCCAGCAGGCGGCAGAGAAGCTGCGCGAAGTGGCTCCATTGCTGGCGGAAAACGACGATGACGACAGCGCAATCCTGACGGAAGTAGATGAGGCAACGCCTGCCGAAGCTATGGCAGCCAAAGCTGGCGCCGGAAGCGGGAACGCCGGTGCTTCCAAGGCGACTCGGCCTACGGCTCCGCGGTGGCCCTAGCCTCGCCGCGCCCCTGCGGGGAATTTAGTTATGAACCTTCTCGCATTGCTGATCTCGAGTGACGATTTCGCATCCGAAATCCTATGCCGGGTATTACCCGTCACCGGGATAGCAGTGGAACGTTTCAGCGACGTTGCCGCTGCCATCGATCGTCTGCATCAGCAACGTTTTGATGCCCTTATCCTTGACTTCGGAGATGCAAAAGCTGCCGAAGAAGTGCTGGCACAGGCGAGAAAGCTGAACCCGGCCAGCACTCCTATTACGCTGGCTCTGGTTGCGGAACGCGCGCGGGTTCGTGAAGTTTTGAGCGGTGGGGCGCATTTCGTTCTTTACAAGCCACTTTCCGACGAAAAAGCCAAGACTGGCCTGCGAGCCGTGGCTGCCCTCTTAAAGCGGGAACGACGCCGGGCGCAACGTGTACCCGTGCAAGCTCCGGTCGAACTCACCCTGCCAGATTCCCGTAAAGCCGAGGGCATTCTGCTCGATCTGAGCGAAACCGGCATGGAGGTCCTCACCGCAGACCCGCAAACTCCTGCCTCTGTTCTGAATTTCCGTTTTGAGTTGCCCGATCGAAGCCTTGAAGTGCACGCTCATGGGCAGGTAGCGTGGGCGAATGCAAACGGTCAGACCGGCGTCCATTTCTTGGATTTAGACGAATCTGTCAAGGCTCGACTTCAAGTGTGGTTGCGTGCCGCGGCAGGAACGCAAGGCGGCGGCGCGGAAGAAACCGTGCCTCACTGCAAGCTTACCGATCTCAGTTTAGGGGGCTGCTATGTGGAGACCGATTCGCCATTTCCCGAAAAGGCATTAATTGATCTTTGTCTCAAAACCGGGGAGATGGCCGTCCACATTGAAGGTATGGTGCGGGTGATGCATCCCGGATTTGGGATGGGAGTTGAATTCCCTTCCCGAACCTCCGAACAGCGAGCCCAAGTAGGAAATCTGATTAGTCTGCTTCGCGGTTGTCCTGACTCCACGCCAGAACTGAACATCTCTCCGCGGGCCTTGCAAGCAGATTTGAGCCAATTCGTCACAGGCCCAGCCGATCCGGCTGAATCAGAGGTTGCTGCCGACGAACTGGAAGACCCCTTGCTCGAACTGCTTCGCCAAGGCTCCTCTCTTCACCCCGACCATTTCGCCGCCGAACTTCGCCGCCAGCGCTCCGGCGAAACGCTCGTAAACTAGAATCCCGATAAGAACTTCCCGTTCAAGAAAGCCTCGCTGAAAGTTAGCTGGGGTGAAATCCTTCTGGGTAAGCACGGCATAGAAAAACGCAGGGTGCAGAAAGCTTGAGGAATTACTCCGGAGGGTGAAGAATTGGCGCCCCGTCTCTGGTGCGAATCCTTCACCACTCCGTGGTCTGTTCCACCCCAATGTGAGAAAGATACCTAACTCGACTCGTTCTTTGGTTTCAGGAATATTAAAAATGGGTTAAATCGGAATTCGGTTCTGCACAGCTCGTGTGCGAATATGTTACGAGCAGGTCAACCGCGTTTCGGCGCGGACCGCAGGGACAAAGCTGGCGGAGCACACCCAATCCGGAAAGCCTAAAGGACCGGCTCCTGGCGAGCTTGCCAGCGGAATCCTGATTCACCGAAATAATCAGGTGCGTCCTCCACTCTTGTGGGGACCGCTGGTCTCGATAGCAGCCGCGGCCTTCGCAGTAGAGATACCTTTCTTTTTTCTAGGAACTCCCTCGGGTCACGACGTTGAATTCCATTTGTACACCTGGCTAGAGGTGTTTTCGCAGTGGAAGCACGGGATAATCCATCCGCATTGGGCAGCGATGGCGCACTTTGCCTATGGAGAGCCGCGTTTCATCTTCTATCCACCCGCATCGTGGACTCTGGGAGCCCTCCTCACTTCCATCTTTCCCTGGGTGCTGGTGCCAAGTATTTACATTTGGCTGGCCTTGGTAGCTGCCGGCGCTTCAATGTTCATGCTGGCGCGGCAATGGCTCGACCGTCGTGACGCCACTTTCGCAGCAGTGCTCTATGCGGTAAATCCCTATCATCTGGTGACGGTCTACTGGCGCAGCGCTTTCGCCGAACTGCTGGCCGCAGCATTGGTTCCAATCTTGCTGTTGCTGGTAATGCGGTCAGAGGAGAGAGGTCGGCGGGTGATTGTCCTGCTGGCCGCGATGCTGGCCGGGGCATGGCTAATCAATGCTCCCGCCGCAGTGATGATCCACTATTCGCTGGCGCTGCTGCTGGTAGTTGTTGCGTGGCAGAGGCGCTCGCCCCGCGTGCTGCTGGTCGGAGCGTCCGCTGTGCTTCTGGGTGCAGCCCTCGCGGCGTTTTACTTGCTACCCGCCGTCTACGAACAGAAGTGGATCAACATTGCGCAGGCAATTTCTCCGGGCGCACGTCCTCTGGACAATTTTCTTTTCGTTCACACTGGAGATGCCGAACACGACGCCTTTAACCGGCTGATCTCATGGATCGCGGCCATGGAAGTAATTGTGACACTGGGGACTGCGTGGGTGGCACGAGGCTGGGGAAGCCGCAATCGATCCCTGTGGTTTGCGCTGGCGATCTGGGCCGCGGCCTGCAGCATGGTCATGTTGGCGGTCACAAATCCGCTGTGGGAAATCCTTCCCAAGCTTCGCTTCATGCAGTTTCCCTGGCGCTGGTCGCTGTGCCTCGGCGTTCCCTTCGCATTATTTTTCACGTTCGCCATCAAGCGATGGACGTCACGAGCGCTTTTGTATTTAGCAATGTTGGGTGCGCTCGGATTTGTATGGCATCACTTTCAGCAGCCGTGGTGGGATACGACCGCAGATTTGCGCGAGATGCAGGACAACATGGCGAACGGAAAGGGATACGAAGGGACGGACGAATACACACCCGCCGGGGCCGATGCTTCGTCGATTGATCAAGACGCCCGGCGGGTTACGGTCGAGGGTGCGGCTCACGCCGCCATACACGTGTCGCAATGGGATGCGGAGGAGAAAACGCTGACGGCAAGAATGTCAGCTCCCGATAATCTGGCGCTGCGCCTGTTCAATTACCCTGCTTGGCAAGTCGAAGTGAACGGACAACCGGTGAGTACAACGACCCGAGAGGGCACGGGGCAAATGTTGATTCCGGCGGGCGCTGGCGAAAACCGGGTGCACATTACTTTTACGAGAACTTGGGACCGCAAGTGGGGTACGTGGATTTCTTTGCTCAGCTCTATCTTTGTCGCTCTGCTGATGCTCTATGAACTAAAGACGGCGTCGCAAACTGGTGAATCCCGACAATGATACGGCGAATCCTGATTGCCACGTCGAATTCTGGAAAATTGCGCGACTTCGCCGGCGCCGCTGTACGTTACGGAGTAGAAGTGGCCGGGCTGCCTGATTTCTCTTCCCTGCCCCTTGTAGTTGAAGACGGATTGACCTTTGAGGAAAACGCCCGCAAGAAAGCCGAAGGCTACAGCGGCTATGCGCCGGGGGAGATCGTGGTCGCCGATGACTCCGGACTTGAGGTCGAAGCCCTAAAAGGCGCTCCTGGAGTGCACTCCGCCCGCTATGCAGCCGAACGACCCGAACAAGCGGAAGAAAATACCGACGATGAAGCGAACAATGCACGCGTGCTTCGTGAACTGCAAGCCGTTCCTCGCGAGCGGCGAGCTGGAAGGTTTGTCTGCGTGCTTGCGGCCGCGCGCGACGGAAAAACATTGGCGACGTTCCGCGGCGAAGCAGAAGGAATAATCCTTGAAGCAGCGCGAGGAATGAATGGTTTTGGCTATGACCCGCTCTTTTATTTTCCCGAGATCAAAAAGACTTTTGCGGAACTGACGGCTGAGGAGAAGGCCAAGTATAGTCACCGCGGCTCAGCTTTCCGGAAATTTCTGAAGTGGTGCGAACAACAGCCATGAAACCAATCGACCCCAGCGGTTTTCGGTCGAGACGTTTACGTTTCTCTACATCCTGGAAAAGTCGTAATGGTATGCTTTGCGCACGGGCCCCGTCGTTACGCATCGGTTTCTTGCCATGAAGACTTTGCTGGTTGCCACTATTTCGGTTGCCCTTTGCGTTGCCCAATCCACACCCTTGCCGCAGGACGAACCCGCACCTACTTTGCGAAGTTCCTCGCGGTTGGTGCTCCTCGACGTTGTTGTCTTGGACAGTTCCGGTAAGCCGGTCACTGGCCTGTCCAGAGATGACTTCACGGTTCTGGAAGATGGCAAGCCGCAGAAGATCGATTCGTTTGAGCGCCCGGAAGAACATAAGTATGCGGTATCGATTGCCGACAATCTTGAAACTCAGCCCATTCAAGCAGTCGCCCCTGCCCTCACTATCCTCGTGATCGATGGATTGAACACTCCCCTACTCGACACGATTTTCGCCCGAGAGATGGTGACTAAGTTTCTGCGCAATCATGGGCCGAAGCTGGCGCAACCCACCGCATTGATGCGGGTGACCGACCGGCAACTGGAATTAGTTCATGATTACACGCAGGACTCCGCGACGCTGCTGGACGCGCTGAAGAAACATCCGCCCGAACTTCCCTTTCGTTATGGTGCGGACCCCGACATCGTCGGTTCTGCGGATCGCCTGATGGATACATTGAGTTGCCTGGAGAAGATAGCCGCAGCCAACGCGAATTTCGCCGGCAGGAAAAACCTGATCTGGATCGGCCAGGGATTTCCCGCTATCAACGACACCATCCGGCCGGGAAACAAGAAAATTATGGCTAGCGTTGCCAACGATATGCGCAACGCGCGGCTCGCGGTGTATACCATCGATCCTCGCGGCCTGCAGGTGACCTCGCCCAGCGTAGGTGGATATAACGACGCGGTTGGCGGCTTGCAGATGATTACCCCGGATCTGCCGGACGATCCGAGCGGGCTACGCTTTTTCGAAGACATTGCGCGCGAGTCCGGCGGCCGCATGATTTTCAATCGCAACGACGTGGATGTGGCGGTGGCCGATAGTGTAAACGATGGCGCAAGCTACTACACCCTGGCGTACTACCCGGCAAACCGCGATTGGAATGGAAAGTTTCGGGCCATTAAAGTGAGATTGGCGAAACAGGGGTTAGTAGCGCGCACCCGTGCCGGATACTTCGCCATCCCCGACGGTCTCGATACCGATGCCACGGTCGATTCCGTTCTCTACGGTGCGTTACGCAGTCCGCTTCCGTATAAGGGTCTTGCCATCCGGGCGAGTTTTAGGTCTCTGCCGAATCGTCCGGGAATGGCGCGTTTTGATGTGGCCGTGGATCGGCATGACCTCGACTGGAGAAAAACCCCGAATGGCGACTACCTCTGCCATGTGATGCTGGTGGCGATGAGCGTTTCCCGCAAAGAACGCATCGTGAAGAACGACATTAAGGAACTGCAGGGAATCGTCAAAGCTTCGAACTGGGAGGCTCAGAGGGAAAAGCCCATGACCTTCCCATTTATCGCAGAGTTGCCGCCTACGGCTGATACCATGCGGGTGGTTGTGCGCGATGCGGGAAATGGACGCGTGGGTACCGCGGATTTAGTTGTCCGCCAGTCAGCGGTAGCAAGGGCAACGACGAACTGAGCGGTCTTGTCTGCCATTGTTTCCGCGCGAATTTGCTCGCGTATGACATGTGATGTATGTCATAGCGCGCGAGCCGGTTGGGGAATA
The DNA here is from genome assembly GCA_963758565.1 of uncultured Acidobacteriota bacterium. GTDB lineage: Bacteria > Acidobacteriota > Terriglobia > Terriglobales > Acidobacteriaceae > Sulfotelmatobacter. The sequence goes on along the minus strand of CAVWVX010000003.1, from coordinate 294,849 downwards.
AACTTCTCTACGGCACAACAACCCTTGACTTAGTTCACAACTCAACAACATAATGTAAGGTTCTTTTTTCACACCTGAACTCATAAGGAGAAGCCTTGGCGTCAGCGAGTTCTACCGCTCCGCGTGTCGCACCGGTGGCAGCGCATGCCGTGGCGCCTCTGCGCGCCGGGCAGGGCACGTCGTTTGTGTTGCGCCGCCTGCATTCGCTTTCGGGCATCGTTCCCGTCGGCGCTTTTCTTTTCGAACATATTCTGGTTTCGAATTCCACCGCCATCAGCGGCCCGGATGCATACGCCAAGCAAGTTGCATTCCTGGGCGGGTTGCCGCTGGTGTTTTTCCTGGAACTCTTCGGCATCTGGTTACCCATCGCCTTCCATGCGCTGTACGGTTTTTATATCTGGTATCGGGGCGACGGAAATACGATGGCTTACCCGTGGAGCGGTAACTGGATGTACACCGCCCAGCGCTGGACCGGCGGAATCGCCTTCGCCTACATCCTCTGGCACACGTACACGATGCGCTTTACGGGCGTGGATCTCCACGCCTACCCGAATGCGTCGTTCGGCAAGGTGCAAGGTGAAGTGCTGCAGGCTCCCCTCTTTCTTTTTTATGTAGCGGGATTGCTGGCAGCGTCCTGGCATTTCGCCTACGGCATATGGCTGTTCTGCGCGAAGTGGGGCATCGTCTCCGGGGAAAAAGCGAGAAAGCGTTTTCTGATCGTGTGCATTGCATTTTTCTTCGTACTGGCCGGCGCGGGATTAGCGAGCCTCACCGCATTTCGCTCCCGTCCGCAGCAACCCACTGAATTTGGCACCGCCGGAACGCAATCCAGCCGCGCAATCGTAACCACGGAAGGCCGGTAAAGAAGATGGCAGCAACTCCGAGAATTATTGTGATAGGCGGCGGCCTGGCGGGACTCTCTGCCGTCATCAAGATCGCCGAGATGGGCGCGAACGTTGACCTGTTCTCAATTGTCCCGGTAAAGCGGTCGCACTCGGTCTGCGCCCAGGGAGGAATCAACGCCGCCAAGAATCTGAAGGGCGAAGGCGATTCCACCTGGATTCACTTTGACGACACAGTTTACGGCGGCGACTTTCTGGCGAACCAGCCTCCGGTCAAAGACATGTGTGAGGCCGCGCCCGGCATCATCGACCTACTCGATCGCATGGGCGTGCCCTTCAACCGCACTCCCGAAGGCCTGCTCGACTTCCGCCGCTTCGGTGGCACTTTGTATAACCGGACTGCATTTGCTGGCGCAACCACAGGCCAGCAACTTCTCTATGCTCTCGACGAGCAAGTGCGGCGCTACGAATCCGAAGGCAAGGTAAAGAAATACGAGCATTGGGAATTTCTCTCTGCCGTGCTCGATGGCAACCGCATCTGCCGCGGCATCTGTGCCATGGACTTGCGCAGCATGGAAGTCCGCACCTTCCCCGCCGACGCCATTATTATCGCCACCGGCGGCATTGGCGCGATCTTTGGCAAATCTACGAACTCTGTCGTCTGTACGGGCTCGGCACAGTCTGCTCTCTACCAGCAAGGCTGCTACTACGCCAACGGCGAATTTATTCAGGTTCACCCCACCTCAATTCCGGGCAATGACAAGCTCCGGTTGATGTCGGAGTCGGCTCGAGGCGAGGGCGGCCGCGTCTGGGTTCCCAAGAATGCGGGCGACAAGCGCGATCCCAAATCCATTCCGGCCAGCGAGCGCTGGTATTTCCTGGAAGAGTGGTATCCCAAGTACGGGAATCTGGTTCCGCGTGATGTGGCGACGCGCGCGATTTTCAAAGTTGTCTACGAGCACAACCTCGGCATTGACGGGAAGCCGATGGTTTACCTCGACTTGACGCACATCGACCGCAAGATTCTCGACCGCAAGTTGGAGGGCATTCTCGAAATCTACGAGAAGTTTGTGGGCGACGATCCACGCGATACGCCCATGAAGATTTTTCCCGGTATGCACTACACCATGGGCGGGATGTGGGTCGACTTTAAGCAAGCCACGAACATCGCCGGAATTTTTGCCGCGGGAGAGTGCGAATATCAATATCACGGCGCCAACCGGCTGGGCGCGAACTCGCTGGTGTCATGCATTTACGGCGGCGGCATCGCTGGGCCGAACGCTGTGAAATACGCCCGTGGACTGCAAGGCCTGCCCGATGGCAACGGCGTTTTCGAGGCCGAGAAGAAAAAGCAGGAAGCGAGCAATTCCCTGCTGATGAATAATTCCGGCACGGAAAATCCCTTCCGGTTGTGGCAGGAACTTGGCGAACTTATGACGAAGGACTGCACCGTCATTCGCTACAACAAGAATTTGCAGCAGACCGATGCCAAGCTGGTCGAGATGCTGGAACGCTTTCGCAAGGTGAACCTGAGCGACCGCACACAATGGGCGAACACTAGCGTCATCTTTACCCGCCAGCTTTACAACATGCTGCAATTGGCGCGAGTGATTGCGCAGGGCGCGCGTATGCGGGATGAAAGCCGAGGCGCGCACTACAAGCCAGACTTCCCCGACCGCGACGACAAGAATTTCCTGAAGACGACCAAGGCATATTTCGCGCCCGATGCTGACGAGCCGAAGTTTGAGTTCGAACCCGTGGATACTTCGCTGATTCCGCCAAGGCCAAGGAAGTATGACGCGGCGAAGTGAGTCTGCACGGCGGCAGAAGCGATCATCGGCAGAGTGGGGGTTTGGTACTCCACAAAGATTTCAGGATCAGTGAGAAGAGCTGAAAGCTAATGTCCAATAAAACCGTAATAATAAAAATCAAGCGCCAGAATCATCCTTCTTCCAAGTCTTACTGGGAAGAGTTTGAGCTCGCATGGCATCCGGGCATGAACGTGATCTCCTCGCTCATGGAGATTGCCGCCAACCCTGTCACCCGCGAGGGCAAGGCGACGACGCCCATCACCTACGACTCGAACTGCCTCGAGGAAGTCTGCGGCTCGTGCGCCATGCTGATCAATGGCCGCGCCCGCATGGCCTGCTCCGCGCTGATCGACAATCTTGATCAACCAGTTAAGCTTGAACCTTTCTCCAAGTTCCCTATTGTCCGCGACCTGGCCACCGACCGCAGCGTAATTTTCGAAAATCTCAAGGCCGTCAAGGCGTGGGTGCCGATCGACGGCACTTACGATCTCGGTGCTGGACCGCGCATTATGCCGGAGGAGCAGGAGCAGAACTATCCCATCTCCCGCTGTATTTCCTGCACCTGTTGCATGGAGGCTTGCCCGCAGTTCAACGAAGACACCGGCTTCGTGGGCGCAGCAACCATCGCGCAGGTGCGTTTGTTTAACGCCCATCCCACCGGCAAAGTGCTGGAACGCGAGCGCCTCGAGGCTCTGATGGGCGATGGCGGCATTCAGGAATGCGGCTATGCGCAGAATTGTGTCGAAGTCTGTCCCAAGGATATTCCACTCACACGCTCTATTTCTGAAGTCAGCGGCGCGGTGATGAAACAGGCCTTGGGTGACCTTTTCCGGCGCTGATTTTTGTCATTGTGCCACAACTTGGGATCCTGCCAGTGTTTTTGATAACCGCTAACTCGCTGCTGTGGCAGCACATGAGTCAGACGTAATCCCCGCTCCAGGATGGCGTTCCGCGTGCACCCATCCATCACGAAGAGCGTTGCCGTATTCGGCAGTAACCACCGGGTAACCAACGCGGTGGTCACCTCGCCCGATGACGCTCGTAATGACAAGCCAGCAATCATTCGTAGGATCGCTTGACAGCATGGCTTAGAATGTCCGAACAGTTGCAGAGTGACCCCTGCGGCAGACTAAGAGCCCAATTGTTCAAATTGAAATCACAGCGTCATTTGGTTCTGGTTTCGTTGCTGGCTTGCGCCTGCAGTCCGCTCTTCGCCGCAACCACCACTACCTTGCCGAAGCCACACCATCACCGTTTGCATCGGCTTCATTGGAGCCGGTGGAACCCGATGTTCCGGCCTTCGCACGAATCCCTGTTAGTGCAAAACGCAGAGGTTGACCGCCTCGAGCTGCCGCGCATTCAGGACGATGACGAACTCGAAGCTCTGAAAGCCAGCGGCGCACTGCAGCCGATCATCGCAGGCGAGACGCTACGCTTTGATCCGCGACTCGATCCTTCCCGGCGCTACTGTCGCCCTTGGACTCGCGACTTTGTGCAGGACCTTTCGCAGGCCTACTACCACCGCTTCCACGAACAGATTCAGGTGAACTCCGCGGTGCGGACGGTGAAGATACAGAAAAAACTTCGCCGGCACAATCGCAATGCGGCGCCTGCCGACGGCGATACCGCCTCTTCACATCTCGCCGGCCTCACCGTCGACCTGCAACGCCGCGGCATGACCCAGGAACAGGTACACTTCGTCGAACGCTACTTGTTCTATATGAAGGCGTTGGGATTGGTTGAGCCCGAAGAAGAACGCCACCAGTGGGTCTTCCACATCATGGTCTCGGGCCGCTATGCCGACTGGCGTGAGACCCAAGACGTTGTACCTGTGGACCGTCCCGAACCCGCGACTCTCGCTGCCGGCAGCAGCTTGCAGTAGCTTCTAACCCCGCCGGGGCTCCTTCGTCCTTTTCGGATCGGCGTTCTCGCCTATACAATCGGTGACTGCCAGCGGAGCACTTTCCTGGCACCTCATCTATGACTCCATACAGAATTCTCCCGCTCACAGTTCTAATCTGCGCCACATCTTTAGTCTTCGGACAAACCAATATCGATGCCGGGCCCTCAGTCACTTCGAAAGCAAAGGCCGTTCATGACTCCGCCATCGTGGTCGACACCCATGCGGACACACCGCAGCGCTTTCTCGACGAAGGCTTCGACATCGGTTCCACAGACGCGAACGACACCGGCCATATAAGTCTCGACAAAGCCCGCAGAGGCAATCTGGGCGCAGAGTTCTTTTCCATCTGGGTCGACCCTGAAACCAATCAAGGCCATTTCGCCCAGCACACGTTTGATCTCATTGACTCGGTCTACGAACAGGCGGCCCATCATCCCGACCGCATGATGATGGCTTTCTCTGTCGCCGATATCGAGCGCGCCCACCAGCAGCACAAACTCGCCGCTCTGATGGGAATCGAAGGCGGCCACTCCATCGAGAACGACATCCATCTACTGCGCGATTACTACCGTCTTGGGGTGCGCTACATGACGCTCTCCTGGTCAAATACCAACGAGTGGGCGGACTCATCAGGCGACATCAACGACCAGAAGATTCAGCACCACAACGGGCTCACCGATTTCGGCAAACAAGTTGTGACGGAAATGAACCGCATGGGAATGATTGTCGACATTTCCCACGTCGCCGATAAAACCTTCTTTGACGTGATTGCGACGACTAAAGCACCTGTGATCGCTTCACATTCCTCGGCGCGCGCGCTGGTCAATGCTCCACGCAACATGACCGACGACATGCTGCGCGCCGTTGCCAAGAACGGTGGCGTAGTCCAGGTAAATTTCTTCTCCGGATTTTTAGACGAAGATTATCGCAAAGCCATGGAAGCCCAGTCCAAGGATCAGGCTGCCGCGATCAAGAAGTATGTTGACGACCTGAAAGCCCAAGGCAAGCCGGTCAACTTCATTGAGATCAATCGAATCGACCGCGAGTGGATGGCGAGGATTCCCCGTCCGCCCTTCCATGTTCTGATCGACCATATCGACCACATTGCGAAAGTCGCCGGTGTGGATCATGTCGGCCTGGGCTCCGATTTCGATGGCGTAAGCGGCGCAACCCCGCAGGGAATGGACTCAGCCGCCGATCTGCCGAAGATCACGCAAGCTCTCCTCGACCGCGGCTACAGCGTGGAAGATATCAAAAAGATTCTAGGCGGGAACCTGATGCGCGTTTTCCGCCAGGTCGAAAGCGTCAGCCGCGAAATGCAGTCGCACCCAAATTAGCTTTCACCTGTCGTACAATATTTGTTCGCATCCAAACTATTTCATTTGTAAGGCAAGGAGTCCTCATGCGTAGAATGTTCGCGGTTGCAGTTTTGTGTTCATTGGCTTCAGCGGCTGCCTGGGGCCAGTCTGATTCCGCACCACAATCAGCACCAGCAAAACAAGTTGCGAAAGCTGCCCCCACAGCCAAACCAAAGAAATCTGGTGAGCCAACCGCGGTGTTTGAAACCACAGCGGGGACTCTGCGCTGCAAACTCTTCGAGAAAGAGACTCCAATTACGGTCAAGAATTTCATCGACCTGGCTACTGGAGCCAAGGATTGGACCAACCCCGTCAGCCACGCCAAGAAACACAACACGCCGCTCTACGACGGCACTATTTTTCATCGCGTCATCCCCGACTTCATGATTCAGGGCGGCGATCCCGCCGGCAACGGCACCGGCGACCCCGGTTACAAGTTTCAGGACGAATTCAGCTCCGGCATTTTATTCGATCGTCCCGGACGTCTGGCCATGGCGAACTCTGGGCCCAACACGAACGGGTCGCAGTTCTTCATCACCGAAGTGGCTACTCCGCATTTAAATGGGCGCCATACCATTTTCGGCCAGTGCGACGATGCCAGCGTAACCCTGGTAAAGCAGATTGCGCGCATGTCCAAAGACCCGAGCAATGACCGTCCCTTTCGCCCTGTAAAGATCGTTCATCTTACCATCGACCGGGGCGGTGACGCGGCCAAGCCTGCTGCGGAAGCGCCCAAGCAATAGCACTGCATTCATCTGTAGTAAGCCGTTAACTGACGACCAACGCTATAGTCTCGAAAGGAACCTTATGACCCGCCAGCCCGGAACCTACGCCACCTTCGAAACCAGCGAGGGCAATATTGTTTGCCGCCTCTTCGAAAAAGAAGCTCCTAAAACCGTCGCGAATTTTGTGGAACTCGCCGAAGGCCAGCGCGAATGGACTCATCCCTCCACTCGCAAGAAGTCGAAAGATCGCCTCTATGATGGAACGGTTTTTCATCGTGTGATCCCTGACTTTATGATTCAAGGCGGCGATCCACAAGGCACCGGCATGGGTGGTCCCGGTTATCAGTTCGAAGACGAGACCAAAGGTTCACCCCACAAGCTCGACAAGGCCGGCAAGCTGGCCATGGCCAATGCCGGGCCTAACACCAATGGATCACAATTTTTCATCACCGTCGCACCCACCACGTGGCTGACCGGCAAGCACACAATTTTTGGCGAAGTGGTCGAAGGTCAGGACATTGTGAAGAAGATTTCGGAAGTTCCTCGTGGTCGCAACGATCGGCCGAATAAGGATGTCGTGTTAAAGAAGGTGACGATCGAGAAGGTGTAGGCTCCCTGCTTTCATCTCACAAACCGGCTTTATCGCAGCAAGGGGCCTCGTCGGGCTTGGTAATGAGGATAGTTGGCGGGTTCTCCTCACCCGCTCCAGCGTCGCTGAGATGTTTGTTCGGAACTCGGCCAACGGAATTTCCTTCATGGCGGTAACTACTACAATGTCTCGTTAGGCGAGTCCAGTCGCTCGCAGGTCACGATATCTGGGTAGGAATGATCGACGCGTGGTACCCTATTTATAAGTACGTGCGCCTCTCGCCTTTCATCACACCGGCCTAAAGCCGCGCCAGCGTGGCGTTTCCGGCCAATCTGTAATCCATAGGAGCGAGCCCCGAAATGAGTTTAATCAATCCCAAATTCTGTGCCATGTCGATCGCAGCCGCTGTCCTGACCATCATCGTCGTCTCCCCTCGTTCTTCGGTTGCGCAGGACGACATCCCCTACTCTACCCTGCCCCTGCCCACACATATTGTCGTGGTAGTGGAGGAGAACCACGGGTATTCCGAGATCATCGGATCCTCGCAAGCACCCTACATCAATACTCTGGCGGACGAGGGTGCGCTCTTCACCAATTCTCATGCCCTTACTCATCCCAGCCAGCCCAACTACCTCGCACTTTTTTCGGGATCCACCCAGGGCATCACCGACGATTCCTGCCCTCACACTTTCTCCGCTGCAAATCTCGGCAGTGAACTGATCGCCGCCAAGAAGACGTTTGTCGGGTATTCGGAGGGCCTACCGTCCACCGGATCCACTGTCTGCACCTCCGGCGAGTACGCCCGCAAACACGCTCCCTGGACCGATTTTTCCAACGTCCCATCCGGCGACAGCGTGCCCTTCAGCAGCTTCCCCACCAACTACGCAAATCTTCCAACCATCTCCTGGGTGATTCCAAACCTGCTCGACGACATGCACGACGGTACCATCCAGCAGGGTGATAGCTGGCTGCAGACACATCTGCAAGCCTACGTAACCTGGGCGAAGTCGAATAACAGTCTGCTAATCGTCACCTTCGATGAGGATCAGGGCACGTCCGCAAATCAAATCGCCACAATCTTTGTTGGCCCGATGGTGAAGACGGGAAAATACAGCGAATATATCAACCACTACAACGTGCTGCGAACCATGGAAGCAATCTACAGCCTGCCCTACGCTGGCAAATCTTCCTCAGTGAAGACGATTACGGACGTCTGGCAGTGAACGCATCGGCCTCTTGCGACGACACGGACTCAGTGGTACACTGATTCCGTGTTATGAAAGCAAGCTTGCGAAATGTGACAGTCACCCTGGAAGAGAGCGTTGCGCGTTGGGCGCGCATGGAAGCGGCCCGGCAGGATACGAGCGTCTCTCAGTTGCTTGCAGCCATTCTTAAGGAACGCATGCGGGAAACAGACGAATACGATCGCGCCATGCGCCAGGCTCTCGCCCGGAAGCCCTTCCTGAAAACCGATGGCCGGTATCTCTCCCGCGAGGAAGTTCATGACCGATCCCGTTTTCGTGGATAGCAACGTCCTGATCTACGCCATCGACGAAGCTGATCAGAAAAAGCAGGCAGCGGCTAGGCTATGGCGCTCCGAGTTATGGAAGAGCCGCCGAGGGCGCGTGAGCTTTCAAGTGCTGCAAGAGTTCTACGCCAACGTCGATCGGAAGTGGCCTGCCGCCCGGGAACAAGTTCAAGCTGAGATACGCAATCTACTGACTTGGCGACCGATCGTCATCGACGCAGACATCGTCGAGGGTGGATGGCGAATTCAAGATCGCTACAAGATCTCTTTCTGGGATGCCCTGATCGTATCAGCGGCGACGGCAGCATCATGCGGCTATCTCCTAACCGAAGACCTGCAGCATGGTCAGGATTTCGACGGCGTTTTGATAGTCAATCCGTTTCGAAGCGATCCCGGGAAGATCGCCCTCCGCTAGTTGCTCTGGCACCCCGTTACACCCCGATCACTCCCACCAACTCCTTCACCGCCGCCGCGCTCTTATCCAGTCCGGCTTTCTCCTCGGCGGTTAGTTTGATCTCGATGATCTGTTCCAAACCCTTAGCTCCGAGCTTGCACGGTACTCCCACAAAAAGACCGCTGATGCCGTACTCACCCTGCAAGTATGCGGCGCAGGGCAGGATTTTCTTCTTATCCTTCAGGATCGCCTCGACCATCTCCGTGGCGGCGGCGGAGGGAGCGTAGTATGCCGAGCCCGTCTTCAGATGCTTTACGATCTCAGCTCCGCCGTCGCGCGTTCGCTGAACTAGAGCTTCGAGCCGCGACTTCTCAATCAACTCCGTAATCGGAATGCCTGCAACCGTGGAATATCGCGGCAGCGGAACCATCGTGTCGCCGTGTCCGCCCAGCACGAATGCGGTCACGTTCTCCACGCTGACTTTCAACTCGTCGGCAATGAATGCACGGAAGCGCGCCGAATCCAGCACCCCGGCCATACCAATCACGCGCTCGCGCGGAAATCCGCTCAGCTTGAATGCCGCCTGCGCCATCGCATCCAGCGGGTTCGAAACGATGATCAGAATGCAATTGGGCGAATATTTCACCACTTCGCCCACCACCGCCTTCATGATCCCGTGATTCGTGTTCAGCAGGTCGTCCCGGCTCATGCCCGGCTTGCGCGGAATGCCCGCCGTAATCACCACAATGTCAGAGTTGGCCGTGTCTTTGTAATCGTTCGTGCCCATGATGTAGGAGTCACGCTTCTCGATCGGCATCGCCTCCAGTAGATCGAGTCCCTTGCCCTGGGGCACGCCCTCGACGATATCGATCAAAACCACGTCGGCCAATTCCTTGGAGGCAATCCAGTGAGCTGCCGTCGCACCTACGTTCCCTGAACCTACGATCGTTACTTTCTTGCGCATGAATGAGTCCTTTCAGAAAATGATTAAGCCATTGATTGATTTTGCGATTCAGCGATTGAAGAACAAAATCGCGCCGGTGTAGTGAGCGCAATGGCAATCGCTCAATGACCCGATCGCCTAATCGCACAATGTTTTACACCAGCACGGCGGCTCCCATATTCTCCACAATGCAATCCGCAAACTCGCTGGTCTTTACTTTGGTGGCGCCTTCCATCAGGCGTTCAAAATCATACGTGACTTTCTTCTGCAGGATCGTCCGCTCCATGGCGCTCTCAATCAAATCCGCCGCTTCATTCCAGCCCAGAAAGCGGAACATCATCACCCCAGACAACATCACCGACCCCGGATTGATGACATCTTTATCCGCATACTTCGGCGCCGTCCCGTGAGTGGCCTCAAAGATGGCATAGCCGTCGCCAATATTTGCCCCGGGAGCGATTCCCAGCCCGCCCACCTGCGCCGCGCACGCGTCGGAAATGTAATCGCCGTTCAGGTTCGGCGTGGCCAGCACCGAGTACTCATCCGCCCGCGTAACCACCTGCTGGAAGATAGAATCGGCGATCCGGTCGTTGATCATTATTTTCTTCTTCCACTGGCCTTTGCCATGCGAGGCGTAGATGCGATCGAGCACATCCTTTACTTCCGCTTCCACCGCCTGGCGAAATGCCGGAGGCGCAAATTCCATCCCCGGCTCTACCAACTCCGCATTCTGTGCCACCGTCAGCTCTGGATTCTTATCTTTGTTGCCAATGATCCAGCTCTCGCGTTCCGTGACAACCTGGTCGCGAAACTCCTCAGTCGCCAACTCGTATCCCCATTTGCGGAACGCACCCTCCGTGAACTTCTGAATGTTTCCTTTGTGTACCAGCGTCACGCTTTTACGCCCGGTTTCGAGCGCATGTAGAATCGCCATCCGCACCAGCCGCTTGGTTCCCGTCACAGAAATCGGTTTGATGCCCACTCCAGAGTCCAGCCGCACCTGCTTCTTGCCGCCCTTCAACATATCCTTGTTGAGGAATTCAATCAGCTTGGCGCACTCCGCCGTTCCCTGCTCCCACTCGATCCCTGCGTACACGTCTTCAGTATTCTCGCGGTAAATCACCACATCCATGCGCTCGGGATTCTTCACCGGCGACGGCACTCCCTTGTAATACTTCACCGGACGCACGCAGCAATAAAGATCCAGAATCTGCCGCAATGCGACATTCAGCGAGCGGATCCCGCCCCCCACCGGCGTGGTCAGTGGGCCTTTGATGGCGACGCGGAACTCACGAATTGCGTCCACGGTCTCATCCGGCAGCCAGTTGTCGAACTTGGCTTTGGCCTTCTCTCCGGCAAACACTTCATACCAGGCAACCCGGCGCTTGCCCTTATAGGCCTTCTCCACCGCCGCGTCGAACACACGCAAGGACGCCTTCCAGATATCGCGCCCGGTTCCATCGCCTTCGATGAACGGCACGATAGGATTGTCTGGAACAACATACTTGCCATTCGAGTACCCGATCTTCTTGCCGTCCGCCGGCACCGCCACTCCGTTATAAGTGCTCGCCATTCCTCAGCCTCCTCAAAATCACAACCAGCATAAAGGGTTTTCATTATAGAGAATACCCTTCCGTGGCTCCCAGTAACTAGTCCTCATCACCGGCATGTGTGATCGCCGTCACCACCGCCTTGTTCCAAACGACTTGTGTACGCCTACCGTGAAATAACGCCCCCATGGACCGTTTTCGCCCAAGTCGCCCGAGCCCAGATATTTGCTGCGCGCCCCGAGGCGATCAAATAGAAAATGCTGCGTCAGGCGAAACTCAAATCCCTTGGCTATGAAAATTCCTGCGCCCCACGAGTGCTCGATGCCAATGGCATCGGGCGACCACGTATACAAAGTATGGGGAAGGGTCTTGCCAAATAGGAACGTGGGCGCGCCAAAAATCATCAGCCGCCGCAAAGGTCCCCGGCCAAACGGCCGCGCCTCCAGCATCCCCGAAAGCATGTAACGCGCAAATAAGCTGCATTGGTCGTTCAGACCTCCATTCGCCGCTACATTCCCCGAACACAGATTGGGATCAATCTCGTTGTGTGGCGGCGCCAGATCGAACTGGCCCCACCCCCAGAATGTGTCGTGAGGAAAGAAAAATCGCTCTTGAGTCTCCTCCGCTGCCGATGCTGGGGGCGCTGCACTTTGGGCTTTTCCCACAACCGGTATCAACCCCAGCAATACAAAGCTCCACAGGAACTTTCTCATTCCGCCTCCGCAAAGTTTTACGCTGTATAAGGATTTCTGAGGTTATTCGCGATTACCGCCGCCCTAAGGCAAGAAACTCTCGCACCTCAGCCCCGCATGGAAGATATCAGGCAACGGTTCGCGCGGGCGGAAAATCGTAATAGCCCTCTCAAACTGCAGTCAGGAACGGGGTTTAAGACCTGTCCGGGGAGGATCTTCCTCGCGCTGGGTAAAGGCGTATTTCGACCTGATACTTCCAGAATCCATATCCCAGAATGTGGTTTATTCCATTCATCGGATTTTAACAACCGTGTAACGTCCGCAAACACTGGTTCCGGGCGACCCTATGGTTTGGCGGACGGATTGCTGATCCAGCCATAGCGAGTTCCCAAAAACCATGCCCCAGGAAGTTTCTGTTTCTTATCAGGCCATCAAGAGTAAGGTCTACCGGCTGATCGATGCCTTGGTCGTTGGCGAAAAGACAGAGGTCGAGGTTCAGGAGTCGATCCGCCGATGGTGGGTGCTTATTCATCCCGCCGATCGGCCTATCGCTCAGAAGTATCTCCTGATTGTTTTGGAGCGCTCCTGCCTGGCTCTGGATGCCATCGAGGAGGGTCTAATGGAAGCAACTGACCACGAAGCTCCCCGCCCCTCCGAAACCGCCAAGACCCTCCGGCTTGCCGGCAAACTGCTGAAGCAAGCCACAAAACAGCCCGGCCTCAGCCCCACTGCCTAGCCCGTCAGCAGCCACCTCATGAACCACCCACTCACCTCTAACGGCAAAACCGTTTTTCTGCTTTACAGTGGATAAGAAATCGTTACTCGGCCTCAGAGGCTCAATTTCGCCTCACGCGATGATAGGGGTGAGGATACTGCAGCAACTGCGGGTCTATTTCTATTCTTCAGGTAGTTTTCACATTCAACCTGTAGCGTAATTATCCTGAACCGTTCCCGGAATTTCCGCTGGAGGATCTCAATGCACTCTCGACAGATATTTGCCGGTTTTCTGATAGCTCTTTTTTCCATCTCATTGACTGCGCGTGCTTCCGCGCAGGGCGCATGGGCAATCGAAAAGACCTTTCATATTGGAGGCGAGGGTGGTATGGACTACATCACCCTGGATGCCAAGAATCACCGCCTATATGTTCCCAGAAGCACGCACACGATGGTGATCGATGCCGATTCCGGAAAGGTACTCGCGGACATCGCCGGCCAGAAGCACAACCATGGCGTTGCTCTCGCTCCGGAGGTGGGACGAGGATTCATTAGCGATGGCGCCGGCTCCATTGTCATTTTCGATCTCAACACTAACGCGGTCTTGGGAACCATAGCAGCCCGCCCCGACACGGATGGCATCATTTTCGATCAGGCCAGCGGACTTGTCCTGACCGTTTCAGGCGACGACGGAGTCCTGATGACGCTCAAACCGGATGTCGATCCCAAGACAGGATCCATCGATCCGCCGATCGACTTGGGCGGTAAACCCGAGTACCTTGCCTCCGACGGCGCTGGCAAGATCTACATCAACCTGGAGGACAAAAATCAGGTTGCAGTGGTCGACATCAAGGCCAGGAAGGTGCTGGCGCATTGGCCCGTCGCTCCCGGCGGTACTCCAGTGGGAATGGCGATGGACACCGCCAAGCGACTGCTCTTCGTCGGCTGCCGAAATCCGCAGAAGATGATTGTGATGAGTGCGGACGACGGCAAAGTACTCGCCGACCTTCCCATCGGCACCGGCGTGGATGCTACGAAGTTCGATGGCCGTCAGGCGTTTGCCAGCACCCGCGATGGCAAGCTCGCAGTGGCGGGCCAGAATGCTTCAGGAAAATTCGCAATCGTGCAAACCGTTACCACTGCCGTAGGAGCTAAGACCATGGACGTAGACCCGGAGGCGCATAAGATTTATTTGCCTACCGCCGAATTTGAGGAACCGAAACCGGGAGCGCGCCCGGTCGCCAAGCCGGGCACTTTCATGATTCTGGTGGTCGGGCGAAAATAAACGCCCGCGCCTCCTCAGCAGGCCAGATCGCAGGCGGCGGAGTCCGTGGACGCAACTCGTCACCTCCGCCGCACCATTTGCCGACCTCCGCATCCACCTCTTCTCTCTGCCGCACTCGCGTCCAGTTCGCCGCGCCCTGCTACAATTCGTCTCGCAAGAAAGGCGCAAGCCAATGGCGCTGGCGATTTCAAAAATGCACCCTGGGTTTCGCCTGCCTTAACCCCGAGCCCTGACACCTGCTCCCTATGGACTTCGACCAACTCCAAACTTTCCTCGAAGTAGCCCGCCACGCCTCATTTTCGCGTGCGGCGGAAAAGCGCTTCCGCACCCAGCCTGCTATCTCTTCACAGATTCGCGGCGTTGAGGACGAAGTGGGCGCTAAGCTTTTCGACCGCTCCGGCGGAAAAGTCTCGCTCACCGCCGCCGGCAAAGCCTTTCAAAAATATGCGCAGGAAACCCTCGATGCCCGTACCGCCATGCTCACCTCCCTCGCCGAAATGGAGCACGTTCCCCGCGGCGCCATCACCGTAGGAGCCAACGAAGGCACCTGCCTGCATATTCTTCCCGAGGTCTTCGCCGACTTTAAAAAGCAATATCCCGATGTCTCGGTCAACATCAAGCGTTCCGACTACGCCAAAATTCTCGAATCCGTCACCGACAACTCGGTTGACTTCGGCTTCGTTTCCCTGCCCGTCAAAGACAACCGCCTCACCGTAGTACTCATCCATCAAGATGAGCTTGTGATCATCGCCCCGCCCAACCACCCGCTAGGCCGGCTGAAATCCGCCGCCGTCAGCGATCTAGCCAAGTACCCGCTCGTGCTGCCCAAGGCCGGACACACGCGCGACGCCCTGGACGATTTATTTCGCGAGCGCCGGCTCAAGCCGCATTACAGTATGGAACTCGATTCCAGCGAGCTCCTCAAGCGCTTTGTCGCCGCCGGAGTCGGCGTCGGCTTCATCGCCCGCTCCAACGTACAGGAAGACGTTCTCGCGGGAGTACTCACCGCCATTCCCATGGCTGACGCTCAACTTCGCCGCGACCTTGCCCTCGTCTTCCGCAAAGACAAAGCTCTCAGCCGCGCCGCCCTCGCTTTCATCGAGATTGCCAGGAAGCACAAGTCTAGTGATGTTTTGCCTCCAGCCCGAAAATAATGAAGCCGATTGCCTCCATATTGCTGACGTCTTTTCTTCTGTTCGCGCCGTCCAATCCTTTCGCGCAAACTGCTCCTCAGTCCGGCGCTTCCCTGAAGTCCATGCCGCCCAGCGCCTACAAACTAATCGCGGTCAAAGTCACCGGCAGTAAGCGCTTTACCCAGGACGAAGTCGCCGCCGCCAGCGGCCTCCCAGTTGGCACTGTTTTTCACGAAGAAGATTTCAAGAAAGCCGCCCGCCAACTCGGCGAGAGTGGAGCCTTCAACAACGTCTCCTTCACCTTCAACTTCTCGCCCGCCGGCACCAAGCTCGAGTTCCAGGTCGAAGATGCCGACAAATTTGTTCCTGTTCACTTTACCGACTTCGTTTGGTTCACCGACGACCAGCTTCGCCAGAAACTGCACGAACGCATTCCTTTATTCAAGGGAGAGCTTCCCATCAGCGGACGCCTTCCCGAACAGGTCTCCGATGTTTTGCAAGCTCTTCTGGTTGAGAACGCCATTCCCGGCCACGTCGAATATTCCCGCCCCGACGATAAAAACCAGCACATCGCTTCCGTCGATTACGCCGTCACCGGAGTCACCATTCGGCTGCGCAACTTCGAGTTCCCCGGAGCAAATACCAGCGACACTGCGCTGCTCCAGGCTGCCGCCGTGAAATTATCTGACCGCGAATATTCCCGCACCCTGCTGAACGATTTCGCCGAACGCGTGCTGCTGCCCATTTACCACGAGAACGGATACCTCAAAGCTGCCGCCGCTCCGCCGCAACTCAAAGTGGTCACTTCTCCGAACTCTGAAGCCGATATTCACGGAACTAGGCCTACCTTCGTCGATGTCGCCTTCGCGCTCACTCCCGGCCCGCAATACAAACTCACCACCTGGCAGTGGTCCGGCAATAAGGAAATCTCTACCGAAACTCTTCAACCGCTGCTGCACATCAAAGCCGGGCAGACTGCCAACACCGTTCAATTGGAAGATGACCTGCGCGCCGTGCGTGAACTCTACGGCTCTCGCGGCCATGTCACGACCACGATCAAGGCCGTGGCCGTCTTCGACGACGCCGCCGGTACCGTGGCCTACAATCTCACCGTCGACGAAGGCCCCGTCTACCGCATGGGAGAACTTCAATTTCGCGGCATCGACAATAATCTCACCGCCCGCCTCACTGCGGCGTGGAAGCTTCGTCCCGGCGACGTCTTCGACTCCAGCTACCTCAAGCAATTTCTTCCCCTCGCCAAGAAGCTTCTGCCTCCCAACCTCGACTGGGAAGTGACTCCCCACGTCACCGCCCTCAGCCGCGATAAAACCGTCGACGTCGACTTGCAATACACTGCCAAGGCCCCACAGTAAATTCACCCGGGCGGCAGTCCCATCACGAATAGGCTAGAATTCGAAACAGCAGTTACGCCACGCGGTCCGGCGCATCGTGGCAGCCCCATGAGGACAGGAATGAATCCACATTGGAAACTCTTTACTCTGCTCGCACTAATTTGTTGCTCGTTTACCGCGCTCCTATCCGCCGCTCCCGCCAAAAAACAAACCTTCACCGGCGAAGTAGGCGACGCCATGTGCGGCCGCAAACACATGGCAGACGAAGGTACGCCAGCGCAGTGCACCCGCGCCTGTGTCTCGCACGGCTCCAAATATGCCCTGGTGGTGGGCGACAAAATTTACGTCTTAGATACCAGCGACAAGGCTGCGCTCGACACGCTCGACAAGCAAGCCGGCAAAAACGCCGCCGTTACCGGCATTCTCAACGGAGATACCATCGAAGTCTCTTCTGTCGCCGCCAAGTGAAAAGCTTTCTAATGTTCGCAAAACCGGAACGCACATCATCTTTTTCTTGACCTGATCCACATTTGTGGTATCTTGAATCGGTTTTGCCCGGTGCCCTCCCCCGAAGTCTCCGGGCAGCGTGGCGGGAACCCGCGCCAGCGGATTCCCGCCATTTTTTTGTCTCACGCGTTAAATTCATCGTTCCTTTACAAAGCATTGTGTTAAGTTGTGATCTTCTATCAATCTATTTGAGCCGGAGGCTACAGCATTGGGCAAAGATATGGTTCCCAAGCGGATGTTCTTCACCAAGGGAGTCGGGAAGCACCGCGAGCGTTTAACATCTTTCGAGTTGGCTTTGCGTGATGCCGGTATTGCCGCTCAAAATCTCGTCCGCGTCTCTTCCATCTTTCCGCCTAACTGCAAAATGCTGGCCCGCAAGGAAGGCGTGAAGTATCTAAGCCCCGGCGAAGTGGTCTTTGCCGTCGTCGCCGAAAATTCCACTCACGAAGCTCATCGCCTGCTTGCCTCCTCGATCGGCGTGGCCATCCCCGCCGACAAGAATACCTACGGTTATCTCAGCGAGCACCACTCCTTCGGCGAAACCGAAGATGCCGCTGGAGAATATGCCGAAGAACTCGCCGCCGAAATGCTTGCCACAACGTTGAATGTTGAGTTCGACCCCGACCGCTCCTGGGACGAGAAAAAGCAGATCTACCGCCTGTCGAACAAAATCGTTCGCACTGCTAACGTCACCCAGTCGGCGGTGGGCGATAAGCGCGGGCTCTGGACCACGGTGATCGCATCTGCCGTGCTGATCTTCGACTAGCCGTTCATCCCATGCCTGCGAGAGTACTGCGGAAGGGCAGCTTCAGCGGCGTGTGAGACTGCAAATATTGGCTTTAGCTTGGAGGACGCGGCTCTAAATCGTCTCCATTTTCAAGCGCGGAAACGCCGCCCGGTACAGCCGCTCGTCCAATGACAGCAAGCGATAGCCGCGCCCGTTGGCATGGGCTCCGATCAAAAAATCTGCCAGCAACCGCCTCGTACCGTGATCTCGCTGCTGCCGCCGCCGCTCCGCATAAGCCTGAAACGCCCGTCCGGCCGCCCGCCAGATCGCCTCGTCAAGATTCCAATCGATCACAATCCCATTCTCTTCCAACAGAGTTCCCACAAATTCTTCCGTCCGCTCCGGCGCCGCAATCAATTCGGCAAAAACGGGCGCGGCCACCACCAGGTTCCCACGCCGGAAAGCCGACTCCAAGGCCGTTTCCGCCGCAGAACTCAGGGCCTCGTCTTCCGCCCAAAGCGCAACAATCACATTCGTATCAATGGCAGTCGTCATCGAATTCTACGGTCATCACTCTCCACGCAACTCTCGCAACCATCGCGCAATTCCCTTCCGCCCCGGCTCAATCCCTGGATTGCCAATGCCCCGGTATTTCGAAAACGTGCTCTGGTTGCGCAACGGACGCACTCTCACTCCAGCTTCGTCGCTCTCAAACATCAACTTGTCCCCGGCTTTTACCCCGAGCATCTTCCGCACCTCTAGGGGAACCGTGATCTGACCTTTGCTGGTAATCGTGGCCTGCTTTTGCATCGCGCACCTCATTTCCTTACTTTATCATGTCATCCTTACTTGATTGAACACATTCTTGCTGGTGCCTCCCATGTTTCAGACAGCCCGTCAGACACCCACAACACGCCAGCACTCTATTCCCACAGAATCAATAACTTGCCTTACTTTTGCGACCACGACCGTCACCCCTGCATCTAATACCATATGCTAGTACTTAAGTAACCCCCCAGCCCTCCCGAATGTAATCTTCCGTTAACACTTTTCCCGTAGAATAGAGCTGTAGGAAAATACCGATTCACGCAAGAGGAGTAGTTTTGAACACCGAGACCCGCAGAAAAAAGCAGCAAGCGCTCATGACTGAGCTGCTCGAACGAAAAATCCGCCTCCACGCGCAGCATCTCTACGACCAGCGCGGCCAGCAAGAGGGCCAAGCCCTGCAAGATTGGGTCGAGGCCGAGAATCGCGTACTCGAAAACAGCATCCTCGCCCCGCTCTACCGCAAGTCCCGCGAAACGTCCTCAGAAGCCGGCGCCTAAGCCTTACCGACAAACCATCATGACTCTTCTAGGGACGGACGCCCTCGTCCGTCCAGCGGCCCAGCTATAGCGGGCCGCAGTGCTTGAACTGCCACCAAGCCAAGCCTACTTCTTCCCCGCCCCCACCTTCGCCTTAACTCCGCCCTTACTTCCCTTTTTGTCCAGCCGCTCCAGCACCGCGGCAACGATCAGCGGTAGTCCTACCGTGGCGTCGACAAAAACCTCGCCAAACCGTCCACCCTCCGCAGGAGGCACAAACTTACCCCAGGAAATCGCCTCGCTATACGGACTCCCTGACAACCCTCCCCAATACACCGGCTCCGGACAAATCCTCAAGCCATAGTGATATCTCTTCAGGGGCACATTCTCTCCCAACCGCCGGTGCCGCAACTCACAGAACGGACCAAATTGCTGCGACCAGTTCCGCGGAACTCCGCCGCCGATCGTGATGATCCCCAGCTTCTTCTGCCGCAGCAGAGTCGCCGCAAAATGTTCCAAATCCAAGAAGGGATCAAACCGAATCTTGTGCCGCCCCGTCGACTCCCGCAGCCGGTTATTCAAGGCCGTATCCAGTCCCATCTCCGAATCGGTAAATGCCGGCACAAACACCGGCACTCCCATGGCGTGCGCCGACTTCAAAATCCCGCGATCTTTCGATGTTTTCTCCAGATACGCTCCGATCGCATGATTCAGCTTGTAGGAGCACATCTCGTCATTGTGGTCCCAACCCTCCAGCACCGCCGACATCACTTCTTCCACATCATCCAGATTCTGCTCAGGTTCCAGCGTGTCGTACACACGGTTGTAGCCTTGCTCGTAAAGCTCTTCATCCGAGACTTCCGGATTCGCCCGGAAGTGCGCCCGCCCCGTCGCCTCCACCAATCCATGCGCCATCAATGCCCCGGTCGAAACCACGGCATTTACGATCCCACGATCAATCAATTCGGTAACGATCAGCCCCTGCTTGGCCACCGTCATCGCGCCCGACAAAGTCATCACCACAAAACATTCTTCGTCGCGCGCCATCGCCTCCAGCACATCGGCGGCCTCTCCCAGTTGCCGGCCAGTGAACGCCGTCTTCGACATGGCTCTAACCAGATCATCGATCGACTTCACCTTCGCCAGATCCAGAGGCTCCAGCGGGACCAACTTGTCCACAACCGGATTATGCAGCTCCCGCTCCACGCCATCGCCGGCATGCCCTGAGTTACCATGAGCCTTGCCCGTAGTATGTCCGCCGCCATGATTGCCTTGTTTCAAGATGACCCCTCCAAGCTTCCCTCAAAATCTCCGATCAACTACTTTACAGGAACGGGATGACAGCACGCCACGCATCGCCGGCACTCTGCTCGACCAGCTTTGCTTTGCGTCCTCCGCGGACCTGTTTCGCGCCCTTTGCGATTACAATCTTTTCACCCGCGCTGTTGCAAATTTGCGGTCAAGGACTTGCTATGAAAGATCTCACCATCGCTCTTGATAACCGCCCCGGCGCACTCGCCAACATGGGAGAAGTTCTCGGCCGTGCCGGCATTAGCGTCGAGGGTGGCGGAGTCTGGGTCGTCAACGGCAAAGCGGTAGCGCATTTTCTCTTCGAAGACGCCACTGCCGCTCGCAGCGTGCTCGAAACCTCCGGCATCAAAGTCTTGGACGAGCGCGAAGTCCTCATCCAGCGTCTGAACCAGACCGAGCCCGGTCAACTCGGCAAGCTCTCACTCCGCATGGCTGACGCCGGCGTCAACATCGAAGTGCTCTACAGCGACCATAATCACAACCTGATCATGATCGTCGACAATATGGAAAAAGGCCGCGCCGTCTCCGACGCCTGGACTCGCGAACACGCCGAAGGAACAAGATGAAACAGCACAACTACGAACTGCAAGTCGAGTGGACCGGTAACACGGGCGAAGGCACCAAGACTTACCGCAGCTATACCCGCGATTACACCATCATCTCTGCCGCCAAGCCTCAAATCCTCGGATCCAGCGATCCCAGCTTTCATGGCGATCCCTCCCGCTACAACCCCGAAGACCTGCTGGTCGCCAGTCTCTCCGCCTGCCACATGCTTTCTTACCTGCATTTATGCGCCGTGAATCACATCACGGTCGTCGACTACCGCGACGCCGCCCTCGGTCTGATGGAAGAAAACAGCGATGGCTCGGCCCAGTTTACGAAAGTCACCCTCCGCCCCGCGGTCAAGATTTCTCCTGGCGACGATCAGGCGAAAGCCCAGGCGCTCCACGAGAAAGCTCATCATCTCTGCTTCATCGCACGCTCGGTGAACTTTTCGGTAGAGGTAGAGCCCGCAATAACTTTTGCGTAGACAGCCTTTTCGGTGGCACTGAATCTTCAGCTCTACCCTTCACCCATGTCCCCCAGCCGCAAATTCGAAGAGCAACTCGCCGCCATCGATGCTCTCCGGCAAGAACCGCCAGAAGCCGTCGTCGAACCTCTGCGCAAAGCCCTCACCAATCGCAACAACTTCATCGTCGCGAACGCCGCCAAACTTATATCTGAATTCCAACTCGCGCAGCTCACGCCCGAACTGCTCACCGCCTTCGACCGCTTTTTCGAAGACCCGGTGAAGACGGATCCGCAATGCTGGGCCAAGAATGCCATCAGCGCCGCACTCGCCCAATTCGATCACTCAGACGCAGCCGTTTTTCTTCGCGGTATGAAGCACATTCAACTCGAACCTTCTTTCGGAGGTTCGTCCGACTCCGCCGGCACCCTCCGCGCCACTTGCGCTCTGGCGCTGGTGCAATGCAGAAGTCTGCGTGAACCGGAACTTCTCTCGCATCTTCTTGAACTGATGAGCGACAAAGAGAAGTCCGTCCGGGTTGAGGCCATCCGCGCCATCGAGCAGGTGAATTCAATCTCCGCCGCGCTCCTACTTCGCCAGCGTGCGATCCTCAGCCCTTTGCTAAGTCCTAAACTGCAGGACGACGAACCGGAGGCCCTGGGAGCCTGCTTCGGCGGTATCCTGCGCATCGAAGGCGCAAGTGCCATTCCGTGGGTCGCTCAGTTTCTCTCCCGCGGCGACGATGCCGCTGCCGAAGCCGCGTTAGCCATCGCAGGCACGCACTCGCCACAAGCCTTCGAAGTTCTGCGCGACCGCTTCACACACACGCGCGACCCGTGGTTCATTTCCGTTCTGCTCTCCGCCATCGCCCTTACTCGTCAGGATGCTGCTGTGGATTTTCTCTTCGATCAAGTTCGCTCCGACTCAGCTCGATCCGAGCCCGCCCTCGAAGCCATCCTCCGCTCCGCCCCAGCCGAAGAAGTTACAGAGCGTTTAAAAAACTTAGTCACCGCAAACCCTCGCCTCTCCCCCGCCTTCGCCAGGCACCGCCCCAAGTCGTAGGAGATCAATTCCCGTTACCTGTGCCACGCGATTGGCTGCCAATCAACGACTAACGACCAGCGACCAACGACGTTTTTGTTTCAAAATGCTATATTCATTTTCTGAGGATTCCCCCGCGTGCCCCCTGACAAATTCCGCGTAGCTTTAGTTCAAATGTCCTGTGGCCCCGAGCCCGAACAAAATCTCGCCAAGGCTCTCGAACGCGTCGCCGACGCCGCCGGACGCGGCGCTCAAGTCGTCTGCCTTCCCGAACTTTTTCAGACGCAATATTTCTGCCAGCGCGAGGACCACTCTCTCTTCGATCTCGCCGAACCCATCCCCGGCCCCAACACCGAAAAACTTTCCGCTACCGCCCGCCAGCACAACGTCGTTTTGATTGCATCCCTCTTCGAGAAGCGCGCCCCCGGTATCTACCACAACACCGCCGCCATTTTCGACTCCGACGGCTCTCTGCGCGGTCTCTACCGCAAGATGCACATCCCGGACGATCCGCTCTACTACGAAAAGTTTTACTTCACTCCCGGCGACCTCGGCTTCCGCGCCCTCGATACCACCGCCGGCCGCCTCGGCACACTCGTATGCTGGGACCAGTGGTTTCCGGAAGGCGCGCGCCTCACTGCATTGCAAGGGGCGACGATACTTTTTTATCCCACCGCAATCGGATGGCATCCCGCAGAGAAAGACGAGTTCGGCGTCGCCCAACACGACGCCTGGCGCACCATCCAGCGCGCTCATGCAATAGCGAATGGAGTTTATGTTGCAGTGGTGAATCGCGTCGGCTTCGAAACCGGCAACATCCGCGGCAAGTCCGCCCCCGGCCAGGGACTGGAATTCTGGGGCGCATCCTTCCTCGCCGATCCTTTCGGCCGCATCCTCGTCGAAGCCTCCCACGATCAGGAAGAGATTCTTATGGGAGACATTGATCTAAAAGCCCTCGAAGACATCCGCCGCAACTGGCCCTTCCTCCGCGACCGCCGCATCGACGCGTATGCACCGATCTCGAATCGCGTCATCGATTAGAAACAGACAAAGGAACCTCCCGCCAAACCGCCACATTACTTCAAGCAGTCGCGCGTCCACATAACCACCCCTGTGCAACATTCTTCATCTTGACACCTTCTGTGGCTCGTGTATAACTCACCGACCGCGCTTTATAGTTCGCAGGCACACGCTAACAATAAGTCGTTAAATTATCGGGGGTACATTCGTGTCCGAGCCAGACGTTCTTGTCCGACTGTTGGGCCCTTCCAATATTCCTGCTCGGCTCCCGAACCGGCGATCCTTCGCAAGCGTCGTTTTAATCACCATCGCTCTCTGCGCGCTAGATCCTCTCGGCGGATGGAGTCAAACTAAACTTCCCCAGAAGAAGGTATCCGCCCCACTTACTTCGACGGCGGGCCAGTGGACGGCACCCGTAAATTTCTGCACTTACCCCTGCCTCGTCGGCGGCAGCGCCGCGTTGCTGGATAATGGAAAAGTGCTTTTTTACTATTACCCTGGATCTATCTCGGCTCCCTATGCCTCCCAAGCCGTAATGCTTGATCCGGTGACCGGGATCGTGACTAACGTGTCGTTGCCGGTAGTGGGGGACATCTTTTGCTCCGGCCTCTCGGTCTTGCCCAACGGCGTCGTGCTTGTGACCGGCGGCAACGTGCAGGGCACATGCCCTCGTGGCGGCTGCGGAGTCGTCAACGCGTT
Source organism: uncultured Acidobacteriota bacterium (assembly GCA_963758565.1). Lineage (GTDB taxonomy): Bacteria > Acidobacteriota > Terriglobia > Terriglobales > Acidobacteriaceae > Sulfotelmatobacter. The sequence continues at coordinate 270,412 of CAVWVX010000003.1, read as the reverse complement.
TTTATTTGATCCGAGTCTCTCCACTTGGACTGTGGCCCCACCCATGTCTTACCCACGCTGGTATCCCACCAGCGTCGAACTCACCGATGGAACGATGCTTGAGCTGTCAGGATCCGATCAAACCGGTAAAGTGGTTCAGTCGGTCCTAGAGTCCTACAACTACAAGACCAACGCCTGGACGACTTTGCCATCTACGGCCAATCTGCCGAGTGATGTTCTCCAGCCTTATCCCCGGATGGTGCTCTTGCCCAGCGGTAACGTGCTTATGTCGTCGCCGGCGCAGCACACTTATCAATTCAACCCCGCCACAAATCTCTGGTCCTCAATTGGAAACTTCAATTTTGGTTCACGGTTCTATGCTCCTCATGTTTTGTTGCCAGGCTTGGAGCAAGTCATGGTTGCGGGCGGTTCGCTGAGTCACCTGAACGGCGGCGACGCAGCCACCAACACAGTCGAGATGGTCGATATGTCCGCGGCCACTCCCCAATGGACCTATCTCGCGTCAATGAACTATCCCCGCATCAACTCAAACTTGGTGCTGCTTGCGGATGGAACAGTACTGGCGGTTGGTGGCGGCGGCGGGAACGGCGGATACACAAACCCTGTGTTCGCCGCCGAGGTCTACAATCCGAAGACCGGAGTCTGGAGCGTGCTGGCTTCACAGACCGTCCAGCGAACCTATCATTCGACCGCAGTGCTCTTGCCGGACGGACGCGTCGTCTCCGCTGGTTCCGACAACAGCCAACCCACGCAGGTAAGCTACGAAATATTCAGCCCACCCTATCTGTTCAATGGCCCGCGCCCCATCATCAAATCTGCACCGACTACCCTGTCTTACGGCGCCCAGTTCAGCATCAGCTCTCCCAACGCCTCAACCATCACACGCGTCGCACTCATTCGGCCGGGAGCGACCACCCACGCGGATAACTTTGATCAGCGCTACGTCGACCTGACTTTTACCCTCAGCGCCGGCACCGTCAAAGCGACTGCTCCCGCAAATGGCAGCGTGGCTCCGCCCGGCTATTACATGCTGGTGATCGTCAACTCCAGCGGGATACCCTCGATCATGCCGTTTCTGAACTTGGACTAGTTCGTGGTCGGCAGGGGCACTGGCCTACTCAAAACCGGCACCCCTCACTGCTTCACCGGTCCCAAATATTGATCCAGCCAGTTCGTCGACTCCTTAATCAGTTCGTTGCGCGGAATGTTGTGGCTGGTCTCATAGATCACATGCTTCTTCTGCTCTTTCTTTGATCCCAGCATCTGGTAGAACGGCTCCTGCGTCGAGTCCACGGGAAAGAAGAAATCGTAGCGGCCATTGAGCATCAGCACCGGTTGCTTCACATGCGAGACAAAGTTGATAACGTCTACTTCCGGCAGCGAATGTTGGAAGTCGAGACCGCCCAGCGCCAGCACACACGCTTTGAAACGAGGTTCAACTGCCGGCACGATCGCGCCCATTTCCGCTCCCCAACTGTAGCCATAGTAGGCAATCTTGTCGCGGTCAAGCTCGGGGCGGCTTTGCGCGTAGTCGATCGCTCGAGAGGCGTCCTTCACCCACATTACAACGTGGTCGCGCCAGGTATTACTAGTGGTTGCCACGTCGGATTCCATGCCGTCGCCGCGTTCATACGTGCTCTTGTACACCGGATAGATGACGGCACGTCCGCTGCGAAGGAATCCATCGAGCGCGGAGGTTGGGTAAATCGAAAATTTGCGCAGCAGTAATGCGTTCGATCCGGGAAAGAAGACTACAGTCTGAAAAGGCGGTTTGCCCTTTTTTGGAAGCAGCAGATAGGAGATCGCCCGCTCATTTCCATATGCTGCTGTGTAGGTTACTTTTTCCGTAGTCCACTCATCACTGTCGGGAAGTTTCTCCACCGTAGCATCCAGCGGCAATGGATCATAAGCGTAAAGACTGCGATAGGCCTGGAACAATTGATCCGAAACCGGCTTCTCCCTGGTCAAGTCACGGCGGGGAGAAGGCATGGCGGCCGTCGCTACTGCGGGAATTGAATCGGGCTCAATGTACTTCACACAACGAAAGCCAATATTGGCGGCGCGCAGAAATGCGGACTGCGCGTCGGGGTCGATGAACATGTAGTTGGGCTCGTCCCAAGCTCCACCCAGGGAGTAGCGCTTGCCTGGGTCAGCCTCGTTCCACACCCACTCTTTCACATTGCCGGCCATGTCGTAGTTACCCCACGGACTCATGTCGGGCTTGCTTCCCACTGGCAGAACACCGCTGCCGCCGAAGTTGCTGGCGGGCACGATAAAGGCCGCGGAAAAAGGCCCGGCGGCGCGGTTCCAGTGGTAGATCGTGGGCAGGCTCTTGCCGGCAAACTCGGCGTAAGCTGCAGCTTCGTACCAACTGATGCCGGTGACGGGATAATCGTCCTGACCCTTGGGATATTCTCCTTGCACCCAGTCTTTCGGACCGGGGCGTCCCGTCGCATCGCTAAAAAGTGCCACCGCTTCTTCGAAGGAAAGCGGCTTGCCGTCGCGAACGAAATTAATTTTCCAGTAGTCCCGCTTCTGATATCCACCCTGATCCACGAATGTCTTGAACTGCTTGTTGGTCACTTCGTATTGATCGATCCAATAATCCTTCAGCGGCAACTCGGGCATTGCTTCATAGCCGGGAATGAAGAGAGTCTTCGGATATTTTGCCGGCTCTACCCGCACCATGCCCACGGGAGCTTTGCCCACCTCGTCCAGGGTAACGCCGGTCTCCAGCGCCTCTCCCGGAGCTACGGAAAAGCGTGGCAACAACCCCAGCGTCGTGCGGTAAACGGTGGCAAATCCGGGTTTTTCCAGCTTCCACAGCAGAGTGCCCCGCGCTACCCGAACATTCTTGAACGGAGTCTTCCCCACAAATTGCCAGGCCGCATTAGGCTCGAGATAACTTTTGTAGAATACGTTCGCACCGGGGACACTGGTCTCCATCGTGAGCTGGTACGACAAGGTGGGCCACAGCTTGTCCAGCGCCGGATCATTGGGAATCGATTTCTCCGCCTTGACTGCCAGCGCGTAGGCCGCCGGCAAACTCCCTTGATCCGCGAGCTGTGTGATTTGCGGGATCGCTACTTCGCGGGCCCAGCGCGCATCACGGGAACGCTTTACCACCCAGAAAACGCCGGCGGCCACGATCAGGGCGATCAAAAGAATTGGAACCAGAACTCGGGCACGCCGGACCTCGTGGGCAATGCGCGCCGGCGTGAGTGCTGAGCCTGATTCCGGAAACAGCAACTCGCGGCATGCCTTCAAGTCCGCCGCCAATTCTGCGCCGGAAGCGTACCGGTCTGCCGGATCTTTCTTCAGGCAGCGCGCGACAATATTCCGCAATTCCGCTGGAATGTCGCGTCGAACGGCGCTTAACGAACGCGGGTCGTCTCGCAAAACCGCAGCCAGAAGCTCGGCACTCGAATGTCCCTCGAAGGCCCGCTTGCCCGTGAGCATCTCGTACAGCACCGAGCCAAAGGAGAATACATCGCTGCGCGCGTCGGTGGCTTTTCCCTCCGCCTGCTCCGGCGACATGTACGCCGCGGTTCCCACGATCATGCCGGGCGTGGTAGCCATGGTGGCTGCCTCGCCGGCGGCAGCTGGCGCAACTACCAGCTTCGCCAGTCCGAAGTCCAGCACTTTAACCAGGCCAGACTCATCCACCATCACATTCGAAGGTTTCAGGTCCCGGTGAACGATACCGGCGCGGTGCGCATGAGCCAGCGCATCGGCAATTTGGATGGCGTATTTCACCGCTACATTCGGCGGAAGTCCTCCCGCAGGAATGAATTTTTCCAGCGTCTCACCCGCCACCAACTCCATCACCATGAAGTCGACGCCGTCCTGCGAACCAATATCGTGAACCACGCAGATGTTAGGATGCTGCAGAACGCAGATGGCTTGTGCTTCCTGCGCGAAGCGCGCGCGCAGCTCCGCATCGGACATCAGGTGCGCCGGAAGGATCTTGATGGCGACGGTGCGATGGAGGCGAGTATCCAGGGCGCGATACACCTCGCCCATCCCACCCGCTCCCAACAGTGATTGTATTTCGTAAGGCCCGAGTCTTGTGCCAGAAGTGACCATGTATGCGAGCCATTATATGGGATGGCGCTGGCACGCACCTTAGGTTTCCATCAGCCTCTCTCCACTCTGTCGCTCCCACCAAGGCAGCATAAGACTGCTTAGCAAAAGCTGCTTCGTCACCAGCCTTGATTGTTCTTCAAGGTAAGAGCTTGAACACAACCCCTTGACCCAGGTGTCCTCCATATGTGGTTGTGCCGTACAGATTTCCGTCGGTGCCAAGGATTACGCCTGCGTTTGGATTGGTTCCCTGATCAAGTATGTTGAATCGGTGCAAAATGGTTTCATTCCCATGGCTGTCGATTTTGAAAACTATCCCATCGTTTTGTACTTCGCCGCCGCCCGAGGTGGTTCCGTAAAGGTTGCCGCTGGCATCGAGAGCCAGCGTCCCGCTAGGAGAGATTCCATCTGTTCCACCCTGGAATGAATAGAGGACACTCTTGGTTCCCTCCGGCGTTATCTTGAAAACTGTGCCGCATCCCACCTCGCCGTCCGCATAGTGGCAATTGCCACTCCCTCCGGTAACGGTAATCCCGTAGAGATTGCCCGCCGTATCGAGTGCAAGGCCTGCGGCCTGAGGGTTCCGGCCGTCGGCCCCCCCGGTAAAAGCGTGCAGCACGGTTTCGTTGCCCGCAGGATCGACTTTGAACACCACACCGCAACCGTTCCTGCAATTGAGGTTGCCGCCGTTGGGAGTGGTGCCGTAAAGATTGCCCGACGGATCTCGAATCACGCCGGATTGAGGATAGAATCCAGCAGCGCCCCCTTGGAATGCGTAGAGCGCAGTCTCGTGGCTGCTGGCGTCCAACTCGAAAACCGTGCCGCAACCGAGTTGAAACTGGCAACCGTGGTTTCCACCACCGCCTGTCGTGCCGTAGAAGTTACCGTCTAAATCCCTGAACAATGTGCCGCCGGGGTTAACTCCTTCTGCCTGCCTCGAAAACGAAAACTGGAAAATTGTAGTAAGGTTGCCGGCCGGATCAATCTTGTACGTAGAACCAGCAGTGACGCCATAAAGATTACCCGCGCTGTCCAGTACCAGTCCGCCGTTGGGGAAACACCCGTCCGTTCCGTTATTAAACGCATGCAACGTGGTTGCATGTCCCGCGGGATCGATCCGGTATACCGCACCGCCGCCGACCTCATTGTCGCAATTCGCATAAATCCCGCCATATCCGGTCGCGCCGTACAAGTTGCCGGCGGAATCACGCACTACGCCAAAGGTGGGGAAAACCCCCTCTGGACCTACGAAGCTATGAAGCACAGTGTAGGTTTGGGCTGTGGCGCACACCGCCAGGCTGAAGATGAAGGTCGCACATGCCGCTGCGAAGCAGTGACTAAGCCGGGATTTTGAATTCTTCATCGAGGTGTCCTCGTCAAGAACGTGCATCCGCTACCGCAGAGAAATTAGTTAAATGCGGGCCCGGAAGCGGAGGAGGCTCACGCCCCGGGCCCGTTCGCTACGACTACTTCGTCACGAGAAATTTCGGGCTGCTGTTGAGCGTCCCAGTCGGTGTGGACACAGAAACGGTACCACTACTCGCGCCGGCCGGAACCCTCGCCTTGAGGTATGTATCGGACTCGACCGTGAACGCCGCCGCCACGCCGTTGAAGGTGACGCTACTCGTCTCCGTCAGGCCGTTGCCCAGAATAATTAGGCTCTGCGGTGTTCACCAGCGGGCCCAAACCGAGCGAGAGTTTGTACACGGTGCCATAGCCGTAGCCACTATTGCCGGGGCCTCCCTCGCCGGTAGTTCCATAGAGATCGCCGTCGGTGGCTTGAAAAAGCGGTCCACTCGGACCGTCATAAAAATCGGCCGTTGTGGTAAATTCACCCGCCGGAGTGATACGGAAAATGATCCCGTAAATACTGGGTGCGTTCGTTCTGGTCACGCCGGCAAAGTTGGCATCGTCTGTCGCGACCCCATATAGATTGCCGTCACTGGCCAGAGTCAATCCCCAACTGGGAGCGACCCCGCCGCTGTATGTGAAGCGATGTAGGCCGATGAATTTACCTGCCGACGTGATCTCGAATACCGTCCCGGAGTTGTAGCTGCCGCCGTTGGCAGCAGTACCGAAGAAATTTCCATTGGCATCCTGCACTAACCGGGTCGGATACGCCCCGGTAAAACATGTATCGGAAAAGCTGTAACAAAAGTTTTGAATGACCTTTAAGGCACCGGTCTTAGTGAGTTCGTACACCACGCCGCCCTGGTCGCCGGGAGTTCCTCCCGCATTGGTGCCGCCGTAAAGATTTCCGTCCTTGCCCTGTATGGGAGGATAAGTAGGAATCCCTCCATCGGCGCAATTCGCCAGTGAGCAGAAGGCGTACAACAAATTAAACTCACCGGTGCGGCTGATCTCGAAGATAGTGCCGCCACCAAATTTGCCGTCATAAGTGGCGCTGCCATAGAGGTTCCCGTCATTGCCCAACGTGAGTCCGGTTGGCCCAGAGCCGTCGTCGCAGGAATTGGCACAGAACGTGTGCAGAAGCGTGAACTTGCCGCCAAGCGTCAACTTGTAGACAACTCCCCCGTTCTTACCACCCAGGTACGTTACCCCATAAAGGTTCCCGTCGCTCCCGAGCACCGGGGCGCTATACGGGGTTTCTCCATCAGCGCAATTGGTCTGGGAGCAAAAACTGTAAATCGACGTGAGCATCCCGGTCGGGGTCATGCGGAAAACGTTCCCTTTCGCGTAAGTCCCACCCTCGGCAGTTGTGCCATAAAAATTTCCGTCGTTTGCCTGGATTACCGGTGAGGGGGAGCTCCCATTTTTGCCATTGAAGTTGGCGAGGTAGGTCACAGTCTGTGCCTGGGCGCGTACCGCCAGGCCCAAGGTGATGGCCGCGCATGCGAGTGCAAGGCCCATAGTGGGTAGAGATTTCGAATTCTTCATTGAAATGTCCTCCTAGGTGCCCGCTACTTCGTAACCACAAACTGCGGATTGCTGTTGAGCGTTCCCGATGAAGTCACAACAGTAACTATGCCGGTAATAGCGCCCGCCGGAACCGTCGCTTTGATGCACGTATCGGATTCCACCGTAAACTCCGCCGCCACGCCGTTGAATGTGACGCCGGTCGCTCCCGTGAGGCCATTGCCGAGAATGAGCACCCGGCGACCGATCGGGCCCGCCACGGGCGCTGTCTTCACCAACGGCCTGAGTCCGTTATCGAGAGTGAAAACCGTGCCATCGTTGCTGCTCCCGCCGTAGGTCGTGGCCCCGTAGAACAGGCCATCGGTGCCCTGAAAAAGCGGCCCCCAGTAGGGACTGCACCCGATAAGGCAATCGTCGCTGAAGCTATAGACCGTCGTGTAAGTGCCCGCGGATGTGACGTTAAAGATGGTTCCTCCGTTCAGCCCGGAGCCGCCATTTGTCTTTCCATAGACCTTGCCGTCGCTGCCCAGCGTCAGACCCGCCAGTGGATAGCCTGACACGGCGTCGAAACTATGTAGCGCCGTGTATTGGCCGCTCGCCGTGATCTCGAACAGGACCCCGGCACCGGAGCCGCCGGCAAAGCTGGTTACGCCAAAAAAATTTCCACTGGCATCCTGCACGATGGAGAGCGGCGCCGATCCCTGGCAGTGAGCCTCGCTGTAGTTGCAGAAATCCCTCACCACCGAATAGGTTCCTGAAGGAGTGAGTTTGTACATCACGCCGCCTTGCCTGCTCCCACCGCCCCCGGCCACTCCGTAAAAGTTTCCGTCGATCCCCTGGATTGGAGGAGAGTCTGCGAATCCTCCATCCGCACAATTTGCCAGCGAGCAAAATGTATGCAGCACTTTAAACTCGCCGCTCGGGCTGACTCGGAAGAGTTCGCCAGCGTTCCGTTTTCCGTTGTCGAAGGTCGCACCGTAAAAATTCCCGTCGCTGCCTTCGGTCAGCCAGTTCACGGCTGTGCCGTCCGGGCAGGTATTGTTGCCACAGAAGGTGTAGAGGACGGTGAATTCGCCATCGAGCGACACTCGATAAATAATTCCAGTGTCAGAAGTGCCACCGTAACTTGTTATTCCGTAGAGACCCCCATCACTCCCGAGGATAGGGCTAACGGTTACATCCTTTCCGTCGGCGCAATGCGGTAGTGCGCAAAAACTGTACAGAGAGCTTAGAGTGCCAGTGGGCGTCGTTCGATAAATCACCCCTTCTCCGTAAACGCCGCCCCCAGCTACGCCATAAAAATTTCCATCCGTCGCCTGTACCGGTGACGCTGGGTACTCCGCGACTTGGCCATCGAAGCTGGCTATGGCGGTGACTGTTTGCGCCTCAGCGCGCTCAGCGTGGCTGATGGTGAGGGCTGCGCAGGCGAATGCGAAACACAGCGTGAGCGAATATTTTGAGCTTTTCATTGATATGTCCTCGTCAACAACGTGGTAGCGCAATCACTGAGAAATCCTTTAAATACGGGCCCGGAAGCGGAGGGGGCCTTCGCCCCAGGCCCGCTCGCAACAATTACTTCGTCACGAGGAACTTCGGATTACCCAACGTTCCTGCTGGAATCTCTAAACATGCGATTGGGAGGGGAGCCTCGAGCCCTAAAAACTCGCGGTGAAGATACCGGCGAAACAGTTCAGCTAACAGTTTCGCTTGCCCCCGTAACTCTTTCAAGATGAAGGAAATTGCAGTGGTCTCCTCCCCGCCTCTTGCTGCTCCCCATCGCTCTCCTGCGATTGCTCTCCTGGCCAACGCTCCCCAGCCGCCTTCTTCTTCTCCAACACCCGGATCAACAGTTCCAGGTCCTTGATGCGCTTCTTTGCATCCCGGATCATCGCATCCCATCCCAACGAGTCCGGTATGCCGTTTTCTGACTCTTTATCCCGGCCATTTTTCATTTTTCGTCTCATCCCACAGTTCCCTTACGGGCGCGCAAACGCCGGTCAAGCGGCCTACAAATCAAGCTAACTGGAGATTGCCGAACAGAAATACCGGCTGCCGCCCCCAAGCGGACGCCTCGCAAGCTGGGCCGATGCTAGCCCACTCGCCTACCCTTGTCTTTCAGGAAATTGAGCTTCTTTCAGCGGATTGATGTAATTCCGTGCGCCTTGCGATATTCCGTCGGCGTCATGCCCGTCACGCTCTTGAACATTGCCGCCATGTGAGCATGGCTGCTGAATCCGGCGCACAACGCCAGATCGGTTAACGAAGGTGTGTCCTTATGAGGATGTATCAGCCGCTCCGCCACAAATTCCACCCGCAGCTTGCGGATGTAATCTCCCACCGTCATGCCATAGATGCGATGAAATTCCCGGGCCACGTGCGAGGGATGCACCCCGGCCACTCGCGCCACATCGTTCAGCGAAACCGCGTCGCGAAATGAATCCTGCAGATACGCCTTGACCCGCCGCATCCACGCCGGCGCATCATTCGGCGGGTGCATGCCGCCTCGAAACCATCTGCCCAGCAACTCCAGAAACGCGCCTTCCACAATCAGGTCTGAGAGCGCATCCGGCCGGCGGAACTCCTCATACATCTTCAGCGCCAGCCCCCGCAGATATCCCGGAGGCGCAACTCTAGGGCATTCCGCATCGGCATTCACCATCTCCAGCCGATTGCCGATCCAACTCGGGTCGACCGCAGTAATGAAAATCCCTGCCCCATGCGACCCGAAGCTATTGGTATGCATCTCCCCGGCCGGAAGGTAAAACAAGCTCTGGGGAGCAAACATGGTTTCGCGCGAGCGCATCGTAACCGAGAACGATCCCGAAAAAGCCAGAACTACCCAGGACTTATCATGGTAATGGCGTTCCAATGCCGCGCCCGGCCGGTAGAGCGACTGCCGGCAGTCAATCATCGCATTGGAAAACTGATATTGTCCTGGAACGTTCATGGTGATGGCGGACGCGCCGCTGGGACGCTATTTAGCTTAGGGGAGGGCAAAACCGGACGCACGAATATTAGCACAAAATACGTAACTTTACTCCATTTTTCCACAATGGATGTAGCTTCCAAACCCGCCTCCCAAGAGTTACCCTGACGCTATGGAACAAGCCATCCCCATTCTCCCCGTTGAAGACCTGGCCACTGCCAAAGCCTTCTACGTGAATAAGCTGGGTTTTCGCGTCGCCTTCGAGTCCTCCCACGACGGCCGCACCGGCCTCCTCGGCATCGCGCGCGGAAGCATTCAGATCACACTCGATTGCCCCATGCCCGGCCACGGCCGCAACGCCTGCGTCGCCCTGCAAGTCGACGATGCCGACGCCTACTACAACGAATGGCACACCAAAGTCGACGTCCTCCGCGCCCCCAAAAACGAAGACTGGGGCGCCCGCACCTTCGACCTTCTCGACCCCTCCGGCAACACCATCTTCGTCATGGGTCCGGTGCCCGGAGCAAGCAACCGCTGAACCTCGAACCAAGCCCCAAAGGGCGGCACATGAAAGCCCGGCACGGCAGTGCCGGGAACGAAGCAGAACGCGCAAGCAGTCCCGTAGGGCGAGTGATTGTGTCCATAATCCGGAGGAGATATTGCGCGTAACGGCGGGTTTGACATCGTTTATAATCCGTCGTTCTCACCTTACCGGAGACAATATGATCAAAATTGTTCGTTACACCATGATCGTTGTGCTGCTTTCATCCGCTCTACTCGCCGCGCAGCCTTCTGGCGACGCGGAGAAAGTCTGGACCATGGAAAAGGCATACTGGGTGTATGTGCAGGCCAACGATCTCGAAAAGTATCGCAGCCTGTGGCACAACAATTTTCTCGGATGGCCAACCACCAGCCCTGAGCCCCTGCGGAAAGATCACATCACGGACTGGATCACAACTCGTACCAGCAAAGGCGAAGCTCTCAAGTCCTATGATCTGGAACGGCTGACGACCCAGGTGACAGACAAGTTCGCCACGGTTACGTATCGTGCTCACCTCACTTGGGCGGACAAGAATGGAGCCGGTCAGCCCTCAACGATCCGCATCATCCACACCTGGCTCCGTGAGGCTGACGGCAACTGGCAAATCGTCTCGGGTATGTCGGCACCAACCAACGCAGAAGGCCACTAGAGCCGGGCAACCGCAAGACTAGCGTGCGGGAGTCAGGCGTCAAGTGGTGTTAAATCGCCACCTCACTCACTCAGCCGGAACTCACGCCAACGTTAGTCCAGAACTCGTGCCTCTTTTCTCCTCCGTGCAATAATCTACCTCCATGCCCCGCTCCGATCGCTCGCCTAAAACATTAACCGCTCCCGCCCTCCGCATGCCCGCCGAATGGACTCCGCACGCCGCCACCTGGCTCGCGTGGCCTCATTATCACGGAGACTGGCCGGGCAAATTCGAGCCCATCCCCTGGGTGTATACCGAAATCATCCGCAATCTCGCCCGCCACGAGCGTGTAGAACTGCTGATCAACGACGCGCCCGCCGAAAGAAAAGTCTGCAAACTTCTTGCACGCGCCAATGCCGACCTCACCAACGTCCGCTTCCATCGCCAGCCCACCAACCGCGTCTGGCTCCGCGACTCCGGCGCCATTTTCGTCAACGGCGCGGGCGCCGACTCCGCCCTCGCCCTCAACTTCCGCTTCACCGCCTGGGCCAAATACTCGAATTACTCCCACGACCAAAAAGTTGGATCCCTCATGTCCGCCGTCGCCCAAACGGAAGAAATCCGCCCCACGCATAACAACACGCGCGTCGTTCTCGAAGGCGGCTCCATCGACGTCAACGGCGAAGGCACCATCCTCACTACCGAAGAATGTCTGCTCAGCAAAATCCAGCAACGCAATCCAAGCATGACCCGCAAAGACTACGAAAAACTCTTCGCCGACTACCTCGGCGCACCGCACACCATCTGGCTGAATCAAGGCATCGTCGGCGATGACACTCACGGCCACGTCGACGACCTCACCCGCTTCGTCTCCGCCAACACCGTCGTCACCGTCGTCGAACCCAATCGCAAAGACGCGAACTACAAACTGCTCGCCGAAAATCTCCGCCGCCTGCGCGCCGCCACCGATCAAGACGGCCGGTCCCTCAACATCATCGAACTCCCCATGCCCGCCCCCGTCATCTTCGAGCAGCGCCGCCTTCCCGCCAGCTACGCCAACTTCTACATCGCCAACGGAATCGTCCTCGTCCCCATCTTCAACGACCCAAAAGACCGCATCGCCCTCAACACTCTCGCCGCCCTCTTCCCCACCCGCGAAATCGTCCCCATCTATTCCGGCGACTTAATCTGGGGGCTCGGCACCATGCACTGCATGACCCAGCAGCAGCCGGAAGAATAGATAGCAGCACCCAGCCTTGTCCGAAGCAGGTTTTTCTGACGGCTGACGGCCAATCGATGACAGCTAACCTTTGACCAACGGGCACACCACACACCTCACTCCCACCGCCTCACTGCGGCACACCGGCGGCAAGCCCCGCCGCCCCCGCGCCTTCCGCGCACAATCCAGCAAACACCATGCCTCTCGGTACTTCTCGAACCTCCCTCCCTTCGTCTGCGGATTCAACCACAGCTTCACCAGCCCTTCCGCCTCTTCAATCGGCACCACATACCACACATCCTTCGGCACAACATGCACCACCACAAAGTCCATGTCTTCTTTGGTAAACGGCTTCCCCTTTCCTCCCGATCCCGCCTGATACTTCGTCCCCTCGCAATACGTCCCGCCCTTCACCTGCACCCGCCAGAACCCCTTCCCCCAATCCACCACAAAGTCATAGCGTTCGCTGTCTCCCCACGGCTTGCACACCGGAATTCGCATCTTGCAAACCTTCGCCAGAAACGCCGCCTCCACCGCCTCCCCCATCCGCTTGGCCGTATCGTCAGCCACCGCCTGCAGTTCAATCACTTCCTTTTTCTGCTCATTACCCGAATTGTTGTTTTTGTCTTCCATAAACAGAAAAGGCGCAGCCCGAAGCTGCGCCTGAATCCCCCTTAAAAATCTGATTGTCGTCCCGAGCGTAGCGAGGAATCTTGGTCTCCCTCGCCCAAACACAAACGGCGCAGCCCGAAGGCTGCGCCGCTGGATCGTCTCTCACTTATTATCCTATCACACCGTGCAAATCTTCCGGGCACCGCGAGCCAACACCTCGACTGACATTTCGCCCTTTCATTCCGAACCGTCGCCTCCCGCCACCCCAAACTTTGTCATTTCGAACCGGCGGTTTTTGCCGGTGAGAAATCTGCTTCCCGTTGGAACACCCGAAAGAGGACGGGCCGAACGCAAGTACTCTCTTCCAGGCGGAGATGACAGTAGCTTTAAGCTGAAGGCCGAGAGCCGATGGCTGATGGCCGCTTTCCTACTTCTTATACTGCGTCGGCCGCGGCCCCTTCTCCAGCGTCTCGCGATCCCAGATCCATCCCTCGCGGGTGTAACTCGCTAGTTCGAAATCCTGGGTGAGTTCCAGCGCATCCACGGGACAGGCGTCCTCGCAAAGTCCGCAGAACATGCATCGGCTCAGGTCGTAGGTAAAGTTGGTGAGTTCTTTGCGGCGCGTGTTCTCATTGCGCGCGCTCGATACTACGATCAGATTCTCTGGACACGCCAGCGCACACAGGTCGCAGGCAATGCACATGGTCTCATCGGTATCGGGATTCACATTCAGCCGCGGCGCGCCCCGGTAGCGCTCCGCCACCTGCGGCCGCTCCATCGGGTACTGCTCGGTATAAATTTCCTTGGGATCCTGATAGCGGAAGGTGACCCTCATCCCCTGCAGAAGGTCGATCATAAACACTTTGCGGAACAGGCTCATCATCCCCATAACGCGGTAAGCATAACACAGCAATGGACCGTAGCTAAGGATACTCGTGTGGGGACGGACCGCCCTCGTCCGTCCATTTCGAGCGCAACTCGAATCGCTTTCAGCCGGTGCCTTTATCACTCTCACCCACATAGAAACCACCGGGAACTTTTCCACCCCCTCCTCCGTATTTCTAATCAAGAGGCTGTTTATGCAAACTTTCTTTGCCAAACTGACGCCAACCACCCGGATGCTGCTGGCCATCCCCGCAGTCGTCCTCGGTTATGTGTTGGTAACCATGGTGATCCCAGCGATCGTGCACGCGGCCGTGCCAGAGTCCGTGCGCTCCGTGCTCCGCCTCATGTAAGAGTGGGGATTTCCTTAGCGTCCTTCGTGGTTCCCAGGTTTTACCCTCCTCCTGCGCGCGCCGGATGATACCCTTTTGCCTGACCCACCGTGCCAACCACCGACGACCAACGACCAGCGACCCCAGACGAACTCTGGATGGAAGAAGCTCTCCGCGCCGCCCAGCGCGCCCTCGAAGCCGGAGAAGTTCCCGTCGGCGCCGTCGTCATCTGCGACGGCAAACTCGTAGCCCGCGGCTGGAACCGCAACATCGCCGACAAAGACCCCACTGCCCACGCCGAAATTATTGCGCTGCGCGAAGCCGGAACAATCCTCGGTAACCATCGCCTCTCCGAGTGCGACCTGTTTGCTACAATTGAACCGTGCCCGATGTGCGCCGGAGCCTTGGTGCACGCCCGGATCAACCGCCTCGTCTACGGCGCGGACGATCCCAAGGCGGGCGCGGTGCATTCAGTCATGCAGCTATTGCAACATCCGCAACTGAATCACAGAGTGGAAGTCCGGCGCGGAGTCCTGGCAGGCCGCAGCGCCGAACTGCTGCAATCGTTCTTTAAATCTCGTCGTTAGTTCGACGCTGCTTTACGGAGAGATGCGTGAGTGGTTGAAACGATCCGCCTCGAAAGCGGACATACCTTAACGGGTATCGGGGGTTCGAATCCCTCTCTCTCCGCCATTCTTTTTGAGTCCACAAATATCTTGTTTTCGCACCGTCAACGACAAATCATGGGGGAATTGTTTTCTCCATCTCTGCGTTGAGACCGATGTTGCTTTCGGCGACGACCTTCATGTTGCGCTCCCAGTTGTTGTAGTTGGTCTTCTTCACCGCGATCGAGAGCTCACCCTCGGGGACTTCTGAAAGATTTTCTGCGGGCGGGACTGGGCGTTACGGGCGGGACGAGTGGGTTTGAGCACGACTGCTGAACGAACTCTCGGCGAGGCGCGCGCCGCCTCGGGCCTCGCCCACCACGCCGGCGTTTCTCTGCGCCGACATCAGATCGCAGCGGCAAAGGACGCACCGCATGGCGACGGTGAAAACAAAGTGGGCGTAGGCGGAGCAGTTGCGGTTGGCACAGACTTTTGTGGTCATGGAAAATGACTCCTGCATGAGAAAGTAGCAGGATCTTTGTCAGGTGCAACGCGCATTTTCAGCAGGACGCGATTTGATTTTCTTCTGACCTACCGCACCACCAGCCTGGCCGTCATTTTGGGATGGATCGAACAGTGTGAGGCGAAATAATTATCAGCATGCAGGAATAAAATTCGCCTTCGCTGGTTTAACCTTGTGTGCGTGTTGCCAGAGCGCTTGCCACCGGAGTCATTTGAGCAGTTGGCCATGCCGCTTTTCGAGCGGCTGTACAACTTTGCCTGCTGGCTGACGCAGGACCGGCACGAAGCAGAGGACCTGGTGCAGGAGACGTATGCCAAGGCGTTGCGCGGATTTTCTTCGTTTCAAGCGGGGACAAACTTTCGGGCGTGGATCTACAAGATTTTACGGAATACTTTTCTAACTTCACGCACGGGATTGAAGGCGGCTGCCACGGAAGCGCTGGAAGTGGATGGCGAAGAAGTGAACCTTCCGCCGGTAACGGAAACTCCCGAGAGCATCCTGTTGCAGCGGTCGGAGTGGCAGCTCATGCAGAGGGCTTTAGAACAGTTGCCGGTTGCGGCCCGCGAGGTGTTGCTGCTCTGCGATGTGGAAGAGATGTCCTATCAGGAGATTTCCGGTTTGCTGGGAATCCCGATGGGGACGGTGATGTCGCGAATTTCGCGGGCGCGGGGGGCCTTGCGTGGTGAAGTGCGGCGGATGAGTGGGCGGGGAGAAGCAGATTCCTCACCGGCAAAGAACGCCGGTTCGGAATGACAAAATTTTGATCAAGGACGGCGGTTCGGAATGACAAAGTGTTGATGACGAGCGCCGGTTCGGAATGACAAAATTTCGTGAAGAACGGCGGTTCGGGATGACAAAGTATTGAATATGGTTTGCAAAGAGTGGAAGGAAAAACTCGATGCTTATGTGGATGGCGAGCTGCCCGCGGCGCAGGAGCGGGCGCTGGCAGAGCATCTTCGCGGGTGTGCGGGATGTGCGGCGGAGAGTTTAAGCCGGGTGCAGCAGAAACGCGCGCTGACGAATGCGGGAAAGAGATACGTTGCGGATGCGGCGTTTCGGCAGCGTATTCAGCAGAGTATTTCCGGCGGCCGGCGGGCTACTGGCAAATGGCTTTGGTTTCCAGTTCTGGCTGCGACGATGGCGCTGGTAATTGCAGGGGCGATGCTGTTCAGTTTCAATCGCGAGCGCAGGAGCGATCAGCGCCTGTTGAGCGAATTGGCCGATTTGCATGTGGCGACGCTGGCCAGCGCCAATCCGGTGGACGTAATTTCGACCGACCGGCATACCGTGAAGCCGTGGTTTGCGGGAAAGATTCCGTTCACCTTCAACCTGCCGGAGCTGCAGGATTCTGCGTTTACATTGGTGGGCGGGAAGGTGAGCTATCTAAATCAGTCGCCGGGAGCGGAGCTGATTTTCAAAGTTCGGCAGCACCAGATTTCGGTTTTTATTTTCCAGGAACGGGCGGTAGGAGAAATTGCCGGGCGAGATAACGGGCCAGGTTCTGAATCGTTCACAGTGCGTAGTTGGAGCCACAATGGGCTGCGTTATTTCGTCATCGGAGATGCGGGCGCGGCGGATATTGATCGACTGAGCGAGATGATTCGAGCGGCGGGATAGTGCGGGCATTCTGGAGCGGGGTTACTTACCGAGAATCCGTTCGATCTGCTGCAGGTGGTTCAGGTCATGGCCGGCGAGCAGGCGGACCATGTGCTCGATCGACTCCTGGCCGCGTTCGGAGTGCATGCCGTAGTGCTTCCATTGCTCCGGAGTTAGCGATTTCAATAAAGCCAGGTGGGCCTCGCGGGCAACGCGGAACTGTTCCAGCGATTTGCGGGGATCGCGTTTCTCGTAGTGCAGGCTAGTGACCCAGGCGTCCTGATCAAAGGCCGCGACCGCAGTGCCAGGTGCGCCCAGGATGAGCCGCAGGCGGAAGCCGACCGCGACTTCGACATCGGCAAGGTGAGCGAGAATTTCGTTGACCGACCATTTATCGGGAGCGGGCCGCTTGCGAAGTTTGCTCCCGGGAGCGTCTTTGATCAGGCGGGCGAGTTTCTTAGGGGTGGCGCCGAGCAGAACCATCGGAGCTTTGCCTTGGGAGTGAGCAAGAATTCGCTGCGTGTATTGCTGCGGTGTCTCCTTCATTTTTCTTGCCCCGCGGTAAAGATCGTCCATGGTCCAGCCTTCATGTCTCGCAGCAACGGCTTTTGCCAGGAGAACTCGGGATGGTGATCGAGGAATTCTGCGGCCTTGAAATCGGCGCCGCAGGGGTGTCCGGCACGGGCGACGAAGCTCATGCTGGCGGCCATCTTGCTGTCGGTGGCTTTGCCTTGCACGGCGCCGCCAGGATTGTAGGGTTCCCATCCCCATTCTTTCACGCCGCGTGAAGAGACATCGACGTGGCCGCAGAGGGTGCGCTCGTCAGGCTGAGGCTTGTCTGATTCGAAACTATCGGCATGGTCCGAGAGAAATTCCTGAGCAATTTTCACATCGATCTTCCCTTTTTCTTTTTGAACCAGTTCGTCGGCACGAACGTGACGAGCGTTCATCGACGAAGAGCGGTCATTGACATCGAAGCCGCTGGTCTCTTCTTTGATTAATTTGGGATCGCGGGCGAAGTTTGAGCTGACGAAATATCCGTCTTTGGTCCGCCACAGCGGCGTGTTTTTCAACCCCAATTCCAGATACGCGATCTCTCCGGTTTTGCGGTCTCCGATGAGCCAGTCGTTGGCGTAGCCGCCGTTGTTGCCTTCTTTGATGATGCGGACATAATCGTCAATGCTCTCGGCGTACTGCAGGGCTTTGCGCGAGCGCATGAATTCGGGCTTGCCGTTGGGGTCCCAGCCTTCGAATTGGGTGATGGTGGTTTCGGTGATCATGATGCCGGCGGCATTGATGCCGAAATCGTCATCACTGGTGATCACGCCGGGGAATCCGTCCATGAGAATGCGCTGGCCGTGCTGCGGGAGGATGTCAAAGATGATGGTCCAGCGCTCGCCGGCGAGATAGCTGGTCCAATTATTGTGGGCGATCACGATCTGATGATCTTTGGTGTAGGCGCCGGTGGCGATGAAGGCGCTGCAATTCCCCGGAGCGGAGAGTTTGGGAGCGTTGGCGGTCTTCTCGCGTTTGTTGAGCCAGGGAACGTAGTAGTCAGGAACTTCTTCGAAGGCGTTGAGGGCCACGATGTCGTAAACATCGAGATCGACGCCGTGGGCTTTCACTCCGTCGGCAATGCCTTGCAACTCCTGCTGGTATTCGGCGTCAATGTGCGGCCACAGAACTTCGCGGGCGGTCTTGCGGAAAAAGTTCCAATCGCGGTGGGTCTGGTGAGTGTCGAAAAGCTTAACGGCCTCGAGGGCGTCGGCAATTTCAGGGGCGAGCAGATAGCCGTGCTGGAAGCCGATGTCAGCGGGCGAGCCTTCGAGGTGAACGTAGGTCCATCCCGATTGCTGGAAGCGGTAGGAGGATTTAAGGCGGGGGTCGTTGGCGGCGTGGGACGAGAGTGCGCTGAGGACAGTTGCGACCAGCGCCAGGAATTTTATTTGGGCGGAAGGATGGTGGTTGCTCATGGATGAACTTCCTTATGGATGAAGCGCAGGCCATTCTAGCGCAAACGGCGATGTGCCAGAGGGGATGGCTGATTCTCAGCGGCCACACAGCAGATTTCTCACCGGGAAAATGCGCCGGTTCGAAATGACAAAGTGAGAAATGAGAAAGTTCGAAATGACAAAGTTCGAAATGACAAGTGTGACATGACAGAGTTTGAATCAGATATTGGTGCGCTGTTCGGTGTGGCGCTGGAGGTACCAGCAGGGCGGGAATCCAGAGCGGGGGAAGAGGGCGTTGGCGCAGGTTTGCTGTTCGGGAGGATTGAAGAGGAATTCAGTCTTGCCGTTTTTTTGTGCAACGGCATCGTAGGTGGTGACGGTGACTTGCGCGAAGGGTTGGCGGTTGGCGGAAACGCGGTAGCGGAAGACGGCGTAATCGAAAATGTATACCAGCAGGCTGAGGCCGAGCAGCGCCGCTGCCGTGATGGCGGCGAATCGCTTGAGGAGGCGGAGGAGGCGGCTGCGCTGGGCTGGGTCCATCGTGGGGATTATAGCCGGAGGAGAGTCGCGATGATCTGCGCGGAATCCGGATAAAAGGGGCGGACAGCAGATTTCTCACCGGCAAATACCGCCGGTTCGAAATGACAAACAAAGTGGAATGAATTGTTCTTCCGTTGACAACTTCATGCTTCTCCATGCAAACTGACTCGTCCCTTGATTACGGGCTTTTGCACGAGCCTACGGGTATTTCGACAGGACGGGAGCGGGTTTCAGAACACATCATTGGCTATGGAGCAGACTGTCTCCTATACGCTCGATTCCACTTTGGAAACCGTGGACCATGCGGAAGAAAGCGCCACCCGCATTGCCACAGAGTTGGGCTTCGCCGAAGATGAGGTGATGCAGATTTCCATGGCAGTGCGGGAAGGCGCGGTGAACGCCGTGCTGCACGGCAATGCCTACGCTCCGGATAAAAAAGTTGTGCTGGCGTTTGAACGGACGCCGGAAGATCTGGTGATAACGATTCGAGACCAGGGCAAGGGCATCGATCTGGGTGGGATTCCGAATCCGCTGGCGCCGGAAAATCTGCTGAAGACGTCAGGACGCGGTATCTTTCTTATGCGCTCTTTTATGGACGTGGTGGAAATCCGCCCGTCCCAGACAGGCACCGAAATTAAATTGATCAAGCACGTGCGCGGAAAACCCGCGGCGGGCAAGGAGGGGTCTCAGTGAGCATGAAACTCAGTACTCGGCAAGTGGATGGAGTGACCATTGTCGATTGCAGCGGACGCATTACTCTGGGCGAAGGCAGCGTGATGATGCGCGACACAGTGCGCGACCTGCTGGCCAAGGGCAACAAGAAAATTATCCTGAACCTGGGCGACGTGAACTACATCGACAGCTCCGGGATCGGCGAACTGGTGAGCGCCTACACCACCACCAAAAATCAGGGCGGCGAATTAAAGCTGCTGAACCTGACCAAGAAGGTCCACGACCTCTTGCAGATCACCAAGCTGTATACCGTTTTCGACGTGAAGGAAGACGAGACGGCGGCGGTGAAGGGATTTAAGTAGGCGGCTGCTTTCACGATTCGCGCAGCCAAGGATTTGGCGAGGGCTGGAGTGCGCTCCAGCCCTCGTTGTTTTGTTCGTCGTAATACTCCTAAACAGTTTCATTCCGGGAAATTGTAGTTTTAATTTTGCGCTCGCAGGACTGCGGCGGTCTTGCGCTCCGTACAATCGTGGCATGCGATTTGCCAGCAGCGGCAGGACAGTTTCCCTTCCGATTGCATCCGCTATTCTTGATGTCTCTCTTCTTTTTCTTGCTCTTGCTCCTGTAACTCTGACCGAAACAGCGGCCGCCTCCGATTGCCTGACTATTGGTGACGCCAGGGAGCACGTCGGTGAAACCAAATGCGTGACCGGGAAAGTGTTGCGGGTGAAGGTGGGCGCAAAGGGGGTGCACTTTATTGATTTCTGCGAAGAGCAGATGGCGTGCCCGTTCACGGTGGTGGTCTTCCCTGCCGACCTGAAAGATGTGGGCGATGTGCGGCGGCTGGCGGGCCACATGATTGAGATTCGCGGACCGGTGAAGCTTTACGACGGGCGCGCGGAAATTATCTTGAACCGGGTGAGCCAGGTGAACGGCGGCTCGACGCTGATACCTCCCATGCCGAAGAATTACGACGTGGAGAAGCAGGGGCACTACAGCGCAGGCAGAATGCGTCCGACCAAGAAGCCGAAGAAGACCAAGCAGGTTCCGGCGGCGACCGCGATCTACGGAAATGAGGCTGGGGCGGAGGAGGAGCGGCAGTAACGACTATGTACATAAATATCGCCAATATGTACATCGCGCGGTACAATGATGTGAGGGCAAACCTCCATGACCACGCGAGCCAAACGATCGCATAAGCATTACCAGTTGGATTTCATGAAGATTAAACGAGCGCAAAAGCTCTTGCGGACGAAGACGGAAACCGAGACCATCGAGCGCGCCTTGGATATAGCGATCTCGCAAGAAGAGAGCATCCGTCTGGCTCGCGATGCCAATGCCCGTTTTCTCAGGAGCGGCATCGTTATTGAAGATGTTTACGGCAACCTGGATGACTAGATGCAGCGCATCCTGCTTGACTCCTCCATTTACATCTCACTTTTAAGGCACGGGACTCAGCGACTGGAAATCGAACGAATGGCATCTGAGGCCGACGTATGGCTCAGTGCGGTGGTTCTGGAAGAACTGTACGCGGGCGCGAAGGAACGTGATCGGATTGTCCTAATAACCTTGGAAGAAGATTTCGCACGGGCGGAGAAAATACTGGTGCCGAACCTTGGGGATTGGATTGACAGCGGCAAAGTGTTGCGGCAGCTTGCCAAGAAATATGATTACGAAACCATCGGCCGCGGACGTTTGACCAACGATGCATTGATCGCGGTAAGCGCCGCGAGAGCAAATATTCGAGTGCTCACTTTGAATGAAAAAGATTTTCGCCGGTTAGCTGAATTTCTGCCGTTCGAGTGGCAAGTCGTCCAATCGTGACCGCTACACCATTCCCTTCTTCAAGTCTTCCAGGTGATATTTCGTCCCGCGCCAGATAATGCCGTCGTTTGCGAGCGTGTGAAACATGGAGAGCAGCAGCGTGTAGACGAAGAGCGCCGTGCTGACCGGATGCAATAGGAAATAGTAGGCGGGAACGCGCGAGCGCCACGACATGCCGACATAAATGGAAAACATGCTGAAGAGAGCGATGGCGAAGGGCAGACGCTGCCATCCGTGGGCGAGAAGGATCCCGAGGAATGGGCCGAGGTTGAGGAAAGCCAGGCCGCAGGCGGAGAGGATGGTTCTCCAGGCCTGAAACGAGAGCACGGCGAAAAAGTTTTTCGTAAGGTTTTCAACCACGCCTTTGGCGCCGCGGGCCCAGCGAATGGAGATGAGGTCTTCGCCGAAAACGACGCGCTGGGAGAAACCCGCGTTCTTTACGACCTTGCCGAGTTTCATATCGTCCAGCACTTCCATGCGCAAGGCTTCGTAGGTGCCCACGGATTGATACACACTGCGCCGAACCAGATTGAATGCGCCGACGCCCATGTGGTCCTTGGATTTAGGGTCGGCCACTTTCCAGGGGCGATGGCCGAAGACGAACATGGTCTGGAAGAAAGCGATCATCATGAATTCGCCGGGGCTTTTCATGATCATCTGGGGAAATAGTACGAGGTGGTCAGCTTTAGTTTCTTCTGCGTAGGCGACGGCGCGACGAAGTGAGTCAGGTTTGAACATGACGTCGGCGTCGGTGAAGAGGAGCCAATCACCCGTGGCGGAGTTGGCGGCGGTCCACATGGCATGAGTTTTTCCCATCCAGCCAGGAGGCAGGTCGCGGTGATGGAGGATGCGGAGACGATTTCCATCGCGACTCTTACTTAGGACCTCGTCCATGATTTCGCCGGTGCGGTCGGTGGAGCGGTCGTTGACGGCGATTACTTCATAGTTGCCGTAATCAAGTTGGAGCAAGCGAAGCAGAGAAGCTTCAATATCGCGCTCTTCATTGCGCGCGGGAACAATGATGGAAACTTTCGGATTGCCGGAAGGCTGCACCGGATTGCGGTCCCACTCCGGCAGGGATATGTTGACCACGCTGGGCATGCCGAGGGCGGCATCGACGATGCGCGAAGCCCAAGCGAGCGCCAGAAACACGCCAGTGATCCAGTAAAGATAAGACATCCTGATTAGGGCTTCCCTGCCGCAAGAGACGCGCCTTCAACGTTTACCGCAGGCGCGAATTTCATTCCATAGAACAGTATGGCAGCAGAGACGCCCATGGCGATCACCGGCAGAATAAAAGCTTTTTGCAGCGAACCGCGGTCGGCCACCCATCCCATCATGGTGGGCGAGGGCACGTCGCCAAGAATATGGATGATGAAAATATTGACGGCGATGGCAGTGGAGCGGATGTGCGCATCTACCGAATTCATCACCGCGGCATTCAGGGGCGAGGTGTTGAACAACAGAAAAAAGGCGGCGACAGCGATGGCAGGAATCATCAGCGGGCCCTGCACGAAGAGGGCGACGATCATCACAGGCACCCCAAGCGCCATGCTGACCGCCGACACGAAGTAGTAAGAGCTCTTCATGCGGCGCAGAAGATAGTCGCCGAGAAAACCTCCTGCAAGCGCGGCCAGAATGCCGTCAGCGACGATGATCAGGCCAAAGAGCAGGTTGGCATGCTCCAGCGTGTAGCCGCGTTCGCTGTAGAGGAATTGCGGCATCCAGACCTGAATCCCGCCAAGAGAAAAAGTCATGGCGGCCATGCCGAGCGTAGACGTGATGAAGGCGGGATTGCGAGTGAGACCCAGGACCGTGGTGCGTTCCGGAGTGCCTCGCAGAGAATCAAACTGTCCGCGCTGCGGCTCTTTCAAGAACAGTACAGCCAGCGCAAGGACGAATCCCGGGGCGGCCGCAATGTAAAACGGAAAGCGCCAGCCATGTTGCGGAGCGAGATATCCGCCCAGAAGATATCCAGCGGCCGAACCCACGGGGATGGCCAGATAGAACACGCCCAGGATCCGGCCACGGCGGTTTTCAGCGAACAGGTCGGCGACGAAAGTCGGCGCAATCGTAACGAAGGTAGCTTCGCCGATTCCAACCAGTGTGTGACGGATCAATAACTCGGTGTAGTTGTGGGTGAAAGCCGTAAGCAGGGTAAGGCCGCTCCAAAAGATGGCTCCCAGAACAATGATGACCTTGCGCGAGTAGCGGTCGGCCAACGGCCCGACGAAGGGCGCGGCCACCATGTAAAAGGCCAGGAATGCGCTGGTCAGATATCCAACTTGAATTTTGCTGAGATGGAATTCGTCCTGCACCAGCGGCTGCACCGCAAACAGAACATTGCGATCGGCGTAGTTCAGCAGGTTCAGCGCCGTCAGGACAATGAGCGCCGTGCGTGGTTGCAGTTGGGCGGAGGTCACGGTCGAGTGAATATAGCATGGCGAGAGCGAGCTGGAACCTGAGCTAACAAAAAACAGTCGACCATAGCGACATTTGTCGCTATAATTGACGACAAATGGTAAACGAACTGCGAGCCGTGGTTAAGGAACTGGGTGGACGCACAACCTTGGGACGAACCCTGTCCACGCAACGGGCTCTTTGCGAAGCCATTCGTGAGGGGTTTCCTCCCGCGGTGGTGGAAGAGTTGATGCAGGCATCCGGATTAACCTTGAAGGAATTGGCCGACAGCCTGGATTTGTCGGCAAGAAGCCTGCAGCGCCGCCGGCGAAGCGGACGGCTGGCGCGCTTCGAATCCGATCGACTCTACCGATTGGCCCGCATTGTCGCCCTGGCGCAGCAAAGTCTGGGAAACCGGCAAAGCGCTTCGCGCTGGCTGAAACGGGCAAACCGCGCCCTGGGCGGAGCGGCTCCGATCAGCGCCATGGACACCGAATTAGGAGCGCGACAGGTGGAGAACCTTTTGGGAAGGATCGCCTACGGCGGCATCAGTTGACGCCAAAAGCTTCGAGACAGGTCTACCGCATCCTGCGCAAAGCCTTTGCCACCTCGCCGCTGAATGGCGAAGGCGCCTATCTTTACGGCGGACGATGGTCGAGTGCGGGCACGCGGCTGGCTTATACATCAGAACACCAGTCTTTGGCGATGCTGGAATATTTTGTACACATCGATACCGAAGATGCTCCGCCGGATTTGATGCTGGTTACGGCGGAGATTCCCAACGACATGGCAAAAGTGGTAGTGGGCGAGGCTGCATTAACTCCGCGATGGCGCGACTCTCCCGCCCCGGCGGAGCTGGCCGCCATCGGTGATGAATTTGTTCAGAAGGGCGAGTGCTGCATTCTGGTCGTTTCCTCGGCACTGGCGCCTCATGAAAATAACTGGCTGCTGAATCCTCAGCACGCCGGCTTCGGCAAGATCGTGGTCTCAAGGGTCGAAGCACTTCGCTACGATCCCCGGATGTTCGCGCCTCAAGGTCGCAGACGGCGAAGCAAGTAACCTCTTACTTCTTCCCTTTCACGCGTGGCCAGCGCGCAATCACGGTGGTTGAGATTCCGCCGCGCGGACGGAAGTCGCCTTTCACTTCGGCCCATACCGGCTTGGCCCATTGCACCACATCCTGCAATACGCGGTTGACAACATTCTCCTGAAAAATTCCCAGATTGCGATAGACGTGCAAATATTCTTTGTAGGACTTCAACTCCAGGCAGAGTTTATCGGGCTGGTAACGCAGCGTGATCACGCCAAAATCTGGCAGGCCGGTTTTCGGGCACACCGAAGTAAACTCCGGATCGTCGATCACAATCTCGTATCCGGGAAACTGATTGGGCCAGGTTTCAATCTCTGGGAAGTCGGCGTCCAGGCCGGAGGCGGCGTGCTCAGGAGTATATCGAGGCGACTTAGGCATAAGGATATTGTAGCTTTACCGCCGCCGCGTCGGACGATGGATGTTGGTAAGGCCCCGTGTCCAAGCACACATTCAGACCGGGCCGCGCCCGCCTGTTCCGAAACAATTTGGTAAGGGGAACTCTCCCTGTCGTACACTCACTACGCCAGCGACACCCGCCATGCCTCCCATCACCGCTCTCCTGCATACTCACAATGACGCTCTCCGACTGGGCCGCACCCTCGAGACGCTGCTTCCCTGCTCCGAAATCCTGATCGTCGACCATCACTCGCTCGATGCCACCCCTCGAATCGCCAAGACCTATGGAGCCCGCGTCGTGCCCGCAGAAAGCGAGGCTGACGCCAGCCACTACCTCGCTCGCGCCCGCCATGACTGGATTCTCTGCCTGCAGCCCGGCGAATCCGTCACCGAAAGCCTGCAGGCCAGCCTGTTTGAATGGAGCGCTTTGCCGCCCGCCCGCCTCACACCGCTCGCGGCCTTTTCCGTCTTCGTGCGCCAGCAGACCGGAGAACACTGGCTCCAGTTGCCTGCCCCCGAAACCCGCCTCATCCCCCGGAGCTGGACGCGATGGCACGGCCGCCTTCCCGCTCAGGAATCTTCCGCCGTCGCCCTCGAAGGCGAGTTATTGCGCTTTGACTTGCCCTGAGCCGCAAGCGCCCGTAGGCCCTGCCATGCAGAATCCTGCACATTGTCAGCCCGCCCAGTTTGCTGTACGCTTCCGGTGCTCGACACGGCGGCTCACCCCCAGAGCCGCGCCCGTTAAGGAGTTTGTCATGCGGCCTTTCCGATTTCTGATGGTGATCTTTGCTCTACTCGCGACGTCATTCGCTCTGGTAGCCTCGCCGCAGCTGACCCTCGCATCCGATCGCCACGGATCGCAAGACGGTGCTCAACCTCACAGTATTGTTGTGTTTGACCCGCCGACCTCAGTATTCACAGAACCGTACAGCATCAACTCCTTTGGAACAGTTGCGGGTTATTACCAGGACGCGCAGTTTGTCGTCCATGGGTTTATTCGGGATTCGGCGGGGAACTTCACAATTGTGGACGCTCCCGGTGCATCAACCGAGCCCAACCTTGGCACCTATATTTTAAGCATCAACGACTCGGGGGAGGTTGTCGGTTACTTCAACCCGGCTTCTGCTCCGACGACCTACCAAGGATACCTGCTGGACGGTCAGGGAAACTTCACTTTGATCAATGTTCCTGGCGCAACCGACACCCAGCCTTTTTCGCTGAATAATGCGGGGCAAATGACTGGCTGCTCTTCGCGAACTATCCAGTGTAATGATTCGAATGTTTTCGATAGTGGCTTCGTTCGGGATGCTTCCGGAGTTTTTTCTCGGTTTCTCGTGCCCAATGCGATAAATATTATTTCACTCAGCATTAACAACAGTGGCATCGCCACGGGTTTTTATATGGACACTCTTTTCGCCACCCACGGGCTAGTGCGAACCTCGGCGGGCAAGATCGTCGTATTCGATGAACCCAACGCCTACGTCAAGGGTGGCTACGACGGGACTAAGCCGTGGGCCATCAACGACAGCGGGATCATCGTTGGCTTCTATCAGGATTCGAGTGCCACGATACACGGGTTTATCCGCAATAACGCAGGGGCCTTCACCTCTTTTGATGCTCCAGGCGTTGGGACAACCTACACCTTACCGTTGTCGATCAGTTCCAAGGGAGCGATCACGGGCTATTATTTCGACTCGACGACCTCTGCAGGAGGCTTCGTCCGAAGCTCCGCCGGAAGCACATTCACTTTCACCTTGCCGGGCGCGACCGAGACCTACGGCAATGCAATAAACGCGTCGCAGCAGGTTACGGGAAACTATCTGGATGCCGACCAAGTCAGCCACGGATTTCTTTTCCAATAGGCTTGTGGCGCTCACCAGCAACGTCAATTTCAGAATCATCAACTGAGCCGCCGTTGAAAGTGAGGAGACCGGACATGAATCGTGAACATTGTCAGCCCGCGTCATTCGTTGTACGCTTCCAATGCTCGTCACAACGGCTCACCCCCAGAGCCACGCCCGCCAAGGAGTTTGTCATGCGGCCTTCCCGATTTCTGATGGTGTTGTTCGTCTCGTTGGCGCTCGCCCTGATTACGAACCCTTGGACCTCCGCCCAAACTTTCACCTTCACGACGGTTCACAGCTTCAACGGCACTGATGGCGAAACCCCCGACTACGTCGTGCTAACACAGGGCCGCGATGGCTGGCTCTATGGCACGACATACTTCGGGGGGGCCAATGGCTTGGGAGTGGTCTTCAAGAAAAAGGTGGGCGGGCCGGGATACATAGTCCTGCACAATTTCAGCGGCCCGGAAGGCTCGAACGTCAATCCGCGAAGGTCGCTTTCGAGACATCGATTGCTATGACTCTGCCTTCTCGAACTACGATAGACACGGTGTTTAATGCCGTGAACCGCCCTTTCTGATTCGCTCCCTCGTGCTCGTGTACATAGAGAAGAGTATTGCCCCGACGAGCTGTCGGTTGACCAAGAAGGTGTAACACGTCGGCTTCCGCCATTCCTAAATCGAGCGCAATCGGAAGGTGAACGCTGCCTTCGGTTTTTGGCAGCGTCCCGCATCGTTTATCAAATTTCGCCGCCCGATTAACTCGCCGCCACTGAAATGACCCAACGCTACCATCGTTCATTTCGCCGCTCTTTAGCCAGAGCACCCACTGTCCGGTTGCGTCGCCTCCCTGAAGGCAAAGCCATTCAAGGGAAGTGCCTGCGTCGCCCTCCTCACCGAAAGTGCCGCCAAAGCGTTTCTGAACCTCCGTCATCTCTGTCTTTTCGAGTGCAACGGTCATGTCGGACAAGCGGAGTTTACCGGCCATTTCCTTGGAGACGGTCGCGTTCGGAACAGCGTCAGACTTCCAAACTCGCAGTGGCTTCCAGACCAGTCCGTCCGGTGAGTTGCCAGCAATCTGACCAGGCGCTGCGCCAATCATCGCGCAAAACAGAGCAATCAAGACAGTCCCATTCATGAAACGAAATCGTACAGCTACCCCGCGCTTACGCGCATGTTACTTCCGCGCAACGGCCGGATTCGGAATGCACTGAGCGACCGATATCCAAACAGTTGACGTAAAACCGCCGTAGCACTCATTGAATGGGTCGTGCTGACCACGCCGGGCGGCGCGCTCACCAGCAATGTGAGTTTCAGAGTTCTGCAATAGCCCAGCCGCGAAGCGGCGGAAGAATGCAGCCCACGGCGTCAGCCGTGGGTTTCGAGCCAACGCTGTAACAAGCCCCGGAGGGGCGAAAGAGCAGGACCCTAATCCCAAAGGTACCGTTCGTCATACGGAACGCCGTGCTTTTTCAAGAACGCCACAAATTCCTCCTGAAATGAATGCTTCTTATGGTGCTCTTCCTGTCCGGCAATGTATTTCGAAACCGCCCCAACATTCGATTCGCTCACGCTGAAAACGCCGTAGCCTGTCTGCCATGCGAAATCCGGCTTCCATTTCTCCCGCGCCCAGCGCGACGAATTCGTCTTGACCACGCGCGCAATCTCGGCTGCGGACTGCGCCGGACGAATTCGAACCAGCATATGAACGTGATCTGAAGCGCCATTGATGGCAAGCGCCGTTCCGTCCAACGAGCGCACAATGCCTCCCAGATACGCGAACAAATCCTGGCGGAATTCGGGACCGATCAGCGGACGCCGTCCGCGGGTCGAAAAAATGAAATGCAGCAAAATGTTGCCGGACGTGTGAGACATGTTCTTTCGCCCCTCCGGGGCTGGTTGCGGTGATCGGCCTGTAACCCATGGCTTGCGCCATGGGCTGCATTCTTCCGCCGCTACGCGGCTGCCGTGGGAACGCCACAAGGGCCGCGGCAAGACCGAATGTTATTTCCACAGGCGGTAGGAAGTCTGTGACATCTGAACATAAACAACCGGAGCTCTGGTTTCTAAAAAAGCCGGTGACGCGTCCCCCCCTGTCCCTTCGGACAGTGACTTCAGTACCTTAGTCCTGCCTGCCCCACAGCTTTATAATCCACTCAAGAAGCAGCTAAACCTGCGTTCTAAGGAAGATGCACGCGTGCAAACGCGACGCATTTTCCTGGTACCAACATAAAAAGTGGCGACCAAAAACTAAGTGGACCCATTTCTCGCATCCGCGATCTTCGCCCTCGGGCTGGCCTTCGGCAGCTTTCTGAATGTGTGTATCTACCGCCTGCCGCTGGACTTATCTGTGGTGAAGCCGCGTTCCGCGTGTCCCCACTGCAAAAAGCCGATTGCCTTTTATGACAATCTTCCGGTGATCAGTTGGCTGCTGCTGCGCGGCCGCTGCCGCAACTGCAAGGCGGCAATTTCGCCGCGCTATCTTTTCGTCGAACTCCTCACCGGAGCAATGTTCCTCGGCTGCTACGCCTACTTCGGCGACAGCCTGGCCACTTTAAAATATTGCGCCTTCGGATTTCTTCTGCTCGGCCTCATCTTCACTGACGCCGAAACCAAGCTCTTACCCGATAAGCTCACTCTGCCCGGCCTGGCACTGGGCGTGTTCTTCAGCCTGCTGGTTCCCGTGCATGACGTAGCCTCGCAGTTCCTGCCAGGAATGTTGAACTTGCCGTTCAGCGCGGACATCGCGAACCGCGGCTTCTCCCTGCTCGATTCCCTGCTGGGCGCAGCTATTGGCGCTTCGTTCATTTACGGCGCAGGTGCGGCTTACCTGCGCTGGCGCGGCACGGAAGGCATGGGCTTCGGCGACGTAAAACTCATGGCGATGGTCGGCGCTTTTCTCGGCATGAAGCTCACCATCCTCACCATTTTCACCGCTTCGCTGGCCGGATCATTCTTCGGCCTCTTCGCTGTGCTCGTCGTGTGGATCAAGCGCACCCGCCGCTTCTCCCGCCGCCTGGCCAATCTCCAGGCCGCGCGCCGCCGGGGATGGCAGTCTGCGCAAATGGTCTACCGCTTTTATCAAATGCCCTTCGGCGTTTTTCTCGGCTCCATGGCACTGATCTCGCTCTTCGTCGGAAACCAGTTCCTGACCTGGTATGCAAGGCTCTGGTGGTAAAACAAAAATGGTAAGGCTGCTCGCCAACCCGCTCCTGCTCCGCGCCGCCATGGTTTTTTTTGCGGCTGGCGGAGCTTTCGTCATCGCTATCCTGGCGATGCGCGCCATTCGCCGCAACATCGCCGAGGAAGCCGACCTCGAATCCGGCACCGCTCCCACCCTCGACACGTTGCCTCTGCACCTTTACAACACCGTCATTCAGCAACTCAAACAGCAGAAGCACGAACTGCAAGTGCAAACCCAGGCCGAGCAGCGCCGCGCCCGCACCACGGAAAATTTCAGCCAGGCCGTGCTCTCCAATCTTTCCTCCGGCGTCCTCGTCTTCGGCAGCAATGGATTGGTAAAACAGGCCAATCCGGCAGCCAAACAAATCTTAGGATTTAGTTCTCCTTCCGGCATGAGCGCGGCAGACATCTTCCGGGACGATGAAGTTTGCGCACAGAACCACGCCGTAGACTCCAAAGCCTTAGACCAAACACCGAGCCGACTCATCGACGAAGTCAACGCCGTCCTGCGCGAAGGCAGCAAGTCCCGGCAAGTGGAAGCCGACTACACCACTCCCGCCGGCGCCAAACTTCGCGTCGCGGTGACGGTTTCGCCGGTGCCCTCCGCTGATGGCAGCCTGATCGGGGCCGCCTGCCTGATCACTGACCGCACTGAGTTGGAGCTGATTCGCCACCAGCAAATGGTCTACGGCGAAGTCTCCGCTGAGATGGCTCTGGAGCTGCGCACATCGCTCACCACCATCTCCGGATACGCGCGGCAACTGGCGCACAATCGCGAGCCGGAGCTGGCGCCGCAACTGGCCGCCGACATCGCCAGCGAAGCCGCCCGCCTTGATCGCCACATTGGCGGATTTCTCGCTTCCAAACGCGCCACCGCAGCCGGCAACAGTTGAAACGAAATATGAAAACAAAAATGAACTCGACGCACCAGAAGCAAACGCACTCTAAGGGGGAATCAATGAAGCGCATTGTTATCGCCGGACTGGGATTACTGCTCTCCACCATTCTGCTGGCCTCGTTCGCGGGCGCGCAGTCCACCGATCCGCCGCTGGGCGACTACGCCCGCAAGGTCAAGAAGGATCCCGCCGCCAAGGCCAAGCCCAAAGTCTTTGACAATGACAATATTCCCACCGACGACAAGCTCTCCGTCGTCGGCCAGAACGCCGCCAATGCCGCGCCCGCCGACAATGCCGCACAAGTCGACGATAAAGGAAAAGACTCGGCCGCCGGAGCCAAGCCCGCCGACGACGATCAAGCCAAGAAACAAGCTGCCTGGAAAGACTGGCAAAACAAGCTGGCTGCCCAGAAAAATTCCATCGATCTCGCGAACCGCGAACTCGACGTTCTCCAGCGCGAATATCAGTTGCGCGCCGCCGCCTTCTACGCCGACGCCGGCAACCGCATCCGCAACTCTGCCCAGTGGGACAAGCAAGACGCCGACTACAAAGAAAAAATCGCCGACAAGCAAAAGACGGTCGACGATGCCAAGCAGAAACTCGACGACATGAAAGAAGATGCTCGCAAAGCCGGCGTACCCTCTGGCATGCTGGACTAAAACGGGTCGATTCAGAACCGAACTGACAACGATCGGACTAAGAATGATCGTCTAAAGCCGCACCAGCTTTTCCGGTGCGCTCTCAGCAAAGCTCTTACTCCGGGAAACTACTTGGCCTGGGCTCTCAGCCGCAGCAACTGCTTGCGGTGATGCATCCCATGCACCACATGAAACTTCCTCCATTGCGGGCCGGTCAATGGCCCCAGCACGGGATGGTCCAGCAACCTCACCCCGCGTCCCAAACGCTGTTCACAGCGCGCAATCGCCGCATCCATCTCCGCGATTTTTTTTCCCATCTCTCCCTGGACATCCGCCGCCAATCCCTTCGGTACGGTATTTGGCGGAGCTTTTCTTCCTTCCGGAAGATAACCCAATCCCACGACCAGAAGCGTGCGCACCCGATCCATCAGTTTGCTGCTTCGCGCCAGCGGCCTGCCCGCTTCCAACACCTTTTCGAAGCCCCGGATCGATCCGGTATACGAGAGATACAAATGCTCCAGCACCTCGCCGGCGCACCACTTGCCCTCCGGATGCCAGCTTAACTGCTCCCGCGACATGCCCTGCACCGCCGAATCCAGCGCCTGTCTCAGCTTTTCCAGCCCGGTATCCATTGCACTACTCTCCTCGTCCCGCGCCCATCAGGTAGAATGTTTCGCGACCATAAAACATACCCCTAATAACAGGAAGGCCGCTATGAAAAATGTTTCGAGACGCGCGCATGCCCCGAATTTAATTTTTGCCGCGCTCGTGGCTTCGATGCTCACTGCTCTCGCGGGACTCACCGCATGCAACTCCAGCGCTCCCCCGGCCGCGCCTGCGAAACCTGAAGTGAAGGCTCCCGAACTGCTCACCGGACGCTCCGCTTTCTACAAGGTTTTCATCGCTGCCCGCAGCTATGCCGCCGACGCCAAGCCCTTCCGCATCGAGTCCACTCCTTCGTCGGAAAGCGATGGCCACGACGGTAAATCCACCATGTGGCGCTCCAGTTTCGCCTCCGCTACCCAGCACGGGGTGAAGCCTTTCTTCTGGTCCGGCAGCAATCTTCCCGACGCTCCTCCGCGCGGCGTCTCCCCGGGCAATGAAGATGTCTACAATCCCAGCAACGCTTCCACCCAGGTGTTTGACGTGGCCTTCCTGAAAATCGATACCGACCAGGCCTTCACCGAAGCTCAAAAACACGGCGGCGACAAAGTGCTGGCCAAAGATGCCGCTACTCCCGTCATGTATGTTTGCGATTGGAATCACAACACCAACGAACTCATCTGGCATGTAATCTACGGCTCGTCCCGCGACGCCGCCAAGCTGACGGTGGCGGTGAACGCCTCCACCGGTGAGTTTATTCGCGTGGAGAAATAAGGGATGTTGCTTTCCGGAATGGTCGCGGCCACACTCCCGCGACAACAACAGACATCGGTCCCTGGAATCACCTTCGTTGGTCGAAGGTTGGAAAACAGCGTCGATGCTTGCAGCAGCATGTCTGCCCATCTGCCGTTTCCATGCTCGCTCAAGGTCGATAGGTTGTTTGCGCTACGCAGTCGATAGTTATAGCAGTAGGGCCCTGCAGTGATTTCCGTTCGGAGATAAATGGTTGCCCAGACAAGCGGATCCTCAACTCGAAAAACGTATTCTTGACGCCGCCTGCCGGCTTTGGGCACGGGGCGGAGAGAAATCTCTCACCATGCGCGGCGTTGCCCAGGCGGCCGCAACCACCACTCCCACACTCTACGAGCGCTACCGCGACCGTGAGGCTCTGCTCCGCGCTGTCCGCACCCGCACCCGCGCCGAACTCTTCGCTTGCCTCAGCCAGACCCACACTCTGCCGGAAGCCTGCCAGCGCCATCTTGAATTCGCCTTGCGTCACTCTCACGCCTACGAAGTGCTCTTCGACGGCATCGGCCAGCCCCCTTCGCTCCATGAGCCCTGGCCCTCTTTCAATCTCTTCCGTCAGCGTCTGGCCGAACGCCTGGGTGGAACTCCGCGCCAGCACACTCGCCTCATGCTCTCGGTTTGGTCGTTGATTCACGGCACTGCCATGCTGCTGATTCGGGGTCGCGTTACCGAACCGTTGCGCTCCCAAATGCTCCACGCCTGCCTGGACGCGGTGGAAGCCGTAGTGGAGCAGGCGGCAAATTCCAAGAGCAAGGCGCCTTCCGGCCCCAAGTGGCCGGCGGATCTTCTTCTCGGCGAAGGCAAGAGAGCAAAACAAACTGACCTCAGGAGCGCCTCGAAGGCGAGCTTCAAAACTAAACCTGCACGGAGAACTCAGTCCTTCGCGGTCGAGAAGTGAACCGGTTCAAGCACAGTCGCTCGGGCTGAGCGACCCTTCACAGCTTGTCTGTTCGAACCGGAGTTTGTTGCTGGTGAGAAAACTGCTTTTCGTCCGGCGCAAAGTCACTATTTCGCCGCCGTCGATCCCTTCAACCGCTCCATCCCTTTTTGCGCCTCGGCCGCCTGAGGCCCGTGCGGCAGTATCTTCAAATAACTCTCGTATTCCGCCCGGGCATCGTCGAAGATTCCCAACTTCTCCAAACACTCGGCCAGCCGGATCGTCGCCACCGCGTCATTATCTTTGTAGCGCAACGCCTCCCGGTAGCGATCCTGCGCTGCCCGGTAATTCTTGCGCTTGAAGTAGTAGTCGCCAACCTCAATACTCTTCGCCGCTTTGTGCGGATCCCAGGTATGAAACTCGCCCACCCCGCTTCGGTCCAGCATCTCGGCCTCGGCATCCGCCACAGCCGCAGAACTCTTGGGGTGCATCTTGGCGTCGTCTTCCGGCGGGCTTAAATCTACATCGAGATCTTTGCTGGAACTCACGCCCTCACCTTGCAGATCGTCCGCCCGCACGCGATCCGAACGCGGCGGCTCCATGCTGGGCGCGCGTTTGGCCGGCGCCGCGGGCGTGCTGTCTCCATCCGAAGATGCATCTTTCGTGGGCGCGCCGCTCCCCGGACGATCTCCCGGAAAAGTCTTGTCCCGGCTCAGCCCATCTACCGTATCGTCGCTCTGCGCAGGCGGCGTCGGCTGCGGCTTCTGCTGCGCCACCACCACCGCACTCAATCCCAACAGCAAATATACGTAGAGCCAACGTCGCATGCCGTTATTTTACCGCCGTTCGAGATACCCTGCACTCCCCCTCACCCTAACCCCACCACCCAACAACTGTCATTTCGAACCGGCGTTCTTCGCCGGTATCCTTTCATCGACTTCGCCCGACCTTATGGCGCTGTCAGCCCTGCATCAACAAACGCAAACCATTGACAACACTACTTCATCCCGATTCTGTAACAAAACTGCCGCTCTTCAATTATCCACAGCCCGGTCGCCCTATACTCCACATCACACGGGGGCAGTCCAGCCCGATTCAGACCTCAACTTTCTCTTCCCACTCGTCACAAAATTCTGAAAGGAAACCGTTATGAAAAAGCTACTACTCGCAGCGGTGTTTCTGATGTTCCTACCGAAAGCGCATGCTACCTGCTCCGGCGTGACCGTCACCCCGAGCACCTTCACGATTCAAGCGGGCCAAACTCAAATCTTCACTGCCAAAGGGACAAATTGCACCGGAACTCCCACTTGGACTTGCGCTCCCTCTGGCAACTGCGGCCATTTCAATCCCGCCACTGCCTCTTCCACTGTATATACTGCCGGTCCATCCCCAAGCGGGAGCGCGGTGTCGGTCACGCTCACCGCCACCTATCCCAGCGGGCCTTCGAATACCGCTGCGGTGAACGTCACTGCGGTTCAGGTCAACTCTCTGTTGGGATTTAATTCGCAGGACACGAGTGCCTTCCAGAGCACTGTTCTGGGTTCGCCCGGAAGCGGCACCGTCACTGGAGTCAATCCCCTACTGCCCTGGAATTCGGTCGAGTCCAACACCGTACCTCAGTCCTACGACTTCACGACGTTCGATCAAAGCATCGCCGCCTTGTTCACTCCATCGGGAACGTCTGCGGTTTACAACAAGAAGATCAATCTCATTGTCGCGCCCGTCACCGGCGGTTGTGCGATCAATCAAATGTGCGACAACTCCTACACTCCAACCTACGTGCTGTCGCAAGTCGATAAGTACGTGACCAACTGCAATTACGGCACTGGCGGCGGATTCCCCGCTGTGTTTGAGAGCGGCTTCCAGAACAACTACGAGAAATTCATCAGCGCGGTCCTGCAGCACTATTCGCCGCAGTGCTCCACCGGAACCTACACCGTGCCCCCCTGTTCCAGCACCACTGGCGCGGACGGTCCAACCATCGGAAATTATCTCGGCTACATCCGTTTCGGACTTTCCGCGGGAGGCGAGGCCTATCCGTGGTGCTCCAAGAACGGCTCTCAATACAATTATTACGTCGATACCATGACGAACCAGTGGATCAACTACATCGATGCAATGGATGTATACATTTCTGGCGCGGAGTCCTCGGCCCATACCGCCGGCGCTCCCGCGGTCCAGATGATGACATCCATCAATCAGAACTTCACACCGCTGGATAACATTACGCTTCCCACCGACGAGGCCGGAGATGCCTATTCCGCGTCTACCGGTTTCGGAAGCCAAGGATGGCAGAAGGCCGATCTGACTGCTTCCACCTGCCAGTCAGACTGGTGCGCCTTGTTCGGAACCTATTCCGCCAAAACCAATCCCGTGCCGCTTGAACTGCAAACGGTCCTGCAGAGCGACCCCACCAATGCTTCCTCGACCGGGTCGTTGTGTGAACTGGTTCCGTTTGCCACCGGGCCCGGCGGCAATCACGCCACTATCCTGGAGATCTATCCCTACGACATGCTCTACGCCTTTGACAGCAACTACTGCTCGCTCAATGGTTCGCAGCAGTACTACTCAAACTATTGTTCCGGTACATATCCCAATGGCTCGAAGAAATATCCTCACGCCTACGGGACAGTGCTGAGCAATGCCGCAACCTGGACCTCACAGACTTCCGGAGCTTGCAGCACTAACTAACGAATGGCTGAGACAAAAAAACAGGCCGCTCAATGGGGAGATGAGCGGCCTGCTTGGCGAATCCTCCAGAGGAGGAGCAACTCTTACAGCGACGAGGGATTCCCTGTTGTTGCCGCAGGTGTCGTATCGCCTACCGTGTTGGTCATCAAGCGGACGTCCACGCGGCGGTTATCGGCACGGCCTTCTTTGGTCTTGTTGGTCTCGAGCGGCTTGTCTTTGCCCAGGCCAATCACATAGATCTTGTGCGCCGGAACGTTATACTTCAACGCCAGATATTGGATCACCGAATTGGCGCGGCGCTGGCTCAGATCGTAGTTGTACTCCGCCGAACCCACAGAATCGGTGCTGCCTTCCAGGGCAATGATGTAGCCCTTGGTGCTGGCAATGCTGCCCGCCAACTGGTCCAGCGCTTCCTTCGACTTCGCCGTCAGAATGTCCTTGTTGAAGCCAAACTTCACCGAGGTCTCGGCCACCGGACGGTAGTTGTCAAGGTTTGCCACCGTGTTGGTCAAAACGCCCACGCGGTTGTTGGCGGCATCGGCCATCTGTTGCGCGGTCGAAGCGGATTGGCCCGCGGCCTGCGCCTTCTGTTCCACATCCGCCGTCTTGGCGTTCACCGCCTGAATGCCGGCCTGCGCCCGGGCATCCACGTCTTTGATGTCCTTGCTGTTCTTCGCCGTCATGTCATCCAGCTCGTTGGTCTTGTTGATCAACGGCGTGGTTTGGTTCTTTACATAGTTCTTGCTGGTGCAACCCACCGAAAGCGCCATGCTGCCGGCGAGAATGATCGTTAACGAAGTGCGGTTCATATTGGAGAGGCTCCTTAAATTTCCTGTCTCAGCGCGATCGGCTTCCCGCCGCGCGACTCTTCACTCAAACTCTCGGCCTGGAAGAACCGGCCTGGGACGATGGCCATACTTCGCCATCTCGGTTTTACTTTTGCACGGCTCGTGCCAGTTCGCTATACAGTAAATTCCTCGATGTAAGTATATACGTTTTCAATCAGTTGCGGGGGTTAGCGGATCGTTTCGGTAAACTCAGAGAGGGTTTGGAGAACGAAAACCCCACATGGCAAGTGGAAATTTTATACGGTTCCACTCACATGCTGGGACATCAACTTTCTCTTGGCGACAACTCCGGAAAGCCCTTCACTTCCAGATATCCGTAATCGCCGTCGCGCCCCGGTCCCCATCATTCAAAGGCTTCAATCCAAAATTATCTTCGATGGTGCGCAGCACGTCGTAGTGCGTGTACCGCCGCGCCAATACTTTCGGATCCTGCTGGCTCGCTTCCTTCACCATGTCTCCCAGAAACAAGGTGTAAATGCGATTATCTTTATTCCGGTCAGACTCGTCGAAGGTCACAACCACCAGCGTCCCCTGACGCAGCTTTTCGGTGAAAGTCTTGTCCAGAAACTTGCTCACCCACACCCCCGCCGTGCCCACGTTGGTATTGTGGCCGTCGTTGTTCATATTCGGCGAATAGAACGAATAGGCCACCAGGCCCTTTTTTGCGTCCCGAACAAAAGTATTATCGTCCAGACCCAGCAGGCTGTTGCCTTTGGTCGAATCTACCCGCACTACACGGTCGCACCACTTCTGCTGCACTTCGCCAAAGCTCATGAAGGGCACATGCCGGCGCACGTAATCGCCCGCCTTCCTTCCCGCCGCGTGCTGACTATCGATGCGAAACGGGCAATTCCCTTCCGGCAACTCCTCCGCGTAATTCTTGAAGTCGAGTCCGGCGGCGATCAGGCTGTCGGCAATGGTCTTATGTGCGGCATCGTTGGGGAAGTTTACCTGCCGGTCGGCCAGAAACCGCCCGCGCTTGTGAATATCGAAATCCGTTCCCGCCACCATCGCCAGATAATTCGGGTACGACGGATGAAACAGCGCGTGGAAATTGGAAAAACTCGCACCTTTGGTTGCCAGTGCGGTCAAGTTCTTATCCTGCACGGCTTCCTCGTAGTCGCCGTTTTCGAGGACGATGATGACCACACGATCGAAGTGCCGCGCCGGAGACTTGGCTGCCGCCAGCGCCGCATCGTCCTTCTTCTCCTGGGCCGGCCTCGTCGCCTCTTGTTTATTGGTTTGCGCAGGATTGGTCACCTGCGGAGTGTTGCCAGCCGGCGCAGATTCAACTTGCGCCAATAGAATTCCGGAATCAACGGATAGCAATAGCAGCGCAAGACTCGCGGTAAGGATAAGTTTGTGGAACGAATTTAAGGAACAGGGATTTAGGATCATGAGACTTTCTTGTAACACATGGACCCATCAGATCATCGAATAGAATACAAAGGTTGCCCCCATAGTTGCGCCAGATGGATCTTCTGCAGAAAATCCGCACCATTCCCACTGAGCCCGGCGTGTATCTGTACAAGAATGCCGAAGGCGAAGTCATTTACGTGGGCAAGGCCAAGAACCTGCGCAGCCGCGTGGCCAGCTATTTTCACGAAGGGCGCTGGGAGGATTCGAAGACCGGAACCCTGGTGCGCGAGGCGGTCGACGTCGATTACATCGTCGTCCGCAACAACAAAGAAGCCCTGGCGCTGGAAAATAATCTCATCAAGCAGCGCAAGCCGCGCTTCAACATCCTGCTGCGCGATGACAAGACTTATCCTTACGTAAAACTCACGCTGGGCGAACGCTGGCCGCGGGTATACGTGACCCGCCGCCTGCGCAAAGATGGCGCCGCTTATTACGGACCTTACTTCCCCGCTAACCTCGCCTACCGCATCGTCGACCTGATCCACCGCAACTTTCTCATTCCAAGCTGCAAAGTGGACCTCACCCGCTTTCATCCCCGGCCCTGCCTGCAGTACTACATCAAGCGCTGCCTCGGACCTTGCGTGGAGGCGCTCACGACGCCGGAGATTTATCAGGAAGCGGTGCGCGATGTAAAACTTTTTCTGGAGGGGCGTCCCACCGACCTGAGCAAGTCTTTGCAGTCGCGCATGGAGCAAGCCGCCGCGGCGCAGGAGTACGAACGAGCGGCACGGTATCGCGATCTGATTGCCACAGTTGAGCAGTTGCAGGAGCGCCAGCGCATTGCCGCAGCGGAAGGCGACGACGCCGACGTCTTCGGCTACCACTATGAAAACGGCATGCTGGCGGTGAATCTGTTTCACATGCGCGGGGGCCGCGTCGTTGACCGCCGCGAATTCTTCTGGGAAGACCTGCCGGAATTTGTAACGGATTCGGTAGGGACAGAGAGCAGCAACGATCTAGATACCGCCGCTCCGGTACCTGCTGGCGAGCAAAGCCCGCCGGCCCCTGCCGCCGCGGACTTCGTTCCCGGAGAATTCTTCTCTGCCCTGCTCAAGCAGCTTTACATCGGGCAGCCTTACGTTCCGCGCAATCTCTTCGTGCCCGTCGATTTCGAAGACCGCACCGCGCTCGAAGACCTTCTCTCCGAACAAGTTGCGCAAGGTACCGCCCGCGCGGCGCTGGTGCACATTCTGGTTCCGCAGCGGGGAGACAAGCGCGCGCTCATCGATCTCGCCGGAACCAACGCCAAGCAATCCTATGATCAGCGCTTCCGCATCCTGAAACCCAACGCCAGAAAAATTCAGGAAGAACTTCAGGAAATCATTGGACTTACGGAACTTCCCAAACGCATTGAGTGCTTCGACATCTCGCACATCCAAGGCGCCGAAACTGTGGCCTCAATGGTGGTATGGGAAGACGGCAAGATGAAAAAATCCGACTACCGCAAATTTATAATTCATACCGTCGAAGGCGTGGACGACTTCGCCTCGATGCGCGAAGTGGTGTCGCGCCGCTACAAGCGGCTGCAGCAGGAAGAGAGGCCGATGCCCAGCCTGGTGCTGATCGATGGCGGTCTGGGACAACTGCACGCTGCGGCGCAAGCTCTGGAATCGATTGAGATTATCAACCAGCCTCTGGCTTCCATCGCCAAGCGGGAAGAGATTCTCTACGTCTACGGTCAGGAGAAAGATCCCATCGCTCTCGACCATCACTCTCCTGTGCTGCACTTGATTCAATTGATTCGCGACGAAGCGCACCGCTTCGCCGTGACATTCCATCGCAAGCGCCGCCAGATGAGAGACCGTTCCACGGAACTGTTGGAGATTCCCGGCGTAGGCGCGACCACTACGCGGCGTCTACTGGAACACTTTGGAAGTCTGCAGGCGGTGAAGCAGGCAGACCCGGCTGCCTTGTCGGCGGTTGTCACCCGGGTGCAAGCTGAAGCGATCAGCAATCACTTTCGGAAATAGCTGATTCTAATGGATAAGCCAAAGTCGCTGGATTGATTCTATTGAACTTAGCTGTGCTGGGGCTGGCAGCTTTTGCCCGGCCAAGCTCAATCGCCAACAACTCCGATTCTGCAAATGGCCTTTGCGGGGCCGCAAAGGCCCCTAGGATCAACGATCATTCTCCGGACGGCCCGAAGGGCCATTCTCGATCCCAACCTCGCCAGATCGCCAGCAAACCGCCCTAGCGTTCGTTATTTGCTTTAAGCTATCAATTAACCAAACACCTAAATTGCTAAATGCCTGACTTTAATGGGTCAGAAATCCGGTTTTTTCTAAGTGACTGAAAACACAGACAAAAGCTTTGACTTCCGGAATTGCTGAAAAACAGCCGCAAAGAATGCAGCGAATTATCTCAGCGCTAAAAAGCTCTTGCGGTGAGCGGCTTCATTGTCCGCTATTCCCAATATCCAGGACGACTTTCCAACTTCCACCGCTTTGTTTTTTCCAGATGGTGGTGTACTTACCGTGGTCGACGACAGGGTTGCCCTCTTTGTCTTTGGACCGTAACTCATACGTGCCGTAGGTGTAGCCCAAATCACCGGACGATGAAATGTCCGCGCCCACCGAACTCCAGGTGAGGTGGTTGTTCTTGTCATCCAGAAATCCCATGGTCTTGGCGATGTTCACTTTGCCCTGAATGATCGACGCACCGTTCGGCACTTCGACGGCATTGTCGGCGTAGTAAGACATGTATCCCGCAGAGCCTTGGTCG
This sequence comes from uncultured Acidobacteriota bacterium, assembly GCA_963758565.1. Lineage (GTDB taxonomy): Bacteria > Acidobacteriota > Terriglobia > Terriglobales > Acidobacteriaceae > Sulfotelmatobacter. Next base: position 228,188 of record CAVWVX010000003.1, on the reverse strand, counting down.
GCAGAGGCTTTCATGAACTCGCCTTCGAGTTGGCGCAGGGTGTCGGCGCTCGCATTCTCCGACGCCGAGGCAGACGGATGAGTGTTAGGTACGACCGCAATCACGGCCAGAAGCGCGGCAGTAAAAACCAGGCAAAGAGATTTCATAGGGGCTCCAGAAGCTCGCGGGTATTTTACCCGCAATACTGATGAGGGCGCTATCGAAACGACCGCAAGCTCACTGAGGCAACCAGTGCCAGCTTCATCGCCACAGTTTTTCGTTGATGCTGTCCTGCGCAGCCAGGGCGCTATCGAAAGCGGGATCTTCGCGCCAGGTGCCCGTGATACCAGTGAGGTCGCGGCGCCGTTTGCGTTCCGCAATCACGCCAACACCACGCGACAACGCTTCGATCACGACGCGGTTCAGGGCCTTGCCCTGCTCACGGGCAGACCTGCGTAAGGCTTGGTCCAAAGAATCGGGCACGTTGCGGATCGTGTATTGCATGTATTGATTGTAGGTATCGGCGAGCCGAGTGGTAAACCTTAGGGGGAAAAGCATTTCGAAGGCCGGACGGATGGTTTTTGCTAAACTAGCGGCACTCATGAAGATAGCTTTGGCAGTCGTTCTCACGCTGGGGGTGCTTATGGTCAGCGGTGCCGCTCAGACCGCTCAGACCGAGATGGCCACGCCCCAGGAGAAGCATCTGCGCAATGTGCATCAGCTCACTTTCGGCGGGCAGAATGCCGAAGCTTATTTTTCCGCCGACGGCAGCAAGTTGATTTTTCAGTCGTCCCATGGTGACGTGAAGTGCGATCAGATCTTCACCATGAACCTGGACGGCAGCGACCAGCGGATGGTCTCTACCGGCAAGGGACGCACTACGTGCAGCTATTTTTATCCCGACGGGAAGAAGATTCTTTACGCTTCCACGCACCTCGCCAGCCCGGAGTGCCCGCCGCGCCCGGATTTTTCCAAAGGCTATGTATGGGGCGTGTATGCCGGGTACGACATTTTCACGGCAGATCCCGACGGGTCAAACCTAAAGCAGCTTACCAACACGCCGGGATACGACGCCGAGGCCACGATTTCGGTGGACGGGAAAAAGATTGTTTTCACGTCTGTGCGCAATGGCGACCTCGATATTTATTCCATGGATGCGAACGGCAAGCACGTCAAGCAACTTACGCACGAACTGGGTTACGACGGCGGACCGTTTTATTCTCCCGACCGCAAGTGGATCGTCTACCGGGCATACCATCCCCAGAGCGAGGATGAAATTCGCGATTACAAAGAATTGCTGGGACGGAATCTAATTCGGCCTACGTCGCTGGAACTATGGATCATGAAGGCCGATGGCAGCGCCAAGCGGCAGATCACGAAACTGGGCGCCGCCAGCTTTGGGCCTTCGTTCTTAAACGACGGCACGAGGATTATTTTTTCTTCCAACTACGATCCGGTCACGCATGACAAAGGCGGCGAGGGCAATTTCGAACTGTGGCTGATCAATTCTGACGGCAGCAATCTCGAACGCGTCACCTACAGCGACGGCTTCGATGGCTTCCCTATGTTCAGTCCGGACGGAAAAAAGCTGGTGTGGGCTTCGAATCGCAACGCCAAGGCTCCGCATGAGACGAATATTTTTATTGGGGACTGGGTGCCTTAGAAGCGTCTTCCTTCGAGAGAAACCGTTGAAAGCGAGCGGACTCTTCATCTGAAGCCTGCAGCGGACTTGCCGCTATACTCGCCGTTTTCTGCTGCGCAAACCAGATCACCACCGCGATCATTCCCAACCATCCCAGAACACGCACGACCGCGGCGATAGTGGTGTCGTAATTCAACACGCCCAGGCTGGTAAAGATGGTGTTGAAGTCGTGCTTGGCGAACTCGGGGTCGCCGGTGGTGACCAGCGGCAGTACCATGGCGCGGGCATCGGCCATGTAGGTGGCGGTGTAGAGCCAGTTCTCGAAAAAGAAGAACAGGCAGAAGACAAATCCGGCAGTTTCGCGCTGGGTGAAAAAATATAGGGCGAGAAGGAATGGGACCAGCCATTGCAGCAGCGTGCCTCCCCATAATCCGAGCGTGGGGCCGAACCATCCGAAAAGGTTGTGGCCGCCTTCATGCACGATCAGGTTGGCCATGTCGATGAAGAGGAAGCCGCCATGCGCGGACCAGGCATAGCCGAGAAAGAAAACGTAGAACAGCAGCCACGCGGCCAGCGCGATGCGCGAGACCGGCTTCCATGGCCGGTTCAGCCCATATTCTTCGACGACGAGTTGCAGGTAGTCGAGCATTGGCGTCCCTAGCAGATTTTAGGGGAAAGCGCACGAATGAACGAGGTTACGATCGTTAGGGCAGGCGCTGGGACGGCACGGACTACTTCTTGCTAAATTGGTCTTTAACGCAAATTTAATTTTTCCAATGAAGACTCGACACTGGATTTTCGCAATCGTCGTGCTGCTGCTGATGGCACTGGCTGCGGTGGGATGGTTGCGGACGCGCGCGCCGCAGCCAGATTCCGAGAACGACGACTCTGGCAAAACCCCATCCAAGCGCCTGTTGGCGCGGGAGGCGGCGAAGCGTCCGCTGGTCGACCAGCGGCCCCTGCAAACGGCGCACCGCATGACGGCGATTGCGGCGACTCCCGAGGAAGTGGCGCTAGCGCATGAAGCGGAGAAGATTGCCGACCATGAAGTGGACCTGGCTTTCTACGATGCGCTGCGCACGGCGGAAGAAAATCCGCCAAAACTTTCGGCGGAAGCCCAACAGATCGAGGCGCGAAAGAATAAAGCGATCGTGGCGATGAAGGAGGATCAGGATCGGATTGCGCAGTTGACGCGCAAGCTGGCCGCAGCGCCCGAGTCACAAAAAGACAATCTGCAGGACCAGATCGATGTGGCCAAAGCGCAGATGGATCTTGATCAGGATGAACTCGACGACGCCTCCGAAGATCTGGAGCAGGCGGGTGGCGACCCGCAATCGAAGATCAAACGGTTGAAGGCGGAGCATGATGCCAGCGATCAGGCGGCGGCCGCGGCGCAGCCCTCATCGGCGGTGAATCCACACGAGCGCGATTATCAGGCGCACACCTCGTTGGCGGTGGCGCGGGCATGGAAGGTGTTGAGCGACAAGCGGGCGCAGTTGGAAGAGGCCAGCGAAGAAGCGGCCGGCAAGGAGTTGCGGCTGAGCCAGCGCCACGCCACGCTGGCGGCGCAAGTGGAGAAAGAAAAAGAAAGCCGCGAGGGCGCCAAACAGCAGGCCAAAGGTTTTGCCAGCGCGAATAAGGCGGCAAGCCGGGAAGAGTCGAAGGCCGGGGCGCAGCTGGCGCTGGACTCGCTGAGAACTTATGCCCGCGATCAGAAAAATCTGGCCGACCTGGGGCGGCGCATTCAGGATGAGCAGGAACTGCACGGGGTCTATGCCAGTTGGATGGGGCTGGTGGAAGTCCGGGAACGCGCGGCGCAGCATAATTTTCTGGCCAGCCTGCTGTGGATTCTGCTGATGGTGCTGCTGGTTTACCTGGCGCACCGGATAATCGACCGGCTGTTCGGCGAGGTGACGGCCGAGAACAAGAGGGTGGAGACGTTGCGCAGCGTGGTCAAGTTTGCGGCGGAACTAGTGGGAGCGATCGTAATTCTATTCATCGTTTTCGGAATGCCGAGCGAGACTACCACTATCCTGGGACTTGCCGGTGCGGGGCTGACGGTCGCAAGCAAAGATGTGATCATGGCGTTCTTCGGATGGTTTCTGCTGATGGGGCGCAACGGAATCCGCATTGGGGATTGGGTGGAGATTAACGGCGTCGGCGGCGAAGTGATTGAGATTGGGCTGCTGAAAACGGTTTTGCTGGAGACGGGCAATTGGGCGGACGCAGGGCATCCTACGGGCCGGCGAGTTTCGTTTGTGAACAGCTTCGCCATCGAAGGACACTACTTCAACTTCTCGACCTCAGGGCAATGGATGTGGGACGAGTTGCAATTGGCGATTCCAGCGGATAAAGATCCATACGCGGTGATCGGTGAGCTGAAAACGCTGGTGAAGAACGATACTGAAGCCAATGCCAAGAAAGCCGAGCAGGAGTGGCAGGGGACGACTACGCGCTATCACGTGCAGGCGTTTTCGGCGGAGCCAGCCATCAATGTGCAACCCAGCGGAGCGGGCGTGGAAGTGCGGGTGCGATATATTACTCGCGCCTACGAGCGCCACGAAACGCGCAAGCGGCTGTATGAGGCGGTAGTAGCCATGATGCGCGGTAAAGAAGTCGTGTCAAGTTTGCCCGAGGTGCATGCGAAAGCCTGACCAGTCCGGCATGCTAATTGTGACAGGAGCGAGCCGCGGCATCGGCGCGGCCATCGCAACTCTGGCGGCCGCGCGAGGATATTCGGTTGCGGTGAACTATGCCAGGGGCAAGGCTGAAGCAGACGACGTGGTTGCCAGGATTGTTTCAGGCGGAGGCAAAGCGAGTGCTATTCAGGCGGATGTGGGGCGCGAAGAAGATATCCTGCGGCTCTTCGAGCAAGCGGAAGGTGAACTGGGGCCGGTCACTGCGCTGGTGAATAACGCCGCCATCACCGGTGGATTCGCCCGAGTGGAAGAAGTCAGCGCCAGCGCGCTTGAACAAGTGATGGCGGTCAATGTAGTGGGAGCTTTTTTGTGCGCGCGCGAGGCGGTGCGGCGAATGTCGACCAAACGCGGCGGCCAGGGTGGAGCGATCGTAAACATTTCTTCACGCGCGGCGAAGACAGGCTCGGCGGGAGAATGGGTCCACTACGCGGCATCGAAGGGCGCGATTGACAGCTTCACCATTGGACTGGCGCGCGAAGTTGCGACCGAAGGAATCCGGGTGAACGCGGTAGCACCCGGGCTGATTGAAACCGGGCTGCACGCGGCGAATGGCGCGCCCGACCGGCTGCAACGGCTGGCCGGATCGATCCCGATGCAGAGGCCCGGGACACCCGAAGAAGTGGCGGAAGCGGTGCTGTGGCTGCTATCGCCTGGGGCCTCTTATATGACGGGCGCGATTGTTGAGGTGGGTGGCGGCAGGTGAGCCGGGGTGGCGGAGATGCGCGCCATCTGCAGGGCTCCGCCGACGGGCTCGATCACCACTGGATTCACTCTCACATGCGGATATTTTTGAACAAGCTCATCTTTGAAGACTTCGCGAACTCTTTCTGAGTAGCGGAAGACGCCGCCCACCATGGCCAGCGCGACCGGCGCTGGATTCGTTTCCAAAAACAATTTGTGCACGACGAGCGAGGCGAGGCGAGCGAGTTCCCTTCCCGCTTGCTTCAGAACATTTTCAGCGAGCGGGTCTCCACTCTGCGATGCGGCGAGGATGGCGGGCAATAAGGCCGCGAAGTCGGAGGTGGAATTCGATTGGTTTACGAACTGCGCCAGAGTGCTCGCCCTCCACGCGGCTTTCAGTTGGCTGAGCAAATGGGAATCCGGCTGTGAATTTGTTTGGTTGGCATGAAGAGGTTCTTCGTCGAGCGCGCGCAAGGCTGAAGCGACCGCGGCACGGCCAATCCAGTGGGCCGAACCTTCATCGGAGATAGCGAAACCCCATCCGCCGGCGCGAGCGGTGTTGCCGTGAGCATCGCGGCCATAGGCCATCGATCCCGTACCGGCAATCACGATCACGCCGGGACCAGCGCCGAATGCGGCGTAGAGAGCGATCTGCATGTCTCCCACGACCTGGATTTCGCCGGGAATTATTTCGGCGGCGATTTTGTGCACCACGGCAGAAATATCGGAGCGTCCGGCTCCGGCCGCGCCGATGAAAGCGCGATGCACATCCCGCGGCTCGATCTTCGCCGCCGCGCAGGCCTGCAGAATAACCTGATGCAGCACATCCCGTGCGCGCGCCTCTCCAACGCGGGTGATGTTGCTGGCTCCGGCGGTCACAGTGGCGAAAACGGAATGATCGTCGCCGATCTGGCAAGTGGTCTTGCTGCCGCCGCCGTCGATGCCCAAATAGAACGCCACGGCATAGTTCTATCACAGTGACAGGTCTACAAAGACGCACTCGCGCCCGCTGCGGATTGCCTCCATAATAAAACGGTTTAGCTTATGAAGATTGAAATCACTGAACTGCAAAATGGCGGCGACGCGCGCGGCTTGAGCTTTACTTTGCCCTCGGATGCGCTTGACAGACTTGGCAATGTGGCGGACTTGCATCTGGCATCGACGGGGCCCGGATGCGTGCGCGGAAATCACTATCACGTAAGCAAGCGCGAGATCATCGTGGTGCTTCCAGGAGCGGCATGGTCTTTGCACTGGGATGAAGGCGAAGGCATGGCGGCGCAGCAGCGCCACTTCAAGGGCGAGAACGCAGTGCTGGTGCAGGTTTCGCCGGGATGCTCGCATGCCGTGCGCAATGAAGGTTCGGTTGTGCTCTGGCTGTTTACCTGTTCTTCCGAGACGTACGAGGCTTCACGAGTGATTGCGCGAAAGGTCGTGTAGCTCCAAATTATGGGCCTGAACAAGCTCGATCTGGCGATCATCGCGCTATACCTGATTGGCATCACGCTGTTCGGGCTGCGCTTTCGCAAGCGGCAACGATCGCTGCGTGATTATTTTCTGGCGGGGCGGGACATTCCCTGGTGGGCGATTTCGCTTTCCATTGTGGCAGCGGAGACCAGCACGCTGACCATCATCAGTATCCCAGGGCTGGCCTACGATTCCAACCTTACTTTTTTACAAGTGGTCATGGGTTACGTGGTGGGCCGGGTGGTGATCAGCTTTGTCTTGCTGCCGCACTATTTTCGCGGAGACCTGTACACCGCCTACCAGTTGATTGAACGGCGCTTTGGGAGCGGGTTACGGTCGCTGACCGCGGGATTATTCCTGCTCACACGCGCCGCCGCGGAAGGCGTTCGCATCTACGCCGTGTCGATTGTGGTGGCGATTGCGCTGGGAACGGGCGAGATCGCATCCATCGCCATCATCACCGTCTTGACGCTCATCTATACGTTCGAAGGCGGGCTGGCAGCGGTGATCTGGACCGATGTGGTGCAGACAGCGATCTATGTCGGCGGAACGCTGGTGGGTCTGGTGACGATTCTGCATCTGGTTCCGGGAGGATGGAACGCCATCCATGCGGCGGCGGCGGGCGCGGGCAAGCTGCAGGTATTCAATTTCACGCCCAGCATCTGGATTCCGTATACGTTTTGGGCGGGAGTCATCGGCGGAGCGTTTCTTACCACCGCAAGTCATGGAACTGACCAGCTGATCGTGCAGCGGTTGCTGGCGGCGCGCAGCCAGCGGCAATCGGTGACGGCGCTGCTGAGCAGCGGCGTGGCCATTCTTTTTCAGTTTGCTTTGTTCCTGATGGTGGGCGTGATGTTGTGGGCTTACTATCGCGTGCCCTCGGCGAATTTTGGCAAGCCCGACCGAATATATCCCACGTTTATTGTCAGCCAGATGCCGCACGGAATTTCCGGATTGCTGATTGCCGCGATTCTGGCGGCGGCGATGTCGAATCTGAGCGCGGCGCTGAATGCTTTATCGTCCACTTCGATCATGGATTTTTACGCGCGCTTCCGTCCGCAGGCGGATGAGGCGACCAAGATGCGGCTGTCGCGGCTATCCACATTTTTGTGGGCGATGCTGTTGTTTGCACTGGCCGTGCTCTCGCTGCACAAAGCCGGACGCGTTATCGAAGTGGGATTGCAAATTGCTTCGGTGGCCTATGGCGCATTGCTAGGTGTATTTCTGCTGGGCGTGCTGACCAAGAAAGCGAATCAGTCCGGAGCGATGGTCGGAATGCTGTTTGGTTTCGTCATGGAATTGTATCTGTGGAAGTGGACGCACGTGCCGTGGACCTGGTGGGTGATGATTGGGACCACGGTGACATTTTTGGTGGGATATGGGGCGAGCCTGGTGCTCCCGGCTGCGGCTGATGGCCCGGAACAAACAAGCGTTAAATAGGGCGCGCCTCGGATTACTGGCTGAGTTTGATGGCAAGCTGGCGTTCGGGTGGAGTCATTTTGTCCCAAAGGGATTTGAGATCGTCCTGCAGGGTTTGATTGTCGGGCTGTTTGTGAAGGGCGAGGGCAAACCAGCGATAGGCGGTGGGAAGATCGCGCGGGGTGCAGGTTCCGGTGGAGTAGAGGGCACCGAGGGAGATCATGGCTTTAGCATTGGATTGCTGGGCTGTGGTCTTGAGCAGGCGGACGCCGCGGTCGCAGTCCTGGGCAGCGCCACGGCCGTAGATATAGCTCTCGGCTTCGACAACGGAGTCATTGCGCTCGACGGGTGTTGCGGTTCTGCTGGGGCTGGGTTTGCGCTCTCGACTTCGCGCTGGAGCCTTCGCAGGAGCGGGAGTTTCGTCCGGGGTATCGGATGCGGAGGCAGCAGGTGAGTCTGCAGTTTTGGCTGCGGCGTTCGGAGAGGTGGGTGTCGCAGAGGCGGCTGGCGTTGCGCCGTTGGTTGGAGAGGCCGAATCCGGTTGCGTGGAATTGGATTGAGTTGCTGGGGTATCGGCTGAAGCGGGAGCTCCGTTGGCCGCCGCAGGCGGGTTGTTGGAGTTGGCAGCACCGTCTGAAGCAGAGGGAGAAGCAGAGTTGCCGGGGGTTGGGGCCGGCGCGGCGGAGTTGTTGGGAGCGTCAGTTTTCAAGACGTCATTCTGCTGAGCTTCGTTCGGAGAAGAATTCTGCGGAACATCGGCAGAAGATGCCGGCTTCCTATTACTAGAGGTCAGCCAATCGAATCCACCCTGGCGAAAGCGCAGGTAACCGAAGCCCACGGCGAGGGCAAGCGCGAGGACAATCAGGAAAAACTTGCCGCGGCCAGATTTCGGTTCTTCATCGTCATCAAGAAGGTAATCAAGATTTCCGGAGGACGAATGTGAGTCATGCGAACTGGATGGAGCGGGGCCGGGAGAATTCAATCCGAGAAATGATGGGCCAGCGATGAAGGAAGAGGGTTGAGAAGGGCGCCCCGGAGGAGTTGCGGGGACGATGCGCCGGGGCTCGGTTGTACCGGCAACCGCGACCTTTTCCGAGCCGGGAGCCGAAGTCTCCGGGTTTGATACGGGCCAGGCTGGCCGTGTGGAAACTTGAGGTGGGGGAACCGCTTCAGCGGCGAGGCGAGCACCGCACATTCCGCAAAAGCGGTTGACTCCGGCATTTTCAGTTCCGCATTTTGGGCAGCGCACGCGACCTCCTTAATTTGTTTTTGTGGCGCAGTTCTAATTTATCAGGTTCAAGTATCCGGATAAGTGTCAGGGGTCAAGGTTGTTAACCGCGCGAATACTCCAGCAAATACGATGCGAATTAGCCGGGAAACGATTGCGAAAGTTCCGCAGTCGGGGGCTTGAAACCCGCACATGGAACCCGGTTAATTAAGAGGCGCGGCGGATGGGTCAGACAGCGCAATCAGCCGGCCGACGGGATATTCTTCCTGGGTCAAGGGAATGGCGGGCTCGGGATTGACCATGGTGAGTACTTCTCCGGTGCGCACACCGCGCAGAAGGAGACGGTCCGCCTCAACTCCTACCACCCGGTACTTCTCGTCGAAGATGAACTTTGTTCCCATATTAGTTGGATGCCCAACCGCAGGGTGGCGATGCCCCGAAGGGAAAGATTCAGGTAGAAGGAATTCCTGTAATTCTGAGTTTTGGATCTTGTAAGGCGCGGGCGAGGTTCAAGTTGAAGCGTGACGGGCAGACTTGTCACCGACAAAGAACGCCGACTGAAAACAAAAAATGTTAAATGTTGAGAGGAGGTTTCTGTTGCAGTCGCGAAAGGCGCGATACTCTCACAGCGGGCAAGATTCAGCGCGGGTTAACTCACAGCGGAATTTCCCTGCAGCCTTTGTTCACGCTCTTGCAGCAGAAAGAGAATCTGCTCCATGAGGCGATCTAGCTTTTCAGGGTTGGTTTCGACTACGGCCTGAGAGCAGAGATCGGTCCAGCGTTCGTTCTCCGGGGCTTGCACGCGAACATGGTATTACGAAGCGACGGGTTTGACAGTCCGTTGCCGTACGCGATTGGAGCGGGAGTTTTGAAACGAGGATGGGGACAGCACGAGGGTGCTGTCCCCGATTGAGCGGAGGAAATTATTGTTCGAGAACGCGAACGGCTTTGGGATCGTTGGCGTGTTCGAGGCGACAGGCGCGGGCGAGATCGCCGAGCGGAGTTTCATAAACCGGAGAAGCGAGGTCGGCCAGAGGAACTTCCCCTTGTGCGTAAGTATAGGGAGACTCGCTGCCGAGAAGGCTGGTTTCCTTTCCCATCTCGTGCTGGACGGCGCGCTCGACATGGTCCTGCATATGCATCGGCGAAGCAACATTGCTGAGGACGGGCGCGGATTGAGCGAAGGCCGCGGGAGCGCAAAGAACGCAAAGGAAAACGATGGCGACAAGAGTGAGCTTCATAACTTTATCCCTGTTCTGGGGGAACGCAATTCGTGATTGCCTGAGTTTATGTTGCGTAAGGGTAGGGGCAATCGGCGTACCAAAGATGAGCGCGGTTTATTCGACTTAGGCGGGACGGGAAAGGGGAAAGTGCAAGTGTTTGCACATAGGTGGTAGGTGCTCTCCGCGGCCGAAAAGGCTTTTGTGATTTCTGCCAAAAACTGTCACGTATACTGGCTGACTCATGCCCGCAACGGCCAGCCTGCGTCCTGAACTTGCCCGCGATCTGGGGGTCAGCCACGCCTCGGCAATCGTAGTGGGCACGATTATTGGCAGCGGAATTTTTCTGGTTCCGGCCGAGATGATGCAAGCGGTGGGCTCGGCCAAGCTGGTTTATCTGGCATGGCTGGTAGGCGGCTTGCTCTCTTTTTTCGGCGCGCTCACGTACGCCGAACTGGGAGCGATGAAGCCGCAGGCGGGCGGAGAATATGTTTATGTGCGCGACGCCTACGGCCCGCTCGGCGGATTTCTCTACGGCTGGACCTGGTTCGTGATCGCCAAGCCGGCGTCGGTGGCCACGATTTGCAGCGGGTTCGTCCGCATTCTCGGCACGTTCGCAATCTTTTCTTTTTTTCCTGACAACGCCATCACAGTTCCCTTCGCCATCACATGGGGACAGTTGGTCGCCATCGCGGCCACCATTTTTATCTCCGGGCTCAACTATCTGGGCGTGAAGAGGGCCGGGGAATTCCAACTGGTATTTACGGTGTTGAAGGTGGCCATCATCTTAGGCGTGGTGGCGGTCTGCTTTGGTGGAGGGAGTACGGTGGGCGGGGGCTGGCAGAATTTTGCCGGAACGTTTAGCGGAGCGAAGGGCGGCATCGCGGGATTCATGGCCGCACTGGTGGCAGCGCTCTGGGCTTACGACGGCTGGAACGATCTGAACATGGTTGCGGGCGAAGTGAAAAAGCCGGAGCGGAATATTCCCATCGCATTGATTGCCGGAGTCGCTACCGTGGGCGTCTTGTACGTGCTGGTAAATGCCGGAGTGCAGTATGTGTTGCCGGCCAGCGCGATTGCGGCGTCGCCGCGGCCGGCGTCCGATGCGGTGGCGCTGGTGATTGGGCGCTGGGGCGCGAGCATCGTCTCGGCGGGCATGGCGTTGTCGATGCTGGTGGGGCTGAACGGAACCATCATGAGCGGAGCGCGCGTGCCTTACGCTGTGGCTCGCGACGGATATTTTTTCTCGGCGCTGGCTGAGGTGCATCCGCGCTTTCACACCCCATCGGTCGCCATCTTGTTGCAGGCGGTGTTGTCGATCTTGTTGCTGTTGCTGGGAGGAAATTTCCGCCAGCTTTTTTCCCTGGCTATTTTTGCCGAGTGGCTTTTTTATATGATCGCGGGCAGCACGGTTTTTGTGTTTCGCTGGCGCAATCCCGACGCCGAGCGGCCTTACCGAATGTTCGGCTACCCGGTCGTCCCAGCGTTGTTTATGGCTGCAGCCGCGGTCCTTCTTTACTACACCTTCCGCAGCGACTGGCCCAATTCGTTTTATGGGTTGCTAGTAATTCTGGCGGGGGTGCCGGTGTTTGGGTGGTTCCGCCGGCAGCGGAATTCGCAGGCAAAGTAAATCTGGACGTTGACTCACCAATCCTTTTCCCTAACGATGCAGTGGTTTGTGATGTGGGCCACCGGTCTTTTCTCTGGGCCACCTGTTCTGGGGCCATTCTGGGCTTCCTCCCGTAACCACACTCCACTGGTTACTTTTGGTCAAGAGCCGTGGACACGTTTACCCACTGGCCTTTTTCCCCTATGTTGAGACCTCCAGTCCCCGGTCCGCTCCCTCGGCCAGGGGTCTCCTGGGTTACCACTACGGTTACTTAAACATGGATACGTCTCAACAAAGTTTTCAGCTGGGCATTCTCCCGGAGCGCAAAATCGACCGGCGGGCACTCGCCGGCAGCTATACGCTGATGGTGGTGCTCCTGTTGCTCCTGATCAATGTGGGAGTGATTTTTCCTGACCGGATCCAACTCAAGCAGTATCACCTGACCTCGCTGATTCCTATGCCTGCGTTGAAGCCGGAGGCTGCGCCGGTGGTTAAGGTGAAGCCGCAGATCAAAGTTAAGCTGTTGCCGCCGGCGCCAGTTTTCCAACAGCCCAAGCTGGTGGTGCCGCATGAAGTTCGTCGCAACCAGCCGATTCCGGAGCCGGTGGAAGCGCCCAAGGTGGTGATGAACCAGTTTGCCGCGCCGCAGATTAAACCTGTTTCCGGCGGAGCCCGTCCTCAGCTGTTGCATACCGGAGACTTTGCCGGCAGCTCGGTTGCACCCACGGTGAATGCCGCAGTGCAGAAGGTGCAGACCGGCGGATTCGGCGATCCCAACGGATTGAAAGGCACGGGCAAGGAAGGCGCCAAACTGTATGCGGCGCAAGCCGGCGGCTTCGATATGCCAGTTGGTCCGGGGCAAGGCAACGGATCGGGCGGAGCCAAAGGAATTAAAGGGACGGTAGCCAGCGCTGACTTCGGCAACGGAATTGCCACTGGCGGCAAAGGCGACGGCCGAAGTGGCGGAGCAGGCGTGGCCACTGGCGGATTCGGATCGGAGCAAGTGGTTCACGGCGGACCGAAGGTGGCGCAATTGGAAGCGGGTCCGGCGACCACGGCGGTGGAAATCACCTTCAAGCCGCAGCCGGTTTATACCGATGAAGCCCGCAGCTTGAAGCTGGAAGGCGAAGTTCTTCTGGAAGTTTTGTTCAGCGCCAACGGCACGCTGCATGTGAATCGCGTGGTGCGGGGATTGGGCCATGGCCTGGATGAGGCCGCAGCCACCGCCGCCAACAAGATGCGGTTTAAGCCGGCGTTGCGCATGGGGCAGCCGGTGGATTCAACCGCGGTGGTCCATGTGTCGTTTCAACTGGCTTACTAAAGTTTGGGTTTCACGAAACTAGTTGGCGGAAATTTGCCGAGAAGAATTTAGGTTAGAGACCTGGTTAGGTTAGACCTGGAGAGAACGGTCATGCGTAATTGGAAACTGATATTCACCGCCGCACTACTGGTAGCGGTAAGCGCCGCAGCCCAGCAGCCAGCGGAGTCACAACCTTTGAGCCCGTCCGGTAACGGACCGCTGCCCACCGAAGCGCAACCAATGAATGTGGGTTCGGTGCCGCCGCTTCCGGCGGGTTCGCCATCATCCGTTCCCGCGCAGACTGGCGCGCCACAAGCGGCTTCGCAGCCGGCTGCGGCGCCGTCGCAGAGCTCGGCGTCGTCGGCTCCGTCAACTCCGGCGCCTACGCCTTCCGTTCTGCCTCAGCCCACCACCATGGATCAGGTGGTTGACCGCTTCATTGAGCGTGAACACGGCCTAATGAAAGCGCTATCCACTCGGACGCCGGTGGTCGAGACTTATTTGCAGAACCTGACCGCCGATCCGCAGCTTGGCCCCGTGCCCAGTGAAGACCATTACTTCCTTGGCCGCATGGATATGGGCGAGACCGTGGACCGCAAAGATTATTTGAAAGAGCAGGACAAGGGCATGGAAACGCGCCTGATGGGCGGCTTCCACAAGCTCTACAAGGTGCAATACCAGCCCACGGGTTTTTCGTGGATGGTCTATGCCGACCGCACTGACTTTGACCGTTCACACTACGAGTTCCACTACATCCGCCGCGAATTTCTGGGCGATGTGCGCTGCCTGGTGTTCGACGTCACTCCGAAAAAAGGGTCCGGCAAAGGCCGCTTCCTCGGTCGCGTGTGGGTTGAAGATCAGGAATATAACATTGTCCGGTTGAACGGAACTTACGCTCCGGCGCCGCGCAACTCTTATTTCTTTCACATGGATAGCTGGCGCTTGAACCTGATTCCCGGCTACTGGGTTCCGGCTTACATTTACAGCGAAGAAGGCGACTTCAGCGCTGGCGTGAAAAACAAAACCGCATTCAAGGCGCAGACCCGCATCTGGGGATACGACCTGAAAAAAGATGGCGGCGAAGACGAATTGACCCAGATTCGCGTGGACAGCGTGAAGGATGAAAGCGCTGCCGCGCAGGATGCTTCCCCTTTGCAGGCTGAGCGCCAGTGGCAGCAGCAGGCGGAAGACAACGTGATTGAGCGCCTCACCCGCGCGGGCTTGCTCGCGCCGGAGGGCGATGTCGATCACATCCTCCAGACTGTGGTGAACAATCTGGAAGTGACCAACAATATCGATCTGCCGCGTCCGGTACGCACGCGCGTGCTGCTCACGGCCCCGCTGGAAACTTTCAGCGTGGGTAACACCATTGTGATCAGCCGTGGCTTGATCGACGTGCTGCCTGACGAGGCCAGCCTCGCCGCCGTGCTGTCGCACGAACTGGCTCACATCGTGCTGGGCCACAACCTGGGCAGCAAGTATGCCTTCAACGATCGCATGCTCTTCTCCGACGAAGGCACGTACAACAACCTGGGCTTCAAACACATTCCGGAAGAAGAAACTGCAGCCGACAAGAAAGCTTTGGACTTGCTCAACAATTCTCCGTATGCGCAGAAGCTCGATAACGTGGGCCTGTTCCTGAAGGCTCTCCAAACCCGCGCGCCACAGCTGAATGCGCTGCTTACCACGCACCTTGGGAATCCCCTGGCGGAAGGCGCAACGGTAAACCGCCTGAAGGATCTGGAAAGCAAAGGTCCTGCACTCGACAACAACAAGCTTGATCAAGTCGCTGCTCTGCCGTTGGGTGGGCGCGTCAAGATCAATCCCTGGGACGACAAAGCGGAGATGGTGAAGACGGCTCCGGTTGCGATTACTTCTGCGCGCGACAAAATGCCGTTTGAAGTTACGCCGTTCTATCCGCGGTTGGCTCGCTGGGGATCGCAGGTTGCACCGGGCAACGCGCCGGCTACTTCAGCCGCTAACACACCCGCAAGCAATCAATAGGCTCGACAACAAGTTGCAATAAGACGCAGGCCGGGATCCGGAATCACCTTCCGGGATACCCGGCCTGACGTCTTTGTGCGGCTTTTTTCTGCGATCTCTGCGGATTCCTTTGCGCTCTCCGCGGTTACAAGCTCTTCCACTGTACTGCAGAAGACTCGCACCCAGCCTTCCGTAATCTCTCTTTACCCGCCAAAACGCGCGATATTAAAGCATCCCCCATGCCTTTCTTTCCCCCAGAGCGACCCTCGAGGGCCACGCGAATATCGTTCGTAGAAAACACTCCCGCTGTAGTTCGTGCACGCGACGGTTGCCGTAAGGGAAAGCTGCAAACCGTCTCTTTAACTGGTGGTCTGCTCTACCTGCCGAAGCCGGTGGACCAGGGAGCGCTGGTAAAACTAATGTTCCTCACCGAGCGAGGAGCGGTGCTGGGCGCGGCCGAGATGCTCAGCGCGATCTCCTGGAGCCTTCAGCCGTTTAAGTTCCTGAAGCTTCACGACGACGACCAGCGCCGCCTGGAATCAACCATTCACAACGTGTTGCAGAGAAGCTGGTACGCCCGTGTGCAGATGGAGCGTTACCGCGCCTGGTGAGCTTCAGAGCGACGAAGGACGGGCAACCAACTCGCTGCCCTGGGTGATAAAGTTGGCATCATGGTGGGCCGCGATGCCGAAAGCTTTGATGAGATTGTGGAGTGGGCCTACTGCACGCTACCGCAGAAGGTGAGGGACCTGCCAGATTTCCCAGGGATCCAAGTGGCAGAGGAGCCTCCCGCGGAGGTTCTGGAGGACCTGTCGAAAAGAAATAAGTGGCGCCGCGGAAGCGAGCTGCTGGGGTTATACAGCGGCACGCTCAGGACAAAGCAGTCGTTCGCTGAAATAAAGTATGCGCCGGACTTAATATTTGTTTTTCGCGGTCCCATCCTGCGTTGTTCAAAAGGACGCTTGCGGGACGAAGTGAAACGAGTGGTGTGGCATGAGGTCGCCCACTGGCTGGGCTACGAAACCGAAGAGCAAGTGAAGGCTCTGGGATTGTAAGCACTGCCTTCATGATTGCAGCAGCTTCTCAGGTGTGAGCTTACTTTTTGCGCTCTCGAGTGGACGTCGCCTTCCCCGGTAGCCCGGCGGGATTTTCGTGGGTACGTTCGCGGAAGTTGCCGCGCATGCCGGTGGCGAGCTTCACGCTGGATTCGCCGAACTTGTCGCGCAGGCGGTCGGCGGCGGCCAGAGCGTCTTTCCAACGCTGTTGCTGGCCGCCTTCGAGCAGGTTCATTTGATCGGCCTGACATTCGAATGATGAAGCCTGCACTCCGAGCAAGCGCACCTCCCTGCCCGGCTTCCAGTTGTTGCGAAAGAGAGTGCGCACTTGCACGAAGATTTCGCCGTCGAGTTGGGTGGGAGCGGGGAGGGTATGAGCGCGAGTGATGGTGGTGAAATCTTTATAGCGAAGTTTTAGCTGCACCGTGCGAGTGTGGAAGTTCGCCTCACGCAGGCGCCGTGCGACCATCTCCGAAAGCCGCATCAGGGTGGACTCAAGCTGGCTGGCGTCTGCGGTATCGTCATTGAAGGTGTGTTCGTGGCTGATGGACTTAGCGGCGGTATCAGCGCCGACTTCGCTGTCGAACCATCCACCAGCGTCTTGGCCGCGGGCTTTACCGGCCAAGGCCAGTCCCCATTTGCCGAAGCGTTCTTCGAGTTCGGATTCTTCGAGGCGGGCGAGGTCGCCTACTTTCTTGATGCCCAGACTGTGGAGATGGCTCTCCATGACCTTGCCGACGCCGGGAATTTCGCGGACGTCGAGCGGCGCGAGGAATTTGGCTTCTTCGCCGGGGATGATCCAGAGCACGCCGTTGGGCTTGGCTTGCGCGGAGGAAACTTTTGCGATCAGGCGAGACGAGCCGATACCGATGGAGCAATTGAGCTGCGTTTCGTCTTTCATCTGCTTATGCAGCTTGTGGGCGGCTTTGAGCGGAGGGCCGTGCAGGCGCGCTGTGCCGGTCATATCGAGATAGGCTTCATCGATCGAGGCCATTTCGACTTGCGGAGAAAATGCTTGCAGCACTTTGTAGACTTTCTCCGAGCATTCGCGGTAACGCTCGGGGTGTCCGTCGACGAAGATGGCGTGCGGGCAGAGCTTGGCGGCGGTGCGAAGAGGCAGGGCGGAGTGAACTCCGAACTTGCGGGCTTCGTAGGAGGCAGCAGAGACCACGCCGCGCTCGTCGCGCTGGCCGCCGACCACGACCGCTTTGCCTTTCAGCGAAGGATCGAACAATTCTTCTACGGAGACGAAGAAGGCGTCCATATCCACGTGGAAGATGGTGCGGGTGAGAGCGGGAATGTCGAAGGCCGCGGCCATGCTGAGCGAATTTTAGCAGCCGGAGGAGTTTGGAGAACGAATTCGTTTAACGGCTTTTTCTTCGCCTATTCTTGGGCATTTCTCGCGGCTCCTTGGGCGCGCAGATAGTTTTCGATCGCGGTGCGGTCTTCGTGCTTGGCCCAGTCGGCCGGGGTCCCCTTCCAGAGAATGTCATTGATGTTTAGTTTTGCGCCGCGTTCGACCAGGAGGCGGACGACTTCGATGTGGCCTGCGAGTGCAGCTTGATGTAGAGGAGTGGAATGAGAGTGAGAGCCGGCGGGGTTGTAGCGGTTGGGGTCTTCGCCGGCATCGAGCAACAGGCGGACGATTTCGGTGTGACCGAATTGCGAGGCGAACGCGAGGGCCAGATGGCGATCTTCTGGCAAGGAATTTTGGAGCAGGCGGCGGAAATCATCGGTGCGTCCGAGAGCGGCGGCGGTGGGAAGGTCGAGGCGCGCGCCGTGTTTTAGAAGAGCATTCACGGCTTCCACTTCGCCGTGAGCGGCGGCGAGGCGGAGGGCGCGGTTCGGATCTGCGCCCTCGTGGACGAGGAGGTTGATTAAGGGAATTTGCACGTGACACTCGCGCGGGATCCTGCCCGTGACGACAAGGCCGAGGGTTTCGTTTATTTCAGAGAGCGAGGGTTGTGCGGCGAGAATCACTTTTGTGATTTCGACTATGTTTGCCGGCAGTGTGCCATGGCGGATGGGATTTTCGGCGATGAACTGGAGGAGAGTTGGGCTGGCGAAATAGTTCGATCCTTCGAAGTCGACGTGCTGATGAACCAGCTTCGGATACTGCTTGAGGTGGGCGCGTAATCCGGCGACGTCACCGGCGTCGATGAATTCTACGGCGCGGCGGAAGATGGGGTCGTCGATGCGTTCGTGGTGGGGCAGATTCTGTTGATTCGGCTTGGACGGCTGCTCGATGTGAAGCTTGAGTCTGGTCCAACTGGGGAAGCCGGATTCGCGGGCGATGATGAGTTGCGCGTCGCTTAGTTTTAACGGCGCGGCGAAGATTTCGGCGTCGGTAGCATGAGTGAAGCGCGGATGAAACTCGCGGATGCGCTGCCCGGATGCCGCATCGCGGGCGGCGTGTTCCTTCAACAAGTCTTTGGCTTGATACTTGAGGTGATCGAGGTTGGGATTCGCGGGGAGACGTCTGACTGGCATGGCGAACTTCCTTTCGTACGCCCGAGGTCCGCATGAGAGGGCAGAAAGTAAGTTCGTAGCTGAATGATTAAAAAGGTGGACTTCTGTCCTTTCCGCGGACCGGATGCGCCCTTCGCGCTAGAGGGGATGTTAGCACGACAGAGCTAGTCATACAGGCCAACGAGTCCAACGCTTACAGCAGTCACGCTCGCGTCTCAATCACTTATACTTACGACCAGAAGCCCATGCGTATCGCTCTAAAGCCCGCTTTCACGTTAACTGCATCCGTAATATTTCTTCTTCTCTGGGCTTTTGGGCAGTCCTCTGTCTCGTCGTCGGGCGAAATTCAGATGCAGAAGCCGATTGTGGTTCCAGAACCGGCGGGCGCGCTACTCCGTCCGATCCTAGATGAAGTGCAGAAAGGTGGGCAGCGTGACGAGCGCCGACTCAACGACCTTCTTTACGGGTTAACGCAGAAGAACGGACACGGAGCGGACGAGGCCCTTGTGGTTCTAATGTGCTTTTATGTCGGTGAGTCCCAGGAAGAGGTCGATGCGGTGATTGGCCGCGGCACGAAAATGCTTCCCCTTCTGAACAAATATCGCGACAGAAATCCTAATATCCCCGGTCGCAGCTATCCCGAATCAATGTTTAAGGGCATTTCAAGCAAGGACAATAGCTTCAAGGGCGCGATCAGGGCAATTCACAATGGTTGGCACAGCACTGCGGATAACCCCGAAGGATAGATGCTGCAAGGTGGCAGCGTCACAAGGAATCGTTCAGTTGGATCTTCCGTCTGCAGGAGAGATCTATACCAGGACTTTTTCTCCCGTCGCCTGTGCCGCCCCCCGCATCTGCTTTACCCGCTCATAAATTTTCCCATACTCCCGCGCCGAAGCGTTCCAGGAAAAATCTTTATTCATGCCGTTGCGCATGAGCACTTGCCATGAGGTTTGATCGCGGAAGGCGGTCAGGGCCTGCTTGATGGTGAGCAGCAGGGATTCGCCGTTGTATTCGGTGAACTTGAAGCCAGTGCCTTTGCCGGAGCGGGCGTCCCAGGGGTCGATGGTGTCGTCGAGGCCTCCGGTGGCGCGGACGATGGGGACAGTGCCGTACTTCAGGCTGTAGATCTGGTTCAGGCCGCAGGGTTCGTAGCGGGATGGCATTAAGAACATGTCGGAGCCGGCCTCGATCTTGTGGGCGATGGCGTTATCGTAAGCGACCTTCAGCGCGATCTTGTTGGGAAATTGCTTGTTGAGGCGGGCAAACATTTCTTCGTAGACTTTGTCGCCGGAGCCGAGGACGACCATGATCATCTCTTCGCGGGCGAGGCGGTCCATGACCTGCGCGATCAGGTCGAAACCTTTTTGCGCGGCGAAGCGGGAGACGATGCCGAGAACTGGAATTTTCGGGTCGGCATTGGTTACGCCGAATGTGGTCAGCAAATCTTTCTTACAGACTGCCTTACCTGAGAGATCCTGGGGAGAATATTTTGCGGCGATGAACTTGTCGGCTTGAGGGCTCCACTCGTCATAATCCACCCCATTGAGAATTCCTGAGACGGTAGCGGCGCGGTCGCGCAGCACGCCTTCTAGGCCAAAGCCGTATTCGGCGGTTTGTATTTCCTGGCTGTATTTACGGCTGACAGTGGTGATGTAGTCGGCGTAGGTAAGCGCGCCTTTCAGGAAATTTACCTGGCCGAAAAATTCCATCTTTGACATGGTGAATAAGTCCCAGGGGAGCATGAGGAGTGGCAGCGTCTCGGGCGGGAACAGGCCTTGGTATCCCATGTTGTGGATAGTGAAGACCGTGCCCACGTCGCGAAAGGCAGGATCTTCAGCGTAGATGGTACGCAACAGCACCGGGACCAGCGCCGATTGCCAGTCGTGGCAATGAAAGATATTTGGCACTCCAAGAATCTTGGTAGCTTCCAGCACGGCGCGGGAAAAGAGCGCGTAGCGTTCGGCGTTGTCGGGATAGTCCCCGGCGGGGGTGCCGTAGAGAGCGTCGCGATCGAAGTATTCCGGACACTCGATGAAATAAAATCGAACGCCGTTGAGCACTCCGCCGGTAAGCACCGAAGCGAAGCGGTATTTATCGTCAAAAGGAATGGTGATGCTGCGCACAACAGTGGCGGGGTCGGAAAGTTTGCTTTGCCGGTAGCGGGGAAGGTAGACGCTGACCTTATGGCCCAAGGTGGCTAGAGCGCGCGGCAAGGCGCCGACCACGTCCGCCAAGCCACCGGTTTTCGAAAACGGGACACCTTCCGAAGCCACGAAAGCAATATTCATTAAGCCCTCCCAAACGTGAGCCGCGTTTAGCGGGCGCACGTTATGATATCTGCTGCGGGGCGACGCTCCCGCGCGATGCATACGGGCAGAAGGTTCAGTCTATATGCCTAAGGAAAAGAGGGTCAACGTGCCCAAGGTCGTATCCACGCGCCGTCCGCAACACAAGCCCAAGCTGGGGCAGCATTTTCTGGCCAGCGACAGTTACGCCGCCCAGATTGTAGACGCACTGGGCGATGTTTCGCAGCATACCGTGCTGGAAATCGGCCCGGGACGAGGGGTGCTGACTTCCCTGCTGGCCAAGCGCGTGCGCAGGCTGATTGCGATCGAACTGGATCGCGTGCTCGCCGCTCAACTGCGGCTGCGCTTCGGGATGTTTTCCAACGTCGAGGTGATCGAGGGCGACATTCTTTCGGTGGACATTGACTCGCTATTCGGTCCGCAGCCTGGATTACGGCGGCCCGGCATCGAATTCAAAGCGGAGCCAGTCAAAGTGGTGGGCAATATTCCGTACTACATTACGTCGGACATTCTGCTGCGGTTGCTGGACTATTCCAAATATTTTGAAACGCTGGTGCTCATGGTGCAGCGGGAGGTTGCCGACCGGATTGCGGCGGCTCCGGGCAGCCGCGATTACGGGCTGCTCTCCGCCACTGCGCAACTGTATGCTCGGGTGGAGAAACTTTTCGTCCTGCCGCCTGGAGCATTCGCGCCGCCACCCAAGGTTCATTCTGCAGTCCTGCGGTTGACGATAGTTCCTCGGCATAAAGAATTAGGGTTGGAAGGCGGTGGCCCCTACGCCAACGCTGAAAACAAAAATGGGTTCATCGACTTTCTCAAACTTTCTTTTGGACAGAAGCGCAAAACACTCTGGAATAATCTGAAGTCCGAATATGCCGAGCCGCGATTGCGCGCCGCCCTGGCGGCTGCGAAGGTGAAACCTGCGTCCCGCGCGGAAACCTTGAGCCTGGAAGAAAGTGCGGCACTATACCGGGCCTTGCGTGACATTCCCGAAGGCTCGTAGTGTTTATTCTTTAGCCGGGTTTATATGACTTCAGAAAGCATTCGCCATCCTGCCGTCGCCGGAAGGTTTTATCCCGGCGGCGCAAAGGAACTTCGGGAGGAAGTTGATGTGTATCTCTCTCAGACTCCACGGCGAAAGCCCGTTCGTGCTACCGGCTGTATCGTGCCTCACGCAGGTTATATGTATTCCGGACATGTGGCGGGGGCGGTCTTTTCTGCGATAGAAGTTCCTGAGCTCTGCCTGGTGCTCTGCCCCAACCACACTGGCGTGGGGAAGCCTTTGGCCATTATGAGCGAGGGCGCGTGGGAGACGCCGCTGGGAGAGGTTCCAATCGACAGCAATTTGGCTGAGGCGGTGAAGCGACGCTGCCCGCTGGTGGAGGAAGATTCCACGGCACACCGCAGCGAACATGCGGCTGAAGTGGAGCTACCGTTTCTGCAGGCGCGTCAAGCGAAACTGAGGTTTGTTCCGATTGCGCTGGGCACAGGACGCTTCGAGGCACTGGCTCAACTGGGAGAGGCGATTGCGGACGTGATCGCTGGGTATAAGGAGCCGGTTTTAATCGTCGCATCCAGCGATATGAACCACTACGAATCCGATGCCCTCACGCGGATCAAGGATAAAAGAGCGATTGATCCGATTCTCGCGCTGGACGCTCGCGGACTTTACGACACCGTAATGCAGCAGCAGATCAGTATGTGCGGCTTTGGCCCAGCGGTAGCCATGGTAACGGCGGCAAGGAAGTTGGGCGCCGAGTTTGCTGAACTGGTAAAGTACGCGACCTCCGGCGATATTTCCGGAGATCGGGATACTGTTGTAGGCTACGCTGGCGTTCTTGTGAGATAGCCTTTAATCGATGATGGCAATCGAGCATTTCTTAGCTTTCGTCTTGCTGTTCGCCTTTCCCCTCTGGGATGTGTGGGAAACGCGAAGGCTGAGGCGAAGCACGAATCCGCGGCGAAAGATCGCCTGCTATCAGCGAATCATCGCCGTACTTTGGAGCTCCGCAACTCTGGCCTTTGTTGCGGTGCGAAGTACGGTCTTCTTCGTTTGGCCCAGTATTCATGAGTCGCTGTGGCAGAAGAGGGTTCACGGATCGTTTGTGTGGGGATGGTGGTGGCCTGGCTGGCGGTCAATCTGGCTCGAGCTTTCCAGCGCCGCAGCACCCGCTTGCGCGAAACCACGGTGAAGGCATTGTCGCGGCTGGATTTCTTTCTTCCCGCTACGCGCGAAGAGCGAGGGTGGTTTGCAGCGGTTTCAGTCACTGCAGGAATTTGCGAAGAAATTCTTTATCGAGGATTTCTGGTCCGGTATTTCGCCGACCATCAGTGGCACATTGGGTTGACCGTGGCTGTAATCATCTGCGGCGTTTGCTTTGGCATGGCTCATACCTATCAAGGCGTCGGCGGAATGATCAGCACCGGCCTCATGGGAATTATCATGACGCTTTTCTTCTTCGCCACTGGCAGTTTATTTCTGCCCATGCTGATGCACGCATTCCTCGACCTGAATGTGCTTCTATTGTTGCGACGGGGTGACTTGCCGGCGGAGAATGCCGTCGCAAAATGAAAACGCCCGGCGTATGGCCGCCGGGCGCAAAACACCATCGAGCTTTCGCTCAACTAGCAGTTTAGTGATGCTCGTGCTCTTCGTGTTCTTCGTGCTGGTGACGCCAATTCCAGTACTCGCGCTGCTCTTTGTGCTTCAGCCGGTTGTAGTCCACATACGCCTGGTTGCGGCCTTCCAGCCAGTGTCGGTAAACCCGATCCTCGTTGTCGTTCCAGTCGTGGTAGTCGTGGTGGTAGGAATCGTAGACCCGATGGTTGCGGTCATGATCCCGATCATGATCATCATGATCCTGGATGGCGATTACCGGCTTGGCATTCGCCAGCGGAGCCGACAGCGCCCCGGCAAGCAGAATGAAACCGAAATATTTAAGTCCTCGATGCATTCGTTTCTCCCTTTCGTGAAATTCGAACTCGAAGTAGGCGTTTAAACTCGTCGTTAGATGCGGACGGTGCATTCCGCGCCAGACTCGGGTGGCAGCACCGGGCAAGATGCTTCCCCTTCAACTTGAGCAATTTGAGACGAAGCCGTAACGATACAGGTCGATCCGGACAATCCCTGCAAACGCTCTCGCAGGTCCTGCACCCGCTCCTGCCTGCGATAGCATGCGATCAGGCCGGAGTCCGATAGACCGAGGGGCGAATCCAACGCAGCCATCTGTTGACTGAGCAAATCAAGAATCTCCTGCCGCAAGGCCGAAATCTGGTCTGCCGTTGTCATAGCGCCGCTCCTCAGCGTAGGAAATGTTTCGTGTATGAAATTAATGGGCTGCAGCCACTTACCCTATCCGGTGGAGACTGTATTTGGCTGGTTTTGATCCTCCACTGGATGGTGGGGCAATTGCTACCTCAAGCTGCGCCGGGGGGTCATCGATGCGCCAAGTCTTGGCTGTATTGCAGCAGGTCCTTCGCCCGAGCCCGCACGACATTGATGACTGTCGCATCATCGGCTATTTTCTGCAGCACTGGTCCCACGGCTTGCAGTTCAAATAGTTCGTTGCTCCGGGCCTGGGCATCCATGCGCTTTAACTCGCCATCGAGCGCAAGTTTCTGGTAATGGTGAAAATATTCCAGTCGGCGTCCGTACTCAAGGGTGCCTGCGATCCCCTGGAAAAGCGTGGTCAAGTCGCGCACTGGCTGAAGGCTGGAATAGTTGTACCGGGCAGTATTCGATCGGGAACCGTCCTGGTAGCTAAGTACTTTCGCACCGGTGAATGCCAGCTTGTCGCTGCCGGAATCTATTTTGCCCGCGAAATATTTTGCCTGCCTGGCCAATTCGAAAATCTTCTGGCGGCTCGCGACAGAAATCTGGAACACCGACCGGTAAGGTTGAGGTTCGGCCCCCTCGGCAATCGTAGCGGTGCACTCGTAAGTGGAGTCTCCGGTTGCGTCGACGGTGATGGCATAGTGCGCTGGATTGGACTGGGGGAAGTCCAGTGAAAATGTAACTTGAGGCGAGGTCGGATTGGGTGCGACCTGCGGCATCGCCGGCGCGGACGAGAGGGCCAGCAAGAATGAGGTGATCTGGACGGTTCGTGAAAATCTGGCAATGAATGTCACTAGCATGATCAGCGTGCCGAAACCTTTTGCCGCGCCAGCGTACCGGCAGTGTGCAGATGGCATATCGCGATGGCGAGTGCATCGGAGGCGTCCATCGGTTCGGGAGGCGCCGTTAAGCCTAGCAGCCGGGTTACCATGTGCTGCACTTGCTCCTTCTCGGCGCGACCGTACCCAACGACAGAAGATTTGATGGTGAGTGGAGAGTATTCGGCTACCTCCAGACCCGCGGCGGCGGCGGCCAGCATGGCTACTCCGCGCACCTGCCCCAGACTCAATGCCGATTTCACATTCAGCGCGTAAAAGATTCCCTCGATCGCAACCTCGTCAGGGCGATGCGCCGCGATCAGGATGCCCAGTTCGTCATAGATGCGGGACAAGCGGCGGGCGAGGGGCTCTCGCGGAGAAAGCTTGATGGCGCCGCAGGTCAGGCATTCCAGGCGACCAGCAGAATGCATTTCCACCACGCCGTAGCCAGTGTAGGATCCGCCGCAATCGATGCCCAGCGCTCGCATGTAAGTGCAGTGTAACGCGGGAGGGGGACGGCAGCCTAGTGTCGTGCTTCGCACCTCGATCCGCTAACAGCACTTCGGCCGGCGCGACTTCGCCTGGTCAAATTCGCGGCGGAACAAGGCGTAGGATTCGCTGGATGATGGTCTGCCCTCTCGCCGAAGAAAACGATCATAGGCGGCCTCATCAAAGATCTCGCGGAGTGTATCCACCAAAAGTTGCCAGCTGGAATAGATTCGATTCATCCTCGCTCCTCCAGCAAACGCGTCTGAACGAATGGCGATTCCTTCACCGGCGCTGGCCTGGTTCCTCTTAGAATCCCCCACCATTGCCGCAGCGATTCCAGTAAGACCAGGGTCACCATGAGGACCAGAATGCCGGTGACCGCCGCGTCGAGGCGGTTGTTAAAAATCAGCCGAGATGTGGCGCCAGTCGCCGGAGCCTGAGCGAGAGCTTTGGCCTGCGCCAGAAATCCGACGCGCGGGTTAGGGTCGAATATCTTGTACCACGATGCCGTAAAGGTAACGGCAAGCAGCCAGGCCAGCGGCACCACCGTGACGGCAGCATACTTTATGCGGTGCATCTTGATGATGATGGTCGTCGCCACGCATAGGGCCACCGTGGCCAAAAGCTGGTTTGAAATTCCAAATAGTGGCCACAGAGAATTAATTCCGCCCAGAGGATCTTTCACTCCCTGCCAGAGGAAATATCCCCAGGCGGCTACGATCAACGCGCTGGTGGCCAGGATGGAGGGATACCAACTGGTGCGCCCCAACGGCTGGTAGACGTGGCCGAGCGCGTCTTGCAGCATGAAGCGGGCAACACGGGTGCCGGCGTCAAGCACAGTCAAAATAAATAGCGCCTCGAACATGAGGGCGAAGTGATACCAGAGGGCCATCAGGGTTTCGCCACCGAGACTATGCGAGAAGATGCTGGCCATGCCGACGGCAAATGCCGGAGCGCCCCCGGTGCGGTTGTAGAGCGTTTGCTCGCCGACGGCGTGGGCGAGCGCCTGCATGTCTGCGGCAGTGACAGGAAATCCCCAGCCTGAAATGGTTGCGGCGGCCGCGGCGGGGGCCTGGCCGACGACTCCGGCGGGACTGTTGATAGCGAAATAAATTCCCGGCTGCATTACGCAGGCAGCAATGATGGCCATGACTGCGACGGCGGATTCGCACATCATGGCGCCGTAGCCCACCATGCGGGTCTGGGTTTCGCGGGCGATTAACTTGGGAGTCGTTCCGCTGGAGATGAGCGCGTGGAAGCCACTAATGGCTCCGCAGGCGATGGTGATGAATGCGAAAGGAAATATTTTTCCCGCAAAGACTGGGCCGGTACCGTCAATAAAGCGGGTGAGCGCGGGCATGTGCAATGTAGGGTGGAGGGCAACAATGCCGAGGGCTAGCAGCGCGATGGTGCCCAACTTCACGAAGGTGCTGAGATAATCACGCGGGGCCAGCAACAACCAGACCGGCAGCGCCGAAGCTGCGAAGCCATAAACAATAATAAGAATGGCCAAGGTAGGAGCGCCGAAGGTGAACAGGCGTGCCCAGGAAGGATTCTGCGAAATGTATTGGCCGCCCCAGATGGCGGCCAGCACAAGCACAAATCCCAGACCGGAGACCTCGAGAACTTTGCCGGGACGAATGCGGCGGAGATAAATGCCCATCAAGATCGCGATGGGCATGGTCATGGCGATGGTGAATGTTCCCCAGGGGCTGGACTTTAAAGCATTCACGACGATCAGCGCGGCTACGCCGAGCAGAATGATGAGAATGGAAATGACGGCGGCGTAGGCGACGAAGCCGCCGACGCGCCCGATCTCGTCCTTAGCCATCTCCGTGAGCGATTTGCCGTCCCGTCGCACGGAGAATAAAAGGATGACGAAGTCCTGCACGCATCCAGCGAAGACGGCTCCGGCCAGCACCCAAAGCATTCCGGGTAGATAACCGAACTGCGCGGCCAGCACGGGACCGACCAGCGGTCCCGGGCCGGCAATTGCGGCAAAGTGATGGCCAAAGACGACCCACTTGTTGGTGACGAGGAAGTCGCGGCCGTTCTCCAGTCGCTCTGCGGGAGTGGCGCGGGCCGCGTCGAGGGCAAGAATTTTTGCCGCGATGAATTTACTGTAGAAACGGTAGCCGATGGCATAGCAGCAGGTCGCGGCCACCACCAGCCAGAGGGCATTGATGGGCTCGCCGCGATGAAGCGCGACAACGGCCACGGTTGCGGCTCCTAAAACTGCAATCAGTCCCCAGATGATGTAGGCCAGAGTTTTATTCATCCCGAGGAGCATTCTGCCGAAAGTTGCGGCGATACGCAATGCTGGCTTGAAGGTTGGAAGGAAGCGGATTGCAGGCGGGTGCGTTCCTTAGTTTGTTCGCCACTGCGCATTTCTGTCGCACCAGGCAATGGTTGCCGCATAATAGAAAAATGGCCCGTATTTTCCTGGATGAACGTTGGCTGCCGAAGTCGGTGCTGTGCCTTCGCGACTATAACGCCAGCAAGTTCGCCTGCGACCTGGTTGCCGGCGTGACGGTAGGTTTGGTAGCCCTGCCACTGGCCATGGCCTTTTCGATTGCCTCTGGGCTCACCCCGCAAGCGGGCATTTACTGCGCGATTGTCACGGGCTTTCTGATCTCGCTGCTGGGCGGCTCGAAGACGCAAATCGGCGGACCGACCGGCGCGTTCGTAGTTGTCGTGGCGGGCATCGTGGCGCTGCACGGCGTCGATGGGCTGTTCATGTGCACCGTAATGGCCGGAATCCTGCTAATGATCATGGGCCTCGCCGGCATGGGGACGGCGGTGAAATTCATTCCGCGCCCGGTGGTGATTGGATTCACCAACGGCATTGCGATTCTGATTGCCAGCACGCAGATCAAAGATTTTTTTGGATTGCAGTTGGCGAAAGTTCCTGGCGTTTTCTGGCAGCGCATGGAAGCACTGGCCGCGAGCTTCCATACGTTGTCTTACACAGCAACGGCGCTGGCGGGGGGTACGGTGCTGATCATGATTCTCTGCCGAACGCTGTCCAATAAACTTCCCGGCGCGATTGTAGTTTTCGTAGTGGGCACTCTTGCCGTGGTTGTTTTCAAGTTGCCGGTGGAAACCATCGGCTCGCGCTTTGGAGGCATTCCTGCCGGACTGCCGCACTTTGTCATCCCGCGCTTTCGCGCTGACCTGATCTACGGACTGCTGGGTCCGGCGCTCACGGTAGCAATGCTGGGCGCGATCGAATCGCTGATGTCGGCAGTAGTCTCTGACCGCATGAGCAATGACCGGCACAACCCTAACGTGGAACTGATTGGTCAGGGCGTAGCGAACATAGTCTCCCCAATGTTCGGCGGGCTTCCAGCTACCGGCGCCATCGCGCGTACCGCAACCAACATTCGAGCGGGTG
Organism: uncultured Acidobacteriota bacterium; assembly: GCA_963758565.1. GTDB lineage: Bacteria > Acidobacteriota > Terriglobia > Terriglobales > Acidobacteriaceae > Sulfotelmatobacter. The sequence continues at coordinate 199,096 of CAVWVX010000003.1, read as the reverse complement.
CACAGTCACCGGTTGCGGGCATGATTCATGCGCTCACTCTGCTTTGTATTTTGCTATTTGCCGCACCTCTGGTTTCGCATGTACCGCTAGCGGTGCTGGCCGGAATTCTGATGGTCGTTGCCTACAACATGGGGGAGTGGCGGGAGATCCCGCAACTGCTGAGACTCACCAAGACAGATATCAGCGTGTGGCTGCTTACTTTTGCGCTCACCGTCTTCGCCGACCTCACTGTAGCGGTCGAAGCCGGAATGATCCTGGCTGCCCTGCTCTTCATCAGCCGCGTGGCCGCCACCACCACAGTTTCTCAGGTCACCGACGAGTATGTCGAAGATGGCCGCATGCATATTTTGCAGGACAAAGACATTCCCTACTACGCGACCATCTTCCGCATTCACGGGCCATTTCTGTTCGGAGCCACGGATAAGATCAACGCGGTCACTCAGGATTTGCACACGTTGCCTCCTGTGGTGATTCTGCGCTTGCGTAACATGACTGCGCTCGACGCCACCGGACTATTCGCCATCGAAGAAGTGGCCCGCCAGCTACACGCCAGCAATCGAACACTGATTCTGTGCGGAGCGCGCGAACAACCTGCCAGCCTGATTCACCAGGCGGAGTTCGAAGAAGTTGTCGGGGCGGAGAATATCTGCGACAACGTGCAATCGGCGCTGCGGCGCGCCGAACAAGTCCACGATCAGATGGAAGCTGTAGCCATCGGACTGAAGAGCTAGGGTGCAAATTTCTTCACCTTGACAGGGCACTCGCCCGCGTGAGACTTTTGCCCCTTCTGCTGGTTGCAGTAAAGAAGATCTCAGCGCCGATCTCCCTCCGGCGCAGTGCAATCCTTTTGATCTTAAGGAGAACCCGTCTGTGAAGTCCTCACGCCTGTTCGCAACCAAGCTCGATCCCATGATCACCGCGATTTTCGCGCTGGTTGTTTTGCTTACCGCCCCGGCCGCGCTTGCCCAGACTGCACTGTTCACCCAAGTGCATGACTTCGATGGGAAAGACGGAAATTATCCCATTGGAACCCTAATTACGGACGCCTCCGGAAACTTCTACGGAGTTTCGCATTGGGGTGTGGATGATAACTACTCCTGCGGCAGCGTGTTTAAACTCAGCCCATCGGGTGGCGGAACTTGGCTCACGACCGTATTGCATCAATTTTCGGGAGCGCAGAGCGATTGCAATCCCTGGGCTGGGCTGGTGATGGACAGCAAAGGAAATTTGTATGGTACTGCCGTTGAAACCTACGGTTTTGGCGCCGTGTATGAATTGTCGCCAGCGACTGGCGGAGCTTGGTCCTACAGCGTGATCTACCAGTTCAAGGGTGGCACGGACGGCAGCTGGCCAACCGGCAAACTCATACTCGATGCCAGCGGCAATCTGTACGGAACCACCTCGATTGGCGACAATGCCGGAAGTGTATTTGAACTCTCACCGACAACTAGTGGCGAGTGGAATGAGACCGTGTTGTACAACTTTTCGGGTCCGGGAGGGAGCGATGGGGCAAGCCCTGCGGCGGGGTTGATTTTCGACTCTGCGGGAAATCTCTATGGCACGACGCAACACGGAGGAATTGCGACCGGCATCTGTGCCACAACCAGCGGCTGCGGTGTGGTGTTTAAACTGGCGCCGAACGGTTCGGGGGGATGGACGGAATCTGTTATCCACACCTTCAGCGGACTCGATGGAGCGTTTCCCCAAGCGGATCTGACCATGGACGCTGCCGGGAACCTTTACAGCATGACCTTCGCAGGTGGCAATATTAACGCCTGCCACATCGACGCTTCCGGGTGCGGAGTGGCATTCGAGCTGTCCCACAACAACTCTGGCAGCTGGAGCTATCATCAGCTACAAGTCTTCCAGCCGGGTCCGACGGGCGCCCGTGGCGGTCCGGGCGGTGCCTACCCATATGCCGGACTCACCTTCGATTCCGCCGGTAACCTTTGGGGCACTACGACCTTGGGCGGCCCTGCGCCGCACTACGCCGGAGTGGTCTTCAAACTTTCTCCCAACGCCACCGGACCATGGACCGAAACTGTCGTCCACGCTTTCGATATGATTTCAGGTGGCTCTGGTCCCAATTCCTCAATCACTTTCAATGCGGCGGGCAAAGCTTTTGGCACCACTGCGGCCGGCGGCGCTCTTAACCGCTGCACGTTCTACGGCGCGGGTGGCGGCTGCGGTCTGGTCTTTGGAATTATGCCGTAAATAATTCTCCGGCTGCTATAGCTAGAGGCCGGAGAAAGACTTTCGATTCAACCGGTCCTGTTTTACCCTGCCTCGCTGGTCATGATAAATAGCGGCTTCATCTCGAAGCTTTTGTAGTGCGGCCGCAGGCGATCAATGTTGTATTGCTCCTTCACGTTCACAATTTTCTTTGAGGACGTGACGGTGTCGATCGGCATGTTGTCGTAGCGGCCGTTCCTCAGAACTACAAGCCGTCCGTGGATTTTGCCCAGCAGTAAATCGAGTGCGAGGTTTCCATACGCCATCGGAACGACAGAGTCAATCGCGTCGGGATCGCCGCAGCGCACCAGATATCCCAACTTCTGATTGATGGTGTCGATGCTTTTGCCTTTGTTGTACTTGGGCGAAAGTTCTTTCAACTTTTCTGAAACCAGATCACCGATGCCGCCCAGCTTTTTGTGGCCGAAGGCGTCGGTGGTTTCGGCCTCGAAAATCATCTCGCCGCCTTTGAACATAGCGCCTTCCGAAACCAGAACCACGGAGTAGTGGCTGGGATTTTTCTCGCGGTCGTGCACCAGCAATTCCGTAAGCCTCTCGATGTCGAACTGGTGCTCTGGGATCACACAGCGATGGGCCGCGCCAGCCATGGTTGGCAACATGGCGGTGAATCCAGCGTAGCGACCGAAGACTTCCAGAACCATGAAACGTTCGTGCGAACCCGCACTGGTACGCAGGCTATTGGTCATGGCAATGGTGCGCGTTACGGCAGTGCTGAAGCCGATGCAGTAATCTGTGCCCGGGACATCGTTATCCATCGTCTTGGGAATCGCCACGACTTTGAAGCCTTCCTGATAAAGACGCACGCCGTAGCTCAGCGTGTCATCGCCGCCGATGGGAATGAGGTAGTCGATGCCGAGCCAGTCCAGATTCTTGAGCACTTCCGGTGTGAGATCGTTGGATTCTGCGTGGTAGGCCGCCTGCAGGTGAGCCGGTACGCTGGCTTTCTTGACGCGACTGGGATTTGTGCGCGAAGTGTGTAAGAAAGTGCCGCCCGTGCGTCCAGTGCGGTTCACCAGGTCTTCTGTCAGCGTTTGGAAGTTCTCGCTATTGTCGTAGTCTTTTTCGCGGACGATGTCGACCAGTCCCGCCCATCCCCGGCGAATGCCGATAACTTGGCAGCCCTCGCGCATGGCTCGAATCGTCACAGCGCGAATGGCGGGGTTCAGGCCAGGCACGTCGCCTCCGCCGGTGAGAATACCGATTACACCTTTTTTTGCTTTCACTGTTATAGTCCCCTGTGGTTTGTAGATGTCTCATGCTAATACAAATCGCGCCGGCCTCGTCGCTTGATCGGCGAAACATCTCAACAAATAGAAAATATTTTCGCAGGGCAAGAGCTGGCTCAAAGCTCAGGCTGGTATAGGCAGAGTTTTATTGATGAAGGGACGACTCAAGATACCGGGCCTATATTTCCTGATTTTCCTGTGCTGCGGCAATATGTGGCTGTATTGGAGCCGTTTGCCGCGCGCGGCTGCCAACCTGCTGCATCCCACGGAGACCATTCGACCGAAAAGCCTTTCTGACCTTTATCCCCGCTGGTACGGGACTCGTGAACTTCTGCTGCACCATCGAAATCCCTATGGAATCGAGGTCTCCAACGAGATACAGGTGGCGTTTTATGGAAAAGTGCTCGATTCAAGCATTCCCAATGAGCCGCGTGACCAGCAGCGTTTTGCCTATCCTTTGTACGTGGTTCTGCTCATGGCTCCAACTGTTTATGCGGACTTCCACACGGTTCGTGTGATTTTCACAGGGGTGCTCAGGGCGGCCGTAGTTCTCAGCATTTTTTTCTGGATGCGGGCTTTTAGGCTCCGACTGTCGATGGCAGCCCTGGCGGCCCTAACCGCTCTCACTCTGAGCAGTATCCCAGTCATGCAGGGAATCGACATCCTGCAACTAGGACTGTTGGTTTCCTGCTTTATCGCTGGCGCGAGCTTGCTTTTAATTAAGGGCAATCTTTTCCCAGCGGGAACGGTCTTGGCTCTTGCGACCATCAAGCCGCAGATGTGCGTGCTTCCCATCCTATGGTTTGCACTCTGGGCTTTCAGCGATTGGCAGCGCCGTCGAGCGCTGGTGGCAGGATTTGCCTCAACGCTTGCGACGCTTCTCTTGATATCTGAAATATTACTGCCGGGATGGCTCCTCCATTATCCGGAAGCGCTACGGGCATATGCCGAATACACTCGCGCAACCTCACCAATTCAAAGTCTTTTTCCTGGACTCTTAAGCTGGCTTATAGCAGTTTCGATAATTTTCGCCGCGTCATTTTTCTGCTGGCGAGCGCGCCATGAACCTGCGACCTCAACGGCATTTGCCATCGCTCTAAGTTTTGCTTTAACCCTGACAGTGATAATTTTGCCCACCACTCTCGCTTCCTTCAATCATGTCTTGATTCTCCCGGTCGTCTTTCTGGTGCTGCTCCGCTGGAAGGATCTTTGGTCGGCAAACTTTCTTAGCCGCTTCGCTTGCATAATTTTCTTAAGCCTGGGTTCGCTGCCCTGGGTGCTTGCCCTGATTCCTGATTTCGCGCCCGGAAGTATGACGAATTCGTGGTTTGTGTGGTCGGCACCTCTTTTCTCGTCGTTGGCACTGCCATTCGCGGGCTTGGGGTTCGTGATTATGCTGAGCAGAAACGAGCAAGCCCGGGAAACCAGGGGATCAATTCACAACGGCGCGGACCAAAGCTGATGCCGGCGGGTTAGCAAGTCGCAAACCAGGTACGCGGCGAGTGTATACATTAAAGGCTCAATCGGGTAGCGGTAACGGGCAAACGTGTAGGTGAAGTAATAAATAAGCGGATAGAGCAACAACACGGAGGCAAATTCGACCCACCGCCCGCCGCACCGCCAAAATAGCAAAACTCCCCCCACCGCCATCAAAAACAAGAGGGAGGGATACGCTCTTTGCTGCTGAGGCAACATCCAGAACGACAGTGCTCTTTTTGCAGTTAACCGGGCAAACGCTTTCGGGTTTGATCGAATAAAAGTGAGAAGGCGCTGTCTCAGGTCGGTAGCGAATTGAACTTCTCCTTCTTGCTGGTACAACATGGTGTTCCCTGTCGGATGAACGGAGAAATCCACATTGCCAAAATATGCTTCGGGCCAAAAGTTGCTTCGAACAGGCATAACTCGTCTGAAGGTGAGGTAATTCCTCACGGTCCACGGACAGATGCCGAGAAAACAGACGGCAAGCATAAGCATGGTCTGTCGCGGATGATTGCTGCGCATGGCGGCATACAAAGACAAGATTGGCAATGGAGCCAATAAAGCGGGATTTAACAATGCCGTAAAACTCCAGATTGCACCGCACCACAACCACCGCCACCATGGAGAAGAGCTGTGCAGTCCGAGCGTGGCTACGAGTGCAAATGTCATAACCAGACCTGACAGGGACGTTTCCCAGAGAAGCCACGGGATGAACAACAACGGCGGCGATACTGCCCAAGCCCATGCCGCAAGAACCCCTACATTGTCATTGAACTGCTCACGCCCCAACCGCAGAATCACAGCCGCGGTAAACGACGCGAAGATAACATTCAACAAAATTGCCACGATGGCAGAGGCCGCGGTCAGCGCGCCGAAAACGCGAAAGATGCAGGCCAGCAAAGTGGGATATACCGGCGCCAGCCACGCGGTGGGCTGACTCGTATCGTGAAAGGCAGAGGAAAATCCATGCCCCTGAACCAATGCCGCGGCGATGGCGGACGGTTCATTCGACCTCCAGGACAATTGATTATGCAAAATCAATTCTCCGGCTACTCCGGCGCGTAAGACGAACGCTACAACGAAAATCCACATGGGCCGCCGCAGGAAAGCCCATCGCTTTACCACACCATCGGCTCTTTTCTTCTGCAATTGCGTCATAGGACACCTGGCGGAGCGTCAGCGGCGACCAATTTAACTTTGAAACGGGGGTTATTATAGCTAACGGTATGCAGCTACTCCGCTCGTCGCTTTTCACTGCCAAACGGATTCGCGCGCACGCGATCATTCTGGCGCTCAGCCTCTGGTCCGTTTACCTGTGGAACGTCGCTACGCCAGGGATGCTGGATCGAAGCGGAAACCTTAAGGGCACGGACTTTCTGCACTTTTACACTCTGGGATGGCTTGCTCGTGCTCATGCCGGGTCCGATCTTTACAACATGGGAGCCCAAGCTACTGTAGCCGCCCGGGTCGTTCCGGCAGCTACAGGGATTCGCTACTTGCCGCTCTATCCGCCACAGGTTTCGATTTTGTTTCTACCTTTTTCCTACCTGCCTTATTCTGCTGCGCTCATTTTTTGGCTTGCCTTCAGCACATTCATTTACGCAGCATGCAGTTACGCATTGTGGCGGGCGTGCCCGTACTTGCAGCAGCACTCAATCACTGTGCTGATTCTCGCCGTTGCATTCCCTGCTTTTTGGCACCTCATTGCCTGGGGTCAGACTTCGGCCCTTGCTCTTGCCATTTTTACGCTGGCTTTTTTTGCGCTTCGTTCGCGGCTGGAGTTCCTTGCGGGCCTGGCCGTTGGATGTCTCATCTTCAAACCCCAACTGGGGTTGGCCGCGGCCCTGGTTTTCCTTGCCACGCTCAACTGGAGAGTCATTCTCGGCGCGGGGTTATCTGCTTGCGCTCAGCTCGGCGCGGGCATTCTTTATTACGGTCTAAGTCCCCTTCGGGCATGGATGCACCAAGTGCTCAACCTGCCTGCATGGCTTCCACTGATAGAACCGCGGCCCTATCAAACCCACTCTCTACGAACCTTCTGGACCATGCTGATTCCCTGGCCAGCGGTCGCTTTTGCACTCTATCTGGTCAGTGCTTTGTGGATAGCGTTCCTCACCATCGCATGCTGGCGCAGTAGTAAACCATTGGGGGTGCGCTATTCAGTGCTGCTGTTCGCTACTGTGCTGCTGGCGCCGCACCTCACGGTTTATGATCTTGTGATTTTGGCGCCTGCGTTCTTGCTGTTATCGGATTATCTTCTGGCGGAGCCGGATCAACCATCCAACCTTTTCGGAGTTCTTCTTTATCTCGCATTCTTGCTGCCATTACTCGGGCCGGTGGCCCGCTGGACGCATTTTCAAGTTTCCGTTCCGGTCATGGCAGCCGTTCTGTATTTGCTTGGGAGCAGCCGCGGCTTGAATCCTGCCCATGAACGCCGATGAGGAAAGCGGCACAAATTTGCTGAAGAAGAACAGACTATGCGCCAAACAGGAATTGCAGTGCCTCCGGAAATCTCTCCGCCCACGCTCCTTCAGTGTGGCCAGCTCCCTCCTGAATCACAAGGCGCAGCCGCTGTTCACTTAAAACTGCGCGCCTCAGGATGGCAGCGAGCTCCCGCACATCATCTACGACAGTGCGGCTGCGCTCGGCATTTCCCGCCTCAGCGGTTCCGGCGGCCAGAAATATCCGTTCCGGCCATATCCTCACCGAACGGCTTTCCTTAATTAATTGCCGGTTCGACGCCCACAGCGAAGGACTCTCCAATAGTAGCCGCCCAAAGATTCCGGGCCGTTCGATTGCCGTGTAAAGCGAGATCAACGCTCCCAGAGAAGAACCTCCCAGACCGGTATCCTCAGGCCTTGTCGCCACACGATAATTCTGCTCTACGAACGGCATGACTTCTTTCATAAGAAAATCCGGGTAATGCTTGCCTTGCACTCGCAGCATTCGGGGGTGCAGGGATCGATGCGGCATATACTCGCGCAGGCGCTCTTTGCCCGTGTTGTCGATGCCAACCACGATCATGGGTTGGACTGCGCCTTCGCGAATTAAGCGATCGGCGGTTTCATCCACTTGCCATTCGACCCCGCCAAACGCGGTTGAAGCTTCAAATAAATTCTGGCCGTCATTCAAATAAAGCACTGGATAATGCCGGCCCGCCTGTTCAGCCGCATCGTAATCCGGCGGCAGCCAAACTCGAATAAACCGTGTGTTGCGGAAAGTAGCGCTGTGAAACTGATGCAGCCGCAGATCGCCTCGCGCCCCACCAGCGCGAATCATGGGGGAAACTGCTCCCGCGGCTACTCTTGATTTTGGAGTTTTTGTCATCCGGAAAGTACGTGATTTGAGTTTATCTTGAAGCAACAGCCCGCGATTGAAGCTGCGCGACTCCCGCTAGCAGAGTAATGGATGCGATCAATGCCAACGAACCTAAACACAGCACGCACCAGGTATCAAGCACATAGGCTTCGACATAGGTGAGGTAAAGTGCGAAGGCCAATCCAGCCAGCGCGAAGAACAGAAGGCGTATTGGTGTGTCAGCGCGCCCCCGGTAAAACGCCGCCAGGGCGAAAAGTGCGCCGTACCCGACCATTCCAATTCCCGCCACCGGGATACCCATCACACTCGAGTATTCACTGCGGTTCACGATGTCACAATTAAACTTCTCGCCCAGCTCGCAAAACATTGTTTTGGATTTAGCGTAGTGCCGCTGCAGCGATATTGCCGACACCGCCATTCCCCCCACAGCCAAAACGGCAATCGCTAGAAAGATAAATCGACTATTGCTGGTTGAGGTCGCGCCGGAATTAACCGAACTAGCGGGAGTTGCCGTCACGGCAGGCTGCACCCAGTCTTGTCGCCGAGATCCTGCAGCGGAAAGACATTCTCCACCAGCGGGCCATCGCCAAATTTCCACGATGGGAAATGTTGCACGCCAGCGGCCTTGCAGGCAGGGGTCATCTCGGTTGAACCCTTGGTCGCGCATTCCACATAATTGACATAGCGGAAAGATGCGCCGAATTCTTCTTTTTGATCGGCACAGTGCGGACACCAATAAGCGCCGTACATTTTGGCTTGCTTGGCCGTGAGGCACTTGGCAAATTCATCGTAACGATGATTGTTGTGGTACCAGAATGCGGTGTATGCCAGGGCCAGTAGCACGATAATCCCAATCCAAATAAGTCGCTCACGCGAGAATGGGCTCGCGCTCGCCGCCCCTTCCCGCTCCTGCTGCCGCCTTCGCCGCGCCTCAGACATGACTTCCCTTCCTGTTGAATTATTTTTATATCACGTGCTCAGGCCACCACGTCGAGAGCACCGGGAAGCACATCGAGCTCTTCGCAATGCAGCGTCAACACTTCCCCATCCACCATCACATCCACCGCGCCCGGCAAGTCGAATTCAACCCGCTTTACCGCCCTACGCTCCGCCAGTGGATGATGAATGTGCGTGCCGTCGTACAGCTTTGGCAAATTCCGAATCAGTCCCAACCGGCCAATCGCTCCCCAACGCACATATTCAACCAGCCCGCTATTTACCTCGGCCTGGGGCGCGATCATCATCGTGCCGCCGGTAAATTTACTGTTGTTGAAGGTGAGGAACAAACAGCGTCGCTGGTCAAACTCCGCTTCCCCTTCCGTGCGCACCGGAAACGGTCTTCTTTGCAGTCGCGCTAACCCCAGAAAAATTGAAATGATATAACCAAATTCACCTAGACCACTGAAACGACGAGCCCGCAACGTGGCAACGTCTGCGGGAAAGCCTACGCTTAATAAATTGATGTAATGGATCGTTCCTGCACGATGCCGTAATCTGAGGACATCGCAGCGCTGCCTTTTTCCCGCAATCAATGCTTCGATAGCATGTTCTACACCGCGATTGCTGAAATCCCGCAGAAAAGAGTTTCCCGTGCCCAGGGGAAGAAATCCTAATGTTGGGCGCTCACCAGCGCTCGCCTCCGGGAATAATCCGTTCACCAGTTCGTACGAAGTTCCGTCACCGCCAACCGCGATAAAGCGACGCCGCCCGCGCCCGTATGCCTCGCGCGCAATGCGGGTGGCATCGCCTGTGGAGCGGGTCTCGGCTACATCGATAGCAACCCCCGCGGAGCGCAGCCTGTCCAGCGCCGGAACCAAAATCTTGCCGCTGCGCCCGCCGCCTGCTGCGGGATTCACAATGGCCAGATACGACTCCTGCTCAATCACAGCGCCACCACCGAGTCGCGCGCAACTGCTTTTCTCAATTCTTCCGCCAGAGCCTGCCGCTTGATCTTCATCGAGGCTGTCCGCGGAAAGTCCTTTTCCCAGATTACGTAGCCGCCCACGCGCTTGAAATCCGGCAGGCGGCGATTGCGCGCAACAACTTCTTCCAGGAGTTTGCTGTCGAATCGTTGGTTCTGCTCCAGGCGCAGCGCCATCACCAACATCTCTTTGCCCAATTCCTTTTGCGGCCAGACATAATTAGCTGCGAACACGCAGTATTCCTTCACCGGCAATCCCTCGAAGACCGTCTCAATATCCTCGGGATAAATATTTTTTCCGCCCTCGGTGACGATCATGTTCTTCTTGCGGCCGAAGAGCTGGAGATGTCCGCTCTTGTCGAACCGGCCCAGGTCGCCCGTCAGAAGCCAGCCATCGACGATGGATTGCAGGGTTAACTCAGCGTCGTCCAGATAGTGCGACATCACTGTTTTGCTGCGGGCCGCGATTTCTCCAATTCCTTCCTCATTTGGACTGAGCACCCGCAACTCAACACCGGGGAGCGGTTTGCCGACAGTATCCGCACGGAACGGTTTCAAATCGTTCAGCGTAAGAGCGGTTCCCGCCTCGGTAAGTCCATAGCCGTTCACCACGGGAATGCCGAGGTCGTAAAAGAATTGCATGGCCCCAGGCTCCATAAATGCTCCGCCGGTGATGAGCGCTTGCAACTCTCCGCCGAATGCGCGATGCACTTGGGGTAACAATGCGCGGCTCAGCTTCACTCGCGCTTTGCTTTTGGTCAATATTTTGTTGAGCTCGATCATGCGGTTCAGAATTGCGCGCTTCCATCCCGGCAATTCATCAAACTTGGCCCGCAGCCCGCGCTCGAGATTTTTTAAAAGCATGGGAACTAGAGCCACGTAGGTAATCCGGTAACGTAGGAAGGCATCGCGCACAAACTCCGGACGTAACGTACGCAAATGCACCACGCAGGCTCCGCACACAAACGGTCCTATAAATCCCACCATGAAATCGATGGCATGATTCGTAGGCAGAATGCTTAAATAGCGTACGCCCGGATAGAAGGGATACCACGCGGTCAAGGAGCGGCACTGCTCCAGATAATTTTCGTGCGTCAGCACACACCCTTTCGGGCGACCGCCCGTGCCCGACGAATAAACGATGCAAGCTACATCGCCTCGCTGCCGCATCATAAAATCAGGAGCGCCCTTGCGCTTGAAATCCTCCCAGCGAAATCCCCCGGCCAAATCCGCGCCCAGCGGCGCTTCCGTCACCAGGACCAGACGGGTCTGAATGTTGCCAAACTCCGCCGACTGGATGATCGCGCGCCAGAGGAAGTACTCCACCACCAGCACTTTTGCCTGAGAGTGCGCCAACAATTGCAGTTGCTCCGCCGCCGTGAGCTTGTAATCCAGGGGAACCAGCACACCGCCGCAATAGAAGATCGCGTAGGCCGAGATCAACCACTTCGACTGGTTCGTCATCAGGATGGCTGCCCGATCTCCCGCGTCAAACTCGGCATCCTCGAGGGCGCGCGCCAACGGCAGGGCAATTTCCTTGAAGTCAGAGAAGGTGAGGCGCATTTTTTCGCGGTCACGGTCCGCTTCGATCAGGCAGGTCTCCGCCGCAAAACGATCGAGTGCGTCGCGCAGGGCCGCGCCCAGGCAACTATATTTTTGGAGATCCAGCATAAGGGAATTGCTGATTGTAGATTGACGGTTGCTGATGCACAACCTCGAGGCTTGGTTCTATCTCCGCAATCGACGACTAACCATCCGCAATCTTTATTTCGGCTATAGCCTGGCCTGAATTTTTCCTGCGAGCGTGCGGAAGTCCGAAACTCCTTGCAGTTCGTAATCCGGCAATTCAACGTGGAAGTGATTCTCCAGCTTGGTCAGCAGGTCGAGCGTCTGCAAGCTGTCAATGCCCAGAGTCTTGAAAAAGTCATCATCTGGCAAGAGTCTTTCGCGCGGCACTTTGAAATGTACGGCGGCTAGTGTCAATATCTCATCGAGCGTCTGTTCAGCTGTTGGCATTCTTTCCCTCAAAAACTGTTTGTTTCCGGATGGTTAAAACGTGGAGCCGCAAAAAACCTCGCTCTTGCTTCTGGTCGCTGCGTAAACCTTTATTCGCCTCACGGCAAGTACGGCTGCGCATCGGTGCTCTCGGCAAATTTCTTCAAACCTGCCCGCACCGCGGGACGCTCAAACAATTCACAAAATAAATCGATTTCCCGGCGCAATTCCTCATGCGGAATCGGTTTGATGAACTTCTTGGCCTCGGCCGCCACTGTATGATCGAACTTACTCAGTTGAACTGCCGTGGCCCGGGCTGCCCGCAACACTTCGCCCTCGCCCACGACCTGGCTCACCAATCCGATCTGCTGCGCCTTGGTTGCGTTGATACTGCGACCCGTGAGCAGCAGATCTCTTACGACTGCATTGCCCAGATCCCGCTTCAGGCGGGGAATTCCGCCGAAACCGGGAATCAGCCCCAGTCGCAGTTCCGGAAAGCAGAAGCGTGCCATCTTGTCCGCGATGATTAAATCGCAGGCCAGAGCCAACTCGAACCCACCACCGAAGGTCACCCCGTGTACGGCGGCAATCGTGGTGATAGGCGCCGCATCGATCAAATTCAGCACCCGATGAATGCGCTCCAGGAAATCCCGCACGCCCTTCGCGGCCTCGACTCTCTCCATTGCCCGCGATCGCTCATAAAGCTCGCGCAAATCTGCTCCCGCACAAAACCCGGCCTTGATCTCGCTGTGAATGATCAGCGCCTGGGCCTCGCCTTGCATCAACTGCAAAGCCGTGACAAACCGCTCCAACTCAACCAGTGCTGACGATCCCAACTCATTGCAGGGCGCGCGGTGCAACGCTAGCTCAATCACCCCATCCGCAAGCGTCCACGACAAAGCGCTACCGCTTCCTTCCGGACAAGCCGTTGCCGATTTCTGTCCCTCGAGTGCCGTAACAAACCTTCCAGCGAAATATTATGCTGTCTGCTTCACCTTATACATTTCATCAATCTGATCTGTCAGTTGCGCCGAGATCGCGTCCCGCTTCAATTTTCCGTTGACCGTCAACATTCCATTCTCAATAGAAAAAGCCTCTTGGCGAATCACAAAGGCACGCACCTGCTTGTAGTGCGGGAGTTCTGAGTTGACTAAATCGAGCGCCGATTGGACTTTTTCGGCCGAAACGTTACCAGTGACGATGGCAGTCAAATAGCCGCGTCCGTTCCCGACGACCACAACCTGCTGCGCCTCCGGCAAATTCTTCGCAATCGCAGTTTCAACCGGCTCCGGGGAAATCTTGTGACCAGACCCCAGAATAATCAGATTCTTAATTCTCCCGGCAATCCGCCAGTTCCCTGCCGCATTCACTTCGCCCTGATCGCCGGTGTGGAACCATCCCCCGCGCAACGCTTCCGCAGTTTGCTCCGAGCGATTCCAGTATCCCGAAAAAACATTCGGCCCGCGCACCACAATTTCGTCGTTCTCGCCCAGTCTCATCTCCATCCCCGGAATCGCCGGGCCCACGCGTCCCACCTCGACCCGGTTGGGATCGTCCATAGTACAGATGGCAGTTGTTTCCGTCAGTCCATACACCTGAAGAACGCGAATGCCAAGCATCATGAAATAGAGCTGCGTTTCTTCGCTCAACGGCGCCGACCCGCAAATCAGCGCTTTAAGATTCTTGCCGATCATCTTTTTTCGGATCGCCGGAAACACGATCTGGTTGGCTAAGGTCAGCCAGAATGAGTCGCCCGCTTTCGAGTGCCCGTCTTGCCGGCGCGCCCAGGCGCCCTTGGCCCGCGAATAAATCGTCTGTGGCAGGCCTCCCGTCTGCCACAGTTGCTCATCCACGGCGCGCCGCATCCGCTCCAGCAATTGCGGGACATTCAGGAAATAATCGGGAGCCACCGTTCTCATGTCAGTGGCGATCTTCGCCAGATCCATGTTGATAGTGACCTGGCTGCCCCGCTTCAAAAAAGTCAATAAAGCAATCCAGGAAGCGGCAAAGGTAAATGGTAAATAATGAAAAATACGATCTTGCCTGACCGATCTGGTAGAACCTTCTCCTCCTGAAGCCGCCGTCAGCTCGCTCAGCCGCGCTGCCGTCCGGTTAAGCATGAAGCCCACATTGGCCGCTGTCAGGATTACGCCCTTTGCCTCTCCTGAAGTTCCTGACGTATAGATGATCGTGACGGGACTCTCATTGCCCATTTGCGGCCGGTCTAACTGCACTCCCTCGACGCTCGAAAATATCTCATCGAATAAGCATTGCGGAGGGGCTTCGGGCCACACCCTCGTAATGCCATTCCGCAGTTCGCTGTCGCCGCAACAAACCAGCGACGGTGAGCAATCCTTCATCATGGCGACTAACTCGGCGGGAGCCTGTCGTGAATATAAAGGCACAACGATAAGCCCTTCGGCCATCAGGGCTAAATCCATCGCCACCCATCGAATACTATTAGCCGCCAGCAACCCGCAGCGGTCGCCTTTCTTCAGTCCTTTGGACGCGATGGAAGTTCTGGCCCGGCGGACAAGCTCCAGCAACTCGCTCCCCGTAACTCCGGTCACCACACCATCTTGAATTTCCGCGAGAATCTGCGTGTCCGCGGCAGACTGCAGCTGCGAGAAGATTTCTCCGATAAATGGGATTTCGTTACCCAAATGATTGAACCGTGTCAGGATTCTTGCCGCATCTCCGAGTATTTCGACAGCGATTTCCGCGGTTAAAAGCTTTATGCGAGCTGGCACTCCCTTCAACTATAAGCCGACACCAGTGACCGCAGTCCATCACTCATCGGCGGTAAATAATCTTCCCAACTCCACTCGCCTCGTCGTGTCTCAAACTCCGGATAGCGCCTCTGCACTTCCTCTTCAAAGTAAACACCCATGCGCGCCATTACTTTCAAATTCTTGACCACCGTCTGCGCGATTCCAGTGGCTATCGCCTTACCTTCGCGACTGAGTTTTTCCAGAGCCGCCAGGAGTTTTCCTTCGAGTTCAGGATCATCCACCGTCATGAGTAAATCCTGATGTCCGCGCTCCCGCATCAGATTTCGGATGCGCTCGTCCATCGTAATTCCGGCCGAAGGCACGAGACCTGGCATCGACGTCACAATCCCGTGATACCTCGACGATGCCATCATGTGGCAGGCCCGCAAAACGCTTACCAGTTCATACATGTTGTATTCGTCCGAGGTAAGCACAGGCACGCCCCCGAGCTTCTCTGCAATTTTTCTCGCCGGACGTGCATCCAGACGTTCTGTCGCCGCCAGAATCACGAATACACTTGATTTCTTGCGGAACGCATCCACCGCATTCGCAATCGCATTCCAATATTTGTGATACGCCTGCTCCGCTGCCGGGCCGGAGTTGTGGAAGTAAACCGTGCGGTAGTGGCTGTCCTTATATGCACCTGTCAGGCCGTGTGCCGCGTACTTCGCCACGGACGCCTTCACCGGCCACTCAAACGGGTTGATCGGACAGACCACCAACACCGGGGTGTGCCCGTCCCATCCAACTTTCTTGAGCACGTTCTGTCCGTAGTCCGGCGGCTTCGGTTCGAAGGTCCACGCTGTATCGGTGCCAAGTTCCGTAGGCACTCCCAATTCCCGCAAGACGGTTCGCGACTCCTCATTGCGCGTAATTACAAACGAGTTCTTGCAATACCGGCCGCACATTTTCGCCACCAGCGGGTCCATATGCCCCGCTTCCGCACCGTACCCCACCGAAAGCTTGTTCTGCACGGCAGCGATGCCCAGCGACCCGATCATCATTGTGGTGAGAGCATTGGCGAACTTGCTCTTGAACATCGAACCTTCGCACGCTACCACCCCATCGTGCTGGGGAACTTCATGGGCCAGAAATGGCGGGAAAATATCCGGCAGGTGTACCTGCTTCGATCCTGCAAAGTAGCCGCGGGAGAAGTCGAAGTTCTGGCTCATCACGCTGAACTCCACCTTCTCTTCTCCCAGAATGTGCCTGATCTGACGCAGCATCTCCTCCACCCGCACATCCGATCCCATGTTTCGCGTACCGTTATAGCCAGCGAACAATAGTTTCAACTTCTCGCCCGGCTGCCAGCGCTTGCCCCGGCCTAATACCCATCCCGCCTTGGCGCGCTCAATGGAGCTGCTCACCCAGGCCTCGAGAATAAAATCCATCATGCTGCGTGCCCTCCCGCCTGCAGCGGCCATGGCTTGTAACGATAGGCGAAATCATTGTCGCGACTGAACTTCAAAAGCGGGTAGGAATATTCCGAGAACGGCACCGGCTTCTTGCCCAATTCTTTGGTCACGCGGGTATTATCGAACACGGTGTTCCAGGTGAGATAGGGCATGAACACCTTCATGAGCGAAGCCCCCTTCGCCACGGCACCGCTGCGATTGGAAAGAAACTCAACCGAGCCGGCAAATGGACGCTCGGCGACCGGAACGAACACGGGAGCCCTTTTATTCTGCGCTGCCGCCAGGGCTCGCGTGATTTCGCGAAAGGTCTGCGAAGAAATTCCCGATGAGAGGTGATAGATCTCGTGCTCGGGATTTGCCTTCTGGTGGAGGGTGGCGATGGCGTCGGCCACAAAATCAACGTTCACAATATCTATCTTGTCTGTGGGGCGAAAGGGCAGAACGGGCAGGCCCGCGAGAAAAACAAAAGCCTTCACCATGTCAAACTGCGTAGTCTCCGCATGGCGGCTGTCTCCGAGAACAATGCTGGGGCGGAAAACCGTCTTCTGCGTCTCTGGCAGCAGCATGTGCATCATGTGCTCGCAAAACTTTTTAGTTCGCGCATAGGGATCGTAATCCGAGCGGTCCCACTCGATGGAGCGATCCTCGGTGACAACCTCGTTCTGCCGCTTGCCCGCGACTGCCACGGTGCTCACTTCACTAAAACGCCGCAGGCCATGATAGTGCTCGGCGCTACGAGCTAGCGTCAGAACTTCCAGAGTGCCGCGCAGATTTACATTCAGACAGCTCTTTTCCGATTTTCGATTCAACGAAGCCGCGCAGTGAATCACCGAATCCGTGGTATGCACCAACCGGTCATACTCATCGCGGCTCAGTCCAAAACCCGGATCGGTCAAATCTCCCCGGAACACGCGCACGCGGGTTTGCAGAAATTCATAGAACTGCGGGAACTCCAGGTGCATTTGCAATGACTGCCACAGCCGCCGCTCCGCCTCGCCCACGTCCCGTGCCCGCACCAGCACATTCAAGGCCGCGCCATGATCGCGCAGCAGATTCGCGGCGACGTGCGCCCCAATGTATCCCGTCGATCCCGTCAGAAAAATTGCCATTCAATGAATCCGTTCCCCAATCAACTTTGTGTTCGAGATAGCTGCGCGACTGCCGGCAGCCTTAAGTCCCGGTGCGTACCGCTTCTCCATTATGCAAACTCCGTGCCGGGCGTGCCTCGAGCGGCCTGCCCTCAATCAGAGGATAGGTCCACCGGCGCAGCGCGGGGATATGCACATTGATCCAGTAATCCCACCAATCAAGCGTTCGCGCCTTGTAGCGGAACTCTTCGCATTCGTCTTCCACCAGTGCGTGAGAAAGTTTTTCGATATTGTCCGCCGCAAAATCATGCTCGTTAAACAGGATGAATGGCTCGAATAACTCGATCAGCTTTTCCACCCGCTCCAGACTTCTCTCCGTTTTGACCAGAGGAGTCTTCTTCAAAGGCAGCGGGGACATGATGCGCTGGATCGACTTCACGATCGCTTTCTGTGCCGGCGCTGACATTCGCTGATACCTGGTTTTGGATACTGGAATGGCATCGAAGCGCAGCCGCAGCCACGACTCAAGCCCTTCCTGCGCCCGGTAGTGTTTGCGATGTCCTAAGGACGTCAACTCAATCGAGCGCCCCATGTCGCAAGGATTGGTCACCGAAGTTGCCAGCTGATACAACTGGTCGTGACGCCGCTCCATAATCGCCGCCGCGATCAGCGTCATGCCAGCGCATACGGCATCCACCGGAATAATGTCGAGGCGCTTGCTTTCGTTTGTGGGCAACTGCCGAAAATAAGTTCCCAGCAAATAGGAGAGCGACGCCGAAGTATTAATTCCTTCATTCCATCCCAAAAACGGCTTCGCCACCGAGGTTTCCACGATCGCCGGACGGACTACCGCAATGGGCAATCCCGCGCCGTACTTCACGATCAAAGATTCTGCCAGACTCTTGGTTAGCGTATATGTATTCGGCCAGCCCAGTTCCTTGGCGCGCCTGGTGCCTTCGTCGGTGAGATACGTCTTCAGCCAGCGAATACGATTCTTGCGGATTTGGTTTTCCAGGGCCGCACCCTGAAGTCCCTTGGCAGCGTGCTCTTTCGCCAGCGATTGCGATTTGAGCCCCGCCGTTACTTCTTCGCCTTCCGCCTGCCTCTCGGCCTTCGCAATTATTTCATGCAGAGACCGCAGTTCCTGCTCCGCGTCGAAGTTCGGGACACGATGCGGCGTGTAATTCGGAATCAGTTTTTCCGTGACCCGCCCATCGCGCTCGCCTGCCACGTAACACGTGGAAAGATGCAGCAGACCAGCGTGATCGCTCTCCCGGACAAAATCCAGAATGTACATAGCCGCATCGGTGTTGGTAATCAGAGCATCGCGTAGATCCGGATTGAAGTCGGTCAAACCCGAACTATTCACGATCAAATCGAGACTTGTTTGCAGCCGTAGCGCGGTTTCCGGGTCGAGGCCCAGTCCGGCCTGAGTAACGTCGCCTTCCAGCACCTCGACTTTGTCGCGCAAGTAATCGCCCAAGCCCGCGCCATACTTTTCAAATAAGGGATCGAATACGGGCGAATCCTCCACCATCTTTTCGAAGCGCCGCTGGGCCGGGTTCGATTTCTGCCGCCGGATCAGCAAATAAATTTTGCCAATCTTGGGCAAATCCATGAGCGTGTTCGCCAGCCAGACTTTTCCGATAAATCCAGTTACGCCGATCAGCATGACGTGCCTGCCCGCCATGGCACGCCGTACAGAAAATCCGCTCGGCTGTTGTCGTCCTTCGAAATGCACGATAGGGCGTTCCGGGGCTGCCGGTCCTCGTTCCGAGGAAATCGTCGCCGCCCGCAAGTCTTCCAACGGAATGTCCAGTTGCCGTGCCAGTGTCTTCGGGGCCCGCCGTCCGTCCGGGCTCTGCTCGCGGAGCAGAGCGAATCCTCCTCGCGGGCGGATCACCGGTTCCAGCAAACGCCCTGTGGCTACGCCGTCGCGAAATTCCAGCCGGTTGGCCACGATTCGCTTCACACCAAGGTGCAGCGCCAGCGGCTTCATCACATGCTCCAAGCCCTGGCTCACCAGCACCACATCCGCGCCCGATCGAACCAGCTCCCGCACGCGCTCAGTGCCGTGGGTCTTCAATTGCGGCTTCAATTTGTATTGGAAATATTCTTCGCCCAGCAGATCGAGCCGGTCTCGTGTGACGCCACGCAAAGCGGTGTGCAACACGCGCGTGGCAAATTTGCGGTTGGTCGAATAAAGGAATGGCCGCAGCAGAGCCATCAGAAAGATCAATCCCCGCCGCCGGAAGCGCTCGGAAAAGGTCTGCGCGTTCCAGGTGAAGAACGCCACCGGCTTCACCACCGTAAGGTCGAGCAGACTGCCTTCCACTCGCCAGTATACGGTTGGAGACACGACGGTCGACACGCTGGGGGCCGCGCTGGGTTTGAGATTAGTCTGGTCCAAAGTATGGTTCGTCCCGCCTGTGGCCGGCTCCTGCGCGGGCGCAATTCTCTATTGTAAACAATGCCTACGCTCCGGCGAAGCCCTATTCGATCTTTCTGTTTTACTCGAGCAGCTACCTTTTCTCTTCCCGCGTCATCTCACAAATATAAAGGAGGCTACGTGCTCCGTTTTTATCCGATGTTTTCAATTTTTGTTCTACTGAGTTTCTTCATGGCTGGAAGCCCCACCCCTGCGCTGCACGCGCAGAATAAAGTCCTCGGCGAAATTGAATTCGAGGGCGCCTCAAAGGTCGAGAATACTTCCGGAGTCTGGATCGACGGCCAATATGTTGGCTATCTCGGCGAGTTGAAAGGATCAAAAAAGCTTTTGCTTCTCCCCGGCGAGCATCAGGTTGTCGTCCGCCAGGGCGGCTACCAGGATTTTTCTCAGAAAATCACCTTGCGAGCGGGAGAGAAGCAGGCAATTCCGGTGAAGATGGAAAAAGATTTGAGCGTCGCCATCCCGCGGGTTACAGCCGAGATCAAGTTGGACGTAAAGCCTAATCGCGCCGCGGTTTTTGTTGACGGTGTTTTTATTGGCCATGTTGCCGAATTTACCGGCATCGGCAAGGCGCTGCTGGTGCAGCCAGGCAAACGCAACATCAAGATAACGTTGCCCGGCTACCAAACTTTCGAGACTTCCATTGACCTGGCGGCCAATCAAAAATCAACCATCAAAACGGATTTGGTGCCAGGAGGCCCGGCGGAAGGCACGCCACTTCCGGCGCAGAACTAAGTAACCGGCAGTTCGGAAAAGAATTCTGGAAGCAGAGTTAGGCGGAGACTGCGGAAACAACGCCCCTCTGTTTCTGCAGTTCCAGTTGAAACGCATCGCTGGAGAGCGCTGTTCGACTGCGGAAAAGCCCCAGCAGTGGGTCGTCGGTGGCAGAAGGCGCCGGCAGGTTTGAGGATTCGGTCTCCAGACCTTCGGGCTCCACCATCAATTCGGGCATAACCTCGCTATTTTCCGACAGCAGCCGCAGAAACTTCTCCAGCAGGTCCCGGTGTCCGGCAGTCGTCTGGCTGAACTCCACACCCATACCTTTTTCCGGATGCATCACACGAACAATGCCCTCCGCCTTCAGTTCGATTCCGGCCGCCCGCATCGAGAGAGTGACTCGGGTTGAAACCGGGAACGGCGAGGCCATATCGAGATAACAGCCCCCCAAACTCAAATCGGTAAGCCGGCAGTGTGCCGGGGGATCGTCCTGTTCCACTTCTGGCGAATTCCTTTTCAGCCAATCGCGCAATTGCCGCGCAAAATCCGGAGTTTGCTCCTGGAAGCGTAACCCAACCTGGGTTCCTGACCCTTCCCAGGCAAATTCGGCCTCCACTTGCAAAGGAGCTTCACTTCCGGGCAGTGTAAATGACAATCCCCAGCGCCCACGGGGCTTACTGCGCTTGGGTAGAGTGACCGCCAGGCCACCTTCTCCCAAGTCGGTGGTGTTCACCTTGAAGCGCGCTCCGGATTCCCGGCTCGACATTTCCACAGGAATTCGGACTTCGATCCGAAAGTTTCTGCGCCGCTCTTTCTTCATCAGCGCTCGTGCGGCGCGAAAACTGGACTTGCTACGCTCCACCGAAACCGGTTTGTACAACACGAAATTCGCACCCAGGTCAAAAGCCGAACGCATCCCGCTTTCCGGATCCAAAATGGCTACCGCGACGGCGCGTTTATTCGCAGGAGACGAGCGGGCACTCCGCAGTACTTCTGCCGATCCCGGACCGGCGCAATCCACGATAATTGCTTCAAACCTATGCCGGGTCAGTTTCCGTAGCGCTTCTTCCGCCGTCGCACAAAGGTCAACTTCTATCTCCAGGTCGCCCAACGTTCGGCGCAGCACCCGCACAATCTTGTCGTCCGCGCAAAGCAACAAAGACTTTAAGTTCATAGCGCCTGACCCCTCCAGCGAAAACGTCCCTTAAACGACCGCGGCCCGAGGATGTCGGTGTTTCAACCAAAACGAACGTACGGTTTCGAACACACCCTGCTAGAACTGTAATCCTGCCCCAAGCCAGCAGCAACAAAGCAGTTGGCTCCAAAGTTACGGTTGTAACCGGCGATCAGCGCGTAGTGAAATTCTTAACACTCGAAACGGTGCTCCCAACCATTGGGCAAGGCTGTGATTCATTTAAACTCTTCTAAAGCAGTGACTTAAGTGATCTTAATTAAAGTGTTGCAGTCCGCAAATCTGATTGACATTTCAGTAGAATCGTCCTAAGCTTCTGAGTCCTCCATCGCACTTTTGCGGCTGTGCAAGAGGCCTGTGAAAGACGAATGGCGGCTTTCACAACCCGCGCATAATTTTAGTGCATCGGATGAACGGGCAGCAGAATCAGATAGATAGCGCATTATTGAGTCGACTCCCCTTTTTCTAAGAAAGGCACGTTACATGGCAAAGCGTCGCGGAAATCCCAATTGGGGCAAACCGGAGCCGATTGGCCCCATCGTCCCTACGATCACCGAGTTCGAGCAGGTCGTGCGCGAATACAAGCTCACCCCTGACCAGTACCTGCGCTCCACTCGCTTGCGGGAATGGGCCCGCCGTAACAAGAACTCCAAGTACATCCCCGAGCCGCTGCTGGAAGCCTGGGGCTTCGAAATCGAATCTACGCTCTAGAAGAATCTTACAAAATGCCAAAAGGGTCGCCGCAAGGCGGCCCTTTGTTGCTGCTTCATGTTAAATACTCTCCAACTGCCGCTGCCTGAACTTTTCGCACTTTTGGCAGCAATCGCCTTCTCTGCCGGGCTCAACCTCTACGCCACGACCGCTGTTCTCGGACTGCTAGCTCGGTTTGCTCACGTACCGCTCCCGCCCGCGCTCGAACTGCTTCAAACCTGGCCGATTATTGCCGTCAGCGCCATACTGTTCGGGATCGAATTCTTCGCCGACAAGATTCCCGCTTTCGACCTAATTTGGAGCGCGCTCCACACCTTCGTTCGCGTCCCCGCTGCCGCGCTGCTGGCCTACGGAGCCACTCGGCAACTCACACCGTTTGAACAGCTTCTCGCCGCAGGTTTGGGCGCCGCTATCGCCCTGGCCGCCCATGGAGGCAAGACTGCCCTGCGCGCCGCCGTCACTCCCTCCCCCGAACCGTTTTCCAATATCTCGCTCAGCTTGGCTGAGGATGCCGTCGCAATCGGACTGACTTGGCTCGCCACGCGCCATCCCTATGCCGCCGGAACTGTCGCACTGGTTCTGGTAGCCGTGATCGTGTTGCTCGCCCGCGTGGTCATTCGCGCCTTGAAAGCGCTCTTCCGCGGTGCCGAACGCGAGCTCACCGGATGAATATTTCGATGTAGGCATAGCCGCGAGTATCGCACTCGACACTCGTATCCCCGGTACCAAGTGACAGCTTAACGCTACAATAATTCCATCATGACTCACCAAGCCTTCGTCGACGTTCCCACTGCCCTGGAAGATTTCCGCGCTGGCCGGATGATCGTGGTCGTCGATGACGAAGACCGCGAGAACGAGGGCGACATCACTCTGGCTGCGGAGAAGGTCACGCCTGAAGCCATCAACTTTATGGCGAAATATGGGCGCGGCCTGGTGTGCCTGACCATGACCGAGGAGCGGCTCGACCACCTGCGGCTTGGTCCCATGAGCGCCGAAAACACGTCGCAATATGGT
This sequence comes from uncultured Acidobacteriota bacterium, assembly GCA_963758565.1. Classification (GTDB taxonomy): domain Bacteria; phylum Acidobacteriota; class Terriglobia; order Terriglobales; family Acidobacteriaceae; genus Sulfotelmatobacter. Next base: position 175,547 of record CAVWVX010000003.1, on the reverse strand, counting down.
ACGGCGTTCTGCGAAGCGATTGACGCGCGCACCGGCGTTACCACCGGCATTTCCGCCTACGACCGGTCGCACACGATTAAGGTCGCTATCGATCCGGCGACCCAGGCTTCCGACTTGGCGCGTCCCGGGCACGTCTTCCCCCTTCGCGCCCGCAAGGGCGGAGTGCTGGTACGAGCTGGCCAGACGGAAGCGTCGGTCGATCTGGCGCGGTTGGCCGGCCTTATTCCCGCGGGCATCATCTGCGAAATCATGAAGGACGACGGCACCATGGCCCGCGTCCCGGACTTGATTGAGTTTTGCCAGCAACATGACATGAAGATGCTGACGGTGGCGGAGTTGATCCGCTACCGCATGGCGAATGAACGCTATGTGCATCGCGTGGGCGAGGCGCTGGTCGACACGCGCTTCGGCGAATTTCGCCTGATTGCTTACGAAAGCGAAGTAGACGGCGGAGAGTCCCACGTGGCGTTGATTAAAGGCGATGTTGAAGGCAGCGCCGAGCCGGTTCTGGTGCGCATGCACGCTCACTGCCTGATGGGAGATGTCTTTGGCGCTACCGGATGCGAATGTCATGCCACGCTGGAAGGTTCGCTGCGCCGCATCGCGCAAGAAGGGCGCGGCGCTCTGGTGTATCTGCATCAGACATCGCAAGGCTTCTCTGTGGAGAAGGTTGGGGAACGCACTGGCTTGAGCTTTCATCGCGGCCGCAAGTTGCCTGCTCTTCTGGAGAATGAGAAGCAAACCCAGCGCGAAATCGGAATCGGAGCGCAGATACTCTCCGACTTAAAGCTGCGGCGGATTCGCCTGCTCACCAATAAGCCCAAACGGGTGGCGGCGCTGGAAGGCTTTGGGATTGAGATTGTGGATCAGGTTCCGGTAGAGCTGAGCTCGCTCAAGCCGGCAAGATAACAGGGCTGGTTTCCTTAGTTCCAGAGCAGCCAAAGTTTCCTAATCGATACAGCAAGAATGATGGAGCCGCACACTCCGATCGGAACTTTAAACCAAATAGGGTTGGGGAACTCATCGCCAAGGGCCAATCCCCGGCTGCCTATGCGAACCGTGTCTTTGAATGATTGGCGGACAAGCGCACCGCCGAACACAATTCCGACTATTCCCTCGAAGAGGGCGGAAGAGTCGTTCGCACTTAGGAGGGAGGACAAGGTAAATCCGCTAGAAGGGCTTCCGCACCACTACTTCCGCTTCGCGAATAAAGAACTGCGCAGAGCAATGCTCCGAACCACAGATTACGGGTACGAGTCCATTGATCTGGCGGCGCGTAATCAGGCCCAGCATTCCGCATGATGGGCAGGCGAGCACGGCCCAGTACGGGTCTTCCTTCTCGCCGACCTGTCCGGCATTTTCGAGAACGAAGACGGTTCCGGGCTGCATCTGTTCGGGAATCCACTCATTGAGTACGTCGAGTTCTGCGACCATGTGCTCCTCCTTGTGGATCCAACGCTTTAGCCTAAGAAGCTTTTCTAGCACGCCGGTGGTGAATCGGCGCTATTACGGAAGTACTGGCTTTCCGGGCAATGACGTCGGCGCGTACTTGTCGGACCGCGTCACTCAAGCAAATTCCCAAGATGGGCTGGCTCGAATTTTTCAGGATGTCTACGATCTGACGTGCGGACGTTTCCAGATAGAGACGTTTTCCATCAGTCAGCAGGTGAATGTCGGAGGTGCGGCTCACGGTTTCGGCCAGGCCTTTGCCGAATTCGCGGTCCAGAAAGCGCATCACCTTTCTCACTCCTTGCAGCGAAAAACCCTTACGGCGCAACTCACAAATCACCGCCAAAGCCATGACGTTCTCCATGGAATACAGCCGGCGATGTCCCTGATGCTCAGGCTTGACCACGCCGCGCTCATCCCACCACTGCAACTGCCGGGGAGTCACCCCGGTGAGAGCCACAACTTCCTGCGATGAAAAGGTATTTGGCATTCATCCCCGCGTATGTTTCAAACATTCTGTGTCTTGAATGTTTCAGACATTCTAGGCGGGAGTTGGCGGGAGTCAATGAAGAATCGTGTGGAAATAGGTTAACTAAAAGAGTGCGGGGTTAACCACTGAAGCTACCGGCTGCCACCACCGACGAAGTGGACGATCTCCAGCCGGTCGCCATCTTTTAGAAACGTCCGCGGCCAGCGGTCGCGGGGAGCGATGTCTCGGTTGAGTTCAACCGCGACGCGGTCGGACTTCATGTTCAACCGTTCGACCAGAGCTGTAAGCGTGAACTCGCCTGCCCCGGAGTCCAACGTGCGAGGCTCGCCGTTGATGTAGAGGATCATGGGAAGTGAAAATCTTATACTTCGGCTTTTCTCAGTGCGAACTTCCGGGTGACCGTGCGGCCTTCGTGGTTGGCCTGCACCATCACAGAAGCGTCGGGCAGGGCTGACTCCTCCACTTCCACCGAAATCGCGGCTGCCCCGGAAGCGTCGGTGATGGCTTGCGTGTAAAAAGGAGCGGCCTCAGGACGGGCGAAGCGAAACGTGAGGCGGGCACCGGTAACGGCCATGCCATCTTCCGTCACGCGCAACTGCATGGTCAGGTTGCTGTTGGAGTGAATTGACGATGCGTTCTCCCACTGCACGTCAAGCTGCTTGATGGCCGCCAGAACTTCGCTCTCCGCCTTGTCGAGAACGTCCTCCAGTTTCCCTTCCTTAATCGATTCCAGCACCAGACGGTGCTGATCACGGAGCTGCTGCTCTTTCTGGGGATCTCCGGAACCAGCTTCCGCAGCCGAACTGCCATAGGACACGGCGCGTTTTCCTATACAACGGCCCCGCACGAAGACCTGTGTCTGCAACAGCTTGTCCGCCTCGCGCGCCTCACTCTGCACGTGGTAGATGGTGTCGCCATGTTTTACATCGGTATTAAAGCCGAAAATCATAAGGAAAGTTGTGAGTTTGAAAATTGGTGATCTGGTAAATCAGCCGGCCCGCAGCGTCATGTCCCTGAGCTTACAACGTTTTGCCATGCTGTTAGGGATTGATTTTCACATTATGAAACTACCGGACTACAAAATTGCAAAATCGTTCTTGCATCCCTTGACACTCTCCGCACCTACCCCTAATCTAGAATGTTTACACGACAACTGGCGCGAATTATATATAGCCTTCCCTATGCCCGACAATTACTTCGCTCGCTACCTGCCCTTTCTGATCCACGTTCTGCTGGCGGGCGGGATTGCGACTGCGATTATCACCCTTTCCTGGCTGATTGGGCAGCGCAAGCCGACTCGGGCCAAGATGTCTCCCTACGAATCTGGCATGGCGCCAGTAGGAGATGCCCGCGGACGTTTCTCGGTGAAGTTCTACCTAGTGGCCATGCTCTTCATTTTGTTCGACGTAGAAGCGGTATTTCTCTACCCGTGGGCGGTAATCCTGCGCGATCTTAAACATTTCGGGCTGTGGGAAATGTTTGTCTACATCGGCATCGTTCTGGTGGGCTTCTTTTATATCTGGAAGAAGGGCGTGCTCGACTGGGGCCCCTCCCCTGTTAGAAGAGGAGAACGCTAGTGGCGCTCGCTCCTGCAATTACCGATCTCGAGCAACTGAAGGGTCATCCCGCGGTAGCGCGGCTGCTGGCGTGGAATCCGGCCGCCGTCACGGGAGCTAAGTTTGACCGCGATGAGATGACGATATACGTCGAACGTGAAAACCTGCACGAAGCCTGCGCCATTCTCCGCGACGATCCTGAGTGTGCCTTCAACTATCTCTCGGACGTGACTTGTGTGGACTGGTATCCGGCCGAACCGCGCTTCGAAGTTGTCTATCACCTGCTATCCATCTCCAAGAAAGAGCGCGTGCGCTTAAAAGTCAAGCTGGATAGCGCCAGTCCGGCGATTGAGTCCCTGACTTCATTGTGGCCCGGCGCGAATTACTTCGAGCGTGAAGTGTTCGACCTCTTCGGCATTCGCTTCAATGGACACCCTTACCTGCGGCGCATGCTGATGCCCGAAGATTGGGAAGGCCATCCCTTGCGCAAAGATTATCCGGTGGAGGGCTATCGCTAGCCATGGCGCACCTCGCACCCACCCCAGTACTGGAACCCGGACAAGATCGAACCATGATCCTGAACATGGGGCCGCAGCATCCCTCCACGCATGGCGTGCTGCGAGTGCTGCTTGAAATCGACGGTGAAACCGTGGTTCGGATGATGCCGGATATCGGATTTCTGCACACTGGAATCGAGAAAACGTGCGAAGCGAAGTTTTACCAGCAGGTCGTGCCTCTGACCGACCGCATCGATTATCTCTGCCCCATGACCAACAATCTCTGCTACGTGCTGGCGGTGGAGAAGCTGTTGGGGCTGGAAATTCCGCCGAAAGCGCAGTGGATGCGGGTGCTGATGAATGAACTGACTCGCATCAATTCCCATCTGGTGTGGCTGGGAACGCATGCGCTCGACATTGGCGCGATGACAGTGTTTCTGTATTGTTTCCGTGAGCGCGAAGAGATCCTCAAGATTTTTGAGATGAGCAGCGGACAGCGCATGATGAGCTCCTATTTCCGCATCGGTGGACTGGCTTTGCCCCCGCCGCTGGGATTTTTTGAGCGCGTCAAAGATTTTGTGGGACGCTTCCCTTCGCGGGTGGACGAATACGAAAACCTGCTGACGGGAAATCCGATTTGGATGATGCGCACGAAAGGTGTGGCGCGCATGACGGCAGAAGATGCTATTGCCCTGGGCGCGAGTGGTCCGACTTTGCGCGGCAGCGGCGTCGACATCGATCTGCGGCGCGACATGCCTTACTCGAGTTACGAGAAGTTTAAGTTCAAGGTTCCGGTAGCGCAGGAGGGCGACGTTTTTTCGCGCTACATGTGCCGCGTGCGCGAACTGCGCGAGTCCAACGAAATCGTGCGCCAGGCTCTCGAGGGAATGCCCGAAGGCCCCATCAAGGCAGACGCTCCGGGCATCGTTCTGCCCGACCGCGAGAAGATGAAGACTCAGATGGAAGCTCTCATCTACCACTTCAAAATCATTACCGAAGGCTTCGCTGTACCGCCGGGCGAAGTCTATCAGGCAGTGGAGTCGCCGCGCGGAGAGATGGGCTACTACGTGGTCAGCGACGGCACAGCCAAGCCCTATCGCGTGCACATGCGCGCCGCTTGTCTGGCGAATTTGCAGACGCTACCGAAGATGTGCGAAGGCGGGCTGCTGGCGGATGTAGTGGCGGCAATTGGATCGATCGATATTGTGCTTGGAGAAATAGACCGGTGAAGAATTGAGTCATTGTGCGATCGGGTGATTTTGCGATTTGAAAACCGATTGAAGGATGGTTGTGAGCAGTCAGCCGGAGCAACTTCGCGCAAGGACAAAAGCTTTCGCATTGCGCGTGATTCGGCTTTACCGTTCGCTTCCGTACAAGACGGATACACAGGTTTTAGGTAAGCAGTTGTTGCGGTGTGGAACGTCGGTGGCGGCTAACTATCGTGCGGTGTGCCGGGCGAGGTCGAAGGCGGAGTTTGTTGCCCGAATTGGAATTGTGGTTGAGGAGGCGGACGAGGCAATCCTGTGGTTAGAGCTGATGACAGAGTCAGGAATAGTTTCATCGGCAAAGACCGAAGCGATATTGAAAGAGGCGAACGAACTGACGGCGATTTTTGCAGCCTCGCAACGCACCGCGAGGCATGCAGCATAAGCTCTTAATCGCAAAATCACCCGATCGCCCAATGGCTCAACTTTATGCGTTTTTCTGATGAATTCGAAGCGCGGTTTGCGGAGATGGTCCCGCACTATCCGACCAAGAGGTCGGCGCTGGTGCCTACCCTGCTGTATGCACAGGATGAGGTTGGTTATCTCTCCGACGAAGTGATCGCGGAACTGGCTTCGCGCCTCGATCTTACAGAACTCGAAGTGCGCAACGTGATCAGCTACTACTCGATGCTGATTACCAAGCCGCGCGGCAAGTTTAATGTGCAGGTTTGTACCAACATCAGTTGCATGGTTCGCGGCGGAGAAGAGATTCTGCGGCATTGCGCCAAGAAGTTGGGCATCGGTCATAAAGGTACAACCGCCGACGGATTGTTTTCCCTGGAAGAAGTGGAGTGTATCGGCGCCTGCAGCTGGGCTCCGGCGGCCCAAGTGAACTACGCCTTTCATGAGAACCTGACAACGGAGAAGATGGATCAGGTGTTGGAAGGGTATAAGAAGATTTAGCGATTTAGCGACTGTGCGATCGGGCGATTCAATTGTGGAAGCCAAGGGCTTCTCAAATCGCCAAATGACTCAATGGCTTCGCTCGTTTCACATCCCGATGAGGTAAAGGTAGTCTCCAAGCGCTTCGGCATGGGCGCAACCAACCTCGACCGCTACCTCGAACTGGACGGCTATAAAGCCGTGCAGAAGGCGCTCACCATGGGCCCTGACGCCATCGTGAACGAGGTCAAAGCGTCCGGCCTGCGCGGACGCGGCGGTGCCGGATTCTCGACGGGCATGAAGTGGTCGTTCGTTCCCAAGGTTGCCCCAAAACCGAAATACGTTCTCTGTAACGGAGACGAGAGCGAGCCCGGGACCTGCAAAGATCGCTTGATCTTCGAGCACGATCCCCACTCCGTGATTGAAGGTGTAATGATCGCGGCTCTGGCAGTAGGTGCGGCCAGCGGATACATCTACATTCGCGGCGAGTATCGCTACCTCTCAGTCATTATGCAGAAGGCGATTCGCGACGCCTACGCCCGCGGGTTTATCGGCAAAAACATTTTCGGCAGCGGGCGCGATCTCGACATCTACTGGCACGGTGGAGCTGGCGCTTACGAAGTCGGCGAGGAGTCCGCGCTGATGGAGTCACTCGAAGGCAAGCGCGGTATTCCCCGCATCCGTCCGCCGTTCCCCGCTGTGGTCGGGTTGTGGGGTGGGCCAACTGTCATTAATAACGCCGAGACTCTGGCTAACGTTCCCCACATCATTTTGGGCGGCGGCGAGTGGTATGCCGGTCTGGGCACGCCGAAAAATGGCGGCACTCGGCTTTTCTGTCTGAGCGGAAATATCGAGAAGCCAGGCGTCTACGAACTGCCCATGGGCTACAACCTGAAGAAGATGATTTACGAAGTCGGCGGCGGCATTCCTAACGGACGCGGCCTGAAAGCAGTCGTCCCTGGCGGATCCTCCTGCCCCGCACTGAAGGCCGACGAAATTGATGTCGCCATGGATTTTGATTCGGTCGCGAAAGCCGGCTCCATGCTGGGTTCCGGCGGCGTGGTCGTTGTCGACGATCAGCAGTGCATGGTCAAGTTTGCTTTGCGGACGATGAAGTTCTACCAGCACGAGAGTTGCGGATGGTGTATTCCGTGCCGCGAAGGTACTGACTGGCTGAAGAAAACTCTGGTTCGCTTCCATTCCGGCGGCGGCATGAAAAAAGACATCGACAACATGCAATACCTGGCGGAAAACATGCTGGGACGCACCTTCTGTCCGCTGGGCGATGCCGCGGCGATGCCGACGATTGCGTTCGTGAAAAAGTTCCGCAAAGAATTTGAAGATCATTTGGACGGCAAGCCGTGCCCGTACGAAAAAGCCGGAGCGGCGGAAGAGATGGCAGCATTGAGTCATTGAGCGATCGGGCCATTTGTGATTGAAAATCCGCAGCGAGTAAGCGGCTGGCTTTTCAATCGCAAAATCACCCAATCTCTCAATCGCAAAATTTTATGGCTGACGTAACCCTCACAGTCGACGGCAAAAAGATTACCGCACCCGCGGGCACGCTCCTCATTGAGGCGTGCAAGACCGTGGGCATTGAAGTGCCCTCGTTTTGCTATTACCCGAACCTGTCGCTGCAGGGCGCTTGCCGCATGTGCCTAGTGAAGATCGAGAAGATGCCCAAGTTGCAGACCGCGTGTACGACCGTGATCAGCGAAGGCATGGTCGTTACCTCCGAGAGCGATGAGATCAAGCAGGCGCGCAAGTCGATGCTGGAATTGCTGCTCGGCAATCATCCTCTGGATTGCCCCGTTTGTGACGCTGGCGGCGAATGCGAATTGCAGGACATGACTTTCACCTACGGCGCCGCCGAATCGAAATTCATGGAGGCCAAGAATCACAAAGAAGAGCAGCAGTGGTCGCCGGTGGTTTTCTTCGACCGGCCGCGCTGCATTCTCTGCTACCGCTGCGTGCGCGTATGTGGCGAAGGCATGGACGTTTGGGCTTTAGGGGTGCAAAACCGCGGCGTGAGTTCCGTCATCGCTCCTAATAAAGAAGACCATCTGGAGTGCGAAGAGTGCGGCATGTGCATCGACATTTGTCCCGTCGGCGCGCTCACCTCTGGGGCCTACCGCTACAAAACCCGCCCGTGGGAAATGAAGCACGTGGGCACGATCTGCACCCACTGCGGCGATGGCTGCAAGACCACCCTGGGCGTGCGTCGCTCCGATACCGGCATGGAGATTGTCCGCGGCGACAACCGCGACAAGAGCGGCACCAACGGAGACTTTCTCTGCATCAAAGGACGCTACGCCTTCGATTTCGCCAACCACGAAGAGCGCCTGACCAAGCCGCTCATTCGCAAGGATGGCAAGCTGGTTCCGGCCACCTGGGAAGAAGCCTTCGCCCTGATCGGCAAAAAGTTTACCGAGGTTCGTGACCGCGATGGCGGCAGCGCGATCGGCGTGATCGGTTCCAACCGCACCACCAATGAAGAAAATTATCTGCTCTCGAAGTTCGCCCGCGTCGTGCTGCAGACCAATAATATCGACCATCACAGAACGGCTGACTTCCCTGCCCTGGCTTCCGCGCTGCGCGGTAAGAAAGACACCACCGCAAGCATGGCCGATGTATTCACGGCTCCGGCAATTCTTTTGATCGGCAACGATCCCACCGAGCAGCACCCGTTGCTGGCCTGGCAGATTCGAAACAATGTCCGCTTGCACCGGGCGCGGTTGTATGTGATCAACTCTAAGTCGATCAAACTGCGAAGGCAGGCCACCAGCTTCACTGAGATTCCCGCTGGCACCGAAGCGCAAGTCGCCGCATTCCTCGCGGGGAATGATTCCGCCGCCGCTACGCTGGCCGGTTCATTCACTACAAAAGAAGCTCTGGGCAGCCTGCGCGACAAACTACGCGGCGAACAAAATCTTGTCATCATTTCCGGCTCCGAAATTACCGGCGACGCATTTGCCAATTTGGTGACTTTCGGCTCCGCGATCTCCGGAGCGAAGTTCATCTGCCTCGCCGACTATGCTAATTCCCGCGGAGCAGCTGACATGGGACTTTGTCCCGACCTTTTGCCGGGTTATAACCCTGTCAGCGGCAACACGCATTTTCATCAAGAGTGGGGCAACATTTCCGGTACGCCCGGTCTCGATATTAACGGCATGGTCTCCGCCGGAAAAGCTGGAACCTTGAAAGCGCTCTACGTCGTCGGCTCGAATCCGATCGGACGCTTGGACATCGATCCCTTCGCCTTTTCCAACAGCTTCGTCGTGGTGCAAGACATGTTTCTCACCGAAACTGCGGTGATGGCCGACGTAGTTCTACCTGCTGCAAACGCCTACGAAAAATCTGGAACCGTCACCAACACTTGCGGCGACGTGCAACTGGTGAAGAAGGCCGGCGAAGTGAGCGGCACTAAAGCCGATTTTGAGATGATCGTACGCATTGCCGATGCCATGGGGGCCGACGTTCGCAAACTGGTTCCCTTCGGCGGCGGGACGCAAGCCGACATGGGTCAATCGCGCGGAGCACAGTCCGGTGAAGCCGATCGTCATGCCGTCTGGCTTGAGGCGCGTGGTCTGGAGCCCAAGCTGAGCCCGTTCGATCCTATGGCGATTCTCGATGAGATCCAGCGCCTGGTTCCGGGCTACGATGTCTCGCGAATGAACCTGCTGGCCGGGAACAGCCAGCACACGTCATTGGAAAATTCCGGAACGGGAGCGCAACAAAAAGCGGAAACGATTTCCCCGGCAAATGATGATTTGTTTCACTCTGGAACCTTGGGACGCTATTCGCGCGCGTTGCAGTCCATGGCCGAAAGTCACGAAGTCAAATCCGCGGAAGTCGCGGCCGACTAATCGAATTCACTGAGAGGAAAAGAAAGCGTTGCCCGCTGGCGTATTCATCATCGTGTCCGTGATCAAGTCGCTGATCATTCTGATCGTGCTGCTGACGGCGGTCGCGTATACGGTTTGGCTGGAGCGCAAGGTCGTCGGGCGCATGCAGAATCGCTGGGGACCCACGCGAGTCGGCCCCTTCGGCCTGCTGCAGCCTGCGGCTGACGGACTGAAATTCCTTTTCAAAGAAGACCTGACTCCTCCTCACGTGTACAAGCCGCTGTTTCTCGCGGCTCCCATGATGGCGGTGATCTTCGCCCTCACGTCGATCGCCGTGGTGCCCTTCGGCAATGCCATCACCCTCTTCGGGTACAGCATTCCGATGCAGGTCACAGATGTCAACATCGGGCTGCTTCTGATCCTGGGCGTAACGTCGCTCGGCGTTTATGGAGTTGCGCTGGCAGGATGGTCCTCGAACAACAAGTATTCCCTGCTCGGCGGATTGCGCGCCAGCGCGCAGATGGTCAGCTACGAAATCGCCCTCGGCCTTTCCTTGGTGGGAGTGATCATCCAATCGGGAAGCCTGAGCTTGCGCGAAATTGTAGATGCCCAGGGCGGAACATTTCTCGGATTCATTCCCCGCTGGAATATTTTCCACTGGCAGATCATCGGTTTTTTCGTTTACTTAATGGCTGCCTATGCCGAGACAAACCGCATCCCTTTCGATCTGCCCGAAGCTGAAACCGAATTGGTTGCCGGATATCATACCGAATACAGCGCCATGAAGTTTGCCATGTTCTTTATGGCGGAGTACGCCAACATGATCACGGTGGCTTGCGTCGCCACGCTCTTGTTTTTTGGCGGATGGCACGGGCCTTTGTTTGGCCCTCCGCTACTGCAATCCTTATTGCCCTTGTTCTGGTTCGGCCTGAAGATTTTTGGATTTCTCTTTCTTTATATCTGGGTGCGCGGCACGTTGCCGCGCTTCCGCTACGATCAACTGATGGCCTTCGGTTGGAAGTTTTTGCTTCCGCTGGCGATTGCAAATCTGGTGGCGACCGCAGTCATCGCCGCCTGGTGACAAAGGCAGTACCCAGTACTGAGTACGGAGTGCCCAGCAAAACGTGGCGCTTGGTTACTTCTAAGTACTAGGTACTGGGTACTTGACGATGAGTTTCCATCTAATTTTATTTCTAGCCTTCGGAGCAGTCTGTGTCGGCGGAGCGGTCAACCTGCTGGCGCAAAAGCATCCGATTAACAGCGCCCTTTCACTGATCGCAGTGATGGCCGCGCTGGCCGGCGAGTACCTGCTGCTGGGCGCTGAGTTCGTCGCCGCCGTGCAGGTGATCGTCTATGCCGGCGCGATCATGGTCCTGTTCGTTTTTGTCATCATGCTGCTCAACGCCGGAGAAGAAGAAGAGACCAAAGGTAGCCGCGTGGCGCTGCTGCTCGGTGTACCCGGCATGCTCACCGGCAGCGTATTGGTCGCCTGGGTGGTCTTGCGTCACGCCGGTACCGAGTCGGTTGCGATCGGAGCCCTGCCCGGCGCTCCCCGGGAGATCGCACAGCTTCTCTTTCATGATTTTCTATTGCCCTTCGAAGTCACATCGGTGCTGATTCTGATCGCCATCATGGGTGCGGTGGTTCTGGCCAGCAAGCCGGACGCCTCCACAGGAAGGATGGACTGATGGTTCCCTCCTACGTGCCACTCTCCTACTACCTGTTGCTGAGTGGCTTTCTCTTTGCCTGCGGCGTCGTTGGATTTCTCATTAAGCGCAACATCATCTCGATTTTCATGTCGATTGAGCTGATGTTGAACGGAGTGAACCTCTCGTTCGTGGCCTTCGCCGCGCACTGGCACGCGCTAGCCGGGCAGGTATTTGTTTTCTTTGTGATGGTCGTGGCCGCAGCCGAAGCCGCTGTCGGCCTAGCCATCATCATCGCGGTCTATCGCACCCGCGAAACTTTAAACGTGGATCAGGTAAACCTGCTTAAGCTATGACGGAAAGTCTCAATCTCTGGTTGATTCCGGTGCTACCTCTGGCGGGCGCCGCCATCAACGGCTTCTTCGGCAAGAAATCCTCGCGCCGCGCAGTGAGCGCCGTGGGATTGTTCTTCGCCGGGGCGGCCTTCGCCTACGCGCTTTTTGTCGCCGCCCGTGTCTCCTTTCCCCATGCACCCGAGTTCGTCGCCCACTGGATCCGCTCCGGCAACTTTACCGTCGATTTCACTCTCTATCTTGATCAGCTTTCGCTGGTCATGTTGTTGGTCGTCACCGGCGTTGGATTTCTCATTCACATCTACTCCGTCGGCTACATGTGGGACGATCCCAGCTACTACCGCTTCTTGGCCTACCTCAACCTTTTCATGTTCTTCATGTTGACGCTGGTGCTCGCGGGGAACTACCTGCTGATGTTTATCGGCTGGGAAGGTGTGGGTCTGGCGTCGTATCTGCTGATTGGCTTCTGGTTCACTAAAGATTCAGCCGCCTCTGCCGGGAAAAAAGCCTTCATCGTAAACCGCATCGGCGACTTCGGTTTCATGATCGCGCTGTTCCTGCTGATCAAACATTTCGGCTCGCTGAACTTCGATCAAGTCTTCCAAAGCGTGGCACCCCTTAAACCGGAAACCGCCGGAGCCGGACTTCTAACCACCATCGGCATCCTTTTAATGGTTGGTGCCTGCGGCAAATCCGCGCAGATTCCCCTCTACGTCTGGCTGCCCGACGCCATGGAAGGCCCAACGCCGGTTTCGGCGCTGATCCACGCCGCAACCATGGTGACCGCGGGCGTTTACGTGGTTTCGCGCTCGCACGTGATTTTCGAACGCGCCCCCTCGGCGCTGTTGGTTGTCGCCGTCATCGGCACCCTGACGGCGTTCTTCGCCGCCACCATCGGCATCGCGCAAACCGACATCAAGAAAGTCCTCGCCTACTCCACCGTCTCGCAGCTGGGCTACATGTTCATGGCCTGCGGCGTGGGTGCATTCTCGGCCGGAATTTTCCATCTGATGACCCACGCCTTCTTCAAAGGCTTACTCTTCCTCTCCGCCGGCTCGGTCATCCACGCCGTCGGCGGCGAGCAGGACATGCGCAAGATGGGCGGTCTTCGCACAAAAATTCCCTGGACCTTCTGGACCATGACGGCCGGCACCCTGGCCATCGCCGGAATTCCAGGACTCGCCGGATTTTTCAGCAAGGATGAAATCCTCTGGCGCGCCTACCAGGCCAGTTGGGCGTTCTGGCTGGTTGGACTCTTCACTGCATTCATCACCTCGTTCTACATGTTCCGTCTGTGGTTCATGACTTTCTTCGGCGAGTACCGCGGAGAAGCCGATCATGCCCACGCTTCCGCCCATGCTTCCGCCGCTCATGAACACGACACGCACAACGATCACGGCCACGGGGGCGTTCACGAAAGCCCGCGGGTCATGCTCATCCCACTCGTCATTCTTGCGATCCTGTCCGTTGTTGGCGGATACGTCGGCGTCCCCGGATCGCTCGGAGGCAGCAATCGCTTCGATAAATTTCTCGGCCCTGTCTTCCATGCCAGCCCTCCTGCCGCCGCGGAGAACTCCGCCATGGGCGAGAAGGGCGCGTCTGAGCAAACCACCGAAGGTCCCGAACCTAAGACTGAAGTCTCGACCGAACTGATGTTCACCGCCATCTCCGTACTCGCGGCATTTCTCGGATTGGGATTAGCCTGGCTCCTTTATTACCGCAGTCCACAGTTACCCACCCGCATCGCTGCTTCCCTCGCCGGGGCCTATCAGGCGGTGCTGCACAAGTATTATGTCGACGAATTTTATGCGGCGTTATTCGTAAAACCGCTGGTCGATGGCTCAACCCGAATTTTATGGCAAGGCGTCGACCGCAACATCATTGACGCCACGGTGAACAACGCCGGCGACGCCGCCGGCCACGCCTCCGACGAGGTGCGGCACATGCAATCCGGCAACATCCGCTCTTACGCCGGATGGATCGCGCTCGGTTCGGCCGCCGTGATTGCCTTCATGATCTGGATGTGGACGCAGGCCCGATGAAGACAGACGAACTCAGCTCCGTGATTCTTACGCTCGTGACCTTCGCCCCGCTAGCGGGCGCGATCCTCTTGATGCTGCTGCCGCGCCGCGATCGCGACATCCGCATCTTCGCGCTGGTCATCTCGCTGCTCACGTTCGTCTTGTCTCTTCACCTGCCTTTCTATTTCCGCCGCGGCGTCGATGGCTTCCAGTTCTCCATCGACAAGCAATGGATTACCACTCCCAACATTCACTACCACATGGCCATTGACGGCATCTCGCTTTGGCTGGTCGTGCTTACCACTTTTCTCACGCCTCTGTGCGTGCTCATTTCCTGGAAATCGATCCACGAACGCGCCAAGGAATTTTTCATTCTGCTGCTGATTCTGGAGAGCGCCCTGATCGGCGTCTTCACCTCGCTCGATTTATTTCTCTTCTACTTCTTCTGGGAAGCCACCCTGATCCCCATGGCTTTGCTGATCGGCGTCTTCGGCCACGAGCGCAAAGTCTACGCCGCCGTCAAATTTTTCATGTACACCATGATCGCCTCCGTCTTCATGCTCGCCGCGATCCTCTGGCTGTACGCCCATACCGGCAGCTTTGACTTCGTTACCATCCGCGACCAGATCGCCAGCGGTGCGGTCCCCAAATTCTCCTCCGCCGCGCAGTGGCTGTTTCTAGGCTTCTTTCTCGCCTTCGCGGTCAAGGTTCCTCTATTTCCCTTCCATACCTGGCTGCCCGATGCTCACGTTGAGGCGCCCACGGCCGGTTCGGTCCTGCTGGCCGGGGTCATGCTGAAGATGGGCACCTACGGCATGTTGCGCTTCAACCTCGGTTTCTTCCCCGAGCAATCGCGGCACAACGCCGGCTGGATCATGATCCTCGCGCTGATCGGCATCATCTACGGCGCTCTGGTGGCGCTGGTCCAGCCCAACATGAAGAAGCTGATTGCTTACTCTTCCGTCAGCCATCTCGGCTTCGTCGTGCTGGGAATTTTCAGCTTCACCCAAGCCGGACTCAACGGCGCAATGTTCGTCATGCTGGCCCACGGAATTTCCACTGGCGGCCTCTTCATGCTCGCCGGCATCCTGCATGAGCGCCGCCACACCTACGAGATCAGCGAGTTTGGCGGCTTGGCCGCGACCATGCCAATCTACGCCGCGTCGTACCTCGTCATTGTTCTCGCTTCCGCAGGCTTGCCTTTGTTGAATGGATTCATCGGAGAATTCCTTGTCCTCAGCGGCGCATTCCAAGCCAAAGCCATCTACGGAATTCTCGGCGCCACCGGCATCATCTGGAGCGCGGGTTACTTGCTCTGGATGTACCAGCGTGTCTTCTACGGCAAAGTTACCCACCCGGTGAATAATTCTCTCGCCGATCTTTCTTATTTTGAAAAGCTGGCCGTCTGGCCCTGCGCCATCGCAGCATTAGTGATGGGCGTTGCACCCATCCTGTGGCTCAGCGCCATCGATCCCGCTGTGCACGCCGCTCTGCTGCCCTTTGCAGAAACAGTCAGCAAGGTGGTGGGTCAGTGATCGCACTCTTCGCCGCCGCTTATTCAAACCTGCTACCGCAAAGCGCCGACTACATCCGCGTCCTGCCCGAGATCGTTCTCTCTGTTTTCGGCATGATCGTGATGATGCTTGAGCCCGTGCTCGACGAGCATACTGGCAGAAAATTGTTAGGCCCCATCGCCTTGCTTGGCGCCGTCGCTGGCCTCGTCGCCACATGGTTCATGGCGCAATCTCCAGGACTCGCCTTCTGGAACATGGTGCAGGTCGATGGCTTCAGCATCTTCTTTCATGCCCTGGTCATCGCCATCGCCGCCGTCGTCATCCTCACTTCGCAGGAATATATGGAAGTCCAGCGCATTCGCGCCGGGGAATATTACGCGCTTATTCTCTTTGGCACCGTCGGCATGGCGTTGATGTCCTCCGCCGTCGAACTGGTGCTGATTTTCATCGCGCTGGAGATCTCTTCCATCTCTTCTTACGTGCTGGCCGGATTCCGCCGCAACGAAGCTTCCAGCGCCGAATCTTCTCTTAAGTATTTCCTTCTGGGATCCTTTGCCACTGCATTCTTCCTCTATGGCGTGGCGCTCATCTTCGGTGCCACCGGATCCACAAACTTCGCCCAGATCGGTCAAGCTTTGCAGGCCACGCCCATGCCGCTGCTTGCCTATGTCGCCGTCGCGTTGATGTTCGTCGGTCTCGGCTTTAAAGTCGCCGCCGCTCCCTTCCACATTTGGACTCCTGACGTCTACGAAGGAGCTCCCGCACCCATCGTCGGACTCATGTCCACCGGACCGAAAGCTGCCGCCTTCGCCGTGCTCTTGCGAGTGGTTTTCGAGATCCACATGCCCGGCATGCTTTGGCTTATCTGGGTTTCTGCCGCGCTCTCCATGACCTTGGGCAACATTGGCGCGCTGGTGCAGAACAACGTGAAGCGCCTGCTGGCCTACTCTTCCATTGCGCACGCCGGATACCTGCTGGTTGCCTTCGCCGCCGCGCCTGCTTTTGGCACTTCGGCCGCCATGTTCTACACCGCTGCCTATGCCGCCATGAACCTGGGAGCATTCGCCGTGGTAAGCCATTTCGCCAACGCCGGCGAACGCTATGTCACGCTCGAGGATTATGAAGGCCTGGGCCGCTCTTCCCCGCTGCTGGCGGCTACTCTCACCATCTTCCTGCTCTCGCTCATCGGCATTCCCATGACCGGCGGCTTCTTCGCCAAGTTTTATGTTTTCAGTGCTGCAGTGAAAGCCAATCTGATCTGGCTCACCATCATTGGCGTTCTGAACAGCGGCGTGGGCGCGTACTACTACCTGCGCATCATCGTCCGGATGTACATGCGCGAGTCGCGCAAAAGGGTTCCAGTTATGCACGAGCCTTTCCCGCTCAGCATCGCGCTGGCCATCTGCATCGCCGCCACTTTGTATCTGGGATTGTTCCCGGACGGAATTCTTCGCTACGCGCAGAACTCCGCGCAGCAATTCGCCGCACCAGCGTCACGCCAAGCATCAATTCCTACAATCCAGCCTACCCTCACTGACAACCAATAAGACCCAGTCGGCCTAAGTCCCGCCCGATTCATTCAACTCTGATCGCTAACCAACGGAACGAAGCGTACATCTCCCCGCGCTGAAACCACCGGCTGTCCCTCAGTGATCCGAATGAATTGCAGTTGTTGCGAATCCGGCGCGCCCACCGGAATGATCATTCGCCCACCTTCGCGAAGCTGGCTTACCAATGCCATCGGAAGCTCGAGCGCGGCCGCCGAAACCAGGATCCCATCAAACGGAGCATGTTCCGCCAGCCCCAGCGAACCATCGCCCGTCACCACATGAACGTTAGGGTATCCCAGTAACTTCAGGACGCCACGAGCGTTCTCCGCCAGCGCCGCACGACGTTCGACGGCGAATACCTGATTCACCAACTCCGCCAGCACCGCCGTCGCGTATCCTGAGCCGGCTCCGACTTCAAGCACGCAATCGTTCGGAGAAAGCTGTAACTCCTCCAGCATCAGCGCCACCACATAGGGCTGTGAGATTGTTTGTCCTTCGCCAATCGGCAGGGGACGATCCTCATACGCCTGCTCGCGCACACTCTGCGGCACAAATTCATGCCGCGGCACACGGGACATCGCTTTTAGGACGCGCGTATCCGCAATCCCCCGGGCGCGTAACTGCGAGTCCACCATCTGTTGCCGCGCAACCGTTGGATCAAACATATCTTCTGAAATGTTTTATTTCTTGCGCCGGCGGACGCGCAAATCGAAGCTGACCACACCGTTCTGGTCGCGCGTGCCCACCACCGAAACATTGCGGTTGAAATAATACTCGCCTTGAATAATCTGCTGCGAACTCTGCGAGACATTCGTGGAATAGGTCAACGACAGGTTGTTAGCAAACTCCTGCTCAATCGTGACCTGAGGCCCGCGAGCCGTCGGATTCGTCTCTGTGGTCAGACCTTGTGGATCGATCTTGATGTTGCTGGCCCCAAACAGGCGCTGGAAGCGGCTGCTGGCCGTGTCATTCAACGCTTGGTTCAGAATCAAATTACTGGCCTGGTCGGAAAAAACGCTCTGCCCAGATTGCTCCTGTAGTTGCGCCGATTCCTGATTGGTGCGGCCCAAGGCCAGCAAAGCAATAATGTCTGACTTAGGCAGGGGTGGTTCGGCGCGGTAATTTAGATTCAAACCCCGGCTGGGCGTGCCGATCAGCGTGATGTTCAAATCGTAATTCCGCACGTGCGTGGTCGCTTGCAGGTTTAGCTGCGGCTCAATCGCAACGGGGTTGGTGAAGGTAATATCGCCGCGCTCCAGCGTGAAGCGCGTGCCGTGGAATGTTGCCTGCCCCTCCAGAATATCCACCCGCCCCAGCACCGCTGGACGACCCACCGATCCGCGAATGCGCAAATCGGCATCCCCCGAAAGCCGAATGCTGGCAGTGCGCATCTGCAACTCCGGCGCAGTCAGCACGTGGATATCGAGCTTCACCTTGTTGAGAGGAGAATTCACCGCGGTAACCCCGACGAGCTGGCGGCTGCGCTCCAGATAAGCGCTGAAGTCGAAGCCCGGTGTCACAGCCATCTTGTCGATGCTGATGTCTCCGCTCAGTGACGATGCGGACCGGCTGCCGATCCAGTGCAACTCCGCATCGGCCGTCGAGCTTACCCCCGGCGGATAGCGCAAGCGAACTCCCTTGCCCGTCGCCGTCAGATTGAAGTTGAGTTGCTGGTTGAAATTGGTGGCGTCGCCTTTGAGATCGATCGTACCTCCGCCGGTACGCGCGGAGAGCGTCTCGATGTGAATTCGATCACGCGTAAACAAGAGCGAGCCATTCAGTTCGCTCAAGCCGCTGGGCAGCCCGGCATAGGCTAGCGAACCGTTGATCAACTGAAAATGCCCTTCTGGCAAAGGCTCGCTGATCGTGCCGCCGACCGTCATATTCATCGTGACCAAACCGGAAGCAGAAAAGTCTGCATCGAAGCTGGAGAGCAGCTTCAGATCAATGCGCCCATCCGCCGTCAAATCAAGTCCACGCTCTCGCGAGAGTTGCACGGAACCACGCACGTTAAAATCAGTTCCTTCTCCTACCATGTGTAACTGCTGGATATTCAGCGCCTGATTCGCCAGAGAGAAGCGCACTTCATCCTGATTGTGCAGCTTCACATTCTCCACATCGAGCGCAATCGAGTTTAAAGCACCATCCACACCCCATTGGTCCAAATGGCGCAACGGCCCGCTGAGGTCGAGCGATCCCGAGACGGCAGAGTGGCCGGTGAGATTTCCTTTCGAGTACGAGCGCCATAGAGCATCCAGATCCACTTGATCCATCTGCACCGAAAGCTTGGCCGGATAGTCGTCTCCCAAATAGACATTCCCACTCAAAAGGAAAGATCCCTGCTGGAGTTGCGACTTTCCCGTGAGATGAAGTTGGCCGCCCTGATCGACGAGCTGCAGATCGAGATCACCGGACAGTTCATGATCCAGCGTCAGAGAGTGGACTTTAACCACTGCATTCAAAGCTGGTACGTCCACCGTCCCCGAACCCTTGAGTGAGAAATCCGCATGTCCCTCCACCGCAACCCGCCCGAACTGCAAACGTGGAATGTGGCCCAGATCGAAATTGCTGCCCGTTACATCCAGCCGAAACGAGCGCGTAGCAGGTGCATAGGCAGCACTTCCAATGACCGTGGAATCGTCGTACATCAGCCGCAAGTCGTCGAAAGCAATTTCGCCCCGCACCATCTGAAACTTGGAATCGAATTGGCGAATTGCCCCGCCGTAAGCAAGCGCATCGGTGAGATGAATCTTCCCTTCCCCACGAGGATCAGAAATCGTTCCCCCAGCCTGCACTGTGAGGTCAGCCTTCCCGGAGATGGGGTAGTTGTAGCCCGCCAGCGCCTGCAAAGCCAGAAAATCTGCATGGCTGAGATTCGCTCGCAGGCTGAAGCTGCTGTCGCCGGTGAGATGGCCGTGCTGCAATGTCGCGGAAGCATCAAAATCGGCGGACGTGTCCTCGCGGGTCAGCCTCGCCTTTCGCAGTGTAACTGCATCAAAAGAAAGCTGCAGTGCAGTGGAGAAAGAATCCCACTGCGTCTCGAATTCATGCGTTCGCGCCGTGGCCGGAATGTTGACGTCAAAATCCTCCACCTGCAAAGCGCCTGCCAGTTGCGGCGAGGTCAATGAACCAGTCATGTTTCCGTTGAACGTCGCACTCCCATTCAGCGTTACCGGAAATAATGCCGGCCCGCGCACCACGGCCATAAACGGCAGCCAATCCGCCAGGCTGGAAGTGGTTACTTTAAGTCGCAACGCCGAACTGGAGGACAATGTTCCCGAGGCCTGAATGTGCGAGCTCGGCGTGGTTAGCGTAAACTGCGGCAGTTCCAGCGAGCCATTGGCAGCATGGTAGATCCCATCCGCCCGTCCAAGGAGGGGGCGCAGTGGCGCCGCTGGATGCGCCGGAGGATTCACCTGCAGCGCAAACTGCACCTCTGCATCGCGCGGAGTTCCCTTCCAACGTGTCTCCAGCGAGCCTGAGGCGAACCCTGCGGGGTGCAGCGTTTGCAGCGGATGGGCCGCAGCATTCAACGCCACCGCGATTTCTTCCGCCGACAGATCTTTAAGATGAAGCAGAATAAATCCGCTTTGGATTGCAGCCGGCTTTGGCCTTTCTGGCTTCTCGCGATTCCTACCGGCGGGCGGCGCCGCTGAAATCACCGCGGTCTCCAGATTCCTCTTCGCCGCCGCCGTCAGGTGCTGCGCCGGCGCCAGCCACTGGTTCAGCTCCGCTTCTCCGGTGAAACTTCCGCCCAAAATTTTCCCCTGCACCTTCGACAACTTCAAATCCTGATCGGTAACGGAATATCCCGACGTCACCGAGGCTCTGGAGAGCGTGATTCGATCGTCCTGCCAGCTCAAATCGCGCAGCGTCAGCAATCCGTTGCTGGCAAACTGGTCCAGCGACCAGTCGCCGCGCCCTTTCAGTTCCGCCACTCCCCCGCGCAGGTCGCGGCGCCGCATAATCGATGCCGCTTCCGCCAGATCGACCTGCGCGCTATATTCCATCTGCAAGTGCGGCCGCCGCAGATCTTTAATCTCTCCCGTAGCTGAAAAGTGCGAATGTCCGGAGTTCCACTTGAGCGAAGGAATCACCGCCGCTTTCGAAGTCAGGCTGAATTCAACCGCGGTCATCCAGGCAAACGGACGGTATTTCAACAACTTGCTGTCCACCCATCCCACCAGAAGCCGCCCATCGTAGCGGCCATGCAGAAAGGAATAATCCATCAACAACGAAACGTCCCGGGCGCCAAGGTCCAGGGGCACAGCCTGATCGCCCCAAAACATTTGCCCGCGCCTGATCTCAAGATGGTTGATAGAAAAATCAAACAGCTGATCCACCGGATTCTGACTGCTCGCCGCAATCGCTCGTCGTGGCGGAAAATTGCTGCTTCCGTCCGGATAGAACTCCACGTGAACGACGGGTTGTTCCAGAATGATTTCGCTGAAGGCAAGTTCAGAACGCAGCAGGAAATTGAACTTCAATCGCGCCACAATGCGGTCGATGTGCGCCAGCGGCACCTCGCCGGAAGACTCTCGCCCGTGCACCGTAATGCCGCGCACATCCACTTGCATCCGAAACGGTGTTGTATGGATGCTGCCAATCTCGACCCGGCCGCCGGTCACCCGCTCCACTTCAGCCACCAGGCGGCGGCGAACCAGCGCTTGGAATGATTCTGTATTGATATAGATCAGCAGGATGAAACTGGTTACTACTGCGGCCGCCACCAAAATCAAACATACTTTCCACCAGCGTCGGCGCTTGGGCTGGGCGGAATTTTCCCTCACTGCGATTGCACTCCCTCATCGTTAGCCGCGGGGGAAACTCCCGGAATTCGCACCTGTCCTTCAGAACGAAGCGTATGCAGCCAGGAGACCAGCAACTCGCTGACTTTCTGTTGCGTCAGCAGCTCACGAATCTTGCCTGAAACTTCCGTCAGCGGCGCAGCCGCAGCGCCCGCTTGCTTCAGTCTGGGCACAAACTGGTCACGATAGTAGGCTTCCACCGATTTTGAATCGATCTCGACTGCGGGACGCAGGCGCGCATCCACCAATCGCATCATCTCAATCTGCTGCCGGAGGTGATTGAACAAATCTTTCTCGCTCAACTGGTACCGCGCCAGAACCGCCTTCCAGCCCTCATCCGTCTCACCCTGTGGGTAGAGCTTTCTCGCCTCGGCGATGCGCTCCGCCACCTCGTCATCCGTGGCGTGCAGAAAGTCCGCCGAATTCATCTGCTCCCGCAATAGTTCCCGGTCAATCAAGCGATCCAGCACCGCGCGGCGGTCGTCGTCATTAAACTGCGCCAGACTGCGGTTGCTCAGCAAGGCCTCGTAGCACAGCGCTTCGTCCCAATCCGATTGCAAGATAATGTGCCCGTTCACCGTGGCAATAATGCGGTCAATCACTTCAGCGAATGCGTGCGCTGATGCCGCCGGCATCAGGCACACGATCAACACCGTCATCAAGGCCGCAACTACCGGTATCTGAATTCGCGCTCTCATTAAAATGGCTGACCGATGCTGAAAAATAGATTAAAGTGCCGCAACCGCTGCGTTTCATACGTTAGCGGCTGACCAGCTGTTGTAGAAGACGGAGTGAGCTGGAAGTAGCTGGTCGGATTCAGATTGTATCCGAAGTCAAAGCGTAACGGACCAATAGGTGTCTTATAACGCAACCCCAGCCCCAACGCGTGTGATGTGTAGTCGTAGCCGGAGTTATTGAAATAAGCTTCACAACCCGGAATGATCACGCCCCCTGATTGCAAACACTGTGCCGGATTGGGCTGGTGCCAGCGCAGCACTCCCTTCAGCAAATCGTGGCCCGCCGTAAATACATTTCCCATATCGTGAAACACTGCGAAGCCGAATCCCCCTCCCATGTAAGGCAGGCTAACTGGCGGGAAGCGCAACTCTTCACTATTTACAAACATCGCCGAGCCCCCTACCGGAAATCCCGAGTCCGGATCCCGCGGCCCAGCTTGATTTAACCCGAATCCTCGATGAGAGTTGCCGCCGCCCGCAAAAAACACTTCTGGCAGGGGAATGACCGAAATGCCCTGTGAGCACGAGTTCACCAGATTGACGATCTGGCAGGCGCCCGGCGGCAGCACCCGGGTCCCGCGAAAAGGCTGCTCCAGGCCCACGGTCGTGGACCGGGCAAAGACAAACTTGTGATTAGGGCGTCCGAAGGCGTAGTAGGTCGTATCCTGGCCTAGCAGCCGGCCGTAATCCGCTTCCGAACCCAGATAGCTCGATGCGGCAAATCCATCCAGCGTAAAGTATTGGCCCTTGGTGCTTTCCAGAGGATTGTCGCGCTGATCATAAATATAGGTGAGACCGGGCCCTCCCACCCGCGCCGGCAACGAGAACAGGCTGAACTCCGCCGGCGAAAAAGTGCTCACCAGATTGCTCGCCGCGACCCGCCGGTAATCAAACCGGTAGGTGATCGATGTCGCATGGTTCGGCTGGAGTTTGCCGATCTGCTGGTGCAAATCGATCTTCCCCTCCAGCCTTTGCGACGTAAACGTTGCAACGTCCAGGCTGTTGTCGTAAAAAATCGTGTAGAAAAGTTTGAAACGCTCATCGTTAAATAATTTTGGGATCTCGTAACTGATAAGTCCGCGCTGCTGCAAGCGTCCCACATGGGACTGAAAAGTGAGCGTCTGGTTGCGCCCGCCCACATTCAACCGCGTAATATCAAAACCCACCCGCGGACTCACTCCCGTCGATCCCGTCGGCGAACTCGTGCCGGCCGGCAAGCCAGTCTCAAACTCCAACCCAATTCCGTAAGTAAATGTGTACCGTTTCGCCTCTTGCACCTGCACCAGCACATTTTTCTGTGGATCCGATCCCTCCGGATTTTGCACCGCCGCATCCACCTGGCTGAAGATGCCCAAATCGTAGAGCTTGCTCTGCGTATCCAGAATGTCCTGCTGGCTTAAGGGCTGGCCCGCCGTCACCTGCACCTCGCGTTGCACCACGTAGTCGCGGGTGTGGTCCAATCCCGCGACCATCACCTGCTTCACAAAAAATTGATTCCCCTCGTGAATGATGAAATCGATATCTTCGCCCCCTTGTTGTGCGGCTGAGGGTCTGGTCGTCACATCGAGCGTCGCATTCGAGAAACCGTGATTGAAATAATAATTCAGGATCGACTCGCGGTCGTTGGCCAGGTTCTGCTCCGAATACGGCTGCCCTTCCGAGGTATTGAGCACCGGAAATGCATTAGTGGCGATCTTCGAGTTGCCCACAATGCGAAAGGCTCCCACCGTAGTCTGCGGCCCTTCCTCAATGTGGACATGCACCGCGAGATGCTGGCTGGCGCCGCGATAGTTGTCGTCCACCTTGGTTTGAATCTTGGCTTCGCGGAATCCGTTGGATACATACAGCGCCTGCAAATTCGCCACATCATTCTTCAATAACACTCCGCTATATCGCCCTTTGAAGAAGTTTCCCGCGGGTTGAATCTGCATCGCGGCGCGAAGGCTGGACCGTGAAAAATACTTATTCCCGGTGATGTCGATCAACTCCAACTTGTGTACTGGTCCGGGATCGATGGCATAAATGACCTTCAACGTATCCGGTCCGCTCTCCCTCCGAATATCCACGGTCGAGTCAAAGTAGCCGCGGCTCTGCAGGTAATCGAGAATGTTTCGCTTGCCCTCATTCAGCAGATCTTCGTCCACCGCGTTTTCTTCGTAAATCGGAACCTGCCGCCGCAACGTAGCCCGGCTCAGATGAAATCCCTGCGCGTAGACAATCACCACGGGCCCGGGCTCGATCAGATATTCAAAGTCGACCGCATTCGATTCCGCATGGTATTTCTGCCCAGCGATCGACACCTGCGCCAGCACCCTCTGCTGCTTCTGGAATTTCTTCCGCAGCCTCTGCAGCGAATTCGTGATTCGCGCCGCCGTCACCCTCTCGCCAGAATGCATGTGTGCGATTTCCTGCACCTGTGCCGGGGAAAAACTGGAATGTCCGCTCACTCTTACCTCGCCCGCATGCGCCTGCTCGCCGGCAAGGATGTGAATAAGAATGTTCACCTGCTGGGTGGAAACATCCGAGGTACTCTCCGCCGAGACCCGCGCCCGGTAGTAACCGTTCTCCTGCATCAGTTGCGTGATGTTCTGCAGCGCGCGATCCAGTTTGTCCAGGGTATGCAGTTCGCCCAATTGAAACTTCGAAGCGTTGACGATCTGGTTGTAATTGGGCCGGCTCGGAGCGCCCTCCACATCAATCGCTCCCACAAAAAAGTTCAGCGAAGTGGTGAACGTCAGCCGCACCTGCTCCCCGACGGGCGTGACCTCGGCCTGAATATCGGCGAATCGACCCGTGGCAAACAGGATCCGGATGCTCTCGCGCACCTGGTCGCGATCGAGCGGCGCTCCCGCCTTCTGCGGCAATCTGCCCAGCAGAGCAGCGGCGTCGCTAACCCCGGGCAGTTCAACGGCTTGCACCTTGAATCCCGCGTAACGTGTCATGGAAGCAAGTCCCGCGGCAGAACCGGGCATTTGCTGGGATGATTGAACGGAAGCGGCAAAAGCATCGGCCGCCGACCCGGCACGGGCCGCCGGACCGAGCAAAATCACGATTAAGATGACGAGTGACGCGTACCGTCGCAGCAAATAATGTCCTTGGGCTCCGTTGCTTTTTTCGATGAAGCCCCAAAGCCCCGCGTTGTCCGCAGCTTCGCAGGTGTTTAAGCTGAAGTACTCGAAGCCGAATCCGTTCCGGCACTTATAATAAAGGTTTTAGCGGCGAACATTGATGACCTCTTTGAGGCAGGGCGTGGAGAAGGAACAATTCGACGAGCGCTACTCGCGCCAGATTCTATTCCGCGGCGTCGGCTCCGCCGGACAGCAGCGCCTGGCCCAGGCACGTGTAGCAATAGTCGGCTGTGGCGCCACCGGCTCTGTCCTCGCCTCCTTACTGGCGCGAGCCGGCGTTGGTACCCTGCGCATCATCGATCGCGATTACGTCGAACCCAGCAATTTGCAACGCCAATCCCTTTTTGACGAACACGATGCCGCCGAGTCCTTGCCGAAAGCCCTCGCCGCCGCCCGCAAGCTCGCCGCCTTCAATTCCGCCATCGTCGTCGAATCCCACATTAGCGACCTGGTTCCCGGAAACATTCATCCCTTACTTGACGGCATGAACCTAATCCTGGATGGTACCGACAATTTTGAGACTCGCTACCTCATCAACGACTATGCGCTAAAAAATTCCGTCCCGTGGATCTATGCTGCCGCGGTTGGCAGTTACGGCGTCACCATGAACATCCTTCCCGGCCAAACCGCCTGCCTGGCCTGCCTCTTCCCCGACACTCCCACCGGCATGGTTGAGACCTGCGAAACTTCCGGCATCCTTAATTCCGCAGTGAACCTGGTTGCCTCCATCGCCGCCACCGAAGCCATGAAGATTCTGATCGGGGAATCGGCTTCGCAAAAATTGCGCCACACTCTATGGTCTTACGATGTCTGGACCAACGCCCACGCCGAAATTTCTGCGCACCAGCCCCGCCCCGGCTGCCGCGCGTGCGGTCAACACGACTTCCTCCACCTCGCTGGCGAAGGCCGTCCCCACCTCACCCTCTGTGGACGGAACTCAGTTCAAATCCACGAGCGCTCCCGCCCCATCGATTTCGCCGAGATGCAACAGCGCCTTCAAAATCACGGCACCGTGCGCCACAACGATTTTGTGCTCAAGTTCTGGCGAGACCCCTACGAGATGACTCTTTTCCCCGACGGCCGCGCCATCATCAAAGGCACCACCGATCCAGGCGTGGCCCGCAGCCTGTACGCCCGTTTCATTGGCAGTTAGCGTACCGACGCTCTACCAGTATTCCCTTGAGATCGCTTCTTCTTGGGGACAGGCATCGGCGACAGGCACAGCGGTGCGGTCCATGTCTGTGTGCGCCGTCACGCACTCACGGTATCGAATCTGAAAAAATATTAACCTAATTTTACACGTCTATTGTTCGGCCCTCCTTGAACCGGAGCAATCACGTTTGTTATAAGTGCGGGTTCACCTTAAAGGAGGGTTTCGCCCGTGATTACCCGCCATCGTTTGTCCGCCCGATCCGTTACGACGTTTACCTCTTGCACGCTGTTCATCGTAGCCCTGATTTTTGCCGGGTTGTCACAACCCGCCTTCGCCCAGCAAACGCTGGGTGCCATCACCGGCACGGTGACCGATCCGTCGGGAGCTGTCGTGTCCGACGCCACTGTGAAAGCGGTCAATATCGCGACCAATCTCGAAGTAGCTGCTCAGACCAAATCAAGCGGCTCTTTCGTGATCCCAGATCTTCCCGCCGGAACCTATCGAGTCACCATCACCAAGGACGGCTTCAAAACGGAAACACACACGAAAATCCTGGTGTCCGCTAACCGTACGACGACAGTGGATACCTCTCTGGTGGTGGGCTCGATCGGCACCACGGTGGAAGTGAACGCCGTTCCCTTGATGAATCAGGTGGACACCACGATCGGCTATGTCGTCGATGCCAACACCATCGAAACCACGCCGCTGGGCACGGGCAGCTTCACGCAACTGGCAATTCTTAGCCCTGGGGTTCATGCGGACTTCCTCGGTGGAGGGGGCGCCAACACGGGCCTGGGTAATCAGGCGATCTTCGCAAACGGAAATCGGGACACCAGCAATAGCTTTGCCTTGAACGGTATCAGCACCAACAACCTCTTTAACGGCAATTCCACCAGCCAGGTAGGGGAGAACCGTTTCGTGCTCAACACCGGTGAGAACTTCGGTGCGGGAGGCACTATCCAAACCAGCACATCGGTGTATGGGGCGATCGGTCAGGCTCTTCCCACTCCCCCAGCGGATGCGATTCAGGAGATCGCCGTCAACTCCTCGCAGTACGACGCCACCCAGGGCAACAACAGCGGCGCGCACATCAGCGTACTGACGAAATCTGGCACGAACGCGCTGCATGGTTCGCTATGGGAACAGTGGCAGAACAGCGATATGAATGCCACCCCATTCTTCTACAATGATGCCGGCATCAACCCTGTCACGAATAAGCCTTATCTGCCTCGTCCTTTCCTCAATCGGAATGCGTTTGGCGGGACCATCGGCGGGCCGATTATCAAGGACAAGTTGTTCTTCTTTGGGTCCTATCAGGGAGTGCGCATTGCCGATGCGGAAGCTTCCACCAAAACTACGACCGTGCCTCTGGGCTTGACGGATGACCGTAGTACGCAGGGCATCATCAACATGATTCAGGCGACCTACGGCACTACCATTACCGCAAGCCAGATCAATGACGCTGCCTCGCAGTTACTGAATGCCAAACTTCCCAACGGGCAGTATCTGATACCAAGCGCGCAGTACAATGCGGCGCAGGGCCAACAGCTAGGCTACGACGCTGTCGTGAAGGGCCCCAATACGCAAGCCACCGTAAACCAGGGGATCGCCGGCCTCGATTATGTTATTAACACCAAGGATCGCTTGGCCGCGAGATATTACATTCAGAGCAATCCCACCAACAATCCTTTTGGCGCAGTCGGTTCGCTGCTCGGATTTGCACAACAGCTTTCCGCCGGCAGCCAGGTTTTTTCCCTCTCAAACTCCGTCGTGCTTTCCCCCAACCTCACATGGGAACAGCATGTGGGTTTCACTCGCCTGCGGGCTTATGCCAACACCACAAAAGCATTTACCGCAAGTTCGGTGGGCATTAGCCTGCCTGGTGCGGCGACATTTCCGGACTTCAGCATTTCCCAAACGGACCCTACGATCAATGCTGGCGTGGAGTTTGGTCCCAGCACCAGCTTTGGCGATGGTGGCATGTTCCAGAATCAATGGGAATACGGGACCTCCGCGAGTTGGGTGAAAGGAAAGCATATCCTGAGTGTGGGTACGACCTGGGACCACACTCAACTTAATATCATCAATAACAACACCAATACCGATACGATTTACTCCCAGACCTTCGTTGACTTTGTAGAAGGCAACTTGCACGGCGGCGATGAGTTCGTTGGTTCGGCCAGGCGTTACTACCGCGCCAATACCGTCGGCACTTACATCAACGACAACTTTAAGCTGAGGAAAAACCTCACGGTAACCGCCGGGTTTCGTTGGGACATCGACGGGCCGCTCTCGGAGAAATACGGCAAGCTCACCGGCTTTGACCCTTCTAAATACAGTTACGTGCAATGCACGGTCAATGGAGTTCCGGCGGACCCGGCTTTGAACACCTGCGACACAGGGACTGATGTAATTACCGGCTCCGGTTTGGTCATCGCTGGGAATAACAAGACTGGCGCCACTCCCGGAGCCAGCAATTCACTCATGAAAAATCACCAGTGGGGATTCGCGCCGCGTATCGGCATCGCGTGGGCTCCAACATCGAAGCTCACGGTGCGCGCAGGGTACGGTATCTACTTCGACCGCGGTGAGTTCTACAGCTACTTGTCGCCGAGCGCGGGGTCCGGTTTCAACGGCCCCTTCGGCGTTACTCTCGCGCCTCCGTTCGTGCAACCGATCTCCGTCGCACAGGGCGCTACCCTCTCTCAGCCGTTCGGCACGACTCTGCCACCGCCTCCTCCGGCCACGGCGGCAGCCTTCCTCTCCTACCTGCCGAACCTGGAGCAAACTGCGTGCGGTTTTCCGGGATGCTGGCCGTCCGGCAATCTGTACGGTCCATTCCTGTTTGGCGGTTACGATATCAACAACAAACTGCCTTATACGCAGAACTGGACACTCGACTTTCAATTTCAACCCTCCAACAGCTGGATCCTCGAGGTCGGTTATGTCGGCAGTCACGGTACCCATTTGGTGCTGCCCATTCCCTTCAACCAACCACTCATCGCCACACCGACGAATGTGGTAAACGGGCAGACCAGTTCCTACGGAGGTACCAGTCCTCTGTTCCTGGACAACGAGCCGGTCTTTACCAACGAATTCGCGGGTAATGCGCCGCTCCGCGTGCCTTATCCCGGTTACGACATGAACTCGGTGTCGTATAAGGCGGAGGGCATCTCGAACTTCAATGCATTGCAACTGCAGGTTCATAAGCGCTTGTCTAACGGCTTGCAATTCACCTCGTCTTACACCTGGTCTCATTCGCTTGACGAGCAGAGCGGCTTGGGACTTTTTTTCACCGGCAACAATCCGCTCAATCCCCGATCCAACTATGGCTCCTCGGACTTCGATCAGACCCACGTTTTTCTGGTGAACTACAGCTATACCACTCCGAAGATCGTGGAGAGCGGGGCGTTGGGCTACTTAACGAATGGCTGGACCATTGGCGGCCAGACGGTGGCAGAAAGCGGGCAGCCCTACAGCGTCTACGACTTTTCGGGCTCAGTTGCGAGTCTGTACTACGGCACCAGCAACTATATTGGCAATCCCATTGTGCCGCTGGTACCGGGGGTAACGGCGAAGCAGGCATCCACGGGAGCGAATTGCCCCGTGGGAGTTTCGACGAAACTTTGTAAGCTCAACTCGGCTGATTTCTTACCCCAGTTCGTGGCTCCCGGGACCAACGGAGTTCCCGCTTGCGACAGCTCCGGATGCGATCTCTACGAGTCGTTGTATGGAAGTACACACCGGAACACGTTTCGAGGCCCATTCCAGGTGCGCTTCGACACGAGCCTGTCCAAGATGTTCCAAATCAAAGAGCGTTACCTGCTAAAGTTTGAAGCCGATGCGTTCAATATTTTCAACCATCCCGATTTCGACGCTCCCAACAACAACGTGACCTTCTTTCCCAATTTCGTAGGTCCGCCACAGGTTCCGCCACAAGGCAGCTTGGGCGTGATCCAGCACACGATTGGCAGCCCACGCTTCCTGCAGCTCTCCATGCATTTGTCGTTCTGATTAGCGGTGAGAGGAGCGGACGAGTTCTGCATCGTGAAATGAAGACTCAACGGTTTGGACGGGGGCTGATCAGCTTATTGCTGGTCACCCTCGTCTTTTTGTTTCAAATCCAGACCGCTTTCGCCTGGGGCAATGAGGGTCACGTTTATGTGAACCGCGTTGCCGCCGAGAAGATTCCCGCCGACATGCCGCGCTTCTTTCGTCGCGCGGTCAGCGAGATTGCTTACCTTGGCCCGGAGCCGGACCGCTGGCGCAATCCGGCGGAGTTTGCCTTGAAGAATTCGCAGGAGCCCGATCACTTTATCGATCTGGAGCGCGTCGCCTGGCTTGATCCCCTGCCTCGCGGACGCTACGAGTTCTATCGCAAGCTCTACGAAAAACGCGCCGCCACAGCAGAGCATGCCGACGATTATCTTCCCGAGCGCGTCGGCCTTCAGCCCTACATCGTCGCGGAAATCTATGGCCGCCTCAAAGCCGCCTTCCGCGAGTACCGGCAGTTGAAGTCGTCGCATCAATCCACCGCCGCAGTTGAGCAAGCGATTATCTTTTATGCGGGATGGATGGGCCACTACGTCGCCGATGGCTCGCAACCGCTGCACACCACGATTCATTACAACGGCTGGGTCGGGCCCAATCCCAATGGCTACACCACGCTGCACGAGATCCACGCGCAATTTGAAACCGCCTACGTCTCGGCGAACATTCACCCCAATGACTTTGCCGGATTCGTCCACGCACCTGAGCGCATCGACGAACCATTCTCCGGATACATCGCATATCTCAAGCAATCGAATGCACTGGTAGAAAAAGTCTATGCGCTGGAAAAAGCGGGAGGCCTTCGCCAGAAAGGTTCTCCCGAGGCCTTCGACTTCACCACCCACCGCCTCGCCGCCGCCTCGCAGATGCTCTTGAATCTGTGGTATACGGCGTGGCTCGAAAGCGCAGTCACGCCGCCCGCGCCGGTGCACGCTACGCCAACTACAGAAAAAAAGTGAGGGGATACCGCAGAGGTAAAGCTATGGCTGCCCCCCAGGGATTCGAACCCCGATACTCTGCTCCAGAGGCAGATGTCCTACCGTTGAACGAGGGGGCAACGTTTCCATTATCCAACGAGTGCGCGAGGTGGTCAATGCTTGGGCGCTAAATCTCGTGTGGCGCGGGCACTCTCGCGCGCAAGGTTTGGCAACAAATTTTTGCAGGAGAGTGTCGCCGGAAGATCCATCCTATCCCAGGCTCCTCGCAATAAACTCTCTCTGAGGTATATCTTCTATTCATGGTCACCACCTTCGCCCATGCTTCCACCGATTACTCCGAGATCGCCCTCCGCCCGCTCGAGGCCGAGCAGTGCGCGCTGATCGTAGTCGATATCCAGGAAAAACTTCTGCCACCGATTTTTCAAAAGGATCAACTGGTGCGCAACGCGAAGCTGCTGATCCGCGCCGCCGGCGTGCTGAAAATACCAGCCATGGTGACGACTCAATATTCCAAGGGCCTGGGCGCAACTCTGCCTGAAATCGACGCCCTGCTGCCCGGGACGGACGCCATCGACAAAGACCGCTTCTCCTGCTTCGGCAGCGATTCGTTCTGCACCTCGCTCAAGCGCCTGCCCGGCAACCGCAACACGCTGCTGGTCTGCGGCATGGAGGGCCACATCTGCGTCATGCAAACCGCACTCGCCGCTCTGCGCGAAGGCTACCTGGTGCACGTCGCATCAGATGCCGTCGGTTCGCGCACGGAGTGGAATTGGAAGGTGGGCCTTGACCGAATGCGCGCCGCTGGCGCAGTCATCTCCTCCACGGAGATGATGATCTACGAGCTGATGAGGTCTTCCTCCTCGCCGGCGTTCAAAGAGATGCTGCCGCATCTAAAGGGATAGACGGCGCAGTTAGGATGGACGTGGAGACGGAGATGTATAGACTCCGTCATAACCTAGAGTAGGGTATGCCCTGATCAGATGAAGCCGGCAAATCTTCGACCCCGAAGCGATTTCCGGTTGCCAAGCTTTCAGGAATGATGCGTTGCGAGCGTTTCTAGGCAGCTGGCAGGAACTTTTTGCCGCCGGATGACCTACGGTGCCCAGGTAATTTCGATCGCCGCCACAGCCTTGTTAAATCGATTTAACTGTCGTTTTTAAGTTGTTGATAACACAAGCTTTACGCCTATTCTTTTCAACAGCCTATGCCGCCCGCAACCCCTCTCGAAACAACGCCTTAGCGCCTACTTGCACAGAAACTGGTGCGCCACACGGAGAGAAAAACGCCTAAAACAAACGCTTATTGTGGAGATCCCCGCCGCTAATCTTGGATCTAAACTTCGGCTGGCGTCTCCGCCGCAGCGCCTTCGTCTTTCTTCTTCACCCTCACCACCGTGATCTTGGCGAAGCCTTCCTCAAATCCCGGAGCCTTCAGCTTGGCAGCCATGCGGCGCATCACATCTTCGGGGACTACGCGGTCACGCCTTTGATGCCGCTCCACGCAAACCTCCAGCGGCACGTCGAAGAATACCGCGTGCACTTCGTACTGGTAATCCTTGGCCAGCTTGATCCAGTGCTGCCGCTCCTGCGGGGTAAGGTTCGTCGCGTCGACATAATTCATGGGGCGCTTGGCGATCAGCCGCGCTTTCAACATCGAACGCAAGTTGGAAAAAACCAGATCCTGAAAGCGCTGCTCGCGCACATCGTCAAACAGCAGCGAGCGCACCATGTCGCTGGAGAGCGGCACAATATCGTGACGCTTGAACCACGTACTCTTGCCAGAACCCGGCAGACCGATCGCCAGCACGACCACGCCTTTCGGCGGCCGTGGTGCCGTTGGAAACGCCGCTGCAGGCGCTCTTGGAGCTGACGGAGCTTTAGGTGGCGCAGGAATAGGTGCCGCTACTACTGGCTGTGCATCGTCCTCGCCAACATCATCACCCATGTCAGCGACTTCATCGTCCACGGGCATGACTGGGATGGAACCCTTGACTGCCGCGGGAGTGAATGCATTCGCGACGGCCTGTTCGCGTCCACCTCGTCCGCCTCGTCCCCGTCCGCCCCGGCGTCGACGGCCGCGTCCGCTGGAACTGCTGCGCTGCGAATTTCTCGGCTGGCCTTCCGCAGACTGACTGGTCGCCGGCTGCTCATCCACTGGCGGCTGTTCTGTAAGTGGCTCCGGCGAACTCACCTCCGCAACCGCTTCCGGCGCAGCTTCCCGCGTCACTGAGCGTGGACGGCGTGCCGGCCTAGGCGTCGGGACACGCTGCGGCGCTCTCTCTTCAGCGGCGGCTTCCGCCTGTCGTCCCGTTTCCACGGGTGCTGCCGCGCCAGGGTTGTCAGGCTGCTGATCAGCATCAAAATAGGCGGGTTGCAAAGGCGGAGGGGTTGTTTCAGCGGATTCTGCCGGAGCCTTTTTGCGACGCTGCAAGCGGTCGCGCATCCATTTACGCATGCAAGGCTTTTAACACAGATGAGAGGGTCGGAGCAATCTGTCCTCTTTGAGAAAGAGAGATTATGCCGAGCCCAGTTCCCTCCTCGATCCGCGGAAAGAAATATATTTCGCTGGCCACGTACCGCAAGAATGGCGACAAAGTCCCTACACCGGTTTGGTTTGGCGAAGAGGGCGACAAGCTTTATGTAATGACCATCAGCACCAGCGGCAAGGTGAAGCGTATCCGCAACCGGCCGGAGATTACGGTTGCGGCCTGCACCATCCGCGGAAAAGTGACCGGGCCGGAAGTTGCAGCCACCGCGCGCATCCTGCCGCCGCAGGAAAACGCGCGCGCCCGCAAGACTGTCGACCGCAAATACCTGATGGCGCGCTTAACCGCTCCCTGGAGCAAAGCCGACGCCTTCCTTGAAATCAGCTTCCCGTAATCCCGTCTTTGCCTCCTAATTGTCAGTGCGCGCCGGCACGGCATCCCGTGACGGGATTGTGAATTTCTGAAAAGAAGGCCGCCCCACATTTACGTCCGTTCCCTCTCCTGCTAACATCATCTGTCCTGCATAAGCGCTAGAAAAACCTTCCTACGCGTAGTGCGAAGAACGGAGAAACCATGGCAATTAAAGTTGGCATTAACGGTTTTGGACGCATTGGCCGCAACGTGCTGCGGACCTCACTCAATGACCCCAATCTGGAATTCGTGGCGGTCAACGATCTCACCGATCCGAAAACGCTGGCGCATCTTCTTAAATACGATTCCATCCTGGGCAACCTGCCGCACAAGATCACTGCCACCGCCGATGGCATTCAGATCGATAACAAGCTGATCAAAGTATTCAAGGAGCGCGATCCCGGCGCGCTGCCCTGGGATTCGGTAGGCGCGCAAGTAGTCATCGAATCCACTGGACACTTTACCGACGCCAACGACGCCAAGAAGCACATGCGCGGCTCGGTAAAGAAGGTCATCATTTCTGCTCCGGCGAAGAATGAAGACATCACGCTGGTGCTGGGTGTAAATCACGAAAAATATGATGGCGCGAAGCATCACATCATCTCGAACGCCTCTTGCACCACCAACTGTCTGGCACCGATCGCGAAAGTGATCAATGACGAATTCAAAATCGTCAGCGGGACCATGACCACGATCCACTCCTACACCAACGATCAGGTTATCCTGGACTTTCCCCACAAGGATCTGCGTCGCGCTCGGGCGGCCGCAATTAACATGATCCCAACTTCCACCGGTGCGGCGAAAGCGTTGAAGCTGGTGATCCCCGATCTCGCTGGAAAATTGGATGGCTTCGCCATGCGCGTGCCTACGCCGAACGTTTCCGTGGTCGATCTCGTGGCATGGGTTGAAAAGAAAACGACCAAGGAAGAAGTGAACGCGGCGCTGAAGAAAGCCTCCGAGAGCGGAGCCTTGAAAGGCTATCTCGGCTTCGAAGAAGGCGAACTGGTGTCGTCTGACTTCAAGGGCGATTCGCGCTCTTCCATCGTCGACGCGCCCATGACTCTGGTGGTCGGCGGCAACTGCGTCAAGGTGATCTCCTGGTATGACAATGAGTGGGGATACTCCTGCCGCGTGCGCGACCTGATTCATTACATCGGCGATAAAGGTTTGTAAAATGTCTCGCCCACCTCTGCGGCGCAGGGGTGGGTGCTTTTCACATTCTGTGTAAACCAGCCTGCTAAAGGACGAACCAGCCAATGTCCAAGCTGTCTATCCGTGATCTCCCGCTCAACGGTAACCGCATTCTAATGCGGGTCGACTTCAACGTTCCCATGGAAGATGGCCGGGTGATGGACGATACCCGCATCCGAGAAACCCTGCCCTCGATCGAATATGCCCTGCGCCATGGAGCGCGCCTGATTCTGGCGGCACACCTGGGGCGTCCAAAGGGCAAACCCAATCCCAAGATGAGTCTGAAGCCGGTGGCCGAACGCTTGCGCATGGTTCTGGATAAAGAACTGGCGCGCGGCGAAAACGTGGGCTTCTGCCCCGAGTGCGTTGGCCCCGAAGCCGAAGAAGTAGCCACTCAGTTGGAAAAGGGCCAGACTCTTCTTCTTGAAAATCTGCGCTTCCATCCTGAAGAAGAAGCCAACGACGAGAAATTCGCCAAACAACTCGGCAATCTGGCGGAGTATTACGTGAACGATGCTTTCGGCACGGCGCATCGCGCCCACGCCTCAACCGTAGGCATTACGAAATTCGTTAAACTTTCGGCCGCCGGCCTGCTCATGGAGAAAGAACTGCAATACATGGGCAAGGCGCTGGAAGATCCAGAGCAGCCGTTCATCGCGATTCTGGGCGGAGCCAAGGTCAGCGACAAGATTGGCGTGATCCGTAACCTGATGGGCAAAGTAGACACGCTCATCATCGGCGGCGGCATGGCCTATACCTTCCTCAAGGCGCAAGGGCAGGAGATCGGCAAGTCTCTGCTCGAAGCGGACAAAGTCGACCTGGCACGGCAGTTGCTCGCCGAGGCGAAAGAGAAAAACGTAAAATTCCTGTTGCCCATCGATCACGTCGTCGCGCTGAAGCCGGAGACGAATGCCGTCGTCCAGCAGATTGGCGAAGGGCAGCCGATTCCGGCCGATCGCATGGCGCTCGATATTGGGCCAAAGACGATTGAACTGTTCTCCGAGGAAATTTCGCGGGCGCGCACGATTATCTGGAACGGTCCGATGGGAGTGTTCGAGGTCCCGGGCTTCTCCCGAGGAACTTTCAAGATTGCTCATGCCATCGCAGAGAATGCCGGCGCCATCTCGATTGTGGGCGGCGGCGACACCGTTTCCGCCGTCAAGGGCGCTGAAGTCGCCGACAAGATGACGCATATCTCCACCGGCGGCGGCGCGTCGCTGGAATTCCTGGAAGGCAAGAAACTGCCAGGTGTGGAAGCGCTCACGGACAAAAAGTGATGCCGGCGGATGCGATGGACTTCCCACGCTACAAGGAATATTTTGCAGATCTCCACGTCGGCGATCCGGAACTGATTCGCCTGGAGCGCGGCGACATTACGAAACATCACGCCGATGCCATCGTGAATGCAGCCAACCCGGAATTGCTGCCCGGCGGCGGTGTCTGTGGCGCAATTCATCAAGCCGGTGGTCCAGCAATTGCCGAGGAGTGTGCTCGCATCCGGTCAGAACGCGGACCACTGTCTCCTGGTCAGGCAGTGGCAACGACAGCAGGTCGGCTCAACGCAAAGTATGTCATCCACGCCGTCGGTCCCGTATGGC
This sequence comes from uncultured Acidobacteriota bacterium, assembly GCA_963758565.1. Classification (GTDB taxonomy): domain Bacteria; phylum Acidobacteriota; class Terriglobia; order Terriglobales; family Acidobacteriaceae; genus Sulfotelmatobacter. The sequence continues at coordinate 137,980 of CAVWVX010000003.1, read as the reverse complement.
AGGGCGGAGATCAAGGGGAACCAGAAGCCTTGTCGAGTTGCTACCGCGAGAGTATGCGCATTGCGGACGAAGTGAAGTTGAGCAGCATCGCATTCCCCGCCATCTCCACGGGAATATTTGGATATCCGGTAGAGCAAGCGGCCTGGGTTGCGATTCCAACGTTGATCCAAAGTCTTCGATCCGCCAAACATATTGTCTTCGTAACAATCGTGCTGTTCGACAAGAGCTCGCTAGACGTTTTTGCATCGGCTGCAACCTCGCAGCGCAAACCCGCTTCGGGGAATCCCTATGAAGTTGCGATTGGAATAATAAATGCCTAGAACCAAACTGCTCGCCGCCAACTGGAAGATGAATAAAACGCCGGACGAAACCACTGCCTTTTTCCGCGAATTTCTGCCGCTGGTCGCGGGGCACACGCGCGACGAGATTGTCGTTTGCCCTCCATACACCGACGTGCAAGCAGCCATTGAAGCGGCTCGCGGTTCGAAAGTCGCAATCGGTGTTCAGAATGTTCACTGGAAAGCCGACGGCGCTTACACCGGCGAAATTTCGGCGGCCATGTTGCTAAGTCTGGGCGTGACGCATGTGATCGTGGGCCACTCCGAGCGCCGGCAATATTTCGGCGAGACCGATGACACGGTGAATCTGCGGCTGAAAACCGCCTTAGAATCGGGTCTCACTCCCATCTGCTGTGTAGGAGAGGTTCTCGAAGAGCGCGAAGCCGGACTCTGCGACGATGTGCTGCGCCGCCAGTGTGTGCGCGCCTTTCACGCCATCTCGGCCAAGAAGGCGGCGAAGCTGGTGGTAGCGTATGAACCGGTCTGGGCTATCGGTACCGGCAAGACGGCCACGCCGCAGATCGCCGCCGAAGCCCACGCTGTGATTCGCCGCGAAGCTGCCGAAGTCTTCGGCGAAGAGTTCGCCGCGCAACTGCGCATTCTCTACGGAGGCTCGGTCAAGCCCGACAACGCCAAGGAACTCATGGCGCAGGAAGAGATCGACGGCGCTCTGGTGGGCGGAGCCTCGCTCGATCCGAAATCGTTTGCCGGGATTGTGAAGTATTAGATCGAATTCAAAATCTCAAACCACGAAGGGACACTAAGTTATACGAAGGCGTCACGACAAAACCTTTGCGAGACTTGGTGTCCTTCGCGGTTTGTATGGTTTGACAGCGCCCTGCGACCGGACTATATTTTGCTTCTCCTCCCCAAGTGAGAGCGGCTCTCACTCCTACCGACCATAGCTCGCCGCATTCTTTAGAACCGGGCCCCGATCCAACGAAAGTTCGTGCCGCCTAGGAGGCTCCATGTCAAAGCAGAAAAATTCCAGCCGATGCTTTTTGATGTTGGCTGTACTCGCGATGGCCGCGTTGCTCAGCACACGCACCATGGCGCAAACAGAAAACATCCTGCATACCTTCGCGGAAAATAACATCGATGGTTACTGGCCCTCGGGCACGCTTGTGTTCGATGGTTCGGGCAACCTGTATGGCACTACCGGGAATGGCGGCGCTTTCGGCCCCTTCGGGACTGTTTTCCAGTTGAAGGCCGCCGGCGGCGGGGTTTGGAACGAAGAGATATTGCACAGCTTCGGCAGCGGCACAGACGGCTGGGGTGCGTATGCCGGGCCCACCCTGGATGACTCCGGAAACATCTTTGGCACGACCGGGTGGGGCGGAGCTTACAATGCCACGGGCGTGGGCGGAACAGTTTATGAGTTAATCCACGGACCGGGCGGATTCACTGAGAAGGTCATCCACAGCTTTGGCAGCGGCACCGACGGAAACCGCCCGAATGCTGCTGTGGTTTTAGATGCAGCGGGCAACATCTACGGGACTACGTTGTATGGAGGCACCTATGGCGAGGGCGTGGTCTTCGAGTTGAGGCCCACGCTGAGCGGAGTTTGGAACGAAAAAATTCTGCTGAACTTTAATGGCACGAATGGTTCGACGCCCGGCTTCCTGATGTTCGACGCGGCGGGCAATCTTTTTGGCACGGCTGGAGGCGGTGCGTATGGTGCCGGGATCACCTACGAATTAACTCCCCGGCCCGGCGGGGTGTGGACACAGAGGATCTTGCACAACTTTCTGGGGGGAAGCGCTGACGGCATGTCACCCGGACCGCTGGTTTTTGGACCCACCGGGAATCTCTACGGCACAACATTCTACGGCGGCAGTTCCTACAACGAAGGTTCGCTCTATGAATTGATCCCCACAGCAACCGGAGCATGGAAAGAGTCCGTCGTCCCCTTTATCTATGGCAGCGTTAATCAGTGCTATTGGCCCGATGGCGATCTTCTCATCGACGCCTCGGGCGCTCTCTATGGAACGTGCGCATATGGCGGCAGCGCCTCCTATGGGGCTGTCTTCAAATTCTCGCCAGGCCCGAGTGGACATTGGACGGAGACGCTATTGCACGACTTCGGCAGCGGCACGGATGGGCAGATTCCGACCGGGGGCCTGACCTTCGATGCGGCTGGAAACATCTATGGCACCACCTACTCGTCGAGTCCATATGTCTGCCAGGGGATTCTGGGCTGCGGGACTGCGTTTGAGCTTGTGCCGTAAGAGGCGACCGACAACTCTGCAGTGTTGCAAGGACACTAATGGAAGGCTCGTATACATGCGGAGGTTTTCTATGTCCAAAGTTTTGAAATGCAACGACGTGCTCGGAAATTGCGACTTTGAGGCGCGGGGTGAATCCGATGCCGACGTGATGCGGCAGGCGGCAGACCATGCTCGCGACGCTCACCAGATCAGCGATGTTTCGCCGGAGCTGGCGGATAAGGCCAAGTCGGCAATTCGCGACGAAGCCGCTTAAGCTCGGTAAACAACAACAAATCAGGCGGGCTCCGGCTCGCCTTTTCTATTTTACAGTCCCATTTCTAGAGGCATCGTCTCCCATTCCGTCCGCAATCTGCTAATCTTTTCTGCTCGTAATCCTTTCTGAGTTCAATTCGCTTTCAGAGTACGAGAAAGAAGCGCGGATGACCCAACCACTGCCTGCTGAAGCTAGCCGTCCTGAACCCAGCCGGATGTACCGCTGGCTGGTGCTGATCTTTGTCAGCCTGGCGATGTTTGGCAGCTACTACGCGTATGACGCGCTGAGCCCGCTGGCCGACGTGCTCCGAAGACAATTGGGCTTCACCGACTCTGACATCGGCCTGCTGCAAGGTTTCTACAGCCTGCCGAATTTCTTCACCGTGGTCATTGGCGGCTTCATCATCGACCGCATAGGGCTGCGCAAGTCGCTGATGATCTTCGGCGTGCTCAGCTTTATTGGTCCGGCGATTACGGTCTCGTCCAGCCACTTCTGGATCATGGCGATTGGCCGCCTCATCTTCGGTATGGGCGCGGAATCTTTGAATGTCGCCGTGATCACCGCGTTGGGACGCTGGTTCCGCGGAAAAGAATTGAGCTTCGCCTTCGGATTGAACCTGACCGCCTCGCGGCTGGGAACCTTCGCCGCACTCAACTCACCCACTTGGGCTCGCTGGGCCTATGACAACTGGCGGAATCCTTTCCTGATTGCGCTCGCTTTTTCGGCCCTCTGCGTGGTGGGTGCCCTGGTTTACTGGATCATGGAGTCTTGGGCGGAGAAGAACTACAGCCTGGGGGCCGTCTCCACCGATAAAGTGGTCTTTGCCGACCTGTGGAAGTTTGGCACCAGCTACTGGCTGATCGTGGCCCTGTGCATTGTTTTCTACTCGGCTATCTTCCCTTTCCAGACGTTTGCGGTCGAATTCTTCATGGGCGCGCGCGGTACGTCCCGCGAGTTTGGCGGATTCTTATCCAGCACCCTGACATTGTTCGCCATGATCGCTACCCCTCTGTTCGGACTGGTGGTAGACCGCATTGGCAAACGAGCCCTGCTGATGATGTTTGGCTCCATGCTGTTGATCCCCGTCTACCTGATGATGGCGTATACGCAGATCAATCTCTATGTGCCGATGGCGATGATGGGGGTAGCCTTTTCGCTGATTCCGGCGGTGATGTGGCCGTCGGTAGCGTATATCGTCGACCAATCGAAGCTGGGGACGGCGTATGGACTGATGACCATGATCCAAAACATCGGGCTGTTTGGCCTGAACTGGCTGGTCGGGTCGGTCAACACCTATCGCCATGCCGATGCCAGCAATCCTTCGGGATATCGCGCCGGGATGTGGATTTTCTCCACCTTGGGGTTTTTGGGCGTGCTGTTTTCATTCCTGCTTCGGCAAAGAGAGATGGGAGAACACGGACACGGGCTCGAGACCATCACCACAGCGAACAGCGGGAAATGAGCTACGCCCGGCGGACTCAAAGCCAGGCCAAGATCAAGAAGATACCAGTTTTAGAAGATTGCGACTGTTTGCCATGGTTGGGGTTTGAAGTGGAATGCCACTACGGACAGCCAAAGCTCCGAATGCAAAGGCTTTGGGAACCAACGGAGCTGAAGAAATGGGTCCTGCTTCCCTCTCCCAAGATCGGGAGAAGATCTCTGATATTCTGGAACCTGTGATCAAACTTTGGTCACGGCAACTCCACGCAAATGATACAACACAAACTACTTATACCGCATCCCAACTGGTGCGGCCGGAAAAAGACGATTTGACCGAGCCACGACAGCGACAAAACACCGAAATCAGCGAAGCCGAGGCCATTGATCGGGCCAAGCTGGGGGACGCAGACGCGTTTCAGGTGCTTTATGACAAACACAAAAGGCGGGTATATTCGCTTTGCCTGCGGATGACGGCGAATACGGCGGAGGCCGAGGATCTGGCCCAGGAGGCCTTCCTCCAACTCTACCGTAAGATTGCAACCTTTCGGGGCGAGTCGGCGTTTTCGACCTGGCTGCACCGGTTGGCCGTGAACGTGGTGCTGATGCACCTGCGGAAGAAAAGCCTTCCGGTGGTTTCGCTGGAAGAGACGACGCAAGGGGTGGACGAGGATTCACCCAGGAAAGATTTTGGCGCCGATGATGTGGCGCTGACCGGTTCGCTGGACCGGATGCAGTTGCAGCGGGCTGTGGACAGCCTGCCTCCGGGCTACCGGATGATTTTTGTGCTTCACGATATTGAAGGATACGAGCATAATGAAATCGCAAAAATTGCGGGGTGCTCGATTGGAAACAGCAAGTCGCAGTTGCATAAGGCGCGCATGAAATTGCGCGACCTGCTCAAGATGGAGAGAGCCGAAAAGGCCGGCAAATCTCGGGCAGGTTAGGCAGCATTCGAGCGGAAAGCAGCATCAAGCTGAATAGGGGCGCAAGCACCGTGGCAGACGCACCGCCGCGGCAAACTTGGGGAGAGGTTTATGAATTGCGTTGAGCTGCAGGAAAGCTTGGCGGAAGTGGAAGACGGCAGCGCCGCTGAACAGCAGGCGCACCTGAGGTTGTGCCCGGCGTGCTCCACGCTGGTAAAAGAATTGGATTTGATCATTTCCGCAGCCAGCGATCTGCAGGGCGCGGATGAACCCAGCCCCAGAGTGTGGAATTCCATTGAAATTGCACTGCGCCAGGAGGGCGTGATCCAGCGCCAGAGCTCGGTAAAGCCTTTGCTTCCCTCCTTCGTCACACGCTGGGGAGCGGCGCGCTGGCTGGTCCCGGCGGCGGCCATGCTTCTACTCTCTCTCGGTATCTATCTGCGACGCGAGGCGCAGCCCCAACCGGTCATCCAGGAAGCCAAAGTGAGTGCCAGCGATCTCGAAGATGCCGCCGTAATGCAAGAAGTGGCAATGCATGCACCCAGCCTCAAAACCCAGTATGAAGAAAACCTGCGGCAGGTAAATCAATCGATCCGCGACGCGCAAGGCGCGGTGGATGAGAGTCCCAACGACGAGGATGCCCGGCGCTCTCTGATGGAAGCCTACCAGCAAAAATCCATGCTTTTTGAGATGGCAACGGATCGTTCTCTGCCATAATGTGGCAGAGTTTTGAGAGTTCTTTGGGGGAGTCGGTTATGCTGAGGGATGCAGTAAAAGTGGCGGCGATTGGGGTAATGATGGCGGGCACGCTGCTGGCCCAGAGCCGCAAGGAATATCACTTCTCGGTGGGACCGAAAGCCGGAATTTCCATATTGAACTCTTACGGCTCGATCTCGGTAAAGCCCTCACTGAACAATACCGTAGTCGTTAACGCGGCTTTGCACTCCGATAAAGTAGAGGTCGACAATAGCCAGAACGGAAATCGAGTGGATATTCAATCCCACCTTCTGGCCGGCGCCGATGCCGAATCCGGCCGCGTCGATTACGAAGTCTACATTCCCGCCGATGCCAGTATTACCCTGCGCTCCACCAGCGGCAGCCTCCGCGCGGAGAAACTGCATGGCGATGTGAGCCTGGAAGGAGCCGGCGCCTCCGTCGACATCCGCGATATTTCCGACGCGCATGTGCACATCAAAACCATGAATGGCCCGGTCAATATGGACAATGTGCAGAACGGCCATGTTGAGGTCGACTCGCTCAGCGGAGACATCACCATGAAGGGCGTGAATGGACCTTTGGTGCAGGTGGTGTCGACCAGCGGCCGAATTGTATATATCGGCGACTTCGGCAACAGCGGCGAATACCGCTTGACCAGCCATAGCGGCGATATTGAGGCCACCATTCCAGAATGGACCTCTGCGGATGTGAGCGCCCGCTCCGTGCGCGGCGAAGTGCACGACGATATCCCCTTGCAGCCGAAAAATCACACCTGGTTCACGGTGGACAAGGGACGTGCCTTTGCAGGTACCATGGGACGCGTAGCGGTCTCCTCGACCGTGGTTCTGCGTTCTTTCAGTGGTAAAATCCACCTCAGAAAACGCTCCGAAAAACAATAACTAAAACGAAAAGCAAACCGAAGCGGCGCGAAAGGCCCAGGAAAAAATCGGGCAAAGGTGCCGTGAGCGGCAAGCTTGGCATCCAAGCTGCCGCCGCTGGTACGAGGCGAAGACCCGCCACAACCCGGTCCGTGGTGTTAATCGGCTTCATGGGCGCCGGCAAGAGCAGCGTGGGGCGCGCTTTGGGCGAGCAATTGGGTTGGGCGTTCGAAGATTTAGACGACCGCATCGAAGAGCGGGAGCAGCGCAAGGTGGCCGAGATTTTTCGGCAAAACGGCGAATCCGGATTTCGCCGGGCGGAACGGGCGGCGTTGAAAGAAATGTTGAACGAGTTACAAAGCGGAGCGAAGCGTGTGATCGCCCTTGGCGGCGGGGCATTTGTGCAGCCGTCGAATGTGCAACTGATTGCGGCGGCAGGCGCCCCAACCGTGTTTTTGCATGCGGAAGTAACGGAACTATGGGAACGATGCCGAGGGCAGGCGGGAATGGAACGCCCTCTCCTCGGTAGCCTCCAGACTTTTCGAGACCTGTATAGAAGCAGGCAACCGCATTACGCGCAAGCATCATTCCGGCAGGATACAAGCGGCAAACCGGTAAATCAGATTGCACGAGAGTTAATTCGGTCCTTAGGCCTGACAAAAAGCCGCAGCAAAAGAGGAGACAAGCAGTGAGTGTAATGGCGCGAACTCGATGGGCAGCGGCACTGGTTCTGGCATGCGCCGCGCTGGCGTCTGCCGGCGACAAGAAAGACAAGGCCAAGCCGGCGGAGTCAGCCGTGGATTCCGGTTCGTTCGGAGTTTTCATCCGCGGCCAGCGCGTGGTTACTGAGACCTTCACGGTGCGCCAGGAGAATGGCGTCAGCACAGTGAAGTCGCAGCTGAAAGAAATCACTGGCGCCGGCGCGGGACAAAAGTCGGACTTGGAGATCAACTCCGCCGGCGAATTGCTGCGCTACGAATGGACTGACGGCAACGGCTCACTGTCGGTCACACCCAACAATGAATTCCTGCTGGAGAAGATTTCCGCGTCCCCTAACGCCAAGGCGGCAGAGCAGCCGTTCCTCATGCCCAACACTTCGGCGATCCTGGACAACAATTTCTTTATCCACCGCGAAGTGCTGGCCTGGCGCTATTTGTCGGCGAATTGCCATCCCGAAGGCGGCGGGCAGAAGTGCCAGAAGGATTCAGCCGACTTTGGCGTGCTCGTGCCCCAGGATCGCACTTCCCTGCGCGTTCGTTTAGAACTGGTGGGAAGAGAAAAAGTCACCATCCGCGGCAGCGAACGCGAACTGATGCGCCTGAATCTGAAGGGCGAGTCCTTCACCTGGGCGCTATGGGTGGACGATCAGGATAAGTTCAAGCTGGTGCGCGTGGTGATTGCAGATGATAATACGGAAGTGCTGCGGGATTAGTTCAGGCGCGACTCCGCAGCAACTAAGAGTGGGCAGTCAAAACGGAGCACTCACTTGCCGGTAACCGACGGACGGACAGCGCGAGTACTTATCACGGTGCTGCTATTTGCGCTCGGCCTGGGCTTTCTCTACAAAGCCCGCGAAACCCTGATGGCGTTCCTCTTCGCCATTTTCTTTGCCTACCTGATGAGTCCCCTGGTTTCGCAGCTGGAAAAGCTTATGCATGGCCGGGTCCGCGCCATCACCGTAATTTACCTTCTGCTGCTGGGGATGGTGATTCTCTTCTTCGTCAAACTGGGACCGCGCATTGGTCAGGAAAGCACCAAGCTGGTTCAATCCATTCCTCCTTTATCGCAGTTGAGTTCAGGTGAATTTGCCGGACAACTGGCGCAGAAAACTCACTGGAACCGCAAGGCCGTCGATTTGCTTCGCCAGTACGTAGCCAGCCATCATGATGAAATCGAGAGAGTGGCGCAAAACATCGGGCTGCGCGTGGCCGACGTTGCCAAACAGGCGTGGTTGTTGCTGGTCGTTCCCGTGCTCTCCATCTTCTTTTTGAAAGATGGCCGCAACTTCAGCGAGATTGGGCTCGACTTGGTCCGCTCGCGGCCTCAGCGCGAGCTGTTGCAGGGGGTGCTCAGCGACCTGAACCAGATGCTGGCCCACTTCATCCGGGCGCAGCTTACGCTGGCCGCCATGACCCTGGTGCTGTACTCGATCGTCTTGCGGGTTATGGGCGTGCAGCAGGCGCTGGTTCTGGGCACGCTAGGCGGAGTGTTGGAGTTCATTCCCGTGGTCGGTCCGCTGGTGGCAGCTCTGGCGATCGTGGGGGTTGCGTTATTGACTGGTTTTCCGCACTGGATTTGGCTTTTGATTTTTCTCGGCGCGTGGCGGCTGATTCAAGACTACGTTTCCTCCCCGCGCATCATGGGCGCCAGCATGGAACTGCATCCCCTGGCGGCAATTTTTGGCGTCATGGCGGGCGGCGAAGTGGCTGGCATCCTGGGAATTTTCCTATCCATTCCCGTGATGGCGAGTCTGCGCATCGTCTTCCGGCGCTGGCGTTTATATGCGGAGAAGAGGAAATTCGGTCCGCTGAATGAATACGTAATCGGTACGCAAATTGGACAGCCCAAGTAAGAAGGGCTGTTCTCAGTTTTCCTTCGCTGCCCGTTGTTCCCTTAACCTGATGCGCTTGCGCCCGTGGCCCGGTCGGCGCCTACGTTGCGCAGAAATTCCGCAGCGGCTTCCGGCAACACAGAATTGATGAACATTCCCGAGCCCAGTTCGAAGCCCGCCATCCGGGTGAGCCTCGGGATCACGCTTACGTACCAGTGGAAGTAGCGGGCGCCGGCATAGTCGGAAGGTCCGCTGCGAATCGTAAAGTTGAGATGGGGATTTTCCAGCCCCACATACATCTTTCCCAACAATGTCCGCAATATGCGCGCCAGGTCCGCCACCTCCGCCGAAGTGATCTCGCCGAAGCTGGCCATGTGGCGAAGAGGAAAAATGTGAGTAGCGAAGGGCGTAGGCGAGGCAAACACTTCCATGGCAACAAAAAGTTCACTCTTAAGAACGATGCGGGTCCTATCCTCCACCTCGCGCTCCACCATGTGGCAGAACATGCACTCGCCGGCATCGTCATAGTGGCGCAGCGCTTCATGCAGCCGGTGTCGCACCTGGCTCGGAATCACTGGAGTCGCAATCAATTGCGAGTGCGGATGCTGCTGGCTGGCTCCGGCGTCGGCGCCGTGATTTTTAAAAATCGTCACGTGATTAATTCGCTGGTCGAGACTGAGAGCGTTGTAACGCTCTCGATAGACGCCAAGAATGTTGGCCACCTGCGCGTCGGGCATTACCGCCATGCACCCTGAATGGTCGGCGCCCTCGACAATCACTTCATGAAAGCCGAAACCATCGATGCGGCGGCGCAAGTGTTGCAGGTTGCGTGCGGGATGGGCATTGCTGTCAAGCGCCGCAAACTTGTTGGGGATCACCCGCACCGCCCAGGGCTGCGTTAGGTTGTTAGGAGAGCGCAGGATCTCGATCGGAGAGTGCTCTTCATTCCCCGGACAAAACGGGCAACTCTCGGAATACGCGGCCACGAGGTGCTTGGGGCGTCGCGCTACCAATTCCTCGGGACGCTTGGCGCGCTCGGTGGCGATAATGACCCACTCTTTGGTGAAGAAATTCTGGCGCAACTCCGGCATGGCAGCCCTCCACATCCTCTATCGGATCGAAAAGCGAACTAGCCTAGTGACCGAAGACGGCCCACTTCCGGTTCGAGCCGTGGTTTGGGCCCGTTCTGCGAAATAAACGCCTGTTGTAGAATCGAAAGACTCTCGTATGTGCGAAAAATTATGAGCAATAAACTTCCCATTGGAATTCTGGGCGCCACCGGCGTAGTCGGACAAAGATTTATCCAGATGCTGGAGCGGCACCCTTGGTTCGAAGTGGCGTGGATGGCGGCTTCCGACCGCTCGGAAGGCAAGGCCTATTCCGAGGCGGCCCGCTGGCGGCTGAAGACGCCGATCCCAGCCAACATCGCCAAGATGAGAGTGTCTCCCGCCAATCCGGACGGAGCTCCGAAAATCATTTTTGCCGCGCTCGATTCGTCCATCGCAGCGGAAATGGAGCCGCGCTTTGCCGATTCCGGCTGCTATGTCGTTTCCAATTCCAGCGCGCTGCGCATGCAGGCCGACGTGCCCCTGGTCATCCCGGAAGTAAACGCAGGTCACATCAAGCTCATTGACAGCCAGGCTTGGCGCAAAAAGTCAGGCGGTTATGTGGTAACGAATCCGAACTGCTCGGCAATCGGACTGGTGATGGCGCTAGCGCCAATTCACAAGCACTTCGGCCTCGATGCCGTGATGGCGGTCACCATGCAGGCGGTGAGCGGTGCGGGCTACCCCGGCGTGGCCTCGCTCGACATTCTGGGCAACGTGATTCCCTACATCAAGAACGAAGAAGAAAAGATGGAAGAGGAAGCGCAAAAACTTCTCGGTGAACTCAACGGGACAAAAATTATTCCCGCTCCTTTTGTGATGAGCGCCCAGTGCAACCGCGTCGCAGTGGAAGACGGGCACACCGAATCCATTTCCATCCGCTTGAAGAAGAAAGCCACGGCGGAAGAGTTGATCGCAGGATGGAACAATTACCGCGCCGAGCCGCAAGAGTTAAACCTGCCCAGCGCGCCAGAGCGGCCCGTGGTTTACACCGAAGCGAACGACCGTCCACAGCCGCGCTTCGATATCGACATTGGCGCCGGCATGACCACCGTGGTGGGACGTCTGCGGCCATGTAATGTGCTCGACTGGAAATTTACCGTGCTCTCGCACAACACCATTCGCGGAGCCGCCGGGGCGGCCGTGCTGAACGCCGAATTGCTGAAAGCCAAAGGGTACCTGACCAACTCCTAGATGAATTTCGCCGCGTATTCTCATAATCCGCCGCGCACCCCACACCGCGAGTCACGCCAATGATCGTAATGAAATTCGGCGGCACTTCGGTGGAGGACGCGCGCGCGATTGAGCGCGTCGCCGCAATCGTAAAGGGACGCCTGCCGCAAAAGCCAGTAGTGGTGGTGAGCGCCATGGCCAAAGTTACCGACACGCTTTTAACCATGGCCCGTGCTGCCGGCGCCGGCGAACGCAAGACCGCGCTGAAGCTTTGCCGAACTTTGCAGGAGAGGCACTACAACACCGCCAGCGAGTTGCTGGGAACGGCTCTGTTTACTGATTTTCATTCTGAACTGGGCAGCGACTTCGAAGGGCTGGACGAATTACTGCGCGGTATCACCGCGGTCGGCGAGATTACTCCCCGCACCACCGACCACGTCGCGGCGTTTGGCGAAATGCTCTCCAGCAAAATTGTAGCGGCGGCTTTCGCCGCCCATGGACTCAACGGCGTGCACGTGGATTCGCGCGACATTCTCGTCACCGACAGCAACTTCATGGAAGCGGCTCCGCAGCAGGAGGAGACCAACGCGCGACTGCAAAGCAAAGTGCAGCCGCTGCTCGATGCCGGCAAAGTTCCGGTCATGGGCGGATTCATTGGCGCGAACCGCGCCGGAATCACCACGACGATCGGCCGCGGCGGCTCCGATTATTCTGCTGCCATTGTCGGCGCAGGTCTGAATGCGGAGCGCATTGAAATATGGACCGACGTCGACGGCATTCTCACCACTGACCCGCGCATCTGTCCCGACGCGCACCGCATCAAAGTCATCAGCTTCGACGAGGCGGCGGAACTCGCCTACTTTGGCGCCAAGGTTCTGCATCCCGCGACCGTGTTGCCCGCGATCCAGAAAAATATTCCGGTCTACGTAGTGAACTCTAAAAATCCTTCCTGCGAAGGCACCGAGATTACTACGCGTGCGCCGCAGGGCAAGAACATCTTTAAGGCCATCGCCGTCAAGAAGCGGATCACCATCGTCGACGTGGCCGCGCCGCGCATGCTGCTGGCTCACGGATTTCTGCGCGCCATCTTCGAAGCCTTTGACCGTCACAAAGTTGCGGTTGACGTGGTTTCAACCTCGGAAGTCAGCGTATCGTTGACGGTCGATTCGAACTACGCCATCCCCGCGCTGGCTGCCGATCTGGCGAAACTCGCCGACGTAAAATATGAGGGACGGAAAGCCATCGTCTGCCTGGTCGGCGAAAGCCTGCGCGATAAGCCAGGTGTGGCCGCGATGGTGTTCGGCGAACTAAAGGATAAAAAGATCCGCATGATTTCGCAGGGAGCGTCGGAAATTAACTTAACCTTCGTGATCGAGGAAGATGAAGTGCCGGAGATCATCCAGCGCCTGCACAGCACATTTTTTGCAGATCTCGATCCGGAGGTATACGCGTAAATTCTCCTGGGCGATTTCGGCGGATGTTTTCTGCGACCTCAACGGTTAAGCTTTTGACTTCGATGAAACTATTGATTCTAGGCCGTGGCAAGACGGGATCGCTGGTAGCCGAGGCGGCACGGCAGCGCAAGCACGAAGTCCGCGTCGCAGGCGCAGCCGACAACGTTGACGCGTCCGCGCTTTCCAAAGAAAATCTGCGCGACATCGATGGAGTCATCGACTTCACCACTCCGCACTGCGTCGTCGCTCACATCGAAGCCTGCGTCGCCGCAGGGAAAAATATCGCCGTCGGCACCACCGGTTGGTACAGCGAAATCGATCGCATCCGGAACTTAGTAGAGACCGCCGGGACGGGTTTGGTCTTCGCGGCAAACTTCTCCGTCGGCGTGAATCTGTTTCTTGAAGTCGCCCGGTCCGCCGCCGCCGCCCTGCAGCACGGCTACTCGGGCCAAATCTTCGAGCGCCACCACGTTCACAAAAAAGACGCGCCTTCGGGCACCGCCATCGCGCTCCAGAACGTCATCCGCGACACCACCAAAAATAAAGAAGAAATCGAGATCACTTCCTTCCGCGAAGGCGAAGTCGTCGGCATGCACGAAGTCGTCCTCGAATCCCCCGCCGACCGCATCTACCTCTGCCATGACGCGAAATCGCGCCAGGGCTTCGCCGATGGTGCAGTCCGTGCGGCCGAATGGCTCGAAGGAAGAAACGGGTTTTACGATTTCAAAGATATCTGGCGCGAACTGTAGTTGGCGGTTCCGCCAATCCATCATTCGCGCTATCTTATTACCATGCAACTTCGCGGCTGCGGTACCGCTCTGGTCACGCCGTTTCATCAGGATGGCTCCATCGACCACGCTGCCCTGCGCAACCTGGTGGCCTGGCAGGTTGAATCCGGCATCGATTTTCTCGTCCCCTGCGGAACCACCGGCGAGACGCCGACGCTCATCCACGACGAATGGCTGCAGGTGATCGACACCACGATTGAAGTGGCGGCAGGACGCGTCCCCATTCTCGCCGGCGCTACGTCGAATTCGACGCGCGATGCGGTTGAAAAAGCCAAAGAGATTGCCACGCGCCCCGGCGTCGATGCCATCCTCACCGCCTCTCCGTATTACAACAAGCCCACGCAGGAAGGCCAGTTCCGCCACTTCAAAGCCATTGCCGAAGCCGTTCCCGAAAAGCCGATCATTCTCTACAACGTGCCCGGACGCACGGGTGCAAACCTGGAACCGGCCACGCTGGCGCGGCTCGCCGAGATCGCGAACATCGTCGGAGTCAAAGAAGCCAGCGGCAACATGTCGCAGATTGCCGATGCCATCAATGCTGTGCCTGAAACATTCCTGGTCTTCTCCGGCGATGACGCGGTTACGTTGCCGGTGATCTCGCTGGGTGGCGTGGGAATCATTTCAGTCGCTTCAAACGAAATCCCGCACGAGATGGCGGCCATGACGCGCGCCGCTCTCCAGAACGACTGGGCTACCGCACGCACCCTGCATCGCAAATATTTGCCGCTGATGCAGGCCAACTTTATTGAGTCCAGCCCTCTGCCGGTGAAGGCTGCGTTGGCCATGATGGGCCGCATCGAAGAAAACTATCGCCTGCCGCTGTTGCCCATGCGGCGCGATACGCGCTCCAAACTGCAAAAAGTCGTTGCCGAGGCTGGCCTGATTGTGAAACCTGCAGCCTCCTCCCCGGAAGCGGTGGAATTTTACATTTACGAAAACTGGGCTGCGGGTCCGCATAAAATCGTGCTTCATCGCGGATCGTGCGGACAATGCAACCAGGGCAAGGGCCGTCCCGCCGGACACGATGCCAACCATGCCCGCTGGCATGGACCCTATCCCACTCTGGCGCAGAGCCGCGAAACCGCGCTCGCCATGCCGGGCGTGCTGATTCGCAGCGAGTGCAAGTGTGTCTGAAGAATTTTGTGATTGGGCGATTACGTGATCGGGCGATTGTCGCTCAGTCAAAAAGCGTCTGATTTTCAATCGCCCGATCACTAGATCGCTCAATCGAAAATGTCTCTAAAAGCCTCAATCGAACGCCTCGCTGCCCTCGGCGAAGTCGAACACAATCCCGAAGCCCGTCCTGCGTTTCTGGAATTCCGCGACGCGCTCACCGAGGGCAAAATCCGTGCCGCTGAGAAAGTCGACGGACGATGGGTGGTCAATACCTGGGTGAAGCACGGAATTCTTCTCGGCTTTCGCCTCGGTGAACTGGCAGAGACTGGCTGCGCCGCGCTTACTTTCGTCGACAAAGATACATTTCCCGCTCGAAAGTTTTCCATCGCCGACCGCATCCGCGTCGTTCCCGGCGGATCTTCCGTACGCCTTGGGGCTTATGTGGCGCCTTCCGTCATCTGCATGCCACCCATGTTCATCAACGTGGGCGCATACGTCGACGAAGGCACCATGGTCGATTCGCATGCGCTGGTGGGCTCGTGCGCGCAAGTCGGCAAGCGCGTGCATCTCAGCGCCGCGGCCCAGGTGGGAGGCGTTCTCGAACCGGTGAATGCTTCGCCCGTAATCATTGAAGATGACGTTTTGGTCGGTGGCAATTGCGGAATCTACGAAGGCACTATGGTGCGGGCGCGCGCCGTATTAGGCGCAGGAACAATCCTCACCCGCTCTACTCCGCTCTATGACCTGGTGCGCAACGAAGTCTATCGCGCAACCGCCGATGGTTCCCTTGAAGTTCCGGAAGGCGCTGTGGTTGTGCCGGGATCGCGCGCCGTGAAAAAAGGCGCGGCCGCAGAGATGGGAATCTCGCTTTACACGCCCGTGATTGTGAAATATCGCGACGACAAAACGGATCGTGGAATCGAACTGGAAGATTGGCTGCGGTAGTGTCGCACAGTCGCTAGTCGACGCTGACGGTAAACATTCCCGATCCATCGGGCGAAATCTGAATACGCCCAAGTTTATCGATCACCACATCGGCTTCGCGGAGTGCGGCAGCGGCATAGGTGCTGCTGAGGGCTATCACTTTCATTCCACCCGCGTGCGCCGCACGAATTCCCGCAGGCGCATCTTCGATCACCAGGCAATCTGCCGGATTCGCTCCCAAGCCCATGGCCCCCTTCAGATATGGCTCTGGGTGAGGCTTTCCGTTGGTGACGTCATCGGCCGTGACCATCACTTTCGGGATGGGAATGCCAAAAAGATGCAGCCGTTCGGTCGCCAGCAAACGTGTTCCCGATGTCACTACGCCCCAGCATCCTTCAGGAACCGAACCCACAAGTTCAAAGGCTCCGGGCATGGCGGTCACGCCTTCGTGGTCATCGGCCTCGCGCCCCTCCAGCTTGCGAACCTCTTCTTCCGCGTCCAGATGGGGAGCCACGGCGCGAATCACTTCGATGGTGCGTACGCCATGCGCCACGGCCATGACGGCGTCTCCGCTGATGCCCTGCTCGCGCGCCCAGATGCGCCATTGCCGCTCCACCGAGCGGGTGGAGTCGACCAGAACACCATCCAAGTCGAACAAGACGGCAGCACAGCGAAAAATGGTCATGCTTTTTTCTAACATAGATGAGTCAAGGAAGCTGCGCCGGAAGGACCGCCGGCAAATGCGCTTGCCCCGTGGAGGTTTGCGCTTGCAGGCGCAACTGCATATGGCGCTCGCGAAAATGTTTTTTGGCGCGCTCGCACCAGGCGCGCACAAACCAGTAATTCAACCCCGCACCCAGCGCGGAACTCACCAGAGGAATCAGCCGTCCCGCCCACTTCTCCACCACTTCCACGCTGGCCCGCGCGGCGATGCGCTGAATCACACGCGGCACAAACTTGTTCACCACTTCCCTTTCCACCAGATCACGGCTGATGTCCACGCCCGCCGCGCTGGCCGCGGCAATCCACAGTTCCGCAATTTCGCCGTCCGTGTTAAAGGGAAATCCATACACCAGGCTGAGCTTCTGAATGGTCCGCATCGTGATGGCGGATAGTATTCCGAGATCGGGCAGGATCGTGACGATCCCGCCCAGGCCGAAGCCCGCCCCTTCCACTGCCGCCAACTTCATTCCACTCCGAATCAAGTCGTCCGCCACACGATCGATCTCGCCGACATCCAGCGAGTAAACGCCGTGATATCCGCTAATCGGCATGCGATAGGCAGTGCGCAGTTGTAACAGAAATTTTTCAGGATTCACTTGCACGGTGGAATACGCTCGCGTCAGTCCCCCGACCAGCGCTTTCTCCACGCGCCCACGAAGCCACGATTTGGATCCAGCTTCAGCCACTCCATAAACCTAGCCTATTCCGGCTCAGATTACTATCCGGCAGGGCACGTAGAGTGTGCGGTGCGGCACACACTCTGTGCTAGCATCAGGTGTTACCTCATGCCCACTGGAAAATTACAAATCATTCCCCTCGGCGGCCTCGGCGAGTTCGGTATGAACTGCATGGCGGTCCGTTGGGGAGACGACATTCTGGTCATCGACGGCGGCCTCATGTTCCCCGAAGCTGAATTGCTGGGCGTCGACATCGTCGTGCCTGACATTTCTTATCTGGTGGAGAATCGCCAGTACGTCCGCGGAATTGTTCTCACCCACGGTCACGAAGATCACATCGGCGCCCTGCCCTGGATCTTGTCCGAACTGAACGTGCCCGTCTGGGGCACCGAGTTCACGCTGGCCTATGTGGAAGACAAGCTCGATGAGAACGGACTTTTAGACGACGCCGACCTGCGCGAGATGCAGGCAGGTGAGCGCTTCAAGGCAGGCATATTTACAGTCCATCCCATACGCGTGACTCACAGCCTGGTCGATTGCGTCGCGCTCGCCATTCACACGCCGCTCGGCGTCATCATCCACACCGGCGATTTCAAAGTCGATCCCACCCCCACCGACAATCATCTCTTCGATCTTCACGCTTTCGCCGAATACGGCAAGCAGGGCGTGCTGGCGCTGTTTCAGGATTCCACCAACGTCGAGCGCAAAGGCTACACGCCCAGCGAGCGAGCGGTGCGCCGCAAGTTTGACGAAGTCTTCGCTCACACCCAGCGCCGCTTATTTATCTCTTGCTTCTCGTCTTCTATTCACCGCATCCGCCTCGCGGTAGAACTGGCGCACCAGCACGGCCGCAAAGTTGCTTTCATCGGACGTTCGATGAACAACTCGGCGGAGATCGCGGAAGACCTCGGCTATCTCGAGATTCCCGCGGGCACAGTCATCAATCCCGGCGAAATGAAGAATTTCCCGCCGGAAAAAGTCTGTGTCATGATCAGCGGCACTCAGGGCGAACCCATGTCCGCTCTGTCACGCGCCGCCGTTGACAATCACAAGCACGCCAAAATCGAAAAGGGCGATACCGTCGTTCTCTCTTCACGCATCATTCCCGGCAACGAGAAAACTATTTACCGGATGATCGATCACCTTTTCCGCCGCGAGGCGCACGTCATCTACGAAGACGGCACCACGCCTCCCATTCACGTCAGCGGCCACGCCAGCCAGGAAGAATTGAAACTCATCATCAATCTGGTGCGTCCGAAATATTTCATTCCCGTCCACGGCGAGTACCGCCAACTCAAGCTGCACGCCGAGATGGCCGGAGCGATGCACAGCTCAGTCGGCAAGGTGATTCTCCTCGAGAGCGGAGACGTGCTCGAAATCGATGAGCACAACGCCCGCAAGGCCGGACGTGTCAACGTCGGCCGCATCTGCATCGATTCCGGCTCGCGTACCGATGTAGTCGAGGACTTAATTATCAAAGACCGCCGCCACATCAGCGAAGACGGCATCGTGCTGCCCATCATCGCCATCAACAAACTTTCCGGCCGGGTCGAAACCGCCGAGATCGTAACTCGCGGCTTCAATCCCGGCGATAACGGTTTGATGGACGGAGCCCGCCGCATGGTCGACGACACCCTGGCCCATTCCAGTCCGGAAGAAAAAGCGGATTACGGCGTGATCAAGGAAAAAATCCGCGCCGACCTGAAGCGCTACATTTCGCGGCAGACCCAGAAGCGGCCGCTGATCATGCCGGTGATTTTGGAAATCTAGACTTGGCCTCATCTACTCCAGCGGGTTCTTCCACCGCAGTCCCGGAAATCGGGAAAAATCCCGATCCGCTGTGTAAAGTAGTCCTCCATATTCAATCGTCAGGGCAGCGATTTCAGCATCACTTGCCAAAGGCCCTGACGCTTGCCCTTCCACCACCATCCGCCGTAGAACCGCCCAGTGATCATCGCCCGGCACCAGTATCCGCACGTTGGGCTGCTTCAGCCATTCTTCGATTTCCTGCACCGCCTCGGCCACGGGGCGCCATCCGACCAGCCGGGAGTTGGTGCCGATGCGAAGAAATGCCGCTATCGTCTGCCAGGGGAGGCCCACGGGTTCACTCCCGGAAAACAGTTCCTCGACGCAGGCCCGCGCTTTCCCATGCTGCGGCGAAGTCCCCCCATAGGCGTAAAGCAGTATGTTTGCGTCGAGAACTATCACCGATGGTAAGGGCCTTCCAGAGCTTCAATCACTTCTTCGACGTTATCGAAGTTAAGTCCCGGGGGAGGCCGCAGATTCCAAGGTTTGACCACGAACGGCTTTCGGGCCGGTTGCTTGGAAGCGCTCAATCCTAATCGCAATAAGCGATTGACCACCTGCTTAAAGGGCTCGCCGGACTTGCGCACCTCTTTGGTCAGCAGACTGGCAACATCGTCATCGAGAGTAATTGTCGTACGCACATCATGATGCTACCTTACCTAGCATCATGATGTCAATACTCCACTTAAGAGTCCATCAACCATAATCGGCGATAATGGAATCTCATCATGGTCACCCTCTCCGACATCCGCTCCGCGCAATCGCGTCTCGCAGGCATCGCCATCCGCACCCACCTCATTGAATTCAGTCATCCGGAAGCCTCCACCCGTCGCCTCTTCCTGAAACCCGAAAACCAGCAGCCTATCGGCGCCTTCAAACTTCGCGGAGCCTACAACAAAATCGCTTCGCTGTCGGAGGCAGAACGAGCCCGCGGCGTTATCACCTACTCCAGCGGCAATCATGGACAAGGCGTCGCCTATGCCGCCCGTGCCCTCAAGACCAAAGCCGTCATCGTGATGCCGCGCAACGCGCCTGCGATTAAACTCGAGGCCACAGCCACTCTCGGCGCGGAGATCGTCCTCGTCGGTCCCGGCAGCGCTGAGCGCCAACTAAAAGCTGAAGAGCTTGCCGCGCAACATGGCTACGTCATCGTGCCGCCCTTCAATGACGAGCACATCATCGCCGGTCAAGGCACCATTGGATTAGAAATCTTAGAAGACTTGCCTGAAGTGGAAACCGTTTTCGCCCCCGTCGGCGGCGGAGGCATGATCAGCGGCGTAGCTACCGCCATCAAGCTAAGCAACCCGAAGGTAAAAGTAATCGGCGTCGAGCCTGCTCTGGCCGCCGACGCCCAAGCCAGCCTGCGCGCCGGAAAAATCATTCAATTCCCTGCCGCAGAAGTCTCTCAGACCATTGCCGACGGCCTGCGCACGCAAAGCATCGGCTCCATCAACTTCGAGCACATCCGCCGCTACGTCGATGACATCGTCACCGTCTCGGAAGATGAGATCCGCCAGGCCATGCGCCTGCTGGCCACAAATCCCAGCACCACCGCCGAGCCCAGCGGAGCCGTCGCCCTTGCCGGATTTCTCTTCCGCGCCGACCAACTTCCGCCATCAAGAATCAACGTCGCCATCATCAGCGGCGGAAATATCGATCCCAAGATGCTGGAAGAAATCTCCGCAGCCTCCGAATAACCTGGCTACTTCAACTGCTTCTCTACCGCACCTGATTCGGCGGGCAGCAGGAAGTCTTTCGAACCCTCAGCCCGATAAAACTCATCATCGTGCTCGCGCCGCAAAATCCACACCCCTTTGTCCCCAACCTCAAACCGGGGTGCGCCCACCCATTTCGCTGCTGTGCCCTGCGGAAACACTACGTTCACCGTCTGCTTCGAGTAATGCCCTTTCAGTACCTGTGAAATGTGCACCACCGCGACACTCTCGCCCGCCCGGTCTCTGTCTTTGTCGTCCTTGTCCTTATCTTTATCATCCTTGCCGCGCTCTCCGTGCTCCTTCACCATGACCTTTTCCACATCGCCCGTCACTACCAGATCAGCTCTCTCCAGGCGGTGCCGTAACTCCTGTTCCGCGCGATGACTACTCACTCGGGCAATCGCAGTTTTCAGGTCGGCGATATTTTGTGTTGAGGTTACCCCCAGAATCTCAGGATTACCCGCCGCTCCCGTGGATCCCGCTCCCGCGAAGAAAACCAGATGCTCTCCCACCTGCAACGAGCTTGCGTAGCGGAACGTCGCCGTGATCGTTTTCTCCGTTATCCCGCCGGCAAATTCCGGCGCATAAAAATTATTGACTCGAATCGAGACCGTGTTCTGTTCTGCATTGATTTCCTGGATCACTCCGTCCAGAATCACGCTTGAAATTTCAATCCACGGATCCGGCGGGTAATCCGGAAAGGGGTTGAGTTCTCCGTAGCAAATCCAGGGATGCGACACGCAAATGGGAATGATGATCAGCGCCCGCTGTGAAGCAAAGAATACATTGATCCCTCCCGGCGCGGTCACCCCCGGTGGGGCGGTAGCGGAAGCCCATGCGAAATATCCGGTACCGTTGGCGCAGGCATTTCCGTTGTAGTCCCCATATTTCGGACAACCGCCTCCCGGAAATCCCCCCTGCGGCTGCACTGAGCAACTGTTGTAGTCGTTTGTAGATCGCGCTCCGCACGGCCAACCCGAGGCGCACTGCGGATCGGCGTTCTGGCTCAGGTTGCTCTCCGTCGGTACAGTAAATCCTCCACCCACAAACGAAAAATAATCGGTTAGGTCGTTGTGAGCTGCGGTCGCGGCGCGCCGGTCATACCAGGAGGCCCACACCGATCCGCCGCTGCTGCACACCCACGGCATATAGCGGCGTGCGGCCACGGACGCATTCAGAGTGGCGGGCGCAGACCACGTTGCGCCTCCGTCTGCCGAGTCCGCCAGCCAGATGTCTTCATTGGTGGCGGACGTATGCTCCGCAAACGCCACATAAACATGCGACGCGTCGAGTTCGTCCACCGACGCCATCTGGCTCGAAAGTACGTTGCCGTCGTTACATCGATCCAATCCGGGCACGGGGCAGGTCACATCCGTCACCTGCGCCACCTGCACCGGAAATCCGGTTTGCTGTACCAATCCGCTGCCGCAGGAGCTGAACTTATTGATCAGCAGGCTGGAACCGCTGCGGTAAACCACATACACAAAGCCATCCGGGCCCACCGTCAATCGCGCAAAGTCGCCACTGCCCACTACTGCCGGAGAACTCCACGATTGCCCGCTATTCGCCGAGCAGGTTATTTCCGGCGTGACAAATCCACTCCCAATCGAGCCGCAGTTCGGCGCGCTTCCCGACGGCGTAAAATTTCTCCACACCGCATATAACTGATCTTTCCCCGAGGATGCGTTGTAGCGGTCGGCCGCCATATGCGGTTGATCGGTAAAGCACAAGCCTGCGCCCGTCTCCGGACAAACCGCCGCATGATTCAAGAACGGGAACGTTGCGCCCCCATCGCTCGACGAACTCACTCCCACCGCGCAGCCCGAAACATTCTTTGCTCCCGCGCTGCCATCGGGATAGCCGATAAAGCTGTAATAAAAATTCCCGCTCGCACCCACGCCCAGCGATGGATCGCCGTCATGCGGAAACGGCGCCGGCGTGCCTCCTCCAAAGGTGAAGCTGCTGCCGCCATTGTTTGAGTAGGAATATCCGCTGTTCGCCCCGATCACTACATTGCGGCCATCGTTGGATACCGCCATTTCCAGTTCCCCCACCCCACTCTGCACCTCCGTGGCTCCCGTTCTTCCCGTCGAAGGCACGGGTGTCTTTGATATTGCTTGACCGGGCGCTAACCGCGATAACACCGCGGGTGTCGCTGCTGTCCGCCTCGATTGCGGACCGGGGACTGCTCCCTTGCGCAGCATTTCCAACTCTCTCTGCGTATCCGCTTCGCTCCCCCGCTGCTCCAGTGAGAGGGTTCGCCCGATACTTTCGGCCTGATCCAATAGCTTGCGGTCGGCGTTCGGGCTGAGTTCGGCATCGATCCGTATCACGCTGTTCCCTGCCGCCACCGCCGTCACTGATCGCTGCGAAACCTCCGGCGGACCCGCCAGTTGTTTCTCCGCATGGTTCTGCTTTTCTCCTTGATTCTTTTTCTCCTGTCCGGTTCGTGCCAGCGGAACCGTGATCCGGTATTGCACCGCCGGCCAGCCTCCACTCGCCACATAGTTCACCGAGGCCTTCGCCTCCGCCGCGATCTCGGAGAGCCGGCGCACTGCCTCCGCGTGATTGCTTCGGGGCTCCACGGTCGTAAGGATTCGTCCTTCCACCGCTTCACCTTTCATGGCCCGCAGTTCCTGTGCATTTCTCATCTCGCCGGCTTTACTCCAGTTGGCCGGCACCGTCGCGGAAATTCCCTGCGCCAGCATCTCCTGCCGCTGAGATTGTTGTCCCTCCAAAGGCGTGACTGCACTCGAAATCCATACCAGCACCAGGAAATGGATTGCCACTTTCGAACGGGAATGCTGTTTCATACCGGGCCTCCTGCGTTGGAATTTCAAAAAGTAATGCTCTATGAGGGGCCTGAAAGCTGAGAGTGATTGCGCAGGGACGCCTGCACGCGGCAGTGTAGTCCACCAAGTAGGCTTGTCAACAAGAACTTGTGGACTGTTCCGAAATCCGAACAAGGCTACCGGAAAAGAATAATCGGCCAGAAACTCGACCCACGATCCGTTGATTATTTCGATCGCGGGGCCAACACCCAGCGCCGTACCGCGACCGCGGACCACACCGCCTCGACCAATCCAAACGGCCACGCTCCCTGCAAGAATCCATAGGCCGAACCCAACAGGCACGCGACCGCAAATCCTAGAATGAACCACCGGCTTCGTGATTCGAAGGCGTAGCAGACCAGCATCGCCGTCACAGCGAACAGTCCGAAGATCGAGAGCGGAGTCATGAGCCGGTTCTGTCCCGCGTGGAAGGTCGCGATCATAACACGGGCTCGCAATACGATCGAGAGAGACGAGAACCGTCGATTCCGCTTGACCCAGCCCACCACCGGAACTAACCTTGCATCAGATATTTTGAGACGTCGGCAAAATTTTCGCCCAGGCTAACTCATTTGTTTTGAAGATTTTGCCCCTAAGTGATTGAAGGCAATAGATTAAAATTCATTTTGGCGCTAACTTCATGATTCTAATAGATCGACGGGGAGGGGGGGAGGGGGGCTTCCGTCCCGCCACTTTCCCATTTTCGAACGCTGTCATCAAACGCGCCGCCATCTCTGCTCTGCTCGTTCTGGTTTCTACCTTTGCTTTCGGCGCAGCTCAACGCGGAACCTTGGTCCACGAAGAAACCGTGCGGGTCGCTCCGGACGCCAGCGCTGCCCGCGTCGGCGATGCTGCACGCGGCCACGAACTGGTCATCATTGAAACCAGCCGCGACTGGGTTCACGTGGAAGCGGTCATCCGTGACCCCAACCCCGAAGAGGGCGCAACCGACGAAGAAGCCGAAGGCAAAGCCATCACGGGATGGGTCCTGAACAAAGGTATGGTCACCGCCACCACGCAAGATGGCGACCGCATCATCTTCGGCGAGGCCGCCGACTCCGAGGACCAGGCCAGCCGCCGGCGCGGCCGCCGCGATGCCGCCCAGGACGCCATGCGCCTCTACTACCGGGTCTACGACTTGATGCCCACTTCTCCGCTGGCCGCCGAGGCGCTCTACCGCGCGGCTGACATTCGCTGGCAGTTGGAGCGCAGCGACGTCATGACCCGGCCTTCTGCCCGCCAGCGCGAAGCCTACATGCGCGGCCAGATGAACGAGTCGTGGATGAAACTCCTGATCAAAAAATATTCCGGCACCAAGTGGGCCGACATGGCCAGCTTCCGCCTGCTGGAAAATAAACTGTGCGGCGAGTGGGAAGGCTTATCGAAGTGTCCCGACAAGGAAGCCGACATCTACGAAAATTACGCCAAGGATCATCCGCAATCGCCCTCGGCGCCGGAAGCCTTATATAACGCCGCCTGGCGCCGCGCCGCGCTGATCGAAATTTATAAAACCGAACCCAACCAGAAAAAATCCGCGGAGTCGAAAGACCGCGCCTTGTCCCTCGCGCAAAAAGTCGTCAGCCAATACGGCCAGAGCGATTGGTCAACACGAGCAGAGAGATTAATTTTCTACATCAAGCAAGGTATTCCCACATATGGGAACACCAGCGATTAATGCCTCACGCATTATCCAGACGCATTCGTTCCCGCGATTTAATTCGTCTCTGATTCATTACTTTTGCTCTCGGAGGCCCCAAAGTTAACCTTCGAGTAAAGTTTTTCTGCGATACTGTTCCCTTACTTCAGGAGGCTGATTGAACGACTACTTGCTGTCGCTGGTACTGGGAATTGTGGAAGGCTTAACGGAATTTCTGCCGGTCAGTTCGACTGCACACTTGCGGCTCTCTGAAGCGCTACTGCACATCAGCCTCTCTGACGGTTATTGGAAGATGTATTCCATCGTCATCCAGTTGGGCGCGATTCTTTGCCTGCCGGTCTATTTCCGCAGCCGAATCGCGACCTTTCTCTCTACCTTTCCGCGCGGCGAGCGCGGAGACCGAACTGCGCTCACGCATCCTTTAGGTCTGGTAGTTGTCGCTTTTGTCGTTACCGCCATTCCGTCGTTTCTTTTGACCAAAGTCATCGGCAAACATCTTGAGAACATTTACATCATCGGCTGGTCGTTGCTAATCGGCGGGGTTGTCATGTGGATCGTGGATGCCCTGAACGCCAAGTCAGAAGCGGAAGGACCCTCCGCCGGAGGAAGCCGCATTCACACCTGGAAGATGGAAAGCATGAGCCTGATGCAAGCGGTATGGATTGGCTTCTGCCAAATTTTTTCTGCCGTGTTTCCGGGAACCTCGCGCTCCATGTCAACCATCGCAGGCGGGCAGTTAGCAGGAATGTCCCGCGCAGCAGCTTTGGAATTTTCTTTCTTTCTTTCCATTCCGACAATGGTTGTCGCCACCGGATACACGCTGCTGAAATCGCTCCGCGGCAAAGGCGGAGAAAATCCCATTGGAGTCTCGCAGATCGACGCTCACGGCTGGATTGTGCTGGCCATCGGGTTCGTGGTCTCCTACCTTGTGGCCTATGCTTCTGTGGCGTGGTTTATGGCGTACGTGCGCAAGCGCGGGTTCGCACCGTTTGCGGTTTATCGCATTATCGTGGGAGCGTTGGTGCTGGTGTTTGCCGCGAGACTGGCTGGATAAGCGGCTTACCTTAGTTCCAGGTAATTCGTCGAGAGCTTGATACTCCAATACCTCTGGAACTTCAGAATTCAATTCATCAGCTGCGCTATTAATGCGTTCGATATCTTCGGCATCAACACGCGCCCGAGGCTCTGGTGATTGCCCGACCGAATCCTTCATATTTTTAGACTAGCTCGAGCCGAACTTGACGTCCGACGACCGCTGCGGCCTTTTGGAGTGTACTCAAGGTAATCGCCTGATTCTCGGTATCGAGGAGCCGGTCGAGAGCGGAGCGACTTGTGCGCATCCGCCGCGCCATTTCAACCTTGGTCAAGCCTTTCTGCTGCATGGCAGCCTCAACCTGGCGCGCCACAACCCGTTTGATTGCAGCCGCGCTGACTTTCTCGTAGAGCCCTTCCTCGCGAAGCCAGCTATCGAAGGTTGATCCGATGTGCTTTTTCTTCATGCTAGTGTCCCTTCATTCGGTTGATTGCCAAATCAATGTCCTTTATTGGTACAGTATCGCAACTTTATCCAGACACTTGGCCGTAGAGTCACCAGACTCGCAGTAATCCAACTGTACACCCCCGTCCAAATCCGCCATTGCCCGCTGGCCCGCTTCTTGGCATAATGATTTTGCTCTGGCCGATTTGCGCCACGGACAGTTTTGCGCCCGTGTGAAAAACGGCCCACATGCGTTTTCTGACAGGCATCTTTGTCCCCACGGGCAACCGGCGGCTGAATGAGCTGATCGGTTTTCTGTTGTGCATCTCTGCGCTCCTCCTCTTCCTCGCGCTGGCCTCATACTCGCCGCTCGATCCTTCGCTCAATAGCGCCTCCGGGCTCACCGGCACGCACGCTGCGCGCAACTGGATCGGCGTGGTTGGAGCTCTGATCTCTGACGTAACCTTGCAATTCTTCGGCATCGGATCCTTCCTGCTCCCGATCTTTCCTGCGATGCTGGGCATTCGCTGGTTTGTTTCGCGGAAGATTCAATCGCCCCTCGCCAAGGCTTTAGGCGGAGTTTTTCTCGCCATGTTCGTTCCCGCCCTGCTGGCGCTGCTTCCGGGCGAAATGCGCTGGATGCATGTGATGCCGGTGGAAGGATTGCTGGGCCGCGTGATCGGCGATGTGCTGATTCACTATCTGAATCTCGCTGGAGCTTATATCGTCTGTGCCAGCGTACTGGCCGTCGCTCTATATCTTTCTACGGCATTCTCCTTTTCATCGATTCAGTTGTGGGCTCCCACTCGCTTCGCGTTCGTGACCGCACTGTGGAACCGCTATCAGGACTGGCAGCAGGATCGCGCCAAGCGGCGACAGCAAAAGGAATTGGACAAGCGGCGCACCGCCAAACCCGTAGTGAAAACGCAGTTGATCCCGTCGCGGCAAGCGGCAGAACCGACTGTGCAGGCGCGGCTTCCCGTCGAGCCTCGCCGCACCGGGATTGAGCGCACGCTGGAAGCTGAAGAAGCCGAGAAAGCTGCGGCAGCGTCCCCGCTAACCGGCGGAATCTTGCCGGAGTCGCTCGCCTCGGTAGAAGCCGTCGCCGAGGTTGAAGTGACGCAGCGTGCCGATGTCGACCACAAGGCCAAGACCACCATGCCGCGCATCGCAGGAGGATACAAGCTACCTTCCAGCAGCTTGCTGCAGCGTCCCGATGAACAGCAATCGGTGGATGCCGACGAACTCAAACTGCTGGCTCAGGTGCTCACAGAAAAATACGCCGAGTTCGATGTGCACGGCCAGATCACGCAGATCAATCCCGGCCCAGTCGTCACCACGTTCGAGTTCAAGCCCGACGCCGGAATCAAATACAGCCGCATCACCAATCTCACGGACGATCTTTGCCTCGCGCTCAAGGCCGAGAGCATTCTGATCGAGCGCATGGCCGGGAAATCGACGGTGGGAATTCAAGTGCCTAACCGCGAGCGCGAGATCATCTGGCTGCGCGAAAACATTGAGTCACAGGAATTCATGGGCCACAAGTCGAAGCTGACGATGGCCCTGGGCAAAGACATCAACGGACGCATCGTAGTGGCCGACCTCGCCGGAATGCCTCACCTGCTCATCGCCGGATCTACCGGCGCGGGCAAGAGCGTAGCCATCAATGCCTTCATCATGTCGATTTTGTATAAGGCAACGCCCGATCAAGTTCGCCTGATTCTGGTCGACCCCAAGCGCCTCGAACTGGGTAACTATGAAGGC
Source organism: uncultured Acidobacteriota bacterium (assembly GCA_963758565.1). Classification (GTDB taxonomy): domain Bacteria; phylum Acidobacteriota; class Terriglobia; order Terriglobales; family Acidobacteriaceae; genus Sulfotelmatobacter. Next base: position 109,441 of record CAVWVX010000003.1, on the reverse strand, counting down.
GTTCCGCATCTTTTCACGCCCATCATCACAGAGCCAAAGCTGGCGGCCAACGCCCTGCGCAACGCGGTGCGCGAAATGGAGCGCCGCTTAAAACTTCTTGCCGCCAAAGGCGTGCGTAATATCGACCAATACAACAAGCTCTTTGATAACGGCGGGACGCCCAGCCTGTTCGACGAAGAGTCCGACGACAAGCCGATTCCCTACATCGTGATCATCATCGACGAACTCGCCGACCTGATGATGCTCGACTCTTCCAACGTGGAAGAATCCATCACACGCCTGGCGCAGATGGCGCGCGCCGTCGGCATTCACCTGGTGCTGGCCACGCAGCGGCCTTCGGTGGACGTAATCACTGGACTGATCAAGGCCAACTTTCCGGCGCGAATTTCTTTCCGCGTCGCCACCAAAGTGGATTCGCGAACCATTCTCGACGCCAACGGCGCCGAGGCTCTGCTGGGCAAAGGCGACATGCTTTACCTGCCTTCAGGATCGGCGCGGGTGCACCGGTTGCACGCTCCGCTGGTCACAGAAAAAGAAATTGCCTCGGTGGTGGAATTCTGGAAGGCGCAAGGCTCGGCCGAATATCAGGAGCAATTCCTCGAAGCCCCGCGCGACGAGCGCGAAAGCGGCAGTGGAAGCGCTGGCGGCGGAGAAGGATCGGAAGGCAGCGGCGAAAACGATCCCCTGTACATGGATGGCGTTAAACTCGTGGTCGAGTTTGGCAAAGCCTCCACTTCCCTGCTGCAGCGCCGCCTGCGCATTGGCTATGGCCGCGCCGCGCACTTGATCGATCTCATGGAGCAAGACGGAATCGTGGGCGCCGCCGACGGCCCCAAGCCGCGCGAAGTGTTGAAGCGCCCCGACTGGATCTCTGAGATTGAAGAGACCATGCGGTAGTCTTACCTCACACATCCGATTCAACCGGGCAACCGAGGTCATGTGACGCCAGTCACTGCAACTTGTGTAGTCTCTCGCTAAATTCTGCGCGTGAGCTCATCTCCCAAAACCAATCGGGCCGCATGGTTACAGGGAGCCGCCGCGAAGTGTGACGAGGTTCCGGCTAAACTCCAGCCCCCGTGGCGACTGGTGCTTCTGGGCGCTCCGGGCGTGGGAAAAGGAACTCAGGCGGAACTCTTAACCAGCCGTTTAGGCGCTTGCCATCTTTCGACCGGAGACGTCTTTCGCGCCGCCACCAAGCGCCGTGACTGTGAACAATCACCAGCCATGCGGGCGGCCGCGGAGTACATGCGTCGCGGCGAACTGGTGCCCGATTCCACGGTGTGGGACATGGTGCGCGAGCGCAGTCACTGCCTGTTGCATTGCGCGGGCTTCATTCTGGATGGCTTTCCGCGAACTTTGTCACAAGCCGAGTCCTTGCGAGAACTCTTGGCCACGGAGAATCTGTCGCTTAACGCAGTGGTGAATTACGAACTCCCGGTGGATGAGATTATCGGACGACTGGGCGGCCGCCGCACGTGTGAGGCCTGCAAGTCAGTCTTCCACGTCAAAGATCGTCCGCCGCAAGTGGAGGGTGTTTGCGACCGCTGCCGCGGAGCGCTCTACCAGCGCACAGATGACCGCCCGGAATCCATCGCGGTGCGTCTGGAGGCTTATCAGCGAAGCACCGCCCCGCTCATCGAGTTCTACCAGGGTTTGGGCTTGCTGATGGCAATCCCCGCGCAAGGGTCTCCCGACGAAATTATGGCCCAGACCATGGTCACGCTTGAAGCACGCACTCCCCGGTTGCAAAATTAACTGAATATTCTTATGCAAGACCAAGGGTAGGATGGTTCTTATGCCCAAACGCCATCTACGCGTGCTGAAGTGGCTGGGAACAACTCCGGCCATCGCTGTCTGCTCTGCATGCAATCAGGAGTTCAGAGTTCCCATCGAAGTGCTGAAACGCGTGGGCGGAGCTGTCGAGCAATTGAAAAGTCAGTTTGCGCAGCATCGATGCCCAGTTGAGCAAGCCGAAGCTGACAAGCAATCCGAGAGTCCTCTTCCGGAGAGTCGCCGCTAGTCCGCTTCAGCCTTACGCCACGAGCGGAGGTTCACCGCATACAGCGCGATGCAGAACACATTTGCCGGAATGAACCCAAACTGCGCCGTGCGGAAGCCGATCACGCAGACCACCGCACTATTGATACCTGCCAGGATCCACCCCTCCCAGCATCGTTTTCCTATCAGGATGGTTGAAAAAACGGTAAGAATGCACGACAAATAATCGAGCCGGAACAACAACACAAAAAACCTCCTCGAACAATTCGAGTATGCAGCAAAGAGTTGAGAATGTGCGCCTATCTTCGGTGCATACGCCGTAACTGAAGTCTATGGACCCTAAGTGCGTGCTCATTCTCATTTAGAATTTTCAGCAACGAATAGAAGGAGCGGCCATGAAAGTTCTCACCGAATACTTGAAATTTCATACCAAAGCGCATCGCGCCTACGTTCACATCACACCGCAGGTGGAAGAGATCGTCCGCAAGAGTGGCGTGAAAGAAGGGATGGTGCTGGTTTCCGCGATGCACATTACCGCAGGAATCTACGTGAACGATAACGAAAGCGGGTTGATCGAAGATATCGACCAGTGGCTGGAGCATCTCGCTCCTTTTCGCCAGAACTACAAGCACCACCAAACCGGGGAAGACAATGGCGACTCGCACTTGAAGGCGCTGCTTATTCATCACGAGGTGATTGTGCCCATCACAGCCGGTAAACTCGATTTCGGGACCTGGCAGCGCATCTTCTATGCGGAATTTGACGGCCAGCGCGACAAGCGGGTGATCGTAAAAGTGATGGGCGAATAGCGGCTTGCGAGTAACCTGCCCAAGCAGGCTTGCTCGCGACGCCGCGAACCCGTACCATCAAAAGCTTGCGCACGCTATCAAGATCATCCCGGGAGGGGTCGGAATGGCTGACGAACTTCAAGAGCTGCAAGAAAATGCCGAACACGGGCACGCTCATCCCAACATGGCGCCAGTGTCGCTGACTATGGCGGTGCTGGCCGTGCTGGTCGCGGTGGCATCGCTGCTGGGACATCGCGCCCACACCGAGGAGGTGGTTCTGCAAGCGCTCGCCTCCGACCAGTGGGCCTACTATCAGGCGAAGAACATCCGCCAGCATGAGGACGAATTATTCGTAGCCGGTAACGCCAGCGCAGGCGCCGAGGTCCGCGAAAAATATACGCAGGAAGCGGAGCATTACAAGAAAGACAAGGAAGAGATTCAGGACAAGGCGAAAGACCTGGAGAAGGAAGTCGCCATGGAGCGCCGCCGCGCCGACCGCTACGACCTAGCCGAAGTGTTCCTGGAAATTGGCCTGGTCGTCACCTCAATCACGCTACTCTCTGGCCGCCGCATCTTCTGGCACCTGGGCATGGTTCTGGCCGTGGTGGGAGCGGTGGTTGCGGTGATGGGCGCGACCGTGCACTGAGGTCCAAGATTCGGGCTGGTTCATTCCTCAGGCAGAACCGCCTTCATGCAAAACAAGCTGCCGCCGGATTTTTCGAACTCTGAAGTATCGAGCACAACTGCCGCCAGGTCTTCCTGCCGCAGAATGTCTTGCAGATGTGGGGTTAGGTAAGGGGTTAGATACCGTCCATTCGTGACAATTCCGTTGTTCATGAATTTGTGCGCTTCTTCGGCCGTGAGTTCATAGACCCGCTTCCAGTGCTCGCGCAGCGCGGCAAGTGATTCGGCAGCGTAAGCCCCAGGGTAGATCAGGACAGCTTCATCATTCAGCGGACAGAAGCACGTATCGAGGTGATAGCAGTAGGGGTCGATCAGGCGAAGCGGAACGACTGGAATTCCAAGTTTCGACAGAGCATTGCGGAATTTTTCCACGCCGCCTTGGGTTGAGCGAAAACCGTATCCGGCATAGATCCGCGACCAATCGGGATGCCACAGCAGGTCTCCGTGCCCTTCCAGGTAATCTTCGCCGAGATCAACTTCCATCACTTTGTACCCACGCTCGCGAAACCAGTTCACGTAAAAAGGCACCTCGCGCTGCCGTGACGCGTGCGCCATGCGGCTGGGCACAATGAATTTGCCGAAGTCAGGATGAAAGCCCACAAAAACCTGGTTGGCGGCGAAAACCATGTCCTCCAAGGCGGGAGTAGCGGGGATGATCTCTACTCGGCATCCGGCTTGTTCCAGGGCGGACACCAAGGCCTGCCACTGCTGCTGGGCCCTCTGCCGATGAACGCCGAGATTCCCGGACATGTGCGGGTTCTTGCGGTCGACGACGTCGAAGTAAGCTGGGGGACAGAGCAGGAATCGATTCGGCATTTACTTGCATGGTAACGACTTAAGCGGAAACGCAGCAAGGGCCGGAAGACGACGAAGGCCGAGGAGACGAAAGGCCGTGCGGCTGCCGATAGGTCGGCACTTCACGCTGGGAAAGGCAGTGTGGAAACACGAAAGTCGCGTCATCGGCACGAAAGTCGATCCCTTGGCGCATGGCCACGTAACTGCACTGCATTCGCAATCTGGCCGCTTCCGCAAAACTTACAATTCATTGATGAGCTTGCAAAACCGGCCAGCGGAGGTTTCGATGCTCAACCAGTGCGCCAATCTGCAATGCGGAAAACCGTTTCTTCGTCTGGGCGAGGGCAAACTCTTCCAGGTGGAGATAGCCAGCCCGAGCCAGGAGCCGGTGGCTTCCGCGCTTCATGTGAGAAAGCCCCCCCACCGGGTGGACCGCTATTGGTTGTGCAGTGGCTGCGCCGCAACTTGGACTCTGGTGCAAGATCCGACGCACGGAGTTTCCCTTCTGAACTTGCCGATTTCCGCGACTGGCATTCCAGGTCGCTCGATCGGTCACCCTCACGAGACAGCCTAACGGAGAATTAAGCTTTCGCCAGGCTGCTCGTGTGCCCGATCGTCTGAACACCGGGAGCAGGCCATGATGGAATTGCAGCGACTAAGCCCGCCGATGCGGGGCGCGGTATCCCATCCCCATGGAAATGTGGCGAGCCGCGTCCTTTAGGGCTTCGATGATTCGCGGCATGGTTTGCGGGCTCACTTGCTGCGTGGTGCCGCTCAAGCCCAGGCTGGCGGCAATTTGGCCGCGCTCATCGAAAATGGGAGCGCCCAGGCAGCGCGCGCCCATGTTGTTTTCTTCATCATCCACGGCATAACCCTGAGCGCTGACTTTTTGCAGTTCTTTCACCAGCCGTGGCAGAGTGGTGATGGTCTTCGAAGTGCGCTTCTCCATTCCGCTCTTGCGCACAATGTCTTCCAATTGATCTTTTGGAAGGTGTGCCACAATCGCTTTGCCTACGCTGGTAGCGTGTACTTTCATGCGGCGGCCTACCCACGTGTCCATGCGGATGAAACCTTCCGGCTCGACTTTCTCAACATAGACGGCTTCAGCGCCGTCAAGCACCGCCAGATGGCAGGTCAGTCCGGTTTGCTGCATCAGGTGGCGCATGATGGGCAGGGCGATTCCGCGAACATCGAGGCCGCCTAAGGCCCCGCGGCTCAGGCTCAGGATTTTTAGTCCTACGCGGTATTTACCGGATTCTGCGTCCCGCGTCAGGTAGCCCCTGGTCTCGAGCGTCTTCAGAAGGTAACTCGCCGAACTCTTTGGAATGTTCAGTTTACGGCTGATTTCCGCATTGCTCAGGCCATCGGGCACCTGGGCGACTGCTTCCAGCATGGCCAGAGCACGCTCTACGGCGGCGGAGGGCGAATCGGGTTTTATATTGGCGGTCGTCATCGAGGCAATCCCCTACGAGTGCAATAAAATGAATGTATGTTCATTATACTGAACAACGGGCTTGACCGGGGACGGAAAGATCGCATACGCTTCGCCAGTATGATGAATTGATGTTCATTATATTGAACATTCAACAAACAGGAGACGATAGAATGTCCGCCCAAGAAAACGCGAATCCGCACCCCGGCAAAACGTACCCCGCAATGAGCTCCGAAGAAGCGACCGCGCAGTACGCGCTGGCGCAGGATTGCATGAACTACGAGTGGGCCAATAACCCGCGATGGAGAGGCATCGAGCGCCCGTATACGGCGGAAGATGTTCTGCGCCTGCGAGGTTCGATTCAGGTGGAGCATACCCTGGCCCGTCTTGGGGCGGAGCGCCTATGGGATCTTCTGGCCACCGAACCCTACGTCAACGCGCTAGGGGCGATGACGGGCAATCAGGCGGTGCAGCAGGTGCAGGCCGGGTTGAAGGCAATTTATGTCAGCGGCTGGCAGGTGGCGGCGGACGCCAACAATTCCGGCCAGATGTATCCCGACCAGAGTCTGTATCCGGCGGATAGCGTTCCGAACCTCTGCCGCCGCATCAACAGCGCGCTGCAACGGGCCGATCAAGTGCATCACGCCGAAGGAAAAGTCGCTCCTTCGCAAACCTGGTTCGCTCCGCTGATCGCGGATGCCGAGGCTGGATTCGGTGGAACGCTGAACGCCTTCGAACTGATGAAAGGCATGATCGAGGCGGGCGCGGCCTGTGTCCACTTTGAAGATCAACTCTCGTCCGCCAAGAAATGCGGACATCTCGGCGGCAAAGTTCTGGTTTCTACGACGGAAGCGATTCAGAAACTGGTTGCCGCCCGCCTGGCCGCCGATGTAATGGGTGTGCCCACGCTGGTGATGGCGCGCACCGACGCCGATAGCGCGAACCTGCTGACCAGCGACATCGATATGCGCGACCGCAAGTTCTGCACCGGTGAACGCACCAGCGAAGGCTTCTTCCGCATTCGCGGCGGCATTGAATCTGCCATCGCGCGTGGCCTGGCATATGCTCCCTATGCGGACTTGATCTGGTGCGAGACTTCACACCCCGACCTCGAAGAAGCCCGCCAGTTCGCCGACGCCATCCACGCCAAATTCCCCAACAAGATGCTGGCGTACAACTGCTCGCCCAGTTTCAACTGGCGCAAAAAACTCGACGAGGAAACCATCGCCCGCTTTCAGCCCGAACTGGCACGCATGGGTTACAAGTTCCAGTTCGTCACGCTCGCGGGCTTCCACGCTTTGAACCTGAGCATGTTCGAACTGGCGCGCGGCTACAAGCAATCCGGGATGTCGGCCTATTCGCGCCTGCAGGAAAAAGAATTTCGCAGCGAAGTCGAATTCGGATACGAAGCGGTCAAGCATCAACGCTTCGTGGGCACTGGATACTTCGATCAAGTGCAGCAAGTCATCAGCGGCGGGTTATCTTCCACTATGGCATTGAAGGGTTCCACCGAGACGGAACAGTTCAGCGCAGCGAGACCGGCACAGCACGCCGAGCATCTTCCGCTCGCATCGCTCGCCAGCGAGGTGGGCCCGGAAGAAATGCTCATGCCCTCCGGCGACTAATGCGAAAGGATCACCGCCCGCAGCCCGGAGGAAACCCTCCGGGCTGCTTTGCTATAATGAAGCGCCAGCTTCAGTAATCGAGTGCGGAAGTGGTGGAACTGGCAGACACACCATCTTGAGGGGGTGGCGCCGAAAGGCGTGGGGGTTCAAATCCCCCCTTCCGCACCAAAGGCTTCTCGGCGATCAGTCTTTACGCCGGTTTCCAACCTTCGCTTCAAATCCTTCACAAATTACTTGGAAGCTCGGGCGCGGGGGTCGTACAATGTTCGCACGAGTTTCCATCCTTTCTCTCTAGGTATAGGTGAGTGCTGACTATGTCACGAAAAGTTTGCGCGGTATTGTTTTTTGCCCTTCTTGCTGCGTCATCGAATCTGTTAGGCCAGGCGCAGAGCAGCGCCAAGCCTAAGCCGCGCGTGGTGGTGTTGAGTGTGAATGGAATGGAACTGGACGTGGTGCGGCCGTTGCTGCTGGAAGGCAAGATGCCGAACTTATCCAGCGTGATCAAGCGCGGAGCCTACGGCAAGTTGCGCACAGTTTCGGCGCCGAATTGCCCACGCGTCTTCAGCACCATCTTTACCAGCACCCGGCCGGAAGATCATGGCGTAACGGGGTTCATTGTGGGTGGGATCACGGCCAACACCAACATGCTTAAGCAGGAACCGCTATGGTCCTTCCTCTCGAAAAATAGCGTAACCGTGGGCATGGCTAATGTGCCGGCAACGTTTCCGGTGCTGCCGGTGAATGGATACATGATCAGCGGGATGCTGACTCGAGGCAAGAATTGTGAGGACGGCGTGCTGTGCGCTCCCAAGCTTTCAGAGGTGGAAGGCGGGGAGGCGGTGTATCCGCCAGCCTTGAAGGCGGAGTTGCTGAAAAATGTGGGCGACTTCTACATCGATTGCGAACGTATGCCAGCGGCTTCTGATTTAAAGGGACACGAGAGCGAGACCATTGATGCCTGGCTTAATAAAGTTCAGGTGATCCGCGATCAGCAGACGCATCTTTTCGATTACCTGCTCGATCACCACCCCACCGACTTCACCTGGCTGGGGCAGTCGTGCGAAGACCGTACGGGTCACTGGCTCTATCCGATTGCGCCGTATAACGCCGGCTACAATCCCAAGGTGAATGCGGTACGCACCGAGGCTTTTCCCGACCAGTATGTTGCGTTCGATAAAGTGCTGGGCGCGGTGTTGAAACATCTCGACGACAATACGTATCTGATTATCGTCTCCGATCACGGCATCAAGCCGCTGCGGGAGTTTGAAGACCACGATCCGCATGCCCACATGGACCATGAGAAAACTACACCTGTGGTTGCCAAGCATGATTTTGCGGATGGCGACGACGTCCCGGGATCGTTCTTCGCCATGGGACCCGGCATCAAGCACGATCTGCGGCTGATGGGATTCGAAGCTTCGGTGTACGACATTGCGCCGACCATTCTTCACATTTATGGAATCGAGCAACCGATGCAGATGAAGGGGCATGTGCTCACGGAGATTTTTGAAGGATCGGATAAGGCCGTGGCGCAGAAGTAAAGGCGCCCACTACTTTCCTTGGCGCAATGATTTGGCTTTGGCGCGGGCTTGCTGGGCGTTGGCGGCTTTGTTCAATCCTTCATAGGCTTGGGCCAGCAACTCGAATACCTCTGCGTTTTTCGGTTGAGACTTCGCCAACGGCTCAAGCTGTTGCGCCGCGGCTTTGAAATTTCCCTGATCGATTTGCGCCTGAGCGATGCCGATTTGTGCTTCGAGGCTTCGGGAGTTGAGCAGGAGCGCAGCCTCGAATTGATCCTCGGCAGCGGCTGCATTTTTCAGATCCAGATAAACCCGCCCCAGCAGCAACCGCGCCTCGAACTGTCCGGGCATCAACTTCAGGCTGGCTTCGAGAGCGTTGCGAGCGCCGGACCAGTCGTGAGTCTTCTCCAAGGCCTGCCCGGCATAGAACGCCGCCGTGGCATCGTTTGGACGAACTTCGAGAGCGGCCTTTAAATGTTGCGCAGCGCTGGCATAATCAGCCACCTTCAGTTCCAGTTCGCTGAGTTGCAGAAGCGCCGTCGGCGATTTCGGATTCAGCTGCAGCACCTTTTTGAGCGCATCACGCGCCTCCCCTTCGCGATCGTCCTCTGCGGCCATCATGGCTGTGTGCAGCAGATTCTGCTCTTCGATCTTGTCTTTCGGATCGGGCAGCATGGAGGGCTCAGGAACATTGGTAGCGCTGCCTACGTCAGCGCGGCCCAAGTAGCCCAGCGCTTTCAGTTCGTCGATGGTTCCCTGCCCGACCACTCCCTTCGCCGGTTGCTCGTTCGAATTTTGCGGCGGAGTTTTCGCGCGCAAGTCCGCCAGCATCTTACGGAAGGCCTGCACCTGGGCGTTCCAGGGCTCATATTTATTGTCGAGCTCGCCAGCGTCAGAAAGCAGATCATAAAGCTCGGGACGCGGCGCTTCGATCAACTTGAAGCCTTCGCTTCGGACTGAACGCAGCGGAGCCCATCCGAAACGCAAGGGATAATCGGTTTCTCCGAAGGCGATGCGCGCAGGCGCACTCGTCCCGGTGAGATATGGCCGCAACGATTCGCCGTCCAGTTGGGCTGGAACGGCGGCTCCAACCAGGTCAAGCACGGTGGGAAGGATATCGATGGTGCGGACCTGCGGGTCCACAACTTTGACGCTGAGGGAGCCCTTTCCCGTCGGCAGCTTCACAATGAGCGGAACATGCGTGGTCGAGTCATACAAAAAGATTCCGTGCGTGTTCTCGTGATGCTCGCCAAGACCTTCGCCGTGGTCGCCGACCACAACGATCAGCGCATTCGAATACCAAGCGTGCTTCTTCAGATAGGCAACAAAATTGGCTAGCGCGGAATCGGCGTAGGCAATCTCGCCATCGTACAAACGATCCTTATAAATTTGTGAATAAGGCGCGGGCGGCTCGTAGGGATCATGTGGGTCGTACAAGTGCAGCCAAACGAAATGCGGCCCTGAGGGATGCGCAGTCAGCCAGATTTCCGCATGCTGCACCACGTCCATGCCGCGGCGTTCAACGCGTCCCCAGCGCGATTTCGAGCTTGCGTGGGCGGAAAAGTTATCGTAGAAGTCAAAGCCGCGATCCAGGCCAGGGGCAAGGGTTTTGCTGTCAAGAATTACTGCTCCGATGAAGGCAGCGCTGTGATAGCCGCGCTCATGAAGAAGTTCGGCAGCGGTGCGATGCGCCGGAGCGAGGGGGACGGCGAAGTCAGTAACTCCGTGAGAGCTGGGAAGAAGCCCGGTGAGAATGCTGGTGTGCGAAGTATTAGTGATGGGACTGGGAGTGAAGGCCTGCGTGAAACGGACGCCGTCCGCCGCCAGAGCGTCCAGTGCGGGAGTTGCAATACTCTGGTCGCCGTAGCAGTGGACGTGATCGGCACGGAGGGTGTCGATCGTGACCAGAAAAACATCCGGCTGCGCTGGCTTGGTTTGCGCATTGGCTTGCGCCGCAGCTAGCGCCACTGCGAGGCAAATCGCCAGGTAAAGATGGGGCTTCACGGTCATTCAGACTAGCATAATCGCGGGATGCGGCCACTGCTTCCGCAGGGCCGCGACGGTATAATTCTCCTGTCCATGTTCTCTCTCCGGCGGTTCTTGTTCCTATTGATGGCGTGCGTTGTTTTCAGCCGCGCTGGTTTGCTGGCGCAGGCCAAGTCCGCGCCGAATGTAATCGTGATCACGATCGACACGCTTCGCGCCGACCATCTGGCGTGTTACGGCGACAAGCAGATTCGCACTCCGAATATAGACGCGCTCGCCGCAGAGGGCGCAAGGTTTGAGCGTGCGTATACGCCAGTGCCCGTGACTCTTCCGGCCCACACCGTTATTTTTACCGGAACCTATCCGATGTTGAGCGGCATGCACGACTTCAGTGGTAACAAGTTAAACCCGGAGCAACCCACCCTCGCCTCAGTGTTGAAACAGCACGGGTATGCGACCGGAGCGGTTGTCGGGTCCGCCGTGCTCGACTCGCGTTTCGGGCTAAACCGCGGGTTCGATTTTTACTACGACCACTTTGATTTCAATCGACTGCAAGAGTCGAACCTGGAGGAGATGGAGCGACCGGGAAACCTGGTGACCGATGAAGCGCTGAGGTGGCTGAGTGAGAATCGGAAGAAACAGTTTTTCCTGTGGATGCATTTGTATGACCCGCACTATCCCTACCGGCCACCAGCGCCGTTTCGCGAGCAATATAAAGAGCGCCCGTACGATGGCGAGATTGCGTTTGCGGATGCACAGGTGGGACGGCTGATGGGATACCTGAAGGCCAACGGTTTGTATCAGAACACGCTGATCGTGCTGGCCGGAGATCACGGGGAAAGCCTGGGGGAGCACGGCGAAAAACATCACGGATTTTTTATTTACAACGCCACGCTACATGTGCCCATGATTATCCGCTTGCCGGGGATTGCAAAGCCGCGGGTTGTGGCGGAGTTGGCGAGCCTGGCGGATTTGATGCCCACGGTGCTGAACGCACTGCGACTCGAAGTCCCGGCGCAGGTACAGGGAGTGAACTTGCTGCCGCTGATCGGCGCGAAAGGCACAGCGGACGAGCGAAACCTTTACGCCGAGACTTTTCTTCCACGATTGCATTTCAATTGGAGCGAGTTGCGAGCGGTGGAGACGGCGAGATATCACTTCATTGATGCGCCCAAGCCGGAGCTCTACGATCTATCGAAGGATCCGGGCGAGACACAGAATTTGCTGGTCGACAAAAAAGCGGTGGCTGAGGAAATGCGCGCACGATTGACCTCTGTGATTGGCAAATACAGCAGCGGTACAGAACTGGCGCAGAAGACGGGGCTGGATCCCGCGTTGATGGAGCGGCTGAAGTCGTTAGGATATGCGGGATTTTCGGGAGGCGGCAACCCGTCGAGTGGCGACCGGGGCCTGGCAGATCCAAAGGATCGCATTCAGTTGTACGAATTGATCTCGGATGCGATTGCGGAGAGCCAGCATGGGGGTTATCAGGAGTCGGCAGAGAAGTTGGAGACGGCGCTTAAAACCGAGCCGGATTCAGTGCCCGTGCATTATTTGCTGGGCCTTGATTACTACCGGATGCGCCAGTTTGCGCGAGCCGTCGAGGAGTTGAAGCGGGTGCTGGAGTTGAGTCCGGATTACGCGCTGGCCGTTTTTAATTTGGGTTTAGCCTACGCGCGGACCGGAGATTTTGATGCCGCGATCGTGCAACTGAAGCATGCTGTGGAGTTAGACGGCACGAATTTCTCCGCGGCCTACAATCTGGGCGCAGCCTACGGACAGAAGCAAATGGTTCCGGAAGCTGTGGCGGCTTTCCGACAAACGGTGGCGCTCGCTCCGGAGTATCCGGCCGGGCATGGCGCGCTCGGGGAGATGCTGCTTTATCAGGGACAGATTGATGACGCGGTGGCGGAATTGAAAACCGCAAACGAACTCGATCCGCACGATGAGCGAATTCATGCGGGGCTGGCGAAAGCACTGGCGGCGAAAGCCGAGGCGGATGAGGAAAAGCGGAAGGCGCAGCAGGCGCTTCCGCAGTAGGGCCACGACACACGATTGTTCATGAAGATTCGAATCTTTGGGGCGACGCTATGGCTGGGGCTGGTCCTGGCGCAGAATCTCGCCGCTCAGCAGGCCCCGAAGGTTGTGCAACCCACCAAGCCGAATGTAATTCTGATCACTATTGATACGGTGCGGGCGGATCATGTTGGGTGCTATGGCGCAAAAGACGTGCAGACGCCGACGCTGGATGGATTGGCACGAGACGGTGTTGTGTTCGAGCGCGCGATTTCGCAGGTGCCGCTAACCTGGCCTTCGCACGCGGCGATGCTCACCGGCTTATACCCTTTTCAAAACGGAGTACAGGATTTTACTTCGCAGCCGTTGGAAGCGCGCTTCCGGTCGGTGGCGCAAGCATTTCAATCCCACGGATACGCAACGGGCGCAGTGGTAAGTTCGTTCGTGCTCGACCGAAGCTGGGGATTAGCTCGCGGCTTTGATTTCTATGACGATGCCTTTTCTCCTGCGGAGTTTCTACATAAAGACCTGGGACTGGTGGAGCGACGGGCGGCGGATAGTGTGACGCATGCGCTCGACTGGCTACAGAAGAATCCGCGGCGGCCATTTTTCTTCTGGCTGCATTTGTACGATCCGCACAGTCCCTACGAACCGCCGGAACCGTACCGGTCACAATTTAAGGATCATCTTTATGATGGAGAGATTGCTTACGCGGATCACGAACTGGGAAGATTGATTGCATGGCTTAAGCGCAATCAACTTTATGACCATACGGCGATCGTGTTTCTCAGCGATCATGGGGAGTCATTAGGCGAACATGGCGAGGGAGAGCACGGGTTCTTCGCCTACAACGCGACTGTCCACGTTCCGTTGATCGTGAAACCAGTGGCTGGAAAAGGCGTTCGGCGAGGCAGGGTGGGACGGCCGGTGGAGACTGCGTGCATCCCGGCAACGCTGCTGGCAGCAGCGGGCATTCACGACGACATCGAACAACAAGCTCGAGGTAAGGATTTGCTTCGCACGAGCGACGATCCTGATGAGGCGGCCTATAGCGAGACTTTCTATCCCTTTAGCTCGTTTGGCTGGAGCCCGCTGCACGCGCTGGAGACCAGTCGCTACCACTATATAGACGCGCCACAACCCGAGCTGTATGAGTTAACGACGGATCCGCGGGAACAAAACAATATTGCCGCATCGCAGCCGGCAACCGTGGCTGTCTTCAAACAACAGCTCGCAGCGAAGTTGCAGGATCGTCCTTTTACGGCTGCTCAGGATGGTAGCTCAGAGCTAAGCCCAGACGCGCGGGAGAAGTTGCGGGCTTTGGGTTATGTGGCCTACCGTTCACCGATATCGGCGGAGGCGCTGGCGGCGGGTTTGGCCGACCCCAAGACGAAACTGGAAGAGTTTAACGCGATTCTCCACGCTGAAGACGCGCTGCGCGCGGGAGATAACGCGACGGCGCAGTCACTGCTCGGTGGAGTGCGGGAAAAGGACCCTGGCATTTACGTTGTCTCGTTCATCCTGGGAGAGGCTGCATTGGGCGAGGGAAAGTGGGAGCAAGCCGCCACCGAACTCAGGAAGTGCCTGGAGTTAAATCCTCATTTCGATCAAGCGATGTTGGGCTTGGCGCGGTCGTTGATTTTTCAAGGCAAGGGCGACGAGGCCAAACACTGGGCGCAGCAGGCGATTCAGTACAATCCGCAGAATTATCGAGCCTGGTACCAGCTGGGATTTATCGATTCCAAGACCGACAAGCAGGCGGCCATCAGCGATTACGAGAAGGCGATTTCGATCCAGGGCAATTTCGCTCCAGTGCGGCGTGATCTGGGCATGCTTTATTTCGAGCAGAAGAATTATGAGCAAGCCGCTACGCAGCTTAGCCGGGCCGTGAAGCTGGGGCTGAGAGACGCGCCGCTGTTTAATTATTTAGGGATCTCCTACAGCCGTAGCAAGCAATTTTCCGAGGCGATCCCGAATTACAAAGAGGCGATCAAGCTCGATCCAAATCTGGCGGAGGCCCATCTTAACTTAGGCTTTGCCTATGAGCAGACGAATCGCGCCACATTGGCGGCGGAAGAGTACAAGCGCGCCTGCGAGCTCAAGCAGGATTTTTGCGAGCTGATTAAGTCGCGGCAAAAATAGCTTCAGTTGGGACGGGCTTCCAAGCGCTGTAACACTTGCCTGGCTTGCGGACTGAATGAGTTGTCGGGAAAGGCTGCCAGGAAGCTCCGAAGCAGCGACTCGGCGTCGGCTTTGCGCGCTTGCTGCAAGAGGAGATTTATCAATTGCAAGCGCGGTTGCACCATCTGGGGATCGGTCTGAATGGAGCGGCGCAGCGCGGCCTCGGCCTCAGGCAATTTCTTCAGCCGTATATCCAACGATCCTAGAAAGAACTGGCCCAGCGCCGAGTCCGGCTGACGGCGTAGACCTTCGTCAAGAAAATGCTGAGCCTCCGGCAACTGGCTGGTGAGCATGCACACATTGCTTAAATTGAAGTAGGCGTCCGCGTCGCTCTGGTTGAGGCGAATCACCTGCTCGAATTCCTTGCGCGCTGCGAGAAAATCAGATTTGGCTAAATAGTCCGAGCCGAGATTGTTATGCGCCAGGTAAAAGTCCGGCGCGATCTCGATTGCCTTCTCGTAGTGCCGGATGGCATCGTCGCGCTGGCCGGCGTGATCGGAGCTCACTCCTTTCTTGAATTCCTTCACCGCCGGCCTGGGAAAGTGTTCCGAATATTCGCGAATGTCTGTCATGTTCGGATTGGCGCCGCTTGACGGATCATCGGAAACCTTCTGGGTTTGTTTCGGCACCAGCGTTATGTCGACGACCACATTTGGCGATTGCATCACAGAGTTGATGACGAAGGGCCGGCGCACATTCTCATATTGCTCGTCATTGATAAGCACAAAGTAAGCGTTGGCCGATAAGTTTGTGAATCCGAAGGCACCGGAAGAATCCGAATACGCACTGCCAATGACCACCCCACGCAGTTCGAGCGACACTAGAATCCTCTGGGCAGGACTGTCACCGCGTGCAACGCGAAGTTGGCCGCTCACAGAACCGAGGGTTTGAGCGAAAGCAGAAATAGACAGCGGGCAGAACAGACACAAAAGAAGAAACAGCAATTTCTTGTCTGCGACAAGACCCATGGCAACACCCCGAAACAAAAAAGGGCTCGTTCTGAAAGCCAGAACAAGCCCTATCATAACTCTCTTATTGCGACGCTAGAAGCTGAACTTTAAGTCGAACTGCATGTTACGTGCGTTCAGCGTTCCGGCAGCCTGTCCAAAATTGCTGAAGGTCAAGTGGTTGTTGGCGCCGCCACCTGTTGTCGCCAGCAGGAAATTGGCACGGTTGAATACGTTGAACGCCTGCCATTCGAACTTCATGTTCACGCGTTCGGTCAGTTTGAAAACCTTGCCCAAGGTCATATCGGCCGACATCTGACCGGGACCTTCGAACTGGTTTCTACCCAAATTGCCGACGCAGGCCAGGCACGGCGCGG
Source organism: uncultured Acidobacteriota bacterium (assembly GCA_963758565.1). GTDB lineage: Bacteria > Acidobacteriota > Terriglobia > Terriglobales > Acidobacteriaceae > Sulfotelmatobacter. The sequence goes on along the minus strand of CAVWVX010000003.1, from coordinate 93,092 downwards.
AAAGCACGGGCAAGTTCGCCTGCGCAGGATTCCCCGAGCAACCAAACATGATTCCACCGCCGTTGGTACCGCTTGGGCACCAACCAGTCTCCCAGGTAGACCGAGAGGGGTCGAATTGGGCAACGCTGCTATTTGGCCGATCATTTCTGCCACGGTCCAGGTTAAAGTCGCCGCCAGTGTTGGTGCAGTTTGCGGCCACGAACGGAACCGCATAGCAGCCGGTGAGTGCTCCCATCGACGGATCGTTGTTACCCGAAAGGTGAGGAGCGGTCGAGATGTACGGCGACCAGTGCGCTCCGGTCTGCATGGCCCAGATGCCGCTATACTGCCAGCCACCCAGCACAGCTCCCTTAAAGCCTTGCAGGTGCTGCCCTGGCAGTGCATAAACATAGTTCACTACGAGACGGTGACGGATGTCGAACACCGAATTGCCTCGATCAAGGCCAGGCAACGTCTGATCGGTGGTGTAGCCGTCTCCGCCCGCACCGCCGCTGGCGGTGGTTGCGCCGCTGTGCCAGGTTGAGCCTTCATCAATGGAGTGGCTATAGGTATAGCTGACGTTAAAGAGCAGGCCGTGGCTCATCTGTTTCTTGGCCGAAACCTGCAAGCCGTTGTAGGCAGAGTTTACGGCATTCTGCCAGTCACGCAGTGTGCCAAAGTTCGGATTCGGACGCCCTCCGAGTCCAGTCAAGACTCTACCCAAATTGTCGGTAACGACGGCACCGGCTGGCAACAACGCACCCGGAGCGCGGTTGATATCTTCAGCTCGGAACAGCTTGTGAGAGATAGTCCCTACGTAATCGACTTCCAGCACGAATTTGTTGGCGAGTTCCCTCTGAATGCTGAAGAAGTCGTTGTAGACGTACGGGTCGCGAATACCTTGGGGCAATATGATTCCGGTCAATTGGGCGAGGTCAGGATTGAAGCCAGCCCAGCCGCCGATGTTGCCGGTAGCCTGAGCTCCGTTGCCCATGCCTGGATTGGTTGGCGGACCCGTATACGTTGGAGTTACGCCTAGCGCAGGAGCGCAACTGGTTGCACCGCAAGTCGACGGCCCATAGATTACGGTGTCGCTTCCGCCATTCAGAGAGTCTTGGGCGGAGTTAAAGGAATAATATGGCGGATTCCAACGCGAGTTCGAGAGCGGATTGTACAGAGTGCTCTCGTACGACACTCCGAAACCGGCGCGCAAGGAGGTCTTGCCGTCACCGAACACGTCCCAAGCGAAGCCCACGCGCGGCCCGAAGTCATTGTGATCGCCTTTGCCAAGCGATTTCGATGGAGCAAAGCCACCGCCGCATTGCGACGCCAAGATGACTTCGTTGGGGTTGGCGGGACTGCAGCCAGGTGTGGTTGCATTTTCAAGCTGCTGAACAATGGTTGCGCCCGAGCCGAGGATGAAGGTGGTGGCCAAATTATTCAACTCGTTGTGCCGGGTAAAGATGTCGTAGCGCATACCTAGATTCAAGGTGAAACGCTTCGAGACCTTCCAATCATCCTGGAAGAAAACGCCAAATTCGAGGTTGCGCCAGTGGCGAATGTTGGTTGCAAGCTGCGCGGGAGAATTGCTAATAAAGCCGGGGTCAACGCCGGCAGCTTCTCCGGCCGGAGCATCCGCTGCGAAGTAGGTTGGATCGAACATTTCGTAGGAAGGACGGGCCACGTTGAATTCGCTGTTCTCGATGTTGCGCTTGACGTCCACGCCAACCTTGATGCTGTGCGTGCCGTGGCTGATTGAAACCATATCGCCATAGCTATAGTCGTGCTCCTTGAAAAACTGGGGATATCCGCTATAGGAACCAAAGCCCGCAGTGCCATCATCAAAATAGATCGATGGTACGCCCGGCTTGCTGGTCGTAATTCCGGTGTTGTTCTGGGTATAGCCAAGTCGAAGTTCGTTCACAATCGTCGGCGAAATGGTGCGGACATAGCTAAACTGCCCATTCGGAAAGAAACTCCTGCTGGGGTTGGTAAACCCGCGGGTGCAAGCGGCATCGCACGGTCCGTATGTGTCGGTGGAGTGAAACCAGTTAAATTGGATAAACGTGCGGTTGTTGGAATTCCAGTTGTAATCCAAGCGAGCGGAAGCTTCGTTGCCGTTGAACAGGTTCCCCAACGATTGGGTCTGCGAACCGAAAATGGCAACGCTGCTGTTTTCGAATGGCATCAGGTTACCCGGAGATGTGGGAGTGCTGCGGTCGCCAACCGTCCCAACGAAAGGAGCGGCCGGAACATTACCGCATCCCATCGCCACCATCTCACTGAACTCGGTCGCGGTAACACCGAAGATAGGCTGCAGCTTGGTTCCGACGTTGCTGTAGGGCGCCGGGTTGGATAAATCGCAAAGTCTGCCGGAGAGATCGGCAGGAGTCGTCGAGGTGCCGCCAAAATAGTCGTTGACGGTGAACAGAGTCGATCCTGGAATCGAGGGTTTGAAATTGCCGTATAGCAACGCCGCCACCGAATTCGGCTGCCCGGCGATGACTGCCTGCTCCCATTGCGGAGATTCAACGACCAAGGTTTGTGGCGTACCGACGGTCGTAAAGCGATCGCCCTGATACGAACCAAAGAAGAAGAGCTTATCTTTAATGAGGGCGCCGCCAAAGGTACCGCCAAATTGATTGAAGCGGAGTGCCGGTTTGGCCACATTCTGCTGATTCAAAAAGTATTCGTTTGCATCGAAAACATCGTTGCGAATGTATTCCCAAGCGCTGCCATGGAAACTATTCGTCCCCGATTTGGTAACCAGGTTGTTGATGCTGCCGGCGCTGTTGCCATACTGAGCCGACATGTTCAACTGCAGTTGCTGGAATTCCTGAACTGTGTCTTCGATTGGGGTATTGTTCACGCCGCCGCTCAGGCCTTTATTGGCGACGCCGTTGATCAGGAAGCCGTTGAAATCTTCGCGCAATCCGTTGACCACTGTGCCGTGGCCTTGTTCGAAATCGACGCCGTTCACGTTCACCGCGCCGGGAGCCATCTGCATCAAGTCATACACGTTGCGGCCGTTGAGGGGAAGGTTCTCAATCTGGGCGGTGGTAATGGTGGTCGACAACTTAGCTTCTTCGGTGTTCACTACGGAAGCTTCGCCGGTGACTTCAATGACTTCGCGCGCCTGGCCTAATTGCATCTTCACGTCGACGCGGGCGATGCTGCCTGCATCCAGCGTCACCCCGTTGTTGTTGAAAGTCTTGAAGCCTGCGGCTTCGACAGTGATCTTGTATACGCCAATGGGAAGTTCTTTAGCCTCGTACACGCCGGTACTGTTGGTGGTGGCGGTGACTGAGAGATTGGTTCCCTGGTTGGTCATGGTGACCTTAGCTCCGCCCAGGGCCGCACCCGAAGCATCAGTAACCGTGCCGGTAAACTGGCCGTTTTGGATCTGAGCCGCGGCTCCTAGAGTCAACAGGAAGACGCACAGCAGAATCATGCAGGACTTCATCATTGGCCTACCCTCGTGCGAGATGTTGAAGCATTGATTGTCAGCAACCCCAAGTAACCGACGCGAACATGTGATGTAGATCACACGTCTTTGTTAAGTGGGACGCATTTTGCTCTGAAACGATGCCGACTGTCAAGAAATGTTTAAGCGATTCATTGCATTCCCTTTAGGGCCGTTTCAGTGTGTCGTTCCGCTGAGGTGGCCGGAGGCAGCCGGAGCCCCTCCCGAAAGCTGGCTGGGGTTTCGCAGGAATGGGCTGTATAACCTTTAAATCAATCACTTAGGTTCATTCTGGGAGGCGCTAAAAGGCAAAAGAGTCAGATTTTGTGGAATCAGCAACCAGCGGTTTCGCGAATTCGCCGAATTAAGAATTAGAGTGCTACTTCTGATGCTGCCGGGCAGCCGGCAACCGCTTCTCGCCCTCATGAGGGGGCAATGCAACGATGCCTTTGCCCTCTTTTATTACCAATTCCTGGTCGGCATTTTGAGCGGCAATGCGATCTACCACGCCGGAGGGCCAGTGAATTACAACAGAATCCACGCGGGTGGCCGGGCCCACACCAAAATGCAGTCGTGGATCGCTGGCCGATTCGAAACTCGAATTGGCGCGAACTTCGGCAGACTGAATCAGCGCACCGGCCTTCACCTCAACCCGCGCGCCAAAGCCATCTCGATTGGAGCGAGTTCCGATGGTCTTGATGCGAAGCCAGTGGCCAGGATGCGCGGTCTGGTTGCGCAGCAATAAAGGAGAAGCATCCAGCACGCTGACCAGAAGACTCTCGCGCCCATCGTTAAAAAAGTCGGCGGAGGCAGCGCCCCGCGCGACATAACGTTTACCCAGTGCGACTCCGGAGTGGGCAGCGATTTCTTCGAATTTTCCGTTGGTCAGATTATGAAAAAGGAGCGGCCTCTCGGCGTAAGTCACCCCAAAAGAATGTCCATCGACTTGTGGATTCACGTGGCCGTTTGCGACGAAAATATCTTTCCAGCCATCGTTGTCGAGATCAAGAAACTTCATTCCGAAGCCAAGGAATGGAGTGCTCACTACCGCAAAATTCGCCGGACCGGCCAGGTCGGTGAACTCGCCGTTATGGTCGTTATGAAAGAGATTATTGGTATCGTCGGAAAAATTTGCCTTGGCGATGTCCGGCCAGCCATCATTGTCGTAATCGGCGGAGTCGATGCCCATACCCGCCTGTTCGCGGCCATCCGCACTGTAAGCCACGCCCGCCTCCACGCCCACTTCTGTAAATCCTCCCTTGCAGTCTCCGTGATACAGCAGGCTAGGATTCGAATCGTTCGCCACATAGAGATCGGGACACCCGTCGAGGTCATAGTCCAGCCAGAGCACACCCAGGCCGTAGTAAGAATCGCGATCGATGTTCAGTTTTTCGGTTACGTCGGTAAAGGTGCCGTCGCCGTTGTTGTGATACAGGCGATCTCGGCCACCTTTCAATCCGCGCGGACCGCAGGAAACCGAAATTCCCCGATACTTACAAAACGGTCCTTGCCCGAATTCCGGCAGATGATCGCGATCAAGGTCAACGTAGTTGGCTACGTAGAGATCAAGAAAACCATCGTTGTCATAGTCTCCGAAGGCCGCGCTCGTGCCCCATCGTCCAGCGTTACCCACGCCTGCCTTGGCGGTCACATCGGTGAACGTGCCGTCGCCATTGTTGCGGTAAAGCACCGCGCCATCGAGATAAGTAATGTAGAGATCTTCGAATCCGTCGTTGTCGAAGTCGCCGACGGCAACTCCAAATCCCCAGCCGCAGTGGTTCAGTCCAGCCTTCACCGTTACATCGGTGAAAGTGCCGTCGTGATTATTGCGGTAGAGCTTGCTGGGATGGCATTTGTTGTCGTGAAGATCTTCCAGCGTAGAACCGTTGACCAGAAAAATATCCATCCAGCCGTCGTTGTCGTAATCGAAAACTGCAATGCCTCCGCACATGGATTCCATGATGTAACGCTTCTCCGCGCCACCACAGGTCAAGTGAAAATCAATTCCGGCGGCACGGGTCACGTCAGTGAAGGAAATCTGTGAGGAAGCCGGCTTCTGTTTGTTGCCGTGCGATGCCTGTGTTGCAGGGGTACTTGCCGGTCGTAAGGACACGTGCTCCTGTGCAAGCCCTATGGCAGGCAAAACCATCAACACAGTAAGGGGGAAAAAGAATAGTGTCCGGAAAGCGCGCTGCACTCTCATGGAATTGGCGCAGCCGCCATGCCTCCGGACGCCGGCTGTGCGCTTTTCAGCGCGGTAAAAGTTCGTAGTTCTTCCTGGGATTCTTCTTTTTGTCCGATTTTATCCAGCGCCCGCGCCAGTTGATAGTGCGCCGACGGGTCATTCGGCTTCATGGCAGCGGCCCGGCGAAGCACCGGAATCGATCCCGCCGCGTCTCCTTGCAACAGCAACGCCTTGCCCAAGTCGTAAGCTGCGTCCGGATTTTTGGCGTCGGTTTCCACCGACCGCTTCAGCTCTTTCACTGCCTCGTTCCAGTCTCCAACCGCCAGCAGGCAATGGCCAAGGTGATATAGCACCAGAGGATTCTCCGGCGCCCGCTCCAGTTCTTTGGTGTACTCGGCAATCGCCTCCTGGTTGCGGCCGAGGCTGGCATAAGCGAATCCCAAATGGTAATGTCCCAAGGGAACGTCCGGCTGCAGTTTCAGCGCTTTTTGGAATTGCTCCACCGCCTGCACGCTGCGGTTCGTATTCTGATACGCGCGACCGAGCAGCACATGCGGAAGCGCCGCGGCCGGGTCAATCTTGATTGCTTTCTCCAGTTCCTCCGCCGCATCCGCATACTGGTTGCCTGAGAGTAAGACCAGCGCAATATCGAAGTGGATATCCGCGCGGCCACTCTCCAGGCTCTCCGCTTGCCGCAATGGTGGCAATGCATTCTCGAGCTGCCCCTGCTTGAAGTACGCCAGCCCTAACCAATGCTGCAACTGCGCGTCCTGCGGCCATCTCGCCACGGCAACATGCGCCGAACGTTGTGCATCCGCCAATCTTCCCGCCTGAAGATAGCTCAGCACCAACCCGCGATTGACTTCAAGATTCTCCGGCGCGACCTGGTGCGCCTGGTCGAAGATCTGCACGGCTCGTGAGAAATCGCCCGCATCCAGCGCGTTTTGACCTTGCCGCACTAGCGTCTCCGCTTGGCCCACAGCCTGGGTTTCGAGCCCAGAGGGCAGCAACAGCAACAGAAGAATGGAGAAACGAGGCACGCTGCAATGGCAGTTAGGAAGCACTGGTGCGGGTAGTATACGTCAGTGCCGACCACGAATTCCCAGGGGATTCCCGCCGCAACTATATTGACTCAGTCCATCCCTCCTGCCATGATGGCGCGATGCCGGACCGGAAACTCATCATCGTCCGCTTCATCGGAAGCACTCCCAGTACAGCCTATTGCGACGTCTGCAAACTGGCATTTCGCACCCAGCGCGAATTGGTTACCGATGCGGTCAAGGCCAAGCAGCAACTGCAAGCCGACTTCGAGAGGCACGAATGCAAGCCCGAAGAAGGCGCAGTAAACGAAGCGCTTACGCACATTCGCTAGCCGAAACCATATTTCTCCAAAGCACTTCTTAACTTTTGCGCTCCCCTAGTCCCAAGAATTAGAATCACCACTTCAGTGAGGAAATCCTCGTGCCCACTACTCCCAACAGTTCCACCTCGCAGTACATGAATTACGCTCCCGCCGATCTGAATCCGCAGAAAGATCTGCCTCAAGGATTCTTTGATTATCTTTTGCCGCTGCACAAGCAATTCACTCCGCGGCAGCAAAAGTTGATTGCTAAACGCGCCGAAGTTTTGCAGGCCTCTCATCGTGGCAAGCCGCCAAACTATTTACCACCGTCGGAGGCGACCACCTCAGATTGGCGCATCGAAGTGCCCGACTGGTGCGCCGATCAGCGCAACCAGATGACTGGACCCGCCGACGATGCCGAGTTGACCGTGAAACTGCTGAACTCGGGATCGCCAGCCGTGATGATCGATCTGGAAGACTCCATGGCCAACAGTTGGCCCCAAACTTTGGAAGGAGTGAAGAACACTCTCGCTGCCTACAAGTACGAACTCAGCTACGACGATAAAAAGCGCAACAAAAAAGTTTCCGTGCAGCGCTCGAAGACCGTCACCTGGGTGCGCCCGCGCGGCCTGCACATCAGCCAGGGCGGAGTCGTAAAGAATGAACTGATCTCCGCCTCCCTCTTTGATCTGGCCCTGATCTGGTATCAACTCGATCCCGCCATCTTGCCTCACAATTTTTCTGTTTACATTCCCAAGAGCGAGTCCGCTGAAGAAGCTTTCTGGTGGCGCGATCTCTTCCAGACCTTCGCCCAACAGAAGGGGCTTCCCAAGGATTACATCAAATGCATGGCGCTGGTGGAGGCTCATCCCCTCGCTTACCAGATGGAAGAATTTCTCTTCAATCTGCGCGAGCACTGCCTTGGCCTGAACCTGGGCCGCTGGGATTACATGGCCTCGCTGATCGATTTTATGCTGGAAGATCCTAACTGGATTCTGCCCGATCGAAACACCATTCCCCATGATGTTCCGTTCTTCCAGAACTTCCGCACCCTGATGCCCGAAATTTGCCACAAGCACGGTGCCCATGCCATCGGCGGCATGACTGCCCTGTTTCCCAGCCGTGCCGATAAAGAATTGAACGCACGCGCCATGAAAGTGTTGGAGCAGGATAAAAAGAATGAAGCCCACTGCCTGATGGATGGCGCCTGGACCGGCCATCCCGATCAGAACGAAATCGCCGTCGCCCAATTCCCTTTTCCTAATCAGATCGCCAAGCGTCCCAAGCTGGCGAGCATTCATCCTGATCTGCGGCCGGTTCCCACAAGCGTAGGAGAAATTACTCTCGCTGGAACCCGCGCCGCTGTCCGCACGGTGATTCGCTACCGCAACGGTGTGCTCAACAACAAGGGAGCCAGCCTGCTCGATGGCTATATGGAAGACCTGGCCACCGATCGCATTTACCGACTGATGATCGCGCAACGCGTGTTGCATAAAGTAAAAGTTACCGGCGATGACGGCAAGCCGCTCGAACATAGTGCCGCGCTGGTGACGCGTTTGTTCGACGAAGAACTGGCGAAGATTCAGAAAGACTTGCCCGCGGAGATCGATCGCAAAGCGTCAGCGACTCTACCGGAAGCCCGCCGCATCGCCGAGGAACTGATCGTTCGGGGCCAGCACTCGCCGGTTTAGCAGCCCTGCCTCGTTGATTATTCCTACGCAGCTAGCGCGGGTGCCAGAGGTATAAGAATTTCAACAGCAACCAACCCCGCGAAAATTGTTTCGAACATTCGCATGAACAACCATCTCGACGGCATTTGGATCATCGACGCCGAAGCTAAGACTACCTTCGCCAGCGAACGCATGGCTGAAATTCTGGGGACAACTCCCACCGAATTGGCCGGGAAATCGTCCTTCGAGTATCTTTTTCCCGAAGACGTGGACGCAGCCCAAAAGCTATTCGAGTCCAAGATCCGCGGAGATTCCAAGCCTTTCCATTTCAGGCTCCGCCGCCAGGATGGCTCGTCTATTTGGGTCGATGTCCAGGGAACTCCCATGCACAACGCCGCCGGTAAGTTTCGCGGCGTCGTAGGCACCTTCAGCGTTTCGGAATAACCCTCTGCTGGGCAATTCCAATTTTAGTGCCATCCTCGATCGTGCACTGCAAGCGCATAACGTTCCCAGTAAGTCTGGCGTCTCTCCGCTTCCTCCCGTAATATCTTAAAAGCACAGTTTGACCGGAAACGAGGGTCCATGAGCGCCATCGAACAACCCAAGGCCGCCACAGTTCAATTCCCTGCCCTGAATCCGCCGCGCCGCTACCTCTTCGGCCCCGGGCCCACAATGGTTGACCCGCGAGTGTATGCAGCCTTATCCAAACCCATCGTCGGACACCTTGACGCCTACTTCATCCAAGTGATGAACGACGTTCAACAGATGTTGAAGACTGCCTATGGCACAACCGACGGCGCTACGCTCACCATTTCAGGCACGGGTAGCGCAGGCATGGAAGCCGCGGTGGCTAACTTTATCGAGCCTGGGGCCAAAGTCGCTGTATTCGCCAATGGATATTTTTCCGATCGCCTTACCGAGATGGCCAAGCGCCACTCCGCGAATGTGGTGCGTTTGGAAAAAGCCTGGGGCGAAACCTATGCCGATGACGAAGCTCGCGATTTTATCGCTCGCGAGAAGCCCGCAGTGGTGGCCTTCGTTCACGCCGAAACTTCCACGGGAGCGCTGCAGTCCGGCCGCGCCATCTGCGCCGCGGCGCACGAATCCGGCGCACTGGTGATTGGAGATTGCGTCACGTCGCTGGGTGGAGTTCCTGTCGATTTCGACAAAACGGGAATCGATGTCGCGTACAGTTGCACGCAGAAAGGTTTGAGTTGCCCGCCGGGACTCTCGCCCATGGCGATGTCGCAGCGTGCCATGGACTACCTGCGTGCCCGCACCATCCCCGTGCGCAGCTGGTATCTGGATCTTAAACTCATTCACGATTACTCCACGGTGTCGCACCGCTACCATCACACCGCGCCCATCTCCATGTTCTATGCACTGCGCGAGGCGCTGATCGTCATTCAAGAAGAAGGCATCGAAAACCGCTGGGAACGGCATCGCCGCAGTAACCGGGCATTTGTGAAAGGCATTGAAGCGCTCGGCCTCCGCATGCACGTTCCCGCCGAGCATCGCATTGCAACCCTAAACACGGTTGTGGTACCGCAGGGAGTGGATGAGGCCAAAGTCCGAAAGCATCTTCTGGAGGGGCCAGGCATTGAAATTGCCGGCGGCTTTGGTCCTCTGGCCGGAAAAGTATTCCGCATTGGCGTGATGGGACCGCTGGCCACCGAAGAGAACGTTCAATTTTTCCTGAAGGAGTTTAAGCAGGCGCTGAACGCGGGAGGGTATTCCAGTTAGTCCCACATAAAATCCCAACAAATCAGTTACATCGCATCATCATCCAAGACCCGCGTTAGAGGCCAAACAAACGAATGACACTGAAGTCGGTAGAAACTCTTCTGGACGTTTTGCATTTCGCAGATAGTCATACGGCCATCATCGTCCCCGAACTCAACCTTCACGTCACGTACGATTCCCTGCGGCGGCAGGTAGTCGAAATGGCGGACGCCCTGGCCTCGGCCGGCATCAAGCGCGGCGATGCCGTCGCCATCGCTCTGCCCAATGGCTTGCCCGCCATCGTGGCCTTTCTCGCCGCATCGATTGCCGGCAAGGCCGCGCCGTTAAATCCGGCCTACCCTTACGAGGAATTTCATTTCTTTCTCGGCGATACCGACGCGCGCCTTTTGATTTGCCCGCCGGTGGGCTCGGACTTCGCCCGCACGGCCGCCGCCGACCGCAATATTCCGGTGATGGCGGTGGAGATGAATGAACGCGGTAACGTGCACTTGACGGGTGCTCCCTCCGGCACCAACGCCAGTCCGCCCAGCGCCGATGATATTGCCCTGGTCCTGCATACCAGCGGCAGTACCGGCCGGCCAAAACGAGTTCCTCTGCGCCACTTCAATCTAGCCGTATCCTCCGCCAACATTGCTAATACTTACTCGCTCTCCGAGGGCGACGTTTCGCTCTGCATCATGCCGCTGTTTCACATTCACGGCCTGATTGGCTCAACCATGTCCACTTTGCTCTCCGGCGGAGCGGTTGTCGTGCCCACAAAATTCAATGCGCTCACCTTCTGGCGGACCGTGAAAGAACATCGCGTCACCTGGTACTCTGGCGTGCCTACCATGCATCAACTGCTGATGGCCCGTACCCATCACAAGCCTGCGGAAGCGGCGACGCTGCGCTTTATCCGCTCGTGCAGCGCACCCCTGTCTTCAGAACTGATTCATAAGATGGAAACCGAGTTTGGCGTTCCCTTTGTCGAAGCCTACGGCATGACCGAAGCGTCGCATCAGATGACATCCAATCCTCTGCCGCCGCGCCATCGCAAGGCTGGCTCGGTCGGCGTAGGTACAGGCTTGCGCGTGCGCATCATGAACAAGGACGGCTCGTCCCTGGAAAACAATGAGTGCGGCGAAATCGCCATTCAAGGCGCCAATGTGTTTCGTGGGTACGACAATAATCCCGAAGCCAACGCCACGGCCTTCGTCAACGGCTGGTTCCGGACCGGAGACCAAGGCTATCTTGATGAAGATTGCTACCTGCACCTGACCGGACGCATTAAAGACATCATCATCCGCGGAGGCGAAAACATTGCTCCGCACGAAGTCGATGAGATTTTGTTGAAGCATCCCGCAGTGGCCGCAGCGGTTACTTTCGGCTGCGAACACCCGACGCTGGGGGAAGAAGTTGCCGCTGCCGTTGTTCTGCACGAACCTCACGGTGCAACCGAATCCGCGCTCATCAAACATTGCCGGGAGGCGATTGCCGAATATAAGTGTCCGAAAAAGATTTATCTGGTAAAAAGCATTCCGACCACAGCCACGGGAAAGATTCGCCGCCGCGCCGTGGCCAGCGCGCTTCTGGATGATCAAAAGTAGAAGCCAACCTCGGTGGAAGAAATAAGAACAGAGAGTAGGAAATGAAATTTTTAATCGCCGGCGCGGGAGCCATTGGAGCCTACCTGGGCGCGCGCCTGTCGCGAGCCGGATTCGATGTGACGCTCTTCGCCCGCGGTCCGCATCTTCGCGCCATGCAGGAAAACGGCGTGGAGGTAAAAAGTAGCGAAGGCAACTTCCTCGCCAAGCCGCGTATTGTCGGTTCCCTGGAAGAAGCTGGGGTATGTGACGTGGTGTTTCTCGCGGTGAAAGCCCATGCCCTGATTCAGCTTGCGCCGCAACTGAAGCCCGTGCTCGGTCCCGACACGACTGTGGTCAGCACGCAAAATGGAATTCCCTGGTGGTTCTTTCAGGGCTTCGGTGGAGAGTGGAATGGGTTGCGTCTGGATCGCATCGATCCCGATGGCGTGATCTCATCGGCCATTGAAGCGCGCAGCGTGGTTGGATCGATCGTATATTTTGCCACTGAAATTTCTTCCCCCGGAGTGATTCAGCACATCGAAGGCAACCGCATCACCATGGGCGAACCGGACGGGACCCGCTCCGAGCGCATGCGGCAAATTGCCGAGGCGCTGATCGCTTCGGGCTTGCGCTGTCCGGTGACCACGCGCATTCGTCACGAGATTTGGGTGAAGGTTCTGGGTAATGCATCGTTCAATCCAGTCAGCGCGCTGACCCGCGGCACGCTGGCGCAGATCGCGCGTGATCCGGGAACCTCGTCGGTGATTCGCAGCATCATGCAGGAAGTGGAAGCGGTCTCCCACAAACTCGGAATGGAATTGCCCATTACCATCGACCAGCGGATTGCGGGAGCGGAAAAAGTTGGCGAGCACAAGACTTCCATGTTGCAGGATCTGGAAGCGGGACGACCGCTGGAATTGGAAGCGATCGTCGGTTCTGTCGTCGAGTTGGGAGAGCGGGTTGGACTGCCCATGACTTGCACTCGAACGGTTTACAACTGCGTGAAGCTGCTGGCGAAGAATGCTGCGGCCAGGTGATACAGGAAACAGCCTTTCGGCAAATCAAGGTCCTTCGCTTCGCGAGGGATACCATTCACGATTTCAGAACCTGTATGCGATTGCCGGCTATGTGGGCAGGCGTTGGCCGCGGGTCTCGGCGGAGAGTGGGATCAGCAGCAAACCAATCCCAAAGGCGATGGCGGTCAAGGCTACTGGAATCCCCAACGAGCCGTAATGGCGAACTCCGCTGCCGACTAGAAAAGTAATTCCAGCTCCGCCGAAGCGCGCAAACGAAGTAGCGAAGGCGAAAGCGCTGGCGCGGCATTCCGTGGGATATTGTTCCGGCAACCAGAGTGTGTAGACGGCGAAGTTGGCCCCGCCTAATCCCAGAAAAAACAGGCAGACGAAAAATATGGGCAAAGCGCCTGGCCCCAGATAGAAAATTTTGCCGAAGGTCAGTGCAATGAAGACAAGCATTAAAGCAAAGAACAATGCCAGCGCACCGCGGCGGCCGAGGCGCTCGGCCAGCGAAGGCATCGCCAGGCAGCCTAAGATCGTGGCAAACGATACCAGCATAATTCCGTAGGAGGCCAACTGCGCAGCGGCGGGGCCAACTCGGCCTCCGGCCTCGGCCAGCGCAGTGATTGCGGCGGGGACGTAGACGGTGCCAGCCCACAATCCGCAGATGGACGCGAGCATCAGTAACGCATTAATGATCGTTCGTCTTCGCCATCGCGCCGAAAATAAAATTGCGAAGGGACGCCATACTGCCCACGACCGCACCACGGTTTCCTTCTTCTTCCAGGTCGCAGGCTCGACCACGCCGTGGCGAACCCATGCCAGCAGTAGTGCGGGCACGCCCCCGACAATGAACATAGCGCGCCATCCGTAGTGGCTGCCAATGCCATAGTTCGCCAGCGCCGCCAGAAAGATGCCAACGTAGTATCCCGTGTGCATGTAGCCGGCACCCATACGACGGCGGTCTTCGGGCCACTCTTCAGCGACGAAAGTTCCGCCCATCGCCCACTCGCCGCCAATGCCAATGCCCGCGAGTAGCCGCAAGATCGCTAACTGCCAGACGCTGGTTACGAATGCGCTCAGGAACGTGAACAGTGAATACCAGACAATGGTGAGCATCAGCGTGCGCACGCGGCCAAACTTGTCGCCAACCGGTCCCCACATGAAAGCGAGTCCCCAGCCAACCAGAAAAAGCGCAAAGAGCAGGCCGCCGTACTGGCCGATGTTGGCTTTGGTAGCCGCGATGCCGGAACGCGGCAGCAACTCGCGCAGCGAGGGGACGAGAACGAGGGCATAGACGAAGGAGTCCATGCCGTCTAAGGTCCATCCGCCCCACGAGGCCCAAAAGCCGCGGATCTGATTGCGGGTAAGAGACGTAACAGGCGCGGCAGGTGGGAGTGGACTCGGCATAACAGTGCGGAACTATATCAAAAACAGGCTGGTCCGCGAAAAAACCTTGCGCTCTCGCAAAACGAACTGCTTCAGGACGGTCCGTTCGGCAATCACGATTCGCATGTTAGAAGGACTTCGGTGGCCGCCAGCTCAGATGCACAGTTATTAAAGGAAAAAGCGAATCTGCGTCACGCGGGACAAAAGTGTGGCACGAATGGGCAATGGTTTGCACTTTAGCTGAACTACAAAAGCCCAAACGGCCGATCGTATAACTACATCACAACCGAAGTGGCTGTTTTATCGTCGAATACCTGTCCGGAAATTGGCAATAGGATTGGGCGATTGGCCATTGGAATGCTGCATCAGGTTGAGCTAGGCACTGGCAGAGTAACCATGCTGAAGCAATTGGTACCCATCGGGCTTTCCGTCCTGTTCGCTACCTGTATTGGAACGTGCCAGAACGCCCTGCCCAATGCGCCTTCGGCGCAGGCCGCGGGGCAAGTTCGCGGAGGGCAATTCTTCTCGGTTTTTGTCGCCTTTACTCCTGAAGTGATTAAGAGCACAAAGGAGTGGGGTCAGCTAGCTTCCCTCATTCCCCAACAAAACGCGCCGACACGCACCAATGCTCTTTGGGAGAAGTACTTGAACCCCACAGTTTCGCGGCGGACGTCGAGCGAACCGCTGGCTGACAGCACCGGTCTGATGGGTCGCGCCACGAATGCGGCCGCCCGAGTTTTTCTTATCCGCGACGACACCGGCCGCGAACGCCTCAACACATCTTATTTTGTACGAGCATTGACCGCCGTCGCCGCCGATACCGCATCCCGACCTTACTGGAGAAGGTCAGCCAGCGCCCCGGTCAGCGATTTAGGCTCGACCATGGGCAACGATGCCGGCATGAACTTGCTGCATGAATTTGAACCTGGCCTCGAGCAGCTGATGAAAAATCATGCTCCCAGGTTTGTGCTGAAGATGATTGGCGAACACGTACGCCACAATTAAACGGTTACGCGCCGAACAAGCGCATCAGCCCAGTCGCGCGCAGATCGGGAACTATTATCCTTGTTTCCTCTCCCGCCTTCCTCATCAAACCTTCTGCCGCAAGATATCCGCTGCGCACTGCTCCTTCCATGGTCGCAGGCCAACCTGTAGCAGTGAAATCCCCCGCCAGAAAAACGCGCGGCCAAACGGTGGCTTGCGAAGGACGGTACGCGTCGATTCCCGGTCGCGGCGAATAGGTCGCGTGAACTTCCTTGATTACGGTGGACTTGACCAGGTTCGCGGAACGCGCTGCGGGAAAGAACTCGCGCACTTCCCCCAGCGCTAGATCGACAATCTCGGAACGCGATTTATCGATCAGCGACTTGGAAGCGCTGACGACTAGTTCGATGTAGCTGCCAGTCGACTCGCCCCCGGAAGCGCGCTGCGCGTGCAGGAGTGACTTGTGGAACATCCATTGAATGGTGCGGTCGAGCAGCACAGCGTGATCGAGATCGGTAATCTGACGGTCGAACCAGAGATGAATGCCGGTGATGGGCGCGTGCGTGAAGTGCGAGAGCTGTTCGCGCAGCGCCGCAGCCTCAGGCGTTTGCGGAAGCACGCGATCAACATTCTCGAACGGCAAAGCGAGAATCAGGTAATCGTAGTTCTCTTCGGCACTGTTGGTACGAACCTGCACGCGTGAATCGCCGGGAGAGAAAGACTCTACCGAAGTGCGCAAAAGGATTTTCCCGCCGCGCTCCCGAACATAGTCCCCGGCGCGATTGTAGAGTTCGGTGAGCGGCAGGGTGGGGACGCCCATGTGACGCGCTTCCGGCGACTTCATCGACTCCCGCACAACTTGCGCCGCATACGAGATCGAGATGAGATCGAGGTCTTCGCTAAGTGCGCTGATGAGGATTGGCTTCCAGAAGCGCTCGATGGCAGCTTCGGTCTGGCCGTGACGATGACACCAGTCGAGAAAGGATTGTCCGCTATCAGGTTGCGGCTTAAGTGTGAGAGCGGCAATCGCGCGCGAGATGGCGAGTTTGTCTTTGCTGTTGAGAAACGGAAAGCGAAGAAATGATGGACCGGTGTGAAGCGGCGCGGGAAGCGGCGACGCGTGCATCACGCTGGTACGGCCCCCGGGCTCGATGAAGGTCATATCCTCATACCAACGAATTTGATCGGCGACGCCGATGCGCTGGTAGAACTCGACCAGGTTGGTGCAGACGCGAAACAGAACATGCTGGCAGTTATCGACCACCTCGCCAGTTCCAGGGTGCTCGTAGGAGGAAGCGCGTCCACCGAGATACGGACGGCGCTCAAAAAGAGTAACGCGGTAGCCGTGGTCGGCCAAGGCGCAGGCAGCCGCAAGTCCAGCGAGTCCGCCGCCTGCGATGGCTACAGATTGTTGAGAGTTCGAGGTCATTCAAGGCTGTGATGATTATCTACGAGAACTGAAAAATCATCACGTGATGCGCTGCAGAAAGCCTTTGCCGAGCACACGTAGTTTTTCGCTGACGGTGAGGCTGACTTTGGCGGTGAAGACGTCGTACTGGCGTTCGGAGATTCTTTCCAGTAGTTTGCGGTAGATGTTGATCAGCACCCATAATGCGGGCTGGCTGTCTTCCGCGATGTACGGGATGAGTTGATCTCCAGAGAGATAAAGCTCGCGCGCGCGATCGGCTTCGAACGCGAGCAGCGGCCGGAAGCGGGCGACATCTGGCGTGGCTAACAGCTCTTCGGCGGACAATCCAAACCTCACCAGATCTTCTTCAGGCAGATAAACGCGGCCCATGGCTGCGTCTTCTTTAACGTCGCGAATGATGTTGGTGAGTTGGAAGGCGAGTCCGCATTGTTCGGCGAGAGGCTCGGCGGCGGGATCGCGATAACCGAAAATGTGAATGCAGACGAGGCCGACAACCGAAGCCACCCGGTAGCAATAAACCTTCAGATCTTCGAACGTGCGGTATTGAATGGTGAGGTGAGGAGTTGGGGATGTCTGATTGTCAATGTTGGGATTGCCAACGCCAGAATTGGCAGCATCAGAATTGACGCCCGGATCGACCACATCCATGGCAGTACCCATGGCGAGTTCGTCCAGCAATCCGGCGGGGATGGTGAAACGGCGTTGCGCGTCGGTCAGCGCAAGCAGGATGGGATCGTCCGTGGGTTCGCCTTGCTGGGCGCGGTGCAGCGCAGCCAGCCAGGTTTCGAGTTTGAAGCGGCGCTCCTCAGGGGTGATAGCGGCATCGTCGGTAATGTCGTCGCAACGGCGCATGAATGCATACACGGCGCAGAGAGCCTCGCGCTTGCGCTTGGGCAGAACCAGAAAGGCGTAATAAAAATTCTTTGCCTGGCTGCGAGTAATGCCGCGGCAGACGGAGTACGCGATCGCCAACTGGGCCGGCACCGGCGTCCAGGCAGTGAGAGCTTGCTGTGCGGGCGCGCTCACAGTATCTTCCCCAGCGCAGCGCGCGCAACCAGCGCCAGTTTTCGCCGCTTGGAGATAACCGGGCGGCGGCCGAGGACAGCGAAGTCCTGGCGTTCGATGGCATTGAGAATTTCCTGTCCGCCACGGGTGAAGAGTTCGAGATCGACGGCCAAGTCTTTATTCACTTTTTGAACCAGCGGAAGGCCGCGGTCAAACCATTCGCGAGCGCGTTCGACCTCAAATTTCATCAGATCGCGGAAGGCGGGAGTGTTGCGCTCGAGCGCTAGATCTTCTTCGCTCACATAAAAGCGCCGCAAGTCTTCGAGCGGAAGATAAATGCGGCCTTTGGCGTAGTCGACGGTGACATCCTGCCAGAAGTTAGCCAACTGCAATGCGCTGCAGGTGAAGTCGGAGAGTTGCTGGCGCTCGGCATCGCTGTATCCACAAAGATAAAGAACGAGGTGGCCAACAGGATTGGCGGAGTAACGGCAGTAGGCGAGAACGTCAGCAAAAGTTTCAAAGCGGGTGACGGTCTGGTCCTGACGGAACGCAATGAGAAGATCGGAAAACTCGTGTTTGGGGATTTCGAACTTGCGCACGGTTTCGGCGAGAGCAACGAAAACCGGATGGCGGGGAGCGCCGGCATAGCAGGCATCGAGCTCGATTTGCCATTCGTCCAGCAGCGCGAGCGAGAGCGCGGGATCGCCGACTTCATCGCCAAGATCGTCAGAGATACGGCAATAGGCGTAAACGTTGAGGAAATCCTGGCGCAGATTCTTGGGAAGAAACCAGGTCGCGACGGAGAAATTTTCGTAGTGGGTGCGGGCGAGGTGGCGGCAGTACTCCTGGGAAGCTTGCAGAGATGGAGTGAAGGATGGGATGGCGTACGCGGCAGGCAGCCGGGACCAACCGGTGGCGGCGGGTGAGACGGTCGAGACGCGAGAATCAGTGGATGCAGGAGTCATTCAGCAAGGACATTTTAGAGTAAGGAATGGATGATACGTGCCGTCCCTACAGGACTTGTTCTCGCTTCCTTCTTCCCCGGCACTCCCGTTGCCGGGCTTTCGCATGGCGCCACTAGGGGCCCCAATCCGCGACTAATGCCCGGGAATGATGGCCGTTTTGATGTCGCCGCCGCGGTTCAGCATATGGCGCAGCACTTTTTGCAAGCTGGAAAGCGGCGCTTCGCCCGTAATGTAATCGGTGGGGCGAATTTTCTTGGCGGCAATCAATCCGAAAGCGCGTCGCACGGTTTCCGGCGTGTGGTGGAACGTAGCCTTCAAAGTGATTTCGGAGTAGTGCAGACGGTTGGTATCGAGCTGCACTTTGGAGCCGCTGGCGCATCCGCCGAAGAAGTTGACGGTGCCGCCTTTACGCACCATCTCGACCGTCCACTCCCAGGCCTCGGGGCGTCCAACGGCTTCAATGACAACATCACATCCGCGCTTCTGCGGAGTGAGTGCGCGCACGGCCTCAATAACGTTCGGCACTTTGGTCGTCTGCACTATCTCATGCGCGCCCATGTGCTTGGCGGCAATCACCTGCTCGTCGCGTTTGACGACTGAGATTACGTTGCACCCGATGGCGCGCGCGACTTGCACAAACATCAGGCCGATGGGGCCTCCGCCGATGATGGTGACGGTGTCGCCGATCTCGACTTTGGTTTCATGCAGGCCACGCAGAACGCAGGCCAAAGGCTCGGTCATGGCTGCGTCTTCAAAGCTGACGTTCTGCGGGATGACCAGCATATTGGCTTCAACAATGCGGCGCGGAACGCGGATATATTCGGCGTAAGCGCCGTTGTTGAAGAGAAGATCTTCGCAAAGATTTTCCTGGTGTTTGGAACAATAAAAACACATCTGGCAGGGCGCGGAATTCAGAGCGACCACGCGCATGCCTTTCTTAAAGGCGTGTACCCCTTCGCCCACTTCCTCAATGACTCCGGCAAGTTCGTGGCCGAAAAGCGCGGGAGGGACGATCATGCGGGCGTGATACCCCCGCTGATAGACCTTCAGGTCGGTACCACAGGTGAGCGCCACCTGCACTTTGACCAGAACTTCGCCCTTTTCCACGCGAGGAATTGGGACCCGTTCAATCTTGATGTCTTCTTTGCCGTACAGGACGGCGGCGGTCATTTTTCCGTTCACTGCTGGTTTCCTTCCCAGGCCATCCCGGGCTGAATCACGATTTTCATCGATGCGGGCTGCGGATGGGCCGCGAGCTCTAACGCCCGGGCGGCATCCTGCAGCGGAAAACGGTGACTAATCAATTGTTCCAGATCCATCTCACGGTTCATCACAAAGCGAACCGAATCTTCCTGCAAATCTACCGAAGCGCTATAGGAGCCGAGGAGCGCCTTCTCATCAACGCAAATCGCAGCCGGGTCTACAATTGTTTCTCCGCGCTGGGTCTGGGCAAATAACAAAATCCGTCCACCAGGACGCGCCGCATCCATGGCGGGACGGATCAAGGAATTGCTGCCGACAGCTAAGACTACAGCGTCAGCGCCTCGACCTTCTGTCCGCTCCCGCACAGAGCGCACGGCATCCTGCTGCGACGCATCAATCCTATCTTTGAAACCAAGGCTTTGTCCTATTCTAAGCCTCTCGGCGTACAAATCGGAAGTGATAACCGTGGCCCCTGCCCTTCGTGCCAGAACACTTAATATGATGCCGATGGGGCCTTGGCCGATGGCCAGCACGGTCTCGCCCGGCTGAAGATTCAGCGTGGCAATGCCCTTCATACACGTATTCACCGGTTCGACGAAGCAGGCTTGCTCGAAGGAGATGCCGGGCGGAATCCGGACCGTTCCCTGCTCGACGATCCAATCCATTACGCGAACGTATTCGGCAAAACCTCCGCCAGAGGGTTCAAACCCGGCTGTGCATCCCACTTTCTTGTAGGTCTCGCATTGGGCGAAAGTCTTATGCTGGCAGTAGTAGCACTGCCGGCAGGGGATGTGGTGGAAGACAACGGCGCGATCACCAAGGGCGAAGTTTTTTACATTGGCGCCGACGGCGGCGACCACTCCAGAAGTTTCGTGGCCGAAGATGCGGGGAGCGGAGTGTGATCCGGTGGCAATTTTTTTGAGGTCGGTGCCGCACACGCCGCAAGTGTGAACCCGCAGAAGAATTTCGCCGGGACCAATTTTTGGAACCGGCACGGTTTCCAGGCGAACGTCATTTACACCACGGTAAACGGCGGCGAGCATGGTAGCCGGGACCGCATGCGTATGGTTATCGATGGCGAGTTGTCCGGCAATCCCCATTGGCACTTAGATGAAGGCTAACTGGTCTTTGTTTCAATAATTTCTGGCGCGATCTTCATGCAACTCGAAGAGAACAATTTCTGCAAGTGCTCGCTTAAGTTCCGGGTTGCACGCTTGCTGTTACGGGCCAGTTGCACGGTTCGCGACCAGAGCCATGGACGAAGCGACACGTAAAGGACGAAGGCGGCGGTTTTGAAACGGCCCTGAGAGTCGATGAAGCGGGCTGTCTGGGGCATCTCAAAATCTAACCCGTCAGAGATGACTTTAGTTGCGCCAAAAGTGAGGTTATGGGCGTGGGCAGCAGCGCCCACGCCACTGGCTTCCATGTCCACAGCTTGGGCTGCGTAGGCTTTCGCCAGATTGGCTTTTTGCGCCGAACTGGCCACGTCCATGAACGTTATCAGTGCGCCATCTCCGCCCGGAATGGGGATGCGGCTGCCGTTGCCGGCGTCAATGACGACGGCGGGAGTGATGACGTCGCCAACCCGCAGTTGCGCAGTGAGCGCGCCGGCAAAGCCGACGGAGTGAATTTCAGCAGGATGGTAGATCGCTATGGCGGTTTCCGCGGCCCGCCGGGCAGCTTCTGCGCCGATGCCGCCGCAGACGACGATAAGATTTTCGTGCTCGAAGAAGGTATAGGCGCGGCCGTCGTGAGTGTGCTGAGAGCGAGTGAAGTGGCGGACGAATCCACTGACTTCACGTTCGAGCGCGGCGACGATGACGGTCCTAGACATAGGAGTTCGCCCGGAACCACTCTACCGCCCGGCGCAGAGCGTCGTCGATGGGGACGGTCTGCCATCCCAGATCGCGCTCGGCTTTGGCGGAACTGGCCCACATTTTTTTCTTGCCCATGCGGACCGTCTCAATCGTGGCGCGGGGATCACGGTTAGGGATAAACGAGGAGATAGTTTGATCGATCGCTCCGGCGGCGAAGGCGACGAAGTATGGAAGTTTGACTGTCGGCGAAGGCAGGCCGGAAATCGCGCCGAGTTTATCCAGAATTTGCTTGAGTGTAAGGTTCTCCCCGCCAAGAATATAGCGCTCTCCGCTCTTGCCTTTTTCGAGAGCTGCAATGTGGCCCTGGGCGCAGACACGGACGTCAACCAGATTCAATCCAGTTTCAACGTAAGCGGGAAATTTGCGTTTGAGAAAGTCGAGGATGATGCGGCCGGTGGGGGTTGGCTTGATGTCCTGCTCGCCCACCGGCGTGGTGGGATTGACTGTGACAACGCGCATGCCGCTGCGTCCGGCATCGAGAGCGATTTGTTCGGCCATGAATTTGGATCGCTTATAGTGGCCGATCATGTCAGCGAGAGCAACGGGGGAATCTTCGTCGGCAGGACGGCCGTTGGAGTTAAAGCCGATCGTGGCGACGCTGGAGGTGTAGACGACCGCGTGGACCTTATTTTTGCGAGCGGCTTCAAGAATGGCGCGCGTACCTTCGACGTTAGAGCGGTACATTTCTTCCGGATCGCGCAGCCAGAGGCGGTAGTCGGCGGCGACGTGGAAGACGGTGTCGCAGCCGGACATGGCTTTTTCGAGAGAGGCCGGGTCGCGGAGATCTCCGGTGGCGGTTTCGGCGGGGAGGCCTGCGAGATTTTTCAGATTGCTGGTGGGGCGGACGAGCAGGCGGAGTTGCGCACCCTGCTCCGCGAGAGCGCGGGCGACGTGGGAGCCAAGGAAGCCGGTTGCGCCTGTGAGGAAAGCTAGCATTCAGCACTCAGCATTCAGCGCTAGACGCGCAGAGTCGAGGTCGACGTGAGCATAGAAGAACGATAACCGGCTGAATGCTGAGTGCTGAATGCTAATTGCCGTTCCTCTCCATCACCTTGGCATAGGTCGTCAGCGCGAGCAGCGGGAAATACTGGCGGTAGAGGTGATACTTCAGATAAAACACCCGCGGGAAGCCGGTGCCGGTGAAAAGCGGCTCGTCCCATGAGCCATCTTCTTTTTGCGTACGTAGCAGGTAGGCGATGCCGCGGGCAACAGAGTCGCTGCGGATGTCGCCGACGGCCAGAATGCCGAGAATCGCCCACGCGGTTTGCGAGGGAGTGCTTTCGCCGACGCCGCGTAGAGACGGATCGTCGTAAGAACCAACCGTCTCGCCCCAGCCGCCGTCGGGATTCTGCATCATGCGCAGCCACTCAGCGCCTTGCTGAATGCAGGGCTCGTGATCGTCCATGCCGATGGCTTCCAGGCCGCGCAGCACCAGCGCGGTACCGTAAATGTAATTGACACCCCAGCGGCCGAACCAACTGCCGTCAGGCTCCTGCTCTTCTCTAATGAAGGTGATGGCGCGCTTCACCGCAGGATGATTCTTGTCGTAGCCGTACGTCGCCATCATTTCCAGAATGCGGCCGGTGATGTCGACGGTCGCGGGATCAAGCATGGCGTTGTGATCTGCGAACGGGATGTGCTGGAACACCATCTTGTCATTGTCTTTGTCGAAGGAGGCAAAGCCGCCGTTCTTGCACTGCATGGACAAGATCCAGTCGATGGCGCGCTGCACGGACTCCCGTTGATAGCGTCCATTGGGATGCTCGACGCGGCTGAGCGCAAGGCAGACCATGGCGCTGTCATCCACGTCGGGATAAAACTCGTTGTTGAATTCGAAGTACCATCCGCCCGGCTTGCCTTCTTTGTTTTTGATCTGCCAGTCGCCGGGGTTGCGAACCTGCTTTTGCAGAATCCAGTCGGCGCATTTCACCATGCGCGGATCGGTGGCGGAGACTCCGGCTTCGCCGAGGGCGAACATGGCATAGGCCGTGTCCCACACTGGAGACATACAGGGCTGCATACGGAAAGTATCTTCGCCGTCGACGCGCTCTTCGATGCCCAGCTTTTCGAATTCATCGAGCGCGCGAATCACTTGCGGATCGTCGAGGGAATATCCTTGCGCACGCAAAGCGATGATGGCGTTCATCATTGAGGGATAAATTGCACCCAGGCCGTCACTCATCTCGAAGCGTTCGAGCATCCACTTTTCGGCCTTCTTCAATGCGATGGAACGCAACGGGCGAATATGAACCCGCTCAAACCAGTGAGTAAGACGGTCAAGACAGAGAAAGAAATTTCGCCACGAAACCAGCTTCTTCGACCAGCGCAGGTGCATGCGCGATTTACTCATGCCGCCGACGAAAAGTTCTTCCACTCCCATCTCGCGAGGAATTTTCTTGAACGGCTTCTTGGCGTAGCAGATCGAGAGCGGCACCAGGATGGCGCGCGACCAGGAAGAAATTTCGTAGATGTTAAACCAGAACCAATTAGGAAACAGCACGATCTCGGGCGGAATGGCGGGGACTGCGTCGTAATCGTATTGTCCGAAGAAACAGAGATAGATTTTGGTGAAAGTATTAACTTCCGTGACGCCGCCGAGTTCGAGAATTTTTTTGCGGGCCCGTTGCAGCACAGGATGATCCGCCGTATATCCGGCCAGTTTCAATCCGAAATAGGCTTTCACAGAAGCGCTGATGTTTGACGGACCAGCTTCGTAGATGCTCCAGCCGCCGTCTTCGTTCTGGTGCTGGATGATCCAGTTGGCGGCTTTCTGGAAGCGCGGCTGATCACCGGTACCGAGCAACGTGTGCAGCAGGATGTAGTCGGACTCGAGCGTGGTGTCGGCTTCGAGTTCGCCACACCAGTAACCCTCCGCATGCTGCGTGGAAAAAAGAAACGTGCGCGCAGCGGACACGGCCGCGCCTACGCGGCTGGCCAGGCCATCGATTTTTCCAAACCTGAGTTGCGGCTCGGAGGCTAAGTTTGCATTGGGGGAGTTGCTGTCCATTGGTTTTGCGGCTCCGTTAGTCCGCGGTTGCAGTGGCCGGAGCGGCGGCAATGGCTTCGACAATCTCCGGCGGCAGACCGAAGCGTACGTTTTCCGGCATCACTTCGAGTTCCTGCACATTGTCGAAACCCTTGGTGGCTAGAAACTTCATGGCCTCTTCCACCAGACATTCCGGCGCGGATGCGCCAGCTGTCAATGCGATGGTTTTAACGTCGACCAGCCAACCAGGTTGAATGTCCTTATAGCTGTCGATCAGATGCGAATTCGTACCCAGGTTGCGAGCCACTTCCACCAGACGATTGGAATTGGAACTGTTTTCCGAACCCACCACTAGTAACAAGTCGGCGTCGGAGGCGACCTGCTTTACCGCCACCTGGCGGTTTTCGGTGGCGTAGCAAATATCCTGCGCCGCCGGCCCTTTAATGTTGGGGAACTTCGTTTTCAGCGCCGCGATAATATCCTTGGTTTCATCCAGGCTGAGCGTGGTCTGGGTAAGATAAGCCACGCGGTCGGGATCGGGCACCGAGAGCGACTTCACTTGCTCAGGATTGCCTACCACTTGCGTGACCAGCGGCGCCTCACCCAGCGTTCCCACAACTTCATCGTGATCGTGGTGACCAATCAGAATGAGCGAGTAGCCTTCCTTGGCAAACTTTACCGCTTCCACGTGAACCTTGGTGACCAATGGACAGGTGGCGTCAATCACACGCAGGCCGCGGCGCGCGCTATGCTCGCGGACTTCCGGCGATACTCCGTGGGCGCTATAGATAACGCGCTCGCCGTTGGGAACTTCATCTTCGGAATCGACGAAGATGGCGCCTTTGCCCCGCAGTTCGTCCACTACAAAACTGTTATGGACGATCTCTTTGCGCACATAAATCGGCGGCCCGAAAGCTTCCAGCGCGATGCGGACCACATCAATGGCCCGGACTACCCCGGCGCAAAAGCCTCGCGGTTTCAGCAAAAGTAAAGTTTTTCCCGTGCTATTTGGCAAATCAAACTCCCCTGGATGCGATGGTTATAAGACCCAATCCACCCTCTTTAAGATGCAAAATCAGGCCTGAAATCTTTACATTCAGGGTACACGAATCCCATTGTGGCGATACCCATAAACTACCGGAAAGGACCATTCTGGTCAACGTAAGCCACAGAAACGGCGGGGATTAGCAGTGGACGGGGATTTTAGGGCAGCGAATGGATTCACTTACCACACCCGCCTAATATCGTACCGGTCAAGAATGACGTCGGCACTGAGCACGGGCACATCCAAGCATTGAGCCTGGGCTACAAGCAATCGGTCAAATGGGTCTCGATGGTGGAGTGGAAGCGAGCCCGCTCGGACTGCTGCGTCAAGCGTAATCGGCAATTCGGAGAACGACTCCCGGACCAAAATCCGATTCAGCCCGTCGAGGATTGACTGCGGTTTCATCTTGCCAGTTTTCACCTTGATCGCAAGCTCCCAACCCACGACGGCTGAGATCAGGATTGTGTGCTCAGGGTTTCCGATTGTTTTTGCAGCCTCAGTAGAAAGCTGCTCCGCATCTTCCAGCCACCAAACCAAAACGTGCGTGTCGAGCAGAAACTTCATTTTCCCGGCGGGTCAGCGATCACTCGAAACCTAAATCTTTCAGTTCCTGATCGGTCAGTGGGTCGAAGGCATCGGCAGAGTAAGAGATCTTTCCTTTGAGAGCACCCGGTTTGCGCGCGGGAACGCTGTTCGGAATCGCGACCAGTTTCACGACTGGCTGTTTCCCCCGAGCGATTACTATTTCCTCGCCTTGCAAAGCCTTTTCAATGAGCCTCGAGAGTTGTGTCTTGGCTTTGTGGATGGTGATGGTTTGCATGAAAACACCAATATTAGCTAACTCATGTTAGCTAATATACACCATATTGGTCAAGTTCAATTTACCGTCTTTCAAAAGCACTTGCCATTGCTGGCTGGGGCGCATTCAGGCGTTCGTTTTGATCATTTGCTCGGCATGCTTGCGCGATGTTTCGGTGAGCTTGGCTCCGCTCAGCATGCGAGCTACTTCTTCGGTGCGGGCGTCGCCAGTGATAAGGCGAATGTTGGTGCGAGTGCGTCCCCCGGACTCTTTCTTTTCGATAACATAGTGATGATCGGCGAAGGTTGCAATCTGGGGAAGATGAGTGACGCAGAGAACCTGATTGGCACGGGCCAGTGCCTTCAGTTTCTTGCCGACAGCTTCTGCGGCGCGGCCTCCGATACCGGTATCGATTTCGTCAAATACCATGGTGCGCTGGGCAGCAGGGCGAGTGGAGCTGGCTTTCGCAGGCATCGGGGCCCGCACCGCGTGTTTCGGTTCGACACTGACTTTCAGCGCCAGCATCACTCGCGATAATTCGCCGCCGGAAGCAACGTGTTCGAGTGGACGCAGCGGTTCGCCGGGATTCGTCGCGATCATATAAACCACTTCATCGATTCCAGACTGAGACCAGTTCCCTTCCTGCTCCGAGGATGTGAGGTGAATCTGGAAGGTCGATTTCATGGCCAGGTCATTGATCTCGGTCTCAACCAGTTTTTCCAATTTTCGCGCCGCCGCTTCGCGTTTTTTGGAAAGTGAGCGCGCGGCTTGCAAGTACTCCGCGGCGGCTTTCGCCATCTGGGCGCGCAGTTCGCGCAGGATTTCATCCTTGTTTTCAATCTCGGAAAGCTTGCGCGTCACGTCCGTGCCAAAGGCGATCACATTTTCCAGCGTGGGACCGTACTTGCGTTTCAGGCGATCAAGCAGAGCCAGGCGATCTTCCACTTCTGCAAGATGTTCTGGCGAGGCGTGGATCCCGCCGGCATAATCGCGCAGTGTTGCGCCCACATCTTCCACGCTGATGCGCGCCGTCTGCAGCGCGGCCAAGGCTTCTTGAAACTTGGGCTCGAAACGCGCCAATTCTTCCACTTGCTTTTGCGCGGCTCGCAGCGAGCCGGAAGTGGAGGCGTCGCCCTCGTAAAGCAGATCGAAGGCCTGCATGGCAGCGTTGTAGATTTTCTCCGCATTCGCCAGCACTCGCTTTTCGGTTTCCAGTTCCTCATCCTCACCGGCTTGCAGTTTGGCTTCGTCGATCTCGCGGCGCTGAAAGATCCACAAATCGACCAGCCGCAAGCGATCCTGTTCGCCCTGCTCTAACTCTTCGATTCGCTGTCGAATTTCCTTCCACTCTTCATGCGCCTTGATCACTGGCTCCAACTGACTGGTGGCGAAGGCATCGAGAAGTTGCAGGCGCGCCGTTGCATCGAAGGAGAGCAGCGACTCGTTCTGTGCGTGGATCGTTGCCAGATGCGGCGCCAGTTGCCGCAGGACCGCCACCGTAGCCGCCTGGTTATTTACGAAGACCCGGCCCTTGCCCCCGGCCACAATCTCGCGGCGCACAATCAGTGATCCGTCGTCCGATACATCCAGGCCATGATCTTCCAATACCTCTTCGATTTTGGATTCCGAAACGCCAGCGCACTCAAAAACGGCCGAGACGACCGCGCGTTCCGCCCCTGCGCGAATGACGTCGCTGGAAGCTTTTTCGCCCAACAGCAGCGCCAGCGCGTCGATCAAGATGGATTTGCCCGCACCGGTTTCACCCGTTAGAAGATTCAGGCCGGAGGCGAACTCCACCGCCGCGTTGTCGATGACGGCGTAATTCTCTAAGTGCAACTCGACCAGCACCAGGCCATCCTTCAGAAGGGATGAAGTTTTGCGAAGAATAGCATGAAAGCGCGGCATCCGGGGTTAGGGAAAAGGGCCGCCTCAAACCAAGAAAAGCCACGGCCGGAGCCGTGGCTTTCTGAAGCACAGGGGAGACTAACCTGCCTTGCGGTATTTGTCCGCGCTCTCCGGGGTGCGTCCGGTGTTGATCACTTCTTTGCGGCGCTCGCGCAGACGATCCTGAAAGCGGTCCCAGCGCGGGCCGATTCCGTTCGCGCCCTGGCTGATCACGACAGAATCTGTGCCGGAAGCAAATCCGCCTTCAGTAAACGCGCCGGTGTCGACGTTATTCGACTGCACTGTGCCGGATGGAGTGCTGGACGAAGTAAACGAAGTTTGGGGGCGCCCGATGCGC
This sequence comes from uncultured Acidobacteriota bacterium, assembly GCA_963758565.1. Lineage (GTDB taxonomy): Bacteria > Acidobacteriota > Terriglobia > Terriglobales > Acidobacteriaceae > Sulfotelmatobacter. The sequence continues at coordinate 64,205 of CAVWVX010000003.1, read as the reverse complement.
GCTCGGAGACGGCATTGCCCGCCATTTGTTCCGTGGTCGGAGTAATATTGCGGTCGGTCTCGGCGCGGTGCATGACGGGACCGTTTTCCCACTTTGAGCGGTAGCGGCCTTCGTAGTCCGCAAATTGCTCATCGGATTCCAAGTGCGATTCGTCATAGGGCGGGAATCCTTCAACCTGCTCCTTGCTCAGTTCTACCTCGAAATCGTCCTGGTGCTGGGCAGAAGCCCGCAGGCGATCCGCCGGAACCAGAAATTTCTTGGTAGAGAGCCAACCGCCAGTGTCAACTACCACATAACGAATGACCCCGCTGGAGTGATCAAAGATAACGTCATCGATCTTGCCCAGTTTCTCATTGTTCACGCCATACAATTTGGAGCCTCGGATGTCTTCCGCGGCGTCGGTAAAGCGGTAATCCCGTAACATTCCGTGCTGCGCCATAAATTTCCTCCCGCGAGAAGTTTTAAGACCTGAAAATCCCGCTGCACTTGGATGCCGTTGCAACGCGCGGGGTTTAGCGTTGTATTTCGTCCGACGTTTCCCCCAAAAAACCGCCAAAGACGCCGTGTCTCGTTATGCTTCGGATACGTGCAGCGTCGCAGCCAGCATTGATAACGCTCCGCATCATCTATAATCCAACAAAGGAAATAATCGAAAACCGATGCATCTTCCCTCTTTGCTGGCAATTCTTTTTGGCAACGAATTTTTTGATTTGCTTTCGACCACCGGCGCGGTGGCCAAGTTTGTGCTGCTCGTGCTGCTGGCATTCAGCCTGATTTCCTGGGGCATCATCCTGACCAAATGGAGTTTGCTGCGCAAAGCGCGCCTGCAGAGCGGACGCTTCATGCGCGCCTTCCGCAAGGCGCAGCGCCTGCAGGATATCGCGACGGTCGCCGACCAGTTTCGCCCCAGCCCTCTCGTGGGCGTCTTCGAGGGCGGATTCCAGGAGTACAAGCGGCAACTGGCCAGTCCGGGCGCATCGCTGCGCAGCCTCACGGCGGTACAACGCGGCATGCAGATTGGAGCCTCGGAGGAGATCACCCGCCTCGAACGCAACGTTCCATGGCTCGCGATTACCGCCGCAGTCACGCCCTTCATCGGATTGTTCGGCACGGTCTGGGGAATTATTGACGCTTTTCATGGTCTGGGCACCGCCGGGGGCGCTACTTTACGCGCGGTCGCACCGGGTATCTCGGAAGCTCTTATCACCACTGCGGCGGGATTGGCCGCTGCCATTCCCGCCGTCATCGCTTACAACCTGATCGGAAATTCCATTCGTGTGTTTGCCGCTCGCGGGGATGATTTTTCCCTCGAGGTTCTTAACGCGATCGAGAACCTGCAGCCGCAGCCCGCGCTTGAAGTGAGGCGCTGATGGCTTTCACTTCCTCCAACGGCCGCACCCAAACCGCGCTCGCCGATATCAACATCACTCCGTTGGTCGACGTCGTCCTGGTACTGCTCATCATCTTTATGGTGACCGCCCCGGTTCTGCAGTCGGGCATCGAAGTCAGCGTGCCCAAGACGCGCACCGTCAAGGAAATCAGCGAAGAGCGCACCGTTATCACTATCAATAAGGATCAGCGCGTGTTTCTGGGAAATGATGCGGTGAATATTAACGAGATTGCCGCCAGGCTGCGGCAAAAGATTCGCGATCCCCGCAACCAGTTCATCTTCATTCGCGCCGATGAGAACGTGCCCTTCGGCGCCTTCGCCACGGTGATGGATGCGGTGAAACAATCTGGCATCACCAATGTGAGCATCGTCACCCAGCCTCTGGAACAAAATGGCGCCAAACGCTGAAATATTTTTCGAGCATGATAGCTGGCCGCGCGCGCTGGCATGGTCCACTGGCTTCCATGTCGGGCTCACGGCTGTGATTCTGCTCTACACTCTTGTTTTTACCGGCGCTCGCGGCGAAGGCTGGGGCGCTGGTGGCGGCGGCGATGCCATGGGCGTCACCTTGGTCAGCAACGTTCCCCTGCCGGCAGCAAATTCGCAGACGCAGAATGTTCTGGCCAACGAATCCAAAGGCATTACCAAGTCTCAGCCCAAGCCTGAAGAGAAAAACGAGCCGGACGCCATCGAGATTCAGGGCAAGAACGCGAAAATTAAGCCCAACAAAATTGCCACGCCAACCAAGGAGAAGCCCAAGCCTGCTCCGCAAGAAGAATCGAACCAGGCGGCATTTGGCGAGGGTGGCCCGGTGAGCGGCCCTTATGGAAGTTTTAATGCAGGCGGCGCCAAAGGCGGTTTCGGCGTCACCGGAGGCGGCGGAGATTTCGGCACGAGATTTGGATGGTACGTGCAGATCATTCAGAAAAAGATTTCGGAGAATTGGCTGAAGTATGAAGTCGACCCCAAGGTGAACGGCGGACAGCGCGTTTACATCACTTTCGATGTAGCCCGCGACGGCCATCCCTTCAACGTCCAAGTGGAACAATCGAGCGGCGTGCCCTCGCTTGATGTATCGGCCACTCGCGCGTTGCAGCGGATCGACACCTTCGGACCGCTCCCGCCGGAGTACAGCGGCAGCAAGATTTCAGTGGAATATTGGTTCGACTACAGCCGGAAATAATTTGCCCAGTGCATAGGGCATCTCACTGATTAATTTTTGAGGTTCCGCAGACAAGATTATGATGGATAGCAACTTGCCAATGAGATCATATCGGAATACGATATTGTCGTACGCAGTATCGTTTTGCCCTAGCTCGCGCGATCTTTCCAAACGGATGCCTGCCCAACATTCACAAATCAAATTTTCATCTCCTGTCCCCAAGACTGTTTCGAGCTTAATGATCTTCGCCCTGCTGCTTGTATCGACGGCCTCGTCGGCTGTTGCCCAGGATTGGGTGCGCACCGGTTCCGGTCTGGGTGTGGAGAAAGTCCGCTTGGCGGTACCTGACTTCAAAGCCGCCGGCGATGCTCAGAGCGCTGCCTTGCTCAAGACCTTCAACGACACTTTTTGGAACGATCTCGACAATTCCGGTGTCGTCGAACTTGTCTCCAAAAGTTTTTATCCACTTCAGGTTCCAGGCCAACCCGCTGAAATCACCTTCGGTCTGTGGAGTTCGCCTCCCCCCAACGCCTCCATGCTGGCCTTCGGCAACCTCGCTGTCGCCAATGGAAAGGCCACTGTTCAGGGATGGCTTTACGACGTCAAGAACACTGCCTCGCCGCAAGTGCTGGGCAAGCAATACTCTGACACTGCCAGCGACGAGACGGTGCGCGTGATTGCACACAAGTTCGCCGACGAAATTATTTTCCGGCTCGGCGGCGGCATTCCGGGCATCGCCGAGAGCAAAATCTATTTTGTGAGCGCCCGCTCCGGTCACAAAGAGATCTGGGTGATGGATTACGACGGCGCCAATCAGCGGCAACTCACCCATCTGGGCTCGACTTCGCTATCTCCACGCGTCTCTCCCGACGGTTCACGGGTCGCTTTCAGCTCTCTTACTAAAAGCGGTTGGGATATTCTGATGTTCTCGATCGATCTCAACCGCACGATCAGTTTCCCGCACTTCGGCGGAACCAATCTTTCCCCGGCATGGTCGCCAGACGGAACCCGCTTAGCCCTCTCCTCTTCGCGAGGCGGGCATTCGGAGATTTATGTGTGCGATGCCTCGGGAGCAAATTTGCGGGCCATGACCACAGGCAGAGGGTTGAACGTTTCTCCGACCTGGAATCGCAAGACAGGCGCGCAAATCGCCTACGTGGATGACAGCGTCCACCTGCCGCAAATCTATACTATGGAGACTGACGGCACCAACCAGCAGCGCATGACCGATCAAGGCTACGCCGTCGATCCCAACTGGTCACCCAACGGCCAGTTTCTGGCCCTGGCCTGGAAACGCAATTATGGCCCCGGAGAACCCGGATCGCGTGATATTTATCTGATGGACGTTACCACCAGGCAATGGGTGCAGCTCACGCACGACGGTGGCGCACACGATTCGCCGTCCTGGTCGCCCGATGGACGGCATATTGTTTTCCAGTCCAATCATACCGGCAAGGACGAGCTCTACATGATGCTGGCCGACGGCACCAAATTGCATCAACTCACTTTTACTGGACGTAATTCGCAACCGAACTGGAGTTGGAAGTAAATAAAACACTTCGTCTGAATTCGGAGTGATTCGAATTCGCAGGAGTAATCAAACGTGAAGAGGATTGAAATGAGAGAGAAAACTTTGAAGTCTGCTGCGACGGTCGTTGCTCTGGCCGCTATCATGATGCTCGGCGCCTGCCACAAGAAGACCGCACCGCCGCCGCCCCCACCCCCGCCACCCGCGCCATCCCCCACGGCATCCATCTCCGTCAGTCCCGATACCATTCAGCCCGGGCAGTCGGCTACCTTAACCTGGCAAACCTCCAATGCCACCGACGTTTCTATCGATGGTATCGGCGCGGTTCAGCCCAGCGGAACGCAGCAGGTTTCGCCCAGCGACTCCACCACCTACCATCTGACCGCCAAGGGCGCTGGCGGTACGCAGGACGCCACCACCCGGCTAACGGTGAACCAGGCTCCGCCACCACCTCCGCCGCCTTCCAACGCAACCGAAGAGCAGTTGTTCTCGCAGAGTATTAAGGACATTTATTTCGAGTACGACAAAGCTGATTTGCGCGGCGACCAGCAGGCCTCGATCCAGGCTGACGCGCAATTCCTCGGCCAGCACTCTGGCATCAACTTCACCGTCGAAGGCCACTGCGACGAACGCGGTTCCACGGAGTACAACCTCGCTCTCGGCGACCAGCGCGCTTCCGCCGTTAAAACAGCTTTGATCGCGGCCGGAGTGAATGCCAGCCGCATCAAGACGATTAGCTACGGCAAGGAAAAACCGTTCTGCGCCGAATCCAATGAAGCCTGCTGGCAGCAGAACCGCCGTGGTCACTTCGTTTATCAAAAGTAGTCGCTGTTTGCTGAATAGGGGCGTGGCTGGTCCTTGCGGCGCGGCCACGCCTTCTTCACTTACCCGCAAACGCCCGCGCTCCGTCTAAAATAGTTTTAGGGACCTTACCCATATGACTCTACGACGCTATTCCGCTGTTCTCGCCCTGCTCTCCACCCTTTGGTTCGCAACCACTCCGGTTTGGGGTGCGAGCAAAGAAATGATCCAGCTGCAAACTCAAGTGCAGCAACTCCAGGAGCAGATGACCGCCATGCAGCGCAGTTTCGACGAGCGCATGGGCGTTATGAAAAACCTGGTTGAAACCAATACGGATGCGGTGAACAAAGCCACTGCCGCGGTCAACACGCTACAAGGCACGCTGGTGAAACAGCAGGGGGATTCGGCCACGCACGTGGACCAACTCTCGGGCCAGATCCAAACCCTCAATGACACGCTGGACGAATTGAAAGCGCGCCTGGCCAAAGTCAGCAAGCAATTGGAAGATATGCAATCTTCGCAGCAGAGCCTCGCCGCTCAACAGGCGACCAGCCAGGCACAAGCCCAGGCGCAGGCTTCTGCACCGCCGCCCGACGTGCTCTATAACAACGCTTTGCGCGATTACAACGGCGACAAAAACGACCTGGCAATCCAGGAGTTCTCTGACTACGTCAAGTTTTATCCCAACACCGAGCTTTCGGGAAACAGCTACTTCTATCTTGGAGAAATTCAATTCCGTCAGGGCAACTACCAGCAGGCGGCCCAAAGCTATGACCAGGTGTTGCAGAACTTCCCCACCGGAAACAAAGCTGCGTCGGCGCAATTGAAAAAAGGCTTTGCCCTGCTCGAACTGGGCAAACAGGAAGATGGGGTTGCCGAACTGCGCCATGTCATGCAGCGCTATCCACGCTCCAATGAGGCGGTGCAAGCTCGGGAGCGGCTGAAGAAATTAGGCGTAGCTTCCCGTTAAAAAGGCATCTCAGTGAGGGCAAATCTTTGCCCTGGAGCTGGTTCTGATGACCAAAATTTCCGATAACGATCCTGACCGCGCCAAAGGCGCAACCGAGGGAGAAGAGCGCGATCAAGACAGATTGGCCGGCTTGGCGGGACAGTTGGGCCATCGCGACCAGGACTCGCGAATCAAAGGCAACGATTCTGACTTTCCCGAGCCCGACGCCGGTCCCGAGCATTCCGGCGAGCCGGGATCTACTCGCAGTAAACGGAAGAGTTAGATTCCGGGTGAACCCTCGGCGCAAGGAATGGGATCGCCCTGAGGTTCGCGCGCTTTTACTTTATCAGTGCGGTAGATAACCCGATTCCATGGGCAACTTCCCGTCCACTTTCACCACGCTGATGGTGTTGTCGACAGAATGAATCTCCACAAAGCCAATCGCCCCTGCCGTCGACTGCACCGTCTTGAGTACGTCAGCGTCCGAGTCAACAATCAGTATCAGGTCCTTGTGCGCGGCCATCAATCCTTTCAATTCGCTGGCGCTTATTTTGGCCATGCGCTCCAACGTTTCCCGCTCCCCTTCTGAATCCCGGTGCAGCACTAGAACGATCGTCTTTCCATCCGGCCACTTCTTCACCTCCGAACGGAAAATCTTGGCCAGGTGGACCGCAGTGAGGTTTGCCGTACTGTTCTCTTTATTCACTACCACAGCCATATGGTGGGCAAAGCAGGGAGTGAAGGACGCGAAAATAAAAACTGCTAGCACCGCGAATCGCTGAATTCTCATAGCCCCATCCAATTCCAAACATCCTGACGTGAATGCCACGCGACAAGGCTAACCAAGAATCGATGCTTATAACGTAAAAACATTGTAAAAGCTGAACCTGAGGCACCGGGAAAGATAACGTTGCCGCAGAGAGCTACTCGCCGGATTCAGGAATTGACAATTTTCCTGCGTCCCATACAATCCGCCAGCATGGCGATAAATCCCCTCCAGGTTATTCGGCAAGCCACGCCGGGACAGCGAAGAACGCTGCTGGCGGCATCGCTGGGCTGGGCCCTCGACGCCTTCGACGCCATGCTGTACGCGCTGGTGCTCGCGCTGCTGATGCGGGATTTCTCCATGAGCAAAGCCGTCGCCGGACTTCTGGGAACATTGACTCTGCTCGCGTCAGGCATCGGCGGAGTGCTTTTTGGCTTTCTCGCCGATCGCATTGGACGCAAGCAGGCGCTGATGGCGAGCATCCTCACTTACTCAATCTGTTCGTTCGTTTCCGGCCTCTCGACCAGCATCGCCATGCTGGCGGCGGCACGTTTTGTCCTTGGCCTTGGCATGGGCGGTGAGTGGAACACGGGCGCCACCCTGGTGGCCGAGACCTGGCCAGCGGAGTTCCGCGCCAAAGCGATATCGGTGGTGCAAAGTTCGTGGGCTCTAGGCTTCGCCGCCGCCGCGCTGGTGGCGGGCCCGGTATCAAAGTATTTTGGATGGCGCGCCGTATTCTTCGTGGGAGTGCTTCCGGCATTGCTGACCTTGTGGATTCGGCGAGGCGTGCCGGAGTCGGAACTCTGGAAGAATCGGAACTCGCCAAAAAATACCGCTTCTGTCAGTGTTACGTCTCCCCGCGAAAATAACTTTTCCACCATCTTCCGTCCGCCGTACCTGCGCCAAACCTTTGCCCTTCTTCTTTTCAATTTTTGCGGCATGTTTGCCTGGTGGGGACTTTTTACCTGGATGCCTCCATACCTGTCGCTTCCCGTCTCGCAAGGTGGCCGCGGTTTTGGCGTAATAGGAACCACAACGCTATTGGTGGTCTTGAATCTCTTCGGCATGTTTCCCGGCTATGCCAGCTTCGGATGGGTAGCCGATTATCTGGGACGCCGCAAGGCCTTCCTGATCTACAGCCTGATGGCCGCGCTCCTGATCCCGCTGTACGCAGCCGCGCGCTCCCCGCTGGTGCTGATGGGGCTGGGAACGATCGTGGCCTTCTTCGGAACCGGACTGTTTTCCGGTTCCGGAATTATCGGTAGCGAAATTTTTCCGACGGCGGTCCGAGCACGCGCCTTGGGGTTTACCTACAACGGCGCACGTGCCATGAGTTCCGTCGCGCCCTTCGTGATTGGAAAGCTGGGGCAGGCAAAAGGTCTAGGCTGGGCTTTCTACCTGTGCGCCGCCGGCTATCTGCTGGCCGCGTTGATGACCACCCAACTGCCCGAGACCTGAGGCAAAAGCCTGCAGTGATCGCCAGCAATTAAATAAATATGTACTCACTGGCGGCAGTCCGTGGTCGGCTTTCCTACCCTTGGTCTTTTTCTTGATACATGGCTGCGTCCGCCAGTCCGATCAACTGTTGCAAGGTCTGCGGCTTCTGCCACAATGCAATGCCGATGGATGCTGCCACTTTTACTTTTGTCTTAGGACCTTCCGCTGCAACCTGGATTGTGTACTCACCCAAGGCCCATTTTTTTACGCGCTCAATCTGCGTTTGCGCCGTGGCCAGATCGGAATCGAGAACCAGAATGAATTCATCGCCGCCCCATCGGCCCACGATGTCCGTATTACGAATGTTGGAACGCAACTCCTGCGCAAACTGCTTCAGTAAGTCGTCCCCTGCCAGATGCCCGTAGGAATCGTTGACCTGTTTGGAGTCATTCATGTCCACCATGACTACGCAGAAAACCTGTTCATGTTCAATGCGCCACTGGATTCGCTCTTCCAGGTTGCGGCGATTGGCCAGTCCGGTAAGCGGGTCTTGCTTGGCTATTTGTTCGGCCGCCTTCAGTTTCGACTCGTAGGTGGTGACTTCCGCTTGCAAATTCTCCACCGATTTCTTGCTGTCGACGACCATTTGCTCCACGCATGCCTTGAGTTCCGTGGTTTTCTTTACCAGCGAAGCCCGTATCTGCGTCAAGTCTTCCAGATCGGCAATGGTGTGCAATTGAGACGTGATCTGCTGGAACTGTTTGGTGTAGCGCTGGTCGCGCTCGCCGATTGCTTCGGCGGTTTGCGCCAGCATAATTAATAGTTCCTTCACTTCGCTGGCCTTGACCTTAAGGTACTGTGCGCTGCCTTCGCCCCATTGCTGCAAGCTCTCTTCTACCATTGCTTCCGCTTCGGCGATGAGTGGAGCCGTGATCGCCGCTGCAAACCTGCTATCGAGATTGGTCAGACTCTGCTGCAAGACGGAACCCAGGTGGGGACAGGCTCTAACTCCGCTTTCTCCCATCGACAGTAGCGCAGACCGATAGCAATCCAGAATCACATTGGCCAGCGGATCCAGTTCGAGGTGAGTCTGGTGGCCGGGAGCGGACGCGGGTTTCTTTTTTGCGCCCTTCATCCCCGGAACATCAGCCTTTGCCGGAATAAGATCGAGATATTTTTTGAGGGAAATCAAATCATGCCCAAGAGTGGCCTTAGGCGTTATCGGCACACTGCCGGAATACTTTAGCTTGAGTCGCACTGCTGAATTTCTGTGGCTCGATCCGAGTTACTCGATGGGCTCTACGCAAACTGAATCACCCGCCGAGCTTGTTCCCGTGGGGCGCTGTACGATCACAATCGCTGCCAGCACCAGGAGAATGCCCAAGGTCTGGGTTGGCCGCAACACTTCGCCCAACAGCAACGCCGCCAAAAGGATCGAGAAGACCGGCTCCAGACAACTGGCGATTATGGCCCGAGTGGGCTCAAGATATTGCAGTCCGAGAAAGTAAAGGGAGAATGCTCCTAGAACGGAGAGCATGGAGAAGACAAATAAAAACATCCATTGCGCTGCGGCATAATGGGCAGCAACCACCTTCCACGGCGGATTGACTACCAACCAGAACGCGGCGGCGGCAGCCAGCGTCCACACCAGGACACGCCAGCGGTCGTAGCGGCTTAGAATGCGGTGACCAGCAACGTTGTAGAAGGCGAAGGAGAAAGAGGCGAGCAGGGCCGCGATTACTCCGTAAGAATCAAGACCGTGAGCTTGGCCAGTGTGGGTGAATCCGCCGATGCCGATCACCAGCACGATTCCGGCTAAGGCCAGCGCCACAGCGGCGACTTTCTGCAGCGAAAGCTTCTGCTGGCCGCGCATTACCACGTAAACCAGCACCCAAACTGGGGCTGTGTACTGCACAATGATGGCGATGGCAACGTTGGTTCTCTGAATGGCGACATAGTAGAAGTAATTCGATACCGCGACTCCGAGCGTTCCCAGGAGAAAGCAGTACAGCAGATCGCGCGGGGGCAACTTGATACGTTGCCAACCTTTGGATGCAACCAGCAAAGGCAGAAGTACAAGCAATGAAAATGTGGTCCGGGTCTGCGAGAGAATCAGGGGATCGATCGGACGAAATCCTGAACCTAGCGAAAGTCTTCCGGTAAAGACGGCTCGTCCCAGCGCGGCGGAAACGCCCCAAAGGAAAGCGGCGGCGGCGATGAAGAAGTAACCGCGCAAGGGATGCGGCGCGGAATGGTCCGTTGCGGCCTTACTCATTCACGTATTCGATTTCGGCGGTAATCTTTGCGGTCTTGTCGAGCATGGCGGAGACGGAACAATACTTTTCCTTGGAGAGACGCACTGCATCTTCCACGGCTTTGCGCGAGACCTTGCCGCCGACGCGGTAGACCAGCTTAATTCCGGTGTATACCGAAGGCGGATCTTTGGCGCGCTCGGCTTCGGCGCGAACCTGAAGGCTGGTTAATGGCTCACGTTTCTTTTGCAAAATGGAAACGACATCGTAGCCGGTGCAGCCGCACAGGCCAATGAGCACAAGTTCCATAGGACTGTTGCCGGCTGTTTTATCGCCGTCAACGACAATTTTGTGGCCGCTCGAAGCGATGCCATCGAAGCGCTGCTTCTCAATCCAGGTTGCTTTGGCTTCATTCATAAAATTCTCCCGCTCAATTCTATCTGCGGTTGTCGGTGCTGGGCTCGGGATGAATCAGGACGCGGAATAATTCGGGGGCAGCTTGCTTGAATTTGATTTCAAGGTCAGTTTGGATATCGTGAACCCGGGCGAGCGAGAGGTCGTCCGAAAGCGTGCAATGGCAGGAAACGTAAAGCCGTCCGCGAACCTTTTTGATCTGAATGTCGTGCATGTCGACGATCTCGGGAAACTGCGTGACCAGCGATTTCAGTTGCTGTTCGAGGTCGGCGTCGCGAACCGGCTCTTCTCCCGTTTCGATAGTTGCGGGTTCGCTTTCGATATGGGTGAGGATCTCAGCGATCTCGGGAACGTCGCGGCGCATGTCGGCTTCGAGTTCGGTGACTTGATCGTGGGCAATCTTGAGGGTCAGAGTTTCATCCAGTTCGACATGCTGCTCGACGTGGAGATGTCCATTGAGATCCTGCACGCTGATGTCGTGGACGTTAAGGTTGTGGCGGGTTGCCACGGCGCGAATGCGATCGAAGATATTCTCGGAGCGTTGCGCGCGCGGCAGCGGCTGAACCGTAACATCGGCATCTTTCAGGACCTGGTGAACTGCGGCGGTTACGGCTGTGACTAACTGCTGGGAGCGTTGAAAAGTGACAGTGCGGGCGAAGCCGACTGCGAGGTCGGCGAAGTAGCGATTGCCGGCGCGGCGAATGCGAACGCGTCCAACTTCCAGAACACCATCGACGTGAGAAACCGCGTCAATGATCTGGGATCGAATCCCACTTGGCGCTGCGTCCAGAAGGGCATCCACCGTGCGCCGCGCGAGACGCCAGCTCACCGAAACGATTACGCCGGCGACGAAGAGAGCTGCGATGGGATCGGCCAGGCGAAGCCATTCCACGTGATAGATTCGGCCCAGCAGAATGAGGGCGAGGCCGAGAACTACAACTCCAGCAGACCAAACGTCGGTGGAGAAGTGCAGCGCGTCCGCTTCGAGGGCCTGACTCTCGTATTTGGTGGCAATCTTGCCCAGAGCACGCGAGCGCCACACATCGACGACCATCGATATAAGCATGACAGCAAACGCCCAGATCGAAGGCTCGACTTCAACGTGACGGAAGAAGAGGCGAAGGACGGCTTCGTAGATGACCCAGGCGCAGGTCAGGAGCAGCAATCCGGTTTCGACAAAGGCGGAAAAATTTTCGATTTTGCCATGACCGTACTGGTGGTCGGCGTCGGCAGGCTTGTCGGAAACTCCTACGGAAAGATAGGTCAGCAAAGCTGCGACGAGATCGAGGGCGGAGTGGGCGGCCTCAGAGAGGATGCCGAGGCTGCCGGTGGTGAATCCGACGATGATTTTGCCGGCGGTGATGAGGAGCGCGGCGACGACCGAATTGCCCGCGACGGCGCGCTTTTCGGCGCGCATGGCGTTAGGCGAGTAGAGAGCAGGCGTCCCTGACATGGTGAGTTATCGTTTGCTATACGAGAGTGGGGCCGAACATTCTCAAAACGGGAATGGGCTGAGCCGGGGTACCCCCCTCCCCCCCCTTGGTCGATCTATTAGAATCATGGAGTTAGCGCCAAACTGCGATTTAATCTATGCGCTGCAACAAGTTACGGGCAAAATCTTCTTTCTAAAGGAGTTAGCGGGCTTGTGCGGCAGCCGCGAATCCAATCCTTCTGAAGGGTAGTGCCCGGAGCAGTGAGGGTCAAGCAGAATCGGATTCAGGCGGTACGTCAAGAAGGGTGGAGGCACCAAAGCGATGCTGAAATCGCAGATTTCGCAAGCAAAAAGTGCAACGAGTATAAGAACGAAATTGCTGCGATTCGATGGCGCCATGGAGCGAGATCCGGCAATCGATCTCTGGATGAAAAAGCATGCCGGTGAGTTGGGAACTCTGGCGCAACGGTGGTTTGCGGTGATGCGAAGGTGCGGCGGCGAGGTGCGAGAGCTCTTGCACGACGGCTGTCCGGTGGCATGTTTGGGCGATGTGCCGTTCGGCTACGTGAATGTGTTCAGGGCGCATGTAAATGTTGGATTTTTTCAGGGTTCGGCGCTGCGAGATCCGGCGGGGCTACTACAAGGCTCGGGGAAGTTCATGCGGCATGTAAAGTTGAGACGGGGAGAGGCGACAAATGCGACAGAGCTGCACAGGCTGATAGAGGCGGCATATGTGAATATGAAGGAACGGGTGGAAAACGGGCAGGTGGATAAAATTGGATAGCATTTCGAATCGGCAAGTGCATCTGGTGTGCGATAGTTCAGCAAGTGTGGATCGAGGAGTGTACGAATATCCTTAGCGCAGAAGGTTACCTTCCGGGAGTAATAGGACTTAACAATATATCCGAGACGATGAGCCCGCGCACGATTAGGTCGTTTCACCTAAGGGTTAGGAGACTTAGATAACTCAGTATCAGCGCCGAGCCGCGCACTAAGACACCGTAGGACGCGATAAATAGCCAACAAGTGAATCAAATCAAGGCATCCATAGGCGGACTATATCTCCATGGAGGCCGTATGCACACTTTTGAAAGTAAAGCCGGGCGGTGGCGCACGAACAAGAGCGCCACGCTGCTCAAGTCCATCGCGTTAGCTTTATTGAGCGCGTGTTTGCCTTCACTATCCGCACAATCCACGATTACCTGCACCAGCCCGCAGTGGGACTTGCTGCAGATTATGCGCATGCAGACCACTTGGGCGCAGGCACATTATTATCTCAGCGGGAAGAGTCAGAGCGGTTCGGCTGTTTATATGTACCAGGCAGCCAGCGACGTTACAACCGATGCGAAAGGGCAATGGACAGGAGGTAAGGAGAATTATATTAAGACTTATGCCCTGCCGCCGGCGACCGTTCCAAATCCTTACGACGTGTGCGACAGCAATTGCGGATCGTACGAGCCTCCAAAGATGGTTCCTCACACCACCACCACCGACAGTCCAGAGTATTGGGGATATCCGGCGGACGTTGATTTGTTCGACATGAACTATATCTACCTGTGGATTACCGAGGTGGACTGGAATAATCCGTATTCGTTCAAGAAATTCAACTCGAATAGTTCGGACTATTCGTTCCGCTTCGCGCCGCGATGCGGGGTTCCGGGGCAGGTTACGCTGTATGATCCAGCTCCTAATAATCCCAGCAACCCGACCAACAATCCCAGCAGCGCGTTTGAAATACTGCCGGCGAATGTGTACCAGTCGGGAGGCCAGTATAACGGCGACATCATCAGCTCAAACGAAACGTTTACGAGTTCCGATTGCAAGAACGGTTTCAAGTGGGACAACCTGGGATACGCGTTCACGCAGGTGAATGCGGCGAAGAGCGGATTCTCGATGACCGATAACATCAACGGCCCGCGGACGCTGAATTACGTTCCGATTGTGTACTGGTACAACTGTGACAGCAGCTACGCCAGTTGCGGAAATCATGAAGAATTCGACTACGGCTACTATCCGACTACGGGCGACAATTACGGATTGGTGCAGTGGTTGCACTTCACCGGGACGCAGCAGAATCCGGATCAGTCGGCAACCTTCAACAACATGAGTCGGTGGACCGGAGCGAGTGATGGGCACTATGACTACACCAACATAAACTTCCCAGCCGCGGCTTGCTTTCAGTAGGGAGGGACATCGTTGCCGGGACGACCCATCCTTTGCAGGAACGGCAAGGGATGGGCCGCCACCTCGAGTCATGGCAGCGGACAATTTAGGGCGTGCTTGCGAGGACGACGCGGTTACCGTAGTCCCCTCCGCATAGGCCGCGGGCGCTCTCGAGCCGAGTTTAACGTAGACTCGATAGTTGAGGGGTTAAGCAGACAGTGAAAAACGGTTCAAAAGCGCGTGGGACAAGTTCGGCAGCGGCGGCCGATGATGAGCGGCTTATTGCCAACGAAGAGAGACTTCGCATGGCGATGGAGGCGGCGAAGTTTGGAACGTTTGACTGGAACATGATAACCGGCAAAGTGTACTGGTCTCCTACGCTGGAGGCGATGATGGGTATGCCAGCGGGAGGATTTGAGGGAACGTTTGAAGCCTTTGACCGGTTGGTACATCCCGCGGACAAGCCGGCGGTACAGCGTGCGGTGGAACGGTCGGCGGCGACCGGAGCGGGATATGAAGTGGAATTCCGGATGATCCGGCCGGATGGCAATGTGCGATGGATGCAAGCTCGAGGCAATGCGATTCTGAATGCGGAGGGCAAGCCGGTACGCATGACGGGAATCGACATCGACATCACGGAGCGGAAAAACACTGAGGAACGATTAAAGGATGCGGAAAGGAAGTATGCGGATTTCTATGATCATGCGCCGGATCTATTGTTCTCGATCGACGCGTTGAATGGACAGATTTTGGAGTGCAATGAAACTGCTTGCCTCACTCTGGGATATAGCAAGAGCGAGTTGGTGGGCCGTGAGATTTTCCAGTTCTACCATCCCGAGAGCCAGGACCATGCACGCCACACCTTCCGAAGATTCCTGGAAGATGGTTTTTTGCACAATGTTGAGCTGGAACTGTGCCGGAGAGACGGGAGAGCGATGGATGTCAGCTTGAGCGCTTCGGCGGTGCGCGACGAACACAATCGAGTGGTGCGGAGCCGGTCGATCTGCCGGGACATAACCGGTTTAAAGCAGGTGGAAAGGGCGTTGCAAGGGAAAGAGCGGTAAGCACAGGCCAGAGCCGAAGAACTGGAAGCGATTCTAGATGCGGTGCCCGCCATGACATTTATTGCACATGATCCAGCGTGCGAAAGGATGACCAGCAGCCGGTCGGCTTACCATTTGCTGCGGTTAGAAGAAGGGGCGAACAGTTCGATTTCGGCGCCCGTGGGAGAACGTCCGACGCACTTTCAAGTGATGAAGGATGGGCGAGTGCTGGAGAGCGATCAGTTGCCGGTGCAGACGGCGGCCCGCACGGGGAAGGCAGTGCGGGATGCGGAGTTACGGATTGCATTTAATGACGGGAGTTGGCGAGACATTTTCGGCCACGCCATGCCGCTGGTGGACGAGAGGGGCAACGCGCGGGGGGCGGTGGGCGCTTTCGTGGACATCACCGAGCGCAAGAAAGTGGAAGAAGAGTTGCGGAAGAGCGAGGCGCGGTTGCGGCGCTTTGTGGATGCAAATCTGATTGGGATCTTCAGTTCCACTGCTGATCGTAGTTTTATCCAGGCCAACGATGTTTTCCTGAACATGCTGGGCTATTCGCGGGAGGAATTTGAAGGAACTAATCTTGATTGGAGAAGCATTACGCCGCCGGAATACCTTTCACGGGGAGAGGCAGCGGTGGAAGCGTTAAAGTCGACGGGAATGTTCGCTCCGTTTGAAAAGGAATACATCCGAAAAGATGGAAGCCGAGTTCCAATTTTAATTGGGGCTGCGGCTATTTCTACGACTCCCTTAGAGTGGATGTGCTTTGTTCTGGACTTGACCGAACGGCGTCGAGTTGAGGAATTGAAGACCCGGGAGCAGATTCAACAGCAACTGCTGGAACACGAAATTCTGGCCCGGGAAGAGGAACGGAGGAGACTGGCGCGGGAGTTGCATGACGAGTCGGGTCAGATGATGGCGTCACTGCTGGCGGGGTTGAGGGTGATCGAGGATGCCAAGAGCTTGCAAGCGGCAAAGCGTCAATCACAAACGCTGAGAAAAATTGCGGCATCGGCGATGGATGAGTTGGGAAGGCTTTCGCGAGGATTGCATCCGCTGGCGCTGGACGATCTGGGATTGAAGGCGGCTCTGAAGGCGTATGTGGGAGATTATTTCAAATTGCACAATATCAAGGGGAAATTACGGATCGAATGGTTGCCAGAAGGCAGGTTGACGCAGAGCATGGAAGCGGGATTGTACCGCATCGTGCAGGAGGCATTAACGAATATTGCAAAGCATTCGGGAGCCAAGCATGCGGAAATCAGGCTAAGGGTCAGCACAAAAACGGTGCAACTGAAGATAGCGGACGATGGGAAAGGTTTTGATGCAAAACGCGAGTACACAGGAAGCGGGCAGCGTTTCGGGCTGCAAGGCATGCGGGAGCGCACGCTGATGATGGGGGGCGAATTTAAAATCGACAGTCGTCCGGGGGGCGGTACAATCAAAATGTTTCATATTCCTGCCGTGTTCAGTACGGCGTAGCGAAATCCACAAGATATGACCAAAAAGCCCATGATCAGTGTGGTTATTGCGGATGATCACGCGATTTTGCGTTCCGGTTTGCGGATGCTGCTGAACGCCCAGCCGGATATGAATGTTGTGGGCGAAGCCGCGGATGGGGATCAGGCAATGGAGCAGGTTCGTCTGAAGAAGCCAGATGTTCTGCTGCTGGACATCAGTATGCCGGGGGCCAGCGGAGTGGAAGCTGCCGGGGAAGTAAAGAAGAGATCGCCGAAGACGCGGGTCTTGATCCTGACCATGCATACGGACGCAGGCTACCTTCATTCGGCTCTGGCGGCAGGAGCGGCGGGATATGTGTTGAAGAGATCGCTCGATTCCGACCTGGTGTCGGCCATTCGAGACGTGTATCTGGGCAAAATCTTCATCGATTCGGGAGTGGCGGAGCATCTGGTGGTGAAAGCGTTAGGGCGGGAAGGACGGAAGCCAGTAACGCCGCAGCAGTCATTTGATTTGCTGAGCCATCGGGAGCGCCAAGTACTGAAACTGGTAGCGGAAGGCTATACCAACGCACAGATCGCGGAAAAGGTGTTTGTCAGCGTGAAGAGTGTGGAAACCTACCGGGCCCGGCTGCTGAAAAAGTTGCAGATCAAGACGCGCCGAGAAATCGTGCGGTTTGCTATCCGGGCGGGGGTTTTGGTAGCTGCGAAAGAGCAGGCAAAAACCTTCTAAGCCCAACTCTGTCAGGTTTAAACTGACGCAATTCTTGCGGACTTCCCGCCGAAGCTTTGGTGCATACTTTGGTTGTTCATGCTACCGCTCAACCGCTTAAGCATGAAACTCCAATGCAATAGGGCCCGATGTTGATGAAGAGCTTCAGCGATCCTGTGCCGGAAGCCCGGCAAGATAGACAACCGTGGAAAGATCTGGTGTTGGAAGCACTGATGGAGATGGACCTGAGCAAGATGCCGTCGAAAATTGCGCAGGCGAGGGCGGCGATCAAGCAGCGCAGCGAAGAAATCACGGGCAGGCCGGAGTCACGCCAGGAACTCAATGAGATTCGAGACGGGATACACACGCTGCAGTCTTTGGAGAACATGATGCGGAACCGGGCGAAAGGGTGAACAATAGCGAGAATATGCGCATCCTGATCGTCGATGACAACCAGGGAGTGAGACGGGGACTGGAGCGAATCGTGGCCGCCGAGGAGGGTTGGCAGGTTTGCGATGAAGCGGAGAATGGGATGGAGGCGATCGACAAGACGCGTCAACTTCATCCCGATGTAGTGTTGCTGGACGTGAGTATGCCGGAGATGGATGGGCTGGAGACGGCGCGGCACATCCGGCGAGAATTTCCAGAGATAAAGATTGTGATTTTGAGCCTGCACGATCCGGCCGGAATGAAGCAACGCGCGCTCGATGCCGGGGCGAATGCCTGCCTGGACAAGCTTTCCGTTGCGACGGATTTGGTGAGTGTGATCCGGGCGGCTTAGGAAATACTATAGAGATCCCACCAGCTGTTTCGTGCCTACCGAGTCAATCCAGAAAACGATTTGCTTACCGTCGGGAGTCGCGAGCGCCCACGATGCCAGCTTTGAGCGAAGGGACTTTGGGCATGACCCGACTGGAGCGCCGGCGGCGGCTGTCCCGGCATGGGTCTGGCTATGCTAGGATGCTAGGTTCGGGCTGTGAAACTTCCTGATGTACCAATCCTTTTGGAGGAATTTTGTATGCGCAAGCGTTGGTTGATGTGTGTGTTGATGGGTGCGGCAATGGGAACTCTGGCGTGGGGACAAGGCCAGCCGGGGGCGACTCCGCCAGCACAAGCGAATCCGGGCATGCCGGGAATGGATATGACTGCTCCGGCCGAGAGCAAGCCGCCAGCGGAAGTGCCGATGAATGCGGTGGTGTTAACGATTAAGGGCGTGTGTC
The DNA here is from genome assembly GCA_963758565.1 of uncultured Acidobacteriota bacterium. GTDB lineage: Bacteria > Acidobacteriota > Terriglobia > Terriglobales > Acidobacteriaceae > Sulfotelmatobacter. The sequence continues at coordinate 45,479 of CAVWVX010000003.1, read as the reverse complement.
CGGCGACCAGCGCAGCGGGTACGACGAAAGCGGCGGCGGGCAAGACAGCAACGCCTGCAGCGAAGAAGCCGGCGGATTGCAAGACGGAGATAACGCGGGCGCAGTTTGAGAAGATTGCTGGTGGCCTTTCACCAAACATCACGCCACAACTGAAGCGGCAACTGGAGCAAGCCCTGCCGCGTTTTATGGCCATGTCGGAGGTGGCGAAAAAGAAAGGGCTGGATAAGAGTCCGCGATATCTGGAGACGGTGAAGATTGCCAAGATGCAGATTCTGACTACCGAACTGCAGCGCCAGGTGCAGGAGGAGGCGGACAAGATTTCGGATGCAAAGCTTGAAGAGCAGTACAAGACGCATCCTGAAATGTACGAGCAGTTCTCGCTGGACCGGTTGTTCGTCCCACGCTACAAGCAGGCGCAAGCGGATGACAAAGACAAGGATGATGAGAAAGAAGGCGAGAAACTGAACGAAGAGCAGCAAAAAGTGAAGGAAGCGGCCGAGAAGGCGCGACAGGAAAAAGGCGAGCAGGAGTTGAACGCGCTGGCCGACAGTCTGCGGGAGCGGGCAGCGAAGGGCGAAGACATCGCCAAGCTGCAAAAGGAAGCGTTTGAGGCGGCGGGGCAGAAAGTAGAAAATCCGACGGTGAATTTGCCGAAGGTACGGCGAACGGGGCTGCCTCCGGCGCATGCGGAAGTGTTTGATCTGAAGGTGGGCGAAGTCTCGAAGGTGATTAGCGACAACGGTGGGCACTACATTTACAAAGTGGTGAGCAAGGAGGTACTGCCGTTCGATCAGGTGAAGGACGAGATCCACAACAAGCTAAAGAACGAACGGCAGAAGGCGATGATGGATCAATACAACAACTCGTTCAGTGCGGTGCCGAACGAGGACTATTTTGGTCCACCGGCGCCGGCGGGGCCGCCACAGCGCGGGCCGCGCGGTCGGATGCCAATGCCGCCGGGAGCACAGGGTGCGCCGCAGAACGGGCCTCCGACTGGGCCGCCGCAGGGTGCGCCGCCGCCGGCGCAGAACGCTCCGCCAACCAAGCCGAACTAAGGCGAGGTCGAAGCAGGGCGAGGTCAAAGCAGGACGCGGGTTATCATTGGCTCGGGAGGAAAGCGAAAAGCGGCTTCCCTTCCCGAGCCAATTCTGTATCTCACAAAAGTAACTTTCTGGGAACCCTGGAGAACTGTTTAGCGGGGCTTGCCGTTGTAAGCTGGTTGCAATGGAAAACACAAAACCTGTTGTCGTAGTTACCGGCATTGCGGGGAACCTGGGGTTAAGGTTGCTGCCGCTGCTGGGACCGTTCTCGGTAATCGGGGTGGATCTCCATCCGCCAGAAACGGATCACTCCTTACAATTCGAGAAGCTGGATCTAGGACAGGAGTCGAGCACTCGAACGTTGTATGAATTGCTGCGCGACACACGACCAGTGGCGGTGGTGCACCTGGCGTTTGTGATTGATCCGGTGCGCACGGGCGTGCTGGATACGGAGCGCATGTGGCAGATCAACGTAGCGGGCACGGCGCGGGTGATGGAGGCGGTGACGGAGGCGAACCGCACGGCGGATGCACCAATCAAGCAATTCATTTTTCCGAGCAGCGTATCGGCGTATGGACCCAGTCTGCCGGGACCGGCGACGGAAGAGTCGGTACTGGCGGCGCACACGTTGCCCTATGCGGTGCATAAGAAGCAGTCCGATGAGGTGGTGCAGCAGAGAGCTCCGGCGCTGCGAGGATGCAGCGTGTATATTCTGCGTCCGCACATTTTTGCCGGGGCGAGCGTGGAGAACTATTTGCTGGGAGCGTTTCGGGGTACGGTGAACGGCAAAAGCGCGCGGGCGGAGAAGATGCGGGCCGCGGGCAAGCGACTGCCTTGCATGATGCCACAAGGGAAACAATATCTGGAAAATAAGATCCAGTTCGTGCATGTGGATGATATGGCACGGCTGATTTCGCACATTCTGCATCGCGATCCGGAGGCGAAGCGGCTGACGGTTTTGAACGTGGCAGGGCGTGGGGAAGCGCTGACTTTTGGGCGATGCATTGAGGTGGCACAGGCGAAACTGGTGCGGGTGCCGGGAAGGTGGGCCATGGGAGCGGTGTTGCGCTTCATGTGGAAGCGGGGAATTTCGGCGATCCCGCCGGAGGCACTGCCTTACATGACAGGCGAGTACATCATGAACACCGACAAACTACGCGGTTTTTTGGGTGGAGAGTATGAGCACGTGATGCGATACACCATTGCCGATGCGTTTGCGGATAGCGTGAAAAACGTGAAGCCGGCGGCCGTGGGAGCGAGCGCGAATTAATTTTCGCGAGATGAGATGGTCCCCGCCCGGGGACCGACGATCGGTTATACCAGGCAGCGCTGAAGGATGCTTTGTCCCGCCTTCACTTTTTTCCGCGGTAGAGTCCGGCTATGCCGAAGGTGTAGGGAGTCCAGGTGGCTTCGCGGAATCCGGCAGCCTTCATGCGGGCGAGCATCTCTGCCGGCTGGGGAAAGCGTTCGACGGAGTTGGGCAGATAGGCGTAAGGGCCGCTCACCCCAGAAAGAACTGTGCCTACTCGCGGTAAAACTTGCTTGAAGTAGAGGCGATAAAAACGGCCGAGTATTCCTTTTGGTTCGCTGAAGTCGAGGATGCCACATTCACCAGAGGGCGCGAGGATACGAACGATCTCGCGCAGGCCGGCGTCGTAGTCGGAGAGGTTGCGGAAACCGAAAGCGGACGTTACCAGGTCGAACTGCTGGTCGGGAAAAGGCAGGCGGAGGGCGTCGGCTTCAATCCAATGCGGACTATTTTTTGAGTTGTGTGGGGCACTTTTGGCACAGGCGCGCTGAAGCATAGCATGGGAGAAATCGGCGCCCCAGATTTGGGAGTTGTTTTTGCCGGCTTGCTGGCGAAGCGCGAAAGTCATATCGCCGGTGCCGCAACAGAGGTCAAGGACACGGCTGTCAGGTTGGGCAAGGATTGCTGAGAATGTGCGGGCGGTGCGCCGCCACCACAGGCGGTCGATGTTGAATGACAGAACGTGGTTAAGCAAGTCGTAGCGGGGAGCGATGGAGGTGAACATGTCGCGGACGGCGCGCGCAGCGGCATCCGGACTGTGAGCGCCTTCGGGGGCGGCGCCGATCACGGGTTTGGGGAAGTCGGACATAGGACGAATATCTGCCTGGTGATTGGAATTGATTGGTGCTTGTTGATTAAGCATCAGCGGAAGCGGCGTTGAGTGGTTTTCAATCCGCAATCACAAACCATCGATACAATTTTATTTTCCCCACCCGCCGCGGGAGAGACGGCGCAACTCTTCCACCGCATTGATTACAACCTTGTCGGGCACATCCGCGGCGATTTCCACTTTGCCGATTTCACGAGGCAGCACGAAATGCACCACGCCGCCCTGGGTTTTTTTGTCGGATTGAAGGCGCGCGAGAATCTTGCGGGAGCTGACATCCAATTCCGGCAAGCGGCCCAGGCTCAGTACAGCGTCGGCAATGCGGCCCGCGGTGACGCTATCGGTACGTCCCACGCTGAGTGCGATGTTAGTGGCGGCAACCATGCCCCAGGCGACGGCTTCGCCGTGCAGCAGGGTGCGGTAGCCAGTTTCGGCTTCAAGGGCGTGGCCAATGGTGTGGCCGAGGTTGAGCACGCGGCGCAAGCCACCTTCGTGTTCGTCGGCCGAGACAACTTCCGCTTTCAATTTGACCGACTGGGCAATGATGCCCTCAACTTCAATGGGGTCCCGTTTGAGTATTTGGGCGCGTTTCTGCTCGAATCGCAGAAAGAGATCGACGTCGCCGATAATGCCGCACTTGAGAGACTCGTAAAGTCCGGCGCGAAACTGGCGGTCGGAGAGTGTGCGCAGGAGTTCAGGATCAATGAGGACGGCGCGTGGGTGGTGATAGGTGCCGAGAAGATTCTTCCCTGCCCCAAGATTGACGGCAGTTTTGCCGCCGATGGAGGCGTCAACCTGCGCCAGGAAAGTTGTGGGAATCTGAATCAGTTCGACGCCACGCATGTAGAGGGAGGCGAGCAGTCCGGTGACGTCGCCCACGACGCCTCCACCGAGAGCGAGAAGAACGGCTTTGCGATCGGCGCCGAGACGGGACAATCGCTCGGCCATGATTTCAACCGTGTGCAACTTCTTCGCAGGTTCGCCATCGGGCATTTGGATTACCTGTGGCTTGAAACCAGCGGCACTCAGCGAGCGAGATAGCTTCGCGCCAAAACGGCGGCGAATAGGCGCAGCGGTTACGATGAAAACCTTACTGGCTTGCGGCAGTAACTCGGCCAGAAGCGCGCCGGATCGCATCAGTAAGCCGTTTTCAATGCGCGCCTGATAGGGCCGCGGGGGGACATGGATGGTGACTTGCGCCATGGGAATTCCATCATAGCGTATTGCTGGCGGGAGTTTTACCCCGCGGGCAAGGAAAGTGGCGACTGGCCGCTGCGACGCAGCGCAGCGTGATGCAATCGCTTTCCCGTTTCACGCAGTTTTTTTGTCGGGAAACATTATAGAAGCGAGGATGGAAACGGTTATAACCCCCGCCACTACGGCCAGGGTCACGTGGGTCGGGATGGCAAAATAGTTTGCGGCAATCATCTTCGAGCCGACGAAGATTAACACTAAGGCAAGGCCGGTGTGGAGGAAGCGAAAGACCTTCATCAGGCGGGACACGGCGAAATACATGGAGCGCAGGCCGAGAATGGCAAATACATTCGAGGTGTAAACGATAAAGGCGTTCAGCGTGACCGCAAGAATGGCGGGGATAGAATCGACGGCGAAAAGCAGGTCAGTGGTTTCGATGACGACCAGCACAATGAGGAGCGGGGTGGCATAGATTCCTCGATTCCCTTTCCAATTGCGCACAAAGAAACGGCCGCCTTGAAAATCGTCAGTGACGGGCAGCAGGCGGCGAAGAGTTCGCACAGCAGGGTTTTTAGCGGGATCGACGTGATGCTCGCCGGAAAATCCCAGACGGATGCCGCTGTAGACGAGGAGCGCGCCGAGGAAGTATACGATCCAGTGAAAGCGCTCGATAAGGCCAACCCCGGCAACAATAAATATCCCCCGCATGAGCAAAGCTCCGAGAATTCCCCAGAAGAGAACGCTGCGCTGGTGCTGCTCAGGCACCGAGAAATAGCGGAAGATTACGAGGAAGAGAAAAAGATTATCGACGCTGAGAGAGAGTTCGAGGAGGTATCCAGTGACAAATTCGAGCGCGGTTTGACGGCCTTGCCAGAAGAAAAGAAGTCCGGCGAAAGCCATGGCCAGCGCGACCCACATGGCACTCCAGGCGAGGGCTTCGCGCGAACGCACCACGCGGCCGCTGCGGTGGAAGACGAATAAATCCAGCAGCAACATGCCCAGCGCGAAGGCGTTGAAGAGAATCCAGAAATAGAGCAAGGCGTTCCTGTGGAATAGCGGAGTTCGCTTACTTTTGCCGTCCCAGTTTTCCGCTTACCCAATCATCCCACAGGCCAAAGGCCTTGAACATTTCCACGCTATTGGTTTCGCGCATGGACTGCTCGATTTGAGGACGGGTGAAGCGAGGGCCGATGGGCTGCGGCAGATTCGCCAAAGCAAAGCTGAATACGGCAGCCTCGGCAACCTGCTTTTTCAGTTGGGGAAAATCAACTTTGTCGTAGGTATCGGAGATGGCATGGTAGTTTTCCAGATAATTGGCTTCGTCCTGATCGGCAACGAAGGTGGGCACGCCCTCGAGCATGAAGTCGAAGTGATCGGTGCCCCACTCCATGTCAGTTTTTAATTCGGTGAGGCCGAACTGTTGCAGCGGAGCGAGCACGCGCCGGGCTGCATCGAGAATGTCTTTGCGGCCGCCATCGGAAAAACCGGTGGTCTTGCCGGAACCAGAATCGAAGATGATGACTCCGGCGGCTTTGTCGAGTTCAGAGCGGTGAGCGCGCGAATAGGCGCGGGAGCCGAGCAGGCCTTCTTCTTCCCCGGAAAAAAGGATGAAGCGAATGGAGCGGTGGGGCTTGAGGCCGGAGGCTTTGATGGCGCGCAATGCGTCGACAACCAAGGCAGCGTTGCAACCATTGTCGAGGGCGCCGGTGCCGAGTTCCCAGGAGTCAAGGTGGGCGCCAAGAATGATGAACTCGTCGGGCTTATCGCTGCCCTTGATCTCGGCGACCACGTTGGAGGTTTTTATCGGGCCGCCGAGTTGATTGGGGATGTTGAGATCCGCCCATACGGGATGGCCAGAGGCAAGCAAGCGGCCGATGCGTTCGCCGTCTTCGCGCGCAACCAGCACTTGTGGGAGACGATCGATTTCTCCTTCGGCAGAATTCGTGTGGCGATAGAGGATGTCATGATCGCGGGTGGCGATGAAGGCGACGGCTTTGGCTTTCCCCTTCACTGCGGCGGTGATCACGGGCGGCGCTTTGGAGTACTCGGCGAAAAGATCGTCCCAAGTTTTGAGGACTACGGAGTGGACGAGGACGATTTTGCCGGAAATATCTCCGGCTCTGGCGAAGTCGGCGGCGGTGCCGTTACCGGCATCGATCACCGGCACGTGCTTGACGGCGGCAAGCGCGGGCGCCCAGGCAACGGAGACGCAGCGCACGCGGAACTCGACTTTGGGAATCTGAGCGAGTTTGGGATCGAGAGCGGTTCCAGTAGCGCTGACTGACATCTCGGTCGCGCCTTCTGCCCATGAATACGGAATGGTGAATTCTTCGGTGTGAACGCTGTCTGCACCGGCGGCTTTGAACACTTGCACACCCCAGTCGACGGCGCGCTGCATCGCGGGTGTGCCGGGAATACGGCCGCCAACTTCGTCGGTAAGACGGCGAAGGTTGCTTTCAAGCGGCGAAGGCTGCAATGCAAACTGGATAATGCGATTCGTATCGTCCGATTCAGTAGGCGTGGAGGCGAAGGAGAGGGCAGTAAGGCTGAGGCACAGGAAAACGACTTTCACTTTATGCATGTTGAAAGGATTAGAAATGAAAAGAAGGAAAAGAGCAAAGGAACTTAGTCGCAAAGTTGATTAACAAAGTTCGCAAGGACGCGAAAAAACTATTTCGGGGGCAATGGGTCCATTTTGTTGAGGATTCGAATTGTTTCTAGGAGCGTTCCGCCCACAATTTCGAGGCTTTTCGGGCTTAGCTTGTCGACGGTGTCTTGCGTGGTGTGCCAGAAGACGTCGTTGTAGCCATAGTTGAAGTCGATGAGATCGGCTGAGGGGACGCCGCGTTTGACGAAGGGGATGTGATCGTCGTCCACTCCGGGAAGAGTGCGTCCGAAGAAATGGGATTGATAGCCGAGACGGCTGGCGGCTTCATAGACAACGGCTTCGAGCCATGGAGTTGAGTTGCCGTCGCGATCGACGTTGAGATCAGCGTCCCCGATCATATCGGCGAGCAGGAAAGCTTTGATTTTTTTCAAGGTGCCGTCGGCTTCCCATTTATCTGCGATGTGCTTGATGCCGTAGAGGCTGTCATCGAGGAAAGGAATCTCGGTGTCGGGCTTGACGGCTTCTTCGGCATCGTCCCAGACCAGCCAGACGCTGTAGCCTTCGAGCTTTTTTCCGCGAAGCTGATTGGCCAGTTCGAGTAGCAGCGCGCTGGAGGAAGCGCCGTCGTTGGCGCCGATGTACGGGGTATTGCGAAATGGGTAATTGGTGTCGTAGTGGCTGGCGACCACGATGATGCCGTCTTTGGCGCCGGGAAATTTGGCGATGATGTTGTGGACGGGTAGCTTGCCTTCGGGAGTATCGGCGATGAAGGAGTCGTTTTCGACATCATCGTTTTTAAGGTGGGATAAAAGATAGTCTTCAACTTTTTTGTGATTGGCGCTGCCGTTGGGACGAGGACCGAAGGCGACGATCTCCTTCACATAGTGGAAGGCGCGGGCGGAGTCGATGGAGGGGAGCGGGCCGCTGTCGGGCGGGAGAGAAAGCTTGGGTAGTTCGAAGTCGGTGCGGGCCGCGGCAACTGGGGTCTGAGCGGAAACCGGGACGGCGTCTTTCTCCCGGTCGCACGAGCAGAGGGAAACGGTGAAAGACAACAGAAGGATGTAGAAAGTTTTCATCACGATCAATTCAAAACCTCGAGAATCGACTTCCGGAACAACATTAACTGGCTTTCTTCTCCATGCGCGCGCGCCGCTGTTTGGGATGCACCAGCCACGCGATGCCAATGCTGACACCGTAGAGGCCGACCATGGGGGCGGCGAAAATGCACATACTCAGGATGTCAGGAGTCGGGGTAACGATAGCGGCCACGATAAAAATCAGCAGTATGGCGTAACGGAAATTCTTCAGCATAAAGCTGGCGCTGACAATGCCCATCAACGCTAGAAAGAAAATCAGGATGGGCATCTCAAAAATCAGTCCCATGCCGAGGATGATGCTGAGAAACAGTGAAGTGTATTCGCTGATGGTAATCATGGGCTGGAACTGGCGTCCGAAGTGAACCAGAAAACCGAGCGCCTGAGGGTAAACGATCTTGTAGCCGAAATATCCGCCGCTGGTAAACAGCGCAATGGTCGACACCATGAAGGGGACGACGTAGCGCTTCTCGTTGCGGTAGAGGCCGGGCGAGATGAACATCCAGACCTGGTAGAGGACGAAAGGCGAAGTGAGGAACAGACCGGCGAGCGCGGCGATTTTCAGGTACAGATTGAAGGGTTCGGTCGGGTTCAGATAAACCAGTTTTTCCGAGAGGCCGTTGGCGCGCAGCACGTCCATGATCGGGCGCTGCATGACGTCGTAAATGCGTTCGACCTTCCACCAACAAATGAAGAATCCGACGGCCACGGCGGCAATGGAATAGACGAGGCGGCGGCGCAGTTCTTCCAAATGATCCAGGAAGCCCATGGCAGGCAAGGCGTCGCGCTTCTGCTCGTCGCCGGGAGCGTCAGCGACAGAATCAAACATGCGATTCCTGAGAGGCAGCAGGTTCAGAGGCGGAATCGGTCAGGGGATCGGGTTCGGCGGATGCGACCGTGGAAGTTCTCGCAACTGTGGCCGGAGGAGCGGCAGGTTCTGCAGCAGCCCCGGCAAGTGATCCCGAGGATTCATGAGGCGCGACTTGCGAGGACACCGGATTCAGGCTGAGGCTGGCCCCTTGGGTCGACGACGCGGGCGAAGCCGGCTGGTTCTTCTCAACTTCAAGATGGGCGATCTCGGTTTCAATCTGTGAACGGAATTCGTTAGAGGCGCGGCGCAATTCGGCCATCAGCTTACCGGCCTTGCGAGCCATTTCCGGCAACTTCTTTGGCCCGAAGAGAATGAGGGCCATAAAGAAAAGGAAGATGGTGTCGGAAAAGCTCATGGATCACATCATAAATGCGGCAGAGCAATCGCGGCAATGCGTGTGGCAACCTGGTTGTGGCGGCTAAGGCGCGTGTTTGAGCACGACGGTGTTTCTTTCATCGCCGGCAACAATGCGGTAAAACTTCTTCAGGTCATCGGCTTTACTGACGGGAACGCTCAACTCTTTTACTTCGAACGTGCGGGTGTAGCCGACGACATTGCCTTTTACTTCAGTTTTGGAGTGATAGCTGGCGAAGCCGTAGTCCACATCCACGGGTGGGGGAATATCGTCGACGGCGTAGCCGGCTGGGATGGTGATCTCGAAGGCGTCGGTATCGCGGGTTGGTTCTTCCAATTCGATGGCAAACTTGCGCGGTTCTTTGGTTTCCAAAAAGCCCATGCTCTTGTTGCCTATCACGCGCGGCCGCACCAGGAGCAGGTCGCCGGCGTTCTTGGCGTAGTTCTGCGATTCAAACGAGTAGTTGAAGCCAAAAGGCTGATCGGTCTGTTGAACATTCAGAAGGGTTGCGTGGGTAATGTGAAAGTTCCCCAACGACCCAGAAAGGAGTTCTTCGATGGGCTTGATGCGGTCGACATCCTTAGTCACGGTTCGCAGGCGCCAGCGCTCGGAGGAAGCCCGCTGGCCCAACCGTACTTCTTTGACCTCACCTTTCAACATGCCGGTCGAATCGAGGGTGAGCTTAGCGGTGCGCTGAATGCTGTTCATGGCCGAGGGCTGCTGTGGCAGTTCAATCAACTCGCCGCCGTCCAAAGTGACCAGTAGTCCGTAATTGGCTTGCAGATAGCCCGGAAGTTGGCCGAACGGAATGAGATCGTTGGTGGGGTCAAAGAAAAGCAGGCGTCCCAGCTTGGGATGTTGCATGGTAGCGACCAGCGACGGGTCGTTGAGACCATCGGGAAGCTGGATGGCAGTGATCACATGATTAAAGCCGTTGTGAGCCGGCATGTCACTGGTCACAGAGCCGCGCGAATCGTTAATGACCACATGGAAGGATTCGACGCCGATCTCGCGGAGCATGGACCGTACCAGGGTCGCCTTGTCTTTGCAGTCCCCGTAGTGGTGCGAGAAAACGTCGGGGGCGGAATGCGGCTGGAATCCTCCGATACCCAACTCGATCGCCACGTAGCGGATGTCGTGCTGAACAAAGTCTCCGATGGCCTGCATCTTTTGCAGCTGTGTGGTCTTAGCTGCGGACAATTTGGCTACCTGCTGTTTGATGTCGGGCGAAGCATCTACCCGTTCCCCCACCAGGTTGGAGTACCACTTCCCTAACATGGCCCAGTCGATGTTCGTATTCAGGCTGGGGCCACCGGACGATGTAAAGAAAGAGACGATCATCTGGCCTTCGACTCCGCGCAGCGGAGGCATGAAGGGTTCTTTGCGAATGCCCTGGAGGTCGCGAACGGTCCACTGCCAGGTATTGTTTCCGGCGCTGGTCGGCTGAACCTCGGAGTGGTTGAGCCATGACGCTTTAAATTCCCATCCCGGCGGAAGCTGAAGGGAGTAACGGCTCTCCCGCACCGGATCCATTTCCTGGAAGGACCAAATGTCCTGCAGGAAAAGAGGGTGCTCTTCGATTTCAAATTCGTAGCCAACAATGTTGCCCGGATCGGAAGCCGGAATGTGCAACACCTTGTATTTGGTGTCCGAGATTAATTCGCCGCCCTCCGTGTCAGGGGCAATCTCGATCGCGTCTTTATCCTTAACCTCATAGTCTTTGCCTTGCGCGGGAATGCACCAGCCATGAATGCTCTTGATTTTTTTCTGCGGGCCAAAGTCAACGGCAAGGGTGCCACGTTGGCGGCCGTTGGGGCGGAGGATCTTATAAGCTTCGCGGACCTGGGTCCTGATCTTGTCGGCGGAAATTACTGTGACATTGGTTTCGGAATACAACAAGACTGCGTCGGTTTTATCGTCATACGCGGGTATAGGACCGTTCACTAAAGAGTGCATCCACTGTGGAGCATCGCCGCCATGGGACAGCGGGACGCAGGTTAGCATGGCGGCCGCGACGGCCAGTGAAAACAAGATTCGGTTAGTTGTGGGCACTCGTGGCTCCAGGTTGCAACACGATTTGCTCCTCATCGCCGGTACGAACGATCTGAAAGAAATTGCGCAGCGTTGGGTAATATTTGGAATCCAGCAAAAGAAGGTCGACCACCACCTTTCGCGTGAGGTGGAGGGAATTTGCGCTCTTGTCGGCCTGCCGCCAAAACAACCGTAGACACACAGATGGCGATAGTTACGACGCGACGAAGCGGCAAGATAGAACTCCCGAGCGCCTGCAATTACCAGAACGAGGCCCCCGCACGTTTTGGTGGGGGAACAATATATCGGGTTTGCTTTATCGTCAATAGCTCTTTTGAGTAGGAGTCGCGACGGACAGACTGGGTGCCGGCATAGGGTGGCCTATGCACAACTTTCTGCCTGGCTTACTATGTCGGCCATGCAACTTTGGTTTGAACGAAGAAGTGAAGTCAGTATTCGGGAACAACTTGTCACACAAGTCGTTCTTGGAATCCTGGGGGATGACCTGGCTCCGGGACAGCGTCTGCCCAGCACGCGTGAACTGGCGCGGCGATTTCACCTGCATCCCAACACAGTAAGCGCGGGTTACAGGCAACTAGCGCGAGAAGGCTGGGTGGAGCAGCGACGAGGCAGCGGAGTATTTGTGCGGACTAACAAGCCAGAGATGCCGCTCTCAACCGCACTCGCCATGGACCAGTTGATTACCGGCGTCTTCCGCTCCGCGAGGAAGCAGGGGATTTCGCTTCCGGCGCTGCGGGCGCGGTTGCGCCAGTGGCTGGAGTTGCAGCCCCCGGATCATTTTCTGCTGATTGAGCCGGACGAAGAACTTCGCAGGATTGTGGCAGCTGAGATGCAGCAGGCGGTGAGTCTTCCGGTGGCAAGCTGCGGCGTGGACGATTGTCAAAAGATGGTGGAAGGAAGTATTCCAGTTGCGCTCATCAACCACGCGGTGGCAGTGCGGCAGGCGCTGCCGGAAGGAACGGAACTGCTGTCGCTGGGATTTCGCTCGGTTACGTCGTCACTGGGGCAATGGCTACCGGCGCCTTCGGGGGCCTTGGTAGGAATTGCCTCACGTTGGCCGGAGTTTCTGAAGCTGGCGCGCACCATGCTGACGGCGGCAGGATTTCATCCCGACAGTCTGGTTTTAAGCGATGTCCGAAAGCCGAACTGGCAGCGCGGATTGAAGCAGACCGCAGCGGTAGTCTGCGATTCGGTTACAGCGAACGAACTGCCCGCTGGTTGCCGCGCAATTCCCTTCTCTCTTCTGGCGAAGGTGTCGCTAGACGAACTTCGAAGGTATGAGGAGTTTGTCAGCCAGCCGCTCGAAACTGTGTGACATTCTTGAAAGTGTCACAGCCCGCCATTCAAGACCGCACCGCTTCTTTACTCTGCACCTAGCAATACCTTGAGGAGGTGCAGCAATGCGGAAAATTCTGGTAGTCGGTTTACTCCTGACTCTATCTCTTTCTTTCCCCGCGCTCGCGGTGGAAGACGGTCAGGCCATTTATGTTGGGGGTTCAGTTGCGGGAGTGACGGCCGGAGTCATCGGGCATCTAGACACCACGTCCGACACGGAGCTGATCTTTCAGTACTCCGGGAACAAGCTGGCAATTCCATACAATGCCATCCAATCTTTCGAATACTCAAGAGACGTAACCCGTCATTTAGGTGTGCTACCAGCGATTGCGGCCGGGCTGCTCAAGGCGCGGCGGCACCAGCATTTTTTTCGTATTTCGTATCGCGACTCAAACCAGGTGGAGCAGGCAGCGGTCTTTGAGGTTCCCAAACACATGCCGCGGACATTACGGGCGGTGCTGGAAACGAGAGCGCCGGGAACGTGCCGGCCGTGTGTGGGGAGGTATTGAAAGCGATGCGCGCGACTTTGTTTGAATTTGGCTGTGGCACTCAGGAAAGTGTCACAAATCTAACCCAGCGTGGACCGGGCGAGAGCTATCGTCGGCCCATGAAAAACAAAAAAATCTTCTCTCCCTTGATCTGGCTACTGTTGGGATCGGTCGCTCTGGCACAGGCTGGAATTGCGGATGTGCCGGAAGAGCCACGGCCGCAGGATCCAGCTAGAATTCAAACGGCGAAAATCGAGCGGTCAGCGGGAGGTAAAGCAGTCTCCTCCAGCGAGAGTCCGCTCATCAGCCAGGCTCGACGGTATCCGCAGCTGCATCCTGGCCGGATGCAGGCGGCGGGACAAGCCTATCATTCCCCGATGCCCAGACTTTCACCACTGGGAGCGCTAATCGGTTTCGGCGCCGGCGCCGCGCTGGGAGCGAGCAAACCGCAAGACGGAACGTCGGGCGGCCGCGTGCTTGGAGGCTTGCTTCTTGGAGGACTCGGGGCGCTGATTGGAGGAGCCGTCGGGAACGCGCCTCCCTTCTGGCATTCGCGGAGAAACGACCCGCCGTTCAGGCCCGGCGAGGAGGACGAGGATAGCAATCTTTCTCCTCACGGTACGACAATCGAAGCTAAGAGTCCGGTCAAGAAACCGCGTGCTTCGAGCACGCCATCGGCAGGTGAGTACGGATCGGAATTGGCTGGTGTCGCGGCGCAGGAAGACACTGTGGTTCCCTAGTCCTTCAGGAAGGTTTTAAGCCGTTAGGAACCTTAAATGTCTCCGCCAGCATCGAACAATAAAGCAGGTTCCGGAGTGGTTACCGAAGGTGACTATCCCGGTCCAGGGCAGTCTAAGCTGGTGATATACTGCGTATATTCAGCGCGGTAGCCGGGGTGGTCGAGAACCCCTCAAGCGAAGGAAAATTACAGATGGCACGTAGTTCACGCCGATCACTCTTCCTGGTGGCATTTTTTCTTTTAGCGTGCGGTTTTCTGGGGATTCTTTTTGCCCAGCGCACGGGACAGCAGTCCTCGCTCTCCAGCGACTCCGACGTAAAAGACAGCTTGAAGCAGTTTACTGACGTTTACTCGATCATCGAGGAGAACTATGCCGAACCGGTTAATCCGGATAAAGCCATCTACAACGGCGCGATTCCGGGAATGCTGCACTCGCTGGACCCGCACTCAAACTTCTTTGATCCGAAATCTTACGCGCTGATGCGCGAAGACCAGCGCGGTAAGTACTACGGCGTGGGAATGACGGTGGGTCCGCGCAACAATAAAGTGATTGTGATCTTCCCTTTCACGGGCACGCCGGCCTACAAGGCGGGCATTCATCCCGGCGACGTGATTATTGCGGTCGATGGCAAGTCCACCGAGAACATGGTCACCAGCGATGTTGCCGATATGTTGAAGGGGCCGAAGGGGACCACGGTTCACATCAGCATTTCGCGCGAAGGCGTAGAGAAGCCGATGGAATTCACGCTGATCCGCGACGAGATTCCGCGTTACAGCGTAGATGTGCATTTCCTGATTCGTCCGGGCGTGGGCTACCTGCACGTAACTGGATTTAACGAGACTACGGAAGAAGAAGTTTCAAAAGCTCTGGATGAGTTCGGGGATCTGAAGGGTTTGATTCTCGATCTGCGAGGAAACCCTGGCGGCCTGCTGAGCGAAGGCGTAGGCGTTGCCGACAAATTTCTCAAGAAGAATCAGCTGATTGTTTCGCACCACGGCCGCGCCTCGGCGGAAAAGCGTTATGTGGCGCAGCATGGCAACGGCGGGAAGGATTATCCGCTGGTGGTGCTGGTGAATCGCTTGACGGCTTCTGCGGCGGAGATTGTTTCAGGAGCGATTCAGGATCACGATCGCGGCCTGATCGTAGGGGAAGTCACTTTCGGTAAAGGTCTGGTGCAGACGGTTTATCCGCTATCGGAGAACACTGGTCTGGCGCTGACCACGGCGCACTACTACACGCCCAGCGGCCGCCTGATCCAGCGCGATTACAGCAACATTTCCCTATACGATTACTATTACAACCGCGCGCCAGAGTCGGCCAGCAATGTAAACCGTGAAGTGAAACTGACCGATAGCGGGCGCACGGTGTACGGGGGCGGCGGAATTACTCCCGACGTGGCTATCCCTCCTGTGAAGAGCAATCATTTTCAGGATACGATGCTGCAGCACTATGCCTTCTTCAATTTCGCCAAGCGTTATGTGGTGAATCATCATCCCAGCAAGAATTTTGAAGTGGATGACGCGCTCCTGCAGGATTTCCGCAAGTCGCTGGATGACGCCAACATTACCTACACTCAGGCTGACCTGGTGGATAACAATGATTGGCTCCGATCAAACATCAAGGCAGAGATTTTTGTGGATGCTTTCGGACAGGATGAGGGCATGAAGGTGCGGGCGGAAACCGATCCGGAAGTGGTGAAGGGACTGGAACTTCTGCCGCAAGCCAAGGCTCTGGCGGACAACGCGAAAAAGATTGTGGCCGAGCATAACAGCAATGGCGCTTTCAACCGGTAGACACAAAGCCGGGTGTTCAAAGTTTTCAATGACAATGAGGTCCGGAGTATGCTCCGGGCCTTTGTTGTTGGCGCAGGCGGAGAGTCCGATGATTTGAAGCGTTGCCGACCTTGTTCCCTTTCGTTGACTTCGCAGTCGGGCTATGTGAAAATCCGCGGCAGTGGGCACACTGGAGAAGGTTTGAAGCCGATCATACTGGGACTGGCGATCGCAATCGCGCTGATTGCCGGATTTATGGATTGGCAGAGCCGTCGAATTCCGAACTGGCTCACGGTGCCAGGATTGCTCCTGGGAATTTTGGCAAACTTTATGCTAGGCGGCCTGTCCGGGTTGAAAGTTTCTTTGCTGGGAGCTGGGCTTGGGCTGTTGCTGCTGTTGCCCTTTGTTTTTCTGCGCAGCCTGGGTGCCGGCGACTGGAAACTAGCTGGGGCCCTGGGCGGGATTGTTGGTCCGGCGGTGCTAACGGATTTGCTAATGGGCTCAGTCTTCGTGGCAGGTCTCATGGGGCTCGGCCTGGTGATTTACAAACGGCGATTTATGCAGACGGTACGCAACATGGGCCGAATTCTGGCCGCTATGGCGACTTTTCACATGCCTTCCTCCGACGTATCTCTGGATAATCCGCAATCGTTGAAGGTGCCGTATGGCGTAGCATTGGCTTTAACCACGTTGATTTACGGGGCTTTGAGTTTCAAAATGCCGGGGGCGCGCTAACGATGAAAAGCAAGCGATGGATAATTTGGGGACGCTTGTTGCGGAGCACCGGCGCTTCTGAAATCGCGGAATTCGCCATGATCGTACCGCTGTTTTTCATGATCCTGTTGGGAATTTTCTGGTTTGGACAGGCATTCCGCATTTATGGAGCAATCACCCACGCGGCCCGGCAGGGCGCCCGCGCGGCGGTGGCTCCGGCGTGCGCCACGTGCAGCGGAACGAACGATCCCTCGGCGAATGCCCTGAACGCGATCCAATCCGCACTGCTGGCCGCCAACCTTGATCCTACCCAACTGCAGCAGCCTACTGTGTTGCCGCCGGTTTGCAGTTGCTCGCTGGGTTCGGGAACGAACTGCAATGGCAGCGGTTCGAATCCAGACCCCGTGCCCTGCGATCCGGGCGAGAGTAACATTTGCGTGCAGGGCGTGATGCGCAACGCCAATAGCCCCAACGAAACCAACGTTGAGTTGTCATCGCCGGGTACCGGAGGGGCAGGGGAATGCGGCTTGTCAGTGAGCTTTCAGTATCCCTATAAGTTCCCACTGCCGTTTAGCTCGATCGGAAATAAGACAATCTACCTGCAGGCGCAGGCGCAGATGCGAGCGGAGACACAGTAACGCGATGAATTGGCGAATTCATTTGCGCAACTGGGGTCGCAATGTGTCGGGCTTCCGGGATGACGAACGCGGGTCGCAGATTGTGGAGTTTGCGCTCTCGCTGCCCTTACTGATTTTGTTTGTTATTGGAATTTTCGATTTCAGCACCGCGGTATCACTCAAGCAAAAATTGACCAACGCAGCGCGGGAGGCGGCGCGGGTTGCCGCAGCCGACCCCGCCAATGACCTGAGCGGGTCAATGTTACCGATGCCGGTGTCGGTGCGGGATGCGTTGCAGGTGGCGGATAGTTATCTGGTTTCGGAACGGCTGAATGACTGCGCGCTGACGGGCGCGTCGCCGACGCCCGGCGCCGATTTGACCTGGAGTTTCAATGCGCAAAACAATGGTTGCGGAAGTCCAGGTGTTACCCTGACGATTAATCGGGGATACTACTTCCCGCTGACGGGGACGGCGACACCGTCCAGCAATTGTGCTTCGTCTCAAACGACCACCAGCCAGACGGCGGCGATAGGAACCTGCGTTATCCTGCAATATCCTTACAAGTGGCAATTCGGCGGCGTATCGGGATTATTTGGCGGAAGTTTTTTGGGGCCGACCGTCATTACCGCCACGGCCGTCGCATTCAACGAAAACTAAAAACCGAGAACTAAGAAGCGAGAGTTGGGAATCGAGCCATGCGGCCACCACTGATTCAACGGCGGGTACGAAGCCCTCGACACCGGGAGCGCGGCGTAACCATGGCGCTGGTGGCGCTGGCGATGGTGGCGATTATTTCGATGGCGGCATTGTCCATTGATGTGGGCACGTTGTACCAGGCAAGCGCGGAAGTGCAACGGGCGGCGGATGCGGCGGCCATGGCGGGAGCGCGAACGATATCGATGTCCGGTTTAACAGGCGATCCCACCAATGGAGGAAGCGGCGGAACAGTCTCCTGGTCGGAAATCTGCGGTGGGCCCACCAGTCCCGCGAGTTTGGCCGGAATCGCGATTGGTCAGCAGAATACGGTGGCGCGTTTAGCCCCGACGGTCACAATCCTATACTCCGCTGGAAGTGCGGCAGCGGGCTCGGGTGGCAACGACTGCAGCAGCATTTCAGGATTCGGAGTGAATCCCGTGGTCACGGCGAGAGTGCAGCAGACGAACCTGCCCATTTTTTTCGCGCGAATCTTTTCCTTAATTCCCGGAGTGAATTATTCGGGCTCTGGAGTAAGCGCAACCGCGAGCGCCGAGGCTTTCAACTCTTCCAACGCCGGAAGCTATGCGGTTCAACCACGCTGCGTGAAGCCGTGGGTCTTGCCGAATCTGGATCCGGCGGGCGGTTCGTGCAGCAGCGGCTGTCCGGGATTTGTCAACACTAGCGACGGAGCCATTAACAGGCCCGGGATTTTGGCAGATGGATCTGGTGTGATTGGCGAGCAGTTTTGGCTGATTCCCGACTGTAGCCAGCCTGGCGGTTCGCCGAATGTGTGTTCGTTGCTACAGACACCACAACCCCTGGCGAATCAGACAGTGGTTAACGAGTTAGGGTTTCCGAATTCCACCGTAGGGAGTCTTGAGTACCTTCCCGCCTTAATCTCGGGCTCATCGTCCGCTTCGACCGCTGTCCCTGCATGCTCTGGCTATAGTGTGTCGGGAAATTACGCGCAAGCAATCGCGGGATGCGATCAGGCCACGCAATATCAGTGCGGGACCGCACAGGCTAACGCCGTGGATTTAACCGAAAACCCGGTGCATCCCAACAAAAACGGCGATACCACAAACGGGGGGCAGTGCCTGATCCACGAGGATCCAGGTACGTACAGCGGGCAGGATCAACTACTCGCTGCAGTCGGCGGTAATTTCCCCTTCCAGATTCAAGCCGGGGCGAACAATCCGCTGGTGCTGGCTCCTGGAGGTTTGTCCGCAAATACTCTTATCACCAGCAGCACATCCATCGTGTCTCTACCGATTTACGACCAAATCTCAAGCGCCATCAGTCAAAACGGCGCTAATAAAATCACGATCGTAGGTTTTCTGCAGGTGTTTATTAACAGTGTCGATCCGTACGGAAACGTGAACGTGACGGTGATGAACGTCACTGGCTGTGCCCCGAATGGCGGCTCAAACCCAAGTTTCAATGGGACATCGTCGGTTCCCATACGGCTCATTACCTCTCCGTAGTGGCAGGGTGGGAAACAAACACACGAGTGGTTGAAGCGATCGGAATAGATTCCTCGAAATAGTCGAGGTTAATCCGGAACGTCGTTGTCGCCGGGAGCGGGCTTGTCGGGAGAAACGGCGGCGCCGGGTTGACCTGAGCGATCGGCGGGGGTGTTTGGATTTTGATTTTCGCCGGCCTGCGGCGAAGTCGGTCGAGCCACTGGCGCGGTCTTGGGCTGAGCGTCCGCCTCCTCTTCTTCTTCGGCGACAACGCGCGGCTGCGGCCGGGAAGGCGGCATGGGGCCTTCGGGCTTCGAGGTAAGGATCACGCGATCGAGAGTTTGCGGATCGGTAGACGAACTCAAAATAAGGAAGTTAAATTTTGTGCCATTGAGCAGGTGAGACACAACTTCCGCTGCCGGCGCGGGACCGAATTCGGCAACTACCTGTTCCTGCTCGGCGCCAGCGGGAATGGCGATCTCCGCTCCGGTTTTTTCGTGGATGGCGAAAAGGATTTCTGAAAGATTGGATTTATAAGAATTGATGGAGAGCAATCCGCCCTGAAATGAAACCACGAGCGCAGGCTTCGGAGGTTCGGGCGTAGGAATCGATAGATGCGCCGCGGATGCCGGGTAATTTGTGTTTACCAGCATGGGGCCGGAGGAGTTGCGAGGTCCGGCGGTTTCCACGCCCGCTTCTCCAACCTTCACAATCACAGTTCTTCCCGAAGGAAATACCTGGTAAGGCTGAGGACCATTTAAATCCAGTACTACCCGGGTGACTGGAGGATTGGCAGAGAAAAGTCCAACGCGCATTCTTTTCACTTCCTCTCGATTTACAGTCTGGTTGCGCAGCGCGGTGGAGGGGGTGGCATTCACAAAATCCAGGATGAGTCGATCAGGTCCGGTAAGCACATTGGTGTGCGGGACGATGCGGTCGCTGGCTTCAATTTCGATTTCGACCTGACCATGCGTGCGCAGCACTTGCACGCGGCGAATTGAAGGCACAACTTGAGCTGCGACTGGCGCTGAAAAAGATAGAGCCCAGCTGAGAAGCGCAGCGGCAGCGACGGAAAGAGATCGCTTCATAAGTAACCTTTTAACTATGGGTGAGCGGACTAGGCCGATTCTAGCAGCGATTTGGCGCGCTCCCGCTTACGGAAGGATTACGACTTTGGGTCATGTCAAGGCACTAAGGGACGCGCCGGCGTCCGCAATTTAGAAAGCGCTGGCGCTGAATGGAGAGATCGGAAAGGATGATGGCACAGTCGGCGGATTGAGAGTTGGAGCGTTCCTTCCAGGACACGTCTGGCAAACTCCGGAGGTGTTGAAGGTGACGAAACCAGTCGACGGCGGCCCTGAAAGAAAAGAGTAATCGTCAACTGGATAGTGCGGGTTGGTAAATCCCGGATCAATCGCGAGGCTGCCGCTGTCTTCTCCGAGAGCCTGCCACGCCGCCAGATCATAGAAGTGTTTGCTCAGGCAGGAAGAATCTTCCGAGTAGAACGCACTGTTATCGGTGGCAAAATTCTCAATCGTGTTCCAATAGTCGTTATTGCTGAAGCCCTGCACCGAAGTGACGGGGGTGCCCAGATAGGTTTTGCCGGCCTGGATCGCGGTCAGGGGAAGGGACTTGGAAGTGCGATCCTGATAAACGATGTTGGTGCCGAACGAGAACTGCGAAAAGCCGCTCTTGGGACAGTCAAAGACATTGACCACGCTGCCGCGGCTGTAGGCCAGGATATTGTTGTCGATACTGACGATTTGTCCTGTGAGCGTGGGTCCGGTAGTGATGCTGACTCCGTTGGCAACGCGGTAGACCAGATTGCTGCTTAACGCAATGGGGCCGCCGCGGTCGATATAGATGCCGTTGGCGCCGTAACCATCGGAGTCACCGATGGCTGAGGCGTCGGAGAAATCATGGATTTTATTGCCTGTAATTACACCGCCGGTCGCGGCGTAGGTGGCGTAATAGACGCCGCCGAAATCGTTCAGGATTCCCTGCCCCAAATTCCAAATGTGGTTGTAGTTGGTGGAGACGTTGTAGGAACCGTGCGAGTTGAAGACGCCGGTACACATGCGGGTGGCGTCGGGGAAACAAATCATAATGCCCTGGTTGTAGCCGTCATTCACGTCGTTATGAACAAAGGTCATGTCATGGCCAATCAAGAGCGAGATGGCGCCCGCTCCGGGAAACGCTCGACCATATCCCTGAATAATGTTGTTTTGCACGGTACCGAACTGCGGGACGTTGGTGTCGTTTTCAGGACCGCTCGAGATTTTCCCCAGTAGAATTCCGCCGCCACCAAGGTCGTAAAAAGCGCTGTTCTGTACGATATTGCTGGTCGAGGTGCCTTTGTTGTCGGTGGGAAGTCCGAGCCCATATCCGGTAGTATTGGTGAAGGTGTCGGTATCAAACGTAAGATTGGAGCAGTCCATGCACTGCACGGCTGCAGGAAGCAAAGCTTCAACTTCGGATCCCGCGTAACCAGTGGCCGGGACAACATAGTTATCGTGAGCGAAGGTGAGTCCTACGAAGTTGCGGAAGCTGAGATTGCTGGCCCCTAGAATCTGAGATTTTTGCGGAATGACAACCGTATCGGAGTTGGGGCGTTCGCCTGGGTTGGCTATGTAGTGCAGCACCCATGCCCCGGCGACGGAACGATCCAGATACCATTGACCCGCGAGGGTGAGGTCGTCCTTCAAATTTTCGATAAGGTAGCGGTGACCGGCGATATAGCCGTGCGAGTAGCCGTTGGTGGTGCTTCCAGTTAAGTAAATGATGTGCTTGGTTTCGTCGATGCAGCTGATGCGCTGGCGGGAAACATCCCACAACTCAAAATCGACAACCTGGATTTCGCCTTGCAGCGCGGTTGGGCCAGGAGTTTGTCCACATGCATTTCCCGCGGCAGGCGCGTAATTCGACCAACTGGTGGATATAGGATCCGCAGCATTGTAATAAAAGCGGTCGTAGTAACCGGCTACTGGAGCGGCGATGCGGAAATATTCCCCCAGCACACCATTGGTATTTGAACCGAGACGGGCGCGTAACCGTCGTTGCCCGTTGTAATAGAGCGCCTCGAAGTTCACCGTGTTGGCAGGAAGAGTTGCCTGCCAGGAAGAACCTCCGACATTGATCCAGTTGGTGATTCGCGTTCCACCGGAAAAGACCGGGGTTTCCCCAGGATAGTTTTCGTAGATGATGGGTGCGACGCTGCTGCAGCCGCTGTGGGTGAGAACAATGTTTTGGTCATACCAGGTACCGCGC
This sequence comes from uncultured Acidobacteriota bacterium, assembly GCA_963758565.1. Lineage (GTDB taxonomy): Bacteria > Acidobacteriota > Terriglobia > Terriglobales > Acidobacteriaceae > Sulfotelmatobacter. The sequence continues at coordinate 23,037 of CAVWVX010000003.1, read as the reverse complement.
CGGAATTGCACGATGATGGGAGAGGTTTGCGACCGGCAGTTGTTGAGGTAGTTCGCAGCCAGTTTGGCCTCTGCGCCCGCGACGGTTGCGAGCGGCTGCGTGATTGTGCCTGGATTGGAGTCATTTCCCGTGGTGGCGACGTAGTAAGCAACTTTCTGGGCAATGGAGTGCGAGGAGAGGAAGAAAGAGACACTCAGCACAGGAAATACAATCCCGCGGAAAATTTTCATAAGCGACCAAGTTGAGCGGGGGATTGTATGCTCAGTTCCTTCAAGAAGTCAGGCGCGGGAAAACCTGCGGCGAGCCTGCCAAAACAGCGCCACTAACCCAGATGCGAAAAGAATCCAGGTTGCAGGTTCAGGCACTGTCGATGTAATACTACTACCACAGGGGCCAACTTTTTTCTTTTTACCATTTGTATCCCCTCCGCCTTCCCCCCCGGTAGAACCCTTCTTCTTGACAGGTCCACACAAACCTTCAGGCAAAGGTGGAACGGAAATGGGAAGAAAAACACCACCGGTAAACGGACTATAAGCGGTGAGGGGGTCCGATGGTTCAAGACCTGGAACTTGGGGACGGTTGAGCAAAGCCGATTGGAACGCAGCGGGCGGCGCTTGCATGGCAGTGCCTTCGCCAATCCCGAGAGGTTCGTCAAATTTTTCGGGAGCGGGTTCGGTAACCTTCGCTTCCTGTTGTTGTGGAGTTTCTTCCACGCGGTTGGCGCAACGGGTGCGCGCGGTCATCCTGCCGTCGGTGATGAGCTTCTCGCCCTTCTTGAGTGTAATGCGCCGACGAGTCCAGTAGATGTGATTGCCGATGCGATAGGAGACGTAAACCGTGCGGGCGAGAGTGAGACGCACTACCTGCGCTCGGGCATAGTTGAAACCGGCATAGTGCGCGCCGACAATGGGGTCGTGTTCGGCCACCCACTTCAGTTCATTCACATCCTCAACGCCGCCGGGCACCACTGAATACGGATAGATCGGCCGTGGCGGCGCGGCCTGCGAAAGAATCTGGTTTACCGGAGCCGACTGTTCTTTGAATTCCAGGATGCGTGTAGTGGCGGGGCTATCACTGCGGAACAACGAGGGGCTGAAAAATGTGAGAGCGAGAGCTGAAACTCCCACCGTCAAAACTGCGAGAAAGAGTGCCGCAAGACCCCGGCGGACAAGGCGATTACGACGGTGACGGCGGGTTCGCCGCTTCCTCACTCCTGCTACGTGGACGTTCCCGTTCACGGGATCGGGCACAAACTGCTCCTGCCTGCGGCGGCCGTCCTTACCCCCGGACTCGAGGCACTCCAACCATTTACCTAAAGAAGCAGGCCGAGCGCCGTACCGCAGGAAGCGAACTCCACATAAGAAAGGAGTTCCGCTCTCTTCTGCGGAGCATGTTAGCAGACTACGAAAACCTTTGCACAAAATAACCTGTGGATTTCGCCTTTTTCGCAAGAGAGTTCTCTTTTAGTACTCAGAATTTCTCCTGTGGTTTTGGGGTCAGAATCAAAACGGCCGGTGACTCTGGTAATACCACGAAGAGGCCATTTTCAAGCTTCATGTCCGCTGGTACTCTCCCACCATGTTACTGGAGTCAGTGGAAGCCAGTTGACATGAAGTGCCGCCCTTCGCGGCGCAGCCGGGTTTCGAAGTTTCCACAGAAACCGCTGGCGCAACTCCCCCGAACGAAGGAAAGCTGGATACGCTGTTGCCCGCAAGTGGGTCAGCGATCCCCGTTTGCTGGGAGGCAAATTTTCATGCGCTCACGTCGTCTGTACCTCACACTCTCCGTTCTGGTTTTCACGCTGCTTCTGGCCAGCTCAGCCTTCGCCGGTACGGTCAAATTGACTTACATCCAAGGAACGGGCAGCGGAATCGGCGGAGGAGGAGTTTACCCTTACGCCTTTTACGTCAACAACAGCACCACCAAAACCTATCTGCTTTGCGACAGCTATGACAACACGATCCGCCAGGGTGAAACCTGGACGGCGACGGTGTCGCCATTTCTGCAAGGCATCTCGACCAGCCTATTTGGTTCGGGCATGACGATGGACTACAAGGCTGCGGGATTGATCTTCAAGGCCATTCTGGGCGGGACCGTCACCGCAACGAACGGCCAGTGGGCCATCTGGGGCTTGTTCTCCTCGAACGCGCAGGCTCAATCCCAGTTCACCACCACCGGAGCCGCGGGCATCGAGGCTACATACCTCGCCCTCGCCGCCACCGCTCCAAACAGTTCCTACAACGGCCTGCTGCTTTACACGCCGGTCGCCGGAACGCAGAGCTGGGGCGGCACGCCGCAAGAGTTCATCGGCTACAGCGCGGTCCCCGAGCCCAGCAGCTTGATGTTGATGGGAACCGGATTGATTGGACTGGCGGGTGCGGTTCGCCGCAAGTTTGCCAAAGTGTAGAACAGTTCGCACGGCATTTGAACTATTTGGGGGGAAAATCTGACCGCGCTGCGCTAGCAGCGCGGTTTCTTTATTGGAAAGGTTAATTCAGGCGGAGGGTCAAAGCCTGCAGTCCGATTCCCTCGACTTCCGCTTTCCAGATATCACCGTTAGCCACCAGATGTCCGGCGGTGAGCGTGCCGGAGCTGACAATTTCTCCTCCACGCAACGGTTCATTGGGAAATCGCCGCGTGGCTGCGGCGGATAACTCCGCCAGACAAAGCGCCGGACTCTTCAGCGAATTTCTGCCAGCCCCTTCCTCGATGAATTCGCCATTCTTCAACATCCTGACCTTGAAGTTCGCCAGATGGTCGGCCAGTTGGGGAATATGCTCGGGCCGTACGGTTACTCGCTCGCCTACGACCAGAGATGCATGAAGGCCGAAGGATGCGACGAAATCGCTGGGCTGAAACTTCCACTCTGGATAGGGACAATCAATGACTTCGAAGCCCAATGCCAGCCAATCGCAAGCAGCGAGGGTAGTTGGAGCGTCCGCACCCTGCGGAATCGCCTGCTTCAAGCTAAAGACGATCTCGGGTTCAACTTTGAGGGACCGTGCGTTGGCAATGGCAAGCGTGGCGGAGTTGTTCCGGGCAAAGTGCACGGTATCTTCGTACATATGTGCCCACACCAGAGTTTCGAGCTTGAGCACTCGCCACATGGCTTTATTGGCGTATCCAACTTTGCGGCCTACGGAGCGATGTCCCTGGACTTCACGAGTGTTTTGGAGCACTGCTTCGACCTGATAGGCCGCATCAAGATCGAAGCCCCGGCGATCGGACAAAGGCCCTTGCAACATCTCTCCTTTCTCAGAGGCGGAGAGAAGTTCCTGTGCCCACGCGTTTACGTCACCGGGCGGTATGGGATGGGTCGACATAACAGAGTTCGACGTGCAGCATCTTACCAGCATTTTTCAGCCGCTCTGGCAATTTCCGCTATCCGCACAATGGAGTTACGCTGGCACCTTTTGTGTCGGCGAGGAGCGAATAGACCGCCGATGAAGGAGCCCCCTGCTTGGATTTACTTGCGAGTAAAGCCGACGGACTCGGCACGGGCCGCAGCCCTCAACGATTTACACACCTGGATGTACACCGATGGCCAGCACTTCGCGAGCCAGGAGGGCTACTCGGAACTGCCTCCACCCTTGCTTGCGGCGGTGAGGAATAGGGTAAAAGAATTGCAGTAGTAAGGGCGGAAGCATCTGAAGGAAGGGAGTCAATTGTCATTTTCCAACCCACATTTTCCGACAAACATGTTCTGATAAGCGTGTTCTGAAAACGATGTCCTGAAACTTCCGGAAAATGAGGTTGACCCTCAGCCACGCCGTTTTTTTATGTGCCTCCGCCGTCGTCGCGGGTACTCTCAATGCATTGGCGGGAGGGGGAAGCTTCATCTCTTTCCCCGCACTCCTATTGGTTCGCGTACCCGCCGTGCAGGCCAATGCCACCAACACGGTGGCGCTGTGGCCGGGACTAGCGGCCAGCACAGTTGCCTATCTAAAGCGCCTGGATGTTCCTCTGCGACTGCTGATTCCGTTACTTGCCAGTAGTGTGGCGGGAGGCTGGGCCGGCGCTTTGCTGTTACTGAAGACGCCACAGCACACTTTCCTGCACCTTGTACCGTGGTTGCTGCTGGCGGGAACCTTGCTGTTCGCCTTCGGGAACCAAATTCGCGGACTTGCGGGAAACAAATCAGCCGTGTCCGCTTCTCACGACAATTTACAAACCGTTTCCTGGCAGGCCATCGTGGTCAGTTCGATTGCCGAATTACTCCTGGCGGTGTATGGCGGATATTTCGGCGCGGGCATCGGATTCGTAACGCTGGGCATGCTGGCAGCGCTGGGCATGCGTGACATTCATGCCATGGGCGCCATTCGCACGCTGTTGGCGGTCGCCATCAACGCTGCCGCCGTCGCCACCTTCATAGTGGCGGGCGCCGTTCTTTGGGTGCCTTGCGCCATTATGATCGCGGGTGCTCTGGCGGGAGGGTGGTTTGGGGCGCGCTATGCCCAGAAAGCCGATCCCCGCAAGGTGCGAGTGCTGATCATTGCGACTGGCCTCATCATGAGCCTTTACTTCTTTATCGCTCAAGGTTAAGTCAGAAAGTGATGCAGACGAAGTAACTGTCGTGTTATCATCGTTATGCAGTACCCCGAAGCACCCGCTCGGAGCTGTGCATTCACCACTGACATTCTAGGACCTTTGATTTCATGCTGATTATTCTCGTCACCACCGTGCACATCATCGTCTGCCTGTTCCTTATCATTGTTGTCCTGCTGCAAAGTGGCAAGGCAGGGGACATTTCGGCGGCCTTTGGTGGACAAGGCAGTCAGGCGGCGTTCGGGCCGCGTGGCGCCGCCACAACCCTGTCGCGCGCAACCACAATTTCAGCGGTGCTTTTCATGCTCACCTCGGTGACGCTCTCCATTAATGCGATCAAGCACAGTGGATCAGGTTCCGTGTTGCAGGGAGTGAAATCAGCACCTGCCAAGACGCAGCCCGTCACCCCGGCACCCGCGCCTGCCACGCCACCTACGCAGAAATAATCCAACGCATTCCTGCAGCAGCATTGATTTGCAGAACCCGGGTGTGCAGTTTTTTGCTGCGCAAGTTGCGGGTTTTGCTGTAATTGTATTTCGATCATACGGGTGCTAACATCCGATTGTTGGCACTAATATCTTTTTGGAGGTTTCTATGTCAGATCATGATGGCGGCGGTATGGGTTGGTTTCTCGCAGGGTTGGGACTGGGAGCAATCGTTGGAGTGCTGTATGCGCCCCGTTCCGGAAGCGAGACCCGAGAGGCTTTGCGTTCCAAAGCCGAAGAGGGTCGCGAATACGTAAAAGGCCGTGCGCGCGAGGCGCGGGAGCAGGCCTCTGAGTGGGTAGATCGCGGGAAAGACGTGGTCAGCCAGCAGAAGGACCAATTCCGGGCGGCCTATGAAGCGGGTCGACAGGCTTATCAGGAAGCTACCACCGAAGCCACCGGACCCAAGAACCTGTAGAACTGCGACTGGCGGCTGACTCAGGGAGTATGCAAATGGAAAATCTGACTCCAATATTTATCGCCTTGACCGGGCTGGCCGTGCTTCTACAGGCTGGCCTGCTTTTGGCTATGTACCTCACGATGCGCAAGACCAGCGCCCGGCTGGAAGCGCTTTCCGAGGAAGTGAAGACAAAAGCTCTGCCGACGATTGAGATGGCGCAGGCCATGCTCACTGAGCTCCGCCCCAAAGTGGAAGTGATTGTGCACAATGTGGAAGAGACAACGAGCGCGATTCGTACGCAAGTGCAGCGCGTCGACGCCACCGTAAACGACGCAGTAGATCGCGCTCGCCTGCAAATCATACGTGGGGATGAACTGCTTACCCGTACCCTCGATCGCGTGGAATCGACCTCGGAGGTTGTTACGAGAACTGTGACGTCACCCGTGCGCAAGGTTTCGGGAATCATTCAGGGTGTCACTGCGGGAGTGGAGTTTTTCCTGGGTAGCCGGGGGCGCAAGAGTGGAAACCGTCGCGAGACTGGACGCCCCGTCCCGCAAGACGAAATGTTCATCTGACCCGAGGAGTTAGCGGTCTACGAATTCCCCTCGCATTGGGCGATGATTGTAAGTTGTAGCCCACCGCCATTCCCGTGCAATTGCGGGCTCGATTCCCACAAGACAGTTTAATCAGGAGCCGATTCTCAGGAGTTCAGCCCATAGGCGTGGATGGCGCTGGGTTAGCCGGAGATAAGCCGTTTCGTTAATGGTGGCTTTAGCTCGAATCACTTGCACCATTCGACTTTTTTCCGAGAGTGACCAGCGTTCGAGGTCCAGAATCAAGCCGAGGACTAAGGACCAAGTCTCCAGTGCTTTGTTTTGGGATCCTTTCCAAGTTGATGGGTCCAGACCCAAAGCTCGACTCACCGAAGCCGTGGAAGCTCGACGGATCTTCTGGCTATCGCTTCCAAATTTGCCGGCCATGCGGCCATTCACTCGCAGCCCGATATTGCGGATCGAAAACGTGTCCCACTGTCGATTTGGGTTACGTGGATCGATTTCATAAAACATGGGCGCTTCGGCCAGGCGTTTTAGGGTTCGGCGGGAGGTTCGATATGCGGGATTCGCAATAATTCTTCTCTCTTCCCTTTCGCAAAGTTGCAGCAGATCCAGCCGTCCCGGTCGGAAGCCGAGTTTCCGATAGAACCAGAAAGCACCGGAGTCGAGGGCTTCGTCGTTCTGTTGGCCAATCTGATAGGGATAAATCGAAAATACTTTTGCACCGGTGTACGCACCAAGGCAGCGCAGAATTTGCGCGTAAATCCAGGCCGTCTCTCCCTGGCGATAGGTATAGAAGGTGTTGAAGCCGATCTCGATCCATTCGCAAAGACCGATGGCCTCGAAATAATTGATGGGCACTCCGTTTTTCAAAGTGAAACCGCAGACATAAGCGCGTAAAGGCAGGCGCCGGTCTGGCGGTACTCCCCAAAGATGAAGCACTGCTCCGCGGCCCACGTTCGCCCGCACTACCGTGCGCGGATCGCCGAGGGTTGCGCCGTAGAGATCGCGGTAGCGCACAAACATGAATTCGCGCAGCGAGTTGATTACGGATTTTCCCGCAGGGCCTGAAAGCTTTTCGAGTTTAGGCAATGGACGCGAGAGTTCATGGGCGAGCGAAACCTCGCTGCGTTGAATGAGCGAATGGTGAAAGAAGAAAGTGCGAGGACGCGTCCAGTTGCGGGTGCGGGAAAGTTTGAGGTTTTCCAGCTTCCATCGAACGGGAAGGCGCAGGGAATCATAAATTTCGGCCTGGTGTCGCGGACGGAGTGGCAATCTGCGGACTTGATCAAGGATCCAAGGCAGCGGTTCTTGAAGGCCGCGGGCACAGTCGAGCCATTGTCGCCATGGAATGGTAGCTTCCACATCGGCATCTTCTTCCAACAAGGGAATAAAACGCGGCCATGTATTGCCGCGCGAACGCTCGCCCTGGTAGTCGTTCCAATAATCGGTCCAGGCGATCTCGATGTTGCGGGAGATGCGACTCGTCAGCCACTGCGCAACGTCGAACGAAATGACGTCTTGCATGGTGGTGCCGGCTATACCGGAAGTGTCGAAGTCGTCAAAGGCCTGCATGTCTGCCCCAGCAGCGATCAAGTTCTCGATGCGCAGAAAAAAGCGGTTCAGCAGACGCTCTAAGCACGGAATTGTGGATGCTGCAGGGGGGAAGGCACGGAGGTAGAGCAAGGTTTCGTGAAGCCGGAGAAGTTGCTCGGGATCGTCAAACGAACTGCCGGCCAGTTGGGATAGCAGTTGATTGAGTTGAGAAACCTGGCCCCGACCAAAGCGGTTCTTGGCTGCCTCGAGTCGAACCAGCAACTGATTGCGATTAGGGAGAGCAGGCATCGGCGAGATAGTGTAACGCGGCGCACAGATCGGTGAACTTGCTTCGTGGGAAAACATATCCGAATCGATTTTCTTGTGCAACCTGCTTTTGTCCTTGGGGCAACGAAACTGAGTGTCCTGCAAGCCGGGAGACTTCGCGCAAGTGCGTTGGTATCGATATTTAATTTTCACATTACTTCTCTGCGTTCGCGGGCTTTGCCAGGAGTCGTCCCGGCCCTGCAACACAGAAGCGGCGGTGGTTCCCTGTGCGCCGCGGGCCGCGATTTTCCTTGACGACGACGGTCGAAAGAATCCATTGTTCTTAGTCGGACGACGGTCTGGAACAGAAGAAGAGTCTGCACCTAGCCCCGATTCCCAAGCCAGTTCGGCTTTTGTTTCCACACAAGCGCGGAACGATCACTTGCGATTCCACTGGGGCCGAGCGCTGTTGGAGTCGTTCGAACTGCTTTCGATCGAACAGGCATATGTGGTGCACGATGACTGGCGGTGGGTGGCGGGATCGAATAGCGAGAACGGTATTCCCTTCAATCATTACTGGCGCGATTACAAACAGTCGCTTTCTTCGTGGATACACGCAGGTTGGAGTGACGGCGACCCAAATCTGTACGGATATGTGGGGCATCCGGTGCAAGGGGTGGCAGCCAGTTATATTTTTCTTCAGAATGATCCCAAGAGCGCGGGAGGTGAATTTTCCAGAACGAAGGAATATTGGCACAGTCGCCTGAAGGCAACGTTGTGGAACGCGGCCTACAGCACGCAGTGGAATATCGGACCGCTGAGCGAAGTTACCGTAGAGAAGTATGGGACCAAGCAGAGGTCGCCGTGGAATCAGGATGGCTCTTGGCCGTGCACGACCAAACACTGCTACACCGGCGTGGGACAGATTGATCTGGTGATGACGCCGATCGCCGGCTTTGGATGGCTGGTAGGAGAAGATATTCTCGACCGATATGTGGCGCGCAGCGTAGAAGGTGCGACGCGAAACCGATTCTGGATTGATGCCACGCGATGCGGCCTCGATCCGATCCAGGTTGGCACGAATCTGCTTCACGGAAAGCGGCCCTGGTACCGGTCGCGGGATTCACAACACGTTTTTCTCGCACGACATCCCATGCAAGATCCGCCGGAGGTTCATTCGGTTTTGGATTCGGGCGCGAGCCACTAAGTGGCCTCGATGCTCAGCGGTCGCTTCCTGGCTGTGGGCGGCTTAGTTTTTACTTTATTTTCGGCCGCAGCAGTTCTGTCACAAACCGGCGGCGCCAAACTTGCCTCTCCTGACTGGGATTTCGGGATTTGGATCGCGGGAGCGACAGGAGAAGAGCACCTCAACGATTTTTCCGAAGCGCAAATTCTCAGCGCCGGCGTATTCGCGGGAAAAGTGTTGACCTCGGAAATAGGGAGGGGATGGAGGCGCGGGCGCTTCGAATACGGCATGTCGGTAATGCCATTCTTTCGGCAATTTCGGCCACAAGTCAGTCACGGCGGAGGTTTCGAGCCCGTGATCTTGCGCTGGAACTCTAGCCTAGGCCATGAGATCAAGCCCTACATCGAGCTCGCCGGAGGCGGAGTTCGCACCAATTCCAACTTTCCTGCTGGCGATACTTCAGACTTTAACTTCACGGCGCGAGGTGGGGGAGGAGTTCGCATCTTCCAAAACCGCCGCCGCTGGGCCGACATTGGATGCCGCTGGGCGCACATTTCGAATGCTAACCTCGGAGTGAAAAATCCTGAATTCAACGGCATTCAGGTCAGCTTTGGTTATCATTGGTCAAAGTGATTCAGACTAAACCGCGCCCTCATTGCACGGTTACATCAACGCTTTGGTCGCTATAGGCGCCGCTGCTGTCCCAGGCACGAACCAGAATGGTGTGAGTCCCCGAAGAGACACTTTTCAAACTCGTGTCGATCGATGTCACCCCACCTCCAGTGTATTTGTCTTTCCCATCCAGGTAGACATGCCATCCGGTTATCGATTGTCCGCTGCTGGCGGTGGCCGAGGCTTTCACTGTGATGGGAGACTTCATACTCGAACCATCATTCGGCGTAGAGACTGTGACCGCCGTCTGGCTGCCCACAGTCAGGGTGAGGGTCTGGCTGGCGTAGGCGCCGGAAGTATCCCAGGCACGCACGATTACCGTGTGGATTCCGGACGACATGGAAACGTCTTTATTGATGCTGCTGGTTGAGCCAGCACTGCTCACTCCCGATCCATCGACATAAATCCACCATCCGCTCGTCTTATAGCCGGGAGTGGGAACCGCTGACGCCACGATATTCACTGGCGAGACAACGGTGGTGTTGGTCTTGGGACTGGTCACCGTCACTGAGGCCTTGGAAGCATTCACCGAGAGTGACAGAGTCTGATCTCCGTAGGCTCCAGAAGAATCCCATGCGCGCACTACAACCGTGTGATCGCCATCCTTGAGGCTGAGTGTGGGGCTGATCGTGTCTTTCGCGCCGGCGGTATAGGCGGAGACGCTATCAACATAAATGTCCCATCCCGTGGTACTGTGGCCGGAACTCGGAACCACCGAGGCGTCAACCGTCACACTGGACCCAACCGATGCGCCATTGGCGGGGTTGGTGACGTCAACCTGGGGCTTGTCGCTGGTCGTTATGAAAAAGTCCGACATAGCGGCTGCGGTTGACGATGCTCCGGGAAAACCCTTGCTGCCCAAAGCTTTCAGCATGGTGCGGAGCGTGTTCTCATGCTTGTAGCGCACCTTGGAGACGAAGTGCGGAATCACGTTGGGGCCGATAAGCGCGGTGTAAACGGAGGCGCCGCAACCTCCATTGGTGCCGTCGGCGCACTCGTCAAAGGTGACGATGACCAGGCCGTCGCCGCCTCGCTGAAAATCTGAAGTGGCGAGAATCGGCTCCAGGGTGCTGCTGAGAAACCCGTCAGCCGCAGACAACTTTTGTTCCTCGGTACAGCTCGACATTCCTACCGGACAGTCGTGCGCATCGTGATTCCCGTCGGGAACGATGATCACAAAAGCGGGAAGTTTTCCGTCGTTGAGGTCGGTGGTGAGCTGATCCAGATCGACAATATTGTTGGCGCTCTTGTCGACGTTGCTGAGAATGTCGCTATACCAGGTAGCGCCGTTGTGGCGGCGATAGTAGGAGGTGCCGTTGTTGTTGTCGGGAGTGGTCACGGTGCCACCGGCCAGCGAGTAGGACTGGGCGTAAACCTTCCAGGAAATTCCAGAATTGTTCAGCTCGCGGAAAATATTATCGTCGGTGATCGGGTCGGATGTTGTGGTGTTCTTGTAGTAGCAGTCGTTTCCGTTGCAACGGAAGTCGTGGGTGCCTTTGGGCAACTTACAGTTGGCGGACGAGTGGCAACTGCCGGAGGCCAGCCAGAGATAATCCAAAAGCGACCCGCCGTTGTCAGATAAATAGTTGGAGGCATACCCGTTGGCCGAACCTTGCGATGTGAGCCACGGCATATTGTCCATTACATCGTCATAGCTGCTGTTCTCGTCGATCACCAGCACAACATGTTTTGAAGCCGGCACTTGCGAAAAGCCAACGGCTGCGATAAGCAGGAACGCAGCCGCAGCAGACACACTTCTTCCCAAGCTTTTGAAAGTCATAAAATTCCTTCGCGGATCAGGCAAATTCCCTAGCGCATTTCTGGCGAACATGCACGCTCTCCATCGCGATCGGGGTGAGGAGAGTTTTTTGGGGTGAGCGAATACTACTACGGAAGGATTACTTTTGAAGTTGCGTTCTGGTTAAAAAAATACTCACAAGTGCATATCAAACTTATCGAGAGGAAGGTATTTTGCGAATTAAAAAGGTCGAGATAATTGAGAAAACTATTTCAATCCCATCCCACCATTAAAGTGCTGGATCACACCATAGCATTCGCAGGCCATGTTCTCGAGGCTTTTGCGATTGAGGATTTTTACCGTGCCACGCATGTTCTCAATCAAGCCGGCGCTCTCTAAGATTCCGGTGGCAAGACTGACGCTGGGGCGACCGGTGCCCAGCATCTGAGCGAGAAACTCGTGCGTGAGCGGAAGCAGGGCTGAATCCATTCGGTCCTGGCACATGAGAAGCCATCGCGAAAGGCGCTGCCCAATCTCATGCAACCGGTTGCAGGCCGCCAACTGGGCAACCTGCATGCCGTGCATCAGGGTAAAACGACTGAGCTCGTGGCGAAGATTCGGGGCAGAGGAAAGAATGTCCTGAAAAACTTCGGCGCGTATGCGCATTCCAGTGCCAGCCATCTGCATAATGGCGCGGAAGGGACCTTGTTGCAAGCCCACCATGAGAGATATGCCAACCATGCCCTCCTTGCCGACAATTCCAACTTCCACACTTCGGCCATCCCGGCTAAGGGCCACCAGGGAAACCATGCCATCGTTCAGAAAATAAGCGCAGCCAATTTTTTTCCCGGGATCTTCCAGAATTTCATATTGAGGCAGGTCCACAGGTTCAAGGTGGGGGCGGAGAAGGTTGTATTCCTTGTCGGGGAGCGAAAGAAGAATCACATTGTTAACCGCCTTACCCGCCGCGTCGGAGCGAGAGCCGGGACAGAGAGGAAGCGATTTGGGGGGTCGTGAAGCTTTCTTGCTCGACGAGCTCGTGCTGGTTGTCTTTCCGATTTCCTTGCCCTCTATCAGCGTGCCGGTGATCATGTTGACTTGGATGCGGTGGGCAGACGCCCATTCATCCGGTCAAACCTCAGTGCGATAGTTAATTTCATTGACTTCTCGATAAATTTCTTTGCAGAAACAATAGGGAGAGCACTTCATCCTGCCTACGGCCAGAGGCCCAGAAGGTCATCGCTTGTCCCCGGTTTCTCCGGAACGCCGGTCTTTAAGATGGCGATCCTGGGCGGACAAGATCCTGTTCAGCTCTTCCACAAGTTCCAGGAATTTTCGGCGATCCTGTTCTACTGCAATCAAGGAACAAAGTTCGTGGATGCGTTGACTATCTGCCGAATTCATAATGACTGGGCAGTATTACAGCATTCACCTTAGCGGGTATGTTCGATGTCGAACGATTAGAATCGCCATCAAAAAGGCTGGCAGCGCCGCTCGCGGGGGATAAGCCCGCTGGAGGCGAACTCGCGCAAGCGCTCAGAGTGAGTGCGAAGGGCTGCCGAGAGTTCAGCCAAAAGGCGATTAGCTTCGACCGGATCGGTTGCGGCTACCGCTTGAGAAGAGAGTTGGCGAATGCGGTCTTCCAGACGGCGAGATCTCGAGAAAGACGAAAGGAGGCTGCCGAATAAACCACTGGCCGGTGACTGCCGATAATGCATTATGCTCCAAGTTTCCGGCCAGAACTTGGGTATTAGTCTGCTGAGCGCTGCCGCGTGAAGCAATCGGGGAAAATCTGTAGGCGCATTCTATTTTGTTCTCTATCCAGCACTCAGGCATAACCCTTTTTCTTCCACACTTCCCAGTCGGCGCGGGTGGCCTGCAACATGGCCTCGGCAGCATGGTGCAGCCACTTCGCCTTTTGTTTAGCAAGGTGACGCAAGATTACTTTACGGGCGGATGGCGTACCCAAGTGGATGTTGGCAGTTTCCCATCCCATGGCGTGAAGCAGACGCAGTTCGACGTCAGGAGCTCGCAATGAGGCCAGTTCGACGCGAGAACAGAGTGGGCCGAGACGGCGGACAATCCATCGTCCGCGCAAATGAACAAAGGGATCTGGACAGCGCACCGCGCGGTTCACAATGGTCTGGTACAAAAGTTCCGCCGGGGGCTCGTTCTTTTTCATATTCTGAAATGTTTGCGCCCAGTGAGAGGAGGATGGGACCAAGGCTTTGGCTTCGCGGGCAATGCGGCCGCCGTGCCAATCGGCGATAGCTACATAGCGGGCATGTCCGAGGCTGCCAAGGCCCGCAGTGCGGTGAATAAGGCGATAGGGAATGCCGGCAGCGGGCATAAGGTGTTCGATGGCGTCGATGGCGCTGACCGGGGCGGCAGTTTTGAGGGTGGGAAGCGCGTCCATTTTTTGCCAGAAACGGACGGGGTCGCGCAACTCCCCTTCCGCGATTCGCCGCAGCCACTGGTGAGTTTCGGCCAGCACGTAGGCGCAGCCTTTCGCCTCCATCGACTCGCAGTAACCATCGAGCATGGTCCCGCAAATATCTTCACGCCTTAACGGCAAATGTCCGGCCTCGACGGCGAGGTGTGCGCTGACCGCGAGCCGAACTAAGTCGATGGTGTAAGCCATGGGCCAGGCTTCGTCGAAATCGTTGACTCCCCAGATTAGGCGGCCCTCGACGTCACGCCAAGTTCCAAAATTTGCAATGTGCAGGTCGCCAACCGCCAGCACCTGCGGCGCTTTGGCAAGCTCGGGACAAACTTCAGGCCACAGTTGCGCCCAACGGTAATAGGTAGCGCGCAGGAACATGAAGACATCGGCCTTCATGTTGGTGTGTTTTAGGCGGAGATCCTTCTGGTCAATGCGAGTGTGCCGCGCCAGCCAGGCTTCGAACTGGCGGGTGGCCTTGACTACGTTCATGGGGGCAACGATAGCCGTGGGAGGATCGGGAAGTCAACCGAAGCACGCTTGTCACCACAAAATTCCCGACATCCCCGAAGCTAAATCGAGTGCCATGTTTATCAAATTCTGTGACACGCGACTAAACCGAAAGAAAGTCAATTCTTAAAGTAATCTGCATTGCGCTCGATGAAGTGCTTTTTGTCTTCAGGAACATCATCGACCGCCAGAATTGAATCCGAGGTGCAAACAGGGACGCACGCTCCGCAGTCTATGCACTCCACTGGATCGACAAATAGTTGGCTCGCGGCTTCGAAGCCCGGTTCGTCTTGCTTAGGGTGAATGCAATCCGTGGGACACACATCCACGCAAAGAGCATCTTTGATGCAAGCATCGGTGATTACATAAGCCATAATAGGAGGTCTCCTGAATGTCGCTAATTTTTCTCTACAGTGGCGCTATCTAAACACTAAAGACCGGAGAGAACAGCAGTCGGTGATCGAAGTCACGAGGGTGTGTGCGCCAGACAGCAGATAAAGTCCGAAGACCGAAATTAGAAGGAAACCCAATTGTGACGAAAATCACCAGGAGCCGCGACCGCAGTCACGGAATTTAGACTTTCGTCATGGCAGAATACCCGCATTGAACTAGTCCATTACTAGTTGAGATCGCCCGGCTCCAACCCACAGAACCCCACAGAGCCGTTTCCCCAGACGGCGGGGCCGGGCGCCTAAAACTACCGCGAAGATGCACCATGGTTTGCCTTTCTCCCCGGTTTGTTCCTGGCCCGTGTTTTGAAACATTCGACCCCGGGCGCATGTGTCCCTGTTGACACGCTGTCTGAACCCAACCCCGGTCTTGACCTCCCTACCTCCCACTAAGCCCTTTACATCCAAGCGCTTGAAGGATGGTCCCCTTCGTGCCAATTAACCCGTGAGCGGCACGAGATCGGAAAAAATACTCGGGAGCGATGTTATGCAGCTAGTAATCACATTCATGGCAGTTGTAGCAGGGCTAATCTTTTCGGTGGCTGTGGCTCTGTTGGCAGAGGAATTTATTTTCGGACAGGTGTTCCGCATATTCTTTGCCCGTCAGATGGCGGATCCGATCCCGGTGAAATCCGTACAGAAGGGTTGATCTCAGTACCTGCATCGGGAAGCCGGCGGCTTCCTGCGATATGATGCCCCAGGGATTCTTTGGGATAAACGATGGACGGATCTTTCGCGGAGAGACCGCGGCGATGACATTCCGGCGCAAACTGCTGTCGGTCTTCGCCCTTACGGTCTTTCTGTCGGTGGCGGCGGTGACCTTGCTGATATCGGCGGTCACGCGCCGCGCTTTCGATCGAAGTGAAGATGAGCGAACTGCCGCGCTACTTACCCAGTTTCGCCGTGAGTTCAGCCGTCAAGGCGAAGATGTTGTAAGGCGGGTGCAAGGCATTGCCGCATCGGAGGCAGTCAGCCGAATGGCTGCCGCTCTGAACCGGGCCAGCGCCGATTCTGGTCCGTACTTTGAGTCCGCCAAAGCCGCCGCCGATAGCAATCATCTGGACTTTCTAGAATTTGTGGAGAGCGATGGAACCATCGTCTCCTCGGCGCAATGGCCGTCCAAATTTGGCTATCTTGAAGTCGCGGTTAACACTTTTCCTGCCTCCACCGATCAACCACCGTTTCTGAAGCAGGAAGAACTTCAGGATGGAGTTGCCTTGGGATTATTTGCGGTGCGGGCGACCAGGATCGCCGATCGCCCCATCTACATCCTGGGTGGCCGCCGCCTCGACACAACTTTTCTCGCCGGACTCGATCTGCCGCTGGGCATGCGCGCTCTGCTCTACCAGAATCGCGGAACGAAGTTCTCGCCTGAGTTTCTGATTGATCCCTCCGCTCCGGAAAACATTCATCCGGCAGAAAGGCTGAAACCGCTTATCGATTCTGTGCGCCAGTCAAAGCTGGAAACCACGGCTGCGGTGCAGTGGTCGGAAAATCAAGCAGAGGATGAAGTCTTCCATGCGATACCGCTGCTCGGGGCCGGTACAGGGAGGGATCGTCAGTTGCTGGCGATTCTCCTGATCGGAAATTCGCGCCGCAACTATGTTGAGTTAATGCAGCACATCCGCTCTGCCGCGTTGATGGTGAGCGGTGGAGGCATTCTTCTGGCTATCCTGCTCAGCAGTTGGGCCGCTGCGCGTGTCACCCGACCAGTCGAGCAACTGGCGCATGCCGCGCAGGAGGTCGCAGCCGGAAACTGGAAAACGCGAGTCGAGGTCAACGGCGATGACGAACTCGGGCAACTTGCCGACTCTTTCAATCGTATGACCACCGAAATGCTCAATCAGCAGGAGCGACTGATGCAATCCGAGCGTGTCGCTGCCTGGCGCGACCTGGCAAGGCGACTGGCTCATGAACTGAAAAATCCTCTCTTTCCGCTGCAGCTCACGGTGGAGAACCTGATCCGCGCCCGCCAGAACAATCCCGAACAGTTTGATGATGTCTTCCGCGAGAGTTCCCGAACCCTATTAGCAGAGATCTCAAACCTCAAAGGCATCATCGGAAGATTCAGCGAATTCTCCAGGATGCCGCAGCCACAGTTACAGCCGGTGCAGGTGAACGAAGTAATTCGCGGTGTCCTGCAACTGGTGCAAGCACAACTTGACGACCCCGGGCGCGCGCCGATTTCCTGCGAATTGCAGCTGGATGCGAACCTCGATCCGGTTGCCGCCGACCCCGACTTGCTGCATCGCGCCATCTCAAATCTGGTACTCAATGCCATTGAAGCCATGCCCCAGGGCGGAACGCTGACTTTGCGCACTCGCAGCGAGTACAACAAAGTGATTGTGGAGATTGCCGACACTGGTACCGGTTTGTCGCCGGAGGAATGTGACCGTATTTTCACTCCTTATTACACCAGCAAGAAACACGGCACCGGATTAGGCCTGGCCATTGTGCAGTCGATCGTGAGCGATCATGGAGGAAGGGTTCGCGTTTCCAGCGAGATGGGACGGGGAACAACTTTTGCCGTGGAGTTGCCGCGGAGTTAGGTTTGGTACCGATCTTTGGAAGCGGCAAAGCATCAAGGAGGACGTTTGCCAACGAAAGCACATTTGCTGATCGTGGATGATGAAGCGAATACTTTGGCCTCGCTCTCGCGCGCCTTCCGGCTCGCCGGGCACGAGGCCACGGTTTGCGATAACGCCGCCAAGGCGCTGGAACTGGCGAAGGCGCAAAACTTCGCGCTGATTCTTTCCGATGTCGTTATGCCAGGGAAAGGCGGCTTGGCGCTTCTGGAGGAATTCAAGACGCAAGGAGTGACCGCGCCGGTAGTCATGATGTCAGGCCAGGCCGATATCGAAATGGCGGTACGGGCTACACGTTTGGGTGCACTGGATTTTCTGGAGAAGCCCATCTCTACCGAGAAGCTTCTGCTGACGGTAGAGAACGCCTTGAAACTGCAACGACTGGAAAGCGAGAATCGGCTGCTGAGGCAGCGCCTTGGCAGGCACGAAATTATCTGGCAAGGACCGTCCATGCAGCGCGTGATGGCTCAACTTGAGCGCGTGGCAGCGAGTGAGACGCGGGTGTGCATCCTGGGCGAAACCGGCACAGGAAAGGAGTTGGTTGCGCGCACGATTCACGAACGCAGCGCGCGCGCGGGCGGAGCGTTTGTGACTTTGAATTGCGCCGCCGTTCCGGCGGAGTTGATCGAGTCAGAACTTTTCGGCCACGAAAAAGGATCCTTCACCGGCGCAGCCGGGCGCCATGTCGGAAAGTTCGAGCAGGCGGATCACGGCACCATCTTCCTTGACGAAATCGGCGACATGCCGCTGGCCATGCAGGCCAAACTGCTGCGCGTGCTGGAAGAAGGCGAGGTAGAGCGCATCGGCGGCGAGAAACCGGTCAGTGTCGATGTGCGCGTGGTAGTGGCCACACATCGCGACCTGGAGGCGCGCGTGCGCCAGGAACAATTTCGGCAGGATTTATTTCATCGCATCTATGTCTTCCCTCTCATTTTGCCGCCGCTGCGCGAGCGCGCTGAAGATATTCCGCGGCTGGTGGAACATTTCTCGGAGCAAGTCAGCGCGCAAAATGGGTGGAAGGCGGTTCCCTTCTCCGCAGAGGCGATAGAGGCCTTGCAAGAGTATGCATGGCCAGGCAACGTCCGCGAGCTGCGCAATATGGTGGAGCGCTTAATGCTGCTGGCCACGGACGGTCATGTTGAGCTTGCCACTGTGCAAATGGCACTGCCGAAGGGCGGGAGTAGTGCGCTGCCCGCTTCGTCCGCTGATTCCTCCGGCCCTCTGGCTGACCGGGTAGATGCTTTTGAACGTGGTGTCATCCGCGCCGAGTTGAAGCACAGCAATTTCAATGTGACCGTTACTGCGAAAGCGCTGGGTCTTGAACGCAGCCACCTGTACAAGAAGGCCGAGCATTTAGGAATCGATTTGCGCTCTCTGCGGCGCGAACAGGAACCGCAAGGCTCGTAAATTAAAAAAGAAGAGAGTACGGCACCTACGGCTGCTTGTAAATCTTCCCTTCCTTCATCACGAACTGAACATTTTCCAGCAGGCGAATATCGGTGAGAGGATCTCCCGCGACGGCGACGAGGTCAGCATATTTTCCTGCCTTGATCGATCCCACTTCGTTGGCACGCCCCAGCAGATCCGCTGCGGAACTGGTAGCCGCCTGAATCGCCTGCATGGGTGTCATGCCATATCGAACCATGAACGCAAACTGCTTTGCACTGGTGCCGTAAGGACAAACCCCAGCATCGGTTCCGAAAGCTAATTTCACTTTCGCACTAACCGCCTTGCGAAAATTTTCCCGCTGCACCTCGCCGAGTTGTGCATCGTGCTGCAAGAAATCTTTTGGCATGTTTCCCAGCCTGCCTTGCTCCTGAATACATTCCTCGTCGTAGATATCCATGTCGAGATAAGTGCCGTTCTGCCTGGCCAGCGCTATGCCTTCAGCGTCGATCTGAGTCGCGTGTTCTACCGATGCAACTCCGCCGCGAATGGCATTTTTTATTCCCTCGGGCGAGTGAGCGTGGGCTTCAACCTTCAATCCGAAGTGGCTGGCTTCATCGACGGCAGCGCGCAATTCCTCGGGAGTGAATTCCTGCGAGTTCGGATTGCTCCCATGGGTGAGCACCGCTCCGCTGGAGAGAACTTTAATGTGGTCCGCTCCTGCGTGAGCCAACTTGCGCACCACCTGCCGCACTTCCCACGGACTATTGGCCTCGCCGTAATGCAAGTCCCAAGGCAGAATAATATCGGGTGCAAGCCCAGTGGCCGCGCCCGCTCCGCCGGTGATCGTAACGTAAGCTCCCGCCACAAACATGCGCGGGCCAACAATGTCGCCGCGTTCAATCGCATCCCGCAAGGCAATATCGCCAAGCGCGCGGTAAGTGCCTACGTCGCGTACCGTGGTAAAACCGGACTCCAACATGGCACGAGCGTTGGGCACGGATTCCAGAGCAATTTGCGCGCCGGTTTTCCTAAACTGGCTGATAGGATCCGATTCGTGCGCGCCATCCGCCAGGTGAGTATGACAATCGATCAGGCCCGGCAGCACCGTCATCTTGCTGAGGTCAATCAGGCGCGCGCCGGAAGGTACTGGCAGATTCTTGCCGACAGCTTCAATCTTTCCATCGCGGACGACAATCGTCTGATCAGTGAGCACATCGCCGGAATCGGGGTCGACCAACTTGCCGGCGCGGATGGCTGTAACTTGCGCGGTTGCGGAGACGAATAAGCCACAACCCATCGCAACCATAAACAAGCATGCAGAAAATGCAGCAATAATTCGTTTCATCATCGGGGGATCGTGGTGGCTTTCAAGTCGGCTGCCAGCAACCGGTGAAACAACTGCTCGCCCGCCTCGCGCCGCACTGAAAGCCGTCCCGCATGGTAGGCCCGCGACTTCAGTCCACGCTGCACATCTTCGCAGATGCCCAAATCCTCTTCCTGCACACGATTGCCAACATTCACCGATTGCTCGTTGTACGGCTGCGACGCCTCGCTGGTGTCGGCAAAGTAAAAGTCAAAAATAACGTGGCAGTGATCCACATCCACCGGGATCACCAGGTTCGTATCCATGTATCCCTCGTAGCAGTTGATCATCAGGTTGGGATGTTGCCAGAAATACCAGGCGCGCTCGCCCTTGCGGGTCGCCCCGGTCGCCGCATCGTCATTGGAAGACACCATCGGACTCGATTGCAGGCAATACCGGTCTTCGTTCTCAATGGTGTACTGCTTGTAGTCCAAAACCGAATTGAGCCCCTTGTGCAAGTGCGGAACGTGATAGCCGCCGTCCAGATAGTTATCTACGAAAACTTTCCAGTTGCAATGGATATCGTAAGTGCGCCGGTCAAAATAATGCAGTTTGCCGATTCCCAGCGGCTCAACCCGTTTTACCAGGCCGCCAAGAAACTGGGCCAAAGGCGCGGCGTGTTCATCCAGATTCACGAAGACGAAGCATTCCCAGGTCTCGACTCGAATGGGAATCAGTCCATTTTCCGCGCGATCGAAATTTTCCACCCCCTCGAACTCCGGCATGCCTTTCAATGATCCATCGAGGCCATAATTCCATCCGTGATAGGGACAGTGAAGGATCGAAGCGATGCCACATGGTTGAGTGACAACCGCGGCAGCGTGATGGCGGCACACGTTATAAAAGCCACGCAGTTGGCCATCGTTGCCACGCACAACAATGATCGGTTCTCCAGCCACCGTCGAGCTGACGAACTGTCCCGCATTTTTGACCTGATCAGTGCGCGCCACCAGTTGCCACGTCTTACTGAATACCTTCAGACGTTCCAGTTCCGCGATGCGGGCGTCCACATACCACGCCGCGGGAATGGTTGAGGCCTGTGACAATGGCGCCTGATCGTCGTAAATGGAGAGGATCGTATCAATCGAAGATTGCATGTTGTGACGTAGTCTCGCTATGAAGTTTGATGTGAACTTTTCATTGGGTTGCGGTCACGAGCTTTTCCAGCAGCCTGAACTGCGGCCACCCTGCGAGCGGATCGGCGGCCAGAAACCGTTACCCGAGCGGGCGCGCCCACCGCACGCTGCAGAAGCTCTAGAAACTGACGGATGCGGGCGTCCTTCTTTTCCGGGATCTCCCCCTGCCGGCGGAAAAGGCCCGGATCCAGTTCGGCAGTGAGCAGCGCATCTTGAAAGCGCTCAATCGTCCAATCGAGAACGGCAACGATCATTTCTATATCCATATCGTCGCGCAACTCGCCGCGCTCGATGCCAAAACGCACAAAGGGAACGGTGCCGTAGGGATCTTCGGCAACTAGAAATCGATTAATCTCTCGCTTCAACACTAGATCGGTCCCGTAATTCCCCAGCAGGTAAATACGATAGGGAACCCAGTTTTCGCGCAACAAGTTTTCCGTGCGCGCCAGCCAGTAGCGCAACACCTCAAAGAATCCGGCGGCGCGCACCTCGGCGGGCGCGTCCAGATATCGCGAAAAGCAGCGCACCGCGCGTTTGTAGACCTCGAAGAAAAGCGCGTCCTTACTGCCGAAATGCTGAAAAATCGAACCCTTGGCAATGCCCAGCGTGTCTGCAATGTCGCCCACGCGAGCGGCATTGAAGCCGTTCTCGGCAAAGTGCTGCGTTGCGGCCTGCACAATGCGCGCACGTTTGGCTTCCGATCGCGGCCGCAACGCCTCGTTGCGCAGGGGTGGTGCGAGGGCGAAGGGATGACTGGCGATTCCGCTCATATGTGACCTAAAGTCACGAAAGCGTATAGGAAATCCTTCCAATTATCAACTTGATTTCGCGCAGTTGCGCAGTGCTTTGCCACTCCAATGGCAAAACAGATTGACTGTGAGTCATCCAGCCGCAGGGACGGCGCGCAGAGGTCGTTCGGGCAGACTCCGTGACGAGCCTGCCCGAATTTTCCAGAGCGACTAACTGGCGTTGCGGAGCTTGGTTGGTTCCGCGCGAACCAGCGGCGCATCGACAAGATGCTCGCTGAGGAACCAGGATTGCAGTTCGTTAGCGCGCAGCACGTCGCTTACTACCAGGTCGTTGGTGCCCGCGTCGCCCAATTTATCGGCCCGCTCCGCCAGTTCACGGCAGTGGCCGATAATGATCTGGTGCGCATCCAGTAACCTCGAAATCTGCACTGGAACCTCTTCCCTGCCCCGCGGAGGCCGCTCGATACGCGTAGTCTCGGCAACGTCCGCCGCCATGGCGATGGAGATTCCACCGAGAAGTTGGATACGCTCGGCAATGGTGTCGACAATCTCCGATTGCTCTTCGTAATGCTTGTCAAACAAAAGATGCAGCTGATAAAAGGTCGGCCCCGCAACCTGCCAATGCGATTTCTTATACAGATCGCGCAAGGTCATGGTATCGGCCAGTAAAAGGTTGAGTTGCTCGGTCATCTCGAGGCGCACGGGTTCCTCCAGGTCAAGCGGCAACATGTGTGAAACCGTGCCGTAGGCTTGAAGTTCCGGAGCCCGCTGGTGTAGACGAGGTTGCGCGCTTACATTGCCAACCTCACTTGCTGCTTTACCGTCCTTGTCTTTTTTCGCCATGAACTTTCTCCTCCGACTACTCACTCTCGTGTTTCGATTTCCCGCTACATCGTACTTCTTCGATGCTCCACTCTGGCAATGAGATGCGGCCGGGAATGCTGGCGCACACATCGTTCTGAGTTTGACGATGTCGAGGGCATTGTTTATGATCGAAATGCGGGGTGGAGCAGTCTGGTAGCTCGTTGGGCTC
>CAVWVX010000002.1:0-650684 GCA_963758565.1 uncultured Acidobacteriota bacterium | reverse complement strand
GGAGAGAGTGGGATTCGAACCCACGTTAGAGTTTCCCCTAAACACGCTTTCCAAGCGTGCGCCTTCAGCCACTCGGCCATCTCTCCGGCTAAAACTTGGGAAGGGCGACAGCTCCGGAAACAGCTATCGCGGCACCGGATTGGCTGGATCCAGACCAACCGCGCCTTTCTCATTCTATGGGCAGTTGTAGCGAAGCGCAAATCATCGAAGCTGAAAATCAGGATTGAATACGACGAGTGGCCGAACGAGTGCTCCAAGTAAGGGCGACCGTCGATTGTGAACGGATGAAACGTAAACGGAGAGTGTAAAGCGAGAATTTAAAACCGACTGGCCGGCAACCAACTACAAATGCAACGTGGCTAAGACAGCTTGGTTGAAGGAGGAACAGCGGCCGCGTCGGTTTTGGAAGAAGGGTTTAGCGAGGTGGTGGCCCCTGCTGCCGCGCCGGCTGCGGAGGCATTGGGTGTGTCCTGGCTAATCTCTGCCGCGAGTGGGATTGGGGGAGGCTTCACGCCATCCACAACGTGATGGCTCAAACAATACAGGGCAAGTTCGAGCCGGTCGGCAACGCCAAGCTTGTCATAGACTTTGCGTAGATAATTTTTTACGACCTGCTCTGTGGTCCCTACGCGAACTGCAATTTCTTTGTTCTTCATGCCCTGGGTTACGCACGAAACGATGAGAGTTTCTTTGGGCGTCAGTTGAACTTTCGGGCGCGCACCCGAGGGACGCAGGTTGTGGCCACGGAAAGCGTCCATCATCCAATGAATTGCCTGGTTCTCGAGCCAGGGTTCGCCGGCGGCAACTTTGCGCAGGCATTCGACCAGAGTTTCGGGCTCCGCCTCGCGCGAAAGAATTCCGTGCGCACCACGGCGGAATAGATCGAGGGTAAGCTGCTCGTCGGAGTTGGGGGTGACGACAAGAATTTTTAGTTGCGGAGCTTGCCGGAGAAGTTCGGTAACGGCTTCGACTGGATTCGGCGTAAGGGCCGACTCGAAGATGAGAACGTCGGCGGAAAACTTGGTAACGGCAGACTGGGTTTGGACGAGAGTTTCCGCCTGGCCTACAACGCGAATATCATCTTCGAGGGCGAAAATTTTGCGCAAGCCGGCGCGGAAGATGGCCTGAGTATCGGCCAGGATCACGCGAATCAGCGGACGAACGCCGCCACCCTCATGAACTCCGCTATTTTCTCCGACGCTGATTGAAGTGCTGGCCATCAGTTTTTCTCTGCCTATGCTCGCTCGAAATGGTATTCGTCAATCACTACACCGACGCCGCGACGGCCGTGATCTTCGAAGCTGCGGACCACACGTCCGTGACAATCGATCTGCACATCGCAACGCGAACCTACAACGTTTCCAGGAAGAAGGATTGTGAAATCCACCAGGGAACCGACGGGAACATCGCGATCCATGGCGAAGAGCACGCCGTTGGCGGAAATGTTTTGGGTTTCCGCGGCGCAGGCTCCGTTCTGCGACTTCAGTTCAACCGGCAGGTGCAAAGGAAAGCGCGGAGCACTCTGCATTTCTGCATAATGCTTGATCGCCGTCTGCTGCTCCAGCGGATCGACTGCCATCTGCTGCTCTGAAAGTTCGCCTGACACCGTTCGAAGAGCCCTCTTTCCAGCGCGCTTGCAAAGTGCGGGCGCACCAGATTTTCGTTGAACTTATGGGCAGCGTACACCCCGGAATCAGACATGCAAAGTTACTGAAGTCATGGAACAGGTGGGTGCTAACTGCTTGTAGATGAGCTAATTAGAGGGAATTCACAGAACAGGCTTCGCGGTTTATAAAGATTCGAGAGGCGGCCGCTAGAACTTGGTCACTTCGGTGAAATTGAAATCGCGGATCTTCATGGCGGGCACCACCATGTCAAAGGATTCTTCTCCGCATGCCCGCACCGGCAGGCTCATAGCTTCAACATGCGAGAGCATGTGAATGAGACTTTCGTTAAAGCGAAAATTGCGGACGCCTTGTTTCACTTTTCCGTTCTCAACCAAAAAGGTGCCGTCGCGAGTCATGCCCGTGACCATCTTTTCGAACGGTTCGACCTCGCGGATGTACCAGAGCCGCGTGACCAGGATTCCGCGTTCGGTGGAAGCGATCATCTGTTCCAGAGTTTGCGGATTATTTGGAGAGGCGAACACGATGTTGAGGGGCATCTCGCCCATCTCGTTGGGCAGAGCGAAGCCATGACCGGTAGCCGCGATCGGGCCGGCTTGCTCTTTATGTTCGGAATGCTTCATGCGTTCCGCGGTGGACCGGGCATAGACTACGCGCTTGATGACTCCCTTTTCGACTAATGGAACGCGCATTCGCCGCAGGCCTTCGCCATCGAAGGGCGAGCCGGATTGAAGGGGGTGAGCGACGTCGTCGCAGATGGTGATGTTTTCGCCGAAGAGTTGGCTGCCGATGCGGCCGGTGAGAAACGATCTCTGGTCGAGGATGGCCATGCCGGAAAAATCCCAGAACATAAAACCAACAATATCGAGCGCGGCTGAGGGCTCGAGTATCACCGTGTATTTCCCCGCTGGAATTTCGTCGGGATGCGATGCGAGCAGGCTTTTTTCCGCAGCGACTTCGGCCAGGCGCAGCGGATCGAGATTGGTAATGTCGGGAGAGTTCAGTTTTTGCCATCCCGACGAATCGGAGCCCAGCATTGTAATAGAAACTTCCGCCAGGGTTTGCTCATGCCAGCGGGTAAGACCGCGAGAATTGAAAATGCCCTCGACCGAATGCGAGCTGGAAAAAATACCGGCGGTGGTCAGACTGTGTTTCTGTGCCACTTGAACGATCTTCTTCACGCCATCGGCGCGTTGCTGCGGCGTAACTGCGGCAGTCTCGGCAAAGTATCGGGAAGGTGGTGCGTGAGGAACTGCGTCTGCATTGCCTTCCGCTTCCTTCGGGTAAGGCATGGGCAGGAGGTCGGAATCGGGATGTTGAACTTTCGCCAGCGCTTCGGAAGATTGAACGGCGCGGCGCAAACTTTCGTCATCGACTTTATTGGTGGTGGCGCGGGCGGTGCGTCCACCGAAAACCGTGCGCACGGAGACGACGTGATTTTCTTCTTCCAGATTCTGATGAATTGTATTGTTGGCAAAACGGGTGAGAGCAAAGCGTCCACCGGAAATCAATACCTCAACTTCATCAGCGGAAGAGAATTTGCGGATGCGGTCAAAGATATTGCCAGCTTGTGATTGCGTCAGCATGCGCAGTTCAGATCTTTCTTAGTTTCAGGAATCGTGAGCCGTTCTAACTTCCCTTGTAAGCGCTGCCAACCTTGACCGCTCGAAAGCGTGAAGGCGCAGCGCCGTGGCCGGTACCCATCACCTGTTGAGGCTGGCCTTTCCCGCAATTCGGCGTACCCCAGAGCGTCCATTCGTCCCGAGAGCAGATGGCATCCAGCGAATTCCAGAATTCGGTGGTAATGCCGGAATACGATGGATTCTTCACCATGCGCACTCGCTTGCCGCCCTTGATCTCCCAGCCAATTTCGCAGCCGAACTGAAAGTTATATCGACGGTCATCGATGGACCAGGAGCGATTGGTTTGCATCAGGATGCCGTGATCGGTGGAGGCGATGAGTTGCTCGAGGGTCAACGGCTTTTCACTCGGAAGCAGGCTGATGTTGGTCATGCGTATCATGGGCAGACGATTCCAGCCTTCGGCGCGCACGGTGCCTCCCGAACGACTCTCGCCGATGGTGTGCGCGGTCTCACGCGAACTTAGATAGCCAGTAAATAATCCGTTGGTGATGATCGGCGTGCATTGCGCGCCCACACCCTCGTCGTCATAAGCGAAGGTGCCGAGACCTGGACCATGCTCTGGCCGGGCATCTGCGACCACGTTCACCATCTCGCTGCCATAGCGCAACGTACGTAATTTATCGAGCGTGAGGAAGGAAGTACCAGCGAAGTTTGCCTCCATGCCGAGCACGCGATCGAGTTCAATGGGATGGCCGACGGATTCGTGAATCTGCAATCCCAGTTGCGAGCTGTCAAGGATAATATCGAAACGGCCTTCGGGACATTGGTCGGCTTGATGCAGAGCGACCGCTTCCTCAGCGATGCGGCGAGCGTTCGGCAGTAGTTGTAACTCATCAATTAACTCGTAGCCTTTGTTCTGCCATTGCCCGCCATACGAATTGGGGTAGGAGCGTTTCTGAATTTCGTTGCCGGCAAAAGCATATGCCGTGTAGCCGGCGCCAGCGGAATATTTGGTTTGATGGATGTCGGCGCCCTCCGACGACACGAACCATTGTTCCTCGCGATTGAAGTTGAGATTGGTTTCAGCCAGTGTGACTCCCGGCACGGCGCAAAGTTCGGCGTCGATGCTCAGCAGCAGAGCAATATTTTGCTCGACTGAGATGCTGAAGGGATCGATGGAATGCGGTGTCGTCCAATCAGCCGTGACAGCCTTTTCTGGAGCGAGACGAACGTCCTGCTGCTTCACTTGAGCGGACGCGCGAGCGATTTCGACGGCGCGGGCAGCGGTAGCTTCGACTCCGTGGCGGGACAGATCTTCGGACGCGGAAAATCCCCACGCGCCATCCGCCAGCACGCGGACGCTCATGCCGACCGATTCGGCGTCTGAGGCACTGCCGACTTTACCATTCTTGGTGGTGAGCGCGCGACTGCGCTGGCTGACTACTCGAGTGTCAGCGTAGCTGGCGCCGCGCAAGTTCGCCACGTTCAGGGCCCAGTTGGCTACGTGTTTCATGGGAAGATTTAAATTTACCACGAGAAAAGCGTTGAACCGCGAAGGGCACGAAGTTAAACGAAGGTGATTTCTGAAGATTTATTGACCGACTGATCGCTATGGCGTAGCCCGAGCCGCATCCAGCGCTTGCTTCACTGCCAACAATTCTTTTAGCACTTCGCGAAGTTTGGTCGATTCCAGCGCGTTGGCTCCGTCAGACTTCGCGGCTTTGGGATTGTCGTGCACTTCGAGAAAAACTCCATCGACTCCGGCGGCGACGGCGGCGCGGGCGAGAACAGGAATAAACTCAGGCTGGCCGCCGCTGATTGCCGGAGTTCCCTCTTCCGCTTGCGCGGAGGGCAATTGCACGGAATGGGTTGCGTCAAACACTACCGGAGCAAATTTGCGCATGACGGCGAGGGAGCGCATATCAACGACGAGATTGTTGTAGCCAAAACTCGAGCCGCGTTCGGTGAGAAAGACTTGCGAGTTGCCGGCTTCGCGGCACTTCTCGACGACGTGGCGCATATCCCAGGGCGAGACGAATTGACCTTTTTTTATATTTACGGCGCGACCGCTCAGTGCAGCCGCTACCACCAGATCGGTCTGGCGGCAGAGAAATGCAGGAATCTGCAGTACGTCCGCCACCTCCGCTACGGCAGCCACGTCGGCCACGTCGTGAACATCGGTAAGGATTGGAAGTTGAAGCTGGTTCTTGATTTTCTTCAGGATGCGCAGGCCTTCTTTGATTCCGGGCCCGCGAAAGCTGCGGATAGAAGTACGATTAGCTTTGTCGTAGCTGGCTTTAAATATGAAAGGAAAGGCGAGAGCCTTGGTAACGCCTTTGATGATTTCGGCCATGCGAATAGCGTGATCTTCGCTCTCGATTACACAGGGGCCGGCGATCAGGAACAGATCACCAGAGCCAATACGAATATCGCCGACTTGGAAATCAGTTCTCAGTTTCCGGTTCCCGGTTTTGTTTAGTTTTCAAAATCAATTGGTCCCGAACGAAAGCTACCGGCGCGCGACTTTTTCCGGACGGTGAAACATCTCGACCGCTGCGGTTTCTTTTTCTTCACGGCGCTTCGAGCCATGCTTGTAAGCCGCGGCGATGAAAGTGCTGAAGAGAGGATGTGGCTCCAGCGGCTTTGACTTGAATTCGGGATGGAACTGGCAGCCGACGAAGTGTGGATGATTCGGCAGTTCAATCATCTCCACATAAGTGCCGTCAGGAGTGGAACCAGAAATTTTCAATCCCGCCGCCACCATAGGCTCTTCGTACTCGCGATTGAATTCATAGCGATGGCGGTGGCGCTCGCTGATTTCGAGCTTGCCGTAAATTTTGCTGGCCAAAGTGTCCGGCTCAATCTTGCAAGTCCATGCGCCCAGGCGCATGGTCCCGCCCAGTTCTTCCACTCCCCGCAGTTCGCGCAATTTGTAGATGACGCGATGCGGAGTGGCAGGATCGAACTCGCTTGAATTCGCATCAGCCAGCCCGACAACGTTGCGGGCAAACTCGACGCAAGCCGTCTGCATTCCAAGGCAAATACCGAAATAGGGCACATTGTTCTCGCGCGCATATCGAATCGCGATCAGCATGCCCTCGATGCCGCGCTTACCAAATCCACCAGGAACCAGAATTCCGTCATAGCCTTCGAGTTGCGCATTATTGCTTTCGCCGCCGGTTTCCAGGCCTTCCGCTTCAATCCAGTTCACTTGAAGTTTCAGGTTATGCGCCAACGCTCCGTGCACCAGCGCCTCTTTTAGCGACTTGTAAGAATCTTCATACTCCACATACTTGCCAACGATCCCGATCGTCACAGTGTCCTTCGGGTTGTAGACCCGATGCACAATGTCCTCCCACTTGGAGAGGTCGCGGTCTTTGGCGTCCATGCGAAGGTATTTCAGAACGAGCGTGTCGACGCCTTCATTGGCGAACACCACGGGCACTTCGTATACCGAAGCTACGTCTTTGGCAGTGATCACGGCTTCTTCCTGCACATTGCAGAAGAGTGCAATCTTCGATTTCAGATCTTTAGCGAGGAAACGGTCGGTGCGGCACAGCAAAATGTCAGGCTGAATTCCGATGCTGAGAAGTTCTTTCACGGAGTGTTGCGTGGGTTTGGTTTTCAGTTCCTGCGCGGCAGCGATAAATGGCACCAGCGTGACGTGCACGAAGAGCGTATCTTCGCGGCCAAGTTCCTGCCGCATCTGGCGAATGGCTTCCATGAAGGGCAGCGATTCGATGTCGCCCACGGTGCCGCCGATTTCGACAATGGCCACGTCGACATCCTGCGCCACCTTTTTCATAGCGGCTTTAATTTCGTTCGTGACGTGGGGAATGACTTGCACAGTCTTGCCCAGATAATCCCCGCGGCGCTCTTTGGCGATGATCTGCTCGTAAAGGCGGCCCGTGGTCCAGTTGTTATCGCGAGAAAGTTTGGCGTGAGTGAAGCGCTCGTAATGGCCGAGATCAAGGTCGGTTTCGGCGCCGTCGTCGGTCACGAAAACCTCGCCGTGCTGAAAGGGCGACATCGTTCCCGGATCAACGTTCAGATACGGATCAAACTTCATCAAATTGACCTTGAGCCCGCGGCTCTCGAGCAGGCAGCCGATACTGGCCGCGGCCAATCCCTTGCCTAGAGAAGACACAACTCCGCCCGTTACAAAGATGTACTTCGCTGGCATCTGTTCCTCGCTGTGAATTTTGATTGAAAATTGGTGCAGGTGGGGTGCACGATCAATTATGGCAGAAGATGCCTGTGGAAAGAAATAGAAGAATTGCTCGGAAATAAAAATCGTCTACCAACAGGGACACAAAGTCTCCAGAAGGTTGAACGAACGCTTCTTCTTTGCCAGAATTTCTTGCATGCGTTGACTATCGCGAGGATGTGGGCGAAAATGAATGAGCACTTCCCTCGAAGTTGACTCGCCGGGCTTCGGCGCTCAATTCTCCAATCGTGGGCCTGTGGCGCAGCTGGGAGCGCGCTTCCATGGCATGGAAGAGGTCGTCGGTTCGATCCCGACCAGGTCCACCAAGTCTCTCGCAGATTCGTCGGTATTCATCCAAATCATTGATCCGTAGCAAGAAAAAAGAGCGCTCGACCTTCTCGGATCGTGCGCTCAATCGTGCGAGTCGAATTTGTAGCCGCTAGCGATTTAGTTTGGTCCGGTTCGCGCCCCGCCTGCGGCCGGAGCTGGCGTACCCACGTCGCCGTTACCGCCCGCTCCAGCGGTTCCTCCCGCTGTGCCCCCAGGCCCGCCGGCCCGGGCATGGTCGCTGTAAGCTGCCTGCTGTGTGGCTGTGTCCAGCTCATGGCGGGTGCCGCCTGCTGCCAACGCTCGGCCCTTCCACAGGTTGTAGCGTTCGGCTGCAGCTTCCAGATCCGGCTTCGCAACATCATGGTCGGCCGGTACCGTATCAAGGGCTATGTCGTATTTCTCGTCGAGATCGCGCTGCTTGTCGGCTTTGTCATTCAGAAAATGTTTGTAGAGGCTGTCATCGATCCTGGAGTTTAAACTCTTGGCGTCCGCCGCAATTTGCTTCCAATTGGCGTGCTGACTATCCGCCACCTGCATCACGGTCTTTCCGGCTTTTACCTGGACTGTGATGTCGTCCAATTTAGATCCGCTCTTGATCAGTTCTTCCACCATAAACGCGGATGCATAGTTAATATTCAAAGCCTGTCTATGTTGCACCAGGTCGGCGCGTTTCACTCCGGTTACCTCGGCCACAGCGTGGCTCACCACGGCGCGTGCACTCGCGTCCCACGCGATAGCGGCAACCTTTGTAAGCTCTTTGTTGGCTTTCGACTGGTCATCGCCAAACGCCGGCAAGGCGATCAGAACCAGCAAAACAGCGCATGAACGAGCGAGCATCTTCATACGGAATCCTCCACGTCAAAATAGTAGCCCTCGGCGGGCCAGAATTCTAGCATTTTAAGGGCGTATCTCGATTTGGACCTCGTCCAATCTCTTAAACGGTCCGGGTAAGGAGTTTGAGCGTCGGCTCCGTGACTTTAGAACGACAACAGGACCGCACGAGGCAACCTGCCTCCCGTCGCCCCAGCCGACGCCATACAGCAGAATAAGAAAACAAACCCATGCTATTGCGAACGCGCGGATTATGCCTGGGCCCAGCGGAAGGAGTGCTAGGCTTGTAGGATGAATGGCCGGCACAGCCTACCTGAATTCATCCTCTTTTCACTACTGTCGCTGCTAACGCTGCCCGCCTCCGCCGCCAGTTGGACGGTCCACACCCAGCCTGCCCGCTTGGTGAACGGCGGCCCAGTACTTTTTCAAGTGAAACCGCGGGTAAAATTGCAGTCGCTCAGCGGGAAGTGGCTGGGGCACGAAGTGTCGTTTAGCTACGATGAGAAGAGCAAGAGTTGGTACGCGCTGGCGGGAGTAAGTTTCGAAACTGCTCGCGGCAACTATCCGCTGGACCTTTCCGGCCAGACTCAACCGGGAAAAGCTGCCCGCGAAAGCGTCACTTTCAGCCATACTTTCGGAGTAAGCGCAGGAAAATATCCCAAGCTTCCCGGCAAGTTGAGTGTGCCGGGGAAATTCACCGCGCCCGATCCGGAAGAGCAGAGACAGATTGCGGAAGGCCAAGAAGTAAAAAAGGATTACCTGAACCGGGTCACGCCGGAACGCGAGTGGTCGGGATCATTCGCGGCTCCCGCCGACGCCGAGGTTTCTGACGTTTTCGGAGCGCAGCGCGTATTCAACGGGAAAACTCAAAGTACACACCTCGGGCTTGATTTCCGAGTGCCCAACGGAACGCCTGTGAACGCCATGAATGACGGTACGGTGCTGTTGGCACGGCCCATGTATTTCGAAGGAAACTTTGTGGTAATTGATCACGGCCAGGGATTGCTCACTCTTTACCTGCATCTTTCTGAATTCAAAGTGAAAGAGGGCGAGGCGGTAAAGCGGGGGCAAGTCATCGGCCTGAGCGGCGGTACGGGGCGCGCGACCGGACCGCATCTTCACGTTGCAGTGCGCTGGCAAGGCACTTATCTCGATCCGGCCAGCCTGATGCACTTACACTTGCCATAGAATTACGCGTGGCCACCGGGCATTAATCCGCGCTGCTGGGGAAGCTCGCGCACTGCATCCTTCAGGCTTTCTTTCAGCTCCAGGTTGCGAATAAGCCGATGCAGATAATTCGGATGCACGCCCAGGAAGCGGGCGGCATCTGCGTAGCTGTGAGTTTGCTCGACCGCCTCGATAATCAGGTTTTTCTTCAACTCTTTGACGGCGGCATGGTACTTCGCCTCGGTCATCTCCGGCTGCGGCGTGCGTTCCAGCAAAGACTCGGGAAGGTCCTCCGGCAAAATCATTTCTGAGTTGCCTAATACCAGCGCACGCTCAATGGCATTTTCCAGTTCGCGCACATTGCCCGGCCAATCGTAGTTCACCAGGCAGGACAAAGCTTCCCGCGAGACCGGCCGCGGCTTCACCTTGCAGCGCTTGGCATGCTTCTGCACAAAATGCCGCACCAGCATGGCGATATCTTCGGGACGCTCGCGCAGCGTGGGCATGGTGATCTTCAAGACGGCCAAACGATAATAGAGGTCTTGACGAAACTTGCCTTCGCGTACGGCCTGCTCAAGCTTGCGGTTGGTGGCCGCCAAAATGCGGATATCCACTTTGATGGGATGGGTTCCGCCAACGCGCTCGAATTCACGTTCCTGCAAAACTCGCAGGAGTTTGACTTGAAGCGCGGGAGCAAGTTCGCCGATTTCGTCGAGAAATACGACACCACCGTCGGCTACTTCGAGCCTGCCTTTTTTCTGGGCCGCGGCTCCGGTAAATGCTCCGCGCTCGTGCCCGAAGAGATCGCTTTCCAGCAGCGTCTCCGGGATCGCCGAGCAATTAATGGCAACAAACGGTTTGCTGGCGCGGGGACTGTTGCGATGCAAGGCCCGCGCCGCCAATTCCTTGCCAGTTCCACTTTCGCCCTCGATGAGCACGGTGGAATCGGTGGGCGCGACGCGCTTCAGGAATTGGTAAACCTCTTTTATTCGTGGGCCTTCGCCCACCAAACTTCGCTCCTGGCTTACCTCTACGGTGAGGCGCTCGTTTTCCTGCTCCAGCCACTGCAGGCGGCGGGCGTTCTCCAGCGCCACAGCGGAGATTCCGGCAATGGCCGTGACCAATTGCAAGTGTTCTTCATTCAGACGGCTGCCGAGGCTGTCGCTGTCCAGGTAGATGCAGCCAATCACGCGCTGAAACACGGTGAGAGGCACGCATAAGAGAGAGCGCACTTGCGACGCCGCCAGACTTTCCACTTGGCGCAACTCATCGCTGCCCGGCACGTCGCTGCCCAGCATGGCGATGCCCTGCTCCAGAACTTGGCGCGCCACGGTACGGCTGACTTTCACCAGTGGGGCGTGACCGCTCTGCCGCATGCGGGCAAACATGGAGTTGAATTGCTGGCCTTCGCGGTCGGCCAACAGTATGGCTCCCCGGCTGGCAGGAACGACCTCGAAGATCAGATCGAGCAACTGGCCTTGCAGTTCGTTGAGATCACGAATGGCATGGACGATGCGGCTGATCTTGAGCAGCGCATTCAAATTGCGCGCCACGCGCGAGGTGGAAGGCAACTCGCGCAGCAAACGGTCAGGCTGCAAGTACATCACGTCGCGGGGATGAAGGATGGTCGTTTCGGCTGTGGTTCGGGCATCTTCAAATTCCACTCCACCGCCGGATTGCGCCAGTTCCTCTTCTTCGATCAGAAAAAGGAAGGAAGAATCGCCGGCGGAGATTTCGTCGCCGTGCTGTAGCCATTGTTCCTCCACCCCGGCTCCATTCACCATTGTGCCGTTGCGGCTGTCGAGATCGCGCACCCGGAAGCGGCCATCGACCGTACTCAGCAAACAGTGCTTTCGCGACACCGAAGGATCGACGACCGCGATTCCGTTCGAGGCTTCCCTGCCCAGGGTGGTCTCGCCCTCAGGGAGAGGAATCGTCGAGTCTTTCAAGGGCCCGGACAGCGCCAAGAGTCGGGGACGCACGTGGATACCTCGGGACTCTTCTTATCACACTTTGGGGTAGGATTCATGTTGGAATTGAAACTGTTCCGATATCCGAACGGATAGTAAGCGCTATCCGTTCGGATAGCTTTGACGGCCAGAAGGCAATGGCAGCTTCAGTTTTGTAACTGCCGTATAAAACCGATAAGCACTTTGGCAGCAAGGCGTTACAAAGGCAATCGAAATCCAGGTCCGATTTGGCCCACGGAATGCACTATAGGGGGTGCGGCAGTGCTCGGCAAAAAAGCGACGGGGGAAGCGCTTTTAGGAATGATTTTGGCCGAGTTTGCGCATCAGGGACTCGAGGGGCCCCCTCATTGAGTCCCTGATTTTTTGCGCCTAAATTGCTATCGCCTCTGCCGCGGTTGCGGCCGAAATCTGTGGGACACCCTGCGCTACGCCATTCAAATACGTAACGCTATTGCCCGAAATCGCCGGAACCCTATCCCCCGGAACGAGAATTCCAACCAGGTTCAAGGGATCGGCCGCGGATAGGGTGATTGAACCCTGTGCCGTCTCAAGCTTTCGCAGAGCGCGCACCGAATCCACTGCTACGGGCAGGGCGAACTGCTCGCCTAGAAATCCATCGACGAAGCGCCCTCCGCGAATCTCGCCGCGATCTTCCAGCCGCCGAAAGGCCATAAGCAATTCGCGCCACGGAGGCAAGTTCGCCTCCCGCGCCAGCAGGTCCCGGATGACGATACCGTAACGCCTCAACAACATCCAGCAGGCGGCTTCCACGGCGCGCGGCCTCTCGACAACTTCCTCGGCATGCAACAAAGCCCAGCGCCCCGCGTTATGCCGCGGCCGGGTTGAGCGCCCGCTTCCCTGCCCGGCGCGCCGCTTGGGATCGATCAATGATCGAAGATTATCGAAGCCATCGGCAGTCACCAGCCCGGCTGCGACCAGCTCCCACAGGGCGGTCTCAATTTCTGACTTCAGTTTCTCCGTGCCGCGCACAATATCGGCGAAGAACGATGCGCCGCGTTGCCGCAGGAAGTCGAGCACGGTTTGTGCGCCGTGGCTCAGCCCGTTATTTTCTGAAAGTTCCGCTGCGGGATGGCGCGGCATCATCCAATCGGCGTCCTCACGAACGAAGAAGGTGATCGGCGCAACGCTGGTGGGAATCACCCGGCGCTGGCGCACCGGCGCTCCTTCTGTCGCATTGCTGGCGGAGGAATAATCCAAGGTCGCCGGATGCGGCGAGAGTCGCCCCCATCCTACGGCCCCGGTCAGGCAAAGCTGGTCGAGCCACTTGGGATCGTAATCGACAATACGGCGCGAGAGCACTTGGCGCTCCCAGGCATTCGCCGGAATTTCGAAGCCTTGCAACTGCCGCAAGACTTCCAAAGTTCCGCGCTCACCGGAAAGCTGCGTGCCCGGGGCGACATGCTGCCAGTTCAGCAGCCACTGCATGAACTCCGCGGCCGTAACCGGCTTGATTTGTTTGCGCAGTGTGGCCACGGTAAGGCGGTGAATGCGCGCCAGCAAACGCCGCTCGCACCACTCCGTCTCAGCCGTTTCGGAGGGAACTGCTGTGCCAGTGAAATTTCCTCGCAGGATCGTCCCGGTAGCTTCCATGCGCAGAAGAGCGCCGGTAATTTCGGAGGGAGATAGACCGAGGTTACTGCCGATCGCGCTGGGTGTGGTGGGACCGAGATGCGACATCCAACCTGTGACGAGGGTAAGAACCGCATCGTCACGCGAGGGCGGGGCCGGTTCCACGTCCGGTATGTTTGGCGTGAATTTGGCCTCTGGAAAGAGCACTGCAAAACTTCTGGCTCGCTCCGCCGCAACCCAATAGATTTTGCCGTTCACCATCGCCGATGTGGCCCGACCTTCTGCAATCAGGCGTTCGAAATAAAACTGCCACTTGCCGGTGCCATAGGCGATGCCAAGTTCCGGAAGCGCAACCAGCGTGTGCAAAACATCGTGCAGTTCGTCGGCATCGCGGACATCCGGCCAGGCTTCATCCCGCACTTGCGCAATGGCGGATTGGTCGAGGCCTCCCACCTCCTCGAGGACCGATTCTGGCAACATGCGGCGCATCTGCACCGCGCGCGCCCGCCGCTCCTCCAGCGGCGCGTCATCTAGATAAGCGTAAGGATTGGCGTTGAGGATTTCATGAGAGAACTGCGAAGGCACCGGGGTATCGACGGCGATGCAGCGAATGCTGCCATTGGCAAGGCCCTGCAGCAAAGCCTTTAATCCGTCGATGTCCATTGCCTCGGTAAGCACATCCTTCATGACTTCATTCACCAGAGGATGGTCGGGGATTTGGCGTTCGCCCTGAATGTTCTCGAAGCAGGCGGCGGCGTCGGGAAAAACCGAGGCCAACAAATCGTCGGAGCGCATGCGCTGAATCTGGGGTGGAACTTTCTTGCCGTTCTGGAAGCGCAAAAGCGCCAGAGCCCGGTTCGCGTCCCAACGCCAGCGCGTGGCGAAGATGGGAGAATCCAGCGCGGCCTGTTCGAGAATCGGCTGTACTGTGGCCGCCTGCAAGAAATTAAAAACGTCGCCCAACGGAAAGCTGTGCTGCTCGGCCAGCGCGATATTCAGCCCGTTGTCGGTGGCGGCAGCCTGCAACTCAAAGTTGAATCCCACGCAGAAACGCTTGCGCAGAGCCAATCCCCAGGCTTTGTTGATGCGCCCGCCGAAAGGCGCATGGATGACCAGTTGCATGCCACCGCCTTCGTCGAAAAATCGTTCGGCGATCACAGTGGTCTGGGTTGGCACTGCACCCAAGACGGCGCGGCCCTGCAAAACATACTCAATGCACTGCTCGGCGCCGGAATCATCCAAGCCGCATTCTTGCTTCAACCAGGAAACCGTTTCAGCTACATCCGGTTGCGAAAACGAGATTGCGATGGGAGAAGTGCGCGGCAAGCGGGCGCTGATCTCCTGCCGCAAGTTGCCGATGTGCTCGGACAACTCCTGGGTCCGTGCCGGAGCCTCTCCCCGCCAGAAGGGGACGCTCGGCGGCGCGCCATGCGCATCCTGCACCAACACCCGTCCGGAATTGGTTTCGACGCGGCGAATCATCCACGAGGTATTGCCCAGCAGCATGATGTCGCCGCGATTACTCTCCACGGCGAAATCTTCATCCAGCGTGCCCACCACGATGCCATCGGGTTCGGCGACCACGGTGTACAGGGAGTTGTCAGGAATGGCCCCGCCGCTGGTAATTGCAGCCAGGCGAGCCCCTCGCCGTGCCCGCAACTTTCGATTCACGCGATCTCGATGAATGTATGCCCCGTAACGTCCTCGCCGGGCGGCAATGCCTTCGGAGAGCATTTCAAGAATCGACTCGAAGGTGGGGCGTACCAGATCGCGATACGGATACGCACGCCGCACCAGCGCAAATATTGCATCTTCATCCCACTCTTCGGCGGAGCAAGCTGCCACGATTTGCTGCGCCAGCACATCCAGCGGAGAATCGGGAATGACCAACCGATCGAGATCGCCCTGGCGTACGGCACGGACCAGCGCGGCACACTCCAGCAAATCATCGCGAGTGGTGGCGAATAATCGTCCCTTTGGAACTGCTCCGCGCCAGTGACCCGAGCGGCCTACGCGCTGCAACGTAACCGCGATCGCCCGCGGAGAATTAATCTGTACCACAAGATCGACGGTGCCTATGTCGATACCGAGTTCCAGCGAAGCGGTCGCCACCAGCACACGGATCTGGCCCTCTTTTAGCCGCTTCTCCGCCGCCAGGCGCAACTTGCGCGATAAACTCCCGTGGTGCGCCGCAACGTTTTCTTCACCAATGCGTTCGCCTAAGTTGTGTGCCAGACGTTCCACCATGCGCCGCGTGTTGACGAATATCAACGTCGACCGGTGTTGCTCCACCAGATTCACCAGCCGGTTGTAAACCTCGTCCCACATTTCGTTGGAGGCCACCGGACCTAAAGGCATGGGCGGAACTTCCACGCCAAGGTCGAGCTTGCGCTTGTGCCCAACGTTCACAATTACGGCTTCGGGCCGTGGACATTTTTCGTCCGAAACTCCGGTCAAGAAATGGGCCACCTCTTCGATCGGTTTCTGCGTGGCCGAGAGTCCAATCCGCACGGGACGTTTCCAGGTCAGCGCTTCCAGTCGTTCAAGGGAGAGAGTGAGATGAGCTCCACGCTTGTCATCGGCTACGGCGTGGATTTCGTCGACGATGATGGTCTCGATGTCGCGCAGAATGGCGCGGCTCTTATCGGCCGTGAGCAATATGTAAAGCGATTCCGGCGTGGTCACCAGAATATGCGGCGGGCGCTTCAGCATGGCACGGCGCTCGGGCATTAACGTGTCGCCAGTGCGAACTGCAATGCGAATCTCCGGCATAAGCAGCCCGCGCTCGCCGGCCATGGCCAGGATTTCTCCCAATGGCACTTCGAGGTTTTTCTGGATGTCGTTGCCCAGAGCTTTTAGCGGGGAGACATAAAGGACTTCGGTGCGGTCTCCCAGATTTCCCGCCAATGCTTTGCGCACCAGCCGGTCGATGCAGGCGAGGAAAGCCGCCAACGTTTTGCCGGAGCCGGTGGGCGCGGAGATGAGAGTGGTGCGTCCGGCCAGAATGTGGGGCCAGCCCTGCTCCTGCGGCTCAGTAGCGGTACCGAATCTTTGGACAAACCACTCCGCAACCAGTGGATGAGCCCAAGCGAGGGAAGGAGGAAGGGACTGCATTTTTACATTGTAGCCGGAACCACGACTTTCGTAAATTGTTCGCTTTTAAATAGTTGAAAGCTGACCGGACGCCCTCGTCTCGCGCAGGACGATGAAGGTATTTGGCAGGCCCAAGCAAATGAGTGTGGCGGCCGCTAAGGTCAGGTTAAAGCCCAGCTTCAATACGCGATCGAGGATCCAGATAATCTCGCAGCGCATCGCCAATGAAGTTGAAGGAGAGTACGGCCAGCATCACCGCCAGCGCCGGGAAAATCACTAGATGCGGTGCGTCAAAGAGATGAGCGCGGCCATCGTTCAACATCGCGCCCCAGCTTGCCGTGGGCGGGGGGACGCCAAGTCCCAAGAAGCTCATTGTTGCTTCGGCAAGAATCGCACCCGCCATGCCAATGGCCGCCTGCACGATTACAGGTTGAATAATATTCGGCAGAATGTGGCGGACGATGATGCGGAGATCGCTCGCCCCCAAAGCTCGCGCGGCTTCGACAAATTCGCGCTCGCGCGCGGCCAGAACCTGTCCGCGAACCAGCCGCGCATACCCTACCCAACCGCCAAGTGAGAGTGCGAGCACTAGATTGAAGATGCCGGGTCCGCGGAAAGCGACAAAGGCGATGGCCAGCAGTATTCCCGGAAATGACAAAAATGCATTCATCAAAACTACATTGACAAAGCGGTCGATGGCTCCTCCGTAGTATCCGGCAACCGAGCCAATGATGAGCCCGAGCGCCAGCGAGGCAAGCACGACACAGCTGCCCACCAGCATGGAGATGCGCGCCCCGAAAACAATGCGCGAAAAAATGTCGCGGCCTAATTCATCTGTGCCGAAAAAGTGGGCATGCGAAGGTAAGCTGAGGCGCGCTGGCAGGTCGATGGATGCTGGGTCCTGCGGCGCAATGAAGGGCGCGAACAACGCAAAGATCACAAATACAACCACCAGCACAACACCGATCGCCGCCAGCGGATTATGGCGGACATTGCCGGCAACCCGGTGGCGCAACGAAATGGCGGCGGAAGACACTCTAGAGAATACTAAACCGTGTTATACAGACTTGAAATGCTGTGGCGATTGTGCTCCCATAAGAGAGTGCTGGACCGCACCGCTGCCCAGCATGCTCCACAACCTCCACCCTTCAGCCTACACTCTCAGGAGGAAAATCATGAGTAACAGCAAAGTGTCGTACATTCCTCAGGATTACAATTCCGTCACACCTTATTTGATCATCAAGGGCGCTGCTCAAGCGATCGAATATTACAAGAAAGTCTTAGGAGCGGTTGAAACGGTTCGCATGAACGGGCCCGACGGCAAAATTGGCCATGCCGAACTGAAAATAGGCAACTCGCACATCATGCTAGCCGATGAAAATCCCAGCATGGGTCAGGGACACACCAGCGCCGCCACCATCGGCGCCAGCCCTGTCAGCCTTTATGTGTATCTTCCGGACGTCGATGCCGTCTTCAAGAAAGCAACGGCCGAGGGAGGGAAGGTCCTGAAGCCGGTGGAGACTCAGTTCTATGGCGACCGTTCCGGCTTCTTTCAAGATCCCTTCGGACATCTCTGGGGCATCGCCACACATGTGGAAGACGTTTCGCCGGAAGAGATGAAAGAGCGGATGAAGAAGATGATGCCGGCGGCGTAGAGGGAATCGACATCGGGCGGAGCAGAAATGCTCCGCCTTTGTAGTTGTTCACGACAGCTTCGCATAGAAGCGAGTCATTGCCGAATCCTCGGGTTCGCCACCGAATACAGCACGTCCGTCAGAAAATTCACTGCGACGTACGTCAGTCCGATCGCCAAGATGCAGCCCTGCACAAGATAGTAATCGCGGTTCGAGATGGCTTGGATCGTCAGCCTGCCGATGCCGGGCCAGGAAAAGATTGTCTCGGTCACGATTGCTCCGGCCAGCAGCGCGCCGAATTGCAAGCCCAGAACAGTGATGATGGGGATCATGGCGTTGCGCAACGCGTGGCGATAGACGCCTGTGCGCTCGGGCAGGCCTTTGGCGCGGGCGGTGCGGATGTAGTCCTGGCTCAGCTCTTCCAGCATCGACGTGCGTACCATGCGCGTGAGGATTGCAGCGAGCGCTCCGCCCATGGTGACGGCCGGCAGCACGAGGTTTGCGAAAGATCCCGCGCCGGAGACGGGAAGCCATCCCAGCTTGATCGCGAACAGCAGGATCAAAATTGGGCCGAGCGCGAAGTTGGGGAAAGACAAGCCAAAAAGGCTGACGACCGAGAGCAGGCGGTCGTCCCAGCGATTGCGGCGCTGAGCGGAGCGCACGCCGGCAGGGATTGACAGAAGAATGGCGACAAACAATGAAGCCAATGTGAGTTGCAGCGTATAGGGATAACGCTGGGTCAGCAGCCGCGTGACGCTTTGGTTGTAGCGAAACGACGGGCCAAGATCACCGTGGAGGACACCTTTCCAGTAGTCGAAGTATTGCTCGTGGAGAGGTTCGTCGAGGTGGTAGAGGTGGCGCGTTGCGGCAATGTCGGCGGGCGGCGCGCCTTCGCCCAGCATCTGCTGGATAGGATCTCCGGGAACAAGATGGATCAGTAAGAAGACAAGGCTAACGACCAGCCAGATCACTGGCAGGGTATAGAGGACGCGTTGGAGGAGGGCTTTGGACACCAGTCTTTAGTTCGTTGTTAGTCGTTCGCACTCCATCTTAATCGCCCGCCTGCTTTGCGCTCTCGGTTTTACTTTCGACACCTTCGAGCTTTTCGATCTTCACTCTCGCGATGCGGTGCCCTTCCATCTCTTCCACCGTATAGCGGTGTCCCTCATATTCGAATGACTCGCCCAGGTACGGAATGCGCTGCAAACGCGCCAAAACGAATCCCGCCAAAGTTTCGAATCCGGCGTCCCGAGGCAGAAGCAGTCCCTGCTGGGTTTCCAGGTCGCGAATGTTAACCGCTCCCTCCAGCACTAAAACAGATTCATCTTTCAATTCAGGCTCGGGTGGTGAGACGTCGAACTCATCTTCAATGTCGCCGACCAATTGCTCGAGAATATCTTCCACGGTAATCACTCCGGCGGTCGAGCCGAACTCGTCGACCACTACCGCAAGATGGCGGCGCCGTTTTTTGAATTCTTCCAGCAACTCCGCCAGG
This sequence comes from uncultured Acidobacteriota bacterium, assembly GCA_963758565.1. Lineage (GTDB taxonomy): Bacteria > Acidobacteriota > Terriglobia > Terriglobales > Acidobacteriaceae > Sulfotelmatobacter. The sequence goes on along the minus strand of CAVWVX010000002.1, from coordinate 631,159 downwards.
ACTTTGGTTTCAGGCACCACCAAAACATCGTGCATGATCTGGCCGATCTGCGTTCTAGCAATACGGGAGGCGACCGGCTGGCCCAGATTCACCAGCCGTAGCCGCACCCATCGAACCAGCTCTTTGTAATAAAGGACGCCAACAATATGCTCCGGGCCGCGCTGCGGATCATAGACCGGGATGCGCGAATGCTGCCCCTCGACTACGCGGTTGAGTGCTTCATCAAGTGTGAGATCCGAAGGTAAAGAAAAAATATCCGGGCGCGCCACCATCACCTCACGAACGGTAATGCTATCGAGTTCGATGGCGTTGTGAATCATCTCTTCCTGCGATGCCGGAATCTGGCCGAACTGCCTGCTGGCTGTGACGATGAGTTTGAGTTCGTCAGGCGAATGGACCGCACCTCCGCGGCGCGTGTCGCGAGCGCCAAAAAGCCGCAGCACCAGGCCGCCGGACCGGCGCATAAAGAAGAGCACCGGGCGAGTGATGGTCAAAAACGCTTCCATGGGCGCAGCCACGGCCAGGGCGATCTGTTCGGCACGCTGCAAAGCCAGTGTCTTGGGAACGAGTTCACCCAGCAGCACATGCAGGTAGGTGATAAGGGTAAAAGCAATCACGATCGCAATGCCATGGGCGTAGACCGCCGCGTGCGGAACCTCATGCACGAAACGCATGCCTTCCACCAGGCGGGCGACCATGGGTTCGCCGATCCAGCCCAGAGTCAGGCTGACCATGGTGATGCCGAGTTGAACGCCGTTGACGACTTCGTCTAGATGCTGGTGCAGGCGTTGTACCACACGGGCGCCGATGCGGCCGGATTCGATCAGCTGTTGAATGCGTGTATCGCGGACGCTGACCAGGGCAAACTCCGCAGCGGCAAAAAACGCATTTGCCGCCACCAGGAGAAGGATCAACAGCACGCGGAGCAGCACAAAAGCTATCATTTAAAAGTAGTTGTGATGCGGTTAATTCTAACATTCCGCGGAGTTTTGATTCCCCTAGACACCCAGGAAAAGTCGTCCCGAAAAAGGTTAGGGCCACCGCAAGGCAAAACTTTTTCGGCTCGGGCTACCATTTTTGCCCGGAGACGGTCTAAGGAATCAGATCGTATGACGTAAATCTCTGGAACTAAGTCATCGAGCTGTTCGTACACCATATTGAGGGCGCGGGTCGCGCCGCTATAAGCGGGATTTTCAGGAGGCGATTGTGAACGGAAACGGAACTAATAAGAAGAAGCGGCGCAAACTTATTATCTGGGGCGTAGTTGTAGTGGTGCTGGTGCTGATCATTGGCGGCGTTGTGTACGCGGCAAAGAGTGGCGGCACCAAGATTGATCCTTCGAAGCTGGCGAAGGTGGAAAAGGGCGACCTGGCTAAGAGTGTGGTCGCAACCGGGAAAGTCACTCCCATCACCAAGGTTGAGGTGAAGTCCAAGGCCAGCGGCATTGTGAAAAAGCTGCTTGTGGAATATGGCGATCGGGTGAAAAAGGGCCAACTCCTGGCGCAGCTCGACAAAGTAGAAATTGAGGCGCAAGTAGCGCAATCGCGTGCCGCCCTGGATGCGGCCGAGGCTAACTTGAACAGCTCGCAGGCGGACTACGAACGCTCCAAGGTGGATGCCGAGGGACCGGATGTTCCGCTGCTCAAACGCGCCTATGATCGCGCTGTCGGAATGGCGAAGGATGGCGTGGTTTCCGGTTCCGCACTCGACGATGCCGAGAAAAATTACGAGATGGCGCTTAACAAGCAGAACGTGTCGAAGGCTCAGATGATCGTGCTGAAGGCCAAAATTGCGCAGTCCAAGGCGCAGGTCGCGCAGGACCAGGCGAACCTGAAGCAACTTGAGGAGCAGCTCAGCTACACCGACATCGTCTCTCCCATTGATGGCATTGTGCTCTCGCGCGACGTTGAGATGGGCGATGCTGTCAGCTCGATCCTGGTGTTAGGTTCATCGGCGACGCTGGTGATGACGCTGGGCGATACCAGCGAAGTCTACGTCAAAGGGAAAGTGGATGAGAGCGATATCGGCAAGGTCTATCTCGGCCAGCCGGCGCGCATCAAGGTGGAATCGTTCAAGGACAAAACCTTTAACGGCAAGGTCACCAAGATTTCTCCCATGGGCGTGGAAAAAGACAACGTCACCACGTTTGAAGTGCGGGTTTCAATCCAAAACCCAGGTGGCGAGTTGAAAGCCGAGATGACCGCCAACGCGGAAATTATTCTGGAAGAGCACAAAAATGTTCTGCAGATTCCCGAAGGCGCGATCCTTTACGACAAGGACAAAAAGGCTTCGGTGGAGATTCCGGATCCTAAAGGGAAAGACGGCAAGAACAAGCTCGCGGTCAATATCGGTATCTCAAACGGCGCCAAAACGGAAGTGCTCAGCGGGTTGAAGGAAGGCGATCAAGTGGTGCTGCAATAACAGCGGGCTGCGGGCTTCGGCCGACGGGCTTCGGCTTTTGGATTCTGGCAACGCCCGGATGGCCGAAGCCTGATAACCGAGGCCCGAAAGCTGGTTCCCATGACACTACTTGAAATTCTGCGTCAGGCTTTAGCCACATTCCGCGCCCACAAGCTGCGAACCTTCCTCACTATGTTCGGCATTGTGTGGGGAATCGCCTCGGTGATTCTGCTGGTGGGATTGGGCCGCGGCTTCAGCGTCGACCAGAAAAAGCACATGGAGACGCTGGGCAAAGATCTGGTCATTGCCTGGGGCGGCCGAACCAGTTCTCAAGTCGGTGGGCGGGCCGCCGGACGCGAAATTCAACTCAACGTCGACGACGCTTTTCTGATTCAGGACGAGTGCTATTTCGTAAAAAATGTCAGCCCTGAGTTGCGGCGCACCATACCTGAGGTCAGTCAGTTCAACCTGGCCAATCGAGGAGTGGTGGGAGTCTGGCCGTCGTATCAGGATTTTCGCTCGCTCAAGCTGAGTGAAGGCCGTCTGATCACAGACGATGACGAGCATAATGGCAGGCGCGTGGTCGTGCTGGGATTCGCCGCCAACCGCCAACTCTTTCCCGGACAACCGTCCATCGGCGCGTCGTTGCTGATCAAGAGTGTGCCCTACACCGTGATCGGGGTATTGGTGGAGAAAAAACAAAACTCGAATTACGACGGTCCCGACAACGATTATCTATTCGCTCCCTACTCTGCGGTATCGCGGGATTTTCCGCCGCCCGAAAAGAAAGGCGCAGGAATTACCCGGGGCTGGCTCGATGACATTGTCTTCGAAGTGGCTGATCCCGAAGAGCACGAGGCGGCTGTCACCCAGGTGCGCAATGCTCTGGGCCGCGTTCACCACTTTGATCCCAAGGACAAAGATGCCGTCTTCATCTGGGACACCATGGAAGGCGCCAAACTGCTGGATAAAATCTTCAGCGTAGTGACCATCTTCTTTGGCTGCGTGGCGATTGTTACTCTCTGCCTGGGCGGCATCGGCGTCATGAACATCATGCTGGTCTCCGTTACCGAGCGCACGCGCGAAATCGGCACGCGCAAAGCACTGGGCGCGACCAACCGCGACATAATGCGGCAGTTCTTCGCCGAATCCGCCATGCTGACCGTGGTGAGTGGCGCTCTCGGCCTAACATTCGGCGTAGGAACCTGCTGGGCTGCGGGGGCCGTTCCGCTGCCTGATTTCGTTCCCCACCCGATTGTTTCGGCGATTTCAATTGTGGCATCGATCCTGACACTTTCTTTAATCACCGTGACCGCAGGCATGTATCCTGCCCAGCGCGCCGCGGAAATGACACCTGTGGAGTCACTCCGACATGAATAAACCAGAAATTCCCCGCACCTTTTCTACAGCGCGCCTCGCCTCGTTCGCGGTGGCGGTGCTGCTCGCTTCCACCTTCGCAGCGGCTTCCACCCCGCAGGGCCACTTCGAAAAAACGTTTCAGGTCAGCGGCCCGGTCACCCTTGAAGTGCAGACTCACTCCGGCGACGTCATCATCCGCAACGGGCCGGCAGGTTCGGTTTCGATTCGCGGGAAGATTTATGTTGGAGACCACTGGCTCTTTGGAAACCGACGTACCGATATCACCGAGATTGAGCAGCATCCTCCCCTGCGGCAGGACGGCAACAGCATTCACATCGACTACGTGAACATGCGCGACGTCTCGGTGAACTATGAAATCACCGTTCCCGAAGAGACCTCCATCCGCAGTCATAGTGGCTCGGGCGACCAAACCATCGAAGGCACGCGCGGCAATGTTGATTTGCAATCGGGTTCCGGCGACGTAAAACTCGAACGGCTTACCGGCGAGATTCGCTTGCAGACCGGCTCGGGCAATGTGCGGGCTCACGAAGTCGCAGGCTCGGTGCGCGGCGGCGCAGGCAGCGGCGACATTGAAATCGAAGAGAGCGGCAGCGGCAACGTCGATCTCCACACTGGCTCCGGCAACATCACCGCCCGCAACATCAATGGCGCATTCCGGGCAGAGGCGGGCAGCGGCGATATTACGGCGGAAGGCACGCAGACTGGCGATTGGGAAATCCGCACCGGCTCGGGCAATGTGCATGTCAAGCTGCCGTCGAACGCCGCCTTCGACGCGAACATCTCCACCAGTTCGGGCACCGTCGATGTTGACGCGCCCATCACTACGACCGTGCAGGGCCGGGTACAGGACTCGCGCAAATCGATTGTCGGCAAAGTCCGCGGCGGCGGCCCCATGCTCAACCTGAGAACCGGCTCAGGGGATATCCAGATTCGATAGGAAGAGATACGGTTCGAAGGACTGATGTTTTGGTTTTTCTGACCTGGCACTCATCACGAAACCGCTCATATGTATCTAAAAGAGCTCATCTCGCAAGGCTGGCAAGCTCTCATGCGCAACCGGATGCGCTCCCTCCTCACCATGCTGGGTATCGTGTGGGGGTTGGTTTCGGTTGTGCTGCTGCTGGCCTACGGACAAGGCCTGGGCGGAAGTGTGCTGCATGCTTTCCTGAACATGGGTAACGACGTGATCGTATTGTGGCCAGGGCAGACCAGCATGCAGGCGGGCGGCCAGCGTGCGGGGAAAAAAGTCGCTTATGAGTACGAAGATGTCGAAGCCATTCGCGACGAAGTTCCGCTGGTGCGCGCGGTCAGCGGAGAGATTGACCGAAACTTCGGATTCAAACTGGGCACCCGCGTGGTTTCGATCCAGGTACGCGGGGTTGAGATGCCATACGGGCAGATGCGAAAGCTGACCCTGGAAGACGGCCGATATTTCGACGACGGTGATTTCGCCGATCATCGCCGCGTGGCCATTCTGGGATATGAAGCGGCCAAGAAAGTTTTCCAGGGCGCGCCCGCCGTCGGCCAGCACGTCAGCATCGGCGGACTGGACTTCGAAGTCATCGGAACCCTGCGCAATAAAATTCAGGACTCGATGTACAACGGTCCCGACAACGAGAATGGCTTCATTCCTTTCGGGTTGATGCGGGATCTGAAAAACGTGCGCGATCCCGACGAAATCATTTTCGAGCCCACCGCCGCCGAACTTAACAAGAAGGCGCTGGCCGCGGTACGCGACGTCGTTGGCCGGCGGCATCACTTCGATCCCCGGGATGACAAAGCAACTCCGGCCTGGGACACCATCGAAGACCGCGCCATGATCAACGGCTTTTCTATTGGACTGCAAGCCGTCTTGGGATTGATTGGAGCCATCACGCTGGCCGTCGGCGGCATCGGCGTGATGAATATTATGCTGGTCTCGGTTACAGAACGCACTCGCGAGATCGGGCTGCGCAAGGCCATCGGAGCGCGGCCCCGGCAGATTCTGGTTCAGTTTCTGCTGGAAGCGCTGGTGCTCACTTTTGTTGGCGGTGTGGTGGGCATGGGCGTGGCCGAAATTCTTACTTGGATCATTCCGCCGATGCCGTTGTATGACGAATTCTACAAAACCGCCAACCACGAAGGCGCTATTTTCTTGCACGCTTCGATGAGCGTGATGCTGGCGTCGTTCATCATCCTTTCTTTCGTCGGCATTTGCTCCGGATTTTATCCCGCACTGAAAGCCTCGCGCATGAGCCCGATTGAAGCGTTAAGGTGTGAATAGCGTAGTCAGAGACTAGTAGTTCAGCAAATTTCTGCTGCGCACCGAAGTTCATTATTACTGTCTGCCGATCGCTGATCGCTGCTCTTAATTACCTCCGTACCTTGACTCCACCCGCCTCACCAGTTACTTTCGATTTCTGGGATACTTCGGTCCCGCGAGGAGAACCTTGGCTCGTCCGATCATCACACTCACCACCGACTTCGGCAGCAACGATCACTTTGTCGGCACCATGAAGGGCGTAATTCTCGACATCGTGCCCGACGCCCAGATCATTGATATCTGTCATGCGGTGCAGGCCTTCGATGTGCTCGACGGCGCGCTCACCATTTCACAGGCATATTCTTATTTTCCCAACCGCACTGTGCACGTGGTCGTGGTCGATCCTGGAGTAGGAACGGCGCGGCGGCCGATTATCGCCTCCTGCGACAAGTATCATTTTGTCGCGCCTGACAATGGCGTGCTCTCGCTGGTTTACGCGCGCGAGGAACGTATGCACGTGCGGCATATCACCTCCGACCATTACTACCTGCAACCGGTCAGTAATACGTTCCATGCTCGCGACATCTTTGCTCCTGTGGCCGCGTATCTGGCCAAAGAGGTCGACTCGCTGAAGTTCGGCGACGAGGTTACCGAGTACACGCGCTTCTCGGCGCCCAAGCCCAAGTCCATCGATGCCACGCGTTTGCGAGGCGTGGTGTTAAAGGTGGACCGCTTCGGCAACATCATCACCAACATCACTCCCCAGGACGCTCCCATGCTCTTTGGCGCCGGGTCGACGGCCTTTAAAATCGTCGTGGGTAGCCACGAAATCACTGAGATCCACAGCGCTTACGCTGAGGGCGCTCCCGGGCAGGTATTCGGTATTCTCGGTAGCATGGGCTTCCTGGAAATTGCCGCCAACCGCGGCGCGGCAGCCCAGCTTACAGGAGCCGGCAAAGGCAGCGAAGTAAGCATCATTCTTGGTGAGGCTGCTGCTGCGGGCAAGGGAGCGTAAGGCGAAATTCAAAGCGATATCGGGATTTCTTCGAAAAGGGAACGCTGAAGCCTTGAAACTTTATGCTTTCGGCTTGGGACGGGCGTAGCGCTCCATCTCTCCCGTCCACTTTAAGAATCGCCACAGACTGATCCGCTCCCGCCACAAAAATTCCCAGAATTCGAGAAACCCGATCTGCGTCATTTTCACTCCGCAATAGGTTTCAATGCGCCACAGCAGGTACGGACTTCGCCAGGGAGCCAGGCGATGGCCCTTGGTCGCGTTCCATAGAAAGCGGAAAGAATGGCGCATGCCAGCATGATAAACAGGATTGCGGCTTTCTACTATTCGCAGCGTTTGTTCAGGTAAGCTTGTTCTCTTCGGAAACCTCGATAGTGCATCTAGTTGTCATCCCGAGCGAAGCGAGGGACCTTGGTTTCTGTCTGCGGGGCATGCTGGTCGTCCGATGTTAGAATTCTCTCTCCACCTGGAATTTCCTTCCATGTCCGACGCCGACCACCGCCAGCAAGCCGAAGATCACTACTACACCGCGCTTGATCTGATGGCCGATGGGAAGCTGGAAGAGTCCGTCGCAGCCTATAAAAACGCCCTGACCGCGGATCCTACTTTTACCGAATGCATGCACGGACTGGCGCGCGCGTTGCAGGATTTGCAACGCTACGATGAAGCCATCGCAGTGGCCCATCGCATTACGGAATTAGACCCTGATGACGTCCTGGCACACACCAGCCTCTCGGTGCTCTATCAGAAAAAAGGAATGATTCCCGAAGCGGAAGCTGAGGGTGCGAAAGCAAGGGTGCTGGGGTGGAAGCAGCAGTTGAAGAAAACCTAGCGGCGACAAAAGGTTCTGTCGAGACTCGCAGCTCAAGGCTCGCAGCTCAAGCTACAGCTCGTACTTCTTCATCAAATGCCGGAACGATCGGTAGGAAATTCCCAATAAATCAGCGGCTTTAGTCTGCACTCCGTTTGAGCGCTCTAGAGAAGTCTGCAACAAACTCCGCTCGATGTCGGCCACGTAGGTTTCCATCCCCATTCCTTGCGGCAACACCGCTCCCGGGGCGATCTCCGCGCCTCCCCCGCCCACTCCGGCGGCCGCAGCGCGGGTCTTGGGCCGTTCCGCAGGTAGTTCCACGCGCAGTTCGTCAGTAGTTTCCAACGCAACCGCGCGTTCTACTGTATTTTCCAGTTGGCGCACATTGCCCGGCCATTCGTAATTACAGAGCGCTTCCAGCGACTCTTTGTTGACGCGGAGAATACTGCGTCCCGCGGCCGCGGCGTATTTTTTCTGGAAATGATTGGCCAGCAAAGGAATATCTTCGCGGCGTTCCCGCAAATTCGGCACCCGGATGGGAATCACATTCAACCGGTAATAAAGATCTTCGCGGAAGAGATTTTCGGCGACCGCTTTATCCAGATCGCGGTTGGTGGCGGCAATCACCCGCACGTCGATGGGAATTTCACTGGTGCCGCCGACCGGCCGCACCGTCCGCTCCTGCAAAACGCGCAGTAATTTCACCTGCATGGCCAGCGTCATCTCGCTGATTTCGTCCAGAAAAATAGTTCCGCCGCCTGCCACTTCAAATAATCCGCGCTTGTTCTGGTTCGCCCCGGTAAAGGCTCCCTTTAAATAACCGAACAGTTCGCTCTCCAGCAGAGTTTCCGGGAAAGCTCCACAGTTCACCGACACAAAAGGTTCAGTGGCGCGCGGCGAGCAGATGTGAACCGCGCGCGCCACTAATTCTTTACCCGTACCGCTCTCGCCATGGATCAGAACCGTGCTGGCCGTGGAAGCAACCGTGCGCAGAGTCTGCTTCAACTTCTCCATGGCCGCGCTCGATCCAATAATGTTGTCCAGCGAATTGTGTGAAGCCGCGTCGCGCCGCAACGCAAAATTCTGTTTGCTGAGTGAAAGTTTCTCCAGCACGCGATTGATCGCCAGCTTGATTTCATCCACCAGTCCTGGACTCTTGCGGATGTAATCTGAAGCTCCTCCCGCTTTCACCGCCTCCACTGCGGCTTCGTAATCATCTACAGCTGTAATCAGGATGACCGGAGAATCGGGCGAGACACGATGCGCATGTTTCAGCACCTCGATGCCATCGATATTCGGCATCTTGATATCGGTGATGATCAGGTCGTAAAGATTTCCGTCGATCTTGTTTTTCGCAGCCTGCCCGGAGTTTACCGTTTCCACCCGATGGCCATCCCGGCGCAAGGCGATATCCAGCATTTCGCAGATGGAGCGCTCGTCATCGCAAACCAGAATGTTAGCCACGCGCCCTCCTTTCTCCCGCGGCGGCGGCAAGTTGCGCCGGAGCCGTGGCAGGCGAAATCAATGCCAGCGAGCCTTCTGCCGATGGTGACGCCGGGCGCTCCGCATCGAGGCGACGCAACCGCAAGACAAAGGTTGTTCCCTGCCCAGGCTTGGAGCGGGCCCACACCTTGCCCTCATGTGCCTGCACGATCTGGTAAACCACTGCCAATCCGAGCCCTGTACCACCCTCAAAATTCGATTGAAATGGTTCGAAGATCTTTTCCGTCTGCTGCGGATTCATTCCTGTGCCAGTATCCGAAAAACTTATTTGCCAGTCCTCGGCGAGCCGTTCGATGGTGACGCGGAGAACGCCGCCGTCGCGCATGGCGCGCACCGCATTCTCCGCGATGTTCCAGAAAACCTGTTTGATCTTGTCGCCGTCGGCCATGACCAGCGCCTCGGAAGCGGCAAACTGGCATTCGATGGCAATGCCTAAGTTTTCCGCGGCCATGCGATGGCGCATGAGTGTCAGCGTGTCTTCCAGCAGGAAAACAAGATCGGCTGGTTCGAAGTTATATTTCTTGCCGCGGGAGTATGCCAGAAAATCGGTAATGATGCCGTTCAGTCGTTGCGATTCGCGAGTTACGATGTCGAGGAGCTTGCGATGCTCTTCGCTCATCTCCGGAACGCCGGACAACATACTCACTGAGCCGGCAATAGACGTGAGAGGGTTGCGAATTTCGTGGGCAATCGCTGCCGCCAGCCGGCCCACTGCGGCCAGGCGGTCCTGGATTCTCACTTCCCTTTCCAATCGCCGGATTTCGGTTAAATCGTCCAACGCGTAAACGTAACCCAGAGCGCCTCTTCCGGGCACATTCAAGGCAGCCACGCGCACACGAACCGTTTTGCGGAAACTTCCCTTGATATCGAAGCGGACCTCGGCATGGTCCTGCGATTCGCCGTTGGGCAAAGCATCGAGGAACAATTGCGCCACCGGATTTCCCAGAAGTTGGTCGCGGCTTCGATCCAGAAGTTTCTGCGCCGCACTGTTGGCCAGCGTGATGCGGCCGTCGAGTCCGGTGGTAATCAGTCCGCTGCTGATCGATTGAATAATATTCTCGTGCAGAATTTGCAGGTCTTCCAGCGCACCGCTGGCATCATTCAGTTGCACCCGTGCCTGCCGCAACTTGGCCACCAGCAGGCTGGCCAGGTAGGCGACTGCCAGAAAGGCAAACAGGTTTACGAAAATGATTGCCTGTAAACCTTTTAATTCAGGATGAGTCGTGCAATAGGAGCGCACCACTCCGTAATAATTCAGTTCGAGAACTGTGCCGTAGAGAATGAAAGCCAGGGCAGCGAATAAACGCGCCCACGCCCGCGGCAACAAGATACCCGCTACGATAATGGCGAGTGGATAAAGGAAGTTGAGTGAGCTGTCCCAACCTCCGGTTTCATGCACCACCAGGCTGACCATGACCAGATCAGTCAGAACTTGCAAACTCGCCTGCAACCGGTTCTCATTCCAGAACGAAAGCAGCACAACATAAAAAAGCGAGAACGTATACCACAGCAACATGGTGGTAAGGAATAGCCGGACCGGCAGGTGGGATGGAGTCAGTTCGGCAATGGCCAGTTGAATTACCAGCAGGAAAGTAAGGATCAGGATCCGTACTTTGACCAGCCAGGCCAGCCAATTGCGCTCGTCAAATGTCGATTGCATTCAAAGTCCCAGAATCTGTACGGCGCTTTTCCCGTTGAATTCGGCGCGCAGGGATTTCGTTCAAAATCCAGCGCGGTCCTCACCGCGCCGGATAGAAATGGTTTCCTAGCCCGCCAACTTGGCGATCATGGCGAATAACGGCATATAGAGTGCGATTACGATGCCGCCGATGGTGAGGCCGAGCATACCGATGATGGCCGGTTCCAACATCGCCAGCATGTCGCGGGTCGCAGCGTCCACTTCTTCTTCGTAGAAGTCGGCAATCTTCTGCAACATGCTGTCCATGGCGCCGGTAGCCTCACCCACGCCGATCATCTGCGTCACCATGTTGGGAAACACGCCGCATTCCCGCAGCGGATCGACGATGGTACGTCCCTCTTCGATCGCCTTACGCACTTTCATCAAGGCCTCTTCTAATACCGCGTTGCCTGAAGTTCTGGCGGTAATGGCCAGGCCTTCAAGAATCGGCACGCCCGACGTGATCAAAGTTCCCAACGTACGGGTAAATCGGCCCACTGCAATTTTCCGCAGCAGCGATCCGATGATCGGAATGTAGAGCAAAGTTTTATCGAAGTAATAACGTCCGCGTGGACTCTTTCGAATCTGCTTGAGCCCGAAGACAATGCCGGCGCCCGCTGCCAGAATTACCCACCAGAAGCTGCCCACAAATCCGCTCAGTCCGATTACGATTCGGGTGGGCAGCGGTAGCGCAACTCCCAGTCCGGCAAACAGATTGGCGAAAATCGGTACCACCCACTTCAGCAGCGCGGCAACAATCAATCCGGCGATGCCTACGACTGCCACCGGATAAATCAATGCCGACTTCACGGCCGCTTTCAGTCGCACAGCTTTCTCCACGTAGGTAGCCAGTCGCTGCAGGATGACATCGAGAATACCGCCGGTTTCACCGGCCTCAATCATGTTGGTGGTGAGGTCATCGAAAACTTTGGGATATCCGCGCATGGCATTGGCCAGCGTAGCGCCCCCTTCTACCGTAGTCCGGACTCCGTTCAGAGTTTTCTGGAAGGCAGGATTTTCCTGATTGGCCGCCAGAATCTCCAGACACTGCACCAGCGGCAGTCCGGCGTCGATCATTACCGAAAACTGGCGGAAGAAAATGGCTATCTCTTTTACCTTGACCTTGCCCGAGCCAAAAGTGGGCATGGCAAACTCTTTGCCTTTTTCGCGAATTGCTCCCGGGGTAATGCGCTCGCGGCGCAATGACTGGCTCAGCGCCTGCTTGTTGGGTGCTACGCGCTCACCGGAAATTTTTTGTCCCGATGCATCTTTGCCGGAAAATGTGAAAACGGGCATGGTTTTAGTTTCTCCTCGCTATCAGTCGCTGCTTCCGCAAACTTTCCGGCGGCTCACTCTCAGTCTTAGGAGCCTTCGCGCCGCCTGCGATGGCTCCCGATTGCTTAATGCTTCGACGTCGCCGCTCCCTTGGCCATCGTCGAGTTGCCGCGATTGACCAGGCTGGCGCCCCGGTTAATCATTTCTTGCAATTCGTCCGGATTGCTGGAACGCGCCATCGCCACTTCCAGCGTGACTTGTTTCTGGAAATACGCCGTCGCCAGCGATTGGTTAAACGTCTGCATTCCGAACTTTTCCTGTCCTGATTGCATGGCCGAATAAATCTGGTGAATCTTGTCTTCTCGTATCAGGTTGCGCACCGCCGGATTCGGAATCAAAATTTCCATGATCATGGCCCGGCCCTTGCCGCTGGGTGTGGCCACCAGGCTTTGGCACATGATGCCTTCCAGAACCAGCGAAAGCTGGGCTCGAATTTGCGGCTGCTGGTGCGCCGGAAACACGTCGATGATTCGGTTAATGGTGGAGGTCGCCGAGTTGGTGTGCAAGGTGCCGAAGGTCAAGTGGCCGGTTTCCGCAATTCGCAGCGCCGACTCGATCGTTTCCAGGTCTCGCATTTCGCCGATCAGCACCACATCTGGATCTTCACGCAGCGCGGCTCGCAACGCGTCAGTAAAACTCTTGGTGTCGGCGTGCAGTTCGCGCTGGTTCACCACGCAATTCTTGTTCATATGCACGAACTCGATCGGATCTTCAATGGTGAGAATGTGATCGTGGCGTTCACTGTTAATCTTGTCGATCATCGCGGCCAGGGTGGTCGACTTGCCGGAGCCGGTTGGTCCCGTCACCAGCACAAGTCCGCGCGGTTTGTCGCACAGTTTGCTGACCACGGCCGGCAGTCCGAGCTGATTAAAGGACTTGATCTCGAAAGGAATTAGACGAAAGACAGCTGCGGTCGCGCCGCGCTGGTTAAAGCAGTTGGCGCGGAAGCGAGCCAGGCCCTTCAATCCGAACGAGAAGTCGAGTTCGAGACTCTCTTCGAAGCGGTGCTTCTGCGAATCCGTCATCACGCTATAGGCCAGTTGCTTGGTCTCAGCCGGAGTCATCTGCGGCAAATCCAGCGGCACCAGGTGCCCGTGCACGCGAATCTGCGGCGGCGAGTTGGTCGTGATATGGAGATCGCTACCATTCATCTCCAGCATTCGTTTCAACAAATCACTTAACGACAGACCCATGATGATTTCCTTCCCTTACGGTTTCTTCTCAGTCCTTGCTCGTTTGTCATTGGTCGTTGGCCAACGACTAACGACCAACAACGGTTCTAATGAATCGTTTCGCGCGCCACTTCTTCGAGCGTTGTAATGCCCGCCGCCACTTTGATCAGGCCACTGCGCCGCAGCGTGATCATGCCCCGCTCAATCGCTTTCTTTTTCAACTCCACTGCCGACGCGCCCACCAGTACCAACTCCCTGATTTCGTCGTCCACTTCCATCACTTCGTAAAGTCCGCATCGCCCTTTGTAGCCGGTGTTGTTGCAAACCGTGCAGCCCTTGCCTTTCCGAATCTTGGTGGTCTTGGCTTCTTCCGGCGAGAATCCTTCCTCGATCAGCGTCTGCACGGGAACGTCGACTTCTTCCGAACAGTCTTTGCAAATCCTTCGAATCAGTCTCTGGGCGCAGATTAAGTGAACCGAGGTCGCGACCAGGAAAGGTTCAATACCCATGTTCATCAAGCGCGTAATGGTTTCTGGCGCGCCATTGGTGTGCAGAGTGGAAAGCACAAGGTGACCGGTAAGTGCGGCTTTAATGGCGATCTCAGCCGTTTCAAAGTCGCGGATTTCGCCGACCAGAATAATGTTGGGATCTTGACGCAAGAACGAGCGAAGGGCTGCGGCAAAGTTCAAGCCGATCTGCTCCTTCATCTGCACCTGGTTCACGCCACCCAACTGAAATTCGACCGGATCTTCCGCAGTCATGATGTTCGTGTCAGGCTGGTTGAGTCGCGAAATGGAAGAATAAAGCGTGTTGGTTTTTCCGGATCCCGTGGGACCCGTCACCAGCACCATCCCGTACGGTTTCAAAATCGCTTTCTCGAACTTGACCAGCGATTCCGGCTCGAAGCCCAGCTTGGTCATGTCGAGACGAAGATTTTCTTTATCCAGCAAACGCAGCACGATCTTCTCGCCCCACAGCGTGGGCAGCGTGCTGACACGAAAGTCGAGTTGCTTCTTGCGGCCGCCAATGTTCATCTTCAGCATGATGCGGCCGTCCTGCGGCAATCGCTTTTCGCTGATGTCCAGCTTCGCCATAATCTTCAAGCGTGAGGTAATGGCGTCCTTCAACTTCATCGGCGGCGACATGATCGCTTGCAATACGCCGTCAATACGGAAGCGCACGCGGAATTCTTTTTCGTAGGGCTCAATGTGGATGTCGCTAGCTCCGCGCTTCACCGCGTCGGTAAGCACCAGATTCACCAGCTTGACCACCGGAGCTTCGTCGGCGGCCTTCTCCAGCTGCGACAGCTCCATCTCCTGCTCTTCCGCCTGCACTTCAATGTCGGACTCGCTCATTTCCGACATGGACTGCATCACGGTTTCAAGATCTTCTTCCTGCTTGCCTCCGTAAGATTTTTCAATGCCCGCAAGAATGGAACTCTCAGAAGCCACGACCGGCTCAATGTTGAAGCCGGTCATGAACTTGATATCGTCCATGGCGAAGACGTTGGTAGGATCGACCATCGCGATGGTCAGCGAGGCGCCTACTCGGCTAAGCGGCAGGATTTGATAGCGCTTCGCGGTCTCGAAGGGA
The DNA here is from genome assembly GCA_963758565.1 of uncultured Acidobacteriota bacterium. GTDB lineage: Bacteria > Acidobacteriota > Terriglobia > Terriglobales > Acidobacteriaceae > Sulfotelmatobacter. The sequence continues at coordinate 616,030 of CAVWVX010000002.1, read as the reverse complement.
ATCAGTTTGACGACCGCCGGATCGATTTCAAAATAGGAAAGATTAATGGCGGGGACGCCGTACTGCCGGGAAAGAAAATTGGTGACATCCTCATCCGTGAGGAAGCCGAGCTTCACCAAAGCCGAGCCCAGGCGCGTGTTCTGCTCCTTCTGGGCCTTGGTGGCTTGTTCCAACTGCTCTGGGGTTATGATCTTCTCTTTGACGAGAAGGTCACCCAGCCGTTGCGACATACGTCGATCTCCTATCCACCTTCTAGAACCATGCTGGACACAAAAACCAGCATTCACGCAGAGCACCGCCACTTTCTATGAAGAAGCGCGTTGTCTCTGCGTTGACACAAATTGTCACCGCAAGTCGATTACCGTACCAGTTACCGTAGTACTTGGCCCCAGCGCGGCAATAAACGGTTTAGGGCCTGAGCCGTGGAACCACACGCCAGATGAGCTTTTTTCGAATCCGCGGCGTAGCTTTTCGCTGAGGTACATGCACTTCGGTAAGACACCGTAACCTTTTACTGCCAACGCCAGAGCAGCATGCGGATGGCGTAGACTCCAATTGAAGAAGAAGCCGATGGTGAGGCAAGAAGCTAAGCAGGCTCAAATTCGAAACTACTATCGCGCCTTATTCCGCGCCTGGGGAGCCCAGCATTGGTGGCCGGCCCACACGCAATTTGAAATGATTGTCGGCGCTTATCTGACGCAGAATACAGCCTGGACGAATGTAGAACAGGCTTTGGCGAATCTGCGAAAGGCTCGCGTTCTCAGTTTGAAGGGTATCCGGAACATCTCTCTGGCGGAACTCGAACAATTGATCCGTCCCGCCGGCTATTTTCGTCAGAAGGCGGAACGCATCAAGCTTTTCGTCGATTTCCTCGACCGGAAATACAAAGGCTCGTTGCGAAAATTGTTTGCGCGCCCCACCAAAGAACTTCGTGAGGAATTACTCAGCCTGAAAGGCATTGGCCCGGAGACCGCCGATTCGATTTTACTTTACGCCGGGAGCCATCCTGTTTTCGTGGTGGACGCTTACACTCGACGAATCCTTGAGCGACACCAAATTCTGCCGGAGATTACTTCTTACGAAGAAATTCGAGAATTATTCGAGCACGCGCTGACGCCGGAAGCGGAATCTGTTGCCCGTGAGGAACCGGTTGCGCAACCGTTGCCGGCAGGCATTCGCGGTGCGGCACATCCGCCTTCGGCCCTGAGCACCGCCAAACGTACAGGCCTCGCGCAGGTGTACAACGAGATGCACGGGCTGATTGTAGGAGTGGGAAAGAATTATTGCAGAAAGTCGCACCCGCGGTGTGACGAGTGCCCCTTACAACCATTCTTGCCACAGCCATGAACCGACACCAACTTCTCCGAATCATCTTCTTATGGACTGCGGCAGCTTCCGCCTGCTCCGCCCAATCTCTGCGAGAGTTGGCAGATCGCGACGGAATTCTCGTCGGCACGGCAGTCCGCCCTTCGCAACTTTCTGAGGCCAATTATTCCTCCACACTCGCTCGTGAGTTCAACATGATCGAAGCGGAAGATGCGATGAAGTGGTGGGTGTTGCGCGCCGATCACACCTATAACTTCAGCCCGGGTGACCAACTGGTTCACTTTGCTCAAGAACACGATATGAAAGTCCGCGGCCATTGCCTGGTTTGGACTCGCGACAATCCTCCGTGGCTCAAGAACGGACACTTCACCTCGCGCCAACTCTCCCGCCTCATGCGCGAGCACATCACTCGCGTAATGAAGCATTACGCTGGCCAGGTGTTTGCATGGGATGTGGTGAATGAAGCCTTCGATGAGAAAGGAAACTTGAGCGACTCCATCTGGTACAACCAGCCCGGCATCGGACTCTCCCACAAGAAAACCGCTTACCTTGAGCAAGCCTTTCGCTGGGCGCACAAAGCTGACCCGCACGCCCTGCTGTTTTACAACGAGGCCGAAGGCGAAGGCATGAATCGCAAGTCGGATGCCGTCTATGCCCTGGTGCGGGATTTCAAACAACGCGGCGTCCCCATCGATGGCGTCGGACTGCAGTTGCACATATCCAGGCTTGATTACGACATCTCGGCCGTCGAACAGAATATCGCGCGTCTGACCGCACTCGGGATGCAAGTTCACATCACCGAGCTTGACGTCTCTCTGCCCCTGGATTCCGGAGGCGCAGCTGCATCGGGCGACTTGACTCGACAGGCTGAGCTCTACCGCGGCCTGGTACGAGCATGTTTGAATCACAGTGGCTGCACTGCCATTCAAACCTGGGGATTCACCGATAAATATTCGTGGATCGGATCTCACTCTCGCGGCGCTCGCGGGCAAGCCTTGCCCTTTGACCGCAGCTACCAGGCCAAGCCTTCTTACCGCGCGATTCTGGAAGAACTTTCCGCCGGACGAACTCCCGCCCGTTAACGCCTGCAGCTCATCGCCTTGCCGCGGCGTCTTCCGCCCGCAGCCCTGCATCTATAATGGTTTCCGGTGAGGGGTTGCGCCGCTCCTAGAGCGGTTCGCTTGCCTTCAACCGTCGATTCCAGTGGTGCAGACCGTGCCAACTCGAGATCCGCAGACCTCAAATCGCAAGCGCGTCATCATCCTGCTTGCCATGGCGGTTTTCCTTCTGCTGGCCATCCTGGTATCGCAAACCGCATTCGATCTCACCTTCCTGCGTCCCGGCAACAATCAGCAGATCGTTGTCTTCGCAGCTCTCTCCGCGCTCATCTTCCTGCTGTTTGTCGCTCTCACCTTTGTCCTCTTCCGCAACCTGCTCAAGCTATTTGCCGAGCGCCGGTTGGGCGTGCTGGGCTCGAAGTTTCGCACCCGCATGGTGGCCGGGGCTCTATTGCTTTCGTTTGTACCGGTGATGGTGATGTACTGGTTCGCCTACGGGTTGATGAACCGCTCCATTGATAAGTGGTTCTCCACGCCAGTGGAGGAAGTCCGCACCGATACGCACGCCATGGCCTCGCTGCTGGCCGACTATGCCGCGCAGAATGCCCGCGCAGAAGCTCAATCCATCGCGATTTCGCCTGAAATGCGCCGCGCTTTTTCGGGCCATGGATTCTCTCCGGCAGTCAGCGAATTTCAAAATCACGAGATCACGCTGCAAGGCGGCTTCGCCCTCGCGCTGCAGGACGGCAATGCGGAAGCCAGCTTCAATCTGCCCGCGCCCTGGCCGGTCTTGAAATCCAAATTGCCTTTGGCAGATGCCACCGCAGCCCAGTCTGCACACTTCACCTGGGATCAGACGGAATACACCTTGGGTAGCGCTAAGGTCGGAAGTGGTGGCTTGATTCTGGTCGCGATCCCACTCCCCCGGGAATTCTCCCAGACCGTGCGGCAAGTGGAAGCCAGCCAGCAGCGTTACTTCGAACTGGCACATGAACGCAGGCTGGTGCGCCGCACCTACATGGGACTGCTGCTCCTGCTCACCATGATGGTGCTCTTCGTGACCACGTGGCTGGCGCTCTTTCTCTCGAAACTGGTGACCCGTCCGCTGGCCGCGCTGGCCGAAGCCACGCAGGAAATTTCGCGTGGACGCCTCGACTATCGCATTGATGTCAGTGCCGCCGACGAGATTGGCGACCTGGTTCGTTCCTTCAACCGCATGGCAGAAGAATTGGAAACCAGCCGCCGGCAGATCGAAACTTCCAGCCGCGATGCCAAAGCCGCCAATGCCGAACTCGACCAGCGCCGCCGCCAGATGGAAACCATTCTCGAGAGCATTCCGACCGGCGTGCTTTCTGTCGACGCCGGCCGGTGCGTCACCCATGCCAATCAGGCGCTGCTTCGCATGTTTTATCCCGAGGGCTTCTCCGAAAATCAGCACTTGCTGCTGGGCGCTCGCATGGCCGATGTGTTTCCCAGCGAAGTTTTGCAGGACCTGGAATTTTTACTGCGCCGCGCCGATCGCATGGGCATGACCACCAGCCAGATGGAAATGCCTCTGCAAAGAACCTCATTAAACGTCGCCGTAACGGCGGCGACCTTGCGCCAGAAGGACGAAGGCGCGGGATACGTCCTTGTCTTCGAAGATCTTTCCGATCTGCTGAAAGCCCAGAAGCAGGCGGCGTGGCGCGAGGTGGCGCGCCGTGTCGCGCACGAGATCAAGAATCCGCTTACTCCCATCGCGCTCTCCGCCGAGCGCATCCAGCGTCATCTGGAGCGCTCGCCTGCACCCGACAAAGCGTCGCTCGATATTGTCAGCTCCTGTGCCGCCACCATCGCCAGCGCCGTGGAAACCGTCCGCCGCCTGGTAGATGATTTCTCCACTCTCGCCCGCTTTCCCGCCTCCAATCCTCATCCGACCGATATTAATGAGGTCATCGAGAACGCCCTTTCCATGTTCAATGGCAGGCTCGATAACATTGGACTGCACAAATCCTTGGCTCCCGATCTTCCCAAAGTGATGGCAGACACGGAAGCCATCAAACGCGCCGTCGCCAACCTGGTGGACAACGCCGCCGAGGCCATGCAAGATTCACTGGTGCGCGAAATCCAGATTTCAACCATGCTGGTCGCCAGCCGCGACGCGGTCGAGATCACCGTGGCCGACACCGGCCACGGCGTGACCAGCGAGCTGAAAGAAAAACTTTTCCTTCCCTACTTTTCCACCCGAAAGCGCGGCACCGGACTGGGCCTCGCCATCGTGAGCCGGGTGATCGAGGAGCATCACGGATCCATTCGCGTGGAGGAAAACCAGCCGGTGGGCACCCGCTTCATCGTCGAACTGCCGGTTGTTCCCGAGCCCGCCTTCACCGCAGCGACGGTTCAGAATGCATAAAATCCTCATCGTTGACGACGAAACTGGGATTCGCGAATCGCTGCAAGGCGTGCTGGCCGACGAAGGTTACGAATCCTCCTCGACCGAAAGCGGCGAGGAATGCCTGAAGCTGCTGCGCCGCGATCGCACTTTCGATGTGGTCCTGCTCGATATCTGGCTGCCCGGCATCGACGGTCTGGAAACGCTGGAAAAAATTCGCGAGATCGACAACCCACCCGAAGTCATCATGATCTCAGGTCACGGCACCATTGAGACCGCCGTCCGCGCCACCAAACTAGGAGCCTATGACTTTCTCGAAAAACCTCTATCCATCGACAAGACCCTGATCCTGATCAAGAATGCGATCGAATCCAAAAAGCTGCGCCACGAAAATATCGACCTCAAGAAACAACTTCTCGCCAAGAGCGTAATCGTCGGCGACAGTATTCCCATGAAAGCCCTCCGCCAGCAGATCGGCTTGATGGCGCCGACCAACGGACGCGTCCTGATCTACGGCGAATCGGGGACCGGGAAAGAACTGGTGGCCCATGCCATTCACGCCCAGAGCCTGCGCCAGAACGAAACTTTTGTCGAAGTGAACTGCGCCGCCATTCCTGAAGACCTGATCGAAAGCGAACTTTTCGGCCATTACAAAGGATCGTTCCCCGGCGCGGTGGCCGACAAAGAGGGCAAGTTCCAGAAGGCCAACGGCGGAACCCTCTTTCTGGATGAAGTGGGCGACATGAGCCTGAAGACTCAGTCCAAAGTGCTGCGCACGCTGGAAGAGCAGCGCGTTGCGCCGCTGGGCAGCGATGAAACCATCGTCGTCGATGCCCGCATCATCGCCTCCACCAATAAAGATCTGGAAGAAGAAATCTCGCGCGGAAATTTTCGCGAGGATCTGTTTTACCGGCTAAACGTAATTCCATTCTTCGTGCCGCCGCTGCGCGACCGCAAAGAAGATATCCCGCTATTCGCCCGCTATTTCCTGAAAGACCTGGCGGCCACCTATGGTCGCCGCCCCCGCGAAATTACCGACGACGCCATCGACGCCCTGACGCGTTATTCCTGGCCGGGCAACGTTCGCGAACTGCGCAATGTGATCGAGCGCATCGTCATCATGAATCCCATGACGACAAAGTTCGACCGCAAGCATTTGCCCACGCTGGTGTATCGCGACGGCCATCGCCGCGCCGCACGCAGCGAATTCTCCACTCTGCACCAGGCCCGTGACGCCTACGAGCGCGATTTTATTTTGAAGAAGCTCGACGAAAACCACGGCAACGTAACCCGCGCCGCCGAGGTGCTCGGCTTGGAGCGCAGCCACCTTTACCGCAAGATGAAAACATTAGGAATCGCAGTGAAGGAATAATAAAAGGAACGATAAGGGGGATAATAAAAGGATTAAATAAAAAGATACGTTGTCATTCCGAACCGGCGCTTTTTGCCGGTGAGGAATCTGCTGTTCGCCGCCTGGGATAAAATCCCGAGGGCAATGCCTAGCGTTTCACCATTCTGATTTCCGTCCCGTTCTTATGGAACTCCACCTTATCCATCAGTTGGTTGATGAGAAAAATCCCGCGCCCGTGGTTGGAATAAACGTTCTCGCCCACCGTGCACACCGGAATTCCTCCGGGAGTAAAACCGTTGCCCGGATCGCGCACCACAATTAAAATGCCACGTTCTTGATCGCTGCTCACCAGGCACTCCACAACTTTTCGTGGATCTTCCTTGGCCCCATGGATCACCGCATTGGCCAGCGCTTCCTGCAGCGCCAACTCAATCGCATCGTCCTTGCCATCCATGCCCTCCATTTGGCGGACGATCGCCATCACTTCCTGCACCACGGGATCCACCGTCCTGCGGTCGGCGGAAAGCGTTACCCGCAAAAGTAAATTTAACTTTTCCGGATCAAAATCTTTTTCGGGAAGGGATGGCTCGGAAGACTCCGGCAGTGGCATCTTGTTGGGCTCGAATCTGTCCTTTTCAGTGACTGGCGCTCATTGATTCTATCTGCTAAGTCAGGATCCGACAAATTCGAAAGGTCGTAGGTGCAACCGAACGTAACTTGAACTGCCGCCTGTATCAAGCGTTCTACACAGCCCGGCGATGTTTCTGTTTTGCCCTCTTTGCTCCTTGCATTGGGTTGGGCAGAATTTCCTCCATTTCAAGCTTTCCTCCCCCCAGATGCAGCAACTGCCTCCTCCAATCCAGTTCTTCCACAAACCCGCGCGACTCTCTCCAGTTGGGCTGCACCTTCACGAAGAGTTCCAGAAACACTTTCGTTCCCGTCAGCCGCTCCAGTTGCATGCGCGCCGAGGTGCCGATTTTTTTCAGCATCGCGCCTTTTTTGCCGATCAGAATTCCCTTCTGGCCTTCGCGCTCGCAGTAAATCGTGGCCGCAATCCGCGTCAGCCTGGTGCCTTCTTCAAAGCTGTCGACAATTACCGTAGTCGCGTACGGTAATTCTTCGTTGGTTTCCATCAGCACGCGCTCGCGCACAATCTCTGAAGCCATAAAGCGCGCCGGTTGGTCCGTGACCTGATCTTCGGGAAATAAGGCCGGCCCCGCGGGCAGCGCCGCCGTGACCAGCTTCAGCAGAATATCGAGGCCGTCGAGCTTCAACGCCGAGATCGGAATGATTTCGTGAAACCCGTGCAGCTTTTTGTACTCCTCGATCAGCGGCAGCAGTTGCGCCTTCCCCCCGCGCAGCAGGTCAACCTTGTTCAGGATCAGGCAAACTTTGGTGGAAGAATGCTTCAGCATCTGAATGGCGAACTCATCGCGTGGATCGAGCTTGCGTGTCGCATCCATAATTAGGAGCACTACGTCGCATCCTTCCAGTGCTTCGCGCACTTCCACCATCATCTTCCGGCCCAGCGAACTGTCAGGTTTATGAACCCCGGGTGTATCGATGAGAACAATCTGCGCCGCGTCGCGCCCCTTGGCCTTTGGCAGGTTCACAATCCCCTGAATGCGATTGCGCGTGGTTTGCGGCTTGGGCGAAATGATGGCGAGCTTCTCGCCCACGAGCGCGTTCAACAGCGTGGACTTGCCCGCGTTGGGCCGGCCGAGAATGCAAACAAAACCTGATCGAAAGGGCATAAGAAAGCTTCTAGCTTCTAGCCTCTAGCTGCTCGCCAAAGACATTTCCTGGTCACTCCAGTATTTCATGAATGTCGCACATTGATATCTTTCGTGAGGGAGTCTTCAGGTTGGGTGGCTAAGAGCTAAAAGCTAGAAGCTAGCAGCCAGAAGCTTCTTCTCAAATCAACTTCAACTGCCGCGGCTGCACTGCGGTGATTCGCACCCGCTCCACTCTGCGATCGGTCGATTCCAGAACTTCAAACCGCAAGCCGTCGTCATCCACCGTCTCGCCGCGCTGCGGAATATGTCCGGCCAGCTCACTCACCAACCCGGCCACTGTGGCGGACTCCCGTCCCTCCGGCTTAGTTCCAAACAATTCCGCGAGGCGGTCCACATCCATGCCGCCCGAAACGATGTAGGACTGATCGTTCTCCCGCACGATTTCCGGCTTCTCGTGTTCGTCACGAATTTCGCCGACAATTTCCTCCACCAGATCTTCAATCGTCACCAGGCCGGCCACGCCGCCATATTCATCCACCACAATCGCCATGCGGATATTATTTTTCTGCATCTCGCGCAGCAAGTCGCTGCCCAGCTTGCTTTCCGGCACGAAATACACGTCGCGCCGCATCAGCGTCTCCAGGGTGCGCGTGCCCGCTTCCGTGTCAGGAACCTGCAACACATCCTGCGCGTACACGATGCCCTTGATGTTGTGAATGTTTTCCGCGTACACCGGAACCCGCGAGTAGTGCTTGGCCCGCAGCATCTCGATGAAACGCTCCACCGTGGTTTCCATGGGAACGGCAAACATATCCGGACGGGGTTTCATCGCCTCCCGCACCGTCTTGCCGCTGAATTCCACCACCGACTGGATCAGGTCGCGATCGCCTTCCTGGATAATGCCTTCTTCCTGCCCCGCTTCAATCAGCGCATCCACCGCCTCCGCCGCGCTCTCCGGTTCCTCGCGCGTATTTTCGTGAGTCAGCGAAGCCACCGACTGCAAAAAGCCCAGAACGATGGTGACCGGCAATACCAGGTAGATCAGCGTTCGCACCAGCCACGTCCACCGGATCAGCCAGGTGCCATCGGTGCGCGAGAAAAAAACAAAGGGCAAGAACTGGTTGAAAACAATGATGATCACGAGCAGGCTGATCGCCGCCTGCAGGATCTCGTAAATGCTCCAGCGCTGGTCTCCAAAAACGGCGAAGCCTACCAGCATCGCGATGGTGGCCGTAGTCAACTGCTTCAGCACCGACATGGAAAGCGCCGCGCGCGAGCGGCTGACGTTCAGCTTCGGTTCCACCTTCTGCTCGAAGACGTCAATGTTGTCCTGGAACTCGCGCGAGAGGAACTTCCCTATCTCCTGGAAAACGCGGTCTACGTACGAAGCTAATGCCAGCAAGGCCAGCAACGGAATCAGCGCCAGCAGGATCGACCAGTTCATGCGCCTTTCCGCCGGCTACGGGGCGGGCGATTGCGAACGCCGGCTCGCTCAATCAGCCCCCTCTCTAATTTCAGTTGCTGCCGCAAACGACTTTCCTCGCGCGCCATCTCGCCATGATCGTGCTCGTGATCAAAGCCGGCGAGATGCAAAATTCCGTGTAACGCCAGGATTTTAATCTCTTCGGCAAGCGAATGCCCCAGGCGCTGCGCGCTCTCCCGGGCAATGTCGGCGGAAATAGCTACGTCTCCCGCGCTGCCCTTGCCTTCACCTGCAACGTCCTCTGGGGAAGGAAAAGAAAGAACGTCGGTGGCTTTATCAATGCCGCGAAATTGCCGGTTCAAAGTGCGTAATTCCGCGCTGCTGGTCACTAACACATTCACCGGAGCACGCAAAGGCACGGCGCGCCGGGCCCGCAGCACAAATCTTTCCAGCGTCGAAGAGCTCAATCCCGCGATTCTTTTTCGAAAGATAACCACCCTTGGTCCCATGAAAATTAGTTCAATGCCAAATAAATCAGGAGGGCCGTTGCCCCCCTTCTGAATCGCAACTCACTCTCCTGAAGCTTCTCTGCTTTGGTCAGCCGGATGGGAAGTCAAGGCGTTTTTCCCTTCGACGTTCTTGCCGCCTGACAGCAGCAGCATCTGCTGCTCCGCGACGTGCGTCTTGTGCTCGTCATAGGCGCGGATGATGCGCTGCACCAGGTGATGGCGCACCACGTCGGCTTCATCGAAGTGCACAAACGCCAACCCGTCCACACGTTTCAGAACATCGATCGCCTCCAGCAGTCCGCTGCGCCGGGCGTTCGGCAAATCAATCTGCGTGATGTCCCCGGTAATCACGGCCTTTGAGTTAAATCCCAGCCGCGTCACGAACATCTTCATCTGCTCCGAGGTCGTGTTCTGCGCTTCATCAAGAATCACGAACGAATCATTGAGGGTGCGCCCGCGCATGAACGCGATGGGCGCGATCTCGATCACATTTTTCTCCAGATAGCGATCCACCTTTTCCGGATCGAGCATGTCATAGAGCGCGTCGTATAGCGGACGAAGGTAAGGATCGATCTTGTCCTGCAACGTGCCCGGCAGAAATCCCAGCCGCTCACCCGCTTCCACCGCCGGCCGCGCCAGGATGATTCGGTTCACCCGCTTGGCCAGCAGCGCGGAAATCGCCATGGCCACCGCCAGATAAGTCTTCCCCGTGCCCGCCGGTCCCACGCCGAAAACCATGTCGTGGCTCTCGATCGCGTCCACATAGCGGCGCTGGTTCACGCTCTTCGGCTGCACCATGCGGCGGCCCAACGAACGCTGCCGGCTGGAATCGGCCAGACCGCGCAAGGTTGCGGTTGAATCCGCCGTCAGCACCCGCAGCATGCTGTTCAGGTCGCCGTTGTTGAAGGTGTATCCCGAGCGCTGCAGGCTCTCATAATCCGCAAAAACCTGTTCGGCGCGCGCCACATCGCGCGCCGCGCCCTCCAGTTCAATGGCGTTCGAGCGCAGATCAATTGTGATGTTCAGGCCATCTTCCAGCACGCGCACATTCTCGTCCCGCGTGCCAAATAAAGTCTCAATGTTGGGGCTAATCCCGATGCTTTTCTTCATTCAGTCTCTTTGAGAACCAATTAGGTACAGAACACGATGAGGCAGAGTATGCGGGGACGGGCGCATTCGCCCGTCCAGCGTAGCGAAGCGAGCCAACCCAACGCAGCACTCTGCGAACGGAGATACTCCAAGCCCTTTCGCAGACAAAACAGGATTATGCTTCAAGACGGGACCAGCCGGGATGCTCATGCCCACCGGGCAAGCGACTACCATTGCCCTCCAGCCTACCCCGCGGCGGGGTGCGAGTCAATCATCTTGCTACGATCCAAAGCTTCTAGCGGCAACGTTCGCTGGCGTTCCACTCGCTAGCAAATTATCCAGCTCGCCTGATCGATTCCGACCCCACCCAAAGTAGACCTCTGCTCGGCTACGGATTCATCTGAAAAGCCGCCTTGCTCTTGAGCGTCCCGTACGAGGTGGTCACCTCAATTTCTCCAGTCGCCGCCCCCGGTGGAACGATCGCCGTGATCTCAGTGTCTGAGACTACGTGGAATGCCGCCGCTGCGCCGCTGAAGGTGACGCTGGTTGCGCCAGTCAGATTGTCTCCCAGAAGGATGACCTTGGATCCTGACCCGCCTGAGGTCGAGAGCGGTTTGATGAATGAGTCAAGTCCCACCGCCAGGCTGAAGACTGTTCCGCAACCACCATTGCAAGCAGTGCTTGTCCCGCCAAATTGCGCCGTTCCGTAGAACGTGCCGTTAGTGGCTTGCAGCAGCGCCCCATACGGCGTTTCGCCGTCAGCACAATTGGCTTCCGAGCAAAAACTGTAGAGCGTGGTGAGCGCGCCCGCTGGCGTGATCTGGAACAAAGTGCCGCAGCCCCCAAAACAATCGGTCTCGTCGGCGCCACCCCCGGTGGTGCTCCCGTAGAGATTATCGTCGCTGGCCTGGATCAGCCCGGCGTAGGGATTTGTTCCGTCCACGCAATTCGGCTGCGTGCAAAAACTGTAAACGTTATTTAAGGTTCCTGCCTTGACTTGGAAAACCGTGCCACTACTCTCTTGCCCGCCAAGCAGGGTCGTACCCCAGAAACTGCCATTGCGGGCTTGCACCAGCGGTCCTCGTGGGTTTCCTGTCTGAAAATGATAGAGATTGGTCTCCCTGCCACTCGGAGTGACTTGGAAGATCGTACCCCAATCATTGGATCCGCCCAGCGGCGTCATGCCGTAGAGGTTGCCGTTGCTGGCCTGAATCAGGTTCGCTTGCGGGAACTCGCCGCAGTTGCTCTGGTTAGTTCCATTGCAAAAGCTGTAGAGAGTGGTTAGCTTGCCAAGGGGCGTGATTTCAAAAACCGTGCCAAATCCTTTGGTGCCGCCGCCGCTCGTCGTACCATAAAAATCACCGTTAGCGCCCTGAGTCAGCCCTGACTCCGGAAAATAACCATCCAGGCAGCTTGTCTTCCGGCAAAAGCTATACAGCGTGGATAGCACGCCTGCGGAGTCAACTTTGAAAATCGTGCCGTATCCGTTGGCTCCGCCTTGTACTGTGGTGCCGTAAAAGTTTCCATCATTCGCCAGTAATAAAGTTTCCAGCGGCGCCTTTCCGTCGGCGCAATTGGCCTGCGAGCAAAAGTTATACACCGCGGTCAGCGCGCCCGCGGGAGTGACCTTGAACATCGCCCCGGCATTGTTCGCTCCTCCAGTCGAGGTAGTCCCGTAGAAATTTCCATCCACCCCCTGAATGAGCGCTTCCGTTGGATTCACCCCGTTCGTGGAGTCGAAGCTGGCCAGCGTCGTGTAGGTCTGGGCAGCGGAGTTCGGCGCGGTGCCCGCGCAAAATGAGAGAACGAGCCACGCCATCGAAACCGCACCACGCAGTACGGCGCCCAGGCGTTTGGTTATTGAACTAATCGAGAATGTTGAAAAATTTGGGATTCGCATCGGAGTGATCCTTTCGTCGAGTCGTTCTCAGTGCTAGTCTTCAGTAAATGATGGGCGCCAAAGTGCCACGAGACGGAGCCGAATGCACGGAGCGTCGCTCTAACGGTCGGGAGAGGTGGACCAGAGGAGAAGAGCGACCCCGGCAAGCAGCGGAATTTTTACACCGCACCGCTCACCTGTCAATGGGGTATCCCATCCACAGAGCATCGGGAACTTCATCGCACCACAAGGCCGAAGCAGTTGACCGGCCGGGACTTACTGCCGTAAAATCATCTATTCGGTACCCACCGGAATATCTCGCAGTACATACAAAGGTTCAAAGCAGACATGGCTAATCATTTCTCGGCGCTGAAACGCGCTCGTCAGACTACCAAGCGCACCGCCACCAACCGCACCAATACCTCCCGCCTGCGCACCGCGCTGCGCACTCTGCGCGAGACCATTGAAAAAGGCGACAAAACCGCCGCCGAAAAGACCTATCGTGAAACCGTCTCGGCACTCGACAAAGCGATTCAAAAGGGTACGCTGCACGGCAACACCGCCGCGCGCTACAAATCGCGCCTGGGCAAGCGCGTTACCGCGATGAAATAGCTGTCAGCTCTCGGCCTTCAGCTCTAAAGTTTGAAACGGCAGGTCCGCAAGGATCTGCCGTTTGGCGTTTTGGAAATGAATTTGGATGAATGTCTCTGGAACATGATGAGCGGAAGCTATGAGCTGAAGGCTAGGAGCTAGAAGCTTCTTCTCACACCGGCAACTGTTCCTGCATCCACCCCGGCGCTTCCAGCTTCGGTTCGGTCGTCAAATCCATCACCAACCGCTCCAGAACCATGCGCTTGCTCACAGGATTCGAGCGCAGCGCGAGATCGGCCTTCGCTACCAGGCGGATCGCGCGCGTAAGATCGCGGCGGGATTTGTAGCGGCGGGCTTGCTTAATAATGTCATCGGCGGCAAACGGAGGCACGCGGAAGCCTTGCCACAGCGCCGCCCACAGCATGCGCTGGTCGCGGACATTGCGCTCCAGAATCACCAGCATCTGGCGGAAAGTTTTTGCCAGCATGTAGATGTGGCCAATCGCAGCCTCTTCCCCATCGCCGCTCGATAAGATCGCATCCAGCACTTCCAGCGCGCGCACCCGGTCCTTCGAAGAAATGGCATCGGTCAACTCGTAGAGCGAGCGCTGCTTGGCCGCCAGCACCATGGTCTCCACGTCGCCCAGCGTGATGCGGTTCTTGGCCCCGACGTAGAGCATCAGCTTCTCGAGTTCATTCGAGATCATCATCATGTCCCCGCCGAGGGCGTCGACCAGTTCGCGGGCGCCATCGGGCTCCATCTTTACCGGAACTTCACGGCTGGCGCAGTACTCCGAAATCCAGCGCACCGCCTCGCCCTCCTCCACCCGCGCCAGTTCCACGATGCCGCAATACGACCCCATGCTTTCGCGGATGCGCTGGTAGCGCTCCTTATCCTGCATCTCCATTTTGCGCACGTCGGCGGGGATGCTGATGTGGTCGGCGACAAAAACAATCAGCGCGTCGGGATTTGGATTCTTGCAATATTCTTCGATGGCTGACAGCTTCTCTTCGTTAGAGCCTCGTCCAAAGAGCGTTTTCACCCCGCGCACGAAAAATACCTGGAAGGGCGCCATCAGCGAAGGCGTGCGGGCGCGGTCGAGCACTTCGGCTAGATCATTTTCCGCCAGATCAAATTCAAAGATGCTGAAGTCGCGCAGATCGACCGGAACCATGTGCTGCAGAATGGCGTCGCGAAAGCGCTTGCGGAAGAAGGCTTCGTCCCCTACAAAGACATAGGCCGGACGCAGCTTGCGCGATTCAAGTTCGCTGACAAATCGCTCGGCTTGGGCAAAGGCGCGCATCGGGTTGAAAGGACGTCGTGGATCGTGGCCCGTTGGCCGTTGGTCTCCCTTCGCCGCTCGCACTTGCCAAGGCCGGCGTCCGGCGACCCTCTGCAACTCTAGCATTCTTGGAAGTCAGCTTGGAAGTAGCAGGGGCAGATCACTTTCACGCACGGTTCTCACTTTAGCCGTGAATTTCGGCTTTCCCGCTTTCCGTATCCGCGGCGGCGAGCGGGATCTCGGTTGGTGGAAGCGGTGACCGCCCGACCCCAAGTTCCTGATCTTTATACTGCAGTTGATACAGTTTGAAATAAATTCCGTGCTGCGCCAGCAATTCCTGGTGCGTGCCCATTTCGCGCAACTGGCTTTTGTGCATCACGATAATTTTGTCGGCGCGCTGCACCGTCGAGAGCCGGTGCGCAATGATCACTGATGTCCGGCCTTCCACCATGCGGTTCAGCGCGTCGCGCACGCGGAATTCGGTTTCGGTGTCCACGCTCGAAGTGGCTTCGTCCAGGATCAAAATTTTTGGCTCGTGGGCCAGCGCGCGCGCAAATGAGATCAGCTGCTTCTGTCCTGTCGAAAGCGTCGATCCTCGCTCGCGCACCTCTTCTTCAAATCCCTTGGGCAGGGCGCGAATAAAGTCGGCGAGGTTCACATCCTCCGTCGCCTGCTCAATATCTTCGTCAGTGATCCGCGTGGTGCCCAGACGAATATTTCCCCGGATGGTTCCGCTGAACAAGAATGGATCCTGCAGCACCACACCGAAACGGCTGCGCAGGTCGGCCAGATCCATATCTTTCACGTCGACGCCATCGATTCGCACCGCGCCTTTTTGCACGTCATAAAAGCGCAGCAGCAGAGAGATGAGCGTCGTCTTGCCCGCCCCCGTATGTCCCACGATGGCTACGGTCTCGCCCGGTTCAATCATGAAAGATACGTCGCGCAGCACCCAGTCGGGCTGACCTTTGCCAGCTTCTGCGTCGCCGTAAGCAAACCACACATGGTCAAACTCAATACGTCCCGGCCCCTCGGGCTTTTTCTTGTTCTCTGGCGAGAGCACCTGAACCGGCGTATCCAGCAACTTGAAGATGCGCTCGCTGGCGGCCATCGCTGATTGCAGGATGTTGTACTTTTCGCTGAAGTCCATGATGGGGCGGAAGAATCGCAGCGCATACTGAATGAAGGCCACCAACACGCCCAGCGTTGCCACCGTGGAGACCAAATGAAAAGCAAAAATAGTCTTCGGATTAAAATTCACCGCCACGCTGGTCACGCTGATGTGCCGCATCACATCCCCGCCACCAAACCAGATCACGCACGCAATTGCAATGGACGACAGAATATCCACCGCCGGGTAGTACACCGAGTACGCCATGATCGCGTCTTTGTACGCTTCCATGTGGCTGCGGTTGATGTCTTCAAAACGGTCGTACGCTTTGCGTTCGCGATTGAAAAGCTGCAGCACCGCCATCCCGCTGATGTGTTCTTGCAGGTAGGAATTAATCCGCGCAATGGCCACGCGAATTCTCCGGTAAGAATCACGCACCCGGTCGCGAAAAATCTTGGTGGCCACAATAATGAAGGGCAGCACCGCAAACGTGATCAGCGCCAGCTTCCAGTTCATACACAGCATTACGCCCAGAATTCCAGCCAGCACAAACAGGTCTTCGAAAATCGAAACTACGCCCGAGGTAAACATCTCATTCAAGGCGTCCACGTCGGTGGTCACGCGGGTCACCAGCCGACCTACCGGATTCTTATCGAAGAAGGCAACGTGCAGCCTTTGCAGATGGCGGAAGATTTGCCGCCGCAGATCGAACATCACTTTCTGTCCAGTCCACTGCATAAAATACGTTTGCAGGAACTCCAGCACGAAACTGAACACCAGCAGGCCAATGTAGATCGCGGCAATCTGCGCCACTCCGGTCACCGCGTGCGGGCTCAGCCAACTCCAAATGCCGGAGGATGTTCCCGTCGCCACTTCCTTCGGCGCAAGATAGCGGTCGATGGCAACCTTCGTGAGATAAGGACCGAGCACATCGGCAAAAGACTTCAGAACAATCGACACCAGCGCCACCATCACCTGCCACCGGTAAGGGCGCAGATACTTCAACAGCCGCGCCATCAGCCGGCTGTCGTAAGCTTTTCCGAGTACCTCTTCTTCCTGGGACATGGCGTTGTTGAAGTTCGGGCGGTAAGTTTGCGCTACTGCTAGGTTATCGCAATTGGCTGATCTGAATGCAATTGCGTATCTGAATATAGATTCGCCCAGCACTCGCGCGGATGGAAAAAGCTTTGTCCTTCTTGCACCGCGAGCAGGTGGGATAATGTTTAAATGCCTCTCGGCATTTACATCTCTGTCCCGTTCTGCCGCACCAAGTGCAGCTACTGCAACTTCGCCTCTGACGTCTTCTCGCGCGCGGTTTTCGAGCGCTATGTCGATCGCCTCTGCGCCGACATCGAGAATGCCGAGCAGACCGCGGCAGAAATGGGCGGCAGGATAGAACGCGCGGTTGATTCCATCTACCTCGGCGGTGGCACGCCCACCGTCCTCGAAGCGGCGCAACTGCAGCGGGTTTTCACCACGCTGCGGCAGCAATTTAACGTAACTCCGTCTGCGGAAGTCACGGTCGAGTGCGCTCCTGGCACTCTGACCCCGGCCATGATCGAGACGCTGCAGCGCTGCGGCGTGAACCGCGTCAGCCTGGGAGTGCAATCGTTTGTCGACCAGGAAGCGGCGGCGGTCGGCCGCCTGCACAAGCGCGACACGGTAACAGAAGATATCGCTCGCCTGCGCGCCGCTGGACTTTCCAACATCAACCTCGATCTGATCGCCGGCCTGCCCCACCAGACCGCCGCCAGTTGGGACTTTTCTCTCACCGAAACCATCGCGACCGGCTCGCCGCACGTGAGCGTCTACATGCTCGAGGTGGACGAAGACTCCCGCTTGGGACGGGAATTGATCGCCGGCGGCACGCGCTACCACGCCCACTTTGTACCCGACGATGAAGCCGTCACCGATTTCTACCTGGCTGCATGCCAGCGCCTCGGAACCGCCGGAATTCACCAGTATGAAATTTCCAACTTCGCACGTGCCGGCTGCGAATCACGGCACAACTTGAAATATTGGACCCGCCAGCCCTATCTCGGCTTCGGAGTCGACGCACATTCCATGCTGGAGGCAGATGGCAACAAGCAGGGCGATGACGACGCTGTCCGCTTTTCACCCCCTGATTCGCTGGAGCGTTACGTGCAAAATACTTCCTTGCAGCGCGCAGTGGTCTCGCGTCACGATGCGCTGGAGGAAAGTTTCTTCCTCGGGCTGCGCCTGGCGCAAGGTGTAAATCTGCGCGAACTCGAGGCAAAATTTGGCGCCCATGCGCTGGCACCCAATCGCGCCATCATCGCAGACTTGCTTCACAGCGGATTGCTCCAGCAGAACGGAAACATAATCTCGCTCACCTCACGCGGACGCCTGCTCTCCAATGAAGTGTTTGAACGATTCATCGGCGTGGCTCAGGTTGCCGGATAGTTTTCGATTAAGACTTGCTTCCCTTCCTTACTTTCGCAAACCATACGGTCGGTAGGCATCGCGATTCTAACCTTCACAATCGCCCCTGTTCATGCAGTCTAGCGGCACCTCTTACCGCTCAGCCCGTGGTAACTTTCCAGCCTCGCGCGCCTATGTTCTAATCGAAAATTGGTTCACTCTCCGGAGGTATCTTGGATTTTCAACTGAACGACGAGCAGCAGCATCTGAAGAAAACCGTGCGCGAATTCGCCGAGCGCGAAATCTTGCCCAACGTCATGAAGTGGGATGAGGCCAGCGAATTTCCTCTCGCCACTATCAAGGAACTGGGCAAGCTCGGACTGCTGGGCACCGTGTTCCCCAACGAATACTCCGGCGCGGGCATGGGTTACATTGAGTACGTCATCGCCATCGAGGAGTTGTCGCGCGTCGACGGATCCGTAGGAATTATCGTGGCGGCGCACACATCGCTCTGCTCCAACCACATTTATCTCGCCGGCAACGAAGCGCAAAAACAAAAGTATGTCAGCAAACTAGCTACCGGAGAATTCATCGGCGCCTGGGGATTGACCGAGCCCTCTGCCGGATCTGACGCCGGCAGCGCCCGCCTCACCGCCCGCCGCCGCGGCAATGGCTGGGTGCTCAACGGAACAAAAACTTTCTGCACCAACGGCCACTATGCCGACGCCATGGTCGTCATCGCCGTCACCGACCGCGCCGCCAAAACCCACGGTCTCTCCGCCTTCATCGTCGACAAAGGAACCAAGGGATTTCGTCCCGGCAAGAAAGAAAACAAGCTCGGCTTGCGCGCCAGCGACACTGCGGAAATGATTTTTGAAGATTGCGAAGTGCCTGCGGAAAATCTTCTCGGCAAAGAAGGCGACGGATTTATCGATGCCATGCGCGTGCTCGATGGCGGCCGCATCTCCATCGCCGCTCTCTCGCTCGGCATGGCGCAAGGGGCATATGAAGCCGCGCTGAACTATTCCAAGGAACGCAAGCAGTTCGGCAAAGCCATCGGAGAATTCCAGGCCATCCAGTGGAAACTGGCCGACATGGCCACTGAAATCGACGCCGCCCGCTTGCTCACCATGCGCGCCGCCAGCATGAAAGACGCCGGTATGAAGACCACGCTGGAATCTTCGATGGCAAAACTCTACGCCAGCGAAGTGGCCGTCCGCTGCGCCAATGAAGGCGTGCAGATCCACGGCGGCTACGGCTTCATCAAAGATTATCCCGCCGAAAAGTTCTACCGCGACGTGAAGCTCTGCACCATCGGCGAAGGCACAAGCGAGATTCAGCGACTGGTGATCGCAAGGCAGTTGCTGAAAGAGTAGGCAATGGACGATAAACGGAAAACGTTGGAAGAGATTTCCGCTTCGATCAACCGCTACTACGACTCGCTAACGGATGAAGAAGCGGCGGAGGATCGGGCTTGGGGAGATTTCTCGGCTGCGCAACTCGCGGCGGACGATTCTTGGTATGAGTGGCAAGACGCTCTGAGGTAATGGGTGAGTATTCCAGCTAGTCCGCCCGCCTTTAGTGTGAGGCGCAGATGGTAGTAGAGTCCTTGCGCTCTCAGGGCCACCCCGGTATCGTGGGTGCCTATGACAGGCGAAGAAATCGTAACGAAAGCCTGGGATGCGTGCGAGGCCTTTGGCAAATGCGGCAAGTTCGCAGGCGCCGCAACAGTGGAAATCGTGAGAGAAGCTCTGGCGGACGAGGGCATCGCGACTTCAATGCGCGACGTTTTCATCAAAGGATTACCAGTGGAGTGGGATATCGTCATCCCGCTACCTTCAGCAAAGCCATCGCTAAACGGCCTGATATATGAACCTTGGCATATCGCCTGTGCCTTGGAGATCAAGTTGTCCGGGTTGCATGGGCAAGAGGATGTCCCCAGGATGGCTTACAATTTTGAGCGGGCGCGGCTGGTCGGTGTTCCATGCGCATATGTCACTTTGGGGGAGCGCATGAGTTACCGTCACAAGGCCACCCCAGATAACCTCAAGTTTCCAATTTTTACTATTACTTGGCACACGGCTAATACCCTGACCGATACCGGCGACTGGCAGAAACTTCTGTTGTTTATTCGCGGACAGTTGTCCGCCCGTTTGCCATCCACCTAGGTTTTTTGCAGAAGAGTGGGCTCTCATTTCTTCTTCTTCCTTCTCTGCTTTACACTGATCGTTTGAACCCCGATCCCCACGCTTGGCTCTCCCAACTCCGCTCCGGCGACGTGCGCACCCTCGCCCGCGCCATCTCGACAGTCGAGAATCGCGCCCCGGGATGGTCCGAACTGCTGAAGGCGGTATTCCCGCACAGCGGCAAAGCCCGTGTGCTCGGCTTGACTGGTCCCCCCGGCGCGGGTAAAAGCACGCTAGTTGATCAACTCGCTCGTTTTTACCGCAAAGACAATCACACGGTCGGCATCATCGCCGTCGACCCTACCAGCCCTTACACCGGCGGCGCAATTCTGGGCGATCGCATCCGCATGCAGGACCATTTTTCCGACCCCGGAATTTACATTCGCAGCATGGCCACGCGCGGTTCTCTCGGCGGCCTCGCCCGCACCACCGCCGACGTGACAACCGTCCTTGACGCTTCCGGCCGCGATATCGTCATCGTCGAAACCGTCGGCGTTGGCCAGGACGAAGTCGACATCGTGCGCCTCGCCGATGTCACCATTCTCATCCTCGTCCCTGGCATGGGCGATGATGTGCAAACCATCAAAGCCGGCATCATGGAGATTGCCGACATCTTCGTCATCAACAAAAGCGATCGCGACGGCGCCGAGCATGTGGAGCGCGAGATCCGCACGCTGCAATCGCTGGCCACTCGCCATGACGGCTGGGTTCCTCCGATTGTGAAAACCGTTGCCAGCCAGGGAACAGGCATCGCAGAGTTAGCCACCGCCATCTCCGCCTATGAAAATTATCTGCAGACCAAAAATCTGGCGCTGAGCAAGAACGTGGAAAATTGGCAGGAGCGCCTGGTCGAAATGCTGCGCGACTCATTGCTGGAGAAAGCCCGCAAGCAACTGGCAGACGGCAACCTGGCGCGCCTGGCAGCAGAAGTGGCGGAGCACAAGCGCGACCCGTACACGTTGATTGAAGAGATTGCAACCAAAGCGGAAAAAGGCTGATTGGATAGTAATTATGGCAAAAATCGATCATCTCGGCATCGCGGTAAAGTCGATCACCGCCGCCAAATCCATTTACGAAAAACTTGGCCTGACCATTTCCCCAGAAGAAACCGTCGAGCAGGAAAAAGTTCGCCTGGTTATGGTGGCCGTTGGCGAGAGCCGCCTCGAATTGCTCGAGGCCACCTCGGAAGATTCCACCATCGCCAAATTCATCGCCAAGCGCGGCGAAGGCCTGCATCACGTTTGCCTGAAAGTTCCGGATCTTCCCGCGGCGGTAGCGCGGCTGAAAAAAGACAGCGTGCGCCTGGTGTCCGACGAAATCAAGACGGGCGCGGGCGGACATCAATACGTATTCGTGCATCCTTCCAGTACCGGCGGTGTTCTGCTTGAACTGGTGCAGGGATAGTTCCTAAAATCAAAATGCTTCTCCTCGCCATCGACACTTCCGGAAAGAACGGCAGCATCGCCCTGGCTCGCGCCGCCGATCCATCGACTAGCCACGTCGAGGTAATCGAAACCGTTCCCCTTACCGGCGGAACTTTCTCCGCCCAACTCGTTCCGCAAATCGCCGCCTTGCTGGCCTCCCATCAGCTCAAAAAACAAGACGTGGACGCCTTCGCCGTCGGCTCTGGCCCCGGATCCTTCACCGGATTGCGCATCGGACTGGCCGCAGTCAAAGCGCTGGCTGAAGTTTTAGACAAGCCCATTGCCGCCGTATCGTTGCTCGAAGTGTGCGTCTTCGCCAGCGGCGAGCAGGGAAAAGTAATGGCAGCACTCGATGCCGGACGCGGCGATATCTACGCCGGAGAATATGAAGTTCCTGCCGCCAGCGGTCAAACTCCACGCGAGCACATGCTCACCCGCAACGAATTTCTAATCCAAGCACAGGGCTGGAACGTAATCACGCCCGACGCCGCGCTCGCAGATGTTCTCCGCGCCGGCGGACTCACGGTTACAACTCTCCCGCCGATCTCCGCAGCCGATGTCGCCCGCCTCGGCTGGCGCAAGCTTCAATCCGGCTCAACCGTCACTCCCGAAGCGCTGGAGGCAAATTACATTCGCCGCACCGACGCCGAGATGCTGGAGAAAATGAACGCTTGAACTCTCACGTCAGGCCAGCCACAGCGGCGGACATTCCCGCCATGATGGCTCTCGAGCAACAGAGTCCCGCCGCCGGCCACTGGTCGCGTCAGCAGTATGAAAAGTTGTTCGCGCCGGCAGATCCCTCGCAAGTTCCCGCACATTTCGTATTGCTATGCGAAGCCGGCGAACCTTCTGCCGTCACTGCATTTCTGGTGAGCCACCAGGTCGGCGCCGAGTGGGAACTGGAAAACATTGTCGTAGCCGAAACCGCGCGCCGCCGCGGATTGGCAACGCTTTTACTAAACCAGTTGATCTCGCACGCCCGAACTCAAGCCGGCAGCGCAATTTTTTTGGAAGTGCGCCCATCGAACCACGCCGCAATCGCCTTCTACAAAAAGCATGGTTTCCGCGAGCAAGGCCTCCGCAAAAATTATTACTCGCACCCAGCCGAGCACGCTCTCATCTTCCGTTTTCCGCTGTAAATTACAACATTCTCACAGTGAGACTGCACCAAGAATATGGCATTGCCCCGATATTCATGCTGTGTTAACTTGGGCCTTAGTAATTCCCCTATTGGAGGTCTGCTGGATGCTGACTTCGAATGACTCGCCTTTGTCCGATCATGAAGAACTCCGCAAACTGGCTCAAGAGCATATGCAATATTCCACTCGGCTCGAGTCTCTCACTCAAAAACGTTACCTCAGCGAAGACGAAAAACTGGAAGAAGTCCGCCTGAAAAAACTCAAACTCCGGCTCAAGGACCAGATGCAGACCATTGAGCGGCAGTACCGGCAACAGCAGTTTCACGTCGCCTAAAGTTTGGCCATCTTGCAGGCGGCCGTCGCCGCTACAGGACTCTTGTATCTAGTTCCCAGGCGCCTGCGGGCGCCTTTCTTTGTTTATACTTACGACGATTTAAACTTTGCGGGACGCGGCGAAAGAAGCGCGGCGCCCGACCGCTCTGCTCTATAATGAACCAGGCTCTCTCCCATGGTTCGTGACGGATATCTATACGCGCTGGCTCTGATCGTGGCCGCGGTTCTGGTGGGCTGGTTCGCAGCCCCGGCCTGGGCTGTAGTTCCACTGCTGCTGGCCGCGTTTTTTCTCTGGTTCTTCCGCGATCCCGAGCGCGCCATTCCAGATTCTCCCGGCGCGGTGGTTTCCCCGGGAGACGGCAAAGTAACTGACGTCTCGGTGGTCACCGTAAACGGCGAAGCGCAAACCCGCATCAGCATCTTCCTGAGCGTCTTCAATGTGCACGTCAATCGTTCGCCCATCGCCGGCATCGTGCGCGAGGTTCGCTACCAGAGGGGAAAATATCTCAACGCCATGAACCCTGCCTCCGCCGAGCACAATGAGCAGAATATTGTCCGGGTGGAAGGCGACGGGCACTCGGTGGTCTTTAAACAGATCGCCGGATTGCTGGCGCGCCGCATTGTTTTTACCCCGAAAGTGGGCGACCGCATGGAGCGCGGCCAGCGCGTCGGCCTCATCAAGTTCGGCTCACGCGTGGACGTGCAGTTCGATCCTTCCGCCAAGTTGCAGGTGAAGGTCGGCGATAAAGTGCAAGGCGGCGCCAGCGTCCTCGCCTACCTGCAACCGCAGCGCGAACTCGCCGGTGCGGCCCACTCTTCCGCACGCGAAGGGACGCGCTAATGGATATCCCCATCCAAAAGCGCAGACAGGACGCAACCCGTCCCCGCCGCATGAGCAAAGGCATGTACATCCTGCCCTCACTCTTTACCTGCGGGAATATGGCTGCCGGCTTTTATGCCATTGTGCAGGTGCTCTATTACGCCATCACCAATGAGCACTGGCATCTGGACCACTCCGCCATTGCCATCGGCTTCGCGGTTTTATTCGATGGCCTGGATGGACGCATCGCCCGCATGACCGGCACCAGCAGCGACTTCGGCAAAGAACTTGACTCCCTGGCTGACGTAATCACCTTCGGAGTTGCGCCCGCCATGCTGGCCTGGGCCTGGGGCTTCCATGCCGTTCCACCCTTGTGGTTGGGGAGCATCAAGCTCACCCAACTCGGCGGCATCGCTTGTTTTCTGTTTCTGGTGGCCGGAGCCAGCCGGCTCGCCCGGTTCAACATCACGTCGAATCCGCAACCCACGAATCCCGGTCACCCGGGCAAGAAATATTTTGTGGGCATGCCCATTCCCGCCGGAGCCGGCGTGATCGCCGCCGTAGTTCATTTCCGCGAGGGTCAGCCTATTCAATCCTGGTACACCGCTTTGACCTGGGTGGCCATGGTGGCCGCCGTCGGCTATCTCATGGTGAGCACCTGGCGCTTCTATAGTTTCAAGGACATCGACTTCCGCTCGCGCCACCCCTTCCGCCTCATCCTTTTGCTGGCTGCGTTGATTGCCGCCGTAGCCGCGTTTTCCGGGCCGGTGCTCTTTGCCATCGCTTTGCTGTACACCTTCTCCGGAGTGTTCTGGCGGGTGCAGTGGATCTTCCGCCGCCGCAACCAGCCTCCGCCGCCGCCATACAAGGAGGCTTCACAGATTTCATGAGCTCGACTTCAAAGATCACAGCGCCTGCGGTCTCTCCCCGCGGGCAACTCTACCGCGCCGCCATTGTGGGCGCGGCCACACTTAAAGGCAAAGAAGTAGCCGAGATGTTGAGCGAGCGGAATTTTCCCGCCGTCGATATTCGCCTGCTCGACGACGATGAATCGATCGGCCAGCTCGAAGCCACCGGCGACGAAATCAATTTTATCCAGAGCGTGCGCGCCGAGCAGTTCCTGCACACCGACTTCACTTTCTTCGCCGCCGATGCCGAGTGCACGCGGCAAAACTGGACGCGGGCCCGCGACGCGGGCAGCGCCATCGTCGATCTTTCCGGCGCGCTTGAAGACGAACCGGGCGCAACCGTCCGTTCCCTGTGGATTGAGCGCGAACGAGGCCAGGCTTGGCAGCCCGATCTACAGCCCGGTCCCTGCATCGTGCCGCATCCCTCTGCCGTCACGCTCGCGTTGTTGCTGCTGCGCGCCAGCAAAGCGGCCGCCATCCGCAGCGCCGTGGCCACCATTTTCGAGCCCGCCTCCGAGCAGGGACAAAAGGGCATGGACGAATTGCACCAGCAGACGGTAAACCTGCTGTCATTCCAGACTCTGCCCAAAGATGTGTTCGACGCGCAGGTTGCCTTCAACATGCTGGCGCGTTACGGCCAGAATTCAAAACTCTCGCTGGAAAAATTGGACGCCCGTTTGCGCCGGCAGTATCAAAAGATCGCCAGAGCAGAAGCGCCCCAGCCCGCCATCCTGGTATTGCAGCCTCCGGTGTTTCATGGCCTCTCCGTCGCGGTCTTTCTGGAAATGGCAAATGCCGTCGATCGCGAACAGCTGGCGCAGGCCCTGAGCGGAGATCACGTGACCATTGCCGGAACCGATGATGAATCGCAGCCCAGCAATGTGAACACCGCGGGCCAACCCAACATCCTGGTTTCCTTGAAAGAGGATGCGTCCCGCCCCAATGGAATCTGGTTGTGGGCGGCCGCCGACAACCTGCGCATTGCCGCCATTACCGCGGTGGAGTGCGCCGAGAGCATGATTGCCACTCGCCCGCTGGGAAAAATTCAATGAAGGCTGGCCAGGCCGCGGCGCTGGTACTGCTTGCCCTCGCCACCGGTTGCGGATATCACACCGCCGGCCATGCCGTGCAACTTCCGGAAAACGTGAAGACGATTGCGGTTCCTGCCTTCGTCAACCAAACCAGCACCTACCGCATCGAGCAGATGCTGACCTCATCGGTCGTGCGCGAGTTCACCACGCGCACCCACTATCACCTGCTCACCACTCCCGGCGATGCCGCCGATGCCACGCTCCGCGGCACCGTGCTCTCCACCTCGGCCTCGCCCCTCACCTACAACTCCAGCACCGGACAGGCGGCAAGTGTTCTGGTGGTGGTCAGCATGAAAGTCTCGCTCACCGACCGCGAGGGAAAAGTTCTTTACCAGAATCCCTCGTATCTTTTTCGCGAGCAGTACGAAGTCTCGCAGGACTTGGCCAGCTTTTTTGAGGAAGACTCGCCCGCCTTCCGCAGGCTCTCCCAGGATTTCGCCCGCACCCTGGTTTCAAACATCCTGGAAGGATTTTAGAATCAAGGGCTTGCCCCTAAGCGATTGGAAATACCAGTGAGAAGCAGTGCTTGCCGTGGCTTTAGAATCAACGCGTTAGCCGTAAGTTATTGATTCTACACGGAGGCAATTTGGGCGACGGCAGGCCCAATTGGGCTTCCGACCGATTCGTAGAGTGCCCATTGCGGAGCATAGGAAGCACGTAGAGGAACTTTAAGCCTCAAAGGTGCCCCTAGGGTCATCTCCGAATTTGATGGCCCTAGAAACGCGTTTAAAGCGTTATTAGCCAAAAGCTATTACATTTCCCATCCTCAAGGTAAGTCGTTTCCGTGCAATGCGATAGCCAGCCATTCCGGCTGGCGGCAGTATCAGCCATCATTCAAAACAAGGCACTTAGCCTTGGATGTTTTAAGTGTTCTCCAAGGAATAAGCAGTCACTCCGACTTGGCGTTATAGCTGGCGAGGAATCTGCCTTTCATTTTTAAATAAGTAGCTGGCCGTACAATGTTCTCTTGCGCATCTTGATCTCAGCCGGCGAAGCTTCAGGAGAAATGTATGGGGCGCAGCTTATTGAAGCGCTGCACCGCCGCAATCCGCAAATTGAATTTTTCGGTGTGGGCGGAGAGCGCATGCAGGCTGCGGGCTGCGACACCGTTGTGGACGCGAAAGATCTATCCGTAGTGGGCATCACGGAAATCCTCAGCCATCTGCCGAAGATTCTCGGCCTCTACCGCCATCTGATTCGAGAAGCGGACCGGCGCAAGCCTGACCTCGCCATCGTGATCGATTCGCCCGCCTTCAACTGGCGCGTGGCGCGGCAGATGAAGCGGCGCGGCATTCCGGTGGTCTACTATGTCGCTCCCCAATTCTGGGCCTGGCGCCAGGGACGCGTGCGCCTGCTGCGCGATTACATCGATAAGGCGCTGGTGATTTTTCCCTTTGAAGAAAAGTTTTACCGCGAACGGGGCGTGGACGCGATCTTCGTCGGCCATCCGCTCGCAGATCTCCCACGCCCCACGATCGAGCGCCACGACTATGCCGTCCAATTTCAACTCGATGCCGCAAAACAGTGGATCACGCTGATGCCGGGCAGCCGCGTGAAAGAAGTGCGCATGAACCTGCCTACGATTCTAGAAGCTGCCGCCGAACTCGGCTCCGGGTTTGAGTTCCTGCTTCCGGTCGCCCCGACGCTTGATCGCAGTTTTCTGCAGAGTCTGGTTGTGCAGAATTCGAGTCAATCCAAAATCACGCTGGTCCCCGAGTCACTCCCCGCTTTGGCGCACTCGCGCGCTGCCATTGTGGCCAGCGGAACCGCAACCGTGGAAGCCGCCATGATGGGCACTCCCTTCGTGATGGTCTACCGCGTTTCCGCATTGACTTACATGCTGGGGAAACCGCGGGTGAAGGTGCCGCACTTTGCCATGGTCAATCTGATTGCGGGGCAGGAAGTGGTTCCGGAGTTGGTGCAGCAGGATTTTACGCCGCAGAACGTGGTCGCTCGCCTGCAGGAAATTCTGCCCGATAGTGCTGCGCGAGAGCAGATGTTGGCAGGAATGGCGAGCGTAAAGAGCAGCTTGCGCGCATCAAATAACCAGGACGGGGCTGGAACTCTTGCGCCTGCCGAGAAAGCGGCGGAAATTATCCTGTCAATTCTGCAATCGTCGAACTCTAAATTTCATTAGTGGCAGCACAATTTTTTACAAAAGGTTTCACCGCACCGGCGTTAAAAATCGGCTAACTTGGTAAGACAATGCGTTCCATACTTGCGACGATCGCTTGCGCCACTTTGTTTTTGTTTTTCTCTTCACTGCCTACGCCACATTGCGAGGCGCAAGCAACCACGACTCCCGCGCAACCCTCCATCCAAACGCCGCTGGCCGGCAGCATCAGCGGGACCATCGTCGACCACGACGGCGCCTTGGTTTCCAAGGCCACCGTGACGCTGTTGCAAGAGGGCGCCGCCTCCCCGAAAACCGCAACCTCCGACGACAACGGATACTTTATTTTCACCGACGTTGGCCCGGGAAATTTCCAGCTCAAGATCAAGGCCGCGGGTTTTGCCAGCGCACAACAATCGGGAGTCTTACAGAGCGGCCAGCAATACGTCGTCCCGCAGATCGCGCTGGCGGTGGCTACCGCCGACGTCGACGTGGAAGTGACCGAGACCAGCCAGGAAGTGGCTCAGGACCAGGTGAAGTTCGAGGAGAAGCAGCGCGTACTGGGCTTTATCCCCAACTACTACGTCACCTATGAGGAGCACCCGGTCCCGCTTGCGCCGCGGCTTAAGTTTCAACTGGCGTGGAAGACTTTTCTGGATCCGGTTTCTCTCGGCATCACCGCTTTCATTGCCGGAGGGGAGCAGGCGGTTAACATGTACGGCGGTTACGGCCAGGGCGCGCAGGGCTATGCCAAGCGATTTGGGGCGGCCTATGGCGACTTTGCCACTGGAACTTTTATCGGCGGCGCGCTGCTGCCCATCATTTTCAAGCAGGATCCGCGCTACTACTGGAAGGGCACGGGCACGGTGAAATCGCGCCTGCGCTATGCCGTGGCTAATTCGGTGATTCGCAAAGGTGATAACGGGCACTGGCAGCCGGATTATTCCGGCATCCTGGGCGGGTTGGCCTCGAGTGGAATTTCCAACCTTTATTATCCTCCGGAGGACCGCAACGGGCCGGCGCTGACCTTCGAAAACACGGCAATCGGCATCGCCGGCAGCGCGATGGGAAATATTTTTCAGGAGTTCGTAGTGCCGAAGCTGACTCCGCACCGGCCGGGGCGCGGTTCCGAGAAGAATTAGGGCTTCGAGGGGAAGTACAGGTTTTTATAGAATGCCGCTAAACCTTGTGCTCCCAGCATCTTTTAGGTGAAAATCTTCATCATAGGGAATGGTAGCCCTGTTCCCGGAGACCCTTCTTAATGCGCATTCGCCTTCGGCGCCCCCAGAGCGTGCTGTCTGCCTTTCTCACCCTGCTGTTTTTGGCATTTCTATCCGCGCCGGCGGGGGCTGCGGAAAAGGCCCATCTGCGCGTTGACGATTACCAGATTGAGGCTGAACTTACGCCTCACCTGCACCAGATTTCGGCGCGCGCCAAGGTGCGCTTCACCGCCTTGCAGGATTTGAGCGTCGCGGTTTTCGAATTGCACAACGACCTGCGCGTGACCCGGGTGCTCGACGAAAAAAATCAGCCGCTCTCGGCTGAGCGGGTTACGCAGGATTCCACCGTGCGCGTCCCGCTTCCAGCCGGATTGGCCAAGGATGCTTCGACCACGCTGACTTTTGAATACGAAGGCAATCTGGAAACCGCCGATGACAGCCCTGTTCCGGGCCTGAAGCTGGCTTATGTGGGCGATGACACCAGTTATCTGCTCTACGCCGGACGCTGGTTTCCGGTGAGCGGCTACGGCATGAACCGGTTCACCTCGAACATCAGCATCACGGTTCCGGCGCACATGGTGGTGATTGGCAGCGGAAAAGAAACAGTCACCGATAATCCGCCTTCCAAAAAACCCAACACCAACGGCCTGCCTACCAAGACCTTCAATTTCGCGTATACGAAGGCAAGTTTCCCCGGGACCATTGTCGCCGGCATTTTTCAGGAATATAAAAGCGACGAAGCCGGACTCGATCTGCACGTTTATTTCAAGCCCACGCATCAGGCCTTCGCCCCCACCTACACCACAACCGCGGTGCAGGAGTTTACTTACTACATCACGCTCTACGGCACCCCGCTGTCGCAAAAATTGAATGTAGTGGAGCTTCCCGGCGACACGGTTCCCTACGCCTGGGCGCCGGAGATTGCCGGGCTGGCCGGTCCATCGATCACTGAAAAAACCAATTACCGGCTTCTGGCCAACGCCATCGCGCACCAGTGGTGGGGAATTTCTGTGAGCCCCGCCAGCAAGGACGATTGGTGGCTGGTAGACGGATTCTCGCGCTATTCCGAAGCCATGTATGTGGAGAATGCCGCCGGTTCGGCCGGACTGGAAGAAGCGGTGAAGGACATGTCGGTGGGGGCGCTGGCCTATGATACGGTGCCACTCTCCAGCGCCAACAAACTCGATCCGTTCTCCACCGAGTTTCAGTCGCTGGTCACCGACAAGGGCGCGATGATTTTGCACATGCTGCGCTGGGTGCTGGGCGAGGACAAGTACAACAAGACCATGCGCGAGTTTGCCGAAACCTATTCCGGCAAAGCGGCCACCATGGATGACTTCCGCGCCATCGCCGAGAAAAATTACGGCGAGCAGCTTACCTGGTTCTTTTCGCAATGGCTGGATTCCACCGGCGCTCCCGAATTCAAAGTGAAGTACACCACCTATCGCCTGGGCAGCAATAAGGGCTTCCGCGTGACGGGAGAAATTTCCCAGGACCTCGATCTTTTCCGCATGCCGATCGACCTGCGGATTGATACTGACGGCAAAACCGAAGACAAGAAAATCGAAGTGGTGGGAACGAACTCTCCGTTTACGGTGGAAACTTTCGGGCGTCCGCGGCGCATTGCGGTTGACCCAGACCATCACGTGCTCACCAATTCGACAGACGTGAAGCTGCGCTCTTCGATTCTGCGCGGGCAGGCGATTCAGCAGCAGGGCGACCTGACCGGCGCGCTGGTGGAGTTCAACAAGGCACTCGACCAGAACAAGAACAGCTCGCTGGCGCACTACCGCGTGGCGGAGATTTTCTTCCTGCAGAGGAATTACCAGTCCTCCGCCAACTCCTACCGCTCGTCGATCAACGGCGATGGCGACCCGCGCTGGACCGAAGTCTGGAGCCACATCCAACTTGGAAAGATTTTTGACATCACCGGCCAGCGCGAGCGCGCCATCAACGAATACCGGCAGGCCATTCAGACCAACGACGATACCTTCGGCGCCCTGGAAGAGGCGAGAAAGTACTTGCAGAAGGCGTTCGAGCGGCCGAAAAGCAAGGAATAAGCGGGAAAAATAATCCCGTTACTTTTGAGGGCTGCCGTTTCCCAGCGCCTTCACTCTCTTTTTTCGGGAGACGTCAAATTCCAGGATGTCGCCGGGCAGAGTTTCTGCCGGTAGAATGCCCGCTGCGGAAAGGGCATACGGAGTGCTTGCCGCCCTGCGGTGCGACGAATACTGCGCCAGGGCTACTCCGCTTCGTCCGTAAACCTCGGCGAATTCGAACTTAACTTTCTGCAGAGCATCGGCTGAGTGCGCGGGTTTTTCGCTTCGCCCCCGGTCACCGCTTTCTCGCGCGTGACTCTCCCGGGCATCTTCCTGTTGCAGGCGCTGGATGCGTTCGACGGCCAGTCGCAAAGCCCGAACGATACTGGCTCCTTCCGACGGGTTGCGGCCATGTTGCAGACTCTGGCGCGCGTCTTCGAACGAAAACCAGGTGCGGTTGCGGTTCGGTTCTTTGGGTTCGCTCAAACGGAAAACCTGGCAGAGGTAGGACTTCACTGACACCGTCTGCGCCCCGCTTTTCACCAGACTCTTGGAGCGTTCGCGTTGCTGGCGGAGGTAGCTGGCGAAGGAAACTTCTTCGATCCGCCCGTGAACGCCGGCCTCTTCGAACGCCTCCATGGCCGCAGCCTGGGCGTGGGTGAGGCCGGGCTCGGTACTGCCTTTGGGAAAAGTCCAGCGCCCGCTGCCGCGGGTTTGGATCAAAAGAAATTCGATGGTTCCCCGCCGTATCCGGTAACAAACCGCCGCTACTTGTTCGCAGTCGCGCAATTTTCGCAGTTGCGATACCCGGATAAACCTTGCCGATGGGGAGTTGCGGCGCTCCGGCGACGGCACGAACGAGGACGAATCTTTGCTTCTGGCAGCCACCCGACTCATCGCATCAGAGTGCACGACGGCGATGCATTTTGCCTAGAGCACAGCTTGGTTCTCGCCGGTGGATGGTTGCAGGCCTGGCTGGGCGACGCGGGAATCCGTTTACATACTTGCGGCCTGCGGCTGGGGGAAGACAATATTCATAATCTCGGCGTTCAGCGCCGCCAGGAGCGAACTTTTGGAGAGCATGCATTGCCTGCGTTGTAACCGCGAGCTGGGCGTTGGACAAAAATCAGTTGCGCTTTACATGTTCGCGCAAACCGTGGGCATACGGCCGCGGCAAAAGTCGACGGCGCATCGCATCTCGTTCTGTCCGCAGTGCGCGGTATCTCTCGCCATGGGACCGCCTCCGGAAGGCGCTCTGAATATGGCGGCGTGGGATATGATCCGCGACCTGGTCGGTTCGGACTCCGCGTTAAACGAGGCGGCCTGGGAAAGCTTGAGTGGAGTGCTGGGAATGTTGCCGGCAACAGGGACCGAGGGAGGCTCCCGCTCCGCGCCGTCCGCTGGATACTTCGAATTCTAAATCCGATCTACTCCCCTGGAAATTGGAACTTCGCGGCGTCCCACTGCGTATTTACGAGCAGATGCTAGCACGAAGGCCGCTGCGGCGGGACTGAGACCCCTCGCCGCAGCGGCTTGACCAGTGCCATGCCTCAGTAGTGATAGCGCGCTTGCAGAAAATCGATTCGCTGCTGGCTCACGCGATATACCAAACGATGCTCCTGGGTGATGCGGCGGGGCCAGCATCCGGCCAGAACATATTTCAGCGGTTCCGGTTTGCCAATTCCCGAGAAAGGATCCCGGAGAATTGCTTCAATCAATTCCAGCGCGCGAAGCGCAACCTTTCGGTCCGTCTCTACCCAATAACGCAGGTCCTGCCGGAACTCGGTATGAAAGACCGCATCCCGCTTAACGTCGCGGGGCAAGTCCCAACTCCCGGCGAAGTTTTTCAAGGGATTCCGGCTTAACTTTGCCGTTGGTCGCACGGTTTAGTGCAGTTAGCAACCTGCGCGCGTTTCTCGGAGAACGCAATAAGTGCGCCGTTTCCATGAGACTGGTCAGTTCATCGGCCGGAACCATGGCCACCTTTCGTTCGCCTTTGCGCACAACGATCACCACTTCGCGATCGTCAGCCACGCGATCCAGAACAGACGCCAAACGCTGGCGCAAGTTCGTGTAGGTAGTTTCAGTCATGGGTTTGTCTCTCGCCTTTTGATTGTACAGCATTCCTGTACATGCCACAAACCGACTAACATTCTGCCTGCAACGAAGGGACTGCGCGGCCGGCTTCACGCCTGCTTTACAATTCCTCTGTGCCCGAAACCGCCATTACCCGCCTTGACCGCGTGCAGGCGCAACTACTCCTCTACGAACATCCGCTGCTGAACTTCTCCGCGCGCGGCAAGGGCGAGGGCGTGGAAGTGATTATTCAATTCAAAGACGCTTCAGTGCCCGTCCATACCTACTACTTCGACCTGCATCCCCGCGATCTCGACCATCCGCAATTTGAATGGAGCTTCCAACGACAGCTCTTCGATGCGCTGCACGATTACTTCATGGAGATGTTTATTCGCACCCCGCAGGATCGCGCAGACCGCCGCGAAAAGGGACTGTGAACCCGCTCCGGCAAAAGATCGAAGAGGAGATTCACGCGCACGGACCGATTCCCTTCTCGCGCTACATGGACCTCTGTCTGTACGACACCGAGCACGGATATTACTCGAGGAACGCGCTGCAGTTCGGCAAGGCGGGCGATTTTTACACATCCAGTGACGTGCACAAAGTTTTCGGCCGCCTGCTGGCGCGGCAGTTCGAGGAGATGTGGCGCGTTCTCGGCTCCCCCGAAAATATTGATATCGTCGAACTCGGCCCTGGCCGCGGGCTGTTTGCGCAAGACGTGCTCGACTGGTCGGAAAAGAAGTTTCCTCAGTTCTTTCAATGTCTGCACTACGTCTTGATCGAGACTTCGCCGGCGCTCCGCCAGCGGCTCGCGGAGACATTGCATCGTCATTTGAATTCCGGGAAGGCCGCGCTGCAAAAGGACTTCCCCGCCAGTGTTCCATCCATTGTTTTCGCCAACGAATTTTTCGACGCTCTGCCGGTTGAAATCCTGAGCGCACACGGTTCCCTGCACATCGATGCACGCGATGAACGTTTTGTGGAAGCATGGGCTCCCGCTTCGCCAGCGGAACTTGAATTCCTCGACCGCTATTCGATTCATCCCGAAGCTGGCGAGCGGGAGGAAGCGCCGCTGGCCGCGCAAGGTTTCATGCTGCAGATTGCCGCCAAAATTCAGCGCGGCTTCTTCATCGCGATCGACTACGGCTACACTCGCGAAGAGTTACTCGCCGGCCGCCATCGAGGGACCGTGAAGGCGATACGCCAACATTCTGTCAGTGATAACGCTTACGAAGCCCCCGGCGAGCAAGACATTACCGCCGATGTAAACTTCACCGCGCTCGCCGCCGCCGCGGAAAATCAAGGCATGCACGCACAGAAACTGGTAACGCAGTCGCAATTTTTATTGGGGATTGGCGAAGCCAACCAGTTTGCCGACGCCTTCGAAGAATGCCGCCTGCCACAGGAGCGGGCCAAGGTGGCGCTGCAACTGAAGCATCTGGTCACACCCGCGGGCATGGGAGAAAGTTTTCAGGTGATGGTAGCAAGCAAAGGGATCGAACCAGAAAAGATGAACTCGTTATCAGGCTTAAACTTCGGCCGGTAGCAGAAGCCTTTGAGGCGCAGCGCTCTCTAAACGGTCTTGCTCTTTCTTATCTCAAAGAAAACTGTACACGCAAAACAAATAAAACAAATCGCCGCCCCCGCTTCCAAGATATGCAGATGGAACTGCTCCCCACTGTTCACGTATACGATCCCATGAACGTTAAGTGGGTAAACGCGCCCCGATTGTACTTCCGCCACTCTTGGGCAGATTTTCGCGTAATGGCTCTCCAGGACGAAAACACCTCCCATAAGAAGTGTTCCGAGAGCGCCAAAGATTCGTCCCAGACTATGTATCGATAGCCGCACCTGAACCTACTTCGGCGCGACCGCGGATGAAACAGCCTGCCCAGCAACCTCTGGATATTCAAACACTCCCCGCCCCGACTTCCGCCCCAACCTCCCCGCCTTCACATACTGCACCAGCAAGGGCGCGGGACGATATTTGTCTCCCAGCGATTTATGGAGGTATTCCAGAATGTTCAGCCGGGTATCGAGTCCAACCAAGTCGACTAGCTCAAACGGGCCCATGGGGTGGTTGAGGCCCAGTTTCAGCGCCTTGTCGATATCGGCCGCGGAAGCAATGCCTTCCTGCAGCATGTAGAACGCTTCATTGCCGATCATCGCATTAATGCGGCTGGTGATAAACCCGGGGGCTTCCTTGATGACGACGACTTCTTTCTTCATGCGCTTGCCCACTTCCACGGCGGAGGCCAGCGTATCGTCATCGGTTTCCAAAGCACGCACAATTTCCAGCAACTTCATTTTGTGCACGGGATTAAAAAAGTGCATGCCCACGCACTTGCGGGCGCGATAGGTAACGCTGGCAATTTCCGTGATGCTGAGGGAGGAAGTGTTCGAAGCAAGAATCGTCGTGGGCCGGCAAATCTTGTCGAGCAGGGTGAAGATCTCAGTCTTCGATTCCATCTCCTCGGGTACGGCCTCGATGACCAGATCGGCCTCGCGAGCCGCTTCGTCCACCGAGCCGGCATACTCCAACCGCCCGAAGGCGGCGTCGGCATCGGGCGCGGTTACCTTACCCAATTCCACCGCCTTGTCCAGGTTGGCGCGAATCTCACTCTCGGCTTTGCGCAGCGCCCCGGGCAGCAGGTCTTCCAGAACGGTGCGATAGCCGCCAACAGCGGCGGCATGGGCGATGCCGCGGCCCATGATGCCGGCGCCGATTACCGCGATGGTCTTGATCTCCACCTACTTCTCCGCCTTTTCCAGATCGCCGATTGCGCTGTTCAGCGCTCCACCGGCCGTACGCAAGGACTCCGCCAGCCGTTTGCGCTCTTCGGCATTCATCGCCGGAATCGAAATGCAGATGCGGCGCAAAGTTGTCGTAATGTCTTCCACGTAATTCATCGAACGAATCAGTTCACCAGATGCGGGCATGAATGCTCCTGTAGTTTGATTTACCGCCGATTTTATTTTTCACCAAACTTCTATTCTGGACGCGTCCGCCGATTTAGTAAAGGCGCGCTGGCGCCGGTTCGTCCGGCCTGGCACTTGCGGCATGCGCGCTTTTTGTGTGAGACTTGCATCCCATGCGAATGCTGCACTTGATCTCTGGCGTGGCAGTTCTGTTTGCCACATTCGCCTTTGGACACCTGCTCTATCACTTCTTTACCCATGCCGAAGGAGACGTCCGCAATCCTATTTTTCTGGCGGGCATGACACTGGGAGTGATCATCTGGATATTCTCCCTGATCGGCGGATTCCTCCTGCTGCGTTTCGGCCGCTCGTCCCTATCGAAGAAGCTGTAGGACTTCAATTTGTTCACCTGCTTGTAATCCGGCGCGCCTATAATCCCGATTGATTCTTTTTATGGTCCATCTCAGCGCGCGGCGAATCAAACCTGTATGGCAGACAAGCCTCTAAAACGCTACATTTTTGCCAGCGACTTCGATCAGACGCTCACCTTCAACGATTCCGGCTACGTCCTGGCGGAACTCGTCGGGATACCGACGGAGGAGTTCGAGCGCCGGGCCAAAGGCATGGCGAAGATCAACCTGGTGCAACAAGGGGCGGAGCTGGCCTACCTGCTGCTGCACGATCCGGAATTCAAGGCGAAGGTCCGCAAGGAACATCTGCGCGAAGTTGGCAAGCGCATCCGCCTGAAAGGCGACATTCAGGCGCTGTACCAGATTCTGGAAACGGGCGTGGATGGGTACTCGTTTGATTTTTATGTGCTCTCGGCCGCGCCTGTGGAAGTGATCCATTCCGCACTCGAAGGCATCGTTCCGCACGACCACATTTTCGGGACCGAATTCCGTTACAAGCCGAGTGGAGAAATCGATAGCATCGTGCGGGCCACGGCCGGTTACGGAAAAGTCGCCGTGCTGCGGCAGTTGCTGGTGGAGCACGTGGTGGGACCAGACCACGTGATTTACAGCGGCGATGGCAGCTCCGATATCCACGTGATGCTGGAAATTAATTCGCGTGACGGACTGACCATTGCAGTCTCCGAATCGACGCACGTGTCGCAGATCGCCAAGCGCACCGTGCTGAGCAGCAGCGCCTTCGCGGTGCTGGCGCCGATTCTCGAAGAGATTGCGGGATGGGAACGGTCCCGCATACGAGCATTCTTCGAAGCCAATGGAATGTTGATTCAGGAGTGGGAGCGGGTGCGCACCGACTGGCTGACGGTACGGCCCGCAATTTCTGAAAATTCAGAAGCTGTCACCCTCGCGTGAGGTCACCGCATGCTGCGCGATAAGGCGCTGATTCCGCTTTCGCACCAACACCAGCGGGCCCTGGCGCTGTGCGTCCGCATCGACCGCGCCCAACCCATTCGCACCGCCGACCTTGCTGCCTGGCAGTCGGAAATCGACGAGCACTTTCAGCAGGAGGTGCGGATTCACTTCGCGGCCGAGGAGGAAATTGTCTTCCCCGCTGCGGAAAAGCTTCTTGAACTCGTCCCCCTGGTGGAAGAACTGGTTGCCGATCATGCTCGGCTGCGCGCATTTTTCGGCCAAGCCGGCTCGCGCCAGATGAACGCCGAGAGTTTATTGGCGTTCGCGCAGGAATTTTCGGCACACATCCGCAAGGAAGAGCGCCGGCTTTTTGAAGGATTGCAGCATTCGCTTACACCAGAGGAGATGACGAACCTGGGCAGGCGACTGGATGCAGCGCTGAAGGATGCCGCTTCGTTCTGCGCCATCACCAATGACACCACCAAACTGAAGGCGCGTTCAAGCCTGGAATAACGCTCGATCGGGCTAGCCTTCCATCCGGTAGCGAGTCTCGGAGAGTGCGTACAGTTTGCGCCAGAGCAATCGGTTAATGGTCACGACCGTCGCCGCCATCATC
Source organism: uncultured Acidobacteriota bacterium (assembly GCA_963758565.1). Classification (GTDB taxonomy): domain Bacteria; phylum Acidobacteriota; class Terriglobia; order Terriglobales; family Acidobacteriaceae; genus Sulfotelmatobacter. The sequence continues at coordinate 577,716 of CAVWVX010000002.1, read as the reverse complement.
ATGGTCGCGGCCAGTAGCAGATCGAAATTGCCGGCGTCGGTGGCTTGGCTGATGGTTGCGCCCAGTCCGGTGGTGGTGTAAATGTGTCCCTTGAAATGAAAATATTCCGCGACAATGCTGGCGTTCCAGGCTCCGCCAGAGGCGGTCACCATGCCGGTCACCAGATAAGGGAAAATTCCCGGCAGGATTAACTTCTTCCAGCGCTGGATGCCACGCAGCCCGAACACCGAACAACACTCTTTCAGGTCAGTCGGGATGGCCATTGCGCCTGCGATAACGTTGAACAGCACATACCACTGCGTGCCCAGCAGCAGCACTACGATCGAGGCCAGGCCTAAGCCTCCACCCACCCTGATCAAGACCAGCAGGATGACGGGCAGCAGCGCGGTGGCGGGAACGGACGCGGCAATCTGCGCCAGCGGTTGCGCGATTCGGGCCAGCCGCGGATTAAATCCAATGGCCACTCCCGCCGGAATGGTCCACAAGGCACCGAGTACGAGCGCCAGGTTCACGCGCAGAAACGTTGCCCCCAGGCCGAGCGCAGCCTCGTGCACCTCAGCCTTTTGCAATCCGCTCAGGATGATGGCGACTCGAATCACGCCGTAACTTATTCCGGCCAGCGCAATCACAGCGAGGCCGCGCAACAGCCACTCGCGCCAGGCGGGGGCAGGCTCGTCCCGAACTTCCTCGGAATGTTTGTTGGCAAAATGCAGCAGCAAGCGTTCGCTCAACGGCTGCAATGTTTTGGCGCGGAGCCGGGCGAGTCCCCGCGAATGTTGAATAAAATTCAGCACCCAGGATCGTGGCGCGTCGCTGCCCGGCACCTGCTCCACCTTAAATTTTTCCGCCCATGCGATTACGGGACGCCACACGAACTGATCCAGCAGAACGATGACCGCGATCATGGTAGCCACGCCCCACACGATCGAAGTCATATCGCCCGCGCTAGCCGCGGTTTGCAAGTACGAACCCAATCCCGGCAGGCGGAAGTCGCGCGTGCCCAGCACAAACATCTCGCACACCATCAGCGCGAACCATCCGCCGGCCACCGACATCATTGAGTTCCATACCAGGCCAATCGCCGAGTAGGGCAACTCCATTTGGATGAAGCGCTGCCACCAGCTGAAGCGGTAAATGGTGGCGGCTTCGTGCATGTCTTTGGGAATGCTTTTCAAGGATGCGTAAAAGCTGAAGGCCATGTTCCAAACCTGCCCGGTAAAAATCAGCAGGATTGCGCCAAACTCCACCCCTAACTGGCGGCCGGGGAAGAGCGCCACCATGGCCAGCATCACACCGGGCAGAAAACTCAGTACAGGAATCGATTGCAGAACGTCGAGCAGCGGGATCATGAAGCGCTCGGCGCGCGGGTTATAAGCGGCAACGTAGCCGTAGACCAGGGTGAATGCCAGGCTCAGGACGTAGGCGATGCTGATACGCAGCAACGAATATCCGGCATACGCCGGCAGGGCCCACAAGCTGCGGGAAATCTCGACCGAGGGCGTGAACGGACCAAACCAGGAATGACCCACGGTGACCACGCCATAGAAAATCGCGATCCCCGCCGCAAACATAATCACGTCTGGCAGGCGCGACGCTTCCAGCCGCGGCAGTTGCGCCCACAGCCGGTAGGCCGAGAATCCGCGCAGTGTGATGCTTCTCTTCATGGCGTTTATGCAAGTGCCGCGTCCCGGCGGCATTCAAGGGTGGAAATCGATTCCGGCTTAATTCCCGCTCTCGGCCGCTTGCACACCTTCGGCCTGCACAATTCGTCCAGCGGCGCGGTCGTAATCAAAGATTTCGGCGTAGCGTCCCCAGTTCATTGCGGTATCGAACTGCCGCTGCACCTCTTCCTCGGAGAAATGTTCGTCCAGAATGTCGTGAAAGAATTCATCGTTGATGGAATGATCGGACTTTTTCTTGAGAATATTATCGATCTGCTTCAACAAGGTCACATGTTCCAGCACCGCCTGCCGAAATAAAGTTTTGCGCGCTTGTATATCGGCATCGGCAAACTGCACACCGGCATGGGAGAGCTGCACGTCACCTTCGGTCAGGCGGGCGAAGCCCAACAACTGGCACGCTTCAAGAATCGGCAACAGGTCTTGGATGTCCATGACCAGTTCGTCGCTCAGGCGAAAGAGATCCTCGCGGCCGCCGCGATCGTGCAAGAGCTCAAGCAGTCCCGCAATTCCTCCAACTCGCGCATGCGGCAGAATCTGGTACTTGCTCGCCTTCAAGGGAGCTTCGCCGCGTTTGAAACCGCCCGCCGGAATGGTAATTTCGCCAGTGCTCTCAGGGTCGGGCAAGGGATGGTCTACATCCGGCTCCGTCATCACCTTGTAGATGTAATCCACCAGTTCGACAAAGCGTGTGGACTTGCGGTCGCGGGGCTGCGCCAGCTTCACATTGAAGTCGGAGCGGATACGACCCGGACTTCTGGCCAGCACCACGATGCGGTCGGCCAGAATGACCGCTTCCTCAATGTTGTGGGTGACGATCAGAATGGCGCTGGTCGGCATCTTCTTGTTCTGCCACAGCTCCAGCAGTTCGCCGCGAAGGTTCTCTGCCGTGAGCACGTCGAGCGCGGAGAACGGTTCGTCCATGAAGAGTACTTCCGGTTCCACCACCAGCGCCCGCGCGAAGCCCACGCGTTGCTTCATTCCGCCGGAAAGTTCTTTGGGATAGGCGGTTTCAAACCCGTCAAGGCCGACGGTATCCAAAGTGCGCAGCGCGCGTTTGCGACGCTCCACCGCGGCCACACCTCGCGCTTCGAGTGGCGCTTCCACGTTTTCCAGCACGGTGAGCCAGGGGAACAAAGCGAAGCTCTGGAAGACGATGGCCACATTGGGCGCCTGCCCATCCAGCGGCTTGCCATGCCAAAAAATCTCTCCCGCCGATGGCGGCGCAAGGCCAGTCAACATCCGCAGCAAGGTGGACTTGCCGCACCCGGACGCGCCCAGCAGGGCGATAATCTTGCCCGGCTCAATGGAAAAATTGGTAGCTCCCACCACCTGAATGCGCGTTCCATCCGGCTGAGGATAGGACTTCTCGATCGCCCGCGCTTCGATAATGGGTTCCGTCGCCAAGAATGATCTCCCTAACTTGCAGGCATGAATCGCACCTAGACGTTATCGCATGCGACCAGTACTCTTTGTTAAAAGATTGTGAACCTGAAAATTGCCAGCTCGGTCACGCCGCAAAATGCTCATCCGGCAAAACCGGAATGCGCTGCGGCAACCGGTCCGTCACTTCCGCCAGGTGCGATAGTTTTGCCGTAAGTTCGCCGGTGAACTCTCCCGGCTTCAGCCGCCACTTCCAGTTCCCGCCGTGCAAGCTGGGAGTGTTCATGCGCGCTTCGCTGCCCAGGCCCAGCACATCCTGCAATGGAACGATACACAGGTCGGCCACTGAGTTCTGCGCCGCGCGAATAAATGACCAGTGGATTCCATCTTCACTGCGGCCCAGATAGCACTCCACGTTGCGCTTCTCGTGCTCGGCCGCGCCGGAATGCCACCAGCCTACGCAGGTGTCATTGTCATGCGTACCGGTATAAATCACTTTGCCGGCGGCGCGGTGCGGCAAATACATGTGCGCGCCTGCATCGCCAAAACCAAACTGCAGCACCGCCATGCCGGGAATCTGCAGACGCTCGCGTAGAGCATGCACCTCGGGGGTGATGAAGCCTAAGTCCTCGGCAAAAAATGGCAGCCCGCCTAACACCTCACGCAACTTGTGGAACAGATCGTCACGCGGACCATCCACCCAGCGACCGTTGACCGCATTCGGATCCTTTGCAGGAATCTCCCAGAACTGGTCGAAGCCGCGAAAATGGTCAAGGCGGATGTAATCGCAATTCCGCGCCGCCCAGCTTAAGCGCTTTACCCACCAATCATATCCGCGCTCCTTGAGCACATCCCAACGGTAGAGAGGATTCCCCCACCTCTGGCCCGTCTTGCTGAAAAAATCGGGCGGCACGCCGGAAACAAAATCCGGCTCGTGCTTGTCATTCAGCCGGAATAAATCGCGATGACGCCACACATCGGCGCTGTCGTAATTCACGAAAATTGCCACATCGCCAACAATACGGATGGCGCGCTCGGCACAGTATCTGCGCAGCGCCTGCCACTGCTCGCGGAAGGCAAACTGCAAGGCGCTGCGAATCTTCAGATCGTCGGCCAACTCTTTGCGGGCCTGCTGCAGCGCCGCCTCATCGCGATGCGCCAGTTCCGCCGGCCACTCATTCCAACTGGCCAGTTTGTACTTCGCGCGCAGCGCGTCGAATAGTACAAAATCGTCCAGCCACCAGGCGTTCTCCGCGCAGAAGTGCTCAAAGCGCTGCCGCGCCCATGCCGGAGCGGAGTTCACAAAGCTGCGTCCCGCCTCAAACAGCAGCGGCAGTTTGGCGGCAAAAATCTGGTCGTACTCAACCGGAGCGACTTCCGAAGATAGAGACGAGATTTTCTCCGGTGCAATCCAGCCCATGCCGGCCAGCCGTTCCAGACTGATGAGAAGAGGATTTCCGGCGAAGGCGGAGATGGAAGAATAGGGCGAGTTGCCATAGCCCAGTGGCCCCAGTGGCAGCACCTGCCACAGTCCCTGGCGGGCAGCGGCTAGCGTATCGGCGAACTGATAAGCCGCGGGACCAAAGTCACCGATGCCGCCGCGCGAGGGCAACGACGTGGGATGAAACAAAATTCCTGCGGCGCGGGGAAAGGACATGCGACTCGATTTATGAATTCAGGGGTCTGCGAAGCGCACTGCAAAAAGAATAGCAGTTGTGAAACCGGCTATGCCCCAGGCTCGCCCCCCGGCCGAGTCAGCGACTTCAACTCTTCCTGATTAATCTTGATCTTGCCGGACTTTTCCATTTGATCGCGCAGGCTGGTAATGAACAAACCGAAGATTTCCTGCTGCTTGCCCTGCAGTAGTTGCTCCCGAATCTGGTCGCGCTTGGCGGCAAAGTCGGCATCCGCCGGCTTCTGCACTTCGAGCACCGACAGCACCGCCCCGGTTCCCTGCCCGTTAATAGGACCGCTGATGTCGCCGGGCTTCATGGTAAAGGCAACCGCCGCCTCACCGGTCATTGATCCAATCTCCGGCACTTGCCCATCCGGCAGCACGAAGTCGCTGGTCTTTACCGTCGCACCCAGTTCCTTCGCCGCTTTCTTCAGATCGTGCTCACTTTTTGCCCGGTCAGAAAGTTCCTGCGTCTTCTGGCTGAGCAGCACGCCCGAGCGCTCTGTCTTGAATTGATCTTCAACTTTGGTGCGAATGTCCTCGAACGTCGGAGTCGACGGGGGCTTCACATCCACCAATTGAAAAACCGCGGAACCTTGTGAAGTCGCCGCCAGTTCCGGAGGCGACTTGGGTTGCGCCGCGAATACCGCATCCATAAACTGCGGCGCCGGCCCCAGTCCTGGAAGCAGGTCCCTGCGCCCGAAGAAGTCCGAAGCGATCACCTTCTGACCTTTGGCCGCGGCAGCAGCGTCCAAGCCCTGCGTCTTCGCCGCTTGCAACAAATCTTCCGCCTGTTTCTGCGCCGCATCCTGGGTCTTCTGCTGCTTCACCGCGGGCTCAATCTCCGCCTTCACTTCGTCCAGCGTCTTCATATGCGCGTCCTGCTTGTCATCGACGCGAATAATGTGGAAGCCGTCTGAGGTCTTGACCACGCCGCTGATCTTGCCCTTAGGCAGCGCCGAGGCCGCTTTCTCAAACTCGGCACCCATCTGGCTCTTGCCAATCCAGCCCAGCGAGCCGCCCACGTTCGCGCTGCCGGTATCTTCGGAGGATTTCTTGGCCAGGTCTTCGAACTTGGCGCCATTTTGCAATTGCTTCAGCAGATCGTCGGCGCGATGTTGCGCATCCGCCACTGCCTTGTCATCCACTTTTCCGTCCGCACCCGGCAGCGGCATCTTGATCCAGATGTGGCTTACCTTGATTTGTTCGGGAACGCGATACTGCTCGCGATGAGCGTTGTAGTAAGCCTGCAGGTCGTCGTTGGAAACCTGCACTCCGCTCGCGATCTTGCCGGTATCAATTACGACATACTTAATCTTGCGCTTCTCAGGAATGGAATTGGCGTAAGTCTTCAGGTGGCTGTCGTAATAAGCCTTTAACTCCTCCGTGGTGGGATGCAGGCCCTTCTTCAGGTCATCCTCTTTCAGCACGGCGTACTCGAACTTTACCTTGGTATTTTCCTTCTCAAATTCCTTACGGATTGCCTCATCGCTCACCGAAGCGCTGCCCGTGATCATGGCCTGCAACTTGCTGATCAAAATTTCCTGCCGCACGCCATCTTCGAACATGGCAGTAGTCAGGTTGTGCTGCTGCAGCATGGCCTGATATTCGGCTTCGCCCACAAAGTTGCCGCCGGGGAAAAATATCCCGGCATACCGGCCGTGCTGAAGATCGTCTTTCACTTCCTGCGGCGTGGATTTCAGCCCCATGTGCTGCGCCTCTGCCACCAGCGCTTGCCGGTCGATCAACTGGTCGGCCGCACGCTGTGTCGCCTGCTGCATCAGGAACGGCATCAACATGGAAGCCTGTGCGCCGTACTGCTGCGCCTGTTGCTGCGCCATATTGCGGGCGGCTTCGCGTACCTGCTCCGCGGTCACGTCTTCGCCGTTCACTTTGGCGATCACGCCTTTGCCCGGCGTGCCCATCAGGTCGCTTCCCAGGTTGCCGGGGATAAACGCAATCACCATGGCGGCACAAATCAGCAGCAGCAAACCGCTCAACACAATCTTCTTGAACGGTCCTTCAGTTTGCAGAAATCGGATCATCTTATTGTCACTCCAGAGGGTTAAAGCAGAATCAATAATTATAAACCAAGCTTCCGGTGCGGCGCGGGAGCCTCGCGATCAAGATCGCCTTCCGCCTGAAAGCCCGGACGCCAAATCGCCTATTGAAACGTATCAATAGACGTGTTATCCCTCTTATTCCCGCTGCGCGGGATGGTCACTGCAACCTTGTTCTAAGGAACCCGATGAACTCTTTCACGAACCGCCGGCTCCCCGCTTTAGGGCAGACCGCTGCAATCTTAATTCTGGGCACGCACGCCTTCCTCGCGGCGCAGTCAAAACCGAAGCCACCCGCTGCCAATAAGCTCAGCCTCGCCGACCACTGGAGCCTCCAAACCTCCGCCAAGGTCGAAGCCAAAGGCGAAGTCATCTCCAGTCCCACCTTCGTTCCCCATGGCTGGCATGACGTGACCGTCCCCACCACGGTCGTCGCCGCGCTCGTCAAAGATAAAACCCTTCCCGACCCTTTTTTCGGCACCAATTTGCGGCAGTTCCCCGGCGTCACGTACCCCATCGGCGGAAATTTTTCCAACATTGCGATGCAGACCGACAGTCCGTACGCGGTCTCCTGGTGGTATCGCACGGCGGTCGCCGTGCCCGCCAGCTTCGCGGGAAAAACCGTCTGGCTCAACTTCAAAGGCATCAACTACCGCGCTAACATTTTTCTGAACGGGAAACAGATCGCCACTACCGACGACATTGCCGGAGCCTGGCGCACCTACGAACTCAACGTCACCACCGCCATCAAACCCGGCCGCGAAAACGTGCTCGCCGTACAAGTGTTCGCTCCCACGGAAAACGACCTCGCCATTACCTTCGTTGACTGGAATCCGGCGCCTCCCGATAAAAACATGGGACTGTGGCGCGAGGTCTACCTCACCACCAGCGGCCCGGTGGCGCTACGCTATCCCACGGTCGTTTCGAAACTGAACGCCCCGGCGAACGATTCCGCGCTGCTTACCGTGACGGCTCAACTGAAGAACGGAACCGCTCAACCCGTGAAGGCTAAGCTACGCGGCGAAATTGAGGGAGTGAGGTTCGAGCAGGACGTAGAACTCGCGGCCAACGAATCGAAGGATGTGACCTTCACGCCCGACAAATACCCGCAACTCGTCCTCGCGAATCCGCGCCTCTGGTGGCCTGCGCAAATGGGCAAACCGAATCTTTACAAGCTCATCCTGGAAGTCGACGACGGCCGCCCGAGCAAGGGTTTTTACCAGACTGAATTCGGCATCCGCGAAATCACTTCCGAGGTCAATCCCACCGGCGGCCGCGCCTTCCATATCAATGGCAAGAACATCCTCATTCGCGGCGGCGGCTGGACCCCCGACATGATGCTTCGCGAATCCTCCCAGCGCCTGCACGATGAATTCCGCTACGTGAAAGACATGGGACTGAACACCGTCCGACTTGAAGGCAAACTCGAGACCCAGGAATTTTTCGACATCGCCGACCACGAAGGCATCCTCGTCATGGCGGGATGGTGCTGCTGCGATTTCTGGGAGCGCTGGACGCGATGGCAACCCAAAGACTTTGAAATCGCACAGCAATCTTTGCGCGATCAGATCTATCGCCTGCGCAGCCATCCCAGCATGGTGATGTGGCTCAACGGCAGCGATAACCCGCCGCCGCCCGATGTCGAGCAAATGTATCTCGATATCGAAAAACAGTTACTGTGGCCGAACCCCGTCGTCTCCTCCGCCACAGGCAAAGCAACAACGGTCACCGGAGACAGCGGCGTAAAGATGACGGGGCCGTACGAATATGTGGCGCCTGGTTACTGGGAGCAGGACACGCTGCAAGGTCAGCCGAACCGCAAGCAGTGCAACCCCGGCGGCTGCGGCGGAGCTTACGGCTTCAACACCGAAACGAGTATGGGTCCGGCGGTTCCTCCCATGGAGAGTATCCGCGCCATGGTCGGCAAAGATCACCTGTGGCCCATTGATGACGTGTGGAATTATCACGCGGGCGGCGGCGAATTCAAAACTATTCAGGTCTTTAGCGACGCGCTGGCCAACCGTTACGGCAAGTCCGGCACCGTCGAAGATTTCGCCAACAAGTCGCAACTGCAAACTTACGAAGGCGTGCGCGCCATGTATGAAGCCTACAGCCGCAACAAATATCAATCCACCGGCGTCATCCAGTGGATGCTCAACAATGCCTGGCCCTCCATGATCTGGCACCTCTACGACTACTATCTTCGCCCCGGCGGCGGCTACTTCGGCGCCAAGCGCGCCATGGAAAATCTTCATCCCATTTACGGCTACGACGACCACTCCATCTGGCTGGTCAGCAGCCAGTATGAAGATGTAAAGGGATTGAAGTTGACCACGAAAATCTACAATCTGGACATGACGGAAAAATTCTCCCACGAAGATTCCGTGGATGCCGCCGCCGATAGCACCGCTAAGATACTAACTCTGCCGGATGTGGACGGCCTCAGCGCAACATACTTCGTCGCGCTGCGCTTGACTGATTCAACTGGAAAAGTCGTCGGCTCAAATTTTTACTGGCTCTCCACCAAACCTGAAACCATTGACTGGGCTAAGTCCACCTGGTGGATGACCCCCACCGACTCTTATGCGGATTACAGCGCGCTCTCGCAGCTCCCGAAGGTAAAACTGAAAGTTACTCACCGCACAGAACGAAAAGGCGAAGAATCAATCACGCACGTCACGCTGGAAAATCCCAGCAGGTCCCTCGCCTTCTTCGTCCGGCTGAAAATAAATAAAGGCGTGAAGGGCGAAGAGATCCTTCCCGTTGTTTGGGAAGACAACTACATTTCCCTCCTGCCCGGTGAGAAGCGGGACATCGCAGCCACCTACCGCGCTCCATCGCCCGCCGTGCAACTCGCAGTTGAAGTAACCGGCTGGAATACTGAATAGATGGCGGGCGAGCATGCCAAGTGGGGACGGACGCATTCGTCCGCCCCAGCGAGCGCAGCGTGCCCTCACCCCACATCTTCCCGTTTCCGAACTTTCCGCAACTTTATTTCTCTCACTGTGACATCTAACCTTGCCTCTCATCCCACCCTCTGTTCCACTCGAAAGTGCAAAGCTTGGATGTTCTGTTCTGCGATCCTAGGATAAGCGCGGAACCCCAGCAAACTCTCCCCATGCGAGTGAGAGCTACCCGGGACATCTAATCAGGGCGACTCGGTAAGCTACCCTGAATAGCTCAGGGCGAGCAGTCCGTTGTTGGTGGTGATCACCGCCATTGAATTGTGAAACCGATTTGGTAACTGGGTAATTCGAGACAGGCAAGACCGGGGGATTCGGAGGATAGGTTCTTAAATTTACAAAATTACTAAATTACGCAATTACAAAATGCTTTAAACGTGTTCGGACACTGACAATACATTCCCGTCAGGATCCTTGAACCACGCCACCTTGTCTCCGGTGGGCGCGGTCCAGATTCCAAATTTGTCCTGCTCGAAGAATCCAAAGCGCTCAAATGTCACGCCCTTCACCTGTAATCCACTCACGACCTTCTCGATTTCCTTGACCTGCCATCCCAGAATCGTGAACGGAGCCGGCGTAAACTGCGCCCTCGCAATCCGCACCATGATTCCGTTGGCATCGAAGACCATCGCGAATCCGTCATCCTTTACAAAGCGCAACCCCAGCACGCCCTCGTAAAACGCCCGCGCCTTCTCCGCGTCCTTGGTTGGAACAAACGCAACAATGCTAGTTGAACCAAGCATTCAATTCACCTCGGCAGAAAGCGTTCCAGTCGAAGGTCAGTTCTAAGTTACCCAATTCCTAAATTACAAAATGCCCCTTACTCGTCCGGTGGCAATTCGAAGTCCACCAGGTTTCCGCGGAAGCCTTTAGTCTTCCATGCGCCTACGGCAATTCCCACCGCCATCCAAATCGCTCCAAACACCAGCGCCTTCGGACTCAGGCTGATCCAGAGGAAGAAACAAATGACGAAGCCCAGAACCGGCGGCAGCAGATTGCTCATCTTCTTTTCCGGATCGTGCAGATAGTAACGCACAAATGCCGCCGCATTCACTCCCATAAACGCGATCAGCGCGCCGAAGTTGAGCAGGTTCGCGCCCAAGTCGTAGCCTGTGGTGGCTCCGGCCAGCGCGGGCAGCAGGAAAGCTCCAGCCAGTGCGAGCGCGCCCACGAACAGCACGTTGTTGCGCGGAACCCGCCGCTTGGCATCGACCGCGCCAAAGAACGCCTTCGGCAACGCATTGCTGCGCCCCATACCGTAAAGCAATCGCGCCGCGCCCAATTGCGCGCCCATCCCTGAACCGAAATTCGCCACCACCAGCGTGAACCCGACAATGGCGAACAGCGGAGCCCAGGCACGTCCGGCCACGAAAGTAAACGCGGTGTCCATGTTCGGATACGGTTCGGAGGCCGGCCAGATCAACTGCGCCGCGTACACCTGGAAAGCGGAGAGAATTCCAATCACCACACACACCAGCACCGTAGCTAGCAGAATATTTCGCCGCGGATTCTCGGCTTCTTCCGACAGCGTAGAGATGCCATCGAAACCAATGTAGGTGAGCACGGCAACGGAGGTCCCGCCCAGCACGGCTTTCGTATTCCAACTGGCAGGGTCATAGAACGGACGCGTAAAGAACGCCGCACCGTCATGGGGATGGCCGAAAATGTAGCGCGCCGCCGCCACAAAAAATATCGCGATCACCACTCCCATGCCGGCTGCCAGCGCGGTGTTCACCCGGGCCGAAGTTTTCACACCCTGAACATTCAGTGCCGTAAATACCACCGCGAAGAAAGTAGCCCAAACTCCATAGGAGACGCCGGGAGCAAACACATGCGCCTGCTGGCTGATCCAGATGATGCAGATCATGGGATTCAGCAGGTAGTCCATGACCATGCTCCAGCCGGTGACGTAGCCGAGCGCGGGATTAATCTCCTGCCCCACATAGGTAAACGCCGAACCTGCGCTGGGATACGCCCGCGCCATCTTTCCGTAACTGATGGCGGTAAACAACATGGCGATCATGGCAATCAGAATTGTGGTGACCACATGGCCGCGGCCGCGATTGCTGAGCACGCCAAATACCGACATGGGGGCAACCGGCTGGATCACAATCACGCCATAGAGGATCAGGTCCCAAAGCGTGAGCGTGCGCCGCAGGCGTGGCGCGGAGATGGTGGAAGAGGCCGAGGGAGCAGTTTCCATGAGTCCGCCTATTGGATTATGCAAGCTCTAAATTGTCAATATTAAAACGATTCTGTAAAGGCGAACCGCGCCCGCAGCAGCAGCGATTTTTCCAGAGATGTTTGCGATTAAGGCTACTCGGCGGGGCCCCGCCGAAATGCACTCGCAATAAGCGCACGATTGGCCGGCATGAGAAATTTCCTCACGGGCAAGGACCAGTCTTGACGACCTGAGGGCGTTGCGATCGCGCTTCAACTAGCGGCGGATTATACCGAATTGTCAGATTAGCGAACTTGACTTATTTGTTGAGAAGATCGGAAACAGCGCCACGCCATCCAGCTTTCATGGCTACGACCACAGAAATAAATACGTAACTTACATGACTTATTAGGTAACCTACACGAGTTCTGTTAGACTTCGCTGGCAATCGGACTTGGGTTTTTCTCGCCACTTGGCATGTGTCCTCAGCTTTGGCAACCGGCCGAAGGAAACACATGCTTACAAATTATTCTGCCCAGGCCGCTTAGGGAGTAGCCATGGATTTGCACCCTGGGCCAGAGATTCGTCGACCTTCTAGCGTGGGACCAACCGCCTCTTATCCCCTCGCCATCCCCGATTTAAAACTTTTTCAAACGCTGTTAGACCTTAGCAACGATTCCATCCTGGTCGTGGATCCGGTAACGCTGCGCTTTTTGGAGGCCAACGAAAAAGCCTGCTCCCAGCTCGGGTACCTCCGCGAAGAACTTCTATCGCTGGGAGTTCTGGAAATTGAGGTCCAGGGAGCGGAGGCCTCCCTGCGGGAAGTCCTGGCCACGCTGAGGCCAGAGAGTTCGGTAGCTTTGAAAACTGGCTACCGCGCGAAAGACGGACGGACTTTCCCGGTAGAACTCAGTGCGGCCCGAGTCTTGTTGCCCCGCGATTACATTGTCATCATTGCACGCGATATCACGGAGAGCGAGCGAGCGGAGGAAAGACGAAAGGAATACGAGCGAGTAATCGAGGGAGTGGACGAGCGAATTTTAGTGGTTGACCGCGAATACCGGTATGTAATCGTGAACCGTTCTTTTCTGAACCACCGGGGCTTGCCGCGGGAGCAGGTCATTGGCAGGACGGTTGCCGAAGTGCTCGATGCCAAGACTTTCGAAACCGTGATTAAGCCCAAGATGGACGAATGCTTCGAGGGCAAGGTTGTGCACTACGAACTGAAATACAAATATCCGAAATATGAGGAGAAAGATTTTTTCGCGTCGTACTTTCCCATCAGAGGCCCAGACGGAGTCGATCAGATCGCTTGCATCTTGCGGGACATAACCGACCGCAAGCAAGCGGATGAGTCCTTGAAGAAGTCGGAAGAGAAGTTCTCGAAGGCCTTTCGCCAAGGCCCAATGGCGCTTACCTTGACCAGCGCCATCGATCACCGCTACATAGACGTGAACCTGACTTTTGAGCGGATCACGGGGTGGACGCGTGAGGAAGTCATTGGCCGCACGCCTTTTGACCTGGGTTTATGGGTACATCCGCAAGATCGAATTGACGTTGTCGAAAAGCTTCTTGCCAATGCCACGGTCGGGGATAGAGAGGCCAGTTTTCGGGTAAGAGATGGCAGCATCCACATTGCCGCGATCAGCGCACAGTCCATCGAACTGAACGGAGAGACGTGCATGATCGCCGCAGCGGCTGACATCACGGAGAGTAAACAGATTGAAGAGAAACTGAGCCGCAGTGAAGAAAATTACCGGCTATTTGTTTCGGAGAGCTCGGAAGGCATTTGCCGGGAGGAAATGGATATTCCAGCCCCGGTTGGTTTGCCGGAAGATGAAATGATTCACCGTATTCTTTATCAGACTCACATCGCGGAATGTAACGATGCGCTGGCTGCCATGTACGGATACCGGTCTGGAACCGGGCTTTGCGGGAAGCGCTGGGGAGATTTATTGCCACCGAAAACGCCTCGCAATGTGGACTTGACCCGGCAGTTCGTTCGCTCAGGGTTTCGCCTGATCGATCACGAGTCTGAAGAAGTAGATGTTAATGGTCACCCCAAGACTTTCGTTAACAACATGTTCGGAGCGGTCGAGAACGGAATGCTGGTGCGCATCTGGGGAATCCAGCGGGATATCACGGAAAAAGTGAGGCTGGAGGCAGAACGCTCTCAATCCGAGGAAGAATTGCGGCGTACGGTACGGGAACTGTCCAAGGTGACGGCGGAACTTGCCCTGGCCAAGGAAAAGCTGTCGGAAGAAAAACTCTACCTGGAAGAAGAGATCGATAGCGAGTTGGGATTTGGGGAAATCATAGGCCGCAGCAAGGCTTTAAAGGACGTAATGCATAAAGTGGCTAAAGTGGCGCCGAGCGACGCCACTGTACTTCTGCTGGGAGAAACAGGAACGGGAAAAGAGTTAGTGGCGCGGGCACTGCACCGCATGAGCCAGCGGGAAAACAAAAGTTTCATCAAGCTGAACTGTGCCGCCATCCCATTAGGACTGCTGGAGAGTGAATTGTTCGGTCACGAGAAAGGAGCGTTTACCGGAGCGGTGGCGAGAAAACTGGGCCGGTTGGAACTGGCGGATAAAGGAACGCTTTTCCTGGACGAAATCGGCGAAATCCCCCTGAGCCTGCAACCCAAACTGCTGCGAGTATTGCAGGACATGGAATTCGAAAGGTTGGGTAGCACGCAAACGTTAAAGGTGAATTTTCGCCTGCTGGCCGCGACCAACCGGGATCTGTTGCAAAGTGTGAAGGCGCGCGAGTTTCGCAGCGACTTGTACTATCGTCTGAATGTATTTCCAATTGTGATTCCGCCCTTGCGCGAGCGGCGCGATGACATCCGGCCGCTGGTGGAACATTTCGTGCGCAAGTTTTCCCAGCAAATGAAGAAATCGATTACCAGCATACCTTCGGGCACCATGGAAGCGCTGGTGCGATGGGAGTGGCCGGGCAACATACGCGAGTTGGAAAATTTCTTGGAACGTTCGGTGATTCTCTCGCCAGGCCAGGTTTTGCAGTCGCCGCTTTCGGAACTTAGCAGATCCATGGACGCGAACGGAGACGATACCAATATGACGCTGCGCGATATCGACCGGGAGCGTATTGTGCAGGCGCTGCGCGAGTGTGGAGGTCGCCTCGGCGGACCCGAAGGCGCCGCAGCACGGCTGGGATTAAAACGCACGACGCTGCAATCCAAGCTCGACCAGTTGGGAATCAAGCCGCGTGAGCATCGGGTATAAATCCAAGGTCGCTTGTGGGCGGAGCAATGCATCCGCCGCTGCGCCAACAACTTGGTGGAACGAAAAAGCCCTTCGCTTTCGCGAAGGGCTTTTCGTTGGGGGAGGGACGGGGAAAAGTCCAATTATTTCGGCTGCTGCTGTTGATCGGTGGTAGCCGGCGCGGAAGAATTGCTGGAAAGTTGTTCCAGATCGTTCTTCAACAGGCTGATTTCCACGCGACCGCCGCTGATGTGCTTGGTTTTGGCATCGGCATCCGCACCGGCGACCGGAGCATTGCCCATGCCGACGAGATAGATGCGATAGACCGGGATCTCATGGTTCAGCACCATGTAGCGCACCACCGACTCGGCCATCTTCTGCGAATTGGAGATTGCGGTCTGACCCTTACCGGAAGAGAAGCCCTGCACTTCGATGATGTAACCGCGCTGGCCCTTCACGGTATTTGCCATCTCATCCAGAGCATCCTTGGCGTTCTTGCTCAACACGGTCTGGCCGGGCTTGAAGCGAATCTCGGTCTGGTTGGAAGCCTTGTACTGGTCGATATTGCCGACCACGGTTTCGACGGTCTGGATGCGGGTGCTGGCCTGCTGTGCACTCTGCTGCGCCATGGTGGCTTTATTGCCGGCGTCAACCGCATGCTGGTCGGCCATGTCAGCCTTATCGGAGGCCATCTTGATACCAGCCTGAGCGCGCGAGTCGGTGTCTTTGATTGCTTTGCCGTTGGCGGCGGTCAAATCGTCGAGCTCGTTCACGCGGTCCCGGATGGGATCGGTCTGGCGCTTAACATAGTTCTTGCGGGCGAAAGGATTGACGCGTCCCCAGAAGCCCTCGCGCGCGGGCGCCTGCAGGGGTTGTTTGCCGGTTGCATTCTCGCTGGATTGAGCCGAGGCAGCAGGCGGGTTCGATTGATCTTGAGTAGTCGATGAAGTTTGCGCGAAGGCCGGAAATGCGAGCATTGCAGCCAGCGGCAAAGTTACGAGAATGCGGCTTTTCATATAAAACTTCCTCCAAGTTTGGGGGAGCATTTGGGGGCTCCACTCCAGCACGCCAAACGGGCGTGTTGCGTGATTTTTAATTGCGTCCCCTAAAACCTACAGACGAACAGCAAGCGGTGGCCGCTATGCCGGCATGCGCTGACGCAACGCATACCTGAAAACCTAAACTTCAGGCACCGTAAACCCGGTGAGTGCCTGGCCTTACTCTTACAAGTTGGATGCCAAACCCCTTTGTAAGGTTGAAGGGCTAAACCATTGATATCTAAAGACATTGTACCCTCCGGTCTGGCGCAAGGGTAATCTTAAGGTTGCTGGCAGGGTAATTTTGGGAAACCTGATATAAAAACTGCGTGCATTGCTAGCAGGTTTTGCGGCGAGAGAGGGGATCACTTTGGGATTCAATGCGAGCAAGTGGGCGGTCAGGTTGGCGGTTGGTGCGGTGCTGGCGAGTTGGCCCATTCCGGTTGCGCTGGCAACGGAAGAATTGCGGCCGGGCGCATCGTCGAAAATTCCAGCAGAGCGCTTGCAGCGGTACTCCGACCTGGCGGTGACCTGGATGCAGGAATACTTGCGGGTTGACACGACGAATCCGCCGGGACACGAGATGAGAGCTGTCTCCTTTTACAAGAAGATTCTGGATGCAGAGGGGATTGAGAATCGAACCTTCGAGTATGCGCCCGATCGCGGAGATCTGTGGGCCCGGCTCCCGCATACGTCGGCCGAAGCGAAGCGTCCTATTATCTTGTTGAACCACATGGATGTCGTGACCAGCAACGCGGATCATTGGAAGGTGCCTCCGTTCAGCGGCGAGATAAAGGACGGATACCTATGGGGGCGTGGCGCGCAGGACATGAAAGACGAGGGTCTGGCGCAACTAGTGGTGATGGTGATGCTCAAGCGGGAAAAAATCGAACTCGATCGCGACGTAATTTTTCTGGCGGTGGCCGACGAGGAGGCCGAAGGCACGGGAACGGACTGGTTCATCGAGCACCAGCGCGAGCTATTGGGGAACGCGCAATTCCTGATCAATGAAGGCGGCGAGAATTTACTGGAAAACGGCAAGGTCAAGTACGTAGGAGTGGATGTAGGCGAGAAGACCACTTACTGGCTGCATGTGGTTGCGCACGGGCGGCCGGGGCACGGATCGCGTCCGAATCCGGAATCGGCGCCCAACCGGCTGGTGCGGGCGCTGGATCGCATCCTCGCCTATCGCACCCCGTTTCGAGTGCTGCCGGTGGTGGATGAATTCCTGCGCGACATGGCTCCCTACGAACCGCCGGCGCGGGCAGCGTATTACAAGAATGTGAAGAAGGCGCTGGAAGACAAGAAGTTTCAAGAGATAGTGGAGAACGACGAGTCGCTCAACTTTTTGCTGCGCGACACGATTTCACTGACCATGCTGGGCGCAGCGGCGCAAACCAACGTGATTCCGCCGGAGGCCTGGGCGAATCTGGATGTGCGCATTCTGCCCGGCGGCGATCCGAAGGCGGTGTTGGAAGCGTTGCGGCAGGTGGTGAACGATCCTAACGTTACGGTCGAACCATTGAATGCGGAGTTTAAGGTGGCTAATTACTCGCCAACGGACAACTCTGCGAGCGACGCGGCCCTATGGGTAGCCATTCGAAACGCCTCGGCACATTATTTTCCGGGAGCGCCGGTGGTGCCGCACATCACCAGCGGGTATACGGAGAACCAGCGCTACCGGCCGCTGGGCATGGTTGCGTACGGCTTCAACCCTTATGCGGCGAGCGAAGAAGAAGGCAACACCGAGCACGGCAACGATGAGCGGATCCGCGTGGAGGAAGTGCGGCGAGGGCCGCGAGTTCTTTTCGATGTGGTGGCTGAGGTGGCGGGCCGGTAGTAAGCGTTATGGAGAATTCGTTACAAGGCTAATTTACCGGCAGAATTTTTCGTACTGCTCAATAATGAAATGATCGGTCATGCCGGCGATGTAATCGCAGACCACGCGCGGCAAAGATTCCTGCCCAGCTTTTTCCCGATAGTAGTGCGGCAGTGTCGCTGGAGTTTTCATCCAGAAATCGAAGAGATCCGTCACAATGCGTTCGGCGTCTTCTTTTTCCGAAGCCAGCGACGGACTGTAGTAGAGATTCTCATAAAGAAAATCTTTAATCTGCTTGCGCTCGGCTTCGACTTCGGGGCTGAAGGCAACGATCCTTCCGGCGTGAAAGCGAACCTCCTCCACGGTTTTGACTCCGCTGCTTTTCAGGCGAGATTGCGTGTTGGTAATAAGATCGCCGGCCAGACGATTGAATACACGTTTGAGAGTTTCGTTGAACTTCAATTTTTCGGGCGCCTCAGGATAGGCCCGCTCGACCTCTGGAAAGAAACGCTGGAACACCGGAACTCCGGCGCGGATTTGTTCCAGAGTGAGTAAATGCGCTTCGTAGCCATCGTCGAGGTCAGCGGTGTTGTAGCCTACTTCGTCGGTCAGGTCGATGAGTTGGGCCTCAAGCGGAGGACGCTGGTCGAGAAGATATTCCGCCAGTTCGGGATGTTGCGCAGCCTCGTAGTCGCGAGAATGCTTGATGATGCCCTCGCGCACTTCGAAGGTGAGGTTCAGGCCGCGAAAAGCGGCATAACGCTGCTCGAAGTCTTCCACAATGCGCAGGGCGTGCAGGTTATGGTCGAAGAAAAGATGGTGAGAGCGCATGGCGGCGTCGAGAGCCTTTTCACCCGCATGGCCGAAGGGTGGATGGCCAAGGTCGTGAACCAGCGCCAGCGCTTCGGCAAGATCCACATTAAGGTCCAGAGCGGCGGCGATGGTACGCGTAATCTGCGCCACCTCAATGGTGTGGGTGAGGCGGTTGCGAAAGTGGTCGGAGTAGCGCTGGGTGAATACCTGGGTCTTCGAGGCGAGCCGGCGAAAGGCGCGGGCATGGATGATGCGGTCGCGATCACGCTGAAAGTCGTTGCGATAGGGATGCGGCGGTTCCAGGGTGCGGCGACCGCGGGAGTGCTCCACGTGGACCGCATAGCCGGCCAGCATTTTCGAAGTCTAACAGGAGCTGGAGTCCGGTACCTAGTAGCCAGTACCTAGAAGAAACTTTCGCCGTGATAGTGAAGCCGCTATCGTTGTGCGGCTGCCGCGGTGGGCGCCATCAATGTTTTCAAACGGCTCACCACCGTGGTCATGGCATGATCGAAGTTCTTGTCGCGATTCCCCAGCAGGATGGCGCCGCGAACATACTCAGTGATGTTCCAAAGGGTGATATGGGTTTTCGGATCAATGATCAGCAGTTGCAGTTGTCCGAGGACAGGCAGTCTTAATCCTGTGTCCGAGAGGACCCAGCTTACTTGGAGAACCAAATCTGCATCGGCGGGCGACGAAACGACCTCCCGCTGACCCCAATCCTTCATGGCGGCATAAAACTGGTTGTAGGGCCGGTCAGGGCCGCCGTTAAAAATTGTCTGATCGATGATGTACTCGAAGCTCAAGCCGCCGTCATTGGCGATGAAAATCTTCCGCGCATCGGCAATCTGAGCGGGCACCGGTGCTACCGGAGCCTCTTTAGACTTCTGAGCATTCAGCAGTGGAAGCAATCCAAAGAGAGTTAAGGCCCCACAAATAAACAGCAGCTTGCGGATCATGCTGAGCCTCCCATCAACCACCTGTGCAATTCGAACTACTGATTTCCCGAGCCTTCTTTTGCCAGGCGCACTTTAGCGGCATCCAGTTTTCTTTGGGTAGCGGCGAAAAGATCCGAATCCACTTCCGCCGAAACCGTCTTGTTCCACTCTTGCACGGCGCGCTCCCAGTGAGCCGCAGCCAACTTGAGGCGACCGGTTTTCTGGTAGAGATCGCCAAGGTGATCCTGCACGGTTGGGTCCGAGCCCATACGCATAGAAGCTTTATCGAGATTCTCTTCGGCGAGATCGTACTTGCCGAGTTTGAAGTAAGCCCAGCCGAGGGAGTCGAGATAAGCGCCGTTGGTAGGCTCGGAACTGACAGCCTGCTTGATGTAATTGAGCGACTCTTCCAGGCGCACGTCGCGCTCGGCGTTCATATAGCCCAGGTAATTCAAGGTAGCGGCGTTCTGGGGATTGACCGCGAGGATCTTACGGAACTCGGCTTCGGCCTGGTCGTATTTCTTTTCGCGTTCGTAGGTGGAACCGCGCAGGAAATACACGTTCTCTT
This sequence comes from uncultured Acidobacteriota bacterium, assembly GCA_963758565.1. Lineage (GTDB taxonomy): Bacteria > Acidobacteriota > Terriglobia > Terriglobales > Acidobacteriaceae > Sulfotelmatobacter. The sequence continues at coordinate 557,396 of CAVWVX010000002.1, read as the reverse complement.
TGTCTTCGGCTTTGAGGGAAAGTGCCTCGGTCTTATTGAGGGCCTCTTCCGCCTCACTCCACCGCTTCAGCCGCGTGTACATGATAGACAGCCGGAGATAGACCTCACGGTCTTCCGGACCACCCTTCAGCATGGAACGCACATCGGCCAGCGACTTTTCAGGGTCACCGGTGTCAGCCAGCTGGGCATCGAGCACCATGCGGATCTCGCGGTCATTGGGCAGTTTTTGCGCTGCCTCTTTGGCCGCGGCGGTGGCTTGCGGCCACTGCTTCGCCTCGCGATAGGTGTCGATCACATCCTGATAACCGGTGCGTGCGTTATCGTCGCCCATGGGAATCATCTTGCGGAAAGTATCCACCGCGGCGGTGTAATTTTCCTGATCGCGGTAAACCATGCCCAGCCGCTCGATGAAGATGGCGCGGTTGTTGCGGTCGGCTTGCGAGTAGCTGCTCTCTGATTTCTCGGTCTTCTTCAACAGGTCCTGCAAAACTTTTTCCGCTTCCTCGTAGCGGCCCTGCGCCTGGTAAACCACGGCAATGTTGTAGGGCACTTCGAGCGCGTCGGGAACCATGGCCTGCGCTTTCTTTAGACCGTCAAGCGCTTCATCGTATTTTCCCTGGCGGCGGTAAATTTCAGAGATACGCAAGTAAGTTTGCGCGTCCTCCGGATTGGCGTCGGCGATTACTTTGTACTGGTCGAGGGCGGCATCAATCTGGCCATCGTTCAAAAGGTTTTCGGCGAGGCCGCGGATGGCATCGAGATTGTCGCGATCCGATTGAATGGCGTGCTTGTAGGCGTCGATCGCACTCTTGTATTCCTTGCGCTGCTCGTAAGTCGCGCCCAAAGCGGCGTACAGCTTGGCAGAGCGCCGCGTATCGGGAACGGAACTCAGCACTTGCAGCGCGTGTGTGGTATCGCCTTCGTCGGTGTAGAGCAGCGAGAGCGTGGTGATGGCTTCTTCGGAATCCGGATCAAGCTTGACCGCGGTCTTGAGTTCGTCCTCTGCCTTCTGCAAATCGTTGTTCAGGCGGTAGAGGCGGCCGAGCAGAAGATGATCGTCCACATTGTTGGGCTCGATCTTGACGATCTGCTCGTATTGCTCGATGGCCAGCTTGAGAACGTTGTCGGTGCCATTGTTGCTGCCGCCCCCGGGCAAATCGCCCAGTGAACGAAGATAAATTCGTCCCAACAGTTTGTGCGCTTCAATGTTGCCGGGATCGCGTTTAAGAATGTCCTGGGCTTCGAGCACGGCGTCGCGAATGCGTCCGGTCTTGACATAAAGTTCGGCGAGCGCGGAGGTGAGGAATTCAGATGAGGGATCGGCTTCAATGGCCAGGCGATATTCCTCCATCGCCTTATTGGCCAGTTCGCTGCGGCCGTAGATCGTGATCTGCTCCTCGTACATGTGCGCCAGGGTGTAATGGAAGTAGGCGGCAGAGCGGTCCAGTTTGCGCGGCACAGAGTTCGCCGGCGACGCCTTGGAATCGGCGGGCTTGGCCGCGGATGCTGCTGGCTTGGTTTGCGCGGCCGCAGCCGCTGCGAGCACCGACAAAATTAACGTACTGCCAAAAACTTTTTTCATGCTTGACCTGAGTGGGCTGGAATCAATTCTGCTGAAGCCTGATATTGGAACGCTGCCGCTGCAACTTCCTGCACTTCCCGAAATCATATCCATTGGATGCAAAAGCACCGGGGACAGGGTTCCTTAATTCTAACTCGGTGGCGAAAGAATTGGGGAAAAACACGTTTGATACGCGCGCCATGAGCGGTCCGGAAGTACAGGGACTATAGGGGCAAGTGTCAAGATTAGTAAATTTGTGAATCGTTGGTTTGGTTAGTGCCGGAAGTGCCGCACTCCGGTAAATAGCATTGCCAGGCCCAACCGGTCGGCGGCGGCGATTACTTCGGCATCGCGCTGCGAACCGCCGGGCTGGATGACCGCGGTCGCCCCTGCCTTAGCGATTTCTTCCACGCCATCGGCAAACGGAAAGAAGGCGTCAGAGGCTGCGACAGTTCCCTTCAGCGGCAACTGCGCTTTCATGGCGCCGATCTTCGCCGAGTCGACCCGGCTCATCTGGCCAGCGCCGACGCCCACGGTTTGTCCATCGCGGGCGTAGACGATAGCGTTGGACTTGACGTGCTTGCAAACCTTCCAGGCGAAGAGCAGCGCCTGAGTTTCTTCGGGTGTGGGGGCGCGCCGGCTGACGACTTTCAGATCGAGATCCTGCAAGGGGCGCAGGTCGTTGTCTTGCAGCAGGATTCCACCGGACACGTTTTTCAGAATCCATTTCTGCGGCGCAGCTTTCACCTCCACTAACCGCAGGTTTTTCTTGGTGGCAAATTTTGCTTTGGCAGCGTCGTCGAAGCCGGGGGCGGCAATCACTTCCAGGAAGAGTTTGTGCATCTCTTCGGCGGCTTCGAGGTCAATGGGAACATTCACTCCGATGACGCCTCCGAACGCGGAGACAGGATCGCATTCGAGGGCTCGCTGGTAGGCTTCGGCAAGAGTCTTTCCGGTAGCCATGCCGGCAGGGTTGGTGTGCTTGATGATGGCGCAGGCCGGACCGTCGTCCGCATCAAATTCCTGGGCGAGGTCCCAGGCGGCTTGCAGGTCGACGATGTTGTTGTAGGAGAGTTCCTTGCCCTGAAGTTGGCGCGCATTGGCCACGCCGGCGCCCGAGCCATCGGAATACATGGCGGCCTTCTGGTGCGGGTTCTCGCCATAGCGCAGGTCGAGGGTTTTCTGGAATGAGAGACGGAGGATATGGGGAAAGTTTGCGGCGGAGCTTCGCTCCAGCGGACCGCCTCCCGCCCCCGTATGGCGCGAGCCGATGTCGGGGATCGCTTCCAGAGTTGAGGCGATTGCCGAATCGTATGCGGCAGTGGTGGCGAAGGCTTTTTGCGCCAGCTTCCATTTGGTTTCGAGCGACAGCGTGCCTTGGGTCCGCGCCAGTTCCTCGGCGATGGCCGGATAGTCGGCCGGCGAGCAGACCACGGCCACATCGTGGAAATTTTTAGCGGCGGAGCGAATCATGGAGGGTCCGCCGATGTCGATATTCTCAATCAAATTCTCGAAGGTGACATTGGGATCGGCGGCTGTCTTCTCGAAGGCATAAAGATTGACCACGACCATGTCGATGGGCTGAATGCCGTGCTCGGCGACGGCGGCGGTGTGCGCGGAGTTTTCCCGGCGGTGCAGGATGCCTCCGTGCACCTTGGGATGCAAGGTCTTGACGCGGCCGTCGAGCATCTCGGGGAAGCCGGTAAGCTCCGAAATATCTTTGACCGGAATCCGCGCATCGCGCAGCAGCTTGGCCGTGCCTCCGGTGGAGACGAGTTCGATCCCCAGGCCGGAGAGCTGGCGGGCGAAATCAACGAGTCCGGTCTTATCGGTGACGCTGAGAATGGCGCGCTGGATGCGGGTAGTGCTGCGGGACATGGAAAGCCTCGGATGTGAAGGATGAGTGCGGAGCGACCGAAGATTCTATCAGCAGATGCTGTGAGGAGCGTAATTTCGGTTCTTGTGTAGGGGAAGGTACAATTGCTCGGCTTTAGAGGTTTGCGATGGATCGAAGATCAGCTTTGCCATTGATCCTGCTCGCTTTGTGCTCGGCGCTTTTCGGCCAGACGGCCGAGCAGGAAAACAAAGTTCCTACAGCGGCCGATCTGCGAGCCGTGACCGCCCGTGGCAAAATGCTCGCTGAATATGACGTTGCATCGTGGCACGCGACAGATGTGGTTCAAGACTTGAAACCGGAAAAGGGCAGTACGCGCTATTACATCGCCAGGAAGTCCGAGGCAGGTTGGGTCGTTGTGTTTGGCCGCCTCAGCGATACGCATGACAAATTCCTGACTGTGTATCAAGCCACGCAGGGCACGAGGCCAGAATTTTTTACGGCGCGGAAGTACGATCCTCCGATGGCGAGTGCGGACTTTTATCTCTACGCGGCTAAGGCCTTTGAATCAGCCCTGAAGGATCTTGGGACCGTAAACCGACCCTACAACGCTTACGCAATCCCTTCGGAGACAGGTCAGTTGTACGTCTATCTACTGCCGGCACAGACAGAAAATGGCATCTACCCTCTCGGCGGCGATCTGCGATATACCTTCTCCGCAGATGGTGGTTCGATGGTTGAGAAGAGGCAAATGCACAAATCGATCCTTGATTTCACGATCAAGAAGGGCACCGCTTCTAGCTACCATACACACGTGCTCAGCCTTACTCCCGAGGACAGCGACGTTTTTTATGTTCTGACGAGAAAGCCGTCCATTCCCGAGTACGTCGGAACCCTCGACAAGAAGATCTACGTCATACAAACGGATGGGACGATCTTGCTGGGAAAGTAAATCCAGCGTGGCTTACGCTTTCGCCTTAGCCTTCAGCTTCACATGCCCGTCGGCGAGCTCCACAGAAAATTCCACATCCGCACAGCCGTACTGCTTGCGGATCTCTTGCGTCTTTTTTTGCACGAAGGTGGAAAAAGAATCGAGGTTACCGGAGACATTTTCTCCGGCCTTCTTTTTGGCGGCGACCAGCGTGTTGAACAGGCGCTCGACCTGATCGTTCTCTGGTTTTTCGGCAGCGGTGTGCAGAATGATGGGCTGCGAACTAATGGCAGCGGGCGCCTCGCCTGCAGCAGCGGCAGCTTTACTTAATCCGTAAACCGGATGATGCTGCGGCTTGGTCTCCTCCTCCGTGCGGACGCCCTGCACGGCCAGCAACGCATCCTGCGGGCGGCGGTAGCCTTCTTCGCGAATGCGCGATTTCTTGCGCCATAGATCGCTGTAAACGGCATAGCGCTGCGCCATTTCGTTATAGCGGAAGCGCTGGGAGAAGCTCATTCGTCCGCCATCAGAGAATTTGCGCAGCAGCGACAACACCTTCCACTCAATGTCAGTGGGGGGCCGTTTAGTGGGATTGCTAAAAAAACATTCATACTCGATCTTCAGCCGGCGCAGCTGGGTCTCGAGCACATTCAGTTCTTCATCGGTGGTCACTGAGGAGTCTCCATGCACAGTGTATGGAGGAATGTGGGCAGGGGCGAGGTAACGCGCGGTCACCAAGGGTCATGGTACGAAAGTAAGCTGCGAGCTGCGAGTCGCGGGCCGCGAGCTGCGAGCGAACGCGTAGCCGAGCTTATTTAGCTTCCCAAGATTTTTGGGGGATTTCCAGCAGCTGTAAGGCTAGTTCCGGATAGGTTCGAGGCTCACAGCTCGCAGCTTACTTCGAGGAATTCGCCGCCATCTTCTTCACCATGGCCAACACCAGCTTGCGGTCGCTATCGTTCAAATTGGTGGCGTAGCGGCGGACCTGGCTGAGGAAGCGGACTTCGTCGTCGGAGAGTTGCGGCAGTCCTTTATTGCCGTTGCTGTGCCCGGATTCGGAGAAGAATTGCGAGAGCGCAATCTCCATGGCGCCGGCAATTTTTGAGAGCGTATCAAGCGACGGGATAGTGTGGCCGTTCTCTACGCGGGACAGATAGCATCGCAGCAGGCCAGTACGTTTTTCGATGTCGCCCTGGGACATGCCTTTTTGCAGCCGGTAGTCCCGAATGGTTTGTCCGATATTGATCTGAGGGAGCATTGCAGGATGCGACATAGTAACCAGATCGGCAATTTCTGGCAAGTGGAAATTAGTGCCATATCCCAGCCACTAATTTCCCCGCCCCTTGACAAGTAAAAAACTTAATGCCTTAACACTGTGCAAGCAACCCGCGGGAGCGCAAACAGAAAGCCGCCCGCGGGTGGTAGTTTACTTCTTCAGGTTTTCCGCCAGGAATGCCAGCGTACGCTTCCAGGCGTCGGCGGCATCCTCCGGACGGTAGCCCGGAGGATTTTTGTTGTCGGGATTTTCAAAGGCGTGGCCGGCGTCGTCGTAAATCTTGATGTCGGCTTTCTTTCCCATCTGATGCAGGGTGTCGCCGAACTTTTTCACATCCGCCGCGGGAATACCCTGGTCCAAGGCGCCAAAGGAACCCAGAATCGGAGCATTGATTTTTTTCAGGGCCTCGGGATCGGTGGCGAGATGGCCATAGTTAATTACGTCGGCGGCCAGCGTAGGCTCCTGCAGAGCAACGTTGAGCGCATAGCCACCGCCCATGCACCATCCAATGGCGCCGATGCGGTCTTTCTTCACGTTCGCCTGCGATTGCAGGAAAACAAAAGCGGCGTGCAGGTCGCGCTTGGCGCGGTCCTCAGGAACGCCGCGCATCAGTTGATGGGCCGTATCGGGATCGCTGGCCACCTTGCCACGATACAAATCGATGGCCAAAGCTTCGTAGCCTTGATCGGCCAGTTTGGAAGCTTGCTCTTTCACCCAATCATTCAATCCCCAGTATTCATGGATGACCATGATGGCGGGAAACGGGCCGCTACCAGAAGGGGTGTAGAGAATGCCCTGAACCGTCTCGTCACCGCTTTTGTAAGAGACGGATTTGCTGTCGGCGGCGAAGGCACTGGCCACAAAAATTGCGGCCAAAAATAAAAGTGAAATCTTCTTCATGGTCGTGGAACCTTTCATGACAAAGATCCGCGGATTCACAATTTCAACTCCATGTACATTGCCCCGGCAATCGGGTTAGTACGGTAGGGAGCAATTTCTACGAATCCGAGTTTGCGGTACATGGCGACCGCGTCTGTCATCACCGGCTCAACGGTATCAAGTCGCATGCGTTGATAGCCGATTTGACGCGCTTCAGCGATGATTTGGTCCGCAATAACACGCCCTAACCCTTTGCCGCGAAATTGCGGACGAAGATACAAGCGCTTCATCTCGCAGATGCCAGGCTCCAACCCGTGCAGCGCGACACAGCCCGCGAGTTGGGCTTCCAACTCCACAAGAAGCAGCCGGCCGGCGGGAGGGGCGTAATCGCCGGGGAGTCCGGCGAGTTCCTGGTCGAAGTTTTGAAAGCAGAGGCTGAAGCCGAGGGATCGCGCATACTCCAGGAATAGTTCCCGCGCTTGCTCGATCTGCCGAGGGGTTTCGGCTTGCGCGAAGATCAAACGTTGCAACGTAGAGCCCACAGGGAGGTTCTTAGAAGTTTCGCTCTCAGCTTTCATTTTGTCTGTGAACCTCTACGTCTCCTGGGTTTGAGGTTTGCTATCCCATCAGCATGCCGCCGTTAACATTCAGCACGTGGCCCGTGATGTAGGAAGCCGCGTCAGATGCGAGGAACGCCACCGCATTGGCCACGTCCTCCACCGATCCCACACGGCCCAGCGGAATTTGTTTCGCGGCATTCTGCTTGAACTCATCGCCCAGCACTTCCGTCATCGCGGTCTCAATGAAGCCCGGAGCAACGGCATTGCAGGTGATATTGCGCGATCCCAGTTCGCGCGCGATCGCCATAGTCAGGCCGATCAGCCCGGCCTTCGAAGCGGAGTAGTTTGCCTGCCCCGCCTGCCCCATCTGGCCGAAGACGCTGGCAATGTTGATGATGCGTCCCCAGCGCTGTTTGAGCATGGAAGTGCTGACGGCCTGCGTGCAAAGATAGGCCGAGGTGAGATTGGTTTGCAGCACCGCATCCCAGTCGGCGCGTTTCATGCGCATGACAAGCTGGTCGCGGGTGATGCCAGCGTTGTTCACCAGGATATCGATTTTGCCGAAGTGCGCGGCGGCAGCCTTGATGCAGGCCTTGACTTGTTCTTCATCGGTAACGTCGAGGGCGAAAGCCGCGGCCTTACCGCCGGAGGACGTGATTTCATTCACCAGTTCGTCGAGTTTTTCCTGATTGCGAGCGGCGACGGCAACGGCCGCGCCTTCGATGGCAAGTTTCAAAGCGCATCCTCGCCCAATGCCTTGCGATGCGCCCGTAACGAAGGCTACCCGATCTTTAAGAGACATTTTCTTGTGTGCTCCAACGTACGATTTCTATTGAGTAGGTTTGCCCGGAACGTGCGATTATACCCGCCGCGCTTTCATTCGGCGCGCCGCAAGGGCCAGATTAGGACCTCGAGTTTGCAGGCAAAGTGCAGCAAGGGTGTGCCGGCGGGCAGAGCAATTCCCGCCGCTGCGGCCACAGTATTAATTTCGAGTTCCGCTGCGGCATCTTGCAGTGGCCATTGCGGGTGATGAATCTCACCGCGGTAAACCTTGCCGCGATGAACTGTGTAAAGGCAGTAGCGTTCGGTCAGCCAGCGAGCGAGCGAACCGCTTTCACTCCGGCCAACCTCGGCAACGGGCCGGAATTGTCCACTAAACTCGGCTACACATCCCTGCCGCCGGGAATGGTAGTGAATTTCTCCGTCTACCTCTTGCGAACTCATCGCGGCATAAAAATAAGGCAGATGAAAAAAGGCACGCGCGGTCCACACCGCGGGATGATTGGCGGCATCCAGGCTAAAAAAATAAACGCCAGGCTTGCCGCCATAGGTCACGTAGGTCCGCACATTTAATTCCGGAAATTGGGACAGGCCGAAGATTGGGACGATACCTCGCAGGTGGATGTGGCTCATGCGAAACGGAACCACTCCCACCCAGCAGTGTCCATCGAAAGAATCGAGCGCCAGTTGGGCAGGAACCAGCGGCCTCAGCATTGCTTCAGGCAGAGGCCAATGGGCAAACAGAAGGTCATGCCAGGTCTGCTGCATGATCCATGGCCCGCTCGGCAGCGGCCAGGGACGGTGCTCTATGATTTGCAGAAGGGGATGCACCCACTATTCTAGGCCAAACTCGCGCGACTGGCAGTCACCATAAGATTTGTCCGCGATATCCACAGCGTGGGCTCGTATGATTTTTAAAACTCGTTGCGTCGCTTCCGATTGCCGATTACCATTCGAACACTTCCATGACACCCATAGCTCCAGATGAAGTATCCGCCATGCCGCTGAATCCGAAAGAAACCGCTCACAGTTCCGATTCTCAGAACGCTGGGCCGGGACATCGCCCTCCGCAGAGAGCCTCAGCTCCGGAGAGCGACTTGAGAATAGAGCCGCCAAAGCCAGACGCTCCCTCCACCGAGGTCTTCGCAGTGTATGGCGTCGAGCCCGAAATCCAGGCCTATGCCATGGCGAAGTATTCGCGCTCGTCCCTGTCGATGAAAGAGTCTCTGCGCGAGATCAGCACGCAGAAGGCGGAAAAGTTTCTCAACACTTTTTATTTTCAGTATGGACACCGCTCGATTGCCGACCTGGCGCATATTGCGCTGGCGGTGGAAAGGCTCTCGATTCTGGCGGCGATCGAACTGGCCGACGAGCAGCGATGGGACGGTCAAGAGCGCTCAACCCGCTACCAGGATTTCAAGAAGAGCGGCTACTACGTTCCCGACTTCGGGGCCGATGGCGAGGGCCGCAAACTTTACTGCGAGACGCTGGATTTTCTCTTCGCGGAGTATGAAGCGCTCTCGGCTCACATGACGCAGCACCTGATCAGCATTACTCCCAAGCCCGCCGAGATGAAGCAGGAGCAGTACGAGCGCACCCTGAAGGCCCGCGCCTTCGACATCACGCGTTATCTGCTCCCGCTGTCTACGAATACTTCTCTGGGCGAGATCGTCAATGCGCGCACGCTGGAAATCCAGGTGGCGCATCTGTTGTCGCATACGCATAAAGAGGTGCGGGTGCTGGGCGAGTCGCTGAAGAAAGCCGCGACTACGGCGGCCTACAACGTAAATGCCGAGTCGCTGAAGAAACTGGTGGAAGACATTCGCGCGGTGAGTTCAGAATTGGGTGCGCGGGCCGAGCAGGAATTGCTGCATGAAGTTCGAGTCGCGCCCACGCTAGTCAAATATGCCGACCCGAATCCCTACGAGATGGAAACCCGCCGCGAATTGCGGCAGGCTGCGACCGAGTTGATGAAGAGCGAAGCGGTCGCGCCCTCCAAGGCCATCGTCGACCTGCTCGACGAAGAACCGCTTGAGGTTGAGATCGCGACCACGTTGCTCTACGAGCATTGTCACCACTCGTACCGGCAAGTGCGGCAGGCGCTGCAGGTTTCCGGTGAGCGCTTCCGCCGCGAGATCATCGATCTCGCGCTGCGACATCGCGGCAAGCATGATGAAATGTTGCGCGGCTTCCGCGCCGGCCAGCAGTTCCGCTTCGACATCCTGATGGATATTGGCGGCTTCCGCGACATGCACCGCCACCGCCGCTGCATCCAGGTGATGCAGGGCTTCACCACGCAGCACGGATACGAGATGCTGCTCGACGTGGAAGACGCCGGCATGCGCCTACGCTACGATGCCGCCATGCGCCATGTACAAACGGCGATCGAAAAGTTAGCCGGGCGTAACACGCCTGAAGCAGAAGAAAATTCCCAGTACGCCATCCCTCTGGCCTACCGCAAACGTGCCCTCTTCAAGATGGATTTCGCCGAAGCCGTCTACATCTCTGAACTGCGCACCACGCCGGCTGGGCATGTTTCTTACCGCAACGTGGCTTACGCGATGTACGAAGCGGTGGCGCGCAAGTATCCGGCACTGGCCAAGTATTTTCGGGTGCACGATGTGACCGCGCCGGTGGATTTGCTGCAGAGATAGGGATGTTGAAGAGAACGCACACGGCGGCGATTGGTGTCCTTTGTTTCTTATTGGGAATCGCGGTGTCGTCATTCACCCTGGGAGTCTTAGAATCCTGCATCAGGGGCAAAGCTGATGAGACCGTCACAGAATTCGAGAACGGTGATTTCAAGGTGCTTGTTCGTTCACAGGAGTTTCACAAGTCGGCCATCCGGAACGTAGACATTTGCGTTGCGAACCACTTCAGCGGCGATTTTCCGACCAGCCGTCTCCAGTGTTTCTTGCATGGCTCCGATTTCTCAGAATTGCACGTCCAATGGAAGTCGCCGCGTGAAATCGAGGTTTCGTTCAAGGGCGGCAGGGTCACAAACTTCACAAACTCCGCGATTGTGTATGCCCGTGATTCCGCACCTGTCGAGTTTCACACAACTCTGTGCGATGGATGTGACGCGCAACTGCATTAGCAGAGAACGAAGGGGGATGTTGAACATTCAGCAACCTCCCTTTTGTGAGGAAGTAAGCCATCCACGTAGACGTATATTGATCGTACTATTTGGGGACCGCTAGAACTCAGGAACGACTCCCATGCCGCGTACCGTCAAGATCGCTCTGGAAATCGACGCCAAGCTCTATACGGAACTCGTCTCCGTGGTCAAGGAGAACGGTCAGTCGCAGCGCTTTGTGCTGGAGCGGGCGCTGGAGCATTACCTGCACAACGTTCGCAGCGCTTTGGTAAGGCCTGCGGTGATGGACTGCTATCGCCGCTCCAACGAGAGACATCGTGAGCTTTACAAGAGGCTTGCCAAGTAGCTCAGTGCCCATTTTGGAACTTTTCCACTGTTTATTTTCGATATTCGCCTTTCCTTCGCTTCGATCCGTATGTATAATCCGGCCAGATTAGTTTCCATTTAGTTCGGTGACCAAAGGAGCCACTTCCATGGCGGATGAACGCGGCAAAGCAATCGAGATGGCGGTTTCACAGATTGAAAAGCAGTTTGGTAAAGGGTCGATCATGCGCTTGGGATCGAAGGAGGCTATCGTCCCCATCTCCGTGATCTCCACCGGAGCCATCTCGTTCGACGCAGCCCTGGGCGTGGGCGGATTTCCCCGCGGCCGAGTGGTGGAAGTGTTTGGGCCAGAATCTTCCGGCAAGACCACCATCACACTGCAGGTGATCGCCGAGGCGCAAAAGACAGGCGGAATGGCTGCATTTGTAGATGCCGAGCACGCGCTCGATCCCGGCTACGCCAAGAAGCTGGGCGTCGATGTGGACAACCTGCTGGTCTCGCAGCCGGATTATGGCGAGCAGGCGCTCGAAATCACCGAAGCGCTGGTGCGCTCGAACGCCATCGACGTGCTGGTGGTCGATTCCGTGGCGGCGCTGGTGCCCAAGGCTGAACTCGACGGCGAAATGGGAGACAGCCACATGGGCCTGCAGGCGCGGCTGATGTCACAAGCGCTGCGCAAACTGACCGGAACGGTTTCCAAGTCGCGCACCTGTTTGATCTTCATCAATCAGATCCGGGAAAAAATCGGCGTGATGTTCGGCAATCCCGAAACCACAACCGGCGGTCGCGCGCTGAAATTTTACTCGTCAGTGCGCGTCGACATTCGCCGCATCGCCGCCATCAAAGACGGAGACGTCGTGACTGGTTCCCGCACCCGCGTAAAAGTCGTCAAGAACAAAGTGGCCGCGCCCTTCCGCGAGGCCGAGTTCGACATCCTCTACGGCGAAGGGATTTCCCGCGAAGGCGACCTGCTCGATATCGCAGTGAATAACAACATCCTCGAAAAATCCGGCTCCTGGTTCAGCTACAAAGGGGAACGCATCGGCCAGGGCCGCGAAAATGCCCGCCAGTTCCTCAAAGACAACAAAGACACCATGGCCAAGCTGGACGCAGAAGTGCGCAAAGCTCTGGGCCTGACGGGTGCTCCGGCAGCGCCCCAAACCCAACCGGCGAACGGATCGGCGCAAGCTCCGCCGCAAAGCGCAAGAGTCACAACCATGCCGAGTGCAGCGCCTGAGGCTGCCAGAGTTCCGGTAGCCGCGAAGCGCTAGGATTTTACGGTTTGTCATCCCGAACGAAAGCGAGGGATGACAAACTGTAAAGTTGACCGACTTGATGAATCATTCTCGAATTGCCATCTCCCGTCCGCCCGCATAGAATCTTCTATTCAGCCCCGCCTTCCTGTGAGGACGATTGAATAAAGGCATCGCGATCTATCCTGGCTCGTTTGATCCACCCACCAACGGGCATCTCGATCTGATGGAGCGGGGAGCCAAGATTTTTGAGGAACTGGTAGTCGCCATCCTGCGCAACTCGGAGAAGACTCCCATGTTCACGGTGGCCGAGCGGCTGGAAATGCTGCGAGCGCTTACCGGCCATCTGAAAAATGTTCGCATTGATACCTTTGACGGCCTGATGGTCGAGTATGCGAAGTCCATGCAGGCGGTCTGCATTCTGCGCGGCATACGCGCCATCAGCGATTACGAGTACGAATTGCAGATGGCCTTGATGAACCGCAAGCTCGAGCCCACGCTTGAGACTGTTTTCATGATGCCCGCCGATAAATATTCTTACGTCAGTTCGCGCCTGGTGCGCGAGGTGGCCCAGGCCGGCGGCCCGGTTAAGGGATTGGTTCCGGAAATTGTGGAGCAGAAGCTGCGCGACAAAATCGTTTCATCCAAACAGCCGGAGCCGCGGGCAATCGAAATTCTGGATCGCATTGATCTCGGCGGAAGAGAATTGGATCCCAAAGTACTGACAAAAAGGAAGAAAAAGGCATGACCACTGCAACCACCGAGGCTCTGAAGCTTACCGACCGAATCAACCGCATCCAACCTTCCGCCACCATGGCGGTGGTGGCCGAGGCCGACAAGCTGCGAGCACAGGGCATCGACGTGGTTGACTTCGGCGCGGGTGAGCCGCACTTTTCCACGCCACAGCACATTAAAGACGCAGCCATCGCCGCCATCCAAGGCAACTTCACGAAATACACCGCAGTCCCCGGCACCCCCGAATTGCGCGATGCCATTGTGCATCGTCATGCCATCGACTTCGATTCCGACTATCGCCGCGAAGAAGTCATCGCCTCCACCGGCGGCAAGAATGCGCTATTCAACGCGATTCAGGTGCTGGTCGATCACGGCGACGAAGTAATTCTCCCGGTGCCTTACTGGGTTTCGTTCAAAGACATCGTCCGCTATGCCGGCGGTGAATGCGTGCTGCTCGAATCCGACGAAGCCCAGGGCTTCCGCGTCACCGCTGCAATGGTTGCGCGGCTCATTACTCCGAAGACGAAAGTTATCATTCTGAATTCGCCATCGAATCCCTCCGGTGCGGTGATGAGCGCGGAAGACCTGACGGAAGTTGTTCGCCTTGCCCACGAGCGCGGCATTTGGGTTCTCTCCGACGAGTGTTACGTCTACCTCAATTACACCGGCAAGAATTTTTCCGTTGGCTCGCTGCGCGAGTTTAAAGAGCGCATCGTGGTGCTGGGTTCGCTCTCAAAAACTTACGCTATGACAGGCTGGCGACTGGGCTACGCGCTTGGCCCAGTATCAATCGTAAGCGCAATGTCTAAGCTGCAGAGCCAGTCCACCTCGAATCCGACTTCTATCGTGCAAAAGGCCGCGGTGGCCGCGCTCAAGGGACCCCAGGAATGTGTCGAGCAAATGCGCCGCGAGTACATTACACTTCGTGACCATGTAGTAGAAGGCTTGCGGTCAATCTCCGGCATCACCTGCACGCTGCCGGAAGGCGCTTTCTACGCGTATCCCAATATCTCGGCGTTCCTGGGACGCCCCAATGTAAAGTCCGCGTCGGACGTGGCTGGACGGCTGCTTCGCGAAGCTCACGTAGCTACCGTGCCAGGGGAAGGCTTCGGCACCGGCGACCATATCCGGGTTTCCTACGCGACCTCGAAAGCAGAGTTGGACCGCGGGCTGGAACGAATGCGCAAGTTTTTCGCATCGCTTTAAGGCTTCGCGCCAGAAGTCCATGAACTGATGTTTATCTTCGGATGTAGCCGTCCGTTCGCGAACGGCTTTTTTCATGTAAGTTATTTTCATGGGTGGTCTCTATCCATTTTTAATGCTGCCGCGCTTCGACCCTCGGCCTTGGGGCACGCTGGATCTGTCACCGATTTATCCCAATCGCGCTTTCGAAGAGAAAATCGGAGAAGCCTGGCTCACCGGTGACGATTGCCAGATTGCAAATGGCCCGCTTGCCGGACAGACTCTGGCGCAGGTCAGTGAGAAGTATCAGCGGGCACTGGTGGGCGATGCCGCCCGCGATCCCCGCCGCTTCCCTTTGCTTGTGAAATTTCTTTTTCCCCACGAAAAACTCTCCGTGCAGGTACATCCCGACGATGCCCGGGCGCGACAAATCGGCCAGCCCTGGGGGAAAACGGAGTGCTGGTATGTGGCCCACGCCAAGCCCGGTTCGCAGGTCGGTCTGGGCCTGAAGCCAGGGGCAACGGTGGCCCAACTGGAAGAATCGATCCGCGGCAATCGCGCCGAAGAGTTGCTGAACTGGCTAAACGTATATACCGGCGACATGATTTATGTTTCTGGCGGAACGGTGCACACACTGGGGCCGGGTTCCGTCATTGTTGAGACGCAGCAACAATCCGATACCACGTACCGCTTGTATGATTACGGCCGCCCGCGCGAACTTCATCTGGAACAAGGCCTGGCAGCGGTGAAAGCGGAGGCTGCGTCGGGAAAAGTGATCAGGCCGGCTCCCTCGCAAATCGGCAGCCACAACCGTCTCGCTCCGCTGGTGGCGGCTCCGTATTTTATGGTCGACATGTTTGAGATGAAGGACGCGCAGGAATTGAGCACGCGTGACGACTCGGGAAAGAGTTCGGCGCAAATACTAGTAGCCACGGAAGGATGCGGCATCGTGGAATCGCCCGGGACGGATGCGATCACATTGGCGAAAGGCGACGCCGTTGTCATTCCCGCATCTGTGGAACAATATACGGTTCGTCCGCAGTGGACGCTCGAGTTAATGCGTTCGCGCGTGCCGGGAGCGGTACAACGCGAACCGGAAACAAGAATGTAAAATTGTTGCGAAAGAATACTTTGGCTAAAAACTTAAACTTCTATCCCGTAATTCTCGCCGGCGGCCGGGGCACGCGCTTCTGGCCCTTGAGCCGGAAAAAGCGCGCCAAGCAATTGCTGGCGCTGGACGGCAAGCAGACTATGATCCAGCAGACCGTGGCGCGATTGCTGCCCTTGGCTTCTGCCCAACAGTTTTGGATCATCACTAACGACGACCTGCGTCCCGCCATCCTCAAGCAGTTGCCCAAGCTGGCGAAGACCCAGGTTCTGGCCGAGCCTATGGGACGCAACACCGCTCCCGCAATTGGGCTCGCCGCATTCCTTCTTTTGCGGGATCATCCCGATGCGGTGATTGGCATGTTCCCTTCCGATCACGTGATCGCGGACGAAGAAAACTATCGCGCCACCATCGAACGCGGAGCCGAGTTGGCGGCTGCCGGCGAAAACATCGTCGTGCTGGGCATCCGCCCCAATCGCGCCGAGACCGGCTATGGATACATCGAAGCCGGCGGCCTATACCAGGAAGACGCTCTCCGCGTGCGGCGCTTCACTGAAAAACCCAATACCGAAAAAGCAGCCACGTTTGTTGCCGCTGGAAACTACTTCTGGAATAGCGGCATGTTTCTGTGGAGCGCCCGCACACTCGCCAACGCCTTGCGCGAACATCTGCCCAAAACGGCTTCCCTGCTGGAAGAGATCGCCGCTGCCTATGGCACCAGTAAATTTGCTGCGACCTTCCGCCGGCTGTATCCCAAGTGCGAAAACATCAGCGTGGATTATGCCGTGCTCGAACCGCGCTCCGCCAAAGGCGAAGAAGCCAGCAATCTTTTCTGCCTGCCCGCTGATTTCGGCTGGAACGACCTCGGTTCGTGGACCGCGCTGCACGAGCACCACACCGCAAAACACTCTTCGCCCGAAGGCAATATCATTAACAGCGAAGGCGTTTTCATTTTGAATGCGCACGGCAATTACGTTCACGCTCCGGGTAAATATGTCGCTACCATCGGCGTCACCGATCTGGTGGTGGTGGAGACGGAAGATGCTTTGCTGATCACCACCCGCCATCAAGCGCAGGATGTCGGTAAAGTGGTGAAGCATCTGGACGACAAAAAGCTGCACAAACTGGTATGACTGAAGTCGTCGGCCAGCGGCCGTTCCCAAGTGTTTGAGCCGGCCGCCGGCGACTGACGGCCGATAACGATTTACCTATGCCTCAAGAAATCAAATTCGGAACTGACGGCTGGCGCGGCATCATCGCCGATGACTTCACCTTCGACAACGTGCGCCGCGTGGCTGGCGCCATCGCTTCTTATGTCTTAAAAGACGAAGACGCGCAACGCGGCCTCTTCATCGGCTATGACACCCGCTTCGCTTCGCAGCGGGCTGCGCAAATTGTTGCCGAAGTGATTGCCGCCTCAGGCATCCCCGTAAAGCTGGCCAACGATTACACGCCCACCCCGGCCGTTTCCTACGCGGTTAAAACTCACGGGGCAGCCGGCGGGGTCATGGTCACATCCAGCCACAATCCGTGGAATTGGAATGGCGTAAAGTTCAAAGGAAAGTTTGGCGGCTCCGCCACGCCCGCGATTATGAAACGCGTGGAGGAAGAGTTACGCGCTGGCGCAATGCCGCAAGGAGCAAAGGCAGCTATTGAGGATGTCGACTTAAAAACGCCATACGTTGCCGCGGTCTGCCGCTTTGCTGACATGGATTTGATCAGCAAGGCGAAATTCAAAGTGGCAATCGATTCCATGTATGGTTCCGGCCGCGGCATCCTCGCAGGAATTTTCCGCGAGCGCGGCGTTCAGCACGTTGCCATCCGCCAGGAAGTAAATCCGTTGTTTCCAGAAATCAATCCCGAGCCCATACAGCCGCACATCGCCATGCTGCAGCAAACTGTATTAAGCGAGAAATGCGATGCCGGCCTAGCCACCGACGGCGATGCCGACCGTATTGGCGCCGTTGCGGAAGATGGCAGTTTCGTCGACTCGCACAAGATATTCTGCGTTTTGCTGCGCTGGCTGCTGGAGCGCAAGAAATGGTCCGGCGACGTGGTGCGCGCCTTTAATACCACGCGCATGCTCGACCGCATTGCCGCCAAACACAGCCGCAAACTTTACGAAACCAGGATCGGATTCAAGTACACCGCCGATCTGATGATGGAGCACGACATTCTGATCGGCGGCGAAGAATCCGGCGGCATCGGCTATTCGCGTTTTTTGCCGGAACGCGATGGTGTATTGAATTGCCTGCTGCTCGCCAACGTAATGGCGGAAGAAGGCAAGCCGCTCGGCCAACTGGTTTCCGACTTGCAGCGCGAATTCGGCCCACACTACTATGGCCGCCGCGATTTGCACATTCCAGAGGAAATTAAGCAGGGCGCCATTCAGCGCGCCGCATCCGATGACACGAAAACTCTTGGCCGTTATCGCGTGGTCAAGAAAGAAAACCTCGACGGCATAAAGTTTTTTCTTGATGCGCCAACCAACGGCAACGGAGCCGAAGCTTGGATCTTATTCCGCGCTTCCGGCACTGAACCCTTGCTGCGCGCCTATTCGGAGGCATCCTCGCCGCAACTGGTAGACGAAATCCTGACGGCGGCCGAGAGTTTTGTGAAAGACTGAACGATCACGGCTCAACATTGGCCGCGACGATAATGCGATACTTTACCTGCCCATGACTTTGCCTGAGAGCCCACTACCGGCCCCCGCGGATTCGCCCCAGGCGCGGCGTTACAACCGTGTCCAGCGCTGGCTGGGGGTCGCTGATTTTGTCATCGGCTCGGCATTTCTAATCGTTCTCGTGCTCACGGGATGGACGGGATGGTTGCGCGATCTCGCTCTGCGGCGCGGCTTCCAAAGTTATTCCCTCGCGCTGTTTATTTATCTTTTGTTGTTGCTCCTCATCAGCAAAGCTCTTGGCTTCGCTCTCGATTACTACGGCTTCCGCCTGGAGCGCAGCTTCCAACTCTCCAACCAGAAATTCCGCGGCTGGCTTTGGGACGAAACCAAAGGTTTCTTGCTGGGATTGGTGATGGCTGGCATCGTGGTGGAGTTGCTCTATTTCATGATTCGGCAATCGCCCCAGCATTGGTGGATTGTCACCTGGGCATTGTTCATCGGCTTATTCATTCTTCTCGCCCAGATCGCGCCGGTCGTGCTGTTTCCAATCTTCTACAAATTCGAACCGCTCGACAATGAAGACCTTCGTCGCCGCTTGGTCTTGCTCAGCGAACACGCCGGTACGCGGGTCCGCGGCGTTTACCGCTGGAAGCTTTCGGAAAAAAGCAAGAAGGCCAATGCCGCGCTCACCGGACTGGGCAGCACGCGGCGCATCATCCTCGCGGATACGTTGCTGGATAATTACGCCCCCGAGGAAATCGAAGCGGTGCTCGCCCACGAACTCGGCCACCATGTGCACTGCCACATTCTGAAAAGCATTTTTGTGCAAGCCGGAATAACGTTGCTCGGCTTCTGGGCGGCGAACTGGGTGCTGCACTACACCGTCGATCACCACATGTTTAACATCGAGGAACTTTCCGACTTCGCCAACCTTCCTCTGCTGGCACTCACTGCGACCGCACTCTCGCTCCTCCTGATGCCCGCGCTGAACGCCTATTCGCGCTTCAACGAGCGCCAGGCCGACCGTTACGCCTTTGAATCGATCGCCAGCGTTGATCCTTTTATTTCCTCGATGAACAAATTGGCACAACAGAATCTTGCGGAACGCACTCCATCCAAGTGGATTGAAGCCTTATTCCACTCGCATCCCGCCATTTCCAAGCGAGTGGCCGCCGCCGAAACCTGGGCCCGAGCGCAGAACGCAGAGCCGCGCGCTTAGCCCAGGACGCGCCCGAGACCTAACGCTTGCTCAGGATTTCCGTCACGCGCTGTAGATCCGCTTCTGTGTCCACTCCGACCGAGTCGTAAGGAGTTTCGCCCACATAGAGATCGATTCCGTTTTCCATGAAGCGTAACTGCTCCAGCCGCTCGCTCTTTTCCAGAACCGATTCTGGCCGGCTGACAAAGAGATCGAGTGCCGGTTTCCGGTAAGCGTAGAGACCCAGATGTTTGAAGTAGCGTGGCCGAGTTTGATCGCGATCGAAAGGAATGGTTGCGCGGGAAAAATAAAGCGCTCGCCCATCGGGCGCGGTCACCACTTTCACCGCATTCGGATTATCGACATCTTCCGGCGGGCACGCCGTCTTCACCGTTCCCACTTGAACGTGATCTTTCATTACTTCCAGCAGCGTGGCAACTTGCTCCACGCGTACCAGAGGTTCGTCGCCCTGCACATTCACATAAACATCCGCCGCAATTGAATTGGATATTTCCTGCACGCGTTCCGTGCCGCTTCGATGTTCGGTAGAGGTCATCTGCGCCTTCCACCCATTCCGGCGGCAGACCTGCAAAATCTCTTGAGAATCGGTAGCGATGACTACATCGGCCAGCGTCCGCGATTCACGCACCGCTTCATACACCCATCCCACCAGCGGCTTGCCCGCAATCTCGCGCAACATCTTCCGCGGCAAGCGCGTCGATGCGAGTCGAGCAGGAATAATGGCAACGGATTTCATAGGCTGAGGTTAGCGCAATAACAATTCAATAAATATCACAGATCGAGAAACGAACTTTAAAATGAGGCCTTTTAAAAGAGTGATGGTAAACTACGTCGCCATAGCGGATGAGCTGCGGACAAAGGATGTAAATGCCGAATCTTAAATCCACGCTACTGAGATTATTTGTGCTGTTCGCCGGCTTCGCTTCGATCGTCCCGGCACATGCCGATGGTTGGCTGCCTATTTCGCCGGAAGAACTGAAGATGACCGCCGAACCCAAGGCTCCGGGTGCTCCCGCAATTTACCTCTACCGTCAAGTTGACCGTGACGACAATGTTCCTCGCGAGCGCGCCTATGCGCGGATCAAAATACTCACCGAGGAGGGGCGAAAGTATGCTGATGTGGAAATTCCCTTTCTCAAAGGCCAGGAAAAAGTCCGCGACATTCAGGCGAGAACGATTCACCCCGACGGCAGCATTGTCGATTTCGGGGGACAGGTTTACGAAAAGACTATTGTCAAAGCCAAAGGCGTGAAATACCTGGCCAAGACATTCACCATGCCGGATGTTCAGGTCGGCAGCATCATTGAATACAAGTTTCAAGAGGACTCGGACGCTTTTGCTTCTCGCTGGATTTTGAGCGCCGACTTGTTCACCAAACAGGCAAAATTCTCGCTCACCCCGTTTACCAGATATGCGGTACGCATGAATTGGCCCGCAGGTTTGCCTGCAGGCACACACCCTCCCAGGACTGAAGGAAAAATCATCAGGCTGGAGACCCTCGATGTTCCGGCGTTCCAAGTTGAAGATTACATGCCTCCGCAATACGAACTGCAATCCCGGGTGGATTTCATTTATATCTTCAATCCAACACCCGAGACGGACCCGGATAAATTCTGGAAGAGCGTGGGGAAGTTTTGGTACCAGGAATTCACTAGTTTCACTGACAAGCGCAAAGCCATGGAGGATGCTGTCTCGCAAATTGTGCAGCCCTCCGATGCTCCAGAGGTAAAGCTTCGAAAGATCTACGCCCGGACGCAGCAGATCCGCAATTTCTCGTTCGAGCGGCAAAAGTCAGATCAGGAATGGAAACGGGAAAACCTTAAAGACATTCACAACGTGGAAGATGTGTGGAAACGCGGATACGGAAACTATCTGCAAATCAACTGGTTGTTCGCGGCATTGGTCCGCGCTGCCGGTTTGCAGGCCGACCCGGTTGACCTCTCCTCGCGCAATGTCTATTTTTTTAATCCCAAGCTGATGAACACGCGGGAACTTAATTCCAATGTTGTTCTGGTCAAGCTCGACGGCAAGGACCTGTACTTCGATCCCGGGACGGCCTTCACTCCCTTCGGATTGCTAACCTGGAGCCTGACCAACGTGCAGGGCTTGCGACTGGATAAGGAGGGAGGCAACTGGATTACAACGCCGCTGTCGACTCCCTCCGAATCGCGCGTTGAGCGCCACGCCAGTTTCCGGTTGACGGATTCCGGCGACCTGGAAGGCAAGGCGACCGTAACATTTACCGGTCTTGCAGCATTGTGGAGGCGCATCGAAGAACGCAACGACGACGATGCGGAGCGCAAGCGGTTTCTGGAGGATGAACTGAAACAATCCATTCCCATAACCGCAGAAGCGGAGCTTACCAATAAACCAGCCTGGAACAGTTCCGATCCAACGCTGGTAGCCGAGTACGATGTAAAGATTCCGGGTTGGGCCTCCGCCGCAGGTCACCGCACGCTTCTCTCCGTGGGTATTTTCGGTGGTCAGGAGAAGCATACATTCGAACATGCGGAACGCGTCCATCCCGTCTATTTCAGTTTTCCCTACGAAAATGACGATGAACTGACCATCGAACTGCCCTCGGGCTGGCAGGTAGGTGACGTGCCGAAAACTCAGAATATTGATCTGAAATCCGCCGTTTACAATCTGACGGTTGAGAACGGCAAGGGAGTATTAAGCGTAAAACGTCGGGTGATGATTAATCTGCAGTCGGTCGACGTGAAAAATTATCCTCTCCTGCGAGATTTTTTTCAGAAGATCAGAACCGGGGATGAGCAGCAGATTATCGTCTCTTCGGGCAATGCCTCGTCTTCGAACTGATCGTGAACTGCCCCGCGTTTACGAGGGGCAACTTTCCATCATCCGCGGCAGTCGTGTAAAATCTCACTTGAACGCACGGAAAGCCCTGTGGCTACCCGTTCCTTATCAAGCTGTTGCAAATCAACGAGATGGCGGCGTAGCTCAGGTGGCTAGAGCGACGGTCTCATAATCCGTAGGTCCGTGGTTCGAGTCCACGCGCCGCCACCAATTCTTTTCACAGCTCGCCTTCTCAGCGCTGGTCCCGTATTGACAGGCCGTTGGGTTTGCATTAAATTCGCCACTCCCCCCTTGTGAGAAGTTCTCACGCTAATCCCAACCCGTCCGGAGAGTTCCCATGCCAAGCCTCAAATTTTCTACCCGCCCCATCACGCTACTGGCGACCTGCACGTTCCTGTTCGCCTTCGCCAACCTCGCCGCGGTGCGCGCCTCGGCGCAAACGGAAACAATTTTGTATAACTTCAGCGGGACATCCGCCGATCCCATTACGACCCCAACCTTGGATTCCGCAGGAAATCTTTATGGCACTTCACTCTCCGGCGGTGTATGGCAACTGCAACGCCAATCCAATGGAACCTGGACCAACAATCTGCTGTATAACATCGCCGCCACCGTTTTCAGCTATTCCGAAAGCTCGGTCGTCTTCGACTCGAAGGGCAACATCTACGCCACGTCGGTGGAGGGTGGCGCCTCAGGCGATGGCGCCGTGCTCGAACTGAGCCCGCAGTCCGACGGCAGTTGGACCGAAGTCACGCTGCATACTTTCGGAAAAGGCGATGGCCAGGCTCCCAGCGGCCAGTTGGTCTTCGATGCCGCGGGAAATCTCTACGGCACCACACAGCGCGGCGGGCTGCACAACAATGCAGGCACGGTTTATGAATTGTCTCCGCAGAGCGATGGCAGCTGGAGCGAAAGGATCATCCATAACTTCGGCAGCGGTACTGACGGCACGGACCCATACGGCGGTCTGACTATTGATGCCTCTGGCAATCTTTACGGCACAACCACAGGCGGGGGCATTTACCAATCTGCTTGCGACGCGAGCGGCGTTGGCTGCGGCGTGGTTTTCGAGTTGTCGCCCGTGGCCGGAGGATTTGCCGAAAGAATCCTGCACAATTTCGGCAACGGCGCGGACGGAACCAATCCCTGGGCGCCGCCGATTTTTGACGCGGCGGGCAATCTTTACGGAACCACCGGCTACGGCGGAGCCTACACCTACGGAACCGTCTACGAACTGATGCCCGAGGGAGGCGGGAAGTGGAAAGAGAAACTGCTGCACACCTTCGCTGGCGGTAAAGATGGAATCGAACCGTTCGATGGCGTGATCTTCGATTCAGCCGGAAATTTGTATGGAGCTACCTTCGGGGGCGGAAAAGGTGGAATCGCTTTTGAGTTGGAACCGCGGGCGACCGGACCGTGGCAGGAATTCATCCTGCATGAGTTTGGAACGGCCGGGGACGGGGCCAGTCCGGATAGCGGCCTGATCATCGATGCCAGCGGCACGCTTTATGGAACGACTTATGCGGGCGGAGCCAATCAGGCAGGAACGGCGTTCTCCATCACCCATTGAAGAATTGCAATCGGCGCGCGGGAGAGCGATGTCTCGCGCGCCATTTTTTACTCTGGCCTTCCCTGCCGCATATTTTGCAATTGCGCCTTCCCACAATCTTCACAGCGCCGCCAGCCGCCGTTGAATGAAAAGAAAATAAAGCGCCACCAGAATCAGCAGGAATCCGTTTGCGCTCAGCACCACCGGCGCGGTGAATGCCGGCACCAGCCACCCTGAGAGCAGGTTGCCCATGGGCATGCCGCCGCGAAAGGCGAAGTTGTAAACGCTCATCACCCGCCCGCGCATTTCATTGGTCGTGATTAACTGCACCAGCGAACTCACGGTGGCGAATACCGCCATCATGGCAGCGCCCACCAGCACCAGCACGCCGCCGCTGAGCGGCAATGATTTCGACAGCGCGAATACAGAAATTCCTCCGCCCAGGCACAACAGTGCCGTAAGCGCGACCAACCCCTTCCGCCGCATGTTGCCCGCACTCGCGATCGCCAGCGAACCCACGATAGAACCCAATCCCATCAGCGAGAGCAGATTGCCGTAAGTCTCCGGACCGCGGCGGAAAATATCTTTCACGAAGACGGGAATATAAGTTCGCATGGGCATGGCCAGCGCCGTCATGCAAAAGGCCAGTACGATCAGCGCCTCCATCGAACTTTGTTTCCGGGTGAACTTAATGCCCTCTTTCAAACTGGTCAACATGGATTCCGTCGTCTTCACCGGAAGAAATCGAGTGGTAATCACGGTCAGCGAAATGATGGGCGCAAGAAACGACAGCGCATTCAGGCCGAAGCACCACTGCTCTCCCAGTTTTGCCAGGGCTATGCCCGCCAGCGCCGGTCCCACCATCACCGCCACATTAAACTGGATGGAGTTCAGCGCGATGGCGTTGGGCATATCCTCCTTCTCCACCAGAGTTGGAATCAGCGCCTGATAAGCCGGACCTCCGAAGGCCTGCGCCAGTCCGGAAATGAACGACAAACAAAGAATTTCCCAGACGTGTACCCTGCCCGTTGCAACCAGAACGGTAAGAATGGTGGCAGTGCCCATTTGCACATATTGCGAGCCCAACAAAACCTTGCGGCGCTCCATGCGATCGGCCACCACGCCGCCGATCAATGAAAAAAGAAAGATGGGCAAGCCGCCGAGAAATTGATCGAGAGCAAGTAGAAATGGCGAGTGGCTCAGCCGGTAAATCAGCCAGCCTTGTGCCACGATCTGCATCCAGGTGCCGATGCTGGAGGTGCAGGCGCCAAACCACATCAGACGAAAATCGCGATATTGGAATGCTTTAAAAACTCTGCGGAACAATCAGGCGTCTCCAGAGGCTGCAGAAAAGCCTAACATGCGGCGACGGTTTGGATAGGGACGGATGGCGGCGCGACAAAAAGATTTTAGCGCTACTCATAGCGCAGGGCTTCAATGGGATCAAGCCGCGAAGCGCGCAGCGCGGGAATCATTCCGCTGATCAATCCGACCACCGTCAGAATCAGCGTGGCCACGATTAATATGCCGGGAGCAATGACCAGGCGGATGTCCCCGGCCTCGCCGTTCTTTGCGATCGCGCTGTACAGCGTAAGCCTGCCCACCGACAGCGAAACGGCATAGGCCAGAATGATTCCCAGCAATCCGCCAAGAAAGGTTATGGTCAGCGCTTCGGCGAGGAACTGCAGCAGAATGTCAGTCCGGCGGGCGCCCAGCGCCTTCTCCACGCCAATCTCGCGCGTGCGCTGCGTAACCGAAACCAGCATGATGTTCATCAGCCCCACGCCCCCGATGCCAAGGGTAAGCGTCCCGATAAAGCCCAGAAGAATCTTCAAGCCGATGGTAATCACCTCGAACTGGTGAACCTGCTCCATCAAGTTGAAAATGCGCAACGCCCGGCGGTCGGTCTGGTTAAACTTGTGCTCACCCGCCATTACCTCGCGCGCCGCCTGCTCCAGCCGTTCATACTCCGGGGTTTCGTAGTTGAACCAGATGGAGTCCAGATAATGCGTGTCTTTCAGGTCGCTCATGGTGGTGAAGGGCACATAGACCGCGCGGTTAATGTCGTCATCGCCCTCCTGCATCTTGGCGCTTAGAACGCCCACCACTTCAAAGCTCAACCCATCAATGCGAACCCGCTCGCCCAGCGCGTTGCGTCCGGAGAAAAGTTTCTCTTTCGCTTCCGAGCCGATCACGGCCACACGGGCGCGTTGCATCTGGTCTTCCATGTTGTAGAAGCGGCCTGTGCCCAGTTTCAGCGCGCGCACCGAATCAACGTTGGGATAATTTCCGGTAACTCCAAAGGTAAAAGTTCGAGTATCGAACTGAATGTTGCACTGCTTGCTTACTTCCGGAGTGATGTGGGTAATCTGCGGAAGGTTCGTGGTCAACAGATCCACGTCCTCCATGGTGAAGCGCACTTGCGCTCCTGCCTTCTGTCCGCCAGCCTGCATGGAGGAGCGGCCCGGCACCAGGATCATCAATTTTGTTCCGAAATTGGCGAAGATGTTCTTGCAGGCTTCACCGAAACCGTCGCCGTAGGACAGCAGCATTACCACCGTGGCAATGCCCCATGCCATGCCCAGCATGGTGAGGGCGGTTCGCCGGCGATTGTGCCGCATCGCTCCGTAAGCTTCCTGAAATAAATCTCGAAACATAAGATCTCTTATTCCTGGCGCAAAGCTTCCACCGGTTGCAGCATTGCAGCCTTGCGCGCGGGATAAAGCCCAGCGATCACGCCCGCCAAACATAAACTGCCAATCGCCAGAATCGCCGTCGCCGGCACCAGTTTCGGAGGATCGAAGCCTCCCTGCCCTTCCACATTGCCCATCAGCGCCATCAGCGCAGCGGACAATCCCATGCCGATCAGCCCGCTCAACAGCGTAAGCAAAATTCCTTCCAGAAAAAACTGGGTCAGGATGCTGCGGCGGGTTGCTCCCAAAGCCATCCGCAAGCCGATCTCGCGCGTGCGCTCGCTTACCGTCACCAGCATGATGTTGATCACGCCAATCGCGCCCAGCGCCAGCGTCACCATACCCACCGCGCCCAAGAACATATTCATCGCGTCAAAAATGCTGCCCACCGCTTTCGAGTTCTGGATTGTGTCCCAGCCTTCGAAAGCATTCTTGTCGCGGTAATCGAAGCCATGATTGCGCGCCACCAGTTTGCGGACCTCATCCTGCGCCAGCAAATGCTCATCGGTGAGGCGCGGCTGGTAGTTGATGAACGAAATGGAATTTTCGTGGTTCTCACCCTTCAGCGGAAACAGAGTCGCCATCACTCGAAAGGGAATATATCCGCGCATGTTGGTGGAGTTGTCGTCGCCCCGGCCCACGCGCTGCACCGTTCCGATTACTTCGAAGGTGATGTCATTCAAAATGATGCTCGAACCTACCGCTGGCCGTCCGGGAAACAGGTTCTTCACTAGCTCATCGCCCAACACAATGACGTTGCGTCGTTGTGACTCGTCCAAATCATTGAGCCAGCGACCTTGCTTGAGCGGAAGGTAGCGGATTTCGCTGAACTGCGGCTCCACTCCCGCAATCTCGCCATTGGCGCTGGCAAATTCACTCACCGCTCGCACGTCACCGCGGATCAGCACCGGCGAGGCGTTGCGTACATGCGGAGCCTCTTTGCGAACATCGGCATAATCCTGATAGGTCAGCAGGTACGTCCGCGCCGAATTCATGCTGCCCTGCACCACCGGCGCCCGCCCCGGGTAGATGAACATGATGTCCTTGCCGTACTGCGCCATTTCGCGCTTGTTCCCCGAGCGGAACCCTTCTCCCAGCCCAACCAGCAGGAGTAGCGACCCCACGCCCCAGGCAATGCCGAACATGGTCAGGAACGAACGCAATTTGTGCGCCCACAACGTGCGGAAGATTTGGGCGAAAATGTCCACTATGACGCGCATCGGGATTCATTCCTTAATACGTAAGCGCGGAGATAAAGGTTCAATCGCTTAGACGTAGTGAATCTACGTCGGTTAGCCCTGCCAAACTGGTGCGGGAGTCGGCCGGAAGTCTCGTCCCCGGCGTTACTGAAGTTTCCCGCGGAACCTACAAATCATTGTGAATGAACCGGTTAGCTCACTATCCTGAGTAGGAGGCCAGTCGCCTGCGTAGAACTACCACGCGAGCGCTCTGAATTTATCTTTATGTCCGCGAGCGCACACTCATGGAAAGGCTTGTCTATCGGCGCCAGGGCCTTCGTCGGCCTGGTGATCGCCGCTGGAGGGGCCTCGCTTCTGGAAGCGGCAATCCACCAGCAAAGCAACAACATTGCTGAGTTCATCTGCTATCTGGGAATCGCAATACTGGCCTCGCGGCTTCGCGTAACCCTGCCCGGAATTACCGGCACGCTCTCAGTTAATTTTCTCTTCATTTTGGTGGCCGTGGCCGAACTGAGCTTTGCCGAAGCCATCACTTTGGGCGCAGTCTCCATGCTCGCCCAGACTCTCTACCCGAACCGGTCGGGCGCAATGCAGTTAACCTTCAACGTTTGCGCTGGTTCGCTCTCCACCGCACTCGCTTTCCTCGTCTACCATAACACCCTCCTTAACCAACTGATCGGCAACCATCCGCTCATTCTTTGCCTGGCAGCTTCCATCTACTTCATCGTGAATGCCGGCTGCATCGCGATCGTAATCTCGATGAGCGAAGGCAAACCGCTGCAGCACATTCTGGTGGATTGCTACTTCTGGTCGTTCCCCTATTACCTGGTCGGTGCGGGCATCGCCGGCGCCATCGGTTGGTTCAACCGCGAATTCAACTGGGAAACCTCGCTCTTGTTTGTGCCCGCAATCTATATCATTTACCGCTCCTACCGTTTGTATTTGGGAAAACTGGAGGACGAGAAGCGGCACGTGGAGGAAATGGCCGACCTGCATCTGCGGACCATCGAAGCCCTCGCTCTCGCAATCGAGGCCAAAGACCAGACCACGCACGATCACTTGCAGCGGGTTCGCATCTACGCCATTGAAGTGGCCAAGGAACTGGGGGTGAAAGGCAGTGAATTGGAAGCTCTACACGCCGCCGCCTTGCTGCACGATATCGGCAAACTCGCCGTGCCGGAACACATTATCGCCAAGCCCGGCCGTCTGACCCCGGAAGAATTCGAAAAGATGAAAATCCACACCGTCGTGGGTGCGGAAATTCTGGAGCGAGTTCGCTTCCCCTACCCCGTGGTTCCCATTGTGCGCGCCCATCACGAAAAATGGGATGGCTCAGGTTACCCCTTCGGATTGAAAGGCACCGAGATCCCCATCGGAGCGCGGGTTCTCTCCGCCGTTGATTTTCTCGACGCGCTGGCTTCCGATCGCCAATACCGCCGCGCCATGCCCCTCGATGAAGTCATGAAACGCATTGCCGCAGAGTCCGGTAAGGCTTTCGATCCCCAAGTGGTTGAAGTTTTGACTCGCCGCTACCGCACCTTGGAGAATCTGGCACAGACGCAGGCCGCGGCCAGCAGTGGCGCACCTCTGCCCAGCATGCTCAAAGTGGCTCGCGGCCTGGCTCCCGACGCCGGATTCGAAAACGCCGGCACTTCAGATTCGCTGGGACGCGAAGCAACTTTCCTGTCTTCCATCGCGGCCGCACGCCAGGAAGCTCAGTCGCTATTTGAGTTGAGCCAGAACCTCGGAGCGTCGTTGAGCCTGGGCGAAACCCTTTCCGTCTTCTCCGTCAAGCTCAAGCCCATGGTTCCCTATGACGCCATCGCCATTTATATTTTGCGCGACGACGTTCTGCTGCCCGAATACGTCAACGGAGACAATTACCGCCTATTCAATTCCCTGCGCATTCCCCTCGGCGACGGTCTCTCCGGCTGGGTGGCGCAGAATAAAAAGCCCATCGTCAACGGCAATCCCTCAGTCGAACCTGGCTATTTAAACGATCCCGACAAATTCAGCACCTTGCGCTCCGCGCTGGCCGTTCCCCTGGAAGGCGTATCCGGTGTCATTGGGGTTCTCGCACTCTACCGCGCCGAGAAAGATGCATTCACCTCCGACCACCTTCGCATGCTTCTGGCGGTCAGCGGCAAGATGGCGCTGGCCATCGAGAACGCTCTCAAATTCCAGCAGGCGGAAAGCTCTGCCACCACCGACTACCTTACGGGACTGCCCAATGCGCGCTCGCTCTTCCTGCAACTGGACCGGGAACTGGCTCGCTGCAAGCGCGACAAACTTTCGCTCACCCTGATGGTCTGCGATATGAACGGCTTCAAGAAGATCAACGACCGCTTCGGGCATCTGGAGGGCAATCGCGTTCTCCGCCTGTTCGCCCAGGCTTTAAAAGAAAGTTGCCGCGAGTACGACTACGTAGCTCGCATGGGCGGGGACGAATTTGTGGTCATCGCCCCCGGCCTTACTGCCGTCGATGCCGCCAAGAAAATCGAATTGCTTCGTCCCCTGGCTCGCCAGGCCGGCTTCGAAGTTTGCGGCGAAGATATTCTCTCCCTCAGCGTGGGGATGGCCGTCTCTCCTGACGACGGCAATGACGCCGAACAGCTTCTCACTCAGGCTGACCGCCGCATGTATGTGGAGAAGGAAAAACAGCCTTCCCGCAAGGACCAGCGCCTGCACACCCGCATGAAGTGCCGGCTCACGATCGAATTGCATCCTCAGGCTGGCGACCCCATCTTCGGCAACCTGATCGACCTCAGCCTGGGCGGTTGCTACGTGGAGACCAGCGCCATCCTCGCTCCCGGATCGAATCTCAAACTCGTCTTCTCCATGGACGATGGATCGCTCAGCATGGAAGGCACCATCGCCAGAATCCATCCCGGCTCCGGCATCGCCGTGCAATTCAAAGAGATGAGCCGCGACTCCCGCGAAAATATGCACCGCATCCTTGAATTCGTGCAAACTTCTACCACCGTCTACAACGATCGCTACATGCAGAATTTGCTGCGGCGGTAACGTCGCACAGTCAGCAAGAATTAAATCCGTAATGATCAGCCTATATTTTGTCATTCCGAACCGGCGCTTCTTGCCGGTGAGGAATCTGCTTTTCGTTGGCCCCCGGCCCCTGGCCCCAAAACCCTGCTCCCTTGAAGCCTATCCCCGCCCCTCGTACACTGAAACTATGCACGCCCACGTTCACGGCGCAGGCAGTCCCAAGCGAGTGCTTAAGATTTCGCTGGGAGTGACCCTCGCCTACATCGTGCTGCTGGTGATAGCGGGAATTCGTGCTCACTCCCTCGCCCTGCTTTCCGAAGCCGGACACAATCTCTCCGACTTCCTCGCCCTCGCATTGTCTCTGGTTGCGGTGTATTTGCAGTCGCGCCCCGCCAGCGCTACCAAGACCTACGGCTACCACCGCGCTGGAGTCCTCGCCGCCCTGGTCAACGCCGTCTCGCTGGTCGCCGTCGCGTTCTTTATTTTCTACGAAGCCTTCCGCCGCCTGCAGCACCCCGAACCGGTACAAGCTTCGGTGATGATGTGGGTTGCCGCGGCGGGCGTGGTGATGAATGGCCTGATCGCGCTCATGCTCTACCGCTCCGCCGGAAGTTCGGGCGGCAGCGACGTTAACATTCGCAGCGCGCTGCTCCACGAAGTCGGCGACACGCTCTCCACCGCCGCAGTCATCGCCGGAGGCTGGGCGATTCTGATCACCGGAAATACCTGGATCGATTCCGTGCTCTCGATCGGAATCGGCGTGCTGATCCTGTGGTCCGGCTTCGGCATCGTGCGCGAAACTTTAAATATTTTGCTCGAAGGCACTCCACGCGGCGTAAAACTCGAATCGGTCGAGACCGCCATCCGCTCCGTCAACGGCGTCAATGACGTGCATGACCTGCACTGCTGGAGCATCGGCTCCGAGAGCCGCGCCCTCTCCTGCCACATCGCCATCGCCGACATTCCTCCCTCCGTCAGCGAACGCATTCTGCGCGACGTGAAAGACCGCCTCCACCACGACTTTCACATCGACCACACCACCATCCAGTTTGAGCATGCGGTCTGCGAAGTGGCTCATGGATGCGTGATTCCGGTGGGTGAAGAAGAACACCATCACCACCACAGCCACTGACAACATGAACATCGCGTTGGGGCGAAGACTGAGAACGGATCTCGTACTTCACTCTGATCTTGCTCCGGACACTTTGGCAGACGCTCTGCGCCGTGCGATTGACGAGGAGCACAGAACAATCTTTTCTCTGTCGGGCTATAAAGGGGACAGGCCGGTGCTTGGCGAGGTTTCGGAAAACACATTTAGGCTGCAGAGGCGGCGTTACTGGCGGAACGACTTTGCGCCGCATTTTTGTGGAAGATTTCACCCAGAACCGGGAGGAACGAGAATCGAGGGGTATTTCGATGCCTCCTCCTGGGTGAAGACATTCATGCGTTTGTGGCTGGGTGGGGTCGTACTGCTAGGCGGCCCGATCTTTGTACTCAGCTTACTTGACTTGACCACAGGCACTCACTTCGTCAGCGGGGATCGCTGGGTAGGCATCGCCGTGTTCCCGGCAATGTTCCTATTCGGAATTCTGGTGCCGAAACTTGGTCGACTTCTGGGAAAAGCGGACGAACGCTTCATCTCGGAACATATCCAACGCATCCTTGCTGCACGTATAGAAGAGCGTGGGCTAGTCAGAGCCTAACTGGGAGAAGAACGTACCGCCGCCTCGCCTTACGATAAATTCCGACTCTGCTTCTCGAAAACTTCCCGCACGCGCTCAATCGTATCCGCCTCCGCCGCCGTCTTATCCGGCCGCATACGCACGATTCTTGGAAAGCGCAGCGCGTATCCGCTCTCATGCCGCTCCGACTGCATCATGTTATTGAAGGCGACTTCCAGCACAATCGTCGGCTCGACCGTCCGCCGGAAGCCTTCATCTTCGATCGTGTGCTCGAGAAACCACTTCGTCATCTCCGCAATCTCAACGTCGGTCAAACCGGAATACGCCTTGCCGATGTTGACCAGCTTGTCTCCGCTCCACACCGCAAAGGTGTAATCGCTCAGCACTCCCACCCGCCGGCCGTGACCATATTCCACCGACGTCACCACCACATCGAGCGTAGCCAGTTCGCGCTTCATCTTCAGCCACGACTTCCCGCGCTTCCCCGGCAGATAGGTCGAAGCAAGGTCTTTAATCATCAACCCTTCATTGCCTCGCGCCTGCGCCGCAGAGAACAGTTCATCCAACTCCGTGGGCGATGCCGCCCGAAAAACGGGCGCGCGAATCACCCGAGCCTGCGGTACGGCTTCCTCGCTCTCAAACGTAAGTTTCTCCTGCGCTCCAAACTTTCCTGATGCTTTTCTCCGTGTCTCAGTGCCTCCGCGGTGGATTTTCTTCTCCGCCAGCAGCCCGTCCAGAATCTCCGCCCGCTCCCGCAACGGACGATCAATCAGCAACTCCCCGCCCGCATACAGAACATCGAACGCCACATACGCCACCGGAATTTCCCGCAACATCTTCTCGCTGACTTTTTTGCGCCCCAGCCTCTGCTGCAAAACAGAAAACGCCCGCGCCCGCCCCAGCCCCGCCGCCTTCTCTTCCGCCTCCTCTGAAAACGGCTCGTCCACAACTGCGCCCGCCTGCGCCAAACTCTCCGGATACTCCCACGCCACAATCTCTCCATCCAGAATCGCCTCCTGCGCCAATCCCGCCAGCGCCAGCGGCAACTCCGGAAATGATTCCGTCACTTCATCGCGCGTCCGCGAGAAAAACTTCACTTCGCCGCCGGCCACGTGCGCCTGCGCCCGAATCCCATCGTATTTATCCTCCACCGCCGCCTCGGCAAAATAACTTAGCCCCTCTTCCGCCGATTCCACCGGACTCGCCAGCATCATCCCCAGCGCGTGAAACATCCTCATCTTCGCTTCAGCCAGCCGCCCTTCCGCTGCAAACCGCAATGTCTCGCCAATATCCCCCAGCAGCATGTTGCCCCGCGCCACCTCCGCCAGCGTGGCGCCGTAGGCCTTCGCAATCGCCTCTTCCACTAAACTTTCCTTCAGCCCAATCCGCAAATCCCCGCTCATGATTTTTACAATGTACTTGGCTTCCAGCGGAGTCACCCGCGCCAGCAGATCGCGCAGCACCAGGGCCTTAGCCGCCGCGCCTCGCGCCGCCGCCATCTCCCGAAAGCTCTTGTTGACCTCCAGAATTCCAGCCCCTTGCCCCGCGCGCTCCGGCAGAATCTCCGCCGACGCTGCTCCCAAATCGCCGTGCTTGCGATAAGCCGCCGTCAGTGCATCGCCGTCCTTTCCGGAAAGTTCCCGAACCACCCTCGACAACAGCGATCCACCCACCTGCAGTGTCGTCTCTTCCCAAGCGGCAAACGCTCCGCCCGACAGAAACACCGCCGACGCTGCCGCCTCCTCCACGCTCCGCGATTTCAAATATTCTGCAACAATCGCAGTCTTCTGCAGTTTTTTTGTAGTGGCCGCCACCGCCTCGCACATCTCGGCAAACTTGCGCATGAATCTCCGCTAAACCACGCTCAATGTTTAAAATTATCCTGCCTGAGAATAGCCTAAAACCCCCGCCAAATATGGGCATCTAGCCTACAGAAAACGCTGTATGGATTCACAGCGCGCTCTTCCAGCAAACTTCGCCCTGTGCCACTTCTTCCTCTCGATAGCCGTATCCGGGAACTATTCAAAGTCGCAAATCTGCGGCAACGGCCATTGATGGCGGCTACTTCCCCGAAAGATTCCGAGCAACCGGGCCGCTGCCAGCGCCTCACCCGTTCCGACGGCCAGCCTTTCTGGGTTTTCATCTGGCAAAATCCCGCGCAAAACCTTGCCCAGCAATCGGATACACCGCTTTCGCCCCACACGTAGTCCACCTCCGCCGCAGGCCCACACCAGCAGCTTCCAGCCGCCTGACCCGCTTCCCCGCTGTGGTAACCTAAGGCTTGGCGTCCTTGCGCCTGGCGCAGCATCTAAATACTTGGAGCATCCAACCATCGTGCGTTCGCTGCGAAATTTCGTTCGTT
This sequence comes from uncultured Acidobacteriota bacterium, assembly GCA_963758565.1. Lineage (GTDB taxonomy): Bacteria > Acidobacteriota > Terriglobia > Terriglobales > Acidobacteriaceae > Sulfotelmatobacter. The sequence continues at coordinate 522,729 of CAVWVX010000002.1, read as the reverse complement.
TCCTCATCGCCGTCCAACTTCTACCCGCGCTCGAAAGTGGAGAAGAAACCCTGGTCGGCGGCCAAGCCGTACTTGAAGGCGTCATGATGCGTTCGCCGCACGCCTGGGCGATCGCCTGCCGCAAGCCCTCCGGCGAAGTGGTCATCATGAGCGAACCTCTCGAGCGTCCTTCGGAAAAACATAAGTGGATGGGTTGGCCCATCGTCCGCGGAGTGATGACCCTCGGTTACGCCATGTCCCTCGGCTACCGCGCCCTCCGTTTCTCCGCCAACCTCGCCATCGAAGAAGTGATGAATAGCGAGAAAGACGATGTCGAGACGGCCCATGTAAAGGCAGACCACGGGGCGACGGGCGCATCGCCCGTCCCGGCGATGCCTGCCCTGAGCTTGTCGAACGGGCGAAGCGAGACTGAAGTTTCCACGAATGCCGTCGCCGCGAAATCCGCGAAACAAGAATCCCGCGAGAAAGCCGCCGCCATCTCCGGATGGCTCGCCGCCGGCAACGTCATCCTCTCCCTCGCCTTCTTCATCTTCATGTACAAATACCTGCCGCTGCTGGCCGCGACCGAACTAAAAAAATACAATCCCGCGCTCGGCGGACAAATCATTTTCAATCTCATTGACGGCGCCATCCGTCTGACCTTGTTCCTGTTCTTCATCTGGGGAGTCTCCCTCTTCCCCGACATTCGCCGCGTCTACCAGTACCACGGCGCCGAACACAAAACCGTTTTCGCCTTCGAAGATGGCAAGCCGCTCGAGACCAGCGAAGTCCAGAAGTATTCCACCTACCATCCTCGCTGCGGCACCAGCTTCCTGATGACGGTGATGCTGATCTCCATTCTGTTTTACATGCTGGTGCCTTACACCACGTTCTGGGCGCGCTTCGCCTCGCGCATCGCGCTGCTCCCCCTGATCGCCGGCGTCTCCTACGAAATCATCCGCTTCGCCGCCAAACATCGTGGCTCACTCTTCGCGCTGATCACCGCCCCCGGCCTGTGGCTGCAACGCATCACCACCAAGCCCCCTTCGGACGAAATGGCACAGTGCGCCATCACCGCCCTCGACCACGCCATGGAACTGGAAAAGAAGAACGGCGGCGAGTTGGTAATTGCCTAGGGTTTCCCAACCCGGGAAAATCGTCATTGGTCGTTTGTCGTTAGTCGTTGGCCTCTCGGACCTCCGGCATTAGTCTGTGTCCAGAGGATCAACCAACATGTCAGCATCTTTTAGAGACTTGCGCATGTGGCAGGAAGCAATGAGATTACCGTGGAAGTCTATCGAGCAACGTCAACTTTCCCGCGCCATAAGTTGTACGGCTTGAGCCAGCAATTACGTCGGGCAGCGGTATCAGTGCCGAGTAATATCGCGGAAGGAAAAGGCCATCGCTCCGATCGCGAATTCGGACACTTCCTTCTGCACGCAAGAGGATCGTTGCTCGAAGTTCAAACGCAAGTTATGATCGCTCAGGAATTAGAATACTTAGAGAGCGAAGACGCGAAGCGTCTTCTAGGATCAGCAGATGCAATAGGTCGAAGCCTGAATAGCTTAATTAATTCGTTAGGCCAGAGTGCAGCATAAAGCGAAAGGCCAACGACTAACGACCAACGACTAACGACCATGTTCGAGCGCCTTGACCAAACCGAAGCCCGCTACGATGAGCTGACCAACGCTCTCGCCTCGCCCGACATCGTCAATGACTCTTCCCGCTATCAGAAGACCGCCAAGGCCCACGCTGAAATCGCGCCCATCGTCGAAAAATACCGCGAATACAAAGACCTGACCAAGGGCATAGCCGACAGCAAAGCGATGTTAGTCGATGAAAAAGATCCCGAGATGCGAGCTTATGCTCAGGACGAACTCACCCAACTGGAAGCCCGCGTTGCTGCCGTCGAAGAAGAGTTAAAAGTCCTTCTCCTCCCCAAAGATCCCAACGACGAGAAAAATATCATCCTTGAAATCCGCGCCGGCACCGGCGGAGACGAAGCCACACTCTTCGCCGCCGAAATTTTCCGCATGTACACCCGCTACGCCGAAACCCAGCGCTGGAAGGTCGAAGTGCTCTCCTCCTCTGATTCTTCTGCTGGAGGCCTGAAAGAAGTCATCGCCATCATCGAAGGCAATCGAGTCTATTCGCAACTGAAATATGAAAGCGGCGTGCATCGCGTGCAGCGCGTGCCCGCCACCGAGCAGCAGGGACGCGTTCATACCTCGGCGGTCACCGTCGCCGTGCTACCCGAAGCCGAAGACGTCGACATCAAGATCGAAGCCAAAGACCTGCGCATCGACACTTTCTGCTCCTCCGGCCCCGGCGGCCAGTCGGTCAATACCACTTACTCCGCTGTTCGTATCACGCACATTCCCACCAACACGGTCGTCAGTTGCCAGGACGAAAAATCGCAAATCAAGAACCGCGAAAAAGGGATGCGCGTGTTGCGGTCGCGCCTCTACGAAATTGAAATGGAAAAGCAGCAGTCGGCGCTGGCGAAAGAACGCAAAGCCATGGTGGGCTCTGGCGACCGCAGCGAAAAAATCCGCACCTACAACTTCCCCCAGAACCGCCTCACCGACCACCGCATCGGCTTCACCATCCACCAACTCGAACAAGTCATGGACGGCAAACTTCAACCTCTGATCGAAGCCTTAACCACGCACTACCAGGCAGAGAAATTAAAGCAGGAAGCAACCGCCGCGGTGTAAAAGGCTAGGAACATTTATGTGGGAACGGCCCCCTCGGCTGTCCACCGGTCGAAGCTCGGCCACTCACCTTCGCTCGACCCGTCCGTCTACCATCTTGAGAGTCAAGCTCTGGACGGGCGCGGAGGTGTCCAGATCGTCCTCCACGATTACATTACCGCTCGCTTCAAGGGTCCGACTCTGCTCATCGAAGTAAACCTCATCCGCCTGCAATGAAAATAGGTTGTACGCAACAAGAACCGGAGCGCCATACTGATCCGTCTTCTCGCGCCTATACGAGTATCTGCTCCCGTTCGATTCACGGATTCCATAGCGGATCGAAAGCTGAAACTTCGTCGCGTCCGCAGTGGGTATCGTGAAGATATCTTCGCGCCTGCACATGGCGCTGACTGCCTCTGTTTGTTCATCGGTCGCGGGCCCTCCGGAACCATCGGTGACGATCATGTCGCCACACGGATTCCCGGTTCTCAGTGTGGCGTTCAGGACCGCATTGGTCGGCGACGTCACACGAAACAACGGGCGGCGGTAAGGGTTGAAGCCGCGGGCCTGCACCGTCATGGTGTATTCACCGAGAGGGAGATCGGCTTCATAGACCCCGTTATCGTTCGTGGTCACAGTTTTGGTTAGCTGGTCTGCCTGGAAGGTGACTTTGATTTTTGGGACCACTGCTTCGACTGGGTCCTTAACCGTTCCCCGGACGTGGAAGGTCTGGGGTTGAGCGACAGGAGCTGCCGCTTGCCCGAAAAAAGATTCGCACGGGAGCAGCGCAACCAGCAGAATTAGAAGAAGGAGCCTAGCCATTTCGGTCGATCCTCCGTAGGCCGCATTCAAAACCAGTTCACTATGGAGCCAGATGCTTACCGCGAAGTAGCTCTAGGCTGCTGCATGACCGCGGGTAAAGAGTTCGTTTCGATCGTCGCCAGGTCCATGATTTCCGAGGCGTGCTGGATATCGATGCCAACGATCTTTCCCTTCGCATCCACATCGATCACCACGCCATCCTGAATTTCCCGGGAATCGACACTAGGGCGCGAACTCAGGTCAATGTACAGCGAGTCGGTTTCGCCGTCATAGTTCAGCTTCATAATTTAACCTTCACGGCCCTGCCTTAAAATCACGATCAAAAAAAGCGTTGTGCACCGTCTCGCCATCTGCCAGCGTCACAATCCGAAGCGCTCGGTTCCCAAACTCTGGGACTAATCCCCAGAACCGGATTCGCTCATCCGATTGCACTGCCCGGGCGACTGGCTCGGCCATAATCGCTTCGCACCACTCTGTTTTTATGTAAGCTCTCTTGCGCAGCACCTGTTCCCGAAAATATCGGGTAGTCTTCATTCGCGTCCCTTTTGCCTGGCGCTACATCACTATTATACTTCTAGATAGCAATCCTAAATTTCGTCATTCCTGCAAGTTATGCCCAACCTCCACTCCACTCTCTCCTCTGCCCTCACCACCCGTTACACCGCCAATGCCGCCCGCATCCACGAGCTAGCCGCCCCTCTCACCAACACTCAGTTCTGGCAAAAGCCTTTTCCCTACGGCAACAGCTTCGGGCACCTCGTCCTGCACCTCACCGGAAACCTGAACTACTACATCGGTGCGCAGATCGCTCAGACCGGCTACATCCGCGACCGTCCCGTCGAGTTCAACCATCCCCAACCTCCCTCGAAAGAAGAAGCCCTGCAGAGTTTCGACGGTGCCATTGAAATGGTCTTGAACACGATCCGTGCGCAATCCCACGAAGACTGGACGGCAGATTATTCCGGCACAGGCAGCGACGCGAAAACCCGCGTCGAAATAATTTTCATCTGCGCCGCCCACATGCAGCATCACATCGGACAGATGATCTATCTTCGCAGCGAACTCGAACGCCAATCCCATTGTCACTAAACCCAGTGCTACGGAAACAACCCCGCGCCCGCATCCCGCACCCTATCTCATCATGCCACCCCGACCAATGAAAAATACCCGCTCTCTACTCGCCCTCGCCGGCTTTGGCCTGGCCACCGCCGGAGCCGCCTGGTACGGCGCACGTTACAGCCGCAGTGGCGCCCGCAGCGATTGGTACCGCGCCCTCAACAAGCCCAGCTTCAACCCGCCGGAAAAAGCCTTTCCCATCGTGTGGACAACGCTCTACGCCCTGATGGCCTGGTCCGGCTACCGCATCTGGATCGCCGCGCCCTCCCGCCAGCGCAACGCCGCCCTGCGCCTGTGGATGTCGCAACTCGCCGCCAACGCAAAATGGTCGAAGATTTTCTTCGGAGAACATCGCCCCAATATGGCGCTCGCTGACATCATCGCTCTCGAAGGCACCATCTTGTCCTACATCAACACCGCGCGAAAAGTCGACCGCGCCGCCGCCAACGCCTTCATCCCCTACGCCGCATGGGTCGCCTTCGCCACGGTGCTGAACGCCGAATTCGCGCGCCTGAACCCGCGCGCCGCCGCGTAAGATTTTCTTAGCGCCATTCGCGTTTAGAGGCTGGGCGCGGCTGGCGGAGCGATCCCATACTTTCGCTTGCATCTGTGTTGAAATAAAGAAGTGCAATTGAAAGACGCTCTCGCCCGCGCCCTCGCGCGGCTCACCGAAAACAACGTCCCCTCCCCGCGCATGAACGCGGAGCTTCTCCTCATGTTCACGCTGAACCGCGACCGCGCTCACTTCTTCGCCTATCCCGAACGCGAACTCACCGCCGATGAAATCACCCGTTACGATCACGCCCTCGCCGAGCGCTCTCGCGGCGTCCCCGCGCAATACATCACCGGCCACCAGGAATTTTGGGGCATGGACCTGATCGTCACCCCCGCAGTCCTAATCCCCCGCCCCGAAACCGAGCACCTGATCGAAACCGTACTCGAATTGCAACCGTCGGCATCCGGCGCCCGAATCGTGAGGCCCGAAGCCCGAATTATGGACGTCGGCACCGGCTCCGGCTGCATCGCACTAGCTCTGGCCAAGGAACTCCCGCAAGCCAAAATCATCGCCACCGACATCTCCCCCGCCGCCCTCGAAGTCGCCCGCGCCAACGCCGCCCGCCATCAACTGGAATCGCGCATCGAATTTCGCGAGGCCGATCTTCTAGCTGGACTTCCCGCCAACACCTTCGACTTCATCGTTTCCAACCCGCCCTACATAGGCGAATCCGAAGCCGACACCGTCCAACTCGAAGTCCGCAAGTACGAACCGCGTCATGCCGTGTTCGCCGGGCCCACGGGCACAGAAGTAATCGCACGCCTCATCCCGCAGGCGCAAGCCGCGCTCAAACCCGGCGGCTGGCTCATCCTGGAAATAAGCGGAACGATCGCGGAAAAAGTTTCAGGAATGTTGAAGGATTGGAAAGAAGTGGAAGTAAAGCCAGACCTGCAATCGATCCCGCGCATCGTGCAAGCCCGGAAACCCATTGCGTAAACGTGCCCGGACGCCCTCGTCCGGGGAGCAGGGCCACAACTCTATCTGAGAATTTCCTGCCGCTGCCCCGTGGCCGGGGGCGTCCGCCGCTCCAAAACCAGAAATCTACCCCTGCACGCTCGCCGGCAAAATCTCGTCGATGTCCACAATGTTCGTGGGATACTTTCCCGTATAGCACGCCGAACAATACGCCATCTTCTCGCTTTCGCCGCAAGCTTTCTTCAGACCCGCGAGAGAAATGTAAGCCAACGAATCGGCCTTGATATATTCGCGAATTTCTTCCACCGATTTATTCGCCGCAATCAACTGGTGCTTCGAAGGCGTGTCCACACCGTAGTAGCAGGGCGAAATTGTCGGCGGGCACGAAATCCGCATGTGCACTTCCTTCGCCCCGGCGCTGCGGATCATGCGCACAATCTTCCGGCTCGTAGTTCCGCGCACAATCGAATCGTCGATCAGTACCACGCGCTTCCCTTCCAGCAGCGAGCGCACCGGATTCAACTTCAGCTTCACGCCAAAGTCGCGCACGCTCTGGCTGGGCTCGATAAACGTTCGTCCCACATAGTGATTTCGAATCAAGCCGAAGCGAAATGGAATTCCGCTCTCCGCCGCATAGCCCACCGCCGCGGTCACGCCGGAATCCGGCACCGGCACAACCAGATCGGCCTCCACCGGAGCTTCGCGCGCCAACTGCCGTCCCAACTCCTCGCGGCTGGCCTGCACCGCGCGCCCAAACACCATGCTGTCGGGCCGAGAAAAATAAACGTGCTCAAAGATGCAGCTCGATTGCGGCGCCGCCTCCGAATAGAAGGACGAACTCACGCCCTCCGGCCCCACCACGACCATCTCTCCCGGCTTTACATCGCGCTCGTAAGTCGCGCCGATCAAATCGAAAGCGCAAGTCTCGGAGGCAAACACAACCGTGTCGCGCACCTGACCGGGGAGCGCCGGGATGCGTCCCATGGCCAGGGGCCGGAAGCCGCGCGGGTCGCGAGCCGCGATGATGCGGTCCGGGCTCATCACTACCAGCGAAAACGCGCCGTCCACTTTGCGCAGCGCGTCCGTAATCGCCTCGGGCAAAGTCTGCTCCCGCGAGAGTGCGATCAAATGCACAATCACTTCGGTATCGCTGTTGGTCTGAAAAATCGAACCCTGCCGCTCCAGCCGTGAGCGCACTTCCTGCGCGTTCACCAGGTTTCCGTTGTGCGCCACCGCGATTGAGCCTTTGTTCGACTGCACCAGAATCGGTTGGGCATTAAGAAGCGCTGAGTCTCCGGCAGTCGAGTAACGAGTGTGCCCAATGGCCAGCGTGCCGCGAATTTTCGACAGCACATCTTCGGTAAAGATGTCGGCCACCAGCCCCATCGCCTTGTGCACCCGCGAAGTCAGCCCATCGGAGGTAACAATACCCGCCGATTCCTGCCCGCGATGCTGCAAAGCATGCAAGCCCAGGTAAGCCAGCTTCTCCGCCTCAGGGTGAGAGAAGATCGCCACCACTCCGCACTCGTCGTGAAATTTATCAGTCAGCATTTAGCCTTTGGCTCTTAGCTCAGAATAAAATTTACCCATTGTTCATCGTGAGGACAGCCAAGTTAATCTGCCGCCACCAACTTCTCGTCCGCCCGCAAAGCCGCTTCCAGCGCCCCTTCGTAACTCTGCCTCAACTCCGGCACCGGCGCTGAGACCGCCGCTTTCCCGTCAATCGAAATTTCCAGTCGCCCCGGAATCGTCTGACCTAACTCCTCAACCTCGCACCCATACTTCTTCGCCACCTCTTTGATTGTCGAAACCCGCTCCGGGTCGCAAGAGAGCACGATCCGGCTGGCATCTTCCCCGAACAACAAATACTCCGCCGGCAGCCCGCCCGACGCCAGTTCCACGCGCGCGCCAATTCCCTTGGCAAATGCTTTTTCCGCCAGCGCCACCGCCAGTCCGCCCTCTGCGCAATCGTGTACCGAATCCACTAACCCCTGCCGGATGATTTCGATAACCGCCTTTTGCAGCGCCGCTTCTTTCTCTAGATCTAGATCGGGCGGATATCCCCAAATCGCGCCCAGGATTTCTTTCGCATATTCCGAAGAGCCGAACGTACTCTCCGCGTCCGTGAGGTCGGGCGCCTCGCCCGCGCGCAACAGCAGAATCGAGTGCCCGGCATCGCCGAAATTCATCTTCACTGTCTTGCGCACGTCGTCGAGAATGCCAACCACGCCCAATACCGGCGTAGGATAAATCCCTTCGCCCAGCGTCTCATTGTAGAAGCTGACGTTGCCGCCGGTGATCGGAATCTCCAACTCCTCACACGCCTTCGTGATGCCATCGATCGTCTGCGAAAACTGCCACATGATGTGCGGCTTCTCGGGATTGCCGAAGTTCAGGCAATTGGTTGCGCCCACAGGGGTTGCGCCCGAGCACGCCACTTTGCGCGCGGCCTCTGCCACAGCATGCATCGCACCCAGCCTCGGATCGAGATAGCACCAGCGGCTGTTGCCATCGAGCGCCATCGCCAGCCCACGCTCGGGTGCATCGGGGTTGGGATTCTTAATTCGGATCACGCCCGCATCGCCCGCGCCCGGCGCCTCCACCGTATTGGTCTGCACCATGTGATCGTATTGCTGCCACACCCAGCGCTTGCCGCAAATGTTCGGACTGGCGAGAAACTGACCGAGTTTTTGCGTGAGATCGCCGCCCTGGAACGTAATATTTTGCGGCATCTCGCGCGAGACCGGAGGTTCCCACCGTGCCAGCGGACGCTTATACACCGGCGCTTCATCAGTAAGCGCGGGATTAGGAATCTCCGCCACCACTTCGCCATGATGCAGGACGCGCAACTTGTTGTCGGTGGTGACTTTGCCGACTTCCACCGCGTCCAGTCCCCACTTCTCAAAAACTTTATAGACTTCCTGCTCGCGGCCTTTTTCCGCCACCAGCAGCATGCGCTCCTGCGACTCGCTCAGCATGATCTCGTATGCACTCATGCCCGTCTCGCGTTGCGGCACGCGGTCCAGTTCAATCTCAATGCCCACGCCGCCGCGTCCGCCCATTTCGCAAGTCGAGCAGGTAAGTCCCGCCGCGCCCATATCTTGAATGCCCACGATCGCGCCCGTCTTCATCGCCTCGAGACAAGCTTCCAGCAAAAGCTTTTCGAGAAACGGATCGCCCACCTGCACATTGGGACGCTTGGCTTCCGAAGCCTCGCTGAATTCTTCGCTGGCCATGGTCGCGCCATGAATGCCATCACGCCCGGTCTTGGAACCAACGTAAATTACAGGATTGCCTTCGCCCGCCGCGCGCGCGTAAAAGATTTCATCTTTACGAACCAGGCCCATGGCGAATGCGTTCACCAGCGGATTGCCTGAGTAGCAGGCTTCGAATTTGGTCTCGCCGCCAAGGTTGGGAACGCCAAAACAATTTCCATAGGAAGCGACGCCGCTGACCACGCCTTCCATGATCGAGTGATTGCGATGGAGATCTTTCTGATCAGCGTTTCCGGGGGTGATCGGGCCGAAGCGCAGCGAGTCCATTACTGCTACAGGCCTCGCGCCCATGGTGAAGATGTCGCGCAGAATTCCGCCCACACCGGTGGTCGCGCCCTGAAAAGGCTCGATGAAGCTGGGATGATTGTGCGATTCGATCTTGAAGGCGCAGGCCCAGCCATCGCCCACATCGATGATGCCGGCATTCTCGCCGGGGCCTTGCAGCACGCGCTTGCTGCGCGTGGGCAGGCGCTTCAGGTGCACCCGCGACGATTTGTAAGAGCAGTGCTCGCTCCACATCACGCTGAAGATGCCGAGTTCGGTGAGCGTGGGTTCGCGATCGCCCAGAAGTTTTTTTACTTTTTCGTATTCGTCCGCAGTCAGGCCGTGCTGCCGGAGGGTCTCCGGAGAATGGGCAGAGGTCATGGAAGTGGTCATGGGGAAGTTCTATTGTCGCATTTCAGGGCAAGACTGGGTAGCTGAATTGCAGATTCAACGATTGGGCGATTTGTGATTGAACGTTTGAACGGCAAAGCGCACACAGTCGATATTTACGGACTCTTATCTGTAAGCTATTGATAACACAGGAAACGACGAAAATAGAGCTGGCGACGCACGGCGCGTATGTTCTTTGTTTTCAACACATCGTCTGTAAGTTATTGAAAACCGCAGCGGAGGCGGACTGCAAATTGAGATTCGAACCTCCGTGCCAAATGCCTCAGGAACGCACAGAATCGATCTCATACCGCACTTTGATCCTGCAATGGACCCAGAGGTCATCCGTAGAGCGATCGTGTCTCAGATCGCCTCTAATGCGTAATTCCTTGTAAGTTGTTGTAATTGTCTGTAAGTGATTGAACTTATCCCGAAGCTATTGAAAACACTGATAACGTAAAAATTCATGGAGCCCCCGGACGCCCTCGTCCGGGGAGCGGCAAACGAATTCTTCTGGACGCTGCGCTGCCGAGGGCTGGGCGGACGAGAGCTTACCTTGAGCTTACCGAAGGGGCGTCCACCCCTCCACCAAACTGTTTCCGGTAAGATTCAGCGAGATGAAATCCATCATCGTAGGGACGGCGGGGCATATCGATCATGGCAAGACCGCGCTGGTGAAGGCGCTTACCGGAATCGACGCCGACCGCCTGGAGGAAGAGAAGCGGCGCGGCATCACCATCGACCTGGGCTTCGCGCACATGGACTTGCCCTCGCCGAAGGGCGAGACGTTGCGCGTGGGATTTGTCGACGTCCCCGGTCACGAGCGTTTTGTGCGGAACATGCTGGCGGGCGTGGGTGGCATCGATCTGGTGCTGCTGGTAATCGCGGCGGATGAGGCCATCAAACCGCAGACGCGCGAGCACTTCGACATCCTGCAACTGCTGGGCGTGAAGCGCGGCATCACCGTGCTCACCAAATCGGACGCGGTAGATCTGGAAACGCTCGAAGTGGTGCGCCTGGAAGTGGAAGACTTTCTGCGCGGGACATTTTTGGAAAGCCCAAAAGCTCCTATCGTCGCCGTGAGTTCTTTGACGGGCGCGGGACTCGACGAACTGAAGCAGGCCATGGCGGCGGTGGCCACTGATGTGAAAGCGCGAGACCCGCGCGCTCTGGCACGGTTGCCGATCGACCGCGTCTTCACCATGAAAGGTTTTGGCACGGTGGTGACGGGAACTTTGATTGCGGGAACCATTCGCCGCGAGGATGAACTGGAAGTTTTTCCCAGCGGTCGCAAGGTGCGGGTGCGCGGCGTGCAAGTGCATGGGCAGCTAGCAGATGCGGCCGTGGCAGGACAGCGCACCGCGCTGAACCTGGCGGGAGCGACGGTGGAGGATTTGTCCCGCGGCATGACGCTGGCACCGGCGGAAACGTTGGAGAGCACCCGGCGCGCCGATGTGCGCTTGCGCTTGCTGTCTTCCGCGCCGCATCCGCTGAAGGATCGCGCCCGCGTGCATTTTCACTCGTACACCATGGAGGCGGTGGTCGAGATCGTTCTGAGTGAAAATGGGCGAGCGCCGCTGAAGCCCGGGGATGAAGCATTCGCCCGCCTTAAGTTTCCGGAAGCCGCGCTGTTACTGCCAGGGGACCGGTTCATCCTCCGCCAGTTCTCGCCGGTGATCACGATTGGAGGCGGCGTGGTGCTGGATGCGGCGCCGCTGCCGCGCGGGCGCGTGGATGCTGCCTTCCTGAAAATCCTGGAGGGCGATGACAAGATGGCGGCGTTGAAAGCGCGAATCGTCCGGCGGGGGCAGGAAGGGATTTCACTGGCGCGACTGGTGGCGGAAACCGGTTTCACTAAAAATGAAATCGAAGCGCTTCTGGCGGCGGAGTTGAAAGCCGGAGCGCTGGTGCGGGCAGGAGACCGGCTGCTGGATGCCGCCGCCATGCGGGCATTGCAGAGTGCGATCGTTGCAGCGGTGAGCGCGTTTCATAAAAAAAATCCGCTGGTGGGGGGAATCAGCAAAGAAGAATTGCGCATGCAAGCGGAGTCGACCCCGGAAGTGTTTGAGGCGGTCGCCGCGATGTTGGTGCTGGCAAAGAAGATAGAAGTGGTTGGCGAGAGGGTGCGGATGCCGGGGCAGGGCGTGGTGATGAAAGACGAAGAGGCGGAATCGAAGAAGAAAATCGAGGACGCATTCGCCTCGGCCGGATTGAAAGTCCCCGCGCTCAAGGATGTGCTGGCGGGATTGAAAGTGGATCTGGTAAGGGCGCAGAAGATCGTGACCCTGCTGCTGCGCGACAAAGTGCTGATCAAGGTTTCCGACGAATTGGTCTTTCACCGCAGCGCCCTGGAAGAATTGCGGCGGCAGATGGCAGCCTACAAAACCAAGTCGCCGAAAATTGATGTGGCGCAATTTAAAGATATGACAGGAGTTACGCGCAAGTACGCCATCCCGCTGCTGGAGTATCTGGACCGGGAGCGGATCACGAGGCGGGTGGGGGACGTGAGAGAAATCCTGTGACGAATTTAGTGATTTGGCGATTGGGTGATTTGGCGATTGAAAATCAAAGTCTAAGTCAAAAACCAATCGCACGATGACCCGATGGCACAATCGCTCAATTCTTTAGGATCGGGTGATTCGGCGATTGAAAATCAAAGTCCAAGTCAAAAACCAATCGCACGATGACCCGATGGCACAATCGCTCAATTCTTTAGGATTGGGTGATTCGGCGATTGAAAATCAAAGTCCAAGTCAAAAACCAATCGCACGATGACCCGATGGCACAATCGCTCAATTCTTAGGATTGGGCGATTGGGCGATTGAAAATCAAAGTACAAGTCAAAAACCAATCGCACGATGACCCGATGGCACAATCGCTCAATTCTTTAGGATCGGGTGATTTGGCGATTGAAAATCAAAGTCTAAGTCAAAAACCAATCGCACGATGACCCGATGGCACAATCGCTCAATTCTTTAGGATTGGGTGATTTGGCGATTGAAAATCAAAGTCTAAGTCAAAAACCAATCGCAGGATGACTCGATCGCACAATCGCTCAATGCTTTCAGATTTTTTCTGCGGGGAATTCCAACTCTAATCCCAGTGGATCGGTGAGGCGGTTGGTCAGGTTGGCCAGTCCGGCAAGCATGTGCAGATCGACGATCTCGGGCTCGGAGAAATTCTTTTTTAGTTCGTCGAAATCGCTCTCGGTAATTTCGTGCGGGGCGCGGGTCAGTTTTTCCACGTAGTTCAGCGCAGCCCGCTCTTTTTCGTTGTAGCGCGAATAGTTTCCCACCTTCAGCTCCGCCCAATCCTCCGCGGTGAGCCCGGCACGTTTGGAGGAGGCGATGTGGTGCTGCATGCAGTAGCGGCATTGGTTGATCATCGAGACGCGAAGGTAGATCAATTCGTAAAGCTTGCGGTCAAGAGACTTGCCGACGCTGCCGTAAAAGCTCAGAAAATTCTTAAGCATTTCGGGACGGTGGGCCAACGCTTTCTGCACGTTGCCGGGTTTGCCGCGCAGAGTTTTTTCGTAAACTTCCTTTACTTCGGGGGATGCCGCTTCGGATTCGATCAAACTGATTCTAGCCATGTGAGGACTCCAGGGTAAGGAAGCGAATGCAGGTTCATGATCGCAGATTGGCGGGAGTTGTGTCGAAAGCCTGGGTGAGATCACCGGCTCAAGAATGCGCGTTGCCGGACGATATAAACAACAGGAGGTGTGCCTTGCGAGGATGGTTGCTGGCCATGCTACTGATAGGCAGTGCGACTATGGCGGGGCTCGCCGCGGACGACTCCGATTCAGATTCAAAGGCGAGAATTGCGGCAATGGAACATCTCTGGGGGCAGGCCTACATGAACAAGGACTCGAAGGCCCTGGAGAGAATTCTGGACGATAGCTTCGTCAACGTCGATTCGGATGGAGTGGTGCAAAACAAAGCAGAAGTGCTTGCGGAGGTAAAAACGTCCAAGCTGACGCAGTATCTGACGGAATCGATACAGGTGCACTTGCACGGCGATGTCGCAATCGCCACCGGAACGTTCGTGTTGAAGGGAGTGGAGCATGGCAAAGCTTTTGCGCAGCGCGACCGCTTTCTGGATACCTGGGCGCGGAAGAACGGCCAGTGGGTTTCGATCGCCGGACTGGTCACCAGGGTTGAGTCATGAGCGGGGAGTTCCGAGGAGAACTTAAGGGGTTCGCGAAGATCGTGTTTTTACTCGGGGTGATAGGAGCGGCAGGCTTGGCAGGGGGCGCGCAAGAACGAAACGATCAGGAGAGGAACAATGGAGATACAGCGACGACGATTCGTGCCCTGGAAATGCAGTGGTTTGCGGCGCAGGCGCGGCATGACAACCGGTCGCTGGATCTGATTTTTGATAATGACCTGGTCTATATCGAATACGGCCGCACGCTAACTAAGGGGGACTATCTATTGAGATTGAAAACTTCCGTGGCGCAACCGGGAGAGGCGGTGCCGGAAGCGATGACGGTGCGGCAATTTGGCAACGCGGTGATCGTGGTGGGGACCTACCGCGAGCGGCGAACAGCGGGCGCGAAGACATGGGCGGCGCGGTGGAGATTTGTCGACACCTGGGTTTACCAGGCGCGCAGCTGGGTGCTGGTTTCGGCTGGGGCTGCGCAAGTGGCGAAGTGATGGCGCTGGCTGGTTGAAGTATGTATTCTTTTTTGATGGGGCAATTCCTTCCGGTAGCGACTTCCAGACTCAACCAGGCGAGCGCAGTTGAAGCAGCGCGGAGCGGCCGATGAGGGCGCGGGTACGCATCATTGGCGCTGGGTTAGCGGGCTGCGAGGCGGCGTGGCAGTGTGCGCGGCGGGGCGTGGAAGTGGAACTGTTTGAGATGCGTCCGGAGAAGACGACGCCGGCGCATCAGACGGCGGACTTCGCCGAGTTGGTCTGCTCGAATTCACTTAAGTCGGAGAGCGAGAATACGGCTCCGTGGCTGTTGAAGGAAGAGATGCGGCGGGCGGATTCGTTGCTGCTGCGCATCGCCCGGGAGTGCGCCGTTCCGGCGGGACATGCGCTGGCGGTGGACCGGGTGACGTTCGCGGCGAAAGTGACGGAGGCGATCGCGCGCGAGGCTTTGGTTCAGGTGCGGCGGGAGGAAGTGACCCGGATCGCGGAAGCGGGTGATCAAATTACGGTGGTGGCGAGTGGGCCGCTGACTTCGGATGCGCTGGCGGCGGAGATTGCCAGGTTGAGTGTCAGCTCAGCGGCTAAAGCCGCTTCTGCCATGGAAGCTAAGAGCGCAGAGCGGGAGAATGATCCGCATTTGTATTTTTATGATTCCATCAGTCCGATTGTGGAGGCGGACTCGATTGATATGTCGCGGGTGTATCGGGCGGCGCGGTATGACAAGGGGTCGGCGGATTACATTAATTGTCCGATGGCGGCGGAGGAGTACGGGCAGTTTTACGATGCGCTGCTGGCGGCGCAGTCGGTGGAGGAGAAAGATTGGGAGAAGCTGAATTATTTTGAGAGTTGTCTTCCCATCGAAGAAATCGCCCGGCGCGGGCGGGATACGCTGCGCTTTGGTCCGATGAAACCAGTGGGATTGATTAACCCGCGCACGGGGCGGATGCCGTATGCGGTGGTGCAGTTGCGGCAGGAAAACTTGCGGGCGGATTCTTATAACCTGGTGGGCTTTCAAAATCATTTGAAATTCGGCGAGCAGGCGCGGGTGCTGCGGCTGATTCCGGGGCTGGAGAATGCGCGCTTCCTGCGCTACGGGCAGATTCATCGCAACACTTACATCAACGGTCCGGCGCTGCTGCGGGAGACGCTGCAGATGAAGGCGCATCCGCGAGTTTTGTTTGCCGGGCAAATTTGCGGAGTGGAAGGTTATGTAGAGTCGATTGCCACGGGATTGATGGCGGGAGTTCATGCGGCGGCGCTGGCGGCAGGGCGCGAGTTGATGGCGCCGCCGCGAGTTTCGGCATTTGGATCGCTGACGCATTATGTAACGCGGGCCGAGAGCAAGAATTTTCAGCCGGCGAATATTACGTTTGATCTTCTGCCCGCGCTGGAGAAGAAAGTTCGCGATCGCAAGGAACGCCACAGGTTGCAGTGTGAGGCGGCTCTGCAGGCCTTTGACGATTGGGCGGAGCGGGCGGGAGTTGTGCTGGCTGCGGGGAAAGTTTGAACGGCTGAGAAGTGCCGCTAAACACGCGGTTTTTCTCTGCGTGCTGACGGTGGAGACAAAGTTGTTATAATCAAGGACGGTGGTGGGAATAGCTCAACTGGCAGAGCACCGGACTGTGGCTCCGACGGTTGCGGGTTCGATTCCCGTTTCCCACCCCAAAATTCAAAAGCTTAATTCGCACCTTTGGTCAGCAACTGACTGACAGCGGACTGGCTTCAGAAAAAACGGGAGCGGCTTCCGGCGGTGCAGGTCAGCTGAGGGTTCCCACACTGGTGAAACGCGGGAGCCCCACACCGTCCGGCGAACTCAATCTTTGGAATCCCCCTCAATCAACGCTCAGCCAGAATCCTTTGGGAGATAAAATCCCACCCAGACCATCGCAATCATGCTACCCTGCCTGCGTTTAGTTGGGAGTGTTGAATGTCCGCTGTTTTACGCTCAGTCCTTGTCGGGACATTTCTATTTCTTTTCGTCCCATTCGCTGTGTTTGGCGATGACGCTAGTGCACCGGTCCTTGCCAAGGAACTTGCGGCTGCCGACCAACTTTATCGGGCGGGCAAATTCGCGGAGGCTGAGGCCGCTTTTCAGGCGCTGCTAAAGACCGACTCCAAGATTACGCCGGCGCAGGTCGGGCTGGTGCGAGCAATGCTGCGGCAACAGAAAATTGATGAAGCTTTGGATGCGGCGAACACCGCGTTGAAGCTGCAACCCAATTCCGCATCCTTGATGGCGGCGAAAGGCGACGTTCACTTTCGTCGGGGCGAAATGACTGATGCTGAGCGATCATACCTCGCGGCAAACCAATCAGATCCCAAGGAAGTGCATGCTTACCTCGGATTGGCCCGGTTGTACGCCGCCTACTCTCTCTACCGTAAAGCCTACGATCTGCTACGGAAAGCTCATGAGACGTCTCCTGACGACATAGAGGTGCAGAGAGCGTGGCTGCGAATGCTTCCCAGAAAGGAAAGGCTGGCGGCGTTGGAGGAATACCTGAGAGGGCCGCATCCTGACGATGAATACGAAACAAAATGGTTGACTGAATATTTGGAATTCCTGAGAGCTACGGCCGAGAAACCCACTCATGCATGCAGGCTGGTCAGTAAAGTGGAGCAGACTGAGACCAAGTTGGAGACCATGTATGGAGCGGACATACATCGAATGAGAGGGATTGGCCTGTCGGTTCGACTCAATGACCGGACGGCTCGTCTTCTGCTGGATACCGGAGCGGGCGGAATCATCGTAAACCATAAACTAGCTGAGAAAGCGGGGTTGACCCGCATTTCTGCGTTGCACTACGGAGGCATCGGCGACAAAGGTCTGCAAAGCGGCTACACGGCGGTGGCGGACCACATTCGAGTGGGAGAATTGGAATTCCAGGACTGTGTTGTATCGGTTACCGACAAAGGGTCGGTGGGTGATACA
The DNA here is from genome assembly GCA_963758565.1 of uncultured Acidobacteriota bacterium. Taxonomy (GTDB): domain Bacteria; phylum Acidobacteriota; class Terriglobia; order Terriglobales; family Acidobacteriaceae; genus Sulfotelmatobacter. The sequence continues at coordinate 505,135 of CAVWVX010000002.1, read as the reverse complement.
GATGGGTTGATCGGGGCCGATGTATTCGGAAGATATCTCATTGACATAGACCTACCGGGAATGCGGCTAAAGCTGGCGCCTTTGCCCAAGCGCCCCGAAGATACCGTGGCACCCACATCGCTGAATAGCGAGGGCGAGGAAGAAGCGAGTGCGGCGCAAAAAGAAGAGGGCGGCGATACCCCAAATTCGAAGGATGAGAAGTCTCCGTCACCCAAGCCTATCCAAGGCTTGCCGAAAGATCGTTACCTGGCTCCCGAAATGGCGGACTGGACAAAAGTCTTTCGTTTTGGCCATAGCATCCTCGTTCCCACGAACGTGAACGATTCAAAAGCCATGCTGTTCGGACTGGACACGGGCGCTTTCAGCAATCTTCTCTCAGTGCGTGCAGGGCGGCAGGTGAGCAAGGTCAGCTCCGAAGATCGGGTGCATGTTCACGGGGTGAACGGAGAAGTGAATAAGGTCTACAGTTCGGAAAAGGCGACTTTACGTTTCGGACACTTTCAGCAGTCGAACTTAGGCATTATCACGCTCGACCTTTCTACAATAAGCCGTCATACCGGGACGGAGGTTTCCGGCTTTCTGGGCTTTGCAATGCTCAGGCAGCTTGAAGTGAAATTGGATTACCGCGATGGCCTTGTGGATTTCAAGTACGATCCCAGTCGATTGTCCCCTTTGCGCTGACGGCGGGTGATATTTGTAGGGCCTTAATCTCCCCAGCCAGGGTGAGAAAACCTCAGGCTCCGTAATGACTGTTTACCAACTTTTTACGATTCGTACTTTGTATTTCAGCGTTTTGAGAGCGTCCCGACGCTCTGCATGTTGATGTATTTCCCACCTCCAAGAATTCCATCTTGGCTGCGCGGGGACGGACGAACGCGCCCGCCCCCACGTGAATCAACAGCAGAAGAAAGTCCTCTGGTACAGGAGAGGACGAGCGTGATAGAGTTTTGGATTCTTGGGAACTGGTATGAATCGCATTTTTCATCCATCACGGGGAGCGTCGAGGCCGCTGGGTCCGCTCGAGGAGCGGATGCTGGAAGCGCTGTGGACGCGGGGGACGGCGACCGTCCGCGAACTGGTGGAAAGCGGTTATGACGATCTGGCGTATACGACTGTGATGACGACGCTGGACCGGTTGTTCAAGAAAGGCCTGCTGGAGCGGGCGGAGGAAGGGCGGGCGTTCCGCTACGCGCCGCGCTGCAGCCGCGAAGAATTGCATCGCGAGGCGGCGGGGCACGCGTTGCGGCAGTTGCTGGATACAACGCCGGCCTCGGCTTTGCCGCTTTCCTACCTGGTGGAAATTTTGAGCGAGCGGGACCACCAGTTGCTGGAAGATTTGCGGAAAGTGGTGGAGCGGAAGCGCCGCGAGCTGGCACAGAATTCTGGCGGGCGGAAGGAGAAAGAATAGTGTTTGTGCTGCGCGGGATCGCGGTATCTTTCTCCATTTTCGTGGTGCTGTATCTCGCGTTGTCGCTGGTGGTATGCGCGGTGTGGCGCAAGGTGTTCGCGTATGGCGACCGGCAGTCGGCGAGGCGGGGCGCGGATTTGCTGTTCGCTCTGCGAGTGAGTCCATTTGTGTTGGCGGCGGGAGTGACAGCGGTGTTGGCAGTGCCTTCGTTTCTGCTGCTGGAGCCGAGGGCGGCGAATGAGCCGGTGGGCGCAGCGGCGGTGACTTTGGGATTGTGCGGGCTGGCGGTGATGCTGACGGGATTGTGGAAGGCAGCGGCGGCTATCGTGCGGGCCTGGCGGATGGTGGAGCGATGGTCCGAGGATGCGCAGGTTGTTCCGCGCCAGCGCGATGAACACGCTTCCCTGGCAACGCTGCGAGTATCGAGTACGGCGCCACCGCTGACGGCGGCGGGGATCTTGCGGCCGAGCGTCTGGCTTTCGCGCACGGCAGAGTTTGTGCTAAGCGAGCGTGAATTGAAAGTTGCGCTGCGCCATGAGGCAGTGCATGTGCGCCGCCGGGACAATTTGAGAAAACTGGTTCTGCGGGTGCTGGCGTTTCCGGGCATGCTGGAGCTGGAGAGTTGCTGGCGAGAAGCTACAGAGATGGCGGCCGATGATGCTGCAGTAAGCAGCGCGTCAGAAGCGCTGGATCTGGCGGCGGCAGTGATCAAGTTGTCGCATCTGGCTTCCTGCGAAGTTTCCCTGGAGCTGACGACGGCATTGGTTCACAGTCCTGCGGAGTGTGTGAACGCGCGGGTGGAAAGATTGATTGCCTGGACGGAGCGCCCGCTCGGTCCGGGATCAAAATATTCGCTGGGATATGCCCTGTGCGCCGCGGCGGCGGTGGTGATTACGCTGGGCGTGACTTACAGCGAATTGTTATGGCGGGTTCACACCGCGACGGAGTGGCTGGTGCGGTAAGTAGGCCCATACCCCAATAATCAACGCACACGGATCCGATTCGGACCAACCGCTATCAATCGGTCTGCGATATCGATTTGCAGCACACTCTCAAGCCGCAACCGGATGAATGACAAGACGTTCCGTCGCCCGATGGGTCAGGGCGAAATAGCACAATGCCGCCCGTTTTTGGGTGTACAATCAGGCTCGCCACTCCCTTGTCCAACGTCAAAAGGATGCGTTCCGATAAGCGGGCCGCTCGCACCACAGTTGCATCGTCAGAGCCTGCCAAGCCTTCTGACACAACTGTATCCGTGTCGTGTCCGAGCCTCGTGAGATCTTCAGCAAGTTCGAGGGGAAGGTTCTCGTCCAGCTTAAATTTCATTTTGTACGGATCGGCACCAGACGCTCTTCGTGAGCCAGTTGCGCGGCGTAGCTTAGTGCGGCCTCGATATGGGCCGGTTTCAGAGAGGGATAGCTCTTGAGAATTTCCTCCCGAGTGGAACCCTCGGCGAGGCTGTCAAGAATTACGGTGACGGGAATGCGCGTTCCGGCGGCGCAGACTTCTCCTCCAAGGACATTGGGCTTGCTCTCGAAGAAATCCTGCCATGCGACCATGGGGTTATTTTAGCGGGCTTTGGTCGGCATAGCGATATCTATTTGCGAGTTAAGAAACGTTGTTCATTCCCCCATGATCTTTCGATCCATGGTTGTAATCCCACTCTCTGCACCCCGGCGTGGTGGGCGAGGTCGATGACGTCGGCGACGTACTGGAAGTCGACATCGTTGTCGCCGCGAACGAAGGCCACTTTCTCGGCGCGCTTCAGATAAATTTCCGCGAGGCGCATTTCGAGGTCCTCCCAGCTCACTTCTTCCTGATTGATTTTCACCGTGGGCGGCTGGTTTTCTTTCGTCCATACCACTTGAATGACGACGGTGCGGGGCTGGGCGATGTTCCGCGTTTGCTTCTGATCGGGCTGCGGAATCTGAGCCGTCTCACCTTGTTCTTTGTCCATGGAGACGACGATCATGAAGACGACGATGAGGGTGAGCAGCACGTCGATCAACGGCGTGACGTTCATTTCAGGACCACGCGCACCTCTGCCTGCCATGGAGAAAGACATTGAAAACTCCTCGCTAGCACGCGCGTGTCTGCAGAATCAGACACCTGTTGTCGCAGGGAAGTTCCCCGGTGCATCGAATTGATGAAACATGGGAAGATAGATTTGAGCCATGAAACGCTTTGTCCGAATTTTTATTCTTGGATTTGCCACCGCATTCTTCGCGAGCGGAGCGGTTTCTCTCTACGCGCAGGATAATTACGAGATCCAGGTTTACGGATCGGACATCGTTGCGCCACATTCGACGATGGTGGAAATTCATTCCAACTTCACGGTGGAAGGCAGCAAGACGGTGCAGGATGGAATGCTGCCGACCAATCACGCCGAGCACGAGACGCTGGAATTGACGCAAGGAATCAATGATTGGGCGGAAGTTGGTTTCTACGTTTTCACCAGCATTCAATCGGATGGAGGATGGCAATGGGTAGGCGACCACATCCGGCCACGGGTGCGGGTTCCGGAGAAGTGGCATTGGCCGGTGGGGGTGAGCCTGTCGAATGAAATCGGTTACCAGCGCGCCGCGTTTTCTCCGGATACGTGGACGTGGGAGATCCGGCCGATCGTGGATAAAAAAATCGGGCCGTGGTATCTGGCGTTTAATCCGGCGCTGGACCGGTCGTGGCACGGTCCGGGCGTGAAGCAGGGGGTGACGTTTTCTCCCAATGTGAAGGTGAGTTACGACTTCACCAAGAAGATTGCGGGCGGGCTGGAATATTACGCGGCTTATGGATCGTTGAGCGGCTTCGATGCGCTGCGAGATCAGCAGCAACAATTTTTTCCTTCCATCGATCTGGATCTGGCGCCGGAGTGGGAGTTCAACTTTGGCGTTGGGGTGGGGACGACGCGGTCCACCGATCATTTGATCGTGAAGTGCATCATTGGGCGGAGATTTACCTGGCCGCACGGCGCTGCGCGGCGGAAAAATCCCGAGCCGTAATTTCCGGCGAATTTATTTTGAGAACTTACTCTGCAAATAATTATTAGCGATGCTAGCCGATGGGCCCCGGCTCTGGTGGCAGAGGCGGAGGCTGGTACGGCGGGGGAGCGACCAGCGGCGGAAATTGCGCCGCGGGCACGGGATAAAGCCGGGCGTTGAGCGCGGGGTAGCGTCCGGCGAAGAAGTAAATGGAATAAGCGGGAAAGAAGACAATGACAGGAAGAGAAATCAGCGAGCTCAGGAATAAGAAGATCGCCAGCAACACACTGCCGGCGACAATGGCCAGGGTGATGGTGCTTGCGGTCCAGCCCAGGCCGGCGGCTTTTCCTGCGAAGATGGCGCCGATGGCCAGGCCCGCCACCGGGATCAAAAAGATCAGGGCAAAAAACAGGCCGATAATGCCGAAGATAATTCCCGCGCCCATGGCGAGCAGAATTTTCATTCCGATGTAACCGATGTAGCTGGTCTTCTCGATTTTCATCATTGCCCAGAGGCGTCGCCAACCTTCCATGGCGCCAATGTTTTCCAAAGCCATTTGAGGGACGACGAAGTCCTTGGTGAGCACATAAATTACAGCGGTGGCGATGAAGAACAGCACGAACACAAAAAACAGGACGATGCCCGCCAGCACCAAGGGGACGATGTGCTCCTTGGGGTGAGTGAACCAGCCGAGGGTGAAGGCAAAAAACGCCGGAACACCAATCAAGATAACGAGAGCGGCAAAGGTGGCCAGGGCGAAAAGCAGCTTCCATAGGAAGAAGCGCCAACCCGGGCCCTGGCGCGCGTTCCATCCGTCGCGGATGTGGCATTCTTTCGCCAGCACGCTGTCGAAAAGAATGAAGCGCATAACGCTGCTGATGTACATGAAGACGACGCCAAGAACGAAGGCAGAAAATATCAGGATGGCGATGAGGCCGGCGAAGAGCGCGGGGTCGAAGCTGCCCCAGTCTGGTAGCTGGCCTGTGCCTCCGTGGCCGCCGCCGGGGAATCTGGGCATACTGCATCCGCCGCCGGAGCTGAGCTCACCGGCGAGTAGCCCCACAAAAGCGAGACGCACCCACTGGCCGAAACGAAAGGGCAGGAGAAGTTGCTTGCGAGTGTGCTCGATGGCCGGGGAGATCGATTCGATGGCAGAGATGGGCAAAAGGCACCTCGGTGGAAAATTTTGCTTGCAAGCAAGGTACTGCGAAATGCATGCGGGGATCAAATTAAATTCGCGGGTGGGGGGCTCGTGGACGTGGAAGCTAACAGCAGATTCCTCACCGGCAAAAGGCGCCGGTTCGGAATGACAAGACAGAGTAGATTCGCCGGTTCGGAATGACAAGACAGAGTAGATTCGCCGGTTCGGAATAACAAAGCGTGTTAGTCAACGATTATTTCTCGGCGATGAGAAGGTTACACCAGGAGGTCAGCAGGTGCGTCAGAGTGGAAAACGAAAGGCAGAAGAAGAGGACGGAGATGTAATTTAAAACAGCGGCGAGCGCATCAGAAACGTGATCCAGAGGCGGGGTGCGCTGGTCGTGCGGTTCGGGATTTTCGACAGTCTGGTTCACGCGTTTGGTAGTGCTAACGGGGTGAAGGCGGTATGGCTAGCCGCGGCCCACGCCGACGTATTCAAATCCCATGGCGCGCAAGCGCACGGAATCCAACAGGTTCTTGGTATCGACGATGATCGGCTTCTTGAGCAGGTGCTTGATGCGGTCGAAGTCTAGAGCGCGGAACTCGGGCCAACCGGTGCCCACGACTAGAGCGTCCATGCCCTCGGCAGCGGCGTAAGCGGATTCGCAATAGCGCACCGAACCGTTGAGGCGGAGTTTGGCGTCGGCGGTAGCGACGGGATCATAGGCGCGAACGCGAGCGCCTTTGGCCACCAGGGTTTCCGCCAGGCGCACTGCCGATGATCCGGCCACGGAATTGGTGTTGGGTTTGAAGGCAAGTCCAAGAATGCCCACGTCTTTGTTCTCCACGGAATTGAGAGCGAGCGCAATCTTATCGACCAGGCGATCGGCCAGAGTGTGGTTCACCTCGCGCGCCGCGCCCAGGACTTTCAAGGGAACGCCGTTGGCCAGGGCGAGTTGGGCTAGCGACTCCATATCGGACTCGGCGAAGACGCCGCCCATGCCGGCTCCGGGCTGCAGGCAGCGGGGAGCGATTTTTTTATCCAAACCAAGGGCGAGGGCGAGACTGACTGCGTCGGCGCCAACGCGCTCGCAGAGTGCAGCAACTTCGTTGATGAACGAAATTTTAGTGGCCACGAATGCCGTGGCAGATTCGCGCACGAGTTCCGCGGTGGACTGATTGGTGACAATCACCGGTACGCCGCGCATCACCAGGGGATGAAAAATCTGCTTCAGCATCTGCACGGCTTCGTTGGAGGTGGAACCGAGAATAAGGCGATCGGGCCAGTTGAAATCTTCCACGGCGCAGCCGTCTGTAAAAAACATGGGCTGGGAGACGATGGTGGCCTGCAGTCCTGCATCTTTCAAAGATTTCTCAAGCGCCGCAGCGGTACCCACTGCGACCGGAGTGACGATAGTGAGGATGGGAGGCTTGGCGGCCAGTTTCGCGATGCGCATGACAACGTCAGAAAGGTTTTCTACGCCGTCTTCCGCGAGAAAGATGACCTGTGTTTTGCGGGCGAACGATTCAATGTCGGTGGAGTAGGCGAGGCGTCCGGCGCGAACATTGCGGCGAATGATTTCTTTCAGGTTCTTCTCATGAAAGGGGATGTTGCCCTGGGCCATTTCGACCATGCGGGTGCGGTCGGGATGGCAACAGGAGACTGGAGTACCAAAATCCGCCAAACAAGCCGAAATCACTGTCCCAAGATAACCCGAACCGTAGACTCCGATCTGCATTGCATGCCCCTCCGGCAGGGCCGAAACCAGCGCCTGAAGCGGCTCGGGGCGCGGGATTCAACCTATTCACTATCATTTGTTTACAGGGCGCGGGTTGGCTTCGCAACGCACGGGAGGGAAATGTACCAGGGGCCAAGCGGACGGGGTCGGGGTAACGTAATGAAGGGTAATCAGGGAGGAGTTACTGAAAATTCATGGGGAAATCAACGTCCCAATCCGTGCCAGAGCGGACGTATCTTCGCGCCAACGCCGGCGAGTATCTTCCCGGCTTCCGGTCCGGGGTTTCCATAGACTTCGAAGCTGGTGATGGTCGAGCTTTCAAGTATTTTGGGGACTAAACCTTGGACGACTGGTCCGGTGCAGTGCGCCAGCACGGCGTTTGCATCTTTGTAGGTTTCGAGTAGCAGGCAGCGCTTGCGGTCGGGACTTAAGAACCATTCGTAGGCGAGTGCGCCTTCTTCGTTACGCGTACCGGCGATCATTTCTTGTGCGACGCTTTCGAAGTGCTCAAGCTTTCCGTCGGTTATCGCGAAATCGACGGTGAAGTAAACCAGGTTTTTATCCATGTGGGGCCTCTTATATCTCCCGGACTATTTCTTCAGGTCCGCACTCCAGTTTGTGACCAGAACTAGAGGCGTGGCGACACTCTCGGGGTAGGCGGTGAAGATGAAGCGCTGGCCGTCGGGAGCGACATCGTAAGGGCTTCCCACTGGCGCCGTGTAGTACACCTGAAACAGAGCGCGAACAGGATCCATCTCAAATTCTCCACTTTTGGTGTTCACCGTGGCGGCGTGCAGAAAATTGTCAAAGCCGTAAAAATAAATTTCCTTGCTGTCGGAGCGCCATGCCGGAAAGGTACCGCCAATTTGCGAAACTTGCCACTTCCCGGCACCACTGGGAAAGTGCGTGACGTAAACTTCCTCTCGTCCGGATTCGGTGGAACTGTAGGCCAGCCATCGCCCGTCCGGGGAGAGCGAAAACTGAATAATGCGCTCTTGTGGAGTCTTCGGCTGAACAATGGGAATCGGCTTTTTGTCGCCCGATAAAGGTAACGCCCAGACTCCCGTCACTGTGGGGCCACTCTGCTCAAGGTGCAGCAGGTAACGCCCGTCAGAGGACCATTGCGGCGCAGTCAGAGTATGAGCCGTGACCGAGTTTTCACCCTCCAACAGAATTTCTTCCTGGCCACCGCCGTTGGACAATCGTGCTCGCAGAGAGGTTCCGTTTACCGCGGTCGCCCCGCTTTGCCTTACATATACAATCTTCTGACCGTCGGCCGACCAGGAGGGCATCAGGTGAGTAGCGCCCCCAAAAGTTAGGCGGATTTGCGATCCGCGGGCGAAGTCAAAGACCCAAATATCGGCCTGGGGATCGCCCATCGAAACCGCCAGGCGTTTCCCGTCCGGCGAGATTTTGCCGCTGCCCTTGTAAAACGCCCGCTCCGCGACCTTGCTCAGAATCTTGCCGCTGTGATCGAGCCAGAACACGTCTGTTCCCTGCGCCTTGCTTCCCGGTTCATAAATCAGCAATCCGTTTTGGCTAACGGCAAAAGTTGTGTGCCATGTTCCGGTGTCGTATTCCACCGAGCCCGCTACCGGCATCGGATCGCCCGAGACTGTTCCTTTTACCGGATCAAACTTCACCGCGAGCAAGACCGATTGCAAATGATAGAGCAGGTAACCGGAGGCATACTGCGCGCTCGAGTCGGAATCGATCACGTGCTTGTAACTGCCATCCTTAAGCGAGCCAAAATAGACTCCCTGCTCAGAATTGCCGGAATGATTGGTGGCGAAGAATATGAAATGCTCGCCATCCGGCATAAAGACCGGCCAGCGATGGGTGGTGTCCTTATCGCCTTCGAACTTGGTTAAAGGAGTGGCAGCGCCGCCGAGGGCACTGATGCGCCACAGGGTATCGCGATAATCAGGCTCGTAAATGATGACGTTCTGCTGATTCCATGAAGCGCCACGGGGATTGGGCGCGTCGGCCAGAACCGTCACCGGACCGCCGCTAGCCGCAACTCTCTTTAAATGTCCGTCGGCGAAAAATCCAACAGACTTTCCGTCCGCCGACCAGAAAGGAAATGCCGCGCCTTCACTACCTTCCAGCTTTCGTGGCGTCAGGTCGCTAAGGGACTGCACCCACACTATGTCCCTGTCTTTCTGCGTGCGCGCGCAGAAGGCGATGGCAGAGCCGTCGGCCGTCATGACGGGAGGCCCCGCAAAATCTCCGGTAAAATCAAAACCAACTTGCGGTGGAGGAGGAAGGTAGGAGCGCACGATGGGAGCCGCAGTGCGTTCGCGCAAACCGAACCAGCCCACAATCGCAAGCAGCGCCACTAACGCCAAGGACCAAGCCAAACGTTCCATTACATGGCTTCCAGGGCTCGTTTCCTGTGCGGTGCCGACCTCGGAAGCACCGGTTGAAATCCAGCGCAGTTGGCGAGCGATGTCAGCGGCATTTTGCCAGCGACAGTCAGGATCTTTCGCCAAACAACCGATGACTACATGATCGAGCGCGGGCGGAACTGAAGGTTGAAGGGTTGAGATTGGTTCCGGCTCTTTTTCGAGAATGGCAGACGCCACCGATAGCTGACTCTTGCCTTCAAAGGCGCGGCGTCCGGTAATCATTTCGAAGAGAACGCAGCCCAGCGCGAAAATGTCACTGCGGGCGTCGGCCTCGCGGCCTTGCAGGACTTCGGGCGCCATGAACTGGAAAGTACCCACGATGGTGCCGTGCTGGGTAAGGGTTCCGGCGGCGGGGGTGAGCGCCGAGAGATTCATGGTGGGAGTGGACGGCGTGAGCTGTCCCTGGCCGCTTAACGGTTGGGACAAGGCGGCCAGGGCGGGTTTGGCCAGGCCGAAGTCGAGCAGTTTGGCTCCCGCCGGTGTGAGCATGATGTTTCCCGGCTTCAGGTCGCGGTGAATGATTCCGGCGCGATGCGCCTTTTCCAGCGCTTCGCAGACTTGAATTCCAACTTCGAGCGCCTGCTTCAACGGAAGCGGACCTTTGCGCAGACGGGATTCCAGGCTTTCGCCTTGCAGATATTCCATGACCAGGAAAGAAGTTCCGTCCTGGCTGCCGACATCGTGCAGAACGCAAATATTGGGATGATTGAGCGAGGAGATAGCGCGAGCTTCACGTTCGAAGCGCTGTTTGGCCTCAGGATTTTCAGAGAGATGAGAAGGCAGGATTTTGACGGCTACGGTGCGATCGAGACGAGTATCGCGAGCACGATACACTTCGCCCATACCGCCGGCGCCGAGCGGCGATTGAATTTCGTAAGGACCGAGCTTGGTGCCAGAGGCGAGAGACATCTTCGGCGGCAATTATAGTCCAAGGGAGAAAATCGGGCGCAGGTCAGAAGCCAACGGCAGCTTCGGAGACGGTGGGTTTCCAGGGAACGAGTTTGTCGATACCAGTCACTTTCAATAAATGCTCGATATGTTTGTTGGCGCCGGCGAGACGCAGTTCGCCGCCTGACTCTTTGAGTTGTGCAGCGGACATCATGATGAGGCCGACTCCGGTGCTATCGAGGTGGGTGACGCGGGAGAGATCGAAGATGATTTTGTTTTTTCGTTCGTCCCGAAGGCTTTGGGCAGCCGCTTCCAGTTGCTTGCACTCCTTGCCGATGGTGACGCGGCCCGTGACTTCAAGGACTACGATATCGGGCGGCAACTCTCTGGTCTGAATCTCCAGCATGAACCAACTTCCTTTCTAACAAAGAAACTGCTAACGGAAGCCACCAAGCATAACGACATCCGTTTCGCTGCAGCGAGAGCGCGCGCCGCGAACCAGAGAAGGTTACTGCAACCTGGCATACTCCGCCTTGGCTTGTTTGAGGATGGGCACGTCCGGGCCAGCATCTTTCCATAGGGTTAGAAACTGCTGATAGGCCGCCTGAGCCTTGTCTTTGTCGCCGGAAAGAGCGTACGCCCTGCCTAATCCCAGGCGCGATATGGTTTGGCCGATCAAGCGAGAATGGTTCGTCCTTGGCGAACCATCTTAGGGGGCGAGTGGGGGCAAGTCAATGAGTGGTGGAGACGCTTACGGTGTAACCAGACTGCCGCCAAGGGTCACCGGAGCAAGATCGACCCAGCAGTTGGGAGATTCTTCGCGGACGAAGGTGAGGCGGTCGAGTAGAAAGCGGCGGCTCCCGGAAAACTGGCGCCAGCGTTCGCGACTGGTTCCCAAAGCTTTCTCGGCAGCTTGCTGGTTCTCCATTTTCGCGATGGTGAGATGCGGAATGTAAGGCCACTCTTCGGTAAAAGCCAGCGACTGCTGGTTCAACTGGTCGTGCAGTTCCTGCATGCGGGCGGCGCCGTAGGCAACGCGGATGTAAACCGTGGGGGTAGTAGGAACGAAAGTTTGCATGTCGCCAAGAGTGACCTCAAAAGGCTCGGCCCGGCCACAAATTTTAGCCAGCGACTGCAGAGCCTCGCCTTCGCTTCCCTGCAGAAGGCGCGGCGGCAGAAGAGTGAGATGGGCGGCGAAGTGAGGTAAATCGGGATGCAGTTCGCGCCGGAGATTCTCCACGAAGTCTCCGATTGGACTTTTGACGTAAGCGACTAGCGCGTAGCGCAGGCTCGACATAGGCAGAGAAAAATTATAGCGCGTTCCGTCGTTTATAATTGAACTGCTCGTTAATCGGGCGAGAAGTTGTTAAGAAAGTCGGGGCGTAGCGCAGCCTGGTAGCGCACCTGCCTTGGGCGCAGGGGGTCCGCGGTTCAAATCCGCGCGCCCCGACCAATTCCCAAACTTCCGTACGCGGGTTCTGCAGCACCCTTTCAAGCAGGAAAATGTCGGACCGAAACTCCGGCATGGGGTAAATGGACATGCAGGGCCTCGTTGAACTTTCGACGTGGCCCTGCACGATTTTCAGCAAAGTGTTGTTGGAACGTGAACCGCTAGACCGCTCGTCTTCCGCTCAGCAGGTTGATGACGAGAACGACCAAGGCTACCACCAGCAGCAAATGGATTAAACCGCCTGCGATGTGCATGCTGAAACCCAGAAGCCACAGAACCAGAAGCACCACAAATACTGTCCAAAGCATATGTCAATCTCCTTGTTGCAAGGTTGCCACCGTTCTGCTGGTGGTTCGCAAATTCGAGCCGCATTTTTGCGGCTCAAGATTCGTTGCGCTTTATGCCCTGGTGTGTTGCTGACAAACGGAGATTCGAGCGGATTCGAAGCCAAACCCTCAACCGAGGGGAGAAAAACTCTGAGGCGGGTCAGGATTTCCGTTTAGTCTGGTGGGGGAGACGCTGGTAGCGCATCCCAATCATTCCTTCGGAATAAGTCCTGTTCTCGATCAAGGAAAAGTTGCGCTGAGGAAATCCGGAGGGAAATAAGGAGATGCCCGCCCCCAGCAAGACTGGAACGAGGCCGAGGGAAAGTTCGTCGATCAGGTCCGCTTGCAGAAATTCGCGAGCCAGTTCGCCGCCGCCCATGAGCCAAATGTTTTTGCCCGCGGCTTGGCGGAGACCATCGACGAAAGTTTTGGGGGATTGGTTCACGACAGTGTAGCCTGCACGCTCGCCGGGCGGCTGGCTCCGCGAGAAGACGTAGGTTGCCAGTCCGAAATTATTGAATTTGCCGCCGCCCATCTTCAGGCCAGCGGCAAAACTCTTCCGGCCCATGATGGCGGTGTCAGTGGTGGCCAGGAATTCAGCCACCGAATAATCTTTTGGCATGAAGAGAAAATCGATAGCGCCATCGGGGCGCGCGATGTAGCCGTCGAGGCTCATGCCCAGACTGAGGATGATCTTGCGCATGATGGGGCATTGTAAGGGCCGACCGGATTTTTCTTCAATTCTTTCCGGTTAAGGAAGAGAGCTGTGGGGATTGCGAATGGATTCGGCCAGATCGTTCAGGAACATGGCGGCGCGGGCACCATCAGCAACTCGATGATCGCTGGATAGGGTGAGAGTGATCATGGGAAGAATCTCCGGGCGGCCACCGACCGCAACCACCCGGTCGACAATGGTTCCTACCGCCAGTATTGCAGCCTGCGGCGGGATGATGATGGCGGTGAAGTGGTCGACCTTGTACATGCCGAGGTTGCTGATGGTGAAGGTGGCGCCGGCGATGTCGGCGGGACGCAGCTTACCGACACGGGCGCGCTCGGCGATATCGCGGCGCTGTTGCGCAATTTCCGCCAGGCTGGCGGAGTGCGCGTTCGGTATAACAGCCGCTACAACTCCTTCATCGACGGCGATGGCGACGCCCATGTGCACGTGATCGTGGAGGCGAATGCCCTCGGCGGTATAGCTGGCGTTGAGGCGCGGGTGTTTCAGCAGGACTCGCGCGGTGAGCGCCACCAGAAGGTCTGTGTGGGTGACGCGGAGGTTGTGACCGGGTTCGACCTCGCCGATGATTTTTTGGCGGTACGCGTTGAGCGCGGTGGCGTCGATTTCACGCGACACGAAGAAATGAGGAACGGTGGTCCAGCTTTGCGTGGTGCGTTCCGCCATGAGGCGGCCGAGGGTTGAGGGAACTTCGAGGTTGGACGATGTGGGAGAAGTTGTTATTTGATCCAGTGGATTGCGGGCAGCGCCAGCGGCTTGAATGTCAGAGGCCAGGATTTCACCGGCAGGGCCGGAACCGCGTAGGTTTGCGAGATCCACACCGAGCTCCTTGGCCAAGCGGCGCGCTTTGGGAGAAATTCTGGCGGATTGCGCAGCGGGAGCTTCGCGAACGCTGGCATCCGTTGGCGCCGTGTGAGTTTCGGTTTTGCCTCGCGCGGCCGGCACATTCGGGGACGCGTCTTCCTCTGGCGGTTTTTCGCCGGGAGCGACGATCCAGGCAATCGTCTTGCCGACAGGAATATCAGAGCCGACTACTCCGGTGACTCCGGCAAGAATGCCGTCGGCAGTGGCTTCCACTTCCATGACAGCTTTGTCGGTTTCGATCTCAAGAAGTGGCTCGCCCTTGACGACGGTGTCGCCTTCTTTTTTGCGCCAGGCGATAAGCTTGCCGGTTTCCTGCGCCATCTCGAGTGCGGGCATTACAACGCTGAAGGCCATAGTGTTTTTTATCGGGGAGGGCCGAGCTTTCGCACTATGGCCTTCAGTCCGAAACTCCTACCTGTTCAGTTTTCGCGCTGGCTTCGATCATGTCGACCACGCGCGCGCTGGGTGGAGCTTCCGACTCGCGTGTGGTGGGCAACGGTCCGCTGACCGTGTGGTAATGCGCGCCCGCCACCAAAAGTTTTTCTGCCGGGAAACGGGTGATGACTTCGTGCCCCGTCGGAGTGACCACGATTTCCTCTTCAATGCGCGCCGCGCTCCAGCCGTCGGTGGAAGGCCAGAACGTTTCCAGCGCGAAGACCATACCGGGCTCGATGGTCACCGGATGTTCGAACGAAACCAGGCGGCTGATCACAGGCTTCTCCCAGATGGCGAGTCCGATGCCGTGACCGTATTGCAGGGCGAAAGCGTCTTCTTCGTTCTTGAAACCGAAATCCTGCGCCTTGGGCCAGACGGCGGCAATCTCGGCGGTGGTGCGGCCGGGACGCACCAACTCGATGGCGGCGTCGAGATAATCGCGGCAACGCTTGTAGGCATCGACCATGGCGTGCGAAGCGTAGCCAATGGTGAAGCAGCGGTAATAGCAGGTGCGATATCCCATGTAGGAATGGAGAATGTCGTAGTAGACGGGATCGCCGGGGCGCAACACGCGATCGGAAAAAACGTGTGGGTGCGGATTGCAACGTTCGCCGGAGATCGCATTAACGGCTTCAACATATTCCGAACCAAGATCGTAGAGCACTTTGCTGACCAGGCCGACGGCTTCGTTCTCGCGCAGGCCGGGCTTCATGGCGCGGTAGAGCTCGTCGTAGGCGGCGTCAACCATCATGGCGGAAGTGTTGAGGAGAGAGATTTCGTCCTGTGTTTTGATGACGCGCGCTTCAGACATGAGCGCTTGACCATCGACCACGGTGATTCCTTCGCGCTGAAGGGCGAAGAGAACCGGCAGTTCGATGATGTCGATGCCGACGGGTTCTTTGTGCAGTCCGCGCTTTTCGAGTTCGATACGGATTTTCTTGGCGACATTTTCGGCGCGGCCCATCTCGGGCGTCATGGCGCCGCGAAGGACGGAGATGCCCGAGTGAGAGCGGCCATCGAGCCACGGGCAATTCTGCTGGTGATGCTTGGCGGCGGAGCCGAAGTCCCACAGGATGGGCTCGTCATTCTGCGGCAGCAGGGTGAAGCGGTTGGCTTTATCTTGCGCCCAGGTGCCGATGTGGGTGGAAGTAAGGTAGCGCACATTGTTCATGTCGAAGCAGAGCAGCGCGCCCATCTCGGACTTGGCGAGCAGCGCTTTGGCTTTGGCGAGGCGCTCGCGGCGAAGACGATCGAAGTCAATTCGATTCTCCCAATCGACGGCCATGGTTCCGTGAGTTTTCAATCCCATAAATCAGCTCCTAGCTTCTGGCTGTTAGCTTGAACCCTACTAAATTTGGATCCGTTATCCGTCATGACGGCTTGCACATTTTTTTCGCCGCTTCGAAAACCGTTTGCTCGGTTGGAACCGTGGCGTCTTCCAGTGGAGGCGAGAACGGGATGGGAACGTGCATCGCGCCCATTCTTTTGACTGGCGCATCCAGATCGTAAAATGCGCCTTCGGCGATCACTGCGGCAAGTTCGGAGGTGACGCCGTAACGGCCGTAGCCTTCATCGAGCACGATCACGCGCGAAGTTTTTCTCGCCGAATCGATCAGAGCTTTTTCATCCAGCGGCCAGGTGGTGCGAGGATCGACTACTTCTGCGCTAATGCCCTGCTTCTCTAGTAAGGTGGCCGCGCCCAAGGCGACCTGCACCATGCTGCTGGTGGCGACCAGAGTGATGTCATCGCCCGCGCGCTTCACATCGGCCACACCGAGAGGAATGGTGTAATCGTCTTCCGGGACGGGGCCTTTCAGTTTGTACATCATTTTGTCTTCGAAAAAGATGACGGGATTCTCATCGCGTATGGCGGCTTTCAGCAAGCCTTTAGCGTCGTAGGGGGTGGAAGGCAAAACCACTTTCAATCCCGGGACGTGGCTGAACCAGGCGTGCAGCGACTGGGAGTGCTGCGCGGCGGAGCGTCGTGTTGCGCCCAGTGTGGTGCGCATGACCATGGGAACTTTCCAGTGTCCACCGGACATGTAATGAGCTTTGGCGGCCTGATTCACCATCTGGTCCATGGTCAGGGTGATGAAGTCGCCGAACATAATGTCGACGACGGGGCGCAGTCCGGTCATCGCGGCGCCGACGGCGACGCCGGTGAATCCAGCTTCGGAGATGGGCGTATCGACCACGCGCTTCGCACCGAATTCTTCCACCAGGCCGGAGAGCACTTTGAATGGAGTGCCGGCTTCGGCGACATCTTCGCCGACGATGCACACGCGCGAATCGCGGCGCATCTCTTCGGCGAGAGCTTCGCGAACGGCCTGAGCAAATGTGAGTTCGCGTTCAGGCATAGACGTGCTTCTCCACTTCACCGACATCTGGATAGGGCGCATCGATGGCGAACTTCACCGCGGCTTCCATGATGGCGCGGACTTCCCTGGTGGTGGCATCAAGAGCGGCGACGTCGGCGTAGCCCTTGTCGATAAGCCACTTGGCTAGGACAAGAATTGGATCGCGATCGGTCTTCCAGAGCTGTTCTTCCTGCTTGGATCGGTAGTATTCCCGATTAATGTCGCCGACGTGATGGCCGCTGTAACGGTAGGTATCGCATTGCATGAAGGCAGGGCCGTCGCCTTTGCGGGCGCGCGCGATGAGGCGGGTGGCCACTTGGTTTACAGCGCGGACATCTTGTCCATCGATTCGTTCGGCGACGAGGCCGAAAGCTGTCGCTCTGCCGAGAATCGTTCCGGCTGTGGTTTCCTGATAGTGGGTGTACTCGTTGTATTGATTATTTTCGCAGACGTAAATGACCGGCAGCTTCCAGAGCTGGGCAAGGTTCATCACTTCATAGAGCGATCCCTGGCCAAGAGCGCCTTCGCCGAAAAAGCAAACCGCGACCCGGTCGTTGCCTAAATGTTTGGCCGCAAAAGCCGCGCCGGTGGCGATGCCTACGCTGCCGCCGACGATGGCATTGGCGCCCAGGTTGCCGGTGGCGGGATCGGCGATGTGCATCGATCCGCCTTTGCCGCGGCAGTATCCGGCTTCTTTTCCTAAAAGTTCAGCGAACATGCGGTCGGGCGAAGCGCCTTTGGCGAGACAGTGCCCGTGGCCGCGGTGTGTACTGGTGATGTAATCATCGATGCGCAGAGCTTCGCAGATGCCAACGGCGATCGCTTCTTCGCCGCTGTAGAGATGCGCCAGACCGGGCATGAGCGCGCGGGTATAAACCTCATTCACCTGTTCCTCAAACTGGCGGATGCTCACCATCTGGCGGTGCGCGTGCAACCACTTCTCTTTCTCAGTGGCGGCGGCTTGACCGGTTTCAGCCTTGGGGTTTATGGCGGTCATTTTTTCTGTGGCCCCTCCGTGACTGGGGTGGTCACGCCGGACATGGCGGCGAGCACATCGAACATGCAGGCAAAATCATATTTGGTCCAGCCCATGCCGCGCGCGGCGGTGAGAATTTCGTTGCTGACGGCGGTAGTTGGCAGCGGAACATCGAGTTGGCGGCCCAAGTCCATGGCGAGCACCATATCTTTCTGCATCATGTTCACGTCGAACCAGGCTTCTTCCGGCTGCTGCAGGACGAACGGTCCGCGGTACTGAATCATGGGCGAAGCGATGGCGCTGTGCACCAGCAC
This sequence comes from uncultured Acidobacteriota bacterium, assembly GCA_963758565.1. Taxonomy (GTDB): domain Bacteria; phylum Acidobacteriota; class Terriglobia; order Terriglobales; family Acidobacteriaceae; genus Sulfotelmatobacter. The sequence continues at coordinate 487,116 of CAVWVX010000002.1, read as the reverse complement.
GTCGACGGCGGTGTCGCGCTTGATGCCGCTCTTCTCCGCCAGAAGCACGCCTTCGGAAAAAGCCAGCATCTGCACGGCGAGGCTAAGGTTGACGGCAATCTTCATCGACAACGCGAGACCGTTGTCGCCGACATGCGTGACTTTGGGGCCAATATCGAGCAGCAGCGGCTTTATTTTTTCGAAGGTGTCTTTGCGGCCGCCCACCATCACCGAAAGCTTGCCTTCCTGCAGCGTAATCACGCTGCCGGAAACGGGCGAATCGACCATGTCCGCGCCCTTCTCGCGAACCTTGGCGGCAAGCCCGCGGCTGACGGTTGGACTGATGGTGCTCATATCAATGAAAGTTTTGCCCGCGCTCAAGCCAGCCAGCATTCCGTCAGGACCTTCGGTGATGGAAGAGATGGCGGCCGCATTGGTGACCATGGCGAAGACGAAGTCGGAGGCTTCGGCGACAGCGCGGGGAGAGTCGCCCCATTTCATTCCTTTTTCGACCAGCCACAGCGCTTTGGCACGAGTCCGGTTGTAGCCGGTCACAGTGTGACCTTTGCTGAGCAGACGATTTACCATTTGACTGCCCATCACCCCTAGACCGATAAATCCGAGTTTTGCCATTCCGCGAACCTCAATTCCCTGGTGACGCTCAAACCGTAATTTACTTACCCTTTTAACTTGGCTGGCGCTCGCTTTGTGGAAGCCTTGCCGCGGGAAGTCACCTGCGAATCCTGGCGCACCTGTTCCAGGTGATCACTCATAGCGGCACGAGCCATTTCGGGATCGCGGCGTTCCATGGCCTCCAGGATCCTCTTGTGATGAAACTGACCGCGCTCCGGGCCGCCTTCCACATTAAAAATTTTGATGCGCTGCTCGCGAAGTAATCCGACGATGGAGTCGATCAGAGAAAGAATAAGAGGATTGCCGGCAGCTTCGGCCAGGGCGAGATGAAAGTCGAGGTCAGCTTCAATGTAGGCCTCGGGATTTTTCTGCGCCCGCTCCATGACGGCGACTGATTCTCGCAGTGCGGCCACATCTTCATCCTTGATGCGCGTGGCCGCTTGCGCAGCGATGCCCGGTTCGAGGATCAAGCGCAGTTCCGCAAGATGCTCGGAGCCTTCCTGCTGGCCGATTTTCACCATCAAATCGAAAGATTGGCGGGCGGCGTGAGTGGTACCGTCCGTGATAAAGGTGCCGCGGCCGGAGTAGGCTTCCACCAAACCTTTTTCGCGAAGAGCCTTGACCGCCTCTCGCACCGCAGTGCGGCTCACCCCCAGTTGTTGGGCCAACTCGCGCTCGGCCGGCAGTTGATCGCCGGGTTTGAGGTTGCCATTGAGGACAGAGGCTTCGATCTGCTGAACAATCTGTTCATACAGCCGCGAAGTCCGAATCACTTTGTACACAGGGTTTTCTCCCGCACGAACCAGTCTGGGGGTACTGGCGATGGTCTGGCTACTATACCGCAGGTCCATAAGAATCGGAGAGCTTTGTAGCGGTTTGGAGGTTTGAGCCAGCACTGGCGGTCTTTCGGTATGGTGGTATGACAGCTAGGAGATTAAACACGGCATAGACGCAAAATGCAAGCCTTCGCCGAAACAGGCTTGAATAAAGGCTTTGCTGCTAAATATGAGTGCGGGATTGGAGTAAGCGATGAAGCGATGGGCCTGACCCGGAACAAACGTCCTGCGCGCATCCCGCCGGAAATGGGAGAATTTCCTTGACTTCGCTCGGTGGGCAATGGTATGGCTGTCGGACCAGATTATCGAAGGAGTTCTCGATGACATTCCGAAGCACCGGCTTGCCCGCGGTTCGCCAAACCAACGCCGCCGTCAGGATTATGCTGGTCATTCTGAGCCTGACCGTTCTCTGCTCCTTGGGGCTGGCCCAAACAACCATGGGGCGCGTACTGGGCAGCATTACCGACCAAAGCGGCGCAGCCGTGGCCGGCGCAAGCGTAGCGGTAACCGACACCCAGCGCGGCAGCACGCGAAATATCGTGACCGATGCATCGGGAGACTACGTTGTGCCAGATCTTGCGCCGGGAACTTACAAAATTCACGTCGAAGCCAAAGGATTTAAATCGTCAGAGCGGCCCAGCGTGACTATTGAAGTAGCCTCGGACGTACGTGCCGACTTCGCGCTGCAACCTGGCAATGTTTCAGAAACGGTGACCGTGAGCGGCGAAATTCCGCTGCTCAATACCACCTCCTCTACCTTGGGCGGAACGTTGAGCAACCAGGAAATTAACGATCTACCTTTGAATGGCCGCAATTATGAGAACTTGTTGCAGCTCCGTCCGGGAGTGATGCGCTATCCTGGCGGCGGATTTTCCACCACCAGCACCAACGGCCTGCGCGCGGAAGACAATGCCTACTTCGTGGAAGGTTTGTTCAACAGCGAGCCGTTTTCCGGACAAGGCATTATTAACGGCGCAGGAATCGCCGGAGACTCCGCCACTATTTTGCCCATTGATGCGATTCAGGAATTCAACGTACAGGAGAATCCCGCGGCGGAGTATGGATGGAAACCCGGCGCAGTGGTCAATGTGGGATTAAAGTCTGGAACCAACAAGCTGCACGGCAGCGCATTCGCCTTTGGCCGTGACGGAGTCATGGACGCGCGCAATTATTTCAACGACGCCCCGGCGCCGAAGACCGACCGAACTCTGGAGCAGTTCGGCGGCAGCCTGGGTGGCGCGATTATAAAAGATAGAGCATTTTTCTTTGGCGCTTACGAAGGCCAACGTTATGATGTGGGCAACTCTTACAGCGTCACGACGCCGTCGATGATGTCGCTGCCGGACGCGGGAAACTGCACCTCGATTACGGGCGATTGCGGCGGCAGTATCCCGAATGCGATCGATGACCTGCTAGCCAACGGAGTGCCGATCAGTCCCACCAGTTTGTTGATTTCCGGTTGCACCGTATCGGGTAGCGGCGCAACTGCTTCGGTCACCTGCGCCGGAACCGGCTTCCCCATCAACAATACTCAGAGCATCAATGTTGTGCAGGGATTCCCGAACAGCGTGGGCGTCGACAATGTGATCGGCAAAGTTGATGTAAACCTCAGCGCACGCAGCACGATCAACGGAACTTATTTTTACGGCAATAACAACGGGACGGTGGAAGACTTTCCTGAATTGCAATCCCAGTGGAGATCCATAATTCATACGCGCGCGCAGGTCGTCGGGGGTAGTTGGATTTTTACTCCAAACGCGCGATGGGTGAATGAAGCGCGGGTCGGCTACAACCGCTTGTACCAACCCACTCTGCCGGGCGATTTGAATACTCCGGCGTCGGCCTACGGGCTTGATACCGGTGTGAGCGGCCCCTTTACCGGAGGGCTTCCGCGCATCGGTTTTGCTGGAGCTTTTGTTCCCGGCCTGGGCGCTTTCAAGTGGCCGAAGTTTCAGGGTCCGGACACCATCACGCAGTTCGTCGATCACATTTCTTATACAAGAGGAACCCATGCCATCAAGTTTGGTGGTGAGTTGCACCGCAATGGCGTGAGCGGCGGAGCTTATGGCAATGCACGCGGCAGCATCACGTTTCTGGGAAGCGTCGCGCTGGCGAACTCCACACCTTTGGAAGATTTCTTTGCCGGCGATCCGTTCAAAGCTTCAGTACAAGTTGGCGATCCCAAACGGGACATTCACAACTGGGCCTATGGCCTGTTCGTACAGGACGACTGGCGCGTGAAGAAGAACCTTACCATCAACTACGGCCTACGCTACGAATACAGCTCGGTGATGAAAGAAGCCCACAACCTGCTGGGCAACTTTGACCCCAACTCGCCGACCGGATTAATCCAGGTTGGATTGAACGGAGTAAGCGGTCCTTATAACCCGGATCATAAGAACTTTGCTCCGCGCCTGGGTTTTGCCTGGGACGTTACCGGTAGGGGTAACACAGTGGTGCGAGGCGGCGTCGGGTTGGTTTACGAAACCATTAATTGGGAGTCGATGCTGGCTTTCAATAACGCCTTTGGATTGAATAACGTTCCCACCGCGGCCATCATCGATGCGGCGGGCGACACGGCTGGAGGCACGATCACGGCCGGCAACAAAGCGATCCCTCCCGGGATGCCGCAGTGGGATAGCGGAATCCCCCTCTATGGCGCGAACGTCAGCACCAGCGTGCTGGATTGCGATCCGGTGAATGCAAATCCATGTCCCATCATGAGCGTGGATCGCAACATCAAGACGCCCTACATCTGGAACTGGACGTTGAATGTGCAGCACGCCATTACACCGAATCTCTCCGTAGAAATCGCATACGTGGGAAATCACGGATCACGGCTGACGGGAATCCGGGATATCAATCAACCGCCTGTGGGATCGGGATGGCCTGCGGCGAATATTGTTGCTTGCACTCAGGACGCACTGATGAAGGGGTTTTACGACACGGCAAACAATCCGGCGTGCGCTACTGCCGACGAACAGGGACCCCGACCCTTCAATGCCAAGTTCCCTTACCTGAGCAATATCTTCCAAATGGGGAACGTTTACAGGTCGAACTACAACGGTCTGCAAGCGACACTGAATTCGCGCAACTACCACGGCCTGAGCATGGTGGCTGGCTACACTTATTCGCATTCGTTGGATGACGTGGGCGCCAATTGGGACTTTGGCTATGGCGCCGGCCTGCCGCAAGATTCGTACAACGTGGGGCGGGAGTACGCCAGCAGCGATTTTGACATCCGCCACCGCTTGACGCTTTCGTTAACTTACGCGATTCCGGGGCGTTCTGGCTACGGGCAGATGCTCGAAGGTTGGGAACTTAATTCCATCGTCACTCTTTCCAGCGCTCAGCCGTGGGGACCCATTGACCTCGGGACCGACGCCGCCGGCACCGGTCCCCTACCGGTCAGCCCGCCCGCGAACAGCCCGATTCGATGGAGTTTTTACGGAAACCCTTCTGACTTCCAGTCAAAGCCGACAACGATCCCTTTCTTCGGCGGAAATGGAACTCCCGTTAACCCGACGAACAATGCGGCTTGCAATGCGAAAGCTTTAGCGGTGGATGGCGGTTCCCCCGGGGCAGCGACCGAATCACTGGCATTCTTTGGCTGCTATGCACAGGGCGGTTCGATTATGATCCCGCCACCCTTGGGGCAATTCGGCAACATGGGCCGCAACACGTTCCGGGATTCTGGATTCCGCAATCTGGATCTATCCCTCGCCAAGAACTGGCATTTGGGCGAGCGGGTTCACGCGCAGTTCCGCGCCGAGTTCTTCAACATTCTGAATCATCCTAACTTTGCCAATCCCTACGGCGGGCAGAACGGTTTCGGATTAAACGATCCTTCGGTTCAGCCCTTCGGTTGTGGATGCGCTACGCCTGATGTAGCGGCGGCGAATCCGGTCATTGGATCAGGCGGCAGCAGGGCGGTGCAGTTGGGATTGAAATTTACGTTTTAAATTTGAAGCAGTTGGGAATCGAGGCCGGACGCAGTTCCGTCCGGCTTTTTTTCGTATGAAACTCGCGCGCGCTAAAGGCAGCGCGAACTAAAAGAATGGGGCCTGGCAATGAAAAAGGGTAATCACTTTTCGGTGGCAATCTTCTTCTCAACTTTTTTGGCAATCGTCTGTACACCCGCTTTTGCTCAAGCATCAGCCGATCAGTCTCCACAAAAAGAAGCGCGGCGCGAGCGCACCATCGATGAGATCCGAGTGGAGGCCATCCGGCGGGCGCAGGTGGGCCAATATCCGCTGATCGGGCTTGATCCGGGCGATGTGACGGAAGCGTTCCAGAATATTCACACCGCCGATAAGGATGAATGGGCCGCCGGTTTCATGAAAGTAGCCGACCGCTATTTCAATGAAGCCAAGTCATTGGAAAAATCCGATCCGACCAAGGCTAATGCCGATTACATCCGAGCGTGGCGGCTGTACTCGTTTGGCCGTTGGCCGATTCCCGCCTCGCCGGGCAAGCAGCGCTCGTATGAGAAGGCGCTTGAAGCTTTTCTGGATCACGCCAAGTTCTTTGATCCGCCGCTGGAGATCGTCCGCATTCCGTTTGAAGGAAAAGAAATTATCGGCTATCTGCGCCTGCCAAAGAATGCCAAAGGCCCGGTGCCGCTGGTGATTGCGGTGAACGGACTCGATAGCCGCAAGGAAGATTTGACGGAGAGTTTTAGCGCCATACTTCCGTTTGGAATTGGCTATCTGGCGGTCGATGGGCCGGGCACGGGACAAAATCCGATCAAGGTGAGCGTAACCGCGGATCGCGTGCTCTCGAAGGTAATCGACTACGCGCAATCGCGGCCGGAGGTAGACAAGAACCGCATCGCGCTGCATGGCGTGAGTTGGGGCGCGTATTGGGCCACGAAGATGGCAATTGTAGAGCGAGCGCGATTGCGTGGATGCAGCGCGCAGTCTCCGCCGGTAGATCGATTCTTCCAAAAAGATTTTCTGATGAACAAGCTGCTGGGAAATCGCGAGTATTTGTTCGACCAGGTTCCAGCGTTGATGAACATTTTGGAAGGGGTTCATACGCTGGAAGAGATGGGCGAATTTCTCCCGACAATTTCTCTCGTTCAACAAGGACTGTTGGGAAAACCCATGGCGCCGATGTTAGTCATTGCAGGCGTGAACGACACGCAGGTTCCGATTGAAGATGAGTACCTGTTGCTAAGCAAGGGCGATGTGCCGAAGGAAGCATGGATCAATCCCAGCGGCGCACATTTGGGGCGGCAAGTGGGAGTATGGCCCGATCCGCGAATCTTTAAGGAAGTAATTATTCCCTGGCTGGTGAAGACGCTGCAAAGCAGCGGCCAGTAATCCGCTTAACCATGTCCGATCCGACCGCAACTTCTGAAGTCGACGCCCCCGCCCCACCGCGGCGCAAGCCGTTCTACGCTGCCTTGTGGGGGCAGGTGCTCATCGCGATGATTGCGGCCATCGCGCTGGGATATTTCTCTCCTGCGCGCGCCATCGCCATGAAACCGTTGGGCGACGCCTTCATCCGGATGATCACCATGATCATCACCATCCTCATTTTCTGCACGGTGGTTACTGGCATCGCCGGCATGCAGGATCTGAAAAAAGTCGGACGCGTTGGCGGCAAAGCGCTGCTCTACTTTGAAATTGTTTCCACCATCGCGCTGGTCATTGGATTAATCGTCGGCAACGTGGTTCGACCGGGCAACGGATTCAACGTGAATGCGGCCTCTTTAGACGCCAAGTCGGTGGCCGACTATGCCGGACAGGCTAAGGCGCAAGGCGTGGTCGAGTTCTTGATGCACATCGTACCAACAACTGTCACCGATGCGTTTGCGCGCGGCGACATACTGCAGGTTGTCTTTATTTCCATTCTCTTTGGCTTCGCGTTGTCATCCGCAGGACCACGTGCCAAGCCTATTACGGCGCTGCTCGAATCGCTGACCCAGGTGGTGTTTCGTGTGGTCAACATTTTAATGTTGTTTGCGCCGCTCGGGGCGTTTGGAGCCATGGCGTTTACCATCGGCAAATATGGATTCGCGTCACTGGGGCCGCTGGTCAAGCTGATCGCGACGTTTTGGGTGACGTCGATTTTGTTTGTGCTGATCGTCCTCGGAGCGATTTGCTGGATCGCAGGCTTCAGCATCGTGAAGTTTCTGCTGCACATCAAAGAAGAAATTTTGTTGGTGCTGGCTACCAGTTCGTCGGAGACGGCGATACCTACTTTGATGGAGAAGCTGGAAAAGCTGGGATGTTCGCGCTCCCTGGTGGGATTGGTTGTTCCTACGGGATATACGTTTAATACTGACGGAAGCAGTTTGTACATGACGCTGGCCGCACTGTTCGTCGCCCAGGCGACCAATACCCACCTGACCCTGCTGGAACAGTTGACCATTTTCTCGGTCGCCACGCTGACATCGAAAGGCGCGAGCGGGGTGCAGGGGGCATCGTTCATTGCGCTGGTCGCGACCCTGTCAGTCGTCCCGACAATTCCCGTGGCGGGCATGGCGCTCATCCTCGGCATCGACCGCTTCATGAGCATGTTCCGCGGGCTGGTGAACATGATCGGCAACGGCGTGGCCACGCTGGTGGTGGCGCGGTGGGAGAATGAGTTGGGGAGGGAGACGCTGCGGAATAGGCTTGCCTGAATGGGCTGTTTGGTCGGTGCCCATCTATTTCAAATCCAGATCTCCCTTCACACCAAGCGTCCTCTAGACTGCTAGCCACGAAGCGTAATACAAGTGTGGCATGGATCGAGAGCCAAATCCGGCTTGCGCATGCTCTGCGCCTCCCGGCGCCGGACCAGGAGAATCGCACCCAACGCATAAATTAACATCCTCTCCTATGACGGCGTTTCTGGTCACGACTAATATAATCGTGGCCTGCTTACTTCCAATTGCGTTCAAGAACGACTACCCCAACAATCCAATAAGGCTGGGGGCCCTTTGGGGGCCGCTCGTTTTCTCCGGTGAATGGTGGCGACTGATCACGGCGAATTTTGTGCACATAAATCTATTTCATCTGTTGCCCAACATGATGGGGTTGTGGATACTTGGGAAACGCGTAGAGAAACTCTTGGGGGGCACGGGGTTTGTTGGGTTCTATCTCGGTTGCGGAGTACTCGGAAGCCTCGCGCTCGTCGTTCTACATCGATTCTCTGGAGGCTACGGCTCGTCGCTGTGCATTGCGGGACTGGCTGGGCTCCTTCTTGTCATTTACGGCGTATCGTTCTGGGACCTCCCCAAACGCACGAAATGGAAAGTCGGGTTGCTATTTTTCTACGCTACAGGCCTCGCTTCGCGAGAACTGCTAGACACCCATTTTTTCGCACACACGATCGGATTGGTGATCGGCATCTGTTTTGGGGCTGGGTTGATGATTGTCGCGAGAAATAGGCTTAACACGTATTGGTCTGGAAGGGCAGTCTATGTTCCTGTACGGAGTTCACCCTCATGACTGGAAAAACCGCTCTCGTAACCGGGGCCAACGGCGGCCTCGGAACTCACGTCACCAAAGCTCTGCTCGATGCAGGTTTCACGGTGGTCGGCCTCGCGCCGCGAATCCAGCAGTCTGATTTCGACCATCCTAATTTCGTTGCGCTGCCAGCTTCGCTCGACAGCCTGGATGCAGCGAAGAAGGCTGTCGCCAGTGTGATTGCCCGCTGCGGAAAGATCGACGTTCTGGCTCATCTTGTCGGGGCATTCACAGGAGGACACACGGTTGCCGATACAGACGATGCCACCTGGCAGCGCATGTTCGACGCGAACCTGAACAGCGCGTTTCACATCCTGCGCGCAGTCATTCCCGAGATGCGCAAGGCCGGAGCGGGTCGCATCGTCGCGATCGCCAGCCGCCAAGCCGAAGAACCGGCTCCCACACTAGGGGCTTACAACGCATCCAAGGCGGCGGTGGTGTCGCTGGTGAAGACCGTCGCGCTGGAAAATAAGGACGCAGGCATTACCGCCAACGCGATTCTTCCCGGAACCATGGACACTCCCGCCAACCGCAAAGACATGCCTGGCGCGGATGTTTCCACATGGGTGCAGCCGGCCTCCGTGGCGAGCCTGATTGTGTGGCTGGCGTCGGAGGCGGGCAAGGATGTAACCGGGTCGGCGATTCCGGTGTATGGGCGCGGGTTGTAGGGCCAGTTTCGAAGACTAATCCCGTTCTGGTCACTACAGTAACAACCCTACTGCACAATTTTCGTGGCATGTTAACACTGCTGCAATATCGGGCAATTAGGATTGGTGCAGGAAAGAACTCATGGCTTCGCTACGCACTGCGAAATCGCTGCCGCTGCAAGTAGCGTCCGTGTGCTACCGAAAGCAAGGCGCAGATGTTGAGTTCCTCCTGGTGAACACCAATGGCGGAAACAAGTGGACCTTCCCGAAAGGCTGCGTCGACGCACGCCTCTCCCACAGTCAAGCCGCCGAACGCGAAGCCGCCGAAGAAGCCGGAGCGCTGGGGGTGATCGAGCCGCGCCACTTTCATCTCTATATTCATTCCAAGGGCGTGTTCTGGCAGCCGGGCGGCGTGCAGGAATATGTGGTCAAAGCGTTTTTGATGGAAGTGCGTCAGCAGCGCAAAGCCGATGAACCAATGCGGCACCCCACGTGGTTCAGCGCGCAGGAAGCGCGGCAACGGCTGGCCAAAGGCCGCGAGGTGAAGTATGCGCATGAACTGGAATCGGTAATCGATCGGGCGCTCGAACGCATTCAGTTTAATGGCGATTTGTGGGGAAAGTATCCGGAAAGCCGCAATGGGCGGGCGGCAGCGCATTCATGAGCTGTGAGCTGTGAGCTTTGAGCTACGAACCGGCTCCCAACATACAGCGACCCTCGTTTTAGCTCCAGCGGATCTGACTCCCTAGCTAATCGCTCACGGCTCGAGGCTCGCGGCTCGCAGCTGGCTCATAGCTCGCCGCTCGCCGCTGCTTTATGAGACGATGATTCCAGCCCATGATCCAGCTTTCCGGCGCCGGAAAACGTTTCGGCCACAAACTTCTTTTTGAAAATACCGACTGGTTGATCACGCCCCACGACCGCGTTGGCCTGGTGGGCGCAAACGGCACCGGCAAATCTACGCTCATGAAGATTCTTGCCGGAATGGACACGCTCGATTACGGCACGCTCACCGTCGCCAAAGGAACCACCGCCGGCTACCTGCCCCAAGACGGACTCTCGCTCTCCGGCCGCACCGTGTTTGAAGAATGCATGACGGTCTTCAGCGGGCTGCACGATATTGAACGCGAGTTAGAAGCTCTTCTCAACAAAATTTCAGAGCTAGACCACACCAGTCCTGAATATTCCGATGTGGCTGACCGCTATCACAGCCTGGAGCATGAATTCCAAACGCGCGGCGGATATTCGATTGAGGCTGAAGTGGGAGGCGTGCTGCAAGGGTTGGGGTTCCGCAAAGAAGATTGGGAGCGGCAGACCGAGGAGTTTTCCGGCGGCTGGCAGATGCGCCTGGCCCTGGCTAAGCTGCTGTTGCAAAAGCCCAACCTGCTGCTGCTGGACGAACCCACCAACCATCTTGACCTCGAAGCGCGCAACTGGCTGGAAGAATATCTGCACGATTATCCGCATGCATTAGTTTTGATTTCGCACGACCGTTATTTTCTCGACGTGGTCGTAAACAAGATTGCGGAGATCTGGAACAAGCGATTCTGGTTTTACACCGGCAACTACGATAAGTTTCTGTCGCAGAAGACACAACGAAACGAGCAATTGCAGGCCGCCTACAAGAATCAGCGTGACCGCATCGAGCAACTGGAAGTTTTCATCAATCGCTTTCGCTACCAGGCTACCAAAGCCAAGCAGGTGCAGAGTCGCATCAAGGAACTGGAAAAAATTGAGCGCATCGAAGTTCCGCCGGAAGAAAAGACGATTCACTTTTCCTTCCCGCAACCGAAACCCAGCGGCCGCATCGTCGCCGAATTCATCGGGGTGGCCAAAACTTATCCCGCGAAGCCGGGCAGCAACTCCGGGGAGAAAGAAGTTTTCCGCGAGGTTAATTTCATCATCGAGAAAGGCGACCGCATTGCACTGGTCGGCATAAACGGAGCAGGCAAGTCCACTTTAATCAAGCTGCTGGCAGAGACAGAGAAACCAACCCACGGAGAGTACAAACTCGGCCACAACGTTGAAGCGGATTACTTCGCGCAGGACCAGTACAAGGAACTCGACGCCAATGCGCGCATGATCGACGACCTGGGCAACGCTTCGCCGGGTTCCTCGCAGACCGAACTGGGCAGCCTGCTGGGATGTTTCCTTTTTTCCGAGGACGACGTTTTCAAGAAGATCGGCGTCCTCTCCGGCGGCGAGCGCGGCCGCTATGCCCTGCTTCGACTGCTGCTGCATCCGGCGAACTTCCTGTTGCTTGACGAACCGACCAATCACCTCGACCTGCGCGCCAAAGACGTCCTGCTCGAATCGCTGATGGAATATTCCGGAACCGTGGTGTTCGTTTCGCACGATCGCTACTTCATTGACAAGTTGGCGACGCGGGTTTTCGAAATCGGCGACGGCAAAGTCGAGGTCTATCCGGGGAATTACGAAGACTATCTATGGCGCAAGCAGGGTGGCAGCGCGAAGCAGAATGAGGCGATCCGGCAACGGTTGCAAATTCCCGAGCCGGCCGCTCCAGTTCCAACAAATGGGAATCAGGCCGCGGTCGATTCTACTGCGAAAACCAAGCGCATGAATCCCATCAAGCGCAAAAAGATGGAAGACCGAATCCACGAACTAGAGGCTATGATCAGCCGCACCGAAGAAGTAATCGCGGAATGCGAAACCGCTTTGCAGGATTTCGTCAGTGCGGGAGAGAGCCAAAAGCAATCGCTGGACCTGGACCGCCACAAAACTGCGCACAGCGCTTTGATCAAAGAATGGGAGGAGCTAAGCGCTTCCTTGGAAGAAGTGGAGTAAGGTCAAGTTACTTCCGCCACCCCTCAGTTTCTTTCGTAATCTCGGAGTATTACTTACCCCTGTGCGATATTGAGGATGGCCGATGGGACACGAACTGTCCGCCGGCGAAAATCCCAGAGTAACGCCAGGCTCGGAGCATGCAGCACGCGCCTCGCGGAATCCAAGGAAGGTAAAATGCTCCAGTCCTCAGATAACTTGAATGGCGTAAGGTCCACCTCTCCCGCTTCGAACCCTAACTCCTACAACCCGGTTAAGACCACCACTGCTCCCATCGAACAGGCGACCATCGGACGCACACTCGTGATCAAGGGCGAGATCATCGGAACCGAGGCCCTGTATATTGATGGCCGCATCGAAGGCAAGATTACCCTTACGGATAATCGCGTTACCATCGGCCGCAACGGCGTCGTCCAGGCCAATATCACAGCCCGCGAAGTCGTAGTGATGGGCAAGGTGAACGGCAACATCGAGTGCAGCGATCGCGTGGATATCCGCAGCGAAGGCTCAGTCACTGGCGAAGTTTCTACCGTGCGCATCAGCGTGGAAGACGGCGCGGTGCTGAAGGGCGGCATCCAGGTGAAGAGCGATTCCAAGCAGCACCAGGATTCGCAAAAGAAGTCGGACAACAAATCGTCCGATGCGCAGAAGTCGATGGCCGCATCCGCCAGCGCGTAGTCATCGTTCGAAAAATATACACGTTGTCATCCCGAGCGAAGCGAGGGATCTTGGTTTCTGCGCGCAGCCGTCGAACCTGGCGCTACCGGCAAGAACCAAGATCTCTTGCTCCGCTCGGAATGATTTTACTTTTGTGTTCGGTCTGCCCTCTGCCGCATTACTTCTTCTCTTTCGGCTTCAAATCCAGCGACGCGGAATTCATGCAGTAGCGCAGTCCGGTGGGTGCGGGACCGTCTTCAAAAACGTGCCCCAAATGCGCTCCGCAGGTTGAACAACGGGCCTCGGTTCGAACCATGCCGTAGCTCGAATCTTTGTGCTCCTCCACCTTGCCGTCATCTGCGGGTTTATAGAAGCTTGGCCAACCCGTCCCGGAATCGAATTTCGTCGATGAGTCGAACAGAGCTTCTCCACAGCAAACGCAGTGATAAGTCCCATCATCTTTAGTCTTCCAGTATTTGCCGGTGAAGGCGGGTTCGGTGCCAGCTTGACGAGTAACGCGGTACTGTTCGGGAGTAAGTTTTTGCTTCCACTCTGCCTCGCTCTTCGCAACTTTTTCTGCCATAAATGTATGCCCTCCGTATAAACATGCTTTCAAGAACTATTTGGGGTACCTGTTGGATGCTTGGCGGCCACAAAAGAGGCGAACGACCATGCGATGTGAGGTCCGTCTTGCTGTTTGTGACATCCGTCACATACGAGTTGTGACATCTACCCTTGCCGTCCACAGGCCTGGGATCGGACTATGACTTCAACGTCTGCGAGTCCCTCGGGCCCGGCGACCCCTTCAGAAGGCGGCCGGGCCTTTCTTATCCAGCCACATCTTTGCCGATATTGCGGTATTTGCCCTGGAAAAAGATAAGCGGATCGCCGCTCCTGACCACCACATCCTCGACCTCGGCGATAAAAATGGTATGGTCGCCTGCGTCCTGGGCCGATTGCAACCGGCATTCCAGGTAGGCCAGCGCGGCATGAAGGATCGGTGTCCCTTGGGCTGTGCGGTCAAAACGAGCCCCGGCTTCCCGCTCCGCATGCCCATGAATATGGACCGGACGAGCGTAATATTCGGAAATCACTCGCTGGTTGGCGGCGAGGATGTTTACGCCAAAACGTTTTTTGGCATGGAGATGAGCGTGGGTGCGGGCGCTCTGATCAACACAGACCAGCACCAGCGGCGGGTCAAGCGACACCGACGCGAACGCATTAGCAGTCATGCCATGGACTTCGCCCTCCAGATCAACGGTGATGATGGTGACACCTGTGGCAAAGCATCCCATGGCCTTTCGAAATTCAGTCGCAGTCAGGCTCATGATTTTGCGCTATTTTCCAATGACGACTGCTTACATTATCACGCGCCAGCGGGGTTCGCGCGCCCGCGGCGGGGGCTTGCCGGCCACTTTGTGGCTCGATCGCTATTCCACGCAGCTAGTTGAATCGACGTGCGCCTTGAGCAGGTAGTCCTAGCCGAGTCCCTACCATAAGGGCGAAATGTCGTGCCGGCATGGGCCTTCACCAATTTTCGTCAGGAAGAGATTTTAAGGGGAACACTGTCTTCCCGGGCGAGTATTATTTAGGGTCACAAAATGCTTCCCTTCAAGCTCATCTACAGCGACGCCTATTACCTGCCGATCGGCGAACACGTTTTTCCGGCGGAGAAGTACAGGCGCATTCACGATCGGCTGCTGGCTAGCGGCATTGCCGAAGCTGGCGATTTTCTGCAGCCTGAACCGGCGGCCGACCAAGACATTCTTCTAGTGCACAAGCCAGAGTATGTTCACAAGCTGAAGACAGGCACGCTTACGCCACGCGAAGAAATGGAAATGGAGATTCCATATTCGGTCGACCTGGTAAACGCCTTTTGGCTGGCAGCAGGAGGATCGATTCTAGCGGCGCGGCGGGCTTTGGCTGACGGCATAGGCATCAACATCGGCGGAGGATTTCACCATGCCTTTCCCGACCACGGCGAAGGCTTCTGCATGATTCATGATGTGGCGGTCGCAATCCGGCGACTGCAGCGCGATGACAAGATTCAAACTGCCATGACTCTCGATTGCGACGTGCACCAGGGCAACGGCACGGCAGCGATTTTTGCCGGAACGCGAACCGCGAGTGCGCTGCTGCCTTCTGCTGGAGCTTCTACGCTTGATCCGTCCGCACTCAGTTCGGCGCTGCCTGGAAAAATTCGGGGAGCTCACGCCGGAGAAGTGTTCACCATCTCGCTGCACCAGCACAATAATTATCCGCTGTGGAAGCCGCCCTCCTCGATCGATGTGGACCTGCCTGACGGTATTGGCGACGACGATTACGTGGCGTGGCTCGACAATGCGCTGAGCTCTGGACTGCGACAGTTCGATACCGACTTGCTTTGCTACGTCGCCGGGGCAGACCCCTACCACGAAGATCAACTAGGCGGACTTTCACTCACAATTGACGGCCTGAAACGTCGCGACGAACTGGTGTTTCGCGTGGCCCGCGCGCGAAATATTCCTGTGATGGTTACATACGCGGGGGGTTACGCGCAGAATGTGGAAGACACCGTGACCATTCATTGCAACACGGTGATCGCGGCCAAGGAAGTGTTCGGGGAGAAGAACTAGGACCGCCAAAATATATACTCGAAGCATGATCGCCACTCCCTCTGAGCTTTCTCACAAAGATCTTTATGGCTTGCTGCTGAACGCCGTCGCGCCACGACCGATTGCGTGGGTCTCGACCATCAGCGCATCGGGACAGCCTAATCTCGCGCCGTTTTCTTTTTTCAACGTGGTGTCGGTCGATCCGCCGCTATTGGGATTCTCGCCGGGGCGGCGCGCGTCCCGGCAGGACGCGGGTCGTAGCGAAGCCAAGGATACCTTGCGGAATATTCGAGAGACTAAGGAGTTCGTGGTCAACGTTGTCACTTACGAACTGGCCGAGGCAATGAACCTGACCAGCGGCGAGTACGACGAGTCAGTAAACGAGTTTGAGGTGGCGAAGCTCACGCCCGCAGCATCGGTCGTCGTTCGTCCGCCGAGGGTTGCCGAATCGCCGGTCAGCTTTGAATGCAAGCTGCATCAGCTTCTGGATTTTTCTAGCGCGCCCACCGGTGGAAGCCTTGTGCTGGGTGAGATCGTCTCGATTCACATGCATGATGCGAACCTGAAGGACGGCAAACTTGACCGCAACTCTCTGGATTTGATCGGGCGGATGGGCGGACTGCAGTACGCGAGGACCACGCAGAGGTTTGAGATGGTGAGGCCGAAGATTGGCTAGGCCGAATCGGCGATTAATTCATTCACTGCTAAAATAAAAGCTGAACCTATGTTCGAGAATTTACAGGAAAAACTTCAGCATGCATTTAAGGCTCTTCGCGGCCAGGCCCGGCTCACCGAAGAAAACATCGGCGAAGCGCTGCGCGAAATCCGGCTGGCGCTGCTTGAGGCCGACGTCAACTTTAAAGTCGTCAAAGAGCTGATCGACCGCATCCAGGCCAAGGCCGTGGGCCAGGAAGTTCTGGCGGCGCTGTCTCCGGGCGAGCAAGTCATCAAGATTGTGCGCGACGAACTGGTGGAGACGCTGGGCAAAGATACGGCGCGGGTGAAGTTTGCTTCGCAGCCGCCCACCGTGATCCTGATGGCCGGGCTGCAAGGTTCCGGCAAAACCACCACTTCGGGCAAGCTGGCGAACTGGTTGAAGGTCGGAGGGCATCGTCCGCTATTGGTTTCGGTGGACGTGTACCGTCCCGCGGCGCGGGAGCAGTTGAAGATTGTGGCGCAGGCGGTGAAGGCGCAGATTTATGAAGGCGAAGTGACGGAGGCAAATACCGCTACGGTCGAGCGGTTGGTGAAAGAGGCGCGGCGCGAGGCGATTGTTTCCGGCTGCGACGTGATGATCGTCGATACCGCCGGACGATTGCACATCGACGACGATCTGATGGGCGAAATGCAGTCGCTGAAAAAGCTGCTGAATCCGTCAGAGATTCTGTTCGTCGCCGACGCGATGACTGGGCAGGACGCGGTGCGTTCGGCCGATGAATTCCATAAAAAACTTTCGCTGACGGGGATTGTGCTGACAAAGATGGATGGCGATGCCCGCGGTGGCGCGGCGCTTTCGATCCGGCAAGTTACCGGGCAGCCGATCAAGTTTATCGGCACCGGTGAAAAATACGATGCGCTGGAGCCTTTCCATCCCGACCGCATTGTGTCGCGCATCCTCGGCATGGGCGACATCCTTTCGCTGATCGAGCGCGCCGAATCGCAGATCGATAAGAAAAAAGCCCAGGAGATGGCCACCAAGGCCCTCACCGGCGACGGCTTCTCGCTGGAAGATTTTCGTGACCAGTTGCGGCAGGTAAAAAAGATGGGCTCGCTCAAGAGCCTGATCGGCATGATGCCGAGCATCGGCCCGTTCTCCGGCCTGCAGAAAGCCGCCGACAATGTGGACGAAAAACAAATCAACCGCGTCGAGGCCATCATCAACTCGATGACCACGCACGAGCGGAACCATCATGAAGTGATCAACGGCAGCCGGCGGAAGCGCATCTCACGCGGCTCGGGGACGACGGTGCAAGAAGTCAATAATTTGCTCAAGCAATACGCGCAGATGAAGAAGATGTTCAAGCAGATGGGCAAGCCCAGCTTCGCGCGCCGGATGGCGGGGATGAAACTGCCGGGCATGTAGAGGCAGTGTTCTCGGCGAATCTATGAAATGGCGATCTCTCGAAGAGGCCTCGACCCCTGCTGACGTTCGCCCGTTACGCGAGATCTTCGCTGAACGCAAAGAATTGATCACGAAATATGTTCCGGTTGAGACACAAGCTGCCCACTCACGCGCGATTGCCGGATTGAAACAACAACGTCTGGCCGCGAATATTCTTCCCGTTGGCGCGCGGATTCCAGAATTCACCCTTCAAGATCACAACGGCAAGGACATTTCTTCCTTTGACTTGCTCGCAAAAGGACGCCTCGTGCTCTGCTTCATGCGCGGCCGCTGGTGCCCGTTCTGCGTTGCTCAATTAGAAGCGATGAATCTCGTCCTGCCCGATATCGAGCAAGCTGGCGCCACGCTCGCCGCTATTTCTCCGCAAACCGTCCAGCAATCTTTCTTCATGCGCGATCAGCACAAGCTGCGCTTTCCACTGCTCTCCGATGCGGGAAATAAGGTGGCGCGGCAGTTCGGACTGACCTATCGCGTGCCCGATGAACAGCGAGCGATTTATCAACGCGCGTTCGTCAACTTGCCGTTTGTGAATGGAGACGACAGTTGGGAACTGCCGATTCCCGCAACCTATATCATCGATCGCGACGGGACGGTGGGTTTCGCTGCTGCCAACGAGGACTATACGGAACGGCCAGAACCGGCGGAACTCATCCGCTTTTTGGCCGGCACGCCCGCCGCTTAACACAATGCGGACGTGAGTGCCCGCGCCATACCTCAGCTTTCGGTACACTTAAGAGATGCGCGAATTCCGAAACAGAAAACTAGCGTCTAGCTACCGGCCACTTCCCCAATGAACTATATCTACGGCATTAATGCGGTCGGCGAAGCGCTGAAAGCACGCGGGCGTGCGTTTCAATGGGTTGGCATGGCGAAGGAGCGGAACGACATTCGCTTGCAGCGCATGATCGAAGAGTGTCGCAAGCTGGGCGTACCAGTGAAATTTCTTACACGGGTGGAACTCGATCAGATGGCTGGCCGCGCCGCGCATCAGGGCGTAGTCGCCGTTACTTCCGCCAAACAGTACAGCACGCTCGAAGATGTCGTCGGCGCCAAGCGCGGACAGCATTCCTTGGTAATCGTTTTAGATGGCGTGGAAGATCCGCACAACCTTGGTGCGCTCATGCGCACGGCAGACGCAGCCGGAGCCGATGGCGTCGTGATTCCAGAACGCCGCGCCGCTCCAGTGACGGGCACGGTGACAAAAACCTCGGCTGGAGCGAGCGAGTATCTGCCCATCGCACGCGTCACCAACATCGCCCGCACTGTGGAAGAATTGAAAGACCTGAACATATGGACGGTCGGCTTGGATGAGCGCGGCCCGCAAACTTACGACGCGCTTGATTACAACATGGACTGCGCCATCGTTCTCGGCGCAGAAGGAAAAGGCTTGCACGATCTGGTCAAACGGAAGTGTGACTTTCTGGTTTCGATTCCGATGCTCGGTAAAGTCCCCTCACTGAACGTGTCAGTCGCTGGCGCGGTGGTCATGTACGAAGTCGTGCGGCAGAGACGTTTAAAGAATAAAGAGGCCTCCTCGGGTGCGAAATGAAGTGGAGCAGAATTTGTTATCGCCTGCTCGGTCCGCTTTTGATTCTTACATTGCCGGCCTTCTCCCTCGACCGCGAAGCCTTCACATTCACTCACTACGACTTGAATGTGAGCATCGAGCCGGAGCAGCAGCGCCTGGCCGTCCGTGGGAAGATCACGCTGCGCAATGATTCGGCAACACCGCAGAAAGTTGCCATCCTGCAGATTTCCTCTTCGCTGAGTTGGCGGTCCATGCGGGCGAATGGTGAGCCGGTACAGTTTGTTTCGCATCCCTACATTTCTGACATCGATCACACGGGGTCGCTGTCGGAAGCCACGGTTACCCTGCCTGCACCGGTTTCGCCCAAAGCCAGCGTCGATCTCGATATAGCTTACGAAGGCGTAGTTGTGCTGGATGCCACGCGGCTCACCCGGATTGAAACTCCGGATGCGATCGCCCGCAGTGCCGACTGGGACCAGATCAGCACGAAGTTCACCGCGTTGCGCGGCGCCGGCTACGTGGCATGGTACCCAATCGCCACCGCGGACGCGAGCCTGGTGGATGGCACAAGTCTGCCGGAAGTGCTTGGCCAGTGGAAAGAGCGTGAGGCATCATTTCCGATGCATTTGATAATCACGGTCACAAATGATGAAGGCGAACCTCCGGAACTTTTGTTGAATGCCACGGCCTGCGCCGGATCGCACGAAATCGAACATCAGTTCGTCGCCGATTGCCTGTATAAGTCGGTAGGAGCTAGCACTCCGACCCTTGCCATGGCCAACTACGAGATCATAGATCGCGCGGCAATTATGGTTCATTTTCTAAGGGGTCATGAGGCTGCAGCAACGAATTACGCCGACGCCGCTGAAAAGGCTCTGCCCCTGATAAAAGAATGGTTTGGAACGCCACGAGCCAAGGCGCAAACGGCTGACCTGGACGGCCCTGACGCGACTCCCTTCGAGAGCGGTCCTTTATTACTGACGCCGCTCAACGGAACAGATTCCAGAATGGCGGCCCTCGCGGCTGCGCATCAACTGACTCACGCGACCTTTTCTTCTCCGCGCGGCTGGATCAATGAAGGGCTCGCTCACTTTGCGCAAACGCTTTATCTGGAACACCAAAGTGGACGTCCGGCCGCGTTAGCCTACATCGCCGCGCACCGATTCGCGATCGACGCGGCCGAAAGCTCCAAGCAGAGCCAACCGACGGCGCCAAGAGCAGAAGATGAAGTGAACCATTCTTTGGCGAACACCTTCGACGAGCAACTGGCCCGCAGCAAAGGAATGTGCGTTTGGTGGATGCTGCGCGACATGGTCGGTGATACGGCGTTGAAAGCAGCGATCGCCGCTTACGACCCGGCTCAGGACAAGGATCCCGGGTACATGCAGCATCTGATTCAGGCGCAAACCAAAATAGACATGGGATGGTTCTTCGACGACTGGGTGTATCGCGACCGTGGTCTGCCTGAGTTCAAGGTCGACTCGGCTTTCACGCGTAAATTGCCGGAAGGCTATTTGCTCACGGTCACAGTGAGAAATCTTGGCGCCTCCGGCGCGGAAGTTCCGCTCACGGTCAAGTTTGCTGGTGGAGAGACGAGCAAGCGTCTTACAATTCGCGGCAAGAGCAATGGGGTAATCCGCTTCGAAGTTTCCAAGCCGCCGGAAGAAATTGTCGTCAACGACGGCAGCGTGCCGGAGAGCGAAACCAGGAACAACGTTTTCAAGATCGAACCCAGCGAAAGTGCGAAATAGCAGACAAGTCGTCCGCTAAGAGCGTGCTGTAAAGCTTGCGAGAGCCGCCAGTTTTGCTTTGGCCGCGCCGGAATCGATTGCCTTTGCCGCCAAACCAATTCCGTCCGTTAGGTGATCCACGCGTCCCGCTGCCACCAGCGCCGCCGCTGCATTCAGCACCACCACATCACGTCGCGGCGATTTCTTTCCGCCCAATACTTCGCGCACAATGGCTGCGTTATCTTTCGCGTCTCCGCCGGAAATATCGGCGAGTGTAGCTCGCTTC
The DNA here is from genome assembly GCA_963758565.1 of uncultured Acidobacteriota bacterium. Taxonomy (GTDB): domain Bacteria; phylum Acidobacteriota; class Terriglobia; order Terriglobales; family Acidobacteriaceae; genus Sulfotelmatobacter. The sequence continues at coordinate 465,842 of CAVWVX010000002.1, read as the reverse complement.
ATTCCGAACTCTTCGGGATCGACTTCGTAAGTCCGCACTGCACCACCGCGAGCCTCCGCCACCCGCGTGGGGCCAGTGATGGTAATTTCGTCGAGTCCATCCAGACCGTGAACCACCAGTGCTCGGCGCAGACCCAACATGCTCAGGGCTTCGGCCAGTTTTTCTACCATCTCCAACGCATATACGCCAACCACCTGTCCGGAGGCCTGCGCCGGATTGGTGAGCGGGCCCAGCAGATTGAACATGGTACGCAGGCGCAACTCGCGCCGCACTTTCTGCACTTGCTTCATGGAAGCGTGCAGATTGGGTGCATATAGAAAACAGATTCCCACTTCGCGCAAGCACTGCGCAGCTTTTGCCGGCGACAACTGGATATTCACGCCGAGCGCCTCCATAACATCGGCCGAGCCGCATTTCGAACTGATGCTGCGGTTGCCGTGCTTAGCGACGCGAACGCCGGCGCCAGCGGTTACAAATGCCGTAGCTGTGGAAATATTGAAGGTGCCGCAGGCATCGCCTCCGGTGCCGCTGGTATCGACTAAGGAAGATTCGGCCAATGCATCGCGGCCGGTGCCGCTCAGGTCAAGCGCTCCGGAATCTTCAGATCCCACGATTGGCATGGGCGTTGCCGAGGCGCGTATGGCTTCGGCGAAGCCAACGATCTCCTCCACCGTCTCCCCCTTCATGCGCAAGGCGATAAGCAGCGCTGCAATCTGGGCGTCGGTGCAGTTTCCTGCGAGCACTTCCGCCATCACTTCCCGCGCTTCGGCGCGAGCCAGCGATTGGTCGTGATTGGCGATGCGATGCAGCGCGTCAAGGATCATCTCTAGTCGCAATTGTAAGGGATAGCCGATTTTTCGATGAAAATCGATTGAGCCAAAATTAATGAGGCGGCCCATTTAATCTGGGCAGGAAATACTGCCGCCAGTCCTCTGGAAGTTCGGATGTGGCAATCGCTTTCTGCAACAAGTCACGATTGTATTTCTCATGGACGTAAAGCCGGTTCATTTCAGCCGTCGTGATGCCGCTGTGGTTGCGGGAGAGCAGATCGAAAACATCGCCTATGCCCACCTCGCCTTCGGCCTCCACGGAAAAATAAAACCCGCTTCGGCCGCTGCGCAGAAAACGCTCGATCATATCGTCCCGTTGAAATTTCGCCGCCAGTTTGTAACAAGGCATCCGTGGCTGGCGAACCACCAACACAGCGGACCCTATGCGAAAGCGATCCCCGATATAAAGTTCTTCCTCGTGCAAACCCTCCGTCGTAAAATTCTCTCCGAACGCACCCCATGGCAAGTTCGCATCGGCCAGTTCCAGGCGCCAACTTTCGTAATGCTCCGATGGGTAGCCATAGATTGCCTTATTTGGCCCACCATGAACGCTAAGGTCCGCCTGCCGGTCGCCTTCAAGATTCAGGGCACGAAGCGCCACGCGTCCTGCGACTGGCATCTTAAAGATGCCCGTATTTATGGTCGCCCCCTTATAAACCATCAGCCGCGGCCGTGCGACGTTTAAAGAAAGCAATCTCATAAAAACATTCTTCATCTTCCTGCGGTTCCAACACCCCGCACAGCTTTGATTGGAATGCCCCGGTTGTTAGATGTCACACTGCTTGAGAAGACGCGCCTGTCAAGAGTCCGATACAACGTTTGCTCAAATCTGCCGCCTTTCTATAAAATTAAAGGTTTGCTGCCCTAGGTCGATTGCCGCAAGCAGGTCCTTCCGATTTTTAGCTGATGAGTCTCTTATGAAAATCCACGAGTATCAGGGAAAAGCAATTCTCAAGAAGTATGGCGTAACCGTGCCCCGGGGAACAATGGCGACCTCGTCGGAAGAAGCCGAGGCTGCGGCACGGGATCTGTTAAGCGAAGGCGCGTCCGGAGTTGTGGTCAAGGCCCAGATTCATGCCGGCGGACGCGGCAAGGGCGGCGGTGTGAAGATCGCGAAGTCGGTGAACGAGGCCGGCGAACTGGCCGGCAAGATGCTGGGCATGAGATTGATCACGCATCAAACTGGACCGGAAGGCCGCATCGTCCGGCGCTTGTTGATTGAAGAAACACTGCCCATCGAAAAGGAGTTGTATCTCGGTATTCTCGTCGACCGGGCAGAAGGCAAGCCAGTGTTCATGGCCTCAGCTGCAGGGGGGATGGATATTGAAGAAGTTGCCGCCAAAACTCCCGACGCCATTCTGAAGCAGCACATTGATCCGGGCATGGGACTGGAGGCGTTTCAGGCGCGCAAGATGGCATTCAAACTTGGGTTGAGCGCCAAGCAGATCAATCCCGCAGTGCAGTTTCTCTCGAATCTTTACAAAGCATTTCTCGACACTGACGCCTCGCTTCTCGAAATCAATCCCTTCATTACTACTACCGATGGGCGTTTATTCGCGCTCGACGCCAAGCTGACCTTTGACGACAATGCGCTCTTCCGCCATGCTGATATTCGCGAACTGCGCGACATTACCGAAGAAGATCCCCTTGAGGTTGAGGCCTCAAAGTACAGCCTGAATTACATCAAACTGGAAGGCAGCGTCGGTTGCATGGTCAATGGCGCAGGCTTGGCCATGGCCACGATGGACATCATCAAGTATGCCGGGGGGATGCCGGCAAATTTCCTCGACGTCGGCGGCGGCGCCAATGCCGAGCAGGTGGCCCACGCTTTCGAAATCCTGCTGAGCGATAAAAGCGTGAAGGCGGTGCTGATCAATATTTTTGGAGGAATTCTGCGTGTGGATACGCTTGCAACCGGCGTAGTGGAAGCCGCGAGAAAGACCAACATTAAACTTCCCATCGTTTTACGCCTCGAAGGAACGAACGTAGAGCAGGGCAAGAAGATTTTGATGGAGTCCGGTTTCAACTTCGTCGTTTGCGACACCATGAAAGACGCGGCGGACAAGGTGGTTGCCGCGGCGCGCGGCTAGGGGAATCTATGTCAATCTTAGTGAACGAAAAGACTCGCTTAATCGTGCAGGGCCTGACGGGCCGCGAAGGTACCTTTCATGCCAAGGCTTGCGCAGCTTATGGAACCCAAGTTGTCGGCGGAGTGACTCCGGGAAAAGGCGGCACCACGCACGAAGGCTGGCCCATCTTCAACACGGTGCAGGAGGCCGTGGATAAAACCGGGGCCGACACCACCATGATTTTTGTTCCGCCGCCATTCGCGGCCGACGCGATCATGGAAGCCGCCGATGCCGAGATCGAACTGATTGTCTGCATTACTGAAGGCATTCCGACGCTCGACATGGTAAAGGCGTGGGAATTTTTGCAGAACCGCCGCTCGCGCCTGATTGGACCGAATTGTCCTGGAATTATTTCGCCCGGCAAGTGCAAGATTGGAATCATGCCAGCCTCAATTCACAAACAAGGGTCGATTGGAATTGTTTCGCGTTCGGGCACGCTGACCTACGAGGCGGTGCATCAACTGACGCAGCGCGGCATTGGACAATCCACCGCGATCGGTATCGGCGGCGATCCCATCATCGGGACGAATTTTCTGGATGCGCTGGATTTGTTCAACCGCGATCCGGAAACCGAAGCGGTGATCATGATCGGCGAGATCGGCGGCGATGCGGAAGAAAGCGCCGCGGAATTCGTGAAGACAAAAATGAAAAAGCCGGTGGTCGGCTTTATTGCCGGACAAACCGCGCCTCCGGGACGCCGCATGGGACACGCCGGAGCGATTATCTCCGGTGGCAAAGGAACTGCGGCGGAGAAAATCAAAGTCATGGAAGCCGCCGGCATCCGCGTGGCTAAATCCCCTGCAGCCATGGGGGAGACCCTGGTGGCAGCGCTGGGAGCGAAAGTTTAGCCTCCTGGTGCTTACTACCCAGAAAATAATTTCGAATCACGACTAACGATTAAGGACGAAGCCGACAACCTATGAAAACTTTGCAGCGCACTTTTACCATCGTGAAGCCCGACGCCGTCGCCAAGAATGCAGTGGGCGACATTATTGAACAATTCGAAAAGAATGGCTTTCACATTCTCGCCATGAAGATGCTGGAAATTTCCAAGTATCAGGCGGAGCAGTTTTACGCGGTCCATGCTGCCCGGCCGTTCTATAGTTCGCTGACCGACTTCATGTCGAGCGGGCCCATCGTAGTTCTGGCGCTGGAAAAAGAAAATGCTATTGCCGACCTGCGCAAGTTGATGGGCGCCACGAATCCTGCCAATGCCGAGGAAGGCACGATCCGTAAGAAGTGGGCCTCCAGCATCGAGCACAATGCGATTCACGGCTCCGATGCCGAAGATACGGCGCGCTTTGAGTTGAGCTTTTTCTTCGCGGGTTACGAACTGGCGAAATAGAGCTTTCAGCCCAGGCGAGATTGGAGTGACGCGGAGGATAGCCCCTGCGTCACTTAGCTATCCCACCGGTTCGAACAAGTTCCCGTCCACGCGGTCCGCAACCTTGGGCAAGTCTTTGCGAGCGAACTGCAGAAAGTGCTGCGTGGAGCGGTGAGCCTCCAGCGCGGCGTCATCTTTATATTGTTCGTAGATGAAGAATCGCCGCGGTTCGGTTTTGTGCCGGTGCACCTGGAACATTACACATCCCGGCTCTTTCCTGGATTCTTCCGTGAGCTTTGCCAAAATTGGGAGAACGTCGGCATCGTGCCCTGCTTTCGCCATCCACGTCACTGCCAATACCACCATCGTCCGCTCCTTGCTGAGGATTCGCTTCTGCGGGGGATGACCTAGACTCTAGCAGATGAAGCTGCTTTCAGCTCCGTCGCAAATTCGTCCATAAAAATTGTGTGGTCCCGGTCCGGCCCGGTGGAAACCATGCCCACCTTTGCTCCCGTTTCTTTCTCGATGAAAGCGAGATACTCACGAGCCGCTTGGGGAAGTTTCTCGAACTTCGTAATGCCCTGCGTCGAAGTTTTCCAGCCCGGCATTTTTTGATAAATGCATTCCAACTTGTCGTAGCCACTGGCTTGCGCCGGAATCTCCATGGTCTTTTTTCCATCCACTTTGTATCCGACGCACACGGGGATATCGGCCAATTCATCGAGCACATCCAGTTTGGTGACCACCAGCCAGGAGATGCCGTTAATCATGCCAGCGTAGCGGAGCAGAGGCAAGTCCAGCCATCCCGTGCGCCGCGGCCGTCCAGTGACCGCGCCAAATTCATTGCCGCGCTTGCGTAACTGCTCGCCGGCTTCGCCTTTATCTTCGCTGGGAAACGGGCCTTCGCCGACGCGCGTGCAATAAGCTTTGGTCAGCCCGATGACCGACTGGATAGCATTGGGAGCAACGCCGGTGCCGATGGCTGCGCCTCCGGAAGTGGCGCTCGACGAAGTCACGAAGGGATAGGTTCCGTGGTCAATGTCGAGCATGGTGCCCTGCGCGCCTTCAAATAAGATCGACTCGCCACCGGCCAGGGCCTGGTTCAGCAAGACTGCAGTATCGCAAACAAAAGGAGCAATCTTTTCGGCGGCGGCGGCATATTCGGTGAACATCTTGTCGGCGTCCAGAGGCTCGGAGTTAAACAAAGCATGCGCGATCATGTTCTTCTCGCGCACCGCATTTTCGATGTGCTTTTTCAGTAGCTGCAAGTCCAGCAAGTCGGCAATCCGAAGGCCGCGGCGGCCCATTTTGTCCTCATACGCCGGCCCGATCCCGCGCGAGGTCGTGCCAATCTTCACCCGCCCGGGAGCGTTTTCCGCCGCCAGTTCGATCATCCGATGGTAGGGCAGAATCACCTGCGCACGGTTCGAAACAAAAAGATTGCCGTCGACGCGCACGCCGGCGTCGCGCAGCGCGCCCACTTCTTTCAAGAAAGCCATGGGATCGAGCACCACGCCATTGCCAATCACGCTGCGGCACGCCGCCCGCATCACGCCACAGGGAACCAACTGCAGTACGAACTTCTTGCCGTTGATAATGACCGTGTGGCCGGCATTGTGGCCACCGGCATAACGAGCCACGACCGAAAAGCTCTCCGAGAGAACGTCGACAATTTTGCCTTTACCCTCGTCGCCCCACTGGGCGCCGACAATTACCGCGGTCTTGCCTGATTTCAATGCCAACTCCGTAACAGGGATTCGAACAACGATGACGCACCCGGGGTCGCACACGCCTTGCCGCGGCGAAACTGAAAAGGCTTACTGGAAAGAAAAGCGGAGAAGTTGTGTACGGATTATCTTAGCGCGCCCGCGCGTGGAATGGCAACGCTGCCTGTCGGCAGTAGGGATTCTATTGGCTATGCCGGACTGGGATCGGGGCGAATTAAAACCATCGAACTTCTATGCGGCGCAGATATTTTTGAGCGCCGTCAATAAGTGGCCTTGAATGGTTTCGGTTTTTGAAATCACGTCTTTGATCCCAACCGCTTCGGCATCCTTTCGAAGCTGTTCGTTGGTGTGCATGGTGAACATTACCATTTGCACTTCCGGGTTAAGGCGTGAAATCTCGCGAGCGGCTTCCAGTCCATTCATCACCGGCATGGAGAGATCCAGGATAACGGCGTTTGGTTTCAGCTCCGACACTTTCTCAATGGCGATCAAGCCGTTTTCGGCTTCGCCGCACACTTCCCAATCGGTTTGATGCTCGATGAAAAAACGCAGCAGGTTCCGAATAGGCGGACTGTCGTCGACAATAAGAATTTTTAAAGGCATATTGGATCCCGCGTGCCTTGGCGGGTAGCTGGCGAGATCCAAGTCGCACAACAACGAGGGAAGACACTGGTTAGGAAGCTAGTCCCTCTATCCCCGTTGGTACATAGGGCAAATACTGTACGACAGCGCACAAAGCAATGACCAATACGGACCTTGGCAACCTGCGCTAAATTCTTAATTTTCAATTAAATACGGAAATAGAGAGTATGGTTAAGGTGTCTCTTCTAGCATATTTCCGCCGCGCCGACCCGAACGACGGTCCCTTGCGAAATCTGACAGCGTAATCGCTGTGTAAAGGAACCGTTATGGCAAAATCTTCTTCTTCCGGTGTCATTACCCTCGATCGGCCCCATACCAACAGCCGGTCGGGAGGGGAGATTCGTGCATCTCTTAAAACTGACGGCGACGGCAATCCCCTGGAAAATCAGATCCTACTGGCTCTGCCGCGCCCGGAGTATGAAGCGATTCTGCCCAAGCTAGAATTTGTCCGACTTAAACTGCATCAGGTAATCCATGAGGCGGGCGAGACTTTAAGATCGGCCTACTTCTGCAATTCCGGAATGTTCTCGGTACTGAACGTCATGTCCGATGGCAAGAGCGTGGAAGTTGGATTGATCGGCAAGGAAGGTTTCTCCGGCACCCCGTTGATCGCAGGCTTTCGCACCAGCCATACGCGAACGGTGGTCCAAGCGGAAGCGACAGCCTATCGAATCGATGCCGATACCCTGCGGGCGCTGCTGGCAAAATCCCCCAAGCTGGAGCGGCAACTGAGCCGCTTCGTTCAATTCATGGGAGTGCAGGTCACGCAGGTGGCGGCTTGCAACCGGCTGCACGAGGTAAATGAGCGACTGGCCCGGTGGCTGTTGATGACGCAAGACCGGGTTGGCTCCGAACATCTTCCGTTGACTCAGGAATTTCTGGCCCAAATGCTGGGTACGCGCCGCTCCAGCGTGACCGTATCGGCAGGCGCGCTACAGAAGGCAGGAATGATCTCTTACACCCGAGGCAACGTTACCATTCTCAACCGCCATCAGTTGGAAGAAGCCGCGTGTGAGTGCTACGAATTGCTGGCTCGACAAGTAAAAGAATGGCAGAGCCAAAACGCGTAGCCTCCTCTGTCACCAAGCGCACACTCATACGTTCTTCGACGGGCCGACTGACCTGTTCGCTTCAGGCAGGATAGTGCCTGTGCAAGTGGTTCCAACCAAAGCGCAAGTTCTGCAATCCATCAAATATTTCTTGACGGAAGAGTCCACTCGCACCAGGCCCCGGCAGTGCCGCAGTTGCGGACTCGCAATGCGATTGGCGGAAGCAGATTTTCTGCTGTGCGGCAGCGCTGCAACTTGGAGCATCTCTTTGCCGTTCTGTCCGGCTTGCAACCGCGAGATCCTGAGGGATGTGGCTCAGGCGGAGACCATCCACTGATCTGGAACCAGTACGTGAACCCCAAGCCCTCTCCGAAACGATCGCAATCCTCGCTCTCCCGAGCCGATGGTGCGGGAAATGCCATTCACAATGAAATTCTGCGCGGACTTCCGCGCCATGAGTTCGAAATCGTTTCGCCACGGCTGGAGTTCGTTCGCATGCAGCCGCGGCAAGTTCTGCACGATGCTGGCGACACTTTGAAGTCGGCCTACTTCTGCAACACGGGGTTGATCTCCATGCTGGCCGTTTTATCGGACGGCAAGACGGTAGAAGTGGGATTGGTAGGCAAGGAAGGGATGATTGGATTGCCTCTGATTGCTGGCTTCCGCACATCCGCCACACGCGCCGTGGTGCAGATTGAGGGAGCGGCACTGCGCATCGATTCCGAAGCGCTGGCCGCCGCGCTGCGTCAGTGCCCTGTCTTAGAGCGTAAGCTGCAGCAGTTCTCGCAGATCATGGCCATGCAGGCCACCCAGATCGCCGCCTGCAACCGCCTGCATGAAGTGGAAGAGCGTCTGGCACGATGGCTGTTGATGTCCGCCGACCGGGTAGGTAGTTCTTCTCTCGGACTTACCCAGGAAGTGATGGGACAAATGCTGGGTACGCGGCGCTCGAGCGTGACGGTTGCTGCGGGTATCTTGCAGAAAGCGGGATTGATCGCTTATACCCGCGGAGACGTCAAGATTGTGCAGCGCGCCAAGCTTGAGCAGGCAGCCTGCGAATGCTATCGGCTCATGCGCCAGCAGACCGACGTCTGGATGAGTCAGGCTTCCTGACTGGATCAGGCGGAGCGACGCGCTTTGCCAGGAATATCCTTCCCCGGCGGAGAACCTTGGGACCGCGACACAATCTTCACTACCGAGCACTCCTCGTGCTCAGCCAGTCCACGTTCATTGATCACGCACGCCTCGAGTGCGATTGGGCGTCCGCATATCCAGCATGTCGGGGAAGTTGTTGAGTTGGACGGCATGGAATGCCTCCAAGCGTTGTATCGAATCTCGGCGCCAATTAATCGAGGATACACGGAACCTATATACCTATGCCAGGGGCGTGTCTGTACCATAGCGTACCGAAGCGCGGGTCGTGGAATTTCCCATCGAGTCCTCGGCAACAGGACCACGCATCTCCGTCATCTCAAGTCTGACATCAAACTCCAATTGCAGGCGATGCCTTAATTATGAAGCGCAGAGATTTTGTTAAAAGCGCCGCAATCTGCGGCATGACGTATGCAATGCCGGCAGGCTTGGCACAGGCAAAAGAGAACCCGGGCAACCTCCAATCCCCGGCTGGCACTCAGGAGAATGGCTCAATGAATCAGATCCCCCTTACTTCTTCCGCAGGCACTCGAAAGGGTGACATGCTGTACCGCACTTTGGGCCGCACCGGCGAAAAGGTCTCCGCCATCGGTATGGGAGGCTTTCATATCGCTCACCCGGGGAGCACAGAAGAGGAGAGCATTCGCCTGGTGCGCTCCGGCGTGGATCGCGGCATCACATTCCTCGACAACTCCTGGGACTACAACGAGGGACAAAGCGAAATCCGTATGGGGAAAGCGTTAAAAGACGGTTATCGCCAGAAGGTCTTTCTCATGACCAAGATCGATGGCCGCACCAAGGAAGTTGCGGCCCGGCAGATCGACACTTGCCTGGAGCGGCTGCAGACCGATCACATCGACTTGATTCAACATCACGAAGTGATTCGCTTCGATGATCCGAACCGCATTTTTGCCGAAGGCGGGGCCAACGAAGCTGTGCTGGAGGCCAAGAAGGCAGGCAAGATTCGCTACGTGGGATTTACCGGCCATAAGGATCCGCACATTCACCTGTATATGCTGAAGGTGGCGGAAGAGCACGGTTTCCGCTTCGACACGGTGCAAATGCCGCTCAATGTGATGGATGCGCACTTCCGCAGCTTCGCGCAGATGGTTTTGCCGGAACTGGTGAAACAGGAAATCGGCGTGCTTGGCATGAAGTCGATGGGAGACGGCGTGATCCTAAAAAGCAATACCGTTTCGGCGCTGGAGTGCCTGCATTATGCTCTCAGTTTGCCCACGTCAGTGGTAATTACGGGGATTGATAAGCCGGAGATTTTGGACCAGGCTTTTGAGGCAGCGAAGACATTCCAACCCCTCAATCGCGAACAAGTCGGTCAGCTATTAGCCAAGACGAAAGAAGTTGCCATGGCCGGAAAGTACGAGCTGTTCAAGACCTCCTCGCATTTTGATTCCACCGCCAAGCATCCGGACTGGCTGGGCGGGGATGTGCCCGGCGTGCAGAAACTGGCCCCGCCGGCCGCGTAGCCGGGCTTGCTGATCTTTAGGATTGCTGTTGCTTCGCGCGAACCGTAATCGCCAAGGTGCCTTTCCATTTTACAGAGGGCGGCTTCGTGCCGGTGGGGCATACTGGGATAATCCCTGGGATGTTTCTTGCGGAGGAATATCCGGCATGAAGGTTCTGTTGGTCGAAGACAGCAAGTTTCTGCGAGTCTCCACCGAGCGCGCGCTCAACAAAGCCGGTTATGAAGTGGTCTGTGCCGGCGACGGAGAAGAAGCCCTGCGTCTGGCTCGCGAGTACCGCCCTGCGCTGGTACTGCTCGATATCATGCTGCCGAAACTGAGCGGGCCAGATGTACTGAAAGCTTTGAAGCAAGATTCCGTCACGGCCGCTATTCCGGTCATGATGCTGACCAGCCTCTCGCAGAAAAATGCCAAGGCCCTGGAAAAAGATGGGGCTGCCGCGTTCTTCGAGAAGTCTGACCTGATGCTTGGAACAGGCACAGGATCGCTCGTCGCAGCCATCGGAAAGATTTTCCAAGCTCAGAAGTAGTTTGTGATTTGCGCCCCCTCTGTCGACAGCTCCGCCCCAGACGCGCGCAGGTTAAAATCTTTCAGGTAGTCTCTAAATCCCATCTGTTCCTCTGGTGCTCCTTGAATTTCTGCCGATAATAGATGCGAGGCCACGGTTACCTCTTAGTCTCGGTCATCCTAGATGACGTGCCGCCTTAAGGAGTTCAAAGCGGGAGGAATTCGATCAGTTCATGATCAGGATTTTGCTTGTGGAGGACAGCAAGTTTCTGCGGCTGGCAACGGAGCGAGCGCTGGCACGCGCCGGTTATGAGATGACCAGCGCAGCCGACGGAGAAGAGGCTCTTCGCCTGGCGAGGGAGAAGGTTCCGGATCTCATCTTGTTGGATATGCTGCTCCCGAAAATAAGCGGTCCAGAGGTTTTAGGAGCGCTGAAAAAGGATGCATTGACCCGCGCCATTCCCGTGGTGGTGATTACCGGCCTGTCCCAGAAAAATGCCACCCGGTTACACGCCGACGGTGCCGCAGGCTTTCTGGAAAAAACCGCACTGCAGCTGGATCAAGGGTCCGGGAAACTACTCGCCGCGGTGAAAACGATGGTGGAGAAGTTCCGACCGCAATCGCGTTCGACAACGGCCTGAATTTAAGCTTCTTCGTAAGCTTGCTTAAGACGCGCGCTGTCAATCTTGTTCATCTGCAGCATGGCTTGCATCACTCTGTAGGCCTTGGCTGGATTCTTGTCGCGCAGCATAACATTCAAGGCAGATGGAATAATCTGCCACGACAATCCATACTTATCTTTCAGCCAGCCGCACTTGCCTTCCTTCCCGCCGGCAGAAAGCTTTTCCCACAGCTCATCCACTTCCTCTTGCGTTTCGCAATTGACAAAGAACGATATCGCTTCCGTGAATTTAAATTTAGGGCCGCCATTCAGCGCAAAGAACTCCTGCCCTTCCAGTTGGAAAGTTGCCGTCATCACCGAACCCTTCGGCCCGGGGCCGGCATCGCCGAAGCGCGTAACGCTGCCGACTTTTGAGTTCTTGAAAATCGACACGTAAAAGTTCATGGCCTCTTCCGCCTGATTGTCGAACCATAAAAACGGAGTGATTTTCTGCACGGCAATTCTCCTCAGATTTTCCATCTCTCCAACAACTCTGCCGACCCAACTCAGGGCCTCGCCAATTCTCCAGCCAGCTTCTCCAGACTCTGGCTCCAGCCTGCTTCCATGCCTTGCAGGTACGCCGCGGCGTAGTCGACACGCGCTGTGCCACGGGTCTGCAACGTGAGTTTGGTTTTGCCGTTCTCTTCCGCAAAACTCACGGTGGTAAATCCCTCGATGATGACGTTGCCCTCTTTGTCGATGGCGTTGTTGGTAAAGACCAACCGCTCCGGTTCCACAATTTCTTTGTAGATCCCGGCGGCGGGAAACTCGTCGCCGTTGGGAGCGCGCATCACAATGCGCCAACTTCCCCCCACCCGCAAATCTACTTCACAAACCGGATTGGTAAACGGCTTTGGGCCGAACCAGCGCCGCAGGTGCTCGGGATCGGTCCAGGCTTTGAAAACCAGAGTACGCGGCGCAGCGAAGGTGCGAGTGAGCACGATCTCCCGTTGGGTTGGCAAAGAGGCATTACTTGCGGCGTTGGCGGCGGACATATTTTTTCTCCTTAGTTTGCAGTTCTTGCAGGTACAGCTCGAGCCGGTCAAGACTCCCGCTCCAGAATTGGCGATATTGCTCCACCCAGTCCGCCACGGCTTTTAATGGCGCGGCCTCGAGACGGCGCGGCCGCCGTTGAGCATCGCGGCCTCGCGAAATCAATCCGGCTTTCTCCAGCACCTTGAGATGCTTCGAGATCGCAGGCTGAGTCATCCGGAAGGGCTTGGCCAGATCGTTCACCGAAGCTTCACCCGAGGCGAGACGCGCGAGGATCGCGCGCCGGGTGGGATCAGCCAAGGCCCCAAACGCCTGATCCAATATATAACCTGATGGTTTCATAACCTAATGGTAATGTAAATAAGACCGACTAACTTGTCAAGCTCTTTGTGGTTTTACTCAGGAAAATCGAATGTTACGGCTTCCGTCCCGCGTGAGGTCGGAGCATCTGGAATGCCCAAGTGCGGTGGAAGGTTAACCCCGACCCCTATCAGTGACTCTTGGGGGCCGCCGATTGAGCGACTGGGGTAACATCAACGCTTTTAGGACTCGCCTAGACATGGCGTTTGGCTTAGCGTTTCGGCCGGTCGTCCCCTCCGCCTTGCAAACAAACCACTTACAGCCGGGAACTTGCCGGGCCTCGTCGGAGTCTATGGTATTGGGAAGCCGCCGGCAGATTTTTCGGTTGGGGATGCAGCCGCTAATTCTATAATGAAGTGGGACCTGCCGGAAACGGCGCCGTACGGGAGCGATCACCTTGGGCGATTTGGCCAGCGCGATTGGAGCACGAGCGGAAGAAGCCGCGATTGTGGCTGACCTGAAAGCCGGGTCTGAGGAAGCTTACGCGTGGCTCTTTGGCGAGTTTCAACGTCCAGTCTACGGGTTGATCTACCGCATGGTCAGCGATCCCGCCGACGCTGCCGATACCACGCAGGATGTTTTCCTCAAAGTGTTTCGCGGCATGAAGAGTTTTCACGGCGAGTCCTCCCTCAAGACCTGGATCTATCGCATCGCTTTGCATGAGGCGGCGAACCGCAAGCGTTGGTGGTTTCGCCACAAGGCTCAGGAGACTTCCATTGAGCCGGCGGAATCCGAATTCATTTCGGCTGGCGACGGCTTCATGCAGAATGCCGCCATGCAAAACGCGCTGACCGATCACGGCGATTCTCCCTTCGACAACGTGGCGCATCGCGAAGTGCAAAGGCGTGTAGATGCGGAGTTGCGGCAGATGCCAGAACCCTACCGGACTACGTTGATCCTGCGCGATCTGGAAGACATGTCCTACGAAGAGATTGCGGAAGTTTTGCAGGTTTCGCTGGGCACAGTGAAGTCCCGCCTTACCCGTGGACGGCAGGCACTGAAGGAACGGCTCGCTCCTTACGTGCGCGAAGTAAGCCGTGAACTGGGGCTGGCCGCACCCAACGAACTAGATAAAAAGGAACAAACTGGTGCGCCACGTTTTTCGGCGGGGGGTAGAAGGGTCGAGGTGATGCCATGACGTATATGGCCAATCAGAAGGCGATAAATTGTTCTGCCGCAAGGAGTTTACTGTCTCCCTATCTGGACGGGGCAGTTACCGGCAAAGAGATGCGGGCGGTGCAACAGCATCTGGATAAGTGCTCGGCGTGCATGCACGAGTTTCAGTCCCTGCGCCACACCCAGCAGTTATTGCTGAGCCTGCGCCGCGTAAAAGAACCGGCCGATCTGGGTTTGAAGTTGCGTCTCGCCATCTCACGCGAGGCGGCAGTAGCGCGGCATTCGCGCTACGAAGGCTTCCGCATGCGCCTGGAAAACACTCTGCGCGCCTTCATGGTTCCTGCCACCGCGGGACTAGCCTGCGCCGTGGTGATCTTTGGATTAGTAACCGCGATTCTCGCCATTCCCGGCGAAGTGCAGGCCAACAATCAGGATGTTCCCCTGGTCTTGAATACCGGGCCCGAGCTTCAGCAGAGCGTCTTCGGAATTTCCCTGAGTTCCATGAACACCGACTCGCTGGTGATTGAAGCCTACGTCGACAAGGATGGCCGGGTGCAGGACTATAAAATTCTTTCTGATCCCGGCGAGTCGCAGGAACTTCTGCCGCAAGTAAAAAGAATGCTGATCTTCACCACGTTCCGTCCCGCCATGTCCATGGGACGTGCGATTCCTTCGCGCGCCGTGCTGTCCTTCTCGCGGGTTAGCGTGCGCGGGTAACGCTCCGCATACTCTCGCTAGGGTACGAACTGGTAAATTGTGCCGTCATTGGCTTTGCCGCCGTGAGTGGTTGCTCCGTAAAAACTGCCATCGTTACCCGCAACCATTCCGTTGTAGCTGAAGCCTGCGCCGGGCGCCCCGGGAAGCGATAAGGAGTACTTTCGGTCCAGCTTCCGTTCGCGTTCGGAGCCAGCTTGAAGATCACACCGCAGGCGCAGTTGTCGCCGCCGTCACTGGTTGTGCCGTATAAATTTCCCGCGCTATCGGAAACCAGGGTGCTGATGGGAGCGCTGCCATTACTCCCGCCCTTGAAGCTGTAGAGAACCGTTTCGTGCCACGCGTCGCCCGCATGCGTTAGCTTGTACACGGTTCCAACGTCATGAACGCCGGCATAGTAAGTTGTCCCGTAAAGATTGCCAGCTTGGTCGAAGATCAATCCGCCGTAAGGTAATGCGCCGTCGGGCTGATCTTTGAAGGCATACAACGGCGTCAGAGTCCAAGTACCCTTGGCCAGCGTGATTTCGAAAGCTACACCCTTTCCATTCGCGCCTCCAACCGTGGTGACGCCGTAAAGATTTCCGGCACGATCCAGAATCAAACGTCCGGCCGAGGCGGATGCTCCGTCGTCGCCCCCGGTGAAGGCATGAACCACATTCAGCTTCCAGGAGCCGTTTGTCTGCGGCTGAAGCTGAAAAACGGTGCCCAATCCGTAAGCGCCACCCGTCGGGGTCATGCCATATAGATTTCCCTGCGTGTCAAAAGTCAGCCCGCTGCCTGGACCGGAGCCGTCGCTGCCGCCGGTGAACTGATGAATTACCGTTTGCGTCCAGGTTCCATTCGAGTTCGTCAACTTGAAAACTACGCCGCACCCACCTTCACACGAGCCCCCGCCTCCAGTGACCGCTGTGCCGTAAATTTCTCCGTGAGGGTCAAGCGTCACGCCTTTGTACGGCTCGCCTCCGTCGGAACCGCCGGTGAAACTGTAAAGAACCGTATGAGTCCATCCGCCGCCGGAGGGTGAAAGTTCGAATACCGTGCCGCTGCCATGCGCGCCGCCTTGTACCGTTGAACCATAGAGAGTGCCGGCGTCGTCAATGACGAGATCGGTGTCAAGGTACTCGCCGTCGGCGCCTCCACCGAAGGCGTAAATCACTTTGGTGGTGCTGGCACCTTGGAGCGGCAATGCGGCAATAAGAATCGCCGAAATGGTGTAGACGAAAAAATTGGAATGCGCGATCGGCCTTTTTCCCATTACTCCTCCGAGCCGGAGCCCCGTCGCAACAGGCGGTCTGAACGAGGTTGCGGCAGCTTACGGCGTGAAACTATAGCACGAAAGCTTGTTGAGATTGTCTCCGGGGACAGCCTTGGCTATTTGACAAGCAGAGCTACGCGGTTCTGCTGGCAACTATCACATTCCGCACGTGACAGTGGAGGTGAATCGCTTTGCCATGCTCATCGGCGCAGATGTCCGCGCTTCCCAGAGTCACGGGCTGGCGGCAGCCTTCACAAAATAAGGGGGCGAGAGCCAGTTTTTCAACTTCCCTTAGGGTGAGTTGGTAGAGGACTTCTTTCGCAATGACGATTTGGCGCAGGATGGCAAGTTGCGAAGTAACGCGTGGGCTGTCCGCAAATTCGGAAATCTCGTCATTCATAAAATGATGCGCCTCTCACCGTACACAACTATGCACTGTAACGTACTTCTGAGCGTGCCCACCAATTTTTCTCAAATAGTGAACAATGCGATTCCCGAATTGGGACTAATCCAATTCGTATTCGCATGAAATCAACGCGATCCTGTGACTGAAACAAAATCAGAGCCCGCCGACCGATGCGATTCGCACTAGGGCTGAGCGTCGGTAGAATCCGGCATCGGGTGCAGAGTGTGGCCCACAGGCTTTTCCTTTGGAACGTAATCGGGAGGCACTTCAAAGAGAGAGTCATCGAGCGATTGGGTGGAAACCTCGATCAATTCGGTTCTGTTGACGATAGTGTTCCCATCCTGTTCCTGTTTTGCGGTTTCCTCCACCACCAAGCCGCGCGGCGATGTTCCCATAACGTTGAAAATCATATGGTCGCGGATACTTCCGCGCACCATCATCAGCCACTCGGTAACGGGCGGAGCGTTCAAACGGCTGGAATTCTCATGACAGTAGAGTCCGGGAAGGTCGAGATACCACCCATCAATCTCAACTTTTCCACTCTTGCTGGCCGCGTCTCTGCTGGGATAAATGGTGAGTGTGGTCTTGATGTGGCGGGCCTCGTAGGATCCGATGGCGCGGCGCTCGCCTGTATCGACCGAATTCGAAGTGACGGTGACAGCGGGCCCGACGGGAACCTTCGGCGGGATGCGATGGACTCGGGAAGGATATCGATCCACCGCGGGTTGAACCATCACGGTGTATGTTTTCGAGGGCTCGAAAAGGTGGATTTGGGTGCGAACATCGCACTGCATGATGCTGGCGCTGGTGGGCTCAGCATGCAGCGAGGCTTCCGGTGAGAACTCGTTGCGCTGACGAGCACCTTTGAAATACCAGGTTGTGACCATGGGGTGTGTAAGGCCTCGCGTCACGCGGATCTTGATGGTCAGGTCGGGGAAGCTGGGAACCGCCCACTTGGATTGGGCGGGCGCGGCCAGGGCCGCGATGAACACCAGGACAGAGGCTCGTAGCATGGACACCTCCTGCGGGGCATGGTAACAGGGTCATTTCTTCCGATGCAAAAACTGCCGGGACTGTCGCCCTCGGCCCGATCGGTTTCGTTCAGGATTGAATTGTGCCCAACACTCAGTGCAGCCTCGCCAGAAATCCCACTAACGCTGCCCCGGCTATGATCCAGGCCGAGTTGATGCGGAAGCGGAACAGTGCGCCAGCACTCACCAGAAAGATCAAAACTGCAGCCCAGTTTGTAATCGAGGCGCGCCCCAGTTGCCAGGCCACGACCGCCATCAGGGCCACAGAGCCAACCACGATTCCATCCAACGCCGCCCCGGCGACGGGGGAGCGTCGCAGTCGTGGGATGAGAGGTCCGCTGAGAGCCACCAAAAAAAATCCTGGAAGAAAAATTCCGACCGTGGCCACGATAGCCCCCGGTATTCCTGCAACCAGATAACCGATGAAGGTGGCGGTGGTGAATACGGGGCCCGGAGTGAATTGGCCAACCGCTACCGCGTCAAGCAGTTGCTGCTCGGTGAGCCAATGCAGATGGTCGATGAATTCCGTTCGCAAAAAGGCCAGCAGGACGTATCCACTGCCAAAAACGACAGACCCAATTTTCAAAAATGAAAGAAACAGGCGAAGCAGACTCATCGGAACAGCCGAGGCGGCAGCCGTAACCCCTGCGAAAACACCCAAAGCCCGAACCGGCGGAGGGGCGAACAATGCACCCTGTTCGTAGTGCCCAAACCATAACTTCGCGGTGGAAGCAAATCCCGCGATCATCAGCACGGCGAGAGGAGAGAGGCCCAGCCCACTCAAGAGCATAGCGATGATTCCGATAGCGGCGAGCATCCTGGTTTTTGTGGCGGTGCGTCCCAGGCTCCAAAGTGCCTGCAGGATGATCGCAATCACGGCCGGTTTTATGGCAAACAGAATCCCCGCCACTTGTGGAAGAGAGCCGAATCGGGCGTAGACGGCGGCGACCGCGGCAACCATCAGAGCGGCTGGAATGATGAAACAACATCCGGCGACAATTAATCCCGGCCAACCGCGCTTGGAATGTCCAATGAAGATTGCTACCTCGGTAGAACTTGGCCCAGGGATTAAATTCGCCGCGGCCAGGCGGTCCAGAAAGTCCGCCTGCGAGATCCACTGCCGCCGCCGCACAAACTCATTCTCCATTAGTGCGATGTGCGCGGCGGGACCGCCAAATGAAATCACACCCAGCTTTACAAAGACCAATGCCAGTTCCCGAAGAGAAGGTTCCCGGTTGGACCCGGGCTCGGCTGGAGTTGAAGTCTCAGGCATGGAATGTTGTTCCGCCATCGCAGCGCTCTGCTAGAGTGTAAGCGAAAAAAAAGCCAGCGCCGGGTGGCGCTGGCTTTTAGTATTCGTCTTCTAAGTCTAGTGTGGCCGTTCCTCCGTCTTCTTGGCGGGCGCAGTGTTTGCCGCTCGCGGAGCAGCCGGGGTCGGCTTCGCAGCGCTTTCCTTCGGTGCAGGATGCGGTGCGCTCTGCCGTGGCTGAGGTGCAGAGTGCGTCGCACTTTCCGCATGCGATGGGCTCGCGGGCCGGGCCGCGGGATGCGCGCTCTGCGCCCTTGGCGTACTCTCTGCCGGCGCCGACTTCGAGGCGTGTGAACTTGGCGCCGCAGAAGACGTCTTTGCTGGACGGGCTTCCGATGGCCGATTCGAACTCGTCCGGCTATTTGTTGCAGGTCGATTTGAGTTTTCCGCGTGAGCCGCACTGTTGTGAGAACTCGGTGCCTTTGACAAAGGCTTTGTCGAATGGCTCTCCGACGTTCGGTTCGATGCGGCGCGGTTCTCATTCGTACGGTTGCCGGCCGTCTTTTCCGCTGGACGATTTTCCGTCGGGCGGTTTTCTGAGGGACGAATCGCGGCAGAATGACTCGCGGCAGGATGATTCGCAGCCGCGTGATTTTCATGATTTTCCGCAGTATGACTCGCAGCCGGCGCCGAGGCTCGCGCCTGCTTCGGGGACATCGCCGGAGCATGGTATACGCCGCCGGCCGCCCGGGCCGCTACCACACCGTGTCCCTGAAATTCTCCCGGACGCGCGGTGGCTGCAACTGCCGGGCGCCCGTGGTTCTCCCGCGCAAACATGGCACGGTTCTGGCTGGCAGCCCGTTGATGCTCCGTCTGCGCCGCGATGGGTCCGCGGTGCGATTCATGGGCGTAGCTCTCTTGTTGTGGCGTAGGACGCGCCGAAATTCCGCCTCGTCCCCCATTGAACGCAACATGCGTGTGATTGTTTACCACTACGGTCTTGTTATAAACATTGGTGATGTTGGTGACATTCACGTTGCTGACTGAGCGGTTATAGAAAAATTGACCGCCTCGCCATTCTCCACCGGCGAAGCCCTCACCGAAATACCCAAAACCGTAGTTGATCCCGCCATAGAATCCGATCTGCGGCCCCCAATAACCGGCATTCCAAACGTAGGCGCCATCGTTCCAACCCCAGTAGCCGGGCGTCCACAGATAACCGGTTTCAGGCGCCTGCACCCACGTGCCCGGAACCCAGTAATAGCCGTCGTCGTCGCTCCAAGCCCAGTAGCCGGGCGTCCAGATATAGCCTTCCCCAGGACAGAGCGGCTGGTCATAAACGGGCAGCGCCGGCGGGACCACTCGCACCGAGATGCCAACCCCAATTTGTGCCGCGGATGGAGAAGATAAACTCGCTGGCAGAATCAGCAGCAGAAGTCCGAACATCAGGAACGGTGTTACACGTTGCATCTTCATCATAATCCCTTCGAGCCCCTGGAATTGCTATGAAAAGCAACACCAGTCGGGCGATCTGTCTCGAACACCGCCTCACACTCAAATCTGCAACCAGCGGCTGTTCCAGACGAAGGGGCTGGTCTTATAAACACTGAAGGTTGGAGGATGTTGCTAGCCAAGAAGTTGGTTGGAATCTTAAGCTTGAGCAGGGTTCCTAAAAACCTTTGGAGGATCTTAACCCCTGCCTGGATTGAGGACTGCTATTTACTGAGCAATCCCAGGTGACTGGCTACACAAATCCATTCAGTGTCATGCTTTATCCAGGTATCGGTGAACCGCCCGAAGTGTTCGTAGGCTTTCCCTTTTTGCTTACCTTTTTCATGGGTAGCGCCGGTCACCACCACCGTATCGCCGAAACGGTGCAACTTCATGTCGTCGGAGACTTCCAGGGTCACGGCGTTGGAAAGATCGCCAATCGACGCCAGAAACTGCGGCTTTGACATCACTGTGCCGTCAAAATCTGTGAACACGAAATCGGGATGGAGCATGCTGCCCATGGCATTGGCATCGTGGTTGAGTTGCGCCTGGTTCCATATATTTTCCAGCGCGATAATCCTTTGTTCATCGCCGGCCGCTGACACGGAATGAATACCGAAAAGAATGGAAGAAAGAACGACGGCGAAAAACAGAATGCGTGCCATGCAGATGGCTCCTTGCCTGCCGGTACAGAAGATCAACTCCTCCGCACCACGAAGTTTAGCAGGAACCCGAGTCATGAGACGTTTCACACAACGCCACCTCGCGCCCCCTTTCCGTTTGACCCTCTAAGCGGAAGTCCTTACACTTGAGAGTGTTCTCCGCTTCGAAATGCGCGTGGAGGGTTTCCTGAGTTTACGTGTGCGATGTTTATTGCTAGCGGCCCTGCTGGGGCTGATGGCCGCGGTGTGCGCCGGGCAGGAGCCGCAGCCTCCACAATCCGACGTTCCGCCGGGCCAGACCCCGAAAAGCGAGGTCCCCCAAGGCGAAGTTCCTTCCACGCCCGCTGCGCCCGGTCAGCTTCCGCCCAAAGCACCTGTGAAAGCACCGGCTCCGTTGAACCAGTCTTTGATCACACTGGATAGCAACGAAACGATTTTCTCGGTGCTTACCGCGCTCAACATGTGCGGCTACGACCAGGACTTGACGATATCGGATGCAACGCGCAGCAACGTGCGGGCTGAAGTAGAAAGAAATCTGCAAGGATCGGCCGAAGCGGAAGTGGCGCGCGGAGGGTTGTGCGAGTTCGTACAGAAGCACGCTGGCACAAGAGACCCCAACCGGATTTCGCAGTATGTTTCACTGGCTCTTTATTTAGATGGTCCGCCGCACTTTGTGCCCCGGTTGAAAGACGACGAACTGCCGCCGGATGCGGCTTCCATCGCGGGCTTCGGCGCTTTACTGGAGCGTTTCTACGAAAAAGCCGGTTTGCACTCCATCTGGGAGCGGCACCGCAACGACTATGCGGCCGCCATGCGGCGCTATCACGAACCGCTGGCCAAGATGGTATTTGATACCGAAATTTATTTGAAGGAACCTTCCTCGCAGTACCTGGGCCGAAGATTTACCGTTTACCTGGATTTCATGGGATCGCCGAGCGAGACCGACGCCCGCAATTACGGCGCGGAATACTATGTCATCGTCTTTCCTTCCCAGGCGGTCCCGGGTGAGGATCCCCAGCGCACGCTGAAGATGGACCAGATCCGGCACACGTTTCTTCACTACGAAATGGACCCGCTGGCGGAGAAGCATTACAGCTCAATCAAGCGACTGGAGCCGCTGCTGGCGTCGGTGAAGCGTGCCCCCATCGAAGAGCCGTTTAAGACAGACATCTCGTTGCTGGTCACCGAATGCCTGGTACGTGCCATTGAAATAAGAACATCCGGAAATAAACAGACCGCCGAGGCCATGCGCACCCAAGCCGTGGACGATGCCGTCAGACAGGGCTTCATTCTTACGCGGTATTTTTACGATGCCGTGGTGGCCTTCGAAAAGGATCCGGCGGGCATTCGCGGCGCCTACAGTGATTTTCTGGACAAGGTTGATGTGAAGAAAGAAGAGCGGGCCGCCTCAGAGGTTCAGTTTGCCAGTGCGGCATCGCCGGAACTGGTCAGGCTCTCCCGCCCGGAAGAGCGCCGAATGCTGGTCACGGCGGAGAAGCGACTGGCAGCGGGCGACCCCAAAGGCGCGCAGGAGCTGGCGCAGGCGGCACTGGATAAAAAGATTGGCGATCAGGGCCGCGCTCTCTTTATCCTGGCGGAAGTGGCCGTGGCTACTAAAAATCGCGACGGCGCGCAGGAAAACTTTCAGAAGGCAATTGCAGCGTCACAGGATCCCACGGTGGTGGGTTGGGCGCACGTTTATCTGGGCAGGATCCTGGATATGAAAGAAGATCGCGAGGCGGCGCTGCTGGAGTACCGCGCGGCTCTGACTGTGGGGGAAAAGTTGCCGGAGATTCGCACCGCAGCCGAAAAAGGTTTGGCGCAGGCTTATGAGCCTCCGGCCAAGGCGCAGTAGAAAGATCGAGAATTTAAGGAGAACGCATGAAGCGAGTGGCGATGATGGTCGCGGGTATGGTAATCGCGATGTCGGCAATATCGTTGCGAGGGTTGGCACAGGGCACCCCTGCGGCGCAAAGCGCGCCATCCAGCCAGGTGGCCGCCCCCACGGGCAAGCGCAAGCCCATGGCCAAGACTCAGCCGGAGTATGACGCGTGGAAGGCGGTAGCAGCCATCACCGACGCTGCTGCCCAGGAAAAGGCTGCCGCGGACTTTGCTACAAAATATCCCGACAGCGAATTGCGGCAGCTTCTTTATACCGCCGTGATGCACTCGTACCAGGCGGCCAATAATACCGAAAAGACAATGGAGGCCGCGCAAAAAGTCCTCGGTCTGGATGCCGACGATCCGGAAGCGCTGGTTACGGTGGCGCAGTTGTTGGCGGAGCGCACCCGCGATACCGATTTGGACAAGGATCAGAAACTTGCGGACGCGCGCAAAGATGCGCAGCGCGCCCTGGTCACCATCGACACTGACGTTCCCACCGCCGGCTATCCCCCTGAGCAAATTAATACCTTTAAGGGATTTATTCGCTCGCAGGCTTACTACACTCTGGGCACTTTGGATTACAACAAGTCCGCCTGGGCCGACGCGGAGGGAAATCTGCGAAAGTCGATCGACGCGCTGCCGCAACAAGTGGATCCGGTAACCGTCTTCCGGCTCTCGGTCGCTTTGGACATGCAGAACAAATATCCCGAGGCCTTGAAATACGCCAACCAGGCGGTGGAATTAACCAAGGAAGGCACCAACGCCGGCGACGCCGCACGCAAAGAGAAAGAGCGGTTGACCGAGTTGAACAAGGGCGGCGCTCCGCCTGCGAAATAGCCTTATCATGAAGGAACGGGAAATCGGCGCTCTCGAAACCACGCTGAGCTACCACTTTCAAGGGCGGGGAGTCATTGAGCAAGCGCTTACGCATAGCTCACAGGCGCGAGAGCAGGAATCGCAACAGGCCGGCGATGGCAAGTACAAGGTCAATGACAACGAGCAGTTGGAGTTCCTGGGCGACGCTATTCTGGCGCTGGTGACCAGCGAAGAATTGTTCCACCGTTTCCCCCAGTTTCGCGAGGGGGAGCTTTCCAAACTGCGGGCGCATGTGGTGAGCGAGCGGCACTTGATTCAAGTAGCACAGCGCCTGGAGTTGGGCCATTACCTGCGGCTGGGACGAGGCGAAGAAAAATCCGGTGGCCGCGGCAAAACCGCGCTGCTGGTAGACGCGCTGGAAGCGGTGATCGCGGCCATTTACCTGGATGGCGGAATGAAACCGGCGCGTAACTTCATCCTGCGGGAAATTTTGACGCCGGAACTGGAACGCATGGAGCGCGAAGGCGGCACGCTCCCCATGACCGATTTCAAATCCGCACTGCAGGAAACTTTGCAGGGGCTGGGCCTGGCACAGCCATCCTATATTCTGGTTCAGGAAGCAGGCCCCGAACACAGCAAGACTTTTACCGTCGAAGTTCGTTTGAAATCCAACGGTGACAGCCGGGCTGAATTTGTAGGACGCGCGCAAGGTTCTACAAAGAAGATGGCGGAGCAGGATGCGGCGCGCCAACTGCTTTCCCATTTAACTTCACGGCCTCAATCCGAGGACGGACGCCTGGCGCGAGGATCGCAAGCTGCGGAAAAGTAAGCGTTGTATCGGTGAAGTGGATGAATTCTTCCAACCAACATCTGCCGGGCGATCCTTCGACGAACCAGCATTTGCCGCTGGCTCCCATCGCGGAAGAACCCATGCCGGCGGAAAACTCCGCGTCCCCGGTTCCGCAAGAGCCGAATCCCGACCCGCGGCCTGATGCAACGAACGCACTAGCCTCCCCCCGCTTGCGGTTCACCCGCGCAACGATCGGCCCAGCTACCAAGTTGCCAGCGCGGATGTAAGCAGTTCACTGCAGTCGCTGCTGGGCACGGTAGTAATCGCCGTCTTCGTAGTTACTTTTATCGTGCAGGCCTTCCAGATTCCTTCCCCATCCATGGAGAACACGCTGCTGGTGGGCGATTACCTCCTGGTCAACAAATTGGTGTACGGCGGCGGCAGCCTGGGCGATTATTTCATGCCGTACCAGAAGGTGCGTCGCGGTGACATCATCGTTTTTCACTATCCCGTGAACCCGACGCAGCATTTTGTGAAGCGGGTAGTGGGCGTGCCCGGCGACCGGGTCCGGCTGATTAACAAGCAGGTCTTCGTGAACGGCGTTGCCCTGAGGGAGCCTTACGCCCACTTTATCCGCCCGGCCAACGATTTATTTCGCGACAGCTTTCCGCGCCTCGACGTCTCTCCCGGAGAAACTCCCGAATGGTGGCTGCAACTTCGCAAACTGGTGGAAGATGGGCAGCTGATTGTTCCCCAGGGACATTATTTTGTGATGGGAGACAATCGCGACGACAGCTACGACAGCCGCTACTGGGGATTTGTGCCCCAGGCGAACATCATCGGCCGTCCACTGGTAATTTACTGGTCGGTGCAGGGCTCCGAGGGCGAAATAATGCCGCCTTCTTCGGTGGGCGAAAGGCTGTATCATTTCGCCTACGTGATCACCCACATTTTTCGGATCACCCGTTGGAACCGCACGCTGCGCGTAGTGTATTGACAGAGGACTTGGTAATGGAAGCAATTTGTAACGGGACAACCTGGACCGGTGGGCTTCGATTACTACATTGCCCAGATACAAACTACTAAATTTAGCAAGGATGGGATCGACATTGGCTAAGACCTTGGTGAAAAAAGACAGCACCGCGAAGAACGAAGTCGAAGAGAAGCCGCGCGAAACCACGGTTGAGTTCCTCGCTTCGCTGGCCGCCGTATTGGTGACCGGACTATTCATCATCACATTCGTGGTGCAAGCCTTCGAAATTCCCTCCAGTTCCATGGAGAACACACTGCTCATTGGCGACCACGTCTTCGTGAACCGCATTCAGTTTGCTCCCAAAACCAACTGGGTCGGGCCGCTGCTTCCCTATCGCAACGTGACTCGCGGTGACATCGTCGTCTTCCTGCATCCTGATGCCGCCTATACCGGGACCTACGTGGTGAAGCGGATCATGGGCGTTCCCGGGGACCGCATCCACCTGCGCAACGGCGCAGTCTACCGCAATGGCGAAAAACTAGACGAGCCTTACATTTTGCACGACAAGGACGAGCCTTCCGATTTTTATCGCAACAACTTCCCCGCCGTTCCGCCCAACGATCCCAACATTTCTCCCCGATGGGAAGCAGAATTGCCTTCACACATTCAGGGCGATGATCTGGTCGTCCCACCGGGACATTTCTTTGCCATGGGCGACCATCGCGGCGTTAGTCTTGACAGCCGCTACTGGGGCTTCATTCCCCAGGAAAACGTGATCGGCCGCCCCATGTTTATTTACTGGTCGTTCGACACGCCCGGAGATCAATATCAGAAAACCGACATGGGCGATCGCATCGGCTTTCTGGCGCACACCGTTTTGCACTTCTTCGACGAGACGCGCTGGGGACGAACGCTGAAAGTGGTGCGGTGAAGCTCTTCTCTTCCAAGCGGCGAGTGGTCCTCGCGGCAGTGGTCATTCTGCTGGCTCTGTTTCTAGTGCGTCCCGGCGTTTCCCGGCTGAAAGCGCGCATCGCCAACTCGATTAGCCGCGCGGTGGCGCGTCCTGTCGAAATCGGCACAGTACATCTTCGCTTTCTGCCGCGGCCGGGCTTCGATCTGGAAAACCTCTCCATTGACGAAGATCCCGCATTCGGCGCCGAGCCCATGTTGCGCGCCAGAGAAGTGGTCGCTGCAGTTCGCATTACTTCGCTCCTGCGCGGTCGCTTGGATATCGCCCGCCTCGAACTCACCGAACCCAGCCTCAATCTTGTTCGCCGAGCCGACGGTCGGTGGAATCTGGAAGATCTGTTGGAACGCACCGAACGCAACCCGCTCGCACCCACAGCCAAATCGAAGTCGGAAGCGCGTCCCGGATTTCCCTACATTGAAGCGTCTGCCGGTCGCATCAACTTCAAGCGTGGACTGGAGAAAAAACCATACGCGTTGCTGAATGCGGACTTTTCCTTGTGGCAGGAATCGGAAGACACCTGGGGGGTAAGACTGAAAGCGGAACCGCTACGTACCGACATGAGCTTGAGCGATTCCGGCTTGTTACAAATGAGCGGAACCTGGCGCCGCGCCGGAAGCCTTCGCGAAACTCCATTGCAATTCAGCTTGCAGTGGGATCGCGCGCAACTCGGGCAGCTCAGCAAGCTGGTATCGGGAAGCGATAAAGGCTGGCGCGGAGAGGTTGAACTCAGCGCTTCTCTCACCGGCATTCCGGCGGCATTGCAAATCTCCGTCGACACAGCCATTCAGGATTTTCATCGCTACGATATTTTAAGCAGCGGCGGCCTCCGGCTGAAGGCGCATTGCGATGCGCGGTACGCTTCGGCGGAAGCCTTGATCCATGAGATTCGCTGCACCGCGCCCGTGGGCGACGGCATGATCACATTGCGAGGCGACGCCGGCCTGCCGGAAGTTCACAAGGTAGACGTCTCTTTGAAACTGGAGGACGTTCCCGTGAGCGCGGTCGCGCAACTGGCCCGGCGGGCAAAAAAAGATTTGCCTGCCGACCTGGTCTCCACCGGGACGCTGCAAGGCGGCTTTACCGTGACCCAATCGGGTATCGCCTCTAACGGACCAGAGTTCCAGGGCCAGGGAGAAATCAAAAATCTTCGCCTGCAATCCCTGAACAGCAAAGTTGACTTCACTGCGGCGAATCTTCCCTTTCTTTTGAGTTCGGGCCCGAACGCTGTGCCGGCAGCGCCAAAGATTAAACGACCGCCGGCGGCCACCCTATTGCCTGCTCCCGATGAATCGCATTTCGAATTTGGTCCCTTCCCCGTCGCGCTCGGCCGCTTCCCAGCCGCCCAGGCTCGAGGCTGGATCTCGCGATCCGGTTACGCCATGGCCATTCGCGGAGAGGGCGAGGTTTCCCGCACCTTGCGCATGGCCAGTCTCCTGGGTCTGCCCGCGGTCAAGGCAAATGTCGAAGGCGCCGCCGCGATGGAACTGCAGATCGCCGGCGGATGGACACGCAACCTTGCAGAAAATATTTCTGGAAATGAGTCCGCTTTTTCTTTGCCGCAAGTTTCGGGAACGGTCCACCTGCACGATGTAAAAGCAGCCGTGCGAGGAACCAATGGGCCGCTTGAGATTTCATCCGCGGAGGTTCAGTTATCCCGCGACGCAGTGCGCGTGCAAAAATTGAAAGCGCGAGCTGCCGGCGCGGATTGGACCGGTTCATTGGAAATGCCGCGCGGGTGCGGCTCGCCGGGTGCCTGTCTTGTCCACTTCAAATTGAACTCTGAGGAAGCTACCATCGACGGCCTGCGCCAATGGTTCAGCGCTCCCGCCAGCGAGCGCCGCTGGTACCAGATCCTTTCGGCCTCCCAGCCCTCCGGCCCCACCTTTCTGCAAAACTTGCGGGCATCAGGAAAAATCTCTGTAAGCCGCTTGCGCATCCAAGGCGTGGAAGCAACCCGCGTTTCTGCCGAAGCAATCCTGGACAAGGGCAGGCTCAATCTCTCCGATTTGCGTGCCGCTCTGCTCGGAGGAAATCATCGGGGCGAATGGCAAGCTGATTTCACTGGGAAGTCCGCGATTTACAAAGGAAATGGAAATGTGACGGGTATCGCTCTGGCGGAAATATCGGACGCAATGCACGATTCATGGATTTCCGGAACAGCTTCGGGAACTTACCAAATATCCTCATCAGCAGCAGACTCCGGCGGATTCTGGCAGTCCGCGGAAGGTACTCTCGAATTCGACTTGCGCGATGGAACTCTCCCCCACATTTCTCTCTCGAGCGACGAAGGGCCGCTGCGGGTCTCCCACTGGCAGGGGCGAGGCCGCCTGCAGGCCGGCAAAGTCGAAATTGAAAAGGCTCAATTGACTTCTCCCGCAGGTGCCTTCGAAATTGCCGGCTCCGCGTCATTAGGAAGGGCCCTCGATCTCAAACTGACGCGGAACGCGGAATCCAAACCGGGCGGTGCCGGTTCCATTGTTTACAGCATAACCGGGACGCTGGCAGAACCGAAGGTAGCGCTAACCACCCCAGAGACGCGCGCGCAACTCAAACCCTAAACATAAAAACCCTTTGTCATTCCGAGCCAGCGTTCTTTGCTGGTGAGGAATCTGTTTTGTTTCTTCTTCCACCACGATGCCGATCATGGCACGTATCCCGCCCCGCGCAAAACTTTCCCCGGCATCGCACCCGTCATCTTCCCGCCGTCAATTACAGGCACTCCATTCACCAGCACATACTCCATCCCCTCAGAAAGCTGATTGGGATTATCAAATGTCGCAAGATCACGCACCGTCGCCGGATCGAATATCACGACGTCCGCCCACATGCCAGCCTTCAGAACGCCGCGATCGGTAAGGCGCATGCGTTGTGCCGGCAGCGCCGACATCTTCCGAATCGCATCTTCCAGGGTCAGCACTTTGTCTTCACGAACATACTTGCGGAGGATACGCGGAAAAGTTCCGTAGGCGCGAGGATGAGGATGCTCCTGCCCCAGTATTCCCTCGGGCGACGTTCCGGAAGAATCGTTGTCGATGGCCACCCATGGCTGCTGCAGAGCGAATGTTACATCGGGTTGCGACATGCCAAAGACTGCTACTCCCGCGCTGGGATCCTGAATTAAGAAATCAAACAACGCGTCCATGGGATCTTTATTCCACAGCTTCGCAATCTCGGACAGCCGTTTGCCTTGCAACGGCAGCAGCTTCGGATTTTGTACGATGCCGATCAGAATCGCTTCGGGTCCCGGAATCTCCTGCCATTCATTGTCCCAATCTTTCGACCGGGTCAGCAGGTCTTTGCGGATGCGCTCGCGGGTGGCCGGGTCCTTCAGGCGTTCCACCATCTTCGCAGCGCCACCGTCGTGCGCCCACGCCGGGATGAATGCGGAAAAATCGTTGAACCAGGCAGTGTAGGCGTAAGTGTCGGCAGAAACGTCGGCCCCGGCGGCGCGGGCCGCATTAATCTTGCCGACCACTTCCGGCATGCGTCCCCAGTTTTCTTTTCCTGCAACTTTCAGATGCCAGATCTCCACCGGAACATGCGCCTCGCGTCCGATCCGCAATGCTTCGTCAATGGCTTCCAGCACGGAGTTGCTTTCATCGCGCATGTGCGTGGAATAAATTCCACCGAATTTTCCGCCTTCCGTCGCAAGTGCAATCAGCTCTTCCGTTTTCGCGTAAGGCGCAGGCGCATATTCCAGCGCGGAAGAAACGCCCACCGTTCCATCCTGCATCGCTTGCCGCACCAGCGTTCGCATCTGCTCCAACTGTTCCGGCGACGGCTGCTTGTTGTCATCGCCCAAAACCATGCGGCGAACCTGAGTCGCTCCTACGTAGCTCGCCAGGTTGATTCCCATCCCCTGCTTCTCCAGCCGGGCAAAATATTCGCGGAACGTCCGCCAGTCGGGAGTGATTTTGTAATGCTCGTACCCCTCACGATCGCTTTGCAGCATCGCGTCGTTCAGCGGCGCGGCCGAACCGCCTTCTCCCGTGATCTCACTTGTAATCCCCTGATAAATCTTCGAAGGCAATCGCGGCTCGACCAGAATCGACAGTTCGGATTGTCCGAGCATGTCAATGAACCCGGGAGCGACCACTCTGCCGCCGGCATCAATCGTGCGTTTGCGCGACGCCGCAGCGAGATTGCCGATGGCTGCAACTTTGCCATCACGAATCCCAAGGTCGCCAGAGTACCAGGGAGATCCGGTACCGTCGATGATGTGCCCGTTCGTAATCACAATATCGAAACCAGCGGATGTCTGCGCTTTTAGCGCAGGAGTCAATGAAACCACCATCAGCAGAATGAGAAACAGAAACCCTGTGAATTTTGCCTTCACGACCTTGCCCTTTCTCCGTTCTGCAAGACCTTTCCCCGGTGCGAAATCGCTCCCAGAAAAATCCATACTCCTAACGCAATCCATTCGTACAAGGTAAAATGCCCCGGGATCGCAGGCACAACTTTCATCAGCATCATCGCAACCGCGACCAGCAGAGCGCCCCCTGCCAACAACCATTCGATTGCCGACAGCGTCCCCTTCCCCGGCAAAATCCCCGCGCGGCCCATGTACAGATAAGCCGCACAAGTAGCGGCCCATCCCACGGCGCACGCGACCGAGCCCACTTCTGTCACCGGTACCAGAATCGCATCCCCCAGCAGCATGCAAACCGCCGTAGCCACTCCAACGCACAAGACCGCAGCCGCAGGCGTTTGATGCAGCGGGTGGACCCGCCCCACCCTTTCATCGACTAGCCCTCGCCGTCCCAAAGCAAACAGCAACCGGCTGGCCGCCACGAAATTTCCGTTGAAGCACTTGAACAATGAAAGCAGCGCCGCCGCGAGAATAATGTTCACAATCCAGCGCGAACCCACTGCCTGCTGGAAAGCTACCGCCGTCATAAATTTCTCGCCGGTTAGCGCGTGCCATGGCGCAACGAATGCCACTGCCGCAATGATCACCGTGTAAAAAACAATGCCGACAACAACCGCCATCCAGATAGCTTTGAAAAAACCTCCGCCGCCAAATTCCGGAGTCGACTCTTCCGCTGCCTTGCTCACCGACTCGAATCCGGTCATGAAATAAGGCACGATCTGCACCATCAGCAGGAAAGAAACCCACGGAGCATGCGTAAACAGCGGCGCGACATTATGCGGCGAGCCTTTGCTCACGCCAACCACAACGAAGACTGCAAACAGCGCCAGGGTGCCGAACGATGTCCAATTTTGAAACGACGCGCTCAGCCGCACCCCGCGATAATTTAGCGTGGTCAGCAAGGCAGTTAGCCCCAGTCCGATGATCAGATGCGGAAGAAACACCGGGCGCCCCGCTATGCGGTAGAGTTCCACCGAATCGAGCGAGGGAAAAATGTATCCGGCAATGCGCCCCACCGCCACCGCCTCCCACGGGCACACGATGAAGTAGGCCAGCATCATCATCCATCCCGTTGAGAAACTGATACGCCGCGAAAAAGCGGCGGCCGTGTACGCAATTTCGCCGGCCGCATCGGGCATCGCCGCCACCAGCCTGCCATATACCCAGCCGATCGGCAGCAGCAGCGCACCGCCGATGGCGAAGCCCAGAACCGCGCCCAGCGCGCCTCCGCGCAGCAGCCAGTCGTCCATTACCACCAGCCAGCCCACGCCCACCATGCTGCCCCACGCCAGTGTGAAGTAATCGGTGAGCCGAAGTTTTCGGGCTAGTTGTGGCATTGCCAAGCGACGCGGTGGAGCGCGAATTATAAAGCATGGTCGTCGAACACGCCCGCCCCTTCATCCTCTGAAATCCGTGCCCTGCATGGTAGTATCGTGGATACTCTCGCATGATGCTGCAACCTCAGAATTCAGGGCGTTCTCTTCCACTCGCGCTCCATCACCGCTTATTGGCCGGATGAATACTCCAACCACAACTCGCAAACGCGTGCTCAGCGGCATGCGCTCCACTGGAAAACTGCATCTCGGCAACTACGTCGGCGCCCTGGCCAACTGGGTGCGCATGCAGGATGAGTACGAATGTTTTTTTTGCGTGGTCGACTGGCACGCGCTAACCACCGACTACGCCGACACTTCGCAGGTCAAACAGAATTCCCTTGAAGTTTTGCTCGACTGGCTGGCCGCGGGCCTCGATCCCGAGAAGTGCGTCATCTTTATCCAGTCGCATGTTCCCGAGCACGCCGAGTTGCACCTGCTCCTCTCCATGATCACGCCCCTGGGCTGGCTGGAGCGCGTTCCCACCTACAAAGAACAGCGCGAAAATATTAAAGACAAAGACCTTGGCACCTACGGATTTCTCGGCTACCCCGTGCTCCAGGCTGCGGATATTTTGATGTACAAAGCGAACGTGGTTCCCGTAGGAGAGGATCAGGTCGCGCACATCGAACTCACGCGCGAGATCACACGCCGCTTCAACGGCTTCTACGGAAAGCGCGGCGACGTATTCCCCGAACCGCAGGTGCTACTGACGAAATCTCCCAAGCTGCCCGGAACCGACGGACGCAAGATGTCGAAGTCCTACGGCAACAGCATCATGCTCACCGATCCCGAGCCCGTGCTGCGCCAGAAGTTGAAGACCATGGTCACCGACCCAGCGCGCGTCCGCCGCTCCGATCCCGGCAATCCCGACGTTTGCCCGGTCGGCGATCTGCACAAGATTTTCAGCGACGCCGCCACCATGGAAAAAGTGAACACCGGCTGCCGCTCCGCCGGCATCGGCTGCATCGAGTGTAAGAGTTGGGCGGCTGACGCGTTGGTGCAACTGTTGAGTCCCATGCAGGAGCGCCGCAAGAAATTCGAGCAGAATCCACGGCTGGCTTGGGATATCCTTGAGGCTGGCACTCAGCGGGCGCGCCAGGCCGCCTCCGCCACTATGAAAGATGTTCGCAGCGCGATGGGTATGTCGCTCGAGTACGAAGCACCAGCGAAAACGCAAGGGAAGGTAACCGATGGGAAGTAGTTTACAAAACAGAATCGCCCACGTCGACGACTCGGCTGCCCAACCTCTTGCCCCCGTGCTGGTGAAGCACGCCAGCGCGGCGAACAACGATTCGCCCAAAAAAGAATCTCAGAAAAAAGAAAGCGATTCTCCCTTCGCCGTCTCCGTTCTCGATGTCTACGAAGGCCCGCTTGACCTGCTGCTCGATCTCATCCGCAAGCAGGATATCGATATCTACGACATTCCCATCGCCCGCATCACCGAACAGTATCTGGCCTACGTGGAAAAAATTCGCGAGTTGGATGTAAACGTCGCCGCGGATTTCATCTACATGGCCGCGGTCCTCATTCACATAAAATCGAAAATGCTTCTGCCCCGCGATCCTTCTGCAAAAGCGGAAGAACTCGAAGATCCGCGCGCGGAGCTGGTTGATCGCCTCCTGGAGCACGAAAAATTCAAGTCCGCCGCGCAAATGCTTTTGCAGAAGCAGCAGATCGAAGACGCCGTTCTCAGCAATCCCTCGCTGAAAGAATTCATTGACGCCGAAGGCACCGAACCCGAACTGGCTACCGACGTCATCGACCTGGTAAAAACCTTCCAGCAGATTCTGGACCGCGTGCGCACCCGCCCCGTTCTGAACATAAACGAAGAAACCGTAACCGTCGGCCAGATGATCGATTACCTTCGCCGCCGTCTCGCGCTGGAATCGCGTCCCATCCGCCTGAAGCAAATGTTATTGCGCATGCCCTCGCGCCAGGCCCTGGTCTGCATGTTTCTCGCTTTGTTGGAACTGGTGCGTTTGCAGGCCATTCAGATCAAGCAGGAAGAAATGTTCGGAGAAATCGCTGTCCGCAAACACGTCGGCTTCGACGCCGTCATGGCAGAACAAGCCGCAGTAAGAGACGACTGGAGATAAACAGTACCCAGTACCGAGTATCCAGTACCGAGAAGTTGGACGTTTACCGGCTGGATTTTGAATTTGCTTGCGACTTTGACTTTACTCGCGACTCGCAACTCGGGACTGGTAACTCGCCACTGGGTACTAGCTACTGGGTACTAGCTACTGGGTACTGGGTACTAGGTACTGCCCTATGAGTTTAAAAGCTCAACTCGAAGCCATCATCTACGCCACCGAAACTCCGGTGACGCTTGAGCAGATGGTGCAGCTCGTCAAAGAGTCGGTGATTGCCGAAGGCGCCGCCGATGATGCGGAAGTAAAGTCGCGCGTGCGCTCCAGCCTCGAAGAACTCACCGCGGATTTCAACGCTCCCGACCACGGCATTGAAATTCGCCAGGTCGCCGGTGGATATCGCATGTCCACCAAACCCGAGCAGCACGAAATGGTGCGCAGCTTCGCCAAAAGCCTGAAGCCCGCGATTCGCCTCTCGCTGCCCGCGCTCGAAACCCTCGCCGTGATCGCCTACAAACAGCCCGTCACCGTTCCCGAGATCAGTGAAATTCGCGGCGTCGACTCCGGTGGCGTCATCGCCACGCTCCTCGACCGCAAGCTCATCACCACTGCCGGACGCAAGCAGGTCATCGGCCGTCCCATTCTTTATAAGACCACCAAAGAATTCCTCATGCGCTTCGGTCTGAAAGATGTGAACGAGCTGCCCAGCATGGAAGAATTTGAAAAGCTGGTGGCGCAATCCTTCCAGGAAGAATTGATGCCCGCGACCCAGGCGGCGGACTCGCAAGAACCTGAATCACGCGAAGCTGAATCGCAAGCCTCACCCCAGGCTGACTCCGAGCCTGAAGCCATCGCAGAGCACGCCGCGCAGAAAGAGTAGTCCCCCATGCCCGCAGAACGTCTGCAGAAAATCATTGCCGCCGCCGGCGTCGCCTCCCGCCGCAAGGCCGAAGAACTCATCAGCGCCGGTCACGTAAAAGTGAACGGCACCGTGGTCACCGCGCTCGGCACCAAGGCCGACGCCGAAGTCGATCACATCCGCGTGGATGGCAAGCTCCTCGCCGCCGCGCAAAATCACGTTTACCTTTTGCTGAACAAACCCAAAGGCTACGTCACCACCGTCAGCGATCCCGAAAAACGTCCGACGGTTATGCAATTACTTCGCGGCGTGAAGAAGCGCGTCTATCCCGTGGGCCGCCTCGACTACGCCAGCGAAGGCTTGCTGCTTTTAACCAACGACGGAGCCCTGGCCAATAAGCTGATGAAAGCCGCCTCCAACGTGGCGAAAACGTACGTAGTAAAGATTTCCGGGACACCCACGCCTGACTCCATCGAAAAACTTCGCGCCGGAGTTTCCATCCAAACCGAAGATGGACGCCGCGTAAAAACCGCCCCCGCCGGAATCCGGCTGGTGAAAGAGGCCAACAATCCCTGGTATGAAGTAACGCTCATCGAAGGTCGCAATCGCGAGATTCGCCGCATGTTTGAAAAGGTCGGCCATCACGTGGAGAAAATCAAGCGCGTCAAGTACGGTCCGCTCACCCTCGACGTCCCCCCCGGCGAATTTCGCCCGCTCACGTTGCAGGAGGTAGACCGCCTGCGCACCGCCGCCAATAAACCGATGGTAAAAACCAAGCCTTCCGTGGCATGATGTCGGCACGCCATGAGCCGCTTTTTCGATCTGGTTTCCAAGCCCGCCCGTGATCTGGGCACCTCCGTCGCTCCCGGCAGAACGCCCGCGGCTCTCGAACTTCGCTCCCGTCTCATCAAGCTCGATTCCAACGAAAGCCCCTTCGGCCCGTCCGAGCACGTACTCGGCGCCATGCGCGCCGCGCTCTCCTCGGCAAACTCTTATCCCGATGACGATTGCAGCACTCTTCGCCGCCAGATCGCCGCGCATCACGCCGTGCAGCCGGAGCAGGTTCTCGTCACAGCAGGATCCACCGCCATGCTCAGCCTGCTCTGCCACACTCTTCTCGCGCCCGGCCTGAACGCAGTCACCAGCGCGTGTTCGTTCATCGTCTATTCCATGGCGGTGCAGGCCGCCGGCGCGCATCTGGTGGAAGCTCCCCTGCTCAACGATGGCTTCAACCTCGACGCGATTCTCAACGCTATCAATTCCGAGACCCGCATCGTTTTTGTGGCGAACCCGAATAATCCTACGGGCACCATGCTTGAAGCTGCGGCGGTCGAGCGTTTTCTCGCGCACGTTCCCGCACACGTGGTGGTAGTACTCGATGAGGCCTATTACGAATTCGCCCAGCACTTCGCCACGCTGCGGCGAATTAATTATTCCAATTCACTGGAGTATGTCCGCCAGGGCGCAAGCGTGGTGGTCCTGCGGACTTTTTCCAAAGCCCACGGCCTCGCCGGATTGCGCGTAGGGTACGGCATCGGCCCCGCGGAGTTGCTTGGCTACTGCGCCCGCATGCGCAACACTTTCTCGGTTTCATCGGTGGCGCAAGCCGCAGCCATGGCCGCTCTCGAGGATAACGACCACATCCATCGCGTGGTGGAAAACAACGCCATGCAATCGCGCATCCTCGCCCAGGGTTTAGCAGGCATGGGATATCGCGTGGTGCCGACCGCGGCAAATTTTGTCTTCTGCGATCTCGGCGAAGACGCCGTCACGGTTGCCCATCGCTTGCAGGAAGAAGGCGTAGCCGTCCGCCCCCTCGGACACTGGGGAGCGCCCACGTGCATTCGCGTCACGATCGGCACGCCGGAGCAGAACCAGGCGTTCCTGCAGGCGGCGAGAAGAGTTGGGAGACGGGGGTCGTCACTGCCTTCAACTATAGGTTCGGTTGGATGACGTGTGGCTTCAGACTCGGGGATCGCAGAACAGAGGCGCAGAATGAAAACCTTATCGCGCATATATCTAACTGCCTGTTTCTTGGCAGCACCTCTCCTGTGCTGCCAAGACATGACAGCGACTGAAGAACAAGCCTTCACAGGTTATCCCCCATCGATCTATATGCAGGAGTTCCATCCTTGTTCCTTTGATGGACCATGTGAGAGAACCGAAGAGTTTAGCGTCGATCCGATCCCGAGTGGCTGTTGCGTCCTGGGTGTTACCAACGGAAACGGCTTGGGCAGGAACGAAGTCAGCAATTACGAAGTTTTTCTTAACGGCGAACGTGTCATTCCTCGCGACACAGCCCGCAACGTTCATGCACCTGCGAAGATTCTGAAACGTAATAGGTTGAAGGTTACGCTCGCGGGAGATCCAAACTCTAAAGTCTTCATCCTTATCGCGTACGATCCGCGGCAGAAGTGATCCGGGGGATGTGGCTTACTTCTTGCGCTCGCCCTTCCTTAACGCTTCCATCATCGCCGCAATCCGTTTCTCTTTGGTCTCCGACCGCTTCGCGCCTTCGATTTCGCGGACGTATTCTTTCTGATGAGTGTACGAGAGCTTGCTCCAGAACTCCTTCGCCTTGGCATCGCTGTTGATGATCTTCTTCAGATAGGCCGGCACTTCAACTTTGCGTTCGTCTTCGTCAAGTTCCATCACCACATCGACCGTGTCCCCCGCTTTGCAGTGGGCTCCGGCGCGCAGTTCGGCGTTGACGGGCATCATGTGACCGTCGCCCATGTTCATCAGCGAGCTGCGAAACGGAAATCCGTTGATGGTGCCCTTCACCGGCACCCGCCCTTTGCGCTGGAAGACGGCGATCACATAAAACGGCGGCTTCAGCGCCGCCACTTGCGAACCTTCCTCGCCGATCAGTTTGATTTTGAATTTGTGTTGCGTCATTTGTCTTTTCTCAGTACCCGCGCGATTCGGAAGTATAATGGACGGGTTACGAGGGATTGTGAAGACCTATCACATTAATTTTGAGCAGTCGGGCTCAGAAAACAAACTCCGGGTTGCGCTGGTCACCACGGGGGTCTGCGTGATGGTGTTTGCACTGATCGAGTGGCTCCGCCATCGGTTCAGTGTAGTGGACTCGCTAGGTTTTGGAATTATGTATGGTCTCTATTCCTATTTCTTCCCAATCAAGCCGCACGCCTACGACTTGGAAGTCGATTCCGACGGGATGCGCCGATTGAGGAATGGAGGAGTCAATCGCGTCATAGGCAGAGACCGTGTTCGCTATGTCGGCGAGTGGAATGGGAAGATACTGGTCGTGTCCGAACACGGTCCGATCTTCACTCGACTGTTTTGGGGCGGAATCGCCATACCCAAGAGTACGCCTGAATACGACGAGATCAAATCGCTTGCCCTCAGTTGGCTGTAACTCCAGTCTTACAACTTTCAACGGACAGTCTTTATCCCGCCAGCACCGCTGCCCGCGCCGCGCCATACAATCCCGCGTCGCTGCCCAGCAGCGCGCGCGTAATCACCGTCTTGCGTTCGGTGCGGCTTTCGGTTTGCGCGGATGCGCCTTCGTGCTTCGAGACATCTCCGCTCAACGGATTGGTCGCGGCTGTGGCCGCGTACACCAGCGAGCGCTCGCGCAACTCCTCAAACATGTTCGGAGCGTAAGCATCCCACGCGCTGGAGACGCCGCCGCCAATCACATACATTTCGAGATTGAGAACGTTCACCAAACCCGCGAGCAGAATTCCGAGATAGCGTCCGAAGCTGCGGAAGATGCGTAGCGCGTGCTCGTCGCCCTGAATGGCGAGATTGTAAATCGACTTGGCGCCAAACTCCGGATCGGAGGATGCTGCGCTGGCCAAACTCGGCGCCTCTCCGCTGGCTATGGCCTCGCGCGCCATGCGCATGATAGCGCTGGCCGAAGCATATTTCTCCGCGCAGCCGCGATTGCCGCAGCCGCAGGGATAGCCCTCAAGTTCCAGCGTCACATGGCCGAACTCCCCCGACATGCCATTCATCCCGTGCCATATTTTTCCATTCAGCACAATGCCGCCGCCGATGCCCGTGCCCAGCGTAATCACCGCCATGTTGGGCACGCCGCGCGCCGCCCCCAGCCACTGCTCGCCCAGCGCGGCTACGTTGGCATCGTTTTCCAGAACCACGCGCGCGTTCAAGCGGCGCTCGATCTCGTCGCGCACCGGATACTCTTCCCATCCCGGAAGATTCGCCGACTTGCGCAACATTCCTGTCTGCATGTCGATGATGCCGGGCACGCCGATGCCCGCGCCCAAGAGCTTTCCCGACTCCCGATATTTTGCCGAGAGCCGCTGAATGGCCTCACACATTTCGCTGATGACGTGGTCGCGCCCCAACGCAACTTTTGTGCCGAGCGTCACTTTCTCCAGCAACTGTCCGTCGCCGCTCACCGCCGCAATGCGGAGGTTCGTCCCCCCAAGATCAACTCCAATGGAAAAATCAGGCATGGAAAGAAAGGTTATCAGAATTGGAGGAGCCAGTCGCAAACCGAATTTCTCACCTCGGTTGTCATTCCGAGGCGGCGGTTTTTGCCGGCGAGGAATCTGCTGTTCGCATGGGGCGGAAGTGACCGCTCCCGCTAAGTTGTTGAGAGTAGGTGTAAGTCGTTGATAAAGTCCGTAAGTTGTTGAAGATCGGTGCAAGTCGTTGAAAACTATAAGCTATGACCCAAGGGATGACTCCCGAAGATCAGAAAACGGCAAAAAGCCGCCTCGACCCCTTTCATAAAACGCACGCTAGAGGCATTTGCGAGGCCGTACAGCCATGATAATCCCGCGGACGGGGAAAAGGGTGCGGAGAAGGCCAACCGTCTCTTAGATCGCGTTTAAATCGAAAGTAAGCTGGTAGCTATATGGCAAAGCGGAGATCTACCGTTTCCCATAGATTGCGGCCTCGTTTTCACTGCGGTCGGTTCCCACGCAACTTCCCCAACGCACCCGGTTGCCGGTGGACCATAGGCATCCTTCGACTCCAACACAATCAGCGTTGGCACTTCGGGCAGTAGTGGCTGCTGCGTCCGGCGATGACGATTCGCTTGATGGGAGTCTGGCAGACCAGGCACGGCTCGCCCTCACGGCCGTAGACGCGATGCTGCAGTTGAAAGAATCCGGCTTCGCCATCGGCATTCACGTAATCGGAAACGGAGGAACCGCCAAGCGCGATGGCTTCGCTCAAAACTTCTTTCACCGATTTGAGCAGAAGCTCGAACTGCTCGCGCTTGATGTTTGACGCGCGGCGGCGCGGCCGGATGCCGGTGCGGAACAACGATTCATCGGCATAGATATTTCCTACGCCGCGCAGCAGTTTCTGATTCAGTAGCGCGCTCTTGATCGGCGTCTTGCGTCCGCGGAACATGGCGTGAAACTTTTCAAAGTCCGCTTCCAGCGGCTCAACCCCTCCAGCCTCAAAGCCTCCGGTGACTACTCTGAGCCGGCCAAAGCGCCGGGGATCGACAAAGCGCACTTCCCGGCCCGATTCCAGCTTGGCGACGAGATGCGTGTGCTTGAGAATTTCGTCCTGCGCCTCGCAGACCTGCAACCGGCCCGTCATGCCAAGATGCACAATCCACTGCGCGCTCGTAGAATCGCGACCGCCCTCGTCCGCTGAACCTTGCGCCGTCGATGAATCGACAGCCGGCTTTGCTTTCAATCCCTTACGCGCCGTTTTTGATTTTCGGCCTTTCGCGGGCGAGGGCGGCCGCTCCACAAAATCGCGTTCCAGGTCGATGACGATGTGCTTGCCCATGCGCCGCACGGCGACGATGCGGGCGTGCTCCAGCGTGGCGGCGATTTCCTGCGCGGACGACTTGAGCGGCTGAGGATGTTTGCCCAACCACACCGATTCGATGACGTCTCCGGTGACGCGTTTGGCCAGTCCGCGCGCAACAGTTTCTACTTCAGGAAGTTCCGGCATGACTCCAGTTTACAAGCAGCGAGGGAATCCTTCGCGCTATTGGGATGGGAGCGGGGCTTCGGCGTGACGCCGCGGAAGAGATGGAAGCAACTGATAAAAAGCGGTTTAGTCTTTCAGTGGCACAACCGTTTTGCCGTCGCGGCAGAAGGTGGCGACTTTTTGCAGGTCGCCATTGGCCTGCGGCAAGGTCATCACCGGCCCGTAACAGTAAACCGCGTGGCCGTTGGCGGCGAAGTACCAGCGTCCGCCTTTGGAATGCTGCTCGAGCTGGCCAGCAATTTTGTGAGCGGGCTGCGCCGGTTTGGCGGCGGTGGTAAAGCTAAACAACAAGGCTAGGGTCAGAACCTTCATTGTTTTTTCCTTCGAGCTAGATCGTGGTCAAGGCGCGGCGACGATCGACTAAATCAGAAGTAGGCACGGGCGGAGCCTGGGTCTGGGGCCTCGCCAGTTTGCCGGTATGACTCGAACGGTGCTGCGGTGCTGCCTGGGTTGACGGGGACTGGGTTGACGGGGATTGGGACTGCGCCGGATTCTGCGAACGCCCGGCCGAAGGGGTTTGCATCTGGGCAGTAGGAGCCTGGCTCTTGGCTTTCTCTTCCGCTTGTGACTTGATCATCTGCTGGTCGCTGATGGCTTTGCCTTTGGCGGTCCACAATTCGGTGCTGTCGCGCAGCAGAACTTTGATCAGGTTGCTTTGCGATTGAATAGCGGAACCTTGTTCCACGATGAGCATGGTCATCAGGCCGTAGGAGAAGAGGAACAGAACGGTGAGCAGCGGAAGCAGGCTGCGCTTCTTTTTAGGAGTTGCGTTCGGCGCTGCGATTGGAAGAACTGTGTACCCCAACGAAATATTCAAGCTTCACCCCGGTCTCGCCTTACCAGCGCAGACATCCGGGAGATTGCAGCTTCCTAACCAATATGGGAAAGGGCGGCAAGGTATTGGAAACACGAAAGATAAGTGGAATTAATCGCACGCCGAAAAGTGCCCGAAGTGCAACGGAATGCACATTATGAGCAGCGGTAACGTTACGAAAAGTGCCGACAGCCGGAAAGTCTTGTGCAGCAATGCTTTCCGGCCACCGAAGTTACGTTTGGGAGGTTACTCGAGGTTACTTTCCCAGCACTTACTTTCCCATCACCAGCTTGGCGATTGTCGCCAGCTGCATATTGGAAGTGCCTTCGTAGATTTTGCCGATCTTGGCGTCGCGCCAGAATTTCTCCACGGGATAATCTTTGGTGAAGCCGTAACCGCCATAGATTTCAACGGCCAGCGAGGTGACGCGGTCCGCCACTTGCGAGGCGAAGAGCTTGGTCATGGCCGCTTCTTTCACGAAATTCACTCCGGCATCTTTCATGCGGGCGGCGTTGTAGACCATCATGCGGGCGGCCTCGATTTCCGTGGCCATCTGCGCGATCTGGAACTGAATGCCTTGGAATTCTGCAATGGGCTTGCCGAACTGCTTGCGTTCCTGCGCATATTTGGAGGCGAACTCCCACGCGCCGCGGGCGACGCCGAGCATCTGCGCTCCGATGCCAATGCGGCCTTCGTTCAAAGTTTCGATGGCGATCTTGTAACCTTTGCCGGGCTCGCCGATCACGTTATCTTTGGAAACTTTGCAGTCTTCGAGTATGAGTTCGCAGGTAGAAGAGGCGCGGATGCCGAGCTTGTCTTCCTTCTTGCCCACGCTGAAGCCAGCAAAATCTTTTTCGATGAGGAAAGCAGTAATGCCTTTGTATCCGGCGGAGGGGTCGAGGGTGGCGAAGAGAACGAAGAGTCCGGCCTCTTTGCCGTTTGTAATCCATAGCTTACGGCCATTGAGGACGTAGTCGCTGCCTTTCAGTTCGGCGCGGGTTTGCAGGCCAAAAGCATCTGACCCGGAACTGGCTTCGCTGAGCGCATAGGCGCCAACGGTGTCGGCGGCCATCTTAGGCAGGTAGCGCTTTTTCTGGTCGGCATTGCCCCAGCGGATAAGCGCGTTATTGACCAGAGTATTCTGCACATCGACCACGACTCCGGCTGAGGCATCAACGCGGGAAAGTTCTTCCACTGCGAGGATGGCTTCGAAGAACTTTGCGCCGCCTCCACCGTATTCTTCAGGAATCTCGATGCCCATGATGCCGAGCTGGAAAAATTCCTGGATGAGGTCTTTGTTGAAGATGCCCTTCTCGTCCATCTCTTTGACGTGAGGACGGATACGCTCGTCGGCGAACTGGCGGATGTTGTCGCGGAAGAGGATTTCGTCTTCGGTGAGAGTAGTCAGGGGCGCGGGAGGGGCGGACTGCAAGATGGTGTCAGACATAGGAATACCTTTAGGCCGAGGAATGCCAAACCCTGAATTTTAGCAGAATGGGAGAGCGGCAAATGCGACAAACCTTATCCGGGAAGGACCCGAAATAAATTTGGGATTATCCGCGCCTTGAGTGCACCAGCTTCAGCGTGTCCGCCTGCAAAATCCGCTGAATCTGGTTGCGGGCGTGGACCGACCACGGGCCAGTGGTGTCGAGTTTGACGTAGGCTTGCCAGTGTTTCAGGGCTTTACGGGGCTCGCGGGTTTTTTCGTAGGCGAGGGCAAGGTTGTAGTGAGCGTCGGCATAAGTCGGAGCGAGCTGGATGGCCATCTTGTAGGTCTGGATAGCTTCCTGAACGCGTCCGGTTTCGTCGAGCACGTTGCCCAGATCGAAATAAGCCAGAGCGTAGCGCGGGTCGGATTCGAGCGCGGCGCGGTAATGTTTTTCCGCCAGGGTGAAGTCCTGGCGATTGTAGTAGAGAGTGCCCAGGTTGATGTGGGCGGCGGCGTGAGCCGGATCGAACTCGAGAACTTTGTGATAGGCGGCGAGGGCGGCGGTTGAAGTTGCCGGATCCTCTTCGAGGGCGATGCCGCGGGCAAACCAGACGGCAGCTTCACTTTCCTGCGCGCCGGGCTCTTGCGTAGGGATGGGCGTGCTGGTGACAACTTTTTCGCGGGCAGCGAAGTCCATCAGGAACTGTCCGGCGATGGGTTCGAACAGGCGGCCTTCGTGGCGGAAGGCGACGCGGTGTTTGTTAGTGGAGGAGACGCCGGCATCGACCAGAGGATTTTCCATGCCATTGGCCTGCTTCTGCATGGCCTCAAGCGACTGGCGGATGACGGCGGGACGCACGCGCATGGCGCAGAGGTCGCGCACTTTTTTTATCTTCAGCAAATCGGCGAAGGTGTAAGCAGGGGATGCCGCAATCAATCCCGAGCGCTCCCAGTTGGCTAACTGGCGCGCTGTAAGGTGAAGAATCCTAAGTAAATCGGCTCGACTATACACTGCTTCACAACTCCTGCGCGCAGGCCGCGCAAGTTACGTCCCCGCTTCATTATCTGTAACTTAGGCAGGGAAACGCAAGGGCAAGGCTTGTGGAAATCAAGGGGAGAATCAGATTAGTTTACAGGCAGCGGGAATGGTGCAATGCAGAAGCAGATTCCTCACCGGCGAAAAACGCCGGTTCGGAATGACAAACTCTTCTTCGAATGACAAAATTTTCTGATGGCCGCGAGCTTCCGGGTGAC
The DNA here is from genome assembly GCA_963758565.1 of uncultured Acidobacteriota bacterium. GTDB lineage: Bacteria > Acidobacteriota > Terriglobia > Terriglobales > Acidobacteriaceae > Sulfotelmatobacter. The sequence goes on along the minus strand of CAVWVX010000002.1, from coordinate 421,487 downwards.
AAGAGTCTTGTTTATGCCACGACTGCGGCTTGATATTCCTCGTAGGTGCCTTTGAAGTCGGTGATCTTGTGATCGTTTTCGAAGTGCCAGATGCGGGTGGCGACTTCGTCAATGAGATCGTGATCGTGGCTGACCAGAAAAACCGTTCCCTGATAGCGCTGCAAAGAAATGTTGAGAGCATTGATGGCTTCAAGGTCGAGGTGATTGGTCGGTTCGTCGAGCACCAGGACGTTGGGCTTTTGCATCATGAGTTTGCAGAACAACAGGCGCGCGGCCTCGCCGCCGGAGAGAACGCTGGTGGATTTTGTGGCTTCGTCGCGCTGGAAGAGCATCTGGCCGAGCAGTCCGCGAATTTCTTCACCGACCGCGGCGGGATTCCACTGATGCAACCAGTCGAGCGCAGTCATTCCCCCTTCGATCAGGGCGCGATGGTCCTGGGCAAAGTATCCGATGGAAGCTTCGTGTCCCCAAGTCACTTTACCGGAGTCGACAAAAGCGCCGTCGTAGCCGCTGGTCTTGCGCAGTTCGGATTCCGGCGTGGTGGGTGAGTTCGCAAGGATGGCGTTGACCAGCGTGGTCTTGCCGGCACCGTTGCGTCCCATGAGCGCGATGCGTTCGCCGCGGGTGATGCTGGCGGTGAAGTCGCGGATAACCTGCTTGTCTCCGTACGACTTGTCTAGGTGTTCGATTTCCAGAATGTGTTTCCCGGAGGGGCGCTTCTGTTCGAACTTGATGTAAGGGCGAGCGATGTTTGACCGGGCAAGTTCGGTGACTTGCAGGCGCTCGACTTCCTTGCGCCGCGATTGCACCTGGCTGGAACGGGTTCCGGCGGAGAAGCGCGCGATGAATTCGTTCAACTGGGAAATTTTCTTTTCGCGCTGCGCGTTTTGCGATTCGATCTGCGAACGCACCTGGGTCTTAGCGAGAACCATTTCGTCATACGATCCGGTGTAGGTGATGATGGTCTCGTAGTCGATGTCGGCGATGTGAGTGCAGATGCTGTTCAGGAAATGGCGATCGTGAGAGATGGCAATGACCACGCCGTCATAGGCATTGAGAAAGCTTTGCAGCCAGTGGATGGAATCGAGATCGAGGTTATTGGTCGGTTCATCGAGCAGCAGCGCCTGGGGATGGCCGAAGAGAGCCTGGGCTAAGAGCACGCGGACTTTCTGTCCGCCTTGCAGTTCGCTCATCTTGCGGCTGTGCAGTTCTTCGGGAATATCGAGGCCATCAAGCAGGATGGCGGCGTCAGCTTCGGCGGTGTAGCCATCTTCCTCGCCGACGATGCCTTCGAGTTCGCCGAGCTGCATGCCATCTTCGTCGGTCATTTCGGCCTTGGAGTAAATCGTGTCGCGCTCCTGCATGGCGGCCCAGAGACGCTTGTTGCCCATGATGACGGTGTCGCTGGCGGTGAAAGCGTCGAAGGCAAACTGGTCCTGGCTGAGAACGCCGAGTTTGCGGGGACGGACGACAGTGCCTTTTTGCGGCTCCAGTTCGCCGCTGAGCAGCTTCATGAAGGTGGACTTGCCGGCACCGTTGGGACCGGTGAGGCCGTAGCGCTTGCCTGGAGTGAAGGCGACAGAAACTTCGTCAAATAAAATTTTGGCGCCGTAGCGCATGGAAACATTGCTAACGGAAAGCATGGTGGTGGTTTCTCTTCTTCTTCTGGCTTCGACTGGGAAACGGCTTCAGGAAGCGTTATTTGAAACTGCGGGGAATTTCCGCCAAAACGGTACGCAGCTGGAGTTAATAGAATATCACGCGGCGTCGTTCAGAGTCCCTTGACGCACTCAGTTCCACGGATCGATTAGCGTGGCTGAAATGTCATCGAAGTGAGCTGTATTGCGGGTCGCCAAGCTGGTGCGGCGGGCCAGGACGATACCCGCGATCATGGTATCGCGCATGTCTCGGGGACGACCCCGCAGTTTTCGCGAAGCCATCAGAGCAGCAGCTTGCTGCGCAGCCTCGGTGTCGAAGGGAATGATCTGCTCATTCATTCGTGCCAGCACTTCGTCGAATCTTTGGTGGAGCAGGCTGCGACGAGAACTGCGTGGCATAGTCTGCAGACCCAGATGGATCTCGAAAACCGTGATGGCTGTTGTCCACAGGGAGGATCGAGATTGCCGGTCGAGCCACCCAACGACCTTCGGATTGGGTGAACGCAACATAAACTCGGACACCACATTTGTATCGAGAATAGTCATTCTTCAAAGGTCGGCGGTTCGATTTCGAAGCCTCGCAGCTCTGGGATCGGTTCATCGAGACCAATGTCAGCAAACAGTGCTGCCAGTTCCGTCCCAAGCCCGAATTCGGATTTGGTCTCTTCCTTTTGCACCGCCGCACGCAGAATGTCGCGGACTTCTTCTTCCATACTGCGGCCGTTGCGGCGGGCGCGGCGCTGCAGGCGCGTTTTGACCGAATTTTCCAGCTTGCGGACAACGAGTTGGGCCATGGGGCACCCCCTTCGAGCGAATTGATATCATGATATCACACAATGAAACTGAATGATATCACGATATCACTATGATATTCCGGTGGCTTTTTAGCGCTGGTCGAGCAGGCTTCGCACCTTGTGCGCCAGCATGTCGAGAGAGAATGGCTTTTGCAGGACGGTGGCCTGGGTTTCGTCGCCGGCATCGGCCAGGGCTGGGTGGTCGGGATAGCCGGACATGAACAGCACCTTGATTTGCGGACGAATCTGACGCAGACGCTGGGACAATTCCTTGCCGCCGACGTTGGGCATGACAATGTCGGTGACCAGAAGGTGAATCAGATCTTCGTGGCCTTGAGCGATGCGCAGAGCTTCGGTGCCATCCATGGCAGTCAGAACCATGTAGCCGCGGCCGGTTAAAAAATCGGTGGCGAGTTCGCGAATGCCCGGTTCGTCTTCCACCAGCAGAATGGTTTCTGTCCCTTTGGGAACAGTGGAGAGATCAAGAAGTTTTTCCACGCCTGGGGGAGCGTGCGATTCCTGGGCGGGCGGAAGATAGATTTCAAACGTTGTGCCGCGACCCATTTTACTATCGACGTACACCCATCCCCCCAACTGTTTGACCACACCGTAGACGATGGCCAGCCCGAGTCCAGTGCCTTTGCCCGGTTCTTTAGTGGTGAAAAATGGTTCGAACATGTGGGCCTGAGTTTCGCTATCCATGCCGGTGCCATCGTCGGAAACCACCAGGATTACGTAACGGCCGGGGCGCATACCATCATGCAGGTGCGGGTGGGAGTCTGAAATTTCGGCATTGCGAGTTTCAATGAGCAGTCGTCCGCCCAGCGGCATGGCGTCGCGGGCATTGACGGCCAGGTTCATGATGAGCTGTTCAATTTGTCCGGGATCGGCCTTGACCGGCGAGAGGGCTGGTGCGGGCACGACCTGCAGAACAATATTTTTTTCCAGCAGGCGGTCGAGCATTTTCGCCACTTCGCTCAGCACCTCGTTCAGGTCCATGACTCGGGCTTGCAGGACTTGTTTGCGGCTGAAGGTAAGCAGGCGGTTGGTGAGTGCGGCGGCGCGGGTTACAGCTTGTTCGATGCCTAACGATTCTTTCTGCGCGGGAGCGGTCCTCTCCAAACTGGAGCGCAGCCGTTCATTATGAGCCTGGATCAGCATCAGGAGATTGTTAAAGTCGTGGGCCACGCCGCCGGCGAGCAAGCCGACGGCTTCCATTTTTTGCGAATGGCGAAGTTGATCTTCCAGGCGCTTACGTTCGGTGATGTCGTACATGACGCCCTGCATGAGAAGGGGCTGGCCTTCGGTAGAGGGCAACATGACAGCTTCATCGCGGAACCACAACATTCTGCCGTCGTGGGCGAACATGCGGTACTCCGCCTGAAACAAATCACGATGTTGCTGAAAATGCTGTTCCATCCTGAGCACGTGGTCGCGATCTTCTGGATGGATCCGGTCAATCCAATTGGCGGAATTGGAAAGCCATTGTGCGGGCGAGAAGCCGAGCATGGATTCGATCTGCGGGCTGACGTAGTGCCAGGGACCAGAAGCGCCGAGTTCGGCAATATAGGTGACGGCAGGAAGGCGTTCAACCAGCGTGCGATAGCGACTTTCGGCCGCATTCAGGTCCGCTTTATCGCGATCCCATTCCATGGCGATGGCGGCGATATGCGTGGCGTGTGCGATGAGTTGTTGGTGCTCCTCCTCGGGCAGGCGCGGCTCACGATAGTAAATCGCGAAGGTACCCAGGACGCGGCCATCCTGCGAAGCGATGGGCGTAGACCAACAGGCGCGCAATCCGTGAGGTAACGCGAGCTGGCGGTAGTTGCCCCAGAGCGGGTCGGTGGCAATGTCGGAGACGATCACCTGCTGGCGACGATAGGCGGCAGTACCGCACGATCCGGCGGCAGGGCCGATTTGCACGCCTGCAATGGATTGAGTGAATTCCTTGGGAAGCGAAGGCGCGGCGCCAGTACGCAATGTCTGGCCATCGAAATCCAGCAGGAGAACGGAACACAACAGACCGGGGTAATGCCGCTCGATGTTGGAGCAGAGGGTTGAAAGAATTTCGGGCAGGGCGGCGTGGGCCACAACCATGGACAAAACTTGCTCGTCCATCTGCGCCAGCGCCTGCGGAAATCTTTGCGCAGTGCGCTCGGGCTTTGGTGCTCCGGTAGACATGCGGCCGCTTGCGTCCTTTTGATAGTAGGTTAAGGGAGGGAGTGCGAGGGTTTTCGTCGTTCGACTCAACGAATGACCGCCGCATTTCTATTATTGATGAGGAGAGCGCCCTTGAGTACCGGGAAGAGGTTACCGTGGGTTACATCGGTAACGGGAGGGAGTCTTTACGCATCAGTCGATCTTGACCAGACAGCCCGATTGAATCGAAGCTAGGGCTTTCAGAATTCTATCTTTTTGAGTCATCAAGTCGTCGAGCCGGCTGGACCTGGATTGTACGATCAGAATTGCGATCGACCTGTGTTTCAGATTTTGCTCGTATTCAATACCGCGATCCACGGTCAGGAATACATCAAATCCCGCTTTTTCCGCCAAGCTCAGTAATTCGCCGTTCTTTTTGCCCGCCAATCCAACCTCGGGCACAGTTTGGCACTCGACGCCTGATAGATGATCCCGAAGCTTTCTGGGAACACATTCATCAAGCAAGACGCGCGTCATAAATCACTGAAGACGAGGGCTTTGGCGTGTTCGAGGGCGAGAACGGCCGACTCTCGGGTGACGGTGGGAAAGTCGTCCAAAAATTCATCCAGGGTCTGCCCGCCTTCGAGATAGTCGAGCAACGCCTGGAAAGGAACACGAGTTCCCCGAAACACAGGAGTGCCTCCGAGCACAGCTGGATCTTTGGTGATCACGCCGTTTATAACCGGCATAGGATTACCTCACATCCTTAGTTTACTCCGGACAAATCAGAAAGCGCAGCTATCTTAAACACCGTGGCTAGTGTCCGCCGCTGAGCTCGCGCACGATTGCGCCGACGAATTGTTTGGCATCGCCGAAGAGCATGAGGGTGTTGTCGAGGTAATAGAGCGGGTTGTCGATGCCGGCGAAGCCTGGGCTCATGCTGCGTTTGATCACCATGACGGTGTGAGCTTTGTCGACATCCAAAATGGGCATGCCGAAGATGGGGCTGGTGTTGTCATTGCGGGCGGCGGGATTGGTGACGTCATTGGCGCCGATGACGAGAGCGACATCGGTTTGGGGGAAATCTCCGTTGATCTCGTCCATTTCGATGAGGCGATCGTAGGGGATGTCGGCCTCGGCCAGCAGCACGTTCATGTGGCCGGGCATCCGTCCGGCAACGGGGTGAATGGCGAAGCGGACGTCGACTCCCTTTTTGCTGAGCAGATCATAGAGCTCGCGGACTTTGTGCTGCGCCTGGGCGACGGCCATGCCGTAGCCGGGGACGATGACAACTTTGTTGGCGGCCGACAAAATGGCGGCGGACTCTTCGGCTGTGGCGCTGTGGACGGGTCGGGCTTCCGCGCCACCAGCGGCCGCTGCCTGCACCTGGCCGAAGGCACCGAACAGAACATTGGTGAACGACCGGTTCATCGCCTTCGACATGATTACAGAGAGAATCAGGCCGGAGGAACCATCGAGCGCCCCAGCGATGATGAGAAGTTTGTTGTGCAGGACGAAGCCCATGGCTGCGGCGGAGAGTCCGGCATATCCGTTGAGCAGAGAGATGACGGTGGGCATGTCCGCGCCGCCGATGGGGATGATCAGCAGGACGCCGAAGATCAAGGATGCGCCGACGATCAGCGGAAAAAAGATTTTGGCTTCGGGATGCAAGACCAGATAAACCGCGCTGCCGACGGCAACAACGAAGAGCAGGAGGTTGACAAGGTTCTGGCCTTTGTAAGTGATGGGACGTTGAGGAAGGATCTCCTGCAATTTTCCTGCTGCCATCAGGCTGCCGGTAAAAGTCAGGCCGCCGAGAATTACTTCCATCGAGAGTACGGAGAGGCCAAACCTGGAGGCGTTCTGGGTTCCCAAATAAAATTCCGCGGTGCCGACTAATGTGACGCAGAGTGCGCCGAAGGCGTGACTGAGCGCGGTCCGCTGCGGGACGGCAGTCATCTGCACCATTCCGAGGGGGATTCCGATGCCGCTGCCTAGAACCAGGCCGACGGCGATCCATTTGTAATCGACGATGCCATGATGAAGAAGAGTGCCGGCAATGGCCAGCACCATTCCGACTTCGCCCGCGAGAATCCCGCGGCGCGAGGTGGTGGGCGAAATCATCCACTTCAGCGACAGAATAAAGAGAGCGCTGGCGATGAGGTAGATCGCTTCGATAATGTACTGGCTGCCGGCGAACTGGTTCATGATTGGCTCAACGGGATGCGGGAACTCTACTTGCTGGGACGGCTGCTCTTGAACATTTTGAGCATTCGATCGGTGATAAAGAATCCGCCGACTACGTTGCTGGTGGCGGCGACAATGGCGATTACGCCCAGCACGGTGGCGAAATTGCTTTTCCGTTCGCCGACCAGCACGATGGCGCCGACAACCGCGATCGCGTCGAGCGCGTTGGTCAGCGACATCAACGGCGTGTGCAGCAGCGGCGAAACGTGGCGAATGACTTCAAAGCCGATAAAGCAGGCCAACATGAAGATGAATAAAGAGTCGATTAAATTGTCGCCCATGGGTAACTCCAGTTCTCGGTTCTCAGTTCTCAGTAAAAACCGCTAAACAAACACAATCATTTCGCGGCCAATGCCGGTAGTTTAAAGAAGTCGCGCACGCGGGGGTTTACGATTTCTCCGGCATGCGTGACCATGGTCTCGCGGATGATTTCATCCTGCGGGTTCAGTTGCAGCTTGCCGTCTTTCACGATGTAGGCAAGAAAGGTGGCCAGGTTGCGAGCGTACATCTGGCTGGCATGGTAAGGGACACTGCTGGCCAGGTTGATGGCCCCGATGATGGTGACGCCGCCAACCTCGACGGTTTCGCCGGTGCGGGTAAGTTCGCAGTTGCCGCCGCGCTCGGAGGCGAGATCGACAATGACCGAACCGGGCGCCATGCCCTTCACCATTTCAGCGGTGATCAACACGGGAGATTTTTTACCGGGAATCACGGCGGCGGTGATGACCACATCGCTTTCCGCGACCACGCGGGTAAGCAGCTCGCGCTGGCGGGCGTAGAAAGTTTCATCCTGGGCGGTACCGTAGCCGCGCGCATCCTGCGCATTTTGCGCTTCAATGGGCAACTCGACGAAGCGGCCACCGAGGCTCTGCACTTGCTCTTTGGAGGCGGCACGCATGTCGTACGCGGAGGCCACGGCTCCCAACCGGCGGGCAGTGGAGATGGCTTGCAATCCGGCGACACCGGCGCCGATGACGAATACGCGCGCGGGCGTAATGGTGCCGGCGGCGGTGGTCATCATGGGAAAAATTCTTATCGACGTTTCCGCGGCCAGCAGGACTGCTTTGTAGCCGCAGATCGTTCCCATGGAAGAAAGTGCGTCCATGCTCTGGGCGCGGGTAGTGCGCGGGACAAGTTCTACCGAGAATGCAGTGACGCCGGCGGAGGCAATCTGTTGAATCACTTCGGAAGAGCCGAAGGGTCGGAGAAATCCGATGAGCAATTGATCTCGGCGCAGAAGAGGAAGATCGTCTTTGCCGGTCACGTCATTCGATCCGTAACAGAGCACCTGAACAACGATGTCGGCGCTGGTGAAGACTGCGGCGCGATCGGCAATTTTGCCGCCCTTCTCGACGTAAAGCGGATCGGGATAACCCGCTTCGACTCCGGCGCCCGCCTCAACCACAACTTCGATTCCCGCTTTCGCGAGAGTGGGAATGACCGCGGGAACCAGCGCAACCCTGCGCTCTCCGGGATATGTTTCCTTGGGAACTCCAACAATCACGCGGGTGTCCTCTTCCAGAAATTCGCGCCTGCGAACTTATCTTGGCTGTGCTGTGGTGAACTCAAAACAGTACCAGAAAGGTGAGTAGAAAAGCGACAGGCACGAATCGCTGTCACCGGAGAGCCGAGGGCGAGGGTGTTTTTTTTGAATCAACGCGAGACGAAAATTTCACGCCGCCGCATTTTTCTTTTTGAGCTCTCTGGCGGCCGCGGCCAGATCGCGAATGAAATCCTTCCTCTGAGATTCACGAGCAGCGTGGTCGGGCGCACGCAAAATAGAAGAGGGATGAACCGTGGCCATGACTCGAGGCGCGAGGCTGGAATCGACGAAAATTCCTCGCTGACGGGTGACGCTGAAGGTGCGTCCCAGCAACGCCTGGGCTGCGGTCGCGCCCAGGCAGACTAATACGCGAGGCTTCACCGTGGCCAATTCCGCGTCCAGCCACGGGCGGCAGGCGTGGATCTCAGAGTAGCGCGGTTTTTTGTGAATGCGGCGCTTGCCGCGTTCGGCAGGCGACCACTTGAAATGTTTCACGACATTGGTAACGTAGACTTCAGAGCGTTCGATGCCTGCGGCGGTCAAAGCTTCATCGAGCAACTTGCCCGCAGGGCCAACGAAGGGATGCCCTGACACGTCTTCTTGATCTCCTGGTTGCTCGCCCACCAGCATCATCTTTGCTCGCGCCGGACCTTCTCCGAAGACGGTTTGCGTAGCGTGCTTCCACAAATCGCAGGCCCGGCAGTCCTGCGAGGAGCGGCGCAAAGCGGCGAGGGAGGTTGCCGGTTGCGGCTTTACGGAAGCCACCGCACCCACGATCTTGAGAGCTGGCGCGGCGGCTTGACGCGAACTTGTCATTGGATGTCTGGTTCGAAAATCAAACCATTTCGCGGATTTTATCGGAAAGCGCGGTGAGCGCGATTTTCTTACGATTGGGCTCGCCACGCGCTAGTGACTCGCCAAATTTCAGGGCCTGGTCCGCGGTGATTTTTGCCGGCAATGGCGGCTCAAAGGGATCAACTACAGCTTGCAAGAGCGCAGGCCCCTCCGAGTTCAGAAACTCTTCAACTGTGCGGCCACAATCGGTCGGATCCTCCACGGTAAAACCCTTACCACCACAGGCTTCAGCCACTGCGGCAAAATCGATGGGATGAAGTTCTACGCTGTACTCGGGATTTCCGAGGAACACCATTTGCTCCCACTTTATCTGTCCCAGAGTATTATTTTTTACGACCACGATTTTTACCGGCAGCTGATATTTCACGGCGGTGGCGAACTCCGCCATGAGCATGGAGAATCCGCCGTCGCCCACAAAAGCGACACATTGACGATCAGGGTGGGCGATCTGCGCGGCGAGAGTGTAGGGCAGGCCGTTCGCCATGCTGGCGAGATTGCCGGAGACGCTGTGCATCTGACCGCGCTTGACTGGAATATGGCGAGCCCACCAGGTGGTGATGGTGCCGCTGTCGCAGGAGAGAATAGCGCCGCCGCTGAGGCGCTTGCCTAATTCATGCGCGATCACCTGCGGCTTCATGGGAGTCTCGCGGCGCTGCGCGCGATCTTCCATCACCTTGCGCCAGTCTTCCATTCCCTTTTGCGCTTTCTCTAAGAAACCGCGATTCTGCTGCCGCTTGAGTTTGGGCAAGAGTTCGCGGAGAACCCGGCGGCTGTCGCCGACCAATCCGACCTCAACTGGAAATCGCAAACCAATTCGTTTGGGATCAAGTTCGATTTGGACGCCTTTGGCGTCCCCCGGCTTGGGCATGAATTCGAGATAAGGAAACGAAGTTCCGACCATCAGAAGTGTGTCGCAATCTTCCATGGCATTTTGCGATGGCAAAGTTCCCAGCAAGCCTATGGTTCCGGTGGTGAATGGGCTGTCGTCGGGTACGGAAGCCTTGCCCAGCAGGGCTTTCACGATGGGAGCCCCCAGTCTGTCGGCCACTTGTTCCAGTTCAAAGGAGGCATTGAGTGCGCCGCGTCCGGCGAGGATCGCAACTTTTTTTCCCGAGTTCAAAATCTCCGCAGCTTTATCCAGATCAGCAGCGTCGGCCAGCATTGAGCCATCGGCTTCCGCCTTCGAAGTGTGGTGGGGAACGTTGCGCTTCGAAGCTTGCCGCTTTTTCACTTCCATCTCCTGGAAGTCGACGGGGAAAGTCACGTGGCTTACGGTGCGGTAAGCGAGAGCGGTACGGATGGCGAGATCGACCACATTCTCGACGTGGGTGGGCCCCATGATGCGTTCGTTGTAGGTGGCCACGTCGATGAACAAGCGATCAAGCGCGACATCCTGCTGCGTGTGTGTACCGATGAGATCGTGAAATTGCAACCCGGTAATGGCGAGAACGGGCTGGCCGTCCATTTTGGCGTCGTACAAACCGTTGAGCAGGTGAATGCCGCCGGGACCGGAAGTGGCCAGACACACACCTAACTTCCCGGTGTACTTAGCATATCCGCAGGCCATGAAGGCAGCGGATTCTTCATGACGAACTTGAACGAAGCGGATTTTTTCCTGGCGAGTGCGTAACGCTTCCATGATGCCGTTGATCCCGTCACCGGGAAGCCCAAACACGACGTCAACTCCCCAATCGATCAGGGTCTCCACTAGTACGTCAGAAGAAGTCATTCGTCTGCTCCGTTCTAAAAGAGGTCTTTCTTCAAACATAGTGTGATCTACCGAGGGCGCAATATCGGGTGCCGGCTGTAATGACTGGAGGATGATTCCGCAGAATCTAAACGACGGCTTCCTTGACCACGCGCGATGCATCGAAATAATGCGGGGGAGGGATAGTTATGGGTGTTGCGCGCAAATCTAATAAGAGCAAAGCTAATAAGAAATGGGTGGCCGAAGTGACGACCGATTCTACGCATCCGCCTGCCGGGTTATTTACAAAGAACGCGGACATCATTGCGCGAACGCTGGCCTCGAAAAAAGTTTCGCCCAAGGGTCTGTCCTCCGGAATGCGCATGCTTAACTATTTCATCAATCGAGGTGGCCGTGGATTGAGTTCGGCAAGGCGCAAAGAACTGGAGAAGGCAAAGGCGATACTTTCGGAAAGAATTGAGCGCGATAAGCGGAGAACAAAACGAAAGGCGGCATAGCGGCTGTTAACGCGCTGCCCGGATGCCCTCTTTAATACGCTTCCTGGCCTCCTTGGGGCCGCGAACATCGATCACTTTGAATTGCTCTCCGCTTAAGCGGTGATAGTTCACGAAAAATTCTTCGAGTTCGCCAACGAAAGTTTTTCCCAGATCGTCAATCACCTTAATGTCGGCGAAACTGTGGTTCTGTTCTTCGACGGCGACAATGCGATCGTTGCGGACCATTTTTTTGCCGCTTCCCTGCTCGCCCTCAATGATGCCCACCAGGCGGCATTTCAGCAGGCAGCCGGGGAAGGCGGGTTCATCCATAAGGACCAGCACGTCCACGGGATCGCCGTCTTCTGCCAGAGTTCCAGGGAGAAAGCCGAAGTCGTAGGGAAACGTCATTCCAGCGGGCAAGACCTTCTTTAATTCAAAGAGACGTTCTTTGGGATTGAGGGCATATTTATTGCGGCTGGCCTTCGGGGTTTCGATGATGACCCGAACGATTTCCGGATCGTCGTGCTCGACCGCTTTCAAATTCGAGAAGTCGGATAAAGAATGGTTCGCGTTCTTCTTGCTCATTGATTCTCCAATGGTTGTTTCCGCACCGGATTTGTAGTCCGGCTTATCGCGATTCGATGACGCTTCCAGCGGCGCCAAAGCTGCCCCCGGAGTTCCCAGATCAAGACAGAGGTGACGATCCAGGCCACCGCCGCGGTGCTGAGTACACTGGCTGTGCCCAAGTGAGGCAGAGTTTTCCAAACAATCAATCCGAAAACGATGAGGCCAAGCGCTCCCATCCAGGCACCTGCGGCATCCACGCCGGCGGCTTTTCTGCCGCGGACGGTTCCCGAGAGGCCGGCTTGTTCCTTTTTTTGCGTTTCGGTTTTTTCAATCAAGGTAGCGGCCGCAGGAAATATGGCGGGGAAAGCCAGAAAGAGGCCGCCGACTTCCGCTCCGAAACGCTTGGCGATGATTCCCGCCGCGGCGGTGACGGCGCCACCGAAGGCGAAGCGTAAAGCGTATTCATACCATTTCGAGCTTCCCAGTTCCGACCGATCGATCTTTATCTTCATGTTGATCGTCCACGCTTCATCGTTGTCGCTACCGTAATAACCCGTACCAAAGCCCGAAAGCGAAGGAGAACCAAACCACCAGGGCAGCACTGGTTGTCACCAAAGCGGGCCATTGTCGGCGCAGCAGGAACCGGCTAACCACACAAGCATAGGCGACAAAGGCGATGGCCCCGCAAATCATGGACCGAGCTTCGAGGCTGGCGAAGTTCTTGCCGTCCCGCATTACGGTTAACCCAAGCGTAGCCAGAGCCACCGAGGGTGCGGCGCCGAATAATCCGGCGAAGCTCTTGGGTTTCAGGATTTCCCCGATCAACGCAAAAGCGGAAACCACGATGCCACCGACCACGACACGCAGAAGGATTTCTTTCACACTTACTCTGACGGCCATTGCACTCTAATGAGTGCAGACCAATAAACTAGCCGCTTGTTGGTTGCGGAAAATAATGGAAGGGATGGAAGTTTTGTAACAGTAGTGAAACAAAACGGGCGGGCGGCATAAGGCACAAACAAGAAAGTCCGGACGCAGTGCCGATTGCGTCCGGGCCGGAGTATCAGATCGAAGTTTTTATGCCGCTTTCTTTTGATCAAACTTGATCAAAATTTTTGTGTATCCCTCGATGCGCTTGTCGAACTTATCGTAAGCATCGGGGGCCTGGTGGATGTCGATGCGATGGCTGACGATCTGGCTGGGCTTGGCCTTGCCATTCACGATCATGTCGCGAAGGTACTCGTTATATTTTTTTACGGGAGCCTGCCCGCTGCCCATGGTGATGCCCTTGTCGAAAAACTCGGCCAGCGAGAAGGGGAAAATGCCTTGCTTGGCTGACTCGTTTTTCGCGCCGGGATCGGGAGCGATGTAGACGCCGATCATGCCCAAGCTTCCAGTTGGATTCAGCACCTTGACGCAGTTATCCAGAACCTGCGTGGCTTTTTCCTTTTCCGGATTTTCATCGTCGCGCGCCTGATAGCCAACGGCATCGATGGCGCAATCGACACCTTTCATCTTCTCTTCGCCGGGGCGCAAGCCTTGCTGGATTCCTTTATTCTTCTTGCGCAAAGCAAAAATCTGCTCCACCGGATCGCCCTTGGAGAAGTCGACGGGTATGGCTCCCAGTTCTTCCGCTTTTTCCAGACGTTCGGCAATATTATCGACCACGTAAACTTCCGACGCGCCCTTCAACAATGAGCAGTAAGCGGAGAGCAATCCGACCGGGCCCGCGCCGAATACGGCGACGGTTTTACCAGGCGCGACGCAGGCCAGCTCGGTAGCGTGATAAGCGGTGGGGAATACATCGGAGAGCAAAAGAAAATCATCTTCCCATTGATCGCCTGGCTTTCCCGGCAGCTTTAAACAGTTGAAGTCGGCGTGCGGCACCAGAACAAACTCCGCCTGCCCGCCCTTGTAGGGTCCCATTCCGGCGTAACCGTAGGCAGCGTGAGGCTGATCGGGATTCATGACGAGGCAAGCCTCGGTATGGCCACGATGACAGTTGAAGCAAAAACCACAGGCCACGTTGAAGGGCAACACGACCCGGTCGCCCTTCTTGATGCTCTGCACGGCTTCGCCCACTTCTTCAATCACGCCCATGATTTCGTGGCCAACCACGGTTCCCTTTTCCAGCGGCGTGCGGCCATCGTACATATGCAAGTCGCTGCCGCAGATTCCGGTTGTAGTGACTCTTAGAATGGCGTCGGTTGGCGAATCGATTTTGGGCTTCGCCTGATCGGAGACCGACATCTTGCGAACACCTTCATACGTAACTGCCTTCATCTTCATGAGTTCCTCCAAAATATGAATTTGTTCAGTGATTCACTGGCACACATAGACGAAAAGATTTGAAAAGAAATTGTCTATTGATGATGCAATAAATCCGCGTGTACGAGAATCGGGTCGACTCCGTACACGCGGATTTGATGGGGTGTAACTGCGCTCAAAATGCGGTCAAAGTTACCTGATCCAACCAGACGTGGTAGGGATCTGCGTTCGAATCCAGGTCCATCTGGAAAGCGGTGTCAATCTCTTCCAGAGTCCAGCCTTGTTGATTGTTGTACGAGGTGTTTACCTGATAAGCCGTCCCGTTCACGGTTAGAGTGTCGTAGAACACCTGGCTTCCGTTGCGGTGCAGGTTCCAGGTGAGGTGATTCCAGGTTTTCGCGGGAAAGGGATCACAAGGAACGCTGGTGGGTATCCAGGTTGAATGTTCGTCATCCCAAATATCCCACTTGCCTGGGGTTTCGCCCTTGAAGTTGCACTCTGATCCCCAGGTCCAGCGCTGAGGCGCGCCGGAACCAGTGGTATCGTTGATGCCCTGATTCACGTCGAACTCCAAGGCTTGGGGCGCATCGGGGTTGTCGATCCAGAAATATAGATCGTAGACGAAATTGCTTACGCTATCGCCGCCCGCCACGGGATTGAAATAAAGGTAGTTGGAATAGCCGTACGTCTTGTTGGAACTTCCGCCTGGCGCAGTCATGCTGAACTCGGCTGTTTTGCCGTCCATTGAAGGCGACGAAACGTTCTGGGTAAGTGTGGAATCAGGAACGTTCTTGTTGCCGGCAGCGCAGAGCTGCCCAGCGCGCTGCGAGCCTGCGGGAAAATCCGCCGAACACGATTGCCATCCCGCCAGACTTTGAATGTTGCTGATGGAAGCCTGCGATTGCGCCGTCACCGTAATCGCCAGTGGAATGGCCGAAATCAGGCCACTGGAGCATGGCAAGGCGGCGCAATTGTATTCCTCGGCCATGACAAGCAGGGTGTGCGCTCCGGGCGAGGCAAAAATCTGCGTGTTGATGGAATTCGAAGCGGTGTAGTAAACAGCCACATTGTCTACATAGACCCGCATAAAGAAGATCGGATTGGTGGGAGACGCCGAGGCCACAACGTTGAAGGGCGAGGTGACACTCGCTTTGGCTGTGGGGCTGGAGACCGTGAGCGGGAAATCATTCGATCCTGCTCCCCAGGCCGCCGTCGACGGATTTTCCGCAGTCGGAGCGGGCAGGTTGCTGGTGCTTGCTGTCCACGTGATAGGTTCGGCCGGAGTGGATGGATAAGAGGGAGCGGGCGTGGGTGTCGGCGTAGGGGTTGGAGTGGTGGTTGTAGTCGCACTTGTCGACGCGCCACATCCAGCAAGAAGCAGGCTCAGGAAAAAGACAGTTGATAAACCGAATAGCACTTGCATCCTGCGAGACGCAGAGGATGACGGGGGAACCGCACGCATAAACAGCCTCCAAATACGAATGAGAAATAGCCGAGGTCAAAAATCCAGGATCGGGAGCGGCGAATAGCTGGGGCGACCGGTACGTCTTTTAACTATGGAAGTGAGTTGCAATCTCCGCAATCGGGGTAGAACCCTATGTAGGAGCGAAAGTGCCCGATGCAGGAAGTGCATAGGGGCAAAAAGCAGGAGGTCCGAAGAGGCCTTGGGGTACCGCGCAACCAGTAGTGCTGCAACAGCTTTGCCGTATCCAGCAACCGCCTCAGTGGGCCCATCATCTTTTGTGTGCCCGACGGAATGTCGCCGTGCAAGGTCCCAGTCGGGGGGATGAGGAGGTAGAGATGTGGTCAAAAGAAGCATTTTTCTGCTGCCTGTCGTTCTTGGTTCTGCCCTCGCTGGTGCGCAGTTGGGTCCGCTCGCAGGACCCGCAGAGCCTGATCTCAAGGATGCGTTCGTCAGGAGCACTCTAACTTGTTCGTCGCCAAGCACTATCGCCGTTCCGGTGCAAATGGCCGACCAGGCCCGAGTGAAAGCGCGGCTGCTAAATCTTTTACGCGACAGCTTGTTCGACGATGCCAAAGGCATTGTGAATATCGCGCGGGAAAAAGAGATAAAGAAACTTGCAAATAAGTTGCGCGGGTACCGGACGGACTAGCGGCGAGCGGAAGATTTGCGCTTTGGCTTTCGCACTGGCGATGCATTTTTAACCTTGGCGGCGGCGCGAATGATCTCAGCGGCCGCCCGCTGGCCGCTGGCAATTGCGCCATGAACAGTTCCGTTATGGCCGCCCAGGTCGGTAGCTTCGCCGGCGAAGAACAGCGTGCCGGAGACAGGCGCAGCTAAAGCTTCCTCTGTGCCTTCAGCCCCAGCCTTTCCATAGCTGTAGGCTCCACGCGAGAACGGATCGTTCTGCCAATCGTGAACATACATCCGCTCGAAAAGCGATTGGAGCTCCGCCACGCTAATCCCTAGCAAACGATGAAGAGTGCGAAGACTCTGTTCTAACACGAAGGATTCGTCTTTCCCGGAAAGCCTCTCGGCACAATGGAAGGGAGCCCATCCCACCAGGAATGGCAGCTTTTCAGGCGCCATCGTCCACCAGGTGGGGAACCAGTCGTCGTGGGAAAGCAGGAAGCTCATTCCGCCCATCCTTTTCTTACCCGCTTTGCCTCGAGCGGCAGCTAACGGCAGATCATTCCAGAAGCGTTTTTTAAATAGCAGGGTGACGCGAATCACCTTGCCCATCATTCCGTTGGCGATAGCATCCCGCTTGTCCTGCGGCAACTCGGGGATAAAGCGTATCGACCCTTTATCGTCAGTCCGCGCCTGCAGCACGCCGAGCGGGACGGTAATGACTACTCGCCGAGCGAAAGAGGTGGTAGTCCCGCCCGGACCCTGTGCAGTTACTTCAGCGCCTCTACGATCCCACTGAATACGTTCTACTACGGTGCTGGTTCGAATCGAAACACGGGCGCGACCCAATTGTCCCTGGAAGACGTCAATCAAGGTGGCATAACCGCGTTGGGCGCGAAAGGCGCGGTCACCTTGAATTTTTTCTTCGGCGCGCATTTCCCGCACTAGCCAATGCACGCCTACGATCGCAGGATCGGCGGCGTTGAATCCGCTGACATAAGCGATAGCCCATTCCCGGGCGTGTTGTTGGAGGCGGTTGTTCGATTCCGGGCAACTGCGATCGATAAACGTAAGGAAAGATTCGTCGGGCCCTCGGTCGTTCATTTTTTCGAGGAGTTTGTCCACCTCGGCAAAAAAAGAGCATGGCTGCAGTTCGCCGTCGGTAAAGCACCAGATATCGCCCGCTACTTCGCGGATGCCGGCCTTTTGACCTTTCAACAGACTCCATATTTCTGGCGGCCGGCCGTGGATGAATTCGGCTCCAAGTTCCACCGGAGAGTGGTGATCTGGATCTTGCAGAGTGTACATACGGCCGCCCAGGCGCTCCCGGGCTTCCAGCACACACACCGACAGACCGGCGCGCCCTAGCTCTGCGGCTGCCGCCAGCCCAGACGCCCCTGCACCCACGACGATCACGTCATCTTTCTTACACATATTTCATGGGCGCAGTTCGCGGGCGCGTGTCACATTGGAAGTGACAAACCAGCCCGTTAAGCAGCCTTCCTCGTTTTGGCGGCTTTCAATGCCGCTGCGCTACGGGCTTTCTTTCCGCGCTTGGCGGCTGCGGTCTTCGCCTGTCGAGAAAGAGCGCTCTTGCTGGCCGCACCGCGGGGTTCGCGCTTCAGCGCCGCCTCAGTCGCTCGCGAACGTTTAGCGGAAACTTTGCGCCGGGGATTCCGGCTAGCCTTCTCATCCTGCGCCGCCTTTTTCTTCAGCTCCGGCGATCCTTTGGGCGTGCCTAGTTTAACCCCTGCCCGGCGCGCTTTTGAAAGTCCTATGGCGATGGCCTGTTTGGCGGAGCTTGCGCCGTGTTTTCCCTCGCGCACGTGATGCATCTCTTCGCGAACGAATTCTCCCGCCTGAGTGGACGGCGATTTGCCTTCCCGCTCATCCTCTCGCGCGCGATCTAACGTCTCCTGTTCTGGCATAGATCCTCCTTGGCGAACTTGCCCGATCTTAGATGGATCGGCTTTCGGTTCCTATCCCGCGATCACCTTAAGAGGGTTCGCCACCTCCGGCAAACTGGAGCACGGCCTTTGGAGAAATTTAGAGCCGAGGGCTCACGCTATCAAGGAGACCGCGCAATAGATAAGGAATGGAGCCGACGAGCGGACTTGAACCGCTGACCTGCCGATTACGAATCGGCTGCTCTACCAACTGAGCTACGTCGGCCTGGTGATGGGCTATTTCAGTTTACCAAATCGTTCGTGAAGTAGCCGCCGACATGAGTGAACTCCTATATCTGAATCGAAAAGTGCAGCCTTTGCCAACTATGCCGCGCGCGCGGCGGCCAGGCTTTCATACTCCCGCTCGGAGTCGCCGGGCAGCAAGACCCACATGGTGTAGATCCCCACGGCTGTACCGATTGGAATGTTGATGAAGAGCACGAGGAAAGCAAGGACCAGAACCAGGACGCGAGCCCAGGGTTCGCGGTGCATGAGTCCCCAACCGGCAAAAAATCCCAGGGCAGCACCGCCCATCACGATAATGGCGACAACGCTGAGCAGCGGGCGGAGAAATACCGGAGCCCCCGCAGAGCCACCCGGCGCCAGCAGTGTGTTCGCGATGATATACAGTGCGACCGCAGCGACTGCGTTGAATGCGGAGATAGCAAACCAAAATATCGCCAGCAGGTGCAAGTTGCCTTGCACACGCCCGCCGCGCGACTGCATGATGGCCACTGGACCAACAATTTGCTTGCCACACTTGCTACAAAATCCTTGCCCGGGCTGTACGCTCGCGCCGCATCCATCGCAGAACATAGTTTTTCTCCCGCTGGGATGATCCGCGCGGATTTTAGAATCCGCCCCAGCCATCAAGAGAAGGTACGCACGCGGGAGAGAAGAGTTCAAACAAAATGTGTGCGGTGTATCGAACAGGAGAAAGAAATCTGGCTCAACACTCGTTTTTTGGCAAAACGAAAAGGCCGCCCGGCAACAGGGCGACCTTTTCTTCTTCAAGGGAGAATAGTTCCAACGGAGGCAAAGCCGTCAAAACTTTCTATGACAAAATCTTATGGGCCGAAAAAGGGGGGTGTCAAGTGAATTTTGGGAAATAAATGTCTTTGTTTTCAATAACTTAGATAAAAGATAACTAGCGAACAGAAGTGTTTCAATTTGAGACGCAATCACTCCCGAAACCCGCTAAGCCGATATTTCTAAGCCACTTAAGGACGATTTAAGCTATCGGACCCCGGTCTACCAGCGCCAACCCCAGTACTGATGGCTGGGTCCTGCAAGTCAAGCGAGATGAACTCGTCTTGGTCAGCATGTCCGAAAACTCTTCCCGGGAAATACCGCCGCAGCAGCACTCGCGCTCCGCCAAAGGCCACGCCAGCCGCCAGAGAAATCGCGCCCACGATAATACAGAGCAAAATGATGTTCACCAGCAGATTGGCGACGTTGTTCTTTTTATCGAAGTAGGTGTTCTCGTTCCAAGTGACGCTTGGCGACCAGTTCACCGCGCCCAGCAGAGTTTGAGCATCAGCTTGGGAGATGGGCCCCGCGGCAATCGCAACGATAGGCCCGGTGCGCTTGTCGAAGAACGGACCGACATTTTCGATCGAAGATACTCCGGCCTCGGGTTGAACAGCCTCAGCGTGATGCGCGGCATCGATACGGCGTAAATGTTCGGCGGCCACTGCGGGCGTGGGATATTCGATCAAGAGCAAAGTGGCTTCGCCACTTCCGGTGGAATACCGTCCGAGTACTGCCTCCGGATTGGCATTGAAGTCGACCAACTCTGCCGACAAGGGCGATTGGACCGCCGCCAAAGCCAACGGCCCCTCGGCATATTTCTCGGTGTTGGATTGGTAGCCATGTTTCGGCATGAACGCCAAAATAGGAGGCAGATTGCCGGCATTGCCCGCGGGACGCGGCAGCATGCCGGCCAATTCGCGCAAACTGGCTGCAGACATCACCGAGAGTTGGCTGAACACAGCTTCCACCAGAATATGTCCGCGATAGAACAGCACGCGCTGGTTCAGCGAGGCACCCTGATCGCCGATCGCCTCTTTTGCCATGGCTGGCTGGAGGTAAAAACTGTAGGCTCCGAAAGCGCCGCTGGCGTCGGCAAAACGTGCGGCCCGGATCTTCAGTGATCGGCCATCTTCACTCTTGTAGGTAGCCGTTTCAAGGTCGGTGAAGCCGTATTCTTTGAGCAACTGCGCATTGGTAGGATCTGCGACGTCCACATCCTTACTCGCCTGTGCCGTGGCCTCGATTTGCCATCCGGCAAACTGGTTGGGCAAGATGGGCGGAGAAGACGGTTTGGCCTGGGGCGTACCTGCGGAAACCGAGACGGCCAGGCAAATAACAACAGCGAAAACCTTCGTTGAGCGCATGGGTGAACTTCTCGTCACAAAATCCCTTATTTAATTAGACCACAGAGGCAGGGAAAAAGTTTCCGGGGAAGAGTTGGTCGCCGGGCCGACTTAGCGCTCAGTCGTCTAAGGGTTTAGGAGATGAGGTGCCGACAAAGCGATGAGTTCCCGGGAAGTTATCACCTTCGTTTGCTTCCAGAATTTCGGGAAATGCTTCTAATTACCCGTAATCAAGTAGTCGGCGCGAGCAGCTTCGGCACACTCCAGGAATATATTATCCTTCTGGTCGGCAGCGACCTTGAGACAACGGTTAGGCACTACGGTGCGAGAATGATTCACGATCAGCTGGAGAAGTTGTCGCCTAAGACCCTTCCGAATGCGCAATTCGGGCCGGGAGAGGACCTGTCGGTATTCCTCTAAGATTGGCTGGGAAACGTACAGACGCGCTGGCTTAGTGATGGCCATCAGGAGTACTGTTCGCTGCAGCCCTTCCGGCTTCAGGGCGGCGGAAATCAACACGTTGGTATCGATTATCAAACGAAGCCGAAGCACTAGCGCTTCAACTGGGACCGGGCAGCTTTGATGACCCGGTTAATTTCGCTCGAAGTCAATGCATTAGTTCCGTTCCGCGCTGACTCCTCGCCGATGACCTTCAGTACTTCGGGCTCGGGCGCGGCTAGCTTCACGTAGTCACGAATGCTCATCAGAACAGCCTTGGGAGTGCCGCGCTGCTCAATGACGAGCGATCGGCTTTCGTCCTCCACCCGGCGCAGGAGTTTGCCGAAGTTGGATCGCGCATTGAAAGATGAAACGACAATCGCGCCGTGCCTGCCGGTGGTAGAAGTGGTGGCCATCAACTCTCCGTTTCAATTGTTTGAAGTGTATAGCTCGTCGGAGGCGCAGTCAATGAAAGTACTGGGAGGGATTCTTATGCGAATCGCAGGTTACTGCCCCGCCGCCTTATCCATCTTGCTGGCAACCTTCACGCCGCTCAGTCCGTTCACGTATTTGGCGATCCCGCGGTAGAGCGACTCGGCGATGCGCTGGCGGTATTCGGCCGTCTCCAGCCGGCGCTCGTCGGTGGGATTACTGACAAAAGAAATCTCGGCCAAAATCGAGGGCATGTTGGCCCCGATCAGCACGATGAATGGAGCCTTCTTCACACCCCGGTCGCGAATGGCTGGAGTCTTAACGGCGAGGCCGTTGTGCAATGACTGCTGCACGTCCCCGGCAAACTCGCGGGACTCTTCGATCTTCTCCTTGAGCGCGATTTTCTTCACCAGGTCCTGCAGTTCGTAGATAGACTTCGCCGAAACTGCATTCTCGCGCGCCGCAACTTCCAGCGCTTCCGGCGAAGAGGTGAAATTCAGGTAATAGGTTTCCACTCCGCGGGCGTCGGGATCGTGGCTCGAATTGGCATGGATGGAGACGAATAAATCGGCTCGCGCTTTGTTGGCGATGGCGGTGCGGGTCTCGAGTGGAATGAAGGTGTCGTCTTTCCGGGTGTAAACAACTTCGGCACCAAGGCGCGTCTCCAGCATTTTGCCCAGACGCCTCGCTACTTCCAGCACGAGATCTTTTTCTTCCAATCCATTCGGACCGATGGTACCGGTATCGTGCCCGCCGTGGCCGGCATCAATCACGATTTTGCCGATCTTCAAACCGAGAGCGCGAATCAAGGAGCGATCTCCACTGGCGGTGGGTCGTGCCTCGCGAGCTGCCAAATCGGCGGTGTCGAAATCGCTGTCGAGTGGTTTCTTGACCGCTACGGTGTGACCGCCGGAGGTTTGCCGTCCTTTCTTGGCAGACGATCGCGACCGTTTACCCGAATCGTCATCGGCTTCCACGATTTTTTTAACCACTCCTGGATTTTTGTTTACTTCGGGAAGCCCCGGGGACGATTTCAAGGTCACAGCTTCGGTCGTATCGGTCTTCGCCAGAACTACCGGCTTCTCGTCCGCGGCTTTGGCATCGGCATCCGCGGAAAGCGTCTGCGGAAGCGTCGTGCCTATTGCGTCAACGGCAGAACTTGAATGAGGTTCGGCGTCCTTTCGCGCGCGCCAGTCCTTGCCATGAATGTCTATGACCAGGCGGTAAGGATTGGGCAGAAGGAAAGCGTCGTAATCGGAAAGGTTGTCGATCTCTAGAACCACCCGGGTTTGTCCGGGCGCAGACTCCGCCACGCGAATCTTCTTGAGGAATCCATCTTCTCCGTCGAGGTCTTTACCAACCAGAGTGGAAGCAAGCTTGGTGTCGCGAAGGTCAAAGAGAATTCGCGATGGACCATCGATGCGCCGGGATACAAACTTAATGTCGCTCTCTACGTCGATGGCGATCCGCGTGTAATCAGGAGTCGACCAGTGACGGATGCCGGTAACCCGCGCCAGCTTTCGACCCTTCTGCTCTCCTGGTTGGACGTTGGCTGCATCGCTTTTTGCCTCTTTGCCAGCGCCGATAACAGAATCGGCAACTCCCTCTCCTTCGTTTTTCGATGCCGCGTCATCCTTTGCGTCTTTTTCTTCGTGAGATTTTTCAATAGTTTTGCGGCCCTTGGCCAGCTTTTCCGTTTTCGGGGACTCGTTCAACTCGGCGATGGCCTGCCGAGCTCCGTCAGCCAGGCGATGATGGGGATAGCGGCGCAAAAACTCCTGAAACGTGTTGCGCGCCGCTTCCGGGTCGTTCAAATCATCTTTATAGATTTCGCCGATGGTAAACAGGCCATCGAACCGGAATCTGCTGCCGGGATATTCGCGGCGCAGAAATTTATATTGTTCGATCGCCGCGTGCAGCACTTTATCGTCGTCAAAACGGCGGCCCATTTCGACCAGCGTTTCGGCCACCGCCACCACGCTGGGGTCCGCCTTGCTGGAAGCCGGCGCTCCCATATAAATCGCTCGGTAAGCGTTCAACACACGCTGGTAGTCACGCCGAGTGCGCTCTGCAGAGGGTCTTCCATTCAGCGCTTCGCGCATGCGCTCGGCGGAGGTAAAATGCTCGCGCGCCCAGGCGTCGGAATGGCGGGTGCGCGCGTACGCAGCAGGCCCGCTGGGCGCGGCTACGATGGCGAGCGCAAGCAACGCCCTCCACATCCCACGCTGGCGCAATGAGTTCTTCAAAATAACCAGCCCGCTGCCCTCGTTGCTACTGTTGGAACCAGTTGGTGGAACCGGATCAAATGGACCCAGTTGAGAGATTAAATCAAAAACCGCGGCGCCGGACCTAGTCGGTGTTGCTGATGTAGATGACGCCCCGCGCATCCCGTTGAATGCGAACGGGATCGTGGGTTATACCGGAACTCAAATCGCTCCCGCCATAGTACAGGTTGGTAATCCGGCGGACATAATTTTGAGTTTCGGCAAAGTGCGGCACGCCCGAACTGCGCGCCACTGCTCCGGCGCCGGCATTGTAGGCCGCCAGGGTCAGTTTTACGTCGCCGCCGTAACTCTCCAGAAGCTGCTTCAGATGGCGAACTCCGGCGTCCACGTTTTGTGCTGGATCGAACGGATTATTCACCTTCAACTGGCGCGCGGTCGAGGGCATCAACTGCATCAGTCCCATCGCGCCCTTCCGCGACACGGCGTTGGGATTGAAATTCGATTCCACCTTTACGACAGCGCGAACCAGATTCGGGTCGACGTTGTGTCGTGCGGCCGCTTGCTCAATCGCGCTGTCAATATCAGCGGGAGTTGATGCGGCTCCGCGAAAGTTGGCGGCCACGATCTTCGCGGATGCCGATTGGCTGGACTCTCGACCCAGATACTGGCTGACCTCGTCTGCCGCCGTGCGTGCCGCTTGCATCGACCTGGCATTCGGCGGCGGCACTGCCTTCCAGCGATTGTCTTTGGAACTCCAGTACATCAGCTTGCGGCGGGGTGCTTCGGAAGTTTGAGTTCGGTGCGCCGGATTGGCTGGACCTTCGTCATTAACGAAGATTCTGCGGCCATGCTCATCGGTTGCGGTAATTTTTCCAAATGAGTTCTCGTCCCCTTCAGCGGCGTGTGCAGGGAGAGTGAGAGAAAGAGAGGTCGCGGCAATGCTGCTGGCCATCAGGGCGAGTTGCAGGCGCTTTCGCATTCCGGGTTCTTTCCACCTCGGCGAAGACAGACCTCAGCCCTCGCGTATTTTTACCCGGAACCTGAAGGAGAATCCTAAACCAGAGTGTGTCAATTATAGGTGGGCTGGCCGGGACGTACAACCTATCCGAAGGCCGTAGAACCACCAGGGTAACCAATGGTAACAAATTGATTACAAAGTACTTATCAGAGGACTTGGTGGCGTTATGCCGATTTCTCCAGCGCCAGCCCCAGTGCGTCCAGAGAAAGGGATCGCAGCAGGTTCCGGCGCATGCCTCGCTCCACTTCAGCCAGACGGTCAGAGGCCGAGGCGATCCATTCGAAGTCAGCCGCTTCCGCCATGCGGGTAAGTTGCGCCTGAATGTCGGTGTTCTGAACCAGGTCCGGAGTGTTCGAGCCTAAAAACATCAGATCCCGAAGCAGAGAATAAAGAGTGCGCAAAAGGTGTTCGGTCTTCGCCCTTCCTTCGGCTCCGGGACGGTACGATTCCGTAATCTTGAATAGAGCCGTATGCTCGCCGCCCAGCAGCGCCGAGTTCAGAATCGCCAACGCATCTGCCCGCGCGGCAATGTAGGCCTCTACATCGAAGCAGCGCCCACGGCCGAGAGCGCCTTCGCAAAGCCGCGCCACCAGGGCTCGTTGCGCCGGCTTCCACTCCGGACGGTGCGTGGCCAGATACTTTTCCACCACCTCGACCGGCACCGCGCCGAGAGAAAACACCATGGATCGCGAGCGAATCGTGGGCAACAATTCTCCGGGATTTTCCGAGAGCAGGAAGATGGTTGCGAATTCCGGCGGCTCCTCCAGAACTTTCAGCAGAGAATTCGCCGCTTCTTTCATGAACGCCGAATCGGTAAAAATATAAACCCGCTCCCGCGCCTCCGACGGCCGGTAATAAATCGTCTCAATCACCCGCCGCACCTGATCCACCTTGATCAGCATCTGCGGAGGGTCGGGAGGAACCACGAGCACATCAGGATGCGTCTGTACAAAAAGCCGCGTCTCTTTCTTGTCGGTCTCGCGCATCGCTTCGCGCGCTTCCACCGCTTCGGTGAAACGGGCATCCAGATCGGCAGCCTGCGCGATCCGCACGCAGTTGGCGCAGTGTCCGCAAAAGTCGGGCAGCCCGTCGGTTTGCGTAGGCTCCAGGCAATTCAAGGCCTGCGCCAGCATCAGCGCCAGCGTATACTTCCCCGCCCCGCGCGGTCCGGCAAGAATCACCGCATGGGGAAAGTGCTTCCGCGCCAGCATATCGCGCAGGCGATGGACGGTTTCGGCGTTGCCGTGGAAGTCGGAGAAAGGCATGGTCAGAGCTATCGCGCTGAATATCGCTGGCAGCGCCACAATGAGGGTGCCCCACCCTTGCGTTTTTTGCAAGGGAGGGTATTCCTAAAGCGTGAACGAAGGCAGTTTTCCTGGAGGAAGCTTGGTATCGAATTGACCTACAAGTTCGTAATTCATCTCTTCAGCTTTCCAGATTCCTTCAACATCAACCTCATTTTGGCGCTAGCTTGAGCTTCGCTCCCACAACCTCCATAATCCACCGGTGGGTCTGCCGCGGTGTTCCGCTCGCATCCACAGCCGCAACCCGCTTCGGTTCTCTCGCTGCGATCGCCCTGTAACCTTCATGCACTCGCGCGAAAAAAGCCCGGTTCTGCTGCTCGAACCGGTTTTCATCGGAATGGTGCTTGGGGTTCTTGCCGGCTTCGCGCGATGCTATCTCATTCCTTCGCCGCGCCCGCCCCAAGCTCTTCGCTGGATCCGATTCCAATAGGATCGTCAGATCTGGCTGCAAATCGCCACAGAGCAGGTGATGCAACTGCAAAACCACTTCGCTTCCCAGCTTCCGTCCACCTCCCTGGTAAGCTTCTGTGGAATCGGTGAAGCGATCGCACAACACAACCTGACCCCGCTCCAACGCAGGCTGAATCACCTCCGCAATATGCTGCGCTCGCGAAGCGAACATCAAGGCCATCTCCGCCATCGGCGACAGGCCTTCAGTCTTCGAATCCAGCAGCACCTTCCGAATCTTTTCGCCAGTGGCCGTCCCTCCCGGTTCGCGTGTCTCCACCACCGTGTGCCCCGCCTTGCGCAGCGATTCCGCCAGCTTGCGCATTTGGGTGCTTTTGCCGGTTCCATCCAGTCCTTCGAACGTGATGAATTTCCCGCGTCGTGTCATCGCTCGAAATCATAGCAGCCAACGATCAGTTTTCATCTACTCCCCGGCGGCTGGATTCGAGATTCTTTTTCGCGACGTTCGAACGAAACTTCCCCACATTCTCTTATGGCTGCTAGAATCTAAAATTCTTTTACATCGTAGAAGTTTTCCTTGACCTGGAGTCCTTATCGATGAGCTTCGCGAAACATCACTTCGCCAGATTCGTAACCGTTCTTAGCCTGGTTTTCTTCTCTCTCGCAGCCTACTCCGCCACTTCGCCAACCATTAACATTTCGGTGGACGCCACCTCTGCTCCCCGCAAAATCTTCCATGCCAAATTACGAATTCCCGCCACCGCGGGAGACCTTACCCTCTACTATCCCAAGTGGATTCCCGGCGAGCATGCTCCCGACGGCCCAGTCATCGACCTTGCCGGACTCAAGTTCACTGCCGGCGGCAAAACTCTGAAATGGCGCCGCGATCTGCTCGACGGCTTCACGCTGCACGTCGATGTCCCTGCCGGCGAAACCGAAGTGAACGCCGAACTTGATTTTCTTTCTCCCGCCACTTTCGAAGGTGGATTTTCCGCCGGATCCTCCGCCACCGACAAGATGGCCGTCATCAGTTGGAACCAGGTTCTGCTTTATCCCAAAGGCTACAAGTCGGATGACCTTAACTACGTCGCCACGCTGAAGCTTCCCGCCGGATGGAAATACGGAACGCCGCTCCCTGTCGCTTCCAGCAACGCCGAGAACGGCGCAACCCAAATCACATTTCAACCCGTCTCCCTGACCATGCTGGTCGACTCGCCTGTGATCACCGGAGAATTCCTTAAGGTGGTCAAACTCTCCGACGATCCTCTCACTGAGATGGATATCGCCGCTGACAGCGCCGCCGCGCTTGCGCCGCCTCAAGAAGTCTGGGATCACTACAAAAATCTGGTGGAGCAAGCCAACAAGCTTTTCGGCGCACATCACTATCGTGATTATCACTTCCTGCTCAGCCTGAGCGATCACGTCGCCCACTTCGGACTGGAGCACCACGAAGCCGACGATAGCCGCATCGGCGAACGCGGCCTGGTGGATGAGACGGCGCGCAAGAACTCCGCCACACTTCTTCCTCACGAATACGTTCACTCGTGGAATGGAAAATACCGCCGCCCGGCCGATCTGGCCACGCCCGACTACCAGACTCCAATGCAGGATGACCTGCTCTGGGTTTACGAAGGCCTCACACAATATCTTGGCACCGTACTAACCGCCCGCAGCGGATTGCTTACGCCTGAGCAGGTGCGCGACGACCTTGGCCTCACCGCCGCCGCCCTCGATCACACTCCCGGCCGCGCCTGGCGCAACTTGCAGGACACCGCCGACGCCGCGCCGCAACTTTATTTTTCGCCCCAGGCATGGACCTCTCTGCGCCGCAGCACTGATTTCTATGACGAAGACACCCTCAACTGGCTTTGGGTCGACGTCATCATTCGCCAGCAATCCAAAGGGCAAAAAACTTTGGATGATTTTTGCCGCCTCTTTCACGGCGCTCCCAGCACCGGCCCCATGGTTAAGCCCTACACATTTGACGATGTGGTCGCCGCTCTCAACCAGGTCGTCGCTTACGACTGGCGCGGCTTCTGGATGGAGCGTCTTACCAACCACGGCCCCGGCGCCCCTCTCGGCGGCATCGAAGGCAGTGGATGGAAGCTTGTCTATGACAGCATGCAATCGGAAATGGCGCGCGGCGGGGAGAGCGATTCCCGCTCCGTCAGCACCGCCTATTCCATCGGCCTCGAGCTGCGCGACGATGGCGTCATCACCGACACGATCGAAGGCATGCCCGCGGCCAAAGCCGGTATCGGCCCCGGCATGAAGCTGATTGCCGTGAATGGACGCCGCTTCTCCTCTGACGTCTTGCACGACGCTTTGAAAGCCGGTAAAGACGCCTCATCGCCGCTCGAACTTCTGGTCGAGAACACCGATTACTACAAGACGTACAAACTCGATTACCACGGCGGCGAGCGCCATCCTCACCTGGTGCGCGATGAGTCGAAGCCGGATTTGCTAAGCGAAATTTATAAAGCAAAGTAGCATCGTAACCAACGGCGCTTCATAAAATCAGGAAGGAGCCCACACGTGGACTTTGATCGCTGCCACACTTCTCCGTGCCTCAAGCTGATTGCCGCATTCGCGGTCTCTGCCCTGGTTTGCCTCCCAGCTCTCTCCCAGACTTCCATCCTCGGCTTCACTCCGGCTTCTGCGGCTCACGAAACTGAAATCGAAAACAAATTCAAAGCCATTCCCTCGCCGGAGGAGGAACGCCGCCAGCACCACATCTTCACCGCCGAACCCCACGTCGCCGGCTCGCCCCGCAACAACGAACTGGCCCGCTACATCGCCGACCAGTGGCGCACCGAGGGAATCGAAGACGTGGTGATTCGCCGCTATGACGTCTACGGCAGCAATCCCAAATCCACTTTTCTTGAAATGGTCGCGCCGGTTCATTATCGTGCTCTTCTGCGCGAACTGCCTGTCCTCGGCGATCCCGATTCTAAAAACAAAAACATCAGCTCCGCCTGGAGCGGCATGTCGGCCTCCGGCGAGGTCACCGCTCCGCTGGTCTATGCGCATAGCGGCAATCCAGAAGATTACGAACTTCTCCGCCAGCAGGGCATCGACGTAAAGGGCAAAGTTGTTCTCGTCCGCTACTCCAATCCCTACAGCTATCGCGGATTCAAAGCGCTCACTGCCCAGCGCGAGGGCGCAGCCGCTCTCCTTATCTATAGCGATCCCGCAGAAGACGGCTTTAAGAAAGGAAGCGTCGTTCCCAAAGGCCCCTGGGGTCCGGAGTATCACATTCAACGCGGCGCCATCACTTACGACTTCATGGTTCCCGGCGATCCGCTTACTCCAGGGTGGGCATCGGTTCCAGGGGCTAAACGTATTCCCGTCGAGCAGGCCGTTTCCATTCCGAAAATAATGGCGCTGCCCCTCTCCTGGCATGACGCCAAACCCTTGCTGGCGAATCTCGATGGACCGGTCGCCCCCGACGACTGGCAGGGCGGACTCCCGATCAAATATCACCTCGGCGGCAATCGCGTCCGCGTGCACGTGAAAATCGAAATGGATAATTCCACCCAGCCCTACTACGTCGTGGAGGGCCGCATTCGCGGCGCTCAATTGCCCGATGAATGGATCGTCCTCGGCAACCACCGCGACGCCTGGGTGTTCGGCGGAGTCGATCCCAGTAGCGGCACTGCTTCGCTGATGGAGATGACTCGCGCCCTGGGAAAACTAGCCAAAGCCGGAACGCGCCCGAAACGCACATTAGTTTTCTGCAGCTGGGATGGTGAAGAAGTCGGCCTAACCGGTTCCACCGAATGGGGAGAACAATTCGCCGACGAACTCCGCAACAAAGCCGTCGCCTACATCAACGTGGACGAAGCGACCTCCGGCTCCAAATTCCACGGTGAGGCCGTCGCATCCTTGTCGCCTATGCTGGTAGAAACCAGCCGAACCCTGAAGGATCCTTCGGGCAAGTCGTTATACGAAGCCTGGAAACAATCGACCGTGATCGAGCGCCGCGAAAACAAAAACCAGGAGGAAGTCACCGATCTCAATCTCGTTGATACCCGCATCGGCAGCGGCTCCGATCACACCGTCTTCCTCAATTTCGTCGGCGTACCCGTCTTCGGTTTGGGCTTCGAAGGTTCCTACGGCGTCTACCACTCCGCCTACGACGACTTCTTCTGGATGAATCATTTCGGCGATCCCGGTTACAAATACCACACTCTCACCTCTCAACTTTGGGGCGTGCTCGCGCTGCGCCTCGCCAACTCTGACTTGCTGCCCTTCGACTTCTCCAGTTATGGCTCGAACATTCGCCAGTTCGTGAATGAAATGTCCAAGGGAAAAGATCTGAATCAACTGGACCTAAAGCCAATCCTCTCCGCCATTGACGACTTCGAGGCCGCCGGGAAGCGCCTAAATGAGTCCGCGTCGCGCGCGCTGGCCTCGGGCAAAATTGATCCCGTTCTCGCCAACACCATCAATCACGGCGAGATGGAAGTGGAGCGCAACTGGCTCAATCCTGATGGCATCCCCGGACGGCCCTGGTTCAAACATATTCTCTATGGCGCGCGCTTCACCTACGCTCATCTGGAATTGCCCGGTCTCACCGAAGCTGTTGAAAAACAAGACTGGCCTACGGCCAGACAGCAAGCGGAAATTTTGCGCCACGCTCTGCTCAGCAATACCCGCCTGGTCAACGACCTGAATTCAGACCTCGCGGTCGCTACTCCTTAGGTCAAGTGAAAACGAGAAACGAGAAAAAAGTCTCTATATACCCTCTCTTAAGTTTCTGCCGCCGGTGAAGCATTCCGTCCCCCAGTTGGGCCACTTCACAGCACGTTCGTGGTAGTTTCACCAACCCAGTACCACGCTATACTGACTGTGCCTCCTACTCCCAGGTCGGGCGCAGTCCGGCGTCACTCAAGGCATTTCAACTATATGGCAGCTCATGGCGAGCCTCTCGGCGCGAAGAAGCGTCTGGATTCGTGGAAGGAAATTGCCGCCTTCTTCGGTCGAGACGAACGCACCGTAAAACGTTGGGAAAAAGAGCGCGGCCTCCCCGTGTACCGTGTACCGGGAAGCGCTCGCGGTGGTGTGTTCGCTTACTCTGAGGAACTCGCCGAATGGCTCAAAGCTCCCAACCTTTCGTTGGAGAGTGGCGAAGCCATCGTGCCGGGTCCAGCCGTACTCGAAGAAATCAACCCTAGTCCAATTCTCGCTGACGTCCTTCCGATCATTGATCCCGTAAGAAGCGGACCTGACGACGCCACATCCACGCCCACCCTGAAACTCGTTCCCCCGCGCTCGCGCATGGCCGCGGCTCGAACTTTCTTATGGATCGTACCCTTGGTCTTGATTGCCGCCTCGTTTTTGGTGGTCTCGTTCACTCATCGTCAGCCCCGGCTTAAGCATGCCCTCGCTGCCCCGCACATTCCCCCTTCGGATGCCCAGGATCTTTATCTCAAGGGACGCTACCACTTCGAAAAGCGAACGGCGGATGATCTGAATCAAGCCGTCGATTTCTTCACCCAATCCATCGTGCATGATCCTGGCTATGCTGCGCCTTACGTGGGCTTGGCCGACACTTACAACTTGCTGCGGGAGTACAGCGTCATGCCGCCGCAAGAAGCGTTTCCGCGGGCTCGCGCCGCCGCCAGCAAAGCCGTCGAACTTGATCCCACTTCCGCCGATGCCCACAACTCCCTGGCCTTCGCAACATTTTGGGGATTTCTTGACGCTACTACCGCCGATCGCGAGTTCAAACGCGCCATCGAATTGGACCCCAACCTGCCCCGCGCCCATCACTGGTATGCCACCTTCCTGATCGCTCTGAACCGCGACCAGGAGGCCATTGCTGAAATTGAGCGCGCACGTCAATTGGATCCCTCCTCCACACCGATCCTTGCCGATAAAGGCATCATTCTGGCTGGAGCGGGAAAGATTGAAGAAGCCAGAACCTTGCTATTGCAACTCACTGCCTCGCAGCCCGACTTCATTCCATCACACCGCTATCTCGCCGAATGTGTTTATTTTCCTGAAGGAAATTATCCCGGCTACTTCACCGAACATGCCGTCGTTGCCCGCCTGCGTCATGACACTGCCGCAGAAAAAGTTCTCGCGGCAGAGCAGAAAGCCTATGCTCGCGGAGGCCGGCAAGCGCTTTTCGAAGAACAACTGGCAGCCTCGTTGGAAGCCTTCAATCGAGGCCAAGGTTCGGCTTTTGTAGTAGCCGCCCGTTACGCCTCGCTGGGACAGAACAGCGAGGCGATGGAGTATCTCGAAATCGCTTACGATCGCCACGATCTCCTGCTCGCTTCTCTCATCTCCGACAAGTTCCTGATGCCCCTGCATGGAAATCCCCAATTTCGCGCCCTCGCCGCCAAAATCGGCTTCCCCCCTCTCCCGTAGCCCAGCTGTTGCGAAAGTTTTCTTAGACGCTGTCGCTTTCGCCCGCCGCTACCGATTCGCGACCGACACCAATCGACGTGGTAAAATTCTTTTTAAGTGCAAGCCCAGCCCCGGCACCACCTTATTGTTTTTGGGTGCTCCTAACTGGGATGTAGGCGCGTAGCTCAGTTGGTTAGAGCGCTACCTTGACACGGTAGAGGTCAGGAGTTCGAGTCTCCTCGTGCCTACCATTTATCTCTCTCCTAGTCGCATCCCACCCCCGCATCGACTTCTTCAAACACACGTCGACCTCGGAGCCTTGAAAAATCATAAAAGCTTTCTTAAGGAGTTCTTCGAGAATTGTGAGTTAGCCTGCTTGGTGCCGGGAGGGGGAGTCGAACCCCCAAGACCCGAAGGTCGGCGGATTTTGAGTCCGCTGCGTCTGCCAGTTCCGCCATCCCGGCTCTGCTTGCAAGTTGCTGATCTTTACGACGTGTTTATGGCTCTTTTCGCATCTCATCTAAAATGGCAAATGTGCAACCGCGTAAAGGTGCGTCCACTTTTCCTTGGATTTCTGTAGTGCATCGCCATTTTTCCCGTGAAGCGCTTCAAGAGCCCAATGCCGAGTCATTAAAAAAGCACACGTGAAATTCTACCATTTCATTCAAGAACTGCTCTACCTTTGACCTCACAGCCGGGGCTCGGCGACTGGAAGTGCGGCCCCGCATCCCGGTGCAGATAACTAACCTCGCTGTTTTTTTCCTTTGGTGGATTTAGCGTCGGCGAGGAAGTCTTTTTGCCGAGGCCTCGGATCCAGGCGGTTCACGGAACGGTTCCACGTGGATGCGCTGGTAAGAGATTTCCAGTACGTCCAAGTATTCTGTACCGCCTGGCAGCTGAAGAACTACGCTGTCACCCGCTGTCGACTTCATCAACGCGCGCGCCAGCGGTGACACCCAACTGATGTGGTTGCGGTCGAGATCGATTTCGTCGGTGCCCACGATGCTGACCACACGCTCCGCACCCGCGGCGTTGGCATAGCGCACGGTCGCTCCGAAGAATGCTCGCGCCGCCGCCTGCCCCGATCTCCGAGCTTCCGGGTCCACCACTTCCGCGGCTTCGATGCGCTTGGTGAGGAAGCGAATCCGCCCATCGATCTGCCGCAGTCGCCGCTTACCGTACTGATAATCGGCGTTTTCGCTGCGATCGCCGTTGCTGGCGGCCCACGCCACCACCTCCGTCACGGCCGGGCGTTCCCGGGTGAGCAGAAACCGGTGCTCATCTTTAAGGCGCTCGAGGCCGCTCGGTGTGATGTAGTTCTTGACCGGAGTCGTGGGGGCGTCCGGTTTTGGATTTCTAGTGAAGCCTTTTCGCATCTCGTAGTCTTTCCAGGGCGAATCAACAGGCTACAGTGCAAGAGGTAGAGCGTGTCAGGCATGATCCGAAACCGATTGCGAAGCACGCACCTCAAAACCCCATACGTTCAACTGGTCAGCAATAAAGTTCTCTGAGTGTTCAGTGATCTTCTGTACGAGATCGAGCATCTTCTTGAACATCTCGCTCACCAATGCCTCGTCATTGATCCGCTTGCCCACCATCATTTCCGCCGTGATGAGGTCGGCAAACTCGTAGTGAACGCTCCCTCGTTTCTCTTCAGGCCCTGAAGACGTAAATACGCATTCCGTCATCGGCGTCTTCGCGATCGCCTCGGCAAATCTATCAGGCGCAAAATGAAATACGAAGCCGTGTCTCGCCGATTTTAGATGCATCTTTTCCAGCGCCAGCGCGGAGGTGTCCTTGAGTACAAGTCGAAAGCTCGCCTCAAAGCTTTTGTCATCCCTGAAAACGCCACTCATCGCACGTATCAGCTTCAGCGTCTCATAGAGGATTCCAGACACGAAGAAGTTGCCATTCATCCGGTCACGCATGGCCTCAGGAGTATTTCGGTTGGCGGTGCTCATCATGAGCGAATGTGCGGAATTGAGCGCATTTACCGCCTTCCCTAAGGCCACAACGTACGCGAATTTCTTATCTGCTTTGGCCTTTTTAAGTGCTGAAGGGCTCCCATAGATCTGCCGTCCTCTGCTCTTATCGTTCAAGGGCGCCTCCACTGACGTTCCAGCCGGGCAGTGTACGATGAAGTCAATCCCAACGGTCGCACCGAGGACGGTATCTTGCCGAGCATAACCGGATGAGTATTACTATCCGCACGGTTTCAAGCTTGTGCTGAATGTAGTAGACCCGAGCGATTTTCCAAGAAGTTCGTAAGACTCAAAACAAAACTTTTCCTCATATGGTGCCGAAGGCTTGATTTTATCGACGTAATGAATCGTACCTTCGAAGGTAACCCAGCCCTTCGTTGTGATCGTGAGGTGCCAATATCGATAAACCTTAGGTTCTCCAGAATCCCCTGGTCCGATGTCAAAAACGGGCGTCTTCTTGCCATCGATCTCAATTTCTATATTTCCTGCGATACTTTTGCCCTCATTGGCAATTGTTAGAACCGCCTCGTCACTTTCCGTCATAGCCCCATTGATGCCGGTTTCTCCACGCCCACTGAGCCGACCACCCTTGATCACGAGAATCGGCCGATCGACTGCTTCCTCTTTTCCCTTGTCTCTTCTCGCGTAGTAAAGAGTCGCGACTCCTACAACACACCCAACCAACGAGATCCACGTCGCAATCGTCTTCCATTCTGTGGTATTCCTTGCCATGGAGCCTAAGTTTTTCCCCGCGAAATCCTATCATGAAGCGTAATGGAGACTTCAACCAACGCTTCTGCCCACAGCGCCCTCCTCGCCAAGCCAACTGAATACCTGAAACCCGAGGCGAATTGCGCCGTGTCCGCGCCCTTGCAACGGGGAGAAGGATTAAACCTCGTATAATCTCGTGCGCGCAGCTTGGGAGCAGAACATATGAACGTACAAGAACAAGTCGAGAAGTATATTACCAGCCTGCCGGAGTCAAAACGCAGTGACATGCGCGAGTTGCACCGGCTCGTGCTTCAAATGTCGCCAGACTGCAAATTATGGTTCTTCGATGGTAAAGACAGCAAAAATCATACTGTTTCCAATCCTACGATTGGATATGGAGTTCACACAATAAAATATGCCAATGGAAAAAGTAGAGAGTTTTTTCAAATTGGGGTGAGCGGAAACAAAACCGGAATTTCCGTTTATATTCTTGGTCTCAAAGACAAGAAGTATCTGGCCAAAACCTATGGAACAAAACTAGGCAAGGCGAGCGTGACCGGATATTGCATTCGGTTTAAAGCGCTGAAGGATATAGATATCGATACGCTTGAAGCGGCAATAAGATATGGGCTTGCAGCTTAGAATCCAACAGGCTGAAGCAAGGCCCATTCGACGAGCGACTAAGGGGCGGCGATGCTGCTGGCGCAACTCCCGCCCGTTCTACACCACCCGTTGCCGATGCCGTCGCCGTACCCGCCTTCGCAAAAAAAAGCAGATGCTATGATTCCAAAATACTCAGTGAGACCCCAGCGAAGCCAGCAATCGTATCCGTTTGCAGGAGACTTGCTTCTCAATTCTCCGGCGAAGAATTGCCCGGACTGTCGATAGTGTGAGGGTTATGGATTTTCGCAACCGTTATGTGGTGATTACGATCCGAATGTTGCTAGGCCTGGTTATGCTGGCAAGTGGCGTTAGCGGGTTGATGATGGGCAAATCAGCGCAAGGTGTACCGCCGCAGATGGTCGCCTTCACGCAAATGTTTTGGGCCTCGGGCATATTCCAGATGGTAAAGGTTACTGAGATCGTTGCAGGGTTCATGCTGCTGGTTGGCACCTTCCCGGCGCTAGCGATATTGTTCCTCGCGCCCGATGCGATAGGAATTGTTGTCGTGAATGCGAGGTTGATGCCCTCATTCCTGTGGATCGGTCTGGTTGTCTTTGTGCTGACCGCTTATCTGGGGTACGCCTACTGGGACAGGTACAAACCAATTTTCTGGCGCAAGTGATCAGAAGAGTGGTGCTTTACAAGGGCCTGCCCCGAGCAGAGTCGAAAGGATGCGGCCCGGTGCTGGGGGGCGTCTGCGGTTTGAAAGCCGGTCCGCTCCTTATAGGTTGCGGGAACGGACCGGCTTTACGTTCCGATCTCGCGCATGACAATTATCGAAACTCTAACTTGCTATTTCGCCTGCGCCAGCTTCTTAACAACCTCAGCAACTTTATCGAGTATCTGGTTCCAGCCTTCCATTTGACCGCTGTTTTTCGCGCTCTCCATGGGTTCGTTGCCAATGAAGGTGAGTTTCGTCCGGCCGTTCCCGAGATCCTCAAAGAGGGTGGTGTCGTACGCGCCGTCTATCGCCTCATGTTCTATTCCTAATTCTGCAGGCTCAATCTTGTTTCCCTTAGAGTCCGAGAAATACATGGAAGAAACGATCTTTTCCTGGGGAACAATCTCGTGGTATTCACCGGCATTCCAGAACTCCTGCCCATCCGGCGACTTCATGCAGCAGAGAAATTTTCCTCCCACACGAAAATCCATCTTGCAGACCGGCGAAGAAAAACCTTTTGGCCCCCACCACTGCATCACGTACTTGGGGTCTGTCCACGCCTTCCAAACCAACTCGCGTGGGGCATCAAAAATTCTTGTAATCACCATCCGCTCAATTTCGTTCACGGTGCTTTTTGTCATCTCTGATCTCCTCTTTTTTCATTTGATCTTCTTCATTTGATCTTTCTTCATTTGATTTACAACGACTTCCAGTTTGTCGAAGCTCTCTTCCCAGAACCGGCGATAGCTAAAGGCCCAGTCGCCGACTGTTTTAATTGCCTCTGGCCTAAGTTTGCACACACTCTCTCGTCCACGCTTGGTCTTGATCACAATCCGCGCCCGCACCAGATAAGCGATATGTTTTGAAATCATCTGCTGCGAGAGCGAAAACGGTTCCGTCAATCCGTGCACAGAGGCTGGCCCGTGGGAGAGTCGTTCGACCATTGCCCGCCGGGTTGGATCCGACAAAGCGGCAAACGTTGTACCCAATCTATCCACAACCATATGGTAGTGGATTATCTGACAATGTCAAGTGCGAAGTTTGCGATCCAGGATTTCTGTTCACTGATCCCAATGTGCCAGGCGTTGGCGGCACAATTTCCTGGCCAGCCTACCCTGCGGCTACACTAGAAGAGTCACCGTGTCGCGAACCACTCCTTCAAAATGATCTCTTTTTCAAACATCAATAAGCAGTATGGCAAGCAGTTGCTCTTCGTGGATGCTTCGTTTCAGTTGAATCCCGGCGAAAAAGTTGGACTGGTCGGTCCCAACGGCTCGGGCAAGACAACGCTCTTCCGTATGGTGGTCGGCGAGGAAAGTCCGGACGATGGAACGGTCTCGGTCCCCAAGAAGTTGTCGATCGGCTACTTTCGCCAGGACGTCGAGGAAATGCAAGGCCGTTCGGTGCTGGATGAAGCCATCGCCGGCAGCGGACGCGTCGGCGATTTGCACCACGAACTCGAAGCCTTGCAGCATGAAATGTCCGACCCTGAAAAGGCGGATGACATGGACCGCATTCTTGAGCGCTTCGGCCACGTGCAGGAGGA
Organism: uncultured Acidobacteriota bacterium; assembly: GCA_963758565.1. Lineage (GTDB taxonomy): Bacteria > Acidobacteriota > Terriglobia > Terriglobales > Acidobacteriaceae > Sulfotelmatobacter. The sequence goes on along the minus strand of CAVWVX010000002.1, from coordinate 383,074 downwards.
GTACGAGCATTTAGGCGGTTACGCGCTCGAATCGCAGGCCCGTGAGGTGCTGCATGGGTTGGGATTCAAGGACGATCAGATTGACGGCGACGTGGGCGCTCTCTCCGGCGGATGGAAGATGCGCGTGGCGCTGGCCCGCGTGCTGCTCGGAATGCCGGATGTGTTGCTGATGGACGAACCGACAAACCATCTCGACATCGAATCGATCATCTGGCTGGAGCAGTTTCTCAAGTCGTTTCCCGGCGCGCTGCTGATGACTTCGCACGACCGCGAGTTCATGAATCGCCTGGTTTCAAAGATTGCAGAGATTGATGGCGGCGAAATCATCACCTACTCGGGGGACTACGACTTCTACGAGCGCGAGCGCGCGATCCGGGAGAGCAATCAGCAGGCGGCGTTCGCCCGGCAGCAGTCCATGCTGGCCAAGGAGCAGCGCTTCATCGATCGTTTCAGAACGCACGCCGCCAAAGCGGCCCAGGTGCAGAGCCGGATCAAAGCGCTGGATAAGATCGAGAAGATCGAGCTGCCAAAGAAACGCACGGTGGTGAAGTTTGACTTTCGCGTTCCTCCGCGATCGGGCGAACAGGTGGCCGTCCTGGAGAATCTGCACAAGAGTTACGGTCCGCGCGTGATTTATGAAGGCTTCAATCTCACCATACGCCGCGGAGAGCGCTGGGCCGTAATGGGCAGAAACGGCGCGGGTAAGACGACGCTGCTTAAAATGATTGCCGGGGCCAGTGCTCCGGATGCGGGAAGCGTGCGACTCGGCGCCAGCCTGAACATGGGGTACTTCGCGCAACAGTCTTTAGATGTTCTCAATTCCGATCTCACCGTCACCGAACAGTTGCAACAGGATTTTCCCCAGGACAGCATCGGCTCGCTGCGCAGCCTGGCGGGTGCCTTCCAGTTCTCCGGCGACGACGTGGATAAAAAGATCCGCGCACTCTCTGGCGGAGAAAAATCGCGGCTGGCCATCGCGCGCATGCTCTACAACCCGCCGAACTTCCTGGTGCTCGACGAACCGACCAATCACCTGGATCTTGCGACCAAGGAAATGCTGGTGGACGCTTTGAAAGATTTTGAAGGCACCATGATCTTCGTATCGCATGACCGCATGTTCCTTCGCGGTCTCGGTTCACGTGTGCTGGAACTGGGCGGCGAGAGCGGCACGGAGCGCAATCCCACGGTTTATCCCGGGTCATACGTAGAGTATGTGCAGAAACTGGGGCATGAGGCGCCGGGGATTTACTCGTAGGGCGTTGCAGGTTCTTTCGCCAGCAAGTTCCCCGGAGATTTACTTTTCTTTACATCCGCCGCGCCTGATGTTCCGCCATGCGGGAGTATCATTAAAAAACTGTCACGCGCTGCCGGCATTTTGGACAGCAACCTCCGCGAGCAACCCTGCCTCAAAACTCTATGGCCCAAGCGACCGCGATGCCGCCCCCAAAGCTCGAACGGCAGCGGCCCACCCCGGGCTTTCGCTGGGGACGGATTGGCCTGATCGTTGCGGGCATCCTGCTAATTCTTCTTGCGGTTGCGATCGTGTTCTGCCGAAAACCTTTCTCGCAGTCGGCCATTATTGAAGATTTGCACGAGTCCAGCGACAGCCAAGTGGAAGTGCGCTCCTTTCGTCAGAAGATGTTTCCCTATCCCGGGTGTGTGCTCGAGGGAGTGGTCTTTCGCCACGGCTCGCATCCAGAAAAGCCGATCATCACCATCGACCGGCTTATCATTCAGGGCAGCTATGCTGGAATTCTTCAGAGCCGGGTAAGCCGGGTTACAGCCGAAGGCATGCACATTTTTGTTCCGGCTTTAGGAACCGGCGAGGCTCTGCATACCACGCCAGCTACCATCTCAGTGGATGAAATTGTCGCCAACGGCGCGACCGTGGAGTTTGCTTATAACGACGCCGGCAAGGCACCCTTGCGCTTCGATGTTCATGAAGCTTTGCTGCGCAATGTGATTCCGGAGCGGCCCTTCAATTACGAGCTGAAGGTGCACAATCCTGAGCCTCCGGGTGAAATTGCGGTGCAGGGGAAATTTGGCAACTGGAAGAGAGGCGATGCGGGCGAAACTCCCATCTCTGGCGAATACACCTTTGAGCACGCCGATCTAAGCGTTTATCACGGTGTCGCCGGATTGCTCTCTTCCAAGGGAAAATTTGAAGGAAAGCTCGGGCACATCGATATCGATGGCAAAACGGACATCCCCGATTTTGAAGTGAAGATGGGCGGGCACCCCACTCACCTGACAACTGTGTTCAGCGCCTATGTTGACGCCATCCACGGCGATACTTACCTAAAGCAGGTGACCGTCGATTTCTGGAAGACCCGGCTGATCGCGGAAGGGAGCGTTGCAAAATCTCCGGAGGGCAAGGGGAAGACTGCGGCGATCAATTTCCGCTCCAGCAATGCGCGCATCGACGATCTGTTGCATTTGTTTGTGAAGGCGAGCCGTCCGCCTATGTCGGGTAAGACTACGCTGCGCGCGCGGGTCGAGATCCCACCCGGCGACGAAGCGTTCATCAAGAAAATCAAACTGCGGGGCAGCTTTGGCATCGAGGCGGGGAAGTTTTCTGAAACTTCTACGCAAGAAGGCGTGAACAAGTTGAGCGCGGGAGCGCAGGGAGAAAAAGATACCGCCGATCCGGAAACCGTGCTGACTGATTTGACCGGCCAGGTAAATGTGCGGAATGGTATCTCTACCTTCACCGATCTTTCGTTCGGCGTGCCGGGCGCGTCGGCACGGATGCACGGCACTTATGACCTGCTCAATTACAAGATTGATCTGCGCGGCCAGATGCAGGTGGATACAAAAATCTCGAATACCGAAACTGGAACAAAAGCGTTTCTGCTAAAGGCGATGGAACCGTTTTTCAAGAAAAAGAAAAAAGGGGAAGTAGTCCCGGTGAAAATCTCAGGAACCTACGATCATCCCAGCTACGGGCTGGATCTGAATGATAAGAAAGCGCAGGATGTTCCGGATCCCAAGCAGCACAAGTGATTCAGTTTGCTGCGTCGTGCCCCTAAGTGTCTCTCCTGCGAAAGCAATCCGCCGCATGATCGTTCACCATGCCCACCGCCTGCATGAAGGCATAGCAGATGGTCGATCCCACAAAATTGAAGCCGCGCTTTTTTAGGTCCTTACTGATGGCATCGGATACGTCAGATCGCGCCAGCAGCTTTTCGCCGCGCTTCCATTCATTTACTTGCGGACGATCATTGACGAACTGCCAAATGTAGCGGTGAAAGCTGCCGAACTCTTTTTGTATGCGCAGAAACGCCTGGGCGTTGCGCACGGCGGAAGCAATCTTCAACCGGTTGCGGACGATGCCCGGATTCTGCAGCAACTGTGCCAGCTTGCGGGAATCGTAGCGGGAGATTTTTTGCACATCGAAGGCATCGAAAGCGGCGCGATAATTTTCCCGCTTGTTGAGAATCGTTTCCCAGCTGAGTCCGGCCTGCGCGCCTTCCAAAATAAGAAACTCAAAAAGCTTCCGGTCATCGTAGACAGGCACGCCCCACTCTTCATCGTGATAGCGAATCATCAGGTCGCCGCGCGCCCAGGAGCAGCGTACCGGTTGCGGGACTTTGTGATTTACGGGCATCGAAGTGACTACTGCAACGATCTTGGATCCGACTTGTTTTTCGGCGATTTTGAATCCAGCAGGGAGACTAACTGGCGGGCGCACGCTGGAACGCCAACTCTGTGCTCGACAATAATTTCTCTCGCGGTGAGCTTTCTGCCGTAAAGTTTCGCGTTGGCGCTGCCATCGGAACGCAGGGTTGAACCTTCCAGAGAGATTCCGGCAAACAAGCCTTTGTTGCGCGAGTAGGAAAGAATCTCGGCATTCATCACCACATCCGTGGCGCCTTCGGCGGTTCGGCCCTTAGGGCCGGCGGCGGCGGAAGCATCCGCTCCCAACTTGACTTTGCTGGAGAGCAGCGAGCGCGCTCCCTTGGGATTCATTACCAGCAAAACAAAATCCGTGGCCTGGCCGCCTAGCTGAAATCCAATGCTCACGCCCTCGAGCGCATACAATGCCGGAGCGCCCCAAGGACCGGTGTAGTGTTCGCCGCTGCGGCAAATCATTACCCCGCGGCCGTAACTGCCGCCAACTCCGAACGCTCCTTTCAAGACCGAGGGCAAAATCACGATGCACTCCGCCTTATCCAATAAATCCTGCGGGATGTCGTCCGGAATATTCAGAATTTCTTTCATCACTTCGCCGGCATCTTTTACGCGTTCGGTTTCCTTTTCGTCATTGGCCGCAAAGGCCGAAGAGGCGCTCAAACACAGCGCCAGAAAACATGCCGCAAACTTTTTCATCTTCACCAGCATCAGGTTCCTCCCGGGGTCAGTCCCGAATTTCCTGTATAGCGAGGTCGTCAGAGTTCTGTTGAAATTGTAATCTCAGCGTCGTAGAAATGGCGCGTAACGCGGCACCGAAAGCGTTAACAGAAGCAGGTTTACGGTCATGACCATTCGTGTGCTCCTTTTGTAACTTGGCACTTCACTTCTCCTCCTTCTAGAGTCAGTTCAACGGGCAAATGGCTGCCGCCCTTCGGCACGAGACTTGCATCTAATAAGCAGGAGCACCCCCTAGCCATGGGTGAGAGTGAAAAAATTGGACGCTTCGGGCATGAAATACTCGGTGTTTCGGCGAATTGCAGCCATGCTTGGCCTGTTCCTGCTGGCCTGCGCAGCCCCCGTTTTCAGCCAGTCCAATGCCTACAGCAGCACCGCCAGTGTGGCGACATACCCTGCCACACCGGCCTCTGAAAACTCCGCCACCGAAGACGATCCGCAGACGGGCGCACTGCTCACCATTCATAAGCGAGTGGACGAAGTAAACGTGCTGTTCATCGCCACGGACAAGCATGGCAAATTTGTGCGCGACCTGAACGAAAAGGATTTCGCCATCCTGGACGATCACAAGCCGCCGCAATCGATTATTAATTTTCGCCGGGAGACCGATCTGCCTCTGCACCTGGGTCTGCTCATCGACGTGAGTGGATCGGTGCATAGCCGTTTTGATTTCGAACAGAATGCCGCCATCAATTTCCTGCAACACACGGTGCGAGCGGGTTTTGACAAGGCGTTCGTGGTCGGCTTCAACAACCAGAGCGCGATGACGCAGGACCTAACCGACAACGTGCAACTGCTCTCCGCGGGAATTCATAAACTGCAGGATGGCGGTGGAACCGCGCTCTACGACGCCATCTACAAGGCCAGCAAGGAAAAGTTTTTAAAGGATCGGCCCGATCATCCGCTGCGAAAGGCGATCGTGGTGGTGAGCGACGGCGAGGACAACCAAAGCGAATACACTCGGGCGCAGGCCATCGAAATGGCGCAGCGTGCGGAAGTCATCATCTACGCAATTTCGACTGACGACAGCGGCTTGATTCTGCGTGGCGATCGCGTGTTAGAGCAACTTGCCGCCGCCACCGGCGGCCGGGCATTTTTTCCTTTCAAGATGAAGGACATTACCCGCTCCTTCGCCGCCATTGAGGACGAACTGCGCAGCCAGTACGTGGTGAGCTACCGGCCCGCCGACTTTGACGCCGACGGCCGCTACCGCTCCATTGAAATTTCCACCCTGAAGAAAGACCTGCAAGTTCGCTCCCGCAAAGGCTACTTCGCCCCACAGCAGTAAGCAGCCGCTTTACTTTGTCTCCACTTTTACGTCCGGCTGCGCTTCCAGTTTTTTGCGAATGCGGCGCAACTCCATGAAGCAGAGTGCCGTCATCGTGCACAAAACCGATGCAAACATGATCATCACATTTGTATCCATCAGCGCGGTCTCCTTTACTCCTATCCACTTTATCAAGGACTCACTCCAGCTTACACACGGAATACCGCCTCCGGCCTCTGAGGTGTCGGTCTAGTCACGGGTATACTTCTCGTTATGCAGCCTGACCCGGAAGTCATCAAGAACTGGCGTGCCTCCGCACCTTTCTGGGAGAAGAATCGCGAAATTATCCGGCAGATGTTTGCTCCGGTCACGCAGGCATTGGTCGATGCCGCGCAGATCCGCCGCGGCAACTCCGTACTCGATATAGCGACCGGCCCGGGCGAGCCTGCTCTCACCATTGCCGCCATGGTTGGCCCGCAAGGCAGCGTCTTCGGCATCGATCCCGCGCCCGAAATGGTGGAAGGCGCTCGTCGAGCTACGGCTCAGCTGGGATTGAAGAATGCGAGGTTCGAGGTTGCCTCCGCCGACTCGCTCTCCATGAGCGACTCTATATTCGACGCCGCGGTCAGCCGCTTCGGAGTGATGTTCTTTCCCTCTCCGGCCGCGGGCGTTCAAGAAGCGATGCGTGTTCTCAAACCCAAAGGAAAGCTCGCATTCGCGGTGTGGAGCGCGGCCGAGAAAAACCCTTTTCACTACGAACTGGCGCGCGTGATGGAGCGCTTTGTCGAGACGCCTCGCCCCGAGCCTGACGCACCGGACGCGTTCCGCTTCGCCCCGGACGGCAAACTGCGCAATGTCTTTGCTGAGGTTGGCGTCGCGGGCCCGGCCGAGCGCGTATTGCACTTCGAGATTCAGGCGCCGATGTCCTTGGAAGAATTCTGGAACCTGCGAACCGAGATGTCGGAAAAACTTCGCGACAAGCTGGCCACGCTGTCCGCCGAAACACGGGCGGAGGTGAAGCGGCAGGCCCTCGAAACGATGCAGCCCTATGCAACTAGCGGCGGCATCAGCTTTCCGGCTGAAGTCCGCATCGTAAGCGGAAGCAAGCCAAGCTGAAATCGTCCCCAACGTCTGCGGCAATCACGGCATCTGACTTCAGGTTGTGGAAATGCCGCGTGTGCGGCACCTGTTCTGGAAAGGACGACGTTATGAAAAGACTTTTCTTGCTTTCTCTGGTAGCCGCTTTAGTGTCGCTGGCCGCATACGCTCAGAAAGCCGAGCGCATCACCGACGGCCCTCGCGTGAATCAAACCACGCGCGATTCGGCAGAGATCGCCTGGTCTACCGACGCCGCGGGCAGCAGCATCGTCCACTACGGCACCGACCCGAATAATCTCTCGCAGATCGCGGAGAAGCCCTGGGGAGGCACGCACGAACCCAATGGCGATTTCAATCACACCGTCTGGGTGAAAAATCTTCGCGCCAATACAACGTACTATTTCGTAGTGCAAACCGGACAAGGCAAGGGCACCGGAACTGGCGCGCAGAGCCAGGTCATGCAGTTTCAAACCGCGCCGTAATACGACGACCGCCCCGGCGTCATACCGAAAGCACTCTCGCCTGCTTTCAACAATTGTGTGAAGGTCGGGCAAGTCTACCCCATAATTGATGCATGCCAATTCAAATGTCGGCCGGAGACACTGACGATCCCGGCTTTATCGAAGCGCTGAACTCCATTGTGAGCGAGTTGATTGCAGATCACGCGCCACAGGAATTTTGGGTCATTCAGATCGACAACTGGTTCGACGACAAGTGGCTAGGATTCTCCGGATATGGTCTCATTGCTTCGGAGATTCCGCTCAACAGATACGACACGGTTAAGGCTGAGTCATACCAAGAGAAGGTAACGTTCCCGCCGTTTACGCCTAATAGAGTGATCCGGCAATTCTCGTTCGTGCGAATGAGGGACGATTACTCCGAGTTTCCGCTGCCGACGTTGCCGCACAGTAACGACCGAAAACACAGCGAAGCCAATCTCCGACGGCGAATTCAGAACTTCACGCCGTCCGGCTGTTTTGTGTGGTACAGCGCCAACACGGTTGCGAACGGCAGGGGAAGCATTATGGTGTACATCGTCACAGGGGATCAAGTCGAATGCTGGTTTGCCGCTTTCAATCGGCAGGAGGAATGGAAATTGCAGACAACCAAAGGTGTGAGCCGGAGCAAGCTCGAGCGTTGGCTCGAAAAACGAACTCAGTGATGTGTAGTTGTTGAATGATCGCCATTTCACTCAAAACTCCGGCATCAAGCCTCGGCAATGGCCGCTACGGAGATTTTCATGCCAGGGATTCGAACGGGCAACTTGGCGCCTTGCCGCGCTGGCGGGTTCGACGGAAACCACTTGATCCACTCTTCATTCATTCCGGCGAAGTCTGACTCTTCAAGAAGGATGACTGTCGCGCTCACGACCTGTTCGAGGGAAGTGCCTGCGGCTTTCAGGATGGCGGATACATTCTCCAGACACTGCCTGGTCTGCTCCTGAATGGTATCGCCAACAATCTTCCCGGTTAGGGGATCTTGCGGCCCCGTGCCTGAAACGAAGACAAGTCCCGCTGCTCGTACCGCTTGGCTGTAGGTGGGCGGCGGTGACGGGGCGTTAGTGGTTCGAACGATGTCTCTTGCCATATTTTTTCGAAACGTACGAACGAGACTTTGGAGTTTGTAACGGGAATCATCTCATACGTCGGCATTCTTGAATGACGAAAACGGAACGGCGGCAGCGTGAGGCGGGTGCGCTCTGCACGGTTGTTGCAACATCGCCACGTCACCGACCATAATGATCGGCTCCTGCCTGAGCTAAATAACCGTACCGGTTTGCGCCTCCGGCTTCCCTGTGCTAACGTCCCATTGAATCCGCAACCAGCCTCATTTTTCCCAAGGAGAGCCGCTCATGTTCGGCATCATCTTTCTCGTACTGCTCGTGGTCATCGCCGTCGTGCTTATCGGCATGTACAACAGCCTGGTGCAGTTGCGGGTGCGCTGCGATTCGGCCTGGTCCGATATTGATGTGCAGCTCAAGCGGCGGCATGACCTGATCCCGAATCTGGTCGAGACCGTCAAAGGCTATGCTGCGCACGAAAAAGGCACCTTCGAAAACATCGCCAAGTTCCGCTCGCAGGCTATGCAGGCCACCACGCCGGAGGGCAAGGCCGTGGCCGAGAACCAACTCACCGGCGCACTGAAGAGCCTGTTCGCCGTGGCTGAGAATTATCCCGAGCTGAAAGCCTCGGAGCAATTTACCCAGTTGCAAGGATCGCTGAGTCAGACCGAAGACTCGATTCAGAACTCGCGGCGCTATTACAATGCGGTGGTGCGCGACCTGAATACGAAGATTCAGTCGTTCCCCACCAATATTCTGGCCGGCATGTTCAACTTCACCCCGCGCCAGTTCTTCGAGACCACCGACGCCGCCGACCGGGAACCAGTCGCGGTGAAGTTCTGATCGCATGACCCGGCCGATGCAGGTCTGTCATCCCGACGGGAGCGTCGCGATTGATTCTTCCAATCGCAATGCGAAGTGCAGGGACCTGCTGTTTCGACGGACGGCGCGCAGAACGAATGCGGTCATACTGACCCTTTTAACCGTTCTGATCCTCGCCCTTCCGGCCGCCGCGAAATCCTGGCGCGTCTCCGATTTCCAGGACACGATCACCGTCAACCCCGATGGCAGTGCCCTGGTCAACGAAACCATCAGGCTGCGTTTCGATGGCGAGTGGCACGGCATTCACCGAACCATTCCCGTCGAATATCCTGGTCCGGATGGAACGAATTATCAACTTTTCATCGAAATCAGCAGCGTCACCGACGAAACCGGCGCCAAGCTGAAATACGATTCTTCCCGCACCGGCGCTTACCGCGATTTGAAAATTTATATACCCAACGCAGTCGATGCCATGCGCACCGTCGAGATCGCTTACCGGGTGCGAAATGGGACGCGTTTTTTCGACGGTAAAGACAAAGACATTGACGCTCACGACGAGTTCTATTGGAACGTTACGGGCAACGATTGGCAGGTGCCCATCGATCACGCCTCGGCCACCGTACGCTTCCCTGCCGGCGCGGCCGGACAGTTGCGGGCGCAGGCTTTTACCGGAGTCTATGGCTCAAACGCGCAGGATGCAGCCGTCTCCGTAAATGGCTCGGACGTTGAAGTGGAAACCAGGCACCCGCTGCCCATGCGCGGCGGGCTCACCATCGACGTTTATTTGCCCAAGGGGATTTTGAAAGAGCCAGGAGCGTTGACCAGGATTTTTTGGTTCATCGGCGGCAACCCGGCTGTGCTTCTGCCCCTGGTCATCTTCGCTGTAATGTTCGTGTTGTGGTGGTACCGCGGCCGCGATCCCGACCCTGGCATGTCGGTCGCGCCCATGTACGAGCCGCCGGAAGGACTTTCTCCGGCAGAGGCTGGGACCTTGCTCGACGACAAAATTCACCCGCGCGATATTACATCGACCATCGTCGATCTTGCCGTGCGCGGCTATTTGAAGATCGAAGAAACCGACGAGAAAGGATTGCTGTTCCATCACAAAGATTACATTTTTCACCTGCTCAAGCCCATGTCGCAGTGGACCGATAAAGGAGTGGTGCCGCACGAGCGGGTGATGCTCACTAATATTTTTCCCGGCGACGTGCAGCAAACCCGGCTCTCCGACCTGAAGAATCGCTTCTATACCGCTGTGCCGGTAATCCGCACCGACATTATGTCGGCGCTGAAGCGCAAGGGGATTTACGCACTCGATCCGGAAACGGCAAATTTTTACAGCATCGCGGCGGGCGCTTGCCTCTTTCTACCATTCATCGTCTTGTCGGCGTTGGGTTGGGTGAATTTCTTCAGTTCGATTCCGCTGTTCGCTGTATGCCTGGTGATTTCAATCGTGATCTGGTGGCTGTTCGAACGGCAGATGACGGCGAAAACACTGCAGGGATCGCGCATTCACACCGCTGTCCTCGGATTTCAGGAGTTTATGAATCGCGTCGATGGCGAACGCCTGAAGACGATGCCGTCCGATACCTTCGAGAAGTTTCTTCCCTACGCCATGGCGCTCGGCGTCGAACACCACTGGGCGCAGGCCTTCGCGGGCATCATCAAAGATCCGCCGAGTTGGTACGTGGGCCCGGGATACGGGTATGGTATGGGCTTCAATCCCATCTTCTTCAGTTCCTCGATGCATGGCATGGCGACCGATATGCACCAGGTATTTGTGTCAGCGCCGCGGGCAAGCTCGACCGGATCTGGTTGGGGCGAAGGTGGAGGCGGCTTCAGCGGTGGCGGAGGATTCTCCGGTGGCGGCTTCGGCGGCGGAGGCGGCAGCGCCTTCTAGCTACTCCAATCGCGCCGAACAAGAGCGTCCGATACCAAATCCAGATCTCGAAAAGAAATGGTGCGCCCGGAGAGACTCGAACTCCCAACCCTCTGCTCCGAAGGCAGATGCTCTATCCGATTGAGCTACGGGCGCTTGAGGGTATTTTACGGCATGGTGCGCACAACGCGTGATTGACTTGAAAGGAATTTTGAGATGCCGGGCCGGCGTGGACGCCGACGCTATATCAAAAAAGGCAAAAGGGGCCGCTCCCGAAAGAGTCTGGGCCCCTTCTTTTAAGAAATCGAAAAGTATTCTAGTTTTCGCCTCCGTTGACATTGCTGCCCCAGAGGACGTTGCTGCCCCATAACACGTTGCTACCCCAGAGAACATTGCTGCCCCAGAGCACGTTCGATCCCCAGAGGACGTTGCTACCCCAAGGCTCTTGCGATCCCCACAAAACGTTGCTGCCGTAAATCGTGCTGCTGGAGGATGTGCTGGCGGATACGGGCGCAACGAACTGGGCCGATCCCCACACCGCGGCGTTCGACCAGGTGGAGGATGTATTCCAGATTGAAGAGCGATCATCCGTCAGGCTGACCTGGTTGGTGGTGGAGCTAAAAGTAGCGATGGGAGACATTGCCGTTCCCTTTGCCAGATCAGTGCTGATAAGAGCCGCCTCGAGATCGATGTAGCCGGCGCCAACGGTGAAGACGTCATCCTGATCGGTGTAGGTGATGCCAGTGGTGAGATCGGTGGTGCTGCTATAGGCGGGCAAGGATTTCCATGCCGTCTTCATCAAGCGGGCCTTCACCTGGTCGGGTGTTAGGGATGGATATTTCTGCAAGAGATCGGCGACCGCTCCGCTTACCACGCCGGTGGCCATGCTGGTTCCGCTCAGCGTGAAGTAGGTGGCGGACGACGAACTGTTTCCGCCGTTGATGTAGTAGCTATTGGGCACGCGATTGGCGGGATTTTGCATGTAGAGAGTTGAGTTGGGTGCGGCCAGCGATACTAGCAGATTGCCGGGTGCGACCAGATCGGGCTTTACTACTGCGTCAACGACGGTCGGGCCTTTCGAGCTATAGCTGGCCATTTCATCGTCGGTGCGGTCGGGTGTGCCCATGTCCTTCATGGCCCCGACGGTGAGGACATAAGGATCGTTGCCCGGGGACGTAACGGTGGCATAACCGCTCGTTGGCTGATACCGGCCATTGTTACCCGCAGCCACTACTACGACGATGCCATTTTTCCACGCTTGTTCTACCGCCTGGCACAGCGGGTCGAGTTTGTAAGTTTCGTAAACGGCTCGCCCCAGCGAAAGATTAATCACGCGAATGTTATAAGTCGACTTCAAAGCGATGGCGCGCGCGATGGCGGCGATCACGGCGCTATCGGTGGAAGCGCCGTTGGCATCCAGCACTCTCAGGTTGACGATATTTGCTCCCGGCGCGATTCCTTTGAAGGTTTTGGTATACAGAGGTCCGGTCGAGCTGAGGCCATCGCCGGCAATCAGGCCCGCAATGTGGGTACCGTGTCCGTACTGGTCAGAGGCACTGGAATTTCCGGGAACGAACGATTGTTGATAAACCACTCGCGATAGCGGCACGATGCCCATGTTCAGATCGGGATGGCTGATCACGCCGCTATCGATCAGAGCTATACCGATGCCGGCACCGGTGTAGTTGGACTGCCAGGCAAATTCCGCGTTAATGGCTGAAGCTGCATTGCTGAGCGTGGGCTTTAGCGGGCGGTCGGTGCTGATGTACACAACGTTCGACTGGTTGGAGAGATTCTGGATGCCGTTGCCGTCGAGCAGCGCGACGACGCCATTGACAATGGGTATCTGCCCGAGGATAACTCCACCCAGTTTCGCAATGTCGTTGACGAGACAGTCGATCAAGCCTAAAAGTCCACTGCAGGTCACCTGGGTTCCCGGCGCGTACTGAACGATCACTTGTGCCTGCTGCGTCGAAGGCTGATTCCGCAGCTCGGGCGAGATTTTCGAGTCATCGGCATAAGCCAGGCTGCCGGTAACGATAACAATTAGCAACAGAGCTAGAAATCGTTTCATGGAACCTCAAACAGCGCGTCGCCGGCTTGCGGCGGAGTAGCTTGCGTTAGTGATGGTGCAGATGGAGTTCCAAAGCTGGACGCCAAATGACGTTATGAATCAATGAGTTAGGAGGGGGTGCTTGGTCGATGTGGGGGACAGCTTGTCCCAACGATGGGGACGGGGACAATTTGTCCCGGGGCGGATGCTGCAAGAAACTTTCAGCTCTATGGAACCGCGGAAGCGGATTGACTCCAACAACCCGACTGTGTACGGGGGTAAACCCGGCGTAAGAACTACAGGTCCCCCAACCTGAGGCAGATGGAGATGCGGAGGGCGAGCAGCGATGATTCTGCGAGGCGAAACGATGGTAACCATTCCAGGGCACTTTTGCGCGGACATTGGCGGGCGATTGCGAAACAATCGAGGGGACTCCGTATGTCCTGGGCACGTCAAATTGGCGCGCGGGCGTATATCGCCGGAATGGCTCTCACTGCCTTCGGCTGTTTTCTGCTGTCATTTTCCTATTGGCATTCCAGCGATCCGGTTAAGTTCGTCTGCTATCTGGTGGCGGCGGTGCTGGCCTCGTCCTTCAAAGTAACCCTGCCGGGAATTGAAGGAACGTTGTCGATGAATTTCCTGTTCACGCTAGTAGGCGTACTGGAAATGAGTTTGCCGGAGACGATGCTGATCGGAATTGTGAGCACGCTGGCCCAGTTCTATTGGAGGCCGACTGGGCGCCTGAAGATAGTGCAGCTGGCGTTCAACCTGTCGCAGGTCACCATTTGCGGAGCGGCCGCCTATGGAGCCTACCAACTCATTGCCATTCATGTGCTGCGAGGGCCGGGGCCGTTGGCGCTGGCGGCAGCAGCGATCACGCACTTCATTCTTAATACGGCCGCGATGTCGACCATCATCGGGCTGACGGAAGACAAGCGTGTGGCGAAGGTGTGGATTGATAGTTATCTCTGGCTATTTCCTTACTACATGGTGGGCGCGGCCATCGCCGGGCTGATCAGTTTCCTGAACACACACATTGGATGGCAAGCTTCATTGTTGGTTTTGCCTCCGATCTACCTTGTCCATCGTTCCTATCGTCTCTACCTGGCCAAGCTTGAAGCGGAGAAGGAGCATGCCAAGAAAGTGTCCAGCCTGCACTTGCGCACCATTGAGGCTCTCGCTTTGGCTATTGAAGCAAAAGACCAAACCACCGGCGACCATCTACAACGGGTGCGTATTTACGCCATGGAACTGGCGCGGGACCTGGGCTTGAGCGAAGACGAGACGGAAGCGCTGGAAGCCGCTTCTGTGCTGCATGACATTGGAAAGCTGGCGGTGCCGGAACACATTATCTCCAAGCCGGGGAAGCTGACCCCGGAGGAATTCGAGAAGATGAAAATCCATCCCATCGTTGGGGCGGAGATTCTGGAGCAGGTGGAATTTCCATATCCGGTGGTTCCGATTGTGCGGGCGCATCATGAGAAGTGGGATGGGAGCGGATATCCAAGTGGGTTGCGCGGAGAAGAAATTCCGATTGGAGCGCGCATTCTAGCGGCGGTGGATTGCCTTGACGCGCTCGCCTCTGACCGGCAATACCGACGCGCGTTGCCGCTGGATGAAGCCATGTCAAAGGTGGCATCGGAAGCGGGAATTAGTTTCGATCCGGGGGTAGTAGCAATTTTGCAGCGGCGCTATGTTGAGTTGGAGAAGTTGGCCAAGGAGCAGCCGCTTCAGGCTCCTCCGAAATTGTCGACCGATATTAAGGTGGAGCGCGGGTTGGCGCCGGATGCGGGATTTGCGGAAGCAGAGAAGCCAGTGGTGGATCAGCGGGTGGCGCAGGATCAGCTCAGAGTGATGGCAGCGGCCGGGAAGGAGGCTGCCGTGCTTTCTGAGTTCGCCCAGAAGTCAGGCGCCGCGCTGAGTCTGGAGGACATGCTTTCCCTGCTGGGGGTTCGGACCAAGCGCCTGGTGGATTATGATTCGATGGCAGTCTATGTTCTCAAGAGTAAAGTTCTGATTCCCGAATTTGTAAGTGGAGAGAATTTCCGGCTGTTTTCTTCTTTGCGGATTCCAGTGGGAGAAGGGCTGTCGGGATGGGTGGCGCAGAATTGCAAGCCGATTTTGAATGGGAATCCGTCGGTGGAACCGGGGTATCTGAATGATCCCGGCCGCTTCAGCACGTTGCGATCGGCTCTGGCGGTGCCGATTCAAGGATCGGGAAGCGTGGTGGCAGTGCTGGCACTTTACCGGGTGCGCGCGGATGGGTTTACGCGGGATGAGTTGGAAGTGTTAGAGATATTGGGAGCCAAGATAGGCGCGGCGATCGAAAGGCAACTGTCGAATAGAAACGCTTCGTTTGCCGCGCATGCCGGCGGAGATTAAATCCAGAGAAAAGCCCTTTTTTAATGGAAATCGCGGAGCAGATCCGCGAACGATCAGCGAAGTACTCTTGCCGAAAGCCTTCACCACACTTCATAGATCCAGCTGCACGCTTCGAATTCCCCGGCGCCCGAAGGCGAGAAATCGTCAACTGAAATCAGGATCACTCGGATCGTTATTCCATTTCGAAGCTTAAGTAAGTTAATCCATCCGAGCGTTCCACTTGAATCACAACGGGATCGCCGGGCTTTAGGGCCATGAGTGTGGCGCGAAGCGTGGTCATGTCAGGGATGGGCGTGGTGTTCAGGGAGTGGATGATGTCGCCAGTTTGTAGTCCGGTGTCGGGCATGATGAGATCGGCGGCGCGGCCGAGGACGATTACTCCGGACGCGATGCGCAGCGACTGGAATTGACTGCGGATTTCAGGGGTTAGATCGACGGCTAGAATACCGATGCGAGGGACAAGGTTCTTCTCGGGATCGGCGGTGTCGAAAAGTTGGTCCATCTGGTCGCGATGTTCGATGGCGGGAACGTATAGAGTCTTCTTTTTATCGCCACGCAGAATTTCTAACTTCATCACCTGGTCGAGGCGGTGCAGGTAGAGAGCGGAAGAAAGTTGGGGCAAGGTTTCGACGCTGCGGTCGTCAGCGGCGACAACGATATCCTGCACTTGCAATCCGGCTGCGGCGGCGGGGCCGCCGGGTTTTACATCGGCGATAATGACTCCCCAGTGTTGTGAGAGTTGCAGGCCCTCCGCCATGGTGGGGGAAATTTCCTGCGCGTCGGCGCCGATCTCGACCCGATGCACGTGTCCATATTTGCGCAGGCTCTGGTAGACGAAATCGACAATGCGCGCGGGGATGGCAAAGCCAAGGCCTTCGCTGCCACCGCCGTTGGAAAGAATAAAAGTGTTGATGCCGACTACGGAACCGTTCATATCGACCAGCGGGCCTCCGCTGTTACCGGGGTTGATGGGCGCGTCGGTCTGTATGTAGCTAAGCGCTTTGGTGGGATCAGGCTGGCGGGAGACGGCGCTGACCACGCCCATGGTGACGGAATTTTGCAACCCTTCGGGGCTGCCGATGGCAAAGACCATTTGGCCGACTCGTGGACGTTGTTGGGTGAGCAGTGCGAGCGTGGGCAAGTCTTTGCTGTCGATCTTGAGTAAAGCGAGATCGGTTTCTTTGTGAACCCCCATCAGGCGAGCTTCAAGGACACGGCGCTTTCCTTCTGCCACGGAGCGGCCTGAAACCGTCGCCAGAGGAAGCGCGACGCGGATGCGCTGCGCGTTTTCGACGACGTGGGCGTTGGTGACAATATAGCCGTCAGGGTCAAGTATGACGCCGGAGCCAACAGCGTGCTGGCGCACGATCAGCGCGGTCTGGGTGCGATTCTCCTCGTGAAGCGGGCCGTAGCCTGTGACCAGAATTTGAACGACAGCAGGAGAAACCTTGGCGGCCAGACCCTCAAGAGCGTTGTTAATTTGGAGGAGAGCGGCGCTGGCGGCAGTGGATTCGTCAGGCTTGGGCTGAGGCTTCTGGGTGGATTTTTCTTGAGACTTGGCAGCGTCGGGCGCGGGTAGTTGGGCGAGGCCGGGCAAAGCGATCAGGATGAAGGTGGACAGCAGCAAGAATGATTGGGAAACAGCGCGATGCGCGGGGGTGGAAGCGGGCATGGGAATCTCCTGAGGGAGAAAAGCTTACATCAAAACCGTATCATGGGCGGTTTGGAGGGGTGTAAAGGAGCGTCAAGAGGCGGGAATCGCTCTGTCGATAACGAAAGCGCCATAAAAGTCCAGTGCTAAAAATCACCGGCGACTGGGCACGCGAAGTGACAGCAGATTCCTCCTGTCTCGCTTCGCTCGCGCGTCGGAATGACAAAGAATTGTGAGCGCAGAGGGTAAATTCCGTCCATTCATTTTCATATTTTAAGAGCGGATGTCCAAATCGATGGGGGAGCGAGCGTCATCCTAGTGGCGGAGGAATTTGCTGCCTACAATCAAAATTAAGGAGGATGGAATGAAATACCTTTTGATGGCGTATGTGAACGAAGCTGGCTTTAAGTCTTTGACGAGAGAGCAGCAGGAGCAGGGACTAGCGGCCTACGGCGGATTCATGGAGGCGATGAAGAAGTCGGGAGTATTTGTGGGCAGCAACCGGTTGCAACCCAGTTCGGGTGCGACGGTGGTGAAGGTGACGAACGGAAAGCAGCAGGTGCTGGATGGGCCGTATGTCGATTCGAAGGAGCAGATCGGGGGATATTTTCTGATCGACGTGCCGAATCTGGATGCGGCGATTCAGTGGGCGGCGCGGTGTCCGGCGTCGGGTCATGGGGCGGTGGAGGTGCGCCCGGTGTGGGATATGGGGGCGATGTCGTCGTAATGGGGGAAGCGCAGCAAGGCGACGAGCGGGCGCGGAGCACGGCAGAGGCAGTGGCGCGCCGGAGCTACGGCAAGCTCGTCGCTTTTCTGGCGGCGCGGACGCACGATGTGGCGTCGGCGGAAGATGCGTTGTCGGAGGCATTCGCGGCGGCGCTGGCGGATTGGCCGGCGAAGGGATGTCCGGCGAATCCCGAGGCGTGGCTCATGACGGTGGCACGGCGAAAGCTGATTGACGTTTTTCGCGGAGAGCTCCGCAGTGAAATTGCTTCCGAGGAGTTACAAATCATGGCGCGGAGGCTGGAGAGCGCGGCGGGCGAGGCGGAGCGGTTGGGGGAGATTCCCGACCAGCGGCTGGCGCTGATGTTTGCCTGCGCGCATCCGGCGATTGATGCAGGAATTCGCGCACCCCTGATTTTGCAGGTAATTCTTGGGCTGGATGCGAAGGCGATCGCGTCGGCGTTTTTGACTTCCCCGGCGGCAATGGGGAAACGGCTGGTGCGGGCCAAGGAGAAGATACGGCAGGCGGGGATTCCCTTTCATGTTCCGGAACGCGAAGAACTTCCGGCGAGAGTAGCGACCGTGCTGGACGCGATTTACGCGGCCTTCGCGGAAGGGTGGGGTGATCCGGGGGGAACCGATGTGGCGCGTCGTGATCTGACAGAGGAAGCTTTATTTCTGGCGAGATTGTTGACCGAACTTATGCCGGATGAGGCGGAAGCTTTGGGGTTGCTGGCGCTGGAATTACACGCGGAGGCACGGCGAAAGGCGCGGCGTAGTCCGGAGGGAGAATTCATTCCGTTGGCCGAGCAGGATACGGCGCTGTGGAATTGGAAGATGATCGACGAGGCAGAAGTGCTGTTGCGGCGGGCGAGCATGATGGGTTCGATTGGAAGATACCAGTTGGAAGGAGCCTTGCAGTCTGCGCACGTGCATCGCTGCCGCACGGGACAGGGTAATTGGGCCGAGGTGGTGCAGCTTTACGATGCTTTGTTCGCATTGTCTGCGTCGCCGGTGGTGGCGATCAACCGGGCGTTGGCGATTGCGGAGGTGTATGGTCCGCGAGCTGGGCTGGATGCGATGCCACAGGTAGAGAGTGATGCGAGGCTGGGAGAGTACCAGCCGTATTGGGCGGCGCGGTCAGAGTTGTTGAGCAAGAGCGGTGAGCGCGAGGATGCGTGGCTGGCGTATGAGCGGGCGATTGGGTTGGAGAGGGATGAGGCGGTGCGAAGGTTTCTGCAGCGGAAGCAAGCGGGGTTGGAGGGCTAAGCCACTATCCGGTTAATACACATAAATGTTACAATCATACACATAGAGGCATGCATGCGAACCAACATAGAGATTGACGATCGGCTAATACGCGACGCGATGAAAAAAATTGGTGTCCGGACCAAACGCGCGGTGGTGGAGGCAGGGTTGCGTTTGCTGGTGCAGACGCATGCTCAAGGATCGATCCGCCGCCTGAGGGGTACAGTGGTTTGGGAGGGCGACCTGAATGAGTCGCGTAGGTCGCGGACCGCGGACTAAAGCGCATGGTGATTGTGGACACGACGGTGTGGATCGATTATTTGCGCGGCACAGAGAATGGAGAGACCAGATGGCTGGAGCGGGAACTGCCGCTTCGCTGGCTGGGAATGACCGATCTAATTCTGTGCGAGGTCTTGCAAGGCCTGCGGGATCAAAAAACCTTCGCGCGGGTGCGAGCCGAACTTTTGCAGCTTGAAGTTTTCGATTCAGGCGGCGTAGATATTGCGATTGCCGCAGCTAGTAATTACCGTGAGCTGCGTGAGCGCGGGTACACCGTTTATAAAACCGTCGATTGTCTTATCGCGACGTTTTGCTTGAAGTTCGAACATCAACTGCTGCATCGCGATCGCGACTTCGAATGCTTTGAGACAGAGTTAGGGCTCAAGGTAATGCATGTGTAGCCGTAATTTCGGCGTCCTCATCTAGCCCGATCCCTTTCGCAATTCAAAACGTCGAACGCGGTTCGATCCGCACAGTCAAAAGCGGAGTCAAAAGCCGGCGGACGAGGGCGTCCGCCGCTCCACGAGCCATCCACAGGGGAACCTAGGTTCTACCTCAGAGAACCCGGAATCAGGCTTTTATCCGGGATGCATCCGTGATATAACCTGCCCTGAGCAACAAAAGTGGGGGAACGGCCTGCCAGTGGCGTATTCTGGAGGCGTTGGCTCGGCTTGCCCGGAGAGTCCGGGCAGGACGGAATAAAATATCAGGTAAGAGATGAGCCACATGAGATCAAGCTACGAAACAGGAGGCACTGTGTCCGAAGAAGCGCGGACCGGGAAACGATTCCCGTTGGAATTGCCGATCAAGATTCACGATGACAAATCGAGCGGCGACACCAAGGGACTGACAGGAAACCTGAGCGCGGCGGGAGTCTACATCAAGGCCGATGCGTCGATGGAGATTGGTTCGCCGGTGGAATTTGAGATCACGCTGCCGCCCGATGTGACGGGAGGGCAGGAGAACGTGAAGATTCAATGCAAGGGCCGGGTGGTACGCGCCGATCCCACGGGAAGCAGTCCGGATGGCAAGGGCGTGGCTTGCGTGATTGATTCGTATGAGTTTGTCAGGAATTCGTAAACTAAGGATTTTGGAGCGCCGATAACATGCTCAAACTGATACTGGCGGATAACCAGGCAATTTTCCGCGCCGGCATCGCGAAGGTGCTGGCGGTGGAAGACGAGATGCGCATTGTGGCGCAGGCTCAAACGCAAGAGCAGATGTTTATGGCTCTGGACAAGTTCCGCGCCGCGGTGCTGGTGGTAGCGGCGGGATTTCACAACGACTTTGCCGCCATTATTCAAGCGGCGAACCGCGCCAAGACCCGCGTGGTGGTACTGGCGGATACCGGCGAGAGCGCGCAGCGGCATATGTCGAATGGGGCGCACGGCGTGGTTTACCGCAACGTGACCAGCGCAGCCTTGGTGGATTGCGTCCGCAAGGTGGCGCGCGGCGAAACGTGGGTGCAGGACGTTGCCGTGCCCAGCGAACTCACCGAAAACGACATGGTCGGACTGCGCGTGCGCGACCGGCTGACGGCGAAAGAGCTCCGCATTGTGGCTTTGATCGTGCAAGGTTACAAGAACAAGGAAATCGCCACCCAACTGGGCACGACGGAGCAGGTGATCAAGAATTATCTGCGCAACGTGTATGACAAGATCGGAGTGTCAGACCGGTTGGAACTGGCGTTGTTTACCATCCATCACCGGATTTTGAATGAAGCGGCAGCAGCCACCACGGTTGGGGCGACACCGCCGCCGCCAGCAGCGGTGATGCCTTAGTTCACACTGCAAGTCTTTGCATACAGGGCCGCCTGCGGGCGGCCTTTACTATTGCTGCGCACAGCTGCAAGCAACCTAGTGAGGCCGGCAGGAAACCAATAGAGCGATCATGGCAGACGTGTCCCCCGCATCTTCTGACCGTGACCTATGTTAGGCCCGGAGTACTCCCATGCCAAATCGAAGTGCTGGACCCGCCAAGGCAATGCTCTTGGCGACGATATTCTGCGTCGCCGTGTTGGGTGGCCAAGCGTTAGCCTCCACCGAGAAAGTATTGTTTGCGTTTTCGGGAGGGAGCGATGGGAGCCAGCCGGTGGCCGGGCTCACGCCGGGTCCGGACGGCAGCTTCTATGGGTCCACCTTTTATGGAGGCACCGCCAACCAAGGCATTATTTTCCAGCTCACACCAAATTCCAATGGTTGGACTGAGACTGTGCTCTACAACTTCCAAGGCGGAAGCAAGGATGGGGCGAATCCCTTCGGAACGCTGGTCTTCGATGCGGCTGGAAATATGTATGGGACCACGGAGTCTGGCGGAAAAGGCTACGGATACGCTCACGGGCCGGGAGAAGGCACGGTGTTCGAATTGTCGCCTACAGGAAACGGATGGGAAGAAAAGATTGTCCATTATTTTTATGCGCCGCCAAGTTCGGGATTGGTCAAAGATGCGGCGGGAAACTTCTACGGTGAAACTGGAGGTGGCGGGAGCAATAACAATGGCACTGTGTTCCAAATGAAATCAACGCCTACGGGCTGGGCTTACCGGGCGATCTATGAATTCGTGGGCGGGAATGATGGCAGTTATCCCTGGGGCGGAGTGATTCTTGATCTCAAGGGAAATTTGTACGGCGCCACGATCCAGGGCGGTCCGGCTTCGGATGGGACGGTTTTTGAACTGAAGCTGCAACCGAATGGGCGCTGGACCGAAGAACAGTTGTACGCCTTCAAGGACACGGCGGATGGCATCATGCCGGAAGCGGCACTGGTTTTTGACAAGGCGGGGAATCTTTATGGCACGGCCAGCAGTGGTGGGGATGTTTCGTGCGCGCAAGGCTATGGCTGCGGAACGGTGTTCAAGTTGACGCACGCGGGAAGCGGGTGGACCAAGAGCACGCTGCATACTTTCACGGGTGATCCGGACGGGCATGCGCCCATGGCGGCCATGGTTTTCGATAAATCCGGAAATCTATTTGGGACAACATTGAATGGCGGCGACAACGATTCCGGCGCATTGTTTGAATTGGCGGCGCAGTCGGGAGGCGGATGGCAGGAGAGCATTGTGCACTCGTTCACGAATGCGAGTGACGGAGGATATCCGAGCACTCCGCTGTTTTTCGATGCGAACGGAAATCTGTGGGGCACGGCACGGGATGGCGGAAGCGGCACGCAGGGCGTGGTGTTTGAGTTTCCAGGACTCGACGCGGAGTAGCTAACCGATGTGAAGGCCGCTCCGAAAAACGGCGCGGCTTTTTATTTTTAGCAACCAGCTGTCATCTCCCGCAATGCAGGCGCATCGTTCGGCCTGGCGCGGCATCTATTCTGCATGGAATTTAGAACGCTGGGACGCTCTGGTTTGAAGGTGCCCGTGTTGAGTTATGGCACGGGAACGTTTGGCGGATCAAACGAATTTTTTCGCGCGTGGGGCGCGAGCGACGTGGCCGAGGCGACTCGCCTGGTGGATGTTTGCTTGGAAGCGGGAGTCAATCTTTTCGATACTGCGGACATTTATTCCGACGGACTCTCCGAAACCATTTTAGGTAAGGCGGTTGCGGGACGACGCGATCAGGTCTTGATCTCTACCAAGGCGACGTTTCGCATGGGTGGACAGAACGGTCCCAACGATCTGGGTTCGTCGCGACATCATCTGATTCGCGCTTGTGAGGCCAGCCTGCGCAGGCTGGGTACGGATTACATCGATATCTATCACCTGCACGGTTTTGACGCGCTGACTCCGATCGAAGAGGTATTGAGCACGCTGAATCAACTAGTGGTAAGCGGAAAGGTGCGCTACATTGCGTGCTCGAATTTTTCCGGATGGCATTTGATGAAGTCGCTGGCGGTGGCCGATAAATACGGGTGGCCACGCTACGTAGGCCACCAGGTTTATTACTCGCTGGTAGGCCGGGAGTACGAGTGGGAACTGATGCCGCTGGCACTCGACCAAGGAGTGGGGGCGCTGGTGTGGAGCCCTCTGGGATGGGGACGATTGACGGGGAAAATCCGGCGGGGCCAACCGTTGCCGCCGCATAGCCGCCTGCACAAGACGGCCGAGCAGGGTCCGCAGATGCCGGATGAATATTTGTACAGAGTTGTCGATGCTCTCGATGAAGTGGCCAAGGAGACGGGAAAGAGCGTGACGCAAGTGGCGCTGAACTGGCTAGTGCAAAGGCCTTCTATTTCGACGGTCATCTTTGGCGCTAGAAATGAAGAGCAGTTGAAGCAGAATCTGGGTGCGGTGGATTGGAAATTGTCTGAAGAGCAGATTGCGAGGCTTGATGCGGCGAGTGCGGTGACGCCGATTTATCCCTTTTGGCATCAGTGGCAGTTTGCCGAGAGAAACCCGCTGGCGATTCCGAGTTCAGAGAAGGCGGGTCGCTAGTATGGCGCGAGTATTTATCACGGGATCGTCGGATGGTCTGGGAAAAATGGCGGCACAGCTGCTGCTTGAGCAGGGACATACGGTGGTCTTGCACGCGAGAAATGAGCAGCGCGGACGGGACGCGATGGCGGCGGTACCGGGCGCAGAGGGTGTAGTGCTGGGAGATCTGTCGAGCATCGCACAGACTCGGAGCGTGGCCGATCAGGTAAACGCAATGGGTAAGTTCGACGCGGTGATTCACAACGCCGCTGTGGGATATCAAGAACCACGGCGGATTGAGACTGAAGACGGGCTTCCTCACGTGTTCGCGGTGAATACCCTGGCGCCATACATTCTCACGGCGCTGATTCAGCGGCCGAAACGGCTGGTGTACTTGAGTTCAGGACTGCATTTTCAGGGGGACGCCAGCTTGAAAGACTTGCTGTGGAAGCAGCGTCCGTGGCAGGGGCAACCGGCTTATTCCGACAGCAAGCTGCACGATGTGCTGTTGGCCTTCGCCGTGGCACGGCGGTGGCCGGAAGTTTTTTCGAATGCTCTCGCGCCGGGATGGGTGGCCACGAAAATGGGCGGCCCCCGGGCCACGGACGATCTGGACCAGGGACATCGCACGCAGGTGTGGCTGGCGGCGAGCGATGATCCGGCAGCCAAAGTTTCGGGGCAGTATTTTTATCACCTGCAAGCGCGCAAGCCGAAAGCAGCGGCTCACGAGGCGGAACTGCAAGAGAAGTTGCTGGCGGCGTGCCGGGAGTTTTCGGGAGTGGAATTGAGTACCCAGTAGCTAGTACCCAGTACCTAGTTAAAGCAAGAGGGTCAGACTGGGTTCCAGTTACTGGGTACCGGGTACTTTCTTTCTAGACTTTCTCCGCGATCGATTTGGCTTGCGTGAAGAGGTACAGGTAATCCGGGCCACCGGATTTTGAATCTGTCCCGGACATATTGAAGCCGCCGAAGGGATGAGCGCCGACCATGGCTCCCGTGCACTTGCGGTTGATGTAGAGGTTTCCGACGTGGAAGTCGCGGCGGGCGCGATCGATCTTGTCGCGCGACTTGGTGTAAATCGCGCCGGTCAGTCCGAACTCGGTGTCGTTGGCGATTTCGAGCGCGTTGTCGAAGCCGCGGGCTTTAATCACCGCCAGCACGGGACCAAAAATCTCTTCCTGCTCGAGTTTTGACTTAGCCGGAATATCGGCGAAGACGGTGGGCTGGATGTAATAGCCTTCTCCGGCTTGAGTGGCGCGCTCGCCGCCGGTTAGCAGGCGTCCATCCTTCTTGCCTTGCTCGATGTATTCCAGAATCGTTTTCATCGAACCCTCGTTAATTACCGCGCCCATGTTGGTATTTTCAGCGGGATCGCCGATGGTAATTTTTTCCACCCGCGATTTTAGTTGTTCAAGAAACTTGTCGTAGATACGTTCGTCAACGATAGCGCGCGAGCAAGCCGAGCACTTCTGGCCCTGAAAGCCGAATGCGGCTTGCGCGACGCCTTCGACAGCCGAGTCGATATCGGCATCGGCATCAACGATGATGGCATCTTTGCCGCCCATTTCCAGAACGGTGCGCTTGATCCAGATTTGCCCGGGAGCTTGCGTGGCGGCAGTTTTATTAATGTGCAACCCAACTTCGCGCGATCCGGTGAAAGCGATGTAGCGCGTCTTGGGATGCGCGACGATAGCGTCGCCGAAGCTGGCGCCGGCGCCGGGGCAGAAGTTGACCACGCCTTCGGGCAGGCCGACTTCTTCGAGCAATTCAATAAACTTCGCGGCGATTGTGGGCGAATCGCTGGACGGCTTGAGAATCACCGTGTTGCCGCTGACAATGGAAGCCACGGTCATTCCGGCCATGATGGCGCAGGGAAAATTCCAGGGAGGAATTACCGCGCCGACGCCGAGCGGAATGTAGTGGAGCGATCCGCGCTCGCCGGAAAGTTGCACGGGCGGCTCAGACTTGGCAAAGCGCAACGCTTCGCGCGCATAAAATTCCAGGAAATCGATGGTCTCGGAAATGTCGGCATCGGCCTCGCCCCAGTTCTTGCTGACTTCAAAAACCAGCCAGGCCATGTAATCCATTTTGTGTTCGCGCATGCGGTCGGCGGCGCGGAACAGCAGGCCGGCGCGCTCTTCAACGGAAACATTTCTCCAGGATCTGAAGGCCTTCAAGGCGGCGTTCAGCGCCGGCTCGACGTGTTCTTTGCCAGCTTTCTGGTGAATGCCGACGACCTGGGACGGCCGCGAGGGATTCAGTGACTTGATTTTGTCGGCGGTCTTGATGCGCTGGCCGCCGATGATGAGGTCATATTCGCGGCCCAGTTGTCCGCGGACGCGCTCGATGGCGGCGCGCATCTTGCGGGCGTTGTCTTCGTGACGGAAGTCGTAAAAGGGCTCGTTGACGAACGGGCCGGAATGAGAGTGCAAGGAAGTAGTGCGTGGCCGGACGAGGGCTTCGGCGATTGCCATGGGGGAAAATCCTTTCGACACGAGATATCGCGAATACATATTTTACACCCCCGCCGGCGGTTGCCGGTGCCTGGCAGTACAAAATGGTAGACTCGAACGTTTGCATTGAGGAATGATTTATGGACATCAAACAAGTAGGAGTGATCGGTGCAGGCACGATGGGAAACGGCATCGCGCACGTTTTTGCGCGGGGTGGATATTCGGTCGTGCTGTGCGATGTGGAGCAGAGGTTTCTGGATCGCGGGATTACTACCATTACCAAGAATCTTGATCGTGAGGTCGCCAAGAATAAGATTACGGCTGCTGATAAAGACACTGCGTTGGGACGAATCCAGGGCGTGACTGATCGCGCCAAGCTTGCGAGCTGCGACTTTATTGTGGAGGCCGCCACCGAGAAGCTTGAGATCAAGACGGAGATCTTTCGCGATCTCGACCGTCTGGCGCGGCCCGACGTGATTCTGGCTTCCAACACTTCCTCGATCTCGATCACCAAGCTGGGCGCCTTGACCAAGCGTCCCGGCAAAGTGATTGGCATGCACTTTTTTAATCCGGTTCCAGTCATGAAGCTGGTGGAGGTAATCCGCGGGCTGGCCACTTCGCAGGAAACATTTTCTGAAACCCGCAACCTGGCCCTTAAGCTGGAAAAGACTCCGGTCGAGGTAAATGACGCGCCGGGATTTGTTTCGAACCGGGTGCTGATGCCGCTGATCAACGAAGCCATTT
Organism: uncultured Acidobacteriota bacterium; assembly: GCA_963758565.1. Taxonomy (GTDB): domain Bacteria; phylum Acidobacteriota; class Terriglobia; order Terriglobales; family Acidobacteriaceae; genus Sulfotelmatobacter. The sequence continues at coordinate 356,190 of CAVWVX010000002.1, read as the reverse complement.
ACACGGTGATGGAAGGTGTAGCCACGCCGGAGGCGGTGGATGAGGTATTCAAGCTGGGAATGGCGCATCCCATGGGGCCCCTGACGCTGGCGGATTTTATCGGCCTCGACGTTTGCCTCGACATTATGCGGGTCATGCTCGATGGGCTGGGCGATCCTAAGTACCGGCCGTGTCCGCTACTGATCAAGATGGTGGATGCAGGGTGGTTGGGGAGGAAGAGCGGGCGGGGATTTTATCAATATTAGTTGCAGCCGAAGCAGTAGCTGGCAGCCGCTCACGAGTCAAGAGTGGTCAGTACCGAAAGGCAGAGTTCGATGAGTACTGCGGCGGTTCCGGCTTCGCGGCGCGGCGAAGGAATTTTTTACGTTCTGGGAGCGCTGGCCGGCGCAGGCATTGGGTGGGCGGATGTGGCGGTCGATGATTTGCTTTTTACCGCGCTCTTAGTGTTGATGGCTTGCATGCTGCTCGGTCTGTTGCGGCCGCGCAGGCCTTGGCGATGGGTGGTGGTGGTCGGAATCTTTATTCCCCTGATGGAGCTTGCGGCTTATACGTTCTTCCATGTGAAACCGACGCAAGGGCAAATCTATGGATCCTTCCTGGCATCTTTGCCTGGAGTTGCAGGAGCGTATGGGGGAGCGGTGATGCGTCGGGTCGTGGATAATCTGCGGCAGGGAAAGTAAGGGCAGTTCTCAGTTTTGAAGTTCAGGCATCCCTCCTGAGCTCTTAACGCTCATTCTTCGTTCCAAGTTGCTTCCTGGTGAGTGCCAGAATCGATCCCGTGCAAAACTTCGGTAACTTGGGGGCGCGAGTGGGTCGTGGGAAAATCCTTATGTTTCCGGCCCCGCCTTAGAAGTTAGAGGCCACACGTCTAGACTTCTATGAACCCTCTGCATGTGGTGGTGGCGCTGACTACGCGGGACAACGACTATCAGGCCGAGCAGTCGGCGGCGGCCGCCGAAGCGGCGGCGCGGCTCGGGGTCAAAATTAGCGTTGTTTATGCCCAAAACGACGCGGTCAATCAATCCCAACAACTGGTAAAAATTATTCAGGATAAAGGCCAACGGGTGGATGCCATTCTGGTCGAACCGGTAGGCACACCCATGCCGCAAGTTGCCAAGGCGGCGGTGTCGGCGGGAATTGCCTGGGGAATTTTGAATCGCGAGGCCGATTACATTGCCGAACTGCGCCGCGACAGCAGGATTCCAGTGTTTGCCATCAGCCCCGACCAGGAAGAAGTGGGCCGCATCCAGGGCAAGCAACTGGCGGCGCTATCGACGCAGGGGAATGTTCTGTATCTGGAGGGACCGTCGAGCAGCAGCGCAGCCAACTTGCGCAGCAAGGGAATTCTCTCCACCAAACCTACCGGCGTAACCATGAAGATATTAAAGGGCGACTGGTCCGAGCGCAGCGCGCACCACGCGGTGAAATCGTGGATGTCGTTAAGCACATCGAAAGAGCTGCAAGTGAAGGCTGTGGTCTGCCAGAATGATGCGATGGCGATGGGCGCCCGGAAAGCCTTGGTGGATTTAAACGAGACGGAACACGAGCGCTGGCTGCATACACCGTTTCTGGGATGCGACGGAGTAAGTAAAACCGGGCAGGAGTGGGTGCGCAGCGGACAGCTCTACGCCACGGTGGTGATTCCTGCCATGGCCGGGCTGGCGCTCGAGATGCTGGTAAAGGCAGTGAGTAGCGGGTCGATGCCAGCCGAACGGACGTTGTGCGCGCCGCATTCCTTTCCTGCACTGGCGGAGATCAAAGCAAAAGCTGCGGGCGCGTAAGCAGTCGGAGTCCCGCTGCGGAGTTTAGTCCGAGCCTCTTTTAAGAAAAAATCACCCCTGTTTTCCCTTTTCGGACACAAATCCTGCCGTCATCCTTTCCGTTAACCCCAAGGTATGGGATAGCTGAAAAGATACTCCCAATCCACAGGGGAGGCGCGTATGCTCTCTTGCATGTGTGTCACGGTGTCGATGCTGGCCAGTGGGAGCAGGGGGAATTGTGCGTTTGTGGCCAGTTCGCGGACAAAAATCCTGGTAGACGTTGGGATTTCGTGCCGCGAGACTTTCAAGCGGCTGAAGTCGCTGGGCGAAGATCCTGAGTCGCTTTCGGCAATCCTAATTACGCACGAACACTCCGATCACGTCTACGGACTGGCAACGCTGGCTAAAAAGCTGCGCATCCCAATCTTTATGACAGGAGCAACGCACGCCGCCTGGGCGCGGGCGATGCGCACGGTGAAGGGCGAGCGTCCGCAACTGGAACGCCTGGAACGCTTTGAGTCGGGGCACCGCTTTCAGATTGGCGATATTGAAGTGAAGCCCTTCACCATCCCACATGATGCGGCTGATCCGGTGGGCTTTACGTTCCGCATTGAGGGTAGCAAGGTCAGCGTGGCCACCGATTTGGGCTACTTGCCGGTGAACGTGCGTGACCATTTAAGAGGCTCCGATATTTTGATCATGGAATCGAACCATGATGTAGAGATGCTGCGCGGGGGATCGTACCCGTGGTCAGTCAAGCAACGGGTGGCCAGCAACGTGGGCCATTTGTCCAACGCAAAACTCGCGGATTTCTTCACCGGGGACTATGATAACCATGCAGCCTTTGTGATCCTGGCCCATCTCTCGGAGCAGAACAACCACCCAGAGATTGCGCGGAGAGAGGCCGAAAAAGCGCTGGCCGAGCGCGGCGGATTATTCCAGAACCGGGTGCTGGTGGCAGTGCAGTCGGAAGTGTTGCCGCCCATCCAGTTGTAGCGGGCGTGTTGCTTCTTCTATGAGTCAGAAGTGCATTGATCCTATCGTCGGGAAGATTCTGGCGGGCTGGCGGTATGACATTTCCGGCCTGGCGCCCGAGATGCGCGGCGACTACGAAAACCACTTTGCCGCCTGCGAGCACTGCCGCAGCCGGCAGAAGATTCACCGCATGATCGATGTAGGGCTGATCGCCTTGGCCTCGGTTTCCGGCGGTGTGTTTCTGCTGGCCTTCGGCGTGATCCGCCACTTCGGCCCGCGGCACGCCTTTTGGCTGGAGATTGCCGCGCTGGCCGGCTTCGCCTTATCGGCGCTGATCTGGCTGGTAGTAGCAGTGGCAACGCCGGCTCCGGTCACTATGCTCGATGCAGCCAAAGAAGGGGCGCGGCGCGTGCATGACCGCCTGCCCCCGGAGATTCGCGAACGGCTGCCGGAAGAGTTGCGAGTGAAGATTACCGGAACGTAAACCGAGTCTGCTTCTACCAGCGGTGCCGGATCTCCGCGAATAATCAAAGAACAATATCTTCATTTTTTCTGCCACGGTTTCCATTTCCAAATTCTTTTTACACGCTTCGTAACTTCTTCTGCATCGGGTAGTCTTCTTGACGTGAGACTTTTCCCATCGACTGGTTTCCTGCGTTTGTTTTGCTTCTTCTCTATGGGAGCGATCATACTGGCGAGCGCGACGGCGCAAGAGGCTCCCATGAGTCGCATGGATATGTCCATGGAGAAGCACGAGGCGATTGCATCGCAGTTGTCATCGCCGCACGCTGGCTCGGGAACAGGCTGGCAGCCCGTTTCGGTGCCGGCGAATGAGTGGATGAAGATGCGCGGCGGCTGGGAACTGATGGCGCACGGCGTAATCTTCGCCGGATTCAATCATCAAGGCGGGCCGCGGGGCGAGGGCAAAGCCGAGTCAGTGAACTGGGGCATGTTGATGGAGCAGCATGCTCTCGACCGGGGAACGATTCTTTTCCGGCAAATGTTTTCCGCGGAATCGCTCACCTCACCACATCCTGGATTTCCTGAGCTTTTTCAGACGGGAGAAACCTACCACGGTGAAGCGCTGGTCGATCACCAGCATCCCCACAACGTATTTGCCGAGCTCTCCGCGCTTTACACGTTGCCACTGTCCGAGAAGATTTCGTGGGAACTGTATGGTGGGCCGGCGGCGGAGCCGGCGCTGGGACCAGTCACATATATCCATCGCGCCTCGGCCTCTGAGCTGCCGCTGGCTCCGCTCAGCCATCACCTGCAGGACTCGACGCATACCAGCTTTGGCGTAGTCACCACCGGGTTTCTCATAGATCGAGTCAAGCTGGAAGCGTCGGCCTTCAATGGCCGCGAGCCGAATGAAGAGCGCTGGAGCATTCAAACTGGTGCGTGGGATTCCTGGTCAGGGCGGGTAACCGTTGCTGCGGGACGCGATTGGACCGCCCAGTACAGCATTGGCAGGCTGGAGCATCCGGAAGCGCTGGAGCCAGGGAGCCAGTGGCGGCAGACAGCATCCGTGGAGTATGACAAACCGCTGGCCGCCGGAAACTGGGCCACCTCGCTGGTGTGGGGACGCGTGCACAAAATTGTGACGGGAACAAACTTGAACGGCTATCTGCTGGAATCCACCTTAAATTTTCTGCGGCGCGATTATGTCTTTACGCGGCTGGAACTGGTCGACAAGGATGAACTGTTTCCGCAGGCGGCGATGCATCCCGCATACCGTATTGGAGCCTACACTTTCGGCGGAGTGCGCGATCTGATGCAGAATTCTACCTGGCAGTTGGGGCTGGGGGCGGACGTAACTTTCTACTCAAAGCCGGAAATCCTGGACGCGTCGTATGGCAGCAATCCCTTTTCGTTTCAAATATTTCTGAGGGTGCGGCCGGGGCTGGAAGGCAAGACCCACCATCATTGAAGCAGGCAGCGAGCTTGTGAAGAGAGTGCGCCACAACTAAATCTGGCAGGCCGGGTTGTAACTCAGCAAGGATTGGCTTTCTACAGTCCGTCGTCTTCTCAGAGGTTTTGATTTCTATGCGGCTTTATTCTGCATCTCTTGCACTTCTAGTTTCCCTTTTCGGTGTGCAATTTTCCCAGGCGCAGGAAGCTAACCTTTGGGTTCCCCATGGGATCGAGAGTTTGCGGCAGAGCGCCACTTCGAAAAGCAACTTTACCTTCGACCACTCGATGCTGGTGCTGGCCTCGAAGCTCGACAGCCAGAATGAAGATTTGAGGCGAGTGATCGCGGGAGTGAATGGGGTTTCTGTAAGCCGCCTTCATTTCGCCAATGCGTGGCAGTATGACGCCGCCAACTTAAGCGCTGTGAAACAGGAATACCGCGCGGCGGGTTGGACACAGATGATGGATAAGCACGACAACGGAGGAAATCCGGGCGTGACCGATGTCTGGATACGCATGGAAAACAACGCGATCAGCCAGGTGGCAATTCTTCTGGCCCGGGCGAATGAGGTGAACTTCGTGGAAGTTTCCGGATCGATCAGCCCGATCGACCTCTCCCATCTGGGCGGCCACTTCGGCATCCCCCGCATCGAAGGCGGAGTGCTGGTGCCGAATAACCTCACGCCTAACGTCACCACGCCTTAGATCGAAGACTGGCCGGGCAGCATCCAAATTGCAAGACGAAAGCCGTTTTTCGCCGCCCCGGAAAACCGTCCCATCAAGAATTCAGCGGGGTCGAAGTCACGAGGTTTCACTGTGAAAAAAATGATTGCTGTGTGGAAGGCTCTTGCGGCGTGGGGAAAGGGATTGCATCGCGAAGCGGCCTTGGATTCTCTGCGCAACGTTCTCGCCGTGGTGGGCGGCGCGACCATTCTGGCAGACTTTACCACCATTAAAGTTTGGCTCATCGTGCCCATGCTGGGGGTTGCGTTTGTAATCTGGCTGCTGGACTACGAACGCCACTTCCGCGGACAAACTGTGGAAGAACGCAAAATGGCCCCGGCGGCGAGCGTGGTGCACGATGCGTCCTTGAGACGCTGAACTCACACGCTAGTCGAAGACCGTGACGCGTCGCTGAACCGGCTTACGCCTTGATGTGGCAGCTGGCCAAGCCGCGCTTTTCCAGATACTGCTGGTGATAATCCTCGGCGGGAAAGAACGTTACCGCGGGGACGATCTGGGTCGCGATAGGCTTGGAGTAGCGATGGGCCTTCTCCAAAGCTTCCTTGGAAGCTTGCGCGGCGGCCTGCTGTTGCGGCGTGTGAAAGAAGATGGCGGAGCGGTATTGCGTGCCCCAGTCAGGGCCCTGGCGATTGATCTGCGTTGGATCGTGGTTCTCCCAGAAGACTTTCAGCAGGTCGTTGTAGCTGATCTTACCGGGATCGAAGTCAACTTCCACCGCTTCGGCGTGCCCGGTACGGTCAGTGCAGACTTCCTTGTAAGTGGGATTGTCAGTTTGTCCGCCGGTGTAGCCGACGCGGGTGGATGATACGCCCGGCATCGCCCGGAAAGTGGCTTCGACTCCCCAGAAACATCCCGCTGCAAATGTGGCTTTTTCCATGGTTATGATGGCTCCCTGCAGGTCCGCAGCCTAGCAAAGTCAGCGGACGTCACAGACTTCTATTAGATGACGAATTCGTCAGAAAGTCACGTCTCCGCTATCTTTATAGCCTACTTAGGCAATTGACCCTGCGAACCATTTCGCGATAAAGTGCGTCCAACATTGTCGCAGCCGTTTTTGCGACGGTGGTCCCAGGAGATTTTGTGGTTCGCCAGTCCAGCCTAACCCTAAGTAGGCCGAAGTTTGCCCTATGCTTGTTGCTGGCATGGGCCAGTGTATCTGTCGCCCTGGCCGCCCCCAACTTCACGCCGCAGCGGCGCATGGGCTACACCACTGGCGACCAGTGGGAACCGGCCATGGCCGCCGACGGGCACGGCCACGTTTACATTTTATTTCCCCAGTATGGCGCGGTAAGCGATTGCCCGGCCTGCACCGCTCCGACGATTGCGCTGATCATCAGCAATGACAATGGGTTGACCTGGCAGGCGCCGCATGCGCTGGTGGCTTCTTCCAGCGGGCAGTTTGACCCGCAGATCGTAGTCGACCCCGTCGACCACCAGACGCTGTACGCCTCCTGGCTGCAGAACAACAAGCGCGACGTGATGGTAGCCCGCTCGCAGGACTTTGGCCGCAGCTGGTATCTGGCGATTGCGGAACACTCCGAGCAGGATGCGGACAGGCCGGTGCTGGCGGTGCACGGCGCCGATGTCTATGTTGGATTCAATCACGAGCAACGGGTGATCGTTGCTGCGTCGCACGACTACGCGCAGACTTTTTCCGCGGTGACGGTGAATTCGAATGCCGAGCCCGGTTGGTCGCTGGCCGGCGGCGCCACGGTTGATCCCGCAGGCGGCGTCTATTTTGCCTGGACCGCCTATGCGAAGCGCGAACTCAGCACGCATCCGGTAAACATTTATGTCAGCCGGTCATCGGATGCGGGCCAGAGTTGGAATACGGTTTTGTTGGATGTATCAAGCGCCCCGCCCGGGTGCGAAGCCCAAGGATGCGAGTCCGGGTACCTGGGCGCGCAGATTGCGCTGGCCTCCGATGCGGCGGGAACGCTTTATGCCCTGTGGAACGCGGGCAGCGTGAACGGGCGTCCCGAGCGTATGTACTTTTCCTCTTCCACCACCAACGGCGCAAGTTGGTCGCTAAAGACGGATGTATCCACCGCCAGTAATGAGGCGCAACACTGTTTCCCTGCCATCGCCGCCGGAGCCGCGGGCGATGTACGCATCGCCTGGATGGACACCCGCAATATAGACCTGCACAATGTTCCGCTGTGGAATGTTTTCCATCGCATCTCGAGCAATGGCGGCGCAACGTGGTCGAGCGAGATGCAACTCTCAGGCCCAGCAGCAGGTTATGATTACGTTCGCCCAGAAGGATTCAAATTTCCCTTCGGAGATTATTTCTCCATCGCCATCGATAATTTGGGGAACACGCACGCGGTGTGGGGTGAGGGACGAAATTACAAGTCGCCAGGATCGATCTGGTATAGTCACGGGCGGTAGCGGGCCGCTACTCCACAATCATTCCACCAGTAAGATTCGCCAGCCGCGCGATGTTGCGGTCGGCGCACCACCGCTGCAACTCATCAACAATTTTTTCGGTGGCACAAGGATCCCAATAACTGGCCGTACCGATCTGCACCGCGGAAGCTCCGGCCAGCATGAACTCGGCTACATCGGCTGCGGTTGAAATTCCTCCCATGCCAATCACGGGAATGTTGACCGCATGGGCAGCGTCATAGACCATGCGCAGGGCAATCGGCTTGATGGCGGGACCGGAAAGCCCCGCAGTGATGTTGGCGATGCGGGGCTTGCGCGTATCGGCGTCGATGGCCATGGCGACGAAAGTATTGACCAGTGAAATGGCGTCGGCGCCTGCCTCCTGTGCGATGTGCGCCATCTGCGCGATGCTGGTTACATTCGGTGACAGCTTCACGATGAGCGGGCGGCGCGAGGCGCGCTTTGCCGTGGTCACTACTTCATCGAGAGAGCGTGGATCGGTGCCGAATTGCAGTCCCCCTTCAGACGTGTTGGGACACGAAACATTCAGCTCGTAGGCAGCAATGCCTTCGCCATCGTTCAGAATTTCGATGGTGCGTTCGTAATCTTCGCGGGTATAGCCGAAAACGTTGGCCAGCACCACAATGTTTTTCATCTGCTGCAGCTTGGGTAGTTTTTCGGTGATAAACGCCGCCGCGCCGATGTTCTGCAGGCCGATAGCATTCAGCATTCCGGCAGCGGTCTCCCACAGGCGCGGCGGCGGATTGCCAATCATTGGTTCCCGCGAAAGGCCTTTGACAATGAATCCGCCCAGTTTGTCGAGGTGGACGACGTCTTCAAACTCCACGCCGTAGCCGAAAGTTCCGCTGGCGGCGATGATGGGATTTTTGAATTCAATGCCGGCCAGCGTCACGCTGAGATCGATGGCCGACTTGTTTCCGCTCTCCGGAGTTGGGCTCACTGGGGCGGCCTTTCGGCGGAGGCGGAGGGTCTCTCGGCTGAATGTGGTTGAGCCAGTGCCTCGGTCAAGACTCGTCCAACGGCATGCGTTGGCGCGTTAATGCCGAGCAGCGATGCCAGTGTCACGGCGAGGTCGACCGGCTCGGCGTGCGAGCGATACGTTCCCGCGCGAAAAGGAAGCCCATAAAAAGCCAGCGGGACATGCGTGTCGTAAGTATACGGCGAAGCATGGTCGGTGCCTTTAGACGATCCGACTGTGTAAATTTCGGGAACGCCCAGCACGTACCACCCAGCTTCGGGGGTATAGCTGTGCAAGAATTTTTTTCCCAAGGCAGTATCGGGGACTTCGCCCTCTGCCAGTTGCGACTTGGTGAAGTAGTCTCGCAGGCCGGCCTGCTTCATCGCTTCGCCTACGGCGCTCTCTGCGTCATGTTCTTTTATGTGGGCTGCTGCAAACGGCTCCTGATCGAGCCAGGCATCGGGATAGTCGAGCTTGATGTAGTTCACGGCGTGTCCGGGGGAAAACTTCGCGCTCAGCGCTTCGTTGATTTGCGCTTCGAGTTTATGCGCGTCAAGATTGGCGGCAGGAATGCGCAACTTCTTTGCGGCGTCCGGCAGCGCGGAAATGCCGTGATCGGCGGAGAGCGCAATCCAGGTATCGGCCAGGCCGACCTGATGGCCGAGGAACGTGAAGAAGTCGGCGAGTTCACGATCGAGAGCCAGCGCCATTGCCGCCATTTCGGGCGAATCGGGCCCAACCTGATGACCGAGAATGTCATTTGCAGAAAGGCTCACCACGAGCATGTCAGTGGCTTGGCCGGCTCCGAGTTTTTCGTACAAAACCAACTCTTTCGCGAATTCAAATTCGTATTCGTTGGCAAACGGAGTCGAGCCTATCACCTCGTAGAAGCCAGCATCGCCGCCGTCCCTCCCCTTGCGATGGGCGGTGGAACGCAACACGTCTCCACTCGAACTTTTCCAATCATGATCCCAGTATTTTGCCGTATGGGCTCCGGAGTTAAACTCCTGCGCCCACTTGGGCAGATCAGAACGATAGTAGGTGGAGGTAATCCACGCTCCGGTTTTCGGCTCGATCCAGTAGGCAGCGTCGGCCGCGAACCCTCCGGGCAGAATGGCGGCTCGGTCTTTTAAGGAAACGGTAAACACTCGCGACTTGCCTTGCGTGGCCAGCTTGAGTTCATCGCCGAGGGTATCGGACAGAAGATTGTGGGGAGATGCGCCAGCTTTTTCCTTCATCTGACTCGCGGCATCCGCCGGGACGCCGACCAGTTGCACCGCATCATCTTCTACCGATGTGACCATTTTCTTTTTCTTTTGGTCCCACCATTCGTTGGCAGCGATGCCGTGGCCATTGCTGTAGGCTCCGGTGAACAATGTGGCGTGGCCGGGAGCGGTGCGGGTATTGGCGTAATCGTAGTTGCAGTCGGTAAAATCCGCGCCATGGTCGAGCAGCAGGCGGAAGCCGCCTTCGCCGAACTGATCGCGATAACGCTCCAGGTAATCGCCGCGAAACTGGTCGATGACGATTACGACCACGAGTTTGGGATGGGCATTGTAGGCGGAAGCGCCGGCCGGAATTGAACTGAGAATTAAGGCTGTTATGAGAACGAACGAAAGATAGCGGGATGCAGCCAGGTTGCGGGGGAAGAATCTCATCGCGAAGGTAGTTTACACAGGAGGATGGTGTGGGCGAAAGCTGGAGGATAGGAGGAGAGTGGCTCCGGCGTGCATTCCCTGCCGCTTTTCCGATAAAGTAGGGAGTTCCCCATGCTTGATCTAAACTTTGTCCGTGACAATCTGCCTCGGGTGGAAGAGATGCTGCGCCAGCGCGGCGCGGATCCCGCCGCCGTCTTGAAAGACTTCCGCGAAGTCGACACCCAGCGGCGGCAGGCAATTACCGAAGCCGAGACCATGAAAGCTCGTCGCAACAAGGCTTCGGAAGATATCTCCAAACTGAAGAAGGCCGGGCAGGACGCAACCGCAGCCATTGCCGAGACCAAAGACCTGCGCGAACAGATCCAGGCGCGCGAAAAAACTGCCGCCGATCTCGATGTTCGCTTGCACGATATTCTGGCCGGAATTCCTAACGTGCCGCATGCCAGTGTGCCTGTCGGCCATAGCGCAGAGGACAACGTTGAGGTGCGCCGTTGGGGAACACCTCCGCAATTTGATTTCACTCCCAAGCCGCATTGGGATCTGGGCGCAGATTTGGGCGTGCTCGACCTAGAGCGGGCGGCGAAGCTTACGGGCGCGCGCTTCGCTGTTTACTGGGATCTGGGCGCCAAGCTGGAACGCGCCCTCTCGAACTTCATGCTCGACCTGCACACGCGCGAGCATGGCTACACCGAAGTTCTGCCGCCGTACTTAGTGAATTCTGAATCCATGTATGGCACGGGACAGCTCCCCAAGTTCGCCGCCGATCTTTTCCGCGTGCCGCATGGAGAGAAAGATCTCTGGCTGATCCCTACCGCCGAAGTTCCGGTCACCAATCTTTATCGCGACGAGGTTCTCGACGCGGCACGCCTGCCGGTTTCTCTTACTGCTTATACCCCCTGCTTCCGCAGCGAGGCTGGCTCCTATGGCAAGGACGTGCGCGGTATTATCCGGCAGCATCAGTTTCAGAAAGTTGAACTGGTGAAATTTACCCGCCCGGAGAATTCCTACGAAGAACATGAGAAGCTCACCCGCAATGCCGAGACGATCCTGCAAAAACTCGGACTGCACTACCGCACCATGGCGCTGTGCACCGGCGATATGGGGCCGTCATCGGCCAAGACTTACGACATTGAAGTGTGGCTGCCGGGGCAGCAATTATTTCGCGAGATTTCGTCATGCTCGAATTTTGAGTCTTATCAAGCGCGGCGGGCAAACATCCGCTACCGCCCAGAGGGCAAAAATAAATCAGAGTTTGTCCATACGCTCAATGGCAGCGCCCTGGCGGTGGGCCGAACCTGGGTAGCCATTTTGGAGAATTACCAGCAGGCCGATGGCAGCATTGTGATCCCGGAAGTGCTGCGGCCTTACATTGGAGCGGACCGGATCACGAAGAAGAGCTTTTAAAGCACTAGATTTTCAACCACCGCATTGAAACCTTGCAGTTCGGAGACTAGACTTGCCGAGTGTGGACATCAGCACGGCCGCGACGGGCGCACCTTCCCTACCGATGAAAGGCACCCTCCGCACAATCCGAAGCTATATCCTGTGGCAACATGAGCGGGGTACGCTGCACTACGACATCATGGTCACACTGATCCTGATGTTTATTTTCATCTCGCCGCTGGTCATTAACTTTCACGACAAACCGGTGCCCCATATATCGCATCCCACTGACGTGGTGGTTACGCCCGGTGCGGATGGAACGCTGGTTTACCAGATTCCGGCGGCTTCCATTGTGGCGGGAGACGATCAATCCATGCGAGAGCAATTGCTGCGAGTCATCAAGCCGATCTCCGGCGATGTGTCGATCGTCAGCTATGAGGCGGTAGACGAGGGCAAGGGACACGTGCAGTCTTACAGAGTGCTTGCCAAACGGTAAGTCGATGAACCAAATGAAATCCCTCATCCGAATCCTGGCAACATGTTTCGTTGGAATTCTCTTGTGTGGCTTCGCGTCCGCGCCCGTGGCCGAGGAATGCGCGCTGGATTGCATCCTCAAGAAAATGGATGAGGTCGCCGCTAACTTCCACACCACACAGGCCGACTTCGTCTGGGATCAATATCAGAAAGTCGTCGACGAAACCGATACGCAAAAGGGGACCGTCTACTATCGCCGCGCAGGAACGCAAATCGAGATGATGGCGGAGATAAAGGAGCCCGACGCCAAGTTCGTCCTCTACAAAGATGGCAAGCTGCAGGTCTACCAGCCAAAGATCGAGCAGGTCATCGTGTATCCCACCAGCGGCAAAGGCGATATCGAAAGCTATCTGGTGCTGGGCTTCGGCGGCAGCGGGCAAGACTTAACCAAGGCTTTCGACGTGACCTATGCCGGAGAAGAAACCGTCGGCGGCGTCGCCACCGGAAAGCTGCAACTCATTCCAAAAAGCGAGAAGGTCCGCAACAATTATTTCTCCAAGTCCATTCTTTGGATCGACTTGAGCAGGGGCATTTCGGTGCAACAGCAGTTTTTTCAGACTCAAGGGGACTATCGACTGGCGAAGTATTCCGCCGTGAAGGTAAACGCCAAGATCGGCAATGAGGTCTTCCAGCTAAAAACCACAAAAAAGACGCAATTTGTCTCGCCCCGCGGCTAAGTAATTGAATCTAAACCACAAGAAACTGTGCTGAAAAAAGCAGTTCGAGCGCTATACTGCCTACAGTTTCCCTTTTGAGAGTATCCATGGCCAAGGTTTTTACCATTCCCGTCCCGCCCAATTTTGGCACGAAACGACGCGTGCGCACATCCGACCCCCGCTATGTTGACGGCCAGCGCGTGCTGGTTGAAGCCATGAAGTACCTGGCCCAGACCGACCCGGTTTCCAACCGGCCCGCCATCGAGTTGATTTCCGAGCACGTCCGCACCCGCTTTCGGATGAGTGACTCGCCGTTGGCGTAGCAAGTCCATAAAAAGTCCGTTCGCGGAAACTCGGCGGTCGCTCTACTCAGCTCTCCTCAGAACGAGAACCTCCCAGCAAGCTGGAGAATTCGCGGATCATAGGTTGAAGTAATCTGTCCGAACAATCCGCTGTTCGGATTATTGCCTCCGGCGCCTCCGCTCAAAGTTCCATTGGCGTTGTTGTTGATACCGGGATTAGTGAAGTTCGCATGGTTGAACAGGTTGAAGAACTCCGCGCGAAATTCGAATTTCACCCGCTCGGTGATATCCGTAGTTTTCGAAAAAGCTAGATCAAAGTTCACGTAGCCCGGCCCACGGAAGTAGTTGCGCGGCAATGTTCCATACGTCGCGAGCGCGGGATTTGCCTGAACCTGCGAATCTGAAGGAAAAATTCCCGGTCCCGGCACGCAGGAAGGATCGCTGCACTGCGCATTGCTCAAGCTGTTCGGATTGAAATAGTAATTGCCTGGAGTGCCGTTAATCGTCTGCATCGTCCGCGGATTATATGTATTCAACGGCCCCACAACATTGGCGTGCACATTCCCGGGATCGCCCGCGCCCGAAGGACCCTCGGCGTTGTAGGTGAAGCGCTCACCCAGATTTGCGAACACATCAAAGGGCAAGCCGGTGCGCCAGGTCACGATGGGGAAAAGACTCCAGCCCTTGGTTAGCCGCTGCGGCCCGGAACTCCACATGTGATCAAACGGTAGGTCCCATCCTCCGCTGAAGGTGACACGCTGGCGAATATCCTGATCGCTCGAAGCGTAGAACAGATCAGGTTGGTACGACGGCACATTGCTATTTCTCTGCCGGAATCCGGAGGAATTGTCGATGCTGTGCGCGTAGGTGTAGGCCAGGGTGAAATAAGTCCGGCCCAGATAATGCGAATCGACCAACTGGCGATTCAGGCTGGCCTGCAGGCTGTTGTAGTTCGCTTTGCTGACGTTCTTGAACTCTGGGATGGAACCGAAACTGCAAACCGCCGATGGGTCCACATTCGAAGAAGTGAGCCCGGACGCATCCAGGCAAGAGCTGTCGCCAGCGCCGAGATTCAGGATTCGGTCGGTGGTGCCGAGCACGAAAGGGTTCACGTCGATCAACGAAGTCAATCCGTGGGATACGTTGCCGACATAACTTACCTCCAGCGCGGTGCTGCGCGCCAGTTCATGCTGCACGCTCAGGTTGTACTGGTAGGTGATGGGTGTTTTCAGTTGCGGATCCACGAAGAACGCGCTTTGGGCTGCATTGATGGGCAAGAATCCGGCCGCGTTGAAATCAAGGTTCGACGGAGGTGGTTGTGATGGAAACGGGTTGGGAACACCCGCTGAGCCGAAGGGGTCGGTCCAATAGGGCGAGGGCCCTACCTGACTGAATGTCGGGAAGGTTAATCCCGCGCTGGCGAAGAACGGCGGCTGCCCGTTGAACTGCAAGTTATCCTCGGCTTTGAGAATGTCGTAAAACATTCCGAATCCGCCGCGGACGCTGGTTTTGCCATCACCTTTCACATCCCAGGCAAAGCCGACTCTTGGCGCCCAGTTGGTTCGGTCGGGGAAATTCACGCCCGTGGGTGCGCCTTTGTCTCCCGGGAACACCATACCCGTCGGCGCTCCGGTAAAGCGGGTCGATTGCAGACCGGGAATAACCGAGAATGAACGGCCCTGCGTATCGGATTTCGGCGAGTTGTACTCGTAACGAATTCCTAGATCCAGCGTGAATCGCTTGCTCACCCGCCACTCGTCCTGCGCGAAGCCATAGTACGACTTGCTACGAATATTCGACGGGGCATGGGGGTACTGGAAATATTGTGAAGGAACGCCGAGGATAAAATCCGCCAGGGAATTATCCGTGCCCGCTCCTCCTGCATAAAAGTCGAACTCGCCGTTAACGATGAAATCGTAAACCGTGTTGTCGCGGTAGGCGGAAACGCCGCCGCCGAACTTCCAGCTGTGCTTTCCGTGCACGTAAGACAAGGTCTCAGCAAAGCCGAAGGTTGTATCCACCAGGTCGGTTGGCCCCTGCTCGCTGAAACCAGCCTGCAAGCCATTATCGAACCACAGGTTCGGCGGACCTACGGGGTCGTCCTGCACGATTCCGATACCCAGTTGAGCGGCATTCGGCAGCTTCACTCCCGGTTTATCCTGGAAGAAATTGCTGCGTTGGAGGAAGAGCCGGAACTCGTTCAGCAACGTCGGCGAGAACGTTCGAGTGTAGGCCGCGCTGGTGTAATAGTTGTTATTTTGTGTGATGTTAGGCGTGCCGGGCACGGTGGCAAATTGAAATGGATTCAGCTGCGGATTGCGGAAACCGCCCAGGGTAACGCTCAACTTGTCCTTATCGTTAAACAAGAAATCGAACTTCATGGTCAGTTCGTTTCTATTGTCGGTGTGCGCGCCTTGGAAATCCGCCACTCCATTCGGATTCGATGGAACTAACCCCATTGCAATGTACTTGGCCGAAGTCGGGTCAATCTTTGTTGGATCGATAATCGCCTGCTGGGCCAGCGCAGGATTCGATTGAAAATAAGTATTCGCAGTTGACCCGCAAGGGGTGCCATCAGGGATGGGATTGCCGTTACTATCGAACGCGTTTTCACTCAAACCACTCAAGAAGCAAGCCACGCCCGGGTCCGGACCGTTGGGGTTCACTCCATTGGAGCCAGCAGCCTGGGAGAAATCTCCATTCAGTTCCGCCGGGGTAAATACTGTGTTAAGGCCCGTGGTTTCCTGCTGCGAAAGCCTCTGGCCCTGATATCCCACGAAAAAGAAAAATCGGTCTTTACCGTTGAGCAATTTGGGTATGGAAATCGGCCCGCCTAAAGTCGCCCCGTATTGATTCCGCTTGAGAACATCGCGCGGCAGACCGCTGGCAATATTGAAATAAGAGTTGGCATTAAAAGCGTCGTTGCGCACAAACTCGAAGGCGCTGCCGTGCCATTGGTTCGTCCCCGACTTGGTTACAACACTGATGATGCCGCCGCCGTTACGGCCGTACTCCGCCGAATAATTGCTCTCCAGGATGTGGAACTCAGCAATCGTATCCGGGTTGGGATTGTAAACAACGCTGTTATCCAACAAGTTGTTATTGAGCCCGCCATCAAGAAGAAACGTAACCGAGTCGGTGCGGCCGCCGGCAATGCTGTAGTTCCCTGCTGCCCCCGAGTCGCCATTGGTTTCGGTAACTCCGGGCTGGAGCAGCGCCAGATCAAGAACGTTTCTGCCATTGAGCGGCGCGCGTTGAATTGTTTCGCCGACCACACTGGTGCCGATGGTGTCGCTGACCGTATCGACCTGCGCCACATTTCCCGTGACCTCGACAATTTGTGCCGCCGTTCCAACTTGAAGAACTACATCCTGCCGCGCATTCTGGTTAATCTCCAACCGGATGCCATGCTGCACATACGTGCTGAAGCCGGTGTGCTGCACGCTCAACCCATAGTTCCCAATGGGAAGCGTGGTGAAAGAAAAGTCGCCATTCTTATCGGCGTTCATGTTTCGCGCCACATTCGTATCAGAATTCGTCAGCGTGACTTTCGCGCCGGGAATCACCGCGCCGCTGGAATCTTTGACCGTCCCAGCCAAGGTTGCGGTAGCCTGCTGGCCGTTGGCGTTGCCCGTACACGCTACGAACAAATACAGAGCGGCAAAAATAGCGGCGATTCTATAAACGTAGATTGAGCGCGGGGCACAACGCATGAGGATCCTCCCTGTGTGACACTTGGTCGGACTAGGACAAAGTGGCTGTGAACACCTGATGGGGCGCTATTGTGCAACTAGTGGGCCATTAAATTCAAGTTGAATCGTCAACCACTTAGGCGTTCGTGAAACGTTTGAATACAGCTTTTCACAGTCAGGTTTCCAGATTTAGGAGTTTATTCCGCCATCCCGCCACTCTCACCCCTGATTCTTCCGGCAAGAAATGCCGCAGCCATCGCGATTATGACCGGAAAACACTCCAGCGTGTAGCGCGGCTCGGGATTTTCCAGCGTGCCCAGGAAGAGCGAGCGCAGCAGCAGAAATAAAACCAATAGTCCAATGCCAAAAATTCGTCGAGAGCGAAACAGCCCGGCAGCCGCGGCCAGCACGTAAAGCAGGTTAATCAATCCAAATGCGATGCTTACACTAAGCCATCCCGGATCGTCGTTGAACTCCCACCAGCGCGGATCCGAGGGCAATAGTTCGGTGCGAGGACGCAGCCACATATCGGCGATGCGCAGGAAAGGCAGACGAATGTAGTAGCGCACCGGCGCCGAGCGAATGCGGTCCGCAGCCAGCGCCGCAAAGCGCGCATCCAATTCGGGCGTGACATCGTGATCAACGTTGTATGCGGTAAATATCTCCTCCGTCTCCTGGCGTTGCTGCGGCGAATCGAAAGCGCGCTCCGGCAGCCGCGTCTCATCCACTGCATCCCCCGGCACCTTCCAGTAAATTTCCTGCACCGACGTGTATTCAGCTATCCAGGTTTTCGTCCAGCGATTGAATCCCGCCATCACCAGTTCGTCGGAGTCATTGGCATACCTCGGCGCAAGCGGTTGAAAACGATGCATGGTGTGTAGGTTGCGAAGCGTCCATGGCACCAGCGGGGTAAAAGCTCCGAGCGTCAGAATCACGCCCGCGCGCAGGATGGAAAGTGCGCGTGGCTTAGCGCTATGCGATTCTTTCGACCTCGAGAAAAAACTTTGGATCAACAGCAGCAAGCAGTATCCGCCGAGGGCCGCGAAAAGAATGCCGCCGTCGGGCCTCAGTAAAATGCATGCCCCAACCGAAAGCCCACACCCGAGCCAGATTGCGAACTGGCCCATCGAATTCCCGGTTCGATCAATTTCGCCGCGAAGTCGAGCGAATCCGGAAAATGCCAAGTCAAACGCCAGTGCGGTAAAAAAAATCTCCAGCGTTTCGGTGAGCGCCGCTGCCGCGTAGTTAGCCAGGAAAGGGCAAAGCGCCGCCAGCGCGAATGCAAACTTCGCCGCACGTTCTGAAAGCATACGGCGTGCCAGGTCGCCGATCAGCAAGCATGTTCCCAGATCGAACAGAACCTGGATCAGCAGAACGGCCCGAAAATTACCCCATCCGAACACAGCAAACACCGCCGCTAGGAACGCCGGATAGCCCGGCAAACGCGAGAACGTGGGCGCCACCTGCCCGGAATCGGTGATGCCGTAAACGCCGTGCTGCAGCCAGTTCATGGCAATATCGGCGTAAAGACGCGAGTCGTCCACCACCCCGGGAAAGTGGAAAACGAAGAGCAATCGCAGCGCGATCGCCGCCAGACTGAAGGCCAAAAAGAAGCGGACATCCTTCCGCACAAGTTCAAGCACGCTGAGAATATAGCGCGTTTGCCCAATGGACGTTGCCCTTCAGTCATCTCAGCCGCGGAAAAATGCATCTTACGAGCAGCGCCCGTCCGACTCCGCGGCTTGGGCCCGGATTGACCGTCTGCTCTCCGCAGCATACGATTAACGATTACTCCCCCAATGGCTGAACCTGTTTTCTACGATCCGGAACGCGCCCGCTGGAAACGCCTGAGGCGGTTAGTCGACGCGCTGGTGTTGGCGCTTTCCGCCTTGGCTATTTTCTTCGCTTACACCACGCTGCGGGATGAGCGCTTGCCCGAACTGTTGTTTTCGCCGCAAAAGCGCCCCTTCAAGGCCTTGAAGGAGAGCGAGAAAGATAAAGCCCGCGATCGCCAAAAAAAACTGGCACTGCGCTCGCATCGAAAATCCAAAGGGCCCGCTTCGGAGGTCACACTCAATCAGGAGGAAGGCATCCGCGCGGCTTTCTACGTTCCCTGGGATGCCGCCAGTTTCTCCTCCCTGCGCGATTTTTCCCGGCAAATCGACATGCTCTATCCCGACTGGCTGCACGTTTTGACGCCGGACGGGCGTTTGCAAGGCGTGGACGACCAGACCAATAAGTTCTTCGACGTGGTGCAGAACAATCACGTCCGTCCGGTCGACGACCGCGTAATGCCCTTGGTCAAGAATGAAGATAGCGCCATGGAAGTCTTTCCCATGGTGAATAATTTTGACGGCACGGAATTCGTCCCCGGTATCACTGATTTTCTGAACAGTCCCGCAGCCCGCGCAGTCTTCCGCCAGCAGGTGGCGGCGTTTCTTTCTTCCGATCGTTATCGCGGCTTGATGGTGGATTTTGAGGCTTTCCCTAAAGTTGGCCAGCCGGGCTACGTCGCGCTGCTGAATGAACTTTCCTCCGACCTGCATGCCCGCGGAATGAACCTGTACGTCAGCGTTCCCGCCCACAACGACGAATTTGATTACGCCGCCATCGCCGCTCCCGCCGATGGCGTGGTCGTGATGAATTACGACGAACACTATCCCGGAGCCGCGTCAGGCCCCGTCGCCTCGCAGGATTGGTTTGCTGACAATCTCAAGTTCATCGTGAAAGTGATTCCGCGCGAAAAATTGATCTGCGCGATCGCCAACTACGGCTATGACTGGACGTTGAAACCCAAAAAGGGCAAACTTCCTGCCGACGCCAGGGATCACAGCGTGTCGGTGCAGGAGGCCTGGCTTGAGGCGCGCGACTCCGACGAAGACGTCACCTTCGATGATGACGCGCTGAACCCGCACTTCAGCTATCTGGATGAGCGCAGCCTGCGCCATGACGTCTGGTTTCTCGACGCCGTCACCGCGCTCAACCATATGCGCGCCGCGCAAACACTGGGCATTCAGACTTTTGCTTTGTGGCGCCTGGGGGGCGAAGACCGCACTCTGTGGCGCGTCTGGGACGTACCCGGCGATCCCGCGGCGGCCGCCAAACTGCGCAGCGTCCCGCCCGGTCAGGATGTCGACATGGAGGGTCAGGGAGAAATTCTTCGCATTGAAGACAAGCCCACTCCCGGCATTCGCGACCTGACCATCGATCCCAAGACGAAAGTCATCACCGATGAGAACTTCCAGTCCTTGCCCGAGCCATATCGCGTGTCACGCTTTGGTTACAGTCCCAACAAGGTCGTATTAACTTTCGACGATGGCCCCGATCCCGAGTGGACGCCAAAGATTCTTGACGTGCTAAAGCGCGAACACGCCCCCGCAACTTTTTTCCTGATTGGCATTCAGACCGACAAATTTTCCGGCCTCGCCCAGCGCATCTACAACGAAGGCCACACCATCGGCAATCACACTTTTACTCATCCTGACGTCAGCAATATTTCCAACACCTACATGAAGGTGGAACTGAATCTGACCGAGCGGCTTTTCGCCAGCCTGATGGGGGTTCGCGCCAAATTGATGCGCCCTCCCTACGCTATCGACGAAGAACCCGACACCGCCGACCAGGTGCGGCCGCTAGAAATTCCGCAGGACATGGGATACATCACGGTCGGCAACCGCATCGACCCCAACGACTGGACCAGTAATCCACACCGCTCTGCCGAGCAGATTTCCGCTTATGTCCTCTCCCACTTGCCGCCCTGTAAGCAGGACGACCTACGCTGCGGCAACATCGTGTTGCTGCATGACGGAGGCGGCAACCGCTCGGAAACTGTGCGCGCCCTGCCCATGATTATCGAAGGCATTCGCGCCCGGGGCTACGAAATCGCACCAGTCTACGAACTGTTGGGAAAACAAAAAGCCGACGTGATGGCCCCGCTTCCCACCGGCGAGCGCTGGGCGGCCCGCCTGGACCGCCTGAGCTTCTGGCTTTTCGATATCGCCGTGATGGGCATCACAGTCATCTTTTTCCTCGGCGACATTCTTATGACCGGGCGTCTGTTGTTCATCGGTGCAGCCGCTGTCTATGACCGCTTACAGGAGAAAATTTTTGGCAAGCCTGCCGACGTCGAATCCTACCGGCCCAAGGTTGCCATCTTAATCCCCGCCTACAACGAAGAAAAAGTAATTGAGCGGACCATTCGCGCCGCCCTTAACTCCGATTACCCGAATCTATGGGTGATTGTCATCGACGACGGCTCGCGCGACCGCACGCTGGAGGTGGCGCGCGCCGCGTTCTTGGCGGAGGAAGCTGCGGGAAGAGTTCTTATCCTGACCAAAACCAACGCCGGCAAGGCCGAGGCGCTCAACTACGGCATCGAGCATATTCAGGATGCGGAACTTTTTGTCGGCATCGATGCCGACACCATCATCGCGCATGATGCCATTTCGCGCCTGGTGCCGCATTTCATCAATCCCAAAGTCGGGGCCATCGCCGGCAACGCCAAAGTCGGTAACCGCGTGAATCTCTGGACCCGCTGGCAGGCGCTGGAATACATCACCAGCCAGAACTTTGAGCGCCGTGCTTTGGATGTGCTCGGCGCCGTTAGCGTGGTCCCTGGCGCGATTGGCGCCTGGCGCGTTTCCGCAGTTCGTGAAGCGGGAGGCTACCAGATCGATACCGTCGCCGAGGACGCCGATCTCACCATGGCCCTCCTGCGCCTCGGCTACCGTGTCGAATATGAAGATATGGCTTTGGCCTACACCGAAGCCCCAACCAATGCCAATGGCTTGATGCGCCAGCGTTTCCGCTGGTCCTTCGGCATTCTGCAGGCCGTCTACAAGCACCGCGGAGTCTTCGCGCGCAAGGGCGCTCTGGGATTTGTCGCGCTGCCCAACATCGTGATCTTCCAGATCCTTCTGCCGCTGGTGTCGCCGCTTATCGACATCATGTTCGCCTTCGGCGCCATCTGGTATCTCATCCAGAAACATTTCCATCCCGACTCTACCGATCCCGCCAGCTTCCACAAACTGGTGGCATTTTTCCTGGCATTTCTGGTTATTGATTTCCTGGCCTCAGCTTTGGCTTTCGCGCTGGAGCGCCGCCGTCCCGATGACACTGAAGATCCCTGGCTGCTAAGCCAGGTCTGGCTGCAGCGCTTCGCTTACCGCCAATTGTTTTCCGTGGTCTTGTTTAAAACTCTGAAGCGCGCCCTCGAAGGCCGCAAGTTCGCCTGGGACAAACTGGAGAGGACTGCGGCAGTAAAGTATGTTCCTTTGGAGAACCGGGATCAGATCAACGTTCCGTAGCGGGTTTTTAATTTCTATCGGAAGAGCAACTGCGTAAAGTCCGCCAGATTCCGCCGCCACACCATCCATGTGTGCGCCCCGGTTGTTTCGATTTCAGTTTCTTTGACGCCTTTGTTCTTGAGCCACACCCTTAGCTTCCGGTTCACCGTGATCAATTGATCGTCGGTGCCACAAGAAATCCACAGCACGTGCAGTTGCGCATTTGCCGTCGCATCCAGCGCCGGAAAGTCTTTCTGAAAGTCCTCCGGAATCCCTCCCGAACTAAATGCTCCCACCCAGGAAAACTTATCCAGATTGTTCAATCCCGTGAGCAGCGATTCCGATCCGCCCATCGACAGTCCCGCAATCGCCCGCGCATCGGCAGTTGGCGTGATCCGATATTCGTTCTCAACGCGAGGCATCACTTCCGTCAGCAATGCTTCGCGGAATTTGTCGAAGTTCCGATCCCGCAAATTAGCATGGTCCCAGGCGCTCCATCCCATACGAATAATTTCCATGGTACCGTAACCCAGCGGCATCACCACGATCATGGGCTTCGCCTTGCCCTGCGCGATCAGGTTATCGAGAATCACATTCGCATGCCCTACCGCCGTCCATCCGCTGGCATCGTCGCTGTAGCCGTGCAGCAAATAAAGCACGGGATACGTATTCTTCGCCGCCGGATCATAGCCCGCGGGAGTGTAAACGTAGTAGTCGCGGTCGTCGCCCGCAACCTTGGATTTGTAAAAGTGGTGGTGAACTTCGCCGTGAGCGACGTCATTCAATTCCCACGGCAAGGACAACGGTCCCGGAACGTGAACCTCACTGGAAGGACTTAGAAGGTTGGGTATAACAGAAGAATTCCCCGGATCAAGCAGCCGCGTGCCGTCGGCCAGGAAAGAATATCCGTAATAATCCGGAGACAGCGGCGGACTTGTGAGACTCCACACCCCTCCGCCATCTTTGTGCATCGGCACAAGCGCCGTTCCCTCGAACTCCAACTTCATTTCAACCGCATTCGGCGCTCGCAAACGAAAAGTCACGCTTCCATCGGCATGCACTTCCGGCGAGACAACCGGCGCCGGCGCTTGGGAGGGCGTTGCCTGTGCAGTTTTATCCTGCGATTGCACAAGCACACTGGCTGTCAGGAAACCAAGAATAATCAGAGGAGGGAGGGAGACGCGTTTCATCCTGCAATGTTAACTGAAATGGTTAAGCGAAACCGAACCGGCGCACCTTACGAAGAACTCTTGCCCTCGGCAACTTCGATTCGCGTCTCGGCCTTCTTCTGCGCCGCGAGCGCTCGCTCCACATCCACGTTGGTGTCGCCACTGGTCAGCATTTGCTCGGCGCGTTCTTTCGCTTTGCGCGCGCGCGCCACATCAATCTCCAAAGGCCGCTCTGCCGTCTCCGCCAGGATGGTCACTTTCTCCGGTAGCACCTCGGCAAATCCCCAAGCCACCGCCAGCCGCTGCTCGTCGGCGCCCGCCTTGTAGGTGATCTCGCCCACTGCCAGTTCAGTTATCAGCGGCGCGTGCCCCGGCAGAATGCCCAGATACCCGTTCTTACCGGGAATCTGTGCCTCCGTCGCCGCCACGTCGACCACCTTCTTTTCCGGTGTGACGATCTCGAGTTTGAAAGTATCAGACATAGAAACCAGCGATCAGCTTTCAGCCGTCAGCGTTCAGCGAAATCCGCTCGGCCTCCGCTTTTGGTAAGCTGAAAGCTGATGGCTGAGCTGACGGCACCTACGCCGCCTTCTTCATCTTCTCCGCGGCTTCCAGCACTTCTTCGATCGGACCCTTCATGTAAAAAGCCTGCTCAGGAATGTCATCGTACTTTCCTTCGACAATCGCCTTGAAGCCCTTCACTGTGTCCGCGATCTTTACGTAGCGTCCCGCCGCGCCGGTGAACTGCTCGGCGACGTGGAACGGCTGCGACAGGAAGCGTTGCACTTTTCTGGCCCGCGCCACCGTCAGCTTCTGATCCTCGCTCAATTCGTCGATGCCGAGAATCGCGATGATGTCCTGCAGGTCTTTGTACGTCTGCAGCGTCTTCTTCACCGACTGCGCCACGTCATAGTGCTCCTGCCCAACGATGCGCGCATCGAGAATGCGCGACGTTGAAGCCAGCGGATCGACCGCCGGATAGATTCCAATCTCGGTTAACGCGCGCGATAGCACGGTCGTCGCATCCAAGTGAGCGAACGTCGTCGCCGGTGCGGGATCTGTCAAATCGTCCGCCGGAACGTAAATCGCCTGCACCGAGGTCACCGAACCTTTCTTCGTCGAGGTAATGCGCTCCTGCAATTCGCCCATTTCCGTTGCCAGGTTCGGTTGATAGCCCACGGCGCTCGGCATGCGTCCCAGCAGCGCCGAGACTTCCGAACCCGCCTGCGTGAAGCGGAAAATGTTATCGATGAACAGCAGCGTGTCCGCGCCTTCGGCGTCGCGGAAATATTCCGCGACCGTCAGCCCGGTCAAAGCCACGCGCAACCGCGCTCCAGGAGGCTCCGTCATCTGACCGTAAATCAGCGCAGCCTTTGATTCCGCCGGCTTGCCCGGCTTGATCACTCCAGACTCTGTCATTTCCAGCCAGAGATCGTTGCCTTCGCGCGTGCGCTCACCCACACCGGCGAACACGGAATATCCGCCGTGATTCTTAGCGACGTTGTTGATCAATTCCATAATCACAACCGTCTTGCCCACGCCCGCGCCGCCGAATAATCCGATCTTGCCGCCCTTCAAAAACGGCTGGATCAGATCGATAACCTTCACGCCGGTCTCAAACATTTCCGCAGTCGTCGCCTGTTCGTCAAACGCCGGTGCCAAACGGTGGATGGGATCTCTTTGCGTGTACTCCACCGGACCTAGTTGGTCCACGGGTTCACCGATCACGTTCATCACGCGCCCCAGCGTGCCGCGCCCTACTGGCACAGAAATCGGCCCGCCCTGGTCGATGGCCTTCATCCCGCGCACCATGCCGTCGGTCGCCGACATGGCGATGCTGCGCACGCGCCCTTCGCCCAGGTGCTGTTGCACCTCGAGAATTACATCGATCGGGCTGGGCACATTGAAGCCTTCGCTCACCACTCGCACCGCCTGAAAAATCGGCGGCAACTTGCCTTCGGGGAACTGCATGTCCACAGCCGGCCCCGCGATTTGTATAACCCGTCCTACGTTTTCCATAAAGTCAGCTTCTAGCTGCTAGCTCCTAGCTTAGTCGTGCCGCTCTTTTGACCCAGAGTGCTACCGCCAAACCCATAATCAAATTCGCCTTGCCAGAAGCTAGTAGCTAGAAGCTAGAAGCTCCTTCTTACATAGCGGCAGCGCC
Source organism: uncultured Acidobacteriota bacterium (assembly GCA_963758565.1). Lineage (GTDB taxonomy): Bacteria > Acidobacteriota > Terriglobia > Terriglobales > Acidobacteriaceae > Sulfotelmatobacter. The sequence goes on along the minus strand of CAVWVX010000002.1, from coordinate 330,590 downwards.
GCTCACAATCTCAATAATCTCTTTCGTGATTTTCGCCTGCCGCGCCCGGTTCATCACCAGCGTGAGCGAATCGATCATGTCCGTCGCGTTGCTGGTCGCCGATTCCATCGCTGTCATGCGCGCCGCATGTTCCGCGGCAATTGACTCCAGCAGCGCGCGGAAAATCTGGATCGAAACATACTTCGGCAACAACGAGCGGAACAACTCCTCCGGCGACTGCTCGTAGATATAGTCCACCTGCGCCGTGGCAAATTCGGCGGCAACTTTATCCGCCGGAGATTCGCTGCGCATGCCTGCGCCCGCGCTGATGGCCGCTTCCCTGGCTTTCTTTTTTTCTTCTTCCGTCATCTCCTGCGACTGGCGGACCGCCGGATCGCCAATCTGTTCGATGGGAAGAATCTGCTCCACAATCAGCCGCTGCGCAATCACCGACTTGAATTCGTTGAACACCACATACACGGAATCGATCTCTTCCCGTTCGTAGCGCTCGATCACACTCTCGGCGAGCCGGCGAACCTGCGAAAATTCCAGCTTGCCCAGCACGCCGACATGCTCACCCGAGATCTGAATATCTCCGCGACGCTCGCCCGCCGCCGCCCGCGTTTCCAATGATTCTTCCGTCTCCGCCAGACTCACCGTCTGTACCGAAGCCGCAGGATATCGCCTGCGCAAAAAGTCTCGCCCCTTGCGCCCGATGGCCTCGATGTCAATCTTCTTTCCCGCCTTCGACTCGAGAAACCGGCTAGCTGCCTTGGTGATGTTGGCACTGAATGCGCCCGCCAAACCCTTGTCGCCTGTGACCACGATCAACAGAATATTTTGTTCCGGCCGCTGTGCCAGCAAGGGATGCTTGGGCTCGCCCGTTTCCGGATCGTAAATTTCCGCCCGCGTCACCAACGACTTCAAAACGTTGGTCAACATCAGCGCATAAGGACGCGCCGCCAACGCGCGATCCTGCGCCCGCCGCAACTTCGCAGCCGACACCACCTTCATGGCCTTGGTAATCTGCCGCGTGTTCACCACGCTGCGGATACGGCGTCGTATGTCGAGAATGTTAGGCATGATTTGAGTTGTGAGCCGCGAGTCTCGAGCCCGAGCTAAAGTCTTGGCTCGGTACTCGGCCCTCGCAACTCGGGACTATTTCGCTACCGCTTCCCTCTCACTCACAAACTGTTGCTTCGCCTGCTTGATCACTTCGCTCAACTGCGCCTTCAATCCATCATCGAGAATTTTCTTCTCCATGATTGTGCGCAGCAAATTGCCTTGGGTCGCGTCTACATATTTGTAGAGTTCTTTCTCGAAGTCGCGGACCTGATTGACCGGAAGGTCGTCGAGAAATCCGCCCGTGCCGGCGAAGATGATCAGAATCTGTTTGGAGAACGGCAGCGGAGAAAATTGTCCCTGCTTCAAAATTTCTACCAGCCGTTGGCCGCGATTCAACTGGTTCTGCGTAGCTTTATCCAAGTCGCTGCCGAACTGTGCAAACGCCGCCAGTTCGCGATATTGCGCCAGTTCCAGTTTCAAAGTTCCGGCAACCTGCCGCATGGCTTTAATCTGCGCACTGCCGCCTACACGGCTTACCGACAGACCTACGTTTACCGCCGGACGCACGCCCTGATTGAACAAATCCGTTTCCAGATAAATCTGCCCGTCTGTAATCGAAATCACGTTGGTCGGAATATAAGCCGAAACGTCGCCGGCCTGCGTTTCAATGATGGGCAACGCGGTCAGCGATCCTCCGCCATTCTTGTCGCTCAACTTCGCCGAGCGCTCCAGCAAGCGCGAGTGAAGATAAAAAACGTCTCCCGGATAAGCTTCGCGTCCCGGCGGCCGCCGCAGCAACAATGAAATCTCGCGGTACGACGCCGCATGCTTCGAAAGATCGTCATAGATCACCAGCGCATGCCGCTTGGTGTCGCGGAAATACTCACCAATGGCGGTTGCAGCATAGGGCGAAATGTACTGCATGGGCGCGGGCTCCGAGGCCGATGCCGCCACCACGATGGTGTACTCCATTGCGCCCGCATCTTCCAGAATCTTCACCACCTGCGCAATCGACGAACGCTTCTGCCCGATCGCGTTGTAAATGCAGATCAGGTCGTTGCCTTTGCTATTGATAATGGTGTCGAGCGCAACTGCGGTCTTTCCGGTCTGGCGGTCGCCAATGATTAATTCGCGCTGTCCGCGGCCCACCGGAATCATGCTGTCGATGGCCTTCAATCCGGTCGCCATCGGCTCGCGCACTGGTTGCCGATCGATCACGCCCGGCGCCAACCGCTCGAGAGCAATAAATTGGTTCGAAGCAATCGGCCCCTTGTCATCAATCGGCCGGCCCAGCGAATCGACCACGCGGCCAATCAAAGCATCGCCCACCGGCACGCTCATGATGCGGCCCGTGCGCTTCACCTCATCGCCCTCTTTAATCTCGGTGTACTCACCCAGCAGCACCACGCCCACCTGGTCTTCTTCCAGGTTCATGGCGATACCGGCCACGTCATGCGGAAACGAAAGCAGTTCGCCAGCCATGACTTTGTCGAGACCGTACACGCGCGCGATGCCGTCGCCCAGCGTGATTACCGTCCCAGTCTCGTCCACGGAGATCTTCGATTCGTAATTCTCGATCTGCTCGCGGATCAGTTTCGTTATTTCGTCTGCCTTGATCTGTGCCATAGAATTAGCTTTGAACTGCTAGCTTTGAGCTACGAGCCAGCAGCAACTGCTTTACATTCCTCAATTACTCCGCCTCGTCATCTCGCGGACAACTCGAAGCTCAAAGCTCGCGGCTCGCAGCTAAGAGCTGATCGCTTCCTTCAATCTCTCCAACTGTCCCTTCACCGAACCGTCATAAATCGTGCTGCCCAAGCGAACCACAGCGCCTCCCAACAGAGAAGCATCCTGCTCATAGCGCGCCCGCACTTTTTTCCCGGTCAGCTTTCCAATCTGCGCCTCAAACTCGCGCTTCTCCGGATCACCCAGCGCCCGCGCGCTGGTTATCTCCGCTTCCGCAAACCCCATGCGCGCGCTCAATTCCTTTTCCAGTTGATCGATGATCGACGTCAAAAACTGAATCCTCCGGTGATCGATCAGCACCGCTATCAGATTCCTCACCGGCACCGGAAGCCCGTCGCGCTGCGCAATTACATCCAACACCTTGCGCTTTTGATCCGCGGGAATCGCCGGATTCTCCCAGACCCTCCGCAAGTCCGCACTCTCCGCCAACAGTTTTGCCACGGTTCGCAAGTCAGCAATCGACCGGTCGGCATCCAGGTGCGCGCTCATCACCACATCGGCGAAGGCCCGGGCGTAAGTATTGGCAACCGAAGCCATGGCTTAGCCCCTCCCCTTTCCCGGTGCTGCCCCTTCCGACCCTAGTTCCCCGGCAAAATCTCGCACCAGTCGCTCGTCCGTTGCCCCATCCACATGGATCTGCTTCTGCGCCAGCGCTACCGCCAAGTCCGCAGCATAAGCGGTCAACTCGCGCCGCGCGTTCTTGGCTGCCGCGGAAATCTCCTGCTGCGCCGATTCCACTATCTTCCGCGCATCTTCATCCGCCGCCGCCTGAATGCGTGCTTCCTCGGCCTCCGCATCTTTTTCGGCCGAGTCGCGCATCATGCCAATTTCCACATCGAGCTTCATCAGCCGCGATTCAATCTCCGCCAGCCGCCGCCGCGCTTCCTCGCTGGCCTTCTGCGCTTCCTGCATCGCCTTCTGAATCCCGGCAGTGCGCGCGCTGAAAATTCCCGGCAGGAACTTGCGGCTTGCCCAGAAAATCACAATGGCGATCACCGCGAAATTCAGTATGTCGCTGAACAAGAAAGCATGGTTCACACTCATGCCCGTAAGCCGCGCAATCCCTTGCACTGAGGCGGAGTGCTTAAACTCTTCCGTCTCGTCTTTTTCTTCGCCGGCAGCCTCGCGCGTTTCATGCGCCAATTCCTGCGCCGGACCGCGCTGCCTGGGCGCGGACTGTGTCTTTTTCTGGGGCGCTGCCGCATTCTGGGCGCGCCCTGCAATCGTTCCACCGGCGCACACCACCAGCAGCAACACCGCCCCCGCGCCGATAATTTTTTTCAGGGAATTCATTCTGATCGAGACTGTTGCGCCGGCTTGTCCCATGTGCGCTTTCAACGGGACGCTCCTGCCGGCTCAAGTACCCGCCGCATAATCTCCGCCGCCAAAGCTTGCGCCTCAGCCTGCAACCCGCCCTTAGCCGCGTCGCGGTCTTTCTGGATATCCGCCTTCGCCGCCTGCACCTGCGCCTGCGCCTTGCTCCGCGCCGTATTCAATGCCGCCGTGCGCGACTCCAGCGCCGCCTTCCGCCGCGCCTCTTGCGCCCGGAACACCGTCGCCCGCGCCTCGCGCAGCCGCTGTTCGTATTCCGACGTGCGCGCTTCCGCCGCAGCAATATCCGCCCGCGACTTCTCCACCGCGCCTTCCGTCTTGCTGCGCCGCTCCTCCAGCACGCGCCGCAACGGCTTGTGCACAATCGCCGTATAAAGCACGTAGAGCAGCGCCAGAAGAATCACCGTGGGCACCGCCCCAAGCAGTAATTCGCCTAATTGTTGTAGCGTTTGATCCATTCACCGCTGCTGTACAGGAAAATGAGGGCTATGAAAACTGTTAAGTCTAACGTTCGCGGGAGGTTATGTCAACGGACAGGGCGAGAAAAAACGAGTAAGATCGGCCGCATTTCGCAAGCCTGCCCGGAGCGAAAGTCGAGGGGTCAGCGGGCGCAGCATGCCGCGCCTGAACCGGCGTTAATAACCGCTTAGTCCGGCGTCTAAGGTCTTTCTCGGACGCCCCCGCAAAAATCTGCAACTATCCCTTGACATCCCGCCCCAGAGGACTAGCATTGAACTATCACCTCCGATCCAATTCAGGATCGAATGGGCCGATAGCCAAGGAATGTCACCGCTTCTTGGTTGCCGGCCCATTTAAATGCGTTTTAGTCGTCGGGCGAGTAGCGCGATGAATCAAGAACACGGGCGACTCGATATCTGAAATTGAAGCAGCGATTGTGCCCTGCGGCCTAGATGACGGAGCACCCGCCCCGACGCCCGTCGACAGCGGCTACGAAATTCAAAAAATTGATCCCGATTACTTCGCTGAGGAATGAGCGATGGCTAATGGCCAACGACTAACGACCAGCGACGATTCACCCCACTATCCACTCCCTCACCTTCCTCACCACCGATGCCGGCGCCTCCACCTCCAATGCCACCGCCCCATCCTTGTACGCTCGGGAATAAATCCGCGCCTTCGCCTCCAGCATCGCCAGAATCTTCCCTTCCTGCTGCGGCACCCGCAGCCGCACCCGGCTCACCGGATCCTCTTCAATCATGGCGTCGATCCGCGCCAGCAATCGATCCAGCCCCATACCCTCCATCGCCGACACATAAACCGTGTTCGCATCGGGTGATGCGCCACGCACTAGTTCCTCGGCAATCTCCTCATCCAGCAAGTCCACTTTATTCATCACTCGCAGGCGCGGTTTCTTCTCCGCTTCCAATTCTTTCAGCACCAGTTCCACCTGCGCATCCTGCTCCGCCGAGAGCCGGCTGCTGGCGTCAGAAACCTGTAGGATCAGCGACGCTCTCTGCACCTCTTCCAGGGTGGCGCGAAACGCCTCCACCAGCGTGTGCGGCAGGCTGCGGATAAATCCCACCGTGTCCGACAGCACGATCTTTCGTTTTGAGGGCAGCGTCACCGAGCGCAGCGTAGGATCCAGCGTGGCAAACATGCGCGGCGACGACAGCACCGCTGCCTTGGTCAGCGCATTGAACAGCGTCGACTTTCCGGCATTCGTATATCCCACCAGCGCCACTACCGCCACCGGCGCGGACTCCCGCCTCTGCCGCTGCTGCGCCCGGATGCGCCGCACGTTCTCCAGTTGCTGCTCCACGTGCCGCACCCGGCGGTAGATTTTTCGCTTGTCCGTCTCCAACTGCGTTTCACCGGGACCGCGCGTGCCAATGCCGCCGCCCAGCTGCGACATCTCAACACCGCGCCCCGCCAGCCGCGGCAGCATGTATTGCAACTGCGCCAGTTCCACCTGCAACTGGCCTTCGCGCGTGCGCGCGTGCCGCGCAAAAATATCCAGGATTAACTGCGTGCGGTCGATCACTCGCAGCTTCACAATTCTTTCGATATTCCGTTGCTGCGACGCCGTCAGATCATGATCGAAGAGAAGTAAATCCGCATTCACTGAAGCGGCCGCGCCAGCAATCTCCTCCAGCTTGCCGCCGCCGATCAACGTCGCCGGATCAGGACGATCCCGCCGCTGCAGAATTTCCCCAACCACTCTCGCGCCGGCGCTGCCCGCCAGCGTGCGCAGCTCCGCCAGCGATTCATCGGCGTCAAACTCTGGAATGTTAGGTTTATTGCTGGCGGATTTTCCCGAACCTGCGCCCGAGCCTCCGCCTGAAATATAGCCGGATTTTCCCGCAGCCTGCCCGGCGCCTTGCGCGCCGTCTCGTTCTGCAGACACTCCCACCGCCGCATCGCGCGCCGCTTGCGCCTGCGCCGTGACCGCGCCCTTGCCCCGTCCGCGCGTGCGCACATCAATCCCGACCAGGAAAGCGCGCTCCTGCTTTTCCCTATTCTGATCGCGATTCTCGTCGCGCTCGTTCTCGGACCCCAAAGGCACACGTCCGGCTCCGGGCGCGCGATCGCGGGTCTTCTTGGGATGAGAACGGCGCAAACTGAAAAAGCCTTACCCTTCAGTACCCGACGCGCTGGCTGCAGAGGCCGCTGCCGGCGCAGCTGTCGCGGTCGTCGTCGCAACCACACCCACCGGCTTCGCCTCCCCATGCGGCGCGTGGGCGGCATGCAATCCTGTGCGTCCAATCACCACTGTCGAAATGGCATGCTTAAAGATCAGTTGCTCCTGCCCGTTAGCCTCCAGCACTACGGAGTACTTGTCAAAGGAACGAATGCGGCCCGTCAACTTCACTCCACTCAGAAGGTAGATTGTGATGTTTAATCGTTCCTTGCGGGCCGTGTTCAGGAAGGAATCCTGGATGTTCTGCGCCGGCTTACTGCTGTCCATTGCCGATCTCCTTGATTTTTTTGAACCTGCAACTGCCAATCCGCCCCCCTCCGCAAACCGGGGACGAACTCTACTCAACAGCATGTTCCCGAAGGCGCCTTCCCACCTGGGAACACGGGGGGTCACCTGCTGCACAAACCTCTCCATCGAAGTTGCGCCGCTCAACAGGTAGCTGCGAGGAGAATACGGCCTCCCTGTTTTCTTTTCAACCGAGAAATTTGGGCCAAAGTTTACATTTCTTCTACACCGTTAAAATTTCCCCGATTTCCTTTATTTTCAGCCTTTGCGTGCCCTTGTGTACAATTCCGGCTAGGACATTTTATGTCCGCCAGCGCACGATCTTGATTTCGTTTTTCGTAACAACACTGCCGCATTCATCGGAGGCATCATGGCATTCCCCGCTCTCGCAAGTTTTTCTGCGCCCCAAATCAACATCCCGCCGGATTTCAATACCAATTTCCTCATGCTGGTCCGCTGGATTCATCTCGTCGCCGGCATCACCTGGATCGGCCTTCTCTTCTTCTTCAACCTGGTGAATGTCCCGTTGATGAAAGAGCTCGACCCCGCCACCAAGGGCAAAGTGATGCCCGTCCTCATGTCGCGCGCTCTCTGGTGGTTCCGCATGTCGGCTGTGCTCACGGTGGTTGCAGGAATTCTTTACTGGGAAAATATTATCGTCGCCGACGTTCACAATGCCCAGGCTGCCGGCTTGACCGCATCTCACGGTGCCGTTGTCGGCAGCTTTTATCTCATCTGGACCATCGTCTGGGGCGTGCTCTACGCCTGCCTCATTCCCGGCAAAGGCATCTTCGATAACGGAGCCTTCCTCGGCGTCGTCTATGCCGTCGTAGTCGCTGCCGCCGCCTGGTGCTTTCTCAGCCTCAATAACCATGGCTGGGAGAGTAACCGCCTGCTCTCGATCGGCATCGGCGGAGGCATCGGCTGGGTCATGCTGCTTAACGTCTGGGGAGTCATCTGGCGCATCCAGAAGCGCCTCATTCAATGGACCCGCGACAACGCCACCAACGGCACCCCCATACCCGACAAAGCCAAATACATGGCCCGCCAAGCCTTCCTCGCCAGCCGCGCCAATGCCTTCCTGGCCATCATTCTCCTCTTCTTCATGGGCGCGGCCAGCCACTACCCGCTATTGGGGAAATAACGGATAGCCCATCGAACTGAACCCGGAACGATAGAGCGATCGCGCAGAAGCGCGGCGCTGTTGCGGTGAAGTGGAAGCGCGGCGCTTCAGCATTCGTCCGGGCTTCAACCCCGGATCGCATTTGTCTCCTCGAGCTTCTCCGCACTACACAAAGCCGTTTTCTTTCATGACAAGATTAATTTCTCCGGTGCTTTCTCAGAAAGGCGGGAGTACAATTCCGGCAAGACTTTCCTGCTCCTCAGGAGGTGTGTATGCCCATCCGCCTCGTCTCTTTGCTCCTGGTTCTTCTGTCTGCGCCCGCGTTCGGTCAGAGTGGTTTGCCGCAGAACACACAGAACCGCCTCAACGCCAAGGCCGAACTCCGCGATCAGCTCAATACCCAGACCGCACCGCCAGCCGCGGACGCCGCCAAAGCCCGTATGCAGGTGGTGCGCCGCGACGCTGAGGATTTGTCTGCCCTCAGTGCCTCCCTGCAATCGGATTTGCAACAACTACGAGCGGGTTTGTTGGCCAAGGATCTGCACGAGCACCTGAAGAAAATGGAAAAGCTTTCGAAAAAACTGCGCCGGGATATGGAACCCTGACGCCGGTTTATTGAGTGGAATTCTGTTCAACCGGCTTCAGGAAGTAGGCGCGGATGATCATCTGCACATCGGTTCCCAGCTTCACGCTTTTCCCTGGAGCCGTCAGTACGCCATCCTGGCTGAGAGCCAGATCGCGTATCCCCTCCACTCCGACGGAGCTTGTCGTCATAACAGGCTTTCCTTTTGATTCGGAGCCTGGGTTGGACCCGCTCCTCTGATCGAAGCCAGTCAATCCAATGCCGCTCTCTTTGGCCATGGGACCATTCGTAATTCTCGGATCCAATCCGTCAGGCGGTGGGAACACCGCCTGTATCACTCCAGTGATGGGCTGCGACTTGCCGTGAACATCGATCTTCTCGAAACGGATATCCAGTTCCGACAGCGTGCCTCCATTCGATCGGGCCGCCGCCTTGGTAACCGCTCCTGAAACTTTCGCGCCTTTGGGAATCAATGTGCCATCCCGCAAGGTGAAGCGCCCCAAAGTTCCTACCTCGACCTCGGTCCCGACCGTGAGCTTACTGGAGTCCAGCGTCTTGACCACTCTCACCGGAAAAGCCCCGTGCCCGATGACGTGCCATTTCTTTTCGCCAGGAGAGGGTTCAGGAGCGCTTGCGGAAGGACTGGTTTGCCCGTGGATCCAAGCGGTTGACAGCAGGAGCACAACCGCAAATGGCGTACACTGCTTCATAACTTAGCTCCCGAAAGACAAGGCGCAGAGCTGAAGGCACCGGCGGCGCCGCCAGAATCGCCTTACCGCTAGCCGAGAATGTCGACGCGCACCACCAGGCGTACGCCGCTATCCAGCTTCACGTGCTTACCGCCGGAAAAAAACGAGCCATCTTCCCCCAACTCCAGATCGTGAATGCCATGCACCCCCGACGACTTCGGGTCCGCCGCTGGCTCCGGCTTGCTGTCGGAACCCATATTGGATCCGTTCTTGTCGTTGGTCACCGTACCCACAGTCGATCCCGTGTAACCACCCCCAGCCGCCCCGCTCGCCTTTCCCGCCATCATCGGAGCTGGCTCTTCCGCGGGAGGAAACGCCGCCTGTACCAATCCCTTGACAGAAAATTGCTTCCCGTTTGTGACATTGAGCTTGTCGAAAACCACGGTGAGCTCTGACTTGGCGTCTCCTTTAGACCGCGCCTTCGAAGCCACAACCTGCCCGCTGAGCTTTGACCCTTTCGGGACCAACGTACCATCCGGCAATTTGAAGCTGTTTGCGGTTTCCGCCTCGACCGTGTCCCCTTCCTTAACCTTGCTTGAATCCAGTGCCTTGATCAGCCTGACCGGAAAAGCACCGTGGCCCACCGCATGTACAGCGGCATCGGTGGACGGACTTGCTGAACCGGAGGCGGGCGTTTGTGCCAGATGCCACGAACATAGCCCAAGCATTGCTACCACTAGCAGTGCGCACCGATTCATGAACTACCTCCTTCAAACATGGCGAGCCTGTATCCGCTTTCGAAGCAATCGTTGCGTTCTTGCCGCCCTAGTTCAGTATCTCGGTACGCACGATCAAGCGCACTCCGCTTTCCAGCTTCACTCGCTTGCCACCGGAAACAAGCGCGCCATCTTGCCCCAACTCTAGATCGCGAATTCCTTGCACCCCTACCGACTTCGGATCCGTCGCTGCTTCCGGCTTCCTGTCAGACGTCGTATTTGCGCCCGTCTTCGCGTCGGTCACCGTGCCCACGCTGCCCGCGCCATACCCACCCCCGGCTGACCCGGGAGAGTACCCACCTCCCGCTGCGCCGCTCGCCTTGCCCGCCATTTGAGGCGCGGCTTCTTCCGCCGGGGGAAACACCGCCTGCACCGATCCCTTGATCGACAATTGCTTTCCATTCGCGACATTCAGTTTGTCGAAGACCACGGTGAGTTCTGACTTCGCATCTCCCTTGGAGCGCGCCTGCGTAGCCACAACATGTCCTGCCAGCTTGGACCCTTTCGGAACCAGCGTCCCGTCCGGCAACTTAAAGCTGCCGACTGTTTCTGCCTCCACCGCTTCGCCGTCCTTAAGCTTGCTTGAGTCCAGCGATTTGATTAACTTCGCCGGGAAGGCTCCATGTCCTACGGTTTTCGATGCGGGCGCTTCACCTTGGCCAAAACACATCGAAGTGGCGAACATAACTATCAAAATCAGCGAGCGAATTGATTTCATCAAAGCACCTCAGAAGCTTAGATGCAGAAATTGTAGATTCCCCGAGCCGGTAAGTCCATCCCTTGCCAGCATCGCGAACCTTCGCAGTAGATACGCCAAAAAACAAAAGGGTCGACCTTGCGGTCGACCCCTTGAGTCTTCAAACTCGGCCACCCTCGCGGGTCGCCAAGCTTCAACCTAGAACACCAGCTTGAACGAGACTTGCATCACGCGCGGGGACGAGTCAAAGCCCAAGAAGTTGCCATATGGGCTGGTCGGCGTACCCTGCATGCTGGAGATAGTTCCGAAGGTGGTATCCCCGGTGAAGAAGGTCGCATTGGGAAGACCGAAGTTCGGATGGTTGAACGCGTTGAACGCTTGCGCGCCAATCGCGATGTTGAACCGTTCCACTTTGAAGTTCTTGAACAGGTTCAAGTCCATATCAAAGTAACGCGGTCCACGATACTGGTTGCGGGTTTCTGTCGGGTAACCCGGCAACGGAGCGGCTCCCGGCACAGCTAACCAGTTGTTGAACGCGGTCGCCGTGTCCAGCAGAGCGGACGAATTCAAACAGCCCGGCGCATTTCCGTTGTAGCTTGCATTCCTCTCGCTGCAACTACCAGGCTGTACATTTCCGATAACCGTAACCGGCGGGGCGGAGGTTGTTACGTCGCCACCCTGGGCCACGATACCGGCAAGGTTGCCGTCCAACAGCGTGTAGGGCAATCCCGTACGCCAGAACATCTTGCCGGAGAACTGCCAGCCTTCGGTTACCCATCGCAGCGCTCCGGTTTTGTGGAACGTGGGATTGACCACGAAGTCAGCATTCAACAGGTGCCGAACATCGTAATCCGAGTTCCCGTAGTTGGAGATGCGCAAGCCGGACGGTGCAACTTGGCCGAGAATGGTGTTGTTGCCTTCAAAGCCGTAGTTGAACAGTCCACCATTGGAAGTTTCGTCAAGGTTGTGCGACCAGGTGTAATTGACGTGAGCCGCAACCCAGCTTGAAAACTGCTTCCTCAAGCTGACGGTGAGGCCGTTGTAGTTCGAAACAGCACCTTGCCGGTATTCCGTAACCGTCGAATAGTTAGGCGCTGCGGGCGCAATCGGTACCGCCCCGTTGTAGAAGCTGCCAGGATTCACGCCGCCGAAATAAGGCGACTGGTCCCAGGCATTGGGCCATGCGTTGGAGTACGAAATCCGCGAACCATGGTTGCCGACGTAGTTGACCAGCAAAACGGTGCTGCGGTTTAACTCCTGCTGTACCGAGAAGTTCCACTCAGCCCACTCCGGCGACTTGATTTCGCCAACCAAGGCTCCGAAAGCTGGCGGATTGAAAGCCACTCCCGCCGGCAGAGCTGCCGAGATTTGGTTAAAGCTGTCGGTGATGGTGAAAGCACTCGCCGACTGCTGCCAGGTGTTAGGCGCTCCGGAGGGATCGAAAGGTAGCACGCCCAAGCTGCTGGGACTGTTCCTTACTCGGATCGCTACCGTCGCCGGGGGATTCGCCAACAGGTTGTCTACCAGACCGGCTGCCGGGTTGTCATAGAAGAGCCCGATTCCGCCGCTCAGTACAGTCTTGCCTCTCCCGGTCGGATCAAAGCTGAAACCGAGACGCGGCGAGAAAAGCAACTTGTCTACGCTGGGAAACGCGGCGTGCTGACCGTACTTGATGTCAGAACTGTAGGGGACATTGCAGGCGGGCACTGTCGGATCGCAAGAAAACGATCCGCCGTTGCCAGCTTGTACCGATGCCGTGCTGGAGAACGGTCCGGTAAAGTTGGCGAAGCAATTGGTCTGGCACACGGGATTGGAGTTATGCTCCACCCGCAACGCCAGCGTCAACTTCAGCCGGTTCGTCGCCTTCCACTCATCCTGAGCGTACATACCCAGGCCCCACAGAGCCACCGGAACGTCGCTAGACTGGTTCAGCGCTTTGCGGTACTGATAGGACACGCCGTCCACAAACGATTGCAGCGCGTTGGTTGTGTAACCCCAATAAACGCGTGGCGAGTTGTAGAAGAAGTTATGGTCGCTCACATCGTAACGGCGGAAGTTCTCACCGAACTTCAACGTGTGGTTCCCATGCGTCCAGGAAAAGTCGTCGATGAGCTGGTACTGAGTTATGTTACGGCCTTGGGGAAACGAAGGCGCTCCGTTGTTGGGGCTGCTGAAGTTGTAGATGCTGGAGTCTTCGTTAAACGTCTCTGCATAGTTGAATGTCGAAGCGGCCAATGGGGCGGTAAACTGGGCCACGTAATGGCTCAATGTACCGGTGAATGAGTTGGTCATGGTGTTCGACAGAAGATGAGTTTCCTGAATCTGGAAGTCCCACGCCGGCTGCAGTGAGTTGGCATCGAACTTAGGGCTGAACGGATCGATAAAGGTCGGCTGCAGTCCATGATCTAACTTGTAGCGGCCGAACAGGTTGTCCTTGCTTCCCAATTTCTGATCGATACGGGCGGAGAAAATGTACTCCCAGGCCAGTGCAGTTGGAGTGTAAGTGTAGCTGGCGGAGCACGGCGTGCCCGGTACCCAGCCAGGCGTCGCGGTGAACGAAATCGTGGAGCAGGAATCCCCAGGTGTAGGCGTAAAGGGAACCTGCGTGTTGTAGTTCGGAGCGTTCGTGTACAAGCTGATCAGCTGATTAAACGTCGCCGATTCAGCCGGATTGACCGCAGCCACTTCGGCTTCAGCCGCAGCCGCGAACTGGGGCGTCAGAGTGGTAATGACGTCCTGGTTCGGCAGAACGAAGCGCATTCCTTCATAGTCCACGAAGAAGAATGTCTTGTCCTTGATGATCGGGCCGCCAAACGACGCCGCCCACTGGTTGGCATTGGAAAATCCCGGAACATTGGGTACGCCATTGGCGATCTGGCTTTCCTTGTTCATCCAGTCATTCGCATTCAACAGGCGCCCATTCCACCAGTACGCCGCGTTGCCGTGGAACTGGTTGGTGCCGGACTTGGTCACATAGGTGATCTGCGCGCCAGCGAGCTGTCCATACTGGCCGCCGTAAGGATTGGTGATAACCGTCGCTTCGCCGATTTCGTTCTGGCCCAGCGTAAGGTTCGATGCACCCGAGTTATTAATGTTGAAGTACGGGTCCATGTCGTTTTCGCCGTTGACCGTGAACAGGTTCGAGGTCGCGGGAAGTCCGTTGACCGTGAAGTTTCCATACCCGCCGGTTCCATTTACCACCACGCCCGGCGCGGTGTCAGCGATGTTGGTGATGTCGCCACCGGCGCTCGGCAACTGCTGAACTTCGGTCTGCGTGAACGAAGTGTTCATGCTCGGCTCGGTATTGATCAGCGGTGCCGTACCCGAGACTTCAATCGTCTCTGAGGTTCGGTTCACCGAAAGCTTCAGATTGACATTGCTGGTCTGTCCGACTTCAACAACCAGCGATTCAACCGTATCCGCAAAACCCGATTGCTTTACGGTCAGCTGGTAATTGCCCGGCCTCAGCAGCGCGAAGCTGTAACCGCCGCTGGAGTTCGCCGTGGTGGTAGCGCTAGACCCGTTGTCGAGCCCCTTCAAGTCAATCTTCGCTCCCGGCACAACCGCGCCGGAAGGATCTGTGACTGTTCCTGTAATGTTTCCTGTGGTGAGCGTCTGGCCGAATGCCACGGTAGACAGGCATACTGCCAGCGTCAATGCGAGTACCACGATAGGAAAACGTCTAAAACGCATTTCCCGACCTCCTTCAATTGTGAGAGACATAGTTGGAATTTGATGGATTGCGATTGTTGTCAATTTTTTCTCTCGGGTGCACGGAATCAAATTCCTGGCAATCACCGAGTATTCCTGGTCGCTAAGGCCATTGCAACTGACAGTCCAAAACTAATGTTTAAACAAGTGTTGTTTTTTCAATCACTTGCCTACCACCCACTGCAGGTCGATATCAAAAACAGTACAGCATAACACCTATACCTATGATTTTTGGAATGTATGGGTGGTCCGCGTTCCCAGCCGACTTGCATGGTAAGTGTGCCCTGTGGGACACCGCAATGTACTCTCGAGCGCACATGGCGCTCCTGCTACAATCTCCCTTTACGAGAACCTTTCAAAGCAATGACTTCCGTGAAGTCCGAACTGAGTCAGCGGGGCTTGGCGCCCCAGGAGGCCGGGTCGCCCCTGGATTCCGTTCCCATGCTGGACCTTCGCCGGCAGTACCAGCAAGTTCAGCCTGAAATCCTTGCCGCCGTGGAGCGTGTCTGTTCCTCGCAGCACTATATTCTCGGTACCGAGGTCGAAGCCTTCGAACGCGAGCTTGCCGGCTTCTGCGGCGCCGCCGAGGCCGTCGGTTGTGCCTCTGGCACGGATGCGCTCTGGCTAGCCCTGGCCGCCGCAGGAGTGCAGCCCGGCGATCAGGTTCTCACCACACCTTTCAGCTTCTTTGCCTCTTCCAGCGCCATTGCCCGCTGCGGCGCGCGCCCCGTCTTTGTCGATATCGATCCCGCCACCTTTAATATCGACGTGCAGCACGCGGCGTCTTTTTTGCGCAGCGCGCGGCGCGACAAACTGCACACTCTGCTCCCCGTCCATCTTTACGGACAGTGCGCCGACATGGACGCCATGGAATCGCTTGCGTCTGAGTTCCAGCTCGCCATCATTGAGGATGCGGCGCAGGCCATCGGCGGGCGCTGGACCAGCGCGCTTAGGAAAGACCGCAGCGCCGGATCGATGGGCGTCTCCGCCGCCTTCAGCTTTTATCCCACCAAAAACCTCAGCGCCTACGGCGACGCCGGTTTAGTTACTACCAACGATAAAGATATGGCCGCCCACATGCGCCGCCTGCGCAATCACGGCAGTCCCCGCCGCTACCTGCACGAAGAAATGGGATGGAACAGCCGCCTCGACGCCATGCAGGCCGCCATTCTGCGCGTGAAACTGAAATACATTGAAGGATGGAATCGAGCCCGCCGCGATCGCGCAACGGTCTACGACCGTCTCTTCGCGGAATCCGGGCTGGCAAGCCCTCCGTCAAAATCTCAGCAATCGACAATCCCTGACGACTTCCCGATTCATCTGCCACAGACGTCGCCGCAAGCGCACCACGTCTTTCATCAGTATGTGATTCGCGCCTACCGCCGCGACGAACTCCGCGAATTTCTCACCGCGCGAAAAATCGGCACCGAGATTTACTACCCCATCCCACTGCACTTGCAGCCTGGCTTCGTTTATCTGGGATACCGCGAAGGCGACTTCCCCGAAGCCGAGCGCGCCGCCCGGGAAGTTCTTGCCCTGCCCATGTTCCCCGAACTCACCGAAGAAGAGCAGTGCTGGGTGGTGAAGAGCATCGCCGATTTCTACTGTTAGCGGTGCCGCCGCCTGGCCGCGGGCTTTGCCGCCGACCGGTTCGCGGATCTGGGCAAGTCCTTCTCGCCCGGCGCCAGCACTCTCCGCACCATGGGGGTATTCAACTTGTATTTACGCTCGCTGACTTTCCCGTCCGCGTCCTTCACCCGCACCACAAAAACCGGCAGCGGGCCCTCCTTGTCAAAGTTCTCAGTGCTCAAGGTGATGGGCAGCACTCCATTCAGTCCGTGCTCGCGGTAGGCCGTCTCGTAGCGATGCTTGCGGACGTTCCAGGTGAAGACGCGAATCTGGTCGAAGTCGTAGGGCAGCCCGTCGTGCGGCTCGGTGATGGCGCATAAATACTGCGACACTTTTTTGTCCGCGCCCTCCTTGCCCGGATCCTCCACCTGATTCAAAACAAAAAATGCCACAAAGCGCTGGCCCTCGGCGTACTGCGCCACTTCGAGCGGCACATCGAGATCCACCATGCGGGCCAGCACCCACCCCACGCGATTGCCGGAATCGCGCACCAGCCACCAGTCTTCAAGAGCCGGCCCGGCGGCGGCTTTGCCATTCGCTTTCGCCGACTTCGCCGTGGCCGCTGCGGTTCCGGGAACCTTCTCCGCCGTGGCTCGTTTCAGCACAGCGACTTTTGCGCCCGCAACCAACTGGTTCAGATGCTCGGTCTCTCGACCCGGAGAGACGTGCAGGTTGGTATCGTTGCGCAGCACCGCCGGCGCCTGCACCGGATCCTGCAAGTTATCTTTCGTGAGTTTTTGCAGCTGATCGTAGACTTGCTGGTCCACCAGATTACGCTGCTCGATCCAGCCCTCGATGCCGTCCGCGGTGCGCACCCGGGAAAAATGCTTCTCGCGCTCCAGCACCTCGACCCGGTCGCCATTCTTCACCGTGCCCACGCGGTTGTAAATGGTCGCTACCTGGTCGCGCAGCGTGGCCTGCACCGCCGAGACATAATTCACTTCCAGCACGTGCCGCCCTTTGCGGTTGCAGGCGGCAGTTGCAGCCAGCAGCGCAAACAGCCCCCACGCCAAGGCCAGCCGCTTCAGAGATGTAGAGAGCGATTTCAAGATGGACAAGTTCAAATCTTAGATCAGACCGAGTGCCGCGAAGTTTACATCCGGGGTGACCTTCTACTATAGCGCGGGTCACTCCGCTGAAGCGCAGGTCCAACTGGCTGGAACGCGCGGGGGTAACCTGACATTCGCCGCGCGATTCGGTTACCATTGCAGTCAGCAGAAGTCTGCATGGAAGACTATTCTCGAAATGATGAAAAACAAATTTGCCAATAAATTTTGCGCCTTCTCGTTCTTGATCTTGACATTCGCCCTCTGCGCCACCGCAGCCGATTCGGTGAACCCGGTGCTGCGCCCGCCCAAGGGCGCTCAGGTCGCGTTGGTCGTGTTTGAGGACTTGCAGTGTCCGCAGTGCCGGCGCGTGGCGCCCATTCTCGAGCAAGCCTCGAAGACCTACAAAATTCCGTTGGTGCGGCATGACTTCCCGCTCCCGGGACACAATTGGTCCTATGACGCGGCCATCATGGCGCGCTACTTCGACGCCACTTCGAAAGACCTGGGCAACCAGTTCCGCGACTACATTTTCTCCAACCAACTGGAAATCAATCCGCAGAACCTGCGCGGCTTTGCCGATAAATTTGCCAGCGAGCATAAGACCAGCCTTCCATTCGTGGTCGATCCGCAGGGTAAGTTTGCCGCCGAAGTGAATGCCGACCGTGATAAGGGAAAGGAAATTAAACTCGAGCACACTCCCACCGTCTACGTGGTAAGCACGCGCCATCCCGATAAGCCCTATGTTGAGATGAAAGACGCCAGCCAGTTGTATGCGCTGATTGATGCCATGATGAAGGAGTAGGAATTCGGTTCTCAGTTGTCAGTCGTCAGAGTTGGGTTCGAGATGCATCGCTAAGTTGTTGAGCCTTGGTGGAAGTTGTTGATTCTTATCAAGGCCTCGTCCGCTGCGCCTGTGTTTTTCGCTCTGCCCGCTTTCACTTCCGGCTAAGTTGTTGATTCTTCATCAAACCGCGGGGGGATGCCAAATCGCCCTCGCGTTAACGCGCAGGATGCCCTTCCTTTTCGTTTAGAGGGCCGCTGTCGCACTTTGCTGCCGTGAAGCAGGGGTAGGGTCGTCCCGAGGCATTGAGCAGGCTAGAATCGCGTTTAAACGTGGTCAATATCTTTTAGCTAATATTGAGCCGAAGCCCGCGAGTGGAATCAACGACTTACGAGCTCGCCTAGAAGAATCAACAACTTGCGAGCCACTGTTGCAGAATCAACTACTTACCGCGAAGTATTTGCTCCAGGCAAATTGTAGCGTCTTCCCCGCCTGCCCGAGGCGTTGCCCCCGCCGTCGTCCTCGCCGATAGGCAATGAATCATTCCGGCTTGCCCGTGTAGTGTTGGTGGGTATGAACTCGGGCGTGATCTTCCAACGACTCCAGATGAGTGATCACTTCGGCGGGACAAGTAAGTTCGGCGGGCAGGCGTTCTTCGACCGCAGTGGCCAGACGGTGCGCTTCTCCCACGGGCGTGGCGTGCGGAAACAGCAAGTGCACTTCGATCAGCTGGCGATAACCGGTAGTGCGAAAACGCACGCCATGATAGTTCACTCCGAGTTCGGCGCAAATTCCATCCAGCTTCTCGCGAATCTGCTTGCCGGTTTCGGGATCAGAATAATCCAGCAGGCCCACCGCGGAGCGCCAGGCCAGCCGTCCACCGGACCACAGAATATTGGCCGCGACCGCGATGGCAATCAGCGGGTCAAAGGGCTTCCATCCCGTAAGCATCACCAGCCCGAGTCCGGCCACCACGCCGAAACTGGTGAAGCTGTCGGTGAGCACATGTTTGCCGTCTGCTTCGAGGATGAGCGAGTGGCTGCGCTTGCCCACGCGCAACAAATACCATCCCAGTGCGGTGTTGAGAAATCCGGCGGCCAGCAGAAGCAGCGTGCCCGAGCCCAGATGTTCCAGCTTTAATCCCGCTCTCCACTTCTCGACGGTGGCGATCAGAATCCAGATCGCCGCCAGAATGATCATGGCGCCTTCAAAGCCGGCGGAGAAAAATGTGATGCGCTCGTAGCCGTAAAGAAATTTGGGCGCGGCAGGTTTCGTGCTCAGGCGCAGGCTGAATACCGCAAAGGCCACTGCCACCACATGCACGACCGATTCCGCAAAGTCGGAAAGAATGGCCGCGGAGCCGGTCATGAAATAGGCCGCGGTTTTTCCCGCCAGCATCATCACGCCGATGGCCAGCGAGAGTCGCATGGCGAAACGCGCGGCGCTCAATTCTTCGTCGCGCCGATGCGCGCCGTCCACGGCCTCCGGAATTGCATTCGCCACTGCCAAAAATTCGCCCGCCCCGCTGCTCTCCCGAACGCTCCTTGCAATAAACAAGAGTGACATCCCTTAGGGCGTTTCGTCTGTGATCAGTATCACGGGTCAGTCACCGGTCCGGGGAGCCTTGGGGTTTAGTTGAAACCTCACGATATTCACAGGCTCTCTGCAGCTTTCACCCGACAACCCCCGCCTCGCGCACCGAATCACATACCCAACTTTTCGAAATCAGCTTTCCTGAGGAGGGCGCATGGATCAGCAGCAGATGACGATCCTGATTGCGGTTGTCGCCGCCGTTGTAGTCATCGCCGTTGTCGGGTTTATTCTGGCGCGCAAGCGGCGCAGCCAGAACCTGCGGGAAAAATTTGGCCCGGAATACGACCGCGTGGTGAAGAAAGAAGGCGAAGTCCGCAAAGCCGAAGGCGTGCTGGAGATGCGCGCCAAACGCCGCGACAAGTTTGAACTTCGTCCTCTCTCCGGGGAAGCCCGGGCTGATTTTGCCGAGCGCTGGCGCGTGGTGCAGGAAAAATTTGTCGACGATCCCAAGGCTTCTGTCTCGCGCGCCGACGAACTGGTCAGCGAGTTGATGGCCGCCCGGGGATATCCCATGGCCGATTTCGAACAGCGCGCGGCTGATATTTCCGTCGACCATCCGGTGGTCGTCGAAAATTACCGCGCCGCGCATGACATCGCTCTGCGCCACAGCCGCGGCCAGTCCAGCACCGAAGATATGCGCCGCGCCATGGTGCACTACCGTTCTTTGTTCGACGAGTTGCTGGAAAATTCACACCCGATACGAAAGGAGGCACGAGCATGAGCGTGCCATTGCGGAAGGATGAGTTCGACACGGAAGAACTGACCACGGCGGATCTGGCGCAGGGCAAGCGTCCTGCGGGAGTTGACGATCGGCCGGCAACCGACACGCTAAAAACTGACTTATTAAAAGAAGACCGGCCACGTCCCGTTCTGGCCACTCGCCCTTCCACGGAAGGCAAACAGTCGATCGGATCCGAGTTACGCGAAACCGAAGAGGAAGCGCGCAACCCGATTCGCGACAACGAAGTTCGAAATAATGAAGTGCGCAACAATGAAGTCCGAAGCAATGTTGGAAACAATGAAGTTCGCAGCGAGAGCGGAAACGCAGTCGCGAATCAAAATGCCAACCAGGCTGCGCCTCTCTTCCCCAACAACGAACTGGACGATTTGCGCAATCGCTGGAGCGGCGTGCAAACCGCATTCGTCGATGAACCACGCCGCGCCGTCGAGCAAGCCGACAGCCTGGTGGCTTCCACGATGAAGCGGCTGGCGGAGGTCTTCGCCGAGGAGCGCGCGAAACTGGAAAAGCAATGGGATCGCGGAGACGACGTTTCCACGGAAGATTTGCGCATTGCGCTGCAGCGCTATCGTTCCTTCTTCCAGCGCTTGCTGGCGATCTAACTTGTTGGCGATATGAAGAATGGAGCCGCGGACGCCCTCGTCCGCGGTTTTTGATAGAAACTAAATTCTTTGTAGAGACTTGATCCAGGCGGGGCCGCGGACGTCGAAGGTGTCCGCGGTTCTACGACTTCAGCCGAGGACGCTGATCAGACGCGCCAGCAGCAGAATTGAAACGGCGATCGCGGCAATTGAATTGAGCCGCAGCGCCCGGAAGGTGGAAGGCCAGGGGAACATCAACACATCAAACACCGGCCGAACTTTTTCCGGCCAGAAGAGTCCGGCCACGCCAAAGGCCAGACATAACTGAACGATCAAACACAATCCCAGGACATTCATAACAATAGGCTCGCCCGCGAAAACGCCTCTTCATTGAACCGCATTCCAGCTTTTTGGGGGAGATTACGAAGGTAACCCGAAGTGTATGGGGCAAGCAAGGGAAAAACTCGTGGCGGGTTAACCGGCAGGACGCCCGCGCGGGGCGCGCTTTTTGACTGCTTTTGTATTCAAGCTGAGCCGGAGCCGCCAAGCTGCCCGAAGGGCGCCAGCTAATACCTCCTCACTGGCTTGGGCGAGGCGAACGTGAGTCATCCCGGTTTTTCCCCATCCGCCGCCTACGTGCAGAAAAACTTCCGGCAATTCACGGACGAAATCGGCTTGCTGCTCGGGCGTAAGTTTCACATTCCCATAGCCCTTCGCCTGCGCCGCCAGCGTAGCGAAAATGCGATTGCCGACGCGGAAGTCAGGCGAGCCCATGTGGGAGCTCTCCTCTGCACCTTCGAAGCTAAGGGCGATTCTGCGAAAGTCGGCCGGGGTCATGGCGAATGCTTTTGTCTCCGCGCTCCGGACGACCGCGTCCCGAGCCACGTGAGCTTACTGAGAACTGAGAACTGCTTGCCCTAGTCTCCAAAGCTGATGCCAATAGCACGGGCAGCGCGAACCATTTCCCCGTTTGGATTCACTGACTTGAGGTGGCCGATGGCGTGAGCCACGTCGACCGAGACGATGGAATCACCGTGCAGGGCCACCATCATGCCGAAACCTCCGGCGGCGATCAGGTCGACGGCGGCGACGCCGAAACGCGTCGCCAGAATGCGGTCGAAGGGCGAAGGCGTGCCGCCGCGCTGAATGTGGCCAAGCACGCTGACCCGCACATCTTTTTTCGAACCGTGGGCGATGGCATTGCCGAGCAGGTTGGCGATGGCGCTGGCGCGGCGGTTCTCTTTCATCTCCGGAGGAGTTTTTACGCCTTCGGCCACCACCACGATGGTGAAGTGTTTGCCGATCTTTTCGCGCGCGGCAATATGTTTGCAAACGTGATCGATAGTAAAAGGAATTTCCGGAATGAGGATGACGTGGGCGCCGCCGGCGATGCCGGCTTCGAGGGCAATCCAGCCACAATCCCGGCCCATCACCTCCACCACCATCACGCGATGATGCGAGGCGGCGGTGGTGTGAATCTTGTCGATGGCGTCGGTCACAGTGTGCAGCGCCGTATCAAAGCCGAATGTAACCTGCGTGGCCGACAGATCGTTGTCGATGGTCTTGGGCACGCCGACGATCTTCATTCCCTTCTGGAAAAGTTCGTAGCCGATTTTCTGCGAGCCGTCACCGCCGATCGTAATGATGGCGTCAATGCCCAGCTTGGCGGCGTTGGCGATCACCTGGCCGGAAATGTCCTTGGAAATTTCCTTGCCATTCTCGACCGTCTTGTAATGGAAGGGGTCGCCGCGGTTGGTGGTGCCTAGGATGGTGCCGCCGCGCGGAAGAATGCCGCTCACTTCTTTGAGCGTGAGTTCAAAAGCTTTCTCCGGATAAATAAGGCCGTCGAAGCCATCGGGGATGCCGATCACTTTCCATCCGTACTTAATGATGGCTGCTTTGGTGGCGGCGCGAATGACCGCGTTGAGGCCGGGTGCGTCCCCGCCTCCAGTACCGATGCCGATACAGCGAATGTCTGCCATAAGTTGGTATGAGCTGTGAGCTGCGAGCTACGAGGCTCGAGCCGCGAGTATCGAGTGTGATGCGATTGGTGCTCTTACGATAATACTGAGACTGGGGAAACGTGCAACTTACCAGTGGGCGTGGGGGCGGATCGACGAGGCTACGAGGGGCTTTTTAAAGAATGACGTTCAGATCGGCTGCGTCGGCGAAGGCGCGGAGATCCTGGTCGCGGGTTAGAAGAGGAACATTTCGGTCGAGGCAGGCTTGGGCAATGAGCGCGTCGCCCAGGCGAGCTTTGCGGCGCATTGCCAACACTTTCGCGCGCAGCAGGCCGGCGCGCTGCCAGTATCCGGGCTGGAGATCGATCACGGGAACCGCGGCCAAGGTTTGTGCATCGGCGGCATCCAGTAAAGGGTCACTCAGCAACTCCGTCAACACTGCCGGGATCATCAGCGTCTGGCGATCTCGAATAGCGCGCTCCAGCAGTTCCGTATCTTGACCCGGGGCAAGTTCAAAAAAAGCGATCCATGTGCTGGTGTCGGTTGCGATCATCGGAATGCTCGGCGACTATTACTCGCCGTCTTCTTTCAATTCCTGCCACGTCCGGCTGAAGCGAACCTTGCCGCGCATCTCGAGAAGGCGATCGTAAGCCTGAGACGCGGCCAAAATCTGAAGAGCGGTTCGTATGGTTTGGGTAATTCCTGCTCCGCTGGCCTGCTGGGCCTTTTGCAAGAGGTCTTGGGGAATCTCGACGGTTATTTTGCGCGTTTCCATACTTGACCACTATACCATAGTGAACACCAGTATTCTGTATGGTGTTCCACAAATGCTTGACAGGAATAATACAGCTAGCTTAAGCTAGCTGTATGAAGCCCTCAATGATCTCGTCTGAGCGGCATGTCGGTGCCTTCGAGGCGAAGAATTCTCTGGGCAGTTTACTCGACAAGGTGGAAGAGGGCGAGGAGATCGTCATCACGCGGCATGGCAAGGCGGTCGCTCGGCTGGTACCTCATGTCCCTCGGATCGACCGGGATGTGGCCCAGGCTGCTCTCGACCGCATTCGAGATCGGGCGCGACGGCTAGGATCGGGGCCTTTTGACTGGGATGAAGTAAAGGCCTTGCGGGATGAAGGCCGTAAATAAAGCACGCCAAAGTTTCATCCCTCGCAATCCCTCAGCATGAGCTTGGTCTTGGACAGTTCGGTCACCATGGCAGGACTCTGGGTCCCGGAAACCACGGAAGCGGTGACGCAAGTATTCGAGCGGCTTCGCGATGATGGTGCTTGGGTGCCTTCGCTGTGGCGGCTGGAAGTTGCCAATGCCCTTGAAATGGACCTGCGCCGGGGCGGGCACCCGGCGGAGTTCCGGGATGGTGCGTTGGCCGATCTGGCGCTCCTACCCATAAAGATTGATCCCGAAACCGACCGGCTGGCTTGGGGAGCAACCAACCGGCTGGCGGGAAAACATCGCTTGACACTCTACGATGCTGCCTACCTTGAATTGGCATTGAGGCGCGGACTTCCCCTCGCTACGTTGGATCGGGAATTGCGCCGGGCGGCGGCGGCGGAAAATATTCAGTTGCTCGGAGTGTAGCGGCGTAGGGGAAATCAAAGCCTGTCGTCTCTCAAAGTTCGTGAGAAGCGAGGAACCCGGCGGGGGTCATCGGCCTATGGACTAACCGTGAAAGGAGTCTCATTGGACCCGGCTGCGCCGCAGTTGTTGTTGTTCGATGCCGAGATTGAACCCACAGTCGTGGTATCGCTCGTGCTGCCGGGATTGTAGACGAAGACCTCCGCCGGACCTACGTTTGAGATGTCGCTCGATGGGACGGTAGCTGTGAGTTGCGTGCCGCTGACGAATGACGTGGTTAAGGGCTTGCCATTCCATACCACGACAGCGTTGCTATCGAAGTGACTGCCATTTACGGTGATAGTAAAATCGGCTCCTCCAGCGGCGGCGGTGCTCGGCGAGAGCGATGTTACCGACGGCGTGGGCGGACAGGAACAAGCGACGAAAGAGAGCGAGAAGAGCGTTAACGCGCCCGAAAGAAGCGATCCTCTAATAGCAGTTGTCGTTGCCACGGGCGCACCTTTCAGCTGTGCTTCTGCAAGAGACGCCAAAAAGACCTGCACCTAAGAGCGCCGACCGGTCCTTATGGGGTCACGGTGACGGTGATCGAATCCGAATTGATAAGGGTCGAACCGCTGGTGTATTGCGCGAAAAGCGTCGTAGTGTTGGCAGTGGCACCGGCCTGCACGCACATTGGGTCGATCTGGTTCTCAACCGTCACAACACCCGCAGTACCTGTTTGCCACGTCACGCTAGTAGTCACGTTAACCTGCTGGCCGCCCGCTGTGGCCCATGCTTCCAAACATTGGCTACCGGTCGCAGTAGTGTTCACCGGGATGCTGAATGAACTATTTGGCTTAAGAGTAATCTGAGTCACGTTGGCCAGCGTGACGGTGGCAGTGGTGGTTGCGGTGGCGGTGCCAGACGCTGCGGTGATCGTGGTTGTCCCAACCGAAACCCCGGTTAACGTGCCTCCGGTGCTGATGGTAGCGACGCTGGGTGTGTCGCTGGACCAGCACACAGTAGTGCCGGTGCAACTGGTGCCCCCGGTCAGGGTAATGGGATTGTTATTGCTGTCGGTTCCAGCGGCGTTCAACTGCGTGGTGAGTCCGACGCTGACGGTTGGACTCGGCGGCAGGATCGAAATGGTGGAAACCGTAGGGTTAGTAAAAAAACCCTTGCAGCTTACGGCCAAGGCCAACAGGCTGAGCGCGGCGAGGGCGCCGGGGAGGCGGAGTTTGTGCTTCAACGATGGCATAAGTGTGTGAGACTCCGTTGTAAAACGTCTGGTGTAAACCGTCTGCAACGCGCGCTGCTAAAAATTGTAGCAGAAGAAGAATCCGGGTCGAGCGCTTACTGCACTTCTGTGCGGGCGCGGAACCAGCGCGGCTAATGCCGCTGCCATGAATGGAGAACGCAGGGGAGTGGGAAAGCTTGCGAAAAAAAACACGCAGCTCGGCACGCATGCATCCGGGGGAGGGCCTGGAGGGCGGGCAGGTTAGTGGGCTTGGGCGATTAGCTGCGCAACTTTGGACTTCTCGCCCACCGGTTCCACACACAAAATCTGATTGGGATTGAGGTACATGCGATCGGGCTCATGCAATTCCTTGCCGCGCTTCACCAGCACGTTGCTGGTTTGCTTGGTCTCGGGATTGTTTTGGGTCACGATGTAGTAGACCTCGCTGAGCACAGGGCGGGGCGTGCCATAGCCTTCGAGTTTGCCAAAATACGCGGTTCCATTGGTGAGCAGCACCGCTTGATAGGGCGTGGTAAAGCTGATGGGGGCACCCGGCCGGGTGTTCCTGACGATCATGAAAGCGGCGACGATAACGATGATCGCCGTAAGCGCCCACACCATTTGAATGGCGGCGTTGCCTTTTTGGTTCTTCATTATTTCTTCCTTCGGGGCAGAAGCAGAAGTAGAAGCAGAAAAGAATATCATTTTTAGCCGCGGAGGCTGGAAATAAATCTGCGCGACCGGTAGCTCGGCGGTAACTGATTCCGATCGCGGAAGCGGCTGCGGTTCAGGCTAACTCCAGGACAATCTTCTTCGCAGCGGGATCCAGTTGGCGGATGCGGAACTGGCGAATCTGTCCGGTGCGAACGGGTTCGGGCTTGGCGCCTTCGGCAGGTGCGGCGCCTTTCCAGCGTGCTTGCAGCATCGAGCCCAGCGATGACAAGTCCGCTTTGGCGGCGGAAACCGGTTCGGCTTTGGCTGCAGTGCCGGGCTTGGCGGCATCCATGCGGCACTCGGCGTAAATGCCTTCGCCGAGTTCTACCCGAGCCGTGCCTCCAGAAACCTCGGCCATGCGTCCGCTGACCACGTCGCCTTCTTTGTGTTCGGCGATGTATTCGTCCAGACCGCTGGGGACGAGTTGTTTCATACTCAAGCGAAGCTGGCGTTTCTCGGTGTCGATGGCCAGCACCTGGGCGCGCACAACCTGGCCAAGCTTGACGACTTCCTGGGGATGGTTGATGCGCTTCTCGGCGCTCATCTCGCTGATGTGAATCAGGCCTTCCACACCTTCGGCGAGTTGCACGAAGGCTCCGAACTTGGTGACGCTGACGACGGGGCCTTCGACCACGGTTCCGGCGGCGAAACGCTGCGCGGCTTCGGCCCAGGGATCGCCCAGGGTTTGCTTCAATCCCAAGGACATGCGGCGCTCAGCGGGGTTGATGCCGAGAATCATGGCGTCCACCATTTCGCCGGGCTTCACCAGCGTGCTGGCGCTGCGCATCTTTTTTCCCCAGGACATTTCGGAGACGTGTATCAGGCCTTCGATCCCAGGCTCGAGTTCGACAAACGCTCCGAACTCAGCCACGCGGGTGACCGTGCCATGGACGCGTTCGCCCACTTGATATTTTCCCGCGACCGCATCCCAGGGATGGGGGAGAAGTTGCTTCATGCTGATGGAGATGCGGCGCTTGCCGCCGTCATTGGTGATCTTGAGAATTTTCGCTTCGATCTGCTGGCCCACGGAGAGCGCGTCGGCAGGCTTGGCGATGCGGCTCCAGGAAATTTCGCCGACGTGAAGCAGAGCATCGACGCCGCCGAGATCGACAAAGGCTCCGTAATCGGTGAGGCTGCGGACGGTACCGTTGACCGTGCTGCCTTCCTTCATTTCGGAATAGCGGCGATCCTGCGTGGAGCGCTCCTCTTCCTCGGCGACCACGCGGCGGTCGACAACGATGTCTTCGTCGGCGACATCGAGTTTGATGATGCGGCAGAGAATTTCCTGCTCCACCATCTTTTCCATCTCGGCGGCGTCGCGCGCGCCGCTGCGCGAGGCGGGCATGAATGCGCGCACGCCCACATCTACGCTGAGGCCGCCTTTGATTACGCCGGTGACGGTGCCGACGATGGTGGCCTTGTCGGCAAAGGCTTTCTCTAGCGCGGACCAGTCTTTGGGCTGTTCGACGCGAGTGCGAGTGAGCTGGTAGTAGCCTTCCGGGTCGCGGCCCTTCACGGAGACTGGAAGCTTGTCGCCGGGCTTGAC
Organism: uncultured Acidobacteriota bacterium; assembly: GCA_963758565.1. GTDB lineage: Bacteria > Acidobacteriota > Terriglobia > Terriglobales > Acidobacteriaceae > Sulfotelmatobacter. Next base: position 302,546 of record CAVWVX010000002.1, on the reverse strand, counting down.
GCTCTCGCGGGAGGGAAAAGCCGACAATGGAAGAATGCCCTCACTCTTGAAACCGATGTCGAGAAAAACAGAATCGGCGTTGGTGGTGATGACGGTGCCGATAATTTGCTTGCCGCCGTCTTCGCGTTTGCGGGAATGGCTCTTCTCGTACTGCGAGAGCATATCTCCAAAAGACTCGGCGGATTCGGTGACAGTTTCAGGAGAGGATGTAGATTCTGGAGTGCCGGAATTGGACATGATCACGTCGGGGTTGAGAAAAATGGAAGGCGCGCTTGCAGGGTTAGGATACCTCAAAAGTAAGGTGCTTTGCCGGAGAATCAAGCTCAAGTGCAAAATCTTCCCCGCCAAACTTGGCAAGGACTGCCGCGAAGGGCGCAAAGAAATACGGATGCTACCTCACAATGAAATGTGCTGTCCGTCACAGATTGCGCGGTGGACCGGTGTTGTACTTCCCCTGGGAGAGCCGCCGTGTGCCTGGCCATACCGGGGAAAATCATTGAGATTCAGGAAGCCGGCTCGATGCGCGCGGCGCGCGTGCAGTTTGGCGGCATTGTGCGGCAGGTGTCGCTGAGCTTTGTCCCGGAGGCGGGATTGGGCGACTATGTGATGGTTCATGTGGGATTCGCCATCAGCCGGGTGGATGCCGTGGAAGCCGAGCGCACCTATAAGGTTCTGGAAGAGATGGGGGAGTTGGAAGCAGAGTTGTCGCCGGCAGAACCTTAACCTCCTGCCGGGACCCGCCCGAGCGTGGATTCACATTGGGCAGCCCTCCGGATAATTGCGCGTCTTCTCCGCTGAACCCACGCACCGTTGGGCCCTATTTTTTCTCTTGCGATTGTGCTTTAATGCATTGCAGCAAATCTTTTGCTGCATCGCAGCGATGATTGCGATACGGGTGAACAATGTCTTTTACGCTGAATGGCAAAACTGCACTGGTAACAGGTTCCGGCCGGGGCATTGGCCGGGCGATTGCAGAGAAGTTGTCGGAATGCGGCGCCGCGGTCATGGTGAATGATCTCGATGAGGAAGCGCTGCGGGAGACGAAATATCTGCTGGGCTCCATTGGACGCCGGGTGGAAGTTTTCGCCGGGGATCTTACCCAGGCAAGCTTTCCCGACCGACTTATCCAGGCGACTTTAGAGGCTTTTGGTTCCATCGACATCATCGTCAATAACGCGGGATACAGTTGGGACAATGTCATTCAAAAAACAACCGACGAGCAATTCCAGGCCATGCTGGAGATCCATCTGGTGGTTCCGTTTCGCGTGCTGCGGGCCGCGTCGACGTACCTGCGGGAGACAGCGAAGCGCGAGATCGCCGCTGGAAAGCAGGTGATGCGGAAAGTGGTAAACATCACCTCAATCGCGGGGACGGACGGCAATCCCGGACAAGCCGGTTACTCGTCGGGAAAAGCTGGAGTGCTCGGCCTGACGCGAACTCTGGCCAAAGAGTGGGGGCGTTACAACGTCAACGTGAATGCGGTGGGTTTTGGCTTGATCGAAACCCGGCTGACGCAGGCGCTGAGCGGCCAGGAATCGAACATTGAAATGCGGGGGAAATCGATTCGGGTGGGAGTGCAAGCGGAGATGCTGGAGTCGGTGAAGACCGCATGTCCTTTGGGCCGGTTGGGGACGCCGGCGGAAGCAGCAGGCGCAGTAACTTTCTTCTGCTCGCCGCTCTCCGATTACGTTACCGGCGAGGTGTTGATCTGCGGCGGCGGCTTCCACTTCTAGCGCAGGCCGAGGTGGAGATTAATGCGCTTCAGCGTAGGTGGCAGGCGCGTCTTTCCTCGTATCCGCCTCCTGAACTAACAACTTCACATCGACGTAGCGATCAAAGCTGAACTCGTATCCTGAATCGTAAGAAAGAATGGCAGGGCGGGTCGGGTTTTGATGGGGCAGAGTCGAAGAGATTTCATTTGCCATTGGAGTTCCCTTCCTGAATGAATTACGCCGGCTCAAAGTCTGCAACCACAAAGCTGAGAAAACAAGGCGGTCAGCGCTGAGCGACCAGCGATTAGAGGAAGCTTACTCCAAGTTTTTGCGGGATTTTGTGACAAGGATCACCCATGTGGGTGATGGCTCATAGAGACTGCGTTTTATGATTTGCGCCGCGCGGCAGCTTTTCTTTTTGGTTTTCGACTGGGACGTTCCGTAACTAAGGACTCCAGTTCGGCGACGCGCCGTTTCAACTCATCCACCTCGCCGTCGCCTGAGGTCTGACCGGAGGTGCGAAAGTCGCGCGGGACGCCGCTTTCGGCGTCTGCGGGATGCCGCGAGGGCATGGGGGATTGAGGCATGAAATCAAAACCCATGGGCGGCGTCATGGCACGGTATGCGTTCTGGTACATGTCGACTATGCCTTTCATATATTTCAGGGTGCCCTCCTGCGTGGCGCGACTGGAGGCCACCACCATCTGGCGCAAGATATCCAGCGGGAAGGCGGACTCCGGCGCTTTGGCCTGCTCGACAATTATCTGAGTCAACACCAGCCGGGTCAGGTCTTCGCCCGTGGCGGCATCGATGACCTGCACTTCGTAGCCGTTCTTCAACATCTGGGCAACCTCGTCCTGATTGATGTAGCGGCTGTTGGTGGTGTCGTAGAGGCGGCGATTTTCGTATTTCTTGATGATTACGGTTTTGCGGTTCATAGATTTCCCCATTTTCTGCTTGACATCGCGGCTGGGAGGTTTATTATTGAATTGTGCTGCAGTGCAGCATTTCTCGCAGCATCATTCTTAGTGGTAGACAGGAGCAGAACATGAGCATCCCCCGCAAGTCAAATCGCACCCCGCGGACCGCGGCCGAAGGCGCCGAGGTAGCAGGACAATTCATTCCGCTGTATACCAAGAGCGTGCAGCGCGTGGCCGACCTTCAAAAGAAGTCCATCGAAGTGGCGGCTGAGCAAAACGCAGAACTGTTGGAAGAGTGCAAGAAGGCATTCAGCTTTATTCCGGAAGGGCCTGTGACCTTCTGGTTCGATCTGGTGGGCCAGACATTCGATCGTTTGGTCGAAGTCCAGAAGGAGAACATTGACCTGGCGGTAGAGCAGACCAATGTACTGACCGAACTTGGCCGGGAGCGCGGAGCTCTGGCGGCGAAGTTCGTCGATGGCGGCACCGGCCTGTTTCAGCAAAGCGTAGAGCATTCGGTTGCAGCGCAGAAAAAGAACCTGGAATTTTGCGTGGAGCAACAGAGAGCTGCCTACGAAACAGCAAAGAAACAGTTCCGCGTGGCCAATCCGTTCGCCGAGATGTTTCAAAGCGGAGTGGATTTGTTCGTAGAAACGCAGAAGACGGTGCTGGACATCGCGTCCCGCCGCCCGGTAAAACACGCAGCGGCGTAGCGGAGTTATACTTCGACTGTTAGACAGCCCCGCCTCCGGTTTTTATCAGGAGGAGCAGGAGGGCTGTCTTCGGCCGCGCGCGAAAGTCCGAAGGAGGACCCTGATGAGCGAAAAACCAGCGGCAAACGGCAAAGAGTTCGATCCCACCGAAAGCTTCCGAGAGATACGCGATAGTTACATGGATGCCTGGGCGAAGGGCATGGTGGACACAGTCAATTCCGACGCCTACGCCAAGGCGAGCGGAATGATGCTGAACACCTATTTATCGACTTCCTCCCCTTTTCGCGAAGCCATGGAGAAGGTGATGCTGCAGACCCTGCAGCAGTGCAGCATGCCGTCCCGGGCGGACGTGACCAGCCTGGCGGAACGAACCATCAACATTGAAATGCGCCTGGACGATATGGATGCCAAGCTGGACCGGATCGAAAAACTTCTGACCAAGCCGGCAGCGGGCAAGCGCAGCCGCACTGCGAAACCAGCACGCAGGAAGAAGGGGGCGAGGTAGCCATGCAAGAAGCTACGGTGGTCACCGATCAGATTTTGGCGATGGGAGAAAAGTTCAACAACTTCAGCAAGGTGGTCACTTCGAAGGTACCAATAGCGCAGACTCCTAAAGAGCTGGTATGGACGTTGAACAAGGCGAAACTTTACCGCTATGTTCCAGTGGTGCCCAAAGAGAAACGCCATCCTGTGCCGCTGCTACTGGTATTTGCGTTGATGAACCGGCCTTACATTCTTGATCTGCGGCCGGGCCACAGCTTTGTGGAATTCATGGTGAAAAACGGCTACGACCTCTACCTGCTGGATTGGGGGACGCCCGGACCGGAAGACAAAAATCTTAAGTTCGACGATTACACGCTGGATTACATGCCGAGGGCCATTCGCAAGATGAAAGCAATTTCGGGCAGCGAAGAATTCAGCCTGCTGGGTTGGTGCATCGGCGCGATTCTGACCACGGTATATGCGGCGTTGCGAGGCGATGAAGGGCTGCGAAACCTGGTTCTGCTGACCGCTCCGCTTGATTACTCCGATAAAAAAGGAATCACTTTCGCGCGCTGGGTCGATGAACGCTATTTCGACGTGGAGAAAGTGCTTTCCGCCTTCGGCAATATGCCGGGCGAGATGATCGATTACGGCGCTAAGGCCCTCAAGCCGGTGGAGAACTACATTGGCAACTATCTGAAACTGTGGGACAACATTGAAAATCCGCAGGTGGTTGAGTCCTGGCAGGCGATGAACACCTGGGTGACAGACAATGTGCCGCTGGCCGGCGGAGCATTCCGTCAACTGGTGGTGGATTTATACCGAAACGACCGTTTGATGCGGGGCGAGTGGATGATTCGCGGCGAACAGGTGGACTTGAATCGGATCAAGGCAAATCTGCTGACGGTGATCGCGGAAGGCGATCACATCACGCCGCCATGCCAGTCCGCCGGGATCATGGATAAGGTGAGCAGTAAAGATAAAGAGTTATTCCGCACGCCGGGAGGGCACATCGGAATTATGGCGGGAAGCGGCGCGGACAAGCACACCTGGCCGCACATCGATCATTGGTTGGCGCCGCGATCCGGCAAATAACTTTTTATCGAGTACAGAATGCATTCTTTCGCAACCCTTGGAGCCCGCTTCCAAGGGTTTTTGCTTTTGGCGTGATACCGGGCTTTAGGCAAGTAATAGTTTTGTAATTTGTCCTGAAATGTAATCCAGATCACTGCGCGCCATTTCCCCAGCGCCTAGGCTTGCAGTAATCCAATGAAAACTCATCCCAAAGGAAGTAAAGCTCGAATCCTGCTGAGCTCCGTCTTCGGACCGTTTGCGCAAGATGATGAATACGGCAGCCGCGCCATCAATCCCATGGAGCTCTATCACAATCAGGTGACGCGCGCGCAAGGCAGCTTTTCGCTGCGCATGTTTCATCGCTCCTGGGGCATCACGATGATCCAGCAAAATATTTCAGCACCATGCGTTGTGCTGGACTTTCCCACGCGGGAAGCCTTTGCCCGGGAACTTACCACCCATCATTATGACGTGGTTGGAATCTCATCGATCATCGTGAATGTACTGAAGGTGGGGGAGATGTGCCGCATGGTGCGCCAGCTCTCGCCGCATTCGGAGATCGTGGTTGGGGGACACGTTGCCGCCATTCCTGCCCTGGAAACAATGATCGATGCCGACCACATCGTGAGGGGGGAAGGAATCTCCTGGATGCGGCGCTATCTGGGTGAAGATGAGCGAGCGCCCATTCATCATCCCGCCATCGTCTCGGGCGTAAATACGAGGATTATGGGCGTGCAGTTGCCCCAGCGAAAGGGCGGCACCGCGGCGACGTTTATCCCCTCGGTGGGCTGCCCTATGGGCTGCAACTTTTGTACAACGTCTGCTTTCTTTGGCGGCAAAGGGAAGTTCGTTAATTTCTATGAGACCGGTGACGAGCTATTCGAAGTCATGTGCCGCATCGAATCCGAACTGGAGGTGCAATCCTTCTTTGTGATGGATGAAAACTTCCTGTTGCACCGGACGCGAGCGTTGCAATTGCTGCAGCGCATGAAAGAGGCAGGTAAGAGCTGGGAGCTCTCCATTTTTGCCTCTGCCAATGCCATTCGAAAATACACCATGCTGGAACTGGTAGAGCTGGGCGTTTCCTGGGTGTGGATGGGATTAGAATCTCCGCGCTCGGGTTATGCAAAGTTACAGGGAGAGGACATTACCCAACTTACGCGCGAGTTGCGCGAGCATGGGATTCGAGTGCAGGGATCGACCATCATTGGACTGGAGCACCATACGCCGGACAACATCACCGAAGAGATCGAATCGGCCATACGCTACGAAACTGACTTTCATCAGTTCATGCTGTACACGCCCGTGCCGGGGACTCCGCTCTATCAGGAAATGTCGGATCAGAGCCGGCTGTTGAGCAATGTGGAGTTCGCCGACATGCACGGACAATACAAATTCAACTTCCTGCATAGTGCGATCTCCCGCGATGATTCCAAGCGATTTCTGGATTGGGCCTTCTGGCGCGACTTCGAACGGAACGGACCGAGTTTGTACCGGCTCTGTTTCACCATGCTTGTGGGCTGGCAGCGCTACAAGAAACATCCGGACCCGCGCGTCCGCGAGCGATTCAGAAGGCAAGTCAAGAAAAAGATGGGTATGTATAATGCAGCGCTTTGGGTGATGGAACGAGAGTTTAGCGCCATCAACCCAAAAGTGAGCGGGCAAATTCACCAACTGCGGCGTGCAGTAGAACGAGAGTTTCCGGTATGGGCGCGGCTGACGGCGGCTACGCTGGGGCCGATTTTGCTCTGGTCCACGCGCCGGGAAGAGAAGCGGCTGGCCGCAGGTCAAACCTACGAACCTCCTACCTTTATCGACCGCCGGAACTGGATCCCGGCGTAAATCCGCCGCCGCGAGGGCCCTAGCGGAGGCGAAGCCGCGCCAGCGCACAGAAACAGGTGATTCGGGTCACTGACCGAGAATACTTATGTGAGCGATAAATAATCTCGATGAGGCCAGCTTAATCATTCGGCTGGTTCAGCCAGAAGCAGGTTGCAAGCGCAGGGCCAGGGAGAACAAGGCAGCGGAACCGCGCGCGATTGTACTGATCCTAAAATCTTGGAAGTCTTTATTTTCTTGGTAGCGCGCAAACGTTATCCCCGTTCACGGTGTTCTTTCCCTCCCCCTGTGAATTCGCAGACGAAGAAAAATCAGCACGCAGAGTAGCTCTGGCCCCCGGCTCCGGGGCAATGCCGTTCCAGGAAGGCGCGCTCATGTCCAAGCATCCGACGATTTCAGAACATCTGAAAGCTAGTGGAGTTTCGCGCAGAAGCTTTCTTCAGCTCTGCGCAACATTGATGGCGACAGCGCCCGTGGGATTGGCGCTCACGGGCAAGAAATCGATCCTGCAGATGGCCACGGCCATAGGCAAGACCAAGAGACCGTCGGTGATCTGGCTGCACTTCCAGGACTGTACGGGATGCACGGAAACTCTGCTGCGCACTTCTGCTCCTGATGTCGCCCACCTGATCCTCGACGTAATTTCCCTGGACTATCACGAGACTTTGATGGCTGCCTCCGGCGCACAAGCCGAAGCGGCGTTGCGCTCTGCCATGGCCGACAATGCCGGCAAGTACGTGCTGGTGGTGGAGGGAGCAATCCCGACCAAGGCTGAGGGCATTTACATGCAGATGAACGGAAAGCCGGCGGTGCAAGTTCTGCGTGAGGTGGCAGCGCAAGCTGCGGCGGTAATCGCCATGGGCTCCTGCGCATCATGGGGAGGCGTGCCTTCGGCTGATCCCAATCCCACCGGCGCGGTCGGAGTCGATTCGATCATTAGCGGCAAGCCGATTATTAACCTTCCGGGATGTCCGCCCAACCCCTACAACTTGCTGGCTGTAGTGCTGGAGTACGTGACCATGGGCAAGTTGCCGGCGCTGGATGCGCAACGGCGTCCGCGCTTCGCCTACGATCGCGTGATTCACGAAAACTGTCCGCGGCGAGCCCACTTCGATGCCGGCAGGTTTGCACTCTCCTTCGGCGATGAAGGTCACCGGCAGGGCTGGTGCCTGTACAAGCTGGGATGCAAAGGTCCGGTCACGCACGCAGCGTGTTCCACGCGTCACTTCAACGAACTTCCCGGAGTCTGGCCGATCGGAATCGGCGCACCCTGCGTGGGCTGCACGGAAAAAGGCGTGGTCTGGAGCCTGAGCACTTTCGATACTGTTCCAATTCATCTGGCCACTCCGCCCGATACATACCCGCCCATTTACAGTGCGGTGGGAGGCGCCAAAGCGGGCGCTGCCGCACTGGTGGGCGTGGTGGCGGGGGTGGTGGGAGGCGCTACCTGGATGGCCGCGCAACGATTCGAGAGCAGCCAGAAGAACGGGCTGGTCACTTTGGACGGCGACCAGCATGTAACCAGTAAAGAATCTGACGGCCGCTCGCACGACAGGAAAGAGGACTAACGTGGCGATCACGCGGCGCGACTTGATCTTCAATATCGCCAAGGCCAGCGTTCCGGCGGCAGTGGCCGTAAGCGCGGGTTCTCAGGTGCTGCAAGCGGAAGAGCCTGCAGCGCCTCGCGCTCCCGTGGGATTGCTCTACGACGCCAGCCTGTGCATCGGCTGCAAAGCTTGCGAAGCGGCATGCAATGAGGCCAACAACACTCCCGCCGATATCAGCGGCGACCAGTTGCACCAGGCGCCCACTGACCTGAATGTTTTAACGCGAAACATCATCAAGCTTTACAAGCCTGAGGATGGATCGCCTTTCTCTTTCGTGAAGCGCCAGTGCATGCAGTGTCTCGATCCGGCATGCGCGGCCGGATGTCCATTCCAGGCGCTTCACAAAGATTCAGAAACCGGAGCCATCAAGTGGAACGGCAGCAAGTGCATCGGCTGCCGGTATTGCACCATCAGCTGTCCTTACTCGGTGCCGCGTTTTCAGTGGCAGGGCGTCAATCCGGTGGTGACGAAGTGCGAATTATGCAGCCACCGTCTGGCAAAAGGGTTGAAGCCGGGATGCACGAGCGTGTGCCCCACGGGCGCCGTAATTTTTGGCGCAAGGGCGACGTTGCTGGCAGAAGCCAAGCAGCGTATCAAGAAGAATCCCGGACGCTACTATCAAGACCGCGTCTACGGCGAAACCGATAACGGCGGCACGCAGGCGCTCTATCTCTCCAGAGTTCCCTTCGAGAAAATCGGCCTCCCCGAACTTGGACCAGAGTCTGTGCCTTCAAGAACTTTGCGCTGGCAGAAGCGAATTTATTCGTACTTCGCGCTGCCGGCGATGTTGTATGTCGGCTTGGTGGGAGTGATTCGAAAGAATCTGAAGGGTCACGAAGAAGAAGCTCACGACCTGGAAAAAGAAACCGGATTAAGGGCGCAACTATGAGGGCGGAAATATGAGCAGCGTAATAGTCCCGAACCCGCTCCCTGTGGTCAAGCGGAAGACATTCTCTTTTAGGAAGCCGCGCTGGGAGCGGGCGGTGCCGGTGTACGGCGTCGCACTGGCGAGCCCATTTTTTTTCCTTCTGCTGGCATTGGCCGGCCTGTCTTTTGGACTCGCAATCTACCGCGAAATCGTTGGCTTGGGGCCGGTCAGCGGCATGAACGATATGTTCGGCTGGGGCATCTGGAAAACATTCAACGTGGTTGTGCTGACGGCCTGGGGCTCGGGAGCATTCGCGGTGGGAATTGGCGCGTGGGTCTTCGGCCGCAAGCGCCTGCACTCGCTGATGCGGATGGCTCTGCTCACCAGTTTGCTCGCTTATGCCTGCGGCCTGATCTTGCTGGGCCTGGACGTAGGGCGGCCATGGAACTTTTACTGGATCATGTTCCCCTGGAACTGGAACCTGCATTCTCCCATGGCGGAAGTTGCGATCTGCATGTCGGTGTATGCGGCGATTCCTCTCGCCCTGGAAAATGTTCCGCCATTATTGGAGCGGCTCTGGCACATTAATCCTCGCCTGCGCCCCAGCGTGGAGCGCGCCGAACACATACTGCATAAATTCTTTCCCTGGATTATCGCTGCCGCCTATCTGCTGCCGGCGATGCACCAGTCTTCTCTTGGTGCGTTGATGTTGCTGGCCGGGCAACGAGTACACCCTTTGTGGCAAACACCCGTGCTACCTCTGCTTTACCTCGGCGCCGCGGCCTTCATGTCATTTGGTTGCGTTGCCGGAAGCACCATGCTGTGTTGCCTGATATGGAAGCGCGTCATGGATATGGAAGTTCTGAAAGACGCGGCCCGCATCACGGGTTGGCTGATCGCCGGTTGGCTGGTGGTGCGCACGCTGGACATTCTGCTGCGCGGAGTGTGGGGAACGGCTTTTCAGCTCAATCGCTACGCGGGAATCTTCTGGATCGAGACCGCGCTGATTTGCTACGGCGGATGGTTGCTGCGCCGCTCGCTGCGTGACCAGCAAACCCGAACCATGTTTCTGGGTTACGCCTTCAGTTCCCTGGGCGGCATGATCTACCGTTTCAGTCCGACGACATTGGCCTATATGCCCGGACCGAAAGCGGCGTATTTTCCGTCGACCATCGAATTGCTGATTGCACTCGGATTCGTCTCGATGGGCATCGCAGCCTTCCTGGTGATGGTGAAATTATTCGCAATCCTTCCAGCTCCGGCGCAGGAATGGCGCGAAATGGAAAGCTATTTCAAATTTAAAAGGCCCGGCGCGGGCGGCAATATTGGCTGGACCAAGTATTTTAATTTCGGATTCTTCGGCGATACCGAACCGACGGACTCCGATTAAGCAGGCCTTATGTCAAAACGAATCACGATTGATCCTATTACCAGAATTGAAGGCCATCTTCGCATCGACGTCGAAGTGGACAACAATGCCGTCAGCAACGCGTGGGCATCGTGCACCATGTGGCGCGGCATCGAAAAAATTCTGCGCGGCCGGGATCCGCGCGACGCATGGCTTTTCACCCAGCGCTTTTGCGGCGTGTGCACCACGGTGCATGCTATGGCGAGCGTGCGCGCCGTGGAAGATGCCTTGCAACTGGAAATTCCGCTCAACGCCCAGTTGATTCGCAACCTCATCCTGATTGCGCACGCGCTGCACGATCATATCGTGCACTTTTATCAACTATCGGCGCTCGATTGGGTGGACATTCTGCAAATTCCCAACGCCGACCCCGAACGCACGGAAAAGCTGGCGGAGAGTCTTTCTCCCTGGACGCGCAACTCGCGCAACGAATTCAAAGCCGCGCAAGATCGCGTTAAGGCTGTGGCCGGCAGCGGACAGCTGGGCATTTTTATGAACGGCTATTGGGGGCATCCCGCGATGCACCTGTCGCCCGACGTGAATCTGCTCGCCTTCTCTCATTACATTCAGGCTCTTGAATACCAGCGCAAAGCACTGCAGGTGGTGGGGATTCTGGGATCGAAGACTCCGCACATTCAGAACCTGACGGTGGGCGGCGTGGCCAACGCCATCGACCTGGACAATGCCAGCGCACTCAATATGGATCGCCTGGAGCAGATTCGTTTGTTGTTGGAGGACGTGGTCCGCTTCATCAATGAAGTTTACGTGGTGGATGTTTGCGCGGTGGCCGCGATGTATCCCGAATGGTTCAAGATCGGAAGTGGCGTTACCAATTATCTGGCGGTTCCCGATTTGCCCCTGGATAGCGTGGGCAGTTCTTTCGATCTGCCCGGCGGCTACATTTTGAAAGGCGACCTGGCCGGCACACGGACGTTCAAGACCGCTTCCGATAAATCTTTCCGGGATGGTGTCAGCGAAGATCTGACCCGCGCCTACTATCAAGGGGGAAAGCCGTTGCATCCGTGGAAAGGCGAGACGGAACCGGATTTCACGGGATGGAACGGCGACCAGAAATATTCCTGGGTAAAAGCGCCGCGCTTTAACGGCGAACCCATGCAGGTCGGCCCACTGGCACAGGTTTTAGTGGGCTTCGCGCAAGGTCATCCCCTGACCGTGAAACATGCCACGGCGGCGATCAGCAAGGTGCAGGCCGTCGGCGGCATCAAAGTGACGCCCGATATGTTGCACTCGACACTAGGCCGTCATGCGGCGCGTGCCATTCGCGCCTCCATGCTGGCGGAACTGGCACAGAAGCATCTTCAACTTCTTACCGACAACATTGCCAAAGGCGATTACACGGTCTTCAACCAACCAGTTTTCCCCAATCACGAAGTCGAAGGGGTTGGAACACATGAAGCACCCCGCGGCACTCTGTCGCACTGGGTGGTGATCGAAGACCAGAAAATCAAGAACTATCAGGCAGTGGTGCCTTCCACCTGGAACGCCAGCCCGCGCGACGCGGCCGGCGCACACGGCCCCTATGAGGCTTCGTTACTGCGAACACCGTTGGCGCGGCCGGAAGAGCCTCTGGAGGTTTTGCGAACAGTGCACTCGTTCGACCCTTGCATGGCCTGCGCGTGCCATACCTTCGATCCGTCCGGAAGGCAGATTGCGAAAGCCAAAGTATTGTAAGGAACCGGAAGGAAGGTGTGGGGAAGAACATTCTGATTGGCGGCATTGGAAACGTCCTGCTGGGCGATGACGGCGTGGGGCCTTACGTAGCGCGGCTTCTGGACGCATGCTTCGAGTTCGAAGCCGGCGTCGAGGTGGAAGATCTCGGCACGCCTGCGCTCGACCTTATTGACAGACTCTCTGGAAAAGACGCGGTCATCCTGATCGATTCGATTGAAACCGAAGATGCGCCGGGAACTGTGATGCTTTATCGCAAGAGCGATCTCATGCGCCTGCGCCCCAGCGTGCGCATGGATCCACATTCTCCCGCTCTCGTGGATGCGCTGCTCAGCGCTGAACTGTTTGGGGTTGCCCCCACGAATGTGCTTTTAGTAGGGATCAAGGCGGAGTCGTTCGAAAATGGCAGTGCCTTAAGTACGGTTGTAACCTCGGCGCTGTTTGATATGGTCGCCGCGGTTCTGGGAGAACTGGATCGCCTGGGAGTGAAATATAACGTACGGGACGAGCCGCGAGCTCTCGACACCTGGTGGACCAACGGCCCCTCCCCGCACCTTCCCGCCTGCTGGACGCGCAATGCCTCAGCAAATACGCGGCAGTTGATCCCCTGACAGCATATCTACGATGCGCGTTGTGCCCAGAGGAGTGCGCATGGTCACGATTCCGGGATGCTCTCGGGTCACCGTACCAATCATCTGCGCTTCCGCTCCCAAGGGATGCCGTCGCATGGCATCGAGTACGGCTTCGGCGCATTCTGGCGGGACGACCGCGATCAACTTGCCCTCATTCGCCACATAAAGAGGATCCAGGCCAAGCAACTCGCAAGCTCCCCGCACCTGTTCGTGGATGGGAACAGAAGCTTCCTCGATCTCGATTCCGGCCCGCGATTGCTGCGCAATTTCATTCAGAGTGCTGGAGATGCCGCCGCGGGTTGGATCTCGCATGCAGCGGATTTCCCGGGTGACACCAAGCATGACAGATACGAGGGTGTGCAAAGCCGCGCTGTCGCTCTGTATCTGAGTTTCGAATTCCAAGCCCTCGCGCTGGGCCAGAATCGCAATTCCATGATCGCCGATTGAACCGCTGATAAGTATTTTGTCGCCGGGACACGCCCGGTTGGCGGAAAGATCGACCCCTTCGCGGACGACTCCAATACCGGTGGTGTTGATAAACACGCCGTCGCCTTTGCCTCTTTCCACTACTTTCGTATCGCCGGTGACCACCGGCACGCCTACCTCCTCGGCGGCGAGACGTAAAGAGGTCACAATCCGTCGCAAGTCGTCCATGGGGAAGCCTTCCTCGATAATGAAGGCCACGCTCAAGAACAGAGGCGACGCGCCGCCCATGGCCAGATCGTTCACCGTGCCGTGAACCGCAAGCGACCCAATGTCACCCCCGGGAAAGAACAGAGGTTTCACCACGAACGAATCCGTGGTTATCGCCATGCGTTGGCCATTTACGCTTACAATCGCCTGGTCATCCAGACGAGCCAGCACCGGATTGGCAAATGCGGGCAGAAATATATCGCGGATTAACTCGGCGCTGAGGCGGCCACCACTGCCGTGACCCAGCAAAACTGTATCTTTCGTGGCCAGCGGCGCTGGACAACTGAACTGAAAATTAATTTCTTCCATCGTCTTCGTAGACACAGGATCCTCCTAGATCGCGATCGAATGGCGCCGGTAGTGGTAGTAAGCTGCGCAAGCCCCCTCGGTAGAAACCATGGGCGCTCCCAGAGGCTTTTCCGGGGTGCAGCGCAGCCCGAATGCGGGGCACTCGGTCGGTTTATTCAGTCCTCGCAAAACCTGAGCGCTAATGCACTCGGCGGGTTCTTCCACGGTAAAGTTGGTTAGTTCAAAAATGCGATTGGCGTCGTAATCGGCATATTCCTCCCGCAACCGTAAGCCGCTCTGCGGGATCGGACCGATGCCGCGCCACTTCTGATCCGCCACTTCGAACACTTCGGCCATAATCTGCTGCGCCGGCAAGTTTCCCGCATGACTGACCGATCTTACGTATTGATTTTCCAGTTTTGCCTCTCCTGCCTCCAGCTGCCGCACCAGCATGAGTACCGCATCGAGAATATCCACTGGTTCAAAGCCGCCAACCACAATGGGTATCCGAAAATCACTCACCAGTTCTTCATACTCTTTACATCCCATAACCGTGCATACATGCCCCGGCGCAATGAATCCCTGCACCCGATTCGTGTTGGAACTCATTAAGGCTCGGATTGCCGGAGGAACCAGCACGTGCGAAACCAGCAGGGAAAAATTTGTGACGTGTTCACGCTTGGCCTGCCATGCAGCCATGGCATTGGCGCGTGCGGTGGTTTCAAATCCAATGGCGAGAAAGACCACTTTCCGAGTGGGATTCAGACGTGCCACCTTCACCGCCTCGGCGGGGGAGTATGCCATGCGAACATCCGCTCCCTGAGCCTTGGCCCGCAACAGATCGGAATGCGATCCTGGTACGCGCAGCATGTCTCCGTAAGAAACCAGAATCACGTCAGGTCGCATCGCCAACTCAATCGCCTTGTCCACCGTCTCCAGCGGGGTAACGCAAACGGGACAACCTGGCCCATGCACAAGTTCAATACCGGCAGGCAGAAGTTCGTCGAGACCGTAGCGCATGATGGTGTGGGTTTGTCCGCCGCAAATCTCCATCAGCACCCACGGCTTGGTCACACGCTGCGCAATCTCAGAGGCCAAGGCGCGGACGATACGATGATCGCGATATTCGTCCAGGTATTTCATAGGATTAAGTCGAGGCTCGAGGCCGGCTTTCGCAAGCCCCGCACCGCTCGTTCCCTACATGTGGTATCCGCCATTAACGTTCAACTCTTGTCCGGTAATGTAATCTCCGTCCGCGGCTAGAAAGCCGGCGGCCTTGGCAATTTCCTCCGGCGCGGCAAATCGTCCCAGTGGAATCTTCAGCTTGATTTGTGCCGAGATTTCTTCCGGAATCGCATCTACCATTTCTGTGGACGTGAATCCCGGTGCAATCGCGTTTGCCGTAATGTTGAACTTCGCCATCTCTAGTGCCAGCGTTTTGGTGAAGGCGATAATGCCGCCCTTGCTGGCGGAATAATTGGCCTGGCCAAAAGCCCCCATCTGGCCGACGACCGACGCAATGTTTATGATCCGCCCGAACCGCTGGTTGATCATTGCCGGCAGCGCAGCATGAGTACAGAAGAAGGTTCCATTCAGGTTGACGTTGATCACCTCGCTCCAATCTTCCTCCGTCATCTTTCTCATGGAGCGATCGCGCGTGATGCCTGCATTGTTCACCAGCACGTCTAACCTCTGCCATTTGTCGAGCACTTCCTTCACGATTCTGGCGGCATCTCCCTTTTTTCCTATGTCGCCCTGAATGGTGATGCATTCGACTCCCAGTTCGCGAATTTCAGCGGCCGCGCTTTCGGCATGCGCGCTGTCCGAGCGGTAGTCAAGTGCAACGTTCGCTCCCAAGCGGCCCAACTCAATTGCGATGGCGCGCCCAATTCCTCGCGACGCCCCCGTCACCAGAGCAACTTTCCCCTTAAGAGATCGCGCTCCGTTTTTCCCGTTGTGTCCATTACTGCTAATGTCTGCCATAAGAGTTTTCTCCTGAGAGTTGCAACTTACTACTGCCGGATCCACCTTCATCACCACATAGCCGCCCACCGCTCCTGCGCCAAACCCGGGTGCGAAAACCCTCATCGGGCGGTCAATTCGGCCTTCCTGCACCGCATCGTGAATAGCCAGCAGGATGCTCGCCGCGGAAGTGTTACCGACACGCTCGATGTTGAAGTACAGTCGCTCCGGCGAAATCCCGGCGGCCTGGGCCAGGTCTACCACCATCGTCTTATTGGCCTGGTGGGGAACGACCACGTCAATCGCATCCAACATCGTTCCTGCGCCGCCGTCTGGATTCGGCAGGGTCTTCAGTTCGGTGATCATCTTGACCAGGTAGCGCTTGGCCAGCGCTTTCACCTCCGGGCCATAGACCGTAATGCTGTTATCAAACTCCGGATTGGGCCAGATGATGGAGTTCACTTCCTGCCACGGGCCGCTGGCAAACGTCTGGAAGACTTCAATATCGGGCGCGCTTCCTTCCGGTGCAGGCGCTATTACAACCGCGGCTGCGCCGTCGCCGAAAATCATTCGCGAAGTACGCACCGCGCCAATCTTGTCCGAAAATTTCTCGGCGCACACCACGATGACGGGCTGCTTGATTTCCTGCAATAAGCGGATGGCTTCGCCGAATCCATAAGACATTCCGGCGCAAGCAGCAACAATGTCGCACGATGCGTGGGTTTGTGAAAGACCAAGCTCGCCCGACAACCACGTAGCCGTGGAGGGAATCAGCCGCGTGCTGGTGCAACTGCAAAATAAAATCGCGCCAATCTCTGCCGGCCTGCGTTTGGATTTAGCCAGCGCCTCGCGCACCGCCAGCAAAGCCATATCTTCCAGGCTCAATTCGCTGTAGCACCGCTGCTCAATCCCAGTCTTGCTGGAGACATCTTCCGCCGTCATATGCGACCAGCAGTAGGCGTGATTGCTGATCAGGTCGGCATTGGTGCAGGCGATCTCGCCTTTGTAAACCGCGATCGCTTCCACCCGCGGCATCACCTTAAATTGTTCTCGAACTATGACCGGCGGGCATGGCTTCTCCGGTTCGCTCAGCGCCAGCGTTTCCGGCCGCGCCGGACGCGGCCGGTGATAACCATTCCCGTTCTGTTTCACGCGCCGGATAAATTGCCCTACTTCACTGTTACGAGGATGAAAGGCGATGACATAATCTTCATCCTTCAACTTCCCCACCTCGGTCAGCCGGCAGTTCGCCGGAGACCATAAATACTGGTTGTGCAGAATCATCGCCTGCCGCATCAGCGCCTCGAGTTCGGGCACAGTATGAATGCAGTCGACAATCGCGTCATAGTTGTAGTCGTGATAGTCGGGATCGTAAGAAAGAAGATGGCAAGTCAGATTGCCCGGGTCGGAAGTGACCTCAGCCACGGTAGAGCGAATGGGACGGGTTTCTCCGCCGGCGCTCTGCTTGTTGCGAAAGACATCCAGCAGCAGATGAAAGCTTTTGTCTTCGGTCTCTTGATCCCAACTGGCCGGCAATTCGTTGTATCCTTTTTCGATGGCGGTCGCCAGCGTACTGGAATCGCGCGGCTTGTAAACCGGCAGAAAAATATCGTCGCGATGCCGGGGCAGATCTCCCCACCGCACTGGACGCTTTTCATACATGGTGAGCACAAACCGGTTTACCCAGAAGAGATTCAACGCCAGGTCGCGGCAAATGTCATAGCGATTCTTATATTTGCCGGCTTGCACTCGGCTGACGATGTCGGCTTCCGTGGGCGCCTTCTCGCCGAAATCGCGGCGAATTACCGCGGAAAACTGTTCCAGATTTTCGAATACTGAAAAATTCAGGTCCGGAAAAAAATTGCACGGGAACACCAGCCGGCCGTATCGATTTATGACGAATGGTTTTAACAACATATCCTTACTCTTTTCCGCCCCACGAGGCAGCTACTCCAACTCCAGCAAAATCTGGTCTTTCTTTACCGCTTCGCCCTTCGCCACGTGAATGCACTTCACTTGGCCGGCAGTCGCCGCCGTCATGCGGGTTTCCATCTTCATGGCTTCCAGCACCAGAAGCTCATCATTCTTTCGCACTGCCTGTCCGAGCTTCACATTGACCGAAACCACCAGCCCGGCTACCGGACTGCGATAGATCCTGCCCGCTTCGCCCGGGTGTACGGCGGCTCCCGGCGCAGGCAGCACAACCGACTGAAGCCCTTCCATGTTCGGGTGGCCCGACTTCTCTTCGGCGTCCACCTCCACCTCGTAAGGCTTACCGTTGATAAAGACTTCAATTTTCAAACATTCCCTCTTCAAACCCGCGCGTCTGCGGACAACTCCAACTCATTCGTTACAAATCAAACATGTCATCTCATCGCCACCGCTGTGCAATGTCGTGGGAAGACCAAACTCCGGCACGGCCATGCTGGGCCCAAATCTCTTGGGTGGCACCTGCCGGCTGTGGTTTCGCCGGACGGATTTGAACTTTCTCGGCGCCCACAGCCGCCGTCGCGGCCGCAATCGCCAACACCACTTGACTGGTGCCTTCGCCAGCGGACGCTTCGCACTCCACCGCAGTTGCGGATCCCGCTTCCAATTTCGCTAGACGCGACTCCAATGCCATGCGAAATTCTTCCCGCAGCCGCGCGTTGTTCTGCTCGGTCATCAGTCGCACCAAAAGGTAGACCACACTCAACCCCGCAGCCCCTATTGCTATGGCAAGCATAAAAATTCTCCCAACCTCAGAGTGGAATCAGCCCATGCTTTTTAGGCGGCCGCAATTCCCGCTTGGAATGCAGCGCCTCGAAAGCCTGCGCCAAATACTTCCTCGTCTCCGAAGGTTCAATGATGTCGTCCACCAGCCTGCGGCCAGCCGAGACATAGGGATTCGAAAAAGTTTTCCGGTAGAGATCAATCACTTCGTTGCGCCGTTGCGCCTTGTCTTCCGCGGCATCAATCTCGTGGCGGAAGACGATTTCCGCCGCGCCTTCGGCTCCCATTACTGCTATCTCGGCCGTCGGCCACTCAATGACTCGATCCGAACCCAGATCTTTGCAGCACATGGCAATGTAGGCGCCCCCATAAGCCTTGCGCAGCACCACGGTGACTTTGGGTACGGTTGCCGCAGAATAGGCAAACAGAATCTTTGCTCCGTGGCGAATAATGCCTCCACATTCCTGCTCGATACCTGGCAGAAAACCTGGAGTATCGACGAACGTCAGCAAAGGAATATTGAAGGCATTGCAAAACCGCACGAAGCGCGCGATTTTATCGGAGGCATCAATGTCGAGCACGCCGGCGAGAACCGAAGGCTGGTTGGCGACGATCCCCAGTGATCTCCCTCGCAGGCGCCCGAATCCGATCACAACGTTCGCCGCGAAGCCCGGCTGAATTTCAAAGAAATCGTCATGGTCCAAGATTCGCCGGATAATCGCGCGCACATCGTAAGCACTCTTGGCCTCGGTGGGCACCATGTGGTTCAACTCGGCATCGCTTTCCAAGGGCTCCCCGTAGGGAAGGTGCGGGGTTTCCTCCATATTGTTCGAGGGTAGGAAGCTCAACAGGCGGCGGCACAAGGCCATCGCGCCTTCGTCGTTTTCAGCGATCAGATGAATGACGCCCGAACGATTCATCTGCGATGCCGCCCCACCCAGATCTTCCGCCGTCACCACTTCGCCGGTGACCTGCTTAATGACCTGCGGTCCGGTGATGAACAATTGGCCTTGCCGCGTTTGAATAATGAAGTCGGTCAATGCCGGGCTGTAAGCCGCTCCGCCGGCGCACGGTCCGCAGATCAGCGAGATCTGCGGCACCACCCCTGACAGCATTACATTGTTGTAGAAAACGCTGGCATATCCCGCCAGGCTGTCGATTCCTTCTTGAACGCGTGCTCCTCCAGAATCATTGATGAAGACGAAGGGGCTGCCGGTCTTCAGGGACAAATGCATCATCTCGACAATCTTGGCGCAATGCACTTCACCCGCCGCGCCCCCCAGTACCGTGAAGTCCTGGCTCGCCAGATGGACAGGCCGGCCATCGACGTTGGCACAACCCGTCACCACTCCGTCGGCCGGAGTTTCTTTTTCGGCCATCCCGAACAGCGTGGCACGATGCTTGGCGAAGAGTCCGATCTCCTGAAAACTTCCCCGATCCACCAGCTCTGCGATACGCTCTCTCGCCGTGAGCTTGCCCGCCGCGTGCTGTTTCTCAACTCGCTTCTTGCCTCCACCTCGTTCCAGGTCTGCGCGCCTGCGGCGCAGTTCGTCCAGTTTTTCTTCCATCGCTGCATTCTTTGGCGGAACCAGCTTCAGTTCCGGAGTGCGATGAAATTCGGCGGGCGTAGTATCGACAGGATTTGCTTCGACGGCGGGAGCAGAACTTATGGTCATAAAAATCTCTCTATTTGTTTGAACCGAATCTGATGAGCTTGCAGTCGCGAATCACGGTCTGACCGGTTCGGCCGGCGTCACGGCTACTTCGCTCTGACGCTCCGAAAAGCGACTGCAAGCATTGTGATTACAAATCACTCATGTTGCTGTGACCTTCGTCACACTCTGGTGTGCTCACACGAGGTTGTGACGGCGGTCACATTCCGCCAGAACACGCACGCAGATAATTAAGTTGAAAATAGGCAGGGGAAGGTGCCCGCGTCATGAGTCTGCAGAAATGGATTGAATCGAACTTCGATTTCGCTCGCAAACTTGCCGGTTCCGGAATTGAGGGGGCAGGTTTCGGCCGGAAAGAATTTCTTGCAGGAGAATCCGTCGGTCCTTTCTTGACTGAGGCTGCACGTCAAGCCTTGGGCCCCGCCGCAGTCGGCGTGGGGATAGGAACCTTAGCTAGCCGGCTCGCCGGTCGCGATTCGATCAGCCGAAAGTCTTCGGGCCGCACCTTGGCCTTCGGTCTTATTGGAGGCGCGCTTGGATTTGCCGCCGGCTTAATTTGGAACACCCAAGGATTGGCTGCTCACGTGGCCCGCCGTAGTATTGAAAACACCCGGGTGGTGCGCGATGAGCGTTGGATTGAACGCCACCCCATCAACTACGCCTGAAGGTGCACCTCGCTTGTTAAGAAAACCGCGCCACTCAGGGCATTTGCCAATTGTCTCCTATGGCGGCGACAATCGTTGCATGCCGAAAGATGGTCCACCGGCCGGTTCCACGCCTGATCCGAAGGCCGCGATTCGCGAACCTTTTTCACCCGGTTCGATGGTGGTCGTGACCCTGGGGAATCCCCGCGACAAATTCTGGGGGATGATCCTGGCGCTTGCGCCCGAAGGTCTCAGCATGGCGGCCATCGAGTTGGCGTCGTTTGAAGACTTTGTCCTGCTGGTGAAAGATGCCGAGCCCTTCAGTCCCGCCATCGTCTTTTTCCCCATGCATCGCCTCGAGCGCATCGAACTCGATCTGCCTGATGGCAACCTGCCTTCACTGTCACAGCGTTTTTCCGCGAAGACTGGAATCGATCCTGCGACCTTGCTGACAAACCTTACCCGCAGGCCGCCGGAGGGTCCGGCATGAAGTTCTCCCAGATCTTCACCGCGCCTAATCAACTCACCCTGCTGCGAATGGTGTTTGTTCCCTTCACCGTGATTGAATTGGTGGAAGGCCGGTATTTTTGGGCGCTGGTGCTCTTCGTGATCGCGGGCTTCAGCGACGGCCTGGACGGTTTGCTGGCCCGCAAGTTGCACCAGCAAACTCTGCTCGGTCAGTATCTCGATCCCATCGCCGATAAACTTTTGCTGAGCACAATGTTCCCGGTGCTTTCCATCCTGCACAAAATTCCCTGGAAGTTTACCGTCCTGGTATTCAGCCGCGACGCCTCCATCCTCGCCGCCAGCGCCGTACTTTTTGCCATTGCGGGATTGCGCGATTTTCGGCCCAGCATCTTCGGCAAGGCCAACACACTCTCGCAAATTGCCGCCGTGTTTTTTGTGATGCTGTTTTGCATTCACCCCCTGCGCTGGATCTGGATCACGCGCACCGTATTCTTGCGCGCCACCTTCGCCTTCACCATTGTTTCCGCTCTGCATTACGTGATTCTGGTGCAGCAGAGGTTGCGCGCCCACAGTCACGCCTTGCCCCAGCACGCGTCCCATTCGGGTCAGACGAGTTGACCCTCTTTCAATCGCGCCCCTAGAATTGAGAGTTCCATTAGGGAGTCCAACTGTGACTGCCGCAATCACCTATGGCCTTACGCCTCTACAACACCATGTCCTCGCAAGTCGAGGAATTCCGTCCTATTCATGATAAAGAAATCCGCATGTACGCCTGTGGTCCTACGGTGTACGACTATGGACACATCGGCAACTTTCGCACTTTTCTTGCGGTCGATCTGCTGCAGCGCTTCCTGCGCCAGTCCGGTTACAAAGTGCAGTACGTCATGAACATTACTGACGTGGACGACAAAATCATCCGCAACTCGGCGCGCGATGGCATGACGGTGCAGCAGTACACGGCCAAGTATGATCGGGCGTTTCGCGAAGACTCCGCCCTGATCGGAATCGAACCGCCGAAATTCGTTCGCGCCACCGAGCACATTTCGCAAATGGCGGATTTTGTGGGCAAGTTGCTGGAAAAAGGTCTCGCCTATCGAACCGAGGATGGATCTTTTTATTTTCGCATTGCAGGTTTTCCTTCCTACGGAAAATTGTCGAAGAAAGATTTCAGCGAAATGCGCGATGGAGCCCGCGTCGACGTCGATGAATATGACAAAGACAGCGCTCGCGACTTTGCCTTGTGGAAAGCGCCCAAGGCGGGCGAGGCTTCCTGGGAGTCGTCGATTGGGCCCGGAAGGCCAGGCTGGCACCTCGAGTGTTCCGTCATGTCGATGCAGGAACTGGGCGAGAGCTTCGATCTGCATGCTGGCGGTGAAGATTTAATTTTCCCCCATCATGAAAATGAAATCGCGCAATCGGAATCGCTCACCGGGAAAACTTTTGCTCGCTTTTGGTTCCATGTCCGCTTCCTCCTGGTGGAAGGCGAGAAAATGTCGAAGAGCTTGGGGAACTTCTACACGCTTCGCGATCTGGTGCTGAAAGGCCATAAGCCTTCGTCGATTCGTTACCTTCTTGCATCAGTTCCCTACCGCAATCAGCTCAACTTCACTTTTGATGGGCTTAAGCAAGCTGCAGTTTCCGTGGAACGGTTGCGCAATTTCCGCCAGCGGTTGACCTCGGGAACTTTTCCCGAGGGATCGAACTCCGAGATGCAAGTGCTCTCCAAAGAGACGGTTGAACGCATGAGCGCTGCACTCGAAGACGACTTGAACACTGCGCAAGCTCAAGGCGCCATTTTCGAGATGGTGCGCAGATCCAATTCGGCGCTGGATGCGGGACAAGTAAAGTCTGACGATGTGGCGCCCATGTTGGCCGCGCTGGAAAGATTCGACGAGATTTTTGCTGTCCTCAAAGACGACGACGCGGCGAAGATGAAACAAGTGCTCGATTGGTCGTCGACGGAAGGCCGCGAGAAAGATATCAGCGCGGAACTACGGGATGCGGTTCAATCCGGACAAGTGTCGGATGCCGAGATAGAACACAAAATTGCCGAGATGGAAGCGGCGCGACGCGCGCGCAATTTCAAAACCTCAGACTCTCTGCGCGCAGAACTCACTGGACTTGGCATTGTCATCGAGAACACGAAAGAGGGCGTTCGCTGGAGAAGAAAGTAGTTTCAGCGGGTGTTAAGCTGAGGGCTGACGGCTGAGAGCTAGGCTTTTATGAAATCTCTCGATGAATTTCTGCTCGAAGCGGAACAAGCTCACGGGCACCTTTGCGCCGGCCAGGTACTTGGCGTTCGTCTGGCAATGCTCGGTTTGAACAAACTGGGCATCGAAGACCCGCGCGGGAAAGACCGCAAGCGCCTGGTAACCTTTGTGGAGATCGACCGTTGCGCCACGGACGCGGTTGCGGTGGTCACTGGTTGCCGTTTAGGCAAGCGCGCTCTTAAATTTCGCGACTGGGGAAAAGTTGCCGCGACGTTCGTGGATGTGAGCTCTGGCAAGGCCATCCGCATCGCCGCCAAAGAATCTTCCAAGGCTCTGGCCCGCGAGATGCATCCTGAAATCTCCGAAAAAAACCAGCAGCAGATGCTGGCCTATCGCGAGATCTCGGACCACGATCTCTTTACTATGCAGTGGGTGAAGGTTGATTTACCGCCCGAAGAATTTCCCGGCTACAAAGGCGAACGCACAGTATGCGAAGCCTGTGGCGAAGGCATCAACTTCCGCAGAGAAGTGCGAACAGCGGAAAGAGTTCTTTGCCGTGCTTGCGCCGGAGAACGTTACTACGAGGCAATTTAAGCGGACTGTTCGTAGGCGAGCGCCAAGCGAAGTATGGTCGATTCATCGAAGTGCTTCCCGAGAATCTGCAATCCAATGGGAAGCTTCTCTCGTGTTTCTCCGCAAGGAACAGAAATCCCCGGAATTCCTGCCAGATCGGCAGTCACCGTGTAGATGTCTGCGAGGTACATGGCGAGCGGATCGTTCGATTTTTCCCCCAGCTTGAATGCCGCGGTTGGACTGGTCGGCGTCACGATCGCATCGACTTTGCCGAAGGCTTCTTCGAAATCGCGCGTGAGTAATGTCCGCACTTTCTGCGCCTTCAGGTAATACGCATCGTAGTATCCGGCGCTCAGCGCGTAAGTGCCGAGCATGATGCGGCGCTTCACTTCGGTGCCGAAGCCTTCATCGCGGCTGCGGCGATACATTTCCGAAAGCGACTTCACTCCTGAAGCGCGGTAACTGTAGCGCACGCCGTCGTAGCGCGCCAGGTTGGAAGAAGCTTCCGCGGTCGCAATCAAGTAATAGGTGGGGATTGCGTAAGGAGTGTGCGGCAACGAAACCGGAACAATTTCGCAGCCCAGGGTTTTCAGTTTATCGATCGCGGACTCGACCGCGTGGCGAACTTCATCCTCAAGTCCTTCGCCAAAATATTCTTGCGCCACTCCGATTCTCAAACCGCGCACAGGCTTTTCAACTTCCGCAACGTAATCGGGCACGGGCAAGTCCGCCGAGGTTGCATCCATCGGATCGCGGCCGGCGATGGTGCGCAGAACGGTGGCGGAATCCTTCACCGTTCTGGTAAGCGGCCCAATGTGATCGAGCGACGATGCGAACGCAATCAGTCCATAACGCGAAACCCGGCCGTAAGTTGGCATCAGACCCACGACTCCGCAAAAAGATGCGGGCTGGCGGATGGAGCCGCCCGTGTCGGACCCCAGCGCCGCGACCGCCATGTTTGCGGCGACGGCGGCCGCAGATCCGCCGGAGGAACCTCCGGGCACGCGGGTCACATCCCGCGGATTGCGCACTGGATGAAACGCAGAATTCTCGTTCGACGAGCCCATGGCGAATTCGTCGCAATTGGTCTTGCCTAGAACAACTGCGCCGGCCGCTTCCAAGCGAGCTACCGCGGTGCAATCGTACGGAGGAATGTAGTGGCCAAGCATTTTGGATCCGGCAGTGGTGCGCACGCCGCGGGTGGACATTACATCTTTGACGGCAACGGGAACGCCGGCCAGCGGCGGCAGCGGCTTACCTTCGGCGGCCATGCGGTCGATGCGATCGGCCTGCTCGAGCGCCCGTTCTTTGCAGAGCGTGAGGAAGGCACCGATCTGTTCATCCTCTTTCTGAATGTGCGCGTAGTGCAGTTCAGCCAGCGCGAGCGCGGTTGTCTTGCGCTCTTGCACGGCGAGGCGAACTGCGTCGATGGCTAGTTCAGCGAGTTGCATGGCAGAGACATGAAATCAATTCGACGTGCAACGGCAGAGACCGGCAGTTAACGTTCAATCACTTTCGGTACTCGAAAAAATGTTCCATCCGAATCGGGCGCATTTTCCAGCGCGATTTCCTGGGAGAGAGATTTACGTAATCCCTCTACTGCATCCTCGCGACTGGCATAGGCAAAACGGTCGCTGCCTGGTTTGAAATTATCGACGCCGTAGCGGTCCGAAACTTGCGCCATGGGTTCTACTTTGGAGGTATCCAATTCGTTGAGGCGATCGATGTGGCCGAGAATTGAATTCAGATCTCGTACCATTCCGGCGCGCTCTTCCGGAGTGAGCTCCAGGTTGGCGAGATCCGCGACGTAGGTGACGTCTTTCTCCGTTACTTTCATATCTTGCTCTTCGGTGGCTGAGTGCTCATCGTTGTGATTGGATCACAAACTCGATGCGCTCGATTTTTTGTCCAACGTAACGATTCAGAATGGCGAGATAACGGGGAGCGAGGCTCTGCATCTCCCGCTTCCAACCGGCGTCTTGAACTTCGACCCGGAGTACATTACCGACAACATCCAATGCCCGCGTGCGTTCGGCGACTTTCGATCCGCAAACCAGAGGCCATGCGAGTAAAGGAGCTTGTGCCGGCGGAACGCGGCGCATTGAACCGGATACAAGTTTCTCTAAGCCTGCGCCTGCTGGCTCCAATGCATGCCTCGCGTTTTCGTTGGTGAAAATGGAACTGGGGTTTCGCCTGGAATTTCCGATTCTAGCACTCTCGCAAGCCAGCTCTGCTTACTCATCTCTGTCCAACTTGCAGGGGCCTGAGGCGGAAAAATAAATGCTCTTTTTGCGATTCCATTTTGGGACGATGTCTCCGGGGTACCCCCTCCCCCCCTCCCCCGCGATATATTGGAATCAATGAGTTAGAAGCAAAACGCGTTTTGATCTATAGGGCTCAATCGTTTACGGGCAAAATTTTGAAACAAAAAGACTTAACATAAAGTGTTAGCTCGTGTTCGGCAAAATCCTGGTCCGTGCAGCGGTTGGATGATGCGCTAGTTTTGAATGTGGCGCAAGGTCAGATGTCTCACGCGACTGTGGAAAACTAGCCGGCTTGGGGTTCACGGTTGAGGGGAAATACGCGGGTAACGAATTCCAGAGCGGCGCCGTGGGAGGTCAATCGTCCCTCGAGCTGAGCATCTTCCACGGCTTCGAGAATCTCCTTGAATTTCGGTCCCGGTTTATATCCGGCGGCAATCAGATCGTCGCCAGTGAGCAATGGGGCAGGACGAATTTTCTCCGGCGGAATCTCGGCAAGCTTTTGCTGGAGGAATTCATAGGTACGCAGGTTGCGATGGCTGGCGAGACTGTCGGCACGATGCAAGGCCATGTGTTCTTCGAAGGCGGGCAGGCGAAGGAATTTTTTCAGTGTCGACTCCTTCATACGAAAAACGTGGCCGAAGCGCATGTGGTTATCGACCAAAGACAGAACTTGAGCGGTGTCGTCGTTGGAGAAACGCAAGCGTCCGCAGATTTCCTCCGCCACCTTCACACCGACATCCACATGACCATCGAAGCGGATTCGATCGGGAGCAACCCGAAAAGTCGCCGGCTTGCCCACATCGTGCAGAAGAGCACCCCAAGCCAAGGTTGCGGGACACGGCTCGGGCAAATGATCGAGAAGCAAAAGAGTGTGAACAAAAACATCGCCTTCGGGATGAAACTCGGGCGGCTGGGCGACTCCCTTCATGCGCGAGATTTCCGGTAAAACCTCTTTTAGCAGCCCGGATTCATCAAGCAACACGAAAGCACGGCGAGCGTGGCCCTCGACCAGCATCTTGGTGAGTTCATCGCGAACCCGTTCTCGCGAAACCACGTTGATTTCGCGGGCAAGGCGCTGGATCGCCGCCATCGTATCCTCTTCAATTTCGAACTCGAAGCGCGCAGCAAAGCGTACCGCGCGCAACATCCTCAGCTTGTCTTCCGCGAAACGGCGCTCAGGATCGCCGATGGCGCGGACGACTTTAGCGTCGAGGTCCTGGCGTCCGCCGACAAAATCCAAAACCTCGCCAGTCAACGGATCGAGCATCATGCCATTGATGGTGAAATCGCGGCGGGCCACGTCCTCGCGTGGATCCGAACTAAATCGCACTTCATCGGGACGGCGGCCGTCGGAGTATCCGAGATCACTGCGAAAGGCCGCCACCTCTACGGGACGCGGGTGGATCGCGGCCAGGTTCTCGGGCGGCGCAACCATCACGACGCCGAACTGCGCTCCTACGGCGTAGGTCTCGGGAAAAATATTCATGACCTCGGCGGGCGTGGCACTGGTGGCAACGTCATAGTCGGCGGGCTCACGGTTTAATAAAAGATCACGCACGCATCCGCCGGCCAAATAGGCCTGAAAGCCCTGCTGCCGCAGGCTTTGAATGATCGAGATGGCGAAAGCGTTGGACATGGCGATGCGTCGAATATCCATCATAGCGCTGGTCTCTGAAGCAGGCAGCAGCCCGAGAATATCCCGTTAAAGTAGCTGAGCCAGACATCGGAAAATCCTTTTCAGCAGTGCGCCGATCTCTGGACTTGCAACTCGAAAGCGGAAACGGGAGACTGTAAGGCATGGCTGACGCATACATACTGGGAATTGAGAGTTCTTGCGACGAGACGGCAGCCGCCGTGGTGCGTTCTGGAGAGCAGGTTGTCTCCAATGTCGTAGCCTCACAGATCGCGATGCACCAACCGTACGGAGGAGTGGTTCCGGAGTTGGCGTCGCGCGAGCATCTACGGGCGATAGTGCCAGTGGTGCGGCAGGCTCTGGCCGAGGCCGGTCAGAGCTTTCATTCGGTGGACGCGATTGCGGTGACGCAGGGGCCCGGACTGGCCGGGGCTCTGATGGTAGGAATCAGCTATGCCAAGGCGCTGGCGTACGCGCTGGATAAGCCGCTGGTGGCGGTGAATCACCTGGAAGGGCACATTCATGCAGTGCTGCTGGAGGAGCGGCAGAAGGGAAACCACGAATTGCAGTTTCCGGTGCTGGCCTTAGTCGTATCCGGCGGACACACGCACCTTTATCTCGCGGAGCAGAAAAATGAGGGGTGGAGTTACGAAAATATCGGCCATACGCGGGACGACGCGGCCGGTGAAGCCTTTGACAAAGTTGCCAAGCTGCTGGGATTGGGATATCCCGGCGGACCGATCATTGACCGGCTGGCCACCCAGGGGGATGCGACAGCAGTAAAATTTCCTTCCGCACAGATCAAGCACAAGGATCGTCGAGGCCACCACGGGTCAAAAGAATCAGAGAGTGAGCGGGAACGCTTTGATTTCTCCTATAGCGGGATCAAGACTGCGGTGCTCCGCTATGTGGAGGTACACGATTTGCAGGTGTCGATTGAAGCGCGGCGCAAGGCTTTGGCAAGCGGGAAGAAGCCAACGATGGAGAATCTTCTATCACTTTGCGATAAGAAGACAGTGGACCTGGTGGCTTCGTTCCAGCGTGCGATGGTGGAGGATCTGGTAGGCAAGACGCTGGCGGCGGCGCGGGCTTGCGATGTGGCTACCTTATTTGTGACAGGAGGCGTGGCGGCGAACAATGAATTGCGGCGGACTTTTGAGCAGCGCGGAGCCGAGGATGGGCTGCCGGTGTTTTTTCCGTCGCGCAAACTGGCGACTGACAATGCAGCGATGATTGCCGCGGCGGCCTATCCTAAATTTATGGCCAAAGAGTTTGCCGCGATGGACTTTTCGGCGGAGGCCAGTCTGCGCCTGCGTTAGGTAAAACCGTTTACTGCCCGGCGCCCTGTTCGGCGGCCTTTCCCATTACAGCGGCGAGAGCTTTTTCCATTTGGGCCTGGATATCAATGTCTTTATAGATGGCGAAGTCGGCGCGCGTCTCTCTTTCATCGAAGCCGCTTGCCCGGCCGGCGACGATAATGACCGGAATGCTCGCGGTCTCCCGCTTGCCCTTCAAAACTGTAATCAGTTCGCTGCCCGACATTTCCGGCATTTGCATATCGGTGATGATCAGGTCGGGATGAATCCGTTCCAGAATCCGCACCGCTTCCGCGCCATTGGTAGCGGCTTCCACCGTAAAGCCGCGCTCCTCCAGAAAGCGGCAAACGGTGTAGCGAATCAACATGGAATCGTCGACGACCAGCGCGACCGCAGGCATGAGTTTGCCACGTGCAAGGAATGCACGCCCCCGCAAACAGGCTAGCAGGGCGGTCTTTGGAGTAACAAGGTAGATTCAGAGCGGAGAGGTTACTTTGGTGAGCGTGGGACGCAAGAGTCGTGGAGACTAGGCTTCTTCTGCCTCATCGTTGGTAGCTTCTTCGATGCTCATATCTTTGAGTTCGCTGGACTCAAAGATTTCGCGGCATTCCAGACATTCCAGGAATTCGGCATCCTCGTCGCGGCTTACAATTTGCACGCGGGGATGTTTGCAGGGTTGCCGGCGGACATTTTCTGGAGGCGAGGACGGCTTTAAGGTCATAAATACAGAAACAATGCCCTCATCGAATACGCGGGGAGGAAAACGGATTCGCGGGAATTTCCGGTATTTTAGCCCCGCAAACGTAGTTGTCAAGTCCCTCAATGTTGTGGGCCTGTGAATTTTCACATTTCCCGTGTTTGGCGGATGGGGGAGAAGTTACCAAGCACAAATCCGACCAAAATTATCGCTATTGGCTAAACCATTCAACCGCCAATAGTTACCATACAATGGAGCTATGTCCAGTTGCCTGTAACAGCTTGCGTTAATCGCGTGGGTGGAAGTAGAATTAAGTACGACAGAAAAGGTCGGATTTCCGGAACAGGGGTCAATTCGACGTTGGTTTAAGCAAGAGCATCATGCTGAAGTTGACCAAAAAGGCAGATTACGCGTTAATGGCGATGAAACACCTGGCCGATCACGCGCAAGCGGGTGCGGGCAGCTCCAGCGCCAAAGATGTGGCTGATTCGTTTGGCATTCCGCCCGAGGCGTTGGCAAAGATTCTGCAGCGCCTGGCCAAGGCGGGATTGCTGCAATCCCAACACGGTACCAATGGCGGTTACCGGCTGGCGCGAGCGGCGCATACGATCTCCGCTTTCGAAGTGATTCAGGCGATTGACGGTCCATTGTTTATTACTTCGTGCGTAACGGTGCGAGGAGAGTGCGGACAAAGTGATCGCTGCAATATACGAGAGCCGCTACGCAAGGTGAATGACAGCATCGAAGCAGTGCTGAAGCGCATCAAGATCTCACACATGCGAGAAGAGCCCGAAGCGGCAGGAAGCCAGAGCGGCAATCTTACGGAGTTGGTCACGATAGTTTAGTGCGGCAAGAAAAAGTTGAGCTGGAAGAATTCACCAGGAACCAGGTAGGAGACACAACTATGAGTACGGATGTAAAGATCCCCCAGACGGCAGCGGTGATGAACCACAAAGTTCCGCAGGGAGTGAAGCTGCCAATTTATATGGATAACCATGCCACGACGCCCATGGACCCGCGGGTGCTGGAAGAGATGCTGCCCTTCTTCATGGAGAAGTTCGGCAATGCCGCCAGCCGGAACCATTCGTTTGGCTGGGCTGGCGAAGAGGGTGTGGAGACAGCGCGAGAAAGAATTGCGAAGCTGATCGGCGCCACGACAAAAGAGATTATTTTCACCTCGGGCGCCACCGAGAGCGATAACCTCGCCATCAAGGGTGTGGCGGAAATGTACCGCGAGAAGGGCAATCACATCATCACCGCGGTGACTGAGCACAAAGCTGTGCTCGATACCTGCAAGCGGCTGGAGAAGTATGGCTATCGCGTGACCTACCTTCCGGTTCAGAAAGATGGGTTGGTGAACCTGGAAGAGTTGAAGAAGGCCATGGATGACAAGACCATTTTGGTCACGATCATGGCGGCCAACAACGAGATTGGTGTGGTGCAGCCATTGGCCGAGATTGGCAAGATGTGTCGCGAGCGCGGAATTATTTTCCACACCGACGCGACGCAGGCCGTGGGCAAGATTGCGATTGACGTGAACAAGCAATTTATCGATCTGCTGTCGATCTCCGGGCACAAGATGTACGGGCCGAAGGGTGTGGGAGCTTTGTATGTGCGGCGCAAGAACCCGCGGGTGCAGATTTCCGCCATCATCGATGGCGGCGGCCACGAACGCGGCATGCGCTCGGGGACGCTGAATGTTCCGGGAATCGTTGGTTTAGGCAAAGCGTGCGCGATTGCTTCCGAAGAAATGGAGCGCGAGGCGGAAAAGTTGAGCAAACTGCGCGACCGTTTGCGCGACCGCATCATGAGCCGTTTGGATGAAACTTATATCAACGGAACCATGGAGCATCGCCTGCCGGGCAATTTGAATATCAGCTTTGCTTATGTGGAGGGCGAATCGTTGCTAATGGGTATCAATGATATCGCGGTTTCCAGCGGTTCGGCATGCACCTCGGCGACGCTGGAGCCATCTTATGTATTAAAGGCCCTGGGCACGGGCGACGATCTGGCGCATAGTTCGATCCGCTTCGGCATTGGGCGGTTCAACACCGAGGCGGAGGTCGATTACGTGGCCGACCGCGTGATTGAAACGGTGGAGCGGTTACGCGAACTTTCTCCGCTGTACGAGATGGCGAAGGAAGGCATCAATCTGGCAGATGTGAAGTGGGCTGGAGAAGCGCACTAAGAGCTTCAACGGTTCAGGGGTTCGAAATAAAAGCGATCGCACTTTGAATTTTGGGAGATCAAAAAAATGTCATACAGCGATAAGGTAATTGATCACTACAACAATCCGCGAAATGTGGGTTCCATGGACAAGAGCAGCACCGACGTGGGTACGGGCCTGGTAGGCGCACCCGAGTGCGGCGACGTCATGAAGCTGCAGATCAAAGTGAACCGCGACACCAACGTGATTGAAGAGGCGAAGTTCAAAACGTTTGGCTGCGGCTCGGCGATTGCATCGTCCTCATTGGCCACGGAATGGGTCAAGGGGAAAACGGTGGAAGAGGCTCTCACCATTAAGAACATGGACATCGTGAAAGAGCTGGCGCTACCGCCAGTTAAGATTCACTGTTCGGTGCTGGCCGAGGACGCGATCCGCGCCGCGATCGGTGACTGGAAGAAGAAACAGGAGAGCGCGAAGCCGGTGGCGGTCGAAGCGAAATAAGCTTCGCGCCAGAATCTTTGAGCCGCGAGCACGCGCGATGAAGTTGCTCGCAGGCTCAGGGTGAGGCACGCAACTTCTGATTATGACGATAGCCACAACACAACCTGCACAGCCATCGACATCGGCGCCAGCCAAGGGGATTCAAGTGACTGATAAAGCCTTGGTCAAGGTGAAGAGCGCGATGGCAAAAGAAGGCATCTCGCCGGAGCAGGGCGGGTTGCGGCTTGGCGTGCAGGGCGGCGGCTGCTCGGGACTTAGTTACAACGTCCGCTTTGACACGCAGCCCCGGGAGCGGGACCGAATCTTTCAGTTTGGCGATGTGCGGGTATTCGTCGATCCGAAGTCGTTTATTTATTTGCACGGCATGATCCTCGATTATCAGGAGACGCTGATGCAGCAGGGATTTGTCTTCGTGAATCCCCAGGCCACTAAGTCCTGCGGTTGCGGCACATCATTCTCCGCCTGAGGCGACGCAAGCGAGGCTGTTCGAGCGGTTCACCTTGCGGATTTCCTTTTCTGCCGCGGAATTGACCTGATCCTAAACAGCATTCGAGCTATGACGAATTTGACCACCATTCACGCGAACACGGAGGCCGAGGGAACGCAATCCTGCTGGTCGTGCGGAACCATGCGCGCGATGCATTTTTGCGAGGCG
The DNA here is from genome assembly GCA_963758565.1 of uncultured Acidobacteriota bacterium. GTDB lineage: Bacteria > Acidobacteriota > Terriglobia > Terriglobales > Acidobacteriaceae > Sulfotelmatobacter. The sequence goes on along the minus strand of CAVWVX010000002.1, from coordinate 269,145 downwards.
TGCGGCAAAGTTCAGCCTGCGGCGCCGGTGGATTATTTCACTTTTTTTGGCTTGCCGCGAAAACTGGATTTAGACGTGGCCGCCCTGGAAAAAGATTTTTACGAACTAAGCCGGAAACTTCATCCCGATCTGAACGCCCGCGCCGGAAATCAGGAGCAGGAGTGGAGCCTGCAACAGAGTTCCCTGCTCAACGATGCGTATCGCACGTTGAAAGATCCGATTAAGCGGACGCAATATCTGTTGCAACTGGAAGGCGTGGAACTGGAAGAGCAGTCCAAGAGCGCGACGGAGCAGGCCCGCGCGACGGGAGAAATCAAGAAACAGATCGTTCCGCCTGACATGCTGGAAGAGGTTTTTGAGCTCAACATGCAACTTGAGGAACTTCGGTTGCAGAAGAAAATGGGCGAGGACGATCCCGCGCTCATGGAGGAGATCGGCCGCCAGAAACTGGAACTGGAAGGAAAGCAGGAAGCACTTCTGGCAGAGTTGCGCGAGCGCTGGAAAGTGTGGGATGGAATGATCCAGCGCCAGCAGAATGGGCAGCCGGTTTCAGAAGAAGAGGGCAGGCAGGAGCGGGACAAGATGGTGGACCTGCTCAACCGCCGCAACTACATCCGGAACCTGGTTCGGGATGTCAGCGAGGTCCTGGAGAAGTGAGCAGTTTGGTAATCGGGTAATTTTGTAATTTGGACCCGAAGGTTTTCCAATTACCCGATTTACACAATTATCAAATCACACAATGGCTACTGATCGCATCGTCGGAATCGACCTAGGCACCACGAATTCTTTGGTCGCCTTTATGCAAGGGGAGAGCCCTGCGGTGATTCCGGGCGACGATGGTTTGAATCTGGTGCCGTCGGTGGTGGCACTGGATGAAAATAATCAGCCCATCATCGGCAATGCGGCGCGCAAGTATCTGACCGAAACGCCGGAGCGCGCGGTTTATTCGATCAAACGCCTCATGGGACGAGGGGTTGACGACGTGCAAGAGGAGTTGAAATTCTTCCCTTTCCGGCTGGCTGACGATCTGCAAGCGGGCGAAGTGCTGCGTATCAAGCTGGGCGAAAAGAGCTCTACGCCGCCGGAAATTTCGGCGCTCATCTTGCGCCAGCTCAAGCGCAATGCGGAACGCTTTTTTGGCGCGCCCGTTAGCAAAGCGGTTATCACGGTGCCGGCATATTTCAATGATGCCCAACGGCAGGCAACGAAAGATGCGGGGCGCATTGCCGGACTTGAAGTGTTGCGCCTGGTGAACGAACCGACTGCCGCGTCTCTGGCCTATGGTCTCGACAAGAAGCAGAACGGCATTGTCGCTGTCTATGATCTGGGCGGTGGAACCTTCGATATTTCGATTCTCAAGCTGCATGACGGCATCTTCGAAGTGATCGCGACCAACGGCGACACGCACCTGGGCGGCGACGACATTGATAATCTCCTCATCACGATTGCCTTGGACGACACTTTGGGCGACCTGGGCCTCGATCTCCGAAAGAATGCAGAAGCGGTGCAAGCCATCCGTAAAGCGGTGATCGAAGCCAAGATCGCATTGTCGTCACAGCCTTCGGTGAAGCTCGATATCGAACTGCCCGGCGGTAAGCGATATCTGCGCGAAATTTCACGCGCCCAGTTTGAACAACTGATTCAACCCATCATCGACCGGACGGTCGGGCCCTGCAAGCAGGCGCTGAAAGATGCTGGACTAAAACCGGAACAAATTGATGAGGTGGTCCTGGTTGGAGGATCGACGCGCATTCCGAGAGTTCGCGCGTTAGTGAAGGAATTGTTCCATCGCGAGCCGCACACCGGCCTGAATCCCGATGAAGTGGTTGCGCTCGGCGCCGCGGTGCAAGCCACCATTCTGGGGGGCGGGTCCGAGGCGACCGAGAACATGCTCTTGCTGGATGTAACGCCGCTGTCGCTGGGAATCGAAGTGGCAGGCGGAGTGACTGACAAAATCATTTTGCGGAATTCGACGATCCCAGCATCGGCCACGCAGCACTACACCACGCAAGTGGATGGCCAGGCCAACGTAGCTATTCATGTACTGCAGGGGGAACGCGAACTGGCAAAAGATTGCCGTTCCCTGGCGCGCTTTGACTTGAAGGGCATTCCACCAATGGCTGCGGGCATGGCGCGCATTGAAGTGAAATTCCTGATCGATGCCAACGGCATTTTGCACGTTTCGGCGCGCGAGCAGCGCAGTGGCAAGGAAGCTGAAATACAGGTGCAGCCCAGCTACGGTCTCACCGACGAACAGGTCGAGGGCATGATTCTGGATTCATTCGACAGCGCGGAAGAAGATTTTCGCCAGCGCCAGGTAATTGAAGCGCGCAATGAAGCGTCAACGATCCTGGCGGCGTTGGAAAAAGGGAAAAAGAGTGCAGCCTGGGGACATCTGACCACGGACGAGAAAAAGAAGATCGCCAAAATGGAGAAAGCTCTGGCGGCAGTCAGCGGCGAGGAAGATTATCAGGCGATCCGCAATGCCATTGACGCTTTGAACCAGGGCACGACGCGGCTGGCAGAATTGATGATGGACAGTGCGGTGTCCGCTGCGCTGAAAGGCAAGACCATGGATGAAGCCGATATGGGCGAAGGCCCCACGGCGCCGCATCCCATGGCAAAAGCTGACTTTGAATAGGTGGAATTTGGTAATTGGGTAATTTTAGCTCGATGTCTACAGCTGGCGATTACCCAATCTCAAACAGGAGCATCATGGCAGAAGAAAAAACACAATCCGCCGGAACGGTCACTGAAGAAGCTCCCGGCGATAATCCGATTGGCGAAAACACGGTCCAGGTTACATTCCTGCCCGAGGGTAAGACGGTGCAGTTCGAACACGGCAAACTCCCTTACGAATATCACGGCAAGGAAGAATCGATTCTCGACGTGGCTCTGAACAATCACATCACGCTGGACCATGCTTGTGGAGGCAACTGCGCCTGCACAACCTGTCACATCTGGGTGAAAGAAGGAGCGGAGAATCTTTCGCCGATGGAAGACGATGAGGCCGACCGCCTCGACATGGCTGCCGATTTGCAGTTAAACTCTCGTCTCGGCTGCCAGGTGCAGATTGTGAAGCCGGGGAAAGTCGTGGTTGAGATTCCCGCCTGGAACCGAAATTACATTTCAGAAGAACATCACTAAGGAAATTATTTTATGCCGAAATCTCTTACCTGGGACGACGCCGAAGACATCGGCATTCTGCTGTCGGAGACTCATCCTCAGCTCGAACCCCTCACTGTCCGGTTCACTGACCTGCATCGCTATGTCACCGCACTGCCTGACTTCAAGGGCGATCCGGCGGCCTCGAACGAAGGAAAACTCGAAGCGATTCAGATGGCGTGGCATGAGGAGTTTCAGGACCGCACGATTGGTTAGAGCAGGACGCGGTGAACGATAGCAGATTCCTGAAGGGCCCAACGGCTATCTGGGATTGACAATAGTTTTTGCCCGGCATGGCAGGTTCGTGCGCAGTCTCGCTTTTCAGGTGATTTTACAATTTCGTGACATTTCTCGAGTAACCTCGGCTTAGCCTTATGCCGAAGCGTTGAGGCGAGGCTTTCCAAGAACCGCCTTCGACCATCAACCTCGCTCAGTCCAACTGCGAAGGGCACAGCTTGTGAGCTGTGCCCTATTTTTTGGTAATGGGATGTCGAACGTGCTAAACCATGGTTGCTGGGACCGGATCTTCCACGCTGGCCTCTCGCAGAAATTTTGCCGATTCCTCGGGTGGCGTAGGGTTGATGTAGAAACCGGTGCCCCATTCGAAACCTGCGGTCTTAGTCAGCTTCGGCATGAATTCCATGTGCCAGTGATAGTGGTCGTTGGTGGGATCCTGCGCGGGAGAGGTGTGGATCACCAGATTGTAGGGAGGATTATCCAGCACGCGATCGGCTTTGATGAGCAAGGTCTTGAGCGCCTTGGCGAGATTTTCGAACATGTGCGAGGATGAATTCTCGAAGGCCGATTCATGTTGTTTCGGCAGGATCCAGGTTTCGAAGGGGAAACGGGGCGCGTAGGGGGCGATGGTCAGGAAGTTTTCGTTCTCCGCCACCACGCGGCTGCCGCTTTCTGTTTCCTGCCGGATGATGTCGCAAAAAACGCAGCGCTCTTTGTAGAGAAAATATTGTTTCGCGCCTTCGATTTCCTGCACTACATTGATCGGCAAGATGGGAAGCGCGATGAGTTGCGAATGGGCATGCTCGAGGGAGGCTCCCGCTGCCTCGCCATGATTCTTAAACAGCAAAATATATTTGAAGCGCCGGTCTTTTTTTAGGTCGAGAATACGATCGCGAAAGGTCCAAAGCACGTCTTCAATACGCTTGGGAGGTAGCGTGGCCAGGCTGGCGGTGTGATCCGGGGTTTCGATAATCACTTCGTGCGCCCCGATCCCGTTCATGCGGTCGAACATCCCTTCCGCCTGGCGGTTCAGAGTGCCTTCAATCCCCAGCGCGGGGAACTTATTGGGGACGACCCGGACCGTCCAGCCCGGGGTATCGCGCTGCGATGCCGGACCGCCATTTGCACCCGGGCGGTAGGCTTGAATCTCGGGCGGGGTCTTGCTTTCATTTCCGTAACAGAAGGGGCAGAAGCCGCCCTTCAACTTCACATTTTCGCGCGCGAAATCGGTGGGACGCTTGGCTCGATCGGTGGAAATAATCACCCAGCGCCCCACGATCGGATCTTTTCTCAGCTCAGGCACTCGACTAGACCTCTGTGATTAGAATAACGATTTTTCTCATTCTAAGCCGTCAGTGAGGAATTGCGAAATACTTCAATCTGGGGCTGGCCGGCTTGGGACGAGCCATAGTATACGCTGACCACATCGAAGCGCCACTGGCATAAAGGGGGAAGCCGCCGCAGGTACTCGCGAATCACCATGGCCAGCAGTTTTCGTTTGTAGCGGTCGACCGCCGCTTCTCCTGGCTTGACGTCGCGGGTGGTGCGAGTCTTGACTTCGATAAAGCAGAGAACATCCTCTTCCCATCCGATCAAATCGATCTCACCCCGGCAGCGCGGGGAGCGGAAGTTGCGGGCCACCATGGTGTAGCCGAGGCGGCGCAAGTGGAAGTAAGCAGCTTCTTCTCCGCGGCGGCCGGTGCGGTGGTGCTGGGCTTTCTGCTCGGGAGGCAAGGTGTGTTGCGCCAGCCAATCCAGGAACCGCAGCGCCGCCTGCGTTGGACGTCCGGAGAATGCACGGCAATAGAGGGCGCGGGGGGAAAGCACAAAGGGCTCCAGCGTAAACTGTAGCCCTTCAGCGCTTCGAATCGATCTGGTTCGTGGAATAAAACAAGCGGGAATTCGTTTGTTTTCCCAAATTGGGAGCACGGTATCTCTACCCCGCGGAATGGCAAGCACGAAACCGAGAACTAATCGTGGTCGTGTTCATTCCAGTCGCGCTCGGTGTGCCAGCGGTGCTCGTCTTCATCCCACCAGCGATGATATTCGCTCCAGCAGCGCTCGCGGACTTCGCGTAATACCTGGCGCTTGCGGTCGGCCTGAACGCTGTGCCGTCCGTGCCTTTCGATAGCCTCGTGCAATTCATGGTCGGCATGAACGATTCTTCGCTGGCAATGTTCATAACTTTCGGCGTGGAGGCGCGGGACTGCGGTGAAAAAGAGCGCTCCCGTCAGCACCGCTCCGGAAAGCAACGATTTAACGTTCATAGAAAATCTACTCTTTTGGCTCATATGTCCCCTCATCGAATGGTCTTTGGAAAAGCAATAGCTTCGATGCCGGATGCCCCTGAAGGTTTGTCATGCATTCCGAAGGGTGGAACAAACTGTAAGCAACTCCTGGGATCAACCCAGGAGTTGGAGCATGGCCTTTTCATCGATTACGTCCACGCCCAACTCTTTGGCTTTATCCAGTTTCGATCCCGCGTCGACTCCGGCCACCAGGTAATCGGTCTTCTTGCTCACCGAACCGGTTACTTTCCCGCCGGCATCTTCAATCATTTTCTTGGCTTCATCGCGGGTGAGATTGGGCAGGGTCCCAGTCAATACAAAAGTCTTTCCGGTTAGCTTGGTACCACGCTCTTTCTTTTTGCCAGTTAAAGTGAGATCCGCGTCTCGCAAACGGCCAATCAGCTTGCGATTCGCGGGAATACTGAAGAACTCCACGATGCTTTCGGCGATGCGCGGGCCCACTTCATTTACGGTCTGCAACTCCTCCACGCCGGCATTCTCCAAGGCTTCCATCGATCCAAAGTGGTCCGCCAGAAACTGCGCGGTGCGTTCGCCCACCATGCGAATGCCGAGACCGTAGATAACACGCTCCAGCGGCAGCTTCTTCGAGTTTTCAATCTCGTCCAGAATGTTCTGCGCCGATTTGTCTCCCATGCGCTCCAGGCTGAGCAGATCAGCTTTGGTCAGGGCATAGATGTCGGCAACGTTTTTCACCAGAGCGCGTTCGGTAAGCTGGTTCACCAGTGCGTCGCCCATGCCGTCGATGTTCATCACTCCCCGCGATGCGAAATGCAGAATGGTTTCGCGCAGCTTGGCTGGGCAGTTCGCATTCACACAGCGATAATCGACCTCACCTTCGGTTCGGGCAACTTTCGTTCCACAGACCGGACAGTCTTCCGGAACCTCGATTGCATCAGGCCGCCTGGCCAGGACCGCAAGCTGCTCCTGCCTGAGCGAACTGGTAACCCTGCCATCGTTGCTGTCAATAACCCTGACCACCTTCGGGATAACGTCTCCGGCGCGTTCCACCTCGATGAGATCTCCGATCTTCACCGCCAGCCGATGGATCTCGTCCATGTTGTGGAGTGTTGCGTTGCGGACGGTTGTGCCGCCGATCAGTACGGGTGCCAGTTCCGCGACCGGCGTTAGTTTGCCCGTGCGACCCACTTGCCACCCAACATTTCTGAGCACGGTTACTCCCGCCCGCGCCGCATACTTGTAAGCAATTGCCCAGCGGGGAGCCTTTCCAGTGAACCCGAGTTCGTCCTGCAATGCAGTCCGATCCACTTTCACCACAATGCCGTCAATCTCGTAAGCCAGCGACTCGCGTTTTTCCGCCCACTCCTGGATGAAGACCCAAACCTCTTCCACGCTGTGAACCATCCTGCGATTCCCATTGACCTTGAACCCGGCGGTGTCGAGAGCGTCCAGCGTCTTCCAGTGGCGATCAAAATAAATGCGGCCGTTCTTGAGCAAGATGTAGGGGAAAAAATCCATACGGCGCTCCGCCGTAACGTTTGCATCCAACTGGCGCACCGTGCCGGCGGTGAAGTTGCGCGGATTGGCAAATGTCGCGAGACCCTTCCGTTCACGCTCTTCATTTACTTTTCGAAACGCCGCCGTGGGCATCAGCAACTCCCCCCTTACTTCAAAGTCGGCGGGAATCCCTGCCTTTTTAAGCTTGTCCTTTGGAATGGAGAGCGGGATGGACCTCACGGTGCGTACATTCAGCGTGACGTCCTCGCCAACAGTGCCGTCACCGCGGGTTATGCCGCGAGCCAGCTTCCCGTCTTCATAAATCAGCGCCAGCGACATGCCGTCGAGCTTCAACTCGCACACGTAGTCAACGTCTTTACGTCCACTCAGTTCGTGCACGCGACGCTCCCACGCGCGCAGTTCTTCTTCGCTATAAGTGTTATCCAGCGAGAGCATGGGCGAAGAGTGCGGCACCTTGACGAAGCCTTCGCGCGGTTTGCCCCCGACGCGCTGGGTGGGAGAATCGGCGGTGATCAGTTCGGGATGCTCGGTTTCCGCATCCTTTAACTGCCGCATCAGCTTGTCGAAGTCGGCGTCGCTGATCTCAGGATTATCGAGGACGTAATATAGGTATTCGTGATGCCGAATCTTTTCGCGGAGGGATTCGATCTTTTTTTCGAGGTCTTTGATCGTAGCAGCCATCGCCAAAGATTATAGGCGGGAATGAATAAGGCAGGGGCAGCCGGGATGGCTGCCCCCTCCACGAATCTCTATACCAAGTCTTCCAGCTTCAACACCTGCGTACCACCTTTCCAGGAGGCGTCGAATTGTTTCTGAACGAACCCGGCATCGTAGCTCCGCTTCTGCTCGAGCAAGGCCAGATGCAGTCCCCACAGCGACCGGGGATTGCGCAGGTTCCGTTCCAGGTCATCACGAAATACTTTCTCCGCTCCGGCGGCATCGCCACTCAGCAGCAGCACTCCACCCAGGGATTCGCGAACGGGATAGAACCAGTCGGGAGGTTCGCCATACTTGAGTGTGTCCTGGATGGCGACTGCATCCCGCAGCATGGCAATCGCCCCGTTGTTGTCTTTCTTCGCGACGGCAATTTTGGCGCCCAGAACATCCTTCGCGATCTTCATAATGTCTTTCGCCTTGTTGTTGATGGGCATTTGAAAAATTACGTCAGGAGGGGTAGCCGCTTCAGCATCGGACACGATTTTGTATTCCGCTTCCGCCTCGGGCAGTTTGCCCGTACCTGCCAGCGCCAGACCACGGCCGAAGTGCCAGAAGATGGTGGCGACTTTCATCTCTGCGGCGGGCTGCGGCATTTTCAGTATTTCATTCCAGTGATGAAAACGAATTTCCACTGCCACGGGAATTGTCATAAAACCTTCGAGTGGCGGCATGTCTTTTACGTGCGGGCCCACATTTTCGACCAGCAGATCCGCGTTCTTTCGCGACTCGGCATAGCTGCCATTCATGGCGCCGCACATAGCGATGAAATGCAGGTTGTGGCTGTAATACATCATGGGATAAAGGCCCTGCGCTCCGGTCGCTTTGATATAGGCACGATCGACTTCAGCGGCTTTCTCATTCGTCTTCACCGCGGCTTCATAGTCACCGGTTCGGATGTAAACATGGGCGGGCATGTGGACAATGTGTCCGGCGCCCGGCGCCAGGGCGGCCAACCGGTTAGCTCCGGCGAGCGCGCGCTCAGGAGATGCTGATGCTTCCACTGCATGGATGTAATAGTGGACGGCGCCCAGATGATTAGGATCGCGCCGCATCACTGACTCCAGGGTGGAGACGATTTCATCGGTGCCAGCCTCGGGCGTGCCATCGACATGCCACAATCCCCACGGATGCAAATTCATTGCGGCCTCGGCGAAGAGCGTGGCGGCGTCCAGATCGTCGGGAAACTCGCTGACCACCTGACGCATGGCGTCGCGATAATCTTCTGCTGCCTTCCTCAAATCAGACTTGGGATCGGCAGGAAAGCGCTTGGCGAGAGCCTGGATGTAGGCCTGATCGCTGGGCGAAGCGTCGGCCGACAGATCGACCGCCTTCTGGACTGAATCGTGCGCATGCTTGTACCGGTCAGGATCGGCAGGATCGTTATAGTTCGGGCCAACCGCCTCGGCAACACCCCAATACGCCATCGCCAGCTTCGGGTCGAGCTCGGCCGCGCGTTGAAAGGAGCGCGCCGCTTCATCGTGGTTGAAGGCATATATAAATCGCAGGCCCTGATCGAAGAACTCCTGCGCCTGCGGATTTTTCGTGGAAACCGGGTGATGAAGATCCCCCAGTCCTGTCACCAGCGTGACCGGATGGGATTGAGTGTGAGCAGCGTGTTCCTGAGCCGGCAGACCCAGGCAAAGAAGCATTCCACAGAGAACGTGGGCCAGAACTTTCATCTGGACGATCCTCCTGAAATTGATTTTTAACGATACCCAGCAGCAAAATTCCGGAACGGAGCTTGCAGCCATCACCCCTTGCAAGCGATGCCAAGCTTATGCCAAATTGAAGGTCCTTGCCAAGCCAGAAGACCATGAAGAAAATGACAGTTCCGGCAAGCGCGCCGGTTGCCGGAATGTTCGTGGGCGACCTTCCGCGAGCGCTGCTTGACGCTTTTAACACCAACAACCGGATCAACCAGTATCTGATCGAAAGCGTCGATGTGGAGATGTGGAAAGCGAAGCCGCCGGATGGCAAGGGACGCACCATTTCCGCCATCGTGGCTCACATGCATAACGTGCGCGTGATGTGGCTGAAGGCCTCGGCCAAAGGGAGCGAGATTCCAGAACAGTTGGATCGCACCACGGTGACCCCCGCGCAGGCCTCTCAGGCGCTGGAACAAAGTTGCAAAGCTCTCGGTGAACTGATTGGACACGCGCTGGAAACAAACGGCAGAATAAAGGGTTTTCGTCCCAACGTGGCCGGCTTTCTCGCTTACCTCATTGCTCACGACGCTCACCACCGCGGGCAAATTGCTATGCTGACCAGACAGTTGTGCCATCCCTTACCACAGAAAATAATTTTCGGAATGTGGGAGTGGGGCACGCGCTGAAACGCATCTGAATTAAGCTTGAAGACGATCCGGTTTCAACCGTCCATGCGGAAGGCAGCGCTACTCTACAATCCGAACTCCGGAGGAACAGGAGGCAAGCAAGCGAGACGCCGCGCCGAGGTTGAGTCCGCGGTGGCCTTGCTCCGAGACGCCAAAGTGGATGCTGAACTGGCGCTCTGTGATTCCGCCGAGGAAGCCCAGCGCCAGGCGCAGTTGGCCGTGCAATCAGGGTGCGATACAGTCTTCGCCTGCGGCGGGGACGGCACCATCCACACCGTGATCCAGGAGTTGGCAAACACGCAAGTGGCTCTAGCAATCTTGCCCATGGGGACAGCCAATGCTTTAGCGCACGACCTGCGGCTGCCCATGAAAATCAAAGACGCGGCTCAGGCTGCATTGCAAGGAAGCACTCGCCGGGTTGCGCTAGGAAAAGTTGATTTCAGCGATCTTAAAGGTAATCCCGGCTCTAGATTTTTTATTGTCGCGGCCGGGGCCGGAGTAGATGCGCATCTTTTCTATAAGCTCCACAGTGGCACCAAGCAGCGCATGGGCATGGGCGCCTACTACGCGAAGGCATGGCAGTTGTGGTTCAGCTATGCCATGACGCGATTTCGCGCGGAAGTGCACGAGGTCGGAACGAGAAAGATAAATTCGTCTCTCGTCACGGAACTGATGGCTATCAGAATCCAACATTTTGGCGGAGTGTTGCAGGAACTGGCTCCTGGAGCGTCGCTTGATCGCGACGATGTGCGGGTTGTTATTTGCAGTACGGCAAGCCGCTGGTCTTATCTTCTCTATGTGACTCGCGGCCTCTTGCGGCAAACGTGGAAGGTTAAGGGAATTGAACTCGTCAGCAGCGAGAAGGTGTCGTGCAATTATGCGGATGAAAATTCGTCCGCGGTGAAGCGACAGAAGATTTACCTGGAGACCGATGGCGAACTAGTGGGAACCTTGCCGGCAGAAATCACCGTGGTACGGGACGCCCTGACGCTGCTGGCTCCTCGCAGATAATTTTGCCGAACCTCCCAGCCCAATGGCAATTGCAGCCATATCCAAATAGAATCTTCAAACCTTGGAACCCATAACCCACTTTCTGACGGGCGCATGCCTGGGCCGCGCCGGCCTCAATCGCAAGACCGCTCTGGCCACGCTGACGCTTACCTTAGCGGCGGAGGCGCCGGATCTCGACGTCCTCGGCAGAACTTTCGGTGGCCCGGCGTTCGGATTTGCCCATCACCGCGGATTTACCCACTCTTTTCTTGGGCTTCCAATCGACGCGCCTGCGGTCGTCGGTTTCGTTTACCTCATCTGGCGGCTGCGCGGACGCAAGACCAACAATCCTGACTTGCCGCCGCGTTGGGGATTGCTCTTCTTCTATGCCTGCCTCGCCGGAGTGAGTCACATTCTGCTCGACTTTACCAACAACTACGGCGTCCGCCCGTTCTGGCCATTTTCCGAGAAGTGGTATTCCTGGGACATCGTCTTTATTTTCGAACCGATCATGTTTGGAATCCTCTTGCTGGGCTTGATCGTTCCCTCGTTGTTCTCCCTGATAGATAAAGAAGTGGGCGCTCGACGGGATGGACCTAAAGGGCGCATTGCCGCGACGGTCGCGCTGGCCGGCGTGGTCTTTATGTGGGGGCTGCGCGACTACGAGCATCGGCGCGCGGTGAATGCGCTGGCCGCACGCACGTATCAAGATGCGGAACCGCTTCGCGTATCGGCTTATCCTGCGCTGACAGATCCGTTTCAGTGGTACGGAGTGGTGGAGACACCCGCGTTCTTTGTTCTCGCTCCGGTGAATCTGTTGCAACCAGATGCCGATCCTCAATACAGCCAGACCATCCGCTATAAGCCGGAAGAGACTGCGGTCACGCTGGCCGCGAAGAAATCGTATCTCGGGCGCGTCTACCTTGATTGGGCAAAGTATCCCATCACCGAAACGGAAACGATTAATTCCTCGCCAGGCGGCTACATTGTGAACTTTCAGGATTTGCGCTTCGTGCAACTGCCGAGTCCTCTCGGCCGGCGGAATCAAGGGCGCCGCGCCTTGGGCGCTGGCGTTCAACTGGACAAAGATTTGCATGTGGTCGCCGATATCTACGGTTCGGGGGAAAATCAAAAAGCTTATCCAGAACCACGCTGAGAGTTTCGCCTTTTAGATCGGGCAGCAGCCACCCCGCCGCTTGACGTTCTCGCCCGCAACGCCCAGAATAATAGTTCAGTCCTGAGGTGCTCATGCTGCCCTATCTATTCATCCTTCTAGTCATCGCGGTGCGCTTCCTGCCCTTCGCAGGGTCGTTGAATGTACTTCCCCACGCCTGGCACTTCACGCCGCTGGCGGCCTCGCTGCTTTTCTTCGGAGCCCGCGGCCAAAAGCGTCAGATGTGGATACCTCTCGCGTTGCTGATGGCGACCGACGTGATCCTGACCAGATTCATTTACTCCTACGCCTTCTCTTGGGATCATCTGGTCACGTGGGCGTGGTACGCGGCAATCCTATGGCTGGGAACAAACCTGCGCCAGAAATCCGGCCCGGTGCGTGTAATCGGCGCGGCGCTGGCCAGTTCCGTTTCGTTTTTCCTGATCAGCAATTTCGCGGTGTGGGCGGCATGGCCGGCAATGTATCCGCGAGGCCTGAACGGCCTGATGATGTCCTATGCTGCGGGCATTCCATTTTTCCGCGGAACGGTTGAGAGCGATCTGTTCTTCTCGGTCGCGTTTTTTGGAACGCCAGTTTTTCTGCACGCGCTCTCGGGATGGATGCAGAAACATTCCGGCGATCACGTCGCCGCAGCGTAGGAAAAATTTCGGACAGCCGCTCCCGGCTGTCCGCCCTCGCGCTTCAGTTATTCAGCACGCAAAGCCTTGCGCCGCTTGTTCCGCCGCATCACAAGCCAGACAAGCACTCCGCCCGCAATCGCTCCCAGTAGCCCGCCAAAGTGCTGCCGCACCACCGTCCCCATTAAGCCCACAATCTGCGGACCGAACCACAGCACCAGCAGAGAGAGCACGAGGAAGCGCACGCATCGTCCCGCGAACATGGCAGCGACAAAATCGCGGAAACGCATCTCAAATACTGCCGCGCCCAGCACAAATATTTTGAAGGGGATCGGCGGCGGCATCATGGCGGGAAACATCAGCGCCCAGAATTCATGCTCTTCGAACGAGCGATGAATGCGCTGAAAGCGCTCTTCAGAAATGCGTTTGCGTAGAACCTTCTCGCCGCCCAGATATCCCACGATGTAAAGCGGAATGCTGCCCAACACCGAACCCAGCGCGGCCATCAGCACGTACAGCAGCAGCCGGCCGTGATTCTGGAAGACGTAGAGCGCTACGATGGCATCCACCGGCATCCCCAGCAGAGCGGAGTCGGCGAACGCGATGGCGAACACGCCCCACATCCCCAGTGGCGTGAGCAGGTGCAGGATCCACGCCGTGTATTTCGCCAGAATGTGTCCGATAGTTTTCAAAAGGGAAATTCAGTCTACGTGAAAAGGCCGCTACTGATTCACACAGCTGAAACATTTCCGAGATCGGGTTCCGCCAAATCCTTTGTTTAGTTGCAGCTACTGCGGGTTACCCGCCCGATACCACTGCACCAATTTTGATGCACATTTAACCGGGCCGTAACATTCCAAGGCTATAACTGAACTGTGGATCTGCCCGTGTACAACACGCTGATCCTTTCCGACCTGCACCTCGGTGCAGAGACGAGCCATGCCCGCGAAGCCACGCGCGTGCTGAAGGAAAACCGTTTTCGGCGGCTGATTTTGCTGGGCGACATTTTCGCCGACCTCAACTTTGCCCGCCTCACCAAAGATCATTGGAAGTTTCTCGGCTACATTCGCAAGCTCTCGAACCCTAAGCGCAGCGTCGAAGTCGTTTGGGTGGAAGGCAATCACGACCACGGGCTCACCGATATCATGTCGCACCTGGTCGGGGTGCGCGTTTATCAAGATTACACGTGGGACTATGGCGGCCTGCGTCACGTGGCGATCCACGGGCACCAGTTCGATGGCTTTCAAGTGAATAACGTGCGCCTGAGCAAGTTTGGGACATCGCTCTATCTCGCCCTGCAGAAGATGGATTTCAAGAACAAGCCCATCGTCCGGCTGATTGACCGGCTCAATACGCGCTGGCTGCGCATGTCGTCGAAAGTTTCTTCCGGTGCGGTGCACTATGCGCACCAGCAGGGCGCTGATCGTATTTTCTGCGGGCATACTCACCAGGCGGTTCATGTGCATGAAAACGAAATTCATTATTACAACTCAGGCGGCTGGGTCGATTCGCGCATGACGTATCTGACAATCGATGAACAGGGAGTTCAAATCCATGAATACGATGAGCATCAATACCACGAGCGAACTGACGATCGTGATTCCGGCCAAGAACGAGGCGAAACTGATTCCGCGCCTGCTGACTTCGCTGACGAATCAGGACTACTCGAAGATGTCGAGTACGAGAGTGTTGGTCGCTGACGCCAATTCGACCGACGGCACTCCTGAAATTGTTCTTGGCTTTCGCGACCGCCTGAACGTCAGCGTGATTCGCGGCGGCATGCCATCCGTGGGGCGCAATCTGGGTGCGGCACACGCCGAGAGCACCTACGTTCTCTTTCTCGACGCCGATATTGAACTGGCGCATCCCTCGGTCATCCGCCGTGCGGTGGAACTGGCGCAAGGCAAGAAACTTCATTGCGTGACGACAAATATTCTGTGCCAGGGCGGCAACTGGGTCGACAAATTGTTCTATGTTGGCAACGATCTATTCCAGCATCTCTCGCGGCTGCATCATCCCTTCGCCACTGGGATGTTCATGCTTTTCGACCTGAAGAAATTTCGCGAGCTCCGCGGATTTCACGAACAAGTTCTTTTTGCCGAGGATTATCGGCTCAGCCAACAAGTAGAACGCAAGCGCTTCGGCATCGTGCGCGGCGGCGTCTACACCACCAACCGCCGCTTCCAGAAGATGGGACACATGCGCGTGGGATGGCTCTTCCTGAAGACGGCAATGAACTACTGGAACGAAAACTACTTCTTACGCGATCACAAATACTGGCAGACTTAAAACGAAGCGCCGCTAAAAGCGCAACACGATTCCCGTAGAGATCCGCACATTGTTCTGGGTCGTGCCAAAGAAGCGAGTTTGAACGTAGTCCCCCTCAAACCGCCACGCGAGGGGTCGTATGATTTTGTAATCAAGCCCGCCGCCGACTGCCGTCGCAAACGACGTATCGGAAGAATAGCCATTCACGTTCACGTGGCCCGCTCCAAATAACGCTTCGGCAAAAGGACGAAACTTGCCCACCGATGCCGACACCCGCGGGCCGAATAGAAAATTCTGCTCGTGCGCGCTGATGCTCTGTGTGGGACAAACAATCTCGGGACACAAAATTAGTTCATTGGCGGAACCGTAGACACTGCTTATATCTGCGACCATTCCGATGAAAGGGAGGACCTTGCCCTCCAGCGATCCGTTCCAGCCGTTGAAACTGGTGCGACCCAGTGACGTGACGTCGGCACTGTAATAGGTATAGCCAAAAGACACATTCCCGCTGGTCGGAATTTGTGCGCTTGCCAGTCCAGCAAATAGTAGAAGAGCAAGAGTGATTCCAACTTTTCGCATAGCAACATTCAACCTCAACTCTCTAACTTGATTTGCACGAGGATGCAATAACCGTTTGGATGCCCTTGAGTAGGGAAGCATTAACACGAATGCTGGCCAGTTTTTCTATGCGTCCGGCATCGCACACAACAGCTAAAATCTCAGCACGATGCCCGTCGACAACCGAATATTGTTCTGATTCGTTCCGAAGAGATGTGTCTGAATGTAATCAGCCTGAAAGCGTGCAGCGATGGGTCGGATGATTTTGTAATCCAGGCCACCCCCGACAGCCAGGGCAAACGTCGTGTCGTTCGACACTATGGAATCAGGCCCAGGCGAAGTCGCATCCGCATGTCCGGCGCCCACCAAGAATTCGCCAAACGGGCGTACCTTCCCAAAGTTGGCTGACACTCGTGGCCCAAAGAGAAAGTTCTGGATGTGGGTGTTCGTCCGGATGGGCGAGCACACCACTCCAATTGCACAGGTTCCAACGGCGATCGGCAGTGTCTGCGAGCCATAATTTCCGCTGAAGTCAGCCACCACTCCGACATAACGAAACACCTTGCCCTCGACTGACCCTTCCCATCCATTCAGGCCCTGCCGGCTGGTGATCCCGACGAAAGTGAGGGGTGTCGTATTGAGATAGGAGTAGCCGAAGAAAACGTTTCCGCTGGTGGGAACTTGTGCGTTCGCCACACAAGAGACCAAACTCACGATGGCAATTGCTAGCGATCGGCGCAGGCGCGCCGTTGTGGTTCCGGGCAGCCGCATAGAGTCCCTCCGGAGTTCGAGTTCGAACGTGGACAACTCCACCAACCCAGATCGTTGCCGGAAGTTTCGGATGCGTGAAACGTTTTATGTTTAAACCGCTTCTCTCTCAGAAGCGCCAGACAATTCCGGTTGAGCCCCGATATTCGTTCTGGCTCTGGCTGAGCAGGTGGGTATGCACGTAGTCGAATTGCAATCGCCAGGAGAAATTCTTGAAGGTCAGTTTGCGGTCGACGCCGCCGCCGAAGTCGAGGGCAGCCGGATGATAGTTGTTTCCGCCAGACTTGGTCTGTTGTATCCCGCCCATCACGTGCGCAAATGGACGCCACTTTCCGTAGTTCATCGATACCCGCGGACCCAGCACCAGGTTGTACTGTTGAATGGTGCCCGAGTTGGCCGCACCTTTCGTATAAAGACCGCTGCCATCCAGCACAATACCCACATAAGCGGCATGGTGAAATGGAAATGCTTCCACCGAACCATCCCATCCCCGGAAGGCCAGCCGGTTCACGACGTCTTCAGAAGACGCATACGCCGCCCCGGCATAAAGGTTTCCGCTGGGAATAAGTTGGGCTTTGGAATTTGCTGAGACCAGCATTAAGGTCAGGAATGCCAGAACTACGGCAACGGTTTTCAACACGAAGATGAATCCTCCCCGGCAAATAAGTGCCAGCAGCAAATTCTACCTGAATGTACGAAATACTTTAGCGACTATTGCTTGGATGCGGCCGAACGCCCTCGCAGGATGCCCATGCCTTTTAAAATCATGGCAGTGCAGAACTAGAACCTCTGTGCGAGAAATTATGTGTTTTTCATGATTCCGAAACCCATTTTCACGCGTCTATCAGGTAGCATGGAATTCTCAAACACAAATTAGCCATCATCCTCGCAACCGCAACCTTGGGCCGTTCTGGCAGCACCCTACAAGGAGTCAACGTTGAAACTCAGTTTGGAAACTCGCAATCGCGGTGATGTAATGATCGTTCACTGCCAGGGCCGCATCGTCTATCGCGAAGAGGCCGCTTCTCTTTCGCGCCTGGTCGGCGAAATTCTCGATCAGGGCGGCAAAGTCGTGCTCGACCTTAACGGCGTCACATCCATCGACAGTGCTGGCATTGGTGAGTTAGTTTTTCTTCAAACCTGGGCACGTTCGCGCAACGCGGAGCTTAAGTGCGCCAATCCCACGCCCCTGGTGCATACCCTGCTCCGGATTACTCATGTAAATTCTGTTCTCGATATTCATTCCACCCTGGGCGAAGCGCTGGCGGCTTTGCAGCCCTCCGAAGCTTGCGCCGACTGCTAAGACACATCCTTTGAATGCGGGGGAGACCGCTGGCTCCGGCATAGCCTGGTGTTGCAGCAGTCAACTTTCCCGCTGGAACCGATAGCGCCCCGCCCGCTCCACGGCCACCGCTTCCGCCACTTTCATAAACGCGCGCGCCGCATGGGACAATCCTGCCTCTTTGCGATAAATCAGCCGCAACTTCCGCTGCACTCTCAACTCCCGCACCGGAATTCGCACCAACTCACCGCGAGCCAGTTCCGCTTCCACACCAATTTCCGGCATGAAGGCGACGCCGTTTCCCAGAGCAACAAATTGCTTGATCGCCTGCAGCGTCGGCAATTCCAAATCCATATGGAGCGGGGTTTTGTATTTATGAAATGTTTGCAAGACTTTTTCGCGGTACGGCGAAGACACAATGTGCGCCACAAAAGATTCAGCCCCCAACTGGCGAATGCTTACCTGCTTCGCCGTCGCCAGTGGATGTTTTGGCGGGACCACCAGCACGAGTTCGTCCAGATAAGTCACCACCGAGTGCAGCCGAGGCTCTTCTGGCTTATACGACAACACCCCCAGTTCGGCGGTGTGCTGCAACACGTCGTCCGGAATCCTGCTGCCCAAAGCCCGCTGCACCGTAATCTTGATCATGGGATGCAGCCTGCGGTATTCCGCCAGCACCGGCAAAAGATACAGCGCGGTGAATTCATTGGCCGCGATCACCAGCTTACCCTTGTGCAACTCCCGCAGTTCGGTCAGCGACTCCTGCGCGTCATGCCGCAAATTCAACAACTTCTCGGCGTATTCGTAAAGCACGGTTCCCGCGTCGGTCAGCGCACCTTCCCGAGACGAACGGTCAAATAAAGCCTCTCCGAGCTCGTCTTCGAGCTTGCGGATGGTCTGGCTCACGGCCGATTGCGTGCGATGCAGTTTTTCAGCCGCCCGCGAGAAGCGATGCTCGCGCGCCACTGCCAGGAACACTTCCAGCTGCGAAAGCTCCATCATTCACCCTTATAATAACTTCATTGTCAATTAGAATATCTTATCATAGTAGCAAAACTAATGGTCATTTAAGAATTATAAGTTTTGCTTAACCACAGTAACCCCGTACCATTGAGACTACGAAGGAATCAAGAAATCTCATGGCTACGGATCAGGTTCGCGTTACCGTCTTCGATACCACTCTCCGCGATGGAGAACAGTCTCCCGGTTGCAGCATGAACCATCAGGAAAAGCTGCGCCTGGCTCACCAACTCGACCGCCTTGGCGTCGATGTGATTGAAGCCGGATTTCCCATTGCCTCCGACGGCGATTTCGCCGCAGTCAAAGCCATATCTGCCGTCATCCGCCGCCCTATTATTGCCGGTCTGGCCCGTGCCTGCCGCCCCGACATTGAGCGGGCCTGGGAAGCTTTGAAGCACGCCGCCCGCCCTCGTATTCACGTATTCCTGGCCACTTCCGACATTCACCTGCAACATAAGCTGCGCATCAGCCGGGAAGAGTGTCTGGCCCAGGCCCGCGAAGCTGTGGCATTCGCGAAATCGCTGTGCGACGACGTTGAATTTTCCCCCGAAGACGCCACCCGCACCGATCCAGACTTTCTTTGCCATGTGCTCGAGGCGGTCATCTCCGCCGGGGCCACCACGCTCAATATTCCCGACACCGTTGGCTATACCATTCCCTCTGAGTTCGGCGAACTCATCACCACGATCCGCCGCCGCGTGAAGGGAATCGAGAACGTTACTATCTCGGCTCACTGCCATAACGACCTAGGCATGGCTGTCGCCAATACCATGGCTGCCGTCGCCGCTGGAGCCCGCCAGGTCGAATGCACCATCAATGGGATCGGCGAGCGTGCGGGAAATGCCTCGCTTGAAGAACTGGTCATGGCCATGCGCGTCCGCCACGATCGCTACCCCTACGAAACGGGCGTAGCCGCCGAACATCTTTTTCCCGCCAGCCAGTTGCTCAGCGAAATTACTGGCGTCCCGGTACAGCCGAATAAAGCTATTATCGGACGGAACGCCTTCGCCCACGAAGCCGGCATTCATCAGGATGGCATGTTGAAAAATCCGCTCACCTACGAGATCATGACTCCAAAATCGGTGGGCGTGCCGGACTCAAAACTGGTGCTGGGCAAACACTCCGGACGCCACGCGCTCGCCATCCGCTGCGGGCAGCTGGGGTACGAATTCGACCGCCGCGCTCTCGACGATATCTACCGTCGCTTCGTCCGGCTCGCCGACAAGATCAAGCACGTCGAAGATCACCACTTGCTCGAATTGATCCGCGATACGCACAAGCCCGCAGCTTCCGCTACACCGCTGTTCGAACCGCTGCCCGCCGCCGCCACGGCCTCTGCCGCAGCTTCCAACTCCGTAGCTTCGCCGGAGCCGCACCGGCCTTTCCCCATGGCTGCGCAAACCCAGACCTTCAATCTCCCTCTTCCCATTCCGACCGATCATCACGACCAGCAACAGGAGGACTACCTCTGGGGTGTATAGCGTTCTCGTTGAATTAAAGTTGGAAGATGCGGGCGGGTTCGGAAGAAGCGAGGAAATCAGTGGAAGCGCGACAACGCTCGCGTCAATACCATCACTGCCGGCGGGTCCGCCATGTCGTGCTCCCGCAGAGCCAAACCCTGGGCGCAGACAATCTTTCGCAACCAGCGGCGGATGACAGTAGTGCGCCATAGCCGAAACGCAGGACGAAACGGCGTGACACAAGGTTTTAGCGGCACGTCACCCAGGCATTGCAGGAAACCTAGAAAGCGTAGCGCAGCGACTCTGTCAACAAGTTGGCATGGAAATAACGCGGTGCGGTGGGACCAATAAACGAACCTTCGTTGTACTGAGAATAGTTCCAGCCGCTGTTCCATGCCAGCTTGTGACCCAGATCAACGCTCAACCCGGCTACCGGCTGGTAAAACTTGTATTGGGCGGAGCCTTGCGGTTGCAGAATATTAAATTGCGGCATACTGCCGTCAACACTGGTGACGCTGCCACCCGCGTTCACTGTGGTCCGCTTGTCAAACTTGAAACGGATGGTGGTCATGCCGAAATTCGTACGGGCGTTGTAGAACGAATTCGCCATCAGGTTGTTCGACATGTCGGCGCCCGCGCAATTGTTGTTGCTGGCGCCGCTGACGAAGGGCAGCACCGCTCCAACGGGCACGGTGTCGGCAAAACAGATCAGGGCGTTCTGCAAAACGCTGTTGTAGTTATAGGCAACATCAAGACTAAAGCGCTGGCGGGGCGCGAGCGAAGCGGTGATGCCGTAGTTCTGGTTATGTGCCTTGTACGCCGTGAGTATGTCGGCATTGGAATCCTGCTGAAGATTGATCGAGCCACCCAGAATGGCCCAAGGCCGCGGCGTGTAGCTGGCCTGAAAGCGGTAGCGGGCTTCTTTGCGCGGTGAGATGCGGACGAAGACAGCGTTGTAGTTGCTGTGCTCGTAGTCGAAATTCAATCGCAAGGTATGAATGGGCCGCGCCCACAGGCCGAGCAAGGCAGTCTTCTCGATGGCTACGAAATGGTCCTGGTCTCCCGGCAGAAAGTCGTTGAAGTGATTAAATTCGCGATCACCCCAGCGGTAGCCGATGCGGGCACCGACTTTTTTTGAAATGTCCCAGGCCAGTTCGGTCTGGTTTCTCTTCCAGTCCTGATTAAAAGAAGATGTAGTTACCGTGGGGGTTCCACCCGGCACCTCCGGCACGGCCAGCGGCGTGCTTAAAAGGTTGCACGGCGCCACAGCGCAGCTATAGTCGAGTTCGTTGAAATTCGCGTTCTCCGGAATGCGGTAAGCCCAGAAATAAAATTTCTCTATCAGCCGAAGATGCGGGGTCAAGTGCACCGTGGCCCCAAGATCGAACGTGTCGGAGATTCGGCTCGCTGCCGCCGTTCCAGTGCCCAGGAACGCCAGCGTATTGGTGCGGGTGAGCAGTCCGTTGAAGGATTCGGTCAACGGAGTGGTCATCTCCGCGTCACTGTAGGAGAACGAAGCGGTCAAATCGACGCGCTGGAAGTAATTGCTGCGAAAGCTGAGGCGCTCAGTGGGAGCAGAAGTGCGTATCCGCTGCACCCGGGAGTAGTCGAAATAGGCGCTGCACGTAGTGTTGGTAAGGGTTCCAGTGGAATCGATCAGGCTGGTCGCCGGAGCCTTTACGGCACAGGGTATCTTGTTCGCGGTGTCAATCGACAATCCCAGCTCCACCGGAGAGCCGCCCGGCAACAGCGCCGGGGCGAACGAAGTGAGTTGCGTATTGGTGTCTCCACGGTAGTAATCGAGAAATTGGTCATAGCTGAGAACAGTGCGCGGCGCGATTCTAAAATCCGCCCCCATCCGGTAGGAATCCATGGTTGTGTTCCACGGCTGCAAGAGCAATCCCTCGGTGCCCTCGTGGACGCTGGTGTAAACCGGACCGGTCATGTTGTTGTGCGAGTAGCCCAGTCGAAAGCTTAGGCGGGACTGCGGCAGCAAAGTGAGGTCGACATCGCTCATGCGCCGCGTTGTGGCGAATTCGGCGGGGGAGTTCAGCACCGGTATCGACGGAGTGGAGCCCCCGATCGCCGGGGGCGGCGGCGGATTCAGCGGGTTGGCCAGCAAATCGAAATCGGAGAAATACTGGTCGCGTCGAAAACTGCTCTGCAGTTTATACCACTTGTTCTTGCCGACGCGTAGACGCAAGGCATTGTTAGGATCGCCGCCCCAGCCAAAGCTGTTCAGCGACAGATCGTCAAACAGGAAGCCCTGATGATCGAGCGCATGCATGGAGAGGGTCTGCTCCAGAAGGCGCGGACCGGTTTGCAGATTCACCAGAGTGTCGTACATTGCGCTACTGCCATCCACATCGGTGGAGCGATACCCGACTTCCACGGAAGAGTGCACCAGATACCCGCCGCGAATCGCGCCATCGTCGCTGGCGGGCTGGCCCGGGTTGGATTGGGCAATGAGGCACGGCGGGCAGGCGAAGATCAACCCGCAAAGCACACTCAAGACCAAGGCGTGAGTAGCGAAGGATTTGCTCGACCCGGACCGTTGCCATGGAGGCGAAGTCGCAGAGTTGTTCTTCTTGGATAAAGTCATATAAATCCTCATTTGAAAAAGACAGCGCTGAAGTTCGAGCCGTGAATCTGGTTGTGGCACATGGTGCAGGCTTGATATTTCGCCGACTGATTGTGCGCCGGCCCGGCTGGCCCTTGCGTCGGGGCGGTGTGGCACTGCAGGCACATCATGTTGACCAAGCCCACCTTTAGAAGCCGCGGGTTGGTCGAGCCGTGGGGCGAATGGCAGCTGGTGCAACCCTCCGTCTTGACCGGCACATGCTCGTAAACAAATGGTCCCTGCTTATCGACGTGGCACTTGTAGCAGACGGCATCTCCGCTGGGCAGGGTGCGTACTTGCCTCACCGTCGCGGTGCCGTGCGGATTGTGGCAGTCGGCGCATTGCACCAGACCTTCATTCACCCGGTGATGAAAGGGCTTGGCGAAATCGGCTTTGGCGGCCGTGTGGCAGCCATAACATAACTGGGGCTGGCTCTGCACCAGAAGGTGCTCCGGCTCTTTGGCGTGATGCGGAGAGTGGCAATCCAGGCAACCGACTGCGCTGCCGGCATGGGCGGACTGCGAGTAGTGAGATTGTTGGCGACCCTCGCCGTGACAGGTTAAACAGCGGGCGCTGGTTTCTTCCCGCGAGTGGTCCTTAAAAATGTAAATCTTACTCTTGTCCCCGCCTCCGGCCACGTGCTCGGCGCCGGCACCATGGCAGCCTTCGCAACCCTGCTGCCCCGGACCACCCTTTGTATTGAGAGTGGTCTTCCAGTGCGGAGTCTTCTCCCATGCCGTGTAGATTTCTTCGTGACAGCCCTTACAGGTTTCCACACCCACATACTTGGAAGCATCGGCGGAGGGCACGCCTGCGCTGGAGGACTGAGCATGGTTGGCGGGAGCCGCCGGCTTGGCCTGTCCCGAAACATCAGCCACGCAGCAAAGAAATAAAGTCGAGAACAATAGAACTTGAGAGGCCCTGAAATATTCTGGCGTCCGCATGAGCGTGCCCTCCCTGGATAAGGTTGATCAATCGTCCGAAATTTTTTGGTCCAGTGCCTGTAATTAATCTTTCGGCAGTGAGGCGCAGAACCACAAGCCAGAACTGCAGAGGGGGCCCTAAAGTGTGGCGATCCGATTCCCGTTTTGAGTCCTGAAATCGCGCCTACTCACCCGCGCGCCCCGCCATTCGTGAGCACCACCTTCAGTGCGCTCTCTCTGGCTGCGTTGGCGAATGTGTCGTATGCCTTCAGGATGTCGTTCATGGCAAAGCGGTGAGTCACCAGCTTGGCGGGCTGCAGCTTGCCCGAACGCACGACCTTGAGCAGCATCGGAGTAGTCACCGCATCCACCAGGGCATTGGTGATGGCAATATTGCGGTCCCAAAGCTTTTCCAGATGGAGTTCCACAGGCTTCCCGTGAACGCCTACGTTGGCGATGCGGCCGCCGGGTCCTACAATGTCCTGGCAGATGGCAAAAGTAGCGGGCAGCCCGACGGCTTCAATGGCCACATCGACGCCGGCGCCTTCGGTGAGTTTCATCACCTCCTGCGCAGCGTGTCCGTCAGAACTATTGACGAGATTGGTCGCGCCTAACGTCCTGGCCACCGCCAGCCGCTTCTGGTCGAGGTCGATCATGAAGATCGCCGCCGGCGAATAGAATTGCGCGGTCAGCAGAACCGCCAGTCCCACCGGTCCCGCTCCCACAATCGCAATGGAGTCTCCTGGCTTCACCTGGCCGTTCAGGGCGCCGCACTCGAAGCCGGTGGGCAGAATGTCGCTGAGCATGACCATGGCTTCTTCGTCGGCGCCAGCCGGAAAGTGGTACAAGCTGCCATCGGCTTGCGGGATGCGTACGTACTCCGCCTGAGTTCCGTCGAGGGTGTAGCCCAGAATCCAACCGCCGTGGCGGCAATGCGAATACATGCCTCGCTTGCAGAAGTCGCACTTCAGGCAAGCGGTGACGCAGGAGACAATCACCTTGTCGCCGGCGTGAAACTCCTAGACCCCCGTGCCGACTTCTTCGATCACGCCGATAGCCTCGTGGCCGAGAATGCGTCCGTCGGTTACGGCAGGCAGATCGCCTTTAAGAATGTGCAGATCGGTTCCGCAGATCGTGGACGTCGTAACTCGCACGATGGCGTCGGCTGCCTCCATGATCGTGGGTCGCGGCTTGTCCTCCCAGCCGTATTTGCCCGGTCCGTGATAGACCAGCGCTTTCATGATGGCTTTGCTGTTGTAAGTGACGAGAGGAGTGGAGGCTTCGAGCACTGCGGTTGTCATGGATATTTACCTTGCGACGATGGTAGGGCGAGGCAAGGCTGCAAGGCTGCTCAATAGTGCTCACTCATTATTTTGGTGACGATGAAGGCGGCCGCGCTCGGCTGCTTGGGATGAATTGCCGAGTCAGCGAGCAGAGGAGATCCTGAACCTACTCGGCACCGACGATCGCACTGACGCGTTCCCCAGCGCTTCCATCGAAATACCCCTGCACCTTCTTCCAGGCATCGAAGGCCACCACGCGCCCCAATAATCGCCCCGCCAGGTCAGCCGCGCGAAAGTGGATTCCGCCATACCGCCGTGACATGCCAGCTTCGTTCGCGCCAGCACTAAATGTCTCCCATCGCAAAGTCACCGGCCGCGCTGGCGTGATCCCCGGCTCAATCTTCGAACTCCCTGCAGTAACAGTGACGGAATACCCGAACCGGTCGCTGCCGCTCCACAGTTCAAGGATTCGCGCCGCCGCTGCGCTATAAGCGCTGTGTCCGGAAACATAGTCCGGAAACGGCGGCGTCGGAAAGGTTACCGCCTGATACGGAATCCACTGCGAACCATCCATCTCCACCGTTCCCTTGCCCGGACCGCCCCAGGAGCGGATCGTCTTGCCGCGGAACAGAAATGGAATCGCGGTCACCGGACGCACCGAATCATATTCCCGCTTCGCATCCCACACCGCAATGCTGGCGTCGAACATGGCGTTCGATAATGCGAAAAACATCTTCACATCATCATCCAGCGTGTGGTGGTCGCGCTCGGAGACGATCTGCGCGAATAGTGCCCAGTGGCCGGGAGGCTGCTCGGAGTTCGGCCCATCCGACCAGTATTCGGCGATCATCTTTTGCCGGTCGGTCAGCCCCGCGCTCATCGCCACCAACTCTTCGCTGATATTCCTTCGAGCCATCCTTGGCCGGACCGAAAAGGCGCATGAGCCAGCGATATTGGTCTCCGCCGGTAAGCGCGAACGGAGTCACGTAGCACCACTGGGCTCCGACGAATCGTTGCGCCATCAGGTCGCCGGTGGAGTTCACGTAGGTCAGCGGCTGCCAATGGTTAGGGTCGGCTGGCGGCGTTCGCGACGGCACCGGGCTGGCCGTGTTTAGGGAGGCGTAGCCCGTCCAATCGGAATAAGGCCCTTGCGCCAGATCGCCCAGCTGGTTCGACTTATCGTGATGGCGGTATTCAAGCACGGCGGCGCAGGCGACATTGCCAATGCCGGTGGGCGTCTCAATGTCGGTGGAATCGTCGCCCGGATCGTAGCCGAGCTGCTTCATCAGCGGAATGTAAACCGCATTGGTATCGACGGGCAGCACGTCCACCAACGCGCGGTACGCAGCATAGCTGACGGCTTGCTCTTTGTTGGCCAGCGTTCGCTCGGACGCCGGACGCCGCAGCGCCCCGCCCAGATGAGTCCGATGGCGCGCTCATCGTAGGCCGCCCAGGCGTCATACATGCAAGTGTGGACGATAGCTAGGGCGCGGGCGACCACGGGCGCGCCAAGCTTGGCATCGCGGATGCCCTGGAGGGTGGCGGAGTTCCATTGAACCGCGAAGTCTGGTGAGACGGGCGTTAGCTCGGCGGCGGAGCGCATTCCGACAAGGAGCATCTGAGAAGCTAAGAGAGATGCGATTCTACGATTCACTGCTCGTTCCCGGCAACCTGTGCTTCTGACGCTATTCGCCCCCAAGGGCGATGCTTAAATTCATTGTTTGAGCCTTACATTTACGGCATTGGAGCGAAAGTGGCCAATCTCAGGGAATGTCCGCTCTACCTGAACTATATAATCACCGGGAGCGGACATATTGTATAACTCTGTGATCTCGATCTGCTCCCGATCAGATTCGCCGCTCTTCAGAGTCACCACGATATCTCTGCCGGTAGTTCTCAATTCGCCGCCGCTGCAGTCCAGCTGTTTCTTGAACGGTGTTTCGGGAGCCGGTGCGCCATTGCCCGATAGGACCTTAACCGAGTAATCGCAGCGATTCGTATTATGATAGGTGATCGGGTGATCGGACCGGTTGGTAGTAGTCACCTGAATCATAATCTTGGATCCGCTCTTCACCACATAGTCAAGCGCAGTCAGCTTGAGGGACAGCGCCGCAGTATCACCTGCGCTCGCGTTTGAGGCGATAAGGACGACAACAAGGGCATATCTGATCAGTCGCATTAGTATCCTCACATTCACAAAACTAGTGGCACGAGATCTGCCCGTTAAAAGGCACCAAATCCGCCCAGGTGGGATATGAGCTTCCTGGCCTCCACGAAGGCGTGGTTACGCTGGGCGAGGTCAAGCACCAGTTAGAAGTCGAAGCACACTGGCCCGGAGTGTACGTGGCAGTACCCGACCAACCCCAGCTCACATACCCTAGGGGAACTGGTATCGATGCGCGAGGAATAAACCGGGGACAGACGGAACTGGCCCCATTTATTTTCCGGAACCAAAATCTCGACATCGCCCCACTCCCCTACGCTTTCCTCCCCAAACCAGCTAAACTTATAAGTTCCGGTGTTCCGCTCTGATCCCCAGGCCGGAGATCCTCACCCACTCCCGCCCCTCAGACAGTGCGGCATCTCTCATCGCAAAGAAGGCCATCATGTCGCTGAATAGTTTTAACTCCCGCGCCACCCTCAAAGTCGGCAACAAAGAATACGAAATTTATCGCCTCGACGCCCTCGATAAGCAAGGCATCTCCACCAAACATCTTCCCTACTCCCTGCGCATACTGCTGGAGAACCTTCTGCGCACCGAAGATGGCCGCAACGTCAAGAAAGAAGACGTGCGCTCCATGGCCGCGTGGAACAAAAATTCCAAGCCGGATAAAGAAATCGCCTTCACTCCCAGCCGCGTCCTCCTGCAGGATTTCACCGGCGTTCCGTGCGTGGTCGACTTGGCCGCCATGCGCGATGCCATGCAGCAACTCGGCGGCGACCCCACCCTCATCAATCCTCTGCAGCCGGTCGAGTTAGTCATCGACCACTCCGTGCAAGTGGATGAGTTCGGCACCTCTTCAGCTTTCGACATGAACGCCCTGCTCGAATTCCAGCGCAATAAAGAGCGTTACTCCTTCCTCCGCTGGGGCCAAACCGGATTCCGCAACCTCGCCATCGTCCCCCCCGACACCGGCATCGTCCACCAGGTGAACCTCGAATACCTCGCCCGCGTCGTCTTCGTAAAAGATGAAAACGGCAAACCCGTCGCCAGCCCCGACACGTTAGTCGGCACCGACTCACATTCGACAATGATAAATGGGGTGGGGGTTTTGGGGTGGGGAGTGGGGGGGATTGAGGCGGAGGCGGCGATGTTGGGGCAGCCGGTTTCCATGTTGATTCCGCTGGTGGTGGGGGTGAAGTTGACGGGGAAACTGCCCGAAGGCGCGACTGCTACGGATTTGGTCCTGACTATTACGGAGATGTTGCGGAAGCATGGCGTGGTCGGCAAGTTTGTTGAATACTTTGGACCCGGACTGCGCGATTTGCCGCTGGCGGATCGGGCGACGATTGCAAATATGTCTCCGGAGTACGGGGCGACATGTGGAATCTTTCCGGTAGATAAAGAGACGTTGAAGTATTTGAAACTCAGCGGGCGGAGCGCGGAGCAAGTTGCGTTGGTGGAGGCTTACTGCCGCGAGCAGGGATTGTTCCATGACGAGCACACGCCGGAGGCGGAGTACTCCGAGCTGCTGTCGCTTGATCTCGGCACAGTTGAACCGAGCCTGGCGGGGCCGAAGCGTCCGCAGGATCGCGTCCTTCTGTCGCAGGCGGGAGAATCGTTCAACAAAGCGTTGCCCTCGTTGATCAAGCCGAAGACGGCAGCGGCGGCGAATGTGGCGATTCCAGCTGCTTCAGGAAATGCGTCTCCAGGCAGCGCGCCGCGGCAGATGGATCGCTGGGAGCAGGAAGGCGGTAGCCCCACGGCGGTTGGGGTACAGGATGACAGTGTGGCGGAACACGTCCCGGTCAGCGTGAAGAAGTCGTTGAAGCATGGCAGCGTGGTGATCGCGGCGATCACATCGTGCACGAACACTTCGAATCCTTCGGTCATGATGGCCGCGGGACTTCTGGCCAAAAAAGCTGTCGAGAAAGGACTATCGCTGCCGGCCTGGGTGAAGGCATCGCTGGCGCCGGGGTCAAAAGTGGTTCGCGATTATCTGGAGAATGCCGGACTGCGTCCTTATCTGGACGAACTCAAGTTCAATATCGTCGGCTACGGATGCACCACGTGCATCGGCAACTCGGGGCCGCTGCCCACAGAAGTTTCGGAGGCGATTGAAGAAAAAGAGCTGGTGGTGGCTTCGGTGCTTTCGGGCAATCGCAACTTTGAAGGACGCATCAACTCCGAGGTGCGGGCAAATTATTTGATGTCGCCGCCGCTGGTGGTGGCCTTCGCGCTGGCGGGGCGTATCGATATTGACCTGCGCAAAGACGCGATCGGCAAAGGTAAGGATGGCAAGCCGGTTTATCTCAAGGACATCTGGCCAACGCAAAGTGAAGTGGAACAAGCGGTGGAGAAATCAGTGACCGCCGAAATGTTTACCAAGAGTTACGCCGGAGTCTTCGACGGCGACGAGCGCTGGCGCGGACTCTCGGTGCCCAAGGGCGAAACTTACGAGTGGGAAGAAGATTCCACCTACATTCGGCGCGCGCCTTATTTCGATGACATGAAGATCCAGCCTTCGGCTGTAAACGAGATTAAAGGCGCGCGGGTGCTGGCGGTACTGGGCGACAGCGTGACCACCGACCACATTTCTCCCGCAGGCTCGATCAAGAAGGATGGACCGGCAGGAAAATACTTGCAGGAGCATGGCGTAAAGCCGGCAGACTTTAACTCGTACGGCTCGCGGCGCGGCAATCACGAAGTGATGGTGCGGGGAACGTTCGCCAACGTCCGCTTACGAAATAAGCTAGTGAGTGTGGAAGGCGGCTACACCCGCCATCTGCCGACCAATCAGGAGATGTCGATCTTCGACGCGTCGGAGAAATATATTGCGGAGGGCACGCCGCTGATCATTCTGGCGGGCAAAGAATACGGCTCGGGCTCATCTCGTGACTGGGCAGCGAAGGGGCCGCGCCTGCTGGGCGTCTCCGCCGTGATCGCCGAAAGCTACGAACGCATTCACCGCTCGAACCTGGTGGGAATGGGAGTGCTGCCGTTGCAATTTCTTGCGGGAGAGAATGCCGAAACCCATGGCCTGACCGGCGAAGAAGTGTTTGAGATCACCGGCATCCGCGGGCTGATCGACCGTTACGCGGCGGGACAGAAAGTGAAAGTTCGCGCATCGTCAGCAGCCAACAGCGGCGGAGGCGGCAAAGACCAGCCCAAAGAGTTTGAAGCGCTGGTGCGCATCGATACTCCGCAGGAGGCGCTGTACTACGCTAACGGCGGGATTCTGCAGTACGTGTTGAGGCAGTTGCTGGCGGGGAAACCGCGGGAAGAGACGGTCGGGGTGTAGCAAGTTCGACGAGCACCGTCCCGCTGCTCGTACGCCTTGGCGGGTTTCTTGGTCGATGGCTTGCTGCTTCAAACCCAGTCTGATCGGGAGATACGTGTTCCGGCTCCTCGCCCCAGAAATCAGCCCCTCCGCATGATTTCCGGGGCTTTCTCTCGATCTTTCCTATCGCGTAATTCAATCCGGCAAAAATGCGCCTTGACGATCAAATCAGCTAGAATCACATCTCCGGTTTCATACTTTTACCGGTTCTGACCCAGGCAAGGAGCTTTGCATGCGCATGTTCGGCACGCTGGTTTTCGGAATCATTTTGGGGGTGGTTGGGGTTCTGGCCGGCGTTTATTTTTACTTTGCGACGGGGCAGGCTCCAGTGGCGACTTCTGCCCAGGCCATGCCATTTGAAAAGAAGCTGGCGCATCAAGCACTGAACGCGCGAGTGCAGCGCGAGATGCCGAAGACAGTTCCCATTCAAGGAGATGAATCCAATCTGGCCGCGGGAGCGCAAATCTACCGCGAGCATTGTGCCGTATGCCACGGACTTCCGGCGCAAAAAGAGACGCTGATTGCGACCGGAATGTTTCCGCGGCCGCCAAAATTGATGGAAGGCCGGGGCGTCACCGACGACGAGCCGGGTGAAAGCTACTGGAAAGTGGCGAATGGTATTCGCCTCACGGGGATGCCCGGCTTCAAGCCCGTGCTATCCGATACTCAGATGTGGCAGGTAAGTTTGTTGGTGGCGCAGGCCGACAAGCTGCCGAAGTCTGTGCAGGATGCTCTGGCATTGCCGCTTCGCACCGACGAGGCAGCGAAGACCGTCATGACAAAGTAAGCCGGGATCGAAGCGATGAAGGGAGAGCACTCGCCATGAAGATTGCCAAAGACGTTACCGAACTGATCGGGCACACTCCGCTGGTACGGCTGAACAAAGTGACCGGCGGCTGCGTGGCGGAAGTGGTGGCCAAGCTGGAAAGTCAGAATCCAGTGGGCAGCGTGAAAGACCGCATCGGCGTAAGCATGGTTACCGAGGCGGAGCGGGCGGGGAAAATTGCCCCGGGAAAAACCGTGCTGATTGAGCCTACCAGCGGCAATACCGGAATCGGCCTGGCCTTTGTAGCAGCGGTGAAAGGTTACCGGCTCATCCTGGTGATGCCGGAAACCATGAGCATGGAGCGGCGCGTGCTGCTGCTGGCTTTCGGTGCAGAGATCGTTCTTACACCTGGTCCCAACGGAATGAAGGGTGCCATAGCCAAAGCGCAGGAGTTGTTAGGAAACACTCCCAATAGCTACATGCTGCAACAGTTCGATAACGCCGCCAATCCCAAGATACACTTCGAAACCACCGGTCCTGAAATCTGGAACGACACTGACGGGCGTGTCGATATTCTGATTTCCGGCGTCGGCACCGGGGGAACCATCACCGGGGTTTGCGAATACATCAAGCCGAAGAAACCGTCGTTCAAGGCGATTGCGGTAGAGCCCGCTGACAGCGCCGTGCTTTCGGGAGGAAAACCATCGCCGCATAAAATCCAGGGAATTGGCGCGGGCTTTGTTCCCAGCATCTTGCGGCGCGACTACATTGATGAAGTCATCACGGTCACGAACGATGAAGCCATTCGCATGGCGCGACGTCTTCCACTGGAAGAAGGATTGTTTGTCGGAATATCTTCAGGCGCTGCGGTGACGGCGGCATTGCAAGTGGCGCGCCGGGCGGAGAATGCCGGGAAGCTGATTGTGGTGGTATTGCCCTCGTTCGGAGAACGCTACCTGAGCACGATCCTCTTTGAAGAACTTAGGAATAAAGCGCAGCAGATTCCAACCTCGGCGATCCCGGCGTGAAACTCGGGGTGAGCACAAGCACTTAGGCCGAGGAGAGGTTCCCGGCACGACGAAAAGCGCCGGAAGCTGCGTGTGGGATCGACCTCCCGCAGCAGGTTTTCACGTGCGGAATTCCTGTGGAAAACTCCAATTAAACTGCGAAATTTCAGAAATTACTCCTGAGGCCCGGGTGTATGATTATTTTCCGCTCGATCGCTAAGGTGAGAACCAGCCAGCAAGCATGAGAATCTGGGCGCTCGATTTGTTTGGGGCCGAGGCATCAGGAGAGAACCGATGAGAAACCAGCAACGCCAGCTCCGGCTGGGAGTCTGGCTGCTTGCAACGTTCGTTTTTAGTGGGGCAGTTTTTGCGCAAACTTCGCCTGATTTGAAAAATACCACCCCGGTGATCAGCGATTGGAGCCAGAACCGCGTGATCTTCTCCAAGCCAGCCAATGCGGAGCGGGCAAAGTTGCTGGAGCGGGATTTCCGCTACCGGCAGCAACAGTTGCGCATGTCAGCCAAGTCGCCGCAAGCGGTAGACCGAGCAGTAACTGAAGAGCTGCAGCGGGCGAGCTTATCTGGCAAAAAGAAACTTAAGCGCGACTGGGCCGAGAACATGAACTCCGGCGCAAGTGTGGGCGCGGGAAATTATCCAGCAAAGTTCGCGTTCACCATTACCAGCGCCAATTGCGCCAGCGCGGCGCAACCGGATTTCGTGGTTTACGGAACTGGACTGGCGGGATCGTCAACCCAGGCTAATATAGTCGCGTACGACAATCTGTACTCCAGCTGCAGCGGCACGGTGCCTTCAGTTTATTGGGCCTACAACACCGCTGGCGGAACCGTCACCACTTCGCCCGTTCTCTCGATGGACGGAACCCAAGTGGCATTTGTGCAGAGCGATCCCTCCGGCAATGCCACCTTGGTTTTGCTGAAATGGGCCGCTTCCACCTCGGAGACCGTCAGCAATCCCATGACTCTAGCGCGAGTCACCAACGCGCAGTACCCCACGTGCAGCGCCCCTTGCATGACCACCGAGCCGCTGAAAGACTCGAGCGGAAATCCGAACGCCGATACGGGATCCTCCGTCTTCTATGTTTACGGTCTCGATATTGCTTTTGTGGGGGATGATGCCGGGTGGCTGCACAAAATTACGCCGGTTTTCGATGGCGTGCCCGCTGAAGTAGGCAGCGCCGGTTGGCCGGTCCAGGTGAACGCGTTGCTGCCCACGCCGCTTTCCAGTCCGGCGTATGACCCAACTTCAGGACTCGCCTTTGTCTCGGACCGCGGGGGCTTGTTGTACCGGGTCGGACCTGACACTGCCTTTGTGGCCGCTTCCGGCCAACTGGATTTCTCCAAGTCACTGGATGGCGGGCCCGGAATGATCGATGGCCCGGCGGTTGATCCGGCGGCTGAACTGGTTTATGCCTTTGCCACGAGCGACGGCAGCGCCGGTTGCACGGGCGGATCTGACTGCTCGGCCGTGTATGCGCTGGTTGCGGATTTTCCAGCCGGCAATACCGGACAGAAAGCCATTGTGGGTGCCAGTTCGATTTCTCCTACAAAGCCGAATCCACTCTATTTAGCGGGCTTTGACAGCGCCTATCGAACTTCTTTAAATGCGACGGGAGATATTTACGTTTGCGGAAACACGGGCGGCCCCCCAATTCTTTATCGCGTGCCCATTGCTGCCAGTTCTTTAAGCGGTTTCGGCACAGCTGGACCAGTGCTTGCGAGCAGTGGAAGCCCGGCATGCTCTCCAGTCACTGATTTTCTGAATCCGAATGTCTCTGGCGGACCGACGGAATGGATTTTCATGAGCGTGCAGAACCTTGGAGCTGCCTCGTCGTGCGCATCAGGCGGATGCATCTTCAATTTTAAGAACACGCCCTGGCAACCCTCCAATGCATATACAGTAGGCCAGGAAGTTCTCGATAGCCACTTCCAGATTGAGGTAGTAAGCGTTGCAGGAACCTCTGGATCGTCCGTTCCCACCTGGACCGCGAGCCTTGGCGGCACCACTAGCGATGGCTCGGTACAGTGGCTGAATCAGGGACCGCAATCGGCTTTCACGCCCGCCGCCTGGCAGGCCAATCATGCCTACGCGCTTAACACCAAGATTCTTGATGCCAATAATTACGTTCAGTTGGTAACAGCACACGGAACCTCCGGCGGGTCCATTCCCACTTTTAGTACGACGGCTGGCGTGGTGACCAACGATGGTTCCTCGGGTCTGCAGTGGACGAACGTGGGATTGCTGAGCACTGCGGCTCTGCCCGTGAGCGGCGGCGCCAGTGCCGTGATCATCGATAATACCGTGACTTCGGCGGGCGGTTCCCAA
Source organism: uncultured Acidobacteriota bacterium (assembly GCA_963758565.1). Taxonomy (GTDB): domain Bacteria; phylum Acidobacteriota; class Terriglobia; order Terriglobales; family Acidobacteriaceae; genus Sulfotelmatobacter. Next base: position 234,329 of record CAVWVX010000002.1, on the reverse strand, counting down.
GTCTACTTCTCTACCTTGGGCAACCAGCCTTGTGGGACGTCGGGTGCCGGGGGATGTGCGATTCAAGCGTCACAAGCTGGTTTAAAGTAAGCGAGGAATAATAACCATGGCTGCAAATCAATCATTCGACGAAAACCCGCGCACCGCGGCAAGCGAGAAGAAGCCCTACGACAAGCCCAGCTTTCGCTACGAACAAGTCTTTGTTACTTCTGCGCTGAACTGCGGGAAAACCGATCCTACCTCCAGCGGCTGCAACATCGTTTCGAGGTCATGAGGCAAACTATTTACTCGACGGTTGAACCTGCCTCCGTCGTGAAATGCGATCTTGCCGGCGAGGTTTTGCGCTCGGCCGGTTCGTTGCGCCTTAGCGCGACAGGACGCAGCATGTTGCCGGCCATTTGGCCGGAAGACACTCTGATCGTCGAGAGAGTCTTGCCGGACGACATTCTTCCCGGCCAAGTGGTAGTTGTCGGGCGGCATGGCACACTGTGTGCCCACCGGGTTGTGGCAGTGAAGGGCAAGGAGAACAATCGGCACTGGATCACGCAAGGGGATGCCCTGCCAGATCCAGATCCTCCGGTGTTTGCCAGTGAATTGATGGGACGCGTCGCCTATGTGGTGCGGGCGGGAAGACTGATTCCAATCCCGGCCGCGTTGACCTTTTTTCAAGGAATGACGGCGACAATTATCCGGCATGCGGTTCCGGCTGCGCGGGCCATGGTGTTTGCCCATCGCATACTACGATTCAGCCGAAAATTGAACTCCAAGGAAATTTCGTGCCCGCAGTAGAACTCCAGGTCGAACGCTACAGCGTCGTGGTCGCCGTGGGTGGCGTTGCCGTTAAGGTGAACACGGCCTCCTCGGACTTTCTTGCACTGCTGCAAGAACGATACGCCGGGTTCGTGACGGCGGAAACCACGGCTGAATTTGAATTCAACATTGAACTCGTGCAATCCACCTTCGCCGAGCGGCATACCGAGGTCACCGTCCGTCGCGAAGCCGGGCGCTGGCTGATGCAGCGCGCTGATTTTCGCGCCGAATGGGATCCAGCTTCGCGCATCGCGACAATTGAGCAGCTTGCGAATCCCTACTCCATGGACTGCGTATTGCGCATCGTCCATACCCTGGCACTGGCACAGCAGGGGGGATTTTTGCTTCACGCCGCCAGCGCGATCCGGAACGGAAGGGCATTTTTATTTGCCGGTGTTTCTGGGGCCGGGAAGACGACCATTTCCCGCTTCGCTCCCCCTGACGCCACCCTTTTAACCGATGAGATGTCCTACGTGCGCGAGCGGGGCGAGGGTTACATCGCCTTCGGCACGCCCTTCGTTGGAGAGCTCACAAAGCTGGGAGAGAACACTTCAGCACCCATTGCGGCGCTGTACCTGCTGGCAAAAGGGAATGAGAATCGGATCGATCCAATTCCTGTTACGGAGGCTGGCCGCGAACTATTAACGAACGTTTTATTTTTTGCCAGCGACCCCGAGTTGGTTCAGCATGTATTTCAAACTGCCTGCGATTTCGTGCAGCGTGTTCCAACCTACCGGCTCACGTTTGTTCCTGACGCGCGGGTGTGGGAGATGATTCGATGACCAAGAAACTTTATATCGCTCGCAGTCCGCGCATTGCCGCACGAAAGCTGGGCGAAGAAATGCTGGTCATGTCGGCACAGGGTTCTACGCTGTTCACGCTGAATCCTACGGCAACCATTCTGTGGCAGGCTGCCGATGGCTCCACCCCGCTCGATGAAATCGTTGAGCATAAGATTTGTTCCGCGTTCGACGTTCAGCCGCAAGAAGCTTTACAGGACGCTTCCGCCCTGGCCAAGGACCTCGCTGAGCACGGGATTCTGTTGCTCTCCGAGCAACCCATTGGGCAATCCACCGCACCTCGACAGGAGTCTCGATGAGCGCCCTGCTGCAGGAGATGAGCAACCGGGCCCTGAAGCTGGGCGTGCCTTTGAGCGCGCAACTCGATCTCACCTACCGCTGCAATGAGCAGTGCGTTCACTGTTATCTCGATCACGACGATCATGGCGAAATGAGCACGCTTGAAATCAAGAACCTGCTGTCGGAAATGGCCGAGGCCGGCGTTTTCATTCTCACCCTGAGTGGCGGTGAGATCTTCATGCGCAAGGATTTTTTTGAAATACTGGAGCACGCGCGCGCTCTCACCTTCTGCATCAAGTTGAAAACGAACGCCGTGCTGATTCGCGAACCGCAGGCCGCGCGCCTCCGCGATCTCGGCGTGGAATCCATTCAGATCAGCATCTATTCTCACCGCCCGGAAGTGCACGATGCCATCACGAAAATTGCTGGCTCCCTGCAGCGCTCCGTCGACGCCATTCGGTTTCTGAAAGCGCAAGGCTTAAAAGTGGTGATCGCCAATGTGCTCATGACCGCGAACTTGCACGACCATCGCGGCGTTGGCGCGCTGGCCGAAGAACTCGGCGTCAGATACACGCTGGATCCGACCATCACTCCGATGATGGACGGCGACCGCTCCATCCTCGACTTGAAAACCGGCGTCTCCGAACTCCAGACTCTATTTCGCGACGAGAGTTATGTGGGTAACGCCGAAGAATTTTGCGCGCCTCCGCCCGCACCCACCGAAGAGATCATGGATTCGTTGCCCTGCAGTGCCGGCCACACCGGATGTTACGTCTCCCCCTACGGAGAGTTTTATCCCTGCGTGGCTTTCCCTTTATCGTGCGGCAATGTGAGGCAGCAAAGTTTCATCGACATCTGGCGCAATTCCGAGCAATTGAAAGATGTGCGCTCCATCCGCCTGCGCGATCTTTCCGGCTGCTCGCAATGCGCCCATGGCGCCACCTGCACCCGCTGCCCGGGCGTAGCTTTTCTGGAAGGCAATATGCGAGGACCATCTACATCCGACTGCGAAAAATCCTTCGCCCGGACCGGCATCCCCTCAAAAAACCTGCTGGCGAAAAAAGATAATGCTCCCGCGCCGCGCCTGGTACAGATTCAACTTGTGCCCGCGATTACAGGCCGCAGACTCTCAGCCCTGGACCACGCCGCCACTGCGCTTTCAGCTTAGCTGGCATCTCGCCTGCCGTATACTGCTTCGACCATGGCAAATATTCTCTACGGTGTGAACGGCGAAGGCGCTGGGCACTCAACCCGCGCCCGGGAAGTTCTCACTCACCTCCGCCAGCAAAGCCATACGCTGCACGTCGCCTCCTTCGACCGCGGATTGCGTAACCTCAGCGACTTCGAGGTCACCGAAATTTTCGGCTTCCGCCTGACCTACGTGAATAATCGTGTGCGCTACGAACGCACGCTGGCAAAAAACGTGCTGACCGCGGGCAAGGCGGCAAAGAGCGCCCACCAACTCAAGCGGCTGGCCACCGATTGGAAGATCGATCTGGTAATCACGGACTTCGAGCCGTTAACCTGCCACGTAGGGCGCAGCCTGGGGCTGCCGGTCATCTCCATCGACAATCAGCATTGCCTGACCAACACGACGGTGTCTTATCCGCGGCAGTATCGCAACGACGCAGCGGCCGCCAAGCTCGTCACCCGGCTCATGACCCCACACGCCGACGTCTATCTGGTCATTTCTTTTTTTACCGCGCCAGTGAAGAAGCGCAACACATTCCTCTTCCCGCCATTGCTGCGCCAGGAAATTCTTGAGGCGCGGCCGGCGCAGGGAGAAAGCATTCTGGTTTACGTCACATCTCCTGCTCCCGCTCTGGCGAAAATACTGAGCTCGGTGCGCGCCGATTTCGTCGCCTACGGATTCGGTAAGGACGGCAAAGAGGGAAAGATCGTTTACAAGAAGCCCTCCGTTGACGGATTCTTGCACGACCTCACAAACGCGAAGGCTATCGTAGCCAACTCCGGATTTTCACTGGTCACCGAAGCCTTGCATCTGGCCAAGCCATATCTCGCTGTGCCGGTCGAGCACCAGTTTGAACAAATCTTTAACGCCTACTGGTTGCAGAAAACTGGTTACGGCGCTTACTGGGAAGAGCTGGAAAAAGAGCGCGTCGATTCCTTCCTCTACAATTTGCCGCACTATCAGGAAAAGCTGGCCAATTATCCCCGGCAGGGCAACAACGCCCTGCTGGCCAAGCTTGACGCCTTGATCGCAGAACATCTGTCGTGACCCTGGGCATTGGCCTAGCGCCCGACCTTCGACGGTCCGTTGGTAATGCGAGCTGCGGCGCTCTTTGCCACTAGCATTGATGGCGGAGGGCTTTTCCATGCCCAGAAAGTGCAAGCTCATCTTGATTGCCGTCGCCGCGATTTCGGTATTCTCATCCCTCGCCGCCGGTCAGGATTCTCCCTCTCTTGGCGACGTTGCGCGCCAGCAACGATTGCAGAGAGCCGCTGCCGGGACGAAAGATCCCGACGCTCCCAACGTTGTGACCAACGAGGAAATCCCGGAGAACTCCCCTCCGCAACCGCCGGCAAATCCATCGACCAAACATGGCAATGTGTCCGCGCGTTCAAATGCAATGAAGCAATCCGGCGAACGTTGGAGGTCTCAGATTCAGACGCAAAAGAGCCAGATCGCAAATCTGCAAAAACAAATTGACCAGCTCAACCAGTCGATTCGCTTTGCTTCGCACCCGTGTAACGGACCTCGTTGCGTCGAGTGGAATGAGCGGCAGCGGCAAAAGCAGCAGCAGGTCGAACGCATGCAAGCGGAACTCGATACAAAGAAGAAGGCTCTCGAGCAAGCGCAGGAGTCAGCCCGCAGACAGGGTTTTGGCAACTCGGTCTACGAACCGGATGTGACCAAGTAAACCTGCCTCAACAAAAAAATTGCCGCCCCTGCCAGCGCAGCCGGGGCGGCATTTTATTTTACGTGCGGCAAAATATTATTTTGAACCGCCCTTGGCCGGGGCGTAAGGATTCGCATACTTCAGCACTGTTGAAAGATCGATGCCACGGATGATGGCGTCCGAGTGATAGAACAGTCCCCACGAATCAATGGTGGAATTGTCGGGAAAGATGCAGGAGTCGAGAACTTCGTCGACCGTGCCCAGAGCCACCCATCCGCCGCCCGCGGCATTCACCCCGCCGAAGAGATCGGTTCCACCAAGCTGCGTGCAATAGTACGAAGCTGGACTCCCATTCCCCTGACCATTCCACGGAATCTCTGCGTAGTAAGCCAGCGCCGCCAGCGTAGGCTGCGGCGTGAACAGAGTTTCCAGATTCAGATGAATGTGCGAATGGTCTGAAGCGGTATAGCGGCAGAACTCCTGCCGTCCGGCGAGCTTCAGCCAGGTATTCGGCGGGCCGTTCGTACCATAAGAAGGAACGCGAATTTCCACCGCTCCTCCGGTGCTGGTGCAGTAATCCTCAGCCGCGCTGGATTTCCTGGTTGTACTCTGGGCCGCGCTGAACAATACTCCACAGAAAATCAAAGCTGCTAATAATCCAAGTCTTTTACGAATGATCCGCATGTTTGTCTCCCCCTCAGGTTAGCGCCGCAAAATTCGCAAGCAATGTCAACGGACTGAGAGTCTACCACGAAGGGATCGGCTGCAAAGAATCTTTTCACCGGAAAGCCTTATCCGGCGGGCGTTTTCGCAGATCGGCAGCTTCGAATCCAGCCGGACGCATGAAACTCGCCGCGGCAGAGAATATTTTTTCCTTTTCGCCTTCCTACAAACCGGGGAACCGTGCGAAATTAGTTGTATGCCCTTGGCCGTCCGTCCCTCAAAAATTCATTCGACCGGAGTGTTCACTAATGCTCCCATCCGTAAAGGCACGCGCATTGTCGAATACGATGGACCGCGTATAACGCCGGAAGAGGCCGACCGGCTTTACCTCAACGCGCCCAAGACGTATCTCTATGGGCTGGAGGACGGCAAAACTGTGATCGACGGAGTTGGCATCGCAGCTTTCCTGAATCATTCCTGCGATCCCAATTGCGAGATCGATGAGGTCAAAAACCGCGCTTACATCTTCGCCTTGCGCGACATCGCGGCCGGAGAAGAATTGCTCTGGGATTACAACCTGTATGACGATGACGATCCCGCGCCCTGCCATTGCGGCTCGCCCAAATGCCGCGGCACAATGTATTCGCGCGAGTGGATGGCGAAACTTCGGCGCAAGGCAGCACGAAAGAAGGCACGAAAAAAGGCCCGGTAAAAAACCGAGGCGCCGGAATCAGGATTTCCGCGCCTCTTCATTTTCCCCGTTCTTCGCATCGTTCTGGTCCCGAGCTATACTCCCGCACCCACCGGTTCGCCCATATCAATTTTCTCTTCCGCTTCTTCCTTGAACGCGGTGTGGGTCTTGGCTACCAGCATGTAGATCGAAGGCACCACGAACAAAGTGAAGATGGTGCCGATGATCATGCCGCTCACCAGCATGATACCGATGCTGTTCCGGGCGCCTGCTCCCGGCCCTCGCGCCAACACCAGCGGGAAGTGTCCGAAAACCGTGGCTGCGGTGGTCATCAAAATGGGACGCAGCCGGGTATTGGCCGCGCCGATAATCGCTTCGAGTTTACTCTTGCCAGATTCCTGCAAGTGGTTGGCAAACTCCACAATCAGGATTCCGTTCTTCGCGATCAGTCCTACCAGCGTAATCAATCCCACTTGACTGTAGATGTTCAGCGTGGTGAAGCCGAGGAAGGAGAACATCAGTGCGCCAGAGAGCGCCAAGGGGACCGACCCGGCGAGAATGATAAAGGGATCGCGGAAACTTTCGAATTGCGCCGCCAGCACCAGGTATATCAGGATGGCCGAGAGCAAAAACGTTCCCAGAAACTTGCTGCCTTCCACCCGCAGCTGCCGCGATTCACCGGCGTAATCCACTGTGAATCCCTGCGGCAAAATTTGTTTGGCCTGATCTTCCAGGAACGTGAGCGCCTTATCCAGTGGCACGTTGGGAGGAATCACACCCTGAATTCGCACTGCATTCAATTGCTGAAATTTATTCAGCGAACGCGGCTCAGTGGTCGTCTTCAACGTGGCAAACGTGGAGAGCGGGACAAGTTTGTCGGCTGAGCCCTTCACGTAAATGTGCGAAAGCTGGTCGGCGGTCAAGCGCTCCGAGCGCTGTACTTGCGGAATCACCTTATAGCTGCGGCCCTGAATGCTGAAACGGTTGACGTAGTTCCCCCCCAGCATGGTGGAGAGATCCTGGCCGGCCTGGCTCAAATCCACGCCCTGCGAGCGCAGCTTGTCGCGATCAAACACCACTTCCGTCTGCGGCTGGTCAAACTTCACGTCCGTGTCAGCGTAGATGAACATGCCGCTGGTCATCGCCTTCTGCACCAGTTTTTCGGCGAGTTGGCTCACTTGCTGCGGTTCGGCGGCCGACATGATTACGAAGTCGACCGGAAAATTACCGCCGCCCGGCAGGGGTGGCGGCGTCAGTGGAATCACGCGCACACCGGCAATCTTCGACAGCTTTGCCGAAGACTCCACCAGTAATTGTTGCGTGGTCTTGGTACGCTGGCTCCAGGGCTTCACCACCATGCCTCCGAAACCCCCACCAGGACTGGTGATTTGAAACAAGCTGTCGCTCTCCGGAAACGAGTGGTAAACGTCGTATACCTGGTTGGCAAACAAATTGGTTTGATCGAGCGTAGAGTTCGCTGAAGCCTGGATGACGCCGAAAACTACTCCCTGATCCTCCTGGGGCGCCAGTTCCCGCGACGAGAACATGTAGAACGGAACCGCCAGCACCGCAACCAACACCCACACCGTCAGGACAATCGGACGGTATTTCAAGGTTCCGGTCAGCGTGCGGGTGTACAAACTGCGTACCCACTCGAAGCGGCGGTTCACGATGCCCGCGAATCCCTTTTCGGCATCTCCAGCGCGCAACAACTTCGAACCCATCATTGGCGATAAGGTCAGCGCCACGATGCCGGAAACCGTTACCGCGCCCGCCAGGGTGAAGGCGAATTCGCGAAACAGCGAACCCGTCAGTCCGCCTTGAATGCCGATCGGCGCGTACACGGCGGCCAGCGTAATCGTCATCGAAATAATCGGGCCCACCAACTCGCGGGCCGCATCCTGCGCCGCATGGAACGGCGTTTTGCCCATCTGCAAATGGCGTTCCACGTTTTCCACCATCACGATGGCGTCATCCACCACCAATCCCACAGAGAGAACGATCGCCAGCAGCGTCAGCAGGTTGATCGTGAAGCCGGCTACCAGCATCAGGAAAACTGCGCCGATCAGAGAAACCGGAATCGCCACCACTGGAATCAGTACTGAACGGAACGATCCCAGAAAGAGGAAGATCACGACGATCACGATCAGCAACGTCTCCACCAGCGTATGAAGCACTTCGTTGATGGCATCTTGAATGTATGCCGTGGAGTCGTACGGAATGCCTACGGTCATACCCGCGGGCAGCTGCGCCTGAATCGCCGGAATTTGCTGGCGCACTTCCTTGATTACATCCAGCGAGTTGGCCGTCGGCAAAACCCAGATGCCCATGAAGGTTGCGGTTTGACCGTTGAAGCGGACGTCCTGATCGTAGTTTTCCGCGCCCAGTTGCACATCCGAAATTTCGCCCAGCCGGACCACAACACCATTCGACTGTTTCACCACCATCTGCTTGAAATCATCGGGCGTGCGCAGATCCGTATTCGCCACCAGGTTCACCGAAACCATGGAGCCCTTGGTGCTTCCGAGCGCAGAAAGATAATTGTTCTTGGAGAGCACGTCGCGCACGTCGGAGGGAGAAACGCCACGCGCCGCCATCTCATCCGGCTTCAGCCAGATGCGCATGGCGAAGGTTCGATTGCCCAGGATATCGGCGCGCTGCACCCCGCTCACCGCGCTTAACTTCGGCTGCACTACGCGCGTCAGGTAGTCGGTGATCTGGTTCTCGTCGAGGTCCTTCGCTCCAAACCCGATGTACATTGCGGCAAACTGCTGATCCGCCGTTTGCAAATCGATCACCGGAACCTGCGACTCCGGCGGCAGATCGTTCTTTACCTGCGCCACCTTCGCCTGAATCTGCGTCAAGGCCGCGTTGGTGTCGTAGTTCAGCTTCAGGTGGACGGTAATCGTGCTCAGGCTCTGCGCGCTGTTCGACTCCATGTAGTCGATGCCGTCCGCGCTCGCAATCACCCTCTCCAGCGGCGTCGTGATAAAACCACGCACCAGATCGGCGTTGGCGCCCACGTACACCGTGGTCACGGAGATCACCGAAATATCGCTACGCGGATACTGGCGTACGCTCAACGAACGCACCGCCTGCAGCCCCGCGATCAGTATCACGAGGTTCACCACCATCGCCAATACCGGACGCCTTACAAATAAGTCAGTGAACTTCATTGCTGCATCTCCTACCTTTAATCATGGAGTAGGGCCTCGCCCGGCTTTTGTCATTCCGAACCGGCGTTCCTTGCCAATGAGGAATCTGCTGTTCGCCCGTTTAACTCTCTTCCGGATTCGGCTTCGGACTATTCGACGGCTGCACCGAGTTGTTCACTTGCACTGGCGCGGCATTGCGCAGGCGGAAAGCTCCCGCGCTCACCACCTCGTCCCCAGGATTCAAGCCCGAAACGATTGCGACTTGATCGCCCTTGGTGCCGTCAATCTTCACGATCTGCTGGCGCACACCCTTGTAACTCTTACCCGTCTTTTCGTCCTTCATGTCGCTCACCACAAATACGGAATCGCCCGATGGCGCGTAGTTGATGGCGGATGCGGGCAGAGGAATCACATCGCGAGACTCGCCCAGCGGCAACTCCACATCAAGGTACATTCCGGGACGCAGTTTCCCGCCCGGATTTTCCAGCGTGGCTTGAATCTGGATGTTGCGCGTCTGCTCGTTGATCACGGAATCAAGCGCGGTGATCTTCCCGTTAAACTTCACGCCCGGAAGATCCTGGCTGCTCACCCGTACGCTGCGGCCAAGCTTCATCTTCGGCGTATCCTGCTGCGGTACGCCGAAATTCACGTAGATTGGATTGCGCGACTCCAGCGTGACAATCGCCTGCCCCGCCGCCAGATATTGCCCAACGCTGATCTGGCGAAGCCCCAGAACCCCGGTAAAGGGCGCATGAATCGTTTTGCGCGCGATGGTGGACTTAACCTCACTGACCTGCGCATCCGTCGTTTTCTGCTGCGAGGCCGCGTTGTCATAATCCGCCTTCGAGATCACCCCGGCCTTCGAAAGTTGCTCCGAACGGCCAAACTGAACGTGAGCCAGATCGCGTTGCGCTTCAATAGTGGCGAGTTGCGCTTTTTCCTGGCGAATATCCAGTTCCACCAGAACGTCCCCTTCATGCACCGTTTGCCCGGATTCAAAGTGGATCTTCTCCACCACCCCCGGCAAATCTGCGCCCACGGTGACGCCCTGAACCGCCGCCGCCGTTCCGATTACCGACAACGTGGAAGGCCACGTCTCCCGTTTGGCGACCACCGTCGTCACCGACGTGGCCGGCATTTGAAAACTGGAACCCATCGCGATGGCGGCTTCTACCTGCCGGTATTTCACAAAGGCCAGCCCGCCAATCAAGACGACCATCAACAAAATCACAATAAAAAATCTTTTCGCCATACATTCTCCCGGTCAACAACTATAAACTGGGGATGCTACTGACAGTGAAAACCGGACGCCCCACGCCCGAACATTCTAACTATTGATTGAACCGAGAGTCCAAAAGATTCACAACCCCGCAACTGTAGATTTCATCCCCACCGTGAAAAAAATTGCGCGCATGTCATATTCAGGCCTCTAAGCGTTCGCCGGACTTGGGACTTCCTCCCTTAGACGAACCAGAGTCGGCAAAAAAGACCGAGTTTAACAATTTTTTTGAATAGGTCCGCCTTTTTCTGAGGCCGATCCTCAAACTTGCCCCAAGTCGGGCTCGCAACCCCCCGGTCTGCTAGATTAAGCGATATGCCATCCCTGCCCGACCAGCCTCGTCGCGGCTTTGCCAGCGACAACAATGCCGGCGTTCACCCTGAAATACTCGCTGCCTTCGCGCGCGTAAACCAAGGCCACGTAGTCGCTTACGGCGATGACCCCTATACCCGCTCGGCGGTGAAGAAGTTCGAAGAGCACTTCGGTCCCGGCATCGCAGTCTTTTTCACCTTCAACGGCACGGGCGCGAACGTCCTCAGCCTGCAGGCCCTCACCCGCTCCTTCCACTCGGTGCTGTGCAGCGACTTCGCTCATATCTACACCGACGAATGCGGCGCTCCCGAAAAGCACACCGGATGCAAACTCATTCCGCTTCCCCATCAGGACGGCAAGATTACGCTGGACTCCGTCCGCCATGCCTATCACGGCATTGGCGACGAACATCACGCCCAGCCCCGCGTGATTTCAATTACGCAGTCCACCGAGATGGGCACCATATACCAACCAGATGAAGTGAAAGCTCTCGCCACCTTCGCCCACCAGCACAATATGTTCCTGCATATGGATGGTGCCCGCCTGGCCAATGCCGCCGCCTCGCTCGGCCAGACCCTGCGCCAGTCCACCCGCGATCTCGGCGTGGACGTGCTCTCCTTCGGCGGCACTAAGAATGGAATCCTCGGTGGCGAAGCCATCGTTTTCTTCCATCCCGAACAGAGCGAAGATTTTCTCTATCTTCGCAAGCAGTCGATGCAGTTAGCTTCGAAGATGCGCTTCACCGCCGCCCAGTTTGAGGCCCTGCTCACCAACGATCTTTGGAAGCGCAGCGCCGGCCACGCCAACCGCATGGCCTTGCTGCTCGAGCGCGAACTCAGAAAAATTCCCCAGATCCGGATTGTCTGGAAAGTCGAAGCCAATGGCGTCTTCGCGCAAATTCCCCGGCACGCCGTGGAAAAAATCAAGTCGCAATACTTTTTTTATACCTGGATCGAAGAAGAATCCATCGTGCGCTGGATGTGCTCCTTCGATACCACGGAAGACGATATCCGCGAGTTTGTGGCGGTAGTGGCGGAGGCCGTAGAACTGGCCTAGCACTTCCCTGCTATCCTCGTGGTTATTGCGTTTGCTTTTTTCGCCGCTTTTGACTAAATTGGCCCATCCCCGATTCAGCCCTCAGCCGGGCCGTTTTAATCCCAGGAGCCGTCGATGAGCTGGAAGTGGTTCAGCGTTGTTGCCCTTATCACCGTTGCGTCGTTTTTGATGACTGTGTCCAGCTGCGGCTATAACCAGCATCTGGTTTCGATTAAGGTCAGTCCCCCCGGTGCGACCTTCGAAGGAGTGGGCGCGCAAATACAGTTCACGGCCGTTGGCACGTACATCCACCCACCCGAAACCAAAGACATCAGCAGCCAGGTGCAATGGGCAATTGATTCGCAGAACCTGGCGACTGTCACCAGTTCAGGTCTGGTGACCTCCACCAGCATTTGCGGCAGCGGAAACTTGACGGCGAGTTTGAACGCTCCTCCGAATTACATAACCGGATCCGCTTTTCTTACAGGGTCAGGGATTGGCACCTCCGCTTGCAATCAGGCGGCCTTAACCGTGGGAGTCACCGGCAATGGAACGGTAAGCAGTTCGCCCAGCGGAATCACTTGCCCGGGTAGTTGTTCTGCGCTCTTTGCGTTGGATTCGACTGTCACGCTGAGTGCCAGCATCGGTACCGGCGCAACCACGGTGACCTGGGTTGGGTGTGATACCAGCACGGCGACGGGCTGCACCCTCGCGCTCACCACCAACCGGTCAGTGATGGCCACTTTCCAGTAACGTTGCCCGCGCTACTCACCGTCATTCAAAAGTTTGGCCAACGTAGCTTTATGCTTGGCGTCATCCTTGTTCTTATGCGGAACCACCTTCTCCGCCGGAGGCGCGCCCAAACGCTCGCGGGCCAACTCTTTTACCGCTTGCACTGCCCGAAACCGCTTCACTTTTTTCTTGCGCGCCATCCCTGGTTTCCCCCGCTCCCACATCTTGCCATAGCATGTTCGCTATCGAACATGTAATAATCGCTTTCGCGGTTTTGGTTGAAGGCTCGGGTTGAATTTCTCAACTAAACCGGCCAACGACTAACGACCGACGACCAACACCAACTTTTCTCCCATGGAAGAACGCGATTTTTTCGACGAGAGCACGCAAAAGAAACCCGCGACCCTGAACTGTCCGCACTGCCATCAAGCTGGCGAGTATGAGGTCACTTGGGTGGTGCGCACCAAGAAGCGTCAACTGGCTGGACGCGCCGACGACCGCGACCGCGCCCGCTTCGCCAAAGCCCGCTCCTATATGCTGCGCAAAGACGACCAGATGGCCTGCAAGAACATGCGCTGCCGCAAGCGCTTCGAAATATCCGGCCTGCAATCCGTCGTCTTCACCGACTAGCTGTTGCTGCTTATTCAAAATTTTCCGCCAATTTTTCTCTTAAGCATAAAAAATAAATTCTACGATTACGGAAGTTTGCCCAGCCCCTGCCGCTCCTCTTGCGGCCCGCTCTCGAAATGCGGATGATCGTGAACGGTTTTATTTATTTAACATCAATCGCTTTAGGAGACGATTCATGCAAGCTGCCGCCCTCGCTACGCCGCAACTTTTTCAGACCATCGATTCCATGTCGCAAGCGGAGTTAGATGCACTTCCCCAGGGAGTCATTGAACTCGATGCCCACGGCACCATTCTCAAATACAACTCGTATGAAGCGAACCTGGCCGGCCTGAACCGCGAAACCGTCCTCGGCAAGAATTTCTTCAAGCAGGTTGCTCCCTGCACTGACGTTCAGGAATTCTACGGCCGCTTCCGCGAGGGAGTCGCAGCCGGTAAACTCCATTGCAAATTCCGTTACCATTTCTCTTTTAAACGTAATCCCATCGACGTGACTGTCACTTTGTTCTATAGCGACCGCAACCGAAGCGTTTGGGTTTTCGTGCAACCCATCGAATCCAGCAAACACTAGGGTTAGGCTCGGGGGCCGGAGGGTATTGGCCGACAAGCGCTATTCGTACCCGCAAGGCCCCTTGCTCAAAGACTGATATCGCCCCCAGGATTGAAACTCATTTATACTTACCGGTTTGGCTCTCCCTAATTATTGCCTTTGCCGAGGAGTGACGTTTTGAAAATCCTGGTTTGCATGAAGCAGGTGCCGCAAAAAGATGCACCGCTCAAACTGAACGAAACCGCCGCGTGGATCCGCGAAGACGTTTCCTACGAAGTGAACGAACCCGACGCCTTCGCCCTGGAAGAAGCGCTTCGCCAACGCGAAAAACATAAAGGCGAAGTGGTGGTCATCACCTCGGGCCCGGCGCGAGCGCAACAAGTTCTGCGAGAAGCCCTGGCCAAGGGCGCGGACCGCGCCATTCATCTGGAAGACAATGCCTTCGTCGGTCTCGACGCCCTCAATACCGCCAAGGCCTTCGCCGCCGCCATCAAAGACGAACAGTTCGATCTCATCTTCACCGGCTTGCAGTCTGACGACTATGGATACGCGCAAACCGGGGTCATCCTTGCCGAACTGATGGGCTGGCCGCACGCCACCATCATTATGCAGATCGAGAAGAACGACGCCGGCATCCGCGTCAAGCGCGAACTCGAAGCCGGATATTTTCAGTTCGTCGACATGCCCCTGCCCGCAGTACTCACCATTCAATCCGGAATCAACAAGCTGCGCTACGCCACACTGATCGGCATCAAACAGGCGAAAAATAAACCCATCCGCAAAGTGACCATGGCAGACGTTCAATCGGCAGTCGGCGAGAACCTGCAAAAAATCGAACGCCTCTACGTCCCGCAGAAAACAAAAAAGACCGAACACATCGAAGGCTCACCAGCCGAAATCGCCAAAAAGCTGGTGGACAAACTGCGCAACGAATTGCGCGTGCTGTAGCGCCGGCGTCTCGTCGGTTTGTTTCATGAGCTAGAAGCTAGGAGCTAGAAGCTTTTTATGTCCGAATCAATCTTAGTAATCGTCGAACAACGCGAAGGCAAACTAAACCGCGTCTCATGGGAGACCATCGCCGCCGGCCAGGCCATCGCCGCCGCCACCGGATGGACTCTCGAAGCCGCCGTCGCCGGAGCCACTCCCGCTGGTTTCGCTGCCGAGGTCGCGACGAAAAAAGTCGCGAAGGTCTACGCCGTCGAGTCTCCCCAGCTCGAACCCTACACTCCCGACGCCTTCGCCGCCGCGCTCAAGCAACTCATCAGCGCGAAGCAGCCGAAACTCGTCCTCATGCCCCACACTTATCAGGTGCGCGACTTCGTCCCCAAACTCGCCACCTCCATGGGCCGCGCTGTGATCAGCGACTGCATCGGCTTCAAGCACGAGAACGGCAAACTGCTCTTCACCCGTCAGATGTTTCAAGGCAAGCTCGCCGCCGATGTCAGCTTCGCCAGCGACGCTCCCTGGTTCGCCACCTTCCAAAACGGCGCGTTCCGCGGAGATAAAGCGGAAGCCGGAACCGCCGCCGCGCCCGTTGAAACCATTAATGCGGAAATCGCCGATGGCGTCGTCCGCAACAAGCCACAAGAAGTTTTCAAGGAAGCCAAGCAGGCCGTCGACCTTACCCAAGCCGAAGTAATCGTCGCCGTCGGCCGCGGCATCAAAGAACAAAAGAATATCGAGATCGCCCAGCAACTCGCCGACGCCCTCGGTGCAGACCTCGCGGCCTCGCGCCCCATCTGCGACAACGGATGGCTCCCCATGGACCGCCAGATCGGCTCCTCCGGCCAGACCGTCGCGCCTAAGGTCTACCTCGCCCTCGGCATCAGCGGCGCGATTCAGCACATCGTCGGCATGAAAGGCGCGCGCACCATCATCGCCGTCAATAAAGATTCCGAAGCCCCCATCTTCGAAATCGCAGACTACGCCATCGTGGGAAATTTGTTCGATATCGTGCCGCCGCTGACGGAGGAGGTTAAGAAGGTAAAGGCGGGCGGATAACTCGCCATCCTTCGGGATTGACCTTTTAATTGACTATGGTTAAAATAATGGTCATGCGAGACATCCCCATTTCGAAGTTCAAGGCCAAGTGCCTCGGGCTGATTGAGCAAGTTCAGAAAACACGCCAGCCACTACGCATCACGCGGCACGGCGTTCCCGTCGCGGAAGTTGTTCCCACTGGACCTGATCGCAAGCGAAATTTTGTGGGCGATATGGTGGGAACTATCGAGATTCTTGGCGACATCGTCTCTCCAATCATCGATTTGGATGACATCGAGGCCTACCGCGATTGAAGCTCCTTCTGGATACCCATATTTGGATTTGGACTAAAGGTAATCCGGCTCGACTCGTCAAGCGGGTGAATGCGGAATTATCGGATCCGGCCAACGAACTCTGGTTGTCTCCGATTAGCGTCTGGGAAGCTCTGACTCTTATGCAGAAGGGCAGAATTCGGATGGAGGATCCTTTTGCCTGGGTCGAGCGCGCAGCCGAGCAGATGCGCGAAGCACCTTTGACGCGCGAGATCGTAAGTGTCGGTCTGGCGCTGCCATTACCACAGGCCGACCCAGCTGACAGATTCTTGGCTGCGACCGCCAAAGTGTTGAAGTTAACCTTGGTAACAGCAGATCAGAGATTGCTTGGCTTGGGTGAAATTGCGACTTTGGCGAATCGCTAGACTTCTATGACCTTGATCTTCCGCAAACCCATCCCCAACGTCGAGCGCCCTCAAATGCCCGCCGACGTCGTCATCGTTGGCGGAGGCCCGGCCGGCATGGCCTGCGCCCTGCGTCTCTCGCAGCTCATTGACGCCCACAACGCGGCCAATCCCGACTCCCAGCTCAGCAAAGAAAATATCTACGTCCTGGAGAAAGCCCGCGAGATCGGACAGCACTGCCTCTCCGGTGCGCTGCTCGATCCGCGCTCCATGCGCGAGCTTCTTCCGGAATTTGAAAAAGAAGCGCCGCTCGATGCCAAGGTCGAGAAAGAAGCCGTTTATTTCCTCACTCAAAAAAGCAAGTTCAAGCTTCCCATCACTCCTCCTCCGCTCCGCGACCACGGCAACTACGTCATCTCGTTGAATCGCTTCGTGAAGTGGCTGGGAGGCAAGGTGGAGGAAACGGGCATCACCACCTTCACCGGATTCGCCGGCTCCGAACTTTTATACGACGGCAACCGCGTCGCCGGCGTCCGCACTGACGACAAGGGCGTAGACAAAGAAGGCAACCAGAAATCCAACTTCGAACCCGGCTACGACCTGAACGCAAAAATCACAATCCTCGCCGAGGGCCCCCGCGGATCATTAACCAAACAACTCATAAACAAATTCGATCTTGCCAAAGACGCCAACGCGCAAACCTACGGCGTCGGCATCAAAGAACTCTGGGAAGTCCCTGCCGGACGCATCGCACCCGGCGAAGTCATCTACACTCTGGGCTGGCCGCTCACCACCAAAGAATACGGCGGCGCTTGGATTTACGGCGGCAAAGACAACGTCGTCTCCCTCGGCTTCGTCACCGGGCTTGACTACCCCGACCCGCGCCTCGACCCGCAGCGCGTCCTCCAGGAATTCAAGAAACATCCTCTCGTCTCGAAACTGCTCGAAGGCGGCAAGATGATTCGCTACGGCGCGAAGTCCATGCCCTACGGCGGCTGGTGGGCGATTCCGCCAGTCGCCGGCGACGGTTGGATGATACTCGGCGACTCCGCCGGATTCCTAAACTCCGCACGCCTCAAAGGAATTCATCTGGCCATCAAGAGCGGCATGCTCGCCGCCGAAACCGCCTTCGACGCGATGAAGAAAGATGATTTCTCCGCCGCCTCGCTTGGCGCTTATCAGAAAAAAGTCGACTCCAGCTGGATCAAAGACGAACTCTGGAAAGTTCGCAACATGCACCAGGGTTTCGAACAAGGCATGTACGCCGGAATGTTCCACACCGGCTTGCAGATGATCACCGGCGGCCGCGGCCTCCGCAACCGCTACCTCGCCAAGGCAGGGCACGAGCACATGCACAAACTCGCCGGCCTCCCCGCCAACGGAGGCGCGGAAGCCCACATCATCGGCCCCGCTAAAGGCGACGGCAAACTCACCTTCGACAAACTCACCGACCTTTACCACTCCGGCACGCGTCACGAAGAAGATCAGCCCGCGCACCTCGTCATCGCAGACACCAACATTTGCAACGATCGCTGCGTAAAAGAATACGGCAGCCCCTGCCAGAATTTCTGTCCCGCCAACGTCTACGAAATGCTGGACGATCCCTCGCAGCCCAACGGCAAACGCATCAGCCTCAATCCCTCGAACTGCGTCCACTGCAAAACCTGCGACATCGCCGACCCCTACCAGATCATCACCTGGGTCCCCCCCGAAGGCGGGGGCGGCCCGAACTATGACGGCATGTAAGTTTCTGTGGCGAGGGCGCCCTCGCCCGCGACCGGCGTCCACTAGAACAGTCTTTGTCCTGCGTCGCCGGCGAGCTTATAAGCTATGCTGTTTCTTTCGAGGCACCCGATGCACCTCCTGCGCGATCGTCGTCTCGCTGCCTCCCTCTTTCTGGTGCTTATCCCCTGCTTAGCGCTCGCTCAGCAACCCTCCATCCCCTCCACCGGCCACCCCGATCTCGACGAATACCGCGTCTCCCGTATCGCCATCTACACCGACGACTTCGGAGAACTCAAGCGCTACCGCGACGCCAACGCCGCACTCGCGCCGCCGACCCCGAAAGAGAATCGAGTTATCTTTCTGGGCGACTCCATCACCGACTACTGGAAGCTTCCCGACTATTTTCCCGGCAAGCCTTACATCAACCGTGGCATCGACGGACAAACCACGCCGCAAATGCTCGTCCGCTTTCAGCAGGACGTAATCAATCTCCATCCTAAAGTCTTGATCATCCTCGCCGGAACCAACGACATCGCTGGCGTCACCGGACCAACCCGCAACGAGGATATCGAAGCCAACTACAGTTCCATGGCCGAGTTGGCCCGCGCCCACCACATCCGCGTAGTCTTTGCCTCGCTGCTCCCCGCACACAATTACACACCCGAGTCGAAAGAATCTTTCGCCCTGCGTCCCCGCGAAAGAATTCTCGCGCTGAACGCCTGGCTGAAAAGTTACTGCGCCAAGAACGGCCTGGTGTACCTGGACTATTTTTCAGCTTTAGTCGACAGCACCGGTATGTTACGGCGTGATCTATCCGACGACGGCTTGCACCCCAACCCCGCCGGATACAAATTAATGGCTCCGCTCGCCGAGAAAGCAATTGCACGCGCCCTGGCCAGCCAACCTTAAACAGAGAACGGCCAGCCACCCGCCACCCCGTGTTAGCATTTGCGCCATGCGACCTCACGCCGTCGTATTCGCGCTTTTACTTTCAGCGGCTCTACCCTCGTTCTCTCAGCAGCCCACTCCCACTCCTGACCAGGCTCTGCAAAACTACCGCGCTTCGAAAGCCATCACCCTGCGCGACGACTTCGGAGAACTCGCCCGCTACCGCGACGCCAATGCCGCCCTCAAGCCGCCCGCGCCCGGCGAAAACCGCGTCGTCTTCTTCGGCGACTCCATCACCGACATCTGGCACCTCGACGAATATTTTCCCGGCAAGCCCTACATCAACCGCGGCATCGGAGGCCAGACCACGCCGCAAATGCTCATCCGCTTCCGCCAGGACGTCATCGACCTTCACCCCAAAGTCGTCGTCATCCTCGCCGGCACCAATGACATCGCCGGCAACACCGGCCCCATGCGCCTCGAAGACATCGAAGCCAACTACGCCTCTTTCGCCGACCTCGCCCGCGCCAACAACATCCGCGTCATATTCTCGTCGGTCCTCCCCGTCCACAACTACACGCCGCAATCGCAAAACCTCTTCGCCCAGCGCTCTCCCGAAAAAATCCTCGAACTCAATCGCTGGATGAAGTCCTACGTCTCCGCCCACCCCGACACCATCTACCTCGACTACTTCACCCCCATGGTCGACGACAAAGGTCTGCTCAAACGCGACCTCGCCGAAGACGGCCTCCACCCCAACGCTGCGGGATACAAAATCATGGCCCCACTCGCGGAAGCCGCGATTACTAAAGCCCCTGAAACTCCGAAACCTTGAAACCTGAATCGCAGACTTTTGAACCTTTTCCCTCCTCCTAAGCTCTATAATGAAATCGAGTTTCCGACCGCTCACGGCCTTCGGGTATACCCAGGCCGCAGCGGCAAGGAAGGATTTCTCCCGCGAGTTCCGCGAGAAAGATTCTCCCAAGGGCACCAGCAGAAATGCTCGCGCCTCCCGCGCTCCGAAAGAAGCGCATTGGAAAGGAAGCCGCCCGCCGGGAAGTCTCCGCCTGCGCCTGTCTTTCCCCAAAAAGTAGTTAGCCGATGGTCGTTAGTCGTTGGCCCATACAGGGTCAAGTAAGCTAACGACTAACGACCAACGACCGACGACCAACGACGGTTCACCTTGCCTCTCTCCGACAAATTCGGCCGCCCCATCACCGACCTGCGGATCTCCGTCACCGACCGCTGCAACTACAAGTGTGTCTACTGCCGCACCGGCAACGAAGGCGCCCTCTACGGCGACCTTCCCTTCGAAGACTATCTCCGCATGGCCCGCATTCTCGTCGGCATGGGCGTCACCAAAATCCGCCTCACCGGAGGCGAACCCCTCCTCCGCAACGGCCTCGTCGATTTCGTCCGCAACCTCTCCCAACTCCGCCCTCCGACCGAAAACTCCGCCGAAGCCCAGCCACTCGACATCGCCCTAACCACCAACGGCCATCTCCTCCCCGACCTCGCCGCCCCCCTCAAAACCGCCGGACTCTCCCGCGTCACCGTTTCCATGGACGCCGTCGACCCCGACCGCTTCGCCCGCATCACCCGCGTCTCCAACGGATACGACAACGTCCTCGCCGGCATCCGCGCCGCCCGCACCGCCGGCCTCTGGCCCCTCAAAGTAAACTGCGTCCTCATGCGCGGCTTCAACGAAGACCAAATCATCCCCTTCGGAAAATTCGCCCGCGACGAAGGCGTCACCGTCCGCTTCATCGAATTCATGCCCCTCGAGGAAGGCCGCACCTGGTCCCCCGACACCGTCGTCCCCCTCGAAGAAATCCTCGACCGCATGGCGCAATTCCGCCCGCTCGTCGAAATCCCTCACGCCCACTCCGAGACCGCTCGCCGCTACCGCTTCGACGACGGCCTCGGCGAAATCGGCATCATCGCTCCCGTCTCCCACCCTTTTTGCGGACACTGCAGCCGCATCCGCATCACCAGCGACGGCAAAATCCGCACCTGCCTCTTCTCCATCTGGGACCACGACCTTCACGCCCAAATGCGCCGCGGCGCCTCCGACCACGAACTCGAATCCTTCATCCACTCCGTCATCCAGAAAAAAGAAGCCCGCCACCACATCGGCGAGCCCGACTTCGTCCCCGCCTCACGCACCATGGTCCACATCGGCGGATAACCCCTCAATCACCATCTCGAACGCAAAAATAGTTCGGTCGTTCCGAGCGCACAAGATCCTTCTCGACCCCCAAAAAATACCCTTGTCATTCCGAGCGCAGAAAGATCGTTCGCAACGCGGACGATCTTTCGCAGCCGAGGAATCTGCTGTTCCTCCCCACTACCTCAAATCCTCAATCCCCGCACCGTCCCCATCGGCCGATAACACCTCAATCACCACCTCCTCCTCCACTCCTTCCTCCCACTCCTCATCCACACAAGCCTCAATCGTGATCCCGCTCTGCTTCAGCAAATCCCAAGCCTCCAGATACCTCCCATACTTCTGCCGCACCGCCGCCGGCGTAAAATGAATCGACGAATTCGTCCTCCCCAGCACATCAAACGGGATGATGTACCACGCATCGATCGGTATCACCAGAATCGCAAAAAAAATCCACCGTCCCCGGAACATACTTCTTCCTCTGCGGCCCCATCACATTCAAGCTGTACTCCTCATTCCGCCGCTTGTAGATCGTCGACTTCACCTGCACCCGCAACACCGTCGCCGCTCGCCTCGGAATCGCAAACTCATCCCCCTCCCCACTCTCCCTGACCGCCGCCGCCCCCTCCACCGAACTCTCCACCCCCACGTCATATCTCCCCGCCTGCCCAAACGGACGCGACACCTTCAACCCCCTCCCCGCCGCCTGCATCATGAAATACAACTCCGCCCACTCCCCCCGCTCCTTGCACCCCTCCAACCTCCCACCCGCCAACCGATCCTTCTTCCTCCACATAAAATCTCCTCCCCGTCGTCGATACCAATTTGTCGATACCAAATAGATTTTTCATCCTGAGGCGACGTCCTTTCGCCCGCCGAAGGACCCCTGCGTGTCCCACAGACCAGATGTTACGAGCCCCTGCCCCCTAACCCCTAACCCCTGTTCCACTGGCCACTGACCACTGCCCACTGGCCACTGTTCTTCCACTCTTCCACCCCCTAAACCGAGAGTCACGTACATCCGTCACACCAAATAAATTTCCCCTGTGGAAAACTCGGAATTACAGAGAATGAGATTTTGGGTGGCGCAGCGCTTCAGCACTGCGATCAGCGAACCGCTCAAACCCTCCAAAATTCTTTGTCATTCCGAACCGGCGTCCTTGCCGGTGAGGAATCTGCTTTTCGCCGACGCTAACCATGACCGCAGGCCTCCAGGAATTCGTCAGCGGACGCGCCCGAAGAGCACGATTTCGAGCTTGCCGTAAGCCTCAATGAGGAGCCACAAGGCGGTTAGAAGAAGAAGAAGAAGAAGAATAAGCCGACGTCACCACACCCAAGCCCCGGAGGGGCGCCAGATGATAGCCCAGAGCCTGCCCTGAGCTTGCCGAAGGGACGTAAATCCTGGGTAAGCTCGCACGAAATAGAACCGAGGCCCGTAGGGACGCCACAGAGAGCTCAAACCAGCCAAAATCCTTGTCATTCCGAACCGGCGTCCTTTGCCGGTGAGGAATCTGCTTTTCGCCGACGCCTCCACGACCGGGAATTCCATGCCTCCATCCCTCCAGGAATTCGCCAACGCCGCGACCGGAAAGACCACGACTTCAGCTCTTGAGCCTGCCCTGACCAAGCGAAGCGCGGCGCGAACCCAAGGAAATGCGGACCGTGCAGAGCGCCACAGGCCGTAACATGTTCCTCAGAAGTGATTCGGGCCGGGGGTGCATGCAGTCCAGACAATACGGCCGTCCCACGCATTCGCGCAACGGTTAAACATTTGATAGTGAGTGCAACCGTCCCTCCACTGCCGGAACATCGGACTCCAGCACTGATCCTGCGGCGGTCCCCACCACCAATTAAATGGGCCGGGGTGCTGCCCATTGACGCATCCTGCCTGGACCTCGTGGAGGTGGGCCTCATCCATCCCCTTCGGAAATTCAACCTGCGCTGCCTCAGCCGTAGGAACAAGCGCATCGAACAGACTAGGCCGTTCAGGAGGCCTGTCAGAATTTGGTAACTTCCCAGCGCTGGCCGAATGCGGAGGCAGCGCAACCCCATCCCGATAAGCTGGATCCTTCACATATTGGGAAACCGGCACGCCATTCTCGTGGCGCAGCACCCACACGCATTTGTCTGTCTTCGCATAAAACTTGAAACTGATGTCATTCTTGTCATCAAATTTCGCTATCTGCGTCAGGTCGGGATTGTCTTCTGGATGATCCTGGTGGTATTTATAGTGCTCCGCATCTTCATCGAAGTGATGAGTAGCGTCCAGGTTTTGCGGTGCATTATTGGCATTGCCCGGCCCATTGATCTGCTTGCTTCCGGCCGGCACTGGGTAGGGCCCATTTTGAATCTGTATGGAAATCGGATTCTGCACCTGTGCCGCTCCACTCGGCATATCCGCTTTCTTTGTTTTGCCGAACCAATCGGAAACCTTGCCCGACAAGGCAAGTGCGATCCCTCCCGCAATCAGAAGCACCGCAACAGTGCGAACCCAAGGCGGACTCTCCTTAGTCAACTTGTAGAACAGAACGTAGACAGAACTATCTTCATTCTTATTGGTCGGTTCCGGAACCGGTGCAGCAGCCATAGTCAGCTCCTTAGTCAAAGTATTTGGGGCCGAGATGGAGGAAGGCCAACAACTATACTCCGAGTAACTGGGAATTTAAAAGCCAAAATGTAATGATCCGCCATGGGCCCATTCCCGGGGGGGGCGGGTCGGTAGCGCCACGACCGGAAAGGGCACGACTTCAGTCGTGCCGCAAGCGCCTCGATTTTGAGTGGCGCAGCGCATCAAGCGCTGCGATTACAACTCAACGACGGAACAGCCTCCACGGCCCTGCCGAATGATCTCCAACTTTCGTATCAGCAGGCAGCATGATCGGGACATCAAAGGTCACCTCGACGACCTGGCTTGGAGTTCCCTTGAAACGCCCTGACGACAGGAAGGTATCGGGGCCACGAGGACTCTTATTTCCATTTGAGCAACGCGGCGAACCAGAATTGTACTTGCAATAAAGTGGATCAACACCGCGATTCACGTCGAGCAACGATTGAAAAGCAATCTGAAGAATAATAGGGCGTTCCTCTTGATACCGCTCGAAGTGACGCACTCCACAGCTGATTGGACCGACAGCGGTCCCCGGCCAAAAAAAACTTCTTCTATTGATGCTCTCAACCAGGTCCTCGAAGCTGAACCCGTTTATCAACTCTACATTTCCCTGGTGCAGAGGGGCTTGGTCGCGAGTCAAAATCGATTTCCGTCCTATGATAAGCCGTTCATGCTCGCGTCTCCGGGCCCTACGAAGATCGACACGTCCAGCAAGCTCCATCAATCTGGCTGCGGGCAAGATGTTGTTTGTTTCTCGTATGTGATCGAGGTTTGACCGATCCGTAAGGTGATACAGATAGGGCCGATTCCTCGAATATCTTTGCTCAAAGTCGCTCTCATTCCTCACCGGGTCGTAAGCCTCACAAAATTTCATCATTCCGAACGGAGTTGAAAGCCCGGCGAGGAATCTGCTGTCCGCCGGAACCACCACGAACGGCGGGTGCCATATGTTTCGCGTCCTTTGCGAAACGTGGGATTCCACGGCCCCATCCTTCTAGGAATTCGGCAGTGCCACGACCGCGAAGGGCACAACTTCAGTTCTTGAGCCTGCCCTCAGCAAGCGAAGCGCGCCGAAATCGGCCGCACGCCGCCTAAGATGGAACCAAGCCGCGAAGCGGCGAAAGAATGCAGCCCACGGCGCGCGCCGTGGGTAAAAGCAGGAGACGATAACCCAGCCCCGCAGGGGCGAAAGAAAAATTCCCACGCCACCACGAACCGCGGGTGCCCCATGTTTCGCGTCCTTTGCGAAACATGGGATTCCACGGCCGCATCCCCAGGAATTCGCCACCGCCACGCCCAGGAAGGCCACGCCCTCAGTCCCGCCGCAATCCGCGCCCAAACCCGTGCACCGCCGTGGAAGAGCGGCGCTTCAGCGCCGCGTCCAGCCCCCCAAAAGCTAGCCGGGCTTCAGCCCCCGTGGACGTTTTGAACTTTGGCAGCGCTACGATCAGGAAGGGCACGCCCTCAGTCCCGTCGCAAGCCCCCAAACAATTTTGTCATTCCGAGCGAAGCAGGATTATCCGCGAAGCGGATGATCTTGCGAAGTCGAGGAACCTGCTGTTCGCCTGCGCCACCCCGCCGCCATCCCTCTTGAAATTCGCCCCCGCCACGACCGGGAAGGGCACGACTTCAGTCGTGCCGAAAGCTACCAAGAAAAGGAACGAGTCCCGTCAGGGGCGGCACCGTGGGAAAAAATCAAAACTCTGCCATCCGGAACAGGCGACCCTTCGTCCCCTGATCGCTCAACTCAAGCACGATTTCGTCTTGAGGAAACTCAATCTTTTTATCATCCTCATCGCGCGGCAGGTCGGAATCAATCGTTGAAAGGATGTATTGGATGCGGTACTTCCCCGCGATCTCCCTAAGTAACAGGAGCAGAACGCGCCGCTTGCGCGTGTCGAGTCCTTCAAATATCCCGTCATGGTACACAAAGTGATAAAACGGTTGCGTAGCGTAGGTCGTGAGGAGGGTGATGTCGAACAGCGCGCAAAGGAGTTTCTTGTAGCTGGTGCCCTCGGATTGGCTCGACACCTCGGCACTCTTCTCCGAAAGCTTAGTCTCGACCACAAACTCGACATTCCCACTCCGATTCATGGCCACGTAAAAGGAACCGTTCAGATCAAGCACGCGCCGGACAAGTGAGTGGAACTCCAGAGCAATCCTTGTCTTGACTGGGTTGTCGCGCTCGGTCTCGTCCGTGATCTCGTCAACCAGTTGCTTGCGCTTGATCTCAAGGCCTCGCAACTCGCGTGTCATTTCCCTAACCTGGGACAAACGGTGCATTTGAGTCTCACGGTACGTGAGTTGTGCGCGCTGTGCAGCGTGTTCACGCTGGAGCGCTTTGAATTTCTTGAACGCGTCAGCAGTTCTTAAAAGCTCTAAGTAATGGACCCGCCGGAGATTCAACTCTGCAGCCTCCGCATTCAGTTTTTCAAGTTCCCCCTCCAAGTCCCGAATCTGGCCCTTCAGCAACCTGTTCCGCTCTGTCGTGAGCTTACGGTTGAACCCCACGAGTTCGTCGTAATCCCTGAGCAGGTTTTCTGGCACATAAGTCTTGGTCTCCTCGAAAATCTGCCGCACGGAATCACTTCGAAAGCTGAACCCCTGCGCCAGCGAATTTCTCATTTCGTCGAGGTCATAGCCAACCTTGTAGATCTCGCTGTTGAGTTCGGAAATTCGACGCTCCACGCCCTCAATCAACTCTTTGTTGACCCTTTTCTCCTCCTCCCTGAAATCAAAGTCGTCGAGGAGGGCCGCCGTCCTTGCGACCTCTGCACGATCGATGTCTAGCTGCACCGAGAGCTTGCTGAACTCCTTCTCGTCAATCTGTATTTCGGCCTGCCGTTCTCCCCTCCTCTTCTCGAGATCCTCTATCTGGGAGTCCAATTCATACTTGTTCTCCAATAGGGCAAAGTTGAGTCCCACCAAGTGAGCGAGGTACGGCTTCCATTCCGAATCCTGACCTTTTTGAAATTTTGAGATCTGGAAGTAGTCCTGATAGTCAGCCTGCGTTCGCAGGAAGTACGACACGCCCTTGCGATAGTTCCAGGGCTTCACAACCTGCAAATCAAGATAAGAGTCAAGGATCTGCCTCGCAGTATCGATAGGGACGTCGAAATGGTCCCAATCCTTCTCCCCCGCATCCCTCAGATCCTGATCACGCTTCGCATGTCGCTTTAGAGAGATTTTTGTGGACTCTTCGACGGCTCGCCGAACTGTGACAAAGCCCCCTGCATGCGACTGCAGCTCGATGTAGAAAACGAACTGCCGGAAGCGGTCAACGTGCTTAAGAAGGAAACTTGTTTTGTCGCTCACATCTCTCAGCAGCAGAAAGTCGATAAGATGGATGAGGGTGGTCTTGCCCAGATTGTGACTGTCTCGACTGTTGTCCTTGGGGCGAGTGATCCTCGCAAATACAACGCTCAACTTTTCGTCATCGATACCGTTCAATCTAATCGGCAGAAAGGCTGTCGCTAGGTTGCTATAGATTCTTGCGATCTTCATACGGTCACTCGGTTCGCTCCTACGAACTCGAAGCTGTCCGTCTTCTCATAGTATTCGATCTTTCCCAAGAGGAACAGGAAACCCAAGGCCGGGAGAAAAACCTCCCGCAGGTCATCGCCAGCCTGTTTGTGCAGGCGGTCATACAATTCGTCATATGGCTGAATGCGATACCTGCTGAGCAGCCGCAATATCCTCGCTGCTGTGTGCAGCACGGACTTGTCCGGATTCAAGTGCTTAGTTGGCTTTAGCATGGTCGCCGATGTCGCAGTTGCAATACATGTAATGAAGGAACAGGCTCACAAGGCGTTTCTTTCCCAAGAGTTTGCTCTCGTGACTGACGACAAGATCCCGGATGTGTGTGAGAACCTCGTCGAAGCTGCTGAAATCCCCCCTGAAGGTAACGATTTTCTGTTTCAACTCGTCTGCGGTGTCGTGGTACAAAGCCTTAAGCCGGTCATTGCGGGGGTCTTCCAGGAAGGTCTTAATCCGACGAAAGTGGGGTAGTGAATCCCTCTGGATGTACTCATAGTAGGGCCTCGACAGGCGGTTAATTCTGTTCTTTCGATCCTTCCCAACAAAATTGAAATTTAGTGCACTGTTGAAGGAACTGCCACCGTCCGTGACAGCGCCATGGAACGCCGTCACGACCTCGACCATTTCAACGGGCGAGATCCGAAAGGGCACCTCATGACGATCTAACCGCATACTTGTCCACACGTCCGGGTGCATGTCCAACCGCTGACGAACTGAGTCATTACCGAGTATCCAAGCCTCCGAGAGACCCTTAACCTTACCTAGACGCTTAACCATTGAACTTTCCATGCCCGCAGTAAGATCACGGTTCGTGAACAGCAAATACAGTTCGAGGTTCCCAGCCTTTGCAAGCTTCCTGATTTTCGGTAACTCGTCCTGGAAAATCCTCTTGAAGGCGCTGTCTGAACACGAGGCGCCTGGCTGCGATGTGTGCTTCGCTTGGACAACGAATTTGCCTTTCGCTGGCTTCGCGTCACTTGGAAAATGCTGGGCGGTTCCATCGAAACGAGCATCTCTTCCTCCATCCTTGCCGGAGGAGAAAGCAATCGTACCCATCCCCAGAATCCTCATGCAGATCCTGCACACCAAGTCCTCGAATTCGGTGTCCTCCAACTCGTGGAGTCGGTAATGGCGCTTCATTCAAAGACCCATCAAACCATGAACCCTCGGCGAAAAAGGCCACGGCATTGCCGTGGCCCCCTCACAGTCGAGACACTTTGTATTACCTCTGCTTGCCGCTTACAAGACCACCTTCGTGCCATTTCAACCCGGCTACGAGCACCCGCTGGTGCTCCCGCAACTCCCGCAGCGATAACACGAACCATTCCGCGTCATGATGCTGCCGCAGAAGCTGCAACTCGGAGCGTCGCTCAGGTCGATGATTCCCGCCAGATTGTCGGCGGCATGCACCGAACCAGTTCGAATTCCCGAGTCGCGAGTCACCAGCGATTCCTGTGAGCCAATTCCCTCGGCACTCAGGGCTCGGGACTCGGGACCCGACCGCAGCCGGAGATTCTCGAACAACATCCCCTGCTGCCCAGTCAGAAATCGCAACTGCAGCCAGCGGAAGATGTAGTCCATGATCGACTTGGCGTACCCGATGTCGGCGTTGCCGCTCCAGCCGCTGGGCTCGAAGCGCGTGTGCGCGAACTTTTCGCAGAACAGTTTCAGCGGCACGCCATGTTGCAGCGCGATCGAAACCGCCAGCGCAAAGCTGTCCATCAACCCGCTGACCGTCGAACCTTCTTTGGCCATGGTCACGAACAACTCTCCAGGATCGCCATTGGGATAGAGACCCACGGTGATGTAGCCCTCGTGATCGCCGACCTTGAACTTGTGCGTGATCGACGCGCGCTCCTCCTGCAGCTTGTGCCGCACCGCCCGCGGAGGCGCATTCAGATTTTCTTCTTCGCGCACCACCGCCACTCGCGCGTCATCCTTCGAAGAGTTGGCCGTCTTCGTCCCCGCCGCCGACAATGGCTGCGACTTCTTGCATCCATCGCGATACACGGCAACCGCCTTCAGTCCCAGCTTCCAAGCCTGAAGATAAGCCTCCATGATGTCTTCCACGGAGGCATTCTCCGGAAGATTCACCGTCTTCGATATAGCCCCGGAGATAAATGGCTGCGCCGCGGCCATCATCCGCAAGTGCCCCATGGACGCAATCGACCGAGTCCCCTTCGCCGGCTTGAACGAACAATCAAACACCGCCAGATCTTCATCCTTAATATGCGGAGCCCCCTCAATCGTCCCCGTCGCATCGATGTAACTCACAATCGCATTCGTCTGATCGTGGTCATACCCCAACTTAAACAACGCCGTCGGCACCGTCTGATTGACGATTTTGATCATGCCTCCGCCGACCAACTTCTTAAACTTCACCAACGCCAAATCCGGCTCCACCCCGGTAGTCGCGCAGTCCATCATGAAGCCGATGGTTCCGGTGGGGGCTAGGACGGTTACTTGGCTGTTGCGGTAGCCGTGCTTTTCGCCGTGGGCGAGGGCTTCGTCCCAGCATTGTTTGCTGGATTCGTAGAGGGAACTTGGGACGTTTGATTTGTTGATGTTGTTGACGGAGGCGCGGTGCATGCGGATTACGTCGAGGAAAGGTTCGCGGTTGATGTACCAGCCGGGGCAGGCTCCGCCGGGCATGTGGTCGGCATCGGTGACGCCGAGACGGGTGGAGATAGTTTCAGTTGCAGGAGTGAGGGGTTGGCATTGTTCGGCGATCTTGCTGGATTGCAGATAGGCTTCACCGCACATGATAGCGGTGACGCAGGCGGCATAGTCGCGGCCGCTGTCGGAGTCGTAAGGCAGGCCCGCGGCCATCAACAGCGCTCCGAGGTTTGCGTAGCCGAGGCCGAGCGGACGGTAGTCATGCGAGTTGCGCATGATCATCTCTGTTGGGTAGCCGGCGTTGTCGACGAGGATTTCCTGCGCGGTGATTAAGACATCGACGGCGTGACGATAGGCTTCGACGTCGAAGGTGCCGTTGGGCGCGAACTTCAGCAGGTTCAGGCTGGCGAGGTTGCAGGCGGAGTCATCGAGGAACATGTACTCGCTGCACGGATTCGAGGCGTTGATGCGGTCGGTGTTCTTCGAAGTGTGCCAGCGATTTGTCGTGGTGTCGTACTGCATGCCGGGATCGCCGCAGTGCCAGGTGGCTTCGGCAATCTTGCGCATCAACTCTTTCGCTTTGTAGGTGTTCATGACGCTGCCGTCCTGAACTTTTTTGGTAGAGAAATCGGTGTCGCGAACGACGGCGTACATGAAGTCGTCGGTGACGCGGACGCTGTTGTTGGCATTCTGGAAGAAGATGGAAGAGTAGGCGTCGGAATCGGGATGCGATCCGTCGTAGCCTTGCGCGACCAGGGCGTGAGCTTTGGCTTCTTCTTTTTGTTTGCACTCGACGAAGTCAATGATGTCAGGATGGTCGACGTTGAGAATGACCATCTTGGCGGCGCGGCGGGTTTTGCCGCCGGACTTGATGACTCCGGCGAAGGCATCAAAGCCTTTCATGAAGCTGAGCGGGCCGCTGGCGGTTCCTCCTCCGCTGAGGCCTTCGGTGGAGCTGCGCAGCGGAGAGAGATTCGATCCGGTGCCGGATCCCCACTTGAACAGCATGCCTTCGGTCTTGGCCAGAGTGAGGATGGAATCCAGCGAATCTTTTACGGAGTTGATAAAGCACGCCGAGCACTGCGGCTTGGTGTAGCCGGCGATGCCGAATTCAACTTGCTGGGTGGCGGGATTCCAGTGCCAGTTGCGGGCGTCAGAGTTGGGCTCGATGCGATCGCAGCCCACGTTGAACCAGACGGGCGAGTTGAAGGCGGCATACTGGCGGACGAGGATGTGGACGAGTTCGTCGTGGAAGGTGGCGCTGTCTTCGGCGGTCTTGAAGTATCCCTGAGCGTATCCCCAATCGCGAATGGTTTCGGCGACGCGGGTGACGAGGGCGCGGACGCCGGTCTCGCGCTCGGAGGTACCGATTTTTCCATGCAGGTATTTCGAGGCCACGATGTTGGTGGCGGTCATGGACCAATCTTTGGGGACTTCGACATCTTTCTGTTCGAAGATGACGTTGCCTTTGGCATCGGTGATCTGGGCGAGGCGGTGTTCCCATTCCACTTCGTCGTAGGGCGAGACGCCGGGTTTGGTGAAGAAGCGGCGGAAGGAGAGGCCGGGGGCCTTCTTTTTATCGGAGGTGACGGGGTGTACGGGGGCGGCCGCAGGGGAATTGGCGGTGGTGGTTTTGAGGTCGGGCGTTTTGAGGTCGGGCGTTTTGAGGTCGGACATTGGTCTCTCCATTAATAATTAGATTCTTTTCAACATAGGCCCGATTCGGCGCGGCGGAGGCGGGGAGATCGGGTTCCCGAAACGGATTCGGGGGTGTTTCAAAGAGCGTTTCGGGGGCTAAAGCCCCGGATTTTTTTTGCGGCTAACGCGGCGCTGAAGCGCCGCTCTTCCACGGTCGTGCTGGTATTTCTGGTGCTGCGTACATCTGAAACCCTCAGGGGCTAAAGCCCCAAATTCTACGTTCGTCTGACGGCACGACTAAAGTCGTGCCCTTCCCGAGTCTTTATCTTTCCCGGGCTTTGCCCTTCCCGAGCCTTTATCTTTCCCGGGCTCTGCCGTTCCCCACCGTTTTGACCGCGGGCTTTCTCCCTGGTCAGAAGCCGGAGGGGAGGGGTTGCGGACAGTGAAGATTTTTGGCGGCTCCGGAGTTCAGAGCGGCTGTTATTGATGGCACAGGAGCTGGGGTGGTGGCGGCAGGGTCGGACGAGAACGTCCGACCGACACGGTTCGTGGAGGCGGTAGATGCGGGCGAGGGCACCTGCGCTACATCGTACGTCGCTCCACGGTCGGTGGTGAATTCCAGCGAGGTGGTTTTCTCGACGGAGGTGGTGATCCATTGATTGAGGGCGGCGCAGATGTTGCGGCGCTGAGTCTGATCTTCGATGACGACGAAGCGGAGGAAGCATTTTCCGGAGGCGAGGCGTTCACGCATGGGATTGATGCGGGTGAACATGCGGTCAAGGGTGAAGGCCATGTCGTCGTCTTCGCAGAACTGGATGACGGCGAGCATGCGGCGTTCCTGGGTGGCGGGCTGGAGATTTGTGGTGGTGGACGCGGCTGCCGAGCTTCGCTCGGCTGGACAGTCAAGGGCGGCTGTCCCCGCATGGGTGGTGCTTAAGTCCATGACTTCTTCGGAGAGGGCGAAGATGCCGGGTTTGCTGGGGACAGTGAGGAGGCTGCGAGGCGAGTCGCAGCGGAACCACCGGGACCATTGCAGGCGACGGGGATCGACGGGACGGTCAAAGCCGTGGCGGGCGAACGAATCGGCGACGAGTCGGGTGATGGCTTCCATTTGGGCTCCTGCAAGTGCTGGTTGCCGTCCCTAACGGGACTGTTCAGATATCTGGGATTGCCACCCGGCACTTCCGTGCCGGGGCTCGCGGTTTCGGATGCGATGAGCGGGCCAAAAATTGGCCAGAACACCGGTTTGCGTTTTCAGTTAAGGCGTTCCACCGGGGGGAGGGCTCGGGAGAACGGCCACCGCCATTAAAGCCTTTGTTAGGTTGTGTTTACGGGAGAGTGTAGGGTCACCTCTGGCCCGGCACTCTCTCGCCGGATGGTTCAGTTTTTGTCTCGCAGAGTTGGCCTCGTTCCCGCGAGGCGAACTCCAAAAAAGTTGCTATGGGATTGCAAAGTTACTCCCGCTTATTGTACCTGTCAAGAGAGAAACACAACAGGTTGTATCCTCAGCAATGACGGGCGTGGTGCGGATGTGGTGGAATTGTTTTCCACAAGGGAAATTCATGGTGCGTTCATAAAGTCGAGAAAGCAGTACCCAGTACCTAGTACCTAGTGAGAAGTTGGTTTAAAAGAGCGAAGGCCGGGGGTGGGGCGGCGGTCGCGGTGGGGTTGGGGCAATTTACGGGTGAGCGCAAGCGGGAAGGCTGGGAGTTCGCGCGAGCGCAGCGGTGGGCGGCGGAGTTCATCCGGCGGGTTAGGTTGATACTGCGCCGGTTGAGTTGAGGTTTCGTCTAACGACGCTTCGAGGGGTACATAGACGTCTTCGAAGATGTGGCGAGGCTGGATGCGCAGGACACCGTCGCTTTCGACGAGGTAGTCGCCCTTGCGTCCGGAGTGCTGGCGGCCGAGTGCGTCAGTGAAGGTGAGGCCGGTGGAGAGTTGTTTGGCGTTGACCAGGAAGCGGGTGCGATAGGTGGACCAGGCTTTCAAAGGCAGTTCTCAGTTCTCGGTTCTCAGTTCTCAGTTAAAACCGGGGGGCTTGGCGGCATCGCGTGGCGAATGATTCGCCGGGGCTTGCCGATTAATTTTTGTTGAGAGCGAGAGTGAATGTACGGGGGAAAGAGGGCGGGGTCAATTCAGTATTTTTGGTGCAATTGAGGAAATTGAGTGAGGGAACCCGGCGGGATCACAGCAGAAGAAAATATTTCGGCGTGGACAGGGAAAGAGCATGCGGGATTGGAGATTCGATGATGTTCGATTTTTCCTGGAACCTTGCGTGGAGATGGCCGGTGAGTTCTGCACAGAGGATGCACAGGAAATGCAGAAAGGCAGGGGGCAGGGATTAGGGGCTAGTGGTTAGTGAGCGGGTATCAGAGATGGAGAACCATTTCAGGATTCGTCGTTCGAATTCCTGGGGAGCGGCGGCAATGGCTCCGCAGTGATCGGCGTTGGGGACTTGCCAGAGGGTTGCGTTTTTGTCGCTGGCTAACAGACGGCGTGAATGGCGAAGAGGTATGTTGCTGTCGATCTGCCCATGGATGAGAAGGACGGGCAAGTGGGTTGATTTGAGCGACAATTCCGGGGAGGCTTGCTGCATGTCGAGCGAATACTTCCAGCGGACATAGAGGAAAGAGAATTCGACTAACGGTCGAAGAATGGAGCGTCCGAACCAGGGGCCGAGACGGAAGGGCTGGCCCATGCGGTCGTAGGCGATCTCGCGAAAACTGGAAAAAGGGGATTCAGCGGCGACGGCGCAGAAGCGCGATTCGACGGAGAGCGATTGCAAGAGTTCGGCGGCGCCCATGGATTCTCCGAGGCCGAATATGCAGTGAGGATGGATATTCGCAAGGAGGAAGTCAAACCATTGATGGATGTCGTTGCGTTCGAGAAGGCCATAGGTGGCAAGCTGACCGCCGCTGGGCCCGTGAGCGCGGGCGTCGGGGAGAAGCACGGTGAATCCGTGAACGAGGAGCAGTTGGGCGTATCCGGTCATGCCGAGGCGATTGTCGCCGAGACCGTGGAGGAGAATCACGGCGTCGTGGTTGGGGCTGCTCGGGCGGACGATCCAAGCGTTCAGTTTTATGGAGTCTGAGGTCGTGATGGAGACATTTTGTAAGTCAGCATCCAGATGGAGAGTGACGTCCTGCATGTTTGTTTCATCGGCTTGAGTGAGTACGCGGCGGGCAGGATGCATGGTTCCGTCAGCGACGTAGATTCCGGCGATGGAGCAGAAGGTCAGATAGAGCGTGAGGAAGAGGAGGGAGAGGCGGGATTTTCGGGTGAGGGGCATGGGCTGGTGAATGATACGGGAAAGCGGGTAGGCGGGTTCCGCTGGTTCCGCTCGCTTCGCTTCGCGGGACCCTTCGGCTTCGCTCAGGGCAGGCTCACGAATGCGTCCGTCCCCACGTGAGTTTTGCCACACGAGGGTGGGTATAAGGTGCATGGGGAGTAGAAGAAATTTCTTCGGGGGTTTGGTGTAGGAGTGGAGAGTGGGGCGCAAAGAGAGTGGGGGCAGTGAGTTGAGAGGGGGTGGAAAGGAAAGATTCTTGCTAAGAGAAGGGTGAAGAAAAATCCCTTCGAGGAGGAATGCATGACAACCGATCCGGTTTGCGGAATGAAAGTGGAGGAGAAGAGCAAGTTTCAGACGCAATTTGCGGGGAAGAAATATTTTTTCTGTTCGGATGAATGCAGGAAGGAGTTTGAGGCTGATCCGGATGAATTTGTGGAGATAGCCGCTGCTTAAGGTGTTTGCTTGGATAAAAGGCCCTGCTGAATGGCAGGGCCTTTTGCGTTCGCGTGACCGATTTTTGGCTGCGAAACCACTCCCTTCGCAGCTGTTTGGGGTTAGCGTCCAGCCATGGCCAGCTCCTGGACAGACTTGCCGGACTTGAAGGCTTCGAAACGCTGGTTGACTTCGTCCCAGTTGATGACGTTCCACCAGGCGGAAAGATATTCGGGACGGCGGTTGTTGTATTTCAGGTAGTAGGCGTGCTCCCAGACATCGTTGCCGAAGATGGGGAACATCCCCTGGGTGATCGGGTTGTCTTGATTGGGGGTGGAGATGATTTGGATGTCGCTGCCTTTACCGGCGAGCCAGACCCATCCGGAGCCGAATTGTTTTACGCCGGCGTCGTTGAATTTGGTTTGGAAGTCTTTGAAGTTGCCGAAGGATTTGGTGATGGCATCGGCGATGGGGCCGTTGGGATCGCCGCCGCCTTTGGGCTTCATGATTTTCCAGAACATAGAGTGGTTGACGTGACCTCCGCCGTTGTTGCGCACGGCGCCGCGAATGTCTTCGGGGATGGAGTTGAGGTCTTTGATTAATTCTTCAGCGGATTTCTTGCCGAGTTCGGGATGTTTTTCGATGGCGGCGTTGAGATTTTTGACGTAGGCCGCGTGGTGCATGTCGTGGTGAAGGGTCATCGTCTGCTTATCGATGACGGGTTCGAGGGCTGCGTAGTCGTAAGGCAGGGGGGGTAGTTCGAATGCCATGAATGTTTCCTCCAGAGTATCTATTGTACTGATGATGAGGGCGGAGGTGGGGATTCAGGGGCGGGGGGTTGCGAGGGACGACTGAAAGCCACAGCTTACCTCAGCGGCTGAAGCCGCCCGTCCGTTGGACTTTTACGGCACGACTGAAGTCGTGCCCTTCCCAAGCTTTCCCAGGACTTAGTTATTGGAGGGGCCGAGGATTTCGCGGACTTTGCGGGAGAGGCTTTGCAGGGTGAAGGGTTTTTGCAGGAAGGATTTGGGGGCGCCGGAGGCGGCATGGGTGGCGAAGGCTTCCTGCGCGTATCCGGAGAGGTAAAGAACTTTTAACTTGGGGCGGGTGGGGGCGAGTTGCTGGACGAGTTCGTGTCCGCTGAGGCCGGGCATGACGACGTCGGTGATGAGCAGGTGGATGGGATCGGAATGGGAAGTGGCGAGGGCGAGGGCAGCGTCAGCATTGGCAGCTTCGAGAACGCGGTAGCCGCGAGCTTCGAGGGTTTCGCGAACGAGCTGGCGGACGGAATCTTCGTCTTCGACGAGGAGGATGGTTTCGGATCCTCCGGCGGCGGATGGGGAAACGGGGGCGGTGCCGTGAAAATCGGAGGGTTCGTCGACGCGCGGGAAGTAGATGGTGAAGATGGTGCCGCGTCCGAGTTCGGATTGGACGAAGACGTATCCGCCGCTTTGCTTGATGATGCCGTAGACGGTGGAGAGGCCGAGGCCGGTGCCTTTGCCTTTTTCCTTGGTGGTGAAAAATGGTTCGAAGATGCGGGCCTGAGTTTCGCGGTCCATGCCCTGGCCGTTGTCGGAAACGGAGATCATGACGTAGGGGCCGTGTTTGATGAAGGTATTTTCGGGGCGGTAGGAGTCGTCGAGGGTGACGCTGGCGGTGCGAATGGAGATTTTGCCGCCGTTGGGCATGGCGTCTTTGGCGTTGACGACCAGATTCATGATGACTTGTTCGAGCTGGCCGGCGTCGGCCCGGGTGCAGCCGATGTTGGGAGTAAGGCTGGTGGTGAGTTCGATGTCTTCGCCGATAAGCGGGCTTAACAGGCGCTCCATATCGGTGACGATGGCGTTGACGTCGATGACTTTGAGTTCGAGAAGCTGTTTGCGGCTGAAGGCGAGGAGCTGGCGAGTGAGGGTGGTGGCACGGTCGGAGGCTTGCTGAATGGCTTCCGCCTTGGCGTGCAGGGGATGGCCGAGGCTGAGGTGGTAGAGCAGGACTTCGGTGTATCCGCTGATGACGGTGAGGAGGTTGTTGAAGTCGTGGGCGATGCCTCCAGCGAGGCGGCCGACGGCCTCCATTTTTTGAGACTGGCGGAATTGGTCTTCGAGGACGCGACGTTCGGTGATGTCCTCGGCGATGGCTTCGAGAACGTTCGAGGGCTCGTCGCCGGCGGCGACGGCGCGGCCACTGATACGGACGGTAATGGTGGTGCCGTTCTTGCGGCGCCAGCGGGCTTCAAAGCCGTCCATGCGGCCGGTGCGCTGGAATTCTTCAACCAGGCGGGCGTGCTCGCGAGGGTCGCCGAAAACATCTTTTTGCGGATCAAGAGCAAGGACTTCGTCGGCGGAGTTGTAGCCGAGCATTCCGATCAGGGCGGGGTTGACGTCAAGAAATTTGCCTTCGAGGCTGGAGCGATAGATGCCGTAGACGGCGGTCTGCACCAGGGATCGATAACGGATTTCGGAGCGGCGCAGAGCCTGCTCATTGCGCTTGCGGTCAACGGCAGCGGCAAGTTGCGGCGCAATCAGAGTGAGAACCTCTTTGTCGCGTTCGCAGAATTGCACATTGCGGGAATAATTTTTGAGGACCAGAGCGCCGATAATGCGGCTATTCACTTTGAGGGGAACGCCCAGCCATTCGAGCGGAGTGGGCCCTGCCAGAGTGACTTGGCGGCGGTTTACCAGTTGCTGAAGCTGCTGGGAGTCACAGAGAAAGGGCTCGCCCAGACGGAACATGTACTCAAGGAGGCCGGAAGGGCTTTGACCGGCGGCGGGAGTGGATTCTTTTTCGTCGACGAAATAGGGGAAGCTGAGTTGCGTGTCGGAGTCGAGGATGGCGATGGAGAAATTTCGGGCACAGAGGAGTTCGTCGACGATGGCATGAATGGCGGCGAAGAACTGTTGCAAGTCCTGCACGGCGCTGGCTTTTTCGGCAATTCGGTAGAGGGCGGAACTAAGAGCTTCGGCGCGCTTGCGTCCGGAGATGTCGCGGTACAGAGCATAGAAGGCAGCGGCGCGGCCGTCGATGATCAGGGGCGCGGTAGAAATCGAGACATCGATCAGAGAGCCATCGTGACGGCGGCGCTGGGTTTCCAAAGAGATTTGCTCGCCGCGGTGCAGGCATTGCTCGATCCATTGGGCTTCAGGAATGCGATCCTGAGGAAGTATGAGGTCCGAGAGAGATTGCCCCATCACCTGCGAGGCGGAGTAGCCGAACAGGCGCTGGAATTCCTGATTGACGCACTGGGCGCGAAAGGAAGCGTCCACTACAACCAGCGCATCGGGAGAACTCTCAAAGAGTTGCTCAAGATACTGGCGACGGATATTGAGGAGTTGGTCAGGATCGTTAATTGTGGAAGACTCGTCTGGGGAAAGGGTGGGTTGAGGAAGCCAGGTGAGAGTGGCGGGTTGGGCAACGGGATTGGAAGCGGCGGGGGGAAGGAAATCAGGTAAAGCTCCGCACTGCAGCGCCTGACGCAACTTCGTGGCGCGAGCGAAATCGCCGGATTGCGGTGCGCGGGTGGCACGACCGCCCATGGGAAAGCTCCCCCCTCAGAAGCTTGGCCAAGGGCATGGTAGAACGGGGGGGAACCAGTCAAAAGTTACCGAGGTAATGGAAGGGCTGCGGGCTCGACGGATGGAGACGCGAGGCGGAGGACCTTGATGGAAAGTTGCCCACGGCGTTATTGCGATGCCGCCTCTAGAGTGGCGATCTCCGACGGCAAGGCTTTTCGTTTTACTTTGGCGCTGGTGACCAGAATCACGGAGAGTACCACGATCACGCTGCCCATCAAGATGAAGCGGTCGACTTTCTCGTGGAGGACCAGCCATCCCAGAAAAACCGCGACCACGGGATTCACGTAGGCGTAGGTAGAAACTTTCGAAGTGGGCACATGCTCGAGCAGCCAGATGTAGGCGGTGTAGCCGACCCACGATCCGCAGACGACGAGATAGAGAACTGCGCCGAGGCCGCGCGAAGTCCAGGTGACGCGGGAGAAATCTCCTGCCGCGACGGCCCAGAGAAAGTTCGCTGCGCCGGCGGCGGTGACTTGCCATCCGGTGGCACTGAAGACGTCCATGCCCGATTGCCAGCGCTTGGAGAGGACTGAGCCGAGAGCCCAGGAAAAAGATCCGCCGAGCAGCGCAATGGAGGCAACGAACTCGCGATGGCCGAGGGCCGAAGTGGAGTGCAGCTCGGGCCAGAACAAAACGAACAAGCCAACGATGCCCAACGCCAACCCAGCCTTGCCGCGCCATGAGATGCGGTGGTGGCCGAGCAGCAGCGAATCCAGCACCAGAAACCAGAGCGGGGTGATGGCCACGATCAATGCGGCCAAGCCGGAAGGCACGGAAAGTTCCGCCCACGAGAGGGTGAGGTTGCCGCCCATCAGCAGCAGGATTCCGACAATGGCGGAGAGCGCGATTTGCTGAACAGAATAGAAAATTTGGCGGCCGGTAATAGCGCACGCGGCAAGCATGACGATTCCGGCAATGGAGAAACGCAGGCCGCACATCAGGGCGGGCGGAATGCTTTGCACTGCGATGTCGATGGCGAGATAAGTTGATCCCCAGAAGAGATAGACCAACCCGAAGGCAAGAATCACCGCAAACCGGCTTGGGCTGTTGGGCTTAGACATGGCGATCAGGGGAAGTTAAAAGATATCAGACAAGACAGAGAGAGAGGTGGATTCTAAATTGAGAGCGCGACGCGGGCGTCTAACAGCAGATTTCTCACCGGCAAAGAACGCCGGTTCGAAATGACAAAGGGGTTTGGCTTCACTACTTAACTTCCTCACTTCAACTTCTCATACTCGGCCTTGGCTTCTTTCAGAATTGGCACGTCGGGGTCAGCATCCTTCCAGAGGGCAAAGAAATCCTGATAGGCGGTGCGGGCTTTGGAGGCATCGCCGGAGAGAGCGTAGGCGCGGGCGATGCCTAGCTTGGCCAGTCCGAGATAGGGCGAGGTTCCCATGAAGCCGTGATGATCGAGAATTTTTTGGAACTCCGCGGCTGCGGGGGCGCCCTGTTTCGATTTGAGGTAAGCGAGCCCTCGCAGGTAAGCAGGAACACCAAACGCGGAGTTGCCGAATTCGTAGGCTGTGGCGGGGCGCAGGTCATCGACGGCTTTGGCGCCATCGCCGCGCTGCAAATCCATGCGGGCGCGAATCTGCGGCAGGTCTACGCGCTGGGCGAAGGTCTCCTGCGGATATTTCTTATTGAGATCGTCGGCGAGGAGTTGCGCTTTCTTGGTGTCGCCGCAGGTTGCGAGGGCGGAGGCTACGGTCACTGAAGCGGAGCGTCCGGGAGCGGCGCCGATTTCGGCGGCATCTTTCCGCGCCCGATCGCAATAGCCAAAATCGGCCTCCGTGAGGGCGAGCACTCCAAGATCGCCCTCGGCTCCTTCTTTCATGCCATTGTTTTTCTCGGTTTCAAGCGCTTGCCGCGTGATTTCCGCGGCCGAGTGCACTCTCCCGTGTTGAGCCTCGAAGCCCGCACGCGCAACATCAAACCTGAATTCACCCGGCTTGCCTTTCGCCCAATCGCGTTCGCGCTGTGCGTCGGTTGCTCTTCCCGTGGTCAGCGCGGTGAGATACGAGGCCAAGTGCAGGAACTCCGCCTGAGGAAACCGTTTTAAGGACTGGTCGGCAAACTGGTGGGCTTCGTCAAAACGATTCGTATTTGTGAAACAGAAAACCTGAGTGGCGTAACTGTTCATTGAATTGGGATCAATGCGCTGGCTCTCGCGCGCCGCCGCGCCAGCCTTTTCAAAGTCTCCAGTGAGTGCATAGGCGACTGCGAGGTTGTTGGTGGGAACCCCATCGTTGGGGTAAGTTCGCTTGTAAAGTTCAAGAGTTTCGATTTCCTTGTCCAAGTCACCGACGACGGTTTCGTAATAGTGCTCGGTGATATAAAGCTTTTCGCGCTCGCTAACCCGGTCGCGCAGTTCGTAAGCCTTGCGTATGTATTGCTTGGCTTGCTCGAACTCGAAATTGTTGGAATAGACCACTCCCATGCGGGCATACACGTAGGCGAAAGTTGGATCAAGTTCCACCGCCCGCTTATAGAACGTCAGCGATTCGGTTTCGCGGCCGACGTCAAACTCCGCATTGCCCATGGAGAACGCCTTCAACGCCTCGAGCGACGAAGTGGTGACCTGATCGATGGGCGTATCAAACTTTTGAATCGAGGCCAGCGATTCGCCCAGCTTGCCGCGCATTTTTGTTGCCGCATTGCCCAAGCCAGCCAGCACCTGCTCTTTGCTGGCCGCCTCAGCTTGCTCTTGCGCTAGCGAATCTCCGGTCTGGCAATTCACCGCGCCCAGGGTGACAACGTACTGGCTGCCGATATTAGCAATCGAACCGGTGAGCATCGCCTTGCTGCCCGTGCGCTGACAGAGATCGCGGGTCAGGTCATTGGTCAGGCGCTCGTTGGGGGAACGTCCAATAAAGCCCAGAGTCTCGCGGACGCGGGATTCGGGCAGCACGCGGAGAAAAGGAGATTGTTGCAGATCGACGGCCAGCGCCTGTTTTAAAGTGCCGTCAAAGACGGCGTCGCCGGTGGTGTTGGTGAAGTCGGCGAGCACAATAGTGTCTTGCTGGGTGAGCTTTTCGCCGGAGCGCGATTTGAAATACCATCCTGCGGCGGCGAGAAGCGCGAGCGCGATGACGGCAGGGACGGCGATGGTGAGCAATTTGCTTTTCGCGGCTGGAGCAACGCTGCCGCTGGAGTGGGTTGCAGCCACAGAAAATGCCGGGGTCGAATGCGCGGAAGAGTGGCCCGCGGCAGATGGCGAAAGTACGGCGACCGGCGAGGCTGAACTCGGCGAGGCTGAACTCGGCACGGACGAACTCGGCGCGGAAGAATGTGCGGCTGGGAGCGCGGACTCCTGGGCGATGGGTACTTGATCGGAGCTGGTGGCAATGGCGCGGCCGCTCTCGGTATCGCGCTTCAGACGCTGCAAGTCGGCGCGGATATCGGCGGCGTGCTGATAGCGGAGATTGCGGTCTTTCTCCAAACACTTGTTGATGATGTCCTCCAGCTTGGCCGGAAGATCGGGATTCAAGCGCACCGGCGAGACGGGTGCGCGATCAAGAATGGATTGAAAGATGAGCGCGGAAGTTTCTCCACGAAAGGGCAGAGTGCCGGTTCCCATCTCATAGAGAACCACGCCGAAAGAAAAAAGGTCGGTGCGCGAGTCGAGATCTTTTCCCTTGGCCTGTTCGGGACTCATGTAGGCAACTGTGCCTAACGTCGAACCGGGGCTGGTGAGATGTTCTTCAACTACGACGCTGGTAGCGGCGGTCACATCGGGAGCGGCTGACAAGTTCCGGCCCGATGTGGTGACCTTGGCCAAGCCGAAATCCAGAACCTTGGCGTGGCCGCGCTTGGTGACAAAAATATTGGCGGGCTTAATGTCTCGATGAACAATGCCTTCGGTGTGGGCGGCGTCGAGCGCGTCGGCGATCTCGATGCCGAGGGCGAGGATGGTTTCCATCTCCATGGCCCGCGCGCCGATCAGGTGCTTGAGGGTTGAGCCGTCAAGAAATTCCATGACCAGGTAGGCGCGACCGTTTTCTTCGCCAATGTCATAGATGGTGCAGATGTTGGGATGGTTCAGGGCGGAGGCGGCTTTGGCTTCCCGGCGGAAACGCTCGAGCGCCTGGCGATCCTGCTGCAACTCTTCGGGAAGAAATTTGAGGGCGACGAAGCGGCCGAGGCGAGTGTCTTCCGCTTTGTAGACGACGCCCATACCGCCGCCGCCCAGCTTCTCAACGATCCGGTAGTGTGAAATGGTTTGCTCGATCAAGAAAAGTCCCCGCCTCGGTTGCAGCCATGCTAAGGCTGCTGTCGCGGGAAGTCAAAATTGAACTTCTTTCGTGATGCTGGGCTGCGCTCTCGAAGGCTAGAGGTTGTGTTGAGAGAAGTTCGTTTTTTCGGACCAATATGGATACCCCGCAAACCTCAGTAACCATCGGCCACTCAGGGGGTTACGCCACGGGCTAACCACGCGCTATAATGATGAAGATGTCGACGGTCCGCGATGCAATGCAAGAATCCCAATTCGCATCTGCCCGAGTGCTGGCTGCACTGTCTGGTGTGCCCGCGCCGCTATCGCGCTAATCTTCCTTCCCGCCTTCGTCCCAGTCTGTTCGGCAGCGACTAATCCATCCTTCGCCTGAATTTCTCGGAGGTACGTGTGCTCGAACGAGAGCCCGTGCTCCGAGGTGGGTGTGCACTGACCGCTGGCCATTTACCTGGCCACTGTATTTAAGGAGGATTCCATGACCACGAAGACGATGAGCGCACCGGCAGCGCCCGAGACGGCTGCACAGAAAAAAATCGGACCCAAGATCAAAACAGCCTTACCGGGCCCCCACGCCAAGCGAGTGCTGGAAGGCGACGAGCGGCTTATTTCGCCGTCCTACACGCGTTCTTATCCGATGGTTGCCAAGAGCGGCCGCG
The DNA here is from genome assembly GCA_963758565.1 of uncultured Acidobacteriota bacterium. GTDB lineage: Bacteria > Acidobacteriota > Terriglobia > Terriglobales > Acidobacteriaceae > Sulfotelmatobacter. Next base: position 190,520 of record CAVWVX010000002.1, on the reverse strand, counting down.
GAATTGTGGTGACTGATGTGGATGGCAACGAGTTCTACGATTTCTCCGCCGGCATCGCCGTGACTTCCACCGGACACTGCCATCCCGATGTAGTTGCCGCCATTCAAAAGCAGGCCGCGGAACTGATTCACATGTCGGGCACGGATTTTTACTACGAGAGCATGGTGCAACTGGCGGATCGCCTGTCGAAGATTGCGCCGATGCGCGGACCGCATAAAGTTTATTACGGCAACTCCGGCGCGGAGGCGATTGAATGCGCGCTGAAGCTGGCGCGCTACCATACGAAGCGGCAGCACATTATCGCCTTCTTTGGAGCGTTTCACGGGCGCACCATGGGCGCCATGTCGCTGACGGCCTCAAAGCCGCAGCAGCGCCGCCGCTTTGCGCCGCTTATGCCGGGAGTGACGCACGTTCCGTACCCCGATCTTTATCGCGGGAAGAAGGATGCGACGCAGGATCCGGATGCATTTGCGCTTTCCTGCGCCCGCTTCATTGAAGAAAAACTTTTCAAGACCACGCTGCCTCCCGAGGAGGTGGCCGCCATATTTGTCGAACCGGTGCAGGGCGAGGGCGGATACGTTGTCGCCCCCACTATTTTCATGCAAGAGCTTCGCCGCATCTGCGATACCCACGGCATCATGCTGGTGGTGGATGAGGTGCAGAGCGGAGTAGGCCGCACCGGAAAGTGGTGGGCGGTGCAACACACCGGAGTTGAGCCGGACATGATTTGCATCGCCAAGGGCATCGCCTCCGGAATGCCGCTGGGTATTACCATGACGCGCGCGGAGATCATGGATTGGATTCCCGGCTCGCACGCTTCCACTTTCGGCGGCAACCCCATCTGCATTGCGGCAGCGCTGGCTTCGCTCGATGTGATCGAGAAAGAGCGGCTGCTGGAAAACTCGGCGGAAGTGGGAAGCCACATGCTCAAGCGGATGTCTACTTGGATTGCGAAACACAAACTGGTGGGCGATGTGCGCGGCCGAGGCCTGATGATCGGCGTCGACATCGTGAAAGATAAGACAACGAAAGAATACGCCACCGCCGAGCGCGATCAGATTGTGGAGCGCGCTTTCGAACAGGGGCTGCTGTTTTTGGGTTGTGGGCCCAGCACGGTTCGCCTCTGCCCCCCGCTGGTGGTGAGCAAAGAGCAGGCGGATGTTGCCATGGATGTATTGGAAGATTGCATTCAGCAAGTGGGAAAGTAGTTCGAGAACTGCAAAACGAAGCCCCGTCTCTCTCGAGAGAGACGGGGCTTTTGTTTTTGTGGATCTGGGTTCGATGGGCAGTTTATCCGTGGTGCAACTTGCTGCTTCCGTGTCCGCCGGAATGTCCTCCGCCGCCCGACTTGGCGTAGTGCGGAGCCTTCATCTTCGGAGCCTTCGGCATTTTTGGAGCCTTCGGCATTCTCGGAGCCGACGAGTGCGAGAACATGCTGTGGTGATTCGATGAGCCATGCGATGAGGAAGCTCGCGAAGAATATTCGCGTCCCGATCCCTGGCGTGAGAAGGATTGTCCGGAGGATGATCGTGCTGACGATGACTTTATAGACGGCTGCCGGGCGTACGACCGTTGAGAATATGTGCCGTGCGACGTGCCGTAACCGGAGTACGAGCCAGCAAAGCCTCGCTCCGGTGTTGACCGTGCCGAAACTCTGGAAGGTTGTGACCAGGCGCGGCTCGCGCTCAACGAAGATTCGGCCCTCGCCGAGGTTCTAACTGGATTTGGGTTGGTCCAGCGCCGGAGATTGGATTGAGGCTGGCGTCCGTTCTGCCCGGAATGTTCCCGGCCATCGAAGGAGCGCCAATTCTCTCCGCGATTGTTGCGATTGTCGCGGTCGAAATCGCCGCGGCGCGACCTGCCATCGTCCGAGCGGTAAGAAGCCCGGCGAGGTTCGTTGCCGTGTCCGTTGAAGTTCCGGAATCCATCACGATTTCTGCCCCATTGATCACGATCCCGCCCGCGACCGTCTTGATCGCGACGTCCGCCGTTATGGCCCCAATTATCGCGGCCACCCCGGCCACTTCCGTTGCCGTAAGGAACGCCGAGCCTGTGTTGTTCGTTGTGCACCCAGACACTCGATCCCCGGTAACCGTCGCCGCCATAGCCGCCGCCGTACTTGTGGAAGCCGAAGTCGCTGAAGAACGAATTGTTCACGAACAGCGTTTGCGCCAGCCAGCCGATGGCCCATCCCCAACTGCGAGGGCCCAATACTCCGGCGAAGCCGGGGAAAAAGCCAGCAAGATTCGCGATGGTTCCGAGCACCGAATCAAAACCGCTTCCCTGCGCGTAATTCAATTGTGGATAATCACCTTGGGCGGGCGCGCCCCACACGGCATAGGGATCGTAATTGGGCACATACATTGTTCCCGGATCAGTGGGCTGAATCTCAATCGCACTCTGGTCGCCCTGCACTTCTGTATTCACTGCCAGCTGCGGCGTGTTCCTCAGTTGCCCATTCTGCCGGGCTTCCTGGCGTAGATTCTGGATCGCGCTCATCACGTCGGCCTGCTGCACCAGAAATGCGTTGCCCAGGTCGGTGGTCCAATGCACCTCGCGGCTCATGCGCTCCACGACTCCGGGAAACGCCACGAGCGCCTGCACGCTCGGATCCCAATTCTCCTGCTGCGCCGCCGCCATCAATTGCCGGCTGGGCAAGCCGCCGTTTTGGCGGAGCCAATCCCGCGCCTCAATCACTTCCAGCGGATACGTGCTGGCCACTAACACTTGGCTCAAAAGCGCGTCGGGATAGAGAGCCACCGGAGCTACCAGATTTTCCAACTCGTTCTGCGACAATACTGGCGTGGGGGTGTCGGCAGGATAGGGCGAGGTAGTGTCCCCCGCGTAGTTAGAGGTACTGCTCGAGCCGTAATTCGGGGAATAGTTCTGGGGATAGTTTGAGGCGTAATCCGAATTGCTGTTAGGCGAGTAGCCTTGGCTGTAGCCGGTCGAATAATCTCCACCCTGCGCCAAAGAAAACGCCCCTAAGGCGACGGACACGGCCACAACTGCAATTGCTTTCGAGGGTCTTACGGGAAAGAAGAACCTGTTCACAATGCCACCTCCAGCTAGCGTGAGTCGGTCATGCAGAATGCAGACGATTCAGCATTCTTGCATTTTCTTACTGACGCGGAAGTCAGCCGGGTAGCGGCCTGCTGCATCCACAGAATCGTTGGGTCACAAATAGGGCTTGCTGTATCAATTATTCTACATCAATCTGAAAGATTGAGATGATGGGCAAATCGCGCAGGATGCCCGAACTGGCCATCCCTGGATTGCCAAATAAACGAAATTCTTTGATAATGATTCTTATCCTGACTTAGTAAGCCCTGACTCAGTAAGTCCTGACTCAGCAACCCCAGACCCAGCTGTCATGAATCAGCAGCTATGCATTTGAGCCACGAACAATTTCGAGAACTCGCCTGGAAGCATGGGCTGGCTGCGACGCACCAGCGCAGGATCATCTTCGAGGCCGTGGTGGCTGCTCCCGGACATTACTCGCCAGAGCAAATCTACGCAGTGGTGAGACGGCGAGTGCCTTCGGTATCGCTGGCAACCATCTACAACAATTTGCGGATGTTCGTGGAAAAGGGATTGCTGCGGGAGGTGAGCCCGCATGCTTCCACGCTGCTGGTGGAAGGGAATCTGCAGCCGCATCATCATCTGGTCTGCACCGGATGCAAGTCGGTGCAGGACATCACAGGCGAATTCATTGACCTGAAACGGCTGGCGCGGCTGGCACCGGGCGGTTTCGATCTAAGTGAGCCGCTGATCGAGGTATTTGGCCTCTGTCCGCGCTGTAGCGACAAAACGTAAGCCTAACTTCATACGCGAAAAGCGAAAGAGGAAATTATGTCTGAAGACAAGCAGGTACTCGCCGGCGTCCCCGGCCCGGGAAATACCGAGCCCGAGGTATCCCCCGAACCCAAATGCCCGATGAAGGCCGGCACGCGTAGACACACTGCGGCCTGGACTCCATCGAATGCGGACTGGTGGCCGAATCAACTGAATCTGAAGATTCTTCACCAGCAGTCCCCACTGTCCGATCCCATGGAGGAGGAATTTAATTACGCGGAGGAATTCAAGAGCCTGGACCTGAATGCCGTCATCAAGGACCTGCACGCCTTGATGACGGACTCGCAGGACTGGTGGCCGGCCGATTTTGGCCATTACGGGGGACTTTTCATTCGCATGGCTTGGCATAGCGCTGGAACCTATCGCATCGGCGACGGGCGCGGCGGAGCTGGCGCTGGGCAACAGCGTTTTGCGCCGCTCAATAGCTGGCCAGACAATGTAAATCTGGACAAGGCACGCCGGCTGCTCTGGCCCATCAAGCAGAAATATGGGCGCAAGATCTCCTGGGCTGACCTGATGATTCTCGCCGGGAATGTGGCGTTGGAATCGATGGGCTTTAAGACCTTCGGCTTCGCGGGGGGACGAGCGGATGTGTGGGAGCCCGAGGAGTACATCGACTGGGGTCCGGAGACCGAGTGGTTGGGTGGTAATAAGCGCTATAAGGGCGATCGTGAACTGGATAACCCGTTGGGCGCAGTGCAGATGGGATTGATTTACGTAAATCCGGAAGGCCCGGACGGGAAGCCGGATCCGATTGCAGCGGCGCGCGATATCCGCGAAACCTTCAGCCGCATGGCGATGAATGACGAAGAAACGGTCGCGCTGATTGCCGGCGGTCACACTTTTGGCAAGACGCATGGAGCCGCCGACCCGAAAAAGTATGTCAGCCCCGAGCCTGAAGGAGCTCCCATTGAAGAGCAGGGATTCGGCTGGAAGAACAGTTTTGGCAGCGGCAACGGCGCAAGTACCATTACCAGTGGACTTGAAGTTACCTGGACCACCACGCCCACCAAGTGGAGTAACAATTACTTCGAGAACCTGTTTGGCTTTGAATGGGAGCTGACCAAGAGCCCGGCGGGAGCGCAGCAGTGGACTCCGAAGAATGGGGCAGGCGCGGGTACGGTTCCGGATGCGCACGATCCTGCCAAGCACCACGCGCCCTCGATGCTGACCACGGACCTGGCATTGCGCTTCGATCCGGCGTACGAAAAAATCTCGCGGCGCTTTCTGCAAAATCCGCAGGAGTTCGCCACCGCGTTCGCCAAGGCATGGTACAAACTGACGCACCGCGATATGGGGCCGATCTCCCGCTATCTTGGTCCGCTGGTTCCGAAGGAAGCACAGTTGTGGCAGGACCCGGTTCCGGCAGTCGATCATGAGCTGATTTCGGAGCAGGACATTGCTGCGCTGAAAGCGAAAATCCTCGCCTCTGGGCTCACCATCGCGCAACTGGTCAATACCGCATGGGCTTCGGCATCTACTTTCCGCGGATCCGACAAACGCGGCGGTGCTAACGGGGCACGCATTCGCCTGGCGCCGCAAAAGGATTGGGATGTGAACCAGCCGGCACAGCTCGGGAAAATGCTGGCGAAACTGGAGGCGATCCAAAAGGATTTTAACGGTTCATCGTCCAGAGAAAAGTCCAATGGCAATCAAGGCAAGAAGGTTTCACTGGCTGACCTGATCGTGCTGGGAGGCTGCGCGGCGGTGGAGGAAGCCGCGAAGAAAGCTGGGCATGATGTGAAGGTGCCATTCTCCCCGGGCCGGACGGATGCTTCGCAAGAGCAAACCGACGTGCATGCCTTCGCCGTGCTGGAGCCGACTGCCGATGGTTTCCGCAACTACCTTCGGGTTGGACATAAGGTAAGCGCGGAAGAACTCCTGGTGGATCGGGCTCAGTTGCTCGGCCTTACTGCGCCGGAGATGACCGTGCTGGTTGCCGGCCTGCGGGTGCTGAATGCCAACTTCAAGCAGTCCAAGGATGGCGTGCTGACCAAGCAGCCGGAGACCTTGACGAATGATTTCTTCGTCAATCTGCTGGCCATGAACACAACGTGGAAAGCTTCGACGACTGCGGAAGGTATTTTTGAAGGGCAAGATCGCGCCACGGGGGACGTCCGTTGGACTGCCAGCCGGGTTGATCTTGTCTTTGGATCGAACGCGCAGCTCCGAGCTATCGCGGAAGTCTATGCCTGCGAAGATGGCAAGAAAGCTTTCGTGAAGGATTTCGTAGCTGGGTGGAACAAGGTGATGAATGCGGACAGGTACGACCTGGCCCACTAGCATCTGGCTTGAGATCGAAAGAAAAGGTGTTCCTTAGGCGAAGGAACACCTTTTCATCAGGGGCGGGTTCAAAGAACTTGTTTGAACATCGGTCGCCTTGCACACTGCTATAATCGAGAATTGCGCTCATGCCTACGAAACGCCTGATACGCTCCACTACAGTTCTATCCATCCGCCGTAATGGCAGCGTGGTGCTGGCCGGCGACGGGCAGGTAACGCTGGGCGAATCTGTCATTAAACACACGGCCAAGAAAATCCGGCGGCTTTATAACGACAAAATTCTGGCAGGTTTCGCAGGCTCGACCGCCGACGCCTTCACTTTATTCAGCCGCTTCGAATCGAAGCTGGAGCAGTATCACGGCAATCTGGGACGTAGCGCAGTAGAATTGGCGAAAGACTGGCGCACTGACAAATTTCTCCGTCACCTGGAAGCGCTGCTGCTGGTCTGCGACAAAGAACAGACCTTTTTGCTTAGCGGACAAGGCGACGTTATCGAGCCTGACGGCGGGGTCGCCGCCATCGGCAGCGGAGGGCCCTACGCCCAGGCCGCGGCTCAGTCGCTTTTAGTGCACACCCAACTCACCGCCCGCCAGATCGCCGAAGAGGCGATGAAGATTGCGGGGAAAATGTGCATCTATACCAATGACAGTGTGACTATTGAGGAATTATGAAGCGTCGTTAGTCGGTGGTCGCTAGTCGTTGGCTCAGATCCATTGGGCGAACAACCAGCGACCAGCGACCAACGACGAACGACGAATTTATGGCTATCTACCTACCCAGCAGCGCGGAAGAAGAACAACTCGCACTCGACGAACTTACGCCGCGTGAAATCGTGGTGGAACTCGACAAGCACGTCATTGGGCAAAAAGACGCAAAAAGAGCCGTCTCTATTGCGCTGCGCAACCGCACCCGCCGGCAAAAATTAACTCCCGAGTTGGCGGAAGAGATCATGCCCAAGAATATTCTGATGATTGGGCCCACCGGCATTGGCAAGACGGAGATTGCGCGCAGGCTGGCGAAGCTGGCGAATTCTCCGTTTCTGAAAGTGGAAGCTTCGAAGTTTACGGAAGTGGGTTACGTGGGGCGGGATGTGGAGTCGATGGTGCGCGATCTGGTGGAGATTGCGATCGACAACGTGCGCGAAGAAAAGCTGGAAGATGTGGCGGACAAGGCGGAGTTGAACGCCGAGGAGCGACTGCTGGATATTCTCCTGCCGCCAACGCCAACCTCAAAGCCGGCTGAGTCCACTACCGCAGGCGGAGTGGTGATCGATGGAAGCGCGGCGCTGGCCGAATCTTCTTCGCGAACACGGGAGAAATTGCGGCAGCAACTGCGCGAGGGAAAGCTGGACGAGCGGCAGGTGGAAATCGACGTGCGCGAGCGGAACTTTCCCACGTTTGAAATCATGAGCAACCAGGGCATGGAGGAGATGGACATCAACATCAAGGACATGCTGCCCAACATCTTCGGAGCGCGCACCAAGAAGCGCAAGATGAAGGTGAACGAAGCTTTCGAGTATTTAATCCAGGAAGAAGAGCAGCGGCTGATCGACATGGATCACGTGACGCGCATGGCGATCGACCGCGTGGAGAATTCCGGGATCGTGTTTCTGGATGAGATCGACAAGATTGCCGGCCGTGAAGGCGGGCATGGGCCGGACGTCTCGCGCGAGGGCGTGCAGCGCGACATTTTGCCGATCGTCGAAGGCACCACGGTAAATACGCGTTACGGGATGGTGCGTACCGATCACATTTTATTTATTGCGGCCGGAGCATTCCATGTTTCGAAGCCGAGCGACCTGATTCCGGAATTGCAGGGGCGCTTTCCGATTCGCGTGGAACTGCAGTCACTGACTATGGAAGATTTCGTGCGGATTCTCACTGAGCCGAAGTCGTCATTGGTCAAGCAATACACAGCATTGCTTGAGACTGAAGGCGTGAAGCTGGAGTTCACTCCGGAATCCCTGCAGGAGATCGCGCACTTTGCTTTTCGCGTGAACGAGAGCACGGAAAACATTGGAGCCAGGCGGCTGCACACCATCATGGAGCGCGTGCTGGACGAGTTGAGCTTCACCGCTCCCGAACGAAAAGGCGAGCACGTCATCATTGACGCGGAGTACGTGCGCAAGATGCTGGCGGATATTGTGAAAGATCAAGATTTGTCGCGGTATATTCTCTAGACAGTTTTTTCGACTGGGCCGCCGCGAGTCAGAGTTTCCGCGACTATTTCGGTCTCTCCGTAATGGCACCATATACTTTCGGCAAAGCAGCCTTGGCGCCGCCGGCACTTTCGCCCTCGAGTAAGGCCGGCAAGCTGGGGTAGGCGTAAATTGTAGGCGCGTGGTTCTGCATCAAGCCTCCGGTGTCGGCGGTGGGGCCGTAGTTACTGTGAACATCCCTTCCCAGCATGCGAAGCATGGCCATCAACTGGCCGCGGTGGTGTGAAGTGTGGGCGATGCGGCGGGTGATCACCCATGCACGCGAGCGCTGCACGTCGAAAAACTTTACCGCATCCTCCCACCAGGGCTCGCCGTTCTGCTGCAGGGCTGCCAGACGCTTGCCGCTGTCTTCGGCATAACGTTGCATGAACTCCAGACGGGTCTCATGCGTGGGGAGCGGAGGCGCACCCTGGCGGATGGGAGTCTGCGCGCCACACACGTCGATGCCCAGCATGTTGCGAAACCACAAGTCTTCGGATACGCATTGGTGGACCATTTGTTCGTGCACGCTACGGCCGCGCGGATCGCTTTCGCGCGGGCGAATGGGAAGATCGCCGTCGCGAAATTCGCTCCATACGCTGACTACCTTCAGGCGTTCGGTGGCATACGTTTCCACCAGGAATGCATATCTCATAGCGGCAGATGTTACATTAATTTTCCGAAATCAATCCATGCCTCGCCGCCTTCAAACTTTACGGGTCGCAGTCGACACCGGTGGAACCTTCACCGATTGTATGTGGATGGAGCGGGGACGGCTGCGCATGGTGAAGGTTTTTTCTACGCCGGCGGATCCTTCGCAAGCGATTTTGGAGGCGCTGGGAAGAATTGAGCACAAAGGCGAATTCATCCTGCTGCATGGAACCACGGTGGGAACAAACGCGCTGCTGGAGCGAAAAGGAGCGCGGACAGCGTTAGTCACAACCGCCGGTTTCGAGGATGCAATTGAAATTGGACGGCAGGGGCGTCCCAAGCTTTATGACTTTTTCTTTGACCGCGTCGAGGCTTTGGTGCCCGCCGATTTGCGGTTCGGGGTTGAAGAGCGGACGACCAGCGATGGCGAGATCCTGATCGCACCTCCAGCAACCGATTTGAAATCGTTAGCTGTGCGAGTGGGGAAAGCACGGCCGGAGTCGATTGCCATTGTGCTGTTGTTTTCGTTTGCGAATGCGAAGAACGAGCGGGCGGTGGCGGAAGCTCTCAAGCCGCTAAGACTGCCTCTGTCTGTGTCTCACCGGATTCTGCCGGAGTTCCGTGAATACGAACGTACGTCCACCGTTGTTATCAACGCATACCTTCAGCCGGTGATGCAGCGATACCTTGAAAATCTGGAAGAGCGATTTTGCGGTCATTCTGGCAGCGGAGGCAATGGACGGATTTTTGTTATGCAGTCGAGCGGAGGAATCACTTCGCTGGCGGCTGCCGCGCGCGAACCGGTACGCACCGTTCTTTCAGGGCCGGCGGGTGGTGTGGTTGGAGCCGCGGCGCGCGCCCGCGCCAGCGGATACTCGCGGATTATCGGATTCGACATGGGGGGCACCTCCACCGACGTTGCCCTTGTGGAAGAAGAGCCGGCGACCGCCAATGACGCGCAAGTAGCAGGATATCCCGTGGGCGTGCCGATGCTTGACATACACACCGTGGGCGCAGGTGGAGGTTCGCTGGCTCGCTTTGATGCGGCCGGCGTGCTGCGGGTGGGGCCGGAATCTGCCGGCGCGGAGCCCGGGCCGATCTGCTATGGGCGTGGCGTCCAGCCGACCGTGACTGACGCTAATCTTTTGTTAGGACGATTACAGCCGGCAGGTTTTCTCGGCGGCGACTTCATCCTTGATCTAGAGCGCACTCGCAGAATTACAACAGAATGGCTGACGCGGCAAGGCAGCCGGTTGACCCTGGAGAAGTTTGCGGCGGGTGTGGTCCGCGTGGTGAATGCCACGATGGAGAAGGCGATTCGAGTGGTGTCAATTGAGCGCGGTCGCGATCCGCGGGATTTTGCGCTGGTGGCTTTTGGCGGCGCGGGGGGATTGCACTCCTGCGCGCTGGCGGAATCCCTTAGCATTCCGCATGTGATTGTGCCCGCATTGCCGGGAGCGCTTTCAGCTCTGGGAATTCTGGTGAGCGAGGTGGTGAAGGACTATTCGCGCACAGTATTGTGGAGCGTGGCGGGTAAAATTCCGCAAGCCAAGCTAACCGCCGAGTTTAAGAAACTGGAAGAGCTGGCAGCCACCGATTTTCACGCCGAAGCCTGGCCGGGGAAGGTGCGCTACCAGCGGAGCGTGGATATCCGCTACCGCGGACAGGGATACGAACTGAATTTGCCATTGGGCGGAAACATCTTGCAGGGATTCGCGCAGGAGCACAAGCGGCGCTACGGCTACTCATATCCGCTGAAAGAAGTGGAACTGGTGACTCTGCGCCTGCGCGCGAGCATTGGGACATCGTCGACGCTAGCCGAGGTCAGGCAGGAACGCGTAAAGCAAACAACGTCCAAGCATTCGCCGCACAAAGCTGCAGTCTGGTTTGAGGGCAAGAGCATTGCTACGGCGATCTATTCTCGGGACGCGCTGCGGCCGGGGAAGATTTACCGGGGTCCGGCGGTGATCACCGAATACAGCGCTACGACTGTGGTTCCACCGCGGAAGCCGTTCCGCATCGACAAGGCAGGTAGCTTGCTGATCGATTTGTGAGAGCGTGAAGCAGCCAGGCGAAACATTCTTGCCGCAAAATGTTTTAAACATTTGCCCACCGTATTGACTCGTTACACACATCCTTTGCAACTTTTCGGCCGGATTATGCCTCTAATTATCAGCAAGGTTGGCCGATAAAGACAGGAGGCTTTCGATGCGAGCACTACGATCCAGTACGCCGAGAGTGGTTTCCGCGCCTGTATGCCGATGTGAATGCCGGGCTTGCGATATTGGAATGCACTGCGCCAAACGGGAGTGCCGGCACAGCTCGAAGGCGGCTACTCCGAACGTGACGGCCCGGCGTCCGGTTTCTTCCGCTTCAGTTCCCTTTCCACCCACTCCACAAAAATCGACTGAAACTCTTCCTGGGTATACACTCCCTTTCGAATCAGCAGAGTGTTCATGGCATAGACCGTAGCTTTAAAGCCTTCTTCGCGAGATGCGGCTGCCAGCGCTTCTTCGAACGACATGTTCTGGGTTGTCTCCTTAAATCCTGCGCGAGAAAATCTTTCTTCATCAAAACATTCCCGCCGTTGTGAGTCAACCGGAAGCGCGCCTTTATGCCAAAAGGTGAAGGACCTTGAAGGCAAGGCCTGCTTCGGTTGATTGTTACAATCCGATAAATATCACGGCTGTCGAGGGCTAAACGGTCACTCAGCGCTAGGTGCAGGAAGCTCCCTTCGCTACAATAAAGCCGTGAAACCAAGCATATTCGTGGTGGAAGACGATCCTGACATTTCCCGGCTGGTGCGCCATCATCTGGAAAATGACGGCTTCGCGGTGCGCGTTTATCCAACTGGCACCAACGTGATTGCCGACGCCGAGCGGCAGCGGCCCGCATTGTTTGTGCTCGACATAATGGTTCCGGGTAAGGATGGACTGGAACTTTGCCGCACGGTGCGGCAGACGCCAAGCCTCGCACCGGTGCCGGTAATTTTTCTCACCGCGAAGAGTAGCGAGGCTGATCGGGTGCTGGGTCTTGAGATCGGCGCCGACGATTACATTGCCAAGCCTTTCAGCCCGCGCGAACTGGTGGCCAGGGTCAAAGCAGTGCTACGCCGCTTCGAGCGCCCGTTGCCGCCGAGTCCGCTGAAAGTGGGTGAGATTGCCATTGACCCAGCCGCTATGATTCTGACGGTGAATGGACAAATTGTTCCAACCACGGCTACGGAATTCCGGCTGCTGGATTATTTTGCGCGGCATCTCGGCCGGGTGTTTTCACGGGATCATTTACTCGATTCGGTGTGGCGCGACACGTCCTATGTCACACCACGCTCGGTCGATGTTTATGTCCGGCGGATTCGTGAGAAAATCGAGCCCGATCCGGAAAATCCCAGATACCTGAAAACCGTACGCGGCGCCGGATATCGTTTCGAGACTCCCAAGGGCGAGTTGGCGAAGGCCGAACCGAGCAAGTGAGGCTCGCTCAGTGAAAGCTCGCAAGTGAGACTTAATTGAGAAACCGGATTTTCTTCAAGCTGCTGGCAGCTTTCCTGGTGGTCATCGTGGCCGCCGCTGTGACCTTCGATTTCATGGTGGGCGGAGCCTGGCAGGCCTCACTGCGCGCGGAAATCGAACGCAACCTCACGCAAAAAACTCAATTGCTGGCGCATCGCGTGGAAACCGACCGCGCCCACTCACTCAGTGAGATTGCCGCCCAGGAGGCTCAAGCTGCCGGAGCGCGCGTCACCATCGTGGATCCTGCGGGAAAAGTTCTAGCTGATTCGGAGGCCAATCCCGCAGGAATGGAAAACCACGCGGCGCGTCCGGAGTTTGCCTCAGCGTTGGCAGGCCGGATGGGAAGCAATGAGAGGCGCAGCGTCACGATTGGAATTCCGTTTCTCTACATTGCGGCCCCCATCTCCGGCGGAGCGGTACGCCTGGCGTATCCGCTCTCCGACGTGGAAGCGGTTTCAGCCCAAGTACGCCACCGGCTGGGACTGGCTTCCGGCATGGCTTTTCTCTTCGCCCTGGTAGTGGCTGCGGTGGCTGCCCGATGGAGCGCTCGCCGTTTGGAGAGAATCGTAGCAGTAGCGGCGCGGATTGCCGAGGGTGATCTGCAGGCCCGCATCCGCGAAACTTCGCAAGATGAGGTGGGACGCGTGGCGGCGGCCATTGACGTAACCGCGCGGCGGGTCGAGCAAAGTTTTGCCGCAGTGCGCTCCAGCCAGCGTCAGCTTGAAACCCTACTCAACAGCATGCAAGACGCGGTCATCGCCGTGAGCGCGGATGGTCTGGTGCAGTGGGCCAACCAGCCCATGGACCGACTGGTGCCCCAGGGGACGCGCCTGAACCAGCCAGTGGTGGAAACGATCCGCGACCCTGATTTTCTAGCCACCGTAAAAGAAGCAGCCAACTCGCGAGAAGTGAAAACGGCACGCGCCACATCGATCGTCCCGGGACGCGCTTTCGACGTGACCGCCGCGCCTCTGCCCGATGGCGGCGCGGTGGCGGTGCTGCGCGATCTTACGGAGACAGAGCGCGTGGAAAAAACGCGGCGGGATTTTATCGCCAACGTCTCCCACGAACTGCGCACGCCGCTCACATCGATTCAGGGCTACGCCGAGACGCTACTCGATACCACCCCCGAAAACGGCGCTCCGTCCCGTGAATTTCTTGAAATTATCCGCAAGAATTCTTCGCGGATGTCCCGCTTGACGGAAGATTTATTAACCCTGGCGCGGGTGGAATCGGGCGAAACCCGGTTTGAGCCGGAGGCGGTTCCTCCCGCGGAGTTGTTGCACGATGCGGAAGAGAGCTTTCGGGAAATCGCGCGCAGCCATGGCATCGAACTGCAGATTCCCGATTTGTCGGATAACGGAGATTCTCCGGTCATGCACCTGCGTTCGGTGCTGGCAGATCGCGAGGCCATCCATCAAGTGTTTTCTAACCTGATTGATAATGCCCTGAAATACGGCGGTTCTGGCGGGAAGATTGTGCTGGGCGCCCGCGCAGTCCCGCACGCGGTGGAATTTTCCGTGCAGGACTTCGGGGCAGGAATTGCCTCCGAGCATCTGCCGCGCCTCTTCGAGCGCTTCTACCGGGTGGACAAAGCGCGGTCACGCGAATCGGGAGGAACCGGGCTCGGCTTGGCCATCGCTAAACATATTATGCTGGCGCACAGCGGCTCCATCCGGGCGGAGAGCGATCTGGCTCACGGGTCGACATTTTTGTTTACCTTGCCCACCGCGTAGCGCGCCGGCGACCCGCCCTACGCCCCGGGATGAATCAATTGCACTACCCAGAATGCAATAGCAGCGACGAAGGCTGAGGCGGGTATTGTGAGCACCCACGCCCAGACAATTCTTCGCGCTACACCCCAACGTACTGCCGATAGACGGTGAGTCGCGCCCACGCCGACGATCGCCCCCGTGATCGTGTGAGTTGTGCTGACGGGAATTCCGGCGAGCGCAGTAGAGAACAGCGTAATGGCCCCGGCCGCTTCGGCGCAGAAACCTCCTACAGGTTTGAGCTTGGTGATGCGCGAACCCATGGTGTGAACGATGCGCCATCCCCCAAAGTAAGTTCCCAGAGCGATGGCGGTGTGCGCGGCCAGAATGATGGGCCAGTGATACTTACCCCAGTTCCCGGCCAGCTCCGCTCGAGTGAGAAAGTGCGCTCCGTACAGGGCACTGGCTACAATGCCCATAGTTTTCTGCGCATCATTGCCGCCATGTCCCAGGCTATAAGCGGCGGCGGAGACAAGTTGCAGCTTGCGGAACCAGGCATCGATCTTCTGTGGAGGCTTGTTGCGCAACAGCCAGAAAATGGCCACCATGAACGAGAAACCCAAAATCAGTCCCGCAATGGGCGCCACGACGATAAAAATAAGCGTCTTGTACCAGCCGGAAACGATGATGACATTCCAGCCCGAGCGCATAATGGCGGCACCGGCGAAGCCGCCAATCAATGCATGCGACGAGGACGTGGGCAGTCCCCAAAGCCAGGTCAGCACGTCCCACACAATGGCGCCGATCAATCCGGTGATTACGACGTACTGCGTGATCTGATCGACGCGAATCATACCGCTGCCAATCGTCTTGGCTACTGCCGTTCCCAGAAGGAAGGCCGCGACAAAGTTGAAAAACGCCGCCCAAGCCACCGCCAACTTCGGCGAAAGCACGCGAGTGGAGACAACGGTCGCGATGCTGTTGGCAGCGTCGTGAAAACCGTTTAAAAAATCGAAGGCCAATGCGACCAGGACTGTGATAATGAGCAGCAGAAGATCGGGCTTCACTGGGTTCCCTGTTTGCTTAATGGATTGAAGTTCAGGTGTTCTTCAATACGACGGTTTCCAGCACGTTTGCAACGTCTTCCGCTTTGTCGGTGGCGCTCTCGAGGAATTCCAGCAATTCCTTTACTTTGATCAGGTTGATGGGATCTTTTTCGTACTCAAAGAGCCGGGCAATGGCATATTGTGAGATCAGGTCTGCCTCGTTTTCCAGCCGGTTGATTTCCACACAATGGCTCAAGATATTTCCGTTCTTCTGCATCAGGGAT
Source organism: uncultured Acidobacteriota bacterium (assembly GCA_963758565.1). Taxonomy (GTDB): domain Bacteria; phylum Acidobacteriota; class Terriglobia; order Terriglobales; family Acidobacteriaceae; genus Sulfotelmatobacter. The sequence continues at coordinate 174,980 of CAVWVX010000002.1, read as the reverse complement.
ACAGCCTTTTGCAGTTCCTGGCATTGCAAGAGGATAATCTTGGCCAATTCTCCCGCTGCGGGCGGCGGGTCCGCGATGCGGTACATGACAAGCCGGGCTCCCGAGGCGTTGATATAGTCGAGGACGTCGTCCAGCTTCGAGGCCAACTGGTGAATATCCTCCCGGTCGAATGGAGTGATGAAGGTTTGGTTCAGCTTAGTGAGGATGGCATGAGTAAGTTCGTCGCCGGCACGTTCCAGGCGGCGGACCTCGTCGATCCTCTTATCCACGTCTTTGTAGTCCTTAAACAAATCGACCAGGGTTTGGGCCCCGGCAATCAGATTGTCGGACATAGCGGAAAACATCTGGAAAAAGCTTGTGTCCTTCGGAATGAGACGGACCATGGGGAGGTCAACAGGCTCCAAGAACTTTAATGTCTACAGCCAGTTGCGGATAGGAAGCGAGTCACTATCTCACGCCCGCGGCAATGTCGTCAATCCGGAAGAAAGGGGAGCGGGTTGGGTAAGCAAGGCGTTAATTTTGGGGCAGCAGGTGAACTCTGGAAGGCGGCGACGAAGAGACTATTCGTGAATACGGCGAGTGAGCACCGGAGAGCGCTTGGGCATTTTCAACTGAACCACCAGAAGGACTGCCAACACAGTCCCGGCTCCAATGGCAATACGCTGCAGAAATTCGACAAAGACTGAACCGAGGCCCATGTCGACATTGTGCAGGGCTAACCCAGAAGGCGCGAGATTACGATGAGCCTTGGCCTATCGTGCGCGTGCGTTGGCAGGGATTCCAAGGTTGGCACGTACTCACGTCCATTGGTGTGAAAGGAAGAATATTCTTCGGTGTAAGATGTGTAAGGAAATGTCCCTCGGAGAACCTATGAAGCGAATTGCCGCCGTTCTTTTGCTTGCCGTGGGCAGTGTCGTTTGGTCAGTTCCAGCGGCTGCTCAGCGCGAGAATCGCAGCATTGGAGAAAATAGCCGCGAAGCCCGCAAGGCCGCCAAGCAGCAGCAAAAAGCTTCCAAAAAGATTGCCAAGAACCAACGAAAAGCTGCCAAGAAAAATCAGAAGCAGCAGAAGAAATTACAGAAGAACCGCCGCCACTAAATCTTCTTCCCAATCTCTACAGCGTACGAACCCGCCAGAATTCCACAAAAATTCACACCTTCTTAACCCATGCCGCAGAAATGAGAGTTATTGTGGGGCGTTGACTATTCCCCTATGAGTACGGGAAAATCAGTGGCAATTGGTCCTCGCAATACCAGCCTACGCCAGAGGAACACCATGAGTACTGCCCGAGCCGAAGGCCTCACTTTGCAGCCTGCTCACCACATTGTTCGCCGGACAATTGAAGCCTGCCGTTTAGCAAAAGAGGCTGCCGGAGCGGCCGCCGAAGGCATTGCCACCGGGTCGGCGCCTCTGCTGAACTCCCTGCGCCAGCGCGAGCGCGAACTGGATGCGCTCGATATGGAAATCGACAGCGCCGTCACCAATGCCATCACCGAGGTTGAGCCGGTTCAGGCGCGCGAGTTGCTGGCCTGCATGAAGTTCATGATCAGCCTGGAGCGAATTGGCGATTTGCTGCTCAGCTTTGCTAACAGCGCGCAAGCCGCAGCTGGACGCGTGGATTCGGAAGACACGCGCGATCTAACCCGCATGGCGACGATCCTCGAAAAAATGCTGACCGATGTGGGCGACGCTTTCTCGGCCCGCGATGTGGGCAAGGCTGTCGACGTTCTACGCTCCGATTCGGAGATGGATCGCCTGCGCAACCTGATTTTTCTGCGGCACATCGAGAATCCGGAAAACATCGAACGGCAGGCCAGCCTGCAAGTCATCTTCATGACCCAGTCGCTCGAACGCGCCGGCGATCACGCCAAAAATCTTGCTGAGGAAGTCTGCCACGTGGTGAGCGGGCACACCGTACGCCACGTGCTGATGGCGTACGACAAGCCGGTGGAGCAGATGTTTATCGAATATTTGAAACGGCGGGAACCACACTAAGCGGCGTTTAATCTATACGTTGGGTTGAAATTTCCCGTGTCCTAAGCTCTTTCCAAATACCTTCCCACCAGTGCGGCACAGCTCTCGATGAATTCCTGCTCCGCTTGGTTAAACGTGCCAGCAAAATAACTCTCGACATCGAGTTCCGCCGCCAGCTTGTTGCGGGCCAGGATGGGCACAACGATTTCGCTTTTCACGATCGACGTTCCCGCGAGATAACGCGGATCTTTGGCGACATCGTCGACCACAATCGTCTTACAGGAAGTAGCAGCTGCGCCGCAGAGGCCGGTACCGAGCGGGATGCGGGCGTTGGGAGTGAAGCTGCCGACAAAAGGGCCAACCACCAGCACGCCGGGGTCAGCGGGGTCAACCAGATAAAATCCCACCCAGTTGTAGCGCGCCAACCCCTCGTGCAGGCGCTGGCCAATATGTTCCATAAGTGCTTTTGCGGTTGGAGCGGTGCGGGAAAAATTAGTAAACTCCTGCAGAAGTTCTGCATGCGAGGCCATGCGTCTATCGTTCCTCAGAGTTAGTTTCAGGAAGGGGTGCCCTGCGGCCGAACGCCTCCTGTCGCATTAGTGTACGCGCAGGACAAAAAATAATTGTGGCGATGACAACTGGGAGTACCTAATTCGATAAACCAGCGACGCGGAACTGTTTCCAGACTCGCCGTACTCCGCCGTTGGGCTATTATTCCCGGCCACTCTTAACTGATTCCCGCCTTATACCGCGGCCATTGCGAGCGGATCGCATTGTGATCGATCACCGGTTCGCCTTCGCATTCCACCTCGAACACAGTCGCGGGATGATCGGGGGCTGGTACTGGCAGAGTGGTTAGACGCAAGGAAAAGTTATCCTGCGTGAATTGCACCGGCTCTCCGGTTCTTAATAGCTTCACGGCCTTCACTTTTGTCTTCACGCCGCCGATTGCGATTACAGTTGCGGGCTGAAAGAAAGGAAGCCATTGGGCTGCGGGAGTTTCTCCCGGCCAGTTTTGTTGATGGATGTAAAGCAAATTGCCGCGGCGAGTGTAATTCGCATTCGAGTTCCAGGAGAACGATCCGCGCTCAGCGCCGTAAATCGATTTGCCGTTTCCCGCCAGCCATTCGCCGACCACGGTCAAAATTTTCACGGATTCAGGCGGCACCGATCCGTCGGGCGCCGGACCCACGTTCAGCAAATAGTTCCCGCCGCCACCGGCGCAGTTGGCCAGATTGCTGACAACTGTTTTCGCCGATTTCCAGTTGTCATCGCCGCGATTGAATCCCCAACTTTCGTTCATGGTCATGCAGGTTTCCCAGGCGCGGCCCTTCTCCGCCGCCGTTATTTCCTGCTCCGGCGTGGAAAAGTCGCCTTCCAGTCCGTTGCGATTGTTCACGATGATGTCAGGCTGGAGATCGAAGACCATCTGATTCATGCGCTCAGACTCCCACTGTTCAGCCGTTAGCGGCCAGTCCATGTCGTACCAAAGAATGTCGATTTTTCCGTAGTTCGTCATTAGTTCGCGAATCAAACCATGGGTATAGGCCACGAAACGCTGGCGTGCGGCTTCGTCAGTTTTACAGCGCGCTCCATCGGGATGGTGCCAGTCCATCAGCGAATAGTAGAAACCCACACGCAAACCCTCGGCGCGCGCCGCATCGACGAACTCGCGCACCAGATCGCGGCCCGGGCCCTGCCGGGAAGCGCAATAGTCCGTCAGCTTGGAATCAAAATGACAGAAGCCTTCATGATGCTTGGCGGTCATTACCATGTACTTTTGGCCGGCGCGACGGGCAAGCCGCGCCCACTCGCGCGCGGCGTTGGGCTTGGGTTGAAAGTGTTTGGCCAGATATTCGTATTGCAGAATGGGAATGCCTTCCACTTCAAGCGCCCATTCATGCTGGCCCACCAGGCTGTAGAGTCCCCAATGAATGAACATGCCGAATTTCGCTTCGTGCCACCAGGCCATCCTTTGTTCTCGCGTGGCCGATTGCCTATTCTGCACACTGGCGACGACAGGTGAAGTGCGTTGGGACAGATCGCCGCTGCTCGCGGCTGCAATCCGGGACAAGTACGCCGACGCCGCCCCGGCAGCGCCAAGATGCTTGAGAAACTTCCGCCTAGAAGGCGCGTCCATGTTCATAAGTTTTCTCCGAACTGAAACGCAGAAGGTCAGACTATCCCGATGAAGCGATCGCAGCAACTGTGGGGGAAGGAGTGTTACCATTTCCAGATTCGGGGTGAGGTTGTCATTGGCGCTTCAAGATTCACATCCAAAGGTATCCAGCTGGCCGGAATTGCCGCTGGAAGCGTGGCAAGACACCTGCGCCACTCTGCACATGTGGACTCAGATCGTTGGCAAGGTACGGTTGGCACTGAGTCCGCGGGTGAATCATTGGTGGGAAGTTCCACTCTATGTGAATGCGCGCGGACTGACCACCTCCGCCATTCCTTACGGCGATGCCGGCTTTGAAATCCACTTCGATTTCATCGACCACAAACTGGAGATACAAACCAGTTGGGGTTCCTCGAAAACATTGGCGCTGAAGCCGCGATCGGTTGCTGACTTCTATGCAGAATTTATGGCGGCGCTTCGATCACTGGGCATTGCGGTGAAAATCTGGTCGATGCCGGTCGAAGTTGCAAACCCGGTGCGCTTCGAGAACGACACCAAGCACAACCTCTACGACCCGGAATATGCGCATCGCTTCTGGCAGATTCTGGTTTCCTGCGATAATATTTTCCAGGAATTTCGCGCCGGCTTTATTGGGAAATGCAGTCCGGTACATTTCTTCTGGGGAAGCTTCGATCTGTGCGTGACACGTTTCTCTGGACGGCGCGCGCCTGAGCGCCCGGGTGCCGACTCGATCACGCGTGAGGCGTATTCGCATGAAGTAATCAGCGCCGGATTCTGGCCGGGCGGCGGCGATCTGAAGGGCGCAGCGTTTTACGTTTATGCCGCTCCTGAGCCGGCAGGCCTTGCCGACCAGAGAATCAAACCGGCGGAGGCATTTTATCACCCGCAGATGAAGGAGTTCCTGCTGATGTACGACGACGTGAGGGGGGCGGCGGCTCCGCGAGCGGCAGTGCTGGAATTCTTACAGACAACATATGACGCGGCGGCGAACCTGGCAAATTGGAACCGAAAGGCTTTAGAGCGATCCCAAGCAGGCTTTTCCGACGTGGGTATTTAGAGAGCTAAGGGGAATTCTTATGTCAAAAAAGTGCAAGCACTTGGATCAGGCGAAGATTTCTAAAACAAACACGCATGTCTGCGGAGAGTGCGTCAAAATGGGGGACCGCTGGGTTCATCTTCGCATGTGCATGGTGTGTGGGAACGTCGGATGCTGTGATTCATCCAAAAACAAACACGCCACCAAGCACTTTCACGACAGCAGCCATCCGGTCATGCGCTCGATCGAACCGGGCGAAGACTGGATTTGGTGCTACGTGGATGAAATGATTGTTGGCGCAGTCCCCGCGTAGCGAGCTGGATTTTGCCGGATCATTCAGGCGGCGGTTCTCCCGAGTGGTCGTGTTCTTCTCTGATAATTTGAGAGGCGTTAGTCTGATTCATAATGGCCATTAAGGTCTCAATCTCCTCGACACGCATGGGCATGCCTGCAATCGAACCGATACCGAGGATCGTTCCCAGAAACAGTGCCCGCAGCTTCCGCTTGATGGACAAGACGTCCTCCCCGCCCTCCCAGGGCTAAGCTTCCGCAAGCAAAATTGCATGCACCGGGCGGTGGCACGCGCTTTCACTTGATTTAATGAATGAATTTAGTGGGAGTTATTCGCGTGGAGGAGCGCGCGGGGGAAAAAGGTTGACGCAGGGAAAGGGATGCTCAAAAGAGCTTTCAATTTCGCGACTCAGAGGTGCAGCGATGAGGGCAACGGAGAAGAGAAAGAGCGGGATGAGAAGGATAGAAAATACGGCGCAGAAAGGTAGCAGCGCCGCGAGCAGCACGAGGACCAGAGAACACGAAGCCAACAATCTGCGCGTGGAAAACATAGTCGAAAACCGGCGCTCCATTATGACATAGCGAATGGCACCGCTACGGATTTTCCGGCCCCTAGCTTATCCCTTCACAATCTTTTTCGCGCTCGCGTCCCAAACCGCGGCGGACTTGTTGAAATAAGCAAAATTGGACAGGTGGCAACCGATGGCCGCGTTGTTGCCGAAGATTTCATTTTCCGTGACCGGCTTGCGCGTGCGCACCGCGTTGAAGAAGTTTGCCTGATGATCGACGGTATCGCTATATCCCGGTGGATTTTCGTAGCTTTCCACTTCTCCATCCACCTTCCAGGCTAAGGCTCCGGGAGTGGGATGTTCTTTTTTCCAGTCCTTGGTGTATTGATCGCGCATCTCTTTGGGCCAGCCGAAGACTGAGTAGCCTTCCGGCGATGGCCGCGTGTCCTGCGGGGTAAAGCTTAACGTGGCATCCTTGATCAGCAGCGTGCCCTTCGTCCCGTAGAACGCGATGAACTCTCCTCCTTCGTTATTCAAATTGCAGCGCAGGCTCATCTTGAAATTGGGATAGTCGTATACCGTCTCGATCAGGTCAGGGAACTCACGGCCATCCTTGAAGTGATAAAGCCCGCCCGTGGACTGCGCGCGCTGCGCTACGGAAGTGGTTCCCGTAATGAAGTGGATGCCGGAAATCAGATGAACAAAGAGGTCGCCCGCCAACCCCTCTCCATAATCTGTGTAGCAGCGCCAGCGGAAGAAGCGCACGGGATCGAAGGCTCGCTTGGGCGCGTTGCCCAGAAAAGTGTTCCAGTCGATGGTCTTTTCATTGGCGTCTGGAGGGATGGGATAAACCCATGCTCCACTCGGACTATTGCGGTCCCAGTGCGCGTCGATCGCAGTGACTTCCCCCAGTTTGCCGGAGTCGTAAATCTCTTTGGCCTTGGCGTAGAGAACGGAACTGACGCGCTGGCTGCCGATCTGAATAATGCGATTGTTTTTATGCGCGGCCTCCATCATGGCAAAGCCGTCTTCAACGGTATGGGACATCGGCTTTTCGCAGTAAACATCCTTGCCCGCGGCGCAAGCGTCTTCAAAAATGTGGCGGTGCTGGTGGTCCATGGTCGCAATGATGACGGCATCGACGTCTTTGCGATCGAGAATGGAACGATAGTCGCGAGTGGCGGGAACGCTCGGGTTTTCGACCGCTTCCTGAGCGGCAATGTGGCGGCTGTCATAAAGATCGCACACCGCGACGCACTGCACTCCGGGAACTTGAAGCGTGGCCTTCAGCAATTCGCATCCTCGAACGCCGGTGCCAATGCTGGCGAAGCGCACAGTGTCACTGGCGGCCACGGGGCGAACCGCAGCCGATAAAAAACGCGGCCGCAATAAACTTCCTGCTACGCTGGTTGCTGCAAGGGCCCCTGTGCCGAGCTGGATGAACTCCCGACGAGAAACTGGATTCTTGGCCATTTTCGAATTCGCCTCGACAAAAAATATTTATGGGTTTGTTGCGGGAGAGATTATGACACAAGAAGAGGAATAGCAAATCGATTTTCTAGTCGATTTTTGCAGAAGCCTCTAAAGCGAATGAGGCATTCCCTCTAGCGAACGCTGACTTCGGGAGTCTGATTCCGGGGGAAAAGGCGGGAAAAATTGAAAGGGCCGTGACATTGGTTATGCTCTAGCTGCTGCCTCCTGCGAGGGAGCCAACAGCGTGGACGCATGTACCGTCACAGCCCCTTGATGCGATCACTGTTTTCACAGTTCCAAACCCCAACTGCCCCTCGCAGAGCCGTCGGTTTTGTGCGGTTTGGCTGCCCCTCGGGTTGCCCCGCTTGGCTGATCACCCAGTCTACTTCGGGTCAACAAGTTTTACTTCGCTGTCCCTTTCGACCGTCGACGGAGATCACCTTAACAGAGCGGTCATAAAAGTCAACGCAAACTATTGGTGCAGGCTGTGAATCGTGGCCTGTGAAAAACAGAAATTGCAAGTTACTGCAAAGCCGTCATTTATTCACAGGGCTTTGCAATTTGGGACCTGTTTTTCACACAAAAAATCACAAGCACTAAATGAAGAAATCCTCAGCCCGAACCAAAGATTCGTCTTGACGCGGAAATAATCTCGGCGCATCTTGCTAACAGAAGAAAAGAATTTGGCGATGTCAGAACTTGTGGCTTATGTGGACGGCGGCTCCCTGGGTAATCCCGGGCCGTCGGGTATTGGGGTGGTCATCGATGGTTGCGGCAGCGCGACCATCCGCATCGCCAAGTGGATTGGCCATCAAGACAATAATGTGGCCGAGTATGTCGCGCTGATGGAAGCCTTGCAGTACGCTGTCTCGTTGAAAGCCAAGGCTTTGCACGTTTTTTCGGACTCGCAAGTGGTGGTCCGCCAAATGCGCGGTGAGTACATCTGCCGCAGCACGCGGCTTTATTCCTTGCATTGGACCTGCCGCAAACTGGCGCGCGCCCTGAGTTTTACCATTTCCCATGTCCCGCGAAAAGAGAATGCCGAAGCCAACCGGCTAGCCAACGCGGCAGTTCGCGGGCGGGCAACCTAGCCCAGGCATCTTGACACCTCGAACGGCCCGAGCGAGACTCAACTTACCGCCCCGAACTGGTGAGAAGAAACCGTCATGGATCAGCGTTCCACTGCCGCTCACAGCTCATCACCGTCTGCCGTCAGCAGCGGCTTGGCCGGTTCCAATCCAAATCGCGCATCTACGGCAAGCGTGTCCGCCGCCATAGCCCAAGCAAATGCGCAGCTAGCCCCGCTCACCGAGCCTGATCTCCAAAGTGATCATGGCGGTGATTCCCTGGCTGAAATGGCCGCCAGGGATTTAGACGCCACGCTGCAATTACTGGCCGAGCGTGCTCAGTACATCACCGAAGCGACGGGCGCAGCCATCGCCCTGCGCCGCGGCGAGCACAGTGACATGCTTTGCCGGGCCAGCGCCGGCAGTAATGCGCCAGAGTTGGGCGCATTGCTTTCCATGGAATACGGCCTCTCCGGCGAAAGCGTGCGCACCGGCCAGACCATGCACTGCCAGGATGCTGAAACCGATCCCCGGGTGAATCGCGAAGGTTGCCGCCAGTTAGGCATCGCATCAGTGGTGGTTATGCCGATCGTGACTGAGCAGCAGGTCCTCGGCGTCTTCGAGCTTTTTTCCGGCAGGGCGCATGCCTTCGAACAACGTGACATTTCTGCCCTGCAACGTTTGGGTGGTTTGGTAGAAACGGCCGTGAAGCACGCGGTGGCAGCACAGGCCGTCCATGCGGTTGAGAAGATTCCACAGGGCGAACAAAACCTTTCTTCCGCTGACACGACCGAGAACGATCCCGCCAAATCCGAATCCACTCCGTCTAAAGGAAATGAAAAAATCCCTCAATCGCAAGATGTTTCCGTCGCGAGCGATCGGCAGGCGAAGTTACTGGTGGAAGAAGATCAACCCGCCCCAGCAAACGAAATAAAAGTTCAAACAGCTCTCCCGGAGGCCCTGCAACCAACTGAATCGGAAGAAACTAAGCCCGAGCCGGAACCTCAGCCTGAGCCCGTGAAGAAATCATTTTTCTGGTCGGCTGCAACGCAATCTCAACCCAGTGCCACCGCCTTGGAAAATGCCAGGGCTGATGCAATTCCGCCGGTGCTTCGCAGTCTGCAGAAGTGCCAGGCTTGTGGATTTCCCGTTTCGCAAGGGCGAACTCTGTGCGTAGAGTGCGAAGAGAAACAGTGGCGCGGAGAGGCAGTTGTCGCGCCGGGTAAAAAACCGGAAACGGCCGTAATACCAATGGTCGAGCCCGATGCAGCAATTGCGCCGAAGAGGGATTCGCCTGCTTCGGTTGAAGCCCAGGTTGTCGCGGTGCCTTTGTCAACAGAACCCTCGGCGATTCTCGCCAAGCCCGCGGATTGGACCGCCGCCGAATCTTCCACTTTGTTTGCCAGCTCAGCCGCTCCCACCGAATCATGGTTCGCCGCCAACAAGTACATTATTGCGGCGCTGCTGCTGGTTTCGCTCATTATCGCTGCCATCGTCTGGATGCGCTGAACGTGGATGCGCTGAAATCCTCCGCCCAACAGATTACAATCTCCTTCCTGACTTCGAAGTTCCGTCCGGAGGATTGAATCGTGCCGCAAATCAGGCAAAAGTTGCGCCGCCATGCATTGATCATCTTGCTGCTAACGGCAACGGCGGCGGCCCAAAGCTTTGAGCAGCGTACCTCTCGTTATCTTGAATCCATTCGCAAGCAGCCTCCCCTGCTGCTGGCGTTTGTGCGCGACCTGCCTAAAGGGGCGGATCTGCACAATCATCTTGACGGCGCCATTTACGCCGAGGATCTGGTTGACTTTGCGGTAGACGGCGGCATCTGCGTGGATCGCACCTCGTCCCATTTGCTGGCGCCGCCCTGCGACTCCTGCGAGACCTACACCGCCAAGCCTGCCGTGCGTTGCGCCTATGCGGACCATGTTCTCTATAACCAGATGATCGATGCCTGGTCGATGCGCAACTGGAAGGCGGGGGACGAATCGGGACACGATCATTTCTTCGCGTCATTTGAAAAATTTGGACTGGCCTCTCACACCCACGTGGCGGAAGCGATCGCCTCCGCCACCAACCGAGCGGGTATGGATCATCTGCAATACGTCGAATTCATGCATACCGCTGATAGCGGCGCAGCGGCCAAGCTGGCCGGAAAAGTAGAGTGGACTCCAGACTATGCCAAGATGCGCGACTTACTGTTGAGCGCCGGCATGAAGGACGTTGCTTCTGAGACGGCCAAGAGGCTCAGCGCCGATGACGTGCGCTCCAAAGAAATTCTGAAATGCGGGAGTGCGGAAGCCGCTCCGGGATGCGACGTGACCGTTCGCTACCTCTACCAAGTACTGCGCGGCTTGCCGCATGAAGTGGTCTTCGCGCAGATTCTTTTGGGATTTGAACTGGCATCTTCCGACCCGCGTTTTGTCGGTTTGAATCTGGTGATGCCCGAAGACTGGTACAGTCCGTTGCACGACTTCAACGAACACATGGCAATGATCGATTACCTGCACAGTGTTTATCCCAAGGTTCACATCACGCTTCATGCCGGCGAACTTGCTATGGGGTTAGTGCCTCCGGAAGACCTGGCATTTCACATTCGTGCTTCCGTCGAGCGTGGCCACGCCGAGCGCATTGGCCACGGCGTCGCGGTGATGAACGAGAAAGATCCCATTGGACTGATGCACGAAATGGCGGAGCGCAATGTGCTGGTCGAGATTGCGCTCACCTCCAATGACATGATTCTGGGAATTAGCGGCGACGATCATCCCCTGCCGATTTACATGAAGTACGGCGTTCCCGTGGCGCTAGCGACGGACGACGAGGGCGTGTCACGCTCCGATATGACCCATGAATATTTACGCGCGGTGGAAAGTTACCGCTTCTCCTACGCGGATCTGAAGCGCTTCGCGCGGCAGAGTCTGGAACACAGCTTCCTTCCGGGACAGAGTCTGTGGACAGATACGAAGCTGGTTTTCCGAATGAACCCGGCGTGCCTGAATGACGCGACCGTAGCCGACAAACCATCCGCGGCATGTCAGCAGTTTCTCGCCACCAGTGAGCGCGCTCGAATGCAGTGGAAACTTGAAGGTGAGTTCGCGAAGTTCGAGAAGAAATATTAAGTGGCATCCAAACCACGACGCCCTGAAACGCAGGAGATTATTTGCACCGTAGGTCCCGAGCTTTGATTGCCTCACCGTTGGGCTGGCAGATCAGCGCCACGCCAGTCCCGCACCCGATTGTGCCCGTATTAGCGGAGCGCGGCGGAACGCAGTTGCGCACTCCGCTGCCCATCGCAGTGGTTGACACTCGCGAACAGATTCCGCTTTCGTTTCGCCGTTTCAAAGGCTGGTTCTCCGGAGTGGAGATGCGCACCCTCGCATTGGGCGACTATAGCGTCGCCGGAATGGAAGACACCTGCGTGGTGGAGCGAAAGGACTTGTCTGACCTGGTGTGCTCCTTTACCCACAGTCGCTCGGTATTCGTGAAGCGTCTGCGCCGAATGAGCGAATTACCTCACAGCCTTCTGGTGATCACCGCGCCGCTCAGCCAGGTTAAAAGCACCTATCCCTCTGGGCGGGGAAAGCCCAACCAGATCACGCAGTCTTTGATTGCAGTACTGGCGGGTCTGCGCCTGCCTTTCGTCTGCACCGAGACCCATGAACTGGGAGAAGAGATCGTCGCCTCTTATCTCTACCAGACATTCTTATATGATTGGCTCGAGCGTAACGGCTATGGACGATTTCTGGTAGATGACGACTTGTGAACCAACGCTTGTTGCCGATAACCTCACGCTTAGGAACTCATGACCGATCAATTCATGCTTGCGGAAAGCGCTGCAAAATCTGTTTTGCAACGGACGAGCCTTCGTCCGCAAATCGGTTTGGTTCTGGGCTCGGGCCTGGGCGCATTCGCCGATTCGCTTGCCGATGCCACGCGCATTCCCTTCGCCGATATTCCCGCCTTCCCGCGATCAACGGCCATCGGCCATGCCGGCCAGATGGTCGTGGGCAAAGCGGGAGCGGTTCCCGTCGCCGTAATGCAGGGCCGGGTTCATCTCTATGAAGGCTATTCCGCTCAGGAAGTCGCCTTCCCCGTGCGCGTTTTTGGGCGCATGGGAATTCGTTCCGTGATTCTGACCAATGCGGCGGGCGGTATCAATCTCAGGTACCAACAAGGCGCGCTGGTGCTGGTGAGCGACCACATCAATCTGCAAGGCACGAATCCGCTGGTCGGTCCGAACCACGACCGCCTCGGCGTACGCTTTCCAGATATGACGCACGCCTATGACAAGGCCTACCGTGAACTGGCCCGCGAAGAGGCCGGCAAACTCGGAATGACTTTGCACGAAGGTTTTTACGCCGCGCTGCTTGGTCCAAGCTACGAGACACCTGCGGAGATCCGCTATCTCCGCGTCATTGGCGCAGACCTGGTGGGAATGTCGACCGCTCTTGAGGTCATTGCCGCGCGTCATCTGGGAATCAAAGTTCTCGCCATCTCTTGCGTCACCAATATGGCGGCAGGAATTCTCGATAAGCCGCTCTCGCATCAGGAAGTGATGGAAACCGGAGAACGCGTGCGCGAAAGCTTCGAAGCGCTGTTACACGCCGTGTTGCCCCGCATCGCAGAGGACGCAGCAATCTCCGCACCATAACAATGTCGTTTAGCGCTTATTTCGCTCTAGGGATAAACAACTCCACCGGCGGCTTCACTCCATATCTTCCGGAAAAACTTTGCTGGTTCACCGCTACACCAAGATGTCCGCGGGAATCGATGTACAGCAAAGGATCCCCTACCGGCACGTCACTGAACGTTCTCACAAACTTCACCTTCATCTCTTTACCGCCGAGCTTTACCGGAACTTCCTGGCCGCGCTGATAACCCAGCCTTAAGAATTCTTCGCCGTCCAGATTCGTAACCAGATTGCCGAAGGGACCATCGGTCGCGATCACTTCCGCAGTCACGCCTCGATCGTCAAACCGTGCGGCCTTTATCTCCAGCCGCACCAACGATGCCACCGGCATCTCGGGACCAACTTTGGTCCAGTCGTCTCCCCGGGAAAGATGGGCGCCGACGGGAGAAAAAATGTCCCGCCCATGAAAAGTGGATGACAGCTTGGTGCCGATCATCCAATCTGTATTGGTGATCTCGTGCGCACTCTCAATGCCGTCACGCTGCTCGACCAGCGTGAGCACTCCGTTGTCGGGCAGCACAAAATATTGCCCGCGTTTCGACTTGGCGACGATCGCCTTGCGCGTGCTGCCAACTGTAGGATCGACAACCACAACAAACACTGTTCCCGCCGGATAATACGGCGTGGCGCCGTAGAGAAAGCGCGCGCCATCAAGAATCGAAAATGGGGTGACCTGGTGCGTAAGGTCGACGATCCGCAGATCGGGCATGATGGAATACATCACGCCGCGGCAGATCGCCACCGAATCATCGACCACTCCGAAGTCGGTCATAAAGACGATGGTGGGCGGATACTTCACGCTCTGGGCGGTAACAAGTGAAGGGATTAAGAGCGCGAATACCAGAAGCCAAGCCGGTTTATTTTTTCCTTGCGCACGCATGCAGGTGAAACTCTCCCGCCTCGATCGCTGGAAAGCGAACGAGGCCCAATTTTGTGAGTTTTGCCAAGCCGACAGGTTAAACGGATGCTGCATCGACGGAAAGCCCTTACATCGTGGGCCCGGCTGACTGCGCTTCCACTTCGTTCTATAATGTGCTGTCCATTTGCACCACGCAAGGAGACCTTATGCCGGACGTAATCCCCGAGAAATATCGCGATCTTTTTCAGAAGCGCGCCTTTGCCAGCCTCAGCACTCTCATGCCCGATGGCCGCCCGCAGGTCACGCCGGTGTGGTGCGACTTTGACGGCGAGCATATTATTTTTAACTCCGCCCGCGGACGGCAAAAAGATAAGAATGTCCGCCGCGACCCGCGTGTAGCCATGGCATTAATGGACCCGGAGAATCCCTATCGCTATCTCGAAATTCGCGGACGCGTGGTCGAAATCACCGAAGACGGCGCCAGCGAGCATATCGATAAGATGGCCAAGAAATATCTCGGCGTGGATAAATATCCTTACGGCCAGCCGGGCGAAGTGCGCGTGCTATATAAAGTGAAACCCGAACACACCACTGTGATGGGGTAACCTCCCGCCGGCAGCGGCGGAGTCGTGGAGTTCCCACATTCGCACCTACAATCTTTGCTTCCTCGGATTCGGCAACGTCAACCGTACGCTGGTGCAGTTGTTGCAGAACCGTGAAGTCGAACTCCGCGAGCGCTACGGAATCTCCTTCCGCATCACTGGGGTCGCAAGCCGCCGCTTGGGTTGGGTCGCCGACCCCAGCGGCCTCGATCCTGCTCATATGCGTCCAGCTGGTGCCGAGCGGGAGCGCTTGCCCGCTAAAAGCCCGCAATTGGAATCAGAGCCCTCTACTGCCCACACCTGGCTGAAAGTTGCCGCCGCCGACGTTCTCTTCGAAGCCACTTCCCTCAATGTCGAGACTGGCCAGCCCGCCGTCGAACACATCCGTGCCGCCCTCGAGCACGGAGCCCACGCCATCACCGCCAACAAAGGCCCCATCGTCCACGCCCATCGCGACCTCCGCGACCTCGCTGCAGCCAGGGGCAAGCGCTTCCTGTTTGAATCGACGGTGATGGATGGCGTTCCCATTTTTTCTCTGTTCGATCAGCTACCCGCGATTCACTTGCAGGGATTTCACGGCATCCTGAACTCCACGACGAACGTGATTCTCAGCGAGATGGAGAATGGGCTCACCTTCGACGAGGCACTGAAAAAAGCGCAAGCCCTTGGCATCGCCGAAACCGATGCCACCTACGACATCGACGGCTGGGACGCTGCCGTTAAAACCGCCGCGCTAATCACAGTGCTGATGGATATTCCGGTGCGACTGGACGACATCTATCGCGAGGGCATTCGTGATCTCACGCCAAACGCGGTGCGCAACGGCAAACGCGATGGCTGGCCCTTCAAACTTGTATGCCGCGCGGAACGAGTGGGCAGCGGAGTAAAGGCCACCGTCGCGCCGGAGAAAGTCTTGAGCAGCAGCCCAATGGGAAAGATTTCTGGCTCGTCGTCCTACATATATTTCGAAACCGACATCTTCCCGGGCCTCGCCATCACCGAGGACAATCCTGGGTTGTATGCGACGGCTTACGGGATGCTGGCGGACTTTGTGCGGGCCGTGGGAAGATAGATCACTACCATGCCAACGATTGAAACTGATTTCTCCAGCGCCTTAGATGCCTCTTCCGTCCGTTCCCAATTCCCCTCACTCGCCCAAACCGTCAACGGACATCCCGCTGCGTTTCTCGACGGCCCCGGTGGGACCCAGGTTCCGCAGCGCGTGATCGACGCCATCTCCGGCTACCTGAGCCGCGATAACGCCAACACTGGCGGAGCCTACTCCACCAGCCGCAACACCGACGCCATGCTCGCCGAAGCCCGCGCCGCCATGGCCGACTTCCTGAATTGCGGCGCCGATGAAATCGTCTTCGGTCCTAACATGACCACGCTGACCTACATGATGTCGCGGGCCATTGGACGCGACCTGGGCGCCGGCGATGAAATTGTGGTCACGCGCCTCGATCACGACGCCAACGTCTCACCCTGGCTCGCGCTCGAAGAAAAAGGCGTTGCCATCCGCTGGGCTGAAATTCATGAAGATAGTTGCACGCTCGATCTCGCCGACCTGGCTTCTAAAATCAACGAGAGAACAAAATTAGTCGCGGTGGGATATGCCTCGAACGCCGTGGGCACGATCAATCCGGTAAAAGCCATCGTCCGCCTCGCGCATTCCGCCGGAGCTCTCGCCTACGTCGACGCCGTTCACTACTGTCCTCACGGACTGGTCGACGTTGCCGCGCTCGATTGCGATTTTCTTGCCTGTTCTACCTACAAATTCTTCGGCCCGCATATGGGAGTGCTCTTCGGCAAGCGCGAGCACCTCGCCCGCCTGCATCCATATAAAGTTCGTCCGCTCACTGACGCGGTTCCCAACCGCTGGGAGTGGGGCACGCTCAATCACGAATGCATTGCAGGAATCACTGCCTGCGTCGACTACATCGCCGACTTGGCTCACCGCTCCCGTCCCACCACAGCCGGGCGCCGCGCCGCTATCGTGGCGTCGTTCGACGCCATACATCATTACGAATACGGATTGATGACACGCCTGCTCACCGGCCTCTCGCAAATTTCTAACATCAAGGTTTACGGCATCACCGATCCCGTTCGCTTTGCTGAGCGTTGCCCCACCATTGCACTGCGGGTGATCAATCAGACCGATAAGCAAACACCGCTGGCACTTTCCACTCGGCTGGGAGAAAAGGGCTTCTTCACTTGGGATGGAAACTATTACGCTCTGAATCTGACCGAGCGCCTCGACGTGGAAAAATCCGGCGGCTTCCTGCGCATCGGCCTGGTGCACTACAACACCGTGGAAGAAGTGGACCGCTTGCTGGAGGCGATTAGTGAGATCGTCGGCGTATAGAAGTAAATAATATTGCCTAAAAACACGACAGCCCGGGACGCCGTCCCAGGCTGGTAAGGAGCGCGAACTCAGCGCGCCGGGGCGCCTTAAATGTGTGAGCGCTCAACCCTCTACGGCCAGCGCTTGGCGGTATCGTCCCAGCCCGCGGCACGCACTGGTTGCGCCGAAGCCACCACCGGCGGCGCCGGAATTCGAATCGGCTGTTGCGGTCCATTTACCGCCATCGCCGGCTTGACCATATCGGAGTTCATTTCCTTTTCTTCCGAAAGCAAGGGAGCCACCAGCCGCAGCGCTTCTACTTCCTTTTCCAGCCGCGCCAACTCCATTTCTTTCTGCCGCAAAACTTCATAAACATTCTTCATAGACAGGGCACCTGTGAGTCGAATTATACGTGATGCAGCTTTTCTCGAACTTTAGCAGAGTTCCCGATGTTGTCAAGGAATTAAGCCCATACCGCCGGTATTCAGCGAAGCACCCATCTATTTCCCCGCGCAACCGCTATTCATGCGGCTTTGCGGGCGAGCGCAGATGGCACGCCGGCAGCGCAATTTGCCGGATTTGCACAGGCAAAAATTTATGGCGGCAGACTTTTCTCCATTCTCCGCTTCCGTGAGGTACGGAAACCCGCGCCCAGCCCGCTTCCTGCGCGAAGAGGTTCAGCCCCAATGCACCAAATGCTGGCACCCGCCTGTGAACCAGCTGCACTCCATTGAAAATAAAGAAGATAAAATCGCCAACTTTTTATTGACTGGAAAATAAAAAGGCGTACAACAAGATCGTTCTTTGACAGTTTCAAAAGTTTTTCCGGTTGGCGCGGCGTCCGGGGCTCAAGCGAAGTCACCCGCAACATTGCAAAATGCCAGGGAAGGCAAGCAAGGGTCTATAGCAAAGCGCTGGTCGAGACGAACCAGAAACCCAGTTGAAGGCAAGATAGAGTTCCGAGGCGTTGGGTAGGTTTTTCCGGTTGGCGGTAAGCCCGGAGCCCGAGCAAAGATCGCATGCAGCGCACCCGCAAGGGCAGCAGCACAGCAGGTCAAGCAAGGGTCTAACGCGAGCTACTGGCCGAGACGAATGGACCCAACACCACCTCGGAACTCTTTAATTTTTTCCACGCGCCAACATCCTCAGTATTCGTCTCGATTCAAGAATGTAAGACTGACCCCTGAAGCATTATTTCTGTCCCGCATTCCTGATCTGCTGCACCAGCGTATCCATCTCTTCATTGGACAGCTTTCCGGAATACTTCGGCATATGTCCTTTGCCGTTCGCAATAATATTCCGCACATCGTCGTTCGACATGGCGCGTGTTTTTTCGGAGATTAACGACGGGCCGCCGAAGTGGCGTCCCTCGGCCGTCTTGCCATGGCACTTCGCGCAATTGCTTTGAAACACCGCATTGCCGGTTAACTTTGCCTTGGCATCAGACTGAGCAATTAACGGAACTGCGATCAGCGACACACAGGGAATCATCAGCAAATTCTTGAGAAGCTTTTTCAAACTCGACCTCATCTCACTGGTATTCCTCTAAGAGTTGCAAATCTCAAGATTGGATGCACTGATAGTCCTCAGGTTCCCTTTCTGGTTTCCAATTACGAGTAAATTCCATGTAAAACAGCCGCCAATTGCCTTGTTAGAGGGGCAACCAGCCCCTCTTGGGACGGCATCACACTTACTAAGCCGGCCACGACGCCCGTTTATCCGCATAGAATTCTCGATCAAGCCGAAGAGTGGCGCTTTCTACGCCTTTAAAACTTATGCCCTTTGCCGAAACGCTTGCAACCGAGTCGTATGCCGATCACGTAAACCCGCAATGGACCAAGTTGCTGAACCTGCTGGAGATGAACGTGATCTACGAGCGCTGTGCGGGGGCGGAACTTAGCACTCTCGACGGCCGCACCATCATTGACTTTCTCTCCGGATACTGCGTCCATAACACAGGCCACAATCATCCCGCGATCATTCAAGCTCTTAAGGATGAGTTGGATCGATCAGGCCCGGTCATGCTGCAAAGCAACGTGGCGGAACTTGCCGGAGATTTGGCAGCACGGTTATGCAAGCTGGCCGGCGGATCGCTTACCAAAGTATTTTTCGCCAGTTCGGGAAGCGAAGGGGTGGAGACTGCAATCAAATTCGCTCGCGCCCATACCGGGCGCACCGGACTTATTGCTTGCCACGGCGCCTTTCACGGTCTCACCTGCGGTGCGCTCTCGCTCATGGACGGCGAATACTGGAGAAGCGGCTTCGGACCACTTCTCCCCGACACGGCTTTCGTTCCCTTCGGCGATCTCGCGGCACTGGAAAAAGAAGTGTCGACTCGACCTCACGCGGCGTTTTTTGTCGAACCTATCCAGGCGGAAGGTGGCATTCGCGTTCCTTCACCGAATTACTTGAGAGAGGCGCAAGCTCTGTGCCACCGTTATGGAACTCTGCTAGTCGCAGATGAAGTGCAAACTGGAATGTTCCGCACCGGTACCTTCCTGGCCTCGCATCAATTTGGTGTTTCGCCTGACATCGTAATTCTGGCCAAGGCCCTGAGCGGAGGGTTGGTTCCAGTCAGCGCCGTGCTGATGTCCGATGCCATTCATCGCTCCGTCTTCAGTTCATTTAAGCGCTCCATCGTGCACGCCTCCACCTTTAGCGAGAACAGCCTTTCCATGCGCGCCGGGCTGGCGACCCTCGACGTGCTGGCCCATGAACAGCTTGGCCGTCGCGCACAAGAGATAGGCGCGGACTTACACGAACAACTCTCCTCTGCTCTCAATGGCTACGAGATGGTGAAAGAAATTCGCGGCCGGGGATTATTGCTCGGCATCGAATTCCGCACTCCGCGGCCGCTCTCACTGCGCGCCCCATTCGAGGCCTTCGCCAAGATTCATCCCGCCATGTTCGGACAAATATTGGTCATGCGTTTATTCCGCAGCGGCTTCCTCACGCAAATCTGCGGAAACAATTTCATGGTTTTGAAAGTCGCTCCTCCGCTGACCGTCACCCGGGACCAGGTCAGCGCTTTTGTCACCGCGCTCCGCGATGTGATCGATCTGGCTCACCGTCCGGGTGCTTTCTGGTCGGAAGCATTAGGTTTGGCCCGCCGGGCAATCGCAGCCTAGGGGACGTGCATCTAACCTAAAAGAGCTTTGCGGCATAAACCTCCTTTGGGCGACAAATGTTGAATTTTCAATCTATGGCAGGAAGCACAGATCTTTTCGTAGTCGGCGGGGGCCCTGCCGGTTTGGCGGCGGCCATCGCGGCTCGCCAGCGGGGCCTGACAGTCATCGTTGCCGACGGGTCGCGTCCTCCCATCGACAAGCCTTGCGGCGAAGGTCTGATGCCGGATGGTCGCGATGCTCTTGCAAAGTTGGGGATCACCGTGCCCGCAGGAGAATCGCACCCCTTCCGCGGCATCCGTTTCATCAGTGGCCCACTCCGCGTGGATGCCAGTTTCCCGCACGGTGGCGGCATCGGCGTGCGCCGCACGGTTCTGCATCGCATCATGATTGAACGCGCGCAAGCCGCCGGAGTTTCGCTACTATGGCAAACTCCTGTCACGGGATTGCATCCAGAAGGCATTCTGCTGGGAAAAGAACTGATTCGCTCGCGCTGGATCGTCGGCGCAGACGGTGGTTCTTCTCTGGTTCGCCGCTGGGCCAATCTTGATCGCTATCGTTCCGATCGCACTCGCTTTGCTTTTCGCCGTCACTACCGTATCGCTCCCTGGAGCGACTGCATGGAGATTCACTGGGGTCCCGGCTGCCAGATTTACATCACCCCGGTTGCCTCCGACGAGATCTGCGTCGCGCTAGTCTCCAACGATCCGCACCTTCGCCTCGATGCGGCTCTGGCAAAATTTCCCGGTGTAGAATCTCGCTTGCGCGGCTCGGAAGTTTCATCGCCCGAGCGTGGCGCAATTTCATCTACCCGTATGTTGCACGAAGTTTATCGGGGGAATGTTGCGCTGGTGGGCGATGCTTCCGGCGCGGTTGATGCCATTACCGGCGAAGGTCTTTGCCTGACATTTCGGCAGGCGCAATTGTTGGCGGAATGTTTTGCGCACGGCGACCTCGGCCGTTATCAGGCCGAGCACCGCGCGCTTGCCCGGCGCCCCGCCATGATGGCCCGCCTGATGCTGGCACTCGACTGGAAAACTTCTTTCCGGCAGCACGTCATGCGCGCCTTCTGTTCCGATCCCAGTCTGTTTCGGCAGATGCTCGCCATGCACGTCGGAGCTTTGTCGACTCTCGATTTCGCCAGCAACGGCGTTTCTCTGGGATGGCGAATGTGCCTGAACGCCGCTATACCGGCCTAGTCAACGTGTTCGCCTTCATCCATAAAACTCTGTTCTGAGGGCGGAAGCCGGTCTCCTGGCCGTGCCCAGAATACATACAGCGTTGGCCACAAGATCACGCTGACCACCAGTTCGACGATCAGACCGCCCACAATCACAATCGCGAACGGACGTTGTGAATCCGAGCCAATATCATGCGACATCGCCGCCGGTAGCAAGCCCAGGGTGGCCACGATCATGGTCATCATGATCGGACGCAACCTCAGCGCCGCGCCTTCTTTCGCTGCTTCGCGTACCGGCATCCCGCGGGTGCGCAGTTGGTTGATGTATTCCACCATGATTACGCCGATCTCCACCGAAACTCCGATCAGCGCCAGAAAACCTAATCCAGAGGACACGCTGAAATGCGTGTGCGTCAGCAGCAGACTCATGAAGCCGCCCAGCGGAGAGAGGGCCACCACGGCCAGAATTAGAAACACCCACTTCCACGATCCAAACGCCGAGTAAAGAATGAACGCCATCAGCAACAACGTAATCGGGACAATGAAAGCGAGCCGCCGGTTGGCGCGCTGCTGGCTCTCGTATTCCCCGGTCCAGTCAAGATGGTAACCCTCGGGAAACTTTACCTTTTGCGCGACTTCTTCAATGGCCTGCCGCACCGTGCTGCCCAAATCGCGCCCGCGCACGCTGTATTTGATCGCGATATATCGAGAATTTCCTTCGCGATAAATCGTGGACGCGCCGTCGTCCAGCGTGATGTGGCTCACCTGGCTCAATGCCACGCGCTCGCCGGAGGGCGCAAGAATCCGAATTTCTCCGATGTCTTCCACCGCTTTTCGAAACTGCGGCTGAAATCTTACCGTCAGGTCGTACCGTTGCTCGCCAACCAAAATCTGGCTCACGGCTTTTCCGCCGACCGCGCCTTCCACCGCATCTTGAATGTCGCTGACGTTGATGCCGAAGCGGTCCGCCGCCGCGCGATCCACCACCAGGTTCACATTCGGCTGGCCGCGTACCTGAAATGTGCCGAGATCCGCCACGCCCGGGATCTGGCTCATCACGCCCTGCATCTCTTCTGCTTTCTGCTCCAGCGTCTTTAAATCGGAACCAAACAGCTTCACCGCCAACTCGCCCTTTACGCCGCTGACAGCTTCTTCCACATTGTCAGAAATCGGCTGGGAAAAATTCCAATCGACGCCGGGAAACTTATTAAGCGCTTCATCCATGGCTGCGATCAATTGATCTTTACTGTGATATTGCGCTCGCCATTTCTCTTTCGGCAGCAAGTCTACAAAAAATTCGGTATTGTAAAAACCGCTGGCATCGCTGCCATCGTCGGGACGGCCTACCTGGCTTACCACTTGCGAGACCTCTGGAAATCCGGCCAGCACCACGCGCGCCTTATTGGCCAAATCGATTCCTGCCGTCGGCCCGGTACTCGGCGCTAGTGTTCCGCGAACCCATACTGCTCCTTCATCCAGGTGGGGCAGAAATTCTGACCCGATAATTCCGCTGAAGATCAGCCCCAGCATCGCCGCCAGCGCAAGTAATCCCAACCCCAAGGTCAACTTGACGTGATCAAAGCACCAGTCCAACGAGCGGCCGTAGCTATGGTTCAACCATTCCAGGACGGGGTTGCGCCATTCTTTCATTCCACTGCTGAAGAGAAAACTGCACAACACCGGAGCGATGAACAGCGCGAAGACCAATGCACCCAGCAGGGCAAACGCCACCGTCCACGCCATGGGTGCGAACAGCCTTCCCTCGACGCGCTGCAGGGTGAAAATCGGTAAATAAGAAACGATGATGATGATGCGCGCGAAAAATACCGGTTTCTGCACTTCATGAGCGGCCACGCCGATAATTTCCATGAACGACTTTTTCTGGTTGCCGAATGAAGTGTGGCGAAGAATGTTTTCCACCATCACCACCGACCCATCCACTACCATGCCGAAGTCGAGCGCGCCCAAGGAAAGCAGGTTTGCAGGAATCTGCCGCAGGTCCAGCAGAATCGCGGCGAAGAGCAGGGAAAAGGGAATGGTCACGGCAACAATCAGTGCGCTGCGCACATTCCCTAGAAACAGAAACAACACCAGGGTGACCAGAAGCACGCCATCCGTCAGATTGCGCAACACCGTGTGCGTGGTGTGCTTCATCAACACGCTGCGGTCCAGGTGCGGAACAAACTTCACCCCTACGGGTAAAAGTCCATGTTGCCCGTTCGTTCCATTCAACTCGTCGATCTTCTTGTGCAGCGCCGCCAGCGTGGTTTCGGCCACCGCTCCCTTGCGTAGCAGAACAATTCCTTCCACCACATCATCGCTATCGACGATGGTTCCATCTTCTTTGCGAATCGCCTTGCCCAGTTGCCCCAGCCGCACCTTGGGCGCCTGCACCACCTGCCCCAAATCCCGCACCCGCACCGGAGTCCCGTTCTGCACCTTGACTACCGTCGCCGCAATATCGTCGGTCGACTGCATCAGTCCGACGGCTCGCACATTCAGCGCCTGCTCGCCGCGTTCAATAAATCCGCCGCCCGCATTAATATTGTTGGCAGCCAGCGCGGTTTCCACCTGGGCCAGCGTCAATCCATACGACACCAGCTTCCCCGGATCTACCTGCACCTGATACTCACGTGTCGGCCCGCCAAATGGATTTACATCGACAATGTTCGGAACCGATTTCAACTGGTTCACCACAAACCAGTCGTTCAGCGTCTTCAACTCCATCACGTCGTATTTGGGATTGGTGCTGGTCAGCGTGTAGAACATGATCTGCCCGGTCGGGCTGTAGTCCGGACCGATGCCGGGATTCACTCCCGTCGGAAGCGTCACCAGCTGCAACCGGTCCAACACCTCTTGACGCGCATTAAACGTCGTGATGTCGTCGTCGTAAATAATTGTGATCATCGAGAGCCCGGAGAGCGAGACGGAACGCAGGTGCGTGAGGTGGGCCACTCCGTTCAATTCCACTTCCAGCGGGACCGTGATCTGCTGCTCAACCTCTTCCGCCGCGTGCCCCGGCCATTGCGTGATAATTTGCGCGTAGGTGTCAGCCACGTCGGGATAGGCTTCGATGGGAAGATTGTGGAAAGAAATAATTCCCCACACGAACAGCACCAGGGCCCCGCCCAGTACCAGCAGCCGGTTGTTTAAAGCGAGATCAATGGACTTGCGGATCATCTATAGTTCACTCGAATCTCGTTCACGCGCGCTAAATTCACGCTTATTTCTTCTCCGCCACTTCCGTGGAAAATTCCAGGGCGTTGGCCACCACTTCATCGCCGGCTTTTACGCCTTCGCGAATCTCCTGCATGCCATCGGGCGCTAAGCCATCCGCTTGCACTGCCACTCTGCGGAAGTTCTTGCCGCCTTCTTTGCGGAACACCCAGTCCTTGTCGTGCAGCCGCATGATGGCGGTCGCCGGAATCACTACGCGGTCTGACATCTTGCGCGATTTGAACTTCGCCACTGCAAACATTCCCGATCGCAAGGCTCCGTCGCCATTGGGCAGGACGACCCTTACCTTCGCCGATCTTGTATTGGGGTCAAGGACCCGCGAAATATCCAACACCTTGCCCCGGAAAACCCGCTCGCCAAAAGCCGACAGCCGGATTTCCGCTGTGTCTCCCAGATGCACATCTCCCAGATTGTTTTCGAATACGTCGCACACCACCCACACCTGACTCAAGTCGGCAATCGTGAAAAGATTGGGCGTGTTGTCCAGACTCTTAACTCCTTCGAATCCGGCGACGTTCTGTTCCACAATCGTTCCCGCCACCGGGGCCCGCAAATCAATGGTGGAACTGGGATGAGCCGGGTCCGCTCCGAGCACGCGCACATGAGCCGCCGAGGTCGACACATCCACCTTGGCTTTGTCTTCCAGGTCTTGCGCTGTCTCCAGGTCTTTTGCGGCGATCGCACCTTTGTCATACAAAAGCTGCGCCCGCTCCAGCGCCTTGTGCGAAAGCACTTCATCGGCTACTGCTTTTTGATAGTCCGACATCGCTGCTGCCAGGTCGGGACTCGAAATAATCAAGAGCGTTTGTCCCTTTTTCACGTTATCGCCCAGCTTCACCTTCAAATCAATCACGCGGCCGCCGCCGAGCGAGGTCACGTGGATGGTGCGGTTCACATCCGGCGTTACGATTCCATTCGCCGTCAATTCACTGGGCAATGCCCGAGTTTCCGCCTTGGCGGTCTTGAACAACTCCGCCTGCTCCGCCGAAAAAACATCGGGATCCATCGATACCGGAGGCTTACTCTCCGCCACCGGTGCATCCTTGGAACAGCTTGCTCCAGCCCACAGCAAGGCGCACAGCATCGTTACTGTAAGAACCTGCGCCCCGGTTTTTCGTTGACCCTTTATCCTCATTGAATAACCTCGCGGCCCACGGCCTCGTTCAGTTGCGCCGCCGCCGTCAAGTACGATCCCACCAGGTTGGTGTAGCTCAACTCCACCATGCGGTACTCACTCTCCGCGTTCAGAAAATCGAGCAGCGCGGTCCCGCCATGCTGGTAGGAAAAGAAAATCGTGTCTCGCACCCTCACCGCCTGCTGCAAATACTTTGCTTTATAAGGCCGCAGCAAAATCAGGTCGCTCGCCACTTCGGCGTAACTGGTATCAACGTCATTCAGCACCCCGGCTTCCGCCGCTTCGCGCAGTCGTTCCTGCCGAATGATGTCTACTTTTGTCCGCTGCTTCTCCCCTTGATTCCTGTCGAAGATGCGCAGCGGGATGCTAACGCTCACGCCGAGAGTATTCAGACCGAAGGGATTGTTGTTGGATGAGTTGTGCGTAAACCACGCGCCCCAGGTTGGATCGGTCGATCCGTTGGCGACCGCCAGCTTGTGATCGGTGTGCGCCTTATCCACCGCTTCCACGGCCGCCTTCAGGTCCGGGCGTTCTTCCAGCGCAATCTTCCGGAATTCGTCTCGCGAGGACAGTTGCTCATTGAAATCGTAAGTTCCGCTCACGTCGAACTCATCCACCGGTGTTCGTGAATTCAACAGGGTCAACAATTGGATCTTTGCGTTTAACAGATTCTGCTGTGCCGATTGCAAGTCCGATTCATACTGCACGCGTCCCAATTCCAGGCGGTCGAAATCGATTTGCGCAATGTCGCCGGCATCGTAACGATCTTTGCTGATTTTCAGCACGTGGTCGTAGTAAACAAGATTGTCCTTAGCCAGTTGCAGCACCGCCTTCGCCTGCAAGGCCGAGACGAACGCGCTGCGCAGGTTGAACAACATGGTGCGCTGCATGTCGGCATGGTTCGATTCCGCGATCAGCGTGGCTTTCTTGGCGCTCTCCAGGCGTAACCCGCGCTTGTGCTGCCGCTCCTGCAGAAAGCTGATGCCGGGGGTTTCATAAGTCCCCGCAAATGGCCGCCAGATCCCCTGATCAGGCGTGATCTGTGTGCCATCCAGGCTGAAGTTGAAAGTCGGATTCGGACGCAGAAACGCCGTGATCTCCTGTGCTTTCGCTTCCTCAATACTTAGCTTGTCGGCCTGCAGCGTGGGATTGTTAATGTCAAATTGAATTTTCACTTGCTCCCATGTCCAGGCCTCGTGCGGAGCCGGCAAACTTTGCGGCGCAGTCTGGGCCAGGGCCACCGCGGCCAGCAGCGCGAATCCGCAACCGCTCCAGAATTTCCTTCGCATTCTCATGCCACCCAACATTGTTCCTGAATCATGCACAAACCAGTTTGCCGATTTTTGTTTGAGTACGCTCCAGAGCCCAGCGTCGCAATTAAGTATCGACGCGTTCCGCGTAGCCGCTTAATAGGCAGCGAAGCCATCGCTGCGGGATGATCGCTGCCACCTACTGGCAAACCCCATCAATTGTCTGGAAAATACTTCGAGCTACCCCAGGAAGGAAAAAGGAGGTGCCCGGCCTCCGCGAAGCACGCACTTCGATGCCGCGGGAGACACACTTCGATCGCTCAATTCTAGCCGCTCAACCTGTGGCGCGATCGGCCCGGCCGCGCTCGCAACCAAAGCCGGAGGTCCCTGCAGGCGGGTTCCACCCGAAATCTTATCCCCACTGCTCTGCCTCACCGCGCGTTTGTTGGTGGAGGACGAATCCTCCATCTCCGTCCGCATGGCATGCAGATCGTCCGACGCTGAGATCACCGGAAACAGCAGGACCAGCGCACATCCCAGCGCTAGCAATATTTGCAGCGAATTGAACCTGCGCTCGCCTCGCAACTGCGCACTCTGCCGCCACAGCCAACATGCCGGCACGGCCAGCAACACCCACGCGAGATTAAGCAGCAGTTCCATATTCAACGAGACTAAATTTTAGCCGAAGAGCCGAGAAATAGAACTGTCAGTTTTTCAGAAACCGTAAACCTCAGTCAACGTGACCACGGTAAGCCAGTCTCGCGGACCACCGTTAGGGTCCCACGATGACCTGCAGCACCTTCGGACCCTGCATCTGCTGTTTATAGATTGCATTGCGGGCCGCGATTTCGCCATTCACATTTACGTAAATCGTGTAGTCGCCATGCGGCAGCGTCTCGCCAAACGGCAGCGCCATGGCAATCGTCCCGCGCTTCAGGGGAAAATGCTGGTATCCAATCTCCGTGGCCCGCCCATTCTCCGCCACCGCCTTCACGTCAAACGTCAGATCCACATCGTCCGCTGTGGCGTTTGTCACTTCCACGGCGCCGTCGATCCGGTTTCCCGTTACGTGCGCCGGAACCTTCCACGCCACCGTGATCCCCTCCACCACTTTGATGCTGAATGGCTTCTGCACCGCCTGCTCCGGCTTCCCGCCATCCCGCACCACAATCACAAACTGATATTCTCCCGCCCGCTGCGCCTCGCCATGCAACGTCCCGTTATCGTCCAGAGTAATCCCCGGCGGCAGAGTGCCCGCGCCAACGCTCCAGCGCAGCACCGGCACATAATTTCCGCGGGCATGAAGATTCACCAGGTAGGTTCCATGGGGATACGTTCCCGGCAACTCCGCCGGCTCGATCACTAACCCATTCTCTTTTTCCTGCGTAATGCCCGCATTCTTGGCTGGCTTTTGCACTCCGGTCGCAGGCGCAGCCTTCTGCCCAGCGACGGCCTGAGCGAACATTCCTGTCGCGAGTGCGCACGCCAGCGCACAAGTCAGCCCGCAGCTTCCAAGTCTATTCAAGATTTTTCTCCCACTAGCTTCCACCATGCTACCGGAATTTCCGTGCTCTTCACCCAGCCCTCGCACCCAAAAGGACATTCTCTTTGAGTGATAGCCGCATGCTCGAAATTCCCCACATCTTCAAGGAATGTAAAGATCTGTATACCTTGCGACCTGAAAAATTCCCTACTCTCGCGCTACTTATTCCTGTGGTTCGGGTTCAATGCCAAAGAATTCAGCTGTGCTAACCTCGAAATCATAAGGTGACCCGGCTCTACGATCCGTTCTCTCAGGGGGAAGTTATGTCAGTGCGCCAAGGTTTTTCTCTGCTCCTCGCCGTATCTTCGCTTGCCTTTCTTGCCGCTTGTGGCGGCAGCAGCACACCCAGAGCAGTCCCGCCTCCCAGCGGCGGCTTCAGTCCCAGCAGTCTAAGCGGCACTTACGTCTTCTCGACAACCGGCTCAGATTCTACTGTTGGTGCTCCTATTGTCCTGGTCGGCGATTTCGTAGCCAACGGCAACGGCGGCATTACGGGTGGTTCTATCGACGCAGAAGACGGCGGCGTTGGGGTTCAGCCTGCCCAGGCAATCACCGGCGGTTCTTACACCATGACCGTCGATGGCCGCGGCCTCGCCACGCTCGATACAGCGAGCGGCAACTTCGTTCTGGATTTCGTGCTCACCTCAAAGACCCACGGCCTGGTCACTGAGTTCGATACCTTTGGCAGCGGCAGCGGAGTGCTTGATCTGCAGCCCGCCGCTGTGACGCAAAGCGCCATTGCAAGTCTCACCTTCGGTCTTACCGGCTTTGGCTCCAGCGCGGCTTTCGCCACCGCGGGCACCGTCAGCCTGGACGCAAGCGGAATGGTCACCGCTGGCTTTGCCGACTTCAACAATGGCGGCAGTGCAACCACGAATTACACCGTTCCGACTACTTCATTCATCACCGTCGGTAGCGGCACCGCGCCCGGCACAGCCAATCTGGTATCGCCCTTCGGTACTCTGGTCTTCGACGTCTATGCCATCGACAGCACGCACCTCAAGCTCGTCGAAACCGATGGCCTGTTCATTCTTACCGGAGATGCGTACACTCCGGCGACTACTTTGCCTGCGTCCTCTACCCTCGTCTTCAGCATGGGTGGCTTTGACAGCGGCAACTTGCCGCTGGCTCTCGCCGGTACCATCCCATTCGACGCCAATAGCGCGGTCGCAGCCGGCGGTATAGAAGACTTCAACGATAACGGCGCCATCGGCCAACAAACTGCCATCACCGGCGGCTTTACCGCTATCGCCGGCGGACGTTCCACCCTCGCCCTCACCGGTTTCAGCAATGGCGCCGCCAATGGCGTCTCCGGCACCTATAGCTTCGCCGCTTATCCTTTCACCACAAATGGCGTCAGTGGAGTCGAGTTGGTTGAAATTGATAATCCCACCACCATCGGCTTCAACGGGGTCACGGTAGGCACCGGCTTCGTACAAACCAGCACTTCCATTGCCGCTACTCAGGGCTTTGGAATGAACCTGTCTGCCATCAACGTTGGGACCGCCGGAGGTTTCTTCGAAGAAGACGACATCGCCGAGTTCACCACCACCAGCACCGGTTTCACCGGTATTGTTGATTTGAACGATGAGGGAACCACTACCTTTAACCAAGCGCTGAATGGCACCTACTCAGCTCCCAGCGGCGGTGTGAGTGCGTTCCAAACAAACTTCTTTAACGGCAACTTCTACATCGTCAACGGCTCTACAGCTCTTGTGCTCGAGACTGACAACAACCAGATCGGCACCGGAATTGCGGAGCAGCAAAGCGGTTCCGGTATTCCCGGCGCCGCCAAGTCGTCGTCGGTCTCCATCCTTCATCCGATTGCGCCGCACGGAGCGTTGCAGCGTAAGCGGTAAATTGTTCCTGTCGAGGAGGGCGCGGCCTCCGAGCCGCGCCCTTTTTGGCTTCCGGCCCAATCTTCCTCGTGACCTTCGTTACCTTTTATCGATGACCCTCCATCCCTCACAATCATTCTGAGATTTTGTAATTGCGGGGGAGACTGAAGCGTGCGTCGTCAATTTCTACGGGTATCGATATTTCTAGCAATGGCTGCCTCGCTGGCCTCCGCCCGCGACCTTGCCCTGGTTTCCAACAAAGCTAATACCGTGGGCGCCATCACTCTTCCCGACCTGGTGAAGGTTTGCAAAGCCCAGACCAACCGCTGGCCCGACGGCAAGCCGGTCACTTTTGTCATGCGTGCCCCGTCCGCCCCCGAAATGAAAGTTGTCCTCGAAAAGGTTTACGGCCTCTCCGAGAACGAACTCAACGGCCTTATTACCACTTCTAATCACGGACGCCCCAACCACCCCGCCATCGTAGTCGCCACCTCCGACGAAGATCTGGTCAATAAAGTGGCTTCTCTCCCCGGCGCCATCGGCGTGGTTGACGTCTACTCCATCAACAGCAGTGTTGCCGTAGTCAAACTCGCAGGCAAACTTCCCCTCGAACCCGGCTATCTCTTACATGGAAATTAGCCAGTATTCCGTCTTGTGAAGAAGCAGCTGCTACTCAGAATTTGGAACGAACCCCAAGTTCCCGACCGCTAATTTTATTTATGTCTGCCAAAGCAAAACTCGCGCTCTCGAAATCGCCAGAACCCGGGGCTCGGCAGCGCCGCTTCCCGCGCTTTGCCCTTGACGCCCGCATGCAAGTCCGCATGTTTCAGGATGGTGAGTTTCGCAACTGCTGGGGACGTTCCACCGAACTTGGCCAGGATGGCATCGGCGCCACTCTCACTGGCGAACTCGAAAAGGGTGAAATTGTTTCGCTTGAGATCCCTTTGCCGTTGACCCCCTATCCCTTGAAAGTGCGCGCCATCGTTCGCTACCGGGAGGGCCTCCGTTACGGCTTCGAATTTCTCACCATGGGCGAATCCCAGCGCGACACCATCCTCCGCGTCTGCGAAATGCTGGCCTCGCGAGGCTGAACCAACTATTTCGCGGCTTCTTCTTCGTCGACTTCTTCGCTCATTACATCCACAACGTGTCCGCGAATCGCGAACGTCTTTTTCGCCGGTCCGTCTTCGAAGCTCACCCGCACCGGCGACCTTTGCCATGCGGGCGTGGGACAGGCAAAGTCGGTCCCAGCAGCTTTTGTTTCCGCCTCGACAACCTCTCCTGCTTCCAGCAACTTTCTCAACACTGGTTTGCGCCGGTTCAGTTGCGCCACCACGGCATAGATCTTCTTGCCCTCGTCGGAGACTCCGCAGTACGCCGCATAGTCCCGGTACCAGCTCACGTCGGAATAAACCGCATCAAAATCGGGGAGCGCCAGCGGAGCGATCCGGCCGGTCGCGCGGTCCACAAGAAGCCATCCTCCGCGCTGCCACTGCCAGCGCGGCCCCGCAGTCTCCTGCGGAAGACTATCGTTCAGACGAAACGCGCGCCGGATCGCGAACAGCCGGTCGGTCACCTCGTGGGCCAGACCGGAAGTAAATTCCTTGATGCGCCCATCCACCAGAAGCGGCCGCACTTTCAAAGTGAGCGCTCTCTCTTCTTCAGGTCCCGCGCCGAGCCACTGCACCGTCGTCCATTTTCCTAGCGTGACCGCATGCGTCTTGGCCGACGCAGCCAGTGCAATCGGCGAAACAACCATAAATCCAACCGCCAGAACCACGAGGCAGGAATCTTGCCATTGCCAGCGCATGGTCGAGAGTAAGCAACAAAATGCGGCCCGCACAAGGTTACACGTCACAATTCTTGCGTGCCCGTCCCGAAGTGGGAATGAAATCGACTAGAGTCCTATGACTACTTTCGCCCCTAACTCGAGTATTACAGTAAAATCTGCAGAAGAGGTTGCTTCAGGCTACTTTCTTTTTAAGAAACGGCCCGGTAACCCGGCGAACACTGTACAACTTCCCACCCGGAAGAGCATTCTCATCTGATATGGATCTAGTTCTGCCACGGCGCGCCTCGCGGATTCTGGTAGTCGATGACCATCCTACGATTGCGGGACTGATGAGCCAATTGCTCGAGCAGCGCGGCTACGAAGTGGTGACCGCCGAAAATGCCGAACAGGCGCTGGCCGAAATTCGCCGTCAGGCCCCCGACCTGATTCTTTCTGACGTAAGAATGCCGGGTAAATCGGGCTACGATCTCTGCCGCGAGTTGAAGAGCGATGCCGCTACTCGTCTGATTCCTTTTGTTCTAATCACCGGTCTCAGCGACAGCGCCGACAAAGTGCGCGGCATCGAGGCCGGCGCCGACGACTTCCTGAACAAGCCCGTGCTGGCCGAAGAGTTAACGGCGCGGGTGAAGTCGCTGCTTCGCGTAAAAGAATTCACTGACGAACTCGAAACCGCAGACTCAGTTCTCTGCACTCTCGGCCTCAGCGTAGAAAGTCGCGACCCCTACACCGAAGGCCATTGCGAGCGTCTCGCAGTCCGCGCGGCGGACTTGGGCCGGCATCTCGGCCTGGATAACGATTCCCTGGTGGCCCTGCGTCGCGGCGGTTATCTGCACGACCTGGGCAAGATCGCGGTCCCAGATTCCATTTTGAAAAAAGGCAGCGACCTCACGCTGGCCGAGTGGCAGATCATGAAGCAGCATCCCGTAACCGGCGAAAACATCTGCAAGCCCTTGAAGTCGTTGCGCCTGGTCCTGCCCATCATCCGCCATCATCATGAGCATGCCGATGGCTCCGGCTATCCCGACGGCTTGGGTGCCGGCGAAATTCCCCTCTTGCCTCGCATCCTCCAGGTAGTGGATGTATACGACGCGCTCCGCACCGCCCGTCCCTACAAACCCGCCCTCACCCACAACCAGTCCGCCGAAACAATGCGCCAGGAGGCCCGCCAAGGCTTGTGGGACGCTGAACTGGTCAATGAGTTTTTCAGCATGCTGCTCAAGCAGCGAAGCGCAGCCTGAACGTTCCGTCTCTGCCGGGTAAGGACTTTCTTCCCCAACCCCAAGCCGTTCCGCCGTACAATAGCCCAGGCTTTTCCCGGCAACTGGTTTGAGATGTTAGACATCATAAGCGTTCCCCCTGATCGAATCGAGGGAACTGCCTATGCGTGCGGACCTAAACTTGAGCGACCTCAGCTATAGCATCGTTATCCCGGCCTACAACGAAGGCCAGCGTTTGGGAGCTACCCTGGAGCGGGTACTCGCTTACGTGCAGGAACAACAGTGGAACGCCGAAGTGATTGTCGTGAACGACGGATCGCGCGACAACACTGCCGATCTGGTCCGCCAGTTCGCCGCTAAAAATCCCATTCTCCGCCTGGTGGAGAATCCCGGGAACCGCGGCAAGGGCTACGCCGTCCGCAATGGCATCATGAACGCAAATGGCCAGGTCATCGTTTTTAGCGATGCTGACCTTTCTTCTCCCATTGAAGAGATGCCCAAGCTGATTAAAGCTTTGATCTCGGGCGCGGACATCGCCATTGGATCCCGCTGGCTCGATGCCAACCTGCAGATTCAAAGGCAGTCGCTGCACCGCCAGCTTTTCGGCCGGATTTTCAACGGTCTGAATAGGGTGGTGCTTGGGTTGAACTATAAAGATACGCAATGCGGCTTCAAGGCCTTCACTCGCCGCGCCGCGCACATGATTCTGCCTCTGCAGCAGATTGAACGCTGGGGCTTCGATCCCGAAATTCTTTTCCTCGCCCGCAAGTTCGGCCTGCGCGTAGACGAGGTCGCCGTCCGCTGGGGCCACGTTGGCGGCACTAGAATCAATCCATTGATCGACGGCGCGCGCATGTTCCAGGAAATGATTCGCATCCGCGCCAATGATCTGCAAGGAAAGTACAACCGCGGCACTGGGGTCGCGGTGACAGCGAAGACTTTACCCCAAGGACCGACTCCGCGAGCATAAAGGTCAGGCAGTCTTCCGTTTCGCAGCTGATTTCTTGACTTCTTGCACCACCCGATCCCCCATCTCGCTGGTCGAGGTCGGCGAAGTCGTCCGTCGCGCGAGATCGCTGGTACGGAAACCCTGATCCAGCACGGCACTCACCGCGCTCTCAATACACCCCGCCTCCGCTTCCAACTGAAACGAGTGCCGCAGCATCATCGCCGCCGACAAAATCGCGCCCAACGGATTCGCAATTCCCTTCCCTGCGATGTCCGGCGCGGAACCATGCACCGGTTCGTACACTCCCACCGGACCGCCTATGCTCGCCGACGCCAGCAGTCCCAAACTTCCCACCACTCCGCCCGCCTGATCGGACAGAATGTCGCCAAACATGTTCTCGGTCAGCACCACATCCCAATCTTTCGGGCGCTGCACCAGCGACATCGCCGCCGAATCTACATACATGTGCGAAAGCTGAACCTCGGGATAATCCTTGGCACGTTTCGTCACCACTTCGCGCCATAACCGCGAACACTCCAGCACATTCGCCTTATCGACCGACAAAACTCTTTTGCGCCGCTTCATCGCCAGCTCAAACGCCACGCGTGCGATCCGCTCAATCGCCTCCTCGCCATAAGTCATGGTGTTGGTGGCCAGCCGCGAGCCCGCCTCGCCCGCAATCGAGCGCGGGCTGCCAAAGTAAAGCCCGCCAAGCAGCTCGCGGACGATCATAATGTCCGTCCCACGCACCAATTCGCTGCGCAACGGGGAAGAGTCCTCCAGCGCCGGAAAACAAATCGCGGGACGTAAATTGGCATAAGCCCCCAGCTCGCGCCGCAACCGCAGCAACCCCGCCTCCGGCCGCAGATGATTGGGATAATGATCGAATGCCGGATTGCCCACCGCACCCAGCAGCACCGCGCCTGAAGCCAGGCAAGCCTCAATCGTGTCCGCCGGTAGGGGATCATTCGACGCCGCCAGCGCCGCTCCCCCAATATTTTTCTCTTGCAGTTGCAGTTCGTGCCCGAAAGTTTCTGCTACGGCGCGAAGCACCAGCACCGCTTGCGCCGTCACCTCCGGCCCAATGCCATCCCCAGGAAGAATTGTCAGGTTCAAGTTCATGAGGGGATAGTCTAATGGAAAGCGGATTGATCCGTGGAACTCGATATGGCATTGCAACCACAAAGGCCGCATATCGGATGATCTGCTCTGCCGACGCTCGAATTCATAGCTTCATATTCCTGTAAAATTACATCATCACCTCCGGAGCCACTTCCGCTTTGT
Organism: uncultured Acidobacteriota bacterium; assembly: GCA_963758565.1. GTDB lineage: Bacteria > Acidobacteriota > Terriglobia > Terriglobales > Acidobacteriaceae > Sulfotelmatobacter. The sequence goes on along the minus strand of CAVWVX010000002.1, from coordinate 139,445 downwards.
CGTTTCTCGAGAAACTCAATCCGCAGCAGCGCGAGGCCGTCGAAACCATTGACGGTCCGGTGCTTATCCTCGCCGGTGCGGGGAGCGGGAAGACGCGCGTCATCACCTACCGCATCGCCTACTTGATTGAGCACGCCGGAGTGATGCCCGAATCCATCCTGGCCATGACCTTCACCAACAAGGCCGCCGCCGAAATGGGTGAGCGCGTCGAAAAACTGGTTGGCGGACTCAGCATCGCCAAACCCGTAATCTCCACCTTCCACTCGTTCTGTGTGCGCGTGCTTCGACGCGACATCGAGGCCCTGCAGATTCCCTCCGCCACCCCCGGCCAGCCCCCCATCGGCCACACGAAAAAATTCGTCATCTATGACGAGAACGACATGCAATCGGTGGTCAAGTCGATCATGCGGCGACTCGGCCTCGACGACAAGCAACTCACGCCGCGCATCGTCCTCTCCCGCATCTCCTGGGCCAAGAACCACATGCTCGATCCGCAGGAGCTTTACCTTAACTCCGCCGACCCAAAAACAGAAAAAATCGCGCACCTCTACGAGGAATACCGCAAGGAACTTCGCAAGGCCAACGCTCTCGACTTCGACGATCTTCTTCTGGAAGCCACGCGCCTGTTAAAAACTTCCGCGCCCGTGCGCGAGTATTACAACAAGCGCTTTCAATATTTATTGATCGACGAATATCAGGACACCAATCGTCCCCAGTACGAACTCATGCGCATGCTGGCCGGAGAGCGGCACAACGTCTGCGCCGTGGGCGACGAAGACCAGTCGATTTATTCCTGGCGCGGCGCGGACATCCGCAATATTCTCGAATTCGAAAAAGATTTTCCCGAGGCCAAGATCATCCGCCTCGAGCAGAACTACCGCTCCACGCAAAACATTCTGCAGGCCGCATCGGCGGTCGTTGCCAACAATCTGCGCCGCAAAGGGAAAAATCTTTGGACCTCGCGCCAGGGCGGAACCAAGATCGGCTATTACGAAGCTCCCGACGGCGAAAACGAAGCCCTCTTCGCCGCCGATCACGTCGCCAAATATCTCCGTGAGGCCGGACGCGCCGACCACTCCGGCGGCGAAACTCCGCGCGCCGCCGTTCTCTATCGCACGAATTCGCAGTCCCGCCTGTTTGAAGAAGCCATGCGCCGCTACGGTCTGAAATATCGCGTAGTCGGCGGATTCAGTTTCTACGAGCGCGCCGAGATCAAAGACATGATCTCGTACCTGAAAGTCATTCACAATCCGGATGACTCCATCTCTCTCTTGCGCGTGATTAACGCTCCGACTCGCGGCATCGGCAAAGGCACCATCGACACCATCGAGCGCCTCGCCCTCGAAACCGGATTGTCGATGTGGGGCGCTCTCGGCGAGGCCATCCGCCGCCAACTTCTACCGCCGCGCGCCCTCGCCGCGCTGACCAGTTTTCAGCAATTGATCCTAGACGGCCAGGCCCTTCTCGCCGGATCTTTCGGCGAACGACTCTCCGCTAGCGCGGCAACTCCCGCCGGGGCGGAATTGATTCGCTCTGAAAGCGAATCCGCAGGGAGCGAAGAAGTGGCACCAACTCCAACACAACCCGCCGCTGAAATCGCCGACGCTGAACTAGACGATGCCGCCGCCTTCGATCCCAACGAGTTCGAGAATTTCTCCTTTGACTTCGGCGCCGCCGGTCCTGAAATCACGATCGACGCCGAAGCGGAAATCAGCAGCAACTCATCCGACGCCAGTTCCACAGAGTTTGACCCAACTAGTCTTCCCCCCGCCCCTGCGCCCGCCGCGGACTCGGCCAATCCTTTCGCCGCCGCCCCCTCCACCGCCGACCTGCTCAAATTTCTCATCGACCGCACCGGATACATCAAGCTCCTCGAGGCCGAAGATACTCCTGAAGCTATCTCCCGCATCGAGAACTTGCGCGAACTGGTGAATGCTGCCGCCGACTCCCGCGACCGCGGCGAGAGCCTCGATCAATTCCTCGACCACGCCGCCCTCATCGCCGACGCCGACGACTACGACGAGCGCGCGCAGATCACGCTCATGAGCCTGCACGCCGCCAAGGGCCTGGAGTTCCCCTTGGTCGTTCTGAGCGGCCTGGAAGAAGGACTCTTCCCGCACTCGCGCACCATGCTGCAGCCTGACGAGGTCGAAGAAGAGCGCCGCCTCTGCTACGTCGGCATGACCCGCGCCATGGACCAGCTCATCCTCACCCGCGCCGTCTACCGCCGCCGCTACGGCAGCGACCTCCCCGAAGCCAGCGTCCCATCGCGCTTTCTGGAAGAAGTCCCCGCCCCGCTGATCGAAGAGTTAGGCACTCGCCGCCCCAACCGTATGGGAGCGGGCACTCTTTCCGGCTCGGTGTCAGGACGAAGTCCTGCGCACGATTCCGATCGCCACTATTCTTACGAAGACGAAGATCAAAGCGCCAGCTGGCAAGGTTCACGGAGCGACAGCCGCAATCGTCCGTCGGCCGGCACAAAACCCACCGCCCCTGCCAAGCCCTACAACTCCATCGACAACATCGCCGAGTTCTTCGCCAGCCGCGGCAAAAAGTTTTCCGTCCCGAAAGCCCCGCTGGAAGAGCCCTCCGGCAAGCGCGGATTCCGTCCCGGCCAGAAAGTCCGTCACCCCAAATACGGCGAAGGCACCGTCTACCAGCGCGAAGGAGAAGGCGAAGACTCCAAGATTACTGTACAATTTCCTCGCTTCGGCTTGAAAAAGCTGGTGGAAAAATACGCCCAGCTGGAGCGCGCCTAAGCAGAATTCCGCCGCTCTCGAGCGTTAAAAGCAAGAGCGGCAAACAAAGTCCCCGGGGATTCGCCATGAATAAGCCAAATTTATTTTTGCTGGCATTGTTGCTCGCCGCGCCAATCGCCTCCGCGCAATCAAACTCCGTGCAGCCGAAGAAGTCTCAAGCTCACGAAAAGCGTCCCGCCACCACTGCCGTGGTGTTGCCCGAAGCTCCGCAAGCCGCGCCTGCCTACGAATTTTTCACCATTCTCGATGGCACTCCTAAAGGCATGTACCTTCATCACGACACGGAAGCCGGCACCGGCAAGCCCATCGACGTTTACGTCTTCGCCATCGAACTGCAAGTCATGAACTCCGACGGCAATCTCGAACCGGAAGGCCTGATCATCGATAACTTCTACACTGCAAAGCCGGTCGATCCCACTCGCGCCCTCAATCCGCACAACGCGCGCGACTGCAAAATCTGGAATCAATATATTTTGAGCGAGATCGCCAGCCGCAATCCCGCCGATCCCACCTGGCCCTACGTCGAATTCACCACCGCCCAGGGCGCCCGCACCGTGCAAACCAATGAGGACGGCCAGGTCTGGTGGAGTGACGATATTGAATGTTGGGGATCGCAAGACCGCTTTTCGCCCTTCTGATGCAGTTACAATAGGATTCACGCTGCAAACGGCAAAGAAGCGACAATCAAAAGAAGAGGACGATTAAAGAATTCATGGCAAACACAGCAGAGCTATCCAAAGAGGAACGCAAGAAATCAAAACGCGCTTCGCGTAAAAAGGCCAAAGCGGAGAAGCCTAAGAAGCCCCGCGATTACGCCCGCGGCTCGAAAAAACGCAAAGTGAAGAAGTTGGCGCGCGGCCAGTCGAAGCGGTAAAGCAGGTGCCACTACGCCCTTGGCATTGAGCCGGGAGATTCTTCATCCACCGATGGAGAATTGTTCCTAGGTTGAATGCCAAGGGCTAATGGCTAAAGGCTTTCTCAGGAGACCACTACATCTTGTCGCCCACATCGCCGGAACCCGCCGCCACGGTTTACACCTCCGACAACCAGCTTTTCTGCTGCAAGTCCATCGACAAGCTGATCTCCGATTCCGAAGAGCCCGAACGCCGCCTCAAAAAAACTCTTGGCCCGGTCTCGCTCACCGCGCTCGGCATCGGCGCTGTCATCGGCTCCGGCATTTTCACCGTGATCGGCACCGCCATCGCGGGACAGAAGTTTGATACGTCTTCCATCCTCAACGCCCCGCTCCTCGATTACCTCATCCGCCACACCGCCACGCAAGGCAGGCCAGGCGCGGGTCCGGCGCTTGCGCTGTCGCTGGTTCTGGTCGCCATCGTCTGCGGATTCACTGCTCTCTGCTACGCCGAACTCGCCTCCATGATCCCCATCGCCGGCAGCGCCTACACCTACACTTACGCCACTATGGGCGAGCTGATCGCGTGGATCATCGGCTGGGACCTCATCCTGGAATATGCCGTCAGCAACATGGCGGTCAGCGTTGGCTTCGCCGCGCATCTTGTCGGCATGTTCGACTGGTTCGGTTGGCATCCCGCCCTGCGCTGGATTTCTCCGGCGTATTTGCCCGGCGGCCTCACCGATCTCAAAGGCAACGTTCTCTACGCTCCCGGCTTGCACTTCGGCTTCGATATCCCTGCGTTTCTGATTGTGATGATTCTCACGGTGGTGCTGGTGCGTGGCATTCGCGAATCCACCGAAGCCAACAACACCATGGTGATCCTCAAGATCGCCGCCATTCTTGCCTTCGTCATCGCCGGAGCGCACTACGTCAATCCCGGAAACTGGCACCCGTTTGCGCCCCAAGGTTGGTCGGGAATTCTAACCGGCGGCTCCATCATCTTCTTTACCTACATCGGTTTCGATTCCGTCTCCACCGCCGCCGAAGAAGCCAAGAACCCGCAGCGCGATTTACCCATCGGCATCATCGCCACCCTCATCGTCTGCACCGTGCTCTACATTGCCGTCGCAGTCGTGCTCACCGGTGTGGTTCCATGGGCATCATTGCTCGATGACGCAGCGCCCGTCGCCAACAGTTTGAAATTATTGGTCACCCGCACCGGATCGAACACTTTGCGCTGGGTGGAACTCGGCGTCCTCTTCGGGGCCATGATGGGGATGATTTCTTCGCTGCTGGTATTCCAACTCGGCCAGGCGCGTGTCTGGTTCTCCATGTCGCGCGACGGTCTGCTGCCCAAACTTTTTGGCCGCGTCCATCCAAAATTCCGCACCCCCTCCACCGCCACATGGATCGCCGGCTTCGTCGTCGGCGTTCCCGCCGGTATCCTCGATATCGGCACGCTCTCCGATCTTTCGAACATCGGAACGCTCTTCGCTTTCGCACTGGTCTCGATCGGCGTGATCATCCTGCGCTATCGCGACCCCGGCCGCCATCGCGGTTTCCGTGCCCCCGGCGGCATCGCCGCCCCCGTGCTCAGCGTTCTCTTCTGCGTCCTGCTGATGTCCGGATTGCCCATCCTTACCTGGATCCGCTTCTTCGCCTGGCTCGCCATCGGCCTGTCGATTTATTTCCTGTACAGCCGCCACCGGAGTGAGTTCGCGAAAAAGTAGCGATCAGCGATCAGCCGTCAGCAAAAAAGAAGTGTCATGCTGCGCAGCCCCCAAAAGCTTCGCACCAAGTCCTTCACTCTGGACTTGCTCTTCATTTGCTCCCTGAGTAAGAATCCAGTGGACGTGCACCGCAACGCTATTCTCGCCCTCTGCTCACTCTCCATTGCCGCTCTTCCCGCCCGCGCCGCTCAAAAACCCTGGATCGAAGTGCGCAGCCCGCACTTCCGCGTCCTCACCAACGGCAGCCAGAGCGATGGCCGCCACGTAGCCAAAGAATTCGAGCAGATGCGTTACGTTCTCGCTGATCGCCATCCCGAATTTCGTCTGGAAGGCGGCGCCCCCTTGATCATCTTCGCCCCCCAGGACGAATCCACCGCCAAGTCGCTTGAACCTGCCACATGGAAATTAAAAGGCGCCAAACCCTCCGGCATCTTTCACCATGGCTTTGAGCGCGAATATGCCATGGTGGAACTCGATACCATGGTCGGAGAAGGCGCAAAAGAAATCGTTTATCACGAGTACACTCACACCATTTTTCATCTCAACTTCCACTGGCTGCCCCCTTGGCTCGACGAAGGCCTGGCCAACTTTTACGGCTACACCCGCTTTCAGGGGCACAAAATTTTAGTGGGCGCCGCACCCGTAACCCGTTATCAAATGCCGCAGGGTTCCCTGATCCCGATCGAAACCCTGATCGCCGTCGACCGCGACTCTCCCTACTATCACAACGAGGATAAGGTCTATCAGTTCTATGCGGAATCCTGGGCCCTGGTTCACTTCCTGTTGTTCGCTCCGGAAATGGAGCAAGGCAAGCGCCTGAATCAGTTTGTCGCCTTGCTGCAACAGGGCGTGGACCAAAAGAAAGCGTTCCAGCAGATATTTGGTGACTTCAAAACTGTGGAGCAGGCCCTGCGCTCGTATCTCTCGCGATTCGCTCTCACCGCCGGGGTCATGCCCGACTCCACGCAGATTGACGAAAAAAGTTTCACCTCCCGCACCATGTCCCTGGCCGAAACCGAGGCCGAACTGGGTGGCTATCACTTGTGGACGCGCGATCCCGCCGGCGCGCGAACTCTGATCGAGCGCGCGCTCAAGGACGATCCAAAACTCGGCTTAGCTCACGAGAACATGGGATTCATTGACTTCTCCGAGGGCAATGACGCCGCCGCAATCAGCGAATTTTCGCAGGCCACGTCTCTCGATCCCAATCTGCCGCTCTCTCTTTTTGCCCGCACCATGATGTCCCCCATCGCCACTTCCGATGCGCCCTCCGATCAGGACGCTTTTCATGAAGCCTTAATGAAAGTGCTTTCCATGAATCCGCAATTTGCCCAGGCCTACGTGCAGCTCGCAATTCTGGCTTTGCGCCAGAATGATCCGCAAACCCCCTTCGGCCTTTCTCGCAAAGCCGAACAACTCGACCCTTCGCTCGCCGGCTACCACGTGCTGAGCGGCAGAATCCTGCTTCGACTTGGCAAACCTGCAGAAGCTGCCAGGTTCGCCAGGTTCGTTGCCCAGCGCTGGTTTGGCGCGGATCACGACGAGGCCGTCGAGCTTTGGGATGCGATTCCCGCTAACCAGCGGCCCGCGGGAGACAGCCCGTTAATTCTGCCTTTGGAGAAAGACACCGAGAAAATTGAAGGCACCGTGGCATCGGTGCAGTGCTCAGGACCAGATAGAAACCTGATCCTTGTGTTGAAACGGAAAGATCGGGCTCTGACCTTTCACGGGAGCGGCCGGTATACCGGTGGCTTCTCCGACACAATCTGGTACGGAGCCGACCACTTCAGTTTCTGCCATCATCTGGAAGGCCTGCGCGCTATCGTGCGCTATCACGCTCCTTCCAATACGAGCTACGCCGGCGACCTGACCCAAATCGATATTCGAAACGACCTCCCGGAGCCGACACCGCGCGCAAGCGCTTCACCGGCCCGATAGAAGGTTCTCAAAGCCTCCTCGCAAATCTCCTCCCAAGAATCTACAATCAAGCTGCATGTCCACCATCCGCCCGCCCAACAGTTTTCTGCGCCTGCTCCCGAAGGCGGAGCTCCATCTCCACCTCGAAGGCGCAATCGAGCCGGCCACGCTGCTGGAACTGCGCCGGGGTCACGGCGACCGCGTCACCCAGGCCGAGATCGATTCGCTCTACCGCTACGAAGATTTTCCCGGATTTCTGCTCGCCTTCAAAAACATTACCGAACACCTGCGCACGCCCGAAGATTACGAACTGATCACTTACCGCCTGATGCAGCGCCTGAAAGAAGAAAACGTTTTGCACGCCGAAGTTTACGTTTCCGTCGGCGTCTGCCTGTGGCGCAAGCAGGATTTCGCCGCCATCTTCGAAGGCCTCGATCGAGGCCGCGCCCGCGGCGAGCGCGATTTCGGCATTTCTCTCCTCTGGATTTTTGATTCTGTCCGGCAACTTGGCCCGGATGCCGCGCAGAAAGTTTTTGAACTCGCGGTGCGCTATCACGACCGCGAAGTGGTCGGCATCGGCATCGGCGGGGACGAGCAGAAGGCTCCGCCCGAACTTTTTCGCGATGCCTACCAGTGGGCCGCCGACCATGGCATGCGCCTCACCGCGCACGCCGGAGAAAATGGCCCGCCCGAATCCGTGTGGGGAGCGCTCAACCTGCGCGCCGAACGTATTGGCCACGGCCTTACCGCCTTCCACGATCCCGACCTGGTCGAGGAACTTTCCCAGCGCCAGGTTCCCGTGGAAATTTGTCTGACCAGCAACCAGCGCACCGGACTCTGCCCCAACCTCAACGACCATCCCGCGAAAAGTTATTTCGATCAAGGCGTGATGATCACGCTGAACAGCGACGACCCTGCCATGTTCGGTACCAGCCTGGCCCGCGAATACCAGATCGCCCAGCAATATTTCGCCTTCACCGACGAGCACCTCCGCGAACTGGCCCGCAACTCCTTCGAAGCCTCCTTCCTCCCCGCCGAAAAGAAGTTGGAGTTTCTAAATTTGTTCGACGCCGCAGCCGCCAGATAGACCTTGGTTTTAAACTGAGTACTGGGTACTGGGTACTGGGGTACTGGATCTATGCCTCTTCACATCGGCATCGTCGCTTGCAGCGCGGAAGGCGCCGCGCTCTGCTATCGCACCATCTGCGCCGAAGGCGCGGAGTTGCTCGGTCCCTACGCTCATCCTGAAGTCTCCCTGCACAGCCACAGCTTCGCCGACTACGTGAAGTGCATCGAGCAGAGCGACTGGGTAGGAGTGGCGGAACTCATGCTCTCTTCTGCCGAAAAGCTGGCGAGAGTGGGAGCCGATTTCCTGATCGCTCCCGTGAACACAGTTCACCAGGCTTTCGACCTGGTCGAGCACCGCTCGCCACGCCCGTGGCTGCACATCGCGGTGGAAGTGGCGAACGAAGCCAAGCGCCACGGTTACAAGCGTTTAGGAGTTCTCGGCACCCGCGCCCTGATGGAAGGCCCGGTCTACCGCGAAAAATTGCAGGCCGTCGGCATCGAGCACCGCATTCCCGCCGCTGAGCAGCGCGAGCGTATTCACCGCATCATCTTCGACGAACTGGTGCAAGGAATCTTCCTGCCGGCCACGCTAACCTACATCAGCCAAGTGATTCGCACGCTGAAAGACGAAGGCTGCGACGCGGTCGTGCTGGGCTGCACCGAAATTCCGCTGCTGATGACGCAGGAGCAATCCCCACTACCCATGCTGGATTCCACCCGCCTGCTGGCGCGGGCCGCGCTGCGAAAAGCGGTGGAAGGATGAAAAGTGATTCTGCACAGATTCCGCTGAGAACTTCACTCATGTCTCACCAACTCAAATTCCGCCAACTCCTTTCGCACTATGCAGTTGTGCGCCTGGCTGCCACTGCCGAAATTCCGGCATGGGCAGTCAGCGGCGAATTCACTTCCATCACCCGTAGCGGCGACGAACTATCCCTCGTCTGCCCGGTCAAAAACATCCCGCCCGGTATCCCCTACGATCCGCGCTGGATCTGCCTGAAGCTCGAAGGCCCCTTCCCTTTTTCGCAAACCGGAGTGCTACTCTCGTTCCTCGAACCGCTCTCCAACAACTCCATTCCCATCTTTGCCATTTCAACCTTCGACACAGACTATGTCTTGGTTCCACAACAACATGCGAATGCTGCACTCGATCTGTTGCGGGCAGCGGGACACGCTTTGATTGCTCCTGCATAAGAAATCGCGAACGCCGCATCGCATCCCGAGCGCAACGAGCGATCCTGGTTTCTGATCAATGCGCCAATCCGCAAAAAAAAGGCCGGAGAGTCTTTCCTCCCCGGCCAACCTTCGATTTCCAAACCTCAACGGCCTTACATCTACTGCTTAACATCGCTCGATGCAATATCCAGCGTGAGCATAAACCCGTTGGTCCCTTTGTACTCGAATGGTTTCGCGCCCGTCTTGTAGGTCTCGATCTCGTTGGGCATCATTACGAAACCGTCGTTGCGCGGCGTGCCCCAGTACTTCAGGTTCTTGATGACCACCGGATCGTCGGTGTTCCCCTGGAAGCGATGCAGCTTTACTTCCGCAGTCTTGCCGCCGTCGATCGTGGCGTGGGCCGAATCTTTGTTGTATTCCCAGGTGTCAATGTTACCCACTGCGGTCTGAAGAGAATTCCACTTCACCGGGAAAACGTTGGGCAGAATCGCGCCCAGCGCTTCCTGCTGTTCCTTGCTCATGGCTTTGTCAAAGGTCACCAGCGCCCAATCGGTTTTTCCTTGTGAGAAATCCGCGCCCAGATCACCGGTAATCCAGAACTTCGCGCCGTCCAGCTTTACCGAGCCATAATGGCCGCGGTTCACCTTGTAGGCGTTGTTGAACTTGCAATAATGCGCTGCCGCGCCCTGTTCGTGGTGGGCGGCAGGTTTGGGATTGAAGTAGCACTGGCAGAACATCGGGCAACTGCAGGCCTCAATGGTTGTGGCGTTCAGCGCCCAGTCGGGTTTCGAGGTGTCGGTCGTCGTCATCGCGAGCACGGCGAGCACGATCGAAATAGCCGAAGCTTTGAACATACGAATACCTCCTCGGCGGGGAATTATGAGCGCGGCGGGACGGTTTTTCAAGTGTTTTGCGAGATTTACACAATGGGCCAATCGCGCCGTTCACCCTCTGAAATTCACCGACTGCTGGCGCGAAGTCTGCATTTATCGGCCATCCATGCTGTAATAGAGTATTCAGCCCATGCCATCCGCTCTCACATCCCTGCGCCGCCGCGCCAAAGCCCTGCACCGCAACCTCCGCGGAGCGCGCATGGCGGAGCGCGCACTCGTCTCGACTGATCACCCGATCCTCGCCCACATCATTCCCATGCGGCGCTGCAATCTGGCTTGCACTTACTGCAACGAGTTTGACGACTTCTCGAAGCCGGTGCCGCTGGATGAGATGTATGCCCGCATCGACAAGCTGGGAGCGCTCGGCACTACCATCGTGACGATTTCCGGCGGCGAGCCGCTGATGCATCCCGAACTTGATGACGTCATCCGGCGCATTCGCGCCAACGGCATGATTGCCGGCCTGATCACCAATGGATATTTTCTGGTGGCCGAGCGCATCAAGAAGCTGAACCGCGCCGGCATGGAGTGGCTGCAGATCTCCATCGACAACGTGAATCCCGATGACGTCTCGAAGAAAAGTTTGAAAGTGCTCGATAAGAAATTGCAATGGCTGGCCGAGCACGCCGAGTTTCATGTGAACATCAACTCCGTGGTGGGCGGCGGCATTTCGAATCCGCAAGACGCGCTGACCATCGGCAAACGCGCCGTGGAGTTGGGATTCAGCTCGACCATCGGGATCATTCACGACGGCAGCGGCCAGTTACAGCCGCTCAATACCGAAGAGCGCCGCGTCTACGACGAGATGAAGTCGTGGGAGAAGCGCAGCTTCACCCGCATCAACGCCTTTCAGGACAACATTGCGCAGGGCCTGCCCAATGACTGGCGCTGCCGCGCCGGCGCGCGCTATTTATATATTTGCGAAAACGGGCTGGTGCATTACTGCTCACAGCAGCGCGGATATCCTGGGGTGCCGCTCGCGACTTATTCCAAAGACGACATGCGCCGCGAATATCTCACCGAAAAAGGCTGCGCCCCCAACTGCACGGTTTCGTGCGTGCATCAGGTTTCGGTGTTTGATAACTGGCGCGCTCCGCAACATGCAGCGCCAATCACACCCGCAGAAGTAACCGCCGGAGAGCTTGTGCAGATCAAGTAATCTGAGTCCCGCATTGTTCGTTTCCGTAAAGCCTCAGCCTTCATACACATGCAAGAGGTTCTCGGCGGCTTCGCTTTCTGCTGGCTGACCTTGCTAGAAATGATTCGTGTTTTGTTCGGTGGTAGATTAGCCAAAAGATAACATCAGCACCAGGAAGCGATTTAAGCCTGTGGAAAAGGACAAGGTGGGGTTACCCTCGCTCCCGAGCATAATTATTGCTCTGCGGCCTCTGTATCGCATTCCTGGGGCATTGTGCAGGCGGGAGGCAAGGCGGTTTTGCGCCGGCAGGACGAAGCGCTGCCTCTTGTTATCAATAACTTACAGATAAGTCGTTGATAACAAAGGGGGAGCTGAGCCGGGTTCGAGCTGAGGCGGCCCAGTTCGTTCCGTTACCGTCTCTGCCCTCTTAATGATCCGTCAGAAAATGAGCAACGCCAACGAGGATGAATAGCCCACCCACGATAAAAGAAACCATTCGACCGTACCATCTCGGGGCCGGGCGCCGCCCAGTTGGCCCGTAGTAGAAGTGCTGGCAAAACAGTCCGACAGCTACCGCAGCGCACCCGATAGCCACGCAGAGAATGGCCGTATTGTCGGTGAGCGGAGCCCCGTGAGCCAAGCTGGCCTCCCTTCATGGTTACTTCTTCGTCTGCGCGCTCGGCGGAGTTATGTTGTTCAAACGAAGATACATAGCGGCCGCCGCGTAGTGATCGGCCCATCCGCTAGCCGCTCCGAGCGCAGCCATGGCGCGAGGAAATTGCCGCCCGCCGAAGAGTTCCACGCTGTCGCCCAGTTTCGAGTCATCCATCTTGCCCAGGGCTTCATTGCAGAAATCGAAGGAAGCGGTGGCGGCGGCGAGCAGTTTGTCTTTGCTGTCAGTCTCTTTCGCCTCCTCCACCTTCGGCGCCGGGACGTCGGCTGACTTGGCGCAGATGGAATTATTCGAGCCGATGATGTGAACCACGAGATGCGCAAAGGTCATCTGGTCGGGCGTGGGCTTGTAGGTGAACTTGTCGGCGGGCATCGCGGTGATGGCGCCGAGAATGTTATTGCGCGAGCGCGGCAGCAACATGCGCAGTGAAGCAGTCACCGGATCTTTAGTCGGCCCGCTGGCTTGCGGAGCGGTCGAAGCAGTGGTTGCGGTCTGAGCCTGTGCGCACCCGAAGGCCACGCACGCGAAGAGCAAAGTCGAAAGCAATGTTTTCATGAGATATCTCCTGAAGATTTCCGCAAACGCTTCAACATTGTAGCCGTCGTGCCGGTCTCACTGCTTTATCCCCGAGCAGCCAAGGCGGCCATGGCCAGTTTCCAGAACAAATACCAGCCGGCGACGATCATGATGGCGGTACTGCGCTTCACTTTGCCGTTGATGGAGAAGCCGATGCCCATCAGCACGATGCTCCAGATGACCAGTACGTCCAGCCCTGAGGCCATCACATAAAGAAACTTGTTGGCGGCGCGATCCATGAAATACGCCGGATTCGTCGCCACGGGATTATTCACGTTAAAGCCCTCCGGATCCACGCCGGAGAACATGGAGATCGCCCCCAGGATCGAACCGATGATGCCGGGAAGCCCGGCATAAAAGATTATCGCGTAAGCACGTTTGAAAGAGATGTCAGAGCCGGTGGCGAATTTGAAAGTGGCCCACAACACCAGCGCCACTACCGCCAGATAAAACAGGATCATTACCGGGATACCGTAAGAGATGAAGCGAACGAAAGTGCTGGTAATACGCAACTGCTTGGCCTGATCGGCGGGCGATAGCTTGTCGAACTGGTCAGCGCGGGCGGAGTGTGCGATCTCGTTGCGGTTGATCTGGTCGAAGCCAATCTGGCGGTCCATGGCGTAGACGAAGACCAGCGCGAAAATCGAAATCAGCAGCCACGGCCCCCACCAACTGGCGTTGCGGCGAATATCGGTAAACGTTTTTGAGGGCGCGATGAAGGTGTCGACAATGCGCGCACCTTCGGAGAGTCCCGCGGGTTCGGGCGGGAGAGCGGAGATCGGTTCGAGCGGAGCAGCAGCCATGGCAGTGGCCTCCTTGGATTGCGAGGGAATTCTATCTGTGACCGGGCCAGAGAACAAGAGGGCACCTACCGGACCGAGAACAACGAAAACCGGCCCGCGGACGGAGGCTTCCGGGCTACGTTTATCAGGGCTATGTTCTTTAGACCGCGACTTCCGGCGTGGCTTCGAGCAGGGTGCGGGTATAGGGGTGCTGAGGGTTTTGCGTGATCTGTTCGGCGTCGCCGACTTCGACGATCTTGCCGCGATACATCACTACGATGCGCGTGGAGAGATAGCGCACGACGGGCATGGAGTGAGAAATAAAAAGGTAAGTGAGTCCGAAGTCGCGCTGCAGTTGCGCCAGCAGGTTAACGATCTGCGCGCCTACGCTCACGTCGAGAGCGGAGACGGGTTCGTCGGCGACGATGAATTTCGGGCGCAGCGCGAGAGCGCGGGCAATGCCGATGCGCTGGCGCTGGCCTCCGCTGAATTCGTGGGGAAAACGCGGCAGAATGGATTCGTCGAGGCCGACGGCGCGCACCAGTTCGCGAACGCGGGCGCGGCGCGCGGATTGGCTGCCGCGTTCGTGGATGATCAGGGGCTCGGCGATGATGTCTTCGACTCGGTAGCGGGGATCGAGCGAGGCGAAAGGATCCTGAAAGATGATCTGCATGTCGCGGCGCAAGCGGCGCATCTCGCTCGAACTGGCGGCGAGCAAGTCGTGACCTTCGAAGCGCACACTACCGGAGGTGGGCTCGATGAGGCGAAGAATGAGGCGGCCAAGCGTACTCTTGCCGGAGCCGGACTCGCCCACCAGTCCCAGGGTTTCGCCGGAATGAATATCGAGCGAGACGCCATCGACCGCGCGCACTGCGTGCTTGCCTGGCGAATAAATCTTGGTAAGGTCGCGGACTTCGATCAGGGGCATGGTCAACTCAATATAGCTTCCATTCTCTATTCTCGAATAGAGAATAGACCAGAATAAGACCTATCCAGCCGCAATCATCGGCACCGCCGACAGCGCGGCCAGCAATCCTACGAACCGCCATAGGGTGAAATGCTCTTTGAGGAAAATGCGGGCCAGCAGCACGGTGACGGCGGGGTAGAGCGACGAGATAACGACGGCTTCGTCGAGGCGGCCGGTTTGGCTGGCGTGGACGAAGAGGATGGTGCCGGCCGAGTCGATACAACCAGTGAGCACTCCCCAGCGCAGGCCGGAGAGGGTGACTTCGCGGAATTTGCCGAGGACGAGCACAATTACGGCGGTGATGATCAGACCGCCGGCGCGGGTGAAGGTGGCGATCCAAAGCGGAGCGGCGTTGCCCGCCTGGCGCACGCACAGATAGAAACCGGCAAAGCCAACACCGGCGAGGACGGCCATTCCGATGCCTTCGGGCTCCCCGTCACCACCTTGACTTGCCTCGGTGCGGGTGATGAGCCAGAGCCCCACGGCGGCGAGAAAGAATCCAAAGAGGGCGATTTTTCCGGGCAGGCCTTCGGTGAAGATGGAGACCACGGCGGGGATGGCGGCGCTCAGCACGGCGGCGACAGGGGCGGTGAGTCCCATGCGTCCGGTGGAAAGAGCGCGGTAAAAGATGGCGAGGCCGCCGCCGCCCGACATACCTGCCGCCAACACCCAGGCGGATGCTCGCGCCGAAGGAAGTGGAGAATGCGCGGCGGTGGCCAACGCCACTACCATGAACAAGCCGCCAAGGTTTACCAGCGTGGTGAGGACGAAGGCGTTGATGCGTCGAGCCACGTAGCCGCCCAGAAAGTCGCTGGTACCCCAGGCCACAACGGCGGCCATTCCGTAGGCGGCGGTGGTGACCTGTGGGGAGGCGGACATGCTCGACGAGGGTAACATGGGATGTCGGCAACGCCGTTGTCACCAATTCGGTGATTGATTGATCCTTAGCGATGCAGTACGCTGAGGGCGTTTTCTGGAGGCCGTAATGCGACTGTTGATTCTGGCTACTCTTTGCCTGGCGCTAAGCGCGCCGGGGCTCGCGCAGAACGCCGACACCGACCCCGCCACAAAAGATGACATTATCTTGTACCTGCGCACCATGAGATCGCACGACATGATGCAGCGCACCATGCAAGTGCAAATGCAAAATACGGTGCAACTTCTAAGAGAACAGATCATGCAGGAAAAGGGATCGGTGCCGCCCGAGTTCGATACGCTGATGAAGAAGTGGATGGACGATCTGATCAAGAACATGCCGTCCGACGAAATCCTGGACGCCATGATTCCCGCTTATCAGAACCACTTTACCCGAAGTGACATTCAAGCCATGAATGCGTTCTATTCGTCGCCCGTTGGGCAAAAAGTTCTGGAAGAGTTGCCTGCAGTGTTGCAGGAAGGCATGCAGGCGGCAATGCCCATTATGAGCGACTACCTGACCAAGTTTCGGGCGCGCATACAAGAAGATGTAAAGGCGCTGGACAAGAGCACGCCGCAAAAGAAATCAATCCAAATCCAGACCGTGCCCGCCCAACCGCAATAAGCAGGCGGGACGCCTATTGCGGCTGGAACTTCATGGGATCGATATTCTCCAGTTGGGTATAGGTGCCGCGCAAGTAAAGGTTCGGATTGATGTCGTTTGGGTTCTGCAACAAAATGTTGTTAGTGCCGTCCTGCTGGTAGGCGCTGGTGCCGTATTTATTGGTGACGGTGCTCACGACTCCGGTCTGCGGATTACGTACGAGTTGGTTGTCTCCGGCATAAAGGGTGTAGGCCAGGGCGCTGCGGTTCATGTAGTCCATGTGCTGCTGCCATTGCTGTTGGCCGGAGTTGAAGCGGTCATTCTGAGCCTTCTGGAAATTTGCGTTGCTCGTATTGAGCATGTTCCGCAGATCTCCGGCCTGTTGCATGATCTGGGCTTGTGCCGCTGCCGTCTGTTGTTGCAGTATGGCTTGGTTGCGGGCGGTGTCGCTGGCCAATTTTTGTTCGAAGCGCTGGTTCCACTCCGGTGTCGGCTCATAAGCGCCAGCCAGCATGGGTCTGAGAATACTCATCACATCGTCAAGTTGGCCCTTGGGTGCGCGAATGGTCCTGACTTTCGCGTAGGTAGTCCAGGTGAAGAACTCCGGACGACGCGGCCATATATCCTTCGTTTTAAAGGTTTGTTGGCGTACGGCAAAATATTCCTCGATGGTCTGTCCGCGATAGGCGAACTGGATGCGGCTGCAAACCGCGCCACCGCTATCGGGGGCGGTGCCAAAGGCGGCCATCGCCCGCTGGTTGTAGTGGTCGATCTGCTGCTGCCAATACTCGGCGTCGTCGCTGGGACCGACGCTACCGAGAATAGGATCGGGCCGCACCAGGGGCGCGGCGTATTGCAGGAATTCCTCCGGGCGGAGCGGTTCCATGAGCTTGCAGTGGTTGCGGCGGAAGTTTTCCATCTTGCTGGGATTGGTGGCCCAGTAGGAGCCAAAGTCGGGCATCATCTGCGCGCCGTAAAGGCCGTCGGGACTGGAAATTCGCCAGGTCAACGCGGGGGGCAGACTGCAAGTGTCGTCACGAATGACAGTACCGTCAAAGTTCCAATCGGCGGGAATCTGAAAACGCGCCACCACAATTCCCCACGCTGGATCCTGAACCTCAACCCAGCGGGTACGGCTAGTGATGTTGACTGCGGCAGGCGCAGGCGCGGACGTGCCGCCACTTAGCGCTAAGAGTTTGCTTTCGTATTCCCGCGGCGTGAGCAAACCGTTTTCGAAGGCATCCTGCAGCGCGGCCGCGGACTTCAGTTGTTTCATGCGGGCGTCATAGTCGGCCTGCGACATCAGGCCATTCTTGAAGGCGTCGTTGACGGCATCAATCTGGATCTGCCAGTTGACCGGCTGGTGCCGCGCTTGCTGCTGCTGGGCCGTAATCGTGGAAAGCGATGCCAGAACAGAGATGGCGAAGATGAGTATCGCGAATTTGTGCTTCATAAATGTCTCCATATCCCGTAGCTGATTAGCGGTTGCCAAAGCGAAGCGTTCCCGCCATCGAAGAAAGTGCAGGCGCGGCACTTTGTGTCTCACTTTGCGGGACAAATGACTGCGCCACATAGAATTTGCCATCTGGAGCGGCGATGCCCATCACTACGAGCGACACGGATTCCCCGTCCTGATTGATTCCCGTGAATTGCCCGATTGCGATATCGAGGCCATTCAATTTGTCCGGATCATTCTGCAGCACCTTGAAATTCCGAAGGTCGGATCGAACTTCTGCGGCCACAGCGTCTACCACATCGGTTGGCCGCCGGGCATCTCCGGAAAACGGCGCTACGAACGCCCAACTTCGGCCTGGCGACTGGATGTTTACGCCGGTCGCGTTCCGCGGACAGTTTTCCTCGGGACCATAACAACCGCGTTTGGTTTTCGCGCTCCATCCGGGCGGGACCATGATGGTGAATGCGCCTTGGGAATCTCGGTAGAGGCTCCCTTGTTCCGAACCGCTGCTTTCCGAATGGCCCCGCACATCGAACTGCGGCGGGAGCGCGTTGGGATCATTGCTTTGCCAGACCTTCGAATTTGAAGTGGAAGCTGCGGTCGAGCCGGAATTCGACGCGCCTCCCGGACTGCCGTTCGAACCGGCGCCGGTCAGGGCAGCTTGTTTGGTCTGGCATTCGGCAGGGGTGAATACGCCGGCGTCGCATGCCCGTTGCAGCGCTTGCAGTTGCGCATTATTTGCGGGGGCTTTCGAGTTGCGAGTCAGCGCCGCCCGCTTGGCGGCACATTCGTCAGGGGTGAGGACTCCGGAGGAGCAGGCGGCCTCCAGTGCCTTCAGTTTCTGCGCAGTCCCGGCCGAATCGGAGGTCGCCGGACGGGGCGCGGTCGTCTGCGCCGAAGCTATGCTGGTAAACAGGAGGGCGGTGGTGAGTACAAACGCCAGGGTACGGCTTTGACCGTAGCGCCGGGCCTCGCTTCGTTTCGGCTGAGTAAGGTTGATCAGGATCACAGTTCTGCCTCCCGGAGCATCGCTTCTGGCTTCGTATCATGGGTCGCTTTATACTCGGGGTCAAGGAGCATTACCCGACAAAACCGGACACTTTCCGACACCTGCCCCTGCCGCTTTCCTGCGTGCTAAAATTCAGGCAGCCGCTCCTTACGAAAAGCTCAGGTTCAAGAGATCAAGTTGATCGAACTGGCGCCTTCGATTCTTTCGGCGGATTTTGCCCGTCTTGGCGAGCAGGTGCGCGCCGCGTCGGAAGGCGGTGGAAGTGTCGTTCATGTGGATATTATGGACGGGCACTTTGTTCCCAATCTCACGATCGGGCCGCCGGTGGTGAAATCGCTGCGGCAGGTAACCCAGCTTCCGCTCGACTGTCATCTCATGATCGAGAACCCCGACGAGTTTATTCCTGCGTTTGCCGAGGCGGGTGCGGATTGGATTTCGGTCCATCAGGAAGCTTGCCGGCATTTGAATCGCACGCTGCATTTGATCCGGAGCCAGAAGTGCCTGGCGGGAGTGGTGATTAATCCGGCGACGCCGGTGGACGCCATCGCCGAAGTGCTCGACATTGTGGATTATGTGCTGGTGATGTCGGTGAATCCGGGCTTTGGCGGGCAGAAGTTTATTCCCTCTACGCTGCACAAAATGCGGAAGTTGGCGGAGATTCGAAGCCAGCACGGGCTGGCGTTCCGCATTGAAGTGGATGGCGGAGTAGATTTGAACACGGTGGGCGACGTGGTGCGGGCAGGCGGGGAAATTTTAGTGGCGGGCAACGCCGTGTTCGGCAAAGGCGATCCAACCAAGAATGCTGAAGCGCTTCTGAAGGCGGCGGGACAAGCGGCCATGGTGAGAGTCTAGTAGCAGCGAGACGAAGAAAGAAACCGCGCTGCGCGCGGCGGACAGCCGAGGGCGGCTGTCCCCACATCAATAATCATTCTAATTAAGAATCATCAGTCGAGGTGTTCATGGCAGGTCGTAAAACAATCATTCCGGTGCTGGGTATGGTGTTGGCAGTCACGGTCGCCTGCACCAATAAGAAGTCGGTAAATCCTCTGGCGAACGTGGGATCGAAACAGCCGGACAAAGTGTTGTTCGACCGGGCCATGGATGCCATGAAGCACAACCGCTTCGACGTGGCGCGCATGACGCTGCAGACTTTGATCAATACCTATCCGGATTCGGAATTTATTGCGCGCGCCAAGCTGGCGGAGGGCGACTCCTGGTATGCGGAGGGTGGAACCGCGTCACTGGCGCAGGCGGAGCAGGATTACCGCGACTTTGAGACTTTCTTTCCCAACATGCCGGAAGCGGCGGAAGCGCAGTTGAAGATCGCCAACATCCAATACCAGCAGATGGAAAAATCCGACCGCGACTATACCCATGCCAAGCGGGCGGAGGATGAGTATCGCAACCTGATCATGCAGTATCCGGACAATGCCAAGCTGGTGAAGGAAGGCAAACTGCGGCTGCTGGAAGTGCAGGAAGTGTTGGGCGACCGGGAATTTGAGATTGGCAAATTTTATTTCATGCGGCAGACGTATGCCGCGTCGATTGCGCGGTTGCAATCGCTGGTGGAGAAGTATCCGCTGTACAGCCGGGCCGATGAGGCGCTGTTTTTGCTGGGACAAAACTACGAAGCGGAGATTAACGGAATTCGCGCCAAGCCAATTTGCACCGGGCAGAACGTGCCCGCCGGCTGCGTGGGGGGAGAAAACAACAAGGCTAATCTGATTGCGGGATTGACCAAGCAAGCAACCGCGGCCTATTCCCAGATCATCACGCGGTATCCGGTAATGACTCGCGGCGATGATGCCAAGAAACGGCTGGCAGCTTTGCACCAGCCGATTCCGCGGCCCACGAAAGCGGCGGTGGCGCAGAACCGGAAGGAAGAAGAGAGCCGGCGCGAGGCCACGACCTATGACCGAGCCATGGGATTGTTGAAGAAGGGACCAGACACGGCTTCGGCGGCACGCGTTGGAGAACCGACGCTGGTGGATCCAACTCCGGTGGCAGCCAAAGACGTGGTTTCGAATTCGATGCGACTGGCAAATGGCCCCGGCGAGAAGAGCGTGAGCCTGGAAACCATCAAAGGCGGAACGCCTGCTCCGAACGAGCCAGCGCCGCGTTCGGATGCGCCGCCGGCGACAGCGACAAATGCAAGTCCATTCAATCCTGCGAGCAATACGCCCGACCCCAACGAACTGCAGCCGGCCACGCCTAGTGCGAACGAGGTAAAGCCCAGCGCGACGCCGGATCCGAATGAATTAAAGCCGGCTGAGAGTCCGGCAGTACCAGCCGAGGCGGCGGTTGCTCCGCCGACGCAGATGAACGAGATTCAGGCGGGACAACCGGCCACCGGAGACGGGACGGCGAGTTCGAGTTCCAGCGAACCGCTGGCGACCGACAAGGAAATCTCCAGCAGCAAGAAAAAGAAGAAAAAGGGCTTGAGCAAGGTCGTTACTTTCTAAAAGCGCCCGGAGCGGCACGATTTTGGTGACGTCTCCGGGGCGAGTTCCAACTCCTCATCCGCTAAACGGCCGCATTCGCGCGGTAGATGCTGACCAGTGGTAACCGGGTAACATACCGTCTGATCATTGACTTACGGCGACGGGCAGGTTACCTTCGCGTTATCTCCCCTCACTAGAGGAAATCCTTGGCCCGGAAGATACTGCTTGCCGACGACAGCGTGACCGCCCAGAACATGGGGCGCAAGATCCTCGCCGATGCGGGCTATGAGGTGATTGCCGTCAACAACGGCTCGGCCGCGCTGAAAAAGATCGGCGAACTTAAGCCCGACCTCTGCATTCTTGACGTTTACATGCCGGGTTACAGCGGGCTGGAAGTGTGCCAGCGGATGAAGGAGTCGCAGGAATCCTCGCGAATTCCGGTGCTGCTGAGCGTGGGCAAACTGGAACCGTTCAAGCCGGAAGAGGCGCAGCGGGTTCGAGCCGATGGATTTATCGTTAAGCCCTTTGAAGCCAGCGAGTTGCTGAGCGCGTTGTCGAAACTGGAAGACAAGGTGGTGCCGCGGGCGGAGCCCTCCAAGCCAGGGCGGTTTGCGCGGGCAATTGCGGCGGCGGAAGAGTCGGCGCGGAACAACGGAAAGTCCTCCGAGGAAGGATGGAAGAGCCGGATTGCCATTCCGAAGGTTCCAGAAGAAACGCCGGAGAAAGGTACCGACGACGCTTCAATCTACAACCCGATGAACCGGGACTTGCGGACCGTGGTGCAAACTCCGGAGCAAGAGGTTGCGGAGACCAAGCCGCGCGAAGATCAGTCACGGGACGATCGGTCACAGTGGGAAGCGGGAAAAAGTAGTGTGGACGTAGCGGCGCTGGCTCCGGAAGGTTTGCCGACGGATGTAACGGCGGAAGAAGTGGCAGCGATTGCTTCGGCGGCGGCCCAGATTCAGATGGCGGAAGCGGAGGCCAGTGCGCGCCGGGCCTCTGAAATCTCCGGTGCGGAATTTCAGGTGACGGCTCCGGCAAGCGAAGAGGTCTCCTCGGCGCAGAGTGCTGTTGCTGCGAGCGCGGCGGCGGCCGAAGCGTCCGCGGTACAGCACGAAGTCGAAAAGGTTGAAAGCGCTGCGCTGCAGGAGAAGGTTGAAGCGGTGGCACAGCATGATCGCGATGAGCAGCAGGATCAGCCGCAGAGCGAGCCAGTCACCATGGCGGCGGCAACTGAAGCGGCAGAGGATCATGTGGAGAAAGATTCTGGCTTAGCGCGGTGGACGGCGGTTCCGGTGGCGCTGGAAGGAGAAGAAGCCAGTCTCTCACTGGAACATGAGATGCAGAAGATGTATGCGGCTGGCTCGGGTGAGGCGGAGACAAGCGTGCCCGCGGTTGCGGAAGTGGCAGATGCGGCGGCGGCGGAAAATACATTAACGCAAGGGCAATCAGAGCCTGCGCCAGCTCAAGCGAACGAAGCAGAGCCGGCAGCGACTGTTGAAGCGGCACGAGCCGAACCTGAGCCGGTTGCGCAGTTGGAGACGACCGCGTCCCTGCAGGCTGATGCGTCTTCTCTTCCTGCGGAGATCAAAGAAGAAGTTGCTTCGCCTCCAAGCGGCACTGAGAGTGCGGCGACGCCGGAGTTTTTGGAATCAGAAAAGGTGATGCCGGTTTCAGAGTTCCTGAGCCCGGTGTCGGAAGCGGAAGTGGCGGGATTGGCAGGATTGGTGGGGCTGAGCGCAGACTCGCAGATTGCAGCACAGCCCGAAAATGCGGCAGAAAGTATGACGGCCGCGGCGCCCCCGACATCCAGCAAACCGTTTGCGCGCATTGAGCGAACGCCGGAAAACGGGACCGACGCCGCGGAACATGCCAAACCCGAGCAGGAAGAGATCAAGAACGCGGCCGCGGCATGGTCGAGCTGGCGGCAAATTCGCGATACGGGCAACGGAAGCGAAGCGTCGGAGCCAGCGGCGGTGGAACCGTTAGAGTCCGCGCGAGCGGTAGCTGCGGGCGCGGAACAGATTGTGCAGGAAGCCGAAGCGAAAGATAATCCGGCCGACGTGGCCAGCATTGTAGACAGCGTCCTCGCCGATCTGAGGCCCAAGCTCATGGCGGAGATTTCGCGGAAGATGGCGGAGAAGAAGTAAGGGGCGGCTGAGAGCTATCAGCTTTCAGCTTTACTTTCCGGGATCCTTCGTGATGCAGCCGCTTAATTCTTTTTGGCTATCACGATATCCTGATAGCTGAGAAACTGCCGCCTTCCGCACCATGAACCAAATCGAATGGGCTCGACAATCGATAGTCCCAACCTGCCGAACAGTTGCCGGATGTATGGCTCGGGAAAGGCAATCGCCACCTCCGGACTCTCCGGCGTGGTTGTGAAGCAACCGCCTCTCTCATGGAGAAAGGGCTGAGTGCTGGAGTTTCTCTGTATCAGGTCCTGGGATTCCTCATTCATCAGGAAAAAGGTAATAAAGCAGGTCCCTCCTTTTTTCAGGACGCGAAATATTTCGTTGAGATAATTCTCCATATCCGGTGGAAACATATGCGTAAACACTGAGGTGAGGAAAACGAAATCGAAACTGGCGCTCTGGTATGGGAACTTGTAGGCCGAAGCCTGATAAGCGCCGTGAGGATTGTAATTGTGGTTATGAATGTCACAATGGCTGAAGTGGAAATTGGGATGTCGCGGAGTGATATTCTTCTGGCACCAGTCAATTGCCCGCTTCACAATGTCAAAACCGTGGTACTCAGAGTTTGGAGCAAGGTAGCCGGTCAACGGGACTGCCATTCTGCCCGTTCCGCATCCGACGTCCAGCACTCGGTGTTCTGGCTTCAGCCCGCCATATTTTGTGAAAAGGTCTCTGAACTCGAGTCCGACCGATTTATAGTCGCCATCTCCTACGAAAATCATCTTTCGCGGAGGGACCATCTCCCGGCGTCGAACCTCGGAATCGAGTAAATCGAGGGTTCCGATGTATAGAGATTTCAGCCGCGATTTAACAGGCTTCGGAAGCGCCGTACGTAATGCTGATCTTAATCCGGTCAATGGAGTACTCAGGAAGAAATAGTCTAATGCAGTTGCGACGAAACGAACAAACGAGAAAACAAGCGGAGAGAAACTTCTGCGGGGCTGGAACTTTCGGTTCGCAAATAAAACGTACAAACCTATCGATGGGTAGATGCGATGGCCCAGCCTGAGATTTCGTCTCCAGCTTCGAAGACAGAATACCCCGTTTGACCCTTCTTTTCTTGCGCCTGTAAGATCAAAAGTCCTGCACAAAACATTTCATGGCGCACGAATTACCTAAATCGTACGAGCCGGGCGCGATTGAGACGCGCTGGGCGGAGTATTGGATCAGGGAAAAGCTTTTTTCCGTGACCACTCCGCCGGAAGGTGAAACGCGTCCGGTGTTTACGCTGCTGCTGCCGCCGCCCAATGTGACGGGGCGGTTGCACATGGGGCACATGCTGAACCAGACGCAGATGGACATAATTGTGCGCTGGCACCGCATGCGAGGGTTCATCACGCTGTGGCTGCCGGGGACCGATCACGCCGGCATTGCCACGCAGATGATGGTGGAGCGGCAGCTGGCGAAAGAAGGCAAGAAGCGCCGCGACCTGGGGCGCGAGAAATTTATTGAGCGCGTCTGGGAGTGGAAGAAGTTGTACGGCGGCGCGATTCTGGAGCAGATGAAGCGGCTGGGCGCGTCGGTCGACTGGGACCGCGAATATTTCACCATGGACGAGAATCTTTCGCGCGCGGTGCGTGAGGTTTTTGTCCGGCTGTATGAAGAAGGGCTGATTTACCGCGGGAAGTACATTGTGAACTGGTGCCCGCGCTGCGAGACGGCGATTTCCGATCTGGAAGTGAAGCACGAAGAGACGGCGGGCAAGCTGTGGGAGATTCGCTATCCGGTGGTGGGGACCACAGAGTTCCTCACGGTGGCGACGACGCGTCCGGAAACGATGCTGGGCGATACCGCGATCGCGGTGAATGCCAGAGACGAGCGCTACACACATCTGCACGGGAAGAAAGTCTTGCTGCCGCTGATGCAGCGCGAAATTCCCATCATCACCGACGAACTGGCGCAGCCGGAATTTGGCACGGGCGCGGTGAAGGTGACTCCGGCACACGATCCTAATGACTTTCAGGCGGGCAAGCGGCACGATCTGCCGCAGATCGATGTGATGGACGAGCACGCGCACATGAATGCGAACGCGGGCCGCTATCAGGGTTTGGACCGATACGAGGCGCGCAAGGCGGTGCTGGCAGATTTGCAGGAGCAGGGATTTCTGGTGGGCGAGAAGGATCATGCGCTCTCGCTGGGTAAGTGCGAGCGCTGCGGAACGGTGGTGGAACCGCGGCTCTCGGAGCAGTGGTTTATCAAGATCAAACCACTGGCGGATAAGGCGATTGCGGCGATTGAGAGTGGCGAGATCACGATCGCTCCGGATAACTACCGGCAGATTTACTTGAACTGGATGAACAACATCTACGATTGGTGCATCTCGCGCCAGTTGTGGTGGGGACATAGAATTCCGGCATGGACTTGCGGCGAGTGTAAGGCAGTGATTGTCGCGCGGGAGACTCCGGCTGCGTGCAGCAAGTGTGGGAGCGCGAAGCTGGAGCAGGTTTCCGATGTGCTCGATACCTGGTTCTCGTCCGGACTATTGCCGTTCACGACGCTGGGCTGGCCGGAGAAGACGCGCGACCAGGCAGTTTTCTATCCGACGACGCTGCTGATCACCGCGTACGAGATTTTGTTTTTCTGGGTGGCGCGGATGATCATGTTTGGCTGCCACTTTATGGACGGCCACGAGCAGGACGCTGCGATTAAAAAGGCGAGCGGCTGGGGCGAAAAGAAGAATGACAGCGTGCCCTTCCGGCAGGTTTACATTCATGCCCTGGTGCGCGATGCTGAGCGGCAGAAGATGTCGAAGACCAAGGGGAACGTGATCGATCCGCTGGAAATTATCGATCGCTTTGGGACGGATGCGACTCGGTTTACTTTGGCGGCGATGGCTGCGCCGGGGACCGACATCGCTTTCAATGAGAGCCGCACCGATGGCTACCGCGCTTTCGCGAATAAGATTTGGAATGCGGCCCGGTTTATGTTCATGAACGTGGACAGGATTGAGCCGGGCCTGCAGCCAGCGGACGGACAAGGAGTGCGTCCCTCCACTCTGGAAGACCGCTGGATTGTTTCGCGCTTCAACCGGGTGACGGCGGAGGTGAACGATGCGCTCGCTACCTATCGCTTTCACGAAGCTGCGAACCGCATCTATGATTTTTTCTGGGGAGAATTTTGCGACTGGTATCTGGAGCTAATTAAGCCACGGCTGATGTTTGACGAGGGAGCCGACAAATCGCAGGCGCGTGTGGCTTGCGAGAATCTGGTGAATCTTTTTGATGGGGCACTGCGGCTGCTGCATCCGGTGATGCCGTTTATCACGGAAGAAATCTGGCAGGCGATGTATGAGGGCAATCCGCCACTGAAATCGATCGCGCTGGCGGGATATCCGCAGGCCGATGAGAAGCAGATCGATCTTGCCGCGGAGACGGAGATGGCGATCCTGCAAGATCTGATTGTGAACGTAAGGAATGTGCGGGCGGAATTGAAGGTTGAGCCGAAAGGCAAGGTTCCGGTGGAGATTTATGCGCAGGAATCTGCGGTTCGGACGATGATCGAGCAGAACCACGGCGCAGTGGAGCGCCTGGCGAATGTGGAGAAGATCACGTTTGTAGATGGCTCTTTGGCGAAGCATGCCGGGGCGCGGAGTACGGCACGCTTTGATGTGCACGTGATTTACGAGCGAAAGATTGACGTGGCGGCGGAACGCGAACGGCTGAACAAGGAACTGGATAAGATTGAAAAGGAATACGCCAACAACCAGCGGCAGATGGGCAATGAACAGTTTCTGGCGAAGGCTCCGGAAAAAGTTGTGGAGGGGCTGCGGCGGCGGGCGGAAGAACTGGTTGGGTTGCGCGATAAAATAAGGGAACAGATGGATGCATTTAACGGCACGGGCGGAAATGGCTAGAACTGGCCACTGTTTTCTGATCACTGACCACTGCTATGGACTTTAATTCACGACGGATTACCGCAATTATCGAGAACGCTCTGCTCGAAGATCGGGCCACGAGCGATGCTACCAGCTATGCCTGTATCGATCCGAACCAGCGGGCATCGGCGACCATTCTGGCCAAACAGGATTGCATTCTGGCGGGCATCGGGTGCGTGGGACGCATTCTCGATGTGTATGCCGCGCTGGATGGCGCTGTGACTTCGCACTATGAAGTGACCACGCATCCGGAGATTTTCGATGGGGTGCGGCTGCACAAGGGGCAGTCGGTGGCGGTGATCCGGCACAATGCGCGGGTGATTCTTTCGTGCGAGCGGGTGATTTTGAATTTCTTGCAACGCATGAGCGGCATCGCAACCTTGACCCGCAAATTTGTTGAGGCGGTGTCGGGAACCAAGGCCCGCATTCTGGATACGCGCAAGACTGCGCCGGGGCTGCGGGTGATCGATAAATACGCCGTGCGCTGCGGCGGGGGACAGAATCATCGCCTCGACCTTTCGGATGGCGTGCTGATCAAAAATAATCACATCGCGCTGGCGTCAGGAATTGTACCGGCACTCGAGCGCGCGGTGCGTAACCGCCGCGGCTCACAGCCGATTGAGATTGAAGTGCGCAATTTGGAGGAACTGGAGTTCGCGCTGGCGCACGGCGCGGAGGCCATTCTGCTGGACAACATGTCCCCGGAAGAAGTCCGGCGCGCGGTGGAGCGCTGCGCGTCTTTGGGAAGACCGATCCCGCTGGAGTGTTCCGGGGGAATCCGGCTGGAGAACGTGCGCGCCTATGCGGAGACGGGCGTGGATTTTATTTCCGTGGGATTGCTGACGCACTCGCCGCAGGCGGCCGATCTTAGCATGCGAGTGGTTCCGGCTTAAGCTCCGCCGTTTGTGCTTTTCGGCGCGCTCCCGCATAATTCCGGCATCAAGACGAAAGCCACAAATCGAACGCGAAAGTCTTCGCGGGGAAAACTTTCCGCATCGCAGGAACTGGCTCCTGACGTACGTTTGGGCCGGGTTGTACGGTTGTTGATGGAGCATCCGACAGTGGTGGTGAGCGGGACGAAGATTGCGCAGGAACTTTCTTCCAACCGCTCGGAAGTGTGGCGGATGATCCAACAGTTGCGCGGCCTTGGAGTGGATGTGGCGGGGCATCCGGCAACAGGTTACCGGCTGAAGTCGGTTCCGGATTTGTTGCTGCCAGAACTTATTGACCCGCTGATTCGCGGGACGATTTTCGACTCCCAGCTGAATCATTTTTACAAGATTGGATCCACGAACACGGCAGCCATGGCAGCGGCGGCGCAGGGTGCGCCGGAGGGCAGTGTATTTTTAGCCGAGGAACAAACCGAGGGGAGGGGCCGCGGGGGGCACATTTGGGAGTCGGCACGGTCGGCGGGGATTTATTGCTCTTGCGTGCTGCGGCCGAAGTTGCCGCCGGCTGAGGTGCTGGTGCTGTCACTAGCGGTCGGGTTGGCGGTGCGGGCGGCGATTCAGCAGGTAAATGAGCGGGTCGCTGTCGACCTGAAGTGGCCGAACGATGTGCTGATCGCGGGCAAGAAGGTCTGTGGAATTTTAACTGAGATGAACGCGGAGGCGACGCGGGTTCGTTATGTCGTGGCAGGAATTGGCATCAACGTGAATCATGCGAGCTTTCCCAAGAGTCTTGAGTCAGAAGCGACTTCACTGCGCTTGGCGACAGGGAGTGAATGGTCGCGAGTGGAACTGGCAGCGGCTTTGTTAAAATCGCTGGACCGGGAATACCGTTGGCTGATGGAAGAAAAGGATGCGCGGCGGTCGATCTTGCAGCGCTTTGCTGAGCAATCCTCGTGGGTCCGCGGCAAGCAAATACGCGTTGAAGAGAATGGATCGAAAGTGGAAGGAACGACCGAAGGCCTGGACGAAAGTGGCTTTCTGCTGGTGCGAAGCGGGAGCGCAGTGCATACGGTGTTGAGTGGAACCGTGAGAGAGAAGTGAGATGCTTTTTGTTCTCGATGTGGGCAACACGAATACGGTTCTAGGAGTTTTCGCCCGCGGGGACAACGCGGAGCGAGACGACACTCCGCGCTATCAGCGGTTGGTGGCGCACTGGCGGGTGGCGACGCGGCAAGGCAGCACGGTGGACGAATACGGCGTTCTCTTCCGAAATTTATTTTCCATGGCGCGGCTGGAACCTGCGGCTATCCAAGGCATTGTAATTTCATCGGTGGTGCCGCCACTGGATCCGGTATTGCGGCAAGTGTGCGAGCGCTACTTCAATTCCAAGCCCTTGTTGATTGAACCTGGCGTGAAAACCGGGATGCCGGTGCACTATGACAACCCTGCGGAGGTGGGGGCAGATCGCATCGTGAACGCGGTGGCGGCATTCGAAAAATACGGCGGCCCCTGCGTGATTGTGGATTTCGGCACGGCAACAACTTTTGATTGCGTCTCTGCCAAAGGCGAATATCTGGGCGGAGTAATCAGTCCTGGGATTGGAATTTCTGCGGATGCGCTTTTTTCGCGCACCGCGAGACTTCCGCGAGTGGAGATTCGCAAGCCGGAGCGAGTGATCGGCACGAACACGGTGGGCAGCTTGCAATCGGGACTGTACTACGGATATCTCGGGTTGGTGGATGGAATTTTAAAACTGCTGCTGGAAGAACTTGGCGAGGGGACCACGGTAATTGCCACGGGCGGCCTGGGGCCGATGATTGGCACGGGATCGAGATACATCAAAACTGTAGATGACTTTCTTACGCTCGAAGGCCTGCGCATTATTTGGGAGAGAAACATTACGGCACGAAGTGCGCCCAGGGGTGCGACGAATTCTTTAAAGCCTTCGTCCGGGACTGCGCCGGTGAAAAATGGCGGGGCCGGGCGCGCAACTAGTCGTTCTACACGTTAGGCCGCCGTGGAAGATCAACTCAATTACTTCAACTATTTCACCGAAATTGAGGAGCAGTTTCTGCGCCGCCGCGGCGGAGGGTTGCTGCTGACCACGCTCGACTGGGCGTTGATTGAAACCTGGAAGGATGCGGGGATCCCGCTGGAAGCGGCGTTGCGCGGGATCGATGACGCCTTCGACAAGTTTGAACAAAGGCCGTCGAAGACACGAAAGATCAATGGCTTGGGATGGTGTGCGCAGGCGGTGCTGCTTGCGGCGGAAGAGATGAAGGAAGCGGCGGTGGGGGCGGCTGCGCCTTCGAAACGCTCGAACGCCGACCAGGGGTTTGAGCCACAGGCAATTGCCGCTTTCTTGCGGCGCAACGCTGAATTGCTGGACACGGCAATATTGCCGGCGTCCGCGGGAATTTTGGTGCAAGCGGTTGCGAAAGAATCCGCCGCGTCGCTGCGCAGAATAGCGCATGAATTTGAGCAAGGAAAAGCGACAAAGCTGGAGGATGCCGAGCGTCATCTTACGGTGCTGGAAGAGAAACTGTTTGCAGCTCTGCTGGCTGCAACTCCGGATGACGATATTATTGCGGTACGCGCGCAAGCCGATCGCGAACTCTCGCCTTATCGCCACAAGATGCCAGCCGCCCAGATCGACCAGTTGCAGAAACAGTACGTCCATAAGCGGTTGCTGGAGAAATATGGCGTGCCACGCTTGAGTCTGTTTTACATGTGATGCCATTGCGAAAGAATCGATGACTCACTCCTTCGATGCCTTGATTCTTGGCGGCGGCGCAGCAGGACTGATGTGCGCCATCGAAGCCGGCAGGCGCGGACGCCGGGTAGCCGTGCTCGATCATGCCGATCGCCTCGGCAAGAAGATCCTGATTTCCGGCGGCGGACGGTGCAACTTCACCAATCTGTATTGTCAGCCGGAAAACTTTATTTCTTCCAATCCGCACTTCGCCAAGTCAGCACTGGCGCGCTACACACCTGCGGATTTCATCGCGCTGGTGGAGAGGCACGGGATTGCATATCACGAAAAAACTCTGGGCCAACTTTTCTGCGATCGCTCGGCGCGAGACATACTTGAAATGCTGGAGAACGAGTGCCAGCGAGCTGGGGTGAGTATTTTTCTAAACACCAAGATTCGCGCGGTGCAACGCACGACAGAGTTTGTGGTTCACGCGGAAGGTCAGGACTTTTGCGCAGCATCGTTGGTTGTTGCGACCGGTGGCCTTTCTATTCCGAAGATTGGAGCGACCGCTTTCGGGTACGATCTCGCGCGGCAGTTTGGGCTGCGGGTGGTTGAGCCTTGGCCAGGATTGGCGCCGCTGGTGTTAAGCAAAGAAGAT
Organism: uncultured Acidobacteriota bacterium; assembly: GCA_963758565.1. Taxonomy (GTDB): domain Bacteria; phylum Acidobacteriota; class Terriglobia; order Terriglobales; family Acidobacteriaceae; genus Sulfotelmatobacter. Next base: position 108,173 of record CAVWVX010000002.1, on the reverse strand, counting down.
TGCGCGCGGTACTGCGACCTGGCGGGCATTTCGGCAGATGTGATCACTTGCTGTGCCGGCGCGCACTTTCACGAAAAGATGCTGATCACGCATCGCGGATTGAGCGGGCCGGCGATCCTCCAAATTTCGTCGTACTGGAAGAAGCCGAAAAACATTCTCATCGATCTAGCACCCGCGAAGGAAGTGACAGCCGCATTTCAGAACGAAACCACTCCCAGAAACCTAATGAGCCTCCGCGGCGAGTTGCGGAAGTTTTTGCCGCATCGATTGGCAGACCGCTGGCTGGACGAGCATGCGCCTAAATCGTGGACAAATGCCGCGCTTGCCGAGTTTGAAAAGCAAATTCATGCCTGGTCTGTTTCGCCGGTTGATACCGAAGGTTACGAAAAAGCTGAAGTAACCGCGGGCGGAGTCGATACCGACGAACTGTCGGCCAAGACGATGGAGAGCCGTCAGGTTTCGGGGCTGTTCTTCGTTGGCGAAGTGGTGGACGTGACCGGGCACCTGGGTGGCTTTAATTTTCAATGGGCGTGGGCGTCGGGGGCGGCTGCGGGACGGGCTTTGTGAGGCCTGACCTTCACAGGACGAATGCGTCCGGAGCTAGATGTTATATCTCAGCATCGCGAGCAATGCCGTAGAATCAAGACTTGCTCCTAAACATTGAAAAGCTGATTTATGGCGGCGATGGACTCGCCCGTCTTCCGGCCGCCACGTCTGGGGATCAAGACAAGGGACGAGGCAAAGCTGTTTTCGTTCCTTTCGTATTGGCGAAAGAAAAGATCGAGGCCGCGCTTACCGGAGAGAAGTCAGGCTTTGCGCGAGCGCGCGCGGAAACAATTCTTGAGCCTTCGCCGCACCGGGTCGCGCCACCGTGTCCACACTTCGGACGTTGCGGCGGATGCCACTATCAGCATGCCCGCTACGAGCATCAACTTGAAATCAAAAAAGATATTCTGCGCGAGAACCTGCGGCGCATGGCCAAGATTGAACTGGAATGCGAAATTCAGGTGCATACGGGTTCGCCGTGGAATTATCGCAACCGATCCCGGCTGCAAGTCAGAACCCGTCCGCATTTCGCAGCGGGATATTACAAATTTGCTTCGCACGAGTTGCTGCCGGTGGAAGAGTGTCCCATCAGTTCCCCGTTGATCAACCGTGGCATCGGGCTGCTTTGGCAAGCAGGCAGAGCTGGGAATGTTGTGGAAGGCGTACGCGAAGTTGAATTCTTCGCCAATGCCGATGACACAAAATTACTGATCGAGATCCTGTGTGCTCCCGAGGCTCGGCGTGCGACGGTGCGGAGCTGGATTGAAGAACTGTGCGCATCTATGCCGGAGGTCGCGGGCGTGGTGGCATTCCGCGAGCCGCAGAAAGGCGTGCAGGAGAAACTAGTGGCGGCGGGCGCTCCAGAGCTCACTTATCAAATCAAAAGAGCGGCATACCGAGTGAGCGCGGGCGCGTTCTTCCAGACCAACCGTCTTCTCACCGACGAATTGGTTGACGTGGTGACCGCCGGCCGCTCCGGTGAAGTGGCGCTCGATCTCTACGCTGGCGTGGGACTGTTTTCCACAGCCCTGGCACGTGACATCCGTCACGTCGTTTCGGTAGAGATGTCACAAATATCCTCGAGCGACCTCCGCTACAATCTGCCAGCTAACGCAAAGGCGATTCAAGCCACGGCAGAGCAGTATCTGACGAAAGCGAACGGCCCGGAAAAGCCGGATCTGATCGTGGTGGACCCGCCCCGCAGCGGCTTGGGAGAAAAGACGGCACAGGTCCTGGCGAACATGGCCGCACCGCGAGTGACTTATGTTTCGTGCGATCCGGCGACTTTGGCCCGCGATCTGGCGCCTCTACAGAAGGCGGGTTATCGACTGGAAGCGCTGCACTTGTTCGATTTGTTCCCCCAAACTTACCATCTGGAAACCGTCGCGCAGTTAGTTCGGTAGTTCACATCGGGACAAGAGAACGCGTTCGATTGGGTTTAGGCATAGCCATGCCGCCGTTTCCTACCACCAGCCCCGCAGCGCGTGCCCGTCCGCTCGAATTTCACCTCAAAGCTACGCGCCAGCCTATGGTGTGGGCCGCAACAGCGTACTCGACAGGAATTGTGGCCGGCGTTTATGCGTGGCGGCCCGCATCGTGGTGGCTGGCGGGAGGTGCGGCATTTCTGGCGGCAGGACTGTATTTTGTGCAGCGCCGAAGATGGCTTGGGGCAATGCTGGCGCTGGGCGGATTTTTTCTGGCTGGCGCACTGCAGATTCAAGTACGCGGTTTCTTTCCGGCCAGCGATACTCACCTTCTTCCCTTTACCGACGGCCAGCGGGTTGAACTCACTGCGCACGTCACGCGAGCGGGCGGGCTGCATCCCGGGACTGCGAACGAACTACGGCAAACCCTGGACGTCCAGACGGAAGAAATCGGGCTGGATGACGGAAGAAAGATTCCGCTGCATTCCGGCGTTCGGCTCGGCCTGTACAGCGAAGCTGGCGCTGCGACTGTGCCAGTCTTCCGTTACGGTGAACGCCTTCGGCTTGTAATCAAACTGAAACAACCACGTAATTTCCGCAATCCCGGCGCTTTTGACTATCGGGGCTACCTCGCGACAAACGGAATTGCGGCACTCGCGTCAGCGAAAGCTACTGAAGTGGAGAGATTGCCGGGCTTCTCCGGCAGCCGCGTCGAACTCTGGCGAGCTCGCATTCACGCCAGCATCGTAGCCAAGGTGCATGAGCTTTGGCCTGCGCCAGAGGCTGCATTGATCGACGCCATGTTGATTGGCGAAGAAGCGTTTATCGAGCGCGATACGCGAGTTGATTTTCAACGCTCTGGTACTTTTCACGTTCTTGTGGTTTCCGGAATGAACGTAACGATTCTGGCGTTCGTTGCATTTTGGAGCCTGCGCCGCCTGGGACTCAGCGACATCCCGACGACTGTGCTGACCATTTGCGTTTGCGCTGCGTATGCATTCCTTACGGAAGTGGGCGCGCCGGTATGGCGGGCAACATTGATGTGCGCTTTGTTCCTGAGCACACGCCTGCTCTACCGCGACCGCAACATGATCAATGCTCTCGGCGCCGCCGCGCTGGGAGTGCTGGTATTCGACCCCCGTCAGTTGTTTACCGCTAGTTTTCAAATGACGTTTCTTTGTGTTTTGATCGTCGCGGCGGTGGCGCTGCCGCTGCTGGAGCGGACTTCAGGCTTCTACAGACGGGCGCTGGCTCATTGGGAATCAGTCGACTACGGGCCGACGCTGCCGCCGGCTGTGGCGCAGTTTCGCCTGGACTTGCGCTTGATTGCGCAGCGATTGGCACGCTTCGTGGGAGAGAAATGGTCATTGCTGTTGATGCGGGGCTCGACTGTGTTTTGCCTTCGCTTGTACGAACTCCTCCTGGTATCGGCGGTGATGCAAATGGGGTTGGCTCTTCCCATGGCATATTATTTTCATCGTGCGACGACCATCGGGCTCCCGGCAAACATGGCCGTGGTTCCGCTCACTCAAATTTTGATGCCGGCGGCCATAGTATCCCTGGCCTTGGGATTTGTTTCGCCGCTTCTGGCGAAACTTCCCGCTCTGCTCACTGCCTTTGCTCTGCAAGCCATCACGGGAACAGTGCATGGCCTGGGAGGGTTGCGGCTGGCCGATTTTCGCATCGCAACGCCTTCAATATTCATGATCATTATCGCCTCCGCGGCGCTGGTGACTGCCATGATCGGCGCACGCCGGAAGGCCGCGCTGGCAGTGGCCTCGCTACTGCTCCTGGCGCTGGCGTCCATGGCCCTGGCCTTCGTCGCACCCCAACCGCAGATTCGCGCTGGAGTGATGGAAGTAACTTCCATCGACGTGGGCGAGGGCGACTCCATTCTGGTAGTTACGCCGCAGGGGCGAACCCTGCTGATCGACGCCGGCGGCCCTATCTGGGGCGCAGGTTCTCAACTCGATTTCGGCGAGGACGTAGTCGCTCCATACTTGTGGAGTCGCGGCATCTCTCGGCTGGATGCGGTGGCAATTTCTCATGGTCACTCCGACCACATTGGCGGCATGGTGGCGATCCTCAAAGATTTTCGTCCGAGACAGCTCTGGGTTGGATTGCTGCCGCCCAGCCGCGCTCTGGATACCTTGATTGCTGAGGCAGGAGCGCTTGGGATCGAGGTGGTGCGACATTGGGAGGGGGACCAATTCACTCTCGGGGGAGCGAAGGTCGACGTGCTCTTCCCGCCGAGAGACTGGCCCACCGCGCTGGAACCGAAGAACAATGACTCGCTGGTGTTGCAACTCAGCTATGGCAAGACATCTGTGATGCTGGAAGGAGACGCGGAAAAGGCGGTGGAGCGGCGTATTGCAAACCTGCACCATCCCAGGGCAGACCTGTTGAAGGTAGGTCATCACGGCAGCGCTACGTCAACCACGGCTGAACTGTTAGAGACAGTGCAGCCGCGCTTCGCGGTGATCTCCGTAGGTTTTCGAAATTCTTTCGGACTGCCGAACCTCGAGGTGCTGCGCAGATTGCAAAACAACGGGGTTGAGGTATTTCGCACGGACCTAAATGGCGCGGTTACGTTCTATTTGGACGGGAACACAGTAACCCCGCGGCTGCCGGTACTCCGGTGAAATGGGCCTGCTTACCCGCGTGTCTCGTCGTCTGAACTGTCGCCAACGGCATCCGCGGGAACCTGCTGTCGCGATTCGGAGATGAGCTGTTGTGCTTTCGCGGCATCTTCTTCGCGGACCAGAATAATCATTCCTCCCATGCCCGGGAAAGCGTCCTGTAAAAGACTGGCAGATGCCAGATCGCTCTCGATACCCGCGGAGTCGAGCAATCCCTTCACCACCATCGCCTCCGACTCTTGCTCGCTGTCGAAGACCTTCACCAATTTCTTGTCGGGGTTCGGGCTTGCTTCAGTGGATGTATCGATCTGCTCTGCCATGACTCTCCTGTTCTCGTGCCGGGGCAACAGAAATGCCCCAGACTCCGTACTGTTGCGATTCTAACTCCATCCAGAACTAGCCTGCACTCAGTACGATCCGGGGGATATGCTGGGTGGGGACCCTAGGGGAGTTGGGCCAGGTTAAGTCCGCTTTGCGAGAGGCACTTTCGTGCCGTTGTCTTCCGAGGGAATTGGAGGAAAATGCAAGGCAACAGGCGCAGTATGAGCGGCGTCGAAATATTTAGGATTTGCGGCGGCAAAAGGCTGGGGATCAGAGGCATCAGCATGAATATCGAGGAGAGACCAGGGCAGGATCAAGAGCCGCAGGCAGCAAAAACAACCAGTGAAGACCAGGACGAAGCGCGCAGGATCCGGCGGCTGCAAGTGATGATCAATATGATTTCTTCGGTGATAAGTCAGGATCCTTCACTCACCGTGGAGGAAGCATCTGAATTGGCGGCCGGAGCGAAGCGGGCTGCGCTGGCCATGTTCCCCGATAAAGAACTGGCATACGATTTGCTTTACAAACCGCGACTGCAGCGGATCATGACAGAACGCTTCCGTTTGCAATAACGAGAGCGTCGTCTCTTCTTAGGTTTCATCGTCGGCCACAGGATTTCGCAGCGTTCCCACTCCTTCGACGCTGACCTCCATCACGTCGCCCGCCACAACCGGTCCTACGCCTTCGGGAGTACCCGTGGCAATCAAGTCGCCGGGGAAAAGCGTCATTACCTGTGCCGTGTGCCGCATCACCACGTCGACGGGGAAAAGAAAATCGCGCGTGTTCCCTGCCTGACGCACCTCGCCATCCACCCGTGCTTCGACCCCTACTCCGGCCCAAGGATCGATGCCATCCGCTACAACGGGACCCACGGGGCAAAAGGTGTCAAAGCTTTTAGCTCGGGTCCACTGGCCATCTTTTTTCTGCAGGTCGCGCGTGGTCACATCGTTGAGGCAGGTATAGCCAAGAATGTATGGACGAACATCTTCATCGGCGGCGAGGTGGCGGCAAGTCTTGCCGATGACGATGCAAAGCTCGGCCTCGTGATCGACGCGCTGGGAAATTTTGGGGCGCCGCACCACTCCTCCGGGCGCTAGAAGCGACGAGTTGGGTTTCAGAAAGAGCAGCGGTTCGGTGGGAATGTCGTGGCCGAGTTCCTCCGCATGTGCGCGGTAATTGCGTCCCACGCAGACGATTTTCGAGGGCCGCACCGGTGGCAGCAGTTCGGCTTCTTCCAGCGCAATGGCTTCAATCTTCCGCGAGCGCAGCCCTTCGACGTCTCCGTCAGATTCTTCCGGAGGAGTAAGCAGTATGCGCAGAATTGTATCGCGGCCGGCCACGGGCTCTACCAGACCGTAATGCGCCTGGCCATTCAGTAAAAAACGGCAATATTTCATCGCATTATCTAATCATGAGAGTCGCAAGTTAGGCGAGAAGTTTTCCAAGATACGAAGTTTTCGCGTCAGGGCACGCTCTCTCCGGCTTCGTCCGAGCGACTGCTCTCGTTGCCGCGTAGGTCCACCGCGGATACAGAATACAAATATTTTTTCCCGGATGAGACCTGTGTGTCGCGAAACGCCGGAATCTTCGCCGGTTCCGGATTCAGCTTCACTGCGGCCGAACCTGCTTCGCGGCGGTAAATGTTGTAGCCCGCCAAATCTGAATCGGTTACAGGAGTCCAGATCAGATCGATGAAGGATTGCTGCCCGGCGCTGGAGTAAACCGCCTCCACGCCCGATGGGACTGCGGGTGGAAAAATATCATGGGCAAAGACTTTTACCTCGGGCGTATCGTCGCCTTCAATCGATACATCGGGTTGGCCGGTCTGCGAGATCACGGTAAGAGTGTCGGCGTGGTAGAAATAAGTCTTCTCCCACTCAAAACTCTGATCGAGGATCGACAACTGATGGAGTGAAGGGTGATCGTCAGCCTCCAAAGTCTTCTCGCCGGCCAGTATCTTCTGCTGACTTCCCTCGGCGCGGCGGTACACACGGTAGCTGCGGCGGACAGAATCGGAGGTGGAAGTAGCCGCCGGCGCTGCAGTCCACTCCAGCAGCACACCTTGTGCCGTCACCTGGGCACTGAGATTTTCGGGCGGGGAAAGAGCGGGAGCAAGAGGAACATGCACTTGATTCGACAGGCCCGCCGCGCGATCGGAGCGGTTCAAGACTTGCACGGCAAAGGTTGCCGTAGCTGAAGAGTTGCGCTCATCCAGCACAATCGGCAGCGTCTGGCTAAAGGTGGCCTGCAACTTTTTCCGTTCGGGGGAATGTTGGCTGCCAAAGTTCTCCGGCGGTGCAACTTCGCCCACGGGCACGCCGCAGGCACGCAGGACGGCATCGATGCTCCGGCAAATCTGAGTCTTGCCCAGATAGCGCACACTCTGATGGTCGGTAGTGAGCGATGGGACCGTCCACGTAAGAGTGACGTGATCCCCCTTACGAACGGCTTTAAGATCGGAGGGCGGATGCGGCAGTTCAAGCGATGGCGGCAGCGGCGGCCCAATCGACGCGCACCCGCCAAGCCAGATCAACCCAGCTACGGCCAATAGCAACTGTCCTCGATGAATTTTCATCCCGGAGAAAAGATTACATTACGCCGGGCAAATCGGCGCGACGCTCCCGGCTTAAGCAGTCAGTTCCCGCACCGCTTCGCGGAAGACTTTACTGTGCCGGTCCACATCATCGCTCTCCGTCTGGGGCGACATAAGCGCCATGTTATGAAAGGGCGTGAGCAGAATTCCGCGATTCATGGCGTACAGGTGCATAAATCGTTCCAGTTCGAAATCCATTGCGTCGTGAGCCTGCGTGCCATTGATGGGAGGATTCGCTGCAAATAAATATTCCGCACGGCATCCCAAGCGCGTGACGTGCCAAGGTAACTCCGCTTCCGCAATCGCTTTCGCTACCCCCAAAGTCCAACGCTCGGCTAACGGCATCATGCGATCGAAAGCTTCCTTGGTCAGAACCTTGGTGAGAGTGGCACGCATGGCAGCCAGCGACACGGCATTTCCCGCCAGAGTTCCTCCGATGCCGCCGACGTCGCAATCCTCCAGGCTATGCGCCGCAGCAATGCGATCGGCAACTTCCAGCGAGAATCCGTAAGCCGCTCCCGGAATGCCTCCCCCGATGGCCTTGCCAAAGACTAAAACATCAGGCTCCAGATTCTCGGCCCGGGTATAGCCTCCCGGGCCCGCGCAGATCGTGTGCGTTTCATCGACAATTAGCAAGGTGCCATGCTTGCGGGTAAGCTCGCGCAGCGCCGTGTGAAAGCCGGACTGCGGGTGCACGATGCCAACATTCGTCATGACGGGCTCAGCCAGAACGCAAGCCACATCGCCGGGAGCGAGCGCCTGCTCCAGCGCCGCAACGTCGTTGAATTCGACCACTTTGGTTGTCACTGCGGGATTCACTGGCGGCCCTATGTTGCCCCTGCGCGGGCCGACTTCTCCCTTGCGATTCAGCGTAATAAAAGTTTCATCGACGGTGCCGTGATAGCACCAGTTGAAAACCAGAATCTTTGTGCGCCCCGTAATCTGCCTTGCCAACCGGATCGAGAAACGATTCGCGTCCGTCGCGGTGAGCGCAAATTGCCAGTACGGCAGGCTGAAACGCTTCTGCAATTCTTCAGCGACAAGAATGGAATCTTCGCCGGGAAGCATCAGGGTAATTCCACGCCGGGCTTGCTCTTCCACAGCTTTCACCGTGGCAGAGGGCGAGTGGCCCGTCATCGCGCCCGTGTCACCCAGGCAGAAATCAGCATAACGATGCCCATCCACGTCAAAGAAAGAGGCGCCCTGGGCCTCACGCACGAAGGGAGGGAAAGCCCCCGCCCACTTCACCATCCAGTTCATGGGAACGCCTGCCAACAGCGACTTCCGCGCGCGTTCGAAGAGCGCTTTCGACTTGGCGCGCTCATCGACAAATTTTTTCTGTTCGCGTCCCATCAGGGTCGCTAGACGGCTACGGTCGATAGTCTTCATGAGCAGGCAGGATAACAGAGGCAGGGAACGATATTGTTCGGGAGTTGGATGATTTTAGTGCTGAAGAGCAAAGGATGCCGAAATTGTTGCGGCGGCGGTGCCGACAAATTGCTCGATTGACCTTTCAATCGTGCGAAAGGCAGCACTCAACTGAGCGGCGCCGGGCCAAAGGGTGAAATACGACGCGAAGAAACCCATTTCAGTGGGAACAGTAGGCTGCTCCAGCCGGTAGATCACGCCGAGAGGACACATGGAACATCGATGGAAACGGTCGCCTTCGACGTAAATAGAGCGCTCGATGAGCTTGTGAGGGGTGGAGTGCAGCGCAGCATACCGGCCCGACGTCTCAACCATCTGACCGTCCCGAAAAGTTTTGCGCCCCATAAACCGTTCTCCTGTTCTCGTGAAACCGCAAGCCAGCCTTAGATTGACGGAGAAGCGAGAATCCTGCCATACAGCCATTCATGGACGTGAGCGTAAGCGGTTATCTAGGGATTTTCCGGCAGGGGTTTTACAGGTCCGATGCTACAGGTCAAAAACACGGTAGACGGCAGAAGGCTGTTGCGCCTGCAGAAGAGAAATCGCGACATTATGGACCGCGACTCCGCCGGGGGTGTGTCCGTCGACGGTGCCATGGTGAGCGTGACCATGAAAAACCAAGTCTGCGCCATGCCGGTCCACTACCTCAGCCAGACGAGAGGTCCCCATGAAGGGAAAGATTTCGGGAGCCTCACCCTTCACGGTTTCTAGAATCGGGGAATAGTGCAACACCACCACGCGTTTTTTCGTGCGCAATTGCGACATAGCGCGCTCGAGCTTGAGCGACTCGTCGATCGATGCCTGAACGATGGTCTTTATGGAATGCTCTCCGAACGCGGTCAGCATTCCGCGTCCAAAACCTCCGATGAAACCCTTGGTTCCCGCAAAGCCGACGCCGTCGCGCTCGTACGCGCTGCCATCCAGGACCTTAATGCCGGCACTCACCATCATGCGGCAGAGTTCTTCTTCTTTACCGCTTTCGTAGTCATGATTTCCGAGCACAACGATGGTGGGAATGCGCAGCCGGAGCAATACGTTCAATAGCGGCTCCATTTCACTGGGCTGCCCGTAATTGGTCAGATCCCCGGCGAGAACGAGCACGTCCGCATCATCCCGAACACGCTCGAACTGGGCCTGCAGTTTGGCGTAGCTCTGCGGATTGAAGTGCAGATCGGCTGTGGCGGCAACTCTCATAGGCAGTACTAGGCCGCTGGCTGCGACTCTGGATAACTTTTCCCTTCCCGAGCTCGAGCCCGGAGTTCCTCAACCTGACGGAGGCGGCTCCTCCTCTCGTCCTCCAGAAGATTGGTCAGCCCCCATTCGTTCATATCGATGGCAAACATATTGTTGTCGACCAGGCTTCCGCGGAAATCGGCATAGGGATTTGGATTCTCGACTTCTTTTTGAAACCGCCGCAGCAAGTCGCTCCAAATGTTGGCCGGCACATAGTGCGTATGGCCCGGATAGACGTAGCGGAACAACACCAGCGACCACAAGAGCATTTCCCAATGCGGCCCGATCAGCTGCATGACTCGATCCCAATTGAAGGATCCGTAAGTGCCATAAATCACATGAGCAATGTCAGCGCCATCAAAGCGCTCGCGGCGCGCAACGAAAATTTTCGATGCCACCAGCTCCTCGGGGGCCAGCACGCGAGTTTCGATACCCTCAACGACCGCCGGGCTGGCACGCTCAATCCACGAATCTTCCACTAGAAGAACGGCATTGCTCATGCCCGTAATCAGGTCCACGAAGAATTCGCCTTTGCGAGCCTTGGCCAGCCATACCGGGTCGACCGTTTCGCATTCAAAGCCGCGGGCGCGAAGTGCGGGCAAAGCTTCGCACACGGTTTGCGCCGTCATGAACAAATCCAGGTCTTTCGTGATGCGGCAAATCCCCGTATGTTGGCGCAGGGCAAATGCGCCTGAAACGGCATACGGTAAGCGTTGCTTCTCCAGAGCCGTAAGCACTTCGCGAAAGAGCGTGGCCTGTTCTTCCGGAAGTTCCGTGGGCATGGAGGACGTGAAGGGAAGCCCGGCGATCGGTTTGGATAGTTCGAGCACAGAGCTTGGATGTGACTGTGTGCCTCACGGTTGTGGCACTTCTTTACAACCGGGGTGAAGCAAATAGTATGGGGCTTGCCGGAAAAGGCCAGCCCCGGAAAGTTTAAGCAGCGTTCCTGCGCGGAACTTTGGCGCCTTTTTTTCGGGCTTCGGAAAGGCCGATGGCGATGGCTTGCTTGCGGCTCTTTACAGTTCCTCCCTTGCCTCCCTTGCCGCTCTTTAAGGTGCCATGCTTTTTCCGGCGCATAGCGCTCTCTACGGTTTTTTGTGCGGCTTTACCATATTTTCGCCCACCTGATTTCTTGCCTGAACGTTTCTTGGTTGCCATGAATGCCTCCTGTTCTCATTAGTGGAGAAAAACATTGGCCAAGGTTGGCGTAGAGAATTTTTTGACGGCAACGTCCCCTGCTGGACGGCATCAAAAATTAAACGTTCCGGGTCTTCGATAGCAATTATTTGCTTTCGATAGCAATTATTTGCTGAGGAGGTTTCGCCATGAAGTCAGTCACCGGGGTATTTCGCTCGATAACGGATGCAAAGCAGGCTTTAACGGATTTGCGCTCGCTGGCTCTGCCGGAGGATCGCGTAACGCTTCTTACTCCAGGACAAAATCATCCCGATCTGGGTGCCGTTCCCACCGTGGCGGCGGAGCAACCGGGTATGGCCAAGGCGATGGGCGCGCTGGTGGGCGCAGCCGCGGGAATGTCTGGAGGCCCGCTGATCGTCGCGGCGCTCATCCCCGGCGTGGGACCGATTACGGCGATCGGCTTACTGGGCGGCGCGGTTCTAGCTGCAGCAGGAGCGGGGGCGGGAGCTATTGCCGGGGGAAAGCTGGAAAATGCCATGACCGAAGGCTTGCCCGAAGACGAAGTGTTTGTCTACGAAGATGCATTGCGACAGGGCCGCTGTGTTTTGATCGCGCTGGCCGCAGACGATGTCGAGGCGGAAAGGTTCCGCGAGGTGCTGAAAAACCAAGGCGCCGAATCGATAGATGCGGCGCGCGACCAGTGGTGGATCGGCCTGCGCGGCGCTGAGCAGGAGCATTATTCCAAGTTCGGCAGAAATCTGAGCGAAGACGAAAAATTCTATCGCCTCGGTTTTGAATCGGCACTGCACGCGCGCACGCGTTGCAAGGAATACGATCAGGTGCTTGCAGAAATGGCGACAGAGATTGAGGAGTTGGAACGACGCTATCCCGATGCCGCTGTCGAGGAGCCGTTCCGTCAAGGATACCAGCGCGGCCGCGACTACTATCAGCGGCTGTGTAACGAATCGAAGGCTGCGTAGGCCTGGATAGAACCCTAATCAGGCGGCCTTTTGAGCGGGATCAATGCCTGTGTTGTTTTGCACGTGGATTTCCTTGGCCTTGATTTCGACCTGTTCATTCTTGATGTCGAGGCGAAGGTGGTTGTAGATACTCATGTATTGATTGGCAATCCAAACCAGAGAAAAGAAGGCGATGAGATAACCCCGCCAATCGGCATACAGCAAACGGAATCGGGTAATGAGCAAGAACGCCGCGGAAACATAATGACTGAAGCAGTATTCACAGGTGAATAAATAAAAAAACTTGCGGCGGGGAAGCGTTTTGGCCTGTTTGGACTGTTGCTGGCAATAGTCCCGGCCCTCCCGAAATACTTCCTCGTGAGTGATTGTCCAGGCAACGCAAGCCACGGGAATGGCTAAAAGCAACAGCCACGCAACTTGAAGGCCAATGGGAAACACGGATCTTGGATGCTTGCTGTGCAGAAAGAGTAGACAGAAGTTGAGCATCGACGTCTTCGCGCTCAAGCGCCGGCCTGAAAGCCAAAAACTCTGCCGAACCACCTAAGGTGTACCCAACCGCGCATACCCTACATTATTCAAAGGTTCAGGTGCCACCTGTATAGTCCTTCGTCGCTGAAATTGTTAGGGTTAGTTACATAAAGGGCTATGCCATTCAAATCCGGAATCGAGGCTTCCGTGGTACGTATTCTGGTGGTCGATGACAACGAGATGATCCGCTCCCATCTTCGGGAAATGCTCGAGCAAAAACCGGAGTGGGTGGTGGTGGGGGAGGCTTGTAACGGGCGTGACGCAGTTGAAGTCTGCGGCCAACAGAAGCCGGATCTTACGGTCATGGATTTCTTAATGCCGGAAATGGATGGCTTGGAAGCCGCGCGACAGCTCACTAAACAGAGCCCCAAGGTTCCCATTTTGATGGTTACGGTCGATCCTTCGCGACAACTGGAAGCGGAAGCTAGAAAAGCGGGAATCAAAGGTCTTTGCGCTAAGGCTCATATTGTGAACTTGGTGGGCGCGGTGGAAGCATTGCTTAAGGGCTTTACTTATTTTCCGCTGGGAATGGCGGCCGCCGCTTAGGATAATCTCTTCATCGCGAGTCTGCGCTTCGACTTTTGCGGCAACCACTTAAGCCAATTCAGACACCAACCTCGGACGGGACGGAATTTTCCCGAACATCGAATTGGCCCTCTCGAAAGAATCGTCGTCCTCTAAATCATTAATCCTTATCGCGATTGTTCTTACTATTGCAGCCCTGTATCTGGGGCGTCGCGTCTTCATTCCGCTGGCATTGGCCGTCATTTTCAGTTTCCTGTTAGCTCCCGCGGTCACGCTTCTTGAGAAAATCCGCTTCCGCCGCGTACCTGCGGTCATTGTCGTTCTATTGGTTGCGCTGGCTTTAGTTGGATCTTTCGGCTATGGAGTCGCGGTGCAGTTGGTCGAGATCATGGTCGAATTTCCTGACTACAAGGCTAATCTCGACGCTAAAATTCAATCGCTTCACCCCTCGAAAAACGGGAACCTAAGCAAAGCTACCGCCACCATGCAAGAGCTAAACAAAGAGTTAGCGGCGGTGCCGGAAGCAATCTCCTCGAATAACGCCCAAGAAAAACAAAAAGGCGCGGGACACCCCGTTCGATCCATAGTTCCGGTTCAGATTGCAGCTCCGCCCGCCAATCTTTATCAGGATCTTCGTGAGTTGCTTGGGCCGCTGGCCGGACCCAGCGAGACTGCGGCAGTCGTAATTATCTTTACGCTTTTCATGATGGTAAAGCGGGAGGACTTGCGAAACCGCGCCATCCGCCTGGCGGGACGGGGACGCCTTACCGTTGTGACACAAGCGTTGGATGACGCTGGCAAAAGGTTAAGCCGATATCTCTTGCTTCAGTTTCTGGTGAATGGAAGCTATGGGCTTCTGTACGGCGGGGCACTTTATTTTATTGGCGTGCCTCACGCGCTGCTCTTCGGAGTTCTTGCCGGCTTGCTGCGTTTTGTGCCTTATATTGGCGCCCTGATTGCCGCAACCCTTCCCACGCTGATGGCCCTGGCGGTCTATCCTGGGTGGCACCATGCCGGGCTCACTTTTGGGGCTTTTCTTGTTCTGGAATTGCTCATCTCCAACATTGTTGAGCCGCTTCTTTACGGTGCGCACACCGGCATTTCGTCGCTGGCCATTCTGGTCGCAGCGGTATTTTGGGCCACGCTTTGGGGACCCGTTGGCCTGATCCTCTCCACACCGTTGACGGTATGTCTGATGGTGCTCGGGCGCTATGCTCCGCAACTCAATTTCCTGGAAATACTCTTAGGCGACGAACCCGTTCTGCCGGCGGAACAGCAGTTCTACCAGCGCTTGCTGGCGCTTGACCCCGAAGAAGCGCGAACGATCGCGGAGGAACACATCAAAGAAAATTCTGTCGCCAGCCTTTACGATTCGATCCTTATTCCCGCTCTCAAGCTGGCGGAACAAGATCGCAACGTCCACAACATCGATGATGAGAGCAAGGGATTGATGTTGCAATCCATTGAGGATTTAGTGGAAGACATGGGGGATCGGCTTGCCAAAGACGATTCCGTCAAAGATGAGCGTGAAACTGAGATTGTGGAAGAGAACGAAAAAGATGGCGCTCGCTATGTTCAACCCGGGCTGATAAAGATTGCCTGCCTGGCAGCTCGCAGCGGCCCTGATGAGCTGGCCGCCACCATGCTGGCACAATTATTGCGGCATGAGGGATACACCGCCCGCGAGTTCAAGCCCGGTCCCATCGATGCTTTGCTCGCCGAACTTGATCGAGAGGACTGTACAGTTGTGTGCTTATCCGCCATGCCCCCATTTTCCACTCCGCAAGCACGGTCGTTATGCAAAGCCTTGAATGCAAAGCATGCCACCTTGCAGATGGTGATCGGATTATGGAATCTCGATGGCGGCAATCACAAAGCCAGAGAGCGGATGGGGGCCTTTTGCACGGCGGCGACTACCACCACAATGTCAGACGCCCTTGAGCAGGTGCGGGGACTTACCCAACAAGACCGGACGGAAGCTAAAAAAGAGAACGCCGAGCCTCCGGCAGCGAAACAAAAGGCAATGCTCGAAGCATAGCGACACCAATCCCTTGGATGAACCTGCTCCCGTAGATTTCTGGCTCCTCTACACAAAATCCAGTATGTTTCGCGAAACGGGAAAGCGACTATCGTTAATAGTTTCACCCTAAGTGGGAATTCTGCGGGACAAGCCGCCATAAGGAAAGAAAGAAAACCAATGTCCCGTCAATTCCAACCGATCGTTTGGCCCGGCAAACCGTATCCCCTGGGATCGACTTGGGATGGCGAAGGAGTGAACTTCGCCCTCTATTCCGAGCACGCGGAGAGAGTGGAAGTATGTCTCTTCGATGAAACGGGCAAACGCGAATTGATGCGTGTACCGCTGACCGAGCAGACCGACATGGTCTGGCACAGCTATTTACCGGAAGTCCGTCCCGGCCAACTGTACGGTTACCGCGTGTATGGGCCTTACGCTCCGGAACAAGGCCATCGATTCAACCATCACAAGCTTCTTCTCGATCCTTACGGCAAGCAGGTGCAGGGGTCAATCCGCTGGAGCGATTCGCAGTTTGGCTACCGAGTAGGACACCGGCAGGAAGATTTGTCTTTCGATCGGCGCGACGACGCCAGCGGCATGCCCAAGAATCGGGTGGTTGATTCCGCTTTCACTTGGGGAACCGATGCTGCTCCGAAAATTCCCTGGCACGAAACCGTGATCTACGAGTTACACGTGAAAGGTTTTACCCAGTGCCACCCTGAGGTGCCGGAGCATTTGCGCGGAACGTATGCGGGACTGGCTACGGCTCCGGTCATCGACTATCTAACTCATCTGGGCGTCACGTCCGTCGAACTCATGCCCGTGCACAGCTTTGTGGACGACCGGCAACTGGTGGAACGCGGCTTGCGTAATTATTGGGGATACAATTCGATTGGATTTCTCGCGCTCGAGCCGCGATACCTGGCAACAAATTCCATCCGCGAATTTAAAACCATGGTCAAAACCTTCCACTCTGCGGGGCTGGAAGTGATTCTTGACGTTGTTTACAACCACACCGCCGAAGGCAATCACATGGGCCCAACCCTTTCGCTGAAGGGCATCGACAATAGCACCTACTATCGCCTCACTCCGGAAAATCAGCGCTACTACATGGATTACACGGGCACGGGAAACACGCTGAACATGCGTCATCCGCGCGTACTGCAGCTGATTATGGACAGCCTGCGTTACTGGGTTCTGGAGATGCATGTGGACGGTTTCCGCTTTGATCTGGCAGCGACACTGGCGCGCGAACTTCACGCCGTCGATCGCCTGGGCGCTTTTCTCGACATCATCCATCAGGACCCGGTGCTATCGCAGGTGAAACTGATCGCGGAACCGTGGGATCTGGGCGAGGGCGGATATCAGGTGGGAAATTTTCCCGTGGGATGGGCGGAGTGGAACGACCGCTATCGCGACACGGTTCGCTCGTACTGGAAAGGCGACGGGGGCTACGTAAGCGATCTGGCCTATCGCCTTACCGGGTCGAGCGATTTGTATGCCCACAGCGGAAGACGTCCGTATGCCAGTGTCAACTTCGTTACCGCTCACGATGGCTTCACGCTGCAAGATCTGGTGAGCTACAACGGAAAACATAACGAGGCCAATGGGGAAAACAATCGAGATGGCACGGACAATAACCGGAGCTGGAATTGCGGAGTCGAAGGCCCGACTGACGATCCGGCTATTCGCGCCCTGCGTGCCAAGCAAAAACGGAATCTGCTGGCTACGTTATTTCTCTCGCAGGGCGTACCCATGCTTTACGCGGGAGATGGCATGGGCCACACGCAGATGGGCAACAACAACGCTTACTGCCAGGACAGTGAACTGAGTTGGCTCAACTGGGACTTGCAGCCGCAGGACCGAGAACTGCTTGCCTTCGTGCAACGTATGGTGAACTTCCGTAAACGTCATCCTGTTTTTCGGCGGCGGCATTTTTTCCAGGGCCGCCCCATTAAGGGCGAAAATATTAAGGATGTTCTTTGGCTCAATCCGCGGGGCGGAGAAATGACCGAAGAGCAGTGGCGTGATGGCTCGGTCCGCTGCCTGGGCATGTTCTTGTCGGGTCAGGGATTAGATGAAACCGATGAGCGTGGACGAAAACGCGGCGACGAAAATTTCCTGTTGCTGCTGAACGCCCATCACGAAGATATTGAATTTGTTCTGCCCGGATTTCACGCCGGAACCCACTGGACGGGATGGATGGACACCTCGCGAGAAGCAGGCCTGCGGCCGGTCGATAACTTCGATGCCGGCGCCGCCTATCCCTTGCAAGCTCGATCGATGGTGGTATTGATGGAACGCCGCGGCAATGGCAAGAAAGAAGAATCGAATGAAACGCCGTCATGACATGCCATTCGGCGCCGAATGCCGCGACGATGGCAGCGTCCGTTTTCGCCTGTGGGCGCCGGCTGCGCGGCGCGTAACCTTGTCGCTGCAGCACACCGAACGTTGTGCTGAGATTCCGTTAGAGCGCGATGATCACGGATGGTTTGAACTTACTACAAAGCAAGCCAAGGCCGGGTCACAATATTTTTTCCGAATTGATGACGGCAAGGAGGTTCCCGACCCTGCATCTCGTTTCCAGCCGCGCGAAGTGCACGGGCCCAGCGAGGTAATCGATCCCACTGCCTTTCATTGGCAAGATCAGGAATGGAACGGGCGGCCCTGGGACGAGGCCGTGATTTACGAGTTGCACGTTGGAGCATTCACTCCTGCTGGAACTTTTGCGGCTGTGTGCGAACGCCTCGAGTATCTCTCCGAACTTGGCGTCACTGCGATCGAGCTGATGCCTGTGGCAGATTTTCCTGGCCGCCGAAACTGGGGATACGACGGCGTCTACCCGTTCGCTCCCGAGAGCATTTATGGCCGCCCCGAGCATCTAAAGGAATTGGTGCAGAGAGCTCACAGCCGTGGAATGATGGTCTTTCTGGACGTGGTGTACAACCACTTCGGACCGGAAGGAAATTATCTCAACTCCTACGCGCCACAATTTTTTACCAATCGCCATCACACGCCCTGGGGCGCCGCCATTAACTTTGACGGTGAGGAGAGCCGCATCGTACGAGATTTTTTCATCCATAACGCGCTTTACTGGATCACGGAATACCATATTGACGGATTGCGGCTGGATGCGGTTCACGAGATCATCGACGATTCCAATCCGCATATTCTCACCGAGCTGGCCACAACGGTTCGAGCCAGGTCCGAATCGGGACGCCACATCCACTTAATACTCGAGAACGACCGCAACGAATCGCGCTATCTGGCACGTCAGAGCTGCCGTGCCGTGGCCTATACTGCGCAGTGGAATGACGACTTTCATCATTCGATGCACGCCTTGGTCACGGGCGAACGCGATGGCTACTATTCCGACTTTGCGGAACGTCCTCTGGATCTTCTGGGCCGGTCGCTGGCCAGCGGCTTCGCTTTTCAAGGAGAAGTCTCGCTTTTCCGGGGTGGCAAAAGGCGCGGAGAACCCACAACCGGTCTTCCGCCCACAGCCTTCGTTTCATTTTTGCAGAATCATGATCAAAGCGGCAACCGCGCATTCGGAGAGCGTATTACCGTGCTCGCCGATGTGCCCGCGGTGCGCGCCGCCACAGCGGTCCTGCTGCTTGCCCCCGCTCCGCCGCTGCTATTTATGGGAGAAGAATTCGGAACGAAAATTCCGTTTCTATTTTTCTGCGATTTCGAAAAAGGCCTGGCCGAAGCGGTCACCGCAGGAAGGCGCAATGAATTCGCCCGCTTTGTCCAGTTCAGCGATCCGGTCGCGCGTCAGGGCATCCCCGACCCTGCTGCCGCTCGAACTTTTGAAAATTCGCAGGTTGACTGGCAGGCGATCCATCAACCGCAACACCAAGAATGGTTAAATTTCTACCGTCATCTGCTCCAATTGCGGCGTCAGCACATTGTTCCTCTGCTTGCCAAAGCATGCGGCCACCAATCCGAATATCAGATACTCACAGAATCGGGGCTGAAAGTGTGGTGGACTTTCGCGGGCGGTGTAAAGCTTACGCTGCTGGCCAACCTTGGTCCCACACCTATTTCTGATCTGCCTGTACCGGCTGAGCAGCTTCTCTACGTAACCGAAGAAGCGAGCGCGGATTTGCAGAAACGAAGCCTGCCGCCGTGGTCGGCGGCGTGGTTTTTCCAGCCATGAAACGAGTCCCTCACATTCCGCTGGCAACTTATCGCCTGCAACTGAATCGTGATTTCACTTTCGCGCAGGCGACGGAAATCGTTCCCTACCTTTCCTCTCTCGGCATCAGCCACTGCTATATCTCGCCGTGCCTTAAGGCTCGGCCCGGCAGCACACACGGCTACGACATTGTCGATCATAACTCTCTTAACCCCGAGATCGGAACCCGGGAAGAGTTCAACAATTTTGTCAGCTCCCTTCACCAGCACGGCATGGGATTGATTCTCGACATCGTCCCGAATCACATGGCGGTGATGGGCAGCGACAACGCATGGTGGCTGGATGTTCTCGAAAACGGAGAGGCCTCCATCTACAGTTGTTTTTTTGACATTGACTGGCGGCCTCTTAAGGAAGAGCTTCACGGAAAAGTGTTGGTGCCGGTTCTTCATGATCACTATGGGGCGGTGCTTGAGAGTGGCGAGTTACAGCTGGTCTTTCGGGCGGAGTACGGACAGTTCGAAATTTCCTACCGCGGTCATCGATTTCCGGTGAATCCTCGCGAGTATCCTCGCGTCTTGCTGCGCGCCGCAGGACCACTAGCGGCGAAGATGGGCGAGGAGAACCCGGACCTACTGGAATTTCAAAATTTGATTTCTGGCTTTGGACACTTGCCGCCTCGAATGGAAGCGAGCCCGGAACTCGTCGTCGAACGCAATCGAGACAAGGAAATAAACAAGCGCCGTCTTGCGGAACTATGCGCTCGATCTCCCGAGATCGTCGAAGGCATTACCGCAGCCGTTGCAGCTCTTAACGGAACTCCGGCCGACCCCTCCAGCTTCAACGAACTTCATGAACTCATTAAAGCGCAAGCCTTCCGGCTGGCGAACTGGCGAGTCGCTTCCGATGACATCAACTACCGGCGCTTTTTCGACACCAACGATCTCGCCGGAATTTGCATGGAGAACGAAAGCGTGTTCCAGGCAACGCATCGCCTCATCCTGGAACTGATCGCCGAAGGTAAAGTGGATGGCCTGCGCATCGACCACCCCGACGGGTTGTACAATCCGGCTCAATATTTTGAGCGGTTGAAAGCCGGCATCGCCGCGACCGCGAAAGATTCAGAACATGGCCGGAATGGGTCAAGCTGCGTGCTCATCGAGAAAATCCTTCTCGGAGACGAGCGGTTGCCCCTCGAGTGGCCGGTCTGCGGCACCACCGGCTACGACTTTGCCAATCTGGTGAATGGTCTTTTCGTCGATGCAGCGGCCGCCACGCGAATGACCGGCATTTACGAGAGATTTATCGACGATGAGGTTGAGTTCGATGAACTGGGCTATGCCAGCCGCAAGCTGATCGTTCGAGTTGCCCTGGCCAGCGAGCTCAGCGTATTGGCCAATCGGCTCACCCGCATTGCTCTCTCCAAAAGAAAGACCTGCGATTTCACTCTCAACAACCTGCGGGACGCGTTGATCGAAGTGGTAGCCAGCTTTCCGGTGTACCGCACGTATGTCACGTCAGCCGGCATCTCGGACGATGACACGCGCTACATTAGCCAGGCTGTGGCTCTGGCCAAGCACCGAAGCCCGGCTGCGGACACCACGGTCTTTGACTTTGTTGCTCAAGTGCTATTAACCAGCATCGCCGAAGGACAGGATGCCGCTTACCGGAATGCTGTGACCGCCTTCGCCATGAAGTTCCAGCAATTTTCTAGCCCAGTAATAGCTAAGGGTTTGGAAGATACCACTTTTTACCGCTACAACCGGCTGATCTCACTCAACGAGGTCGGCAGCGAACCCGAGCGTTTCGGCACCAGCGTACGGGAGTTTCACACCGCGAACCGGCAACGCCTGCGCGATTGGCCCCACACGATGCTGGCTGGGAGTACGCACGATTCCAAACGGTCAGAAGATGCACGTGCGCGGATCAACGTTCTCTCAGAGATTGCTCCGATGTGGGGACTCAAAGTGAGGGAATGGAAACGATTGAATCGCGGCCTCAAGAGCACGGTAAACGAGTTGCCTGCTCCTTCGGCAAATGACGAGTACATGCTCTATCAAACCTTGGTAGGGGCGTGGCCCGCGCAGCCGCTAAACCATCAGGAGGAACAGGAACGGTTTCGCGAGCGCATCGAAAACTACATGCTGAAGGCAATCCGCGAAGCCAAAGAAAATACCAGCTGGATCAATCAAAACGTCGAATATGAGAATGCAGTTACAGCTTTTGTAGCGGCCTTGCTTAATCCCGAGGAGGAAAATCGCTTTCTCAAAGATTTTGTTCCGTTCCAGGCTCGCGTCGCTCGCATCGGATTGTGGAACAGCCTTTCACAGACGCTGCTCAGACTGACGTGCCCCGGCATGCCCGACATTTACCAGGGAAATGAGTTGTGGGATTTCAGCCTGGTTGATCCGGACAATCGGCGTCCAGTTGACTACACTCGGCGAAAGGAAATATTGGAAAGTCTCACAAAATGGAGCAATGCGCCCGACGAATCATCGATCGCCTCATTATTGCAGACTCCTGAAGATGGCCGGATCAAGTCTTATTTAGTCTGGAGGACATTATGCCATCGGCAACAGCATTCCGAAGTTTTTTACGAAGGCGAATACTTGCCATTGTCGGTCAACGGCGCAAAATCTGATCACGTTATCGCTTTTGCCAGGCAGCATGAAGGCAAAACTATTCTCGTGGTTGCTCCACGCCTGATTTCTGGTTTGCTCGATGAAACCGGTATTTCGCCCGTCGGAGTTAATATCTGGCAAGACACGCAAGTTCTGCTTCCCAGGAAAACGCGTGGCAAACACTTCACCAACATCTTCACCGGGAAAACAGTAGAACTGGAAAGTGGAACTTCCGTCTCAGATTTGCTCTTGGAATTTCCCGTTGCCGTTTTGCTGGCTAGCCGATAATCATTCGGTTCGCGATACCCGCTTTTTAGAAGCGTTCTCGTTTAGCGGAACTGGTATCCAGGGTTCAACTCACAGCGATACGTCTTGGAGCGATCCTTATCAATGCCCATATGACAGTTCGCCCAGCGCAGCGCTAGGTTTGGGCCCAACGGGAAAATAATTTCCTCGCCGTCAATTTCTGCTTCCATACTTGGTCCCTCGGCCGATGGCGGCAAGCTGAAGTTCAGGGCGCGGCCAAAAATCACGGGATGAGTCTCGCGCACCATGTCGCTGGTCATGGGATGCACAACTTCAGCTTCGAGTAAGAAGGTGGTCGTATCCGACCAGTCGCGTGCTTCCACTCGGAAGTGTTGCCGGTCTGGCGTGAGGCTCTCCATTTCAATTCTGGTGAACGGACAAGGGCCCGCAATGCAGGAAACTCTAGGACTGCGGAATTCGTTGCCTTCGCCCGCGTCCAGAGACCAATTGCCGATCGCAGCCTTCCACTTGCCATCTGGTGAGCAGGGAGGCGTTTTGCTGCACGGCGTATTACCGGTGCTCACTACCTGAAAGGTTTTCACCGCGTTGCCGATGTTTGCCTCGGTGGTCGCTTTCACTGAATAGCGAATGCGGGTATTGGAGACGAAAGACTTGGGATGCACGTCGGCGACGGTGTCGTGATTGACCGGCACCATGTGGGCCACGAATACTTTGTCGGAAATGTAATCGTTCCAGTCCAGAGGTTGATAATCTTTATGTCGAAATTGCAGCAGGACCTGCTGTCGCCGGCGCAATCCTTTGGGCAGGGTCAAGCTAAAAAATCCTGTAGGCTCCGACCGGGTGTTCGCGCTTCCGAGTGCGTTGGTAGCAACAATCTGAACGTTGGAAATCGGCAACTGCTTATTCGGATCTTTATCGTCTCGTAATACTGCGCCGCGCAAGGTGACCGGTTGCCGCCGGTGCAAAAGAGCAAAAGCTAATATCGTGCCCAACAGCGCGAAGGCCACCATTGCCCAGACCGTAATCGTCGTTCGTTTACTCATCGTATTCGGCTGATTACCATTTTAGGTCGCAGACAGCGCATGGTAAAGTTTTCATGGAGAATAAAATCGCAGGCGGAGCGTACTTGGGCCAGCCAACGCAATGTCAAATCTTCGGAAAGGTGGGTCGTCGCGATCCAGAAAAGGCATCTAATTTTTCGCCGATGGGCAATAAAGAACAAGTTGATTTTCGCTCGCGCCTGCTCTCGCGGCGGGCGATTCTGCTGCAAGCGGGCGCCTTGGGCCTACTGAAGGCTTTGCGACCTGCTGAGGCGCTGTCTCTGCCGTTCAGTACGCAAGCCACGCAGAATTCAGCATCCCCTTCACCCGTTATCCCCGGTCTCTCGCCAGAGGACGACGCGCTGCTGGATGAACTGGAAAAACTAACCTTCCAATTTTTTTGGGATCAGGCGGGCGCGCAAACCGGATTGGTCAAGGATCGATGCAATACACAAAAGAATGATGCGACTGTGGTCGCCAGCATTGCTGCGACGGGATTCGGGCTCACCGCTCTGTGCATCGCCGAAAATCGCGGGTATATCACCTCGGCGGCGGCGCGCGACCGAGTTCTGCTCACGCTGCGTTTTCTCTGGAAAAAGATGCCGACCCACCGCGGTTTCTTTTACCATTTCGCAGACATCAACACCGGGGAGCGGATCTGGGATTCTGAAGTCTCCTCGGTTGACACTTCAATCCTGCTCTGCGGAATTCTCTCCTGCCGGCGGCACTTCGAACAACACTCTGAAATCAGCCTTCTCGCCTACGAAATATTCAACCGTGTCGACTGGAGTTGGCTTTCCGAGGATACTTCGCTCCTTCCCCATGGCTGGACCCCCGAATTAGGCTTTCTTCCCTACCGGTGGGATTACTACAGTGAGATGATGATGATCTATCTGCTCGGCTTAGGCTCGCTTCCTCATCCACTACCGGCGAATGCGTGGAATGCATGGAAGCGCACCAAATTCGAGTTTGATGGCATCCGCTATATAGGATCGTTCGCGCCTTTGTTCGTGCACCAATACTCGCAAGCCTGGTTTGATTTCCGCGGAAGGCGCGATGCCTATGCCGACTACTTTCAGAACTCAATTAATGCCACCGATGCCCATCGCCATTTTTGTCTTGAACTGGGCAAGCAGTTTCCCGACTACAGCGACGACCTCTGGGGAATTTCGGCGTCTGACTCCGAGAAGGGTTATGTAATCTGGGGAGGTCCACCGACGATGGGTCCCATCGATGGAACTGTGGTGCCGAGCGCTTCGGCAGGATCGCTTCCTTTTCTTCCGCAGCCCGTAATGCGCGTGCTACGCAACATCAAGGATCACTACCCGCGGGCGTGGAGCAAATACGGGTTCGTGAACGCGTTCAATCCGCTGCGGAATTGGTACGACAGCGACGTAGTGGGAATCGATACCGGAATCACCATGCTGATGGCAGAGAACGTTCGCACCGGTTTCGTGTGGAACACTTTTATGAAAAATCAAGAGGCGGAGCGCGGCATGCAACGCGCCGGATTCAAGAAGTATTAACCTGAAGTCTTCGACGATGCTTCACTTCTTGAAGTGGGCTTTTATGGGCCGGCTTCACTTCCATTCAATCATCGCCAAACCTTGCGCCGGCAACGTTAAGGTGAGTTCTCCTCGCTCGATCTTATGTCTCTCGGCAGGCGGCAACTGCGTCGACCGGCGCAGCTCTTGAATCTGCGGCTGCGTGGGATAACGCGGGGAATTCATTTTTTCGTAACTCGCATGAAAATCCCCGTGATCATGGTCCAACCGCGAAACCATTGCCCACTTGGCATGGCTGTCCTTGAAGCGCAAAGTCACGGTGCGACTGGATCCGACTTTGTCCGGCGGAGCGTAGTTCCAGACTGCCAGGACCAGCGTTCCATCTGATTTCTTCGTGAGCAGAGCCGATTCAGAATTGAGCTCGATTCGCTCTTCTCCCAGATTGTGCAGCAACTTAAAAGCATTGAAGGCCGGCTTGGGAATGTCGCCCGCCGCGATCAGTCCATAGCCGCCATAGAATGGCGTCTTCACCACACCCTGTTCTTCAAAAACGTCGGAGAAGGTCCAATAAGACATACTATTCACCAAGCCATCGCATTGGCGGATGGTGTCGGCCAGCCATGGTCCCATAAAAATGGAGTCCGTGACTTCCGTTTCATTCTTGTAGCTGGCGTTGAATTCGCTCCAGATCAAAGGCAACGTGGGCATGCTGGAACTCACGATTTGTTTGTGTACTTTCTCCACGGCGCGGCACACCATGCGATCGCGCGCAATCTCTTCTTGCGTCCCGAACACATCTTGCGCTGTATCGTTGGCGTAGACATGGGTCGAAACATAATCGAGCGGAATGTTTTTATCGGCGCAATGGCGAATCAGGGCGTCTACCCAAGCAGCCTGCGCGGTGGCTGGGCCGCCTACGCGCAGACGGGAACTCACCTTCTTGATGGTGAGAGCGGTGTGGTCGTAAAGCTCCCAATAAGTTTCCTGCTTCGGCTGGCCCGCCCAAAAATCGATATTCGGTTCGTTCCAGACTTCGAAATACCATTGCGCCACCTCATCCATACCGTACCGCTCGATCAGGTGCCTCACAAATGCTTCCGTCAAGGCGTCCCACCGCGCCCAATCCCTGGGAGGATTTACGTTGGGCTTGTACCAGAAAGAATGCAGCGAACTGGCAGACGCCAGCTGGTAGGGCATGAAACCAATCTCAACAAAAGGGCGGACGCCGTTCGCCAGCAATCCATCGTAAATCTGATCGACGTAGGAAAAATTGTAAGACGGGTTGCCCTGACTATCTTCTGTGTATACACCCACCTCATCCAGGAAGATGCCGTGGAAACGCACATACTTGAATCCAGTAATCTCTTTCACCGATCGCAAATCTTCCCGATAGCCTTCCCGCAGCGAGAGAGCAGCCCGTCCCGAACCGAACATCGTCTCCCAGAAGTGCGGGAAAGGATGGGAGGCTGCTTTGCCATCCACTTCGATCAGCTCGGGCCCCGGTTGATTCTGCGCAACGACAGTGGACCAGCTAAACGCAAGAACCGTCAGTAGCCAAAGCTTGCATATGTAACGTTGGCGCATGAAGAGAATCACCTCTCATTGATGAGTCGTGAACAGAAAAATACCCTTTACGCGGCCTGCGCCCGCGGTAGTTGCGCAGCCGGTTTCTCTTGCAGCAGTAATTCCGTGGCCTGAACGCGTGGGTGACTATGAAACCATCGTTGCAATACTTTTCCGTGCAGAAAATTGGCGGTCGCCAGCAGACTCATGCCCTGATGATGCGCCATCCAGCACCGCACCAATCCATAACGGCGCAAGCGCGATTTGCGGCGGGCAGGATTAAAGTCCAGGGACTCGTAAAATCCGTAGGATCCGACTGCCTTCATTTTTTGCAGCTGGCGCAGATTCTGTATAGCGGCGGCCGAATCACTCTCCAGCGCCAGGAAGGTTGAGTAGGGCGAAACGACCGGACCTTCCTGGTCACCCTTGTGGATGGCCAGCTGCGGCACGCCGAAGGCATGATACTGATAGTTGCCACACTCATCCGTCCGCAAATACGCCGCCTCCGAAACGCCCCAGGGAATCCGCTTGTTTGCCGCGTAAGCGCGCTGTACCCGCACCGCCGCGTAACTGGCTCGCTCCAGCAGGGTATTTGGATAAGTCCGCATCCATAGGGCGGGCATTAAATATTCGAACATGGTGCCGGTCCAGGAGAGCATGCCCGCCATCCCCTCCTCAACCATGAGCGGCCTGCCCAGCGAGAACCAACTCTCCTGAAGCAAATCGTCTTTAGCAATGGAGATGAACAGCGCGATGCGCGATTCGCTGGCCAGCAGATCGTAGCAGGCGGAATTCAGTTGACCTGTGCCTGCGTCAAGGCCCACCGAGAGCAACTTCCGGCTCGGCTGTTCCAGAAAATCAAAGTTCATTTCATCCGCAAACTCGCTGGCTCGGCTGGCAATCTGGTTGAGTTCTTTGATAAGGCGAGTCACTCGCGCGCGCGCGTCGGGTAGCAACAAGAGCAACTGCTGCGAAAGGCTCACCAACGCTGGTTTTTCACTCGAATCTGCGGCACTCTTCAATCGAGCGGCTAATTTATCGATGAACTCGGGCATCCCTTGCAGAGCCGGTAAATCGCGTTGCGGAGAAATGGCTGCATCCGTTCTCAGCGCCGCAAACTCCGGCAGCAGCCAAGGAGCATAGGTTTGCACCGCACGGCTGACCTGCCGGATCCGTTCTTCCGCCTGCTCCTGATACCATCTCACTTCGGCGCCGTGTTTCGGATGCGCAGGCGCCTGGCGTAAATCCTTTAACACCTCATCCGGAACATCCAGAAGATAGCCCAGCCAGTCTTCGCGCTGCAGCGCCGTTTCGCTGGCGGCGAATTTCCGTCGCGGCAGCATATGCAAGCTGGTTAAAAAATAGAGGTGATCCAGAAATCCGTACGGCAAGCCCGGCTGTAGAAGCGGACGGTTTAACAGATCGAAGCAGCCCTGCTGCAGCGTCCACAACGAAGCCACCAGGTTGCCGCTATCAACGCTCGATACAAAATTCGGAGGAAGAGGCTTGAGGGTTTGCGTGTCGTACCAGTTGAACAGATGTCCGCGGTAACGCTCCATTTGCGAAATGGTTCCCAGCGTGCGCCAAGTTTGTTGGGTAAACTCCGGCACTGTCAAATAGCCAAACTCGCAGGCAGCCTGACGTGCATTGAGCAGAAACCCAACATTGGTCGGCGAAATGCGAGCCGCCACCTTACCGTCAACTTCCTGCACATTGTCGGGAATCAGCCAGTGATGTTCTTCCGTGCTGAATTCGGCAAAGTAACGCCAGGTGCGGAGCGCTGCCAGTCGCAGCATCCACAGATTCCTTTCGGATGTCTGCCTGCGCGGAGCCCGGGATGGACGGTTCAACCACATCGCAATGGAATTGCTGAATGCCCACAGTACAAGGATAGGGAGGGCTGCGTAGATAGCCTCCCGGCGACTCGCCCAGATCAGCAAGAATGATCCGACCACCAGCGCAGGCGTCCATTTCAAATAAACATCCAGGGCCGTCCGCTTGTTGCCGTTCAATTCCGTTTCTGCCGCGCTCTCCCATTGCAAGAGTCTTTGGCGCGTGATCAGGCGGCGAACCATGGTGCGCACTACCGCATCCAGCGACAACAGCGCCTGGTGCGCCAAAAAAGTGAGCGTCAACAAGTTCGCAACCGCCGCATCGACGAACCCGTTCAAGGTGCCCACAACGGCTGATGCTTTGCCCGCTACAGCGGCCCGGGCCATATCGAAGATCAGCTGAAATAATGCGGGGAGAAATAAAATTCCAACGGCTGCCCAGGTCCACGCCCAGGCCGATCCCGGCAGCACCGTCCAACCGAGCACCAGCAGAGTAAAAGAAGCCGGTTCTACCAGGCTACGGCGGAGATTATCCAGAATCTTCCAGCGCGAAACTACCGATAGCGGATTCGGCACGCGCTGTCCTGATTCCTCCGGGACCTCCGGCAGCAGCCACTCCGTAATCTGCCAGTCGCCCCGAAGCCAACGGTGTTTGCGTTTGTTGTATGCGCTGTAGTGCGAAGGATAGTCTTCAATCACTTCAACATCGCTGACCAATCCCGCCCGCGCGTAAGCCCCTTCCATCAGGTCATGACTCAACAAAGCATTGCGCGGGAAGCGGCGATCTAAAACCTGGTGCAGTGTGTCGACTTCGTAAATCCCCTTGCCGACAAAAATCCCTTCGCCGTAAAGATCCTGGTAAACATCCGAAGCGGCGCGGCTATAAATATCGATTCCTGTCTGTCCTGAGTAAATGCTGGCCAGGCGCGAACGTGCAGAACTCAGCACGCTCACTCCAACGCGGGGTTGCAGAATGCCGTAGCCCTTGACCACCGTTCCCTTCCCGCGGTCAATAATCGCCTGGTTTAGCGGATGGGCGAGCGCTCCCACCATGCGGCGAGCTGATCCCCGCGGCAATTCTGTATCCGAATCAAGCGTGATTACGTAGCGAACCCTCGGCAAGATTGATAGATCGCCCAGCTTCACCGGGAAGCTGTCGAACTGCCCGCGCAGCAGGTTGTTCAAGTCCATCAACTTGCCGCGCTTGCGCTCCCAACCCATCCAGAAGCCTTCATGCGGGTTGTACACCGGATGGCGGTGCAGCATGAAGAACGAACCCATCCCTTTACCTTCGTACTTCTCCTGCAAGCCGGTGATCAACTCGGAGCAAAGATCGACCAGAGCGTTTTCCTCGTCCGGTTCCTCGGCCGAGTCCGGAAGATCGCTCAGCAGCAGGAAGTGGAGATTGGGATCGTGATTGCCGAGAAAGCGCACTTCCAGAGCCTCCACCAGTTCGCGCACCTGCTTCTCATTCAGCAGCAAAGTCGGGATGGCGACCATGGTGACGCAATCTGCCGGAAGCCCTTCGGCGAAATCAAGCTTGGGCAGAATCTGCGCTGGCAAGAGCAACGTGGCCAGGTAATTCATGATCTGCACCGCAGCTTGCGAACCGGGCAACGTGACCGCCAGAATGGCAAGAAGAATCGATGCCATCGAGTCCGCCGGAGAAGTCAACAGCCAGACAACGCACGACACAATCGCCAGGGTCAAAACCGCAATGCCAGGCAGATAAAATTCATCGGGATGTGTGTGCACCCAAGTCCGCACCCTCTCGGCGCTGGGGGCGCGATAGCCCAATTTCTTTTCCAGCACTGGCTTGCCCTCAGCCAATAAATACGATCCCACGTGAGAGGCACGCCGGGTAACGCGCGGATCCTTGTCCGGCTCCCCCTGCGGGGCACGAGCCAGTGCCAGCACTTCGCGCGCAACTTGCAGTTCGCTGCAATCCGAATGGTCCGCCAGTTCGACCACTCGATTTCGATAGAGATCGCGGCTTTCATAATCCATGCGGGAGTAAGCTCCCGCCGGATCTTGCCGCAACACTTGATCAAATACGATCAGCGGCTCGACGACAGTTTTCCAACTGGTTTGTTTAATGTCCTGCAGACTTCGTACTTCATTGCGGATGGAGTACGACCCTGCCGGATCCTGCAGCAGGCGCCGGCCATTCTCCCCAATTTTTTCCAGCAGTACCAGCTTGAGTACCGGAATTAAGGTCCAAAGCTCGGCCATTTTCAGCGCGTCGATCTCCTGAAAAGCCTGAACGTAGCTGGTAAAGCCAGCTTCGCTGAATTGATCCTCGGCGCTGGCCAGATAGTCTTCCGCGACCGCCACCACCCTCGGCACAACTTCTCCGCGGCGGGTGCGAACTCCAGGCAGATCGGTGGGCAGTTTGAAATTTCCGCAAGTATCTTCAAGCTCCGCCTCTAGCAAAAAGGCAGCGTGATGAAAGAGCAGAAAATCTCCGGAGACACTTTTCGCAGGCTGAGATTCCACAGCCGCGAACAGCGGCTTGAACACATTCGAAAGAGTTCGGCAGCGATCGCTCAGAACGCTCGATTCTTTTTTCCCCGGAACCCACGTCAAACAACCCGCGAGTCGCGTGGCGCTGCTACGCAAGACCTCCGTCTCAGGCTCGCGTTCAGCCGGCGGCAGGCGCAGTTCTTCAGCCTCTGCGGTAATTACCTCCAGGTTGCCGCGCTCTCTCATGGGTATGTATTCCTAGCGATAGCTCGAGGCTTGCATCTCGAACATCTCAGCGTACCGGCCACCCAGTCGGGACAGCTGGTCGTGAGTTCCTTCCTCCGCAATCTTGCCGTTGGCCAGCACTAAGATGCGGTCTGCTGAGCGCACGGTTGAGAACCGGTGCGAAATAAACAAAGCCATTTTACCCGTCGTAAGCTCCGAAAAGCGGCGAAAAACTTCAAATTCGCTGCGCGCATCCAGGGCGGCCGTGGGTTCGTCCAGGATTAGAAGTTGCGCATCCCGCAAATAAGCCCGTGCCAGTGCAACTTTTTGCCACTCTCCCCCGGAAAGGTCCACTCCCTGCTCGAAGCGACGTCCCAGCATTTGATCGTAAATCCCCGGTAACCGCCCAATTACGGCGTCCGCCATGCTTTTGTGGGCAGCTTCCTGCAAGAGTTCTTGGTTGCCAATCTCTTCAATCCGGCCCACGGCAATGTTCTCGCGCGCCGTCATTTCATACCGCATAAAGTCTTGAAAAATGACGCCTATCTCACGATGTAGGTCTTCCAGATCGTATTCACGCAAATCGACGCCATCCAGTAAAACCTGGCCTTCGGTCGGGTCATACAGCCGCGTCATCAACTTTACGATGGTGGTCTTGCCTTCGCCGTTTTCCCCAATCAGCGCTAGCCGCTCCGCAGGGTGCAGTTGAAAACTGATGTGGTCCAGTACCTTCCGGCTGTTCCCAGGATATTGAAAAGTCACATTGCGGAACTCGACTCCTCGCACAATCGGCCGCGGCGCTGCCAGCGCGTTCGGCTTGGAGCGGATGGTCGGCTTCATATCGAAGAAAGCCAGCAAATCAGTAAGGAAAAGGGCCTGATCGCCAATCGCCGCCAACGTAGAAAAAATCTGCTGAATGTTGCTGCTGGCCTGTTGAATCGCCCCTGTCAAGAATGTCAGCGTGCCAATACTCAACGATCCCGAAACCGTCCGCCAGATCACAAAAACGTAGGCGGAATAATAGCCTGCCGTGCCGACGATCGAGAGCAGCGATCCCGCAATCAGCTTCAACCGCGAGAGCGCAACATTTTCTTTGTAAATCTCGTCGGACAGGCCGGTGAAGCGTTCCAGCAGAAACTTCCTCAACCCAAAGAGCTTCAGTTCTTTCGCCGCTTCTTTGCTTCCGCCCAGAACCCGAAGGTAGTCGAGTTGCCGACGCACCGGAGTCTGCCGGAAATTCTTCGCATATCCCAACAGCGCGAAATGGCTTTCCCCCAGAAACGCCGGGATTACTCCTGCCACCAGCAACAGCATCAGCCACGGTGAAAACAGCATGATCGATATCGACAGCGTAATCGTCGTGATTGCCTGCTGCACCAGTCGCCCAATGGCCTGGATCATGACGAGCCGGTCTGTGGCTTGCACCCGCGCCCGCTCCAGCCGGTCGTAAAAAACCGGATCCTCGTACGCCATCAAATCCAGCGAGGCCGCGTGATCCATCACCCGGATGCTGACGTGCCGGGTGTATTTGTCGGCCAGCAAGGAATCCGAGTAATCGATCGTCCGGGTAAGAACACTATTCAGCACCGCCAAGGAGAACTCAGCGGCCACCAGCCACCAGAATGCGGGGCTCACCCGCTGGTGCGCCGAAACCGCGCGCACAATCGCGTCAATAATGAGTTTGGTTATCCAAAGCAACCCGATGGGAAGCAGCGAGGAAAAAACGCGGGAGATCAGCCCGAAAATAACCACCGGGGGGCTCGAATCCCACACAATCTTGAGCACGGGCGGGACGTTGCGTAGCGCTGTGGCGCGCTCTCGCCAACCCTTCCACATGCTATCGGGCTGAGCCATGCAACAATCCTAACCTTTTTTTGCGATTTTCGACGCAGAAGAAAGGCCGCCCCGACTGGTCGCTGGATGACACAACCGGGCTCCGCCCTCTCGATTCCAATGGTTCTGCAACCGGCTAAATGAAGATGCCCGATCCGTCGAAAGGTTGCCACTTCGTTATCTGGCGGCACCCCCAGAACGAATCTGCCTCGCGTGGCTGACGTTTCGAACTCTTTCTAGCTCACTTTCCTGAGAATTTCACTTTCTAGCAACCTTTGTGCAATATTAGTGCAACGAAGTTCTGCCTTAAGGTGCTCTCCTGGAGCACATACCGACAAGACAGTACCGCTCACTGTCCACTTAAAACTCGCGCTACAAGTTTTGGAGGTGTCATGAACCGTCTTACTCTCAACGCTCGATTCGCATTGATCTCCGTGCTTTTTCTACTTCTTCCTTCCTTCGCCCTCGCCCAGTTCGGAGCCAGTATTGAAGGCACCGTCAGCGATAAAAGCGGCGCAGTCATATCGGGCGCCACGGTTACGGTAACCGATCAGTCCACCGGCGTTGCCCATAACACGACCACAAATGATTCAGGCTTTTATCGCGTTACCGGACTACCTCCCGGAAATTACAAATTAGATGTAGAAGCCGCCAGCTTCAAGAAATCCTCCCGGGCTGACGTCTTAGTCGGCTCTGAAGCCGCCACTGCCGCCAACGTTACCCTTGAAGGCGGCACCGCCACTGAAACCGTGACCGTTACCGGCGCCCCTCCCGCTCTCGAAACCGAAGACGCCAATGTTCAAGGAACGATTTCATCGATCGAAGTTCAAAGCCTGCCCGAAATTGATCGCGATCCCTACGAACTGCTTCGGCTCTCTCCCGGCGTCTTCGGCGACGGTGCCCGCACGGGCACAGGTCTCTCCGCCGGTTTCCCCAACGGCTCTGGGGGCAACGGCGGTTCGGCCGGGCCGGGCGGCTCCAGCGCCGCAATTTTTCAAGTAGAAAACCAGCAGCCCATCAGCGCCAATGGTCAACGCGTCACCTCCAACGACTACCTGGTCGATGGCGTCAGCGTAAATAGCTTGCAGTGGGGCGGCGCAGCCGTGATTACGCCCAGCGTGGAATCGGTGCAGGAGATCTCTGTATTATCCAACGACTATGACGCTTCCGACGGCCGCAGTTCCGGAGCGCACATCAAGACTGTCACAAAAGGTGGAACTAATGCCTTTCACGGCGGCGGAGTTTTCGTTTATCACGATCCCAATCTGAATGCCTACAACACCTTTGGCGGATACACCACCGGCGTCGGTTTTCAACCCACCGTGAGGGATGACGACGCCTTCCGCCAGTTCGCGGGCACATTGGGTGGACCTATCATCAAGAACAAACTGTTCTTCTTCTTCAACTACGAAGGCCTGCGCGCCCAGAACACAACCTTCGAAAACAATTGGGTGGAAACTTCGCAACTGGACGCTTTGATTCTCAATGATCGCTCCGGCACCCCCATCGGCACAGTGCTTCAGCAGACCGGATTGGCGCCACGCATCCGGCAAGTTCTACCCTTCGACTGCACCCTCTGGATACAAGCCAATCAACCTTGCGCAGTAGTTCAGGGCGGCATCGACATCGGATCGCCCGGTTCAAGCTATGGAACTTATATCAATAGCTTCGGCAACGGTTGTCCAGATCCACCTGCCTGCCTAGCTCCGCCTATTCCTGCAAACTTCGTCGGCGGAGGCCTTGACGGTGTGCCCGATCTCCAATTCGCGCAGATCGCTCTTCCGGCCACAACCCAAGGCAATCAGTACAACGCGCGGGTTGATTACAACGTCGGCAAGAATTTGTTTTCCGCCAATACTTTCTTGACGTACTACAACACCATCGCCGCCGATGCCGGCGCTCAAGGCCGGCCTATGGCTGACTTCGGCACAAAAAACTTCAGTCCCAGCGGATTTTTCTCCTGGGTTCGCACGATTAACTCCACCACTCTGAACGAGGCCCGGGTCAATTTCACTCGCTACGGATACAACGGAATTACTTCCAATCCGCAAGTTAACTTTGCCATCCCGCGCATCGAAGTGCAGGGCTTGCCCTTACCCGGCGGTCAACGTATCCGCTACGGTGCAGCGCAGGGTGACACCTCTCCCGGCATACTTGCGCAGAACACTTATGCCTTCCGCGATGTGCTTTCCAAGCAGATTGGCAACAAGGCCTGGAAGTTTGGATTCGAGTACACCCACGAACAGGATAACGACGCTCTGATTGGGGGCGCTCGACCAGACCAGGTTTTCCAAGGATTTTGGAACTTCGCCAATGGCACGCCGATCTTCGAACAGATCGAAGTGAATCCACTCACCGGCGCGGCTCCTACTACGAGGGGACAGTACTACCGCTCGTCCATCTACAGCGCTTTCGCCCAAAACGACTGGAAGGTTCGACCAAATCTTACCCTCAACCTTGGTTTGCGTTGGGAATACTTCGCCCCGCCGACCGAAGCTAAGGGACATCTCACAAACTTCGTGCCCACGAGCGATCCTTCAAACGGCTTGGCAGACGGCGTAGAGATCAATCCTAAGCAGCAGTGGAATCCGACTTGGCGCAACTTCGGCCCTCGCCTGGGTTTTGCCTGGAGTCCAATGATGTACGACAACAAAATCGTCTTCCGCGGCGGCTTCGGTATCGCTTTTGACCGCTTCGACGATAATATTTTCGATCAGACGCGCAACAATCCGCCTTTTGTTGCCAACTACGGAATCTGCTGCGGCACTGCCGGGCCGCCGACC
Source organism: uncultured Acidobacteriota bacterium (assembly GCA_963758565.1). Lineage (GTDB taxonomy): Bacteria > Acidobacteriota > Terriglobia > Terriglobales > Acidobacteriaceae > Sulfotelmatobacter. The sequence goes on along the minus strand of CAVWVX010000002.1, from coordinate 72,532 downwards.
GATGGCTTCGGTACTCCCTTTGTCAACGGCCAGATTTCCTTCAACACTGGTACCAGCAACAGTCCTCTCAGTTATCCCGCCAACCCGGCCCTGGCTACCCCGTTGGGATCGAACGGTCTGCCCGTTATTCTGACCGGACAAAGTCCGCCAAATATCTACGCCAACCCCGTGAACATGCCGGTGCCTTACACCTATCTCTATTCGTTCCAGATGCAAAACAGCATTTCAAACGACTGGGTCTTTACCTTGGGCTATCAGGGAAGCGCCGGTCATCACCTGATACGCATCAAGAACCTCGCGTATTTTTATCCTGTACTGAATCCTAACGTCGGTCAGATATTCGATTTCACGCCCGACACCAACTCCAGTTTCAATGCGCTCAACGCCCAGATGGAGCACCGTTTCCGCCATGGCGTTTCAGCCAACGTGCTTTATACCTGGAGCAAGTCGTTCGATCAGATTTCGGCTGAGGGCCCCGGCTTCACCACCAATCAAACCTACCCTATCGACGATCACACCGAGCGCGGCCCCTCTGACTACGACGCCACGCACAACTTCCGGGCCTACGCGGTCTGGGATTTGCCGATTTTCCGCACCCGCAAGGATTTTCTAGGAAAAGTAGTCGGCGGCTGGCAGTTGAACGGGATTTACCAGTTCCACTCCGGCTATCCTTGGACACCGGTGGCAAATAATATTTGTCCGGTTCTGGGAGCAACCAGTCTCTGCCCGATTCGCCCCATCGGCTACAACGGAGGTGCAGGTGACAGCCACGATACGTCGGCGTTTCTGCCGCCTACCGCCGGCAACTTCCCACTCGCGGTATCGGCAGCCACCAATGGCACTCAGAACCCGTACTTCACCCTTCAGACAACGGGAACTACTCCTGATTTTCCGGGAGTCGGGCGCAACAGTTTCCGGGGTCCCCGTTACCAGGATGTGGATCTGACGCTCGCCAAGCAGTTCGGGCTTCCCGCGAATAAAGTTTTTGGGGAAAGCGCTGGCCTGCAGTTGCGCATTACCCTGTACAACGCATTCAACAAACTAAACCTCGCACCCTTTACCTTCGGCAGCGCTTCCACTGTCGTCAGCTATTTCAACAACAGCTCTGGAGTGCCCGTGGCTAACCCATTATTCGGGACAGCTACCTCTGCCTTAGCGGGCAGAGTGATGGAACTTCAGGCGCGCATCAGCTTTTAACTCTAAGAACACCTGTCGGGCCCGGGACTTAAGACTCCCGGGCCCGGCGGCTAATCCTTCCCCATCCCCGCCACGACCCCCCGCATATAAGCCACACTCGCAATCACTCCCGGCATCGGGTCCTCGGGATGGATTTCATATTCCAGATCCACGAAGCCCTTGTACTTGAGATCGATGAGAGCCTCAAACATCTTCCGCACCGGCATAATTCCTTCCCCCACGGCCACCTGACTCTCCTTATTCTCCGCACTGGTCAGGTCTTTCATGTGGATATTCATCAGCCTCGGCCCCGCCTCGCGGATCGCCTGCACCACATCCGTTCCGGCGCGTAGCGTATGTCCCACGTCGATACAGCAGCCTATGCGCGGGTCCATATTCTTCACCGCCTTTAGAACGTTTAACGGTGAGGGCCACAGCTTATCCTCGGGCCCGTGATTGTGAATCGCCACGCGAATGTCATACTCCTTCACAAACTTCTCAATGCGCGGCAGAGTTTCGAGCGCGGGGCCTCCCGCAACAATTACGCCGATTCCGGCGCGCTTGCAGTACTCGAACTTCGAACGAATGTCTCCATCTTCATCGTTCGGAAAATTAATCGCGCCGGCGGCGTGCAACTGAATTCCCGCCGCAGCATAGTCGACGAGTGCGGCTGCTTCCTGCTGTGGATCCATCGGCAGATGATCCTTAACATCCTTCGCATTCAAGGCGAACAAGTTCAGTTGCCTCATGAAGCCGATCACTTGAGCCCGGTTGAAGTTACGAAACGTATAACTGGCCAGGCCAAGACGGATTGGCGCCGATCCTTCCCCAGCCGGCGATTTCGCCGCCCGTGCGAATAAATTTCCAGGGACGCCGCAGGCCGCTCCAACCAGCACACTTGCGCGCACGAAGTCGCGCCGCGAAAGAAGAGCCTTCTTAGACATGTGGCTCCCAGCCTTTTTCGTATTCGCGATCCCACATCTGCATCGCCTCCGCGTCGCCCTGGATGCGTCCATCTTTCGCGTCCAGTCTCAACTCGCGGTTCACCTCCCACGCGATGTTGGATAGCTGCAGCATGGTCACGGCAACATTTCCCGCAGCAACGGGAGCATTCAACTTCTCTCCCGTGCGAACCGCCGCAATAAAGTTCGCGAAGTGCGCGTCCGTCATGGAATCGCGGCCCACCAGGTCCGCGGACGTCGTCGCGCTGCCAACCTTGAACTCGCTGGTCTTATTTCCCTTGAGGTCGTAAATCTCGTAACCGTCACGATCGATCAGCACGCTCCCCGTAGTGCCCATGATGACCGAACCGCGCTCGCGTCCATGCACCTTCATTCCCTGGCAGCTGTTACCTTCCCACGTAATCAATTTGTCTTCATACTCGAAGCTCGTCACTAACGTGTCGTAAAACTGCCAGTCATCTTTGAAGTGGTAACGTCCGCCCGATGATGTCACCCGCTGCGGAAAATCCACGCCCAGCGCCCACCGGCACACATCCACTTCATGAGTGCCATTATTCAAAGTCTCCCCCGTGCCATAAATCTTGAACCAGTGCCAGTTATAAGGATGAACATTATCTTTATAAACACGGCGCGGTGCCGGCCCCTGCCACAAGTCCCAATCCAGTTGCGCCGGCACCGGAACCTCTTTCCCCGTCCCAATCGATTTCCGTGTATTCACATACCAGCTCTTCGCGCAATAAGCCCTGCCAATCAGTCCACCGTGGATTCTTTCTACTACCTCAATCGTGTGGGGCGATGAGCGCTGCTGGTTTCCCATTTGCGCCAGCTTTTTATATTTCTGCTGAGCCTGCACCAGCATCTCGCCCTCCGCGGGATTGTGGCTGCACGGTTTTTCTACGTAAACATGCTTGCCCGCCTGCAATCCCGCAATCGCCATGGGTGTGTGCCAGTGGTCGGGCGTGGCAATGGTGATAGCGTCAATCTCTTTCAGTCCGAGGATCTTGCGGAAATCTTTCTCGGCGATCGGTGTCTCGCCCATTTCTTGACGCGTCCGCTCGGCAAACTTCTTTAGAAGGTCGCCGTCGACATCGCAAACATGTGAGATGCGTGCCTCACTTCGATTCGCCTTCAGCGACGCCAGATGCGCATAGCCGCGGCCGTTCAGTCCAATCACCGCAAAGTTCAACCGGTCATTCGCTCCCAAAATCCGGCTGTAACTTTTCGCGGTAGTTTGCACGGCCAGCCCCGCCGCCCCCACCGCCAGTGCATCCAGAAATTCCCGTCGTGTAACCATCATCATCTCCCCACTCCCCGCTCATCTCAACAAGCGATCCCCGCCTTACTCAAAATTTTCTTCAACCCATCCATACTGGCGCGCGTAGAGGCTTCCGGCGTCCCGGCGCCACGCCAGTGCGTTTCCAGGCTCAAGCCAAAGTGAAAACCATCGTGCTGCAAAGCCTGCAACTGCCCCACCCAATCCACAACGCCCGCGCCCACCGGGGCCCAATCATATTTGTGATCCGCTTTGCTCACCACATCCTTGCAATGGCAGTGCCCGATGCGGTTCTTCGGCAGCTCCGCATAGCCATCGGGATAAGGCGTCGTCCCCAGCGCTGCGGCATTGCCCGGATCCCAGTTCAACATGAAGTTCTTGTTGGGAATCGCCTTTAGCACATCAGCAGATTCTTCTCCCGATGCCGTATTGCACGACATCTCATTTTCCAGAAGAAGCACAAGGTTATCTTTAGCGCATCGCTCCGCCGCCTGTTGCAGCCTGGCGTTAATGGCCGCCCGGTAAGGCTTTTGATCGTCCAGTCGCCAGTAATCGAAACAGCGAATGCGATCCGTATCAAATGACTTGCACAGCGCAATGCAATGCTCCAGCAATTTATCCTGTGCGCTGGCGTCAAACTCCGCATGAAACTGGTCGCGGCTCTCACTTTGTAATGACCGCGGGGCGCCCGGCCAGTCCGTCTTGAAGAGCGGGCTGGCAATATCCGTGACTCGCAACTTATGCTCGGCCAGAATTTTTTTGGCTTCCTCAATCTGCTTCGCATCCAGGACAGTCACGTTCTTGTCCCACATCGATCGCAGTTCGATCCATCCCAGCCCGAAATCATGCGCCACAATCTGGCACGCCCTTTCAAAGTCTTGCGTGATTTCATCATTGATCACCGCTAAACGAAACGGACAGGCGCCGGTCGGCTTCAGGATTTCTCCAAGCCACATTTCAGCGGATTCTCCAGGCACCGGCGGCATCGCCGCTCCCAATCCAGCTGCACCTAATCCCTTGAGCATTCCGCGTCTGGTTAACCCCATGCCATTCTCCCGGAAGAACTGAATATCGTCATCATGGCGCTAGCATCCCTCTTAAACGGCCAACGACCCAGATAAGTTGAATTGTATTTAACCGGCACAGCCCTGTCAGCCCTGCGGACTCTTCCCGCAAGGTTTGAGCGTATCTGGCAAATCGTAATCTTGGATGGAAGATCGATCTCGTCGTGTAGGGGGTAGGCCCGGACATGGCGAGCCTGTCTGGTAGTTTCAACAACCGCTTCTGATAGATCCTCTGCCGCTCAGATTTCTGCGGCTTCCAGGACGTTCATCAAAATATCTCCCAAAGAATTGGGGGTTTGTGAGTATGGTGGCGGCTAGCAATGGCCTGAGCAAACGCAAACGCCAGTTGCGAAGCTGCCGAAAAATCTGTTGCCAGTAGAATGTTCTTGAACTCAACACCAGGTTCTGGAGAGCAAAGCTGTCTAAGGGCTGACCTAGTTGCCTCCTGCGTCCCGTCCGTACCGCCGCAGGTCTACCAGACCGGGGACCCAGCTTTGTCGCGGAAAACAAATGTTGTGCCATCGCGCGTCACTTCCCGCGCAAAGATGGTTTCCACTCCTTCGAACTGCACCTTCACTCCGGTGACTTCCACCGTATCGCCCTTCTTAAAGAGCATGTCATAGGTCTGAACGAACTTCGTCGTAGCCAGGTGAACTTCGATATTGCTTCCGTTTGCCAGTTTCACAACCAAGTGCGAACCCATTCCACCGCTCACCGGGCATTGCCGGTCTCGCACTTCCTCCACCACACCCTTGAACGTTGCTTCAGTTGCTTTATCGTATTTCGGCACCGCTGCCCCCGCTGCGGCTTTGGGCGAGGCCTTGGCTGGTATTGCGGCCGCAAGAACGGCAAGCACTGCAATGATGAGAGTGAAGATGCGAAGGGATTTCATTACCGTCCTCCTACGCGATTCGAGAGAACTCACTTCCTAATTCAAGTGTCTCCCTAACGCTCCACTCGTGCTGTGATGTCCGTCACCACTTGAGGTGCCAAACTCCCGCCTCCGCGTGACCAATCTCTCTCTGATAGGTGATGAATGTCACAGCCATCGGGAGGGTCTCTTCCACAGAATGATCTGGATCGGTTTTGTGGGGAGACATGTTTAAAATTCTTTTCGCGGAATTTCTGGCGCCCGGCATCAAGCGTTTTGTCATCGCAGCCCCACGCATCGCCCGCAAGCAAAGGCCCGGCCAGTTTGTAATCCTTCGTTTGAACGAGCAGGGAGAACGCATTCCCATCACCATCGAAAGCTCTGACGCCAATCTCGGGACCATCCGCATCGTGGTGCAATCCGCCGGAAAAACCACCCAACTACTCAACTCCCTGAATACCGGCGATCACATTCTGAACGTTGTCGGTCCCCTTGGTAAGCCTTCCGAAATCGAGAATTTCGGAACCGTTGTAGTGATCGGCGGGGGCGTCGGCACCGCCATGGCTTATCCCACTGCAGCCGCGCTCAAGCAAGCCGGCAATCGCGTGATCTCCATCGTAGGCGCGCGCAACAAAGAGCTCGTCATCCTTGAAAACGAACTACGCCAGGTTAGCGATACTCTCATGATCACCACCGACGACGGAAGCTATGCCGCCAAGGGTTTCGTCACCGACAAACTCCGCCAGTTGATCGAGAACGGCACTCGCATTGACCTGGTATTGGCCATCGGTCCCATTCCCATGATGAGGGCTGTTGCAGAAATGACCCGGGGCGAGCGCATCCGCACCATCGTCAGCCTGAACCCGATCATGATCGATGGCACCGGCATGTGTGGCGGCTGCCGTGTACTCGTCAATGGAAAGAGTGAATTCGCCTGTGTCGACGGCCCTGAGTTCGACGCTCACCGCGTGGACTTCAGCGTCCTGATCCAGCGCAATGCCATGTATCGCGGCGCGGAGCGGGAATCGCTCGAACAATTTCAACGCGAAGCTCTGTCGGCCCGAAACATCCACTCCACAGTTGAAAACACGGCCTGCGCTCTGCAACGAGGCCGCCAATGACTCAGCCCGCAAAGGTGTCCCCGCTGAACATCCTGCCTTTAAAACAGCGCATGAAGATCCCTCGCCAGCACATGCTCGAACAACCGCCGTTGCTGCGCGCTACAAACTTCACCGAAGTGAACCTGGGTTACTCCGAGGAACTGGCGCGCCAGGAAGCGCTGCGCTGCCTTGAATGCGCCAAGCCCGCATGCACCCACCAATGTCCGGTCGGTGTAAAGGTGAAAGACTTCGTCGCTTTGATCGTGGCCGGCGACTATCTCGGCGCCGCCGCGAAAATTCGCGAAGACAATGTTCTCCCCGCGGTTACGGGCCGGGTGTGTCCGCAGGAAGATCACTGCGAAGGCGGCTGTTTAATGGGCAAGAAGGTTCAACCGCTCGGCATCGGATACCTCGAGCGCTTCGTGGCAGACTACGAACAACGACACCGCGACACCGGCAATCTCCCGCAAGCCGCGCCTACAGGAAAGAAAATCGCCGTCGTTGGCAGCGGTCCCTCCGGCCTTACCGCCGCCGGCGATCTCGTCCAAAAAGGGCATCAGGTCCACGTATTCGAAGCCTTGCACACTCCCGGTGGGGTTCTCGTCTACGGCATTCCTGAATTTCGTCTGCCCAAACAAATCATTCACGAGCAGATCGATTATCTGTCCGCCATGGGAGTGGAATTTGAAACCGACGTCGTCGTCGGCAAGACCGTAACCCTCGATGAGCTAATGGAAGAAGAGGGCTACGACGCGGTATACATTGGCACCGGCGCGGGTTTGCCGCAGTTCATGAACATTCCCGGCGAACATCTGAATGGCGTTTATTCCGCCAATGAATTCCTCACCCGTATCAACCTGATGCACGCTTACGAATTTCCTAAATACGACGAACCCATGCTCGACCTCCGCGGCAAAGAAGTTGCGGTGATCGGGGGCGGCAATACTGCGCTTGATGCGATCCGTTCAGCCCTGCGTTTAGGCGCAAGCAAAGCGTACGTGATATACCGGCGCAGCGAAGCCGAAATGCCCGCCCGCAAGGAAGAAATGAAACACGCCCAGCAGGAGGGCATTGAGTTCCGGGTATTGACCAATCCCATCGAATTTCTATCGGACGGCCAAGGATGGCTCACTGCGGTGCGCTGCATCGGCATGCAACTTGGTGAAGCCGATGCCTCCGGCCGGCGCCGGCCCATTGAAGTTCCAGGCTCGGAATTCGACCTGCACTTATCGATTGCCATTGTCGCCATTGGAACCGGCGCGAATCCCCTCATCCAGAGCACGACACCCGGCTTGAGTACCAACAATCGCAACTACATTGAGGCAGACCCCATGTCCCAGCGAACCTCGCGCCGGGGCGTCTTCGCCGGCGGCGACATTGTTACCGGCAGCGCGACCGTGATCCTCGCCATGGCCGCGGGCCGCCGCGCTGCCAAATCGATCCACGAATATTTAAGCGACTGTCCCTCATGGTGAGCAAAGACTCCACCTAGAACGGGCGCCCGAACGAGCAACCGCCGCAAAACGGCACTTTCTGTCCCTCCCAGTCACCTTTCAGGGTGACCTGGGTCACTGCGCCAACTGTGAAGAATTGAAACTATCCATTAGGCAACGCTATGTTGCTGAGTTCTTTTTCATAGGTTTCACAAATCTTTTCGGTGTTCACTTTCGCGACGAACAGCCTCGCGAAAGACTAAGGTAGGCGGTTTCCATATATCAACAAGGAGAAGCAACGAAATCATGAAAACTTCAAAGCTAGTCATTGTAGTTCTGACCATCGCAGCAGCCCTGTTCATCCTGATCCCCAATCTATCCTGGGCCGCCGATGATGGCGCCAGCCTCTACAAAACAAAATGCGCTGCTTGCCACGGTGCGGATGCAACCGGAAAGCCAGCCGCCAAGATACCGAGCCTGATTTCCGATGAGGCCAAGAAAGCTTCCGACGACGGGCTTGCCAAGTCCATCGCCGAAACTGCCAAGCATCCTGCTCCGGTCAAGAGCCTGGCTCCCGACCAAGCCAAGTTGATCGTCACCTACATTCGCAGTTTGCAGAAGTAGTCATTGGCTGTTCCGCTTGGCGCCCGCGCTGCTCCCAATTGCTGGACGGCGCCGGATGAGGGATGAGTGTGTGTATGAGGATGTCCGACCCAATTCGGCGGACGCGAGTGAAACCCTGCCGAGGCTTTAACGGTTGCGAATCCTTTCTACTCCTCTCCTTGCTTGATGGAACAGTCCGCCGGGTTCCGGATGCTGACCGCTCCGGACCCGGCCCCTTTTCTTCAGCGCCCTTTCAAACGGCGCTCTGTATGGTTCTCAGGCGTGCTTCGCCACAGCGGACGTTGCTCAAGTTCACTCCACTGCCCCCGAACCCTCGCCGCCGGACCAGCGAGGAGCAATTTCAATGAGCAAAGCCCTGCTTTACGACGCAACTATATGCATTGGTTGCAAGCAGTGTGAGAGTGCCTGCGCGCAACAGAACAAGTTGCCCTACGACGACACTGTTGCCGCCGAGTCCGTACAGTCGGAACACAAATACACCGTCGTCATGACCAAGGACGATAAGTTCATGCGCCGCTTGTGCATGCATTGCGAGCGACCCGCATGCGCGTCGGTTTGTCCGGTAGGCGCCTTTCACAAGACCAAAGAAGGTCCCGTCGTTTATGACGTCTGGAAGTGCATTGGCTGCCGCTATTGCATGGTGGCTTGCGCCTTCGCTCAGCCGAAATACGAATGGCAATCGCTAAATCCGCGAGTGCGTAAGTGCATTATGTGCCCGGACCGGGTTGTCGCCGGCAAGCCCACCGCTTGCGCAGAGATCTGCCCCACCGGCGCTACCAAATTCGGCGAGCGTGACGATCTTGTAAAGGAAGCTCAGGAACGTATTCGCCTCAAACCCGCCACCTACCAGCCCCGCATCTATGGCCTCACCGAAGTGGGTGGAACTTGCGTGCTGATTCTTTCCAGCATGAACGTCGAAGACTATGGTTATCCCGCCTCGCGAAAAATCGGCGAGACTCCGATGCCGGAATACACGGGAAAGGTAATGGAGCGAGTCCCTGACTTCATCCCCGTGTGGTCGCTCGTGCTGGGCGGTATCTACTGGATATCGCATCGCCGTGAAGAGGTAGCCGCCGCTGAGGCTCAAGAAGCAGAAGCGCTAGAACAAAAAACCGGGAGTGCCCGATGAAGATCAAACTCACTTTCTGGAGAGTCGTATTCGTCGTCATCATGGCCCTTGGCCTCTACTCGACTTTTATTCGCTATTTTCGCGGTCTCGGTGCCGTCTCCAACATGTCGGACCAATTTCCCTGGGGACTTTGGATTGGCTTTGATTGCCTTTGCGGTGTCATGCTGGCCGCCGGCGGCTTTTGCATGGTCGGCGCGGTCTATTTATTCAACGTCGAGCGCCTGCACAGTGTGGTCCGTCCCGCGGTGTTGACTGCCTTTCTCGGTTACGTACTCTTCATTGTCGGACTCTTATTCGATCTCGGCCGTCCCTGGTATATCTGGCACCAGCTCATCTACATGAACTTTCACTCTGTCATGTTTGAAGTGGGCATGTGCGTCATGACCTACACCACCGTGCTGTTCTTCGAATTCCTGCCCAATGTTTTGGAGCGCTTCAATCTTCAAGCCCCCATCAAGTGGATCAATAAGATCTATCCCGTGCTCATCGTTCTTGGCATCTTGCTCTCCACTTTGCACCAAAGCTCGCTCGGCTCTCTATATCTGATTATGCCGAGCAAACTGCATCCCTTCTGGTACACGCCGGCACTCCCCTTCCTTTTCTTTGGCTCGGCTGTTGCCGTCGGACTGGCCATGACCATCTTCGAATCGACGCAGAGCGCCAAGGCCTTCGGCCGCCAGTTAGAACTTCCCGTTCTGGTCACCCTCGGTGGCGCTCTCCTGGTCGCTCTATGGGTCAACGCCCTGCTGCGCTTCGAGGATTATTTTCATCGCGGCATGCTTCGCCAAATCCTTAAGCCGAGTTACGAAGCCTATTTCCTCTGGCTTGAACTGGCATTAACCTTCGTCATTCCCATCGCCATGCTTAGTTTCAGGAAGGTCCGTCTTTCTCCCCAGCTTCTCTATCTGGCCTCTATTTCCACGGTGCTGGGCTTCATCACCAACCGTCTGAACATTGCCCTCATCGGATTTGAAACCTATGTGGGACATCACTACATCCCCAAGTGGACCGAATTTTCTATCACACTGATGATCATCGCCATGGGTTTTGCTCTGTTCGGCACTGCGGTAAAGTACCTGCCCATCTTCCACCAGGAGAAATCCTCCTTGAGCCGGCCTCGTCGTATCACTCCAGGAGCAGCCTTGGTTGGCGAAGAGGCGTTCACCCATGCCGGAGACTAATCCCAGCGATGCCACCGCTTGGCGCGGGCGTCTCACTCACAGCATCAGCACAAAATTGATTAGCTCGTTATTGGCGGTGATGCTGATTATTTTCGCTCTGCTCGGATATTTGACGATCGGGCTGCACCGACAGCATCTGGAAGCGGCGGCGCTGGCCAGCGCTGAGCGGGTCAGTGACGTAATCAAGCGCAGTACCACTTACTACATGCTGCATAACGATCGCCAAGGTCTCTATCACTCGATCCAGACCATGGCCGGAGAGCCCGGCATGATCAAAGTGCGCATCCTCGATCCCGTCGGAAAAATCAATTACTCCACCGACCCCGCTGAAGTGAGCCGCGTCCTCGACAACGATCGAAGCCAGTTCCCCCCGCAACTAAATCGTTTGAATCGTTTCCGAATTTATCGCGGCAGTGACGGGCAACGAGTGCTGGCCATTATCACCCCCATCGAAAATCAATCTGGCTGTTCCAGCGCCACTTGCCATGCCCATCCTGCCGATCAACAGGTTCTAGGCGTGCTGGACACGAATCTTTCCCTGGCCGGCGCCGATGCCCAACTGGCAGTCAGCAGCATTCGCATGCTTGCCTATACCGTGGGAGCCATGCTGCTGGTTGCGATTTCGAGCTGGCTATTTGTCTGGCGCGTGGTCGATAAACCCATCAATGCACTGCAAAACGGAACTGAACACCTCACTCATGGAGACCTGGGTTACCAGATTGAAGTGCAATCGGAAGATGAGGTTGGTGCCCTGGCTCGTTCCTTCAACGGCATGAGTTCGCAATTGCGGACGGCAAACCAGGAGATCGTCACTTGGGCCAAGACTCTCGAAGATCGCGTCGCGGAAAAGACTCGTGAACTCAACCGCGCTCACGATCACATGGTGCGCGTGGAAAAAATGGCTTCCATGGGGAAATTGGCGGCGGTAGTCGCGCACGAAGTGAACAATCCCCTCTCCGGCATCCTCACTTACGCCAAGCTTCTACAAAAGTGGGTGGCAACCGGGCAAACCACAAATGAAAAGCGCGAGGAAGCTTTGCAATGCCTCGATCTTATTGCCTCCGAGAGCCGGCGCTGCGGCGATCTGATCAAGAATCTTCTCACCCTGTCCCGCACTGCGCCCATGAACGTGCAGCCCACCGATCTCCGCAGCGTGATCGACCGCTGTCTCCTGCTCGTACGCCATCCCCTCGATCTCGGCGGAATCGAACTGCAGCTCAAGCTGGCGGATGACCTTCCGCTCATTCCCTGCGACCAGGCACAGATTGAACAGGTGCTGCTGGCTCTGACCATGAACGCCATCGATGCCATGCCGCGCGGCGGTACCCTTTGGCTTACCAGCCGCAATCACCCCGACCAACAGGAAGTTGAAATCCAGGTTCGCGACGACGGCGCCGGAATCGCTCCCGATGTGCTGCCGCAAATCTTCGAGCCTTTTGTAACCACAAAAGAACATGGACGAGGAGTTGGACTGGGGCTGGCAATCAGTCGCGGCATCATGGAGCGTCATCACGGCCGCATTTCCGTCGAATCGGAACTCGGCCGGGGCACCGTCTTCACCCTCAGTCTGCCGGCGCAATCCGGCAGTATTTCTCTGGCCGGCTGCGCCAACCAAGGTTTCGCTACCAATGTGAGGTGATGCAAGTGACTACCCAAGGAAGACTGTTAATCGTAGACGACGAACTAAGCGTTCGCGACTCGCTGGGAAAATGGTTTCACGAGGAAGGCTACGCGGTCACCACGACAGAAAACGCCAACGATGCCCTGACACGCCTGGCCCAACAGAGCTGGGATCTTGCCTTGGTCGATATCAAGATGCACGGCACCGATGGCATTGAATTGCAGCGCCGCATGCACGAAATTGATCCCGCGCTGATCGTGATCATAATGACCGGCTACGCCTCAGTCGAAACCGCCGTCGCTGCCCTGAAGAATGGCGCTTATGACTACGTTACGAAGCCGCTTGATCCTGATGAGATTGCACACTTGGTGAGGAAGGCTCTTGAACACAAGCGCACCGCGCAGGAGAATCTGCGCTTGCGGGAAACCGTTGCTGAGGTCGCTCATCCCGGAGATCTCATTGGACAAAGCGCTCCCATGCGCAAGGTCTGCGATGCCATCGAAACCGTGGGTCCCACCGACGCCACCGTGCTGATCACCGGCGAGAGCGGAACCGGCAAGGAACTAGTCGCTCGCGCTATTCATCAGGCCAGTTCCCGAAAGTTTCATCCTTTAGTCGCCATCCACTGCGGCGCGCTCACTGAGACTCTTCTCGAAAGCGAACTTTTCGGCCACGAAAAAGGATCCTTCACCGGTGCGCATTATCGAAAGAAAGGCAAGTTCGAAATTGCCGAAGGAGGAACCATCTTCCTCGATGAGATTGGCGATATCACACTCAAGACTCAAACCGACTTGCTGCGGGTGCTGCAGGAACGTGAAATCACTCGCGTCGGCGGCAACCAGATCCTCAAGGTCGACTTCCGTTGTATAGCCGCCACGAACAAAGATCTCGAGAAACTGATTGAGGAGGGCAAGTTCCGTCCCGACCTCTTCTACCGCCTTAACGTTTTCCGCATCGAATTGCCTCCACTGCGCGAGCGGCGCGAGGATATCCCTGCCCTGGTGAATCATTTCGTCCGCAAATTTTCTCTCGCCATGAACAAGCGCATCACCCGTGTTTCCCCTTCAGCCATGACCCAGTTGCAGCAGCAACCCTGGATGGGCAATGTCCGCGAACTTGAGAATGCCGTGGAGCGGGCCATGGTCGTGGGCCAGGAACCGGAGCTTCGCCAGCAAGACTTCCTCTTTAAGGCTCCACTCTCATCCAATGGCGCCAGCAGAACTCTGGACGATATGGAACGTGTCCACATTTTGCGTGTGCTGGAGGAATGCAGCGGTAATCAGAGTCAGGCAGCATCGCTGCTCGATATTGACCGCGTCACTCTGTATCACAAACTGAAAAAATACGGATGGAGCCGCACGTCGGCACGATCCGGGTCGGCAAAAGCCTTCTCACCCAAACCCGACTCTCTGAAGCCTGATGAAGTCTCCCGCTAAGGTTTTGCAATGAATCTGCTGCATTTGCTGCCCATTGGGAATGTGGAGGACTCACTGCTTCAGGATCTGTGTCCGGCGCTCGAACATATTTTCTGCGTTTCCTGCAAAGTCTTGCCCGCACATCTCGATCCGGAATTCGCCTTTCACGGCGAGCGCCAGCAATATCACTCTTCCGAAATTCTGCAACGCATGAGCAGTTCCCTGAACCCGGATTCCTGGCGTGTGCTCGGTGTCGCTTCGGTGGATCTCTACATTCCAATTCTTACTTTTGTCTTCGGTGAGGCCCAGATGGACGGTCCCTGTTCCCTGGTCTCTACGTACCGCCTGCGTCAGGAGTTTTACGGCCTTCGACCCGACTCGCAGTGGTTCCGTCTGCGTCTATTGAAAGAGGCGGTGCATGAAGTCGGCCACACTCTGAACCTCACTCATTGCCACGACTACCGTTGTGTCATGGCATCTTCGCACGCCGTGGAGTGGATTGACTTGAAGGACAGCGCCTTCTGCGCTACCTGCCGGAGAGCCGTCCTGCCGCCAGTGGAAAATTTTCCTCGGAAGTAAACTCGACGCACAAACACCCGCCGCCCGGTATCCTGGCTTCTCAGCCTCGGATCCGGGCGGCTCGGTTTCGGTGCTCTTCGCGTTCTCAATCTAGCCACGCTGGTTCGCTTGGCCGCGTGTCGCACTTACGTCAGGAAAAACTCTCTGGCCATCCCCAACCATTTCTGAGTTGGAATCGCGGCTGTAAGATTGTCTACCACCGCGCCACCGTCTTGGGCATAGGCCGCAGCACCGGCCAGCGATATATAGCCTCTCAGGCGGCTTGCCGACTCTTCCGTCCACCATCGCGCCAGCGGTCCACCCAACAAGTTTCGCAAGCAGGTTTTCGCATCCGGTGCCTGCACCGTCACCAGCCAGCCTTCGCCGTACGGATCGCTCTTCGCTGCGCTCGCATCCTTCATGATCGCTTCATTGATCTCAGCCACGGTGCCCTCGATCGGAGAAACCATGTCGACCGCAACCTCGTCACGATACAGCGTGCACAGCTTCTGCCCTTGCCGAATCCACTGTCCACGCTTTGGCAGCGTGATCCTCTCCACTTTGCCCGTCAGCTTCGACGCAAAGTCATCCATGCCCACACGCACCAGATTAGGGCTCTCAGTCAACGCCCAGGTGTGACCCGGGTGGTACCGCAGATTTTCTCTAATTTCAAAACCGCCAGCTAAAGCGGGCTGGGGACCCTCCGCGACGTGCTCTTCCCTGGTCGTGGGAACGTGCGCTGCCAGTTCCGAGACGGTGTGCCGGGTGCGGAGATAATCGATCGTCAGAAAAGTTACGAATGTGAACAGAACCAGTAGGACTGTCATAAGTCACCTCTCGGAGGGCCGCCTTTTCACTCTTCATCTTCTGCAGGCCGCTCACACTCTCCTTAAGGCAACTGCCAGGCCAATCTTCGAGTATTTACAATTCATCTCTCGTCTAACTCTCATCTCCTGTGCTATCAATCAGATGGACCAGTCAGATGACTCTGTACACACCCCCGTATGCGAGTTCAGCAACCTTGCTGCGGCGCAAAATGCAATAGGTCACAACCCGCGACGGGCATGGTTTTACGGGTGCACAAGCGAATGAGTGTGTGCAATCAACGAGATGCGCGCAAGGAAGGGTGGGGATGAAATTCGCAGCACCGGGGTTGTGCCATACAACAGTGTGATTCCCCAACCCAGTTGCTATTGCCGAGAACTACTCCGGCGCATACTCCAGCTGCAAGGCGGCATCCGCCGCAGTGGCGGGAACGCTTCGAGCAATGGCCCCATATTCCAGCCCTTTCTCGAAGGCTCTTAAATTCAATTCCAGGAAGCTCTTAGGCACAGAATCCGTCACCGCGTCACGCACTGATTCCGCCCGTAGCAGATTTGTAACCGCTGTAACAAACCCCACCATTACCGAATTCAAAACCATGCGCTTGCCCAGTTCTTCTGCAATGCGCGTCGCCGGAATGCTGTAAACCTGTACCCCTTTGTTGAGATCTCCAACCCGCACCATATCCTGCTCCACAATCAGTGTCCCGCCCTCTTTCAACTCAGGCGCGAAGCGCACGTAAGCTTCCTGTGACATCACGATTAGGATGTCGGGGCGGGTGACATACGGATAAAGAATCGGTGAATCGGAAAGCACAAGCTGCGCGCTGCATGCACCGCCGCGCGCTTCCGGCCCAAAGTTCTGCGTCATGGTCGCGTAGGCGCCCTGATAAATCGATGCAGCTTTGCCCAGGAGAATTGCCGAGAGAATCACACCCTGTCCGCCGAATCCCGCAACTCGCATTTCGGTTAGCTGCATACCATCTCCTCTTGCTCCACGAATCTTTCTCCTAATGATTCGCAATACTGCGCGCGCATCATCGTCTGATAGTCCGGCCGGTCGCGGTCCACAAATTTACCCACAATAATCTCGCCATTCAGGGTAAGGCCAACTTCGCCAGTCGGCGCTCCGTGCCGCACTTTGCTCTTCTCTTTGTAGTACTTCATCGTGTCCAGGCCATCGCCCAGCTTGTTGCGCCGTTGGTACAGCGTGGGGCAAGGCGAGATCACTTCGATAAACGAGAACCCTTTTTTCTGAAACGCTTCGCTGATCGACCGCGCCAGTTGGCGTACATGGAACGTTGTCCACCGGGCAACGTACACCGCTCCCGCCGCCTCGACAAGATGTGGCAAATTAAAGGACGGCTCGAATGTGCCATAAGGATTCGTCGATGTCGTCGAGTGCCCTGGAGTTGTCGGCGCGGTCTGCCCCCCGGTCATGGCGTAGATCAGATTATTCACGCAGATGACCTTCAGATCGATATTGCGCCGCGCGGCATGAATCAAATGATTGCCGCCGATCGCCGACAGATCTCCATCCCCGGAGTACACAACCACGTTCAGCTTCGGGTTGGCCAGCTTTAATCCCGTTGCAAACGGAATTGCCCGGCCGTGCGTGGTATGGAACGAATCCAGCTTCACGTAGCCCGCCACTCGTCCTGTGCAGCCGATACCCGACACCAGCGCCAGCGACCCCAAATCGATTTTCGATTCGATCAGCGCCCGCGCAAAAGAGTTAACCGTCGTCCCAATGCCGCATCCCGGGCACCAGATGTGCGGCATGCGGTCCGTGCGCAGGATGGCATCCACCGGATTTACGCTCGCACTTACGCTCTCGATCTGCGTGACTAAACTGTCCGCCATTGGCTCGCCTCCACAATCACTTTCAGAATGTCTTCCGGACGGTGCACACCGCCTCCCGCGTGCCCTACCGCGTACGTCTTCGCCTTACCGCCTGCTGCCCGCTCAACTTCCCGCACCATCTGTCCCAGGTTGAGCTCCGGCACCACAAACGCTTTCACCTTCGCCGCCAACTCGCGAATCTTTTTCTCGGGAAACGGCCATGCCGTGATCAATCGCAGTTTGCCCACCCGCAATCCCTTCTCGCGCGCCGCTTCGATTGCCCGTTGAGCCACACGAGAGGTAATGCCGTAGGAAACCACCACTACATCCGCCCCTTCCAGGTTCTCTTCTTCAAATAAGCAAATACGGTCGGCGGCATTACTGATCTTGGTCTGCAAACGCCGCACCAGCTTGTCCTGTACCGCTGGCGTCATGTTGGGATATCCGCGCTCGTCATGCGTCAATCCTGTGACATGGAAGTTGTAACCTTCCCCGGCGTGCGCCATCTCCGGCACTCCGTCACCGTTAGTGCCGTACGGAAGATAATCTTCAACCGATTTGTGCGTCTGTCTGCGCGGGGTGATTTCGATTTGATCGGCCGGAGGGATCACAACTTTTTCCGTCATGTGCCCCACCACCTCGTCCATCATGAACATGACAGGAACGCGAAACTCTTCCGCGAAGTTGAACGCCTGAATGGTGAGGTCAAAGCACTCCTGTGGCGAGTTTGGGCAGAGCGCAATAATCTCATAATCGCCGTGTGACCCCCACTTCGCCTGCATCATGTCTGCTTGCGCCGGCAGGGTTGGCAGTCCAGTCGAGGGCCCTCCCCGCTGCACGTCGACGAACACGCATGGAGTCTCCGTCATCGCCGCATAGCCAATGTGCTCCATCATAAGAGAAAATCCCGGGCCCGAGGTAACCGTGAATGCCTTTGCTCCTGCCCATACCGCGCCCTGCAACGTGATGGAAGCCGCGAGTTCGTCCTCCATCTGAATAAACGTTCCGCCCACCGTGGGAACCCGGGCGGCAAAGCGCTCCACCACTTCTGTGGAAGGCGTGATGGGATATCCCGCGGCGAAGCGCGAGCCCGCCGCCAGTGCGCCCTCGCAGCAGGCATGATCCCCATCGATGAAATGCGTCCCGGTCAGAACTCCGCGCGGATCCGCTTTGCAACGATCGGCCTTGTAACTCTCCGGCTTGCGATTCTCAGCCTTCATTGGTCACCTTCTTTTTCTTTGTCCCGGGGCACCTTGGTGGCGTAGATCGCGAAGTCCGGACAGTACATGCCGCACAAGTCGCACCCGCTGCACTTCTCCGGATGTACCGCGTGCGGCGGATGATAGCCCTTGGAATTGAATGCCGAAGAAAGTTCGAGCACGTGCGAAGGACAAAACTCCACACAGAAGCCACAGGATTTGCAGTGCTCAACCACAATGGAAACGCGACCTTTTGCCATGGAAACTCCCACTAGAAATGCTTCAGTTCTCCACAAAACTGTTGTGATTATGGCTTGCCTAAAATTTGCTGGATGTGATCAACATCACCGCTTGTTGTGAGGAAATAACTGAGGTTAGCCGGATAGATTCAACACCGTTACTCCCGTTCCAGCCGGTCGCGGCATGCTTTCGCTGGTCCGGGCACACAATCTCGTGTGCGGTCGATCACAGCCAGCCGCCAGCCCAGCTTCGATAATCATCGGTTACAGGATTTTCAAGAACGTCTTTTGCATTCCAAGGAGAACCATCATGTCGATCAGAAAATTGATTCTACTTTTGCCGGCCCTGGCTGTGCTGGTCTGCAACGCTGCGGCACAGGCTCAGCCCAAGAAAATTGAACACGTTCCCGTCAAGCCGACCTCATCTGCATCGGGCAAGGAGATGTTTACGTCGTATTGCGCCGTTTGTCATGGCATCGACGGCAGGGGAGCCGGTCCCGCAGCCAGCGCTCTAAAGGCTACGCCCGCCGACCTAACCCAGCTCAGCAAGAACAATGGCGGAAAATATCCCTCCATGAAAGTTGCCTCCGCCATTCGCGGCACCAATGACCTTCCCGCGCACGGCTCCAAAGAAATGCCGGTTTGGGGAAATTTATTCTGGGGCCTTAGCAATGGCCAGGAAGGTGAAGTGCAACAGCGCGTTTCGAACCTTACCGCCTACATCGAATCCCTGCAGGCGAAATAGGATTTATCTCGCAACATCTTCAAGTGCAGGCCGGGCAGCACAACCGTGCTCCCGGCCTATTTCACGTCCAGTCAATCTCCGCCCAATATTCTTTGCGCTTCGCGGCTGGTCAGCACCACATGCTGTATGCTCTTCACCGCTTTCATGTACTGCGCGCGCTCAAAGGCAGCGGGATTGGCGCAGTGGATCTGGCTCATGCTGCCTTTCATCTGCTCCACCGATTCGTATTCCTTCTCGTTCATCCATTTCAGCAACCCGCTTTCAACCTGATGCAGATGGCGAATTCCGTTTCGTAACAGCGAAGAGCACAGCATGGTGACGTCCGCACCCACCATCAGGAGTTTCACCACATCCTGTGCCTCATGCACTCCCGTGGTTGCCGCCAGGTTGGCGCGCACGCGGCCGTAAAGAATCCCGATCCAGGTCAGCGGCAGCCTTAACTCGTGCTGCGAGCTTAATAACACATTGGGCTGGATCTCCAGATTGTCCAGATCGATGTCAGGCTGATAAAACCGGTTGAACAGCACCAGCGCATTCGCTCCCGCTTCATCCAGCCGCTTCGCCATGTTTGCCATGTTGCTGAAAAACGGGCTCAGCTTCACCGCCACTGGAATTTTCACTACCGACTTCACCGCCCGCAGAATGTCGAAATACTCTTGCTCCACTTCAGTTGAGGTCAACTGCGCATCCGTGGGAATGGAATAGATATTGCACTCCAGCGCGTCCGCGCCCGCCTGTTCAATAAGCTTGGCATACTCCGTCCATCCCCCAACCGTGGTGCCGTTCAGACTGGCTATGATCGGAATCTTTACCGCTTTCTTGGCGCGCCGGATGTGATCCAGGTATCCCTCTGGCCCCATGCGGAATTCATCCGGCTGCGGGAAAAAACTTCCCGCCTCCGCAAAGCTGTTGGTACCTTCCGCCAGGTGATGTTCTAACTCGAAACTCTCCTGCCGCAGTTGCTCCTCGAATAACGAGTACAGCACTACTGCGGATGCTCCCGCATCCTCAAGTCGCCGAATCCCGTCAATCTCTTGCGATAGCGGCGATGCCGACGCTACCAGAGGCGTGCGCAGCTTCAATCCCAGATAAGTAGTACTCAGGTCAATCATGATTTCTCCTGCGGCGTCTTGAGCCGCTACTCTTAGCTCTTCACTGGTTCCTTGTCAGACTTTCGCTGCGCCATATACTCGTAAAGATGAAAACGTTTCTCCGCATCCTGCTGCGCCTCGCGCCATAACTCCTTCGCATCTTCCGGTTTACTCTTGGTCAACATCTTGAATCGAGTTTCCATCTGCATGAAGTCAGAAACTTTTCGAGTCGGCGTGCGTGAATCCAGCGTCAACGGATTCTCCCCCTGCGCTCCGCGTTCCGGATTGTAGCGATACAACAGCCACTGCCCCGAATCGACTGCCGCTTTCTGATTGGACATCGCGGTCGTCATATTGATGCCGTGGGCGATGCAGTGCGAATACGCAATGATCAGGCTCGGCCCGTTGTATGCTTCGGCTTCCAGGAACGCTTTCAGTGTGTGCTCGTCCTTCGCCCCCATGGCCACGCTGGCCACATAAATATTTCCGTAGCTCATGGCGATCAATCCCAAATCTTTCTTGTTGCCGGGCTTTCCGCCCGCTGCAAACTTCGCCACCGCCGCTCGGGGCGTTGACTTCGACGCTTGTCCGCCCGTGTTGGAGTAAACCTCCGTATCCAGCACAAGGACATTTACGTTGCGGCCGCTCGCCAGCACATGATCCAGGCCGCCGTAGCCGATGTCATACGCCCAACCGTCTCCGCCCACGATCCAAACGCTTTTCTTTACCAGCAAGTCTGCGACCGATCGCAACTGCCTGGCCTCGGTCGAATCGGCTCCCTGCAGTTTCTCCTTCAACAGTTCCACTCGCTGCCGCTGTTCGAAAATATCGGCTTCATCTTTTTGCGGCGATGTAATCAGCGCCGTCGCCAGTTCTTCCCCGATCGTTCCCGCTAAACGCTTTACGAGTTCCTGCGCGAATTCCGTCTGCTTATCCACCGAAAGTCGAAAGCCCAGGCCAAACTCCGCATTATCCTCAAACAAAGAGTTCGACCACGCCGGCCCGCGCCCCTCGGCATTCTTCGCCCACGGAGTGGTCGGCAGATTTCCCCCGTAGATTGACGAGCAACCTGTGGCATTCGCAATCAGCGCCCGGTCGCCAAACAACTGCGACAGCAACTTCAGATAGGGCGTCTCTCCGCATCCCGCGCAGGCTCCCGAAAACTCGAACAGCGGCTCTTGCACCTGCTGCTGACGAATGGTCCCGGTTTTAATATTGCGCCGGTCAAGTTCTGGAATCTTCAAAAAGAAATCCCAATTCTTGCTCTCAGTCGATCGCAGCGCCGGTTGTGGCACCATGTTGATTGCCTTCAATCTCGTCTCCGCCTTATTTTTCACCGGACATATTTCCACGCAGATGCCGCATCCCGTGCAATCCTCCGGCGCAACCTGAATGGTATACTTCAGTCCCTGCCACTCACGGTCCCGCGTCTCCGTCGATTTGAACGTCGCCGGCGCTCCCTCCAGCTCTTTTGAGTCATACACTTTAATCCGGATCACCGAATGCGGACACACCATTGCGCACTTCCCGCACTGGATGCAGATCTTGTCATCCCACGCCGGAATCTCCAGCGCCAGGTTTCTTTTCTCCCACTTCGCCGTCCCCGTGGGAAACGTCCCATCCACTGGAAATGCGCTCACCGGCAATTCGTCGCCCCGCCCCGCATACATCATGCCCAGCACATCCCGCTCAAACTGCGGCGCGGACGGCGAGAACGGCGGCGGCATCTCAATCGTGCTCGTCGCTGCCTCCGGAACTTTCACTTCAAACAGATGCGCCAGTGTTTCATCCACCGCCCTCATGTTCTGCGCGACAATCTCTTCACCCTTTTTTCCGTAAGTGTGCCGGATCGACTCCCGAATCGCCTCAATCGCCTGTTCCGCCGGTAGCACCTTCGAAATTGCAAAAAAACATACCTGCAAAATCGTATTCATACGGCTGCCCATGCCCGTGTCGCGCGCCACTTGATAGGCATCGATCACATAAAACCTGGCCCGTTTGGCAATAATCTGTTGTTGTACCGCGCGCGGCAGATGTTCCCAAACTTCGTCCGCGCTGAACGGACTGTTCAGCAAGAACGTTCCGCCCGGCACCAGCGCGCTCAGCATGTCGTAGCGTTCCAGAAAAATCCACTGGTGGCATGCCACAAAGTTTGCGCTCGAAATCAAATAACTCGACCGTATCGGCTGCGGCCCGAAGCGTAGATGCGAAGTCGTCACCGCGCCCGACTTCTTCGAGTCATAAACAAAGTAACCCTGCGCGTAATTCTCCGTGTTCTCGCCGATAATCTTGATCGAGTTCTTGTTGGCGCCAACCGTTCCGTCCGCGCCCAGTCCGTAGAACATCGCCCGCACCACATTTTCCGGCTCAGTAGAAAAGTGCGCCGGATAATCCAAACTGCTGTGGCTCACATCATCCTGAATTCCAATTGTGAAGTGCTCCTTCGGCCGGTCCGCTTTCAAATTCTCATAGATGGCTTTGACCATCGCCGGCGTAAATTCCTTCGACGATAGCCCGTAGCGCCCGCCCACCACCGATGCCGTCGTCTTGCGAGGACTGTATCCATGCTTCACACCTTCGTGCAGCGCATTCACCACATCCATATAAAGAGGATCGCCAATCGCCCCCGATTCCTTGGTACGATCCAGCACCGCAATCTGCCGCACGCTCTCTGGCAGCGCTTCAAGAAACGCGGCCACCGGAAACGGCCGGTACAATCGGACTTTCAGCACTCCCAGCTTTTCCCCTCGCAAGTTCAGATGATCGATGGTCTCCTGCGCCACTTCCGCACCCGATCCCATAATCACGATCACGCACTCCGCATCCGGCGCTCCCACGTAATCGCATAAATGATAGGAACGCCCCACCACGCCGGCGAATTTGTTCATTACGCCTTGCACAATCTCGGGGCAAGCTTCATAAAAAGAGTTCGCCCGCTCGCGCATCTGAAAAAATACGTCGGGATTCTGAGCTGTGCCCCGCAGTACCGGATGATCCGGCGACAGCGCCCGTTGCCGGTGCTCAAACACACGATCCATATTGATCAGCGCGCGCATATCGTCTTCATTCAACATTTCAATTTTGTTCACTTCATGCGAAGTGCGAAAGCCATCGAAGAAATGTACAAACGGTAACCTCGACTCCAGCGCCGCCGCATGCGCAATCAGGGCCATGTCCATGGCCTCTTGCACCGAGTTCGAACACAGCATGGCAAAACCGGTGCTCCGTACCGACATCACATCCGAGTGGTCGCCAAAAATCGATAACGCATGGGTCGCCAGGGTTCGCGCCGTCACATGGAACGCCGTCGGCGTAAGCTCCCCGGCAATCTTGTTCATGTTTGGAATCATCAGCAGCAAGCCTTGTGACGCCGTAAAGGTCGTCGCCAGCGAGCCAGTCTGCAGCGCGCCATGCACCGCTCCCGCGGCGCCCCCCTCGCTCTGCATCTCCATCACATGGGGCACCGTTCCCCAGATATTCTGTACACCCTGCGCCGACCATTCGTCCGCCCACTCCCCCATATTCGAAGATGGCGTTATCGGATAAATTGCAATCACCTCATTCACCCGGTAGGCGACATATGCTACCGCTTCGTTTGCATCCATGGTCTTGAATTTGCGCTTCATAGTTGATTGGCCGCCTTCTGTGCACTGCTAAAGCTGGAGTTTGTTCCCCACTGGTTAGAATGAACGCCCCGCCTCACGCGCGCAGCAAGGCAAGTCACAGGCTCTTGTGATATGCGTCACAAACCTCAAATGTGAGCTGCGTCACAGCTTCATGTGCCCACCAGCACAGCCAAAGCTCTGGGTGCGTCCGAAACTGAAAACGAACAGGAGGCTTGTAATGCTCTCGCCCTACGGTATGGAGATTGTAGAAAGTTGCCTGACCTGTAAACTGCGCACGGATCGCGTGTTTTGCGACCTGCCGCCCGCTGCGCTGCAGAACTTTGAGAACATCAAGTTCGCCACTGCCTATCCTCAGGGAGCGGTGCTCTTCGTCGAAGGTCAAGTACCCCGCGGTATCTTCGTCATCTGCAAAGGCAGCGTAAAGCTCTCCATCAATTCTCCCAATGGCAGAACCATGATCGTGAAACTGGCGGAAGCTGGCGAGGTGCTGGGCATGAGCGCTACCATCTCCGGCAAGCCCTACGAAGTGACTGCGGAGACCATCGATCCCTGCCAGGTCAACTTCGTGAAGCGCGAAGATTTTCTGAAGTTTTTACGCGATGACGTCAACGCCTGCTTTAAGGTCGCGGAACAGCTGGGCGAGAAGTATCACAACGCCTGCAAGGAAGTTCGTTCCCTCGGGCTCTCCCACTCCGCCGCCGAAAAACTTGCCGCGCTGCTCCTCGAGTGGAGCGCCAAAAACGGCGAGAACACCAAAGCCGAGCCCCGCCTCAAGATTCGCCTCACACACGAAGAAATCGCCCAGATGATCGGTACCTCCAGGGAGACTGTTACGCGCCTCTTCGCCGAGCTGAAAAAGCGCAAAATTGTGCAGGCCAAGGGTTCAACCCTGGTGATACAAAACACCTCAGCCCTAAGGGATATCGCGCACAACTAGGGCCTCAACCGGATTCTTCGGTTGTGCAGGGCTCCGGTCGTTTTGAAAGCCGCTCCAGCCTACGGAGAACCATGGCCGCTCGCCACCGCGGTTTTGCTTCGGCCCCTGGATATCCCTCTTCATATCCGCTCGTGACCAGGATCACAATTTCGGGTGACAACAGTCACCGCCGCCCGGTTAGTTCTCTTTTATCGTGGCGTCGTGGGGCGACATCGCCTGGTTTCAGTGGGAGAAAAAATGACGACACTTAGCACTAACCAAAATCATTCTGACCTTTCCAGCAGCACTCATTCCGCACCTTCCTCCTTGGTTCACGCCATGCAAAACAAACCGCGGCTTATCTTCTGGGAACTCACCAAAGGCTGCAATCTGCGTTGCATCCACTGCCGCGCCAGCGCCACCGAATTAAGTTCGCCCGATGATCTTTCTACCTCCGCGGCCAAAGCCATCATCGATCAAATTGCCGAAGTCTCCAATCCCATCCTTGTCCTCAGCGGCGGCGAACCGCTCTTCCGCAAAGACATTTTTGAACTCGCGCGTTACGGGACGGATAAAGGCTTGCGCGTCGCCCTAGCCACCAATGGCACCCTGGTCACCAAACAAGTTGCCCGCAAGATCGTCGACGCGGGCGTGAAACGCGTCGCCATCAGCCTCGACGGCGCCGACGCCTTGACCCATGACACTTTCCGCGGCATCCCCGGCGCATTCGATGCCGCCATCACCGGCTTCCGCAACCTGAAAGATTTAGGCATGTCGGTGCAGATCAACACTACAATCGCCCGGCACAACGCTCACCAACTGCCCGACGTCCTCGCCCTCGCCAAATCGATCGGCGCCGATGCCTTGCACACTTTCCTTCTCGTCCCCGTGGGCTGCGGCGTAGATATTGCCAACGAACAAATGGTCCCGCCCGAAGAATATGAAAAGATGCTGAACTGGTTCTACGATCAGTCGCTCACCGGCGGCATCGAGCTGAAGGCTACTTGCGCTCCCCACTATTTCCGAGTGGTTCGCCAGCGCCGCGCCGCCGAGCATCATTCCGCCGCCGCCGCGGAAGCTGCGCACCTCGTGATGCCGCAGCCCGCACACGCCCCGGTCAAAGCGAAAGCCAGCGCACCCGTTGCCATCGGCCCCATCGACATGACCATGCCCGGCTCTACCGGCATCGAACTCAAGCCCCAAGGCATCGGACGCGCCGTTGGCCATCCCGGCACCCATCCCTCCGACATGAACGCCATGACCAAAGGCTGCCTTGCCGGAACCGCCGTCTGCTTCATCTCCAATCAAGGCGAAGTCTACCCCTGCGGATATCTTCCCGCCCTCGCCGGAGAATTGAAAAAACAGTCCTTCTCCGACATCTGGGAAAACTCCGTCGTCTTCAACCAGCTTCGCGACGTCAACAATCTCACCGGCAAATGCGGCTGCTGCGAATTCCGCAACGTCTGCATGGGCTGCCGCGCCCGCGCCTACGCCGCCACCGGAGACTATCTGGCCGAAGAACCATTCTGTGTTTACGAACCCAAGTCCGCCGCTCTAAAAGAGAAGAATCATGTGCCCGCAGAAGTCGCGCTCTAAGAGAGCCTTATAGGGACGGACGCCTCGTCCGTCCAGCGGCCCAGGTTCATCGGGCCGCAGTGCCCCGAAAGCGACCCATCTGTCGGGCTGGCCCTCCAATCAATCACGAACCGTCGTGCTCCTAAACTCTCCCACGGGCCAAAAGCCCCCGGCGCAGGGGCATATCCCACAACCAAGTGGTGACTACCTCCCGCCGCGGTCCTTTAACTGCTTGAAAATAAACAAGATCCCCAATCCGTCCGCCAAGCCCTTCTTTGGCACGCCGGATGCTTTATCAGCCATAGGAGTCGCGCCGTGGAACCCACTTTGATGGTCGTTGGCTTGAACTTCCGTACCGCTCCGGTGGCCGTGCGCGAGCGCTTTTGGATCAGCGAGAGCCGCCGTTGCGAAATCGCCACTCAGTTGGCCCGCGCCGAAGGTATCGACGAAGTCATCGTTCTCGCCACCTGCAACCGCACCGAGTTCCTGCTCTGGGTCAACGACATCACCCTCGCCGCCAACTCCGTGATGCGTCTGCTCGGCGTCGAGTTCGGCATGATGCTCTGCGAGTGGCAGCATTTCTACCGCCTGCTCGACGAAGCCGCTCTGATGCACATCTTCCGCGTCGCTTCCAGCCTGGACTCCATGGTGATCGGCGAACCTCAAATCATTTCGCAGGTCAAGGCGGCGTGGCAGCAGGCGCAAAAGCTCGGCGCTACCGGCCGCTTTCTCGACGCCGTCATGCAGAAAGCGCTCACCATTTCCAAGCGTGTGCGCAACGAAACCGCAATTGGCAGCGCGGCTGTTTCAATTCCTTACGCCGCCGTCGAACTCACTCACAAGATTTTAGGTTCGCTCGAAGGGAAGCAAGTTTTGCTCCTCGGCGCCGGTAAGATGAGCGAACTTTCTGCCCGCGGCTTGCTCAACCATGGCGCCAGTTCGGTCTGCGTGATCAATCGCACGCTGGAACATGCCACAGAACTGGCCACAAAACTGGGCGGCACTCCCGTCGCCTTCGAAGACCGCTGGCAGCACATGGCGGAAGCCGACGTCATCATCAGTTCCACATCCTGTCCGCACACCATCCTCAGCCGCGCCGAAGCGGAAATTCTGATTCACGAGCGCAAAGCTCGCCGCAAAGATAATCCGCTGGTCATCGTCGACATTGCCATGCCGCGCGACATCGACTCCGCCGTGCGCGAAGTCAAAGGCATCTTCCTCTATGACCTCGACGATCTCGAAAACGTCGTCGACCGCAATGCTGCCGGCCGCGAAGTCGCCGCCGCCGCCGCACAATTAATTCTGGACGCAGAAGCGCTGGGCTTCCGCCGCAAGCTGACGGCGGAACGCGTGGTACCTACAATCGTGGCCTTGCGCGAACGCCTCAACCAAATTTGCCGGCAAGAACTGGATTCCTTCAAACATGAGAGCGGGCCGTTTTCTCCGGACCAGGACGAAATGTTAAACGCAGTCATGTCCCGTATCACGCAGAAAATAGCCGGGTCCCTGGCTCGCGAACTCAAGGAAGTTCCAGAGAAAGTGGAACAGGAGCAAATGACCGCCGCAGTCCAACGGCTGTTCCACTTGCAATCGCCTGGCACGGCGCTTGCCGGCACCATATCCTGAACAACACAAAAGGAAAGGCAGCGCTCTGGCTACTGATCTTCGGCCAAAGTCTGGGCGGCTTCTTCGTCGCCCCCGATCAGGCCGAATTTTTTTAGTTTGTAGCGGAGCGCGTCGCGGCTGATGTCGAGCAGTTTCGCCGCATGGGTTTGATTATTATTCGCCTGGCGCATGGCGAGTTCCACCATGGCATGCTCTACCTCTTCCAAAGATGTGCCGCCTTCCGGAATGTATAGGCGGGGCAGGATGCGGCCGTTGGGCAGGATTTGCGCGGCCTCGGCGGGCGAGGTGCGCTCGAAGGCCGTGCGTCCGCCCGATTCGCCGACCGAAAAGGGGAGATAGACCGGGCGCAGGAGCGCTTCGTCTTCCAGGATCATGCCGCGCTCAATGGAGTTTTTTAATTCGCGGACATTGCCCGGCCAGTTGTGGCTGAACAGCAGGCGCCGCGTTTCTTCGGTGATGCCGCGAATCGATTTCTTGAAGCGGCGGTTGTAGCGGTCAATGAAATGCTCAACCAGCGGGATGATATCTTCTTTTCGGTCGCGCAGCGGCGGAATAAAAATCGCGATGATGGCGAGCCGGTAATACAGGTCCTGGCGAAATTGATTTTCCCGCACCGCTTTTTCAAGGTCACGGTTGGAAGCCGCGATCACTCGCACGTCCACCTGCATGTCTTTGATGCCGCCGACCCGGCGGATCACCTGATCCTCAAGCACCCGCAGAAGTTTGGCCTGCAGCAGCGGAGACAGTTCACCAATTTCGTCCAGGAAGAGAGTGCCGCCATCCGCCGCTTCAAATAATCCCTTTTTCATCTGCTTGGCGTCGGTAAATGCTCCCTTTTCGTGGCCAAATAATTCTGCCTCCATCAGCGTTTCTGGAATGGCGGAACAGTTGATGGCCACGAAAGGTTTATCCTGCCGCGAGCTTTCGTAGTGAATCGCTTTGGCAATCAAGTCTTTGCCGGTTCCGCTCTCGCCTTGAATCAGAATCGTGGTGGCTTCGCTCGCGGCCACTTTACGCACAAAGTTCATCAGCTCCGTCATCTTCGACGAGGTGCTCACCACGCTGTCATAACCCGTTCCGCGCCGCACTTCGCTGCGCAGGGTTTGCACTTCCGTGCGCAGGCTGGTGGCTTCGAGAGCGTTCTTGATGGTGACGTGCAATTCGTCGAAGTCGACCGGTTTGCCCACAAAGTCGTAGGCCCCCAACTTCAGGGCGGCTTTCACGTCGTCCAGTTGCGGATCCGCGGTAATCATGATGACGGCGCGGGCGTCTCCGTTTTTCTTGAGCTGGTCGAGCACCTCAATGCCGGTCAAGTCGGGCATCCGCACGTCGAGCAGAACCAGGTCGGGACTTTCTTTAGCCGCGAGAGCCAGGCCAGGCACGCCGGACTCCGCCTCCACCACGCGATAACCCCACTCTTCGCATTTCTGGCGCAGAGACCATCGCACCAAACGCTCGTCGTCGACAATCAGGATTTTTTCGGCGGGCATGGGATCTGCTCTGCGTTATTTTAACAATTGCTTCAACGCTTTAATTTACTACGAATAGAAGAGAGAGGGGCAATCGGGCACGAGCGCAAGAGGCCCATTGGGCGCTCAAGAACACCGGGACCGGCTGCCCAGAGTTCTCATCCTCGCCCTCCATCATCTTTAATAGACAGACGCGCCCGTTGCATCGTTAGCTCTGCGTACCGATGAGTGATATCGCAATTTTTCGCCAGTGAGGTGGGAGCTGGATCGGCACGCCCGCGTGCCTTGGGGACATCGCGAGCGCGCCAAGGTAAGACTATTTCATCGCCCCGCTCGGCATGGGCATGTCCGAATTAAATATGTCGCATTGAGTCACCCATTTTCCGTCCACCTTCTTCGAGGTCAGCATCCACTTGCCGTGGTCAACATGGGAACCGTCAGCCCCCGTGGTCACATACGTCCCGCTGCCATAGCCGACATCGCCGCTGCTCTCGGCGGCAGTGACGGTGATCTTGACATGGGCGGCGCCATGATCCTTGCCGGCCTTGAGCTGCGCCAGGATAGCATCCCTGCCATGGACGGCTTCCTGGTTGGGCGGCATCCGGCAGCCATCGGGAGCATAAAGCGCCACAACAGCCGCAAGGTTACCCGCGTTATATTCCTTCTCCCAAGTAGCGGCGCGAGCCGCGACGTCCGACTTGTCAGCAGCCAGCGCCGGAATCGACACCAGCGCGCACAACATCACGACGAATCCCCAACCTACAATTCGCTTCATCGGCATGTTTCCTCCTTTTTTCGGAAAGCACCGAGATATTATCGGACGAGGTGCCAAAAGGCAAAAATACCAAACCACCCGACAACGTCGATTCACACCCAAAATCCTTTGGGGCGCATGATGAGCGTAACGGCGATGTTACGCCAGTTGACAAGACCTTCCGCTCTTTACGGTCATACAATTGAAGCGCATAACGCGGTTGTCTGTTAAGCCGGAGGACTCGTATGGAACGTTTCTTTCACATCAGTGTTCTCGCATTGTTGGGTGTGGCGGCAGCCCTCGGTTTGTGTGAAAGGGCGTATGCACAATGCGGTCTGCCAGAACTGGTAAAGGGGGCCGCCAGGTACAACGAACTGGTTTGTAAAGCGTCCAGTGCGTCGCGGGCAGGCAATAACACAAAAGCTCTCGATCTGCTGTTGGAGGCTTCTAAGCAACCAGTGCTGGAATCCCCCAACCTCCGACTCTTCGGCGCGATTGCCAAAAGCTACGCCAAACAGGGTCGCTTCGACGAGGCCGCTCAATATCTGAAATACGACGATCTATCAATTCTATGGATGATTGGAATCGTTCGATGCCAAGCGGCATCCGACTCTACCGATGAGGACCTGTTTCAGGACGGAAAAGCGCTAACAGGGGATGATGCGAAGCATATGGCTACGGTTTTGTGCGGACCGGTGTTTGACGAGTATAGTTACTTCCGCGACCGACATGTGGAGAGTTTCGTTCCCGCTGCCAAGGCAATCCTACAACATGCATCTCTTCGCAAAGAAATAGACGAAGCTCGTAACGCACAAGGACAGAGCCGACACTAAACTGAAGTGACGTTATCAGATGGGATGAGAAGGCCGGTCTCCGGACGGGATGCGGTGTACGCTCCCAAGTTATCGACGTGCTCAAGGCACAGATAAAAAGGAGACCGGCAATGAAGAAGGTTAGCACCAGAGTAGCAGCGCAGAGCAGGAATATTTCGCAGCAGAAACTGACCATTGGATTGGATCTGGGAGATCGCAACAGCTGGTACTGCGTAGTGGATGAAGCCGGGCAGATACAACGGGAGCAGCGAGTCCGTACGAATGCGAAGGCGTTGCAGGAAGTCTTCGCCGCCATGCCGCGCAGTCGGATCGCACTGGAAATCGGGACGCATTCGCCCTGGATCAGTCGCTTGCTCCGCGAGTTGGGACACGAAGTGATTGTGGCCAATGCGCGCAAGGTGCGGCTGATTGGAGAGAGCCGCAAGAAAGACGATCGGCTGGATGCGCAGACGCTGGCGCGGCTGGCACGGGTCGATCCGCAGTTGCTATGTCCGGTGAAGCACCGCAGCGCACAGGCGCAAGCGGATCTGACGGTGATCCGGGCGCGCGCTGGGCTGGTACGAGCGCGCACGGGGCTAGTCAACAGCGCTCGCGGATTGGCGAAGAGTTACGGAGAGCGCTTGCGCGGCTGCAACGTGCGCAATATGAATCCGGAGAAAGCGGAAGGCTTAAGTCCGGAACTGCAAGCCGCACTGGAACCCCTGTTGAACGCAATCGAGTCGCTGAGCGAGCGCATTGTGGAATACAACGAGCGCATCGAGAATCTGGCGCAGCAGAGTTATCCGCAAGTGGCGCTGCTGAAACAGATCAAGGGCGTGGGCACGCTGATCGCGCTGACGTTTATGCTGACGTTGGAAGATCCGCATCGCTTCCGCAAGAGCCGCGACGTGGGCTGTTATCTGGGCCTGCAGCCGGGACGCAGAAACTCGGGTCAGAGCGAGCCCCAGCTGCACATCAGCAAAGAAGGCGATCCGTATCTGCGCACGTTGTTGGTACCAGGGGCGCAGCATATCTTAGGACCGTTCGGCATCGACTGCGATCTCAGGCGCTGGGGACTGAAGCTGGCGGAGCGCGGTGGAAGAAACGGGAAGAAGCGAGCGATCGTGGCGACGGCCAGAAAGCTGGCGGTGTTGCTGCATCATCTGTGGGTGAGCGGAGAAGTGTATGAACCGTTGCACAACAGCAGCCGAACGACGGTGGCCGCAGCCGCGTAAAACAAAAAGGCGAAACAAAGTCAAAACCGTTCCAGGAAGAGAACAGCAAAAAGCCCAAAGCCGAGTTTCGGTGACTGCGTTAATGGCCTGGCCCCAATTCCACTCTGAAGAGCAGAACCACAGGGCGCCAAACAGATGGCAGCACCGACTGAGACGAGAAACGCCCAACATGCACCGAGCGATACGAATCGCTCCTCGAGAGTGCGGATGGAAGCATGGCGACAGTGGCCACTCGGCGGGAGAAACAAACTTTGTTCAACGAAAAAACGAAACAACCCACTTGACTCCGACCGGCCTTCTCATGGAAGGCCATAACACTCAACTACCCAGCGCAAGGCCCCACATGAGTGCTGTGGCGATTTTTCAACACTCGGTAGCCCCAGGGGTGGCTTTTGGCATGAGCTGGTGGCAGAATTAGCCGATGAAAGATCACGACGCCAACCGACATCCCGGCCCATGGCGAGTGATGAGGGTGGACTCGGAGTTTGCTGGATTACTTGTCGCTGTCGGTTTTCTAGTACTGGGCCTCGTTAGCATGCCTGTGGCAACGGGGTTCGTGCTTGCAGCCATTGCGCTGGGAGTGGTCATCGCTCTTCTGCTGCGTTTTACCCCTGGGAGATTCCGCCGCGTCGTAGTAGGAACCGTTATCATCCTCGCTGCACTCGTGCTTTGGTGGGCAGGACATAAACCTCGACGACCGGGTACAGTCTCGTCCAACGCTCTTTACGTCTTGCCAAACAACGTGCCGTTTGCCTTGTACAGGAGAGGTTATTGGTTGGAATGTTCGTTCGACCAATTCGAGAATGTTGATCGTTGCAGACTTACGGATGAGAACGGAACTATTTCATTTGAGGATGTGTACCTCCCGTGCGTAGGTCATACGCCACTCTCTCAAAGGGAGTTGGTCTTTAACCCACAACAGACGGGACGCGTTTGGACCCGGTCGCCCGACAATAGGATTAACGCTCCGGTCATTCACTTGGAGAATGGCCAAGACTTGCTTCCGAAGAGTTCCTACGCGCAAGCGAAGGGCGAGGTTTATTGCCCCCCTTGAAACAACCCATTGACGTAACCAGACGACTCCACTCAAAACCGCTCGGCGCGCTAGGTATGGGATTGGTTTTTCTGCTCCGGTTTTTTGCGGATTGCCGTCCAGTATTCTTCCCGAACATCGCCGTCTATTTCTACAGCACTGTCAGCTTTGCCCACCGCCGAGCGATCTCGCGATTGATTGCCCGTCATCATCGAGCGACGATTGACTATGTGCATTTGAAACCTGTACCGTGTTGCGGTCGAATGATGGAGGAACCCTGCAATGCCACATTACGTGACGCTCGTCCGTTACACCCAACAAGGAATTTCAAGAATTAAGGACAGCCCCTCCCGCCTCGACTCGGCGAGAAAAGCCGCTGAAGCGGCAGGCGGGAAAATTCAGGCATGGTATCTGACCATGGGCCAGTACGATGCTGTTCTAATCTCCGAGTTCCCCACTGACGAAACTTGTGCGAAGTTTAGCCTATCGGTTGCTGCCGCCGGAAATATCTCCACTGAGACTTTAAAAGCTTTTCCTGAGGCAGAGTATCGCAAGATTATCGCTTCTCTCTGATGCTTCGGTGAATAGAGTGTGACGCCGCTCGATGTTCGGGCGGCTTTTTTCTTGGAACCTCTCTAGTATTTGAGCCTAAACGTGGTCGGGAATTTGAGTGGAATGGCCATATCGCGACAGTTATCGCGTGTACGGCGCGGCGCAACCGCCGCAAGCCGCTCCCTACTTGCCCTGCCACACTCGCTTTGTGCCGCATCGGTCGCAGATGAGCAACTCGCTTATGGTTGCCCCACAGTTCCGGCACGAGTGCTTGCGCCT
The DNA here is from genome assembly GCA_963758565.1 of uncultured Acidobacteriota bacterium. Classification (GTDB taxonomy): domain Bacteria; phylum Acidobacteriota; class Terriglobia; order Terriglobales; family Acidobacteriaceae; genus Sulfotelmatobacter. The sequence continues at coordinate 38,311 of CAVWVX010000002.1, read as the reverse complement.
GCCGCCTCTCGCGGTCCTCTCGACGCGTTCACCGCAAAGCGGGCACGCCTTCTGGTCCTGTCTCATCGATTTCCGGAGTCAATGAGTGTAACGGCGATTTATCGTCAACGGGCAACATTCTACGAATGAACGAGTAGTATTGAGGAAGATTTTGACTCTTCATCACATGTCCTCGTCAGAAACGTGCCTTGGGGAGAAGCACGGAAAATGGGTTAAAGTACGGCCCCGCAAGCGAAGAGGTTTCGCGCAGGGCCGTTCGCAACGATTACTTTGTCACTACAAACTGCGGATTGCTGTCGAGCGTTCCCGACGGAGTGACGACGGAAACTTTTCCTGTCGTTGCTCCTGCTGGAACGGTGGCTCTGATGTAGGTGTCGGAAACGACCGTGAACTTGGCCGATACGCCGTTGAAGGTAACGCTGGTCGATCCCGTCAGGCCGTTCCCTAGGACAATGACCTGCTTGCCGACCTTGCCCATGGTGGGGACAGTTTGCACCAGAGGGCTGAGGTTATTGTCAAAGCTGTAAACGGCGCCGGTCCATTGATCGGTGAAGAACGCGACGCCTCCGTACAGATTGCCGTTAGGCGCCTGCAGAAGAGTTGGAAGTGGATACGATCCCACGGCGAACGTGTAGAGCGTGTTGAAGGTGCCCGAAGAAGGAACGAACTGAAAGATGCTACTGTCACCGTTCGGTCCGCTGCTTGTGCCATAGAAGTTGCCGTCGTTGGCGCGCGTGATTCCTGAGGGTTCAGAGGTGAAAGTGTAGAGGTTCGAATACTGATGTGTCGGGGTGATTTCGAATATGGTTCCCTGGCCGTATGCGCCGCCCCCAAAGGTTGAACCGATGAGATTTCCGGCTTCGTCCTGCGTGACCGAGGCGGGATGGCCGCCAAAATTGCAGGAGGTGTAACATAGGAACGTATGGACTACGTTGAAGCGGCCGGACGGGGTGAGGTCGTACAAAACACCAGCATCCGCTTTGCCCCCTTGGCCGGTTACGCCATAAAGGTTTCCGTCCGTGCCCTGGATGGGAGCGGAGGATGGCCACTGGCCGTCGGCGCAGTTGGCGAAAGAACAAAAGTTGTGCACTACACTGAACTTGCCGCTGGAAGTTAGCTTGAAGAGAGTGCCGCCATCAAACTGCCCACCTTCATTTGCGGTGCCGTACAGAGTTCCGTCGGCAGCCTGCATGACCCCAGTCGGCGAGTCGCCGTCGAGGCAGGGCAGATCTCCGGTACAGAAGGCGTAAAGCGTAGTCAGATGGCCGTCGAGGGTGAGTTTGTAGACCGTACCCCAACCGGCACCACCGTTCGCGGTGGATCCACCCTCAGTGGTCACTCCGTAAAGATTGCCATCGATTCCGAGGATAGGAGGCGTATACGGTTGCCTGCCATCGAGGCAATGCGGTCGGGTGCAAAAATCATAGAGCGTGCTCAGTTCTCCGGCTGGAGTAATTTTGACGACATTTCCTTCCGAAGCGGGGCCACCCCAATTCGTCGTAGCGTAGAAGTTTCCATCCGTGGCCTGGATGGCGGAACTGGGTTGCACTCCGCTAACTCCATCGACGACGGCGAGGTAGGTCACCGTTTGTGCTTGGGCGCGCACCGCCAGGCTGAAGGTGATCGCAGCGAACGCGAGTGTAAGAGTGAGCAAAGATTCTCTCATCGAAATGTCCTCGGCGGGCTGCCAGCGAAGGGCAGCACCCATAATGTTGGCATTTGTTTCGTGAAAGGGCCCGGCTGCGACTGGACTCTCGTAGAAGTCTAAAATATGTAATTAACTTAGCTAGTTGTCAAGATGAAGAAATCTGCACGGCCTTCACAACTGTTGAAATCAAGCCATAGCGCTTATTTAGGGGTTTTGATTGAAATCGCGATTGTTCGCCAGCTACTTAAATTTCGTCGTCAGAAGTAGCCAAACTTCGTCTCCGATGGGTGCGTAAGCCTTTGGCGGCCCCGTTTCAGCGACGAACCAGCGGCTGAACTCTTCGTACACGATGCGCGTGACATCCTTGGCGCTGGCGGCGCTGGCGAGGCGCGGAATGATAGTGCCCACCTCGGGCTCGTATTCGTCGTGCGGTGCGCCCAAATTGGCCAGCCCGATAGGATCATGTCGATTGAGAATCTGCACGAGTTGCTCGTACAGTTCTCGATAGGCTTCTTTCGATAAGGTCAACATAGCGCATCATTGTAAGGCCCGGTCCGAGCGTGACTGTCGAAATCAGGCGATCACACTCGTCCTAAAGTGTGATGTCTCAGTGTGATTGGTTTCTCTTTTGTTGGTGCGGGCTCTCTAAAGCATCCGCCTCCGCCAGCAGAGCATCGGCTTCACGCGAGAGTTTGTCGGCCTGTCCTTTCAGTTCTTGCTGCGATCTCACGCAGCCTCTCAGGCTCTGGAACGTGCCGTTTTTCGTACAGGACCGGGTCTCCATCGCATAACCCAATTGTCCAACCCGCCGCCGGTTTGCAGCAACGCAAAACTCTGCTTTGGAACTGGACGTCGTCATGAGAAAAACAGATGATTACACTCTTCCTGCATAAGGCGATCCCCGGCGACCTATCCCAAAGTCACCCCTGAAAGCTTCTCTGCAACGTACTTGTGTTCCGCAACGAGACAACTCATCGCATCGCATCGACTAGCATCCACTGACCGGCGGTTTTCCTCCAGCCACATCTCAACTCGCCCGCACCGCACAAGCCAGTGGCCGCCCCGCGCCCGACAGCGCCTGCTGAAAGGGAAAGTAAAGATGCTCGCCCAGCACCGTATCTCCGCTCTCTACCAGAATCGACGCCCGCTCCATCACGTGCTGCAACTCGCGCACATTGCCCTTCCACAAATGCCCTTCCAGAATTTGAATTGCCTCTCCGCTCAGCCGCGGACAGCGCGCACTCATCGCCGCCGCCATGCACGCCAGAAAATGCTCCGCCAGCGGGATAATATCGATCCGCCGCTCGCTCAGCGGCGGCAGCTCCAGCGGAAACGCGGAGAGGCGGTAAAACAAATCTTCGCGAAACTCCCCCCGGCCCGCCCGTGCCGCCAGGTCCACATTGCTGGCGGCGATCACTCGCACATCCACTCGCGTCAGCTCCGCCGTGCCCAGGCGCTGTACTTCTTTCTGTTCCAGAAATCGCAGCAGCTTGGCCTGCATTCCCAGCGGCAGTTCGCTCACTTCATCCAGAAACAGCGTTCCGCCGTGCGCCGCCGGAATGCGCCCGATCTGCGGCTGCACCGCGCCGGTAAAGGCTCCGCGGGCGTGGCCGAATAATTCCGACTCCAGCAGCGCCTCCGGAATCGCGGCGCAATTCACCGCCACAAAAGCCTTGCCCGCGCGCGGGCTCAGCATATGCAACGCCCGCGCCACCAGTTCCTTGCCCGTCCCCGTCGGTCCCGCCACCAGCACCGTGGTCATTCGCGGCGCCACCAGTTGCGCCAGCCGGTACACCCGCTGCATGGCCTCGCTCCCGCCAATCATCCCCGGTAACGGTGCGTACCTTCCGGTCGCGTCTTCTGCTTGAAGTTGCTTTTCCGCCGCTTCCGTCTCTGTCACAGGTTCTTCGCGAAAAATAGGACAAACTTCTTCCCGAAGATTTTTCCCGTGATCTGGCGTAGCGTTGTCGTTGTCCAGCAGCACCACTTCAATTCCCGGAAACCGTCGCTGCACAATCGCTATAAGTTCGGCGCTGTCCAGGTCAGGCAGACGCCGGTCTAGAAACAAAACCTGCCAGTCGCCCGTGCCCAGCTTCGCCAGCGCATCGGCGCCGCCGACCGCCTGCTGCACCGGACGCCATCGCCCGTTCATCCTCTCCAACACCTGCTCCCGCACCGCGCTGCTTGAACTCGCAATCAGCGCTCCCCCCGCCCCTCGATCGCTCATCGGAAAAGGTGTCATGGCAACCATTTCATCTCCTGGCTTACTTCGTTGAACGGTGTTAGATGTTGAAAAAGAAATTGCAAACGGAGAGAGAACGCACTGCGCAAATAAGAACCGTGCCAACAGATCAGAGAATTAACGCAAGAACAAGGTCATGCCCACGAAACTGGGATGAAAAATAATTTTCCCGGCTTTGCTCCTGGCCGTTACCCCTCGCCCGCCAGTCGCCCCAACCGCACTGTCACCGTCTCTACCGTCTCCGTTCTCTCTCGCGCCCACTGCGCTCCCGCTTGCTCCCAGCTCGCTTGCGCCAGCAGCAATCCCAACTCCGGCGGAGACAACTCCGCCCACCGCTCCGCCGACTGCCAGCTCATGCGCAACCATCGGCTACCTGCCGCTCCGTTTTTTTCCGCATCGCATTTTTTCCGGATTTCCCCGCCTGCTTCTTCGCCGCTTCCTTCATCGATTTCCAGCCGAAGCGCGCTTCCCCGGGAAGCCTCACGCAAAGACGAATCCAACATGCGGAAAACCAGCGCCGACAATGTTTGCCGCCCGCTCTTTACCCACGCCCGGGCGCCGCCATTTCCTCTCAGTAGCAGCTGAACCCGTTTCACCTCCGCCACTGGCTCCAGATCGTTCGCCACCTCTCGCAAAATTTCCTGCAGGTCAACCCGCTCTTCACTGGCATCGCGGCCCTCGCTTTTTATTTTTCTCTCTCCATCCACCAGTTCACGGATGGCGTTCACCAGCGCGCGCATACGCTCGGTCAACTCCAGACCATCGCGCAAATGCTGCACGTAGTAGTCCGCCGTCCGCGGCGTCACCAGCGCCACTTCCATGGAACACTGCAACCCGGTCAGCGGTTGGTTCAACCCGTGCAGCAATTGCTCCAGCGGACTCCGCGCCCCGCCCGGCGCCCGCCCCACACCGCTCGTGCTCACGCCCGCACCGCCTCGCCGCTCAACTCGTACCCCACTCCCCGCACCGTGTGAATCAGCTTCCGCGCATGCCCATCATCCACCTTCCTCCGCAAGTAATTGATATAAACATCCACCACGTTCGTTGTGGTATCAAACGCAAGGTTCCAAACATGCTCAATAATCATGGCGCGGGAGACCTGGCGGCCGGCGTTGCGCATTAAGTATTCCAGCAAAGAAAATTCTTTGGAAGTGAGTTCGATGCGGCGGCCGGCGCGCTCGGCGCGGTGTTCGATGCGATCGAGGTGCAAGTCTTCCACCACCAGCACGGACTCGGAGGGGAGGTGGCTGCGGCGCAACAGGGCGCGAATGCGGGCGGATAGTTCGCTGAAGGAAAATGGCTTGGGCAAATAATCATCGGCGCCGGTGTCGAGACATTGCACGCGGTCTTCGACGCGGCTGCGTTGGGTGAGCACCAGCACTGGAAGACTGGGCCGCTTCAAACGCAAGTGCCGCAACACAGCAACGCCATCGAGTTTGGGAAGGTTCAGGTCGAGGATGACCAGATCGTAATCGAACTCGCTGCCCATGGCCCGGGCCTGCTCGCCATCTTCCACCACATCGACTGCATAGTGTTCCCCTTGCAGCCCCTGCCGGACAAAGCCGGCTAACGCCGTATCATCTTCCGCTATCAGAATTCGCATGAGTGGTCCTTAATCACTGAGGCGATTCTAGTGAGAGGAAGCTCAGTTGAAACGAAAAGCGACGCGCACGAAGGTGTATGTAGGCAGAAATGGGACGCGGATTCAAAACAGGAGCAAGCTGTTTAAATCCGTCAAACGATTTTTTTCCTCAAAAACAAAATCCCCGCCCTGTCTCTGCAAAAGCGCAGGGACAAGGACGGGGCAACAGCGCGTTTACTTCACTAGAACGGCAGGCCTGGTAGTTCTACCGTTCCCTCCTGTTGCACGGCTTGCAGTTGGTTGGGGTCGAGGCCGAGCGCTTTGATGATGGTGGGCGCGATCTGGCGGGTTTCGACCTGACTGGTGACGGTGGCGGCTGACAGTGCGGGATTCGACACTAGGAGCATGACGTTGCGGTCATCGTTGGCGAAGCCGCCGTGTTCGGCGATCTTGGCTTTGTGTCCGGTATAGGTTACGCCGACGTTGGGTGCGACCACGATATCGGGCGTGCGCGGATCGCTGAGCGGATCGTTGAAGATGAGATCGAGCATGGGACCGGCGAAGATTTCTCCGCCGCCGTCGATCGCCTGATTGGCTCCGAGGGTCAGAACGTCTGCCGTGGTTTGGGTTTGATCGGCGAGCCAGATCATGGAGACATCGTCTTCATCGGCTTGCACCACCGGGAATCCGGGGCCAACGCCCGCGGGCGAAAGAACCTGGGATGGGGGTTCGTCAGTGGGAACGTCCGCCGGAATGCGCAGCACGCGGTTGGGATCGATGGGCGACTGGCCGTGCTTCGCCGAAACGATTACCAGCGTCGAAGAAAGCAGTCCTTGTTTCGAAAGCTCGCTGACCATACTGCCGATGGAGCGATCGACGTATTCAATTTCCTGTTGCAGCGACGCACTGGGAGTTGCCAACGGATCAAGGTATCCGCCGGTCTGGCTGAAGTTGGGATTGGTGGGAGGATTGGCTTCGACCAGCTTTTGTCCGACGCTGACGGCCTGGAAGTTCATGCCGAACAATTCCGGAACTGGAGCAGACGAGCGGCCGTCGTGAGTCTTGCCATCGATCTCGTGAAGAATGGCCTGCACCTTGAGCGAGTCGTAGCATTGGATATTTTGAAAACTGTCGGTCCAGGCGTTGCTGCTGGTCGCATCGGCCGGATCGGGCAGCGGATTACAGCCCTGCACGATGGGCAATCCCTTGGGAACGGAGTTGATTTCGGGCGACCACAGATCAACGACGCCGTCTCCGGTGGGACCATTGGTGAAATCGTATGAAGGATGTTTGTCAGACCAGGCGGTGTAGCCGCCGGAGTTGTGGACGACGTTGAAAATTGTATTTACGCGAATGAACTGGTGAGGATAAACCGGGCGGCATCCATTTTTCGGATCGCGTGGCAGAAAGCGGGGATTGATGCCGGTGCGTCCGGAGTCGCCGTTGGGAACGCCGGCGTCGAGTTCGGTGTAGTTGTAATCGACTTCCTCATCGAAGCCGACCTGGGTGCCAACGACCGATGGGCAAAGGCCGGGTCCGCCAACAATTCCGTAGGGCGTGGTGGCGTAGGGCGGAGAAAGCGACCGATCATAGCTGACGTCGTAGAACATTCCGGCCGAGCGCGGCGTGCCGCCGGTGATTTGCGCGGTGAGTCCCGGAAAAGAATCGGACGGGCGCGGGGTGAGTGCTTGCAGGTAAATGGTTCCGGTTTTTTGCAGAGCGGCGAGATTAGGGCAGTAGGGCTGATTGCCGGAGTTGGAGACTCCGTTGGTGCAGTTGGTGAGATCGACGGCGTGCATGCCATCGATACTAATAAGGAGAACATGTTGGTATTGCGGAGATGACTTGGGCTTGGCATGGTCTTGAGCATGGGCGCCAGGCAGGAACATTCCCAATGCTGCAGCAAGAGTTGCGAATTTCAGTTTGGTCGTATGCATACTTTTCCCTTCGGAGGAGATTTCAGGAGTAGCGAATGCCAGATTAGCGGGACGCGTGTAACGGAAAAATTAATCGGGTGTAAACGTTCGGTTAAAAGTTAAATGAGGTGGATGTGCTTTTTGTTTGCGCGCCGGGCTTGTGAATGAGGCAGAGGCTTTTGGTTTCAGCACGACGGCGGAGAGAGTGATCTAGCAAGCAAGTTCAGTACTGCGGGCCGGCTTTCATATACCGCGCGTCGGGGCCAGGTTGAAAGCCAAAGCCTGCCGAACCCCTTCCGTCAATTCTTTCGGGGCGGTGGTACGGATACTCTAATACCAGGGATGAAGTCGCTGCTAAAGCCCGGCGTTTTTTTGATTGCGGTGGCGGTGCTGCTGCATAGCGGACTCGTTACGCCCAGTCCGGTGCTGCTGGCGTACGCCTTTTATGGCGTGCTGGCGGCGGGAATGTTGCTGGCGTGGCGGTTTCATTCCAGCCGGATTTTTTGTGCTTTGATTTTTGTATTTCTGGCGGAGCAGGCGACGGGATATTTTTCCCAAGGGCGCATTACGGCCGCGGGTCCAGGGAGCGTGGCGCTGGCTGCGGTGGGATTGCTGCTGCCGCTGAATTTTGTATTGCTTTCATTCGAGCAGGAGAAGGGATTTATTTTCTCCAGCCTGGCTCCGGCGGGATTGCTGCTGTTTGTGGAGTCGGTGGTGGTGGCGGTGTTGTGCCGTCCAGAGGCGGCGGGGCACGTGCACCGGGCGGTGGCGGCGCAGCCATTGGCGTTTGGCACGCTGCTGGCGTTTTCGGCGGCGGCAATTGTGCTGCTGGCACGCTTCATGGTGTTTCGCAAGCCGGTGGAGAGTGGGCTGTTCTGGGCGCTGACGGCGTGCATGCTGTCGCTGCGCTTTGGCGGCGTGGGGCGAATTCCGGCGGCTTACTTTGCGGCGGCTGCGATGGTGCTGGCGGCCACGATTGTGGAAACATCCTACATGCTGGCGTATCACGACGAGCTGACTACGCTGCCTTCGCGGCGTGCGTTCAACGATGCGCTGCTCAGGCTGGAAGCTCCGTACACGATTGCGATGGTAGACATAGACCACTTCAAGCGCTGCAACGATACGTACGGGCACGATACGGGGGACCAGGTGCTGCGCATGATTGCGTCCCGGCTGGCGCGGGTGAGTGGTGGAGGGCAGGCCTACCGCTGCGGCGGAGAAGAGTTCGCGATTCTGTTTTCGGGCAAGACGACTGCCGATGTGATGGAGCATCTGGAAAAATTGCGCAGCGATATTGAAGGGAGCAAGCTGCGGTTGCGCGGGCCGGAGCGGCGGCAGGAGGCGCGCGGGCCAGACCGGCGAAACCAGCGGGCCAAGGGGCGACCGGGGATGGCGATCCGGCGGCTGACGCAGGTGGCCGCGCCGGCACAGGATGCGAAGGAATTATCGGTGACGGCGAGCATGGGCGTGGCCACTTCGCGAAAAGAAAATCCGCAGGCGGACGAAGTAATCAAGGCCGCGGATAAGGCGCTTTACCGGGCAAAAGAGGGTGGGCGCAATCGAATTGAAACCGACTCGAGTCCGCGGCGACGGACGCGCGCCAAGACAGCGGGAATCGCATAGCTGTGGGGCTCGCTCGAGCCTGGTACTGAGATAAAAAATCCGGAAGGAAAATTTTAGATTCAAGAACGTCGGGCCCGATCCGACATGGAATGCCGAACCGGGCACGCGCGTTTTTCGCAAGCACCACAGGCCGTGCGGTCAGCCCGCGGTAGAAGGAGGCGCAGAGTCTAGCCGTCCGCTGCCGGAGCAAGCCGGGCAGGCCACGCGAATAAATGCCACGCCATCAGACTTGCCGCTGATGTCCGCTGGCTTGGCAATGTATCCGGTACCGCCGCAGCGCGGGCAGTCGTTCGGATCCAATCTTCCCCCTCAAGTTGTTAAGAGTTTTTCATTAAATTGCCCAATCGCCTGGAGAAAGTGTTTCCTGTTACGAAAGACGAACAGAATTAATTCTTCCCGCCATTTGAGGGTTCGCTTTGCGGGCTGACGCACCGGTCTCTGGCTGCGTGGGCGACGCCGCTGGGATAGGAGCGCGTTGGCTCCGAGAAGGTACAGGGTAGCACCGCGGAAATTTCGCAGCGGACCGCGAGAAAATCTGGACTGGTCGAGCTAGATCCTCTACTTGCCGGTGCGCGGGTCCCACACGGGATTGCCTTTGGGATCACGGAAGACAAGAGTGTCGGTGCCTTTTACCAGAGAGCGGGCCAGGATGACGTCCTCGGCTTCGATTTTAACTTTGGAACCAGTGACGGAAATTTCGTCACCCTTGGCGAACGTGATTTCCATTTCATCCTGAAATGGTTTGGGGCAGAGGTAGATGTGGACCTTATCCTCGCCGCTCTTGACCACCAGTTCGGTGAAATCTTTTCTGGTTCCCCAGGAGAGTAGGTTGATTGCATCAACCACTCCGCTGGTCTTGGCCTCGGTCTGCAGGTCGTATTTGGGTGAGGGGTGGTTGGCTGGCGGGGTTTTCTGGGACAGTGCGGGGAGCGCCGACAAAAGCAACAAGAAGGACGCGGCAACAGTTTTTACCGCGTGGTGTGGATGGGTGGAAATTTCGTGACGGGCTACCAAGGCTCCTCCTTATAACGTAGAGAGAACCAATGAAAGACAGAAGGATGGTACACCCTGGCCAAGCCAGTTTCCAGTGCCAGCATGGGGCCAGGCCGTCTTTTAGTACCGAAATGTTTGCTGAGCCCTTCACGAAGCTGCAAACCAACCGGCCATAACCGTTTTGATTGCAGAGTTATCCATATTCAGCTGTCGATCTTTGAGTTTCACTGCACTACGACTTTGCCGGTCATCTTCGGGTGGATGGTGCAGTAGTACGGATAGGTTCCCGCCTTGGTGAAGGTGTAGGAGAATTTCTCATCCGTATCGAGCACCTTGGACTTGAATACACCCTCAGTGCTGACCGAGGTATGCGGAATATCGTCACTGTTGGTCCAGGTAACCGTGGTTCCGACAGGCACGGTGAGGGTCTGGGGTCCAAAAACAAAATTATCGATCTTTACTCCGGCCATAGCTTCCGCCGACGGCTGGGCGTTCGCGGCGACACTGGAAGACGCTGCGGCTAACAGCACCATGGCAATCAATACAGGCACGGCCACGCTTGCAAGACTCACGATTTTATTCGTCATGACTTTTCCTCTCGAATGTTTTTTCTTTGTTGTTTGTGTTATGTCCTGGGCCGAGCTACGGCACAGACGGGTTAGCCCGCGAGCGGCGAATCAACTACCGCAAGACTTCGACCGCTGACTACGTAGTTCACGTCGGTGACGCCCAACACCTTTTGCAACTGCTCGGCTGGAACCTTCATCGGGCCGGCCGAGGGAGCTGTTCCGGGCGCTGGTTGCGGGAAGGCAGTCGACATTGCGGTGTGGAACGAAAGCTTGCCCTCTACCTTTTGCATGATCTGGTGAATGTGGCCGTTCAACACCGTCACCGATCCGAATTTCTTCACATAAGACAACGCCTGTTCACTGTCATCCGTGCCCCAACCCCAGTCGGGATAAATCGTCCACAACGGAATGTGCGCAAAGAGCACGATCGGAGTGCTGGCGGAGCGGCCCTTCAGATCGGACTCAAGCCACTCGAGTTGGTCGTGACCGAGCGATCCCATGCCGCCCGCTTTCAAGTTGGCCACATTCACCAGGCCCACGAAGTGCACGCCCTTCTGGTCGAAGCTGTACCAGCCGGAGCCTTTGGTTCCCTTGCCATAGCGCTCAAGGTATTGCTCGCCATTGTCGGAGAGCATGTCGTGCTCACCCGGCACAAAGTAAATCTGTTTGGCGGAGGCGCCTTTTAATACTTGATCGAGAGTGTCGAACTCGCTGGGCTTGGAGAGCTGGCTCAGATCGCCGGTGTGGATGATGAAATCCGGTTTGTTGTTCATGGCATTGATTTTGTTGATTGCCGTTTGCAGCGTCGCGGTCACGTCTGGATTTGCCGGCTTATTGAAACCAATGTGGCTGTCGCTGATCTGCACAAAAGTGAAATCTCCGCCTTTAGCGCCATCTTTGCCGTAGTGTTTGGCGAATGCCCGGGACACCGGGACGCCGCCGCTCATGGTCCAGACCAGGCCTGTACCTGCCCATGCCATGCACTTCAAAAATCCGCGGCGGTCGACGCCATCGTTGTTGAGGTCTTGCAACTTCTGATCGATGAGATCCTGCTTTTTGTCTGGCATTGGTCCTCCGTGGTGGTGACGTTCTGAGTTGATAACTGGCACAAGCTCGTTTTATTCCCGAAAAAAAGAAGGAAGTGAGTATCCGGATGATGCGGAGAGCGTTCCCGGCCATCGCAGTTGATAACTTGCAGGAATCGTTTTATCGGACAGTCGGCGATCCGGGCATAGGGCCACGGCTATACCGACGACCAGAACGGGGCGAGTAAAGAATTTAAGCAGTAAGATTCTTTGCGCTTCGTTTTTCCGGCACCTTGCGAACCGCGATAGGAAACGCAGTGGGTGTCTAACCGGGCAGGTTGACGCCGCTGAGAAAGCCGCCCAAGTGCCCGGTCACCGCAACCATACCGACCACCAGAACTTCGAGCGCCAAACGATAACCCGGCAAGTAAACCGTCCGGCGCCGCGCGTGGAAATGCACCCACCACACCAGCCAGATCATCACCGTTGAAACACACGCGAAGACCAGATGCAGCAACAAAATTCCCTTCAGCTTTTGACCCTCGAGCTGAAACTGCCACGCCAGAATGCCCGTAGTAAGAACTGGGAGCGTTGAAATCGCCGCCCCAAGAAGGTTGTAGTAGGCAGCATCCGCGAGGCCACGGCGCTTCGTCCACAGGGCAATGAAATCGAATGCCACCGCTGCCAGATACAGGGCGATCGGAAAATGGATCAGCACGACATGTTGTGCGTGCTTGGCCAGAAGTGCGGTCTTAGGATCAAAAGGATTTACCATTGCCATACCTCTTCTAGTTCGTCGCGCGTGTTCCGTTGGATCTGAATTCGCGCTAGCCATGAAAAGTCCTCGCGAACCCGGCACCGCTGTATACAACTGGTAACCCGCGGGTTTATTCCAAGGGTTTCTTGTGCCAGCGGGAATAAACGTTTCCCCGCCTGCTTAACTTTTTGTGTGTATGAAGAAGAGAACCTGGGATCGGAGTCTTTCGAGCAGCTAGCTGTGCCTCACTCCGACCGGCTTTACAACTTGGCTTGCTGGCCGACTCATGACCAGCAAGAGGCCGAGGATCGGGAAGAGCTCTCAGCTTAACCGTGGTAAAATCGAGTGCGCAACGCGGAGAGGTGGCAGAGTGGCCGAATGCGGCGGTTTGCTAAACCGTTGTACGGGCTAACACCTGTACCGAGGGTTCGAATCCCTCCCTCTCCGCCAGAACTCCCGTATATCGTTCTGACAAAGAGATTTCCTGTTCACGGTCCATCGGGGTTAAGCTTCCTTCTGCTGCCTCAACGAGCCTTTTTTGCTGCACAGTTGCTGCACAGTTAGTTTCGAGCGTTTTCATGGCCACCGTGGCGTCCTGCGAAACCATCTTCACGTAAATGTTCATCGTAGTCGTCACATTCGCGTGCCGCAGGATTTGCTGGATGACCTTGTCGGGAACACCCAGCCGGTTGAGGTTCGTAGCCAAGCCGCGTCGAAACGCGTGCCACCCATACCACGGTAGCTTTGCAGCTTCGAATGCGGGTCGGATCACGTCCTTCGCCAGGGAGTCCAGGTTCAGGGGCTTCCCTTGCGGGCTCTGTAGAATATACCCCTGACGCGGATTGCCTGAACGCGCTCGGTGTCTTTCGAGAAAAAGCCTCAACTGTGCAATGACCGGAATGGCCCCCTTGCTCTTCTCCCGCTTCGGTTCGTCCACATGGCTTCGCCATACTGCCTGCTTCACCTTGATGGAAAAGCCATCGTAGTCTTCCCAGAGAAGACCGCGGATTTCACCCTTGCGAGTGCCCGTGAATGCCGCTATTGCGACTGCGGTAGCGGCTGGTTCGGGAAGGATGCCGAGCATTTGCAGTTCCTCTTCAAGCGAGTATGCATGGGTTTCACCGCCGGGACGAGCCCTCGGGAGTTCGACCTCGTGCATGGGGTTGGCCGTGTCGAGCACTCCTTGTCGTCGTGCATAACGGAACACGCCGCTGAGAAAGTGTTTGATGTGGCCAAGCGAAGTGCGGCACAGATCTTCCTGACGGGCAATGGATAGCAACATTTGCTCGCAGTCGAAGGTTCTATACTCGCGCAACGCTCTGTCTCCATTCGGTTTGATGTAACGCTTCCAGAGGTTGCGGTAACCGCGATACGTCGACCGACGTTTCTGTTGCTCCGCGTAAGGAAAATACACGGATTCGATAAATCGGTTCAGGCTCATCGTGCTCTCCGCGACCAGCACGCCATCGTTGAATGGCCGCAATGATTTCTCAGCCAATTGTGCGACGGAGCGTTTCGTACGATATGGTCCGATAGCTTGCGCGAGGCGGCGGCACTTTTGAAGGCGCTTGAAACTTCCATCCTCAAGTACCACATCTTCGCGATACCGGACATACCAAAACCCACATCTTAGAAATATGTAACCTGCCTGTTGCTGACGGGCTCTTTTCATCGCTACTCCTTTCATCGAGTCCGTCCCAGGCGCCTGTTGTTCCCCATCACTATACGCCGCCGAATCCACAATTCAAGCGCAGGACTGCCCCACAAAAAGCGGACATACTTGCCTAAACTTACGTGGGGCAAAGGATCTTCGGCGCGTTTGCGGACTTGATCACGAATCCAGGAAACAGGGACATGCCATCTGCGCGCCAGTTCCTCGCTATCGATGAACTCGCAGGCTTCGATTCGCTGCGAACTGGTATCGGTTCGGGGCTGTTCATTTTCATCGAAGGTCTGGGAGAACGACTGCTGAGAAGGGACGTTCCCGGTTGAACTCGTCTCTGTCTGGCTCTTATCGTGCATACGGGCCCCCGACTCTCGTTGCGTAAGCGATGTAGCCCGGCAGGTTGTTTCTGAGAAATTCATCTTCGCGGTGTGCGCGATGCTTTATGAGTAGAACGAAGCCTGCGGCAGGCATCAAGGCGATCCATGACCCGATCGCAAGGGCGCTGGCCGGAACGGAGATCGACATAGCGAAGTAGCCTGGATGCCGCATGAGCCGGTAGGGACCCGCCAGGATGAGATGGTGGCCTCGTTCCGTCTGAATTCGCACAGCGGGTGAAAAGAAAGGATTGACGATCATGGCCCAACCCTGAAACGCGCCACTGAGTAGGAATGCGGCAAGAGCTAGGTGGCGGATCAGCAGAGGCACGTTGAAACTTTGTCGGTGGTGCCCTACGGAGAAGCTGGCAACGGCCAAAGTGAGCAGGAAGAGTAGACCAGTGGTGACTCGTGAATCGTCAGTGCCTGGCTCTGTGGGCTTGGCGCGTTCTTGAGCCAAGCTGGGATCTACGGCGAGCATCGTAGCCAGTAGCAGAAGTGAGAATGTGACAAGATAGTTTCGGATGGAGACGATGCGGACTGTCCCCGCGGACAGGAAGAGTAGGGCGGCGATTGAAGCAGTGATGAGCGCCCAGCCGCCGAGAAGACGTGGTGTTCTCATTGTTGCTCCCCTCGCGCAAAGAGTTGCTTGAGTTCGTAGCGGTCGATGTCGGAGTTGTATCCGATGATCTCCAGAACCTCGGAGACGAACCTCCGTCCGGGTCGCCGCTCGATATGAACCAGAATGTTGAGGGAGTCGGCGATGTTGCTTTTGATCGCTCGGTAAGGGAGTTCGACATTGCTTTGCAGGACGCAACTCGTGAAGCGGTTGATGGCCTGCAGAGCGGTGTTGGCATGAACTGTCGAGAGTGTTCCTGAATGCCCAGTATTGAGAAGCTGTAGCAAGTCAAACGCTTCCGCTCCCCGAATTTCTCCGAGCAGAATTCGGTCTGGACGATGGCGGAGGCTCGCTTTAAGTAGCTCACGGATGGTCACTGCGGGAAATCCGTTCTGCGCAACTCGCGCTTCGAAGCGGACGAGGTTTGGGGCGCTGACTTGAATTTCTGCGGTGTCTTCGATGATGAGAATGCGCTGGTGTGAAGGAATGAATTGCGCCAGTATGGTCAGCAGAGTCGTTTTGCCTGTGCCAGTTCCTCCTGAGATAAGAATGTTTTGACGGCTTACGACAGCGTTTCGCAGGATATTTGCAAGTTCGTCGGTGATGGTGCCAACGCGGATCAGGTCTTCGATCCCAAAGTGCTTTGCATTGAACTTGCGGATGGTAAGCGTGACGCCGTGCAAGCTACAGGGCGGGATGACAGCGGCGACACGGCTGCCATCCGGCAAGCGCGAGTCGAGGACTGGCTTTTCCTCTGAGATGTCATCGCCCAAGCGGCGCGCGATATTTCTGACGGCCACTTCGAGAGACTTAGGGCTGAGAGTCAGGCCCTCGATTCCCTCGACCCGGCCCGCGCGTTCAATGAAGACGTGTTCCGGGCCGTTGACCATGATCTCGCTGATCTCTGGATCGAGGATCAGGTGTTGGATCGGTCGTAAGAAAGGCAAGATGAGCTCGAACCCGTTCATTAGAGTTCTCCATCGGCCAACTGCCGGAAGTAGGACTTGTTCACGTCGTTGAAATACGGCTTGAGGTACATGAAGGTCGGCGGTAACGGATTTAGCCCGTCATAGGCGAGAGTCACGCACTGTGCGTTCTTCAATTCGGTAAAGGTCTTGAAGTCGAAGCGGAAGTCGCTCAGCGTGTTGTAGCTCTTGGAGGTCGTGACATTGGCTTTGTGTGCGAGGGCCTTGCCGGTCCACAGGCTCACGCGGGCGTCGTGACCACTCTCGGAAATGTTGTAGTTGACTTTCCACTGGTCTTCCTTGCCGCACAGCTCACTGGCGATCTTGGCCGAGAACTCATCGGACAGGGCCAGAAAGATCTTCGTTCGGAAAGTCTGCATGAGAGTACGCCAGGTCTCGCCGGGCAAGGTCGAGCGCAGCGAACTGATGCTTTGCGTGGCAACGATTGGAATGCACTTGGGCTGGCGGGAGAGGGCGAAGAATTTTTCATCGCCGGTCGGATCGTTCTCCCCAACTGTTGCGAAGTGCTGGTACTCATCGCAGATGAAGAAAACCTGCCGGAAGTGCTGGTTCGGATTGGCTTCGATCTTGGGGATACGGTTTACGACGGCCCGTTGGAAGTCGAGCTTCATCATGACGCCGATGGCCTTGGCCAGACCTGGGTTGAGCGACACTGGGAAATTCAGGGCACAGACTTTGCCGGCTTCGATCAGGTCGGCGAAGGGAGGCAAGGGTCGTCCGTACTTGCCGTCAACGTTGAGCTTGGGGTCGTAGCACTCTTTCGGTGGGCAGAAGGTCCGTTTGACCATCGGGTTGTCATCGAACAAGGACAGGAAGACGGAGATACCTTCGACGATGGACGTGCGCAACTTGTTCTCAATCCGCCGCCAGTCGTTATAAAACCAGCGCTTCACACCTTCCAGCACATCGCGCTTTAGAGGATCGGCGGCTTCGGGCGGATTCTCTGTTTCGCAATGGAATTCGACTTTGGCTGCCCGCAGAGTTTCCTCCAAAGCAAGCGATTGCGCCGCCGTGTAAGTTTTGGCGGCCTCGCTAAACTCGAAGCCGAAGTGCTCCAGGTCCGGATGGTCGAGGAATGCCTGGGCGGTGATGATGCAATGGGTTCGGCTCTGGAGCTTCTTCTCGGCCTCGTGGATTCGTTTCTCCAAGAGTTCTGGGTTGATGGCACATTCGTAGACATCGAACAGGGTCACATAATCGTAGGCGACCTTGTGCAGCTGGATGATGAACTTGACGAGGTTGGTGTAAGCCTGCTGCCAGAAGGGTTCCTTGCCTTTGCCGAAAAGGTTGTTAAGCAGAGACGCGATGTTGTACGCGAGTGCGTAAGCGTCCAGGTCGTTGTAAAGCGGGTTATAGCGATAGTCAGCGTTCAGGTTGACCTCAACATAATCTGCTTCCCTTCCGTGTCGCTTGAGGATGCCTTTAACTTTGTGGCAGAAGTCGCCCTTCACTTCGAGCACGAGACCTCCGATGTGCTTGTCGGGATCGTCGGACCGGTAGGAGATCAGCTGCTCGGCATAGGGATACATGCAACCGCTGGTCTTGCCCGTACCGATCGCACCGAAGATGGCAATCCCAGTGAACAATCCGCGTTCTGGAATGGCAAGCCAATAAGGCTGCTCGGCGGCCACGGGCTTTCTTGGGTCATGGACTTCTCCGAGCACTAGGAAGAGTTCGTCGCGGCTGCTGGGGTCCGGGTAGGCTGGCAGGGGCATGGGTTTGATCTTGCGTGTGGGTCGGAAGGCAAAGACGTAGAGGCCCGAAAGAACGAGCGAGTAGGCAATGTAGGGCGTAGTGAACAGGAACAGCGTATAGGTGTACTTGAAACCGGCATAGATCAGCGGAGCGCGGATCGAGATCAAGCGCAGCATGAGGTCGTTCTCGGGAAAGGGCCAACGGAAGTAAAGGGTGATTCCGGTGGCACAGGCGAGGACGTAGGCAACCATGCCCTTAGCGGCAAGCGCACGCTGGATCATTGCCCGCCTCCGTTGCCGTTCGTGGTTTTCGAGCTGGCCCTTTGCCGCACTGGCTTCTGTGTTGGTACAGCGTTCTGTTCCAGCCAGGACTTGAACTGACTGTCGCGTTTGAAGATGAATTGGAGCGCCTGGCTCACGACATGGTCGCGGTTGTCGGTGCCGAGGAACTCAGCGTAGCGCTCCATCGTTAAAGCCAACGGTTCCTCAATGCGGACGTAGAACTTCCGCATGGCGATTTGCGGTTCAGGTGGCTTGAGTAGAGGCATGGGACTTCCTTTCCGGTCGAGACAAGTACCGACCGACGATCTCTGAAGAGTTGCAATTACGATCTGGACTCTTGGTACGCGGCAAAACATCGAACGAGTGAGCGAAGCGCCTGCATCGTGGCCGGGCGAGACCCCCGAAGCCCCGTAGGGGATTTGGCCCGCAAACGGGCGGGCAAAATGGGGTCGCGCCCGGCCACAAAAGGTCTTTTGCCGCGTACAGTTTTTGGTGGTGTTGCATCTTTTTGTCCTTGATCTAGAAGTGCTTGGTCCTTTCTTCCTCCGAACGGGATGCAGAACGGGAAACAGAACATTCCGCGGAAGATACCGTTCTGTGCTCCGAGCCGGATTTGTCTGCGAATATGTCGTAGTCACGGGGCAAGAGATGGGTGCGGAAGCCCGAACTGAGAGCCTTCTGGTGGGTACTCGGAAGCAGTCGAAACATGATGTCTTCAGCGGCGTTGCGGGCGATCCATTCCTTATAAGCCGCGTCATAAATCTCGCCTTTGTACCGCTGGTTTCCATAGCGCAGAAGGTCGCGATCGGCACGAGTGAGAAGGCTGTGTTGGTTCTCCGTCCACAACTGGCGAACGCGAAAATAACGGTTGAGAGAGCGGCTATTGGCCGGGCTATTGTCGTCGAAAAGATTGCGGAAGAATTGCTCCGCCCGCCGAAACTTCACCGGGCTGGGAGCAGCGTAGATGAACTCGAAATCGGGAAGGCGGCGAAGGAAAGAGTCGTAGGTACGCAGGTGAGTGATGTAGTGCAGCAAGCCCCTGCCTGCTGGATCGCAATAGATAAACGTGGGGAGGGACTGCCCGTCAGGACGGTCAGATTCAGCAGACAGGAACACGGGAAAGCGGTCCACGAAAGATCTTTTCGTCGTGGATTCGGGGTTGATTCCTTTGTAGATCCGGCCCGGAATCAGCGCTTCTGGTATGCCGAGACGGTCACGGAAATACGTGACTTTGTCGTTTTCTGTTTCAAGATATTCGAGGTTCGGATGGGCCAGAACGAAGTCAAGAATCAGTAGTCGAGTGTGGATCAATTCGCTGGACAGGCGGCGGCGATTGCGCAGGTTGTCGCGGTCGAGAGCACCATAAATCTTGCGCGAAAAGACGTTGAATACTGCGGTTTGGCGTCCGTAAGTCGCTGCCCGAATGTGGCCGAGATGGATACCCTTCGTTGTGAATTGGTGGACGGCCCAGCCCTTGGCTGTGCCCGTGTAATCGAGAAACTGGCGGAGGGTAAAGTACCCCGAATGTGTGGCGACGAGGTAGATAAAACGGGCTTCTTGCTCGTTGTAACCGAGGTCGGCGAGAGCCGCGAGATGTACAGGTCGAATCGTCATAATGACAAAATGTCCAGCATGATTTCGGGGTCCGCGATGGCGGGACGGAGCCGCGCCACGTCTTCAGGAAGCGCATACATGGCGAACCCGGTTTGAGCTTTCGCCGCCAGGCCCTTGGCGTGGTAGTCGCCGGTGACGAGTTCCAGATCAACCTTGCCCAATTCCTGGTCGGGCCCTTCATATTCGAGCCGGAGGTCGGGCAGTGCGACCTTTCCGTTAACGATGGGTAAGCTGTTCTCTTCCGCGATCTCGCGTTTTCTTCCGGCCTGCTCGGGGGCTGGGAGCGAGCGCAGAACAGCCAGTTTGCGGTTCACAGACCGCTTGAGCTCGAAGTCCAGAATTACTCGCTCGACCCGTCCACCCGCCTTTTCAATTCGCGAGGCTTCCTGTTGGTAGAGGCGATAGATGGCGGCGTCGTGCCGGGCTTCGCGGGGCTTTACGAAGCCGTGGTAGAAACTCTGACGTGGCTTTGAGTCCCGTGCTTTATTGGCATCGAGGAAGCGATGTGCCGCCTTGGTGAGAGTCACGTAGACGGTCTTTTCAGGGTACGTGGTGCGGCGAAGGACGAGGCCCTGTCGCTGCAGGTTGTCCAGATCGCGCCTGGCCTCGGCTTGGTCTCCGCCGTAGCGGTGAGTCACCAGATTGTCGAGGTTAATGACGCGAAAGGTTCCGATATCGGTCAGACTTTGCAGTTCGGAGTCACGGAGAACGTAGGTTCGTTCGCGGTCAGGGTCGAGATGTTTGGAGCGGCGTCCCTTCGGCACGGTGCGAACATCGCCAGACCGAGGGTCGCGTGGGGGAGGCTGATCGTGGGAGGTTCCACTGCCCCCGCCCTGGCCTCTGGAGTCAGAGGTTTCCCGTCCGCTGCTCTGCTCCGACGGACGGCGAAGGCTCGAATCGCGGACTTCGTCGGGACTTTCGTCACGATCATAGCGGGACATTAGGTCAGCTCCTCGCGGTGAAGATGGGGCGGCATCGGCGTGCGCCCGGCGTTCAGTTCGCGGTCGAAGTGGGCGAGTTTGCGGCCCGTGTCTTTCAGGAAGAACCGGCGCCCGAACGTGAACATTGTGCCCGTGAGGTTCACAAACAGGACGGCAATGAAGATCAGAATTGCAATTCCGTACTCGTGAACGAGCAGCGTGCGATAGGGAATGAGGAAACGCAATTCGTTCCCAAGGAAGAAGAGAAGACCCAAGGTAAGGCCGGTCGATGCGAACAAAGCGTTGGCGATCATCGCTGCACCTCGTTCGTGAAGGCTTGGTCCTGGCGGAAATAGGTGATCGTCAGGCCAAGCGGATTGATCGGAATTAGCTCGCTGGGCACGTCATCTTTGAATACAAAAATGAAGTTCGCCGTGTAGCGGGTCTTCTTCAGAATGGAGTGATCCGCTGGGGCATATTCAACGCGGAAGAAGTCCACCGAGGCCCGATAGGGCGGCGCTTGCATCGGTTGCAACGCTACTTTTTCAACGTCAATGTCCACTTCCGGAGACGAAGGATTGTTTAGAAAGGCATTGATCGTGTCGTCTTTCCGGTACTGCTCCATGATGTCGTTGGCGACCTTGCCGTCGAGGAAGTAGAGAGCTTTCGTGAAGTCGTCGTGAATGGTGTAGCGGTTGCGGCGGTAGTAGAGGCTGCAGAATTGCGAAAGGAAATACTTGGCTTCGCGGTCTCCAGGGTGGTATTCGAGGCTCTTGTAATCGACAGCCTGGGCGCGCCCGAGGTCGTCAATGCGAATGACCAGAGGACGGAAGTTCTGGAAGGTTCGGATTGTCCTGATATTCAGAACGACCAGTCCGAAGGCGGCAATACAAAGCAGGGCGACGGCGATCTTCAGGTAGTTGTTGGTGACAATGGCGTCCCCGTACTTCTCCAGGTAGAGCTGTTTCGCCTCATTGAATTCAGCGTCTTTCATGGTAGGAAATACTCCACGATGGCTCCTGAATTGAGGCCGGACATGCCGCTGAAGATGTGGCTGGTTAAGGCCGGAACTTTTAACAATGCGTAGATCCCACCAAGGAAAACCACAATCAGAAGTGTCAGCAGACTCAATGGGTCAGGGACGGGGAGAAATGGGGGTTGGGTCAGAACGTAGATCACAAGGTTCCCCATGACGAACATCGTGGCGGCGGCAATGACTTGATAGAAGGCGTATTGCATGAAGCACTTCAGCCAGCCCCAGAACAGCCATTCGAGCTTGGGAACGATGAAGAAGGGAATGAAAACCGGGCCTACGAGGATGCAGATCGCCTGGGCCACGAAACCATAGGCAGTAATGATGATGGCGACTGCCTGCCACAGGGCGAGGATGGCCTCATCGAGGATGTAGGCAATGCTGCCGGAGATGTCGGTCAGTCCCGGAGACTGAATCTGCCCCTGATAACTGGCAATTGCGTTTGAGGCGTTCTGTAGTTGGGTCCCGGCGAGCAGATTGCTGAGGTACTCGGTCTGGTCAATGATGAGGTGATAGAAACTCCTGCCGAAACCTGGTATCGGCGTGTCGTAATACTGCGTCATGGCATAACCGAAAGCGATCATCATAATGAGGCTGGCAAAGTTTCCGAAGTTGAATCCGCCTCGGTCGCTGGAGCCGAGTGCCGTTTTGACGCCAAACCACACGATCATGATGGTGGCGAAGGAAAGGAACATGCTCTGGCCAAGGAAGGTGAACTGGCCAACGTGCTGGGTGAGCAACTGGGTAATGTAGCTGGTGATTGTGTTTAGCTGACCCATCGGATGCTCCTTTCCTTCCCAACTTGCCGGGCCTACGGCAGCGTGTAGCTGCTGAGTGATTGCCCGATGCTGCCGGTCAGCTGCTGATTCAAGTTCGCGCTGTTCTGGCGGCGGTCGATGTCGGCATTCGCGATGTTGGTGGCAGAATCGCGAAGCTGTTTCGAGAGGATGGTTTGCTGCTCAAGGATGGCGACGAGCAGTTTATTCGTGTCCTGGGCATTCTGCAGGGACAGGACGTTAGTGGCATTGACCTTGTTCAGAACGGCAACTTCGCTGTTCAGATTAGGGTCGGTGGACAAAGAGTCGTACTGAATGTTGCCGATTGCGTTCGTAGTCTGAAGCGAACGGGCACGGATTCCACCGATGGTGGCCATTGCGTTTTGGGCCGCGCCGTCGATTAGTTGAATGGTGGCGATGTCGGATTGGATTCGCCGCGCTTCGCCTGCTGGCATCGCAGAAAGCAGCGCAGGTGTGTAGAGCGACAGCGCACTTGTGGCTTGCTGGAAACCGCTAAGAACGCTCTGAAGGTTTCCAGAGTTTATTCCGTTAATCCACGGCGCTGTATTTCCATAAGTGTTTTGGGCACTGCCATAGCCCCAAGGCGACCACGTCGTGGCATAGCGAGTTTGCATGTTGGGAAGGCTCTGCGACATTCGCTGGGCCAGTTGGTAGGCGTTCACGATTTGCATGTATGTGGCTTGCAATTGCTTCAGGTGCGCGATCAACTGCGCGTAACGGAGCAAGGCTTGGTGGTAATTTGTCGGATCGTAAACGACGCCCGAGCCAAGCTGGGCATTCGCTGGTCCAGGCATTGCGGCCAATCCGAGAACGACTAACGTGATGGTCAAGAACTTCTTCATTGCCTCTCCTTTCGAGTTATGGAACCTTGTAGTTTTGAAGCTGTTGAAGGTTGGAACATCCTTCCTTTTTGCCGGTTCTGGTTACTTCCGGCCGATCTGTTGTGGCGTCGATTCGCCATTGCAAACATCCCGGCCCTTCAAGCTGACCGGAATTAAGTGTTCCCTCGACCGCGTCCCGTCGGTTCATGTAGTCCACGTACTCACGAACCTCTTCAGGTGTTGGGTGCGCAAGATCTGCCAGCTTGGGACAGCCCCCTACTTGAGCTTTGGCCTGTGGAGTTCTCGGTTCGCAGCTCACGGTTCTGTAGACCTGCTGCCAACTGTAGTTCTTTGCCTTTCGGCAGGCCGGAGTGAGCGCGATCACAGACAGGGCTGCGTAACAGGAAACCTGTCTGATTCGATTCGACGATTTTGCGTTAACGGACATGCTGATCTCCCGGTTCACAGATTGGACGGCACATTGTGGGCAGAATACTCCGGGAGCAATAGATCGTTCGAGAGGTACACCTTTACTCGTGTACCTTCGCGTATGGTGACAGTTGGCAAGATGTTCAAGAAGCGCTCGAGGACATCTTCTCCGGCGCTGGCCATGCCAACGCCAAAGCTCTGCTGAATCCGCTCCGTGCCGGTTGAGGTGAGGGTGCTCCCGGTGCCGATCTGCGCGACGCCGCCCAGAACTCCGAGAGCCAGAGACGCTCCGAAGATCTTCACGTAATGGTTGTTGACTTTATCTTTGAGGGCCGTGGCTCCGGTCTGGTCCAGGCCCTTGAATTGGTCAAGATTGACGGAGAATCCGTCAGGCATGATGAGCCGATGAAAAGTGACGGCAAGCCGTACCTGTCCGAACGTGTCCACCTTCTTGGCCTCACCAAGGATCTTGCTGCCTGCCGGAATGAGCACGTGCTGACGGTCGTGCGAATAGACGTTGGTGGAGAGCAGACAATCGACCGGGCCGGAAAAACTGCCGTCCAGCCGGTTAATGAGGACCGCTTCAAGAAGGGTTCCTTCAAATAACACGTACTTCTTGCCCTCGGAGGACTGGTAAGCAACGGTCGGGTCCGGGGCTTTCGGGTCGGACGCTTGTGGATCGCTTCGCTTCCCCGCCGAATCTCCGGCGTTCTGAGTCGGTGCCGCGTTCGGGGTTGCGCTACTGCCCTGTGGCGGCAAGAAGCCTGCCCTTTGTGCCTCGGCCAAGATTTCCTGTCCGTGCGCAAGCTCTGCACTTGCCTGGTCTGCGAGCTGATCCTGCGTTGGAAGAACGGACGGAGTACGGTTCACCTCTGGAGTGCGTAACTCCTTCCGATAAGTCAGTGCCAAGTTATCGGAGAACAGCGACATGTACGCGCGCTTTTTCTGTTCATCCTTAATTGGGTCGGTTGACCCTTCCGCAGGCTGAGGAGAGCCGGTCGCATAAGCACCTGGCGGGTACGCGCCGTTGGGATAAGCAGAGGTGATCGGGGTTCCATAGGGCGTCGATGGAAAGGGCTGGGCCGATCCCATCCCCTGCGCTGCCAATCGCCTCTGTCGCTGAAGCAATGCTTCCTCAGCCTGCGGTGCGGATTCACGCTGAGCTTGTTCAATCGTTTTCTGAAAATCTGTAACTTTGTCTGCATTCACGGGCAGGATGTTCTGCGACGGTGATGTCTGTGGATTCGTTGGAGGCGCGGGCCTCTTGTGGCCGGTGAGGGCCATGACCAGAACCATGAGCAGGGCGAGTCCGACTAAGAGAAATGCCTGCAGATTCTTCGGTACGAGTCCTGCTGGCTTTGGAGCTTTGTCTTTGATTGCCTGTTCCATAAAATCCTCACTCACTCGCTCGGGCCTGTGCAGTTGATCGGCGGTTGAAAGTGACCCGTTTCTTGCCGACCACCAAATAGCCGCTGTCAACGATCTTCGGGACGATGTAGACGCCGTTTTCGTAGTCGAAATTGACGAGGTTCGGTTTACCGTCTTTCATCTCGTAGATCGCGGGTCGCTCGCTAGCGGCGGACTTGATGTAGGTAAAGCTATCGTCGTGGTAAATCTCGGAAACGAGAAAGGGTGCGAGCCGGGCCTTTTTGTCGAGGTCGTAATCGAATTGGAGTTTCGTGGGATAGTTCTGCTTGTAGGCAGAAATCTGAGATGTCATCTGATCGAGCGTGCGTCTTTTCTGTTCGGCTAGCTGGCTACGAAGGTCGGACACCTCACTCTTGTAGGCTTCAACCTCGCTGGCGCGGACGTACTTTGATGGCACGATGTTTCCGGCAAGTCCTGGGCCGTCACTGGGCGTGACGAACACTTTTAGGTCCGGTTCGGCTCCTGGTTGCTTGCTTATCTCCGTCAGCAAGAACGAATAAAGGTGCCCACTAGCCGTGACCAAGTTGAGATTGCTACGGATTCCCACCTGGGCTGGGTGCAAGTAGCAAAGATTGTGTGCGCCGTTGATGATCCAGAACTCTTTGTCACCAGTGGTGAAGTCCAAGATTTCCTCATCCGCTGGCAGGACGATCAGAGTCGAGAAGCGGACCTTGGCGCGAATCGGAATGATGTCGGTCTGGGAATATTTCACGACTCGCGCGCCGTTGTCGGCGTGAACGAGCGAGAACGGACATAGGCAAACGAGCAGCAAGACAGCGCGGCGAGCGAGCAATTTCATAAGGAACCTCCAGCGGAATCCTTTCTTGCTTCGGACGAAGCCGGATGAACTCCGGCCAGAACCTCCAGACCTTTCTCGAAACCGTAGGTGGCGAATGCTTCGTCACGCTTTCGGTTGTCGAAGGGGTCATTGGTGTAAAGCCAGTAGCTCTTGGCATCGACATTGAGATTGGCGACTTTCGACGTATCTGGCGTCTTGATGAGCATCTGCTGCTTAGGGAGCAGGCCGGTGATCAGCTCGATCTCGTGGTCGTTTAGGTGGAAGTGCTGCTGGTAAAGTTCCCGATCCATCTCGGGATTGGCCAGGAAAATCTTGGTGACGCAGCTTTCGAGAATCACGTCGAGGATGTCGGACTTCCGCAGTTCATCGAGCGATTGCGTCGAGAGCACAAGCGCCGCATTGTGCTTCCGCCAAGTCTTAAGGGCTTCAACAATGTAAGCTCGGATGCTCGGGTTTTTCAGAAACACCCAAGCCTCGTCGATGAAGAATGCTTTGAATACATGGCCGATCTGCGGATCGCGAATAATGGCGTCTGCCCGGTGCAACACATAGAAGAGCAGTGGCTCCAACACTTGCGGGTATTCCCGCATCCCCTGAAAGTCGAGACACTGGAAACGCGAGAAGCTGACAGTGTCCTCAGCGTTATCAAAAAGGAATCCGAACTGCCCACCCTGTTTCCATTTGTAAAGGCGGGCGTCCAGATCGCGGCGAAGCGTGTTTCCCAGCGTACCGAGAGTGTGGAGAGTCGGGTCGTCGAGCTCGTAAAGGTTCTGAACCTGTTCGTACAGTTCACGCTCTTGGTTGCCACTGAGGACCTCGCCCTGTGATTCCGCGAGAACCCGAACGAAGATCGTCAGGAAGTCGAGATTGCGTTTCGATGGCGTTAGCGCGAAAGGATTGATCTTGAAATCGCGTGATTCGATGCCCACCTTCAGATAAGACCCGCCGAAGAGCTGCGTGAGGCTCCCGAAACTTCCGCCCAAGTCGAAAATGAAGGTGTAAGGCTCGTATTTCTGCAGATTGGTGATGAGAAAATTCAGCAGAAAAGATTTGCCCGATCCAGTACGGCCGAGAATGACGGTGTGGGCCACGTCACGGTAGTGCAGATTCAAGAAATACGGCGTGTGATAGGTGGTTTCGAGAACCGCAAGATATTCCTGCTTCAGATGCGAGTTTTCCCGGTCGCCGGTGTGCAAGGTAAACAGGAACGAGTAGTCCGCGTAATTCGCGTTCGTGACGAGCAATCGACGTAAATTGAATGCCGTGTTGCCCGGCACTGTCGCGAGGTAAGCGTTGAGCAGGTTATAGCGCTCTTCGTAAAGCTGGGCATCATGGACGCTGAAGACCTTGTAAAACTCGGCGCAGGCCGCTTGGACCTTCGCCAGGTCGAGGTCGTAGATGACCACCGTCAATGAGAATTCACCGAAATAGTTGCCCTTGACTTCCAATTCCTTCAGGGCTTCTCCGAGACTATGGATTTGGGCCTCCTTGGAATCGTCGATGAGAATGTCCTGCGCTGCCGGCCCCGCGTCGGACGTATTCAGATAGCTCACGAACGACTGCTTCGTATTGTGAAAGTGGCGTCTGCGCGAGTGAATCCGGCTACGGGTCTTGTCGGGCTCTTCTTTCCGCCATTCCGTTGCAACAAAGAAATTGGCCTGGACTTCCAAGAGCTTCTGGAAGATGAGAGGGAGGCTCTGTGCCGACGGCTCCTTGAGCGTCAGGACGCGCACGTAGTAGTCGTCCACGCGCAGAAATCCGCGATGGCATTCGATGGGGGATTCGCAGAGGTAGTAGTCAAGGAACGTATCGTGTTTGAGCCGTGCGGATTCGAGCTTGTGCGGCGCGAAGTTGAGGATCTGTTTTAGGAAGCGGAACGCCTGCTGCTTGTCGAGGAGTTCAACGGGCAGGAAATCATTCACTTGCAGGACGAAGCTGGAAACCTTTTGTGCAAGCATCGCCTGGGCAGCCTGTATTTCCTCGCCGACCAGAGCAACTTGCTTTTCAGTGGAGAGAAGAGCTTTGAGTTCGCTCATGGAGCGCTTCGGGTCGGAGTTGACGGTCGTCAGGATGCGGGAGACCGTCCTTTTAGCCGGAGGGTTTTCCAGCAGGATGACGAAGTAGATCGTCAGTCCGTACAGGCTTTGTGCTTTGCCTTTGAGATACGCGATTCGGTTCTCAATCGCTGCGTTTACGATCGGATTCTCATGGCTCCTGCTCGGAATGGCTGGGTTGCTGCTTTTGAAGAGGTACTGGTAGATGCGACATTTGTCGTCCAGAATCTTGAACGCCGACTCCAGCCGCTTGCTGTAATTGTCGATCTCACTGGCGGCGAGGCATTCGTAGTCCACTCCCTTCACTGCCAGGACCACTCCCACGTCTCCGCTTTTGGTCAGAAACGTATTGTCGTCCACGAAGCCGAACAGATTGATCTGATCGTTCAGCGCGCCCGCTTCGCGATAGCCCTTGAGGGCGGTGGCCAGCCTAAACATGGCGCACCTTCCGGACCTGCACTGGGGCAAACTTCATTGGGTCATACTGGCGGCGAGTCTTCGACGAATTCAACAAGAGGCGAAGAATCTCAGGATCGGTCTTAGTGGCCCAGCGTGCGAACCAGTACAAGAGCGAGAACATCAAGACTCCGCCAAGAAACGTGTGCAGCAGGTTGAATACGGCTGCACCCATGACTAGCGCGAGGAAGAACAACTTCCTCTCCGCTCCCATGAGCGTGAGGGGAGCATTAAGCGCTCGGAACACGGGATTGCGTTTTCGTTCCATTGTTTCCTCGCAAGTCGAGTGGCCGTTCTGATCACGGAAACAGCCAAGACATGAAGTTCACGGCTCCCACGGCCATGCCTACTCCGAAGATCACGCCGGCCAAGGTCCGCTTGGCCGCGCCTTCCCCAAAAGCGAACATCAGGCCGCCCACAACGATGGCAACCAAGGCCAACCCGGTGGCAATTGGGCCGGTAAAGGCCGCCTGTAGCGCCTGGACTGCCTGTGTCCAAGGGGAACCGCCGCTTTGGGCGAAAACCTCATCCGCCAGAGCTAAGCAGGCTCCGAATGTCAATGCGCCCTTTTGCAGTAACCTGTTTACGGGCCTCATTTTTGCTGTAGTCGTCAGATTAGAAGTCTCAGCCATCTCAAACCTCCGTGGGCTTACCGTCCGGTCATTTAGATATATGACTACACCAATCGGTAAATTGGTTGTACATATATACCTATTATTCTTGTTCAACCCTCGACTGTAGGAATTGTTGCGGCATTTGGTCGCGCCGAATAGCTGCTCGGGAGAGGCAATGCCGGACTAGGCTCACAGGCGAAATTCTGGCGCACCCTTAGCGATGTAAAATAGTCCATGGCTCAGGAATGCGGAATCG
Organism: uncultured Acidobacteriota bacterium; assembly: GCA_963758565.1. GTDB lineage: Bacteria > Acidobacteriota > Terriglobia > Terriglobales > Acidobacteriaceae > Sulfotelmatobacter. Next base: position 9,114 of record CAVWVX010000002.1, on the reverse strand, counting down.
AGGATCGGGATGGCATCCCGATTTGCAAACTGCACAAGGTTCCCCTCGTGCAGCGAACGATGACACCCCTTGAATCGAATCCGTATAGGCATCCGGACCCGATAATGGCAGCGTGGTACTGCCCCACATCCGGTCAGACCGTGATCGAAACCAACCTCTAAGTCCATCCATTTGCATTTCCCCGGACGGCGGTGGACAATTAGGGCTCCTTCCCCGGAATCTGTATCTCAAATTAAAGTTGCAACGAAGCGCCAAATGACCTTGCTCCGTTTCTGCGGGGTTCCCTTACTGCTCTCAGCAGTCGCACTCGCCGCTAATCCAAAGAGCACAACCTTGTCGGCCTCGGTGGATGATGTTTTCAAGGCAGCACAGAAAGCCGCTGCCCCACATCGAATTCTGATCCCTCAAGATGAGGGTCTAAAGAATCTCACCGATTCCGGCGAGGAGATAAAAAGCTTCCAGTTCGCCGCGACGCTTCCCGGCGTCACGTTTCGGGTGATCGAAGAAATCAGCGTCGAACCGCTACCAGATGGCACCACAAAGCTGGAAGTTTTCTTCCACAAGGATCGAGGCAACGTTGGCTACGTTGAATCCACCAGCTATCAGGTCAGGGAGCAGCAGTTGCAAAATCAACTGGAAATGAAGGTGGGCGCTCTCGAAGCGGAAAAGGACAAGTATGAGACGCACTACGAAGTCATCCACGATATTGATCTTCAGACTTACATCGAAAAACAGAAAGAAATCCTGACCAAAGAACATGACTTGAAGCTGGAAGAAATCGAACAGGAGCGACAAGCTAAGATAGCCGATCTCGCCGGGATGCCTACTTCCAGTTTCCCCACTATGGATACGGCAGCGGACAAATTTTTCAATCTCGTTCAGCAAAAGCTTGTGGGCGGTACGGCCAAGACGGCGGCGGCAGGAGCACACCGCTGATGTACTGCCAAAACTGTGGCTCCGCTCTGAGTCAGGATGCCCGCTTCTGCCAGTCATGCGGGAGACCACAGTCTCTTCCCCAACCCCCATCGCCACCGCCCATGACTCCGGCTCCAGTGGCTCGGACCATTCAGCCGCAGCAAAAGCCACAATCCAAGATAGTTTGGCTCGTCGTGGGCGGCGTCGTGTTGCTGGTTATCATCATCGGGATGTTCGGCAATTCGTCATCGGACAACTCTCAGGGCAGTCGAGAAAAGACAGAATCCTCGGCGACCGTTGATTCCGGATCGACCGCAAAAGAGGCGCAATTCAACGCGCTCAAGCCAAGCGAACATCTGTCCCAAGCAAAGACGGCTCTCAAGCCGGATGCGCCCCCCGACCAAATTGCAGAGGGTCTTCGCCACTTGGGTGCGATTCCACAATCCGCTCCTGAGGCTACACAGGCAAAGAGCCTAACAACGAAGTTAATCAGAGCGCAGCATTTGGCAGAGGCGCAACTTCTGATTAATTCGGCTTCGGTGGATGATTTGAAAGCCAACCTGGACAACCTGAGGAAAGCGAACGATGAGATACAGGCAGTATTGCAGCAGAACCGGCATGACAAAGACGCACTAAGACTCTTGACGCTTGCTACGAACAAAGGTCGGGACGCACTCGGAGGCAGCAAACAGACGAGAGAAGCGTTCGCCCAAGACTTGCAGCAACGGCTCACTGGGATGGGCTACGACATCACTGTTTGGGTGCATGGCGAGGGTGCGAACAGTGGGCATGAATTGAATTTGGATTCCGAGATGTTCAAGGATACCGCCACTCGCGTGCAGTTCATCAATGGAGTCTTGCCTGAGTGGAAAAGTGATTTGTGCAAGGTTGGATTCCGCCAAGTCAAGCTGCGGCAGGGCGGCACTTTCGAGCTTGGGCAAGACTACTCATTAGGCTGCGCAAACTAGAATGTTCTTCGTCGAAGATCAGGTACCTCTGGAAAGGGGGTAGTTATGTCCACCGCCCCGCGAAGCTTTTCTCTTGTCGCCCATGTCCGGCGGCTCTCGAAAGCCGGGTCAGAACTCTATATTCGCATCGGAAACTCGGACATCTCCCGCTTGGGGCTGAGGCATGGTCAGGCAATCGAGATTAATCTGGGTCGAGTTCGTATTGCTGGAATCGTAAAAACCTCCGGAGGTTCACCTTGGTTAGCGCCGACCTCGGGCACCTCAAATGCCGCAATCACAGCGGTCCTACGCGAAGCTCGTTTTGAGCATGGTATGGACGTATCGGCGACCGCGCATTTGGCACAAGGTGGAACTGATTCGAACAGGGACAGCGGTAGTTACAACGTGGGTGCGGGAACGTTGCTAGGACGAACGCCAGCTTCCAGCGCGAGCATGGCAGACCCAAAAGCGGTACTTCGCCGCGAACTGCAACCCCTTGTCATCGACGACGACTTCATCAGCGAGTGGCACCCAAAATACGACTGGATACAAAACGACGAGGCTGAATATCAAAGACTCATCGCTGAGGTGGCTCGGGATATGGCCTCGACGGGAACCATTTCAGAGGCAACATTCCTCGCAATTTGGAACTGGAAGGGAGCCATGCGGGTGATTGGTCACGTACTACTCTCGGCATACGATACCCTCTATGCGCCAGCCTTTCGCCGAGCGGCCTCTGAACCGCCCGAGCGAAAATTGGCAGCACTTATTGCACCCAGCGTGAAGTTGTCAGGCGTAGAGGCAGCAACAGGTTCAACAGTCATCCACTTTATGCATTCCCAACTGATGCCGATTATGGATGTGCGTACAATCGGGGTGCTCTTTGTAGCTCGTCTCATTTCTACTGAGAGGAAAGACCTCGCACATTACGAAGAATTTCGGCGTGCGATCGACGGTATCAGGCGCAGATGTCCTAGTTGGACTTTGCGGCAGATCGACAGAGCCTTATTTGCTTACCACAAGCTGGTTCTAGACAAGGGCAAGGACGGTGGATGCCGATGAATGGCCTAAATCGCCATATGAATCGCACGGCAAAAGCAACGGCGGTCATTCTTATTCTCACGAGTATTGTATTGTGTCAGAGTACGCAGCAACCGGGAATCTACGCAGAACACGATGCCGAGATAGCCGCGCTCACCCCTGCGGCATATTCGGGCACGCAGTCGTCGAACAAGGTGGTGAAAGCGAATATCTACTGGACATTTCGAGGCGGTCATTCTCCGCTACAACTGTCAACAAACCGCCCTCATTTTCGTCTTGTCTGCGGATATGGGAATGTGCAGCTTCTGATGCTGTGTCAGCCGGGAAGTTCTCAACCCAACGACCTGATAGTAGTTCGACTGGACGAAAAGTCGGATCACCGAGAATCTAGAATGGCCTCCGGGAGCATGTTCGGTGGTCACGGCGGCTTTGACCCGAAAAAGACCGTAACAGCAACCGCAGTAAAGAAGCAGGACGGCAGTTGGGACGTATCTCCCACGGAGGACCTGAAGTCGGGAGAATACCTAATCACGACCGGAATGAATCCGCAGGGATTCGACTTTGGAATTGTAAAGTGACGGAAGTACGGGAGTCACAGATGAAGTGACTCGCGCTTCCTACGCGGTCTGAGACAAAATGCGTTTGGCGGCGTTTAAGGCACGCTCCACAATGAAGCGGCTCATGCTGACGCCCTCCTTAGCGGCTGCCTTCTCAATGTTCATCTTTTCTTCCTCGTTGAGCAGAATCAACATCCCCTTGTTGTTTCCAGTCTTGGGCCGCCGACCTCGTGAGACCCCAGGGGACATCTTGCGTTTGAGTCTCTTCATTTCCCCCTCCTGCTGGCTTGTCGCGTGGATTATAGAACGATTCGCGCTGTGGTAAACAGGGCGAGAATCCATCTGGGCAAATCACGATTTTCGGATTGTAGCCGATACGACAGTCCTATATCTATTATCTATTATCTATTGAGACGACTTCGGCTTTCGGAGCGGGGGCTTCGTTTTGTTGGGGGATGTGGCGCCACTCCGCTTGATCTTGGAAGTGTTGCGCTCCCTACTAAGACTCCGGGCCACGTGCGTGACGAATTGGGGCACACTCAGACCTTGTTTACGGGCGGCCTTCGCGATGAGGGCAATTTCCTCTTGGGCGGCCAGGACCCGAACCCTGAACACGAGCCACCTCCCAATTTCGGCCCCGGAGCTCGCCTGGATTCAGGTGTGGAGTCCACTTCACTTGAGGCGGCTGGCAAGGCATCTGGAGGATTAGAACCCAGGAAATCCAGAAAGGTTTCTCTCCTTGATTCGTCGAAACTGGACCGTTCGCGTGGCTAGCATCCCGCAAGATGCTAGATGGAGCCTGTCTGGCCGGAATCCCGACCGGCAGAGTCGGAGGCGAAACGGCACCCCGCAACGCTAAACTGCTCTCCAGATACGGCTCTAGAGGCTACCTGTCCGGACTGCCGACCAACTTGTAAAAACCTGCAAGTGCCCGACATGGAATGAGTTAGAGTCGGAACGCAAGAACGGAACCAAAGGCTGACGGGGGAGAATGATGCGGTAGGTACCGCGCGACCAGCCGCTAGGGCACTTTTGGGTCGAACAACGGAACAACCAAACCTCGCTCACCGCCGTCTCCGTGGACCCTTCTTGGGGATTTCGTCGAGACCACGTACAACATCGCACATTGGAGCGGCAAACAAGCGGCAGATGCGAAGTAGAGTCCGGAGCGTTATAGGCTTTCCGGCTTCGACCTTTTGCCAATAGCGCACGGAGTATCCGTGGGTAATCATGTCTTCCTGGCTGAAGCCCGCCCGCTCACGCAGCGCCTTGATGCGTACCCCGAGGCCCTTGAAGAATCCGGTTTCGTCTTGCACGACCTGTTTGTAAGCGATCTGGTACTATAAAGACCACGTCTCATTTAAGACGTGGTACAATTAGGGCGTGTATGTCAGATCCTTTTCAGTATCCGGGCGATGATGTCATGGGAAAGGCCCTCGGCGAGGCTTTGAAGCAAGCTCGTCTCGAAGCTGGCCTTTCCATAGAGGAAGCTGAAGAACGTCTACGAGCGGAAATGGAAGGACTCGATTATAAACGTATGGCCAGAGCAATGGGGCGGGCCATCAGAGAGGCCAGAGAGAAACGCCACCTATCTCGCAAAGAACTCAGCAGCAAGGCCGGACTCCCGCTTGGGAGGCTGATCGGACTGGAACGTGGGTCAACGGAGAATTTTTTCGCGACTGAATTCTTCAGGATCAGCTACGCGATGAAAATGAGACCCCACGAGTTAGCTGAATGCTACGAAGAAATCGACAAGGATTCGGTCTCGTCAGGCAAAGTCCCGGCCAGTCAATTCAGGCAACCAAAGGAGGCTAGTGATGACAGCAACGACAAACCAAACACAACACAGGCCCGCTGTCGCCCCCATCACCGCAGAAGAACGAACAGAACTCGATGAGCGGATCAGGCGCAAGCATGAGAGGCTGCGTAATAGATACGCTGAGATCAACGGCAAGGTGGTGGATTGGGTTCACCATTATGTGGAGGATGGAACTCTCTACGTCTGTATCCGCTTCCAGGACAAAACCGATTTCGCCCTTGAATTTCGCCCGCAAATCGTGAGAGTGGGAACCGAGCTTTGCGACAGCGCCACGGAAGACTTCGATGTGATACGCAATTATTATCAAGAGCAGAGCGAATGATCGTGGCGCAAGCGGTTCCCTCGCCTATACAGTTCGCGCAGAAGTGAGCAGCTCATTCTCCGAACGCAGGGTCAGGAAATCCTTCATGACGAAACATAAACCAGTCATTTGCATTCAGGTCATCATCGACGTAATGGGACCTGCCGACGCTAGTCGCAAGAGGATTCGATTCGTCGCTGACATCCTGCGTAATTGCGTCCGTACTCTCGACAAAGACTTCCGCAAGAGCCGCATCCCGCAGATGAAGGGGTTCTCCCTCAAACTGCCTAGACAGCGGCATAAGGCCAAACCATGACTTACGCCGACGCCCGCAGACTGAGGAAAGGAGACTACGTCCTGATCCACACCAGCGAAGTTATTTTCGGTCGGGTGAAGCGGTGGGTCAGGGCAAGGGTGGTCAGCTTGAAATACAACAAGCTACGTCCTGAAGTGCCAGACATAGTAATCCGTATCCGTGGCTCCAAGAGGCGATGGTTATGTGACGGCGCTGAGTTGAGACGTGCGAGAGCGAGGATGAGATGAAAGCAAAGGCGGTGGAATACCCTGAGCTTGTCGGTAAGACCATCAAACAGGTGCGCGTCACAGTCGGCGATAGCCAGTGGACGACTCTCGTCATGGAGTTTGACGATAAGACGCGTGCCAGTTTCCACTTGACCGCCGACGTGCATCTCGCAATGGCGCCGGAAATCTCTGGCACAGCGGAGAACGGCGACATCGACAACTGGATGCCGATGCACACCCGTCGCATCATGCCCCACATCTCGTAAACGGAGAAGTCATGGCGACGAAGAGGAAAAATCCAATCGAGCACCATCCGAGATGTCGCGGCAGGAAATGCCGCTCGTGTACGTGGGACAGTATGCACATAAACGTGAATGGTCCGCACGCCCGATACACCAAGGGTCACCGAGGGCAATACAACGGAGACATCGATGGCGCGATTGATGACTTCTTGGTGGTCCTCAAGGGCGAGGCGAGGCGGCTTTTGAGGAAATGCGCGGAGGACACCCCCGCCCTTCGGGAATTCCACTTAGACTTCGGTTAGGCGAGGGAACCGACGCGCCGGTCACGTTAGACACTCCTCCCATACAGGCGCGGCTCTGCTAGCTTCAACTACTTCTGAACGCACACGCGGGGATTCTAAGATGCCGCCGCATCGCCGGCGAAAAGCTCGAATCGCCTTGGGCTCGAGATCCGATCAGTACCGACAAGTCCGCTAGTAGAAAGTGATCTCGTCGCTTGGCCTCGATTCTGGCGGATGACGCTAGTAACGGCCAATTCGGAAGTAATCCAACGGCGCGTCGCCAAGACCTTGCCCTCGGCTAGGCGGCGGTCAGTCCAGAATCGAAGACGAAAACAAGCCGCTATCGACTGCGAAGCCGTTGAAGGCTGCGGATAGCGGCTTGGCCCCCTCAAAGCGGCGGCGAGAAACCAACGGCAATCGTACTACTTCCTGTGTCGCCGGGGAAGGATGTACAGAGCGGGAATGTGAGAATCGTAGGCTGCTCAGGCTCAGCGAAGTTTTCTCAAGTAGACAACAAAAAGGCGGAGCGGCTTGCCCTCCGCCTTTTTGGTTTAGGCGGGGTTGTGCCCCATAAGCGCTAACTTAAGGAATCGCGTTTTTACTGTTCGGGGGGAACTCTTCGCTTGATCCGTAAGCGGTGAGCAATACCTCGTCTTTGAGGAGAGGCGTATACGGCATGAAGGTAAGTTGGTAAGGAGAGAAGATGAATTTGTCAGCGCTCAAGCGACGTACGCGAGTGCAAATTCACATGGCAGAGTTTGTTTCGCTAAGCAACACGATGTTGAGACCGCCACTATTGCTTATGTCCCGGCAGGCGCATGCTTCGACGAAACCTTGGGGAACCGATGTTCCATTCCAGTTATCTCAACGCGTATTCTGAAAACGATTCCAAAACAAAGACTTCCAGAAATGCTTTAAGGCTTCATAGGTAAGAAGGATTCTTCCCCATGTAACTGAAAGCCGAAAGGCAGAATCCAGGCGCGAGAAATCAATCAGGCAAATCTTGTAGGCGCTCTAAGGCGAGTTCTGTACGCTCTTTTCCTGTTCATCCCCGTATTTGCTCCTATGATCGAGCGTATACTTCTGGTTCAGCGTAAGGATCAAGCTGGGCGGTGTTCTGTGTCGGTACGTGTTCTCCTGGTCGACGACAGCGAAGCCGTCGTGCACGAACTCTGCTCCCTATTGTCTTTAAACCCTGGATGGCTTGTGTGTGGGGAGGGGATGAACGGCGTTGAAGCCGTTGAGATGGCGAAGTCCCTGCGGCCTGATCTCATTCTCATGGACATCTCCATGCCTCAAATGAATGGGATCGAGGCAACCCGTATCCTCCGCCGCGAAGTTCCTGAATCTGCGGTTATCCTGATCAGCCAGAATGATCCGATAATCGTAGCTAGGCAAGCGGCGGAAAGCGGAGCGAGCGGATATCTCGCCAAGGCCGACCTCGCCCGTGATTTGGTGACCGTTATGAACAGAGTGGTTGAACGGAAAAGGTCCGAGAAGCGAATCACGTCAGGGGTGACGACGGAGTCTTCATTAGGCCATGACTTCCGCGTGCCTCTGGAGTCGGTGATCAGCACGCCCGAACTGAACAAGCGTCCATCGCGATCGCCGGACTACCAAGCCGAGAGCCAAGCGCTATCGGCACTCGCGCAAGAGATGGCCAATTCGCCCCAGAATGTGTTGCAAAGGCTCGTCGATGTCGCGTTGGAGCTGTCTCGGGCTCAGTCGGCGGGCGTCAGCATTCTTGAAGAGAAAGAAGGACGAAAAATCTTCAAGTGGCACGCCGTAGCCGGGCAATGGGCCGGGTATCGTGACGGCACGATGCCGCGCGAGGCCAGCCCCTGTGGCACGGTGTTGGATCGAAACTCCAGTTTACTGCTCTCACACCCTGAACGGTATTATCCGATTCCTTCTAACATCAAACCCCCAATTGTCGAAGTGTTGCTCATTCCGTTCCACGTCGCTGACAAACCGATCGGAACGATTTGGGTCATCGCTCACGATGAGAGCCTAAAGTTTGAAGCTGAGGATGAGCGAATCATGCGGTCCCTGGGCAAATTCGCTTCCGCCGCATATCAAACGTTGAAGCGGGTTGAGGCCTTGAAGATAGAGGTTGTGGAGCGCCGAGAAACGGAAGCGGCCCTCCGAAAGAGCGAATCAAACCTTCGTGATTTTCTTGAGAATGCAACCGTTGGCATGCACTGGGTGGGACCCGATGGAAGAATTCTTTGGGCGAACCAGACCGAACTGGATCTTCTTGGCTACACAGCGGGGGAGTATGTCGGCCATCACATCTCGGACTTTCACCTGGATGCACCGGTGATTGAGGACATTCTCAACCGCTTGAGCGGGGGAGAAGTGTTGCGCGAGTACGAGGCACGGCTGCGGTGCAAGGACGGCTCAGTTCGCCACGTGCTCATCGATTCGAGCGCGCTATTCGAGGACGGACGGTTCGTCCATACGCGTTGCTTCACCCGTGATATCAGCGA
>CAVWVX010000001.1:555000-2393784 GCA_963758565.1 uncultured Acidobacteriota bacterium | reverse complement strand
CATAACCCAAAGGTCGTAGGTTCAAATCCTACCCCCGCAACCAACCTCAAGCACTTTTCCATCAATCACTCGATCAAAACTGCGCATCGCGCAACTTTCATCGGGTTCGAACGGTTCTGTCTTGCTGACGTAGAACGAGTTAAGATTCTCATTCGGCACAACAGCATAAGGAGCCTGCAATCACTCTCTTTAATCCTGATGGGCAAGCAGAATCACCGCTGGTCTTTGGGTAGCCCGACCGATGGTCATGCGACGGCTGCCCGTCGTAAGTCGAACGGTTCCCTCGCCGAACAGGCTTGGGGAAACCATCGATGATCCCGGTTTGCTCCCGACGCCGTTCTAACCGACACTTCGAGGAACGAGGGCAAACTTGAGCGTTTTCCTGACCGCGGGAGCCCATAAGAAATGACCTGCCACTTTTAAGGCTGAGTATCAAAACCGACATAGATTTTTTGGACTTGCATCTCCAACAAGCACCTGAAGGGTTGGGCGTATCGCATGGAGGCGCACGTTCGGCGGATCTCCGGAGTGGCTCTACTACACGAAGTCCGCAGCCAGCTCTGTTACGAAATCCGAACGAACTGTGACCTAGGGCACGCTCGGTTCAGTTTGGCCTTGACTTTTGATCGAGTCATGCTCTAATCGTCGCATCAGGCGTGAATCGCTAGGTCTTCTCAAAATTTGCAGGTCCTGGTCGGTTTGCCGCTCGACAGGAAACGCGTGTAGTTCACCTTGCCCCCGGAAACACAGGTTTAGCCCGGCCTTTTTAGGCTGCCAAAAAGTCTGGCCCATTCGGCTCAATCACGAATAGGTCGTTAGTAACCTTGAAGATAACGTCGCCACAGAGTCGAAGATCTACCGCATAACGGCCCAAAAGTACGGTCTGCGGTTCAATAGATCTGGTTCCCCTCCAGAGTTTTTAAAATCGCGTCACGCGCGTGGATTGGCATGAAAGTCCATCTGCCTCAGATCGAACAATTGCGAACGATCTTCGCAAAGTTGGGGCTGGTCACGCGCTGCCCACTCATGACGCGGATTCTCGAGCGGGCGTACAAGGCGTCGTACGTCAGCGACACGACCGTACTGATTCAGGGCGAGACTGGAACCGGCAAGCAGGTGCTTGCGCGCGCGATCCATCAACTGGATGAAAAACGAAAACATTTCCCGTTTGTCACTGTTCATTGCAGCACCATCAACGAGCATCTGGCGGAGAGTGAACTATTCGGTCACCGCCGGGGATCCTTCTCCGGGGCAGTGGGTGATCGGCCCGGCCTGCTGCAGGCTGCCGAACACGGCACCGTTTTTCTCGACGATGTCAACGACCTGCCCGTCTCGCTGCAACCAAAGCTGCTGGACGTGTTGCAACGAGAGGTCGTTCGTCCGGTGGGAGCCGACCTTGAGTATCCGGTCCGAGTGCGATTCATCGCGGCGGCGAACCAGCCGCTGGAGCACGCGATGGAACAGGGCAAATTCCGCGCCGACCTCTATCACCGGCTCAATGTAATCCGGATCACACTCCCGCCGCTGCGTGATAGGGCGGAGGACCTGCCGGTCCTGATTCTGGAATTTGCGCGCAGGCACGTGGGGTTGCATTCACGAATCGACTCGATCGAACCTGACTTGCTGGTTCATCTCGCGGATTTCCCTTTTACGGGAAACGTTCGTGAACTGGAGAATATCGTCCAAAGAATGCTGTTCTTGAAAGCAGAAGGGACTTCTCTCACACGCGCCGACTGGCTGGAGCAAGAGATCGAAGGACCAGCTAACATTGCTGGCAGAAGCAGCATTGGTGATGCCGCCAACATTCTTTGGCATACGATGCTGGAGCAGGATCTGTCGTTCCGCGCTCTAATCAAAAGCGTTGAAGGCGAATTGCTCCATAAAGCTCTGAATACTGATGTTAAAACACGACGTGAACTGGCCCGCTTGCTGCACACCAGCGAGCGAACTCTTTATCACAAGATGCGCGCCAGCCGTTATCAACCCACGCAAACACTCCAGCCGAACAAAGCGGTCTAGTTCACAACCACTCATCTGATTTCTTCCCTGCTTTACAACACCTCGCTATGCAAGATCCATCTGCGGATTGTGTTCGCATCGTGTCAATGCAAGCCTGCCAATAGTGGCAGCGCTCTGTGCGGAGTCTGGCAGAGCTCCACAGCGTAACTCCGTTGGTCGCACTCTCGCCAAATCACGAAACCAATCGGGCGATGATGTAAGTCTCTGATCGGCCTTAGGTTCTGAGTTCCTCTCTCTCCTGGCTGCAAGCAATGACCTTCCACAGGCAGCCTGGAATCTCGATTGCATTGTTGCACCGCAGAGGATGGCGCGAATGAACTTGATAGCGACCGCCCGGATTGGCGATAGGGTCAGTTTTCGAATTTCAGATGTCTACCTGCCCGAACCGCACGAAGTGCTGGCAAGTCTGACACCCGAGGTTCGGGCCCAAGGCATAGTGATCGAGTTTTCTGACTCCGGGGAGCAACGGCGCGCTTACGCCCTAGTCCAAATCACCAACGAGCAGTCGGTATTGCTTCCGCTGGGGGCACTTCAGGTTGTGACAGTTTCCGATGCGATTGACGGGAGCGTAGTGAGTTAGCGGGAGCGCGGTTCGGGCACCGCTGATTTGGCGGAGAGACGGAAGAGGTTTTCGGAACCTCAACAAGGCTGATCCTGAAAGGAGTAAGGAAGTATGCCACCAACACTGACGTACCCCGGCGTGTACATCGTCGAAGCGCCCAGTGGCGTCCACACCATCACGGGAGTTGCCACTTCGATTGGGGCCTTCTTCGGCCAAGCCTCCATGGGACCGCTGAATTCGCCTATCGAATGCTTCAGTTATTCCGACTACACCCGCAATTTCGGCGCTCCGGTTCCCGGCGCGAACCTGGCGCAAAGCGTGCAGGAGTTCTTCAGTAATGGTGGTGCGGATTGCTTCGTGGTGCGACTGGCGAACGGCGCTTTTCCCGCGCAAATCATGTTGTTGGACCATGCCGCGAACCCAGTTCTCCAATTGAGTGCATCTTCGGCGGGCGCATGGGGCACGGGCCTGACGGTCACGGTGGACTACGACACTCCAACCCCCGATTCGACCTTCAATCTGCAAGTTGGGTACAGCAGCGGGGGTAGTCTCCAAGAATCGGAAACGTTTGCCAATCTTTCGATGGATTCTGCGTCGCCCCGCTATGCACCCTCATTTATTACGCAGTCCTCAACCTTGCTGGATGCCACGGCCGGAGCGACCACGGCGACCGGCATACCGGCGGGATATAGCGAAGGCCGTGGCCTGGTCGCTGTTGCGGGTGGCGGTTGGAATGCTGCGATTACCGGAATCTGGCCCACCGGAGATCAAGGCAGCTTCCAGATCAGCGTTGATGGAGGCCCTTGGACTAACGTCAATCTAAGCAAGGCGTCATTGACAGCCGCAGGGCCCGGCGATGCTGGGACGTTTGCGTTCATTCAGAATGCGATCAATCAGGCGCTTGGAACTGCGTCGGGCACGAGTGTGACGGTTGGAACAACTGCCGGGGGATTTCTGCTTCTCACTTCCAGCGGCACGTTGAAGAGCGCTGTGCAGGTGCGCACCGCTTCGTCCAGCGATCTGGCTTCTCCTCTGATGTTGGGAGCCAACCAGGGTGGAATCGAAGTGGCACGCTTCGCCGACATTCGTCCGGTTCCGAATGGAATTTATTTTCAGGGCGACGGTAGCACGCAGGTGGAGACGGCGATGGACGCCCTCGCCAGCGCCAATCTGACTGATGTGACCCAGGTCACGATCAATGGCGTCGCTAAACCCGTTACGCTCACGGCCGGTGGCCCGCATTTCTACCAGGGATCAGGCGGCGCATCGGATCACGACGGAGTACGAGAGAACCTGCAACTGATCGCCAATGTAATCAACAGCAGCTACTCGGGATTTCAGGCAACCGTTTCCGGCTATCACCTCTCGATCGAGAACCTCAATCCCGCCGGCCCGCAAGTCGCCGACACGTTTACCCTCACTGGCGGCGGCGGCGCGACGACTTTCGCCGGGCAGTTTGTCTCGAACGTTCCCGTCTACACTCTGGGCATCGGCACAAGTGGGACTTACTACTCTTCGGTCGCCCCGGCTCCCAGCGACGGCAATCCTCCCGCGCAGTCGGACTACATCGGCCTGGAGTCGAACCGGACCGGCTTCTACGCGCTTGACTCGGTCGATCTCTTCAACATCATGGTCTTGCCGGGCGATGGGATCTCGAGTGAAACTGAGTGGACCGCCATCCGCTCGGCCGCAGCTACGTATTGTCAGGGCCGGCGCGCGTTCGTCGTCATTGATGCTCCGGTGGGATGGACGCAAGCCAACCTGCTGCACGCGCAAGGCTCCGACGTGCAGACCTTCCGCAGTGGAATCGGTAATCCTGACATCAACTGCGCGGTCTACTACCCGAGAGTGCAGATCAATGACAACGGAGTGCTACGTTACGTCGGACCATCCGGGATGATCGCGGGCATGTATGCAGCCACCGACGCTTCGAGGGGAGTATGGAAAGCTCCTGCCGGAACCAATGCGGCGCTCACGGGAGTCACCGATCTGGAAGTGATTCTCACCGATAAGCAGAACGGAATCCTCAATCCCTTAGGCGTGAACTGCCTACGCCGCATGCCTGCCGGATACCTCATCTGGGGCGCACGCACCGTCGCGGGTTACGACAACTCAGGCACGCAGTGGACTTACGTTCCCGTCCGCCGCATGGCCCTGTTCCTCGAAGAATCGCTTTACCGGGGCACGCAGTGGGTCGTCTTTGAGCCCAATGATGAACCGCTGTGGGCGCAGATCCGCATGAACATCGGCGCCTTCATGATGGGTTTGTTCCGTCAGGGAGCGTTCCAGGGTGCGACGCCCGCCCAGGCCTACTTTGTGAAGTGCGATTCCGAAACCACTACTCAAGCCGACATCGACAACGGAATCGTCAACATTATTGTCGGATTCGCGCCCCTGGAACCGGCCGAATTCGTGGTGATCACGATCCAGCAGTTTATTCAAAATCTCTAGATCACTGGAGTAAAGGATGCCAAACGGATTTCAAGTCAACGCCAATCGCTGGGACCCCTATAAGACGTTCAAGTTCCAACTCAAGTGGGACGGCAAGACCGTTCTTGGCGTGATGAAGGCCAGCGCACTGAAACGCTCCACAAATGTCATTACACATCGCAGCGGTGGGGACAATAGCGTCGACTACAAGACGCCAGGACGCACAACTTACGACGCGGTCACACTGGAACGCGGGATCACATGGGACCTCGATTTCGAGAACTGGGCAAACCAGGTGCATCCCTATGCGGGCGACGCCGCGATGGACCTGGCGAATTTCCGAAAGGAATGTGCGCTCGAAGTTCTCAACGAAAAAGGACAGGTAGCGCGGCGCTTCCTGCTGCACGGCTGCTGGGTCAGCGAATATCAGGCTGCTCCAGCGCTCGATTCCAGCGCAAACGCCATTGCCGTCGAGACCATCAAGCTCGAGCTGCAAGGCTGGGAGCGCGACCTGAGCGCAACCGAACCCAACGAATCGCACTGAGCCGACACGGAAAGCCGGCTGGAACGAACTACAGAGAGGATGGATGACTGTCTCGCAATCACTTCCGTTTTTGCCGCAGTGGCTGGTCGCAGCAGGCGCCGGAGCCTCTCCGCGAAAAATGCGCCCGTTCGGCATTTGCGCGTCGGATCTCGCGCTCGAATTCGCCCATTCCCGTCGGCCGGAGTTAGTTACCGAACTTCTCGGACAGTGCTGCAAAACTGCAAACGACGGACCGGTCGATCGTGAGTTGCTGCTCGAGATGCCGGTCGGCATGCGCGTGGAAGCACTACTGACGCTGGCATGCTTGACCGATCTTTCCCCTTTGTGCTGGCAAACGCGCTGCGCGTCGGAAGCCTGTGGGCATGAGATTGAATTCGACCTGGGTCTCCCACAAATCGCCGCCCTCGCGGAGGAACAACGATCCCTCGAAATCTGCGAAACCCAACTTGGAGAAGACCGGGTTGTACTTCGTCGGCCAACCGGCAATGACCAAATGACATGGATGTCACAAACGGATGATGAACAGTCCGAAACAATGTTGCGTTCGCTCCTGGTGAAACCGTCTCTCGATCAACTTCTCGCGAAGGGACACAGCCTCACGTCGATTGCTTCGATAATCGACGCGGCCATGGATTCCTTCGATCCGCTTGTAGGTTTCCATCTGAATATTGTCTGCCCCGACTGTGGAAGCAGCGCCGATGTTTCGCCCGATCTGACGGCCTTGGCCCTGGAGCGGCTGTCACGCGCGCAGCAAGGGCTGATCTCCGACGTTCACCTGTTGGCTTCCCGTTATCACTGGACCGAAAAAGACGTACTGGATCTTCCGCGGTGGAGACGGCAGCGTTATCTCGAATTGATCGAGGAAGAAGGCCAATGAGATATCTTTCCCAGCTCACGCGCGAGACCACGGCTCGAGTGGCTCCGTCGCGGCAACCCTCATGGCTGCGGCCCGTGGGGATATTGGTTCAGGAAAGCATCTCGGCTCCGATCTCTCGGATCGCTAGTCCAGCGGATTCGACGCGCCCACCGGTTTCTGGACAGGCTCCCGTTACCACGGCGAAAGCATCAGCGAAAGAGTTTCACACAGAGGTCCGCAGCAAAAGTGGTTCAAACAGCGCGAAAGTGATTTCGGAGCCTGCCGCGGCGATCGTGTCTCCCAAGGTGGCGCGAGCAGAGAGACACGAACTATCCTCCGTGCGGCCCACGTTGGCCGTTCACGACAAGCTCCCGAGTGAAACAGAATATTTCCGCGAGGTTGAATTTCTCGAACCTTCCATCGCACCGCAGACCAAGCATTCTGAAGTAACTGCGGTTCGGAAAGCTCCCACAGCTCCGACATTGCAGTCCATCATTGCGGAGATCGCGCGACGCCAGCAGGAACTGGATCAGCAACATAAGGAGGATCAGGCTTCGCGGGCGTCTCAATCCGCTCGCAGCGCCAATGGACTCGCCGAAAAAACGTCAGACAAGAAATCCGCCGGGAAAGATGACATTCATCTCAACATCGGTTCGATTCTGGTGCAGGTGGAAAGCGAGCCAGCACCACATGCAGTCGCACAACCGCAGCCCTACCGACGCCAACTGCCGCCGGCACGTCACGGCGCCAACAACGACCGTTGGGCGCGGAGCTTTCTGGATCGATAAGCAAGGAAGGACTTCAAACACGTGCCCTTGGCGCAGACGGGTGTGGCAGTTGGCGATGTGAGCCGCTTCATAGCGGGCATCCTGACGACTGCGCTTTGGAACGTGCCGCCCAATCCGAAAATCACGGTACAGCGCCCGCAGGCTGAGCCTAGTTCCGGACATGCCACTCCGCCGCGCATCAATCTATTTCTTTATGAAGTGGAAATTGACGCCGCCATGCGGAATATTTCCCTGACTCCCGGAGCGCCTACCCCGCTTTGGCTGGTGCTGCGATACCTTGTGACCGGATTCGATTCCAACGGAGAAAGTGACACGCCTGAAAGCCACGATCTGCTCGGTATGGCGATGCAGGTTCTCATGGGAGTGGGCGATGCGCTGCCATTCCTGGCTGGCTACACATCGCTCTCGGATAATCCTGAACCGCTCAAGCTAACGTTCGACCAGGCGACCCCGGAGCTGCTTTCCCGGCTCATGCAGGGCCCTGACGATAAATTTCGCTGCTCTACCGCATTTCAAGTGCGGCCAATCCTGATCGCCGAGCCTTTGCCGCCCACCGGTTTGCAACTCGTGGGGATCAATTACGTCTCCGGAACAAAGATCGGGCTGGCTGGCGTTCAAAACTTTGTCCTTCCGAATCTAGGTCCGGTGCTGATCGGCGCGCAACCACCTGCCGTGGAATTGGGTGACTCTCTCACTTTGATGGGCGAGAGCCTGTCCGACTCGGGGATCAGCGTAAGCTTCGGTGCGGCGACGCTCACTCCGAACATGCAACAGCCGCAGTCTCTGTCGGTGGTGGTCAATGGCATTGATCCGACCGTGATGTCGGCCGATAAGATCGCAGTCTCGGTGAGGGAGACGCTGCCCAGCGGACTTGCGATTTCCAGCGGGCTGGTGAATGTATCGCTGCTGCCCACGATTTCCGGCGTCGCGATTGTCTCGATCGCCAAAGTTTCGGTTACGAATCACAATGTCTTCGCGACCATTTCCTTCACTGGCGCGTTGCTGGGAAGCACTCGCGACTATATCGAGTTTGCGTTGGTCAGCAATGGGCAGGTGGCCGTCCTGCTCGACCAGCCCGACCCGGCATTCACGACGCCCGCGGACCAGAGCAAGCAACAATTCGCGATGACCTCGGCGCAGGCCATTCCTCAAGGTGTGTACTTCGTGGTGTTGCGGGTAAACGGGCAACAGGCCAAGCAAACGTTCACGCTGAACATGGTGTCGCCATGACCGAACCTGTGCGGATGCCACAAACCGACTTGTATTCGTCGCTCACACAAGGTCTCGAGCCGAAACACGAGTTCACGCGCTCCTGGCTGCAACAGGTAATACTCCGCATGCGGCGCGAGCTGACATGGTTGTGGAGGAATCATCAGCCGGTCGATCGATTCGCCGATGCGCTGCAGCGCCGTTCTCTGGCCGAGGAACGGCAGAAGTTTTTTGAAGAAGACCCGACCGCGCATTACCTGAATGTGCGGATCAAAGCCGGCAAGACACCACAGAAGGCTCGCGGAGGAAAGCGAGGAACGTTTCCCTGGCTGGCGCGGGATCTAAGTCTGACGCGCGCTGAACTTTTTGTGACAGCCCTGGCACTGGCCGGCGCCCGCGACGCGGCATTGGGAAATCTGATTGCCATGCTGCACGGAGATTCCCGCCAGCAACTGCCCACGCTGGGATTGGCGCAATGGCTATGGGATGACACCGCTTCGTTGCTGCCACTCATGTCATCCGCGCATCCGTTATTTGCGCGAGGAATCTTGCGGCGGGCGGAATCCGCCAACGAGTGGAGCGCCACGATCTCCATGCCTGCGATCGTAGCGGAAATCCTCGAAGGCGCATCACGGCGGACGCCCTCCGAACTAGAGCGAATCACAGGCTCTTCGCAAAATGGGTCGGGTAAGAGCCCCGCTGCGGTGGAATCGGACGCAGAAAACGTCGAGATCGAATTGCTCGCGTGCCGGATGAAGCATTCGCCGAGCGAACTTCATCTTGTTCCAATCAGTTTGCCTTTTGCGAGCGATACGCTGCACGCTGACCGCGCTCGCCCAGCGCTGAGCAGGATTTCTGCGCTTACGGGGCGCCCGGTCTGTGCGATCCGATCGAATGTTGTGATTTCTCCTTCGGTTCTGGAAAATGCCGGCGCTTATTGCTGGCTCCTGGGAACCGACCTGATGCTGCCCGCTCAAGGCATGGCGAGTTTTGCGAATTGGCAAAACCTGCTGCGACCGTTCCCGATTTTCGTTTTTGCGGCCGCTATGGACGAGGCCGCCGTCCACGAGGCACAAACGCTTCCCGTGCTCAAAATTCGGCCTCTCAGCTATGAGGGCCGCCGGGCTATTTGGCGGACCGAACTCGAAAACCATCGATTGGAGGCAGACCCAGAAGCCCTGCGGGAATGCGCCTATCGCTTCCGGCTGGATGGAGTCGCAATCGCCGAGGTCGCCTCGGCACTCAGCCACAGCGGCTCTCCGGTATCGCTGGATCGGATGACAGCGGCCTGCCAGCAACAAGTCGGGCAGTTGATCCAGGCGCAGGCAAGTTTGGTTTCGCCTCGGTTCGCGCGGAATGACCTTGTTCTCGACGCGCATCCCGCTTCGCAATTCGACCAACTGCTCTCATCAATGCGAAGCCTTTCGCGCGTTCACGCCGACTGGGGCACAGGCAGGGTCTGGTCGGACGCGGGTATTTCGGCGATGTTCGCCGGCGCGCCGGGCACAGGCAAGACGATGGCGGCGGAGGTGCTTTCGGCCGAACTCCGGCTGCCCATATATCGCGTCGATCTTTCACAGGTAGTGAACAAATACATCGGAGAAACCGAAAAAAATCTGCGCAAGCTCTTCGACGCAGCCGAACAGGCTGATCTGATCTTGTTCTTCGACGAGGCCGAGTCGTTGTTCGGCCAGCGCATGCAGGCGCGCAGTTCCAACGATCGATTTGCGAATTTGGAGGTTAGCTATCTTCTCGAGCGGATGGAGCGATTTCGCGGCCTGGCCATCCTCGCGACGAACCGAAAAAAAGATTTGGATGAAGCGTTTCTGCGCCGCTTGCGCTATGTGATCGAGTTCCCCATGCCGGCGCGGAATGAACGATATGCGATCTGGAAAAAATCTATACCGCCGCAGGTTTCAACGGTAGGGATCAATTTTGACTTCCTGGCACATGAGTTCGCGCTCTCGGGGGGCAACATTCGCTCGATTGTGCTCAATGCTTGCTTGCAGACCGCATCGAGCCAGGAAAATCCCGCGCTCGGCATGGACGCGATCATGACGGCGATCGACCGGGAATACGAAAAGATCGGCAGGCCGCTCACGCGGGAGCAAAAGACGCAGTGGCGACTCAATCACGGCGCGGGGGCCGACGTTTCGGGAACTGAGGTCAGGCAATGACGACAGAGATCACCATTCAGAAACTTCGCCTAAAGGTTCCGCTGTCGAGTTCGCTGCGGACTGCCCGCGAAGGCGAGGCGCTCGCGAGAGCTGTGGCGGATGGAATCGCAAGAAACTTAAGCACGCGCCCTGTTGCGGCGAGAAACGGCGCGATCGATAACATCCGTATTGCGTTACGTCCAAAGCAAAGAAGCGTAGCCGGCATGGTGAACGCGATAGACAGCGCTCTGCGCAGAAAACTGTCCGGAGCGAGGAGGTCCCGATAGCCGATGTTTACTCCGATGCTGGGTGCGCTGGTGGAATACGGCACGGATTTTCTCGGCCCCATCCCCAACGTTGTCATTTTTCAATTTAATCCGGAGACGATCGCACGGACGATCTCGATTCCTCCGCGCGCGGTCGATGCGACACAGAGGGAGACCAGTCAGGCGGGCGAACCTGCATACGAGCGCTTCACAATTACCACGACATTCAGCGCCGCCGATCAGCGCGACTCGTCCGATCCCATTGCTCTGTTGTACGGCGTGGGACCACAGCTGGCAGCGCTGGAAGCAATGGTGTATCCGGTCGTCACACCCGGCGGAATTATTGGCGCGGCCGTTGGCGCAGTGGTTGACGCGATCGGCTCCGCTCTGGGTAGTTCGCAAGGCCAGCCGCCGACCCAGCCAATCCCGCGACAGCAGACTCCCCGCATCCTTTTTATATGGGGGACGTGGCGAGTCATTCCGGTGATCATCGAATCCTTATCGATCACCGAACAGATTTACGACGCTTTTCTGAACCCGATCGAGGCGCAGGTTTCGATTGGCCTGGCGGCGATCACACCGGGGGCGTGTGGAGGAGACACCATCGGACAGGGCGCTCTGGCTTACACCAAGATGATGCAGGACACCATGGCTTCAATCAACCTGGCCAACAGTGCGGCATTAGTCACACATTTGATTCCGATTCCGTTCTAGGAGAAGACGATGTTCTTGAAGAATTCCCGCTACGCGACGACACCGCAAGTGCAAATCACCTTGAACGGCGGGACACAGGTTGCGGCGGTGCAGTTGCGCACCGTGCCGGCCACGACCGGCGACCCAACTCTGGTTACGTCCAACGATCGCCTCGACATCATGGCTGAACGATCCTACGGCGATGCTACGCGCTTCTGGCATATCGCCGACGCCAATACCGCTCTGGATGCCAACCGGCTGTTTGTCCAATGGCTCGAGAACGATCAGAACGCAGCTCAGCTCAGCATTCTTGTACCGGAGAAGTAGATGAGTTTCGCCCAGTATCGCCTTTATTTCGACGGAACGGCGGCCACAACCGACCAGCTCACCCGCTTTGAAGACATCACCATCGAACAGGAGATGGACAAAGCCTGTTACGGGCGATTCCAGGTGCCAATCTGCGTATGCGCAAAGGGAGTGTGGAGCGGGGAGACGGATTCTTTTCTTCAGGGGATGACGCGCATCCGGCTGGAAATCCAGATTCAGAGTTCGTCGTGGGTACCGCTGATTGATGGGCCAATCGTGAACGTCGAAGGCGCGCAGTTCAGCGAACCGGGCCAGAGCATGCTGACGCTCGTGGTCAGCGATGACAGCTTCTATCTACATCGCGACGAGACAGTGGCGAGTTTTCAGGGAGCGGACAGCGATGTTGCTTCACAAATCTACGGTCAGGTTTCTCAAATTGCCAGCACCGACATCGACGACGCCGATTCCCCTTCCGATCCTGGCTTTGACAGCACAGTCTTGCGCGGCACGCAGATGGAATTCCTCCAGCAGCTCGCGAGGCGTCAGGGCATGCACGCGTATGTAACGCCGGGGGATTCAGCCGGGAAAAGCGTGGGCCACTTCAAGCTGGACCCCGACCCCAACAAGGATTACGGCCTTGCTCCGATGGTCTTGCTGGGAACGGACATGAACATTTTTTCTTTTCAGAGCGCGTTGACCGTAGGACAGATGGCGACATTCCATTCGGGACAAGTGGATCTGAAAGATCGCAGCGTTGATACGCAAACTTCGGACACCAGCGACGTGAGTCTCGACGGGCCAGATCTGCCGCCTGGACCGATCCTCAAGCGCCTGCTGCGTCCGGGGCAGATTGATGCCATTACTCTGGCGCGCGCGGTACAGGCTGCCTCGGAGCGGTCGGCCTACGCACTGAGCGCGACAGGGGAAGTGATGAAAGGCGTCTACACGTCGGTGCTTCAACCGTACCAATATGTTCAAGTCGGCGGAGCTAATGGCACCTTGAGCGGCACGTGGCTTCTCCAGCAAGTGACGCACACCCTCACGCGCAACAGCTACGGTCAGAGTTTCAGGGTCACTCGCAACGCAACATCGGCCGGCACGAACAATCCTTTGGCACAGGTCCCGAATTTAGTGGTCTGAGGAAAGCAATGTTAACGGACTTACACACGGAACAACTTCTGCAAACCATTGCCGAAGATCGCCGGAACCTGTTTTTCGGAAAATATCGCGGAAAGGTCATAAAGGCTCTTACCGGCGACGATCTAGGCAAGCTGGAGGTTTCGGTCCCAACCGTTCTGGGAGATGTTCACAAGATTGCGTGGCCCTGCGTTCCGTTCGCCGGGCCGGATCACGGCTTCGTGTCGATCCCCGAAAAAGATGATGGGGTCTGGATCGAGTTTGAGGGCGGCAATCCCTCGCAACCTATTTGGGTCGGCTGCTGGTGGGGATCGGGAGATGTTCCCTCTCCCGGAGATACGAAAGTGCGCTCGTGGGTGACGTCCGGTGGGCTCGCAGTGGTGATGGACGACGATAAGAACGAACTGTCTTTGATTCATCCGGACGGCCCTTCCATCAAGTTGAGTTCTGACGGAATCACTCTCTCGACCGACAGCGCCACCATCACCCTCGACGACGACGGGATCAGCCTTGAGGGAGACACGGACGTGAGCGAATAAATGCCCCTAGTACTCACAACTTCGAGCCAGGCGCAATGCCCTCATGGAGGGACGGCAACGCTCATCACCGACAACTCCAGTCTTACGGCCGGCGGAAATCCGGTGTTGCTGGAGAGCGACATTCATGAAGTCGTTGGTTGCTCGTTCACCGTTGGCACGGTTTATATGCCTTGCCTGACGGTCGAGTGGGAGAACGGTGCATCGAGCCTGAGAGTCGGCGGCGTGGGAGTTCTTACCGAAATGAGCGTGGGCAAATGCCTGAACGCATCTCAGGCTCCGCAGGGTGTCGCGCTGGTCAGTGATGGCGAGCCATCTCTGGAGGCCGTATGAATAGCGTCGCCCGAAGTCTGGCCTTTCCCTTTCGCGTCGGCAGCGACGGACGCACCGTCAGCGCCGATACGCTCGACGCGCAGGTCCTTCAAGAGTTGGAACAATTGGTCCTCACCAACCTGGGCGAACGCCTCTTCCTTCCGGATTTTGGCGGAGGCGTGAATCGTCTGCTTTTTGAATCCATCGATGCCAACACGGCGTCGGTGGCACAAGCGACTTTGACCCAGGCCATTCAGAACTGGCTTGCGACGCGGGTGAACCTGCAAAGCGTCAAAGTTTCAACCGACGGATCGGCGATCAGCATCACCATTCTCTATCAGCCCGCGGGCAGTACTTCGACGGTGCAGGCGGTCTTTCAAAGGAGCACCCTGTGAGCACGATCCTCTACAACCAGGGTGCTTTGGCTGCGCGGGCTAGGAATCTCGGCACCCTGAATGGAATCGATTTCGGTCTGATGCAACTCGATACGGCAAGTCCGCCGCAATTCGGTGTGTTGGAACTACATTTCTACAACGACCAGAATCTCGACGCGCTGGTTGCGGCCGGGAATACGCCTGCCGCTCTCTGGGCGCTGCTTCCGGTCAGTGGCGGGGAACGGGTCGTCGCCGGCCCCTCGTCGGGACAGGTCCATGTCACGCAACTCGTACATTCGGCCAGCCAGATCGTGCAGGTGACGATCGCTCCCGTCGGCGACTACAGCCGTTACACCCTTACCATTCTGCAGCCAGGCTTTGATCCGGTCTTCTCGCAGATTGTGTTTCGCTTTCGCCCGGGATGTTTCTCCTCCAACTGCAAGCCGCTCATTCCGATAAAGGCAGCGGTGGTTCAGCCTGCGATTGATTATCTGGCCAAGGACTACGATTCGTTCCGCCACACCATCATCTCCGCGATGATGCAGCGCATACCCGGGTGGCAGCCGACCTCTGAGGCCGCTCTGGAAGTCGCTCTTCTTGATTTGTTCAGCGCAGTTGGAGAAGAACTCAGCGACTACCAAGACCGCGTGATGCAGGAGGCGTACTGGATCTCGGCTCAGAAACGCATTTCGCTTCGCCGCCACGCGCGCCTGATCGATTACTTCATTCACGAAGGTAATCAGGCGACTACGATCCTTGCGCTGAATTTCCCCGGGACATCTTCTTACACAGTTCCCTCTCTTCAGCAGGCGTGGACTGGTATCGATCCCAAGCTTCCATCCACAATCTGGTTTGCTGCGACGAATCCGCAGTTTGTGCACAGCGTTTTCAGTAGCGTGCCTCTTTATACGTGGAGCAATGCCATCCCCTCGCTGGCCGCCGGGGCGACTCAGGCCGATCTGGCATTTTCCAGCTCCGCGGACGCGACCACGGCGGCTGGGCTCATCACCGGCGGCAAGATTACGCGCCTGCTGGTTCAGGAATGGCTCAATCCTGCGACTGGACTGCAAGCGGACCGCAATCCACAGAAGCGGCAAGTCCTGAACCTGACTGGCGCAAAGGTCATCACTGATCCTCTGACAGGCTTGCCGCTGGTCCGTGTCACGTGGCGGCAGCAGGATGCTCTGCTGTTCAATTACTGCTTTGTTGTGAACATCGATGGCATCTGGATTCCGAATATTTCCCTGTTCCACGGCAATCTTGTCGAAATGGTGCAGGGCAAGGAAACGAAATTTCTGTACGTGCCTCCGGGCACTCCATTGACTCCCGGCGTCTACAACTTTCAGTTCAATGCGGTGGGCGCGGCTGAGTGCCGGCTGCCTCCCGCTTTTCCCGTTCTCTGGACGAAAACTACTCCGGGAGGACTTCAGCCATCGGTGAGTACAGTTCAGATAACCGTCACAGACAGCAGCGGCACGACCCAGTGGCAGGAGCAGACTGATCTCATTCACAGCGAGAGCACTGACCGTCATTTCGTGGTAGAAACCGACGAGCAGTTACGGACGCAGATCCGGTTTGGTGACGGCACGAACGGTCTCGCGCTGCCCGATGACGCGATGGTGAACTGTTCGTGGCTGAGCGGCTACGGTCCCGATGGCAACATCGGCCAGGACTCACTGGTGAACTTCGATGCGACCGGCATGCCTGATATTTCCCTGGGCACGGTCTGGAATCCGTTCGATGTCACCGATGGCCTTGCTCCCGAATCTACAAACGTCATCCGCCGCCGCGTTCCCGAAGCATTTCTGTATAACCAGGCACGCGCCATCACTCTGGACGATTACATCGCTCGCGCGATGGAGGTACCAGGAGTGTCCAACGCGGCGGCCCTTTACATGTGGACTGGAAGCTGGCGCACGGTGCGTGTAGTCATTGATCCCGACGGAACTACGACTCTCAGCCAGACGCTGCGCGCTGCGGTGGAGCAGGCTCTCGACGCCGTTCATTTGATC
Organism: uncultured Acidobacteriota bacterium; assembly: GCA_963758565.1. Classification (GTDB taxonomy): domain Bacteria; phylum Acidobacteriota; class Terriglobia; order Terriglobales; family Acidobacteriaceae; genus Sulfotelmatobacter. The sequence goes on along the minus strand of CAVWVX010000001.1, from coordinate 2,377,584 downwards.
GGCGAGGACGTCGAAGTGCGCGCTCCGCAATACGCGCCGCTCATCATCACAGTCGATGTATGCATCTCGGAGGATTTCTGGATCGAAGACGTATCGCCAGTCATCGAGCAGGCCTTCAGTAACAGTTACACCTCCGATGGCCAAATGGCATTCTTCAATCCCGACCGCTGGACATTCGGGCAGGCAATCTATGCGAGCCAGATTGAAGGAGTTCTCACGTTGATCCCCGGCGTCGAGCACGTAGTCTCCATTCTCATGACGCGCTGGTGGAACCAGTCTGTGAAATCGAACGAAGTCATGACCATGGCGCCGGAGGAGATCGTGCTGGTCAGTAACGACCCAAGCCGGATGGAAGACGGAAGCATCACCTTCAATTATTACGGAGGGCGGCAATGAGTAGTCCCTGCGTGATGCCTATCAATTTTCCGGCGACGATCGACAATCGCCCTTCTTTGCCCCACATTCAGTATCGCATCGGACGCTATTCGGATTTCCGGGCGCAGATGTTCAGTTTGCTGGACCAATCCCCCTTGTTGCGCGGATGGACGCACCGCCAACCCGACGACCCCGGCATCGCTTTAATTGAGGGCGCTGCGATTCTCGGTGACATCCTGACGTTCTATCAGGAGCTCTACGCCAACGAGGCTTGGCTGGGGACGGCGACCTGGCCGCAGAGCATTACCGCCATCGCACGGCTGATTGGATACCGCCCCGCGCCGGGACTCGGCGGCACTGGCAGCGTCGCATTCGAGATCGACGGCAGCGCGCAAGTCATCGTGCCGGCAGGCTTCCCTTTCAGCGCCCAGATCAATGGGATGAGCGCCCCCACCAACTTCGAAACTTCCGAGAGCATCATCGCGTTGCCGGGGCTGAGCCGCTTTTCTTTGTACCGCCCGAGCTACATTCCGCCAGTCACGTTGGGACAAACCTTGTTCGGTCTGAACGCTGTTGAACTTGCCGCGGCAGGCGTGACCGTGAAGCCCCATGACCGCATCATGCTCGTCGACAACAGCAACGTCGCCAATCGCCAGATCGCGGTGGTAGAGAGCGTTTCGACGCAGCTCGACCAAACCGTGGTGACTATGGCCGGAGGCTGGCAGGGATCGGGTGTGGCGGGAAGCATGACGGCTTACAAATTGGGCCGCACCTTTCGCGCGTTTGGATACAACGCTCCTCAAACGCAGGTGATTGTCGCCTCCGACGGCACGATCAGCTCATCCGGCGTTGAGACAGGCATGACGCTGGATGGCATGCTCCAGGGATTTCCTCTCGAACGCCGCGTGGATGATCTTTCCCCGGGGATTCAGATGCTCGTCGATATTCCCTGGACGGACTTCTACACGTCAGGCGACTACTTTGGGTGTACGCAAGTCCTGTCAGTCTTGAACATCACCGATTTCGTGGGGCCGATGCAGTCGGGCATCACGAGCGTTGTATTTGAAAAGCCTGTCAGTTCCGGATGGTACGTCCCGTACACCATTGCCAGATTTACCGATCGCCGTACGGCCGTCTGCCACGAAGTGATCGGTCACGGCGTGGGTGTCACTTCGGTGCGCTCTCTGGTATCCAGCTCCGACACCAGCACGTTGGACTACTACGGAGATGGTACAACCTATCAGACCCTTGACCAACGATTGCTGCAGTTCGCGGCGCTGAATCCCGACGACACAGCAGCTCGCGTCGAGGAAACCACGGTGAGCATTGATCGCTCCGCAGTTGGCGACACCACTCAGATCGCGGTCCGCCCACTGGGCCTATCTTCTGCATTGACGCAATTCACTCTGGCCGATTTCCCTCTGGCGAAGCCCGGAGTTGTTGTCTTCGGCAACGTCGTTCCGATGACGCAGGGTAAGACTCAGCCAACTGTACCCCTCGGCAACGGCGACGCGCGCCAGATTTACCAGAGCTTCCAGATTCCGAAAGCTCCGCTCACCTGGTTGATGGATGAAAACCTGACTCCTCCGCGACAACCCCAGCTCACGATTTTGGTGAATGAAATCGAGTGGACCGAGGTTGATTCGCTTTTCGCCTCCGGACCAAAAGATCAGGTCTACATTCTGCGCGAGGATAATTCCGGCAATACCTGGGTGCAATTTGGGGACGGCGTCAACGGAACAACGTTGCCTTCGGGGATCAATAACGTCACGGTGCAATACCGCACCGGGAATGCGGCGAATGGATGGAGGCAATCCGGTGCGAAACCGCAACCGATGGCGCGAGTCGCGAACCTGAGCCAGGTTCGCCTCTACAACGAAGTCACGGGAGGTACGGCTGATGAGGATTCTGCTCACATCCGTCAGTCCTGCCCGAGCCGCGTGGAAGAACTGGGCCGCGTGGTCAGCCTCAGCGATTTCGAATACGAAGCCTTGCTCGTTCCCGGCGTCGAAAAAGCTCACGCCGGGTGGGATACGCAGGATAACGTTCCGCTCCTAAAGCTGACAGTCCTTCTTTCGGACGACTCCCCGGCCCAACTAAAGAGTGTGCAGACCGCGATCAGTCAAGCGAATGCTGACCGCGGCGCGGATCGCTTTCCCGTGCTGGTGGTCGATGCCAAACTCGAGTACGTACACCTTTCACTCTCCATCGGTCTTCTGTCCGGATATCAGAGCGATCCAGTAATTGCGGCTGTTACCGTCGCCCTAGGAGTTGTGCCATCCGATGGCAGCCCGGCGCCGACCGGCGGACTGTTTTCAGTCGATAGCCGCAGCCTGGGTGAGCCTGAATATACGAGCCGCATCGAAGGAACCGTGCAAAATGTCGAGGGTGTCGCCTGGGCCGAAGTAAAGGCCTTTGGGTCCCTAGGCGTCGCCATCGATCCAATCATCCTCTGGATTCACTTTCCGTGGCTGTTGCAGCCAACCGTCTCGTGTGCCGATGATCGCGTGCTTGCGCTCTACAGTTCTCATTTCTCCGTTCAGGCGGGTGGCGCATGAGCACAATCAAGGTGCCACTCTATTCGCGGATGCCGGAAATCTATCGGCAACGGGATGGCGAGCAGATGCCGCCCGGCCAGCTTCAGGCCTATCTATCTGTTGTAGAAAACGCGTTTGGCGCTCTGCACGATAGCATCGGCGCGCTCTACCGCGATTTCTTCATCGAGTCGTGCAGCCCGTGGGTCATTCCTTATATCGGCGATCTGCTGGGCGTGTCCGTGCTTTCTGGCGAAACATGGACGCTGCGAGCCGACGTTGCAGACACGGTCGAACTGCGGCGCATGAAGGGCACGATTCATGCGATCGAACTTCTCGCCTTCGATCTCACGGAATGGCCCGCGCACTGTGTGGAACTGCGCGAGATTCTGACCTGGTTCCAGCACCTGAATCACCAGCGCCCGGATGTGCAATCGACGAATCCTGTGCTGGCCGGAGTTGCCCGCGGCGGAACCGTTCCGATCAAAGATCCGGCATTATTGAATTTTCTCGGAACGCCGTTCGATCCTTTTGCACACTATCCCGATCTCAAGAAGATCGAGATTGGAACACTGCGCCCCAACCTGCCTGACCTCGCGATCTTTTTATGGCGGCTTGCTGCGTATCAGGCCCCGGTATCGATGCCGTTTCTGGAAGGAACAACGCCCTTGGCGCCTGCGACGCCGACGGACGCGCAATATTCAGCGCGCTTCGACATGGAGCCTTCCGGTAAGCCGGTTGTGTTGTTTAACACGTCGCGCGTCGCTCCGGAGGCAGTTCCGCCCGTGCTTTCTACGATGGACGAAGTACCCGGGCCTATTCCCGCTCCGCGCATCACGCAAGCCTCCCCCCTTGGCGCACCGTCGGAGTATGTCTCCGCGAATGTCTACGACTCGACCGCGACGAATCTCAACTCGGTCCGGGTGACCGACGTCGGCTTGCAATTTCATCTTCCACAAGCCCTGTTTCCCACCGACACATGGACCATCCGCGGAGGAAATCTCTGCGGTTGGGAAGCCGGGCTGCATCCCGAGTTGGCCAATCGCGAAATTGTCATCGATCCACGTAACGGCCGGGTAGTTTTCGGGGTGATGAATGCGGCGGAAGCAAACAGCCTGGAGAGCTCTCTGCTCGTGACATTTACTTATGGGGCAGTGGGTGAGGTTGGAGCGCAGCCGGTCGATATCCCACTGCCCAAGGTGTGGACCGGCCCGGCAGTTCAACGAAGAAATGTTCAGCTCCGCCAGGACCCATTGGCTTTGCAGCACGCGCTCGATCACCTTGACACCGCCAATTCGCCCGTGCTGATTGCGATCGAAGACAGTCTGACCTACGAATTGGACCTGAGCCTCGTCGCAGGAACAACCACGGAAAACGGTGTGGTGACGCTCAATTTGAAATATCCCGTCGCCATTGTAGCGGTGAATGGGAACCGTCCGCTGATTCGATTGAAGACTCCATTGGCTTTTCGGCCTGTCGCGGTGACGGCATCGGGCGGCCAAAGCCAGACTGCTATCGACGCGCTCGTGGCCGGACTCAATCTGCGGCTTCAGGGCCTTTACATCACGCAAGAGACTGCGGCAGTCACTCCGCTGATCGCTCGCATAGCAGTAAGCCAATTGGAGATAGCCGGCTGCACGCTCGATCCCGGCTCCTTCCTTCAACTCGACGGCACTCGTGCTCCAGCGATCATTAGCACGAAGCTCGACGCGCAATTCGGCTTCGCCGATCCAACGGATTTTCATAATTTCAAAGTCACGCCTGCGATTGTGATCACACAGAGCATCACCGGCCCGCAGTTGATGGAAGCGCCGTACTCGCTTTCGCTTCAGGGATCCATTGTTGATGCAGGCGCGCCGCCGGGAGTGGATGATACGTCGGCCTTCGCCATCAGTTCCGAGGTTGATGCGGAAAACGAATACGGCCCACCAGTTGCTTTTCAGCAATGCACGTTTCTTGGACGCTGTCGCTTGCGTAGCGCAAGCGGATCCGGCGGCATCTTCAGCCACGCTCTTGAGGTCTGGAATAACCAGATCGGCTGCATCCGCCAGTCTTCATTCGCCAATGAATCGAACCGGCTGCCGCAAAACTTTGCTTGTGTGATCGGTGCGGTAGTTAACTTCACAGCCACCGCATGGAACCAGCCGGCCTATGCGCAGCTGGCCTTGGATTGCGATCCCCGCGTGCTCGAACAAGGGCCCAATGACGATGAGATGGGCGCGTTCGGAAGTCTTCTGGAATCGCACCGGTGGCGTAATTTACAGGTGCGCTTGCGGGAATATATGCCCGCGGGAACACAGGTCGAGATCATTCCGGTCACATAAAGGGGGCGTCTTGAAAGGCGATTTTTCACGAGTTCGTTACGCGCCTTACGACAACTTTAATGGCATCCTGCCGCAGCAGGGCAAGGTGTTGCTTGACAGTGACGGGATCTCCCAGACCCTCATTGAAAACAACTGGCACGAAACTGCCGCGCGCGATTGGGTGGGCCGGGGAGCGTGTGTTCCATCCGCGGTGCCGGGAAGTTTCGGAATCAGCGCCGCATCGCTCACGGGCGGAGTCGTCAGCCTTACAGTCGGCACCGGCCACATATGGGCCGACGGCTTGCTGGCGCGGCTGGAAAGCCTCGCGGGCAATACCGTGAATCGCACCGCTACTTATCTCGAACCACCCATCGTCCCCAACGCGGGCAGCGTCGCCGATGTTGCTGCCGGAACCGTGGACACCGTCGTGCTGGAAGTCTGGCAGCACGCCGTCAGCGGCTTTCAGATGCCAGAGGTTCTGATGGAGCCCGCCCTGGGCGGACCGGACACGGCTGAGCGACTTCAAACGTCATTCGCATTTCGTCTCGCTCGACTGGCAGCCGGCCAAACCTGCGCGAGCTTGACCTACGACGAGAGTGGACGGGGCGCATTGACAGCGTCGCTCACTCCGGCGATTTCTACCGGCGGTCCGTGTCCTGCGATCGGGTCCGGAGGGTACAGCGGATTTGAGCACCAGCTCTACCGCATCGAAATCGCGGAAACGAATGGAGGCCCGAGTCAATTTAAGTGGTCACGCATCAACGGCGGGCTCGTCGGGCGTGGAAACTTCGATCCCGCAACTCAGGCAATTGCCATCACGGCGAACCTGCCCGCCATCACAGGCGTGAATCAAACCAGCTTCTATCTGGAAATTGAAACTTACGATCCCGCTCTCGGATACTCGCATGTAACCGCAGGCGCTACTGCAACACTGAGCGGCAGCACATTGCAGTGTCCGGCTGCGCCTACCTTCGGTGCTTATCCGACTGCCACTGGCACAGTTTTCTTCCGCTTGTGGGATGGCGTTCAGCCGATTTCCGCTTTCCCAATTAGCGCGACGCCGGCGCAACTGGAAAGCGGCATCCTGCTGCAATTCGATCCGGACGGGGCCGGGAAATATTTTCCCGGGGACTACTGGATGTTTCCGGTTCGGGCGCAGGGCATTCCAAATCCGCAGACGCTGATCAACGCGAAAAAGCCTGAGGGCATTGTTTACTATCGGGTGCCTCTCGCTGAAATCACTTGGGCAGCGTCGGGCGGCGGGAGTTTCACTGCTGCTTCGATTGAAGACTGCCGCAGCATAGTTCCTCCGCTGACGCAAAACCGCGGCTGCTGCACTTGTCGCGTGGGAGATGGCGTCGGTAGCTTTGGCGATTTCACCTCCATTCAGGCTGCGATAGATTCGCTTCCGCCGGGGGGCGGGGAGGTCTGCATTCTGCCGGGCCGGTACTTCGAGCGAGTACGCATTTCGGGATGCCGTGACATCGTTATCCACGGATGCGGGTGGGACAGCCGCGTCTGCTCGCCGGCAGCGCCGCCCATCATGGCACCGGCGGGTGGGCCAGGCCCAGTCAATCCCATAAGTGCCGTCTTCACCATCGTCAATTCTCAACACATCGAACTGCGCTCGTTTGTAGTGGAAGCCGCCGACGGAGACGCTGGCATTCTAGTCGACGGAACTGGCACATCCTTCACCAATAACCCGGCAGTCGTGGCCAGAATCGCGATCGAGGAGCGTGGCGTCACCGACGTCACGATCGAAGATATGGTCCTGACCGCATCCACTCTGCCGGCAATTCTCGCTGAACAGGTCACTTTGCTCTCGATCGAACGCAACCGCATCGCAATGAAGAATGTCCGCAGTCTGTGGCCTGCGGTGTTCACCAGCGGCGCGGAGATTCACATCGAGAAAAACTGGGTCGGGATTCAGACTGCGCTGTCAGTACGCGAGTGGCTTCCGTCGATTGTGCTCAGCGACCTTCTCAGTCCCGCGGCTGCAACGACAACGGCCAGTTCTTCGGCGCCCGCTGCTGCCGCGATGGAACCTCTGGTTCGCACGTTCATCGACACTTCCGGACTGGTATACAGCTCGGTTACTCTTGCGCTTCACCCGGGCGGCATTCAGATCGGGGGACCTTCTAACGACGTGTACATTCTGGAAAACGAAATCGACGGCGGCAGCCGCAACGGCATCACTTTGGGCAGCCTGACGATTCTCGATGCCAATGGAGACGATACAGGCACGTGGACCGGAGTCATCATCATTGACGACGGCTGCTGCACCGGGACGATCATCGTTGGCGGCACCGATCCCGGAAATCCGGGCAATACGATCGTCGCCGGCGGCCTGCTCACCAATATTCAGATCCATCGCAACCGCATCCGCAACATGGGCCTCTGCGGAATCGGTCCTGTTGGATTCTTCGATCTTGCAACCGAACTCGAAGCGGTCAGCATCGTCGGCCTGGTAATCACTCATAACGAAATCAGCCGCACGCTGCTTCAGAACCTTGCACCTCTTGCGTCTGCGAGCACCGATTTTATCGGTTACGGCGCGGTCTGCGTCCCGGACGTGCAGAACCTGGTGATCTACGACAATGCGATCACGGATTTCGGAGGCGAACCAGGAGACAACGTCTGCGGAATTTTTGTCCTGCATGGAGAGATGATCGAGATCAGCCGCAATCGGGTGCTTGAGACCAGAGACTGGACGGGCGTGAGCGAGCAGAAGATCGCTGGAACCGGAGCGAGAGGCGGCATCGTTATCCTGATGGGAACATCACCGACCTTCCCGCAACCGCCGGACTACTCGCTATACGCTGCGCGCAGCGCCACACCCACATACGAGCCCGGACTCCCCGCTGTTCGCGTGGAACATAACGTGGTTCGCGTTCCCGTGAACTACACTCTGGCGATTCTTGGGCTTGGACCATTCAGCATCGTCAACAACCATCTGGCTTGCGGGGGAATGGTACCGGCGACGACATTCGAGCTTGCCCAGACTGTGCTCATCATGAATCTCGGCACGGCCATCGATGCCGTCAACGCGTCGAATTCTCCCAGTAACGTTTACAAGAACGGTCAGGCTGCAGCTACCGGGCTCAGCACAGGCGGGTTCCGCGAAATCTCCAATGGCTCGGTCCTGTTCAGCAACAACATTTGCCAGCTTGAGGCAGGTGCCAACCGACAGGGTGAGGCGTCGTCGGTGCTGATCTACACGCCTGACGCGCTGATTTTTTCCAACAACCTATGTTCGCTCGATGCCGGGGCGCTAAGCGCGTTCGCAGATATACTGCTGCTTGGCGGGACGGCAAACGTCGCCAGCAACCGCCTGCAGGAGCCCATTGGCACGGTTTTCTTTTCCGGAATTACCGTCGGATATATCAACATCACGGGTCAGAATATTTCCACCAACTGCCTGATCGTGCTGGGAACCTATCCATCAGACAACAACAACATTGCTCTGGTAAGCCCCGCAAGTACAAAGCCGTGCATCAGGTTATGGGACGAAGTAGCGAGGGCGTTGGGCTTGTGAAGCATTCGTGATTCGGTAAAAATCTTTTAGAGGATCATATATGGCAACGACATCAGAGACATCTCCGGGGAACAATACCAATGCAACTCAGGCAGCCGGGCAACTGAAGGCTGCTCTCACCTCCGCGGACAGTCGCGTCGGTCAGGGCGTCCAGACTCTCGAACTCGTTCACCGTGCGCGTTTGGCTTCTGCCACCCGGACCGCGAACGCGATGCAAGCGCAGTACGGCGCGGACGATCCTCGCGTTAAAACCGCACAAGCGGCAGTCACCGCTCGCAGGACTACGATCGGAAGAATCTCACTGGTTCGTCTGCAGTTCAGCGCGCCCCAAGTTGAGGTATCAGCCAACGGCTGGGCGTTGCAAGGCCGCGTTGTCGACGCTCAAATGAATCCGGCTGCGCGCTATACCGTTTTCCTGGTGGACGCGAAGAAGACCTATCAGCAGCAATATGGCTTCACTTATACCGACGACACGGGTTATTTCCTCATCAATTACTCCGGAGAAATGCCGGCGCCCGCTCCAGTCGCGTCATCGCAGGCGGCGGCGCCGCAGCTTTTCATCGAAGTCGTCGACACCAGCGCCAACCCGGTTTATCTCTCTACGGCCGCCTTTCAACCAGCTTCCGGCAGCACAACGTTTCAAAATATAGTCCTACCTGCCGGAGACCAGCCGATCGGAGATCCGCCAGAGGCGATTCGGAAAGTGGCGATACCGAAGGAGGGCGAAACGAGCGGAAGCACTCAAACAGGAGGCGTGCCTCCGGCAAAAGGAAAAACGAAACCCCTCTGAAGCGGAAAGAGCGAATGCGACCCCCTCCATCGAATGAGTGATCGAAACAATCGGCAATGTTTGCGCAAGAGAAGCGCCCAAGTCGACGCAAGTCGTCCGAGACAACGAGCGGCATCCGGGAATTGAGACCAAGGCCGCTGCGAGAGGCAGACGTGTTCGCTTCTCGGAAGACCTGTCCTTGCGGCGGCGCATGCCCCCGCTGTCAGGGAGTGGCACAAAAGCATCTCGTTACGCCTAGACAGGACTCCGTCTCCAGGCCTACTGCAAAACACACAGGAGGTAAAGCGAACGACAGCGGCATCTTTCAGTCTGAATTGGTCATCAACGACCCTTGGGACCGCTATGAACGCGAGGCCGACCGAATCGCTGAAATCGTAGTGCGATCGCCTGAGTCCACGGCAACTGATTCATCTGCATCCGCAAAGCTCAATTCAATTGCGCCCACACCTGCATCCCGCCTGAATTTCTCTGCGGAACCGAAACGCCGCGCGCGCGAGATCACACCTCAGATGGAAAATGCCGCCAATACCGTTGAGGCGCCACCCATCGTCAATGAAGTATTGAATTCCGCAGGCAGGCCTCTCGATTCTGCCGCGCGGGCGTTCATGGAACCGCGATTGGGGCACGACTTCAGCGCAGTCCGTATCTCGACGGACAGCCGAGCTGCCGCTTCCGCCAAGGTGCTGGGCGCGCTCGCCTACACGAGCGGCACTCATATTGTCTTCGCAGATGGCCAATATCGTCCTGAGTCCAAGGAAGGCCAACTCCTGCTAGCTCATGAGTTGGTCCATACGCTACAGCAGGGTAGCGCGGCATCGGTGGCCCACTCGTCGTTCGAAAGCCCGGCCCGGCTCTTGGCGCATGACCCATCACCACGACGCCGCGCGATCTTTCGCAAACCGGCAGGTACATCTCCGCAAAAAACGGAGTCCTACTCCGAAGAAGCAGACGAAATTCAGAATTCATTACGGACTGTGACCGATTTGCTGTCTACGAGCATTACTGACTGGCGTGTAACCGAGTCTGAGGCTCTCCAGGCCCTAAAGATCCTCCGGAGTTTACGTCCCGAGGCTCTGCTCTTCGTGGTAGAAGCGATGCGTCTCAGTGGACGCTGGAACACACTGCTCAAGAAAGTGCCGTCGTCAGGCTTCGACGATCTTCTAGACCTAGAGAAGAAGATTGATCCTAACATTGGCTATCTACTTTCTGGGGACAAGGTCAGAATCGAGATCAGCGGAGGAAGCCGGGCAGAGCCAGACTATAGCTTCGAAACGGAGATTACGCACGAAGGTCTCATACTGCCCGGTCTGACGACCCCGATAAAAGCGGCGGAAATGCTTCCTCGCGACGTACCAGATCTGGTCGCTAAACAATATATCGACGAGGTCGCCCGGTTACGTCCATTCGTTCGGCTACGTGTCGCCAGCCGCGGCAGGGCGTACTCCCCAAAGAACGGCACCGTTGCGGGCGAAATCTGGTTTGAGTCCACCGCCATCCGCGACGATTCGCCGGCGGGAAAGCGTCGTGGGAAGCGCCAGGCATTCATGGCTTACGTCATATCCGTGCCGACTAAAGATTCCTTTACTTTGTCGGCGCTCATTCGCTACACGGATTGGATCGACAAGAACTACGAAAATCCGGAATTTCTTTCCCGAGAACCCAGCGACTTATGGTCATGGGCGCTGAAAGAAAACTCTTCAAGAGTTTCGTCTTCGTCGATTAGTAAATTCCTCCAGGTCGAGTATTCGATTGAAGCCTTGGCTCGAAATGCACCCGCTGATGAAAAAAGACAGTTGGACGAGGCTTTGGGCCGGTACATGTCATGGTTGGACGCGCATTTGCAAGATCCGAAACTAGGCGAAACGAACCCGCTGAGTGTTTGGTCTAGTGCATATCGAAAAACGCTCGACAAGTGGGCTCGGGCGCAAGAGCAACAACTGCTGGCGAATATCCGCAGAGAGGCCCAGGAACGTGAGGACAAGCTAAATTTGGAAGCCGCCGGCAAGAAATTGGATGAAGCAATAGATTTTCTTCAAGCTCACGTCTGGAAGATCCCCGATCCGGAAATAGCCGAGGACCACACACGAGGCGTGGGATATCTGATAATGGCGAGCGATGCAGAGATTCAGGTGCGCAGCCAGATCGGCCGGCGGTTCCTGCACGAGTTCATCGAATCGACGAACAAGCCCGGATTCTACAGGACCTCGGCTAAGAACGACTTCCGCTCCTGGCTCGCAGAGCATCCCGATCTCTACAACGAATTTCTTCTGGCACAATCCACACCTTACGTCGAGCATTATGCGGTCGAAATCTACCGCCCAGCTTGGCAAATGGCGGTTGAAACTGGCATTTCCTTCATTCCGATCGTTGGCCAGATTGTGGGTGCCGGCGAGGCGATCCTGGGTGTGGATCTTTTTGGAAATGACTTGGGACCAGTCGAACGAGCTGTCCTCGGCGCTTTCGTATTGCTGCCCATGGTCTCAAAGGTGTTTAAAGTGACGCGAGGCGTGGTTACTACAGCTTCGATTTCCAAGGCCTACCCCATGCTCACCGCACAAGAGGTGGAAAGAGTTTTTTGGGTATCGAGCCGCCTTCGTCCTGGTTCCTTGTCAGAAGGGATTGTCCGCAAAGCAGCAAAGTCTGTGGTCGACAGGAAGAGCCTCAACGACCCCGAACAGATCAGGAACATGGAGAAGGTGCTTCAGGACATTGGTTTCATGGATTCCGCCTCCGGACGCGCTTTCGGGGCAGAAGAACGGGCTGCGTCAGAGGCGTCCCGGGCAGGGACGGGACAGGGCGGGACAAATGTCGCGCCGCTGCCAACGTCCACCTTTCCCGAAGATCTTGAACGAATGATTGCCGAGGAGACTGCGGGGCTTGAACATCCGGGATCCAAGCCGATCACTGAAATTGGCGGCAAGCCCATCGACCCAAAGGCCCGACCAGTCCCAGCAAACTCATTCCACGATGCACTGGATCGAGTGGAGATCAATGCCATTCCCAAGGAAGAGTTGGCCGGCTTGAAACGCGACTGGAGAGCTTATCGCGGGCCCATCCAGCGGGAGAACGACTACATCCGCTACCGATACCTCAAGACAAGAGACGAGTTCCCGGAGATTATTGGCTATCCGCGTCAACTCGGCGCACCCGGTGCAATAGAGCAGGAGGCAGGACATCTGTTCGAAAAATACATCGATTACAAGCTTCCGCCTGGAAACGACATCCGGAGAAGGTTTACTGTCGGACTTCCGACTGCTGTCGAACCAGATCATCTTCCTCCCGGGAGAAAAACTACATATCTGAACCCGGATGGAACTGCATCGGCGACCGAGACTGGTATTTCGTTTTCCGCCGAATTTGTTGGGGAATCCAAGTATCGGGATTTTGTCGGAGCGGACCGTGAAGCGGTAAATCAGAGCGTCGGTTTTGTTCGCCTGGCGCGCTTCAGCGACCAGAAAAAACTGGTTTATTATATGCGCTGGCAACCGAGATTCCAGACTGCTCATGCAGTGGCCGATGCTTACAATTTGGGAATTCTGGTCCCAGACAGCATAGTTCCCTCACTGGTTCATCAAGAGATTCGTGCGGAAGCAGCCAATCTTGGTGTAACAATCGAAGTCGTTTCAAATCCAGAGTGGCGCTAAACCCGAGTCGAGATAAGGAAGGTGCGATGCTTTCCCGAGAACGCCGTCCCGCGAAACAGTCTTCGCCGGTCCCCGCTCGTCGTCAGGCTACTCCGGTAACGTCCCCGGTCGGCGCGCCGAAACGTTCCCGGCAGGTATGCCCTTGTGGAGGAGGCTGTCCCCGCTGCGGGCAAAAGTCGAAAACTTCCGCGAAAGAGGAGCGCTCCCGCAGCGCACAGCAGGTAAGGAGTGCTCTCGCGTCTACGCGAGCCAGCGATCATCGCGAGCGCGAAGCGCATCAGGTAGCCGAGCAGGTCACGAAAAACCCCGCGCCCGCGCGCGTGAGGTCGCGCGGAGCTGGAGCCGAAAACCTCGGAGCTCGTGTTGGCAACTCCCACTCCGGCCTCGGGGAACCGGAACCGCATCCGAATTCTTCTATCTCCGGCACAACCCACGCTGTTCCGCCGGCGGTCCGAAATGTTCTCAGTTCTTCCGGCCAGCCTCTGGATGCGACCACGCGCACGTTCTTCGAGTCACGCTTCGGACACGACTTCAGCCATATCCGTGTTCATACAGATACTGCGGCGGGCGAATCAAGCCGCGCAGTCGGAGCCCAGGCCTATACGCTCGGCTCCCATATTGTTTTCGCGGGAGGCCGCTTTTCGCCGCACACTGTCGACGGCCGCAAGCTCATCGCTCACGAACTTACCCATACTTTGCAGCCTCAGGATGGACAGATCCAGTGCTGCCCTGACGCGGCCAGTGCCGCCCAGTACGACAAGACAGCGTCGGACATTCGCGCGACGGCCGTTTATCAAGGGTTACCCGATCAAGACAGGCAGGTCACGGAAGACATCATCAACGCCGCCAAACCCACCGATAAGTGCCTCTACTACTCCGAACACCTGAAACAACTCTTCGCAATTCAAGACGCGCCCGCCGTTGATATTGAAGCCAAAACGGAAGCCAAGGCGGCTGTGACGGTAGAGAAGGAGGAGAAACGGCTGAAGACCAAGGAAGGGATAAGTCACAAAGACGTCGAGGAAACAGTGACCGCGGCTCATCGTGCACATTTCATCAAGCGGGCGGGTCAGGGCGGAAAGATGTACTACGTTGACAACTCCAACCCGAACGACATTGCCGTACTGATCAAGATTCATCTGGTCCGACGCGGCAAGGCAACGGATGCCCAGATCGATCAAGTGAAGAGCCTTGAAGATGCCACTGAAAAGGCAGCTTCGACGAAAGGATATTCCGTCGACATTGTATACGTGGATAAGAACTGGTCCGACGACCATGTCCCGGATGACGTCTTCGAAGTGGGAGTGAATCTGGGCAAGTGGGAAACGTCAGGAAACTTCACCCCGGAAGAGCCGCATGCCATCGCTCACGAGGTACACCATCTGCTTGGACTGCCAGACCGCTACAACTACATCGAGTCGCATGCAGCGAATCCAGACCTGGCCATGAGCTCCCGCCTGTACTGGTTCAAAGAGCAGGTGCGAAGGGATATCCACGAACCGCCGGACAAAGACCGCGACCAGTCAATCATGTCCAACCATTTCAACAAACCCTACGACGACGATATCTGCCGCGTCGCGGGTCTCGATGTCGCCAGTTGCATGGCTGCCCGTCAAGCCGCAGGGGGTGTCAATCCTCCAGGAGCGCAATCCGGAGAAGTGACCTTTCTCTTCCAGGGAGGCGGCGGGTTCAGCCGTTCAGGCAGTCACAATACCTGGCAGGCCCGGTATTACATGGGCGGCGAGTTGCGGCATCCCGTGCTCGGCCTGTTCAGTCCCACGCTTGGCATCGGGATTACCGTAGTAGGCAATCCCCTCGATGCGGGCGTGAAGCCTGATCTGTTCCACGTGGACCAGGACATGATTTCATCTATTCTCGCCGGGGTGAGGATCGGCGACAAAACGGGCCCATACCTTTCGGCTCAGGCAGGGCCCAGCCTGGTGGTAGGCGACTCAGTCAAACTGGGCGCCGAAGCGGCGGTCGCGGCCGGCTATCGCTGGCATTGGTTCGACGTATCCGTGCGAGGCAGCTATCTATACGACCCGACCCGCGCCGGAGACGATCAGAACGTCTTCAGCGCAACGGTCAATGTCGGCATTCCGCTGCGCTAAGAGCGGAAATCGTGGGTCATGTAACGAGCCTACAGATGCCGATTTGAACAACCAATCTGGAAACGGTATGGATCTTCGAAATTTTCTACTGACAGTCGTGCCCGCCGCGACCCACCCATTCAATTAAGTCACACTGAATCGCCATAACCTTACGAATCTCACACCTGGAAGTCGACCGGCTCTTGCCATTCGCAATACCGTTGCCGAAAACACTCCAAAGAGCTTTCCGACCTCTTTTGGGTTCAGCAACTTTTCAAAGACTTGTTCGCACGGATTTGTTTTCATCCGATATCTCCTCTTAAATTTGGAGAGTAAATATGTTAGCTGTCGCAAAAGCCAAGTCAGCAGTCTTTCCTGCTCCCTTTCGGCTCCCCAACCACTCCTTCGCTTTCGTTGATCACCTAGTCCGCAACTCTGCCAGGTGCTGGATCAAATGGAATTGCCCGGACGATGAAACGTTGGGGAGAACGCGGACCATATCCGAAGGGATAGCAGGTAATCAGGGTCAAAGCATCTTCGGCAGTGGGCGCAAGCAAATTCACGTCCTGGGGATCGACCACGCGAATTACATCTACGGCGTAATTCTTGCTACGTAAACCACCGTGAGGGCCGAACCACTCAAGCTCAATCCGGTCGCCCGGAGCAATATTTTCAAGAGGCCTGAACCAGCTGGTACGGTGGCCTGCCAGCACCAGGTTTCCCGAAGCGCCGGGGGCCGCCGCGCTGAACAGCCTTGCCGGACCAAAGGCCAAAGTGCGCGGCGTGGCGCCTTCGAGAATAATCTCGTCATAATTCAGGCGCGCGATCCGCAGCCGCGCTACCGGGTGCGTATCGGCCCACGCCCACGGTGGGTGAGGCTCGCCGTTTTGGACGCTTTGTTCCCATGCCCTTCGGATCAGCAACCCTGCGAGCTCGGCCTTAGCGTGCATATACAGGGCACGAAAGGTGAGACAAGCCCCGCTCAAGAGAATCAGGGCGCACAAAACTCGCAACGCTTTCACAAGAATGCTCCCGCCGGAATTTTCTTCAGCAGAAACTTTAAGAGAACTCCGGCACATAGAAGAGAAAGCCCTACCACTTCCAGGAAAGCATCGGCGGTCCCGGTGGCAGGCGCGCCAAAGACTTTTTCTAATTGCATTCCGGCGGGTAATTCAGCGGGTACAGCGGCGGTGGCTGATTGTCCTCCAGGATTCACCACCACTTCCTCCACCGCGACCAGCGAAGTAAAACGTGTGACCAGGTTATAGCGAATGGCGTGAGCGATCACAGTGCCGTGAATTTCTGCCTGGCCTTTCTCGTCGCTATGGCGCCATTGATCCATCAGGTCTTCTACGCGCTGCCGCGCCCATAGAGTAGTGATGCCGGGATGGAAGCTGGCCTGCGATGCGTCGAAGGCAATGCTGGCTTCGTAGGGATCGTTGCCGGCCCGGGCAGTGAGGTGCACCGTGCCCGAGCGTCCTTTGGTGATGCGGCCAAAGATAAGCAGCGGCTGGTGCAGAAAAAGATCTGGAATGTGATCCGGATATACCTCGCCGGCTTCCACGCCGGTGAAAGTCAGCTTGACGTCAGTGAGGACCGGACTTTCTATACTGGAGAAAAGTCGCGACATCTGCTGTTCGATCTCGCTGATGTCGGCGATGTGAGTAAACGTTCCACGGCCGAATTCGGCCATTTTGGTGGCCAGAAAAAGATTGGGTGCGCTGCCGATGGCAATCGTGTACAAGCGGGCATTGCCCAGATCGGAGCGCATGGCGGAGAAGATTTGGTCCTCGTTGCCCAGATCTCCATCGGTCAGAAGAATGATGTGGCGCACGTATTCCGGGCTTACCGGCTTGCGCATCAGGTGCTGGAGCGCGGGAAGCATTTCCGTCCCGCCGCCGGCCTGCAGGGCCTTCACATAGCGGCGCGCGGCAGAAAGATTCTCCGCGGTTGCAGGCAGCGGTTCGGGAGAGAATTCACCGTAGCCGCTACTGAAGGCGAGAACGCCGAAGCGATCTCCGGGCTGAAGACGATCCAGAGCCTGTAGCAACGCTCCGCGAGCTTGCTGGATGGAAGTGCCTTCCATCGAACCCGAAACGTCGATCATGTAAAGCATTTCGACCGGCATGCGTGCGCCGGGCTGCACCGTGGGAGGAAAAGCCGCGAGCAGAAACTCGGTTTCGCCTGAATCGCGCGCCGGAGACAGGAACAATGCGGTTTTAGGTTGAATGCTCTCCGCTTGTTTCACATCCAGAATGAAATCTTTGTTCGGGATTGTATTTCCCGTCGCGAGGTCTATATGCTGCCGGCCATCAGCCAGACGGCGCACGCTGATTTGGTGCGAGATACTTTGAATGGCTGCCGTGTCGAAACCGGAATCGAGATCGACGGCCACCGAAATGTCATGACCAGAGCGGCTGTCGGGATGGTGAACCCCGGGCGTAATCCGGGACGCGTCAGACACCGCGTCAGTATCCGAGGCCCAACCGGTACCGCCGTGTCCAACCGCTTGCGTGCCGGGAATGTAGCGCGGGCCCACGACCATGGGAAACTCAATCCGCATCTGGTCGGCCTCCCATCGCAAAGGCTCCACGTAGCGCAGGCGAACATCTATGCGGTCGCCGGGCATAATGTTGGAGATTGAAGTAGTGAAGATGTTCGGACGCTCTTCTTCGAGTAAAGCCGCGCGCTTGCCGGCTGACTTGGCCGCGTCATACACCCGCTTGGCCTCTTGCCTTTCGCGGATCACGCTACGGATCACACGGTCGCCGACGCGGATTTCCATGTCGTAAACGGCAGCATCGTGGGGCAACGGAAAGACATAAACGGCTTCGACCGGTTGGGTGGTGGAGTTGGAGTATTGTTGCGTGACGGTAGCGGATGCCACTAGGCCACGGACCTCCAGCACCGCGTCGGTATGCAACAACGGAACGGCTTCGTAGCGGCCCGCGATCGGCGAGCGATAAAGCAAACATCCTTCGCCGACCTGAGGCAGGGTGACGTCCGCCTGAGCCGCTAAGGCTGCCTCCAGATTGAGGCTGGTTAATACCAGGACAATAAGAATTGCATGGAAAAACGCCTGACTGCCGATTCTGCTCCGCGCGGACCGTGCCATATTTCCTCCCGACGTGCACTGCTGAAAAGCTGCGCTAGGAGGAATGCATGCGCAGTTCCAGTCAGATTTCACATTGATAGGACTCTTGCCCGCTTTGTGTTCAATGAGTTAGGCGTGAACGGATGGCACTCGAAAAATGAAGAGGCGTGCCGCCGGTGGCACAGCGTGTATGCAAAGCCACATTCAGCCGGCGCGAGGAGTTCCGGCCGGCGGAGGATTTCGGCTTCCCTTTTCTCACATGCGGCATCAAAATTTTATGTTCAGTCAAGCGCAACGGAAGCTGCCCAATTCACACCTTTACGACTGCCGCACCCCCGCGGAACCGTCCCCGCCGCCGATTAAGGAACCGCCCAATCCCATGGAGAATCCGGACGCCCCGGTACGCGAGCCCGATCCCGATGAACCGGCGCAGATCTAGCGAGGATCGATAGTCAACTCGCTAACAGGATTAACGCCGGGGAACGGGCGCGTCTACAGGGTGGTAATCGAGGTTACTGAGATTCTTCCATCGTTCAGAGTGCCAAACACCTTGACGCGTTGTCCGGCGGCTTGTTTCAAAATTGCCGGATCCCCTTCCAGCAGGTAGGTAGATTCGCCGACCACAAGGGCAAACTGTTCCCCTGCGCGCACGCAGCGTATCGTGCAGTCGCCCGCGGTATCGCCAATGGATGCAGAATGTTTTGCGCCGCAATGAGTGTCTGTTACGACGCCCTCGTAGTGTTGCGCTGGCGTGGTGGAGATTGACGATTGAGCTTTAGCCGTTACCGCACCCTGGCTTGCGGTCAGAAACATCAGGGCAAACGCGAAGGCGGCCCCTCTGAGTGCGGCTGCGCATCCAGAAGGAAAAGTCACTGTGAATCCAGCATGGTTTGTAATCGGCATCTACGAGAGAAGCTTGATGCTGGTGACGTGCAGACTATTGCCCGAAGCATCCAGCGTGCCCGCGACTTTGACCTGCTTGCCCTCGTACTGCTTCGCGCGTTCTTGATCGTCAAGCTGGTACACGTTGGTTCCCGCCGCCTTCAGAAAATATTTGTCGCCATCCTTGACGATTGTGCCGGTGAAAGTTTGTGCGGCCGGCGTCTGTGGTTGGGGCGGCGCTGGCTCGGTGTGCTGTGAGGCCGGGTTGGGCGAAGGCATGGGCTGCGGCACCGGTTGCGGCCTCTGCATCTGAGACCAGGCAATCAATTGCGGACCTAGAATTTCAGAGGGAAGAGCGGGACTCGGTTGACTGGCGGCATTCTGCCCGAACAAGGCGGCCGGGGACGCGGCCAACAGAAAGATCAGTGCGGTTCTCAGGCAAGCCCATGGTTTCATGTCGCACCTCCATAAAAACGAAGGCGAAGTGGCCATCGCCTGCACAAACCTTATATTCCGGTTTTATGCTTTGGGCGAGCCAGCGTCTATACATCATTTGCCTTAAGCGGCGACAACTTTACCGTAATGGAATGATGCTGGCGCTTCGAAAAAAAGGGGCTAGGGTTGAATTATTGGATGGAATACACGATTTACAGTATGGCGGCGCAAAGGAGCGTTGATTAATCTGCCATTCTACTCGACAGACGCCCCCATCGAGCAGGTGCTGGTTCACTGGGGAATTGGCACCTGCTCCCTTCTCTAAGAAATTCACTTACAGCCCTTCCAAGGTTGAAATACGGGTTCAAGAGGATTCGGACTTTTACTGGATCGGACTACTGTTGTTCCGTAACTGCAAACTCAATAGGAGGCAACATGCTTTATTGGACTTTAGTATTTTTGGTGATCGCGCTGATAGCCGGCGTGCTGGGCTTCACGGGCGTAGCCGTTGCCGCTGCCGGCGTAGCCAAGCTTTTGTTCTTTGTCTTCCTGGTGCTGTTTGTAATTTCATTAGTAGCCCACATGACCCGGCGCGGCCGGGTGTAGTGGGCGGAACAGGTATGGGGAAACTCTTCGCGAACTCGAAAAATGAAAAACTTCTGCGCACAACTCCGAAGAGCTTCCCAACCTTTGCAAGATATTGCAGCAACTAAAACTTCAGAGCGATAAATTCCGAAGGCGTGGCTAATCCCGCGCTTTCTCAGGAGGAACTTTCATGGCAGACGATATGGATAAGAAAAATCAACAGGGTAACCAGTACGGACAGCAGGGTGGACAATCTGGACAGAGCCAGCAAAATCAGAGCGCCCAGACCAATCAACCCGGCCAGCAGAAAAAAGGCGGACAGGGTCAGAATGAAGAAGATGACCAGAACCGCGACCGTTCCCGTCGCACCTCCTAGTCTTCACTTCGTTGCAATGATCGCTGTTCCAGGAAGTCCCGGCTCAGGCCGGGACTTCTTTTATGATCGAACTGGGGAATATCGAAAATTTGCCCGGCGAGGAAACCATGAGAGCCAAGAAGCAGACTGGAAACTCTGAGCCGCTTCTCACTACGGTCGCGCGGAAACTGGGCCATGCGGCCGGCACCCTCACAAAAGCAACTCACGAATTGACCAGCGGCGTTTCCGCGCTACCTGGAAAAACCAGAGCGAAGGTCGAAGAGGTTCTCGACGCACAAAAAAAGAAGAGCCCGGCCCGGCAAACTTCCTCGGGTGTTCGACCTAAAAGAGCCCGTAAGAAAAGTTCGTCGCGGCCCGCTAAGAAACGGCGCGCGAAACGCGTGCCTCGGATTGCCAAGAAGCATTGAACCGCGGCGCGTCCACGTAGATTCCACGTCCGGTCCCGGCTGTAATTTTATCTGCTGGTTTTAAAAAACCTCCGTACGGACTCCGGGGTATTGTGCCATCACTCGCCTGCAGACTACGTTCAAAACAGAAACCCAACGCCTGCAACTCTGAAGTCGCTTGGCGGAATTTCATTTCCTGGAGGAATAACAATGCAGAAGGACTCATTAAAAGAGCTCTATATTGACGAACTTCGAGATCTTTACAATGCCGAAACCCAATTGGTGAAAGCTCTGCCAAAAATGGCCAAGGCAGCGGCAAACGATCAACTGCGCGAAGCGTTTGAAAATCACCTGCGCGAGACCACCGAACACGTTTCGCGTTTGGAACAGATCTTCGAGCAGTTGGGCGAAAAAGCGTCCGGCAAGAAATGCATGGGGATGGAAGGCCTGGTAAAAGAAGGCGCCGAAACCATGAAGGAGGATTACGACGACACGGTGAAGGACGCCGCCATCATCGGCGCAGCCCAACGGGTTGAGCATTATGAGATGGCCGGGTACGGAACCGTCCGCGCGTTCGCTGAACTGCTGGGCGAAAAAGAACATGTCTCGCTGCTGGAGCAGACGCTTGAGGAGGAGAAGGCGGCCGACCAGAAGTTGTCCGAACTGGCGGACGAAATCAATCCGCAAGCAGCTCAGGGAACTGGGGAAAAGGAAGAAGAAGACGAGAAGGTGTCCCCAACCCGCGGCATAAAGAACGGTTCAAAATCGCGCAAAGTTGCCTAGAGAGTAAAATGGAAGGGTCTTGTATAGGCCCTTCCATTTTATCGATTTGTTTCCTAGGGAGTTCGCCTTAGGTTTTCGCCAAGTTATCCCCCTATCTCTTACCTCAATTCCGGCATCTTAAACTTCGCCTATGAGCTTCTCACTCAAGCATTTGTATCGCAGCGCTGCGTTGCTGATGTTCGTTGGTTTGTTTTCCATTCCAACCTGGAGCTACTCGGTGCTGACGCACGAGCAGATTGTCGATCTGCTATGGAAGGATCAACTTCTGCCCATGCTACAGAAGCGTTTCCCCGACGCCACTGAGGACGATCTCAAGAAGGCACATGCCTTCGCGTATGGTGGGTCTTTGCTGCAGGACATGGGGTACTATCCTTTCGGCAGCAAGTTTTTCAGCGATCTGGTGCACTATGTCCGTAGCGGCGATTTCGTGGAAGCGCTGCTGCGCGATGCGACCGACCTGGATGAGTATGCCTTCGCCCTTGGCGCTCTCTCTCACTACGCCGCCGACAACAGCGGCCACCCCACCATCAATCGCGTAGTGGCGATCGATGAACCCAAACTCCGGAAGAAATACGGCGACGTTGTCACTTACGCCGATAACCCGAAAGAGCACATCCGTACCGAGTTTGGTTTCGACATGGTGCAGGTAGCCAAAAATCGCTACACGTCAGACGCCTACCACGACCTGATTGGGTTTGAAGTCTCCAAGCCACTCTTGGAGCGGGCGTTCCTGGAGACCTACGGGCTGAAGCTCGAGGATGTGTTTGGCAGTGTGGATCTATCGATTGGCAGCTTCCGCCGCAGCATCAGCCGACTGATCCCGGAAATGACTCGTGTGGCTCTGCTTTCGCGCAGCGACGTGATGGTTCCCGACACGCAAAACGCGAACAAGAAAAAATTTCTCTATTATCTGTCGCGCAGCAACTACGAGCACGAGTGGGGTACGGTCTACCATAAACCGGGGGTGGGCGCTAGAATTCTGGCATTCTTTTTGAAAATCATTCCCAAGGTCGGTCCTTTCAAGGCAGTCGACTTTAGAATTCCAACCAAACAGACCGAAGACTTATACATCAAGAGCGTGGACGCCACAGTGGAAAGTTATACTGGTCTTCTGCGCGAGGAAGCCAAAGGGAAACTTTACCTGCCCAATCGTGATTTCGATACCGGCCACGACACTCAAGCCGGCGAATATTCGCTCAGCGATAAAACCTTCGCCAAACTGGTCGACCAACTGAGCACCAAGAAAGCCGGAGATCCGCTGCGACCCGAAATCCGGGACAACTTGTTGAGTTACTACTCCGACCCGAATGCCCCCATTGTGACCAAGAAAAATCCGAAAGAATGGGAAAAACTGCAAAAAGAGCTGGAGGTTATGAAGCACGCCGCCGCCGCCCCCATACAGCCTGCGGCGCAATAAGGCGGAGTTTTAGGATTTCCAGCGCACTTTCTACCGGATTAAACCGATAGGCAAGTTCTGGTCAGGCTGGCAAACTTTGCCCAGAGTTGGCGGCCACGTCTGCACTGCGGAGTGACTGCACACGGTGGCCCTTGCCGGGCCTTTGCAGTTTGACCGGCTTGGAAGCCATCCCTGGCCGCCAGCATCTTTCCTTTTTCGCCGCTCTTCCCTTCTACAATGTGTCAATGAAGACTTGGGACGTCATCGTCATTGGCGGCGGCATCATCGGACTGTCGTTGGCGATGGAACTCCGCAAGACGGGAGCCAGCGTGCTGGTTGTAGAACGGGGAGAACCCGGACGGGAGGCCTCGCACGCCGCCGGCGGCATGCTGGTGGATTGCCAACTCGAAACACCCGCACCTCTGCAAACATTGGCCAGCGCCAGTGCGCAACTCTATCCCGAGTTCGTTCATGAGGTGGAGATTGAATCCGGAATGAAGGTTGACCTTCGCGATCAGGGGACAATTCTCTTTCCAAAACCCGGACACGTTTCCCATCCGGCACTCGCAGCATGCGCTCCGGCAAGAATCAGTGAACTAGAACCCGCACTTGCCTCCTCAGAGCAGAGGTCATTTTATTTGCCCGAGCGCAGTGTGGATCCTCGTGCCCTCGCAGCCGCGGCCTGGAAAGCGGCCAAGAATCGCGGTGTGGATTTTTCATCGGGAGATGAGGTCACCGCCGTCAGCATTTCCGATGGATGTGTCAGCGGCGTCTCCACCGTTAAAACTTTGTTCCTAGCGCAGAAAGTTGTGAACTGCGCCGGCGCATGGTCTGGACAGTTGGGGCCTCTGGCTCTCCCGACGCGTCCGGTGAAGGGTCAAATGCTGTGCCTCATCATGCAACCGCGCGACCTGCTCAAGCATGTGGTCCGCACTCCTGAGGTGTATCTTATCCCGCGCAGCGATGGACGCCTCCTGGTGGGTGCCACTGTGGAAGAGGCCGGCTTCGACAAGCGAACTGACTTGGCCACGATCCAGCGACTGCACAACTCCGCACTCGCCCTGGCTCCAGACTTGCGCCATGCAAAAATCCTGGAGAGCTGGGCTGGACTACGCCCCGGCACTCCGGACTCGTTGCCAATTTTGGGCGCAACCCCAATCCACGGCTACTACACCGCCACCGGGCACTTTCGCGACGGCATTCTGCTCGCGCCGATTACCGCCCGTTTAATGGCTCAGGTCATAACTGGCAGGCGACCCGACCATGACCTTACCTCATTTTCAAGCACGCGATTTGCGGAATAGCTGAGCCTCTGTGACGAAATTCTGCGACTCATCTCCGATTGCAGGTACCTTTCGAGGTTGCAGCCATTCGAACAGATGAATAGGCATACTGTGAGTAATGGGACAAAACGCCGACCACCCGTTAGACTGATAGGTCTTCCACGGAGGCAGCATTGGTCGTTCTGGTGATCGGCGGGGCGGGTTATATCGGGAGTCATGCAGCGCGAACGCTGCGGCGGCGCGGCCATGACGTGATTATTTACGACAATCTTTCGACCGGACACGAGTTTCTGGCCAAGGGATTCGAGCTGATCCGGGCGGATATAGCGGATGTAACCACATTATCCGCGGCCCTGCGGCGGGCGGATTCGGTGATGCACTTTGCCGCGCACGCCTATGTTGGGGAATCAGTCATCGCCCCCCGAAAGTACTTTCGCAATAATGTGGAAGGCGGGCTGACCCTGCTGAACGCCTGCGTCGATTGCGGTGTGCGGCGTATTATTTTTTCCTCTACCTGCGCGATATACGGCGTTCCGGCGAAGGTTCCCATCCCGGAGAATATTCCCCGGCAGCCGGTGAATCCATACGGCGTTTCGAAATTGTTTTTCGAGTATGCGCTAGAAGCATACGACCGCGCTTATGGCTTGCGCTTCGCGGCGCTGCGTTACTTCAATGCCGCCGGCGCCGACGAGAGTGGAGAAATTGGCGAACTGCACGAACCAGAGGCCCACCTGATTCCCTCGGCATTTCTGGCGGCGACGGGAGCGCGTCCAGCAATGGATTTATTCGGCACGGATTATCCCACGCCTGACGGAACCTGCGTGCGAGATTATGTGCACGTAAACGACCTGGCAGACGCGCACGTAACCGCGCTGGAACGCCTGGCGAGTGGCGCGGATTCGATCGCAGTCAATCTTGGCACCGGCAGCGGATACTCTGTGAAACAAGTGCTGGATAAGATTGAACAAGTTACAGGACGCAAAGTTCCAGTGCGCATCGCGCCGAGGCGCGAGGGAGATCCTCCGGCGCTGGTGGCTGATCCGCGAAAGGCCGAGCAGATTTTGCAGTGGAAGGCGACGCGAACGCTGGATGACATTGTGACGACCGCGTGGAAGTGGATGCAGAAACAGAGCGCGAAGACGCGCTGAAAAAGTAGAGGGTGGCGCGATGACCCTATCGAGTCCTGCTACGCTACGCCAGTTTCCTGCAGACTGACTTCCGCGGCGATGACCCGTTCGGCGCCCAGTTTCTCGCCTTCGATATACTCCTTCGGGCAAACCAGGTTCAGCACCGGCGTGGTCATGAAGGTTGTGACCAGCGCCATCACGATCATCATCGAGAACAAGGCAGGCGAGATTACGCCGATATCGAGGCCCACGTCGAGGATCACAAGTTCCATCAAACCCCGGGCGTTCATCAGCGTACCCAGGCCGGCGGCTTCACGAAGCGGCATGCCGCTCAAGCGGGCCGCCAGCGTGGAGCCTCCCAGCTTGCCCGCGGTCGCCACCAGAATGATGAGGCCGCAATACATCCACATGGTCGGGCCTTTCACCAGCGCGACATTGGTGCGCAGTCCGGTAAATGCGAAGAACAGCGGCAGAAGCAACGTGACCGTAATGGTTTCAAAGCGATCAAGCACGTAACGGACGAATACCGGCTCCTTGGGCATGATGGCGCCCATCAGAAATGCGCCAAACAAAAGATGGATGCCCAGCCTCTCGGTGCATAGCGCCGATGCCAGCACCAACAGCATCATGAAGGCCATGCGGTTTTCGCTGAGGTGTCCCCATTTCTTGTAAGCGTTCAGGAAGATGCCTTCCAACATGCGCTGCACCACATAGATCATGAGCACGGCAAAAATAACAATGCCCCCCAGCGTAACCCAGATGGAAGTGGGCGAGTGCGACGCGCGAATCAGCACGACGATGTAAGCCAGAATGAACCAGCCGGTAACGTCATCCACCGCGGCGCAGGCAATCGCCACCGTGCCCAATCGGCTATGCATCATCTTGCGTTCCTGCAGAATGCGAGCCAGCACGGGGAACGCAGTAATGCTCATGGCCGCGCCCATGAACAGCGCGAAGCTGCTGAAGGCCACGCTGTCATCGGAAAGACGCGGATACAGGTAAAGCGACAAAAATGCCGCCAGCACAAACGGAGCGGTGATGCTTACGTGACTGCTGAGCACGGCCGCGTGCCCTTCTTTTTTCAGTTCCTTGGGATTGATGTTCAAGCCCACGAGGAACATGAAGATGATCACGCCGATCTGGCTCAAGGCATTCAGAAATCCCAGGCTGGACGGCGGAAACAGGTAGGCTGAGAAGTGTGGGGCGATCCATCCTAGAAAAGATGGGCCCAGCATAATGCCGGCGAACATTTCACCTACCACGCGAGGCTGCTGGAACTTCCGGAAGAGGGCGCCAGTCAAGCGGCAAGCGGTCAGGACCACCGCCACCTGCAAGACAAGGATAAAAAGATTCGGCATTAGCGCGTCCCCCCCGGCATTTTCGGCTGCCTGATCGCATGAAACTCAATCGGCACGCACAAGACGCAGTCCGGAGCGGAGAAAGTTCCCTGAATAGTTCGAGGTTCGGTGAGCGGGTCGAGAGCGGCGTTCAGAACGAGGCTGCCATCACCGCAGCCGGTGGATGATTTTTCTCTGCCGTTGGTCGCAGTTCCGGCAAATTGCGCTGTGATTACTTTCCCTTTCAGAGTGCCGCTGGCCGTTCTTAATCCGCCATTTAAGGCGATAACCAGGCTCGGGCCCGATTGCGAAATTGATATTGGCGTGTCTGTGGCAGAGATGAAATCACTGCAAGAGGAAGAGGCGGGATGGCTCGATTCTACTTTCCAGGAACCGTCAACCGAAAAAGGTGCAGTCAGCGTGCGGCCACCTTTCAGAACGGCCACCAGGCCGAGCAAGGGAAGCCCTACGAGGAAAATGTACGCAAGGACGAAATTTCGGTTCGTGTGCGACACTTTGCTCTCCTCAAAAACTGAACACCGCGGCATGAGAATCTCATGCCGCGGGGGGTTCAGACAATCCTAGATCAAACGACTAAGCTAAAGCCGCGCTACACCTGCGGTCGGAAGGCGTCCGAGGTCAAGTTGCCCAGCAACTTGTGCCACGGGTGCTTCTCGTTCTGCTCCACCTTGGCCACCATCGCCTTCATCTTGGTAAGCACTTCAGGCGCGTCTTCATCGTACACATCGCCTTGCAGCAGCTTCAACACGTCGAGACGGTAGTTCTTGTCACTGATGAAGTAAGTGAACAGCACGTTGAGCCGGTAGTAAACTGAGATGAATTCATACCAGTTCTTGGTGCCGCGGCGCAGCTTGGTTTCGTATTCGGAAAAACTTTCGCGCGAGAAATCATTCTTGTCGATGGCGTTGAGAATGTCCTTGTGCGCGAAGCGGGCGCTGTTCAGGGCAATGCTCACGCCGGTGGAAAAGATCGGATCGACGAAGCGTCCGGCATCGCCGACCAGCATAAAGCGGTCGCCAGCCAGTTGCTTCATGGCATAGCTGTAATCGCCTTCATCTTTGAAAGGACGAACGCGGGTGGACTTGCGCAAAGTCTCGGCAATCAAGGGGCGGCTTCCAACCGTGTCCCAGAAAAACTTCTCACGGTCTTCCTTCGACTTGGCGAAATTCTTTTTCTGCGTAACCACGCCCAGGCTGGTCACGGTGTCAGAAATCGGAATCTGCCAGATCCAGGTGTTCGAAATCGGCAGGAAGTGAATGTAGATGTAATCCAGGTTGGTCTCGCGCTTGGCGAATACACTGCGATCATAGCCTTCGAACCAGGAGTGAATCGCGTACTGATCGAAAACCGTATCTTTGATCTTCAGCTTGAGTTGGTTGCCCAGGAAGGTCTGGCGTCCGCTGCAATCGACAACCATTTTGCAATTGACGCTCATCTCTTTCGGTCCGATGTTGAAGAAAACTTCCGGCTGCTCCGGTCCGAAATCCACGCGCGCAACTTTCACGCCGTCATACACCGTGGCGCCCAGCTTCTGCGCGTGCTGCAGCAGCATCAGGTCGAACTTACCGCGGTCTACGTGGTAGGTGTAGTTGCGGTCTTCCATACCTTCCTGCTTGCGCTCTTCAAAGCGAATGTCGACGTTGTAGTCCGGCGACAAGCCCTCAAGGTCATGAACGTAGCCAGGATTTTCATCGTTGGTGGTCCACACCGCGCCGAATTTGTGCGGAAACTTCGCTTTCTCCATCTGGTCGAGAAAATCCAGGTCCTTAAAAACGCGAGTGGATGAAGGCACGAGGGATTCGCCGACATGCGGTCGCGGAAACAGCTCGCGCTCGAACACGACGCACTTCACACCGGCCTTCGCCAGGTAGCACGCCATGCCCGCTCCCGCCGGGCCGCCGCCAATAATTCCTACTTCAAAATCTGGTTCGGAGCTCTTAATATTCAATGTAATTCTCCAAGGTATTTGCTATGCCGCTCAGCTCTAAAGCGGGACGCCCGCGCGGGCCAGCGTCCCATAATTATTGGCAATGCTTAGGCGGAAGCTTCCACGAACGCGTCTGACGTCAGGTCTCCAAGGAAACCGTGCAGCGCGTGGTTGGGATCGCGTTCCACCTGTTGCACGATGTTGCGCATGCGGGTCAGCACTGGCGGCTCGGCATCCTCGTAAACGTCGCCTTGCAGAAGCTTTAACACATCCAGCCGGTATCGCGGATCCTGCACGAACGCCGTGAACAGAACATTCAACCGGTAGTAAACCGTGATGAAGTTGTACCAGTTGCGCGTGCCGCGCTTTAGCGTCGATTCGTAAGTTTCAAACGCCTCGCGGCTGAAGTTGCCAGTCTCGAGCGCGCCGATAATGTCTTTGTGGGCAAATCGTGAGCAGTTCAACGCGATGCTCACGCCGGTCGAGAAGATAGGATCGACAAAGCGTCCGGCATCGCCGACCAGAACCACGCGGTCGCCGGCCAGTTGCTTCATGGCATAGCTATAGTCGCCTTCATCCTTGAACGGATGCATCTGCTCCGAACCCTGCGCCTTCAGGCCTTCATACAGTTCCGGACGGCTCTTGATGCAATCCCAGAAAAACTTCTCGCGCGATTCCTTGCTCTTGGCGAAATTCTTCTTCTGCGTCACCACGCCGATGCTGGTGACGGTCTCACTGATCGGAATCTGCCAAACCCAGGTGTTGGTGATGGGAAGGAAGTGGATGAAAATGAAATCGCCCTGCGTCTGCTTGTTGGAAGCCATGCAGCGGCGGTCATAACCATCGAACCAGGTGTGGATGGCGTACTGGTCGAAGTGATCGTCCTGAATGCGCCACTTCATCTGGTTGCCAACCAGCGTCTTGCGGCCGCTGGCGTCCACCACGATGCGGCAAGTGGTGCTCATTTCTTTCTTGCCCATTTTGTACTTGATGGCGGCGCAATTGGGATCGCTGAAATCTACGCGGCTCACGCCCACGCCTTCGTAAACCTTGGCCCCGAACTGGTTGGCGTGCTGCAGCAGCATCAAGTCAAACTTGCTGCGGTCCACGTGGTATGTGTAATTCTGGCTGACGCCGGGCTGGCTGCGCTCTTCAAAGCGAATGTCCACGTGGCAGTCGGCGGAGACTCCACCAAAATCCATGTTGTAGACCTTGGCATCGGAAGCTGCAGTCCAAGCCGCGCCGAACTTGTGCGGAAACTTGGCTTCCTCCATCTTGGGCAGAAAATCGAGATCTTTGAAGACCCGGGTCGAAGACGGGACCAGGGATTCTCCCACGTGAGGACGCGGCATTAACTCGCGCTCAAACACCACGCAGTTGATGCCATTCTTGGCCAGATACGCCGCCATGCTGGATCCCGCAGGGCCGCCGCCAATAATGCCGACTTCGAAATCAGGTGCCGAGGAATTCATATCTGCTGCTTTCTCCCAAAGATTATTGAAAAGCTGTTGATTGAAATGATATTTGAAATTGCCATACGCGAATTTTCGCGGTCGCACTCTGTAAGGCTGAATGGCACAGTACCATCACACTCCTGCCGCGGAAATGAAAGCTCCGCACCGTGAGTTGAAGTATGCCAAGTAGTTGTGGAGGAGAGACGCGACTTTCAATCGTCCGTCAGTGTTACTTAGTAGACCAGATTTTGTGCACTTCGCCAAGCCTGAAATTTTTTGCATACTCGGAACGATGACGAGCGTTTTGGGGCCACTCCTGAGGGGTAAAAAGTCATCCTTTTTAAGTTCATAATTTTACTCGCGATTGAAGCTGCAACTATATGATTTTATTGCAGTTTTATCCACATTCGATTGGCTCTTCCTGGATTCGCCGGGCAAATAATCGGATGAATTTTTCAGGGTACTCAAATTGCGTCTCTTGAGCCCGGTTACCTTGGTTTTGCACCCTCGCTCAATGCTGAACCAAAATCTTTAAATTTGACAGCAGAACGGTGGCCGTGGAATATAGTGAACACACTCCCCTTCATCTTCCTCTTAAGGCTAACTATGTCAACCAGCGGCAGTGCGGTGTCTATGCCAAGTTATAAGCGTCAGACTTGGTCGCGCGCGATCCTGTTCTTAAGCCTGCTGCCGCTGGCCGGCTGCATCGCCTCGGCGCCGGGGAGCGGCGGAGGAGGTGGGCAGAAGCAGATCCAGGTCGCGGTCAGTCCAACGCCGCAACCGCTTGCTGTGGGAGCGACGCAGCAGTTCGCCGCAACTTTGACGAACACCTCCAATCAGAGTGTGACCTGGAGTTTGACGCTCAGCCCGAATTCCAATTCTCCTGCGACCACGTCGCAACTCGGTTCGATCAGCGCCAGCGGACTTTACACTGCACCCACAACCGTACCCGCCTGTGCCGCTGGTGTAACGCCGTGCGAAATCCAGGTCGCGGTTACCGCAACCTCCCAGGCGGATACGACCGCCGTAGGACAGGCGCTGGCAAACGTCCACATCACGATTGCAGTTTCGCCGGCCGCAGACACCATCGGACAAGGCGCCAATCTTCAATTCACCACCACCATTACCGGCACGCCGGACACATCCTATAACTCAGTGAATTGGCAAGCGGCTTGTTCTGCCTGCGCCAGCGGTCAGGGCGGCGGCTCCTTCGATCCCAACAATCAAGGGCTGTTCATTTCTGCACCCTTCGAACAGGGTGTCAGTACTCCGCAAACGATCAGTGTTACGGCAACTTCGGCGTTCGATCCCACGCAAGTGGCAACGGCAACCGTTACCGAAGATCAGACCGATCCCCTGGGCAGCGCTGCCCCCTCGACCGCGGCTGGAGCGGAGATTCCGTGTCCCACCTTTGGCGGCGGGCTTACCGCCTCCGACGGCACCATGGCCTGCTACCAGATCAACACGTCCTGCGACCAGGTGGCCGATTTTTCCGTTTACCTGAAGGTGAATACGCCGGCGTCGCCGGTCGGCACCGTGATCTTCGGAACCGGCTCCGGCGGCAGCGCACTTTACGACTTCGACTCACCTGAGTTTTTCTATATCGACAGCAACGGCGTAAATACAAACGGCGGATTAGCCGTAGTGCAGGGTGTTTTTGACGCGGGACTTACTACGGTTCAAGTTTCTTTCGGCTCTCCCTTTAACAACGCAGCCGGAGCGGTAAATGGTTGGCTGCAAGGCCCCGGCGGGGTCCGCCACCTGGCCTGCCGTTATGCCACAGTCGCCAACTGGATTTATCAGAACATTCACAACGCCAGCACCACTGAACCATTTTGCGCCACTGGAAACAGCGGCGGATCGGGCGCCATCGGGTATGCGCTTTCCGAGTACGGCTTAAATTCAATCTTCACTGGAGTCGAACTGACCAGCGGACCGGTCATGACCCGTCTTGACGTGGGATGCAGTCCCCCGGGAACACTCAACTATGGCGGAACCACAGCGTGCACGAACCCGCCAACCGACATGAGTTATTCGCCGGGCAACAACGGTACGGCCAGTATTATCGACACCGCTTACCAAAGCTCCGGAGCGACCACTCCCACCCTTTGCAGCGATGGCGTTACCGGCGCAAACCAAAATAACTTTCTCCGGTTCGAATCGGACAGTATCGACTTCTCTCCTTCAAAGTCGCCGGCGCTGCCAATTTCCGGCACCAGAATCAACCTTGTATTTGGCGGATTGGATACCAGCAACGCTGTGCCGCAGGGCGAATGGTGGTGGAAATCGGTGGGACCTACGCCGACTCAGGGTTGCGTAGCCGATGCGCCGCACGCGATTCCGGCAGCTGCTGATGGGGTCACGCAGATCGTGAATGATTTGTTGGTCGGCAATCCCGCCAAAAACATAAAACCAGTGTGCTCATTGCCGTAGATCGACCATCGCCGGCACTCTTGACGACCACGAAAGAGGCCATGGCCAATCCATGGCGAAGCTCGGTGTTCGCCATGAAACGCCGAGGACATCTCACCGACACTTTTTTATACTCACCGGGTTTCCTGCATGCATCCTAGTGAGGGTAAGATTTCACCACACTTAAACTCTCACAACGGGTGTTCATGCCAAGACTTACTTCTCGAATTTGGTCTCACGTGCTTGCCTGCTTCGGACTGCTTTCACTGGCGGCCTGTGGCGGATCTTCTTCCTCGACGTCGATATCCACGCAGCCGGTCACCGTCAGCATTTCAAACTCTTCCTGCGCCGCTTCTACCACCAATCCCTGCCCTATCGGCGCCGGCGCGAACTGGCAACTTTCCGCCACCGTTTCCGGCGCGGCGAATCAGAATGTTACCTGGTCCATCTCGCCTTCGGGCGCGAGCGCCGGCACCATTACCTCTGGAACAGGACTCTATATTGCTCCGAATACCATTCCCACGCCGGCGACGGTCACCATCACTGCAACTTCGGTGGCTGAGCCGTCCGCGACCGCCTCAATACCAGTGACAATTTTGGCAAACGATCCGATTGGAACCGTCAGCAGTTCCTCGGCGCTTGGCAGTTGCGCTGGTTCAGTGAGCGGCGGAACTTGCTACCAATTGGCCATTTCCTGTCCCCAGGTTGCCGATTTCTCTGCCTATCTAAAAGTGAATAATCCTGCGGGCGCGCCAGTGGGCACCGTTCTTCTCGGCACCGGCACCGGAGGCAGCGGCCTCTATGACGATCCCAACGCCGGCGGCTATCAGAACGGAAGCGATGTGGTCAATTCTCTTTTGACCAGCGGATACAACACGGTGCAAGTTTCCTTCGGCGCACCCTTCGACAACGGTTCGACCCCGCGCGGATGGCTTACCGGGCCCGGCGGAGTGCGCCGCCTCGCTTGCCGCTACGCCACAGTCGCCGACTGGGTCTACAACCATCCCGCGATTATTAATTCTGGCGTGAGCGCGTCCAACAGTTCGCCCATGTGCGCTACTGGAAACAGCGGCGGCTCAGCCGCCATCGCCTACGCGGTATACGAGTACGGGCTCGATACGGAATTCAAGGTGATTGAGCCTACCAGCGGTCCGGTAATGACTCGGCTTGATCTGGGCTGCAGTCCCCCGGGCTCCAGCACCTGGCAGAACGCCTGCACCACTGCGCAGCAAGACATGACGTACTCGACCGGCGGCAGTTCCGGCGGCGATGCGGCCGTCATCGACCAGGCTTATCAGGCGGCGGGCGCCAGCACGCCCACTCCTTGCACTGATTCCATCAACGGAACCGCGGCGCCGACGGGATTGTTTCTTTCCGACAGCATTCTGTATCAGGGAGCGCAGCCGATCACACTTAATAATCTAGCGATCAAACAATTGTTCGGAGACACCGACACCAGCAACGCCGTGCCCCAAGGCACGTTCTGGAACATGCACGTTTTTCCCGCGCCAGCTCTTCAATGCCTCTCCGGCGTGTCGCATGACATTCCCAGCTTTTCAGCGGGCGCTATGCAGATTGCCAACGACATTGCCGCCGCCTGCCACTGACCCGATGCACGATAAAAAAGCCCGCAGAAATCGGCGGGCTTTTTATCGAACCGGTAAAGTTTTCGACGAACTTAGTTGCAAGTCGACAGCTTGAACTTTCCAATGCGCGTGTTCCAGTCGATCGCGCCTCCGATTTCGCTCGTCTGATAATACTGGTTGACATACCAGAAGGTGCAGCCATCCACCGGATCCACCGTCATGCTGGTGTAATCCCCCCAGTGTGAGGAATTCTCTTCGTCGCCTGCGCCACTCTGAATCGCAATTTCTGTAGGCGCAGTCTTGTTCGGCAGGCTCCAGTATGCCGCGCGAATGCCGGGGTGAACGCTGCTGCTCGAAACGCTATAGCCCACTGCCGCATTGCCTACTTTATCCTCGGCTATGCTGGGCATGAAGCGATACAGAGTAGTACCGTTGGTCACCGTTCCGTCCTGATAGAGCGTTGGATTTCCGGTGCTGCCCCGCAGCTCGTACCAGCGAATCCCTGTCTGTTGATTGGTTCCGGTTCCAACCTGCACCGTCTGGCTGATGAGGAACGATTGATACGTTCCAAAATTGCGGTACTCGAGTCGCGGCATCAGGCGGTCGCCCACCGAATCCACGTATACGCCGGTGGTCTTGCTGGATGGCTCGTTCACGCAAAACGTATTCACCGTATCGCTGACGTCATAGCAGCCAGGTTCGTAGCTGGGAACCGTGATCTGCGATTTGACGAAGGTAGACAGCGAAGGCGTCGTCCAGTTCACATGAAAATTCCACAAGTTCAGCTTAGTGGAAGTCGTGGTCTTTCCGTCTGCCGGCGGATTCTGAATGCTCAGCATATATTCGTGGCGTCCCGAAGGCGGCGCCGTACTGCCATCCGCATCGGCCGGAATCAGGCTGTGGGCAAGGTACAAGCTGCCATTCGTCGGAATCGGACTCGGATTGCTGAAGCATTGCAAAGCTCGCGCAGGAGCGTTGTTCAGCATGTTCGTTCGATCCAGTGCGCAGGCCACGACGCCGATATTCGTGTACTGGTTGTTCACATCCTCCAGCACGAAGCTCACATAGTATGCGTCAATCCAAGTGCCGAACTTCGGCCAATCCGGCCAGTAGGCATTGCCGCTGGAGTTGACTCCCAGCACAGAATTCAGGCTGAACTCATACACGTACCAGTTCAGTGAGGGCGAAGTCAGGTCATCCGTATTGGATACGGCTACGCAATAGTAGTAAGTACCGGGGCTCGGAGTGCCCCGACGCGCGATCACCCAGCGCGAAGCCAGCCGGTCAAAGGTGATGATGCCGTCGCCGCCGCCCAGACCGTAGCAGTTGGACTGGCCCACATTCTGCCAGGGAGTATCGCCGCTCTGCGGGCTCGACCACACCGGCGCAAAGGTCTTCTTGTCATACGCTTGGTAGTAGGAGTTCACCCACTCCATATATTGCTTGGTACCCACCGCGCCGTTGGGATCAATGTCGTAGCCAGGCTGGCCAACTTGCGAGGCGTCAATCCCTTCAAATGAACTCACAGCCTGCGCCCGCAGCAAGCAGGGAGCGATGGCGAGAAACACGGCGAGAACTGTCGGCTTCATCTTCATAGAAATGTTCTGCTTTTTCTGCTTGCCAGAGGCAAGCATGGGAAATTGAACTTTTGGGGAGGAAAATCATCGTGAGGCTATCACGCGCCCGATCCGTTTCATAGGAGAGGAAAGACTCCACGGGATGTTAATCAGTGTGTGAACTTCCGTGTGGACTGCGCCGACAAAATTCCGGCATGCTCTTCACAGTATGCAAGAACTTTCATCCTTGACACCGCTAGGGAAGACTTCCAGAATGAACTTCGATTCCTCCCAGCGTTTTGAGCGGCTTGGGATTCCCCCGTTTGAAAGCAAGAAACAATGAGTTTTATGTGCGTCTTTGGAGAGTACTTTTGTGCCAACGAGCTGCTCAAACCTTAATGAACAACCTCGCATGAAACCCGCAATTTCCCGGTGCGGCATGTCCGGTGACTTTCAATCATGGGCCCCCAGCGTCACTACTACGCTTCAATAAATGAATCCGTAACGAGGTGTTATGAGAGTTCTGCTGTGCCGGCCCTTGAACCTGGCAATCTGTAGTTTTCTGCTTGGCACGCTGCTGGTTGCGCCGGCGTTCTGTCAGGAGATCTCCGCCTCACCCAGTTCCGTCAACTTCGCGAACACCTACGTCGGCCGGGCCAGCGGAAGCACAGTAATCACCATCTCCGATACTTCCACGGCGATGGTGGTGATTCAAACCATCGGCTTCGATTGTCCAGGATTTGGCATCGCCTCAGGCATCGCGCCCTTCACCTTGAATAGCGGCCAGAAAATCACGCACTACTCCATCTTTTTTCAGCCCACCGTAGTTCAAACCTACAACTGCAACTTCATCGTCAATCTGAAGGACGGAACTTTTCTCGACGTTCCTCTAACTGGGATCGCTCAATCTACGGGCGCCAAATCGAGCGTCAACGTAAGTTCGTTGAACTTTCCCAACCAACCACTGGGCACGACCAGCGCCGGCCAAACCGTAACCATCACCAACACTGGCACCAGCGTCCTTACGCTGAATACCCTCACACCGATACCTCTGAGCTTCAGCACCAGCACGGTAGCCACGCCGGCAACCATAGCGGCGAATGGTGGCCAACTTTCATTTAGTGTTTACTACACGCCCAGCCAGGCGATTTCCGAAATCGGCGCTCTCGACCTTACCTTCAAGGAAATTCCGGACAGCGGTGTGACACTCAGCGGTAACGGCGTCACTCCGCCAGGAGTCGAGGTTGCAACTGCAAGTATTCTGCCGCAAGCTACAAAAAGCTCCGCCTACCAGACTCAACTCACCGCCAGCGGCGGCACTCCACCGTACACCTGGTCCGTGGCGGCCGGATCATCGCTGCCTTTAGGTTTAACCCTCTCCAGCGCGGGCCTGCTCAGCGGCACTCTCGATCCTTCCGTAAATACCGGTGGCTACCAGTTCACCGTGCAAGCCATGGATTCGCTCGGAGCCACTGCTACCAGCAAACTAACGTTCAGCGTTTATGCCAGCCTGGGAGACAACTGTAACGACCTTTCATTCAACGTCCCCAATACCAGCACTCCCATGGTTGCGTTGAACGATCTGGGCACAGGAACCTACCAGGGTTCCGAGGGCGGACTTTATCCCAATGGCAGTAACGTGCGGCCGCCAGCGCAGGATTCTTATGGAGTGGGCTTGGCGCGCGGCATTCAGCCGCTCGATGCCAACGGCAATCCCAGTCCCACTGGAAAATACGTTCTGCTGGCGGTCGGTGAATCAACTCTGCAAAACGAGTTCAACCGCTTCCTTCCCATTGCCAACGCAGACCCTGCGAAGAATCCAAACCTGGTGATCGTCAATGGCGCGCAAGGTGGAGCTACGCCCAATAATTTCACCAGCACAACTTCCGCGTATTGGACGACAACACTTAATAATTACTTGCCGCAGAATGGCGTAACCGCCAATCAGGTCGTCGCCGCCTTTGTCGAAGATACTGACGGCATAGCGACCGGAAGCTTCCCCAGCGACATTACCACTCTGCAGAGTCAATACGAAACCATGATGCAGACCATGCTCACGTTGTTTCCCAACTTGAAGATGGTGTATTTCGGGACGCGTGTGTATGGCGGATATTCCAATGGCGTGGGCAGCCCGGATAATCCCGAGCCTTATGCTTATGAAGTCGGCTTCGCGGTGAAGTGGGCGATTCAGGATCAGCTCAACGGCAGTGCGAGTCTGAATTACAACCCGGCCCTGGGCCCGGTGGTCGCACCCTGGATGTCATGGGGAACCTACTACTGGTCGAACGGCATGCTCGGCCGCAGCGACGGACTGGAATGGGATTGCCAGGATTTCTCTGCCGACGGCACTCATCCGTCTTCGACTTGGGGACAGGTGAAAGTTGCCAACGCGCTGCTGACTTTCCTCAAGACGGATGACACCACCATTCCGTGGTATCTGGCGCCCAATTTAGCTCTCACCAGCACCGCGGGCAACAATCAAAGCGGCAACACCGGCAGCTTGCTACCAATCGCCCTGACCGCGCAGGCCACCAACCTGAATGGCGGAGCACCTGAAGCGGGCGTGAGCGTCGCTTTCAACGACAACGGAGCCGGCGGAACCTTCGGCACGCCTACCCCAATTACCGACAGCAACGGCAACGCGACCACTACTTACACTTTGCCCGCAACTGCGAAGACGGTGACTATCAGCGCCACAAGTTCCGGCTATCAAACCGCGACCTTCACCGAGACCGCGACCGCCGCGGTTCTATCTCTGGCGGCGACTGCGGGCAACAATCAGACGGGCAACGCTGGAACAACTCTACCCACTGCGCTCACGGTTCTGGCAACCAGCAACGGCGTTCCGGTCGCGGGAGTCAGCGTTGCCTTTAACGATGGCGGCGTCGGCGGAGTCTTTGGAACCCCCACCGCAATCACCAACAGCAGCGGCAACGCGACCACGACCTACACTCTCCCGGCAACCGCGCAAACCGTCAACATCAGCGCCTCCAGCGCCGGTTACACTTCGGCGTCATTTACCGAAACCGCCGTTACCCCAGTTGTGCTCGCACTCACTGCCACCGCGGGCAACAATCAAAGCGGCGGCACGGGCACTACCCTGCCCAACGTGCTCACCGTTACCGCAACCAGTAACGGCACCCCAGTGCAGGGCGTCAGCGTTACCTTCAGCGACGGCGGCGTAGGGGGGCTATTCGGCACTCCGGTTGTAACCACGGCGGCCGACGGCACTGCTTCCACCACTTATACTTTGCCGGCGACCGCGCAGACTGTGAACATCAGCGCCACCAGTTCCGGCTACACCTCCGCCAGTTTCACCGAAACAGCCGACGTGCAGGCCCTCAGCGCCACCGCCGGCAATCACCAGACTGGCGGCCTGGGCAGCACACTTCCAACTTCACTCACGGTGCAAGCGCAAAACAACGGCGTGCCGGTGGCGGGCGTAAGTGTGATCTTTAGCGACGGCGGAGCGGGCGGAAACTTCGGCAGTTCCATGGTCACCACGGATGCGAACGGCAACGCATCCACCACCTACACTCTGCCAGCCACGGCACAAACGGTAACCATCACCGCCAGCAGTTCGGAATATACCTCCGCCACATTTCAGGAAACGGCTGCCGTGCTGGCTCTCTCGGCAACCGCGGGAAATAATCAGTCCGGCATGGTGAGCACTACCTTGCCCACCGCGCTGAGCGTTCTTGCATCCAGTTCGGGCACTCCGGTTCCCGGGGTGAACGTCACCTTCAGCGATGGCGGGGCCGGCGGTGTCTTCGGTACTCCCAACGCGACCACGGGCAGCGACGGCACTGCGTCTTCTACTTACACCCTGCCGGCCAACGTTGAAACCGTCACTGTTACCGTCTCGAGCTCGGGATATACCTCGGCATCTTTCACTGAAACCTCAACTCCGAAAGTGACAGCCATCACCCTGGTTTCGGGTGGAGCGCAGTCCGGCACTGTCGGCACCACCCTGCCCGCGCAAATCACAGTGAAAGCCAAGAACGGAACAGCTGCCGTCTCGGGCGCGCCGATCACCTTCTCCGACGGCGGAGTGGGCGGCACCTTCTCTCCCAATCCGGCAACCACGGCTTCCAATGGACAAGCCAGCACCAGCTATACCCTTCCCAAAGTGCCGAAGACGATCACTGTAACGGCCGCGGATGGAAGTATCAGCCTCAAGATCACTGAGAAATCGGTGGCGGGACCTGCTACGACTTTCGCGATTGTCTCCGGCAATAATCAGACCGCCCATGTGAAGACAAAGTTGACCAAGAACCTGGTCGTCTCCTTGAAAGATCAATACGGCAATCCTATCTCTGGAGCGACGGTCACCTTCACCGACAACGGCGCCGGCGGCACATTCTCCGCTAACTCCATCCTTACAACGGTGGCAGGACAAGCATCCGTCAGCTACACCACTGGGCCGAACACGGGAACTGTGACAATTACATCCTCGACAGGATCGCTGACTCCACTCAACTTCACCGAGACCGTAAAGTAGGTCCTCTGGTTGTTCACGGAGGACCCTGCCGCCACTCATTTCTGAACCGCCTAAGGATCGACAGAGACTTTTTTCTCCATCAAAATGCGCGTCCAACTGCCTGTATGCAAGAACTTTCATCCTTGACAGAAACTGCAACCCAGCCAAGAATAGAAGCACTCCAACCGTTTTCCAGAAACATTCGGTTGGCTGATTTTTTCTCCTCCCCTGCGCCGCTGAATCTCAAACGTACTATCAAAGGACTCCGTTACTGCATGGCATGGACTGCGCCGCATTTCGAGGAAATTAACTTCAACTGCGAAATCAATTCATACCTCAGTGCGCAGCTGTAGTGCTTGCGGTCTGGAAAGCCGGCTTCCGCGGAAGCCATCTGTTCCCCCTTTTAACGCCGTCAGATTAGACATTGTGGAGGTTTTGTGAGAATTGGATTACGCAACACTGGAATTCTGCGCATTGTTATTTTTTCTCTGCTGATCGTTGCGCTTGCCGCCGCGGCCACTGCCCAGGATGTCTCTTCCAGTCCCACCTCCTTGTCTTTTGGCAACACCTATGTTGGGCTGGTCAGTGGCTCTAAAACGCTGACCATTTCAAACTTGTTGAATACGGACGCGATCATTGCCAGCGTCGGCTTCTCCTGCCCCGAATACGGATTGGCTTCCGGCGTGGCGCCCTTCACTCTGACGGTTGGGCCGCCCGACCCCATTACGCACTACTCCGTCTTTTTCCAGCCCGACTCCGCCGCCACCTTTAACTGCAATTTCATCATTTCGATGTGGGATGGCACCAACGTAGACATTCCAGTCACCGGCACCGGCGTGACCACAACGGCGGTGGCTGCCACGGCGCCAACCTCTTTGAGCTTTCCCAATCAGGCAGTAGGCACCACGAGCGCGGCCCAGACCGTTACCGTCACCAACAGCGGCGGCTCTTCGGTGAACGTCACCGCCATCACGCTTTCGCCTCCTACTTTCACCATCGGTCCTATCACCCTGCCTTACACCATTGCAAAAGCCGGTGGAACGCTCCAGATTCCCGTGTACTACTCGCCTACAGCGGTGAAGTCAGAAGTCGGTTCCATCGACGTAACATTTAATGCTCTTCCCGACCAGGGCGCGACCCTGACCGGAAATGGAGTGGCTGCAACTTCACTCGCCATCAGCAATCTCGCAGCTCTTCCCTTCGCCACCCAGACCGCTTCTTACCAGCAGGCACTCACCGCCACCGGTTCCAACGGTCCCTTTAGCTGGAGCGTCGCCAGCGGCTCCACTCTGCCTTCCGGCCTGACTCTTTCCAGCAGCGGCACCCTAAGCGGCACGCTGGCTTCATCGGTCACCACCGGCACTTACACCTTCTCGATCCAGGTAAAAGACACTAGCACCAGCAAGACCGCGACCAAGGCTTTCACTCTCGGCGTGTATGCCAATCAGGGTGACAACTGCAACGACCTGTCTTACAACGATCCCAACACCGCAACCCCGCTGGTCGCCATCAATGATCTCGGGACCGGCCTGTTCGAAGGCTCAGAAGGTGGACTCTACCCCAATGGCAGCAACGTGCGGCCAGCGTCCCACGATTCCGATGGCGTCACTTTCGCCAAGGAAATCCAGCCGCTCGATACCAACGGCAATCCCAGTTCGACCGGAAAATACGTCCTGCTGGCGCTGGGAGAATCCACCGCGCAAAACGAATTCAACCGTTTCCTGCCCATCGCCAACTCCGATCCCGCGAAAAATCCTTACCTCAAGATCGTCAACGGCGCGCAGGGCGGGGCGACCCCGAAGGATTTCTCTAACATCAATTCTTATTACTGGGGCATGGTGCTGAATAATTACCTGCCGCAGAATGGAGTGACTTCTAAACAAGTGGTCGCCATCTGGATGGAAGACACCGATGGCTTGGCCACTGGAACTTTCCCCAGCGATGTCACTACCCTGCAGTCTGAGTACGAGAGCATGATGCAGAATATGCACACGCTCTTCCCGAACTTGAAGAATGTGTACTTCTCGTCACGGGTCTACGGCGGATACTCCAACGGCGTGGGCAGCCCTGACAATCCCGAGCCTTACGCCTACGAAGTCGGGTACGCAGTGAAGTGGGCGATTCAGGATCAGATCAATGGCAATGCCAACTTGAATTACAACCCGGCTCTCGGAGCTGTGGTTGCTCCCTGGATGTCGTGGGGAACTTATTACTGGGCGAACGGTATGCTCGGCC
Organism: uncultured Acidobacteriota bacterium; assembly: GCA_963758565.1. Classification (GTDB taxonomy): domain Bacteria; phylum Acidobacteriota; class Terriglobia; order Terriglobales; family Acidobacteriaceae; genus Sulfotelmatobacter. The sequence continues at coordinate 2,334,958 of CAVWVX010000001.1, read as the reverse complement.
GCAACGATGGACTGGAGTGGAATTGCTCCGACTTCTCGGCTGACGGCACCCACCCGGCTTCCACCGGCGGGCGTCTTGGCCAGTTGAAGGTCGCCACCCAATTAATCAACTTCCTGAAGACGGACGACACAACCATTCCGTGGTACCTCGCTGCAACTCTCGGCCTCACTCCTACTGCAGGCAACAATCAGACCGGAACCGTCGGCGTTCAACTGCCCGCGGCTCTCCAGGTTCTGGCTTCGAATCTCAACACCGGCGCTCCCATTCCGGGAGTGAGCGTAACCTTCAGCGATGGCGGCAAAGGCGGCACCTTCGGCACGCCAAGCTCAATCACCGATAGCAATGGCCACGCTTCCACCACCTACACTCCGGCCAGCAGCGGCACCATTACCATTACCGCAAGCGCCGCCGGATATGGCTCCGCAACCTTTACCGAAACGGCCAACAACGCCAGCAAAACGCTGGCAGTAAATGCGGGCAATAACCAGAGCGGCCAGGTTAGCACCACGCTGCCCACCGCGCTCTCCGTTTTGGCGACCAGCAACGGCAGCCCAGCATCCGGCGTCAGCGTAACCTTTAGCGATGGCGGCAAAGGCGGAGTTTTTGGAACGCCCACGGCTGTCACTGGCAGCAACGGCATTGCCTCATCAACATACACGCTACCCTCCACCGCTGAGACTGTTACGGTCACAGCCAGCGCCACCAATTATTCTTCAGCAACCTTCACCGAAACTTCCACCCCGGCTGTCGCCACCGTCACTGTAGTTTCAGGCGGCAAACAAAGTGGAATCGTCGGAACTGTTCTGCCTTTGCCCATCGTGGTCAAAGCGAAGAACTCTTCCGGAGTCATTGTCGTAGGCGCTCCCATCACCTTCGCGGACTCCGGATTGAATGGCACCTTCTCGCCGAATCCGGCCATTACCGGTTCGAACGGACAGGCCAGCACCACCTTCACCCTGCCCACCGCGGCCAAGATTATGACCGTCACAGCTACCGACAGTCCGGCAACCGTCAACATCACCGAAACCTCAACGCCTGCCGCCGCCTCGGCTCTGACCATCGTGCAAGGAAACAATCAGTCGGCGCATCCCAACACCATATTTGCCAAGAAACTAATCGTGATGGTCGCCGATAAATACAACAACCCCATTTCCGGTGTGACGGTCACATTCACCGACAACGGTGCGGGAGGAACCTTCTCCACCAAAACGCCGGTCACCACTTCCAATGGACAGGCATCCGTGAGCTACACTGCAGGCCCGAACACGGGAACGGTAACCATCGACGCTTCAACCTCGACTTTGGGTCCTGTCGTTTTCACGGAGACGGTGCAGTGAAAAAGAGTAGCCAAGGTTTAGGTTTCACCGGCACGGCTCCCGCGCAAGTTGCGAGACTTTCGCGGGAGTCGATGCTTTCAAGATCGCGGCCATGTTTCCGCAAGTGCGTCTGCTGTAAGCGTTTCGCAGGCTAGACTCCGCTTGAGGTAAAGATTTCGCTTTTTTTAGAGGAGCCCATGATTTTTAACAGCTTTGCCAGAACGCTGAGCGCCTACGCGGTCGCGGCACTTCTCTTCACTTTGCTTTGCGTTCCGGCGGCGCCCGCGCAAGTGAGCGTGCTTACCGAGAAATACGACAACACCCGCGACGGCCATAACCTCAGCGAGACTTTGCTCTCCTCCGCCAATGTGAGCTCGAGCCAGTTCGGTAAACTTTCCACCTACAACGTCGACGGCTACATCCAGGCACAGCCTTTGTATATGTATGGCCTTACCATCAACGGCGGCACACACAATGTGGTTTTCATCACCACGCTCAATGACAGCGTGTATGCCATCGATGCCGACTCCAACACTTTGCTCTGGCAAATCAACCTCGGCACTCCGGTTCCCAGTTCCATCGAAGGTTGCAGCGGCGTCACCGGATTCAACCAGGTCGGCATCATCTCCACTCCGGTCATCGATCCCAGCACCAACACGATGTACCTCACCGCCAAAACCTACGGCACCGGTTCCGGCCCGGCTGCCTACTCGCTGCACGCGCTCGACGTGACCACCGGTGCGGAGAAATTCGGCGGCCCCACCACCATCACCGGCACCTCCGGTTCACTCACTTTCACTCCGCTCAATTACATTCAGCGGCCCGCTCTGCTGCTTTCGAACGGAAATATTTATCTGGGCTTCGGATCCAACGGCTGCGATTTTAATGCCCGCGGATGGCTCTTTGCCTACAGCGCTTCCACGCTTCAGCAAGAAGCGGTGATGACCATGCAGCCCGACAGCAGCTATGGAAGCTCTTTGTGGGCGGGCGGCGTGGGCCCGGCCGCCGACACCGCCGGAAATATTTTTCTTTCCACCGCCAACGGAACGTTCAATTATTCCGCCAATGATCTGGGCGATAGCGTCTTGCGTTTAACTCTCGGCTCCGGCGGATTCACCGTCGCCGATTCCTTCACCCCCTATGACCAGGCCAACATGGCGGCCAACGATATTGATCTGGGATCGGCCGGGCCCATTCTGCTGCCCACGCAGACCGCAAGCAATACTCCGGATTTACTCGTCGCCTCCGGCAAGGATGCCGATATCTATCTGATCAACCGCGACAGCATGGGCGGCTACAATCCCACCGACAACAGCCAGATTGTGCAATACGTTCCCAACGCGCTCGGCGGCGAATTATTCGGCAGCCCGCTCTACTGGAACAATTACGTTTACTTCCTGGCTCATCTGGATTACTTGCGCTCCTACTCGCTGAGCACAACGAACGGCGTCTCCGCGTTATCTGCCGCCGCACTGACCACCGGCAAACTCACCACCATTGGCCTACCGGAAATCACCGCCAACGGAACCAGCAACGGCATCGTGTGGCTGGTGCGCAACGTCAGCAACGTGCCCAAACTTTCCGCCTATGACGCGGTTACTCTGTTCTTGCTGTACGACTCCGGCATGGCTGCCGGCGGCCGCGACACGCTGGGAACCATCGGCCATTTCGCCACTCCTACCATCGTCAACGGAAAAGTTTTTGCCGGCACCCAGACTCAGCTCGTCACCTATGGATTATTCAATGCTCTGATGCCGACCGCCGGAAACGGCCAGACCGGCGCTGCCGGCAGCACACTGCCCACCGCGATCACCATCACTGCGACCAATCCTTACACCGGCGTTCCGATTCCCGGCGTCAACGTAACCTTCAGCGACGGCGGCAAGGGCGGCGTCTTCGGCAGTCCCACTGGCACCACCGACAGCAACGGCCAGGCTTCCACCACCTACAAGCTGCCCAACACTCCGCAGACCATCACCATTACCTGCACCAGCACGGGATACGCACCGGCCACTTTCACTGAAAGTGACGTGGTAGGCCCGGTGGCCTCCATCACAACCGTTTCCGGCGGGAAGCAGTCGGCAATGGTCGGCACCACATTGCCCTCGCCCATCGTCGTCAAAGCCAAAGACGCAGTGGGAAATGCCATCTTGGGCGCGCTCATCCTGTTTGCGGATGGTGGCGCGGGAGGCGTTTTCTCCAGCCCCAATCCTGTTGCCACTGCCTCTAACGGCCAGGCCAGCATCACCTACACTCTGCCCTTCAAGGCCAAGACCATCACGGTGACGGCGTCCAACGGCAGCATCACCGATCGGGTCACGGAAAGCGCTCTCGCCGGCCCTCCTGCTCTGGTCAACATCATCCAGGGAAACAACCAGAGCGCCCACATCCACAATAAGCTGGCTAAAGCGCTCATCGTCTCCGTAACCGATCAATATGGTAACGGCCTTCCCGGTCTCACGGTGAATTTCACCGACAATGGCGCGGGCGGAACTTTCTCCAATCCCTCCCCTGTTACTGGCACCACCGGGCAAGTCAGCGTCACGTATACGACTCCGGGAGTTACAGGTACCGTCACCATCGACGCAACCTACGGCACGCTGGCGCCCGCGGTATTCACCGAAACCGTCGACTAAAATTACTCTTCACAGGGAACGCCGCGAAGTCCTAATCCTCGCGGCGTTTCCCAATTTGGGCACTTTTTCCACAACCTGCCTCGCTTCCACAGCCCAAACCCAGTGTCCAGCAGGCCTTTTGAGGGAATTTATTCTTTGGTCTACTGTACTTGCGGTATTGCATTCGATGTACTTCTGAGACCTAGGCGCTGCGGTCAAGTCTGCTTAGACTTTTACTCAGGACCCTCCCCTATAGAGTGTCCTCCCGAAATCCCCTTCGAGAGGAGTTGTAGATGTTCCCCCAACTATTCCCCGCAATGCGGGAGCGACAAGTGTCTCCCGTCCAGGCTGGCTATTGTTTTTTTGTTCTCTTGCTGCTGCCGGTTTTCTTTCTCAACCGCGCCGCCGCCCAAGCCAACGTCAATGAAAGCCTGGAGACTGCCACGCTCTACGTCGATACGGCAAAAGGCTCCGACTCCAATCCCGGCACCCAGTCGAAACCGCTGAAGACCATCGGCGCTGCTGCGTCCGCCGCCGAAACCAATAATCAGAATTCCATCGGAACAAAAGTCATCATTAATCCCGGCACTTACCGCGAAGCCGTAACCCTCAGCAAGAACAATAAAGACACTAGCCTGCCCATCACCTTCGAAGCCGCCACCAACGGCACGGTCATTGTGAGCGGAGCAACGGTGTATTCCGGATGGGGCACCTACAGCCTGAACAACAGCATTTACACCAATAGCTGGAACAACAACTGGGGCGAGTGCCCGCAACTTTCCAGCTGCCCTTACCAGCAAAATATTATGATGCGGCAGGAAATGGTCGCCGTGAACGGCACCGCGCTCACCCAGGTAATGTCGCTGGGACAAATGCTGCAAGGCACTTTCTACGTGGATGAAAGTTCGAACCAAGTCTACGTTTGGCCGAAGTCCGGCACCAGCATGGGCACGGCAACGGTCGAAGTCGCCTCTCACCCCACCCTGTTCACCATTCAGAATAAGAACAACATCGTGGTCCGCGGACTCACTTTCCAATACGCCAACACCTGCCGAGCATCCGCCGCCGTCGTGGTGCAGGGCAGCTCCAGCAACATCCTCTTCGATAGCGACACCTTCCAGTGGAACAACGGCCAGGGTCTTGCCATTGAAAATCCCACAACCTATTTCACCGTTGAGAACAGCATTTCGCAGCACAACGGCGATGCCGGCTTTCAGGAGTCGCAAACCAAGTACGGCCTCTGGCAGTCCGACACCACTTCCTATAACAACTGGCGCGGCGCCCAGGCCGGATATTACGCCTGCAACGTCGCCGGTCTTCACGGATGGGAAGCCCACGAGGATACCATCAACAACCTCACCGTCAGTTTTAACCAGGCTTACGGCATTCACTGGGACACCGACAATGCCAACATCACCACCACTGGAATCAATGCCACCAGCAATCTGATGAGCGGATTGTTCGTGGAAAAAGATGAAGGCCCAATCACCTTCAGCAGCGCTTATGTTTGCAACCAGAATTCCGCGCTGGCCGTGGGCGGACTCGTGCTGCGCAACTCCGAAGACGTTTCGCTCACCAACAGCGTGCTGATGAATAATCTGCCGAATCAGATAACGGTCATCGGCCTCGCCGGAGGCATCAGCGTCACCAACTGGGAAACCGGCAAGACTTCCAACCTGATCACGCAAAACTTCACCAACACATCGAACACGATCCAGGGCAACAACAGCAGCCAGGGTCTTTTCAAAGACAGCTACCTGAATAACTCCGACTGGACCAGCTTTCAAAACACGCTGAAGTCTTCCGGCAACACCTGGTGGAATTCGCAGAACTCCACCACCGAGTTTGTCGTGCCCACTCCGAAGAAAGGCAGCAAAGACGATTTCTCCGGATGGAAGGGCGCAACCGCTCAGGACTCCAGTTCCAGCTTTAAGCAGCCCTCCAGCGGCGTTGGCAATGCCTGTAACCTGACCCCGGTGGGCACGGATTTCTGGTTCACCGTCGACAACAATGTCCTGACGGTCGCTCCCGGCAAATCGGCAACCTTCAACCTCACCCTCACACCGTTGAACTTCACCGGCACGGCTAACCTCACGCTGGACGGAATCACAGAAGTGAAAGGACTTTCCTCAACGCTCAGCGCCAGTTCAATCAAGACCTCAGGAACCTCAGTCTTGACCTTGACGGCGGGATCGAGCACCGCGGCGGGAACTTATTCGATCACCGTCCTGGCCAACAGCGGCAGCATCACGCGAACCGTGACCGTTCAGTTGACGGTCAACTAGCCCGGGCAAGAGACCTAAACCACAAAGGACACGAAGTAACACCAGGAAAAGCCAACGATTGGTTTTCCTTAGTGCAACTTCGTGTCCTTCGTGCTTAACGCCTTATTAGAAAAACCGGCCGCTGCACCGGCTTCTTTTCTTAGTCGCCCAGATCGTCGTCGTCATCCACGCCGGGCTGGATGATGCCCCTGGGCTGGCTCACACCCGCCGAATTCGTTCCCACTCCATACAGGTTATAAACCTGCGGACTGCTGGAGGCAGTATCCGTGATCGTGCAAGTTGAATTCTGCGTCGCATCTTTGGTCGGAGTAAACACAAACGTAAACGTGCAACTCGCGCCCGCGTTCAACGTCGAGCCGCAGGTATTGGTTTGCGTGTACGGAGCTCCGCTCGGAATCACAATGCTGTCGATAGTCATCGAAGCATCGCCGGTATTCTTCATGGTGCGCGTGAGAGTCGAACTCTTGCCTACCACCACGTTGCCGAAGTCCACCTTGTCATTTCCTAAGTCAACGATCGCGCCGTCGGAGGGGCAAGTCCGTGTGCTCAGTACCATGGGCGGCAGCGGGGCCTGGGAAAAGTTGAAGGAGTCGGTCATATCGGCCGCATCCAGGTCGCGCGCCGTAAGGTTCGTCAGCCCGAAACGGGTCTCAATGAACTTCAGCACCGAAGCAAATTCATATTGCGTGTGGATCACAACTCCCGCGCGCGAGTACGGAGAAATCATGATCATCGGAACCCGCGGCCCAAAGCCGTAGTAGTCGGGATTTGCCGGCACCGCATTGTCGTAGAATCCGCCGAAATCATCCCACGTCAAAAAGATTGCTGTCGTATTCCAATCCGGCCCGTTCATGACGGCATTGATCTGTTGCACTGTCCAATTCTCGCCGGTGCAAACGCTCGAAGGGGCATGGTCGCTGTCGGCTGTATCCGGAGTCAGCCAGCTCACCGCCGGCAGATTGCCGTTCTGCGCATCCGTCACGAAATTGGCGAATGGCACCACGTGCTGCGACCACAAAGACGTGTTCCGGATCTGGCTGATCGAATTGTAGGCGTTCCACGCATACCCCGAGGAATTGTGCACTGGAGCGTATGAAGTCCACGAAATTCCCGCCGCATCCAACCGGTCCGCCAGCGTTGTATTGCTGAAGCAGGGGAACACCTCCGACTGCTTGCCCGTCGTATCCTGCAAGGTCACCGTAGTTCCCGCCACTGCATCGCAGCCCCATGAAGAATACTGCGGATGTCCCGGTTCACTCGGGTTGGAAATTGTCTCCGCCCCATCCGCCATGATGGTGTAAAGGTGGTTGGAAAAACTTGCCGCCTTGGTCGATTCGAAAGTTCCATCCGACAGCGTAAACGATTGCGCGTACGCCCAGTAATTTGGAATGTCCGACTGATAGTACTGCGACATCGACATGTAATCGCCGTTCACGTTTCCGTGCTGCACCAGGTCAAACTGATCCATCTTGCCGCCGTCGATGGCGACAATTGAGTCGTTCCAGCTGTGTCCCATGTCGCGCACGCGGTCGGGAGTGTGGCCCAGCGTGATGGTCGAGCCGTTCGAGACTTTGCCGCTGGTAGCGCCATTGGCGCCCGGGAACGTTCCAAAATAATTATTGAAGCTGCGGTTCTCTTTAATCATGAACACAATGTGCTGAATCACGTTGATGGTCCCGCCCTGAATCGCAGAGCCGCTCAAGCTAACCTTCTGCGGACTGCCCGTCGCGTTGTCCGTGATCGTAACCGTGCCCACAAACGACCCGACCTTCTTGGGCTTGAAGGTCACCGTAATGGTGCAAGTCTTCCCTGCGCCCAGTTTGGCCGCCATGCAAGTATTGGATTGCGTAAAGTAAGTAGACCCGCTGGCCCCTATGCTGGTGAAAGTAATGGGGTTCGATCCCGTCGCCGTGTTCTTTACCGTTACTGTCGAACTCGCTGTAGTGTTCACCACAATGCTGGTGAAACTCAAACTGGAAGGAGTAATCGTCATCGTCGGAGGCGTGGTTGCCCCGGCGCGCGGCCCGGCCATCAGCACGCCAGTAAGCAGCCCGATCATGCACAAGGAAAATTTAACTGAGGCTGATTTCACCGAAAATTGAACACGAAGCAACTCCTGCGCGATGGTGCGGTTACTCATTACGGGCTCTCCACAGAACAAGGCTATAAATCCCTCTACCGCTACGGCCGATCTTTTAGTTGGTTCAGCTGTTTCTAAAGGATCCCCAGGGTGCAAAATCGCCGCTGTGCGTGGGGGGTGCAGGGGTGCGGCGGTCTACACTACTTATTGTTTGTATGCCGCCCCCGCACCGTAGTCAAGATGCAGAAATTTTCATACTGCTTCTGGCGTCGCATTGGGCGCGGCTTTGCGCTCCTCCCTATTTCCCAGCCGCCATGCAAGAATTTTCACTCTTGACCGCCTTTCGGGCGGAACGTACAGTACGGTACAGCTAGGTCCGTTTCACCCCCGCCGGAGGAGTTCTGACACTCGATTTTCTGAAACGATTCGGCCGTATAGCTGCGTCTGCGTGTATCTTTCTGGGCATTTGCGCCTTCGCCCAGGATCTTGACACCCCGGTGACCGGCTGCCCCACGCTCGCGGGCAGTAATGTCTGCTACACCACGTTTCAAGGCGGAGTCAGCCGCCGCGGGTTTAATCCCAACGAAATCGCTCTCACTCAGGCTGCGGTCACGGCCACTACCGGCAAGACCTTTCACAAACAGTTCTCGACCCAGGTCAACGGCGCACTTTACGCCCAGCCGCTGGTTCTGCCCAACGTGGTCATGAACGGCACCACCTATTCGAATGTCGCCTACATTGCCACTCAGCAGGACGCGGTCTATGCCATCAGCGGCGCTAGCGGCAAGATTCTCTGGCGCGACAATCTTGTTCCCGATGGCTACTCTTATCTCAAGGGGAATGCAGATCTGTTGAATTGCACCGACATCTTGCCCAACCCTGGCGATATCGGCATCATGGGCACCCCCGTGATCGATGTCAGCCAGAACACCGGCGCCAATAACACCATCACCTCCGGCCTGCTCTATCTGGTCGCCCGCACCAAGACGAAAGCTACTCCGGTCACTTATGTCCAGACGCTTTACGCCATCAGTGTGATCGATGGTTCCATTAAAGCGTCAATCGTGATCGGCGGCACTTACAGCAACGGCACTGTCAACCTGACATGGAATAGCAACTACGCTCTCAACGAAAATCAGCGCGGTGCGCTCACCGCGATTCCTGTCAGTGGAGCGAATCCCCAGATCCTCATCACCTGGGCGGCGCATTGCGACTCCGCCAACTTCCCCTACAACGGCTGGATGATGGCCTACCAGTTGAACTCCGCCCAGACCGCTCTCACCCAGACGGCTATCTGGACGTCGGTTCCCTCCGACACCAGTTACGAAGGCGGCATCTGGCAAGGCTCTTCCGGCCCCGCGCTCGATAGCAGCGGCCACATTTATATGGCAATCGGCAACGGCGATGCCAACCTCAACGTAAGCACGCCGCCCAACGACAAGCCCACTTCCTGCAGCCAGAGTCCTTGCGACTACGGCAACTCCGTTCTGCGCATGGACCTTTCCGGCTCTCCCGCCAAATTTACTGTGCAGGATTTTTTCACCGTCTTCGATTGGAAGTCGCGCAACAATAAAGATTACGATCTCGGCTCGGGCGGCGTGATGCTGCTTCCCTTCCAGTCCAGCGGTAGCCCGCAAAATCTGATCGCTCAGGCCGGCAAGGAAGGCAGCATCTATCTTCTGCGCGCCGACAAAGGCTACCTGGGCGGTTACAACGGCGGCAATACCGATCAGGTTACGCAATACATTGCCAACGCTTTATGCTTCCAAACCAGTCCGCCGGTGGAGTGCGGAGTGTGGGGCGCTCCCGCCTGGTGGACCTACGGCAACGGCGGCACAAATTATTCCGGCTACGCCTACTGGGTGGGCAAGAACCTGCCGCTCAGGCAGTTCAAGTTCTATCCCAACGGCAACAGTTGCACCGGAGGCACCATCGCCGGCTTCTGCAAAACGCCTACCGCCCAATCAGACAACATCTTCGGCTGGCCCGGCCCCACTCCCACCGTATCTTCACCCAGCAGCGCCAACTCCAAGGCGATCGTGTGGCTCATCGATGCCCGCAACGCCTCCAGCAGCAACGGCGGCTCGCCCAATCTTTGGGCCTTCGATGCCGCCACCCTCAGTTGCCTATTCACCACCGATCCCCAGGGCGCGCCTTGCACTCGCGTCTCAACCCCCGACCAACCCGTGGGCAGTGCCGTCAAGTTCACCGTGCCCACCGTGGCCAATGGACAAGTCTTCGTCGGCGCCACCGGCGGCCCCGCCCAGGGTTACCTCAATATCTACGGAATTGACTAAAGCCGGAATTGAGCTAAAGCTGAATACCACCTGACTTCTCCCGTCCCGCGCGCCACTGCGCAGCATCTTTCACTCTTGACCCATTCCCCTCATCCCCTTACAGTTAAAGTATTCCTCCCCCCGGAGGTTCTCTTGCAGCGCTCGTTGGCAGCCGGCTTTAATCGCACTTCTTTCGCCCCGTTTATTTCCGCGGTTTTCATCTTGTTGCTCTTCGTTACAACCGCCCGCGCCCAGAACGTCGACACGGTGGTCAACGGCTGTCCCGCGCTCTCCGGCAACAACGTCTGCTACACCACTTTTCAGGGCGGAGTCAGCCGCCGCGGCTTCAATCCCAGCGAAACCACGCTTACCCAATCCGCCATCACCGCCACCACCGGCAAAACCTTCCACAAACTCTTCTCCACCCCAGTGCAGGGTCCGGTTTACGCACAGCCGTTGGTTTTGCCTAACGTGGTGATGCAGGGAGTTGTTTACGCCGACGTCGCGTACGTCGCCACCGAGCAGGATTTCGTTTACGCCATCAATGCCGCCAGCGGCAAAGTTCTCTGGGCTGCAAGCCTTATTCCTGACGGCTACACTACCCTCGTAGCCGCCGACATGAATGGCTGCAAAGATATGGTGCCAAGCCCCGGCTACATCGGGGTGACCGGCACTCCCGTGATTGACGTCAGCCACAACACCGGCGATAACGTCATCACCTCCGGCACTCTCTACGTCGTGGCTCGCACCAAGACCAAGTCTTCCCCAGTCTCCTATGTACAGACGCTGTACGCCATCAGCGTGATTGACGGCAACATCAAGGCTTCGCAAACCATCGGCGGCACCTATGCCAACGGCACAGTCAAAATTACTTTTGACAGCGATTACGCGCACAACGAAAACCAGCGCGGCGCGCTTGTCGCCGTTCCCGTCGCCGGAGAAAATCCGCAGGTGCTGATCACCTGGTCGGCCCATTGCGACGATGCCAACTTTCCCTACAACGGCTGGATGATGGCCTACCAGCTCAATGCATCGCAGAACGCCCTCACCCAAACCGCCATCTGGACCTCGGTTCCTTCCGATACCAGCTATGAAGGCGGCATCTGGCAGGGCTCTTCCGGCCCCGCGCTCGATGCCGGCGGCCACATCTTTTTCGCCGTGGGCAATGGCGATGCCAATGTCAACGTCAGCACTCCGCCCAACGACCAGCCTACTTCCTGCAGCCAGACTCCCTGCGACTACGGCAACTCCATCCTGCGCATGCAGTTAACGGGAACGCCCGCCAAATTTTTCGTGCAAGATTTTTTCACGCCCTTTGACTGGAAGGCACGGAACACCAACGACTACGACCTTGGCTCCGGCGGCGTGATGCTCCTTCCCATTCAGACCGGCGGCAACCCGCAGAATCTCCTCGCCCAGGCCGGCAAAGAAGGCAGCATCTACCTGGTACAAACCGACAAAGGTTACATGGGCGGCTACAACGGGGGAAATACCGACAAGGTCATTCAACTGATCAAGAACCCGCTGTGCAATCTGGTCGGAACAGAGTGCGGCGTATGGGGCGCTCCGGCATGGTGGAGTTCCGGTCCCGGCGGCTCCAGCTACTCCGGCTACGCCTATTGGGGCGGAAAAAATCTTCCGCTGATGCAGTTCAAGTTCTATCCCAACGGCAACAGTTGCACCGGAACCACGGGCGCGGGCTTCTGCACCACTGCTTCCGCGCAATCGGCGCACACCTTCGGCTGGCCCGGACCTACGCCCACCGTATCGGCGAATGGGAACAATGCCGCGCAAGGCATCGTGTGGTTGCTCGATGCGCGCAACTCCGGCAGCAATCCCGGCGGCCCGGCTAATCTTTGGGCCTTTGACGCCGCAACTCTCAGCTGCGTGTTCACCACCGACGGACAAAGCGGCGGCTGCACCCGCGTCTCCACCGCCGACCGCCCCGCCGGCATCGCCGTAAAGTTTACCGTCCCCACCGTCGCCAACGGAAAAGTCTTCGTCGGCACCGCCGGAGGAACCCTGAACGGCTACCTGAACATCTACGGACTTGAGCAGGAATAGTCGCGAACTGTTTTTCCTTCGTGATACCTCGTGCCCTTGGTGGTTAATAATTTTATTTTTTGATTGTGCATGCCGCCCACCCACGAACCACTAAACCCATTGAAGCGCCCCGTCGAACTCAATAGACTGCTCATTGGATGAGTCTTCTAAAATTCCCGGGACGCGCATCGACCCTTCCCATCGCCTTACTCTTCTGCATTTCACCCGCAGACTCCCAGACTGCTCTGCCCAAACATCCGCCGCTGCCTGTGGGCGCGATTACCGCTGGCCGCGACATGTCGACCGCGCGCTCTGGCGCAACCGCCACCATGCTGCCCGATTTTCACGTGCTCATCGCCGGCGGCAAGAATGCCCGCGGCGTCCCTCTCGCCTCGACGGAAATTTACGATCCTACCAGCGAGACTTTTTCCAGAGGCGCGAAGATGCTGGTAGCGCGCGAAGGCCACATCGCCGCCATTCTTGAGGACACAAAAATTATCATCGCCGGCGGAGTCACTCCCGGCGGCGCGGCTACCGCCTCCAGCGAAGACTTCGATTTCGAAACCGGAAAATTCACCGCTCGCGGAAACATGCACGCGCCCCGCCACCGGCCCACCGGCAGCACGTTACGCGATGGCAGAATCCTGGTGACGGGCGGCGAAAATGGCAAAGTGATCCTCGATTCCGCGGAGACTTACGACGTGCTCACTGGCAAGTGGACTCTCGTCGGAAAGATGACTATGCCGCGCGCCAACCACTCCGCAACCATGCTGGGGGATGGCCGCATCCTGATCGTGGGCGGAAGCGGGGCGCACCATGAAGCTCTGGCCAGCGCAGAGATTTTCGATCCCAAAACCAATAAGTTCAGCGCGATTTCCGGCCTGCGCCAGGCCCGCTTCAATCACACTTCCACTCTGTTCACCAGCGGCAAGGTGCTGATCTCGGGCGGCGCAAAAGGTGCGGCAGCAAGCGATACTCTGGCCTCGGCGGAACTTTACGATCCGCAAGCCGGAGCTTTCCTGCCCACCGGCAACTTGAATGAGGCACGCAGCAAACTTCCCGATGCCACCGTGTTGCTCGATGGCCGAGTACTGATCGTCGGCGGTGCGGCCTCGGCGGAAATCTACGATCCTCACACCGGATTGTTCCGCACCGTGTCCGGTACGCTCGACGGGCCGCGCTACTTCCCCGCCAACATCCAACTCATGGACGGCAGCACGCGCATCTTCGGCGGCAGCGATGCGAAGGGTATAAGCACCGCTAAGAGTTGGGCGTACCGGCCGTGAGAGTTGCGAGCCACGAGTTGCGAGCCGCGAGCTACTAGCTACCAGTTTCGGCGCGGCCGCAGTTTTCGCTCGAGGCTCGCAGCTCGAAGCTCACATCTTTTTATCTCGCAGCTAATTTTGTCATTAAACGCGTTCTAAGCGTCGGGAGATTCGCGGATGACCTTCGGGTCGCTGCAAGGTGCGATCGGTCGCCTACGGCCTTCTAATGCGCGGCAAATGCCATCTGGCGTAGCGGGCAGAAGGCCGCAACCGGCCTGGGCTTCTATTTCAACGCCTCAATCAAATCAATAACTTACAGATAACCTGTTGATTGCAAGCGGGTTACAGGCGCGAAAATCGTGCTAGCGTTATCAACAACTTACAGGGAAGTCGTTGATTCTTATAGAGCAGTCACTCTCGCGCTGACGGAGCCTGAACGCCCCTCGTCCAGGCAATAAAAAGTCCAGGCAATAAAAATAAAAAAGGGGCGGATTCTGAAATGTTCAGAATCCGCCCCGGATTTATGTTTCAAGCTAGCTTAGTCACCCGTGCCGGAAAGCGTAACCTTCTGCGGTCCGGTGATGTCTGGATCGCCGATCTGGAAGGTTGCGGTCTGAGTTCCAGTCGCAGCCGGAGTGAAGGCCAGAGTGAACGTGCAGCTCGAGTTGGCTGCAACGCTACCGCCGCTGCCCGCCACGAAGTTGCAGGTGTTGCTCTGAATGCTGAAGACATTGGCAGTGCCGTTTACAAAGTTGGCGCTGCTGATCGTCATCGCGGTATTGCCGGCATTCTGGAACGTAACCGTCTTCGTGCTGGTGGTTCCGACCTTCGTCGTCGGGAAGGTGATCGAGGTCGGGGTAACCTTAACCGCAGTTCCCTCTCCGTTGATCAGCAAGCCCTGCTTCACCAGGCAGATGTTGGCGTAGTAAACGAAAGTTGTGGTTTCGTTGACCGCCGGATTCACTGTCGGGCTGAAGTATGTGGTCGAAGTGCAGCTCGATCCCGGAGCCAGCGGTGCAGGACTGGTACCGAAGGAGCACGTGGTGGTGAAGCTGTAGTCGGTCTGGTTGGCGCCTTCCAGATCGATGTTGCTGAAGTACAGGTTGATACCGGTGTCGTTGGTGAAGGTGTTCGTCAACCCCGAGCTCTTGGTGCCGAGCAGCGTGGTGGGGAACGTCTGGGTGCGGGGCGTCAGCGTGATCGGCGTGTTACCCGTGCCGGTCAGCACATTGCCCATCTGACCACCGCTTGCCGGCGTGATCAGGATCTGCGCATCCGCCACTTCGCAACCTGTGGGATCGAACACGACCGAGATGGTGCAGGATGCGCCCGCGGCCAGAGAAGCTCCGCTGGCCGGGCAAGTGTCGGCGCTGGTCGAGAAGTCCGTGTAAGAACTTCCCGCAAAGGAGATGGTTCCCATGGTCCAGGCTGTGGTCCCAGTGTTCTTCACTGTGACGGTCTTGGCTGCGCTCTTGAAGCCCGAAGTCTGGGTTCCAAAGCTGAGCAGCCCCGGCGAAACCGTGATCGGAGTATCCAGCAGAACCGAAACTGTGCTGCCGCTGGAGGCCGCAACCGCGATATCCAGCTTGCCGTTCTTATTGAAATCGCCGACGGTCAATCCGGTTGGTCCGTTGCTGACCGGGAAGGTGGAGGCTGACTTGAAGGTGCCGTCTCCATTGCCGCCCAGAACCGAAACTGAATTGTCGTTCAGGTTGGCCGAAATCAGTGAGAGCTTGCCGTTCGCGCTCATGTCCGCCGCGGCTACTACCACGGCATTGGCGCCGATGGTGTACTCCTTGTGATTCTGGAAGGTGCCGTTGGCATTGCCCAGAAGCACAGAGACCGCCTTGTTGGAAGTTCCGACAGCGAGATCAAGAACGCCATCTCCGTTGAAGTCGCCGGTCACAACGCTGTTAGGCGCGATCGCGGTGGGATAAGGAACGCCCACCTGGAAGCTGCCGTCGCCGTTGCCGAAGAGAATGGAAACCGTGTTGTCGCTGTTGTTGACCACGGCGAGATCGAGCTTGCCATCGCCGTTGAAGTCGCCCACTGCCACGGCCGAAGGACCGCCGCCCGTGGGATATTCTTTATGCGCCTGGAACGTGCCGTCGCCATTTCCCAGCAGGATAGAAACTTCGCTGGCATTGCTGTCCACTACGACTAAGTCAAGTTTGCCGTCGCCGTTGAAATCGCCAGCGGCCAGAGCGACCGGCTTGGTTCCGGTGGCATATTCTTTGTGCCCTTGGAACGTGCCATCGCCGTTGCCCAGGATGATCGAAACCTGGCTCTGAAATTGATCGACCGTAGCCAAATCTGCCTTACCGTCGCCGTTGAAGTCAGCGGTAATGATCGAGACCGGGTTGCCGGGCACGGCGTATTGCACGTGCGTGGGAAATGCGCCGGTGCCGTTGCCCAACAGAATCGAAATGGTGTTGTTGGCGGTGGCCACTGCCAAGTCAGGATTCCCGTCACCGTTGAAATCGGCGGTGACTACATCCTGCGGGGTTTTATCTGTGGCGTAATCGATCTTGGCGTACGAAGCGGTGAAACCATTCTTAACCACCGCGAAGTGGGCCGGGTTGGAAGATACGCCGCTTCCGTTTTCGACGGTCACAGTGGCGGTGCCGGCGGTGACCAGGTCTGCGGCCGGAACCGAAGCCGTCAGCTTGGAGCTCTTCACAAAAGTGGTGGTAAGCGCGGTGCCATTCCATTTTACGACCGCGTTCGAGGCAAAGCCTTCGCCGTTCACCGTCAGCGTGAAAGTGGCCGAACCCGGAGCTTTCTGCTCCGGAACCAGCGGGTTGTTGACAATAGGAACTTGAGCCAGTGCCAGGGACGCGCCCAGGGTGAGTGCGATGATCGCGGCTAAGGTGAGAGTCAGGCGGCGCGAGATGCTCTGGGAACCTTGACGAGTTGCGGTTTGCTGCGGGCGAGTATTCACGAAGTATTCTCCCTCTGTTGTAGAGTGGTTGGCCGGTCTTGATGCCGGCATTACTGGGGTCCCTGCCAGCAAGCCGTCTTGCTGGCGATTCTTTCTAAACAGCACTATTTAGGGCTGTGCTCGGAAGGCGGGGAGGGGTACACATGCCAACACGAGAAGCCCTAGTTTCGCTGGCCCTGCGCGCGCTGTCAAGATGAAGAATTTTGCATGGAGACTAACGTTTAGAGAAGAATGTTTGGCGAAATCAGCACCTAGTACCTAGTAACCGGTACCCAGTTGTCGGGAGGCGTTTTGCGACGGCGCAATCGCGCGGGTAGCTTCTCCTAATTCTTCTACTAATTTGCGGTCAATTTTCGTAAAGGCGGGTGGTAGCGCTCGAAGGTATGGGACGCAACTAAATGACGCCTTTAGGGTTAGACTGTGATGGGACCGAGAAAGGCAGTGCCAGGAACGACAGACATGTCCAAAATCCCCTCCCTTAACAACACACTCTTTACATCCTCTTGTTTTCCTTCCGCAGCGGCTATTTTATTAACGATCGTGGGACTCGCGAGTTGCGGGGGCGGCAACTCGTCCGCGCGGTTCACTACAGGAGGTGGCGGTGGTGGGAATGGCGCGTCCTGTTCGATCTCGACCCAGCCTAACCTTCCCGGCAGCATTGTAGCCAACGGCGTGGGATCTACGGTGCCCTCGAGCTACATGGATCTGCACGTGGGCAGCGCGGACCTTATTTCAACCGTGACGGTTCCTTACGGTGGATTGCGTTTGTGGGATACGTCTACAGGATGGGCGCAAATCAATACCGCGAGCGGCGTCTATGACTGGAGCAATCTCGACAGCTTCGTAAACACTCCCGCCAGCGGAGACATTTTATATAACCTGGCGCGAACGCCGACCTGGGCATCCTCAAATCCAAATGACAACAGTTGCGGCTACGACACCAGCGCGCAGGGCGGGCCCGGGCAATGCGATCCTCCGTCCGATCTGAACAGCGATGGCAGTGGAACCGATCAGGATTGGATCAACTGGGTCTCAGCTGTGGCGAGCCGTTACAAAGGGCAGATCAAGTATTACGAGATCTGGAATGAGTGGAACATTCAACTTTTCTGGACCGGAACCCCGGCGCAGTTGGTGCGCATGGAGCAGGACGCGAGCTGCGTGATCGAAGGAACGAAGCACGGCTCGTGCACCGCGAATGGAAGTTCCTTCCCCAGCGGAACGGGTATCGACACGTCGGCACAAATCGTATCGCCGTCGCCGGTGGGCGCGCACACCGACCTCAATCAAGTTTCGAAAGAATTGTCGTCGTATTTTGGCACCACGGTGGGCGGAGCTGCCGGCGGAACGTTTGCCGATGCCATCGGCTTTCACGGTTATGTGAGCACGCCATCGTCTTCCGATCCGTGCCCGAGCCCGGAGGAAGTGACCACGGTGGTCAGCGATCTTAACGGGGTGTTGCCGGGAAGCGAAGCGGGCAAGCCGTGGTTCGATACCGAAGCCAGTTGGGGCAAAGCGCCGGATGAAGGCTTTGAAGATCCTGACCGGCAAGCGGCGTTTTTGGCGCGCGACTTTTTGTTGCAGTGGTCACTCGGTGTAGACCGCGTGTACTGGTATCGCTGGGACGCGACGAGTACATATGGCGGCGCGCTGTGGACGAAATCGACCGGGCCCACGGAAGCGGCGAGCGCGTGGACGGAAGTAAGCAAATGGATGGTGGGCAATACGCTGACAACGGCGTGCACTCCGTCGGGAACGGTTTGGACTTGCGGCTTCAGCAATGGAAGCTGGAAAGGACTTGCGGTGTGGGATGCGTCGCAAGACTGCCTGAACGGAACTTGTTCAACTTCGAATTACAGCGTTCCCTCAGGGTTTTCCCAATATCTCGATCTGAGCGGAACCTCAACATCGACCAGTGCGGGATCGACCATCCAGATCGGTGCGAAGCCGATTCTCCTGGAGAATGGAACGCTTCCGTAGGATCCATCCTACGGAAGCGTCACGATTGTGTTTTGTCCCGCCTTGGGTATCATGAATTAAGGACCTAAGGAGGGACCATGACCAAAGTTGCTTCGCTTGCTTTCGCGATTCTGGTAATTGGACTTTTATGCTGTTTACCGGTGTCGCCAGCCCAGGTTTCTATCGGCGTAAACGTTGGACCGGCGCCCGTTTGCCCTTACGGATATTTCGACTACGCCCCGTACGATTGTGCTCCTTACGGCTATTACGGGCCAGATTGGTTTACCGGCGGGGTGTTTATTGGTGCAGGCCCGTGGTTTCATCATGATCGCGGATTCTACGGCCATGTGGACAACCGCTATGATCCTCACCACGGTTACAGCGGACCGTTGCCCGAGCGGGGAGCGGAGCGCTTCAACCACTTCCAGGGAAACGAAGCGCGGGATGGTCGAGGCAATGTCGGCCAGGCCAGCCATGAACCCCATGGCGAACATGCGCTGCCGGGATATCGGGGCAGCAGCCGTGGCGGTTCGCATGGCGGGTCGCACCACTAGAGTTTGCGATTCGTGTAAAGAGTGAGAGAACCGGAACCCCATTTCTCGCGCTGTCTGCGAGGAGTGGGGTTTTCTGCATCAGGCGTTAACCCACCGCCGACTGTAACATTGGAATCTCGCTCCCCCACTCGCTCCGCCGATTCTTGCGAAAGGGCGGATTCCCGCTGCAGAGGACCCGCCACCTACTTCCCGGTCCCCTGAAGCGTGACGCTCTGCGGCGAGCCGCCGCCATCGTCGCTGATGGCCAGAGTCGCGTTGCGGGTTCCCGTGGCGCTCGGAGTGAAGGTCACAGAGATGGTGCAACTGTGGCCCCCCGAGAGAGTCGTGCCGCAATTGTTGTCTTGCGTAAAGTCTGCTGCGTTCGCGCCGGAAACGGCGAAGGACGAGAACGTCAAAGTGGTTCTGCCCACGTTGGTGAGCCGAACACTCGAGGGCGGGCTGGTGGTGCCGACCTTCTGTGGCGCGAAAGTCAGCGAAAGCGTGGAGAGGCTGACGTCCGTGCCGGTGCCGAACAGATGGATAGTCTGCGTGGGCGGGCCAGCGTTGTCATTAATCGTGATCACCCCGGTGCGGTCACCGATTACGGTAGGAGTGAACTTCGCGGTAATTGTGCACGAAGCGCCGACGGCCACACTGCTGCCGCAGGTGTTGGTCTGCGAGAAGTTGCCGTTCGCGGTGATGCTGCTGAGGTTGAGCGGTAGCGTCCCGTTATTCTTAAGAGTTACGGTTTTCCCAACGCTGGTAGTGCCGACTACCTGATTGCCAAAACTCAAAGTCAGGCTCGAAAGCTTGACGATTGGTCCGATGCTGTTCCCCGAAAGCGCCACGGTCTGAGTGTTGGGCGCGCCACTGTCTATCACCGTCAGCGTCGCCGTGTCGCTTCCAACCAAGGGCGGGGTGTACGTTAGGGTGATCGTGCATTTGGCGCCGGCGTTCAGAGTGGATGGACAATTGTTGGTTTGACCGAACGGAGCGCTGTCGGTTCCGGTAACGGCGATGCTGGTGATCGTCAGCGGCGAGTTGCTGGCGTTGGTGAGGGTGACGGTTTGGGGAGAGCTCGTGGTGCCTACTACCTGGTTCGGAAACGACAACGAAGTGGGTGAAAGATTTACGGAAGGAATTTGAGTCAGTAAGGAGACGGTGGAGTGGTAACCGTCGACGATTGCAAGATCGAGTCTGCCATCACCGTTGAAATCACCGGGGACAATGAAGCCCGTCGCTGTGATCGGGAATATCACCTGCGGCTGAAAGGTTCCGTCACCATTTCCGAAGAGAACCGAAAGCGATGGGTTAGGGCAGCAGGCGACGTTGTTCACGAAGAGATCCAGCTTTCCGTCCCCATCCAAGTCCCCCGTTGCGATTTGAGAAGGACTTTGCCCGACATCGAATTGCATTAACGGCTTCAAAGTGCCATCGCCGTTTCCCAGGAAGACGGAAACGCTGTTGACAAGGGCGTCGTTTGCGTTTGTAACGGCAACATCCAGCTTGTCGTCACCGTTGAAATCCGCAGTCACCAAGGTGTAAGGGTTGAATCCGGCGGGGTAAGTTACGGGCGAACCGAATGTACCATCGCCATTCCCCAACATCATTGAAATAATTTGCGCGTTAGCCGATGTGGCCACGAGATCAAGCTTTCCGTCTTTGTTGAAATCGCCCGTAGCCAGATAGAACGGTTCACCGCCAGATTCGGACTTGATCGCGGGCTTCAGCGTACCATCACCGTTTCCTAACAGAATCGAAATGGTGCTCTCCCCGTTGTTTAGGACCGCCACATCCATATTCCCATCAGCATTGAAATCTCCGGTCACCATGCTGTTCGGCCCGCTGCTATTTGTGGAGTACAAAACCGCTGCGCCGAATGTACCATCGCCATTTCCCAGCAGGATCCCTACTTGCTGAGTTTCCACAAGCAGCACAACCAGGTCGAGTTTCCCATCTCGGTTCATATCAACCGCTGCTATGGCCACTAAATCGTCGCGGCTGGACGTCACGACGTAGTCTTTCTCCGGTTGAAAAGTTCCGTTCCCGTTGCCTAGGAAGACAGACACCGTGCTGTTCGCATTTGAGGTGGCAAGATCCAGCTTGCCGTCTCCATTAAGATCCGCAGCCACCATCCACCACGGATTGACGGGATTCCCAAAGCTTGAAGTAGCAAACGTAATTTGGGAGAAAGGATTGGTGACGTCCAGGAACTGGCTGTTGGATACGCCGCCTCCCGGCCCGGGGCTGGTGACTGTTAGGGTGCCCGTCCCGGCTTGCGCCACATCGGATGCCAAGATCGTAGCCGTCAACTGTGCGCTATTCACAAACGTGGTCGCGCGCGGGCTGCCGTTCCAATTCACGAAAGATCCCGAGACGAAGCCGGTGCCATTCACGGTCAGTGTGAATGCCCCGCTTCCCGGAACCACGGTCGTGGGCACCAGCGGCTGGTTTACGAACGGCACGGGATTCGATTGTCCGAACAGTGCAGTTGCGAGGAATACGATGATGCTGAAGGCGGCCAGGGGGAATCTTTTCATGTTCCTGCCTCAGATCGTAGATTTTGCGATTACTTCATTGCTCTACTTCAAACCATTGCCGTTGCTTAGCGTGTATACGTCCGACGATGGGTCGAGGGGTTGCACGCCGGTAGCGCCGCCGAAGGTGATCATGTCGTTCGACACCGGATCGTAGACGGAAGAGTGGAAGCGGCGGGCTTGATTGGCGGGAAGCTGTGTCCAGTTAGAGGGGCCGCCCTGGCCGTTGGCGTTGGAGAGCGTCCAGGTATCGCTTAGCAGAGCGGTGCCGCTGAAGCCGGCGTAGATCGTCATGATGTTGTTGACGGCGTCATAGGTAGCGGTGTGGCCGGTGCGAGCTACGGGGCCGCTATTGGCCGGCGTTAATTGACTCCAGGTGGGAGTTCCGCCGGAGCCGTTGGCGTTGGAGAGGATCCAGATATCGTTGAAAGGTGTGCTGCCCTTGTCGCCGCCATACACCACCAGAGAATTCGTGGTGGGATCGTAAATGGCGCTGGCACTTTGCCGCACGCTCGGAGCCGTTCCGAAAGCATGCAGCTGAGCCCAACTGGGTTGGGTAAGATCGTTGGCGTTGCTCAGAATCCAAACGTCATTGAAGTAATTATTCTTGCAGCCGTAACCCCCGAAGATAATCAGCTGGTTCGTGCTGGCGATGTAGGCCGATGCCGAATGAAGGCGCGCAGCAGGCGCGGTACCGGTGGGCACCACCGTGACCCAGGTCATGGTTCCGCCCTGGGTATTGGCATTTTGCAAAACGTGGTAGTCGCCGAAGCAGGTGGTCGAAGTCCCGGTGGCTCCGCCCAACACCATGAAGCGGTTGCTCCCGCTGTCATAGACGCCGGTCTGGCCGAAGCGGGGCGAAGGCACTGAGCCCTTGGGATTCAAGTGCACCCAATCAAGATTGGAAGAGCCGATGACCGCGGCGGCTTCCCAATAATCATTGAAGGTCAGCGTGCCGGAATGTTGCCCGGCATAGATGAACATGCCGTTGGTGACGGAGTCGTAGAAAGCAGAGTGTCCGTAGCGCACGGGCGGGCCGCCGAGAAACCACTTGAAGCCTTTGCTGGAAATTCCGTTGGCGAATTGCAGAGTGAAGGCGTGATCGTTGGTGGCCAGCTTGTCGGCACTGCTCTTGCCGGCAAAAACATACAGATTGTTGAGCTTGGAATCGTAGACTCCGCTGTGATAGGCCAGGCTCGGCGCAGTGCCTTGCGTGGGAATGAGCGACCATGCCGGGGTTCCGCCAATGCCGTTGGCAAAGGTAAGCACCCAGGCATCAGTGAGCGTAACTCCGCTGACAATGCCGCCGAAAATCGTCATGCGGTTATTGGTTTTGTCGTAGGTGGCAGTCTGTCCGGTGCGGGCCATGGGCGCGGTTCCGGTGGGTGAAAGTTGACTCCACGTGGGCGTGCCGCCATTGCCGTTGGCGTTGGAAAGCGTCCAGACATCGCCGAAGGGTGAGCCACCGGCATCGCCGCCGTAAACCGTTAAAACATTATTGGTGGAATCGTAGATGACCGAACCACTCTCGCGTGCGGGTGGCGGAGTGCCGGCCGTGGTGAGCTGAGTCCAGTCGGAGGAACCGACTTCCCCGTTGGCATTGCTCAGCACCCAGACATCGTTGAAATATCCGGACGAACAATCGAAGCCGCCAAAGATGATTAAAGAATTCGAAGTGGGATCGTAAGCGCCGCCGGAGTAGATGCGGGCCACGGGCGCGGTGCCCGAGGGCGAAACCGAGATCCAGTTGGGCGCGCCGTTGCGTCCGTTAGCGCCGTTGAGAATCCACACATCGTTGGCACAGGGACCGGGCGCGCCCTCGCCGCCGCCGAAAATCGTCATGCGATTGCTGTTGGAATCGTAAGTTGCAACGTGACCGTAGCGGCCTTGCGGAGGGGTACCGGTGGGCGCAAGCGAACTGAAACTATCGCTGAGGCTGGTAGAAGTTTTTCCAACCCAGACATCGTTCAGATCGGTATTGGAGAAAGTTTCGAGGCCGCCGAAAATAATCATCTGCGCGCTGGTCGGGTCCCAAACGGCGGAGTGAGAGTGGCGCGAGGGCGGGCCGAGGAGCGTCCAGGATTGCGCTTCAAGCGGCAAACCACACGCCAGGAAAAGAAACAACGCGAGAAGAAGAAGGCTGAGGAGCTTCGGGTTGTCGAATCTTCGGGATGGGGGGTTCATGGTTAGTGCGATTGCCCGTTGGCATCCGTCAAAGAAAAAGTATGGTCGTCCGGAAAGAAAGGAGCGAGGGCTTCCACTCCGCCAAAGATGTTCATCTGATTGACTGCGGGGTCGTAAATTGCGCTGTGGAATCTTCGCGCCGGCGCCGTGGTCAAAGGAAAGATCTGGGTCCAGGCAGGAGTGCCGCCCTGTCCATTGGCGTTCGAGAGAACCCAGGTATCACCCAGCAAAGCGGTGCCGTTCCAGCCGCCTTCAATGGTCATGAGATTGTTGAAGCTGTCATAGATAGCGATGTGGCCGGAGCGAGCCGACGGTCCACCGGTGGTGGTAATTTCCGTCCAGGCAGGAGTGCCACCGGTACCGTTGGCATTGGAGAGAATCCAGAGATCTCCGAAAGGCGTAGTGCCGCCGGCATCGCCTCCGAAAACCGTCAGGGTGTTGGTCGTCGAGTTGTAAATTGCGCTGGCACTTTGCCGGGGGCTGGGGCCGGTTCCGGTGGGTGAGAGTTGCGTCCACGCCGGAGTGCCCGACACCGCGTTGGCATTGCTCAGCACCCAAACGTCATTAAAGTAATTCGACGCGCAACCGAAGCCGCCGAAGACGATCATGGAGTTCGTAGTGGCGTCATAGGCGCCGGCGTGGTGGGCGCGAGGCGCGGGGAGTGTGCCGGAGATGGGTTCGGAAACCCAGGTGGGCTTTACTCCGACAGCGTTGTTGGCGCCGGTCAGCACCCAGTAATCGTTCACACAGGGCGAGGGGAACCCTTCTTCGCCGCCGAAGACCATCATGCGATTGCTGGTGCTGTCATAGAAAGCAACGTGGCCGCCGCGGCTGGCAGGCCGGGTGCCGCCTTTCACGGTGGCGACGGTGACCGAGGTCCAACTGAGATTATTCGATCCGATCACGCCTCTCAGTTCCCAGTAGTCTCCAAAGTTGGTGTTGGTGAGGGCATGCTGGCCGCCGAAAATAAACATGTTGCCGCTGATGGAATCGAAGAATGCGGATTGGGCGTATCGGGTGGCGGGGCCGCCGCGTGTCCATGCGCTGGTTCCAATGCCATTGGCATTGCTGAGAATGAAAGCGTGGTCGTCGCCGGAAAGTTTGTTGGCGCTGCTGGACCCGGCGAAAATATACATGGCGTTGGCCACCGTATCGTATGACGCGCTGTAGTATCCCACGGAAGGAGCGGTGCCGGTGGAAGCTAGCTTGGTCCAGGCCGGTGTGCCGCCGATGCCGTTGGGAAAACTTAGAACCCAGCTGTCAGTGAGCGTGACGCTTTTGTAAAAGCCGCCGAAGACGGTCATGCGATTGTGCACCGCGTCGTAAATCGCAGAGACGCCGGTGCGGGCCATGGGTGCGGTTCCTGTGGGAGTGAGTTGCGTCCAGATAGCGGTGCCGCCGCTCCCGTTGGCGTTGGAGAGCGTCCAAACGTCGCCATCGTCCACGCTGTTGCCATCGCCGCCGTAGATGGTAAGCACGTTGTTGGTGGAGTCGTAAATCACGGCGCTGGATTCGCGCACCGAAGGCGAGGTCCCAAACGTGGACAGCTTTTTCCAGGCAGGTGTACCGCCGACGCCGTTGGCATTACTCAAAACCCACACATCGTTGTAGTAGGTTTTCGAGCAATTGTTGCCGCCGAACACGATCATGGAATTGGAAGTCGGATCATAGACCACGGAGGAACGGATGCGTGCCGACGGTCCCGTGCCGGAAGGATTCAACTGCACCCAGGCAGGAGACCCGCTGTGTCCATTGGCGCCTTCGAGCAGCCAAACATCGTTGAGGCATTGCAGAGGCGATCCGGTGCCGCCGCCGAAAATCGTCATGTTATTGCTGTTGGGATCGTAGATGGCGGCGTGACCGTAGCGGGCCGCGGGTAAAACCCCGGTGGCGGCGAGGCTGGTATCGGCGATGTGCTTGTCGGTGCCGGTGCTCACCAGCCATAAATCGTTGAGGTCGGTGTTGGTGGCGGGATCCTGCCCACCGAAAACAATGGTCGACCGGGTCGTCGGATCGAATACCCCGCTGTGCGAGAAGCGCGCCAGAGGACCGTACTGAGTCCAGGTCTGCGCTTGCATGAGAGAAGAAGATGCCAACGAAATCATCAGCAGGCAGACGAAGGACAGAGGCTTATTCTGGACGGTCAATGGCAACTCCAATGGGTAGAAAAGGTGGTTCCGTGGGGGAAAAACAGATAATCTGAAGCGTACGTAGAGGCGCTTTCGTTGTCAAGGAGTGGATAGGACTTTTTGTTGGTGAGACTTTCGGCTCTGTGCAGAAAATTGCAAGGGCCGGAGTGAGCTACAACGTTGTGATTCTGCGGGTTTTTCGGTGGGGATGATATAACGCTGATGGGCAGTTGCGGGAAACGTTTCTGTATCCGCAAATTTTTCTAGCGCATTTTACAATAAAAAGTTTCACCCGCAGACGTCGCGCAGGACTGCGCAGGCAGCGCAGGTCACAGCGGGAAAATGATTGAAAACTTTTAGAGAGGCGGGGTTCGATGGCGATAAATTTATCCAGCAAACGGGTCGCGGTTTTGGGAGCCGGAAAGCTGGGAGGAATTTTGGTGCAGGCGTGGATTCGGGGCGGTCTGCTGTCGAAAGAGTTGATCCGGGCGACGGTGCGGCACCCCGAAAAAGTTCGCGCAACCGCGGAGAAGCTGAACATTGAAGTGGGCACCGACAATGTGAAGGCGGTGCAAGGCGCGGACATTGTTTTTATTTGCGTGAAGCCGCAGACCGTGCAGGAAGTGATGGAAGAAGTACGGCCGGCGGTCTCCCCGGGGCAGATTTTTATTTCGGTGGCGGCATCGGTTTCGACAGCGCAGATTGAAACGGCGTTGGGAACGAAGACCGCGGTAGTGCGCGCCATGCCGAATACTCCCTGCTCGCTGGGCGCGGGCATGACCGGGCTTTGCCAAGGTCGATACGTTTCGGCGGAACAGATTGCGCTGGCCTGCTCTTTGTTTGAAGTTGTCGGAAGAACTGTGGTGGTAGATGAGAAGCACATGGATGCGGTGACCGGACTTTCGGCGAGCGGTCCGGCATTTATCTACATCATTTTGGAATCATTGGCAGAGGCGGGCGTGAAGGTTGGACTGCCGCGCGAAGTGGCTACGCTGCTGGCGGCACAGATGACCATGGGCTCGGCGAAGATGGTGCTCGAGACCGGAGACCATCCGGCGCAATTGAAGGATTCGGTGACGACTCCAGCGGGATGCACCATTGACGGCATTCTGGAATTGGAAGAAGGCAAGCTGCGCGTGACCCTAATCAAGGCGGTGGTGAAGGCGACGCAGCGGGCCAAAGAGTTGGCGTACAACAATTAGTGGCTCATAGCGGCGGGACGCCGGGGCTACCGATCTGCGCGGTTCCAGCGAAAAGATGAAGCGTGACCATCCAGATTATGTCGCTTGGATTTTAAGCGGCGTGGCGTTGCTCTACGCTTTCCTGGCCGGCTTTCACACTCTGCAGGATTTTGATCTGGGCTGGCAGCTTGCCAGCGGCCGCTGGATGCTGCACCATCACCAGATTTTTTCCACCGACGTTTTTTCCTATACGGCTCGCGGCGCAGCGTGGATTTATCCCATCCTCTCGGCAATTATTTTCTATCTGGTTTATCTCGCCGGAGGGTATGCGTTGCTCTCCTGGATGGGAGCGGCGGCGTGTGCCGGGAGCGTGGCTTTGCTGCTGCGCCGCGAGAATATTTTCACCGTCGCTCTGGCGGTGGTTGCGGTGCCGCTGATCGCGAATCGAACGCAGCCACGGGCGGAGATGTTTTCCACGATTCTGTTCGCTGCCTTCCTGCATATTCTGTGGCGCTATCACTCCGGCAGAGACGAGCATCCAGCGCGACTCTGGTTATTGCCAGTGCTGACGGTAGCGTGGGTTAACTTGCATCCCGGATTTGTGGCCGGGCTGGCGCTGTGCGCGGCGTATGTGGGAATGGAAGTGATCGGACTTCCCTTCCCTGCACACCGCACGTTGGCGTTGCTCCGATTGCGGCGGGCATTGCCCTGGCTCGGGTTGACCGCTCTCGCGACGTTGGTGAATCCCTTTGGCGTGCGAATCTATTCTGCGCTCATGGCGCAGGCGCGGGCTCAGGAAGTGCACAGCGCATGGATTGTGGAGTGGGAGAACGTTCGACTTTCGTGGTCGAGTGTGCGGCAGGCGATCGAGTGGCGTGATCCGCAGAGTGCGTTCTGGCGGCTGCTGCTGATCGCAGCAGTGTGCGTGATTGTTGCTGTTTGGCGGCGGCGATGGGGCGCAGCCTTGATGTTGTTGGGCGCGGGATATTTTTCCCTGCAGCACATTCGGCTGCAAGGGCTGTTCGCCTGTGTGGTGGTGGTGGTTGGGGGATGGGTTCTGCACGAGTCGTTTACGGCGCGCGCAGGTTCGAACGCCCTGGACAGCAACAGGACATTGCAGAAGCGCTATGACGTACTTGCGGTTACGGCGATCGTTGTTATTTTTTGTGCAGTGCGTTGCTTTGATATGGTCAGCAACCGGTATTATTTGCGCTCGGCGCAGCTCTCCCTGTTTGGCAGCGGATTGTCGTGGTGGTTTCCCGAGCGCGCCGCGGATTTTATAGAGCGCGAAAAACTGCCGGGGAATATTTTTAATGGCTACACGCTCGGCGGATTTGTGGCTTGGCGCCTGCCGGAGTATCCCGATTACATTGACGGACGTGCGCTGCCGTTTGGCGAGCAGCTTTTCTTTCGTGCCTACGCTTTGAGCGTAGAATCGCCCGACTCCGCGGCCTGGCAGCTGGAAGCGGATGCCCGTGGCATCAACACCATTCTGGTTTCGCTCGCGCGCTATCAGGGGATTCGCCTGTTCCCACAGCTAAGCGCGTTTTGTCACAGTCAGTCATGGCGCCCGGTTTATATGGACCAGGTGTCGGCTGTGTTCGTGCGCCGCACTCCGCAAACGCAAGCGCTGATCGATCGTCTGCAGATTGATTGCAACAAGATTTATCTAGGGCCGCCGATTGTAAAAGAGGAAACGCAGGTGCGGCAAGAGACGCGCCGCGACAAGGCAGATGCTTTCAACCTGATTGCAAGTGCCGGTGGGATCCTCTACGGCCTTGGCCGCTATCCGGAAGCGCTGGCTTATTTAGACGAGGCGCAGAAGATTTTTGCGGATAACGCTGATCTTCACCTCACCCGGGCGTTGGTGATGGAACAGACTGGCCGCGCGGCGGAAGCAGAAGCGGAATTTCGCAGGAGCCTGCAGCTTGAAGCGAACGATGAGGTATGGCTCGATCTGGGATTGTTCTACATGACGCAGAAGCGTTATGGCGAAGCCGCGGATGTCTTCCGAAGATCTGCGGAATCGTCATCGCGTCCGCACGATCTGTGGATGCTGCTGGGCCAGGCCGAATTGCAGATGCAGCAACCGCAAGCGGCGCTCGAGGCGTTTGATAAAGCGGAGGCGTCGAGTCCGTTTCACCAGGAGTCGCTGGGGGCGGGCTTCAATTCAATGGTCGCAACAGGGAGAGCGAAAGCTTGGTATCAATTGGGAGACATGGCAAAGGCAGTGGAGTTCCAGGAGGAAGCAGTAAAGCTGGCTCCGAACGATGGCAAGCTCTGGCTGGGACTGGCGGATTTATACGAAGCGCAGGGGCGAACAACCAAAGGTGCGGAGGCACGGGAACATGCGAAGGATCATTAACTCCACACGCAAAAACCAAGGCCGCGTCCGGGAGAGCCAGTTTCGGCATCATCCAGGCGCGGCCTTGTTTTTCGCGAAACTCGAACCTACAGCTGTCGCAGGAAGTCGATAAGGTCCTGCTGGTTGGTTGAATTCAGATTGTTGAAGTTGGTTACGCTCTGGTTCGCTTCCGACGCAGGGTAGGTAGCGTTGCCCAGACTGTAATGGTCTTCGATCGCGGTCACGATGTTGTTAGTGCGGCCATCGTGCAGGAACCACAGCCGCTGCCCAATTCCCCACAACGGCGCCGTACGAAATTCATCCGGACCGGCACCTGCTTGCGCCAGACCATCGGCCAATCCAGGTCCCATGTGGTGCACCAGAAGATCGGAATAAAGATTGATCGTCAGGTTGCTCAACGCCGGCCGCGACGTAGCCGGAGTCTTGAACGAAGTGGTATGGCACATCACGCAGCCGGCGTTGGTGAATTGGGTTTTGCCGTTGGAGGTGTGGCTGGAGGAAGGACCGAGCGCCGGAGGCGCGAGCCACTGCGTGAAATACTCCACGCGGGCGCGGTCGTCGGGGAACATCTCGGTGAGAATGCCGGGGGTGAAGTTGGTAACGGTTTCCGGAACAGGGTTTAGGACGCAGCCCGCGGTTTGATCGATTTCGTTGGGGAACGTTTCGTTGGTAACGCCCATCTCAACGTTCATCTGGTTGCCGGCCATCAGCAGGGTGGAGCGCACCTGGGCCTTCCATCCAAAACGCAGGATGCTGCCGTCATTGCCGCTATAGTTCGGGTGACCGGTGATGCCCAGCGCCGCCTTGGTGCTGAGGTTGGAATTCATGTTATTGATGATGTCGATGTTGCGGACGACTTCAATCAGTCCATCGCCGTAGAGCGGTGGCACCTGGCGAAGAACCAGATTTCCCGTGGTAGACGCAGTGGTGAAATCAGGCTGCGTGATCGAGCAACCATGGGCATCGCTGCGACCCTTGATGGTGAAGTTCTGGTGCACCGTGCCATCGGGGGTTGTGGTTCCCGGGACGTTGATGAAGCGAGCTTCAAGAATTGGGCCAGTCGAAGTGATGAAGAACGGCATGGTGTTGCTGGCGCCGTTCAGGTGGTAGACGTTGAATAAAGGATTCGACGGAGGGCTGGAGCCTCCCACGGCGGGATAAGCGTGGCAACTGGCACACGAGTTGGAATTGAAGCGCGGCCCAAGTCCACCATCGGTGGGAGACGTAACGATCACGTCATGCACGCGATTGAATTCGGTGGTGATGCTGGGCTCGATCTGGACTTCGTTGGCGCTGAGCGAAGGCAGGAAGTTGCCAGCTGTGGCGGGCAACGGACGCGGACCGGGGTCCGTAGCCGTGACCGACGGAGGGCCGCCTTTAGCAGTCTTCGGGAAATAAGCGCTCGCACCCGCGGCCACCAGCAGCAACAGCGCCACCGGTACTGCACGCTTCAGCCACTTGTATTTGCCGGGTTGAGGCTGCACTTGATTCATTTCCGTGCTCGATGACATATCAGTCCCCTTCATGTTCGTCATGCCGATGCCTTACAGCGACCGCAGGAAGTTGACCAGATCCTGCTGGTTCGAAGAACTCAACGCGTCGAAGTTGTTGATCACCGTGTTGGCCTCGGAGTTGGGATAAATTCCGTTAGCGTTGCTCCGGTGATCTTCAATGGCGGTCACGATGTTACTGGTGCGGCCGTCATGCAGGAAGTTGATGCGCTGCCCGATTCCCCAGAGCGGCGCGGTGCGGAATTGATCGCCTGTGGCGCCGCCTTGCTGGACATTGTCCGCCAAGCCGGGGCCCATGTCGTGCACCAACAGGTCGGAGTACAGCGTCACAGTTTGATTGCTCAAAGCCGCAATCGCGGAAGTCGGAGTGGTAAAGGAAATCTGATGGCACATATTGCAGCCCACGTTTTGGAACTGCACCAAGCCGTTGGCAGTGGAAGTGGTGGGCGCAACCGGAGTCGGCGGCGCCAGGAAGCGCATGAACAAGGCGAAGCGCTCCAGATCGCTGGGGAAGTTTACCGGCAGCTTGGGTGCCTCACCCGTATCGTTACGATCGTCAGGAACGCCCTTGGTCTTGTTGGTCCCCGGCGGTACTGGGAACGGAGGCAGACAGCTGGGAATCGATTCATCATTCTCGCTGGGGAAGGCTTCATCGCTGACGCCCTCTTCCACGGTGTAGGCTTCGCCGGAGAAGTAGATCAGAGATTTCTGCTGCGCCTTCCAGCCGAAGCGGGTGATGGTGCCATCGTCATCGCTGTATTGCGGGTGCCCGGTAATTCCCAGGGACGCCTTGAGCGACAAGTTCGAATTCATGTTGGCGACGATATCTTTTTCCTGGATCAGTTCCACCAACCCAGCGCCGTAGGTCGGCGTGGTCTGGCGGAAGATAATGTTGTTATTGGCTTGCGCGGTGGTGAAATCAGGCTGGACCATAGTGGTGCAACCAGGAGCGTCCGTGCGGTTGGAAATGGTGAACATCTGATGCACGCTGCCGTCGGGTGTTACCAGATCCGACTTGTAAGGAAAGCGAGCCACAATCACCGGACCCGTTGGCGTCACGAAGTAGGGCATGGTGTTGGTGGCGCCTTCTAACTGGTAGATCGCGAAAAGAGGATTGTTTGGCGGACTGGAACCGCCAACCGCAGGATACGCATGGCAACTGGAACAGGAGTTGGAATTGAAGCGCGGCCCCAGTCCGACGGTCTTGACCAGCGGCCCACCGGCGACAAAGTTGACTTCGGTGAAAATTTGCGTCAGCCGCGTGGTGATGGAATTCTGATTCGGGGTCAAAGCCGAGTAGAAATTACCAGCTGCGGCAGGAAGTGGCCGGGGTCCCGGATCGGTCGCAGTCGACGATCCACGAACCACCACTGGCGGGCGCGACATCAACGCGCCGAGCGAAAGGGCCAGCAAGGCTGCGGTTGCCAGATAAAGAGGTAGACGTCGACGAGGAGTGGATCCCTGATCTGCTTGCATAGGAGAACCGTCAATTCTAGGCATGGATTTCCAACCTGTTCTTTGCTAACAAAAGTTCGGCTCCGCTGTTTTTCAACGGTGATTCGTACGAGGGAGTTTTTGGGGGATACGGTCTTTGCGTGCCTTTAGAGCACGCGAATGTAATTTACCGTAGTACAGTCGGCAAACAGTGTCAATGAGACGATTGTCTCCATGCAGAGACTTGCACACCATAGTAACCGAGAGAGGCGAGCGGTGTGTTATCTTAAGGTAATGAAAAATATGGGACGGATAATCATTTCGTTACTGGCTCGAAAGTGCCATTTACCGTCCACAGGCCTGCTCAATACTCTCTCCCTACGAGTTTCTTGCCCGGTTTAGCCAGCACCTGACCGAAAATCCATAACCCTAGCCCGCAATCACAAAAACGGGAGACCCATGGCACCACCGACTCCTTTTCCTTCGCAGAATACGATTCGCGTTTTGGCCGCCGACAGCACCAGCATGAACACGCAAATGCTGGTCGAGGCGCTGGCTCGGGACGGACACTTCACCATGACCGGATCGGAGGCCAAGCCGAGCGAAATTCTGGCGCAGACCCGAAGAGATCATCCGCATGTGGCGGTGATCAGTGCCCGGCAAGGCGAACAGGGCACGGCCGGTATCGAGTTGTGCCGCGACATCTGTTCCACCTCCCCGGCAACGCGGGTCATTATGCTGCTCGACTCCTCCGAGCGCACAACAGTAATCGAGGCCTTCCGCTCGGGAGCACGCGGCGTCTTTTTCCGCACCGAGTCTTTGAAGTCGCTGGCCAAGTGCATCCTTTGTGTTCATAGTGGGCAGGTATGGGCCAGCAGCGAGGAACTTCATTATCTATTGGAAGCGATTGCCGAGCCGGTTCCGATGCGCTTTACGGGAGTTACCGGGAAGTCGTTATTGTCGGCGCGTGAACTAGACGTGGTGCGGTGCGTGGCAGAGGGGATGTCGAACCGCGAGATCGCATTGCGGCTTACGCTGCGCGAGCACACGGTGAAGAATTACCTATTCCGCATCTTCGACAAGCTGGGAGTTTCCAGCCGGGTGGAAGTGGTGCTGTATGCGTTAGGAGGTGGGATGGCACAGCCCTCCAATTCAATACAGCGTAGTCCGGTGGCGAGCAGGGCTGTTTCCGGCCCGGCTGCGGTGCGCGCTTCGATCGCCCGCCCAGCGAGGCCGGTTCTTTCTCCGATGGTTACCCGCAGCGGGGGGACATTGGCCCTGGCAAGACCCTAGGGGATCGAACGAAGCTTTGCATGCCCCTCCGCAAAGGTGCTGCTCCCAATGTTGAAGGGCGCATGTACCCGCTCGTAGTACTCTTCATGTACCTTCAGCGTTTCTAACCCCCCACCCTAAGTTATCTACCCGCTTTCCACCTTGGTGGATAAAGTCCAATCTAAGGACACTCGCATATTGAGCGTCCTCTTGAAAACCCCCATTCGAGGTGGATAGATGGCGCACAACGCAATCGGTCCGGCCGCCAAGCTGCAGGGTTGGCAGCGAGAGAAGTTTTTACGCCGCGTCACTGTAGTTGCTTTGGTGGGCTCTCTGGCCGTTCTGGCTGCTTGCTCAATAGGGCCGAGCGCTTCGAACAGCAGTTCTTCCGGGCAGAGTATGGCGATCTCCGGAGCACTGCCAGCGGCGGTGAAAGGCGTGAATTATAACGCTCCGCTCACCATTACTGGCGGAGTCGCGCCGTACCAATTTACAGTGGCGACCGGTCAGCTACCGGCGGGATTAGTTCTCGGCGCGACCACCGGAACTGTTTCTGGCATGCCGAGCAGCACTGGGTCGTACAGCTTTACGGTGTCGGCCACGGACTCGAGTTCGCATTCCGCCAGCCATCCCTTCGAGGTAACCGTGTCGAACACTGGAAGCGTAGCGGTGGCAGTCACTCCTGCAAAGGTTACATTATCGTCGGGCGCACTGCAGCAATTTATGGCGCTGGTGAGTAACACTTCGAATGTGGCGGTGACCTGGACGGCGTCTTCGGGATCGGTTTCAAACTCCGGGTTGTATACGGCGCCGACAGTCTCTTCCACTACGAATGCCACGGTGACGGCGACCAGCGTGGCCGATGCGACCAAGTCCGGCAGCGCAACGGTCACTGTCACCGTGAATTCCGGACCGCCCCCGACACTGAGCGTGACCACGACAACTTTATCCGGCGCAACCACCGGCGTTGCCTACTCGAATGGCTTGAGCGCGACGGGTGGCAAGTCGCCGTATAGTTGGACGCTAATCTCTGGTGCTCTGCCGGCCGGAATCGTCGTGCAGTCATCGGGTTCTATCTCGGGAACAACCACACACAGCGGCCAGTTCAATATCACGGTGCAGGCTTCAGACTCTTCTTCGCCGAAGCAGTCGGCAACGCGGGTGCTTGCGCTGATGGTAAGCAGTTCGAAGGGCGGAGGCGGTCCGGTGCCTTCGGCAACTTTCTTTGGATTTACCAACACCAGCACTCAATCCAAAGACTTCCCAACGGTCAGTTATGGGATGCAGCGCTTCTGGGATTCTCCGCCGCTGCAGTGGCCGTCGATCAATACTGCATCGGGAGTGTTTGACTTCACCAACCTGGATGCTGCGCTGGCCACGGGATACTCGAGTGGCGTTATGTATGGCATGTACACGCTGGCGCGGACCCCTCCCTGGGCCAGTTCGAATCCGTCGGATGCGTCATGCCATTACACTACGGCGGCATCGGGTGGCGGCATGGGTGAGTGCGATGCTCCCAGCGACCTGAATACAGATGGTAGCGGCGCCAATGCGATCTGGAAGGCATGGATTACCGCGATTGCAACGCACGTAAATAATGCGACGTACCTGCAGACACACTCCCACATTAAGTACTGGGAAATCTGGAACGAACCCGACAACCAGCCTTTCTGGTCGGGAAGCTTCGCGCAGCTGGCGCGCCTCACAGAAGACGCCAATTGCATCATCACGGGACGTGGAGTGATCCACGAGAACGGCAATGGCACGGCTACGCCATGCACCGCGACCGCAATTGATCCGACGGCGCAGATTGTCATGTCGTCCGGACACGCCAAGGGTGGAGCGCTCACTTACGCGCAGAACCAGCTTTATTGCAACGCCTCGCCCACGGGATATCAATTGCCCTGCCCGATTCCGGCCAATGCGATCGCCACAGCAATTGATATTGTTAACTTCCACATGAAGCCGGGAAATGAAACCGGCAACAACTGTCCTGCGCCTACGCCGTGTACGCCGGAATCGGCGATGCAGATGTACATGAACAGCGTTCATGGCATTCTGCAGCCGGCCGAACTTGCCAAACCATTGTGGGATGGCGAAGCTTCGTACGCGATGAACGGATTCACCAACGCCTATACCGATCCGGACATGGCGGCCTCCTTCATGCCGCGCTTCTATCTGATCAACTGGACTCTGAATATTTCCGGTATGGCTTGGTACGACTGGAACGAACTGGTGGCCCAGCCGGTTTCAGTGCAAACCGCTTACCAGCAAACCTATAATTGGCTGGCGAACTCTTCGCTCTCCACCCCATGCAGCGCGAGCGGAACGGTGTGGTCGTGCGGCGTCACACTGTCGGGCAAGCAGTACCAGATCATGTGGGACGCGGCCCAGAGCTGTTCCAACGGATCCTGCACCACCTCGAACCAGACAGTAGGTTCGCAGTGGGCGGAATATCAGGACATGACCACAGCCAGCAACCCGATCGCGATATCGGGGCACGTGATTCCGCTGGGAATCAAGCCGGTCGTGCTGCAATAGATTAGAGGGACTACCTTGCCCCATTTCCTGAAGGCGGGAGGTGGGGCATATTTTTTGAACTGCAATGCGCGCGTTCGCCATCGGTCCAACGAAAGCGCCCCAAGTTCTACGCTGTCTTTAACTTCCTGAGCCGTTTCTCATCTTCAATTACGCACGCTTGTGTTCCTTTGGTATCTGTAAACAAATTACTCGCAACTCTACAGTCCTCTCACGACGCTCACAAATTGAGCATTAGATCGAACCCCCATTCGAGAGGCTGTTCACAATGCAATCGCGAGCCCTTCCCCTCAGCAATAGAGTTTGGTTCTCCTGCAACAGCATTTTTGTTTTCTTGTTGAGTGTTGCAATGCTTTGTCTCTTCTTGCCGAAGGCATCAGCGGCAACTCACCTGAACGTCTCAGGCAACTTCGGCCCCGCAACTGTAGGATCGCATTACAGCGTCACAACGAGCGCATCCGGTGGAACCGCGCCTTATAACTTCTCACTCTCCTGGGGACAATTGCCGGCCGGACTCGCGCTCAGCGCAACTACGGGGGTTGTCTCTGGCACGCCCAGCGCAACAGGAAGTTCCAGCTTTGGAATTTATGTTACAGATTCAAAGGGTCACGGCGGATCGCAACGTTTCCAAATCACAGTTTCGGCTGCCATTGTGGTGACGGTCACGCCGCCAGCAGCAACGGTGGTGTCGGGAGGATCAGTTTCTTTCTCCGCGTCGGTTGCCAATTCGTCAAATCAAGCGGTTACGTGGTCGGCCACGAGTGGAACGATCTCTTCCAGCGGCCTCTACCAGGCACCCAGCGTGAAGATGAATTCAAGCGCAACCGTCACCGCAACCAGCGTAGCAGATACAACCAAATCCGCAGTGGCATCAGTGACCATCACAGCGCTGCCACTCACCGTTTCCGGCAATTTCGGGCCGGCGCAGATGGGGTTCGGATACAGCGTCCCGCTGACTGTGGGCGGAGGCACTGCACCTTTTACTTTCACCATTTCGTCAGGACAATTGCCTCCGGGGCTTACGCTCGGGTCGTCGAATGGAATTACCAGCGGAACTCCGACTGCGGCAGCTTCCTATAGTTTCGCGATTACGGTTACTGACAGCTACAGCGTTACCGGATCGCAAACGTTTCAGATCACGGTTTCGCCCGCCGTATCGGTTTCGCTAACGCCGGCAGCGGCGAGCGTGGTTTCGGGGGGAACGGTTCCCTTCACCGCGCTGGTGACTAATACCGCAAATACAGCCGTAGCCTGGACGGCCACCGCGGGCACGGTCTCGAACGCCGGACTGTATCAGGCAAACACCGTGACCGTAGACTCCAGCGCCACAGTGACCGCTACCAGCGCAGCGGATGCAACAAAATCAGCGTCTGCACTGGTCACGATTACTCCACCTCCACCTCCGCCGCTTGTCATCACAACGACATCTTTAGCTGGAGCGACAGCGGGCATCTCCTACCTGGCTGCATTTGAAGCTACGGGCGGAAAATCGCCTTATAGCTGGGCTCTGAGCGCGGGCTCATTGCCCACCGGAATTACAGTTCAATCTTCAGGATCGCTGTCGGGCACAACCACTGAGGTTGGCACATTCAATTTCACCATCGAGGTGGCGGATTCGTCGTCGCCGCAGCAGACCGCTTCGCAGGCACTGGAGCTGACCGTCATTTCCAACGGCAGCGGGCAAGGAAGCAACTCTGCGCTCTTCGGCTTTACCGAAAACGGCACTTCGGCGAATAACTTTCCGACCTTAAGTTTTTCCATGCAGCGCTTCTGGGATTCTCCGCCGCTGCAATGGCCATCGATCAATACTGCCTCTGGAGTTTTCAGCTTCACCTCTCTTGACTCTGCGCTGGCGACGGCCTACAGCAACGGAGTGAAGCTCGGCTTATATACGCTGGCACGAACTCCGCCGTGGGCGAGCTCCGCACCGACGGACATGAATTGCAATTACACCACCGCCAATTCGGGCGGAGGCGGCGGTGAGTGCGACGCTCCCAACGACTTGAATAGCGACGGCAGCGGAACCAATGCCATCTGGAAGGCATGGATCACCGCGATCGCCAGCCACGTGAACGATCCGACGTA
Organism: uncultured Acidobacteriota bacterium; assembly: GCA_963758565.1. Taxonomy (GTDB): domain Bacteria; phylum Acidobacteriota; class Terriglobia; order Terriglobales; family Acidobacteriaceae; genus Sulfotelmatobacter. The sequence continues at coordinate 2,296,412 of CAVWVX010000001.1, read as the reverse complement.
TCTTCAGACGCACGCGCACATTGCCTATTGGGAGATCTGGAACGAGCCGGATACGCAAGCCTTCTGGGGCGGCAGCATCGCGCAACTGGCAAGGCTTACCGAGGATGCAAACTGCATCATCACCGGACGCGGCGTGATCCATCAGAACGGAGACGGCAGCGCAACTTCCTGCACCGCAACCCCCATCGATCCCACCGCCAAGATCGTTATGGCAGCAGCGCACGGCAAGGGAGTTTCGATCACTTACGGGCAGAACGAACTGTATTGCAACGCTTCGCCCACAGGATATCGGCTGCCGTGCCCCATCCCACCCAATGCCATTGCTGCGGCGGTGGACATAATCAACTTCCACTTAAAGCCGGGCAACGAAACCGGAAACAACTGTCCGGCACCCATTCCGTGCACGCCGGAGTCAGGGATGCAGTGGTATGTATCGAACATCAAAGCGATTCTGCAACCGGCCGAGTTGGCCAAGCCCCTGTGGAATGGTGAAGCATCGTACTCGAAATCAGGATTTACGGGCGCCTACACCGATACAGACATGAAGACTTCCTTCATTCCGCGCTACTGGCTGACCAACTGGACCCTCGGCGTCTCCGGGATGCACTGGTATACCACGGAGTCGATGACTCCCGCGGCGGTGCAAACTTCCTATCAGCAAACCTACAACTGGCTCTATGGATCGACGCTTTCCAGTCCGTGCGCCGCCGTCGGCACGGTGTGGTCCTGCCAGATCACCAAGTCGGGAACGAACTACTTAATCATGTGGGACACGGCGCAAAGCTGCGCCAACGGATCCTGCACCACAGTCAACCAAATGGTCGCGCCCGCCTGGACGGAATATCAGGACATGACCACCGCCAGCACTCCGATTGGGATATCAGGGAATGTAGTGCCGGTCGGAATCAAGCCGGTGGTGCTGCATTAGGTGGCGGCAAACATTAAAACGCTCTTCATCCTGAAACCCGTGTTCGTTGCGGGCGAAGGATCTTAGGCGTCCGAACCGGCGGCAGCCCCAGCTCCCTGCCTGGTTATCCGGGAACTGCATGCTAGACTTTTTACTTGTCAACCGTGCTGGATAATCTGAAGCGCCGGATGTTCTGGATCATCGCGCGCAGCTGCTTCATGCTCTACCGTTGGTTCCCGCTGTTCGGCAAGCTGCGCGCGTCAATTGCCATTATCGAGCGCGAGGGAAAGTTTCTGGCGATCCAGCGCAACGACGGCCGCGGGATTTCTTTGCCGGGGGGAATTTCCGGCCGCAGGGAAACCGCGGAAGCCGCGCTGGAACGCGAGGTCCGGGAAGAAACTGGCTTAACGGTGGAGGGGAAAACACTTCTGCTCGAGTATTTTAGTGATGCCGATGTGCCCTGCGATATATCCGTCTTTGAAGTGCAGGCTAGCGGAGAATTGAAAGATTCCTGGGAAGGGTCGCCGCAGTGGATGACGGTGGACGAATTTGAGCCGCGCCTGCTGCCGAGTCAGCGGCCAGTGCTGCAATTGCTCAGGAATATATCTACCAGTTCTGGAGCCCGCGATTGAAATCGTAGAACCAAGGACGCGTTGGCGCACCAAGGAAACCGCAGTACGATCACCTTTGTGATACTCCGTGCCCTTCGTGGTTCACAGCTTTTTATGGTGCGGCTCAAACGGCATAATAATGAGGGACAAATTATGAAGACACGTTTTCTTAGCTTATTGGCGCTCTGCGCCGTGCTGATCTCCGCCAAAGGTCAGGCTCAATCGAAAGCCAGTGGCGAATTTCCCAACTGCACGGACACCCTCTCTTCCGTAGCCGTCCCCGCCGGACCGCACGGACTCTTTGCCATTATCTTCCCTAACGTCAAGCTGCAGGAAAAAGCAGAGCAATTCCTGCTGCACAATCCAGTAGTCTGCGGCTTCAACACCTACCTGGTCTGGAACGAGATTGACCGCGGTCCGGGAGCCAGTCCGCGCTACGACTTCTCCAAAGTCGACGATCAGATCAAGCCCTGGATCAAGGCGGGCAAACAAGTGAACCTGATCTCCTGGGCCACGGGCTACGGAGGCCGGCGCCGGCTCACGCCCGATTACGTTTTCAAGCAGGTGCAGTCGGTGAGTTGCGAGAACGCCGGCGAAGTGCCGGTCTTCTGGGAAAAGGGTTTCATGGAGAACTACCAGCAATTCATGGCCGCCATCGTGCAGCACTACGGAAATAATCCTTCGATCGGCTACATCCGTTTCGGCCTTGGCCTTGGTGGAGAAACTTTTCCGGCGTGCATGTGGGCAATGAAGAGCAAGGGATTCACTCCGGAGCGTTGGAAACGGTATCTCTTCGACATGCTCGACTATGAGGCTTCCTTGAATTCGCCGAAGCAGTTGATGGTGGGAATCAACGCTTTGCCCGGTCCGGAGAGGAGTATGGACCTGCCCGACGCGGTTGCGCGCCGCGCCGCGCAGGACAAGATCGCGATTGGCAGCCAGGGCTTATCGGTTGACGACGCCCGCGCCGATCAGTCCGGCTCCCCGTGCGCTGTGGACTGGTGCCGTATTTTCCGCGAGGCCGCGGGCAAAGTTCCGCTGGAATTGCAGAGCGTCAAGCAAAGCGATCCTGAGGGAAGCGGACGCGTTGGATCCATGATTGACCTGTTGCCTTTTGCACTCAAGCTGCGCACTCAGATTTTTGAAATTTACGTGCAGGATTGGTTGGTCGCTTACGATCCCTCAAATCCGGATTACGAGCGGCATCACAAGGAGTATCAGCAAGCATTCGAGGCTGCCGCCAAGGTTGTAGGAGCACACTAAAGAATCGGCCGCAACGGCGCGAGTATTTTCGGAAATAAAAAAGCCCGCCACAGAAGTGGCGGGCTTTGCTCTGAAGTTGCGAACTTCGTTATTGGCCGGTTCCGGTCAGGCTGGCAATCTGCGGTGACGACCCTGCTCCAGAATAACTGAGCGTGAGTTCTCCGCTCAGAGTTCCAGTGACGGTCGGGCTGAACTCCACTCCCAGGGTGCAAATACTGTTAGCCGGAATCGTGGTCCCACAAGGCAGGCTTCCCCCTGGAGTCGCGACGAAATCGCCACTCGCCACTACGCTGGTAATGGGCAGAGCGCTCGTCATATTGTTGGTGACGGTAACGACCTTCACCGCGCTTGTGCTTCCCACAGAGACCGTACCGAAGGAAAGCGAAGTGGGTGACAAGGTGACGGCCAAAATACCCGTGCCTGCCTGATTCTGCACCTCCGTGGTTACGGAGGCGTTGCTCACCACTGTGACAGCCCCGATGCTGGAGCCAAGGACTGTCGGTTTGTAAGTGACGGTCACAGTGCAAGACGCTCCCGCATTCAACGTGCTTCCGCAAGGATTTGAACCGCTGGGGGCGGCGGTGAAAAATCCACTACCCGTAATGCTGGTCAGGCTCACCGCGGCGGCCGTCGTATTTTTAATAGTAGTAGTCTTCGCACTGGAATTGTTCAGCACCACGTTGCCAAAGCTCTGGCTCGCCGGGCTGAAGGTTAATGGCTCGGTGGGCCCATTTTGCCCTGTGCCGGTCATACCCCCCGCGGCAATCGGACTTCCCGCACCGTTGGGAGTGATGGTGAGGGCACCTTTAATGAGTCCATTGGTGGTGGGCGAAAAGCTTACCCCAACCGTGCACTTCGCTTTGGAGTTCAACGTTCCGTTACACGGAGAGCTGCCGTTGCCTACGGCAGAATAATCTCCGCTCGTGGTGAATGTGTAATTCAAGGTGGTGCTCTGGTTATTGGTCACCGTCATATTTTGCGCGGGGGCCGTGCTGCCCACGTTGGTGGCCGCGAACGAGAGATTGCCGGACATTGAAACTGCGATCTGCCCCGTACCCGTAAGGCTCACCAAATGCGGCGCTCCGGTGCTGGTGTCGTTGATGGTAAGAATTCCGGCGATCGTACCGCTTACCACCGGAGTGAAGGTGACGGTGACCGTACAGTTCTGGCCCGGCGTGAGAGTAGCGCCGGAGCAGCTACCGCTTTGTCCGTAATCGCCGCTCGCCGCGACGGAGTTTATCGTCAGATTCGTGAAGCCGCTGTTGGTTACCGTGACCTTCTGGCCTGCACTGGTCGTGTTCAGCACCTGCGAACCAAAGGTAAGGCTGGTGGGCGCTATGGTCACGGCGGAAGTGGCGCCGATGCCGGTAAGCGATGCCGTCTGTGGACTGTTGCTGGCATCGTCTGTAATGGTTAGGGTTGCGGTGCGAGTGCCAGTGGTGGACGGAGTGAAATACACGCTGATGGTGCAGGTTCCGTTCGGAGGAACCGGGTTGCCGCAGGTATTGGTCTGCTGAAAGTCTCCGCCGGCTGTGATACCGCTGATGTTCAGCGAGACACTCTGGTTGTTGGTGATGGTTTCAACCAAGGGCGCGCTCTTTACTCCAACCTGCTGGTTGCCGAAGTTCAAGCTCACACTGGAAAGAGAAACCGGACCGCCGGAGCAAGTGCTCATGGGCGGAAGCTTGGCCATCTCGCTGTACCAGTAAGGCTCGGAGGTGCGATTCACCGGCAGGTATTCTCCCGCCACCCACACCGTGCAACCGTCGCTGGGATCGAGCACGCCGCTATACCAATCTCCCCAGCGATAGTTCAGGTTGTCGGTATCTTCGGCATCGCCGTCGTTCAAAGGACTGGCAATATAGCCGTAGGTGCCCGAGGTCATGCTGCTGGGAATGAAATTCCAACTGTCGAGGCCGGGATGCTCGTTGGTACCGCCACCCGAAATTCCCAGGATGCCCTGCAGGTTCCCCGCTTTGTCTCGAACCACGCTGGGCAAAAAGACATAGGCGCTGGAATCGACCGGATCGACAATTGGGTAATCGCTCGCCACATAAACAGCATTCGGAGTCGCAACATTGCGTTGCAGGATACGAATGTCGGCCTCGGTCTGGGTCAGGCTGGTCGCACTGGGGACGATTTGGATGGCATGAGCTGACGTCCAGACGCTGCCGGTTCCGCCATTCGAGGTGTAATGGAAGAACTGCTGCATGCGGTCGGCCACGGAATCGATGTGAATTCCAGTGGTTGCCGTCGAGGGTTGCGGAATGCAAACCGTGTTGTAGAAATTGCTGGCGGTAAAGCAGCCCAGTTGATCTCCGCCCGGCTGGGTCGACGGCAGATCCCAGCTGTTTACAAACATGGGAGTCGGAGTGGGAGCCGACCAGTTGATGGTCCATTGCTCCACGCCCTGGGTGTGATTGGGATCGGTCAGGTAGCTGTGGCCATCCTTCGTCGGCGAAATCATGTAAGTGAACATTTCGCCGTCGGCGGAAATTGGCGGTGTCGTATCCGAGTTGTTGGCGGGAACCCAGCTGCGGCGCTGATTGAACGTGACCAGCGAATGGGCGACCACGCAAGCTGGAGTTTTTGAATTGTTGTTCCAAGGGCTCCCGGTGCTGGCACGAAGGCCGGCCAGATCAACCGCGCAGACCAGCACTCCCATTACGTTGCTGGCGTTGTTCACATCCTGCAGATCGTAGGTGATCCACATAGCCTGATCGGTGGCCGCGGTGTAGGGCGGCGTGGTGGTGGTAGAACTCTGCCACAAACCGGTCTGGGGATAATCCGGATAGTAGAAATTTCCGTGCGAATTGGTGGGGATGACGAGGTCCAGATCGTACTCGAAGGCAAACCAACCGAACGCCGGAGAAGTGGAGGCTACATCCTCAACATTGCTGATGGCCACGCACATGTAGTTGTGGCCGTTCAGCATGGAGGTGATGCGTTTCTCCAGAATCCAAAGGTTATATACGTTGTCGTGCAGCATCTGGGAATTGGGCGTGTAAGCCGTGGGGCAATTGGGAGTGTTGCCGCCATTGTTGCTGTTCTGGCTCCAGGGACCGGAATCGGCCTTCGGAATGCTGCTGCCCAGAAAGTGAACCGGCTGGTTGGCCTGACTTCCGCTCTTATACCAGCATTGATACGAGCTGTTGACGTGTTCGCAATACTCCAGGGTTCCCACTGCGATGGTGATATCGGGTGCGGCGGTCGGGTTGGAGCGGTTCACGACCGTATTCAATCCAGCGAGAGTGGCCATCGTTCCACTCTGCGCGAAGGATTGGGCGCTCAGCAGAGAAACCAGCGCCGATAAAACTACAGCCAGCCAACCCGATCGGGTCAGGGCTGAAAACGTCATCTTGGGATTCTTGCCAGTCAGCGTCGTCGAGTGCTCCATTTTCGTTTCCAATCTGCCGGAGAAGGCAATGAGCAGTGCTTCAGGATTCAGTCGATAGAACTTGTTTTGTTAACTGAGAGTGCGACTTCGAGGATCAACTTCAATTTGCAAATAACGCGATTTCGCCTTCCGGTATTTCTGCCAGAGGGCGACAGGGATTACTGAATACAGAACAGGGACCGCCAAATCAAAGGAACGAAGTCGGGCGTGCCGGACGCGGTCGCGGGTGCGCTCGATCCAGGTGGCAGGGTGTGTTCCCGCAGCCAGAGCGGCGTTCGCCGGCCAGGTCCCGTTTGACTGCCTTCGCCAAAAGGCGACGTAACGCTCTACTTTATTCTTGAACTCCGGAGACAACACTTCAGGGCGTTCGCGCTCCGCGACGATCTGCGAACTTTTGACCCCGGCGTGGTGATCTCCGTTATAAATGGCAGAGCGATCGGCCCCCTCGAGTGTGTTCATGCGCGGGTCGTAGGGAATGCCAATGAAATTGCAGATGGCGGTGAGTTCTGCGACCGGTTCCTTCACCAGGTCGTCATACTGAAGTTGATGAATGGCAACGCCGCGGCGAACCAGTTGGTCGGCTTCGCGCTTCATGCGTTCGCAACCGAGCAAAGCTCGCAAGTCCATTCCAGGACGGGCGAACCATGGAGACTTCCTGGCGGCACGCACAATGCTGCGGACTACGTCCGCGGGATCGCGCCAGATCACGATGAACTTCGCGTTGGGGAACCAATCCGCCAGTTGGTTCATGCAGTCGTAATAATTCGGCGATTTGCATCCCCAGATATTGGCGCCTTTGCTCCTGGCATATTGCTGAGCCACTTCGCGAAAGGCATTCGGCAGGCCAACCGTATTTTCCGGAATGGCAGAAGCATCGATCTTGTGGCGAGTGAGAGCGCCGTTCCAGGAATCGATTTTCGGAATCCACGAGGAGCTTTTTCTCGGCAGCATGAAGACTGACGAAAGCAGAGGCAGGTCCGATTCGTACATCAAGCCGATCTGCGGGTGCTGGTTCAGCAGCGCGTACAACAATGATGTTCCCGAGCGCCACATGCCAACCACGAAGACTGGGCCTGCGCTCATGGGTGCAGAGTGCTGCTCTGCCGTTTCGGCCCTATCTTCAATTCGATTGTCGACTGCCGTTGTCATGCTGTGGCTTGCACCTGCGAGAAGATGTTCATGAGATTGCTGTAACCCTGCTCGGGACCATACTTGGTCTCGCTCAAACTTCGTCCGTGGAGGCCCATGCGAACTGCACTGGCGGGATCGTCGGTCAACCGCTGAATTTTTTGCGCCAAGTCTTCCGGCTTGCCGGCATCGAACAGCAAGCCTGACTGGCCTTCTTCCACGATGTAAGGCAGGCCGCCCATGCGCGCGGCCACAACCGGCTTGGCGGCCATAAAAGCTTCCAGCACGGTTACTGGGAAATTTTCATACCATTCCGACGGCACGATCAGGCAAAGTGCGTTGCGAAGAATTTGCCACTTCTCATCGCCGCTCTTGAAGCCCAGGAATTCAATATTTCTGATTCCCTTGTGGTTGACGTAATCTTTCAATTCCTGTTCCAGCGGCCCGGTTCCGACGATCTTCAGAGGAACTTGCGGGAGCCTCTCGAAAGCGTGGATCAGAGTCCAGCAACCTTTTTCAGGGGACAACCGCCCCATGAACATCGCATATTTTCCCGCTTCCCCGGCAGCGGCCAGGGGTGGTGCGTACACAAAATTCGGCCGGACAAACAATTTGGAATCCGGCACCCCGGCTTCCCGCATTTTGATCTTGAAAAACTCAGTCAAACAAATAAATCCCGAAACCTTGTCCACCATTCCTGCCAGCCGGTTGGAGCCGAGCGTCAGCGCATATAGTCCGCTAAAAACGTAACTATCTTTGTAGCAGCGCTTGCGCACGGCGTTCAGATAGTTGCCGTCGCGGCAAGCCTCGCAAATCTGCCCTTGCGTGTAATAAAAACCGTTGGGGCAGAAAGGCCGAAAATTGTGCAACACCTGCACCGCGGGAACGCCCAGCGCATGCAGTTTGTGATACACCGACGGAGACAACAACGGATAAACGTTATGAACAAACGCTACATCCGGCTTGAAACTGTAAACCGCGTCTGCGATCTCGCCGCCGCTTCTCCAGGAATAAACACTTTGGGGAAAGAAGGCGGCCTTTTGAAAAATATTAAACGTCTTGGTTTCGTCGTTGTGGCGTGAGTAAAGCATTACCTCGTCGCCATGACGCTCAAGCAACTCCCGCTCTGCCCGGACTACCGAATCCTCGCCCCCAAACTGCTGGTAAGCACCGTGTACGATCAAAACTCTCATGCGTGGACTAAGTGGTTTGCGACTCCACCGCGCCTTCGTGTTTGGTGATGCCCAGCAGTTCCACGGTGATGCGGTAAACGAACTTGGGATTGTTGACCAAGTAACGCCGCCACAAACGCGCCGGGTCCTGATAGATACGGTGCATCCATTGCACTCCGGTCAGCTTCATCCAGTACGGTGCGTCCTTGATTCGTCCGGTGTGAATATCGAAGGCCGCGCCCACCCCAAACATCAGCTTGGCGTCCAGCTTGGAAAGATATTCGTCCATGAATCTCTCCTGCTTCGGCGTGCTCAAGCCTACCCAGAAGAAATCCGGCTTGGTTTCGGCAACCATGCGAGCCAGATCGGCTTCCTCTTCCGCATTCAAAGCGCGGAATGGAGGCGTATAGGTGCCGACCACTTTCATGCCGGGAAAGCGCCGCGTGAGCGAATCTTTCAATTGCTCGGCCACGCCATCATTGCCGCCATAAAAAAAGTGCGTGTAGCCCTTCTCCGCCGAAAGCGCGCAGAGCCGCAACATCATGTCAGGCCCGGTGACCTGCCGCATTTTAAGGAATCCACGGAGCCACCCCACCCAGACGGTAGGGCGGCCGTCGGGTGTGGTGAGAACCGAATGGTTAATGATGCGTTTCAGGTTGGAATCCACCTGGGCTTCCATCACGCCCTGCACACCGGTGACGCAGACATATCCTTTGTCACCACTGGCCAGGGCGGATTCGACCAGCGCCAGGGCGCGGTCCATGTCAGTGGCATGGACCTTGACGCCCAGGATGCTTACGCGCTCGTTGTTGTTGGTGTTGGACATGACCTTGCTCGGACCGTTCTGTTGGAAGTTAGTCGCCGGCAACTTCAGCCAACTCGCCGACTTCTTTCTTCTTCAGTTCGCTGGAGATCCACTTGTAGGTGATCGCCAGGCCTTTTTCCAGCGGCATGTTCGGCTCCCAGCCCAACACTTTGCGGAGCAGGGTGTTATCGCTGTTGCGGCCGCGCACGCCCTGGGGTTTGGTCAGGTCGTGACGCTTGGTCAGCTTCTTGCCTGCTATGCCGCAAATCATGTCGACCAGGTGATTGATGCTCACCATCTCATCGGTGCCCAGGTTGAGGGCATCGCGGTGATTCGAAGCCATCAGCCGGATCAGGCCTTCCACGCAATCATCCACATACATGTAGGACCGTGTCTGATCGCCGTCTCCCCAGATTTCAATCTCGCCGCCGTCGTGCGCCTTGGCAACTTTGCGAGAGATGGCCGCCGGAGACTTTTCCTTGCCGCCGTCGTAGGTGCCAAGAGGACCGTAGACGTTGTGGAAACGCACGATGCGCGTCTCGAACTTGTAGTCGTGGTAGTAGTAGCGGCAGAGCTCTTCGGCGAAGAGCTTTTCCCATCCGTAACCCGGCTCTGGCTCCGCAGGGTACGCGTCTTCTTCTTTCAGCGGAGTTACTTCCGCCGACAACTGCTTCGACTGCGCGTAAACGCAGGCGGAAGACGAGAACAGGAAGCGCTTGACGTCATTCTGTTTGCTGGCTTCGAGCATGTGGGCGTTGATCAGAATGTTGTTCTTGGAAATATCGGCGAGGAATGCGGTGATGTAACCGATTCCGCCCATATCCGCAGCCAGGTTATACACCTGATCGATGCCCTGGGTGGCCTCCAGGCAGTTTTCCCAGATGCGCAAATCGAGCTGGCGGAAATCATCGGCCGCTGATTTTTCATACTCCGGCATTTTGATATCAACGCCGCGGACCCAGTGACCATCCGCTTTCAAGCGCTTGACGAGGTGATGGCCGATGAATCCACCGGCACCAGTTACCAGAATTCGAGTCTTGTTTGACATTTTGTTAACTCCCCCTAAGAGTTATTTGTTTTTATTTGCGGACTGAAAATCGTTTACCAACACTGTTTTTAGCTTGTTACCGTTTAAACAAAACTTGGGCGTCACGAAAACTGTCTCAGGCAATCGTCGCCGGTTGCCAGAAGCGCGCTTCGTTCCGTACAGGCTCAGGCTCAGCTTTTCGCTGCACCCGAATAAACTCGGCATAACCGAGAATGGCGAAATACAGGAGAGGGCAATGCCAGCTCAACTCATCGTTAAAGAAAGAGTGCACGGTGAGCATGCCGAGTAAGGCGAAACATTCGAGCGCGAGTTGGCGTTGTTCGGGGGAAAAAGCGTTGCTGCGGATGCACTTGATTAGCATCCACCAGGCGGCGATCAGCGCGCCGGCAAAAGGGATCAGGCCCCAGAAGCTGGTGCCGATAGCGACTTCGATCCAGTCGCTGTGCATCATGGCGGCGGCGCCGACTCCAAGCTTGCCCAGCACGGCGAAGCGTCCGGCGGCGTATGCGCCCAATCCGGTGAAAGGATGATGCGCCAACTGCTCCATGCCGTAAGCCCACCACGCGGTTCGTCCGCTCAAAGAGCCGATGGCGCCGGAGGATTGGTCACGTTCCGCAAAGCTCAAGATCAGGTCGCCCGCCTTCACCCACATCCTCTGGCTCACGAGAACCGACACGGCCACGAAAGGCGCGATTACCGCAGTGCCGACCAGAACAAACTTCCGCAATTGTCTCTGGAAAAGAATGACCAGTCCCACGGCGAACATGAACGCGGCTTCGGAGTTTCTGGTCTGCGACAACACCATGGAAACCATTCCGAACAGGAACAGGAAGATATACCAGGCTTTGCTCTTCGCCTTTCCCACTAGGGGCATCAATCGGCATAAAGAAACCAGGCAAAGTACAGCGCCCGAGGTTCCTACGCTGTTTGAAGCTTCCACCGGTACGACTCCAGTGAGGCGGCCGCCGTCCATCGCTTCGGTAGGCCAGATGGGAAGATTGATCCAGACTCCGACCAGGGACAGTCCGTAGAATGTGAGCGTCCAATCCAGAAGATTCTGGTACGTCATCGACGAGTCAGCGGTGGCCACAATTGAAGCCAGCAGCGAAACGTCCGCCAGAAATTCGAGCGACTTGTAGGCCGTCCACGAGGCATTCACCGACCAAGCGGACGAAGCCACGCAAACCAGGCAGTAGATCGCCATCGCGCCCGGAATTCCGGTGAACAAGGCGCGAAGCCAATTCGGTTTCTTTAACAGCAGGCGAACGATCAGTGCCAGCGAAACAAATACTTCGGGAAGAACTCGCGTCATGGCCCACGCGTCCAGTGGATTGGCCTTGGCCGCGCCCACGTCACGGATGCGGAAGACCAGCATGCTGAAAAAGATGAAAAACCACAGCGGATGCCACCAGGTCCAGTTCTGCCGCAGCACGCGAGCTTTTGCCCAGCCTTGCGGTACTGCCTTTAACAGCAACAGAATGACGGGAATCGAGAGCAGGATCGCGCCAGCGGCGATCAATACTCCATACGGAGTCGAGCCCGCCAGCATCGAAATTGTTACCGCAATGGAAAACCCGACCAGCACAAAAAACAGGATGACCCACAGCGGATTACGCCGAGGCGCATCCAGTGAGTGCTCTTGTGCCCGATCTAAAGCGGTGAAGCTCATCGTCTAACGTCCCTCTTTGAGCGCCTGCAAGACACCGTAATAGGCAGGCTTCTTTTTATAATCGTCGTCGAACAAGACTGGTTTCGCGTCCGGCATGTTCTTCCAATCGGAGGTCCGCAGCCACGAGTAGCGGTCAGCGATTCCCCAGGTCATGAAGCCGATGCAGTTCGAATCCAGCATGCAGGTGTGGACAATGTTGTAGAAAATTTCTTTCTGCCGGGCGAAAGCCTCGGTCGAATTGGTTTCACCCTGGTACACATCCATTTCGGTGACATGAACTTTTACGCCGGCTTTTTTCGCACTGGCCAGAAAATCCTTAAACTCGTCGAGATAGCCCGGCCGTAATTGCGGCATCTCCCAGTGCATCTCGGTTCCCACGGCGTCCACCGGAGCGCCCGCATCTTTCAACCTCTTCACCAGGGCGAAAAACTCATCGGATCGAGTCTTGTCGATTCCACCCTGCCCGAAAGTATCGTTCAAGATAAGCAACGCATTCGGATTCGCTTCGCGGGCGTATTGAAAAGCTTTCACCATGTATTGATCTTCGCCCAGAATGCGCGACCAGCATCCGTTGTGGGCAGGTTCGGTGGGTTCATTGACCACTTCCCATGAATAGTACGTGTCCCCGCCGTGCCGGACAATGGCCTGAATGTGCTCCCTCAAGACCTGGTCCAGCTCTTTCGCCGACCACCCTCCGCAGGATGGGTTACTAAAGTTTAGCCAGGGTGCTGAGGTTGCGTTCTTATACACCAGGCTGTGCCCCATGAGCTTCATGCCGTGCTGCCGGGCGAAACTCATGGCCTCGTCCATGCCATCGAAATTAAAACGCCCGCGCTCCGGTTGCGTGATTCCCTGAAACACAATGGAGACCGCTGCGTTGAAGTCGCGAGCCAGCACCGGCTTATATTGCGGATCGCGGTTCCACATTCTGCCCTGAATCGTGGTTCCGACCCAGAAGCCACTTTTAGCCGCTGCCTGGCGCAAACTCTCCTCGGAGGCTGCCTCATCCTTTGCTTGCGAAGAAGCGAAGGGGGACGCCAGCATCGCCATCATCGCCACAAAGATTCCGATTTGCTTGAGTACCAAAGGCATGCCCTGCCGGTTACGCCCTGACTTCCGAGGTAACCTCTTCCTGCTGCGCCGGCATGTCGAGTCCCGCCGGATAACCGGCACGAATCAGGGCATCGCCCGCGTAGCGTTTCACCATCTCGATCTGGGCATCGCTCAATTTGGCACGCCATCCACCCACGGATCCAGTGCGGACAAAGCGTGCATCTTCTTTGTCGACGCGGTGCTTGCGCAGCAGCGTACCCTTGCCCAAAGTGGCGCCGGAGTTCTTGGCCTTCTCTTCCTTCTCGCGCATGTTGCGCAGCGAATTATTTTCTACGGCGCGGCGAATGCGGTCGCGATCGGCTTGAATGCCGAGGAAATCGAGCATCTCCACCAGGCCAGATTCTGTGTCGGCCCGCAAATCTTCGTAACGCACCACCAGCAGATTTCCATTCTTCGCCAGCGGCGAATCGAGCCAGGAGCTCACATGCGACTGCCAGGAACCAAACCGCGTCACCTTGCCCTGCAGGAAGGCTTCCACGTATCCATCCATGCCGCGGCCGTGATCAAAGTATTCGGAGAATCCCATTTCCTTGTCGCGCGCCCAGTTGGAGAGCATCACATCGCGCAGGTCGCGCATCAGGTAGATGGCGCGCTTGTACTGCGAACGGTAGGATTCATGCGTCTTGATAAAACGTCCGCCGTTGGGCAGCACCCGCTGACCCTCGCGGTGTGTACCCATCTCCGGCAGCACCTGGTTCACGTTGAGGAATCCGGCGTCACCGGTGGTGATGATTTCCATCAGCACGAAACGCAGCCATGTATTCCCCGAGCGTTCGAACGACGCGAACAGGACATCTTTGTCGTCCATGCCGCGGTGTTCCCACCATGCCTTTGGGGCGCGCAGTTGGGTTCTCGAAGCTTTATAACGCAGCTCTTTCAGATTCATATGTATCTAGGCCTCACCTTGCAAGACTGGATTCAATACTCCAACCGACTTCGACTTGCGATTCAGGATGTACAACGAAATCAAGAACGCGGCGAAATTTGCCACGATCACGCTGCCCACTACTCCCCACAATCCAAACCATTTCGTGGCAGGTACTCCGACCGCGAGCGAGAGGGCGCTGGCCACTAAACGGGCATAAAAAATGGAGTCCGGCGATTCGACGGCACGCAACAAAATTGCCGGACCGAATGCCGCCGCCCACATCGTAGTTCCCAGAGCAACGTAGGGAATGAAGTGCGCCACTTCCAGATATTTTCCACCGTAGAGAAGATGAAAAACCGGTCCCTTCAGCGGAATCAGCACCGCCCAATAAGCTACCGCGCCGCCTACGAACATTAACGTAATTCGCCGCACTAGCGGACCCGCGCTCGACATTCCTTTTTCGCGGCATACCCGCGCCGCGTAGGGCAGAAACAAAATCGAGAGCGCGGTGTAGCTTTGCTCCATGGGCAGCGACAAATTCATCAGCGCCCGCAACTGCCCCGCTTGGGCCATGCCGCCGAATGCGCTCACCAGCGGGTAATACATGTAATAAGGGATCCAGGTAACCACGGAGACTGCCAGCGCCCAGCGGCCATACTCCCAATGCTTTTTCCAGGCTTCACGGCGCGTGGGCGGAGTCGCCGTATCCACCGGCAATACTTTATTGATCTGCGATAGAAGATAGAATCCAGTGCCCAGCGCGCCGATCGCCATCAGCAGGTAGGCCGAAAACGGCGAGATCAGGGACTTCTTGTAAACCACGAAGAGCCCGCCGGTAACGACGACAAAGTAGAGAAAAGCTCCCACCGCGGCCCGGCCCGGCGCCATATTCATGTAGAACGAGCGGCGCATCAACCAGAAAAACAGGATGCAGGGAGATGCGATGGCAACTCCGGCCAGTGCTCCGGGCAGTCCCGCGCTCTTGCCCAGCATAGCGGCAATCGCCGCCGCGCCGCCTAACAGCACCACGCCGAAGAAGGTAAGAATCAGGTGAATGCCCAGCAGCGTTTTCAAATATCCGCGCAGCGATCCGCTGTAGGCCGATCCGCTGAAAACCGCCTGCGGCTCCGCCAGAAAAGATTGGTATACGTACGAGAGCAGCAAGAACACAGAAAACGCCAGCGCGAATGCGCCATAGGCTTCCGGCATCAGCCAGCGTGCCAGCAAAATACCAATCAGAAAATTGGAACCGGAAATAAGTCCCTGATCGATAATCGCCAGGCCGCCCTTGGTGATCCAGCGGGCAAACTTGCCGCGTCTTCCGGTCATCAGATCAGCGCGCTCGCCGCTCGTCTCGGCAACCGCTTCCGTGCTCAACTGCGGATCGAGCAATTCTTCTGTGTTGGCGGAACTCATTCTTAAGGTGAACCCTGTGCCGTTCTTGATTCTCTGATTTTGTAAATCCGATTACTTACCAGCCGGCAGCCTTAATAGCTGACCGCCGCGACCAGCGAAGTTTCAGGGGAGGAGTTTGCGGAGGAATGTTCCAGAGCATCGTTCAACTCTTCGGCCAGCAATCTTACCTGCGGCTCTTTCAGAAGGCTCAGATGGTCACCGCTGATTTCGCGCAGATCGACTCCGCCCGCCGCCACGCGCCACCAGATGGCATACGGATCGTCCAGGCTGCCCGCGGATTTTTCTTTCACGCGAAACAACGTTACCTGGCCTTCGTAAGGATGAACATCATAGGCGCCCGCTGCCCGCGAACAAGCCTGCCGCACGTTGCGCAGCGGCCGCGGCAGCATTTGCAATTCGAGCCGTTTCTGCAGCGTCATCAATACGAAGCTGCCCTTCTTCACCACGAACGTCAACGCTTCTTTCAGTGGCAGCTTGGAAAGATTGCGCATCTGCGAAGCCCGCGACTCCATCTTTCCCGGATAAGTATCGAAGAGCGCCAGCAGGCTGACTTCTTGCTCATTCGCGCGCAGCTGCTGCGCCATCTCGTAGGCCACCAGCCCACCGAAGGAATATCCGCCGATGCGATAAGGCCCTTCTGGCTGCACCTGGCGAATCTCCCGAATGTAGCGCTCCGCCATTTCAGGAATGCTGGTCAGGCACGGCCGCTTCCCATCCAGACCCTGGGGTTGCAGCGCGTAGAAAGGTTGATCATTCCCCAGATGCCGTGCCAGATCGCGAAAGCCAAGAACGTTCCCGCCCACGCCGTGCACACAGAAAAACGGAGCACGTGAACCCTCCGGCTGAATGGCGACCAGGGATGACCATGAAGCCGACCAGCCTTCCTGCCGGAGTTGTTTGGCGAACTGCTCAACCGTGGGCGCTTGCAGTAACGCTGCCAGGGGCAGGCGCTGGCCCAGAGTTTGTTCAATGCGATGCATCAGGCGCGCCGCCAGCAGCGAGTGTCCGCCGAGGTCGAAGAAATTGTCGCGGATGCCGATAGAATCTTTTCCCAGCACCGCTGCCCAAATCTTGATCAACTGCTTTTCCAGATCGTCGGTGGGCGCAACGTACTCGTTGGCGGTGGCGAAATCCGCCGGCTTCGGCGCCGGCATGCCGCGGCGATCCACCTTCCCGTTCGGAGTTTTCGGCATTGCTTCGAGAAGCACAAACGCCGAAGGCACCATGTAGTCTGGAAGCTTCTGCTTCAGATACGCGCGCAACTCGCTGCCCGTTGGCGCCTGTTCGCGCGACGGTACCACATATGCCGCGAGATGTTTGTCCGCGGGACCGTTCTGCCGCGCCTGTTCGCGCGCGACCACCACCACCTCGCGAACTCCTGCATACGAACCGAGCACTGACTCAATTTCTTTCAATTCCACGCGGTATCCGCGGATCTTCACCTGGTCGTCAGTGCGTCCGGCAAATTCTATTTCTCCGCTCGCCAGACAGCGCGCCCGGTCGCCCGTCTTGTAAATTCGCGCTGCCGGATCGCTGCTGAAAGGATTCTGGACAAATTTCTCCGCAGTCGTCTCCGGACGGTTCAAATATCCCCGCGCCAGGCCCGGCCCTTCCACGAACAAATCTCCCGGCAATCCTACCGGCAACTGCTCCAGATTTTCATCCAGGATGTGGATTTTGGTGTTTGCAATGGGCCGGCCGATCGGCAAGATCGCAGGAATATTCTCCCAGTTCGTCGGCTCGAACGCGGTCACAATCACACTGGTCTCGGTGGGCCCGTAGGTATTCACCCAGCGCACGCGTGCGCCGGATAGCTTATGCCACGCCGCCAACGCCGCGGAGGACGCTTTTTCTCCGCCCACGATCACGATACGCAAGCTCGACGGCAACGACGCGCTGGTTTCGGAGACCTCTCCCACAAGTTCGTGCCAGTATGCCGTCGGCAGATCTAAAGCGGTAACCTTGTTTTCACTCACCCAACGCAAGAAGTCGCCGACAGCCAGCGATGCCTCTTCTTCGCGAATGATCAGCGCGGCTCCCGCCATCCACGTGGGGAAAATTTCTTCGATGGCAATATCAAAGGAGATGGAGGCGAACTGCGCCATGCGGTCGCTGGGCGTAATGCCAAACAATTCGATGGCTGCGATATTGTGATTCACCAGGCCCCGGTGGCTGAGCAACACGCCGCGCGGCTTTCCCGTGGAACCCGAGGTGTAAATAACGTAAGCCAGGTTTTCCGGAGTAATCTCACGCGACAGATTCTTCGTGCTTTCACTGGCGAATAGCTTCCAGTCGGAATCGAGCGTAACAATCTCAGCGTCAAAGTCCGTGACTTCGGCCAGCAGCCCGGGCTGGGTCAAAACCAACGAGGCCTGCGAATCCTCCAGCATGTACGCTAGACGCTCTTTCGGATAGGCGGGATCGAGCGGCAGGCAGGCTGCACCTGCTTTCAAAACGCCGAGCAACGCCACGGGCAGTTCCAGCGAACGCCGCAAACATACGCCGACCCGCGACTCGCGGCCCACTCCCCGGCGTTTCAGGAAATGTGCCAACTGGTTGGCGCGTTGTTCCAGTTCATGGTAGGTGAGCTTCTCTCCTGCATGCTCGACCGCAATCGCGTTCGGGGTTCGTGCCGTCTGCGCTTCCACCAATTCGTGCATGCACATTTGGCTGGGAAATTCCGCGGCAGTCTGGTTCCACTCGGCAAGCTGTTGCTTCTCGGCCGCCGTCAGCATGGGCAAGCGCGAAATTTTCTGCTCCGGATCGGCAACGATCGCCTCAAGCATGGTCTCGAAATGTCCCGCCATGCGCTGCATCGTGCCGGCATCGAAAAGATCGGTGCTGTAGACGAAGCGTCCAAATAAACCATCGGGACGGTCATCGAGTTCCAGGTCAAGATCGAACTTCGATGTTCCAATTTCCAAATCGAGCTGGTTCAAATCCCAACCTGCTTCGAAAGCCGCAGTGGGCGGCACCAGCGAGAACATAACCGCAAACATTGGGTTCCGGCTGGTATCGCGGCGCACTGAAAGTTCTTCCACCAGGCGCTCGAAAGGAGCGTCATCGTGCGACAGCGCTCCCAGCGTGACTTCGCGCGCGTGCGAAAGCAATTCGCGGAAACTGGGATCGCCCGCTAGTCTCACCCGCAAGGCCAGAGGGTTTTGAAAACATCCCAGCAATGCTTCCAACTCTGATCGCTTGCGGCCCGAGGTAACCGTGCCAATCACAAAATCCTGCTGTCCACTGTAGCGGCGCAGCAAAGCGGCAAAGCCGGCAAGGATGGTAGTGAAAAAACTGGTGTTTTCGCGCTGCGCCAACTCGTGCAGACGGTCAGACAGACTCTTGGAGAATGCGAAGCGCTGCATGGCGCCGCGAAAGCTCTGCATCGCTGGACGCGGACGGTCAGTCGGCAGCTCGAGTACCGGCACTTCGCCATCAAGTTCCTTTGACCAGTAAGCCCGCGACTCGTTCAACTGTTCGCTGCCCAGGGATTCCCGCTGCCAGTGCGCGAAGTCGGGATATTGCAAGCGCAACTCCGGAAGCGGCGAGGGTTGGCCCGCGAGAAACGCGTTGTAAACCGTTACCAACTCCGGCAGGAATACCCGGTAGATGGAGAAGCCGTCAAAAATAATGTGGTGCAGGAAGAGATAGAAGCGGTATTCCTCCTCGCCCAAACGCACCAGCAAAGCGCGCAGAAGAGGCCCGCGCTCCATGTCATACGGCATTCTGGCTTGTTCGCGCCCCAGCCGAAGCGCCTCTGCTTCTCGTTGTTCCGGCGCCAGCTGCCGCAGGTCCATCACTTCAATTTTTGGCTCGAATGGCGGCTGCACCATTTGCATGGGCTGGCCGTCAACCGACCGGAAGGTCGTGCGCCAGGCTGCATGGCGGCGGATGATTTCCGCCAGGCTGCGTTGCAAGGTCGCGAGGTCGAGCGGGCCTTTGCGATAAACCGTTACCGACTCGTTGTATAAATCCTTGGCAAATTGCCCGTGCAGCCAGATCTGTTCCTGGGCAAACGACAGCTGCGCCGGAGCGCTTTCGCGGTGGGCAATGGCGGCAACCTGCGGAGTTTTGTGCGCGCTGCGCGATTGCAAATATTTTCGGATGCGCTGCTGTTTTTCGTCCGCGGTCGCTTCTGCCTTGGGCTTCGGTTCTGCTTTCACTCCAGCGGCGGAATGGTCAAAGGGACAGCCTTCCGAAGAGATTGCTCGCGGAGCGCTGGCGGTATGCGCAACAGCTACGCTCGCTCCGGATGATTTGCCGAACTGTACTCGCAAAGCCTTCAGCCCGCGCAATCCCAGGTTCGACCGCCACTCGATCGGCTCCGGCAATAATTGAATATTGCTCAACCGCCTCAACAGAGCCTCGAATACGACTTGACCCTCCACTCGCGCCAGCGGCGCGCCGAAGCAGAAATGCGCCGCATAGCCAAACGCCAGGTGACGATTATCTTTGCGCGCGATATCGAAGCGGTCAGGATCGGGGAAGCGTTCCGGATCGCGATTGGCGGCGGCCATCACTGCGATCACCGCCTGGCGCTTCTGGATCAGCTTGCCACCCATCTCGCGGTCCGAGGGGCACATGCGCGCGGTATGCTGGCTGGGACTCTCGTAACGCAGCATCTCCTCCACCGCCGAAGGGATCAGCGAAGGATCGTTACGCAGCTTTTCCAGTTCCGCCGGATTGCGCAGCAGCGTCAGCAATCCGTTGCCAATCAGATTCGTCGTAGTCTCCTGCCCGCCCACCATGGTGACAATGCAGTTGGCGATCACTTCTTCTTCGGTGAGACGGTCGCCGTCAATCTCTGTCGTCAACAAGGAATGAATCAATCCCGGACGCGGTCTCGCGCGCTGCTCGCGGATCGCATTCTGGAAATATTCGGTCAGGCTGGCGACCGCCTTCACGACCTTGGGATAGCGCTCAGGATTATGCTGAAAGTTGCCCAGCATTTCCGCGAAGTCCGCTGACCAGGTCTTCAATTGCACGTGATCGCTAGTAGGAACCCCCAGCATCTCCGCCGTGACGATCGCGGGCAAAGGCTCCGCCAGTTCGGCGATCACGTCCATTTCGCTTTTGGTCTGGATTCCGTCCAGCAGATGGTTGACGATGTCCTGAATGTGCCCGCGCAACTCTTCCACACGCGCCGGGGTGAAGGCCTTCGCCGACAAGCCCCGCAGCCGCGTATGCGCCGGAGCATCCAGGAACAACATCTGCTTCACCATCACGCGCGCAATCGGATTCAGGGATGACAATCCCATCTCGTCAAGCTGCGCTGGCGTGGGCGTGCGGTCGGCGGAAAAATTCAGCAGCACTTCCAGCACATCCGGATAGCGCGTCACCACCCAGGCGTGCAGAAACGGATCCCAGTGCACCGGCGCTTCCGAGCGCAGGCGATGGAATAGCGGATAAGGATTGGCCAGCACCTGCGGATCCAGCAGGTGATACAGGCTCAATACCGAATCTCGATTTTCTGCTCGGGGAATTTTGGGGCTAGACGACACTGCGGTTGCGCTCTCCTGAATACGCTTCGCTGCTCTCTAACTTCGCTAGGATGAGTTCTTCAATTTCCGCGGACATTTCCGCGACGGTAGGATGATCGAATAACTTCAACAGGGTGAGTTCCACGCCAAAGGTTTCGCTGATTCTCGCGATCAACTGGGTGCCCAGCAGCGAGTGGCCGCCCAGGAGGAAAAAGTTGTCGTTCACTCCCACGCGTTGCAACTTCAGCAAGGGCGCCAGTATCCTGACCAATTCTTCTTCGACTGCGGTGCGTGGCGCTACGTAAGACTCGGCGTGCGGCCGCGAGCCATTCGGCGCGGGTAGCGCTGCCCGGTCGAGCTTTCCATTTGCCGTCACCGGCACGCTCGCGATCGAAACAAATTCCACCGGAACCATGTAATCGGGCAGGCGCTTCCTCAAATGATCGCGCAGCGCTCCCGCATTCAGCTTCGCACCAGAAGCCAGCACCACGTAGGCGATCAGTTCTTTTTCGCCCGGCACATCTTCCCGCACCGTCACAATACTGGTTTGCACCGTCGAGTGCTGGCACAGGACGGTCGCAATCTCGTTAGGCTCAACCCGGTATCCCCGAATCTTAACTTGCTCGTCGATTCGCCCCAGGAAAGCAATCTGTCCGTCGGATAGGCGTCGGGCCAAATCGCCGGTGCGGTAGAGCCGTGCCCCAGCTTTTCCGCTAAAGGGATTTGGCAGGAAGCGCTCCGCCGTCAGGTCAGGACGATTTCTGTAGCCCCGGGCCAAGCCCTCTCCGCCAATGTAAATTTCGCCCTTGCTTCCTTCCGCTACCGGTTGCTGGTGTTCATCCAAAATGTAAATTTCCACTCCATCGATCGCACGCCCGATCGATGGCGGCTGGTTGCTGGAGGACTCCGGCGCAACCACGCCAGACGTGCTGACCACCGTGCCTTCGGTTGGGCCGTAGTTATTGACTAGAACAAAGGGCAAGCGCACGGAAGGATATTTCTTGAGGGTATCTGCGCCCGTCAACAAGAACCGCAGGGCGCTCGTCTTCGGCCATTCCAACTGAATCAGATTTTCCGCCATAGCGGTCGCGGCGAACGATATTGTGATGCCCTGCGAAACCATCCAATCGCGCAAAGATTTGGCATCGCTCCGGGTCAACTCTTCCGGCACATGCACGCTCGCGCCCGCAGCCAGATACGGCCACAACTCCCATACCGCGGCATCGAAGCCCAGCGACGCCAGCGCGCTGGCCCGGTCAGACGCAGTCACTTGAAAAGCGCGCCGGTGCCACGCGATCAAATTCGATAACCCCGAGTGCATCACTTCTACACCCTTGGGCTGGCCGGTCGAGCCCGACGTATAAATAATGTAGGCCAGATCTTCCGGCCGGGCGATGCTTTGCAGTTGATTTTCGGATTGTGCGGCAATCTTCTCCGCGTCGCCATCAACGGCGACGATTTGCCACGACCCCGGCTCTAATCTCTGCGCCAGTTCGCTGGTGCTGACTACCACCCGCGCACCGGCATCGTTCAGCATAAAAGCCAGCCGCGCCGCCGGCTGAACCGGATCGAGCGGAATGTAGGCGCCGCCCGCCTTTAAGATGGCCAACGCCGCCACCACCATCGCCGGCGAACGCTCCAGATAAAGGCCCACAGCTACGTCCCGCCCTACACCTAAAGTCCGAAGATAGCCGGCCAGGCGATTCGACCGGCTCTCCAGCTCAGCATAAGAAAGAACATCGCGACCGGCAGAGACTGCCGTGGCGCGGGGATTCCCCGCCGCCTGCTGTGTCACCAGTGCGGCAACGCAGGTGGCTCCCGGTGCTTGCACATCATTTTGTTCCCGCATTTCGGCTCGAAGACTCACAGATTTTTTATTTGGGCTTGCTTTCTTGCCTGGGACTTTACGCCGCCCCAGAGCCTTTCAACACTGCTGGCACCGTCTTGGCAAGAATTTCCAAGTCCAGCCATAAGGACCAGTTGCGAATGTATTGCAAGTCTAACTCCATCCACTTCTCGAATGGAATCGAACTGCGCCCTTTGATCTGCCACAAGCATGTAATCCCGGGACGCACGCTGAAACGCCGCCGCTGCCAGTCCTGGCAGAAGGTTTCAAACAGTTCGTAATCCCGCACCTGCAGCGGGCGCGGGCCTACCAGACTCATATCGCCCTTCAGCACGTTGAACAATTGCGGAAGCTCGTCGATGCTCGTCTTTCGCAGGAATCGTCCCACCGGCGTGATGCGCGGATCGTTCTTAATCTTGAATACGGCGCCGTCCGCCTCATTCTTGTCTTCAAGGTCTTTCAGTCGCCTTTCTGCATCCACGACCATCGTGCGGAACTTGAAGATTTCGAACATCCGCTTGTTTCTGCCCAGGCGTTTCTGCACGAAAAAGATCGGTCCCGGAGAAGTTAATTTCACCAGCAGCGCAGTCAACACCATCACCGGCGACAGCACAATAATCGCCACGCTGGAAATCACCACGTCGATGGCCCGCTTCACGGCCAGTCCCCATGCGTCGGCGATGGTGCTGTCGTGGCTTACCAGGCTTTCGTCATGGCCCAATTCATCGGTGCGGTGCTTGGCTTCCTTCAAATCAAAAATGTTGGGCATGAAGCGAACAATGATTCCTTGCTGCTCGCAGGCGCTCGCGATCACCGAAGCTACCGTGTGATACGAGCGGATGGGCAACGCCAGCACCACTTCATCCACCACATTGCGGCGCACGTAACTCGGCAGTTCTTCCAGGTCAGCGACCAGGGAGTGACCTTGCCGGCGAAACTCCTCCGAGCCGGACCACTCTTCATCCGCGAACCCCAGAATGCGGTAGCCCAACTCCGGCTTGCTCTGTATTTTCTCGACCAGGGTCAGGGCGCGTGCGTTGGTTCCAATCACCAGCAGGTTGCGTGTGTTCCGTCCATGCCTTCGAGCGTAGGCCAGCGATGCCCGAATCACCGTCCGGCTCAGGATGACCAGGCTCGTGGTCAATAGCCAGAACAACAGCAGGAACACGCGATTGACCACCCAGATGCGGAACATCAGCGCCGAGGCCGCAATCATGCACGTGCCTAAGGTGGTGGCGGCGGCAATGTCTCTTGCCTCTTCCCACCGCCTCGACATGCGCTTGGAGGCGTACAGTCCGAACACGCTGAACAAAATATGCCAGGCCAGCAGAAACGCCATGAACAGCACCAGGTTCCCGAGCTTCACCCGCATCTCGAAGAACTCGGCCAGACTGAATCTGCCCACGCGATGAAATAGAGGCAGCGTCGACACCACGAACGCCGCCATCATCAGCAGCAAGTCAAATACCTTCAACCCATTAGAGAAAACTTTGCGGTTCACGCCCATGAGAAGTCCTGAGAAACGTGCTACCAGAATTGGTGCTTTATAGGGGGGTAGATTAACGAATGCTGAGAACTTTAAGGCAACATTGGGGGGTGCTGCCTGTACGAAGCGGCGAACGTTCGAAGCGGCTTACTTCTTCGACTTCGAAATTACCAGCCGCTCAATGGCGTCGATGCTCTCCAGATTGTCGTTGGTGATCTCTTCATCGCCAATGCGGACATTGAAGGTCTCTTCCAGAAACGCCACCAGGCGGAAAATGCCCATCGAATCGATAATGCCGTTCTTGGTCAATACTTCCTGATCCGAAACCTGATTGATGCCCTTGCTCTTGGCGAATTCCTCCACTACATACTCGCGAATGCGATCTTTTACTTCCGCCTGCTCGATCATGTTCCCTCTCTTTTTTGTTTGGAGTGCGTTAATTCTACTGCCCGGTACCGCTAAAAATGAATGGCTCTTTCGTGCCGACTTTTCCCGTTTTGGACTACCGCGCCAAAGCGGCTTCTGACGCCAATTTAACCCGGTCGATCTTTCCCGTCGACGTCTTCGGTAACTCACCACACAGGTCAATGAACTCTGGAATCATATACTTAGGGACTTTGGTGGCGCAGTGCTGCTGCAGATCCAGCGCCTTCAACGAATCTGGCTCCATCAGCGAAACCACCGCCCGCAACCGGTTTCCCACGATCTCATCGGGAACCGCCAGCACCGCCGCTTCCCTGACTCCGGGATGGCTCAGAAGCGCGCTCTCAATTTCCCCAAGTTCGATACGGTAGCCGCGGCTCTTGATCATGCTGTCGCGGCGGCCCTGGAAGTAAAAGTTTCCATCTTCCGCCACCGTGACCAGGTCGCCGGTCCGGTACATATTCTCTTCAAAGTTCTGCTCGAAGCGGTTGGGGACGCACATCTTCTGCGTCTTCTCCGGATCGGCCCAGTAACCATACGTGACGCCAGGGCCGCGGACATATAACTCCCCGCTCTCGCCGGTTAAAGCGCGCTTTCCTTCGTCGGTCACCGCAAAGGCATCCGTATTGGCGCAGGCGATTCCGATGGGCAGCTTCTCCAGGCTCGCCAGTCGCTCCCGCTCCACCTTGTAGTAAGTGCAAACGTTGGTTTCGGTTGGCCCGTACAGGTTGTAAAGGTCCGCCGTCGGCGCCATCTCCGCCAGCATGCGCAGATATTTCATGGGGAAAACTTCCCCGGCAAAAAGGATGATGCGCAGGCCCTTCAGCTTTTCCTGAGTCAGCCGCGCGTGCAACAGAAGCAACATCAATGCCGAAGGCACCGAATACCAAATCGAGATCTGCTGTTCCACGATGAAGTTCGCCAGGCTGGTAGGGAACACCGCCAGATCTTCCGTCACCAGATACACCGTTGCGCCCGCTTCCAGCGTGTTGTACACGTCGAAAACCGAAAGATCGAAGTGCAGCGGCGCGTGATTCGACAGCCGGTCTTCGCTGCGAACGTTAAACTCTGCCGCACACCATTCGACAAACGTCAGCGCGTTCTGGTGCGAGATCATCACGCCCTTCGGCCGGCCGGTCGAGCCTGACGTATAAAGAATGTAGGCCAGATCGGTTTCAATTAAAGCCACTTTGGGAGCATGGTCCGCCGGAAACTCCGCCAGGTGCGACCATGGAATCATCTTGCCGTCGCTGCCATTCTCGGCCTGGTCGGTCGAGATGCAACTCTCCAGCAAGTCAAGAGTCTCGGCCATCAACGCCGCGCGCCGCTCGTGATTCGTAATCAGAACGCGAATCCCGCAGTTGGCAATAATGTAGCCCACGCGGTCCGCCGGAGCCTGGGGATCGAGCGGCACGTAGACGCCGCCCGCCTTCAGCACGCCCAGCATGCTGATCACCGACTCCACGCATTTGGGGAAAAACAATCCGACGCGGTCGCCTTTCTTAATTCCCTGCTTCTGCAGCAGGTGCGCCATCTGGTTCGATCGCTCTTCCAGTTCGCGGTACGTGATACTCCGGCCACGCGCCCACACCGCCATTTTCTCTGGATAAGCCTTCGCGCTCTTGTTCAATAATTGCTGGAGTACGTATGCCATAACTTGGAATCTGACCCCGTCGGTTTGAATTTTGGTCGGTACTACAGAGTGCTCTGCACCTTCGGGGGAAAAACTCTTGGTATCGAAGAGCTACGATTTACAGCCCAAGGATCTACAGCCCGAGCATGTTGGCGATAATCACGCGGTGCACCTGCGAAGTTCCGGAGTAAATGGTGCCCGCAATCGCATCCCGCAATTCGCGCTCAAGATGATATTCCGTGGTGTAGCCGTAGCCGCCGTGAATCTGGATCGCGTCCAGGCAACTCTGCACGCAGGCTTCCGCGACATAAAGTTTGGCAATGGAAGCTTCGCGCAAAGGATGCCGGCCCTGGCTCTTCAGCCAGGCCGCCTTATACAACGCCAGCCGCCCGGTCTCGATCCGCACATCCATGTCGGCAATCATGTTGGAGATTGCCGGAAACTTTCCGATGGCCTCGCCAAATTGTTTGCGCTCCTTGGCGTACTTCACGCAGGTTTCCATGATGCGCTGCATCGCGCCCAGATGGCTGGCGAGAATGCAAATGCGCTCCCACTCCATCGAAGAAGTAAAAACCGCCTGCCCGCCAAATTCCTTCCCCAGCAGATTCGAAACCGGAATCTCGCAATCCTGCAACGAAATCTCGGCCATCGGCGAAGTCCGCAGTCCCATCTTGTGCAACTTGCGGCCCACGGTAAAGCCCGGCGTATCTTTGTCCACTAAAAACGCGGTAACTCCGTTGCCGCCCTTGCTGAAATCAAGATTCGCGAACACGATCGTGACATCCGCGTTGGGAGCGTTGCTGCTGAAAGTCTTCGAACCGTTCAGGATGTATTTGTCGCCTTTTTTCTCGGCGCGGGTCTTCAGGCTGTAGGCATCCGAACCCGATCCCGGCTCGGTCATGGCATGCAAGCCAAGACCACCGCTCACCAATCCCGGCAGATATTTTTTCTTCTGCTCCTCGGTTCCAAACGACCAGATCGGAATCTCTGAACTCCACATGTGCGCGTTGATGGAGAAGATCAGGCCATTGTCCATGCAACCGTAGCCCAAAGCCTCCAGCGCGCAAACCGTGGTCAGCGTGTCCGCGCCGCCCCCGCCGTATTCCACCGGAATCGGCAATCCCTGAATACCGAACTTGGCGCACTTCTGCCACAAATCCTGCGAGAATTCCTCGTTCTTATCCCGCTCAATAATGTCGTCCTTCAACTCCTCTTTGGCGAAGCGTAACACTTCCTTGCGAAACGCCGCCTGCTCTTCACTCCATGCAAAGTCCAAGGCTTGTCTTTCTCCTGTTCTTTCTGGCCCAAGTGCACCTTGAGCTTTGTATTAAGAGGTATGAAATCTTTTCGTTACAGAATTTCTAAACGGAAACCGAAGCTGCCGTGGCTTGCGGTTCGGGGGAGGAAACCGGTGCGGCCTTCACTTCCGCCGAAACTTTTGCCGGCTCTTCTTTCTTCACAAACCTTTGTGGACGCCCGCCTGCCAACTTAATCCGCGCCGGAACTCCCATCACCATCATGTTGCTGCGCACATCAGTCAACACCAGACTGTTGGCCGCGATGGTCACATTGCTGCCAATCTTGGCATCGCCCACCAGCTTCGCGCCGGGACCAAAGTAGACGTCATCGCCAATGCCGCGGCAGGCATGCGAAATCAAGCATCCCGTCGCGATGGTGAAATTTTTCCCAATCTTGGTTGCGCCCAGGTTGATGGCGTATACCGAGTGGATCACGAACCCGGGCCCAATATCCGCCCGCACGTCAATGTGTACGCTGGTAAAAACTTCCACCCACTTACGAAAGAACAATCCGGAGATGCGCAACAGCAATCCGATCAAAGGAATTCTTACGCTGCGCGCCCAGCGTGAATAACGGTAAGCCATCACCGGCCACGTCGAGTGGCGGACCATGACCTCCATCCGCTTGCCCAGACTCGGCTTCCAGTTCGGGTCGGTGCGGGTCTCCCGCATCGCCCGGTTTAAATCTTCCCGTAGATTCTCGAACATTTTCTTAGGAGTTCCGCTTATTTCGGATCGCTTACCAAAATCAGACTAGAGTTTCTTGTAGATTTTCTCTGGAACCGGGAACGTGCGGTGATTCAGCACTGCGCCCAGCACCCGCACGTTGGCGGTTTCCAGATCGTGTACCGCTTTGCGCGCTGTCTCGCGCCGCGACGCGTTGGCCCGCAGCACCAGCACCACGCCCTCGGCATTGCGGCCCAGCATGATCGTGTCATCCCCGGCGCGCAGCGGCGGCGCGTCAATCAGCACATAATCGAACTCGCGCTGCAACTCCGGCAACAACGCGCGCATGCGCTCGGATCCCAGCAAGGTTTGCGACTTCTCCGTCTCTGCGCCACAGCTGAGCAGCCACAGATTAGGGCGCGACAACTGCGTCACGAATCCCCGCACCGGCTCGTGCACCTGCAGCGCGTCCGCCAGCCCGTAGTGATTGGTCACGCCAAATTCACGATGCAGCCCAGGAGACCGCAGGTTCGCATCCACCACGCAGACCGTGGCTGATACCTGCGCCGCCAGCACTTCCGCCATGCGCGAGCAGATCCAACTGCAGCCGTTTCCCGACTCCGTCCCTGATACCACCACCAGACGCGATCCATCCGTCCCGGGGGCAAAAAAGACGCGCTGCACCAGCTTAAAAATTTCGTCCCTCTGGCCGTCATCCATCTTCAGTTCCAGCGGCTTCAAATCCACTGGCGGCTTGGCTTCGGCGACCCGGCGCGCGCTCGGCAATGCTTCAACCGACGTGGGCGCTGGTGCGGTGGCGGTCTGGAACATGTCCCGTTCCTTACCGAGGTTTTGCATCAGTTCAAAATTCTTGCTCATAAACTCCTTGGGTCCACGACTTTCCCGGAAGCTTCTTCTGCGGAAGCTTTCCGTTAACTGGGTTGCGTGTCAGGGGGACGCACCAGCCC
This sequence comes from uncultured Acidobacteriota bacterium, assembly GCA_963758565.1. Lineage (GTDB taxonomy): Bacteria > Acidobacteriota > Terriglobia > Terriglobales > Acidobacteriaceae > Sulfotelmatobacter. The sequence goes on along the minus strand of CAVWVX010000001.1, from coordinate 2,267,215 downwards.
GCTGCGCCAGTTCTGCAGCAACCGTGCCACGTCCTTCATATGCTGAACTGCCTCCGCAGGACTCAACGAGTCGGCTGCCAGAGGATTTGGTAAAGGTTGATAAGCCTCCCGGCCATCTTGCTGCGGCGTTAGTGGCGCCAGCGAGCCCGTACTTAGACTGCTCGAGGTTGAGAGTCGCGACATGGTTAAGGGCGTCTCGACTTCGGTCATGAATCGCGAAATGTCGAGATCGTTGATCACTTCCATCACGATCGTGCTGTCGACCGTCTTCTTGCGCTCGGCACAGGCTAATGACAGCGAGTGAAAACAATAGTTGTTGATATTGCGGGGAATGCCTTCGCTGGCCTGCGCAATCAATTCCAGCGCATCCAACGAAAATAATCCTTGACCCTTGTAGCCGGCCACCTGCAAGCGGTGCGCGATGAAGCGCGAGGTCTCTTGCGGCGTCAGCGGACTCAATCCGTTCAACGATGTGATTCTCTGCCGCAACTGGGTCAGCGCCGGGCTGGCCAGCTTGTCCGCCAGCGTGGGCTGCCCCACCAGAATGATCTGCAACAGCTTGGCTTGCGGAGTTTCGAAGTCCGAAAGCAGCCGCACGGTTTCGAGAACTGACGGATCAAGATTCTGCGCTTCGTCGATTACCACGATGAAGCGCCGTCCGGCTCGCGCTTCCTGCACCAGGCAGCGGTTAAACTGCTCGTGCATGCGGACAAAATCCTGCACATCGTTTTCTATTCCGATTTCCGCCAGTAGAAAGCGCATGAACTCGCGCGAGTTGCACTGCGTTTGAAAGATGAATGCGGTCCGCGCCGTGTGCGCAAATTTTGCCAGCAAGTGAAACAGCAGCGTGGTCTTTCCCATGCCCGGCCGCGCCACCAGCGACAGGAATCCCCGGTTCGCCTCAATTCCGTAGTAGAGCGAGGCCAGCGCTTCCCGGTGGGCCGGACCCAGATAAAGATATCTGGGGTCTGGCGACACCCCAAAGGGCTGTTCTCGCAGTCCAAAAAATTCTATGAACATTGTTTAGTACCTTCTGTCCTGTAGATTTGGGTTGCGAGATTTGCCATTGGCTTCAAACACCGGTTCCTCGGCGGCAGTGTGCGTCTTGCCATTGCCATTTCCGTGACCGTTCGAACTCCCGTTTCCGTGGCCGTTGACGTTTTTGCTTAGGCTGCTTCCCATGGTTCGGTGGGAAGGTACCGCAGCCAGCACTGGAATTCTCAACTCCGACATGACCTCAGTCGGCGTGCGGAATGACTGGTCCGCATAGTCGAGAGCAAAGACCACACCTAGGCTCACCGCCGACGCCAGCAGGCACGCCACTAAACCGAAAACCCAGGGCGAGCGGGTCGGCAGGCTGGGAATTCCCGGTGCCTGCGCAATGGATACGTTCAGGATGCGCGTGCGATCCAATGCATCCGAAATCCGCGCTTCCTCCCGCTTCTTGGTGTAAAGCAGATAATTCGCTTCATCGGCTTTCTGCGTACGCATCAGGTCGCCTTGCAGAATTCCCTGCTCGTCCAGTTTGCGGGCCTGCGCCATGTAAACATTCACAATGGCATGCAGAGCGGTTTCGCGCGCTTCCTGTCCAGCTACATCGCTCTTCGCCTTGGCCAGTTCTGAAACTACCCACGAATACGTCGTGTTCTGGTCGGTGGTTTCTTCTTTCACCGGCGAGGTTTCTTCCAGAGTCAGTGCTGATTTGGTATCAGCAATCTCCTTGTCGATCTCAACCACCAACGGATAGGTCGCCTGATACTTGGTCAACAGTTCCGTCCGCTTCATCTCCAAAGTCAACAGTGTCGACTTCAGATTCTGCAGCACCTGTGCGTTGTCCCCCTTCTTTACCTGGGTGGTTAAACGCGTCGGAGTAGACTTCAGCTGATTTTCCAAATCTGCGATCCGCTTCTGCCCCTCGGCAATCGAAGCGCGGGTCGTGTCCAGCGAACTGTTAAAGTCCGCCAGTTTCTGCAGGACCATGTCCCGCTGAATGTTCGGAGCCACTCCATTCTGCTCGCCGGAGAACTTGCTCAACTGCGCTTCCACCGACATCAGTTCTTTCTTGTACTGGTCCGCTTCCTGATCGAAAAATTCAACTTGTCCCGGTGGATGGTGAACTTCCAGATGCTTGTCAAGATACGCCTTATCCAGCGTGTCCAATACTTTCTGCGCCAGCGCCGGCTTATGCGACTCGTAGGCGATGCTGATCACGTTGGTCTTCTTAATCACTTCCAGTTGCAGATCACCGCGCAATTGCAGCACAGCGCGATCCAGCCTCTGCTGCGGCGTCTCGCCCGGGTGCAGAATGCCGGAGAGCAACTTCTTGGCATCCAGCCCACAGGTCGTGACCACCTTGGCCAGAACGTCCTGACTCTGAATCAATTCCACTTCCGAGTTGATCTCTTCCTCGCCCACCGTGTCCTTGAACATCATGGGAGCATTTTGTTCCGGGCTGATCACGGGATCGACGCGTTCCCGCTTGACCAGCAGTTTGGTTTCCGCGCGGTATTTCACCGGCAGGAAGACCGCGGAAAGCATCACGCCCAGAACGACACCGATGAAACACAGGACCATTACGCGCTGGTGGCGAAAGCCAATGGCCACCACATCTCGCGCCGTAAAAGAGTAAGACCGGTGTCCGCCCATAGCTGTTGGTTGATTCATAGTTTTCTCCGTACTACCTTTCAAATCTTCAGTCGACGGCTAATTAAATCTCGCTCGCTGCCTTCCTTCTACGGGATGGTCAGCGGCAAATACGAACCCATGCTCAAGTTGGGGATGATTCGGTCAATCTTTGACAGCGTGCTCTTCGGAACAAAAAGCATATCGCCGGAGTGCAGGAAAGGATCTTCCCGCAAATCTTTATCCTTCTGCATCTTCTTCACGTCGATCAGCTTGGCTTCCGTCCACTGGTCATCGACCCGTCGGAACAGGACAACCTGCGAGTGCTTGGCGCTGCTTTGAAAGTCTCCCGCGATCGCAATCGCCTGGGTCACGGTCATGTTGCCGTGCATTTCATATTTGCCCGGCTTGGCCACTTGGCCGGAAGCGATGAAGTAGGGCTTCTCGAATTCTTTCAGCACCACCGATATCAGGGGATTATTCAGGATCTTGCTGTAAGCCTGACGGAGCGTTGATGTTAGCTCCGGCACGGTTTGCCCGGCAACCTGAATATCGCCCACTCCCCGCAGGGTGACGAAACCGTCCGGTTGTACCGCCACCACGGTCTGGTTAAATTCGGGGCTCAGTTCGAAAGTAAGATCAAAGGTATCGCCCGCCTGAATTCGGTAGCGCACGTTGCGCGACTTGAACTGAGTTGGGTCCGTTGCTTTGGTCGCAACCGGCGCCACGGCGGCGGCATTCGGCCCCGGCGCGGCATTGGCTTCCGTTTGCGCAACGCAGGCCGTCGCGCAAAGCGCCGTCGCCACTAGAACTCTTTTCATCCAACCTGTACGAGTGATCCCCATAGCCACCCCTCCGTCTTTCAAGTAAACCATTAAATTTCGCGCCCGGCGCGGTTAAAATATAAGCTTTGCCGCATCAATTGCCATTAAGGCAGAAAACACCCGGACGGCTCGTCTTCGGCCCGCACGGCGTCCGCTATCAACCCTTCGCGGCAGCTACTCGACCTTCAGCGTCTGCCCCATCGCCACCACTTCGCGTCCCGGCCCGGGGGTCAAATTGTGCTGCCGGATCTTATACAAAATTCCGCGATAGCTGATGGAGAGCAACTGCGCCGCACGCCGGCGATTCCATCCCGTATATTCCAACGTCCGGCTGATGGCGTAAATTTCCGCCTCTGCCCGCAGGCTCCGCAAGGAAAAGTGAGGATCCTTGTTTGCGGCGTCGGCATTGCCAGATTCTGTCTGCAGATGATCGGCAGATTCCGCAGCAACCCGTAACGCCTGATCCTGCGAGTGATCCGTGGCAATCGCACCACCAGTGGTGTCGATTCCCGCGAGTTGGCTGCCGTTCCCGTTTCGATTCGCTTTAGCTTTATTTTCCAGCTGATTCATAGGACTAGGCCTCGTAACAACTTTCTGGGGGAAAGAGTTTCTACACTGCTTCTACTTCGTAACCTGCCACTCTCACGCATAACGATCTTTGAATGGGTTCCACCGAAATCACCAGGCTGCGGTCCCCATTCTCCGCCACTAAAATTCCCTGCATGCCATCCAGCGCTCCGCCTCGCACCCGCACCCGCTGGCCCACCCGAAGATAAGCACGTTCCTCGTATGGAAGCTTGCTGGCCACCAGAGCTCGAATATTTTCGATCTGATGATCGGGGATGGGAGTTCCCGAGCCTTGCACTCCCACAAAACTCACTACGCCCTGGGTCCGCAGCACGCGCACCCGATCGTCGGGCGAAAGAACCATTCGCAGAAAGGCATAGCCTGAGAACAAAGGCGTCTCCACCTGCTTGCTGCGGTCGCTCCATTTGTGAGTTTGGGTAACTACGGGAAGGAAAGATTCGATACCTTGTGTTTCCAATTGGCGGGCAACCAGCTTTTCGTGGCGAGACCGGGTACGGACCGCGTACCAGCATGCCGGCGCAAGCAATCCTGCTTCACCCACATCGTTCCGGTCGATCAATTCCGCCTCGCCGTTCATAGCTCCGCCCTCTCAGTCACATTCCGCCAAAATGGAAAACGAGCGCGAATGTGCTTATGGTCCAAAACAAAAGACGACACTACTCGCTACCTGCTCAAGTAGTCTCTATTAGGGGGGATGTACTTCCGAACCACCACTGGGTGGCTTGTTGCATGAAACAGTGAAGTCAGTCTATCCACACCTGCAACTTCCTGCAAGAGGTAAAAAGAACTAGTGAAGAAAGACCTCACCGCATTCACTCTTCCGCTCAAATTAAAATCACTTTACTGGAGAAGGAAGTCTCTAGGCATGAATTCACTCCCTCAACGCTTCTCCCAACCCCATGTTCAGCAATCACCGGCATACTCAGGGAGATCGTGCCGCCTTCACCCGTTCAATTGCGCCCGGTCCGTTGTTTCTTATCCAATCACCGGCACCATGGGCAAAAATAAACCAGAATACCCACTTTCTTGGAGATAACGTCGGGTTTCGCTCCTGCTTTGCCGTGTATTCTCTGTGAATCGCCCGATGTTGCAGGTTTTTGCATCCTTGACAGATGCATTTTTCAACTGCACAATGCGACTTACCCCGGGGTGGTTCGTTAGTCGGTGAAGGCAGTGCTGCTGCTTCGGCGAAATCTCGCAAGCACTTGTTCGACGGGTCGACTCTTCGTCACTCAAAAGACAACCTCCTTTCGGCATTGCCTCTCCACGCAACAGATTTGCGTTCGACGTTTTTCCGCCCACTTTTCCCCCCTAGAGTTTCTCCTTCCCCCCACGCCACACTCGCAACCATTTTTTTTAAGATTGCGTCTGACGTGCTGCCACGCGAAATAAGGAGCTTTTTATGAAGTCGCGCTCGCTTCGTCTGCCGGTCATGCTGGCACTGGTCGTCCTCGTCGTTCTGGTCGTTCCCACTCACCTCATCTACAAAGTAGAAGCCACTTGCACTACAAAATGCGCGCCCCCTCCTCCCCCTCCTCCCGTTGTCGGTCAATTCGGTGGCCCCCTCGCCGGACTCTCTTCCACTCAAACTGGATTTTTCACCGGAGGTTACGGTCTCTTCGCCATTAAGTGGGATCCCGTCCGCGGCCTCGGCCCCGTCTCCACCAGAACCGGATGCTTCACCTGTCACGGCGCCGGTACTGACGTCCTCACCGGCACCGCTGGCGACACCAGCAACGTCACCGGCACACGTTACGGGAAATGGAATTCCGATGGCACCTTCAACTATCTCGATGGCAACGGCACCGTGCCGGAGAATGAGGGCGGACCCATCCTGCACGGTATTTCCAATTCCACCTTCGGCACGCTGCCCGGTTGCAACCTGCAGAACATCGCTCCTTCACCGACTGGAGCCACCGAGAGCGGCACCACCGTCACCATCACCACCAACGCGCCTCACCAGTACGGCGTCGGACAAAACGCGCAAATACAAAACGTGGGCGTCGCCGGATATAACGGGACCTTTGTCATCACCAGCATCCCTTCTACCACCACCTTTACCTACACAGCCGCCACCTCAGGTCTGGCCGCTTCTGGCGGAGGCAATGCCAAGAATCTGCCTCACGAAGTCGTTCCCACCGACGCCACCGTCGTCAACATCGTCCGTTCGCCACAGCTTTTCGGTCTTGGCCTGGTCGATAACATTCCCGACTCCGCTATTCTCGCCAACGTCGGCATCAGCAAGCCTTATGGCATAACCGGCGTTGCCAACATGGTGCCCGATGAGAATGGCGTCATCCGCCCGGGAAAATTCGGCCAGAAACTGAACGAAGTATCCCTCTTCCAGTTCAATGCTCATGCGGAATTCAACGAACTGGGCATTACCACCAACTCGGGACCCTTCGGCATTCCCAGCCAGTTCAATTCCAACGAACATTTACCGCAAGGGTTGCCCTATCCCAGCGCCTGCCAGTCGGACCCCAATGCCCCGCAGGACGTTGCTCAAACCAACATGATCAAGATGACGCAATTCATCGCGCTGCTTGCTCCGATCCCGCCCGCCCCTCCCACCACGGCGAGCCAGGCCGGCCTCACCGTATTCAACAACATCGGTTGCAGCGTTTGTCACATCCAGAACTTCACCACTCCCTCCAATGTCACCCTGAAACAAACTGGAGGACGCCAGACCATCGTCATCAACTCTCTCAGCAATGTCACCTTCTCTCCTTATTCCGATTTCCTCCTCCACGATATGGCCTCCGGAGATGCTGGCGGCATTCCCTTCCAGCCCAATATGACCGGGCAGGCTACGCTCACCATGTGGCGCACCGCACCCTTGTGGGGACTGGGCAACATCCTTAAGAAGTCCGGTGGCTTGATGCACGACAATACATCGACCAGTATCGATGCTGCGATTCGCCGCCACGGCGGCGAAGCTGCCACCGTTCTTTCAAACTACGAAGCCCTCGATTCCACCGACGAAAGCAACTTGATGGCGTTCTTGAATTCGCTATGAGATGTTCGGGGAATTAAAGCTTCAGGGATTTGAATGCGAACGATTTCGTGGAGCCCCGGACGCCCTCGTCCGGGGATATCCCCACAACTCGCTCCGTGGAAAATCTCGGGAGGAACACTGCTTCAGCCCGGGCTGTGGGAGTTGCAAACACCTGGGCCTTCGCCGTTAAAGCTCTATCCCGCCATCTTAAAGTTCAGCCTCACTCGAGTCTGTCTTTCGACGTTGGCCGGCTGAAATTTCCACTGCTTCACGGCCGCAATCGCGGCATCGGCCAGCACGCCCTGCCCGCTCACCACCTTCGCATCCTGCACCGCGCCATCCCGCCCAATGCGCACATCCAGAACCACTGCCCCTTGGATGCCCTGCTGCCGCGCCACTTCGGGATACTCCGGCTCGACCCGGTGAATAGGCTCTTGCGACGCCGCCGCAATTCCCGCCGGGTCTACCGCAGAAGCCGTTTGGCCCCCCGCCGGCATGTGGAAAACTTCTTTCCCATTTTCATAAACCGACAAGCCGCCCTCTCCAGACCCCGATGTGCGCGGGCGTGCTGAATTCACCGTGGCAGGCTTCGCCGGTTCTTTCTGAGCGAGCTTCGCCGGTTCTGCGGCCGGTACATCCTCCTGCGCGGTGGTCGCATTGGTCTGCGACTGCGCCACGCGCGCCGCATTCGGCGCCCTCCCTTTCTCCGCCGTGGCCCTTCGCCCGCTCATCCGCAGCCCCACCAGCGTTGCCAGCAAAACCGCGCAAATCACAATCGCCGCGACCAACGCGATGGTCACAACGTTCCAGCCCTGCGGCGGACTCGGCTCCACTATTTCTCCAAATACCGTCTCCGCTTCAGGCTGCGGCAGCACGACTTCCGAGGATGTTGTTTCCCCAACCCACTCGGGATCAGCCCTGTCCTCGAAATTCTTTTCTGGCTCGACCACTGGCGCAAAGCTTTCCGGCTCCGCCGCTTCTTCAACGTGTTGTGTTGGAATCACCTTCTCGTGCGGCTCTTCGATACTTGCCGGCGTCACATTTACTGGCGAAGGCGCTGTTATGCCTTCCGCCACTTCCCGCGCACGGTCGAGATTTTTCAGCGTCCGGACCGCCAGCGCCTCCAGCATGATTTCATCCTGCTCATCGAACGCCCCGGCTCGCGATGAAAAAATCTCCAGCACTCCAGCCAGGCCGGTGGCCCGCGTCATCGGCACAATCACCACCGAGCGCACGCCCAAGGCTCGCGATGCTTCCGTATCCGCCCGCGAATCGATCAAGGCATCGTCGCATCGCACCACTTCCCGCGTGCGGACGCACTCTCCCGTCAGTCCCGTGCGACGGCTCAAGCACGCGCCCATCTCCGGCGCAATCGCACCCCGGCTGGCCCGGCAGACCAGTTCGCCTTCGCGCTCGAAAAGAATCGCTGCGCCTGTCGCTCCTGTCGCGTGCTGAGCCTGCTCCACAATTTCGCCCAGCACAATATCCAATGCCAGATCCGCCGCCACTTCCGCCGAAAAGCTCCCGCCCCCATGCTCGAGAAACAGCGCAGCCAGTTCCCCCAGATCGGATTCGTGACCCGAACTCGTACCCTGCAGGCCTGAAAATTTAGGATTCGGAATGATGCGGTCTGCCATGTCGGCGGGCTCAGTTGCTCTGCCGCGGATTCTACACTGCTTCCCCTTCCCGGAACAGTCTGAAAGAACCTTTGTTTCGATTGCCGCCCTACCTGTTCCACTGACTAGAATCACTTTATTGAACCCCCTTCGGGGTTACGCGCTTTCGGCTCTTCCCAAATCGGCAGCGCCCCGCAAATAAACTGCACGTTCCTCCTTCGATCAACCTCACTCTCTGCGAACGATAATGTTAGAATTTTCACATCTTGCGGCAGCTCAACTTGCTTTCCCCAATGGCTTCGGACCTCTGTACTTTCGGTCAATACATGCACTCCGCTTTCATTCTGCAATCTGGAGTCTAACCATGCGCCTCGCTGTCGTCGGTTCCGGATACGTTGGATTGGTCGCTGGCGCCTGCTTCGCCGACCTTGGCCATGACGTCATCGTCGTCGACAACGACGAACGCAAACTTACCGCATTAAAAGACGGACAGGTCCCCATCCACGAAAATTTCCTCCCCGAGCTCTTGAACCGCCATCGCGGTCATCGCCTCGAATTTTCTGCCGACCTGCAGGAAGCCGTGCGCGCCAGCTCCGCCATCTTCATCGCCGTAGGAACTCCGCCCACCGATCGCGGAGAAGCCGACCTTTCCTATGTCGAATCCGTAGCCCGCGAAATCTCCGGCGCCATCAACGGCTACAAAGTCATCGTGGAAAAAAGTACCGTGCCCGTCTACACCAGTGACTGGGTCCGCAAAATTATTCTCCGCAATGGCGCAGATCCCGGCTCCTTTGACGTGGCTTCTAATCCTGAGTTTCTTCGCGAAGGCACCGCCGTCACCGATTTCCTTTTTCCCGACCGCATTCTCGTCGGCTGCAATAACGATCGCTGCGCCGCCGTCCTCCGCGAAATTTATTCTCCCCTTACCAGCGGCACTTACTACCGGCAGCCCCACGCCATTCCGCAACCCGACCGCACCACCATTCCCGCTCCCATCATCGTAACCAGCGCCCAGAGCGCGGAGATGATCAAGCACGCCTCCAACGCCTTTCTCGCCATGAAGATTTCTTTCATCAACGCGGTGGCCTCCATCTGCGAAACCGTTGGCGCCGATGTCAATCAGGTCACCCAGGGCATCGGTTCCGACTCCCGCATCGGCCCCCGCTTCCTCAATCCCGGCATCGGCTATGGCGGCTCTTGTTTTCCCAAGGATGTGATGGCCTTCCGCGCCGTCGCTCGCGAGTGCGGATACGACTTCCGCCTGCTCGACGAAGTCATGCGCATCAACGAGGAACAGCGCGACCGTTTCCTGCGCAAAGTCCGCAGCGCCCTCTGGACCCTTCGCGGCAAACACATTGGCGTCCTCGGCCTCGCCTTTAAAGGCGGAACCGATGACATTCGCGAGTCCCCCGCCATCCTGATTGTGCAGGCTCTTTTGCAGGAAGGCTGCAAAATTACCGCCTACGATCCCGCCGCCATGGACCGCGCCCAGGAGGTCATGAGCTCCAACATCAAGTTCGCGACATCCTCCTACGACGCCGCCCATGCCGCCGACGCCCTTCTCATCCTCACCGAGTGGGAAGAGTTCGCCAACCTCGACCTGCGCCGCCTCCATCAGGAACTCAAATATCCCATCGTGATTGACGGCCGCAACCTCTATGATCCCGAAATGATGGCGGCCAACGGATTCACGTATTACAGCGTCGGTCGCGCCGCCTCGCATCCCGAAACCGCTCCCCCCGCCCTCAAGTCCGAAATAACCCAGAACGGCACCCACAAAGCATGAACTCGAAACGCGCCCTGGTTACCGGAGGAGCCGGCTTCCTCGGATCCCATCTCTGCGATGCCTTGCTGGGCGAAGGCTGGCACGTCGTCGTCATCGACAATCTGCTCACCGGCCGGCGCTCCAACCTCGCCCAACTAACGAACGACTCGCGATTTGAATTTCTGGAAAAAGACATTTGCGAACCCTTCGACGTCGGACCCGTCGACTACGTCTTCCACTTCGCCAGCCCCGCCAGCCCCGTCGATTACACCATCCACGGCATTCCCACGCTTAAAGTTGGATCTCTCGGCACCTTCAACGCCCTGGAAGTTGCGAAAAAATATAATGCCAAATACCTGGTCTCTTCCACTTCCGAGTGCTACGGCGATCCCCTCGAACATCCCCAAAAAGAAACCTACTGGGGAAACGTAAATTCCATCGGCCCCCGCTCCGTCTACGACGAAGCCAAGCGCTTCACCGAGTCCGTCACCATGGCCTATCACCGCTATCACAAAGTTGACACGCGCATCGTCCGCATCTTCAACACGTACGGCCCTCGCATGCAACTCAATGACGGACGCGTCGTCCCCAACTTCATGAAGCAGGCCCTGCGCCACCAACCGCTCACCGTCTACGGCAGCGGCAGCCAGACTCGCAGCTTCTGCTACGTCAGCGACGAAATTGACGGATTCCTCCGCCTGGCCAAATCGGACGAGCACCTCCCCGTCAACATCGGCAACCCCAACGAGTTCACCATCCTCGAATGTGCCCAGCACGTAATCCAAGTCACCGGATCAAAAAGTAAAATCACGTACGAACCTTTGCCTGTCGACGATCCCAAACAACGCAGGCCTGACATCACGAAAGCCCGCACCCTGCTGAATTGGGAGCCCAGGATTCAATTGGAAGAAGGATTGAAATTGTCGCTGGAATATTTCAAGAAAGCCGTAGCAGAAGAAACAACGCAGAAGAAACAATAACAATAAAGAAGTAGCCCCGCTGCCTTTTCACTTACTTCTGATTTCGCCACTAAGATACCGGGTACTGGGTACTGGGTACTGGGTACTCGCAACTCGCGACTCGCTAAGCCTTCTCTTCAGCAGCCGCCACAAAATCAATCAACTGCTGCACCCCATGCCGCTCATCCTTGGTGTTCAGCTTGAACGACACCCCCATCCCGTAGCCGGGATGCGATGACTTCACTTCCCCGATCACCCGCAACTTCATATCATGCGTCCGCACGATAATTTCGATTGCCGACTTCGCCGGGAACGCCAGCGGCATTTCCAGGTAACATCCCCCCGGACTCAGATCGCTCAGATGACAATAATTCCGCACCGAGCTTCCCTGCTGATAAACTTCCGCGCCCAGGCGGCAAGCGTATCGTGTCTGCCCGCGGCGGTTGCTCGGCTCCGAACGCAAACGGTTGAGAGCATCCCGGTCATGGCTTTTTGATTCTTTCTTCTCGCCCCCTGTACCCGCATTCACTCCCACTGCCTCTTCGGTCGGGGTGATCGAGTGCTCCACTTTCACCGAATTCTCTGATAATTCCCGCGTCGGCGCATTGACCAGATTGCTTTGCAGCCACTCGCTCAGTATGCGCCGCGAACTGTTGGGCACATCCACAAACTGCACGCCCGCGCGCCCGTTCCAGTCCTGCCACATCACTACACCAGAAAGTCTCACCGTCGACCGTTGCCCCGGAAGCTGAAATTGAAAATAAACTTTGCAGGTCGGCGGCAGCCTCTTACCGAAATTTACCGCCATGCCATCTTCCGCCAGATCTACCAGCGTCGCCCGTTCATTCTCCACCCCTGCGTAGTCGATGGTAGCTTGCGTATGCACCGTGGCCCGCGCCTTGCGCCGCTTGTCGCGGAACAACACGTTTTGCGCCGCCCGCAACGTGCTTAATACACGGTCATACGACACCGGCTTGTACAAAATAAAGTTCACGCCCAGGGCGAACAGTTCCCGAATCGCTTCCTGCCCCTCCGCCACCACCACCGCCAGCGAATGCGCATTTACGCCAGAACGGCTCTCCAGCAATAAGCCCATCACATCGGATTGCCGCGCGCAATCCACGATAATCAGGTCAAACCGGTCTTGCGCTAACCTCACTCCCGCGCGCACCACGTCTGGACACAACTCCACCTGAATCTTCAATTCTTCCAGCACACGGCGCAATTCCTGCACCGCCGTCGCTTCCGCACACACCATGATCGATGTCAGCTTCATACCTGCTCGATCCTAGAGTCACTCCCGTTCATCTCACAAGTTACCTTTGTCATTTCTTTCCACCCGAATCTTCTGAGGCTCCTCCTAACTCCGCTGTACTTCAATCTCTGTGACTTCAGTCACCATTCCGATTACAAAAGACCAATACTCGTTCCCGCGAAGAAATGTACTAAGTTCAACTCACGATCAATTCAGCCGCCGTGAGCCCTGCTCCCGGCGGCTTCTTTGGTGTGGGGACAGCCGCCCTCGGCTGTCCAGCGGCCCAGGTTCATCGGGCCGCAGCTCTTTACCCCCGTCGCAAATCCCCCTCCTCATTGTTTTGTACTATTCCTCCTCCACCCTCATTCCCGTACCATTCCTCCACTAAAATTTCTGGGGACCGTCGCACACATAATCTATGAACTCATCTTCCTCCCGCAGTGAAAACTCGCGCGCCCTTTGGATCGCATTCCTCCTCAGCGCCCTCACCGCCATCGCCCTATTCTTTATTCCGGCCTTCATCATCCGCCCCTTCACCCATCAGTCCCCGCGCGGACTCATGCTTGCCATGGATCTTCGCACCCATGCCCCGGCCATAACCTTGGTCGCGGCCGCCTTCGCCCTGCTCTTCGGCTTTCTGCTCTGGAGATATTCCAACCGCGGGCTAAAATCTCTGCTCGTGCTCACGCTGGTGGTCGTCAGCTTCTCCGCTGTCATGTCGCGCCTCAATTATTTCGAGTGGATGTTCCATCCCATCCCCGGCGCTCAGTTCGTGGCCCAGTCATCCAGCACGCTGGACCCGAAAGAAATGATTTTGGCCGTACACCTCGGCGATGACGCCCGCGCCTATCCCATCAGCCAGATGGCATACCATCACGTCCTCAACGATGTGGTCGGCGGAGTTCCCATCGCGGTCACCTATTGAACGCTCTGTCACACCGGTCTGGTGTGGACACGTACCGTCAACGGAAGAGAGCTGCACTTTTATCTCGCCGGAATCAACAACCAGAACTTCCTCATGCGCGACCGCGAAACCGGAACCTGGTGGCAGCAGATCACCGGCAAAGCCCTCTCCGGCCCGCTGCAAGGCGCGTCCCTCACGCTCGTCCTCAGTGACGAACTCTCCTTCGGCCAGTGGAGAAGCGAATCGCCCTCCGGTCAGGTCCTCGCGCCCGTCGCCAAATATAAAAAAGAGTATGACCCCAACTGGGAGCCCGACGTCGCAAAAATGCCCGTCGTCATCAGTTTCCCCGGCACCGAACTAAAATCCCGCGACGTGGTCATCGGACTCACCCTCAACGGCGCCGCCCGCGCCTATCCCTGGGAAACATTCGTCAAGCAATCTCCCATCGTCGATCGCGTCAATGGCACACCCCTGCTGGTAGCGCTCGGCCCCGACAACAAATCCTTCCGCATCTTCGTCGCCCGCATCGACGGCAAAGACACAGAATTCTTTCTGCAAGCCCCTACCTCTGAAAATAAAGATTGGATTCTTCTCGACACCTCCACCGCCAGTCAGTGGAACTTTCAAGGCTGCGCCATCTCCGGCCCCGCACAAGGCAAATGCCTCGACCGTGTTCCCGCCTTGAAAGATTACTGGTTCGACTGGCGCAACTACCACCCCGACACAACCATCTACAAACGCTAATCCTCGTTTATGTCGTAGCATAAGCAGATTGTCGATCCCAGCCGCCTTTGGCGAGGAATCTGCTTTTAATGTAAGCACTACGAACTTCTCTTAAGGAGCACAACTTGCCGCAAATTCGCGCCATCTTCTGGGACGTCGGCGGCGTCCTCCTCACCAATGCCTGGGACCACACCCAGCGCATGGCCGCTCTCGAACACTTCCGCCTCGACGCAGAAGAATTTCACTCGCGCCACGAGATGGTCATCTCATCCTTTGAACGGGGAAAAATATCTCTCGAGGAATATCTCGACCGCACCGTCTTCTACCGCAACCGCCCCTTCACCCGCGACCAGTTTCGCGACTACATGTATTCCCTGTCGCAGCCCATGCCGGAGGTTCTCACCTTCGCGCGCTCACTCGCCGCATCCGGCAAATATTTTATGGGCACCATCAACAACGAATCGCGCGAGTTGAATCTTCACCGCATCGAGAAGTACCGCCTACGCGAAATCTTCCGCCTCTTCGTGAGCTCCTGCTTTGTAGGACTTCGCAAACCGGAGAGCGGCATCTACCATCTCGCCATTGAACTCACGCAGATAAATCCGGAAGAGTGCTGCTTCATCGACGATCGCGCTCTGAATCTGGAATGCGCCGCCAAACTCGGCATGCGCACCATTCAAATGCAGACAATTGAACAATTGCAGGAAGAACTAGAGAAGTTAAACGTCACCGTATGAAGTGGCTTTGCTAGAAGCTGATAGCTGATAGCGGACAGCTAAGACCTAGCTCTTCCGCTTCCCCGGCGAGATCGCCGCCTTCGGCGCATCCGACTCCGCTCCCGACAGCATCATGTCGCTCGACCAGCATTCTGCAACCAGCTTCCAGTCGCCGCTCGCCTGCTTGGCGAATACCCACAAATATTTGCCCCGCTCTTCGCGCCGCTTCCCCGTCGTTCCCGGCACCAGCGCGCTATAGCGTCCCACCTCGTGCGCCATGTCGCCAACCACTTCCACCCGCATCGGGTCGACCGCCACTTCGCCCAGCCCCGCTTCCAGCGACGCGTGAAAAAATTCCCGCACCGCCATCGCCCCGCGAATCGGAGGCAGGTTCGACCGCAGCACCAGCGCATCCGCCGCATACAACTCAATCAACTCATCCAGTTGCCGCGTGTTGCAGGCCAGCACCCATTCCTGCGTCAACCGCCGCACCGCCGCCTCGCTGCGGCTCATCGGTTCGCCCTTCGCCGCCGCCGCAATCCTCATCCGGTCCGCTTCCCGCGCGCTCTCCGGAGCGTTCGGCCGCGACGCCGGCGCAACCATATCCCCATTGGCATTCGATCCCTGAAAATAATGGTGATGGTAGTGGTGGTGGTAATGGTGCGTTCCTGCCGGCGCATCCCCAGCCGGATGAACCTCATCCGCACCTTGCCAATTTTGTGAACTCTCCGCCGCTTCTTCCTTACGAACCGGACGCACCTCCCTCGGCGCAGCCTCCACCGGCTCTACCGTGGCGGATGGTTTATGCCCCGCTTGAAACGACGCCGGCGCTTGCTCCGCCCCGTCCCCCTCCAGCGTGACCCCGCATGCTCCACAAAATTTATTCCCTACGCGATTCTTATGTCCGCACATCCGGCAGGCATTCTGTGCCTCAACTTCAGGCTCCTCCATCGCATCCTCCGACGCCGGCTCCGAATCCGCTTCCATGGTCAGCCGTTGCATCGCCTGCAGCGCCGCCGCAATCGCCTCCTGATTCGGTTTCGGCCGCCGCATCTCCGGATACAGCCGCTGGTAAATCTCCCCCAGCGCACGGTTATGCGGACCGACGATTGGCACACTCTCAGAATTCTCCTCTGAGGTCTCCCCGAGTGCCTTGCCAGATTTTCTGTCCCTATCTTTATCCACGAAATCCACTTCCCCGAGATCAGTGAGTTTGGGCCGAAAGAATTTGCGCACAAGAAAAACTGCTTGCCCAATTCTAGCGCAAGCAGCTTTCACAACGCAGGTTACTCAAGTGGCGCAACTTATCGTCGCGAAAACTCGATCTTTCCTTCCGCTTCCGTCGGCACCCCATTGCAGGTTGCCGGACGATATCTCCACGTTCTCACCGTCCGCAGCACATTGCGGTCGCCCACCGCCCCCGCGCTCTGCAAAATCAATGGACTATGCACCCGCCCGTCCGCTCCCACAATAAAGCTCACCCTCACCTTCGCTCCCACCGCGGCCGGCAGCAGCAGCGGATCCGGCGTCGTCAACGCCTCCGGCGGCTGCGTATCCTCGCACCGCGAGCGTGCGCTCACATGAGGAATATCGCTGAATTCGGCGGCGCGCTTCGGCGTCTTCCACACCTGATGTTCCCGCTCCACCAAAACTGTCTGATGCAGCGACGAACCTGACGTCGGACTCTGCACCGAAGCCGCACTCATCCCGCAAATCGCTAGAAGCAATAAACCTGGCCAGATACGAAGCATTGTTGCCGAACCTTTCCACCCACTACTCACGCCGGCACACCAGCGCTGCCCATACTATCGGCAATTCGCCCACCATGACCAGCTCAATCAAACCGTCTTGTTTTCAATCCCTTAAAAAATTCCAGACTCCCCCGCCCGGCGTCCATGTGAACCTGCTTGCACAAATGCGCCCGCCTTCACCGCAACCCTGCCCCTCGCCATAGAGTCTTTCTTCCCCCGTTGACACTCTCCCCCGCCACCCGCCATACTTCCGCCACAAGCGCCTCCGCTGCCTTGCCCGCCCGCAATGCCCAGCCTGGCGCTCCTTTCCACATTTCTTCCAGGAGACGGTTCATGTCACAAAGTTTCTCAGCGCGTTTCAACTCAAATTTCCCCACCCTCCGGTTCTTGCTCCCACTCTTCGTACTCGCCACCGTCCTCATACCCTACGCTCACGCCGACGGCCCTTACGTCATCGGATCCTCCAATACCGTCACCGCCGATCCCAACATCACTCGCCCTTCCACCACGCCCTGCGTCGTCCAACTTTTCACCAACGCCGCCTTCTACGATTTCAACGTCGAGAACTATACCTACACTCCTCCCTCCGCCTGCCCCGGTCCCTGGGCCAAGGTAATTCTTGAGGCCGATATCAACCTCAACGCCGGAGTGCAATATGATCGCACTGCCAACTTCTGGCTCGGCCCCGTCAACATTTATTTCGGAACCACCGCCGAGCCCGGCTCCAACCTCGGCCCCTCCTGGCACGTGGAAAACGATCTCACTGACTACAGTTCGCTTTTCTACACCACCCAATCCGGCCAGGCTGATATCGGCAACACACTCTGCTGCGGACTCACTTCCACCATCTACGCCTCCGCCACACTCGAGTTCTATCCCCTCGATCCCGGTCAGGCTGCTCCCGTGGTCGCCGATCAGGTTTTCGCTCTCTCTGCCGGATCATCCGGCGGCACCGTCTCCCTCAACACCTCCACCAGCCGCATGACCGGAACCTTCACCTTCCCCACCAACGTTCAGGCCGCTTATCTGGACGTTTATGCCCAGGGCCAATCCTCTGACGAATTCTGGTACACCTGCGTGCCCACCGCCGTCGCCGGAGAGCTCTTCAGTTGCACCAACACCGCCTTCCGCGAAACCGAAGTCGCCATCGACGGCCAACTCGCCGGCGTCGCCCCCATCTATCCCTGGATCTTTACTGGAGGCATCGATCCCTTCCTCTGGTTCCCCATCCCCGGCGTGCAGACCCTCAACTTCACTCCTTACCGCGTGAACCTCACCCCATTCGCCGCCCTTCTCAGTGACGGCAAGCCGCACACCATCTCGCTGGGAGTGGTCAATGCCGACAATTATTTCTCCGCCACCGCTTCCGTGCTCGTCTATCTCGACTCTGGTTCCACCCAAGTCACCGGCGCAGTCACCAAAAACACTCTCGCCATGCCCACGCCCGTGATCACCAGCAACCTTCAATCCACTCCAGCCTTCACCCGCGGAACCGTCGCCGTAACTTCCAAGCGCAGCTTCGCCATCTCCGGCTACGTCAACACCTCAAAAGGCAAAGTCACCACCAACCTTTCCCAGAGCGTCAACTTCACCAACAGCCAGTATTTCAACATCGACGCCAATCAATATATGCAGGACATCTCCCAGGCCACCATCATCCACTCCACCGTCACCACCACGCAGAATGGATCCACCACGACCAGTTCGCAAAATTACAACTGGCCCCTTGGCTTGGATATTCGCCAGGTCGTCGACCAATCCACCGGCAACATCAATCAGCAGACCAACGCCAACCAGACCTACGAACTCAGCACCAGCAGCTCACAATCCGGCCGCAAGACCTACACCAGTTCACTCTCCAACGCCGGCCAGCACGTCGACACTCTGGAATTCGACTCCGGCGGGAACTTCCTCGGCAACACCGGACAATCCAGCGCCCAGCAATACACCTCCTTCGACTCCACCGGCAACTCCTACGACTGCTCTCTCACCGCCGTAGCCAATGCCCTAACCGCCTTCAGCACCGGCTGCGCCCAATGAATACGGGCAAAACAACTGTCCCACCCTCGCGCCTTCTCCGCGCAGGGTGGGATTTTTTGGTAGTGCCTCGGTTTGAATTAGACCATCGTGGTATGATTCCGGCCTCCCCTTAGACTTCCCACTCTGGAGGCTCTTCATGTACAAAACTGTTTGTGTTATCGCTGTCCTGCTATTGGCTCTTGCTTTTACATCTGGCAGCACTTCTCCGAACAACCTGACGACGCCGCAGATTGTCGCAAGTGGAAAGATGTTGAATCAGACAACTGCGTTCTCGAAAACCCTCTATACGCCGGGCGTGTCAGGCCTATATCGATTGTCGGTCTATGCAACGATAACGGTGGCCGACCCTTCCAGCACGTCAAATTGGTCCTATGCTTTTAGTTGGGTAGATGCGACTGGTACTACCCAGACTGCCGGACAAGTGCTTACTTCTAACGATTACGTGATCGGTCAATTCCTGCAGCCTGGGTCCTTCCTTGCTTTAGGGGGAACCAGTACGACGTTTCAGGCTAGCAAAGGGACGCCTATTATTCATTGGACCTCCATCGGCGGGTCACCTGACAGTAGTGCATACTCTGTGTTTTACACGCTGGAGCGGCTAGAATAGCCGGGTGCCCCATTCTTGCGCGTTCTTTGCGCAAGGGTAGGACACCACGACTCCCACCCCCTAAGGGACTCTGATCCCAATCCACGTTTTCCACAGCCCCCATGTTCACATGACCTTGACTCTCATCCGCGCCCGCGAAACAATCAGTTTAGTAGCCCTCAAAAGCTATAACAAAGAGCTAACTCCTTGGGGCTCAAGATTTTGCCCCTAACTGATTGAAAACAATGGATCAAATCGCAAAATCCCGCCAAGCCCATGATTCTAATAGATCGAGGGATAGGGGGAGGAGGGGTCACACCATGCCAAATTTCCCGAATCGGTGCCAGCATCTCAAAGTCAACGGCACGCAATGCGGATCGCCCGCCCTGCGCCGCAACCGTTTTTGCTACTTCCACAAACTCCATCACGACGAAAATCTTCAAATCACCGGCGACCGCGCCAAAGGCGACCGCCGCCGCAAGGCCTCCATCACTCTCCCCGTCCTTGAAGACGCCGACGCCGTCCAGGTTTCGCTCATGCAGGTCATGCGCCTTATCATCACCGGCCAGATCGACGCCAAGTCCGCCGGACTCCTGCTCTTCGCCCTCCAAACCGCCAGCAGCAACCTTCCCCGCCTGCGTCTCGAACCTTTCCGCCACAATGTCGTCATCGACCCCGCTCGCGTCAGCGTAACTGGCTTCGACCAGCCTCTCTGGCGCGACTCTGAGTTCGTCGATGACGACGCCCCTCGAAAACCAGTCGTCGTCAATCCTGACCCTCGTCCCAACTTCACTCCACGCACCGTCGAAGAAGCCCGCAACCAGGCCGAAATCGATCGCTGGTGCAAAGTGGAAGCCGATCGTCTCGGCAGACTCGGAGCTCTACAGCAGGCCGCTCAGGACAAAATTGACCGCTTGGAAGAGGAAATCCTTCCCGAAGGCCAGGGTTTCCGCGAGCTCGCCGAAGCGGAGGAAATGGCCCGTCAGCGCAACCTGAAGCGCGCCGCAGCCATCCGGCCGTACCCCCCGCCCACCTCCGCGGCTGAGCCCGAAAAAATCGAACCGCCGCCCGACAAGCGGCCCCCGGCGAAGGAAAGCCTGGAAGAAGTCAGGAACAAAGTTACCGCGCAAATCAAGGCGGCGCTCCCAGCCATCGCCGCAGCCGTAAAAGCTCACGGAGGACACTTCTGAAAAAGTCATCGCCCACGAGCGATTTCACCCCGCGCGGCGCAGCGTCAACAACGTAATCTCCGGAGGACAGTTCAGCCGCGCCGGAACTCCAATCGTTCCCAGTCCGGCGTTGGTATAAAGCGCCAGCCGGCCGACGCGGTAGCTGCCCAGAACATATTTTTTTCCCAGCGTTGGTAGATAGAAAGGAGGCAGCAACGGGAGTCTGATTTGCCCTCCGTGCGAATGTCCGGAGAGTTGCAGGTCGATAGGAAATTCGGCAACATGATCGGCAAAGTCGGGCTCGTGCGCCAGAAGAATCACCGCTTCGTCCCCCGGAACCCCGCGCAGCGTCTTCGGCACGTCGGCGGTTTTGCTCAGCACGTCATTCACGCCCGCCAGCCAGAAGCGCGCGCCCTCGTGTTCAATGGCCTGCGACTGGTTCGCCAGCACTTGAATATTTTGCGCCTGCAGCGCTTGCGTTACATGCCGGTGATCGGTGGCTTCATCATGATTGCCCAGAACCGCCCACAACCCGTGCGCCGCGCTCATCTGCCGCAACAGTTGCGCGCACGGCTCCGCCTCGAGCGCTGCCTTGCGGTCGTCCCCCAGAAGCGGCGCCGTAACAAAGTCTCCCGTAAGCACGATCAGATCGGGATGAAGATCGTTGACGATCGATATCGCGGCGCGCAGCGGGTGAGAGGAAAAATAGGGATCGTAATGAAAGTCGCTGAGCTGCGCCACGGTGAATCCGTTCAGCCGCTCCGGCCACCGCGCCAAAGCGAACTCCTGCCTCACCACCCGCGGCCGGTTCGGCTCCCACACCACGGAGTCCGCCACCAGCGCCGCAGCGCCAGCAGCCGCGCTGCCCAGAAGGAACTTGCGTCTTGTAGTGGTAAGCGGAGACAAGAATTTAATCGGGAGCCCGTGAGCGCTGAGGCTGTCATCAAGAATAACCTGCCCGCGCCCAACTCGGCGCGCACGCAAGGTGAGCGCTCAGAAACTGAAACTCGCTTGCAGGTCGATGCGCCGAACCGCCACGCCCGTAGAGAAAGGTCCACCCTGAAGACTGTTGAACTTATCGAAGAATGGCGACCCCAAAACTCCCCCGGGATTTCCCAGGTTCACCTTATTGAATACGTTTCGCGCCGATGCACTCAGCGTCAAACTGTACTTCCTATCCGATCCGGCTCCTCCCATCGACGGCCCGCCGCCGCCGCCGCCAAACAGCGGTCCCCGCGGCCCACCGCCGCCGGAGCGCCCGCCGCCACCACCGCCGGGCCCACCACCATCCTGATTGCGCTGAGTAGTGCTGCCCGCTTTCAGTTTGGGGCCGAAGCCGAAGGACTTGCTCAACCGCAGGTTGAGCGTCACGTGAGAAGGTCCGGTTGCGTAGTAAATAGGAGTTATTTTTTCTCCGGCTGTTGGTACCGCGTCGAAGGTACCGAGCGGAGTGCAGTAAATGCTGGAGCCCGCCGCAGGATTCACAACGCTGGGACACGCAGCCGTCGAAACCAATCCCGGACGATCGTTGAAAATCGAATCGCCATTCAAATCGTTTCCACTGGTGATGTTGAACGGAGAGCCCGAACTCGCCACCATGAACGGGCTGAGTCGAATGGCATACGGCATGGCAAGCGACCCACCGAGAAAAAGCCGATGGCGAGTATCGAAAGAAGAGCGCCCGTAATCCTGGCTGATGTCGTAAGAGTTCGAGGCGAAACTGCCCACGCCGCCCGTGTCGCTCTTGGAGTAGTTCAGCGTGTAGTAGCCAAACAGTTGCAGTTTGGTGCTGGCGCGAATGTTGGTGTTTACGATGACCTGATTCTGGCGGAAGACTCCTTCCGAGACGTACTGATAAAGATTTCCGTTGGCTGGAATTGGACAGTTCGGAAAACAGGTAGTCCCGGGAAAAGGCGCGTTGGCGTTGATGCTGAGCAGTTGATCGAAGCCGCGAGAATTCAGATACGTCACCGAAAGAGTGGCCGACTTGGTGAGCTGCCGCTCCGCGCTGATGGCCGATTGCAGCGTATAAGGCGCGTAGAGGGACGGATTGATTTGATAGATCGACAACGTGCTGGAATTGGCCGGGCCGCAGTTCGTGATCGGCACATTGAGCGGCTGATCGAGTCCTGGAAAACAAGTGGGATTCTGGATGACGTACTGCTGCTGGGTGACGCCGTTGAGGCGCTCGGCTTGCAGGATGTTCGTCTCAAGAAAGCGATCATAAAAAATTCCGGCGCCGCCGCGAATCACCACTTTGGGGGGACCGTTGCGCCCGCCAACTCCCCATGCAACGCCCACTCGCGGCGCAA
The DNA here is from genome assembly GCA_963758565.1 of uncultured Acidobacteriota bacterium. GTDB lineage: Bacteria > Acidobacteriota > Terriglobia > Terriglobales > Acidobacteriaceae > Sulfotelmatobacter. Next base: position 2,244,390 of record CAVWVX010000001.1, on the reverse strand, counting down.
GGTCAACTTTATCGCGAATGTGATTTTGCACTTCGTAACGCAGTCCCAGGCTCAGAGTGATATTGGAACGCACCCGCCAGTCGTCCTGAACATAAGGTTCGATGTCGAAAACCGTGACGCTGGCCAGCGGCGAGCCCTGCGTGAAGGAAAGTTGCTGGGGCAATGCGCTGGGCAGACCCGTGCAAGCCGGAGGCGGCGAAGCCAGAAGGGCGCATTCCGCCTGCTGATATTGGGAGAGGCTCGAAAATGTGAACGATCCGTTGAAACCGGCGTTGGAGTTGCTGTAGTCGGTAGTCACGCGCACGCGCCCGCCGAACTTAAAGGTGTGCGTGCCGTGAATCATGGAAGTGTAGTTTTGAAATTCGTAATGATTCTGGTGGTCGGTGCTGATCTCGCCGTTGCCTCCGCCCTTGAAAGATCCCAGGACGTTTACCGCGGGATTGATATCGAGCGCGTTCTGGCCGTCGAAATCGCGCAAATACTGAAAACGAGTTTCATTAATTGTCTTGGAGCCGAAAACCTGCGTGTCCCCCACCTGCAGGGTTTGTTCGGTTGAACTGGAATCGTAGGCCTGCGTAGGCAGTGTTCCAGAGATAGTGAGGCCGTTATTGGTTTGGGTATCGCGATAGTACTGGTAACGCGCGGTGAGCGTGTTGTTCTTGCTGAGAGCGGCATCGTAGCGCAAGCTCACATTCGTGCGTTCCCTCGGGTTGGGCACGGAGAGCAGAGTCTGAAACGGATTCAGGTTCTCATCGAGCGTGACGGCATTGACGGCAGCGAGATCGTTGATATTTCTGCGATCGACGTTCAAAAAGAAAGACGATTTCTTGTTGATGGGCCCGCCGATGTTGCCGTTGTACTGCACGGTGTAGTAACCGGTTTCCGCTCCGGCAAAAGGATCGTGGGAATTAAAAGCGGAGTCATTGCCGTTGACCATGAACTGGCCATGAAATTTATCAGTACCGGGTTTAGTAAAAACTTCAATGCGGCCGTAGCCGAGCTTGTCATATTCGGCGGAGAAAGGATTGGAGTTGATGCGAATCTCGCGAATGGAGGACTTTGGAGGAAGCTGGCCGGCGGTGAATCCATCGATATACATTTGCCCGCCGTTCGGGCCGGCGGAAGGTCCAGCCAGCGCTTGCAGGTCGGTGAGCAGTTCGTCAGGATCATCGGGAAGAGCGTCGAGTTCTTTGCCGGAGATCACGATGGCTCCGGCGTTGTTGGCGGGATTCACGTCGACCGTCGGCACCGTATCGGAGACCTGAACTTTTTCCTGCTCAACTTCGATCTTCATGGCGACGTTGAGGCGCAAGGGCTGGCTGGCTGCAATTACGATGTTGTCATTTTCATAAAGCGAAAATCCCTGCGCCGCCACGGTGAGGGAATATTGGCCCGGAGCCAGCGCCTTGAACTCGTAAGCACCCTGACCATCGCTTTGAGTTTTGATCAGGGCAGCGGACGCCGCCGAGGGAGTAAGCACCACATCCGCCTGAGGGATGGCAGCGCCAGAGGGATCGGTAACCTGGCCGCGCAAACTGCCTGCGGATGAAGCGGGGGTTTGCGCAACAGCGAATGCTGGGCACAACTGCAACATCAAAATGATGACGGTCCAACAGACACACTTCCATGATTTCATTGCGATCTTCCGTTCCAGAATATTTCTCGTTCGTTCTATGAGTGCTGAAATGGCTTGCTTTTCTCTTCGGCTACGGCCCCGCGGAATCTCCGGAGGGTCCGCCCAGGCTCCAAGGCGCAAGCATCATGGCTTGTCCAGCGGAGGGCGAAGCTTGCAAAATGGGTTCCACGCCGCTGAGCAGTTGAATGGCTGTGCCACTGTCATTGCTTCCTTCGGTCGAGACCAGCATCACGGCATCGCCTTTGTGCAGATCGGACAAGGATGCTGCAGGCATGCGGCTGAGCATCTGCTGTAAATCTCCTCCCCCGGAACGGGCGCCCATGCCAGCGCCGCGAGCGCCACCGCCCTCGCCTGCGGGAGATGAAGATTGTCCAGGAGCAGTCTGACCGGAGCCTTGACGGGGAACCGCGCCGGATGCGGCCGCTCCTGTTGCGCCGCTTGGGGCTGCGCCGCCTGGGGTTGCTCCGGCTGGCGTTGCTCCGGCTTTCAGGCGCGCGGCGATACGCTGTGCCATTTCGGCAGGCAATTGGCGCAGTTGTGAATCGGATGTAACTTTCACGACCAGATTTTTCTTGGACAACAAATCATGAACGCTCAATGTGCCCGCACTTGCATCGACAGAATTCACCGTGCCGGCGATGTTGCGAAACGATCCAGAAACAATTTCTTCGGCGGTTAGCTGAGTGCCATCGGCACTGCGGTCGCCGCGCGCGCGCAGCTGATCTCCGGGATGAATTTCCTGAAGGGTGCTGGGCTTGGCATCGTCAAATTTCACGGAATCCAGTGCATAGCGGCGAATCACCGTGGTCTTCGAAGTGTGGATGACAGTTTCTTTTTTCCCGGAAAAATTAACCACCGAGATGGTCACGGTTCCGGCGGCGGGATCGACGGAACCGACCAGGCCGCCGACTCCGCGCTTCTGCCAGTCCTGCAGGTCTTGCTGGTGACGAGCTTCGAGGTCGCTATGCTTCATTACGACAATTTTTAGAACGGGAAAAGGAGTTTCGTCGGAAGCCCATCCGGTGGCTCGGATGAGGTCGCCTACTTGAAGATCCTGCAACTGAATCGCAGTAGCGTTGTTGAGATTGGTTTCGCCGGGAGCGACGCGAACGATTTGCGCACTGGGCTGGACGGAAATTTTAATTTCGGGGCCGGAATCCGGAGTGAGAGTGATCTCGCTTCCATTGATGGCTTTAATGGCGCCAATGCGTTTTGCAACAGCGCGGGAAGATTGTGGAGTCTGGGGAAAAGCAGCGGCGGCCCATGATGGTTGCGCTGAAACGATTGCCGCCAAAGTGATAACTACGAATAAGACCGATAAAAAACAGTTAACGGTGAGCTTGATTTGCCTTGTAATCATCCACTACTAATTTACATGGCGCAGGGGTCAAAACCATAGTGTTTACAAAGTTTTACTTCGACTTAACAAATGTTGAGGTTGAGTGTGCGAGGCGACTATTCGGCGACCAGCAGATTTTCCGCGAAGGGCCATTGATCGTCGATCCACTGAGCCTCGCAACGGAAGCCTGCGGTGCGCGACATGGAAAATACTTCCTGCAGAGAATATTTGTGGCTGCTTTCGGTCCAGATGGTTTCGCCTTCGGCAAATTGGACGGTCAATTCGGCGGCGGAAATGTTGACGGTCTGGGCTTGCATCGATCGGAGGTGCATTTCGACGCTGCGGGTCTGATGATTGATTTTGGCGACGTGCTCGAAGCGCGAAATATCGAAATCGGCCTCCAGTTCGCGATTGATGCGGTTGAGCAGGTTCAGATTGAAAGCTGAGGTCACACCCAATTCATCATCATAGGCTGCGATCAGCTGTGAGCTGGATTTTTCCAGATCGGTGCCGAGCAGAAGAGAATCGCCGGCTTGAAGAATCTGGCGAACCTGGGCGAGGAATTTAATTCCGGCGGGACGATCAAAGTTTCCAATGGTGCTGCCGAGGAAGAGAACCAGCAAGTGCTGTCCGGGAGTCCGCTGCGCGGCCACTTCCAGCAAACCGTCGAGATATTCGCGCTCGAAGCCGAGAATGCTGATGGACTCGATGTCGCGGAGTTCGCGCTCGCACATGGCCAGGGCGGTGGGAGAAATTTCGATGGGATAGTAGGAAGTACGCTGGCGGCGGCAGAGAGCTTCAAGAATGTGGCGGGTTTTGCGGCCGCTGCCGCTGCCGAGTTCCGCCACGGAGACGGGAGTGGCGAGGCGCTGCACAATATCGTGCGCGTGGCGCCGCAGCAGGCGCTCATCGGCGCGGGTGAGGCCGTACTCCGGCAACTGGCAGATCACTTCAAAGAGCGCGGAGCCGACGTCATCATACAGATACTTCGAGAGGAGTTCCTTCTGGCCGGGCTTGGTGAGACCGGCACGCACGTCATTGGCAAATTCATAAGTTGCGTGCGGGGTGATGGCTTGAACTAGCATGGTGGAACTCCTTTTATAGTTTTTGTTGCGACCTAATTTGGCCCAGTCTTTTAGTAGACGTTGGGGCCCGTCAGAGTTGCATCAGTTGCGTTTCACGCAACGAAATCCGGTGTAGGCATACTGATAATGCGACTGAAACCAGTTGCGAAAGCTGGGGCGCAACATGCAAGCGGCGGTGCGCGGCGATCCGCCCTTGAGGACAAAGTGTTTGCCGTCGAAAAAGTCAGCGGAGTACCCGCGGTAAAAGGGAAACGGCGCGAAGCCTGGAAATGGAGCGAATGGGGAGGAAGTCCATTCCCAGCCGTTGCCTAGCATGCCTTCGACGCCGAAGCCGCTGCGGCCGTGAGGAAAAGCGTTGACGGGCGCGGGACTCCAGCGGGCAAAATCGAAATTACCGTGGCGCGGCGATGGTTCATCGGAACCCCAGGGATACTGGCGGTCGTCGGCATCTTGCGTACCGTAGGCGGCACGCTGCCACTCGGCTTCGGTAGGCAATGACTTCCCTGCCCAGCGGGCATAGGCATTCGCTTCGGCGTGACTTACATAGACGGGCCAGTCGAAGGGCAGAGGGATTTCATGGAACATGGTGCGGTAGAGCCACTGATTGCCATGGCGACGCCAGAACGCGGGATGAGAAATCTGGTGAGCGGACTTCCATTCCCAGTCATAATTTTCTTCACCCCAGAATTCGCGAGTCGTGTAACCACCCGCATCGATGAATTCGAGATACTGCTGATTGGTCACCTGGAATTGATCGATGGCAAAGGCAGGCACGTCGACACCGTAGGATTCGTACTCGTTGTCCCAGCCGAAGATAGCGGAGTCACGTGGGAGCCCCAGCGTAACCTGCCCGGCGGGCACTTCGATGCTGCGATGGGAGATGGCGGGAGAAATAAGATCGAGCGCTTCGGAGCGGGAAGTTTTTTTATCAAACGGCATTTGATGCAGCATGTAGGCCAGAGTTTCGGCGTGCATGAGGCGATGCTCGATGGCCACGTTCAAATATGTACTGAGCGGAAATCCGTCTTCGGCGGGAGGGACGGAATCGGCGAGAGCCTGGTTGAGTTTGGCGTCGAGAGTGGAGCGAATGGCTTGCACATATTCGCGGACAGCGGTGAGCGAAGGCCAGTCAGAAGGTTGATCGCTGGGCAGGCCGCCACCGACGGGGTCGATGCCGAAAGCGAAAAGATGATCGAACTCGGGATGAAAACTCTTCACTCCGAAAACGCGTTCGTGAAAAAGATTCCAGTCGAAAGCTTCAAGATGACCGACGTAAAAAATGATGCGGTGACGCTCGGCGATAGGGCGGTCGTATAAGAAATCCTGGTGGACGATGGCGAACAGGTCGTCGGTGCGCTGGCGGGCGTCTGCCAGACGGGCCATCAGGTCCTGGGGGGCCGGCTGGTGGGGCGACTGGTTGCGGACGAGAGGGTCGGTATGTGTGGCTGACATGGGAGCCTCCTCAGTGCGCGAATCGGCCTGCGGGCGATGGCGGACCGCGTAATTGTATGGCGGAAGCGATGCTATGGCGACGCGGCGGTCGCGTACCATAGGGTGATGTACCTACCGCTGTTCCACCTGAATGCCTTTACGAACCAGCCGTTTGCGGGCAATCCGGCGGCCGTTTGTCCGCTAACAGGGTGGTTAGATGACGCTTTGCTGCAGAGGGTCGCAAGCGAAAATAACCTTTCGGAAACGGCATTTTTGGCGCCCCGTGGCGAGGATTACGAACTGCGCTGGTTCACGCCGAAGTGCGAAGTGAAACTATGCGGACATGCCACGCTGGCCTCGGGATACGTGGTACTGCAAATTCTTGCAGCAAAACGAGACTCGGTGCGCTTTGAGACGCGCGAGAGCGGGGTGCTTACAGTAAGCCGAGCGGGAGATCGTTTGGCAATGGATTTTCCGGCGCTGGAACCGTGGGCGAGAGAGAATCCGCCGGCGGAGTTGAGTGAGGGGCTGGGAAAAGTTCCGGCTGAGGTGGTGCAGATCGAGGATAATTTTTTTGCGGTGTTCGAGACGGAAGAGGAAGTGAGAGGTCTTCATCCCGATTTTCGAGTGCTGGAGAAACTGCATCCGGCGGGAGTGGCGGTGACGGCTCCGGGCGGCGATTGTGATTTTGTGTCGCGCTACTTTGTGCCGAGTTATGGCATACCGGAAGATCCGGTGACGGGATCGACGCATTGTTCTCTGGCGCCGTACTGGGCAAAGCGATTGGGGAAAAAAGGACTGCATGCGCGGCAGGTTTCAGAGCGGGGCGGCGAGTTGTGGTGCAAGGTAAAAGGGGATCGCGTGATGTTGACCGGCAACGTGGTGCTGACGCTGCAGGGGGAGTTGCTGCTGTAGTTTGAGTGCCGCGAGGTTGGACTCACCTTACGGGATCAAGCCCTTGCGGCGCAGGAATTCGTGGGCTACATCTTTGACTTCGCGGTGCTGGCCGTCGAGGGAGTAATTCAGTTGCTGCATTTCCTGATCAGAAATTTTTCCCGCCAAGGCTGAGATGGCTTCATTGATTTCCGGATGCTGTTGCAGCATCTGCTGGCGGATGACGGCAACGGCTTCGTAGGGAGGAAAATAATGGCGGTCGTCCTGCAGGACAAATAAATCCAGGGCGGGGATCAGGCCGTCGGTGGCGTTGCCGGCGGCGATATCGATCTGGCGATTTTTTAACGCGGGTGCGAGCAAGCCGAGATCCATGACGCGCGGCGGCGCCGCGAAGTGCAGGTTGTAGGCGGCGGCGAGGCCGGGGTAGCCATCGGGACGCTCCATGAATTCGTAGCCGAAGCCGGCGTGCCATTGGGGAGCGAATGCCGCGGCTTGGGAAAGCGTCATCAGGTTCAAGCGGCGGGCATCTTCTCCGCGGATTTCCATGGCGAAGGTGTCGTTGAATCCGAAGGGTGGGCCGAGGGTGAGTCCCAAATGATTTTCATATTCGCGCTTCACGCGTTGAAAAACTTCTGAACGATCGCCGCCTACTTTTTGTTTGAGGATGGCAGTGAGGGCGGTGCCGGTGTATTCAGGATAAATATCGATGCGTCCGGCAAGAATTGACTGCTGGCAAATGTAGGTGCCGGCGAGATAGAAGCGACGCTCCACTTTTAGTTGAGAGTGAGCTTCGATCTGCTGCGCCAGAATTTCGCCGAGGACGAGCGACTCGGTGAAGTTCTTGGAGCCGATGACGATGCGATTGGCGTGCGAGGGAGCGCAGGAAACGCACACCATCAAGAGCGCGAGCATGAGGCACGAGGAAAGGCGCTTACTCCGGTGAAGACCGCGAATGGGTGAAGCGGATTTCATCGGGGGCGCAGCCGTTTCTCCAGCCACCCGAGGGCGAAATCGGCGGTCAGGGCAAGCAGAGCGGCGGGGATTGCGCCAGCCAAGATGAGCTGGTTGTTGACCATGGCCAAGCCGCGGAAAATGAATTCACCCAGGCCGCCGGCGCCGATAGCGGCGGCGATGGTGGCCAAGCCAACGGAAACAACGACCGCGACGCGCACGCCGGAAAGAATCACGCTCAACGCCAGCGGCAACTCGACCTGAAACAAAAGCTGGCGCGGAGTTAGTCCCATGCCGCGGCCGGCTTCGATGACGGCAGGATCGACTCCGCGAATGCCGGTGTACGTGTTGCGAATCACGGGCAGCAAAGCATAGAGGGTGAGGGCGAGAATGGCCAGCCGATCGGCGCGATCGCCGAGCCACGGCACCGGCAGCAGAAATCCGAAGAGCGCGAGGCTGGGGATAGTTTGGATGATGTTGGCCGCGCCCAGCACGGGCCTGTTCCACGCCGGCCAGTGCGCGCTCATAATGCCCAGGGGAATGCCGGCTAAAACCGCGAGGACGGTGGAAACACCGACCAGCCAGAGATGCTCCAGCGTGAGTTCGAGTATCTGCTGGTGGTTTTGCGCGAAGAAATGCAGCAGGTTCAGGCTTGGCCTCCCTTGGTGGAAGGCTCAAGCCCGTCTCTAAAAGCCTTTACGTAGGCGGCCGCCAGCGGGTCTGATGATTTTAGAAATTCTTCGGGAGAGAGAACAGTGACGAGGCGGCCGGCGTCGAGCAAAGCGATCCGCGAGCCAAGACGCAAGGCTTCGCGCAGATCGTGAGTGACGAAGACCACGGTTTTGCCGAGACGCTGCTGCAAGGAAAGAAATTCGTTCTGCAGTTGATCGCGGGTGAGAGCGTCGAGGGCTCCGAAGGGTTCATCCATTAACAGGATTTCGGGATCGGCGGCGAGAGCCCGCGCCACTCCAACGCGCTGGCGCTGACCGCCGGACAGCTGATGAGGATAGCGCGAGCTGATGGCGGCCTCGAGTCCAACCAACTTGAGCAATTCTTCCACGCGAGAGTGGATGCGGGCAGATGCCCAACCTTCAATCTGCGGAACCAATCCGATGTTGCGTTCCACCGTGTAGTGGGGAAATAAACCAACATCCTGAATGACATAACCGATGCCGCGACGCAGGCGAATCACATCCGTGGTCGAGGTAGCGCTGCCATTCACATACACTTCGCCGGTGCTGGGAGCGAGCAGGCGATTAATCAGCTTAAGAGAAGTGGTCTTGCCGGAGCCGCTGCGCCCCAGCAGGACAAGAGTTTGGCCGCGTGGCACTTGAAGATTGAAGGCGGAAAGCAGCTTGGTGCCATTGGGCAAGCGGTATGCGACATCGCGAAATTCGATCACCGGAGTGTCGGAAAGATTTCGTTCCATGTTGCTGCTCTAGCACTCACGCACAGCCTGTAGATTACGTTGCCACAATTCGCGCCGGGCTACACCGGCAGCGCACCCAGAAAGCTAATAGACGGGCTGCCTTACGCTCTCTACCATTCTGGTAGATGGCTGGAAGTGTCGATTGTCTATGAGTGCCGGAGTTTTACGCAATCTTGTCGGTTGGATGATGATCTTTTTGTGTCCGCTGAGTCTGGCGGGACAGGATACCAAGTCTGCCGTGCTGCACAGCGATGGCGGAGTCTGGGTGAACGGGCAGGAAATCGCGGCGTCAACGGCCGTGTTCGCGGGAGACTTAATCGAAACCAAACCGGGTTTCGTCGCCAATCTTGATGCTGAAGGATCGTCCGTTCTGATACAGCCGGAATCGATCATAAAGTTTCAAGGAAATTTTCTGGATCTGGAACATGGCAGCGTGGCGGTGGGGACGTCCACGTCGATGAGCGTGCATGTAAATTGCATCAAGGTCGAGCCCATCTCCACCGAGCGCACACAATATGATGTCGCTGACCTTAGCGGCACGGTGCATGTGGTGGCGCACAAGAATGATGTGAACATTCACGGCGGGGCCAATCTGAAGAAGCCAACCAATGACGAAAACGCGCAGGCCACGGTGCATGAAGGCCACGAAGCCAATCGCGATGAGACTGTGATTTGCGGCGCGCCTTTGCGCCCGGAAGCCGCCGGCAGCGGATTGAATACGAAGTGGCTTGAGATTGGCGGAGGGGCCGGAGGCGCGATTCTGCTGTGCATCCTGTTGTGCAAGAGCTCGAATCACAGTGGCACCAGCGTGAGTCCGTCGGCGCCGTAGGCGGGCGCAACCAGGCTCGGCAATCTTCGGCAATGGGCGTATACTGAAGGTCTTGACCTCGAAGACACCCTGACACAGCGCGTTACGCCTTCGCGATTGAGAAATTCCTTGAAAGGCGAACCACGTGTCACATCTGAGCAGTTTCTGGAATCAAGGCCTTTCATTTCAAGAAGATCGCAGCAATGCGAGTGCAGCGAGCCGCTGGATTTGACGCTTCCCTTTTTGTTTTAGACAATATTTTCGAGTGAGCAAGTAAAACAGCCTACGAGGCAGGAGAGAACATATGTCCGGAGTGAATGGAGATAAAGCAAGATTTAACCGGAGGCGCCGGCAGAAAATCAGCCGCCGCATCAGTAATGGAAAGATGTTGAAGGAACTGGCGGAGAAGAACCTGGTGCCGTCCGCCAAAGCAGAAGGTTCAAAAGAAAAGAGCGCGTGAAGGCGGTTGGCTGCTGCCTGGAAAATAAGAAAGAAGAAATCATATGAAAAATCTTTATGTTGGCAATTTGCCCCATAGCACTACGGAGCCGGAGTTGCGCGGATTGTTTGAAGCGCATGGAGCCGTGGAGAAAGTAAGCATAGTCACGGACCGCGAAACGGGGCGCGCACGCGGCTTTGCTTTTGTCGAGATGACGAACCCAGCGGAGGCCGATAAGGCGGTGGCAGCGCTGAATGGAACCGAACTGGCGGGGCGGGCCTTGAAGATCAACGAAGCGAAGCCCAAGACGGATTCGCCGCGCGGCGGCGGAGGCGGGGGAAAACGCTTTGGCGGCGGGGGTGGAGGCGGAGGCGGAAGCCGGGACGATTATCAGGGGCATGCGCGGCAACCGCGCGAGCCGCGCTGGTAGATAAATTCAAGCGCCAGGAGCGCGGCTGGTCAGGCGTCCGCGCGGTAGGGCGGAGCGCGAGCTAATCTGTTTCCGGCAAACATTCGTTACAAAGCGCAAAGCGCCAGCCCGCTTTGCCAAAATTTAAGTAGGGGAGATTCGAATGCCAGGACGAGGACGATCCAGTTTTACTAAACGCCAGAAAGAACACACGCGCCAGCAAAAACAGCGCGACAAGGCTGAACGCCGCATCCAACGCAAGGACGAACCCGGGGCCGCGCCAAGCGATTCCACCGAACTCGATTTGGATGAACTGCAGCGCCACGCCGCCGAGCAAGCTGCCATGTTTCAGATGGGCGACGATGAGCCGGAAATTTCCAGCATGCCGCGCGAACGCGCTCCGGAGAAAGAATAGCGGCGACGCCATTTTTTAAAGTTGGAATTTAAGAGTACAGAAAAACAAGAGGGGCGCGTCTTCCAGGACGCGCCCCTGTTGCATGCAACAATTGGAGTCTGGGCTCAGGCGAAGATTTCGCCCGGTAGCCTAGTTAGAGTGCGGCTAGCCAGGGTGTTCTGCACCACGTGCTCGGAGCGGCCAGCGTTGTTCCAATCAATTTGCTTGCGGTCGATTTTGAGCTTCAAGGCGCGCTCGATGTGGCGCAACTCGATCACTTCTCCGCCGGATACCAAACTGGTGGCAAGACCTTCTGATCCAGCGCGGCCGGTGCGGCCAACGCGGTGAATAAAATCTTCCGCCATCTTGGGCAAGTCGTAGTTGACAACATGAGCCACTTCATCGATATGCAGGCCGCGGGCGGCCACGTCGGTGGCGACCAGAACCTGGTAGCGGCCCTGCTGAAAGCCGCTGAGGGCGGCGTTGCGCTGCGATTGCGAGCGATCGCCGTGAATCATGGCCGCGGAAAAACCTTCGCGGACCAATTCTTTGGCCAGCCGTTCGGTGCCGCGCTTGGTGCGGGCAAAAATCAGAGTCTGGCCTTTCTCGGCGTAGAGCAGTTGCCGCAGCACGTCCGGCTTTTCGGCGGGACGAACTTCATAGGCCTGCAAACGAACGCTTTCGACGGGCTTCAACACGGAACCGATGGCCACGCGAACGGGGTTGCGCATGGCATCGTTAACCAATCCGGCGACCGATTGCTCGAGCGTAGCGGAGAAGCAAAGCGTCTGCCGGCGTTGCGGCAGGATGGCCAGAATGCGGCGGATGGCGGGCAGGAAGCCCATGTCCAACATGCGATCGGCTTCGTCGAGCACGAGGATTTGAACCTCACGCAGATCGATGAGCTTGCGGGTAATGAAATCCTGCAGGCGGCCGGGGGTGGCGATGACCAGGCTGGCTCCGCCGCGCACGGCCTGTATTTGAGTTTTTTCGGAGACGCCGCCGATGACCAGAGCGGCTTTCGCCAGTTGCCGCCCTCGGAGCTTTTCGTATTCTTCATTCACTTGTATCGCCAGCTCGCGCGTGGGCAGCAATACCAGGCAACGCACTTTTTGCGAAGGCTCCCGCTGCAACATCTCGATCACCGGGATCAGAAATGCCAGCGTCTTGCCGGTTCCGGTCTGCGCCGTAGCCAGCACATCTTTGCCCTCAAGGGCGGAAGGAATCGACTGCGCCTGGATAGGCGTGGGAATAATAAATTCAGCACCCGCCAGCCTCTGCTGTAATGCAGAAGATAGGGGTAATTCGGTAAAACTTGTCATTCGTATTTGTTCTTTCTGGAGAGGCCTGACGATGTTACACGCGTAGCGTGAGTCCCCATGCCGCTCATAACTTTCTGATTTACGCTGAGTAAACGGCGGGCAGGAAAAGCGGAGATGAATCTTGATCCGGAAGGGATCACCGCGTCACGAGCAAACCGTGGCAGTAGCGTTACAAACATCATAGCACAAAGAACGGTGCAGCGCCGATGTTGCGGAAACGAAGGTAACGGCTGAGTGCCTGAAAGAATGGGGGCCCCGGGCGGAGTCGAACCGCCGACCAACGGTTTAGGAAACCGCTGCTCTATCCAACTGAGCTACGGGGCCAAGCTTCGCGAGCGCAATGGGTTGCGGGAATTCTGTGAATTTGCTCAACACCACAGAATCCCACACACAAGACAAAGTTATGCCATCTGCATCACCATTCTAGCAACTTAATGGTGGTTGACACCCGAGGATGAGGCATCCACTTCTGCGGGCGGGGGCGTGCCAAGATGGGCAACGATCCGCCTTTGCTGGCCATAATTTTTGCGATAGAGTCGAGGCAGGAACTGACGCGGTCGAACACGTCCTTGCGTACTCTGGGGCGTTCCAACAAGTGCCGTATAATCAGTACTTAGCGATCAGTCCGAGTCGAGGTTACCGGGCTGGTTACGTTTCGCGGGATCATGGTTCTCCAAGGCATGGCAGATCAGAACGACAAACAAAATGAGATTCGGCTCAGCATTGAAAAGGCCGTAGCCCAGGCTCTGCAAGAGCAATTGCCGCAACTGCAGGCCCGCATCGTGCAGCAAGTGCTGGCGGCGCTTCCCGCACCGGCGGAGGCTTCGCCGTCGGGCGAGATTCGCGCCGCGGTACAGCCTGATTCGGGCGCGCTGGTGGAGGCGGTCTCCAATATTCACGCCGGCTTCACGCAAAAAGAAATTCTGCGCGCGCTGCTCGATGCCGGCAGCCATTACTCGGCGCGCATTGCGCTCTTCGTAGTGAAAGCGGGCGCGGCCACGGGATGGCAAGCGCGCGGCTTCGCCAATGACGACTCCGTAAAAGATTTTGCTCTCGACCTCAACGGAGGGCCCGCGTCGCACGCCTATCAGAATCGCGCGGCCACACCGGGCAACGTTACAGAAATGGGCGCGAGTTTCGCCGAACATTTTGGCCGCCCATCGAATGAACAAGTTCTGGTATTGCCGCTGGTTTTGAAAGATAAAGTAGCCGCGCTGGTTTATGCGGATGGCGGCGAGAGCGGCAAGGTCGATCCTTCCGCGCTCGAACTGCTGGTGATCGCTACCAGTTCGTGGCTAGAAGTAATCTCGTTGCGCAAGCAATCCGCCACCAGAGAAGACGCTCCGGCCGTTAGCCATTCCGCACCCGCGCCGGTGCAAACCGTTTCTTCGTTCTCCGATCCATTTGCGTCCCACACTCCGCGGCACGCTCCCGCAGCGCCGGAGCCGGCTGCGGAAGTGGTGGAAGTGGCCGCGGCCCATGCCAGCGCAGCAGCGGCGCCCGCGGCGGCGACCGATCCCTTGGCCGGACTTTCCGCTGAAGACGCCGACATGCACCGCAAGGCGCAACGTTTCGCGCGCCTGCTGGTGGATGAAATTAAACTTTATAACCAGGCAAAAGTGGCGGAAGGCCGGCGCAACAAAGATTTATACGACCGGCTGAAGGAAGATATCGACAAAAGTCGCGGCACGTTTCAGAAGCGGTATGGGGCAACGGCAGCCGCCAGCGCGGATTATTTCAATCATGAATTGCTGCGCAGCCTGGCGGAAGACGATATCTCCATCATGGGTGCGAATTTTCATCGCTAGTATTTCTCATATTTCTCAAGGGTCTCTGGCAGTTTCGTGTCTTCGGAAAAAATAATTGCAGTGCGATCGAGTTCGAGGAAGTGGTGGACGGTCACCGCTGCGACTCTGTTTGGCTTTGGCATCCTGCATCCGGCGGCAGACGCACGCCCGCAATCTGCGTCAGCAGAAGGGGCTGCGGCGGCAAAGCAAAGCGAGCCTGCGGCAAAAACATCTTCCGGCAACAGCTCAAAAACTTCCAGCAAACCTGCCGGCAAAGCCACGTCGTCAAAGAAACCGTCCAGCGCCGCAGGCCGGCGTTCCGCGGCCGCTACGAAGAAGCGCGTGGTCTCGCCGCGCGTGCGTCGGATGCGGCAGGCTTTCGTCGCTTCGGCGAGCCTGCGCCCCATGGCGCAACAACTCTTGCAGGATCGCAATCCGGCGGCTTATGCCGGAGTCGAGGCTTACGCCCGGGCGCATGCGAAAGACGATGCCGGGGCGCTTGCCTGGCTGGTGCTGGGCTATGCTCACGTGCTCGACCGCGACTTCGCCAAAGCGATCGACCCGCTCAACCATGCCAAGGTGCATGCCGGCGATCTGGGCGATTATGTCGCCTATTATCTGGGCAACGCTTATCTGCAGACCGGACACTTGGCGGAAGCTCTGGCAACTCTGGCCGACTTCGGAAAAGCGCATCCTGATTCGCTGCTGGTGCGGGATGCTCAGGTTCATTACGCCGATGCGCTGTTGCTGGAGAACCGGGCCGGCGAAGCGGTCACGTTGTTGGAGCAAATCCGCACCCCGGTTCGCTCAGACGTTGAATTCGCTCTGGGCCGAGCCTACGCGGCCGCTGGAAAGAACGACAAAGCGGCCGAAACGCTCTCCAATATTTACTACACCATGCCCGCCAGCGTGGAAGCCGACGGCGCTTTTGCCGAACTGAAAAAATTGCCCATCGCTCTCGCGCCTAGTGTCGCGCAGCGCCTGGCTCGAGCCGATGCGCTAGTCAAACGACATCGCTATGCCGATGCCGCGGAAGAGTATCGCAGCCTGGCTGTTGACAGCGCGCCCGCCGATCGCCCCGCCATGCAAGTTGCATACGCGGACGCATTACATCGCAGCGGAAAAAATCGTGAAGCGAAGCCGGTGCTCGCCCTGCTGGGGAATGAGACTGGGGAAATCAACGCTCATCGCCTTTACCTGTGGGGACAAATCGCATTCGCCGCCAGCGATAACGCTACCTTTTACCGCTCGGTGGATGATCTACGCCAGGCCGCTCCCACCAGCCCATGGCTGGAGCAGGCCTTGCTTTCCGCGGCAAACTTGCATTTGGTTCATCACGAGTACGACCAGGCGCTGGATGCCTTCCGCGAAGCCCAGCAGCGCTTCCCTACTGGAGCGCGCGCTTCCTACGTGCATTGGAAGGCGGCGTGGCTCACGCTTCGCCAGGGCCGCAACGAAGATGCCAAGAAGGCGTTTGAGCAGCAGATCGCGCTCTATCCCACGGGCGGGGAAACACCCGCGGCTCTATATTGGCGCGCCCGGCTGGCCGAAGAAGACAATGAGCCAGCTATGGCGCGAGCCTTCTATCAGAAACTTTCCGACCGCTACCGCAATTATTATTACGCCGAGCTCGGCCGCGAACGGATGAAACACCTTCCGACCGCCACCGATGCAGTTGCGCAATATCCTCTGCTGGATCGCGTGCCGCCGCTCGATAGCAGCGGCAAAGTAGCGGACTCCGAGCCGCCCACCGATGAGTTGCACGTGCAGAAGGCACAACTGCTGGGCAACGGCGGCCTGGTGGATTTTGCGGTGCGCGAATTGCAAGCCGCCGCAGCGGCCGATGGCGGCGGCTGGGGCCCGGCGGAAACCGCACAACTTTACGACGAGACTGGTCACTACGATCAGGCCATCGAAGTCATGAAACATTCGGCGCCAAATTATTTCGCGCTCGACATTCCCGACCTGCCGCGAAAATATTGGGAAGCGCTTTTCCCCAAGGCCTTCTGGAATGATCTGAAGCGGTCGTCGGAAGCCAATGGGCTCGATCCGTATCTCGTGGCTTCGTTGATCCGGCAGGAATCGGAATTTAATCCCAACGCGGTTTCGCGGGCCAACGCAGTCGGCCTGATGCAGTTGCTGCCAAAGACCGGCAAGCTGGTTGCGAAAGAAGTAAAGCTGAAGCGCTACACAGCCAGCCAGCTGTACCAGCCGTCAGTCAATCTGCAACTGGGGACAAAATATTTTCGTGGCATGGTCGATAAGTTCGGCGGGTTTGAATACGCCCTTGCCGCCTACAATGCGGGATCAGACCGCGTGGTGGAATGGCTTGGCCAAGGCAAGTATCGCGATCCGCAAGAGTTCGTAGAGTCGATTCCCTTTACCGAGACCCGCGAGTATGTGCAGGCCATCATGCGGAATGCGAATGTGTATAAGCAGCTTTACGGGACGCCCTAGGCAGGGGCTAACGGAGTGAATTTCCTCGGGATTGAGGCGCCAGCCGCTGGAAAATTAGACACTTTGTGAATCAGTTGGCGCTGGCTCTTCGGTCCCATTCGATTTGTGAACCAGAATCTCCAGCACCAGCAATCCTGCCCCAATCACAATCGCGCTATCCGCCAGATTGAATACCGGCCACTGGTAGTGCTTGTAGTACACCAATAGAAAATCGACCACGCGCCCGCGCGCCACCCGATCCCACAAATTCCCTAAGGCTCCGCCCATGATCAAAGAGAGGGCTACGCCGGTGGCCATCTGCGCATGATGATTTTTCAATAGCAGAATCGACACCACAACCAGCGCGATCCCGGAAAACGCAATCAGCATCGCCGTCTTCCAGGGTGCGGGTGAATCAGCGAACAGGCTAAAGGCTGCGCCGGTGTTTTCGGTATGCGTCAGCTGAAAGAATCCCGGGATGATCGGGATGTGCGAATACAGCGCAATGCGCTGCGCCACCAGATGTTTAGTCCAGCGATCCAGCAACACAACGAGCAAGACGATGAGGAGGTAGAGAATGCGTGCGGAGTTTTTGGTCATTCGAAGTTTCGGCCCGCAAAACTGGGCCTGGAACCATCTTAAACTGAAGCTGGGTAGAAACGCTTTGGCAGGCCTTGCGCTTACTCGCGCAGCAGAAATCTCCTGGGCTGTCGCCGTCGCGTTCTGATTTTGAAACATTCCAGCAAATTCTGTTGACCTCATCTCATCCCAAGGTATAATTCGCCCGCGATGGCGGATTCAGGCAGCGAGGTTGTTGTTGGCAGTTGGCCCGGTTTCGTTGATCAGATCAACAAAACCTTCAATCTGGTGCGCGATGCCTTCGGGTATGCCCTGCCGGGGGGCGCGTTTCTCGCGGTGGGCCTGATTTCAGGACGATTTAATCTCTGGCAACTGCGGCAACTACTAGCGCCCTACGAATTGCCCGCATGGGCGGCGTTTGTCGCGATCATCGCCATTTGCTATCCCGTCGGCACGGTGATGGCCGCCTTCGCCTACATGCCATTTATGCTGGTGAAATACGGCTACTGGATGTGGAGCCGCCATTTGGCGCCGGGGGCACAGAACGCGTCCGCCCGCGATCCGGAGTTTCATGCCCACATAGAACACCGCGACCAATCCGGCCGGGTCGATGTTTCCGAAGACATCATGGTGAACACCCATCCCGGCGCACCCGCGCCCCAGGATCCTGCGGAGGGAACGTGGGCCGCATGGTTGCTCCGCCATCCCACAGAGGTCGCGCCCAAGACCGCAGAAATTCGAGGACGCAGCCCGAAACTTCTGGACACGCTGGATCGGCGCGAAACACTCACCTTGCTCGCCGCCTCCATGAGCAGCGCATTTTTCTACGGATGGCTGGCCTTTTTTCAATTGAAATTGCATTTCGCTACCATGATCCTGATAGCCGGGGTTGCCACCTACATTCAATTCCTTACCGGCCTTCCGCATCTGCGGCGCGTGACCCAGGCGATTTACGCCGCCGACGCCAAACTCTCCAGCGTCGCTAAGGCTGCCCCCGACCCGGGTCCGGACTTTCCCAAATTGCTTGCCGGCCTGATTGGTGCTGCGACTGCGGTCCTGAAAAAGCTTGGCTAGAGCCCTGGCCCGTTTTATTTTCTTTGCATACCGCTTTTCGTTTGTCGCTATCCTCAAAATACGTTTATTCTGTCGAGTCGCGTTACCGCAGCCTGCTTCATTTTTATGTCTGTGAATTGCGCCCATGAAAAACCTGAAACGCTGGAAAGGCCAGACTCTGCTGTTCCTAGCGGTCGTTGGACCGGGGATCATCACCGCCAATGTCGACAACGACGCGGGCGGCATCCTGACCTATTCTCAGGCGGGCGCGCAGTATGGACTGCTGCTGCTTTGGACCATGATCCCGGTCACGCTCGCGCTGATCGTGGTGCAGGAAATGAGTGGCCGCATGGGCGCGGTCACCGGCAAGGGGCTTAGCGACCTCATCCGCGAAGAGTTCGGTCTACGCATCACCTTCCTGATGATGCTGGGCATTCTCATTACCAACTTCGGCAACGTGGTCACGGAATTCATCGGCATCGCCACCAGCCTGGAATTATTTGGGCTCTCCCGCTACATCACGGTTCCGATATGCGCCGTGATTGTCTGGCTGATCGTGGTAAAGGGACAATATAAGAGCGTCGAAAAAGTTTTCCTGGCGGCCTCGTTTTTTTATATTACTTATATATTCGCGGGAGCGCTGGCCCATCCCATATGGAAAGACGCCGCGATTGCAACGGTGAAAATCCCACAACTCACCGCTTTCCGGCAGCAGGCTTATCTTTTCATGGTGATCGGCGTGGTCGGCACCACCATCGCGCCCTGGATGCAGTTTTACCTGCAGGCGTCGATCGTTGAAAAAGGGGTGACCGTGCGCGGCATCAAGGCTTCGCGGTGGGACGTGATCGTCGGCTGCATCTTCACCGACGTCGTAGCCTGGTTCATTATCGTGGCCTGCGCCGCCACCCTGTTCATCCATGGCTACCGCGACATCAAATACGCCGCCGACGCCGCCCAAGCTCTGAAGCCTTTGGCAGGACAGTACGCCTACATCCTGTTCGCGGTCGGGCTGTTTAACGCGTCTCTGTTCGCCGCATCGATTCTGCCGCTCTCCACGGCTTACACCGTGTGCGAGGGCTTGGGCTTTGAATCTGGCGTGGATAAGAGATTCAGCGAAGCGCCATTCTTTTATTGGCTGTACACCCTGCTGATCGTGGCCGGCGCCGCTGTGCTGCTCATCCCCGGCCTGCCGTTGATCAAGATCGCCGTGCTCTCGCAGGTGGTAAACGGAATCGTGCTGCCCTTTGTGCTGATCTTTATGTTATTGCTGATCAACAAAAAAGAATTGATGGGAAAATACGTGAACACTCCGGTATTCAACGTGGTCGCATGGCTGACAACGATCATCATGATCGGCCTGACCATTGCCTGGTTCTGGACGTTGCGCGCCGGGGGCTAAGTTCTTGGTATAGCTTTACCGCTGTCCCGGTCTATGCCTTTTCCACCTGGGCTGGAGCCTAAACAGACTCCACAAACTTCCCCGTCACTAAATCCTTGACCAATGACTCGTCCGCTTCAAGAAAATCGTAAGTTTGCAGATCTTTCGGTTCTGCCCATTGCAAGTCGCGGAAAATCTTGTTCTGCATTTCGCCCTGATATTCGCGCACGATAAAAAACCGCAACTCCACGGACATGCCATTGGGATAGCGATGCTGCAGCCGCATGATCTCGTCGCCAATCGTGGCACGAATGCCTAATTCTTCATCGAGTTCGCGGCGCAACGCGTCCCGCGGCTGCTCGCCTTCCTCGATTTTTCCTCCGGGAAATTCCCACTTGAGCGGCATGGTCTGGTGTTTGGTGCGCTGGCACACAAGCACCCTGCCCTGCTTCACGATGACGGCGGCAACAACGCGTTTCATAGACTGTCCGGAGCGGTGGCCTGCAGGGCGCTGGCCACGGGATCAACACATCCTGTGAAAGTAAATGCGAAGGCCGCCAGACCTTCCGAGCAGCGCAGCTCGAGTTCGTGCTCGCCGAAATCGTGGTTGTTCACCAGCGCATACATGCGGGCGGAATCCACCACGACATAGCTTTCGCCGGACTCGCGAAAGCGCAGGTCCTTCCCGGCTCGCTTGCTCGGCAACGGCTTGCCATCTTGTAGAAGATGAACTTCCACTGGTCCACCACGGGGAGACGCCATTACCAGATTCACCGCCGACGCTTCATACTTCAGTTTCAACGCATGCGGCCCATTTCCCGCCGCCTCGAAGTACTCCACGGTCGAGGCCCAATTTCCGCTGGCGTAAAAAACGTTATCTTTCAACTCGCCGGAGAAATGGTAGTCGGCAATCTGATCTTCCTTGAAGCCACCTTCATTTCCGATGCGCCCGCGCTGGTGGCCAAGGTACAACTCCCCCGACGGCCGGTAGCAGACCGCGCCGGGATGATCTTCTTCGCGCAAGGGCTGCATGATTTCCGGCAGCGCCAGCGCTGGATCGATCTCGCGCAGCAGTTCCTGCATGGTGCGTTCGCACTCACCGTAGCCGCCTTCGCCGAAATGCCCGTAGCGCAGGTAGCCGTCTTTATCCAGCAGATATTTTGTCGGCCAATAGCGATTGGCGAACATCTTCCATATTTCGCGATTGCTATCCACCACAATCGGGTAGGTGAGTCCAAATTCGCGAATGCCGCGCTCCACGTTGGACTCATACTGCGCGAAGGTAAACTCCGGCGTGTGGACGCCGATTACGGTCAACCCCTTTTCGCGGTAACGCTCATGCCAGGCCTGCACATAAGGAAGTGTACGAATGCAGTTGACGCAGGTATAGTCCCAGAAGTCCACCAGCACCACGCGGCCGCGCAACTGGCGAAAGCTGAGGGGTGCGGAATTCAGCCACAGGCGCCCGATCTCGGGCGCCCGGACCGTTCCCTTTTCTACCTTCACCTCTTCTCCAGCTTCTTGCCAACCGCTTCGGCGCAGTGCTGCACCAGTTGCTGGTCTTCGGGGCCGAATGCGGCAGGAAAATGGCTGTCGATATCGAGTTCGCCCGCGACTTCGCCCTTCACGAAAACTGGAACCACAATTTCGGACTTTGTCTCCAGCGAACACGCCAGGTAGCGCGGATCTTTTTTAACGTCGTCGACCACAATGGTCTTGCCGCTGGATGCGGCCGCGCCGCAAATGCCTTGGTTCAATGGAATGCGAGTATGGGGGGTCATCGCTCCCTCAAAGCTTTCCAGCACCAGGACGGGAGGCGTTGTGCCCGGTTCCAACATATAAAAACCGACCCAGTTGTACTTCAGCATGCGCTCGTGCAGAAGCTTGCACACCGCCTGCATAAAATCCTTCGCGTTGGCGGTTGACTGTGCGAGTTGGTCAATTTCGTTGCGGACTTCTTCGATGCGCGTGGTGGTGGGCATAGGAGAATCTTAACCCACACCGTCGAATTCGCAGCTATTGCCTGGAAACAGAGGTAATTCTGCGGATTCCTTTCGTACTCAAGAAAACCTCGGGATGAACGGCAAAGGCCAGAGCCTCCAGGCCGTGCAGCAGAGTAGGCGCGGGCGTATTCAGCAATTCATCGGCGATGCAATAGATACGAGAGTGCCGTGCGGCGCTGGTTCCCTGCCAACCGCGATCGGCGACAATTTTTTCCAGGGGCACGCGATCGCCCGCGCCGCACCAGGCGGCGACAATCACTTCAGGATCCATGCGCGCAACTTCGTCCGCGGAAATTTGCATTCCCGGTGTTCCTAAAAACTCTCCTCCGGCGGCCTGCACCAACTCCGCCACCCATGGCTGCGACGCAATCAGCGGTTTGCCCCATTCTTCACAGAAGACTCTGGGACGAGTCAGGCCTGCGGTACGCGCCCGCACTTCCTCGATTCTCTGCTGCATTTGTGCAATCACTTGCTCGCCACGCCCACTCGCGCCTGCGATCCCGGCAATTATGGCGACATCGTTGTAAATGTCGGCGAGACTTCTGGGCGCGAGTCCAAGAAATCGCACGCCGGCTTTCAGGATTTCAATGACAGCTTTCTCCTGATAAGGCACGGCAGCGATCACCAGGTCCGGTCGCGTCGCCATAATCTGCTCGGCATTGGCGCTCCATGAATCCGCGAGAATGGTTCGAGGGTGCGCTGCAATTTCGGGAACGACATCGGCGCAGTATTTTGTGCAGGCCACGACACGCTCGAGTTCGCCGATCTCCGCCAGTATCACGGTTGCGCTGGGCTGCAGGCAGGCAATGCGTCGTGGAGTGTGTGAGGAAACCATTTACGTGACCTAAGCCGAAACTTGGCGCAGCGCGAGGGAAAGTGTGTCGATCGCCAGTTGTGCAGCATGGGTTGAAGCTTGCGGTAATCCGTCGACGAATGCGATCACATCTTCGCGCCGCAACTTGCAGGCTTCGTCCAATAACTTTCCGCTCACCAATTCCGTCAAGGCAGAGCCGCAAGCAATTGCAGCCACGCATCCTTTGGCTTTGAATTGCGCCTGCATGATTTTGTTCTCCTTAATTTTCAAAGTCAGTCGCAGCACATCGCCGCAGGCGGGGTTCTCGATTTCCGCCGTCGCGTCAGCCCCGGTTATTTCTCCAACGTTGCGAGGATTTTGAAAGTGCTCGAGAAGCTGCTGAGAATACATGAACAGTCCTACTGTAAGTGAATGATCTTTAACGCTTTACTTTCTGAGCGCGACGCCCTCGGGACGATAAATCTTCCATCCGTGATTCCGCGCCGTTGCCTCCAGGTCGGGATTTGGATTCACGGCAAACGCATGTTTGGCCATCGCGAGCATTTCCGTGTCCCAGCGCGAATTGCCGAAGGCGGCGTCAATTTCCCGGTTGACGACTGCACGCAGCGCCTCGGGCTTGCCGCTACCGGAGGGCACGCGGATCAAGCGATCGGTGGCAATTCCATCCTCGACTTCAACCTTGGCGGCTAGAATGTGGCTCTCCGGAATGCCGAAGTGCTTCATGCCGGCGCGTATCACCCACTCGTTCGAGGAAGAAACTGCCCACACGTCGCAGCCATTGGATTGCAGTCGACGCACGAGTTCCTGCATCTCAACAAAAATCTGCGGCACAAAGTATTGATCAAAGAAGGTGGTTGCTGCAGCCATCAGCTTTACCTCGGAGACCCCGCGGTGCATGGTCACCATTTCGCCGCACATGGTGGTTTCATCCACCTCGCGGCGCTTGTAGGAGGAATAGCGCTCCTTCAAAGACTGGGCTGAAAGGTGGGGAACAACATCGCCCGCTCGCAACTCCCAATCAAAAAAGCGCTCCCCGGCGTCTCCCGCCCACAGCGTGCCATCGCAATCAAAGGCGGCTACGCGCGGCGCGAGTTGCAAAACCGACTGCAGGAATTCTTGAGCGGCTGCATTCATTCATCGACGATAACTGCCTTGAGGGAAAGACGCAACGTTCGCTAGCGGGAAGACGTCGATAGTCCAGCGTAATCCTCTGGCGTGTTGATATTGTTCGTCACTAACGGATCCTCGACGCTTACGTAGTGAATGTGCTTCTGATGCTGGTGTTCGATATCGCGGGCGGTGGATGTTGCCGGCACGCGCAGAAATTCCTCGATCATCTCGCGGCCTACCAGATACGGGTGTCCGTGCTTGTTGCCATGTTCCGGAACAACCGTCCAAATATTCTGCTCGGCTGCTTCAAAAGCCTGGCGAAGCACGGCCAGAGTGGCAGGCTTCACCGGCGGACGGTCCACCAACGTGATGATGGCTGCATCGCGCCCGCGGTTCAACACTTCGCGAAGGCCAACCTGCAGCGAACTGAACTGTCCGCGGCTGGAATCGGGGTTCACCACCAGGCTTGCGCCGTGAGCATAAACCACCGGCGCCAGAACCGCCGCGTTCTTCCCTGCGACCACTAAGACAAAATCGGTAGCTCGCAAAAATAAACCGATGGAAGCGGAAAGAAATGTTTCGGAGGAGCCGACTGTGCCGGCTGCGGCAGGAGGCCACGGCAATAACGCCTTATCCCGGCCCATGCGCGAGGAGTCGCCCGCAGCGAGAATCACTCCGGCAAAGCTAGCGGCTCGGGGCATAGCGCAACCATAGCAGGAAGAATGTTGATCTACGGAAACTTACTTCGGTTCTTTAAACGCTTGTGGCTGGATCTCGCGTCCCTGGTTGCGGAACCAACTCATATGCGGCAACGCCGCCGCAGACTGCCGGCGCACTGCAATCAACTCAGCTGTGATCGCCACCGCAATCTCTTCCGGAGTCACCGCACCAATATCCAGACCCACTGGAGCGTGGACTCGATCAAACAAATGCGCGGGTATGCCCTCCTGCTGCAATGTCTTGAAAATCTCAATCACCTTGCGTTTGGAACCGATCATGCCAACATACCGCGCCCGGGTCTGCACGGCCCAGCGCAACAAGCGCATATCGTCTCGATGTCCGCGGGTGACGATGACGATATAGGAGGCTTCGTTCGGCTCCAGCTTTTTCATCGCCTCGTCAAATTCGAGCGCATGCACCTCGCGTGCGGCCGGGAACCGTTCGGCGGTGGCGTACGAACTGCGATCATCGGTGACAATGAGCTCGAAACCGGCATTCGATGCAATCGCGCAAAGATTCTTGGCAACATGACCTGCGCCGAAAACATAAAGTAACGCTGGAGGCAAAATCGGTTCCACAAAAACTTCCAGCGTGCCGCCGCAAACCAGGCCGGTGTCGTACTTCGGGTCTTGATTCAGATCGAAACTGAGGGTGCGCGGCTTCTCCGATTCCATCACTTCCCTTGCCGCCTGCCAGACATCGGCCTCCACGCAGCCGCCGCCGATCGTGCCTACAATCGAGCCGTCATCACGCACCAGCATCTTGGCAGTTTTAAACGAAGGAATCGACCCACGCACATTCACGATAGTAGCCACAGCGCCGCGGCGTCCTTCGCGGCGAAGCTGCACGATCTGTTCATAGATATCCATCGCGCCAAAGCCTTGCAGATTTGATTATCAGTGGGTTAACAGCGTGAGTCAAACCGGTAGCAGGCCGTAGTGGTAAACACAAGCAAAAGCCCCGGGTCATTAGGCCGGGGCTTTTTCGATAAACCAGTAGGTACGGCTTGCCAAGCAACTTAATCGTGAGCCTGCAGCAGTCGGTTGTCAAGCAAAACAATTCGGCGAGTGGAACACAGAGGGTGGCAGAGTTGAACTGCAGTGGCTAATGAAGCCACTCACCGGCTTGGCAAGCCGTGTCCAGTACCCACTGGCAACACCCTCTAGACCGCAGCTCGCCCATTCAGATCGTAGTCTCGAAATCAATCGGACCCGAAGGAAACGATCAAAAATATTAATCATAGTTCCACATTGGGAATTCCCATTCTGGGTGAGTATGCTTGGAAGATAACCAGTTTTTAGGAGATCGTCATGAAAGCCGTTCGCATTCATCAATTCGGTGGCCCCGAAGTTCTCATCTACGAAGACGTACCCGACCCACAGCTCCGCAAAGATCAAGTGCTGGTGCGCGTGCGGGCGTGTTCTCTGAATCATCTGGACGTGTGGGTGCGCAAGGGATTGCCTGGCGTGAAGCTTCCGCACATTCTCGGAAGCGACGTGGCCGGAGAGGTGGCTGAAGTCGGCGAGTACGTCAGCGGGTTCAAACCGGGCCAGCGCGTTCTGCTGGCTCCGATGCACTACTGCGGACACTGCGAAAAGTGCGTGGCCGGAGTGCAAAACCTGTGCCGCGAATTTACCGTCCTGGGCAACGGCGTGGATGGCGGCAATTGCGAACTGATCGCCGCGCCGGCCGCGAACGTAATTCCTATTCCGGATTCGCTCGATTTCAATCAGGCCGCCAGCGTGCCACTGGTGTTTGTAACCGCGTGGCACATGCTGGTAGGGCGGGCAGGCATTCGTGCTGGACAAACCGTTTTAGTGCTGGGCGCGGGTTCCGGCGTCGGCATCGCCGCCATTCAGATTGCCAAACTTTTTCACTGCCGCGTGATCACCACCGCCGGCGACGATGCCAAACTGGCCAAAGGCCGCGACCTGGGCGCGGACTTTGGCATCGATCACTACAAGCAGAAAATTTCCGAAGAAGTACGGAAAATCACCAACAAGCAGGGCGTCGATATCGTGGTTGAGCACGTTGGCGCGGCCACCTGGGACGAAAGTGTAAAGTCTCTCATGAGCGGCGGCACGCTGGTGACCTGCGGCGCCACCACCGGGCCCAATGTAAGCATCGATCTGCGGCATTTGTTCGCGCGGCAGTTATCATTGCTCGGCTCCTACATGGGAACCATGGGCGAGCTGCACGAAGTGTTGAAACATGTGTTCGCCGGAAGGCTGAAGCCGGTAGTCGACCGCACGTTCCCGCTCAGAGAATTACGCGCGGCGCATGAATACCTGGAGAAGAGCCAGATGTTTGGCAAGATTGTGGTGAACCCGTAAAACACTATCTGAACATAAGGATTATGCGCTGACTCCCAAAGATCAATTTCAGTTTTTCAAAGTTGTTGGACCGATACTGGATGTCGAGACTATAGCCTCGGGTTCAGGCATTCGTGAACGACGAAGACTGCAAAAAGTTATGGCGGGCGTCGCTGGAAGAAATTGAAGGGAACTGCAGCGATCCAACTACTTGATGGTACGATGTGTCATGCCGAACTGCACTGGTATGAGGCTCACGGAGTGGGCAAGAAGCTGATAAAAATCAAGCGAATCCTGGATATTCAATGAAGCGCGCAGAAATCCAATTCGTTGTTTGCGTCAAGAACAAGGGCTATGCCGCGTCGCTCGAATTGCGCAAGCTTTACCAATTCATCGCGGACCGGACCGCCCCTAAGTTAGGAATGATTCGCGTGGTCGATGAGAGCGGAGAAGACTATCTCTACCCCACAGACTTTTTCGTCCCGGTTCAACTTCCCCAATCCGCGGAAAAGGCTGTGCGTCGCGCTTCCACTCCTTAATTCGCTCTGGAAATATCAAGTCCGTCGTGCTTTCCCGCATCCACTTTCGCCAGGCTCAACGTTTTGATATCCCTCGCATGTTCTCGATTTGGGCAATCGAGAAGGGTGAAGGCGGAACTTCAGAAGAGCGCATGACCGCATACTTCGACGGCCTGCACCATCCCCAAAAAGCTTTGCCGCCACGTGTCATCTTTCTCGCCGAGGAAGGCGGTTCTCTCCTCGGCTATATCGCCGGACATCTCACACGGCGCTTCGACTGCGATGGGGAACTGGAGTGGCTGTATGTCATTCCCGAGCGCCGTCGAAGTGGCGTTGCTTCCGGCTTAATGTCCTATCTGGCGGCCTGGTTCAAGCAGCAGAATGCTTCGCGAGTGTGCGTGAATGTGGCTCGCAACAATATTCCGGCAGTCCAGTTTTATGCCAAACACGGCGCCGCACCGTTGCAGCTCGGATGGATGGTCTGGAAAGACTTCGCAAGAGTCGTCGAGATTCAGCAAACCTAATACCACCAAGGACACAAAGGACGATCGCTGTTCGAACCTTCGTGGTACTTCGTGTCCTTCGCGGTTTAACGCTCTCCCCAGCCGGTTCTTCCCCGCAACTGCCCCGCCTGTTCTAAAATAGATCCATGGCGCCAGAACTGAATTTCGGTCCCTACGTCGATATCGAAAACGGCAAGCGGGTGGTTAAAGACCTGACCTTCGGCAATCCCACGCCCGAGGGAGTTGTCCTCTCCACATTGGACGCCGCTGTGAACTGGATGCGCAAAGGTTCCATCTGGCCGATGACATTCGGCTTGGCCTGCTGCGCCATCGAAATGATGTCGATGGGAGCCTCGCGCTTCGATATCGCCCGATTCGGCGCAGAGGTCTTTCGTCCCTCTCCCCGTCAAAGTGATCTCATGATCATCGCCGGCCGCGTCTCCAACAAAATGGCTCCCGTCATCCGCCAGTTGTGGGAGCAGATGCCGGAGCCCAAGTGGGTCATCTCCATGGGAGCTTGCGCCACCTCCGGCGGAGTATTTCAAAACTATGCGCTGGTGCAGAGCGTCAACCAGGTCATCCCCGTCGACATCTACGTTCCCGGATGTCCACCCCGCCCCGAGCAACTTATTTACGCCATTACGCTTCTACAGGATAAGATTCAGAAAGAGCGCGGCACGATTAAGAAAGCGCTGAACCTCTCCTAGCCGTAAGGCGTTTCTGAGACAGCCGGAGGCGATCCGTGGCCGGAATTCGTCATCTGTCCTTTCTCCTTGTCGTTGGGTTGGCTCCGTTCGCATTCTCGCAAGACCTGCCCAGCCATCCGAAATCCGACGCGACGGTTTGCGTCGCTCTGGTAACCAACTTGAGCGCGCGCTCTGCCATGCTCGATCGGCTCACCGAGCGCCTCGCCAAAGATCTACGCGAGGAAAAGATCAAAGCTCTCGTCATGGATTCCAGTACTACCACCGATGCCAAACTTCATCCCACGCAGGAAAACGGCGAGGAGGCCAGAAGCAAAGACTGCGATTACATGTTGCTCACCCAAGTTGTGGACCCGAAGACTCGTCCATTCGAGGCACAAAGTCCACAGATTTCCATCGGAGGCAGAGTTCCCAGCACCGATGCCAGCGATCCCCTCGGCGGTTCCTCCGGCCCGGTCTACCGCGAGAATGTGCAGATCGGCTTCGCTGTCTTCCCCATTGAACGCTTGAAGCCGATGCTCGATACCGTAATTCTGGCTCGGCCCTCCGGCAGCGCTACCGACAATCTTTTATCCGCTATGGATCAGGAGTCCAACCGTGTAACTCATGAATTCAAAAAGAGGTAGGCCTAAGCTTGTTCCGAAAATGACGATTCCGGGAATCAGTTCCCAAAGAATCAACTCTTGTTGCCAATTTTTAATAAATTTCACGAAGCTGCCGTGAAATACTCAGCAGGTTATCTTCGTTCCGTATCCGGAAGCCGCACACTGAAGAAACGAAACCATTTTCCGATATTTGAATCTAAGGGATTGAGTGTATTGCCGTGTTCCGGGCAGGGGCCGCGCTCAGTACCCTAAAACAAGAATCAGGCCCCGGGTGGTGTGGAAGGTGCTCCAATGATGGCGAAATTGTTTGACGTTCTTTTTGGCTGCCGGCATTCCCGTTACAGCTTCCCAGTCACGATTCGTGGGAACGCGCATCGTCCCCAAGCCGGGGCCCTAACCGGCACATACGTGGCGTGTCTGGATTGTGGAAGAGAATTTCCCTACGACTGGCAGGAGATGAAAGTGATCACATCGCAGTCGGAGCGCAGCGAATATGTCGCGGCCCTGGCCACCAAGCACGCCGGATAGTTGCAGCGTCGCGTGAAAGCAAGGGTGTGCCGGAGCTTGTCTTTCAGAGCGGAGCGAGGACCCTTGGTTCGCGGCCCGACCCACGCTTTATGTTTTCTCAGCGCGCCGCCACAGATGATGCCGTCCGCCTCTCCATCGGAATAAACTCCCGCTGTTCGTGGCCGGTGTAAATTTGCCGCGGCCGCGCGATCTTCTGCTCCGGATCGTTCACCAATTCCTGCCACTGCGCCAGCCATCCCGCCGTTCGGGCGATGGCAAACAGCACGGTAAACATCTCCGGCCGGAAGCCCATCGCCTGATACATGATCCCGGAATAAAAATCTACGTTGGGATAAAGCTTGCGCTTGATGAAGTAATCGTCTTCCAGCGCGATGCGCTCCAGTTCCAGCGCAATATCCAGCTTGGGATTGCGCCCCGTGACCTGGAACACCTGCTCTGACGACCACTTGATAATCTTTGCCCGCGGATCGTAGTTCTTGTAAATCCTGTGACCGAATCCCATCAGCCGGCCATGGCCTTCTTTTACCTTTTTGATGAACGCCGGCACATTGTCCTTCGTCCCAATCTCGTCCAGCATCTTCAAAACTTCTTCATTGGCACCGCCGTGTAAAGGCCCAGCCAGAGCCGAAGCCGCCGAAGCCACGCACAGATAGGGATCGGTCTGCGCGCTGCCCACCGAGCGCATGGCATTGGTGCCGCAGTTCTGCTCATGATCGGCATGCAGTATAAAAAGAATGTCCAGAGCCTTCGAGAGTACCGGGTTGGCCAGATACTTGGGCTCGACCATCTTCCACAACATGTTCATGAAATTTTCCGTATAGCTCAAGTCGTTGTCGGGATACACATACGGAAAGCCCACGTTGTGCCGGTAAGACAACGCGGCGATGGAAGGAACTTTGCCGATCAGCCGCACGATCTGGTGCATGCGGTTGGCAGGGTCATGAATCTCGCGCGCCTCGGGATACACACTGGAGAGCGCCGCCACCGTGCTTACAAACATTCCCATGGGATGCGAGTTGTAACGAAAGCCCTCCATGAACTTCTTGGTAGCCTCGTGCAGCATGGTGTGGTGCGTAATCTCGTGCACCCAGGTCTTCAACTCGCCCTCGTTGGGCAACTCTCCAAACAGCAACAGGTACACCACTTCCAGGAAGGTACAGCGCTCAGCCAGCACTTCAATCGGATACCCGCGATAGCGCAGGATGCCCCGATCTCCATCGATATACGTAATCGCGCTCCGGCACGACGCGGTATTCATGAACGCCGGATCGTAGGTCATCAATCCAAAATCTTCCGGCCCGGTCTTGATCTGCCGCAACGACATTGCCCGAATCGTGCCGTCCTCTACGGGAACGGTGTATACCTGCCCGGTGCGATTGTCGGTGATGGTGAGTGTGTTATCTGCCATGGAACGGAAGCCTCCCCTTGCGATATAAGCCTAGCGTAGCCTACCCTAGTTGAAATTCACAATACAGCGCTGTGACCACAGTCACTGCAGCGTGTGAGAAACGACTAACAAGGTCTTCAGCCCTGTTCCCTGCCCCAAGGTCAGCCCCATCATCCCCAAGCAAAAACCGGCAGCCCTGGGGCCACCGGTTTCATGATTGCTGCGCCATTCTCGATTAGTTCGAGGAATCGTCCCGGCGCTTCAGGGTTGGACGATCATCGTCCTTGCTGTCGCCAGTCTTGTCGTCGGTGGTGGTGGAGGTGCGCCGCAAGCTGGGCTTGTTGGCATCCTTCTGATCCAGCACCTTGTGACGATTCTCCAGCGAAGCCAGCCGCGCTTTTACCTCGTCGAACTCCGAGGTGGTCACCACATACTGCGGCTTCGAGGGCAATATCTTGCGAATTTCATCCTGCGACTTCTCAATCCGGTCCGCATTCTGCGGATGCGTGTCGAAAGCCTTCGAGATCGTTCCAGGCTTCTTCTTCTCTAAGGCTTGAATTTTTTCAAAGAAAGAAACGAACGCTGAAGGATCGTACCCGGCGCGGTACATATACTCCACGCCCAGATAATCTGCTTCCGCTTCAAAGCCGCGCGAAAATTTCAGGATGCCGAACATCCCGGCCAATCCGGAAGCCTCATATCCTGCATATCCGATGCCGCCGCCCATAAAGATGAATGGGATGGAAGCCATTTGCAGCAGGTTGGCGCGAGTCTGGCCCCGAGCCGCGTGGCAGGCGGATACGTGCGCAATCTCATGCGCCATCACCCCCGCCATTTCCGCTTCCTCGTCAGCCGCTAGAATCAGCCCGGAGTTCACATAGAAAAATCCGCCCGGCAACGCCATGGCATTAATCACATCAGAGTCGATGACCTTGATCGTGAACGGCACCTGCGCATCGGAATTCCGCACCAGGTTCTGGCCCACCCGGTTCACATATTCCGTAACCACCGGATCGTTCACCATCTTCACTTGCGACTCCACCTGCTGCGCGAAGCGGCGGCCCATGGCCACCTGGCCTTCCACGCTGTACCAGTTCCCCACCCCGCGCCCGCAACCCACGTTGCGATTGCCCACGGCATCCACGTCCGTCTTGCCGCCATTGTGTTTGAGTTGGTCATCATCCTGCGTTGGCAGCACCGGAGGCTTCGCCGTGGCATCCGGCTTCTGATCGTCCGGCTGCTTTTGTACATCGCCCGCCTTGGGCTGATCTTTGTCAGGATCGGAAACCTGCGCCAGCGTCCAGGAACCGGTACTGAATGCGGCCAACGCCACGGCGATTGCCAGGGAACGGAATTTCATGGGGAACTCCTTGTACAGCAACTCTTGCGAATAGTATACGCCGGGCGCGGAGACACCAATCCCAGACTTGTAATAAGGATTAGACGCGGCCTGAGGCGCTTCGGGTTATCCGGGCAGGCCCGGAGCTGTGCAATTTCCTTCATCTTGACAGCCCCACTCAACCCAACGCACTATTCTGACTTCCCGGTGCGCCCACTCCTCCCCAATGGCTCACCGAACCGCCGAAACTCTTTCCCTATTAAGGATTGAAATATGCTGGTTAAAGCACCCGGCTTTCCCCATTTAGCGGTGGCGCTCTTCACTTTGCTGTCGCTCTCCGCCTCGGCCTCAACGCCCAAGGAACAAGTGCTCTACAGCTTCCAGGGCGGCAACGACGGAGCCTTCCCTTCCTCAGATCTGATTGCCGACGCTGCCGGCAATCTTTACGGCACCACCGTCTACGGCGGCACCGGCCTGTGCACCGATAGCGACGGCTTCGTCATCGGTTGCGGCACAGTGTTCGAACTGGTCAAGCCCGGCAAACTTGGCGGCCACTGGACTGAGTTGGCGATCTACAGCTTTCAGGGAGTTCAGCAGACCTCGTTCGACTCCGCCTTTCCACTCGCGGGACTGACCTTCGATGCACAAGGAAATCTTTACGGCACCACTTCGGGGGGAGCGAGTCCCTATGATCTCGGCATGGTTTTCGAACTGAGCCCGCCTTCGACCACGGGCGGTGCGTGGACGAAAACAACTCTATACAGCTTTCAGGGTGGAACGGATGGCACCAGTCCGCGAGGACAATTGGTCTTTGATCGGCAAGGCCGGCTCTACGGTACAACCAGCACCGGCGCACCGCTCGCCGGAGGCACCGTATTCCGTTTGACGCCTCCATCCAAAGCCGGCAGCCCGTGGACGGAAACCGTTCTGTACGACTTCGCGGGCGGTACCGACGGGCAAAATCCCGCCGGCATCGTTTTCGATTCCAAGGGAAACATTTATGGCACGACCTCTGGCGGCGGCGGCTTCGGCATCGGCGATCAATACACCAACTCCTGGTCGGGCGGCGGCACCGCCTTCGAACTTACTCCGGGGGACCCGGGTAAACCGTGGAATGAAAATCTAACTTTCCTCTTTCCTACTTGCTATTCCAATCCTTCGGACGGCGACTATTGCGGCCCCAGCACACAGCCTGAATCCAAATTAATTTGGGATCGCTCCGGAAATCTTTATGGCACCACCCAGATCGGTGGCGCCATCGACAACTGCAACGACCAAAAAGGAATTTACCTGATTGGCTGCGGCGCGGTGTTTCAACTCGTACCACCCGCAACCTCAGGCGGAGCGTGGACCGAAAATGTTCTCTATCAATTCGGCGGCGGTTCCTATATCGACGGCCAATTCCCTCTCGCCGATCTGGTTCTGGACGCCAAAGGCAATTTGTACGGAACCGCTTCGGCTGGCGGATCGAACTCGCTCGGCACTGTGTTCGAACTGTCGCCCCCCAGCAGCAAGGGCGGAAGCTGGACCGAAACTATTCTCTACAACTTCGTCGGCGGTAGTGACGGCGCCACTCCTGCGGCCGGCTTGATCGCCGGGACCGGCGGAGTTTTTTACTCCACCACCCAGTACGGCGGCAGCGGAAACTGTCTGCATACGCTCAACCAGCCCACGGGCTGCGGCACCGTCTTTGCCATTCAACCCTAGCGAGCGCCCATGACCAGTCTGATCGGAACAAGTGAGACGACGTTATCAGGAGATATGAATCTCATGAAGAAATTGCAGATCTTACCCGCCATGAAATCGCTGCTGGCAACTCTGGCTCTGATTGTGGTGATCGGTCTGGCGCCGCTGGCTTCCAGCCAGGAGCAGGTTATTTTTTCCTTTGGCGCATCCAGTTACTTCGCCCCGCCTGACGGCGGCGTTGCCATCGACCCCAAAGGCAATCTTTACTTTCCCACCAATGGCTATTGCTCTGGCGGAGGCTATTGCGGCGCATTGTGGGAGCTTTCTCCACCCAAGAGCTTCAACGGATCGTGGTACTCATCCGGGCTTGACGGAATTTCTGGTTATATCAACGCCGGGCTTGCTTATGTGAATGGAAATCTATATGGCACGGCCACCGGCGGAACCCTGGGATACGGCTACGTCTTTCAGTTCGGCCACGGCAATCTATCCACCATCTACAACTTCCAGGGTGGCAGCGATGCCGGCACTCCGGCCAGCACTCTGGTTGCCGACGCCGCGGGAAATCTATACGGCGCATCCTACAACGGTCAAATCTTTGAGCTAAAGCCTCCCTCCACCAGGGGCGGCTCGTGGACTGAAAGCGTCCTCTTTAACGTGGGCAACAGTCCCACGGGTGTGATTCTCGACCCACACGGTAACTTGTTCGGGACCGCTCTGCTCGGCGGTGCTTACGGAAATGGATTCGTATTCGAATTAAGCCCACCCGCTTCCGGCAGCACCTGGACCGAACAGATTATTTATAGCTTTACGGCTTCCACGGCCAAGGCAATCCGCCGCCCCGCGCCAGCAAATGGCTCCGCCCTTCCGCCCAAAGGTCTCGAACTCGGATTGGAAAACACCTTAGCGATGGATTCAAATGGCAACCTGTTCGGCACCGAAACCTACGGCGGCGCAAATGGCGTGGGCTATATTTTTCAACTGGCGCCTCCGCCCAACTCGGGCGGCAATTGGAGTTTCACCAACTTGTACTCGTTCACCGGCGCAGCCACTGGATCGAGCGATGGCGCTTATCCCGGAGCGGGCGTAACCATCGGCAGCGACGGCTCGCTCTATGGCACAACTTATCTCGGAGGCAACGCGGCCGGAACCATCGACGGAACCCTCGGCACAATTTTCAAACTTTCTCCTCCCTCCGTCGCAGGCGGCAATTGGACGGAGACAATTCTGCGCCGCTTCACCGCCGGCTTCGATGGCGCGAATCCTGCGGCCAGCCTGCTTC
This sequence comes from uncultured Acidobacteriota bacterium, assembly GCA_963758565.1. GTDB lineage: Bacteria > Acidobacteriota > Terriglobia > Terriglobales > Acidobacteriaceae > Sulfotelmatobacter. Next base: position 2,209,509 of record CAVWVX010000001.1, on the reverse strand, counting down.
TTGGCCCGAAGGGCATGCTCTACGGCGTCACCAACTTCGGCGGCAACAACTCACTCGGCGGCAACAATTACATGCCAGGCAGCGGCACCGTGTTTACGGTTCGGCCGTAGGCACGGTTAAGTAGCTCTCAGTTGAAGGTCCCAGTTTCTCGCATTCTTTTTTGCGAGAAGTAGCCTCCGCGCCCTTGCCGCTTCCCCGGCGCCGTCGTACCATAGCGCCTTCTATCATCCGCAGTGATCGGAGGCCTCATGCTCAACCGCCGCAATTTTATTTCCAACTCCGTCGCCGGACTCACCGCTCTCTCTGTACCCTCAAGCATCATCCGCACAGATCTCTTCGCGCAACTGGAAAGAATTCCTCCTCTCCCCGACCATTCCCTGCTGGAAAGGAACGAAGACGCTTACTGGGCCGGGATGCGCAAGCAGTTCCTCATCCCAGAAGACGAAATTTATCTAAACAACGGCACCGTCGGCTCCAGCCCGGCGCCCGTGCTGCGCGCGGTTTTTGAGGGATACGAAACCACCGAGAAGATGGACCAGCACGATCCCGAAGACTATCCCATCTGGGGATACGCCGCCTGGAACGAATTCCGCGATCCGCTCGCCGCCTTCGTCGGCTGCAAGCGCGATGAGATCGCTCTGCTACGCAATGCCACCGAAGCCAACAGCTACATCGCCAACGGCCTCGATCTGAAACCGGGCGCCGAAGTGCTGATGACTGACCAGGAGCACCCGGGCGGCGAGCATCCCTTCAATCTGAAAGCCAAGCGTTACGGTGTCGTGGTGAAAAAAATCACGCTGCCGCGTCCGGTAAAAGACACGGCGCAGGTTCTTAATTTATTCAATGACGCCATTACGCCGCGCACGCGCGTAATTTTCTTCAGCCACATCACCACCTTCTCGGGAGTGGTGCTGCCCGCGAAAGAAATCTGCGCGCTGGCTCGCTCCAAAGGAATTCTCTCGGCCGTAGATGGCGCACACGTCATCGGCATGATGCGCCTCAACATTCCAGATATCGGCTGCGACATGTACACCTCCAGCCCGCACAAATGGCTGATGGCGCCCAAAGGCTCGGGCTTCTTATACGTGCGCGATGAAGTGATCGACCGCCTGTGGAACACCATCGTCACCGAAGGTTGGGACGATACCAAGCTCCGTGCCGAGCGCTTCCAGCGCATCGGCAGCTCCAACGTCCCGGCGCTATGGGGATTACGCGCCGCCATCAAACTGGCCAACGACATCGGCTTGGAGCGTATCGAAGCTCGCCACCGCAAACTCGCCGACTACATGCTCGAGGAGATGAAAAAACGCGGCGCAGAATCCTGGACCTCGCCCGACCCCGCCCTGCGCTGCGCCATCGTCACCGTCAATGTCCCGCCGGTGAAACGCATGGACCTGGAAAACTGGCTCTGGACGACGCATAAAATCCGCATCCGCGGCGCGGAGCCAAACAAACTGCGGCTCTCGACCCCGTATTACCTGCAGAAGAAAGATATCGACAGGTTTTTAGAGAAGTTTGACGAATTTAAAAAGAAACTGAAACTCGCATGAGGTTTCGTAACCTGGACTGATGCGCCCGCTCCGCATGCCGATGTACGAAACTAGTGTGCGAGTCTCGACGATGATCTTTTTGAAGATTATTTCCGTAACCGAGTTCAGAGCGCGCTTCCTTGAAGTCGTGGATCAGGTCTACCGGACCCGAGCGCCCGTGCTCATCACGAAACACGGCAAACCCCATGTCAAGCTTGTAGCCGCCGGAAAGCCGCCGAAATTTATCGGCAGCCTAAAAGGAAAGTTCGAAATTCTCGGCGACATCGTCTCCCCCATCACGCCGCTTGAGGACTGGACGGGTGACTTGGATAACTTTGAGGGGAAGAAGCGCAAGAACAAACTCTAGTCGTAATACTCCAGCCCCAAATGCGTGATCAGTTCTTCGCCCTTCAAATGCCGCAGCGTATTCTTCAACTTCATCAGTTGAATAAATAAATCGTGCTCGGGATAAAGCCCGGGCGCTGACATCGGCGACTTGAAATAAAAGCTCAGCCACTCCTGGATTCCCAATCCCCGCAGCTCAGAAGTACGCTTCGCCAGATCCATCAGCAGCACCAGATCAAGCACAATCGGCGCCGCCAGAATCGAATCCCGGCACAAGAAGTCCACTTTGATCTGCATGGGATAGCCCAGCCATCCGAAGATATCGATGTTGTCCCAGCCTTCTTTATTGTCGCCGCGCGGCGGGTAATAGTTGATACGCACTTTGTGATACATATCGCCGTAAAGCTCGGGATAAAGATCAGGCTGCAAAATGTGTTCGAGCACTGAAAGCTTGGACTCCTCCTTGGTTTTGAACGACCCGGGATCATCCAGAACTTCGCCATCGCGATTTCCCAGGATGTTGGTGGAGAACCATCCGTTCAAACCCAGCATGCGAGCCTTGAATCCGGGCGCGAGAATTGTCTTCATCAAAGTCTGCCCGGTCTTAAAATCTTTGCCGCAGATGGGCGCTTCATTCTGCCTGGACAACTCCAGCATCACCGGCAGATCGACCGTCAAATTCGGTGCGCCGTTCGCGAACGGAACGCCTTCCATCATCGACGCGTAGGCGTACACCATCGACGGAGCGATGGTCTCGTCGTTGTCACGCAAAGCTTTTTCGAACGACTTCACCGTTTGATGCGCCGGGCCTGCGACTACGTAGGACTCAGTCGATCCGCACCACATGGTCACCAGCCGGCTCGCCCCGCTCGTCTTCTTGAAGTCGCGAATGTCGTCGCGCAACTGCTCCGCCAACTCCATCTTGTTCTTGCCCTTCTTCACGTTGGGGCCGTCAATCTTCTTCACGTAGTTGTGATCGAACACCGCCGGGCGCGGCGTAATGGTGGAGAGAAACGGCTTCAGTTGATCCAGCAGCCGCTGGTCGAGTACTCCCGCATTCGACGCCGCTTCGTACATGTTGTCTTCGAAAATATCCCAGCCGGTAAAAACCAGATCGTCCAACCCGGCCAGCGGCACAAACTCCTTAATCTTCGGCGAGCGCCCGTCAGTGCGCTTCCCCAGCCGCACCGTACCCATCTGCGTGAGCGACCCGATCGGCTTGGCCAGCCCTTTGCGGATGGCTTCGACTCCTGCAACAAACGTCGTGGCCACCGCGCCCATGCCCGGAATCATCACGCCTAGCTTTCCCTTGGCCGGAGCGATGCTGCCGTTATCACGCGCGCTGCCCCGCTTCGTCGCCTTTGCTTTCGAATCGCGCTGGGAATTTTCCATCACTTCCACGCGGGAGGTTTTCGCTGTCGCCGTATTCTTCGCAGACTTGTTCCGTGTCGCCATAGGTTGGACGCTTTCTCAGTATGAATCTGTATGGATGTGCAAACCTTGTATGTTCTCGTATCCCGCAGGCGTTTGGCAAACCGCTGCCGCCGAACGCGCAGAAAATCGCCTGAATGGAGGGTACAGATCAGCGAGCGGTCTAATAAAATTCTCTACCGTCACTCGAATCCTCCGCATAAATATTTTGCGTTGGACACTGGCGCCCACATCCTTCATAGTGGAATTGCTTCGAGAACCAGCTCCGCAGCCGGACTTTTCGCAGCCCAGCTTTTCGCAACGTTTGCAGGCCAGCCTTGATGTCGGCCCTGCACTCCTTCCGACCCCGTTGATCTCCACTTCAATCTGAGCCCGCGCATCCGGACATACGCCGGAAGTGTGCTCTTCGGACCGTGCTCGGAAACCGCTCTCCCGAGCAACAGAAAAGGAGATACACCATGAAATCGATTCGCAGAATCACCTACGCCGCCGTTTTGTTTCTGAGCGCTTTGAACTTCGCGCCCAGCCTGGCTTCCGCGCAGGAACCCTCCAGCACCTTCACCCTTAGCCACGACGTTCTCTGGCAAAAAGCCAAAGTGCCGGCGGGAACTTACCGCTTCACCATGGCGGAAAGAGGCGCGTCGGAGCTGTTAACCCTGAATAAGATGACTGGTAAGTCAGCCGGCTTCCTCATGCTGGTTTCCGATACGGAAGCCTCGCAACCCACCGATACCAGCCGCATTGTCTTGGTTTCCACGCCGGAGGGAAGCTTTGTCAGCACCATGGAACTTCCCGAGTATGGAGTGACACTGCACTTTGCCGTGCCCACTTCTACTCCGGAAGTGGCGCGGGCCGCCCCGGTTGCAATCACAACCGCGATGGCCTCGCGCTAGCCGCCACGAATGCCGCTGACAATCCGGGAGCAGACACCCAGTTCTGCTCCCGGTTTATTGTGACCTGATTTGTGGAGCCCCGGACGACCTCGTCCGGGGAAGTCTACGTGGTAAGCGTCTAGGTGACTTTTGCCGGAGCCGAATTCCCCCGCAGCTCATCGCTCAACACCACCGCCTCGGCAATTTCTTTCATGGGCTTGCGCTTCTGCCGGCTTTGCCGCTGCAACATCAAATAGGATTGCTCTTCCGTCAACGCGAGATCGCGCTGCAGAATTCCCTTGGCGCGCTCCACCACCTTGCGCGTCTGCAATCTCTCTGACAGGTCGGAGTTCGCATCTTCCAGGCGCGCCAGTTCGATCTCAGCCCCCACCAGAAATCCAATGGTAGAGATCAGCCGAATCTCGCGCCGCCTGTAGACATGATGCTGCCGGTGCTGCAAATTGATCACGCCCATCACCCGCCCGCGGCACATTAGCGGCACCGACAGGAACGCCTGGTAAGAATCTTCCGGCAGCTCGTGAAAGAACTGAAAGCGCGGATCGAGCGCGGCGTTCTCCGACACCGCCACGGGTTCCTGATGCTCCGCCACCCATCCCGTAATGCCCTGCCCCAGTTTAAGCCGCAGGCGGTCGACCACGTCGGGATGCGAATTCTTCGAAGCCCGCAGCACCAACTCGTCCCCTTCGAGCACATACACCAGGCAGGAATCGCACTTCACCAGCGCCGAGGCAAACTCGACCACGCGCGTGAGCACTTCGTGAAAACCATCAGCCGAGGCCAGCCGTACGCCAATCTCGTGCAACAGCTCCACATGAGAATCTTCAGCGGATAAAAATGGGTCCATGCTTAAGAGTATGGAGCATTTTTCGCCGCCGTCTCATTCCAAATTTGAATAGCAGCGATAAAGGATTTGCCGCGTAATTGTTACGTGGCTTTAACATCTTTTCGGTAGGAGGTGTACGGAGGAAGTCCCGAGTCTCGAGTCCCGAGTCGCACAAGAAGCATCTATGCATCGCGATTTTGAATTTTCTCGGGACTCGGTACTCGAGACTATCGACTATTTCTCCAGTTCCATTCCCTTCACCGGCAAATCCCAATGCGCCTCTAAAATTTCAAACCTCCGCTGCTCTTCCCGCTGAAACGTCTCCTGGTCGGGGTACATCTGCTTCTGCAGAGCCGCCTCATCAAAGGCTTCATTGGCCACGGTCGCGTTCTTGAAGACGATGGTCACACGATAATCCCAGCGCCCGTCTTCCGTGGTGTGGTAGCGCGGCTGGTCCATCCATACTTTGGCGATGCGTCCCATCTCCATTTCTTTTTTCAGCACGGGATAGTGATTCTTCTTAAACAGCTTCAAAAACTCGTTGGCATGTCCCCACTTGGTTTTGTAGTAATACTCGACCACAAACGGCTTGTCGGAATTAGCGGGCGCAGTTTGACCGAACGAAAGAACCGGAATCGCGACGGCAAAGAAAATCAGCATTGCATTGAATCGCACCATTCGAAGCATAGGGGCCTCCAGGAAAAAGAACTTGTAAACTAGCGAGAGACGAAGAAACTCGTGAACTCCGACGAACAACAGATTCTACAACTCTTCGAAGATGGCGACCGCGCCCTGATCGCCGCCGACGCCGCCGAACTCTCCCGCATCTTTGCCGACGACTACGTGCAACACGATGAGTCTGGAAGGGCGTTCACGAAGACAGACGTAATCGAAAATCTCACGTCAGGAGCGATCCGCTATCTCTCGATGACCTCGACAGGACGCACCATCCGCCTGCTGAACAAAGACTTCGCCATCGTGCACGGCTCGGAAGAAGATGAAGTCGAGCAAAACGGACGTCGCTCGACGGTCCGCTACATTTACATGGATGTGGTGGTGAAGCGGGATGGTAGATGGCAGATCGTAGCGTCGCAGCTGGCGAAACCGGTGCCGACAGTACTGAATCCGAATTCCCTGAGCGTATAATTCCGCACCATGAACCGGATCTGCCACATCACTTTCGTCCTCGCTATCGCCTTTGCGGCAAGTGCTCAGTCGACTGGCGACAGACCCTCAGAACAACAAAGCGCGTCGACGTCGAACAAAGTCGACCCTACCCTTCACGCGGATGCCGTTAAGCTGGTTGAAGCATCCGGCGCCAGGGAGGCCGTCAAGGGCAATCTAAAGCAGACGGTAGAGGAAGGCAAAAAGAAGATTGCCGAGAAGTGCTCTACCTGCGACCCCGCGTTCGCCGAGGAGTGGGGCAAAAGGATGCTCGAACGGCTCAAGGTCGATGACTTTTTGGACGTGTACGCCAGTGTCTACGAGAAATACTTTACCGATGAAGAACTTAAGCAACTGATCGCCCTGCAACCGACAGCTGAAAACCCAAAGAGACGCGAGCCATCCGCTGATTTGAAGGCCAAACTCACTTCCGTCATGCCGTCAGTAATGGGTGACTCTGTCGGCGGCTGCGCCAAGATTGGAGCGAAGCTCGGGGGAGAAATTGGAGCTGAAATCGAAAAAGAACACCCTGAATACTTCAAAGCCAAAACGGCGCCTGATAAACCTTAGACACAAATTCTTGCCTGTGCAGTCAGTCTTTGACTCGGCTATCGGACCCTACTGATGGCTGATAGCTGACGGCTGACGGTTGATCCTATGCTGCCAATGACTCCACACAAACCAGCCCACCGCCGCTACTAATACCACTCCAATCACGGCGTCGAACTTGTGAAAGTATTTTCCCAAATCGCGCCAGTTCTCTCCCAGCTTCATGCCCAGATACGCCAGGCCCAAACACCATGGCCACGATCCCAGAAATGTATAAAGATGAAAACGTCCGCGGGGCATGCGCGCCACTCCGGCGGGAAGCGCAATGAAAGTTCGAATCACCGGCAGCAACCGCCCGAAGAACACGGCAAGATATCCCCAGCGCGCGAAGAATCTGTCCGCCCAATCCAGTTCGCGCTTGCCCATCAGAATCCAGCGACCATAGCGCTCCACCAGCGGACGCCCTCCATAATTGCCAATCTCATACGCCACCAGCGAACCCAGATTGCAGCCGATCGCTCCGAAAGTCGCCAGCCACAACAGCTTGAACTTTCCGGTAAACGCCAGGTACCCGGCAAACGGCATGATCAATTCCGAAGGCAGCGGAATGCATGCCGACTCAATCGCCATCAGCAGCATCACCCCGGCATATCCGGTCGTGCTGATCACGGCATTAATAAACACGAAGATGACAGCCAGAATTTTTTCAGTCATGGGACAGTTGCCAGTACCAGTACCCAGTACCCAGTACTCAGTACCCAGTAAAACCTCGAACCCAATTCCGTTCTGGGCACTAGGTACTAGGTACTGGGTACTAGCTTTTCAAGTGTATCGGAAATTGGCGCAGACACTTCGCGCCTAGAACGATCCATCCTGCGTGAACGTGTAGCCCGGTAGCCCGGCGCCTTCGGCGTTCTTGGTCACCTTCACGCGAATCGTAGGCGCATCCGGGGCGGTAATGCCCGCCGGCCGCAGCATGGCATACTGGCTGAACACTTCGCTGTAAACCTTGGTGACCAGATAATCCTGGCCATCACTATCGCTGCGCCACACCTGCCCGAGTTGAATGGAACTTACGGCCACAATATTTTTCCTGAATACGAGATTGTTTCCAGACTACCGGGGCGCATGGTGCCCGTCAATTCTCAGGATGGTTACCGAGGTCTCACCCCTACCGCTCTGTTAAGATGTGGCCCTCATGCCCCGCGGACGCACTCCCCGCCAACCCGCCCGCACCGGCCGCCAGGACCGTGTGGCGCGAACACTCTTGTCCGCGAAGCCAGCGCCCCAAAAGCCGCGCACCAGCCAGCAATCTCGCTCCCCGAAAAAAACCAGTGGAGCGGCGGCCGCCCTCGTCCGCCGAGCCAGCGCCAAGCCTGCCTCAGTTTCCGTGAAAAAGCGGGCCAACTACAATCCCCTCGCCCCCGACCGCATCACCGAAATCCTCACGCGCCTCGACACACTCTACCCCGACGTTAAGTGCGCCCTCACCCATACCAGCGCCTGGGAACTTCTGGTCGCGACCATCCTCTCCGCGCAATCCACGGACGTAAACGTAAACCGCGTCACACCCGATCTGTTCCGAAAATATCCTACCGTCGAAGCCTTCGCCGCCCTTACTCCGGAGCAGCTCGAACCCGACGTCCGCTCCACCGGATTCTTCCGCAACAAATCAAAATCAGTCGTCGGCGCAGCCAAGAAAGTTGTCGCCGACTTCGGCGGCCAGGTTCCGCTCAAGATGGAAGACCTGCTCACCCTGCCCGGCGTCGCCCGCAAAACCGCAAACGTAGTGCTGGGCAGTTGGTTCCAGATCGCCGAAGGCGTGGTTGTCGATACTCACGTGCACCGCATCTCGCGCCGCCTCGAACTCACCACGAATAACGATCCGCAAAAAATCGAGCAGGACCTGATGCGCGTCATCCCGCGCGACAAATGGATTTTGTTTTCCCACCAGATCATCTGGCACGGCCGCAAACTCTGCATCGCCCGCAAGCCAAAATGCGTCGAGTGCCCCGTGGAAAATCTCTGCCATGCCGGGGACAAGACCTGGAGCACGGTGGAAATGCACGAAGAGGCGAAAGCTTAGCCTGCCGGACGCAAGTCAACTACCATCCGGCGAAGTCCTCCGGATTTCGGGGAAAAGTCAACCCTGAAACTCGCCGCCGACGCTAATGCCTTCCCATTTCGAACCTTAAGCTACGCCTCTAAGCGAATCTTCCTTGCTTTTCGGCACAATCGCGGCAACAATAGTTCAATGTCCGATGTCGTTCAATCCGTTCGCCAACTCCTGCAGGATTTCATCGCTCCCGAGCTGCGTGAGTTGAAAAGCGATCTGAAACAAGTGGATGCCAAGATCGATTCTGAAACCGCCCAGCTCAGGGCAGACTTCAAACGTCTCGAAGGCAAAATGGATTCCGATTTCAGCCGTCTCGAAGACAAGATGGATTCCGGCTTCACGCAGATGAAAACTCTCCTCGAAAACGCCTACCTGCGCTCCGAACTGGAAGCCACGCGTGACATCTCTAACCTGCGCGAGCGGGTTACCCGCCTGGAAGTTGAGCGCACTCCCCGGCAATAAGCGTTTCTCCTCACCGATCCCGTCTGCTAAACTTTCGCTTCGGATCAACTCCGGCCCACACCCCATGCCCAGACTCTCGCTCTTTGCTATCGTCATACTCATGAGCACCGTCGCCGCTGAAACTTCCGCCCAGACTCTTCCCACGCCGCAGGCCATCACCGACCCCAAACAGATTGCGTCGAAACCCAACGCGCAAGTCGAACCCCGTGGGATGACCATCGAGAAGCTTTACATGACGCGGCAGGTCGGCCGCCCCACCTGGTCGCCCGATGGCAAGAGCATCGCCTTCATCTCCAACATGAGCGGGCGCAACAACTTATGGCTCGTCCCCGCCGAAGGCGGATGGCCGGTGCAACTCACGGTCAGCGATCAACGCCAGACAGCGCCCGCCTGGTCGCCCGACGGCAAGTGGATCGCCTATCAATCCGACTACGATGGTGACGAGCAGTGGGATATTTTTCTGGTCTCGCCGAAAACCGGCAAGGTCGTCAATCTCACCAGCACGCGCGAGATCGCCGAGAGCGATCCCACGTGGTCACCTGACGGCCGCTACCTGGCATATCTAGTCAAACCAAAAACATCCGCGGCCCACGAGATCGACATTTACGACACCTTGATGCGCGAGGTGAAACACCTCACCACCAACACCCCGCAAGATCGAGGCAACTCGGATCCGATCTGGTCGAAGGATGGAAAGTACATCGCCTACACGCAGGAACAAGCGAAGGGCACGGACTCGAATATTTTTATCGCCGATGTGGCGACGGGAAAGAGCACTCTGCTCACGCCGCATGAAGGGGAGCAGAGATATTCCGCGAATGACATTTCTGCGACCGGCACGCACGTTCTATTCACCTCGAACGCTGCTAATGGCTACGAGAACGTCGGCCTGCTGGAGATTTCGACTAAGCAACTCTCATGGCTCACGCGCGACAAATGGGAAATTCGTGGCGGAGAATTCTCGCCGAACGGCAAGGACGTCACTTTTAGTGCAAACGTCGACGGCAACGAAGACATCTATCTGCACGCCCTCCACGATCTCACGAGCGGCAAATCGACCAAGCTACCAATCCCAAAAGGCGTGAACACTCCGGCGGGCGGCCACTCTGCCTTCACCAAAGATGGCTCACGCCTGCTCTACTATCACAACGGCCCTACTGCTCCCGGCGATCTCTGGGTCTACACCATGGCGACCGGCAAGTCGCATCAGGTCACGCATTCCCTCGTCGCCGGCGTAAATTCCGAAGACATGGTCGAGCCTTACCTCGTGCACTATCCCAGCCGCGACGGCAAGTGGACCATCTCCGCCTTCCTCTACGTGCCCTTCAACATGGCGCGCAACGGACAGAATGCGGCCATCGTCTACATCCACGGCGGCCCCACGTCGCAGACCATGAATTCTTTCAACCGCTTCGTGCAGTACGCCGCGAACCAGGGCTACATGGTGCTCGCGCCCAACTATCGCGGGTCTTCTGGATACGGAAAAGAATTCCAGCAGGCCAATCTATTCGATATGGGCGGCGGCGATTTGCAGGACGTACTCGCTGGTGTTGACTGGATCAAGCAGACCGGTCACCTCGATCCCAAAAAGATCGCCGTGATGGGCGGCAGCTATGGCGGCTATCTCAGCATGATGTCAGTGACGAAAGCTCCCGATGTCTGGGCCGCGGGCGTGCCCATCGTGCCTTTCGTGAACTGGTTTACCGAAATCGAGAATGAAGATCCGGTGCTGCAGCAATCGGATCTCGCGACCATGGGCGATGTGGTGAAAAATAAAGCGCTCTACGAAGACCGCTCGCCTATTAACTTCATCGACCAGATCAAAGCGCCTCTGCTTTTGCTGGCCGGAGGTCATGATCCGCGCTGCCCGAAATCAGAGACGCAGCAAGTCGTGGACGCAATCAAGAAACGCGGCGGGACCGTCGATTACAAAATCTATGAGAACGAAGGCCATGGATTCGCGCGCGTGGAGAATCAGATTGACGCTTACCGGCGCGTGGCGGATTTCCTGCTGGCGCATGTTCCGCCGGCAGATTGCAGTTGCTCGCTGTCGGAATAGCCGTTTCTATTGTTATCAATAACTTACGGCTAAGTCGTTGATTCTACTAGAGGGCAAACGCAGCCAGAGGCGATTCTAGCGCTTCCAAGTCTTGGGGCGACCCTTGGGCCCACCCAATGACCGATCGTCGACGCCAGGGGCCTTAGAAGCTCCGCAAATGGCATCCTGGGCACCGGCGGCAGCCGCAATTCGACTCCCAGCCTCCGCCATCCCAATCTGTTCCTACCCACTAACTTAAAGTTAAGTGCTTGATTCTACAGGAGGCGAAAACGCTATCTTGTTGATTCCATGCGATGGGACAAACTGCGAACGATGGCGGCGACTAAACCGGGGATGGTGAACTCCCGCGCTTCGATATCCACCTCGAGGCCAAGTTCGCGGAGAGTGGACGAAGTGACCGGGCCGATGGATGCAAACTGAGTTTCAGCAAAACTTCCCGGCCGCTTGCCCACGAGCGCCACAAAGTTACGCACCGTCGACGAACTGGTGAAGGTGATGACGTGCGGAGTGCGAGCAGGATTTTTGAACGCGGCCCGCAGGCGAGTGCGCGAAGATTCGGGAACCACAGTTTCGTAAGCTTCCACCACATCGACTACAGCGCCCGCCTGGCGCAGTTCATCCGGAATCACGTCGCGGGCAACTTTGGCGCGTACCAGTAGCACGCGCTTTCCTTTCACGCGTTTACGCAAACTCTTTACCACCGACTCGGCGACGTATTCTTTCGGAACCACGTCAACTTTCATTCCGCGCTGCTCAATGGCTTTCTTGGTGGCGGGGCCGATGGCGGCGATACGCACGCCCTCAGCGGCTAAAGCCGGATTTCTTTTTTCTGCTCTGACGGCACGACTAAAGTCGTGCCCTTCCCGAACGTTTCCCAGAGTAAGTCTCAGCTTATCGAGTCGTTCCCACATGGCTTCGACGCCGTTGGCGCTGGTCAGAATAAGCCAGTCGTAGTTGCTCAAATTCTGCAAGGCCGTGTCCAGCGCGTTGAAACTGCGGGGCTTGCGGATTTCGATGAAGGGGATTTCGAGAACCGTTGCCCCCAGCTTGCGCAGTTCGGCGGACAGCGCTCCAGCCTGGTGGCGGGCGCGGCCCACCAGTATCCGGATTGTTTTCAGCGGCATCTGCGTCGATTTTGTTTTCTTGCTCATTCTTTTGTTTCCGGCCGCACGCCTAGTCCTTGATCGCCCATCAACTGCGAGACTCCTGCAATCGCGGTGTCCCCGGATTTCGCCAGAGATTCGATCACATTGGTTTGATCCTGACGCGAGCGGTTCTGGCTGAGTTTGAATTTGCCTTCGATTCTGGTCGCGGTGATCTCGAAGCCTACGATGTGGTTGAGCATACGCTGGCGGTAAGACTCATCCAGGGCGGCCCACTGCTCGGCATAGGCGGGCTCGAAGCTGCCCATCAGTTCATGCAGCATGTCCAACAAATCTTCCTGAGAGGACATCAGGCGTGCAGTTCCATAGAGATGCACGGCGGCATAGTTCCAGGTGGGGACGCTTTCCTGCGCGGCGTAGTTGCTGGGAGAGATGTAGGAGTGCGCGCCGTGAAAAATCGCCAGGCACTGCGGGTCCTGTTCCAGATAGCGCCAGTGCGGATTGGCTTTGGCGACGTGGCCGCGCAGCGTCAGCGTTTCTTCCTGTTGGCGAACGAACAGCGGGAGGTGCGTAGCGAAAGGCCCGTCCGCTGTGGTCGAGATCAGGATGGCGAAGGGATTGGCGCGCATGAAGGCGATGGCGTCTTCGGGGTGGCGCACGCGAAAGTGTTCGGGGATGTACACGGTTTATTCTTTGCTACTCTGCAGTCGGTAGCTCATCTTGCTTTTTACGCACGTGCAGCAACTTGTCGACCTCGGCGATTACGGTGCCGGCTTCATCTTTTACTTGCACTACGAAGACGGGCTCGTACTTGGGCAGCGTCTTCAACTTCTCTCGAATGTCCTCGACCTGGTTATCGGAGATGCGAAACTCCACGCGAACGGTTCCCCGCCCCGGCTTGCGGTAGCGGATGGTGGCAGCTTTATCCCACACGATGTAGCTCTCGCCCAGATGGTGCATCACCATCAGCATATAGAAGGCGTCGGTCATGGCAAAGAGCGATCCGCCGAATTGCGTGCCCACGTAGTTCGCGTTCCACCAGCGCAGCTTCATCTCGACGTCGACCGCTTTCATGTCGGGCGCAATGTGTTTAACACGAATGCCCGCGCCAAGAAACGGCGGCCAGAGGTTGATCCAGCGGCGCAGGGCGTGCGAACTTTTGGTGCCACCGAGAAGTTGCAGGAGAACGCTGCGGGCTTTCATGCTGCAATGCTGATCGCGCTCATGGTTGCGGCACGACGGCGAGACCGCGGCCGTAAACGGTTTCGAGGATTTTATCGCCGCCGCGGCTGAGGAGAGTTTTTCCTACGGCGTTGCCCAAGGCTGCGGGATCGCTGAGGTCTCCGTCGCGCGATTCGCGGAGAAGTTGCGAGCCGTCGGGATCGGCGACGATGGCTTCGAGATGAAGTTTGCCGTCGCGCATTTCCGCGAAGGCGCCGATGGGGACCTGGCAGCCTCCGCCGAGGCTGTTGAGCAGGGCGCGCTCGCAAGTGGTGGCGGCGCGGGCGGCGGGGTCGTTCAGAAATTCGAGATGTTGGCGCGTGGCGGAGTCGCCTAAACGGATTTCGATGCCGAGAGCGCCTTGTCCGGCGGCGGGGCACATGATGTCGGCGGGGATGATCTGCTTGATGAGGTCGGTTTTGCCCAGTCGCTTCAGGCCTGAGGCGGCGAGAATGATGGCGTCGTACTCGCCTTGCTCGAGTTTGCGCAGGCGGGTGTCGACGTTGCCGCGCAGGGGATGAATATCGAGGTCGGGGCGGATGGCTTTGATCTGCGCCTGGCGGCGCAGGCTGGAGGTGCCGACGCGCGCGCCCTGCGGCAGCTCCTGAAAGCTAGGATAGTGGCGCGAGCAGAAAGCGTCGCGCGGATCGTGACGCTCGGTGATGGCGGCGATTTCGAATCCCGGAGGAAGTTCGGTGGGCAGGTCTTTGAGGGAATGCACGGCGAGATCGACGCGTCCGGCGGCGAGGGCTTCCTCGATTTCTTTCGTAAACATGCCCTTGGTGCCGACCATGGCGAGGGCGACGTCGGTGATCTTGTCACCGGTGGTGTGGATGATTTCGATCTCGACTTCGTGGCCGCGCGAGCGTAGAAGCGCGGAGATGTGGTTCGATTGCCAGAGCGCGAGTTGCGAGCCGCGGGATCCGATACGGAGTTTAGGCATGGTCAGTGATCCTTCGCAGATTGCTCACCAAAAACGAAAGGCGGCCGGTTAGGCCGCCTAAGAATGGTGCTGTGCCGCGCTTGAGAACCGACTTGAAGATAGCATTCGGCGAACGGTTCATCAAGAACCATTCGCTGTTTAAGCAGATTTTAATATCCGCGGATGCGCTCTTCGCTGTCATTTTTGATTCAGCCTCTTTCGTCCCTACGGGACTTGTTCCATTCTCCCTAGCATACCCACGGCTCACGCCGTGGGCTGCAATCTGCCGTCGCTTCGCGACTTCGTCAGTGGCGTGTTTCCACTTCTTTCTTGCCAGGCGCTTCCCTGTTAGCCTGCGACGCCGGGCCTTTTTCTTTGTCGTGCAGATTGAACAGCCTGCGCACCACGTCGATCACCGTCGTGGCCTCGGATTCACGCGCCGCAGTCTTCAGCGTGGTGATGGGGGTGTGCATGACTTTGTTGATGATGCCACGGGTCAAGGCTTCCATGGCCATTTCCTGGTCGGGAGTGAGCGGACCCATGCGGCCGCGGACGCGGTCGATTTCGGCCTGACGAATGGTCTCGAGATGATCCTGCAGGCTGACGATGGTGGGAACGACGTCTAGCGTATGCAGCCTCGCTTCGAAGCGCTCAACTTCGCTGGTGATAATGGCTTCGGCGAGTTCGGCTTCGTGGCGGCGGTCGGCCACGTGGCTGCTGACTGCTTGCTGCAGGTCGTCGATGTCATAGGCGAAGATGCCGTCGAGCTTGGCCATTTCCGGGGAGACGTCGCGGGGAACGGCGATATCGATGAAGAACATGGGCTTGTTCTTGCGTCGCGAGAGAAACTGTTCGCCATGTTCTTTGCGGAAGATGGCGTGCGGCGATCCGGTCGAGGTAATGACGATGTCGGCTTTGTCGCAGGAGTCGTAGAGATCTTCGAACTTGATGGCCTGTCCGTTAAAGCGCTGGGCGAGGCCGATGGCGCGGTCGTAGGTGCGATTGGCTACAAAGATGGAGGCGCAGCCGTGGGCCATCAGATGGCGGGCGGCGAGTTCGCTCATCTTTCCCGCGCCGACGATGAAGACGTTCTTTCCTTGCAGGGTTCCGAAAATCTTTTTGGCGAGTTCCACCGCAACCGAGGCGATGGAAACTGAGGACGATCCGACGGCGGTTTCGCTGCGCACGCGCTTGGCTACGGCGAAGGCGCGGGTGAAGAGTTGATCGAGTTGTCCGCGCACCGAGCCGACGGCGCGGGCGGTGGCATAGGCTTCCTTGACCTGGCCGAGGATTTGGGCTTCGCCGACCACCATGGAATCGAGGCTGGAAGCTACGCGGAAAAGATGGCGCACGGCTTCTTTTTCGCGGAACTCGTACAGATGTGAATCGAGTTCTGCGGCGGTCAGATGAAAGTGATCGTGAAGAAATCCGCGGAGGTCGGCGGAGCCGTTTGAGGTGTGGGTGATCATCTCCACGCGGTTGCAGGTGGAAATGATCATGCCTTCTTCCACTCCGGGATGGGCGGTGAGGTCGCGGCAGCAATCGGGCAGCTTGGATTCAGGAATGGCCAGGCGCTCGCGCACTTCGAGTGGTGCGCTCTTGTGATTCACGCCGATGAGTTGATATCTCATATTTGCTGACTCATGAGGCGACGAACCTGTGGATGGTGGAGAAATAATTCGCGGCCCAGGCGACGATCGCCGCGACGAAGGCAAAGGTGGCCAGCACGGCGGCACGGCGGCCGCGCCATCCCGAATTCCAGCGCGTGAACACCATCACCATGTAGACCAGCCACATCAGAATCGAAAGCAAAATTTTAGGATCGGCAAAATCGACGTGGCCGTAGGCTGACATAGCAACGATCGATCCGGTAATCAGGCCTAAAGTCATGAAGGGAAAGCCGAGGAGGAGCGAGCGGTAGCCGATCTGGTCGATGACTTCGAGAGCGGGCAGAAAAGAAATCAGGCTGCTGGGTTTCTTGGCCTTCAGGCGGCGCTCTTGCAGCAGGTAGAGCAGGCTGGCGCCGAAGCTGAGGACGAGCGCGGCGTATCCGGTGAAAATCAAAATGATGTGTGCGATCAGCCATCCCTTGTGCTGGACGAAAGCGGTCAGCAGAACCGGTTGCTGATCGACGGCGGCGACGAAGGTGAGAAAAAATACGATGGGAAAGACGACTACGCCGGGGGAAGTGGTCTGGTAGATGGCGTAGATGATCATGAAGAACGTCATGGAGAAGAAGGCCAGCAGCGATTCGCCGTTATGCACCGAGGCCCAGACCACGTGCCCGGACATAAACAGTTCAACCAGCGAGACGAAGTGGAAAACCATGCCTAAGCTGGCGGCATGAAGCGCGATGCGGCTGAAAAGGTCGCTGGTCCGGCTGAGCGCGAAGAAGGCGTAGATCAGCCCGATGAAGTAGCAACCCAGTGCGAAGCGCAGCCAAAGCAATGCCATAAGCTTGGTAAGTATCAGAGTCCGCTGAGTTTAAAGCAAGTGCCGGTTGGTGATGCCGGTTTCAGGAAACCCCATCCCTCCACGCATTATATTCTGCACAAAGAACGGGCAGGGGGAAAACGGCATTGGTCACGCCGGGTTGTGACGTGGGTCACACCAGCTTGTGCATAAAGGCTAGTGTTTGCCGGTAAGTTGCCGGATCAAATCGACTTCGGCCTGGCGATAGGGAGTGCCGTCGCCGCGCAAGACTTCGTGGAACCAGACGGAGGGCTGCTCGACCACATAGGGACGCTGCCAGGAATCCCAAGGCAAATAAGTTTGAGTCTTTCCGGCGACGAAGCCCCAGTTGATGGCGCCGACATGTTCTTGTTTGGCGATGGGCAAAATAGTGTCGAAGGTGCTGCCGCGGGAGCGTGCCATATATTCCGTGCAAATTACCGGGCGATGGTATTGCCTGAGCCAGGCGACTTCCTGCTTGAAGGATTCCGGCCAGCCGTAGTTGTGAAAGGTGATGACGTCAGACTCGCGCAGTTGGATGGGCTGCAGTTCGCCGAGGTTGGGATTAGAGGCAGCGATGTCGATGTCCCAGATGCCGCTGGTGAGAGGCTGCGTAGGACTGGCTTCGCGGGCCCAGGCGAAAACTTGCGGCAGGAGCGTGGCGATGCGGGCGATCTTGTCTTTGGCCTTCAATTCTTCGTTGGGATAGTTGTTGTCGCTGACGCCTCCGGGTTCATTCCATAAATCCCAGGCGAGGATGCGGTCGTCATTGGCGAACGCTTTGATCACGCCGACGACATATTCTTTGAGGCGCGGATATTGTTTGGGATCGGCGAGCGCTACTGCGCCCGGACTTTGCACCCAGCCGGAGTTGTGCACTCCGGGGATGGGTGGGTGCTGCGGGCCGAGGCGAGGCGAAGGGTCCCAGCAGGAGTCGAAGAGCACCAGCATGGGGCGGATGTGATGGCGGGAGGCGATAGCGAGAAATTGATCGAGGCGCTTTTGAAAACCGGGGGCGTCCTGTTGCCAGAGCAAGTCATGTAAGAAGACGCGCATGGTGTTCATGCCCATGGCTTCGGCCCAGGTGAGTTCTCTTTCGATCTGGGCGGGGTCGAAGGTGGGCTCTTGCCACATTTCCAATTGATTGATCGCTGACTTGGGAATGTAGTTGCTGCCCACCAGCCAGGGCTGTTGGGCATACCAGGCGTTGGCTTTCTGCCCCGACCAGCGTACTGTTTGCTGCGAGGCCGCATTTGCGCAGCAGATAAGGGCAACCAATAACAATGCTGCGGAGCCGTACTTTAATCTTCCCACTGTCAGAACCCCTGCAGCGCCGGCGACAAAACCACCGACGTCGCCCTCGTCAAGATTGCACGCACTATTTCCTTAATCCATCAGTCTCAGCTATGACGCAGCTAACGTCTTTCCTGTACATGACGAAGCGCGCCTCCACCGGCTTGGCGCCGGCGGGAATTACAACTGGCTTGGAGCACCAATCGTTCCCATAGCTTACCCAATGGCTGCCATGCAGATGGTAGGAATAGCCTGCGTAAACGAACATCGTTCCGGCTCCAGTACTATCCAGATCCACATTTACGTAGCTTGCAGCATCGCCCGGATGACGCAGGTCTTCCAATTGAATGTAGATCTTTCTCATTGGCTTCCCGTCCAAACCGATTGCCACAAAGTGTACTGTCCGAGGCTTAGCAACCTCAGGCAGCGGCAGCTCCAGGTCCTTAACCTCACCCTCGTCTAGATGCACGATGGTTGCAGCCTTTGGATTTGCAACACCCGGATAGTATGTGGGCGGGAACGGAGCGTCCTCCTTCGGTGAGCTGTTTATATTCACTCCAACGTAATAATCGCCGGGCGGCAGGGGCCACAGATCGAAGCGGCCCGTTTCGTCCGTCAGGTCCCATTTTCCGCTGGTTGCATCCGGATTTCGCAAGCGCGCTGGAAGTGCGACGACTTCAATCTGCTTCAATGTCTCGAGTCCAGCAGGCAGTGTCAGATGACCGCGAATGCGGGTGATGGGTTGGAGGCTGAAATTGATGTTTGCACAGGCCCCTCCCCCGACTTCTGCTTGATAGTTTTCCTCATACTCGCGATCAAAGTCCAACGTGTTGCCGATTTCTGGAACCACAGTGTATTTCCCTTTTGGCAGGGCCTCGAACTCGTACGATCCATCCTTCGCGGTCTTCGCGAGGTAGGTGGATGCTTCAGTGTTGGCATGGAGGATGATGTTTTGCACCGGACGTGGCGCCGAGCTTTCCACCTCCTCCTCTCGCCAGACTGGCTTGACCTGAATAACTGTTCCGAAAATGCTGCCAGTCCTTTTCTTTGCCAGCGATCGATATTGTTCCAGAAGTCCCTCTTCCTCCGGTCCACCCGTTAGCTGCCTATTTCCGTTACACATTCCCGTCCAGAGCTTGCCGTCTTTCTCACTCTTATAGGCAAAGATTAGGTATCTTCCTCCCGGGCTTAGCGGAGTTCCACAGTCGCCACCCCCGCCGCCTGTCTCGATCGTTATTTCGGTACTCAGATCGCCACGCAGGGCTTCATCCACGGCGAAACGCATCGAATAGCCCGGAGTATAGGAATTGTTGTCGAAGGGATGTTTCACGGCCACTGTCTCAACCACTCGGCCCACAAATGCAGCGTCGCTATTCAGCGATTCACACGGTCGCGTTCGGCCTGAGCACTCGCAGCACAGAGAGGGGAGCGAGAGGCTGAACCATAGCAGGACCGTGATCCAACTGACGCGGAGCATTCGGATCTCCCGAAGAACAGCCGTTCTCTTTCAGACACCAGAGTAGTCTTTTTCGTTCTCTCTTACCAAACGCTTTGGCAATTTTTACTCCACTCCCAAGCTGGCCAGGGCTTCTTCGAGCAAGGTGCTGTCGATGGACAGGCGGCGGCCTTCGGCCTTCACGTCCGCAAGTTCGTCGAAGGCACGGAAGAGGCGAAGCTTGGCGGCGGCGTATTGTTCGGGATCGGTAAGTTGGCGGCCGTGATTCGCGGCCCAAGCCGATACCGCTTGCTCCGGCAGGAAGACGCTGACGGAGTAGGTGAGCTTGCGGTCGGAGGTGACGTCGAAGACAAACTCGGTTGCCGGAGCTTCGGGATCGTCTTTGAGGGCGGGGCGCTGGCCGACGAAGTAGTACTGGTAAACGTAGCCCTGGGCGCCGGCGTAGGTCTTGAGCCGGCGGACGGTTTTTTCGTTATCGTTATCGTGGCCGGGGTGCATGCGGACATTATGAAGGGTGGCGTGGGATTTTGTCGTGGGGCAGGCGTCGTTGGTCGTTGGTCGTTGGTCGTCGGTCGTCGGCCAAACCGTAGAACATGCGGGGAATAAATCAGCCGTTAAATTTTCCTTCGTGGATTGCCGATGTCTTCCTTGAAGATGAGGCTTTACTAGAGATGGTTCCGTTGTGGAATTGGATTGCGCTTGGTGTGCTGATTACGCTGGTGCTCTACCAGCAGATTCGCATGTTCAGGATCGGGCGCGAATCGAAGCATCGGGACGAGCTGTTCAAAATCGTCACCGAAAATGCGGCGGACATGATCGCGCTGGTGGATGTGAAGGGCAACCGTCTCTATAACAGTCCTGCCTATAAAAGAATCCTGGGATATTCAGCGGCGGAGTTGAAGGAGACTTCGTCGTTCGAGCAGATCCATCCCGAGGACCGATTTAAGGTTCTGGAAGCGGCGCGGGAGGCGCGCAGCAGCGGGGTGGGAAAGAGGCTGGATTATCGCATTCGGCATAAAGACGGGACATGGCGGGTGCTGGAGTCGATTGCCAGCGCCATCCGGAATAAAAAAGGAGAGGTTGAAAAGCTGGTCATTGTGAACCGCGACGTGACCGAACGCAAGCGGGCGCAAGAGCAACTCGAACACAATTCGTTTCATGACTCTCTAACCGGGTTACCCAACCGGCGGCTTTTCCTGGAGCGGCTGGAGCATTTGTTTTTGCGGGCGCAGCGTAATCCGGAACGGCGGCATGCGGTGTTGTTTGTGGACCTGGATGGATTCAAGGTGTTCAACGAGCGCCTGGGACCGGCGGCGGGAGACCGGGTGCTGATTGAGGTTGGGCAGCGTCTGGCCGCAAGCCTGCGCAACGACGACACGATTTCGCGGGCGCCTTCCTGGGCGGGGAAAGACGCAGTGCTCTCGCGCATGGGCGGGGACGAATTCACGGTACTGCTGGAGGAAGTGAGCGATCCCAGCAATGCCTTGCGAGTGGGAGAACGGATTGTGGCGGCCATGGCTGCTCCCTTGATGGTTGAAGGGAAGCCGGTGCGTGCCACGGTGAGTGTGGGCATCGCGTTGAGCACAGCGTTACAGGAACACGGCGAAGACATTTTACAGGACGCTGAGGTTGCCATGCGGCGGGCCAAAGCTCTGGGCGGATCGCGCTGCGAGGTGTTTGATGAAGCCATGCACACGCGGGCGGTGAACCGGCTGAAACTGGAGAGCGAGTTGCGGCAGGCGATGGAAGGAAAACAATTCCGGGTGTTTTACCAACCGGTTGTGCACATCGACAGCGGGCGGATCATAGGATTAGAGGCACTGTTGCGCTGGCAGCATCCGCAGCAGGGTTTGATTTCGCCGCAAAAATTTCTGACAGCGGCCGAGGATGGGGGGTTGCTGGTGGCGATCGGCAAATGGCTGGTGCTGGAGGCGTGCCAGCAGCTTTGTTTATGGGACCGGGAGTTGCCCACAGCGCGGGCAATGAACCTGGGCATCAATGTTTCCGCTAAAGAACTCGCCGACCCGGCGTTCCTGAGCGGGGTAGAAGGCGCGCTCCGCGCCACTGGGCTGGCGGCCTCCCGCTTGCGCCTGGAGATTACCGAGAGCGTGGCGGCGGCCGACGCTAAACTTGCGTCTTCGGTGCTGGCCAGCCTGAAGCGGCTGGGGATCGGCGTGATTCTTGACGATTTTGGCACGGGAAATTCCTCGCTGAACCGGCTGCGGCAACTGCAGGTGGAAGCGGTGAAGATTGATCGCTCCATGGTTTCGGCGATGCTGTTGGAGCGGGGCGCTGCGGAGTCGGTGGAATTGATTACGCTGGTGGCGCGAAAACTGAAAATAAGAGTGATTGCCGAGGGTATTGAATCGGCGGCACAACTGGAACATTTGCAAAAGCTGGGTTGCGAATTAGGGCAAGGTTATTTTTTTTCTCCGCCAGTGGAGGCCCAGCATGCCGGGCCGTTGCTACAGCAGAGCAGGATAGGATCGCATGCCAAGGTCACCGGAGCGGGTTAAGCGCGCTGGGGGCCGCACTTATAAGGATGGCGCCGCCCAAGCGGCGGGTACTTCAGTTGGGCATTGGTTTGCTGCCGCAGGCTGTCTATACTCTTGCTGGTAGAAAGCAATGCTTACGCCCGCGGCCACGCATAATCGTCGAACCCGATGGGCACTGACCGCGCTCGAAACCGGCGCGGTGTTATTTCTGTTGGGTCTGGGGGCGCTCTACTTCAATCCTTTCTGGCATATGGACGCGGGCGGATTTCTGGATTGGCGAGTTCATTGGTGGAACGCCGGCGGGGAAATTCTGACGGGCGCCGGCCTGGTGCTGGAGGCGTTGGCTCTGCTGGGCTCAGGGGCGGTGCTGGTCTCGCGTTATAGCGGACGGCAGTCATGGCCCTACTTCGTCGCGCTTGCCATTTTATTAGGCGCCGTTTTGTGGGTGGCTCCGACCGGGTTTACACGATATGCGAACGCACATTTTGAGTGGAACACCGCCGATGGGTTCAGTAATTTTCATTTGAGCGACGGGGATAAAGACGGTCCGACTTCCCGGGTCTACGGTAATGGATTGGTGCAGCAGTCGATCATTGAAGCGCAGATTCAGCCCCTGTTAAAAAACTATTTCAAGCTCAACGACTGGCAGAAGATGAATGGAGACGTTGCCATTAAAGTTCTGAGAATCATTCCCATCGCCTGGCCGGTTGAACTGGGCAACTGGGGAGAAAGCTTTGAAGATCCTGATCAGACTGAACTGATGCGAGCGGCGGCGCAGGAAGACCTGGCGGCGGTGCAGAGATTGCTCTCCGCAGCGGTGAAACCTGAGGTGAATGCGCTCGACCAAACCGGACAGACGGCGCTGATATTGGCCTGCGAAAATCCCAAGGCAAACCCGGCGGTGATTAAGGCCTTGTTGGCCGCAGGCGCGGATGTGAACTTGCGCAGCCGCAATGGGTATACCGCGCTGACCTGGTCTCTGGCCCGCAATCACAGCGAGATTGCGAAGCTGTTGCGCCGGTCCGGAGGAAGGCCTTAGTTTATCGCTTGCCGTTGCCGGGAGAGACCACGCGGCCATATTCCGAGGCGCGGCTGAGACGGTCAAACATCCGCCAAGCTTCGAACGATATCTTGCTGATAGCTTGTTCGCCATCGCGCTCGTTGCTCAGGAATGATGTCATCACACAAATCAAGTAGGGACGGGCCTCGACGAAAACGATCCCGGAATCGTTACGCACGCCTTCGAGCGCGCCGGGCTTGTTGGCTATCTTAAGATCGGCGGGAAGGTCGCGGGGAATCCACGAATCTTTGTTGGTGCTCAGAACTTTGAAGAAGTCTGCGGTGGATTCATTGTTCAACAGCTTTTCCTTATAGATTGCCTCCAGCAATGTCATCATTTCACGCGGGGTGGAAATATTCTCGCGGCCCTGTTTGGCTGCGTCGAGGTCCATCATCTTGCGGCGCAGGCGCGTGTGCGTAAGACCGAGGGAATCGAGCATGGCATTTACATTTTGCATGCCGACGCGGTCGATCAGAACATTAGTAGCGGAGTTGTCGCTGACTGCGACCATCATGGTGGCCAGATCGCGCAGCGTGATGCGGGTTACACCGGGAGTAAGGCCGTTCATGATATCGCTGTCGGGGACGAGGTCGGAGGACTGCACGGTGTAGAGATCCGTGAGCTTGATTTTGCCTTGCTGCGCTTGAAGATAGAGATTGGCGAGGACGGCGATTTTGATGGAACTGGCCTGGGCAAAAACTTCATCTTCGCGCAGAAAAAAGTGGTCGCCGGTTTTCAGGTCTTCGATGGCAATGCCCATCACGCCGTCGAGATGCTGATCGACGTCGTGGATGCTGGATTCGAGCTTCTGCCAGAGGACTTTCGTTTTCTCCGCGGAGGGGGCGTTAGCGGCAGAGTTGGCGGTCTGAGCCAACGATGAAGCAGCGAAGAGGATGAGGAAGAGCAGGGTTTTCAAAGGGCGTCTCCTGAGGGCAGGATTGTAGCAGCCAAGAAACATTGGATTCAGCCATCGATTTTGGCCTCACGCAAATGCTTCACGGCGGTTTCGGAACTGACCGGAGAATAGTAAACCTCCTTAAATGTGTAAGAGCGCGCTTTCGCCGCGAGCACCGGCATCATTTCAATGTGCCAGTGATAATCGTCGTCGATGGTCTTCCAGTAGCCCAGGCTCTTTGACGGGTGGAGGCTGTTGGGAGAAGTGTGCAGCACGAGATGGAAACCTTCGGTGACGGCGCGGATGCGCTGCAGGGTGCGACGCAGGAGAGCAGCGAGATTGGTGCGCAGTCCGGGCTTGGAAAGTCCGGTGCGCTCGAATGAGGCTTCGTGGTTGCGCGGGATGATCCAGGTTTCGTAGGGGACGCGCGGCGCGTAGGGGCCGAGGGCGACATAATCGCCGCGAGCTTCGATCACACGGGTGGCCTGGCGCTCTTCCTGCGCGAGAATATCGCAGAAGACGCAGCGCTCCTTGGATTGAAAGTATTCCCGTCCGGCGCGCAGTTCGTAGAGGACGCGGCGAGGAACGAACAGGGTTGCGGTCAACTGCGAAGTGGGATGGCTGAATTCCTGGCCGGCGCCGGGGCCGTAGTCTTTGTAGAGGCTGACGTACTTGATGCGCGGGTCGCGCTTGAGATCGAGGATGCGTTCTGCGGCGAGGCGCAGGAACTGGCCTATCTCATCATCGCTGGCATTCCAGAGCTGGCGGTCGTGGCGAGGATTTTCCACCAAAACCTCATGGGCGCCGACGGAACTCATGCAGTCGTAGATGCCGTCTCCACGGCGGTCCGGCTCACCTTCAATGTGATAGAGCGGCGCGGGATGCACCATGGATCGCGCCGACCAACCGACGGCGCTGGGCAGGGCTGCGATCACCTGGGTGGGCATGCTGGAGTCAGGACAGAAGCGGCAGGGAGTATCCGGGCGGGGTGCGGA
Organism: uncultured Acidobacteriota bacterium; assembly: GCA_963758565.1. Taxonomy (GTDB): domain Bacteria; phylum Acidobacteriota; class Terriglobia; order Terriglobales; family Acidobacteriaceae; genus Sulfotelmatobacter. The sequence continues at coordinate 2,184,247 of CAVWVX010000001.1, read as the reverse complement.
ATCGCCGGCGTCGTCTCCCGTCATAACCCAGGAGCGAGTGATGGGATCTTTGCGCAGTTCCATGTAGTAGGTAAACACTGCGGAAGAAGCGGCGTCAACTTTATTTCCACAAAGAGGTGAGAAGCGACACAGAAAGCGGGGTTGGGGCTTTGTTATAATCCGCGCCAAGCCCACTGCGTTGATCGAACGAATGACTGAGCCCTCCACTCCGCTGATGCGGCAGTATGCCGCCGTCAAAAAAGAACATCCTACGGCATTGCTTTTTTTCCGCTTGGGAGATTTTTACGAATTATTTTTTGACGACGCCATCGTGGCGGCGAAAGAACTGCAGATCACGCTGACTTCGCGCAATAAGGAAAAAGGCATCGCCGTACCCATGTGCGGAGTGCCGCATCATGCGGCGGAAGGTTACATTGGGAAGCTGATTCGCAAGGGATTTAAGGTCGCCATCTGCGAGCAGATGGAAGATGCGAAACTGGCGAAAAAGCAGATTGGCGCAAAGCTGGTACGGCGGGAAGTGACTCGGGTGGTGACGCCGGGAACGGCGGCGGATTCGCTGCTGGGCAGCGACGAGAATAACTTTCTGGCGGCGCTGGCGCAGGTGGGCGATCGAGTGGGCTTTGCGGCGCTGGATCTTTCCACCGGAGAATTCCGCGCTACCGAGTTTTCTGGCGAGACCGCGCTGCGGCGGGTGCAGGAAGAACTGGAGCAACTGAAGCCGAAAGAGTTATTGTACGGCTCGACGGCGCCGCTGTTTGAGGCTGCGGCTTCTCCAGTCGCGGCCTCTACAGCGAAGGAGGCGCGGAGCTTTGCTCCGCTCGATAGCCGCGGGCGGCTGTCTCCACAAAATGCGGCACGGTGTGCCGAGACTCCTCTCGATGATTGGATCTTCGCCCCGGATCATGCCATTCCGCTGCTGGAAAATCATTTTGGAGTGCTTTCGCTGGAAGGCTATGGGTTGGCGGGCAGAACCGCAGCGGCGGCGGCGGCGGGCGCTATCCTTTATTATGTGCGCTCGACACAGCGCGGGTCGCTGGTGCATGTGGACCGGATCGGCTGGTACGAGCGGCAGAATTGCCTGGTGCTGGATGCTGTCACCGTGCGCAATCTGGAGTTGATTGAGCCGCTGTTTGCCGGAACAGATGCCGGCATCACGTTGTTTCGATCGATCGATGCGGCGGTTACGCCCATGGGGAAACGGTTACTGCGCGCTTGGTTGCTGCGGCCGTCGCTCGACCTGGCTGAGATTAATGCGCGCCTGGATGCGGTGGAATCGGGAGTAAAAGAGACAATCGCGCGTGAGGAGTTGCGGCGCGCGCTGGACGGAGTGCTGGATTTAGAAAGACTGCTGAGCCGGGTGACGCTGGAGACGGCGAATCCGCGGGATGTTCTGGCGCTGGCGGCGTCGCTGGCGAAAATTCCGGCGATCAAGGGTGCGGCGGGAAAGCTGGCGGCGGAGAGATTGAAGACCCTGCACGGGTCGTTGGACGAACTGGGCGATCTGCGCGAGCGCATTGAGAAGACGGTTGTGCCGGAGCCTCCGTTGAGCTTTGCCGATGGCGGCGTGATTGCCGCGGGGGTTGACCGCGATCTCGACGAGTTGCGTGAACTTTCCCGCAACAGCAAGCAAGTGCTGGCGCAAATTGAGCAGCGCGAACGCGGCCGCACGGGAATTTCTTCGCTGAAGGTGAAGTTCAATTCCATCTTCGGTTATTACATTGAGGTGTCAAAACCCAATCTGCATCTGGTTCCGCAAGACTATGAGCGCAAGCAGACTTTGGTGGGAGCCGAGCGCTTCACCACGCCGGAGTTGAAAGAGTACGAGACCAAGATTCTCGACGCGCAGGAAAAGATTGTCGAAATCGAGCGGCGGCTGTTTACGGAACTGCGCACGGCGATTGCGGCCGAGGCCAAACGAATCCGGCAAACGGCGCTGGCACTGGCCGAGGTGGATGTGCTGGCCTGTCTCGCTCACACGGCCGCATTGCGAAATTATTGCCGACCGCAGTTTATTGACGGAGCAGAAGCGGGCACGCGAACAGGAGCGGGAGAACTGGAGATTGTCGAGGGGCGTCATCCCGTGATCGAGCAGCAGGAGATGGCGGGGGGCACAGAGCGCTTTGTCCCGAATGATTTGTATCTCAACGATTCTTCGCACACGATTCTGCTATTGACCGGGCCGAACATGGGCGGCAAGTCGACTTACCTGCGGCAGACGGCTTTGATTGTGATTCTGGCGCAGATGGGGTCGTTCGTTCCGGCGCGCTCGGCGCGGCTCAGCGTGGTGGACCGCGTCTTTACTCGCATTGGCGCAAGCGATAACCTGGCGCGCGGGCGTTCCACCTTTATGGTGGAGATGACGGAGACGGCGGCGATCTTGCACACCGCGACCGCGCGCTCTCTCATTTTGCTCGACGAAGTGGGCCGCGGCACTTCCACTTATGACGGGCTGGCGATTGCATGGGCTGCGGTTGAGTTTCTGCACGCTCGCGTGCGGGCCAAGACTTTGTTTGCGACGCACTACTTCGAGCTGACCGAACTCGCCGAACAACTTTCGGGAGTGAAGAACTATCACGTCTCGGTGAAAGAAACCGGCGGCGGAATTGCATTCCTGCGCAAGGTGGAACCGGGCGCGGCCGACCGCAGCTATGGCATTGAAGTGGCCAAGCTTGCGGGATTGCCGAATGACGTGATCACGCGGGCCCGCGAGGTGCTGACCGAACATGAATCCGCAGAGCGTGCACTCACGGAACATCTTTCGCCGGGGTCTTCGCCCCCGCCGACGCAGTTGACCATTTTCACGCCGATTTCACAACCGGTGCTGGAAAAGTTGCGCGAGTTGGATTTGAACCGGCTCACGCCTCTGGAGGCGTTGAATTTGCTGGCGGAGTTGAAGAGGCAGATTGAGTAGCGATTCCATCACACTGAACGGCAGCGACAAGAGTCCCATGTTCGAGAGTACAACTCACGACGATCGAAAGTTGAATGCGCAGGTCGGCTTTGTACTTCCAGCCGTAATTAGCATCGCAATCCTGGCGATTTGGAATCTGATTTTGATGCTCGCACAACCCGGCCGGCTTCCAGGCCGGTCGCTCGCTCTGGTCGTGGTTGCAATCTTCTGCGTCGTTGGCGTCTTCAAGTTTAGGACAACAATGTTAAGACTTTCCTTCGCGATGGCTGGCACCCAAGCTGCGGTTCGCGCGGCCCTCTGGTTCGCTGGCGCGCCCCGCGGCTTGCAGCGCATTGCTGCGGCCGCCGGAGAAATGCTCACCGCGCTGGCTGCGATCCTGGTAATTGTTGTAATCGTGAAATGGCTTGGCTCTGCCATTCATCAACGTCCTGCAATTAATCGCGAGAACTCCACTTCGTGAAGGTCCAGAATCAAATCGGGCAGCTACTCATCGTTGGCTTCGAAGGCACCGCAGTCACGGCGCGGCTCGCTGCCCTGCTCAAGCGACTCCAGCCTGCGGGTGTAATCCTATTCGCCCGCAACATCAATACTGCCGAACAAACCTGGCGACTGCTGCGCGATTGCCAGAAGTGCGTGTCTACACCGTTGTTCACTTGTGTAGATATGGAGGGCGGAAAGGTGGACCGCTTCCGCGAGTTGCTTGGCCCAACGGCTTCTGCCGCTGAAGTATTCGCCACCGGCGACCGAAAACTCTTTCGCAAGCACGGGCAGATCATCGCGGAGAATTGCCGCGCACTCGGTTTCAATGTGGACTTCGCTCCAGTACTTGATCTGGGGTTTGAAGCCTCGCGCAACGTGATGGGATCGAGAGTGGTGTCGGCTGATCCGCGACAGACAGTCTTGTACGCACATGAGTTCCTTCTGGGACTAAAGTCGGCGGGTGTGCTGGGATGTGGAAAACATTTTCCCGGCCTCGGCGAAGGCACGCTGGATAGCCATCACGAACTGCCGGTGATTCAAAAGCCTCTGAAAAAACTCTGGGCTGAGGACCTGCTGCCCTATCGCACCCTGCGGCAGCAGTTGCCGATGGTGATGGTTTCGCACGCGGCGTATCCGCTGGTCACGAAGGATAAAACTCCGGCGTCGCTTTCGAATATCTGGATTACCGACATGCTGCGCAAGCGCATCGGCTACCGCAATCTGATCGTCTCGGACGATCTGGAGATGGGCGGCGTCTTGTCGGCGGCACCGGTTGGCGAAGCGGCGGTGCAGTTTATTCGCGCGGGCGGAGACTTGTGTCTGGTGTGCCACCGCGAGGATTATGTGGATCAGGCGTACGAACTGCTGGTGAAGGAACACGAACGCGACGCGAAGTTCGCCAAGCGCGTCGCCGAGTCAACACGCCGGGTGCTGGCGTTCAAGAAGAAAGCGGCGAAGTTTCTGCGTAGAAAAAGTTCACCGTCGCCGGCGGCAACTGAAAAACTTTCACGAAAGCTTTGGGAGTTTGGCGAGCAAGTGCGCATGGAAGGGCTGGTACTCGCGCAAGGTGACGAGGACAAACACTCGCGGCGGCGGTCATGAGAAAGAAATTTATGGTTGTAGCCGGAGTGATGAGCGGAACCTCCGCCGACGGAATCAATGTAGCGCTGGTGCGGATTGGCGAGAGCGCCGGCTTTAAGCTGTTGGGGCACGCGGAGTTTGGTTATCCGAGACAGGTTCGGAGCGTGGTGCTGGGGGCGATGAACGCTGCTCAAGCCAGTGTCGCCGATCTGGCGCGATTGAATTTTATTTTGGGCGAGCTTTATTCGGAGGCCGTGATCGCGACCCAGCGCAAATTCCAAATTAAAGTGGACCTGGTGGGTTGCCACGGACAGACACTCTACCATCAAGGCGAACCTCAACTCTTTCTCGGACGCAAAATGGCCGCTACCTGGCAGACAGGCGAGGGCGCGATCATTGCAGCCAGAGTGGGAGTGCCGGTTGTATCCGACTTTCGTCCAGCCGACATGGCGGCCGGAGGCAAGGGTGCGCCTCTGGTTCCCTTCCTTGATTACATGCTCTTCCGCGACGCGCGCGTGGGACGCATCGTGCAGAATATCGGCGGCATTGCGAACCTGACCGCCGTGCCTGCGGGAGCTAGCGCCGACGAAGTTTTCGCGTTCGACACCGGGCCCGGCAACATGGTGATCGACGCGGTTACTGAGAAACTTTTCGGACAAGCGTTTGATCGTGGCGGGAAGATCGCGGCTTCCGGAAAAATATTGAGCGAGATTATTCCCCGAATATTGCGGCGTGATTTTTTTGGCACCCGGCCTCCGAAGACCGCGGGGCGGGAAGAGTTCGGGCGTGAATTCGTGCGCGAGTTTCTTCTTTCGTGCGGCGCGTGTCGCCCGCAGGATGCCGTGGCCACGGCAACTGCGCTGACAGCAACGTCGATTGCCGATGCGCTGAGGAGACATGTCCTGAAGGATTCCCGTCGGGCAAGTAAAACACGGTTCCATGAAATGATTGTCTCCGGCGGCGGCGCGAAAAACCTTACGCTGATGAAGATGTTGCGTGTGGAACTTGACCGGCTGGGGATTCGATTGCGACTCTCCGACGAATTTGGGTTGCCTTCGTCGGCGAAGGAGGCGGTGGCATTCGCCCTGTTAGCGCATGAAACATGGCATCGGCGGCCGTCGAGCATTCCATCAGCTACGGGGGCGAAGCGAGCGGCGGTGTTGGGGAAAGTTTCTTATCCTTAAGAACGCACTTTGCGAGTTAGGGTTTTTATGTCGATTTATATCGCGTTACTCCGCGGAATTAACGTTGGCGGAAACAAACGAGTCAAGATGGACAAGCTTCGCTCATCATTTGAAAACATGGGATTGGAGGCGGTGAAGACTTATATCCAGAGCGGCAATGTCGTCTTTAAGACGAAGAAAACTTCGCCCGCCGGGTTAGCGGCGAAGATCGAAAAACGGATCGTGGCCGATTTTGGATTTTCCGTATCAGTGATCGTACGCGGCAGCGACGACATTGAGGCGGTGATAGAAAACAACCCTTTACTGGGCGGTCGCGGGATCGACTCCACAAAACTTCATGTCATGTTCTTGTCCGCGCCGCCTTCGGCGGAAGCCGTGCAACAACTCACCACGCTGACGCTGGAACCGGATCGCTGCCATTGCGGCGAAACAGAGATCTACTTTTACTTTCCCAATGGAGTTTCGCAGAGCGTTTTGTTCAAGAGCCCGGTCGATCGCATCCTCGCAGTGACCACCACCACGCGCAACTGGAAAACTGTGAATAACCTGCGTCAGATGTGCCAGGAATGCCGCTGATGGGCCGAATTACGCTGGTTCTCGGGACGCTGGCCCTCACCTCCGCTCTACTATCCTGCTCGCGGAAGCCCGATCCCAATACGCTGGTGATGATCATCGAATCCAGTCCCACGAATCTGGATCCACGGATCGGGCAGGATGCGCAGTCGGAACGTATCGACAGTTTGATCTTCGACTATTTGCTCACGCGGGGCGAAGACTTGAACGTGGCGCCGGGACTGGCCCAGCGCTGGGAGACTCCCGACCTGCTCACTTACATTTTTTACCTGCGTGCCGGGGTACAGTTTCACGATGGAAGGCCGCTGACATCGCGCGATGTGAAGTGGACGTTCGATTCCCTGCTGCAGGGCAAGATTCGCAGTACCAGGGGAGCGGCTTATCGCTTTGTCGAGCGGGTCGAAGCGCCGGAAAATTACAAAGTGATATTCCACATGAAGGAACCCGATGCCGCGTTGCTGTGGAACCTGACCGACGGAGCGGTTGGCATAGTGCCTGCGGGTAGCGGAGATGAAATGTCGAGTCATCCCATCGGCTCCGGCCCATTCAAATTTGTCAGCGCCGAAACGGACAAGGAAGTCGTCATCGAACGCAATGACGGCTACTGGGGCGAGAAGGTGAAACTTGACCGGGTTCGCTTTGCAGTAGTGCCTGATGCTACTACCGAGGCCCTCGAGCTGCGCAAGGGAAGCGGCGACATCGCCAGCAATTCGCTGAATCCGGATACTGTACTCACACTGGCGCGCGAACGCGAGCTTGCGGTGGAAGTTGCGCCCGGAACGGAGGTTCAATATCTGGGCTTCAATCTGCGCGACCCGATTTTGAAAGACGTCCGGGTCCGCCAGGCGATCGCTTATGCACTCGACCGCCAGCCGATGATCGATTCTTTATGGCGGGGCGAAGCGCAACCGGCACGCAGCATTCTTCCGCCGCAGAGTTGGGCCTACAACGGCAAGGTTGCGACGTACGATCACGACCCGGTTAAGGCGCGTGCACTGCTCGATTCCGCGGGCTACGCCGCGGTAAACGGGGTGCGCTTCCACATCACGATGAAGACATCGACCACGGAGAGCACGCGGTTGATGGCCGCCGTAATGCAGCAGCAGTTGCGCGAGGTGGGGATTGCGCTCGACATTCGCAGCTTTGAACCAGCCACCTTTTTTGCCGATGTAACCCATGGCGCGTTTCAGCTTTACGGATTGCGCTGGGTGGGTGGCAATCAGGATCCGGATATTTTTTACGTCTTCCATTCCTCGCGCTTCCCGCCGAATGGCGCCAACCGCGGCTTCTACTCCAATCCAAAAGTGGATGCGCTGATCGACCGAGCCCGCCGTGAGGTTGACCCCAACGTGCGGAAGCCGCTTTATGGTGAACTGCAGCGCATCCTGGCGGAAGAATTACCTTACATTGACCTGTGGTATCTGGATAATGTTCTGGTGCACAACCGGCGGGTGCGGAATCTGAAGTTGAATCCGGCGGGGAATTACGATTTTCTGCGGACGGCGGAACTGGTCAAACCCTGAATCCTGGAAGGCCCCAGCCTCGAGCATGCTGAGTGTTAACATCGAAGTGCATGCGAATTCTCTTTATCGGCGACATTTTTGGACGCCCGGGCCGCACTATCGTCAAAGACAAACTGCCGGGAATTGTGCGCGATCAGATGATTGACCTGGTTATCGCCAACGGTGAAAACTCGGCCGCCGGCTTCGGCATCACTCCCGCGCTCGCCGAGGAATTGTTCGAACTCGATATCGATGTGATCACCACCGGCAACCATGTTTGGGACAAGCGTGAGATCGTTGACTTCTTCCAGATGGCGGAAGGCAACGGGCACGGGCCGCAGCGGCGCGTGCTGCGTCCAGCAAATTATCCGGCGGATATGCCGGGATGGGGCATGTATCAGGGCACAAAAAGCAAAGTTCCCTATGCGGTGATCAACCTGCAGGGGCGCGTGTTCATGGCCGCGAATGACGATCCCTTTCGCGTGGCCGATCAACTGCTGCAGAAGATCGACGCGAAGATCATCTTTGTGGATTTCCACGCCGAGGCGACGTCAGAGAAGATTTCGCTCGGGTGGTATCTCGATGGACGTGTGACCGCGGTGGTGGGAACGCACACCCATGTGCCCACCGCCGACGAACGCATCCTTCCCAAAGGAACGGCCTACGTGACTGATGTTGGCATGACCGGGCCGTACGATGGCGTGATCGGAGTGAAGAAAGAATTGGTGGTGGGGAAATTTCTCAATGGCATGCCGGTGCGCTTTGAGCCTGCGACGGGCGACGTGCGGCTGTGCGCGGTGATCGTGGAGTGCGACGACAACACGGGCAAGGCGAAAGATATTGAGCGGCTGATGCTGAGTTAGGTGGAAGTTTTATAATTGCGATCAGCAATGGAACTGATCTATGGCCTGCACTCCCAAATTCACTCCTCATCCGAGATCGGCGGCCGGTGATTTTTACGTGGAGAAAGGGATGTGCATGAGCTGCGGAGTTCCGCACGTCATTGCACCTGACCTTGTCGGCTGGACGGATGAGAAGGCTCATTGCTACTGGAAAAAACAGCCGGAGACAGCAGGGGAACTCGACCGAGCCATTGCGGTTCTGGCCGCCCAAGAATTAGGGTGCCACCGGTACGCAGGGACGGATCCTGCGATCCTGGCCCGATTACATTCCGACGATTGTGACTACCCGCTGCCGGCGCAGAGCACAAACCTGCGGGTGCAACCTTCGTCGCCCACTTTTGCTCTCCTTCCCGGGCGTTCCGGCCTTCTCACTAGAATATGGAAGGCTATTACGCGCGATTCCAAATGACGTGCCCTGATCGAGGCCCTCGGGCCGGATTTGTTGGCCGCCATCTTCGCAAGAACGAATTGATCCGCCGTTCTATGAGAGCTAGACTACGCCCCCGTTTAGCTCGAAGGTACGGGGACTCTTAGCTCTCGGCGGGGAGCGGGCGGCAGGGTAAAATCAAAGCGAATGCGGCGTGTGGGGTTCATCTTCGCGGTGGGATTGCTGACGATGGCATCGGGCGTTCGCTCGTTGGCCGCGATCGATGCACCCGCTGAGGCACCGATCATTTCCTGTGGGAACGGCGTACCGGGCGGCGTCAATTGCATCCCGACCAAGAGAGATCTGAAAGAGGCCAACAGCGCCTACTCGCGCGGCTTGAAGTTGAACGAGCACAAGCAACTGGAAGAAGCGTTTGCCCAGTTTGATGAGGCAGTCAGGCTGGCGCCGGCGGACGTAAAGTTTATTTCGGCGCGCGAAGGTACGAAGGCGCAGTTGGTGTTCCAGCATACCGAGCGCGGAGACGCCTTCCTGGCCGATTCTCAACGGGTGCAGGCTGTAGCGGAATATCGGGCCGCGCTCGATCTCGATCCTGACAATTCGTATACGCAAGAGCGCTTGGCGGAAGCGACGCGCGCTGTCGCGGCTCCGGTGCTGGGCGGTATCGCCCAGATCATGGCGGACTCCAGCGAGATCCATTTGCAGCCGAAGGAAGAGAAGGCGACGTTTCACTACCGCGGCGATGTGCGCGGCATGTTTACCGAGCTAGCGACCGCCTATGGCGTGAGCGTGCAGTTTGACGATTCGGTGGAAGGCAAGAACGTCCGCTTCTATGTGGACGATGTCGACTTCTTTACCGCGCTGAACCTGGCCAGCCGCGTGAGCAAAAGTATGTGGACGGCGCTGGACGCGCACCAGTTGCTGGTGGCGAAAGACAGTCCGGAGAATCACAAGCAGTATGACCGCATGTCGCTGGCCACGTTCACCGTTCCGGGGGCGACTACGCCGCAACAGGCTACGGAGATGATCACGTCGCTGCGCAACATCTGCGACTTCCAGAAGATTAGTTCGGGGCAGATTGGCACCGTAGAGGTGCGCGCGCCGCAAGCCTCGTTGGCGGCCTGCACTCAACTGCTGCGGCAGCTTACTACCGATCGTCCACAGGTATCGGTTGAAATTGAGGTCTACAACATCAGCCACAACTTCACCCGCGAAATCGGAATGCATATTCCGAACACCTTCAACATGTACAACATTCCAGTGGCGGCGCTGGCGGGCCTGGGCGGGCAGAGCATTCAGTCGCTCATCAACCAGCTGATTTCATCGGGCGGAATCAACGCGGCTGGAAGTACCGCGCTCTCGGGACTTCTGGCGCAACTGCAGAATCAATCGAGCGGCATTTTCAGCCAGCCGCTGGCGACGTTTGGCGGCGGACTGACATTCTCCGGCGTGAGCCTGGATCATCTTTCGGCGGCCCTTTCGCTGAACGAATCCTGGTCACGGAGTTTGAGCCACGTTACGCTGCATGCCAGCCAGGGGAACGACGCCACATTCCATCTAGGCGAACGCTACCCGATCTTGAACGCTTCTTACTCGCCGATCGCGAACTCGGCGGCGATCTCGCAGGTGCTGGGCAATCAGAGCTATGTTGCCCCCTTCCCTTCGGTGAGCTATGAGGACCTGGGCTTGAGCATGAAGATCGTCAAGCCGGAGATCCACGGCGACCGCGATGTCAGCATCGCACTCGAATTGCAGATACGCTCGCTCACCGGACAAAGCGCGAACGGCGTGCCTTACATCTCGAATCAGGAATACAAAGGCAGCATCCGCCTGCGGGATGGGGAACCCGCTGTTGTGGCGGGAGAGATCACCACCAATGATCAACGCTCGATGAGCGGCATTCCGGCGATAGCGGCCATCCCCGGACTTAACTTCCTGACCGCCGACACCACCAAGATGAAAGAGAATGACGAACTGCTCATCGTGATCACGCCGCACGTGCTGGGAAATCGTGACGGCGTTACCGACGAGATTTGGATCAGCGAGAAGTAGCTTACTTCCCTCCGCTGGCGGCGAAATCTACCAACTCTTTCAACGTGGCCGCGGGCACATTGGCGATATTGCCCAGGCTGCGGCCGTTGATGAAGAGAGTGGGCGTGCCTGTAACATTCACCGCTTTGCCCAGGGCCAGGGAGGCATCGATGCGGGCTTTGGGCGCGGGCGTGGCAGCGCAAGCGGCAATGTCAGAGCCTTTCACTCCGGCGCCATCGGCAATAGCCGTCAGCTTGGCGTCGGCATTATCGGCGGTGATATCGGATTGGGTTTCGTACGTTTTGGAAACGAACTTCCAGAAAGCGTCATTCGAAGCTTGACCTACGCAGTCAGCATAGGCAGCCCCCTTGGCGGCCCAGTTGTGCATCTCCAGAGGAAAGTTCTGGAAGACGAAGCGGACGTTGGGTTCGGCTGCGACCAATCCTTCGATGGCCGGTTGCGCCGCTTTGCACGCCGGACATTGCAAGTCGCCGAACTCGACGATAGTGACTGGGGCATCTTTCGGTCCGCGCGAGGGGCCAGTGACGCCCTTTTCCAGGGTCTTACGCGCGGACTCGAAGGGCTTGGCGCCGAAGGGAATGATGTCACCGATCACGGCGTGTTCGCCGTCCGCCGTTACAAAGAAGCGGCTGGTTTGCTGCCCTTGCGGGCTGGCCAGGACCACATCGACCTGGGCGAGTCCGGGCACGGAGGCCGGTTTGATGCTGGCAATTTTCCAGCTCACCTGCGGATCGTAGCCAAAGGTCTGCTTCATAAAGGCATCGACGGTGGCATCCGACGGAAGCACTGTGGCTGCTGGCGCGGGCTTGTCGGCAGGCTTGTCAGCAGGCTTTGCGGTCGATTTGGTTTGTGCGGCGCCGAGGCTGCACGCCATGGTGAGAACCAGAGTGAGACGGCTAAGAGTGCGCATGAGTTCCTTTCGATCTAATACTTCATTGGAGCAACCACTGGGTTTTTTCAGACTTCATTCTTCGCGGCAATAGGAAAGCGGCGGCCATAGCCGAAAGCCTTGGGAGAAATCTTGATTCCCGGGGCGGCCTGCTGGCGCTTGTATTCCGCGCGATCCACCATCCGTACCACGCGCCGCACCACTTCCATTTCGAAGCCGCGCTCGGCGGCAATCTGTTCGGCGGAGTGCGCGTCTTCCACGTAATCTTCCAGCACTGCGTCCAGAATCTCGTAAGGCGGCAGCGAGTCGCTGTCTTTCTGATCGGGTCGCAACTCGGCCGAGGGCGGCTTCTGCAGCGTAGCCTCGGGAATCACCGCGCGCCGCGAATTTACATAATGACTCAGGCGATAGACCAGCGTTTTGGGCACGTCTGAAATGACTGCGAGTCCGCCCACCATGTCCCCATAAAGTGTACAGTAGCCCACGCCCAGTTCGCTTTTGTTGCCGGTGGAGAGCACGATGGCGCCAAACTTGTTGGAGAGCGCCATCAACAGAGTGCCGCGGGCGCGCGATTGAATGTTCTCTTCGGTCACATCTTCGTTTCGTCCAGCAAAAACCTTCTGCAAGGTTTGGCGGTAGGCTTCGACGGCAGCGTTGATCGAAAGCAATTCGAAAGGGATACCGAGATTCTTAGCGAGCGCGCGGGCATCGTCGATCGAACCTTGCGAGGAGTAAGGCCCCGGCATGCCGACGCCGATTACGTTTTCTGCGCCAATGGCATCTGCGGCGATCACGGCAGTGAGGGCGGAATCGATTCCTCCGCTGAGGCCGATGATGGCTTTCTGAAAGCCGCACTTGCGCATGTAGTCGCGTGTGCCGAGAACGAGGGCGGCATAGACGCTGGCTTCGTCGCCCGCGATCTGCTGGTGCATGTCGCCCATCAGAGACTTGGAATCGAAGTAAATGAGATCTTCTTCGAAGGAGCGCCCTTGCGCGATCACTTCTCCATCCGGGTTAAGCACAAGGCTGGAGCCGTCAAAGACCAGGCTATCGTTACCTCCGACCTGATTGACCAGCGCGACCGGGACTTTGTGTTGGCGGGCGATGGAGGCGAGCATGTCGCGACGGAGTTCGCGCTTGCCGATCCAGAAGGGTGAGGACGAAATATTGAGCACAAAGTTGCCGCCGGCGCGGATCAGGGTCTCGATGGGATCGACCGTGTACAGGCGCTTGGGCCAGAAGAGTTTGTCGTTCCAGGCATCTTCGCAGATGGTAAGGGCCATGCGGTTGCCGCAGAAGGAAAACAGTTCCTGGCTCCTGGCGGGCGCGAAGTTTCGCATCTCGTCGAAAACGTCGTAGGTCGGCAGTAGCATCTTCGATTGCAGGAAGGCGATTTTGCCGTCTTGAAGAAGCGCGGCGGAGTTCATCACGGACTTGCCGGTTTCAGAATGCGCCGGAGTAACTAAGCCGCAGATGACCGCGATGCCTTGCGTTTCTTTTGCGATCTGCTCGGCGGTTTCGCGATTGCGCGTGACGAAGGAGGAGCGCTCGACCAAGTCGCGGGGCGGGTAGCCGCAAACGGAAAGCTCGGGAAAAAGAATGAGCTCGGCACCAGCGGATTGGGCGCGGCGAGCGACTTCGACGTGCTTGGCGGCGTTGCCGGAAAAATCTCCAACGGTGGGGTTGATCTGGCCGAGCGCGATCTTCACATGTTTAGTGTAAAGCAGGAGTGCGGGCTTCGGCTTTCGGGCCTCGATATTTGGTTAATGAATGGCTCCGCTGGGCGACTCGGCTGCGGGGATTCTCGTTTCTCGATTTTCCGAGGCGACGGCTTTGCCGTTAGTCTTAGGATCAGGCGCGATCTTATTGCCCTCGATCTTCGAGGCTGTTTGTCCGGCGACAGCGGCCTTAGACAGCGTATCCTTTACGTCTGCAGGTTCAGCCAACGGAGATTTCAGGCACAGTTCGGAGGCTTGGGCCATGCTTTCGGATTCCTCTTTCTTTAGGGCCAACCAGTCGTTAAAAGTGGCTTTCTCGCGGGCAACTCCTTCCAGATTGCGGCTGATGCGCGCCGAGTAGTGGGCCTTGATGGTTTCGAGTTCGGCTTGAATTTGAATGACTTCTTCGGCTTTGCGTGCCCACTCGGCTTCCACCTGCTTTTTTTGCGTGGCCTCGTAGTTGTCGAGAGCATCCTGGCGAGCTTTAGCGTCGCGCAAAATTTCGTCGATGGGAACTTCGGCGGCATCGAGGGCCATCAGCAAGGCGACCCGCTTCATCTCCGACGACAGGCCGGCCATGTGCGTGCTGTTCAACATTTCAACGACCTTCTTGATGGAGTATCCTTTGCGCGGCGGCAGGATGCCGGCGGCGCGATAGATGTCGTCCATGGGCGCGAGTTCAACATCAAATGCGGGAGCGTTGACGGTGCCGCGCGTAACCGGCTTCTCCTCGAACGCAGGGGCATGAGGCATAGTTCTCTCCTTACGGCTTTCGCGGTTGCTGCTTTCAGCACTGGCATCCGGGCCGGTGCCAGGAAGTTGATCCGGTTTGCTGCTCCAAGGCAGGTCCATCCATTTACGTGTCATAGGGTTCCTTTTCTTGCCAGACTGCCGGACAGGCGGAGTGGCTGCAATTTCAGTGCGAGAGGGAGCATGGACTTTCTGCAATTGAAAGCGAGGAGAGGCAATGACCGGTTCGCCGCCGAGGATGGGCACAGATGAATTCGTCTCGAGAGTTGATCGAGTGACAAATACGGGTTTCGGACTCACATGCGGAGGAGGCGCCGGCTCCAGCGTCCGCCCTATAGTTGAGACTAAAGGTGGGAGGGTCGCAAGGTCTGGCGGCGGCGCCTTCACTGGCGTAGCGGGCGCCTCGATCAAATCGCGCTGAATACCGACCAGAAATTCTGTTCCATCGCTCCGGCAATACTTTGCCGTACCGCTGAAGTGATCGAAGCGCCACTGGATTCTGAGTTTTGCTCCGACAGGAATGCGGTTCTTCACGCGGATGCAAGCTCCGCCAGAAGACTTGTCTTCCATGCGGGCAGATGTTTTCTGCACAGCCCCAGAGGAATTCTCCCAGGACAAATTGACGACCGTCATCACCGGCGTGCGGAACTCAGCGGTAGCCGCGCTCATGCCAAAGTTATCGGCAAGAATATGAATTAGTTCAGTGTGAGGATTTCCGATTTGGGAGCGGCCGTAATCGTTCCCGCTGCGGCGCGCGAAAATCCCACAGTCCCTTTCTTAGGCTTTTCAGTCTCCCGTGGAAAATATGGTGTGCTGCGGCGCAGGAGGAGGCACATCTCCTTTTTGATCGGCCCAGAGAACTTTGTTGAGTTCGGCGGCGGAAGCGGCGTCGGGACGGGAGAAATCCATCGCAGCCGACTCCTCGGAGCCTTTGGCGTTGGACGGGTTGATCTGGTAGATGAGACCGTTCTTAAGATTGCGATCGTCGGCTTGAAAAGGCGGCTGCGCTCCGGCACCGGAAAACATTGGTCCCATGGCTGGGGCGTAAGCATCGTTCTGATTCATGGGCGGCAAGCCAAGCAGCATTTCCATTGTGTGGATCAGGTTGACGGTGGTGTAGAAGCGGTGTTCTACGTAAGGTTCGGAAATTGTACCGGGAGAGTATTTGCTGATTACGAAGGCGATGGAGCGATGCGCATCAACATGGTCGCCGCCATTCTGCGCGTCGTCTTCCAGAATGAATATAGCGGTGTCATCCCAGTACGGGCTGTGCGAAACGGCATCGACGACACGACCCAGGGCGAAATCGTTATCCGCCACCGAGGCGGCAGGGCGTGCGTGATTGGGGCGAGTACCACCGGTGTGGTCGTCGGGAAGATAGAGCAGGGTGAAGGCAGGAAGTTGGAATTCGGCATCCAAATTTTTCTGGCGCGCTTGCACATAGATCCCGAATTCATTGAGGAATTCGTCGGCGCGAAGCTGGTCCGGATAGTCGACGTTGAAGTCGGGATAAAGCGGATCGAAGTGATTGCGCAAAACCGCTTTAGTGGGCTTTACGCCGTTGAACAGCGGAACGGCCCATGGCCAGGGACTCGACGATGCATGCGGTTCGCCGACATTGGGGGGGAGCGTGTCCCCCTTGTGAAGTTCAGTGCGGTCGCATTCGACTTCTTCAGCAGAAGGAGTTCCCTGCTTGGGCGATTCAGCCTTGCGAATTTTGTTGCACCACTGCGCGCTCACGAATTCTCCGTAATCGCGGTAGGTCAGGCCGTGGCGTTGAAGGTTGTCCCAGAGATATCCGGTGCCGGGATCGTCGACGTCAGGCTGGTTGTGCTCGAGCGGGAATTCGTCGGCGACAGTACCGCCGAAGTCGTAGGTGCGCTCTTTGCCGCGGTAGGCGATTTGCCAGGTTTTTTCGTTGTAGTCGCTGGTAATGGCGGCGGTGGACCAGAGATGGCCGTCACCGGAAACTTCTCCGCTGTCAAAGAAATTATCGAGCACGCCGAATTGCAACGCGAGTTTGTGTTCGTTGGGAGTGATCTCGGCGCCATACATGGTGAGCGAGGCATCGCCGTTACCAACTTTCAGGTCGCCGAGGATTTGATCGTAAGTGCGATTTTCTTTCATCACATAGATCACGTGCTTGAAGGGATTTTTACCGCTGGCGAAGTGGATTATGCCGGGAGGGTCGTGCAGCAGATTATTGTGTTCGGCAACGCGGGTGAATTCTTCCAGTTTGGCGAGCGTGTCCGGAATGTTCAGGCGCGCCACGGAACCGTGGAGCAGTGTGGCGATATAGGGATGGCTCTGATGCTTGATCTCGTAGGCAGTCTTTCCTAAGCCTGGGTTGGAGCCGGTGCCTTGGCCTTTCGCAGTAGCGATGAGAAGGTCGTCGCCTTGAACGGCAAGGGCGGTGGGGTACCAGTCTGTAGGAATGAAACCGAGGGCGGAGAAATTAGCGTCGAGTGGTACACCCTCCTGCAACTTCGAGGTCTCGAAAATTGCAACGGAATTAGCCGAAGCGTCCGCCACAAACAACCGCTTGCCGTCCGAAGATTGTGCTAGAGCGATAGGGACGGTTCCAGGGCTTTCCTGATTCCTCATGGTCGTACTCAGGTAAGCGAACGGGATCGCGAAGGGCATCTTCACAAAAGTCTTGGCAGCGGTCGAGATTACGGCAACCTGATCTACATTCGATAACGTCACAAAAAGAAGTTTCTCGTCCGGGCTGAGCAGCAAGGCAGTCGGATGCGAACCGGGCGCAAGCGGGTCGTCGGGTTGCTTCAAGTTGATGCCGACGACAACTTTTCCCGTCGCAAGATCGAGTTCGGCGATACGCGACGCATTCCAAAGACTGCACCAGGCGCGGCGGGCGTCTTTTGTCGCTACGCAGGAGTAAGGAAATGAGGAGGGCACCAGATCGCTGGTGCTTAGATCGTAGCGCTGCAGAATTTTCCCGGAGGCCACGTCAAGAAGAATGGCGTTGTCCGAGAGATTATTTGCGATCAGAAGGCTTTCTCGCCCCCCGGAAGAAATCAACGCGAAGCCTGCGGGATATGGAATTGCACTCCCTGCGGGAGTTTTCTGCAATCCGACGGCGACTTTTTTAGCGGCGGCGAGCGGTTGCGGTTCGATGGGGATGAAGCGTTCGGGCGCGACTTTGCCGTCGGTGAAGCTGTAAACGGCGATGCCGTTGCCAGTATTGGGCGGCTTGGCGCCTGTGGGATCGGTGATCGAACCCGCGGAGGCGTAGAGATGTTTGCCATCGGAGCTAAATGAGAGTCCTAGAAAATACGATTGTTTGGCATCTTCGCCGAAGCGTTTATCGGGGAAATCTTTCAGTTCGTTGGTCTTGAGGTCAAGGATAGCGATTGACTGGGTCGCGATCGTATCCTGGGTGCCGTAACCGTCGTTCAAGAGAGCGGCGTAGTGGCCGTCAGGACTGAGAGCGATGGTGGCGGAAAAGCCGTTCGTAGGACCAATACGGCCCGGGGTGGGAAGCGTAAGCGTTTTGCTGGTGGGCAGAGAGATCGAGTTGGGCTTGGACTCTTGGGCCGACGGTGCGATGGGCAGCGTGAGTAAAGCGGTTGCCAGAATGATGCGGGTGAATCGGATCACAGGTCCTCCGCGGGTTTTATTGCAAACGGTCGAGAAAGAAGATGAGCGTAGTCGAAGCGGCGCGGCGAAGTCAAAGCAAAGGACGCGAAAGAACTTTGAGGACACAACCTGCGGATCCGCAAACCGTGGAAAGAGGCAAAGGATCCTTCGACTCCATAAATGCTGGCGCCAAACTCGCCAGCACTTATTCCGCTCAGGATGACAGACTCTTTTAAGCGCCGGAGGCGCGGGTTGAGCCTTCGTGCGCGGGTCCGCTGCCAGAATGCCCTTCTTCAGCACTGGCGTTGTGGCGGACATCGGAGCCTTGCACCCAGAAGATTACGTCTTCGGCGATATTGGTAGCGTGATCGGCAACCCGCTCAAGATTGCGGGCCACCAGCAGCGCATCCAGCGCCTGGCGCACTTCCTCCGGATGCTGGTTCATGGTCTTCACCAACTGGATAAAGGCGTCGTCTTTCATGCGGTCGACCACGTTATCCATTTCCAGCACAGCCTGGGCGAGTTCGACCTTTCCTTCAATAAACGATTCCAAAGCGCGGCGAACCATGGCGCTGACGGCCGCTCCCATGCGCGCGATATCCACCGGAAGCTCGACGGAAGGGAGATCCATCATGTCCATGACCCGCTCCGCAATATTGACGGCCTGATCGCCGACTCGTTCGAGATCAGAATTGATTTTGGTAACGGCAAGAATGAAGCGCAGGTCTACGGCCATGGGTTGCTGCATGGCCAGCAAGTCGAAGGCAGCCTCATCGATTTCACGCTCGCACTGGTTGATCAGGCTCTCGCCTTCGAGAACCATCTGGCAACGAGTGAGGTCGCGGTCGACGTAGGCCTGGCGGGCACGATCCACCGCCTGTTCCGCCAGTCCGCCCATGCGAAGCAACTTTTGGCGAAGATCGTCGAGGCCTTGCTGAAAACGCGTGCGCATTTCTGAAACCTTTCTTCCCAAATCAGCGGGTTAAAGCCGCAAACCGTTTTGCCTAACATCCGGCCGGTTTCTTATCCGAACCGCCCCGTGATGTAATCTTCGGTTTTCTTGTCAGACGGCTTCGTAAAAATCTTTTCCGTTTTGTCGAATTCGATCATCTTGCCCAGCAGGAAGAAGCCGGTGAACTCGGCGACGCGAGCCGCCTGCTGCATGTTATGCGTAACAATCACTATCGTATACCGCTCTTTGAGCTGAAAGATCAATTCTTCAATTTTTCCGGTGGAGATGGGATCGAGTGCGGAGCAAGGCTCGTCCATTAACAGGACTTCAGGTTCCACTGCCAGAGCGCGCGCAATGCAGAGGCGCTGCTGCTGGCCGCCAGACAGGCTGGCCCCTGACTTTTTGTGCACCTGATCCTTCACTTCAGTCCACAAGGCGGCGGCTTCCAGCGAGCTTTCCACGATTTCGTCCAGTTTGCGGCGATCGCGAAAGCCATTCAGCTTCAGACCGGAGGCGACGTTGTCATAGATCGACATGGTGGGAAACGGATTGGCTTTTTGAAACACCATGCCCACGCGGCGACGTAACTGGGTAGCGGAGGTGCCGTTATAGGCATTGATGTCACCAATGCGAACGCTTCCCGTAACCCGCGCCTCGGGAATGGTCTCGTGCATGCGGTTCAGGCAGCGGATAAAAGTGGATTTGCCGCATCCTGAAGGTCCGATCAGAGCAGTGGCATGATTGGCGGCCACCGATATCTTGATATCGAATAATGCCTGGTTCTTGCCGTACCAGGCATTCAGATTTTCGACCTGAATTCCGACGCCCATATTATGCGGCTCCAAAGGTTCCGTGGCGCACCGCCAGGCGAACGGCAGCCACTGCCGTGACGATGAGAACAATCAGCACGAAGGCTCCGGCCCATGCTTGCCGATGCCAGTCGTCGTAGGGTGAGAGAGCGTAGGTATAGATCTGCAGCGGCAATGCGGCGGTGGGCTCGTTAAATTTCAAGTTCCAGAACTGGTTGCCCAGCGCAGTGAAGAGCAACGGCGCTGTCTCGCCCGCCACTCGCGCGAAGGCCAGCATGACTCCCGTGATTACTCCGGAAGTGGCGGTGCGCAAAGTTATAGAGAGAGTGGTCCTCCAACGCGGCACTCCCAGCCCATAGGCCGCCTCTCGCAAGGCCTGTGGCACCAGCAAGAGCATCTCTTCCGTGGTACGCGTGATGGTGGGGATCATCATAAGAGATAGCGCCACACCCCCCGCCAGCGCAGAAAAATGCCCCTGAGCGATTACCACGATGGAGTAGGCAACAATTCCGATCACGATGGAGGGAACGCCGTTGAGTACATCGGCAGTGAAGCGAATGACGTCACCGAAGCGATTGCGGCCGTATTCTGCGATATAAATTCCGGCTCCGATTCCCAGCGGAATTCCGATCAGGCTGGCAATCAGCAAAATGATTCCGGAACCCACAATGGCGTTCGCCATTCCGCCGCCAGCCTCACCCACCGGCTTCGGTGTTTGCGTGATAAACGACCAATTCAGCGAACCAAGCCCGCGATACACAAGATAGGCAAAAATCGCGAATAACGGCACGAGCACAAGGATAACGGTAAGAATCGCCAAGCCAGTCATCACCCGGTCGGTGACGCGGCGCCGCAAAGAAATCTGCGCGACATGCAAGTGCGCGGTGGTGGCCAGATTATGCATTTGCCCTCGAAGGCTGGCCGCGGGTAACCGTCCAAACCAGCAACCGCGCCAAAGCGTTGACCACGATGGTGACCAGGAATAGCGCCAGGCCGATTTCGATCAGAGCCGCACGATTGATATTTCCCGTGGCCTCGCTGAATTCGTTGGCCAGCACGCTCGCCATAGTGTAGCCGGGGGCGAACAGCGATTTCATGATCTGAGGATTGTTCCCAATCACCATGGTGACCGCCATGGTCTCGCCCAGAGCGCGTCCCAGACCGAGGATGATGCCGCCCATAATCCCTGCGCGCGCGTTGCGCAGGACTCCCACGCGAATCATCTCCCAGCGCGTCGCGCCCAATGCTAATGCGGCTTCGCGCTGGTGCTGCGGCACCACCATTAGCACTTCTCGCGCGATGGACGAAATGATGGGCACGATCATGATGGCAAGAATCACTCCTGCCGCCAGCATGCTGACCCCGTAGAACGGTCCGGTGAATAATCCCGTCCAGCCCAGCGTTCGGGCGAGGAACGGACCCGCGTATTTGGTAAGCAGAGGGATCAGAACGAAAATTGCCCACAATCCATAAACCACGCTGGGAATCGCGGCCAGTAATTCCACGAAGAAGGATAGCGGTCCGCGGAGTTTGACGGGACACATTTCCGTGGTAAATACAGCCACCCCAATCGAGAGTGGCACGGCAATGATCAAGGCGAGAAGGGACGAAACCAAAGTGCCGTAGATGAATGGCAAAGCGCCGAACTGTTCGTTGACCGGATCCCAATCGTGGCCGGCAAAAAACTTGAAGCCAAATGCGTGCCACGACAGCGCGGAGTGCAGCACCAGTTCGTAAACGATAAGAACCAGCAAGGCCAGGACGGTGAGGCCGCACAGCAACATGGCGAACTTAAAGATGTGATCGCCCATTTCGCTGGTGCGGGTATAGCCGGGCGCAGTTTTGCGTCCCGTCGGAGGGAGGCTGCTAACCTTCGTCACTTCAACAGGTTGCGGTGCCGGCATATCGGGCCGAGGTAAGGCTGAAAAGGCCATCCGGAGCCAACGTAGCAGAACCCTGTTAACAGGATGTTAAAATAACAAAGCTTTTCGGGGTTGCCTTTTGCGGGGCTAAGCGGTAATTTCATCTCCCGGTTCGATTCTCGAGTCGACATGCCGATCGCGCCAAAGCAAAGCCGTCTGGTTTTTCAGAAGCTTGAGCAGGACCTGCTGAAGCTTTCGTCGAAATCACAGGCGAAGAGTGTGCATCGTTTCCGCACGGGGACCCGGCGCCTGCAAATCCTGTTGGACGATTTGTCGCCCAAGCTGGACCGCAGCGATAAAAAACTTCTCAAGTTGCTGGGACATATCCGCAAGCGCGCCGGAAAAGTGCGCGACCTGGACGTGCAACTGGCAGCGCTCCGAAGCCTGAAGATTCCACGCGAACCGCGGCGCAAGACGCAACTGGTCAACCATCTGATTGAACGGCGCAGTCAGCAGGAGAAAAAGTTGCGCAAGGAAGTCGGAAAAGAAACGGTGCGAGAAATTCGCAAACGGCTGAAGCGCGCCGGCAAAGATTTCGATCCAGAAAAAAGTCAGGATCCGCTGGCGGTCGCAAAGGCCATGTTGGCTAAGATCAATCCCGGGGCCGGCCCGGTCACCGAAGCCGTGTTGCATCAATATCGCATCTTAAGCAAACGGGCCCGCTATGCCGCGGAGTTCGCCGTAGCCTCGCCCGAAACCGAGAAATTCATCGCCGGAATCAAGCGCATTCAGGATGTTTTGGGCGATTGGCACGACTGGCTGACGCTGACCAAGACCGCCAGCGAGAATCTGGGCGAAGTGCGCGAGTCATCGCTGGTGGCTGAGTTGCATAACGTAACCGGGGCAAAATTCCGGCATGCGGTTGCGGCTCTTTCGCAGATGCGCGAGTCCGGCAAGCCGGTCGCCGCAAGTCAGAAGCCCAGTTTCAGCGAAGAACATATTGCCGCGACGCCGGCTGCCTAGTCGGCCGCGGTTGCCTCAATAATTTCTGACTCCAGCGGATGACCGCATACCTTCCCCCGTGTAAACTGTTGGCCTTGCCTCATGCCTACCTTCGCCGCGGTTGATATCGGTTCCAACTCCGTCAGATTGAAGATTGCCCGGCTCACGCGCGGCCGCTTGCGTCCCATCCACGAAGACCGGGAAGTGACCCGGCTGGGGGAGGGCGTTTTTCGTTCGGGCTTTTTAACGCCGGAGTCGATGGCGGAAACCGTAAAAGTGTTGCGCCGCTTTCATCGCGCGACGCAAAAAGTGGTCACTGACCCGGTGCGTGTGGTCGCCACCAGTGCGATGCGCGATGCGCGCAACTCGCAGGCATTTCTGGAGTGGGTGCGGTCGGCTACGGGATGGAACGTGGAAATAATTTCCGGGGTGGAAGAAGCGCGCCTAATTCATTTGGGGCTGGTTTCGAACCTGCGCGTCGATAGCTCGCCGGCGCTGATGATGGACCTGGGCGGCGGGAGCTGCGAGCTTACCGTGTCGGCTCACGGCCAGATTCGCGACACCGTCAGTTTACCTCTGGGCGCGGTGCGGCTGACGGATGAATTCTTGCGGCACGACCCTCCCCGTAAAGGCGAACTGAAGCGCTTGCAAGGCTTTGTGGCGCGAGAAGTGAATCGCGTCGCGGCGCGCGTGACGGCGGGAAAAGTGAAGAATGTAATCGCCACTTCCGGCACCGCCGCTGCCTTGGCAGCCGTGGCCCTCCGTCTGCGTAAGGGTGCCGCAAGCCAGCGCGCCATGGTTACGCGAACCGAGATGGCACGCATCGCCAAACAGCTTTCCCGCCTTCCCGTAGCCGAGCGGCGGCAGATAGAAGGCATTGGTCCGCGGCGGGCTGAGATTATTGTGGCCGGCGCCATGGTCTACCACGAACTGCTGGATCGCTGCCACCTCAAAGGCTTTCGCTACTCGCCGCTAGGATTGCGCGACGGTCTTCTGGCACAAATGGCGGCGGAATACGACCGCAGTACGCGCTCCGGAAAACAGATCGAATCCGAGCGCTGGGAATCGATCACGCGGGCGGTGGCTCACTATCGCGTAGACATGAAGCACGCGCTGAATGTGCGCGACTCCGCCATGTATCTATTTTCGGCGCTGCGCCCGGTACACGGCCTGCCGCCGGAGTTCCGTGAGTGGCTCTCCGCGGCCGCCATGCTCTACGAGGTGGGAGATTACGTAAACCGCAACGCCCACCACCGTCACACCTACTACATTATTTCGAACTCGGAAATTCTGGGCTACACGCCGCAACAGCGCCGCATGATCGCGGCCATAGCCCGTTACCTCGGAAAGTCGCGACCGGTGCCGGAAGAGGCTCCTATGAAAGCGCTGGAACCGGCGGACCGGGTGGGAGTGCAAAAAGCCATTCTTCTGTTGCGGCTGGCGCGGTCCTTAAATCTGGGCCGCAGCCGTGCCGTGGAAAAAGTGCGAGTCAGTCACCGGGCCGCCGAAGTTCGTCTCACCCTGGTCCCACGCCGTCGCATGGGTGTAGACCTGGAACTGTGGGCCATTGAAAAGGACGCAGCTTACTTTCGCGAAGTATTTGGGCGGGAACTTTCGACCGCGGCGGCATAGAGCGTGCGCAGCGCTTTGGGCGTCAGGCACCATTGCAATGTGCCGGAGTTGCGGCGCATGTCTACCCTGGCCACAGCGCCTTTTTTCAACTCCACTGAAGCTTCGCAGCCCGCCTCGCTGATCACGGTGCCAAGAAACTGGCTCAAATTAGGATTGTGTCCAACCACCATGAGCGATTCGTATTTGCCGTATTTTTCCAGCAGGCGGCGAAAGTCGGCGAAGCTGGCCTCCGGGCGCAAGGCATTCTCGATTTGCAGCTTGCCTTCATACCCCATTTCATTTCCTACCAGCGAAGCAGTCTGCGTGGCGCGCTTGAGCGGGCTGGAAATTACACAGTCAACCTGCGCCTCAACGGCAGCGAGGGCGCGGCCGACGTAGCCGCACTGTTCGATGCCCTCTTTATCGAGGGCGCGCTTCTCGTCTTTCTTGGGATTAACGAAGTGCTCACCGGCGCTGGCGTGACGCAAGAAATAAATAATCATGAGGATTTATCGTACTCTTCCGGCAGACGCCTTGCGCTTCCGGGGCTGAATCTGGGGCAGGACGAAACCCGGCGCCTGCTTGCCCTCGGCCACGCTCACCAGGTAATCCTGGGCGCTGAAGGCCGCGGCGCCGGTAGGCGGCCTGCGATTCCGTTTTCCGCGCAGAGGCTGCCAGGCCCGGATGTAGCTGGCGTCACGCAGCAGGATGCGAGCCTTGCGATTGTCGGCAAGGTAGGCGTCAAGAATCTCGCGGCGCACGCGCTCGCGGAGGAATTCGTCGCGCAGCGGCGCCAGCACTTCCACCCGCTCGTAAAGATTGCGCGGCATCCAGTCCGCGCTGCCAATGTAAATTTCCTCCTCTTCTCCGTTGCCGAAGTAGAAGATCCGGCTATGCTCCAGAAACCGTCCCACGATGCTGCGCACGCGGATATGGTCGCTCAGGCCGCGAACACCGGGGCGCAACGCGCATATGCCGCGCACGATTAGATCAATCTCAACCCCCGCCTGCGAGGCGCGATACAACGCCTGGATCATGTTCTTGTCCAGCAGCGCATTCATCTTTGCGATGATGCGGCCGGCTCGGCCCTGGCGTGCGTGGTCGGCTTCGCGGTCGATCAAGGCAATCACTTTTTCCGCGAGATCGAGCGGTGCCACCAGCAACGGATCATAGCTCGGATTTTCGGCATAGGCCGTCAGGAAACTGAAAACGTCGTGCACCGCGCGAGTGATTTCAGGATTGGCCGTGAACAAACTCAGATCGGTGTAGATCCGCGCCGTGGTGGCGTTGTAGTTGCCGGTTCCAATGTGAGCATAACTGCGAATGCCGTCGGGATCGCGCCGCACCAGCAGCGAAAGTTTGCAGTGCGTCTTTAATCCCACCAGACCGTGAAATACCTGCACGCCGGAATCTTCCAGATCGCGCGCCCAGCGAATGTTGTGCGCTTCATCGAAGCGCGCCTTTAGCTCGACCACCGCCGTGACTTCCTTACGCGAGGCTGCATCCATCAGCGAGGAAACGATAGACGAGTGCTCGCTGGTGCGATAGAGAGTCTGCTTAATGGAGAGAACGTTCTCGTCCTCGGCCGCCGATTCAATAAAAGAAGTCACCGCGTCGTAAGAATCAAAAGGATGGTGCAACAGCACATCGTGCCGCCGCAGTTCCTCGAATAGATTTTGCGACTTCGCCGTAAGCCGCAACTCGCGCGGAGCATACGGGCGATACTTTAGATCGGGGCGCTGCACCTGTTCGTAGACATTGAAAAGCCGCGAAAGATTGACCGGGCCATTGACGGGAAAAACCTGCCAGGGATCAAGTTCGAAAACCGTGCGCAAGCGCTCGATGATTTCTGGATCGGCATCGGCTTCGATCTCCAACCGGACCGCATCTCCCTTGCGCCGGTTATGCAACTCGGCGCGAACCGACTCCAGCAGATTGCGGGCCTCTTCCTCCTGCAGATAAAGATTGCTGTTGCGCGTGACGCGAAACGGCGCCGAGGAGACGATGTCATAGCCGTGATACATATTCTGGGCGTGATGCGCCACCAGATCGGCCAGGAAGATGAAATCGGTGGTGGTGTCGGAAGGCAGCCTTACCAGGCGCGGCAAGGCTCGAGGCACCGACACCACGCCGGTATAAGTGAGGGCGGAGCGGCGCCGGCGGCGCAGCAGCAAACCCAGGCAGAGCGCTTTATTGATCACCCGCGGGAAGGGATGCGTAGGGTCGACCGTAACCGGCGTGAGTAAAGGGTCGAGTTCCTTTTCACAATACCCATCGACGAAGCGGCGGGCTTCCGCATCCAGTTCATGCAATCCCAGCACGCGAATTCCCTGCTCCGCCAATGCCGGGCGCAGGTCGTTCCAGCAGTCGTATTGTTCGTCCACGAACTTGTGCGACAGGCGCGAGAGAATTTCGCGTTTTTCCGCCAGCGTGACGCCATCGGGCCCAGCTTCGTTGTAGCCGTCTTCGATCTGCTGCATCATGGCGGCCACGCGAATTTCGAAGAATTCGTCGAGATTGCTGGCCGATATAGCAAGGAATTTCAGCCGCTCCAGCAGCGAGTTCCCGTTATCCCAGGCTTCTTCCAGCACACGCCCGTTGAACGCGAGCCATGAGGTATCACGGTTGAGATAGTACTGTGGATTATCCAGCGAAATGCGCGCCATCTGCGAGGGTCTTACGCTTTCTTTATTTGGATCTTTGTTTTACCGTCTGCGGCGACCGGAGACCTGCGAAGCCTTAGTATAAAACATTACGAAAGCGAAGGGCGAATGGCGGAATCAACGCGGGTAAGGGCCGCAAGATTGAGAACCCAGAGCAAGCTTACGGCGCATCGAAGGTTGAGGTTGCGTTCTCCCTTCGATGCGCCGCTGTATTTGTGGAGCCCGGGTAATGATTAATTATTTCACCGTTTTGATGGCGTCCTTTTCTTTCTGCACCACTGCGTCCGGCAAGGGAGCATAAGAAAGTGCGCCCGTCATTTTTTGCCCATCAGTCACCATCCAGTTCAGAAAGTCGGCAAGAATCTTGCCCTTGGCCGCGTCTTTGGACTGTTCGGGGATCAGCAACCAGGTAAAGCTGGAAATGGGATAAGCGTCTTTACCCGGAGCATTGGTAATGGACACGCGAAAATCAGGCGGCATTTTAGGGGCCGAGGCCGCCGCCGCGGTCACGCTTTCCAGAGATGCTTTTACGAAAGTGCCAGCGGAATTCTTAACGCTCCCGTAAGCAATATTGTTCTGCACCGCATAGATCAACTCCACGTAACCGATGGCGCCCGGGAGTTGACGAATCATTCCTGCCACCCCTTCGTTCCCTTTGCCGCCAAGCCCTACCGGCCACTTTACCGAAGTGCCTTTGCCAACCTGGCCCTGCCATTCCGAACTGACCTTGGAAAGATAGTCCGTCCAAATGTATGACGTACCGCTGCCGTCGGAACGGTGAACGACCACAATGTCGCGATCGGGAAGATTGACTCCCTGGTTTACACCGGCGATGGCCTTGTCATTCCACTTCGTAATCTTTCCCAGAAAAATTCCCGCCAGCGCTTCGGGCGTGAACTTCAATTCTCCGCTCACCCCGGGAATGTTGTAAGCCGGAACATCCGCTCCGAGCACGGTGGGGAAATGAAGAATCTTCGTCTTGGTTTCCTTCAACTGTTCGTCCGTCATGGGGCCGTCGCTGGCGCCGAAATCAACCGTGCCGGCAATCACCTGGCGGATGCCACCGCCGCTGCCGATTGATTGGTAATTGATCTCAATGTTCGGATGCAATTTGTGATACTCACTGAACCACTTGGAATACATGGGATTGGGAAAAGTAGCGCCGGCGCCGTTCAGCGTGGTGGTCTGCGCCATTGCGGGCAGGGCGAGCAGTGCACACAACAACAGCAGCATAACTCTGCGCATCAGGATGAATCCTCCTAGGAATAGATAGGTTCAGTGTCGAAGGGTTGTGTTACAGGATGGTTACAAAGCAATGAATTTCTCATGAATGCAGCCTGGCAGCCCGGGTCAAGCAAGGGGAACTTGCGCGCGCTACTTGGTCAGATCGGGCTGCAGCCGGGCAATCTCGCGAGGAAAAAGTGTATTGCCGGGAAACTGGCTCCGCAACGCCGTGAGCAATTCGAGCGCGCGGATTTTATTCTTGTCGCGCACATACGCGATGGAGAGCAGTATGCGGGCAAACGGAGCCAGGTAGTGTCCGTGTTGCGCCGTGGTTTGCAGGTCCGCAATGCCGCCTTGCTTATCGCCGGGAAGGCCGCCCATGCGCAACAGCCAGCGGGTTGGGGCGTTCATGCTGCCGATAATGTACTTGCTGAAACCCGTGGCCACCAACACGTCGGAACAATCATTGCAAACCGCCAGCAACTGCTGCGCCCAGGTCGAGGCTTCTTTGGTGAAATGAAGAGAAGCTAGATTTTTTTTCTCAATCAGAGCGGCGTAATCGGCCTGCAAGCCAGAGGCCAGGGTCATGGCAAATAAGGCGTCACGATCTTTGGAATCTTTTGCTAACCGGTTGCGGGCGAGTTGCTGAGCACGATCGAGAGCGGATTGAAAATGATCATGCAGCACCGGGTCCGGACTTTGTTTGGAGCGTGCCAGGAACGATTCGTCGTTCTCGAAAAACTGTCCCTCTAACACGCCGAGGCGATTGAACTCGGAGAAAAGAAATCCGGCAGCTTCGCTGACTGGTCCTTTGGGGTCATCAGGATGGGCCGCCTCCCAGGCTGAAAAATCTTTTTGCGCGCCGGTGAAGTCTAAATTGTAAAGTCCGTTAAAGCCGCGATCCAGCGCTGTCGGCAAATTGGCATCGGGCAAAGAAATGGCATGGACCTGGGCCGGCGACGCAACCGCCCAAAGGAAGGCTGCTACCATACCGAGAATTGCCAGTTTGCGAGATTTGGCCGCACTCACCATTCAATGACGCCGAGTTCGTCTATTATCGTTGCTTTACTATCCGATGCAACATTACTTTTCGCACACATGCTTCGATGCAACCAATCGGCCTTCCGTTTGTCCTATTCTTGTCTCCTAAACCCTTGAGCTTACACCCCAGGATCAACCATTCATGAGCGATTCCGTAAGATATGCACCGAACGGCCCGGGAATTTCGCCGCGCTGGACTTCAAGCGCCAAAACCGGCACTGGCACGGCATTGAACCAGCACAGTAAGGTATGGTTCACGCTGAGCCACGGCATTCTGAACGAAGTCTACTTTCCGCGCGTGGATCAAGCTTGCACACGCGATCTGGGCTTTATCGTAACCGACGGAAAATCTTTCTTTTCTGAGGAAAAACGCCATTGCACCTTTGAGAACAAGCCCGTAGAACCCGGAATTCCGGTCTTCATTCTCACCAATACCGAGATCGGCGGACGCTATCGCATTCACAAAGAAGTCTTCACCGATCCTTACCGCAATGTCGTGCTGCAAAAAGTCCGCTTCGAGCCCTTGCAGGGGGAGCTTTCCGACTACCACCTTTATGCGCTGCTTTCACCACACCTGGCAAACTGCGGCTACGCTAACGACGGCTGGATAGGCGACTATAAAGGACTGCCACTCTTCTTAGCCGAGCATGGCGGCGCCGCTTTGGCGCTGGGATGCTCCGCGCCATGGAAAAAAATGTCGGTCGGCTTTGTCGGAACTTCCGATGGCTGGCAGGATCTGAACAATCATTTTCAAATGGAGTGGGAGTACCAGCGCGCCGAAAAAGGCAACCTCGCCTGCACCGGTGAGATCGACCTGGCGGCCTGCGGCGGCGAGTTCGTCCTCGCACTGGGATTCGGTGGAATGTGGAGCGAAGCGGGGCAGCAAGTTCGCTCCAGCCTGCTTGAGGACTACGAACACCTCCGGCAGCATTATGTGCTGCACTGGAAAACTTGGCAAAATACCCTGCTTAAACTTGACGAGCCGAGGCGCACCTACGATCTGTACCGCTCCTCCACTGCGGTTTTACGCACGCATGAGTCCAAGGATTTCCTGGGCGGCATCATCGCCAGCCTTTCCATTCCCTGGGGCTTCAGCAAGGGTGACGAAGACCTCGGCGGCTATCACCTGATATGGCCGCGCGATTTGGTGGAAACCGCGGGAGCGTTGCTGGCCGCGGGCGCAGCCACAGACGCGGTCCGCGTGCTGCAATATCTGGAATCAACCCAGGAAGCGGCCGGCAACTGGGCACAAAATCTATGGATCGACGGGCGCCCTTATTGGACCGGAGTGCAGATGGATGAAACCGCCTTTCCCATCTTGCTGCTGGATTTACTGCGCCGCGAGGCCGCTTCTGGCCTGGGAAAATTGGAACGCTGGTGGCCGATGGTGCGCAGTGCTGCGAGTTTTATCCTTCGCAACGGCCCGGTCACGCAACAGGATCGTTGGGAGGAAGATGCGGGATATTCCCCGTTTACCCTCGCCGCGGAAATTTCCGCTCTGCTGGCCGCTGCAGAAATTGCCGAACTCACCGGCCATAGCGATGCCGTCTCCACCTTGCGCGATGCCGCCGATGCCTGGAACGACAACATCGAGCGCTGGGTATACGCTACCGGCGGCGACCTCGCGCGACAGGTAGGAGTCGAAGGCTACTACGTTCGTATCGCGCCGCCGGATAGTGACGGTGCATCCTCCCCCACGCAAGGCTTCGTCCCCATTAAGAATCGACCGCCTGGAGAGAGCCAGACCCAGGCCTTTCACATCGTCAGCCCCGATGCGCTGGCGCTGGTGCGCTTCGGATTACGCGCGCCCGACGATCCCCGCATTTTGAATACGGTTCGCGTCATCGATGCGCTGCTGCGGGTGCAACTGCCGCAAGGCCCTTGCTGGTACCGCTACAACGGTGACGGTTACGGTGAACACAAAGATGGATCGGCTTTTGACGGCACCGGTATCGGCCGCCCCTGGCCTTTGCTCTCGGGAGAGCGCGCGCACTATGAACTGGCCGCGGGGCGTCCGAAGGAAGCCGACGCATTGCTCACCATGATGGAAAACAGCACCATTGGTCACAGCCGCCTGCTCTCCGAGCAGGTGTGGGACGCCGACGATATCCCCGCCGCGGAACTCTTTCGCGGCAAGCCCTCCGGTTCTGCCTGCCCCCTGGTCTGGGCCCATTCGGAGTACATCAAATTACGCCGCTCCCTGCGCGATGGCAAAATTTTTGACCAGCCTCCGCAAACCGTGCAGCGCTATCAGATCGAAAAGCCCGTACGCCAGGTTTTCGGCTGGCGCTTCAACAACAAGACCCGTTCCGTCCCACGCAATAAAAAACTGCGCCTCGTGCTGCTCACTCCCGCGCTGGTCCACTGGAGTATCGACGATTGGAAATCTTCCGTGGATACGCACACCCGCGACACCGGTCTCGGAATTCACACCCTCGACCTGCCCACCGCTTCCCTGCTCAGCGGTAGCAAGGTGATCTTTACTTTTTATTGGCCGCAGGAGAATCGCTGGGAGGGAAAAGACTTTAGCGTGCTGGTGGAATAGATACTTCTTTATTACGCTTCCGGTGCGGGATTCGAATACAGCAACTCCACCACCGTACAATCGTCGCTCAATGGGTTGCCCGCGCAGAACTCCGAGACAGCGGTGAAAATTCCTTCCAGCGTGGGAGTCTTCGCGGCGGCCGCTTCCAGCCGAAAATCTTCGAAAAAATCCCCCATGGAATTTTCCGCCTCGGTCACGCCATCGGTCACCAGGATGAAACGGTCGCCGGAGTTGAGCTGGCAGCGGGCGCTCTCATAGGTGGCGTCGGCCAGCAACCCCACCGGAACATTGCCATGCGGCGGGCGCATCACTTCTCCGCCGCAGATGAGCAGCGGTTGCACATGGCCACAGTTCACATATTCCAGGTCACCGTCTCGTCGCAGCCGAGCCAGCAGCACCGTAGCATATTTTTCTCCCACCAACTTCTCGGTGAAGAAGTGGTTGACCGCGGAAACAACTTCCAGCAGCGGCATGCCGGAACTGAGATGCGAATAGATCATGCCTTGCAAGGTGGAGGCCAGCAGCGCAGCCGAAACTCCTTTGCCGCTCACGTCGGCCAGCACCACCGCCAGACCCTCTTTCGTATTAACTGCGTCAAAAAAATCTCCGCCGATTTCTTTACAAGACAGGTTCTTGCCTCGCAGTTTGGCGAAAGGCACATCGGGAATCTTCACCTGCATCAGCCGCTGCTGAATGCTGGCCGCAATCGTCAACTCCTGCTGGTAGCGCCGGGATTCTTCTTCGGCCTGCACCAACCGCGCGTTCTCGATGAGCGAACCGGCTTCCGTCGCGATGGCTCGAAGAATGTCATGGCCCACACCCGAGAATTCCCGCGACGCGAACCGCGAGTCCACGTAGAGAACTCCCGCAACTTCAGAGGCAGCGTCCGCCGCCGGAGTTTTCTGGTCGCGCACCGACTGCACCTGCCGCTTGCGCAAAGGAATGCAAATTACCGTTCTCAAATCATATGCAACAATGCTCTGCCGCGCCGCCAAGTCCATCGAACTCCCGGTGTCCGTCAGCAGGAATTCGGAATTTGAGCGCAGGGATTCTTCCAGCGCGGAATGCGAGATGGTTTTGTCATCCAGCAGCGCCTCGCCCTTGCTGTTGCGGCCCGCCACCAGCCGGAGCTTGCCTTCGTCATCTTTCAGGAACACATAGCCGCGCTCGGCCCGGGTCAGTCGCAACGTAACCTCGAGCATGGTCATCAGGATTTCATCGAGCACGCCGGCAGTGTTTAGTTTGCGCGCCGCTTCCAGAAACAAAGTCAGCTTCTCCAGATCGGTGGCTTCCTGGGAAATCTGTATGCCGGAGATCTGGCTGAGAAACTCCCTGGCTGTATTCGAACTACCGTGCGCCGGATTAAAAATGGCATACGCTGAATCGCGCGCTCCGAACTCAAGGCGGTCGTTGCGCTCCAACTTCTGCCGCTGCACGCGCTCGCCGTTCACAAAGGTGCCGTGCTTGCTGCCCTGGTCGACCAGAAAAAATCCTTCCGGCTCCAACACGATCAAGGCGTGATCCCGCGAGACGCGCGGATCGGCGATGACCAGATCTTTGTCCACTTTTCGACCCACGCTGAAAGGCGTGCGGTTCAACACGATATTCTTCTGTTCGTTGCCCTGCACCAACACCAGCGCGGGAAAAACTCCCGAACCGGAGGTTTGCGGCGTTCGTATGGAATTCAAGACCATGGCATAGGTGGCGGCTTCGAGCTAGCTGAGGGAACCGCGCCATAAGAATAATGACAGGAATCATGCCTCGACGGAAGGGCCTTACCCGAGACTCCCTGTAGCGCTTCGCCGACGGCTTCGATAGACTGCGGCGGCGTGCTTCCTCCCGATTCATCTCGCAAGTTGCCTATTACTTCCCGCGGGAAACGATATTCCCTCGTTCTCTTCGCCTATATCGTTGTCATCTTGCTCGCGGGATACTTTGCCAAAACGCTGGAAGGCACCGACTTCCCTGATTTTTATTGCGCAGCTCGCATGGTCGCTGCCGGCCAGGGGCGCCAACTCTACAACGCGGACGTGCAGCGCCAATATCAGGCTCGCTACTCCGGCAGAGTGGGTACGCTCTACATCCATCCTCCATTCGAGGCCCTTATTTATCTGGTAGTTGCCCTCCTGCCGCTGCGGCAGGCCTACCTGGCGTGGTCGCTGATAGGGCTGACTTTTTTCGCTATAGCCACACGCCGACTGGCTAAAGAAATTCCGCTCCCCTGCGAATGGGAGCTTCAGTTCGCGTTGTCGCTGATTTTTGTGCCATTGCTACTGTGCTTGCAGCAAGGGCAGGATTCCCTGCTTCTATTAGCGCTAATAACCTTTTCATTTCTCGCGCTCCGCAGCCAGCGTCCGTTCGCTGCCGGATGCTGGCTGGGCTTGGGACTCTTCAAGTTCCAAATCGTACTGCCCATCATGCTGGTGCTGCTCTTGTCGCAGAACAGAAGTGCCAGAAGTGGATTGGCCAAAGGCTTCGCCATCACCGCCCTGGGATTGGCGGCAGTCTCCGCGGCGATCTGCGGAGTATCGGTTTTCACCGACTACCCGCGATTTTTGCTGCAACTAAAACAACAACCGTTTGCGGGCATCGCACCTCGGGTTATGGCCAACTTCCGGGGATTGGTTTTCTTGTTTACCGGCAATGAGCAAAGTAAATGGGCAGTGTGCTCACTAGTGATTGTCTCCGCAGCCACGCTGATCAGAACGTTGATGGTGTGGAGGCAACAGCGGAATCATCAAAGTCGAGATGCCGCGGCCTCACAAAAGTTTAATCAGGCCTTCGCCACCACGGTTTTGTTTGCGCTTCTGGTCAGCATTCATTTGAACCCGCACGACTTAACACTCCTGCTCCTGCCCATTCTGATATCGCTGCACCACCTGCTGGCAACGAAACCGCTTCGCGATCCGGGAAACATTCTGATTTTTATTTTGCTCGGTGGTCTCTTACTCCCTCCGTTGCACTTGTGGTGTCTGCGAGCCGGTGTTTATGCGGCTGTAGGTGTACCTGTTTTTATCTTATGTATGTTTGGATTCCGCACCGAAATCACAACACCAGGGACCACCCCAGGAAAAGCCAAAGCAATCCCAGATTGATGGCAAATAACGCGGCGCAAGCCATGCCGAACCTCGATTGCATGCTGGGCCGTTCAAATATACGGGCGAATCCTAAGTAGGCGGGAAAAACAATTAACAAATAGCGAACCATGCTTTGCAATGGCGGATTCGTGCCCTTGCACAAGAAAAACGCAATGGCGGCGGCGGAGTAGGCAACGTATTCCATTCTGAGCCGGCTCCTCATCACCAGAAAAACCACGAAAAAGAGAAACAGCAGGTTCAGCACGAGAACCGGATTCGGTTGGTACAACACGGCGCGCAGACTTCTCCCCAGCGTAGTCCAGGGCGCGAGCGTCGCGGTCCTCCAATATTGCGCGTAGGTCGATGCCAGGGTGGCTTGGGTCTTGATCTGAACGTAAAAGACAAAGGCGACCGAACTCAAAGGGATCAGGGCGATCGCCAGTGCCTTCCTCGTTTCTTTTTGACGGATGGCAATTAACAAAAGAGGAATAAATAGAACTACGCCGACAGCCTTAGTGGTTGCTGAGGCCATTCCCAACGCGACCGCTAGCCACCAGAGGCCTCGGCGAGCCATGCTCAAGGACCAGACACTCAGAGCCAGGAGCAACGATTCCGGATATCCCGCGAAAAATATAAAACTTGCGGGCCACACGCAACAGACTAATACACCTCGCCTCGCAAGTTTCGGCGGCAGATCCGCTAGTAATAATTCCTGAAGCCCCCAAAACAGGAAGAACGCCGCCACTGTCGAAATCAGCAAACTGGCGGCCGCTGGCAACATGATCCTGCTCATCATTCTTACCAGCGCAGGATACAAAGGGAAGAAAACCATTGACTGCGGCTGGTCGTAACCGCTCGCCGCTATATGCAGATACCAAAGCGTATCGAAACGCTCCCAGACGCCGAGGAACAAATATTGCAGGCTGTGATTCGGAGCCGGCAGATTTTCGGTGAAAGCATTGGAACGGATGAGTTTCCAATTGAGTGGCTGGATCAGGCCTGCTACGGCTGCCGACAACGAGTAGGTGAGCCTCAACAACAGAGTTAATTTCAGCGCCGTCTTCCACACCGGACGCTCACCTTGAATTGAGTTTGGTGCCTGAGTCGCCGTTTCGCGATTCTTGCCGGTGGCTGAAGTCAGCGTGCGCCTCTCAGTGCGAGTCATGATCCGATGCGGTTAGCTTGGTCCGGAGTGCCGCCAGTCTGACTGGTGCGAAAACTCTGCTGCACATCCAGAATCATAAGAGCAAAGACCAGCACAGGTAGCGTAAACGTCGCGAAAAATGGAGACTTCCACTGATTTATCGCCCAACTCCTGACACCGAACGCGAATGCTGCCGCCAGGCTCAGGCTGGCAATCCATTGCCAAGCCAGCGCGAGCACTCCGAGTAAATAAACCAAACGTAAGGCTGGTGACGGCGATCGCAACAGTCCACGATCTCTTGCCAAGACTAGAATGCCCGGCAGCAACAGAACCTGATTGTAAGGCGCGAACATAGGGACCACGAGCACAGTCAGAGCCAGCATCAAGGCGGTGGCCCGACCAAATTCCATGGTATCGGGCGCAGCGTGGCGGAACTTCCAGGCATAAAACGCGCAGGCTAGAACCGCCGCTCCCACTAAGACGGCGGAGTAAGCCCACGAACCCAGCAGCACAGACTGGTTTTGGGTATAGCGATGGTAGCGGTCGATGGCCTGCACAAACATCCAAATCCATCCCGGCAAAATGAGTTCGGCGCCAACCAGAAAGAGTGACATTACGAATCCGAATCCAATGATCAACCGGCGACGGTTGCGCCAGTCGCTCCAGGCCCACCAAAGCAGCCATGCCACCAATGGCCACGCCAGTTGCGGTTTGATCGTTGCCAGCGCCAGCAAAACTCCGCCGCAGAATAAAAAGCCGCTGGCTACGCACGTAGCCGCCCCCGCCAGCAGCGCGGCCACCAGAAGACTAAGTTGCTGCAGTTTGAATCCCTGCACCGCGGGAAAGCTGCCCAGGGTCAGGGCCAGAGAAATTGCGATCGCCATTCCCGAAGCTCGCCAGTGCAGCGCGCGCAGCCACAGCCAAACGCTGCCCGCCGTCAGCGCGATCAATAGCCAGTAAAAGAGAAGCTGTACGCTGTGAAAAGAAGCTTTAATCAGCGGAGCCAGCAAAAACACAACGTAAACCGGATAGGCAAATCCCTGCTGATCTTTAGGGTCGTTGGGATTGGCGGGGTCGAGCGCCCGCCCGTAGTATCCCTTCTGAATTTCCAGTGCAATGTCATCGCCGTAGGGATTTCGATGGTGCAGCAGCAACTCTCGCGCCCCCAGCCAGCGTGGATAAAGATCGGAAAGATTCCCCCGCGGCCGCTGGTGCGCCGACGCATCCTTGACCTGGTAGGCGACAAGAATGTGATCGACGTAAAACCACATGCTCGATGCCGCCAGCACCGCCAGCACGAGCCAGGCACAAATTTGCCATCGCGATCGCATGCCCAATGATTCAACTCTCACTAAAACGACGAACCCAGTCCGCCCCCATGTTACAACTGATGAGCAAAACGACTGCTAATCAGGTCGGAAATGAAAAGACGAATCGCAGCGGCGGCGTTGATCGGC
Source organism: uncultured Acidobacteriota bacterium (assembly GCA_963758565.1). Lineage (GTDB taxonomy): Bacteria > Acidobacteriota > Terriglobia > Terriglobales > Acidobacteriaceae > Sulfotelmatobacter. The sequence continues at coordinate 2,146,837 of CAVWVX010000001.1, read as the reverse complement.
ACGGCGAGCGGCCTATTTTGCTGTTTTCTGCTCACCCGTCTCCACCAGCAGGCCGGTGACTTCCACTGGGCTTTGCACCTGGCGCACCGCTTGGTAGAGCAGCAGAATCCGTACGATACGCCTTTGGAGCAGTACCCGCTGCCGGCTGCATTTCCCGCCTTGCCTTTCTTGCACGTGCGTGAAGAAATTGCCGGTGGAATGTTCTTTGGAATCAGTTCCGCGCTACTGGTGTTGGGTCTAACCCGTGAAGGGTTCGGCCGGCTTCGGGTTTTGCTGGCTTTTCCCTTTTGGGCCGGACTGCTCGCCGCCCAGTGGATGGCGGTGATCACCGCCAGCGCTTTTTTTCCACTGCTTCTTCCCTTCACGATGATGAAGCCGCAGGTCGGACTGCCGGTTTTTCTTACACGACTCTCCCGCCGGGGGTTGGTGGCTTGCATTTTCATCGCGGGATTGAGCCTCGCGATTTACCCGCGCTGGCCGCTCTTATGGCTGGGGCAAATCCACTATTACGATTTCTTCATTCCAATCCTCGTCTTCCCTGGACCCTTCCTTCTGATGGCCTTGCTGCGGTATCGCGAGCGGGACGCATGGCTGCTATTATTGGCCGCACTCATGCCACAGCGCTGGTTCTTTGACAGTTTCACGCTATGGCTTATTCCAAAATCGAAGCGGCAAATGCTCTTTACCGCTGTCGTCAGTTGGGGCGCGGGAATTTGGCGCTGGTACCATCAACCCGCCACCTTTACTGACGTAGGACGCTTGGCCGTGATCTTCATTTACTTGCCCATGCTGGCGGTCGTTCTGTTTCGCGACCCCGCATCGCTGGCCGATCAGCCATGAAACAGTGGGCCCGCAACTCGAATGTCTTCGTGGCAGTGGTGTTCATCGGCTTGTTCGCCATGGCCGCGCGCAATGTCACCGATCCCGACGTCTGGTGGCACCTGAAGGCCGGAGAGTACATGGTTGAACACAAAGGCGTTCCTCACACGGATCCCTTTTCCTATACTCGCGCCGGTCAGCCCTGGGTGGCGCATGAGTGGCTTACGGAAGTCCTGCTCTACGAAAGTCAACGAATCGCCGGCTTAGGCGGGTTGATCGTTATTTTTTCGGCGATCATTGGCGCAACCTTCTTTCTGCTTTATCTTCGCTGCGGCGCTGATGCTTACGTCGCAGGCGTGGCCACGCTGTACGCTGCCTGGGTCACCATTCCGATCTGGGGAGTGCGTCCGCAAGTGATCTCACTTCTCCTCACCAGCTTGTGGTTGCTGATTCTCGAACGCGCGGAACGCAAGCCGAAACTATTATGGTGGACTCTGCCCTTGATGCTTCTCTGGGTGAACCTGCACGCCGGATTCGCTCTCGGCCTGGCGCTCTCGGCGCTGTTTCTGGTCGGGGATGGCATCGAGAGATGGATGGGCGCCCAACCGTTCCTGCCGAGGCTGCGCCATGCGGCTTTCCTCTTGCTGCTCAACTTGCTGGTCGTGCCAATCAATCCCAACGGCCTGCGCATGTTCTCTTATCCTCTGGAAACTTTGCGATCGGCCGCCATGCAGAACTACATTGCAGAGTGGGCGTCGCCCAACTTTCATCACGGCGATTACTGGCCCTTCCTGCTGCTCATCCTTGGAACGTTCCTTGCATTGGCGTGGTCTGGAAGGAGCACGCGACCGCGCGACTTAATTTTGCTCGTAGTCAGTCTCTATGCCGGAATCTGCTCTATCCGGATGATGCCCTTCTTTGTCCTGATTGCTACGCCATTGATCTGCCAGAGGCTGAGGGTGTGGTCTTCGACCAAACCATCGCTGGAAATCCAGCCATTGGTTGCCTCGGGTCCATCGCCTACCGGTGTTTGGTTTAACTTCGCGATCGTCGTGGCTATGGCAGCTTTCGCGGGGCTGCACATTTTTCAGGTAATCCAGCGCCAGCCCCAGGCGGAGGCGCAGCGTTTTCCAGTACGCGCAATTGCTTTTCTACGAACCCATCCCCCAGGTCGAATCTTCAACCACTACGACTGGGGCGGGTACCTGATCTGGAAAATGTCGCCTTCTACGCCAGTGTTCATCGATGGCCGGGCCGATCTGTACGGAGAAAAACTGCTCGATCAGTTCGCTGACACTTACCAGTTCAAGGGCACATGGCAGAAGCCGCTTCAGGCCTGGAGGGTGGAGACTGTGCTGGTGCCAGTCGATTCGGCGCTGGCCACGGGGTTGCGAAACTCCCCGGGCTGGTCCGTTCCCTATGAGGATAGCCAGTCAATAATTCTGGCCGCGCCGGCTTCGGCCAGGCATTCCGCGGCCAGCGCTCCGTTACCTTTGTTCTGCAAGAAATTACACCTATCCGATCAATTTGCAGGGTATTATGAGTAATATTAAACCTCCCAGCAGACTATGCGAACGCGGGGACTTCGGTCCTTCAGAGGTGGTTTGCCTTTGGTCTGCTTCGGAGCGGTGAGTCCCAGTTCGTTCTCAGGAGGGCGTGTACATGCAATATCTTCGGAGACTGTGGCACGACGATGAAGGACAGGACATTGCGGAATACGCGGTAATGCTGGCGGTGATCCTGGTAATCGTGGTAGGCACCATTCGCTTGATCGGCTCGAATGCGAATAACGTATTCTCCAACGTTGCCAGTTCGATTAACGGACAGTAAGGAACTTGTTCGCGCAATCGGAAAGCTCATTCTCGCCCGCGCAGGGTTAGAGTAATGGCCTTTGCTCGTTCTGACGGAGCATCATGAATCGCACTCGTTTGCTGATGATCGGAGTTTTGGCCCTGGCTCTGGGAGCCTTGGTAAGCCTGGTTGTGTACAAGAATCTGCAAGGCAGAGGTCCCACCGTAGAAGCTGGAGCAGACGTGGTGGTGGCGGCCACCGACATACAGGTGGGAGCTCGGGTGGAAGATCGCGACATCCGCGTGGCTAGGTTTCCGGCTTCGGGTCTTCCGGCGGGAGTTTATGTAAAGAAGTCGCAAGTTCTGGGGCGCGGTGTAATCATTCCGATCTCCCGCGGCGAATTCATTTTGCCCAGCAAACTGGCTCCGGAAAACGCGGGAGCAGGGTTGCCCTCGTTAATTCCCCCCGGCATGCGGGCAGTCTCCGTCCGGGTGAATGAAGTTGTCTCCGTAGCCGGCTTCGTGGGACCAGGAACCCGCGTGGATGTCCTTCTTACCGGCACGCCCAACGGCAGTGGCGAATCTCAAACCACAACCGTCTTGCAGAATGTCGCGGTCATCGCCTCCGGTCACACGCTGGAGCGTAACGCTTCCGGTGAAGCCCAAAACACGCCGGTGATTACTCTTCTGGCATCGCCGGAAGATGCAGAACGCCTGACCCTGGCGAGTTCGGAAGGCAAGATACAACTTTCTCTGCGCAACCCGCTCGACACCCACGCCGACCCGGTGGACGCCGCCAACGCCAAAGGGTTATACAAGAGCGGAACTCCTGTGGCAGCCCCGGCGCGACCCACGGTTCATCCCGTAAAGCAACAAAAGACTGAGAAACCGCCCCCCTCTCCTTCGGTGCTCAGTATTGAGGTTTATCAAGGCGATAAGAAGAGTGATGTGAAGTTTCCGGAACAGGGTAGTGAAGAGCCCAATAAGTAACCGGAGAATGGTTTCGTCCTGCATATGCTTTATAGGCAAAGCAGGTTTCCTCAGGTGGAGAGGAATCACACGATGAAGGTTCGTACGACAGTTTTCGCAGCAGTCGGTCTGACATTTCTATTCATGACGGTGGTTCAGCCCAGGACAGCCCTGGGTGAGGCTGCAGCGCAATCGGCAACCCAGGCGCCGCAGGAACCGCCCACCACGCCCCAAGCCACCCTTCCGCCTGCCTCGTCGCCAGCGCAAGGGTCGGCTCCGCTGCGGGTCATGGTTGGCAAATCACTTTTGATTAATACTACCGAGGCCATCAAGCGCATCTCGGTGACCGATCCCAGCGTAGCTTCCGCCACGCCCATCACACCTACACAAATTCTGGTCCATGGCCGGTCCTCTGGCGAGGTTTCCCTGCTCATCTGGGATGAACTGGAACGCTCGCGCAGCTTCGATCTTCGCGTCGACGTTGACGTGAGCGCCGCCGCCGAAGAAGAACATCGCGTGTTTCCTGAAGAACAAATTACCGTCTCGCCGTCCCGCGCCGCCATTGTTCTTTCCGGTCACGTGACCACCGAGGATGTTGCCAAGCGCGCCGGCGAACTTGCCTCAGCCTATTCCAAGAACGTTATCAACGTGCTTACCTTCGGGCCCGTCGGCGCGCAGGAAATTCTGCTCGAAGTGAAGTTCGCCGAAGTGGACCGCACCGGCCTCCTTCAACTTGGCGCCAACTTCTTCTCTACTGGTGCGGCCAACACAATCGGAACCGTGACCACCGGGCAATACGGAGGCTTTGCCTCTCAATCGATCAGCCAAACCCAGGGGCAGAGCCCCCCTATCCAGGCCACTCAAACGGTTAACAACGTTCTGAATCTGTTCCTCTTCCGCCCCGACATTCATTTTGGCGCCGTGATCGAAGCGCTGGAGAACAAGAGCTTGCTGCAGATTTTGGCCGAACCCAACCTGATCGCAGTGAATGGCAAGAAGGCCAGCTTCCTCGCCGGCGGCCAGTTCCCTTTTCCCATCGTGCAGCCGGGTGCAGGTTTTACCGCCGTGACCATCTCGTTCAAGGAATTCGGGGTCAAGCTTGAATTCACTCCCGTAATCATGCCCAACGGCAACATTCACCTTACGGTGGCACCGGAAGTGAGCACTCTGGATTTCGCCAATGCCCTTACCATTTCCGGATTCACCATCCCAGCCTTGAGCACGCGTAAAGCGGAGACCGAATTCGAATTAAAAGATGGGCAAAGCTTTGTGATTGCGGGCTTGATCGACAATCGCGTCACCGACATCTGGAACAAAGTTCCTGGGCTGGGCGACATTCCAATTCTGGGAAACTTTTTCAAGAGCAAGAGCGCGCAACGAAGCAACTCTGAACTGATGGTGCTGTGCACGGTGCACCGGGTTTCGCCTAATAATGAAAATCCGCCGGGACCAAAAAATCCCCAGCCCTTCATCGACAACGACAAGTTTGACGGAAAGAAGAAGCCGTAAGGGAGAAGCCAACGCCCTTTAGGCAACCAAAATGTTGAGTTTGAAGTTGAACACTGCGTCACTGAACACTGGCCACTGGACTTAAACTTATGCCCGAGCTTTCAGTTGTAATCGTAGCGACGGATAACGAGCAGCGGACCGTCCTCCAGGTATTGGTGGACGGAACCAGCGTGGCGCGAACGGTCCACTCCTGCGCCAGCTTTCCCGTCGCGGCGTCGGACCCCGTCATGCGGCGGGTGCAGGCCGCCAATCCCGACGTATTAATGGTCGATATTCCGGCGGACAATCCCGCTCCGGCCATGCGGGCGGTGGAACTGCTGCATCAGGAACTTCCGGATTCCGCCGTCTTCGCTATCGGCAATCTCAACCAGCCGCAAGTGATCGTCAGCGCCATGCGTGTGGGCGCGCGGGAATTTATTGAGCGCCCCACCACCACCACGAATCTGCTGGAGGCATTCGTCCGCCTGACCACCGCGCAACGCCGGGTGCAGAAGGAAGGTCCGCGCGGCAAGGTTTTCACCGTAGTCAATGCCAAGGGAGGCAGCGGTGCGACCACCGTAGCCGTGAACCTTGCGCTGGCGCTGCAAGCTGCCCACGGCCAGACTGCCCTTATCGATCTGGCTCCGCTGGGCCACACTTCGCTGCATCTGAATCTGAAACCTCTGTTCACCCTCGCCGACGCCACACGCAACTTGCACCGCATGGACGGTTCGCTGCTGGAGAGCTTCATGACCCGCCACAGCGGCGGACTGCAACTGCTGGCGGGAATCAACGCCCCAGCAGCCATTGAGCCAACTACCACGGAGTTCGTCCGCCTCTTCGATATGCTGGTCACTCACTACCGCTATGTGGTGGTGGATAACTCCTCTCGCCTGGACGCCGCCAGCCGCTTGGTGGGCAATTTGTCGGAGTATGTTTTACTGGTCGCATGTACTGATGTAGCCTCGCTATGGAGCGCGGCCCGAGTGCAACAGTACCTGGGAGAGACCGGCAATCGCGAACGGCTGCGCCTGGTTCTCAACCGCTTCCGCAAAGTGCCGGGCTTCAGTGAGGCAGATGCGGAGAATGCCGCTGGAGTTAAATTGTTATGGCGTGTTCCCAATCAATACTTTGCCATCTCCTCCGCCATTGATCGGGGTTCGCCGGTAATGGAACAAAGCCATACGGAAATCGCCCGCTGCTTTTCCGGACTGGCCAATGAACTCACGCGCAATGACGTCGACGTAAAACGGGCAGCATGGTCTCTGTTTAAGAGCGTTTAGAATTGAGTAGGACGGCATGGCAAATCTTCAGACCTTCGAGCACAGCGAGTACCAGCAGGTAAAGGCAGACCTGCATCGCAAGATCCTCGACCGTCTCGATCTGGAAAAACTCGGGCGCTCCAACGGGGACTCGGCCCGCGAAGAGGTTCTCGCCCTCATTCGTACCGCCGTCAACAACGAAATTGTTCCCCTCAGCTTCGCCGAGCGCGAGCGGCTGTCGCGGGAAATTCTCGACGAGATTTTTGGCCTTGGTCCCCTCGAACCTCTTCTGAAGGACCACACCGTCTCCGACATCCTGGTCAACCGCTTCGACAAGGTGTACATCGAGCGGGCGGGAAAGCTGGAACTAACTGGGTTGTCCTTCAAAGACAACGGCCATCTCATGCAGATCATTGAGCGCATTGTGTCGCGCGTGGGCCGGCGCGTGGATGAATCGTCCCCCATGGTCGATGCCCGTCTGCCGGATGGCTCGCGCGTGAACGCCATCATTCCTCCGCTTGCGTTGGACGGTGCTTGCCTCTCCATTCGCCGTTTCGGGCGTGACCCGGTCACCGCCCGCAACATGATCGAGAACCACACCTTGACGGAAGCCATGCTCGAGCTTCTCTCCATCATGGTGAAGGGAAAATTAAATCTGTTGATCTCCGGCGGTACCGGCGCGGGCAAGACAACATTGCTGAATGTGCTTTCCGGATACATTCCCAACGTGGAGCGCATCGTCACCATTGAAGACGCCGCCGAATTGCAACTCAAGCAGGAGCATGTAGTGCGCCTGGAAACCCGGGCGCCCAACATTGAAGGCAAGGGCGCGGTGCGGCAGCGCCAGTTGGTCATTAACAGTTTGCGTATGCGCCCTGACCGCATTGTGGTGGGCGAGGTTCGCGGCGAAGAGGCTTTCGACATGCTGCAAGCCATGAACACCGGCCATGAAGGCTCCATGACCACGGTCCATGCCAACTCGGTTCGAGATGCGCTGGCCCGCGTGGAGAACATGGTTTCCATGGCCAATCTGAATATTCCCGAGCGCGCCGTGCGCCACCAGATCGCTTCCGCCATTCACGCGGTGGTGCAGATCGCCCGCTTGTCTGACGGAACCCGCAAAGTCATTTCCATTTCCGAAGTCACCGGCCTGGAAGCGGAATCCATCACCATGCAGGATATTTTTACCTTCGAGCGCCGCGGCCTCGACGAGAGCGGAAAAGTGCGCGGCACCTTCCGCGCTACCGGATCGCGCCCATTATTCGCCGACCGCCTGGCCACCGGAGGCGCGCGCTTGCGTCCCGCGCTGTTTGAATCGAAGACCGAAATTTGAACCGCACTCTTTAGAATATGTCAGCCCTTGTAATCGCGTTTGTCGTCTTCGTGGTGGTGGCGCTGGCCATCTTTGCCATCATCACTCTATTTGACGAGCGCCGCGCTCAGGCTCGACTCATCAGAGATCGCCTGGCTACGGTGCAGAAAGCCGCGGAGCACGAACCCGACCGCGAACTTGCCTTGCTGCGCGATGAGCAACTGAGCAAGATCCCCGCCTTTGACACTCTGCTGCGCCGCTCCGCCCGCGTTTCCGCCATCCAGGAAGCGCTGGTGCAGGCCGGCATGAAGTACCGCGCGGGTAATTTCCTGATGCTGTGCCTGGTGTGCGGGGGCATTATCGGACTGGCCGCACTCGTCTGGACCGGAAATCCCGCCATCGCCTGGGCGTCGCTGATCTGCGGCGCATTCATTCCATACTCTTTCGTCTCCTACCGGCGGCAGAAGCGCTTTGAAAAAATCGAAGAACTTTTCCCCGAAGCGATCGACACTCTGGCCCGCGCCGTCCGCGCCGGACACGCCTTTACCACTGCACTGGAAATGATCTCCAACGAAATCGCCGAGCCTTTGGCGAGCGAGTTCCGCCAGCTTTACGAAGAACAAAAATTCGGCATGCCGGTGCGCGACGCGCTCATGAATCTAACCGAACGCGTCCCGCTGGTGGATATCAAGTTCTTCGTCACCGCGGTCATGCTGCAACGCGAGACCGGCGGTAATCTCGCGGAAATTCTGGATAACTTGTCCTACGTGATCCGCGAACGGTTCAAGATTCAGCGCCAGGTGCGGGTACACACGGCGCAAGGTCGCTTAACCATGGCGCTGCTCATGGGCATGCCCCCCACCGTGGTGGCGATTCTGCAAATTTTCAGCCCGGAATTTGTTTATCCACTTTTTCATGATCCGCTGGGCCACGCGCTATTGGTCATCAGTATCACCTTGCAGACCATCGGCTATTTTGTGATTCGAAGAGTCATCAAGATTCAAGTTTGAACCAACAAGGTTTGCGGGAACAGAGTTCGAGAATATGCCGTTGCTGATTCTTACAATCGTCGTGTTCGTCACCGTGGTGCTGGTGGTCTTCGCCTTCGGCGCAGCCCTGGTCACGCCCAACTCGGTGCTGGGAGCACGCCTGCGCGCATTGGGCGGGCAGGCCACGCAAATCCCGGAAAAACCCGCCGTAAAAATGAAAGAGCGGCTGGAACAAGCGCTTGATCCCATCAGCAAAGCCATTCCGCTTTCTCCCTCTGATGTTTCCCGCACCCGCGCCTGGCTCATTCAGGCTGGTCTACGCGAGCCACGCCATGTCAGCTTCTACTTCGGCGCTCGCATGGTACTTGCCGCAATAGGATTTGGCTGCGTCCTTCTTTTCTTTGGCTTTAAGAGTCTCGCTCTTCTGATTTGCGTACCCGCATTCGGTTTCTTCATCCCGCGCTTCCTCTTGAAGCGCATGATTAAGGACCGCCAGAAGCGCATCACCATCGCCTTACCCGACGCTCTTGACCTCACGGTGATTTGCGTGGAGGCCGGCCTCGCCCTCGACCAGGCGCTGATGCGCGTTGGAAAAGATCTGCATCATGCCCACCCTGACCTCAGCGACGAATTCCATCTGGTGAACTTGGAGATGCGCGCCGGCAAGCCCCGCGCCGAGGCCCTGCGCAATCTGGTGGATCGCACCGGCGTCGATGACATTCGCTCTCTGGTCGGCACACTGATCCAGACCGACCGTTTCGGCACCAGCATCGCCCAGGCCCTGCGGGTTCACTCCGATTCTTTGCGCACCGCCCGCCGGCAGCGCGCCGAAGAACAAGCCGCCAAGACCACCATCAAAATGGTTCCTCCCCTCGTAATATTTATTCTGGTGCCGTTCCTTGCCGTCACCGTGGGACCGGCGCTGATTCAGGCATTCCGCTCGCTCACCAGCAAATAGCGGGGACAGCTTGCGGACAGTTAGAATCGTCCGACTCGCATCCAATAAAAAACCGGGAGTTGCCATGCCGGAACCCAGCCCGCGCCGCCAGGCTTACAACCACACTCGCCAGTCTTTTCTTGCCACCGACCTCGCGCTCGCCCATACCCACTGGTCCCGGCTGCGAGGCCTGTTGGGAACTGCCGAGCGTGACTTCGGTAACGGAAGAGGCCTCTGGATTCGGCCCTGCCGGGGGGTTCATACTCTTGCTATGGCATTCCCCATTGACGTAGTCTATTTAGACCGCGCGGGGACGGTGGTGCACGTTGAGCACAACCTCCAGCCCTGGCGCTTCTCCCCCATCCGCATGCAGTCCGACTCGATCCTGGAGCTACCCAGCCACACGGCGGCCAGAACCGAAACTGCATTGGGCGATAGGATTGAAATCCAGACGAAGGAGTAGGGCCAGCCGTTCGATTAGGTCTCCCCGCATCCGAGCAGGACACTCAAGCTTTGACCGAGACGCTCCAACTCGCAGAGATCAGGATCATCCAGCGTCACGACGCGCCTAAGTTGCTGGTTGAATGGTCTCCACGCTGGGAAGACTTCGTCACTTCCATCCGCCCGGCCTTTGCCCGATCGGCGGGACGGCTTGCCGGGGAAGCTCCCTTTGGAATTTTCCCCTATCGCGGAATGCTCGCTTCCTTATTGCTGCAGGCATTCTTGCTTTTCGTCCTCATCGTGCTTCCCACCAAAATCAATCAATTGCGTCCTTACGCACCTGCAAAATTGAAGCCCTATGAGGTCATCTACTACTCCGGCAACGAACTACCGCGCACCGAAGATTTGGGCGGCGCACAGTCCGGCGAAACCGGGCGGGCCGGGGGCCGTGAAGCGAATCATCCCACTCAAACCATCAAGGTGGCTCGGGGACGATCCCTGGCATCGCAGATCGTCGACGCCCCCAATCTGAAACTTCCGTCTTCTCCCGGCGCGGTTGCCAACCTTCTAGCCGTTCCGAAAGCCGATCCCGGACCCCCTCCGGCCGAGGGATTGCACTCTTCCCTCACGGCTCCCAGCCTCCCGGCCAACGTGGTCGCTCCCGCCACTGTGAATGTGGCTCGTGATCAAGCGCGCGGGGCGCCCTCGCTGAACTCAGTGGTGCCGCCGGCGCCCAGCGCCGCTGCCAACAATTTACGCACCGCTCCCGCTCTCGATGCATCCGTGGTACCACCCGCGCCCAGCGTGCGCTCCGAGCATACGTTGTACATGCCGCATCTGGATCCCAGCATCATCGCGCCCGCGCCGAGTGTTTCGCGGGAGCAGGCGCGAACGGGGCACACGTTGAATCCGGAGATCATTTCTCCTGCGACTACGCAGCTTTCCCGCAATCAATCCCGTTCCGCACCCGCGCTCTCGGCCAATGTGATTCCTCCTGCACCCACCGCCATCAGCCGTGAGGTTCCAGCTTCGCGCGTACAGATGAATAGTGCAGTCGTGCCGCCGCCGGTTTCCGCACCCGAGCGTGAGAATGCGCGAACTGCCAAACTCACCATGCCTGCGCCTTCAGTCATTGCGCCGCCTCCGTCGCCGGATTCGGCTAGAGACCTGCGCCGCCTGGAGAGTGGCAGCGTCGCCGATCCTTCGAAGGCCGTTATTCCTCCTCCTCCGGCGGCCACAGGAAACACCTCTCTGGTGAGCAATATCATCGGAAAACTTTTCGGGACGCAGGAGGTCGTTCCTCCGCCTCCTGCGATCTCATCTGGGAACACTCCAGGCTCGTCCCGCACCGCAGCCGGATCATCCGGCGCTCTCAGTAACAGTGTGGTTCCCCCTCCACCCAGCGTCGCCTCAGGGGGCTTTGGTTCGCGTAGCGCAGGCGCAAGTGGAACGCTCACTGCCAACATAGTTCCACCGCCACCGTCAATTGGAAACTCGAACGGTGCGGGCGCGACCGGAAGTTCGGCAAATGGAAGTGGAAGAGGGCTCGCTCCAACACTCGGAGGAGCCTCGAGTGTGATCGCTCCGCCTCCGTCGGTTTCAACCTCAGCCAACGGACGCGGCCTCGGCGGTTCGGGAACCTCGGCAGGCGCAGGCAACGGCACAAGCTTGAGCGGCAATGTCGTTCCACCCCCGCCCTCCATCGGTTCGGGCAACGGACTCTCCGGTTCGGGCAGAAAAGGCTTTGGACTCGGCGGCCCCGGCGATGCCGGATCAGCCCTCGCCCCACCAAAAACCGAAGGCGGAAACAACTCTGGCTCTGGAGTGGTGGTTTCTGCTCAACCCGGCTCAAACGTCGGACTCCCCGGCAGCGGCGGCAAAGGTTCGCTCGCCATGTCGCCCTCGGGCGGAGATAAGCCCGGACTTGGCGGCTCCGGTGGAGGCACCAGCATTGGTCACGGCGATGGCTCAGGCAGCGGTTTGTCCGGAGCCGGCACCGGCGCCGGAAAGACTGGTGCAGGCGTCGGCTCTGACACTAACGCGCGTGGCGGAATCTCTCCCACTCCCGGCCCCGGCGGCGCTGGCAGCGCACCCACCGGCACTCCCGCCGTTCCTGGAGTCGACGTGCGCGGCGGCAGCACGAATGTCGTCAATCTTCCCAGCTTCTCCGAAGGTGGCAGCGAGCCCACGCTTCCCGGACGCTCCGGCGTAAAAAAACAAGAAGGCCCCGCCATCACGATTGTCGCTACTTCGCGCTCCGGCGGCGCATTCGATTTTTACGGCAAACTTCCCGGGGACAACTACACCGTCTACGTGGATACCGCAATCGGCACTGCGGTAATGCAATTCGCCGAAGCTAATCCCGCCGCACACCATCAGCCTGGATCCATTGTTGGCCCCCAAGGGCTGCGCACCAACCTGCCGGCCGATCTTCCCCACGCACGCCTCGTTATCAAGTGCACCCTCGACGCATCCGGCAACCTGAAAAATCTGCAGGTGCTTGAACCGGGCCCCCCTGCCATGACGGCAAAAATTATGGCTGCCCTGCCCGCTTGGAAATTCCGCCCCGCCATGCGCGGCCAGCAACCCGTCGAAGTCAACGCCATCCTCGGCTTCGGCATCGATACCAACGACCGCAATTAAAGCCTTGCGTCTCGCATCGGTATATCCCATGATGGTATAGGTGTCTGCTATCGCGATCCAAAGGGCTTTAGCGCAGAGCTAACTCCAATGCAATCAAGATTTTGCCCGTAACTTACTGATTCTAATGTATCGTTTCGCATTTTTCCGCTAAGTCTATGATTCTAATATATCGACGTAGGGGGGGGGAGGGGGGGGTACTGGAAGCTCAGATATTCCCAATTTGGAAACGCAATATCTCGGGCAAGAGTCAGCTGATTTCTACAGCCGCGTCCGCGCCAGCAGCGCATAGGCCTTGCGAAACCAGACCCGCTCCCGTCGTCGCTGGTAGCCAGGCATAGTTCGCCGTTGGTCCAGAATTTTTTGCGCCCACTGCCGAGCTTCGCCGGTTCGTCCTTGCGCGTGCAGAAAAGTCGCGTAGTTGTAATAGGTCTCCGAACTCGTCGAGGTCTTCGTTGCCTGCTGAAACATCGCCTCCGCCTTTTCAGCTTGACCGGTTTCTGCGTAAGCATGCGCCAGCAATCCGACTGCGCGATGAAAATCGTAATTGGGATCGGAAGATACCGCGCGCTCAATGTCTGGAACTGCCGCGGCAAAATCCCCTAACTCTACTTCGGCCACTCCGCGCCGGTAAAAGGGATCCACTGAATCGGAGCGCTGCGAGATCGAGCGATCGTAACAGGCGCGCGCCTTGGCGAAACTCCGATCGTCCAGATAGAGCAATCCCAGCTCTTCGTAATTCCCCGCTGAAGGATTATCCAGAACAGCCGCTTCGAGTTCGCGAATCCTGCGCCGCCGCGGAAATGCCTGAAACGACGTCTGCAGCAAACCTGCATCCGGAATCACCTCCGCGACGATGTAAACCACCGCGCCAATCCATCCCAGAAACAAAATGATGAAGATCCAATACGTGTCAGGACGCCGGCGAATGAAATGCACAATCGCCACTGCCTGCAAAATGAATCCCCACCAATGCGCGAATAGGAAAAGAAGTCCCATGGAATGCGAAATATAACACGGGCTTCGGGCTTTGGCTTTCGGGCTGCGGCTCGAACCAAGCTCTGTGTGATGGATGTCACAGTAAGCAATGGCGTGAAGCCAATATTCGTGGCCTTTATCGCCTGTGTCAAAATGGAAGTGTGAATCTTATCAGTGGGAATGGCCGAATCCCGAAAGCCGAAGCCCGAAAGCCCCGAAGCGATATCCGCCTGCTCGCCCTCGACATCGATGGCACTTTACTGAACCCGCAATTCCAGATCTCGCCCGGCGATTTGTCTGCCTTGCGTCGCGCAAACTCTGCCGGCATAGAAGTTGTCCTGGTCACCGGACGTCGCCACACCTTCGCTCTGCCCATCGCCCAGCAACTTGGCTTCGATTTATGGCTCATCAGTTCGAACGGAGCGGTGACTCGCTCGCTCGCGGGAGAAACGTTTCATCGCGACCTGATGCCGCGACAAACCTGCCTCGACTTGCTCGGAGCCATGCAAGCGTTTCGCGGGAACACCGTTCTTACCTTCGATAAGGAAACCAAAGGCGCAATCGTGCTGGAACATCTCGACGATCTGAACGCCAGCATCCGCCGCTGGCTGGAAAAGAATATGGCCTACATCGAGTTCGTAGTACCCATCGAAGGCGCGCTCACCGTCGATCCCATACAGTCGATGTTCTGCGGCTCGATGGAGCGTATGAGCCATGCCCTTCGCGCACTCGATGCCAGCGGCCTTGACAAACGCGTTACTGTGCTGCGCACCGAATATCCCGAGCGCGATTTGTCCATGATCGATGTGCTTAACACGGGTTGTTCGAAGGGTCACGCGCTTGAACGCTGGGCCGCGCATCGCGGCTTCCGGCGCGAGCAGGTCATGGCCATCGGTGACAACCACAACGATGTGGAAATGCTTGAGTTTGCCGGCCATCCGGTTATCATGGGGAATGCCTGCGAAGAGCTGCGCAGCCGCGGCTGGACCGTGACTCTGGGTAACGACCGATGCGGCGTTGCCGCAGCTCTAAACGAAGCCGCGGGCATCTAATGAACCGGGAATGAAGAGAGCCTTTCACCTCGCGGGATGGATCGCTGTTGCGCTCACAGCACTCCCCAGTCTCGCCGCAGATTCGGCGGTTCTGCGCAATGGCTTTTCCATACGCCATGAGCGCCGACAAGTGCTCGGCACTATTACGCGCCTCTACACCACTGCGGACAGTTCCAGCTTTGTCGACATTCCCACCAGTGAAATTGATCACTTCGAAGCGCTTCCGGTAGATGCTCCAGCACCTCAGGCAAGAGAGGAATCTGCCACTCGTCCTCCCGCCAAACAAACTCAACGGAAGATCGAGCGCCCGGTCGACCTGAATGAAGTCGTAAACGCGGCCAGCGGCACGTACCATCTCGACCCCGATCTGGTGAACAGCGTGATCCGGGCCGAGAGCGGGTTTAACGTGCGCGCCGTTTCGCCCAAAGGCGCGCAGGGCTTGATGCAATTGATGCCCGGGACCGCTTCGCAGCTGGGCGTGCAGAACATTTTCGATCCAGAAGCCAATGTAGACGGCGGCACGCGCTATCTGCGCGAACTGCTCGAGCGCTACAACTTTGATCTGATCAAGGCTCTCGCTGCCTATAATGCCGGACCGCAGCGGGTTGAACAATACGGCGGCGTCCCTCCGTATTACGAAACCAAAGCCTATGTCGCGCGCATCGTCCGCGACTACAACAAGAAGATTGCTGCAAAAAAAGCTGCGGACGCGGCTGCAAAGAAGAGTTCAACCCACAAATCAAGCGGAGCACCCGCTCCCAAGCCGCAAAAATCTAACCAGCCGACGCTGGCGAAAAGCGCTCCCGTGCCTGCCAGCGAGTAAGAACGGCGACTCAAACACGATCCTGGCGTTTGACCCTCCTCTCCCACTCATTTACCTTGGAACTGCCGTTTCCGCTTCGCGGTGCGAGGGCGCGGCGCGAGGCTTCTGCCCTTCATGGACAAAAAGCGAATTGTGGCCAGCGTAGTGGTGTTCCTCATCCTGGCTACCCTGATTTACCTGCAGTACCGCCATTGGCAGAACTTTGACTGGGGTACGTTCTGGAGCCAGGTGCACCGCATCAAGAAGTGGCACGTGGTGCACGGTATCGTCCTGGTGTATTCGGCGTACGTATTGCGCGCGTTGCGCTGGAAACTATTCCTTAAGCCAGTTCGACCCAACGTGAAAGTGATGGCGCTGGTGCCGCCCATGATGATCGGCTTTACCGGACTGGCGCTGCTGGGGCGTGCCGGCGAATTCATTCGGCCGTATCTTGTCGCGCGCCGGGCCGACCTCTCCTTCTCGTCGCAACTGGCAGTGTGGGCGGTCGAACGTACTTTCGACGTGGGTGCATTCGCGGTACTGATTGTTTTGGCAATTTTTCTGCCCAGTGCGCTGCAGTCGATTCCCCATCCGGAATATTACCGGCAGTTTCGCAATGCAGGATTCGTTTTGATCCTGGGAGTTTCCCTTGCAGCCGCGGCCGCGGTTCTGATCAGCCGCAGCGGCGACACCATCGCCCTCTGGATCGAGAACAGATTCTCTCATTTGTCCTCGGGCTTAGGACATCGACTGGCACAAAAGGTGCGCGAATTCGGCCTCGGACTGAATACGATACAAGGTCCCTGGTCGCTTTTATCGCTGGCGGTTTTGTCCGTCGGAATTTGGTATGTCACGGCGCTGGCCTATCAGGAAGTGACGCACTCTTATGGAGTGGCGGCTCTCGAGATTCCGGTGTCACAACTGCTGATTCTGATGGGCGCAAGCATGGCGGGGTCGATGTTGCAGTTACCCGCAGTCGGCGGCGGCTCCCAGATGGCCACCATCGCAACCTTATCCAGCGTATTCGATGTTCCCCCTGAAATGGCGGCCAGTTGCGGAATCTTGCTTTGGCTGGTCACATTTGCCGCGGTAGTCCCGGCTGGATTGATATTGGCACATCGCGAGAAATTGTCCTTGCGCAAGCTCTCCCAAGAGAGCCATCACGCCGACGACTCTGCACCCACCCTTCCACCGGGCTAAACATTCAGTTCCTGTCTATTACGTAGATACTGGCTGGGCCGGGGCGCGGAGTCAGCCTGTTACAATTTCCTTATTAACCAGAATTATTAAACCAGCGTTCCGATTCGAACGCTCAGCTTTATTTCGGTCACATCCAGCGCCATGAAATGTCCTTTTTGCGGATTTGCGGAAGATAAAGTGGTGGACTCGCGCGAGAGTAAAGAAGCGGAGTCGATCCGGCGGAGGCGCGAGTGCCTGAAGTGCAACAAACGTTTCACTACCTACGAGCGCATCGACGAAATTCCTTACATGGTCGTTAAAAAAGACGGCCGCCGGGAAAAGTTCGATCGACAGAAAATCTTGAACGGCCTTCTGCGTGCGTGTGAGAAAAGGCCCGTTCCTATCAGTAAGCTGGAGCAGATCGTGAACGAGGCAGAGTCTTTCGTAATCGAATCGCAGGAGCGCGAGCGAAAGACCAGCGAACTGGGCGAGTTAATTATGAACCGGCTGCGCCGTTACGATAAGGTTGCATACGTGCGCTTTGCCTCGGTGTACCTGGACTTCAAAGATGTGAACGAGTTCATGAACGAGTTGAGAGATTTGGTGAAGACTAAGGAAGCGGTTGAGATCAAGGCAAAGAAAAGTGGGCAGTAAAGCATGAGCCATAAAGTAACTCTAATTCCCGGCGATGGCATCGGACCTGAAGTCACTCAAGCCACGGTCCGCATTCTTGAAGCGACCGGCGTAAAGTTTGAGTGGGAAACTTTTGCCGTGGGCGCAGATGCATTTGAGAAGCACGGCGAATACATTCCAAAGGAAGCCCTGGAATCGATTGAACGCACCAGCGTTGCGCTGAAGGGCCCGGTCACAACGCCTGTTGGCGGCGGATTTTCCAGCATCAACGTTGCCTTGCGGCAAAAGTTCGAGCTGTATGCGAACTTCCGCCCCATTCGCAACCTGCCGCACATTCCTACGCGCTATCCCGATGTCGATCTGATCATCGTGCGCGAGAACACTGAGAGCCTGTACTCCGGACTGGAGCACGAAGTTGTTCCGGGCGTGGTCGAGAGCCTGAAGATCATCACAGAAAAAGCTTCCACCCGCATCGCGAAGTTCGCCTTCGAGTATGCTCGCAAGAACCAGCGTAAGAAGATTCACGCGATTCACAAAGCCAATATCATGAAGTTGTCGGACGGTTTATTTCTGCGCTGCTGCCGCACGGTCGCCAAAGGTTTTCCCGAGATCACCTACGGCGAGCACATCGTCGATAACACCTGCATGCAACTGGTGATGAACCCCTACCAGTACGACATGCTGGTCATGGAAAATCTTTACGGCGACATCATTTCGGATTTGTGCGCCGCTTTCGTCGGCGGCCTGGGCTTCGTTCCCAGCGCCAATCTCGGCGACCACTGCGCAATATTCGAAGCGGTGCACGGCTCCGCTCCCGACATTGCAGGGCAGAACCTGGCCAACCCCACCGCCTTGCTGCGTTCGGGGCTTTTGATGCTGCGCCATCTGGGCGAGACTGAAGCATCCTTGCGGATTCGCGGCGCTCTGGAAAGGGTTTACCGTCATCCTGAAAAGCTCACCAAAGATGTTGGTGGAAAAGCCGGCACATCCCAATTCGCCGACTCGGTGATCGAAGAAATGCAAACCGCCAAGACCGTTCCGGCTTAGGTTCCGTGTATATTTATTTTGCGTGCCGCGTTTGATTTGACCGCTCGGTCACGCTGCAAGAACTTGCATCTTGTATCTTCCAAATTGGCTGAAGTAGAATCCCCGCTCCTCCCCTTCTAAACATCGAAGTGTCTCTACGTCGCGGCATTTGTTCATCGCAATGTTTCCGCTCTCATAGGAGAATTTCATGAAGTCTGCAAAAAGATTGTTCCGAGCTTCCCGTAATCCTCAAACCGCTCTTTGCCTCACCTTAATTTCCCTGGCATTAATGGGATCCGCCATTGCTCAGCAAGAGCGCGTGCTCTACCGCTTCACGGGTGGAACCGACGGGTCAACACCGTTCACCGGCGTCATCGCCGATTCTGCTGGAAACTTGTACGGCAGCACTTTCAGCGGCGGTACCGCCGCCACCGCTTATAAGCTGTCACCTCCCGTCGTTGCCGGGCAACCGTGGACGGAAGCCACCCTGCACACTTTTGGCGGAAGCGGCGATGCCGGGGGAACCATCTCCGTCCTCACGCTCGACAGCGCCGGAAACTTATACGGCGCTGCCTCAGGCGGCGGTGCCAACGAAGTCGGCGCGGTATTTGAATTAGTCCCTCCTGCCACGCAAGGCGGTGCGTGGACGGAAAATATTCTCTACAGCTTTAAAGGAAACAGTGACGGCATGACTCCCTTCGGCGGTGTGGTTTTCGATGCCGCCGGCAATCTGTACGGAACCACAGACGGAAACTTCGACAGTACCTACGGAACGGTCTACGAATTGTCGCCGCCAGACGTCCAAGGCGGCGCGTGGACCGAGACGGTTATCTATAACTTTCAGGGTAGCTTCGACGGTTGCGGCCCACAGGGTAAGCTGGCTTTCGGTTCTAACGGAGGATTGTTAGGGACGGCCGTGCAGTGCGGAGGAACGCAGAACACATGCTTCTTCGGCTGCGGCACTCTTTTCGAAGTCGTTCCCCCCGCCGTTGCAGGCGGCGCATGGACGGAGAAAACGGTCTATCACTTTCAGGGCAATGCGGATGGCTCCCAACCCCAGAATGGCCTGGTTAGCGACGGCAAGGGAAATTTTTACGGCGCCACGCAAGCCGGCGGTGCATGCAACGGCGGCGCTGAATGTGGAACGGTGTTCAAAGTTGCATTTACCGGCGGAAAGTGGAAAGAGAGCGTGATTTATACCTTCACCGCAGGAACTGACGGAGACGTGCCGCGCGGCGGCGTAATCATCGACAAGACCGGAAACCTCTATGGCACCACAAACTACGGCGGTGATGCCACCTGCAACTGCGGAACGGTTTTTGAACTGAAGCCGCCCGCCGTCCAGGGTGGAAGCTGGACCGAAAGCACGCTCCACACTTTTACCGGCGTGCCCGATGGATATTACCCAGAAGCCGGCCTCGCATTTTCGAAAGGCTCAGCCTTGTACGGAACGACATCATCCGGCGGCCTGTGCAAAGGCAATACTGCAGGCTGCGGCACCGTATTTCAGGTTCAACCTTGAATTGGTGTTACACCGGGAGTGGTCCGATCGGGCGTTCCTTCTGATGCACTCCCGTGGATAGACAAAAGCAGATCATGCCGTTACCCTTCTCTGATTGCAACTTCATTTCAGCTTGGGGAAGGTCAACAATGAAAACAAAATTGCTCGCCAGTGCGATCAGCGGGCTGGCATGTTTCTTTCTATTGGTCACGGCGGCCGCGGCGCAAGGCGGTGAATTGGTGGCGGCGGAGTACGGTTCCGGCAACCACCGCGTGGATGTCACACAGCAAGTTCGTGCCTTCGTTCACGATGGCATGCTGCGCTTCGACGTCAACGACCAGAACCTGGGCGTGGATCCGGCGCGGGGCCATGTCAAAGAACTCTTCATCCGCATACGGCATTGGGATGGTCAAACTGAAGAATTTCGTTTTCCTGAGTATGCACACGTCAACCTGGCACTCGATCCCGAACGCGGATATGAGTATCACGACCGCGACCTGCACATCATGCGTGCCTTCTACGGCGGTGCCGGGCATTTTGTCGACGTAACGGAAACTCTGCGTGGCTACAAGCACGAGGGCAGAGTGGTTGTGGTAGTCGACAACCGCAGCATGGGGATTGATCCTGATCCCGCGGTGCACAAGGTGCTGCGGGTACTTTATTTCCACGACGGAGAACGCCGGCAGGTGGTAGTGCCGGAGCATTCCGAATTGCGTCTCCCGTAACCCGGCTTCGGCTGTCGGCCTTCGGCGAAATTCTTCCATTGCGCCTTGTTGCATCAATGGTAAGGCGTTTCGCTGAAGGCCGAAGCCTGACAAACCCAGGCCCTTTTTCCTGTTTTGACAATTCCGCCATTGACTCTGGCCGCGGATGGGAGTAAATTCGCCCGTTCTGGGGAATCTTAGGGGATGGCGAAGACAACGCGCCGTGTTGGGGTAGTTCTGTTTCAGCTAGGCGGTCCTGACACGCTGGCTGCAATCGAACCTTTTCTTTATAACCTTTTCTGCGACCCCGATATTATCGACTTCCCCTTCGCCCGCATCGGGCGCAAGCCGCTCGCCAAACTCATTTCGACCACCCGCGCCCGCAAGGTTCAACATCACTATGCGACCATCGGCGGAGGCTCGCCCATCCGTCGCTTCACCGAACGTCAGGCGCTGGCGCTGGAAACGCAACTCGGTCGTCATGGCCTGGACGCGCGCTGCTTTGTCGCCATGCGTTACTGGCATCCCTTCACCGCGGAGGCAATCGCGCAAGTATTGGCTGGTGGCTGCGATGAGGTTGTGCTGCTCCCGCTCTATCCGCAATATTCCTCGACCACGACGGGATCCAGCCTGAATGAGTGGCAGCGTTTGTTCCGCGGCCACGCGCCTGTCCACCAGGTAAAAAGTTTTTACCGGCATCCCGCCTATCTGGATTCAGTGATCGAAAAAATTGAAGAAGCGCTGGCGCGATTTCCCGTTCCGCAGCGGGCAGAGATCGTCTTCAGCGCGCACAGTGTGCCCATGTCTATCATCGCCAAGGGCGATCCTTACCAGCGGCAGATTGAGGAAACTGTCCGCCTGCTGATGGAGCGTGGCGGATGGAGCAACCGTCACCGGCTCTGTTACCAAAGCAAAGTTGGCGCCAGCAAGTGGCTGCAGCCTTCCCTGCATCGCGCTCTGCATGATCTGTCGGAAGAAAAAATCCGTGAAGTTTGTATCGTGCCGGTCGCCTTCGTTTCCGATCACGTCGAGACTCTGGGCGAGATCAATCACGAAGCGCGGGAAGAAGCGCGGCATCTGGGCATCACACAATTTGAAATGAGCGCGGGCCTGAATGATTCACCCAAGTTTATTTCCGCGCTGGCGCAGTTGGTATTGCACGCCATGGAGGAAACAGATCATTCCAACATTCCGTTTCCTCAAGCTGGGCGAGCGCCCGATGTGGCACTCGTGGCGGGCTAGCAGTTCAAAAAGTTTCGCCACAGCGGGGCTGTGGCGGGGCGAGTTTGACAGACGTTGTTGTAGAAGCAGACAGCAACAGGAGGAAGATGTATGGCGGAGCCGGAAGGCGTTAAGCCGATACCGAATCCAGAAGTAACCAAGCCCGCAGCCACAGCTGCGGCGGATGCCACAAAATATGTAGGCACGCCAGCGGTGGGAACCTCTAAGGCGGCCGCTGCTGCCGGGCTTTCTTCATCCGGTCCATCGAATACCGATATCGACCGCCGCAGGCGGCGGCTGGTTTGGGTCGGCGTGACTGCATTTCTTACCGCGTGGTTCCTGGCGTTCTTCCGCTTCTTTCTTCCTCGCACTCTTTTCGAACCCAATTCAGTTTTCAAGATTGGATATCCCTCGGAATTCGCACTCGGCGTTGACACAAAATTCCAGCAGAAGTATCGCATCTGGGTGGACCGCACTCCCGACCGCGTCTTCGTGATCTACGCCCGCTGCACCCACCTGGGATGCACGCCGGACTGGAAGCCCAGCGAGAACAAATTTAAGTGTCCTTGCCACGGCAGCGGTTATGACAGCGAAGGAATTAATTTCGAAGGACCGGCTCCGCGCCCCATGGACCGCGCTCACGTTGAATTGGCGCCGGACGGGCAGATCATCGTCGACACTTCGCGCCTTTATCAATGGCCCAAGGGACAGCCCAGCAAATTCAATGATCCAGGAGCATTTTTAACCGGAGTGTAAGAAATTGAGTCAATGACTCACTGATTCATTGAGTCAATTGAAGTTTCGAGGCAATCATGGCTGACGAAAATATCCCGAACGGCAAGAACGGCAAGGTGGGCCTGGTCGACCGCGTCAAAGAAGATATCCAGGCGATGAAGGTCGACATTCCGACTAAGGCCAAAGAGCAGATCGAGGGCCTGAAAGATCCCACCAAGACCCAGGTCTATACTTCCATCTTCCGCCACAAGCACGATGACACTCCGCGCAACCGCGCGCTGGGTGTGCTTTCCAACGTGTTCCTGCATCTGCACCCGGCCAAGATCAATCGCGACGCGGTGCGGTACAGCTACACCTGGGGAATGGGCGGAATTACATTTCTGCTTTTTATTATCCTCACCTACACCGGCGTTCTGCTGATGTTTTATTACCATCCCAGCAAGGTGCAGGCGTTTCGCGACGTGCTCTACCTTGAGCATGACGTACCCTTCGGAAAAATCTTGCGCAACATGCATCGCTGGGCCGCGCACTTGATGGTAATCGGCGTTTGGCTGCATATGTTCCGCGTCTTCTTGACGGGATCGTATAAAAAGCCACGCGAATTCAACTGGAACATCGGCGTGCTGCTGCTCGTCTTCACTTTGCTGCTTTCATTCACCGGATATCTCTTGCCCGACGATCAACTCGGATTCTGGGCCGTGACCGTGGGCACGAATATGGCGCGGGCGACGCCGCTGCTGGGGCATGAGGGCCCGTTCGGATCGATGCTGGGCATGACTCCCTATAACGATGTGCGCTTCGGACTGCTCGGAGGTTCGATCGTGGATGCGAATGCGTTGCTGCGTTCCTATATCTGGCACTGCATCGGCATTCCAATCGTGGCGTCAATTCTGATGATTGTGCACTTCTGGCGCGTAAGAAAAGACGGTGGGATTTCTGGTCCGGCGCCGGTAATGCTGGAAGCCGAAGCAGATAAGCCGAGACGAGGTCCGAAGGCGGCGGGAGAGTGACGGTGCTGAGATCGAAGCAGATTCCTCACCGGCAAAGAACGCCGGTTCGGAATGACAAGACCCTTTTATCGTTCCACAGCAAGAATAACTAACGAGAATAATTATGGACTGGCGACAACTTTGGGAAATTTGCTCGGCACCGGACAACGTGCCGATCGTCGGCTTGATCCCGCTGCTGGCTTTCTACATTTATCTGGCATGGAAGCAGGCGCACGCCAATGATCTGCTCATTGAGCAACTGGAGGGCGACGCCGCCCTCGCCAAAACCCATCATCGCAAAACCTGGCCCTTCAAGCCGGGCTGGCAAAAAGAAGTTCACGTCTGGCCGTTTCTGCTGCGCATCGAATTCCTCGCCGCCATCATTGTCACCATCATTCTGATGGTCTGGTCGATCACGCTCAATGCCCCGCTCGAAGAGCCCGCTAATCCCAATCTCACTATGAATCCTGCCAAAGCTCCGTGGTACTTCCTCGGACTGCAGGAGATGCTCGTCTATTTTGATCCGTGGATCGCCGGCGTGGTCATGCCGACCATGATCATTATTGGCCTGATGGTCATTCCTTACATCGACACCAATCCCCTGGGAAGCGGCTACTACACCTGGAAGCAGCGCAAGTTCTCCATCGGCACATTCTTGTTCGGCTTCATCATTCTCTGGATCGCCATGATCATCATCGGGACTTTTATAAGAGGGCCCGGATGGCAATGGTTCTGGCCGGGGCAAACCTGGGACCACAACCGTCTGATTTATGAAGTGAATCGCGATCTTCCAGATATTTTCGGGATCACTTCCAACGCCGCGAAAGCAATTTTCGGCGCCATCATCGTAGGCGGGTATTACCTGCTGGGCGGCTTCATCGTGTATTCGTTGTTCCGTCGCTACATGGGCAAGGATTTCAAACGCATGAGCCTGCTGCAATTCTCGCTCACGCAATTCTTATTGCTTAGCATGATCGCACTGCCTCTGAAGATGGCGCTGCGACTGATGTGGCACATCAAGTACGTGTGGATTACGCCCTGGTTCAATGTGTGAAGAACGTCGTCGGTCGTTGGTCGTTAGTCGTTGGCCAAGAGACCACGGTGCCAGCAGCAGAAACAAATAGCGAACGACTAACGACCAACGACTAACGACGCTTTCGGAGGAATCGGTGCCTGAACCCAACCTCGAGCAAGACCCGATCACGACTAAATCGTACGCCGCGTATTATCTGATCGCGACGGTGGTATTGATGGCGACGCTGTTCTGGGCCTTGTGGGATGAGGCATGGACACAGCGTCCGTGGAAAGCCTTCCAGGAGCACTGGAAAGATCGTTACACCGCGTTCCTGAATACCGCCCGCTCGAAGTCGGCAACGTCAGAAAAAGATGTCGAGCAGAATCCGGACTACATCGCGCTAAAACAGAACTACGAAAAGACCTATCAGGATTCCAAACCTCAAGCCGACGAGGCCCGCAGAAAACTGGATGACGCCAGCGCCCGCTTGCTGGCCGTGCAAAGCGTTTTCACCGATCGCCGCGCCTATGTAAACGCGCTGACCTACGAGCTTGAAACCAGCGACAGCGATTCCGCTAAAGCCAGCAAGCGCAAGGAAATTGACAAATACAAAAGCGAGCAGGCAACCGTCGAATTCCCCGACGGCAGCAAGCAAAAATACAACTTCTCCCAACTGGAAGAGAAGTACAACGAAATCCGCGACGAACGTACCCGCCTCAGCCTCGAACTCGGCGACGTGCTCAAGCCCGTGACCGCCGCCAGGGCGAAGATGGATGAATACATCTCCGACCACATGGTAGACCTGACGCCACAGCAGATCGAGGGCTTGAAAAAGCGCGCCACCGAATGGGTTCCCGCGATTGTGCAGGTCAATGTCGCCGACGCCAACATCGTCGACCGCTGCGAATCCTGCCACATGAATACCCGCGAGCCGCTGAAAGTCACGCCCGCCGCCATGACTTCAAAAGGCGATAAGAAGCCTGACGAATTCGCCGAAGCTTTTGGCAGCCACACCGACCCTGAGTTATTGAAGATTCACGATCCCGAAAAATTCGGCTGCTCGCCCTGCCATCAGGGCAATGGGCGCGCCACCACCAGCGTGGAAAAAGCGCACGGAAATTACGAGCACTGGCTATGGCCGCTCTTTCCCAAAGAAAACGCCCAGGCCGGATGCCAGAATTGCCACGCCGCCGACATGGTACTGGCCAGCGGCGACGTGCAGTTTGAAACCATCAACAACGGCAAAGATCTCTTCCGCCAGCGCGGTTGCATGGGCTGCCATCGTTACGAGGGCTACGACAAGGAACCGGAAGACCTGAACTCGGTCGGCCAGCAACTCAAGCAGATTGAGAACCAGAAGAAAGATAACCTCAAGCAGGCCGCCTACCTGATGAAGCAGGCCGACGCCGCACAATCCAACGACGAAGCCAATAAACTGAACACCCAAGCCGTTGATCTGCGCGTTGCCAACAGCCGGCTCGACGCCCGTTTACAGCAACTCGATTATCAATCGCACAGCCTGATGCAGGACATGAAGAAGGTGGGTCCGAACCTGAAAGATGTCCAACTGAAGCTGAACAAGAATTGGATTCCAATCTGGCTGAAGAAGCCAACCGATTTCCGTCCCAATACCAAGATGCCGAACTTCCGCCTGAGCGATCACCAGATTCAGGCCATCTCGGCTTACATCTGGCAATCCGGATTCACCGACGCTGTGCCTAAACATAAGCCGGGCAACGCCGCTCACGGCAAAGAATTATTCGAGACTCGCGGCTGCATGGCCTGCCACTCCATCGGCGAAGGCGATCAGATGCAGGGCGGCACCTTCGCTGCAAACCTGAGCCGCGTTGGCGAAAAAGCTAACTACGATTACCTGGTGCGCTGGATTCACAACGCCCGCGAACGCACTCGTCCCTACTGTCCCTACGAGAAGAAGGACATTGGCCCCGAGGATTATGCCAAGAAGGGTCTGCCTTATAAGTTCGATCTCGATCACAGCCAGTGCCCCAACGATGGCCACGAACTGCAAGTGCAGAACATGACGGTGATGCCCAGCCTCCGCCTCGCCCCCGAAGATGCCGAGGACATCGCGACCTATTTGATGACGCAGAAAAAGCAGGAACCGTCTTCATACCCAGACGCTGCCTTCATGGACGATTCGAATTTAAAAGCTGAAGGCAAGAAGTGGGTGCGCCACTTCGGCTGCTCCGGTTGCCACGAAATCTCCGGCTTCGAAGACGAAGGTCGCATCGGCACCGAACTCACTTACGAAGGCAGCAAACCGATCGAGCGCCTCGACTTCGCTCTCTTCACCGAAACCGCGCAGCGCGGCGGCAAGAACGCTGAACCAATCAAAGATAAGGAAGATCTGGCTCGTCTGCCCGATGGTCCTGCGACCGAGCCTTGGTACGATCACAAGGGCTTCTTCGAGCACAAACTTGCCGAACCAAACATCTACGATCAGGGCAAAGTGAAGGGTGAGACCGAAGCTCTGCGCATGCCCAATGTTCATCTCACCAAAGATCAGGTGCGTGAGCTCACAACATTTTTGATGGGCAGCGAAGAAACTTCCCTGCCCTCCAGCTATCAGTACAAACCGGGTGATGCCCGCCACGACATTCAAGAAGGCTGGTGGATCGTCAAAAAATACAATTGCATGGGCTGCCACCAATTCATTCCCGGGCAAAAAACAATTCTGATGGGCCTGCCGCAATATCAGGACAATCAGGAGCAGTTGCCGCCCAAGCTGTTAACCGAAGGCGCGCGCGTCGATCCGGAATGGCTGCGCAAGTTTCTGGCGAATCCCGCTCTCAGCACCACCGATACCAACCGCAACGGTGTGCGTCCTTATTTGAAAGTACGCATGCCAACTTTCTCCTTTTCCGATAATGAACTGCGCAAACTGGTGCGCTTCTTCCAGGCGCTCTCGCAGCAACCGCTGCCCTACATTCCCGAGCAGGTTCCAGTCCTATCGGCCAAAGAGAACGACATGGCGCGCAGCCTGTTCTCCAGCACGGCTGCCCCCTGCCTGAAGTGCCATGCCACGGGCGATCCGGCGCACGACAAAATTGCCACCGCGCCCAATTTTCTGCTCGCCAAGGAACGGCTTAAACCTGACTGGGTGGAGCGCTGGATCACCGATCCGCAATCGGTCAGTCCTGGCACCTCCATGCCTTCCGGGTTATTCAAGCAGCAGAATAATCAGTGGGTCTTCGCCGGACCTACGCCGCCATCGTTCCAGGGATACGAAGGAGACCATCGCAAGCTGCTCACCGATTACATCTTCCAGCTGACGCCGGAAGAGCAACGAAAAGTGGCCTCCGCTATGCCGCATGCCAAGGCCGCATTAGAAAACAAGAGCAATCGCAAGCAAGCCAAAGCTGAATCGCACTCTGCAGTGAGCGGCGGTTCGCGGTAGAATGGCGGGTTCGGTCTATAGGTTGTTTGAAGGTGTCTTGCACACCAAGGCTTGTCATCCCCCGCGCAGCGCGGGATCTTGGTCTTTGCTATTTCGAAACGTTTTTGAAGTCGACTATTAACCAGGAAAGAAGGACATCATGAATAAAAACTGGAAATTGATTTCCATCGGCACCGTGGCACTCAGCGCGCTGCTGATTACTTCAGCCTGCGAGAAGAAAGGCTCCGATCAGGAAACTAACAAAATGGAGCAGAAGGAAGCGGCGCCCGCTCCTTCCGCCACTCCCATCGATCCCTCCACCGTAGGCACCGTCAGCGGCCAAGCCAAGATGGGCGGCGTCGCACCCAAGCCGGCCAAGATCGACATGAGCCAGGACCCCGCCTGCAAAGGTACCAACGAAGCTGAGTCGGTAGTAGCCGACAACGGCAACCTGGCCAATGTCTTCGTCTACATTAAAGACGGACTCGGCAGCCGCACCTTCGACGTCCCCAAAGACCCCGTCGTCCTTGACCAGAGCGGATGCAAGTATCATCCTCACGTTCTCGGCGTCATGGCCGGACAAACCGTGCAGATCAAGAATGACGATCAGACCACCCACAACATTCATCCCACTCCCAAAGACAATCGCGAGTGGAACGAATCGCAACCTCCCGCGGCCGCTCCCATCGAAAAGAACTTCGCTCGCGAAGAGATCATGCTTCCCGTCAAGTGCAATCAGCACCCGTGGATGAAGATGTATATCAACGTGGTGAAGACGCCGTTCTACGCGGTCACCGACAAGAGCGGCAAGTATGAAATCAAGGGCCTGCCGCCGGGCGACTACACCATCGCATTCGTCCACGAAAAAATGGGAGAGAAGACCCAGAAGATCACCGTCGCTCCCAAAGACTCGAAGACCGTCGACCAAACCTTCAACGCCGAGTAAGCGCCGCAGTTTGGTAACATATCGGTTGGGCAGAGCAGGCTGCCACGCGCAGTCTGCTCTGCTTGCTCAAACCGGCTAGCTCAAGGGGCATTCTCTGAAAGCGATTGCAACAACCTACCATCGCGGACATCACCGCTTCGCCTGTCTTCTCGCTGGTTGGATTTTTCTGCTGATCATCGCCGGCGCGCTGGTCACAAGCAATGATGCCGGCCTTTCCGTTCCCGATTGGCCCACTTCCTTTGGTTCCTGGTACAAAATTCCCCGGCTGGTCGGCGGTGTAAAGTTCGAACACACCCACCGTATGATCGCGCAAGTCGCCGGACTTCTCACCATCATCCTTGCCGTGTGGACGTGGCGGGTTGAAAAGCGTCGCTGGCTGCGGTTTTTAGCCTTGGGCGCGGTCGGCACGGTAATCGCCCAGGGGATTCTCGGCGGCATCACGGTTCTTTTTTATTTACCTCCCGCCGTGTCCTCAGCCCACGCAGCCCTGGCGCAGACTTTCTTCTGCATCGCCGTGGCCATTGCCTTATTCACCGGCAGAAAATGGATTGAAGAGCAGCCGCACATCGAATTTGACCAGCGCCGTCCCAGTCTCTTCACTCTTACTCTCCTCTCCATCTTTGTTCTTTACGTACAATTAATTCTCGGCGCCATGTTCCGCCACCACGGCTTGAGTTGGTGGCCGCATGTTCTGCACGCCGTGATCGTTTCGTTTGTGCTCTCTTGGACCGCCATCCGCGCCCTCTCCGTCTATTCGAATATCGACGCCGTCCGCCGTCCGGCCATCATTCTTTTATCGCTATTAATCACCCAGCTCTGCCTCGGCTTCACCGCTTTCTTGACCCGCGTAGCCTGGGGACGCGACGCCGTTCAGCCGGAGTTGCCCATGGTCATCTCGACGGTCGCGCACGTTGCCATCGGCGCTCTTCTGCTGGCGACTACCGTAGTGTTGGCAATCCAGACCTGGCGGCACGTTCCGGCCACCTTTGAGGAGCGTGTGCCGCGAACCCAGCAGGATGTTTCCACCGCGTAACTCTCCCGCTGGCGCGCCGCATGCCGTAAACTATTGATAGACTCATTCAGGAATTTCTTTGGCCTCGAAACTTGCCGCGATCGCTGACGCCGCCCCAGAACAGACGAAGCCTTCCGTCCGCTCCGTCATTTCCGTCGAGAATCTGGTTCACCGCTACGGCGACCGCACCGCTTTGAACGGCGTTTCGTTCGACGTCCGCCCCGCCGAGCTGTTTGGTCTGCTCGGTCCCAACGGCAGCGGTAAAACTACTCTCTTCCGGATTCTTTCCACCCTGATGCTGCCCGCTTCCGGCCGCGCCACAATTATGGGCTATGATGCGGCGCAGGATCCCGCGCGCCTGCGCCGGCAGATCGGCGTCGTTTTTCAAGCCCAGAGCGTCGACCCCAAGCTCACCGCCTACGAAAATCTCTGGCATCAAGGCCACCTCTATGGCCTGCGCGGCGCGAAACTGAAAAAACGCATTCAGGAAATCCTTTCCCGCGTCGGCCTGCTCGACCGCGCTCAGGAACTGGTCGAGACTTTCTCCGGCGGCATGCAGCGCCGCATCGAACTAGCCAAGGGATTATTGCATCACCCCGCCGTGCTGCTGCTCGATGAGCCCACCACCGGACTCGATCCCGGAGCACGCCGCGATCTCTGGCAATACCTCGCCATTTTGCGCGACGAAGAAAATGTCTCCGTGCTGGTTACCACTCACCTCATGGAAGAGGCCGAGCGCTGCGACCGCCTCGCCATCATGAATGAGGGCAACCTGGTCGCCCTCGGCACGCCCGCGGAATTGAAAAGCGAAATCGGCGGTGACGTGGTACTGCTCGAGGCCGCGCATGACGCCGCCTTGCTGGCCGAGCGCATCCGCGCTCGCTTTCACGTCGACACCACCGTCCTCGAAAATTATGTGCGCATGGAACGTGAAGGCGCCCATCGCTTCGTCACCGAAGTGGTGGAAGCTTTCCCCGGAGAGATCGAGGCCATCTCGGTGAGCAAGCCCGCCCTCGAAGACGTCTTCATCCGCCGTACCGGTCACAAGTTTTGGAGTGAAGCAAAACAGAACTGAAGTAGAATTTCCGCGTCGTCAGGACAGTTGGCAGCACAAAAATTAGGTTTAACTCGGTACTCGCTACTAGGTACTAGCAACTGCTTCTCAGGAGCTAACCATGCGCTCAACAATGCTCGCTCTCTCTTTAGTCCTCGGCATCCTTCCCTTGCTGGGGATAGTCTGGGTTCTGATGAATGGCATGATCACTACGGTTGACGGCCTATTCATGAGCCTGATCCTGCTCACGCTCGCAGGAGTCTTCATGCTCAACGTCTTCTGGGAAATGCGCGACCTGGGCATAATCAAGAAGAAAGCGCCGCCTGAGAAAAAGGCCGCTCCTCCCGCGGCGAAAACTCCCGCTGTGACGGCGAGCTAACCGTGGCCACTCAAACTGCCATCCTGCCTAGTTCCGCCGCGCCCGCATCCGCCGGTCTTCTGCTGCCCGCCTTCACCCTGTGGTGGCGTGAGATCGTCCGCTTCTACCGCCAGAAATCTCGTGTCGTCGGCGTGCTCGCCTCTCCGCTGGTGTTCTGGGTAGTCATCGGCTCCGGCTTTGGAACGTCGTTCCGCGCCGGTGGCGGCCAGGGGCAGCAAAACTATCTGGACTATTTCTATCCCGGCGCCCTCATCATGATCGTCCTCTTCACATCAATCTTCGCCATGATGTCTCTCATCGAAGATCGCAAAGAAGGCTTTCTGCTTTCTGTCATGGTTGCCCCCGTCCCGCGCTCTTCCATTGTGCTGGGCAAAGTTCTCGGCGGCACCACGCTCGCTGCCATCCAGGGCCTGATCTTTCTCATCTTCGCTCCCTTCGCCGGAGTTCATCTCAACCTGCTGCAAGTGCTCTTGGCGGCTGTCGTTATTTTCCTGATTTCCTTTGCCCTCACCGCTCTCGGCTTCGCCATCGCCTGGCGCATGGATTCCACCCAGGCCTTCCACGGCATCATCAATCTATTTCTCATCCCGCTGTGGCTGCTGTCGGGCGCCATGTTCCCCATCAGCCGCGCCTCCGGATGGCTTCGCATCGTGATGTACATGAACCCGCTGACTTACGGTGTGGAAGCGTTGCGCGCCCTGCTTTATCCCGGGATGGAGACGCCCTTCCCTTTGCCTTCTTCGATGGCAACGTTGCTTCTGTTTTCCCTGGTCATGTTCGCACTCGCCTTCCTCATGGCCAACCGCCGCAGCACCAAGCCCGCCGCCTGAGCACCATGCATGACTTCACATGTATGATCGTCGAACCTGATTCCAAACTATGATCGCCGAACAATACGCCTACTTCCCCGCCCTCATCGCCAGCCTCAACGGAGCCAGCGCCGTCCTTCTCGCCACCGGGCGCTACCTGATCTCCCGCCACCGCATCGCCGCCCACCGCGCCTGCATGATCGCCGCCGTGGTTTCATCGGCAATATTCCTGGCCTGCTACGTTTATTTTCACGCTCACGTCGGCGATATTCGCTTTCTCGGTCCGCACTTCTGGCACGTAATTTATTTGATCGTACTCATCCCTCACGTTATCCTCGCCATCGTCATCGTGCCCATGGTGATCATTACTTTGAGCCGCGGCCTGCGCGCCAAATATGACCGCCACCGCGCCATCGCCCGCTGGACCTTTCCCCTCTGGATGTACGTAAGCGTCACCGGAGTCCTGGTCTACTTCATGCTCTACCAATGGTTTCCGCACAGCTAAACCAACCACGAAGCACAGAGAAATCTACAATATGTTTCGTTCTTCTTCGTGACTCCGTGACTCCGTGGTAGATTCTGATCGTATGCCGACAGTCAGACTAAAAATCGACGTCTCTGGCACGCTAGCCGACGAAGCCTGGCGCGACATCCAACAGTTCGACCAGATCCAATCTGCCGCTTTCGGTCCCCAATTCGGCAGCGGCGGCCTCTCCAATCATCCTCCAGATGCTCCGCACGCCAAAGGCGCCTGGATCGGCGCCGAGATCAAACTCCAAACCCCGCTCCTCGCCCAATACGCCGTCTCGCACTATCTCGAACAAGAGCGTGTTCTCGACGCCGATGTAATAGACTAGCTATCGAATTTCATGTCTACCCGATCTGACCCGACCTCGCCACTCGCCGACTCTCACTCCGCACCGGATGGCTGCGCTGTCCTGCAGCCCCGCCCCAAGCCCGGCATGTCCCGCACCCAAAAGCTTCTCTTCTTCCTCACGGCCTGGCTCATCTGCCTAATGCCCTTTCTTTTCTGGTGGAATACATGGTTCGGCCGCAAGCTCTCCGATCAGCAACTTACCGAATATCTGCACGACACAAAAAAGCCGCGCCACATTCAGCAAGCGCTGGTGCAGGTCGGCGAGCGCATCAACCGTCACGACGCCGCCTCGAAGCAGTGGTATCCCGACCTGGTCCGCCTCGCTGCCGATCCGGTGGAAGAAGTTCGCAATACCGACGCATGGGTGATGGGCCAGGACCCCGCCGGCGCAAACTTTCACGAAACTTTATTGAAGATGTTGCATGATTCCTCGCAGATGGTTCGCGGCAATGCCGCGCTATCTCTAGTGCGTTTCGGCGACGCCACCGGCCGTCCGCAGATTCTCTCGCTTCTGCAACCCGCGCAACTCACCGCGCCGGACTCTGGCCGCATCCTTGACTCCGACCGCCCCGGCACCGCCATCCATCAAGGTGGACTCGTCGCCAAGCTGCAAATCAATCAGAATCAAATCGCCGAAATTCGCTCGCCCATTCCCGGACGCATTCGTTCCGTCGCCGGCACCGGCGCAAATCTCGCAGCCGGCGCGGAAGTCGCCGTCATCGATCCTGCCAACGAACAAGTATGGGAAGCCCTGCGCGCGCTCTATCTGATCGGCCAAACCGAAGACCTCGCCGCCATCCGCCCCTACGAACGCGACCTCGCCGACATCTCCAACGACGTCCGCCAGCAAGCCGCCGCCACCGAAGCCGCCATCAAAAAACGCTCCGGCTCCTAGCACAAGAAAAACTTTATTTTTGTCATTCCGAACCGGCGTCCTTTGCCGGTGAGGAATCTGCTTTCCCAGCCGCCGCAACAAACCATCCCCCTGGGTACTGGGTACTAGGTACTCGCAACTCGCGACTCGCAACTAACAAGCCTCCACCACCAACTTCTCCACATCGGGCCAAGCTGCCGACCGCGGATCCACCACATCAAAATGCCCCGCCCCCGCAATCTCCACCAGCCTCGCATCTTCCTTCATCTTCTTCTTGGCAGCAGCGTACTCGCGGCTGATCGCCGGAGGCACCACATCATCCTTCACTCCATGCACCAAATACTGCCGGGCCCCAATCGCCAGCTTCACCGGATCCGCTTCCCTATAGTGGTCCGCAACCTCTGCCGGAGTTCCTCCCAGAAATTCCACCACCGCATCGTTACTCAAATGGAGCGCATACGCTTGCTGCAAGTCCACCACCCCCGCGAGCGACACGACTGCCTTCACCGCTTCACGCGCCGCCAGGCACAGACCCAACTGCCCGCCCGCCGAGTGTCCAATCGCCACCACCCGCCTGGCGTCGAATCCATACTGGTGCGCGTTCTGCATCAAAAACTGATAAGCCGACCTCACATCCGCGAACGTCCCCGGCCATCCCCCGCCCGTATTTCCCACGCGCCGGTACTCCACATTCGCCGTCGCAATTCCCTTCGCCGTCAGCGCCGCACACAAATGCCCCGCATATCCCAAATTGTATTTCGCCCGCCAGTATCCACCGTGAATCACGATGGCAAGCGCATTCGGCGCCTTGCCCTTTGGCAGCCGCAAATCCACAAACTGGTTCGCATCGCTCCCATAAGCGACCCGCAAATCAGCTTTAGGCGCAGCCAACTGCAAAATGTCGTCAGAAATATTCATCTGCACTCGAACTTGATCGATTCTTTACTCGAGACTCGCAACTCGGGACTCGAGACTGGGCACTAGGTACTGCCCTACTCATACCGCAACGCCTCAATCGGATCCAACCCCGCCGCCCGTAGCGCCGGAATCATTCCGCTCACCACGCCCACGACTGCCAGAATCGCGGTCGACACGACCAGAATCATGGGAGAAACAATCAGCCGGATGTCCGCCGCCTCCGCATTCTTGGCCATCGCACTATAAAAAGTCAGCCGCCCCACTCCGATCGACACCGCATACGACAACACAATGCCCAGTACTCCGCCTACCGCCGTAATCACCATGGCCTCGGCCAGAAACTGAAATAAAATATCGCGCTTGCGCGCCCCCAATGCCTTCTCCACCCCAATCTCCCGCGTTCGCTGCGTCACCGACACCAGCATGATGTTCATCAAGCCCACTCCACCAATGCCCAGCGTCACCGTACCAATAAACGCCAGCAAAACTTTCAGCGCCAGAGAAATAATGCTGAACTGCTTCAGTTGCTTCTGCGCGTCGAACACAAACATG
The DNA here is from genome assembly GCA_963758565.1 of uncultured Acidobacteriota bacterium. Classification (GTDB taxonomy): domain Bacteria; phylum Acidobacteriota; class Terriglobia; order Terriglobales; family Acidobacteriaceae; genus Sulfotelmatobacter. The sequence continues at coordinate 2,111,537 of CAVWVX010000001.1, read as the reverse complement.
GCGCGCGGATCCGTCGCACGAAATCCATGCGCCGCCGCCATCGTCTCCCGGATAGTCCGCTCCAGCTTTTCGTGATCCAGTCCCTGCGAGTCCATCCAGATCCCGTCCAGATAATGATTGTCCTTCACCACGTCCATGGAGTTATAGGGAATATAAATCGTGCGATTATCGTCATCATCCCCCTCCTGCATCCGCGGCTTAACCACGCCGATCACCTGAAACTCCACGCCATTGATTCGGATGTCCTCACTTACCGCCGGCATGCCGGAAAACAATTTATCCTTCGCCTCGGACCCAATCACCGCCACCAGCGCGTGCCGGTCGTTATCCGCGTCATCCAGAAATCTTCCTGTCCCCATTTGCAGCGCCCATATATCTTCGATCGACGGATCCAGCCCCATCACCGGCATGGTGAACGACCGGTTCGCGTTCTGCACCGTCGAATCCTTCTGCGACATGCGTGCAATGCGCTTACATAGCGGAACATTGTTGCGCAGCAAATCCAAATCGTCCACTGTAAACCGCACCTGCACCCCGGCCTTGTTCCCGCCGGCCTGTTGCGACGTTCGCCCCGGAAAAATTCCCACCGCCGTCGCCCCAAAACTTTCGAAGATATTCGTGATAGCCGCCGCAAATCCGTTTCCATACGCCAGCAATAAAACCACGGTCGCAATTCCCCACGCCATCCCCGCCATGGTGAGCAAGGTCTTGCGCAAGTCATGCCGCATCGCCGAAAACGCCTGTGACAACAGATCACGATTCATAAGGCAGCTTCTAGCTGCTAGCTCCTAGCTCTTAGCCAAGCTACTCCGTCATTCCGACCAATGTGAAACAGCCTGTTGTTTCCGTTCCGGGTACTGGGTACTGGGTACTAGGTACTGGGTACTAGGTACTGGCTACTTGCAACTCGGTACTCGCAACTCGCGACTGCTATTCCTTCCTCAACGCCTCCACCGGCTGCAACATCGCCGCCCTTCGCGCCGGATACAATCCCGCCACCACTCCTGCCACGGCCAGCGAACCCACCGCCAGCAAAGCCGTCTTCGCCACCAGCTTCGGCGAATCGAATCCTTCTCCCAGCGGAACATTGGCCAGCGCTCCCATCACTCCCGCCGCCGCCACAATTCCCAGGCCTCCGCTCATCAGTGTCAGGAAGGCTCCCTCCACGAAAAACTGAAACATGATGCTGGCGTGCGTGGCCCCCAAAGCCTTGCGCAGCCCAATCTCCCGCGTGCGATCAGCCACCGCCACCAACATAATGTTGATGATCCCAATCGCCCCCAGCGCCAGCGTTACCAATCCCACACTGCCCAGAAAATCATTCATCGCGTCAAACAATTTTCCAATCTGATCCACCGACTTGATCGTGTCCCATTCGTCGAACGAATCCACGTTCTTAGGATCGAATCCATGATTCCGCGCAATCACCCGGTGCACCTCCTGCCGCGCCGTCTCATGCAGCGCCCGCGTTCGCGGCTGGTAGTTGATCAGGCTGATCACGTCCGGCGCTTCACCAACGTTTAGGGGACGAAAATATTCCCGCATCGTGCTGTACGGAATAAACGACTTCAGATTCTGCGTATTGTTGTCGCCATGCCCGATTCTCGCCAGCGTCCCAATCACTTGAAACTCCACCCCGTTCAGCAGGATCGTGCTCCCCACCGACGGCCTCCCGGGAAACAATGTCCGCCGCGTTTCATCGCCCAGCACAATCACCGCCCGCTTCTGCGCATCGTCCATGTCATTCAACCAGCGCCCTTCGCTGATCGGCAGGTTGCGAATCTGGTTAAACATCGACGGCACGCCCGCAATCTGCCCGCTGGCCTGGAAGAAATCGCTCACCGCTCGAATGTCATTCCTCGACATCACCGGTGCAGCCTTCCCCACGCTGCTGCACTCCCGCACAATGTCCTGGTAATCGCGGTAGGTCAGGTAATACTGCCGCAAAGAAGTAAAACTCCCCTGCATCGCCGGAGCCCGCCCCGACCATATGAACATCACGTTCTCGCCCAGTTCGGCGAACTCTTTCTTATTCCCCGACCGGAATCCCTCGCCCAATCCCACCAGCAGCAACAGCGAAAATACTCCCCAGGCAATGCCGAACATGGTCAGAAACGAGCGCAGCTTGTGCCCCCACAGCGTCCGCAACGTCTGCCCGAAGATGTCAAATATTTGTCGCATGCAAACACCGATTATACGGAGATCGACCGCGCGGAGTTCCCCCTGGCTAGTAAGACGCGGCAGCGCTCAAAATATTACCTCAGCGAGAACATTTATTCTTGGCGCTACTGCACCCGAGTATCGAGCACTTGTTCTTACCACAATCCCAAAAGTAACTAGCCCGTCCACTGGAGAAGAATCAGTCTCCTGCCGAAGTTGACCGTAGGGGCGTGAGTGCAGGCTTCAGGACCAAACCTCGCTGCACCTTTCAGGAGGCTCCCTTGCGTATTGTGGGAACGCTACGCTCTCCATCTTTTTCGTGCTGCGCCCGGCATCGCCAAAGCGTGCCCGCACGTGCCATCTCGTGGGGAGTAATTTTTCTCTTAACCGCCGCAACCGCCGCCGGACAACAGCAGGCAAAAGATATCGGCGAAGCCAGCCTGGAAGAACTGGGGGACATCCAGGTGTACACCGCGTCCAAGCACATGCAGAGCGCCAGCGATGCCCCTTCTTCCGTAACCGTCATCACCGGCGACGAGATTGGAAAGTACGGGTGGCGCACCCTGGCCGACATTCTGGAGAGCACGCGCGGTTTCTACGTCACCTCCGACCGCGACTACAGCTTCGTAGGTGTGCGCGGATTCGGGAGATTAGGCGACTCCAACAACCGCATTCTGGTGTTAATTGACGGCCACAGGATCAACGACAACGTTTTCGGTGAGCCCTACCTGGGAACAGAGTTTTTATTGGACGTGGATCTGATCGACCGCGTGGAAATCATTCGCGGTCCCAGTTCCTCCCTCTATGGTGCCGATGCCCTCTTTGCCGTGATCAACGTCATCACCCGCAGGCCCGCCCAGTTAAAAGGCGTGGAACTGTCCTTTGCGCCCGCCAGTTTCGGCACCTATAGCGGACGCGGCAGCTATGGCGCACAATACCGCGGAGTCGACTTCCTGCTTTCCGGCACCTTTTACAACAGCTTAGGACAAACTCTCTTCTATCCCCAATTCAACAACCCATCCACCAACAACGGAGTTACGCGAAACACAGATTCAGAGAACTTCCAACACATTCTCGCTACCATCGGTTTCCATGGATTTACCCTGCAAGGCTTGTTTAGCGCGCGCGACAAGCAAGTCCCTACCGCCTACTTCGGAGCCCTGTTCAACGATCCACGCACCCGCAACTATGACTACCATCAATACCTCGATCTCAGCTATCAGCACTCGGTAGGCGAAAAATGGGATCTGACGGCCCGCATCTCCTACGACCAGGCCCGGCTGCAGGCGCCCGTGGCCTATTCCACCGGCCTGCCCGATGGATCCACCACCGTACAGACCTACTCCTTTCGCGGTGCGTGGTCCGATAGCGAAGCCAAGCTGAGTGCGACCCTGCTGCAAAAACATCGAGTGAGCGTGGGCACGGAGATCACAGACAACGTTCGACAAGACCAAGGCGACTACAATGCTCTCGGCAACCTCTTCGTCGCCGACCCTGAAAGTTCCACCGCCTGGGCTCTGTATGCTCAGGATGAATTTTCCATCGTCCACAACCTGACCCTGAGCGCCGGAGTCCGTTACGATCACTATTCCGACTTCGGCGGCACCACCAATCCTCGCCTCGGACTCATCTACCATCTCTTTCACCCCACAACCCTGAAAATGCTATATGGCTCGGCCTTTCGCGCCCCCGAGCCTTTCGAACTGGCACCGGACTTTGCTTTCTTCGACAGCAATCTACAGCTCAAGCCAGAAACCATCCGCAGCCTTGAAGGTGTGGTGGAACAGACACTCGGGCAGCACTTCTCTCTCTCAGGCAGCGTCTTCCGCAACCGCATTAACGATCTGATCACCGTGGTCTCGAACCCCGCTGATGGCAACTCGGTGTATGAAAACACTGGTGAAGCAGTCGCCACCGGAGTGGAGGTTGAGTTGGATGGTCACTTCCCCAGCGGCCTGCAAGGCCGTGCCAGTTACAGTTTCGTCGATACCGAGCAGCCCGTAACTCATCAAATTCTTGCCAATTCCCCACGGCAACTCGGCAAGTTGAACCTCAGCATTCCGGTAGTGCAGCAGCGTCTGTTCGCCAGCTTCGAGGCGCAGTATACAAGTCCGGTTCAGACCTTGGCGGCCAACACGGTCAGCGGCTACCCCATCGTCAATGCCACTTTGCTGGGTCATACTCTCGACAAGCATCTCGATCTCTCCGCCAGTGTGTACAACCTCTTCGACAAAAAATATTTCAATCCCGGCCGGCCGGAAGAGGTGCAGGACGCGATTCAACAGGACGGAAGAAATTTCCGGATCAAACTCACGGTCAGGTTTTGAATCTCACACCCCATCCCTCGCACCAACACCGGTTATTGCCCTGGCGGCCGCCTCGGCGTGCCGCGTGGATAATTGGCTTTGCCCTCCTGGGCCTCCAACTCATCGCTTTGGGGCAACGGCAGAATGTTACTGAAGACCAGGTGAAAGCCGCGTACCTGCTCAACTTCGCTAAGCTGGCGGAATGGCCCAGCACCGTTTTACCCACAGGGCCGTCCCCGGTTGTGATCGGAGTGAGCGGCGGCGACGATGCTTTTCTGTCGGTTTTAAAAGCGGTGGTTTCCGGAAAAATTATCGGTACTCACCCGGTTGAAGTGAAAACTGTCAGCTCGCAAGAGGAAATGAAAGCCTGCCACATCGTTTTCTTTCGCGCCTCAGAGAGCAAGCGTGCCCAGTCACTCATGGCAGCTTTGGCGCAGGCCGACGTGCTATTTGTTGGTGAGAGCGAATCCTTTCTGGCCCAGGGCGGCATGATGAATCTGGTCAAGGATCATGCCAGTATTCGCTTCGAAGTCAACTCCGACGCCCTGGACCGGTCCCACATCTATTTCAGTTCGAAAATCTTCGCACTGGCCCGGTCCGGTTATGGCGCTGCTCCTCCGCCAGCCTCGAATCCTTTGCAGGACGGGCAACGCCGCCTGCAGCACAGCACACCCCCGCCGTATCCCGAACTGGCTAGACGGATGAAGCTAACCGGAACCGCTCAGGTGCAAGCCATTGTGAATTCGGATGGCAGCGTAAAAGAAGTGAAGATAGTCGGCGGTCATCCCGTTCTTGCGGACGCCCTGGCTCGCGCCGTCATCCTGTGGACCTACCAACCCGCACCCAGAGAAACAGTTGAGGTTGTAAAGTTCAGTTTCGCTCCGCAATAAAACCTTCGTTCACGGAAATTGCTTCTGTGTCCCAAAATTTTCTTTCGCTCCGCTCCCACTTCCGCTATCCTCAACGCGGGATGACAACTCTGCCTCTTTCCGAACTGATCGGCGCCACGGTCTTTGACCCGTCTGGCGCGGCGTCCGGTAAGGTGCGCGAAGTCACCCTCGCTCCCCAGGAAGATCGCGACCGCATCGCCTCGTTCATCGTTAAAACCAAGTCCGGCAACCGCGTGCTCCCGTTCTCGTCCGTCTCCTCCATCGACGCCAACATTCACGCCTCCACCCAGCCTTCCGAATGGCAAGCCGCCAACGGAGCGCAGGGACAATTCCTGCTCGATCGCGATCTCCTCGACCAGCAGGTGATCGATATCAACGGCCGCAAAGTCGTGCGCGTGAATGACGTCGATCTGCAAGTCGACGCCACCAGCGAAGCCGGAGTCCCCCATGCCGTGCTGCGGGTTCACTCCGTCGACATCGGCGCTCGGGGCGCCATCCGCCGCCTGCTCCGCGGACTCGCGCCCCGCGCAGCTCTTGAACTCCTGGTCCACAGAATTCCGCCGCGCACCATCCCCTGGAGTTTCGTCGATCTCATCGAGACCGATCCCGCGCGCCGCATCAAACTCAAAATCGCGCACGACGGCCTGGCCAAACTCCATCCCGCCGACATCGCCGACATCGTCGAAGACCTCGCTCCTAATGAGCGCGAAGCGGTCTTCCGCACCCTGAACGAGGACGTGGCCGCGGAAACGCTGGAAGAACTCGAACCCAGCGTGCAGCGCTCCATCGTCGAATCGCTGGACTCCGAACGCGCCGCCGATATCGTTGAAGAGATGGATCCCGACGCCGCCGCCGACCTGCTCGGCGACCTCTCCCAGGATCACACCGAACAGATCCTCGTCGAGATGGAACCCTCCGCCAGCCAGGAGGTCGTCGAACTCCTAGAGCATCGCGAAGAAACCGCCGCCGGACGCATGACCACCGAGTTCCTCGCCCTGCCGGTTAACGCCACCGTTGAAAACGCAATCGGCGTGATGCGCGAGTTTGAAGGCGGCGTCGAATCCGTTATCACCGTCTATCTCGTAGATTCTCAAGGCACATTGGTCGGCGCTGTTCCTCTGGTCAAAATCGCGCTCGCCCAACCAGAAACCCCGCTCCTCTCCCTCACCACGGAGCCGCTGATCTCCACTCAAAAAGAAACTCGCGACAACGAAGTTGCGGAACTCTTCGACAAATACAACCTCGTCACCCTCCCGGTGGTCGACGACCACAGCAAACTGGTCGGCGTCGTCACCTCCGACGACGTCATCACAATGCTCCGCAGCAAACTTTAAATTGTCTGTATTTTCCTATTGACAAATCCGCATCGGTTCGTGCTAACTTACCGTTAGTGGACACTTACCTAAAGACCGGCCTTGACGCATTGGGCGATGCCACGCGCATGGCCATCTTTCAAAAGCTTGCCGCCGGCCCCACCGCGGTAAACCAGCTGGCTCGCATGCTGCCCGTGAGCCGTCCCGCCGTGTCCCAGCACCTGCGCGTGCTGAAAAATGCCGGCCTGGTCATCGACAGCAAGTCCGGGACCCGCCGCCTTTACCAGTTGAACCCCGAAGGAGTGGCGCGACTGCGTGCCCACTTCGACCAGATGTGGACCAAAGCGCTGAGCGCCTACCAAATCGCTGCCGAAAAGCAGCCCGCTGGAGAAAAAAATGCCCAACACCGTGGAAGCAGCCGTCGTTCGTAAATCTATGCGCGTTCATGCTCCCCTCCAGCGCGCCTTCAGTGTGTTCGTGGAGCAGATGGAAACCTGGTGGCCGGCCACCCATCACATCGGAAAAGTCCCCTTTCAGTCGATCTTCGTCGAGCCTCGCGTCGGCGGCCGCTGGTATGAGAGAGATGTCGAAGGCAATCTCTGCGACTGGGGCAAAGTGCTGGCCTGGGACCCTCCGCATCGCGTCGCCTTCTCCTGGCATGTTGGTCCCGGACACGATCAACCGGATTGGAAGTGCGATCCCGACCCTGCCCACGCCAGTGAAGTCGAGATTCGTTTCTCCGCTGAAACCCCGGCCACCACGCTGGTCGAACTCGTCCACAGCAAACTCGAACGCCACGGAGAAGGCTACGAACAACTGCGCGCCATCTTCGACGGACCCGGCGCCTGGAGCGGCATTCTCGAGCTCTACGCCAAGGCTGCAAACGGAGCCCGGCAATGATGAAGCCGACACTCTTCCTCCGCATCGCAGCAGTGTTGACTTTCATTCATGCCATCCTGCACACCATCGGCGGAGTCTTTGTCAGCGTGCCTCCCGGCCCCGCCACCGTCGCGGTAGAAGCCATGAAGACAAATCAGTTTCTGCTGATGGGACACCCCCGCACCTTTTGGGATTTCTACCGCGGCCTCGGCTTGGCGGTTACGGTATCGCTAACCGCCGAGGCGATTGTCTTCTGGCTTCTGGCATCGCTGGCAAAAACGGACAACCTACGTCTCCGCCCGATTTTCGCCACGTTCCTGATCGCCTACGCAGTGCTGGCCATAAACTCCTATACATACTTCTTCCTGGGTCCAGTCATCGTCGAAATATTAATCGCGGCCTGCCTAGCGTCGGCGATCTTCACCGCTAAGCCTCTCCCAACCCATGCCCCCACCCCGTAGCGCCCCTGATGCCCCCGAGTCCATAGCCCCTAGTCCCTGATCCCTAGCCCCCGCCCCCTAACCCCTGCCTTATAATCATCAGTTCCCAGGAGAACCCTTTGCCCTTCGACGACCTCCGCCAATGGATCGCCGCCCTTGACCGCGCCGGCGAACTCAAACGCATTAAGACTGAAGCTGACCCCATCCTGGAAATCGCCGAGATCACCGACCGCGTCAGCAAATCAAAATCCGGAAAGCCCGGCGGCCCTGCGCTCCTCTTCCAAAACATCAAGGGCCATCCCGGCCATCAAGTCCTCATCAACCAGTTCGGCTCTGAAGCCCGCATGAAGATGGCACTCGGCGTCAACTCCTTCGACGAATTCGGCGAACGCATTCGCATGTTCATGGACGTGAAGTCTCCGCAAGGCTTTCTCGACAAACTGAAAATGCTCCCGCTGCTGACCGAAGCCGGAAAGTTCTTCCCCAAGACTGTCCCCACCGGACCTTGCAAAGAAGTGATCAAACACGACAACTTTTCCATCCTGGACTTCCCCATCCTGCAATGCTGGCCGCAGGATGCCGGCCGCTTCATCACTTTGCCCTGCGTCACCACCCGTGATCCCAAAACCGGCAAGCGAAATCTCGGCATGTACCGCCTGCAGGTCTATGACGGGCAAACCACCGGCGCCCACTGGCAGCGCCAAAAAGTTGCCGCCGAACACTTCCGCCAAGCCCTAAGAAATGCCGGCAGCTCATCCGCAGCGGGTGGGAATTTTGACTCTCAATCTCATCGGCACTCCGTCGACATCATGGCCCGCACATCCGGCGGCCAAGTCCTTTCGCAAAATCCCTCCGGCAAAATGGAGGTCGCGGTCGCCATCGGCACCGACCCCGCCGTAACTTTCTCCGCCATCGTCCCCGCCCCGCCCGACGTCGAAGAATATCTAATCGCCGGATTCCTCCGCGCCGCTCCCGTCGAACTGGTGAAGTGCGAAACCGTCGATCTCGAAGTCCCCGCCTCCAGCGAAATCGTTCTCGAAGGCTACGTCAATCTCGACGAACTCCGCACCGAGGGCCCTTTTGGCGACCACACCGGCTTCTACTCTCTCGAAGACCTATACCCTGTGTTCCACGTGCAATGCATCACCCACCGCAAAGATCCTATCTACGCCACCACCATCGTCGGCAAGCCCCCCATGGAGGACGCCTACATGGGCAAAGCCGTCGAGCGCGTCTTCCTGCCGCTCATGCGCCTGACCATTCCTGAATTGATCGACATCAATCTCCCCGTCGAGGGCGTCTTCCACAATTTGATGATCGTCTCTATCCGCAAGTCCTACCCCGGCCAGGCCCGCAAAGTGATGAACGCTATCTGGTCGCTCGGTCAAGCCATGTTTACAAAAGTCATCATTGTGGTCGACGAAGACGTAGACGTGCAGAATATTCCCGACGTAACTCTCAAAGTCCTCAACCACATCGACCCCGAGCGCGACATCCAATTCACCCTCGGCCCCATCGACTCTCTCGACCACGCCAGCCGCCTCGCCAACTACGGCTCGAAGATGGGCATTGACGCCACGCGCAAATGGCCTACCGAAGGCTTCACCCGTCCCTGGCCCGATGAAATTGTCATGGACGCCAGAACCAAAGCGTTAGTGGATGGTAAATGGAAAGCGCTGGCGAAGGAATTGGGAATCGATTAGCTTGTGGGACGGGCACTCTTGTCCGTCGCTCTTGGTCCTGATCTTGATTTCATTTGACACTCTCGGACTGCACCGCAACGACTTGGGGCGCCCGGTTTCGCCGTGTTCGCTAGACCTGGGTCAGCGGTCGCCATGCTATCCTGACGGTAATGTCTTCCGCCAAACAACAAGTCGAATCCCTCCTTCACAAACTCCCCGAGAACTGCTCGCTGGAAGACATTCAATACCACCTGTACGTCCTCGACAAAGTGCGTCATGGGATGGATGACGCCAAACAGCAAGGAACGATCTCCCAGGACGACGTAGAGAAGCGGTTAAGCCAGTGGCTTACAGAGTAGTCTGGTCGCCGCGAGCCCTCGCGGATGTCGAAGCGATTGCCGCTTACATTGCGATGGACTCCAAAACCTATGCGAAAGCCATCGTCAGGACAATCGTGAAGTCGACACGAACTCTGGCGCGATTCCCCAAGTCCGGCCGCAAGGTGCCGGAATTTGACGACGAAAACACCCGTGAACTGATTGCCTATAGCTACCGGATCATCTACATCCTCGAACCGAAACATGTAACAGTCGCCGCCGTCATTCACGGCAAGAGAATGCTGTAATTGTTCAGCCACTGCCGCGAACTCGTTGAGTCCGAGTCCTGTTTCATTCCACAATTGTCTTGTCTTCCCTTGCCAGATGCCCCTTTCGCCCTACCATGCAAATTCTTTCATACTTGCACCTCGGCGGCAGCAGTGACACAATGGCTGCCGTCTGCAAGTCGCGACGTTCCCCCTGCAAGAATTGAATCCTGTATCCAAAGGTGAATCATGTCAAGAAAGCTACGCCCTGTATTTGCACTCCTGGCAGTCACACTCGCTCTCGGTTTCAGTCAAACCGCGCAGGCAGCATCGGCGCAAGCCGGCCAATCGCACGTCCTGATTACCACCACGGTCGATAACAGCCGGCTGACAACTCTGGTGGGTAATACCCGCTTCGAAGCCAACAGCCGCAACGATCGTGGCCGCGTGGCCGACGAACTTCCGCTAAACCACATGCTGCTTCAGTTAAAGCGCGCTCCCGAAGCGGAGCAGGCATTTGCTGACTACATTGAAACTCTCACCGACAAATCTTCTCCCAACTTCCGCCACTGGATGACAGCTGCTGAACAAGGCGAGAAATATGGTTTGGCGCAGTCAGATCTTGACGCCATCACCGGTTGGCTCCGTTCCGAAGGCTTCACGGTTGGCTACGTTTATCCCAACCGAATGGTGATTGATTTCTCCGGAACTGCCGGACAAATCCGCAATTCCTTCCATACTGAAGTTCACTACCTTGACATCAAGGGAGAGCGGCACATAGCGAACATGAGCGATCCGCAAATTCCTTCGGCCCTGGCCGCAGCCGTGCACGGCATCGTTTCGCTGCATGATTTCAAACCGCATTCCAATCTGAAGAAACGCAGCGACTACACTTTCTCAGGCTGCGGCGGAACCTGTTACCCGCTGGTTCCCGCGGACTTCCAGACCATCTACAATTTGACCCCGGTCTACACCGCGGGCACCACCGGCGCGGGCATCACCGTCGCAGTGGTCGAAGACACAAACTCGTTCGGCTCCGACTGGGCAAGCTACCAAAGCACCTTCGGACTCACCTCTTACGGTGGCACGCTGACCACGATGCATCCCAACGATGCCGGGAACTGCACCAACCCCGGCACCAACGGCGACGATCTGGAAGCCGACCTCGACGTGGAGATGGTCACTGCTGTCGCTCCCGGCGCGGCCGTGGAACTCATTTCCTGCAGCGATACCACCACCACCTTCGGAGGTCTGTTCGCCATTCAGAACATCGTGAGCGCGGGCAATCCTCCTCCAATTATCACCATGAGCTACGGCGTGTGCGAAGTTCTGAACGGGGCCGCTTCCAATGCCGCCTTCAACACGGCGTTTCAATCGGCTGCGGCCGCCGGCGTCTCGGTATTCGTTTCCGCCGGCGACGATGGCGCTTCCGGTTGCGCTCGTGATTTCACCAACGGTGGCAGTTACGCTTACCCTGGAATCGGCGTCACCGGCTGGGGCGAATCGATTTATAACGTCTCGGTCGGCGGTACCGATTACGAAGACCTGTACAACTCTCTGGAAGGCGGCTCGCCGCAGAGCACGTACTGGAATTCCACCAACGGGAGCACCTACGGCTCCGCGAAATCCTACATTCCGGAAATTCCCTGGAACGACTCCTGCGCCAGCTACCTGGTTTACAACGTAGAAGGCTTCACCTCTCCCTACGGAACGACCGGCTTCTGCAATAGCACCACCGGAGCGGGTTTCCTGAGCACTGCGGCAGCCAGCGGAGGTCCCAGCACTTGTGCCACCGGCGCCGGCAATGCCAACTACGCTTACGACGAAAACACGTCCTGCAAAGGCTACGCCAAACCATCGTGGCAGAAAGGCGTTTTCGGCAACCCCGGCGATGGCGTCCGCGACATCCCTGACGTCTCGCTGTTTGCCAGCAACGGCATTTGGAGCCACTACACGGTCGTCTGCTATTCCGACAAGTCCGGTGGCGGGGTGGCCTGCACGGGCGCTCCCAGCGGTTGGGTCGGTCTAGGTGGAACCTCGGTGGCTGCTCCTCTGATGGCCGGCATTCAGGCACTGGTGGATCAGAAACACAACATCCGCGCCGGCAACCCGAATCCGACTTACTATTCGATTGCCAAATCGGAATTCGGTACGAAAGGCAATAGTTCCTGCTACTCGATCAACGAGACGGCCGGCAACAGTTGCGTGTTCAACGATATCACCCAGGGCGATATCGACATCAACTGCCGCTACAACGGCACAGTCTTCGAAGCCGATTGCTACAAACCCTCGGGCACCAACGGAGTTCTCAGCACTCAGGGGATCAGCAGCCTGTCGCTGAAAGCCGCTGGAACCGGCTATACCAGCACGCCTACTTGCTCTATCGGCGGGCCTACGAATAAGTCAGCTTATAAATCGCCCACCGGCACCACCATCTACGCGGGCGGGACGCAAGCCACCTGCACCGTCACCATCAACACCACCACGCACAAGGTGACTGCGGTCACGCTCACCAAGGCTGGCGGAGGCTACACCGCTGTTCCCAGTTGCACGATCACTGGCGGCGGCGGCACTGGCGCACGTTGCATGTCAGTCATCGCACCCACGGTAGGCGCTTCCGCCTATCAACCTGCCTTCGGCGCCACTCCGGGCTGGGATCAGGCGACCGGGTTGGGCAGCGTCAACGGCCTTAACCTGGTCAACAACGCGGCCTGGTAACAGGAAGGAAGAAATCCACGGGAGACGGCGTGTCAGCCGTCTCCCGTTTTTCTTAGACGACAAGCGAATGCTGTAGCTCTCTAGCCTCGACGTTGCGGTCCCCCCTTGTTCCGATTTCGTAACAAACTAACTTTTCTCTCACCATCCCTCCTTCCCTCAAGTAGCCTTTCTCCCGCTCACGCTGCCCTCCTGGCACGCGGCTCCTAAAAAATTTCACGTCCTCACTTTGGCAGCCCGGGGACTTTCCAGCCCGGGATGGAGACGACACATGGCCAAACCCAAGCCCGCAATGCCGATCATGCTTTCGCGAGCCCCTGCGCCGGTACAAACCGGACGCAATGGCCGCCGCTTCCACGCTCCCCGCGCAACGCAAAGCTTTACCGACGATCCGCCCGGCTTTCAAACCGAAAAAGATCCGCGGGGCAAAAGCAGCGATGTCTGGTTCGATCTTCCCCAGCCCACCGGCACCTCGCCCTTCCGCATGGATCTCTCCACCATCCTCACCGCCGCACAAATTGCCAAGATCGAAAACGATCAGCGCATGGTCTTCCACTCGGTCGGCGATACCGGAGGCGTCAACACCACTACCTACCAGCAACAGGTCGCCACCTTCATGGAGCTCGACATCGATCCCGGCCAGGCTGGCCGCCCCGCGCCCGCGTTCTTTTATCATCTGGGCGATGTCGTCTACTACGACGGCGAGATCATCAACTACTTCTGGGAGTTTTACGAGCCCTACCTGCACTATCCCGGACCAATCGTTGCCATCCCCGGGAACCACGATGGTGATATTGATCCCAATGACCAGTTCCACCAGCCATCCGATTCGCTCAAAGGATTTGTGCGCAACTTCTGCGCCCAGGCGCCGATCCATCTCCCCGAGGCCAGTGACGCTCCCCGCGACGCCATGACCCAGCCCAACGTCTATTGGACTCTGACAACGCCTCTGGCCACCATCGTCGGTCTCTACACCAACGTCCCTGAAGGCGGAAAAATTGGCCCCGACCAAATCACCTGGTTCGAAAAAGAGTTAGCCGCTGCCGCCCCGGGCAAGTCCCTCATTCTGGCGTTACACCATCCCATCTACTCTGCCTACGGAGCCCATCCCGGCAGCCAGTATTTGAAAGCGATCATCGAGAACGCTTCCAAGGTCGCCGGACGCACGCCCGACTTGATCCTCACCGGACACGTTCACAACTACCAGCGCTTCACCGGCTCCATCAACGGCAAGCCCGTCCCCACCATCGTGGCTGGAGCGGGCGGCTATAACCAGAAACTTCACACCTTGAAGCGGCCTACCTTCGATCCCAAGAAGGGCCCCTACAAGTTCCCCGATGGTCCGGAGACTCTGGACAAGTTCAACGACTTCCAACACGGCTACCTGATTCTCGACGTCACGCCAAAAAAGATCGCGTGCAGCTACATTGCGGTGGATGACCCCAAAGCCGGCGATGCCGTCCCCTCACTCCCCATTGCCAAACCTTACGACACCTTCGATGTTCCAGTGGGAAAATGATTCCATGAGCGGACACCACCCTTCTCGCCGTCGGGGCGAGAAGGGTGGGAATTTTTAAAAAAAGGATTGACTTGATTTCAGCAGCGTTCCCGGTCTCGGCGAACTGCTGCAGTGCGGAACCGGTTCTGCTCCGAGCCTAGATATTTTTCCGGAACAGCCGCGCCAGGCGATGGTGCAGCCCGTCAACGGCGCGAAATAAATCGTTCAGTCCCGCCGTGTCCAAACTTAAATCCAGCGACTCCAGATCCAGACTCAAATCCCGAGAGATCTGCGCCGCCCGCCGCACCCGCTCTTCTTGCAATATCCCCAGCACTGAATAGGGATCGCGATGCTGGCCTTGCAACTCGCTCCACTGCTGCACCGCCCACGCCGTTTGCCGGATGCTGTCAACCGCCCCGCGGAAATCGCACAACACCCGCGGAGCGCAATCCCCCGACATCACCAGTTTCTCCAGCGCCTGCAGCTCGTCGGTCGCCGCCTTCAACCTCTCTGAAATCGTGCGCGTCGCCGCCGCACCCAACCCGCCTGAAGCCATAAAAGGTTCTCCGCGCCCGTCTCAAGTTCACGCACCGCACGGCTCTCCATCGGCAATCGAGGCCATAACTTCAATCGCCCACCTGCTTCTGCTTTTCTCTGCACCTTAGCGGCCTTTCTTAGCGCACTTCGCGGTTCAAGGGGTCAGCCATCATCGAAGCAAGCCTCCTACCTCCTCCGATCACCCCGACAAAACATGAGCAATATGAGACATTCATCCCCCCACGCGACGCTCATACTGGTAACTGCCGCCCAAGCTCGCGCGGACTTTCAATTTACGGAGACCTCATGCACCGACCACATCATTACCTCGCTTCTCTGTTGCTCACTACCGCCCTCGCCGCGCCGCTATCCAGCCTGGCCGCAGCTGCCCCGCAAGACGATCACGACCGCGATCACCAGAATCGCGTCTACGACAAACAGCACAAGGATTACCACAACTGGGATGACAACGAGAATCGCGCCTGGAATCAATACCTCTCAGACAATCACCGCGAATCGCATGAATTCACCAAAGCCAATAAGCACGAGCAGTCGCAATACTGGAACTGGCGTCACTCCCATCCCGACAATCACGATAACGACAAGCACTAAGAATCACGCTGGGCACCACGATCCCTGTCAATTTACCGCAGACCCCCGCCTTCTCGGGTTCGCTGCCAGGAGGCGGGGATTGCCCGGCTCGTCGGAATTCTGTATTTCCCTTTGAATCATGGGCTTAAGAAGATTCCCTCGCATGAAGGGTCGGGCCGCGATTTTGCTTGCTTAATGGCGAACAAAAGGCGAATATACTACCTGCTGCCATGGCCCGCCGCCCGGATCGCGATCCCAAACCCAGCGATATGCTTAGCGCCCAGGACTTGAAAGAACTCCGCTATAACCTCGCTCACCTCAGCATCAACGCCGTCCGCGATCTGTATGACCAGGCCTACCGCGACTGCCGCCTCATCTATCACCGCCTCCCCACCCCGAAACAAATGCAAACGCTGGTGCAAGCCTGGAAGCAGCTATGGAAGTGGCGGTGAGATGGAGAGCCGGCAGGCCAGCTCGCTCCTCAACTCTCAGCTTTCGGTATACTAGAAAGGCATGACGGTCCTGAAAAATATCGCGGCGATTGCCAAAGGCATGAGCATCACCTTCATGGAGATGTTCCAGCCCACCACGGTGGAAAATTATCCCGACGGCAAAGGCCCGCTGCGGGGAGCGCGCATCGAAGCCCGCTTCCGGGGCGCGCACGTGCTGCAGCGCGACGAAAATGGCCTGGAGAAATGCGTTGCGTGTTTTCTGTGCGCGGCAAATTGCCCCTCGAATTGCATCTACATCGAAGCTGCCGACAACACCGCCGAACATCGCGTGAGTGGCGCCGAGCGCTACGCCAAGGTCTACAACATCGATTACAACCGCTGTATTTTTTGTGGGTATTGTGTGGAGGCTTGCCCGACGGATGCGATTACGCATGGGCATGGATTTGAGCTGGCGACGTTTAATGCCAGCAATCTGGTGTACCGCAAGGAGCAGATGCTGGCCGCAAGGCCAGCGCACATGGGAGCCAACGTTGTGTTCAACCAGGCCGACGTGGATGGTGGAGCTCCCAAGGAGATGGTGGCGGGGAGCTAGATTTCGAGTTCGAAGGAAACCATACGCCGGTCCTTGGGGGCCGGCGTTTGTGTTGGGGAAGGGCGTCGTCGGTCGTTAGTCGTTGGTCGTTGGCGAACCCAAAAGCCGGAGCAACGACGAATGGCGAACGACTAACGACCAACGACTAACGACAGGCAGATCATGAGTGATTTTTTACAGGCCGTGAAGGAGCGCGTTGTCGTTTACGACGGCGCGATGGGGACGAATATTCAATCGCGCAATCCTACTCTGGACGATTACTGGGGCAAGGAAAATTGCAGCGAAGTGCTGGTGCTGAGCCGTCCTGACATTATTCGGGACATTCACGCGGACTTTTTCCGCGTGGGATGCGACATCGTCGAGACCAACACCTTTGGTGGATCGCGGATTGTGCTGGGCGAGTTTGAGCTTGCCGACAAGGTACGCGAGATCAATGTGAAGGCGGCGCAATTGGCGCGGGAGGTAGCGCAGGAGTTTTCGACGAAAGAGCGGCCGAGGTTTGTAGCGGGCTCGATGGGACCGACCACGAAGCTGCCTTCGCTGGGCCATATCGGGTTTGAAGCGATGGCGGCGGCGTATGAGGAGCAGGCAGCGGCGCTGATTGAAGGCGGCGTGGACCTGCTGCTGATCGAGACCTGCCAGGATTTGTTGCAGGCGAAGATTGCGACCATCGGCGTGCTGGACGCGATGAAGAAAGCCGGCAAGCGTCTTCCGGTCACGGTGCAAGTGACGTTGCAAGAGAGCGGGACGATGCTGCTGGGCACGGAAATCGGGGCAGCGCTGACGGCATTGGAGCCCTTCGATGTCGACATTCTCGGATTGAATTGCGCCACCGGACCGAAGGAGATGAACGATGCGGTCCGGTACCTGGCGCTGAATTCGACGAAAGAGATTTCGGTTTTGCCGAATGCCGGGCTTCCGCACAACGAGGGGGGACATGCGGTTTACAAGCTGACTCCGGCAGAGTTGGCGGAGTACCACAAGCATTTTGTAGTGGATTACGGCGTGCGCGTGGTGGGGGGGTGTTGCGGGACGACTCCGGCGCATTTGAAGGCGGTGGTGGATGCAGTGGCTGGAGTGGAGCCGGCAAAGCGCGAGGTGAAGCGGGTGGGGGCGGCTTCGAGCGCTTATACATCGATACCGCTCGATCTCGAACCGAAGCCGTTGATTGTGGCGGAGGAGATGAACACGACGACGCGCGTGGAACATTTCCGCAAGCTGGTGCAGGGGAAAAAGTACGACGACATTCTGGCGCTGGCCAAGAAGCTGGTGAATGAAGGATCGCACATGCTGGATTTGTGCTGTGCGATTGTGGGCGAGGACGAGAAGGGATACGTTTCCTCGATTCTGGAAAAGATCGCCACGCGAGTGCCGGCGCCGATTCTGGTGGATTCGACTGAGGCGGATGTTGTGGAAGAGGCGCTGAAGCGGATTCCGGGGCGAGCGATTATCAATTCGATCAATCTGGAAGATGGGGAAAAGCGGACGTCGCTGGTGCTTCCGATGGCGAAGCGGTATGGCGCGGGGGTGATTGCGCTGACCATCGATGAAGATGGAATGGCGCTGACAGCGGAGAAAAAAGCGGCGATCGCGCACCGGATTTTTGATCTGGCAACGAAGAACTACGGGCTGGATGGAACGGATCTGATTTTCGATGCGCTGACTCTGCCGATTTCAACGGGGCAAGATGAATATCGCAACGCGGGAGTTGAAACGCTGAAGGCGGTGGAGAAGATCAAGAAGGAACTGCCCAACGTTAAAACGATTCTCGGCGTGAGCAATATTTCGTTTGGGCTGGATGCGTATCCGCGACGGGTTTTGAATTCGGTGTTCATGCACGAGGCGGTGAACCGCGGGCTGGACATGGCCATTGTGAATTACAGCAAAATTTATCCGCTGTACAAGATTCCGCAGGAGGAAGTGGAACTGGCGCGGAAACTGATCTTCCGCGATGAATCCGATGGCGATCCCCTGCAGAAGTACATGAATCATTTTGCGGGGATGAAGGGCAAGACGACGGCTTCGACTACGGCGCATGTGGATACGCTGTCGGTGGAAGACAAGCTGAAGTATGCCATCATCAACGGAGAGAAATCGGTGGGCGATGGGGCGACGAAGAAGTCGCTGGAGGAATTGCTGGAGGAGGCGCTGGGATCTTATTCGGCGCTGGAGTTGATCAATACGGTGCTGCTCGATGGCATGAAAACCGTCGGGGATTTATTTGGGGCGCGCAAGATGCAATTGCCTTCAGTGCTCGATTCCGCCGGGGTGATGAAGCAGGCGGTGGCGCATCTTGAGCCGAAGATGGAGAAAAAAGCGGGCGGGTCGCAGAAGGGGACGATTATTCTGGCGACGGTGAAGGGCGATGTCCACGATATTGGGAAAAATCTGGTGGACATTATTTTGTCGAACAACGGATTCAAGGTGGTGAATCTGGGGATTAAGCAGGCGGGGGACAAAATCATTTCTGCGGCGCAGGAGCACAAGGCAACCGCGATCGGGTTGAGCGGGCTGCTGGTGAAATCGACGCTGGAGATGAAGTACGTGATTCAGGATTTGCAGCGGCAAAAGCTGGAGTTCCCGGTGATCTGCGGCGGGGCGGCGTTGACGCGGAAGTATGTAGAGGACGATTTACGGCGGGAGTATTCGAACGCGGTGTTTTATGCGGAGGACGCGTTTGCCGGGCTGCATGTGATGGAAGACCTGGTCACGGAGAATGGGGCGCGCGAAGCGCGGCTGAAGGATGGGCGCACGGTGAAGGAATACGCCAAGGCTGCGGCGGTGGATGAAGAAACCGGGCCCGTATTTTCGGAGCGCAGTGCCGTGGTGACGGATGCCCCGAATATTCCTGAGCCTCCGTTTTGGGGGGTACGGGTGAAAGCTTATGACGTGCGCGATGTGTTCCCTTACATCAATGAAACGGCGTTGTTCAAGAACCAGTGGCAGTTGAAGACGGCGTCGCAGGCGGATTATGTGCGGCTGGTGGAAGAGAAGTTCAGGCCGATAAAGAAGAAGATCGAAGAAGAAGTGGCGGGCTCGGGGTTGTTTGAGCCGAAGGTTGTGTATGGGTATTTTCCTTGCCAGAGTGAGGGGAATGATGTGGTGGTGTATGCAGTACCTAGTACCCAGTACCCAGTACCCAGTGAGAATCAAAACCAACGTCAAAATCTTCAACACGAGGGGACACAGGGTAAGGATGATGCTCCGGAGCTTTTGAGATTTACTTTTCCACGGCAGCGGGAGGGGCGCAGACTTTGTATTTCTGATTTCTTTGCATCGAAATCGTCGGGGAAGATGGATGTGATTGGGTTTTCTTTGGTGACGATTGGGGCGAAAGCATCGGTGGAGACGCAGAAGTTGTTTGAGGGCGGGGAGTATACGAAGTATTTGTATTTGCACGGGCTGAGCGTGGAAACGGCGGAGGCACTGGCGGAACTGCATCACAAGACGATGCGGGAAGAGTTGGAGATTGGGGGCGAGGATGCTCCGGCGATTCGGGATTTGTTTCACCAGAAATATCGCGGGTCGAGGTTTTCGTTTGGTTATCCGGCTTGCCCGAATCTGGAGGACCAGACCAAGTTGTTTGCGCTGCTGGAACCGGAGAAGAATGTGGGGGTGCGGCTTACGTCAGGATTTTTATTGGAGCCGGAGCAATCGACATCGGCGCTGGTGGTGCATCATCCGAGTGCGAAGTATTTTGTGGTGTGAGAAAACACCCGCGATGGAGCCACCGAAGCACAGAGAGGAACGACCGTCGAGTGTTTCGATCTGGTTTGTTGGCCGTGAAGAGAATTCCCTGGCGAGGCCACGGGCCGCATCGGAGTGCAAGGGATCCTTCGACTGCGTATGACCGTTCTTCAGCCGTTCATTGCTTGTTCAGGATGACACAGTTTTTTGCCAACCATCCTGCGAGGCATCAGCATCTTTTCTTCATGATTCGCAAATTAAAATCCGGGGAGTACCGGCTGTACTCGCGCAAGAAAGATGCGAAGACGGGAAAGAAGAAGAATCTAGGGACGTTTTCTTCCTTGGAAGCGGCCAAGAAACACGAGCGTGCGGTGCAGTATTTCAAGCGTGCTGGGTAAGGAGCGCGCGATCAGGTGAAAGCGGCGGTGAGAATCCTCTGCAGCGGGAGCCACAACGATCGTAGAGATCCTTCGACTGTGCATCACATAGCCTTCAGCCGTCATCGCTCACTCGGGATGACAACGCTTCGGCTTAGAAAGTGGTGGCGAGGCGGAGAAAAAAGCTGCGGGGCGGGGCGATGGCGCTGCCGGAGAAGAGACCGGCGAAATCGATTACGTTCAGGCGGTTATTAAGGTTCTCTGCGTCGGCCTGGAGATGGACGGAGCGTTTTTCTTTTCTGTAAATCTCAGCGCCCGCTGAGGCATCAATGGACAGCGTTGCTTTGATGCGATGATCCGCGAAGTTGAGGCGGTCCAACACCTGAGGTCCATATTCCGCGAGATTCTGGGTTTCATCCGCAGTGGGCTCAAAGGGCAAGCCGCTGCCGTATTCCGCGCCCGCGGCAAACCACATGCGCGATGTCAGCTGATAGCGAAGGCGGGCGCGTGCGGTGTGTCGCTGGTCTTGCGAATCCGGAAAATGCCCTGAGAGCTGAGTGCTGGCGTTGGCCGCATCGTCGCCGATGAACAGGCCGCCGGCCACGGGAAACCATACGTTGCCGACGATGTAGGAGTAACTCAGGAAGCCGGAGAACCGGTTCCAGTGCGGGAGTTCGAGCTTCCCTTCCGCGCCGTAGATAATCGCTTTGCGGAATGCGATGGGAAAACTGACAGCGGTGCTGAGAATCTGGTCGTCATCGGCAAAGTTGTTAACGTACCGGCGGAAATAATTGGCGTCAAGACGGAACTGACTTGCAAAACTCTTGCTGGCGCCGATTTCGAAATAATTTCCGTGTGAGGGCTGGATGGGAAGACGCAGAACGTTGGAATTGAGAACGCTGACATTGGGCGAACTGGCGAGCAGAATATTCTCGAACGACGGCGTCTGAAAGACCCGATCATAGGAAGCGTGGACGATGAGGTTGGCGGAAGGCAGGTACCGAGCCATCGATAATCGCGGACTCAGCGCATTCTGATTGACGACGAGTTGATAGTGATCCCAACGGAGGCCGGCACTTAGCGTCCATACGCCAAGATGGATTAAATCCTGGACGTAAGCAGACTGTTCGAGGTCGGGACGGGTGGAGGTAAACGCGAAACTAGATGGAGTGCCGGGGTCGAAGGGATAGTAAGGATTGAGTGAAAGATCCGGGTTGGCGGTGATGCGGTCACTGAAGTTTTCGTGGAGTAGTAAATTGTCGGATTCGAGGCCAGCCTTCCATTCGTGGCGGAGGTGGTGGATGGAGACGGAAGAATTAACGTAACCCTCGCGAAAGTTGTTGTTCAGAAAAGCGGCGATGGGCCATGAAGCGGGGTTGGAGTTCAGAACGGCAGAGGTGTCGCGAACCATGGCGCGAACATTGACGAGCAGGTTGGGAGAAAAGATGTGCTGGTAAGTCGCGATACCCATCGTCTCAAAATTGCCCGCGGTCTGACGTTGAGAGGTGTCCCCTGGAGGAGTCTGGTTTTCGGGGAACTGCTGGAGGAGATCGTTGGGAATCTGATAGCGCGAAAGTTCGTGGCGGACGGTAAGGGTGAGCCGATCGCTTGGAGTCAGATCGCGTTCATAGCTTAAAGAGAAGTCTCCCGTGGTACCGCGATTGGTGTAATTCTGGGGCACTACGGGGTTGAGATAGCGGTCGGTCATGTTGCCGGAGGCGCTGGCGCTGAGAGTGTTATGTCCCCAGGAGTTTTGGACAGAGCCATAGGCGCCGGCGGTACCGAAACTGCCGCCGGAGAGATCGAGTTGGCCGTGCCAGCCGGGCTGCGTGTCGCGCAGAGTATTTACTTCGATCACTCCACCCATTTTGCGGCCGTATTCGGCGGGGATGCCGGCGGTATAGACGTTGAGAGAGTCAACGTCATCGGCCTCGAGATCGGGGCCGAAACTGGGGGAGCGGTTGTCAGTGAGGGGGACGCCGTCGACGACGAATTGGGTTTGATACTCCGATCCGCGAGGATGGAGGACAGCGTTACCTTCATAGAGCCACCCGGGTTGAGAATCGATGAGGTCAGGGAGCGAGCGACCGGGGAGAGAGGCGGGACGGTCGGCGATTGCTTTGGAATCGAGATGATTGATGGTGGTGGTGCGTTCCGGGTCGAGAAGGGTGGGAGCGGCGGTGACGTCGACGGCGGTGCTGAGCGCGGCAATGCTTAGCTTGATGAGATAATCAAGCGGGAGCGCGGAATGTATATCGATGGTGCCCTCGTAAGGAGCAAAAGATTCGCGCTGAACGTGAAGGCGATAGCGTCCGAAGGAGAGGCTGCGAACCGAGAGCTGGCCGGATTCGTCAGTGGTGAAGGAGCGGCGAAAACCGAGGGCGTCGCTGGAAAGTTCCACGGAGGCTTTGACGGGTAGCCCGTCCGGGCCGGTGACCTTCAGGCGGAGTTCACCGGAATTGCTCTGGGCGCTGCCGCAAAGTGCAAGCAGCGGGAGCAGCCAGACGAAGTGGAGCATTGGGCGCACCGTGGATATCTTTATGCTATCAGTTTCGCGGGGCGAAACAGGGGTTACGAAGGGAACACGGTTTTACATAATGTTGACATTGGTCTGACAAATTGAACTCGCGGACGAGAGAGGATTGAGAGCGCATCGGGTTAAGAATCCCGGTCGAGATCTTCAGCCCCTCCGTCACCGCGAGGGAATGGGGAACCGGCGTATCCACCGCAGGGGGTGGATACGCCGGTTTTTGATTGGTCCGACAACTTACCAGACTCGGCAGGCGTTGGCGGGCATCATAGGCTGGCCGGTTTTGCAGCCGAAGGCCTGGCCGAATTCGGTCATGTTCTGGACGACGCCGTTAATGCGGAACTGGCGGGGAGAATGGGGGTCGGTCTGGACTTGCAGGCGCAGTTGTTCGGGACGAGTGCTGCCGCACCAACCCCCGGCGAATCCTAAAAAGAATTGCTGGATGGGAGTGTAGCCATCTTGCTTTTGAGTAAGGTCGATGCTTTTGCGCTTAGCATCGGCCAGGAAAGCGAGGAAGGCAAGGCGAAGGCCGCCGTTGTCGGCGGTATTTTCGCCGAGGGTCAGCTTGCCATTGATTTTCAAATCATCGACCACCACAAAGTTGTCATACTCTTTGACCTCACAGGCGGTCATTTTATCGAAGTTTTTGCCGTCCTCGGGAGTCCACCAATCGTCGAGGTTGCCGTTGGCATCGAACTGGCGGCCTTCGTCGTCGAAGCCGTGAGTGAGTTCATGGCCTTCAATGGCTCCGATTTCACCGTAGTTGTGAGCGTCGGTTGCCTTGGGATCGTAAATTGGGGGCTGCAGGATTCCGGCGGGAAAATTAATGTCGTTCATGCTGGCGCTGTAGTAGGCGTTGACGGTAGCGGGACTCATGCCCCACTCGCCGCGATCCACGGGCTGCCCAATCTTGTTGAGCTGGCGGCGGTTTTCGAATTCGACGGCGCGTTCATTGTTGCCGAAGGCGTCGCCGCGAACGACGGTAAGTTTGGAGTAGTCGCGCCAGCGGTCGGGATAACCGATTTTGTTGGCGACGGCGTGAAGTTTTTCTTTGGCGCGGACTTTGGTGGCGGGGCCCATCCAAGTGAGGGTATCGATTTCCGCATTCATGGCGGCTTCGATGTCACGCACCATCTGCACGGTGGCTTGTTTGCTGGAGGGAGGAAATTCCTGAGCCACGAAGACCTGGCCAACGGCTTCGCCTAAAGCGGAATCAGTGGCTTGCACGCAACGCTTCCAGCGGGCGCGCTGCTCGGGCTGTCCGGCAAGTTTGCGGCGCTCAAAGTCAAATTTTTCGTCATCAAAGGCTTTGGGTAAAACGAGGCCATCGCTGGAGTGGATGAGTTGCCAGCGTAAATAAGTCTTGGTGGTTTCAAGGCTGGTGGAAGCAAGGAGTTTGTTCATGCCCTTAAAAAAGTCAGGGTTGGTAACGTTGATTTCGGAGACGGGCGGAGCGCCGACGGCCTTCAGGAAACGGTCCCAGGCAAAGCCGGGCGCGAGGGCGGCGAGTTGCGCCACGGGCATGAGGTGGTAAATGTTTTTAGGATCGCGCTGAGAGGTGATATCCATGGATATTTTAGCAAGGGCGGTTTCCAACTTCATGATCTCTTGCGCGTCGGCGGCGGCTTTGGCATCAGGCTCACCCAACAGCTTGAAGATGTTGGTAATGTGCTGTACGTATTGAGTGCGCGTTTTCTCGGCGGCGTCTCCGGTGCGGAAATAAAAATCGCGCTCGGGCAGGCCGAGTCCACCTTGATCAGCGGTTGCGATTTGCTTGCGGGCGTCCTTGAAGTCCTGCTGCTCGCCGAAATTAAACCAGGCGGCATCGTTGATGAGTTGATAGTGGGCAAGAAGTTCGGGCAACTGATCTTTGTTATTCAAGGCAGCGATGCGGTCAAGTTCGGGCTGCAACGGCTTCAGTCCCTGGCTGTTGATGGCGTCGACGTCGAGGCAAGTGGCGTAGAAGTCGCCAATTTTTTGTTCGTTGGCAGTACGCTTGCTGCCGCCAGCAGCGGCGGCATCGAGCATGGTATGGAGAATGACTTCGTTGTGCTCGGCAATCATGGCGCCGGTGCCATAGCTGGAGCGATCGTTGGGGATGGGATAAACCTTGGAGAAATTGCCGCAGGCGTATTGCGCAAAGTCAACACAGGGATCGGCGGTGGGGTCGATGAAACGCGCATCGATGCCGGAGGTAGGTTCAGCCGACTTGGTTTGAGCGGTGAGTATGGAGCAGAGCGATAGAAGCAGGAGTGCAAGGATTAGGATTCGGCGGGACATGGTGCCTCGTTTATTTTGAATTTGGCGCGGGAATTAGTTTACTCCGGATCAGGATGGAGCTAAGGGCGGCCATGGCAACGGGATCTCGGGCTAGATGGCTGCTAGGGTTGAGATCTGTCGATGAGTGAAATTGCCTGGTTTTCATGCGGATTGTATTAGCCACCGAGGGATGAAGTAGCGGGGATTTGGAAATAGGGCAGCCCCCGAGGGGACCGCCCTAACTTGTTTCAAGGCGAATAAACACGGTAGGTAATTGTAGAATGACCAGCGAACTGCCGTAAGCCTCGGAGAGCGCCGTCTCCCAAGGCGATTGTTCGCGGCACTTAGTTGACCGTAAAACTTGTCGCGCTCGTGACGCTGCCGCCTTTCGTAGTCACGATAATCTTCCCGGTCGTCGCCCCGGTCGGCACCGTCGCCGTAACCTCCGTATCGGATACCACGGTGAAGCTGGCAGGCTGTCCGTTGAAGGTCACTTTGGTTGTTTGCTTCAGCCCCGTGCCCGTGATCGTAACCAGCGTTCCGACCGCGCCGCTGGACGGAGAAAAAGAAGTCATGGTCGGCGTTACGTTGAAGTTCTTTGTACTGGTTAGCGTGGTCGAGCCGGTCGCGACCGTTACTGATCCAGTCAGCGCCCCGGCCGGTACCGTGGCGGTGATGTAGGTCGTGCCCGAAAGTGAGATGGTGGTCGCCTTTGTGCCGCCGAACTTCACCACCGAAGAACTGCTGAACCCCTGGCCCAACATGCCAACCTTCGCGCCTTCCTTACCGGAGGTCGACTGTATTTCGAGGAACGCCTTTAGCCCGATAGACAGGCTGAAGACCGTGCCATCGTCGTTCTCCCCGAGCGTTGTCCCGTAGAGGTTGCCGTCGGTGGCCTGGATCAGCCCGGCGAAAGGGTTGCCGTCCGGCGAGACGAAGCTGTGCAGCGTCGTCAGCGTGCCGCTTCTGGTAATTTTGAAGATCGTGCCGAGCGCGTTGGCCCCGCCCCCGAGCGTTGTCCCGTAGAGGTTGCCATCGGTGGCCTGGACCAGCCCGGCTTGAGGATAGGCGCCGTCCGTGGAGTCGAAGCTGTGCAGCGTCGTCAGCGTGCCGCTTGGGGTGATTTTGAAGACCGTGCCATACAAGTTGGCCCCGCCCTCGAACGTTGTCCCGTAGAGGTTGCCGTCGGTGGCCTGGACCAGCCCCGCCGTGGGGTCTTGGCCATCCGGGTTACCAGCGAAGCTGTGCAGCGTCGTCAGCGTGCCGCTTGGGGTGATTTTGAAGACCGTGCCATACCCGTTGGTGGCAAACCCGTTGCCCGATGTTGTCCCGTAGAAGTTCCCATTGGTAGCCTGGACCAGCCCGGCCTGAGGGTAGGCGTCGTCCGTGCCGTCCGGGGGGCCGAAGCTGTGCAGCGTCGTCAGCGTGCCGCCTCTAGTGATTTTGAAGACCGTGCCAAACCCGTTGGTCCCGCCCTCGTACGTTGTACCGTAGAGGTTGCCGTCGGTGGCCCGGACCAGCCCGGCGTAAGGGTAGGCTCCGTCCGTGCCGTTCGGGGAGTCGAAGCTGTGCAGCGTCGTCAGCGTGCCGCTTGTGGTTGTTTTGAAGACCGTGCCAAACCCGTTGGCCCCGCCATAGGCCGTAGTCCCGTAGAGGTTGCCGTCGGTGGCCTGGACCAGCCCGGCTTGAGGGCGGTAGCCATCCGTGCCGTCGAAGCTGTCCAGGGTCGTCAGCATGCCGCTAGTGGTGATTTTGAAGACCGTGCCGTATTCCGGAGAACTGGAACCGCAGTACGGCGTTGTCCCGTAGAGGTTGCCGTCGGTGGCCTGGACCAGCCCGGCGTAGGAGTAAGAAAAGCCATCCGTGCAGTTGAAGCTGTACAGCGTGGTGAAAGTCTGCGCAGACAGGGTGATCGCTGTGGTCGGCCACAGTAGAAAGACCCCGAACGCCCTCATCTGCCAGTTGAATCTGCTCATGTTGCCTGCGGCTACAAATGCTGCGAGCCTGTGGCACCACTTCGGATTGAAAAGATTCATCGCACTTCTCCTGAAGAGTCACTGATTCCAAGGGTCATGGTAAGGATTGGGGGATCAATCCGATCGAGCGGCACACTTAATCAGATTGCACAAGAGACCGTCGCCCAGGACGGGGCGCGGCGGAGGGATGTGTAAGAGACGCGCCAACACTAGTCTTCAATTCCAGCAATAGCAAGGAAATTCGCAACGGATCGCTCTGTTCGAACTGGCCAGAAGTGCTCAACGTTTTTTCGAGTCGGTCAGCGACACCAACTTATCTAGGATCTCCAACGGCGGCTCACGAATTTCGGAGCAGCCGAGGGCGGCTTTCGCCAAACTTCAATTTTCTGCCATTACGATTTTTTTCCTCTTCACTTCACTTTTTTTAGCAGGAGGTCGGCGGCGATGAATGCGGCAAAGACCACGCTGATTACGCCGTTCATGGTGAAGAAGGCGGCGTTGAGTTTGGAGAGGTCGGTGGGCTTGACGAGGGAGTGTTCGTAAAGCAGAAGCAAGAGGACGGCGAGGACTCCGGCGAGGGCGAGTTTTCCCAGGCCGAACGCGGGAAGCAGCGAGATCAGCAGAAGTAGCATGATGGCATGGAAGGCGCGGGCGATCCAGAGGGAGCGCGCGATGCCGAGATCGCGAGGGATGGAGTGGAGTCCGGCGGTGCGGTCAAAGTCGAAATCCTGGCAGGCGTAGAGGATGTCGAAGCCGGCGACCCAGAATGTGACGGCAGCGGTGAGCAGAAGGATGCGGGGGTCGAGGGAGCCGCGGACGGCGATCCAGGCGGCGGCGGGGGCGATGCCGAGAGCGAATCCGAGAACCACGTGAGAGAAGCGGGTGAAGCGCTTGGTGTAGGAATAGAGCAGCAAGATGGCGAGCGCGACTGGGGAAAGCCAGAGGGTGAGGCGGTTGAGTTGCGCGGCAGCGAGTATGAAGATAGCGCAAGAGACGATGATGAAGGTGGCGACGAAGGCAGAAGAAAGATGTCCGGCGGGCAGGGCGCGGGTACGGGTGCGAGGGTTCGCGGCGTCGATGGAGGCGTCGGCCAGGCGGTTGAAAGCCATGGCGGCAGAGCGGGCGGAGAGCATGGCGATGACAATCCAGAGAAGTTGGTGAGCCGAGGGAAGTCCGGAGGCGGCGAGCATCGCTCCGCAAAGCGCGAAGGGGAGCGCGAAGATGGAGTGCTCCCATTTGATCATTTCGAGAGTGACGCGCAGGTTATGAAGAACGGGCACGAAAATGATTGTAGCAAGGCGGTTCTCAGTTCTCGGCTCTCGGCTCAGAGGATGCGAATAACAGATGGGCGGAAGAAGATTTTTAGTTTTTAGCGGGGTCGTATTTGCGGGGGTGTATTGCAGAGGCACGAGTTGGAGGATTTATCTTTAACGCGGCAAAGGTCATTGGAGTTTTCAGTGTTTTCCACAATTGACAAGGGTTGCCGGGTCGGGCATTATGGGTTCGTTCATAGCGGTTCTCCCTCTTCGAGGGATTTGGAAGGACTGGAGGGAAACATGCAAGAATTTCTATACAGGATTTGGTCAGAAGATGAGGGGCAGGACATCGCCGAATATGCGGTGATGCTGGCCGTGATCCTAGTTCTGGTAGTGGGCACGATACGCCTGATTGGGTCCAATGCCAACAACGCATTTTCCAACGTAGCCAGTTCGATCAACCAGTAGTTGATAGGACGGCGCAGGGCGCACCTTCGTCAAACTTTAAAGGCAAAGGATTTTGCTGATGCGATTTACCTCGTTTAGCGTGCAGTTTCGCTACCGGTTCACTTCAGTAGCGGCTGCGGCGGGACTTGCGAGGGAGATCGAGGCAGAGATGCTCCATTAGATTCAAGCAAGATTCAGCCAGAGGCCGCGATTTCAGATCGCGGCCTTTGTTTTTTGGGAAGAAGAACATTATTAACCAGCGAACACAGGAACAGAGCCTAAGTCAAATTTCGGAGGGCCAGCAATGATTGTCAACATGTCAGAGAAGGCGACGGAGCAGGAGATTGCGCATATTATCGAGCGCATTCGCGAGGCGGGTTACCAGCCGCACGTTACGCGGGGAACGGAACGCACGATTGTGGCGGCGGTGGGGAGCGGCCGGCGGCACGAGATCGAGGCCCTGCTGGTGGCGCCGGGCGTGGATACGGTGGTGGCCATTGCTCAGCCGTTCAAGCTGGTGAGCCGGCAGGTCAGGCCGGAGCGGACGGTGGTGAAGGTGGGTGGCGTGGCAATCGGAGGTCCCGACGTGGTGGTGATTGCGGGGCCGTGCTCGGTGGAATCGCGCGAGCAAATGATAGGCACCGCGCATGCAGTTCGCAAGGCAGGAGCGAGCATGTTGCGAGGAGGAGCGTATAAGCCACGGACTTCTCCTTACGATTTTCAGGGACTGGGACTGGAGGCGCTGAAGATTTTACGCGAGGCGCGGGAGGAGTCGGGGCTGCCGGTAGTCACGGAGGTGATGAGCACGGAAGATGTCGACATAATTTGCGAGCACGTCGACATGCTGCAGGTGGGGGCGCGCAACATGCAGAACTTCGCGTTGTTGCGACGGCTGGCGACGGTGAACAAGCCCATACTGTTGAAGCGGGGACCTTCGGCCACGGTGAAGGAGTGGCTGCTGGCGGCGGAATATCTGCTTTCGGGCGGAAACAGCCAGGTGGTGCTGTGCGAACGCGGCATCAAGACTTTTGAAACGGAGATGCGGAATACCTTTGATCTGGCGGCGGTGGCGCTGGCGCGCGATCTTTCCCACTTGCCGGTGATTGCCGATCCTTCGCATGGAACGGGCAAGCAGAGTTTGATCGCCGCGGTTTCACGGGCGGCAGTGGCGGTGGGAGCGGATGGACTGATCATCGAAGTGCACCCGTGCCCGGAGCGAGCATTATCGGACGGGGCGCAATCGCTGGACTTTGCCGGATTCGAGAAAGTGATGGGCGCGATCGCGGAGCCGATGCGGAAGGCAGCGGTGCCGGTGTAGCGAGAGAACAGCTCTTGCGCGCACTTCCCTTCTCAATTATTTCTTGGCCGGACTCTTGATTTTCATCGCGGGATCGCCCAACAGGTTGTAGGTTTCGCGGACGGCGACCCCGTTGATGATTGACTTGCCCTGCAAAATGGAATCTCCCAGCGTGGGATGAGAATCGCTGAACAGATTCTTCACGACCAATTGATCGAGAGTGATTTGCGGAGGCGCTTGGTTCAGGCCGCTCGACGCGAGGACGGCCACGGCGCCTCCATTGGGAGCAAGCATCAGTGTTACCGCGAGCGGTTCTTCATACACATCCTGGAAGAAGCCGTTCAAGCAATTCATGATCAGGAAGACCGGCAGTGAGGAACCGTTGGTCAAGGCAGTCGCGGCGGTGGTGTCGAAAAGATTGCTGCCGGACCATTGATCCTCAGAGCCGTGGCCCGCGTAATTCACCAACAACTGGCCCGCGTTGATCGAATCGACAATGGCACGCTGCGTCTGGGATGTGGTGGACTGGCTGGCGAAAATATCGGTGACCTGCAGGACATTGGGCAACTTCGCCTGCACCAGTTGACTATCCCGGGTGAAGTTTTCCGTGTCGTTGTAATCGGCGACCATGAGAGCTTGCGAAGTCCATGTGCCGTTGGTGGATTGGCCCTCGTAGGTTGCGACTTTGCCGGCCACCAGGTTGGCTTCGGCGGCGGTGCCGACGGGGAAGCGTCCGGTGGCGATGGTGGGCATGCCGGTACCGTTGAAGTCGGAGAACCAGTCGTCGGAGGAAGTCATCAGGCTGGTGGTGGGAACAATTTTTGTGGGCACGAGATCGAGATGTCCGAAGCCCAGATAATTCCGCGGATCGAGCGACGCGCGACCGTTGAGCAGCAGGTAGTGAGGAGGCGTGCGCCAGACATTTGTGGCAGTTCGCAGAAATTCCTGGATGGCGACCGGGCTGTGCTCGCCGAAATTAAATTCGTCGTAAACATCGTCGATTAGAACGAGAGAGGTAGATTTCCCCTCCGCCTTGTGGGCATCGATGACAGGAAGCAAAGCATCGGCGAACGGAGCGTAAGAAATCATGACAATGTCGCTGCCAGGCTGGGCGCGATGCCAGTGCGAAGGATGGTTGGCCCGCACGCCCGCGACCGCAGCGATGCCGTCGGAAGCCACGGCCAGCAAAGTGTGTCGCGAGTTCGCAGTTGAGTTCGTAGTCGACCAGGGCACTTGCACTTGCAGTGCATATTGAGTTGCGTTCGCGCCAGCAGTGACTTGCGGCGTGAGTTCGACGGGCTGTGCCGGGTTCGTAATATCGAGGACGACAGCCGGCGAACTGTTGAATCCGGTGAGTTTGATTTGCTCTCCGGCACGGCCGGTGAACTTGAGAGTGCCGGAGTCAACAGCGTAAGTATGCGGGTAGGTGATCTGGATGGATTGCACCAGGCTGCTATCGTAATCACCATCCTGGGATGTGAGCGTGACGGTGTTTGCTCCTTCCCGCAGCATGCCCGGCGGAATGCTGGCGCGGAACCTGCCTTTGGCTTGGCCGGTAAAGGTGACATCGCCAAGCGAGCTACCGTTGAGTTGAATATTTACGTCGTGGGGGAAGCCGAGAATTATGCCTTGCAGGGTCAAATCCAGCTTGGCGGGTTGGGTGGAAGTCTGGTCAAGATGCGGCACGTAGAGGATTTGATCAACTGGGGTAGGGGTGACAATGGCTCCGAAGAAATTGTCTCCAGTGGTATTGATCAACGCGGCGAAGTAGGTGGTGTGCTGCGCCAGTTCTACGGTGAAAGGGAAGTTCTGCGGCGGCTGGTTGGAGCCGGTGGAGGATTGCAAACGGTGAATGCGCAGGCCGGGCGTGCTCTCAGAAACCAGCCAGTAAACTCTGGTGCCGGAGTAGGGCGTGTTGATTCCGGTACCGTAGAACTCGATGGCGGATTGAGGGCCGAAGCCTCCAGGGCCCGCAGTCGCGCCGGTGATCTTGATGGGTTGCTCGACGGCCTCGGCGTAAAGGTGAAGCAGCGCCGGGTCAACGTTGGGGCTAAGTCCAGCTTGGATGAGTTCAGGTTGCGTGATGCGATGCCAGGCTTCATGCTTCACGAAAATCTTCACCGCGGAGTTGGCGGCAAGTTCAAACTGCTTTTGTTGTTGAGTGGATGTGGGGACGAATTCGGGCAACGTGTTTTCTATAGCATGGCTGGCTTCGCTGAATGATGCGGCGGGCTGGGACTGGTTGATCTGGCTCAGCATCATGGCGGGTACGGGGGTTTCCGCACTGGGTGAAGCGCTGGATGGGTTTTGTGGCGTGACGGGTCCGTGCAGTTCCCGAGTACCGTTTACATCTACGTCTTCCAGCCAGTAGGAGCCGATGTTCGATGCGGACGAAGAATCGATCCAGGAGTAAGTCCTTCCGGAGTGTTTGGGCAGCGCTCCGCTCATCAGCAAGGCCGAGCCTGCGATCAGAGAAGGATTGACGCGAACGCGCTGGCCGTTCTCATCCTTGTAAATATTGAATCCGAGGTTGTGTGATTCGCCGCCGGTTTTCCAGAAAAGAGCGACGCGGCTGGCTCCGGTTTTATCCGAGACGAAATGCGCGGTGAAGCTTTGCAACTTGATTTGCGTCGCGGCGGTAATGGTTTCAGTTTGCGTGGACGAATTGTTGCCGGGCGTGGGGTCGGTCTGGTCCGCACTCACGGTTGCGGTATTCATGTAAACACCCGGGTTTCCCGCGAGCGTGAGAATGTGAATGGTGGCAGTGCCGGCGTTGGGCATGGTCCCGAGCAGGCAACTGACGGTGCCGTTGGCTTCGGAGCAGGTTCCGGCGGTAGTGGTGGACGAGAGATACGTTACGGCGGAAGGCAACGGATCAAGCACTGTCACGTTGGTCGCAGAAGCCGGGCCATTGTTCGTAATGGTGAGAGTGTAAGTAAGCGTGTCACCTTCTGCCACGCTGGGCATGGGGGAAGCCGTCTTCACGATTGCCATGTCGGCACTGTTAGCATTGGCCACGGTTACATTGGCAGTGGCGCTGTTAGTGGTCAGTCCCGGAACGATGTTGGAAGCAGTCGCGGTGTCGGTTTCCGAGATGTTTGTTCCGGAAGGTGTGCCGGAATCTACCTGCAGGACGAGCGTGAATGTGACCGGAGTATTGAGAGCAAGATTGCTTCCGTCGGTGCAAGTGATGGTTCCAGTGCCACCGATTGCGGGCTTGGTGCCGCAGGTCCATCCCGCCGGGGGTGTAATCGATTGGAAATTGGTGTTGGCCGGAGTGACTTGCGTAAATGAAGCGCTGGTGGCCGTAGCCGGACCAAGGTTATCCACGGTTTGGGTGTAGGTGACGTTGCTGCCGGCGGCGACCGATGTAGGCGCAGCTGAGTTAGTGGCGACCAGATCAGCCTGGGCCGCAGTGGCCACGACATCCGCAGCAGTCGCGCTATTGTTGGCGGAGTTGGGATCGGTGGTAGAAGAAGTGGCGGTCGCCGTATCGTTGATGGCGGTGCCCGCGGCGGTTCCAGCATTGACTTGCAGCGCGACGGTGAAGGAGGCGCTGCCGGGAGCGAAGCTGGAATTTGTACAGGTGATGGTTCCGGCAGAACCCACGGCAGGATGCACGCAAGCCCATGTTCCGGGTCCGGTGATGGACTGGAAATTGGTGTTGGCGGGCGTGATCTCGGTGAAAGTGGCGCTGGCGGCGGTGCTCGGGCCAGCATTGGTGACAACCTGAGTGTAGGTGATGTTGCTGCCGGCCAGGACCGGAACCGGCGTGCCGGAATTGGTAACGGAAATATCGGCGGTGTCGGCAACTTGCACGTTCACCGAGGCGCTGTTGTTGCTGGGATTGGGATCGCTAGCGCTGGAGACAGAAGCGGTGTCGGAGATAGTAGTGCCTGCCGCCACCGTGCCGCCTACCTGAACCACGAAACTGAAATTGGCGGAGCCAGGGAATGCCAGGGTGGTATTGCTGCACTGGTAAGGAACGACTGCAGTGCAAGCCCACCCACCGGGGCCAGAGAGAGAAACGAAGGTGGTGTTCGCAGGAAGTGTTTCCGCCAGCGTGATGGTGCTGGCAGCTGCAGGACCGGCGTTGGTTATGGTTTGCGTGTAGGTGATGTTCTGTCCGGCACTCACCGGATTGGGGCTGGCAGCGTTGGTGATGCTTAGATCGGCCTGAGTGGCGCCAGCCACTGCGATGTTCGAGGTGGCAGAGTTGTTGGCAGAGTTCGAATCCAGCGTGGTGGTGGAAACAGTAGCGGTATCGCTGATGATAGTGCCATTGGCCGTGCCCGCGTTTACTTTGTAGATTGCGGTGACCGTCGCAGTAGCGCCGGGTGCAACGCTCGCGCTGCTGCATGCCACGGGAGAAGCGTTGGGGCAAGTCCAGGTGCCGCCGCCGCTGTTGACTACTGCGGCGGAAACAAAAGTTGTGTTCGCCGGCAAAGCTTCGTTGAAGGTTGCGGTACTGCAAGTGCTGGGGCCAGAGTTGGTGATGGTTTGCGTATAAGTAATGTTGTTGCCCGCCGTGGCTGGGTTGGGAGTTCCGCTGTTGGTGACCCCGAGGTCGCACTCCGGCAGTACGTTGGTGACGACCGTGGTGCTGTTGTTGGCGGAATTCGGATCGGTGGTGGTGGCCGAGACGGAAGAGATCGCCGTGATGCTTGCCACGGTGACGGAAGATGCAAGGTTCACGACCACGATTATTCCCGCCGATGTTCCTGCGGCCATGGTGGGATTGCTACAAGTTACAGATGTGGCGGTGACGCAGGTCCAGCCTGCCGGGGCGGACGCTGAAACAAACGTGGTGTTGGCCGGAATGGCTTCGGTAAAGCTGGCTCCTGAGGCCGATGCGGGGCCGTTGTTGGTAATGGTCTGGGTATAGGTGATGTTGTTGCCAGACAGAACCGTCGCGGGCGTGGCTACGGTGCTGAGGGAGAGATCCGCCTGACCTGCGGTAGAGACGGGCACTATTACCGTAGAGGAATTTGCTCCGAAAGCCTGATTGCCAGCATTTACCGTGACTGTGTCGGTGATGGAACTTCCGCCGGTAACGGTATAAACGACGGTGAAGGTTCCGCTTGATCCGGCGGCCACGCTGGCATTGGTGCACTGCGGCGGGAACCCGGCGCAACTCCAACCTGCGGGCGGCGTGATGGAAACGAACGTGGTATTCGCCGGCGTGACTTCATTGAATGTGGCTGAAGTTGCAGCAGCCGAGCCGGTATTGGTGACCACTTGCGTGAAAGTAAGGTTATTGCCGACGACAACCGGATTGGGCGAAGCAGTGTTGGTAACGGTGAGTTCCGCTCCAGCGGTCGTTCCCACGGCCGTGGATGCGGTCGCGCTGTTGTTGCTGGAGACCGGATCCGTAACGGAAGAACTGGCGGTAGCTGTGTCAGAGATGACGGTACCGTTGGCGGTCCCAGCGTTTACCTTTACTACGAGTGAGAAATTGGCGGCAGTGCTGGCGGCTACGTTTAATGCGGTGCACACCACATTGCCGGTTCCGCCGACGGCGGGAGTCATGCAGGTCCATCCAGCGGGTGACGAAAAGGAAACAAAAGTGGTGTTCGCGGGAAGAGATTCCACCAAAGTGGCGTTGTCGGCGGCGCTGGGTCCGTTATCTGTGATGACTTGGGTATAGGTGATATTGCTGCCGGCAGAGACGGGATCGGGCGACGCCGAATTGGTGACTGCGAGGTCCGCGGAAGATCCGACAGCGGCCACATCGGTGGCGGTGTCGTTGGTCAGGTTCACTTCACTTCCACCACTGACGGTTGCAATGTTGGTGATGGTAGAAGGCGCAGTCTGCGACACGTTGGCATTAATGGTGATTGAGGAGTAGCTGTTGCCCGGCGGAAGCACCGTAGAGTCAGTACAACTGACGGTCTGCGAGAAGACCGAGCACGACCATCCGGTGCCGCTCGCACTGGTTGGCGTGAGACCCAGAGGCAACGTATCGTTCACCGTGACTGTCCCGCTGGTAGGCCCGTACGGACTTACGTTGGAAACAGGAATGGTATAGCTCGCAGTAAGACCGCGAGTGAAGCTGCCTACGTGACTCTTCGTCAGGGTGACGTCAGGCGTGCACTGCGCTCCGGACTGAGTTCCCGAGGTAGAAGAAATCGACGCATTGGTGACGACGCTTCCGGCGGTACCCGGAGTTGCTCCGTAGGGCACGCCGGGATTCAGCGTTAGACCGTTCGCACCACCTGCCACGCTGACGCTGGCGGGAGCGCCCGAAACAAAAACCACTCCGCCACCGCCGCCGCCTCCAGGGCCGTGACGATTGCCCAGGCTATAAGGCTGAACCTGCCAGGCGTTGCCGCCATTGCCGCCGTTGGCCTGCAGGCTGAGTCCGCCCTCGCCGCCGTTGGCGGAAAGAATGACAATGCTGCCGCCTGCGCCGCCGCCGCCGCCCGCGTCGTTAAGGGTTCCGTTATAAGCGGCGTTTCCATTGGCTGTGAAAGTTCCGGTCCCACTCAAGCCAAAAGTACGAATGATGATGATGCCGCCGCCGGTCGCGCCCCCGCTGGCCTGATTGTTGTTGTCGGAATTGTTGCGCGTGCCTGCGCCGCCGCCACCGCCTAAGGCCACGCGGTTGATGCTGGCGGGAAATATCGTGCCGCCTTCGCCGCCGTCGCTCAGGTTGCTGCTCCAGGAATCACCACCAAAGCCCCCCGCCCCGCCGTTTGCACCACCGCCGCCGCCGGCATTCTGATCATTGTTTACGGGATCGGCGTCGGTACCGCCGCCGCCGGCGTTACCGGGTGCGCCGCGAGCCATGCTGCCGTCGGTTCCGGCTGTGCCACTGGGATAACTGGTGTTGGTCTGCAAGAACGTTGTGCCGGATTCAACCCATGCAGGCGTGCCTGCGGTGCCTTCTCCCTTGTTGGCGTCGTCACCGGCTACACCGCCAGCAGCGCCGGTATAGGCAGCCGGTGCGGGCTGACGAAAATCAGTATTGGCGCCGGTTCCTCCGGTTAATTGCATGCCCGCCCCGCCGCGGAAACCTAGTCCGCTTACCGAAACAGTGGCGGCGTTTAAAGTGAGCGTGCTGGATGTATCGATCGCGAGCACTCCGCCCGTGGATCCATTCCAGGCCAGCGCAGTGGGCGGGGTCGTCGCGCT
Source organism: uncultured Acidobacteriota bacterium (assembly GCA_963758565.1). GTDB lineage: Bacteria > Acidobacteriota > Terriglobia > Terriglobales > Acidobacteriaceae > Sulfotelmatobacter. The sequence continues at coordinate 2,073,936 of CAVWVX010000001.1, read as the reverse complement.
AAACGACGCCGTGGTGTATTGCGGCACGACGATGACCTGATACGTGCTCTGTCCTGCGTTCGCGGAAGCGGCGGCGGAGTGGTAGGAGAAAACTAAACCTCCGCCATTGCCAGCGCCGGAGATCGTGACCGCGCCGCCACCCGTGCCGACGGCTGATTGTGCGGTTACAAATTCGTAATCGCCCGCACTGTTGATCGCCGTGAAACCTTGTCCCGTGCTGCCGTTACCGTAAGCGATGGTATTCGAGTCGTTGATGCCCGCATCCTGCATTTGAATTACGAGCAGCAAATTGCCTGCCACAATCGGAGTCGGCACACCGCCGGGGCCTCCGGTTGCCGCGCCTACTGTGATCGAGGTCGCTCCCGCTGCAACGTTTGCCGATCCGGGATAGTACGTGTTCAGAACACTGGAGAGATTGGTTCCAGCGGTTGCCTGGGTAACCGGAGCACAGGCGACGGCCTGCACGGTGGCAACTGCAATGTAAGTGTTATTGCCGAGGTTTGGATCTGGAGGCGAGCCTGAATCCGCCAGACTCGCAGTATTTGGATAGGCTCCGGAAGCGCCGGCGTTAACCACCACACTCACCGTGGCTGTGGCTCCGCTGGCGAACGAAGCGGGCAGATTGCAGGTGATAGGACCGGTTCCGCTACAGGTGGTGCCGCTGCTGGGCGTGATGGATACAAGCGTGAGGCCGGAGGCCAAGGTATCGGTCAGGACCACATTGTTGGCTGCCGATGGGCCGCTGTTGCTGACCGTAATGTTGTAGGTGGTGTTCTGGCCGAGGAAAACGGCACTGACCACTGAGGTGGTGACGGAGATATCTGCAGTCGAAGGATTGATGGAGACGGCTCCCAACGACCAGTTGGAAGTGCCGCTGAAAGTTTCAGAAATTGGAACGCTGGGCGCGCCACTCCGCGCGCTACCGGAACCCCTGACATCTGACGCGGCTGCTCCACTGGCAAGATTCCACTGCGAAACCTGCGGACCGGGAATGGTGACAGTCTGATTGCCCGTGACCGCGAGCGTATCGAGAATCATGCCATTGATGACGCTGGGCACGTCGAGCTGAGAACTGGCGCCAGTTGCGCCATTTGCAGAGACGAAGGGGCTTAAGGGTACGGTTTGATCGACTCCGGTGAAAGTGGTGGCGCCGGCCGTAACCCCCACTTGCACATTCGTGCCTCCAGGGATGTTGACCGAGACTACGATACTTTTTGTTCCCGACGCTGGCGCCAGCAGATACCACATTTCAACTCGCTCGGTGTTCGCCGCATCGTTCTGCGCTCCAAGAAAATTTAGCGCCGTGCCGTTGTAGGTGATGCCGCTCACCGTTGCCGTAGGCGCGTTGGTGATGTTCATGGAAACGCCGACGATCAACAGTCCGGTGGTCGTCGTGGCGGTGGTGTGATTGAAAGTGATGGTTTGGGTTCCGTGGGCGTTGAAAGCCTGCGATTGGCTGGTGGAAGCGTCAACGATGACCTGAGCGGCGGGATTAATGGAAACGCCCCCCTGCGACCAGTTGGAAGCCGCGCTGAAGGTCTCTGTCATGGTGACGCTGGGCGAGCCGGGAGCCGTGCTGCCGGTGCTGCGCGCATCGTAAGCATTGCCGTTCGATCGAGTGTTCCAGAGCGAAGTCTGGGCGGCGTTTACCGTGACCGTATCGCTGCCAATCACTGAGAGCGTATCGAAGACCATGCCGTTCAGCACACTGGGCACAGTAAGAGACGAAGCTGTTCCGGCCGTTCCAGCGGCGGAAACGAAGGAACCGGTTGGAACCGCCTGGTTGACGCCAGTAAAGGTGACTGCGCCAGAGACGACGCCCACTCTTACGTTCACGGCGCCAGGGATATTTACTGAGACGGCAACGTTGAAGGTACCTGCCGCCGGGCTAAGCAAAGACCACATCTCGACCCGGCGGGTGTTGCCGGTATCGTTGCGGGCTCCCAGAAAGTTGAGGGCCGTTCCGTTGTAGGTGACCGTGCTCACCGTTGTTGTGGTGGCGTTCACCGTGTTAATGGCGACCCCTACGAGGAGAAGTCCCGTGGTAGTTGCGGCAGTCGTGTGAGCGAAAGTGAGCGTTTGTGCGCCGTGTGCGTTCAAGGAGACCGAGCCATTGGTAGCGGCGTCGACGGCTACTTGTGCTCGTGCATTTGCCGAAAGAAGCAGAGCAAAAAGGAAAGCCAGCACCAGCGTGACTTTTTTAGAAGGCAAACCTGGGGTGGCGGCGCGCAGGAATTTGCCGGCCAGCGTGCGGCCGCGCAAAGCGCAGCGTGAGAGGGTGTCGCTGAATCCGTTTAATTGAATCCGCACTATTTTTTCCCTGAACCTGAATTCTTTTGCGACAACGAGCCCGAGAATTTGCTCGGCGCGAACCGGAGAGTCGTTCTTCATCCCGTTATCACCGCGCGTTATAAAAACATTCTTCTCTGCATCGGCGATGACTAGCCGGTGCATTAGGAATCTCTTATCGCTCTTGATAAGAACGATATCGTCCTTTCGTAATTTGCTCACTATTACGGGAGTAACATGCACAACCTGGCAGTCACGTATAGAGGGAAACATGCTGGAGCCACGGGCCTCGCAGCGGACGGTGGAACCTTGATTCAACAGCTCGCGGACAATCGCCTCGAAACTGTCTGAATCGGCCCCGCGCTCAGTCATGGAAGTGGAGGATTTTTTCTACGGCGCGCTCGTCGGGCTCGAAAGAATAACGGTAGCAAGGGACGGTGTCGGCGACTTTTTCGAGAAAACTCAGGGCGTGGTCGACGTACTCGTGGCGATGGAAGGGTACAAAGCTGCGCGCAAAGAGTTCCGCGACCATCTGGCTGCGGGTGAGGCGGGTGATGACATTGCCATATCCGTGCTCGAGGACAAAGATTCGCTGCAACGGCGCACGCTGCGGGAGCGCGAAGTGGGCTTCGCCGTGCCAGGGTGTCCCGTACATGAAGATTTCATCGTCGTGTTCACGGACAATGATGCGGTCGTCGCTGAGTATTTCTACCGGATGAAGCGAGGTCCAGAGCCGCGCGGTCGTACTCTTCCCTGCTCCGGAGTGACCGACGAATAAATTGCTGGCGCCATCGGGGCCGACCATGCCGACGCCGTGCAGTTCGATGGCTTGCTCCTGGGTGAGGCGGTGCATGATCAGGAGTTCGTCGAGAGGATACTCCAAGGATTCAGCTCGGTGCGTAGCACGCGACAAACATTCGTCGTTCATTTGGAGGGTTGCCCAGCGGTACTCACGGTCTATCAGGAGACGTTTATACGGCTGTTCCCCAAGAAACGGAGCGTTGAAGTCAAAAACCAACCCAGCCGCGTCTTCATGCAGTCGCCAACTGGCACCGGAATCGAAGAGTCGGAGCCCAAGACACGGAGCAAGTTTATCGACGCGCTCGACGCGAACTCTAATGTCTGAAACGCAACCTTCGACCTGAAATGGCTCTAGCGGGGGGGCGAGGGCAATATCGTGAAGGTTCTGGCCCGCAACCTCCACTGAGACTCCGCCCACGCGGAAGCTACTGCGGCCTATAGCGCACAGTTCCCCAAACAACTTCGGAATTGGGTGCTCGAAATCGTCGCTCATTCATTACCTAACTTCGCGTCCTCGTCGTTTACGACCCCTGCGTCGGACATCCCCCGACGAAGCCGCATGTGCCGACGAGACCCGAACCAGAGCCAACTATCTTGCAATGCCCAAGGACAGCTTCTTCCGGTCGCAGACTGATTGTTGTCAGTTGAGGCGGCTCATATGTTTTCTTGCTTTCAGCTTGTTTCGTTTCGAGATCCATCCAGCCTCCAGTAGCCCGCTCTCAGAGTTTGTAAACACCGGCCGCAGGGATACTCGATCCCTGCCCATATCCCACCCAAATATTCGCCCCGTCGAACGCCACGCCAAAGGGAGTGTTAGTGGAGGGCCCGAGCTGGAAAACACCAACGATGGCTCCCGTGCTCGCCCTGAGCTTCGTCACTGTACTCGGGGTCTCATTTGAAACCCAGATAAACGTACCGTCGAATGCAACCTCACCGGCGGCTGAGCTGGGACCTCCGACAGAGTAGGTTCCCACGACCGCCCCAGTGCTCGCCAGCAGTTTCGTGACAGTGCCGTCGACGCCGTTCGCCACCCAGATGTTCGCGCCGTCGAACGCCACTCCAAGCGGGTCCAGGCCCACAGTGAAAGTACCCAACATTGTGCCATCACTTGCCCGGATCTTACTCACGCTCCCCGTCATGTGATGGATCTCCTTGTACCTAGTGATTTCCGCAGCTTCCGCAGCCGCCGGTCACGCCCCCGTTGTTCAAGATCTGAAAGACTTGCTGGGGCCCGGTCCAACTTTCCACATCGATTTCCTTGCTTGTAATCCGGTGCGCCGATTCCAGCAGCGCGATGTATTGACTTCCTCCGGCGCAGAATTCACATTTCCCATGCTTCGGAACCTCAACTCCGAGCGCCGCCGCTCGCAGATGCGCGACGTGACAAAGGAACTCGACGGGACTTTCCTTGTCGCCATTCTCCATGTCGCCATTCGCCGGACACATTCCGCAGAGCGATTTAATGCGGCACTCGGCGCACTTCGTCACCCGAGTGCGCTCGCGTGAGCGAACCTCGCGCAGGGAGTTCTCCCAAGTACCCCTAAGGCCTGCCTGCCGAACGTCGAAGGTTTCCTGCTGGGAAATCACGCAGATACTCATCTCTCCGTAAGCATTAACCGCAAAGGCGTTCACCCCGCCACCGCAGGAATAAACGGTTCCGCCCTGCTTGATTCTTGGATTCGCAAGATCGTGCATCACCAACTTGCGATATTCGGTCACACCCTTTGGAGCGTGCATATCGAGCGCGACAACTTCCTCCGGCGTAAGCCTGACCGCCAGCGGACTTTGGGAACAATCAATGCGCGGATTGATCTGTCCGTCGAATTTGAATTCCACGTCCAGGTCTTCCTCTGCGAATTGACGCATGGCTGAGATCTCATGCTTATTAATGCTGGTGGCGACGGTCTTTAACTTGAGCGGCAATCCGCGGTCGCGCAGCAACTTGATGCCGCGCAGACATTTTTCGTACGAGCCGGGAATTTGCGTCAGCGCTTCATAGGTTTCTTTAGTCCGGCCATACAACGTGATCTCGATGGCAAACGGCGGAAACTCTAGCAAGTAGTCGGCAATTCGTTCATTGATCAGCGTGCCGTTGGTGAAGAGCGTGATCAGAAATCCTTTTTGCTTGGCGTAGGTGTAGATTTCGAGGAAGTCTTTGCGGGCGAAGATTTCACCGCCGGTGTAGAGCAGCCAGAAGCATCCCATCTCGACCAGTTCGTCGAGCATCTTGAAATGCTCTTCTTTAGTCATCTCGCGGCTGCGGGCGTCCTGGTCGCCCATGGGGAGGTTGTTGTAACAGTGCTGGCACTCGAGGGGACAGCGGCGCGTTACTTCAATCGATACCTGCATGGGCGCACGCTGGCCAGCTTGCTTCTGATGCAAGTCCGCGCTGAACTCTCCGTAAGTTAACTGTTCCAATATCCCTCTGATCTGGCCAGATTCAGTTCGTGGCTGATGTTTCAATCATCGATTGCCGGGTCGAATCCGCTGCGTTCATGTCGATTCCAGCCATGTCGGGTTCGGCAGCAATCGCCGGCGTCGCCGCAACTAATTCCACCGAAAGCATGTCGTTCAGGAATTGCTTCACATCGTTTTGCGCCTTCTCGGTCGCAACCGCATATTCGTGCTCGACGGCTTCGACCAACTCAATCAGCGTTCGCGGAGTATCCAGCAATTGCCAGATCAGAGTTCCGGTTCCGTTAAAGCTGTAGATTGACGCTAGATCGCCCACCTTGCCGCGCACCGGCACAATCAAAGTTTCGCCCCCCACTACACGGGAGACCACGCTCCGCGTGCGCGTGTATATTTGTTCCTCGGGCCGGGTCGGCATGTGCGAATCTCCCTTGTTCGTTTTTCGTAACAAATCGACGGCCCCCAGTGAGACCGCTGCTGCTCAAATTGAGACTACGCAGACCAACCCGCGGAAACAATCGGCAAACAGTGGCAGGTATTGACTTGGTTATCATCGTGAGTGGTTCCTAAGTGCCGGTAAAAACAAGGGGTTGCAGCGCTGATCTGAATTCTGGCGTCTGAGTGTCGACCTCGAAAACCTGATTGCCTGATGGCTAGTCACAACCAAAATTGCGAAGGAGATAGATGCCACGTTTCGACGTCACTATTGCCGGCGAAGTAAATCTCGACCTCATCCTTTACGGATTGCCGGACGAACTTCCGCGCGAGCGCGAACTGCTGGCCGATCGCATGATGCTGACGCTGGGCGGATCATCCTCCATCGTGGCCCACAATTTGGCCGCATTGGGAAGCCGTGTGGGATTTCAATCGCGCATCGGCGATGACGATCTGGGCAAGACCGCGCTGGATCGCTTACAGCAGAGTGGAGTCGATTGCTCTCAGGTTCGTCGCGTGCCGGGCGATGTCAAGACAGGGTTGACGGTGGTTTTAAACCGCGAGGCCTGGCGCAACATGGTGACGTATTCCGGCACCATCGCGGAACTCGTGTGGGAAGATTTGGATTTCGATTACCTTACCGATGCGCGCCATTTTCATGTGTCTTCGTTTTATTTGCAGAAGGGTTTGCGCCCGAGAGTACCGGAATTGTTGCGCAAAATGAAGGCAGCCGGGCTGACGACTTCCATGGACACCAATGACGATCCGGATGATGGCTGGGAGGGCGGCTTGCAGGATGCGTTGCGGCATCTGGACGTTTTTATGCCCAATGAGCGAGAAGCGCAGAAGGCGACGGCAACCGGCAACCTGGGAGATGCCCTGAAAAAACTCGCCAGCGTGGTTCCGTTAGTGGTGGTGAAGATGGGGCCGGCAGGAGCAATGGCACAACGTGGAAGCGAGCGTTTTAACAGTCCCGCCCGCAGAGTGAATCCCGTCGATGCGGTCGGTGCCGGCGATAGCTTCGATGCGGGATTTCTTCATCAATATCTACAAGGCTCTGACTTGTCCGCCTGTCTCGCCGCTGGAAATCTGGCGGGAGCATTCTCGACCACGCGTCCCGGAGGCACCGAAGCCTTTCGCGATGCGAAGTACCGCGAGCGGTTCTACCGGGAACAAGGTGCGGTTTAGTGAGCCGTACCAAAATTGCGATCTTTTAACGTTACTCTCGTTACCAGCGCTTCTCTTCTCACTTCCATTACTATCGGAATGAAGGTGAGTGATGAAGAAACTGAGTTTTGTAATCTCTCTGACCAACGACGATAACGATTACCAGCAGCAGCAGGCGGCGGCGGCAGAGAAGGCTGCCCGGCGACTGGGAGTGGAAATCAAAATCGTCCACGCCAACAATGATGCGGTCACGCAGAGCCAACAGTTACTGCAATTCATCCAATGCCCGGTGGCGGAGCGTCCGGATGCGATGATCTTCGAACCTGCCGGAGGAACGGCATTCCCGCAAGTAGCGCGAGCAGCCACCAGCGCCAATATCGGTTGGGTGGTTCTGAATCACGATGCTGATTACATCGCTCAAATGCGGCAGGGTTGCACTGTACCGGTTTTTTCCATCAGCTCCGACCACGTAGAGGTTGGAAGGATTCAAGGCAAGCAGTTTGGAGCATTGTTGCCCCAGGGTGGATCAATGTTGTATGTCGAAGGCCCGGCGAATAGTTCAGCCGCGAGAGAGCGCACCAAAGGCATGAACCTCACTCGCCCCTCGAATATCGTTGTGAAATCCATGCGAGCGAATTGGACCGAGGACAGCGCTTACCGCGCCGTTAGTTCCTGGTTGCGGCTACGCACCTCACAGGAGTCGCATATCGATCTGGTCGGAGCGCAGGACGACAGCATGGCTGCCGGCGCCAGAAAAGCATTTGCTGAAATCCCGGCGGGCGAGCGCGAACGCTGGCTGCAAATTCCGGTGACTGGCTGTGACGGTCTGCCAAAAACAGGCCAGGCGTGGGTGAGAAGCGGTGCGCTCGCTGCCACAATTTATATCCGGCCCAACACCGATCTCGCTCTGGAAATGTTAACCGACGCACTCCGCAGCGGAAGCCAGCCACCGGAGCGGAAAATGATAGTTCCAGAATCAGTGCCCACAATCGAGGAACTCAGCGCAAGAACGCGAGGGGCCGTCGCCGGCAAAAGTCGCGCCGCCGGCGCCTGATTATAAGTTTCGCGTTACGCTGCCTCGCAACCTGCGTGCCCGCATGAGCAGGCAATTTCCACTTCTTGCGATCCTGCGTCTTTGCAGGCTGGGCTGCAATACTTGTCTCCGGATTTCACCATACACCGGCAAGGAACATGGGCACACTTTTTCGCTTCGTTGCTCATCTTGGAATGTCTCCTGTTGACTTAATGTTTACTGATTCCCATCAAACTTCATTCTTGCGATTTCATGACCGCTTCAAACTGGCCTACGTTAGTAGCAAAAGTCTGGATTAAGGAAGCCGCCGATTTGGAGAATTCCCGAGAATCAGGCGTTCCTGCGCACCGCGACTTGTGTTAAAACGTCATCACGACGCAATTTAACCAATCGCGGAGTTTTTTTAAAATGCGCACAACTCAGAGTGAATTTATTCGGGGCCCGCTTTCTATCTCCAGGTTCGCTGCGTTATTGCTGTTTTGTTTTCTGATATCGCTGCCGCTGGCGGCTTCCGAACCGAATTCGCGCAGCCTCGACACTGGTTGGCAATTCCGAGCCGTGGCAAACTCCGAGCGGTCCGATGTAAAAGAGTGGCACCCGGCGCAGGTTCCGGGCGTGGTCCAAACCGACCTGCTGCGGAGCGGGCTCATCCCCGACCCCTTCGACCGGGATAACGAATTCCGTCTGCAATGGATTGGACTGGCCGATTGGGAATACCAGACCACGTTTCAGGTGGACGCTGCCGCGCTGGCCCATGACCATGCCGACTTAGTTTTTGAGGGCCTCGACACCTTCGCGGAGGTCTATCTCAACGAGCAGAATATACTCCACGCCGACAACATGTTCCGCCGCTGGCGAATTCCGGCAAAAACTTTGCTGAGGCCGGGCGCGAACACTCTCCGCATCGTCTTCCACTCCGCTATAGAGAAGATGATTCCCTACGTCAAGTCACTGCCTTACGGCTTGCCTTCCATCTCCACCAACAATTTCGGTAACGAAGAAGGTATTGCCACCGCGCCCTACACACGCAAGGCTCCATATCATTACGGATGGGACTGGGGTCCTCGCTTCATCACCGCCGGTATTTGGCAGCCGGTTCGTCTCGAAACTTGGGACGCACTTCGCGTCGAGAATTTCCACATCCACCAGCAAAGCATTACCACCGATTTAGCAAACCTGACGGCAGAGCTCGAGATTGATGCCACCCGGCCGACCACTGCTACTCTGTCATTGACCCACGAAGAACTTTCCGGAACACAATCTTCCGACGGGAACCAGACGCTGCAACTCAACGCCGGGACCAATCACGTTTCGGTCCCCCTGCGCATTGTTTCTCCAAAACTTTGGTATCCGGTGGGCTACGGCGCGCAGAGTCGCTACCGATTTTCCGCAGTAGTGCGCCTGGGCCGTGAGCTTGCGGCTCACGCGGAGACTAAAACTGGTTTGCGCTCAGTGGAACTGCGACGGCAAGCCGATCAGTGGGGAAAAAGTTTCGAGTTTGTGATCAATGGCATTTCAGTTTTCGCTAAGGGCGCCGATGTAATTCCCTTCGACAGCTTTCCCAACCGGGTGACTGCAGAGAATCACAGGAAAATCCTGCAGTCCGCGCGCGACGCGCATATGAACATGCTTCGCGAATGGGGCGGAGGATACTACGAGTCCGACGATTTCTATGACATCTGCGACGAACTTGGAATCATGGTGTGGCAGGAATTCATGTTCGGTGGCGACATGGTTCCGGGCGACACGGCCTTCCAGGAAAACGTGCGGCAGGAAGCCGTCGATCAGATCAAGCGTCTGCGCGACCACGCCAGCATTGTGCTTTGGTGCGGGAACAACGAAGTGGAGACAGCGTGGCACCACTGGGGCGACCGTCGGGAATTCCAGGACGCTATTTCTCCTGACACTCGTGACCGGGTTTGGCAGGATTACGTAATCCTGTTTGCCGACGTGCTCAAAAGCGCGGTCACGCAGTACGCCGACCCAGTTCCTTACATGCCCAGTTCGCCCAGCGCCAATTTTGAGGAGACTCCCGACAATCCGCACAACGGCGACATGCACTACTGGGCAGTTTGGCACCAGCAAGCTCCGCCGGAAGACTACACCAAACAGTTTCCACGCTTCATGTCGGAATTCGGATTTCAATCTTTTCCCGAGTTGCGCACGATTCACACTTTCGCCAACAAGCCGGAGGATTTCAACATCCATTCCACGGTGATGCAGGCACACCAGAAGAATAAAGGTGGCAATGATCGCATCCTCACCTACATGCTGCGCGAATATCGCGAGCCGAAAGACTTCGCATCGTTCGTCTATCTGAGCCAGGTGCAACAAGCGGAGATCATCAAGATCGGAGCCGAGCACTTGCGCCGCCAGCGGCCGCGCACCATGGGATCGCTCTATTGGCAACTGAACGACTGCTGGCCAGTGGCTTCGTGGGCCAGCATTGACTACTTCGGACGCTGGAAGGCGCTCCACTATTATGCGCGCCGCTTCTACGACGACGTGCTTGTCTCACCATTCGCACACGATGACAAGATTGACGTGTACGTAGTTTCGGACAAGCTTCAGCCTACCTCAGGCACGATCCACATGCGACTGCTCGATTTCTCGGGAAAGGTTTTATTCGAGCAGACCAAGGAAGCGCAAATTGCAGCGCAGTCGAGTGCAATCTCTTTCACCATCGAAAAATCGGCACTCGCCGCGAAAGGCGATCCTGACCACAGTTTCCTGGTTTTTGATCTGGAAGTTGCGGGAAAGAATGTTTCCCGCAATCTTGTTTATCTGGATGTAACCCACAACTTGGAACTTCCGATCGCCCCGAAGATAGCAACCACGTTAACCAAGAACTCGGAGGACTACACAGTCACTCTGCAAGCGTCGAGTCTGGCGCGCGACGTATTTCTATCTTTCGGAGACCTTGAGGCACAGACTTCGGATAATTATTTCGATCTGCTTCCCGGGGAGACGGTTACAGTTCACGTGAAATCGCAGGCCACGGCCGATCAGCTTCAATCCGCCATGAAGACGATCTCTCTGACTGACGCTTTCAACTCGAAGTAGAATGTTTTGCGGCTCAAGCTAGCGCCGCTTCAGGGCTTCTAGTTCGTCCAGAGTTCGCGGCCAATCTTTGCCCAGCAATCGCGACAGTCCGCGATCGGCCAGCACTTTGCCGCCGGTCTGGCAGCGGGCACAGTAATTCGTTTCTTTGTCGGCGTAGCGAATTCGCAATACAGGCTCGCCGCAACGCGGACACGGTTTCCCGTAACGGCCGTGCACTGCCATCTCCGGACGGAAAGCTGTCACCTTCTCGGGAAACTTCCTCCTGGCCTCAGATTGCAGCCGCTCCATCCAGACTCGCACCGTAAGTTGAGTGGATGCAAATAATCTCTCCCACTCGGCCGGCGTAAGTTTCTGTGTGAGCGCGATGGGAGAAAGTTGAGCCGCGTGCAGAATCTCGTCGGAATACGCGTTGCCGATTCCGCTGATCAAGCGGGGATCCGTGAGCGCGCGCTTCAGTGTGTGATTTTCGGCACTCAGTCTATCGCGAAATGTATTCACATCGCTGGAGAAAATATCGACTCCGCCAGCGTCCAATGCCTGAAGGCTTTCCTCGCCCTGAAGAACGTACAACGAGGCACGCCGCTTGGTTCCCGCCTCGGTTAAAACCAGCGACCCGTTGGGGAAGTCGAAGGCCGCCAGGGTTTGCCGGCCGGCCAATTTCGCATTCGGATCGCGCCAATGCAACCGGCCTGCGATCATCAGATGCAGCGCCAGCCACAAGTCATTTTCCAGTCCAAACAGAATTCGCTTGCCCAACCGGCGCAACTCGCGGACCGCCGAGCCTTCAACGCTGGATAATGGAGGTTGCGCGGTTCGCAGCAGGAACGCGCTGGCAATCCGCACCTGCTGCAAGGGTTGACCTACAATCCGAGGTTCGAGCGCAGTGATGTAAGCCGAGACGTCAGGCAGTTCGGGCATGAAAACAGAGGATTTTACTATGTGCTGCGTGGTGAGCGCGGAAGGGCTCGAACCTTCGACCCATGCCTTAAAAGGGCATTGCTCTACCAACTGAGCTACGCGCCCGCCCGTGTTTTAAATCTAACATATCGAGCCCACGGGCGGAGGGTTTGGGCGAGAATGGTGCGAGAAGCAAAAGGTGTGCCGGCGTTCGCTCTGACGGGAGAAAGGGACAAATTCGACGGGCACAAGGGCTCAGGCTGGAATAAAATAACGGTTCGCCAATCCTATTATGAAGACCTCAGTCGAGCAGTGGAAAAAATGGGAGGGGCGCGTTGTGGATGGAAAATTCCCATTGCAACGATGCCTGGGGAGTTCAGAGCGCAGTGCCGTGTTCGTGACCGAACGAGGCGGCAAAGAAGCACAAACCGCGGCCATCAAGGTAATCACCGTAGAAACTTCAAGCGCTCCGGACGCGGCGACGGAGGCTCAACTGAAGCGCTGGGCCGAGGCCGCCAAACTCTCTCATCCGCATTTGCTCCGGATTTTCGAATACGGGCGCGGGCAGATCAACAACACTCAACTCGTCTATGTAGTGACGGAGTATGGCGAGGAAAATCTGGCGGAGATTCTTCCCCTTCGCCCGCTGACCCCCGCCGAAGCCACCGAGATGCTTCAGCCCGCAGCCGAGGCGCTGGCCGCCGTACACGAAGCGGGCTTCACTCACGGCCGCATTAAGCCGTCCAACATTCTTGCTGTCGGCAATGATTTGAAAATTTCCGTCGACGCGCTAGGCAAGAATGGAGACCGCCCTCTGGGACGCGCCTTTAGCTTGTACGATGCTCCGGAGGTAAAAACTGCGGGAGCCTCGCCCGCCGCTGATGTCTGGTCGCTGGGAGCCACTTTGGTTGCCGTACTCACCCAGCACGAACCGGAGGCCAGTCCCGGAAAGGCTGAAAGCGTGATGGTGCCACCGGCAATTCCACAGCCGCTACGCAGCATTGCGCAACAAACTTTGCAGGTCGATCCGAAGCGCCGCGGCACGGCAGCCGATATTGTCAAAAGACTGAAGAAGCCAGCAGAGCCAGTCGAAATTCCGCTGAAACCCGAACCCGCCATTGCAGCCGTAAGCCCGGCCAAGTCGAATCGTGGGATGGTCATTGCCGCAATCACCGCCGCAATCCTGGTGTTAATTTTTCTTGTGGTTAAGTTTATGGGGCACCAAGCCTCAACTCCGGCGGTGGAGAATACAACCGCGCCCGCAGCGGTGCCGCAAACGCAGCAGCCGGCTCCGTTCTCCGAGAATAAGAAAGCCGCTGCTACCGGCAGGGCGACTGGAAGTGTGGCGCAACAGGTTTTGCCCGACGTCTCGCGAAATGCACTGAATACCATCACAGGCAAAGTGAAAGTAAGCGTTCAGGTATCCGTGGATACTTCTGGAAGCGTAACGCAGGCAAATTTCATCTCCCCAGGCCCGAGCAAATATTTTGCCGGTCAGGCGATGACCGCGGCACGCCGCTGGAAATTTAATCCGCCTCAAGTGGACGGGAAAGCGATTGCCAGCGAATGGAATTTGCGCTTTCAATTCGGACGCGGCTCCGTCCAGGTGTTTCCGGTGCAAACAAAACCCTGAAAGCGCTCAACTTTCGGCCGGGCCGCCCTTCTTCATCTTCCACACCATCTGGCGTAACATCCCAAGGAAAAATTCCGCGTCGCCGCTTTGGAGTTGTAGTCGCAACACCATGCGCCGCACTGCTGCCTCAAACGTCTCAGATGTGTTCAGCTTGGGATAACCGCTGGCGCGAAGGGCGTCGAGCAAAGTTTCGTGAATTCGTTCCACCTCGGCGGAGGATGCCGGAGTTCCCTTCTCAAACTCGGCAATGATCCCAGGGTCTCGGGCCAATTCATACAGGCAAACCGCCACCGCCTGACCCAAGTTCATGGAGAGGTGTGCTTCGTGCATGGGGATGTGCATGAGCCAATGACAGTGGCTCATATCTTTGTTAGACAGGCCGAATTTTTCCGATCCAAAAAGCAGGGCACAGGACCCAGATGCGAGGTGCGATCGCATGATCGGAGCGCCAACGTCGAGCCGGTGAAGAGGATGCTGCAGGTCGCGATGTCCGACCGCGGTCGTTCCCACCACCAGCGAGCAGTCGGCGATGGCTTCGGCTACCGTCTGGAATTTTTCGGCGCGGAGCAGAACTTCAGCGGCATCCACGGCGGAGCGCGCGCCTTCAAAGGCAACGTCGTACGGATTTACCACCCGCAGATGCCGAAATCCAAAGTTCCCCATCGCGCGTGCGGCAGCCCCTATGTTCAGGGGATTGCGAGCGTCGACCAGCACCACGCGCAAGCGATCGAATTCAGGGATCCCGGGCAAACTTCTTCTATTCTACGGCAGCAGCATGCATCAAAACTGAGAGCAAGTCTTGTGCCGTAGAGTCTTCCGGCTGGGTCGTGCAAATGTCAAAAATTTGTCAAACGTATGTCATAGCGCGGAAAATGGGACGAAACGTTGTAAGCTTCCCTTGTTGCGGGTAGACGTTCTCGCCTGCGATTCATATCCCCGAGAGCGCAAAAAGTGAGGCAGCCTTATGGGTCAGATGGCCACACCAGTGAGCACGGCTAGAACGGCGGAGGTGACAAACTCCTCGCGATCGATGGGACGAATTCTGGTTGTGGAAGACGATCCCGCCGTACAGAAGGCGTTGAAACGGCTATTTGAATCGGAAGGTTACACCGTCGAGGTGCAGGGGAACGGACAGTCCGCACTCGAGAGTTTCCAGGCCGCCCCTCCGGCGGTAATCATTTTAGATCTTCGTTTACCCAAGCTTTCTGGCAGCGACCTGTGCAAGGAAGTGAAGGCCCAGGCACCCAGCTTGCCCATCGTCGTCCTAAGCGCAACCAGCGACGTTTCTGACAAAGTGTTGCTGCTGGAACTGGGAGCCGACGATTACGTCACCAAGCCTTTCAGCCCCAGGGAGTTGCTGGCGCGAGTGCGCGCGGCCTTGCGGCATACCGCAAGAACGGCCAGCGTGAACCTGGTAAGCTTCGACGGCATCTCGATCGACTTCAAGAAGATGGAAGTCCTGCGCGACAGCAAAGTGATTACCCTGACGGCACAGGAATTCAAGACGCTGCAATTCCTGGTGCAAAACGCCGACCGGGTCATCAGCCGCGACGAGTTGCTAAATGAAGTTTGGGGGTACCAGAACTATCCCTCCACCCGCACGGTCGACAACCACATCCTGAAGTTGCGGCAAAAACTGGAACGTGACCCGGCCAGTCCGGTACACTTCCGCACCGTGCACGGAATGGGTTACAAATTCGTTCGCTGAAAATCCCTTGGCCCGCTTTCCCGAATCCGTATCGCAAACTTTCCTCGAACACCCGAATAGCGCCCTCATTCCACGGACCCGGCTGCGAACGCGGTTTCTCCTCTCCATGTTGCTGATAACGGCGGGGCTAACGGCGCTAAGCCTGCTGGTGGTTCGCCATAGTGTGACCAGTCACGTGCGGGAAGGCATTGCGCAGGATCTGCTCAATTCCGTCACCACCTTCCGGAATTTTCAGCACGATCGCGAGGTGATGCTGAAAGGATCCGCGGAATTGGTGGCCTATCTTCCGCTGACCCGCGCCATCATGACGGCGCACGATCCGGCCACGATCCAGGACGCCTCCAGAGACGTATGGCAGTTGACTACCAGCGACCTGCTGGTCTTGGTCGACCGCAACGGAAGGGTTGTCGCTCTGCACACCAAGTCGACGGCCTTCACCCGCGATGAGGCGGAAAACTATTTTGAGCGCTCCTTGCATGAAGAAGATTCCAGCCACTGGTGGTTTGGCGCTCATCATCTTTATCAGACATTTGTGCAGCCGGTTTATTTCGGTTCCAAGACCGACGGCCCGCTGCTCGGGTTTCTTATCATCGGATACGAAATCGATAACCGCCTGGCCCGCGAGGTCAGCAAAGTCTCTGCCAGCCAGGTGGCGTTCTCCTACGGCGACGAAATTGTCGCGACCACGTTAACCCCGGAACAGGCGCAAACGGCAGGCGTCAGGGCTTTGGCTGCGGGATCTTCGCCAACTCCCTCGCGCGACGTGGAGGTGGGCAAGGAACATTTTGTGGCTGCTTCGCTCAACTTATCCGGCCAGCAACAACCTCCGGTGCGGCTGACGGTGCTTGGATCCTACGATCAGGCGGCGAAGTTTCTAGATAACCTGAACCGCCTGTTGCTCCTGCTCGGCCTCACCGCCGTATTGATCGGCAGCGGATTGGTGTTTGTTATCTCCCACACCTTCACCCGGCCCTTGGCCAGCCTGGTGGAAGGCGTTCGCGCTCTGGAGCATGGAGACTTCTATCATCCGCTGGATCCCCGCGGCAGCGACGAAGTTGCCGAGTTGACCTCAGCCTTTGACCGCATGCGTGCGAGTTTGCTGAAGACACAACAGGCGCTGCTCGAATCTGAGCAACTGGCCACGATTGGGCGCATGGCGAGTTCCATCTCGCACGACTTACGACACTCGCTGGCGGCGGTCGTTGCCAACTCCGAATTTCTCTGCGACGGCCGTCTGACCTCCAACCAACGGGAAGAGTTGTATCAAGAGGTTCGCACCGGCGTGAACCAGATGACCGATCTCATCGATTCTCTGCTGGAATTCGCCAGAACCCGGGAGTCCCTGAATCCAACCTATGCCAGCCTTGGAGAAACGGTGCAGCGAGCCCTGCAAGCGGTTCGTTTGCATCCGCGCCACCAGGGCACCCTGGTGGAGGTGCGCAGTAACGGCAAGAGTACCGCGTGGTTCGACCCCCGGAAATTGGAACGCGCCCTGTACAATCTTCTGCTGAATGCTTGTGAGGCTGCGCCCGGCAGCGAAGGCAGAGTTGTGGTCACCATCGAACGCTCCGGACATGCTGTGACCATCGCGGTATCAGACAATGGTCCGGGCATCGCCGAGGCGATTCGTGACAAACTATTTCATCCCTTCGTAAGCTTCGGCAAGGAAAATGGGACTGGACTCGGGCTAACAGTGGTGCAAAAAATTGTGCAGGATCATGGTGGCCAGGTTTTGCTGGAGCGCTTGGAAGGCCGAACCATTTTTCGCATTACTTTGCCCGGGCGCGCTCCGCAAGAAGTTCAAACTGAGAGCGGCGCCGAACTGACGACGCGTCCCTTTATGCCGGTAAGTCAGGATCTCAGGACTGAAAATTTAATCCGCCGTTCAGACTCGTAGTTCAAGGTTCCATTGCTTGTGCTCTCGCGATCCGAATGGCATGCGGGAGGCAGTGTGAACAACCCAGGAACCTTTGCGCTACGCTGGACCGTCTTGACCTCCGCCGTTTTTATTCTTCTGGTTTCAAGTCAGGCGCAGGAAAACACGGCCCCGCAGCCGGGGAATGCGCAACTTCAAGAACTCGATTCTCAAGTGCGGGAACTGCGCGCATTGATCGAGCAGATGCGCAACGAAAACGCACAGTCACGCGCCGAGATGCGCCAGTTGCGTCAGGAATTGCAGAACACTCGACAGCTTCTGCAGCCGCGGACGGCGCCCGGGAGCGACAATATAGCGTCCAATCCGCCGGGTGAAAACGATTCTTTCGCTCCCGCCGTGAATCCCGACCTTGGCGGGCGGGTACAGAAGCTCGAAGAATCGACACAACTGTTGGGAGCGAAGATTGACGAGCAGTATCAAACCAAGGTGGAAACTGCCGCCAAATACCGCGCCCGGCTTTCTGGAATTGTGCTGATGAACGCTTTTCACAACACAGGCGGCTCTGACAATCTGGATTTCCCCAATTACGCCCAGCCTCTTCCCGCGGGAAATAACCTGGGAAGCTTTGGGGCGACGGTGCGGCAGAGTGAGATAGGATTAGAAATTTTCGGGCCCACGGTGGCGGGCGCTAAGACCTCTGCCAATTTGCTGTTCGACTTCGCCGGCGGATTTCCCGCTACTGCCAACGGAGTGAACTTCGGCATTGTGCGCATGCAGACAGGCAGCCTGCGGCTCGACTGGAATCATACGTCCGTCATCGCGGGTCAGGATTCGTTGTTCTTCTCTCCTCTTTCTCCCACATCGTTTGCATCATTGGCAACCCCCGCTTTCGCCTACGCCGGAAATCTGTGGGGATGGACGCCCCAAGTTCGCATCGAGCATCGCTTCAGTCTTGGTGAGCAACAGACGCTGACATTGCAGGGCGGAATTCTGGACAACGAGGATTGGGAAGCGCCCAGCGATCCGTTTTGTCGGTCGGCACAAGCCGGCGAACGGTCCGGACAGCCGGCCTATGCGGTGCGGACCTCCTGGTCCGAGCCAATATTTGAACGTCCGTTAACCATCGCCGTCGCGGGATATTACGGCAGGCAGAATTGGTCCTGGAACCGGTACGTGGACGCGTGGGCCGGCATGACCGACTGGCAGATTCCGATACTCAGCCGCTTAACCTTTTCGGGCGAGTTTTATCGCGGCCATGGAGTCGGCGGCCTGGGCGCCGGGATTGGTCAAACCATCGTGTTCGGGGGAAGTCCCTCTTATGCATTTAGCCCGATTCGCGGCGTTGATTCCGCGGGCGGCTGGAGCCAGCTTAAATTCCAACTTACTCCCAAGCTCGAACTCAATGGCGTGGTCGCGCAGGACAACGCGTTTGCCAGCAGCATTCGCGGCTTCGCCACGGATGCCAATAATTTTGGGCCGCTCTTGGGGCGCAATCGGGGCGCACTTGCCAATCTCGTCTACCGGCCACGCTCTGATTTGCTGCTCTCCGCCGAACTTCGACGCATGCACACCTTCCCAATCTTTGAGAGTTCCAGCGTAACCAATCAAATCAATCTTTCGATGGGGATATTGTTCTGAAAATGCTTGCCCAACCATCTCGCCGCCGCCCCGCCAGTTACATCCTATCGCTGGTGGCTTGTTGCGGATTTTTGTTTCATGCCTCCCCCGCCACGGCACAAAACGTAGAACTCAAGGGCAAGGTCCAGCTTACCCGCAACGGGCGCCACGTGACTGGGGATAGGAAGGTTGTGGTTTGGCTCACGCCGCTGGGAACCACGCCCGCTCCCCCGCCTCCGCTTCAGAGTTCGCCGGTTCCGCAGTTGGTGCAGAAAGATAAAAGTTTTCAGCCGTCGCTTCTGGTCATTCCGGCGGGCGGGCAAGTTGAGTTTCCCAATCACGATCCTTTTTTTCACAACGTATTTTCCCTGTTCGACGGTAAACGTTTTGATCTTGGACTTTACGAAAGCGGCACAACGCAGTTCGTCAAGTTCGAGAAGCCAGGGATTTCCTACATCTTCTGCAACATTCATGCGCAGATGAGCGCCGTCGTGATCGCGCTGAATACGCCCTACTATGCAATTTCAAACGGCCCCGGCGAAATCAGCATTGCCAATGTTCTTCCCGGCCGCTACCAGATGCATGTCTTCCACCCCTCCGTTTCAACCGAGGTACTTCGCGCAGCTGAACGCGAAATTACTGTAACTCCGGGTGAAACTTTCCTGGGAAACTTCAACCTGGCCGAATCCAATCTTGAGTTGGCCCACAAGAATAAATACGGGCGGGATTACGATCGCCCCGATCCTGAAAGTCCCGCGTATGCTCGCCCATGATGCTTAACAGTTTGCCCAAGGAGAAAATGAAAAGGGCGTGCCGGTTAGCACGCCCTTCCGCCTCAGTTCACTTCACCAACTTATGTTCCAACAATCGTATCTAGTGCTTCCCTCCCGAATGCCCACTGCTGGAATGGCTGCTTCCACCGGAGGAGTGACTTCCTCCGCCGGAAGAGTGGCCACCGCTGGAACTCGGGGCACTGTAATGACCGCCGCTGCTAGGGGCGGCGCTATGAGGTGCGCTGTAACCGCCGCGGCTGCCTCCGTAGCTCGGTGGGCCGTAAGGGCGTCCGCCACCGTAACCCGGTGAACCGCGGTAACCTCCGTTCGATCCCGAAGAGCGCGGCTGCACGATCGGTTGCCGCATATTCAACTGCGGACGCGATGAGCTTCCCCGCTCGTAACTGCTCGATCCGCTTTCTCGCGACGTTGGAGCCGTGCGATTCCAGTAACTTCCGCTTGCCCCTCGGCTGTACGATCCCGACGCCTCACCGCTTCGGCTCGCCGATTCACTACCACGCGCCGGTGGAGTAAAAGGCTTCCACTCGCTGCGGTTCGGTTCTCCACCTCTAGCAGTCGCGGATTCCGGGCGATTCGAGGATGACGCGGAAGCGCGTCCGCTCTCGTTTATCTGACGGCCGGAAGCCGCAGTCCCGGCATTGGGCTTGCCATTGGCTGAAAACCCGCCTCGGGCCTCCCCGCCTCGGGTTTCGCCCGCAGTCGTGCCCGCCGCCACCGGCGAGAAATGACTCTGCTGCATCGACTGCTGCAAGCGCGCCGTCTGCTGCTGGAAAGATTGCGGACGCGCCGCGGTCGGCGTCCCGGCAAAATGCTGCGCGCTGGTGTTGTGAATTGTTGAAGGCGCGGCAGCGCGTCCGCTGGCCGATAGACTGGCGCGCGTCGGTACCACCGGAATGTTGCCGGTCATCATGTGAGCGCTGCTCAATTGAGCATGAGTCGCTGCCAATGCGGCGGTGTGTCCCGCTCCAAATTTGCCCGCTCCTACCGTCGAAACGGCGCGCGAAATGTGCGTATCGTTAATGCGACGCAGATTCGAATATGCAGCGCCGCCGTGCAGCGGTGCGATTCCGCCCAGGCGATTGACGGTATTCACATGAACCGTATTGATATTCACCACGCCGAAGCGGCCGCCGTACCCGCCCCACCACGGGAAGAACCGGTCACAGGGTCCGATTGGGAGCCAGCCAAATCCACCCCAGCCACCCCAACCAAAGCCCACGCCCCAGCCGCCGCCAAATCCGAAGAACGAAACATACGCCGGCGCCCACAGAGGCCGATAGAACCCTACGCCGCCCCAAACCGGACCAGGCCACCATGCCCACGAGTTGCCGTAATACATCCAACGCCCGTAGTGATACGGTGCCCAGCCCCATGGTTCGTAGCCTACCCAAGTCCATCCGTAATATGGCTCGTACGTCCAGTTGCCATCGCGGTACGGAACCCACCCGTCGGGCTCATTCGGCACCCAGACCTGGCCATAGTCCGGCGCATCTTCCCACCGTCCATTGGCGTCCAGGTCCTCCGCGCCTACGTAGTATTTGTTGGTATGGCGAAACGACGACGCATTGTGAATCATCCGGTCGCGGTCGGAGTTCCAGCGATCCCAATCATCCCTCTCCGGCGCTTCGCTGATTTTGTAGCGCGCATCATCGCCAGAGCCGCGCACCGTCGCCATCTCTCCCGCCTTCAAGTCTGCGATGCCCTGCGGCGTGGAAATCTGCGCGTCGCCCTTGCGCACGATGATGATCGAATCGCCATCGGGACGCACTTCAACCCGCAAAACCACATCTTTGTGGGCCGGATGCACCGCGATATTGGGAGTATCAATCTCGGGCTCTGCTTCGCTTTCATTGAAAACGCTGTAGTCGGCGAGACCCTGAGAAAGTTGAATCTGAATGTATTTGTGCGTAAAGTTCGCAATGTTCGCTTGCGCATTCGATCCCAGGCGAAGGATGTTGGCAAAGTCGAGTTGTACTTCCGCACGTCCGCCCGCCGCCGTAGACACTTTGTCGCCATTCAATACTGGCTGGTTTAACACTGCCGCCGACCAGTCGCCGGAGTCACCGCGCTGAGTGGAAACCTCTCCATGAATCATGCTGATACGGCCGACGCCCTGATCCGTCTTGGCCGGTTCTTCGCCCGACGGTCCCGGCTGCGCTTCTTCGCCAGGCTGCACATCGTCGCCTGAACGCCCCGCTTCCGGTCGCATATTGGGCTGCGACGGGTACTGCTGCTGGCCCATCTCCATGGGCGCATTCGGCTGCTCCGACGGTCCAGGACCCTCCTCCGTAGTTTGTGCCTGCAGAGAAACTGAAAGCGCACCGGCAAGAGCCAGAGTCAAAACTCCCAAACCAGCCATGAATCTGTTTTTCATAATTCTCACCGCGACCTGATGAATATTCGCTACTGAATAAAACCCTAAACTCTGGAAATGGATGCGCTAATAGCAAAGCAAATGCAATGCCAAACCGCAGACTGAAGCCTCTCTCTAACCCTTTTGTTTGCAATGATTAAAGGCAGTGGAAACCCGGATGTTTTGAAATCGAAGAAGAGGTGGTGGTTGATCTCAACCGAGATGGTTGTATTCGGCCAGTCGAGTGGCTATTTTGCTCGCCGTTGCGACGCGTGCCAAATTGTGAGAATTCTGACACGCTTCCCCCTCACACGTCTCGTGCATTTCTTTGAATACGCCCACTTCTAAGGCTCCTTTTCCTCATCGGCAATTCCAATCTTCGACAACCGGTAGCGCAGAGCATTTCGTGACAGCCCCAGCAACCGCGCGGCCTGGCTCTTGTTTCCATTAGCGCGCCGCAACGCTTCCTGAATCATTTCGTCTTCCCAATGTTCCAGAGTCATGCCCTCGGGAAGAAATCCAGTCCCATCGTTTGCCGCTTTCGCTGGCCTCAGATCGAGATGAATATCTCCCGCCTTAAGCACACTGCCTTTTGCTAGCGCACAGGCGCGCTCAATAATGTTCTGGAGTTCACGCACGTTTCCCGGCCAGTGATAGTTCACCAGAATCTGCATCGCCTCAGGGGTAATACTCTCCACCGGCTTGCCTGAGTCTCCGGCGAAACGCGCGATGAATAGATTGACCAGGTCGGGGATATCTTCTTTCCGCTGCCGCAATGGCGCAATGTCGATGGGAACAACGTTCAGCCGGTAGTAAAGATCCTCGCGAAACGTGCCCTGCTCCAGCGCTTCCCGCAAATCGCGGTTTGTCGCGGCGATCAATCGCACATCCACTTTGACCGTACGCGTGCCGCCCAGGCGCTCGAATTCGCGTTCCTGCAGCACTCGCAAGAGTTTTACCTGAATTGCCGGCGGGACATCACCGATCTCATCCAGAAACAACGTGCCCTTATCCGCCAGTTCAAACTTCCCCGGCTTGCTGGCAGCGGCCCCGGTAAAAGCGCCCTTTTCATATCCAAATAACTCGCTCTCCAACAGGTTTTCTGGAATCGCCGAGCTGTTGATTTTGATGAATGGTCCACCTGCACGCCGCGATTTTTCGTGGATCGCGCGGGCTATCAGATCTTTACCTACGCCGCTCTCTCCGCCCAACAGCACGGTCGAATTCGTGCGAGCCACGCGATCCACCGTTGCCAGCACTTCCTGCATTTTGCTGCTGCGCGCCACCACGTTGGGATGGTCATAGCGCTTTCCCAATGCTTCGCGCAACGTCCGGTTCTCTTCCCGCAAATTGTGAACGTCCAGTTCCTTGCGGATGACCATACGCATTTCGCTCAAGGAAAATGGCTTCAGCACATAGTCGCTGGCTCCGGCTTTCATCGCGTCCACCGCCGTCTCGACGGAACCGAAGGCTGTCATCACCACCACCGGCAGCGCGGCATTCTGGCGCTTAATCGTCTGCAGAAATTCCAGACCATTCATCCCGGGCAGCTTCAGGTCGGTGAGCACAAGATCAACCGCGTTCTCACGCAGCAGGTTCAATCCGCTCTCGGCATCGCCCGCAGAGAGCGTGGTGTGGCCATCTTCGCCCAGATTCAGTTCGAGCAACCGCCGCATCTTTGCTTCGTCTTCGACAATCAGGAGGGTCGACATTTTCCGTTTCCACTTCCTCTCGCGCTTCCGCAATCTAAGTCACTCAGATGCGTCGAGGACCTCATCTTCTGCGGCGGCTGGAAAAAAAACAACGAATCGTGCTCCGCCGCCGTTGGCGCCATCTTCCACCCGAATCGTTCCGTGATGTCCATCAATAATCCGTGAAACGATCGACAGTCCGAGGCCAACCCCGGTTTTTTTCGTCGTCACGAATGGATTAAAAATCTGCTCGCGCAACTCCGCCGGGATTCCCGGCCCTGTATCCTCGATACGAACCTCCACTCCACTCCGGCCTGCGTTCACATTGGTTGCCGTCACCCGCAGTGTGCCTCCCTTGTCTCCCATGGCATCGTAAGCATTCTGTACCAGGTTCACAAAAGCCTGTTCGCTCAGCCCTTCGTCCAGCGGCACCTCAGGCAGATTCGCCTCGTACTGCCGCTCCACTTTGATGGCAGCCTCGCCCTCGTGGCGATTCAGGGACAACGAAACATCCTGCAACGCCCGATCTAACACATCCGTAATTCGATGAGCTTCGAGTTCCACATGCAGAGGCCGGGCGAAATCGAGAAAGCGTGTCACCAGCGAACTCAGGCGGTTACTCTCGCTCAAGATATACCCTGCCAGCTCGGTCGCCAGAGGGTTCGACTCTCCCAATTTCTGATTCAACATCTCGGCCGAGCCTTTGATCACGCCCAACGGATTACGGATCTCGTGCGCCAGTCCCGCCGACATTTGCCCCAGCGCCGCCAGTCGTTCCGAGCGCCGTGCCTGCTCCTGTGCCTGCTCCAATTTGCGGTTCGTTTCTGCCAAAGTCTCAGCCAGTTCCTGATAACGTTTGGTTTGCCGCCGGTTTTCCACCACAAAACGGTTTACAACCATGGCCGCAAGAAAAAAGAACAGGATGCGCATGGCCAACAAACCGTAACTCTCGGCAGTGATCTCGAACTCGCTCAGCGCAGGATCGAATAGATACGAGCAGTATGCTGCAGAGGCCACTGCCGTCCACAGCAACGTTCCCCACGAACTGAAGTATTCCGCCGCCGTCACCACCGGCAGATAAAAAATGGGATAGTAGCTGCTGTTAATGCCGATTTCGCCCGTATGGTCAATCAGCAAAGTCGCCAGCGCAATTTTCAACAGCACGATGTATGTCGCGCCTCGTCGTGGCGATCGCGACAGGATCCAGCCTTCGCTGAACTGCACCACCCCAATCGCCAGCAACGTCAGCTGCTTGTGAATCTCCAGTACAGGAGGCAGTGCCGCCAGCCCCGCCAGCAAAAGCAGCCACAGGACATCCATCCAATTGATTGGCGCCCGCTTTGGTTTATTCATGGCCAGACCGTCATGCCGCACCCACCAAAAAGAATCGCCGGGAGTGGGCGTATAGCCCGGCCTCCCGGCGCTCTCGTTTCTCTAGTCCGGCCCGCTGCAAATTGCCTAGCATGCGAACCTATCAGACCGCAGATCAACCGTTCACGTCAATGTCACTTCTTCCTCTCCTGCCTGGGCGGGGGAGAAGAACGCTGCGCGGGACGCGACGACTGAGCCGGCCGCTGCTGCTGCCAGCTGTTGAACTTCTGCTCCTTCTGCTGCTCGTTTCCTTCCCTTGCTGGAGCCACTGGTCGCGCCAGTGGATGCGACCACTGTTGCGGCTGCCGTTCGCTCGATTGCGGAGGACGGAACTCGCGAGAATTCTGCGAGCTTCGGCTTCCCGGAGATGGGCTGCGCTCCGCCTCAGAAGCTCCCTGCTGCTCATACGTTCGAGGCTGCGAGCGCTGTTGACCACTGGGCGGCCCAAATGAACGGAAACCATCCGCGCTTTGCGGTTGCTGGCGGCTGCTCTGGCTACTCTGCGCCGGACGCCCCGCCGGTTCCTGTCGCACCAGGGATTGTTGGTTGAGATGTCCGCCCGCCTGCGCCTGCCGCTGATCGAAGGAGCGCGGCATGGGCGCTGGGGATCTCAAAGCCACTACCGAACGGCTGGTTACCGCTGACGGCGGACGACGCACGGCAACGCGTCCTGAACCTAATACGCTGCTGCGTACAGGCTCCACGCCGACGCGCTGTGAAACCGGCGCGGACGCCAGTTCTCTAACCGGGACCGATACGATGTTGCGCGCCACTGGCCGCGCATTGACGAACGTGTCGTGTGAAACCACCGTCACCCCGCCATTCACATTCCGGTTCACGTAGTTAATGTTAGTCACGTTCCGGTTGACCACCGTCCGGTTGTAAATGTTGGTGATATTGGTCACGCTGACCCGCGTATTTGTAATGTTGACGCTGTTAACGTAACCGCGGCTCACGCGATATCCCGGTACAAACACTTCCCCCGGACCGAGCGGGAACCATCCAACACCCACACCGACGGAGAAGCGGAATCCAACTCCGCCGCCCACCCAACCCACCAGCGCCGGAGCCCACACCGGCCGCACATACACCGGTCCCGGAACCCAACACCAACCCGCTCCCGCAAAAGCCCAACGGCCATAGTGGAAAGGAGCAAATCCCCAGGGTTCATCTTCCACCCACGTCCATCCCCACGGGGCCACCCATATCCAGTGTCCAAAGCGGTACGGAGCCCAGCCTGCAACCAACCCGCGCGGACGCCAAACTGTTCCATAACCTGCTGCATAACTCCAGTCGCCGTTTTGGTCGAGATCTTCGTAGCCGGTCATCTCGCGCGAAACGTAGTTCGCCGAATCCGATCGGTCTTCGTTCTGGTCACGGTTCATCGCCCAATTATCAAGGTCGTCTTGCCGAGGAATCTGGCCCAGGTCATACTCCAACTGGTCCGTTCCGGTAAACGTTGCGTATTGATCGGCCACAACGGTGTAGGACGATCCCCCTCCGGTCACCTCCCCGCGACCGCGCCATACCGTCACCTCGGTACGGTTGCCGTCCGGATCAACATCAATGCGGTAATCCCCCGGCTGCGACACAGTGAAAGCAATGTTCGGCGTATCGATCTCGTACGCGTCTTCGTCATCCACGTGCCTTACTTTCACAATAAGCGATCCCTGCGCCAGCCGAATCTGCGCTGCTCGATCACTTACCTCAAGCAAGGTAATGCCAGTCTTTGCGCCCAGGCGAAGCGCGGTGGATCCGATGTGAACTTCGGCGCGCGAATTTTCGTCTGCCCAAAGATTATCGCCCGTCACCAAAGGGCGATTGAGCACCGCATCCACCCAATCATTTTCTCCACCGGGTTGAAACGATACCGCTCCATCCATAAAATTCAACCGCGCCACCCGCTTCGGGGGATCCTGCGCCGGACTCTGGTCTTGATCCTGATTTGCTGCAGCCTGCGCATCTTCTGGAGCGGGAGCCTGTTCATCCTGTGAGTACTGCGGCTGCTGCGGAGCCTGAGCCTGAGTATCCTGCTGCGGCTGCGCATCCTGCGGCTCTGGCGGCTGCTGTGCTGCGGGCGCATCCTGCATGGCCGGCGCGTCCTGCGCGCTGAGAGTCAAAGGAACTTGCTGCATGATTGCTAAGCCAGCGATCATTACCGCCGAACTCAACCATCTCTTACGCATTTTCATAGCGTTCTCCTGACGTATTGCCGGATCTGGAGGGGAAGATTTTCCTCCGCCTCGTCCCAATAAACCCGTTCAGATTAGTTTAGTTCTTTCCGTGGAGTGGCTGTTTTCAGCCGGAGGTGGCTGAGATTGGGCAGGGATGATTTTATTTTGAACCAGGTTACCGCGCAACCGGACCCGGAGCAATGGCGTCAAGCGCCAGGTTGAGTTCCAGAACATTGACTCGCGGCTCGCCCAGAAATCCGAACTGCCGGTACTCCGTGTGCTGCCGTACCTTATCACGAACTACATCGTCGCTCACTCCGCGTTCTTTCGCGACGCGCGGCACCTGGAATTCAGCCGCCTCGGGTGAAATGTCCGGATCAAGTCCTGACCCCGATGTTGTCAGCAAATCCATCGGAATCGCAGCTCCGGGATTCTCCGTCTGTAGGCGCTTGGCATCGCCCTGCGTCCGCGCAATCAAAGCCTGATTCGTCGGACCCAGATTCGATCCGCTGGAATTGGCTGCATCGTACCCCGTACCCGCACTCGATGGTCGTGAGTGAAAATATCCGGGTGACGAAAATGACTGACCAATCAACCGCGAACCCACAACCTTGCCATTCCGCGTTATCAACTGACCATTCGCCTGCTGCGGAAACAACAACTGCGCCAGCCCGGTAACCACCAGCGGAAACAGCAAACCCAGCAATAACGTCGTCACCAGGGTCATAAGGATTGCAGTCATCAGATTCTTTTTCATAGTATTACGCCAACCCAGCTCTCACGATCAGTAGATCAATTAACTTGATGCCGATGAACGGCACAACCACTCCCCCAAGTCCGTAAACCAGCAAGTTTCGCCGCAGCAGCACAGCCGCTCCCTGCGGAACATATTTCACGCCACGCAGTGCCAGAGGAATCAAGGCTACGATGATGAGCGCATTAAAGATCACTGCCGATAAGATTGCCGACTGCGGCGTCGCCAACCGCATCACATTCAGCGCCTGCAGAACCGGAAAGGTTCCGGCAAACATGGCGGGGATGATCGCGAAATATTTCGCCACATCATTCGAAATCGAAAATGTAGTCAGCGCGCCCCGCGTCATCAGCAACTGCTTACCGATTTCCACGATCTCAATCAGCTTCGTCGGATTCGAATCCAGATCCACCATGTTCCCGGCCTCTTTCGCCGCCTGAGTTCCGGTATTCATCGCCACACCCACGTCGGCCTGCGCCAGCGCCGGAGCATCGTTGGTTCCGTCCCCGGTCATCGCCACCAGCTTTCCCTGGCCTTGCTCCCGGCGAATCAAATCCAGCTTGTCCTTCGGAGTCGCTTGAGCCAGAAAATCATCCACCCCAGCTTCGGTCGCGATAGCCGCCGCCGTCAGCGGATTATCGCCGGTAATCATTACGGTCTTGATTCCCATCGCCCGCAGCTGGTCAAAACGCTGCCGCATGCCGCCCTTCACAATGTCTTTCAAATGAATAGTTCCCATGGCGCGGCCATTCTCCGCCACCACCAGCGGAGTTCCACCCGAGCGCGAAATCGCTTCCACCGCCGCCCGCACCTCGGCCGGAAGCGAGCTTCCCTGCTCGTCCAGATATTTGGCCATTGCATCCGTCGCACCTTTGCGAATTGCCCGCCCATCCAGATTCACGCCCGACATGCGGGTCATGGCACTGAATGGAATGAACTCGGCATCGTGCGTGCCCACCTCGCGCCCGCGCAATCCGTATTTTGTCTTCGCCAGCACAACAATGGAGCGTCCTTCTGGAGTTTCATCCGCCAGCGACGACAGTTGCGCCGAATCCGCGAGCATCGCTTCAGTTACGCCGGGAGCTGTAACAAACTCTGTCGCCTCACGATTTCCCAACGTGATGGTTCCGGTCTTATCCAGCAGCAGCGTGTTCACATCGCCCGCCGCTTCCACCGCTCGGCCCGACATAGCCAGAACGTTGTGCTGCACCAGTCGATCCATCCCCGCAATGCCAATTGCAGAAAGCAATCCCCCAATTGTCGTCGGAATCAAACACACGAGCAAAGACACTAAAACGAAAACCGTCTGCGGCGCTCCCGCATAAATTGCAAACGGCTGCAGCGTAACCACCGCCAGCAAAAAAACAATGGTTAGTCCCGCCAGCAAAATATTCAACGCGATCTCATTGGGAGTCTTCTGGCGTTCGGCGCCTTCGACCAGCGCGATCATGCGATCCAGGAAAGTCTCGCCCGGGTTCGACGTAATTTTGATCTTCACCCAATCGGATAAGACACGCGTTCCGCCGGTCACCGCCGACCGGTCTCCGCCGGCCTCGCGAATCACCGGCGCAGACTCGCCCGTGATGGCCGATTCGTCCACCGACGCTACACCCTCCACAATTTCACCATCTCCTGGAATCAATTCGCCCGCTTCCACCAGCACCAGATCTCCCGAGCGCAATTTCGAACCCGGCACTGTTTCTGTTTTTCCGTCCGGCAACAGGCGGTTCGCCATCGTTTCCGCCTTTGCGCGCCGCAAGGCATCTGCTTGCGCTTTGCCGCGCCCCTCCGCCATGGCCTCCGCGAAATTTGCGAACAACACGGTGAACCACAACCAGAGTGTGATCTGCAGATTGAATCCGAAGCTCGGTTTGCCTTGCACCCGCTGCAGAATCAAAAGAATCGTAGTTACTACACTCCCCACTTCCACCACGAACATCACCGGATTGCGCATCATGGTCACGGGATGCAATTTCACAATCGCATCCCACAACGCACGGCGCACGATCTTCATGTCCCACAAACTTCGTTTCGCTTTCTTGCTGACCATATTTTTGAAGTCCCTAGAAAGTCTTCCCCGCCTGCATCAACAAATGTTCCAGTACCGGCCCCAGGCTCAGCGCCGGAAAAAATGTTAGCGCTCCCACAATCACCACCACCCCAATCAGCAGTACGGTGAACAATGGCCCTGTCACAGGAAATGTTCCCAGCGTCGCCGCCGCCTGTTTCTTTCCCGCCAGGTTGCCTGCAATCGCCAGCATGGGCAGGATCATCATGAAACGCCCCAGCAGCATGGCAACTCCGAGCGAGGAGTTGTACCAGGGCGTGTTTCCGCTGATTCCGCCGAAAGCGGAACCGTTGTTTGCCACCGCAGAAGTGAACGCATACAGGATTTGTGTAAATCCGTGCGGCCCCGGATTCGTGATGGCGGACGTGCCAAAGTTGTATAAAACGGAAATCGCCGTGAACCCAAGAATCGCCAGCGGAAAAATCAATATGACCAGCATTGCCATTTTCACGTCGTAGGCTTCAATCTTCTTGCCTAAATATTCCGGCGTCCGGCCCACCATCAGTCCCGCGATAAAAACCGATAGAATCACGAACACCAGCATTCCGTACATCCCCGCGCCCACCCCGCCAAAGATCACTTCACTCAGCATCAGATTGATCAGGGGCACCATTCCACCCAACGGCGTGAACGAGTCATGCATCGAGTTCACCGCCCCACAACTGGTGTCGGTGGTCACTGTGGCAAACAGCGTCGAGTTCGCCACCCCGAAGCGCACTTCTTTCCCTTCCAAATTCGCACTGGAGTGCTGCATCGATGACGGAGATTTCGTGTTTCCGGACGCTGCCGAGGCCATGAGAGGATTCCCTCTCGCCTCAGCCCAATACGCCGTAGTTACTCCCGCCAGGAACAACAATGCCATCGCCGCCCACACCGCCCAGCCGTGTCGTGGCGATCCCGTCATCTTCCCCAGGGTGTAGGTAAATGCAGATGGAATCGCAAAAATGCAGAACATTTCCAGAAAGTTACTGAAGGGCGTGGGATTCTCAAACGGATGCGCGCTGTTCGCATTGAAAAAACCGCCGCCGTTCGTGCCCAACTCCTTGATGATTTCCTGCGACGCGGTCGGCCCTTGCGCGATCACCTGTTGCGTGACCGTTTGCATCACGGGCTTGCCGTCGGGCCCATTCGCCGGCTTGCCATCCGAGCCCAGCTGCGGCGTTTGGTAGGGATCGAGCAATTGCACAGTGTCATACGGTTTCAAATTCTGCACAACGCCCTGGGATACCAACAGCAGCGCGCCAACCAGGCACAAAGGCGCCAGAATCCACAATGTTCCCCGCACCATGTCCACCCAGAAATTGCCGATGGTTTTCTGCTCCCGCCTCGCAATGCCACGGATGAATGCAATCGCCAGCGCCATCCCCGCCGCCGCCGAAACCCAATTGTGATAAGCCAGTCCAACCATCTGCGTCAGATAGCTCATGGTGGTTTCTGGAACGTAATTCTGCCAATTGGTGTTTGTCGTGAACGACGCAGCTGTATTAAATGCCAGCGCCGGTGGCACTCCCGCCAGCTTCTGCGGATTCCACGGCAGCCATGCCCACTGCTGAATGCGCTGCAAAAGATACAGCAGAATCATCGACACACCGCTGAACAAAAGCAGCGCCAGCGCGTACTCCTTCCACTCCATCTCGTGGCTTTCATCCACTCCGGTCAGCTTGTAAAGAATTCGCTCCACCGGCCTCATCACATGATCAAGCCATGTTTTCTCCCGGGAAAACACTCTGGCCATGAAAGATCCCAACGGCTTCGTGACCAGGAGAACGCACAAAAAGAACAATCCGATTTGTAACCAGCCATTGGCTGTCATCAGAATTTCTCCGGCCGCAACATGGCATAGATCAAATACACCAGTATTCCCGCGCAAATGATCAGCATGATGATTGGTTCAGCACTCATAACGATTTCACCGAACCCGCTCGCAGAAAATTATGTACGCCATTGACACGGCAAAAAACAGAACCGTCACCATGAGAAAAATTGCATCCTGCATTTTCCGCCTCCGCTACCGCGCTCAAAATTTCACGAGGATTGCCATGGTTGCGCGGTCCTCGGTGTAACGAAGGTCAGGCTGCCAGTTCGCAACCAGGCTGCCCGGATTTCCGTTGTTCCCGCCAGGCGGCGTAACTCCGCCCGGACCGCTCCAGTACGGCACATTGGCATGGCGATGGTTAAGCTCCCAGCGGAAGGTAATGTATTGGCTGGGCATGTAGTCGTAGGTTCCCGAAATGTCCCAGGCCTTAAATTTGTCGCCGGGGTTTTCCGTGAAATATGGCGTACCGGAAGCCGCCGTCGCACCATTAATCGGCGGCAGCAACACCAGATAGCGCCCCGGATTGTTGATCTCTCCTCCGCCAATGGTCAAGCCGTAGCGGTCGTGGTGAAACCACCAGCGGTTGTAAAGCATGTATCCGAGGAAGCTCTGCTTGTAAGAAATGATCTTGCCGGTAGAATCCTTCTGGTTGGTCGTGCAGTTCACTCCTCCGCCGCTCTCGCAACCTGCGTCACCAGTGAGAGAGAATGCCATCTTGTCCAGAAACCTTTCTGGATGGTCGTAGTACTTCACTTCAATACTGTTATCGGTGTGATAGCGAGTACGGGTGGGAATGCCCAGAGCGTCGGCGCCAGCTCCGTAGTTGTTCGAGAGAACGGAAAGCCAAGCGGTCGGGCGATACAATACCTGCCCACCGAATCCCAGCCGCCCGTTGAATCGAGCGTACGACTGCCATCCGTCAATGATCCAGGGCTCGATCTTTAACTTCTTGGTAGGAAATACCTGAACCCGCAGGCCGGTGAAAAACCATGGAGTGTTCGACGAAACATAAGAGGGCTGGTAGGCCCAGTTATCAAAGTTATAAAAGCTGAACAACCCCACGTACGACAGGAAGATGCCGGCATCCACGTTGATGCCATGCAGCGCATCAAAGTGATAGCCGCCGTACGCCTCATTGACATACCGGTAGGCATTCGCCAGATCCCATTGACCCCGCGTATAGCTGGCGTCATTGCGCGGCGTGGCAGTCGAATATAAACCTATCTGGCTGAGCACGCGCGCGCGAACGTGGTCGTAGTGAAAATCTCCGCCTATCCCCAGATGCGTAAGGCCAATTTCATTCGAGCGAAACACTTCGCTTGAACCGACAATGGTATCGTCTTGCGGATGGTTGAAGTCATAGTGGTAGGCAACGTCGGCGCGGATTTCAGGCGTGAAGAATTTTGAATCGAAGGGTAGGTCCTTCGTGCGGGGATTGCCATTCAGCCAGGTCCAGTCGGCAAAAGCAAAGGGCTCTTCCTTGGCTGGATTCACGGGAGCAGAATCCGTCTGCGTGGTCAAGACAGCGGCAGGTTGCGCGGGAGCCGTACTTGTAGCCGTGCTGCTTGGATTTGCCGCCGCCAGATTCGTAACATTTGGGCCAACATTCTTCACCAACGCTGGCGATTGTGGATCGTTCGCGAACTGATCGTGAGTGCTGCGATCACCGGCATGGCGATCGTCAACCTGGGGTTCGACAGCGGCGGCTTTGTTTTGCTCCACTTCCTTCCGCAAGCGCTCGACTTCAGCCCGCAGCATTCTTAATTCTTGTCGCATCTCCTGCTGTTCGTTTTCTGCTGCCGGACGAGCACCCGGGGTCGCGGACGTCGCTGTCGTAGATTGACCGGGGGACAAAACCGGTAGCAATAGAATCGCGACGACAAACCATAAGACCGGGATTTGTCTCTTTTTAAGCATGACCTTCATCAGCATGACCTTCGCTCTCCAAAAATTCCCCATAGTCGCGCTCGGTGACCCGCCAAACCACCCCCGGTTCACCCTCTGTCTCCTGCGACTCGCGCGCTCGACGGAACACTCCAGTCGACCATTTCGCGCGTAAGGGTGGTTTAAGGAATTTCTAAAGAATTTATAAAGATGAATGGCTACCTCGGCCATCAACCCCCATATTCGAAACTCTGCGCGACCGTCAGTCCCTTAACCATTGGACACGGCGTGGCGAAAGAACTGAATAAAGGATTTATAAAATGTTCGTAAGGGTTGGGGAACTGCAGAGAGGCGTCAGAGTGCAGCGAAAGGAGGAGTCTACAATCCGGGTTCAAAACGATATCCAACCCACGGTTCTGTCAGCAAGTATTTTGGAGCGGAAGAATCTGATTCAATCTTCTTGCGAAGCTGTCCCACAAACACGCGCAGGTACTCCGGTTGCTCCGTGCTGTTTGGCCCCCACACCGCCGCCAGCAGTGCTCGGTGCGTCACTACTTTGCCCGGACGCTTCGCCAGATAAACCAGCAAGTCAAATTCTTTCGGCGTGAGGTGAATTTCTGTTCCAGCCACCTTGACCAGCCGAGCTTCCACATCAATAAAGAAGTCGCCGGACATAATCGCCGCCGCAGTTTCGTCCCCCGCCGTCGTCCTCCGCAATTGCGCTCGAATCCTCGCCAGCAATTCGTTCATGCTGAAGGGCTTGGTGACGTAGTCGTCGGCCCCGGCATCGAGTGCCTCGACTTTCGCACGATCCTGCCCTCGCACCGAGAGCACGATGATCGGCACCTGCGAAATTTGCCTCACCTGCCGGCACAGACCCACCCCATCCAGATTCGGCATAGCCAAATCCGTAACCACTACATGCGGCGTCCAGTTCTTCATTAACTCCAGCGCCATCTCACCGTCGTTCGCCACGCGGATGTCATAGCCCTGCGACGACAGCGTAGTGCGCAGCACGCGCGTAATCTGCGGTTCGTCATCGACGATCAGGATTCGGCGGCTCTCGCTCATCTTGTTTTGCTCCGGCGCGCTTACCGCATTTCCTGGGTCACAATGTGCACATCCACCGCCGGAGTGTCCCGCAAAAATTTGTGGATCGCGGAAAGATAGAAATATCGCTTCCATCCTTTGGTCGCCGACCGTCCAAAGACCACTTGCGTAATGTGATTCTCGCGCACAAACTCCACCACCTTTTCCGCGACCACCTTGCCCTCAGTCTTCACCACCTTCGCGCCCACACTCTCGGCAAAGCGAACGTTTTCTGCCAGGGTGCGCTGGTTCTCGTCGCTCTCATCCGCCCCCGTATCCACGTAAAACACGAAGAATTCGCCATCCATGGCCTGCGCCATTCGCGCTCCTCGCGCAATCAAATACTGCGCCGCAGGATTCGAACTGATGCACACCGCGATTCTCTCCCGCACCTGCAGCAGTTGGCCGTCTTCATTTTTCAGCTCCGATAGCGTGCGATCGACCGCCTGCGTCACCTGCCGCAGCGCCAATTCGCGTAACGCAACCAGATTCGTATTCCGGAAGAAATTTGCCAGCGCCCTCTCCACCCGCTCCAGCGGATATATATCTCCGCGCCTCATCCGCGTCTGCAAGGCCTGCGGCGTCAAATCAGCCATCACAATTTCCCCCGCCCGCCGGATCACCCAGTCCGGCACCGCCTCCCGCACTTGCACCCCGGTCAGCCCGCGAATCGTCGGTGCCAGGCTCTCGATATGCTGCACGTTCATCGTGGAAACTACATCGATTCCCGCATCCAGCAGTTCGAACACATCCTCATATCGCTTGCCGTGCTTGCTGCCTTCAATGTTGGTATGCGCCAGTTCATCCACCAGCACCACATGCGGCTTGCGTTCAAGAATGGCGTCGACATCCATCTCTTCAAAAATCGTCGCCTTATATTCCAGCTTTTTTCGGGGCACCGTTTCCAGCCGCGAAGAAAGTTCCACAATCGGTTTTCTCCCGTGGGTCTCAACCACTCCAATCACAACTTCCTCGCCGCGGCTGGCGCGCCGCACGCCCTCGCTCAACATCGCATAGGTCTTGCCCACGCCCGGGGCGTAACCGAGAAACAGCTTAAACACCGCTGGACGCTTCGCTGTGTCCACCTCAGCCAGCCATTCTTCAGGAGTCTTGGGCATCGCCGCTATTCTCCACGCCCGAGTGAAAATTGTCGAATCGACCGGTCACAAGACGCAAACGCCGCAGAGACAAAATAGAAAACCGCCAGACTTTCTCCGCAGCTCCGTGCCCTGTGGCGAAAACGGTTTCTTCAGCTACAATCGGCGCGTGCAAACTCGCTGGCCTCAACATGCATACCGTTATGCTGCCTGCATCGTGGCCACCGCCATCGTCGTTCAGATCGACCGCAAGCTCGCACACGTAAATCCCACCACGGTCGCACTCACATTTCTGTTGATGGTTCTTTGGGTCGCCGCGTATTGGGGATTTCGTTTCTCCGTATTTCTCGCTGTGATAGCCACCCTCGCCTTCAATTATTATTTTCTGCCGCCCATCGGAACCTTTACCGTTTCCGATCCGCAGAACTGGGTCGCGCTCTTCGCCTTCCTGATAACCGCAGGCATCGCCAGCCAGCTCGCAGACCGTGCCCGCCGCCAGACCGCCGACGCCGTCCAGCGCCGCCGCGACGTCGAACGTCTCTACAGTTTCAGCCAGCGCCTCCTGGCCACCGACAATGTTGCCGAATTGATGAACGCGATTCCCGGCTACGTGTGCGATGGCTTCGGCGCTCACGCCGCCGCCGTTTACCTGCTGAGCTCGCAGCAGGTTTACCGCACCGATCCCAACGCCACATCTCTCGCGTTGCGGGATTTGCAAATGGTCAGCTCTCGCGGCGAACCCGTCATCGACTCCCACCGCGGCCTATCCCTCGCTCCTCTTCATCTCGGCACCCGCACTACAGGTGCTGTCGGCATCGTCGGCCCCACCCTCTCGCGCGCCACACTTGAAGCCTTGGGCAGCATGATCGGCATTGCCATCGAGCGCGCCGGGGCCATTGAAAAACTTTCGCAAACCGAAGCCGCCCATCAAAGCGAAACCCTCCGCGCTGTCCTGCTCGATTCCGTCACTCACGAATTGCGCACGCCTCTCACCGGTATCAAAGCCGCCGTCACCGGACTGCTCTCCGATGACAAACTCAGTGCCGCCCAGCGCGAAGATCTTCTTACCGTGATCAACGAGGAAACCGACCGCCTGGATCGCCTAGTTGGCGAGGCCACGGAGATGGCGCAACTCGACGCTCACAAAGTTGAACTGCACCTGGCGGTCGTGGAAATTGCGTCCGTGATTGAATTAGCTGTCGAAGAATCGAAACCCATTCTTGGCCAGCACCCCCTCAACCTTCGCGTGGCCGCGTCCATTCCCAGGGTGCGGGTCGATTCCGACCGCATTGCGGAAGTTCTAAAGCAGTTGATCGAGAATGCCGTCAAGTATTCTCCGCCAACCGCGCCCATCACCATCACCGCCGAAGCCAGGGCAGACCGCGTCATCACCAGCGTCACCGACCACGGACATGGCATCGATGACTTCGAACAGTCCCTCATCTTCGACAAGTTTTACCGCGGTCGCGACCAGCGCTACAGCGTGCAAGGCACCGGCATGGGGCTCGCCATCGCCAAAGCCATTGTGGAGGCCCACAACGGCAGCGTCAGCGTCACCAGCCAGCTCGGCCGCGGCTCCGTCTTCTCCTTCGAACTCCCAGCCGCATGAACCCTCAGTTCTTCATCTTCGGCCGCTCGCACGTATCCACAATCTTCGTGGGATCGATTGCGTCCTTATCCACTTGCTCTTCCAGAATCTTTCCATCTTTTCCAATCAGGAAATTGACCCGCCGCGCCGCTTTATACTTCTCCACGTAAATTCCGTACTGCCGCGTTACATCCCCGCCCCAATCGCTCAACAAAGGAAACGTAACCCCAATCTTGTCGGCAAATGCTTTGTTGGCAAATGCGCTATCCAGGCTCACACCCAGGACCTGGGTGTCGGTCGCTTCCAGCCGTTTCAGATCCTGCTGGAACGCCTGCATTTGCTTGGTTCAACCCCCGGTGAAGGCAAAAATATAAAACGCCAGCACTACGTTTTTCTTGCCGCGGTACTGCTCCAGCGAAACGTCTTTCAAGTCGTTCCCGTCAAAATATTTCAGCGTAAAGTTCGGCGCCACGTCGCCAACCTTGGGCATCGCGGCCACACTCTCCCCCTTGCTCTGTGCCGCCATCGGCACCGCGCTCCCCACCGCCAGCGCACCCGTCAACATGCATGCCGCCAGCCAACCCACCATTTTCTTTTTCATCTCAGCCCTCCTGCCAGAATAATAGCTCACTCGCCGCTCCCCGCCGGGCATTTCCTCCGCCCCTCGGCAGGAGGTTGCTACTCAGTACCCTGTCTGGCACCTTTCGCATTGCCCAACCCCGCCGCAACCAAGTACATTGCTCATAACATTTACCATCGCACACGCATTGATGCCCCTTAACACTCTTAACGACGTCTTCTTCACCGCTACCGAGCGTGTCCTCGACCGCGCCATGCTTTATCGAGACGCTGGAAGATGGCTCCCAATCTCTTCTTCGGACTTTCGCCGCAACGTCGCTGGAACGATAAGACTGTTGCAGCAAGTAGGAATTCAAAAAGGCGATCGGGTTGCGATCCTCAGCGAAAATCGTCCTGAATGGTCTACCGCCGATTTCGCCACCTTACTGCTCGGCGCAGTCACCGTACCCGTTTACTCCACCCTTACGCCCGATCAAACCGCCTTCACCCTGCGCGACTCCGGCGCCGCCACCATCTTCGTTTCGACTGAACCGCAACTGCGTAAAGTGCAATCGATCCTTCCGCAAACGCAAATCAAAAACATCGTAGTCATGGATCCTGTCCAACTTCCCGCCGGCGCCGCCAACTGTCTGCTCTTGGACCGCTTCATGCAGCAGGGCCCGCTCACCCTCGATCCTCAAACCGAGGCCGCTGCCCGCAGCATTCAGCCCGACGATCTCGCCACCATTATCTATACCTCGGGAACTACCGGTGTCTCCAAAGGTGCCATGCTCACGCACGGCAACATGGCCTCAAACGTCACTTGTTCCCTGCTCGGCTTCAACATGCAGCCCGGCCAAATCAGTATTTCGTTTCTGCCGCTATCCCATGTCACTGCACGCCATGTTGATTTCACCATGCTTTATCACGGCGTTACGCTAGCCTATTGTCCGTTCATTGAGAATCTTCCTGAAACTTTGCTGGAGGTTCGCCCCACAGTCTGCGTCTCTGTACCCAGGGTTTACGAAAAGATCTATGCCAAGACCGAAACCAGCGCGCGCGGCTTTCCTAAACACTCCATCTACCAATGGGCGCTGTCGGTCGGACGTACACATAAACCAGAAATCCTTGCCGGACAAACCCCGACTTCACCCAGTTGGAAGCTGGCCAACAAACTTGTCTTCTCAAAAATCCGCGACGGGATGGGCGGCCGCGTTCAGACCTTCATCTCCGGCGGCGCTCCACTCGGACGCGAACTCGCCGAATGGTTTGCCACCGTCGGTATTCGCATTCACGAGGGCTACGGCCTCACCGAAACTTCCCCGGTCATCGCCGTCAATACTCCTGTCAACCATCGCATCGGCACGGTCGGCAAGGTTCTGCACAATCTCGAAGTGCGCATCGCCGAAGATGGCGAGATCCTGGTGCGCGGACCATCCGTCTTCAAGGGATACTGGAATCGCCCCGACGAAACCGCAGCCGCTTTTCAGGACGGCTGGTTCAAAACCGGCGACATCGGCAACCTCGACGCTGATGGATATCTCTCCGTCACCGACCGCAAGAAAGAACTGATCAAAACCTCGGGCGGAAAGTTCATCGCGCCGCAGCCCATCGAAAATTCAATCAAGCTCAATCCCCTGATCGGCGTCCCAGTCGTGGTCGGCGACAAGCGCAAGTTTGCTTTTGTGATGATCTCTCCGAACTTTCAACTTCTCGAAGACTGGGCCAATCACAACAGCGTCACTTTTTCTTCGCGCAAGGAACTAATCGCGGACCCAAAAGTTCAGGCTCTCTATGAAGGTATTGTTGAAGAGGTAAACCAGAATCTGGCGCGCTTTGAAAAACTAAAACGCGTGCTGCTTGTCCCCGACGAGTTGACCGCCGCCAACGGCGCTCTCACGCCAACTCTGAAACTGCGCCGCCGCGTAGTCGAAGACCGCTACAAAAAACAAATCGACGACCTCTACGCCCAGGCGGAAAGTTCAACCCCCTCATAACTTTTTGTCATTCCGAAGCGGCGCTATTGAGGGCGGTAGTGCGTCCGAACTGTTTCTAGCCGATAAGGAATCTGCTTTTATTTTCCGCAAATGCACTCTGTCGCTCCATCACTGCCGTCCACACCACTTTTGTTTACAATAGCCCCATGACCGATCCCCTAATCATCGCCGGACGCTCCTTCCACTCGCGCCTGATCGTCGGCACCGGAAAATATAAATCCTTTCAGGAAACCGCCCGCGCTCTCGAAGCCAGCGGAGCCGAGATGGTCACGGTCGCGGTGCGCCGCGTCAATCTAGACCGCACCAAGGAATCTCTGCTCGATTACATCGATCTCAAAAAATATTTTTTATTGCCCAACACCGCTGGCTGCTACACCGCCGATGAAGCTATTCGCGCCGCGCGCCTCGGCCGCGAAGTCGGCCTCTCCGACTGGGTGAAAATTGAAGTCATCGGCGACCAAGCCACGCTCTATCCCGATGTGCAAGCCACGCTCGAAGCCACACGGGTACTGGCCAGCGAAGGCTTCACCGTTCTGCCCTACACCTCCGACGACATCGTCTTCGCCAAGCGCCTGATCGACGCCGGCGCGGCCGCCGTCATGCCTCTGGGTGCTCCCATCGGCAGCGGCATGGGCATCCAGAATCAGGCCAACATCCGCATCCTTCGCGAGATGATCACCAGCGTCCCGCTCATCATCGACGCCGGCGTTGGCACCGCATCGGACGCAGCCCTGGCCATGGAATTAGGGGCAGACGCCGTCCTCATGAATACCGGAATCGCCGGCGCGCAAGATCCCGTGTTGATGGCTGAAGCGATGCGTCACGGCGTGCTCGCGGGCCGCCAAGCCTATCTCGCAGGCCGCATGCCTCGTAAACTTTACGCTACGGCCAGTTCACCGCTGGAAGGCGTTGTCCGCTAGATCTCGAGTTTATGAGTTCCACTCCCTCCACCAACTCGCAGGCCATCACCTCCATCGCGCCCTTACTTTCCGTCCGCCACGGCGCGAAAGCAGTCGAGTTCTACAAAGCCGCATTCGGAGCCGGCGAACTGTATCGCATCGACAGCGATGACGGCGCCGTCGTGGCGCGGCTCGCGGCGGACGGAGCGGAATTCTGGGTCGCCGATGAATCTCCCGAGCACCAGAACTTCAGCCCTGAAACCCTGGGCGGCGGAACCGTCCGCATGGTGATGATCGTGGAAAATCCCGACGCTGCATTTGACCGCGCCGTCGCGGCCGGCGCAACCGTGGTTACAGCAATGGACAATCAATACGGCTGGCGCTTAGGCCGTTTGGTCGATCCTTTCGGCCATCATTGGGAGATCGGCAAGCCGATGTCAGGATAAGTACGCCTTCCAAACTTTTCGCCAAAAAAAATCAAGGGCGGCCGAAGCCGCCCTCGATCCCTGCAAAATCTCTTACAGCATTTTCACGCTATCGACATGTAGCGTGTCCTTGCTCATGGTTCCGGTCACGGCCACATGATGTCCCTCATGGCCTTTCAGGGCGTCCTGATTATCGACCGCCAACACTTTTGAATCGCCATCGGTGACGACGACCATCTTTTCGCCCGCGGCCACGCACTTTTTGGTGCAGGCTTCGCCGGCCGCATTGGCTCCCTTGGCGCCGCACTTGGCGTCAGTGATCCAGCCTTTGACGGTGGTGGACTTTCCCATATCGTCGAGCGCCAGCGCCGACAAGGCAAACACGAAACCGATCGCCAGACACAGAACTAGAACTTTTCTCATTGCTGTTTCTCCTTAGAGTTTCGATCTTTATCTTACTCTTCCGCTCGCGTCCTAAGCCGCAGGAGTGGCAGGAATTCTAATCGTGCGTCCAGCGGAAACGTGTCACCGCCAGCCGTCGACTAACGTCCCGAACTATACCATAGCAAAGGCGTTGAAATGTCACCCGCCGTGTCAACCGGGCGCGGAATGCAATCACTTCTTGGTTGAGTGAGTGGCGGGAGGCGGCGGATTGGAGGGCGTGGGCGGAACGTAAACATATTCCCCGGGACGGGCGTAGCGCAGCTGCTCACGGGCTTCTTTCTCGATGGCTTTTTCGTCCGTCTTCAAGCCGTGAATTTTTTGCGCGTAGGCGTCGTTCTCCGCCTGTTCCAGTTTGATCTGCTTTTGCAGCGCTTCGTAGTCCGCCCGCTTCTGCCTGTACACAACCATTCCATTGGCGCCGAACACAACATGCACGAATAGCAGTGCAGCCAGCACCGCAACCGTGATAGTCGCCAGTTTCCGCCGCAGGGCATAGATCCGTGCCGCCAGCGGGCGCACGCGTTCCGCGCACGAAGCGGCCATCGCCTCCGCTTGCGGAGCACGGGAAGCCACGGCGCGCAAACCATCATGGGCGCTGAAGCCCTTCATTTTCATAGTCGAAAATTTCTTTACTCGAAAATCCATTTCTTGGCCGCCGTGCTTAACTTCTCCAGACCGCGTTCGCTGCGTGCTTCGGAATAAACCCGCACTACCGGTTCCGTCCCCGAAAGCCGGTAACAAACCCAGGATCCGTCTTCGAAAATCAGCTTCAGACCGTCGGTGCGGACAACTTCGCTGACCGCGTGGCCGCAGAACTCCCGCGGATCAGACTTCAACTTCTCAGTGAACTTCGCTTTCACCTCCGGCGTCAAGCGGAAGTTCTCTCGCGTCGGGTAATAGGAACCAACTTGGTTACACAGCGCCTTCAAT
This sequence comes from uncultured Acidobacteriota bacterium, assembly GCA_963758565.1. GTDB lineage: Bacteria > Acidobacteriota > Terriglobia > Terriglobales > Acidobacteriaceae > Sulfotelmatobacter. The sequence goes on along the minus strand of CAVWVX010000001.1, from coordinate 2,031,073 downwards.
TGTTCGCCCATGGACTTGCCTCGGCGCGCCACCATTTCACAGCACAGCAATCCCGCCAGCAATCCATCTTTCTCCGGCACGTGATGGCGAATGGAAAGTCCCGCGCTCTCTTCCCCGCCAATCGCAATTTTGTCCTGCATGATCAGTTCACCGATGTACTTGAATCCCACCGGAGTTTCATAAAGCTCAACCTCACGCTTCTTGGCGATGGCATTGACCAGGTTGGTGGTCGCGACCGACTTGGCAACGCCGTTCTTCCAGCCTCGGCTCTCGACTAGATAATCGAAGAGCAGTGCGATCACATAGTTTGGCTGCAGAAATGTTCCATCGGCGTCGACAATGCCGAAGCGGTCAGCATCGCCATCGGTCGCGATGCCAATACTCGCGTTGGTCTCTTTCATTTTCTGCCGCAGGGTTTCGAGCAGATGATCGTCCGGCTCAGGAGCATGTCCGCCAAACAAAACGTCGCGGTAGTCGTGGACAGTAGCAACCTTCACTCCTGCTTCTCGCAATAATCCGTCGGAGTAGCCGCGCGCCGATCCCCACATGGGATCGAAGCAAACTTGCAAGTTTGCCTTGCGGATCACTTCAAGATCTACGATTTCCGAAAGCCGCTTCAGGTAAGCAGATTTCACGTCGAGCGACTCGCTGTTTCCGTTGCCGGCAGCGTGCTGCGTTTGTGGGCCTTCCCTCTCGGCATCTGCGGCTTGTATTTCGGCTTCGATCCTCTTGGTGACTTCCGGCAGCGCGGGACAACCATCAGGCGTGGAAAACTTGATGCCGTTATATTCCGGAGGATTATGCGAAGCGGTAAAGTTGATCACTCCGTCCGCTTTGATGTGAGTTACCGCGAAGGCGAAAGCGGGAGTGGGCGCGGGATCCGCGACCATCACGGGAGTGATGCCGTGCGCGGTCAGAATCTCGGCGGCCATGGCGCAGAAGGTTTCGCCCAGAAAGCGCGGGTCGCGTCCGACGATGATGCGCGCTCTTTGCGGCTTCTGGGAAGCGACGTAGCGCGCAATTCCGTTCACTGCGCGGCGCACGTTGGCAAAGGTGAACTCTTCCGCCATAACTGCGCGCCAGCCTGATGTACCGAACTTGATTTGCATGGGTCTGTCTCGTTCCGAATGGGAAACTGTTACGCTCTCAGATGACAACGGCAGTCACAAGCCTGCCGTTGATTGTTGCAGGCTGATTTTATATGACGGACAAACGAATCGTCTTGACCACTGCGGGATCGCAGGAAGAAGCGGCGAAAATCGCGCATGCATTGGTGGAGCGCAAGCTAGCGGCTTGCGTCAACATCGTGCCGAAAATTGCGTCGGTCTATCGCTGGCAAGGCAAAGTGGAAACGGCCGTCGAATGGCTCTTGATCGCCAAGACAACGGTGGGAAATTTTGCGGCTCTGCGCGACGCAATTACCGAGCTGCACTCTTACGAGGTTCCAGAATGTATTTGCCTGGCGATTGAAGATGGATCGCCGAACTACCTGCAATGGATCGGCGAATCAGTCTCGGCAAAGAATTCCAAAAACAAATCTTAAATCGCAGCCAGCCCCATTTCCAGATCGTCGAGAATGTCCTGCAAGTTTTCGATTCCCACCGAGATGCGGACCATGCCGTCGGTGATTCCGATAGCTTTGCGGCCTTTTTCGCCGAGTCCGGCGTGGGTCATGGTAGCGGGATGTGAGATCAGGGTCTCGACGCCGCCGAGCGATTCCGCCAGAGAACAGACGCGCAGCTTCTTCAGCATCCGGTTGGCATTCTTCAGCGATCCGGTTTCAAAGGTGATCATCGAACCGAAGCCGCTCATCTGACGTTTGGCGAGCTCGTGTTCAGGGTGGTCGGGCAATCCAGGATAGAAAACTTTCTTGATCTTCTTATGGTTCGCCAGATAATCGGCGACGACGCGGCCGTGACGGTCGTGGACTTCCATGCGTGCCGCGAGCGTCTTCACGCCGCGCAGAATCAGCCAACATTCGAATGGGGAGAGGATCGCTCCCGCTGCTTTTTGCAGGAACGCCAATTTTTCTGCCTGTTCGGGCTTGCTGCACACCACGACTCCGCCGAGGCCGTCGCTGTGTCCGTTGAGAAATTTGGTAGTCGAGTGGATGACCATGTCAGCGCCAAGTGCCAGCGGTTGCTGGAAGTAGGGCGACATGAAGGTGTTGTCGACGACCAATTCGGCTTTCTTGCGGCGGCAGATCTGGCTGATGGCGCTTAAATCGCTGAGCCGCATGAGCGGGTTGGTCGGCGTTTCCACGTAAACCATGCGGGTGCTCTTGCGCATGGCGCGCTCGACATTTTCGGGATCGGTGGTGTCGACGTAGGTGAATTGCAGACCGTAAGTGGCCAGCACCTGATTGAACAGGCGTGGGGTGCCACCGTAGAGGTCATTGCCGCAGACCACGTGATCGCCGGGCTTCAGCAGCGTGGCAACTGCGTTGATGGCGGCCATTCCGCTGGCGAAGACGGGAGCGGCGATGCCGCCTTCGAGAGAGGCCAGATTCTCTTCGAGGCGCGCGCGCGTCGGGTTCGAGACGCGGGAGTATTCGTAGCCTTTATTCTCACCAATTCCCTGCTGAACGTAGGTGGAGGTGGGATAGATGGGGACGGTTACGGCTCCGGTGAGGGGGTCGGGCTCCTGGCCGTGGTGGATGGCACGAGTGGCGAAACCGGGTTTCCGGCTAGATTTCATGTTTGAGTTTCCGATTGGGGAGGCATTAAGGTACCCCCCCTCCCCCCCGGTTCGCTAAAATATCTAGAATCTTACACTTAGCGAAACGGTACTGAATTGATATATTAGAATCAACGAGTTACGGGTAAAATCTTCACAACAAAGGACTTACGCAATTTCCCACGGTGTAAGTCCTTTAGAATCTGCGAACTCTGGTGCGCAGGTTTCGCCTCCATTTTTGCATATGTGGTGAAAGTGACTTCGGAGACGACCTTCTTAGATCAGGGTTTCACTTGCTTGTGCGAGAGTCAAGGAGAAATTCGTTCTGGCGCGCGGGAAAGCCTTTTAACAGAGGACTCAGGGTCGCAGCGGGTAATACGTTGTGCTGCAGATGCTCCAAGATAATGTAATCCCCGGCGAAGAGTGGGGCCGCCTGATTCGTGATTGTGCCAGCAGCAGAACGTTAGAGGCGGACCGGTCCCCTAGGATGCCCGAGACTGGGCCATTCGACTCTATCGTCCCGGAATTGGCCTGAGTACAATCGCCGCCTCGTTTCAGAATCGGATCGAGGAGATTTCCATGCACTCACGATGCCTTGCCGCGATAGCCTTGCTGCTGCTAATCGGACTGTGTCCTTTAAGCTATGGGTCGCTGGTCACCAATCCGCACATCACGTCGGTCACACAGGTTTGGCCGCGATCCTATCAGCGCATTCAGATTGCCGGTTACGGCTTTGGGACGCATGCGCAATTCGACGGCAATTCCCAATTCATTTCGATTACCGATATCACCCAAGGTTGGGGCGCAGGACACACCGGCGACGCGGTAACCGTCTACCTAACCTCGTGGACCGACAAGCTGATCACGATTGAATACTTTGACGGCGCTTACGGGACCGGTAACTATTCGCTGGTGGCGGGCGATAAAGTTTCCATCCAGGTCTGGGACCCGCAAACCGGGGAAGGGCCGGGCAAGGCGCAAGTGACGGTGCTGACCAACGCAACCACGCTGTTCAACTTCGGTCCCATCCGGACGGTACCCAGTGAGCCCGTGGGCCCGCTAACCGTCGATGACGCCGGAAACTACTACGGAAACGCCCAAGGCGGACCGGAGCTGTGTAACACCTATTACTCCTGCGGCTCGGTTTATGAGCTTTCCCCGCAATCCGACGGCACCTGGAGCGAGACCAATCTCTACAGCTTCCAGGGTGGCGCGAACGGAGGTCACCCGGTGGGGAACCTGGTCCGGGATGCGGCAGGAAATCTCTACGGAGCGGTCGCCTGGGGAGGGTCGACATACTGTTACTTCGGCTGCGGTTTGGTTTTTGAGATTAGCGGGGGTAACTTTATCATTCTGCACACATTCCAGTCCGGCACGGGGGACGGCCTTGAACCCAACGCCGGCCTAACCATGGATACGCAGGGCAACATATGGGGAACAACCACGTATGGCGGCGCGAACAACGATGGGACGCTTTACGAATTGACTCCCAACGGAGCCGGAAGTTGGAACTACTCGACCGCCTACAGTTTTCAGGGAGGAGCGACTGGCGACGGGGCAGGCCCCTGGTCGGACCTTACGCTGGGGGCGGACGGCAATCTCTACGGGACCACCGCCAACGGTGGCAGCCTGGAATATTGCGAAGACAACGCCTACAACGGATGCGGCACGGTCTACGAAGTTGTGCTTTCGCCTTCCGGCTTGGTTAACGAACACGCGTTATTTGCTTTCAAGAATAATCCCGTCTATGGCGTGGAACCGCTAACAGGAGTTACGTTCGATGCTGGGGGGAACATTTATGGAACTTTCGAGGAAGGCGGCGCTTATTGCGGGTACCGATGCTCCGCCGGCCTCGCTTATGTGCTTTATCCGCAAAGCAACGGGACCTGGGAGCAAAAGATTATCTTCGACTTCTCGGTTAACGAAGGCAACATCGACGCCGCCACGAATCCAGTCAGCCAATTGACGTACTACAAGGGCGTGCTTTACGGCTACGCCGGCAACGGCGCTTCACAGGGGGGGACAATTTATACCCTCACCCAGAATGGCCAGACTTGGACAGAATCGACCATCTACTCATTTGGCGTCTATCCCGACGGATGGAACCCCGTGGGAAGGCCAATCTTTAGCGCGAATGGGACGATGTACGGAGTTACACGCTATGGAGGGCTCGATGATGAGGGCGTATTCTTTAGCCTTCCGTAAGTGTTCGAGTGGCGGGGCAGACTCATCGTCATCGGAGAAAAGCTTTTAATGACTAAGGTCGCGAAGAGAAGCCGCGAGTGCGCAGAGAAAGTCATGCGGCGTCGCTGCGGTTTAAATTCCGCCTTCGAAGACTTTCTTTGAGAGATAGCGCTCGGCGGAATCGGGAATGATGGTGGCGACGCGTTTGTCGGGGCCGAGGCGGAGGGCGATTTCTAGCGCTGCGAAGATGGCTGCGCCGCCGCTGGAACCGGCGAGCACACCTTCCCGGGCTGCCAGGAGCTTTACGGTGGCGAAGGCGTCTTCGTCCATTACGGCGATCACTTCGTCGCAGACGGCGGGGTCGAAGGTTTCTGGGATGAAATTGTTGCCGATGCCTTCAACTTTGTGGGGGCCGGGGGCTCCTCCGCCGAGGACCGAGCCCTGGGTGGTGACGGCCACGGACAAAACGCCGGGGAGATGCTGCTTCATGTAGCGGGCGACGCCGCTGAAGGTTCCTCCGGTGCCGCAGCCGAGAACGACGGCGTCGATCTTGCCGTTCATCTGTTCGAAGATTTCAACGGCGGTGGTTTCGTGGTGGTAATCGGGATTGGCCTGATTCTCGAATTGTCCGGCCATGAAGGCGCGGGGATCACGGGCGACTAAGTCTTTGGCGCGGCTGATGGCTCCCTGCATGCCTTCGGCGTCAGGGGTGCGGGTGACTTCGGCGCCGAGGGCGCGCATGATTATGACTTTTTCTTCGGAAAAATTTTCCGGGACGAAGAGTTTTACTTTATAGCCACGATTGACGCCGATGAGCGCGAGGCCGATGCCGGTGTTGCCGGCAGTGGCCTCGACGATGGTGCCTCCGGGGGAGAGTTTGCCTTGTTCTTCGGCGCGGCGGATGATGCCGACGGCGGCACGATCTTTAACGCTGCCACCGGGGTTGAGGTATTCGAGTTTGGCAAAGATGTCGGCGGAGCCGGGCGGAACGAGGCGCTTGAGCCGGAGCATGGGCGTGCCGCCGACGAGGTCGGTAATGTCGTCGGCAACGCCGAGGTGGGAGAGTTCTGAGGTTTTGGAGATCACGGTATAGGGTAAGGGGGCGGGGCGGGGAACGTCAATGGAACTATAGATTGGGGTGGGGCCGTTTGAACGGCCACTAGCGAAGTTTGGGCGGGGGTGTGACGCGGGGGCGTTGGCTGCGACGAGGAAAGCAGATTTCTCACCGGCAAAAACCGCCGGTTCGAAATGACAAAACTTAACTAACTGCGACAGGCTGGGTTATTTCGCTTGGGAGGGTTGGGTACCGGCGTAGTAGCCGCTCTTGGTGCGGACCATGAGTTTCTTGTGGTCTTTGGATTTGGCTTCGACACGGATTTGGCGGAAGCCGCCGGCGCTGCGGGGGTTGGTGGGGTGATATCCGATGGTGTATTGGTTGCGGATGTCGTGGGCGACCTGGCGGCTGATTTCGTCGACTTCGTCGAGGGTTTTGGGGAAGAAGGCGATGCCTCCGGTACGTTGCGCGATGATTTCCAGAGCGCGCTTGGCACGTTTGGGATGCTCTTCCTCGCCGAGGATGCCGATGGCGTAGACCGAAGGTCCGTTTTCTTCCTGAAGCTGCTTGACGGCATCTTCGAGGCTGCTGCGGCTGGCGTTGTCTTCGCCGTCGGTGACGACGAATATGACCTTGCGTTCGAGACGGGCGTCTTTCTTGAGGTGCTCGGCGGAGGCGACAACGGCGTCGCGTAGAGCGGTGCCGCCTTTGGCGTCAATTTTCTCGAGAGCTTCTTTCAGTTTGAGCAGGTCGTTGGTGAAATCCTGATCGAGGTAATATTCGTCGTTGAAATTTACGACGAAGACTTCGTCCTGCGGATTGCTGGCGCGGACGAGGTTGAGCGCAGCCTGATTTACTTTGGCGCGCTTCTCGCGCATGGAGCCGGAGTTATCGATGACGATGCCGATGGCGACAGGAATGTCTTCGTGGCGGAAGGAAAGAATGTTCTGCGGCTTGCCATCTTCGAAGACAGAGAAAGCGGTGCGGTCAAGGTCGGTGACGATGTGCTGCTTTTCATCGATGACGGTGGCGTGGAGGAGGACTTCGTCGACGTCTTTGCGGATGACGAAGGTGCCATTTTTGTCGGAGGGTTCTTGCGACGCGGCGGCGGGAGCGGACTGGGACTGCGAAGGTTGGGATTGCGCGGACAGGCTGGGCACGGAGGCGATCGCCGCCCACAGGAGGCATCCCAACAAAAGAATGAAGCTTGCGGACTGCCCAAGCTTCGTGCTGCCCGGGTTACTCCTCGGGTCCGTAATAACCGGTCCTGGCATACACCTTGAGAGGCGGCAATCCTTTCGGCGGAAGTAACTTCACTTTTATCTTACGCCATTTGCCATCCCGGGCGGCTTTGCTGGGACGATACCCCAGAACATACTGGTTGCGGAGTTCGACGCCGATCTTGGTGGCGACGTCGCCGAGGTCGTTGGGATTTTCGACGGTAAAGGCGCGGCCGCCAGTGAGCTGGGAAATGTCACCTAAGAGGGCGGGGCCCAGGCGCTCTTCGTCTGACTGGAAGTAGCGATCGTAGATGCCGATGGCGTAAACCATCACGTCGGCTTCCTTGACCAAAGCTTTGATTTCGTTCTCGGTATAGCGGCTGTGATTGTCGCCGCCGTCGGAGATGATGAGCAGAGCCTTCTTGGGATATTTGGCCTGACGCATCTTGCTGACGCCCATGTAGATGGCATCGAGCAGGGCGGTGCGTTTCTGGGGCACGGTGAAGACCAGCTTGCTCTGGATATCGTCGACCGAACTGGTGAAGTCGCTGACCACTTCGGGAGCGTCGGAAAAAGTGATCATGAAGAACTCATCTTGCGGGTTGGCAGTCTTGAAGAATTCCACGACGGCATCTTTGGCGCGATCCATCTTGCTGCTCATGCTGCCGCTGGAATCGAAGATCACGCCGAGGGAGACAGGAGCGTCTTCGCTGGAAAAAGATTTGATCTCTTCTTTGGCATTGCCTTCGTAGAGTTCGAAGTTCTCTTTTTCCAGGCCGGTGACGAGGCGGCTCATGGGATCGGTGATGGTGACGGGGACCAGGACCAGATCAACGGCAACTTTCAAGGGGCGGACGCGAGTGTTCAGCGAGGCAGGGACGACGGTCTGCCTGGCAATTTCTTCGGTGTTCTTTTTGGCGGCGTCGTTATCCGCAGCGAGGGGTTGAGGCGGGGCGGCATGCGATGGTGATTCGGCTGGAGCCACGCGCGGAACAATGTGAACGTCATTGACATCGGTTTGCGCGGAGGCGGAAGTTGCCAAAGCCAGGGCGCAGCAGGAGAGGAGGAACCAGGTCCGAAATAAATTTCTTGCTGAGCGGCGCACAAGTTTGCAGTTACAGAGATTGGAACCGGGCAGGACGTTCGAACTAGCTCTCGAACTCGACTTGCGAACAGGGCCTTGGGAGCGGGAAGACCCGCGCCCATTCAGGAGGGCCATACTCACCTCTATTGGCCGCGATAGTATCACAGCTTGCCCCGGCCGGCGGCGATTTTTTTGTCAAATTTTGGAGACAATCGCGGAAGGTGGCCCCATTTCGGAAAATGAGTGGGAGAGGAAAAGCAGGCGCCGCCAACCATCACCACCTTGCTACAATCAATGGTTCCCATGGCCGACATCCATTCTTTTCGAGCGTTCCGGTACGATCCGAAGCACGTCTCGCTGTCCGAAGCGGTGACCCAGCCTTACGACAAGATCACACCCGCCCTGCAGGAGCGATATTACGTGGCCAGTCCGCATAATCTCGTCCGCATCATCCTTGGCCGGAAAGAGCGAAATGACAATCCGGCGAATAATGTATATACGCGGGCGGCGGCGCATTTCAGGGAGTGGCGGGAGCAGGGCGTGCTGCGGCAGGATGCGCAGCCTTCCATCTACTTGTATTCGCAACGGTTTGCGGTCCCGAATTCGTCCAAAGAGATGGAACGGCGAGGGTTTATTGCGCTGGGGCGGATCGAGGACTATGCGGCTGGAGTGGTGTTCCGCCATGAACAGACGCTGGCGAAGCCGAAGGCCGACCGGCTGGATTTGCTGCGGGCCACGCGGGCGCACTTTGGACAAATTTTCATGCTGTACGAAGACTCTGGACAGATTGATTCCCTGTTGGAGGGTGACGCCGAGCCGGACATTGAAACGAAGGATGAAAACGGTGTGGTTCACCGGGTGTGGCAGGTTACCGATCCGGCGATGATCCTGGCTGTGCAGAGCGCAATGAGCGAGAAGAAGCTGATCATTGCGGATGGACATCACCGGTACGAAACTGCGCTGGCCTATCGAAACGAATGCCGGGCTGCGGGAGCGGAGGGGGATGCACCGTCCGAGTTCATGATGATGACCTTCGTGAATATGAACAGTCCTGCGCTGACGATTTTGCCGACGCACCGGCTGGTGCATAGCCTGCCGGCGTTCTCGGAGGAGGAGTTTCGCAATTCGGCGCGGGCATTTTTTGACGTGGATGAAATCGATCCGGCGCTGGATGCGCCGCGGGCGACGGCGATGCTGCGGGAATCCGGGCGATGCGGAACGACAATTCTGGCGGCGACGGCTACGCGTGCATTCTTGCTGCACCATCCCAACCCAAATACTCCGCAAGTTTTCGATGGACTGTCATTACGGCAGCAGGCGCTGGATGTAGTGCAGTTGCATAAATGCCTGCTGGAACGGGTTTTGGATCTGTCGGAAGAATCGATCCGCAACCAGCAGAATATTTCCTACATACGGGATGCGGCTGAAGCGCTGGCGGGGGTGCGCAGTCCGGAAAACTCTCACGTTAACATTGCGTTCCTATTGAACCCTTGCCGTGTGGGGCAGGTGCGCGACATTGCGTTTGCGGGCGAGGTGATGCCGCAGAAATCGACCGATTTCTATCCCAAACTGCTAAGCGGACTGACGGTGTATGCGCTCGACTAGCGGGGGAAGGCTTTTGGCGAGTGGGCTTGCCGCCGCGGGCATGTTGTTGCTTGCGTTTGTGTTGGTCTCAGCTGCGCCACCGGAGAAGCATCTGGCAGTGTATTCGACTGCGGCCAATTATTCGGTGCCGGTGGTGGAGCGCCAGGGCCGCGAGTACGTGGGATTGCTGGAACTGCTGGATCCTTTGGGAACGGTGAGCGCGAAGACGGAAGGCTCGCGCTGGCGAATACACTACAACAACATTCTGGGAGATTTCTCGGCGGGCCAGAGCCGTGGCCGGGTGCAGGGACGCGAGGCGGACCTTACGGGAAAATTTCTGCTGGAGAATGGGCGGGGGCTGGTGCCGTTATCGGCGCTCAATTCCCTGCTGCCGCGCTTTCTGGGAGGTCCCGCAACGCTGCATGCGGAATCTGACCGGCTGTTTATCGGAAGTGTAGGCACACACTTTACGGCGGCAGTTGCGCCCGAGGATGGTTCGCGGCTGGTGTTGCACTTTACCGCTCCAGTAAATCCGTCGATTGCGACTGAGGCCGGCAAGTTGCGGATGACGTTTAGCCGCGACCCAGTCATCGCGCCGGCGTCGCCAACGTTGACCTTCGACAGCAAAGCGATTCCGTCAGCGACTTTTTCAGAGAGCAATGGGGCAGCGGTGATTAACGTCAGCACGAACGTTCCGCTGCTGGCCAGTTTTAGCCCGGATGGACGGACGGTCACACTCGCACCTGCGAAGACGCAAGCAACCGCTACGTCAACCGGCCCGGCAACGGCTCAGCCGGCGGCAACTGCTCCGCAGCAGCCTTCTGCACCCACGCCATCGCCGGCCAGTCCAACTGCGACTGTGGAGCGGCGTTATTTCGCGGTGGTAGATGCGAGCCACGGAGGAAGCGACCGGGGCGAGGCTCTGAGTAATACTCTGGCGGAAAAAGACATCACGGTGGCGTTTGCCCGGCGGTTGCGACACGAACTGGAAGGGAAAGGCATTACGACGCTGGTGTTGCGCGACTCCGATGCCAACATTTCGCTGGATGACCGCGCGTATTTTGCGAACACAACGCATGCGGCAATCTACATTGCGCTGCATGCGGCGTCGAATGGTCACGGGGTTCGACTCTATACGGCGCTGCTGCCTTATACCGGGCAGGAAGACCGAGGGCCATTCCATTCCTGGAGCACGGCGCAGCAACGCGCGATGCCTTTGAGTCAGGCGGCAGCGGCGAGTGTGGCGGGGGAGTTGACGCGGCAGCAGGTGCAAGTGCGAGTGCTCACATCACCGCTGCGGCCGCTGAATAATGTGACCACGGCAGCGATTGCGGTAGAGGTTGCGCCACCGGCGCTGGATCTTGGTCAACTGGCTTCGGCGGATTACCAGCAACTCGTAGTGGGCGCGGTGGCCAATGGAATTGTTGCCATCCGAGCGCAACTGGCGGCCGCGCCATGATTCCGCGCCATCTTTATTTCGCAGTTAGCGTGCTGCTGCTGGCGGTGCTGGCCATGGGCATTTATGCCTGGAACATGCGCGGCCGGGCCAAAGCCGGGGCGGTGACCACGGTCGACACGCGGCCGGTGGCACCGCCGGTAGCGGGAGCGACGGAGCAGGTAACGCTTTATGTGGCCTACGACGACATTGGGGTCCTGCACTCGCAGGCGGCTCGGATTCCGTTGCCCAGTGTGCGCCAGGAGCGGGCGGAAGAGTTACTGCGCGCGCTGATCGCCATCTACCTGGATAAGACTTCGCCGCATCCGCTGCCTCCGGGTTCTGATGTGCGCAGCGTTTATCTGGTCGACCCGGGACTGGCGGTGATCGACATCAATGCCGCATTTGCCGACGGCCATCGCTCGGGTGTACTTTCGGAGGAACTGACGGTGGCGTCGTTAATACAGACGCTCACGGCGAACTTGCCCGGAATATTGAGAGTGAAGATTCTGGTGGAAGGCAAAGAGCGGCAAACGCTAGCGGGACATGCGGACTTGTCGAACTTCTTCGATGTCTCGGGAATCCATCAACTTGCAGCGCAGTTGCAGTCGACGCAGTAGCTTACCAGTGAAGGGTCGCTACTCGATTTTTTCCGCCACCCAGCGAGAGACTGCCGTAACCAGCTTGCGGGGAGCGAAGCGCACGGACTCTGCGACCAGCCAGTTCTGCGTGCCGGAAATCACGACTGTCTTGCCAGCCATCAGTCCGCGGTAGCCATCCCGCGCCACGACATCCGCTTTCATGGCGCCGATTTTTTTGAAGAGACGAGAGTTCTCCATGCCGGCGCGTTTCTGGAAGTTTGTATCGGTGGCTCCGGGGCAGAAGCAGCTTACCACCACGCCGGATTTCGCGACTTCATTGGACAGCGCCTCGGAGAATGAAAGCACATAAGCTTTGGTGGCGTAGTAGACGGCCATGAGTGGACCGGGTTGAAAGGCCGCAGTGGAGGCCACATTCATGATCTTGCCGCGGCGCTGCGCCAACATTGGGGGAAGAAACAGGCGGGTTAACTGAGTGAGCGCGGTGATGTTGAGAGAAATCTGGCCGAGGATTTCTTCCTGCGACATCGAGGCGAATTCGCCGAAGCCTCCGAAGCCGGCATTGTTCACCAGAACATCGACGCTGGTTCCCTCTTGCTGCAATTGCTCGAACAAAGATTTCGCGGCCCAAGCTTGGGAAAGGTCGAGGACGACCGTCTTGACGGAAATTCCAAACTCGCTCTGGAGTTCGTTCGCGACTTGCCTCAGGCGGTCCGGGCTGCGAGCCACGAGCACAAGGTTGTAGTGATCGCGGGCAAAAAGCTTGGCGAGTTCGTATCCGATACCGCCGGAGGCGCCGGTGATAAGAGCGGTTTGTGGGTTGGATTCCATAAAGAGTCGTAGAGCTTCAGCGCTCCGGAAATGCCCGCGAATAGAAAAGAGCGCGAGCTGAAGTTGCCCGCGCTCGTACTGAATAACGTTAACTTCTTACGCGTTGACCAGCGCCGGCTCCACTCCGTAGATCGAATGCCACGAAGTCGCAGCCTTCAGCTTGCCGTTGACGTTGTTGATGTTCTTCACGCCTTCGGTTTCCAACCACGAGCGGAATGCCGCCGCGCCCTGTTTGGCGTAGATGGGAATGCCGTCTTTCCAGGTGGCGCGTCCGCAGAGGACGCCGTTGAACTTCACTCCGGATTCGCCAGCCAGTTCGAGGGTCTCGCTGAACTCGGAGTTGCTGACTCCGGCCGAAAGGTAGATAAACGGCTTGGTGGTGGCGCTGGCGGCTTTGTGGAAGAGATCGATGGCTTCCTGTTTGGAGTAGGCTTTTTGCCCGCCGAAGCACTTCATGCCCTCGACGAATTTCATGTTCACCGGGACTTCGACCTTCAGTACGTCGACGCCATAGCGGTCTTTGCTGAATTCGCGCATGGCCTCAGTGACGATCTGCGGCTTTTTCCTGGCATAATCCAGACCCTTTTCGTCGGCGCCTTCGTCGTAGCCTACGAATTCCAGGAAATAGGGAATGTCATTGGCGCGGCACTCATCGCCGATGCGCTCCACCCAGGCGTGCTTCTTATCGTTGACGGCCTTGGGATCGAAGGGCGTGTAGTACAGGAGAATCTTCACGCAATCGGCGCCGGCCTCTTTCAAGCGGCGGGCGGACCAGTGGTCAAGCAGATCGCCGAGGCGGCCGGGGCCGGTCTTGTCGTAACCAGTTTTTTCATAGGCGAGCAGGAGGCCTGCGTTCTTGGCGCGGCGCTTGGAGGCGGGCAGTCCCCACTCGGGGTCGAGCAGGATGGCGCTGGCATGCGGCGTCAACACTTCCGTGACGAGAGTTTTGAACTCTTCCATCATGGCATCAGTAACTTCGCCACCTTTCTCTTTGGCCAGAGACTTTTGCAGAGAGCCGCGCTGATCCATGGCTGCGGCCGCGATGACGCCACGGTCGTTTGAGACTTTCTTAAGACCCGCAAGTTTACCGGGGGTAAGCTTCATAGATTTCCTCCAGGGCAGACGAAGATGAATGCGGAAAACAGTCCATTGTAAACCATGGGAAAGACTGGGAAGATGACAATCGAATGCGGGTGGTTAGCGAGCCTCGACTGCCCAATTCTCAATCTCAAGGCCTCGAACGCGTTGAAATTCTCTCAGGTTGTTGGTGACCAGGGTCAACTTGCTGGCGAGGGCATGGGCGGCAATCCAGAGATCGTTGTTTCCGATCATCTCGCCTTTTGTTTCGAGATGGGCACGAAGGGCCCCATAGGTTTCTCCTGCAGTTTCCGGCAGCGGCAGGGCGGGAAGTAAACGAACCAATTCGTGCAGGCGGTCAAGAGCAGTGGTCGGTTGCGAACTCTTCATAGCGCCATAGAGGAGTTCGCCGTAGGTAATCACGGAGAGTACAGCTTCTCCGGGACGTAATTTTCGAAAGCGCCGCAGCACTTCTTCGGGGCGGCGCTGACGGATGTAAATGCAGATGTTTGTGTCAAGAAGGTAGCGAGCCTCCATTACAAGCCCTTGCGCTTCTGCGGCAGATCTTTCCTGGCGCGTTTTCTTTGTATTTCGGTCAACCAATCGTCGGGAAGACCGGCTAGTAAATCGAAGGCGCGAGCCATGGTTCCATCCTTCTCACGCAGCACAATTTCGTCTCCGCGTCGAAAGATTTCAACCTCGTTGCTTTTCAGGCGGAATTGTTTGGGCAAACGGACTGCCTGGCTGTTCCCCGAGCGAAATATGCGAGCTGTTCCCATATTCAATCCTTGTATATACGTCAAGTATATACGCGAGTGAGGATGAAAGGGTTATAGAAAACTGAAGGCAAAACACAATGGTATAGTGGTATGACCGCCGCGAGAAATCCCGAGCTCGGTTGCTCTATTGGAAGCCTTTCATAGAGACTACATTCCGAAGGAAAATCCATCATGGCTATCGCAACTACGAATCCCGCCACGGGCGAAGTAATTCGCACGTTTGAAGCTCTGACCAGCAAAGAGATTGAACAAAAACTGCAACTGGCGGTGAAGACTTTCCGCGCCGAACTAAAAACTTCTTTTACCGAGCGCGCCCGCCGCATGACGAAGGCTGCCGAAATTCTGGAACGGGACAAGGAAAAGTTCGCCCACCTGATGACGCTGGAAATGGGCAAGCCTTATAAGGCGGCGATTGCGGAGGCGACGAAATCCGCGGGCGGATGCCGCTACTATGCCGAGAATGCAGAGCGCTTTCTAGCCGATGAAGTCATCGACACGGGCAAGCAGAAGAGTTTCGTTCGCTACCGCCCGATCGGACCTGTTCTCGCCGTGATGCCATGGAACTTCCCTTTCTGGCAGGTTTTTCGATTCGCTGCTCCGGCGCTGATGGCGGGTAACGTCGGCTTGTTGAAGCATGCCTCAAACGTTCCGCAGTGCGCCCTTGAAATTGAGAAGATCTTTCTGGAAGCTGGATTTCCCCAGGGAGCGTTTCAGACTCTGCTGATTGGCTCGCAGCAAGTGGATGCGATTCTTAACGATCCGCGGGTGGTGGCTGCCACGCTTACGGGAAGCGAGCAGGCTGGCATAGAAGTCGGGGTATCGGCGGCCAAGCGGATCAAGAAAGTTGTGCTCGAATTGGGCGGGAGTGATCCGTTCATCGTAATGCCAAGCGCAAATCTCGACGCTGCCGTTGCCACGGCGGTGGAGGCGCGCGTGATCAATAACGGCCAGTCGTGTATCGCCGCCAAGCGTTTCATTGTGGCCGATGGGATCGCCGCGGAATTCGAGCAGAAGTTCGTGGCGCGGATGAAGAATCTGCGCATTGGCGACCCCTTCGATGAGAAAACCGAACTGGGGCCGCTAGCCACCGCCGACGCGGTGAAGTCTCTGGATGCGGATGTGAAGAAATCGGTGAAGGCGGGCGCCCGGGTTTTGACAGGCGGAGAACCGTTGCATCTTCCGGGAAATTATTATGCGCCGACGGTTTTAACCGATATTCCAAAGGATTCGCCGGCTTATGCGGAAGAATTCTTTGGTCCAGTGGCGATGCTGTTTCGGGTGAAGAACATTGATGAAGCGATTCGCCTGGCCAATGACTGCCGCTTCGGATTGGGCGCAAGCGCCTGGACCAGCGACGCCGCCGAGCGCGAGCGATTCATCAATGAACTGGAATCCGGGATGGTTTTCATCAACAAGATGGTGGCGTCCGATCCACGCATTCCGTTCGGGGGCGTCAAACATTCGGGACATGGACGCGAGCTCTCGGCGAATGGGATTCGGGAGTTCATGAATATCAAGACGGTTTCGATCGCGTAGCCCGGCATCTGTCCGCAACATCAACTTAAATTCGCTTTGACCCCAGCATCCTAAAGTAGGTAATATAACTACTTTAGGATCTTTTATGGAAAAAGCCATCTCAGCCGCCGACGCCAACCGCAAATTCTCGCAACTTTTACGAGATGTGAAGGAAGGGCAAAGCTACGTGGTGACGAGCCATGGCAGGCCGGTAGCGCGCATCGCTCCGGTGCAGTCGAAGTCAGGGAAAGTCGGCGATTCGGCTGGATGGGCGCGATTGCAGCGGCGTTTACGCAAGCAACCCACCAAGAATATCGGACGCTGGACGAGAGACGAACTCTACGACTGACGGTGGCTACGGTGAAAGTGGCACTGGACACAAACATTCTGGCCTATATCGAGGGAGTGAACGGAGCCGCCCGTCAGGCGGACGCCGCGGAGATGATTGCGCGGCTGCCGGCGGGCGACACCTACGTTCCGGTGCAGGTTTTGGGCGAACTATTTCGGGTGCTCGTGCGCAAGGCCCACTACAAAGCTGCGAGCGCGCGATCGGCGGTCGGCACCTTTCTGGAAGTCTTCTCCGTGATTGAAACGTCGCCTTTCGTACTGAACGCCGCGGCGGATTTGGCGGTAGACCATGGGCTGGACATTTGGGACGCCATTATTCTAGCGGCGGCTGCTAGCGCGGGATGCCGGGTGCTCTTATCTGAAGATATGCAACAGGGATTCACGTGGAGCGGAATAACGGTTGTGAATCCGTTTTCGGCGAAGCGGCACGAGTTGCTGAAAGAACTGTTGGAAGAGTAGGGCTTACTGCCGCAGTGTGAGTCCGCTGAGCACCGCTTGCTGCTTGGCGATTAGGGCCTGGACGCCTTGGCGAGCGAATGCCATCATTTTGGCGAACTGCGCTTCGTCGAAGGCCTGGCGCTCGGCGGTGGCTTGCACCTCGACCATTTTGTGGCCGGCGGTCATGACGAAATTCATGTCGACGTCGGCGCGCGAATCTTCTTCGTAAGCCAGGTCCAGCAGGACTTCTCCGTCGACAATTCCGACGCTTACGGCAGCCACAAAATCACGCAGAGGAACCGAAGTTAAAGTTCCGGCCTCCACCAATTTCTGCAGCGCCAGACCAAGCGCCACGAACGCTCCGGTAATTGAAGCGGTGCGCGTTCCGCCATCGGCCTGAATTACGTCGCAGTCAATCCAGATAGTGCGCTCGCCCATGCGCGATAAGTCGGTAACGGCGCGCAAGGATCGTCCGATCAAGCGTTGGATTTCGTGAGTGCGACCGCTGGGTCGGCCTTTGGCTACTTCGCGCGACGTGCGCGTGAGCGTGGCACGTGGAATCATCGCGTACTCGCTGGATATCCATCCTTTGCCGGAGTTTCGCATGAAGGCAGGCACGGTCTCTTCAATGGACGCGGTGCAAATCACGCGAGTATTCCCCACTTCAATGAGAACCGAACCTTCTGCAGTAGTGATGAAATCTGGAGTCATGGAAACCGGCCGCAGCTGATCGACCGTACGATTATCCGAGCGATAGAACATAGGGAACGATTGTAAATGATGCATGGGTGAGAATCTGGGAACCGGGCTTTGTTAGACTCACACGAGCGTAAATAAAAATCCCATGCCAACTCTGATCCTTCAGCCCACGCGAATCGAATCCGCCGGCAATAAACCGAAGCTTATCGACGAATACATTGGACGTGTCAACTCGCAGACTACTTCCACCAGCATCGCGCACATGCGCAGTCCAGCGGGATGGAGCGAGCCCGGGCAGACCCCCGCGTTCGACGAATTCACAGTAGTTCTAAAGGGAACGGTACACGTGGAACACAGAGGTGGAACGCTTGAAGTGGCCGCCGGACAAGCGGTCATTGCTCACGCGGGGGAATGGATTCGCTACTCAACCCCGAATGAAGGCGGAGCGGAATACATCGCCGTGTGCCTGCCGGCATTTTCGATGGAAACAGTCCAGCGCGACGAAAAATAATATTCAAGCTAAGAACGAATGGTTAGAGCCGAGAGTTTCTATTCCCACTCAATGGTTCCGGGCGGCTTGGACGTGACGTCATAGACCACGCGGTTCACGCCTTTCACTTCGTTCACGATGCGGCTGGAAATACTTTTCAGGACGTCGTGCGGGAGCGCGACCCAGTCGGCGGTCATGCCGTCCTCGGAACTGACGGCACGGATGGCGCAGGTGTAGGCGTAGGTCCGCATGTCGCCCATCACGCCGACCGACATCACTGGCAGAAGAACGGCGAAGGATTGCCAGACTTTGGTGTAGAGGCCGGCGTTCTTGATTTCGGTGACCACAATGTCGTCGCACTCGCGGAGCAGCGCCAGGCGCTCTGGGGTTACTTCGCCTAGAACCCGCACCGCCAGGCCGGGGCCGGGGAATGGTTGACGCTGCAGAATTTCTTCGGGCATGCCGAGATCGCGGCCGATCTTGCGAACTTCATCTTTGAATAAATCTTTCAGCGGCTCGATCAACTTGAGCTTCATCTTTTCCGGGAGCCCACCGACGTTGTGGTGCGACTTGATGACCTGCGACGGGCCGCGTACCGATCGCGATTCGATCACGTCCGGATAGAGGGTTCCCTGCACCAGCCAGGTGACCTTGCCCTCTTTTTTCTCGATGCGGCGGGCCTCTTTTTCGAAAACCTTGATGAATTCGTTGCCGATTATTTTGCGTTTCTTCTCAGGATCTGTAACGCCCTTGAGTTTACCGAGGAAGCGACTGGTAGCGTCAACGGCATCGAGCTTCAGACCTAGCTTGTCGTGCAGGGTTTTCTGCACTTTTTCAAACTCGTTTTTGCGCAGGACTCCGTTGTTCACGAAGATGCAGGTCAGCCGGGACTTGCCCTTGGCGTCGCGCAAGGCACGATCCACCAGCACGGCCGCGACGGAAGAATCTACGCCGCCGGAAAGCGCGCAGATGGCGCGTCCTTTGCCAACCTGCCGGCGGACTTGCTCGATGGTTGCATCGATAAAGTGCTGCGGAGTCCAGGTGGGCTTGGCGCCGCAAATTTGAAAGATGAAGTTGCGCAAAATTTCTGTGCCGTTGCGGGTATGGTGAACTTCGGGGTGAAATTGCACCGAAAACCATCTCTTCGCAACGTTCTGAATTCCGGCGACGGCGTGCGCAGTTTTTGCCGTCAACTCAAAACCGGGAGGCAATTCCAAAGCTTCATCGCCATGAGACATCCATACCGGTTGGCGCCTAGCCAGGCCTTTAAAAAGAATGGACTCGGCAATGATGTCAATTTCGGCGTGGCCGTACTCGCGTTTGTCCGCGGGACGAACTTTGCCGCCAAGAGTGTGAACCATGAATTGAAGTCCGTAACAAATACCGAGCACAGGCAGGCCCAGGTCGAAGAGGCGCTTGTCCGCGGGCGGGGCGTCCTTGTCGTAGACCGACCAGGGCGCGCCGGAAAGGATGATGCCGATAGGGGCGCTGTTCTTAATTTCGGCAAGCGACGCGGTGCAAGGCAGCACCACCGAGAACACATTCTGTTCGCGGATGCGGCGCGCGATGAGTTGCGTGTACTGCGATCCGAAGTCGAGGATGACGATGGATTGACTAAGCGGGGAGTGCGTAAGTCTGGATTGGGTTTCCACGGATGAGTTTCTCAAATCAGGCCGCCGCTGTAAAGCGCCAGGGTGGGGTAGGCGATTAGGGCTCAACGGCCAGGTTGGGAAGGTCGCTCAGGATCAGTTCATCGCGATCCATGGAGCTTTGCGGCAAGAAGGTCTGCGGGGGAGCGGGCGGGGTGGGTACAGGCTCGGGCAAAGGCTCCGGCATTTCTGTGATGAAAATGTATCCAGCCAGGCGAACGATGTAGAGCCAGTCGACGACCGCAAAGTAGGCAAGCGTGACCAGAAGGATGAAGACGGCGATCAGCCGCCAAGGTGCGACTGCTAAAAAAGCGAGTGGAAAAGAGGCCGCCGTGCTGGCGATGCTGAGCGCAACCAAATGCGCGAGTCCGGTCCACGTGCTGACCGCAGTGAGCGGCCAGGAGCGCTCACGAAAAAATAAGGCGGCGGCAAAAAGCGCGCCCAGCGCATTCGCACCGTCGCGGATGGCAAATACGGCGGCCAGCGACAACAGCCAGTTGAATGCAAACCATAGAAATGAAATAAGGCCGGCCAAGGGCAGGAACAGAATAAAAACCAGACCGGGCTGAGGATTTTTATCCGAAGAGACAAACCCTGCCAAAAGTGCGGCACCCGCGAGAGCGAGCAGCGCGGCCAAAGTGAGAGCAACACGGAGGAAATTCAATCCGATTACAGAACGCAGCGGCCGGGTTGCATGCGCGGCATGTTCTGCGGTCAGAGACTGACTGTGAAGGCGGCTGAGCAAGCCGCGGACGGTGGCGATGCGGCCGAGAGAAGCAGCGACAATCCAAAGCAGTGTTAATGCAACCAGCGCGATCACCGCCGATAACACCGCCCGATTCAAGCTTCCACTCAGGATGTGCGTGATGGCCCGGGCGATCAATAGCGGCTGTTTCGTCGACAAAAGAGCGGCGTCGGCTTTGGTGACCAGCAGGCTGTTCAGGTACTCGACCACCCAGAGGGCGAACAGCCCGAAGGCAACACCGCCCACGCTCCATCGCCACGCGATCTCGGTGAAGGTGAGCGATGGGTTGCGGAAAGCGGTGCGAAAGCCTTCGAGGGTGGGTGAGCCGCGAGGCATGAAATTAGCGTACGACAATGTTCACGAGCTTGCCGGGAACAACTATCTTTTTTACGATCTGCTTGCCGGCAATCGCCGCCTGCACCTTTTCGTCAGCCAGGACGCGGGCGATGACAAAATCCTCCGCCGAATCGGCAGGCACCATGACGCGGCCGCGCAACTTTCCGTTTACCTGCACCGGGATTTCCAGTTCATCTTCCTTGGCCAGCGCCGCGTCGTACTTTGGCCAGGGAGCTTTTAGTAAGCTTCCCTGTTCGCCCACCATCTCCCAGAGCTCAGAGGCGAGATAGGGCGCGAAGGGCGCGAGCAATAATACGAGCGTGCGTTGGACCTCGGCCAGCAAGCTAAGCGGAAGCTCTTCACGGATTTCCGGTGAACTCGTGGAGGATTTCTGTCCTGCCACACTCTGATTGGCCTCGTTCACCAATTCCATGATGGCGGAGATGCAGGTGTTGAAGTGCCAGCGGCCCTGAAAGTCGTCGGTGACACGTTCGATGGTCTGGTGAAGTTTGCGCTGAAGCTGGCGCGCGGAGCCGGATAGCGCGGGCACGGGTTCGCGCCATGCTGGGTCCTGCGGACGAGCGTTGGCCTCGACAAAGCGATACACCTTTCCCAAAAATCTTTGGATGCCCGCGATGCCGGAGTCCTGCCAATCGAGGTCGCGATCGGGAGGCGCGGCAAACAGACTGTAGAGCCGAGCCGCATCCGCGCCATAGCGTGCCACCATCTCATCCGGACTTACTACATTGCCCAGGCTCTTCGACATTTTTGCGCCGTCTTTGATGACCATGCCCTGCGTGAACAAACGTTCGGCTGGTTCGTCGTTGGTGATAAGACCCAGGTCGCGCATGAACTTTGTCCAGAAGCGGGAGTAGATCAAGTGCAAGATGGCGTGCTCCACGCCGCCGATGTATTGATCGATGGGAAACCAATATTGCGCCGCTTTACTGTCGAAGGGAGCGTGATCGTTTAGCGCGTCGGTGTAGCGATAGAAATACCAGGAGGAATCAACAAAAGTGTCCATGGTATCGGTTTCACGCCGCGCCGGGCCGCCGCATTTCGGGCACGTCGCATTGACGAACTCGGGCAACGCTCCGAGGGGCGATCCCTGCACATTGGCGATATCAACAGCCTCGGGCAAAATTACCGGCAGGTCTTTTTCTGGTACAGGAACGATTCCGTCCTTCTCGCAATAGAGCATGGGAATGGGAGTACCCCAATAGCGCTGACGAGAGATTCCCCAATCCTTCAAGCGATATGTGGTGGTGGCCTTGCCGTAGCCAAATTTTTCCGCCTCGGCAGACATCTTCTTGACTGCGTCGCCGCACTCGAGACCACTGAAGCGCCCAGAATTGATCAGAGAGCCCTCGTGGCTGATAAAGGGGAGCGTCGGCTCTGCCATGGTTTCTTCTTCGTCCTTAGGGATGGGAAGAACCACGAGACGAATTTCGAGATTGTATTTTTTGGCGAATTCGAAATCACGTTCGTCATGAGCGGGCACGCTCATGATGGCGCCAGTGCCGTAATCCATCAGGATGTAGTTCGCCACCCAGATGGGAACTTTTTCAGCGTTGAACGGATTGATGGCGAAGCGTCCGGTGGGAACGCCATGTTTCTCGATTTCGCCGATATCTCCGACTTCTTTGGCTTTGCGTTGCTCGGCGATAAGTTGATCGACCTTGGTGCGGAGGTCAGGATTGGCCGCAGCCAGATCGGCAATGATGGGATGCTGCGGCGCTAACTGAACCGAGGTGGCACCGAAGATGGTATCGACACGCGTGGTGAAGACGCTGATGGTCGAACCCGCAGGCCCAAAGCCCTTGTGATTCTCGGCGTAGTCGAGTTTGAAATCGACCAGCGTACCTTCGCTGCGGCCGATCCAGTTGCGCTGCATGGTCCTTACTTTTTCCGGCCAACCGTCCAACTTTTCCAGATCGCGCAACAATTCGTCGGCATATTTGGTGATGCGCAAAAACCATTGCTCGAGTTCGCGCTGTTCCACGGGCGTGCCTTCGTGACGCCAGCAACATCCATCGACAACTTGCTCATTGGCAAGAACCGTGGCGCACTTGGGACACCAGTTAACCCTGCTCTTCTTGCGGTAGGCCAGGCCTTGCTCGTAAAACTTGAGGAAGAACCACTGGTTCCAGCGATAGTATTCGGGCAGGCAGGTGGTGACTTCGCGCGACCAGTCGTAGGCGAAGCCGAGGCGCTTCATCTGCGCCTTCATCTTCGCGATGTTGCCCTGGGTCCATTGGCGCGGCGGCGTGTTGTTTTGAATGGCCGCGTTTTCCGCGGGCAAGCCGAAGGAATCCCAACCCATGGGATGAAGCACGCTGTAACCGTTCATCCACATGTAACGCGCCAAGGCGTCGCCAATGGAATAGTTGCGCACGTGTCCCATGTGCAGAGCGCCGGAGGGATACGGCAGCATTTCGAGAACGTAGAATTTCTTCTTCGACGAGTCCGGTTCGGCGGCGTAAAGCTTGTCATCGCTCTGCCATCGATCGAACCACTTGCTTTCTACGCGCTGCGGATCGTAACGGTCATCGTCCGATCTGGGAGTTCCGCTGGCGATGTCTTGCTGCATGTTCTCTGGATGGGGCATAAGGGTCTGGGGGTGGACGTTAAACCTTAGATTCTACAATGACGGGGCGGAACGATGCCGGAAGAATGGTCTAGCAGACATCTTTGCGGTGTTTGAGTTCAAGCACGAGAATCGGGGATTATTCATGTTCTATTGCTTGGAAGTCCGCCTTCGGAGCTTGTTGTAATCCTTGGTGTAGGTTCTCAGACCATATTCCGGAGTGCTCTTGGTATAGCCGGCGACCAACTCCTCCTGATAATGATCCAGAAAAAAATCGAAAGGATCGGCTGGGTCCATGTCGATCATGATCAAATCGGCGTCGTGCATGGTGAGTTTTCCAAAGCGCATCTCGCCATGACGGAAGGCAATGTAGTTGCCGGTTTGCCTAGCGGCGAAGTTGGAAGATGGTTTGTCGCCGAATACTTGAACGATATCGTTCCCCTGAATACGGACGGCGGTCACTTTTCCTTGAATGCGCGGCGGCGGCAGAATTAGTTGGGGGTCGAGAAGCAGATCGTCCTTGTCGACCGCCACGCCGTGAATGTTTTTTGTATCGATGAGGCGGGCAAGGTCGATTCCGAGCAGGTCGAGCAAGCCTTTCACCGGCAGGCGAGCCGCCTTTACGTGCTCGGTGTGCAGACGGATCCGGCCATCCCGTTCGGCGGAAATGGTTCCGGCGGTTTCGAAGGAGACTCCGGCCTTCTGGGGCAGTTTGCCGCGAATGATCAACTGATTGTTCTTGCGCTCAATGCCGATGTCTTTGATCGGAGAGTCGGAGGCGGAGAAAACATTTTCATTCAGCACTCGCGCCAGGTCGCTGCAACTGATTGAAATTTCGGCCGACGCCATTGCCAGGATGAACGAGTTCTTGTCATCGAAGAACACGACCGTTCCAGGCTTGGCGGGCAAAAGATGCCCTTGCAATTGAATAATGTGTACCGCGATGTGATCGGTGAAGTGGTACATCACGTTCTTCATTGCAATTTCGACGGGATGGTTTTCGGAAGGAGCTGCGGATTGAGCAGACACAAAGGCGATAGGGGCGAGGAATACTGTCCATAGCAACAGGACGCTGAAACGAAGGGGACGCATAGTCATGGCGATTTTAGATGCAAGAAGTCGAACCAGCTAGACAACTAACTTTTTCAAGACTTCAACATTTCTGCGATCATCCCCCGGCTTCTCGATGGGAGTTTCGGCGATGAAAGCCGCGTGAGCTAAACGGAGATCGTTCAGCAGAATGCGAAACGGCTGCAGACCGATGGTTCCTTTACCGATTTGTTGATGGCGGTCCAGCTTCGAGCCGCGCTCCGCTTTGGCATCGTTGCAGTGAATGACCTTCACGTGATTGAGTCCGACGGTTTCATCGAGATGCTGCAGGGTCTGATAGATTCCATCTTCGCTGACGATGTCGTAGCCGGCCACGTGAGTATGGCAGGTATCAATGCAGGCGGCGATGGGGACAATGCCCTGTAAGCGCTCAATCACCTCCGCAACCTGTTCAAAACTGCCTCCGAGGGAATATTCCGCGCCCGCAGTATTTTCAATCAAGATGGTGAGCCCGGCTTTCGCAAGATCAAGGTCTTGTGTGGAGGCGGCGATGGCGGAAGCGGTTTGTAGCAGTCCCGCCTCGCGATCGGCGCCGCGAAACGATCCGGGATGAAGGACAAGATAGTCGGCACAGACGGCGAGGGCGCGCTCGACTTCGCCGCGAAAGGCTTCGATGGACTTTTTTAGAAACAGCGGATTCGTGCTGGCTAAATTCACCAGATAGTTGGTGTGGATCACAAGCGGCTTCAGGTCATACCGGGCGCGCAGGCGAAACATTTCCTCGCACAGAGGATTGCTGAGTTCATAGGGCGCCCACTGGCGTGGGCTGGAGGAGAAAATCTGCAACGTGTTGCAGCCGATGCGGTAAGCTCGCTCGGCGGCATTGTGAATGCCTCCGGCGGTGGAAGTGTGGATGCCGATGCGGCGCGCGGTGAGGCGGGGAGGCCGCCTGGGCGCGGGACGCGCCAGAATGTCTTGCTCGCGAGCCATCGAACGAGGCATGTGAAAAGTATAAAGGGCAGGTGCCGCGTTTGCGGCGTATGAGCAGGCACAGGTAGACTTGATGCTTGCAATCGCGGTCGAGAGAGCCTGTCAGGTCGGCGCTTCAGAACACTCGTTGCTAATCAAAAGGGGTTTCCCATGCTGGTAGTCATGAAGGCGCACGCGACTGAAGAACAGATACGCGGCGTCTGCGACAAAATTGAGAAGCTGGGCTACCGGGCGCATGCGATGCCGGGAGCACAACGCACCGCCATCGGTATCACGGGCAACAAGGGTGAAGTGGAGCAGGGCACATTGGAAGAAATGTCCGGCGTGCAGGAAGTCATTAAGGTTTCGAAACCCTACAAGCTTGTCAGCCGCGATATTAAAGAGGAGAACACGATCATTCGTTTCGCCGGGACGGAGGCCACGATCGGCGGCCCGGGACTGGCGATTGTGGCGGGCCCTTGCGCGATCGAGAGCCGCGAGCAGGCGTTTGCCGTGGCGGAGCGCGTGCATCGTGCCGGAGCGCAATTTTTTCGCGGTGGCGCCTACAAGCCCCGCACCTCTCCTTATTCGTTTCAAGGGCTGGGTGAGGAAGGCCTGCGCATCATGTCAGATATTCGCAAGCAATTTGGCATGAAGATTATTACGGAGGCGATCGACAATGAATCGCTCGATCTGGTGGAAGAGTATGCGGACATGATTCAGATAGGAGCGCGCAATATGCAGAACTTTTCCCTGCTGAAGCGCGCGGGACGAGCCAAGAAGCCGGTGCTGCTTAAGCGCGGCATGTCGGCGACACTGGAAGAATTCCTGATGGCGGCGGAATATATTTTGAGCGAAGGTAACTACAACGTAGCGCTATGCGAGCGCGGGGTGCGGACTTTTGCCGATCATACGCGAAATACTCTCGACCTGAGCCTGATCCCGGCGGTGCAGCGACTCAGCCATTTGCCTATCTTTGTCGATCCCAGCCACGGCACAGGCAAGCGGAATAAAGTCACGCCGCTTTCGCGGGCGGCGGTGGCGGTGGGCGCAGATGGATTGATGGTTGAGGTGCACAATAAGCCGGACGAAGCTATGTCGGATGGTCCGCAGTCATTGTTTCCCGATCAGTTCGATGATCTGATGACCCAGGTGCGGCAAATTGCGGCGGTGGTGGGCAGGACTGTGCCGGCGATTGGAGCGCGAGATAGGGCAACGGTGGTCGCTACTTAGAAGTTGGCGCGCCGCTGGTGCTTTCTTTCCGATCCAATTTTTTGTTGTATCGATCACTTTCCACTTTTGAGAAAACTTCTCTTCATCATTGTCTTACTTCCACTGCTGGCCGCCGCCGGCTGGTGGTATTTCCGCGAACCTCCGTTCCCCAATTACGGGCCCACGTATCGGGAATACGCCTACGTCACCAACGGCAAGAGCAATACGGTAAGCGTGATTGATTTGCGCACCTTTCAACTGGCCAAGACAGTTGCCGTTGGCATGGAACCCACCGGAGTTACGGCTAACCCGAAGAAGAATGAAGTTTACGTGGTTAACACGGGCTCGAGCACCATTAGCGTAATCGAAACTGCCGGCAACACGGTGGTTGCCACAATCGGCGTGCATGGCCGCCCGTATTTTATTGACGTTTCTGAGGATGGGAAGCGGGCCTACGTCGCCAACGCCGGCTCAGCCGACGTTTCGGCCATCGATCTCGACAAGAGGTCGGTGTTGGGAACTATCGGCGTGGGGGTTGGCCCGGGTCTGGCAAGGGTTACGCCTGACGGCCGCTCGGTGGTGGTCTCCAATCGGAGCGACAACACGGTCTCAGTGATCGACGTTGAAGGCAGGCGTGTCCGCGCTACTTTGCCGGTTTGTCAGCAGCCCGAGGATATTGCCATCTTGCCGGACTCCAGCAAGGCATTCGTGGCCTGCTCCGGATCGTCACAAATCGCCTCCATTGCCTTGGCGGGTAGCAAGAGTAGTATTGCCGCCGGCGGCGATCGCGTGCTCACGCTGCTGGACGTGGGGAAAACTCCAGTGAGTTTGGCGCTTAAGCCGGACGGCGGTGAACTGATCGTGTGCGACTTCGATTCCGACAGCGTGTCCATCGTCGAAACCGGCAACGACGAAGTGGGCAGCAGCGCGCTGGTGGGCCAGCATCCTTCGCACGCCATTATCACGCACGATAACTCGCGGCTATATGCCAGCAACTTCGGATCGAACAGTATTGCGGTTTATGATATCGATGCGGGCCGAAGAATCACCACCGTGGAGGTGGGAAGCCACCCAGACGGCTTGGCGCTTTCGCAGGACGAGAACTACCTCCTGGTGGTGGACACCCAAGCGGGAGACGTGACGGTAATCCAGAAGCGCTCGCCGCGTAAGCTGGAGCCGACAGAGTATTCCCTTCTGACCATGATTCCGGTGGGGGTTCAACCCAACGGAATCGTGGTGAAGGCATTTACGATCAGCGCTCCGGCCAGGAAGTAGAACTTTCCCCACGCTTTTAGGAAGAAAAACATTTCCGGCTATTGTACCGGTACAGGCTTGGCGCAGAATTTGTCGAGCGCCGTTTTCAGTTCGGCGGCGATGGCGGGTGCTTCGCGCGATTCGATGTCGCGCCGGGGCATCATGTAGACCAGCTTGCCGTCCCGCAATATCGCAATCGAGGGCGAGGATGGCGGCTGCCCGGTGAAATAGCTGCGGGCGCGCTCCGTCGCCTCCAAGTCTTGCCCCGCGAAAACGGTAAACGTCTTGTCGGGATGCGCGGCATTCTGCAGGGCCATGCGGACGGCAGGCCGCATGCGGCCGGCAGCGCATCCGCAGATGGAATTTACTACCACCAGTGCGGTCCCTGACGACGTGCTTAAAGCTTTGTCGACGGCTTCCGGGGTGCGCAATTCCTCGATTCCCAAACGGGTCAATTCTTCGCGCATGGGTATAACCATTATTTCGGGATACATTTATGATTTCTCCGATTTCTGTGATGCCTTAATTCTATCCCATATCGGAATGGGCGACTGATTGGGCCTACGAGCCCGCCTTCTGCAATGCCTCTTGCGCCGATTGCTTATCATGAGCGCTTAGTCCCGACTGAAGCGCGGCTTGCAGGTTGGTGCGCGCCTGGGCAGATTGGCCAACAGCGAGATAGGCCATGCCCAGGTGAAATTGGAAGCGTGCCGTCTGTGGATTCTTCGCTAAAGCCGCCTCGAGTTGGGGGATGGCGGAGCGATATAACCCCTGCTTATAAAAAATCCAGCCTAACGCATCGCTCACGCCAGGGTCTTCGGGTTGCTCTGTCTTGGCTTTCTGAGCCAACTCGATCGCCTCGCTCAGCGATCCTCCATAATCGGCCTCGAGGCGAGCCAGG
The DNA here is from genome assembly GCA_963758565.1 of uncultured Acidobacteriota bacterium. Taxonomy (GTDB): domain Bacteria; phylum Acidobacteriota; class Terriglobia; order Terriglobales; family Acidobacteriaceae; genus Sulfotelmatobacter. Next base: position 2,002,357 of record CAVWVX010000001.1, on the reverse strand, counting down.
TTGCTCAACGACTGATAAGAATTTGAATCAATTTTCAGGGCATCCCGGTAGGTCTGACGCGCGTGCTGGATATCGCCAACATATTCGTACACTTGCGCCAACAACACGTAGGCAGGAAGGTACTCGGGAAATTTGGCGCGCGCCGCTTCATATTCCTGAATCATATTCTGCGGCCGGTCGGTGATGGCATACACGTGGGCCAACGCCAGGTAACCGTTCACGAAATAGGGATTCACTTCCAGTGTTTGCTGATAGTTATGCTCGGCGCAGGCCCAGTCTTTCTGCGCCATGCAGAATTCTGCTTTGGATACGTAAAGCTGGAAGGCTTTGGGCCGGGCCGCGATCTGGCGGTCCAGCCTCCCGGCCGCCTGTGCGGTCTTCCCTTGCCTCGCCAGCATTTCTGCCAAGCCGCTCAGGGCGGGCGAATAGTCCGGGGCCAGGGCCAAGGAAGCCTCGTAGGCCTTCTCCGCGTCCGCATAGTTTCCCTTCATGCCAAGCACTCGAGCCAGTCGCTCCTGCGCAGCGGGATTTCGCGGATCTAAGCCTGCCGCCAACTGGAAAGCCCTTTGCGCCTGATCGAGGTCTCCCAGCAACAAGTAGGAACTGCCGGCGAGAATATGAGCTTCAGCCAACCATGGACTGGTTGCAATGACGCGGCTGGCATAAGCCAGCGCCGCGCTGGCATTGTTCTGCTGCAAGCTGATGTCTGCCAGCCCCAGAAGAGCGGGTAAATATCCGGGCTGAACGCGGATGGCTTCGGTCAGAGCCTGTTGCGTTTGCCCCGTCTGATCCTGCGCCGAATACACCTGAGACAAATAGAGGTACACTGCCGGCGCGTCGGGTGAATCTTTAATCAAGGATTGCAATTCGGCAGCGGCTTCGCGCAGCCGTAACGCGCCCAAGTAAGTTCTCGCCCGCAACAATCTGAAATCGGCATCGCTTCGGCTCTTATCACGCAGGTCGATCCACTGCTCCGCATCGGCCCAGCGGCCCAATTGCAGATAACATTCGGCAACTTTTCTGGCGGAAGCCTGATCGCTGTCGTCCCGGCTGACAATGGCGCGGTATCGTTCGAGAGCCGAAGCCGCGTCCCCTCTTTGCAAATAGAAAGCCGCGACCGCACGGCGCCCGTCCGGGTATTGGCTGTCTGACGCTTCCAGTTGATCAAGCAGATGTTTGGCATCTAATAAGCGATTGCGTTCCAGGTAAAGCCGCGCCAGAGCCACAGGCAACTCCACTGCCTTCGAATCTTTCGCGATTCCCTGCCGCAATACCTGCTCGGCGCGATCAGCAGCGTTTTGACCTTCGTAATAATTCGCCAGATTTATAAAAGTCTGCGGATCATCGGGCTTGATGTCGACCGCGGCTTGAAAACTTTTTTCCGCCGCGCCATACTCCGCATCCAGTAATTGCGCCAACCCCAGGGCTTCGTAGGTTTTGGAATCGTGTGGATCCAGGCTGATGGCCTGCTTCAGCTCCTTTTCAGCCGGAAGGTATTGCATTTGGTGCAGCGCAACTTGCCCCAGCAGTCGATGAGCAGCGGAGCTCTTGTCATCCTGCTGCAGCACTGCCTCAGCCTGTTGGCGGGCCTCGGCATACAGCGTGGAAGAAATTTGCAGATCGCCCAGGTGCAAGCGAGCATCCGCATTCCTGGAATCAAGCTCAACCGCGCGCGACAGTGTCTGGATGGCAGCCGTGGGATGATCCTGCTGAATTTGCAGCAGTCCCAACCGGTAATAAGCATCGGAGAAATCCGGATTGATCTGGAGAGCCTGCCGGTATTCGGCTTCCGCCAGCGTCCATTGTTTCTGGGCGAAGTACTGATTCCCTTTTTCGACGTGTTCCCGGGCCCGGGCGGAACTCCGGCAGCCGCCAAGTATGGCTAGCGTTCCCGCCAGCAATAAAAGCAGAAACCCGGCAGAGTTACGAGGGCGAGAAGCTGGCTCGCAGAATGCAGTCATTGATTCTTCTCAGGACTTGATTCGGAATTGCAGCGCTCCGATTCTAACTCAGAATATGGAGGGAACGGCCTGGCGACGATATGACATCACGCATAGCTTCAGCATAAAAAACGGCACCGGCAAGGGCCCCCACCCTTGAACTCCGGTGCCTCTTTGTGAAACCCCAATAAACTCAGCTAGTGCTTACTTTTCTTATCATCTTCGATCAGTTGAGCAACCTTCGAATTCGCTCCTACTGGTTCCACCAGAACAATATGGCGCTCGTTCAAAAACATGCGGTCCGGACCGTGCCACTCGTTGCCCCGGCGCACAAGCACGCTGGTGACCGCTTTGGTCTCCTGGTTCGTCGCATTCTGGATGTAATACACGTCCGTCAGTTCCGGGAAACTCGAGTCGGCATTTGCCAGCTTGCCGTAGTAAAGCTGTCCCGTGTCGAGCAGGACTGCCGAATAAGCGGTCGGAATCTCCGGCCCTTTGTATTGACCGCTCCGTTCACAAGCGGTTAGCCCGGCCAGAACTAAAACAGCTACCCAAACCGTAATCTGATTCTTCAAAACTTTCCCCTCGCGATGGTTCGAACTGCGCTTCCGTTTTGATACCAGCGATCTGCCCCTCTGCTACCGCGTAAGGCGGGGAAGCATGGGGGGCAGAATTTTTACCGGCGTCCGGCGATTGGTGTTGTTGGCCATCCAGCCAGCCAATGGTGACTGCACCCCCGCGAGATGATTTTGGCCCGCCCGGGAGAGCGATGCTGGCAGCTCTTGGGCGGAGGGATGGTTGACGCGGGCTTGAACTGCAACGGCCACCGGGCGCGCAGCGCCGTAGTAAACCACCGGAGTCCGCTCCCAACTGCGGAGGTTGCTCATCAATCCGTTTGCCAGAATCGCATTCGAGTGGGTGTGTGATGGAGTCGCTGCCGCCGCCAGAATCGGCTTTGCCGTCTTGCCGAATCCATTGACGTGATGGCGGAGGCCACTGCTGACGAGCACGACTTTGCTGGACGGTGAAACCGGCTTCGCCACCGACGAGGCAAGCTGCGCCACAGCGTGCGCCGGATTACTCGCTGGAGGAACGGTCGGGCCACTGGCTACCGTCAGCACCACTCCTGTCGAGGTGTAAGTCACGTTGAAATGGAAGCTGGAGTCGATGGCGATGGTGGTGTTTGAGAAAGATCCCGTCACGCTGCTCGCGGTCAGCACGGTGAAGGTCTCGCCCGCGAACAGGCTGGATTGGAATCCGCTGGCCACAGTGAAGTTGATAGTTCCCGCCAAGGCCGCTGTTCCGGAAACGGTGAGCTGGCTGAATCCTGAGCCCGCTGTGGTTCCGTTGATCAGCCCGGTCATATTTCCGGTTGCCAACTGCGTGTAGGTGCCGGTGATGGCGAGCAAGCCAGCCTTGCCGCTGTCGCCCACGTTGATGGTTGCTGCGGTTCCGGTGGCGTTACCCACTGAGGTGTTAGCAGTAATCTTGCCCGCGCCTTGCAGTGTGCCGCCTGTAATCTTCGCCGATCCGCTGGTGCCGCCGGCCAGAGTTCCGTCCACAGTCGTGGTGCCTGCGGTCTGGTTGTAACTATGACTCGTTCCCCCAACCGTCAGGGTAGTTCCAGAAGCGATGGTCATGGTTCCAGAGTTGGTGAAGTTGCTGGAGGCAGTGGTCAGCTTGGCGCCGCTCGCCAAAGCAAATGTGCCTGTGTTGTTGTTGAAGCCGGCCAACGCGTTGGTGGTGCCGTCCTTGATGCTGGCTGCAGTTCCGGTGAGCGTAAGGTTGGCCGCGTTGGTGGTAATGCCGCCGTTGGTGCTGGTCAATTGCAGGGTGCCGCCGATTGTGTAAGTCCCACCCGACAATGTTCCGGCGCTCAGGTTGGTTAAGGTATGAGTGCCGGTCAAAGTAAAGGTGCTGCCCTTGTTGATGGTGAGAGCGCCAGTGTTGGTAAAGTTGCCGGCGGCGGTGAAGGCGGCGTTGCTGGCCAGCGTCAGGGCGTCGGTATTGCTGCTCAAGTTCGCCAGGTCGTTGGTCGTGCCGGTCTGGATGGTGCCGCCTTCCAAGGTGATGTTCGATGCGTTGGTGGTGATGTTGGCCGCGCCGGTCAGATCCAGGTTGCCGGCCAGCACGAACGTTCCTCCAGTGATGGTGGAACCACTGATCTGGGTCAGTGCGGGTGCGGTAAAGCTGTCGCCGCCGTTGATGGTCAGCGTGCCGGTGTTGCTGAAGCTGGCGGCTGTTGTCGAAACGTGATTGGCCGTCCCTGCGATGGTCAAGCTTTTGGTGTTGGAAGCGAGAGCGCTGAGGGCGTTAACGTTGTTGGAATTGATGGTGCCACCGGAGAGCGTAAGCGTGGCCGAGTTGGTGGTGATGTTGATACCGCTGTTAGTCAGATCGAGGTTGCCGCTCAGAATGTAAGTTCCTGCGGTCAAGGTGTTGCCGCTGACCTGGGTCAGCTTGGCGGCCGTGAAGCTGTCCCCGCTGTTGATGGTGAGCGTGCCCGTGTTGCTGAAGCTGGCGGCGGTGGTCGAGACGTTATTGCCGGAACCGCCGATGGTAAGGCTCTTGGTGTTGGAGGCAAGGGCGGCCAGAGCATTCACGCCATTCGACTTGATGGTGCCGCCGGAGAGAGTGAGTGTGGATGAGTTGGTGGTGATGTTGATGCCTGAGGTCGTCAGATCGAGATTTCCGCTGAGCACAAACGTGCCGCCGGAGAGAGTGGAACCGCTGACCTGCGCCAGATTGCCGGCGGTGAAGCTGTCTCCGCCGTTGATGGTCAACGTGCCCGTGTTGCTAAAGCTGGAAGCAGTCGTCGTCACATTGTTGCTAGACCCACCAATGGTCAGCTTGCCGGTGTTGGTAGCGAGGCCGGCCAGGGCGCTGGTGCTGTTGGCGTTTTCGATGGTGCCGCCGGCCAGCGTCAGCGTGGTGGCGTTGGTGGTGATGTTCTGCGTGGCGCCGGTCAGGTTCAGGTTGGCATCCAGAACGTAGGTTCCCGCCGTCAGTGATCCGCCGCTGATCTGCGTCAGCGAACCCACCTTGAAGCTTTCACCGGAAAGGATGGTAAGTGATCCGGCATTGCTGAAGCTGCCCGAGTCTACGAACGATGGGCCGCCAATGGTCAGCGAGCCGGTCGATGTGATTGAAGTTAATTTGGCCAATGCATTGGCGTTGCCGTTGCTAGTGTCCAGGATCTGGCCACCGTTTTCTTCGGTCACATTGGCGGACAAGGTGGTGATGCCAGTGGTGCCGCCGGAGGCGAAGGTGATATTGCCGCCGTTCGCGATGTAGGTTCCGCCGGTCAGGGTGTTGGTGGTTCCGTTGTAATTGGTGAAGCCCGAACCGTTGACGTTGATGGCCAGATTCTGGCCCGTGATGTTGGCGTTGAGCGTGCCGTTGTTGGTGAAGCCCATATTACTGGAGCCGATGTTGCCCGCACCTTCAATCGTATTGAAGCTGGTGAGGGTCGGCGTAGTGCCTTGACCGTAGATGTCGTTGGTGAAGCTCGATCCGCCCAGATCGATAGTTCCAGATCCGCTAAGCGTGACGGCGCCGTTGATCAGCAGGTACGTGGTGTTGCCGTTGCCCAGGGAGGTAATGGTCCCGCTGTTGGTGATGGCCCCGGTGAGTTCCAGTTGGGCGTTGTTTTCAATATTGATCGCTCCGCTATTGGTCAGGCCACTCAGGTAGGCGACGTAGCCGCTTTGCACAAAAATCTGGCCCGTTCCGGAGGTGGTCAGGGTGCCGCCCGTGATCGAGGCATTGTTGTAAAGCTCAACCGCCGAACCATTCTGGGCGCTGATAGTTCCACCCGTGTTGGTCCAACTGGAGCCGTTGAAAGCCATCGTTCCGCCGTTTGTGGCTTCCATCGTCTTGGTATTAGTGGCAGCGGAAAACGATTGCAGCGTCAAAGTTGTGCCACTCACATTGGCATTAATTGTTCCGTTGTTGACGAAGTTGCCTTGCTGAATTGTGCCCGCGCCGGTGATGGTCTCAGCATTGGTGAGCGTTTGGCCGCCGGCAACCTGTATCACGCCGGTGTACTGATTGTTGGTGCTGGACATGACCAGCGTGCCGCTGCCCGTCAAGGTACTGGTGACCGGCGCATAGAAATAGGTGTTGTTCCCCGAGGCTTGCAGCGTAATGGTGCCGTTGTTCGTAAATGTTCCCGAGGAATCGATCTGGGCGTTGTTTTGTACATTCAAGGTTCCGCTGTTGGTCAGTCCCGTCAGGTTGGCTATATTTCCGCCGGCAACATAAATTTGCCCCGTCCCCACCGTGCTCAGGGTTCCCCCGGTAATGGTTGTGTTTGCCGTAAGATCGACCGCCGAGCCGGTCTGGGCCGTAATTGTGCCGCCGGTGTTCGTCCAACTGGAGCCGTTAAAAATCAGCGTACCGCCATTCGAGGCTTCCATCGTCTTGGTGTTGGCTGCGGACTGGAACGATTGCAGCGTCAGGGTGGTGCCGCTGATGTTGGCATTGATCGTTCCGTTGTTGACGAAGTTGCCTTGCTGAATAAAACCGGCGCCCGTGATGGTTTCGTTATTGGTCAGCGTCATGCCACTGGCGGCCTGCACGACGCCCGTGTACTGACCGTTGGTGCTGCTCATTACCAGCGTGCCAGTGCCGGATAGAGTAGTCGTGTTGGGTGCATAGAAGTACGTGTTGTTACCGGAGGCTTGCAGGGTGATGGTGCCGTTATTGGTAATGGTGCCCGTGGCATCGATCTGGCCATTGTTGATTACGTTCAGAGTGCCGCTGTTGGTCAGGCTGGTAAGGTTCGCAATGTTGCCGTTTGCGACTTCGATAATGCCGGCACCTGAGGTGGTGAGCGTGCCGCCGGTAATGGAGACGTTGCTGGTCAGAACCACGGTGGAGGGGTTGCTGCCACTGTCGGAGCCTACGGCCTGAATGGTGCCTCCGGCATTGTTAATGCTTCCGCCCAGAAGCGTAAGGTTTCCGCCATTCGTGGCTTCCAGCGTTTTAGTGTTTGTCATGCCGCCGCCGCCGGGCTGAATGTAAAGAGGGGCGGCCGACACCGTAGGACTGATGTTGGCATCGATAATCGAGTTGTTGGTCAGGGTAAGCTGCGCAGCGCCGATATTTCCGACCCCAGAAACATTTTGATCGATGGTGAGCGATGTCCCGCTGACGCCACTGAACTGGTTGCCCGCGCCGGTCCCTAAAACGATCGATCCGGTACCAGCCAGCGTCGCGCTTCCGGAACCTGCGCTCGTCACATAAAGTTCAGTGACGTTGCCCGTCCCCTGCAGATTGATCACACCATTGTTGGTGATCGTTCCGTTGATTTCGGTCGCGGCGTTGTTCTGAACATTGTATGTGCCGGCAAGTGTCAAGCCGGTCAGGAATACGTTATTACCCGCAGCATTGACCACGGTCCCGGTCCCCAGAGACTCCAGGGTTCCGCCATTGATGGAGACATTTTGACTGAGGACGACGGAGGAACCGGTCGCAGCTTCGATGGTCCCGGTGTTGGTCCAGGTACCGTTGCTCATACTCAGGGTTCCACCATTTGTGGCTTCGAGGAGCCCCGCATTGGTGGAAGTGGCGCTGGCCAGCGGATTCAAGAGGATGTTTCCGCCGCTCACGTTTGAGTTGATGATGCCGTTGGAAGCGTTGGCGATTTGCAGCGCGCTGTCACCCACCGTGCCCCAGCCGTTAATCGTCGTCTGATTTGTCAGTACGCTGCCGGAAACGCCATTGAAGTACGCAGTCCAGTTGTTGTTGCTGCTGGTCATTACCACCGAACCGGTACCCGAAAGCGTGGTGTTGCCGGTCAGGTAAAGCTCAGTGACGTTGCCGGACGCATTCAACGTGATCGTGCCATTGTTGGTAAGGGTTCCGTTTATCTCCGTAGCGGCATTGTTTTGCACAAAGTAGTTACCGGAGTTGGTGACGTTGGTGAGGAAAACGTTATTGCCGGCCACGTTGTTGATTACGCCGCCGCTGGAGGTGGTTAGCGTTCCTCCCGTAATGGAAACGTTGGCTTGCAAATTTACCGCCGAGTTGGTGCCGCTGGCTTTGATGGTGCCGCCGGTATTGGTCCAGGTGCCGTTGGAAAGAGTCAACCCACCGCCATTGGTCGCTTCGAGCGTTCCGGTGTTGGTATTCGTACATCCGCTGCAGGTATCGGGATTGACCAGCAAATTCTGTCCGGTGATGTTGCCATTAATAGTGCCGGAATTGATGAAGTTTAATTGACCGTTGCCCACGGTGCCCGCGCCAGCGATGTTCGATGAAGTGGTGAGAATCGACCCGGCTGTACCGAAGAGGTTTCCGGTGTATTGTCCATTGGTACTGGTGAGATTTATGGTCCCTGCGCCGCTCAGAGTGAGTGAATTGTTGAGGGAGAGGCCAGTAGTGTTTCCGGACGCGTTGAAAGTGATGGTGCCGGCATTGCTGATGTTGCCCTCTACGGTCGTCTGCACGTTGTTGTTAAGCGTGGCAGAGTCGCCCGAGTTGCTGAGCGTTAGCGTGCCGATGGTGTAACTCTGATCGTCCACCGTATTGGCCGTCGTGGTGCCGATCAGGAGGTTGAAGCCGCTGCCAATGGCGCCATTATTCCAGTTGCTGGCGTCACTCCAATTGGTATTGGAACCGCCACCGCCGGTCCAGGTGTCGGTAGTCGCGGGCGGCACACCGTTCTGCTTCGCGGTGTGGGCCCGGGCCAGCTTGCGCTTGGCTGGCGATTGGGCCGAGGCCAAGGTGTTCAGGCTGAAGAGGGAGGTAACGAGGCAAAGGAGGGCAATCCACAAAGTGGGTACACGAGAAGACGCTGGACGCATGGGAAACTCCATCGAAACAGATTCAGTTGGCACGGATACGTTTAAATGCTTTTAACTGGTTCAGACGTTGGATAAAACTCTGCCCTAAAACTCTGCGCGCCCCACAGACGACCTAATCAGGAGGCACCTTTTCACAGCCCACACTCGGAAAGCCACAAAATGAATCTTGAAACCTGGGTCCCGCAAGCGAAGACAGACTTTACTTCGCGACGCACGAGCCGGAACATTCCCCTAGAACTCCGCGCAACTCTTTAGGCTTCCGGGTGGCTTAGCGGAACGCGGGCTCCCCCCGCCCTGCATTCATAGGTGAGATCAAGTGTTCAGGCAAGGGACAACACAGGACATCTCGGGACATTACAGGACATCGGATGGATTTCGCGTCGGAATTCTTTGAATTGTTAACTTTACCGACCCAGGAAACGTGGAAGCTCATGGCCCCGAGCCGGCGTCTACCTCGCCCATAGTTGTCTACATGCGAACGGACCCCAAGTGCGCCGAGTGATCTCGATAAAGGGTCGGCTCCCAAGAAACCCGCAGGACCATCTTAATTTGACCTGCCTATTTCATCTTCCGTATATACCAGGGGGCGCTCACGGTAAAGATCCGCTCGTTGCCCTTAGCCAACAGAACCCATTCCAGCATCCGCGCCCTCTGATTGTGGAGAAAGTACTCGTACCACTTATCTTCCACCAGTTCAGGGATGACCACGACGATGTTCCGCTTGGGGTTCTGGCGGGATAACTCCAGCACGAACTGAACGATAGGAATAATAATGAAGCGATAGGGTGAAGGCAGGTCGCGCAATTCGGGGCCTTTTCTACCCGCCTTTTCAAACGATTTTTTGACGTACTCATCCCATTCGTCGTGGAGCAGAATCGAGTGGTCGCCGGGCTCCACGTGAACGGCGATTACCTCCGGGGAGAGCCGCGCCGCAAAATCGATCCCCTGCCGGGTAATGCTGTTCCAGTGATCGATAGCCACAACCGCGATTGGGGGTTGGTTGAGTTTCGCCACATCAACCGGTTCTTTGCAGTTGGTGAGCATCTTCACCGAGTGATAATGCCGCCGGACGCGGGAGAAGAGGAAAATCACCAGGGGAATAAAGAGCAGGGTGATCCATGCGCCCTCCACAAATTTTGCCACCAGCACGATACAAGTGGTGGTGCCAGTCACCACCGCTCCCAATCCGTTTACCAGCGCACTCTTAACCCAATGGGAACCGCGTTTCTTGCGCCAGTGCATTACCATCCCTGCCTGGGAGAGTGTGAAGGCGAGAAAGGCGCCCACGGCATATAGAGGAATAAGCCGATCGGTTACGCCGCCAAACATAACAATGACCCCGCCGCAAAGCAGAGCCAGAACGACAATCCCGTAGGTGTAAACCAGGCGCCGTCCGCGGTAAGCGAATGAGTGGGGCAGGTAATTGTTCTGGGCGATGGCGCGGCAGAGGCGAGGAAAGTCCGCAAAAGCCGTGTTGGCGGAGAGCGACAGCACCACCAGAATCGCTCCCATGGTGACGTAATAGAACACGCCCTTGCCGAACACTGCGTAGGTCAGCATCGAGAGAACGCTTTGATATCCAGGCTTCAGCGGATCGGTGGCAGCAATCCCGTAGGCCTTGACCAGAAAGGAGATTCCGGCCAGCATAACGGCAAGAAGGAAGATGATGACCGTAAGGGTGCGCTGGGCATTCTTGACCGTAGGCTCGCGGAAGGCTTTCACGCCGTTGCTCACTGCTTCCACTCCGGTCAGCGCGGTGCAGCCGCTGGCGAACACCTTCAACAATAACCAGTAGCTGAAAGCTTCCATGATGGGGGGCGGCGCGGGCAACGCTTCGACCGGCGAAGGATGACCGCCGGCGGCAATCACCCGAATCACTCCCGTCACAATGGTGATCAGGATCGTTCCCACAAAAAGATAAGTGGGAAGCGCAAAAGCTGTTCCAGCCTCGCGCACGCCTCTCAGGTTAAGAATGGTGATGATGATCAGAATAGCTACGCAAATTCCGACCGTGTGCGGCTGGAGTTTGGGCACGGCTGAGATCAGCGCGCCCACACCGGCGGAAATTCCAACCGCTGCGGTGAGGATGTAATCGGCCAGGAGCGCCGCGGCAGCGAGCAACCCGGCAGACGAACCAAGGTTGAAACGCGCCACGGTGTACGAACCGCCGCCTGAGGGGTACGCCGCGATTGTCTGGCGGTAGGAAAAATAGACGATCACCAGCAGCGTGATGATCGCGGCACTCACCGGGACAATGTAGCGGACGCCCAGCAAGCCCAGAGGAAGCAGTAAACTGAGAGCGGCCTCAGGACCATAAGCCGCCGAACTCAGGCCATCCAGACCAAAGATCGGAACGCCCTGCGGCGGCCCAATCTGCTCCGCCCGCTCGTCACTGGTACGGATGGGCTTGCCCACCACCAGGTCAAGAATGTTCATAGGAGGTCTTTCGAACTCTGACTCTGGCGGGTGTTTTCACCGCAGATACACGTGCTCGCCGCCGTCCGCGCGAATGGTTGATTTGCGCCGCGCGCCGCTAACCACGTTGTAGACCACAAGCAGATGTTCCTCGAGGATCAGAATCTCTTTGTCGCTGATCCAGGCGATAAGGGTTGCATGGGGAATGAAAGCCATCCGCCGCGGCGTTCCTTCCGCACTCTTCACTTCGACAGCAGGAAGGTCAAGCAATGCCCGGCGAATGTGCTGCGACTCCTCAGGATTGGCCTGCCCTTGCTCCGAAAGTTGAATCGGCTGGTTGGGCTTAGCGGTAGCGGCCACCGTCATTGCGACGCAGGCGAGGTTCGGCGAGAGTTGGCCGTTGACGGTGTAGAAGCTGACATCATAGTCGGGATTCTTGAACTCCGCCGATTCATCAAACAGGGTAAGGGTCTTGCCGCGAAGATGCAGCAAGGTCTGATCGTTACTCTGATTTTCCCAGCCGCAGCAGCCTGTGTCGGGAACCGCTTCGAGAATAGCGTCGCCGCTTGCTGCGTCGAGCAAGTGCCGCAAGGGCGGGGCGATGGGCCGCGCACTCCATTTGCCTGCGCTCTCTTCGTATAGAGAAGTGGATTTGTAGATTGGCTGAGTTTTTGCGGCGACGAACTGGGTTAACAGAAGGTAGTTGCCGACTCCGTCGGGCGGAGCCCACACCTCGCCGTGGGGGCAGCTTTCTTCGCACGCCCCGGTTGGACACGAGCATTCCGGCAACACAGCTGAAGCCAAATCCTGCCGGGCCCCGCCGCTCAGATCCGTCCTGTAACTTGACCAAGTAATTTTGACGGAGAGATCGACTCCATCGCGCTGCAAACGCCGCGCCTGGTTTGAGAACCAATAAAGATGTGCGCCATCCTGGGAAAGAAACGGTTGGGGAATCGACTCGGTGATGGCCAGGTTGGAACCGGCGGTGGCTGTGCTTGAAGTCACGTCGCGGGCCAGGGAGGTGGCGTTGTGACCGTCCCAAAACCACACCTTGTGTTGGGATGCGACTTCATCTTCCGCAAGGGGGAGGGAGAGCGCGGGGACAAAAAGCAACTGTCCCAAATGATTCGCTGAGAAACTCTGCGGCGCGGCTATGGCCTCTGCCGGAATTTTTATGATGTGTTTTGCCGCAAAGGTAAGCGGGTCGTATTCTGCCATCTCTCCTGGGGCACGCATCACCCACAATCGCTTGCCTTGTGCCAAGAGTGCGCCCGGGAGAAGAAGTGACAGACAAATGATTGCGAATACTCTCCTGTGCGTGGCTACATGAGTTTGATGGTTCATAAATTGTTCCGGCCTGATTGTAATCCGCGGACTCGCTGCGCAACCCTCTCTTGCGTACAATGGATGTTGAAATTATGAGTACACCAACCGAGAGACCCCAGACTTCCGCCGCCCATCCTCCAGCCAGTCCACAACCCGCATCGACGGAGGTTCCCGCCGTTCCGCTCACCACCGAAGGCTATAGCGTGCTGCATCAGATGATGCGCTTCCGCCGCACGGCTTGGCGCGCTCTGCCAGACTCCGCCAAGTCAGAGATCGCTCAGGAAGCGGCAGCCACGCTGGGCGCCATGGAAAAGACTTCCGCCGAGAAAAACAGTGCGGGTAAGACGGCGTTGTACTCCATGATCGGCCACAAAGGCGATCTGATGCTGGTGCACTTCCGGAAATCCTTCGCCGACCTTAATCAGGCCGAACTCACGCTCGCCGGCCTGCGCCTCAGCGATTATCTCGAACCGGCATCTTCTTATCTGTCGATCATCGAACTGGGGCTGTACGACTCGACGTTGAAAATCTACAAAGAGCTGATGGATCAAGGAATTCAACTCCACTCCGATCAGTGGAAAGCGGAGATTGAATGCAAACTGAACCGGCACCGCGAGGCGATGCACCCTCGCTTGTTTCCGGAAATTCCAGCGAACCGTTACGTTTGCTTTTATCCCATGAACCGGTTGCGCGGCGAAGACAAGAACTGGTATTCCCTGCCCATTGAAGAGCGCGCCCGCCAGATGAACGAGCACGGCCTTGTGGGCCGGCGTTACGCCGGCGAGGTCAGACAGATTATCAGCGGATCGATTGGCTTCGACGACTGGGAGTGGGGCGTTGACCTCTTCGCTGACGATCCCCTCGTGTTCAAGAAATTAATCTACGAAATGCGCTTTGACCACGTGAGCGCCGTCTACGCGCTCTTTGGACAATTTTTTGTAGGCGTACGCTGTCCCGCGTCGGAACTAGGTAAGCTGCTAAGCGGCGAACTACCCGGATGATGGCTTGCTTCGCGTCAGACGCTCACGGTGGTGATGAAGTATGAAACGTAGACACCGGGCTGAAACAGATCTCGTTGCCGAATGGGAGTCGGGCTACCGGAAATGGCGACGACGCACCGTCGGGTTGGGTATTGCGATGATCGCTAGCATCGCAGCAGTCATCCCGTTTCTCGCCGGTCACTCCCTGCACAAGTATTGGGACCAGGGAAAGTATTTGATTTGGATTGCCTGGGTTGTCTTATCGCTGTTCGCCATCTCAGCAGGGACGGCTTATGGCTTCTGGCAGAGTTGGCGATCCATACGGTCGGAAGTCCGCGATTACTTCAACGATTCCCGATAAACGGAGAACTGATGACAACCCTCGGACTCATCGAATACAAGGATGCCAGCGCCGAAGTGCGCGCCGTCTACGACGACATCATGGCTACGCGCAAGACGGACTGGATCAACAATTTCTGGAAGGCGCTGGCCCACGATCCCGCCACATTGAAGCGGACCTGGGAAGACATCAAGCAGATCATGGCGCCGGGTGCGCTCGATCCACTAACCAAAGAAATGATTTACGTGGCGGTCAGCGTTACCAACCAGTGCGGTTACTGCATCGCCTCGCATACCGTCGCCGCGCAAAAGAAGGGCATGACGGATGCGATGTTCAGCGAACTGATGGCAATCGTCGGCATGGCCAACGAAACCAACAAAATGGTGGTGGGCTATCAGGTGGAGATTGACGAGCAGTTTAAGAGCGGACGCTAGTCGTGGGTGGTGTCGCAGCTAACCGCTTAGAGTAAAGAAAGGTTCAAAGCAAAAAAGATAAACAAAAGAAGAGGACAGCCCTAGCCGTCCTCTTCTTCTGTAATCCATGTTAGCTCCTATTTCACTATCAATCCCTCCACCAGCGTTCCCGATGCGGAATATCCCGGCCACGAGATGCTGAATGCGCCCGTGCCCGCGCCGCCAGCCGTTCCGGTCGCGCTGAAGACCACGCTCGACCCATCCTGCAGTGTGCCCGTACCCGTGACCTGAACGGTGTTCGTCCCAACCTTCACCGTGCTGAAGCCAGTGGTGTTGGTCAGCAAAATGTGCGCCGACGTGTCCAGATAATTCAACGAGCCTTCGCGCAGCCCCGAGGCCGACTTCGTTCCCACCAGGAAGCCGAGACTGCCGGTCCCGCTGCCGATGTTGAAATATCCCACCCCCGTGCCCACATTCGGAATCAATCCCGGCCCGGCGGTTTGCTTGTTGTACCAGGTAAACGCCGTGCCCGTGGTCACGTTGTCTTCCGAGAACGACATATGGATCATGCCCAGCGGATCGTGCGTCAACTCCGAATACTCCGCCAACTCCCGATTCCCCGCAGGCATGCTGGTGTTGCAATTCAATCCCTGCGTGCAGATCGAACCATAGTGCACCACGCCTGCCATCTGGTCGGGCGTACCACTTGTGGTGCCGCTCGCCACTACGTATTGCACCGAGGGCTTGCTGGTGGTGGTGTTGACGTAGGCGTAGTACATCTTCCATTTGGCGTTCGCGAATATGGTTTGATTATTGGGATTGCCAGCGACGTTGGTACCGTACCAGAACACTCCAATGTTTCCCTGATCTCCCGCCGTCAGCCACGGGAGCATGGCGGTGACGGTTGCGGAGTCGGCCGGATTATTGACTTGCAAAGCCTTTGACCAGGTCTTGCCGCCGTTGGTTGACCAGATCAGGTACACATTTTGTCCGGTCTGGTTGCCGTTGGTATCGAGTTGCTGCATGCTGAAAGCGACGTAAACGTTGCCGTCGTTATCCACGGCGATGGGAGTGAAGACGTTTCCCACGGTCGCTCCCGGAGGCGCGGTGAAGGCCAGCGTCGAAGTAAAGTTGAGCTTGGAAGGCGGGCCGCCGCTGGGTAGCACCGGCAAGTTACACGGCGCGGCACAGGATGCCACGTATAGATCCACTCCGTCGGGAGACGTGAACGTCGTGTAAACCGAACTGTTCGCGCTCGGTCCTCCCAGATAACCGGGATAAGCCACAATGTTCGAATGGAAGCCGGTCTCCGGCGTGCTCTCCAGTATCGCTTGATTGATGATGGCGCCGTTGGGATAGGTGATGCCACCATCATCGGACTCGGTAACGATCAGACTGTCGGTGCCGCTTAAATCGGCGCCGAGCTGAACTGTAATCAAATAGTCGCGAGAGGTCCCCGCTCCGGCCAGCCACATGCGATCCACAACTTTCGCGGGAGAATCTCCCGGAACGAATGAATTGCCTTCGGTGGTGGAAGTTTGCAGATCAATATCGGCGAGGTTCAAACTGGAATAGTAGAGTCGTCCAGCGCTGTCGCCGAGCACTTGATCGGCGGCAAATGGAATTCCCACGGCGAGGTCTTCATCCCCACCACCCGCACCCTGGTCAGGCTTGCCCAGAAAAGTAAACGTGTTGCCGTAGTCCGTGGAACGCCACAGATCTGATCCCGACGGAACACCTTCGATGGCGGAAACATAAATATTGCCGAAAGGATCGATGACGATGCCGGGCTCGACATCCTGCCCCGCCGAACCCGTGGACGAAGTTGCCACCAGCAGCTGGTCAGAAGTGAACTCAAACATCTGCGGCCCGAACTTGCCATCGGGATCGAGCGTATAACTGCCCGCGAGGGTTTGAATCGCGGGAGGCGTCGCTTGTAGCGTGACCGTGCCCGTGTACGTTGTCCCCGGTACCCCGCCCGACATGCTGGCATAAATCGTGTACGTGCCATTCGCGGGATGTTCCAGGCGCGTGAGTTGGCTGGTGACAAAACTGTTGGCCGAAGTATCAATGGCGGCTCCGCCAAAGTAGTCATACATATCGAATTCGTTGGTGTTGCCCGCCCAAGCGAACGAAATATTCACGCGAAAATTGGGATGCGATGTGCGGAACGAACTGGAGACGTTGACGGTCAACGTGAACACGTCGCAATAACCGGCCGTCTGGCAGGTCGAGGGATCAAAGTTCGCCGGATTTTCAGTCAGCGTGGAGCCGGTGTAGGTGAGCGTACCCGCGTTGGATAACGTACCGGAGGGCGGCGTGGCGGCTGACAAAATTTGGGGAAACAGCAGGCTAAATGTTGCCAATAATGCTGCGAGGGAACAACCAACGGCGAAACGAACTTTGCGCATTTGGATATCCTCTGGCTCCGGGGATGGAGCGCAGCTGCCGTAACCAGATGCCGGGGCAGCTGATTCGCAAAAGTTAGGACTGCCAGCACTGGATAGTAAGAGAGTAGCTTCGCGTGAGAAATCAGGCGTATCCCCGAATCGCTAAAAAAATATACCCGAGGGGGCGGGATTGTTGGGGGAGTCCTGGGTGGCGCAACTGGGATCAGCGCAACCGCTTCGCAGCAAACTTAAATTCACACTGCTTCATATCCACCTTGCGGCCGCGGAAGCGCACACCTTCGGCTTCCAGACGCAAACGTTGTTCAATGGCGGAATCGCCGCGGAGTTTGATTTCGCCGCCCGCTCCCAAGACGCGCTGCCAGGGCAGCTGGAATCCGCGGTGCAGCACTCTTGCCACAAATCGCGCGTTACCGGGAAACCCCGCCGCTTCCGCGATCGCTCCGTAAGTAGAAACTTTGCCTCGTGGAATTCTGCGAATCGTCGCTTCAATTCGCATCCGCATGGTGGCGAGGTGATCAGGCTTTTCTTTTTTCCCAGCAAGTGATTTCTTCGTTTTCTTTTTCACAACCGAATCCATCCTGCGCGGATCAGCCACAACGATCCGGTCAGCACGATCAGCCACAGGAGAATGCCCTGCAGCAACGGACGAGGCCCAACGCGCTTGATGGTGGCCAGCGAAATCCCACTGCCAATTAGAAACAACGTTACCGTTAATCCAATCTTCGCCGCCTTCACCAGCATCGAGTAAGCGGGCGCGCCCGCCGGTAAATATGTATTGCAGACCGCAGCCAGGCAAAAGAGCCCGATAAACCAAGGCCACTGAATTTTGGCTTTAGCTCCCCGTACGACCGCAGTCGCCACGGAGAGGGGGACGATCCATAACGCGCGCGCCAACTTCACCGTGGTAGCAATGGCCAGCGCTTCTGTGCCATACTTTGCCGCCGCCCCCACCACCGAACTGGTGTCATGAATCGCCAGGGCAGACCACAATCCAAATTGCGACTGCGTGAGTTTCAACGCGGTGCCGATAGCGGGAAAAGTGAGCAGCGCCACCGAGTTGAGCACGAAGACCGTGCCCAGAGCGATGGCCATTTCCTCGTCGCTGGCCTGAGTGATGGGACCCACGGCGGCGATAGCGCTGCCGCCACAAATCGCAGTTCCAGTAGAAATCAGAAACGCCGGAACCCGTTGCACACCCAGCAACGCGCCTAATCCCATACCTGCGAGCAATGCAAAGGAAATTCCCAGCAAGGTGTAGACGAACCCGCTACGCCCGGCCTGCACCACCTGATGCAGATTCATGCCAAAGCCCAATCCCACCACGGAAGCCTGTAGAAGAAATTTGGAAAACTTCTTGGACTGTTTTCCGTAAGGATGAGGCAGCGCCAAGCCGAATATCAATCCCATGGCCAGAGCGACCGGCGGAGACACCAATCCGCTGGCGGTTACCAGCAGACACACAATGAAGATGATGCGTGAGAGCATTCGAGGACAGCCCGGCGCGAAAACATGGCGCAGAATTAGTTCGGGCTTAGGCCGCCTTGCGGAACGATTCGACGGCTTCCGCTTCTGAGTTGTAGACATCGAAAACGGTGAGCAGCTTGGTGACCTGCAACAAGTCACCGACGCGCTTGGTCAGGTTGGTAAGCTTGATCGTGCCGCCGGCATTTTGAGCGCTGGTTCGCAGGCCGACCAAGGTGCCCAGGCCGCCGGAATCTATGTAACTGATTTCGCCAAGATTAAGCACTATGCGATTGTTTTCTGCGATCGCTTTCTTGACCGTCTCCCGCGTCAGTGTGGACTCCTCGCCGAACACAATGCGACCAATACAGTCCACCACTAGAACTCCATCTTTTACTTTTGTCGTCAACTTTAATTGCATAGCAACTCCTGGATGGGCGTTCAGGCGTGCAAACCAAACGCGCTTCAACTGATCGAATAGCCTAGCGCCTGCGCCTTGGTTTAGCAAGTTCGATCGCTATTTTTACAGCGCCGCGGGCTTCGGCGGACAGAAGCTTTTGGGCGGCTCCCGCATCACTGTATAATCGTTGTTCCTGCTCATGAGCTATACCGTCCTGGCGCGCAAATACCGTCCGCAGAAATTCTCCGACGTGATCGGACAGGAGCACGTCACCCGCACGCTGCAGAACGCGCTCGAACAGGGACGAACGGCTCACGGGTACATTTTCAGCGGCCATCGCGGCATTGGGAAAACCACCGTGGCACGGATTCTGGCGGCGGCGCTGAATTGCAGGTCCTCGGATAAGCCGGTGGCGGAACCCTGTGGCATTTGCGAATCCTGCACCGAGATTCGCGCGGGCAACGCCGTAGATGTGATAGAGATTGACGCCGCAACGAACCGCGGTATCGATGAGATTCGCGAACTGCGCGAGGCGGCACGTTACAAACCCGCTCGCGACCGCTTCAAGATTTACATTCTCGACGAAGCTCACCAGATCACTGACGCCGCCTTCAATGCTCTGCTGAAGACTTTGGAGGAGCCTCCGGATCACATCGTCTTCATGCTGGCGACTACGCAACCGGAGGATATTCCGCAAACCATCCGCTCGCGCTGCCAGCACTTCAGTTTTCGTGCGGTCAAGTTTGACGCCATCGTGGCCCAGCTTCGCGACCTGGTCGGTCGCGAAAACATTGAGGCCGATGACGATGCCCTGGCGCTGCTGGCCGAAGCCGGGGACGGATCCATGCGCGATGCACTCTCCATTCTCGACCAGGCCATTGCCTCTTCGACGGAGAAGATTACGGCGGAATCGGTCCGCAATCTGGTAGGGGCGGCTCCAGCGCACGTTCTGGAAAATGTGATGCAGTCCGTCGCTCGCGGCGCCAGCGAGGAAGTCCTACGCCAGGTCGACAACCTGATCAGCGAAGGCCACAGCCCAACGCACTTTGCGCGCCAGATGGTTCGTTTTCTGCGCAACGCTACCGTCGCCAAGGTTGCAGGCAAAGATTCTTCCCTGCTGCAGATTTCCAGTGAGGAGCGCGATCGTGTGCAGCGCGTGGCAGACCTTTTCGGCGAGGAAGACTTAACGCGGCACCTGCAGATTATGCTGCGAACCCACGCCGAACTAGGCTACAAGCAAGAGCAGCGCTTCCACCTCGAACTGGGGTTGTTAAAAATGGCGCACGCGCAGCGCTTGCTACCGATCGAACAACTGCTGAGTGATGTCGCGATGACAATGACGGCGCCTGCCGCGGGCAGCGCGCCGAGAACGCAGCCTTCGCGGCCCTCTATCGTGCCCTCTGTTTCCGCCCCGTCCAACGCATTCGCTTCCCAACGCACGGAAGCAGTTTCGCCGCCGCGATCCAGTCCAGTGTCACCCTTCGCGGCCGATACGGCGCGGAAAGGAAATCCGCGGCAGGAAACGACGATCGACTCCGCCCCCGCGAACGGTCCGCGCAGCGTTGCAGCCAGTATTTCGTCCGCGCCTGTAGTGCTGGGATCGGCGGCCCCGGCGAATCTTCCCGAGCGAATCACTCCAATCGCGCAAGTTGAACCACCGCCGCCGTCACCAAGAATAGAGGCCGAGTCGAAGCCGCAACCCGCTACTTCCGCAGCCGTCGCCACCGTTCAAGCTCCAATCGAGAGATTGCAAAGCTCCGTACTGCAAGCGCTGATGGACGGCAATCAACGAATCCTGGTCTCGATGCTGGAAGTTGGCGAGTGGTCGGTGGAGGGCAACGAGGTTGTGATCAGAGTTGCGGAGTCGCAGACTGTAGTCGATATGTCGATGGGTAACGATGCGCGACGACTAGCAATTGCGGCGGCCAGCGGCATCCTGGGTCGAGCGGTAAAACTAAGAATTGTTCCGGGCGCGAAAGTGGCTGAAGGCAAGAATAACGGAAACTCCGCCAAGGCAAGCGTTATAAGTTCCGGAATGGGCGGTCGCGGGCGCGCCGAGCAGGATGCGGTAGTAAAACGGTTGCAGGAAAAATTTGGCGCGGCGATCCGTACGGTGATTGACTACAAGGAAAAACGTTAAGGCAAATTATGGGCGGATTCAATCTTCAAGAACTAATGTCGAAGGCCAAGTCGCAATATGAAACGCTGCAGAAGAAAATGCAGGAGACTGTGGTCGAAGCCACGTCCGGAGGTGGCACCGTCACCGCGAAAATGGATGGACGCAAGCAACTACTCAGCTTGAAGATCGACGCAGAAGCGTTAAAGTCGGGCGACGTCGAAATGCTGCAGGACCTTGTGTTGGCGGCCGTAAACGAAGCCGCTCGCAAAGTGGACAATGCCATGCAATCCACCGTGGGCGGCATGATGGGCGGGCTGGGACTGTAGGGATTAAGCGATTGAGTGATCGGGTCATTGGGCGATTGATCAGTTTTCGTCGACCGCTTATACATCCTGTCGTTGGTTTATAAATCGCTCAATCACCCGATGGCGCAATCATTCAATTCTTCCTATGTCTAAATTTGCCGAGCCGATGTCGCGGCTGATCGATGAGCTAAAGAAATTACCGGGTGTAGGCTCGAAGAGCGCCCAGCGGCTCGCCTTCCACATTCTGCGTTCGAGCGACGATGACGCCGAGGCCCTGGCCGCCGCCGTCCGCGACGTCAAGGCCAGCCTGCGCCTGTGCTCCATCTGCAACAACATTACTGACGTGGATCCCTGCGTCTACTGCACCAGCGCCACCCGTAACCAGCGCCTGGTCTGCGTTTTGGAAGAACCCACTAACATCGCCGCCATCGAGAAGACCAAACACTTCAACGGCGTCTACCACGTGCTGCACGGATCGCTTTCTCCACTGCACGGAGTGGGTCCGGAGCAGTTGCGCATCGCCAACCTCATCACCCGGGTCGATGCCGGGAACGTGGACGAAGTGATCATTGCCACCAATCCCACCGTCGAGGGAGAAGCTACTGCTACCTACCTCTCGCATCAGCTGAAGCGAGCAGGCGTGAAAGTCACGCGCATCGCCATGGGCATTCCGGTCGGCAGCGATATTGAATACACAGATGAGATCACCATGCTGAAGGCAATGGAAGGCAGGCGGGAATTGTAGCCTAGCAAAGTTTCAGCGTTGCAGAACCGTCACGCCCCAGGGCCCGTCCCCAACCTTCACTTTCTTAGGTACGTCGAGCGTGGAGAGGGTCACTACTGACACATCATTCGATGGGCCGTTGGCGCTAAAAAGCGTCTTCCCGTCCGGCGAGAGCGCAATGCCCCAAGGACGTTCGCCAATCTCCGGCGAGGATTTCACTTTGTTAGTCGCGGTATCGATGACGAAAAGCTTGTGACCGCGGCCGGTGCTGACATACAAACTTGCGCCATCGGCCGAAACTAATACCGACATCGGCTTAATCTTTCCCGGCTCGCCTAAAGAAATTGTCTGGGTAACTTCCCCCTTGGCGGTTTCAATCACAGAAACCGCTGCGTCATTTTCAGCGCTCACATACGCGCGAGAACCGTCTGGTAGAAATGCCACCGACCGAGGACGATGGCCAACTTTGATCGTCTTGTTTAAGGTCATCGAAGCAACGTCAATTACCGAAACCGTGCCATTATTTTCCGAAGTCACGTAAACGAATTTTCCATCGGGACTCACCTTCACGCCCTCCGGCTCTTCTCCCACCGCAACCGATTTCGTTACTTTGCCGCTGGCGATGTCGACGAAGCTGGCCTTGGCGTCATCTTCGTTCGAGACAATGATCGTCCGCCCGTCCTTTGTGATGTCGAAATTCTCCGGATCGGAGCCCGAGGGAATCAGTCGAAGGAGTTTGTTCTGCTGCACGTCGAAGACGCCGATGCCGTCAGCAGATTTGTCGGGCTGAGGAAGTTTGCTCTCGTCCACCCCCGGCCCGGCGATGGGTGAACCGCTTAATGCAATGTAAAGAAAGCGCCCGTCCGGGCTGGCATGAATGCCACGCGGGCGCTTGCCCAAGGGCACCGTCGCAATCACCTGCAGGGTGGCGGAATCAATCTCGGTCAGGTCGCCGGATTTTTCATTGGTCACGTAGACCACGGAATGGGAGACCTTGCCCGAGCTTTCGTCTGCAACCTGGGATTGGCTACTAAACACTGAACCAAGAACTAGAAGGGAAAGCACAACACATTGCCAGCATGATTTGAACATAGGATTTGGCACAATTTTACCGCATGCAGCGCAAAATTCTGCAGATGGCGGAAGCAACGTTGCTGCAATCAAAGCGTTTAATCGTTGGAGAAAGGGATCTGAAGGTCCCCCAAAATGGCGCCCGCCCTGCACCTGACCGCAGGATTATCCTCGAACTGAATCGCGACGAACTTGGAGCGATGAAATCCTTCGCGCCGTGCTTAAGCGCCACTCAATTGTGCAACTGTGAAAACGTTTGTCGTGTAGCCCTCAAATTGCACACAAGAAGGGCTGAAAGGATCGAACGACCATGGCGCCAACCACTTGCTAGTCATATCTTTAGAGGACGTTCCGCCGTGCCAAGTCGCATCAAGCAGGATGGCCCGCGGTTTGCACTTGCTATTTCGCTGTTTCCTCTTTTCGGGTCGCTTGACGATCCGTGATCTGTGGACTGGCATGCGGCCGCACTAAGCCGGGCAACCGGACTGGTCTTAACCCAGCCAGATGGCAGCCTCATTACCAGTCGCTATGAGAAACCGGGCCAACCAGCCCGGTTTTCTTGTTGCCTGGTGAACTGGAATGCCAGCCGCATATTTATGGCGTAATTTCGAATGCAATCCCGCCGCTGAACTCGCCTCCGGCATAGGTAGTGCCATACAGGTTGCCGGCGCCATTGAAAATGAGGCCGGCTTGGGGGTTTGCTCCGTCCAGATTACCCGGAGGCACCACAGTAAAGGTGAACAGTAGGGTCTCAGTCCAGACGCCGCCTCCGGCCGGGGAAAGCTCGAATACAACTCCTTCGTCGGCCGTGCCTCCGTTAACGGTAGTTCCGTAGATGTTGCCGGTGGAATCGAGAACCACGCCGCCCTGGGGCAAGAATCCATCGACATTGTCTTCCGCGAAGGCGTGAATGATGGTCTCGGTCCACGTCCCGCCAGTTCCTGGCGATAACTCATACACCGTGCCGAGCATGGAGGCGGCACCGCCGTAGTAGGTAGTGCCGTAAAGACTGCCCGCGGCATCGCGCGTGACACCGCTGTACGGCCTTTCGCCGTCGGTGCCATCGGCAACGAAGGTGTGCAAAATCTTTTCTCCCCACTTCCCGCTCGCTGTCTGGATTAACTCGAAGACGGTGCCCTGAGAGTAGATATTTGATCCGCCAAACAAAGTGGTGCCAAAGAGGTGCCCGGCAGGGTCGAGGGTCAGAGTACCGTATGGCTCGTAACCATCGATGTCCCCGGCTTCTGCAAAATTGTGCAAGATCTTTTCGGCGTAGCCTCCATTGGCGTTGTGCACCAACTCGAAGACCGTACCGCAGTTCGTTTGGGAATAAGCGCAGAAGTTCGACCCTCCGGCGAGCGTTGTGCCGTAAAGATTGCCGGCGGAATCCAGGATCACGCCCCCGTACGGAGTAGCGCCGTCATTGCCGCTGCCAAAGCTATGCAAGACTCGTTCGACAAATTCGGTCTTGGTCGCCTTGATTTCGAATACTGTGCCGAGTCCGTAAGCTCCGCCGGCAGAGGTGGTGCCATAGAAATTGCCAGCCGAATCAGCGACCAAGGGGCCGCTGGGAGAAACGCCATCGCCAGCCCCGCCAAATGTGTGCATAACGGTCTGGGTCCAAGCGCCACTGCTCTTGGGCTTCAACTGGAACGCTATGCCCTGGTTTGAGGACGGACCCAGGGTAGTGCCATAGAGATTGCCGGCGGAATCGAAGATCAGACTACTCTCTGGACCACTTCCTCCCGTGTTGGGGGAAAAGTTGTAGAGCACGGTTTCGGTTTGGGCAAACGCTGGCCCGGACGCCAAAGTCATAACTACGACGAAGCTCGGCAGTGTCAATCCAGTGAACCGTTTTTGTTTTCGCATAAAGAACCTCACGATGGCGGAGTTCAGACGCTTTTGTTTGCACTCGAACGCTTTGTCTCGATGAGGGGCCGCGCCTGAGCGGGGGAGACGGCCAATATAGTCCGGAGGATGCCGATCGTCAAGCAATCACCATCCCGATAAGATGCAAAAAGTCTACCAACCTGGATGGTTGCGGCAATTGGTGTTCGGCGGAACTACGAGGAAGGAGGCTTTCGTGATTTCTAGGCTAAGGGTTCTACGTCCGGTTGTTCGAGGAAAACGTTTCGCTCTTCCTCGATGCGGGCGAGTCCTTCCGGCAGGGTTCCGCGGTTGTATTCTGCCATGCGGTTTTTCCACTTGAGGAAGTCGGTGATGCTTTGCGGTTCCACGCGGACTTCGACGCGGCGCAGGCTGGCGAGCAGGAGATTCATTTCGTACTTGAAGCCGACTGCAGTCCGCAGATTTTTGGCGGAAGGTTTCGTCGTCTCGATTCGATTCTGGCGAAGTTCGAGCAATCCCCAGCCTATGGGAAGTTCTTGACTGCGAATCAAGCCTGCGGGAACCAGGTAGAAGCGCTCGCATCCGACGCCGTGTTCTGGCTTGAGGCGAAAGGGCTTGGCGCGGTCGGCAAGGAAATCTCCCCGCGTGACTTTACATTCCACCAGTACGGAATGGCAGGCGCGCTTCCAGCCGATGGCGTCGGGCATCTCTCCGCTGACGCAGGCTTGCTCGGAGAGAATGACTCCGCAGCGATAGCGGCGCAGCCAGTGGACAGCTTTCGAAACTAATTGAGCGTGAGTCATGGGTAATTCTTTTTAGTTGAGAATCGGCATTGTGAAAAGTGGCTCGGAAGCTACGGTATCCTGGCGGACATTGATATTAAAACGTCTTAAACACAGGACGCCGAACAAGGGCTAGAGCTCAAACCCTGTACCGTCACTGCAGCCGCCGATCACAACGTGGAGATTGCCGGACGCCTTGATGGTTGGGCCGTCAGGGTCGTAGGACGGAGCTTGGTTTTTTCTGGCCGTGTTGCTTTCACCAGGATTGGCCGCTGCAGAACGGTTTCCAGCAAGTGCCGTTCGGCAGCGATGGTTGGAGCTGACGGGGCGAAGGGGGAGTAACCTTCAGCTCGAATGGTCAGTGCTTCCCTGCTTTGCTTCGCACTATCGAAATTTTCTATTTGCACTCGGCGGATTTGGCCGTCGTGGGCGAAGTCTAACGCGTTCGCCAGGCGCAGAATTGCCGACAACTGGACCGTTCCCTTCTGCTCATCGGGGAGAAGATCGCGCAGCGTCTTGTGCTTTCTTGTCGGCAACGTTCCGCGGTGAAAGCGGGCAACGAGGGCAGCCCGCTGCAGGTCGGCGGGCTTCCAGCCCAAGGGGTTGCCGTGGGCACGAATCAGGTCGAAAGAAACTTTGTGATGTCCTTTCTCGCCTTTGGATTTCCCTACATCGTGCAACAGAGCTGCGGCCAGCAGGCTGGAGCGGGCTGAGCTGCTATCGACGGCAGGCTGCCATCCAGTGGCCAGAAGCCCATCGTAAAGTTGAAGAGCGAGAGCGGCGACGCGCTCGGAGTGCGGAAAATCGGGGTCGAGGCCATGCGCCCAGAGCTTCATGCGGCGCGTGGCCAGGACTTGAATCTGGCGGCCTTGCGGGAGAGCGGCGCGCCACACCTGCCATAGCGAGTTCTCACCGACCATTTTTGCCCGGTAGCCTTCAATCCGCCGGCTGCGCTCGCGAAGAATCTGGGCGTGCCAGCGGTTGCGCGAAGCGGCATCGGGAAAGACCTGGCAGGAAACTGCCGTTGCCCAGAGAACATCGAGATCGTGCACTTCTCCCAGCAAATCCTGCAGGTGCTTGAGGTCGCCGCTCCAGGTTTTGTGTTCAGCGGGAAGAAAATTTTCCACGATGTAGCGAAAGCGTTTGATGCCGATGCGCAGCGAGTGAAAGGCCACTTGGGAACGGTTGCGCAGGGCGCGGTTGTGAAGTTCGCGAGCTTCGGTGAAGCGCTCAAGGGCCAGGTGCTTGAACAGAGCGCTGCCGGGACGGAAGTGGGCGGCGCGTGCGGGAAGAGATTTGCTCCACTGTCGCCATTGTTTTTGATCGAAGTCGGCGAGGGCAGACTGGGCTTCGGTCTTCTGTTCTTCTTCACGGGTTTTGAGGATTTTAAGTAGGGCCTGGGCGGCGGGATCTTGGCTTTCGTCAACCGCACCGGCGGAGTTGCCAGATCTCTCGGGAGTGGCCTCTGAGATGGGTCCCGACGCCGGCAAAGCGGGCAGGCTTGCCCGCTCCATGCGGGCGGGTTCAAGTTTTTCGATCCATTCTTCCATCACGTGGATGTCGCGCAACGCCCCGAGGCGCTGGAAGAGTTGTTTGCCGGCTTTTTTCATGGCCTTCCACCCGGAGTTGGAATCGAGGGCCATCAATCCGTCGGCGAGTGAGCGGCAGCGGCGCAGGGAGACACGGAGATCGTGGACGGAGTCAGGGCTGAAATCGGTGGAGACGTTCTTGCATTCCACCAAAACCTGCAACATCCAGTGGCGGAGGCCTGTGGTTTTTCTGGAGCGCGGGTTGGAAGTGCTTGAGGGCACGCTTTGGCGACAGAAGCTAAATGTAATGACCCTCTATTCTCGCCGGATATGGCGTAGAACGCCAGTCTTCGCCGCCAAAAATCAACGAGCACCTTGGCCACAACCTTAAGGCATGGGGTGCCGCTTGTACGGCAGACTTCCACGGCTCAAAAACGTTCTAACGCTGAGGTCACAGAGAAAACAGGAACTGCGCCGGGAGGCGAGTTCGCTGGAAGAACATTGGCCAGGCGTGACCTCCGTAACATGCGGGGCTTACTGGTTGGATTTAACCTTAAATTGCCTGCCAGAGCTATGGGCCGAGGGGTGTGCCATTAACGACGCCACGACATTTCACGCCAACCGGGCGGCCTCCGCACGGGCGTTCGTTCACAGCCTGAATATTCTGATCAAGTACGCGCGTATGTACGGACCGGACCACAAGCGTACTGAAGCGCAATTCGAGACGGCCTGGAATGAACTGCAGAACGGTCTGCCCAAAGCGGGGGAGGGCGGCTTTTTGCTGGGAGTTTCCGACAACAAGTTGTTGCTCGATGGCATCCCGCTGGAAGCGGGGCAGACTGAGCGAAGCTTTGGACAGCTATTGAGCACGGCGGGATTAGCCAGCCTGCATTTTTCCAAAGACGTTACGATCGAAGACTTCGCGCGGTTGGTTCGGGCCTTCACCGTGGCCGGCTCTAAAGCCCAGGATGTTTCCAAACAGATCAAAGAAGCGTTGAGCGGCGGCGCAAAGAACAGCACCATCAAGATCAATGAAGTGAAGTTTGTGGCAGCCGATCCATTGACCGGCGACATCAGCGTGGCGGCACAAATTGCAGCACAAACGCTGGGGCCGGAATTCAAGCAGTGGCTCAACGATCCGCAAAAACTTTTGCAACTGATTGCGGCTGCAGAGGGCGCGAATTCCGGGAGCGCGGGCGCGCCTGGCGGCGTGGTCGTTCCTTTCGGAAGCGTGCCGAATATTCCGGGAGCGGCGGGCGCTGGACAAGGCGCGGCAACGGGAGCGGCTCCCGCGTGGGAAGGCGGAGTGGTGCCGCTGCAAGAGGCGGAAGTTATTCAGGCTATCCGGCTGCTAACCAAGTTCGGGCAAGTGCAGGGCGATCCCAATATTCGCCCAGAAGACTTGCAGAAGGAAGTTGGCGAGACTGATGCGAATACCCGGTTGAACCTGCAACAGCTGTTGGGAACGTTGGCGGCGAAGGCGACGACGGACCAGGAAGATACGCCGCTACTGATGAAGGCGGCGGAGCATATGGCGATCCGCTTTGCTCTGGAGAGATATTCCAAGGGCGAAGTGAAGGTGAACGCGGTGCACCAGATGATGGAGCACATGAGCCGACAGATGGACTCATTGCGACAGATTCTGAAGCTGCAAGAAGACAAGATGAACAAGGCCGGGATTCTGGTGGAGTCGCATGCCGACATCCTGGACCGAATGTTCTGGGCGGAGGTGCCGGAGTCAGGCAAGAAGACGGTGCTGCTGTCGAATGAAGCGCCGTGCGTGCCGCCCCGCAACCTGCGGCAATTTGTGGAAGTGCTGCTGGATCGTGAGGATAAAGAAACCTCGGCGGCGATACTGAATAATTACTCCGGCTGCCTGAAGAGCAAGGATGCGGAATCAAGGAGAAAGAGTTCAATTGGATTGAGCCAGTTGGCGGACCTGTACGCCCGGCTGGGCGGCGATGCCATGGGGAAGGCCATCGAGCAAGTCAGCGAACAGCTCTGCGTGGAAAAAGATGGTGAGCTGCAAAGCTTGCTGAGCGCGGCATTTGTGCGCCTGGCGCAGGAAGCCAGCGAAGCGAAAAATTATGATGCGGTGAATGCGGTCTGCAGCGGGATGGAGTTGCTGCAGCAGAAGCGGCCGGTACTGGTAAACGATTTGCGACCGCGGGTAGGAGTGGAGAACCGTATTCCGGAGTTTATTGAGGAATCATTGCGAACCGATAAGGCGCCGGCGGGTTTGCTGGTGGTGCTGCGGCGCACCAGCCAATCGGGAGCGGAGCATCTGGCAGACAGGTTTTTCCGCTGCATGCGGCGCGATGAATGCGACCGAATGGTGGAGTTGGTGAAGGAGATGGGAACTCCGGCGCTGACGCAACTGCGGGAGATTTTGCGCACGGGGCAGCCTCGGCAAGCAGCGGGAGTGGTTGGGCTGTTGAGCCGACTCGATGTGAGTACGTTGCTGGAGTTGCTGCCGGTGCGCTTGCCGGAGTGGAACCGCTTTTATCACGACATTGTAGTGCGGCAGATTGCCTACGGAGCCGCGCACGACCGGGGGCGCACGCTGCTGGAACTGGCGGAGGTGCTGGATTCGGTGGTGCTGCCGGAAGGCATCGACGAAATTGGCATGAGCGGCGATCTTACGGCAGCGCCGCCGCTGCTGGCAATGGCTCGTCCGGGTGAGGCGGCGTTGCGCTCTCCGTTTGTGCAGTTGAAGGCGATTGAGTCATTGGGCAGGCTGCGGGATAGCGAGTCCGTCGCGCTGCTGCGCGAGATTGTAGAAGCCAAGAAAACTTTTGGGTGGACATATCATCGCGAGCTGCGGATTGCGGCGGCGCAGTCTTTATCGAAAACGGATCCCCGATATAGCAGTCAAATTCTGGCGGATACGGGAATTGAACCCGCCGAGTTGGCGATTGCCCCGCTGGATACGGCTCCAGCGTGCCCGTGGGTGAGGCAGCGGCGCTATGAGCGCATGGTTTTGTCGCGCACGATTGGCGCGACCATTGGAAGCTCATGGGGAAAATCTAAAATTCTGATTCGCGAATTGAGTCTGGGCGGAGGCATGGGCACAAAGGAAGATAACCTGCGCATTGGCAGCGAGGCAGATCTGGAGATTTCCGTCGGGATGCGATCGAAGATTCGGGCGCATGTGCTGCTGCGGCGTGCGCGGGTGAACGAGGTAGGATTTGAAATTGTCAACACAGATCTGGAAAGCCGGTACCGATTGCGCAGGTTGCTGGTGGATGCGCTGAATCACGCTCCGCAGGGCAAGGAGCAGCAGTGGTGTGGGGAGCGGAAGGTTTAGAAATCCCCG
This sequence comes from uncultured Acidobacteriota bacterium, assembly GCA_963758565.1. Taxonomy (GTDB): domain Bacteria; phylum Acidobacteriota; class Terriglobia; order Terriglobales; family Acidobacteriaceae; genus Sulfotelmatobacter. The sequence continues at coordinate 1,972,168 of CAVWVX010000001.1, read as the reverse complement.
AACGAGGGCGTCCCGGGCTCCACGAAAGACAAAAGCCTCTGCTGGCGCAGAGGCTTTTGTTTTGCTCCAACGATTCTCTTACTTCACTTTCAGGAAGATGATCGCCAGCGTATATAGGGCGAGCGATTCGATCAGCACCAGTCCCAGAATCAGCGCGAACTGAATGCCAGGGCGGGCTGCAGGATTGCGGGCCAGGGACTCAGTGGCGGAGGCGACGGCTTTGCCCTGTGCCAGGCCGCAGACGGCGGAGGCGATGGCCATGGAGAATCCGGCGGTGATGGCGATCCAGTGGGTGTCGCCACCGGCTTCACCCTGCGCGAAGGCAGGCATGGCGAAGCAGAGGGCGGAAAGGGTCATAAACAAATACTTCAAAGTGCGCATGGTTATTATTCTCCTCGATCAATTTCCGCCAGTGGGTGGTTGACGCCATACCTTGCAGACGCCCTCACGCTATGCGGATACAAACTCAGTGTTCTTCGGCCACGGCGCTCGACACGTAGATGATGGTCAGCAGCATGAAAACGTATGCCTGAAGAACGGCGACCACGATATGGAGTCCGCTAAAGATGATGGGGACGCCTATCGGGATCATGGAAAAGAAAACCAGCGTGATCAGGTCGCCGGCAAAAATATTGGCCCAGAGGCGCACCGTGAGTGAGAGCAGGCGCGCGAAGTGGCTCACCAGTTCGATAGGAAGCATGAGCATGGCGAGAAGAATTTTCGCGATGACGGGCATGCCTTCCATCGGCGGTCCGAAGAAGTGCATCAGGTATTTCGGGCCGGCGTGTTTGAAGCCTTGCGTGTGGTAGTAGATGAAGGCGCAGATGGCGCAGCCGAGGGGGACGACAGGAACTCCGGTGGGCGATTCGAAGCCGGGGATCAGGCCGATGAGATTGCTGATCAAAATGAAGATGAAGAGAATTGCGAAGAACGCGGTGTAGGGCTCGCTGTGCTGGCCGATGATTTCGTGGGATTGGTCGAGGACAAAGCCTTCGATGCCTTCGAAGGCGTGCTGCAAGCCGTTGGGCGAGTCGACCGAGAGGCGCGAGCGCACCATCAGAAATAGCGTGAGCAGGAAAAAGAAGACCAGCACTTCCATGGCAAAGGAATTTGCAATGGGCGCGGTGGGATGCTTGACGTGGACATGCATCGCTTGAAGAAGTAACGTAACAGGGCCGCCGAAGAGGCGGTTCAGCAGCGCGGTAAACCAAAGCTGTTCGGGCATAAGAGTGCGGGTGAAGCGAACTGTAAACCGTAAACTACTTTTAATTTCTGCGCGTTAGAGCGGCGAAAGTCTCGTACGCGGCTTCGCAGGCGATGGCACCGACGGGGAGAAACAATCCGGCCAAGAGTCCCCGAAGGCTCGCTGGAAAACTGGTTAATATACCATACGCGGCGGCACCCATCAAAACATAACGTAATAGGAAGCGGAAGATGGTGCCGGCTGCGGACTGTGCCTGGCCGGAATTGGTGGCGCGGTCGGCGAGGGCGCTCACGCCGGTTTTGAGCCAGTGGAAGTTGAGGAAGGCGATGACTGAGCCACCGAGGAAGCCGAGGGCGGTGGCACGGCCAAACTTCCACCAGGCGGCCGCGGTGAGGATCAGGCCGAGCGCTGCCATAAACCGAGACATGCGGCCCGCCGCGCCGGAGTAGAAATCATCTTCCGCTGAGGTCTGTGGGGAATCCGAGTTAGCGATGGGGGCGGCGGAGTTTGGGCTCTCCGGCTCCATTTATTTAGTGTCGCGCTGCACGGTGCGGATGACCTCAATCAATCCGGCAACGCTGCCCAGAAGCAGCCCAATGATGCTGATCCAGGAAGTGTGCAGCCAGCGGTCGAGGCCGGTGCCGAGGAGCCATCCTACGAAAGTGGCGCAGGGGAGAACCAGCGCCAGTTGGCTGTAACGGCCCACCATCACCCAGGTGTTTTCTTTGCGGGAGTCGCGGTCGGGAGTGGGGTCGGTGGGCATTTGCTTGGATACAAGATTCTATCGCAAGGGGGGCAACACGCGCGGATCCAACGTTCTTGGTACCGCGTTTCGTGGTTATTCCGGCCGAGATTCGCTCGATCAGAGACGGGCGAATGCTCCCGTCTCCAGATAGCGACTTTTAGTGCATCAACTTGGCTATCGGGGTGGTTTGGGCAAGGCCTAGCGACCAGTTCACGATGTTGATGAATCGGTCGGGCATGATTCCGATGAAGACGGTGGCGAAGGCAGTGATCCCCAAAGCCGCGCGCATAGCCCAACTGACGGGCAGCACGCCGCGCTCTTCGGGTTGGCCCATGAACATCGCGTTGGCCATCTTCAGGTAGTAGTAAAGGCCAAAGACGGAATAGAGCACGCCGAGCGAGGCCAAGGCGTAGTGTCCGGTTTCAATCAAGCTGAGGAAGATGAAGTACTTGCCGTAGAACCCTGCCAGCGGCGGGATTCCAGCGAGTGAGAGCAAGAAGATCAGCATTAGGACGGCTTCGACCGGAGCACGCGAGTAAAGGCCGTTAAGGTCTTCAAGTTCGTCGCCGATTACGTTGCGATGGCGCAGCGAGGTGATCACGCCGAAGGCACCGAGATTCATGAAGGTATAGACGAGCAGGTAGATAAGAATGCCTTTAATGCCGTCGGGGCTGAGGTCAGTATAGGTGCCGGCAATCAAGCCGAGCAGCATGTAGCCGACGTGCGCGATGGAGGAGTAGGCCAGCAGGCGCTTGGTATTGGTCTGAGTGAGTGCGGCGAGGTTGGCGCCGGTCATGGTGGCGATGGATACGAAGACCAGCACGGGGACCCATGTGGAGCGCATCGGGGAAAGTCCCCATAGAAGGACACGCAGCAGCATGGCCCATCCAGCGGCCTTGACAGCGACGGACATGAAGCCCGTGATGCAGGTGGGCGCGCCTTCATAGGCGTCGGGGGCCCACTGGTGAAACGGGATCGCAGCAACTTTGAAGAGCAGCCCGGTCATGGTCGTGAGCAGCGCCACAATGGCGATGGGATTGTGGGCGTCCTTAGCGAGAAGGCTGCTCAGCGACCGGGCGATATCGGGCAGGTTGGTAGTTCCGGTCAGGCCGTACAGAAGTGATAGGCCATAGGCAAAAATTCCGGAGGAGAATGCGCCCAGCAGAAGATATTTCAATGCTGCTTCATTGGAGCGGCGGTCGCGGCGAAGAAATCCTACCAGGACGTAAGTGGAGATCGCCATCAGTTCGAGGCCGATGAAGATGAGCACGATGTCAAAGCCGGAGGCCATGCACATCATTCCGGCGACTGACAGCAGCATGAGAGCGTAGTATTCGCCGTGATTCTCATGCTCGGTCTTCATGTAACGCGCCGACATCAGGATGGAGATAGCCGTGCCTGCAAGAAAAAGATAGAAGAAATAAATGGCGAAGCGGTCGACCAGCATGCTGTTCATCATGCCGAGCGCGCCCATAGACTTGGTGGCGTCCAAATATTGCTGAATCCGGAAGACACCGAAGGTTGAGAACATCACCCCGGCAAAAGCTAGTAGGGGGTTCACCCATTTTTCTTCCGGCGAGAGCAGCAAATCAATCAACAGGATGCCGATGGCGAACATGGCGAGCAGCATGATGGGCAGCGCCATTAGGTAATCGTTCGCGGTGAAAATTTGCCCGCCCACTTAGTACCTACCTCTCGGCGGTTGCACAGGTGCGGTGGCTTTGGCAGGCGGCGCGGTTGTTGCGTCAGGCTCGGGAGTCGGCTGGGCAGCGGCGTTCATCATGCCTGCAGCCTGAGGCGCGCGGACATCTTGAACGATCTGGGTAACTGGCTGTTCGAGAATCCGGAAGAAGGGTTTGGGATAGAGGCCAATCCAGAAGGCCATGATGAGCAGCGGAACGAAAGTCAAAACTTCACGCGGGGTGAGGTCGTGTAGTTTTTCATTCTTCGGATTGGTAACTGTGCCGAAGAAAACGCGCTGGTAGAGCCAGAGCAGATACGCCGCGGCGAGAACCACGCCAGGGACCGCCCAAGCAGCCCACTTCCAGTTCTCCATGAACGTTCCCAGCATGATGTAGTACTCGCCGACGAAGCCGTTCAGCAGCGGTAATCCCATGGACGATAGGAACATGATGAGCGTGATAGTGGCGTAAACCGGCATGACGTTGGAGATGCCGCCGTACTCGGAAATCTCGCGTGTGTGGCGGCGCTCATAAAGAATGCCGACGATCAAGAAGAGCGCGCCGGTGGAGATTCCGTGATTGATTTGCTGCAGGACGGAACCGCTAAGACCGAGCGGCGTGAGCGCGAAAATGCCGAGGGTGCAGAAGCCGAGATGGCTAACGGAAGAGTAGGCGACCAGTTTCTTCATGTCCTTCTGCATGAGCGAGACCAGCGCACCGTAGAGGATACCGATGATGGAAAGCGTGATCATCCAGCCGCGGACGGTGAGGTGCATGAAGGTGGCGGGATTCCACATCACGTTAGGAAAGAACGGCAACGAGAAGCGGATGAATCCGTAGGTCCCCATCTTTAGCAGGACGCCCGCCAGGATGACGGAGCCGGCAGTGGGAGCTTCCACGTGTGCGTCGGGCAGCCACGTATGGAAGGGGAACATGGGAACTTTGATGGCGAAAGCGAAAAAGAAAGCGAAGAACAGCAGCGTGGCGACGCCTGGTCCATAAGCGGGATCGGTATAAATCTTAGGAGCGGTTTCGTAGAGAGCGGTCAAACTGAAGGTGTAAACGCTGGTGAGCGCGTGGTGATGGAAATATAGGAACAGGATGCCAAGCAGCATCAAAACCGAGCCGGCCAGTGTGTAAAGAAAGAACTTGATCGCGGCGTAGAGCTTGCGCGGGCCGCCCCAGATACCAATCAACAGATACATCGGGACGAGCATGGCTTCCCAGAAAACGAAAAAGAGGAAGAAATCCAGCGCCATGAAGACGCCGAGCATGCCCGTCTGCAAGATCAAAAACCAGATGTAATATTCCTTGACGCGGGTTTCAATGGCGGTCCACGAAGAGAGGATCGAGATCCAGCCCAGCAACGTGGTCAGCATGATCAGCAGAAAAGAAATGCCGTCGATACCGATGAGATAGCTTGCGCCGATGGAAGGAATCCAATTGTTGACCGTGCCCTCCATGAACTTGAAGCGCCCGGGGCTCTGCATCTGAGACCAGAACATGGGCACCAGCGGCAGCGAGATGAGGAAGCCGCCGAGGGCAAAGAAGTTCGCGATCCAGCGGACGGCGTCTTTGTTCTCCCGGGGAACGAACAGGAGAACCAGCGCGCCCACCAGCGGCGTGAACAGGATGATCGAGAGTATGTGGTTTTGCATGTTTAGCTTCGAGCTTCGAGCTATGAGCTTTGAGCGATCACACCTGCTCGAAGCTCTTAGCTCACAGCTCGCGGCTCAGTGATACACGTAATAGAACACGAACCCTAAAAGGCCTGCGGTCATTACAAGCGCATACCATTGCACTAAGCCCCACTCCACTAATCGCGCCGGATACGACAGTGCGCGCGCGATAAGCGCCGGGCCGTTCACCCCGATGCCGTCTATGATCCACTTATCCCACCAACTCGAAATCGTCGCTCCAGTGCGGGTGATCCAGCCAGCGCCGTTGACTGCACCGTCGACTATGTGGGTGTCGAACCAGGATGAAGCTGCGCCCAAGCCCAGCACTCCGAGGCGAACGTCGCCCAGCTTGCGGCGTCCGGTGAAGACGTAGTCGTAACCTTCGTCCACGTAGTACTTGTTGAGCAGAGTGTTGTAGACGGGAGGAACCGCGGCAATCGGTTCGCGGTAGCCTTTGTCGGCGTGACGGTAGCTGCGCCATGCCATGCCCCATCCGATTCCGGCGGCGGCCAGCGAAAGTCCCATCAAAAGCCACTCGCTGGAACTGTTGTGCTCTTCTTCTTTCTCGCCGGCTGCGATTTGCCCGCCTCTTCCCTGTTGTTCAAGGACGTTGGCTTCGCTGGCGAAAACTGGCTCGAGATATTTGGTGAAGCGGTCCGAGCCGCCCAGACTGTGCGGCCAGCCGAGCCATCCGGCGGCGACGGCGCAGATTGCGAGAACGACGAGGGGAGCGGTCATCGACAAGGGCGACTCGTGAATGTGATGCTCTGCGTCATGGCTCATGCGCGGGCGTCCATGAAAGGTCAGATACATGAGGCGGAACATGTAGAAGGCCGTCATCAACGCGGTGAAATATCCGATGAACCAGAGAAAGCGGTAGGCGCCGCCTTCGCGCGACCAAGTCTCCCAAAGAATGGCGTCTTTGGAAAAGAATCCGGCGAAGGGAAAGATGCCGGCGATAGCCAACGTGGCGATGAACATGGTGCGATGCGTGATAGGAATGCGGTGGCCCAGGTCGCCCATGTTACGCATGTCCTGCTCGCCGCTCATGGCGTGGATCACCGAGCCTGCGCCGAGGAAGAGCAGAGCTTTGAAAAAAGCGTGGGTGAAGACGTGGAAGACTCCGGCCGAGAATGCGCCGACGCCGAGCGCGAGAAACATGTAGCCCAGTTGCGAAACGGTAGAATAAGCGAGCACGCGCTTGATATCGTTCTGCACTAGACCGATGGAAGCGGCAAACAGCGCGGTAAGCGCGCCGACGATGGCGACCGTCTTCATCGAAGTGGGAGCGAGCACGAACAGAGCGTTCGAACGCGCGACCATGTAGACGCCCGCCGTTACCATCGTCGCAGCGTGGATGAGGGCGGAAACGGGAGTGGGGCCTTCCATGGCGTCGGGCAGCCAGACATAGAGAGGAAGTTGCGCGGACTTGCCGCAGGCTCCGACAAAAAGCAGAAGCGTGGCTGCGGTGATGATGGGATCGCCGATGGCATAATGCCCGCTGCGGGCGGCGGTTACGACGTCTGTGAAGCGAAGCGATCCCAGATACCACGCGATGAAAAACATTCCCAGCAGAAATCCCGCGTCACCGATTCGATTGACGATGAAAGCTTTCGCGGCCGCGTCACTCGCCGACTTGCGGTGGAAATAAAAGCCGATCAACAAATACGAGCACAGGCCCACGCCTTCCCACCCCACAAACATCAAGACATAGTTGTTGGCGAGGATCAGCGTCAACATGGAAAACATGAAGAGGTTGAGGTATCCAAAGAAGCGGTAGTAGCCGCCCTCATGTGCCATGTATCCGGTGGAATAAATATGGATCAACATTCCGACGCCGGTGACGAAGAGCAGCCAGATGCTGGATAGCGGATCGAGCAGGAAGCCGGCATCGGCCTGGAACGTGGCGGGAGTGCCGCTCTGCGTGACGTAATTTGCGTGGCCGGTTCCGGAACCGAGCCAGGTGTAGAGGATGGTTTGATAGGGCTTGTGAAGATTTTCGGGAGCGGAGGACCAACTGGAATATTGCAGGACGGCGCCGCACGCCATCACGAAAGCTAGAACAATGGTTCCCACGCAAACCGCGCTCACGGTCGACTTCTGCAGTTTGCGGCCGAAGAAGAACATGATCGCGGCGCCGAAGGCCGGCAGCAGCGGAATCAGCCAGATGTGGGAAAGAAAAAACATAAGTTCAGCTTCTAGCTTCTAGCTTTCTAGCTTCTAGCTCAAGCGCGCGACCTTTTTGGTCCGGCTAAAAGCTAGGAGCTAGCAGCTAGAAGCTGCTTCTACCACTTCAACAAATTTACTTCGTCCACGTTCACCGTCTCCTTGTTGCGGAAGAAGGCGATTAGCATTCCAAGGCCGACCGCGGCTTCGGCGGCGGCGTCGGTGATTACAAAAATTGCGAACACTTGGCCGTGCAATCCTCCCCACATGCGGGAAAAAGCTACAAGGTTCAGGTTCACCGCGTTCAGGATCAATTCAATCGACATCAGCACGATAACCACGTTGCGGCGGGTCAGTACACCGATCACTCCTAGCAGAAACAAGGCTGCGCCCAGGACCAGGTAGTGCAGCGTCGTGATGTGGAGCAATGATTCCATGTGAGCTTCTAGCTTCTAGCTTCTAGCTCCTATCTAAAAGCTTAGGAACTAGCGGCCAGAAGCCGCTTTTCTTAAATCCTCTTCTTTGCCATGACCACCGCTCCGATAATCGCGACCAGCAACAGCAAAGAGGCAATCTCGAAGGCGAACATATATTGGCCGTAGAGCATGATGCCGATCTTTTGCGTGTTGTCCCCTTCTACGATCGGCAAGGCACGTTGGGGGAAAATGCTTGATCCCTTGTTGTACACGACGATGAACAATCCACCGAGCGCAGTAGCGGCAGCTATTCCGACAAGCCACTGACTGTTGAACTGGCGCTCGCGCATGGACCGGTCAATACTGACCAACATGATGACGAACAGGAACAGAACCATAATGCCGCCAGCATAAAGGATGATCTGCACGCCGGCGACGAATGGAGCGTACAGCATGAGATAGATGGACGCTTGCGCCAGCAGTGCGACGATCAGCGCCAGCGCGGAATGCACCGGGTTCTTGCGCGTAATTACCATGATGCCGCCGACCAGCATGATCGCGGCAAACAAGTAAAAGAAAAACGGTGTGGCTACAGGTGCCATATCTTTTGTTGCAAAAGCGCTACGCTCGCGGTGAGGATCAGAACGCCCAAGCCAATCGGCAGCAGGACTTTCCATCCAATCTGCATCAACTGGTCAAAACGATATCGCGGGAACGTGCCACGATACCAGATATACAGGTACATAAATCCGGCAACTTTCGCCGAGAACCAGAAAATATCCTGAACCCGAAAACTGACTGCGGGAATAAGCAGAACAAGGCCGATCAATCCAAGGACGATGCCAAAGCCCGCGAGCCCAATAGTTTGCACGCGAAACAGTGGATGCTTGGGCATCCGCACGGTATTAAAGAAACAAATCGCGGCGAAGAACAGAAAGCTGACGCCGGGAAAGAGATTGAAAATCTGATCCCAAGGGCTGCCGTTCAGCCAGTTAGGAAACGGGCGCAGCCAGCCGCCGAGCCATAGTGTGACGGCGATGGATGAGACTGCGATCATGGCTGAATATTCGGCGAGGAAGAATAACGACCAGCGGAAGCCGCTGTATTCTGTGTGGAAGCCCGCGGTCAGCTCAGACTCGGCCTCTGCCATATCAAAAGGAGCGCGATTGGTCTCCGCGACCATGGCAACGGCGAAGATGAAAAATGCGATCAGTCCAAGCGGGAAGAATTTAAAGATGAACCATTCCCCCTGCTCCAGTTGCGCTTGCACGATGCCGATCATGCTGAGCGTGCCGGTGCCGGAGGCATTGAGGCTGGTCATCAGAATCGCCGACACTACCGCCAATCCCATGGCAACTTCATAGGAAACCATTTGCGCGCTCGATCGCAGAGCGCCCATCAGCGGGTAGTGCGAGTTCGAGGCCCATCCCGCCATCACAATTCCCAGCACGCTCAATGACGAAACTCCGAGCATGAAAAGAATTCCGATATTCATGTCAGTGATGGCATGCTGCGGACCGAATGGAACGACGACAAAGACAGTGAATGCCGCCAATACCACGATGAGCGGAGCCATCCAGAAAACAAGGCCATCGGCCTCGGCGGGCATGATGTCTTCTTTGAGGAGTAGCTTGATGGCGTCGGCGATGGGCTGCAGCAGTCCGTGCGGTCCGACGCGCATGGGGCCCAGGCGAACCTGCATGTGCGCCAGAATTTTTCGCTCCAGCCAGTTCATCGCAATCACAGCGACAGAGAGGCCTCCGAAGACCAGCATGATGTAAATCAGCGCCCAGAGCATGTTCCCCGCAGCGCCCGGAGTCTTGTCGCTGGTGAGATACGAAGAAACGTATTGGACAATTTCATGCATCAGCGGTCCACCTCGCCGAGCACGATGTCGAGCGTTCCGATCACGGCAATCACGTCGGCTACAAGTTGGCCGCGGCACATCACATCAAGAGCCTGCAGATTCACAAACGACGGCGGACGCACGCGCACGCGATACGGCTGCGTGGAACCGTCGCTGACTATGAAATATCCCAACTCGCCCTTGGGCGCTTCGATGGAGTGATAAACCTCGCCCGCCGGCGGCTTCATGACTTTAGGAACTTTGGCCATGATGGGGCCTTCGGGAAGCGCGTCCACCGCTTGCTCGATGATGCGCACCGACTGCCGCATCTCGGCCATGCGCACCAGGTACCGGTCGTAGGTGTCGCCGTTTTCTCCGATTGGAATATCGAAATCGAAGTTCTTGTAATTGGCATAGGGCTGAGCTTTGCGCATGTCCCATTTCACGCCGCTGGCGCGGAGTACCGGGCCGGTTACGCCGAAGGCGATACAATCAGCGGCTGAGATAATCCCAACGTTTTTTGTGCGCTCCACCCAGATGCGGTTGGTGGTGAGCAGTTCCTCGTACTCGTCGATTTTGGGGCGGAAGAAGGTAAGGAAGTTTTTTACTTCCTTCTCGAAGCCAGTATAAGTTTCGTACTGCAGGCCACCGATGCGGAACGCGTGCGTGGTAAGTCGCGCGCCGCAATACTTCTCGTAAATCTTCAGAATTTCTTCGCGATCGCGGAAGGTGTAGAAGAGCGGAGTGATGGCGCCGATATCCAGTGCGTGCGTGCCCAGCCAGAGCTGGTGACTGGCGATGCGGTTCAGTTCGGTGAGGATCACGCGCACATGCTGGGCGCGGGGCGGAGCTTCCACGTGCAGCAGCTTTTCCACCGTCTCGCAATAACCCAGGCCGTTCGAGACCGCGGCCACGTAATCCATACGATCGACGTAGGGATTGAACATGGTATAGGTGCGATGCTCACCAATTTTCTCGACGCCTCGGTGCAGGTATCCGATCACGCATTCCAGGCCGAGAACTTTTTCACCATCCAGGCGCAGAATCACACGCAGCACGCCGTGCGTGGCGGGATGCTGCGGGCCCATGTTGATGACAAGCTCGTTCGCATCGAGAAATGGCTTCTCGTGAGTTTCGAGGTCGAGATGCGAGAGCGTGGTATTCCGGTCGGTCATCGCTGATTAGCGAACGCTTTCATTGTCCGCTTTCAATCCCCAGGTTGATCTGCACCCATTCGTTATCCTGCTGCAGAATTCCATAATCCTTGCGCAACGGATATCCCTTCCATCCCTCGGGCAACAGAATGCGTTTCATGTCAGGGTGCCCGTCAAACTTGATGCCAAACATGTCAAAGACTTCGCGCTCCAGCCAGTTCGCACCGATCCAGAGGGGAACGGAGCTTGGCAGAGTCGCCCCGTCGAGAATCTGTGTCTTCACCCGAATCCGTTCGTTACGCGCGAAGGAATATAACACCCAAATTACGTCGAACTGCTTTTCGCGGGCGGGGTAGTGCGCTGCGGTAATGTCGACACAATAATCGAATTCCTCTTCATTACGAAGAACCTGAAGAATCTCCGGTATCAGCGAGCGATCTACCACCATGTAATTCTGTCCGGCGTAAGTAAGAGACTCAATGCCCGAGCCGTAATTTCCTTTGAGCTTCGCGATCATAGGCGAATCCCATGGAACGGGAGTGGGCACAGGTGCCTTCGCCGGCGGGGTGGGCTTGGCGGCTGGTGGAGTGGAGGGCGCGACTGCGACTGGTTTCGCGGGTGCCGACGGCGCTGAGGCCCCTGAGGACGGTTCGGCGGGAGTTTTTACGTCGGCCTGTACCGAGCCAGAAGCAGTTGCTTTCACGCCGCCGGGAACCGCGGCCTTGTCAGCCGACGGCTTCGAGTCGCCTTCCGGCGAGGGGGAAGCGGGCAATTTTGTGTCGTCCGGCATAGCTCGGCAACGCGCAAACCTCGGGCGCGGAGGCTTACGAAGAGAACGTTAACTTTTATCAGCTTGAGGATGCGGTGTCAACGAAGTTAACGACATTACAAAGAATTTGCAAACACGAGTCCCATCGGAAAGCGGCATCGCTCCTGGCATGCGCGAGTTTGCGGTGGTCGTGGTTTAGGCCACCCCAGCACAATGGATGATGGAGCTAGCTCCGGCTTTGCGCTTGATATCCCTCAATGAGGTCCCGAATGCGAACGGCATCACCCTTGCGGTGGCCGTGGCTGGTAATCGGGTCGGTGCCGCCCGTCGATTCGATGCGAATCTCGGACCACATTACTCCCGTGGAGATATGCACAGAGGCGACTTTGGAAATGGGAATACTCTCTTCATTACTGCCAAACAGCCGTGACTTCACCCGGCTGACGCGGAGCGGGCTCACCAGAAGCCGCGTGGGAAAAAAGAAATTGCCCTGCGTCCAACGGCTCGCTGTGAAGGCTTCCGCAACCGGTTCGGGATTGGGACTGGACGGTGTTACACCCATTCCAGCGCGCCTTTTTTCCAGACCCAAACATAGCCGGCGATCAGGATGGCCAGAAAGACCAGCATTTCCACCAGGCCAAAGAGGCCGAGAGCTTTAAATTTTACGGCCCAGGGGAAGAGGAATATGGTTTCGACGTCGAAGACCACGAATAAAATCGCAATGATGTAATAACGGACGGTGTAGCGGCCGCGCGCGTTGTCAATAGGATCAATGCCGCACTCGTAGGGCATGAGCTTGGTCTTGCTGGGATTGTTGGGGCGAACCAGCTTCGCCGCCAGAAGCGTAACCGGCAGCAGCACTCCGATTACCGCCATGAAGATGAAGATAGGAACGTAATTTTGCGGCATAGTTTGGCTCGTTCGCGGAACTCGACGCAATATTACCGCTGATGGGCGCCGACTTCAAGAAGAGGATCGGGTTCGAATCATGTCGGGAAGGATAAACACTCTGCGAGCAAGGTCGGACTTGAGCGCCGCTTCGCTATAGTAGCGTTCCAGGATGCCGCCCTTCCAGACAAGCAAGTCAGGATTCCTGGCTGCAAAATCTTCCCAACTAGATCGCTCGCAGCTTGCCATGCGTTCGTGGATGAGGAAGAAGTATGCGCAGGTAATGGTTTCGTTGTACAGCTGAGATTTGCCGCGGGCGTTGGCGAATCGCTTCAGAGCGCTGGAGAATTTCTCCAGCGCTGAAAGAACGCGGTGTTCGGACAGATAGGCAAATGCCAGGCGGACATGGTCGGCGTGATGGAACGACTCTTCGCCAACCAGGTCGCTCTCGAAGCGCCGGATAATTTCCTGATGGCTGGTTGACCGAAGCTGTTCTTCGCTCGAAATCATTCTAAGCGCTCCGGCCGATTGCTATGGCGCAAGCTGCCGCCGTATAGATGGCAAGATTTCCAACGTTGAACATTCCGTGCAGCAAGTGGATAACGATAGCGAAAATGAAAACTCCTACCAGCAACCAACTGCCGCGGACTGCTGTTTTCGGTATCAGAAGAAGGACAGCGCCGACGATTTCTCCCCAGCCCAACACTTGGCGTAAAACATCCGGCATGTGGGTACGCGCGAAGTCGTGGCGGGCCGCGGGCATGACGAACAACATAGCTTCAATCAAGATCACCGGGCCCAGAGTCCATTGCAATCCCGTGAGGGCGCATTTCATGCGTTTATTCATGGGTCACCTCGCTATTTCTCTGCGCTTCGTTTTCGCACCGGCCGTGCCTTGATTTCTTTCAGGCGATGGCTGGCACTCGAATCCAGATCGAAATCGTAAAAACGTTTTAGTTCCTGGATGCGTTCGAGCGAAGCGGCGCTGAAGGGCGTTTTGCCGTCGAAAGCGTGGAGCACGATCCCTTCCAGCAAGTCTCCCAGGGTCATGTCGTGATAGTCGGCAAAAGCCTTCAACACTTTGAGCAGGCGCTTTTCCATGCGAACCCCGGTCTGCACCCGGTCCACCAGTAGCTTGGAATCATCCATGCCTATGAATGTACCATGGTACCAAAATACCTGCAATATGATCATAGCCGCCTGACCGTTTGTTTATAATCACGTTTCACCTATTTCTTATTCCGCGCTTAAGGTGCAATTCCCTGTTAAAGGATCCTCTTGGCATTCGACGACAATGTTTACGAACTGCGGCGGCAGAAGCTAAAGCAGATTGAAGCTCTGGGCCAGATTGCTTACCGGAGCAAATATGAATTCACGCACACGATTCCGCAGATTCTGACGGAGTACTCCGAAAAAACAGCGGAACAGCTAGAAGCCTCGCGCGTAAATGTGCGAGTGGCGGGGCGGATCATGGCCATCCGCCTCATGGGCAAGGCCAGCTTCTGCCATTTGCAACAGGCTGGGAAACGGTTGCAGATTTATATCAAGAAGGATGCAGTGGGCGAGACAGGGTTTGACTTACTGAAGCTGCTCGACCTGGGCGATCACATCGGAGTCAGCGGGTATCTGTTCCGCACGCGCACGGGCGAACTGACGATTCATGTAGAGGAGATCACCTTCCTCAGCAAAGACCTGCTGCCACTGCCCATCGGCAAAGCGGTCGAAGCCGACGCCTCGGACCCGGGCGGCGCGAAGCAGTTCAACGAACTGACGGATGTAGAAATGCGCTACCGGCAGCGCTACGTGGACCTGGTGGTCAATCCCAATGTAAGGGAAGTTTTCCTAAAGCGCAGCAAACTGGTGCAGTCGCTGCGCCGTACGCTGGAAGCGCACGATTTTATAGAAGTAGAAACGCCCATGATGCAACCGATTGCCGGGGGAGCCGTAGCGCGTCCGTTTGTGACGCATCACAACACGCTCGACATGGATTTGTACCTGCGCATCGCTCCCGAACTTTATTTGAAGCGCCTGGTGGTGGGCGGACTTGATCGCGTTTATGAGATCAACCGCAACTTCCGTAATGAAGGCCTGGGCTGGCGCTGGAACCCTGAATTCACCATGCTGGAGTTTTATCAGGCTTACACGGACTATCAGGGCGTAATGGACCTGACCCAGGAATTGATCACGCAAGCTGCGAAAGACGTTACCGGCGCGACCGTGACGAAGTGGGGAGACACTGAAATCGATTGGGCGAACTGGCAGCGCTTCACCATGCGGGAGGCTGCCATCCATTTTTGGCCGGACGCCGCAGGCACGAAGCCAACGATGAGCGATTTCGCTTCGCACGATGGAGTGAAGCAACTCGTAGAGCGATTTAACCAATCGCACGCGCACATGGCCTACGATCCGAAAGAACCGGTGGGAAAAACCATCGCCAGCCTATTCGAAGCGGTGGCCGAAGAGCATCTAACGCAGCCAACCATCATTTATGAGTTTCCTACTGCGGTGTCCCCGCTCTCCAAACAGAAACCGGACGAACCGGAATGGACGGAGCGTTTCGAGATTTATGCCGGCCAGATGGAAATCTCGAACGGCTTCAGCGAACTGAACGATCCCGAGGATCAACGCAAGCGCTTCGAAGGACAATTGCAGGAGCGTGAGCGCGGCGATGAAGAGGCGCACCAGATGGATGAAGATTACATTCGGGCGCTTGCTTACGGGATGCCTCCGGCGGGGGGAGTGGGGGTGGGCGTGGACCGACTCTGCATGCTGCTCACCGATTCGCACACCATCCGAGATGTAATTTTGTTTCCGTTATTGCGGCCGGAAAAAAACTCCGCCTCAGAGGGCGCGGGAAGTGCGGGGCAAAAGTCTTAGTCGTCGATCGCCCCGGTATATGCCCGCATCCGACAATGCACTAGAAGTTGTGCAGTCGCGTTTCTATACTGCATTTATGTATTTGGGTTCAGTTGTGGCAGCGCTGCCGTAGTGTCCGCAAGCGGCCATTGGGTCGGCAGCGCTTTGCCTCTTTTCACCGGTTCCGCCAGGACGATACCGCAAAGAACTCCCCCGATAATTTTACCGACAACCGTTTTTTGGGATTTGCATCCTATCTGGCGTGAACTTCAGCAGCGCTGCCGTAGCGTTTGCCGCAAGTTGGTGAACACTGGGTCGGTAGCGCTTTGCTTTTGCACTTAGCGCTTCTCGCAAAACCAGCCTGAGATCGAAGCTGTCCGACTACAGCCCTGAATCTACTTTGACTTTGGCGCGTCTTTCCCGGACGCTGTGCGTTGTGGTTCATACGCAGGCTTGTCGGTGCTGAAGTTGGTACTTAAATAATCGATGAGAGCATCGCGATCGGCGGGGTCGACTAGTGCACCCCACTTCGTCATCTTATCGACTTCCTTTGTCCACGCGGCTTTGTTAAGACGTTGCTGAAGGATGATGCGGGCCTCGTGGCACTCCAAACAGGTGGTTGTGGCTTTGGCCTGCATCGGGCCTGCGGGCAAGTCGGCGGTGGATTTAGCTTTTTGAGCTAATGCCGGTGGAGGCGCTGTCATTGCAAGGGCTAATAGAGCAAAAGCAAACGGCTTCTTATGAAACTTACGCGACATGGATTTTCACCTGATCGATGGCGTTGTAAAGGTAGCCGCTGGGGTTCCACAGCGCGGTAGCAGGCTGAGTGCGGCCTTGCGTATCGGTGGCACGCGACAAAAGAGTGTAATCGCCACTTTTAGCAGCCTTCCACTCAAAACTCCACAAGCGCCAGGCATAGTGCGCTTGTTCGCGACCCAACGCGGCGACGCTCCAGCTAGACCCGTTATCAGTTGAGATTTCAACCTTTGCAATATCTGCTTCGCCGGCCCAAGCGGCGCCGTGCACCGAAATTTTCCCCGTTTTCAATAGTGCGCCTTCGCTCGGTCCAGAAATTACCGACTTGACCGTCAGCGCAGTGAGCGGATGTGTGTCTTCGGGCTTGACGGTGTCGCCGGGTTGCACCGGTTGATTAGGAAAACGGTAAGCCGGACTCATGAAATTGCCGGCAAATTCATTTTCCAGCAATTTAATTTCGGTGAGCCATTTGCAGGAGGCTGCGCCGATCCATCCGGGAACCAGCGCCCGCGCGGGAAAGCCGTGATGCTTGGTAAGCGCAGCCCCGTTCATATGGGTGGCGATGAGCGTATCGCCATCCAGCGCTTTCTGGATGGGAATGCTCCGAATGAATGGAGGAACTTTACCCGGAACTTCATCGAGGCCGCGGAACATTACATGCTGGCCGCTTTGTTTAACACCTGCGCGCCGCAGGACATCGGCCAGACGAGGCCCGGAAAAGCGTGCGGTGCTCACCGCCCCCTTCCCCCATTGCACTCCCGGAACCTGAGGACGCTGAAAACCGCGGCCGTTGCCGGCACACTCCAACGTATTGACGATGGAATGGGTTTCGAGTTTGGAAAGTTCGTCGAGGCTGAGTGTGAACGGGCGGTCGACCTCCCCGCCAATCGAAAGCCGCCAATCTCGAGGATCGAGTTCGCTCGGTTCGTGCATGTGGTTCCGCACGAAGAAATGCGAGGTAGGAGTAATCCAGGTATTGAAATACTCGACGGGAGTTTCAAGAGCGACGAAACGAAACGAGCGCACGATCATGCCGTCTTCGCCGGGAACATCCACCGATTGTCCCTGGGAGAACGCCCAACTCAGGAAGGGATGCACTGTGCTGGCACTGAGAGAAATAGCCGAAATGTTCTTGAGAAAAGTTCTTCTGGAGCTCATGATGTCCCTGCAGAATTTGGAGTTGGTTGGACCACTGGCTTCAACTCACATTCAGCCCATCTTTGCTGAAGACTAAATTAACACCACCGGCCCGGAAAAGGAGAGTGAGCCAAAACCGGACCGGCGGCGTTTCTGAGGAAGGATTTCCTCAGAAAGTTGAAAGAGATTCTCCGCAACCTTCTCCGAAACCTTTGAATGGTCCCGCGTCAAACCCCGACGCGGGACTATCCCAGGCCTAGGGGAGGATGTAGCGGAACGAGGTAAAGACCATGCTGTCGAGACCTTCCGGCGCTCCGGAACCTGCTCCCGCAGCCGCCACTCCAGACCAAGTCTGGCGAGTCACGTAGGAGTATTGCGTGCCGAATTGAAAACGGCCTCGCGGACCGCTGTAAAAGCGATACCAGAAGCCCAGTGTTCCCTCGATCAGCGCACGAGTGTCGGCGGTGCAATTGGAGAGGCTAGTTGGAGTGAACCCGGTGTTCACGGTGGGAGCCAATTCGGTATAGCAGCCGGAGTTGTTAAACAGCCGGGAGCCGTAACCAACTTGACCGAGAGACTTGCCGGTCGCCTGTAGCGGATCGAAGCTGATCGCCCGGCCCGCGTACTCCACTCCGGCATAACTGTACACATCCAGCTTCTTGGTCTTGAACTCGAGTGTGCCCAGACCCTCGAAGTTCTTGATTAAATGGAGGGTGCCGTTCGCATTGACTGCGGCATCCGATAATCCACCCGGGGCGTATCGTCCAATACCGCTGCCGTCAAAGCCCTTCAAACCGAACACGACGTGTTTGTTGGCAAAGGCCCAACGAGCGCTTGCACCTACGCCGCCACCGTTTTTGGAGGCGTTGTAAGCGCCCAGAGCATTGACGCCAGCGACTGTGCTGCCGCCGCAAAGAGTTGTGGTGCTCGCCACCTCTCCGCAGGGGAAGACGCGGTCACGGAAGCGGTCAAACAAACCAAACACTTCATAGTGTCCGAAGCCCGGATCGAAGGCCACTTTTGCCACCAGATCAGGGGACGGATTAAAAGTGTAGTTGGTGGTGGTGTTGTAGCTGTTGCTTGCGCCCGCTTCGCCCAGCAGAAAGTTGTTACCGTTTCCATGAGTGGTCAGCGTGCCTTGAGCATTTTCCAGGCCAACGGCGAAGGCTACCTTGTCGCCAAAAGTCTTGGCCAGGCGGATGCCGTATTGGCGCGAGTAGACAAAACCAACGTTATAAGAGGGATCGATGGTTTTTGGGCGCGCATCGTTGGTCCGGCCGAGATCGTCATCCGGCGCGATACCGCTTCCGTTTTCCGTGACCAGGCTCCAGACCTGACCGCCAACAAAGCTCCAGCCATTGGTGAACTTGGCCTGGCCCCAGGCTTGGCGAAGGCGAAGAGTGTAGCTGTTCGTGGAGGTCGGGGTGGACGTGACACCGGCGGAGAGAAAGTCGGCTGAGACATAACTAGAGAGATCGACGTTCTTGAGCCGGCCATCTACGAAGGTGGTGATTTTGGACTGGCGGCCAGATCCGAAAAATTCCGACACCTGGCTCTGCGATGCACCAGGCATCGTCAAGGAGTTGAACGGTGTAGGAATATCCGCTCCGAGCGCTCGCGACCGCCGCACAAATTCCGCGGCAGCATAGCCGCCGGGAGTGATGTTGATGCCGCGAAAGTGAATGGTGAGCGGTCCTTCCATCCGTTTGTCGTAGGTTTCGGGCTTATCCGGATTGGAGCCTTGCGGTGTGTCTTGCAAGTTCAGGACAGCGTTTTTCAAAGTGGCGCCATCCGCCTCTAAGTTGACCGAGTGAAGGGATGCATCGGCGGTGGGCTGGGACGGCTGCGCCGTTGCATCTTTGCGGTGCAGTTCATCCTGGAGTGCCTGAATCTGCCGCTGCTGGGCGGCCAGGGCGTCTTTCAACGCCTGTACGTCAGAGGCGGTCGCAACTGCTTGCGGCGGGACCGGCGTTTGTGCCCAGACACCGGCGGAAACAGCGGCCAGCGTAAGAGCGGTGAGAAATGCGTTCTTGGTTGCTTTCATGGAATTCGAAACCTCTCCTTTTTGAGTTTGGTCGACAGCACGTTTTCGTAAATAAAAAGCTTTTCGCAAGGAAAGCCAGCTTCTGGGGCAGCTTTCCCGAGTGTTACTACTATCACGATCAACTTACTTGTGATTCAAGAGAAGTAAAGCCATGCCGCCTTCTCTTGACCTGACGCTATTGATTTACTGCCCGACGGAAAAACCTGGGGGAGTTTCCTAAAATGTGGGACCTAGGTTGACGACGTCAACCCCCACCGGTGTTGCAGATGGCGCTCCATGGATTTGAATACCACACCATCCACCACGTAGCCGATGGCAATAATCAAAACCATGACGGCGATCACAGCGCTCATGTCGTTCAGGTCGCGGCCCATCATCAGCACCTGGCCCAGTCCTAGACTTAAATACAGCATCTCGGCGGTAATGAGCGAGCGCCAGGCGAACGCCCAGCCCTGTTTAAGCCCGGAAACGATGAACGGGAGACTAGCAGGTAGCAACACATGCCAAAATAACTGAAATCCACTGGCGCCAAGATTGCGTCCGGCCATGCCGAAAATTTTCGGCATCTGCTTGCGGCCATCTTCCATAGCGAGGGTCACCGACAACAGAGAGCCCATGATCACCACAAAGAGAATGGCATTCTGGCTTAAACCAAACCAGAGTAGTGCGAGAGGCCACCAACAAATGCTCGGCAGACTTTGCAGGCTGACGAGCAATCCCCCCAGAGTTTCTTCGAGAAACCTGCTGCTCCCAACGCCGAGACCAAGGATCATCCCAAGTATGACAGAGATTGCGTAGCCGATAACGACGCGGCGCATGCTGACGGCTATGGCAATCCAGTAGCTGTGGTCTTTGAATCCCGCGTAAAGCGCTTCGCCGACCCCCCATGGTGAGGGGAACAAGTAAGGCGGCCAGATTTTAAGCTGTGCCAGCAATGCCCACAGTGCGAGGAGGCCAGTGTAAAAAATGATCAGACGGGCGGCGCGTTTCATATTTGCTGTTCCACTCCCGGTTCTACGTGAGGCTTTACGCCCACGTTGTATTCCACTTCGAGGGAGCGGTTAATTTCTTCGCGGAGTTCGTCGAGAACCTCTCTCGCGGCATGAGCGACGTGCGTATCTTCCATCACTCTCGGCCGGGGCAGGTCGACGAGAAATTCGCGCTTCACGCGGCCGGGGCGGAAGGTGAGCAGAGCGACGCGGTCCCCCAGGCGAATCGCTTCGCGAACGTTGTGGGTCACAAAGATGATAGTGCGGCCGGTTTCAAACCAAATGCGTTCGAGTTCGTCGTGCAATAGATCGCGGGTCTGCGCGTCGAGCGCGGCGAACGGCTCGTCCATCAGCAGCACATCGGGTTCCGTGGCAAGAGCGCGGGCCAGAGCAACACGTTGCCGCATGCCGCCGGAAAGCTGATGAGTATAACTGTCTTTGAATTGCGAAAGATGAACCAGTCGCAAGTAGTATCGGGTCTTCTCTTCCCTTTCCGCCTTGCTCACCCCCTTCATCTTCATTCCGAATTCAACGTTTTGTCCGACGGTGAGCCAGGGGAAGAGGCCGAGTTCCTGGAAGATAAGAATGCGCTCTGTACCCGGCCCTTGCACGCGTTTACCGTCGATCAAGACATGGCCGGAGGTTTGCTGGTGCAGCCCAGCAATCAGGTGCAGCAAGGTCGACTTACCGCAGCCCGAGGGCCCGACGATGCAAAGAAACTCGCCCGCTTTCACTTGCAGGTTGATGTTATCGAGGGCCAGCAGACGCTTCCCGCTCTGGGTGCGGTAGCTGAGGCAAATGTCGCTAAGGCCCACCTTGGGGAGATCGTGGGAAATCCCCAGGAAAGGCCGCGGCATTGCGACCAGAGTAGATTTCTTTCGCGTGCCGCCGATCCGCGATGGAAGCTGTGGATCGACCGGCAGCGGAACCGGTACGGGAAAATTCTGTGCATTAGTGCTCACTGAATAGCCTTCCTTCCCTTCTCTGCCAGGACCTGATTCAGAAGCGACAAATCGTAGAGTCCGGAGAGGTCTGGCATTTGACGCCCGAGAAAACCATCGTCAAATGCCTGTTGAGCTGCGGTTGCAAGCGCTGTGTGCAGCGGGTCGTATGTGACCTGCATGCGAGTGAACGCTTCATCGAGAATCGCCTGGGGGAGGGCTTTACCAGTCTCAGATTGAATCTGCTGGTTCAGAAGTTTCTTGGCTTCGGCGGGGTGAGCATTAATCCAGTCGGTGAGTTCCACGTTGGCGCGAATCCAGTTCTTCACCAGATCGGAATGATTCTTCAGAAATTTTGTATTCACGACCAACACACCGATGACAAACTGTCCATTGGGCCAGAGCGAGCGTTCGTCGACGTAAAGCCTGCCATTGCCTTCATGAATAAGGCGCGTGGCCCACGGCTCCGGGGCCCAGGCGGCATCGATGTCCTTTTTCAGAAACAGCGTGAGCTGATCGGGATTCGCCAAGGGAATAATTTGCACGTCGCCGCCCTTGTCATTGCTTTTCATGCCGTGGCTCTTAAGCCAGTTGCGCAGGGCAACGTCTTGCGTATTGCCGAATTGAGGAGAAGCCACGCGCTTGCCGTGGAAGTCTTCCGGTTTCTGAATGCCGCTATCGTTGCGCACGATAAGAGACGCACCTCCGCTGGCCGCACCGGCAACTACGCGCACGGCTTCGCCGTTGGAGCGCACGTAGCCGTTTATCGCGGGATTGGGGCCGACGTAAGTCATATCAATCGCGCCCCCGAAAAGGGCCTCGATAGCGGCGGGGCCCGCGTTGAAACTGGTCCATTGCACTTTGACCTGCGGGCCCATAGCTTTGTCGAACCACCCATTTGCCTTGCCTACCATGGCTTGGGCATGAGTGATGTTGGGGAAAGCTCCGACGCGGATTGTGGTTTGCGCTTGAACCGAGAGAGCGGTTCCAATCGTTACCGTTTCCAGCATCAGGACCAATGCGATACAAAGGTGTCTACTCACTCTGATGGCCCCCAACCACCATGGGCAGAATGCTTGCATTATTTTTCTTCTTCGCGCGCTTGCCTTTTCCCGAACCTGGCGTTGCGCCGGAGATCAAATCCGCCAGCGTAGTGTTCTCCAAAATTCGAGCCGCCGCGTCGCGCACGTCGAGAAACACCTGATACAGCGCGCGATGCGGCAGATCGCGGTCAATGAGCACGCGCAGTTGTTCGGCATCGGCAAAAGGAGCGAGCGGGCCGTCAATCAAGCGCATGATCTCGCTTAAATGGATCTCAGAAGGCTCGCGTCGTAACTGGTAGCCGCCCTTGGCGCCGCGAACGCTCTCGACCATGCGCGCGTTTTTCAGTTCGAGAAGGATAAGTTCCAGGAATTTTTCCGGAAGATCCTCTTCATAGGCTATCTCGCGAATCTTGATGGCGCCCTGATGATGATGACGGGCGAGCATCATCATGGCCTGGAGCGCGTAGAGTCCCTTTTGAGAGATTTTCATAAGTTGAGGATTATGCCACAAAGTCCATTACATTAGTAGACTTTATCGACGTTAGGGGGATTGCAAGCGAATTGCCATTTCGGGAAGGGCCAAAAACAGCGCAAACGATGCCGAAATCAAGGCCTTTCCCGCGGCTGGGTGGGGCAAGCGAAATACCCGGCTGTGCAATTGATTGCAGTTTAAAGGGAGAATTCTGCGCCGCGGCTAGCCGCTAAGACCGGGCTCGACACTTCAAGACTCCGGTCCTACCCGAAGCACCTGCAACGTAATGTTATCCGGGCCGCCGCGTTGCCGGGCTAACTTTACCAGAGCGGCGCAGCATTCGGCGGGAGCGTTGCGGCTGACTGCATTCTCCAGTTCATCTTCGGTGACAATGCTCCACAAGCCGTCGGTACAGAGGAGGAGGTCGTCACCATCCTGCAATGCAACGCCTTGTTCGGCGCCGTCGACCGCCACTTCCCTGCCTGCGCCTAACGCGGCGGTAAGGATATGCCGCTGCGGGTGCTTCTCAGCATCTTCGGGACGGACGATGCCACTCTCCACTAGACGTCCCACATAGGAGTGATCGCGAGTGAGACGCAGAACGCGGGTACCGCGAATCAGGTACAGGCGGCTGTCGCCAACGTGCGCGAAATATAACTGCCGGTCGCGAACCACCAGCGCGGTGCAGGTTGTGCCCATACCGTGGAAGGCGGGATGCATCTCGGCGTATCCGATGATGCGAGCATGGGCTGCGGCAAACGATTCTACAAGGGCAGTTTGAGGATCGTCACGAAATCCACGGTCGTAGACTTCGCGAACCGTTTCCACGGCCATGCGGCTGGCTTCCTGGCCGCCTTCGTGTCCGCCCATGCCATCGGCGATTACGGCCAATCGGCCTTTGCGCTTAAACTCCGCATCGCCGGTGGGCTCCCAATAGAGAAAGGAATCCTCGTTGTTTTCGCGCTGGCAGCCCACATCGCTCAAGCCCGCCACTTCAACTCCGGGTTTCACATTCATGCAGTCGACAGACAATTTCGCTTCCCCAATTCAGCAGCGCGGAAGCGATCGGACATGGCCGGCTGGGAGCAACTCCTGCCGCAAGGACCGAGGCCGCGATGTGCCCCGGCCATTATAGACAGGTGACAGCAGAAAAAGGCAACTGCAGCGCAATAATTCGGAAAATGTAAACGAACTCCCATCGCGCTCAATGCCGGGAAAAAGTCGCGATTTATTCGCAGCTCTTTCTACGCCTCGAGGAATGGCTCGATCTATTTTCCCTAATGCTTTTCCTTCTAGATATGCTCGCCGGTCGCGGTTGTGTTCAGGGTTGAGTTTTTTCATCCAACGAATCGCGCGGGAATGTCATCCTCTTCTTTTCCGCGGCCGCAACATTTGCGAGTGGCGCGAACCGGCAGGCGTATAATCTTGCCCGGTTGGAAAGACTCCCATGAAACTCACCGATACCGTTGCCATGGTCCTTAAGAGTAAGGAAAACCGCAAGGTGCTCTCCGCAATGCCCGACCAATCGGTTTATGAAGCCGTCGAAAAGATGGCTGTGGAAGGTGTAGGAGCCCTGCTGATTATTTCCGGCGGCAAGTTGGTGGGCATTCTCTCGGAGCGCGACTATGCTCGCAAAGTAATCCTCAAAGGCCACTCTTCGAAAGAGACGCTGATCCGCGAGATTATGACCTCGCCGGTTGTTTTTGTGACACCTCGGCATACCGTGGATGACTGCATGTCGATCATGACCCGGCACCGCTTCCGCCACCTGCCGGTCATGGGAGAAAACGACACTATCCTGGGCGTCGTATCGCTTGGCGACCTGGTGAAGTTTGTTATTACCGGCCAGGCCCATCACATTGAGGAACTGGAAGGCTATATTACCGGCAGATATCCCGGATAACTCTCACCATTGCATTCCTGGCCGCCCAGCCTATCTCCGTACGACGCCGTACGTTTCTTTGGGTACATCAGTAACCTGTTCCAGCGAATCGCTTCCGTGGAGAATAGAAAGACGGTTAAGCCCGCTCGCTGACACCGCGAAGGAGACGTGTGCGCACACGTTGCTGCGCCACGCTGGGGCTTGCCAGTGAAACTCATGGATGAACACAGGAGCAGCGAGCGCTTCGGCCGGTACGAAATTCTAGCCGAGCTGGGGCGGGGAGCTATGGGGGTGGTCTATCGCGCCCGCGACCCCAAGATTAACCGCGAAGTTGCGGTGAAGACGGTTTCGCTGGCGGGCCAACCACTGGATGCCGAACTGGAATACCGGGAACGCTTCCTGCGCGAAGCGGAAGCAGCCGGCCGCCTTTCTCACCCGGGAATTGTAACCATCTATGACGTAGGCGAAGAACCGGAAACCCGGTCGCCTTACATTGTCATGGAATTTGTCAGCGGTCCGTCGCTGGAGAAACTGCTGGCCGATCAGGGCCACACGCTGCCCATGGAACAAGCATTGCAATTAACCCTTGAGCTGGCGGAAGCCCTGGACTGCGCTCACGGCCAAGGCGTGGTTCACCGCGATCTGAAGCCGGCAAACATTCTGATCACGGAAGATGGTCACGCCAAGATCGCCGACTTCGGAATCGCCAAGCTGAATTTAGCCAACCTCACCCTGGCGGGACGCACCTTGGGCACCCCAGCTTATATGTCGCCCGAGCAATTGAACGGCGACGAAGTCGATGGCCGTTCCGACCTGTTTTCTCTGGGCGTGATCCTGTACACCATTCTGACCGGATACCGTCCCTTCCAGGGGAACAGCGCCATGACGGTTTCTTTCAAGGTGGTGAACAAAGAACCAGTGCCGGCCAGCGTGCTCGATACTGACCTGCCCCCGGGACTGGATTACATCATCAGTCGAGCCATGGCTAAAGATCCCGCGCAGCGCTACCAGCGGGGCATGGAAATGGTTCTCGATATTCAGGAACTGCGGGAAGGCCGGGAACCGTGGAGCAAAACCAAGCAACCAGTTTCGCTCGGCGCCGCCAATCCAACTCCCGGATCCGGCCCCACTCCCAAGTCTCGGGCTGCTGCGCCGCGACTGCTACGGAATCATCCACCGTTGAAAAAAGCTGGCCAGTCCGCGAAACGCCACCCCATCGAGCACGTGGTGGAGCGCATTGCTAAGTTGCCCTTTGCCGCGGCTTTGCTTCTGACCGGCATTCTTATCTTTGGTCTGCAAGTACGCCACTTCTTTTCGCCACCGAACCCTGTGCCCAGGGAAGCAGTCGAAAACAAATTGGCCGAACCTCTCTCCGCCGCGAGTTATACATCCTCATCGAAGCAGGTGACTTTGCCCAGCACAGCGCCCGCAGCGGCGGCCCCGGGGGTTGCCCATACGGTGAGTGCCGAGGCGTCGAAGGCGGTAGTGAAATCCCCAATTGTGAAAAAGAGCGTACGCAATACAACCTCTGCCAGGGCGGTAATCCCCGTGCCGATCGCCGCCGATGCAAGCGTGCCCAGGCCGGTGCTTGGCCCGGAGCCTTCTCCCGCTTTGCTCGATATTCAAGTGGATCACAAATTTGAGGAGGCAAAGCTCACCATCTGGGTGGATGACCGGGTTACCTATACCCATTCGTTAGAGGCAACCGACAAGAAGCATCTGATTGTGTTTCACAAGGTTCCAAACCACGAATTTCATGCTATGCAGGTTCCACTCGGGAAACACGAATTGCGTGTGCGGGTTGAATCAGCTGGGGACTCGTACGATCAATCGGCAACGGTCGCGGGCGAGTTCTCTACCGACAAGGAACAAGTGCTTCACATCAACTTCAGCAAGCATGGCGAGATCCAACTGAGCTTGCAGTGAGTACTGAATCTACGTCCCGCACCTTCGTATCTTTGTTCTATTCGACCTCGAAGTCGGCCGTTCGTATTTTAGTGCTGTGGCCAAGCGCATCCATCGCTTTTAGCTCCACCCGGTAAGAGCCGGGATCGAGCGTAGCCACTGGTAACTTGAGTCCAAGCGGAATTACCGGATCGCCGGCTTTGGGCTGCGGAGTCCGCTCGCGAACGTGGAGTTTCTCCTGCCCACCTTTGCGCTCGATCACTCTCAAGTCGAAGGCGACCACCGGCGGATTAGGCGATTTGAGCAGCGGTTCGTACACCTCTGCATAAAGTGCAGCGCCATCCGTCTTCTTGAAATGATTTGATGCCGAGGGAACAATCTGCACCCCTTGCACCATAAGAGGAGTTCTATCCTCCAGCATCGCACTATCGAGATCGGTAGAGATCGCGGCCGCCGGACGCAGGTTATTGCTGAGCGCCAGCCCGCTGATGCTGAATTCCTCGTCGCGGTAGGGGTCAATGGAAAGCGGCATTTCAAGTTTGCCAAAGCTCTGGTTGCCCGAACTGAATACCACTCTCAGTTTGTATTGTCCGGAGGCGATGCCAAACTGGTTCTCGTAACGATAGGGCCGCTTCTGAAATTCTTCCACTTCCTTCTTATCATCGAAGTCCAGGTTTGCAGTATCGCTGAAGCGCGCGGCCATTGATCCATCCGGCTTGTAGGCAATTCCCAGAATGTTAAGAGCGGCGTGCTGCTTCCCTTTTACCTTTTCAAAGGCCAAAGCTGCAGATGGAATTTCGACGGCAAGGTGCACCTGGGCCGCATTCGGCGAGGTGTAGAAGAAAGGCGCTTGCATGACAGCCTCTACATTGCCCTTGATTTCCCCGCCAGCCCGGGTTTCAAGATCTTTCTCGACCGGGTTGCCAGCGAGAAGATCCATGGGCCGGGCATTGCAATAGCCACTGCGGGCGCGGACTTCCATGCCACCACGGTCCACTTTTACTTTCAGGCTATGGCAACTTCCGTTTTCAGAGATCGCGGGCTTGTAGCCGAGAAGATAGTACTGGTTCTGATCCTTCGCAATTTTTTCCAGGCCGCCGAGAAGGTCGTTGGTATTGCGGATCACGAATCCGCCAGTGCCGTCTGCGAGCTGATACAGCACCTGCTGGTTGTCAGAAGCGCTGGGCGGAAACGGTGGAACGATTTGTCGAGGCTGTGGGTAATTGTTAACTACTCCGGAGTTCGTACCTCCGCCACCCCCCGTCTTGCCGCCACTTCCTCCCCCACCGGTCTTGCCGCCACCGCCTCCAGTTCCTCCTCCGCCGTGGCCGCCGCCACCGCCCGTTCCGCCGCCGCCACCTGTTCCCCCACCGCCGTGGCCGCCCCCGTGTTGAAAGTAGGACAAGGCGTCAACTGGCTCAGCAAAGGCAGCCAGGTGCAGCAATGACCGCGATGATCGTCGTCCGGAATAATGAAAAGTAATCGGATTCAGCGAAGCCGGGGATGAGCGCACCGAAGGTCGCTTCAACTCACTGTGCGGGCCGGTTAAATCGCCCACAAACAATCCTCGTACATCGATCGGATAAACCGCTACATTCGATTTATTACAGGTATCGATGACCGCCGTCAGTTCCGACTGGTATTCCGGATTTAGAAGAAATCCCGAGGTCAACATCACCAGGGTCTTGCGTCCGGGAACGGTGGACAGCCCTTTCGCCATGCTCCGCAACGCCAGCAGCACACTACGGATACCGAAATCAGATTCCGCGTTATAAAGAGATGGGCCGAACTGCGTCGGAGCCAGCGACGCCATCACCTCCGGATCTGCGTTCGGCGAGACCGTCGATCCCTTGATTCCCATCACCACCTGCTTCAGCCGGTCCGCATCGGCGGTAAAATTTTGGGAAATGTGCACACTCCCGCCGAAATCCGCAATCGCAATCAGCCGGTCCGGTCCAGCATTGGCATCGATAAATTTGGACGCGGCCGCCCGCGCTTGTACTTGATCGCCGGTGTTCATGGTGGAGTTATCAAAAAACAGCACCATGTAGTGCGTTCTGGGGTGGGCCGCGTTGGTGCTCTCCTCGAAGGAGAAACTGCTAAGGCTTTGTTCTTTGCCGTCCTCCCAGACTTTGAAGTCTTTCTGCGCCAGATCGCGGACGTAATTACCTTTCTTGTCAGTCACCACGGCGTCCACCAGAACCTCTCGCGTCTCCACTCGGATCACACTTTGATCGGAGGAATTGGCCGCGGCCGGCTGCTGGGCGTGCGCCACGCGACGGTCTGCGCGTAACTGAAGCATTACCCAGCAACTGAGCAGGCAGACTGTGCTCAACAGAACAAAAAGCCGGCGATTGCGCATAATCGTACCCTCCACAGATTCCTTGCGAGCCCTTACCGAATCTCCACCGTCCCATTTTCCGCTGACATGCTTTGTCCTTCAGCGTCCCGTACCACCAACCGCACCAGATAGCTCCCCGGCTTTACGTCAAAGCTGGTCTTCAGCGTAAGGCCAGTCGCCAATTTGTGCTCCAGTGTTTCATCTTTCAAGTGCAGTGTGACAATCTTCTCCAATCCCTGAAGAAAGGTTCCATTCCGATTAAACACGGCTGACACGCAGGTCAAGGTATTGTCGTTGCGCCCCTCGACCTTGCGAAAGTGCAAATGTTTCACATCCACATGGGCCAGGACAATGAGCTTGGCGTCCTCATCACTGGCCTTGAAAAATTGCGTGTGCAAGTTTACGGGAAGATTGTGAATTTCGTCCTGCGAGAAAGTAGCCTCTTCAATTTCCTGCTTGGCCTGCTCCTCGGGACTGGCGAAGTTCTTGGGCGCGTAGTAGCCGCGGCGCGCCTGCAAGGTGAGTTTCTGGGGACTCTTAAGCGTGACCTTCAGGCTGTGAAAACTGCCGTCTAGCTTTAAATTCTGCGGCGAAAAACCCAGAACATAGGAATACTCCGGCGTCTCAGCAACGCGACGGAAACCTTCGTCATAGTCATTGCTGTTGTGAAAGAACACGCCTCCTGTGCTGTTGGTCAGCGTCGAGAGCAGATCCGCTTGCGCCGATGCCGCCGCCATCTCAATCAATCCCTTGCCGCCCGGCGGAGGCCGAACCGGGGGATCGCTAATGTCTCCAAACGGCATCACGGTGTAAAGACCCCGGGCGTCCAACGCGTTGATGATCACTTGAGAGCGCAGCGCGCGATCAATGATGGCGTTGTATTCGTACTCCAGTTGGGGAGCGATGAACCCGGGAGAAATCAGCACAAGGCTGCGCTGCCCCGGCATCCGCCCAATGTTTTGCACCACGCTGTTCAGAACACCGAGAGAGACGCGCGTTTCGTGCTCCCCGGTTTCCAGGGCACGCGCGCTGGTGGCATTCACTAACGGGATGGTATTGGGCGCTTGCATACCTGGCATCGTTGGAATGCACTGCGCCGCCTCCTGCAGCGCCACCGCCCTGGCCTGGAAATCGTTCTGATTGATAATCAGATCTGCCTGGTAGTAGCTGATATCCAGGCACTCTTTGGTGAATCCTCCGGTGATCGGACGGGGGCGAAGCTTATTGAGAGTTTCACGCAGCTTGGCGCGATCATCGGTATAGTCGAGCACGTCCTGGCCAGAGGTGGTGAAGATCGCGGCGCGATCTGTTGGGCGCAAAGTGGCGAAGTGGCGCTCGGCCGCGCTGCGCACTTGCGACAGATCCCCAAACGCTATATGAACATCGTCAAACAGGTAGGCGACAAACCGCTCCGGAATTTGACTTGGCTGGTCGGGAGTTTTGTCAGTGGCTTCCCCTTCTGGCGTAGAAGCTGTCGAACCCTCAACTGATTTCTGCCGCGCTCTCGCGGCCAGTTCGCCGGGTTGCTCCACCTCAAACTGAGAAATGGTTTGAGGCTTACCTTTGTCGAAGACCTGAAAATCTTCTTTGTGCAGATTGCCCACGGTGTGCCCTTGAGCGTCGCGCACCACAGCCCGCACCACCACCAGCTTTACGTTGACCTTAAATGTTGTGGACTGGTCATGCGCCGAAAGTTCCACCGTGTTCTGGTTAATTTCGGTTTGCACTCCTGCGGCGGCGGAGGGCGGCGGCTGCGAACTTTCCTGCCCCTTCGCCACAACTGAGCCCATCCAGCACCAGATCAGGCAAAACAGAAAGCCTGACAAATGGACGAATCTATGCAGGTTCTCGCCATAAGTAGCGCCGCCTGCAATGGGTTGCCTGGCCCGCGGAAAACTCCTCATAAGAATCCATTGCCACGTGGGAAGCAGGGCGACTCAGTGCAGGGTGCTAAAGTCGGTTCCCCGTCGGCTTCGAATGCTGCCAGTGTACACCCGACACGATTTGACGGAAGCCTTTATCCGCCGCCGTGCTAGCTTGAAACGTGTACCCGCACCCATGACATTCGATTGGACCCAGGGACCTTTAGCGGACGGCTTGCGCCTTTACGAGACGGGCGAGTTCTTCACCGCCCATGAAGAATGGGAGAGCGTCTGGCTGCAAGCGCCGGAACCGGAAAAGACTTTCCTGCAAGCGTTGATTCAAGTGACAGCGGCATTCCACCATTTACAACGCGAGAATCGCCTGGGAACGGTTTTGCTTCTGCAGGCCGCCTTGCGACGACTGGAGCGCTATCCCGCACTATTTGGCGGGATTTCGGTAGCGGAAGTGTGCCAGGATGCGCGCGAATGCTTGCAAGAGCTGGAGGCCGGGAAAGCCTCCTCGCAAATTGCTTCCCCCCGAATTCGACTCGTGCTGGGTCTGGATGTCAGCGGCTTGTAAGGCTTCCGTGAACCATCTCAATCGTCAGGCTTCCCTGCGTAAGTGCCCGCGCGCCTGTAAAGGCCATGTAGCGGATCTAGGTTGCTTCTGTAGGCACGGTCTCCCCGCCCTCAAAGTGGGCCTCAATTTCTTCCAGCGTCTTCCCCTTCGTCTCCGGCAGAAACACCGCCGCAGTGATGAAGTAAACCACGGTACACCCGGCGAATCCCCAAAACATGGTGGAGTAACCGAACTTGCCAACCGTGGGCAGAAATACCGCTGCAATTCCAGTCGATACCGCCTGGTTGAGCAACAGGGCGATGCTCATGCCGTTGGAACGGATCCGTGTAGGCATTAGTTCGGAGAGCGCGAGCCACACGCAGACTCCCGGGCCCACCGCATAGAATGCCATGAACACAAATAAAGTGATTGCCACTTTCCATCCGCTGCTCTCGCTTGGTAGAGGGGTGATGAGCGCGTTGTCGATTGTGAGCGGCGCCTGGCGCGCAGCATCGAGATCGCCGAAGGGATTGGAAAAAAAGGCAACCACCTTATTTGCGGGAACGCAACTTTCGCGCGTGATTTCGATTGGAGTCGCCGCCGTATCGTCGGAGCGAGCAGCCTTAGTGGCAGCACGAAAATCGCCGTAGGAGTAGATAACCACCAGAGAGGTTGGGCGTGCAGCCATCTCCGGAGTGCCGTTTGCGGCACCGCTTAACAGCGTCGCAGCCGTTTTCTGGTCGTAGGTCAGCGTCACCTTTTGCTCAGCGCTCACCCTGGCTTGCACCGACGCTCTGGAGTCCACGCGCTGGCGCTCCGTCTGCCGGAACAAAAATCCGGTGCAGATCAGCGAAATAATAATCCCCGCCGTCCCGATCGACAGCAGAAACTTTCGTCCCTTGCGGTCCACCAGCATCACTCCGCCAATGGTTACTAGAAAATTGATAATGGTGAAAAGAACATAGCCCCAATGCGCCTGTACGTCGGAAAGACCGCTTTGCAAAAGGATGTTTGTGTTATAGCCAATGATCGAATTAATGCCGGTCGCTTGATTGCACGCGAGGATGACACAAGCCAGTACAAACGGGATTACATATTTCCTGCGCAGAAGCGACTCTTTCACTTTGCTTCCGGAAGACGACTGCGCCTTTTCCGCGGCGGCCGCTTGTTCCATCTCCGCAACTTCCAGGTCGGCTTGTGTGGTGCTGCGGGAGCGAAGCAGCGCCGCATACGCGGCCTCCCGCTTGCCGCGCCGAAAGAGCCATCGCGGAGACTCCGCCACCATGAAACTTCCCATCACGAACAACAAACCAGGCGGCAGCGAGACCCAGAAAATGCTGCGCCACGCTGTGTCTTTAAAAGCCAGAAGCCGTGCTGCATCCCCCAGTTTCGCCACTTCGTCCACGCGAAAACTGAAATACATTCCAACAAATGCCGCCGCCGTAATTCCCAGGGTGAGCAGCCATTGGAAGATGCCCGTTCCTTTGCCGCGACTCGAAGCCGACAAGCACTCCGCTAGATAGAGCGGCACCACCACTCCGATCAGTCCTGCGCTGATGCCTTGCAACAACCGCCCCAGAATCAACGGCTCGTATCCGTGCGACAGCGCAATCATTGGAATGCTCACAACAAAGAGCACGCCGCTCAGCGTCATCAGAAATTTTCGTCCCATCCAGTCGGCCAGCGCTCCGGCGAATAACGTGGAGATCACGCTTCCCAGCAATACAGCTGCTACCACGGTCGAAAGTTGACCGGCGTTCAAGCCCGAAGTCGCTTCCAGATACGGCAGTGCCCCGGCAATAATGCCCACGTCCACTCCGTACAACAATCCGCCCAGTCCCGCTACCAGCAGCAGGAAGCGGTTGTATCCCGCCTTCTCGATTTGCGCCACGGTGTCCTTTCAAACGAAAAGTAACTGGGAAATTATTTCCCCGCGAGCATACTACCGCACGCTGGCGATCCCAACCTTTTATCGTGACAGCAGAGTGTCGACTTCCTGTTCGATGGCTGAGATGGCGATGGGAGCGAGGTTCCCCTCGCGCAGCACTTGGTTAAGCGCAGGTAATTTGGTCTGCTTGTATGCCGTCCAATCGGTGATGCGCGCTTTCACCTGCCGGCTGGATTCTTCGTAAAGGGCAATTGCCTGCGCCGGAACGTCGCGATCGCCGCTTTCGACCGCTCGGAGCGCTGAGGTTATTCCCGTGAATGCCTCTTGCAGGCCGGGATCTTGTCCGGCGACCGCTTGTTTGGGGGAAACAATTTGTCCAATCTCCGATTGAGCATTGGCCAGCGCCGACTTAAGCGTGGAATTCTGCTCGCCTACTTTTTCCTGGTCCGCGGTTAATTTTTTCTGCACCGAAGCGATCTCGGCCAATACCCGGCGGGCTTCCAGGCTATCTCCGTAGATGCGCTGCGCCAGGTCCAGTTGCTTTTTCAGCGTCTGCGCCGTTGCCGGGGAGCGCGGGTCCATCACCACTTGCAATGATTGTGTCTGCGTCCCGCCATTCACCGTCAGGCGAACCTGATACATTCCGGGCACCGCTCTTGGTCCGCTGGGATTGCGATATTCCGCTTCCTCATCGGCGCTGGGCCCGCCGGAATTACGCCAGGTCAGGTTCCAAACGAAGCGGTGCAAGCCTGCGTTTTTCTCCAGAATTTCGGGCTTGGTAAACCAGCGCTCCGCCACCGGAAGCGGCGGATGCTTAGCCGGGACCGGATCCTCCGAAGAAAACCGCCGCACCAGATTTTGTTTGTCATCAAAAATCTCCAGCTGAATTCGATCCGCCGGTGACTTCAGGAAATAATCAATCATTGCGCCGCCCAGCGGATTCTCCGCTATCGGCTCTTCCGGCGGTATCGGCGTCCCGGGAAACGAATCGTTATCAATGCGAAATGCCTTCGCAGGATGGTAGAGAAAGAAAGCTTTCGCCTTGCCCGCTTCCGCGATCTGGCGCAGTGGAGTGATATCGTCCAGAATCCAGAACGAGCGGCCATGCGTGGCAATCACCAGATCGTCGCCGTGGATGGCGAAATCTCGTGCGGAAGTCACCGGCAAATTCAGTTGCAATGATTGCCAGTGATCGCCATCGTCGAAAGAAACATAAGGTCCCAGTTCTGTGGCCGCAAACAACAGGCCCTTGCTCTCGGAATCGCCGCGAACCGCACGCAGAAAGGCAGAAGGCGCGATGCCCTGTGTAATCGGCTGCCAACTAGCACCGTAGTCTCGAGTACGAAACAAATAAGGCGTTTGATCATCGAGCCGGCTGCGGTCTACGGCCGCGTAAGCCACCGCGGGATCAAAGTGCGAAGCCTCAATTTGCGAAATCTTGCTCCAGTCGCTCAATCCCTTCGGCGTAACCTCTTTCCAATTCTTTCCGCCATCGCGCGTGACATGAATCAATCCCGTATCGCTACCCGCCCAGATCACATCGCGTTTCAGCGGCGAAGGGGCAATTGTGAAAACAACTCCGTATCCGCGCTGCTTGGAGTTCTCAACCGTCGGCGGTCCTTCTGCTTTGTCCTGCTTTTCCCCTCCCGTCAAGTCAGGGCTGATGGTTTCCCAGTGCAGTCCTCCATCCACCGTCTTCATCACATACTGCGTGCCGAAAAATAGCGTGGTGGAATCCACTGGCGAGAAAACCAGCGGCGGAACCCACGGCGCGCGATATTTGCGCTGGTTAATCTCCGTGCCGAATGTCTGCACCGGCCACGGCGTCACATCCTGGCTGAATCCAGTTCGGTGGTTGTAGCGGTCCACGCTACCGTAAGCCCCGCTCAAGTAGACGATGTTCGGATCTTTCGGATCGGGCGCCATGTATCCGCTCTCGCTCGCTCCCGATGGAAACCAATCGCGTGGCGTGATCTGGCCATGATCGGTGCGGCTCAGTACCGCCGAACTCCCGCTATCTTGCTGTGCGCCGTACACCACATAAGGAAATTGGTTGTCGGTGATCACGTGATAAAGCTGTGCTGTCGGCTGGTTGTACCAACTGCTCCACGTTTGTCCGCGATCCAGGCTAATGGTGGTTCCCTGGTCCGTCCCTAAAACCATGCTGGAAGAATTTTTCGGATCAATCCACAACTGGTGATAATCATCCCCGCCCGGCGCTCCCCGTACTACTGAAATGGTCTTTCCGCCATCCTCGGACCGGTAGAGCGCGACGTTCGGCATGTAGATCACATCAGAATTCATCGGGTCGGCAGTAATGCGGTTGAAATACCAGGCCCGGCTTGTCAGCCGGGGATCCGCATTCGCCAGCACCCAATGATCGCCGCCGTCATCAGAACGATAGAGTCCCGATTTTTTTGCCTGAATCAAAGCGTAGACGCGCTTTCCGTCGGGCGCGACCTCAACTCCAACGCGTCCCCAATCGCCATCAGGCAGTCCGTTGGCGCTCAGCTGCGTCCACGTCTTTCCCGCATCCTGCGAGCGATACAAGCCGCCGCCCGGCCCATCGATAGGCGCATAGGTGCTCCACGGCGGGCGATGGACATGCCAGGTTCCGGCAAATAAAAGCTGCGCGTTGCCGGAGCAAATTGCGAGATCAGAAACTCCAATCTCAGAACCAGTATCGAACGATTTGCTCCAGTGCGCTCCGCCGTCGGTAGATTTGAAAACGCCGCGATCCGGATTCGGCCCATAAGCGTGGCCCAGAGCGCCCACGTAAACCACGTTCGCGTTCTGCGGATCGATTACGATTCGGCTGATCTGGCGCGTATCTTCAAGTCCGATGTGAACCCAGGTCAAGCCAGCATCAGTGGATTTGTAAACCCCGTTTCCCGAAGACAACGCCGAGCGGATGTCCGACTCTCCAGTTCCGGCATAAATGGTTTTTGAATCAGACGGGGCGATGGCGAGAGCTCCGATCGAACCAATCGGCTGACTGTCAAAAATCGGCTTCCAAACCGTTCCGGCATCGGTGGTCTTCCACACGCCGCCATTGACTGAACCAAAATAGAAGGTGGTTGGGTCGCCCGGCACCCCGGCCACCGCCACCACGCGGCCTCCACGGAACGGCCCAACCAGCCGCCATTTCAGCCCATTCAGCAGCTCTGGGGCAACCGACTGGGCTGCTACCGCAGCCGCGAATAAGCTAAGAAAGAGTGAAATCAGGCACGCACGCAAACACGATCCGAATCTGTGCAAGTGGCATTCCCCTGGATTGAAAAACTAGTCTACTGGAAGAGCCCCAACTCTTGAAACGCAGAAAATATCAAAACTATATCGCGGCCGGCGGTTGTTTCCCTCGCGAGACCGGCCCTGTTTTTGATAGGCTGCTTAGCACTATGCGCCTCTTGCAGAGTTTCGTTCCGCTCTTCATGCTCGCCACTTCCCTCTTCGCCCAAAACCTGAAGCCGGTGGCCGATCGCATCGCCGCTCAGAACGCCCTATTTGAAGAACAGTACGAAAATGATCTTCGCAATTTTCCCGAGCGCGCTACCTCCTACGGCGACTACCGCTACAACGACAAACTCGCCGATCGCTCGCTTGAGGCCATTGCCCGCTTCCATCAAAACGACGTTGACTACCTCGCCCGCCTGCAAGCCATTCCCACAACCGGTTTTTCCGACCAGGAACAACTCTCTCACGATCTTCTGATTCGTGTTCTCCAACAGCGCATCGCCGATTATGACTTGAAAGAGTACGAGATGCCCATCAACCAGCAGAACGGCATTCACACCAGTCTCGCCGACCTGCCGCTCTCCGTGCCTTTCGACTCAATCAAGCATTACGAGGATTACATCGCGCGCCTGCATCAGATTCCCCGTGTGCTCAGCCAGACCACCGAGGTTCTCCGCGCCGGCATGAAAGACAAGCTGATGCCCGTGCGCTTCCTCATCGACAAACTTCCGGTACAGTGCCAGGGCATCATTGACGCTGATCCTTTTCTTTTACCCACCAAGAAATATCCCGCTGACATTCCAGCGGAGGCACAGACGCGTCTTACCCGGCAGATTACCGACGCCGTCAACACCGACGTTATTCCAGCCTATAAACTTTTTGCCGCGTTCCTGCGCAACGAGTACGCACCCGCGGGACGAACTACTCTTTCGGTTGAGTCCCTTCCCGATGGCAAGAAGCGCTATGAAAATGCTATCTACGGACGCACCACTACCCATCTCAAACCGGATGAAATTCACCAGATCGGCCTGCGCGAGATCGACCGCATTCAGGCCGAGATGACGCTGATCGCAAAGAAAGAGGGATTCGCAGATCTCGCTTCTTTCCGTGCCTCTCTTAAAACCAATCCCAAATACATTCCCACCTCGTCGGACCAGATCCTTGACGACTTCCGCCGCTACATTGCGCAGATGGAACCCAAGCTTCCGGAACTCTTCACCCTGCTTCCTAAATCGCCGGTCACGGTTGAAGCCATCCCTGAATTTCAGGCAGCCGCCGCCACGCATTACGTAACCGGCACTCCGGATGGTAAGCGCCCCGGCCGCGTCGTGGTCGCCACTTCAAAATTTGCCGAACGCTCCCTCATCGATGATGAAGCCATTGCCTACCACGAAGGCGTTCCCGGACATCACATGCAACTTTCGGTGCAGCAGCAACTCACCGGATTGCCCAAGTTTCGCCTGCACGGTCTGGGCTTCAATGCCTACATTGAAGGATGGGCGCTCTACGCCGAGGAACTCGGCAAAGAAGTCGGTTTCTATCAAGATCCCGTCTCGGACTATGGCCGTCTATCCTCTGAACTTTTTCGCGCCGTGCGCCTGGTCGTCGATACCGGCATTCACTCCAAAGGATGGAGCCGCGATCAGGTCGTGGATTTTTTCCGCAAATCCGGCGCGGTAGATGAACCAACCATTCAGTCAGAAACCGACCGCTACATCGCCTGGCCGGCGCAGGCTCTCAGTTACAAACTGGGACAACTTAAAATCCGCGAACTGCGCGGCCGGGCCAAGAAGGAGTTGGGAGATAAGTTCGACATTCGCAAGTTCCACGACGAAATGCTCGACGGTGGAACTCTTCCCCTGGACATGCTCGAAGCCCGCACGGATAAATGGATCGCGGAGCAAAAGTCAAAATAAAACTTGAACCGGATTTCGCGCACGTCCTCACCAACCCGGCCCGGCTCTTCGTGTAAGCTTGATCGATTGGAAACCGCGCCAGGTTGAGCGGTTATTCCCTCAAAATCATGAACTTCTCACCCTTCCGGCGACTTGCCCTCTTTCTTATCCTCTCTGCTTGCGCCCTTGCGCCAGCGTCGCTTCTGGGACAAACCCAGGATGGCAATTCCAAAGCCTTGCAACTCGATCACATCACTACCTCCTCCGCCCTGCCGAATGGCGTTGAAGTGCAGGACGGCGATGCCCGCATGCAAATTACAGCGCTTCGCGACGACGTTCTCCGCATCCGCGTGTCGCGCTCCAAAGATCTTCCCGAGGACGCATCGTGGGCCGTTCTAAAAGACGCAAAGCAAAACACAGTTGCGGTCACTCCCGACGAGACAAAGGCCACAGTTGGCTTTCGCACCAAGTCTCTCCGCGTCTCCGTCAACCGGCAAACCTTCGCGCTTACCATTGCTGACACTGCCGGAAAAATTCTCCAGCAGGATGCCCAGCCCGTCGAATTCCACGGCGACTCTTTCCGCGTCTACAAAACCATGCCGCAGGACGAACATTACTTCGGCCTCGGTGACAAGGCCGGACCGCTCGATCGCCGCGGCCAGACCTTCACCATGTGGAACACGGACGAATACGGCTTCCAGGAATCCTCTGACCCTATCTACAAGACCATCCCGTATTTCATCGCCTTTCGCGCCGGTCACGCGTTGGGAGTTTTCCTCGACAATACCTGGCGCAGCAGCTTCGACTTCGGCCGCCAAGCCCCCGGCACTTATTCCTTCAGCGCGGTAAACGGCCCGCTGGATTATTACGTTTTCTACGGGCCAAACCCCAAACAAGTGGTTGAAACCTATGCCTGGCTAACTGGAACCATGCCGCTGCCTCCGCTCTGGAGCCTCGGATTTCAGCAGTCGCGCTACAGCTATATGACCCAGGCCCGCGTTCTCGAAGTCGCCGATCGCTTTCGCGCCGACCATATCCCCGCCGACGTAATTTATCTCGACATCGACTACCAGCAGCAGAACCGCCCCTTCACTGTGAATCAGACCAGCTTCCCTGATTTCCACGGGATGGTTTCCAAACTTGCCGCCGAGAATTTTCACGTAGTCATCATCACCGATCTTCACATCGCCAACTATCCCAATCAAAATTACGCACCCTATGACACCGGCATCGCGGGCGATCACTTTGTAAAAAATCCCGACGGTACCGTTTACTCGGGCGTCGTCTGGCCCGGCCCCGCCGTCTTTCCGGATTTCACGCAAGCCAAGTCCCGCGCTTGGTGGGGTGGGCTCTACAAAGATTTCTACCAAACAGGCATCGCCGGATTTTGGAACGACATGAACGAGCCATCAGTCTTCAACGTTCCCACGAAGACCATGCCCGAAGACACAGTTCACCGCATCGATGAACCCGGCTTCATCAAGCGAAAGGCCACGCACGCTGAAATTCACAACGTCTTCGGCATGGAAAATTCTCGCGGCACCTTCGAAGGACTGCTGAAACTCAATCCTGACCAGCGGCCTTTCGTTCTGACGCGCGCCTCCTATGCCGGAGGCCAGCGTTATGCCGCCACCTGGACCGGCGACAACAGCAGCACCTGGAACCATCTTCGCCTTAGCACGCCGATGCTCGAAAATCTCGGCCTCAGCGGCTTCGCCATGGTCGGCGCCGACGTTGGCGGTTTCGCCGGAACCCCGCAGAATGACCTGCTTACAAAATGGCTGGAGATCGCTGCCTTCCAACCCATCGACCGCGACCACACCGACAAAAGTTCCGGCGATCAGGAACCCTGGGTCGGCGGCCCCGAGTCCGAGGCCATCCGCCGCCAATATATTGAAGAACGCTATCGCCTCATGCCCTATCTCTACACCCTAGCGGAAGAAGCCTCGCGCACCGGCATGCCCATTGAGCGCCCCCTCTTCCTTGAATTCCCCGATGCCGCCAGCGATCATCATCCCATCGACATCGATGGCTCAGCCTCCGGCGAATTTCTTCTTGGCCCCGATCTCCTCATCGCCGCGCCGCCCTATCCCGACAAGCTTGATAAATACGATATCGAGTTTCCCTCCGACACCTGGTACGACTACTGGTCGGGCCAACCTGTTCCTAAACCGGCAAAAGTCGCTCGTGATCCCAAGGCTCCCCTTTCGGCCACAGAAATGGTTCCACTGGTAGTCGGGATTCGGCCCAGTCTCGCTTCGCTGCCGGTTTTTGTGCGCGGCGGTGCAATTCTTCCCATCGCGCCTCTAACTCAAAGCACCAGCGAAACTCCGCAAGGGCCTCTCACTCTGCGTGTCTACGCTGGCGACCAGTGCAAAGGCCATCTCTACCTGGACGACGGCAAGACCTTCGCCTACAAAAACGGTGCCAGCCTGCAGATGGATTTTAAGTGCCGCCTCACCGGCGACGGTTTCCGTCTGGAGATCGGCGAGCACCAGGGTTCTTTCCTGGCATGGTGGCAGCATATTCGCGTTGAAATCTACGGTTGGTCGCCTCGCAAACGCTCAGTTCGCTTCAATGGCAAAAGCACCGATGCCGCGCTGGATATTTCTCCCATCCGAGTGGCTCTCACCATTCCAGATGACGGGCGAAGCCAGGTGATCGAACTGGAATAGTCTTGCGGCATCATCCGCGCGGTACCGACAACACCGGATTACCAGCCACAGCGGCCGTTTCGGTAAACTCCCGGTAGCACGAAAGAAATCAACCTTCATCCCGAGGGAATCATGGGCTACAGCCGCCTTGAATTGAACGGCAAAGTTGCAGTCGTAATCGGAGGAACCTCCGGCATCGGCAGGACCATTGCCCGCGGCCTCGCCGAAGCCGGTGCCGATGTAGTGCCTACCGGCCGCCGCCTCGATCAGGTCGAAGCCGCCGCCGCTGAAGTGGAAGCGCTCAATCGCCGGTCTTTACGTGTCACATCCGACGTAACCGATCGCAGTTCGCTGGAGGCTCTGTTACGCGCTGTTGTACAAGCCTTCGGAAAAGTCGACATCCTGGTCAACTCTGCCGGATACAACAAACGCGCCGCCACGCTGGATTTACCGGATGCAGAATGGAACGGGCTGATTGAAACCAACTTGAACGGCACCCTGCATGGCTGCCAGATCTTTGGCCGTCACATGATCGAACGTCGCCAGGGCAGAATTATCAACATCGCCTCCATGGGATCGTTTCTAGCCTTGTTCGAAGTGGCCGCCTATTGCGCCAGCAAAGCAGGCGTCGTTTCGCTGACCAAATCTCTGGCCGTCGAGTGGGCACGCTACGGCATTTGCGTCAACGCCATCGCCCCGGGATATTTCCGCACCGCCTTAACGGAAAAACTCTTGACCGGAACTCCGCGTGGCGAAGAAATCTTAATGCGCACACCCATGAAGCGCTACGGCGAGCTGGAAGAATTGGTCGGCGCAGCAATCTTCCTCGCCTCCGACGCCGCCAGCTTTGTCACCGGCTCAACTTTGGCAGTGGACGGCGGATTCCTGGCCAGCGGCGTGAACCAATAGATCGGGCGGCAAGTTCGGCGGCATCGGCGCCACGCGTGGCCGCGCATCGTGCTAGCATTTCCAAAACAATGGCATGTGGAAGGAGAGCCCGGATATGAAATCTCAGCTGAAAGTAGTTGGCCTCGGAGGATCACTGGCAGAGCACTCAAGCAGCTTAGCCGCCCTCAAGATCGCATTACAAGGCGCGGCTGACGCAGACGCGAAAACCGACCTTCTTGATATTCGACAACTTTCTCTGCCGATGTATGATCCTGGCGCTGAAAACAACCCGCCCGAGTCCGTGCGCCGGATGTGCGACACCATCCATGAGGCGGACGGTCTTATATGGAGCAGTCCGATGTACAACGGAACGATCAGTGGCTCTTTCAAGAACGCACTGGACTGGCTAAAACTGCTAAGCGACCGAAATCCCCCTTACCTGACGGACAAGGTAATTGGCCTCATCAGCACTGCCGGAGGCATGCAGGGGTTGCAAGCTGTAAATACGATGGAATTTGTAGTCCGAGCCCTCAGAGGCTGGGCGGTTCCTCTGGTGATGCCAATTGCGCAGGCCTGGAAGGCGTTCGATAAAAAGGGTGTAGCTCAAGACGCGCAATTGACCGAGCAACTGCGTGCATTGGGGAGAGAAGTAGCCAGAGGCTCTTGTCAGTTTGCACTCCAACCGCCGACCAAGGCGGACGCGACAAAAGCGGAAACTGAAATTACACCTCTCAGTGACGAAGAAGCAAAGACCGCCTAGTCCCATTTGATCTTGCAGTAACCGGTTAGCGAACCGATAAAGACGTACACTCGCCGGTTCGTTTCCTGGAACAGGAATACGGTTCGCGAACGCAAGTGATTG
Source organism: uncultured Acidobacteriota bacterium (assembly GCA_963758565.1). Taxonomy (GTDB): domain Bacteria; phylum Acidobacteriota; class Terriglobia; order Terriglobales; family Acidobacteriaceae; genus Sulfotelmatobacter. The sequence continues at coordinate 1,929,411 of CAVWVX010000001.1, read as the reverse complement.
AAAAGTATGGTGGCCAGGGACGGAGTTGAACCGCCGACGCCAGCCTTTTCAGGGCTGCGCTCTACCACCTGAGCTACCTGGCCACGTTTCGAAACCCGCTCATTCGCCGCGGGCTGCGAGGATGTTCACTTCACGCTGGTTGTTGCGGGATTGCAACCGAATGAACTACTTCATTGCCGGGCGCGTGCGGAACTTCATGATTATAGCAACGGAACCGCGTTCCCTCAATCTTCCCCACGAACGGTTGAGAATTTAGTTTTGTCTCTGCAGAAAACAAGGGGCGCGAGCCTTAGTATTTTCGGCCGACGCCCCATCCACTTTTGACTTAACTGTATTACTTACCTGCGGCCGATGAGCCATGCTGCCCCAGCCATGACGCCAGTTGCGGTTGCTGTTGTGACCTTAGGTCGATGCAGTTGTTGATGCGCTCAATCGACTGGCGGTAGGTGCGCTCCGCCGATTCGATCTTGTGCGCGGCGTAAAAACTCACCACCTGGTCGCGCATTTGCGCATCGCAAAAAGAGCCGGTGGAACCCACGATCGCAGCGCTGGCAAAGGGCCCTCCCGACTTCTGCACCGCATCCCAGTGCGACAGCACAAAATCCCAGGCCGGCTTCTGCCCTGCTGGATTGCCCATTACGCTCGCCAACACTTGCAGCGTATCCTGCGAGCGCACGTCGGGCGAGATGGCAAATTCCAAAGTGCGCTGCATCAGTTTTGGATCATCAAATTGGGGCAGTGTGAACAAGTAGTTGTAATACTCTTCCGGTGATTTGGCATTCTTCAGCGCAGCCATGACTCGATCGTAGAATGCCTGGTCTCCATTCAGAGCGGCTAAGCCGAGCGCTCCCCCGGCCAACTGGCGGTCGACTGAAGACGGATCTTCCAAAGCCTTATCGGCCAGCTTTCGCGCTTCGGCCAGCACTTGCGGATCGCGCGCGTCGTAGCCGTCGGCGTTAAATAACCGCGACCGCAGCGTCCGCTGTTCATCGCTCTCGCCCGCTTTAGGCTCCCAACCAATGTCCTTCAGCATCGGCGAGAGATATCCGCGCAGCCATGTACGGTAGGTATCACGGTCACTATCGGTGACCAGATAGCGGCCAATGAAACCGAGGCGTCCTAACACGTCATCGATCACGGCGCGATTGCGGTCGTTTTCCATCCCTTGCGCAAACGCAAGATAATCACCTACCGGCTCGCGACCCACCCGCACCGATGCCCAGATATCGGACTGCAGCGAGATGCGCTCTGCCGGAGTCAGTTTGCTTTCTGCATCGCCCGCCATGGCTCGCACCGCATCGGGCTGATAGCCGGCACGGTAGTACCCCGTCGCGCCTGCATTAGCCAGCACCCACGTCGAACATCCCGGCAGCGTGAACGTCTGCTCCTTCTTCGTCAACAGTTCACACTTCTGGGCGCCGCTCGAGGACTTCATGCACAACGGAACTTGCCAGAGTTCCTCATTCGAGGCCTGAAACTTTTCCCGGTCGTAGTAGTACCTGCGCTGGTCGAGCATGACCGACGTCGAATTTCCCGAGCACTGCGACTTGACGTTAATGATCGGAACCCCGGCCTGCTTCACAAAGGTGGGCATGATCTGGTCCACCGGCCTCTTGGAGGTCTTCGCCTGCGTGCTCCAGAAATCGTCCGCGGTCGCGTTGGCATACTGGTGTTGTTTCAAATAGGCATTCACTCCGGCCTGGAAGGTTTTCTCGCCCAGGTAAGCCTCCAGCATGCGCAGCACCGATGACGCCTTGCCGTAAGCGATCCCGTCAAACAGTTCCATGATTTGCCCCGGCGTCTCGGCGGCCTGGTGGATGGGACGCGTGTTGGCCAGGGAATCGGTGTTCATGGTGCCGCCCGTGCCGCTGGCGTCGTCCAGATCGTAATTCCATTCCGGCTTCCATTGTTCCAGCGGCTTGCTCGACATCCAGGTGGCAAAGCCTTCGTTGAGCCAGATGTCGTCCCACCACTGCATGGTCACCAGATCGCCGAACCACATGTGCGCCATTTCATGAGAAATAACCGACGCCACGGTCTTTTTCAAATCCACCGAGCCTTGTTTCTCGTCGACCTGCAGCAGGACTTCGCGGAAGGTGATGCAGCCCGCGTTCTCCATGGCGCCCGCGGAGAAATCAGGAATGCCGACCAAATCCAGCTTGCCGTACGGATACTTGATTCCGAAATACTTATCGTAGTACTGCAAAATGTGCTCCGCTGACTCCAGCGCAAACTTGCCCATCTCCTTCTTGCCCGGAGTGCTGTAGACGCGGATGGGAATGCCATCGGCCTCGCCCTCAATGTATTCAAAATTTCCCACCACCAGCGCCGCCAGGTAAGACGACAGCTTGGCGGTGGTGGCGAAACGAACCGTGTGCTTCTCCCCCGGACCGGGCGTATCGGAAATTGCCTTGTAGTTGGAAATAGCTACTAGGCCCTTGTCGACAACGGCCGTAATATCGTACGTAGCTTTGTAGGCGGGCTCGTCGAAAGACGGGAAGGCGCGGCGCGCATCCGTGGCTTCAAACTGCGAAGCCGCATACTTCCGTCCATCACTATCCTTTCCCAGATACAGCCCGCGCATTTCGCTGTTCAAAATGCCGGAATAGGTGATGTGAATTGTGGCGGGTCCCGCAGAGAGAGGTTTTTCCACCGCCAGTACCACCATCTCTTTTTCTTTGTCCGGTGTGACCTTGGCCTTCTGGGTAGCGCCGCCGCTGGATATGGTCACCTCGTGAAAATCAATGTCGGCAGCATTGAGCGTGATCTCAGCCGTCGACTTGAGCACCCGAATCAAAATCGTTTCGTCGCCTTCGAAAGTGGCTTTCTCCAGATCGGGCGTGAAAGTGAGTTTGTAATTCTCCGGAGCCGCCACTTCAGGAAGGCGCTGGGCGCTCGCCAGGGAGAAAGCTGTCAATAGGAACGTGAGCACTGCAAGGATTCGCTTCATAGGGATTCCCTCAAAAGACTTCTGTTTGATTTTCATGGCTTGCCGTCAAAATCAGATTTTGAACCAACCGAAAATTTCCGGACCATCCGGCGAAAAATGACAAAGTACTCTCCACACGCTTATACGAATGCTGAATCTTAAAAGTTCAACCTCAACCTGCCACCACTCCGCCGATGATCGTCATGGAGCAGCGGTTGGCGCCAAACCAGTAGGGAATTTCACGATAATCTTGCACCTCAAACACCGCCAGATCCGCATCTTTCCCCGGCTCAATCGTTCCCTTCCGGTTTGCCACTCGCAACGCCCAGGCCCCATTGATCGTGCTTGCGGCTATCGCTTCCTCGGGCGACATCTTCATGTGCGTGCATGCCAGCGACATTGCCATCGGCATGCTCAACGTAGGCGAAGTGCCTGGGTTGTAATCCGTGGCCAGCGCCACTGGCACTCCGGCATCGATCAGCCGGCGCGCCTTGGGATACTCTTTCATCCCCAGGAAATAATTCGCGCCCGGCACCAGCGTGGCGATCGTGTCGTGCTTCGCCAATTCTAAAATATCGTCGTCACTCACATGGTCCATGTGATCGAAAGATGCTGGCGCAAAGCGCAACAATCGCCGCAGCGGCGTCTCTGAAAGCTGGCCCACATGCGCCCGCACGCTCAGTCCGCTATGCTTGGCGGCCTCGAAAACCTGCTCCGCCTCTTCCGCCGTGAACGCCCCCCGATCGCAGAAGACATCCACGAACCGGGCGAGCTCCCGCTTCGCGGCCTGCGGAATCATCTCTACACAGACGGACTCAACATACTCTTGTGAGCAATCGTGGAATTCTTTTGGCACAACGTGCGCGCCCAGCAACGTGGCAACGACAGTTCCCGGCCATTGTTTGGCTGCATCTCGTATCGCTTCCAGTGATTTCAGTTCCGATTCGACGGTCAGCCCGTATCCTGATTTAGCCTCAACCGTGGTCGTACCGAGCGCCGCCATGTCGCGAAGGGTAGCCAGAACTTTGCCGGCAAGCGCCCGCTTCCCTGCTGTGCGAACCGATTCCACGCTCGACCGAATTCCGCCGCCCGCCGCCGCAATCTCTTCGTAAGAAGCGCCGACGATCCGCTTCTCAAAATCCACCAGCCGCGGCCCGACAAAGACAGGGTGCGTATGCGAATCGACGAAGCCGGGGAGCACGACCTTGCCCGCGCAGTCGATCTCGGTGACCGCCTTACGATTCTTCTTCAGCCAGGGATCGCATAGCGCATCTTTCGTAGTGCCGACGGAAACAATTTTGCCGCCGAGACAAAGCACGGCTCCGTTTTCGATGATGCCCAGTTGCTTGAGGTCAGTGCCGCGGCGCGGGCCGGGGTTTGCCGAGGCAATTTGGAGAGTCACTAACTGGCCAATATTGGCCAGCAGGGAGGGAGAGTGCATTTTCGATTTTCTGGGCAAGACCACGCGATTGCAGTTTATCAGCCTCACGGATGGCCAGTTCGGTCGGCTTGGTGAGATGCCAGAACGTCGGGCATTCTGTATAATCAGACAATCAGGCGGAGTTGACAATGCAGTCGGCAAGGGTCGGAAAACGCGGAGCAATCGTAGTACCGGCAAAATTGCGCAAACGTTTCGGTATTGAAGAGGGCAGCATCGTTATTGCCGAAGAGGCCGAAAACGGCATTCTCATCCGCCCCGCAGTGGTCGTCCCTGTGGAACGTTACACCCCGCAGCGCAAAGCGGAGTTCCTTCTAACCAACGCCGTTGACTCTGACGACTACCGTAAAGCGCGGAGAGAGGTCAGAAAGCTGGGCATTAATCCGGATTCGATTCCACATCTGCGGCCTGAATAAATGGACCGGCTTTTTCTCGACGCCAACGTTCTGTTTTCGGCGGCGTATAAGATTGACGGTCCTTTGCTTTCGCTCTGGAAACTCGAGAATGTGAGACTTTTAGCTCCCGCTATGCGTTACAGGAAGCCAGAATCAACCTTTCCGGCGACGATTCAAAGACTCGGCTCGCTGAGTTGTCAGCCTCGATTGACTTGTTCGAGGCAAGACAAACTGAGCTTCCTACAGGAATTCTCCTGCCAGATAAGGACGTGCCTATCTTCCTTGCCTGCGTAGAAGCTCGCGCTACGCATTTGCTCACAGGCGATGTTCGACACTTTCGTGACTATTTCGGGAAGAGCTTCGAAGGAATCGCAATTATGCGTCCCGGAGAGTATCTGAAATACCGTGCGAGATCCTGATTACATCACTCTGTTCATGTCTCCGTGGTAGGTGTTCATTTTTTCGCCATCGGCACGTTCACACCGCTCTTCTTCGCAAACTCTTTCGCCTCATCGTATCCCGCATCCACATGCCGAATCACGCCCATGCCCGGATCCGTCGTCAGCACACGCTCGATGCGTTTCGCCATCTCATCTGTTCCATCTGCGACCAGCACTTGCCCCGCATGCAGGGAGTAGCCAATGCCTACACCGCCGCCGTTGTGAATCGATACCCACGATGCGCCTGCAGCGGTGTTCAGCAGCGCGTTCAGCAGCGGCCAGTCGGCAACCGCGTCGCTGCCGTCCTTCATACTTTCGGTTTCGCGGAAGGGAGACGCAACCGATCCGCAGTCGAGGTGGTCGCGGCCAATCACGATTGGCGCTTTAATCTTCCCCTTCTTCACCAGATCGTTCATCGCCAGGCCGAACTGTGCGCGCTCACCGTAGCCCAGCCAGCAGATGCGCGCCGGCAGTCCCTGAAACTTGATGCGCTTGCGCGCCAGGTCAATCCAGCGGCGCAGGATTCGGTTTTCGGGAAACATTTCGAGAACCAGATCATCGGTGACGTGAATGTCGGATGCCTCACCCGACAACGCAACCCAGCGGAACGGCCCCCGGCCCTCACAAAATAGCGGACGTATATACGCCGGCACGAAGCCGGGAAAGTCGTAAGCATTCTTGACGCCGCGTTGCGACGCAAACGTGCGGATGTTGTTGCCGTAGTCAAACGTCACCGAGCCCATCTTCTGCAGCTTCAACATGCCTTCGACGTGCGCGGCCATGGCGTCGAGCGATTTTTTCTGATACGCCTTCGGATCGTTTTTGCGCAAGTCGATCGCCGCGGCGAGCGTCATTCCATGCGGAACGTATCCATTCAGCGGATCGTGTGCCGACGTCTGGTCGGTGAGAATGTCGGGCACCACGCCACGCTCGGCTAGCTCAGGAATTACATCGGCGCAATTGCCCACCAATCCCACCGACACATTCTCTTTCTTTCGCACTGCGTTCTTCAGAATACGCAGCGCCTCATCGAGCGTGTTTACCATAAAGTCGCAATAGCCGGTTTTGAGGCGCTTCTTGATGCGCTCGGGATCGACGTCAATGCCCAGAAAAGCCGCTCCCGTCATGGTTGCAGCCAGCGGTTGCGCTCCGCCCATGCCTCCCATGCCGCCGCTTACGATCAGTTTTCCGGCAAGGTCTCCGCCAAAATGCTTTTCTCCAGCGGCCGAAAAGGTTTCAAAAGTCCCTTCAACAATTCCCTGCGAGCCGATGTAGATCCACGAACCCGCGGTCATCTGGCCGTACATCATCAAGCCGGCGCGCTCCAGTTCGTTGAACTTCTCCCAGTTCGACCAGTGGCCGACCAGATTCGAATTCGCGATCAGCACCCGCGGCGAATGCTCATGAGTCTTGAAGACTCCGACCGGCTTGCCCGATTGCACCAGCAGCGTTTCGTCATTCTCCAGCTCTTTCAGCGCCGCAATGATGGCGTGGTAGCTCTCCCAGTTGCGCGCGGCGCGCCCGGTTCCGCCGTACACCACCAAATCCTGCGGACGCTCCGCCACATCGGGATCGAGGTTGTTCATCAACATGCGCATGGCGGCCTCCTGCTGCCAGCCTTTGCAAGTGATGGTGGCGCCGCGCGGCGCACGCACGATTACAGGGCCTTGAACTTCAGTTTCAACCGGCATGAATAGATGGTATCAAGACCTGCGGCCCGGGACGAATGGGAAGTCACGAAGAATCAAGAAAGCACTTTTCTGACTTTCCTTTGGGGCGCACCGTGCGTGGTGAAGTTTGGCAAACTTCAGCTAAAGTAAATTATGCGTTCCATCCTCGGCCGTCGCCCGCTGCGCTTTGTTTTTGCCGCCAACGTGATCTCCATGTTGGGCAGCGGAATGAATTCGGCCGCCGTCGCCTGGTACATCCTGCAAGCCACGCACTCGGAAATGGCGCTTGGCACCTTCGCCGTCCTGCAAACCATTCCGGCCATGCTGATGCTTCCCTTCACCGGCGTCATCATCGACCGGGAAGATCGCCGCCGCCTGGTCATGTGGCTCGATGCCATCCGCGCCGTCATCATCGTGACCGTCGCCATTCTCGCCTTCCGCCACCGCGTGCAAGTCTGGCAACTTTATTTGATGAACACCCTGGTCGCCGCCGGTTTCTGGATGTTCTGGCCAACCATCACCGCGCTGATTCAGGAACTCACTCCCGAAGGCCAGTTCGTGCAGTCGAATACTTTTCTGCTGGCCGGCGTGCAGGGCGGATGGCTCATCGCCGGCGCTATCGTCGGCTTCATGTACAACCACATCGGCCTCGGCGGCGTGCTCCTGATTGACGTATCAACTTACGTAGTTTCTTTCCTCTGCTACTTCGCCGTACGCAAGGGACGCCACGTGGTAATTCACCCTGCAGAATTGCGCGCTGACATTCTCGCGGCTGAGTCGCAATTCCAGCGCTTCTGGCGCGAACTGCGCGAGGGATTGCACTTTCTTCGCGACCATCGCGCGGTAGTGCTGCTTGGCGTCAGCTGGGCGCTGTTTCTCGGCGCAATGGTGACCGGTGTTGTGGTCACTCCGTCGCTGAGCGAGCGCGTCTTTCACGCCGGCGCCGTCGGCTACGGCTGGCTCAACGCCGGATGGGGTACCGGAGCATTCCTTAGCGCTTTGTATGCGCCCGCTGTCATCGCAAGCCTTGGCGGGAAGAAATCAGTCGCATTCTCCATGGCTTTAATCGCGGCTTGCATGGTGTGCTCCCCGGTATCGCATTGGCTGGTACTGGCGATATTGCTATTCGCACTGATGGGCTCGGCCCGCGGCATCGGCGGCATCGCCATGAACACCAGCCTGATGGAAATGGTCCCGCCGCATTTGATGGGACGGGTGCAGAACACATTCTATTTCTTCGGCACTTTTCTGCAGCTCGTGCTGGCAGTCGGAGTCGGCGCAGTCGCGCACAGAGTCAGCCTGGTGGCGGCGTTCGCAATTTTGTCGTGCGTGTATGGATTGTCGTTTGTGGCCGCCAGCTGGCCGGCGAAAGTGTCTGTGCGAGAATCAGAAATCAGCGCAGTAAAGTAACTCTTTACCCGGTGTCCCCTGTGTTAAAGATTTTGGTTTTGCAGCCGGTGGTAAATCAAAGACGTCGGCTGTTATTCTTTCCCATTCCAAGGAGCACGCATGTTTTCTGACCTGCAAGGACGTACTGCTGTCGTCTTCGGAGTCGCCAACAAGCGCTCGATCGCCTGGTCGATCGCGCAAGGACTGCACGCCGCCGGCATGAAGCTCGCCATCACCTACCAGAACGAGCGCCTGGAGCAGGAAGCACGCGACTTAATCCTCTCGTTGCCCGGCGCCGAAGGCTACATGTGCGACGTGAGCAAAGACGAGGAGATCGACCGCCTCTTCGCCACGCTCAAGGAAAAGCACGGCAAGCTGCATGCGGTTGTGCATTCAGTAGCTTACGCGCCCGCCGAAGAGCTGAAGGGAGACTTCGTGAACACCACGCGCGAAGGTTTTCGCGTCGCGCACGACATCAGCGTCTACTCGCTGATCGCCGTCTCGCGCGCTGCCGCCCCGCTGATGGAAGATGGCGGGTCCATTATCACGATGACGTATTACGGCGCGGAAAAAGTTGTGCCGCACTACAACGTGATGGCCGTGGCCAAGGCGGCGCTCGAATGCAGCGTGCGTTACCTGGCCAGCGATCTGGGAAAAAAGAAGATTCGCGTCAACGCGATTTCCGCGGGACCAATCAAGACTCTAGCTGCGCGGGGCATCTCCGGCCTCAGCGACATGTTGAAATCGCATGCCGAACGCGCCCCTCTCGGCAGAAATGTAGAAGTGAAAGAAGTTGGCTCAACCGGAGTCTTTCTCGCCTCTGACGCCAGCAGCGGTATCACCGGCGAAGTCATCTACGTGGATTGCGGCTACAACATCATGGGATTTTAAAAACAATTCTCAGTTCTCGGTTCTCAGTTCTCAGTTGTCAGTTCTCAGTTTCACCTCTTCGGGGTCACGGGGCGTTCCTCGATCCGCTCGGCAGATTCTGACCTTTCCCACTACCCGCCGTTTTTGAGATGGCATCCCGATAAGGAATGCCATTTGCTGAGCCGGAAAGGGCCCTGGCGTCGCGAGTAAGGGACCGGGTGACCCTGGAGGTCATCCTGCGGAAAAAGAGCGCTCCTGGAGCGTTCTACAGCGTGCCGCCCTCGCCGCTTATAACTCGTAGTTATGGATTCAACGACTTACAAGAAGTTTCAACGACATACAAACTTTTTCAACGACTTACAAAAAGTTTCAACGACTTACGAACTTTTTCAATGACTTGCAACGATTCTCAACAACTTGCGGTCCATCGCCTCCGCCTTCTCTCGCATGATCTTCTCTACCGCATCAGGAATGAGAAGTCGTCGAACATATATTCGTGCTTGCCATCGTTGGCAACAGCTTTCACTTCTCCGCGGCGCACTTTCTCCATCGTCGTGACCACCTTCGGAAGATAAGCGGGGTCGGCCACCGGAGTATTGTGTGCCGGTAACAGAAGTTGCAGATGCGGCGCCAGAGCCGCCAACTTCTTCATCGAAGCAACGTAAGCGTCCAGATCGGTTTCCGGGCGGTAGAGATAAATTGGCCCCAGATAAAAAGTGTCGCCCGTGAACAGCAGTCCGTTCTTCTCGTCGAGCAGCGCGATGGCATCGGGCGTGTGACCGGGAGTGGCGATTACTTTCAGCGTGCGTCCGCCCAGATCAATCGTATCGCCATCGTGCAGCCAGTGCGTGATGTGGAAGGGCTTGGTAGCATAGGCTTTAGCATCGAACCCTGGAGGCAAAGCCGCGCAGAGTTCTTCGGGAGCCAGTTCGGCTTGCGCGTCCGCCTTCGATCCTCGGGCATTGGTCCGCGTAAAGTCCGTATCCATGCCGTAGATGTCGTAAAATCGCCAGTTATCCCCGACGTGATCGTTGTGAGTGTGCGAGTTCAGCACGATGACTGGAAGCTGCGTCAATCCGGCGACCACTGCCTGAATATTGCTGATGCCCATGCCGGTGTCGAACAGCAACGCCTTGTTGCCGCCAACCACCAGATAGGAAATCACTTCCTCCAGTTGATGCGGTTCATAAATTGCAAATGTTCCGGGACGAATCCTGTAGACCTCAAACCACGGGTCGGGGTTTGCGACTCGCTCCAGTTTGCTGTAGGCCGGGCGTGGTAGTTTCTTGCACCACTCCGGCTGTTGCCCGGCCACAGACGTTCCCAAACCAATGGCGCACAAAAATGCAGCAGCAGTTTTTATCAGTGAGTGCTGTGAAATCAATGGTTTACCCTCTGTTCCTTTTCTGTCTTCCAGATTGAAGATTTCAGGCCCGCGCCGGATCTCCTGCGTGGCATAATTGAAGCGGTGAGCAAGAACCGCCTCATCTTCGCGTTATTCGCCGCCGCCATTCTATTCTCCATGGTTCGCGAGTGGAGCGCGACCGCCGCGTGCGTCCGATCGATTCTGCTGCCGCCCGCATCGTCGCGTCTCGACTCTAACTGATAATCCTGATTCGCCTCGCGCTGTCTCCGGCTCGCTCCAACGAAATTTCCACGTCGCGGTCGCGAACCAATCGCGGAAATTTTTCTCCCCACTCAATCAGTAGAATGCTGTTGGGTTCGGCGCGCAGATCATCCAGCGCCAGCGTGTCCAGTTCGCGCTGGGTGTCGATGCGGTAAAGGTCGATGTGATATAGGTTTGCGCGCGGCCCGCGATACTCGTGCACCAGCGTGAAGGTGGGACTGGTGACGTCTTCTTCCTCCGCCGATTGGAAACCAGCGGCGATTCCCTTGACCAGCGTGGTTTTTCCCGCGCCCAGATCGCCGCGCAGCAGAACCAGTTTCGGCGGCGCTAACATCTCGGTCAGCGTCCGGCCAAAAGCGATGGTCTCTTCCGGCGATTGCGTAGTGATCTCCCGCGTCATCTGGAACAGTATAGCGAGAGAGCGCCGAAAGATTGCTACGATGAACGCTTAGATGGTTCTGGCCATGTTCAACAGCGGCGACTTCAAGCCCAGCAGATTGCGGTCGGTAACGTGATCGAGCGAAGTGCGCAGCCGACGGTGATCGTCATCTTCCAGCGCGACGAAGCGGAAAGGCTGGAGCACGTAATCGTTCGTCTTCCGCATGGGACTGAGAATTTCGGCCATGCCATGCACCGGGCCGGATTGGGTTTGAAATGCGACTTCGACGAAGTCGCCCTGGCCCAGCGAGCGCGGCAATTGCAGCAGGCCGCCGGTGGTTGAGATGGTTTGCAGTTTAGCTTTTGCGTGCCGGCCGTCTTCTAAACGGATTGCAGCCAGGACAGAGTCTCCTAGCTGAACCCGGGCCGCGCGCCGCGAAGGGTGCGGTTGGGGGAAGTGGGTCATAAGCTGAGTGCACTATCGCACGGGGCCTGAACCGGTAACAGGTTACGGAAGCCGAGTGGCCGGATTCCCGCGCGGGACGCGGTGTTTGCCGGGGTAACGAACGCGCTGTCAAGCACTTAGGGGGAAGGTTACCAGTTCAGTACTGTCCTGAAGGACAGGCGAAAATCCGCATCCTTTTCACCAGCGCACGTGCTGGTCTTGCGCGGCCTGGCGCATGACGCGGTAGGCCACCGGTAAACCTTGCAGCAAATCCGTCGCCACCATGGAGTGCTCGCCCACGATCGCCTTCATTACGTCGCCCGCCAGTCCGTGCAAATGGACCGCCGCCAGCACGGCTCTGAAGGAATTCTTGTTTTTGTCTTTGCCATGCTGCGCCATCATTCCCGCGACGATGCCGGTGAGAATGTCTCCGGTACCACCGGTGGCCATGCCGGGATTGCCGGTGGTATTCACCCAGGCTTCGCCATCGGGTTGCACCACCAACGTGCGGTGACCTTTGAGCACCACAGTCAGGTTGTGTTCACACGCGAAGTTGCGCGCTGTTCCCAGACGATCCTTCTGCACATCGGCCACGCTGCAACCGGCTAAGCGGGCCATCTCTCCGGGATGCGGAGTGATGACCAGCGTCTTGTTCTTGCCATTCAATTCGGCTGTGCGACCCTCAAAGGCATTCAGCCCATCGGCATCCAACACCATCGGGGATGAAAGGCTGGTCACTAAAGCGCGCACCAATTCCGCAGTCTGTGGTTCTCGCGAAATGCCGGGCCCGATGGCGATTACATCCATGCCTTTCGCCAAGTCCCGGATTCGCCCTTCTGCGCCGCGTGAAATCGTTCCCTTCTCCGTCTCGGGCAGAAGTTCGGTCATCAACTCGGGATGAAAGCCGGCAATCGCTGGCAAGGCGGACTTTGCCGTTGCGACTGTGGAGAGTCCGCCTCCGGCACGCAGCACGGCCATTCCCGCCATGGCCGCGGCTCCGGCTTTTCCGAGCGAACCGCCGACCACCAGCACGTGTCCGTAATTGCCTTTGTTGGAATCCTCCGCGCGCGGACCCAGGAAATCCGCCAGATCGGGCGCGGTGATTACATTCAGTCGCAGTGTCGAACGGACCGCTTCCGATGGCGAACCGATCCGCGCCACGACCGTTGGCCCAGTGGTAAATACGCTGAGCAGGTGAGCCGGCCGGGGAGCGGTGAACGTAACCACAGCATCGGCGCGCGCGATTGTGCCTTGCTGCGGTCCGATGGCATCGGCGTCGGCGCCGGAGGGAATGTCGATGGCGATGACGCGAACTTTGCCTGCATTGAGAACGGCGATCGCATCGGCATAGAGTCCGCTCACCGGAGGCCTGAAGCCGGTGCCGAGGATTGCGTCGATATACAAATCCGCGGGCAGCAGAGCGCGGACACGCTCGCTATTTAATTCTTCGCGGGAACGAACTGGGATCGCCGCGTCGGGCGGCAACTTCGCAAACATAACTGCCGCATCGCCCCGCAAATCGCCCGGATCGGCCAGGAGGATGACTTGAACCTTCTTGCCCCGCTCGTTCAGCTTCCGCGCCGCCACAAAACCATCGCCGCCGTTATTCCCCTTGCCGCAGAAAATCACGATGCGCTGCGCGGTGGCGTGGTGCGAAATCACGTAATCCGCCACGGCGCTGCCCGCATTTTCCATCAGCATGAGTGAAGACACGCCGAAGCGCTCGCTGGTGGCGCGATCGATGGTGCGCATTTCCTGGGCGGAGACGATTTTCATAAAGGCGTCGTTAGTCGTTGGTCGTTTGTCGTTGGCTCCATCCCTATCCGCCGACTGCTGTTTGAATTCTTAACGGCCAACGACCGAAGGCCGACGACCGACGACCAACGACCAACGACCGAAACGATCTTAAAACAAAAAGGCCCTCCGCGCCGTGCGGAAGGCCTTCGAACTCACTGACCACTAGCCACTGATCACTGATAAAAGATCACTGGCCGTTGTTCTTCAGCGATTGCACGCGGCTATGCTTCACCCCATACATGAAATACACCACCAAGCCAATCGCTAGCCAACCGACCAGCCGGATCCAGTTCCACATTCCGAGATTCAACATCATGTATCCATTCGCCAGCACGCCAAGGATAGGAACCAAGGGGACCCACGGGGTGCGAAATGGCCGAGGCTGGTTGGGATTGGTCCGCCGCAGCACCAACACGGAAACCGAAACGATCACAAAGGCCAGCAGCGTACCGATGTTGACCATCTTCCCAATTTCGTCGATCGGGGTGACGCTACCCACAACCGCCGCCAGCAGGCCCACCAGAATGGTGTTCTTCCAGGGCGTGCGAAAGCGGGGATGAATGGCGGCGAAAAACTTCTTGGGCAGCAGCCCGTCATTGGCCATGGAATAAAGAACGCGCGTTTGCCCCAGCAACATCACCAGCATCACGCTAGTCAGCCCAGCCAGCGCGCCCAGTGTAATGATGTTGGCGGCGATGGGCAGTCCGCGGTCGAGGAATGCAACTGCAACCGGCGCCTCAATGTTGACCTGTTGCCAGTGCACCATGCCGGTCAGCACTCCGGCCACCGCGATGTATAAGACGGTACAAATTGCCAGCGAGGCGATCATGCCAATCGGCAAGTCGCGCTGGGGATTTTTCGCTTCTTGCGCCGTGGTCGATACGGCATCGAAGCCGATATACGCGAAGAAAATGTAAGCGGCGCCCTGCCAGATTCCATTCATGCCGTGCGGCGCATAGGAGTGCCAGTCCATCCCCCAGTTGGCGCGGCTGATGTAGTGCGAGCCCAACCCGATTACGAAGAGTACAACCGACACCTTGATTACGACGATGGTGGCGTTAAAGCGCGCACTTTCCTTGATGCCCACCACCAGAATCGCAGTGATCACGAGCGCGATGAGGAATGCCGGAAGGTTGAAGCCGATTTCCGATCCGAAGAGGTGGGGCGCTCCCAGAAGTTCGTGCGCCCGCTGCAACAGCTCCGGCGATTGAGCGCCCAGGATGGCAGTCACTCGATCGAGGAACGCTTGCGTATGTACGCCCAGCGAGGGATCGGCGGCCTGCGCCATTTGCCGGGCAACTACGTTTTCGGCTGTCTTCAGCGCGGTCCAATGATCGTAGGCCAGCCACAGCGGCATCTTGATATGAAAAATATTAAGAAGTTCAATGAAGTGATTCGACCATCCAGAGGATACCGTGCTGGCACCCATGGCGTATTCCAGCGTCAGGTCCCAGCCGATAATCCAGGCCAGCAACTCACCCAGCGTGGCGTAAGCGTAGGTGTAAGCGCTGCCAGCCAGTGGAATCATGGCGGCGAACTCGGCATAGCAAAGTCCAGCGAATGCGCAACCTAATCCGGAGAGAACGAATGACAGAGAAAGTCCCGGGCCGGCATATTGCGCGCCCAGGCCGACCATTACGAAAATTCCCGCTCCAATGATGGCGCCCACGCCTAGCGCCGTGAGCTGAAAAACTCCCAGCGTGCGTTTCAGGCTGTGCTCGCCGGTTTCGCGGGCTTCCTCCATCAAAAGGTTCAGCGGCTTGGTTGCAAACAGGTTCGCCATTCGTCTGTTGTCTCCTAATTTCTGTCGAAGATCTTTTATCGAAATCTTTATGCCGGTGTGCGCTTTGCCCCTGCGCTTTTTGACCACGCATAATAGACCGGGATACCCAGGAGCACCACAATCAATCCCGGCCAGGTGAATTGCGGCTTGTAGCGCAATAGTACGACATCAATGAATAAAGCCATCACAATATAAATTGCGGGCAGCACCGGATATCCCACCGCTTTGTAGGGTCTGGCCGCATCTGGACGCGTGCGCCGCAGCACGAACAACCCTACGATCGTCAAAATATAAAACACCAGCACGGCAAAAATAATGTAATCGAGAAGCTGGCCGTAGCTGCCCGAAACGCACAGCAGGCACGCCCAAACCATCTGCACCATGAGCGAGACGGCCGGGGTTTTGTAGGTAGGATGCAGTTTGGCAACGCTCTTGAAGAACAGGCCGTCTTTGGCCATGGCGTAATAAACGCGCGCACCGGAGAGGATCAGTCCGTTGTTGCAGCCGAAGCTGGAAATCAGGATCGCCGCCGCCATCAGATAGCCGCCGGTGGTTCCGAGCATCTGGGTCATCACAGCGGTGCCGACGCGCTCTTCGGAGGCGAACTTAATGCCGCGCTGAAGAATGTTCGCTCCGCCGGCAACGCCATCCAGCGGGAGCACGTTCAGATAAACAAAGTTGCAGGCGATGTAGAGGGCAATCACCACGCCGGTACCCAGAGCGAGTGATAGCGGGAGGTTGCGGCTGGGATTCTTAACTTCGCCGGCGGTGAAGGTGACGTTATTCCAGGCGTCGGCGGAGAACAGCGAGCCGACCTGTGCCACGGCCAGAATCGTCAGCGTACCGACCATCACTATCGGGCCGCCCACTCCGACCTGTACGGCGTGCTGCGCGCTCAAGCCGGCATTCTGCCAGAAGTGGCCGGTGAAGTTTGCGGCCAGCGCCTGCGCATTCCTGCCCAGGGCAAGTCCGAGAAACGCCAGTCCCAGCAGGGCGGAAACTTTCGCCGCAGTGAAAACGTTCTGGATGAGCGCCCCGGTTTTTACGCCGAAGATATTTACCACCGACAGAAAAATCACCAGCAGGATGGCGACGAAGTTTTGCGTGTTGATGCCCACGTCCATGTTGCCAAGGACCATGGGGCCGAGGCGAATCGGCGGAACTTTCCAGAGATGAAGGATCCAGTTGGAAGAAGAAATCGCGGGAAAGAAGACGCCGAGAAATTTGCCGAAAGCCACGCCCACGGCGGCAATGGTGCCGGTTTGTATAACTAGAAATAAAGTCCAGCCGTAGAGAAATCCCCAGAGCGGACCGAGCGCTTCGCGCAGGTAGACGTACTGACCACCGGCTTGCGGCATCATCGCGGCCAGCTCGCCGTAGCTGAGCGCGGCCACAATGGTCATGAATCCGGCGACGGCCCAGGCAGCGATCAGCAGCGCGGGTGAATCGACTTCGCGGGCGATCTCGGACGACACAATAAAGATCCCGGAGCCGATCATCGAGCCCATGACCAGCATGGTCGCGCTGGTCAGGCCGAGACCCTTGACCAGTCCCTCGTCGCTGCTAATTGCGGGCGTTGTGGTTGTGGTCAGAGTGCCTCCGGTTGAAAAAAAGTCGTTGGTCGTTGGTTGTTAGTCGTTGGCCCAAAGACTAAGGAGTCCGCGAGGGCTGGCAAACGACTAACGACCAACGACTAACGACGATTGTCACTTTACCTCAGAATGCGGAAAAATTCCTCTGCTGATTTTCGCGGATCGTGTACCAGGTCGGCAATCACCGCCACTGAATCCGACCCGGCTTCCATCACCGAGGCGGCATTGGCGCGGGTGATTCCGCCAATAGCGACCAAAGGCTTGCGCGTCAGTTGCCGCGCCCGGCGCACACCTTCCAAGCCCACCACGGGATCGGGCCGCTGTTTGCTTGAGGTGGAAAAGACCGGGCCGATGGCCAGATAGTCGGCAGAGGTTTGATCCGCCAGCGCTAACTGCTCGGGATTATGCGTGGAGACGCCCAGCCAGCGATCAGGGCCGATGATCTTGCGAACCGACTCGGGCGAGAGATCGTCCTGGCCGACGTGCGCACCGTCGAATTCCGCCAGCAGGCAAAGATCGGCGCGGTCGTTCATGATGAGTTTTATTTGGTGTGGCGATGGCACTTTTGCCGACGACAGGCGGCGCAACTGCCGGGCTTGCTCGAGCATTACTGCCGCATCGCCGCTCTTGTTGCGGTATTGCAGAAGCGTGCATCCGGCGGCGACGAGTTCTGCGGCAAAAGCCACCAAGTCTTGGGTGGAAGAAAAATATGCCGCGTCCACAATGGGATAAAGACGCGGAAGCGCAATCACGCGGCCGAGTCCTTTTTGCCGGCTGCGAGGAAGCGTTCGATGAATCCGGTATCGAAATTTCCCGCGCGGAAATCGGGGTCGGCCAGAATTCGCCGGTGCAGCGGGATGGTGGTGAAGATGCCCTCGACGATAAACATCTCGAGGGCGCGCGACATGCGCGAAACCGCTTCGCCGCGATCCTTGCCACGCACGACCAACTTGGCGATCAGGGAATCATAATAAGGAGGGATCACGCCTTCCGCGTAGGCCGCAGTGTCGACGCGGACGCCCGTTCCGCCGGGTGGGTTGAAGGCCGTAATCTTTCCCGCCGAAGGGGTGAATTTTTCCGGATGCTCGGCGTTGATGCGGCACTCGATAGCATGGCCACGGTGGACGATGGGGCCTTGCAGAACGTCGGACATTTTGGCCCCGGCCGCGATCATGATCTGGCTCTTCACCAAGTCCACGTCGGTGACCATCTCTGTGACCGGATGCTCCACCTGGATGCGAGTGTTCATCTCGATGAAATGCAGGTTGCGGTCCTTGTCCATGAGGAACTCGATGGTGCCCGCGTTCCAGTAGCCGATTTCGGAGAGCGATTTCTTGAGCACGAGGCCAATTCGTTCGCGCAACTCGGGCGTGACCTGGGTTGAAGGCGATTCCTCCAGCAATTTCTGGTGCCGGCGCTGGATCGAACACTCGCGTTCGCCCAGGCTGACCACGTTGCCGTGCTCATCGGCCAGGATCTGAAACTCGATGTGGCGCGGATTCTCGACGTACTTCTCCATGTACAAATCGCCATTGCCGAATGCGCCGGCGGCCTCGGACTGCGCCGCTTTGAACAATGCCGGCAGTTCTTCTTCGGTGCGGACAATGCGCATGCCACGTCCGCCGCCGCCGGCCGAGGCTTTCATAATCACCGGAAAGCCCACGGAACGCCCCCACTCCACGGCTTCGCCCTCGGAGGCGATGATTCCGTCAGAGCCGGGCAAGATAGGCACTCCGGCGCGCTTCATGGCGGCGCGCGCTTTTTCTTTCTCTCCCATCAGCCGCATCACTTCCGGCCGGGGTCCGATGAACTTGATGCCGCTGGTGTCGCACACTTCGGCGAAGTTGGCGTTTTCCGCAAGCAGTCCGTAGCCGGGATGGATGGCGTCCACGTTGGCGATTTCGGCCGCGCTGATCACCGCCGGAATATTCAAGTAGCTCAAGGCCAATTGCGGCGGACCGATACAGATGGCTTCGTCGGCGAAACGCACGGGCAGCGAGTGGCGGTCGGCCTCACTGTAAATGGCAACCGTGCGGATGCCCAGCTCTTTGCAGGCGCAGATCACGCGCAATGCAATCTCTCCGCGATTCGCTATCAGGATCTTTTTAAACATTCAGGTTCAGGGGTTAAATGTGGGGATGGCCGAAGGGCATTTTTTAATTTTGTAATTGGTAATTTTATAACTTAAAAAATATCGGGGTTTTAAAATTACCAAATTACCCGATTGCGAAATTACTCAATCTTCTTTCTCACTTCGCAGGCCTGATGGCGAACAGTTCCTGTCCGTACTCGATGGCCTGGCCGTTGCTGCCCATCTTCTTTACGATTTCGCCGGCTACGTCCGATTCAATCTCATTCAAGAGTTTCATGGCTTCCACGATGCAGAGTACCTGGCCAACACTGACGGTGTCGCCAACCTTGACGAACGGCGGCGCGCCCGGCGAGGGCGCTTCATAGAAGGTTCCGACGATCGGCGACTTTACCAGGTGGAGGTCTTCTGCCGGGGCGACCTCGGCGGCCGCCGGTGGGGGCGGCGGAGCAGCCGGCGCCACGACCGCCGGAACCCCCGCCTGGGGAACCGTGACGGCCACATATGGCATTTCAGGGCGGACATGCGCCGCGTGCTGTTCGCCGGCCCGCTTGATCTTGACCTTAACGTCGCCGCGCTCCAGTTCGAACTCGGCGATATCTTTTTCGATTAAGAACTCTATGAGTTCCTTCAGCTCTTTTTGATTCATTCGTATACGGTGGGACCGCTTAAGCGAGCCTGAATTTTAACCGTCTGCCTTATGAAGACTAAACTGCCACAAATTCCTTGCTGGTCGGGGTGAGCACATCGCAGCCGCCATGGGTCACGGCCACCATGTCCTCGATTCTGATGCCCCATTTCCCGGGGAAGTATACTCCGGGCTCAAGCGTAATGACCATCCCCGGCTTCAGCAATTCTTTCTGTCCGGCCGCAACCCGGGGGGACTCGTGAATCTCCAAACCCACTCCGTGGCCCGTGGAATGGGTGAAATAGCGTCCCAAGCCAGCTTTACGCAGCACTTTTCGGGCTGCGTCATCCACTTCGGCGCAGCTCACATTGGGCCGGATCGCCGCAATTGCCGCTGCTTGCGCTTCCCGGACGGCTTCGTAGGCGGACCGCGCTTCAGGCGATTCGGCCCCTACCCATACGGTACGGGTCTGGTCTGAGCAATAACCTGCGAGTATAACACCGAAGTCGCAGACGACGAATCCCCCGGCGGCGATGGCTTGGGGGGTGGCACGACCATGGGGCAGGGCCGATCTGGCTCCCGAAGCAATGATGGTAGGAAATGACATAGCCTCGGCTCCGGCGCGGCGAGCGGCGAACTCCATCTCCGCGGCCACGTCGGTTTCTTTCGCTCCTGGCCGCAAGACTTGCAGCGCGCGGTCAAAAAGCGTTGCCCCCAACTGTACGGCATCGCGAATCAGCCGCAATTCAGACTCATCCTTCACCATCCGCAACCGCTCCACCAGGGCGGAGCTACTCCGCAGATGCACGCTGGAGGGCAGCAAAGCTCCCAAGCGCTTTCGCTCCGACACAGTCATGTGATCGGCTTCAATGCCCAGAACCCAGCTTTTTGTCTTCCTCTTCCGGAGATTGCCAACCCACCCGGCCATTGCCGCTAGCGGCGTCTTGTCCGCAACCACGACCTTGGCGCTTTTCACCTCTTCCCGCCCCTGCGTGTCGTAGCGCACATCGGTGAAGAAGATACTGTTGCTTCCGGTAATCAGCAGCAGTCCGGCGCTGCCGGTAAAGCCGCAGAGATACCGGATATTGGCCAGATGGCTGATGAGAAGCGCATCAAAGCGCGTCGTCGCGAGGTGATCGCGGAGCCTCTTTTGGCGGGCGAGGAAATCCATTGCTGAGAGTTTAGCAGGAAGGCAGCAACGAGTCCCGAGTCGCGAGTCCCGAGTCCGGAGTCGCCGGTCCCGGGAAGCGTCGGCGAACAAATCTGGTGGGGCGGCTTGCGATACCACAAGAAAACCGCCGGCCCTGACAATTTCTTCAGGGCCGGCGGCGGATGCTCGGTACTCGATACTCGGTACTCGGTACTGCGTTCTCTAAACTACGTCTGAATGATGCGAGGCGTAATGAAGAAGATCAGCTCCTGGTTGGAAGTCTGAACTTGAACGTGTTTGAACAGGTTGCCGAGGATCGGAATGTTGCCGAGCAGAGGCACCTGCGAGATGTTAATCGAGTTCTGCGTCTGGATAACGCCGCCGATCACCACCGTGCCACCATCGGTCACCAGCACCTGCGTGGTCGCCTGCTGCGTGATCAATTCCGGGTTGCCCTGCACTTCCTGTCCGAAGTTGGGCGTGGTGTTTTCCACGTCCACATTCAGGAAGATCGTGTTCTCCGAGGTGATCTGCGGAGTCACGGTCAAGCGCAGGAACGCGTCGACGTAGGTGACAGTCGGAGGACCACCCAACTGCGCCTGCGTCACAATCGGAACGCGCACACCCTGTCTTACCAGGGCTTGAATGTTGTTCTGGGTGACGACTCGCGGGCGTGAGAGCACCTTAAGCAAGCCGCGCGACTCCGCCATGGTAAGCACTGCATCGATGCGCACCGTGTTGCTGGCATTCAGGAAGGTCAAGCCGCTGTTGGGTGAGGTTACGCCCAGATTGGAGAACAAGGGAATTGAGGTGCCGGTAGAAGAGGCCGTACCCGGAACCGTGATGTAGCCCGGAGTGAGGCCGTTCACCGTCGTCGGAGAGCTGCCGACTGAGCTGGCGCCGCCGATCGCGCTATGGCTATCGCCCCATCCAAAGCCAAGCTGGGTGCCGATGTCGCGGGCGAATTGCCGCGTCGCCGCCACTACCCGGGCTTCGATTTCAACTTCCTGGGTTTT
Source organism: uncultured Acidobacteriota bacterium (assembly GCA_963758565.1). Taxonomy (GTDB): domain Bacteria; phylum Acidobacteriota; class Terriglobia; order Terriglobales; family Acidobacteriaceae; genus Sulfotelmatobacter. The sequence continues at coordinate 1,907,775 of CAVWVX010000001.1, read as the reverse complement.
GCGATCGAGCTGCGTCAACATGCGGTCGATCACCGGGATCACTTTCGGAATGTCATTGACGATGACTGCGTTGGTGCGTTCATCGGCCACCACATCGCCGCGGACCGAGAGGAACTTCTTCACGGTCACGATCACATCTTTCGCGTGGGCGTAGCTCAGGAAGCGCGTGACCGAAACTTTTTCGACCGCAAGAGCTTCCGCTTCGACCTGGGCGCGCCGTCCTTCGGCTTCTTTCTTCAGCGTGTCTACGGTCGCGATGCGCAGAACGTTGCCTTCCAGTTCACGCGCCAGATCGTTGTTCTTCAATACGATGTCCAGAGCCTGGTCCCACGGCACATCATCAAGCACTACGGTCAGGCTGCCGTGCACGTTCGGATCGAGAACTACGTTGAGTCCGCTGATCTCGTGAATCAGGCGAAAGAAATCTTTCAGGTCGACGTCTTTCAGGTTCACCGAGATCGGCTCGCCCGTGTACTTCGGACCAACTGAAATCGGCTGCTGTCCCGCTTGAGCTTTCTGCTCCGCAGCCAGGTTCACCGCCGGGGTAATGCCCGTGCCGGAAGCGGCATTCTGCTGTGCCTGCGCCGCGTTCATGCTGACCGGCAATAGTTCCACGGCAGTTTTGTCGGAGAATTTTGCGGCTGCTTCCTGCGAGCGTTCCGCCGGAGCGGCCAGCGGAGTGGCTTCCGCTTTGGCCGGCTGGAAGGTCGGCTCAACAAAGACAAAGTCGTTGGAAGCGGCCTTGGCCACTTCGGAATTTTCCGTGGGTGCCGTCACCGCGGCCTTGGCCTCGACTGAAGGCTTCACCGCCACTGCCGCCGATTCCGGCTGCGTGTGCAGGGTGAGCACCAGCTTGCCATCCGCTGAGGGATTCAGCTCATAGCGGCAGGCATGCTCCAGATCAACCACCACGCGGGTGGTCGGAGGATGTTGCCCGTCCATACCGATGCGCACGCCCTTCACGTCGGCGCTGCCCACATTGATATGGCTCTGTCCGGTGGCCATAACGGTTCCCGGAAGCTCCACCACCAGGCGCGCGGGCGAGGCCGCGGAGGTGAGTTTGGGCGCCATGGTTCCCCGGGCGCTCATCTCGATCCGGATCTCGTCTGTGCCGCGAACCACGTTAACGTGTTGCAGCTCGTTGCGCTGGCTGGCCGGTTGTGACGCCGGCGTCTGGGCGGCTGACGCTGCCAGAACCAGCATCGGTAGGAACACACTCAGCAATTGCTTTCGCATTTCGCTTCTCCCCAACTCGCGGGCCGGGCCCGCGTGTCCTTCTATAAACTCGATTTTGACCGCGCTCCGGTTGCCCGGTGCGTTCCTTCGTTACACAGCAGGCGTAGTAATTTTCTTTACGATTTCCCGGGTCAGCGGCTTGCCCAGCTTGTCCTGGAAGGTTTCCTGGAAAACCACCGAATCGCCGGTGATCTTCAACACGTAGCCGTTGAACACGGGATCGTTCTCATGCAGGAAGTAGGCCTTGTTCAAACTGTTGGTCACAACCGCGATGAAGCCGTTTTCCGACTTGACCACGCCGCGAACATTGATCTGGCCAATTTCCAGGCATTTTTTCCCGGTCGAACATCCCGACCCGCTCGCCTGTTGCACGATCGGGCTGAAGAAGGGATCGCGCTTTCCGTTCATGGCCCACTTCTTGGGCTCTGGCTTGGGCGCTTCCGCGGGCTTGCTGGCTGCAGCAGCCTTAGGCGCTTCGGCGGTCTTGCTGACCACGGTCAGGGGCTCGCTGGCCGCGATCGTGGTGGTTGCAGGGGCCGCGGGCTTGCTGGCTGACTTCGGTGCATCCACTTTCGCGGCGGTGACCGGAGTTGCCGATTTCTGCAAAGGCGCTGCTTTCTGATCTTTCGCAGTGGTCGCCGGAGCAGGTGTAGCTTTCGCCTGAACCGCAGGAGCAGAAACATTCTTTGCCACCACAACCGGAGCCGGAGCGCTCTTAACGGGCGCTGCGACTGTGGCCGGCTTGGCGGTTGCACTCTGAGTCTTCGCCGAAGTGGAGTCCTTCACCACAGTTGGCGGCGCCGTTACTGGCTTCGCCGAGGCGGTCTGCAACTTCACAGCTGGCGCGTTGGTTTGCGCCGGAGCCGCTGCCGGAGCGTTCTTGGCGACTGCCTGGGTGTGAAGCGTGAGAACTAATTTGTTTCCCGGCCCGGGCGTTACGTCGTAGGCGAACGCCTGTTCCAGGTCGACAACGACACTGGTGGTCGGCGGAACCTTGCCGTCCATGCCGATGCGCACGCCTTTGACTCCAGCGCTGCCCACGACAATCTTGCTCTGGGCCGTCGCCATTGTGGTTGCGGGCAGTTCGACCACCACGCGGGCGGGCGAACTCAACTTGCTCACCTTGGGCGTGACCGCTTCGCGCGGGCTGATTTCGATTTGAACGTCATCCGCCTTGTGGATCACACTCACTTTGTCCAGCAGATTGTTCTTCGACGAAGCTGCGGGAACCGCCGCGGCCTTCACTGAATCCGCTTTAGCGGGCTTGGCAGCCGGTCCACTGGCTGGCTTGCTGGCCTCGGCAGGCTTGGCGCCCGGAATCACTGCCGGCTTCACGGCCGGTGCAGGAGCGCCCGGTGCCGGCTTCGCCGGAACGCCCGAGGACGCCTCCAGCGCCGCATTGGACTCGTTGGTCTTAATCTGCGTCAGCGATTTCGCCACGCTGCGCGCGTTGTCGACGGCGTCGGGGTTTTGTCCCCAGGCCACCCCCGCCATCATGACCGCTGCCAGAATTGGTGTCGTCAGCTTCATATTCGATTCCTATTTCACTGCGGCTGTCATCACCGGCTTCGCGCCGGGTGTGGTTGCCGTCGGGGTCAAGTCGTGACTGTAAAAAGTGGTCGCGGTAAACGACGCCGCTACGCTCTCGTTCGGCGCGTAAATATAGGTGTGCTTCAGCTTGGCGTCGCTCGCTTTCTTGCTCGAGGAGACCAGCAGGCCGCTGACGTTCACGATGCGCTCCAACTTGCCCACGCGATCGAAGAAATTCAGCATGGAATAGTACGGACCGTCCAGTTCCATAGCGAACGGGACTTCCGTGTAATATTCCTTGGAAACCGTTGGCATGGCGGCATAGCGGCGCAGTTCCACGCCCGCCTTCTGCGCTTCCGCATCCATGGTCTCGATGAAGCTGCCCACCTGCTTCTCATCGGGAACGATGCGCCGTTCGATCTCCAGTTGCTGTTTCAAGTTGGCCAGCTGCCGTTCCATGTCTTTCAACTTGGGACGGTAGGATTCCAGTTCGTTGTTTTCCCGAACTTTTTCCGCCACAGCTTTTTGCGCGGTGGCATTCTTATCGCTCTGGCTCTTGAATATGGTGAAGTACAGCGCTGCGGTTACCAGCGCGCCTCCCGCCAGTACAGCCACCCATTGCTTCACGCCCGACAGTTCGCTAAAGTTTGTCGACATAGGTCTGTCCTTAAGACTTTCCCTTCTCGCAGGTCAAAGTGAATTGAAACGCCTGCATGTCCTTGACCTGGTCGTCCTGGAACGTCTCCTTGATCTCAACGTTGGAGAAAAATCCGGTCTTCTGCAGGTTGGCAATCAGGTTGGCGACCGCGTCGGTGCTGAGTGCGGTGCCTTCCAGATTTACGTTCGCGCCCGTGTCATCCATCTTGCTCAACCAGACGGCTTCGGTTCCATTCACCGTCTCGCCCAGCATGGCCAGCAGATTGACTGGACCCGCCTGGCCCGCGCGCAGTGAGTCGATTACATCCACCCGCCGCTTGTAGGCATTGGCTTGCGTCTGGCGCTCGAGGTAACGCGCCTTCACGTCGCTGAGTTCGCGGTTCTTCTGCTCCGCGGCCTGCATCTGCGCCGCGATCGATTTCGTCTGCCGGTCCAGCCGGTACCAGTAGCCGAAATTCAACGCTCCGGCTATCAGCACCACCACCAGTACCTTCAGCTTGGGCGATCCCATCTCGCCCATATCCATGGCGGGCATGGCCGGACTGCTGCTGCCGCCGGCGCGCTTATTTTTTCCCTTCGCAGTTTCCAGCAGATTAATTCTGATCATAGGGATTCAAAACTCCTTAAAGCCAAGCCCACGGCCACTGCGAGCTGACCCGGATTCTGCTCCACCAGCTCCGCTCCCGGACCGTCCGTCGGCGGCACCACACGCTGGAATGGATTCAACAACTCAACCGGCATGGAAAATTCCTGCCGCAACGCTTCCATCAATCCCGGCACCTTGGCGGAACCGCCCGCCAGGTAAATCTTCTCGATGTGCTCGCCCGCAGCGCTGGCGCGGAAGAAGTCAAACGTCTTCTGAATTTCGAGGACGATAATTTCTGTCACCTGCTGCAGGATCGGCGCTTTCGCATCCTCGCTCACCGTTCCCACTTTTTCTCCCAGCTTCAGCTTCTCGGCATCTTCGAAGTTCAGGTCGAGTTCCTTCTGCAGAGAGTCGGTATACTGGTGTCCGCCCACGCTGACGTCGCGCGGAAACAGCGGGGTGGTTCCCTTCACGATGTTGATGTTCATCACGCTGGCGCCCAGATTCAAAAGCGCCACCACCTGGCCGGGCGCCGGCTGGTAGTTGTACTCGTAACAGTTCTGCAAAGCCAGCGCATCGATGTCCACAATAGACGGGGTGCGTCCTGACATCGAGAGTACGTTGGTGTAGTTCAAAATCTTGTCCTTCTTCACGGCCACCAGCAGAACGTCCATCTGCGGGCTGCCCGCTTCTTCCGACAGAATCTGGTAGTCGAGACTCACGTCGGAGAGGTCGAAGGGAATGTGCTGGGCCGCTTCCTTCTCGATGGTCTCGGCCAGTTCCTGGTCGCTCATCGAGGGCAGCGAAATCTTTTTCACGATCACCGAGTGGCCGCTGACCGCCGTGGCCACCGCTTTGGTCTTGATCAGGCAGTCGGCGAACAACTTTGAAATCGCGCTCGACACCGTGCCCGAGTCCACAATCATCGAGTCGACCACAATGTCAGAGGACAGCGGTTCCAGTCCCAGGTGCGCCACTTCGATCTGCCCACCCTTTTTCTTCAACTCCACCGCCTTGATGCTCGAAGATCCCACATCCAGTCCTACAATCGTCTTCGATCCCATTCCAAACATGTGTGCCCGCCTTTTCTTGTGTGGCGCGGACGTCCTCGTCCGCGTTTTGTAGCGCTGCTGATCCAGCGCTCGTTGAGCTACTGCGAACCGGCCGCAGCCTTGCTCGCAGCCTTCGGTTTCTGTTTCGTTCCCATCTCCATCTGGCTCGACTTCTCTTCCATCCACTGGTCCAGCCTCGACTTCTTGAAGCGCCAGCGGTTGCCCAGCTTGAAAGCGGGAATCCTTTGCTCGCCCACGTACTTGTAGAGCGTGTCGGGACTGACTCCCAAGTACTGCGAAGCCTGACGAATGTTCATCACTTCTCGCGAGTCAGCCATAGTTCCCAAGCCCGTTCCTGAATCCGTTGCTTTGCCTAACCACCCAGAACCATCCGCGCTGAATGTTCCAGCCCGCGGCTGCCTTCGCCCTCCATGCCTGTCCGGGGGCTCACGGTGTCCCGAGCATATATCAGCCCGGAAAAACCTCAGGTCAAAGCGAAATTCCCTGTTTTGCTGGGTTTTATGGGTGTTTTCTGGAAAAGCAGGGCGAGAGGTTTTGGTTCAAAATCTATATGTAGTGGTTTAAGGCTGGATGAATACTATTAGAAGTATTCTTGCAAACAGGGTCGTCCAGTCACCCGTATGCCGGTAACTGAAGTACTAGAGACGGTACGGAAGTACTATATCGGCCGCTCAAGTCGTTGGGTTTAAGGCTCTTAGCGGAAGAGGCCAGGTTCCGACCAAGAGGCGAAAAACGCACGCTGAATCGCCGGAGAGGACCGGTCGCGCAGTCTCGTGTGGGAGGACGCGCTTGAAAATAACCCGGCGTTTTTAGCGCCGGGTCAGATCCAGTACATTGCGGAAACCAAGACTTCCCTACTGCACGTCAAACACTTTCCCGTTCAAGAACGTCACCTTCAAATCTTTGTACACATAAATTTTCTTCGGGCCGAGATTCACGATCTTCTCCGGCTTGCCCATTGCAGATTCGACTTGATCGGTAGTCATTCCTTTTTCAATGCTTTGCGGCTCGGCCTGAGGTTGCGGTTGTTCGTTGCCGCCGCCCTGTTGCTGGCCTTGATCTCCACCGCCCTGCTGCTGGCCACCCTGATCTGCCTGTTGCGTGTCGTCGCTGATAGAAAGCAACTGTCCGATGGTATCTTCCACCTCGCCGGCGCCCGCTTTCACCAACGATCCCTTCGGAAACTGGAATACCACGTTCGCCTTGTTGTACGTGGGAGGGTCAGTCTTGTTGCAGGTATCGCAAGCCACAATCCCCATCGTCACTGTGTCTTTGGCCACGTTCACATCAATCTTCATGGGATAAACTTTGTCGCCCACCTGGAACAGGTGCGTGGTCTGTCCCTGCGATTGTGTGGCTGAAAAACGTCCCATGAGTGACTTGCGAGCCGTTACCGCCAAGCCGCTCGGACCATGTACGGTTCCGCCTTCGTACTTGCTCGATAGAACAGTCTGATCGGTATACGGCACGGCGAGGATTCCGCCCTTCTTAATCTCCAACAGCGTGCCTTTCTCCACCACCGAGTATCCGCTGGTGTCCGATCCCATCTTCACCGGCTTATATTGCGCCGCCAACTGTTCTTGTAACGTCGGCGCCTGCGCCGGCAAGCTCGGCGAAAGTGCCGCAAGCATCAATGCCCATCCAGAAGTTCCGATCCATGTCCGACCCAGCCATGTTTGCCGCATCGCGAAACTCTCCTCCGCTTCTTCCCTGTCTATCTTTCTTGCGCGCACCCGAACGCAGTCTGAAGTGTCGAGAAAACAAGAGCACCCGCCTGCGCGAATGCTCTCGCCAATTTTTCCCTTACTGCCCGCCGCCCGAACCGGCTTCCTGTTTCACTTCTGCTTCCGTCTGGTCCGCAGCCGCAGCCTGATCCTTCAAGGCTTTCTCTGCAGTCTTATCCGGCTCCGGCGGAGGCACATCTCCCGCCGTCGTCTTGGTATCCGGAGACTTGGGCAATCCGCCAGTTCCTTGCTTCTTGGCCAGTTCGCCCATGCCGTCTTTCAAACCGTCGCGGAAGTGGTTGTACATTTCCTGCAGATCGTCGAGGGCCACTGGACCTTCTTTGCCGATGGCGCAATCGCCTTTGGCGGCCGCCACGACTTTGACGTTGACATTCTGATCGGCGTCCGGAGTATCGCTCGTCCGCTCAATCACATCGCCATCGGTCAAGCCGCATTCCTCGCCGCCGTCGGCCACGAGCGAGACGTCGGAAGAAACCACAAAGGTTTTGAATTTTGCATCAAGAGCCGGAGGAGCTTCGTCTTTGGTGGCAGGAGCCGAAGCCGACGGCGCGGCGCCTTTCGCTTTGTCTGCCTCAGCCTGTTCTGCCGCCAGAGTAGTTTTCACTTCCTCTGCCAGGGCCTTCTTTACATCGGGACTCAAGGCTACTGCATCGGCACTCGCCGGAGGCACGATTGGCGTCAAACTGGCAAGAAGCCATTGGTTACCCGCATCGGGCAGCAGCATGCCTTCATTCGATTCCGCTGCCGCTTGTTGCGCCGCGTAGGCCGACTGCAAGCTCGCCGCGATCAGGTAATCCGTAAGCCAGAACGCCGCCGAAGGATACACCGGGTACGGTTGATAGTAGGCTCCGTAATAGCCATACCAGGGTGCTCCGCCCCAACCCCAACCATATGCCACCGGCGCCGGCCAGGGGTTGTAGGCCCATCCGTAATAAGCCGGCCCGTAATAGTAGCCGGGATAGTAGCCGTAATATGGGCGACCGCCATAGTAGTAGCCGCGGTAAACTCCAGAATAATACCGGCCGCCACGATAGTACGTGCGGGAATAATAGGAATGTCCGCCACGGTTGAGATACGCACGTTGCGTGTAGCCGCCACGTCCCCTGCCGAAGCTCGCCACCCGAACCCCATTATGCGTGCTCACTACGGTGCGTCCGCCGTGCATGCCGTGCTCAATATGCATTCCGTTCTTATTCACCGAGCGGATTTGTCCATTGGGACGAACGTGGGCCGACCCTCCGCCCTTCAGCGAAACCGATTTTCCCGGAGGAGTATGCGCTCCGGCATGGCTGGCGTTGGCGGTATGACCGGCCGCCGCGCCGTGACCGGCCGTCGTACTGCTGTGACCAGCGGCCGTGTTGCCATGGCCCGCGGCCGTGTTCCCATGATTGGCGGTGGTGTTGCCGTGCTGCGTCCCCGTATTGCCGCGCCCTGCTGTCGTATTGCTGTGTCCGGCAGTCGTATTTCCATGAGCCGTCGAAGTGTTGCCGTGACCCTGGGTGGTGGCGCCGTGGCCACCAGCTGTATTCGTATGGGATTGCGGACCGGCGTGCGAGGCGGAAGCAGAGGAATGCTGCGCCGGAGCGCTATGTTGTGCGGGTGCGCTATGTTGCGCAGGAGCGCTATGTTGCGCGGGAGCGCTGTGGGCAGGCGCCGGTGCGCTGTTCTTCTTCTGACCCCAGGCAAATGCCGGAACTGCCATTAAGAGCGCGAGCGTCGCCAAATTCCGCGTCATCATTTCACTTTTCCAAATGCGATTCATTTACCGCCTCCTGAACTTCTGAACTGGTTTCGCGGCCCACTTCCCCAAGCATTTTGTCCGTCAACATCCAGGCAGCGCTGCGAAATAAGATTTGCCACGAACGGACTTGAAATTTAAACCCTGGTCGAAATTTCCAGGAACGGTGAGAGAGGTTACGAACACGCACGCCTGCAAACGGAATGCGATCCGGTTACCGTATCCTTGGGCGGGAAAACGTTATCAGAACTTTGCACGCTACGCAATCATTTCTCCAATAAGGCTTCTCAAGAATTCTAAAGAGGCGGCGGCGCCCGGCTGGTTGCCTACCGCAAAACCCTTCCCCTGCTGTAATCTAGGTTTCTTCCTCCGGAGGATTTTACGTGCGCTTTCTCGATCGCCTGCAACCCCTCGCGCTCCTGGTGATGCGTCTCGCGCTGGGCGCTGTCATGCTGGTTCACGGCTACCACAAGGTCTTCGGCGGCCTTCACCACCATGTGGAACTGGTGACCCACCTCGGCTTGCCTGCCTGGAGCGCCTACCTTTCCGCCTTCACCGAATTCCTTGGCGGCCTGCTTATCCTTTTAGGTTTGTTCACGCGTATTGCCGCCCTCGGTATTTGCATCGATCTCGCCGTAGCCATCCTGAAGGTTCATCTGCATAATGGAATGATCGGACCCGGGGGGTACGAACTTCCGCTCGGACTGGCCGCCGTGGCCTTCGGTCTTATCTTTTTCGGCGGCGGCCCCATCGCCCTCGATCATGTCCGCGCCCCGGGTGGTGGCGGCGGTAAATTTAAATAGGTTCGGCTGCGATGCATGCCTTCAAGAGCCTGCCCCACGTGCCGCCGAAGCCGGACGATGCGCAACTTATTGGGTCGGTCGGGGTTTATTGCTCGCAGCGTCCGGTTGACGTTTTTTTACAAAAAAGGGCGTCGCTTGAACCTTGGTTCCGACCGGAATTATGATGAGCCGTAACCATATCTGCCAGCATCCTATCGATTTCATGGGCGCATCTCACCGCGTACAATCCATTTATGCAATCGAACTATTAGGAGGTTTCTCTTGAGAAAGATAGCTCTTCTCGCTTCAGCTTTTGTTCTTCTGTTCCTGGCTCAACTTGCCTTGGCCCAGCAAGGCGATGCCATGTTTGGCGGCAGCGCGCTTTTGTCTTCCGGCAGCTGCGACCCCAACACCGGGCTGTGCCCGGAAAAAGGCGGTTTCTACCCTAGCGTCAGCGCCGACGTCATCTTCCATAAGCGCATTGGATTCGGCTTTGAAACCGCCTGGCGAGGTGGCCAGGGCAGCTATTTTGGCCAGCCCTACCGTCCCATCATCACCGACTTCAATGCCATTTATCAGCCCAGCCTGAGCAAGAAAGTTGGGTTGGATCTGTTCGGCGGCATCGGAGTGCAGAGCACTCGCTTCTATGGCTACCAGCCGACTTACTCCTGCTATGCGCTGGGCGCCTGCTTCAGCTCGAACCACAATTTCCTGGTGGATGCGGGCGCGGGCGTCCGCTACTACGTGTGGGGACCAGTTTTTCTGCGGCCTGAAATTCACTACTATCACATCGTGAATAACACCGATATTTTCAGCAACGACAATGTGTTTCGCGTAGGCGCGTCGATCGGCTTCACCATTGGCGGTCCGCACCAGCAGTAAACCTACGCCTACAACGAAGCGGGATAACGCCGCGGGTGTCTAGAAACCCGCGGCTCTTTTTTGTATCGGTTGGGTAGCCGCCACCGCAACGAATTGGTATTCTCGAAGAGTTGATTTCTCTGACAAGAGGCCGGTATTGAGAAAATTTGCGCTGCTTACATTTGCGGTTACACTCCTTCTGATTTCAACCCTGTCGTTCGGACAGCAGTTCGATGTGGCGGCTGGCTATGGAACGCTGATGTCGTCCAAGCCCAATGCCGGAAGTTTGAACTTTGAGGCGCCGGCCGAAAAGGGCGGCAGCATCGTGAATGTCAGCGCCGACTTCGTTGGCTTCCACGAGAAACGTTTGGGATTGAATCTCGAAACCGCCTTTAGAATTCACGAAACCAGTTATGGCAGCTATGAGACGGCCCGGCCCATTCTGAGCGACGTAAACGTGCTCTTCCAGCCACGCGTGCGCAAAAAAATCGGCCTCGACTTCCTCGGCGGCGTGGGCGTGGCCCGCAACCAGTTCACCTTCCAGAGTTCCTGCAATATTCCCGGCTGCGTGAACTACACCAGCAGCAACCACTTTATGGAGCACCTGGGCGCAGGGGTTCGCTACTACTTCTGGCGCAATTTCTTCGTGCGCCCGGAGCTGCATTACTATCACATCCACAATAATGTCGAGTTTCACTCCGACAATGTATTCCGGGCCAGCGCCTCCATCGGCTACACCTTCGGATCGCACTAAGATATTCCATCAAGTTTCTCGCTCAAGAAAAAAGGCAGCGTCCGGAGACGCTGCCCTGCAGTTTTTAATGAAAATAGAAATTTAGCCTTGCCCTGACTACCGCATCGACATGCAGATTTCCGCCTCGCGAATTGCCTGATTCAGGTGTTCAATCGCCTTCGCCCGATGGCCATCGAAATCATGCTCGGCAGATTCCAGATGATGCTTGGCGGCGCGCATTGATTCCAACGCCTCGTCGATGTGCGGATGCCGCTCAGGAACCGCCGCTACCGGAACTGGCGCCACTACGGCCGCGGCAACCGGAGCTGCGGGCGGCTTGGGGCCACCCGCCGCTACCGGCGAGGCCAATGTTAGTAGCAAGGTTGCGGTAATCAACAGAGTCAAGAATCCAATCTTCTTCATGCATCTCTCCTCGTCGGAATTCTGGCGCGGACGCCGCCGGCAGATTAAGGCTCATTGCCGTGAATTCTCGCCCGAGAACCCACGACACCCGCACAGTATAGTCGCGAATTCCAGAAATCCCGCAGCCTGCCAGTTGACTTCCTAGATGCTTGCTGCCGCGCATTTTTGCCGCAAAATATTTGCCTACAAAGTTGTTTTTTGCCTTCGGCTCCTCCACCACAACACCACCGCCATCAGCCCAAACCCGGCCAGCAAAGCCAGATCGAAGCGCCTCATAAATTGCATCAGCAACCTCCACCGGCCGCCGAACGTAAAGCCGACTAAGGAGATCACCGTGACCCAGAGCGCCGCTCCCAGCAAATTGAAGACGGCAAACTTTTTCCACGGCATGCGCAGAACTCCGGCCAGGGGTCCTGCAATCACCCGCATGCCAAACACAAAACGGGCAAACAAAATCGTCACTGCGCCATAGCGCAGAAAGAGTGATTCCCCGCGCGTTACCGCCTTATCGTTGACGTGAAAGGTCTTGCGATAACGCCCCAGCAGCGGGGGTCCTCCTTTGTGTCCGACCGCGTAGCCCAGGTTATCCCCTAACGTAGCCGCCACGGTGCCGACCACAATGATCCAGGGCAGCTGAAGGCTGCGCTCCGAATACGCCATAAAACTCGCGAGCAAGAGTACCGTCTCCCCAGGCACCGGCACGCCGGCGTTCTCCAGCAATAACGCCGCCGCCACGGCCCAGTAGCCGTAGTGCAACAGCGCGTTGCGCAGGAATTCGAAGATGGAATGGGTCATCGGAGAAGCCTTACTCGGGGCACCCTCTTAAGTGGGTAGCCTGAACCGTTTTCTTTCTCACCTGGCTAGAAATTCAATAAGCACCCGGTTAAACTCCTCCGGACACTCTTCATAAGGAAGATGTCCAATCCCTGGAAAAATCACGGTTTCGGACCGGGGAAAATATTTTGTCAACGCGGCGGCCGATGACAGTGGAACCGCCTCGTCTTTGCTCCCCCAGATAAACAAAGTCCGAAACTCCGCCAGTTTCGGCAGCGTTGCCTGCAGTTGCTTCAGATCTGGCGTCCATGTGCGCACAATGCCGAGCGCGTGATCGAACAGTCCCGGAATTTCCAGCGGAGCCATATAGCCTTCAATCGCGCCCGCCGGAATGCGCTTCCTGTCGCCGTACATGCGCGCATGGGCATGAGGGTAAAGAAAACGAGTCGGAGTCACCAGGAGGCGGAACATGGCCGTGCCCAGAGGACCGCCAACAAATGGCGCTAGCCTCCGTCCATGCGACGAAAACGGATTCACCGGTTCCGCCAGCACCAGTCTTCGCAACCGCAGGCCGTAACTGTGCTCAGTTCGCTCCGCACACTCCGCCGCCATCATCATGGCCACGGCGCCGCCGTGCGAAGTCCCCACCAAGTCAAACGATGGAATTTTTAATCCGGCGACGAATTGCAACAATCGTCGCGCCGTCGCCTGCAGGGAATTATCCAGACCAGCGGGACGATCCGAGAAGCCGGCACCTAGCATATCCGGTGCGTAAACCTTGGTGTAGGGCGCGAGGGCCGGCAGGGTGCGCCGCCAGGAAAACGAATAACCTAAAAGTCCGTGGATAAGAACTAAAGGGATTGGCTTGCGCGAACTGTTTTTCGCAGTCGTGCGCAGATACCGCATGCTCGCGCCCTCGATCTCCATCCAACATTCTTCGACCCCAGGGCCCGGCGGTGGAACCAGACATCTTGAACTTTCTCTTCCCGCAATCAATTCCCAACCACTTTCTTTACGAATCTTCGCACTTGATCCTTCAGACGAATCCCCGCGACCCGGACAACTCTTTTCCGCCGCCCGCCCTCTATGTAAAAGAACAACGCCTCTGTTCACTTCACTACTTGGGGAGCTTCGGCTCCCCGTTTTTGCGACAGGGACCTGGAGTCAGCCTAAACCGCGGGCGATGTCCGCATTCCTGCTGACCACTCCTTGCGGATCACTCACCACTGCTTCGTCTCTTCTTCCTTAGCAACTTCTTCAACACACGAATGCCCTTATCCACATGCTTCTCCTCCAAGAGAAACGGAGGTAGAAAGCGCACCACCGTATCCTGCGTCGAATTAAAAAGCACACCTTCAGCTAACGCTGCATCCACAATGGGACGCGCCGGAATCTCCAGATTAATGCCCTGAATAAATCCGCGTCCGCGCACTTCCTTCGCCGCCGCGCTCTTTTCGACAATCGTATTCAATTCCTGCTGCAAGTACGCACCGACTTTCTTGACGTTGTCCAGAAGCTTTTCATCTTCCACGATGGCCAAGAATTCAAGCGCCACGCGGCAAGCCAGCGGACCGCCGCCGAACGTCGTGCCATGCTGTCCCGGAGAAATCGCGCTGGCAAATTCTTCTTTCGCCAGAAACGCGCCTAACGGCAATCCGGCTGCAATCGGCTTGGCTATTGCCACCATGTCCGGGGTCACGCCGAAACTCTGGAAGGCAAACATGGTCCCCGTACGCCCCAGCCCGCACTGGATCTCGTCAAAAATCAGCGCTGCCTTATGCCGGTCCGCGACCGCGCGGCACTCCTTCAGGAATTCCACCGAGCACTCGTGAATTCCGCCCTCGCCAAAAATCGGTTCCAGTACGATCGCGCAGGTACTGTCGCTGACGGCCGCGCGCAATCCTTCCAAATCATTCTGCGCGACGAAAGTCACATCTTCCAGCATCGGCTCAAATCCCTTGCGGTGCTTCTCTTGCCCAGTGAGCGACAGGGCTCCGAAGGTCCTCCCGTGATACGACCCCTGCAGCGCCACCAGCCGCGACTTTCCTTCTCCTCCGGCGCGATGCCCCGCCAGCCGCGCCAGCTTGATCGAGCCCTCGATCGCCTCGGTTCCGCTGTTCTGAAAAAATGCACGGAAATTTCCCCCGGGACCGCCCGCGAGCAGACACAACTTCTCCGCCAACTCTCCCTGATACTCGTGGTAATAAAGGTTGGAGACGTGAATCAGCTTCGCCGCCTGCTCCCGGATCGTCTTCACCACCCGCGGGTGCGCGTGTCCCAACGCATTCACGCCCAGCCCGGATACAAAGTCGAGGTAGCGCTTGTCGTCGAGGTCGTAAAGAAACACGCCTTTGCCTCGCGTCAGCGCAATGGGATACCGGTTATAAGTTCCCAGCAAATAACGCCGCTCCAGGTCTGCAATCTGTTCGAAGGTTTTCATAGGATGTCTTGATTCTATAGGAACCTTTCATTGAGGAAAGGACCGCGCAAGGCTAATCGACCCTGCCGTCGCGCAGCCTGGTGACGATGATCGTTGAAGCGCTGTTTCAAAGGATGCCCTCCCCGCCGTTCGCTCCGCTGTGGAAATTTCATCTGTCATACTATCGATAGAGGGTTATCCCACCCCAAAGCTGTGACCCTAAGTGCCACCGAAAAGCGAAAGGCAGTTTAGACTAGTTAATGGACCCAGAGACCCTGCCATTGGACGCAAATCCCGCAGATGTGCAAGACTCAAACGTGACCGCAGAAAACACGCCCGCTTCAAGCTCGCCCAAAATCGAGTCGAGCACGCGAACCGCCTCGATCGCAGGCACCGGCAACCCGCACGTCCTCACGCTCGATGAAATTGCCACCCTGGCCGCCGAAGAGGGGCAGCCCGCCGAAACTTTGATGAACGTGGTCGCCCTCATCGCCAAGCGTTTTCAAACGGAGGTCTGCTCCGCCTACCTGCTGGAGCCCGACCGCGCCAACCTGGTCCTCGCCGCCACCGTCGGCCTGCGTCCGGAGTGCATCGGCAAACTGCGCATGGCCATTCACGAAGGCCTGGCCGGACTGGTCGCCGAGCAAGTGCGCCCGGTCGCCGTGCAGCAAGCCCACGCTCACCCGCGTTTCAAATACTTTCGCGAAGCCGGGGAGGACGCTTACCAATCTTTTCTGGGAGTTCCGCTGATCGACCGCGGCGTTTTGCAAGGCGTGCTGGTGGTGCAAACCATCGACCCACGTCTTTTCAGTGAAGAAGAAATTCAGATGCTGGGCGAAGCCGCCGCGCAGGTTGCGCCTGTCATCAACGAGGCGCGCACCCTGGACCGCTTCATTGCCCCCGCACAGGAGCGCCTATGGGCTCTCGCCCGCAACCTTTGGTGGAGCTGGGACCATGACGCCGTCAGCCTCTTCCGCGATCTCGACCCCCTTCGCTGGCGCCAGCTCAATCAAAACCCGATTTCCCTGCTTTCTGAATTTCCTTTGGCCAAGCTTGAAGCCCGGGCCACCGAACTGGTTCTACACAGCCGTATCAACTACGCCTACCGCCGACTGCAGGAGTATCTGCAGGCGGACCGCACCTGGGGAGCGCGTCACGCCGGAGTCTTGCGCCCTTCGCCCGTCGCCTACTTCTCCGCCGAGTTCGGCATCCACGAGTCGCTGCCCGTGTATTCCGGCGGCCTCGGCGTCCTCTCCGGTGACCACATCAAGAGTTCGTCCGACCTGGGCGTTCCCCTCGTCGGCATCGGTCTTTTCTACGGCCAGGGATACTTCCGCCAGCGCCTCGACCGCAACGGCTGGCAGCAGGAAGAATATCTGGTCACCGACGTCACACAGCTCCCCCTCGAAATCGCCATCGGCAAAAATGGCCGCCCCGTCGAAGTTCGCATCGATACCCGCAGCGGTTCCATTCACGCCAAAGTGTGGCGCGTTGCCGTCGGGCGCTGCGATCTTTTCCTGCTCGATTCTGACGTTGAAGCCAACACCCCCGATGACCGCGAACTCACCTCGCGCCTTTATGGCGGCAATGCCCGCACCCGCATTCGCCAGGAACTCCTTCTCGGCGTCGGCGGCTTCCGCGCCTTAAAAGCCATGGGCATTACTCCCGGCGTAATGCATCTGAATGAAGGTCACAGCGCCTTTGTTGTACTCGAAGCCATCCGCTCCCGCATGCTGGAGGAAGGCATTGCCTTCGATGCCGCCGTGCCCCGGGTCTCCCGCGAAGTCATCTTTACCACGCACACACCCGTTCCCGCCGGACACGACCGTTTCGATGCCGATCTCATCGAAGAACACCTCGGCCCCTTGCGTGACGAACTCATCCTCTCTCCAGAAAGCCTGATGGGACTGGGCCGCGAAAAACCCGCCGACCATCAGGAAACTTTCTGCATGACGGTTCTTGGCCTCCGCCTCTCACGCCGCGCCAATGCCGTCTCTGCCCTGCATGGTGAAGTATCCCGCGCCATGTGGACAGGCCTCATCCCCGGTAAACACGAGGATGAAGTCCCCATCGGCCACATCACCAACGGAGTTCACGTTCCTTCGTGGCTGGCGCCGCAAATGTTCCGTTTATATGACCGCCATCTCGGCACCAACTGGCACCAGCACTCGAGCGAAGCCAAAATCTGGGAAGGCATTGAGAACGTCGATGACGGCGAGCTCTGGGAAACCCATCTCAGCCTGAAGTCGCAGCTCCTGGAATTCGTCCGCCGCCGCGCCGTCGAACAGGCCGAGCGCCGCTTCGAGTCCCGCGAAGTCCTGCAGCGTCTCGGCAAAGTTCTCAGCCCCGATGCGCTCACCATCGGCTTCGCCCGCCGCTTCGCCACTTACAAGCGCGCCAACCTCATCCTCGCCGACCTTGAGGCCCTGGCTTCCATGGTCAACGATCCCAAACGTCCGGTGCAGTTCGTCTTCGCCGGCAAGGCTCATCCCAAGGACGAGCCCGGCAAAAAAGTTTTGCAGCAAATCGCCGAACTCATGCGCAACGGCCTGTTCACCGACAAGTTCGTCTTTGTCGAAGACTACGACATCAACGTCGGCCGCTACTTCGTGCAGGGAGTCGATGTCTGGCTGAACAATCCCCGCCGCCCGCTCGAAGCCTCCGGGACCAGCGGACAGAAAGTCGTTCTCAACGGCGGATTAAATCTCTCCGTGCTCGATGGCTGGTGGGCTGAAGCCTACGACGGTATGAACGGATTCTCCATCGGCGGCGGCCGCACCCACTCCAACATGAGCGTGCACGACCAGCGCGATCAGGAAGACCTGCTCCGCACCCTGCGCGAAGAGGTGATCCCTCTTTATTACCAGCGCGATCACGACGGCCTGCCCCGCCGCTGGATCAAGCGCATGAAGCGCACCATCCGCACCCTGGGCTGGCGCTTCAACGCCGACCGCATGGTCATGGATTACACCCAGCAGTGCTACATCCCCGCCGCTGGCGGCACCTCCCGCGAAGTCCGCTCCGCGTGGTAAGCATTTGAAATATCTGTGATCGGAATTGTAGGGAAAATGGGCGGGAAGGGCACGACCTCAGTCGTGCCGTTAGAAACCGGAAACGATCCGCGCTTTAGCGCCTGAGGGATTTGTTCGCGTCGGGACGGGGATCGGACAGCGGACCTTCTTATTCGATGAAGTTTGAATTCGAAACACTTCCGTGACATCATAGCCAGCTGCGATTCGGGAAGTCTGCGAGCGAAGTCGTGAAGCAACCGCTTATCACCGCAATTAAGTTCATCGCTGGTGCAGCAGGGGTGGTTTTCTGGCTTATGCCGCTCCGCACTTGGACTCAAATCGCCGCCTGCGTTGCCTCAGTTGTTGTTTGCCTGGTCTGCCACTTTGCGCTCAGTGAAATGGATGATGAATACGCCGATAAGCACACTTCTGCTGGCTTTTGGCCCGCGAAGCCGATCGATTGGAGCGCGACCGCTTCCAATCCCACGCTAGGCAGCTCCGCTAATACAACCTCTTCTCCCCTGGCGGCCGCGTCTTCCACCTCCGGTGCACCCACAACCACTGTTCCGGATACTTCCTCACATAGTCCTCAATCACCGCCGTAAACTTCTGCGTGTTGGCTTTGATATCAGCTTCTAAATCGCCGCTCCGCACCAACTCGAGCGCCGGATCGAACCGCAATCTATACTTCCCCAGCTTTTCATCCCAGATGGTAAACGTCGGCACCACCGCCGCATCCGTCCTCAGCGCAATCCGCGCCGGACCCGCCGCCGTGCACGCCGCGATCCCCATAAAATCCACAAAAATCCCCTGCGGCGGAGTCATATTCGTATCCATCAGCAGCCCCACGGTTTCGCCCTTCTTCATCGCCGCCAGCAACCCGCGCACAAAATCATCTTTGTCGACGGCTTTATTTCCATGCATGGTGCGATAGTGCAGAATCAGCCGCCCTAGATACTCGTTGTCCATGCCGCGCATCAGCACATGCATCCAGTGCCCATGCATCGAGAGCACAAATGACGACAACTCCCACCCGCCAAAATGCCCGGCAAACAGCAGCACCCCCTTGCCGCGCGCCTGCGCCCGCTCAAAATTCTCGAAGCCGTCATACACCACGACCTCATCCACATTTTCCAGAGTGTATTTCGGAAAGCGGCAGACCTCCACCAGTTGACGTCCCAGCGAAGCAAACTCACCGCGCAGAATGCGCGCCCGCTCCGCCTCAGTTTTTTCGGGAAATACCATGGTCAGATTGCGCATGCCCACCTGCCGCAATCGCACGTGCAGAAGATACACCACCTGCGCCAGCCCAATACCGAGAGCCCGCGCCACAGGCCGCGGCAACGCACCAAGAATTTTTATGAACGGCCAGGCTGCCGCGTACTCAAGTCGCTGCCGCATTTAGGAATGCGTGACGGTACATCGTAATAACTACTTTGTCAAAAATCCCGTTGTCGTTTTCGAACCGCAGCCCCTGCAGGCCCCACTCGGTACTCGCAACTCGGTACTTGGTACCAGCCCTCACTTCGCCGCTTCCTGCGCCCACTGCGCCAGCGACCGCAAAAAATCATTCGCGCCCGCCGGAGGCTCGATCTCTCCCGTCAATGACGTCTTGAACGGAACCATGCGCCCGTAAAACTCGCGCGTGCTGTCCTTATCCTGCTTGATCTGCGCCCCATTCAGCGTCGCCCCGGCAAACAGCCCGCGCGCCCGCGAATAGGTCAGCACCTCGGCGCGCAACTTCCAATCCGTATTTCCTTCCGCATGCCGCCCCACCGGACCCGCCGCCACGGACGCGTCTGCTCCCAGCGCGAACTGGCTCGAAAGCAAATGCCTCATGCCATCCTTGTTCATGATCAGCATCACCAGGTCCACCGCCTGCCCGCCAATCTGGAATCCAAAGCTTCCCCCGGTCACCACAAAAAATGCCGGAGCGCTCCATCCCTTTTCCGTGCGGCAGCTCGCCAACCCGCGCCCGTATTTCGCGCCCACCACAAATCCACCCTTCAGCATCGACGGCACCACCGCCACGCACTCCGCCGACCCTAACACTTCCTGCGGAATCCCTTTATCCGGCGCTCCCTGAATCTCATTCAGCACCGTCGCCGCCGCCTGCACCCGCTCCGCCGCCTTCGACTCATCATTCTTGGCAAATGCAAACGAACAAAGCGACACAATCAGCGTCAACAAAAAAAGCTTCTTCATGGCTTCCTCACACAAGAATTCTCTGGGATATAGTGCTTCGATTGTAAACGAAACTCGCCTCTGCATCATGAACTCCACCCAATCCTTGCCATTTACCAGATCCCTGACGCAACGCTGGGATTTTCTACATTCTTGACACTCGTGTTATGCTGTCCGCCAACTCTTGACTCCCCCAGAGTCGCGGTTTTGGGCCCTCTTGTCGCATCGCCTTAAGCCGTGTCCGGATCTCTCTCCCCTGCAAGGTTGGATCGCTTCCATCCTCGTAGTTCATTCGTGGAGGATAGTCTCATCAAGAACTACACGCATTTCCGCTCCCTCCCTTTCGCTCGCCTTTTGAGCGCGATGGTCATCACCTTCAGCCTTGCCCTTCCAGCCCACGCCCAGACCGAGTCTGTCCTCGTGGATTTCAACGGGCACACCGCCGGAGGCACTCCCTTCAGCAACCTGCTCCTGGACTCCGCCGGAAACCTTTATGGCACCACGTTCTACGGCGGCATCTACGGCGCCGTCTTTCAACTCACTCGCAACTCGAATGGGACTTGGCATGAGTCGCTGCTCCACGCCTTTAAAGGCGGTAAAGACGGCGGAAATCCCTGGGCCGGCGTCACCATGGACTCCAGCGGCAATCTCTACGGCACCACTACAGGCGGCGTTCTCGCCGGGTACGGCTCGGTGTATAAACTCACGCCCAACCCAAACGGAGGCTGGCGCGAAACTCCTCTGCACACTTTCACCGGCAAACTGGACGGCGCCGCCCCCTACGGTCCGGTGATTTTCGACTCCTCCGGAAATCTTTATGGCATGACGCACAATGGCGGCCCCGCCAACGCCGGCGTAGTCTTCGAACTCTCACCCACTTCCAGCGGTGCATGGCAAGAAACTATTCTGCACAATTTCACCGGCGGTCTCGACGGAGGATTCCCCGAAGATGGTTTAATTTTCGACGGCGCCGGCAATCTCTTTGGCACAACCTCGTCCGGCGGAACCTCTTTCAACTGCGGCGGAGGTTGCGGTATCGCCTTCGAGTTGTCCCCCACGAAGACCGGCATCTGGCACGAAACCGTCCTACATAACTTCGACCTTGTAGGCGGTGACGGAGCCCTCCCCGGCTCTCATTTTGTGATGGACACCTCGGGCAATCTCTACAGCACCACACCCCTTGGCGGCCAGATCAACACTTTCTTTTGCGGCAACGCCGGATGTGGTGTGGTCTACGAACTGTCGCCCCAGTCTGACGGAAGCTGGAAGGAAACGATTATCAAATCCTTCACCGGACAAAGCGACGGCGATGAACCCGCCGAAGGTGGCCTCACCCTCGACGCTTCGGGCAATCTGTACGGTTCCACCGCGCTCGGCGGCAATCTTACCGCTTGCCCCGGCGTCGGCTGTGGAGTCGTATACAAACTCTCTCCCGCCGGCGATGGCAGTTGGACTGAGACCGTTTTCTATGAGTTCACGGGCGGAACTGATGGCGGCGGCCCCTTCAGTGCCCCCATCCTCGACTCCACGGGAAACCTCTACGGAACCACCGACGGTGGCGGCCTGTATCAATACGGCACCGTGTGGGAGATCACGCCTTAAAGCTTTTTAATAGAGGAAGAACTATGAGAACGACCGAGGAATTCTGCCGGACAAAAAAATCGGGGCTGGTCGCGGTGACCCTAATCGCCGCTTCCAACCCCGTCTCCCAGGTTCTGTGGTAGGTGAAGCGAGTATGCTTCCGATCCGCTTTTCCTACAAGATTACTGAGGTCAGTGTCCCCAGGTAACCGTGGTTATGATTTCCCTAACGCACCCGAATCGCAACAGCATCGGTACTCGGTACTCCAGACTCGCAACTCGGTACTAGGTACTGGCTACTGCCCTACTTTGCCGCCACCAGCGAATGCGTAATGGCATGCACCGACAGCGCAATCCGGTTCTGCACGCCCACCTTCCGCATCAACTTGGCTACGTGGGCCTTCACCGTACGCTCTTCAATGCCTAGCTGTGACCCAATCTCTTTGTTCGAGCGGCCCGCCACCAGCATCTCCAGCACTTCTTTTTCGCGGTCGGTAAAGGTCACGCGGCCCGCCGGAAAAATCCGTCCCGGCGCCGTCGACACCCGCTCAATAAACATGGAAAGAACTTTTCTCGGCGCCCACACCGATCCCTGGCTCACAATGCGGATCGCCTGCGTAAACTCCGCCGGAGACGCCGCCTCGTCCACATATCCCTTGGCCCCGGACGCAATCGCCTTCAGAATGGTCTCTTCGTCCACACCCGATCCCGTCACAATAATGCGCAGGTCCGGCCGCGTCGCCTTCAGGCTGGCCATCACATCGAACAGGTTTTGCCCCGAGCGGTTGCCCAGCAGAATTAAGTCAACATCCTGCAGCGTGGAAATCTCGGGCAGGCCCGCCGAGATTAGTTCGAACTCAGGTTCCGTGTCGAACAGTGCGCGAAATCCGACAAACCTCAACGGATCGCTCTCCACCACTGCTATTTTGATGATCGGTTTTCTCGCTACTGCTGCTTTCATAGGTATCCCCGTGGGGCGTAATGTTGTTGTTACGAGGATAGCGGCAATTGCTTCTGGATCAAAGACAAGTGACCATTCTTGAATTACGGGAGTAACATTGAAAAGCTGGCCTTAGAGCCGCCTAAATATAAAGAGTGGCGCTTGAATTCTTGCCCCTCAAATCGGAGAGCACTCATCCATGAGAAGAAAGTCCCTTGGCATTGCTGCAGTATTTTCCATTCTTGCCCTGGCCGCTGCCCTGCACCTGGCGCGGCCTTCCGCACTCTTAGCCCAAACGACCGACTCCGCCTACAAACCGAAATTCGCCGGCGATCCCGCCCGCTCTGACTCCGAAGCCGCCGCCCTCGCCTACATGCGAGTCGTGGTCCGTGCCGAGCGCCAGTTCAACAAACAGTATGGCCACTTCGCCACTTCGCTCAACCAGTTAGTCCACTCCGGATCCTTCACCAAGCGCATGGCCAACCCCGACCGCGGCGACTACACCGCCACCTACAAAACTAAAAAAGACGGCTACACCATCACCATGATGCCCAAACAACTCGACGCCACTCACCGCTCCTTCTACGCCGACGATGACGGCAAAATCCACGCCGACGAAGAAAAGCAGGCGGACGCCAGTTCCTCAACCGTCAAATAAAGTCATCCTTGAGTAACGCTCGTGTGGGGACGGTCGCCCTCGGCCGTCCCGTCGACCAAAGCTCGCACTCGTCACCCGTCTCGCTCATTTATGATGGAAGCCAGCATCTTATAAAAATTTCCCGGAGGACTCATGCCCACCATCGGCTCGCCCGCACCCGATTTCACCCTGAAAGATCAAGACCAGAAAGACATCAAGCTCAGCGACTACAAAGGCAAGAAGAACGTCGTCATCGTCTTCTATCCTCTCGACTGGAGTCCCACCTGCACCAAAGAGCACGCCTGCATGGTCAACGACAAAAAACAATTCGAAGACCTCGACGCCCAGGTCCTCGGCCTCAGTGTCGACAGCGTCTGGTCGCATAAAGCCTACGCCGATAAAATGGGAATTCAATATCCCCTTCTCGCCGACTTCAACCCGCGCGGAGCAGTCGCCGCCAAATACGGCGTCTATCTCGAAGACAAAGGCATTACCGGCCGCGCCATCTCCATCATTGACCGGAACGGCAACTTGGCCTGGCACAAGAACTATGAAATCCCCGTCGTGCCAGACATCAAAGAAGTTTCCGCCGCCCTGGCCGCGGTGAAGTAAGCGGGATCGCTAAAAAATGCCCCACCCTGCTCGCGATTTATGCGAGAGGGTGGGGATTTTGACTTTCTTTAAAGTTCCCTGAATCTCAAGCGCCGCCCTAAGGCACCCCATGAAAGCTTCCGTCTTCATCGGCACCAGCCTCGATGGCTTCATCGCCCGACTCAACGGCTCTTTCGACTTCCTCCCCGCCGGCGGTGGGGAGCCCCACGGCTACACCGAATTCATGGCCACCGTCGACACCATCGTCATCGGCCGCAACACTTTCGAAGTCGTTCTCCCCATGAATCCCTGGCCCTACGGCGACAAACGCGTCGTCGTGCTCAGCCACCGTTCGCTCGACTTCTCCAAGGTGATAGGAGCGAAAGTCGAACAAATGTCCGGCTCTCCCGCGGAAATCGTCGCCCAACTCGAAGCAACTGGAGCCCATCACCTTTACATCGACGGCGGCATCACCATACAAAACTTTCTTCGTGCCGGCCTCATTCAGCGCCTCACGATCACACGCGTTCCCGTCCTCATCGGCGAAGGTATCCCTCTCTTCGACACTCTCCCGTACGACATCCATCTCCGCCATATCACAACCAGGAGCTACCCAAGCGGCCTGGTCAGCAGCGAATACGAAATTCTCGATCACGCATAAATCCCCCGAAAATACTCACCCTTCTAGCGCTTCCCCCTAACCACCCGCCTTGACTTCCGCCGCGCTCCCGCCCCGATACACCACCACCAGCGGTTTACCACCATTCGGATAACGCACCGTCCGCTCCGCCGACGACGCCCCCGCATCCGGTACTCCCATCCCCACCGCAAAATCCGCCTGCAGTTCATTCATCCCCGGCTTCACTTCATGCTGATCCACCGCCTGCCAGACCTCCGGCGCCCAATGCTTGTACAACCCGTGCGGATCCTCCACAAAAAACATCTCGTCGGAATAGATTTTGTACTGCCCTTCATTGTCAAACCCGATCGGCACCGCATAACTCTTTCCATCTTTTTGAAACGCCGCCATCACTTGCCGCTTGCCACCCGGCCCCGCCTCGGCCTCAACATCCTTAATCTCCAACTTTTCCAGCGGCAATAGCAGCCCAGCCTCGCGCGCAAAATCACTCTTCTTCGCCGCCGCGTCATAGGGATAATACGTATACCGGTAGCCCTCTTTCACCCAAACCGGCTGCTGCGTCAACTGCCTCGCCGATTTCAAATCAAACGGATAAAGTTTTTTCGGCGTCACGTAATAATCCGAATTGGCATACCCCTGATTCTTCACCTGCTGTTGTTTCTGCGCTGCCAGCCTGTCTTCATGCCGCTGGTATACGATGTAACCCGTCCGCGCCCCCACCAGCACCAGCGCCAGCAGCAATGCGATCTGAATCTTCTTCTTCGCCTCTTCGCTCATCATAAAATTGCCTTGCCTCTTCCAACGTTCAGTGTTTTTGTCATTCCCGAACCGGCGTTCTTTACCGGCGAGTAATCTGATGTTCGGCTGCGCTACCAATCTCGCGCCGGAAAAAACTTCGTGCTAAACTCCCCTCATTCTGACCGTGCAGGAGAAGTCCATGAAGCTTCCAGCCGCGCTGCTTCTTTTCTTCACCGCATCCCTGGCCGCACAATCGGCTCCCTGCCCGCCGGCAATGGCCTTGATTGAACCCGTTAATCCCGCCTACTCCGACGCCCTGCAATTTCAAAGTCGCATCGAGCAACACGATTTCACCGTCCACTGCATCTTCCCCACAAAATTAAACAGCATATTCATGGTGGAAAAAGACGGTGCCCTGCAAAGCACTGTCGAAGGCGAAGTCTGCTTCAACACAAATTACGGAGCCTTCAGCGTCATCTTCGTGCCCAAGCCTGAGACCTTCGCCGATTTCATAATCACCGAGCGCCGCAAAGATCATGGATATCTCTACCGCTTCACCGGCACTCCCCGCGTTGCCGCCGGAGACAAATTCAATTTCGACACCGCCGCTCGCCAGTACTTCCTGAAGCGTGACAACTTCCTGATCATGGTCAGCGACAACACAACTCCGCGCCCGCCTCGAAGCCGCTCTCACGCCTTAAGAACAATCGTCGCCGCCATCAATGTAAACTAGAAGGAGAGGAAACTTATGCCCGTGACCGAACAAGACGTCCTGAGCGCGCTGCGCAGTTGCTATGACCCCGAGATCCCCGTCAATATCGTCGACCTGGGCCTCATCTACAACGTAGCTTTCGTGGACGTCCCCGCAGCCGAAGCGCCCGCCGAACCGAAGCAAGACGTCAACATTGAAATGTCCTTGACCTCACCCGGCTGCCCCGAGCACGTCAACATCAGCGCTCAGGTGAAATCCCGTCTCGAACAACTCCCCGGCATCCGCAACGCCGCCGTCACCGTCGTCTGGACCCCCGCCTGGACTCCCGAACGCCTCAGCCCTGACGCCCGCAAACAACTCGGCATCGAGTAAGTCGAGACTTTGTTTCAGCTCGTAGCTCGCGACTCGTAGCTCGCCGCTACCCGCCGATCTCGTCCCAGACCCCCGCAGCTCCCTGTCCCGCCGCATCCGTAATTCGCTGGCCCGCGCGCGCCGCCATTTCCATCACTCTCATGCCGCGGTCAAAATATTCCGGCAGTTGTTGCCGCACCATATCAAACTTCTCCGGATACTCCGCTGCCACCACCGCCAGCGCCACTCCGCCCGCCAGCACCCCCGCCGGAACTTTCTTCTTCAAAAAGAAAACCGCTGCCGCTGTCACCGCCCCTGCAATCACCGCTTTCTTCCACGCTTCCATTTCCTGACCCCTGCCAAAGAATTTTTTCCTCACGGATTTTACTCCCTCCGGTTCCCGAGATTATCCACACCATTCCGATGCCTCTTCTCCCCTCCGCGTTGTCGCCTCCGCGTGATTCGTATCCCATAAAACTGTTTCTCATTAAAATTCTTCGTCCTCCCATCTCGCACTAAACACTCCTTGTCATTTCGAACCGGCGCTCTTTGCCGGTGAGAAATCTGCTGTTTCTTACCCGCTGTAGTCAACGCCGCGCAGAACCCCGTCATCCCGAACCCGCATCCTTCGGTAGTGAGGAATCCGCTTTCCGCGTCCACCACTTCAGCCTGTATACTTCCTCGTTCCCCGGAGACCTCGCCCATGCCTAATCCTGCAGCCCGCATCCTGACACCGATCCTCCTTCTCCTCACCCTCGCCGCCCACGCCCAAAAGCCGCGCGCCCGCGACCTCGGCATTCCCTTTGACGGCGCTCCCGGCCCCAACAACGCCATCACCGACGTGCGCGGCGTCGAAGTCGGCCACACCACGCTCATCTCCGGCTCCGGCAAACTCGTCGTCGGCAAAGGCCCCGTTCGCACCGGAGTCACCGCCATCCACCCCCGCGGCAAGTCCAGTAATGACGCCGTCTTCGCCGCCTGGTTCACCCTCAACGGCAACGGCGAAATGACCGGCACGACCTGGCTCGAAGACTCCGGCTTCCTCAACGGCCCCGTGATGATCACCAACACCCACAGCGTCGGCGTCGTCCGCGACGCCGTCATCGCCTGGAAAGTCCAGCACGGCACGCCTGATATGGAAGGCTACTGGTGGTCATTGCCTGTCGTCGCCGAAACCTGGGACGGCTACCTGAACGACATCAACGGATTCCACGTCCGCCCCGAAGACGCCTTCCACGCCCTCGACATCGCCCGTACCGGGCCCGTCGAAGAAGGCAACGTCGGCGGTGGCACCGGCATGGTCTGCAATGAATTCAAAGGCGGCATCGGCACTTCATCCCGCGTGCTCGACGCCAAAGACGGCGGCTACACCATCGGAGTTCTCGTGCAATGCAACTACGGAGCCCGCGATCAGCTCCGCATCGCCGGCATCAACGTCGGCCGCGAAATCCCCGAGCACACCGTCTTCAAAGATGACGTCGGCTCCATCATCGTCATCGTCGCCACCGACGCCCCTCTCATCCCCACGCAACTCAAACGCATCGCCCGCAAAGTTTCCCTCGGCCTCGGCCGCGATGGCAGCTACTCCGGCGACGGCTCCGGAGACATCTTCCTCGCCTTCTCCACCGCCAACCCCGGCGCCGTCGGCACCAAGGGTTTGCACCAGCTCAGCATGCTCCCCAACGATTCCCTCAACCCCATCTTCCTCGCCACCGTCCAGGCCACCGAAGAAGCCGTCATCAACGCCATGATCGCTGCCGAAACCATGCAAGGCATCAACGACCACGAAGTCATCGCCCTCCCTCACGCCCGCCTCCGCGAAGTCCTAAAAAATCACAACCGCCTCGCCAAGTAAACATGTAAGAGCCCTGTCATCCTGAGCGAAGATTGTCGTTCGCGCCCAGCGCGAACGACAGCCGCAGTCGAAGGACCCCTTTCACCACCACGCCACGCGTGACCTGGCAAGGATTTCCAACCACGCTGTCATCCGCACAATCGCCTGGTCAAGTAAACATGAAAAGGCCGTGTCATCCTGAGCGAGGACTGTCCTTCGCGCGCCAAGCGCGAAGGACAACCGCAGTCGAAGGACCCCTTTCACGACGACGCCACGAGTGGCCTGGCAAGGAATTCCAACCACACTGTTATCCGATGTGAGCGCTTCTACCGACGCAAATACTAAACGAAGATGGCTCGCATCCACACCGCCCTCCGCCTCCTCGGCACTCATTCCCAAAACGGAACTCCCCTCGCATTACCTTCGCCGCTCACCCCCCGTGACTTTCCCTCTCCCCCAAAAAGCTTAGACTCAAAATTGTGAAGCGCCTTTACACCATCGCCCGCGTCAAGGGAGGCATGAAGTTCACCTGCTCCCATTGCTCCCACCACGTCAGCACCCTCGACTTCGACGCCCGCGACGGCAACCTCCGCACCCAAGCCGCCACTGCCATCAACCGCCACGCCACCAGCGTCCACCACGAGCCCGTAATGTTCTCCTCCCTCGACACCCAACAGCGCATCTGGCGCAGCTAATTTCCTAAATCAATTCCCCGTCTTCCGACCGGAGCCGCCCATGATGGGCACATTTGCCCGTCTGGTCGTTTTTTCCGTGACCAGGCGGCTTTTTTTGTGTTCTCGCGTTCACCGTCTCAGATGGGGACGAAAAACAATCACGGATGAAAAGAAACAATTCGCTGCCCAACCGAACTTGGTGCGGTGTAGTACATTAGACTCTTCCAGCGGTTTTTGTTTTTAGAAGACGAATGAAGGGGAGAAATGACGAAATGGCACCGTAGCATCGCAGTTGGCATACTTTTCACCGGACTTACCGGTTTGGCAGGCGCCTCAGATGTGCGACTGGCGGCCGATCCAAGCATACCTGCAGGCACAGCCAAAGCCCACTTAAACAAAGAGAAGAACGGCAACCTCAAGCTCAAGGTGCAGGTTTATCACCTGGCTAAGCCGGGCGCGTTGACTCCAGCCCGGCAAGTGTATGTGGTTTGGACCCAGGCTCGCGGCAAAGATCCGCAGAACCGCGGAGCTCTGAAGGTGAACAAAAAGCTCGAAGGCACCTTCGAAGACACCGTCAGCAATGAAGATTTCGATGTCTTCATCACTGCAGAAGACAATCCCATGGCCGAGATTCCCTCCGAGCCCAAACTGTTCAAAGGCACGATGCAACCGTAGTTTTTGCGGCCCGTGGCCCACTCAAGCCAGGTTTTGGCTCGAGTGGGCCGCTCCGCACTTGATTATCTTTGGTCACCGCAGGCTTTACGGAGCCGGCCGCACCTTTCGCTCTGTCGAAAGGCACGCATCCTTGAGCCCGCAGTCGTGCCCCCGGAGGGAACAATTCTCGCTCTTCTGCCTTCGCGCAGACATTGCTGAACTGTCCGACGCGAACGATCAGAAAATCCCTTGATCGTGGATTGAGCAGTGTGTCGACCTCGGCGAAAGCTGCCTGCCAACATTCGCCGCCGGCAAAGTGATTTTCGGATGCGTCGTTACCACCTCTGCCACCGACTTGCCTTGGTCTTCGTCGACCGGGGTTGCCAGAAAGGCGTGGACGATAACTCCCGGATGCGATCCGGATATATCCACCGCCATACCCGCGATTTGTCCACTCTCATTGATGTTGCTGGCCGATACTACGTAGAGGTTGGAACTGGCAGGAAATACAGTGTTAAGGTCGATCATCATGCCGTTCTGCCAGAGCAGCCCGTGCGACCAGTTAGACTCAGAGTTAAATGAGCTTCCCACCACCTGGCCCCGATTGTTGATGCTGGTGGCAAAAGAGGAAACATCTCCCGGCAGCAGGCCGCCGAGGGCAGCGACTTTATTGTTCTGCCAAATCGTCGCCAAGGCGGTGCCGTCAGAATTAACCGCTTGCCCAACAATCTGGTTGTGGCTGTTAATGGCAAAAGCTATGCCGCCCGGAGTTCCAAGGTCCTTAAGTTGGGTAGCAGCGCCGTTTTCCCACATCACGGCGTAACTCGCTGAGGTGCAGGTTCCCGAGTAGCCTACGGCTTGGCCGCGATTGTTGATCCCGAATGCCACCCCGTCCGGATTGCCATTGATTGTAGGAAGAGCCATAGCTATGCCTTTGTCCCACATCACCGGCAGATCAACCATGAAATTCACCACGCCCTGCGGGCAGGTGGAGTCCGCGATGCCATTTTCCGCATACCCTGCGACTTGTCCCTTATTATTGATGGCGCTCGCCTGCCCGTTATTCCCGCCCACCGTTGGGAGAGCGATCATGGTCCCATTTTCCCAAAGGAACGGACTACAGGTAAGGTGCGTGCCGAAGCCGCAAACATCTTCGTAATTCGGATCTGGAACAGATGTTTCCGACATACCGACGGCTTCTCCGGGGTCGTTGATTCCGTTCCAATTGATCGAACTGTTCTTTCCTCCAAGCGTGCCGAGTTCCAGGTTGAGATCGCCAATGCTCATCCTTACCGTACCTTGCACCGGCGGGTAGAGAGTAGAAAGGGTGAAATGATCCAGTCCCTGATCCATGATCTCCGTCCAGCCTTGATTATTCAGGCCCATGGCCATGCCCAGGTTGTCAGGGTACTGAACCCCCAAATCCTGAACTTTGTATCTCGCTTGCGCCACCGCATTGCTGAAGCAAGCCAGAATAATCGTCGTAACCCACGACATCCAGAAATTCCGCAACTGTTTAATCGTCCTCATAAGTCCTCTTTTCCTCCGGTAAATTGGTGATGCCGGGATAACTGGCGGTTTACCTCAGCTACCACTCGGCGCTCGGACAGTTAGCGTGCCATTGAGAGCCGGGCTCACAACTTCACACTCCTGCTGAGTGAGAACCGAGGGAGCATGTGGCGTTCCACGTTCACAGCCATTACGTGAAACAGCAGGCCTGCCCTTTCAGCGTTAGAAAACAAGTGACGCACCAACAACCCGCTGAGATGGACACGAAAAGGCCCGGGCGAATGTTTCTCCGTTTTTCCATACAGGTTGGCGGAAGCCTACGAAATTCAAGACCCCAAACCGGCAGGATTCAACCTCGCCCGGTTTTGATTGACATTCTATTCTCGTAACATACATACTAGTCGGTATGTCTGTACGTAAGACCAGGCCGCGAACGACCCGTGACCCTAAGCGCACGCGGGAACACTTGCTGCAAGCGGCCTTTCGGGAAATTTACAGGTACGGCTTCCAGAGCGCCGGGATTGACACCATTCTGGCCGCCACGAATGTGACCAAGGGAGCGCTCTACCACCATTTCGAGAGCAAGGAAGCTCTGGGCTTCGCCATCATCGAAGAGATCGTCGCCAAACTCACATATGACCGATGGATGCTCCCTCTACAGAGGAGCAAGGACAAGAACAAGGACCCGGTCGATACTTTGATAGGCATAGTACGGGCGATTCCACATGGGCCAGGAGACGTGAAGGCCGGCTGTCCCCTGGTGAATCTGGCGCAGGAGATGTCTCAGCTCGACCAACAATTCCGTAAGCGGCTGGAGAAAATCTTCCATACCTGGCAGCAAGACATTGCCGAGGCTTTGCGCAGGGGGCAGTTGCAGGGAACGGTGCGCCGCGACTTGGCCCCAGAAAGGGCGGCGAGCTTTCTGGTCGCAATGGTCGAGGGTTACGAAGTGTTGGCAAAGAATGCTCAGGATCCGAAGGTGTGGGCGCTTGGAATTAACAATATTGTTGGCTGGCTGAAGTCTCTTCGGCCGCCGGACAACTACAAGCGGGCATGAGCGCATCTTCCTAGCAGAAGAAGCGGTGACATTTACATACCGACCGGTTCGTATGTTGGAAATGTACTCTTTGAAGAGTAAATAGCGGATCAAGAGAAGCGCTTCAAACTACATCACTGAAAGAGGAGAGCCAACCATGACAGCGATTGCGGTATCACGCAGAAACCTGCTCGTAACGGGATGCGCACTGGTCGGTGCCGCTGGCCTGCTGGGGCCCGCCGCGGCCAGCGCCCTAGGCGGAGAACCCTTAAACAACGAGCAGGTCGTCCGAAACTGGTACGCCGCCTGGGAGAAGCGGGACTGGAGCCCGGTAGACCGCTTGCTCGCCGACAGCTTCACTTTCAGCAGTGCCGCCGGAGATGACCATATCAGCAAGAGCACTTTCAAAACCCGGTGCTGGGAAACCCAGATCGATTTCATTTCACATTTCGACCTGGAGCGAATCACCACTGGCGCCGACGATGCCTTCGTGAAGTATCTTTGCCACACCAAGGACGGTAAGACGTTCCGCAACGTGGAGTATCTCCAAATTAGTAATGGCAAGTTGCAGTCAATTGAATGCTATTTCGGCGCCCAATCCAGCTTTCCGTCAGCCGTAAGCGCTGGGCAGAAGTGATGGCGGGCATGGAACCCACACGCTCCATCGCCAACTCCCGTGAGATTCCAGACGGGAAGACCGCCGCGCGTGAGATCTTTGTTCCCCAGGGTGCTCACGACATAACCAGCCTTCCGGCGCGGCCGCTGCGGGGAGCAACCGTTTACTCCACCAACCGCAGACAGGATTACATTCTTGAGCCGACCTCGATCGAGTTGGGCGCGGCCGCGGATACATCTTTGCCTCCAGCCATGCGGGACGCCGCCGACTTCATGCGCGTCTGGCGCCAGTTAGAGGTCATCGCACAACGCCAGCCGCCTCGCATTGCGTTCAAGGCAAAAGGCAGCATCCTTCTCTTGGATTTAGCCGACATCCTGGCCGTACAAGCCGAGGGAAATTACGTTTCCCT
The DNA here is from genome assembly GCA_963758565.1 of uncultured Acidobacteriota bacterium. Taxonomy (GTDB): domain Bacteria; phylum Acidobacteriota; class Terriglobia; order Terriglobales; family Acidobacteriaceae; genus Sulfotelmatobacter. Next base: position 1,875,102 of record CAVWVX010000001.1, on the reverse strand, counting down.
GCGCCACCGAACCAATCACTATTTGGTGCACGAGTCGCTCTCGTCCATGGCCGAGAAGCTCAAGCCTTACGGCTTCCTTCGCATCCACCGCTCGGTGATCGTGAATATTTCTGCCGTGGAGAAGGTCCAACCACTACCCACGGGGGAGTGCAGGCTGAGCGTAAGGGACGGAAAGGAATATCTGGTGACGCGCACCTACAAACACAACCTGAGAGATTTGGCCCAACTGTGGATAGGTTCAGACCGGCTGTGCGGTTAACAGGCAAGCTATTCCAAAAAATGTGGCCACGCCGGCCCCTTCCTTCGGTGTCGTCAGGCGGGTTGTCATGCAGGCGCACACTCAACGGAAGAAATTAGTTTCGAAATCTTCCCATCCTCACCGCTCCGCGACTGCCGGCAACCCAATCTTCGCCAGCAGTTCCCCGAACCTCGCGTCCCCATGCAGCCCCGCAAAATCCTGATCAACAATAAGGTTCAGCACCACCTCATCATGCGACTGCACGCAGTACGTCAAATATCGGATCGCCTCGCCCTTATCGCCCATCCGAGCCTCAGTCTGCGCCACGTAAAACGGGGACAACTTCCCCTGCTCATACATCTTTTTCTGTTCGGCAATCTGGCCCGCGAACAAACCGCGCTCTCCCCCACTGGCCAGTCCGGCCCCGGCCGCATCCGCCACCGCCGCCAGCGCCGCGTCATGCGTCAACTGCGCGTCTTTCTTCAACTCCAGAATGTAGTTGGGATAATCCCCGGTCTCAAAATACGCCAGCCGCAAATAAACGTGCGGAGAAATAAAGTCCGGCTCCGCCGCCTCCAGTTGCTTCAACAACTGCAGCCCCTCTTCATGATGTCCCGCGCTCCAAAGCAACGCTCCCTTATCGGCCACAATCGAAGGCGAATCCGGAGCCAGCCCCCGCGCCAGGTCAATTTCCGTCAGCGCCTCCTCATGCCGCGCCAGCGCATGCAGAAACGTCGCATACCAGTGATGCGCCTTCACATTATTCGGATCGAGTTCAATCGCCCGCCGGAATTCTTTCTCCGCATCGGCCGCATCCCACATTCCCCAGAAAGTCACAAACCCTAATGACGCATGCGCCTCGGAAGACCGCGGATCCAACTCCACCGCCTTCTTCGCCGCCGCAAACGCTTTGAAATACGCCTCATTCCCCGGCATGGCCGAGAACTCCCGCAGCAGGTTGTAGCTGTCGGCCAGGCCTACGTAGGCGTCAGAATAATTCGGATCGTGCGAAATCGCCTGAGTAAAGGCGTCCAACGCCTGCTTCAAACTCTCGGGAGTGCGCTTATTCCAATAGAAGCGGCCTTTCAGGTAAGCCTCTTCCGCTTCGCGGTTGGCGGCTTGATGCAAACTTCGCCCACCGGCGGTATTGGATTTCGCGCTCGCTCTTCCATCGCGGTTGCCCGGACGGAAAATCCACACGGCGAAAAGCAACGCCAGCAACGGCAGCACGAAAACCACCATGCGCCTGCGCGAAACCTTCCCCGGCAACTCCTCCACCATTACTGGCTTTTCCACCGGCGCGGTTTCCCGCGATTCTTCCGCCACCGGCTCGGCTCTCTGCACCGGTCCAATCCAGCGGTACCCCCGCCGCTCAATCGTCTCAATAAAAACCGGATTATCCGCCGAGTCTCGCAACGCATCTCGCAGCCGCATCACCGCACTGCTGATTCCCTGCTCAAAATCCACGAAGACGTCCGCTGGCCACAACGCCCGCCGAAGTTCCTCGCGCGTGATCACTTCCCCCGGATGATTCAGCAGCACCGTCAGCGCTCGAAACGGCAGATCCTGCAGACGAACCTTTACCCCGTTCCGCCGCAGTTCGCCTGCGCGCAGATCCGCTTCAAACACGCCGAAGCGAACCAGTTCTCGATCTGTGACTGAAGGCGCCATAAGAAATGGTCAGCGCAGAGGAGTCGCTAGTCTAGCATCCAAGACCAACCGGGGTAACTGGCACTTTCGGGCCCCTTTCTCCGACTTTTTTCCAGACAATCAATTCATCTAAAAACATGCAAATAAATGTCTTATCTCGCCATACGCCCACCACTCACCCGCTATCTCCAGACCATTGACCCGCACCTCGTCTTCCGGCACAGTCTCCGCAGCGTAAAGGCGATCCCCCCTCGACCCCTTAGGCCTGAACGCGACTCACTCTCAGGAGAAAAACGAATGAAGTCCACTCATCTTCCAGGTAAGCTCTCGGGCCTGATGGCGGTCGCGCTCTCCGTGCTCGCGCTCGTCTTCATGTTCGCCTCGGCGGCCCCTACGGCGCACGCCCAAACTCCCACCGTCTTGCACGGCTTTTCCGACGTCTCCACCGACGCCTGTGAGCCCGAAGGCAACATCGTCCAGGGCCGCGACGGCAACATGTACGGCATCGGCTTATATTGCGGCACCAACAACACCGGCGCGGTCTACAAAATCTCTACTACCGGCAAAGAGAGCATCATCTACAGCTTTCCCTCCAACTACAGTTTCTGTTTCTCCGGCCTTACCCTCGGCAGCGACGGAAATTTCTACGGCACTTGCTTCTCCACCCCGGCCGGCAGCGGCGCTGGAGCGATTTTCAAGCTGACCCCCTCCGGAGTCTTCACCGACAAGTATGACTTCACTGGAGTATACGGCGACACCGAACCTCTGTACGCTCCCATTCAGGCCGCCGACGGCAACTACTACGGCGTCACCGGATACTACCCTTACACTTGCGGCAACGTGTACAAACTGACCGCCGCCGGAGTCTACACAAACCTCCACACCTTTTCCGGAAGCGATTGCGGCCCCGCCTCCAGCCTGATCCAGGGCAGCGACGGCAACCTCTACGGCACGCTCTATGATTGCGCCCTTGGCAACACGCTCGGCTGCGTCTACAAGATCAGCACCGCCGGCGTTTTGAAAGAAATCTATGGCTTCACCTCTGCCTCCGGTTACGACCCATGCACCGGCGTAATTCAGGGCAAAGACGGCAATCTCTACGGCGCCACCAACACGGGCGCGGCCAACAATTTCGGCAGCATCTACAAGCTGACCACCGGCGGCGTCTTCACCGACATGCACGATTTCGTTCAGACCACCGACGCCTCCTGCGTCGACAACGTCGGCCGCACCAACGTCGACCTAACCCAGGTCACCGACGGCAGCTTCTACGGTCTCAACGGCTCCTACGGACCGAACGGCAACGGCAGCATCTACAAACTGACTGCCGCCAAAGTCTTCACCGACTTCCTCTTCCCCAACCCCGCGGTTGACGGCGATGCGCCTCTGACCACGCTGCTGCAAAACACCAACGGAATCCTCTACGGAACCACTCCCGCGGGTGGCCCCACTTCTTGCGCATCCTGCAATGGCGTCTTCTATAGCGTCTCCACCGGCGATGCTGCTTTCATCAATCTGGAACCCACTCAGCGCACCGGCCTCATCGGTGCCAGCGTCGGCATCTTCGGCCAGGGCTTCAGCAGTTCCTCGGTAGTGAAGTTCGGCGGCGTGAAGTCAACCTCGGTCACGCTCTCCGGCACCACCTACCTCACCGCCAAGGTTCCCGTCGGAGCCCTTACGGCTGCGGTCACCGTGACCACAGGTTCCACCACACTCACCAGCCCGCAAACTTTCAAGGTGAAGCCCAAGATCACCAGCTTTTCTCCCACCAGCGGTCCCATTGGAACTCTGGTAACGATTACCGGCTCGGGCTTGACCCAAACCAACACCGTAAAGTTCGGCACGGTGAAAGCCACCACCTTCACCGTGGTTTCCGATTCCGAAGTCACGGCGGACGTACCTTCAGGTCTTGCAGCGGGAGCGGTGACCATCTCCATCACCACCCCCGGCGGTACCGCCAACAGCTCCACCAAATTCACCGTCAACTAACAAAATAAACAGGGTGTCCACCTTTTGCGGCTTAACGCGAAAGATGGACACCCAATTATTCCTAACCGACCTTATTCCTGACTAACGACGCTGCCGGCTGAGCTTTTTACTCTCCCATAGTCGCAAACGTCCAACTCGTCACCTCTCCATACTCAAACGCCGCGCCTGATCCTGCCGTAAACCCCACCCAGGCATCGTTTCCATTCAAGCTCAGCAGTGTGCTCAAGTTCACCGTGGCCTTCAAAATAAATTTGCCATCCACCGCAACTACAAATGGACCCGACCCTCCCGCTCCCGGCATATAGCTCACCTGCACCTTGTGCACGTTCCCATCCGCCAGCGTCAGCGGTAAGTGCCCATTCAATGCCAGGTCGCAGCTGTTGGCATGGTCAATGGAATTCTGCGCCGTCCCGCAACTCTGCAGCCCGATATGATTATTATTCGGATCGCTCAACTGATAATTCTGGAAGGTATCAAACTCCACCGCAATGCTGTTCCGTATCCCGCCATATCCCGGATGCCCCGTCGAATACCCCAGCGCATTCACTCCCTGATTCTGGATGATGAACGCCATCCCGTCCGCCGTCGTGTAACTGTTCGAGTCCGGGATAATCTGCAAATTGAACTCCGTCAAAAACCCCTGCGCCACATTCACCTGCGTCGTGTAGTAAGCCGACCCGATTTGATCCGTCGACGCCGGACCCACCAATAGCACCGACCCGCTCTGCTGCGCGTTTCCATTCAATGTCAGCCCCGTCAAGTCGCTGAAATTCCCATAAGTGAAAATAGTCGTCAAACTATCCCGGCCGGCACCCGCCCGCCGCTCCTGCGCCCCCGCCACGGTCATCGCACAAAACAAGACCACCACCACTAACCTGGCCACATACTTCGAGCATCCATAACTCGCACGTCGAGACATACACTTATCCTCACAATTTTTAATTTTGACTTTCACTTGCACCCAGGAACCGGGGTCGGGGGAGAAATACTTTTCGTCCAAAACTATACCACGAACAAAACTCACGTGGCGACCGTCGCATTCGCACGTCGGCGAAGCGCAGCGAGCCGCGCACCGTCTGTACAGTTGCCTTTTGAGGATGTTGTACTGTGACGTTTTTGGTTTTGACCATCGCTCGCATCAACATAAAAATGAGTGCCCCATCTCTCGCGTCCTTTGCGAAAGAGCCTGTCCTGAGCTTGGCGAAATGTGGGAACCACAGACGCTCGCAACGCCGCTCTTGACGGTTGATGTCGCTCTACGTTGCTCGCGTGAAACGAATACTCTCTTGCTCACTGCCCTCATGCGAGCGAGATAGGAGTGGGCCTCCTACCTTTTCTGTGCGCCCCACGCGAGACTCCGCTGCTACAATGCAGCGCATGACCGTCAACGCTCCCGCCCACAGAGATGCGTTCAATCCGTCCAGGTTGCGCGAAGCAACCAAGCCGGATCTGTGGACGGTCGCTGCCATCGCGATTGTTGCCACCGTGGTTGCCGACGTCATCCACGAAGGCCTTGGTCACGGAGGCATGTGCGTGGCCACTGGCGGTCGGCCACTGGCGCTTTCCACCGTCCACTTCGACTGTAGCGCGGATACGCGTCTGGTAGCCGCCGGCGGGACCCTCGCGAATCTGATCTTCGGTGCGCTGTTCTGGGCCGCCGCGCGCGCCGTCAAGCGGAGCGCATCCTGGCGCTACTTCTTTTGGCTGCTGATGACCTTCAATCTGTTCGAGGCCGGCGGGTATTTCCTGTTCTCCGGTATCGGCAACATTGGTGACTGGGCAGCGGTGGTGGCCGGATGGCAGCCGGCGTGGGCATGGCGCCTGGGCTTGACTGCGCTGGGAGCGGTTACCTATTTTTTATTATTTGTTCATTTGTGTTTGCGTGAGTTGCGTCCGTTTTTAGGGACAGACGCCAACACTCGCGTGCGGCGCGCGCGCCGGCTCACGCTGGTGCCTTATCTCACTTCAGGAATTCTCTCCTGCGCTGCGGGCGCGTTGAACCCGGTCGGACCGCTGTTGATTCTGATCTCCGCCGCGGCGGCGTCATTTGGGGGGCACTCCGGTCTCGCTTGGATGTCGAACCTGCTCTATGGCTCGCGCATCCCCAGCAGCCAATTGCAGGTGCCCGAGATCAAACGCAGCGCAGGATGGTTGCTGGCCGCGGTGATTCTAGCAATCGCCTTCATCGCCGCACTGGGACCCGGCGTGAAGTTTCATTCCGGCTAAGGATTAATAATCCTTGATGGTCAGGCCGGAACTGAGCCATTCCAGCACCTTGGCGCTGACGGCCAACACGGAATCCAGACGCGCCTGATCGATCTGATGGAAGGATCCCAGTACAGAAAGCCCGTCTCACTGATCTAGGTCAATGAGTCTAATGGCGATGTTAAGTCAACTGGGTGTTCTTGGAGGTCTGCCTCGCCGCATTTTCCCGAGCCTTCAGGCTGAGAAACCCTTCAAGAACACGAAAGGTCTCGTTATCTGCGAGCAGCATGGACGCGATCTCGAAGGTTTGCTTTTCGGTCACCACTCGGAGGACAGCCGCCTTAAAGAGAAGATGATGTCGCCAGACACGTTTGATGCTGGTGTATTCAATCCTCGCCATTCTCCTTTGGAATGCACCAGTTGGAAGCAACAGGCTGTCATTATCGAGCAGCAGATAGCGTTCAACCAAAATCCGGCGTGCAAATACCACTAATGCCACCGCGATGGGAGCGATGCCGATCCAAAGGCTGAACCCGGTAGGCATGTGCCCCCACGAAATCCGCTGGACAGCCAACCACAGAAGGCCAGAGCCGAAAACCAAGAGGATGAGGCGCAGTCGCGGATTGTACGAATATTGATGTGGTAGCTCCATCCGATTTTAGAGCGCCAGTGACCATTGAAGGCGAAACGGAAGCATTCTTGCAATATTACTGACGTAATCTGGCCATTTCACTCATTGACCAGACCAAATAAGTTGTGCGGCGATGTTACCCTCAACCAAGGATAACTGTTCCTGCTGTGCCCGCCAGCCTCGCGGAATTCCTGTTTCTCGCTAACTGGCTTCACCGACCAATCTACAATGGCTTGTAGATCAAGCCGATGGCCGCCCCCACGATGATCCACTGAATGAAGTAGGCGACAGACTGGTAGATGGTCAGCGTCAAGCCAATGTTTAGGTTGATGTAATTGTGGATCGCGAAGGTACAAACGGAAAACAGACCAATCAGCGCGCCCAGGTAAATCCCCGAAACCACGCCGCCACCGGCCGGAGAGATTCTTGCGTAGAGAATGGCGACCGCCACGATGGCGATGAGAATAGCGATCATGCCATAGGGCATCACCTTCATCATCTCTTCCTTGGGACGATAAACGTTGGGATACTTCAGGAATTCCGTTTTCATGGATGGCCATGCCGCGAACAGGGCAAAGCCATAGACAAAGTAAGCCACCATGGCCCCCAAGGAGGCCAATGCAATGCGGGCGTAGTTCACAGTCGCTCCTGCTGCAGCGGGAATGGATTCGCCGGAGCATTCTACATTACACAGTCACTTCCGTTTACCGGCAGTCCGGGGACCCACTTTTACAAGCAAGGATTAGCGCAACTGCAACTCTGCAACCGGAAGTCCACCGGTGTCCCTACCCGCACCTCGCCGTTTGGAATCTTCTACGGCGGCAGGTTGAAGCCGCTCTTCCACGAACTCGGCGCCACCTCGCGCGCGAAGAACCCCGGCTCCCCTCCCCCGGTTTACGGTGTGAATTCGTAGACCGTCCCGTATCCGTTGGAAGAGAGGTTGATCGCATTGCCTCCCGCTTCTGTAGTTCCATAGAAGTTACCGGAAGGATCCAGAAACAGATTGCCGGCGGGATAGTTGCCATCGGGGCTGTTTTCGAAGTTATACACCACCGAGTACACCCAGCTGCTGCCGGAGGGGGCAAGTTTGAAAATCGTTCCGTGGCTATATGTGCCGCCGCCGGCCGTGGTGCCGTAAAGGTTGCCCGCCGCGTCGAAAACCAGGCTGGATGTGGGATTCACTCCATCCGCCGTCGAGCGGGTGAAGATATGCAACACGCTCTCCTGCCAGGCGCCAGTGCCGGTGGGCGATAACTTAAAGATGACACCGCAACTTGGCGCCCCATCGACGTAACAGTCCGTGACCCCGCCTTCCAACGTGGTGCCATAGAGATTGCCCGCGTCGTCGAAGATCAGGCTCGTCCGGGGATCGGCACCGTCCTTGGTCCCACCCTGAAACGAATAAAGAACTGTTTCTTTCCAGCTCCCAGCCGAAGGAGAAAGCTCAAATACCGTGCCGCACCCGCCGCTGCAATTGGTGCTGCTGCCGCCGGAACTGGTCGTGCCGTAAAAGTTTCCGGCTTTGTCCATGATCATGCTGGCGGCAGGAAGTTCGCCATCGAAGGGTGCGCCCGCGAAGTTGTAGCGGACATTTTTCTTCCACTGGCCATTCGACTCACGGCTGAGTTCAAAAATGGTGCCTCCATGGTTTCTTGAAAAGTTTTTCGACCCTCCGGTATAGGTCGTCCCGAAGAGATTGCCGGAAGCATCGAGGACCACGCCTGCTTCCGGTGTCGACCCGTCCGCAGCGCCGCTAAAGGAGTACAGAATGGTTGACGTCCAGCCTTTGGAGGATGAGGGCGAAAGCTCGAAGACCGTGCCGTAATTGCCGGCGCCGCTGAGTTGAGTGGTTCCGTAGAAATTTCCATACGGATCCGCGGTCAGCGCCGAGGGGCCGACACTCTGGCCTGCGTAATATCCGTTAAAACTGTAGATCAGGCTCTCCGTCCATCCGCCCCCGCTGACCGGGGACATCTCAAAGACGCTGCCTTCATCGTAGACTCCGCCGGCGGCGGTTCCGAACAGATTTCCATTCCCATCTCCCACCAAACCAGTAGAAGGAGCGTTCCCATCAAGGAACGGAAAAGTGTAGATCGTGCTGAACTGCCAGGAGCTACCCTGCGGCGTGAGCCTGTAAATGGTCCCGCTGAGGTTGGTCGCCCCGCCTAGAGTGGTCGTCCCGTAAAGATCGCCCCCAAACCAGGCGAGACCGAAGGCAAAGGGGGGCTGAGATCCGTCACTGCCGCCTTTAAAATCGTAGAGATCAGTTTCCGTCCACTGGCGGTTGCCACTGGGAGAGATTTCGAACACGAAGCCGCAACCCTGGTAGCAGTTCTGCGACGTTGCTCCTCCGTAGAACCCAGTGCCGTATAGATTCTGATGACTGTCCATCACCAGCGCCGACGGGTAAACCATGACCCCCTTCGACGCGAAGTCGTAAAGGATAGTTTCCGTCCATTGGCCGTTCGCGCCGGGCTGGAGTTCATACACTGCGCCGCAGCCATCCCCTTCGAAACGGCAGTTGCCCGTTTGTTGTCCATACGCGGTAGCGCCGAACAGATTGCCATTGCCATCCATCGTCACATTCAGCGGCGAGCCATCCTGTCCGCCCGCACCGGCAAAAGAATACAGAATCGTGTGGTGCCAGGTTCCGGATGAAGGCGTGAGTTCGAAGACAGTGCCGCACTTACAGCCCGCCGTCCCTCCGGTTTCGGTGGTGCCATAGAGGTTTCCGTGGCCATCCGTGATCAGTCCGCCGATATAGTCGCCGTCGGTTGGGCTTACGAAGTCGTACACCAGGGTTTTAGTCCAGCTTCCGTTCGACGAAGGAGAGAGCTGGAAAATGGACTCACGGTTGGCTCCGCCCAAAACGCCGTACAGGTTACCCGAGGCATCGATCAAGATCAGGATACTGTCGAGGGCGGTTTCCACGCCCGTGCCCGGAAAGTTATATAAGATGGTGGCCGACCAAACGCCCTGCGAATTTGGTGACAGTTTTACCGCAGTTCCATATCCCGCGCTTCCCCCCAGGTAGGAAAATCCATACAGATTGCCCGCCGAATCGAATACGACTTGGTCTGGAGCATACGCGCCGCTACCGCCAGGAAAATTGTAGAGCACGGTCTGGGTCCATTTGCCCTGAGAGTTCTGCGTGGCTTTGTACAGAACGCCGGCGTCATAGCTGCCCCCCAGGCGGGTAGTGCCATAGAGATTGCCAAGTTGGTCGGCCACCACGGTGCCGAGGGGATAGTACCCATGCGGCGCGGGATTGAAAGTGTGAATCACTTTTTCCGTGGTGCCTTGCGCACCGGCGCGCGCCGGACCCTGCGTCTGGGCCTGCGCCCACAGCCCCAGGCTAAGTCCGATCAAGGCTAGCGTCACTCGGCCGGTGGTAAGCATTCGTTCATTCATAGGTTTGAATCCTGGCTGCGAAGATTCCTGGGTGTAAAGCGCGGAAGAGCGAAGGACAGGCCGCAGCGCTCCCCAAGGTGCCGCATTAACAGCGATATTAGCCGAACCGCCGGACCTTGTCTTTCACGAGATTGACCTGTTTATCAGCGGAGTGATGCAATCCCCGCTGAAAGCGAGCAATCCAGGTTTTGGACATCTGCTCTCTACCGAACGGGAGCCGCTTGTACTCTCCCGAATGATAACTGTTGAAGCTAGGCCACCCCACTCATTGGCAGAACCTGTTGCTCGCGCGGGAAGCACTCTCGCCGGATGACAATCTCCGCGTTGTGTGGGCGAAGGAGGCGGTCGCGCTCAAGCGCCTGGTGGACAGCGTCTAACACATCCTGATGTGAGGAACTCCACCGCCCCTCCTTCATCACCCTGAACCGGCACGGGAATATCGCCGCGGCCAGTGATGAAAATGATCGGAATGTGAATATTCGGCCTGTGCCAACTTGCGTTGGAAATCGAGCCCGCTCTTGCCGGCAGATACATCGCGGATCGGGGCGTCGTCATCTACAACGAACACGACACTAGGCGGCTCGCTCCTCTGGGGTGTCTGCCTTTGGCAAGTGGAATTGAAAAACCGCCCCTTGCACTGGCCCAGGTGCGGCCCACAAACGGCCCCCGTGAGTTTCGATGATGGAACGGCTGATCGACAATCCCATTCCGATTCCTTTGGGCTTGGTCGTAAAGAATGGTTCGAAAATTCGGTCGGCTTGATCCGAGTCCAATCCCACGCCGGAATCCTGAACCTGGACCAGGACGGGTGCTCCGCCGACTTGATGAACAACCCTCGCGGCCGGTTAGTAACCTCACTCATCGCGTCGATGCCATTCATGATCAGGTTCAACATGACCTGCTGCAATTGAATAGGATCGCCAGGCACTTCGGGAAGACCGGAGGCAAGCTCGGTGTGCACGGTAACGCCGGCTCGGATGAGGTCAGTGGCGCACAGAGCCAGCACCTCTCGAATGATCGCATTCAGAGTCAGTGGCCGCATTTGCGGCGGTTCCTTATTCAGCAGAGCGCGAACTCTCGCAATCACTTGGCTGGAGCGCATGGCCTCTCGAATGCTCTCGGCCATTGCCTCCCGCGCCTCCTCCAAATTTGGAGGTTGCATTGCCAGCAAGCGCAAGGAGGCGCCCATGTTGGTGACGATCGCCGCCAGAGGTTGATTGATCTCATGGGCGATCGATGCCGTAAGTTCGCCCATGGTCAGGATGCGATTTACCCGGCCCAATTCTATCTTCGCCGATTGCAGGGATTGCTCCGTTTTCTTGACATCTGTAATGTCAATGCTGATGCCAAGCATGTGAATAGGCCCTTCACGAACAGCTACGCCGTGGGCATCGATCCAGCACGTATTTCCATCCGGATGCACAACCCGATACTGCGCCGTGTACTCAGAGTTACCCGCCAGCGCGCTGCGGATCGCTTCCTCCACTCTGCACCGGTCTTCTGGATGAATCCTTGTGACCGCATCTTCGACGCGGCCGGAAAACGTCTCCCGCGCGTATCCCCATTGGCGGTGAGTTTCATCCGACCAAATCACTCTGTTGGCATTCAGGTCCCAATCCCACAACCCAATCCGCAGGCCGGCCTTTTCTGCCAGTTCGACGCGCTTCTGCCACTCGCGATTGGCGCGTTCTGCCTGGTTCCGCTCGGTGACATCCCGCAAAATGCAGGCCGCCCGGTCGATACCTTCTGGGCCTTCGATGGGATAGTAGGAAATGAATAGATCTCTTGGACCAAGGTTAGGATAGTCATATGTGAGCTCGTAACTTACGATGTTGCCCCGGAAACACTCGTCGAGTTTTTCTTTGACAACCCTATCGAAAACGCTGAAGGGCAGCAATTCCGAAACTAAATATCCCACGACTTGATCTCTCTGAGTACCGCGATAATTGAGGAAAGCTCGATTGGCAAGCACGTACCGGTATTCACGGTCAACCACACAGATCATTTCTTCCAAACCCTCGACCACCTTTTCGTATTCCCGCAGTGTTTCTTCGGTCCGTTTGCGCTGGCGGATGTCGCGGGCAATCACTTCCATGGCCGGCCGTCCTTTCCAAGTGATGGGAATGGCGGCTGCTTCTATCGGAATCGCGGAGCCACCAATCGTGAGCAGGGCGCTCTCCATCGGCGCAGACGCCGTTCCGGTCTGATAATTATTTTGGATGCGGCTCTTTATGGCCTGCCGGTAATCGGGATGAATGATCTCGAAAACATCCTTGCCTAAGAACTGCTCCGGCCGTTGCGCACCAAGCAGCCGGAGGCACGAGGGATTGAGGAAAACGATCTTATTGTCGCTATGCACCAGAATGGAATCGGGAAGGGCCTCCACCAGCTTTCGAAATGTCTCTTCGCCTTCCGTGAGCTCTTCACTGACGGGGGCATGCGCAAACTTGGTGAGTAGTTTCATTACATGCCTCCGAAACTGCCAAACCGAACTGAGGCTAGTGTTGATGAAATCAGGCATAGGCGATTGCACTCATTGACCCACTTCCCCCTCACCTTTGATGCCCCCTATAACTACTGAAGCCACGCCATAGCACTCATTTAGGGGTTCGAGCCTTATGGCTATGTTACGACGCAATAGGCTTTGAAGGCACAGTTATGCTGAAACGAAAGTTGTCGAGGTCAACGAACCCGCATACTGCACTGACGGCTCTTCCGCGTCTCAAGCTCAAGGAGTGATTTTGAAGATCGTGCCGTTGCTGTGAGCGCCACCATTGTAAGTGGTGCCATAGAGATTGCCCGCTGCGTCGCGGATCAAGCTCCCCTCGGGTTGCAACCCGTCAGATCCAGTGAAGCTGTGCAGCACACTCTCCTGGCCGGTTTTATCTAACATGAACACTATTCCCGCGTCGAAAGGACCGCCTGCCACCGTGGTGCCGTACAGATTGCCCTCTGCGTCGGAAATCAGAGCTGCGAAGGGATCAGCTCCATCCGCCGCTCCTCTAGCGAAGCTATGGAACACGGTTTCGTTGCCACTCTTATCGATTTTAAACACCGTTCCCCATAAGCCTAAGCCGGAACCGCCACTCTCTGTGGTGCCGTAAAGGTTTGAGCCTACCTGCACTAAGGACGTCGAGGGATACTTCCCGTCCGGAGGCCCACTGAAGCTGTGTAATACGGTAAGTTTACCGGTCGTATCCAGCTTGAACGTCGCGCCGCACCCGGAGTAGCAAGCGGCGTCGCCACCATTCGACGTTGTGCCGAACAGATTGCCCGCGGCATCGCGGATCAGACCGCCTACAGGATTATTGCCTTTCGCTCCGGTGGCAGTGAAGCGGTAAAGCACAGTCTCATGGTTGGACGCATCCAGCTTGAACACCGTGCCGCAACCTAGACCGTCAAAGCAAGAAGTGTCACCGCCAAACTCTGTCATTCCATAGAAGTTTCCATCTGCATCCCGGATCAAACCACCAGAGTTGGGGAGTTCTCCGTCTGGCGGTCCGGTGAAGCTATACAGCACAGTGAACCTGCCAGCGGCATCCACCTTGAACACCGTGCCACAGTTACCCAGGCAACTGTTGGGATCGCCGCCCAGCGCCGCAGTACCGTAGAGGTTGCCGGCCGCATCGCGGATCAGGGGGGCACCGGGAAGTTGACCGTCCGGCCGGGCCGTGAAGCGGTGAAGCACCTGCAATTTGCCCGCAGCAGTCAATTTGAATACTGTTCCGCAGTCGCACGATCCCCCACCAAATTCGGTCGTGCCATAGAGGTTGCCAGCGGTGTCGCGAACGACTCCTGCTTGCGGCCCTCGCCCGTTGGCCCCGGCGAACGAGTAGAGAGTGGTGAGCGTCTGACCGTGCGCGAACTGCGTGACGAAAGCGAGCGCAATCAGGAGCACGAACGACGGTGCGCTTTTCGCCGGAGAGGTGTAGGTTGAAGTACGGTTTAGCGCAGATTGCATCGATTCAGATTTCATAGCACCACATCCCTCGACAGCACACTGTTCCGAAGTTGGGTGCCCAGTCTCAAACCGAGGCACGGAACCCCAGGGAGGGGTGAGCATCCCACGCGCGTCAGGTGTCGTCAAGCTGAAAGATTTTGCAGACCATAGAGCTATCCAAAGCCCAAGGGCTGCATGACTGACATAGACAGGCGATCACACGTTTTGACGGGGTTCTGAGTGAAATGGCGATGTTGCAACAGTTGACTAGTTGCCTTTACCGATTCGGGAGCCGGATCAAGGAGCCTTTCGTTCTGGCTTCGCAAAGCCCATCGGCAATATCCAAGCCAAAAACAGAACCTGCTCAAGTGACCCTCGCAGGTCCAGATGAGTGTAACGGCGATTTCGCAACAGTTAGCTAGGCAGTGACCGCTTTGCGTGTTCACCGAATACCTTAAGGCCCACCGAACTACATCAATCCACCGACAAAAGCTCAATTCCGTGAAAGACAAGGGCTGGCGGCTAGGTTAACATTGCGGTCAATGCGGCAATTAGGGAGCGCTGCGGGTTACCCTTCGCTTTCTTTTTCCGTTTGTTCCCATGGATCACGGAAGCTCAATCGCTTCGCGCCCCAGGAGATCAAGTCGATGAAGAATGCACCACCGCTCCCCAGCCTGCGGTTTTTCAGGCTCGTGTTGCGTCTGTTCGCCGCTCTGGCGCTGATCGTCATTGTTGCACAAGCCGCCAGAGCCCAAACCGAAACTGTGCTCTACAGCTTCTGTGCACAGAGCGGTTGTCCAGCCCTGCCCGACGGGGGCGTAATCGCAGACCCCGAAGGCAATCTTTATGGCGTCACCTACTCCGGCGGCATAAATGGCAGTGTCTTCAAGCTCACCCCAACGGGTGAGTTGTCGGTGTTGGATTCCTTCGACGATTCCCACCAAGGCGTCGCGCCCGAAGGACAACTTGCCTTCGACAAGCAAGGCGATGTGTATGGGACGGCTGTCGAGGGAGGCACCCATCGTTACCTCGTTACGGCTGGCGACGGCACTATATTCAAGCTCAGTCCGGACGGAACCGAAACCGACTTGTACAACTTTGGCGCAAACATCACCGACGGAATCGGGCCGACCGGTGGAGTGGTTATCGATGCCGGCGGCAATTTGTACGGCGTCACCTATCGGGGTGGAGCGTACGGCGTGGGCACCGTTTTTCGCGTCAGTCCTGAGGGCGTCGAGACTATACTGCACACCTTTGTCAACGACAAAACCGACGGAAGCTACCCGTCGGCCGGCCTCGTTATGGATAGCCGCAGCAACGTTTATGGAACGACCGAGTCCGGAGGCCTCTATGGCGGAGGCACGGTGTTCGAGGTAACCGCCCAAGGCAGCTATAGGATTCTGCACAACTTTGCGGCGTACCCGGGCGACGCCTCCTCTCCAGAAGCCAGTCTCGCACTGGACAGCCTAGGCAACCTCTACGGCACTACCGGCTACGGCGGCACGTATAGCGCAGGCGCGGTCTTCAAGATGACTCCCGGTTCCCATGGCTCCTGGAATGAGATCATTCTGGGTAGCTTCAACCGGTTCGCCCGGCAGCCCAACAACAGCTGCTGGGATCCCCTCTCGAATGTTGCCTTCGACGCACAAGGCAACCTATACGGGACTACGCGGGGTGGGGGGCTCTGGGGAGATGGATGTGCCTACCAGATCAATCCCGCCGGAGAACTCACAGTCTTGCACGTCTTCGGCAAGGATCATGACGGGGCCCAGCCCTTCGGCAACGTGCTGTTTTATCAAGGCAATCTATACGGCACCACATACGTTGGAGGTGCCTATGCAGGTGGCACCGTGTTCAAGATCGCGCCCTAGAAAGCGAGGAACGCAATTGTGGAATGCCCTCGGAGCAATCCGCAGTTTGCCGTGACGAAGTAGCTGTCGAAATCAGGCGATGGCACGCTTTGACCCGGGCGAGGCAGGAGGGGTCAATGAGCGCTATGGCGATTTAACGAAAACTATCCACCGTCAGCCAGTTCAAATTCCCTGCGGTAGCAGCCTGTGTCCTTTAGCTGAAGGGGCAGGGAATCCCGCTTGCTCGTCCGTTTTACATCGAGAACTATTATCGTAATATCCCCGACTCCTGAGACGGATTTCATTCCTCCAGCAATCCTCAGCAGGTAGATTCCATTCGGTACTTCGCCGAAAAGAAACGTGCCAGAGCTGTCCGAGATTGTTTGATATTCGTCGTCGGAGAATGCTCCCGTTAGCGTTAGGTCAACGCCGGGATAAACCGTTTCGACAGGCCGAGCAATGTCCAGCAACTTGTTTCCCGTATTCCCCGGAATGTGTCCAGTGAGTGTTCCCTCAACACGGCTCGTTTCATACGACCAGTCGGCCCATTCAAACGTGAGGCGCTTCACGGTTTTGGAGTCGGGTTTCGCAACAACCTCTATCCAATCTTTCCCAGCTTCCAGCCCATCGTGTACTGCCGTGACGAAGTACTTGCCGAACGACAATTTTTGAATGACAACGATCCCTCGACTGTCCGTGTTGCCGATGAACACCGGTTCACTATGGTTCTCGGGAAGAACCGAAACGGTGATTCCGGCAATGGGCATGTCGCGGTGCGTTACCAGTACAGTTACGTCCCGGGACACCTTCCGCAATGTCATTGGCGTAGCCTCACAACCGATCGCCTGCACAGCGGAAAACAGCAGGACAGCGCCAACGAAGAATGCGTGCTTCACGCCTAGGAGTCTACGTAGCCGGTATAGCTCTTGTAAACAGGCGATAGCCCTCATTGAGAGCTGGCTGGCAGGTCGATGAGTGATATGTCGATGTTACGCCATTCGAGAGCAGTTCAGCCCCGTGTCAGTATGTCGCCGACTTCGAGATGGCCAGATAGTTCAACTTCCGCGAAGCAAACCGAGCTTTAATGTAGGCCTTGTCGTAATCCGGCGATAGCCGAAATTCCTTGGGTAGGTCATTGAGTTAGGACTGGGACGGGAAAGTCGTTTTCTCTTCGGCTGATGGATATGTGATAGCCGAACGCACCAATCGCGCACCCACCGCCATAATCACGATGGACGGGACGACGACCAGACCGAATGCAAGATAATGCCTGTTGGAAAACAGGCTAGTGTGCAAACAGAACGCAGCGACCACTATCAGGAATCCCGAGCACCCCATCATTCCGCGATGATGCCGTTTTAGTGGGTAGCGTCTCCCGCTCAGGCCGTTGACAAGTTCTTGTTTCATCGGCTCTAGATTGTATGCTAATGCTGACTCCGCAGTAACTTGTGAACAGGCCATAGCTCCCATTGACCCACTTCCCGCATCTCCTCTGATGGCCCCTCTGCCTTGCCATCTCCCACGTTTTCCACAGCCTGGCCCTTCCGTCGTGTGACATCTGACCTTGTGCTCCACTCCCCACTCGTGCCTAAACTATTCACAGCATGTTTCCTCGCGACCCATTCTCGGAAGCACTCTTCGCCGTCCCCGAAGGTTCGGTTTTCGACCTCCGTAACACCCCTTTTTTCAATATTTTGCGGGCAAACCCTTCGCTTTCAATATTTTACGCGGATTACTTTCGCCGCCACGGCGCTAACCCTAGCCTTATCAAGGATTTAGAAGATCTATCCAGAAAAAAAATTTCACCAGATCCAAATCCCGCGAAACCAAAAGCTCCACCCGCGAAAGGAACCATTACCATGGCTCTCAATCCGAAAACTACCCTCTGCTCCCACATTAAGGTCAACGGCATCCGCTGCGGTTCTCCCTCCCTTCGCGGCGAGGTCTTCTGTTATTTCCACCAGCGCCTGATCCGCGGCGTCCGCACTCCCCCAAAATCCCGCCTGCATTCCATGGCTTTTTTTGAAGACCAGGAATCCATCCAATCCTCGCTCATGGAGGTCGTCAACGCCATCGTCCGCAACCACATTGAAATCCCGCGCGCCCGCCTCATCCTGCGCGCCTTGGCCATCGCCGCCCGCCACGCCAAAAGCGTTCGTTTCAACTACAGAGAGGATGAGATGGTGAACGAAGTTCCCTCCTATCCCGCTGCCCCGCCTGACGGCCCATTCGGCCTTGCCGCCGAGCAAGCCACCGCCCTCGCCACCATTGGAATCCCGCAGCACGAAGAGACCGAAACCGAGCGCCTGGACAAGAGCTACTTCGCGCGCTATCAGGAACAAGTTCTGCGCGAAGAAAGGGACCGCAAACCCCCGTCCCGTGCGCGCAACTCGGCGAAATACCGCCCCCGCACCGGTCGCCGGGGATGAAAGCCATGCAACATCACCCTCGGTTTTCTCCACGCGCAAGCCAGCGCGCCCGCTTGTCCGCACACTCAAACGAGTTGCGAATCCCTCTCGCACCGCTGCGCCTTCCCCACCCGGCCCGCTTCTAATAGGCATTGGAGAGACACACCACTTCCGGCCGGAGGGTTTCATGAACCGTTACATTACGATCTGTATCGTATCGTTATTAGCGTCGCTTCCCAGCCTCGCCCAACAGTCCGCCAACCCGAACCTTGCAGAGACCGTGCCCCAGAACCTCGGCCTCGAGACCGTCGTCGGCTGCCTGTCCCGCACCAACGGAGTCTACGTCCTCACCGGCGGCGCTCCCGGCGCCAAGCAGCTCCGTATCACCGCCGGCGACACGTCTATGTTGAAGGGCAAGCTGCAGCACACCATCAGGGTAGTCGGCATCGTCGCCAAGAACGACGCCCTCGCCAACCAGAACGACCTCTACAACGAGGGTTCCACCACCGGCGTCGGCTACCTCACCATCGAAGCCCACAAGATCAAAGACGTCTACGGCAACTGCAGCGAGTCCGGCAAAGAGTGGCCTGGCGACCACGAAGGCAGGTAGCCCATGCCATGGCTGGCTCTGGGTACTAGGTACTGGGTACTCGCAACTCGGGACTACTCGACCGCCTTGTCAGCGATCTCCAGCCCACGGTCAATGATGCTGAACGCCTCCCGCAACTGCTCTTCATTGATGCACAGCGGAGGGTTGGTGAAGAAGCTGTTCCACCGGACAAACGTGTAGAGGCCGTGTTCGCGGAAGAAGCGCCCCAGCGCCGCCATCTCCTCAGACGTGCCATTGAACGGCGCCATTGGCTCTTTCGTCTTGCGGCTGCGTATCAGTTCGACGACCCCGAAGAGCCCGATCGAACGCACCGCCCCCACCGAGGGATGCTTCGCCTGCAACTCCGCTCCCAGCTCCTTCAAGATCGCGCCCATCTTCTTCGCGTTCTCAATCAGCCCATCTTCTTCATATACCCGGATGGTCGCCAGCGCTGCCGCGCACCCCATAGGATGACTGTTGTAAGTCAGCCCGCCGTAGAAGACCTTGTCCTCAAAGTGTTGCCGGATGTGCTGCCTCATCCCCACCGCCCCGAGCGGCAGATAGCTCGAAGTCAATCCCTTCGCCATCGTAAGCAAGTCCGGCACGACGTTCCAGTGGTTCACCGCGAACCACTCTCCCGTGCGTCCGAAGCCAGACATCACTTCGTCGGCGATCATCAGGATGCCGTACTTATCGCAGATCTTACGCAAGCCCGTGAGGTATCCGTCGGGAGGAATCAGGATGCCGTTCGTTCCTGTGACTGGCTCGAGTATGAAAGCGGCAATGGTGTGCGGACCTTCGAGCTGAATGGTCTCTTCAATCATCGCCAGCGACGACTCTGTCGACTCCCATCCCCGCTGCACTCCATGATAAGGATCGAGCACATGCACTACGCCTGGGATGCCGGGCTCCGCCGCCCATCTGCGCGGATCGCCCGTCAAGCTCATCGCGCCCGCAGTGGCTCCGTGATAGGAACGGTAGCGAGCCATGATCTTGTGACGTCCCGTGAAGAACCGCGCCAGCTTGATCGCGTTCTCATTCGCCTCAGCGCCGCCGTTGGTGAAGAAGAAGGTGTTGATGTCACCGGGGCAGATCTCGGCGAGCTTCTGGCCCAGCCGCGCGCGCACCTCAGTCGCCATGAATGGGTTCGCGTAGGCGAGTGTCGCGGCTTGGTCGGTAATGGCTTGGATAACGCGCGGATCGCCGTGTCCGATGTTGACGGACATAAGCTGGCTGTTGAAGTCGATAAACCGCTTGCCTTCCGGCGTGTAAAAGTAGATGCCCTTGGCGCTGGCGACAGGAATGGGATCGACTTTGGATTGCGCCGACCATTCATACAGCGTGTGCTTGCGCGAGAGATCAACGATCTCTTTACCAGACATCGTGGGAGTGGTGAGAGTTGTGGTCATGGCTTCCTCAATTCGTGGATAGCACCATCGCAGGTCATTTGGTCACTGGGCGATCGGGTCATTTGGCCATTGAAAGTCAAGAGCATGTCTTTGAGTTTCAATCGCCCGATCACTCAATCGCCCAGTCGCTCCATCGTTCAATCTTAGAACTTTCGGCTGTGCTCTTTGGCCCAGCGTTCGACTACTACTTTCTTGTCGGTGTAGAACTCGATAGCGTCGCGGCCCTGGCCGTGGAGATCACCGAAGAAGCTGTTCTTCCAACCGCTGAAGGGGAAGTAGGCCATGGGCGCGGCGACTCCGATGTTGATGCCGATGTTGCCGGCGGGCGCTTCGTAGCGGAAGCGGCGCGCGGCCGATCCGCTGGAAGTGAAGAGCGACGCCTGATTGCCGTAGGCGCTGCGCTCGAGGAATGCCAGGGCGTCGTCCATGTCATTGGCGTGAACGAGACTGAGGACGGGGCCAAAGATCTCGGTATCGTTGAGGTCGCTGGTCGCAGGGACGTTGTCGAGGATGGTGGGACTTACGAAGTTGCCGGACTCGTGTTTTGGAATCTTGGAGTTGCGGCCGTCGAGCAGGACTCTTGCCCCCTGCTTTTCGCCGAGCGCGATCAGCGACTCGACCCGCTCTTTGCTTTGCGGCGTGATCACAGGACCCATCTGCACATCTTTGTCGAGGCCGTTGCCGACTTTCAGTTTCGAAGCGGCGTCAGTGATGGAATCCCGGAAAGTCTTTTGAGCTTCGCCGATGGTGACGGCAACGGAGACGGCGAGGCAGCGCTGGCCGGCGCATCCGAAGGCGCTGTCACTAATGATTTGTGTGGCCATCGGCATGTCCGCGTCGGGCAGAACGATGACGTGGTTCTTGGCCCCGCCCTGGCACTGCGCCCGCTTGCCACTTGCTGCCGCGCGCGAGTAGACGTACTTCGCGACGGGAGTCGAGCCGACGAAGCTGATAGCGCGAACTTTAGGATGGTCGAGAAGCGCATCCACCGCCGCTTTACCGCCGTTGATCAAACTCACGACACCCTTCGGCAAGCCCGTCTTTTCCAGAAGTTCGTACACGTACCGCATCGTCAGCGGAACACGCTCGCTTGGTTTCAGGATGAAAGTATTCCCGGTAGCGATGGCATAGGGCAGATACCAGAATGGAATCATGCCGGGGAAGTTGAACGGCGTGATGGCGGCAACAACCCCGAGCGGCTGTCGAATCATCATCTCATCGATACCGCGGGCGACATCTTCGAGGTTGTAGCCTTGCATCATCATGGGAATGCCGCAGGCTACTTCCACGTTCTCGATGCCGCGGCGCATCTCGGCTTTGGCTTCGGCGAGGGTCTTGCCGTTTTCCTGAGTGATGATGCGGGCGATGTCGTCGATGTGATCTTCGAGCAGCATCTTCAGCTTGAAGAGCGGCTGGATGCGGTCTTCGGGCGGAGTGCGGCGCCAGTCGGGGTAGGCCGCGGCGGCGGCTTCGACGGCTTGATTGACTTCTTCGGCGTCAGCTAGCGGGACTTGCGCGAGGACTTCACTGGTGGCGGGGTTGACGACATCGCGCCATTCTTGCGTGGACGAGTCGGTCCAATGGCCGTTGATGTAGTGCGTGAGTTTGATGATCGGTGGCGCTGCTACAGCCGTCATAGGTTGACCTCTACTTATTAATGAGCTGGGTGGCATCGTGAGAGTTCCCTGCAGCACCTTCGATGATAAATAGCTTGCAGGGGTCCTTCGACTGCGGTTGATCTTCGCGCTTGAGGCGCGAAGATCAGTCCTCGCTCAGGATGACAAAGCTTTTTTAGACCAGTTGCGCTATTGCGCCTTTCTTGTTGCAGACTTCAGCTAGCGCAGACTCCAGAACGTCCATGCCTTCGTCCATTTGCTCGTTCGTTGCTACCAGCGGCACCAGAACCCGAATCACGTTCGAGTATGAGCCAGCAGTAATGGTGATCAGGCCGTGCTCGTAGCAATACTGCGTGATCTGCTTCGTTTCCTCCGCTGCTGGCGTTTTCGCTTCTTGCGACTTTACCAGTTCAATGGCCTGCATGCCGCCGAGGCCGCGAACGTCGCCGACGATGGGCCATCGGCGCTGCCATTCCCGGGCGCGGCGCTGGAAGCGGTCGCCCAGATCGTTGGCGCGGGCTAGCAGGTTTGTCTTTTGAAGCAGATCGAGCGTGGCGAGCGCAGCGGCGCAGGAGAGCGGGTTGCCGGCGAACGTGCCGCCGAGGCCGCCGGGGCTCGGAGCGTCCATGATTTCGGCGCGGCCCGTGACTGCGGCTAGAGGCAAGCCTCCGCCTAGCGATTTCGCGGTGACAATTAAATCGGGCTCGATGCCGTAGTGCTCACTGGCAAACATTTTTCCGGTGCGGCCGAAGCCGGATTGCACTTCGTCGGCGATGAAGAGGATGCCGTGTTTGTGGCAGAGATCAATTAACACTTTGAAATAGTCGGCTGGCGGCGCGATGAAGCCGCCTTCGCCCATGACCGGCTCGGCGATCACAGCAGCAACTTCTTCGTTGGCCACGACGCGCTTGAACGTGTCTTCCAGATGGCGCGCGCAGTAGAGGTCGCACGAGGGATACTTCAAGTTGTAAGAGCAGCGATAGCAGTAGGCAAAGGGGACGCGATAGACATCGCCGGGGAAAGGCGCGAAACCCGCCTTGTACGGGTGAGTCTTGCTGGTGAGAGCGAGCGTCATCATGGTGCGGCCATGGAAGGCATCTTCGAAGGCAACGATGGCAGGACGTCTGGTGTAGGCGCGGGCAATCTTGACGGCGTTCTCCACCGCTTCGGCGCCGCTGTTGACGAAGAGAGTTTTCTTGGGAAATTTTCCGGGCGTCACTTCGTTCATGCGCTCGGCGAGATCGATGTAACCTTCGTAGGGCGTGACTTGAACGCAGATGTGCAGGAACTTGTCGAGTTGCTCGCGGATGGCTGCGATGACCGGTGGCTGGCGGTGGCCTGCGTTGGCGCAGCCAATGCCTCCGGCAAAATCGATGTAGCGGTTACCATCGACATCTTCGAGCCAGGCGTTTTCGGCTTTGGCAACATAGATGGGTGTGCCGTGAGACAGGCCGCGGGGCACGGCTTTGGCGCGACGCTCGCCGAGCGCTTTCGATCTCGGGCCGGGGATTGGAGTGTTGATTCGAATCGTACTCATGCTAGTGTCCCGGGAGAATTCCCTGAAGGGATAGTGGCGCTGCAAGAAGTGCAGGGGTCCTTCGACTGCGGTCGATCATCGCGCTGGGGCGCGAAGATCAATCCTCGCTCAGGATGACAATGTGTAAAAGATGAATGCATCAGTACCAGCCGATCGGGGCTTCGTTTAGATTGATGTAGACCTGTTTGGTTTCGAGATATTCTTCGATGCCCCAGGGGCCGAGTTCGCGGCCGAAGCCGGATTGTTTGTAGCCGCCCCAGGGGGCCTCGACGTAAGTTGGTTGCATATGATTGACCCAGACGATGCCAGCACGTAGAGCTTTTACGGCGCGCATGGCTTTGAAAATGTCGCGGGTCCAGACGGCGGCGGCCAAGCCGTAGGGTGAGTCGTTAGCGATTTTGAGCGCGTCCTTTTCGTCGTCGAATGGAATTACAGCAGCGACGGGGCCGAAGATTTCTTCGCGGGCGATGCGGGCGTTGTTGTTTACGTCAGAGAAAATTGTGGGTTGCACGTAATAGCCTCTGCCGATTTTCTCGGGACGTCCGCCGCCGGAGACCAGCTTGGCTTCTTTCTTGCCGATCTCGATGTAGGAGTTGACGCGATCGTACTGTTCTTTGCTGACGAGCGCGCCCATCTTTGTTTCGCGGTCGAGCGGCGGGCCAAGTTTGATCTTTTTGGCTTTTTCGCTCATCGCTTCAACGAAGTTCTTGTAGATCGATTTCTGTACGAGGATGCGGCTTCCGGCGGAACAGACTTCGCCTTGATTGATGAAGACGCCGAATAGCGCGCCGTCGATGGCAGCTTCAAAATCGGCGTCGGCGAAGAAGATGTTGGGCGATTTGCCGCCGAGTTCAAGGGTGACGCGCTTCACCGTGTCAGCAGCCTGTTTCACGATGATCTTGCCCACCGAAGCGCTGCCGGTGAAAGCAATCTTATTAACGTCAGGATGCTGCACGAGAGGTGCGCCGCAGGTTTCTCCGAAGCCGGTGATGATGTTGACGACGCCGGGAGGCAGACCACAGTCGGCGAAGTAGTTGGCGAATTCGAGCGCGGTAAGCGGAGTCTGCTCGGCAGGCTTGAGGACGCAGGTGCATCCGGCGGCGATGGCGGGAGCAAGCTTCCATGCGGCCATGAGTAACGGATAGTTCCACGGGATAATTTGTCCGGCGACGCCGACTGGCTCCTTCAGCGAAAGGGACATGGCGTTGTCGGGAACGGGATTGACGTAGCCGACAACTTTGGTGGCGAGGCCACCATAGTACTCGAAACAAGTAGCGGCGTCGGTGATGTCATACTCGGCTTCGACGATGGGCTTGCCCGTATTGCGGCACTCGAGTTCGGCGAGTGCTGGCTGATTGGCGCGAATTTTTTCGGCGAGGCGGAAGAGGACGCGACCACGCTCTTGCGCGGTGGAAGTTGCCCACGGGCCCTCTTCGAAAGCCGCTTTGGCGGCAGCAACCGCGCGGTTCACGTCGTGTGGGCCAGCGTCGGGGACTTGCGCGATGATCTCTTCAGTGGAGGGATCATAGACGGGGAATGTTTTCGCGGAGTGGCTCGCGGTCCATTCGCCGTTGATGTGCATCTGGTAAGTTCCTACGTCGGTTTTGATTCCGCCGGACATTGGTTTCGACCTCCACACCTCAGGGGCTAAAGCCCACAAAATGATTGCTTTTACAGGCACGCCTCAAGACGTGCCCTTCCGGTTCGTTTATTTGCTCAGAGGCACGGTTAACGCGCTTCCATTACTGACTTGGTTTCTTATAACTTTATTGCGGCCGTAAACGAAGAAGAAGAATGCGGCCAGGCCGATGAAGAAGAGCGTGCCGCCGAACATCCATAATTCGTAGGACCACAGCGAAGTGATTTGTTGTGCCGGGAAAAAGACGAGTGCGATTCCAACGGTGGTGGTGAGAAGTCCGCTGGCACCGGCAAGGAAAAGTGTGGAGCGGCTGTAGTGGCCGCGCGGCACAGGCTCGCGCAGAGCGAAGCGGATC
Organism: uncultured Acidobacteriota bacterium; assembly: GCA_963758565.1. GTDB lineage: Bacteria > Acidobacteriota > Terriglobia > Terriglobales > Acidobacteriaceae > Sulfotelmatobacter. The sequence goes on along the minus strand of CAVWVX010000001.1, from coordinate 1,849,635 downwards.
AGCGCCCCAAACATGTAGAGAAATGGAACCAGTTGCAGGACGACGGCGAGCGACAAGAGTTTTTGAAATGTTTCCTGCACGCCGGCCCCGATGAAATTCATGATCACCAGCAGGGCAGAGACTACGGCTTGCACGATGAGCGCGGCATGAGGCGTGGCGTAGCGAGGATGGACCTTCCCCAGCCATGAGGGCATATAGGAATCGAGGCCGGCAACGAAAGGGATGCGGGCGGAACCGCCCATCCAGGCGGAGCCGATGCCCGCGATCGATAGGCTGAGCATGAGCGCGAAGGGGACGGTTATCCAAGCCAGACCGACGCGGCCTGCCATGTGGCTGACGGCTTGCACGATCCCCTGAAGTACATTGACGTTTTTTCCGACGGCGATGAGAAGGGTGAGCGTGGCGCCCACATAGAGCGCGCCGGAGAGAACTCCACCCCAGGCTACAGCGCCGGGGAGAGTGCGCGCGGGATCTTTGATTTCATCGCCCATCACGGAGGCGAGTTCGAGGCCAACGAGGCCGAAGCAGATTACGCCGAAGGAGTTCAGAACAAAACGCGGGTTAGCGGGGATTTTGAAATCGGCGGCGGTGACGTTGGAGCCGAAGCGCGACCAGATGACGATGCCGAGTCCGATTAGAACGGCAGCGGCGATGAAGGTTCCGATGGCACCGATATTGTTCATCCACTTGCCCACACCGAGACCGACGATATTAAGGATGGTGAGAAAGGCGAGGAGGATGAGCGACGTGGTGGAGGCGAACAGTTTGTTATCGGCGAGGCCGAGATGACTCGGGCCGAGCACGTAAACGGAAACGCCGACGAAGTAAAGCATTACCGTCGGCACGTAGAGCATGTTGTTGGTCCAGTAACACCAACCGGAGAGGAATCCGTGGAAGTCGCCGAAGACTTCTTTGGCCCACAGGTAGACCCCGCCTTCTCCGGGATAGCGGTGAGCGAGTTCAATGACGGCGATGCCTTGGGGAAAGAAGAAGAGAAGTAGAGAGATGATCCAGAGCCAAATGGTGACGCCACCGTTGGCGGCGATGGAAGGGACGACGTTCAAATTGAACACAGCGACCACGAAGAGGAGGACGAGATCGCGGCGTCCGAGGGCGCGGATGAGTGCGGGTTGGGCGGTGGTGGACAAGGAATTAGTCGGAGGCCTTCGGTCGTCGGTCGTCAGCTTCTCCCGATAATGAGATGGCTGACGACCGAGGACCGAGGACAGGTTTTAGTGCGCGGCTAGCGCGGGCTGGCCGATGCGTTCTTGTTGCGCTTTGGCGAGCGAGGCGGCGATTTCGTCGAAAACAGATAGATGCTTGTCGATGTCTGCTTCAGTGTGCTGCACCGAAATCGTCCACTGTTCGTCCCACCAGTACGGTTGTGGCATAACGCCGCGGTTGACCATGGCGAACCAGTAATGACGCCAGAGGTCGATGTCGACGGTCGTCCAGTCGCGGTAATTGCGGATTTCTTTGGGATACAACATCAGCGCGCCGTTGGCTCCAGCGTGCGCGATGTAGGCTTGCAAGCCGACTTTCGCGATGGTCTTGCGATATCCCTCGGCAAGTTTCTTGCCGAGTTTGTCGACGTGCGCATAGTTATCGCGGGTAAGGACTTCGCGAAAAGTTGCAAGACCGGCAGCCATGGAAACTGGATTGGTGTTGTAGGTGCCGCCGTGAAAGACTTTGTGCTGCGAGATCAAGTCCATCACTGCGGTGCTGGCGCCGAATGCTGCGAGCGGCAGGCCTCCGCCGATGGATTTGGCCAGGCAGATCATGTCGGGCTTTACGTTGAAATATTCTGAAGCGCCGCCCCAGCCGAGTTTGGCACCAGTTTTTACTTCGTCGAAGATGAGGAGTGCGCCGTTCTTGTCGCAGATCTCGCGCAGACCTTTCAGGAAGCCGGGCTCGGGCATGCAGAGGCCGACGTTCATCAGGATCGGTTCCAGGATGATGGCGGCAATTTCGCCGGAACTTTCCTGGAAGCGGCGCTCGACGCTGCCGAGATTGTTGAAGGTGGCAATCTTAACGTTGGCGATGGCACTCTTGGGCACGCCGAGGCCGCCCGTTACTGGTGTGGGATTTTCGATGTCGCCGTACTCGGGCGCGTGCGGCTTGACGCTGACGAGCGCCGAGTCGTGCAGTCCGTGGTAGGCGCCTTCGAACTTTACGATCTTGTCGCGGCCGGTGGCGGCGCGCGCCAGGCGGATGGCGTGCATGGTGGCTTCGGTACCGCTATTGCCGAAGCGGCACATCTCGACGGGAAAGCGCTTGCATATCTCTTCCGCGAGTTCCCACTCCATATCGTGCGGCATGCCGAACATAGTGCCGGTAGACAAACGTTTTTCCACCGCCTTCATCACCGCGGGATGACAATGCCCCGCCATGAGAGCTCCGAATGTGAGGTTGTGGTCGATGTACTCGTTGCCGTCGAGGTCGCGGAACTTGCTGCCGCTGGCTTCCTTCACGAAGATGGGCCAGGGATCATAGTGGCGATAGTTGCTGGCCACTCCGAGGGGAATGCGTTTGAGGTTTTTCTTGTGGGCCTCGGCGGATTTAGGGGTACGGCGCTCGAAAGTCGCCAGTTCTTTCTGCAGGTCGGGGTACATCGGATTGCTCCAGGGTATGCTCAAGCCGGTTGCGCTCTTGCAGAGCGGCAGGCCATTAGAATGCCGGGCGGCGCAAACCGCCCGGGGTGATTATTACAATTTTACACTTCCGTTAGAAGTAAAGCTTTAACGCAAACTGGACCAAGCGGGGATCTTTTACCTGGGTAATCTGGCCGAATTGCGTGCCATCCGTGCTGTTTCCATCAGGGTTATAGAACTGGGTGTGGTTGAAGATGTTAAAGATTTCGGCGCGGAATTCGGCGTGAGTTCTCTCATTGAACGGAATGTTCTTAATCACGACTAGGTCCGTGTCACTGATGCCAGGTCCGCAACAGATGGTGCGCGGAGCGCTGCCAACAAATCCAAACACTCCATTTTCGGTGAAGATCGAATTCTGATCGTTGGGATTGTTGAAGTAATAGTTTCCGTTCGTCTGCGGCCGCTGCCAATGGAAGGGCGCAACCTGGTTGGGCTCGCCGGGTAGTTCGAAATCAAAACTGTTCATCAGTTCGTTGTCGGAAGCTGAGGTTATACGGATAGGAAATCCTGTCTGATAGGTTGTGATGCCAGAGAGGGCCCAACCATTAAGAATTTTTCCGGAGATGCCCTCGTACTTGTGAATCGGCAAGTCCCAGTAATAACTGAGCACAAAGCGATGGCGAGCGTCGAAGAGTGAAGGCGCTCGGTTATGCGCTCCGGGAAGGGGATTTAAAATCCCTTCGAAGCTGGATGCCTCATCAATCGACTTGCTGAAGGTATAGGCTGCGGTGAACTGCAGGCCACCAGCAAACCGCTTCTCCAGCGATGCCTGAAACGAATTGTAGGCTGAGTTCGCAATCGTGTCCTGAGCGAAGATGCTGGAAAACACGGGAACGCCAGTGGCAGGACAGCCATTGGTAAAGACCTGGTTCACGGGATCCCAGCCGGTGAGCGGATTACATTGCGGGGACGAATACGGACGCAACCCGATCAGTGCGATGCCGTTCGGTCCCACCGTGGTTCCCGCCGGGAGCACCGTACTATTCTGCGCGTAGGGGAGTGGCAAGGCCGTGGGTAGAACGGTGCCGGGAGCGATGACGAAGGGTGCGTCCTCGGTGAATTGGCCGCAACTGGTGGGATTTCCGAATCCGTCACTCAGAGCGAGAGGATTGCCAGGATTTGCTGCTGCAATGTTGTCGAGAGAAAGACAAGTTTGAGGGTTGGAGTAATTAATGTCATGGGTGGCCAACAAACGGTGGCCTTGCGATCCCACATATCCGAACTCCAGCTTCATATCGCGGCTCAACTCGCGCTGTACTGTGAAGTTGTATTGCGATGAGTATTGAGTGCGCATCTTTGGCTGGAAATCGCCAAATAACAAAAGCGGTTCGAAGACGGCCCAATCCTGAGGAGTGCCGCGCGGCGCAGGCAGGACGCCATTAAACGGATTGAGATAAGTGGTAGCGCCGTCCTGACCGAGGAAGGGCTGGTTGAACTGGGTTTCGTAGACGAAAGTGCTCCCGCCGAAAGGAGGTTCTGCGCCAAACTGAGCGAGAACAAGCTGCTCCATTGGATTATAGAAGAGGCCAAATCCGGCACGGAAACTGGTCTTACCAGAGTTGCCCGGGCTCCACGCCACGCCGATACGGGGAGCGAATGCCTTGTAGTAGGTCTGAGTCATGCCGGCGGGAACGCCGGGATCACCGGGGACAACAAGGCCAACCGCGTCCTGGGAAGTACAATCGGTGTTGGGCCCGCCACAGGGGTATACGGTAGAGGATTGGCCAGGGCGGAAGGTTTGCACGTGCTTGGCTTTGTCAGCCAGCGGAGTATCTAATTCCCAACGTAAACCGTAATTGAGGGTCAGATTCGGCTTGATCTTCCAGCTATCCTGAGCAAAAAGATAAAAGCTTGTGTTGCGGACATATTCAACTTGTCCCGAACCTTGTCCGAACTGATCGGGAAGGCCGAGCAAATAATTCGGATAGAGATTGCCTGCGCCAACGTCATTCGGACCGCCGCCATAATAAGAGAAAGTTCCGTTCACGTTGTAGTAGTAGAACTGGTTGAACTGCTGCTTGCGGAAATCAACCCCGAACTTGTAGGTGTGGCTGCCTGAAACCTTGGTGACGGTGTCGGTCCACTGGAAAGAGTTGCCGACTTGAGGCAGCTCGCCCTCGGAATCGTTACCGATAGAAAACCCGCCCGAGATGGAGATGAACGGAAGGCCTTCGCGTTGTGCTCCCAGGAAGGGATGAATGCCGAGTGGATTCCCCGACGCATCGCCGTAGAAGCACGGAACGGGTCCAGTTACGCCGGTGAGCCAGGACGGGGCCGAAGGACAGGTATTCTGAATGAGAGCAGTAAACTGTGGATGCTGAAATGTCTTCTGGCCCTCGCGGTTGTAATTGAAGCGGAACTCGTTGACGGTGCTGTTGGTAACGGTCCAGCTGTGGGTAATGTTCCACTGCTGAATGCGTTCCGCCAGAATACTGCCAAACCCGGGAACGTCTGCGCCGGTTAACTCGAAGTTGGCGAAAGGCTGCAGGTTCGTGTCGTCGTCAAAGTAGTAATAGAAGCTGAGGTTTTGCTTGTCGGTCAAGCGATGATCGATTTTCAAGGTGAACTGATCGCCGCGAACTGACTTCACGGGAGTGGTGGTGATCAAAGAACCATCGTTAGGCGCGATCGGCACATACTGAAGAAGATCCACCGCAGTAGGGTCCATGCAGGCTAAGGGAATTTGGCTATTGGGGAAGACGCTTGCGTAAGCAGCGCCATCTGAGATGACGCCACCGCCGATGGCAGTGTTAGCGGCCTGACAGCCGGGGCGACTGGTCAAAATTGAAGAATTGGAGAGAGTTCCGGCAAACGGTGACCCGACAGGGTTCGCATCCGAAAAATCGGCAACGATTTGCCCGTTCACCAGGTTCGTAGGAGAGGGCCGTTCCTGCGACGAAGGTACGTTCACAGCCGGGGAAAGAATTCCTTGGCGAACGCGCCTTCCTTCATAGCTGGCGAAGAAGAACGTTCGGTCCTTAACTATGGGGCCGCCGAAAGTGCCGCCAAACTGATTTTGATTGAATTGCGGCTTGGTGCAAGGCAAGCCATCGATTCCGGTGAGGCAGTAATTGTTGGCATTGAGAACTTTATTGCGGAAGAACTCGTACATATCGCCGTGAAATTGGTTGGTGCCCGACTTAGTGACCACGTTGACCACGGAACCTGAATTGCGTCCGTATTCAGCATCGAAGGTATTGGTGAGAACGCGGAATTCCTGAATGCTATCCGGCGAGGGTTGGACGGTGGGAAGGTTGGCGAAAAGATCGTTGGCATCGCCGCCGTTGACGCTGAAGTTGTTGGAACGGCCGCGCCCGCCGTTTACCGAAACCGCGCCAGGACTATCGCTGCCATACACAACGCTGTTGCTTGCGCCAACGGTGGACATGACGCCAGGCTGCAACTGCAGCAACTGGTAGGTGTCTCGCGAATTGAGTGGCAGGTTGGAAACCTGGTGATCGCCCATCACTGCGCCCAACTGCGTGCTCGTGGTATCGACCAGCGGAGCTTCGGAGGTGACATCGACCACCTCCTGCGCGCCGCCAATCTGCATGGTCATGTTCAGCGTGATGACCTGATTGATGTCAAGAGCGATGCTCTTGCGGATGTCTTTCTTAAATCCAGCTAATTCAAAAGTGAGGGTATAGGTTCCCACCGGAAGGTCGGGGAATCCGTAATCGCCGTTATCGCTGCTTTGCGTGTCACGACTCACGCCCGTGGCTTCGTTCACGGCGGTGACTTTTACTTTGCCTATAACGGCGCCGGAGGAATCTGCGATCCGTCCTAAAATACGGCCGCCAGTACCCTGGGCGGAGAGCATCGTGGAAGCAAGAAGAATGACGAGGGCGAGACTAACGGCGGTCCAGCGGGCTCTGCGTGACGGCATGGAACCTCCAGGCATGTGGGAAAGGTTTTTCTGAGAAAGCTTCAGCTTGTGTTCAGCTACAACCTTGCTATAATCCCGCAAGGTTAGAGAACAAGCAGGCGTACTGTCAAGGAGAAAAAGCGGGCCTCTTTTAGACTTTCTGGCACGTCGGCGACGCATCATTGGCGAACTATGAGTTCATCGAGCGCACAGCCTTATTTGAAGATTGGGGACGTGGCACGCCGCGTTGGGGTGTCCCCGTCAGTAATCCGAACATGGGAAAATCTGGGCCTCGCGCGCCCCCGGCGGACCGAGAGCAAATATCGTTTGTACAGCGCCGAAGACGTAAGACTGCTGAAACGGGCGCGATTTCTCAGGAAAGTGCGCGGGTTGAATGCGGCGGCCATTGTGGAACTATTGCGGCGCGAAGGCCGGGTAAGTACGGCGGCGGAGGGCAAACCTGCGGCGATTGGCTCGCATCTCCGGCAATTGCGGTTAAAGAAAGAGATGTCCCTGGCGCAGGTGGCGCGGGCAGCGGGCATCTCGGTGGGATTTCTGAGTGCGCTGGAACGGTCACAGATGAGCGGCTCGGTGGGAACTCTGCGCAAGCTGGCGAGATTTTATAAGACCAATATCCTTGATTTTTTTGAGGCGAACGGCGCCAGCAGCCGGCAGGTTCGGCCGGCACAACGCAAGGTGCTGGAGGCCGGCCCGGGCGTGCGCATGGAGCTACTGGCCTGGGGAAACACAGTCATGGAGCCGCATCTGTTTCGTGTCGCGCCGGAGTCGGGCAGCGGTGATTCCTATTCGCACGACGGCGAGGAATTTATTTACGTGCTGCGCGGTGCATTGAACATTACGCTGGAGAAAGAAGAATACCGGCTGAAAGCGGGTGACAGTTTTTATTTCGAAAGCGCCACTCCGCATCACTGGAAAAATCCGGGACGCTCCGAAACCTGGTTGCTGTGGGTGAACACGCCGCCGACATTCTAGTCGAGCGAAACTCTGGAGGCACGATGCTATTGCGACGTTGGATTCTGCCGGCTTTGCTCACCGTTACCCTTTTGACCGTTTCGTGCACCAAGAAAACTCCGACATTGAATTTGCTGGTCTGGGAAGGATATGCAGACCCCTCGTTCATCAAGCAGTTTGAGGAGCAGCATCACTGCAAGATATCCGCTTCCTACATGGGTTCGAGCGACGAACTTACGACGAAGCTGAACGGCGGCGCTGCGGGAAACTACGACATTATTTCGCCATCCAGCGATGTGGCGGCATTTATCGCTGCGAAAGGGTTTGCCACACCACTCGATCTTTCTAAAATTCCTTCGTACCGCCAACTCTCGCCTCAGCTTACTTCCCTGCCCCTGGTTCACGGAAACGGCCAAGTGTACGGGGTCCCGTTCATGTGGGGACCAGACCCTATTATTTACGACACCACAGTTTTTCCGCAGCCGCCCGACAGCTGGAACGTGCTGTGGGACCCGAAGTACAAGGGCAAGGTCTCGGTGTGGGATGATCTCTCCACGGTCTACATGGCGGCGCAAGTTCTCGGCTATGAGAAGCCTGATCCATCGCGCTTGTACAACTTAAGCGACGAGCAGCTTGATGCGGTCAAGAAAAAGCTGCTGGAGTTGAAGCCGAATATTCGCAAGCTGTGGTCGAGTGGCGGCGATCTGACGAATTTGTTCCAAAACCACGAAATCGTGATTGCCATGGGGTGGCCGCTGAATACGGCGGAACTGAAGAAGTTGAACTTCCCGGTTGGAGAAACCATTCCCAAAGAAAACACCACCGGCTGGATCGATCACCTGATGATCAGTGCGGCCAGCGAAAACCAGGAACTGGCATATCAATTTCTGGAGTACATGGTGGAAGCCAAGACGCAGAAGTTGGTCAGCGACAAAACGCATTACGTGCCGGCGAATCCTCAGGCGGCGCAGGAGATGTCGCCAGAGGAAGTAAAGCTGCTGCATCTCGACGATGTAGACAACTACCAGAAGCGGCTTTACTTCTGGCAGAACGTGCCGCGGCGCGCCAAGTATAACGAGATTTGGAATGAAGTGAAGGCGGCACAGTAGACCCTGTACCGAGTACCTGGTACCGAGGTTGCGAGGGGCGGGCTCACGCTTCCGAGCCCTGATTTCCGCTTCGATTGACGAGCCTACTGCGATGACTGCTTCTGAAATAGTAGATATGCAAGGTACTGTAGCTCACGCACCGGGTCGCACTCTGCTCAGCATTCGCAACATCGCCAAGCAGTTTGGCAAGAATGTTGTGCTGCGCGACATTTCTCTGAATGTAGCGGAGGGAGAATTTCTCACCATTCTGGGCGAGAGCGGCTCGGGCAAGACGACTCTGCTCAGGATTATTGCAGGCTTTGAAACCGCCAACTCCGGCGAGGTGTGGATGGGCGGAGAACGATTGGACCGCCAACCGCCATATCGCCGCCGCGTGAATACCGTTTTCCAGAATTACGCGTTGTTTCCGCATTTATCCGTGGAAGAGAATGTCGCCTACGGATTGCGCGTGGCGAAGCGGCCAGAGACTGAGATTGCATCGCGCGTGGCGGAGGCGCTCGATAAAGTAAAGATGTCGGCGCAGGCCAAAGCGAAGCCCTCTAAGATCAGCGGAGGGCAGCAACAGCGCATCGCATTGGCACGAGCGCTGGTAAACCGCCCTAAATTGCTGCTTCTGGATGAGCCGCTCTCCGCCTTGGACGCGAACTTGCGCCGGCAGATGCAAGTGGAACTGAAGTCTCTGCAGCGCGAGGTCGGCATCACTTTTATTTTTGTGACCCACGATCAGGAAGAAGCCATGGTGATGTCGGACCGCATTACCTTGCTGCGCTCCGGCGAACTGGAGCAGGTGGCGACCCCGCGCGAAATTTATAGCCGCCCGGCCACCGCGTACGCGGCCCAGTTTATCGGGCACACGAATCTGCTGAAAGGCGAGGTCCGGGCGGGAATTGCGCGCTACGCTTCGTTAAGCTGGCCGGTCACGCTCCCTGACAGCCCAGCTTTGTTTTCGCTGCGTCCGGAAAACATTCGGCTAGTAACAGGAACGCCTTCCAATGAGGTCGTGGTGCGCACTCAAGGAAGGGTGATACAACGGGCCTTCCACGGAGCCACTGAACTGATGCGGGTGCAATGCGCCGAGGGTTTGGTGCTGATGGTGCGCACACCAATCAGCGCGGCAACTTTGTCAGACGTGCAACTTGAATTTTCGGCTGCCGATGCAATTCCGGTGCGCGAATCGCCGGAGAGGCGCTGATGTTTTCCCGCGCCTACAAAGCCGCCATCACTTTGCCCCCTCTTCTATGGGTGAGCGCATTTCTTCTAATCCCGTATTTGCTGATGTTCTGTTACAGCTTCTGGTCGGTTTCTGCGGCACAGACTATCGAGCACTCCTGGAGTCTATCCAACTACATTCAATTGCTGCGAGTGGATGTCTACTGGCAAACATTGCTGCGCTCGATGTGGATCGCCGCACGGGTAACAATTTTCTCTCTGCTGCTCGGGTATCCTCTGGCATATTTTATGTCTTTTTACGCCGGTAAGAAGAAGGATCTGCTCTATCAGTTGGTGATCGTTCCGCTCTGGGTCAGCTATCTGGTGCGGGCTTATGCGTGGAAGACAATCCTCGGCTCCGACGGTGTGCTCAATACTTTGCTGCAGTATGTGCACCTGACCAGGCATCCGCTGGAGTTTTTACTTTATAGCCCGTTTGCCGTGGTGCTCACACTCACCCATATCTATACGCCATTTGCATTTCTGCCAATCTACGCTGCGTTGGAGCATATTCCGCGCAATCTGGTGGAGGCATCGCACGATCTGGGAGCGACGCCTGCGCAGACGTTTTGGAAAGTCATTTTCCCACTCTCGATTCCTGGGGTTGTAGCAGGCGCTACATTCGCATTCGTGCTGAGCCTGGGTGATTTTCTGGCCCCACTGCTGCTCGGTGGACCCAGTGGCATCATGATTTCCAACATCGTGGTCAGCCTGTTTGGGGCAGCATTCAACTGGCCGCTGGGTGCGGCGATTTCATTCTGCATGTTACTGCTGGTGGTGGGACTGCTTTTCTTCTCTGAACGGCTGGAGAAGAAGTGGAGCTTCTCGTGAGCGCCAACAGGTTTGACTCGAGACCGCGCTGGCTGCTGGCTCATGCCGTCATCGTATTTGCGTTTCTCTATCTGCCGATCATTCTCCTGATCCTTTATTCATTCAACGGCGAAGGCGTCGGCGGATTCCCTCCGCAGCACCTCACGCTCGATTGGTATCGCACACTTTTCCGCGACAGCGCCATATGGGATTCCGTTCTCAACAGTTTGCAGGTTGCTCTGGCGGCCATGGTGATCGCGCTGACCTTTGGCATCCCCGCGGCTCTGGCCCTGGAGCGCGCACAGTTTCCCGGCAAGGCATTATTCCGCCGTCTGGTGCTTTTGCCATTGATCCTGCCGGGAATTATCACCGGCCTTTCGCTGCTGATGCTGTTCAACATTGCCGGAACCAGACTCAGCCTGATCACCATCGTTCTGGGCCATGGCACTGCGCTGATTTCCGTTGCCACCACCGAAGTCTTCGCAGGATTGCAAAAGCTTGACCGCGCGCAGGAAGAGGCTTCTCTCGATCTCGGCGCGAATTACTGGCAAACGTTCTGGCGCATCACTGTGCCGAATTTGAAGTTGCCCATCATCGGCGCCGCGCTCCTTATCTTTACGCTTTCGATGGATGAAATCGCGGTAAGTTTTTTCCTTATCGGCCGCGAGAACACGTTGCCGCTGGAAATCTGGGGACGGCTGCGGCGGGGAATTACGCCGGAGATCAACGCCGTATCGACCATCATCTTTGTATTTTCGCTAGTGGCGATCGTGCTTTGGTATCGGCTACGAGTTCGCGGCGAAGCTGGAGCCGAGTCAGGATTGGACATTGCCGAGACGGTGAATCCGTTCTAGCGATTTGGAATTCGCTTCCCTTCCCCGCCCTCATCTGCACGTAAGTGCGATGTAATCCCCTTAGAATGCTCCAGCCATAGTAAAGTTATAGAAGGCCCCCGGCAGCTTCGGCTGAGCGCGCCTGTTAGCGGCCTGAATTTTCAATCCGTAAACATTCGATTCGCAAATAAAGGAAAACCCATACTTTGAGTTTGAGCATCCGCAACATCGCCATCATCGCGCACGTCGATCACGGCAAGACCACACTGGTTGACGCCATGCTGACACAGAGCGGCACCTTTCGCTCCAATGAACATCACGTTGACCGCGTGATGGATTCGAACGAACTGGAGCGCGAGCGCGGCATCACCATTTTGGCCAAGAATACGGCCATCTTTTATCACGATGTAAAGATCAACATTGTCGACACCCCCGGCCACAGCGACTTTGGAGGTGAAGTCGAACGCGCTCTGAAGATGGTGGACGGCGTGATGCTGCTGGTGGATGCCAGCGAAGGCCCGCTGCCGCAGACGCGTTATGTGCTGAGCAAGGCATTGGAAGCCAAGCTCCCCCCGATTGTCGTTATTAACAAGATTGACCGTCCGGACGCGCGTCCGCAAGAAGTGCTCAACGAAATTTACGATCTCTTCATCGATCTCGACGCCAAAGAAGATCAGCTTGAATTTCCTGTGCTGTACACCAATGCCAAGCAAGGCACGGCATCGACCAATATTAAAGGCGGCGGCGAAAATCTCCAGCCGCTGTTTGAGGCAGTTGTGAACACCATTCCCCTGCCCAAGGGTGATCCCAAAGGGCCGCTGCAAATTCTGGTGGCGAACCTGGATTACAGCGATTACCTGGGGCGGCTCGCCATTGCCCGCGTCTTCAACGGCACTATGTTCACAGGTGAAGATGTCGCCATCGCCAAACTAGATGGCAGCCTGCAAAAAACCAAAATTACGAAGTTGTTTTCCTTTTCTGGATTGAAACGCACCGACATCACGGAAACAACTCTGGGCGACATCATTGCCGTCGCGGGCGTCGAAGGCATCACTATCGGCGAGACAATCACCGACGCCGAAAATCCAGCGCCGCTGCCGCCGATCGTGATTGACGAACCCACCATCGCCATGATGTTTACGGTCAACAATTCTCCCTTCGCCGGACGCGAAGGCACTTACGTGACTTCACGAAACCTGCGCGAGCGCCTGGCGAAAGAGCTGCTCACCAATGTTTCTCTGCGGGTGGAGGAAATGGATACCACCGACTCGTTCAAAGTCTTGGGGCGCGGCGAGTTGCAACTCTCCATCACCATTGAAATGATGCGGCGCGAAGGTTACGAACTGATGGTAGGGAAACCGGAAATTGTTACCAAGAGAATCGACGGCAAGATGATGGAACCGGTGGAACACCTTACAGTGGATGTGCCCGAGGGTTTTGTCGGCGTGGTGATGGAGCAGTTGGGATCGCGCAAGGGCGAAGTCACGAACATGCACAACCACGGCTACGGCCGCGTGCGTATCGAGTTCCGCGTGCCCAGCCGCGGCTTGATCGGCCTGCGCAGCCAGTTGCTCACCGATACGCGCGGCACCATTGTGATGAATTCCCTGTTCGACGGGTACACGGAGTGGCAAGGCGACATCCCGCACCGGCCCACGGGTGCCCTCATCGCGGACCGTGCCGGCACTTCTACGGCCTACGCCCTCTGGGGACTGCAGGAGCGCGGCGAGCTTTTCGTGGGCGCCGGGGTTGAGCTGTACGAAGGAATGATCGTCGGCGAGAACGCGAAGGATGACGATCTCGATGTGAACGCCGTGCGCGAAAAGAAGCTCACCAACATGCGTGCCTCCACGGCCGACGAAGCTATTCGCCTCGTCCCTTTTCGTCAACTGAATCTGGAACAGGCCATCGAATTTATTTCGGACGATGAGTACGTGGAGATCACGCCAAAATCCCTGCGATTGCGCAAGAAGGTGTTGCAATCCAATAAGCGCAAGAAGAGAGCGATGGCGTCGGTGGAAGAGTAACAGTGAGATCAAAGATCCTGACGAATAACCCGCCGTTGCTGCGGATGTTTATGGTTCCGTGCAGTTGCGGAACAACCTTCGCGGTTGCCAAAAATTACGATCATCAAGGAACGGCGTGGAGCCGTTATTTAATCTGCCCAAGCTGTGGCAAGCGGCATGATCCCAAGAACCGGCTGCTGCAAGTTGGTTATCATCATGAGGGATTCTGGCAAGTCGACGAGTGCTGACCGTAGCCCGGCATAGTTCTCATTACACCGAACACTCAATCGGACCGAAGATTCACACATGCACGAAACAACCCCACAAGAAGAATCTCGTCCCGTTCGCGTGGCGGTGGTGGGAGCGGGCGATGTCGGATCCACTTTTGCCTATGCGCTGGTACTCAGCGGACTGGCCGCGGAAATCGTTCTTATCGACGCCAACCGCGCCAAGGCTGAGGGCGAAGCCATGGACCTAAGCCACACCGTGCCGTTCACTCACCCAACGCGCGTTTGGGCGGGGGACTATGACGATTGCTCCGGAGCCGCAGTCACCGTGCTGACCGCGGGCGCGAAACAAAAGCCGGGACAATCGCGCCTCGACTGTTTGCTGGCCAATGCCCACATCTGGCGCGAAATCGTTCCTCAGATTTCCCGCCATAATCCGCGCGGCATTCTGCTGGTCGCCACCAATCCCGTAGACGTTCTAACCTACGCAGCGTGGAAGCTTTCGGGATTGCCGCCCTCGCGCGTTCTGGGATCGGGAACGATTCTCGATACCGCGCGTTTTCGCTTCCTGCTGAGCCAGCATTTCGGCGTCGACGCCAGCAGCGTGCATGCTTACATCATCGGTGAACACGGCGACAGCGAAGTTCCGGTATGGTCTCTGGCCAATATCGCGGGCATGCATCTGCCGGAATATTGCCGGGTGCAGGGTTTGCCTTTCGATCCGCGCGAGATGGAGAAAATTTTCCAATCGACCCGCGATGCCGCTTATCACATTATTGAGCGCAAGGGAGCGACCTACTACGCGGTGGCTGCGGGGTTGCTGCGCATCACGCAATCGATTCTGCGTCATCAGAATACCGTGCTCTCCGTCTCCAGCCTGATGGAGGACTACTGCGGCATCAGCGACGTGTGTTTCAGCCTTCCCACGGTGGTCGATCGTGGCGGCATACAGCGCGTGCTGCGGCTGGAATTGGATGATGCTGAGAGGGAGAAGCTGCTACATTCGGCGAATGTGTTGAAAGAGACGATCAAGAAACTGGACCTGAATTGACCTTCTGTTTCTGGACCGGGTGGCATACGGGATAGGGCTAAGGCCGCCAAATTGCGAGCTTTTAACCTGCCACAGTTGACAAACCTGCTATACTTCGTCCGCATTTGACTGTTCGCCGGCTCCGGTCTCGATTTCCAGGAAGGTTTCCCCGACCTGCCAGTCCGCCGCATCGAGCTCGCACTTCGACAGCGCAATGCAGAGGAAGACGCTTGAAGAATATTTTTGTTGGCAACTTGAGCTTTAACACGTCAGAAGACGAACTGCGGCAGATGTTCGAGGCGTACGGGCAAGTGGACCGGGTCAGCATCATGACCGACCGCGATACCGGCCGCTCCCGCGGCTTCGGCTTTGTGGAAATGGCCAGCAATGAAGACGGAGAAAAAGCCATTACGGCCCTGAATGGCCAGCAAGTAGGCGGTCGCACGCTGAATGTGAACGAGGCGCGTCCCAAGACCGAGCATGCTGGCGGCGGTGGACGCGATCGCGGAGGCCGCGGTGGTGATCGTGGCGGCGATCGCGGTGGACGCGGCGGCGGTGGCGGCGGACGCGGCCGCTACTAGACAATCCCCACTTCAACCGAGCTAATCTATTTTGTTCGCTTGCGGATGGCCCATAACCGCCCCGCGGCTGGAAAGTTCTGTCCGCTCGATTGCCTGCTGAGCGCTTCGCCCTGGGCCAGTAATTTCCACGCATAGCGCCTGGCATCTGTGATGTAAACTACTTCTACCGCAGGGGCGCCCGTAGCTCAGATGGATAGAGCGATTGCCTCCGGAGCAATAGGTCGGGAGTTCGAATCTCTCCGGGCGCACCAGAAATCCCAGCCGCGGTGTCTGCAGTGAATCAGAAATCTAGCTAGCAGTGGAGGAGTTGCCGGCCACGCGAATAGAGAAGTTGACGGTGATGCGGGTCTTAGTTTCCACCGGCTGACCATTTTGCAGATAAGGCTTGAAGCGCCACTGGCGCACGGCCTGCTGCGCGGCACTGGCCAGAATCGCGGGGCCGCTGACGACGCGGAGGTTTTCGATGTTGCCATCGGCGCCAATGACTGCCTGCAGAATTACCGAACCTTGCACCCGGGCATTTTGTCCGAGAAGAGGGTAGTTGGCATCGATTGTCTGGCGGATTGCCGGGATGTTCACGTTGGAAAGACGCTCGTGTTCGGCGGCATTGGTGGAAACAGCCGCCGGTGCTGCGGGAATCTCAACCTTGGCGACGCTGCTTCCGGAACGAACCGTGCGGTGAGAATCCCCGGCGATTACTTCGACATCCAGCGGAGGGAGAACGACGCGGTTGGCGGCGACGGGCGACGATTGGTCAGGCACGGAGTGCTTGGCTGTCTCCGCAACGACCGGGTGCGATTGAAGTTTGGCAACGCTGCTGTGCTTGGGAGCAACCGTTTGCGCCTTCGCTGGAACACGCGGCTTGGCGGGCGCGGGCGTCGTATTGTCCGCAACGCTTTCCGAAGCAGGGTTGAACTCGACTACCGGCTCCGAGCCGAACCAAAAATCGCGATCCTTGATCAGAACCGCGGCAAGAGCGACCATAAGAAGAGAGAGCGCGATCAACAATCGGAAGTTCTGCTTGCTGGCGAAAGTGGGCTGGGGCGCTGCGACCTGCTGACGCGCGACCATCTCCAGCACTCGATCTCGATTTTCCTTTGGCCGGATTGTTGGAATAGCGTTCATTTTTGGTAGTGTTCTTTAAGCACGACCATCCTCAGCCCGACACGAAATTCTGACAATGGCACGAATCGGGAAGTCTCGGCACGACAGTGCTATACGGTTTACCAACATGGTGCAATTAAAGTGAAGACAGGCTTACAGGAACCTGTGCGTGATTCAATGGCGGGGCCAATTACCAGCGGTGTTTGACTGGTTCTGAAGCAAGCGATAGGTTAAAGACCAACCCGCACAAGCGGGTAACGGGAGAAGTCATGAAGGATGGTGTGCACTGGAGGGCTGCCGGCGCGGGGGTGCTGGTGGCTGCGGCGTTGGTTGGATCTGGGCGCTGCCCAGCGCAGGAAACTAGAAGCAACCTGGCTGATTCAAGCTTAGCGAGTTCAGGCCTGTATCTAAAGGTCCAACTGGACCAACCGATTAAGCTTTCCAAGTTGAAACCTGGCGACACGGTGGAAGGCAAACTGGCACGGGAGGTTTACTCCTCGGATCGCGAATTGTTCGCCGCGGGAAGCCAGGTGCGGCTGGCCGTGGATCACCTGGAAAAAAGGCGCCGAACTCCTGATGATCATTGGCCGTGGGTGGTAAAAGCATTTACCCCTCGGCACCAGGGATATCTCGTATT
Source organism: uncultured Acidobacteriota bacterium (assembly GCA_963758565.1). Lineage (GTDB taxonomy): Bacteria > Acidobacteriota > Terriglobia > Terriglobales > Acidobacteriaceae > Sulfotelmatobacter. The sequence goes on along the minus strand of CAVWVX010000001.1, from coordinate 1,832,601 downwards.
CAAGACGGCTACCATCTCTGAGCCAGGGAAGGAACGTTCCCTGGAGGTTTCGCTGATCTCGATCAGCCGAAAACGCGAGGTGAATGCGCAAGCGAAGCAAAAGAAACCGAGACAAAGCAACGGCGAAGCGGGATCGGTTGAGGTGAGCAAGAGCGGCGGGCTGTATCGATCGGGAAAGATGACTACACCCCTGATGGTGCTGGAAGCTTTCAGCGCGCAGGAGGAGGATGCGACGACTGGCGCAAACGATGCGAATGCCGAAGCTGACCTCTCGCCACCGGAAACCCTTCCGGCCGGCACGACGTGCAAGATCCTTCTGCTGGGAAACGTGAGCGCTTCGAAGAACCGAGCCGGCGACTTGATTCAAGCACGTCTGATCGCACCCGTAACGGTAAATTCGCGCGTGGTTCTGCCGGCGGGGAGCTTGTTCCAGGGCAAAGTGGTGAAACAAACTCCGCCACGTTGGGGTAGCCGGGCGGGATCGCTGTACCTGACATTTACAGAAGTTACCTTGCCCGGAGGCAATGTGATTCCGCTGGCTGCGTCGCTTGCGGGGGCGGAGTTGGACCGGAATTCGCACACGCGCATCGATGCCGAAGGACAGTTGCACGGGGAGCGTCCGGGCAAGGCCTGGATGGCAATCAATCTCGGGGTCACCGTGGGGCTGGCAAAGGAAGCCGACGATGCGACGCAGTTGATCGTGGAAGCTTTGATATCGAGCGCCACCGACGCGTCGACGGCGGGAACGGCGCGAATTGTATCGAGCTGCGTCTCCGGGATCTATATGGTGAGCCGCCACGGGCGCGATGTGGTGCTACCGCGGTTTACCGAGATGGATATTTCGCTGGACCGGCCGGTATCGGTTTCAAGGAATGCCGAAGCGGCTTCGGCTACGGTGGTACACGGAAATTGATTTGGTATCCTGCCGCTTGACCCTAAAATCCTATCTTGCGTTAGTCCCGACGACAATCCTATGAATTACGATGCCATTCTTGTTGTGTCTTTTGGGGGGCCTGAATCAAAGGAAGACGTGATTCCCTTCCTGGAGACCGTATTGCGCGGAAAAAACGTTCCGCGTGAACGTCTGTTGACCGTGGCGGAGCACTACTATCATTTCGAGGGTAAGAGCCCGATCAACGAACAAACACGGGCTCTGATTGCGGCGCTGCAAGCAGAGTTGGATATGCACGGGCCTAAACTGCCGATTTATTGGGGAAACCGAAACTGGCATCCCTTCCTGGCGGAGACGCTACTGAAGATGAAGAAGGATGGTGTTCGGCGGGCAGTCGGTTTTGTTACATCGGCCTACAGTTCTTACTCGGGATGCCGTCAGTATCGCGAGGATATTGTGCGGGCGCAGAGTGAAGTCGGCGAAGGCGCGCCGGAAGTCGACAAGCTGAGGGCGTTTTTCAACCATCCCTTGTATGTTGAGGCGACGGTGGAACGGGTGCGGGAGGCAGTACAGGCGGTACCAGCCGACGCGCGGAGGAATGTGCAGATTGTTTATCTGGCGCACAGCATTCCCATGTCGATGGCGAACACCAGCGATTACGTGAAACAACTGGAAGAGGTGCGACGGCTGGTTTCGGGAGAACTGGGCCATAAGAATGATGCGCTGGTTTACCAGAGCCGCAGCGGATCGCCAGGACAGCCGTGGCTGGGCCCTGACATTCTGGAATATCTGCGGCAAGTGAAGACGGAGAATTTGGCGTCGGCGGTAGTGCTGGCGCCGATCAGTTTTATTTCCGATCACATGGAAGTGTTGTACGACCTGGATATTGAGGCGAAGCAACTCTGTAATTCGTTGAGCTTGCCGATGACACGGGCGAAGACGGTGGGAGTGCATCCCAAGTTTATCGCGATGATTCCGGAGTTGATTATGGAACGCGTGAATCCTGGAGGGGAGCGAAGAGCAGTGGGGTCGTTGGGGCCGAGAGCGGATGTTTGTGCGGAAGGGTGTTGTCCGGCACCGGTGAGACCAGGGGCTAGGGACTAGGGGTCAGGGGCTAAGGAATCGGGCAATTTCTTTCGCCACTCCGGGGTGGTTAGACGGCACACACACTACCCGCGGCTTGCGCCGTGGGCTGCATTCCTCCACCGCTTTGCGGCTGGGGCACCACTAGACCGAGGTAGGCAATTTGGCGGGCTCGTAATCTGTCGCTTTGGGCCTGCCTTCGACCAAGTGCATGGTGTTGAGAATGGTCTCGATTACGGCTCCATTTCCCACCGCAGTATTGATCATCATATGGTAGAGCGAGCGGGTGGGCCAGTCGGCATCGAAGTAGTGTTTGACGAAGGCGATGCGCTCGCGGTCGACGGTGTCGACAAGTTCTTCGGCTTTCGATCGGGTACATTCGTCGGCCAGCAGGCGGCGGACTTTTTCAGCACGGGGCGCGTAGAGGAAGACGTGGAAGGCGTCTGAGTGCTCGCGCAAGAAGTAGGGCATGCCGCGACCGACGACGACGGCGTTTCCTTCCGCGGCGATTTTCGGGGCGACCTGCTCCATTAGTGAAACCATGCGGTCGGTGTCAAAGGCTTGATTCCCTAAAGGAGACGTGCGTTCGTAGCTGCCGCGCCAGAAAGTTTTCGCCAGCCGGTAAAAGCTGCTATCCATGCGCTCGTCGCAGCGCGAAACTTCGGAGCAATCTACATTGGCGAGGCGGGCGATCTCCTCGGTGAGCAGGCGATCCCAAAGTTTCCAATTTAGACGCGCGGCGAGTTGAGCGGCAATGGCGCCGCCACCGCAGCCGTATTCACGCTCGATGGTGATCAGACGAAACATGGTTTCCTCCCCAGACTTCAGAGCCAGCCGCAGCGGCTAAAGCCGCTTGGTCTCCGGCAGACTGATGGCACGACTGGAGTCGTGCCCTTCCCGAGCCCTTGATAGCACAGTTCCCCGACTCGGGCTGGTGCGCATCGCTATCCGATTTGACGAAGAGGCGCTCCAACACGGCAGTTAGTGTACAACCATAGCGCCGGGTTTGCCTTTTTTCATCAGAAAAACCAGAGGGACCATGAGCAGGATGGCCACTCCGAGGAAGCGGAAATCGTCGATGTAAGCCAGCATGGTGGCCTGGCGCTGCAGCGTGCCTTCAACCAGTGCATAGGCCTGCTTAGTCGCGAGAGCCGCGCTCGATCCGTGGGACTGCAAGGCCCGCGCTGCACCGGCGATGGTGGACCTCAGGGCAGGATTGCTGGAACTGAGGTTGCGGGACAGGTCGTTGAGGTGAACCTGGCTGCGGCGGTCGAGCATGGTAGTGACCAGCGAAATTCCGACACTTCCCCCTATGTTGCGAGCAAGGTTCATCAATCCTGAGGCGGCGTTGTTTTTGTCGCGAGGCAGGAAGGCGTAGGCCGCGGTATTGATGGGCACGAACAAGAACGCCATGCCCGCGGCCTGGAACATGCGTGCGACCGCAGCGGTGCGGAAATCCATGCCGAGGTCGAATCCGGCCATATGAAACAGAGATCCGGAGAGCACGATCAAGCCAAAGAATAAGAGCCAGCGCGGGCTATAGCGCGAGAGCAAGAATCCGACCAAGGGCAGGAGAACTATGATAGTGAAGCCTCCGGGCATGAGGGCGAGGCCCGCTTCTTCAGCGGTATAGCCGAGTAGTGTCTGCATGAAGAGAGGTAAAAGCAATGTGCTGCCGAGCAGGGCGAAGCCCAGCATGAACATCAGCAGGTTCGAGACGGCGAAGGTGCGATCTTTGAAAAGATGGAGATCGATGATGGGATCTTTATGACGCCACTCCCAGATGATGACGAAGATGAGGGCGGCAGCAGCCACGAGGGAAAGAATTAGAATGAAGTGCGATTCGAACCAGTCGTCGCGCTGGCCTTTGTCGAGGACGATCTGCAGAGCGCCAAGACCGAGGGCGACGAAGCCGAGGCCGACGTAATCGATTTTAGTTTCGCTGAGCTTGCGGCGCTTGAGGTAGGGCGGATCCTGAATCAGGCGCGAGGTCAGCAGGAGAGAAATAATTCCAACGGGAATGTTGATGAAGAAAATCCAGCGCCAGGTAAAGTTGTCGGTGATCCACCCACCAAGTGTGGGGCCGATGGCGGGCGCTGTGACCACGGCGATGCCGTAAACCGCGAAGGCCATGCCACGCTTGGCCGGAGGAAAAGTGTCGGCGAGGATGGCTTGCTCGCTGGGTTGAAGGCCGCCTCCACCGGCGCCTTGCAGTACGCGGAAGATGATCAGCGTGGCAAGGTTGGGGGCGAGTCCGCAAAGAAATGAGCTCACGGTGAAGAGTGCGACGCAGCTCATATAGAAATTCTTGCGGCCCATGATGGATGAGAGCCAGCCGCTCAACGGTAGAACGATGGCGTTCGAAACCAGGTAGGAAGTGAGCACCCAGGTGCTTTCGTCCTGGCCAGCGGACAGGCTACCGGCAATATGAGGAAGGGCAACGTTGGCGATGGAAGTATCGAGCACTTCCATGAACGTTGCCAGCGTGACCGTGATGGCGATGATCCACGGATTGATGGCGGGACGCCAGAGATCGGCGTTCTCCATGGGCGGAGCAGCAGCGCTCATCGGCGAATCCAGACCTTCGGAGTGACGGACATGCCGGGGCGCAGAGTGCCGTCATTTTCGCCGGGATTGAGAATAATTTTTACCGGAATGCGCTGCACCACTTTTACGTAATTTCCCGTGGCATTTTCAGGAGGCAACAAACTGAAGCGGGCGCCGCTGGCTCCGGCAAAGCTGTCAACTTTGCCCTTGTAGGTGCGTCCGTTGGCGTCGACTTCGATGGTGACGGGCTGGCCAACCTTCATTTCGCGCAACTGGGTCTCTTTGAAGTTGGCAGTAATCCACACATCATTAAGGGGAACAATCTTCATTAATTCCTGGCCTGGGCTGACGTTTTGGCCTACTTCGACGGTGCGATCACTGACTATGCCGGCGACGGGCGCGACGATTTTTGTGTATTGCAGATTAAGGGCAGCCTGATCGAGATCGGCTTTCTTACGTTGAGCGTCGGCCAGGGCAGAGACGGCTTTGGAGCGCGTAATCTGCATTTGCTGAGGAGCAGTTTGGGCGTTGCGGTAGTTGGCTTCGCCTTGTGCAAGTTTGGCTTGCGCTTGCGTGATCTGGGCCTGAGCGGAATCGACCATGGCACGGGCGGCGTCGACGGCAGCAGCGCTGGCTTTAGCGGCGGCTACAGCGACATCGTATTGCTGTTGGGAAATTTCCTGCTTGTCGACCAGTTGCTTATAACGTTGGAGATCATTTTGAGCTTTCACGTTGTTGGCTTCGGCTTGGTCGCGCTGGGCCTTAGCGGCCTCGACTTGCTGCTTAGCGGCGGAGATCCCAGCGCGAGCGGCGGAGACGTCCGCTTGCGAAGATGACACTTGACTCGTGGTGCTTATGGTTGCAATGGGAACGTCGATGCCGGCAGCAGAGGCAGCCGCCTGGGCGCTATCGTAGTCGGCTTTGGCGCGATCGTAGGCGAGTTGGTAATCGGCAGGATCGATCTCGACCAGGACGGTTCCGGCTTCGACCGCCTGATTATCGGTGACATTCAGTTTTACTACGTGGCCGGAGATACGGGTGCTGATGGAATTGACGTGCCCGTCCACTTGAGCATCGTCGGTAGATTCGTAGCTGGAGAGATGGCGGTAGACAAAGAAGCCAATCACCAGCAGCACGACCACAGCGATGATGACCGCAATGCGAAAACCGGGACTGGCGGTGCGCGAAGGACGGGTGTGCAGGTCTCGAGAAGTGGAAGGCAAAGGCTGAGTGCGGCTGTCGGGATTTTTTCCTGCCTGGACCGGCTGCACGACAGAAGGGGAATTGTTCGGCGGGTTTTGTGCGGCGGTCACAGTTGACTGGTTCTGCGTTTGAGTTTGGGACTGTTCCATAAAGGTTAAATTATTTCTCGCCTTTCAAGTATCGCTTGACGCCCTGCTCGGCATCTCCTATGGCATACGCAAGTTCTACCTTTGCGAGATTGTGGGCATAGAGGCTCTGGATAAAACTCTCATGCGCGGCGGCGACGGACTCTTGCGCTTGCACCACTTCAAGGTTATCTGCGACGCCAGCGGTAAATCGATCCCGCGATTGAGTGAGCGATTCCTCCGCCAACTCGACGGAACTGCGAGCGACTTCCACTTGTTCTGCGGCTGAGCTTAAGTCGAGCAGTGCGGCGCGTACCTCATAATCGATGCGGCCGCGCAGGTCGCCCAATTGCGAGCGCGCCTGCTTGAGTTGGGCATCGGCTTCAAGAATTTCGCCATGAACCTTGCCCCCGGCGAAGATGGGAATACTGAGACCACCATTCACCTGCCATGTTCCATTTGAATGCGCGGGAGTTACTCCGATATCGCCGTAGTTGGCATCGATATCGAGGGACGGATAGCGTCCCGCGACAGCTGCCCGGTGTGACAGTTCAGCGGCCCGAAGTTGCGCTTGCGCAGCCTGGTAATCGGAGCGCGAAGCGTAGGCACGCTGCAGGTACGTCTCAACCGGCAAGGGGGTGAGGGCTTCGTAGGGAGCCTTCTCGGTGAGGACGAAGGCCTGTCCGGGAGGTAAGCCGATCACGCGAGCCAAAGAAAGTTTTTGCCGGGCCAAGTCGTTGCGCGCGGCAATCAGTTGTTGCTGGCGGGTTTGTAACTCAACTTGCGAGCGGAGGGTATCGATCGCGGGACTGAGCCCGGCCTTCTGCTGATCTGCGGCGCGAGTGTAGAGGGCTTGCGCGTTCTGAACCTGAGCATCGGTGGCTTCGATGCGCGCGCCGGTTGCTATGGCCAGCAGATAGGCGTTGCCGACGGCGAGTACGACAAGTTCGCGGGCATCTTTGTAATTGTACTGAGCTGACTTTAAGCTTTCCGACGCAGCCTTCTGCCTTTCAATATCCCTGAAACTGAAAGACTGCACCACGGAGGCGCGGGCGTCGAGGAAATTGAAGGGGCCAATCACTCGAGGAATCGGAAACGGAAACACGTTACTTTTTAGCCCCAGGGCCGTAAGGCTTTGCGTCTGAACATTTTCCACTACACGGGCTGAGACATTTGGCAGAAGGTTGCTGAGCTCCTTCCACTTCTCGCCCCGGGCCGTAATGGTTTGGTCTCCGGAAAGTAGCAGCCCAAGGTTGTTGCGCAGGCCGCGCTCGATCGCCTCCTGAAAACTAATCTGCAAAACCTCCGGCGAAGCCTGACCCTCAGGCTCACTACCATTGAATGAACTTTGCGAGCCCGACAGGGTGATGGAAGGCGATGGAGAGGATTGGGCGATCAGGCGAGAAACGGCGGTCAAGACTAGGAAAGCAAGAACGATACGGCTAGCTGAGCAAGATGACGATCGATGCATTTTCCGCTTTCGAAAAGTCCCATTATTACGAAGCAGTTGGGACGCCCTTTCTCATTCATGGCATGACGTTTACTTTTGATTCGCCTAAACCGCATTGCGATGCAAAACCCGGGGGTCTGCCCGGTTTGACTTGGATGCTAACCGCAGCCACTCGTGTTTAATTTTTGTTTAAACGGAAGGCTAAAAGCAAGCAAGAAGGACCAGTTTAGGAGAATCTGAGGCAGAGTCAACCGTGAGGATCGGAAGGCGTAGTTATTCAGTTCCAAAAATGACGAATGTGCCTGTGACCTCAGTCATCTTGCACACTGACAAAAGTTCATCCACGCTGGATACTGGCCCCGCCTATCTGTAGGCGGAAGACAAGCATTCTTATGAAAGACTCGAATTCAAAGGCGAGCGCGGGAACGGATTGGACCAAATTATTGGCCGATCCAGAATTGGCACGAAATCTTGGTACGTTACTGCAAGCTTATCGCGATGCCCCACCGGAAAAAAGAGAAGAAACGCTGCTGGCTACCATGCGGGCGATCAAGAGCGGTTCAGGGACGAATACGCCTGCTAAAAACATAGAACTAGAAATGCCCGTGCCGTCGGACAACAGGCTAACGGCGACGTCTCCACCGTTTGAACCTGACTTGTTCGGGGCGAATTGGGGAGATGACCGCCGCCAGCACCCAAGACTCAAATGCTTTGTGGCAGTGGAACTGCGAGTAAATAATGCCGAGGCTCCGATCTGGGGCAACCTCTCTAATACTAGCCGGGGAGGATGCCAAGTGGAAACTGCCACCCCAATTGCGGGAGGCGCCAAAGTTGAAATTGGACTCTGGGTGGCAAGCGGGAAGATTTGGGTCAAAGGTCTGGCATTAAATGGAGTGGTAACACGAAGCGCACGGTCCGGCGGGGTGCGAATTCGTTTTGACAACATGGACCCGGCTGGAAAAGAAAATCTGCGACAGTTCCTGAAATATGTTCAACAAACAACTCGGGCTTCCCAAACCGAAAACAGCTACCTGCAACTGTTGAAATAGCAAGTCCTGCCTTTTTCGTCTTTCCGTCTCTCGTCGTTTCCAACGATCTACACAATTTTCACAGGCCCAGCGACATGGCTTCGAGGGAAATTGGTACACTCGAAGCGTATTTGCAACTCTTTTGATTTTTGAAACTCTAAAAGAGTAGGCCAGTGGGAATTCCGGCGGTAATGAAGCTGTTCCCCGGCAAGGAGCGCGCAAGGCATGGCCGTCAGCGAACAAGCAGTGGTTACCGGCAAGCAACTGGACACCTTGTGTATTAATACGATTCGCACCCTGGCGATCGATGCCGTGCAACAAGCCAACAGCGGGCATCCCGGCGCACCCATGGGGCTGGCTCCGGTGACCTACTGCCTGTGGCAGGAATTTCTGCGCTACGACCCCGAGGATCCGAAGTGGTTGAACCGCGACCGGTTCGTGCTGTCGAACGGGCACGCTTCCATGCTGCTTTACGCCATGCTCCACCTGGCAGGCGTGCGCGAAGTGGATAAAGACGGCAATGTTAAAAATGGATTGGCTGTGCCGATGGAAGAAATCAAACGCTTCCGCCAACTGGGAAGCTGGACTCCGGGCCATCCTGAGTCGCACGTGACTACGGGAGTTGAAACCACGACGGGCCCGCTCGGCCAGGGCGTGGGAAACAGCGTGGGGATGGCGATTGCAAGCCTGTGGCTGGCGGCAAACTTCAACCGGCCAGACTTCAAAATTTTCGATTACAACGTTTACGCCATGTGTTCGGATGGCGATTTAATGGAAGGAATTGGCGGCGAGGCTGCGTCGCTGGCGGGGCATCTGCAACTCTCAAATCTTTGCTGGATGTATGACCACAATCATGTGACGCTGGACGGTCCGGCAAGCTGGTCCTTTACAGAAGATGTCGCTACGCGTTTTGTGGGATACGGGTGGAACGTGACCCGCGTCGCCGATGCTAACGATCTGGAGATGCTGGGGCGTGCGTTTGAGACTTTCCAAAAAACGACGGATCGTCCGACGCTGATTATTGTGGATAGCCATATTGGATATGGTTCTCCGCATAAGCAGGATAGCAACGCATCGCATGGCGAACCACTGGGTGAAGATGAAGTAAAACTGGTGAAGAAATTTTATGGCTGGCCGGAAGATGCCAAGTTTCTGGTGCCTGAGGGCGTGCGCGAGCGCTTTAAGGAAGGCATTGGAAAGCGTGGCAAGGAAGCGCGCGCCGCTTGGACTAGGACTTTCTCGGCTTACTCGCGAAAATATCCGGATTTGGCGGAACGTTTGCACGAGATGCAACACCGTGAGCTTCCCAAAGACTGGGAGAAAAATCTACCAACGTTTCCAGCCGATGCAAAGGGAGTGGCCACGCGCGAGAGTTCCGGAAAAGTGTTAAATGCATTGGCGCAGAGCATTCCCTGGCTGATGGGTGGGTCGGCCGATCTGGCCACCTCCAATAAAACTACGTTGAAGTTTGACGGGGCTGGCGACTTCAAGCCACAGGACTACGCTGGGCGTAATTTGCATTTTGGAGTGCGCGAGCATGCCATGGGCGCCAGCGTAAACGGCCTCACGGTTTCGGGCATTCGTGCCTTCGGCGCCACCTTTTTCAATTTCAGTGACTACATGCGAGCCAGCATGCGGCTGGCCGCGCTGATGGAGCAGCCCTCCATTTTTATCTTCACCCACGATTCGATCGGGGTGGGCGAAGACGGGCCCACGCATCAACCCATTGAGCAACTGGCGTCACTGCGAGCCATGCCCAACTTGGTGGTACTGCGTCCGGGTGACGCCAATGAAGTGGCGGAAGCCTGGAAAATCATTGCGCAGCTAAAATGCCAGCCGGTTGCGTTAGTGCTGACTCGTCAAGCCATGCCGACTTTTGACCGCTCGAAGTACGGCGCGGCCTCCGGAACCGCAAAGGGAGCATACGTGCTGGCCGATGCGCCCGGAGGCAAACCGGACGTTATCCTGATTGGCACCGGCAGTGAAGTTTCGTTGTGCGTGGAGGCCTTCCAAAAACTCACGGCCGAAGGCATTCAGGCGCGCGTGGTGAGCATGCCCTCGTGGGATATCTTTGACAAGCAGGATGAAGCTTACAAAGAGAGCGTGCTTCCCGCTTCAGTGACGGCGCGGGTTTCGGTGGAGATGGCTTCCACGTTTGGCTGGGAGCGTTACGTTGGATTGAAAGGCCGCATGGTGGGGATGCATCGCTTCGGAGCGTCCGCGCCATTGAAGGATTTGCTGAAATATTTCGGATTTACTGCCGACGCAGTGGTCGCCGAGGCGCGCAAGGCTTTAGGTCGAAAATAGTGTTTTGGTAGTGGCGACATCCGCAGTCGCTTCGTTAAAGGAGATTTTTTATGCAGCCAACCGGCGTTATCGAAAATACGAAAGTTACAAATCCTTTGCAGGAATTGCTCAGTTACGGACAGTCAATGTGGCTGGACTACATCCGGCGTGATTTGATCACGAGCGGAGATTTGAAAAGGATGATCGAGGAGGATGGGTTACGAGGAATGACCTCGAATCCATCCATCTTCGAAAAGGCCATTGGAGAGAGTTCGCTGTACGACGATATGCTCAAGTCTTTATCGTCGCGTCAGGATTTGGACACGACGGCGCGCTATGAACAGATTGCGATTCGCGACATTCAGGCTGCGGCAGATGCGCTGCGTCCAGTATACGAGAGGTCGAATTTTCGAGACGGGTATGTGAGCCTGGAAGTATCGCCACTGCTGGCGCTAAAGACGTCAGAGACGATCGAAGAGGCGCGGCGATTGTGGAAAGCATTGAACCGCGAGAATGTGATGATCAAGATTCCCGGCACTGCGGAAGGGCTGCCCGCCATCCGTCAGGCGGTTGGCGAAGGCATCAACGTTAATGTGACGTTGTTGTTCGCGCAGGACATGTACGAGAAGGTTGCGGAAGCCTATATCAGCGGAGTAGAAGACCTGGCAAAACGCGGAGGAAATTTAAAGAAGATGGCGAGCGTGGCCAGCTTCTTCATCAGCCGCATTGATTCGCTGGTGGATTCGTTAATCAATGAAAAATTAAAAGGCACCGGCGATGCGAAGCAGCAGGAGTTCCTGAAGAGTTTGCTGGGCAAAGTTGCAATCGCGAACGGAAAGCTGACCTACCAGAGCTACCAGCGCCTATTCAGCGGACCTCGCTGGGACAAACTGGCGGCCCAGGGCGCGCAGACCCAGCGGGTTCTGTGGGCGAGCACCAGCACCAAGAATCCGGCGTATCGCGATGTGATGTATGTGGAAGAGTTGATTGGTCCGGACACAGTAAACACAATGCCTCCGGCGACGATCGATGCCTTTCGCGATCACGGAAAGTTGCGCAACAGCTTGACCGAGGACGTGGCGGGAGCGCAGACCGTCATGAATAATCTGGCGAAGGCGGGCATCTCGATGAAAGAAGTCACCACCAAGCTGACCGAGGATGGAGTGAAGCTCTTCGCCGATGCCTTCCACAAACTGCTGGGTGCGGTGGAAAAAAATACGCAGAACAAAGGAAAGAACGCTTGAGCCGCCTGAAGTCTTCGCTTCCGGAAAACCTGGCTGCCAGCGTGAAGCGCACAATCGCAGACTGGCAGAGCAACAAGAAAATGCAGCGCCTCTGGCAGCGCGATGCCTCGCTGTGGAGCGGCGATGACGAGGACAAGTGGCTGGGATGGTTGGACATTGCTGCGGATCAGATTGCGCATCCGGTGGAGCTTCGCAATCTGGCCAAGGAAGTATGGAGCGCCGGCTTCAGAGACATTCTTCTTCTGGGTATGGGCGGGTCGAGCTTGTGCCCGGAAGTATTGCGAATGACTTTTGGAAAGATCTCGGGATACCCCGAGATGCACGTTCTAGATTCGACCGATCCGGCGCAAGTGAAGGCGATCGAAGGCAAGATCGACATCGAACGCACACTATTCATCGTTTCCAGCAAATCCGGGAGCACCCTCGAGCCGAATATTTTCAAACAGTATTTCTTCGAGCGAACCAAGGAAGTGGTAGGCGCGGACAAGGCCGGCAGTCATTTCATGGCGGTGACCGATCCTGGTTCGAAGATGCAGCACGTGGCCGAGGCTGATCGCTTCCGGCACATTTTCTATGGCAGGCCCTCGATCGGCGGGCGTTATTCCGCGCTTTCGAACTTCGGCATGGTACCGGCTGCGGCTATGGGAGTGGACGTAAAGAACCTTCTGGACCGCGCCCTGGAGATGGTAAGGGCGTGCGGGCCAGAAGCGGCCGTCGGGGAAAATCCCGGAGCGGTACTAGGAATTATTCTGGGGGAAGCGGCACGAACCGGGCGCGATAAAGTCACCCTGATCACTTCTTCCGACGTCTCGGATCTGGGCGCATGGCTCGAGCAACTGCTGGCGGAATCGACAGGAAAAGTTGGAAAAGGAATTATCCCCGTAGATCGCGAGGAATTGGCGGCACCTGAAGTTTACGGGCAGGACCGCTTATTTGCCTACATCCATACGGAGCACGGCACAAACGTCGGAGTGAATGCAAAAGTTGAGGCGCTGGAGAAAGCAGGGCATGCCGTGCTGCGCATCGTCATGGGGGACATTTACGATCTCGGAGCGGAATTCTTCCGCTGGGAGATTGCCACGGCGGTGGCCGGCTCCATCCTCCAGATCAACGCGTTTAACCAGCCCGACGTTGAAGCCAGCAAAATCGTGACCAAGAGTTTGACCTCCGAATATGAGAAGACCGGTTCCCTTCCCTCGGAAAAGCCTGTGCTGGAAGAGGGTGGCGTCCAACTATTCACCGATGATAAGAATGCGGCCGCATTGGCAAAGGCGCTGGGCAGTGACAAGTCTCTGGCGGGATATTTGAAGGCACATCTTGGACGCATCGGCGCAGGCGATTATTTTGCCCTGCTGGGTTACATCGAGATGAATGAAGCACACGAGAAGAGCCTGCAGGGGATGCGGCACGCGGTGCGAGACAAAAAGCACGTTGCCACCTGCTTGGGATTCGGGCCGCGTTTCTTGCATTCGACCGGACAAGCCTACAAGGGTGGTCCCAATTCTGGGGTTTTTCTGCAGATCACGTGTGACGATACGGTCGAACTGCCCGTACCCAATCAGAAGTATACGTTCGGCATTGTGAAAGCGGCGCAGGCGCGAGGTGACTTTCAAGTCTTGGTGGAACGAGGACGCCGGGCATTGCGCATTCACCTGCATGATCTGGAAGCAGGGTTGAAGACCCTGGCAGCAACTATTCAAAAAGCCCTGGCATAAACTCAGCGGAGAGCGCGGCCGTTCCTCGCACTACGCTGAAGAGCGCGCCGCGGGAACAAGGCAAGAACTTAAGGAGCAATCAATGCAATTGGGAATGGTGGGTCTGGGCCGGATGGGCGCTAATATGACCCGGCGCCTGATGCGCGGCGGACATAATCTGGTCGTCTCTGATCTCAGCGCGGACTCGGTGAAGCAACTTGTGGGGGAAGGCGCTGGCGGGTCCTCGTCTCTGGAAGAATTGATTGCGAAACTGACGCCGCCACGGACGGTGTGGATCATGGTGCCGTCGGGCAATGCAACCGAAGAGACGGTACAAAAACTGGCGCAGCACATGCAGTCGGGCGACACAATTATCGACGGCGGCAATTCTTATTTCAAAGATGACGTGAGGCGCGGGGAAGAACTTAAAGGTAAAGGCATCCACTACGTTGACGTGGGGACCAGTGGTGGGGTCTGGGGTCTGGATCGCGGCTACTGCATGATGATTGGCGGCCCGGACGAAGCGGTTAGACGTCTCGATCCTATTTTTAAAACGCTGGCGCCGGGTACCGGCGATATTCCCCGCACGCCGGGACGGGAAAAGCTGGGCGGCTCGGCGGAAGAAGGTTACATTCACTGCGGGCCTTCGGGGTCCGGGCACTTTGTGAAAATGGTACACAACGGCATTGAGTACGGCATTATGCAGGCATATGCCGAAGGCTTTGACATCTTCAAGAATGCCACCAGCAAAGAGCTGCCGGAAAATATCCGATACGATTTGAACTTGCCGGATATTGCCGAGGTCTGGCGCCGTGGCAGTGTGGTGAGTTCTTGGCTGCTGGACCTGACGGCGATGGCTCTGACGGAAAATCCGACGCTTTCGGAATACGAGGGTTTTGTGCAGGACTCCGGAGAAGGCCGCTGGACGATCCAGGCGGCGCTGGAAGAGGCCGTGCCGGCGGATGTGTTGACGGCGGCGCTGTACGTGCGCTTCCGCTCGCGCCAGCAACATACATTTGCGGAGAAAATGCTTTCCGCCATGCGGCAAAAGTTTGGCGGCCATATCGAGGCGGGCGCTCCCAAGAAGAAAAGCGCGTAGATCGTTCGCGTTATTATCGCGGCTTCATACTGTAATTCAGAGGATTGTCATTCATGGCTCAACTCGCGGTGAAACCCACGACAGCGGTACCCCGGATCGGCAAACAGGGCGATCCCTGCGTGATGGTGATCTTTGGAGCAGCCGGCGATTTGACGGCGCGCTTGTTGCTGCCGGCACTTTATAACCTGGCGCGGGCAGACTTGCTTTCAAAGGAGTTTGCGGTTTTGGGAGTGGCGCGTAGCCAGATGAGCGATGAGGATTTCCGAAAAAGCATCAAAGACGACGTGAAGCAGTATTGCGGAGATTGCATCGACGATGCCATCTGGGACAGCTTCGCCCGCCGCTTTTATTATTTTGCCGGAGATTTTAACGACGATCAGCTTTATCCAAAGGTCAAGGAGCGTCTGGCGCAGATCGACCGAGACCACGCTACGCAGCAGAACGTCTTCTACTACATGGCGACCGCCCCAAGTTTTTTTGGGATGATTGTCGAGAAGCTAGCCGCGAATGGATTGATGGAACAAGGCAACGATCACTGGCGCAGGGTTGTGATTGAAAAACCTTTTGGCCACGATCTGGAGTCCGCCAAAGCTCTCAACCAGCAACTGCTCAAACTGGCAGACGAGAAGCAGATTTACCGCATCGATCATTATCTGGGCAAAGAAACCGTGCAGAACATCATGGCCTTCCGCTTTGCCAACGGAATCTTTGAGCCCATCTGGAATCGGCGCTATATCGATCATGTGCAGATTTCGGTGGCTGAAACCGTGGGAGTGGAGGGCCGTGGCGGATATTTTGAACACGCCGGATCGCTGCGCGATATGGTTCCGAATCACATCATGCAACTGATCACTCTGACCGCGATGGAGCCGCCGATTTCCTTCGACGCCAATGCGGTCCGGGACGAGCAAGCGAAAATTCTGCATGCCATCCAACCATTGAGCGACCAGGAAGTGCTGAGCCGTTCCGTGCGCGGACAATACGGAGCGGGCCTAGAGGCTGGCAAAGACGTGCCGGCCTATCGTAGCGAACCTGACGTAGCGCCGGATTCGCGCACCGAAACCTACGTGGCGATGAAGCTGATGATCGACAACTGGCGCTGGGCGGATGTTCCCTTCTACCTGCGCACAGGCAAGCGTATGCCGGCACGAAACACCCATATTGTCATCCAATTCCGGCGGGCGCCCTTTGTGCTCTTCCGCGATACTTCGGTGGAACACCTGATGCCGAATCAACTGGTGCTTCACATTCAGCCCGAGGAAGGCATTTCACTGCAATTTGCCGCGAAGGTTCCGGGGCCGGTCATGCGCCTGGGCACCGTCGATATGAACTTTGAATATCAGGAATACTTTGGCAAGCAGCCCAGCACCGGATACGAACGGCTGTTGCACGACTGCATGATCGGCGATCAAACTTTATTCCAACGGGCTGATATGGTAGAGGCGGGCTGGAACGTAGTGAACCCGGTACTGGAACTGTGGAAGGCGCTGCCCCCGCGCACCTTCCCGAATTACGCTTCGGGCACGTGGGGACCGAAGGAAGCGGACGAATTGCTGGAGCGCGACGGGCGGCGCTGGAGGAACTTCGAGAAATGATTCTGGCCGGCGACATTGGCGGCACCAACGCTCGACTGGCTTTTTTTCAGCCGCAGAACGGACACCTCCAACTTATCTCCGAGAGCGTCTTTCCCAGCCGCGAATATGGCGAACTGGGTGAAATTGTTTCCAAATTTCTCGCCGATACAGCCGAACATCCCGAGATTGCCTGCTTCGGCATTGCGGGTCCGGTGCAGAACGGTCGCGTCGAGACTTCCAATCTTCCCTGGGTGATTGAGCAGTCCCGGCTGGCGAAACAGATTCAAATGCCAGCCACGCTTTTGATCAACGATCTCGAAGCCAGTGCTTGGGGAATTGGGGCGCTCGCAGCCAAGGACTTGATCCCTCTCAACCGCGTAGAAAAATCCACGGGGAATCAGGCCATCATTGCGCCTGGAACTGGACTGGGAGAGGCTGGATTGTTCTGGGATGGCAGCGAGCATCAAGTATTCGCCTGCGAGGGTGGCCATACGGATTTCGGGCCGCAAGGGGACTTGCAGGTGGAACTGCACCAGTTCCTGAGAAGCCGCTACGAACACGTCAGCTATGAACGGGTGCTCTCCGGGCCGGGACTGGTGAATGTCTACGAGTTCCTGTGTGCCAATGGAAGCGTGAGCGAGCCATCAGGATTTCGGGAACAGATAAAACAGGGAGATGAGGCGGCGGCAATTTCCCGGGCGGCACTGAACGGGACCAACCCGCTGGCAGTGCAAGCGCTCGATTTGTGGATTGCGGTCTATGGAGCCGAGACGGGCAACCTGGCGCTGAAGACCATGGCTACTGGTGGTATTTTTCTGGGCGGTGGAATTTCACCGAAGATTCTCTCTAAGCTGACGGGGACGATCTTCATGGAGGCTTTTCTGGCCAAAGGAAGGCTGAGGCCTTTACTCGAACGCATCCCGGTGCACGTAATCACCGACGACAAAGCCGGGCTGTTAGGTGCGGCGCGATGCGCGGCTACCAAGTCGAGCAATGGGCACGGAAAGGTCTTGTGAGCGCTCGATTCGAGTTGCGACGGTTAAACACACCGCAGGATTTATTCCACGCGGCGGCTGAGGAAGTGATCCGCGCTGCTACGGAATCGGTGGCGCAGCGAGGACGCTTCACGATTGCGCTTTCCGGAGGATCGACTCCCAAGAACATGTTCACGCTGATCGCGGCCAATGCCAGTTCCACCCTACCCTGGGACAAAATGTTTTTTTTCTGGGGAGACGAAAGGCATGTTTCTCCCGAGGACGCGGACAGCAACTACCGCATGGCGAAAGAAACCCTGCTCTCCAAAGTTGCCATCCCAGCCAGCAACATCTTCCGGATTCCCTCCGAAAACTCCGACGCTGAGGCGGCGGCGCTGGAGTATGAACGGACGCTACAAAAATTCTTTGCTTTAACAGCCGGGGAGTTTCCCCGCCTAGACCTGATCCTGTTGGGTATGGGACCGGATGGGCATACCGCCTCGCTTTTTCCCGAAACTGCGGCTTTGCGGGAGGAAAAACATCTGGTGGTGGCGAATTGGGTAGAAAAGCTGCACGCCAGTCGGATTACTTTTACTTTGCCAGTACTGAACGCGGCCGGGTGTGTGTCTTTTCTGGTAAGCGGCAGCGACAAGGCAACGGCGCTGCGGGAAGTGCTCGAGGGCAAAGAACCGGCAGAAAAGTTCCCGTCCAAACTGGTTCGTCCGGCAGACGGAAAGCTGATCTGGTTCGTAGACCGTGCCGCCGCTTCCGGCTTAAGCGCTGCAGCTTAAAGCAGATTGCTTTCGCGGATTTAACCGCGCCAGCCGCCTATTTCCTTCAACCCCTGGCCGCGGGCGTGTTCAAACAGCCGGACTTTGTGCCTGGCGTGCTCGAACTCGTGTATGTCGGCCCAAACCTCAGCCTGCCACGATTTCTCATGCGTGGCAGATGCGCCGCAAGTGGCGCAACGGGTGTGCAGGCTAAGGGAAACTGCTTCCGGTCTTACCACGCCCGGCAACTCGATGAATATGCACCGCACTTCCTGAATTTCTTCATTCCTGTTGAGCAGATGTTCGTAACGCAGAAGATAAGTAAAGCCCAATTTTCGGGCTTCGCCCTCTGCTTCCAGCCGCGTACGGAACGGGCCATATTCGGCGCGCTGTTGTTCGGTGGAGTCGCATGCCATCCAAAAGATCTCTTTGTAATCCATTACCGGTTTGCCTCGGGAGTAACGAGCGAACGGGATGCGGCCCTCCGCCTTGGTCAAAGCAAGTCTCTTAGTGCAATTCAGATGCCGACGCCAACAAGCGGCAACTCCTTGTGCCGAAAAGGCTTAGACTACCCTTGCGGTTACTTAGCAAGCTCGAGTGCAAAGCTTTTGCAGACGCGGGGCCGTTTTCCTCGGACTTCTCCGGTAAATGTCAAAGGAATTATCGGTCTTAGCCCGCCGCTGCTCGAGTGGTGAGCGTGCTTGAACGTTCGTTTTCTGCCAGCCAATTCTTGCCGCCATGGCAAGCAACATACATGGCCAATTCAAGGCGGCTCCATACTCCCAATTTGTCGAAGGTGCTTCGCAGGTGGTTTTTGATCACTTGCTCGGTGGTATTCATCAGTTTTCCAATTTCGCGGTTGGTAAGGCCTTGCCAGACGAGCGACGCGACTTGGACTTCTTTGGGGGTCAAACGTTCACAGGGCATCATGATTGCAACTCCGCTTTCTCAAATACGGCTGTGGCAAGGCGGACGCGCTTCCGCCCATCGCGAATTCCGGCTCGCAGGAAGAGTGTCCGCAGGTGCTGCTTTACAGTCCGGGGGCTGATGCTAAGTTGACCGGCAATTTCCTTGTTACTGCAGCCTTGCACTAGGAGGTCCAAGACCTGCTGGTCGCGAGGCGTCACTTTTATTCGGTCGAGATCCATCATGTGATTCTCCTTTGCCTGATGCGGCGATGCGCGATAGGGTGTTTGCGGCGCGGCGGACGATCGATTTGGCCAGCGCGCCCACGTTTCAGTTAAAGCATGCGCTGCGCCAAACTTTTCTGAATTCCGACCTGTGATCTAAAGTGAGCCGATGCTAGCACTTAGGGACGCGAACCAGAGCTTTCAGAAGAAGTTCAGAAACTTCGTGTAGGCTAATCCGTTCCAGAATGGGCGCGGAGGCAGACCCCATACTGTCTTGGCAAGACAAATATTGCTTTTATAGTGTGCTGCATTTCCTGGCACGGCATTTAGTGAGCGAATGATACGAAAAGTTGGTAAACGCAGATAAGTCTTTTCCCATCATAAGTTTCAGCAATTTTTACGCTGAACGCCGGAAACGTGAGGTGCAGTATGAATATCGGTCCAATAGGGAATACAACCGACAAAAGCCGGAAGTTTCGGAACGGGAAAACGAGAGCTGCCATTCTTTTCGTTTTGGCGCTAGCCGCTCTGACACCGCCACTTTTTGCACAGGACGCTTCATCCAGCGTGTCGCTGGTGCAAGCGTCCAGCCAGGATTCTTCGGCGGCCGAAGGAACCGCTCTAACCATCACGCTGCAGGATGCTATACAGCGGACGCGAGTCAATGATCCGCAGTATCACTCTGCTGTAACGGACTTGGGAGTGGCGCGTGGTGATCATACGCAGGCACGTGCGGCCATGCTACCCAATGTGAACGTCAATAATTCGTTCATTTACACTGAAGGGACCGGGCAGCCACCGGCGTGCGCCCTCAGTTCCACCTGCCCTGCCAGCCGCTTCATCGCCAACAATGGCGTACATGAATATATCAACCAGGCAAATGCCCACGAAGCGTTGTCGCTCACCAATTATGGCGATTACAGACGCTCCGGCGCTGCTCTGGCCCAAGCCCGGGCCAAAGCCGAGATTGCCGCACGCGGCCTCGTCGTGACCGTCACTCAGGCCTATTACAGCCTAATCGCAGCCCAGCGCAAATATGCCACCGCCCAGAAGGCGCATACCGAGGCTGGCCGGTTTCTGAAGATCAGCCAGGATTTGCAGAATGGCGGCGAGGTGGCCCGCGCCGACGTGGTCAAAGCTAATATACAAGCGCAGCAGCGGCAACGCGATTTGCAAGAGGCGCAATTGGACATGCAGAAAAGCCGGTTGGACTTGGCCGTATTGATTTTTTCCGAGTGGAACCAGAATTTCAGTGTGGTAGATGATCTTCAAAATCCAGAACCGCTGCCGGGCTTCGCCGAAGTGGAAGCAGCGGGTAAGAAAAATAATCCTGAATTGCAGTCGGCATTGGCAGCACTGGCGGCTGCCAACCATCAGGTAACCGCCGCGTGGGGAGGTTTGCTGCCAAACCTGGCGGTGGATTATTTTTATGGCATCGACTCCAATAACTTCGCGGTCCGAACCAACGGGGTCCGCGATCTGGGTTACTCGGCGGTGGCGACACTGCAGATTCCGGTTTTCAGTTGGGGCTCGGACCGCAGCAAGTTAAAGCAGGCGGAGTTACGCCGAGATCAGGCCAAGCTGGAACTGAGCCATGAGCAGCGCCAACTCCTCGCCCACCTGCGTGAATTCTATGAAGAGGCCGGCACGGCCCGTTCAGAAATGGAATCATTAGCCAGTTCCGCGGAGATGGCAGCCGACAGCCTCCGCCTCACCAACCTTCGCTACCAGGCTGGCGAATCTACGGTTCTGGAGGTAGTAGATGCGCAGAACACGCTGGCCCAGGCGCGCAACGCCTATGATGATGGCCAGGTGCGATACCGAGTGGCGGTCGCCAATTTGCAAACCCTTACGGGGAGCTTCTAGACAGATGAGCGTCAGGACATTCGATTTCCAAAGCCGGTTAAGCTCAAAGCCAGTTCGCCTTATTCCTTACGTGGTCACGATGACGGCGTTCGCCAGCCTCCTGGTTGCCGTGGCCTGCTCGGGAGAGAAGGCCGATAAAGAGCCCACCGTTAGCGTGCAAGTGGCGCAAGTGGAAAAGACCACCATCGAACACGTCATCAAAACTCAGGCAATTCTTTTTCCCCGTCAACAAGCAGCGATCGTCTCCAAAATCAGCGCGCCGGTGCAAAAATTCCTGATCAAACGCGGCAGCGTCGTGCACAAAGGACAGTTGCTGGCCATCCTGGAAAATCGCGACCTGAGTGCCGCCGCGCAAGAGAACAAAGGGGCTTTCAGCCAGGCAGAAGCGACTTATGAAACCACGACTGCGGCCGGACTGCCGGAAGAGATGCAAAAAGCCGAGGCGGACGCACAACAGGCCAAACAAGCTTTGGACGCGCAGGAAAAGGTTTTTCAAAGCCGGCAGCAGTTGTATCAGGAAGGCGCGCTTCCCAGAAAAGAGCTCGACCAGTCGCAGGTCGAAAACGTGCAAGCACGCAACCAGTACGCTATCGCGAAAAGGCATCTGGAGACTTTGCAGACCGTAGGCAATAAGCAGGAACTAAAGGCAGCCGCCGGTCAATTGGAGTCTGCCAAAGGGAAATATGCCGGTGCAGCGGCCCAACTCGGATATTCGGAAATTCGCAGTCCGATTGATGGAGTAGTGACGGACCGTCCGCTTTATCCCGGTGAAATGGCGGCGGCGGGAACCGCCATCGTAACCGTGATGGACGTGGCCGCGGTGATCGCCAAGGCTCACATCCCGCAGGCCGACGCTGCCCTGTTAAAGGTGGGCGACAAAGGAACGATCACAGTGCCGGGATTGGATGAACCGGTGGAAGGAAAGATTACAGTGGTCAGTCCGGCGCTCGACCCCAACAGCACCACCGTCGAAGTCTGGCTGGAGGCGAAAAATCCCAAACAGCAGATGAAACCCGGAACCAGCGTTCAGCTTTCCTTAACCGCGAAGACGGTGAAAGATGCACTGGTGGTTCCCGCAGCCGCGGTAATCACCGCGGCCGATGGAACCTCTGCCGTGATGATCGCAGGCAGCGATGGCAAAGCTCACCAGAAGGCCGTCAAACTTGGCATCCGCCAGGATGATGATGTGCAGATTCTCGAGGGCGTCTCCGATTCGGACAAAGTGGTTTCCACCGGCGCTTACGGGCTGCCTGACAATACAAAAATCACGATCGAGTCGGCGCCCGCCGAAGGCTCCAAGGACGAGAAGAAGGATGATCCGAAAGACGAGACGAAGGGATCTTCCAGTGAGAAATAACTCCGCGGAGCTGCTGCGTGAATAAGAACAAATCGGAACATTGGGTTTCGCGGCATTCGCGGCCGATGATTTTCCTGATCCTCACGCTGGCTTTGCTGGGTGGGTATCTGGCCTTCACCATTCCAGTCTCCGTATTTCCGGCGACGAATTTTCCGCGCGTGCTGATCGCCGTCGATAACGGTGTGATGCCCATTGATCAGATGATGGTCACGGTGACGCGGCCGATTGAAGAGGCGGTCAACAGCGTGCCGGGACTTTTAACCGTACGCTCCATCACCAGCCGCGGTTCGGCGGAAATTGATTTGTATTTCCGCTGGGACCTGGACATGTTCCAGACCCTGCAGTATGTGAACGCAGCTTTGTCTCGGGTTCAACCAGACCTGCCCACAACCGCCAAGATCGAAGCTCACCGCATGACCTTTGCCAGCTTCCCCATCCTCGGCTACAGCCTTACTTCGGCCACCATCCCGCAGACGCGGCTGTGGGAGATGGCTACATACGAGATGAAGCCTCGGTTGAATCGATTGGATGGAGTGGCAACCGTCATCATTCAGGGTGGACAGGAGCCCGAGTTTCACATCATCCCGGACCCCGCCAAACTGCTCACTGCCAGCGTCACGGTGACCGATATTCTCGACGCGGTGCGACGCACCAATCTGGTGGATTCTCCTGGACTGCTGGAGCGCAACCATCAACTGGTTCTCGGATTGATTAACGGGCAGGTGCAGACTCCGGAGCAGATTGCCGGCACCGTCATCAAGAGCACGCCGGCAGGCCTTCCGGTGCGCATTGGCGATGTGGCCAGCGTTGCTCCGGATGTAAAGCCGGTGTACACCATCGTCACCGCAAATGGAAAGCCGGCAGTCCTGCTGAACA
Source organism: uncultured Acidobacteriota bacterium (assembly GCA_963758565.1). Taxonomy (GTDB): domain Bacteria; phylum Acidobacteriota; class Terriglobia; order Terriglobales; family Acidobacteriaceae; genus Sulfotelmatobacter. The sequence goes on along the minus strand of CAVWVX010000001.1, from coordinate 1,809,403 downwards.
TCAATCGCCAGCCTGATGGCAACACGGTGCAAGTCGCGGATGAAGTTCACGCCGCCATCGATGAGCTTCGCAAGACGCTGCCGCCGGGAGTGGAGATTCAACCCTTCTATGACCAGTCTGTCATCGTGAGCGAATCGATCAAGAGCGTGCGCGATGCGATTTTGCTGGGGCTGATTCTGGCGTCGATCATCCTGGTGGTATTCCTGCGCGACTGGGGTACGTCGCTGGTGGCAGGACTGGTGATACCAGTCACCGTGATGGTGACATTCATCGCACTGAAAGTGATGGGGCAGACCTTCGACCTAATGACGCTGGGTGGGCTGGCGGCCGCAGTCGGGCTGGTCATCGACGACGCTATCGTCGTGGTTGAGAACATCGTGTTGCATCGCGACGCAGGTCAGGGACGCCTGGAAGCGATCGAGAGCGCCTTGCGGGAAATCACAGTTCCGCTAATTGGTTCGACCATCACGCCGGTCGTTGTCTTTATTCCTTTGATTGCAATCACCGGCGTGACCGGCGTTTTCTTTCGGGCGCTGGCCGTGACCATGAGCGTTTCCCTGCTGACCTCACTGGCACTCGCAGTGACGTGGACTCCGAACCTGAGCCAGTATTTCATTCGGGGGAAACGGGACCAAGAAAGCGGCAAAAGAAATGCGCCAGATGAAAGTCCGCAGCCGGTTGGTGCCCCCGAGTCAGCATTCCCAGCCGAGACCGATTCTGACAACGTACAACGCCTGCTGGCTGCTGAAGAAGCACACCTTAGCGGATTCTTCCTGCGCGTCGTCAATTTTCATGAACGCTGGCTGCGGCGGGCGCTGGAGCAGCCCCGTCTGCTGCTTCTGTTCAGCTTGGGACTAATCGCAGTTTCCTACGTCTGCTATCACTTCTCCGGCTCCGACCTGCTGCCCGAGATGGACGAAGGCGGCTTCGTGCTCGATTATCTGATGCCCGCTGGCAGTTCTCTGACGGAAACTAATCGCGTCGTCAGTCATGTCGAAGAACTTCTACGGAATATTCCGGAAGTGGAGAGCACCTCCCGCCGCACTGGCTTACAGCTTGGATTGGCCGCGGTTACGGAAGCGAACTACGGCGATATTCTGGTGAAATTAAAAACAAAGCGCGATCGCGGAATCGATGAAGTCATTGCCGAGGTGCGTGGCAAGGTCACACAACAAGAACCCGCGTTAGATGTGGAATTCACCCAGGTCTTGCAGGACATGATCGGGGATCTCACTTCCGCGCCCGAACCCATCCAGATCAAATTGTTCTCAGAAGATCCGAAGTTGCTGGCACAGTGGGCTCCCAAGGTGGCCGACGCCATTGCAAAAGTAAAAGGCGTGGTTGACATTTTGAACGGCATCGACAATACCATCAGTGGCCCGGCGGTAACTTTTCAGGTCGACCCGAGCGTCGCGGCCCGCGCTGGTTTTACCGCCGAGGAAATTGCCGTCGATGCCTCCGCCATCCTCGAGGGCGAACCGGCGCCCACGCCGGTCGTAACCAACGGGCGCGCCTATACCTTGCGAGTGCGCTTCCCGGCCGCGAACCGGGCCTCGCTGGAAGCGATGCGCGATACGCTGCTGGTGAGCAGCAGTGGGCACACGGCAACACTGGGAGCGCTATCAACAGTGGCGGAAACTGCAGGCCAAACTGAAATTCGTCGCGAAAATCTGCAGCGGCAGGTTGCTGTAACGGCAAGACTCGAGGGCACGAATCTGGGCAGCGGCATGGCTGCCGTGCAAAAAATTGTCGGCGGGCTGCACTTGCCTTCGACCATTCGAGTGGAGTACGGCGGAACTTATCAAGAGCAGCAACGGTCCTTCCACGATCTCATCATGGTTCTGGTTCTGGCCGTCCTGCTGCTCTTTATCGTTCTGCTTTTCGAATTCGGTGCCTTCGCCGCACCCATCGCCATTTTGTCATCAGCACTGCTCTCCACTTCAGGAGTATTCATCGCTCTGCTCATCACGCGCACCACCTTCAATATTTCGTCGTTCATGGGCATGATCATGGTCATCGGCATCGTTGCCAAGAACGGCATATTACTGTTGGATGCCGATCAACGGATGCGTTTACACGGTTTCAGCCCGCGGGACGCGATTTTGCAAGCAGGCCGGCGAAGACTGCGTCCAATTGTGATGACCGCCCTGGCTACGGTGGCAGGTATGCTGCCTTTGGCCTTCGCAATCGGCGCAGGATCGCAGATGCTGCAACCCCTGGCGATAGCGGTGATTGGGGGCGTCCTGATCTCGATGGCGCTCTCCCTGATCATCACGCCCGCAGTCCATTTTTATCTCACTGGAACGAAAGAAAAGTCATCGAGTGCGGCCGTCTAACCTGGACGTTACCGTTGCCGCTTACGAAAGTAACGGCTGACATCCTCTGCGCAGAACTCTCCCGAGTGTGATGTAAGCAACTGAATTCGATGTGTTTAACGCTTTATCCCGATCCCGGGAGCGGCCACGACCATTTCGTCTTTGTATTGTCAGCCGCAGGTGCAAAGATAACGTCGCCTCCCACTGCAGGAATTGCACTAGAATAGGGTTGGCCGCCGGGCGAGACCCCTCCTTCACGCTTTGGCAGGCCGCCAGCAGGCAACACGATTGTGACCGATCAAAAAGACAAACCAGTCCTGAACGAGCAGACTTTTGAAAAGTTGCTCGAAGCCGGCTATGTGATCCAGGAGCATAGCCGCAAAATGCAGGAACTGGAAGCGAGAATGGAGTCGCACAGCCAGCGGCTGCGCGAGCAGGAAGCAGCCGATCAGCCTGCACTGCCTAAAAGCAAGACAGCGGAAGAGAGCTCGCGCGCTAACACTGACTACACGCTCACGCTGGCCGAGATTGTAGAAGTCCAGCGGCAAATTCAGGCTCGCCATCTGGATTTGGATAAAACGCTGGTTGTGATAGCGGAGAAAGTCGCTCGCATCGCGAACGCCACGGGTGCGGCCATCGGATTACTGAGCGGAAAAATCGTTCAGTATCGCGCCGGTGCAGGTTCGCCGGCTGTAGCCACTGGAAGCGAAGTTCCGCTGTCAGTTGCGGTCTGCGCTGCCAGCGTCCGCACCGGGCAGGTGATTCGCAGTGAGGACGTGAATACCGAAGTATTGTTTGATCCCGAACCGGTGCGCCAGCGCGGGATTCTGTCACTGCTCGCCGTGCCCATTTATCACGATGGCGACATCGTAGGAGCGCTGGAACTTTATTTTGACCGGATCCGCGGCTATGCCGAATCAGACATTCACACTTGCCAGTTGATGGCCGGACTGGTGACGGAAGCGATTGGACGCGATGCCGAATCGAAGCTGAAAAAATCGCTGACCGCCGAGCGCGCCACGATGCTGGCTACCATCGAAAAACTGCAACCGAACCTGGCCGCGTTGGCCAAAAATCAATCTGCGTCCCCGCCTAAAACTGCTGCCACGGCGGTCGAGAAGACCGTAGCCCACATACGCTGCTGGAAGTGCGGCAGCAAGATCGCGACGGAGGAACAATTCTGCGGAAAATGCGGCGCGGCAAGACCACGCGAGGGCGACACTCCCGATTTTCAAAGCAAGGTGGCGACCGCCTGGCACATGCAGCACGCTACTCACGAAGACGCAGCAGCTACTCCTAAAAATGGCAACTCGCACCTTCAAGAAGGGGCACAGCCGGTGCAGGAAGTTCGGCAAACCGGTGACGAGGGAGGCTCTCGTCCACTCGTTCCACTCTCCATGCCGGAATTCAAAGACGATCCTTCCGAGTTCTCAAACTTGACCATGGCCGCTAATGCAGACGATGGCGAAATAGCCGAACTGCATGGCGCGGAATCGCACTCGAACCAGCACGATGATGAAGAGGGCCGGGATGATGCCGCTCCGGAGGCGCTGATCAAACAGCCGGGGAAAGACATTGTCTGGACCTCGGCGGCGAAAGCACGCGACTTTCTGGAATCAGTGTCGGAAACGCAGTCACCGAACGCTCTGTTGCGTTTCTGGAACTCGCGTCGAGGCGATTTCTATCTCGCAATCGCCGTTATTCTTGTGGTCGTGGTGATTCGGTGGGGAATCTGGTCCAACCATCCCGTCGGCGCGACCAATGGCGGAACGCCTCACTCCAGCAATGCGAACCGGCGCAAGCCGCCAGCGCCAGAGAGTGACCTCTCTACGTTCGACAAGCTCCTGGTCAGTCTGGGGCTGGCCGAAGCCCCAACAGCCCCCGAATACAAAGGGAATCCTGATACGCAGGTTTGGATCGACCTGCAGACGGCCTTGTACTACTGCCCCGGAACGGATCTTTACAACAAAACTGCAAAGGGCCGCCTAGCCAGCCAGCGTGACGCCCAATTGGACCAGTTCGAACCGGCTAATCGCCGTCCTTGCGACTGATTGACAACCTTCCCCTCCGGTAGTGCAATCATAAAGAGCGCCCCGTCTTTGGAGTATGCCGTTGCCGTACCCGATGGATGATACCGAAACCAATACGTTGCCCGATCCAGAGCTAAATCCCATGCTGAATCCGCTTCTGGCGGCGAATATGGGGCGCTGGGCGGAAGTGTATTTCACCTCTCCGCCGGAAAAACGCGAGCAAGCGGTGGCCGAGTTGATCCGAGAACTTGGAGGCCATCCTGCGACAGAACGCGCTTCCGATCCGCCGGTTCAACAAGAAATTTCAGACCACATCGAAAAAGTTGATCAGGCTCCACTGGTGTCTTCCGCGAGGCAGCCCTTACGCAGTTGCCAGTCCTGCTCCTACGAGAATTCCGAAGAACAAAATTTCTGCGGGATGTGCGGCAGCCCGCTTCGAGATGAAACTGAGTCAGGCATAGCCCTTGAGCCGGAAAAATCCGAAGCGTCTACGAGTGGGAGAGACGATACGGCTTGGAAATCGCGGCCATTTTCCCAACAGAACTTCGGCGAGAACGCCCCAGAAGCAGTCTTGGGCTCTCCCACTGCAAAGGAAGTTTTCGAAACGGAGAACTCATTCTTTACGCCCCACGACGACGACCTGCCGCAATTCGCGCGGGAACCTGAACCGGTTCCCTATCGTTACCGGCTCTACGTGGGCACAATCCTCGCAGTTCTTCTGGTGTTGCTGGTCTATATGTCGTGGCGTGGAACCAGGGCCATGTCGGGGAACTCTGGTACCCAGGCGCCCCCAGCAAGATTGATGCCGCCAGCCCCTTCTGCGGTGGCTCACGATGAGCCGCCACCAGCGCCGTCCCCAGCGCGGCCAACCGTCACCAAGAGCGAAACGGCAGCGCCGCCGTCGATTCCGCCAGCGCGCCAAGAACCACCCGTCCAGGCCGGACCAAAAAGGCCGGTGCGCAATACCCCGCCGGCGTCGCACATCGTCACGAAAGCGGCGAACACATCGGCGATCGCTTTGCAGCAGAGCAGCCAGCAGGATTTGGCTACGGCTGAGCAATTTCTGAAAAGCACACCCCGGGACAGCAAACAAGCCTCAACCTGGTTATGGAAGGCCGTGAGCAAAGGAAATCCGGCTGCGACCTTGGCTTTATCCGATCTCTACTTGCGAGGGGACGGCGTACCCAAGAGTTGTGATCAGGCACGGTTGTTGCTGGATGCGGCCGCCCGAAAGGGCCAGCACGCGGCGGCGGAGCGAATCCGTAATTTGCCGGCGTTCGGCTGTCAATGAGGCTGGCTGCAGATGCGGATAGCTGCAGAAACTAACTCTGCAGCTATCCGCTCCGGATTATCTACCTCTCCAACACTCTAGGCCAACGAAGTTGGAAGTCCGGGTTGGTGCCGGCGCGATTCATACCACAAGGCGAGCTCCACGCGATTCCAAAGTCCCAGTTTGTCGTAGATGACGCGCAGGTAATTCTTCACCACGTGTTCTGTGGTGCCGATGGCATCCGCCACGTCGCGATTCTTCAAACCCTGGGCGACGAGCTCGATGACTCGGTTTTCCCGTTGACTGGGGATGCGGTTTCCATAGCGTTCGTTCGCAAACATAATTGCCTCCGATATAAAAGGGTCGCGAGCTTTACTCGCTTGATTCCACCGGTAATTCCGAAGCGGAGAAATAGCCGATTAAAATGTGCCTTCACCGTTCGCCGAGCCATTTTGAGCTGGCTGGCGATCTCGGCGTTGTCACAGCCTTGCAACAGCAATTCAACAATCTGTTGTTCCCTGGGACCTAGCCGAACAGACTGCTCCGTCATCACCACCCCCTGGGTTTTTGTTTCGCCCCTGCCCTTACACCAGTGCAGCCGCGATGTTCCAGATTACATAGCACCCACAATGCCACTTACCCCTAAAACACCTCGAGAATTCGTGAAGATCAATTTCCACAGGCACTTGGAAGGAATTCACAAGTCTCCCGAATTGCATATTCCCTGCTTCCATCCAAGATCTTTTGCAGGTACTCTTTCAGATATACGGTAACCCCCGTAGGGGCATAAAAACTGGACTTTCGACCGGCAATCGACAGGAGCCGAGACCCCGCTGGCGGGAATCCTGGTGTCATTCTGAAGTTAGTCCGAATTCGGTGAATCGCCTTGTGCAACGTTTTTTCGCCAGTTATTCGAAGAAAGTTTTCCACAAGAAGGCCCGTCGGGCGAAAACCCTAGGAGAAAATTGCTGAACCGTTGCCCGAAAGCTGAAGAATTTACATGATCGACCCGATAGACCCAATCCTCCGCAGACCGTTTGCACGATGATTTCCTTTTATTTTGTTGACCCGACCTCGATTCCATCAGGTGTCGCCGAGGGAACCAATTGGAACTGCTTTACACTGTCAATTGCGCAATGAAATTTTCCCCTCTACTACTCTTCCCCCTCGACCGTATCCGTGTCTTTTGCCGCAGGCACCGTGGGAGTAAGGAAAAATCGGCGAGGATGGCCTAATGACAAGAATCTTGAGCGTGGTCGGAGCGCGTCCGAACTTTATGAAGATCGCGCCCATCGCCGAGGAACTGAAAAAGATTCCTACCATCGAGCATTGCATGGTTCACTCCGGTCAGCACTACGACGAACTTCTGTCCGGAAATTTTTTTGCAGACCTAAACCTGCCCAAGCCTGACGTGAATTTGCAGGTTGGCTCGGGCAGCCAAGCCCAGCAGACGGCTGAGATTATGAAACGCATCGAACCCGTCTTGCTCGATTACAAGCCGCAGATGCTGCTGGTGGTGGGTGACGTTAATTCAACACTCGCTGCGGCGCTGACCGCTGCGAAGTTAAGAATACCGATCGCTCATATCGAAGCCGGTTTGCGTAGCTTCGATATGTCGATGCCAGAGGAAGTAAATCGGAAACTCACCGATGCGATTTCCGACTTGCTTTTCGTAACGGAAGAGAGCGGAGTCGAAAATCTAAAACGCGAAGGAGTGTCCGCGGAGAAAATCTTCATGGTCGGCAATGTGATGATCGATTGCCTCTTGCGCCATCGCGAACGGGCAACTCGATCGCAGATTCTGGACCGGCTCGGCGTGCGTCAGAGTGAGTCGTGCGGGTGCCCTTACGGTGTACTTACGCTTCACCGGCCATCCAATGTGGATGACTTAGAAACGCTTCGTGGCATCCTCAGCGCGGTGAGTCATCTGGCCGCGGAAATGCCTATCTTTTTCCCGATCCATCCTCGAACTCAAAAAAATATTGAAAGTTTTGGTTTGCGCCGATATTTCTCCGCCAGCGGAAGTCGCAAAGGGATTGTGCCGCTGGATCCAGTAGGTTATCTCGACTTCATTGCACTTAATGACCAAGCTCGCCTTGTGCTAACCGACTCCGGCGGAGTCCAGGAGGAAACCACCGTTCTGGGTGTGCCTTGCCTCACCTTGCGCGAGAATACCGAGCGCCCGGCGACGGTGAAATACGGAACGAACCAGATAGTGGGAGTGAATCCGGAGCGGATTTTGGAAGCAGGCCGAGTGTTGCTGCGCCAACCTGCACGATCCACCCGGCGTCCTCCTCTTTGGGATGGACATACCTCGCAAAGAATTGTGGGAATCCTAGAGCAACATCTGAGCGATGCCGAGCTTTAGTTCAAGATTTCCCTAGCATTACTCCATCGGGAGCGAGTTAAGCCTTAAACAGAAATTGATTTGGATTTGCACCACGCTTTTCCACTACACTACAGATCAAATTATGCGCCTCTCCGTGGTAATGCCGGTCTACAACGAACGCAACACGTTGCGCCAGGTGGTACAACGCGTGCTTGCTGTTCCCTTGGAGATCGAACTTATTTGCGTCGATGACGGCTCCTCCGATGGATCAAGAGAAATTTTGGCCCAGCTGCAAACCGAATGTCAGGAGATTCGAGTTCTGTTACAACCACAGAATATGGGCAAGGGAGCCGCACTCCACCGCGGCATCGAGGCATCAACAGGGGATTTCGTCATCATCCAGGATGCCGATCTGGAGTATGATCCTGCGGAGTATACGGTTCTGCTGGAACCTTTGATTCAAGGGCGCGCGGATGTCGTATTCGGTTCCCGCTTCCTCTCCAGCCGGCCTCACCGGGTGCTGTACTTTTGGCACTCCGTGGGGAATTGGATTCTGACCTTGCTCTCCAACGCATTGACCAATATCAACCTGAGCGATATGGAGACTTGTTACAAAGTTTTCCGCCGCGAAGTCATCCAATCCATTCCTCTGGAAGAAAAGCGCTTCGGATTCGAACCCGAAGTAACGGTCAAGATAGCGAAGCGGAATTTGCGCATCTACGAAGTAGGCATTAGCTACTGGGGACGCACGTACGAAGAAGGAAAGAAGATTCAGTGGAAGGACGGCGTGCGGGCGCTCTGGTGCCTGCTGAAATATTGCATCACCGAACCGGCGGTGCGTCGGGGAAATAGCTCGGCGATAGCCGAAACGAGGTCGCTGGCAGCTGGCCCCGTCGAGGATAAGCCCCCTCGTTCAAAGTAAAGATCGCAAAGGTTCCTTACTTAGTTCGGCTTGGTAACGCGCGGCGTAGAAGAATTTGGGGCGTGCGCATTCGGGGTTGAAGCCTGCACCCCACCGGTTGGTTTCTGGTACCTGAAATTAGTGCGCGAATTGCTCACGGCAGCCGGATCTGAGCCCCCGGTTTTTGCTACCGACGCAGTCTTCACAGGGGCGGCGCTTTTGTCGTTCGTAGTTTTGGCTGGTTGGCGCTCCAGGCGATTGAGTTCGGTGCTTGTCTTGGCAGCGCTCTTCGTCGAGGTCGGTACCACGACTGCGGACTTGCGGGGAGTCTCCATCGCCGACTTTGGAGTCAGTGGCTTGGTCGCTTTGGCAAGAGGATCCACTGAGGATTTGCTAGAAGAATGTGCCTTAGTGGCTTGCGCGCCGGCCAGACAGGATCCGGCGACACACGTAGCTAGCAAAAAGACGGTCATGGGTTTCAGCATGGCAAAAAATCTCCCGCCCAGGATGCCGCTCCCGGTACCTTAATTAGAACATGTTTTCGATCAAAAAGATGTATGCGTTGGCAACTGCGGTCGGTTACCTCGAGAGGTTGCACGAGGCGGACCGGTGAAGAAGCTTGCTTGGCAAGCACTTCGAAGAACCGAATCGCCTCGTTGATTCTCGTTTCTTATACGCTTCATTGGACCGCGGGGTGATGACTTCGTCGGGACAGGTGGCGCAAGAGCATATGGACCAGACCATGAACATCACAGCTCCAAACTTCCACATCGACAGACCGCTGGCGCTCTCCTCGAGCCAGGTACACCTTTGGCGCCTCGATTTGGAGGCGCTGCGAGGACACGAATCGCGTTGGAACGAGGTGCTTTCGCCTGACGAATTAAGCCGCTCGGCGCGTTTTCATTTTCCGCGTGACCGCCAGCATTTCGTGGCCTCCCGTGCTGTTTTGAGAACCATCCTGGGCGCTTATCTGGACAAGCAGCCGGCGCGCCTAAATTTCATTTACTCGAAAAAAGAAAAGCCTTTCGTGGATCCGATCGAAGGCAGCGATGTCACCTTCAACGTCTCCCATTCAGGCGGCGTAGCGCTGATGGCCTTCACTCGCGTGCGCGAAATCGGAGTTGATATCGAGCATCTGCGTCCCGACGTGGATCTAGAGAGCATTGCTGGACGCTTCTTCTCTGCCGAAGAACAAAAACAATTTTCTGCTTTGTCGGCCGAAGATAAGGGTGAGGCGTTCTTCCGCTGCTGGACCCGGAAAGAAGCTTATATTAAGGCGACCGGAGATGGTTTATCACTTCCGCTCAACCAATTCGACGTAGCTCTCACTCCGACGCGGGACAATTGTCTGTTGGCGACACGACCCGACTCCACGGAAGCAAGCCGCTGGCTTCTTAAAGAAGTTCCTGGCGGAACTGGTTACGTCGCGGCTTTATGCGTGCGCGGTGCTGATTGGCAACTGAAAGACTGGTCTGTCGGACCTGTTGCTTGAGGGTCAATCCTTTCTCTCCGGGGTGTGGAATTCCCTTTCCGCAGTAGCAACTTTTTTTCACATTCCAACCGTGGCGGCTGACGTACGACGGATTATGCTTGCAAACCGTTTACTTTCATTCGTTTGCGACGCGGGTGCGGAAAGCACAAGGCGCTTGGATTGCTCTACTCTTTTGTCACTCAGAAGTCTTGTTCCAGCTTTCGAAAATCTGCCCGAAAGTGTTACTCTGTGAGGTAACTATTCGGGATTTGCCTCTCCCTAAAGAATTTCTGCAAATCGGTTCCCCCCGAACCTGATGCAGTCTGGGAAAGAATCCAATCAAAGGCTATAAACGTAGTAGACAATTAAAGCGAAAAATTCCAGGAGGCCCTGTACTTTGACAGCCGCAACCAGCCATCTCATTCCGCCCCATGGCGGAGAACTTGTTCAATTGATTTCCCAACCCGAAAGAGCGGCCGAATTGAAGGCGCATTCGAAGGATTGGCCTTCGTGGGATCTTACCTCCCGCCAACTTTGCGACTTAGAACTGTTGCTTTCCGGCGGATTTTCTCCTCTGCGGGGTTTTATGACCCGCGGCGATTACGAAGCTGTCTGCGACAAGATGCAACTGGCGAATGGGACCATTTGGCCGATGCCCATCACTTTGGACGTTAGCGAGGAGTTCGCCAAAAAGCTTACGCCGGGAACCAGCAAAATTGCGCTGCGCGATCCCGAGGGCGTGATGCTGGCAGTGTTGAGCGTGGAAGACATCTGGCAGCCGGACCGCAAGGCCGAGGCCAAGGCGGTTTTCGGCAGCACCAGCCCCGCCCATCCTGGTGCGGATTATGCCATCAACAAATCGAATCCTTGGTACGTCGGCGGAAGTCTCGAAGGAACTCAGCTCCCTTCTCACTATGACTTTCGCAATCTGCGTTTGACTCCTGCCGAGGTGCGCGCCGAGTTTGCTCGCATCGGCTGGAGAAAAGTAGTCGCCTTCCAAACTCGTAACCCCATGCATCGCGCCCACGTCGAGCTGGCGTTTCGCGCTGCCAAGCAAGTCGAAGCCAACTTGCTGATCCACCCCGTGGTGGGTATGACTAAACCGGGCGATGTGGATTACTACACACGTGTTCGCTGCTATCAGTTGCTGCTTTCGAAGTTCCCGCAGTCGACAGCCAAGCTTTCCCTGCTGCCCCTCGCCATGCGCATGGGCGGGCCGCGCGAGGCCATCTGGCACGCTCTAATCCGCAAGAACCACGGCGTCAGCCACTTCATTGTGGGCCGCGATCATGCTGGTCCGGGATCCGATCCGGAGACGAAGAAGCCTTTCTACGGGCCCTACGAAGCGCAGGAAGTTTTCAAAAAGCACGAAGCCGAGATCGGCGTAACCATGGTTCCGTTCAACATGATGGTCTATCTCGAGGATCAGGATAAATACGTTCCCGATGATGAAGTGAAGAAAGGCGACCGGGTGTTGAACATCTCGGGCACCGAACTTCGCCAGCGTTTGAACGAAGGCCGCGATATTCCCGCGTGGTTCACATATCCGGAAGTGGTGGCGGAACTGCGCCGCAGCTTCCCGCCTCGTCACAAGCAGGGCGTCACCATCTTCTTTACCGGGCTTTCTGGTTCGGGCAAGTCGACCATCGCCAATGTGCTGATGACAAAGTTTCTGGAAATGGGCGGGCGGCCGGCAACCATGCTGGACGGCGACCTGGTACGCAAGAATCTGTCATCGGAGCTGGGCTTTTCGAAGGAGCACCGCGACATCAACATCCGGCGCATCGGGTACGTTGCGTCGGAGATCACGAAGAACGGCGGCATCGCCATTTGCGCGCCCATCGCACCTTACGATGCGACGCGCAAATACGTACGCCAGCTGATTGAACCCTACGGCGGCTTCATTCTGGTGCATATCGCAACCACGGTGGAGGTCTGTGAACAACGCGATCGCAAAGGCTTGTACGCCAAGGCGCGCGCGGGAATTCTCAAGGAGTTCACCGGCATTTCGGATCCCTACGAGGTTCCCGCGGATGCGGAAGTGACCATCAACACCGGCGAACTTTCGGCGGAAGAGGCGGCGCAGGAGATCATCCTTCACCTGGAACGGGAAGGATTCATTGGGAGCGCCGCGGAGTCAGTGTAGCCAGACGAAGCCGGTATTCTCATGGATCTGCTGATCAAGAGCCTAGTAGGATTTTTTGTCGGGACTCTCATAGGAATGACGGGGGTCGGAGGCGGCGTACTGCTGCTTCCGATCCTTATTTTTGGTTTGCACGTGCCGGCCATGCGAGCGGTTGGTTCGGACGCGCTTTTCAACTTCTTTACCAAGATCGGCGCCAGCATCGTGCATCTGCGCAAGGGCACGGTGCGGCGGAAAGTGGTTCTAGCGCTCATCATTGGCAGCGCACCGGGATCGTACGCGGGCGTGAGCTACCTGCATTATTTGCGCAAAATGTATGGCGATGGAGTCAACCACTTCATCACTGTGGCGGTCGGCGTTTTGCTGATCTGCATCCCAACTTTCTTATTTTTCCAGAAGAAGATCGAAGACCGGGCCGCGGCCAAGCCGCCCACCATGAAGTCATTCGCATGGATGTCGCTGATCGGCCTGGTGGCGGGCTTTCTGGTAGGCATCACCTCGGTGGGATCGGGCAGCATTGTGATGATGATGCTGCTGCTGTTTTATAGCTTTCAGCCCAAGGTCATGGTGGGGACCGACATTGTCCATGCCTTGTTGCTGACTGGCGTAACCAGTTTTCTTCACTTCAAGATAAATAACAATATCGACGTCCATTTGGTGGGAGCGCTTCTCATTGGTTCCATTCCAGGTGGACTGCTGGGTTCTTACTTAAGCACGCGGGTTCCGGTGCCCTGGCTGCGGCGCATTCTTTGCGCGGTATTGCTGGCGACGGGCGCGCGCATGTTGATGGCTTGAGGGTAGTGGTCAGTGATTGGATTGGAAACGGATAGAGATTAATACTTATGGAATTAAAATCTTACGCACAAATACTGGAACGTATCCATTCCGCCATTCAAGCGTCGCGCGCTGTGTTCGCACGCTTCACACCGGGAGCGATTGAAACCGAATACAAAGTCGGGCACGACCCGGTAACCGAAGCGGACCGCGCTCTGGATGCCGTTCTGCGCAAGGAACTGTTGCGCGAGGATGAAGGCTGGCTCTCGGAAGAGAGCGTGGACGATCCCATTCGGCTGCAACGGAAGCAGGTCTGGGTGGTCGATCCTCTCGATGGCACGCGCGAGTTCGTAAAAGGGATTCCGGAGTTTTGTGTTTCAATTGGGTTTGTGGAGAATGGTCGCCCGGTGGCTGGAGGAATTTACAATCCGGCGACAGACGAAACTTTTCTGGGATCAGTTGATTCTGGGGTCACCTATAACGGCAAACCAGCCCAACCCAGCCAGCGAAAAACTTTGGAGGGCGCGCTGGTTCTTGCCAGCCGCAGCGAGGTCAAGCGCGGGGAATGGAAAGCCTTTGAGAGCACCGGCCTCACCATCCGGCCCATGGGTTCGGTCGCCTATAAACTGGCACTGGTGGCGGCTGGACTGGCGGATATAACCTTTACTTTGACTCCCAAGAACGAGTGGGACGTGGTGGCGGGAGTGGCTCTGGTGGAAAGCGCAGGCGGCTTTACCAGCACCCTGGAGAAAACCGCGTTGACCGCCAACCGCCGCAATCCGCTTCTATCTGGACTTCTAGCGAGCGGGCCGTTTCTGAAAGACCAGCTGCTAGCCGCCGTGGAACCGCATCTTACGGTGGCGGGACAAAGCTTAGCGGACTCCGTCATCGAGGCTTAACGCATGTCAATCCTCAACGAGGCCGAGCGACATCGGTTGCTTGTGGAATGGAATGATACGCGGATCGAATATCCCACGGACGTACCTCTCCACAAGTTCATTGAAGAACAGGTAAAGCGGACGCCTGCATCGGTGGCCGTGGTGTATGAGAACGAGCAGCTTACTTATGCGGAATTGAACCGCCGCGCTAATCAACTGGCGCATCGACTGCAAAGCCTGAAGGTCGGTCCCGACGTTCTGGTTGCGGTGTGCATGGAGCGGTCGATCGAGCTGGTGATTTCGCTGGTGGCCATTCTTAAGGCGGGCGGAGCGTACGTTCCCCTGGACCCGGAGTATCCCAAGGAACGGCTGGAGACGATGCTGCGGGATGCGAATCCGCCGGTCGTGCTGGCGCAGTCGCATTTGGCGGATCGCTTACCTGACGGTGTGCCAGCGGTAATTTTTCTGGATCGCGACTGGGCTTCCCTGGCGGCGGAAAGTGCAGACGACTTGCCGTTCGCAGGAAACGGAAAAAGCCTGGCTTATGCGATCTATACCTCGGGATCTACGGGCAAACCCAAAGGGGTAGCGAACGTTCACGAGGGCATTGTGAACCGCCTGCTGTGGATGCAGGACATGTATAAGCTGACGGGACAGGATCGTGTCCTGCAAAAAACTCCATTCAGCTTCGACGTTTCGGTATGGGAATTCTTTTGGCCGTTGATGACCGGAGCGACGCTGGTGGTGGCGCGTGCGAGGGGACACCGCGATCCCGCCTACCTAGTGAACCTGATTGCCGAGCAAGGCATCACAACGCTTCACTTTGTGCCGTCGATGCTGGGCATTTTTCTGGATTCTGCTGGGTTGGAACGATGCCGCGCCCTGAGACAGGTGTTTGCCAGCGGCGAAGCGCTGCCCTATGAATTACAGCAGCGCTTTTTCGAGAAGTTGAGTGCCGAGTTGCATAACCTTTACGGCCCAACCGAGGCGGCCGTGGACGTGACTTATTGGCAGTGCCAGCGGGATGGCAAACTCACGATAGTTCCGATTGGCAAGCCGATTGCCAATACGCAGATCTACATTTTGGATGACAAGCTGGAACCGGTGCCCATGGGGGAATCCGGAGAACTGCATATAGGTGGAATCGGATTAGCCCGCGAATACTTGAACCAACCTGAGCTTACGAAACAGAAGTTTATTCCAGATCCATTTAGCAAGACGCCGGGCGCTCGTCTTTATAAGACTGGGGACTCGGCTCGATTTCTTCCCGACGGCAATGTCGAATACCTGGGCCGAATTGACCATCAGATCAAGCTGCGCGGCTTTCGCATCGAGCTGGGCGAAATTGAGGCGGTGCTGGGAAAATGCGCGGGGGTGCGACAGGCGGCGGTCATTCTTCGCGAGGACCGTCCCGGCGACAAGCGGCTGGTTGCCTACATGATCGCGAGCGCAGGGGCAACGTTGGATGTGGACCGGATCCGAGGGGAGATCAAGGAAACCCTTCCGGAACATATGGTGCCTTCCCGGTTCATGATTGTGGCGGAATTTCCCATGACCACGAGCGGCAAGCTGGATCGTAAAGCTCTGCCGGCTCCGGCGGAGGAAGCCATATCCACGATGGCAGTGGCGCCGCGCAACGAATTGGAGTCCAGGATTGCGTCCGCCTTCGCCAATGTTCTGGGGCTTGCCTCGGTGGGAATAACGGACAATTTTTTTGCGCTGGGGGGACACTCGTTGACCGCGGCCCGCCTGCTGGCGCGGGTGAGAGAGATTTCCGGCCGGGAGGTTCCGCTTTCCGCTTTGCTGCTCGCCGCCACCGTCGAGTCTTTGGCGCAATTTGTTTCCGGGCAGCAGGACGCAAGCGATCCTGTGGTGATGGAAATTCAGCATGGAGAAAGCAGGCGCCTGCCCTTCTTTGCCATCGTACCGCCGGGAGAAGAGTCGTTAGGTTACGCCATGCTGGCGCTGCACATGGGCGCGGAACAGACGGTGTATAAGGTTCAGGGAAGCGCGCCTGTGGTGAATGGCAAGCGTCCCTATTCTCCGCGAGAGATGCGAGCGCTGACCGACGAATATATTGCTGCGATGAAATCGGTGCAGCCACGCGGACCCTACTGCCTTGGCGGCCTTTGTGACGGCACTCACATTGCGGAACAGATTGTGCTGGGTCTGGAAGCTCAAGGGGAAGAGGTGGGACTGTTCGCCATCTTCGATACCTGGGTTTTGCAGCACAGCCAGCGCCGTTGGCTATGGAAGATTTACTATTCCCGCCAGCGTCTGCGGGAGATGAAGCGGCTCGGCCTGGCCGCGCGCCTGGCTTCGTTCCGGCGCGTGGCGCAAAATAAAGTGAATCATCTGGCGGGCAAGAGTTCTCCGCGCACCGACTGGCAGCAGGCCTACTGGCCCGAAGGTTTTACTCCGGCGCGCTTCCGGGCTCCGGTGGTTCTATTCAAGCGCCCCAAGCAGCCGTTTTATTACATCAAAGATGCGCGGATGGGATGGGGTGCGAGAAGTCAGGGCGGAGTTACGATTCATGAGGTTGATTTGAATCATCAGGAAATCCTTCGTGAGCCTCACGTTCGCGAATTCGGGGAGAAGCTGGCGCAGGCGATGGAGCAGGTCAGCCGGCCTGTGCCCAAGCCGGGTCCACAGGCGGAAAACCAGCAACCTGCCTTGGTTAGCGCCTCTGGCCAACAGGTGCGGCATAGCTCATGAAGTTTGACCGACGCCAAATCCTGAAGAACGTGGGCTCCAGTTGGTTCGCTCTCGGCATCAATGTCGCGGTCGGAATTTTTCTCTCGCCCTACATCCTTCATCGCTTGGGGGACGACGCCTTCGGACTTTGGGTGATAATTTTTTCGGTCACAGGATACTACGGGCTGTTCGATCTGGGCATTCGATCGTCCATTGTTCGCTACGTCGCGAAATATTCGGCTACTGGAGAACATGATGAACTGAACCGGTTGGTGAACACGGCCATGTTCAGTTACACCGGCATCGGGATTCTGGCCATGGCCACAACCCTGATCGTCGCCAAGTACATAAACTCGATTTCCCACATCCAACCCGAATTCCTGGTCACCGCCCAGTGGCTGCTTGTGATCGTGGGGGCCGCCGTATCCCTGGGTTTTCCTCTTGGAGTATTCGGCGGAATTCTGGAGGGGCTGCAGCATTTCTATCTGCTGAATTTCACCAGCATCAGTGCGACTCTTCTCCGCGCACTCCTGATTGTGATCGCACTGCAACATGGATACGGATTGCTGACTGTGGCGTTGATCACGGTGGGTATGCCGCTGCTGGGCTCGCTGGTGAATGCCGCTGCTGTATTCCGCCACTTGCAACTCCGGCTGGGATTCCGTCATGTGAGCCGCGAGAGTTTGCGTCGTATTGCGAACTACAGCGGGACCACATTCCTGATCATTGTTGCCAGCCGCCTCCGCTTCAAGACGGATGCTCTGGTGATCGGCAAATTTGTGTCAGTGGCTGCCGTCACCTATTTCACGATCGGCGCTCGCCTGGTTGACTATGCAGCGGAAGTGGTGAGCAGCCTGGCCCAGATATTCGTGCCCATGTCCAGCCAATCACAGGCCAAAGGGGACTTGGACGGGCTGCGAAAAATCTTTGTAGCCGGCAACCGCGCCTGCGCCTTCATTGTTTTGCCGATGACGGCTGTGCTAACCATTCTGGGCAAGTCGGTCATCGAAGCGTGGGTGGGCCCAAAGTATGTGGCTGCCAGTTATCCGGTACTGTTAGTGCTTCTTTATCCCACCACTCTCATGCTGGCACAATCTGCTTCGGGACGGATTCTGTGGGGCATGGCAGAGCATCGCACGTGGGCCTGGGTGGTGCTGGCAGAGGGCACATCCAACCTGATTCTGAGCATCGTTTTGGCGCGGCGTTACGGCATCTTGGGAGATGCGATTGGCACAGCCATCCCGCTGACTTGTTCCATGATTTTCTTCCTGCCCCATCATCTTTGCCGCTTGCTGGCAATCAAACTTCGAACTTATCTTTATCGTGCATTTGCATTGCCTCTGGCACTGTGCCTCCCAATGATAGCGGTTCTGCTGCTTATGCGGCGCTGGTACACCCCGCATCGTTTAGGTCCGCTTCTGGTACAACTGGTGATAGCTTCGCTGGTATACGGGGCAGGATTGGCGTGGGCATTCTCGAGCCATCGCGCCTGGGATGTAGGACGGCTGGGCACGCCTCGAGAAGATGAGGTTTCTCTCGCGCTAGTGGAAACGTATCAGAAAGAAGCTTAAACAAACGCCGAGTTTCGGCGAGGGTCAAATGAAACAGCCAACTCGAGTCTTGACCTACTTGCAAACGGTGGCCACTGCGGCTTTGGCTCGCACTCCTGCTGGACGGTTCCTGACCGTCTTCGATCACGATATTTTTATCGTCAGCTACTTCCGGTCCGGTAGCACCTGGGCTCGCTTTCTGTTCGGCAACTTCCTGCACCAGCAGGAAGAAGTCGGCTTCATCAACATGGAAAGACTTGTGCCGTCGATTTACGGGTTTCCCGATCGCACGCTGCGCCGTTTGCCGCGCATCATGAAAAGTCATGAAAATTTTGATCCACGCTATCCCCGGATGATTTATATCGTTCGTGATCCAAGGGATGTGGCCGTCTCGTTTTATTTCTACAATCTAAAAGTGCGCGTGATCCCCGATGGCTATCCTCTGGACGATTTTGTGCGCAACTTTGTGGCTGCCAAGGTTGTCCCTTATGCTGACCGCGTCGGATGCTGGCAAGACCACGTTCTAAGCTGGTTGCGGCTTAGGCAAGGCAAGCCGGGATTTGCTTTCGTACGCTATGAGGACCTACTGGCAGACCCCGCGAAGGAACTCGCCCGTCTGGCTCCTATCCTGAGAATTGAAGCCAGTCCAGACCGCATCGAGCGCGCCGTGCGGCTGAGTTCCGCTCAACACATGCAGTCCCTGGAAAAGAAACAAGCAAAACACTGGACGACCACGAAAGACACGCGCCAGGATATTCCATTCGTGCGCGAGGCCAAGTCCGGAGGCTGGCGGAAAAAACTTTCACCGGCCTCGGTGCAAACCATAGAACAGGCTTGGGGGCCAACCATGAAAGAACTTGGCTACTCGCTCCTTCAGGACGTTAATGCGCACCGCGAACTCGTGAGCCGGTGACTGCTCATGGCGCTATTCCCGCCGGCACGAAACCACCACAGGCAGAAACTATCCACACGCCAGGGGAGCGAGATACGTATCTCCCTATGAGTACTGACGCGCTGGAGATTCGCACATACCGCAGTCTGAAGGAACTACAAGCCCTCAAAGCAGACTGGAAGGATCTGCTGACACGCTATCCGCAGGCGACCACATTCTCAACGCCGGAGTGGCTAATTTCATGGTGGAAGAATTTTGGCAGGGATCAAGAGTTATTGGTGGTCGGATTCTACTTTTCAGGATGCCTGGTCGCTCTTGCGCCATTCTCTTTAAGCAGCTTACGAGTCGCAAGAGCCCTGCCGCTTCGCCATCTGCGACTTATGGGCGATGGCAGTAAAGACTCGGACAATCTCGACCTGCCGGTGGTTCCGGGGTTCGAAGAACGATTCGCCGCGTCCCTGCTGAAGTTTTTGGTAGCCGAGCGCAACCGCTGGGACCTGGCCGATCTGAATACCCTTCCGATCGATTCACCGGGGGCCACGACCTTGCGGCAACTGCTCGCCAGAAAAAATTGGCTGGCCATCGATAAGACTCGACCGGCCTCCGCCATAGCTCTGCCCGCAACCTGGGAGACGTACCTGACTCGGCTTTCCAGCGAAGACCAAAAGAATCTAACCCGCTACGCGAAACGTTTGGAGAAACGTTATGCGGTGCACATGTATCGTTGCAGTGATGAAAGCCAGCTTCCAAAGTGTTTGGAAGCCATGTTCAAGCATCATCAAGCTCGTTGGGAAGCCGCTGGCGAGCGTGGCAGTTTTGGGGTCGAAGAGAGACGAAATTTTTATTATGAACTCAGCCGTTCACTCTTACCGCAGAACCTCCTGGATTTTTGGGTCCTAGAGTTAAACGGCGCCGTTGTGGCGGCGCAATTTGGATTTCGTTTCGGAACTCAGGTCTTTCAGCTCCAAGAAGGCAATGATCCGGAGTACGCTCCGGACCGGGTGGGTTTCTTGCTGCGGGGACACGTCATGAAGGAACTGATTGCCCAGGGAGTGCGGACCTACGATTTTCTGGGTGGCGAACCCGGATATAAAGCGCGCTGGGGAGCAGAACCCAGGCAATATCGGGATTTGCGATTCGCCCGTCCTTTCACCGTCGGCGCTGCCTACGCTGCAAGCAACCGGCAAGCCGAAGCCAGCAAAGAATGGTTACGCCGCAGACTTCCGGAACCGGCCTGGCAGTGGTTGCATCGCGCCAACATCAAATTACGAAAGCAGGAGAAGTCTGCGGAAACGAAAAGCTTAACTCCAACCAAACTTTGATTGCGATACGGGCAAAAACCTACGGGCTCGGGGGTAGATCCTTGCTTAGCGAGTACCCAACCGACTGCATCGCCTCTCCCCATGCGCCTTCGATCTGCGCCACCGCTGCGCTGGAAAGACTGGTTCGCCAATCGCCCGACTTTGCCGAGCGAATGAAAGGGATGTCTTTGCGCATGCCTTTGGTAAAAATCCAGTCTTCAGACTGCTTTTTCTCCAGGCGGCGCATATTCTTCGCAGAACTCAGCTCAATGGCACGCCGCACCCGGTCGGAGTCGGGCTCCAAATTCAGGAAAGCCACCACACGCTCCAATTCAGACTCCGGGCGGGCGATCATATCTTCATAACGCAACAACAGGAACTTTGCTACCGAGTCTTGCATTCGCACCCAACTCAAGACATGATCACCCCATGGCCCGCTTTTCATATCGAGGTCATCAGCGATGAAGCGCGGAATGTACTGATCAAGAGTGCAGTCCGGCGGCAGTAGGCGCTTCTTGAGGTTGTAATAGTAGTACGAAACCGCCACATCCCGCGGATCGCGAACAATGTAAATAACGCTCTCATAGCGTGGCATGAAGCATTCATGACTCTTGAGAAAGCGAGGACGTTTAAATTTCCGTAATTCCCGGTCGGGCAGAATGTAAATCGAGGGCACGACGGACTCAATGTTTAGAAAGGTAACCGGTTCCTGGGAATGCACCAGATTGGCGATGAGAAATCGCACCCAGGTATTTCCCGACTTGGGATAGGAAACCAAAAAAACATCTCCCGGGAAAATGGTTGCGCCCCGCCCCGCACTGACCTGGCCTCGCAACACTTGCGAGGCATGTCTGAGGCTTTTGAGAATTTTCTTCATGCTTCGAGATTGTCCTTTTTTGCTGCTAGCTCGATGTCAGACTGTTGGGGGAGAAATCCGGGTTTGGCCGGTCTTCGGCGGAGTCCTAATTTTCTCAGCACCGAGGCAAAATCGGCTGCTACCAAATTCTTCACTTGGCGAAGCGGCTCCGAAATCGCAGGCATGGGATCCGCTGTATCCCATAGAGCGTCGCGAACTTTCAGGTCTTCGAAGGACAGCACTAATTCTTTCAGCGCGGCGGGATGCCGAAATGCCTTCCCTGCCGTGGTCCGGACCAGTCCGTACCATCGGCGTATGTAACCTGCGCTCCAGCGCCAGCGCGCACCAACCGAATAACTTTTCGGAACGTCTGGCCTTTCCCCATGAGCGATCTGCCACTGGTACCAGGGAAAGTCCACGCCGGCTTGAATGGGGAGTGCCACGGTCCCCCAGAAGCGTCCGTTCACTTCCATCAGGGAACTCAATCGCCGCGAACGCTGATAGCGAAACTCGACCATCGCAACTCCCTCCCATTCTAAGGCGCGCAGCAAAGTGACGGCCTGATCGACGAGGAGAGGTTCCGGCGCCTCGGCAATAGCCACGGCGGCGGCGCCGCCGCTGGCGGGAACCTCCTTGAGTCGACGGTGCTGAAAAATCGCGACCGGTTCCCCGCTGTGCATGAGTATTTCTATGCCTACACCGTCTCCCTCGGCGAATTCCTGCAACAGGATTCTGCTTCCCAAAGCGCTGTCATTCCTGAGCGCCTGCTGCAGGTCTTCAAAAGCGGGGTAATAGCGAACCTTGAAATCCGTTTCGCTGCTCTTGTGGTAGGGCTTGGCTACCAAGGGAAATTGAAGTTCTCCGGAGAGAGCTTCCAACTGGGCAACATTCGAAATCCGGTGTGTCGATGGCACTCGAATTCCTGCCTTGTTGGCAAACTCCAGAGTCAGCGATTTGTCCAGGATTCTATTTACCACCTGAGGTGAAGGGCACGCCAAATAGAGCAACTTGCGCAGCGCAGCATCGTGTGCCGAAACCAGAGAGAGGGCGGCATCGGTGGCTGGAATCAGCATGTCATAGCTGCGTTGTGAAATCAGCTTCGTCAGGAATTCCATCACGGCATCCGATTGTCCGGTTTGATGGTCAGCTTCGGGAAGGCGGATAAATCCAGAAATGGCGCGAGAACGCAGGGTCGCTTCCGCCTGGGAAAGCGCCGCAACTTCCACCGGTACCCCATGCCGATGCAACGACCGTGCGATCGGAATGGTGATGCGTGGCTCAACTCCGACGATCAGAACGGGCCTCTTCATGCCCCTCCGTTCGCAGTTGAACTGCCGCATGGACTTTTGCGATCGAGGCTGTCCGCCAGATTTTGGGTGCACTTTTGCAACAATCGATAGCAACGACGGGTCTCGTCCAGATTGCCAAAAAAAGGATCGCGAATTTCGATGGCGCCGGTCTTGCTGCCTGAATATGCCCCGAGCAGAAAAAATTTGCCGGAAGCGTCGGGATATCGCGATAAGAATTCCACTTGATTTTGAACGTCCATCGCCACGATCGCATCCGCCTGGTCAACCATGGCGCGAGTCAGCAACGTGGCCTGATGGCCTTCGAGTGAGATCCCAAAATCCTGAGCGGCAGCAATGGCCCATGGATGAGCACGCTTGCCGGGAGTCGCGTTGAGTCCGGCGGAGCAGATTTTCAGCGTGAGGTTGGGATGGCGCGCCATGGCCTCACGGAACAGCGCTTCACTCATCGGACTACGCATGATGTTGCCAAAACAGAGGAAGACGAAGGAGCGGGCACCACTCGGTACGCTGGGGGGATTGCGCTGTAGCGAGTTCTTGACCTTCAGCTTCAGATAGAGTGACCGTTCGTGTTTCTTGAGCGCGCGGTATCGACTTACCTCCTGTACGAGAAGGCCGGGAACAATTTTCTGAACCAGCGCTCTTCCCTTTTTTCGCAAATCGCCGGTAAAGAGGCGATGCAAGAAATTCGCCCGGAGCGCCTTCTCCTCCGCGCGGCTTTCTGAAACGTCCATCAGCGTGAGCCTCGTCCCGCAAAGGCGCGTTCTAGATTCCAGCTCAATCCGTCCACTGTCTTGGTTGGGCGAATGCGCTTCCAGCTTTGAGGGTCGTCTCCCTTGCGCACAAGTCCGTCATCGGTGGTGACGGCAGTTTCATAACCGGCGTGGCGGCTTTGTTCAGCAGTTTTATCCGTCCAATTGGGCGGAAGGGCTGGACAAGGATACGAAAAATGCCGAACCGAGAATGCCAGCTGCTGTTCAAGATGTCGTTTTGACTCTGCCAATTCGACTTGCGCCTCAGGCGCACTCACGTGCGCCAGATTCGGATGAGTCATGGTGTGCGAACCAACGATATGTCCCTGCCGCGCCAATCCCCGCACCTGCTCAAAGTTCATCATCAAAGCACCCGCATCTTCAGGTGCGCTTGCGTCCAATTCCTGTTCGAGATGTGAAATAAATTCTTCTTGCGCGGCGCCCGTGAGTTGGCAACACAGATCGCACGCGCGCAGGTAAGCGCTCTCGCGCTGGTCGAGGCTTTGCAAGGGCCACGGAGTACTGCCGGTTTCATTCCAAGCTGGCCTGCTGGTCTTTCGAAAGGAAAAACGCAGGCGCGCCGGCCATGGAAGCTTGCCTTGCGCAACACACTCGACAACGACGTAAAAAGTTGCCGGAATGCCAATTTCATTCAAAATTGGCGCCGCCACTTCGTAGTTATCTGCATAGCCATCGTCAAATGTAACCGCGATGGCACGCTCAGGTATTTTTTCTGTTCCGCGCGCATAGTTCTTGATCTGATCCAAGCTTACCGGACGATAGTGCCGGGCCAGCCATTCCATTTGCTTCCGAAAGGCACGTCGGGAATGAGTAATCCCTCCCAGCAAAGCATCCTGATCGGCAGGATCTTCCATCACCGAGTGATACATAAGAATCGCGATCCCTGGGTCGCGAAAACGTGCTGCCAGTCGTAACAATCCACTGTTCAGCACTGCTTTCTTTAGCAAATCCTTCATATTCAAACGAACTTAGTCCCTGATCTCAGTCTAACCGATACCCTCCCGCCTCCCACTCCAGGCGTCGCGTAACCGGAGTAACCAGTGGGTCCAACCCGTTATCGGCCTGCAGGTTACGCAGAGAGGCATTCCCAGACCAACGATTGCGGAGACCGCTGTTAACTGCGTCCGGGAATATATCTTTGGGTCGCCGCTCGCCTAATCGCAAGAATATCCCCAACCCCGGTGAGCCAACTTTCAAATTCGAGTTCCGTACGATTTTGATTATCAATGTAACGCGGAAGCAAGAGGGTAGGAGTCTTGCGGGTAGCGAAACCGGAGTCACAGGTCGTCGCAGACACAACCCGTTCCTCGCTTAGCCAGGGCAGGAACGATGGCCGGTATACTCCACTGGGATAACAGAAGTGAACTGGATCGTTTGCCGCCAAAGCACGAAGGCTGTCGCGATTGTCATCGATTTCTTTGCGGAATAAAATTTCGTCCTCCGGCGTGCGGTGGCGATGAGTGTGCAGTTGAACGTCGACCCCTCGCCGGGCAATTTCCTGCACCTCGGCTGAGCTCATCATGTGCAGGATTCTCTTGGCTTTCAGTTGGTCGTAGTCAATTCTGAGCAGGAGGGCCAGCCGCCCGGCAATCTCATCTTTCTCCAGTCCAGTTTTGTTCCCCTGCTCTGAAAACGCAATCAGATCGAGCACCACCGCTCTGCGGCCTATTTCCGTCCGCAAATCCATTGGCTTGTGAATGCCCAGCTGTGGGGCATCCGCGATCACTTCATTCCGCCTCTTCCAGAGCATGTAAGAGCAAATCAGATGGAACACCGGCCGCTGGAGCGAAACATAATAAGTGGTCTGATACACCGTCACAGGAAAGCCGTAGGCTTGCAGAAGAGGATAGGCCTGCTTGAAAAAATCGTAGGTGCCGTCGTCAAAGGTGAGGGCGACACTGCGCGGAGGCAGCGTACCAGCATGGAGCCGCCGCAAAGCCTCTGCCAGTGGCAATACGGAATAGCGTCCTTTCTTGAGTAATTCCAGGCGCGCTTCAAGTCTTTGCGGATGTATATATAAGCTGGGCCGCCAACGATGCTCGTCTTCGAGCGAGGTACCGTGATAGCAAAGAATCAATAGCCGTTGTTGCCGCCAGTTGCTGTTCGCCACCAGGCGGAATACACCGCTGCCGCGAAGCGCAGCTAGTGTTGCGAGTTTGATAGGCTTGAGCATTCAAAAGCTTCGGAGAAAATTGTTAGGATCGTGACCCCACTTATCGGGATGCCACAACATTCTCCCGCGAAGCCCACTCCGCCGTCGCCTCGCCTTCCACGCACACCCTGAACCACAGCTCCAGATTCAAAAGACGCCAGATGCGATTGCCGTGATCGCGCTGGCCGGCAGTATGCTCGGCGAACATCCGCACGATGACTTCAGGACGGAAGAGACCGCGTTGCAGCGTGCGCGGTTCCGTAAGCAGGCTACGTATGCTGTCGAAGGATGGACCCGCCAGCCAATACGCCCAGGGCGTGGGAAATCCCATCTTTTGCCGGTACACGATGGAGTGGGGCAATAAATCCTCCACCGCTTCCTTCAGAATGCACTTCCCCGCCATTCTCTTAGTTGAATATTTTGCCGGGATGGTCGCCGTAAACTCCACCAGCTTATGGTCAAGAAAAGGGACGCGGCTTTCGATGGAAGCAGCCATACTCATCTGGTCTTGCTTCATCAGCAACTCCACAAGGTAAGTATGAATGTCGGTATACAACAAGCGGTGCAGTAGGTCCCCTGAGGACTGGTTCCAGTACTTCATGGAACCGGAGTAGGCATTGCCAGCAGCTGCCTTCGCGTCAGCGGTCAGCAGTTCGCGTTGCTCTGCCGCGGAAAAGGCGGAATAAAAATTATCGAAATAAAATGAGGACCACGAGGCGCCGTCGCGCAAGAGAAATGTGTGCTCCAGCTTTCTCTTTGCCTCCGCGGAGAGCGGCAGACCGTCAAACCCTTGCCGCAAAATCCGGCGCAGCCCAGCTGGCGTCAGGCTGCGAAAGATGTTGTCCAAGCGCGAATTCAGCAGCGTCCAGGGGTAACGCGTGTAGCCGGCCAGAGTCTCATCGCTGCCCTCACCAGTCAACACTACCGTCACTCGCTCCCGGGCCAGGCGCGCCACAAAATAAAGGGCTACGCTGGAGGGCCACACGACGGGTTCATCTTCATGCCAGATCAACAGAGGCAAAGACTGAAAAAACTCGTCGCGACTAAGACGGACTTCATGATGCCTCGACTTCAAATGCTCGGCAACCAAGCGCGCATAGGGCAGTTCGCTAAATGCCTCCTCGCCGTAACCCACGGCAAAAGTCTCGATCGGTTCCCGGCGAATTTTGGTGGTCAAGGCCGCAACGGCGCTGGAGTCGAGACCTCCGCTTAGAAAGACGCCGAGGGGGACTTCGCTCATCAAATGACTAGAAACGCAACCTTCCAGTTCTTCGCGGTAGCGGTGGATGTAGTACTCTCGTGGCTGGCTGCCTTCATCGGGTTGGAGGGTCAGATCCCAATAACCCGAACCTTCCAGGCTGCCGCCTTCATCCACTGTAAGAATATGGCCAGGCAATAACTTGCGTATCCCGGCGTACATGCTGTCTTCCCCTGCAATGTACCCAAAGGCCAGATACTCTGCCAGACTGCCGCGGTTGAACTCCCGCTTGATGCCCGGATAGGCACAAATAGTTTTTATTTCGGAACCGAACAGCAACGTCTTTCCGTCGTAGCGGTAGTAAAGAGGCTTGATTCCCAGCCGATCGCGCGCCAAGAACAAATTTCTCTTATTGCGATCCCAAATCGCGAAGGCAAACATTCCACGCAAATGGTTGACGCAATCCCTGCCATACTCTTCATACAAGTGAACGATGGTTTCAGTATCACTTTTGCTGCGATAGCGGTGTCCTCTCGACTCAAGATCTTTTCTTAAATCCTGATGATTGTAAATTTCGCCGTTGAAGACGATCCAGACGCTGCCGTCTTCATTGCTGAGTGGTTGATGGCCGGTCTGGATGTCGATGATGCTAAGCCGGCGCATCGCAAGTCCAACATTCTCTTCGACGAAGAAACCGTCGTCGTCCGGCCCGCGATGGACGATTTGCCGGTTCATCCCTTCCAACGTGCTGCGATTCACCCGTTCCGCTCGATCAGAATGAAAAATGCCACAGATTCCGCACATGGTTACACACCCATCCCTTTGGAATCATTCACGGGCGACATCAAATCTCCCTCCGACCATAGAAGTTCGACCGGCTGCTGAAGAATAACGCTCTTGGCATCGGAGGAGTGAATTTCCACCTTTTTGCGGGAACTTATCACTTCCACGTAGCTCACTGGTTGACTACAGGTGAGCACCCTGCGCCCCCCGGCGTCGACATAGGTACAATTGCTCAACACCAACAAGTACTCTTCCTTTTCGCGATCAATAGAACAATAGAGAAAGTTCGCATCACTGGCCCATCCGCCCGCTGTCCACGAACCTGAATTGTGATGACTCAGAAAAAGCCGATGCTCTTGCTCGGAATAGGTATAGCGGTAGCCGCACCCGCTGCCGCTACTGAATTCTCCAGTTTTCACCAACTTTCCGGTCTCGATCTCAGAATTCTTCCTTACTCGGATAACCGTGGCAAAATCAGCCGGAAGGTTAACGTTGGCCGTGCAGTGAACAACGTTTGAACTCTCACGACTACCGTATGCCGGCGACCAGTCTTCCCTGCCCAGACTCCGCTGCCAATCGCGGGTTTCAGCGGTTAACAATGCCAAATTTTCTCCTTGGCTAATGAACGAAGATTGCTCTGGCGTAGAATACGAAAGCGTAGGACCAAGGTGCCATGCAATGTTCAACTGATGTTTTCCAAAGCCCTCGGCCACATCCCACACTAGCCAGAATCCGTCCTTTCTGTGAAACACCCATCGACGGTGTATGACCGGTGATGCCAGGCGCGAGTAGCCATTGTGACTACCCTGAAACAGATCAAAATGCTGACCCGTGATCCATTGTAGGACCTCGATTTTAGGGAAGTTCTTCCACGAAAAGGGACCTGTACTCTCCGTCTGATCGCAGCCATCAACCTGCATTGTGTTATGAGCCGCGGTGCCGCGCAGCCGCGCGCGTTCCCCGCTGGTGCCAATATATTCGAAGGTTCCTGGATCCATCAAAAGCTGCCGACCTTGGCGAACCAAGCAAATGCTGAGAGCATCGGCGTGTCCGTGCCCACCGCTCCCCGCACCTAGGGGACCGGCATCAATTAGAAGCTGCTGCTGCGACATCTCGTCGGTCATCAGGTAGAAACCGCTCTCCGGCAGCGCTGTGGAACGAGTCATTACTGGGGAGGGAGGCAGAGAATCGAAATCGGTGAGTCCTTTCTTGCCCAAGAGCCAAAGTGTTTCTGCGTTCGGGCCCGATGCCACAGCTTTGAGGTCGCCTCGCTGGTAGAGTACTGCTCCGGTAACCAAAGGATCGAGCATGCATTCAGCTCGATTGCGGCCAGGATTCCACAACCTTCCGCCGTCATCATCTCCCATACCCGGCGCAACGCCCGCCCGGCCTAGCAACGACAGTGCACTTAGCATGCGTTGTAAAACCTGATCGAATTGGGGAGTAATTGTGAGCCCATTGAGTTCGGCCAAAATGCGAGCGTGCAAAAACATATCCAAAGCGTAGACGTGATAATAAGTCGATTGTTCGAAATAGAAACCGTCCTCCCGTACTTGTTTTCCAGCCTCGATTTGCAGAATCTCCCAAGCCCTTTGCCGCCACCGCTCGGCCCGGCGGGTGCCTGGAAATAGAGTTCCCAGGAAGAATAGTGCCAGCGCCTCACCCACGAGATGGGTATTAGGCGAAAAATAAGTGGAAAGGTAGCTTTCAATATGACGTCCGTTCAGGTGTAAGGCATCTCTCCACTGCTTTTGCAAATCTATGGTAAAAAGCGGGCAGCCTTTCAGCAGAAAAAAAGTCCATATCCAGGATAGGCTGCGGAAACCGACCTCCAGACTGCTGGCCCAGTTGGTTCCGATCGGATACGGATTTTGTCGCTGCCAGTCATCCCACTGCGAGAAGATTTCTTCGACAAATTTATTGTCGCCGCTAAGCCAGTGGGCTTGGGCCAGCGTGACAAAATGCTGATGCCGATTTAGTTCCCAAGTAATTTTGGAGTCGCCAACCTCCTCGAAGTCGAGGTACTTTATCTTGAACCATGGTTTGCGCGGAGCACGCTTGCCGTGCACGACGTCGCAGTGCCAATCGATGGCGGCGCCATAGTCGAGATTCTGATGTCCCAAAAGGTCAAAATGATGGCAGCAAATTTTCTCCGCCTGAAGTAGGATGCCGTTCGCTTCGGTCGGGAAAACACGTTTTAGCGTACCGCAGAGTGACGGTACATCGGCCGCGGTGAAGAAGAAATGGCCCTCGTGTGACCCGCCTCTTGCCTCACCGGTGAATATGATGCTCGTTCGATAGCGCCACAGATCGATACGAGCCGTTACCCACTGTCGCAAGCGGTCAAACATCTCACGCCCGCTCATCGAAGCGATACGACTGAGTCGAGTTCCTCCGGTGCCAGTTCCCATTTCCTTAGCGACTTCTCCCCGCTTGTTGCAATAGTTCGGTGTAGAGCTCGTCGATCTGGTGAATCAATCGATCAAAACTGAAATTGTGAACGATGAATTCTTTTCCACGACTCGCCATCTGCCGTGCCAGCACAGGATCATGCAGGAGTTTCAACAGGGCACTCGACAATGCGAAGGAATCCTCGGCGGGCACCACCAATCCCGTAACGCCATTCTTCACCAGTTCAGCATTTCCGCCGACATTGCTCACTACGGTGGGCAATCCAGCCGCCATGTACTCCAGTACCGCATTGGGCAAGCCTTCGGCTCTTGATGGAAGCACTGCGATATCGCAGGCGCAGAGAATCGCTGGCACATCATCGCGGCGGCCCATAAATATAAAGTTCTGTTCCAGCCCCAATGCCGCCACCTGCTGTTCGAAACTTGTCCGCTGCTGACCATCTCCAACCAGCACAAAACGGGTGGCTGGAAATTCGCTCACAACAGTGGCAGCCGCTGCGATCAACCACGGATGCCCCTTCACGTCCGAGTGCATGTTGCCCACTAGCACAATCAGTCTGCGGTCACCCACTCCCGGAAAGAGCCGTTCGCGGCCCCCTCGTCCAACATCAAATTTTTCGATATCGACGCCGTTGTGAATCACGCGCAGCTTTTCGGGAGCGAACCCATCTTGTGAAATCAAAGCATCCCGTATTGGAGTGGCATTGACCAGCACTGCGGCCGAGAGATTTTGTATTCTTCGCAGCCACCGCCTCCGCCTTCCCTGATACCAGTCAAGATGACCCAGATCTCGCCTGCTGGAGACAATCGCAGGCACTCCAGCCATTCGTGCGGCAGGGATGCCGAGCAGGTTTGACCACAGATCGTGGGTGTGGACCACGTCAAACTTTCTCGACCTCAAGAACCAACTGAGCCGTAGCATCTGGTAAAAGCCCCCGGGAGTGTCGAGGCCGCCCGTTGGATGAAATTCCCGCAAGGCTACTTCAGTTTCCTTAAGTCGTTGCTGCAAGGGGCCTTGGAGTCGCAAACAACCCAGCGTCACATCGTAGCCCGCGGCAGGAATGCGCGCTGCCAACTCCACCGCCTGAGTCTCGGTTCCGCCTACGTTCAGCGAATCGAGGAGATAAAAAACCTTACGCCGGGGGGGCGTTGCATGCCGCAAAATGGGTTCTTCTACCATCTCTTCCGGAGTTTTACGGCCCACCGTTACACTCCCCAAGAATACAGCCATCTACCCGTTTTGATTTAGTTACCAGCGTGTCCTCTCGAGGGCTGCAAGCTTATGGCTTCGTGTTTAAATACTATCTGGGGTTGGCTGGGTATGGAATGGGCGGCTGGATTCGCGTACAAGGATTTCCAGCCAATTCTATATACATCGAGAATTTTCGATCCCGAGGCGGTACCACGTGACGATTTGGCAGTCCATGCAAGTTGCTGCCACTAAATAAGATAGCTTACATTTGATAGTTGCCACAAAAAGGATCCATCCTATCCGCATGAGCGCATCGATTAGCGTCTTTGGACTTGGTTATGTCGGAACGGTCACGGCGGCCTGCTTGGCCCATAAAGGGCACAACGTTATCGGAGTCGATCTCAGTCCCGACAAGGTCGAAGCCATGAACGCTGGCCGAAGTCCCGTAGTTGAGCCACGGGTGGGCGAACTCAGCTCCGAGAGCCATGCAGCAGGACGACTGCACGCCACTTCAAACTCTGAACACGCCGTCCTCAATAGCGATATTTCCTTTCTCTGTGTGGGCACTCCCAGTCTGCGCAACGGAAAGCTCGATCTCGGACATATCGAGCCGGTTTGCGTAGAAATAGGCCAAGTGCTCAAGAAGAAAAATAAGTTTCACCTGGTTGTCCTGCGCAGCACAGTATTACCGGGAACCGCGGAGACGATTGTGGTCCCGGCTCTGGAAAAGGCCAGTCGCAGAAAACTCGGCAAGGATTTCGGAGTATGTGTGAACCCGGAATTCATGAGGGAGGGTACGGCGGTGGCTGATTTCCTGGAGCCTGCCATGACCGTGATTGGCGCAGCAGACTCCGCCCATAGTGGGATTCTGCGTGCAGTCTACCAGTGGGCTCCCGGACGGATATTCGAAACGTCGTTCCGCTCCGCCGAAATGGTCAAGTACGTCTGCAACGCGTGGCATGCTGTAAAGGTTTCTTTTGCCAACGAAGTGGGAACTCTGGCGAAGGAGTTGAACGTCGACGCCGAGGCCCTCGTCGAAATTTTTACCTCCGACACCCGCCTTAATATTTCTCCAACCTATCTCAAACCAGGTTTTGCCTTCGGCGGTTCGTGTTTGCCAAAGGATGTCCGCGCCTTAAATTATCGGGCCAAGGAACTCGACCTTAATCTGCCTTTGTTTCAAGCCATACTTCCAAGTAACGAGCAGCACCTTGATCGCGCGGTGGAGATGGTGCTCCAGACCGGTAAAAAGAAAATTGCGATGCTGGGATTAAGTTTTAAGGCGGCAACCGACGATCTCCGGGAAAGTCCGCAAGTGCAACTGGTAAAGCGTCTGTTAGGTGAAGGGCGCCAGATTCGCATCTGGGATGACAACGTTTCGCTGGGAAGACTGATCGGCTCGAACCGGCAATACATTGAGGAAGTCATTCCCCACATCGGCTCTCTTCTTTCCACCAATTTGCCAGAAGTGCTCGGCGATGCCGAAGTGGTAATCGTTGCGACCCGTGGTTTGAATCCCGATGAACTCCGCAAGAACATTCGTCCCGAGCAGTTGATCATCGATCTGGTAAATCTGGAACGGGGATCTCGTCCCTTGGCCTCAACCCACTACGAAGGAATTTGCTGGTAACTATTCCTGCCATGAAGATCCTGTGGGTAAAAGCCGGGGGTCTGGTCCCGCCTGATACCGGGGGAAAAATTCGCAGCTACAATATTCTGCGTCAACTGGCGCGCCAGCATTCGGTAACATTTTTTTCGTTCTATGCCGCCCACGATAACGACTGCCACTCGAGCCTTGAGGCCGTATTCGATCGGGTTGTTTCCCTGCCACTACAACTCCCGAAACCAAAGAGTTTGGCGGAAATTCGAGACTATGGCGTTCAGTTGTTTTCCTCTCAACCCTATAGCCTGACGAAATTTTGCCGCCCTGAGGTAAGGCAGAAGCTCCTTACCCTGTTGCAGCGGGAAGTGTTTGACGTAATCCTTTGCGATTTCATTGTCGCCGGAGGGGTCATCCCGTGGGATTTTGCTACGCCAAAGGTACTGTTCACTCACAATGTAGAGGCCACAATCTGGCGCCGCCACTATGAAGTTGCAGCCAATCCACTGTGGAAAGCGATTTCGTGGCGCGAGTGGAGAAGAATGGATGTCGTGGAGCGACAGTATTTGAAGTTCGCTGATCACGTACTTGCGGTCTCGGAAACGGACCGCGATGACTTCGCGGCTATTATCAGCGAGGAGAAGTTGTCCGTGATTCCGACCGGCGTGGATATCGATTATTTTCAGCCGCTGCCAGTCGAAGAAACACGGGATTCCCTGGTGTTTACCGGGTCAATGGATTGGCTTCCGAACGAAGATGCGATCCTTTATTTTGTCGACTCGATACTTCCCTTGATCAAAGAAAAATATCCCACTGTGTCATTAGAAGTAGTGGGCCGAAGTCCGTCGCGCAAACTGCAAGCCGTAGTGGATTCCGAAAAAGGTGTTCGTCTCACAGGATGGGTAGAAGACATTCGGCCATTTCTGGCTCGCGGCGCCGTGTGCATCGTGCCGCTACGTATTGGTGGGGGAACTCGCCTCAAGATTTTTGAGGCCATGGCGATGGGTAAGGCTGTGGTGTCAACTTCAGTGGGCGCCGAGGGCTTGGCAGTCAAGACTAATGAAAATATTTTGCTGGCCGACACTCCTAAGGATTTTGCCGAGTCAGTAATTGCCCTGCTTCGCGATTCCAATCGCCGTCAAAAATTGGGAACCGCGGCCCGAAGCGTAGTACAGGAAAATTACAGCTGGTTAAAAGTTGCCGAGACTTTTGCGCACAGCCTGCAACAGGCCATTGCCAACTTCAAGCGACGAAATTCCTCAAGCGGATAAGTTTTTCCTCACTTCGGTCGTAAACCTTTAGGCATGTACTTCCTCTCCTCAAAGGCCCTGTCCCCCGGTTATCTGTCGTCTGCGGTAACCGTCGTCTAAGGTTCTCACAGCTGAATTCCATCTTCTTGATTGGCGATGGTCTTCCCCAAATTTTGCTGTGAGGTTGAGGATGAAACTCCCAAACACCGCGATTAACAAAGTTCTCAGAACTGACCCATACGCTTTTATCGGGGGTGTTTTGTTGCCGTTGCTGATGACCGTCGGGTGCACATCTGGAGTCGTGCCCGGATCATCCAACACGGTGGTGAACCCAACCAAGTCAGCTCTAGCAACAATTAAGCTGACGCCCGAGAACTTGACCGCGGTGGCCGGCAGTAAGATTCAGTTTTCCGCTCTGGTCAGCAATACCAGCAATACTGCTGTTACCTGGTCCGCCAGCAGCGGCGCAATTAGCGACACAGGCCTTTACACGGTTCCCAACGCTAAGACGGGCACGCTTCTTAAGATTGTAGCTACCAGTTTGGCGGACTCTTCCACCCAAGCCAGTGCTACCTTGGCAATTGCCGGACCGTCATCAAGTGGTAGCGGCGGTTCCGGATTGACTCCGCCCTCTGGCCCCGATAACCGCTACTGCAATACCGGCGACGTTCCGAACTTCGGAGCAGCGGATGGGCCAGCCGCAGTCCCTACTGCCTGCTTCCAAACCGCTCAAGCGTCAACTCCTTCGCTCGGCGCATTGACGCAGGTCTCTCCCAGCGCCAAATTGCAAACAGCGATTGATAACGCAAATTGCGGCGATACTCTGGTACTGCAAGCCGGCCAGACATATTCAGGCTTCACTCTGCCAGCTAAGAATTGCGACTCCGGCCACTATATTACGATTCGCAGTAGCGCTCTCGGTTCTGGTCTGCCGGCGGAAGGCATGCGCGCCACACCTTGCTATGCAGGCGTTTCGTCCCTGCCTGGCCGACCTGACCTTAATTGCCCATCTACAAATAACGTGATGGCCCAGATCGCGGGAGCGGCCAAAGCTTCCCAAGTTATTGGCACGGACACCGGAGCCAACTACTACCGTCTGATTGGTCTGGAAATCGCCGACACCGGCGCCAATGGTGCGCTTGGCGGCTTCTACAATCTCGTGTTGCTCACCAGCGCAGACCACATTATCTTCGATCGTTGCTGGATTCATGGTTCGCCCACGGGTGAAGATGTAAAAGGCGTCGAATTTTCCAGCAGTACTTATGTGGCTGTGGTTGATTCCTACATCTCCGACATCCATTCCAAGCTTTCCGGGTATGGTGCCGATTCTTCGGCGATAGGTTCGGTCACCGGAACTGGCCCGGTGAAGATCGTAGATAATTTTCTGGAAGCTTCCGGCGTAACAATCCTGTGGGGAGGCGGTTCCTCAACCAACAACGTCACGGACGTCGAAATGCGGCGCAACCATGTGTTCAAGCCTTTGACGTGGTGGACCAAAAACCCCGCATACTTTGGCACTGCCTTCGCCGTGAAGAACCTGTTCGAAAGCAAGAGCGGCGTCCGCGAATTTGTCGAGGGAAACATTTTCGAGAACAATTGGGCTCAGTCGCAAAAAGGCACAGCTATTCTTCTTGGCCCCAAAAATCAGTACGGGGAATGTCCCTCCTGCACGGTTCATGACGTCATTTTTCGCTACAACATCGTCCGCCATGCAGTCAACGGCATGGGTATCAATGTCGTTTACGCTACCACTTGCTTAGGTCAATCTGGCAACGGAACGGGAAACTGCTTGTTCCTCTCAGGGCCCCTTTATGGCCTGAGTATTCACGACAACCTCCTCGATGACATTAATGCAAGTACCTACTCGCCGGGGAGTTGCTGTGCCGACGGTTTTCTGATTGGCTTCAATACCAACCAGCCCAGCAATTGGCCGCACGATATACAGATCGATCACAACACGGGCTTCCCCGTGGGATCTGGCACAGCCAGCATTGTCATCAACGGCGCGCCGGAGGTCTTCAGCAATTTTTCATTCAACAATAACCTAATGACCAGCGGCAACCTGGGCTTTCACCAGGTTCTTCCCGGCAATAAGCTTCCGGGCTGCGGAGCCAAGAATGGTTCCGGAATGACTGGCACCCTGAATGGCTGCATGGGATCCACCTGGGCGGCAACCGGCAATGTGCTGGCAAACTCTTCGGGTTCGTCAAAATTTCCGGGTGATCCGCTTCCCGCCGACAACACGGAGGCCTCCAGCCCAGGCGCTGTGGGTTTCGTGAATTTTAATAATGGAAACGGCGGCGACTATCATCTGCTCTCCAGCAGCCCTTATCTGCACTCCACTTCTGACGGGAAAAATCCCGGTGCAGACATTGATGGCATGGAGATTGCCACAGCTGGCGTCTTGTAAGCTGCGATAATCGTCGAACTGCAACGCATCATGGAAACCAAGCGTCGGGGCGCCTAAACACTGGCGCCTTTCGGCTTTTGCCACAAAGAGCGGCAGACCTTCGTGTCATAATATGCATTAGATTCCGTTTCTGCAGGAACTCAAAGCATCTATGCAGCTTGGTTTGAAGTTTGCTTCTATTGCTCTCATTGTTCTCCTTAGCGTGGCATGGTGCAAAACCCAGGCTACGCCCGGCAGAGCGGATAACTTTGACGGGCCAGCAGAACTTCCCCGGGTTTACGTGAAGAGTGCACTCGCCGATACCCCTGCGTCAGGAAGGGTGTGGAAGCTCAAGGGGGGCGATTCGGTGCAGCAAGCCCTCAAACGTGCTTCCTGCGGCGATGTTATTGAACTGCAACCTGCCGCCACCTTTGAAAGCTCATTGGAGTTGCCCTCCAAGTCTTGCGACGATAACCATTGGATCATCCTTCGCACCGCCGCGCCTGACTCCAGCCTGCCAGCCGAAGGCGCGCGTGTCAGTCCATGTTATGCAGGTGTTACCTCACTTCCTGGCCGTGCTTTGCCACCTTGCGCGTCCAGCCAAAATGTAATGGCCCGCATCGGAGGCTCGAAAGGCAGTAACAAAATCATCAGCAATGAGGCGGGTGCGAATCATTACCGGTTTATCGGCCTGGAGATTGCTGATACGGGCGCAAACGGCGCCGCCGGTGGCTTCTGGAATCTTGTCTTCTTGAAAGATGCGAACCACATTATTTTCGATCGTTGCTGGCTTCACGGATCTCCGGTGGGCGAAGATGTCAAAGGAGTTGTGTTTGAATCAAGTTCTTACATCGCGATCGTTGATTCTTTTATTTCCGACATTCACTCCAAGGCTTCTGCCAATGGAGCAGACTCCTCTGCCATCGGCTCGCTAACCGGCGTTGGACCAGTAAAAGTCGTGAACAACTTTCTGGAGGCGGCTGGCGCCAATGTCTTGTGGGGTGGGGGTCGCGCCGAGACCACGCTTTCCGACATTGAGTTCCGACATAATTACGTCTCCAAGCCTCTTCTCTGGTGGCACAAACATCCCAGTT
Source organism: uncultured Acidobacteriota bacterium (assembly GCA_963758565.1). GTDB lineage: Bacteria > Acidobacteriota > Terriglobia > Terriglobales > Acidobacteriaceae > Sulfotelmatobacter. The sequence goes on along the minus strand of CAVWVX010000001.1, from coordinate 1,771,850 downwards.
TCTTTGGAACTCAATTCGCCATAAAAAATCTTTATGAAACCAAGAACTCGGTGCGCGAACTGATCGAAGGCAACGTCTTCGAGAACAACTGGGCACAGTCTCAGAAGGGCACCGCCATCCTGCTTTATCCCAAGAATCAGTATGGCGAATGTCCGGCTTGCACCGTGCATGACCTGACCTTCCGATACAACATACTGCGTCACACGGTCAACGGCATGACCATCAATACAAGTTATGCGACTACTTGCCGTGGCGAAGCAGGAAATGGCACGGGAAGCTGCCATTTCCTCTCGGGAGAGATTTCCAACGTGAACATTCACGACAATATTTTGGAGGACGTCAACACCAAGACTTACGCCCCCGGCGATTGTTGTGCGAATGGATGGTTGTGGTCCATTGGTTCAAACCAGGAAAAGAATTGGCCGCATGACGTGATCATTGAACACAACACGGGATTCCCCACGGGAGCAGGCATCCTGATCACGACGGGTGGGCCCGAAGCGCAGATCGAACGATTTACGTTTCGCAATAATCTGGTGGGCTCGGGAGAGAGTGGCATTCGTGCATTTCCCCCGGGCGGAGGACGGCCGGCATGTGTGAGCCCGAATGGAGCAACGGGTGTGCTGGAGCGGTGTTTCGGCAATTCCTGGACTGTTACCAACAACGTGATCGTCCCCACGAATGAAAAATCGAAATTCCCGGGAGACGCCTATCCCAAGACTCCTCACTGCGGTGCTTTGAAGACCTGCCAGCAGTTTTTTCCCAGTGACTGGAAAGCGGTTGGACTTGCCGACTTTCACAACGGAGATAAAGGCGACTACCGCCTGGTGCAGTCCAGCCACTACCGGAAGAATGGGACGGACGGAAAAGACATTGGAGCCGACATTGACGCGGTGGAGGCTGCGACTAAAGGAGTCGCACCCTGAACCGCCCCGCGGCAAAACAGCCGCCATGGCGCGCTTCCGGAGGTAACCTGCGACCGACGAATGGCTCTGATATATTTACGGAAAATCCTTTTGTTCGCTTGGTTTGTGCTCTTGCACGCTGCCATCGCACCTGAAATCGAATGAAGCAAATTCTGAGAAAAGGGCTTAAAGACATTGTTGTCGACGAGGTCCCCGACCCTGTCGTTGTTCCGCATCACGTCCTCGTTCGCCCGATTTATTCGCTGATCAGCAGTGGAACCGAAACCGCCAGCATTCACCAGGAAGGGGTTCTGAAGGCAGTTGCGGACAACCCTTCCCAACTCGGAAAGATATGGACCGTACTCAAGTCGCAGGGTCCGCTCAGCACCTACTCCGAAGTGATGGCCAAATTTAGTGAATATGCCGTCCTGGGATATGCCGGTGCAGGCCTGGTGGTCGAGAAGCACGCCACCATCAGCGATCTCGAAGTTGGAGACCGCGTGGCCTACGGTGGCGAAGGAACGGGTCACGGCGAAACTCTCCTCGTAGGACGGAACCTCGCGGCCAAAATCCCGGCCGACGTTTCTTTTGATCATGCCTGTTTCGCCACGCTGGGCAGCATCGCGCTCAACGCCGTGCGGATCGCGAACATTTCTTTGGGCGAGCGCGTCGCTGTAATTGGTCTGGGCCTCGTAGGGCAATTAATTGCCCAGTTGGCGCGCCTGCAAGGTGGCTTCATTCTGGCCACCGATCTCAAGTCCGATCGAGTGGAATTGGCGCGGCAACTTGCCTCCGATGTGGGGCTGGTTGGAAGTTCGGAATTGTCCGAACAGATTCGGAGTTTGACCAACGGGCAAGGTGTGGACTGCGTGATCATCGCGGCCGCCGCCAAGTCAGACGCCCCATGCCGCATTGCGGTTGATATCTGCCGTGATCGCGGCCGCATTGTCGACGTGGGCGCCGTGGAGTTGAACTTTCCCTGGTATGAGACGTACTTGAAAGAAATCCAAGTGTTCATGGCCCGCGCCTACGGTCCCGGCAGTTACGATTCGGCCTATGAGCGCCAGGGCCAGGATTACCCGTTCCCTTACGTTCGTTGGACCGAAAACCGGAACATGGGAGAATTTCTTCGGCTCGTATCGCAGGGCCGGGTGAAGCTTGATTCTTTGATCACTCACCGCTTTCCGCTGGAGGACGCGTCCAGGGCTTACGAAACGATTATGGACCCGGCAGCGAACAGTCTCGCTGTAATCATGAAGTATCCCGCGGCGGATCTGGCTGCGCCTCTCACTGAATATCGACCGAAGCGGAAAGTCGAAGTGACCGGCCACGCCAGCGCCTCATCCTCGATTGGCGTTGCGCTTATTGGGGCAGGCAATCTGGCGCGCTGGACGCACCTGCCAAATCTTAAGAAGACACCCGGAGTGGTTCTGCGCGCCATCCATTCCTCCAGCGGCGCGCGGGGCAAGAGTTATGCACTGCGCTTCGGTGCGGAATACTGCGCCAGTGACTACGCCGAAATTCTGTCGGATCCGAATATCCAAGCGGTCGTGATTGTAAGCCGGAATCCGCAACATGCTCCGCAGGCACTCGCCGCCCTGCGCGCCGGCAAGCACGTCTTTGTGGAGAAGCCAATGGCGCTCACGCAAGAGGAGTGCCGGGACCTTTCCCAATCAGTGGAGGAAACCGGGAAACAACTCACCGTGGGATTCAACCGCCGCTACGCACCGACGTATCATGCTTTGAAAAAACAACTGGCGAAACGATCCGGTCCGGCGGTACTGAATTGCCGCGTCAACTCCCCCGGAATTTCAGGGTCGTATTGGATGGCCGATCCTGCCATCGGCGGGGCAATCCTCGGAGAGGCGTGCCATTTTGTGGACTTGATGTATTGGTTGCTCGATTCCGAACCGATTGAAGTGTCGGCCTATTCCTTACCCACTGGGAAGAGAGATCCCATTGGCGAAAATAATCTAGTGGCCGCGTTTCGCTTTGCCGATGGCTCAATCGGGAATCTTACTTATTGCACGGTGGGAAGCCGCACCTCAGCAGGCGAACGTGTGGAAGCTTTCATGGCTGGAGCTGGCGCCATGGCTGAGGATTTCAAACAATCGGTAGTCCGCACTGGCATGGCTCGCAAGAACTCAAGCTGGTTTGCAGAAAAAGGCTACCAGGCGCAAATGCGGTCTTTCTTTGCGGCAATCCGGCAAGGCAAACCGCCTGACATCACGGTTCGCGACGGTGTGCGCTCGACTCTCGGCTGCTTGCGCATGTTGCAATCGGCGCGCGAGCGGACACCCTGCACCATTGACATAGAAGACTTCCTGACTTCGTCATCCCAATGAAAGTGTTGCAGCTAGGTCCTTTCCCGCCGCCGCATGGCGGAGTGCAGAGTAACCTGGTCGCGATTCGCACTTTCCTTCGCCAACACGACATCCCCAATGCCGTCATCAATATCACCCGGCACAGAAAACCTGATTCCGACGACGTCTTTTATCCAAAGAGTGCCGCCGGATTGCTTCGGCTTCTTGCCCGGCTGGAGTACGACGTCCTTCACCTCCATGTTGGAGGTATGCTAAGTCGCAGGCTGCTCGGACTTGCTCTGGCCTGCACGCTGCAACGCGGGAGCAAGTCGGTGATGACATTTCACTCGGGCGGCTACCCTACCTCTAGCGAGGGTAAGGCAACGGGAAGATATTCGATGGCCGGATTTGTGCTGCGCCGTTTCGATGGCTTGATTGGTGTGAACCCGGAAATCATTAACTTTTTTCAGCGCCTTGGCGTCCGCCGGGAGCGAATGCGGTTGATTTACCCCCACTCTTTTCTGCCCGAAGAGAACTCTGCCACCACTCTGCCCGAACCCTTGGCTTCATTTTTTCTGGACCACAATCCGGTACTAATTTCAGTGGGATTGCTCGAACCCGAGTACGACCTTCCGCTTCAGATTGAAGTAATGGCTCAAGTCCGCCAGGAGTTCCCTTCCGCGGGCTTGCTGCTAATTGGATCGGGCAGCCTTGAAGAAAAGCTTCGGAGCAGCATTCGATCTTGTCTCTACGCAGATCATGTGCTGTTATGCGGCGATGTCCCGCATGCCGCCACCGTGCAGGCAATTTCGCGCGCCAACCTAATGTTGCGCACCACCCTCTACGATGGAGACGCAGTCTCCGTTCGCGAAGCGCTTCACCTCGGCACGCCGGTGATCGCAAGCGATAACGGTATGCGTCCTGCCGGAGTACGCCTGGTTCCCAAGTCAGACTTGTCTGCACTCCTGCAGGCAATCCAGCGGACGCTGGCCGAGCCCGCGACCCGAAACGCAACCTCTGGAAGCGACCAGGCTAATCTCCAAGCAGTTTTAGATTTCTATCGGGAACTCACAAAGTAGGCGGGGAAACTTATCGGCACGGGAAGAGGCCCTCATATCCACGATAGGTCTCGCGTTACCAGCAGTTTCCCCAATGGGGTCTTCGCTTTCAGATAAAGTTTGCTGTCAAAATAGGTTCGGTAGGTAGCTCGCATACGCAGTAAGTCTGTGCGGTTGAGCAAACCAGGATCGGAGGTTCCCAACTCATATCCAAGTGCCTTGAGAGTTCGTCCCACCAGCGCTTCAAACATCGCTAGATTCTCCGGCGTATAACTTTTTTTCCACCGGCCGGCGGGATTGAACGCTTCCGACGATCCTTCCTTGAAGGACGTGTTCGGGGAACTGACTGATCCGATGCCCGCCTTCTGAATCCGGTCATAGTCCAGATCGTGATCGATGAACGAACTCAGCCTCGCCAGAGTTTCTTTTGGCCGCTCGACCAGTTCTTCGAATCGAACTTCGGTATAATCACCGCCCAAATCGCGGCCATCGGTGCGGCCTTTGTTCACCATCCACTCCCAATACACCCCGGCAACCATTACCGACGGAGTCTTATCCCAGGGCAGTCTCCGAATGTATCCCTGCTTATCGGTGGAGAGGGCCACATCGCGGCCATCGCGGATGATATGAATAATGAGCGCGTCCGGAATGGTTTCTTTGATCCGGCGCAGGTGAAGCAAGTGTTCGGGCGTTGTATCGGCCCATCGTTCCACGCCCTGCTGGCGCGCCATCTGCTCCATGATGATGCGGAGAAAGTCTCCACCATTCTTGCACTCGATTTTTACTCGTTCTTCGAGGGGGCCTTTTTCCAGATTAGACAAGGTGTAGAGTCGCGTCTCGTACCACGCGTCGAGCAGTCGCCGCTGGTTGCGCGCCACACTCAGGTCCCCGAAACGTGGCTCCAGCAAGTTAATGACGTTCGATTCGGTGCGATAAACCGCAAAATTTCCCGAAGACAAGAGCATGTGGTAAAGCAACGTCGTACCTGAGCGCCCGCACCCTAGCACAAACACCGGGGCTGTGCTGCGGCTAGTTTGCGTCTTCCGTTTCATGGTTATGTTTTCTGCGCTCGGCATTAAGTTTCCGTCCTGGCAAGTTGCGCCGTTTCTTCCGAAAAAATGTCGGGTGGCCTGCGTTCCTGGTTCCATTGTTCCCGTGATTCCATGAAGTTCCGGTGCCACAATTCCAGAACCAGCATTCGCCACAGCAGCCCAGCCCGGTTTCGTCGTCCCCTCACATGCTCATCAACCAGCGATTTCACAGCCTCGGGCCTGAAGTATCCACGCTGCAGTGTGCGAGGCTCCAGCAATACCCGCAAGAACTGGTCCTTAACATCATTCCTCATCCACTCCACCAGCGGTAATTGAAAACCCTGTTTTCTACGATGCAACAGTTCGGCTGGAATGCCCAATCGCTCCGCCAGTTTCTTCAAAATATGTTTACGCCGCCCACTCCGCAGCTTCCACTCCGCAGGTAGAGAAGTAACCCACTCTACAAACTTGTGATCCAGCATGGGGACGCGCACTTCCAGGGACGATGCCATGCTCATGCGATCGACCTTGGTCAAAATGTCGGCGTTCAGATACGTCTTAGTATCGAGATAAAGCAGGCGGCTCAATGAATCTTTCGCGGGAGCGTCATCGTAGAGTCGCTGCCACTGCTGGAGAGGATCGGGCAGCCCGGCCGCGGCCTGCAGGAAGGAATCAGTAAACAAGCCGCGCTCCCGGTGCAACGCCGGAAAAAACGAAACTCCGTCGAGGTATCGGTCGCGCGGATTCAGCGTGGCATTCCAAGCCAGATTTTTGCCATACATACCATCGGGGACGTGAGCGTGAATTGCTTTGCGATAGACTCGACCCATCCATTCGGGAAGCGCATCGAACTTCTGCCGCTCGGTGGCCACCATATAGCGGTCGTAGCCGGCAAAGAGTTCATCCCCGCCATCGCCGGAAAGTGCCACCGTCACTTTCTGCCTCGCCATGCGGCACACATAATATGTAGGCAGCATGGAAGAGTCGCCAAACGGCTCTTCCATCATTCGCGAGAGATAGGTCAAAGTCTCCTCCAGGTTCGGATTAAGCACCAGTTCGTGATGCTCCGTGCCGAAGCGCTCCGCCACCATGCGAGCGTAAGCCGACTCATTAAATTCTTCCGCCTGGAAGCCGATGGAAAATGTCTTCACCGGCGAAGAACTGGCCCGCGCCATCAATGCCACGACAATAGAAGAGTCCACGCCTCCGCTCAGCAACGCTCCCAGGGGGACATCGCTGATCAAGCGGATGCGCACCGCCTCTTCCAGTTGCCTCTCCAATTCGTCCAGGCACTCTTCTTCGCTGATCGCAGGATGAGTGCCATATTCGGGCAAATCCCAGTACCGCCGAATCTTCGCCTCTCCCTTGCAGAATTCCATCAGGTGCCCGGCGGGAAGCTTGTGAATTCCGCGGAACGCACTGTGCGGGTCGGGAAGATATCCGAAGTAAAAATATTGCAACAAACCTTCGGAATTAATTTCCGCCAGCTCCGGATGCACCGCAAGAAGAGCTTTTATCTCCGAGCCAAATATAATGCGGCCCTGGTACAAAGCGTAGTGCAATGGCTTCTTGCCCATCCGATCACGAGCCAGTAACAGGAGCTGACGGCTTTCGTCGTACAAAGCAATGGCGAACATGCCGCGCAGTTTTTGCACGCAATCAGAACCCATCTCTTCGTAGAGATGCAGTATGACTTCTGTATCGGAGTGAGTGTAAAACTGATGACCGCGGCCTTCGAGTTCCCGCCGTAACTCTGGAAAGTTGTAGATTTCACCGTTGAAGACGGCCCATAGGGTACGGTCCTCGTTGTGAATCGGCTGCCGCCCGCCCGCCAGGTCGATAATGCTCAACCGCCGCATGCCCAGCCCAACCGGCCCTTGCGTATATATCCCTTCATCGTCAGGACCACGATGCACTATGGTCTGGCACATCCGGTGGATATCGGCCGCATCTACAATTTCATCGGGCCGGCCCACCATGCCCGCTATTCCGCACACTGCTGCACCTCCGAACTAATCAGCCTGGGAAGAGGTTCGGCGGTGAGCGGTCGCCGCCCCTGCACCGCGATGGGCTGCTCAATCACGCGCAGGTCTTCCAGACCGCAGCTTTCAAACCAGCGGAAAACTTCTTCGTACGTATGTTTGGATTGATACCAGGGAGAGTACCAATCGAATGTATCGAGCACTCGCCATTTCGGATCTTTGTGGAAGGCCATCGGAATCAGCCACGCCAGCACAGCGCTCGCCGGTTTGCCCACCAATGGAATCTTCCGGAGGACCTGGTGCATGCCGTATAGGGGGACCACCACGTAGCACAACTTGTAAAGGGTCTCAGGGGCCATGCGCCGCGTGACCTTGCGGTAAACGTCGCTCATGCGATACCACGGGTTATAGGCGCTGTAGAGCCATACAGCTATCCTGCCACCGGGTTTCAACAGTTTGGGCAGGACTTTCACTGCCCGCTCGCAGTCCGGCGTGTGGTGCAGAACTCCAATACTGTAGATGAAATCAAAGCTGCCTTCGGCGAACGGCAATTGAAACACATCAGCCTGAAAAATCTTGGCATTTCTCTCCGCCAGGTTCTGGGCGGCAACCTCCGCCGCCAGGCTCAAATCGATGCCCACTACGCATGCTCCCCAGCGCGTGGCCACCTCGGCAAAGCGCCCCATGCCGCAGCCTACATCCAGAACACGTTTTCCAGCCAGGTCTTCGGGACGAAATCCCGTACGTCTGCGGAACGCCTTCTCCGACCGTTGGCTGGTCTCGTCATCCCATTGGGTTCGGGCATGAAGCTTCCACTGAAAGCCAAAGCTGCCAGCATAATGTTCCGCGTCCACGAACCGAACCACGCCTTCGCGGGCGGGATAAACTCTGCCGCAACCGGAGCACACCAATCCTTCGACGCGCTCATTGAGTTCGCGTTGGCACGTCAGGCACCGCAGAATCGCTACAACCTCGTCAGCGAGTCCAGGCCAATTCCCTGTCGCGTTTTGCAGCATCTCCAAATCTCGTCTTCTTGCCTTTCGTTGAGTCGTCCTGGTCGTCGTCTCTCCCACCCTGAGGAACTTTCGCGATCTGATAAAGCGCGCAGATGTAGCCCACCATGAAATAAGGGAATAGGTTATATTCCGTCGATGCGAACATGGCCCCTGAGAGGTAAGCCGCCATCGCGGCCCACAGAGCGCTCGTCCACAAGCGAATATCTTCGCTTGACTGGTAACCTGGCAGTTTGCGAACCCTTTTAACCTTCCGCAGCGTCAAGCCCAGCAGCAGGCAAAAGAGAAAAAGTCCCAGCAATCCCGCTTCTGCTCCTAACTCAGTGTAAGTGTTATGCACCACGCGCCAGGTCTGTGTGTAACTGGGAAAGTTGCCCGGACCCACCCCAAAAATGGGATGCTTGAACATGAGGACAACACTCTGTTTCAGCAACTCTTCCCGTGCCGCCAGCGAACCCCGGTCTCCCGATCCTTCAATGTTGCCGCGAACCATGCTTTCGATGCGCACCAGATAGTGCGGGGTAGCGAGGATGACCCCCACCCCGATCACTCCGGCCACTGCGGCGGCGACCAGCACTGACGAGCGTTTGCCCCGGATGCCGAACTCCCAGATGCAAATCGCCACCGTCACCATCATGGCCAGCAAACCGCTTCGGGAATAGGTCAACACCACTCCCAACGCCATGAAAACAAGTCCAATCGCCCAAAATAGCTTTCGCGGCGTGCTCTTTGCCGCAAACAGGAAGGCTACGCACAAGGGAAAATTAATCGCGATATTAATGGCCAGGTCGTTGGGATTTTCCAGAATCCCTTTCTGAATGCCCGACAATCGGCCCCACTCGGTTCGATGGACGATCACCGAAGCTACGGTAAGCACCGCTACAGTCCCTGCCTGGATGGCGAGAAGCCTGCGCAACTCTTTCACTGACGTCACGACCATGTAAATCAGGATCGCGACAATTACCCCTTTGGAGAACTTGTTTACCACCGCATCATAAGCCCCGCCGCGCCATGAAGCGAAAGGAATGCACAATAACATCTGCCCCAGAAGCAATAACAAAACTTTTAACTCAAGAGTCAACTTGTGGCGCTGTTGCGGGGGAACTATGAAGATCAAGGCCAACAAAGCCAGCCCGCCCGCAATTTTGCCAATGGGGATAATATCCAGGCCGGGGATGAAGTCTTCGGGCCGAATAAAGTAAATGAGCGAAAAAAATACCAGTGCGCGATAAGCTAGCGTACTGCGGGCTTCGCGGTCGGCGGCAAACCGTCGAACTCTTTTCGTCCCTGAAAGGCGCGGGGTCATACTCGCTCCGAATTAGCGGTTGCTCCGGTCACCGGCATCCAGGCAGCCCTCCGTCCAGAAACGAAATTTGCAAAAGCCACAAACGCCGCCGTATTCAGCAAAACAAATGTGCCTGCCGCGTCCGCCGCTCGTCCCATTAACCCGGTTTTTACGATGCGCCCCAGAGCCAGCATGCTTAGAGCGTAGAAGCCCATCTGCAGCGTGAGAGCGATACGGTAAACCGGCCCCGTCAGCAATAAAGATGCAATTAATGCTGCCCCCAGCGCGAATGGAACCGCTAGCCGCAGTAACTTGTGACTGATGAATCGCCACAGTACTGGATCCTCGAAGCTCAATATCCATGGCGCTAACTGCAGCAATTGATAGTTGCCACTCAAAGTGCGCACTTTGCGCGAAAATTCAACCGTTCCGCCCAAATCGGGACTATCCCAGGCCCTGGCTCGCGGTTCAAACAACACCCGCTTGCCCTGGCGCACGACTTCGAGGGGAATATAAACGTCATCCAAAATTGTGTCTGCCGGCACCTTGGGCAACAACTCGCGGCGCACGGTATAAATCGCGCCGGTGGCCCCCACTACCGAACCCGAAGCTGACTCCAACTCTCGCACTTTTTTCTCCACCCGCCAATAAAGGCCCATCCCTCTATTCGCTTCACCGGCAGTGGGATCGCCCAGCATCAATTCTCCGCTCACACATCCCACATCAGGATCAGCAAAGCTTTCCACGAGAATACGCAGCGCCCCCGGCTCAATCATTTGCCGGACGTCGGTAAACAAAACAATTTCTCCGTCAGCCCATTCGAACGCATCGTTCAGGCCACACGCTTTACCCCGCCCTATCTGGTTCATCACCGCATGCATTCGCGGATCGTTAGAATACTTCCGCAGGATTCCCTCCGTCCGGTCGGTGGAACCGTCTGAAACCACCACAATCTGGCAACGCTCCGCCGGATAATCCAGTTCAAGCAGGTTCCGCAACTTTCTTTCGAGCCACCGTTCTTCGTTGCGCACCACCATCACAATAGAAACGAAGGGTTCCTGGTGGGAACGGAGAACTGGCCACGGCCGCAATTGGGCCTTTATCCATAACCACGCCGCATAACCGGCGTAGGTGTAGGCGATCAAAAGAACCGCTGCCCAGAAAATCCACTTCATTGCGCGCCCCGGCCCAACAATACGATCTTGATGGTTTGGAACATGATCAGAAGATCAAGGCCGAGGGAGGCGTTCTTGATGTAGAAAAGATCGTATTGCAGTTTTTCTCGCGCGTCGTCCAGCGTGTTGCCGTACTTGTACTGCACTTGCGCCCATCCTGTAATTCCCGGCCGAACTACATGGCGCACGCCGTAATAAGGGATCTCTTTGCTGAGCCACTCGACAAATTCAGGCCGCTCCGGGCGCGGACCCACGAAGTGCATGTCGCCCTTTAGAACGCACCAAAGCTGAGGCACCTCGTCCAGCCGGGAAGAGCGGAGGAACCTGCCCACCCGTGTAATCCGGGGATCGTCATCGGTGGCCCAGGTCGCGCCGGTATCCGCTTCCGCATCCACTCGCATGGTGCGAAACTTATAACAATGAAAGATTTCACCCCGCCTCCCCACCCGTCGCTGCCGGTACAACACTGGGCCGGAAGAGTCCAGTTTGACCGCCAGGGTTATAAAGGGAAGCAATGGCAAAGACAGGATGGTCCCGGCCAGCGCCACCAGAAAATTCAGACCGCGGCGAACCATGCGGAAGAAGCTGCTGAAGCGAAAGCCATCGGCAAAAATAATCCAACTGGGATATAACTGCTCTACTTCAATCCTTCCGGAAATTCTCTCCAGCCAGGAGGTTGCCTCTTCCACTTTTACGCCCCCCAGACGGAGGTCGAGCAATTCTTCGATCGGAAGCGTGCCCCGCCGGTCAGGCATCGCCACAATTACTCGGTGCACTCCTCTTTTCCGGGCCAAACCCAGAAGGTGCGAGGCCACGCTGTCGCGCGTCAGCTCTCCTTCCACATCCCCGGTCCAGCCCACCACCTCAACGCCCAACGCCGAGCGCTCGCGCAGACCTCGGACCAGCCGTTGTGCCCGCTCCCCGGTGCCCAGCACATAGACCCTTTCGCGCAGGAAGGGCTGTGTCACCATCCAGGCGTACGCCGCGCGCCAGGAGAATAGAGTGAAGGTGAGGATGATCAGTCCCCAGAACGCCGATCCGTTTCCGGGCAGCAGGCTGGGGTAGCGCGAACCTATGGCCGCCAACGCCAGAGCTACAAAGCCCAGCACTAGCAAAAGACGGAAGGCATGCTCCCACTTCGCACTTAAACTGGAGGAGTCATACAAATCAAACAGATGGGAAAGTAATAGCACTACCCCGGTCACGGCCAAAATCTTCGGGCCAAGCACGGCCAATACCTGAAGATATCCACCGTCGACATTAAGCAGCAGCCAGCTATCCTGGTTGCGCCAGATGGTCGCCAGCAGAAACGAAGTCCACACGATCAACGCTTCGCCCACCAGCAGAACCAGTGTGCGCAGCGGATAATAAACTTTGAACAGCCGGATCACGGTTCCCTATTTCTAACCCTTGGATTCGGTTACATGTTTTCCGTAAGACTCGTAGTAATAACGCGAGTATGGAGTCGCGTCACTGTCAGTGCCATTCAACACCACGCCCACCAGCGCTTCGTCGGGAAATTCCTGACGCGCCCTGCGTCCCATGTCCACCGGTGTCGCGTTAGAACGCACTACCAGCAACACTCCGTCACAGGCCTTTGCCAACACACTGGCATCGGACACCGGCACGGCGGGCGGCGAATCGATAATGATCCAGTCGAACAAGGCCTCTACCCGCTGCATCAGCGCTTTGAGTCGCCCATTGGCCACCAGTTCAGCGGGATCAGAAATCTGGTCACCGCTGGGAATGAAGAACAAATTTTCCATGGGACCCTGTTGCATGATGGAAAACTCATCGGCCTTTCCCTGCAGGTAGTCGGAGAGCCCGGGAGACGATGTCGTTCCCAACATCATGTGCAGGCGTGGACCGCGCAGATCGGCGTCGATCAGCAGTACGCGGCGCCCGTGCTGCCGTACCAGTACCTGGGCTAGATTCGCCGAGGTGAAAGACTTTCCTTCTTTGGGCAGAGCACTGGTCACCAGAATCTTTTTCAGCGTCATCTTCTCGCGCGCGTGATAAAGCCGCGAGCGCAGCGTGCGGAACTCTTCCGTGCCTCGAGCATTGTCGTCGCCGTTGAAGAACAACATCGTCTTTTCGTCAGGACTCCATTGCACCTGTGGGCAACGCGCCAGCAGGGCGTCCACGCTGAAGGGACTGGCAAAGGACGGCATCGCCGACGTAAGGGGAACTCCCGCCGGCGGAACGCCAGCATGAGGCATTGCCGTGGCCACCGCAACCGGCGACTCCGTCACAGCTTCCCGGGTGCGTTCGGTCTCCGGCGCCGGATAGCTGGGCGAAGGACTCCCTTGGGATGCGGCTCTCTCCTGCTCGGCCTTTTTCAATGCTTCGTGAATTCTGCTCATAGTTTCGTCTCCTTGGGGAGGTCCTTATCTTCTTCGCGCAACCGATCCGCCAGAGTCGCCAGCGATCGCAAAGCTTCCACCAAATCGAATTTTTCCGCGCCCGGTGCTACCGGAGCAGGTGCCGTCATCGCCCCTGCCGCCGTGCTGTCCCCCAGATCAAAGTCCCGGGCCACGCCATCCACTACCGCTGGCCTGATTACTTTTTGCTGATCCACAAACGCGCTCACTAGACAGTGCTCACACAAAAGATTGATCACCCGCGGAATCCCGCTGGCATAGCGGTGAATGGCGACCAAAGACTCAGCATCGAAGATCTCCTGGCCGTTGGAACCGGCAATGCGCAAGCGCTGCTGGATATAGGCTTTTGTCTCCTCCAGCGTCAGAGGATGGGTCTTGGCGCGCAGCGTCAGCCGCTGCCGTAACTGCCTTAATTGCGGCTGCTTCAGCTTCTGTTCCAGTTCGGGCTGGCCCACCAGCACAATCTGCAGCAGTTTCTCGGTGAAGGTTTCCAGATTGGTCATCATCCGGATTTCTTCCAGGACTTCGTCGCTCAGGTTCTGCGCTTCGTCCACGATAAGCACCGCCGTCTCGCCCGCCCGGTATCGATCCAGCAGCCAGTTGTACAGCCGCAGCAGGATCTGGCTCTTGGCCTTGGAATCGCAGGGGATTCCAAAGTCCGCCATCATGTAGTCCAGAAACTGCGGTGTGTTTAAACGCGAGTTGAAGATAAACGCGGTCGCCACCTGCTGCAGGCGAAGCCATTCCAGCAGTTTGTTAATCAGCGTGGTCTTCCCCGTTCCCACTTCCCCGGTCAGCAGGACAAATCCTTTGCGACTTTGAATGCCGTAGGTCAGGCAAGCCAACGCCTCCTCCGTATGCCGCGTCAAAAACAGATAACGCGGGTCCGGATTCACGTTGAACGGATTGGCTCGCAGACCGTAGAAATCTTTGTACATAATCTTTCCCTAACTCTTTGGCGAAACAGCTTCGCCTGAAAGTTGTTCCCCCTCAAATTCTGACCGTTTCCGACTCCTCCGGCTTTTTCCGCTTCCAAAAACGGCCTTTGCCGTTGCCGTTCGCCTCCGCTGTTTCGACCACCCAGGGAATGGCTACTAGCATGGGAAGGTCGAGGGCCGCCTCGGCGTCACCTTGAGTCCGAATAGACTTGTCGCGTAACTCCAACCACAAAGCCAGGCCTAGGCCCAACACCAGCCCAGCGCCTAGCCCGCCGCCGGCAAACAAAGGACGGTTGGGAAAACTTGGGGAATCAGGCAGCGAAGCGGGATCCAGAAGAGCCATCTGCTCGCCTTGAGACTGTTGTTGAGCTTGGGTTGCCATCTTCGAGGTGCTCTGCTTCGCCAGATCGTCCTGATAGACTTTTTGTGCATTGTCGTGGTCCCGCGCCAGTTGGTTGTACTCGCTTTCCACTGCCGGGCTCGACGAAAGCCGGCTCTGGTAGACCGAGATCTCCTGTTGCAATTTTTTCTGGTCGCGCGTCGCCTGCGACATCAAATCCTCATACTGGTGAATCTGCAGTCGCAGTTGGCGAATCTCCGCCGGCTCCGATCCAGACCCTTTATCGCTCGCAACATCGCCGCCCTTGTCGGAGGCGTCGTTGGTTTCTTTCAGCTTTTTCTTTACCTGGTCGATATCCGCTTTGGTCTTGATCACATCGGGATGATCGGGCGTATAACGCGCCTCGAGATCAATCAGTTGGGCTTGCAGTTGAGAGAGCTGGTTCTGCAGGGTTTGCGGATTGTTCGACGATTGGGAAGACTTCCAGGTGGAGAGCTGCTGCGCGAGCATCGACTCCGTGTAGGACTTGTCCTGGGTCGCACGATTTAGAGTCTGAGTGTTAGCGTCGAGCTGGGAATTCAGCCCTGCCAGAATCTTCATGGTGCCGTCTACATCGCCCGGTAACTGCCCCTGGTGCTGGTTCTTAAACGCCGCCAACTTGTTGTCGAGATTATCAAGATTCTCCTTGGCATCCTGCACCTGTTTGGTCAAGAAATCAGTGGTTCCCTGCGACGCATCTTGCCGGGACTTCAAGTCTTCTTCCAGAAGCATGGAAGTCAGGTCGGTACAGATCTGTTGCGCCTCCCGCGCCGTGGGAGCCGTGAAGTTCACGTAGAAGCTCGTTACTGGGCTGCTGCCGGGCCTTTTCTTAGCTCCACTTGCCAGCTGAGATAAATCGGTCATCGCCGGTTGGATCAGCGTCGGTCCTTGGCTCTGGATGCTCGTCACCACATCGTCAACACTTTGTCCTCCCTTGGCCAATTGCAGTCTGTCAACCATGGGACGCAGGCGGGCCGGACTCAATACGCGTTGTCCAATGGCATTAATGTGCTGGGTCAAATCCTCGGTAAAAACCTGCTGGACCACAGTGTCGGGAATCTTCGGTGCTTCGACCAGCACCAGAGACTGGGAGGTGTACTTGGCGGGAAAAACATACGACACTAAGAATCCGGCCAGCGGCGCCAGCAGCGCCGGAATCAGAATTACCTTCATCCGGCGGCGAAACATCGCCAGATAATCGTCCATGCCTAGTTCGCGATTTTCCATAGATTCATTACCCGTTCCGCTGGCGCTGGCCAGCTGCAAAATTAGTCGAGCCGGATTGGCCGGGGAGTCCAATCCAATCCAATCGAACCTACATGCCGCTGCGACCGGTTGCTGCATGGAAGTGGCGTAGTACCGGTCGTCGGAAACGGACACCCGGTGTCGAAAGACAAATCGTTGTACTGGTAGCTCACAAAGCCTCGCAAGCTGCGCCCAAACTGGCGGTGAAACCCCACTCCGGCAAAAATGGATCTGAAGGAATTGGCATCCACCCCCGACCCGGTAAGCTGCAAACGCACGTTCTTGGAATATCCTGCGTCGCTAAAAACGTCCCAAATGCGATTCAGCGGTCTCCGGACATCCACATGCACTACGTCGCTGCGCGCCCCTGCAAAAATCCCCGAACCACTGGTGTTGTAGCGCTGGTAACTCAGAGAGACGCTGGTCTTTGGAAATTTATAACGAAGCGAAATGCGGCCGGCCACCCCAATGTGGTTGCCCGAAAAAAACTCCGAAACAAACTGCCCGTCGAAAGGGGATTTCGTGCAGTCGGCGTTGGGCACCGGAATATCGCAAACCAACTGGTGAGAATCGATGTGAGTAAACTGCGGTCCCGCTCCAATTGTGAGATCCATCCGCCCCGAAATACGGTGCCCGTACATCGCCTGCAGCACATTGGAGTGAAACGCACTATCGACCGTGGAGAAGTTAAATGCCTGGTAACCATAACTCAGGGCAACCTGGTCCTTGGGATTCAACACCCGGTCATAAGCCGCTTGGGCGGTAAACTCCGTGTTTCCCACGAAAATAAGGTTATTGGGGTTACCATTTAGGTCGAGCAGGTTTCCGTAAAAGTGAGTCAGTCCGTACCCTGCCGCAAAAGTCACCGCAGATTTCGGCGACAAGTTTTCCACCAGATCTACCAAGCCTAAATTACTCAGCCGCGGCACCTGACCCACTGAGATGCCGCCGCCTCCGGTGAAAGCGCTGGTCTGCCCTCCGAACGCGCTCGCCCCCAGCATGCCTGAGCCTAAGCCACCCAAACTCAGGCTGTAAGCTCCGCTGCCACCGTAGGCGCCGAAACCGAAAGTGCCTTCTGGCAGATAACTGAAGGCATCGCGGATGGCTAACTGGCCCCGCTTCCAGTTGATCCTGCTATCCAGATCGAGTTGCTGCATTTGCTGCAAGCCCACGCCGGTGCGGCTGTAATAAGACGCCCCGCCGATGTAATCCATGGCGACGTTGTAGTTTTTCCACAGCTTTTGCAGGGTCAGGCTGCCCAGCGCCCGGGTCACTGTCCCGGCCGAAGATCCGCCCAGCGTGTTCCCCACATTGGAATCAGCCGACTCGCTGAAATGCAAGCCGGGCAACAGGAAACTTTCCGGCGCTGCATGCGGCTCCATCCCAGGCTGGTCCAGCCCGGAAATAGGCGGATTCTCGTTCACCGGCGGCACTGGGTTTTCCTGCCCGTAAGCTGGTACCGGGGACGACGGCGGCGGATTTTCGTCACTCTGGGCCGAGGCCACACTGGCCGCTACAAGGCTCAGTGCTAGGGTCAAAATGAGTTGGCCTTTTTTCATCTCTATTCCTCTTCCACCGTTCCTTACCAAACCTGACCAGTTATTCTGCGTTGTGGCCTTCTCCGTAACGATTCAGCTTCGGAGTCGATCTGCGGAACATTGAACTTCCCAACAACTACCTACGGAACTACGATCGTATCTCCTGGCTTCAGCACGATGTTTTGCTGCGGATCCCGCCCCTTGAGTGCGTCCTTATAGTTAAACCGAAGCTTCACCTGCTGCCCATCTTGCATGCGCAAGAGATAAATGGCTTTGAGGTTGGCGAATTGGGTAAATCCAGCGCTGGACAATGCCTGCAGCACCGTCATGTGCGGCAGCAAGGCCATGGCGCCGGTATGGGTAACTTCGCCCAGCACGTAGATTCGCTGGCTGTTCATCGCCGTGACCACTACGGTCACTCGCGGGTCGGCGATAAACTTCTTGAGTTTTTCCTTAATGGAGTTGCCCAGTTGCATGGGAGTCATGCCCGCGGCCTGCACATCGTCCAGAAGAGGTATGGAAATCTTCCCATCGGGCCGCACCGGCAGGGTGACGCTCATATCCGGCTCTTTCCAGACCGTAATGTGAAGCGTGTCATCGGCGCCAATCACATAATCGGCCGGCACTCCCGCGGCAGCCGCGGGAACCGTCGGCGCCGCAGCCTTCTCCGCACTGACGGAACTGCTGCTTGCATCGTCCTGCGCCCGCAGACTGGTGGCTGCCAATCCCAACAGCGCCCAGCATGCCAGCTTCATTACTCTCTTCATGCACTCTCCTAGGACGCCCCGTATTCGGAGCATCCAATCTGTTTCAGCTTGTACAACAAGGCCTTGTAGCTGATCT
This sequence comes from uncultured Acidobacteriota bacterium, assembly GCA_963758565.1. GTDB lineage: Bacteria > Acidobacteriota > Terriglobia > Terriglobales > Acidobacteriaceae > Sulfotelmatobacter. Next base: position 1,753,774 of record CAVWVX010000001.1, on the reverse strand, counting down.
GCAAGTCCTGAGCCGCCCGGCGCCGGTTCCATCGCGTCCGGGTTAACGCCCGCAAAATGATCTCTTTCTCCGCTTCGCGCGAGGCGGCGCGAGACGCCTGTTTCAGCGACACCCGGCTGCCACTGCCTCCCAAATCAGGCCGCAATAGCATGGCTCGTAAGCCGCCCATAGCCACCGCCTCGTCCCCCAACGCAACAATCGCCTTGGCGGCGTTTTCCAATTCCCTCACATTTCCCGGCCACCCGTATTCCTGAAATAAACGATGCGTTTCCTCACTCAATGCCGGCACCGGACGCTGGAAATCGCGCGCGTACTTCCGCAGAAAATGCTCCATCAGCACTGGAATATCTTCCCGGCGCTGCCGTAACGGAGGAATTCGTAAACAAACCCCGCTGATCCGGTAATACAAATCCTCTCGCAGATTTCCCGCGCTCACCTCCACTTCCAGGTCACGCGCACTTCCGCAGATCAGGCGTACGATGCTTTTCCCTCCGTTCTGATTCTGCGACCGCTCACCATCCATGCTTCTCCGGGTGAATGCCTGCAGGAGCCAGGCCTGAGCTTCCGCACTCAGCCGCGCCACTTCCTCCAGGAAAATGGTGCCGCTCGCTGTCCAGCTGCCCTTGGTCTCCGCTTCAGCCAGGTCGTCCGGCTGTAGTCCTTCACAAGCCAATACCCGGAACATCTGCTTACCGTGGCGCGACAGCTCATGAATCCGGCAGGCTGTTGCTTTTTTGCCCGCGCCACTCTCGGCCAACAGTAGAACCGGAACTTCGCTCTGCGCCACCTCTCGCATCACTGCTTCCACGTCCCGCATGCTCGGGCTTGCGCCTTCGACAAAGTCCGTTCTCATAAGCCTGTGGACCGTCGAAGCAGTGTTTTTCGCGGGCGGGCGGACATCTAATTCCATCAGTCGACCTTTTTTCCTGAGAGAAGAGTCTCGAAAACGGTGGCGACCCTTCCGGTGCACGATAACTGCCATTCTATGGATCGCGTGGAGGGACATTGCGTTCCGACATTACTGCCCTGTTTTCAAAAGTATATGAGCCAGAATCAAGACTTGAGAGAGGGAAATTTACTCCTTTAAACCTACACCTTTCAGTACAAAAGGGAAAGTATTTGCCCAATCGGGGGTAACCAAGTTTGCCCCGGACCCCAATCCCTGAGGAAATATTGCCAACTCCTTTGTCTCCAATAAGATCGCCAGTCCTAGCATCCCTTCTCGGAGCCTGTTGGGTGTAAAAACAATGCAGAAACTTCGGAATCACGACCACGGGAAGGGCGCTCTGCGAGCACTCCGGTTACCCCGCCTACGGCGCTTTTGATTGCGGCCTGCAAACGCATCGAATATGCTGGACACTACTTCCCTGTTATAAGAGTCTGGTCCAGTGAGCCAAGTTCTGCAAACCGAACCGCCCGCCGCCATGTCGGCCCTCGCCTTTAAGGCCCAGCGCGCCTGGTGGCAAGTCGCCGTTATTGCTGGACTCTTATTGTGGCTCTACCTGCCCACTCTTCGCCATTTGGTCGGGCAATGGTGGAGCGACCCGGACTTTTCGCATGGCTTCTTCGTCCCCCTCTTTTCGGCTTTCGTCATCTGGCAAGAACGCTCGCGACTGGCCACGATAACCATTCGCCCCTCCTGGTGGGGGCTGCTTTTGCTTGCTTTTGCCATGGGTCTGCTGATCGTCGGCCAACTAGGCGCTGACATTTTTCTGCCCCGCCTCTCACTGTTATTGGTGCTGGCCGGTTTGATCGTGCTCTTTCTCGGATGGAAATTCTTTCGCGCCCTGTTATTTCCCTGGGCATTCCTGTTTCTGATGATTCCCATCCCGGCCATCATCTTTAGCCACATCACGTTTCCTTTGCAGTTGCTGGCTTCACAAGTCGCCAGTACGATCCTGCCCTGGATGGGAGTGCCTGTGCTGCGGGAAGGTAACGTGATCAATCTTCCCGTGATGCAACTCGAAGTGGCCGATGCCTGCAGTGGCATCCACTCCCTGCTGTCGCTCACCACCCTGGCTGTGATCTACGGCTATCTGATGGAGCGGAAGGTCGCGATACGCACACTGCTTGTCCTCGCTTCGGTACCGATCGCCGTCGCCGCGAACAGTCTACGCATCGTAGGCACAGGCCTTCTCGTGCAATACTGGGACCCGGAAAAGGCGCAGGGATTTTTCCACGAGTTCCAGGGCTGGCTGGTCTTCGTAGCATCGCTGGTGATGCTCTATCTGCTGCATCGTGTCGTGAACATCTTCTGGCACGAACAGGGCAAGGCATCATGAAAACTTCCGGCGTGTTGCGCTTCGCTCTTGCCGCCACATTGATTGCGCTCACCGCGATTCTGCTGCAGGCTCGCAGCCGCAATGAAGTTGTACCTCCGCATTTACCTCTGTCCTCGTTTCCCAGTGTCTTGGCCAACTGGGACAGCTCGGAGATTGTGCAGGACAAAAAGACCCTTGAAATACTGGGACCGGGCGATTTCATGGAGCGGGTCTATCAGGATCCCGACCAAAAGTTGCCATATGTCGACGTTTTTCTGGCCTACTTTCCCAGCCAGCGGGCCGGGGAAACTCCGCATTCACCGCAACACTGTTTACCGGGCTCAGGTTGGAACCCCGAGGAAAACGTTCGCATCAGCCTCTCCCTGCCAGGCCATAAGCCGTTTCCTGTCAACCGTTATGTCATCACCAAGGGCGAGCAGCGGCGGCTCGTGCTGTACTGGTTCTGGGCGCACGATCGCGGCGTGGCCAGCGAATATTGGGCCAAGTTTTATCTGGTGGAAGATGCCATCCGCATGAACCGCAGCGACGGTTCCCTGGTGCGTCTGGTCACTCCCATGTTCCCCGGAGAATCCCCGGACGCCGCCCAGCGACGCATTTTCCCCTTCACTTCCGGCGTGGTGGCTCTGCTGGATAATTACATTCCCCGCTAGCGCGTGCGTGATGATGCGAATGGCTGAGGTCCTAACGGCTGACTCGCGTCAATCTAAAAACTTTTCCCGACAGGCTCAAGGGTATCAATTACACCGGTGTCGCCATCTTCCTCGCTGGGTTAAAAAACGGCATGGGGACAACCTTCACATTTGTCTTCAAGCGGAACGCCTCAATCGTAATCTCCATTTGTAACTGTGTTCCCAGCTTTGCATGCTCGTTTTCGACGCTGGCCAGCGCAATCATCTTTTTCAAAATCGGAGACCAACTCGTGGTCGTCGCCTTCCCTACTTGCTTGTCCCCGGCATAAAGTGGCACCGCCACGCGGGAAGCCTGGCTGGGTGCCGCCGGAGTAAGCCCGTATTTTTCGTAGAGCGTCTCCACGCCGGGCCAGTCCACTTCAACTCCGACAAACTGTCGGGCAACGCCATTCTTCGAATCCTTCTCCAGAGCTTTCTTGCCGATGAAATTTTCTTTCTGCAAATGCACCATCTTGCCAAAGCCCAACTCATAGGGAGAAAATTTCTGCGTTGCAATCAGCGCCTTCTTCGAACTGGTGTAATCCACTTCAATCAGCAGCAGCCCGGCTTCCACGCGGGCCACATCCAGCGCCAGCATTCCTGCGGCATGAAGATCGAATTGCCTTCCCTTCTCCCAGAGCGCATCCCATACTTTCGCCGCATCATTCCACGGGATCCAAATCTCATATCCCAGATCGCCGGTATAACCAGTGCGCGAAATGTCTACGGGCACACCCGCAATCTTTCCGTGCGTCACCCGAAAATATTTCAGGTTGGCAATATCCGCTTCAGCCACGGACTTCAATAACTTGGCCGAGGTCGGTCCTTGCAAAGCCAGAGCGGCAAATTTCTCGGAAATATCTTCGATCTGCACATCCAAGTTCAGACCGTTCTGCCGGAACCAGCGCAGGCTCGGATCGGCCGCCGTCCAGCGGTAAACATTTTCCTCCAGCCGCGAAATCGTGCCGTCGTCGATGACCTTGCCCTCTTCATCGCACCAGCAGCAATAAATCACCTGCCCCACTTTCACTTTGTTGATGTCGCGCGTGATCACGCGGTTCACCAGACGCGTCGCATCTTTGCCGGTAATCAGATACTTGTACAGCGGAGAAATATCGATCACCGCCGCCGCATTGCGAATCGCGTTGTACTCGTGCTCGTGATGCACCTCATACACGCTGACCGTGTAATATCCGGACCACTCGCGGTAATTCAGGCTGTGGCAAAGCGGAAAAGTGCGTTCGTGAAATGCGGTTCCTATGGGCAAGTCAGTCCCTCGTGAAAGTTATTTAATTGACGAATGGCGATACAATGTTCGACGCGAACGCCGCCGACAACAATATGCATCCAAACTACCTGATTTGGCTAGGGGTCGCCGCTCTGCTCGTTTATTTTCTCACAGGCGGGCATAAAGGAATCCGAGCTATGGCTCGCGCCTTTGGTACATCCCAAGCGATGAGTGCGGTCATGGCCGCATATCGCAACGGAGATTACGCCACCGCTCTGCAGAAAACCGAAGCCCTTAGGAAGGGCCAGCAGAAGACGGGCGAATACTGCTTCCTGCGCGGCGGAATGTTGCGTCACCTGGGGCAACTCGAAGAATCCGAAGCGATTCTCCGCGAAGCAATTCCGCTTCACGACGATCCCCGCCAAAAAGCGCTCGTCTATAACACACTCGCCTCGGTGCTCATGGATCAGAAACGATTTCCCGAGGCAATCGCATTTTATGAGAATGCTGGCCGAGCCTGGCCAGACCGAGGTTCCAGCCAGTGCGGAATTGCGGAAGCATGGCTGCGACAGGGTCGCGAATTTCCCGAGGCACTGGAGTGCGCACGGCGAGCCGCCGAGATTGATCAACTTGCCACTGGAATGCCAAAAGAAGCCCTCGACAAAAGATTAGGTGAGGATTTCGCGATTTTGGCGTGGGCCATTGCTGCGAACTCGGGCGATGTCCACGAAGTTGAATCCCTGCTGGCGAAAGTATTCCCGCTCTGTGGCACCAAAACCAAACCGGTTCTTGCACAGATCCACTATCACGCGGGAAAAGCGTACGAGACTCTCAACATGCGGCAGAAGGCAAGAGACCATTTTCATCAAGCGATGCAGATCGATCCTCAGGGCATCTTCGGACGACTCGCCAACGCAGCCTCTTCATAGGCTACAATGGTGTTCCACATGCACCGCCTCATACAATGGAGCGTCCTCCCCAGCGGGCTCTAATCCCGCTGTCCCCGCCATCACTTCGCGAGTATCATTGCGTTTCCTGAAATCCCCGTATTCAAGCTAGGAGCTAGAAGCTAATGGCTGTTTCCTACGACGTAATCGTAATCGGCGGCGGCCACAACGGTCTGGTCAACGCTGCCTACCTGCAGCGCGCCGGGAAAAAAGTTCTGGTGCTCGAACGCCGCCACATTCTCGGTGGCGCCGCCTGCACCGAAGAAGTTTTCCCCGGCTTCAAATTTTCGGTTTGCTCCTATGTGGTCTCGCTGCTGCGGCCCGAGATTATCCGCGATCTCGATCTCCCGCGCCACGGCCTTGAAATTCTCCCGCTCGATGGCACGTTTACACCCATGCCCAATGGAGATTATCTCTGGCGCGTGAATGACCACGGCAAGACTCATCGTGAGATCGCCCGCCACTCTCGCGTGGACGCCGAAGCTTACGACGAATTCGGCAAAGCCATGCAAGCCATGTGCCGCTTCGTGAAGCCGATTCTCAGCATGGTGCCGCCCGATCCCAACACGCTGAACCCGCGCGAACTGATGAAGCTACTCTTCATTGGCAAACGTTTTCAGGGCATGTCGAGCTATGACAAATACAATCAGGTCCAACTCATGACCATGTCCGCCATTGATTTTCTCGATCAATGGTTCGAGACCGACGTCCTCAAAGCCACCATGTCGGCCTCAGGAATTATCGGCACCTTCTTAGGCGTGCGCTCTCCCGGCACCGCCTATGTTTTGCTCCACCACTACATGGGAGAAATCGACGGCGCATTCCGTGCCTGGGGATTCGCCCGCGGTGGCACCGGAGCAATCTCCAACGCCATCGGCGACGCCGCCCGCGAAGCTGGGGTCGAAATTCGCACGCAGGCTGCCATCGCAAAAATTATCGTCAAAGATGGCAAAGCGAAAGGCGTAGTCCTCGCTAATGGCGACGAGATTTTCGCGGATACCATTTCTTCCAGTGTCGACCCGCGCCTCACCTTCAACAAATTCATCGACGCCGACCAACTGCCCGCTGACTTCCTCGAAGACATCAACCGCTTCAAATATCGCGGATCATCCGGCAAAGTGAACCTGGCCCTCGACGGCCTGCCCAATTTCAAGTGCCTGCCCGGAGTCGGTCCGCACTTGCGCGGCGCCATGTCGATTTCTCCTTCCGTCGAATACATGGAGCGCGCTTACGACGATGCCAAGTACGGCAACTTCTCGCGCCGTCCCTATATCGACATGGTGATTCCTTCGCTCACCGATCCCTCGGTCGCGCCGCCGAGCAAGCACGTCATGTCCTGCTTCGTGCAATACGCGCCCTACAAATTGGCGCCAGGGCTGCATTGGGATACAGAGAAAGAAAAATTCGGGGATACGGTGATCAACACCATCGCCGAATACGCGCCCAATATTAAAGACATCATTCTGCACCGCCAGGTGGTCACACCGCTCGATCTCGAACGCGAGTGGGGATTAAGCGAAGGCAACATCTTCCAGGGCGAGCTTTCTCTCGAGCAACTTTTCTTTCTGCGTCCCGCGCCGGGCTACGCTCGCTTCCGCACGCCCATTCAAAATCTATACATGTGCGGATCGGCCACGCACCCCGGCGGCGGCATCATGGGCGCTCCCGGCCGGTTAGCCGCCTTAGAAATGTTGAAAGATCTTGGAGGCGCAGCGTAATGAACCAATCGCGCGACGTCATCATCATCGGCGGCGGCCACAACGGCCTGATCACAGCCTTCTACTCGGCTAAAGCCGGATTCAAGCCTCTGGTCCTCGAACGCCGCCCGCAAGTCGGCGGAGCCGCCATCACCGATGAATTCCATCCCGGCTTCCGCTGTTCCACGCTCGCGCACACCGCCGGGCCTCTCCGAGCCGACATTGTCCGCGACATGCAACTCGAAAAACACGGTCTGAAATTTATTACTCCTGAAACCTGCATCACCGCGCTCTCGCCCGACGGCCGCGCCCTCTCGCTCTATCAGGACGAAAACAAATCCGCGCAATCCATCGCTGCCTTCTCGCAAAAAGACGCGGCCAAGTACCCAGAGTTCGCCGCATCGCTCGCCAAAATCGGCAAGGTAATCGCGGAAGCTCTCGCCACCACACCGCCCGATATCGACCACCCCAGCGGCGGCGATCTTTGGAGCATGTTGAAAACCGGCCGGGCCTTGCGCAACCTGGGCAAGCGTGACATGTACCGCGTGCTGCGCTGGGGACCGATGGCCGTGGCTGATCTCGTCGCGGAATATTTCGAGACCGAATTGCTGCGCGCCGTAATCGCCGCCCGCGGAATCTTCGGAACATTTCTCGGGCCATGGTCTGCGGGCAGCGCACTGCAGTTGCTGATCCGCGCCGCCGGAGACTCTCATCCCGCCGGCTCTTCCTTCTTCGCCGCCGGAGGCATGGGAGCGATCACGCAAGCAATGGCATCCTCCGCGCAAGCCGCAGGTGTAGAGATTCGCACCAGCGCCGAAGTAATCGAGATTCGCGTCAAAGACGGCGCAGCCACTGGAGTACTCCTCGGCACTGGCGAAGAAATCAATGCCAAGGCCGTCATCTCCAACGCCGACCCGAAACGCACTCTGCTTAAACTCACCGACCCCACGCATCTTTCTCCCGACTTCGTGCAAAAGCTGCAACACTATCGCGGCAACGGCACCGTCGCGAAAGTAAACCTGGCGCTCTCTGGTCTACCAACTTTCACGGCTCTGAAAAACGCAGACGCGAATGCACTAAAAGGCCGCGTTCAAATCGGCCCAGAAATCGACTATCTCGAACGCGCCTTCGACGAATCCAAGTACGGGCAGTTTTCGAAACAGCCTTATCTTGAAGCGACGATTCCATCGCTCACCGACCCCACGCTAGCGCCCGACGGCAAGCACGTCATGTCCATCTACATGCAGTACGCGCCGTATAAGTTGAAGGGTGACTGGGACGAACAACGCAAGGCCCTGGGACAGACAGTAGTTCAAACGCTAGCGAAGTTCTCACCGACCTTGCCTGAGATGATCCTGCATCACCAGATCATCACCCCACTCGATCTCGAAGAAATTTACGGCCTAACCGGAGGCCAAATCTTCCACGGCGACCTCGCGCTCGACCAGTTCTTCACCATGCGCCCGCTGCTGGACTGGGCGCGCTATAAAACGCCGATTGAAAATTTATATTTATGCGGCAGCGGCACGCACCCCGGGGCAGGCTTGACCGGGGGCTCGGGAGCCAATGCAGCACGGGAGATTTTGAAGTATCTAAGTAAGTAAGCTGGGACCTGCGACGGATGGATCGACTTGAACAGCTGCGCATGATGAAGAGCATTCTTTGTGATGAAGACCCAGAGGGCCTTCGAGCCGCAGGCTGCCCAGCTGATGAATACGATCAGGAAGCCTCATTAATTGCTGGACAGATTGCCGCCTTAAGCGCCAAACAGAACTCTCCAGTGAGCGTCGAGCAGATCGCAGCAGCAGTTGCCGAAGTATGGAATCGACAGTTTGGTCCGTTCACCGCCAAAGACCTTGAACAGCGTCGACGGGTATTCCTTTCGGTCGCACGTAGGATCTCAGTGGACACATGAAACCCTCCGCCATCCTCCTCATCTCTTGCCCCGACCAGAAAGGCGAAGTCGCCACCATCGCCGACTTCGTCTACCGCCACGGCGGCAACATCCTGCACGCCGACGAACACGCCGACGAAGAGTCCGGACTCTTCCTCATGCGCGTCGAGTTCGATCCTAAAGATTTCGACATTGATCTAACTCAGAAAGACCTCAACAATAAAACCCTCTCCGACTTCGCCAAACAATTCTCGCCCATCGCCGAAAAGTTCCAGATGAACTGGCGTCTGGCCCAATCCTCACATCGCCCGCGCATGATCATTCTGGTGTCCAAATACGACCACTGCCTCGTCGATCTCCTATATCGTCACCACAGCGGCGAACTAGCCTGCGAAATCCCGCTCATCATCTCTAATCACCCCAACAACCAGCCCATCGCCGACTTCTACAAAATTCCCTACGAAGTCGTCTCGATCACCAAAGAAAACAAGCAACGGGCCGAGCAACAAATCCGCACTCTGATCGAACGGCATCAGGCCGACTTCCTGGTCCTCGCGCGCTACATGCAGATTCTTTCCAATGATTTCGTCAACCGCTATCCCCAGCGCATCATTAATATTCACCATTCATTTCTGCCCGCCTTCATCGGCGCGCGTCCGTATCATCAAGCCTTCGAGCGCGGCGTAAAGCTGATCGGCGCAACCAGCCATTACGTCACCGAAGTCCTCGACGACGGTCCCATCATCGAGCAGGACGTCGTTCGCGTGTCACATCGCGATACGGTGGAAGACCTGATCCGCAAAGGCCGCGATCTCGAGAAAGTCGTCCTCTCCCGCGCCGTCCGCTGGCACGTCGAGAACCGTGTCCTTCTCTACGGAAACAAAACCGTTGTCTTCTAAACTTCCCTGCCGCGAAGGTTCATGCCCTTCTGGAAAATGCAACGACGCCGCTTAACAGTCTCACACCGGTAGTAACTTGCAGTGCCTGTCACTTTCCTCTTTACTTAGACAGTTGTTAAGAATTCCCTCAAACGACGGGGAGAATCTCGCTCCGGGAGCGTTTCTTGGCCGAGGATCTTAGATTCGAATTAGCAATCCTGGCGACAGTCCAGGGTTTTTATCAGAAGCTGATGCTCGACTCGCTGGGCGGCGAAGTCCCCGTCCCCAGCGGTCTTGACGAAGAATCGCTTCGCCAATCCGACGAAGGCCTGCCGGGAACCCTTTCCCGCATGTACCGTTGGCTGCACCTGCTCGACATGGCGATTACGCCAGCGATGCTGCGTCAGGCGCTTACTCCGGACACAGACTCCGAAGTGGCCGAAGCGCTTCTGCGCTACTTCGTGCGCCGCCGCGAAGCCAGCGAAGTGAACCGCGACAAGACCGATTTGATCGCAACTTTTCTCTATCGCCATCCCCGCGTGCAGGGGCAATGGCAGCAGCACGGTTACGGGCTCGATGGCTCGCTGCCGCTTTCTCCCTTTGAAATCGCACTGATTGAGATCCTCGCTGATACCGACGTTCCCTCGCTTCCCGAAGAGCACGTGCAACTGCTGCGAAATTTCGATCCGCTGCGCGAAGAAATCGCGCGCTATCGGGATTTCAATTCGCTGATTGATTCCGGCATCGTTTCGCGCGTACGCGAACTCAAGCGCTGGCTCGACGCATCGTTCTATCATCCTGGAGTTTTGGCAACGGTCGCCGCACACAACGCCGCATTCGGCGCGCGCTTTGACCTGCTCTTCGAAAAAGCCCTTGGCGAGATCAAACAATTCGCCCAGGCGCTCGATGATATGGGAGGCAGCATCCTCAGCACTGTCGACGGCGTGGAAGTCACGGTGGAGCACGTGGCCGCGATTGAGCAGAAAGACATGTTGCAGGCCGATTACGGCAGCGCGCTGGAAAAATTTCGCCGGGTATCGAAGTTGAAAAAAGAATTGGATCGGAGACCTCCGATTCGCAAGTCGTTGCTGGCGCCGGCCAGTGGAAGCAAAACGCAACCTTCTTCAAACGCAGGCACAGCGGCCAAAGCGGCGCGCGTGGCCTCGACTACTGTTCCAGCAGCGACGCCAGCCTTCCAACCGCCGGTCATCACCGCGCAGCAACTTTCCGCGGAAGAGGGCAAGTTGAGGCGCGTCGAGGAATCCATTCGCGTTTTCGTTCGCGTAGCCGATCCCAAATATCGCCAGGTTGTTCCTATGCGCTTCTTCAACCTGACCCTCACTAAACCTGAGGCCGAAGCCTATAACGCCAGCTTTCTCGAAGAGAAAAGTACTCGCGCCGATTGCGCCCGCTCGCTGATTCGGCTGGTTTCGTGCATCGCTCGCGTCAACACCGAACTGGAAGAACTCAAACGCAGCCAAAGCATGTCGTCACTCTGGAAGCTTCATGCCGACGCGCTGGTGGTTCTGCTCGAAATCGCCAGCACCACGACCGAAGAAGCAGTCACCGCGGCCAAGGCAGCCGGAAGCGATGCATCCGCCAACGCGATTCACGAAACGGTGCAGAAACTGCGCGTCCGGTCCGATCTTGCGGTGAAGGCTTTAGCTCATCCGGGAAGTTAGGATCAGTTCTCAGTTCTCAGTTCTCAGTTCTCAGTTCTCAGTTCTCGGTTCTCAGTTCTCAGTTCTCGGTTCTCAGTTCTCGGTTCCTTATTCCCGCCTTCCGGAAACGCGGTTTATTGGTATGAGGTACCCCCCTCCCCCTCCCCTCCTCGATATATTAGAATCAGCAACTTAGAGCGAAAATCGATTTTGATCTATAGGGCTCAACAACTTACGGGTAAAATATTGAGCCGTAATGATTTAGGTGCGGAGGAAGTCAAATTTTAAAGAGCTGGGGTGAAACCTATAGTCTCCGTCGGCGGGAATTTTGCGTCAAGTCTACGAAAGTAGATAGCGAATCACTTATCCATTCATTCGCCGCTGTAAGGCGAACAACTAGAGTACCGGGGGCATCGTTACGAGCTTTTTTATTTCAGCGCCCAGCAAATCGAAATGGCGCACGTTCCAGGTGTAAAGATGGTCCGCGCCCGCTTTGAGAGCGCATGCGGCAACCAGACCGTCATAAACCGTACCGCCCACGATTCCCAGTTGCGCCATGCGGCGGATGGCGGCGCAGTACTCATCGCCGTCAAGCCCAACCAGGGTAAACCGATGCTCGATTCCTTGCACCATCAGTCCTGCGGCTTCGGCGCTCATGCGCTCTTTTCCGGGATAACGGGTGAAGGTTGAGTACGCTTCCGCCAGGCTATGGGCCGCACAAGCCGACTGCTTGCGAGTCGCAGCCGCAAATATCCGGAAGCTGCGGGCGTGGTGGGGATGGCCGGGCAGGAGCGCCGCAACCATGACGGTGGTGTCGAAAAACAATTTCACCTGGATTTCTTTCGTCGCGCGCGGCGCGTGGGCGGATTGCCTATAAAGCTCAGTTCGCGCTCGCGGCGAATCTGGCGCAGCGTTTCATCGGTAGCTCCCACGGGGATCGGCTCGCCAACACCAAAGACCCAGATGCCTTGCTTCTGGTGCAGCCCAACTCCTCCCCTGCGGGGGCGAAGCACGATGCGATCTTCGGAGCTTTCCAGTTCCAGCGAATCGCCGGCGCGGAGTTGCATTTCGTCGCGGACCGGCTTGGGCAGGACGACGCGGCCGGCTTTGTCGAGGGTTAGGGTGGTTGTCATGAATTCCATTATACAATGGCATTTGGTGTTTCAAAATGCCATTTCACATCTCGGGTAAGCCGGGAACACACGAGAGGTTCGTTTCTGTGCGGGAGAAGAATAGTGAGCGTCGCGTCCCGTTCGTTCTCGACTCTGTCCTCGTCGTATTCACTATTCCTCGACCAAACCGAAATCAGCCGCTACCTCTGCGCCAAACTGCTCCAATATCTCGATATGTTTATCAATCTTCCCCGGCGTTCCTCGTGGCACCCATGAACTTGCTGCCTCGAAAGGACGGCCAAGCTTCGGATCTTCCTGAATACGATCTTCCATGATGTCGCTGAAGGCCATCGATCGCATCGCGGCAACAGCGCGCTCCAGCGAGGCCACATTCATACTGACCAGTGGCGTGATCTTGAGCTTCTTGTATTTGAGTCGGTTTAGCTTTTTCTGAAAACGGGCATTTAGGTAGGCATTCGTTACCCAGCTTGAGCCGATGTCGTCCTTCGTTATGATGACGGGAATAATTTTTTTCACGACGCGCAACCATTCGGGCAGATTCTCCTTCGGCATGGTTCCAATATTGTCGATGGCGGCAAGCAACTGCGATACACCGACCGACCGGTCCGTGCCCTCGATAAACTTTTTATCCATGTATTCCCTTACCAGTTTGTAGTCGCCGGAGTACCGGACGCTGGCCGCGCAGGTTGCTGCCTTCGCTTCAATCAGAACGGCTGTGGAACCGCACATGATCAGAAGATCGCAGATCGGCCTATTGTCCTTGTTGTTGAGATAGCGTGGGCTGGGATAGCGGGCATTCTTGGTCTTGTGGGCATAGGTTTCGAATATCCAGTTCACATATTCCTCGAAAACGTCACCCCAAAAGCCGAAGTAGGTCAGTCTGCGGTCCTTCGGCATCTCCTTCGCCACGCGCCACAACGCCCCGCTCTCAAGTTTCGCCGCAGCATACTCATAGTCGATGTCATAAACTTTGTCGTCCACGCGCAGGTAAGGATGATCTTTCAAGAATTCAAAATCTGCATATCCATGCACCACCTTCTTGTCAGGTAGATCGCTCAATCGACAGCAGACTGTATCGAACATGGCACTAACCTGCTCCTCCGTGAGGATTGTTTTTTTGAACCACGAGATCGGCAGGCCCGCTTCCGGCACGTTGCCGATTTTTACTTGATTGCGCTCAGTCATCGCATGCAGCGTGAAGGCGTACACAAATTGGCTGTAGAGTTTCAACGGGAACCCGAAAACCTTCTCAAACTCTTGGGCGACATCGAAGATTCTCAAATGCTCAGGCAGCCGCGGAATTATTATGGTCAGATAGATGTAAAAGCGCAGAAACAGCAAGAATGGATCTGTAATTGAGTCGATTTCAAAGGTCGGTAGGAAATCCGCAACAAGATTCGCCATAACGTCTAACTCATCCGGCAGGTCGGCGATGTGCTTCTTGTAAAGTAGTTCACCCGCTCCGAGCAACAATCCGCCCAACGCCCAGTCAGGAACCTGAGACCCATTCTCCGCCGGTGCTGGGTCAAGCCGCATTGCCTCGGCGGCCAAGAACCGAAGTTGTCCTTGAAAGAATATCGGCCTCCCGTTCTTAACCTCTTTCATGGCCTTGTCGACAAGGTCAGGTCTCATGAGACGCGGTACCCAGTATTCGCTTATTTCCTGCGAAGCAACCGTGTTGGCCTCGGGACCGAACTTGAAGATCGTGCTGAACCGCGCGCAGGCGATGAGAATGGCGCTACGAGGATAGTCGCGAAGCGCCGTGCGAAATTCTTCTACAGTGAGGCGAGGACTTCCATTTAATTCGGACCAGGGCAGCCAATGCTTCATCTCGGGTGGCGGTGCCAAAGTGGCCTCCGTACCAGCTGGCTTTGGCCTGATGATAGGTACACATTCAGGGGCTAAAGCCCGCGTCTTTGTTGGCTCTGGGCGGCACGGCTGAAGCCGTGCCCTTCCCGAACCATCCACGAAACAGCTAGTTGATGTCGAACTGCTCCTGATGCACCGCCGGGTCACTTTTCACGATGATGGTGCGCTTGGTGAGTTCTTCCATTTCGTTCAGCAGGCGGCCGTTGTTGGCTTTCAGTTCTTTTGCGACGTCGGGATGCACGCGCAGCATTACATCTTGCTGTTCCAGATGTTTCGCCATCTTCCGCATTTCGACGTAAATTTCATTGGCCACGGTGGTCAAAGATTTTACATATCCGGTCGATTGACAGTAAGGACAGGGCGCGCCGATGGTGCGTTCCAGCGATTGCTTCACGCGCTTGCGGGTGATGGCCACCAGTCCGAAATCGTTGAATTGAAGAACCTTTGACGGCGCGCGATCATGCCTCAACTCTTCCTCCAACGCCTGCATCACGCGCTGGCGGTTGCGGCGCTCGTCCATGTCAATGAAGTCGATGATGATGATGCCGCCGAGGTCGCGCAGTCGAATCTGGCGCACGATCTCTTTGATGGCATCGACGTTGGTTTTGACAATGGTGTCTTCCAGACGCGATGTTTTGCCAACGTATTTGCCAGTGTTGATGTCGATCGCGACCAACGCCTCGGTCTGATTAATGACGATGTAGCCGCCGCTCTTTAACCAGACTTTCGACTTGAGCGCCTTATCCATCTCTTCTTTCAGGCCGAACTGCTCGAACAGCGGCGTCTCTTTGGTGAAGAGTTTCACGCGCTTCACCAAGCCGGGCTGGAAGCGGTTGAAGAAACGAAGAATGCGTTCGTACTCCGGTTCGGTATCAACCCAGATAACCGAGAAGTCGCTGGTGACCTGATCGCGCAATACCCGCTCGACGACGTTGAGATCGTGATAGATCAGCGCCGGGGGCTTAGAAGCTTCGGCACGGGTTTTGATGTCGTTCCACAAGCCTTTGAGGAAGCGTATATCGGCGCGGAGTTCATCTTCGCCGGCATTTTGCGCGGCGGTGCGGACAATGAAACCTCCGTGACCGTTCTCGCGTTCGCTCAGCACGATGCGCTTCAGGCGCTGGCGTTCTTCGTCAGAGGCAATCTTGCGGGAGACACCGGTGTGATTGACGGTGGGCATGTAAACCAGGAAGCGACCGGGCAGCGCGATGTGGCTGGTAATGCGTGCGCCTTTTTTGCCGATCGGTTCTTTGGCGATCTGCACCAGGATTTCCTGGCCTTCTTTGAGCAGGTCACTGATCTTCGGAACATCTTGCGGTTCGCGGCGCGGGAAGCGGCGTCCACCACCGCCGCGGCGTCCGCCGCGCTGCCGGTCGTAACCGGGACGCTGTGGACGCGGAGCACGTTGCGTATAACCTGCGGTGGCCGCGGGAGCGCGAACTTCAGCGCGCGCGTCGACTGCGCCGTTTCCGCGGGCTTCAGCATCGAGCAGGGCTTCGGCTTCCGCCTGGGCTGCTTCGAGTTCGATTTCTTCGGAATCATCTTCGCCTTCATGCGCGGCGCCGTCTCCGGCAGGGGCGATTCCAGCTTCCGCGAGCGATGCCATGTGGATTTCTTCCACCGCGGCTCGGACTTCCGCGATTTGTCCGGCGGCTTGCGTCTCTTCTTCAAACTCGTCGTAACCTTCGTCTGAAGAATGCTCGTAGCGAAGAGTGTCAGCCTCGTCCTCCTCGATGGTTTCTTCTTCCAGGGTTCCGGGAGCTGCGAACGCGGGAGTTTCGTGCTCGCGAGACTCGGACGTGAAGCGGTGATCATGCGCTTGCGGCGCAACCATTTCTTCTTCGTCTTCTACGAATTCTTCTTCCGCGGCCTGATTGTCTGAGGCCTGAACCGGATGGTCGTGGGCTTGGGAGTCTTCCGACGGTTCCGAGAAAGCGGCACTCGAAGCATCCTGGCGATGCAATTCGCGGTTCCAATCGACGGTTGTCGAGGCTTCCGCGCGAGGGGCAGCATTGCCGCTTTCCTCGTGAGCATCACCGTGCTCTTCGTGGGCCAGTTCGGATTCATCGTGCTGCTTAGATTTTTCAACAGCGTTGGAACTGGAAGCGAAGATGGGTTCATCCTCGGGGAAACTACCGGCTACGGGAGCTGCGTCCTCGGAGGCAGTCGAAGGCGAATGCGCCGTTGGCGCGGAATTAAAGTCTTGCTCCCTGGCGGAATCGTATGATGGGCGCTCCGCAGGAGCGGGCTGCTGCGACAGACCCCGGTATTTGGAAATGGATTCGCCGGGAAGCAGGATGGGCTGGTATCCGGCGGGCGGGCCGAACTGCTGCGTCCGGGATGGTTCGGAGCGCCGCGGAGCCACTGGCGGTGGAACGGGAGCAGGAGCGCTCTCCAGCGGCGGGCGCGACATACGCGGTTCTGAACCCCTTTCGCGGCCTTCGCGATTCTCGCCCCGGTCTCCTCGGTTGTCGCCTCGGCCATCGCGCCGGCCGCCGCGACGGCGACGGCGCCCGCGGTAGCTTCCGCGATCACGATCCTGCGTCGGTGAAGGGGCAGATTCGGGAACCGCTCCAACAGAAAGCTGATCATCGCCGTGTTCATCCCCTTCGGCGCTTTCCCCATTGGTCCCCAAAGTCTGAGCGCCCTCGCGGTGAGTCGCCGGTTGCCCCTCCCCGGGAAGAAACTCTTCTCGAGGCTGCTGCCGCAGATCCGGCACAGATCGGGTTGCAGGGACGGCATCGGTTAAATCTTCATCGTGCTCTTCCAACTCCATAAAATCGGAGACGTACAGAAAGGCGTCGCGCTCCAGGCCGATGTCGACAAAGGCGGACTGCATGCCGGGAAGAACGCGGGTCACGCGTCCTTTGTAAATCGATCCAGCTAAGGTGTACTCGTTTTCGCGCTCGAGGTAGATTTCCGCGAGCAGATCATCTTCCACCAGGCCGACTTTGGTCTCATGCGGTGTGGAAGAGACAAATAACTCTTTGTTCATGAAAACTCCGGTCCCGCTGCGGCTTACAGCCGAACGGGGTTCACCGGGGCCAAGCGGGGAAGGAAACGGGAGGATGGAGCGTCGCGATGCTGGCCCCGCATGGGGGACGGCTTGGGCCGGGGAGGTTTCTCCCTGACCGAACCCGCTGCACAAGCTTGGGTATCTTCTGCACTTGTTCGCTTTCCGTCTGCCGGGTTTGTGACCGCACTCTCAGACCGGTGAAGGTCGGGGGGCCGTTTCCCTGCCAGCAGCGTTATAGCTTCAATCCTGCCCGGCCTTCGAACTGCCCAACTAGCCGGTGAAATGCCCTCTTTACGCGAGGGCGATCGATATTTTTGGGCTGTGCCTGAAGCACAGCAACAGCAAACTGCGTTCTTCCAATGCTCAGAAGCAAGTTCGTAAAGTCTTAAGGACCAACGAGCTCGGTACTTAATCCTGTTGGAATCAGCCCAACCGGCTAATTCACAAAACGGCGCATGCGAACGTTCATTACCATCCCCAGCGCCAGGAACATGAACAACACAGAAGACCCGCCGTAACTCATTAACGGCAAAGGTATTCCGGTGACCGGCATAAAGCCAACCACCATGCCGACATTGACCAGGATATGGAAGCTAAGCACAGCCACCACACCCATCACCACGAACGTCCCAGCGCGATCGGGCGCTGTTTGGGCGTTCTGCGTCAAGCGCATCAGCACAATGAAGTATAGCAGCAGAACCCCCAAAGCGCCGACGAATCCGTGTTCTTCGGAAAAAGCCGCAAAAATGAAGTCCGTTTGGGGAACCGGGAGGAAAGCCCCATGTGTTTGCGAGCCTTTCCCGCCCCACAGGCCGCCGGAGCCCACGGCAATCTTCGATTGCTCAACTTGATACCCGGTCCCTTGTGGATCGTTCTCCGGGTCCATAAAACTGGTCAGGCGCTGCTTCTGGTAGGACTTCAAAACGTGTACCCGGGGGACCATGAATACCGCACCGACGGCGAGTCCGGCCAGTAACGTGACCGCCAACCCTTGCTTCCACTGCATACCGCCCAGAAACACTCCCATGATGGCGATGGGCAGATAGGTCAATGCAGTTCCCAAGTCGGGTTGTTTCAGCACCAGCAGCATCGGAATCACGACGATAGCTCCGGCCTTCATGAAATCCGGCCAGGAGAGTTCGCGATGCCGCAGGTCGGAAAAGAACTTGGCCATGGCCACGATCAGAATCAGTTTCACCCACTCCGAGGGCTGGAAGTGGTTGCCCCCCGGCATCTTGATCCATCGCTTGGCGCCGAGATACTTCTGGCCAAAGACCATAACAGCCATCAGCGACGCTATCGCCGCAATGTAAAACCAGTGGATCTGGTCGAGCAGCACCTGATAGTTGACCAGGCTGATCAAAAACATCATGCCCACGCCGCCAAGCACCCAGTAAATCTGGCGGATGTGCGAGCCGGCAAACTTGGTGTGCATGGTGGCACTGCGAATCTCCATAACCCCGAGCCCGCAGATCATCAGCACAAAGGCCAGCAGCAGCCAGTCGAAATCGCGATATGAAACGTAACGTGACATAAAAACAGCTCTTAGCTTTTAGCTCCTAGCTTGTTCGGGCAACCGCATCCGCCAACAGAACTCATTGGTGCATTCCCGGCGCCGCCGCCAGAGCTGCCAGGGGTTTGTTCGCTACATCCAGAAAGAAATGTCCGCCCTGCAGCTTTTGCTCGGACTCGCCGGCCTGCGGCGGCTCAGTCCACACTGCACCGATTTCCGCCGGGACTGCGCTGTCTGCTTTGGCCATCTTCGTGGGCAACCGGCGCTGCTTCTCGACATAGGCCTGAATCACTTTGGCAGCGACGTGTGCCGCTTCCGAACCGTGCTCACCCTCTTCGAACAGCGCACAAACCACAATCTCTGGATTGCGGCGCGGCTCGACGCCTACGAACCAGCCATTGTCTTTATAGTTAGCTTTCCCAAACGCGCCCAGCTTCGCCTTAAGCGCGTTGCTAATGGTTTGGGCGCTGCCGGTTTTGCCGGCCAAATCCACGCCTTTGATCGCCGAAAGTGCGGCCGTACCCACGGGGCTGACCACTTGCGCCATGGCGTCGGTGATGATTTCCCAGTTGGCAGGATCAATCGGAATTGTCACCTGGTCGGGTACGCTTTGGGCTGGAATCACCCCCGGCGGCAGATCGGTGGGATTGGTCACATGGGGCCGCACCATCCGCCCACCGCTGGCTATGGCTGCAAATGCGCGCGCCATCTGAATCGGCGTGGCTGCTACTGCGCCCTGCCCGATGCTCACCGAGATGGTTTCTCCGGCGAACCACTTCTGCTTGAAATTCTTGATCTTCCACTCTTCCGACGGCATCACGCCGCTGACTTCCTGTGGCAGATCAATTCCGGTTTTTTGCCCCATGCCTAGCGCGGCTGCATATTTGGAAATGCGGTCGATACCTAACTTTTCACCCAGCGTGTAGAAGAATACGTCACAGGATTGATAAATGCCCTTGGCGAGATCGGTGATTCCGTGCGACTGGTGGCGCGCTGCGATCCAGCACTTGAAGTAGCGTCCGTAAAAAGTCCCCCCGCCGGTGCAGTTGACGTGCAGATCCTGAGCGATGCCTTCCTGCAATCCGGCCGTCGCCATGATGATCTTGAAAGTCGAACCCGGCGCCAGTTGCGCCTGGATCGCCTTGTTCATCAGGGGATGATTTTCGTCCGTGACCAGCTTGCTCCACTGATCGCGCGAGACCCGTACAGAAAAGCTTTGCGGATCGAATGTGGGACGACTCACCATGGCAAGAATTTCGCCAGTGCGCGGATCCATAGCCACGATTGCGCCGTTTTTCCCTTCCAGAGCTTCTTCGGCCGCGATCTGCAAATCGATGTCGACCGTCAGTTTCAACTGCCTTCCCGGGACCGCGTCGGTTTCTCCCAGCAGCCCAACCTCGCGGCCGTGGCTATTCACCAGCGCCCGGCGGGCTCCGTTCTTGCCCATCAATGCGGTGTTATATTGCCGCTCCACTCCCGAAACACCGACCACGTCGCCGGAATTATAAAGTTCAAACTGCGGCTGGTTTAGCATGTCCTCGGTGACTTCGCCGACATAGCCGATCAGGTGCGCCATAAAACCGTTGCGCGGATACAACCGCCGATGCGCCACGATCGTGTCCAGCTCCGGCAGTTCGTTGCGATGGGCATCGATGAACGCCAGTTCGTCCGGCGTGATGTCTTCTTTCAAGAAAATCGGCTGGTACTGCGGCATCGAAGCAAAGCGCCGGATACGGGTCCGCACTTCGCTGGCATCCAAGTGCAGGCCCTGGGCAATTAAATCGGCATCGACATTCAGATCACGGGAAGAATCGCGCAGCAGCAGCGCGGAGAATGACGGATAGTTGTCCACAATCACGCGGCCTTCGCGGTCCAGGATTTTGCCGCGAGGGGCCAGGATGGGCACATTGCGGATGCGATTTTTTTCCGCGGCCGAAGCGTAATATCCGCTCTGCATCACCTGCAGCCGCCACAGTCCGTAGGCCAGCACCAGAAAAATGGCGAGGATGATGTACTGCGCCGCAGTCAGGCGGATGGCCGATACTTTTTCATCGCGTCCGAACATTAAAATCAGTTCTCAGTTCCCGGTTCTCAGCTCTCAGTTCTCAGTTGCAGCGCGATCCAGTTGTCCGGATTGCGCCCGTAGGATTTGCGAGGAATGTATATCAATTCTAGCTCTAAGGACGCTACTGCGCGTAACTGAACAGTAACGGAGGTCACTAGGGATTTTTGAACTGAGATCCAGGAACTGTGAACTGGCATTCACGTTCTCTGCTTGAACTTGTCCAGCACAAAGTAGAGTGCCACGCCCAAGAACGCGTTGGCCAGGCCGGCCAGAATGCCCACACGCCAACTCCAGTTCAGCGTCAAATTGATCATGCCGCGAGCCACCGTGAAATAGACGGCTTGATGTACCAGGTAAAAAGCCACTGTCACGAGGAAGCGCGAACCCGCGTTCTCCACGTCGAGTTTGGCGCCGAGGGAGGACGCCCCATATCCCACCACAGTTTTTGCAATGCCATAAATCCCAATGGGGTAGGGGCCGAGCATGTCCTGCACCAGGCCGATGGCCGCACCGGTAAACAGGCCGGAGATCGGATTGCGCCGTGCCATGGCGAAAAAAATTGTCACCAGCAAAGGCAGATCGAAGATGGCGAAGAAAGGAAAGCGCCGCGGAATAAATGCCTGCAAAAAGATGGCGAGCAGCGGCACGCCCACGGTTACCGGAATGTTGAATCGGTAAACCTCAATCTGCTCCCCGGAAGTGTAAGTAATGGGCACGCTAGTGGGGAGAATCTTCTGGAGCGGTAGCTGGCGGGTTAAGCGCCGGCGTCACCGTCGGCGGTGCAGCCTTTCTGGCGGACGCATTCGCGGGTTTAGAGGTCACCCCCGCTGGGGAGTTGGTGTTAGACGCTGGCGCCGAAGTCGCCGCAGAGCTTCCCACCGGTTTGCTGGGAAAGGAATCGCCACTAGGATTTTTCTGCACAACTTTTTTCAGCGCGTCGCTGCTGGTGTCGCCATGATCGGCTGAAGAAATGCCGACTGTACCCTGATTTTCGGAACGGATGAGCGCTGGTTTGGCTGCAGGGCCGGTGGTCGTGGGATTTGCCGGTTTGAAAGCAATATTGGGCGGAGGTTGCGTTCCCGTAGAAGGCTCGGCTCCCGAGGGCGAAGGCGTAGCAGTTTTTGCTGGATTCGCCGCCGTTCCAGAAGTTGCCGGCGCGACCGCAGGTTTATCGGGAACCGAAGGCAAACGCTGCGCCAGAATATCCGCGGCTCGCGTTCTGCCTCCGTTATCCGCCACCGCGGGCTCGCGCTCCTGCTTCTCCGTAACCACCAGCACTTCCTCCACGCGGCTCAGGTCGGCTGCCGGCTTCACGTGAATATTCAAAAACATTTCTTTGCCCGGACTCACCTTGCTCACCACCCCAAGGGGAAGGCCTTTGGGGAAAATCCGGTCGCCGCCGCTGCTTAACAAAATCTCGCCTGGATTCACGGTCTCATCGCTCATCACGCGCTCGAGAACCAGTTCACCTTCCGGCGTGCCGCGGACTACACCCTGCAAGCGGGTTTTCTCTACCATCGCTCCCACGCCGCTACTTTGATCGTTGATCATCAGCACCAGCGCGGTGGTGGGATATACCATCCACACCTTGCCCACAATCCCGTCGGAGGTGATAACGGCCATGTCAGGCTTCAGTGCCGCATCGTCTCCCTTGTCGATGTAAATGGAACGCGAAAGATCGCTCCCGCTGGAGCCAATCACTTGCGCCGCCACCGTCTTGAAGATGATTTGTTCTTTGAAAGCCAGCAGGCTTTGCAGCCGTTGCGCTTGGGCGGCGTCTTCCGTGAGCCGCACCTGTTGCAGCCGCATTTCCTCAATCTGCTTTTTCAGTTCGCGGTTCTCCGCCCGCACGCCGCGCAGAAAGAAATAGTTGTGCCAAAGACCATCCCCGCCATTCTGCAGCCAGACCAACCCGCGCTCAAAGGGAGTAATCGCACTAACGGCCCAGACCCGGATCAGGCGAGTGTGCTCCGCATTTGTGTTGCGCTTTACCTGCACCGCGAGCCCCAGCACCTGCAAAAACAGTACTCCCACGAGGATGATCAGGTTGCGGTAACGGCCGAGTACGGATTCCATAAAAACAGTTGAGAGTACCGAGTACCGAGTACCCAGTACCCAGCAGAATGTGCGTTTGACTTTTCTAGGTACTGAGTACCAGGTACTTTTCTATTCGATCGAGATCTTTCTCAGCAGCTTGAAGTCGCTGAGCATCTTGCCTGTGCCGAGAACAACGCTACACAGCGGATCGTCGGCGATCGAAACCGGTAATCCCGTTTCTTCCCGGATGCGCTTATCCAGATTCTTCAGCAGCGCTCCGCCGCCGGTCAGCACGATGCCGCGGTCGCTGATGTCCGCCGAAAGTTCCGGAGGGGTCCGCTCCAGGGCCACGCGGATCGCATTCATGATCGTCGATACACACTCGCTGAGTGACTCGCGAATTTCGCCGTCATCCACGGTGATGGTTTTCGGCACGCCTTCAATCAGGTTCCGGCCTTTAATCTCCATGGTCATCGGCTTGTCGAGCTGGTGCGCCGAACCAATCTCCATTTTAATTTGTTCGCCGGTACGCTCGCCGATCAGCAGGTTATATTTTCGCTTCAGATAATTCATGATGGCTTCATCCATCTGGTTGCCGGCCATGCGCACCGACCGCGAGTAGACGATGCCGCTCAAAGAAATGACCGCAATATCGGTAGTACCGCCGCCGATATCGACCACCATATTGCCGCTCGGTTCAGTAATCGGCAGGCCGGCGCCAATCGCCGCCACCATGGCTTGCTCCACCAGATGCACTTCGCTGGCCTTGGCGCGATACGCGGAGTCCATAACCGCGCGCTTTTCCACCTGCGTAATCTCCGAAGGGACTCCAATCACGATCCGGGGATGCACCAGCATCTTGCGGTTGTGCGCCTTCTGAATGAAGTAGTTCAACATCTTCTCGGTGACTTTGAAGTCGGCAATGACGCCATCCTTCATAGGCTTGATGGCGACGATGTTGCCCGGGGTGCGGCCCAGCATCTCTTTGGCCTCTTTGCCCACCGCTTCCACTTCGCCGGTGTTCTTGTTGATGGCGACAATGGATGGCTCGTTGACCACAATGCCCTTACCGCGGGCGTAGACCAGAGTGTTGGCCGTGCCCAGATCGATGGCCAGGTCACTGGAGAACATGCTGAACAATGACCTGAGGTTGTGAGAGCGGGATGAATGAAATCCGTTGCTTGACATGACGAGTTCTGCCTTCCGCCTTGCTTTGTTAAAAACCGTTAGCTAAACGCTTGCCACTTCTCAGTCACTTCGCCGGCCTTCGGTCGACGGCCCCTCAAACATTCGCCGCCATGACCGCGACTACTGAATGATGATCTTCTTCTGCTGCGTATTCACTCCGCCCTGTGCCGTCTGGGCGGTCACTGTAATGACTGCTTCGCCGGTGGCCAGAGGCGGAGTGAAATAGTGGAACGTTCCATCGTTCGTGACCATTGGAACCTCCCGCCCATTCACCATCACCCGGGCTCCCACCTGCGTTTTGCCGGTCACTTCAATCACGTGGCCGTGCTGAATAAAAGGATCCAGATCCAGGTCAATGGCTTCGGCCTGCTTGCTTTTTGCAATGATGGTGAAGCGGTTCTTCTCGCTCTCCACCGATTCTTTTCCTGAGCTTTCATACGACTGTACCACCCAGTAATATGCGCCTTCGCCCAGGCTGGTCACGGTGACATCGGCCGTGTTCACTCGCTTATCCACCAACGTCGATGAAAAATAAGGGTTTCGGGAAATTCTCAGCCGGTAACCCACTGCGTTGGCCATGGGCGACCAGGAAAATTCCACATCTTTGGTCGCCTCTCCGGCTGTAAAGATCGGGGCCATATTGGCGGGAGAAATCGGAGTCGGCGGACCAGTTCCCTTGGCTTTCTCCATGTGGCTCTCCGCGCCCTGGAAACTAACTTTTTCCCAGTTGGCCAACTGCACGGTTTCCCCGTTGCGCGTGACCTCGCCCGTGCCTTTCTTCATCATGATTTCGTGCTGGTCATTCTTCGGATCATTGTGCACTTGCGCGGCTGACTCTGGCGCCAGGGACGCCGTTGCCCCCGCCACGATCACCTGCGACTTCGATCCTTGCGAATAAGTCGCCGTAGAAAGATCCACGGTTCCTGTGCTCACTGCCACCGACACATTGGTCTGCTGCTGATCGTTCGCCGAGTTCTCTTCGATCACGATCAGCGAATCCTGCTTCACGGTGTAACTGGTGCCGTCGTTGAAGACAACCTTCGCCATGCCTTCCGAGCCGGTCTGCACTACGTCGCCCTTATCCAGAGGAACGTTGTAATCCGCGCTTACCCAGCTGTTGCCGTTGCCCTTTTTCACCCGCACCGTCCCATCCAGCGCGGTGAAATGCGCCTGCTGCGCAATGGATAGCCCGCTTCCAGCCGCCGGAGCCATTCCCGCCACGCGCTCTAAAGCTTTGCTGGCTACGCCAGTAGCTGCCTTCATGCTGTTCTCGCTGAATTGCGGAAAGGTCAATCGCACTGCCAGCAGGAACACGGCAAAGCCGGCCACCACCAGCAGCGCAACGCTGCGATAAGTGACCGTCTTCCACGCAATATGAATCGCCGGTTTGCGAGTCTCTGAAGACACGTTGCCCAAAAACCTTGTCAGTCCGTTGTGGAGTAGCGGTAATTCCAACGTTACCATAAGCCCATCGGCACAAAAAATGGGTAATCAACTGGGAACGTTACCTTCGTTTGGCCGCTGCAGGAGAAAGGACCGGCTATCGCCGGAACAAGTAGCTGACCTTCACGAAGAACACCCGCCCATCATTGATCAAGCGGTTGCCGCGGATCAGGCCACCGCCGTTAGGATCACATCCCATGGTTTGTCCGGCAACCGGGATACAAAGGCCCGGAGTGTAATTCTCGAAGTTGCTGTTATATCCCAGATAGAAGGCTGTGCCTGGGTGCACGAGGTAGGTGATCAGGAAGTCGGAGCTGAAATTCTTGGCGGTTTGCAGCGAACTGTAGGTCGGGTTGGCCAGCAGCCCGTTGTATTGCAGGATGGTGCGCAGAGAGAGCGCTTTGGTGAACTGGTAATTCCACTGGCTGCGGATAATGTGATTGTTAAACGCAGAGTGGTTGACGGCGCCGTTCAGCACGCGGTCAAGAATGTAGGTGTTATCGATCTCCAGATGGCCGGTAGGCTTGACGCTCATCGTGTGATTAATAAAAAGTTCGCTGCCCGTAATTGGAAGCTGGCCCGCGGGCACGACAACGAGCACCGTACCGTCGCGAATGATTTGTGTCCGCCAAGTGATCAAGCGTGTGGGGCTGCCCTGCACGACCAGACCGCCAATATCCTGCGCATACTTGTGGTCGTTGGGAAGACCGGAGAAATCCACCGGACGCAAGACGTCCTCTTCATAACCGGCGATGGGAGCGAACAGAAAGTTGTGCCGGAAGTAAAAAACCCAGTCGCCGGAATAGGAGTGCTGCAAGCCAATTCCGTGGTGGTCCCAAATGTCGTGGCTATTGAGTTCCGGTCCCTGGAAGGTAAGGTGCTTGCCTTCCGGCCGCCAATAAAAGTGGAAGTACTGAGCCATGTTGCGAATATCGGTCCGCGGGACAAAGCCCGCATCGGTATGAAAGTTGGCAGTAATGTCCTGATACTGCAACTCGTAGGAGAATCGGCGCCCAAAGCCATTCAGCACTCCTTCGTGGTTTTGTCCGAAGGTGTAACCGATAGCCGGCGGAGCAATCGAGGTGCCCGCACTTCCCGTCGCATTCAGTGCGGAAACAATCGCACCGGATGCGTAAGTAGAAGAGACCACGCTGCGAAACCACGAGGTCCAATTCTTGCCCAGGCGAAAGCTTGCATCCAAGCCGCCGACGCGATTGAAGTCGCCCTGATACTCGCGGTCCACGTAAATTGCTCCAATGCTGCTCTGGGTACCAATATCATGGCTCACCCGGCCCACCATAAAGTACGCGCGAGTTCCGCTCAGCAACGTATGATCGGGAACGATCAGTCCAGGCGAGCGATCATCAGCCACAAAAAATCCCAAATTCCACGGCCCCTCCTTCCCGGTGAGCCGCGCCCCAAAGCTGGGCTCAATAATGCGGCGAGTAAACAACAGCTTCGAGGTGGGATAAACGCCGACGCTGGTATCGCTGAAGAAATTGGAATTCTCCAGAAAAAATGGCCGCTTCTCCGGAAAGAAGACTTCGAAGCGCTGGTTCACCGTATTCTGCGGCTGGTCCGATTCGATCTGCGCGAAGTCTGGATTGATGGTGGTATCGAGCACCAGGCTGTCATGAAACACAAACTTGGAATCCAGCCCAACTTTACCTTGCAGATCGCGGTTGTCGAAGCGAGGCTGCGTGGGATCGCGGTCATCCAGTGAGTGCAGGCTGCTCAAATATCCATAAGGATTGAACTGCATATTTCGGCCCGGGGAAACCTTGGCCACGCCGTTGATGATTCCCTCCTGATTCAGCCGGCCTGAAATTCGACTGGAAACCCGCGGCCAGTAAGCGTATTCATCGTTGTGCGCGATGTAGCGCATGAGCGTGACGCCCCAGATCTGCTGCTCCGCAGCGTGAAAACGAATGCTGCGAAACGGAATCGACATAAATACGACGTAGCCCTGGCCGGTCACCTTGCCACCTGAATCCCAGACGGTGTCGTAGGAGTAATCGGCGCCGCTGTCTTCCGACCACAACGCGTCGGACTGCACGCCCCGCGGATTCACATCGAAAAGAAATCCGTGGCGCTGGTCGTGAAAAGTATCCAGCGTCAGTTCTACGTAGTCGTCATCGGGAGGGGTGACCTCTTCGCGCCGGGTTAAGTGGCCGCGAATCGCCCCCGGCTTCGTATCCCAGCACACCCAAACCAAATAAAGATTTGCCTGATCGTAACCCATGTACACTTCGGTCCGCTGCGTGGCCGGCTTCCCGTCGGAGGGCGTCTGTTGAATGAAATCTGTGACTTTCGAAAGCTGAGTGGAATTGCCGTGAGGAGTCATATCGGCAAAATCTTCCAGCTTGGGGGCGCTGGTCACTCGCGGAATCGTAGTAACTGAGGCGTCCGCGGCAAAACAAACGCTCGCCAAAAACGTACAGCTCAACCAGACACTGAGCCGAATTAAGCATCGCCGGACGTGCATCAACACCCTTTTCAGGCCAACTTTTAAAAGAAAATCGGACTTCTATGTGCCAGAGAATTAGACCCACTTCTCGTTAAAACGTTAGTCCAATGTCTAACATCCAAGATTAACTCACGACATTCGACAGCTCCGTAACCGTATACGCGCGCACGGACTGTTTTGTTTCGCCAAAGAATCCCGTCTTTCACTTGACATAGCAAGACCGCGTCATCAACAATTAAATGCACCTCGAACCATCAATCTCACGACATTTTCTCATTTTGAAAATTCCTTCTAGAGGTTCCCTCATGATGCTCGCAGCACGCCTGGCCGTATTCCTCTGTCTCCCATTTTTGCTGGCCGCAATTCTTTCCGCTCAGAAAATCAGCGTTGCTCAGCCCACTATCTGGGCGTCGAAGCCTGATATTGCGTCCTTTGAAAAAATAGTCAGCGAGCGCTTGGCGGCAGGACAACGTGCCATCGACACCATGCTGGCTGTGAAGGGCGCACGCACGATCGAAAATACGTTGGTGCCTTACGACGAAGCCGTGCGCCAGAATAATTCCGCAGGATATTTTTCTGGCCTGATGGAGCAGGTTCATCCCGACGCCGGCTTTCGCGACCACGCCACCGCCATGTTCACCAAAGCCAGCGCCGCCCAAACCGCGATCGCGCTGAATCACGATATTTACAACGCGCTCGCCGCCATCGATCTTTCCCACGCCGATGCCCCCACCAAACATTACGTGCAGCGCCAACTTCTGCAGTTCCGGCTGGCGGGAGTGGATAAAGATGACGCCACGCGCGCGCGCTTGAAAAAACTGAATGACCAGGCCACCGAACAGCAATCCATGTTCGATCGCAACATCGCCGACGGGCAAAACATGGTCGAGGCCGAGCCTGCCGAACTCGATGGCTTGCCCCAGGATTACATCGACCGCCACAAGCCGGGCGCGAACGGGAAGGTGCAGATCACCACCAATTATCCCGACGCTCTGCCCGTGTTCAGTTTTGCCAAAAGCGATTCTCTGCGCCGCCGCGTCACGGTGGCTTTTCTCACCCGCGCTTATCCCAAGAATCAAGAAGTGCTGACCAACCTGCTGAAGACGCGTTACGAGATCGCCACTACCCTCGGCTTCTCCAACTGGGCCGACTACAACGCCGCCGACAAAATGATCGCCAAGGGCAGCAACATCGCCGACTTCATCCAGCAGGTTCGCGACGCTGCCCGTCCTCTAGCCAAACGAGAATTCGAAATGCTGCTGGCGGAAAAACAGAAGACCGATCCCGGCGCAAAAGAAATCTTGGATTACGAACGCGCTTATCTCTCTGAACAGGTTCGCCGCACCAAGTTTGATTTCGACTCTCAATCGGTCCGTCCTTACTTTCCCTTCATGCAGGTGAAGCAGGGCATCCTCGACGCCGCCGCTGAACTTTTTCAGGTGAGCTTTGAACAAGAGATGAACGTGCCTTCATGGGACCCGGCGGTCGAAACCTGGATCGTGATCGACCACGGCAAGCCGATTGGCCGCTTCTATCTCGACATGCACCCGCGCCCCGGCAAATACAGCCACGCAGAAATGGCGCCGGTACTCGACGGCATTCGCGGCAAGCAACTGCCGGAAGCAATTCTGGTCTGCAACTTCCCCGCTCCGACCGCCGACGATCCCGGCCTGATGGATTACGGCGATGTGCAAACTTTCTTTCACGAATTCGGTCACCTTATGCACCACATTCTGGGCGGCCAGCAGCAATGGGCCGGCATCACCGGCATCACCATGGAATCCGATTTCGTGGAAGCTCCTTCGCAGATGCTGGAAGAGTGGATTCGCAGCCCGCAGGTTCTCGCCAAGTTCGCCCATCACTACAAAACCGGCGAACCGATTCCCGCCGAACTCGTGGCCCGCATGAATCGCGCCTCCGCTTTCGGACGCGGCGCATGGGCCGACCGCCAGAATTCATTGACAGCGATTTCCTACGACATCTACAAAACTAAACCCCAGTCGGTGGATCTCGACAAAGTGACCCTCGACGACAATCGCAACTACACCCTCTTCACTCCGCTGCCTGAAACACACATGTGGGCATCGTTCGGGCACCTCGGCGGCTACTCCAGCGCCTATTACACCTACCTCTACGACAAAGTGATCTCCGAAGATTTCTTCGTCCAGTTCGATCACAAAAATCTGCTGGCCGGTGACGCTCCCATGAAGTATCGCCGCGTGGTCCTCGAACCGGGTGGATCGATGTCGGCCAATGACCTGGTGAAAAACTTCCTGGGACGCCCGCAAAACATGGCGGCATTCCAGCACTGGTTGGGAGAAGAGTTTGAAGCGAACGGCGGGAGCGCCAAGTCTGCGGGGAATTAGCCGCAACAACTTCGCGGCACAAATTCAGGAACGAACTGTTGTCGAGAGGCGCGGCTCTGATCCCATCCAGAGCCCCGCAATGGCGGCGCTGGCTATCGCCAGACCGGCACAGATCATCATCACCACGCGGAAGCCGAAGACGAAAGATCGCTGAATCGCGTCTTGTGCCAGTCTTCGGGTTGGTTCGTCTGCACCTTGGGGCGCCTGCAAACCTCCCAGCTTGCTTGTGTTTGCCTCCAGTTGCTGCACCATCGTCTGCGGCACGGCCGCATGGGTCAAAATTTGGTGCAGCCTCGAGCCGAAAGCATTCACCATGATGATCCCAAGGACGGCAATGGCTAGCACGCCCGCCACTCGCGCGATAGCGTTGTTAATTCCGGAGGCCGCGCCGGCTTGATCTTGTTTCGCGGAACTCATGACCACCGTGGTGAGCGGAGCCACCGTGACCGCCATTCCGAAACCCACAACCAATACCGCCGGGAAGAACATTTTCCAATAACTCCCGCCCACTGAAGGGGCCGCGAATAGCGCAAATCCCACCGCGGTGCAGAGCGGCCCCAGGATCAGCGGGCCGCGTGCTCCATAACGCGCCACCAGACCGCCAGACCATCGCGAAAGAAAAAACATCAGCAGGATAAAAGGAAGAACCGCCGCTCCCGTCGCGGTGGTGGAATAGCCTTGCACTTGAATCAAGTCCAACGGAAACACAAAAAAGAAAATTCCCACTGCCGCATACAGACATAAGGTCAGCAAATTCGCGCCGCTGAAACTGCGCGAGGCAAATATGGAAAGCGGAAGCATGGGCGAAGCAGCCTTAACTTCGACCCGGACAAAGAAAATCAGGCAGGCCACACCAGCCATCAAACTCCCGTAGACAAACGGATTTTTCCAGCCCAGGTTCACCGATTCCAGCAAGCCGCTCACCAGCCCGCCCAACCCAAAGATGGCCAGCACCCCTCCCAGCCAATCGACGCTCTGGATAGCAGCGTTGCGGCTCTCCGGAATCTTCCACCGTGAAATCACAATCACCGCTGCCGCCAGCGGCAGATTGATCAGGAAGACCCATCGCCACGAAGCATGCTGCACCAGCCAACCTCCCAACACGGGCCCGATCGCGGTGGTGATCGCGGTAAATCCCGACCACGTTCCAATCGCCCGCCCGCGGGTCTTTTCGTCGAAGGACGTGCTGATAATCGCCAGGCTGCCGGGCACAAGCAGCGCCGCGCCCACGCCTTGCACACTCCGTGCCACGATGAGTTGACGGATATTCGCAGACAAGCCGCAAGCCGCCGAAGCCGCGGCAAATACGAACACCCCCGCAAGAAAAATTTTGCGGCGTCCGAATAAATCGCCCAGCGAACCGCCCACCAAAATCAAAGCCGCCAGAAATAATCCATACGACTCCACCACCCATTGCACATCGACCACAGAAGCGTGAAACGCCGATTGCAATGCGGGCAGGGCCACATTCACCACCGTGCCGTCGATGAAGGCCATGCTCGAGCCAAGAATCGTCGCGGCCAGTATCCAGGTCCGGGATTCTGCCGCGTCCGGTATCGCAGCGCCTGCCGATCGCGTGACAATTTCGTCGCAAGGCGTTCTCATGGAGTCTTTGGATGCTGTTCAGTCAGCGTCGGCTCCCAAAGATCACCTGACGATGACGGGGAGTACGGTTACGACCTTCGTGCGGCCGGTGCTGCCATTTCCCGTGCCCATTACCGACACATCCCCCAAGCGCGATCCCTGCAACTTGAATTGCACCGCGCCATGACCGGAGAACAGAAGATCGCTCTCGCTTACGAGATGAGCATGTTTGGCCGTGAACTGAACCGGGCGCGGCTGCGCCAAGAGCACGCAGACTGGACTGAGGCCCAAATCACGCGTGAGTTGCTCAGGCTCGCATTTTTTCCCAAGCCGCTTCCAGCCGGCTTCTGATGAATCCACTCGCTTGCCGTGCCGACGGTATTTCCGGTACCCTGAAAGTCGATGGAACTCCATTTCACTCCCGAGCAGGAAGCGCAGCTTGCACAGATCGCCAGTCAGGAAGGCACCGACGCCGAGCGTCTGGTGAAAGAAGCCGCCCTGCGCCTGCTTCAAGAAGACGCCCGCTTTCGCGCGGCAGTGCGCGAGGGTATCGCGCAAGCCGATCGCGGTCAGTTCATTGAGCAAGCGGAAATGGACGCGCGCCTGGAGCAAATGTTGCGCTCATAAAAATGCGTATTCGCTGGACCCCAGCCGCCGCCGCAGACCTGCAGCGCATCAGCGATTACCTCAGAGACCACCATCCGCACTACCGCTTGGCAACGATACGCAAAGTGTATGCGGCGATCCAGTCGCTGACGGAGTGGCCGCATCTCGGCCGTGCTGGACGCGAGGAAGGAACCCGAGAGCTTCTGTTCCCGCCCCTGCCATACATCGCCGTCTATCGTGTGAGGGAGCAGAGCATCGAAGTTGTGCGGATTTATCACGGCGCCCAGGACCGGAGCTGAAGGGTCGCGACTATCGAGAAGCTGATCTGCAGCACCTCCCTTGCCGCACCTTCCCTGCCCCCTGTAGCATCAATATTCAAGCATTTATAAAGGAGCAATCATGGCCACCGACACAATGGCTTCCCCCGCGATTCTTGGCAGCAACAGTCCCACAAAAATTTTCAAAAATTTTATTGACGGCGAGTGGGTAGCGTCCTCCACCGGAGAGACCTTTGAGAACCGCAATCCCGCCGACACCCGCGACGTGGTCGGAATCTTCCAGAAATCGGCCAAGGCCGATGTCGATGCCGCCGTCGACGCCGCCAAGCGCGCCTTCGCCAAGTGGCGCCTCGTGCCTGCTCCGCGCCGCGCCGAAATCGTTTTCCGCGCCGCCGAAATCCTCATCGAGCGCAAAGAAGAGTACGCCCGCGAGATGACCCGTGAAATGGGTAAGGTTCTGGCCGAGACTCGCGGCGACGTGCAGGAAGCCATCGACGCCGCCTACTACAATGCCGGCGAAGGCCGCCGCCTCTTTGGCCCCACAGTCCCTTCCGAGATGCCCAACAAGTTTGCTATGGCCGTGCGCCAGCCCATCGGCGTCTGCGGCATGATCACGCCATGGAATTTCCCCATGGCGATTTCTTCCTGGAAGCTGCTGCCCGCCATCGTCTGCGGCAACACCTGCGTCATCAAGCCCGCGCAGGATACTCCGCTCTCCACTTTCAATCTGGTCCGCGCCCTCACTGATGCCGGCCTGCCCAAAGGTGTGATCAACATCGTCGCCGGATACGGACCCGAAGTCGGCACGCCGCTCGCTGAGCATGCTGACGTGCGCGCCGTTTCGTTAACCGGATCATCCGCCGTCGGCCGCATCATCGGAGGCATCGCCGCTAAGAGTTTCAAACACTGCTCGCTCGAACTCGGCGGCAAAAATCCCATGATCGTTCTCGATGACGCGAATCTCGATCTCGCCATCGAAGGCGGCCTCTGGGGAGGCTTCGGCACCACCGGCCAGCGCTGCACCGCCACCAGCCGCATCATCGTGCAGAAAGGCGTCTACGGCGAATTCGTCGAACGCTACGTCGCCCGCGCCAAGAAATTGAAAGTCGGCAACGGCCTCGACGAGACCACAGAGATGGGTCCTGCGATCAACGAGAAGCAACTGCAAACCGACCTCAGCTATGTCGAGATCGGCAAGAACGAAGGCGCAAAAATGCTCTGCGGCGGCAATCGCCTCGAACACGGCGACTACGAGCACGGCTGGTTCATGGAGCCCACCGTCTTCACCGACGTCGATCCGAAGATGCGCATCGCGCAGGAAGAAATCTTCGGCCCCGTCGTCTCCATCATCCCCTGCGACGGCATGGAAGATGCCATCGAAATCGCCAACGGCATCGAGTACGGCCTCTCCTCCGCCATCTACACCAAAGACGTGAACAAGGCCTTCTCCGCCATTCGCGACCTTTACGCCGGCATCACCTACATCAACGCTCCCACGATCGGAGCCGAAGTGCACCTGCCCTTCGGCGGCACCAAGGCCACCGGCAACGGCCACCGTGAAGGCGGCATCGGTGCCATTGATTTCTACACCGAGTGGAAGTCCGTCTACGTGGATTATTCCGACAAGCTGCAGAAGGCACAGATCGATCGGGCGGAATAAAAGTCTTTAACGCAGAGGACACGGAGGAACACAGGGTAGAGCACTCCGGTTAGAATTACCCTGTAATCCTCTGTGACCTCTGTGTTTAAGGTTTTGACTCAATGCCCACCACTCAAGCTCGCGAGATAACCGCCGCCGCCCGCCTCGACAATGTCCGTTACGCCATCCGTGACCTCGCCTGTGTGGCCGACGAAGTCATCGCCCAGGGACACAAAGTTCTCCCGCTCAACGTCGGTGACCCGCTCAACTTCGATTTCCACACTCCGCCGCACATCATCGAAGCCGCCTACAAAGCCATGCGGGAGGGCAAGAACGGATACGCGCCGTCCCCCGGAATTCCCGAAGCTCTCGAAGCCATTCGCGGCGAGGCCGCGCGCAAGGGCCTCACCACCGTGCGCGATGTTTTCGTCACCGCCGGCGTCAGCGAGACCGTCGATCTCTGCATCAGCGCACTGGTGAATCCCGGCGAAGACATTCTCACGCCCAAGCCGGACTACCCGCTCTACTCCGCCGTTCTGTGCAAGTTGGGCATCCCCATCAACGCCTACGATCTGAACGAGGACGACGCCTGGCAGCCCGACCTCGCCGACATCGAACGCAAGCTCACGCCCCGCACCCGCGCTATCGTGCTGATCAATCCGAATAATCCCACGGGATCGTTGTGCTCGCGCGAAATGCTGGAGCAGATCGCCGAGCTCGCCCGCCGCCACAATCTGGTCGTCTTCTCGGACGAGATTTACGACAAGTTAATTTTGGAAGACACTCCGCATATCGCCTTCGCCGCCGTCGCCCCCGACGTCCCCTGCATCACCTTCGGAGGCATGTCAAAAAACTATCTCGTCCCCGGCTGGCGCATCGGATGGGGCATCGTCTCTGGCGACGCCGCCGCCATCAAGCCCTATGCCGAAGGCATTCACCGCCTCCTGCGCGCGCGCCTCTGCGCCAACCATCCCGAACAGTACGCCATCAAGCCCGCACTCGAAGGCCCGCAGGATCATCTCATCGAAGTGCAGCGCAAACTTCGTTCCCGCCGCGACCTCACGCAAAAATGGTGCGAGTCCACGCCGCGCGTAAGTTGCGTCGCCCCGCGTGGAGCTTTTTATGCTTTCCCCAAAATCGATATTCCGGAGAGCGACGAAGTCTTCGTCAAAGAACTCATCCGCCAGAAACACGTCATGGTCGTCCACGGCTCCGGCTTCGGCCAGAAGCCCGGCACGCAGCATTTCCGGATCGTGTTCTTGCCGGATGAAAAGACGCTGACTACTGCTTACGCGGGAATCGCGAACTTCATCCGCGATAGGTACGGCGTGTAGCGACCTTCGACCGCCCCGAGTTGGCGTAAGCTTTCAGCGTGTTCAAAACGTTACGAATCCGGTGGCATTTACACTTCGGTCGTCTCCTTGGAAAGCTACGGCGTCACGAGGCGGCAGCAGCGCATTTCCGGGCCGCAACCGCAGCCGCTCCGACATATCCTTATCCTTATTTCTCTTTGGGCTGGAACCTCGGAAAACTGGGCCAGTACGAGGCTGCCCTTTCGGCGTACGACCGAGGCCTCACGATTTCGCAAAGCGCGTACGGCCGCCTGGGCCGCGGACTCTCGCTGTTCAACCTTAGACGATATCAGGAGGCTGCCGATGACCTGAATCGTTCATTTCGCCTCCAACCCTCCTACCAGAAGAATCCGCATTACATAGAAGCTTTGGCTAGCTGCTACAGCCAACTCGGTCAGAACGAAAAGGCGCTCGAAACCTATCTCGCTGGCGAGCGACTTAACCCGCAACGGTTCGAATTCGTCTACGGAGTTGGGTGGGCACTCTTGAGCCTGGAGCAGTATGAGAAGGCCGAAGCTCAACTTCGCCGTGCAGTGTCTTTGAATCCGAAAAACGCCAATGCCGCTTATGACCTCGCTCGGGGGCTCTACCACTTGAATAGGCTCGGGGAGAGTATAGAGATCTTAAACCGAGTGGTGTTGCTTGACCCGACCCGGACCGACGCGCACATTGCCATGGGCATTGGCTTCAGGGACGAGGGTAAGCTTCAAGATGCGGAATCTGCCTTCAAACGCGCGCTTCAGATGGAGCCCACAAACTCCGAGGCCTACCTTCAGCTAAGCGTAACCTATGCGGAAAGCAAGCGATGGGAAGATTCACTCGACGCAGCCAGGAAACTGGCAGAACTACGCCCATTGGAAGAAGTTTCTCATCTCGCCATAGCGGGCGCCTGTCAGGAACTGGCTCGCTACCCCGAGGAAGTGAACGCCTGTAACTCCGCGTTACGCATAAATCCGGCCTCCCTCCCCGCACTCGAGGGCTTGGCCTACGCCTACTCGGCAATGGATAGATATCCCGAGGCAGCGGACGCGACCAAGCGTGCGCTCGAACTAAAGCCCAATGCGCCACATCTATATGCTTGGCTGGCTCAGGCTTACATGGAACTCGGGAACCTGGAGCAGGTCGAGATGAAACTGCAACTGCTGGATAGACTTGACCCTAAGCTCGCGGTGGAAGTTCGTAGGATGATTAGCGAAAAGAATAACATCTCCCGGCCTCCGATATGACCATGGTATAATGACCATGATCGAAAGGGTATTTTCCTCATGAAAACCATGCCCGCAGGCCAATTCAAAGTCCATT
The DNA here is from genome assembly GCA_963758565.1 of uncultured Acidobacteriota bacterium. Taxonomy (GTDB): domain Bacteria; phylum Acidobacteriota; class Terriglobia; order Terriglobales; family Acidobacteriaceae; genus Sulfotelmatobacter. The sequence goes on along the minus strand of CAVWVX010000001.1, from coordinate 1,716,661 downwards.
GTCTTCGCATCATGGACGAAGTCCAGTCAAAGCGCCAGGCCGTTCTGATCACTAAGCGGGGCAAGCCGGTGGCCAAGCTCGTCCCAGTCGAACAGAAAAAAGACGATATCTTCGGCTTCCTTAAGGGCAAAGGGAAAATCGTTGGAGATATCGTTTCTCCAATCATCAGCCCGGAAGAGTGGGGCGACCTTTACTGATCCTCCTCGACACACACGTCGTTCTCTGGCTGGCCTTCGAAGAGGCTCAAATTTCAAAACTCGCAGCGGCCAGAATCTCAGGGGCTCGCGAGCGCGGCGAGGGCTTGGCGATTTCAGACATTTCTCTTTTTGAATTGGCCCGAGCTTTCAAACGCGAGCGCGTCCGCCTTACCATCAGCATTGAATCCGCACTGGCTGACGTCGAAACTCGATTTCCTGTCCTGCCCATTACCGGAGAGATTTCGTTGCGAACCCTTTCCCTCCCCGAGAATTATCCCAGGGACCCGGTGGATCGAATCATTGGCGCCACCGCCCTCGTCGAAGGCATCCCCCTAATCACCGCAGACCGCAAAATTCGCGACTCCGGAGCCTTGACCACGATCTGGTAAAGATCTTGCTCCATGTTTCCCGTTGCCTCCCAAGAAACCTTCTCTGACCTTTCTCTTTCTCCCCAAATCTGCTTAAATCATCTCAACGGCAACCTGCATCGAGCGCTTGGGTTCTTATAAACCGTGGTCGACATTCATTCCCACATACTTCCGGAAGTTGATGACGGATCGAAGTCCTGGGAAACATCCGTCGCCATGTGCCGCATGGCCGCCGCCGACGGCATCACCCACCAGGTCGCTACGCCCCATGCCAACGACCGCTATCACTACGACCGCGAATATCTGCAGGGACTCATCGCTCACCTGCAAGGCCTGGTCGGCGATGCGCTCAAACTCAGCCTGGGCTGCGACTTCCATCTTTCCTATGACAACCTGCAGGCCGTCCTCGCCAACCCGGCGCGTTACTCCATCGATCGCACGCAATACATGCTGGTCGAATTGAATAACTACAGCGTCCCCCTGCAGATTAGCGACTGCTTCACGCAGCTCGGCGACAAAGGCATCACCGCCGTGATCACTCACCCCGAGCGTAATCCCATTTTGCGCGAGAACCTGCAACGCGTGGTCGAATGGGCGGAACAAGGCTGCGTGATTCAAGTGACCGGATCTTCGCTCACTGGATTCTGGGGTGAGCGCACCCGCCGCGCCTCGCAGTGGCTGCTGGAGCACGACGCCGTCCATGTGCTGGCCACTGACGCGCACGACACCGAGAAAAGAATTCCCGTGCTCTCAACCGCCCGCGACGCTGCCGCGGAAATCTGCGGCGAAGACGTGGCGGAAGCTCTAGTCGACGGCAATCCGCAAGCCATCGTCAACTCGCAGCCCCTGCCTTATTTCCCTCGGCCTGTGCTGGGCAGCTACCGCAAGACCCACGGCAGGTAGCGCTTTTTCATCGAATACTGTCATCCCGAGCGCAGCGAGGGACCTTGGTATCCGCCGGAACTCAACCCTGCAGGCGCGAGCAAACCCAGAGCCGCTCGATGCGAACCATGAAACCGCTCGAAAGTTGGAATGGGTTCACTGCCGATTCGGGCTATTGGGATCCGAACTTTGCGTTGTCGAGGGAGCCTCAGCCGATGGAGCACTGGCCGATGGTGCGCCGCTCTGTGCGCCAGTACTGGCGCTGTGCGAGACCGGCGTTAGCGTTGCCGAACGTGTCGGGAAAGGTCCCGTCACCATCGCACTCTCCGGATTCAACAGATGATCATGGCTCGGTCCCAGTCCCAGGCTGATCAAAGCTCGCGAATCGGGAACGGTCTTCGATTGCCAGCCATGGTCCGCCTGATAGCGGCGCATGGCGGCTTCACTCGCTTCGTTCCAGGTTCCCGCCGCTTCTCCGCTCAGGTAATGCTCGCGAATCAAGGCTTCCTGAATTTCCTGCGCCCGCTCGGGATCGATTTTTTGTTGACCCCGCGCCATCTTCTTGCCCTTGCCGGATGTCGTCTTCCGGCCCTTACTGTTGTGCGCTACTGCGGTTGTCTTCGCTTTGGAATGCGCCGACGCGCTATGCGACGCTGTATGACCTTTGCTGGCAGGTTTGGTCGCCGTCGCAGTCTTGGTGGATTTTTTCGCCGCAGCCGCCGGCTTGCTTCTGGCCGGCTGCGAATTCGGCTTGCTGGCGCTTTTCGAAGTAGTCGAAGAAGTTTGCGCCCATGCCGCACCTATCGAAACACCGGCGCAGATCAGCGCCACCGCGCAGCCTGTTCCCAGCCATCCCCGAATTGTCGGTTTATGCTCTCGCAAGCACTACTCCTGGCCCACAGCAATTTGAAGCAAAAAACAAAGCCCAACTGAAACCGGCATTGGTATCATCCTCCATCTCTGAAGGCAATGCCAGTTCCCGTTGGGCTGGTTGAGGTTACGGAAGTGTTCCGGCCATAAAGATAGTTCCATCCTGCCGCGTCGATCCCCGAGGCCGTACCAGGAAGACCGCATCCTGTCCGCTCTTCAGGCTGGATTCGATCTTGGCAAAATCATCCTCGTTGTTGACCGCTTGCTTGTTCACTTCCAGAATCACGTCGGCGCGTCCCAGGTTGATGTCTTCGGCAAACGATCCCGGCTTCACATCCTGCACAATCACGCCCTTGCCTGCAGGAATGTCGAGACGGTCGGCCATCTCCGGAGTTAACTTGCGCACCGTGATGCCGAACTTGCTCTGCTTCGGCGAGTTTTCATCGCTGCCGGCATCATCTTCATTCAACCGTGCGGCAAATAACTTGGCACGATCCGCCACCGTCACCGTCGTATCCTGCTGCTTGCCATTGCGCAGGAAGCCAATCGCAACCTTTGCCCCCGGCTTCCGCGCGGCAATATCGGCCACCAGCTCCGAACCCTTGGTGACTTTATGTCCGTCGATCGTGTTGATGGTGTCGCCCACTTTCAATCCCGCCTGATCCGCCGGACTGCCCGCCACTACGCTCGAAACCGTAACGCCCGAGCCTGCTCCGTAGACCCGCGTAATCGCCGGATTCTCCACCGCATCAAACATGATGCCGATGGAACCGCGCGCCACGCGGTGATCCGGCCCAATCAACTGGTTGTAAACACTGACCACAGTGTTCGAAGGCAGCGAGAAGCCCACGCCCGCGTAAGCATTGGTTTCACTCAAAATCGCGGTGTTGATGCCGATCACTTCCCCGTTCATATTGACCAGCGGCCCACCCGAATTTCCCGGATTGATCGCGGCATCGGTCTGGATAAATGTCTGAAACTGCCGCCCCGGAACAATGTCGCGCCCCTTGGCGGAAACAATTCCAGCGGTCACGGTGCCCACCTGGCCGAACGGACTGCCAATGGCCAGCACCCAGTCGCCCACTTCCATGCTGTCGGAATTTCCCAGCTTGGCAGAGGGAACCGCGCGATCCATATTGATCTTGATCACCGCCAGATCGGTTTCCGAATCTTCGCCAATCACCTTGGCATCATGCTGCACACCCGGCGGATCATCCTGCAACCGCACCCGGATGCGGTCAGCCTTCTCCACCACGTGCCGGTTGGTGACAATGTAACCCTTGGCATCGACAATCACTCCGGAACCGAGCGAACGCTCACGAATCGGGCCATCCGCTCCCATTCCGCCCTGGCCACCTTGCCCACCCGGTCCGCCGAAGAAGCGGTTGAAGAAATCATCCATGCCGCCGTTGCCGCCCCCGCCGCTATCTGGATCATCCGGCGTCTGCCCGCCCCGGCGCCGGCCGTGCGGACTCTTGATCGTCGATTCTGTATTAATGTTCACCACGCTCGGTCCCAACTGCTTGGCGATCTGCGAGAAAGCATTGGAAAGTTGCTGCGGCGCAGGCACGGAAAGTGGCGTGGCATCGGAAGAAGAAGGCTTTTGACCCTCCTTGCCCTTCACCCCGTAAGAAACCACTGTGCCAATCAGAATCCCCAACGCCAGCGTGGTCACAATGCTGAACGAATACACCCAGCGATGGGTCTTCAACCGCACCCAAATCCCCTGCGAATCCATATGCCTGCTTCCTCCCAAAATTCGATGAACTCTCAATTATACCTTTTTGCCCAGCGCGCCCCAATTGAGCGCGGACGCCAAAATTCATCCGACACCAAAAAACGAGACCATTGCCTTGCAGGTTGCACCTTCCGTGTTCTTTGTGGCCAACTCAAATTCCACGCGCCGTCCATTCTCGTTAGACGCAGGACTCGGCCTTTTCGTTTTACCAAAGGAAAGAATTAATCCGCGCAAGCTGCTGATAAATAAATACGATATGCCACGGAGTAACGCCTACTTGGCCTCGAACACCGTCTTGCCCCCAACCACGGTTCGGAGCACCTTGGTCGCCAGAATTTTCTCCGGAGACGCCGCCGTCACATCACGATCCAGCACCACAAAATCAGCCAGCATCCCCGGCGCCAGCTTTCCCTTCTCTTTCTCTTCGAATTCCGCAAATGCCGAACCAGTCGTATAGGCTGCAATCGCCTGTTCCATGGTCAACTTCTGCTCGGGAAAAAATTCCTGCTTGCCGTTCTCACTTTTGCGCGTAACCGCCGCATACAATCCGCGGAATGGCGTGACCGGTTCCACCGGATAGTCGGTGCCGAAAGCCACGGTTACTCCTTTGTTCAAGAATGCAGCCCAGGCGTACGAAGTAGCCGCTCGCTTCGGCCCGATCCGGTCCCCCACCCAACGCATGTCGGTAATTAAATGGCTGGGTTGCATCGAGGCGATCACCTTCAACTCTTTGAACCGCGCAATCTCGCCGGGCGTAGTGATTTGCGCATGCTCCACCCGCAAGCGGAAGTCGTCACTCCCGTTGGGAGCTTTCACCTTCTGCTCGTGCGCCGCCTTCTCCGCCTCTGCAAAAGCATCCAGCGCCATCTGAATACCGTCATCGCCGATGGCGTGAAAGCCAAGTTGAAAACCCGCCAGCGCCCGCTCTTTCGCCATCTCGTTCAGTTTCGCCGCATCGTAGCGCGGCAACCCGGAGGTCTTGGGGTCATCCGCATACGGCGCCAGCAGGGCCGCCGTATGGCCGCCCAGCGATCCATCCATAAAACCCTTCAGCATTCCGGTATGCAACATCAAATCATTTTGCGGATGTGAGTCGCGCTTCTTCTTCGACTCCTCAATCGAGTCATCAAAAGGAAGCCATTCCGAAATGCGCGCCGTCAGCTGGCCGTCTTTTTCAAGTTCTTCATAAATCTGAAAGTTTTCCCAATCGGGCGAATAGTCCTGCGCCGAAGTGACGCCATGCTCCGCCAGATCGGAGAGCGCGGCTTCAATCGCCTGCTTGCGCTTCTCGCGCGTCGGCTTGGGAACCACCGCCATCACGCCCTGTTTCGCGACATCGCGCAGGATCCCGGTCGGCTGTCCGTTCTCATCGCGATCGATCAAACCGCCCTGCGGATCCTTGCTGGCAATCGTGATGCTCGCCAGTTGCAGCGCCCGCGTGTTGGCTACCGCCAGATGCCCGTCAACTCGATCCAAATAAACGGGATGCCCGCCCGAGACTTCATCCAAATCCCAACGGCTGGGCAACGTCTTCACCGGCCACATCGTTTCGTCCCAGCCGCCGCCCAGAATCCACTCCCCGGGTTTGGCCGATTCCACTTTCGCCAGCACGCGACTGCGAAATTCATCGAGCGTTTTTACGCCCGTCAAATCGACGTTCAACTTCTGCAGCCCCGCATCTGCCAGATGAAGATGCGCATCATTGAAGCCAGGCATGGTAAAGTGCCCGCCCAAATCCACCACCTGCGTTTGCGGACCTTTCAGTTTCTCGATGTCAACGTTCTTACCCACCGCCTGAATGCGATCTCCGCGCACCGCAATCGCTTCCTCACGCTGCGTGGAACCAAACTGCGAAGTCGCGGTAACCCCGGTGTAAACATTGGCGTGGATGAAAATAACGTCTGCCTTCGGCTTGGATTCAGCCGCGGGTGCTGCGCTCTGCGCCATCACTGCTACGCAGGAAAAGAAGCAAATTAACGCTGCGTAAGAAAACACTTTCTTGAACGATGCTTTAGTCCCAGACCCACCGAATCCCATTATTCCCCCGCGCCCGCCAAAGCGAGCATAGTCAACAAGATCCGCTTCAAGCCTAACTCGCGGCCATTGCTGTCGAACCACTCCTGCAACGTATGCGCCCCCCCACCCGAGCCGCCGCCGCCAATGGCAATCGCCTCCAGCCCCAGCGACAACGGGATATTCGCGTCGGTCGATGCCCGCTGCACCTGCGCCGCATTGTTCAACTGCGCATCCACGGCGCGAATCACATGCAGCACTCGCGCGCCAACAGTCAACTCTCCCGCCGGACGGTTCCCGATCGGCACCACTTCACAATTCACTCCGCTTGGCCTCCGCTGCTGCGGAGAGCGCATCTCCGCCGCAAGGGTTTCGTCTTCCACCGCGCGGTTCAGCGCCAGCCGCAGCGTCTGCTCCAGCCGCTCCATCTCCGCCATTGAAGTCGAGCGGATATCCACCTTCATGCTGGCCGACTCCGGAATCGAATTCACCGAAGTCCCGCCGCGAATCACTCCAATGTTGAAAGTAGTCTTGGGCGTGGAAGGCACCGGAGTGGAAGTAAACGTATCGATGGCCCGCGCCAGAATCACGATCGGATTGGGTGCCCCAAAATCGCTCCAGGAATGCCCACCCGGGCCGCGAACAATCACCTCAAAGCGCCGGCTGCCCAGGGCCTCGGCGACAATCGTGTCGGAACCTGCGCCGTCCAGCACCACGCTGTAAGCAATCGAATCCTTCCATCGCGGCGTGGAAAAAATATGCCGCATGCCGCGCAGATCGCCCTCACCCTCTTCGCCCACGTTGCCGATAAAAACAAACGGCAGCGCGTGCCGCAGCCGCACCGCGCGCAACAACGCCGCAATGCCCAGCATCGCCGTCACGCCCGCTCCGTTGTCGGAGACCCCCGGCCCGTACAACCGGCTTCCCTGCTGGCGAATATTCAACGGCGTGCTCGCCGGAAATACCGTATCGATGTGCGCACTCAACGCCACATAGCGCTGCCCGTATCCGGGATGAATGCCAAACACGTTGCCCACATCGTCGATGCGGACATCGTCCAGCCCGACTTCCCGAAAGCGCTCTGCCAGCCACGCTCCCCGTGCCGTCTCGCCGAAGGGAGGCGCGGGAATCCGCGCCATCTCCATCTGCCACTGCGTCAGTTGCGGCTCCTGCGTGCGTAGCCAGTTGAAGGCCGAGCGCACTTCCGGCGACGCTGCCAGCCGCGCCACATCCTGCTGCACCGTCGGCGCAATCTCCGGCATATCCGCGCGTGGGGGAACGGGGCTCATAGGGAAGTATTGGGTTCATCTTACAACGCAATGACCAGCCTGGGGATTGACCAATGGGGAAAGAGCGGGTTACCGGAGGGCGATAACGAGGCGTGCCAAAAGCACGTTCCCGCGGGATAAAGGCCTACTCCAAAAGCCGCGAGAACGGAACCGGCCAGCCGCCGATTCGACGCGTTTTATCTGTGCCGACCTTCCGCCTCCGCCAGCCATCCCCGGCGCAACTTCTCCGCCGGAATGCTGGACAGCAAAGGTTTGATATCGAGCACCGGCGTGCCCTCCAGCATGTCCACGCCACGCACGTGCAGGTCAGAACCGTTGCGGCGCAGCAATTCCACAATCGTCAGCCCAATCGGATTCGGCCGCCGCGGCGAACGCGTGGCAAACACTCCATGCGGCCGGTTGTCGGTAGGCGGCGCGCCCAACAACTCGAAGCCCTGCGCCCGGTCAAACTCCCACAGCACTACAAGATGCGAGAAGCCTTCAATGTCGGTGAGGCCCAGCTCAAATTCAGGCAGGATGGTTATCACTCCCTCCGCCTCATGCTTGGCGCCGAGCCCTTTGGGAACTTCGCCGGTTCGCTGGTACGGCGTGTGCACAAATCCAATGGGGCGGGATGTGAACATTTGGCGTTTACCTCATTCGGCAAGAAGAGCGGAGGGATGAAGCGCAGCAATATTGCCGTACCGCTTGAAGTCTGCGACATTGAATGTGAGTATGTTCTCGACCGCGTAAACAGTCATAAGCGCAACCAAGCGAGCGTCGTAAACTTTTACGCCCTGCACTTGGTTGCTCCTCACAATCTCTTTCCAGGCTACATAAATCGCCGGAACGTCCGGGAGCAGACCCAATAATCTTTCGATGTTGCTGACTTCTCGCAGCGCTTCCTCATGTGATAGCCCAAGCCCATTGAGGGCAGCCGGACGCGTGACTACGTTCCAGAATTCGGCAATGTTCTGCGAGCATTAGAAAACCGAATCGCCTTGCCGAATCAGCTTCGCTACGGAGTACGTGGCCTGAGACCAGAGAGGATGATTAGGTTGTGCGCCGCGTACCAGGATGTTCGTGTCAACCAGGACACGCATCACCCTTCGCGGCCTTCATATAGACTTTCACGGCTGACCCCGTAGTCGGAAAGCAATGGGGTCGGTCGGTGCCCGGCAGCCCAAGCCTCAAATGCCGTTGCCCGCTCCTCATTTGACATCGCCGGCTGCGTAATCGGGAGTACAGCACTCTGAACCACAGCCAGCAGATACTCTTCCACGGTCATTCCGCTGGCCCGAGCTTGCGCCAAGATGCCAGCTTCGAGTTCCGGCTTGAGATTAAGAGTAACAGTCATCGCTTTATTCAAGTTTACCGCGTGCGTCAAGCCTGTTCGCGTCGCCGCTGACGCTGCCGACGAAATCCCACGATTGACTATTTCACCGCGCGGGCCAGGCGAGATAATTTTCCTATTTCAATCCCGCTCGCTTCTCCACCGCGGCCACCAACTTCTTCGTCACCGGCACGTCGATACCATGCTTCTGCGCACCGCGTAGAATCGGTCCGGCAATCGCATCCAACTCCGGGGCCTTCCCTTGCTCCACATCTTTTTGCATGGAGCTGCGCATACCCGGCGGCATCCCCTGCACTCCGGCCAAAACTTTTTCCGCGTCCACCTTCGCGCCTTCGGCCACAGCCACGGCGCAGGTTTCCCGCACGCAGGCTTCACCCTGCTTGCGCCACTCAGGGTCTGCCATGATCTCGCCCACATTCTTATCCGCCGCGGTGGTGCACAGGGCGAACGGGCCCAGAAAAACCAGCTTGCCCCACATCAGCGTAGGCTCATCGTCGACCCAGCGGCAGGTAAAGCCAATCTTTTCCAACTGCTCGAGTGTATTGCCGAGCAGGTCTCTTCCAGGGGTCAAAACATTCAGCCGCGCGAAAGGAGACCGATGGACAATGTGTCCCGGCTTCACCCGTTCGGTTTCCACTGCAATCGTCGCCGGAACTATGCGCTGCACACCGTACTTCCCGCGCAACACCGCGATGTGATCGATCCCATTCAGCAATGGGACGATTGCCCGAACATCGTCCGGATTCTTAATCGCCTTCAGCGCCGCCTCAAACTGCGTCGCCTTCACCGTGATCCACAAGACGTCGCAAGCCGGCACCTCGGCGCTCACCGCGACTTCCACGTCGAACTTCCCGTACGGACTCTCCAGATGAAGTTGCTTGGGCTGTTGCGCCATAGTCCCTGGCCTGACGACGAGCGTAACCGAAGCTCCGGCATGCGCCAGGCAAGCGCCGATCAGTCCGCCGACGCCGCCGGCGCCCAGGATCCCGTGCCGCATTGGCTGTGAGATTTTTTCCGGCATACAGTTTCAGGTTCAGTTCCAGATTCGAAGATGATCAGTTCTGCTTCAACGCGACCGGCAGGCATTCGGCAATCTCGGCGTCACTGAGCGTGTGGTCGCTGCTCTTGGCGCGCTGGTAAATGCGCTCGACCAAATCGTCGGTCGCCGCAATGCCGCGCCGCTCCAGCCAGAACAGCACATTCGACTTGCCGCTCATCGGACCAACGTCGATAATCTGCTCCAGGCCAAACAGGTGCGATGGCACGCCCGAGTAAACCGTGTTGGCCAGTTCGACGTCATTTTTCCTGAACGCTTTAATCACCGCCGCTGCGTGCACTCCGGTCGCAGTGCGGAAGGCATCCTCGCCCACCACTGGATAATTCGCCGGAATCGGCACGCCGGTCGCCCGCGACACCGCCTGGCAATACTGCTTCAGCTTGGTAAGGTCTTGCGTGTCCCACGGGGCAACGCCCATCAACTTCAAATTCACCAGCATCTGGTCCATCTGGGTGTTGCCCACGCGCTCGCCGATGCCGATGGCGCAGCCGTGCACGCAATTGGCCCCGGCAATCAGCGCTGCCATGGAATTTGCCACGGCCAAGCCACGGTCACTGTGGCCGTGCCAGTCCACGCGAATTTTTTCTCCCGAAGGTTTCACCACTTCGTCGACCACAAAGCGCACCAGCGCCAGTGCGCCCATGGGCGTGGCGTGCCCGGCCGTATCGCAGATCACGATCGCCTTCGCGCCGCAGTTGATCGCAGTCGAATAAAGCCGCTTCACCGTCTCCGGATCGCAACGCGAAGTGTCTTCGGTGACGTACATGACCTCAAGGCCCAGTGACACGGCAAACTTCACGGCCTTTTCGGTGGTCTGCAGGAGAAAGTCATCGGTCCAATTCTCCGTGAAGCGGCGAATCGGACTCGACCCGATAAAAGTTGCAGCCTCAATCGGCAGCCCGGTCTTCTGCACGATCTCGGCGATGGGGCGAATGTCATTCTCGTGGGTGCGCGCCGCACAGTTGCCGCGAATCTTCATCTTGTTCGCGACGATCTCCCGCGCCAGAGCGGTTACATGCTCCACTGCGCGCGCGCCCGCCCCGGGCAATCCCAGATCGAGAGCGTCGATCCCCAGCGTCTCCATCAGATGCAGAATTTCCAGCTTCTCTGGAATCGAAGGGTCGCGCACCGAGGGCGACTGCAGCCCATCGCGCAAGCTCTCATCGTTCAGCAGTACAGGCCCGTTGGGTTTCAACCGCGGCGCGTGGTTTTTGTTCCAGTCGTAGATGAGATCAGCGGAATTCATGAAGAGAACCAGTATCCAGTACCGAGTACCCAGTAAAATCCCATGGGCTTTTCACTGGGTACTAGGTACTAGGCGCTTTCTCCTTCGGCGGCAAGGTCAGCCCGAAAACCGATTTCATTCCCTGCCCCGCAACGTTGACCTTCGTCTCCGCGGGATTGGGCAGGTACAGCGTCTGGCAGTGCTCGCAGCGATAGACTTCGGCGTCGCTGCCCCAGGCTTTTTCGGCATCGCCGCAGGCTTTTTCGATCACATCTTCCGAATAAAACCAGCGCTTCAAATGTCCGCCGCAGAATTTGCCCTTTTCGTTCTTCTCGTTGCAGGCCCGCTGCCCCACCTTCTTGATCTTGACTTTATGGTGGGGAAGCTGCGGAGCAGCCGGCGTGCTTGGAGTTGCCATTTCACCAGTCGCCAAAGGACTTACCCCTCATTCGCGCGGCGCGAGCGCCGCCGGATTCGATAATACGAGGATGATTGTACTCGAAGGCGAAAGCGATTGTGGAGCGGCAGACGCCCTCGTCCGCCACAGGAGCATGCCAAGGGTGTGACCGCCCGGGTACCGCGTGTTGGGCAAAAACTTAATTCAGAACTCGCGCTTGGGTTTGGTCTGCTCCGTGCCTACGCGCCCAATGGCAATGTCGGCGTCATAGTAGCTTTCGCCCTTCACCGGCTCACCGGCAATGCGGCGCAGCATGGCAATCTGGCCGACGTGGGTCAGCGCGTCGGCAATCGCGCCTTGCAGCAATTTTTCCGGCGCCGCATGCACCGGTTCGCTCGACGCCAGATAGTCGTCGAACTTTTTCAGGGCTGCGAAGAAACGTTCCACCTCTTTTTCCCAGGCCAGCGGCTTCGAGTCATGCCATGTCCGCTGGCCCGATGCGATCGACAGCGCCCAATCCATAAGGTCGCCCATATGCGCCAGAATCTGCCCCGGAGCGCGCACGCCCTCATCCACATGAAACACGGCGAAACCTTCGGGAGTGTTGCGGATTGCTTTGCCTCCGCGGTAAGCCAGGGTGGCGAGGGCGTGGCGCAGCAGTTCACGTTTTGGATCGGCAGCGGCGGAAGAATTTGCGGGAGTGGTCATGACGAACATAAGATTACAACGATCCCAGGGAGTCGAAAAGCATGCCGAAAGACAGCAACCACCCCGTCCCAATCAGCCGCGCCAACGCCGAGCACTACCGCTGGGGAAACGATTGCGACGGCTGGCATCTGGTGAAGGATGAACATCTGAGCGTAATTGAAGAGTTCATTCCTTCCGGAGGCCGCGAGGTCCGCCACTATCACCAGAAGGCGCAGCAGTTTTTCTACGTCCTCTCCGGCGAGGTCATCATGGAAGTCGATGGCAAGAACACGCTGCTCGCAGCGGGCACCGGAATGCGTATTTTGCCGGGAGCACGCCATCAGATCAGCAATCCGTCGTCAAGCCCGGCCAGGTTTCTGGTCGTCTCCCAACCTCCCAGCCATGGCGACCGAATCTTGGAGTAAATTCTCGCAGGCTCTGAGCGGGCGATATTAGCTTTTAGATTATTTCGCCATTAAACGCGTTCTGAGCGACGCCGAGGCGGCGGGTGACCTCTGGGATGCTTCCGGGGGAGATCGTTCCTCTACGGGCTTCTAATGCGCGGCAAATGGCATCGTACAACTCGGCTTGGAGGGCGAAATTGAGCCGGCGGCTTAAATCGCGCCTCAATGGAATCAATAACTTACAGCTAACACGCTGATTCAATGTGGCTTACGGGTGCCTCTTGCCGCTGTGTAGTTTCAACGACTTACAGGTAAGTCATTGATTCGATTGGAAGTGTTATCGCCTTCACGAAGCCCCGGCACCTGGCGCTAGAGCTTCTTACTGCCCAGCACTCCGACCGCCCGCAGCCCGCCGCGAAGTCGCGCGCCAAATCCCCGCGCAAACTGAAAGTCGATAAAGCCTTCCATTTGCTGCGCGAACTTCATCCCGTAGCCATACCACCAGACTTTTTTCATTCCCGGCATCAGATCAACATCGACATATTTCAGCCGCACCATTTCTTCCAGGCCGAAGCGCCCGTGAGCGCGGCCAATGCCGCTGGATTTCATTCCGCCGTGCGGGGCCTCGCTGATGCCGAAGCAGGAGACGACGTCGTTCACCATCACGGTTCCGGCATGAATGCGCCGTGCCAGCCGCTCGCCGCGAGCATTGTCGCGCGTAAAGATGCTTGCTGCCAGGCCGAACTCGGAATCATTGGCCAGGCTTACCGCTTCGTCATCGCTATCGAAAGCCATCACGGGAAGCACCGGGCCGAAGGTTTCTTCGCGCATGATGCGCATGGCGTGAGTAACGCCGGCCAACACGGTGGGATGGTAGAAGTTCGCACCCACTTCAGGAAATGGCGCGCCTCCAATCAGAACACGGGCGCCGTGGGCTTTGGCATCTTCCACATGCTCCCGCACCAGCCTCAACTGACGAGGGTGAATGAGCGGCCCGACCTCGGCATTGTGGTCGTCTCCGTGGGTGACGACCAGCTTCTTCGTCTTCTCCACGCATTGGTTCAGAAATTTGTCGTACAGGCTGCGATGCACGTAGCAGCGCTCGACCGAAAGGCAAGTCTGGCCGGCATTCACAAACGCTCCCCAGATCGCAGCGCTGGAGGCGACGTCAAGGTCAGCGTCATCCAGCACCAGCATGGCATCTTTACCGCCCAGTTCCAGCACCACGGGCAGCAAGCGCTCCGCGGCCGCCATGGCGATTCGCTTTCCTGTGGCCACGCTGCCGGTGAAAACCAGTTTGTCGATGGGCGAGTGGATTAAAGTGCTGCCGGTTTCGCCATCGCCGGCGACGACTTGAAAGACATCAGGCGGCACTCCAGCTTCGTGCAGCAGCGCCGCTAGTTCGAGCGCCACCAGCGGGGTAACCTCCGAGGGCTTCAGTACGACTGCATTGCCGGCGACCAGGGCGGCAAGCGTTTCGGTGGCAGGAATGGAAAAGGGATAGTTCCAGGGCGAGATGATTCCGATTACGCCGTAAGGCTCGCGCACCAGGCGGCCGCGTTTGAGTTTGGTGGCAAGGTTGCCGTGCGGCACCGGCTCATCGCGCAATAGGCGATAGGCGTTTTCGATCAAAAAGCGCGCCGCATCGAGAACGACCAATACTTCTGTGGTCAGGGCTTCTGCTACGGGCTTGCCGGCCTCACGAGTGATAGCTTCGGCAATTTCGGATTTCTTTTCTTGTAATCTGCGCTGGAATTGTCGCAGCACCGCGATCCGCCGGCGCACGCCGAGTTCAGCCCATTGCCGTTGCGCCGCACGCCCCCGAGGGACTGCCGCTTGCACTTCGAGCGAACCGGCGCAGGCGATCTCGCGCCAGACTTCACCCGTCGCTGGATTCAGCGACACCACCTTGCGCACCGCGACTGGAGTCTCAGTAGCCATAACTGGACTGCTTTACTCAGGCGTATTCCACGTTCACCAAATATAGACCGCTGGCCGGAGCGGTTGCCCCGGCGGCGGAACGATTGCGCTCCACCATAATTCGCTGCATGTCACCGGCCTTGAGTGTTCCCTTGCCTACCAGAATAAACGAGCCGACCAGATTTCTGACCATGTGGTGGAGAAAGCCCGAACCTCTTACGGTGTAAACCAGTTCATCTGCCTGGCGCTGCCAGTTGGAAGAAAAAATGGAGCGCACATTCGACGCCGCAAAACCTTCCTGCCCGCGCTCGGGATCGACGGCGGCAAACGAAGTGAAATCGTGTTGGCCTTCGACTTCGGCGGCAGCGTGAATCATGGCGGCTTCGTCCAGAGGATAGGGATAGTGCCATACGTATCTCGCGAAAAAAGGAGAGCAGATTCCGGCGCGATAGATTCTGTAGCGGTAGGTCTTGGCCTGGGCGGAGTGGCGGGCGTGAAAATCGGCGGCAGCCTCTTCCACTTTGAGCACGCGCACCGATGGCGGCAAAATATCGTTGAGCGCCTTCACGAAATTGGGCGTAGGTACGGAAGACTCCGTGACAAATGTCACAACCTGGGCCAGGGCGTGCACTCCCGCGTCGGTTCGTCCCGAAGCTTGGGGCAATACCTTTTCGCCGGTGATTCGTCCAATGGCTGAGGCTAATGTGCCCTGCACAGTGACGGCGTCGGGCTGCACCTGCCAGCCGGCGAAGTCGGTTCCGTCATAGGAGAGAATCAGTTTGAGATTGCGCATGCAGATGTCGAGTCATTTTTCGAACCATGCCGAAGACATTTCCAGTACATATTCAGAGTCCCCGAGGCGCGCCGCTTCATCCAAGAAATCTCATTAAGCGGAACTTTCGGATAAGAATTCTAACGTTTTGAGTTTTTACGCAACCCAGTGATTCCATTTGGCTCGGGAGATGTGCGGCATCGCCAGCACTGTATCAGTTTTCAGGGGGAGCAGGCTCGGAGGCGGGGGTTGCCGGTCAGATATACTAGTGCGTTTCCACAAACTTTGATCTGAAATGGGATTGCAACGCTTTCTGGCACGCCTCAGGAAGATTTTCTGGAACCCGCAAGCCGCCGGTTGCGTATCAACCACTGGGTAACTTTAGGTTTTTAGAACGCCGGGCCGCCGAAGTTGCGGATCAGTCGTGGTGCAAGGTCTTAATCAGTGGTCTTAATTTGAACGGAGAAGAGTAGATGCCATTCGCACGCTTGAATTCGAACACCCGGCTGATGACGGCCGTCTTCGCTTTGTTGGCAACTTTGAGTATCGCCGCCTGGGGACAAGAGCCCCCTACCGCGCCCACGCCGCAGAATACGCCGGAAGCGCGGCCGCTGCCGGTGCTGGACTACACCAAGCCGGTGTCGCATTTTCCGAATCCGGTCGGGCCCTACACGCCGCGGCATCTGGGGGCGCCGAACCTGGCCAATACGGCGCGGATCGATGGCCTGATGCGCGAGGGGAAATTGTATCTGTCGCTGAACGACGCGATTGCACTGGCGCTGGAAAATAATCTTGATATCGCCATCGCGCGCTTTAACCTGAACATCGCCGACACGGATGTGCTGCGCTCGAAGGCGGGAGCGTCGATTCTTGGAACTCCGGTGGGATTGGTGCTGAATACGCCGGGCGGCGGCGTGGGCGGAATCGGAGCGAACTCGGGCGCATCCACTGGCGGCACCAGCCTGGGCGCGGGCGGAATTGGCGCTGGCACCAACGGCTTGGTAAGTTCGACGCTGGGGTTGGGGCCGGTCATTAACAGTTTTGATCCAGTGCTGACCGGCACGTTGCAGGAGGACCACTTCAGCCAGCAGGCTACCAGCATTTTCCAGGGTGTGCTGCCGGGAGCGAGCCTGGCACAAAATACCGGCACGGTGAACTTTGCCTATAATCAGGCGTTTCAGTGGGGTACCAATCTTTCGGTGGGCTTCAATAACACGCGCTCGACTACAAACAGCTTCCTGAGCAGCCGCAGCCCACAGTTGAATTCCGGCTTCAAAGCCACGTTCAACCAGCATCTGCTGCAGGGCTTTGGGTTTGCACCTAACACGCGGTTCATCCAAATCGCCAAGAACAACCGGGAACTCTCTGACGTAGCCTTCCGGCTGCAGATTATCGACAGCATTGACCAGATCGAGAATATTTATTGGGATCTGGTCTATGCCTATGAAAACGCGCGGGTACAGAACGAGTCGCTGACGTTTGCGCAGAAGACGCTCTCCGACACCAAGAAGCAGGTTGAAATTGGAAGCCTGGCTCCCATCGAAGTGGTGCGCGCGCAAAGCACGGTGGCCACCAACCAGCAGGCTGTGACCACGGCGCAGACGAACCTGCAATTGCAGCAGTTGCTGATGAAAAATGCCCTCACCCGCTCGTTGAAAGATCCGGGATTGGCCAATGCCGAGGTCATTCCGATCTCTACCATGGACATCCCGGCGCAGGAACCGGTTGTGCCGACGGAAGATCTGATCAACGAAGCATTGCGGCATCGCGCGGAACTGGTGGAGTCCCGCATTGACTTGAACAGCCGTCAACTCAGCAACAAGGCGGTGCGCAGCGCGTTGCTTCCGACCCTGGATCTGTTTGCTTACTACGGGGGCGCGGGTGTGGGTGGATCACAGAATGCAGCCAACCTTTGTTCGAATCTCGATCCTTCGTTGCAAGGCTTCGGTTGCGCCGGGACTGACCAAGCGGCTGGACAGATTCCGCCAGCGCCCACGGTTGGGCTGGGAGGCACCTTTAACCAACTGATCAACTCGACGGCTCCCGATAAGGGAGTTGGTTTGCAATTGAATATCCCCCTGCGGAACCGGGCGGCGCAGGCGGTGCAGATCCGCTCTGAGCTGGAATTCCGCCAGGCGCAGATGCGCTTGCAGCAGATTGAAAATCAGGTAGGGATCGAGATCCGCAACGCGCAATACACGGTGCAGCAGAACCGCGCCAGCGTGGATTCGGCCCGAGCCGCGGTGGAACTGGGACACCAGTCGCTGGACGCTGAGCAAAAGAAATATCAGTTCGGCACGTCGACTAACACGTTGGTTCTGCAATACCAGAGCCAGCTGGCGACGGCCGAATCGACGCTGGTGAATGCGATGGTGGCTTACGAGAAATCGCGGGTGGAGCTGGATCGCGCCACCGGACTGCTGCTGGACCACAACGGCATCAGCATTGACGATGCGGCGCGCGGCCAGGTCAGAAGCCTGCCCAACGTACCCTACATTGCGCCGCGAAAGGATTTGCCTTCGGTGGCTCAACCTGCGGCGCAGCCCAGTACACCTCAATAGAAATGGGTTGGCTCAAGACAAGCGCGGCTTAACGGCCGCGCTTTTTTTTCTAACAATTCTTTACAATCTGCACCTGCGTGTTTTGCCCGCTCCCGCTAAGATGAGGTGACGCTTTTCGTATTTTCGCATCCAACGTTCAATATCGATAATGACTTCACCACCAGCTTCACTACTCACTACGAAGAACGACCCCTTCCACTCCAGGAGACGAACCATGTCTTTGCCCTTGCCTCGAATAAATGCCGTGAAGCGGCGCTTGACTGTGCTGATGAGCCTGGCGGCGGTTGCAGTGCTCGCCGGTACGGCGGACTTGCCGAGGTTGTGCGCGCAGGATGTTCCCGCCACGCCTGCTCCCCAGACCGCACCAGCCCCAGCTAAGCCGGAGCAGGTACATTTGCAGGACTATTCGAAGGCCCGTTCCGCCTTCCCGCATTTGCTCCTGCCTTATCTGCCGCAGGAGTTGGCCCAACCGAACCTGGGGAACTCTCCGCGGATTGATGTGCTGATGCGCGATGGCAAGATTTATCTCTCGGTTGACGATGCGGTGGCCCTGGCCCTGGAAAACAACCTCGACCTTGAGATCGCCCGCTACAACCTGAACATTGCGGCGGCCGACCTGCTGCGCGCGAAATCGGGCGCAAACATTCTGGGCATTAACACCGGCATCGTACAGAACACGCCGGGCGGCGGCATTGGCGGCTTGGGCGGGACCGTGGGTTCAGGGACTGGCGGCACAACGGTGGCGGCGGGCGGCGCAGGTTCCGGAACCAACGGCCTGGTGAGTTCAACTTTGGGCATTGGATCGCCCATCACCAGCTTCGATCCAGTTCTTACCGGCACGCTGCAACTGGACCGCGACGATATTGAAACCACCAGCGCGCTGGGAAATCTGCCACCGATCCTGGCGCAAAACACCTACACCGCCGACTTCGGTTACACGCAGGGCTTTCAATGGGGGACCACGCTGACCGGGGGCTTTAACAATACTCACGTCACCACCAACAATCCCACCAGCCTGTTAAGTCCTTCGCTCAATTCGAACTTCCAGATGCGGGTGACGCAGAACTTGCTGCAAGGCTTTGGAGTTCTGCCCAACACGCGCTTCATTCGCATCGCGAAAAATAATCGCGAAATTTCTGATGTTGCCTTCCGCTTGCAGGTAATTACCACGGTGGACCAGATCGAGAATATGTATTGGGACCTGGTTTTCGCCTACGAAAATGTTCGCGTGCAGCAGGAGGCGCTGGCCTACCAGCAGAAGGCGCTGGACGACGTGCAGCGCCAAGCCAAGGTGGGAACCGTGCCTCCGATCCAGGTGGTGAGCGCGCAGAGCACGCTGGCTACGGGCCAGCAAAACTTGATTGTGGCGCAGAACAACCTGCAACTGCAGGAATTGCTTATGAAGAATGCGCTGAGCCGCAGCATTGAAGATCCTGTGCTCGCCGAGGCTGACGTGATTCCGACTTCCACCATGCAGGTGCCGCAGGAAGAACCGGTGATTCCGATCCAGGATCTGATCAACGACGCTCTGCAGCATCGCGCGGAGCTGGCGGAGTCGCGCATCGATTTGAACTCGCGCGACCTGAGCGGCAAGGCGGTACGGAATGCCATGCTGCCCACGCTCGATGCCTTTGCGTACTATGGCGGATCGGGAGTGGGAGGAAATCTGGCGCTCACGCCGTGCTCCGCGACCGTAGTTACCCATTGCTACACCTCGGTGCCACCGCCGTTCGCGAATACAAACGCGGTGGGCTATGGCGGGACTCTGAACCAACTTGTGAATTCAACTGCTCCCGATAAAGGGGTGGGCGTCACGTTAAACATTCCCCTGCGCAACCGCGAAGCGCAAGCCAATCAGGTGCGCGCGGAACTTGAATACAGGCAGGCGCAGGTGCGACTGCATCAGCTGGAGAATCAGGTGCGGATTGAAGTGCGCAATGCGCAGTTTGACGTGAAGCAAAACCGGGTAGCGGTGCAGGCGGCGCAATCGGCTGTGGACCTGGCGCGGCAGACACTCGACGCCGATCAGCAAAAATTGAAAGTGGGCTTGACCACGCAGACCGCTATTCTGCAGGATGCTTCGACTTTGACTGGTTCGGAGTCGAACCTGGTGTCGGCAAAGGCGGCCTATGAAAAGTCGCGCATTGAACTGGATCGCGCTACCGGATTGTTGCTGGACCATTCCGGCATCAATGTAGCGGACGCGACGCGCGGGCAAGTCACGCACCTGCCAAGCGTGCCCTATGTTGCGCCGCGACAGGATGTGGTGCCGGGGGGGCAACCGGCGCAGCAACCGCAGACGCCGCAGCTCCCACCGTCTTAAACACGATCGGGATTCTAGGGCAGCGCAACGGGGCAACGCAGACCTGCTAAACTCGCCCGTGATGCAACGAACGGCGCTGCCCTCCATACCGCGATCTGTGATGTGGATGGTGCTGCTTTCTTTTCTTCTGCAAATAGCAGCAATCGGCGTTGCCCGGCAGTATCGCACCCGGCCGGGCGAAGACAACTTCGGTTTTGGCTTTGAGATGGGGCGCGTGGGGCGATCGGTCGCCCTGGGCCAAGGCTTCAGCAATCCCTACGGTGGGAATACGGGTCCGAGCGCGTGGGAGCCGCCGCTCTATCCATATTTAATCGGCGGTGTCTTCAAGATTTTTGGAATCTATACGTACGCTTCCGCGTGGGTTCTGCTTTCGATCAACAGCCTGCTGGCCGCGATCACCACCATTCCTGTTTTCCTGATTGCTTACCGGACGTTTAACCCGCGCGTGGCTATATGGTCGGCCAGGGCGTGGGCCTTCAATCCTTACGTGTGGTACTGGTCGGTGCACTGGATCTGGGATACGACGTTTACGCCGCTGATGCTGGCTTTGATTTTTCTGGTCGCGATTGAAATGCAGCAGTGGCCAGGATGGCGGGGATGGATGCTGTTTGGGGGGTTGTGGGGCGTGGGCGCGCTGGCGAATCCTTCAATGCTGGCATTTCTGCCTTTCTGTGGATTGTGGATTTGGCGGCAAAGATACCGGTACGGGCTGCCATCTGTGGGCGGAGTTGTGCTTTCGTCGTTTGTATTTTTTCTGGTTCTTAGCCCGTGGCTGGTGAGGAATTACGAGGTTTTTGGACGCCTGGTTTTTATCCGCGACGACTTCGGGTTGCAATTCCGCCTGGGGAACAACAAACTGGCGGACGGAATGTTGATTGCCACGCTGCAACCGAATCTCAATAACCTCGAATTTGAAAAATTCGCGCGGCTGGGGGAGATCGGATATGAAGCGGAGTGTAAGCGGCTGGCGCTGGAGTGGATTCGGGCCAATCCACGGCGATTTGCCATAATCAGCGTGAAGCGGTTTTTTTATTACTGGAACGGTGTGCCCCGGCCTAGCGATAGTCGCGCGCCCTGGGATTTTCGCAGTTCAGCATTTCTGGCATCGTCGCTACTGGCGATTTGGGGATTGGGCCGTGCGCTGCGGCAGAAGCGGCCGGGGGCATGGCTTTTCGCGGGACTCGTCATTACTTATCCTACGGTGTATTACTTTGTGTTTCCGCATGCGCGCTACCGCCATCCCATCGAACCGGAGCTGTTGATTCTGGCGGTATTCTTGTTGTGCGAAGTGCGCAGCCGTAAAAATCTTCTAGCTGAAAGCAATGCGACTGATTCTCTATGACACTTTCCGTGGCGATTGTCGCGATGGATGAAGAAGCCAACCTGGGCCGCATTCTGGAGAGTGTCCGGTGGGCCGATGAGATCGTCGTGGTCGACTCCGGCTCGAAGGATCGCACCTGCGAGATTGCGCGGGAACATGGAGCACGCGTGATCGTTGAACCATGGCGTGGCTATGTGGCGCAGAAACAATATGCCATCGAACTTTGCACCAAAGATTGGGTGCTGCTGCTCGACGCAGACGAAGAAGTGAGTGAGGGGCTGGGCGAAGAAATCCGGGCGGCCATCGCCGACTCCAACGCCGCGGCGGGCTACAGACTTCCGCGCAAGAATTTATTCCTGGGACGGTGGATGCGGCACGGAGGTTTTTATCCCGATCCTAAGCTGCGCTTATTTCGCCGCTGCGATGGATTCGTCACCGGCCACGATCCCCATGATCGGTGCGAACTCACGCCGGAGGCGTCGGGAGGCGCTCCGCAAGAGGTTCGCCAGTTCAAGAACGCTTTGATCCATTACACTTACCCGAACTTGACGCTTTATCTGGGCCACATGAATCGTTATTCATCCCTGGGCGCCCAACTGGCGCTGGCGAAAGGGCACCGGCGCTTCAGTTTCAGCGACATTGTGCTGCGTCCGCTTTTTACATTCTTCTACAACTACATCCTCCGCCTGGGATTTCTCGATGGCCGCGAGGGCTTGCTGCTGCATCTTTATCACGCAGGCTATGTCTCGTGGAAATATTCCAAGGCCTGGGAATTGGGACGAAAGAATTCCTCCGAAGCGAAGTAATGTTTGTGGCCGGGGGCACTATTGCTGACCGACCGGTCGTTCTAGATTGATTTCTGCGCCTTGCCCAGGGACGCGGGCTTGCCTATCATCAAGACACGGGGTTCCAATGCCAGAGAAGAAGCAGAACAAACCGCTCGTCGCCGAGAGTGCGATCTCCGATGTTTTCGAGAACCGCCATCCTTCCCCCGAAGAAAAAACATGGGCGGAGGAAACGCTGGCGCCTACGCTGGAGAAATCTCCCGAACGTCCCATCGGCGAAGCCAGCGGCAGCAATCTGGATGAACACGGCAATGCGCGTTTTACCACGATCTCGGGCATACCGATTCGCCGCCTCTACACGCAGGCCGATCTTCCAGAGGATTGGAGCGAAGAAAAATATCTAGGCTACCCGGGAACGCCGCCCTTCACTCGCGGTATTCACGCCACGGGTTATCGCGGCAAGCTTTACACCATGCGCCAGTTCTCCGGCTTCGCCTCTCCGGAAGAAACCAACCAGCGTTACAAGTACCTGCTGGAACATGGCGGCGGCGGCCTTTCCGTGGCTTTCGACCTGCCCACGCTCATGGGCTACGACTCCGATCATCCCGCCAGCGAAGGCGAAGTGGGCAAGTGCGGCGTGGCCATCGATTCGCTGGAAGACATGGAAATTCTTTTTGGCGGAATCGATCTTGAGAAAACGACGGTATCGATGACCATCAATTCACCGGCATCGGTGTTATGGGCAATGTATCTGGTGGTGGCGGAGAAGCAGGGAGCGGACTGGAAAAAGATTTCCGGAACGATTCAGAATGACATTCTGAAGGAGTACATCGCGCAGAAGGAATACATCTACCCGCCTGCGACGTCCATGCGTCTGGTGATTGACACTTTTGAATTCGGGTCGAAATTTACTCCGCGGTTCAACACTATTTCCATCAGTGGCTATCACATTCGCGAAGCCGGATCGACGGCGCTGCAGGAACTGGCATTTACCCTGTACGACGGCGTGGAATACGTGGAGTGGGCGCGGAGACGGGGGCTCGATGTCGATGATTTTGGCCCGAGGCTCAGCTTCTTTTTTAATGCACATAACGACTTCTTCGAGGAAATTGCAAAATATCGCGCGGCACGCAAGATTTGGGGCCAGGTGATGCGGGAGCGCTTCGGCGCGAAAAATCAGCGGACCTGGCTGATGCGCTTCCACACGCAAACCGCCGGTGTTTCCCTACCGGCGCAGCAACCCATGAATAATATTGCCCGGGTTGCGCTGCAGGCTCTGGCGGCGGTGCTGGGCGGGACACAGTCGCTGCACTGCGACTCCTACGATGAAGCACTGGCTCTGCCCACCGAAGAAGCTGCCCGCATTGCTCTTCGTACCCAGCAGATTATTGCTTACGAATCCGGCGTAACCCAAACCGTCGATCCGCTGGGCGGATCGTACTTTGTAGAAAAACTCACTCTCGACATGGAAAAAGGCGCTTTGGATTACTTCGGCAAACTCGATGCCATGGGCGGCATGGTGAAAGCGATTGAGCGCGGGTATCCGCAGAAGGAAATTGCCGAGGCCTCCTACCAGTACCAGCGCGCGGCCGAGGCGAAAGAAAAGATCGTGGTGGGAGTGAATCAGTTTGTCATTGAGGAAGAATCCCCGCATATTTTGTACATCGATGAGAGCGTGGCGCGGCAGCAGTCCGCCAAATTGAAAACCTTGCGCCAGCGAAGATCGAATGACGAAGTGCGGCGCACGCTGGATGCGCTGAAGCAGGCAGCGGCGCAGGAACCGGGTGCGGGCACAAGGGAAGAAATCTCTGCGGCGAACACGATGCCTTTCATCATTGAGGCGGTGCGCGCTTATGCCACGGTTGGCGAAATTTGCGAAGCTTTGCGCGAGGTGTACGGCACGTATACGGAAGTGAGCATTACCTAGCGGACTCTCATCGCACCAGAACGGGAAAGAGCGGCGCTTTTCTTTACTCTGGCCGAGACTCCTTCTGTTTTGGTGTTCTATGATTGAGGTCGCAATCTGCGACCTCAAATGAAAAATAAAACGAAAGCAATTGTGCTGAGTATGCCAAAACAGCGAGCTGCGTATGCGGCCTCGGTTGCGTCCCGGATATTATTTCTGCGGCATCAACGGGTCATCCTGGATGCCGATATTGCCCAGCTTTATGGCGTGCCGGTCAAGCGGCTTAACGAACAGGTGAAACGCAACCAGGAACGATTTCCGCGCGATTTCATGTTCCAGTTGAATGCGAAGGAGCATGCCAGTTTGAGGTCGCAAATTGCGACCTCAAACGAAAGCCGCGGTGGGCGCCGTTATGCGCCTTATGCTTTCACGGAACATGGTGCAATTATGGCTGCGACCGTGCTCAATTCGGAGCGGGCGGTGCAGATGAGCGTATTCGTGGTGCGTGCTTTTGTGCGCTTGCGCGAGATGCTGGCAAACAACCGGCGACTCGCCGGCAAGATCGATGAACTGGAAGGCCGATTAGATACGCACGACGCCAACATTCAGGAGTTGATTGACGCCATTAAGGATTTGATGACTCCGGAAGAGCCGTCGCGCGCGCGAATCGGGTTTGAACTTCCGTCCGGCTCCAAGACCAGGTAGTGCGTGCTTCTCTAGAACTGTGGTAAAGATAGATTCCGTGCGGAAAGCAGTCACACATCTCCATAAAGTTGATCCGGTCATGCGGGCTATTATCCAAGACATTGGACCTTGCCGCATGGGTTTTTCGCCACCCGAATTTCATCGCCTGGCGCGGTCGATCGTCTATCAACAATTGAACGGCAGAGCTGCCGAGACGATTTTTAAGCGTTTCACCGCAATCGCGGGCGAACCGTTGAACCCCGAGCGCATTCTCCGGTTAAGCGAACAAGAGATGCGCGGCGCCGGATTATCCAAACAAAAATCGTCTTACCTGAAAGATCTCGCAACCAGGACAGCCAACGGCAGTCTCGATTTCTCTCGATTACCTTCACTTTCTGACGAGGAGGTAATCGAGCACCTCACTCAGGTGAAGGGAGTCGGCGTGTGGACAGCGCAAATGTTTCTGATGTTCACCTTGAAGCGTGAAAATATTTTGCCGACGGGGGATTATGGAGTCCGCATGGCGATGTACAGGCACTACCTTGCGCGTCCGGCCAAGCCCTCGGCAAAGGCAGGAGTAAGCAGTAAGCGCCGAAAGAAAATCAAATTACCCACTCCCGCGCAGATGGAAAAGATTGCAAAATGCTGGGAACCTTATCGCAGCGTGGCCTGCTGGTATCTGTGGAGAAGCCTGGATACGAAAACACCGTAGAATATCCGGCGCGCTGATCTTCCGTGCGCATCCCTTCTGCGTGTGATTAAATGATAAGGAGATGAGTGATCTGAAGATACGCGTGCTGGTAGCGAAGCCGGGATTGGACGGCCATGATCGCGGAGCTAAGGTAATTGCCCGCGCGCTACGCGACGCCGGCATGGAGGTAATTTACACCGGCCTGCGGCAGACTCCCGAGATGATTGTAAGCGCGGCCCTGCAGGAGGATGTACAGGTAATCGGCCTGTCAATTCTTTCCGGGGCACACAACGCGATTGTTCCCCGGGTCATGGATTTGCTCAAGCAGAACAAAATGGAGGATGTGCTGGTGCTGGTTGGGGGAATCATTCCTGATCAGGATATTGGCGCCCTCAAAACGCTCGGTGTGGCAGCCATCTTTCAACCGGGCACGGCCATGGACGATATCGTCAAGTTCATCCGAGCCAACGTGAAAGGCGCAAGCGTGCCCGCCGCGAATTAAATCAACTCATGGTTTGGCAATCGCACTGAAACTGCCTCTGGATTGAATCAACTGCTCATCGCCTGACTTTGTCTCATGGCAACTCCCAACCTCGCCAAGCTTCGGCAACAATTGGAACGCACTGTCGGTCCTGCGCCCTGGTATTGGAAGACATTTCCGGCGTTCCGGTCGGTTTCCGGACAAAGATTGGTTTGGACTCACCAAGGCAGCGAGGGGCCGGTAGGCTATGTCGTTTCGCTCGCCCTGGAGCAGGAGGCAGAGAAACCTCGACTGGCCCTGAACACCTACTGTCGTCCATTTTTGGTGAGCCCGCAGCATCTCGGCATTTGGGCTCCTGAGGGGCGTAGCATTCGTTTCGCAGCATTCGATCCCGACCAACTCAAGGCCTTCGATCTGGCGGAGATTGCCGGATGGTTTAAACAATCATCGGATCGAATTTATGCAAAGACGGCGCCAGCGGCGGAGTTTGAATTGCCGCTCACGCTGGAGCCGGGGATGCACAACATTGATGTTCCAGCGGAACTGGCGATGGTGGACGAGCTAATCGTTCCCACCAGCTACAAGGCGACCACGAACGACGAACCAGCCTTTGCAATTTTTGTACTTTATCTGCAAGCCGGGCTGGTGGAGGTTTTGCCGCAGAAGTGGTTTACCGCGTCGCAGTATCAAGTGGGAAAGCAATGGATTTCGCGCGCCGCCCGCGACGAGGAATCGCATCGCATTTTCGGCGAGTGCGTGGGCGGGGGAAGCTTTCTTCTGGAAGAAGACGGATGCCGCCTGGCGGAGTGGATGGAGAAGAAAGCATAAGCTTTCAACTCGACATTGTGATGGAGAACGCTTTCTACTCGCTTGGAAACTATGCCGGAGCCTCGCTGTTGCGCTTGCAATCCCCCGATTCGACCAACCGGTTAAAGCGGGAATGCGTTGTGGGTTTGCGGGATTTAATCCAACAATTGAGTTCGGAAGCAAGGCCGCTGATAATTACGGGCAATACGAAGTTTTTTTCGGTTGGGGCTGATCTGGCAGAGATCGTGAAACTGGACGGGGCCGCAGCCTATGAGTTCTCCAAACTGGGCCAGTCGTTAATGCGATCGATAGCCGAGTTCCCTGCTCCAGTTTTTGCTGCCGTGTCGGGATACTGCATGGGCGGTGGCCTGGATTTAGCCCTTGCCTGCCACCGACGAATAGCCTCGCCCAACGCGGTCTTCGGCCATCGTGGCGCGGCTCTGGGTTTGATGACGGGATGGGGAGGGACGCAGCGCCTGCCGCGGCTGGTTGGCAAAGCAGTGGCACTTGAGATGTTTGTCGCCGCCGAAAAGGTGAGCGCTGTGCGGGCGCATGCAATCGGACTGATCGAGACCGTCTGTGATGACCCCATAGCCGAGTCTCGGCGAAGAGCGGAAGATTCCCGGTTGACAGTCAAGCACTCTTTTGAAGATTGAGGCTAGCGGTGCGCGTGACTACCGGCACCGTTGTTGTGTAGAGTGTTGGGCGGACGACGTGCGGCGGATATCTTGGATTTTGTGGAGGTAATTTTGAAAAACAAACTGATTTTTTGCGCTCTGGCTGTGGCTGCTTTCGGAACTTCGCTAATCTGCAATCCTATTGACAGCGCTGCACAGTCCCCTGCATCGCCTACCCACAAGGCGGCGGCCACCCCGTCCAAGGCGGTCGATATTCCTATTCCAGATATTCCTTATACAAAATTCGTGTTAAAGAACGGGCTCACGGTGCTGGTGCATGAAGATCACAAGGCACCCATTGTGGCGGTGAATACCTGGTACCACGTGGGCTCGAAAAATGAGAAGTTGGGCAAGACCGGCTTCGCACACCTCTTCGAACATCTGATGTTCAGCGGCAGTGACGACTTCAACCATACCTACATCAATGCCATGGAGCGAGTGGGCGCCACCAACCTGAACGGCACCACCAACAACGACCGCACCAATTATTTTGAAAACGTTCCCACCTCCATGCTGGATTATGCATTGTTCGCCGAGAGCGACCGCATGGGACACCTGCTCGGCGTGCTCGACCAGAAGAAACTCGACTTGCAGCGCGGGGTGGTGCAGAACGAAAAGCGACAGGGAGAGAATCAGCCGTACGGGGTTACCGAGCAACTGATTGTAGAAAACACTTACCCGGTGGGCCATCCCTACTCGTGGACCGTGATCGGCTCCATGAAAGATCTGGATGCAGCCTCGCTCAATGACGTTCAGGAATGGTTTAAGACTTATTACGGTCCGAATAATGTGACGGTGGTAGTGGCGGGCGATGTAACTCCAGAGACGGCACGCGAGAAAGTGGAAAAATATTATGGCGAGATTCCCGCCGGGCCACCCATTGCGAAACAGGAAGTGTGGGTAGCGAAGCGTTCCGGAACCCATCGCGGATGGGTGCAGGACCGCGTCCCTCAGGCTCGACTCTACCGGATATGGAACGTGCCGGAGTTTGGATCACCGGAACAGGCGCAACTCGATCTGGCGGCGCAGGTTCTGGGCAAAGGTAAAACATCGCGGCTGTACAAGCGACTGGTTTACAAAGATCAAACCGCGACCAGCGCGACCGCTTCCAACGACGCCAACGAAATTGGCGGACAGTTCGATTTCACCCTCACCGCCAATCCTGGAGCAGATCTCGACAAAGTGGAAAAGAGCGCAGACCAGGAATTGCAGAATTTCCTAAAGAGCGGTCCCACGGCGGCCGAACTGCAATTGGCCAAGACCCAGATTCTGGGAAGCTACGCCCGAATTGTGGAGCGCATTGGTGGCTTCGGCGGCAAGAGCGATGTACTGGCACGCTGTCAGACCTACACGGGCAATCCGGATTGCTACAAACAGTATCTGAACTGGGTCAAGTCGGCCACACCAGCCTCGGTGAAAAAAGCGGCCAATGAATGGCTGAGCGATGGCGACTACGTCCTGGAGGTGCACCCTTATCCCGGAACCTTCAAGACGGACGCCAAACTTGACCGCTCGAAAGAGCCGGAACCGGGGAGCCCGATGTCGCTCAAGTTACCGGCGCTGCAGAAAGCTGCGCTGAGCAACGGGTTGAAAATTGTTCTGGCGGAGCGCCATACCGCGCCGGTGGTGAACTTTACCTTGCTGGTGGACAGCGGATATTCGGCCGATCCGGCGGGAGCGACGGGCACTGCCAGCTTTGAACAGCGCATGCTGGAAGAGGGCACGCCCACACGCGATTCGCTGCAGATTGGCGAGGAACTGGAGTCGTTGAGCGCGAACTTTACCGCCAGCGCAAACCTCGATTGGGCGCTGGTGAATCTGAATACGCTGAAAAGTACGATGGACCAATCGCTGGATATTTATGCGGACCTGGTTTTGCATCCGGCGTTTCCGCAAAAAGAATTCGAGCGCCTGCAGAAAGAACGGATTGCCGGAATTCAACGCGAGAAGGTGACGCCGCAATCAATGGCGTTGCGCGTGGTGCCGGGTCTGCTCTACGGCAAAGATCACCCGTATGCGGTGCCATTCACCGGAACTGGTACGGAAGCCAGCGTGGAGAAAATGACGCGCGAAGATTTGGCCAAGTTCCACGAAACCTGGTTCCGGCCGAATAACGCCACATTGCTGGTGGTCGGCGACACCACGCTGGCGGAAATCAAACCAAAGCTGGAAAAGCTGCTGGCATCGTGGAAGCCGGGCGATGTTCCCAAGAGAAATCTGCCACAGGTGGCTGAGCCGGAAAAAGATGTGGTGTATCTTATTGATCGTCCGGGGTCTGGGCAAAGTGTAATTTTTGGCGCGCAACTGGCGCCGCCACAGAATGATCCCGACGCCATTGCGCTGCAACTGGCAAACAGCATCTTTGGGGGAAAATTCAGCTCACGCATTAACATGAACCTGCGTGAGGATAAGCATTGGTCGTACGGCGTTCGCGCAGTTCTGCCTGCAGCTCGCGGGCAGCGGCCTTACATCAGCATTTCGGCGGTGCAAACCGATAAGACGAAAGAGTCCATGGTGGAATTGGTGAAGGAATACAAGAACATATCGGGTGAAAAGCCGATTACTCCCGAAGAATTAAAAGACGAGCAGAGCAACACTACTCTTGGATTGCCTGGCACATTCGAGACGGTGCAACAACTCAGCGGCGCCTATGGCAACATTCTCGAATATGGTTTGCCCGAGGACTACTACGACACCTTTACCCAAAAAGCTCTCGCCCTTACGCCGGAAGAAGAGAACAAGACGGCGAAAAAATATATTCTGCCGGATCATTTGATCTGGGTTGTGGTGGGAGATATGAGCAAGGTTGAGGCAGGGATCCGCGAATTGAATTTGGGCGAGGTCCACAAGATCGATGCGGACGGAAATCCGGTACAGTAAAGGTTAGAGAGCAAAGACTCGCAATCGCAGCAAGCTGCATTGCGCGTTCCAGCGCGCTTGTTATACCGTAAACAGTCCGACCTCTATACCCATGGCTGACCGCAGCGAAGCTCCCACGGAACCGTCGACGCAGCCCAACCACACGTTGTCGACGAAAGTAGACCCAACCTCGGCGCGTTATGAAGCCAACATGCGCTTTCTCGCCGACCTTATGTCACAGGTACGGAACGAAGGCGAGAAGATCTGCGAGGGCGGCGGCCCTAAGGCCGTTGAAAGCCAGCACAAGAAAAATCGGCTGACCGTGCGGGAGCGGATCGAGTTGCTGGTTGATCCCAAGTCTTTTTTTGAGTTGGGAATCTACGCGGCCCATGGCATGTATGAAGAGTGGGGCGGAGCGGCCGCGGCGGGCGTAGTTACCGGACTGGCGCGCATTCACACGCGTATGGTGATGATCATCGCCAATGACGCGACGGTGAAGGCGGGGGCGTTTTTTCCCATGACCTCGAAGAAAGTGATCCGGGCGCAGAACATCGCCATCGAGAATCGCATCCCGACAATCTATCTGGTGGATTCCGCAGGAGTATTCCTGCCGCTGCAGGAAGATGTGTTTCCCGACACGGATGACTTTGGCCGCGTCTTCCGCAACAACGCGGTAATGTCAGCGCTGGGCATTCCTCAGATCGCCGCCATCATGGGCATGTGCGTGGCTGGCGGAGGATACCTGCCCGTAATGTGCGATCACGTTCTGATGACCGACGGTAGTGGTTTGTTTCTCGCCGGCCCCGCGCTGGTGCAGGCGGCGATTGGTCAGAAAGTTTCCGCCGAAGAACTGGGCGGTGCGGCCATGCACGCGGGCATCAGCGGTACGGTCGATTTCCGCGAACCGGATGATCCTTCTTGCCTGGCGCGCATTCGATCCATCGTAGAGAAGTGGGGATACCGGCGACAATCTCCATGGGACCGCAAGAAGCCAGTCGAACCAGTCCATGCTGCGGAAGAGATTTATGGGATTTACGATTCTTCTCCGGCGCGCCCCTATGACATGAAAGAAATTCTGGCGCGGGTGCTCGATGGCAGCAGCTTCGATGAATACAAGGCAGAATATGGCAAGACGCTGATTTGCGGCTACGGCCGCATCGGCGGATTCGCCGTGGGCATTGTCGCCAACCAGAAACTGCACGCGCAGCAAACCGATCACGAAGGCCGCAAGCGTATCGAATTTGGCGGTGTCATCTATACGGAGTCTGCGGAGAAGGCGGCGCGTTTCATCATGGACTGTAACCAGAATTTGATCCCGCTGATTTTCTTTCATGATGTGAACGGATTTATGGTGGGCCGGGATGCGGAGTGGAGCGGAATTATTAAGGCAGGGGCGAAGCTGGTGAATGCGGTTTCGAACTCCGTGGTGCCCAAGATCACGGTGATTGTGGGAGGGTCGTTCGGAGCGGGACATTATGCGATGTGCGGGAAGGCGTTCGACCCGCGATTTGTTTTTGCCTGGCCGACCGCGCGCTACGCGGTAATGAGCGGGGAGTCGGCGGCGGGGACCTTGGTTGAAATCAAGATGAAACAGCTGGAACGGGGCGGCACAAAGCTGGGCGAGGAAGAAAAGAAAGAGTTGTACGAGGCGACCAAGCGCACGTACGACGAACAGACCGATCCGCGATACGGTGCTGCGAGGTTGTGGATCGACAAGATCATCGATCCGATAGAAACGCGAGAGGCTATCACGCAGGCTCTGGAGGCGGCAGCCCTGAATCCCGACGTGGCGGAGTTCAAAGTGGGAGTGCTGCAAACCTAGAAGCATTGAGCCATTGAGCGATTTGGTGATTGAGTCATTGACCGTAACTGCCGCGTTGCTGTTTGAGAATCGCCCGATGACCCAATCGCCCAATGACTCACTTTTTTCTGACTCATATGTCTGATTCCGCCAAACTGATCGAATGTCCGCGGGATGCCTGGCAGGGGCTGAAGGGGCTGATTCCGCCTGATATCAAACGCGCTTACTTGCAGGCCTTGATCAGCGCGGGGTTCAAGCATATCGATGCAGTATCTTTTGTTTCGCCGAAGGCTGTGCCGCAGATGGCGGATTCCGAAGAAGTGCTGAAAGAACTCGATCCGCCCGACGACGTGGAGATCATTGGTATCGTAGTGAACGAAAAAGGGGCACAACGGGCCATTGAAACGCACGCGGTGCACACGCTGGGATTTCCGTATTCGATTTCGGAAACCTTCCTGCGCAAGAACCAGAACCAGTCGGCGGAAGGTGCGCTCGAAGAGTTGGAAAAGATTCAGAAGCGAGCCGATGACGCTGCGCTCGACGTTGTGGTTTACATCTCGATGGCGTTCGGCAATCCGTATGGCGACCTGTGGAACGTGGACGAAGTGATTGAGGCCATCTCGCTGATGGAAGTCGATAATCTGAAAATGATTTCGCTGGCAGACACGGTTGGCCTGGCGACTCCAGAACAGGTGAGCGAATTGGTGGGTACGGTGATGGCGAAGTACGATTATCTGGAGATTGGAGTTCACTTGCACAGCCGTCCCGACGAAGCGCCGGCCAAGATTCTGGCGGCGTACGACGCGGGTTGCCGGCGCTTTGATTCGGCCCTGGGAGGGCTGGGTGGCTGCCCTTTCGCACAAGATGCGCTGGTCGGAAATATTGCGACCGAAAAAGTAATTGAGGCACTGAAACAACGCGGTGCGGAGTTGCCGCTGCTGAAGCCGCTCGATACGCTGCTGCGCGCGACGGCTGAGATTTCTACGCGGTACGCCGAATAGACGAACGACGAAAGCATTTAAAGATGACCTACAAAACCATTCAACTCGCATACGACTCTGGCGTAGCCACGATCACGCTGAATCGTCCTGACAAGCGCAACGCCATCAGCTTCGAATTGATTGACGATCTGCTGCGTGCGCTAGACGAGGTTGAAAAATCCGATGCGATCGTGCTCATTCTGACCGGGGCCGGCAAGGCATTCTCCGCCGGTATGGACCTGGAGAACTTGAAGACTCTCATTGGGCGCACGCCAGAGCAGAATCTGGAAGACTCACAGACCATGGTGCGGATGTTCCGCAGGCTTTACGAATTTCCCAAAGTTACGATCGCGGCAGTGAATGGGGCGGCCATCGCCGGCGGCACCGGACTAGCGTTGCTGTGCGACTTTACTTTGGCGGTGCAAGAAGCGAAGTTCGGATATACCGAGGTTCGCATCGGGTTCGTTCCGGCCATCGTTTCGACTTTTTTATTGCGCCAGGTTGGAGAAAAGCAGGCCCGTGATTTGTTATTGACGGGAAGACTTTTTACCGCGGAAGAGGCCTCTCGAATGGGCTTGGTCAATGAAATCGTTGCTCCCGAAAATTTGATGACGCGAGCCCGCGAACTGGCGGCGTTACTGATGGAAAACAGCACGGCTTCGCTGCGAGCCACGAAAAAACTGCTGAACGATCATGCCCGTGCCGAACTGGACACGCAGATCGAAGCCGCGGTGCGCGAGAATGCCGCGATCCGTGAAACCGCAGATTTCCGCGAAGGCATTAGCGCCTTTTTGGAAAAGCGCAAGCCAGTTTGGAGCGGTAAATGAATCCGAATCCGCAGGCGATCAATGAAACCAAACTGCGCGTGCGTTATGCCGAGACCGACCAGATGGGCGTGGTCTACCATGCCAATCATTTCATATGGTTTGAAGTGGGGCGGGTGGAACTGCTGCGCCAGTTGGGATTTTCCTATCGCGACATGGAAAGCAATGACAACTGCTTTTTCGCTGTGGCCGAAGCCAAGTGCCGCTATCGAGCTCCGGTGCGCTACGACGACGAAGTTGTGGTGCGCACGCAACTTTTGAATGTGCGCGAGTCGGTGGTGCACTTCGGTTATGAACTGCGGCGAGCGGAAGACGGCATATTGCTGGCCGAAGGCGAAACTACGCATATTGTCACCAATGCGGAGATGAAGATCAGCGAGATCCCGCAACCCTATATGAATGCTTTTCGCGCAGCGGTGGGCAAACCAGACAGGAAACGATCTTGAACGCACTCCATATCAGTGGGAACGACCTAACTTTAGAAGCGGTGCGCGAAGTCGCGGTTGAACGCCGTCCGGTACTGTTGTCCGCGGACGCTCGCGCGGCTGTGAATCGCGCACGCGCAGTGGTCGACGACATTGTGGCCAGCAACAAAGTCGCCTATGCGATCACCACGGGTGTGGGAAAGCTCAGTGATGTACGCATCGCCGGAGAGCAGATCCGCGAACTGCAGGTAAACCTGGTGCGGTCACACGCGGTTGGAGTCGGTGAACCGCTGTCGGTCGCGGAAACGCGAGCCATGATGCTGCTGCGCGCCAATTCCCTAGCCAAGGGATTTTCCGGCGTGCGCGGAGTTGTAATCGATACGCTGTGCGAGATGCTGAATCGCGGCGTCACTCCGTTCGTTCCATCGCAGGGCAGCGTAGGCGCCAGCGGCGACTTGGCCCCTTTGGCGCATCTTGCGCTGGCTTTAATTGGCGAGGGCGAGTGCATCGACGCATCGGGCAACCGCATAGCTAGCGCAGATGCGTTGCAGCAGGCACAGGTGAAGCCGGTGGTGCTGGAGGCGAAGGAGTCCATTTCTTTGATCAATGGAACGCAGGCAATGTTGGCCGTGGGTACGCTGGCGCTTTTAGCCGCGGAGACATTGGTCGATTCTGCCGACGTGCTCGGAGGGCTTTGCTGCGATGCTCTACAAGGCACTGATGCGGCCTTCGATGAACGTATTCATAAAGCTCGTCCGCACGCGGGACAAATGAAAACGGCGGCAAACCTGCGCAGGATGCTCGAAGGCAGCCAGATTCGCGAATCGCACCGTGCTTGCAGCCGTGTGCAGGACGCTTATTCCCTGCGCTGCATTCCTCAGGTTCATGGCGCGGTCCGCGACACTTTGCAACATTGCCGCGAGGTATTTGAGATTGAGGCAAACTCGGCGGTGGATAATCCTCTCGTCTTCATCACCGATGCGAAGAATTCGGTGGGCGATGTAATTTCGGGAGGGAACTTCCACGGCGAACCATTGGCCTTTGCGTTGGATTTCCTTGGAATCGCCTTGAGCGCGCTGGCCGGAATCAGCGAGCGGCGCATCGAACGCCTGGTAAATCCCGCGCTCAGCGAGGGTTTGCCGCCATTCCTGGCACAAGGTGCGGGACTAAACTCCGGCTTCATGATGCCGCAGGTCACGGCGGCGGCGTTGGTCAGCGAGAACAAAGTGCTGGCGCATCCCGCATCAGTAGATTCGATCACCACCTCGGGCAACAAGGAAGATTACGTTTCGATGGGCATGACGGCGGCGATCAAACTGAAGAAGATCGTCGACAATACGCGCAACGTGCTGGCGATTGAAGCGATGGCGGTGGCACAGGCCATCGACTTCATGGCGCCGATGAAGACATCGAAGCGCGGACAGGCGGCGCACGCAGCAATCCGGTCGGTCTGCCCAACGGTGGACAAGGACCGCGTGATGTATCAGGATTTTGCCCGGTTGGCGGAGTTGATCGCGAGCGGAAAAGTTGCAGAAGCGCTCCGTTAGACTCACCCCATTCCTGTCACATCCCTGCTCGAGCATCTACCAGCCATTCCTTTCGCGCAGACTTGTGATGTGAGCCACGTGATGTTTGCCGTGCCAGGCGTAGATTGCCAGATTTTTTTCCAGCGGCACCAGGCCCAGTTCAGGATGACGGAAACTCCTCTTCCAATCTTCCGCGGAAAGCGACCTCAAGAGGCGGACCCAGCGATCATGCAAAGAATCCAGCATCACGAGTGAGACCTCGATGGGAGTTTCCTGGGTGTCGGCTAAGAGCGCCCAGCGGTCTTCCGCGTAAGGCTTGATGGTAGGTTCGTCCTCTGTTAGAGCCAGCTTGAAACGCGCGTAAGCATTGAGATGGCTATCAGGAACGTGATGCACAACCTGGCGCACCGTCCAACCTTCGGGACGGTATGGCGTATCGACTTGCCGCGGCGTGAGACCCTTGATTGAAGCACGCAGGCGCGCAGGCGCCTGCTCGATATCAAGGAGCAGTTCTTTCCGTTGCTGTGGAGTGGGTGGGCCATCGTATTTAAATTTGCCGATCGGGTAGCGAAGGTCGGTCATTGGAGTCTCCGGGCAAAGAGCGCGACAAATGCGCGTGCCGATACAATTTTCGTATGTTTGTGACGTTTTAATATGAGCAAGCCGTTCCGGTCTCCGGTTACGAGATAGTCCGCTTTTCCCGCTTCGGATAACGCCAACAGAAAATCGTCCGTGGGATCGGGAGAGCAGCGGATGCTGGGCAATTCATTTACACTCTCAGCGACATCATTTATCTCGTTCACCAAGCTTCCCGCATTGTAGGGTTTAATGCGTTCAGCAATCGCGGGCTTTCGCAGCGCAGCACGAAGTTCATCGAGATGTTCCGCACAGGTCAGTAATGTGAAGTGCCCCTCCTGCCAGGCCCGATAGATTAAGGCTGGGTTTCCCGTTGAAATCATGAGGGCGGAAATCAGGATGTTCGTATCGAGTACGACACGCATCAGGCTTTTTTGGCTTTCTTTCGTGCATAGCGCTCGGCGCGAACCTCATTCACAACCTGCTCGATGATGCGCTGCAACTCGTCGGGGTCGGCATCGGCGTTCCGTTCCT
Source organism: uncultured Acidobacteriota bacterium (assembly GCA_963758565.1). Classification (GTDB taxonomy): domain Bacteria; phylum Acidobacteriota; class Terriglobia; order Terriglobales; family Acidobacteriaceae; genus Sulfotelmatobacter. The sequence continues at coordinate 1,679,748 of CAVWVX010000001.1, read as the reverse complement.
GAATATCCTGGACCGTACAATGAAAAACGCGCCATCGAACCGCTTCTTCAATAAATTTGGAGAGGTCCCCCTTTTTTGCCCCTTGGGCACCCAAAAAGGTACGCAGGGTGAGGTCGGTTTCCTTCGAGACTTTAATATTCCAGCGAACGTTCTCTTCCATTGGACACCTATGCGTTTAAGTGGATATACACCTAAACACCGAATATACCTCTGCAGCTGCCAGGGCACAAGGTAAATCTTCGTGTTGAGCTGAAGTATCCTAGGCAAAGTACGTGTCGCAAGAACGCTTTCGCTTGGACATTCGTCTCCCCCCGGAACCCTCGCAGTTAACCCAACCCCTAGGGCATTCTGATCCCTAACCACATTCCCTCCGGCTTCGCATTTCGATTCTCCCTGCCTTAAGATTTGTGCATCCAAGAATGGTTTGTAGGCTAAACTCGCAATTCTGGGCAGGTTAGGCCTTTGTGGTCGAATTGCCGGACGTAGTAGCATTCCCGGTATTACGCGTGAGGGATCTATGCCATCGTCGGTCTGGTCGGGACATTTAACCTTCGGACTTATCTCCATGCCGGTGCGGTTGTTTTCTGGCGCGCGCAGCAGCGGCATAGGTTTCAACATGCTGCATCGCACCGACAAGTCGCGCCTGAAGCAGCAATACATTTGCCAGGCGGAAGGCGTGGTGGTGGACCGCGCCGATATCGTCAAGGGCTACGAGTTCCGTAAGGATGAGTACATTGTCATCGAACCGGAAGAGATCAAGAAGATCGAGCCACAGACCGCGAAGACCATGGAGATACTGGAATTCGTGAAGGCAGGTGACGTGGATCCAGTGTATTTCGAGTCTTCGTATTACATGATGCCGGAAGAGGCGGGGCGGCGCCCCTATGCGCTGCTGACCAAGGCTCTGGAGGAAAGCGAGTACGTGGCTATCGCGAAGATAACGATGCACAACCGCGAGTACACAGTTTTTCTGCGCCCGCACGAAGGCGGCCTGATGCTGCATACCATGTATTACGCTGAAGAGGTAAAGAAAGTGGAAGGTTTTGGCGCGCCCGATGTGCAACTCAAAGAAGCGGAAGTGAAGGTGGCGCACCAGTTGATCGAAGCGCTGGCTGATGACTGGAACCCGGAGAAATATCAGGACTCATTCCAGGAAAATTTAAAGAAGCTGATTGAGGCCAAGCTGGAAGGCGGAGAAGTGGCGTCGGTGGAGAAGCCGAAGAAGCTGGCTCCGGTGGTCGACTTGATGGCCGCCCTGAAGCAGAGCTTGGCGCAGATGGAAGGTAAAAAGAAGCCGGCAGCGACGGCCAAGTCAGAAGAGCCGGCCGCGGCAGTGGCCGGCAAAGGACGTCGACGCAAGTAAGGTGCTGAGTTTCATCCCGGAGAGAAGCAGTCGCAGATCCCCTTACTCATCCAACTTTGGGTGTGCTTGGTGCATCCCAGCAATAGGCCATCCCGCGAATCCCAGCGTTTCGTTTTCCGGCGGGTCTGGCACTGGCGTAGATTCCGGCCAGCCGTTAGAATGTTGGATTCCTCACAGATGTAACCAAAATTTCCCTTTGGGGTGCAGATGAGTTTTCGACGCTTGGGCCGATTGGCGGCCACGGTGATTTTCACCTTGCTCTGCCTGTCGTGTGGCCAGGTTTACCGCCCCGTAGTCATTCCGTGCTCGGCCGGGGCTGGAATTCCGGGATGTCCCATTTTGCCGCCACCGACACCGGCAAGCTTTCATCAGGTGTTCGGCATCAGTTTGAATGTACCGAACAATCCGGGCGGAGCTATGCAGATCGACGTCACGGGGGACTCAATCATTGCTGAGACCTCTGACTCTGATCCCAAGTTTGGAAGTTTTCCCACCCATGCTGCGATTCTTCCCAACAACAGCCGCCTTTTTGTGGCCAGTGCGGGTAGCTTATCCGGTGGCGTGGACAGCGTAGCCACGTTTGCTCCGGCATTTCAAACCACGACCACGCCGGGTTTTGGACCATTGACCTCGATCAGCTTGCCCAGTCCAAATGCAACCATTTCAACAGCAAGCGAGTCGGGTAACACTGTTACGGTCACGCTGGCTTCGCCGTTGACTGGCGCGCTTCCGGGTTACGCGGTAGTGATTTCCAATGTGGCCTGCGCCTCGCCGTGCGATGCGAGCGCTTATAACGGTGCCTTTACCATTTCCAGCATTAGCAGCACAACGCTTACTTACACCAATCCCACAGGCAGTCTGCCAGCGGCCACCGGCGGCACGGCCACCTTTCCGCCGCAACCAGTCTTTCTGAACAGCACGCAAACCACTGCCATGTATGTGGCCAATTACAACACCAACTCGGTGTCGGCGATCAACCCCGCCACCAACTTTGTCAGCACTACCGCTGCCGTGGGGGTGCACCCGGTGGCGCTGGCGCAGACCCCGAATGGCAGCAAGATTTATGTCGCGAATGAAGGTGATAACACGGTCAGCAGTTTGAACGCTGCCAATCTGACGGCAAATGTTGTGACCGGCTTCACCGGGATTACGCCGGTTTGGGTGACTGCGCGCAGCGATAGCCAGAAGGTTTACGTGCTGACTCAGGGAGATGGAAAGCTGGTTACGATCGATACGGCCACGGACACGGCGACCACGCCCGATTGTTCGGCGACTCCTTCCCTCTGCGTTGGAGCGGGGGCGAATTTTATCTTTTACGATTCGCACCTGAACCGGCTTTATGTGACCAATCCGGCGAACAGCACTCTGTATGTATTTTCCGATACCGGCGGAGCAAATGACACGCCGACTCTGTTGACAACAATTTCGTTTGCACTGGGTTCAGCAGGATGTGCCAGCGGCCCGAGCGCCTGTTTGCCAACGTCTGTGACTGGCTTGGCCGATGGCAGCCGCTTTTATGTCGCCAGCTACCAGACGGTGGCTGCGGGATGTCCCGACAGCTTGGCAGGATCGGCGGCATGTGTCATTCCCAGCCTGGCGGTTTTTGACGCCAACAGCTTCGCCTTGAAATCGACTGTGAACTTGCTCATGAATCCGCAATTTGCCACTGGTCAGTATGCCGTTGCCCCGGTGGCGGCTTGCGGAACGGTGCCACCTAACCCGCTGGCGTTATATGTTCCCGGGGCCACCCGCTTCCGCGTTTTCACCGCGGCGTCAACCGATAGCAGCCATGTTTATGTGAGCATGTGCGACGCGGGGGCGATTGCAGACATTGTTACCACTAATAACAATGCCAACGGAACCGGCGGAGGAGCCACGCAGCCTGATACAGTGCTGGCAGACTTTCCCACTGCATTCAGCAATGGGCCGACGCAGCCGAATGGAAATCCGCCGAACCAAAATCCGCTGTTTCTGCTGACGGGGCAGTAAATCTGAAGCACGTTTGAAGTCCAGCAAAGCCAGACACAATGCCAGGTAGCGCTATTGTCTGGCGGCTACTTCTTCCCTTTGCGGGTCACGCGCCGCGTAGTGCGAATCGACGTACTGGTCGAGGATCTCAATAAATTCGGGCACAATGCGATCGCCCTTGAGCGTGGTAAACAGGCGTCCATCCACATAGACGGGAGCTTTAGGCTCTTCGAATGTGCCGGGAAGTGAGATGCCGATGTTGGCGTGTTTCGATTCTCCGGGACCGTTGACCACGCAGCCCATCACCGCCAGCTTCATTTCTTCCACGCCGACGTAGCGGAGCTTCCAACTGGGCATCTGCTCGCGCAGGTAGGTCTGGATCTGCTCGGCCATCTCCTGGAAGAAGGTGCTGGTGGTTCGCCCACAACCGGGGCAGGCCGTGACTTGCGGCGTAAAGCTGCGAATACCCATGGATTGCAGAATCTGCTGCGCCACGCGAACTTCTTCCGTGCGGTCGCCGCCGGGCGCTGGCGTCAGCGAGACCCGGATCGTATCGCCGATGCCCTCTTGCAGCACTACGCCCATGGCAGCGGCGGATGCGACCACGCCCTTGGCTCCCATGCCAGCTTCGGTAAGTCCGAGGTGCAGCGGGTAGTTGCAGCGCGCCGCCAGCGAGCGATAAACATCAATCAAGTCCTGCACACCGCTGACTTTCGCGCTGAGGATAATCTGATCAGGCCGCAGGCCAAATTTTTCCGCCAGTTCGGCGGAGTTCAGCGCGCTCACCACCATGGCTTCCATGGTGACTTCGCGGGCGTCTTTCGGCTCAGGCAAGGCGGAGTTCTCGTCCATCATCTTGGTGAGCAACGTCTGATCGAGCGAACCCCAGTTCACCCCGATGCGCACCGGTTTCTGGTGCTTGACTGCGACTTCAATCATGGTGCGGAAGTTGGAGTCTCCGGTCTTGCCAATGCTGGCATTACCGGGATTGATGCGGTATTTGGCGAGATCGCGGGCGCACTCGGGATATTTGGTCAGAAGCGTGTGACCGTTGTAATGGAAGTCGCCGATGATCGGTACCCGGATGCCCTGGCGGTCGAGCAAATCCACAATGCGGGGAACGGCTGCCGCTGCCTCTTCGTTGTTGACAGTGACACGCACCAGCTCAGAACCAGCGCGGGCCAGCGCCGCAATCTGTTGCACCGTGCCGAGAATATCGGCGGTATCGGTATTGGTCATCGACTGCACCACAATAGGTGCATCGGACCCGACGCGAACGCCGCCAACCGAGACGGTCACGGTTTTTCTACGTGGAATTATAGCCATGGGAAGCTTTATTTTATCATGGGGAACGCAACGTTCCGCCTGAATCCCTCACCTTATATCAACCGAGCCAATACCAACCGAGAAAGAGGAATCCCAAATGCAGCACCATCGCATCCAGGCAACCGCACGGATACAGAAGTATATTTCTTTGCCGCAGGCGGGTCCGGCCGCGCCGCAATGGCCGAGCTATACCGGCACCTCGCAGTTCGTGGGAACCAGCCCTAGCGGCCGCGTGACGGTTTATGTAGACGCTTCATTGGGGGCTGCCGCGCTGCAGAATGCACAGGATTTGCTGAACGATGCTGACCGCGTCGCCAGCGCTAATGACACGATTTTCGGCAGCACGGGCGGCACTGTCAGCGTGATTATTTTCGCGCTGGGAGGCGCCACCGATGGCACCGGAGGCGCCGATCATGGGGGCTGCGATTACTCCACGGGGAATGCCATTGAGGTGTGCGCGTCATACGGAAATTCGGCGCGCGTTTCGGCGCTTTTCGAGGCGGAGCTGAGTGAATGTTCGATGGGCGGAAATTTGTGCGGGGTAAGCACCGGTGAAGCACTCTCGCGCTGGTGCGCAGCCGTGGTGGGCAACAATGCACTCTCTGACTTCGCGACCGCACCAACCTGGGCGCAAGATGGCATGCCCAACTTCGTCGACAAGACGGACCCCACCGATCAGAACGCTGACAGTACGGGATGTGGGATGGCATTCTTGTCGTGGCTGCTGCATCAGGGATACGCGCTCAACAAGATCGCGCAAGCAATGGTTTCGCTGGGAGATTCGGGGACGCTGGCGCAGCTCTATGCCAACCTGACGTCGTCGCCAGCAAGCACGGCATGGCGGGCCTTTGAAGCGGCGGTGAAAGCCCTGCCGAACGGCGTCACCAGCGACGATCCGTTCGGCGGAGCGCAGGTCTCCTAGAGAACTACGGCATGCGATGCATAAGCCCGGGCAGCGTCTTCATGATGTCGTTGTAGATCACCATGACGGCGAATAGCACCAGGAAGACGAAGGCAGCCTGGTAAACGCGCTCCTTGATGCGCAGGCTGACGTCGCGCCGCATAAGGCCTTCGATGAACAGGAACAGGATGACTCCGCCATCCAGAATCGGGATGGGCAGCAGGTTGAAGATGCCAAGGTTCAGGCTGATTCCAGCGGTCAGTTCCATCAGCGGAGTCCAACCCTTTTGCTTGGCCGCGTAGCCCGCATCCTGCGCGATGCCAATGGGTCCAGAAACGGCCTTGGGCGAAACTTTTCCCTGCACGATCTTTTTTGCTAACTCAAGAATGAGCAGAGAATATTTCCGGTTCTGCTCCAGCGAAAGACCGAGCGCCTGACCGAAGGGCAGCTTGCTGACGCGGGTTTCACTCTTGGGGACGAATCCCAACCGGTATCTCTGTTGCTTCTGATCTTCTGTCTTCGCCAGGACTGGGCTTAGGTGGAAATTGAGCGTCTGGTTGCCGCGTTGTACGGTCAAGTCGACGGGACTTTCCTTGGTCTGCTGCAAGCGTTCGATCATGGATTCGATCGACACCAGCGGCTTGCCATCGAGGGCGACGATACGATCTTCCTCTTTCAACCCGGCGGCAATTGCGGGTTTGCCCGGCTCCAGCTGGCCGATAATAACCGGGTCTTCCGGGAACCATCCGGCGGAACCTACTTCGGAAGAAGTGACCGCCTGAGGCACGATGGTCTTGTCGAAAACCTTGTCACCGCGTTGAATGGTCACGGTCAGGGGTTGATTGGCACTCAGCCATTCGCGAGGCTGCAACTGTTCCCAGGTAGGGTTTTCAATGCCGTCGACCCGGATGATGCGGTCGCCAGGTTGCAGGCCAGCCTGGGCCGCCGGAGAATCCTGCTTTACGCCTTGAATCACCGCCGGTTTGTCGAGATATACCGCCTGCTCGAAGTGCACCATGTAAACCATGGTGAGCAGAAAAATTGCTAGCAGAATGTTCATAGTCGGGCCGGCAATGGCAATCAGGAAACGATGGAAGCGCGAGTGCGACATGAACTCAGCAGGGTCGCCGGTACGCTCGTCCATGGGATTCTCGCCGCTCATCTTCACGTAGCCGCCCAGGGGAATGGCGTTGATGCGGTAATCCGTTTCGCCCTTGCGGACGCCGACCAGACGCTTGCCAAAGCCAATGGCGAACTGCTCCACCCGCACGCCCAGCAGTTTGGCCACGGCATAGTGGCCGAACTCGTGGATGAGAATCATGAAGCCGAGGATTACCGCGACGGAAGCGATGGCGATTAAAATATCAGACATAAAAAAGGTACGAAACAACTCCCCCGTTTAGATTCTTACGAGACCACAGTTGTCGCCCGCGACGGCGCGGATTTCTTGCTCATTCGCTCGACCCGCTCTTCAGTATATCGGCGAGCCTCGGCGTCGGCTTCAAGCACCTTCACAATAGATTCCAGTTTGGCCGAATTAGATGCTGAAAGCGTGTCTTCAATCGCCCTGGGAATATCAGTGAACCCGATTTTACCGTCCAGAAAAGCAGCCACCGCAACTTCGTCCGCGGCGTTTAAGGCAACCGTTTTCGCCCCGCCAGCTTCGGCCGCTTCATAGGCTAAACGCAGGCAAGGAAATTTTTTCATGTCCGGAGGCACAAAGTCCAGATGACGCAAGTTACTCACCGGAAAACGCATATCTGACTGAATACGCTCGGGATATGTTAAAGCGTACAGGATCGGCAAGCGCATATCCGTCACCGAAAACTGAGCAAGTATGCTGCCATCGATGAACTCCACCATGGAATGGATTGTCGATTGGGGATGGACAATTACTTCCACTCTTGCCGGAGGCAGGTGAAATAGTCGGCACGCCTCGATTACCTCGAAGCCTTTGTTCATCAAAGTGGCAGAGTCGATGGTAATCCGCTTCCCCATTTTCCAGGTCGGATGGTTGAGCGCTTGCTGCACGGTGATGGAATCGAACTCCGAGCGCGGAGTGTTTAGAAACGGTCCGCCCGAGGCGGTAAGCCAGATGCGATCCACTTCTTCCATGCGGCCGCCGCGCATGCATTGATGAACCGCGTTATGCTCGCTATCGATAGGCAGCAGCGGCTTGCCTTGACGGCGCGCTTCGGCAGTAATCAACTCGCCCGCGGCTACGAGGCATTCTTTATTGGCTACGCCGACCGACTTCCCCGCTTTCACCGCTTCATAAGTGGCTTCGAGTCCGGCGACGCCAACGATCGCGCTTACTACAAAGTCGACTTCGGGATGGGTTGCCACTTTTACGGTTCCCGGTGAACCATAAACCACTTCAATCTGGTTAAGGCCGGTTTGCTTAAGGCGTGCGCCAAGGATACCGGCGTCGGCCTCCGCGGCGATTGAAATAATGCGTGGGCGCCATTTCCTCGCCTGCTCGAACGCGGCCTCCAGGTTCGAGCCCGCCGCCAGGGCGACGATCTGAAAGCGCTCGGGATAGGACTCGACCACGCTCAACGTGCTGCGGCCGATGGAGCCGGTGGAACCGAGGATGGCGATGCGTTTCATGGAATCTGAACCCCTATTTTACGCGTTACCAGGGGCGGGCGGGGGGAAACAGCACCGACGCGTAGAACCATAGTACCGGAGCAGCGAATAACAACGCATCAATGCGGTCAAACATTCCACCATGGCCGGGAAGGATGTTGCCTGAATCTTTCACGCCCGCGCCTCGCTTGATGAGCGATTCCACCAGATCGCCGAGCTGGGCCGCGATGTTCAAAGCTACGGTCAGGAGAAAGCTTTGCCACAATTCAGGCTTTTCCAGCCCGAACAAACCGTCGCGGCGCTGAATCATGCCCCAACGAAGAAGAAAAGTGCTGATGGGGAGGGCGTAGTTAAATATCACGCACCCAATAATCAGGCTAGCGGCCAGCGAGGCGGCAGCACCCTCCCACGTTTTCTTAGGACTGATGCGCGGCGCCATCAGATGCCGGCCCACGGACTTGCCCACGAAGTAAGCGAAAATGTCTCCCGCCCACACCACGAGTAGCAGATACAGCAGCATGAATGCCCCGGCTACCTGCTGGCGCAGTTGCACCAGCATCGCCATGGGCACGGCGATGTAGACGAATGAAAATGTCGAAGCGGCCGCCGCGGGGTACGCGCTCGTCAACTGCGTCCTCCGCATGGCTACAGTCAAAAAAACAAAGGGAGCCATGGCCCCGGCAAACGCCAGCAGGAACACGAACTTTAGCGAAGAAAGTTGGGGGGTGTCGGCGCCGACGCCCACCAGCAGGAATACCATTCCCGTAAAAATATAAGCGGGAAGGCGCAACGGCTGCACACCGTAAGATTCGATAATCTTCAGAAATTCCTGCACGGTGACCACCGCAACGGCTCCGGCGAAGACGGCCAGCACTGGCACAGGCGCGCGCAGGACCAGCAACGTCACAATCGGAATCAGAACGACCGCGGTCGCGATACGCTTTAGCAAGGTGCGTCCATCTTACTAAGTATTGGCGTTGCGAAGAGGAATGAACGCTGGGTGAGAATCTGCCTGGTCATCGAGCGCCGTAGAGTATCCGATGCGGGCCTACTTGTGGCTCTTCACCGGCTCAGGATGGTCATGCCCGTCGCCATGATTCAGCCCGCCGTAACGGCGCTCCCGCTTCTGATATTCAGCAATGCCTTCGAGAAGATGAACTCCACGAAAATCTGGCCACAGCGTGGGCGTCACATAGATCTCGGCGTAGGCCAGTTGCCAGAGTAAGAAGTTGCTCAATCGCATCTCTCCGGAAGTCCGTACAACTAGATCAGGATCGGGCAGATGTCGCGTATAGAGATGCTCGCTGACTTTATCTTCGTCGATGTGCAGATGCTCGAGTCCGCCATTCTGCGCGGCCGAATGCACCATGGAGCGAAATGCGTCCACCAGTTCACTGCGGGCGCTGTAGTTCAGCGCCAGCGTCAGCACCGTGCCAGTGTTGCGCGAAGTATTCGCGCGAGCCCACTCCATGCGCTCCTGCACATCGTCCGGTAACTGTTGTTGCCGGCCAATGTATTCCAGGCGGATGTTGTTCTCGTTCAACGTTGGAACTTCAGCCTTGAGGTAGCGGCTGAGCAGGCCCATCAGAAAATCGACTTCGCTCTTAGGCCGCTTCTTCCAGTTCTCTTCCGAGAACGCGTATAGCGTGAGCGCATGAATGCCGATGCGCGCTGCCGTCTCGACGGTTGAACGAACCGACGCAACTCCGGCCCGGTGCCCGGCCGCGCGCGGCATGTGCCGCCGCCGGGCCCAGCGCCCGTTGCCGTCCATGATTATGGCGATGTGTTTTGGGAGCCGCTCTGGATCAAGATGCCGGTAGACTTCCGCTTCCTTGCGATCCAGCCCGGCGGGAACTTTGTGTTGCAAAGTGATCCCCTTCGGTAAGAGGCTAACACGGCGGGAAGCGGCGAAGCAATCATGAGGTGTCTCCGATAGGACCGCCTCACATAATGCGTCGAGGATTACCGCGCCTCTTCCGGCATGATCGTCAATTCGATCTTCTCCGTATGGCGCAGCACCGTGAGCGAGCAAGTTGCGCCGGCGCGAAGGTCGGCTAATAGACGGTGCAGATCGTCTACACCGGCGACGGGCTTCCCTTCGAGGGCGACGATGATGTCCCCATCCCGCAGGTTCGCGCGCTTCGCCGGACTATTCTCTTCCACCGACAGAACCAGCGCGCCCGACTCCTTCGCCAGATCGTAGAAGCGCACTACGCGGCGATGCACTGGCACGGTTTGCGCCGAGACGCCGATGTAGCTGCGGCGGATGCGTCCATCACGCAGCAGACGGCTAGCCACAAACTTTGCGGTATTGATCCCGATAGCAAAACAAATTCCCTGTGCCGGCAGAATGGTCGCGGTGTTCACACCTACGACTCGGCCGGCGGAATCGACCAGCGGGCCGCCGGAGTTGCCGGGATTGAGCGCGGCGTCGGTTTGGATAACATCGTCGATCAGACGGCCAGAATACGAGCGCAGAGAACGTCCCAGAGCGCTGACCACACCTGCTGTCACCGTAGACTGAAATCCATACGGGCTCCCGAGTGCGACCACGAGCTGCCCTACGCGAAGCTGTTGCGAGTCACCCAGGGCCGCAGCGGTAAGACCGGGTTCGTCGATACGGACGACAGCCAGATCGCTTGCGGGATCGTCACCAATGGCGGTGGCGGGCATGCGGCGGCCGTCGGTTAGGGTTAGGTCGATGCGAGTCGCGTCGTGGACGACGTGGCTATTGGTAAGGATCAGGCCGTCGGGGGTGAAGACGAAACCGGAGCCTCCGCCGCGGCGCTCGCGCGGCTCGCCGGAGCGCGTGCGGGGCGCGGCATGATGCACCTCGATGTTCACCAGGGACGGGCTAACGCGATCTACTGCGCTAGTGACGGCGCGCGAATAAGCATCGAGCAAGTCATTGTCGGAGGCTGCGAATTCCGCGCCCGCAACTCGCGGAGATTTCTCTTCCGACTCTGAGTTTTCGGGATGAATCACTCCCGCAGGGTAAGGGTTCAAAACTGAAAAATTGTTTCCAACTTCTTCCGGGCTCATGCTGGATAGATGTGGATCGATCTATTCCGGATTCAAGCGCGGAAGCAGACAAAAAACCGGGACCAAGAAATTGGTCCCGGTATTTAGTTGGCTGGTTGCCCGGATTAAATTCGGTGGGGCGGGCGCCGGCCCGGTTACCATATAAACCTGATTCTGCTAGGCAGTCCGTCGCGGACGCACCGTCAAATCGCGCAACTGGGTCAGAACGCTCGACATCTGCATTCCATTCAATTGCGAAACGAACGGCATAATTTCCGCGATGAACTGGTCTTTCATCAGTTCACTGATTTCGTCCTGACGGTTCTTTTCGCCGCCACTGAGCAGTTCGGGCACGGTTACCTCCAAGGCGCGCGCCAGCCGCTCCAGCGATGACAGCGTGGGCGTGGCTTTTTCGTTTTCGATCTTGGAGACGTAGGTCCGGGGTACGGACATGCGTCCCGCCAGTTGGCGCTGGCTCAACCCGCTGCGCAGGCGCAGCGAGCGGATCGATGTGGCCAGGTTAAGATGCCCGCGGCCCATTCCAGGCATCGGCATCATCACCGGCGGCGTCAGCACCACCGGCTCAGGTTCAGGTTCCTCATCCAGGGACGAGTGGCAGCGCCGGCAATTGTTATTGACCGTACGGAATTGAACCAGCAGGCAATGATCGCAACGGACGACTTCCCTGGAATCTACTGGGGCAAGAGTCGTAGCCATCGGGTTGTGGGAGTGCCAGAGCCGGCTCTCCTACTTCGTGCAGCGTAACCAAACATTTGGGGGAGAGGTTTTCGCCGCAGTGACAATCTGCGGCACAAGGCCTGTGGATGTCAAGAATAAAATGCATAAAAAATGGTGCAGTAGAAATAAGGGAATGAAGTGAGGTGGCGAAACTCCGCTCAGGACATGGGGGAGAGCATAAGGATCGAGAACACGCGTGGTGTTTACTTAGTGGGTTCATGTCTGAAAAACGGTGAATGGATGTCGAATCTTGGGTCGGTTTTAAAAGTAAATTCCGGTCAGACATAATGCCGGAGAAATCCAAACAGACCTTCTCAGGACTGTAAGAGCCTTGCGCGGATCAGCCTACTGCTCTACAACCTTCATCTGTTCTTCGTTCATGCGACCGCCATGCACCTTGACGTCATCCAGAGCACTGGCGACTTCTTTCATGTCTTCAGCCGTCAGTACAAGTTTGGTGGATTCGATGTTCTCCTGCAGGTGCTTGATGTTGCCCGTTCCTGGGATCGGGACGATGAATGGCCTCTTTGCTAGGAGCCATGCGAGCGACAGCTGCGCTGTTGTTGCGTTCTTCCTTTCCGCAAGCTCAGTGATGCGATCGACAAAGGGCTTATTCGCAGTTATGCTTTCCGGCCGGAAGCGGTCAAATCCAGCACGCAGATCCGATTTCGGATCAAACTTCGTCCGTTCATCGAGCTTCTGCGTCAGATAGCCCATGCCAACCGGGCCCCATGGCACAAAGCCGATTCCCAGTTCCTCGCAGGTATCGAGCAATCCATTCTCTTCCGGGTCACGGTTCATGAGCGAATACTCCGTCTGAAGCGCTGCGACGGGCTGAACGGCATGTGCTTTGCGGATGGTTTTGGGACCAGCTTCCGAGAGGCCGAAATGCAACACCTTGCCATCCTCGATAAGTTCTTTCACGGCACCCGCGACGTCCTCTATGGGAACATTCGGATCGACCCGATGTTGATAGAAGAGATCGATGCGGTCCGTGCGGAGACGCTTCAGGCACCCCTCCACCATTTTCTTGATGTGATCGGGTCGGCTGTTCAGACCGCCCTTGTCGGTGAGGTCGAAGCCGAACTTCGTTGCGATCTTCACTTGGTTGCGGAACGGTTCGAGCGCGCCGCCGACGATGGTTTCGCTCATGTAAGGACCGTACACTTCAGCCGTGTCGAAGAAGGTCACCCCGTTGCTGTGTGCCGCACGGATGACCTGAATCGCGTCGTCGATGGGGACTGCCGGGCCATAGTTTGTAGCCAAGTTCATGCAGCCAAATCCGAGCTCTGATACTTCCAGCGTTCCAAGCTTTCGCGTCTTCATCTCTTCTTCTCCACTTCAAGATTAGGCCGAAACGCTCGTTTGCCGGTAGCCTGATCGACTGGAATTCTTGCCTATTTGTCCGAGGTGAGTGCGAAATCTGGGCGCTTGCCGCGCTTATGTCTTAATCTTGGAGAGGTCGAGGAAAATGAATGATGGCCCAGAAATCGAAACACAGCCACGATTCTAGCGTCACGCAGGCGCTCAAAAAGCTGGCTGGATCAATTAACAAAGCGCTGGATAGCGCCGCCGCTCTGTCAACTGAAGTCCCCGGACTTACGCTCTACCGAAACACTGCTCCGACCGCACCGAATCCCTGCAGCTATGAGCCGAGTCTGCTTCTTATTCCGCAAGGAAAGAAACGCGTTGACCTGGGCAAACAGAGCTATGTCTTCGGCGAATCAACCTTCCTCCTCACATCGATAGAACTCCCGATCGTCAGCCGAGTGTGCGTTGCTAGTCCGGAGAAGCCCTACCTTGCGTTCTTTCTCAAGCTTGATATGGGCATCGTCCGTGACGTTCTCCACACTGAGGAGGTGCGGATTTCGGCACCGCCCGTTGGAACACGCGGCATGGTTCTTGGAGAAGCGACAGTAGAACTGCTTACGCCATGCTTACGCATGGTTCAGATTTTGGACAATCTGGAGGACGTCCCGTTCTTTTGCAAGCTGCTCCAGCGAGAAATTATCTACCGGCTTCTGCAGGGCCCCCAAGGAGGTCGTCTGCGTTCGGTCGCAACGATGGCGGACCAAAGCTATTTAACCGCTAAGGCGGTCTCTTGGCTACGTAAAAACTTCGAGAAGACGCTGAAAGTGGAGGAGCTAGCATCGATGGCAGGTATGAGCAGATCAACTCTGCATCATCACTTCCGTGGTCTCACGGCAATGAGTCCCCTTCAGTTTCAAAAACAGCTGCGGCTTCATACAGCACGGCAGAAGATGCTCACCGAGGAACTCGATGCTGCGAGTGCAGCCTTCGCGGTGGGATACGAAAGTCCAAGCCAGTTCAATCGGGAGTACAAACGCTTCTTCGGAAAGCCCCCGATGCGCGATGTACAAGGATTGCGAGCGTCGATGTAAGATGACCTGAGCTCGAACCGCTGAATCCAGGGGCATTTGCAACGATGATTGATGTCAAAAACAGAGAAGAAGCCTGGGCACTCCTAACCGAGTTCACCCAGTCGGAAAGCTTGCGCAAGCACGCGCTGTCGGTGGAGGCGTGCATGCGGGCGTGCTCGCACAAGTTCGGAAGCGACTCGGGAAGTTCGATCGTGGCGGAACTTGGCTTGTCCGAGGAAGACCTGTGGGGGATCGTTGGCCTCATTCACGACTTCGACTATGAAAAGTATCCCAGCCTCGAAGATCATCCTTACAAAGGCAACGAGATTTTGAAGGAGCGGGGATGGCCCGAGGTGATCCGCCGCGCCATCATGTCGCACGCGGAATACACCGGAGTGACCCGCGACACTCCGATGGAGAAAGCTCTGTTCGCTTGCGACGAACTCGCAGGATTCATCACGGCTGTGGCGCTAATTAAGCCGGGCAAGTCACTGGCCGAGGTTGATGTAAAGTCAGTGCGCAAAAGAATGAAGGATAAAGCCTTCGCGCGAAAAGTGAACCGCGATGACATCATCAACGGCGCCGCCGACCTGGGTGTAGATCTGGATGAGCATATCGGCTTTTGCATTGCTGCGTTGCAAGGGATCGCGGACAAATTAGGGCTGGACGGGAGTGCGGCGAAGATTTAACGGCGTCTGCTGACTCTACAGCTGCGTCCACAGGGGCTAAAGCCCAGGTCATTCTACAACCCTCTACGCGGCTCTGATGCGCCGCTCTTCCACGTCAGTACGCGCGTTCAGGTTTCTTCGGAAGGGCTTAAGTTACGACATGCCCAGCTTCCACACCAGATAGCTGCTGGCCTCCCGCATCACGGCATAGGCGCGTTGCACCACGCTGTGCGGCCGCGAACCGGGACGAGGCGCTCCATACACTGGCCCAATCCCCTCATGCCGCAGCAAGCGCTTGATGCGAAAGACATGATAGGCGTCGCTCACAGCCACGCAACTGTGCAAGCCGTTGGCTCGCATGATCACGGCTACGCGCACCGCCGATTGCGCGGTGTCTGAGCCTTGCGTCTCCGCAATCAGATTGCGCTCGGGAATGCCACGATGCTTCAGGTACGCGCTACCCACGCCGCCTTCGCTGAAGCTGGGGTCGGCGGCAGCGCCGCCGGTGGTAATGACCACAGGAGCGATTCCCTGTTGAAAAAGGTCGAAGGCGTGATCGAGCCGCGCGCGCAGTACGGGGGAAGGGCGGCCGGCATATTCTGCGGCGCCGAACACAACAATGGCATCCGCATGATGCAATTCCTGGAGCGATCCCTCTTGGGTAATGCGCACGGCGGTGAAGGCCAGGAATCCAGCCAGCGTACAGAACGCCACCGCTTCAAGCCACAGCAGCCAGCGATGTCGCGGATGCCGGGTTGCCGAATCGTCGCTCATCCTTTGGCAAAGAAGGTCGAAATCTCATCGGCCGGAATGGCGCCTTCACGCATGACGCGCCAGCGCACGCTTTCGTCGCTGAGATCGATAATCGTGGAAGCGACATCGCGCGGCGAAGTGCCGCCGTCGACGATTATGCTGATGCGTCCTTCGAGTTGGTCGCGCACCTGGTGGGCACTGGTGCACTCCGACGCCCCACTCAGATTCGCGGAGGTGGCGGTGATGGGAATCGCCGCCGCCATCACTACAGCCAGCGGAATTTTTGCATTGGGCACGCGCAGCGCCACGTTGCCCGTGTTGGCCGTGACTTTCAGCGGCAACCGCGATCCCGCTTTCACGATCAGCGTCAGCGGTCCAGGCCAATATTTGCGGGCTAAAGCGTAGAACTCCTCGGGCAAAGGCTTGGCCAGCTCTTCCGCCTGATCCACGCTCTCGATCAGTAGCGATAGCGGTTTGTGCCGCGAGCGCGTCTTGATGTCATACACGCGGTCGACGGCGCGCAGGTTGAAAGGATCGGCCGCCAGTCCGTAAAACGTGTCGGTGGGCATGCCCAGCACTTCGCCGGCCCGAATCTGATCGGCAGCGTACTTTACCAATGAAGTTTCTGGAGTTTCGCTATTAATTTTTAGGATTTCCGCGCGCACAGCGCTCCCTTCCTGCGTAAAACTTGTTGGAATGTTTTGCCGTGGAACCTACCATAATACGGCAAAGCGCTTCAAGCGGGGGAGCGGCGTATGATTCAGTAACCATCCTATGAAAAAAACTGCAGAAAACACCCTCGGCACGCAGGACAGACTGCGCCGCATCGAGGGCCGCCATAACCCTCTGGTCAAGCAACTGCGCCAGGCATTTTCGCGAGCCGAGCTTACCGAGGGCGGCGATTGCGCGATCGAAGGTTTACGAATTTTGGAAGAAGCTATCCGCAGTGGGTTGCGCTTCAGCGCGGTGTTTTTTCGTGAATCGTCACTGGACAGAGCCGAGCGCTTGCTGCCGCAGATTGGCGCTCAGGTCGACACGTTATTGCTGCCGGATAGCTTATTCGACAGCCTGTTGCCCAGCGAATCGCCGCAAGGCGTGGCCGCGCTGGTGCGCTTGAAAGAATTCACGCTCAATGATCTAACCGAACGACTGCAGGTTGGCCCGATTGTTGTGCTCGCCGGACTGCAAGATCCCGGCAACTTGGGAACAATTCTTCGTTCCTCGGAAGCGTTTGGCAGTGCGGGCGTGGTGCTGGGCGAAGGCACGGTCAGCCCCTTCAATTCGAAAGTGGTGCGAGGATCGGCCGGATCGGTATTCCGCTTGCCCGTGATTCACGGCCAGGGGAAAGATGCTGAAGCGAAACTGGAAGGCGTAACGGAGAAACTCCGGGTGAAGGGCGTGCGCCTGGTCGCAACTTCGTCACACAAAGGAACGCCGCTCGATAAAGCCGACCTAAAGGGCGCGAAGGCAATTCTCTTTGGCAACGAAGGCTCCGGCCTGCCGCGCGAAATCATGGCGCGCATGGACGAACTCATCTGCATACCCCACACGGCACAAGTAGAATCTCTCAACGCGGGAGTCGCCGCCAGCATCGTATTGTATGAAGCCGCGAGGCAACGACGGTGACTCTTCGCCGTTCGCTCTGGCTTTCAGCTAGAAGCTAAGAGCTCGAAGCTTTTTTATGGGACTTTTCCAACCCACTCCGAACGCAGAGATCGCTACAGACCGCACACGTCCGCTGGCCGATCGCATGCGTCCACGCACGCTCGACGAATATGCCGGCCAGGAACAACTAGTCGGTCCGGGCAAGCCGCTGCGTACCCAGATTGAGCGCGACGACACCGGATCGCTCATTTTCTGGGGACCGCCGGGGACGGGCAAAACTACTCTAGCCAAGATTATTGCCCGCATGACCAAAGCGGAGTTCATTGAATTTTCGGCAGTGCTCGCCGGCATCAAAGAGATCAAGCAGGTCATGGCGGACGCCGAACGGGCGCGGCAGTACGGCACGCGCACCATTGTCTTCATTGACGAAATCCATCGCTTCAATAAAGCACAGCAGGATGCCTTTTTGCCGCACGTGGAAAAAGGGAACATACGGCTGATCGGCGCTACCACGGAAAATCCGTCGTTTGAAATTAACGGCGCGCTGCTCTCTCGCTGCCGGGTCTATGTGCTTCAACCGCTGAGCGAAGATGCGATCGTGCAACTGCTGAAGCGGGCGCTGGCGGATGAAGAACGGGGTCTCGGCGCGATGAAGATACGCGCATCGGACGAGGTGCTGAAGAAGATTGCCAGTTACACCAGCGGAGATGCGCGCAGCGCGTACAACGTACTGGAAGTTGCCGCGGGATTGGCGCAGTCATCGGGAAATAATCAGGAGGAAATCACCGACGACATTGTTCGGGACGCCCTGCAAAAACGAGTCCTGCTTTACGACAAAGGCGGCGAAGAGCACTACAACTTGATTTCGGCGCTGCACAAGTCGGTGCGCAACAGCGATCCCGATGCCGCCCTCTACTGGCTGGGCCGAATGGTCGAAGCCGGAGAAGACCCTCTCTACATCGCGCGTCGCGTGGTGCGAATGGCGGTGGAGGACATTGGGCTGGCCGACCCCAACGCTCTTTCCCTGTGCATGGCGGCCCGCGACGCTGTCGATTTTATCGGCATGCCGGAAGGCAATTTGGCGTTGGCGCAAGCCGTCGTCTATCTTTCCGTTGCTCCCAAGTCGAATGCGCTTTATATAGCCTACGGCGCTGTGCAGCATGACATTGAGGACACCGCCGCGGAGCCGGTGCCCTTACACCTGCGCAATGCTCCCACTGGATTGATGAAGGGACTGGGCTATGGCAAGGATTATCAATACGCGCACAACTTAGAAAATAGAGTCGCCAACATGCAGTGCCTTCCGGATAATCTCCGCGACCGGGTTTACTACCAACCGACGAACCAGGGCATTGAGAAGCGTATTCGAGATCGAATGGAAGAGATCCAGATGCTGCGCACCTCCCCTGCCCACGAACAGAAGCCCCGCCCCAAGAAAGAATCCTAAAAAAGCCGTCCGGCATCTTATAAAGCAGTGCCAGGCTGTCGTTTGCGCCTCCCAGTGCAAGCGAATAAGGATTGAACCCCATGGCCACGAATCCCAGCACTGTTACCCTCGACGTTCCCCCGGTAGGCGGAGTGCACGCCAATCAGGTGGAAGATCTCCAGCGCTTGCAGAAGGCGGCGCAAAAGATCAACTCGATCCTCGATCTCGATCAACTCATCGACAACGTGGTAAATGACGTGGCGCGATCTTTCGGCTGCGTGGAGGCCAGCATTTATCTGCATGACGAGGACCACGCGGAGATGGTGATGGCCGGCGTGCATGGCTGCAGCGTCAACCACAAAGGCCATCGGCTGAAAATCGGTAAAGAAGGCATGGTTGGTTATGTCGCGTCCACCGGTCAGATGCGTTACGCACCCGACGTGCGCAAGGACGAGTACTACGTTGGCTGCGAACACGAGACGCTTTCCGAAGTGGCGATCCCGCTTCATGCCGGCGAGAGACTGATCGGCGTCTTCACGGCATCACATCCTGAGCTTGACGCTTTTCCCCGCCAACAACTGCGAATTTTACAGGCGCTCTGTGACCATGTGGCGGTCGCCGTGAATAATGCTCGCCAGTTCCAGTCCGAGCGGGCCGCGCGCGAAACCATGAACCGGGAAGCCCAGGAAGCGCGGGTCATGCAGCAAGCATTGCTGCCCAAGAGTTCTCCCTACATACCAGGGTTTGTGATTTCCGGTCTTAGCATTCCCGCCCGCGCCGTCGGAGGCGACTGGTATGACTTCATTCCTTTTGCGGACGGACGCTGGGGATTGGTCTTAGCTGATGTTTCCGGCAAAGGAACGGCGGCGGCGCTTCTGATGTCGGCTACGCGGGGTATGTTGCGGTCATTGGCGGAAGCTTGTTGCTCTCCGGGCGAGGTTTTAAGCAAGCTCAACGGCTTGCTGGTGGAAGACTTCCCCGCCGGAAGGTTCGTCACTTTGGTTTATGGTGTGCTCGATCCCGCCACCCGCAGGCTTACTTTCGCCAACGCCGGGCACTTGCACCCATTGGTGATCGATGAAAAAGGGGCGCGCTTTGTGGACACGGAGCGGGGCCTGCCACTGGGCTTGGCGTGCGGAGACTACTCAGAAACTACAGTGGCTTTGTCTCCCGGATCACGGCTGGTCTTTTACAGCGACGGCATCACGGAAGCGGTAAATCAAACCGACGAGGAGTACGGATTGGACCGGTTGGCTCGACACGTGGCCAGCGTGGACGCCTCCGCCGTGAGCGTAGTGGACGACGTCCGCGGCTTTGCCAACGGCGTGAGCCTGAATGACGATGCCAGCGTGGTGTTTGTCGGAGTCAATCAGTAAGCGCGACTGCGATTAGCGAAACAGCGCGCGGTGTTCCTTCAGGATGCAACGGTCCATCACCACGAAGATTCCGGCCTGTCGCGCCTTGGTAGCGGCCTTTTCGTGAATCACATCTTCCTGCATCCAGACTGCCGGAACTTTCAACGCAATCGCCTCGTCCACCACCGCCTCGACAAACTCGGGACGGCGGAAAATATTTACCAAGTCAATCTTCTCCGGGACGTCGAGCAGCGAAGCATAAGACTTCTCGCCCAGAGAGGATTCAATATGGGGATTTACCGGAATGATCCGGTACCCCTGACTCTGCATGTAGGCCGAGACCCCGTGACTGGCGCGCCAGGGATCGTTCGATAGACCGACCACCGCGATAGTTTTAGTACGCTGGAAAAGATCGGTAAGCGCATCAGAAAGAGGAGAGGAGGCCACGTAACCCTATTCTATTTTGAATTCTTATTTTTTGTTGGCAGAGTCCAATTTCTGTTTATACATTTTTGTCGCCAGCTTGCGGACAGTTTCAGAAACCTCTTTGTTGGCGGAGATGTTCTTCAAATCCTGCACCATGAGGTGCTTCATCAAGCCCAATCCCAGGTCGAGCGGGGTGCGGGGATTTGACACCAGATTACGAACCACAATGTAATTCTTCATGAAGCGTCGCTTCAGCGGAATCTGCCGCAACACCGCCTCCAAGACATTCTTCTGCAATGCAAACTTCTCCACTTCGCCGTCGGAAATCTTAGGGGCATCCAGCACCGCCAGCGCAACCACCTTAGTACCGTCGCGAATCAAAATCGCACGTTCTTCTTTGTTGCCCTTCATCGCCAGCTGGATACGGCCTTTTACGTCAAGCCGGTTAATTTTCTGCACCGTATTATCGCGCTGACCAGGAGGTGGTCCGGCCGACTTAGCAGCCTTGGCAGCGGTTGCCACGGCCAGCGCAGAAGGAGCCGGAACAGTTTTTTCTTCGGTCCCGGCTATCTCCGTCATCGGCTTGTTGTCTAAAACTGGAAAATAGTCAGGTCCTAACAAATCGACAACGCCGCCCACCGGCTGAAAAGGCTTATCCTGTTCGGCCGCAATTTCGCTGGCGTGCTCGTTCAAATATGCGGAAATGGTTTCGTCTGGTACGTCGGCGGCTTCATCCGCGGCGGCTTCCGGAAGAGCTTCGCCCACCTTCACATTTGCTGCGGCAGCAGGTTCCTGCCGGCTGGGACTTAAGAGGTTGGCGATAGCAGTGGACTGCTCGGCCTTCAGGTACGGGTTCGCCCGAAGAACTTCCAGAACCGCAGTGGAAGTCTTGACCCTCTCACTTTGCAACATCAGATCGATCGATTCCTGCGAGGCAGAAATGGCAAATTTGGCTAGTTCGCCGTCCGGAACTGACGGATTTCGCAGCAGCGCAGGCAGTAACTTAGGCCGCAGATTTTCCGGTGATATCAGGTAGTCGAGAACTTCACGCGGCGTATTGGGATCGGACGCGGCGGCCAGCGAGGCCTTTTCATCCCATCCCGCCAAGGTTATTCGCGCCAGATCACCAAAAATCTTATTGTGGTTGGCTAGATATACCAGGATCTCGATGTTCTCGTCGGGCGGAACCGACAGGGCTCCCTTGGCCGCGAACTGCATCATGTTCGAAGGCAGCTTTGATGCACGAATCAGGTCAATGGTCCGAGACATGGTTTCAACTCCTCGATGGAGAAGGCGCAATGCGGAGCGCGCCTCGCTCCGCGAGTGATTCCAGTTCGCCGACCGTTATTTCCAACTCTCGAATCAGCCGGTTGGGCTTCCCACCCAGAAATTCCTGCAACAGCGCCCGGTAGTACCAAAGCGTGCCTTCCCGTCCGCCGCTGAAGCGTGCCCACACCGCTTCTCCGATAGCGCGGTAATCGGCGAGAATGGACCGCACATTGTGCAGTTTGTCGGCTGCGGAAACCAGCTTGGTTTCGGCGTCCGCCGTCTTCAGATGGCGAATATATTTTTCCTTGCGCTCCTGCCATGGCGGCTTTGGATAAGAATCCGCATCGGTGCAACCGTCCACAATTTTGGCCACGCGGCTTCCAAACCTCCGGCTGATTTCTTCCAGCATGGGTGCGCCGCCGCAGTCCTCCACCACATCGTGCAGCAAGGCTGCGATGGCCATTTCTTCGTCGCCGCCAAACTCCAACACCAAAGAAGCGACCCCCATCAGGTGCGCAATATACGGAATTGACGAAGCCTTGCGGGTTTGCCCCGCGTGTTTCTCGAAGGCGAAATCAAACGCTTGCAGAAATTTGGGACCAAGCGGCACCGCCAGCGGCGTGCTGCGGGTTTCAGTCTTCGTCGCCACTTACTGTTTCTCCCCGCGCCGCGCCGATAGATAGGCACGGATGAATGGTTGCAGGTCGCCGTCGAGAACGCGATCCACGTCACCTACTTCGGTCTTGGTACGGTGGTCTTTGATCATGCGATAGGGCTGCAGCACATAGGAGCGAATCTGCGAGCCAAAATCGTTGTCGAGTTTTGAGTCTTCAATTTTCTTGGTGGCGGCCCGTTTTTTTTCCAGTTCAAATTCGTAAAGTTTAGAGCGCAGCATGCTCATGGCGCGTTCGCGATTTTTATGCTGCGAGCGTTCGTTCTGACAGCTCGCCACCAATCCAGTTGCGATGTGCGTAATGCGCACCGCCGAGTCCGTGGTGTTGACGTGCTGCCCCCCTTTGCCGCTGGAACGGTATGTATCCGTGCGAATATCTTCCGGCTTGATAATTACTTCAATGCTGTCATCAATTTCCGGAGAGACGAACACACTGGCGAAAGAAGTATGCCGGCGCTTGGCCTGGTCGAATGGAGAGATACGCACCAGTCGATGCACGCCGATCTCGCTGCTCAGCAGCCCGAAGGCGTATTCGCCGTTCACCGCGAAGGTCGCCGATTTTAGCCCGGCTTCTTCGCCCGGTTGGTAGTCGTACAGAATGGTTTCAAAGCCCTGGCGTTCGGCCCATCGCAAATACATTCGCAGCAGCATGTCAGCCCAGTCTTGCGATTCCGTACCACCCGCGCCGGGATGAATGGTTACGATTGCATTCAGATGGTCGTTCTCGCCGGAGAGCAGCGTTTCTGTCTCCAGTTTGTCAACCAGATCCCGCAGCGAAGCGATTTCGCTGCGCAACTCACCCTCGACGCCTTCGCCTTCTTTGGCAAGTTCAAAGTAGGCCGCAATATCTTCGCTGCGGCGGGCCAGATCAGCATCGGTTGTGAGCAAATGTTCCAGCCGTTTTTTCTCCCGCATGACCTGCTTGGAGCGCTGCGGATCGGACCACAGATTGGGATCGGCGGATTGCTTTTCGATTTCAGCTAACTGCGGACGTAGCTTATCCGCGTCAAAGATACTCCCGGAGTTCGCGCACTTTCTTGCTGACTGATCCGTACTCCTGCTCGAACTCTTGATTCATTGAGAGCCTTTTGCCTTCCGTGAAAATAGGAAGCGCGTGAGTAACGCCCCTGCTGAAATTATCGCACACAGCCAGGCGAACCAGTCGCCGTGCCGGGTGTAGAACGTGGTTACGGAAGTGAGTGCGTACGGCGCCACCAACGCGCCTCTTTCCTTGCGTGGAAGCATCGCCACGGTTCGCCCGTAAGGGTCGATCGAAGCGGTAACTCCAGTATCGGTGGTACTCAAAATCCAACGATCGTTTTCAATTGCCCGCATACGCGTCTGGTTTAGATGTTGCGCGTATGCGCCGCTATCTCCATACCAGCCGTCATTCGATAAATTCACGAACACATCCGCGCCTTGCCGCGCAAACTCCCGCACCTCACCGGGGAAGATTGACTCGTAACAAATGAAAACTCCCAGGCGTGTGTTGCCCGCGGCCAGCGGCGCCCGCGATTTTCCGGATTCAAATTCGCCCACTTCTTTCGTGAGCCCGCCGGCAAAAGCAAATAAACGCGGGAAGGGCAAATACTCTCCGAAAGGAACCAGGTGCACCTTGTCGTAACGCGTTCTCCATTCGCCTTCAGGGCTGATGAGGGTTGCCGAGTTGAAAACTTCGGAATGCGAACTATCGTTGTGCATCGCCGCTGTGGTGCCGATGGCTCCGGTCACGACCCAGGTGTGAGCCGTCCGCGCCATCTGGCTGACTGGATCGCGAAAGAGAGGATCGCTGGTAAAAAAAGGCGCAGGAGATTCCGGCCAGACAATCAGGTCCACCTTGCCCCGCGCGGAAACTATCCCCTTCGAGGCTTCTTGACTCTTTTCAATGCTAAGATCCGTCAATTCGCGCAGCGTGCGCTGAAATGTATCTCGCGTCCAGGTTTCATCCACCGGAATATTTTGCTGCACCAATAGCGCGGAGTGATCCGCGGGCAGGGGCGGAGCATCCACCAGCCTTCCCGACTGAAGCACAGCGGCCGCGGTCAGAGCGGCAATCAGCAGAATGTTGCGCCTCTTCCTATGCACCAGGAAAGCGGCGGCAATGGCGACATTCACCAGCATGATTTCGAACGAGACGCCATAAACTCCAGTCAGGGTGGTGACGCGGCTGAGGGAAATGTTGTCCACCTGTGCCGTGCCCAGTAACTCCCAGGGAAATCCTGTGATTAAAGTTCGAGCCAGTTCAACCGCAACCCACAGAAATGGCGCGGCCACCAAGGCGCGGCGGTAATCTTGATCGGGACCGACGGCCAAGCCGATCAGCCACCCGAACAATCCGTGATACAGGCCGAGATAAAGACAAAAAAGAACAAGCGCCAGCAAGGCCGCAGCAGCGCTCAAACCGCCATGGTCACGCATGGTGTTGTAGATCCAGTAACACGTACCCGCATACCAGAGAATTCCCGATACATAGCCGAGCAAAAACGCTTGTCCGGGCTTGGCAGCCTGGAGTTTGACTGAACCCTCGACTTCCAGTGCTCCCGCCGGGCGTGCTCGCAACAGGGCTACGATCAGAGGAGCGAAAGCGGCCCATGAGAGAACGTAAAGTCCGGGCAGGGGAAAGATCAGAACCTGCAACAGCGAGGAGAGAGCAACCAACAGCCAGGCGCTAAAGTGGATTTGCCGCACCGTCAAGCATAACAAAAGAGTTCATCACCCCGAGTGGGCCTCTCTGGATTATGAAGACGGCTTCTGTGCCGGCATCAGTGAGTTCCGCACAAATTCTACAATCTCCGGTGTCACATAAGGCGGAGGCGCGATGCGAAACACTGGACGTCCAGCGACCGGCTTCAAAGAAACGGCCTGCCATGCGGGCGCTTCGCGCGAAGCTTGGTGAAGAATTACAGCGGAGGCGCGATCCAGAAATTCACGCGCCGTGTTTTTGAAATCTTCCGTACTCGGATCAAGCACGGTCAAGTACAAGTCCGGTCGCAGGAACTTCAATACGCTGTTCGATTCCACCATCACATGCTCGGCAGACTCGATCCGTTTCCGCAATCCCGGCATGGCCTCTGCCAGCCTTCCCTGCTCTGTACGGACCCATAGCGCACGGGTAGCCCCGGCGAGAAGATAACGTGAGGTGTCTGTCTTTTCGCTGGCGTCTTTTTCCTCGGAAATCGCCCATCTGTGATCGTCGGTTACGCAGTCACAGGGTGCGCCATCGGCCGAGCAGACTCCGTGGCCATACTGCGTGATCTTGATCGCGGTCCACTTGTATTCGCGCAAGCCGGAGATTAACCCGGCCATCACGCTGGTCTTGCCTACGCTTCGCGAATGTCCTCCAACCACTACGATCGCCACGTCTACCTCTTCTTCGACAGCCGCGCCAGAGCGGCCAATTGCTTCAGATACTCCCGCACCGGTTGCGCCGGAGTTCCCCAGAAAGCCACGCCTTTGCCGCGCAAAACTTTGTTGGGCAAAACACCTCCCTGGCCGCCCAGCATCACTCCTTCTTCCAGGCGTGCGTGTTCGCCAATGCCAACCTGTCCGCCCAACACAACATCGTTCTCGATCACAATGCTGCCGGAAAGGCCGGTCTGCGCCGCAATCACGACATTTTCTCCGAGATGGCAGTTATGCCCGATGTGCACCAGGTTATCGATTTTCGTTCCCCTTCCGATACGCGTTTCATCAAGTGCGCCCCGGTCGATGGTAGTGTTCGCGCCAATTTCGACGTCGTCTTCGATCACAAGGGTGCCGACTTGGGGGAATTTTTCGTATTGTCCGGTCTTGGAATCGCGCACATATCCAAAGCCGTCGCTGCCCAGGATTGCTCCCGCGTGCACGATCACGCGATCGCCCAAGGTCGTGCCAGGGTAGAAAATGACTCGCGGGTAGACGTGACATCCTCTGCCCAGCTTCACGCCTCGTGCAATCATGCATCCCGCGCCGATCCGCGTGCCTTCGCCGATTTCTACATTCTCGCCGATGCTGGCATGCTCTCCCACCACGACATCGGCTCCGAAGCGAGCCGAGGACTGTACGACCGCGCTGTCGTGGATAAAATCGTTGCCTGTGGCCCCATCCGCTTCGGCCAAGAACCGCGCCGCCCGCGCGAAGGCTAACTTGGGATGGCTACAAATTAGCAGCGGCTTGCCTGCCGCCTCCGCCGCAAACTTGCCCGCAACAATTGCCTCCGCACCGGACTGCAGCGCCCGTGAAAGATATTTTTGATCCTCTACAAATACCAAATCGCCGGTGCGCGCGGACACGATGCTCGCCACCCTCTCGATCTCCACGCCCCCGTCTCCGCACAGCTGGCCTCCAACGGCCTCGGCGATCTGCTGCAGCGTCCGCTTCATGCCACCACTCTATAGCAGAGCCCTGAGATGACGAAAGTGTTGGCCCGAAAGCCCTGCTGTTTTCGCGCTACCTTGAGCCTAGAATTAGGTGATGGAGAGAAAAATCTTCTGGATGAGTTTCACGGTCCTCGGCCTGCTCGCCGACTTCCTGTTGCCCCTGTGGTGGGGCTTGGCGGCCACCGTCCCCGCACTGTTTATTTCATGGTGGATCGCCTATCGCAGTGACTGGTTCTAGATTGCTTTTAACTCGAAGACTGCGTCATGGTGAAACTGCCGCCGGTTGTGTCGTTACACCCCGTGCCGCCCGTCAGACTCCAGGTTCCCGTCACCATCCCGCCGGTGAGCGTCGTACCATTGAGCGCGGTGAGTGTTCCCGTCACCGACGAGCCGTTTAGCGTGAGCGTATTTCCTCCGGATTGCACCGTGTAAACCATCGTGCCCGTAACGGCAAGTGTCGTCGTATTCTGGGTCAATGTCATTTGCCCAGTCTGACTTCCGCCGCTCGCCGGAAAACATTGCGCCGAGTTAGTGTTCAGAAATTGAAAGTATGTGATATTCAGGGTGCCATCGCTGTTCAAAGTGAACTGCGTGATAAAGCTATACCCCGAGTTCGCACCCATTCCACCATCCATCTGCGACTGCCAGGTTATGCCAGGGGTCGTCGACGCAGTGTTCGTACTGCTGCTGCCACAGCCGTTCAGCAGAAGAGTGACCAACAGCAGAACTGCAACTTCCTTCATGAATTGTCCTTAAACGTGAGTTTAACAATCTGAGAATTTTTCTGTTGCAAGATTACAGAGATGCGCCCTAGCCGGTCAATGGATGCAAGCGCGGCAAATCCCGTGATAGGCTGGAAGTCGCCCGGAGAACGAACTCATGTATCTGCAGCCCGTCGTACGATGCAAAAACCCCGATTGTCCCACGCCCTCGGCCACCCGTATTCGCCTTCCGTATCCTGATCCGCCGAAGAGCGGCACTACTCCGCCCCAATGGCCCAAGGAAGGATGGCAGCTTCGCCTGATCTGCCGTGAGTGTGATCACTGGTACATCTATCAAAAAGAGGATGTGATGTGGGCGCCTTATTCGTCTCCGCTGGCGCAACACAGCGGACTGGATTTTCAGTGTGTCGAACTGGAATGCGCCGAACCCGGTTGCGGCTCCCGCACCCGCTGGCATGTACTGGATAACAGCCAACTGACGGAAGAAGAATTAAAAGAGTTTGTATTGCGAGCCGACCCAGTCGTGGTCTGTGAGAATGGGCACTCGCTTTCTCTCTCCGGAGTTACTTCCAGTTCTACGCAAAAAGTGGCGTCGGTCTAGCGTCGAGGTCTCAAGGTGTTCTACCCGCGTCCCCAGGTCCTAACCGTCGTCCCCGTGGCTGCTTTACTAACCCTCCGATCATCAGAACCACTCCGAGACCGATCAAGAAGCCCGCTGTGAAGTCAGCATAGCTGAAGTGCAGAAAGAGTCTTACCAACGAGCCCGCCGCAAAGGCCAAGAGCCCCACGCGCATCAAGACATTAATACCACGCATCAGACGATTCCTCCTGAATTACGGGGATTTAAGCTCCCCGCTTCCCTTTCAACTCCGCCAGCAACTGCTCAATGCGATCTTCTTTTTCCAAGGCAGCAAGCCGGTCTTCCATGTTGTCGCCGGCAATCTCGGCTTTGGCCTGTCCTACTGCTTCGGAGTGCGCCACCTTGCGCTTCATGCGATCGAACGCGGCCGCTTTCGAGCCATCGCCTATCGCCAGACGCGCGTCACTGGCCTTGCCCACAGCTCGGGCTCGTCGATGTTGCGCGATCAGCAAGTCAGCCTTAGCCTGCGCCTCACTCAACTTCTGTTCGAGCTGACGTAAGGCCGATTTCAGATTCTCCACCTGCGCCTTCTGGTCGACCACCTGCTGCGTGAAGCTTTCGCTCATCTCGCGATAACTCTCCACGCGTTGTAGCGACGCGCGCGCCAAGTCGTCTTGTTTTTTATCGACCGAAAGCTCAGCCTTGCGCATCCACTCGGCTACTTTTTCTTCATTCTCTTTCTGCTTTTTCTCCAGCAGGTGCTGGTCGGCAATCGCGATCGCCACCTGCGTCTTCACCTGCAGAAGCTGGTTCTGCATGTCGAGAATCACCTGCTTGATCATCTTTTCCGGTTCTTCAGCCTTATCGATCAGATCGTTAAGGTTGGCCCGAACTAACGTCGAGACGCGCTCTAGTAATGCCATGGTGGACTCCTTTTTTTCTTAGCTTCTAGCTCCTAGCTCTCTGTTTCTTGTTTCATGTTTCTGATGGTTTACGGCGCACTCCGGACATCCCTGTTCCGGACGCCGGAACGACGCTCCCAGTCCCATGCCAATCGCGATTCCAATGCCCAGCCATATCGCAATGTGACCGGCCACAACTCCTGCTACCGCGCCCAGCACTGCTCCTAGTGCGATGCCTAGTCCTGTATGTTTCGATTGACTCGCCATAACCTGCTCCATGCTTTGCCTCGCTATGCTCGGCGGGACAGCCGAGCCGGCTGTCCCTATCCGAGCAATTGAGACCCTTACTTCCCGGCCTCCACCACCGGCGGCTTCGGAGCGCTGTCTCCCAGTTGCCGCACTTTACCCAGCAACTCAGACAGAGGCATGCCGGAAAGCGTTTCGAACAAGGCCGGCACTTGTGCCGCCATCTTGGCAATGTCTCCGGTGATTTTGTTCATCCCCGAAGCATCGCCATTTCCGGTCGAGACAATCGTGATCTTGTCCACGTTCGCCAGCGGACTGGCTAATGCCTTCACGATTTCCGGCATGGTGGCGAACAAGCGATCAATCACCGCAGCCTGGTTGTATTCCTGGTACGCCTCGGCTTTCACGTTCATGGCCTTGGCTTCCGATTCGCCTTTTTTGAAAATGATCTCGGCTTCGGCTTCACCTTGCGCCCGGATCGAGGAAGCATGGCCTTCCGCCTCGGCCGTCAGGCGCTGCTTCTCAGCTGCCGCCAAAGTTTCAATTCTCTGGCGCTCGATCTCCGCCGGCTTGAGGACGGTTGCGATCAATTCTGCGGAACGACGATTAATTTCCGCCTCCTGCACTTTGACCTGCTGCTCCTTCTCAATCTGTTGCACCTTCACCTGCTCGGCTACAACCTGCTGCTGCATGATGTTGGTCTGGATGTCATACGCCTTATCGGCCTGTGCCTGCTGCCGCTTCGTGACTTCCAGAAATTGCGCTTTCTTGATTTCCAGATCACGCTGTGATTCCGCCTGCTTGGCCAGTGAGAGCGTTTCCGCCAGCACACGCTCCTGGTCCGCCTGCGCCTTGGCTACGGCGGACTCCCGTTGCGCCAGCGCCCGCTTGATCGCTGTGTCACGATCCGCTTCTGCCGTGGCCACGTCGGCGTCACGCTTGATGCGCGCCACATCCGGCTTGCCCATGTTGGTGATGTATTCGTTCTTGTCGCGCACTTCCTTGATAGTGAAGGAAATCACTTCCAGCCCCATCTTGTTCATGTCTTCCGCGCACGTGCCGCGCATGCGGTCGGAAACCATTTCCGGCTGCTTCACGATTTCTTCCACCGTGAGCTGCCCGATGATTCCGCGCAAATGCCCTTCCATCACCAACCGAATTAGGCCTTCGCGCTCCTGGTCGCTCTTGGTGAGAAATTGCTCCGCCGCCGTCAGCACAGATTCGCGGTCAGACTTCACCTTGATCTGCGCCACCGCCTCCACCGTCACCGCAACGCCTTGTTTCGTATAAAGATCCTGTTGCGGCGCTACGTCGAACGACATCAACTCTAGCGACAGATCCTTGCAAATCTGCACCATGGGAAGCACCAGCGTGCCGTGTCCCTGCACCACCCTCGTTCCGCCCAGGCCGTACACGATGAGTGCCTCGTGCGGCCCCGCTTTGCGATACAGCCTGGCCAGTCCGCTCATCAGAAACAGAAGGACCATCACTCCCAGCCCGGCAAAAATCCAAATTTCTACCATCCTCGACATCTCGAACATAACGCCTCCTCTTCCAATGCCCTCTTCATCGATCCATTAGGCCGAAACCGCTAGATGACTTCACTGCTGCAACCATTCACTCCCCTGACATCTCACTCCACAACCGAACGTAGGCAATCCCTTTTTCGTAACGTGTCACCACTACCTCGGTCCCCTTTGCGATCGCGGCGGCATCATCGCTGCGCACGCCGCACACCCTCCGCGTTCCCATCTGCGTGTAGATCATTTCCCCCGTTCCACCCTCGCGAATAGAACTGGAAACTCTTCCCAGCACTCCCACCATTTCGTAGTCGGCCGCGTCCATATTTTCCTGGTCCGAGATCAGCACCCGGCTCAGGAACAGAAACACAATTCCTCCGCCTAACAATCCGCTGGTGATCGATGCCAGCAAGCCGAAGCCAACCCACATTCCCGAATATCGCGTCAGCAGATATCCCGTTCCGCCAAACCACGCCAGGAAAGCGGTGAGCGTGACAAAGTTGAAGGGCGATACGCCGCCACCGTCATGCGCCTGAGTTTGATTCGCGTTTGCCTGCCCGCTTCCCGCCACCGCCGCGTGTCCAGCTGCCGCGGGGCCGTGCGCCGCCCCTCCCGCTGAGGGAAAATGCGCTCCGCCCGCATGCCCGTGGAAATGCGGCAAGTGCAGCCGGCCCGTGCGCGCCCCTCCAAACACAAACGAAAAAAAACTAAAACAAAAACCCACCGCGAAACAGATCAGGTAGAAATCCGCCCAGGTCATGGAATGGTTCATCGGATTCTCCTTTCCTTGGCGGCACTCAGTTCGTGCTTCACGCCGCCCTGATATTTCCGCCGCTGGCTTCCGCCTGCCGCCAAATCCGGCCTCAGTGCCTCCAGCAATCGCTCCGCTAACTGCGGCGTCTCTAAAATCGCCCCCAGCAACAACAGGCACCGCCTTGTATCTTTCTCCCGCGCCGCCTTGATCAGCACTTCGCTCACTTCCGGATCGCTGGCAAAGCGCTCCGATCCTTGCAACAACCACACATCGATCTGCCCTTCGGTCGTGCGTAAATCCGACGTCAACTCCGTGTGATATCCCTCCGGGTCATCCACCAGAAAGCCGGGATGAACCTTGAAGAACTTCGCCAGCAATGCACGGGATGACTGCGTCATATGCGGCCGCGCTCCGCTCTCGATCTGGGATAAGTACGATTGGCTCAGGCTCTTGCCCAGTTCCTGGCGAATGGCCTTCACCATTTCTTGCTGCGTAATGGGCCGCGCCAAACCGCGCAGCGACCCTTCCACCTCGCGCAGGTAACGAATTTTCTCGCCTACTTTCATATTCCAGATCGCGATAAATATATTGCAATATGCAATTTTAGTCAAGAACTCCATTTGGCCTGTTTTGTAGGGCTTATCGGCGGACAGGAGTGGGGGCAAAAGAAAAAGCCCCCATCCAAACGGGGGCCTAGTTCTCTACTCGGACGCGATTACCGGTTAGCGGCGGCCGCCATGCTTGGCCACTGCGATCTGGCGGGACATGCGGTTCTGCTGGCGATTCACCTGCGCTCGTTCCTGCGGGGTGAGCGTACCGCCGTTGGCGGCACGATCGTTGTGGACTTCTTTGTTGATCTTGGCCTCGTTCTTCTCCAGGTGCGCGGCTTGGCCGGCGCTGAGTTCCCCGCTCTTCACGCCCTGGGCAATGCGATCCTGCTGACCCTCCGCGCGGTTGCCGATTTCACCGCCCGGAGTAGTATTCTGCGTGGCCGCGTTGTGTTTGTCCTGATAAATCTGCTTCGACAATTGATTCTGCTGTTCGTTAATCTTGGTCTTGTCGGCAGTCGTCAGATGACCGTCGTTGGCTTGCCGCATGTCGCGCGTCTCCTGGTTGATCTTGCCTTCCTTGGTTTCCAGATTGGACGCTTCTCCCGCAGTGAGTTCTCCGCTCTTCACGCCATTCGCAATGCGATCCTGCTGGTTCTCGGCGCGTTGCTGAACCGTTGGCGGAGTGGTGGGAGCGTTCGTGTTCTGTGCCACGATTGGCAACGCAAAGGCTGCGAGCGCTGCACTCATCAGTGTGAATTTAACTTCTGCCTTCATAGGAAATCCTCCTCTTTCGTGATATCCATTTTTTTGACGTGTGGCCTTCAGGAATAACAAACCCTTTCTGTAAAAGAATGTCGCGCTTGGGAAGTGACTTAGCCGCTAAATACGCGACGATCAATACTTTAGCGAGTAATTTTTTTTGTGACAGAGGACGGTCGAATCCGAAAGTATTAGAGTATTTGCTGTAGGGGGAATGCTTCTCCGCGGCGAATGCTAGAATTCGGCGATGGCCAGACTCAGTGCCCAAGCGCGTGCCCGTAAAATCAAACTTCTTTTATTCGACGTAGACGGCGTTCTCACTGACGGCAAACTCTACTTCCTGCCGCAAGATTCTCCATCCAGCGCAACACAGAGCGCGCAGAGTCAGATCGAGTTCAAAGGATTTCATGCTCACGATGGGGTCGCGATTTCGCTGGCGCGACTCGCCGGCCTGAAGACCGGACTCATCACCAAGCGCAGTTCGCAGACGGTTGCTCTGCGCGCGCGCGATTTGAAACTGGATTTTGTTTCTCAGGGGAGCGACGATAAGCGCACCGCCTTCGAACAGATTGTGCAGAAGGCTGGATTGCAGTTGAATGAAGCCGCTTTCGTGGGCGACGATGTGGTCGACTTGCCGGCCATGCGCGCCGCCGGACTTGCCATCGCGGTAAAAAACGCCCGCGCGGAAGTGAAGTCAGAAGCACATCACATCACGCCGCATGCCGGCGGCGAAGGCGCCTTGCGCGATGCCCTCGAGTTCATCCTGACGGCCCAAGGCAAATGGAAGAGCGTGCTCGAAGCCTACATCGGGAAGAGTCAGCTTTCAGCTGTCAGCCCTCAGCACTCAGCCAGGACCAAGTTATAAGCGCTCTCATTTCGGATCCGGTTGGCCGAAGGCCGATAGCCGAAGCCTGCCAGCTGCCCGCAAAAAAAGCCCACCGGATGCTTGCTTGGGGCGTGCTCGGGTCAGCATCCGATGGGCTACCGTTTCTCCTTACTCACCCTGTTGTTTTCAGGAGCATTTGCAATGATTAAACCGCAGAACCGGATAAAGTTGCGTCTAGATTCGTAAAATCTTGTAATTCTCGCGAGACAAAACATATCGCAGCGCGAACCTCGCGGTTTAGTCCGAAAGCACCGGAGTCTTCGCCGCCATCAAAGCGGTAAAGCGCGGACTCTTCCTTAGTTCGGCGAATTCAACATCTTTATAAACATTCTTCAAGTCTTTATATCCAGCCTCGATCGCTTTGCGCAGATACTCCAACGATTGATCGGAGAAGCCCATCTTGGCGTAAAGCTTGGCTACGGTGTAGTCATAGCGCGCCCGGTCGTCGGGACTGGGCAGTTGCGCCTGCACGCCGGCCCGGGAGGTGCGCTCAAAAACTTCGGGGTCCAACTCGAGTGCGTGCTGGTAAGACGCCACCGCGCGGTCGAAATCCTTCTTGGAAAACTGCGCCGCGCCCAGGTTGCTGAAGAACGAGGCGGAATTGTGGTCTTTCTGAATTGCCTTCTCGTACTCCTTCACTGCCGCGCCGTATTTTTTGGCTTCGTAAAAAACTACGCCGAGGTTGTTGTAGGCGTCGGCGAAATCGTGATCGGCGTGGATGGAGTGCTCAAAGGCTTTCTTCGCCTCTTTGTATCGCTGCATCATCAGATCGGTAATGCCGATCTTATTGAGCAGACGGGCATCGTTCGGTTTCTTGGCGAGGGCCGCATGATAGTAGTCAAGTGCGTCCAGGTAAAGCTTATCGGCGCGCAGGCGATCACCCTGCTGTTCCAGAGCTCCGGAAGTTGCGTCGGACGCGGGCGGATCCACGCCACGCATCAGAGGCGGCGCGATCTGCACTTGTTCGGAATGAGACACTTGCGCGAAGGCAACGGCTGAGAAAGTAACGACGAGGAGAAGCAGGCAGGTCTTTCGGCAGGACATACACACCCCCAGACGACCAATGACGCCATTCTGCCACAGTTTTGGCCCGACGGCGCGGAAATTCGTGCTCTAGGACTTGGACACCGCCGACTCCATTTTGGGGGCATTGCGCGACGTTTGACCTCAAGTTCTGAAATCAATAAAGGCGAGGGGAACCTCCACAAGGCAATGAAATGAACACTTTAGCGGACATATAATCGACCGAATCGGCGGAACTCGCCTCTTTCGCAAAGCCAAGTTCCGTCGGATTAACACTTAGGACTCCGTCTGATCAAAACAAAAACTTCAGTGCCACTTGGATGACCCTTGGGCTTACGTCGGACTGAATCTGCCCGAAAGTTGCCGATTCTATATCGCTTACCGGAAGGCGGAAATTTGTGTGGTTGAGGACGTTAAATAGCTCTCCCCGGAATTGCAGTTCCTTTTGCTCCGTCAACCGAATGTTCTTGAATGCGGATACATCCCAGTTGACGTATCGCGGTCCAACCAAGGCGTTGCGGCCTTCGTTGCCAAATTGCTCTACCGGAGAATTCGGGTCCTGGTTAATTCTCTGAAATGCGTTCACATTGAACCATTCCGCCGCAGTGCGCGGGCCGGAGTTGGGATTGCCCACAACGTTCGGGCGGTTGCTGGAGAAACCGGAGATTTCCGGCGCCTGCCCTTGCAGCGAAACGTCGTTCGAATCAAATACCGTGAAGGGCGTGCCGCTCATAGCCGTGAAAATTCCGTTTAACTGCCAGTTGCCCAGAACCTTGCCATACCAGCTGGTGGAATGCTGCAGGAAGGGAATGCTCCACTGATAACTGAGCACCAGGCGATGGCGCGCATCGAACATGGACGGGCCCCGTTCTGCCGCAAGATTAAATGGATTCTGCGCCAGATCGTTCTCGCCCGCTACCGGCTGCGATGCTGATCCTGTGATGTTGAAGGACGAGACGTCATCGATGGAATGCGACCAGGTATACGACGCCAGGAATGAGAGGCCGTGGCTGAATCGTTTGCGCAGGCTAGCTTCGAGAGCGTTGTAGCTGGAGTTTGCGATGCTGGCGATCTCGCCGACCGATCCGTACACGCAATTATTGGGACTGGCCAGCGTGCATCCCGAATATAAACGCCGCTGGTTCACATTGTTCTCCGTGGAAATGGGACAGGGGCTGGCCGGAGGCGCACATCCAGGACTGGTAGTGTCAAAGCCCGGAATATAGACCGCAGGATTTGCTTCAATGAATCGCGGCAGGCGCACGCCGGTGGTGCCTACATAACCGGCCTGAAGCAGCCAGTCGCTGCCGAACGAACGCTGAATATTCAGATTCCAGTCCTGCGCGTAAGGCAGATGCAGGTTGCGCGACACCACCAGCAATGTCATAGGCTGTGGAAACGGCACTCCGAAAGGATCGGGTGTATAGAACGGATTCGCGAACGTGTTAATCGGAAATCCGAGTTGCAGAGTCTTCAAGTACGGAGGCGCGCTGATGGGGTCCTGCAGCGGGCCTCCCTCTCCGGTGTAATACGGCTCGTAGAAAATTCCGTAAGCGGCGCTGATCACGCTTTTGCCGTCCCCACGCGGGTCCCAGGCGATCCCGAAGCGGGGAGCAAACGCCGTCTTCTGGGTTGCAATCAATCCCGCCGGAACGCCCGGGTCGCCAGGATACAGAAGTCCTGCTGGAGCATTAGGCATCACGCTTGACTGCGCTCCGGGAACAAAAAGATTCACCTTATTGTTGTTCTCGGTGGCCGGGAAAGGAAGCTCCCACCGAAGGCCGAGGTTCAGGGTCAGGTTCGCTGTGACTTTGTAAGTGTCTTGGCCATAGGCGTTCAGCGCACGATCGCGTATGTTGCGCTTGAAATCTCCGCCGCCTTGCAGGAACACAACGGGATTGCCCGAAAGAAAGTTCGCAAAGCCGTCGTTGTAAAGAAAGTTTGCCTGCGACGGAATGCCGGCAAATACAAAGAAGCCGTTCGTTGCAATACCCTGTAACGCATTGATCTGATCGCGCCGGTAGCCTCCGCCGAATTTGAATTCGTGGCGGCCATGAACCCAGCTTAATGAGCCGGAAAGATCAAACGTATTCTGATAAGTATCGCGCGGCCCGGTAATGGGGTCGCCTACCGAAGCATACCCTCCAACCTGGATAAACGGCGGCCCGGAAGCCGAAGGCAACGTGGGAGCATACTGGAAGCCCAAAGAAGATGGCGACTGATGGTTTAAATGCTCATCCAGCAGGAAGACATTGCGAAGAAAGGAAAAACGCGCCACTCCGATAGTGGTTGGCGAAAAGATGTGCGTCTCTTGCGCCACGAAATTTTGCGCGCGGTCGTATTCGCCCACTGGGAACCCCGGAACGTTGGCGCCCACGGGCGAAAGCGGATCGGTCGTGGGCCCGCTGCTATACATATAACGAAAATTTAGATTGTCCGCGGGAGAAAGATAATGATCCAGCCGGAATCCAAACTGGTTGTTGTTTTCGCTCAGCGTTTGGGTAGCGATGAATGAATTTGTGCCGGGTTGGGGCAGTGGGAAGAAGGGCAGCACATTCGTCGCAATCGGATCGATGGGCGTGAAAATTGTCATCTGGTTAAAGGGCACCGGACTTCCAAAAAAAGTCAGCTGCCCCTGCGGATTGCTGCACAGTCCCGTGGCCGGGTCGATGGAGGCGCCGGAATTGGTGCACAGTTCGGCAAAGTTGCCTCCTCTTTCCGCCAGAGACGGCACCGTGGCTGGCACGCTTTCTCCCTGCCGGTTGCGAAAGCCTTCGTAATATCCGAAGAAAAAAGTCTTGTCCTTGACGATCGGCCCGCCGAAGGTTGCACCGAACTGGTTCTGCTTCAAAGGCTGAACGCTGTGCGTGAAATAGTCAGATGAATCCATCGCGTCGTTGCGCAAAAATTCCCAGGCAGCCCCGTGAAAAGCATTGGACCCTGACCGCGTAACGATGTTGGTGGTGGAGCCGGTGTTGCGCCCGAATTCGGCGTTCGCGTTGTGGCTGAGAATTTTGAACTCGGCGATTGCGTCGATTGGCGGCTTGAGAACAAAACCACCGTCCACCGAGCTGACATTGTCGGCGCCATCGATCAGAAAATTGTTCGATTCCGGCCGCTGCCCATCGACAGCGTATGCCTGGTTCTGCCGTGCCGGTCCTCCCGCTTCGAGTAATCCGGGTGTCAAAGGAACCACACCCGGCTGAAGCAGACCCAATTGAGAAAAATTTCGCCCATCGAGCGGCAGATCGAGGATTTCACGCTCCATCACCGTCTCTCCAAGACTGCTCACCGTGCTCTGCACCAGCGCGGCATCGGCCTGCACTTCTACCTGCAGCGTCTCCGCCCCAACCTTGAGATGGACGCTGACCGTCGCGATTTCATTCACATCCAGTGAAATGCCTTGCTGCAGGTACTTCTGAAAACCCTTGGCGGAAACTTCCACCTGGTAATGGCCGACCGGGAGTTCGATCAGAACATACTCTCCCTGATGATTCGTGACCGCACTGCGGGTCAAACCCGTTTCGGTCTGCCTTGCTGTAACCGTGGCGGCTTGGACAAACGCACCGCTGGGATCCACGACCGTTCCGCGAATGTTTCCCGTGATCTGCTGCGCGGAAGCGTTAACGCCAGAAAGACCCAATCCTGCAAATATCGTCAGCAGACACAGAAATTTCCCCACACTACCCGCACATTTCCCCAT
Source organism: uncultured Acidobacteriota bacterium (assembly GCA_963758565.1). Classification (GTDB taxonomy): domain Bacteria; phylum Acidobacteriota; class Terriglobia; order Terriglobales; family Acidobacteriaceae; genus Sulfotelmatobacter. The sequence goes on along the minus strand of CAVWVX010000001.1, from coordinate 1,641,282 downwards.
GCTCTCCCTCGAATCGTTCAGTGAAGTTGGATAAGCAAAAATCGCGACGAGCGGATCGCTCCGAATCTCGACGACGACTCTTCCACAGAATTTTGAGTGGGCCGATTATAGGGAGCTGTAAAACTGGGTCAATAATAGAAAAGAAGTATTCGCTTGATTCTCGGCTATGGGCGCGGAAACTCCCGTCCTGCAGTTCGCACAGATTCTGTGCATGTAATTCGTCGTACCGAGTTTTGTCGTATGAATGTGAGATCAGTGCGGCGCGGGTTGCGCGGGGTCAGGCGGTTTGGGCGGCGGGGTTGTTGATTTGTCGTCTTTGAACATTCCGGCGATTTTTCCGAACAGGCCTTTCTTCTTCTGCGGATCTGGGTTCGGTGCGGGCTGACCGTTGGCGAGCGTGGGGGACACGGCCTTTGAGCCTCCACCAAAGAATCGGGAGAAGACTCCGGCGATACCATTTTGCTGATCGCAGGTTTCACGGGGCTCTGTGCCGGCTACGAAGGCGGCAACGTAGTCGTCTGGACAGGCGGGAGTGGCGAGGCGGTTGGTCGCTTTGTCGAGCTGCACGTCCACCACACCAGTGGGTTGCGAGAAAGCTTTCATGTCGGAGTAGCCGGGCAGCGCGGACGCCTTCTTCATGAACTCGGTCCAGATGGGCGCGGCAGTCTGCGCTCCGCTCAGGCGAAGATCGCTGTAATCGTCGTAGCCCACCCACACGATGCAAAGCAGGTTTGACGTGTAGCCGGCAAACCATCCGTCGTGCGAACTGCCGGTCTTGCCGGCTGCCGGCGGAGTGAATCCGCGCAGGCGCACCGCGGTGTATCCCAACCCGTTGTTGATCACGCTCTCCATCATGTTGGTCATGATGTAGGAAATGCGCGGGTCCATGACCTGGCGCTGGTCGGTCTTGAAGTTGGCCACCACGTCGCCTTTAGCGTTGCGCACGGAATTCACCAGAATCGGCGAGAGACGCACGCCATTGTTCGCGAAGACGGTATAGGCTCCGGCCATATCCAGAGGAGGCGCGTCATACGAGCCCAGCGCCATGGCAGGGGTGGCTTTCACCGAAGTGATGCCGGCGTTTTTGGCCAGGTCCGCAACTTTGTCGTAGCCAACTTCTTCGGCGACTTTTACGGTGGCATTATTCAGCGACATGGCCAGCGCGTAACGCAGCGTGACGTCGCCTTTGTATTCCTCTTTGTAATTGCGCGGCTCGTAGATCTGGTCCCCGTAGGTGAAGCTGGTAGGCGCGTCGGTAACCGTGGAGGCAGGAGTGATGACGGTTTGCGAGCCGTCGAGCGCTGTGTTCATGGCCGCGGCATAAACGAAGGGTTTGAAGATCGATCCCGTGGGACGCTTGGATAGCACGTGATTCAACTGGCTGAAGCCGTAGTCGCGTCCGCCAACCAGTGCAAGCACCGCGCCGGTATGAGGGTCCAGAACAACCATAGCGACTTGGGCCTGCGGCCCCGGAGCGACTGTGGTCTCAATCTTTTTACCGACTTTTTTCTTTTTCGTGCGCAGCTTGGTGACTTGATCGTCGACCAGCTTGATGCCGCTTTCCACCGCTTGCGCCGCCGCTTTTTGCAGATCCGGATCGAGCGTGGTGTAAATGCGGTACGACTGGTCGTTCAGATCGTGCTCGGAGAATTTATTGATGAGCGAGTCGCGGACCATGTCGACGAAGTAGGGAGCGTCGCTGGCTTCCACATTCGGCGGAGCAAGTTTCAGCGGCGTAGCTTTCGCTTTGTCCGCCTGCTCGCGCGTAATCGCATGCGTCTCAACCATGGAGTCGAGCACCAGGTTGCGGCGCTCGAGAGCACGCTCAGGATGGCGATAGGGCGAGAGGCGGCTGGGCCCCTGAATGATCCCGGCGAGCAGTGCCGCCTCCGGCAGCGTGATGTCTTTCAAGTCTTTGTTGAAGTAGGTGCGGCAGGCCTCGCCAAATCCGCTGATGGCAAACGACCCCCGCTGGCCCAGATTTACCCAATTGCCGTAGAACTCAAAAATCTGCTGCTTGCTAAATTTCTGCTCAAGCTCCTCCGCGATCAGCATCTCCGTAAGCTTGCGGCGAACAGTTTTTTCCGGTGTGAGGAAAAAGCCCCGCGAAAGCTGCATGGTGATCGTCGATCCGCCTTGCTCGTGTTTCTGGCGGAGAACGTCGATCCACAGAGCCTCAGCCATACGAACAAAGTTCACCCCACTGTGCTCGAAGAAGCGGCGATCTTCGATGGCCAGAGTTGCGTCCACCATCACTTTGGGAATCTCGGAATACTTCACCACCTGGCGACGTGAGCGCTGCTCATAATCGAACAAGGCGGTGACCAGCTGCGGCTCCAGTTCGTAGGCGGAAAGCTCGTTGCCTTTGCTGGTAATGCCATCGACCTGGCCGGCGTGAATCGTGATGCGTGCTTCTTCCGGACTGTGGTAGCTCTCGGGACCAGGCGTAATTTCAATGCCGTCCTTGAGCAAATGAAACGTTCCGAGTTTGGATTCGTTATCTCTTTCGGAGTATCCCGCGCGACGCAGAAGGGCGGCGATTTCTTTGGCGTCCGCCTTATCGCCATCGTGCACCGTGCGCGGCAGGGCGTAGATCTTGGCCGAGTTGCTGAAGACCGGAGTCTTGAAGCGTTGGGTGATTACACGGTCATACTTGATATAGAAGTAGCAGAAGACTCCGCCCAGTCCGATAGCTACCACGAGAAAGACGAGAAGCGCGGCGCGAATAATGGGGTCGCGCGGGAGTCCGCGCCACTTCTTGCCGTCGCTTCCGCTTTGAGGAATCTTGATCTTAATGGCCACGTTCGGACTCGGCACCCCGCCGAAAACTGCCTGCTGGTCAGACGAGAGAACCAACCCAAAGGTTTGATCCGCCGGCGACTTCCCTTCGCCGTATCCGCGCGTGGCCTCGCAACCACGCCTATGTCAGAAGGCTATGTTTTCCATTGTACCGCTCCTCTGGAAAACAAAAAGAGACCCGCAGTGCATGCAGGTCTCTTTTCTGGTACTAGCTGGACTCCCGCCGGACGCGCGATTAAGGCGCGTCCGTCGCCACCCAGTAACCGCCATAGGCCCCCATTGGCGTGGGCGTCGTGAGATTCCCGCTGGAAACCGCGAACGCGGTCAAGGTGTATACCACAGTCTTGGTGTTAGAGAGACCGCCGTACACGAAAAGCAGGCCTCCACTCTGGTCAAACTTTGCGCTATCTCCCACTCCCGCAGTGGTAAAGGGGGAGCCATTCACCGCGGAAAGCACTCCGGCATTCAGTTGGTAACCTTCGACTGGGTTGAAGCCCGTTCCTCCAGAGTTCAAGCCCAGCGTGTAAATCAGATTTCCACCACTGTTGGTTTGCACCGCGATGTTGACCGGCGGATTCGTGGTGGGATAAAGAACGGGAGCGGAAAGAGCACCGGTCGACGATGAGATGGGAAAGACATACAGATTGTCGTCCACCGACAAATCCACGCCCGTAGTGCCGATCAAGAATTGGCCCGTAGGCTCTCCCTGCACCTGCCACATGTTAAAGTTCGTGCCCGCGAAGGGACTGCCCGCCACCAGAGTCAGCGCACCCGCGGCGCTGCCAGTTCCGGTCCCAATGCTGTAAGCCGCGACCTGTGTGCCCGTGTGACCGCCGGCAGAATCAGTAAAATACAGGTATTTACCCAGGCCGTCTGTCGTCATGTTGCCGGCCGGGAAGGCAACAGTAAACGGGGAGTTTGCGACCGCACTGAGAGTACCGTCGGAGCCAATCTGGTACACGAAGATTTGCGGACTAAATTGATCGGCGATGAAAAGCAGTGTACCCGTGGGGTTCGTAATCACCCGTTGTGTGTCGAATTCGGTGGCGTTGAACTGGGTTATGCCGCTCTGCGCCAGAGGGCTATTCGGCACCGGGGTCAGGCTTCCCGTAGTGCCGATCGACCACCCGTATATCTGCTGAGTCGAGCCGAAAGCGGTGTACAGAAATTTACCCTGAGCCAAAGCCAATCCCATGCCTGCATCGAAGCTAGGAGTAGTCGGAGCCGTGTAATTTGATGTGAAACTGAACGCGGGTGGAGCGGAAGCTGTGTCCAGTGTGTAGCTGACCATCGAACCTGGACTAGCCGTTCCGTTGAGCAAATATACGTAAGCCGCAGCCGCGCTGCCTCCGCCGCCGCCCCCGATGCCTGGAGGTCCGGCAGTGCAAGTGGAACTGCCAAAGGTGGCTCCGCACGTGTAGTGGCCGCAGCCGGATAGGCTAACTATGGCCAGCGCTGCGATCAGCATGAAAACCATTCGAATTCGCATCGTCATTGAACTTCCTCCACCTGGTATTGACGCGGTCCTCAGAAAACTCTCACCGATTGGCCGATCTTAGGAGGAAGGTAACGTCGCGACAAGGTTACGAATGTCATAGAAGGAGTGGCCAGGGGGGAGTGGCTAGGACCGTGGCTAGTTGACAGTGATTGGGAAAATTGGACAGGTACCATCGGTCGAGAACCACGGGCCCCGAGGATGCCAGAACGGTTCTGCTCAGGACACTACCACTCGCCGCTATTTTTACTTGTTTCCGCTGTTCGGATTGAAATGCATGTCGAAGGAATATCCCGGCAGGTTCACGGTCACAGAATAATCCGCCGCGACATAGAGCGCCGACATCCCGGGCGTGTTGATGCGCTGTACCGTAATCTGCTTGCCAGTGATGGGCAGGTTCTGGTCTTTGGCTTTGAGGACAACGTCATTGCGCACATCTTCTTCCGTCTTCTGAAAGTTGGCGCCATCCACCAGCGCCACATTGCGCAGATCGTCCTGAAAGCTGTAGTTCGCCATGAGCGGCGGAACGACCTCGAAGCAGGCCACGATGACCAGAATGATCGCGAGAAAGCCAAGGATTGCCTTAATTGTTCCCATAGGTCCTAGAAAATCGCCGCCAGCCGCGGCGCAAGTTCAGGCCTTGGCGGGCAGCACTCCTTGAAAATGTTCGACTATCGACGCGATCCTAACATCGCGAACTTCGCGGGTCGAGCGTGAAACCACTTCCACAGTACCTTCGGTAACCTTGTTCCCCACCGTGATTCTAAAGGGGATACCAACCAGATCCGCATCTTTGAACTTCACGCCGGGGCGCTCGTTGCGGTCGTCGAGAACTACATCAAATCCCGCCGCCTCGAGTTGCTGAGCGATCTCCACTGAGGCATTCAGCAGGCTCTCGTCCTTCACATTTACCGGAGTGACCACAATTTGGAATGGCGCAATCGCCGGCGGCAGCCAGAAGCCATTCTCGTCATTACTCTGCTCGATGGCAGCGGTCAGGATGCGCTCGATGCCGATCCCGTAACTTCCCATGATCGGAGTAACTTCCTTCCCATTCTTGTCGAGCACGCGCGCCCCCATCTGCTCCGTGTAACGATAGCCGAGCTTAAAGATGTGGCCAATTTCCACCGCAGTATCGATGCGCAAGGCTTGATCACAGTGCGGGCAAATCTCTCCGGCCTTCACGGCGCGCAAATCGGCATAGGCTGTAGGATGAAAATCTTTTCCTGGCGTGAGGTTTTTAACGTGATAATCCTCTTTGTTTGCCCCCGCGATCAGATTGCTTCGGCCCTCAAGCGCTTTGTCGACCAGCAGCACCGGAGGCGCCGCATCCTTCTTCAGATCCTTGGCCCACTCGATTCCCAATGGCCCGAGATAGCCCGCCGGAGATTTGAATAGAGCTTTGATCTCGGCTTCGTCCATCGGACGGGTTGTCACTCCCACGGAGGAGTTGAGCTTGGCTTCGTTCAACTGATGGTCGCCGCGCATCAGCACTACCACTCCGCGCAACTTCACCTTGCCGGACTTCTCATCTTTTTCTTCCGCCATCAGAGCCAGAGTCTTGATTTTGTTTTTGGGCGACACTCCCAGGAACTTTGCCACCTCTTCAATCGTCTTCTGCCCCGGAGTGTGCACTTCGCTCGGAGTGCCGTCGCCTTGGGGCGACAGGTCTTCCACGGAGTCCAGTTTCGAAACCGCCTTCTCCATGTTCGCTGCGTAGTTGCAGCCGTCGCAACTGACGATCTGGTCTTCTCCGGCAGGGGTGCGCACCATAAACTCGTGCGACTCCTTACCGCCCATGGCGCCGGAATCGGCTTCGACCACCATGTACTTCAATCCGCAACGGTCGAAGATGCGGCGATAGGTTTCGTAATGCTTCTTGTAAGAAACGTCTAGGCCGGCGGCATCGATGTCGAACGAGTACGCATCTTTCATCATGAACTGACGCACCCGCAGCAGCCCGGACTTGGGACGAGGCTCGTCGCGAAACTTCGGAGCAATCTGGTACCAAATCTGCGGCAGTTGCTTGTAGCTGCGCAGTTCTTTCAACGCAATCGAAGTCATCACCTCTTCTTCGGTCATACCCAGGCACAGGTCGGCACCCTTGCGATCTTTCAATCGAAACAGGTTGTCGCCCATCAAGTCCCAACGGCCGCTGGCCTCCCAAACTTCGCGCGGATGCAGCACCGGCAGATAGAATTCCTGCCCGATCTTGTCCATCTCTTCGCGCACGATGGCCATGATTTTGTTGAACGAACGGTTGCCGAGATAAAGATAGGAATAAATCCCCGCCGACAGTTGGCGAATGTATCCCGCCCGTACTAAGAATTTGTGGCTGGCGACTTCCGCGTCCGCCGGAGCCTCGCGCAGGGTGGGGATGAAAAGCTGTGACCATTTGTGCATAGAGGAATACCTGGTGGTGCCTTGGTAACGAGTAGCGAGTCAACGGCGTCGCCGAAATGTTAGAGAATTGGTTATTGTAACAGCGTATTGCAGCGACGCATTGAAGTATGGCTAGGTAATTACACATAAAATAGGTATTGACGTTTTTTACTTTATTTGATACTTTTTCCTTAGACCGAGGCGGAGACTTAAGGAGCTCACAATGCCCATTGCATCAGGTTTGCAGCTCAAGGTAGCCGATGAGGTTTGGATCGCCACCGCACTGTTACACCGAACGCATCCTGAGCAAGCCGATTTCGAGATCGAAGAAATCCTTCAACAAGCGACGAAAGCTGCAGGCGATCAGCCCCTCCGTCCCGGAGTTTACGTCCACATCGTTCAGCACTGTGTTGCGAATCGTCCGCCCAATCCTGGGCGCTACCGTATGCTCATCGAAACTGGACCAGGTCGGCGTCGCCTTTTTCGCAAGGGCGACTCCTACGATCCCGGACGAGAAGACGCCAAAATCACTCCCCGTGCTGAAGACATCCCAGCCGAATACTCGGGTTTGCTTGATTGGTATAGAGACTGGAGCCAAGGCAATATTGAGGAACGGATCAAGCGCGATCCGTTATTGGCTTTATACGGCGACGGTAAAGACCTTTGGTCCGACGAGAAAGCTGATGACTACGTACGCCGTCTGCGCGAGGGATGGGAGTGAGCCGCATCTTCTGGGACACGAACCTTTTTATCTATCTTTTAGAGCCGCGGGATGAGTTTTCGATGCTGACGAGAGAACTTCGCATTCGAATGTTGCGACGCGGCGATCACTTATTCACCTCCGCAATCACGCTCGGGGAGGTATTGGTAAAGCCGACGCGCGCGGGAGATTTCGAGCGCTGTCGAAAGTACGAGCGCGCCATAGTAGCTGCGGCGACAGTCATACCTTTCGACATAACCGCATCCAAACATTACGCTTCCATCAAGAGCAGCCGATCAGTGCAAGCGCCTGATGCAGTGCAGCTCTCCTGCGCAGCCAGCGCGGGAATCGATCTTTTCATTACCAACGATGACCGGCTGCAGAACAGACAAGTACCGGGCATTCAATTCATCGTGCCTCTGAACCGTGTGCCCATCTGAGCGAGCTACGCCGCCAATTGCCGCAAAATCTCTTTCCCCAACTTCTGCGTCTCACCGAAAAACTTCTGATACTCAAGAAAAATGCGGTTCAACTCCAGCGCCTTCTCCGTTGAGAGATGCTTGCGCAGCATCATGTCGCGGACGTGCACCGGGTTCGGGAGCGTAGCATCTTCATTCAGCTCTTCCAGCGCGGTAGTCGGATCGTAGTGATACATAAAGCCTCATTTCATTGAGCGATTTCGCGATCGGGCGATTGCGTCCTTGAAAATCAAATCAATCCGACTCTGTGTTGAGCAATCGCCCGATGACCCAATCACCCAATCGCTCAATTCCTACACCAGTTCAGTGCTCCACAAATCGTGCAGGTGCACAATGCCTTCCAGCTTTCCCGCGGCATCGACCACCATCAGTGATGTGATTTTCTTCTCCTCCATCAGTGCCAGTGCTGTCGCGGCGAATTCGCCGGACGTGATGGTTCGCGGAGTTTTTGTCATCGCTTCAGAGGCAGTCAGGTCGAGCACATCCTTCCCGCGCTTTTCCAGCAGACGCCGCAAATCGCCGTCGCTGATGATGCCGACCAATTTTCCGTCCTGGACTACCGCCGTCACGCCCAACTTCTTGCGCGACATTTCATAAATCACATCGGGCATTTTGGTTTGCGGCGGCACGCAGGGCAATGCATCGCCTGAGTGCATCAGCGATTCCACCTTTGCCAGTCTCTTCCCCAGCTTTCCTCCAGGATGCAGGTTGGCAAAATCTTCTTCTTTGAATCCGCGCTTCTCGCTGAGCGTGACCGCGAGAGCATCGCCCAGAGCCAGCATCGTCGTCGTCGACGCCGTTGGTGCGAGGCCTAACGAGCACGCTTCCTCTGCAATCGAGCAGTCGAGTGCCACATCCGCGGCCGAAGCTAAAGTCGAAGTTCGTGGGGCGCGGCCTGCATCCCCCGTCATCGTAATCAGAGGCACCTGCAACCGTTTGATCGTCGCCAGCAAGGCCAGAATCTCCTCGGTTTCTCCACTGGCCGAAAGCGCCAGCACCACATCGCCGCGCACAACCATACCCAGATCCCCGTGCAGCGCGTCTACCGGATGCAGATACAGCGCCGGAGTTCCCGTTGAACTCAGCGTGGCCGCAATCTTGCGCGCGATCAACCCGCTCTTGCCCATGCCGGTCACCACCACTCGGCCAGCGCAGCAAAACAACAAATCCACGGCGCGCTCGAACGCCGCCGCCATGGTGCCGGCAATGCGGTCGGCCAAAGCGCGTAGCGCTTCCGCTTCGATACGCACCACGTTCTCGCCAATATTTTTCATGAGATCGAAATGAGGCAATTTACTAATTTGTAATTTAGTAAATTTGTAATCGCAAAACGAAACACCCTCATGCATTATTTTCAATTACCAAATTACAAATCACCAAACTACAAAATCCTACCTAGAAGTGTTCCTCATTGCTTTTCGGCTGCACCGGCTTCTGACCCAACACTGCCAGACCCTTCGCCTGAATCATGCGGTCCCACGGCCCCGCCTGCCAGTTGTCCCGCATCTTCGCGGGATGCTTCCATGGCGGCAGCGTCACCATTAGATTCTTCGCGGTCGCATGTAAATACGGTTCATACATCGAGCGTAGCTTGTTCAGTTTGCCTCGCGCCTCTTCTCCGGTGCGAAGTTTCAATCCCGCGGCCGTCAGCGTATCGAGCACCGCTTCGTAGTCCCCATCGCTCAACCGCTCCGGCGCCTGCGGATCGTAGCGTGCATTCACCACCTGCGCCAGATCGACAGCCGCGTGCCGCGCCATGGCGAAGGTCAACCGCGCCTGCCCCGGATGAATCCCCTCAATCCCAGTAATGATGAGCGAAGTTACGTCCAGCATGATCTCCAGAGCGCCCAGCCATGACTGGTTGCTGTGCTGCGAGCGAAAAAATCCCAGCACTGGATACGATAAATGGCTCTCCAGCAACTCGCCCGACCATCGCTCCCAGTCGCGCAACACTTCATCGAGCACCGTTTGGTCGACCGACGGATGCTCCGCGCTGCCCGCCAACCGGACCAGCAACTCCGTGGCGGTCGGCGGTGAACCAGCGCGTGCATCCAGCATTGAGATCTGAATCTCACGCCGCGAGAAAGATCCGTAGACCACCGGAAGATATCCGATCACGACGCCTAAAAACGCAAAGCCCATGCCGGCTTCCAGCACCGCTAGAAAGCGTGCCAGCGGCGAGGTCGGCACAATGTCGCCGTAACCCAACGTAAAAAATGTTTCACCGCTGTGGTACACAATTCTGGGGAAGGTCAGCGGTTCGCTGCCCAACTGCTCGTGCCCGCCAATTCCGTACTGCAAAAGCGAAAAGCCCAGGATCAGTCCCGCGGCCCAAAAAGCCAGCAACATGATCAATGAAAGCGGTCCAAAATATCCTAGAAAACTCTGTTGCCGGGCTTGCGTGGGCAGCCATGCTGCGAGTTTTCTCCAGGGAATCCATGTGCGCCGGTAGAACCACGCCGTCAGCCTGAATTGCCTCGTCACCCGGCGCGGCAGTACCACTGTTTCAAAGGCGTCCAGCAACACTACGGCCATGATGATCAGGCCAAAAATAATCGCTGGTATGCTGACGTGAAATCCCATGCCGGATTGCAATGTGATGCGGAAGGAAGGGTAACAGATTCGGGGAAGGTTGGGCTTCGGCTTTCGGCCCATGGCTGAAGTTCGAAGTCCCGGCCCAAGCCTGCTACTGCGGATTCGTTTGGGTCGGAGTAGCAGTCGTTGCCGGAGTCGCCGGTTTCTTTGCCGGCGCTGGTTTCTTCTTTACCGCGGGCTTCTTCGCCGGCTCGTTATCATCCACCACCGTCTTCTTGGGAGGCGCAGCCGGAATCGCCGCCTGTGCTGTCTTCAAATCAGCCCGCAGACGAACAATCTCCTGCTCCTTCGACGAAGCCAGGGTTTGCACCCGCTCGGCTAACTGCTTCCGCGTTCCCTCAAAGCTGCTCAGGTCGTTCGAAAGCGCCTGCAAATCGTCTTTCGATCCAAACGCCCCGGTCGATTCCACTACGCTGCTCATCACGTCGTAGAGGGCATCCAGATTTCTGTAAAGCTTGAAAGTCGCCGGCAAGTCCTCAGGAGAATTGCGCAGTTGGCCAATCATCTCCGGCAGCGCACTCTGCAAATTTCGCTGCACCGAATCGACATCGGAGAGCGAGCGCTTCTTCGATCCGCCATCCGTCTTCCAGTGGTCGATCCGCAGCTTGGCCAGATCCGCCTGCGAAGATTTTGACGCCGCCTCCAGTTGCGCCAGCAACCCATTCAACTGCGACACCGACGCATAAGAAACCGCCCCCTGAGGAGCCGCGGCAGAGGCCACGCTGCCCTGCGTTGAATATTGAGAAGCGGAAGATTGTGACGCAGACATCGCCGTTGCAAGCAGCAGTATCGGCCCAAAGAAGTAGAGGATAGATTTCAATTTCATCGTGTGTGGAGTCAGTGGCCTGCGTCCAACAGAATATTGACACGTCAGAATACTACAAGCGGCGGCGTTTTTTCCCGCTCACTACCGAAAACGGCGCAGTCGATAGGCACGATGGTCGGAATTAACCAGAATCTGTTGCTTTGATTCTCTACAATAGATCAAATCAGCAGTTGATCGAGACTCAAAGTGCCGCGGAAGCTTTCCTCGATGAGGTGACTGGAAATGACAACGTTCAAATTAGGCAAGCAGATGACCCCGGCAGAACTCTTGCTGGCGTACAGGACAGCGCTCGAAACAATCGCCAAAGGAAGCCCTGATCCGGTAAAGATCGCAGCTGACGCCTTAAAACTATGATCTGCTTCATTCCGCCAATGGCTGTGTAATCGCTGGTTAAGGAGTGAGCTGAAACACTGTCCCGTAGTTATTGGCGCCGCCGCTCGGAGTGGTTCCATACAAGTTACCGTCCGTTCCAAACACCAGTCCGTAGCCGTAATACAGTCCAAAGCCATCGCCGGCACTTCCGAAACTGTGCAAAACTGACTGGGTGTAGGTTCCGCCTGATCCCGGCGTCAGCTTCCAAGCGGTACCGCTGAAATAAGCGCCGCCGGCAGACGTCAAACCGTAGAGATTTCCCGATGCGTCGAGGACCACTCCACTGCCGGGAGTCTGACCGTCCGCACATTGACTCGACTGGCAGAAGCTGTACAGCACCTGCTGGGTCCATGTTCCTCCGGTTCCCGGAATCAACTTGAAAACACTGCCCAGTGAGTTGGCGCCGCCATTGTTGTCGGTCCCGTAAAGACTGCCATCAGCGCCAAGAGTCAGCACCGATGGAGCCGGAGCAGCGAAGCTGTAAATGGTGCTTTCAGTCCAACCGCCGCCAGCTTTCGGGGTCAATTTGTAGGCCGTTCCGCCGCCGCCGGCTCCGTTCTCCTGCGTCGCTCCGTAGAGGTTTCCGGCCGAATCAGCAATCAGGGCAGCCTGCGGATTGGTGCCGTCCACTCCGTTGTTGCTAAAACTATGCACAATGCCTTCCTGCCACGTTCCCCCCGCTTTGGGAACCAATTCAAAGACAGTTCCGAACGTGTGTGCGCCCCCAAAATACGTGGTTCCGTAAAGATGCCCATTCGTGCCGATGAGCAGCGACGATTGGGGCTGCAGGCCGTCTCCCTGATAAGCGCCAAAGCTGTGGATCACCTCTTCAGTCCAAGTAGTGGTGCCTGGCTTGCGGCTCACTTTGAAAGCCACGCCCTCACCAGAGGCGCCCCCGGCATAAGTTGTTCCATACAGATTTCCATTTGCGTCGATCGCCACGCCCACCACGGGATTCCATCCATCGGTACCGTTTCTGCTGAAGGCATGCAAGACCTTGAACGCCCAGCCCCCACCCGCCTTTGGCGATAACTCGAAAACCGTTCCGCATCCGCTGCCGGTGCAGCCGTCGCTGTCGGCGCCCGTTGTACCATAAAAATTGCCCTGCGAATCGGCGATCAAGCCCGGGCTGGGAAAAACTCCGCCGTTGTTGCTAATGTTGAAGCTGTATATAACAGTTTCTGTCTGCGCGATCGCAGTTCGGCTGACCGATGCTATGACTGCAACCGATAAAACCAGAGCGACACCGAATTTAATGAAGAAGGTTTTGCTTTGCATGGAAGGCTCCGCCAGGTTTTTCTGCGAATCAATCGCTCTTTGGGGGAAACATCTCACACTAAATGCAAGATCAACTCTCTCATCGGTCTAACTCGTGAGAGTCGATCTCACTTGGGGAAGGCCGCAAATATAGTACGTCGCTTATAGCTTGTCAATACAGTTCGGCCATCACGGCACGGTTTTTACGGCAGCTTGAATAAGTTCAACGCAAGATTGGTTCAAGCCGATAATATTCTGGGCGTCTCCGGGAACGCATCTAAACAGAAGCTATGACTAGTTCAACTCCGAGTCCCTTTCTCAGCGGTAATGCCTTTCTCCGCGCTCTGACCATGCTGTGCGTTCTAGGGTTCGGCGGATTGGATCACGCGCAAGACCTTGCCCGGCGGCTCGTTCTGAAAGACGGCTCCTACCAACTGGTTACAAAATACGAAGTGAAAGGCGACCGCGTCCGCTACAAAAGCGCCGAGCGCGATGAGTGGGAAGAACTTCCCTCCTCCCTCGTCGACTGGCCGGCTACAGAAAAGTATGAGAAGGACCGCGCCACCTCCGCCATCCCCGAGGCGAAAGCGTTGGACAAAGAAAGCGACGCCGAGCGCGCCGCTGAAGAATCTCATCTGCCGCAGGTCGCACCCGGGCTGCGCCTACCGGAAGATGCTGGCGTCTTTCTGCTCGATACCTATCAAGGCCAGCCGCAGATCGTGGAACTGCAACAACTGGAGGGCGACGTCAATCGCAATACCCGCGGCAACATCTTTCGCGGAGCCATCAACCCGGTCGCCAGCGCCAGGCAGTCCGTAGAACTCGAAGGCGAGCATGCCATCGTGCATGCTCACGTCGGCGTCCCCGCCATCTACATCAACGTCGATGAGCAGGACCGTTCCGAGCCTCAGCCGCCGGAAGGCGAGACCGCATCCGCCAAACCATCCCAGCCCAGCCTGGACGCGCCTCGCGCCCAGCCGCAAGGTCCGCAACAACCCCAACAGCCGGAGCAGGCCATCATTCCTTTCGACCGCTTCCGCATCGTGCGCGCCAAAGTAAAGGGCGGCAAACGCATCGTCGGAAACCTCAAGCGCAACGTCACGGGCAAGGTAAGCCAGAACGAGGACTTCGTCAAAACCACCATCACAAAAGTAAGCGGCGGCTGGCTAAAACTCACTCCCATCGAAGATTTGGCCCCTGGCGAATATGCCCTGGTAGAAATGAAGGGCAACGAAGGCATGAATCTCTATGTGTGGGACTTCGGAGTAAATCCCAACGGACCGCCCAATGCGAATCCATGGAAGCCGGATGTGAAGACGGCGGATTCGGAAAAGAAATCTAGCAACTGATTCGGGCGATTGGTTCTTTCAATGACTCAATGACCCGATCACTCAATCGCTCAATTCCTACTTCATCACTCCCCGCTGCGCAATCCCAATATTGTCACGGGTGGTGTTCTTCACCAGATACATCATCTCGTCGGCTTGGCGAATAATGTCGTGCGCATCTTTCGCATCGTGCGGATAGGTCGCCAGTCCCAGCGATGCCCTCACATTCAGATTCAATCCTTCGTCGCGGCAAAAGCTGCTGGCGCGCAGCGCATCGCGCAAGCGTTTCGCCACCACCAGCGCCTGATCTTTTCCCGTCTGCGGCAGCAATACGACGAACTCGTCGCCACCGTAGCGAAACGCGAAATCAATCAAGCGCAGTTGCGCCTTCACCAGATAGCCAATTTCCGACAGCAGCTTGCTGCCAATTAAATGCCCGTGAGTGTCATTCACCGATTTGAAATGGTCCAGATCGATAAACAACAGGCTGAACTCGTAGCCGAAGCGGGAAGACCGGTAGACCTCGGTCTCCAGCGTTTTGTACAAGTGCCGCGCGTTGTAAAGGCCGGTGCAATCGTCGGTGATGGTCAGTTCCTGAATCTTCTCCACCCACTTCGCGTTCTCAATGGCAATGGCGGCATAGTCGCAAAGCGCCTGCAGAAAAAATAGTTCCGGCTCATTGAACTGCGATAGGTCAACATTCACCAACTGGATCACTCCCAGCACCCGCAGCCGCGACTTCAACGGAACGCAGATTACCGAATGGGTCTCCCACTGGGTTGTTTCATCAATGCGCTTGGCAAAGCGCGGATCGCTTTCCACATCCTCTGAAATCACTTGCTCGCCGTTCTTGGCCACCCATCCCGCGATGCCCTCGCCTACCTTCAGTCGAACATTCTTCAGCGCCTCGGCCGCCTCGCCCACGGCAATGGCGAAATACAGTTCATCGTGTTCTTCATCCACCATCAGCAGTGACCATGTATCCGGACGAAAATACTCCGCCATCTTTTCCATGATGGTCTGCAGAATGGAGTCAAGGTCCAGCGAGGACGTAAGCGCCTTCGCCACGTCGTGAAAAATGCTCAGTTCCTGGCTCTGCCGCGTCATTTGGGTGCCGGTAGCCTCGGACATGCTGGTTCCTTGATCGGGAATGGACGGAGTGACGGTTAGAAAAATTATAGGTGCGCCTCGTCTCCCCGGCAATAACCGTTGGTAACCAGTGCCGCTAAAGCCAATGGCAACTATGGCATACCAACCTTGGGCGGCCTCTACCCTCTCCAAATTCTCACCCCGGGAGTATCCTGAGTCTATGAAACTGGCCGGAATAAAGCTCCCACCCGCTACCCTCCTCGCAGTCCTTATTACAGCGTCAGCCTCGACTCTGCTGGCGCAAAGCACTCCGGCGGCGCCGCCTCCGGCCTCATCCGATCCCAACTCCATTACTGAAATTGATGCCGGGCTCGGCCCCTGCACCGCCGGATTCACCATCAACGATTCCAGCGGATTACCCATCTACAACGCCAAGATCCGCCTGCACATCGCCTACGGCAAGCTCAACTTGCACAAACTTGATCTCGAAGCCGGCACCAACTCCGCCGGCAAAGCTCGCTTCATCGGACTCCCCGACAAAAGTAAAGAAGGACTTTTTTTTCGCGCCTCCGCCGGCGCTCATGAGTCCTCCGTCTTTTACAACCCCAATCAAACCTGCAAAAAAGATTTCACCCTGGTGGTAGATAGAAAAGCCCCCTGACACAGGGTTACCCTGTTTCCGTCTAGGTTTGAGATTTTCTTCCCCTTTTCACCAAGGTAACCGAGCTCTCTTTCTTCCATATGGCGTGGCTCTCCGCCTTCGCCTATCATTGTCGTTTGATCTTTTTGCGGATGGGGCAGACCCGCCCGCGGGAGCCATGCGTGGGAGCGTTCGGAGAGAAACTTCGCAAGCAGCGCGAGCAGCGCGGCCTTGAACTGGACGCCATCTCCAACACCACCAAGATCAGTCCGCGCATGCTTCGCGCCCTCGAAGACGAACACTTCGATCAACTTCCCGGTGGCGTTTTCAACAAAGGCTTCGTGCGAGCCTATGCCCGTCAGGTAGGCCTCAACGAAGATGAGGCCGTCTCTGAGTACCTTGTCGCTCTGCGCGAGAGTCAGATTCAGCAACAAGCCATTCTGCCCGACTTTCGCTCGCCCGCCTCAGCCCCACGCAAGCCTGCCGGCCCCGCGCCAGTTCCCAATGTCGATCATGCCGCCCACAACAAAAATGTTGTGGACAGCCCGCGCCATGAGGAAGTCTCCAGGAAAAATGCTCCGCGCGAAAAAGTTTCACCTCCGGTCCCGATAAACGAACGCGACAACAACGGACATCTCCCGGATAATCCTCGCCCACTGAAACCGCACTTGCCGGTATCGCCTCAACCCGAGCCGTTCGCGCCTGCAACCCGCGATGAACCTCGCAGCCATGCCGGACCTGAAATCTTTCCCACCCAAGGCTTCATCACCGGTCCGGCCTCCGCTGCCTCGGTCTCCGAGCGTCCACCGGTCCCGTGGAAACCCTTCACCGCCGCAGCATTTGTCATTATTGTGCTCTTCGCCTTCTGGAATCTTCGCCGCCACTCCGAGGCGAAAATCGCAGCCCAACTTCCGCCTCCAGTATCGACGCCGCAGCAGACCGCGCCACCAGCGCCATTCTCCACGCCGCCGCCTGCCCCCCCCACATCACAACCCGTAGTCGCCTCCGCTCCAGCACCCGCTTCGAAAACATCCGCGCCCCCCGTAGCGGCCACTTCAACAACCACTTTCAAACCTGCTGCCATTCTCTCTTCCCCGCCGAAAAAACTGACTCCCGTACCGAAGCCCGCTGTCAGTTCGGCTGGCAAGCCGGCTCCCGCAACTTCCGTTCCTCCAGTGCTTACCACGAAAACACGTTCCGCCGCCGCGAAGCCACCCGCCACTTTTACCTTGCTCATCCGCGCCGAGAAAACTACCTGGGTCTCAATCGTGGCCGATGGCAAACCCGTGGCCGAAGAAACTCTCATTGCGCCGGCCCACACTTCGGTTCGCGCCAGCCATGAAATCTATGTTCGCGCTGGAAACGCCGCCGGAGTGAGCTTCATTTTCAATGGAAAAGAAGTGCCCGCTCACGGCCCCGAAGGAGTAGTGAAAGCCTTTGTCTTCGACGCCGCCGGATTGCACGCTTCTCCCTAGTCTGGCTCACCGCCTCTCCATCGACGCCTCTTCGCCCGATCTGGTTCCCCCCTCGCACCCTCTGCAATAAAATCCAAAACCACTGCAACGCAATCCCTCGCGCCCTCATCGAAGATGTCCCACTCTCATGCCATCCCAGCCCGCCACTCAGCCCGCAATTTTGTTTGACCTCGATGGTACCCTCGTCGACACCGTCTACCAGCACGTAATCGCGTGGTCGGCTCCGTTGAAAACCGCCGGCATTCTCATCCCCGACTGGAAGCTTCATCGCCATGTCGGAATGAGCGGAAAATCCATGCTGCACCAGCTGTTCCGCGAGCACGCGCCGCGCAATCGCAGGGTCAATCTTGAGGCTCTCGAAAAGCAGCATGACGCCGCTTTCACTCGCCTTAGCCGCCATCTTCGCCTGCTTCCCGGCGCCCAGGAACTCCTCCGTCATCTCACCCGGCAAGGCGTACCTTGGGCCATCGCCACTACCGGCAACAAAACCCAAACCAGGCGCATTCTGCGCAGCCTGGCCATCCCGCCGAAAACAGTGGTCGTCACCGGCGACGACGTCAAACAGGCCAAGCCCTCGCCCGATGTCTTTGTCCTGGCCGCAAACCGTCTCGGCTTTCCCATCGAAAACTGCATTGTCATCGGCGATAGCATCTGGGACATGCTAGCCGCCGGCCGCCGCCGCGCCCTCGGCGTCGGCATTCTCGCCGGAGGTTACAGTCAGGAAGAACTCACTCAGTCCGGCGCTTTTCGTACTTACTCCGACCCCGCCGACATGCTCAAACACATCGAGGACCTCGGCATCGCGGGGAAATAATTGTTTCAGTTTGACGCGGTGGGGAACCTGTGCCACACTTCTGCCGGGATCGTAGTTTTTATGCACCGCTTTGTTCCTCCAGCCTTTCTCCCCAATTGCCTCAACCTCTCGCTTATCCTCGCGTGCTGTCTAACTACCATCCCTGCGCCAGCCCAAACCACCGATAGCGGATTGCGCGATCAAAACTTCACCTACGTAACTACTCCCGGCACCGGCATCGTCGTGGCCACGGTCTCCTCCGAAAAGAAAACTGCATTGCTTGATCGTCAAGCCCTGCTTCGGTTATTAAACCGCTCCACCAATATTGCCACCTGGCAGACCACCAGCGAGGTTGTGCAAGGGCGTTTCTTCGATCACGTTTCTCAGGGCGTTTTCACCGACGTTGCTTACGGAACCTACGACATTGAAGTCAGCGCCGTAGGCTATCTCAGCGAGCGCCGCCAGTTACAGGTCGTAAATTCCTGGAGGCCCATCCAACTGAACTTCACCTTGAAGCGTGATCCCGACGCCCTCAACCTCGACGTGCCCGATGCCGTTATCTCTACCAAAGCTCGCAAAGAAGTAAAGCGCGGCGTCTTCGCGCTGAAGTCGAACAATCTGAAGGAGGCCGAAAAACAACTGGCCGCTGCCTACGCTTCCGATCCCTCCAGTTCCGACGTAAATTTCCTTCTCGGCTATCTTTATTATCAAACTGGAGAGTACGGACGCTCCGCGGATTACCTGCGCGCCGCCGCCAATATCAATCCCAAGAACAAGCAAGCCCTCACCCTCTTAGGACGCGCCGGATTGCAATCTCAGGACTATCCCGCCGCTCGCTCCGCCCTCGAGAAGGCTGTCATCGAAGATGCCGATAGCTGGCAACCACACGATCTTCTGGCCGACGCCTATCTTCATCTGCATTTGTACGATCGCGCCCGCGACGAAGCCCGAATCGCCATCGATAAAGGTAAAGCTCATGCCAGCGCCGCACAACTTGTTCTAGGCGAATCCCTGGTCAGCCTGGGCGATGATCAGGCCGGAGTCGCAGCCCTCAATCAGTTCCTGCAAGAGTCGCCGCTCCATCCCATGGCCGGACAAGTGCGCGGCCTGATTGCTGAAATTCAAGAGGGTGCGACCTCCTCCTCCACCCACACCCCTGCAGAAAAATCTCCCTCCAAGTTGGTCGGAGTCGATCCCCTGCAGGCTCTTGCCGCTCCTACCCTGGCTCCCAACTCGTGGCAGCCGCCCGGCATTGACGAAGTAAAACTCAATATTGTTCCGGGATCCGTCTGCCCCATCGGTCAGGTGCTCGCCGAATCCGGAGCGCGCGTGCAATCGTTGGTGGAAGATGTCACCAAATTTGCCGCCGTCGAAGATCTCTTCCATCAGCGGCTCGATAGCTACGGCATTCCCATCCGCACCGACTCCCGCAAGTTCAACTACGTCGTCTCCATCTCAGAAGAGCAGCCCGGCTACCTGAATGTGGATGAGTTCCGCTCCGCAAAAATGGGAGTCACCGATTATCCCGACCAGATCGCCAGCTCCGGCTTCGCTGCTCTCGCACTGGTCTTTCATCCCCACATGCGCGACAACTTTGAGATGAAATGCGAAGGCCTCGGAGACTGGCGCGGACAGCCCACCTGGCTGGTTCGCTTCCAGCAGCGCCCCGACCGCCCCAGCCGCATTCACAGCTACAAAGTCGGAAATCAGATCCACTCCGTCAACTTGAAAGGCCGCGCCTGGATCACCGCCGACGGTTTTCAGATCGTGCGCATGGAATCCGATCTGGTCAGCCCCATGCCCGAGATCGAACTTCTCAGCGAGCACCAGGTCGTCGAGTATGGCCCTATCCCCTTCGGCAAAAAGAACATGAGTTTGTGGCTGCCCAAGAGCGCGGAGATTTATTTCGACTTCCGCCGCCGCCGCTACTACCGCCGCCACAGCTTCGACCACTACATGCTCTTCGCCGTCGACTCCCAGGAAAAACACAAACCCCCGCAGACTAAGCCCGACCCGCCGCCACCCGCGCCAGAAGAAAAAAAATCCCTGTAACGCTCAATCACCATTCGCCCACGTAAGGCGCCGCGCATCCGTCGGCCTCTCGCGAGCAAAAGCGGCATCACCCTTCGGGCCGGCCTCGTGTTCTTGGTCTTTAAAGTCTGCTTCGCAGTAGCCTCCCAGTCGAAAGAAAAACCCAACGAACACCGACCGAATTCGACCAAATAAAAAAGCCCCGCTCGTAAGAGCGAGGCTTTTTTCTGGGAAACGTGACCAACGATACGGAAGACTTAGCGCCTGCCGCCGCGTCCGCCGCTGTGACCACCACCGCTGCTGGCACGCCCGCCACCCGAATGTCCACCACTCGAACGGCCGCCGCCAGAATATCCACCGTGCGAACCGCCGGAGCTGCCGCGCGAAGAGTATCCGCGCGACGCACCGCCGCTGAAACTACCAGCTCGCGGAGCGCTCCCTGTCGGTCCAGAGAAAGTCCGTCCACCGAAACTGCGCTCGCCGCCGGAGAATCCCCGATTGCTCGCGTACCCTCGGCTGCTCGCATAGCCCCGGCTTCCTTCAAAACCCCGGTTCACGGTTGCTCCGCGATTGCTGCCCGCGAACCCGCGTGACGAACCCGCATAACCTCGGGTTGCACCGGAATACCCCCGGCCCGCTGAACCAAATCCACGGCCGGCAAATCCGCGTGCTCCGTATCCGCCACGCCCCGAGGAGAATCCTCGATAGTTTCCGTGCATAAACGCCGAGTGGTTATAAAACCCTCCGCTGCGGAATGCATAAGGATGTCCGCCGTAGAAGATTCCACCGTGAAAGCCCCACCCGATTCCCCATCCGCGCCATCCCCAACCAAAACCGAAGAACGGCGAAACCGGGAAACCCAAACCAAACGAAATGTACGGGCCGCCCACTCCCCACCACGGATAAAATCCAGGCCACAAGCCTACCGGATATCCGTAAACGTATGCCGGGTTATAAACCGGCACATACACCACATTCGGATCGGTTGGCTGAATATCTACATCCGATCCCTGCTCGTACACACGTTCTTGCGGCGTGCTGCGCAGATTGCCTGCCGCGTACGCCTTATGACGCATGTATTGCACCGCCTGCATCACGTCATTCGGCTGGTTCTGATAGGCTGCGCCCAGCTCCGACGTCCAAGACAAATCCCGGTCCAGATTCGCCAGCACTGTGGGAAACTCAGCCAGTGACTTCACACTCGGATCCCAATCCTGCCGGTCGACTTGCTCCGCCAGGTCGCGTCCCCTGAGGTCCGGGTTCTCGCGTACCATGCGGTTGGCCTCTACGATCTGCGTCGGATACGCCGATGCCGCCAGTATCTGCGCCACCAGCGCATCGGGATACAACGCAATCGGCGCCACCAACTTATTCAACTGCTCCGGCGCTAACGACGTGTACTGCCGTTGATCCGGCCCAGCCGCCGGCGCAGCAACCTGGTTCTGATCTTCGTAGGCCCGATCTTCGTACCCGCGGTCCTGATACGCACGATCCTGGTACCCACGATCCTGATATCCACGGTCCTGGTACGCATCTTGATCTCGCGGCGCTGCCGGCGCAACGTCCTGAGGCGCGCTCTGCTCCTGCTCACTGTATTGCGGAGCATCATATTGCCGGGCATCATTCTGCGGCGCGTTGTATTGCGGCGCATTGTCCTGGTATTGCGGCGTATTGTCCTGCGGCGAACGATACACCGGCGCGGTCTGCTCCGCCGGCGCCCCCTGGTCCACCTGCACACTCACCCCCGCTGAGGGCTTATCGTATGAGCCGTCCTGCGCAATCATGGAAGTAACGGTCGCCAGCGCCATTGCGCCGGTGAACAATGTACTAAGAAGTGTTTTAGATAATTTGTTTTTCACTATGCCCCCCAGAATTCCTGCTGCCAGACCAAACCCTGGGAATCGTGAAGAGTTCCGTTATTTTGAGCAACTTACACCGGCTCATTTCGGCCACCGGTGGCCAATTTCGGCCAATCATCAGCCGAGACCCGATCCCCGCCGGATACCTCGGAATCAACTTGCCAATTAGGGGAAACACCCGCATAATGCGGGGCTACTTCGTCGAGGGCTTTATGCCATCCTTATTGCGCTGTTCTGGCCGCATTTTTCTACTGTTCCTGTTCCTCTCTTGTCTCCCTTTCACGGCTCGCGCTGCTGACTGGCCTGCAATTACCCCGGAGGAGCGCGCCATGACCGCGCTGCCGGAACAACCTGGAGCTGCCGCAGTCGTACTGCTGCGCGACGAGACCACCGACGATCCGCATAACTACCGCACCGTCGCCATGCGCATCAAGGTGCTCACCGAAGCAGGCAGACGGTATGCCGATGTGGAGATCCCCTACAGCCGCCGCCACTTCATCATTTACGACATCAGCGGACGGACCGTCCACAGCGATGGAACCGTAATTCCCTTCACCGGTAAGGCCTTTGACAAGGTGCTCACCCGCAGCAAGGATCACGGCCAGCAAGAGCACTATCAAGTGAAGTCATTCTCCTTGCCTGACGTGCAGGTGGGCAGCATTGTCGAATACCGTTACTCCCAACGTTACGATGACCATACTTTTTACGCACCCGATTGGGAGGTGCAAACCGAGCTTTTCCAGAAGAAGGCGAGTTTTGAATTTATTCCCTACTCAGGCATGCTGCATCTGGCACATGATCGCGTCGGCCGCGGTGTGGCTTGGACCTCCTCGTTACCCAAGGGAATCAAGCCCGTCGAGATCGACCTGATTACCGGCACTCAATTGGGAAGTTCGCGCCAGGCCACCGGGCACGTCGACCTGGCAATGACTAACATCCCCCCGATTGTGCGCGAGCCGCATATGCCGCCCGTCGCGGTTTTGCGCTACCGGGTGCAGTTCTATTACATGGTGGGCGACAAGCAGGAAGACTTCTGGAAAGACGAAGGCAAGTTCTGGAACAAGGATGTCGAGAATTTCGTGGGACGAAAAAACGGCGTCTCTGAGGCCGTTGCCCAGACCGTCTCCGCCGCCGATTCACCCGAAGTCAAAGCGCGCAAGCTTTATGCCTATGTCAGTCACTTCGACAACTGGAGTTACGAGCCCCCCAAGGCCGAACAGGAAGAGCATGCCCTCGGCATCAAGTTAGATCGCGGCGCGGAGGACGTCATACGCCAGCACGGCGGTTCCCACGATGACCTGAACAAACTCTATGTCGCCATGTTAAGGACCGCGGGCATTCCAGCCTGGCTGATGTGGGTCGCCTCGCGCGATCAGCAGTTTTTCGAGCCCGCTCTTTTGACTACCTCCCAACTCACCGCTGAGATCGTTATTACTCAACTCAACGGCAAGGAATCGTTTCTCGATCCGGGAACTAAATTCTGTCCCTTTGGGCTGCTCGACTGGCGATATTCCAATGTCGGAGGCCTGCGGCAACGCGAAGGAAAAGGCACCGAGATCGCCCAGAGCACCGTACTCGACTACGACCAGGCTATGATCCAGCGCCTGGCGCGAATAAAAATGACGCTCGACGGTAAGGCCGAAGGAACTGTAAAGGTCGGCTTTTATGGCCTGGAAGGCATGGAGCGCCGCCGCACTGCGGGAAAAACCGATGCCGAGGGTCGCAAGAAATTACTCGAGGATGAGGCTAAACACTGGTTGCCCGCCGACAGCGAAGTCACACTCGTCGGAACCCCCAACTGGGATGTGACCGACGCCCCTCTGGCGGCCGAGTTCCATATTTCCTGCCCCCTGGCCATCGGTTCAGGAAAGCGTTGGGTCGTCCCGGCACATTTGTTCCAGATAAATGATGGTGCGCGCTTCTCCGCTTCAGAGCGCGTAAACTCAATCTACTTCGATTACCTCTCTCACGAGATTGACGAAGTCCACATTATTCTGCCCCCTGATCTCGAGGTGGAGAGCCTGCCCCCGAACGACCGCGTAGTAGCCGAGTTCGCCGTGTACAAGACCATACAAAAACAGGAGCCCGGTAACAGCATTTTTGCCCGGCGCGAACTGGTCATCGGCGGCCTGGCCTTTCCCCCCGACATGTACAAGAACGTGAAAGGTTTTTTTGACAAAGTTAAAGCCGGAGACGATCAACCGCTGCTGGCGAAGGCGGCGGCACATGCCGAGCTTAAATAAACGCGCGGCCGTTTGCCTGGCTCCGCTAGTGTTCTTGCTCTGGAGTGCAGGCGCTCGCGCTGCTACCGTCCCGGACTGGGTGCGTACCGCGGCCGCCGCTTCCCTGCCCAGGTATGAAGCCGAAACCAACGCCGTGGTCCTCCTCGACGACACCGCTTATGTCGTATCAACCGCGGACGAATATACCGAACACTATCGTCGCGTGGTAAAAATTCTGCGTCCCGAGGGAAGAGACCAAGGCACCTTTCACCTGCACTTTCGGCAGAAAGAAAAAATTACTGCCCTGCACGCATGGTCCATTGATAAGGCCGGTCATGAATACGAAGTCAAAGAAAAAGAGTTCGCCGAGCACGGCCTGTTTGACTACGATCTTTATGACGACATTCGTTTTCGAGTGACTTCCGTTCCGGCCTCCGATCCCGGCTCCGTCGTGGCCTTTGAATACGAAGTCCGGCGCCATCCCTGGTTGAACCATCTGGACTCGAGTTTCCAGGAGAGTGTCCCCGTCCACGAAGCTCGCGTCGAATTGCAACTGTCGCGAGGCTGGGAATATGTGGCGAAGTGGTCTGGGACATCGCCAGTAACTCCCACCTCAGTTGCCGGAAATGAAGCCCAATGGGTTTTGCACGACCTGCCCGCCATCAGGCATGAGCCTTTGAGCCCATCGCGATTCGCGCTTAGCGCGCGATTGGAACTGGCCTACCTTCAGCCCGGAGAATCCGCCAGGAACACCGCTTCCTGGGAGGCCATGGGGAAATGGTACGAATCCCTGGTAACTGGGCGCCGTGATCCCACTCCCGAATTGTCCGCGAAAACACGGGAACTGGTCGCCGGGAAAACCGATTTTGACGGCAAGGTTCGGGCACTCACCTCGTTTCTTCAGTCCAATATCAGGTACGTTGCCATCGAAATTGGAGTCGGCGGATTTCAGCCGCACACTGCTCAGGATGTTTTCCGTTTTCGCTATGGAGATTGCAAAGACAAAGCCACTCTGCTCAGCAGCATGTTGCATGAAGTAGGGATCGAATCGAACTACGTCATCATCAGCACGTACCGGGGAGTAGTGCACCCCGAGATGCCCTCGCCCGCCTTCAATCATATGATCCTTGCCATCGAGGTGCCCCCGGGCGTGAGCACCGATTCCTATTCCGCCCTGGTTAAAAGCAAGACTGGCAAGACTTACCTCATTTTCGATCCAACCGATGAGTACACGCCACTGGGAGAACTGCGCGGTGACTTGCAGGACAGCTACGCGCTCCTGGTAGCCGCTGGCTCTGGGGAATTAATTCATACTCCCTGGCTGCAGGCGAAAACCAACAAGCTCACCCGCACCGGAACGTTCACCCTGGCCGGGGATGGATCGCTGACCGGAAAAATTGTGGAAGAGCGCAGCGGAGACCACGCTCTCAAGGAACGAGAGGCGATGACCTACGCCAATCAGCGCGAGCGCGAACAAAGAATCGAACGCAGAGTGAACCGCTCCATGAAAGGCATGACCATCGAAAAGACGGAGATCCAGGAGTTGGATCAAATTCAGCAGGATCTCGTAATTTCACTCACCGTCGCCGATCCGGGCTATGGACAGGTGCGCGGCCCGCTGATGCTGTTGCGGCCTCGCGTGCTGGGCGAGAAAGCTTTTGCCCTTGAGCTCAAGCCCAGAAATTATCCCTTTCAATTCGAAAGAGCCTCGCAGGAAACCGATACCTTTGAGATTGAGTTACCCAAAGAGTTTCTCGTCGAAGACACACCCAACCCCGTCAAGCTGGATGCGGGTTTCGCCAGCTACGAGAGCAAGATTGAAGTGCAAGGCTCGAAAGTAAAATACTGGCGGGAACTGGTTTGGCGCGACATGTTGATCGCTCCCGAACGCACAGAAGAGCTCAGAAAATTCTTGGGCGCCATCGGCGCCGATGAGTCGGCCGTGATGGTGCTGAAGCGGGCCATGTAACACCTGCCCGCCGTCCCAAAACTTGTTTTTAAACTATCTCCATCGGCGGGCCCGGGCCACCCGTCCAACTGGGGCGGCAACATCGATCTATACGGGTGATAACCGATACCGCAGGCAACTCTATCACAGCTTTTCCAAGGCACCCGTAAGGAGAGTTATGGGACTCAGCATCGTGGTGACAGACTACAGCGGCGCAATTTTCGAGCGGCTCGACGATCCGAGAAACTTCTTGCATAAACTCCTTCCTCCGTGTGACGAGGACTCACCCGATATCCTGACGAAGATTGATTGGTATGGAGATACCTATTTCAACTACCTACAAGTAAAGCGGTTCCTTAATGAATGGAGTCAATTAGAAAAACGCGCCGAAACGCCTGAAGAGAACAAATTGATTGACGGCGTGCGGCAGATGGCAACGCGATGCCGAAAGGATCGCTCTCTTCTTCGATTCATTGGTGATTGAACGTGAGGTCCTTCGTTTGTTGCGACAATAAAACGGGAAAATAAACCGGGGACAGACGGGACTGTCCCCATTTCCCGCAGCTACGCAGCAAAAACAATACCATCCTGCCGGGAATCGCCTGCCGGACAATAAACCGGGGACGGACAATAAACCGGGGACAGACGGGACTGTCCCCATTTCCCGCAGCTACGCAGCAAAAACAATACCATCCTGCCGGGAACCGCCTGCCGGGTTCTTCGGACGTCCCACCTTCCGTGCGCTAAGCGCCCTCAAGGTGGAGTGTTCCAGAGCCGCAACGAACTCAGCCGACCCCAGCGGCCGTCCCGTGTGAGTGTACTGGCGTAGCGCCCTTACCTCAGCCGCGGATTCTTCCGCCCCAAGATGTTCGCGCCATTCTGCCTCCGTCCAGCGTTTTCGCCATCGCTCCATTTCCAGCAGGGCCTGTGGGACGCCGCTTCCGCAGTGGGCAGCTGCGCTCGACCATCGCCACTGCTCCGCCGCCGTCACCATCATCGCCCGCACCGGATTCAGTTCCACGTAGCGCAGCGCTCTCCACAGATGAGTTTCGTCGAGCGGGCACGAGTAGAATCGCCCTTGCCACACATGGCCGCTCGACGAGTTCCGCGCGTTCCAATAGGAGGCGTAGCGTCCGTGGGTGTGCTTGAGAGTCTGCGCCAGAGCCTCGCCGCTGCGCGGAACCACGATCAAATGCACATGATTCGACATCAGGCAGTAACCCAGCAAACAGAGGTTGTGAAGCTCAGAGTATTGCTGCAGTAATTCGAGGTACGCGGCGCGATCGCCGTCGGTGGACAGAATTACTTGCCGGGCGTTCCCCCGCTGCGTAACATGGTGGGCAACGTCAACCACGACGACGCGAGCGAAGCGGGCCATACGCAGAAAATATCAGAAAGGACTCGAACTTGGCAGGGCTCCCAGCAATTTCTGGATCGTGGGAATTGGTTCCATTCCCACATTGGGCGAAAAAAATGGGGACAGTCCCGTCTGTCCCCGATTTCGCGTTGTACGAGTCGTACGTGTAGGTGTTGGCGAGGGCCCCGGCCGAGTTGCTTAACGAGCTAACCGATCCAAGCCCATCCTGCTCGTAGTAACTTGTCGTTCCAGAAATCAACTCCGACAACGGCTCGTCAATGCTGAGCGAATCCACGTAGCGCGACAGAACGGTCCCGCTCTGGTTCAAACTCTCCAGAGTGTTCACGCCATCGTACAAATAATCCGTGGTGGTCGTGGTCCCGTTCTGGGTGAACGCCTTCTGCACCCGCCGCCCGAACGGATCATACTTAAAATTCACCGTGCCGGCGGTGCCTGGCAGGATCACCTGCGTCAGCCGATTCTCATAATCCCAACTGTACTGCGCGCCGCTGGGGTCCGACTTGCGGTTGCCGTTGTTGTCGTAGGTGTAGCTGCCACTGGGGACCGAGGTCAGCTCGTTCGACGAGTTGTAGTTATAAAGGCTCACTCCAAGTGAACTCAGCCTATTGCCCACCAGATCGTAAGTGTAGCTCTCTTTAGTGCTGGTCCCCTGCTTGGCCGTTTTCAGCTGGTAGATGTTGTCGTAACCAAAGGTAAGGGTCGTACCAAGGCGCTTGTCCGTCCGTGTAAGCCGGTTCCCGGCGCCATCGTAAGTGTAGGTGGCCCCGTCGAGCACCGTCGTTCCCAGCTTGTGCAGTACGCTGGTCAACCGCGACACGGGGTCGTACGCATAGCTGGTGTCCACACTGTTGGGCCGCGTGAGCGAATTGCGGCGGCTGAGCGCGTCATAGCGAAGACGAAGTTCTTATTTGGATCCTGCTCCCCCCTGCTTGCCGGCTGCCGCTCTTGTGATCAAACTACACAACCTTTGCGCTCCTGCCGGGCAGGATGATCGAGCATTATTCGATATTATTTGCAAGGTGTCGGCGGAAAGAGATTCGTCAATGTGCTTGACCACAAACCGCTCAAAGTTCTTGTCAGTTTTGGCTAGCGTGACCAAGCGGCCTAACTGACCCCAGTCATTTGCAAGCAGCTTGCCGACGGCGTCGCTGAAGCCTTCTGCGATGGCACCGTCGTCGCACTGAGAAAATTTTCCATATGATTGATGGACGTCATCCCAATCCTTCAGCGAGTCCACTTGCTTCTCAGCCTGCATTGCCTCGGACTTAGTGCAAGACTTCTTAGACGCATCAGATGGAAAGCCATTTATTCCAACCGTCAGAGCTAGTACCGCTATCAGGCGAAACATCGCAAACCTCCCATTATTGAATCGTGACGTCAGTCATTGGATCATGGGCTTGCCAGTCGGTAATCTTCTTCATGCAGTCATCGGTAGTCCGCACGCAACCCAGTGTGGGATGGCTGGGACCACCGCTGTTGGCACGCCCAGAGTGAACACCCATTCCTGTCCGCCCGGGAACGTCAAAAACATCGATTCCATAAGAACCGTATGGCCCGTTCGGATCGGGTGGGTGGTTATTATGGCTTGAAAACGGATATGTACCATTCGGCCAAGGCCCGTTACTGCTCCTGGTGGTGTTGTTCGCCGCCGTGCAGACTGCTATGACGTCGCCATTCTTGTCGTAGAGCGTCAGCGATCCGTTGGCTCGGTTGAACGTCAATGAGGAAAGACCAAAGGGATCGATTAGCAGCGCAGGATTATTCTGCACGTACTTGTAAAAGTTTATGCCCCCGTCGAAACCGACCGGATCTTCAGAAGCAAAGCGACCAACCACGGAATCGAAATACCGGAAGCGGTAGAACCGGAGGCTCGTCTCGGCGTCAAACTCGCGGCCTGTGAACTGGAACGGGTTTGCGATTGTGCCGCTGGAGGCAGTCAACTTTCCGTAGCTGTCGTACGTGTAGGTGTTTGCGAGTGCTCCTGCCGAATTGCTCAACGAGGTGACCGAGCCAAGTCCATCCTGCTCGTAGTAGCTACTTGTCCCTGACTGCAGCTGGCTCAGGGTCTCATCGATCCACGGGCCTCCGGTGTAGCGCGCTATCACGTTTCCGCTCTGGTCCGTTGCCTCAAGGATGCCCATGTAGTCGTACAGGTAGTCGGTATTTGTCGTTGTTCCGTTCTGCGTGAAGGCCTTCTGCACCCTCCGCCCGAAGGGGTCGTACTTGAAATTCACAGTCCCTGCCGTGCCCGGCAGAATCACCTGCGTCAGCCGGTTCTCGAAATCCCAACTGTACTGTGCGCCTGGGGGATCCGACTTGCGGTTGCCGTTGTTGTCGTAGGTATAGCTGCCGCTCGGGATCGAGGTCAGCTCGTTCGACGAATTGTAGTTATAGGGGCTCACGCCGAGTGAACTCAGCCTATTTCCAACCAGGTCGTAGGTGTAGCTCTCTTTGGTCGTAGTCCCCTGCTTGGCCGTTTTCAGCTGGTAGATGTTGTCATAGCCATAGGTGAGGGTTGTACCAAGGCGCTTGTCCGTCCGGGTAAGCCGGTTGCCGGCATTGTCGTAGGTGTAGGTGGCCCCGTCTAGCACGGTCGTACTCAGCTTGTGCAACACGCTGGTCAGGCGAGAAACCGGGTCGTAGCCATAGGTGGTATCGACGCTATTGGGCCGGGTGAGCGAGTTGCGCCGGCTCAGCGCGTCGTAACCGAAGACGAAATTCGGCGTCTGATTGTTGTAGGTCAGGGTATGCAGGCGGTTCAGCGTGTCGTAGCCGTAGGTGGTGGCTACGGTCTGGGGGTCGGTCATTGAGGTGCGGTTGGAGCCTTTGTCGTAGCCGTACTGCACCGTCAGCCTGCCGGCGCTGTCGAAGCTGTAGTCGACGCCCGCCGACGTGAGCCGGTTCATGTTGTCATAGCCGAAAGTGTAGGTGCCGGTGACGGTGTCATCGACTTCGTACAGGCGGGCTGCGGCGTCGCGTTTGTAGGTTACGGAACTGCTGTCAGGGTAGGTCTTCTGGCGGAGGTTGTTCTGCCAGTCGTAGGAGTAGTTGATGACGTTAGTATCGCGGTCGGTTTTGGAGGTGAGGTTGTTGTTGGCGTCAAACACGTAGCTCTCGGACAAGGTCGAGGGGAAAATGGTCTTGTTGAGAATCCTCCCCGGATAATATTGAAACTGGGTGTGGTTGTTCTTGGCGTCGTAGATATCAGTCAGATTGTTTTCGGTATCGTAAGCGTAGGTCGTAACGCCAGGGGTGGGGCTTTGGGCATCGGTGACGGTCAGGAGCCGGTCGGCGTCGTCGTAGCCGTAGGTGGTTTTGTTGTTGTCCTGGTCGATGACGTAGTCGCGGCGTCCGCGCCAGTCGTAGTGAAATTGCACCGTGGTGGCCGGCGAGGTGGGATAGGTAATCAGCTTCAGCCGGTTCATGGGATCGTACTGGAAGCTGGTGACGTGGGTGAGCGCGTCGGTGACGGAGAGCCGGTTGCCGCGCCCGTCGTAGCTGTAGGTGGTCTGGTGGTTCTGCGCGTCCTTGACGTAGTAGATCAGGCCGTAGGGACAGTTGGCCTGATTCATCGTGCAGTAGGTGATGTTGGTTGCGTTGTTCAAAGGGTCTGTGATCTTGGTGACCTGGCCTTGAGCGTTGGGGGTAAAGCTGGTAACGCTCGGAGAGGTGATTCCCCCATCTGGCGAGGGCGTGGTGATCGAGGTTAAATTGCCCTTCGCGTCATAGCCGTAGACCGTTGTGTGGTTGACATCGCCCGCTGCTCCGAGCGGATCACTAATGGTCAACACTTCACCGA
This sequence comes from uncultured Acidobacteriota bacterium, assembly GCA_963758565.1. GTDB lineage: Bacteria > Acidobacteriota > Terriglobia > Terriglobales > Acidobacteriaceae > Sulfotelmatobacter. The sequence continues at coordinate 1,609,815 of CAVWVX010000001.1, read as the reverse complement.
ACGAGTTGTACGTGTAGTTCCAGGTGTCGTAGTAACCCGTGGATTCGTCCGGGAGAGATTTGCTCTGCAGGTTACCAGAGGCATCGAAGGTGTACAGGGTCGTGTTCCCGTTGGCGTCAGTGAGGGATGTCGGATATCCAGAGGGGCTGAAGGTCGAGATGGAATTCCCCAGAAAGCCGCACGAATTGCAGGCGTTGCCACTGCCGGAGGTCAAGGAGAGATAGTGGCGTTGTGCCCGGTTAGTGACTTCAACGCGGATGCAGTTGTTTTGTGAGTCACAGACCGTGTTATGCCAGACATCCGGAGAAGCGTAGGTGATGGTGACTTTGTTGACCGGGCTTCCATTGGAATCGTTCGCCTGATAGGAGGTGAGGCCCCGCCGCGTGGAGTCGTAGGTGTGGCCTTCAATTGTTTTGCCCATCGAATCCGTAACCAATGTGATCAGGGTGTTCACGGTTTGGTCGTACGTGAAGTTGTATTGCGAACCATCGGGGTACTGAACCTGCGTAAGGCGCTTAGTAGGATCGTCGTACACATATTGTGTATACGTTCCCACCGAGTCAGTAATACTAGTGCAGAGGCGCGGGTTGTTGGCGTCGGCATAGTTGAAAGTAAGGATATGGCCGGAGGCGTCGGTGATGCTGGCAATTCGATTCTGGTTATTTGCGTCGACATTAATTGTTGTAGTGTTGCCGTTTAGGTCTACAATCGAAACCAAATAGCCGGCATTGTTGAAAAATCTCTTTGTGCCGTTCTTCTCAGTGATGATCCACTGGTTTGTTGTTGAGTTGAAACTTAGTGTGGTTTGATCGTCGAGCGGAGCGGTCAAATAGTAGCCCGCGCCGGAGCTGTAGCCATAAAACAGCGAACTACCATTCCCTTTCCAGTACTTGTAAGAGTTCCCGCCCAACACCTGAATGCGTTCTTCAAAGTTGCTGCGCCAACTGTCCCCAAAAATACCAACTTCCTCCGGGGGATTCATGCTTGACCAAAGGCTGTTCCATGTCCGAGTCACGGTCAACCCTCCACCGATCCCGGGCATGAAGTAATCTTGCTGCGGAATCCAGGTGTTGCCATTGGTCACATTGATTGGATTCCCGGCATTGCCGCAGGTAGGGCAGGGCGCGTCAGGGTCGGAACTCGGCGGTTCGTACGGGTTAGCAGCGGAGGTAACGGTGACGTTGGCTGATCCCTGAGTAGTTTGAGTGTACAGGCTGATATTGATCTGGCCGCTGGCGTCCATGCCGGTGTAATTGTAGCCATTCATCTCGAACATTACCGTGACGTTACCCGGCCCGACGCCCGGAAAGTTGCAATTGTATTGATAGTAACTCCCGCCGCTGCAGTATATATGCGTCGAGCTAAATAGTGAGGGAGCCACATATAAGCTCAGCCCGGTCGAGCCCGACGGAAGGCATGCCGATACTGTCCCCACAAAGAACTCGGACTCATCCCCTGAAACTGTGGTTGGGGACACCGTGAAACTGTTTAGGGTGACGGAACTGCAGTCAGCGCGCGCGGACTGAGAAAAGACACACAGAAAAAAAAGAGAAGCGAAAACGCAAAGGGGCTTCATACGACCTCATCAAGGTTAAGTCAAGAATCCGTTGGCCGCCCCCTCAGAAAGCCATCAGTTCCCTGTGATAAAGAACAAGCACGTTAGCAATTCTCGATACACCAGTCAACAGTAAGTTTTCCACAGTGGACGGTACGTTCAACTATTCCGCTCGCCGGCGGGTGGCCCAGGCTTTTGATCTAGCCGGCATCAAAAACGCAGTGGGTGCCCCATCCTCGCGTCCTTTGCGAGGGTGGGCACGATGCAACGTGCTGCGAGGGGTTTTAAGCTTGACGCCCCAATCCCTCCATCCACCACGCCAATTCCGCAATTGAACTCACCCTCCAGCCTTTAGGCCCAAAACCATTGCGCGCCCCGCAGCCGTCTGTTAGCCTTTTTATGATCATCATTGTCACGCCCAGAAGTTGCGGAGCGCGCGCATCTGAGCAAAGATTCCGCGGCTCTCGCCACAAACTTTATGTCCGAAGCAGTTTTCTAAGGAGAACAAAATTTTGCCCCCTACCTCTACCACCAAGAACCGAATTTTATTCACCTCCGAATCCGTAACCGAAGGCCATCCCGATAAGATCGCCGACCAGATTTCTGACGCCATCCTCGACGCCTGCCTCGCCGAAGACACCTCCAGCCGCGTAGCCTGCGAAACCCTCACCGCCACCGGCCTCGTAGTCATCGCCGGAGAAATCACCACCAAAGCCTACGTCGATTTTCAAAACGTAGTCCGCGGCACCGTCCAATCCATCGGATACGATAACGCCCTCCACGGCTTCGACTGCAACACCTGCGCCGTCATCTCCAGCATCAACAAACAGTCCGGCGACATCGCCATGGGCGTCGACACCGGCGGCGCCGGCGACCAAGGAATGATGTTTGGGTATGCTTGTGATGAGAATGAGGAGTTGATGCCGACGCCGATTTCGCTGGCGCATAAGTTGACGCAGCGATTATCGGCGGTGCGGAAGAATGGGACGCTGCCGTTTCTGCGGCCGGATGGGAAGTCGCAGGTTACGGTTGAGTATGACGCGAATGGAAAAGTTTTGCGGGTGGATGCGGTAGTAATTTCGACGCAGCATGCGGAGACGGTTTCGAATGACGACTTGCGCGCGGGGATTCTGAAGCATGTGATTCAGGCGGTGATTCCGGCGAACTTGCTGGATGAGTATACGAAGTACCACATTAATCCGACGGGAAGGTTTGTGATTGGCGGGCCGATGGGCGATACCGGGCTGACCGGGCGCAAGATTATCGTCGACACGTACGGAGGGATGGGGCGGCACGGCGGCGGGGCGTTCAGCGGAAAAGATCCGACGAAGGTGGACCGGTCGGCGGCATACATGGCGCGGCACATTGCGAAGAATATTGTCGCGGGAAAATTGGCGGAGCGCTGCGAAGTGCAACTGGCTTACGCGATTGGCGTGGCCGATCCGGTAAGTGTGCGGGTGGATACGTTTGGCACGGAGAAAGTCGATCCCGCGATCATTCCGGATTTGATTCGAGCGAATTTCAAACTGACTCCGCGGGGGATTATTGAGTCGCTCGATCTGCGGCGGCCGATCTACAAGAAGACGGCGGCGTACGGACACTTTGGACGGAATGATCCGGACTTCACGTGGGAGAAAACGGATAAGGCTTCCAAGCTGGCTAGCGACGCTGGAGTGCGGGAGACGGCGGGGGCGCGGAAGTAGGAGAGCTGTCAGCTGTCAGCTGTCAGCTCTCAGCTTCGAGCTTCGAGCTTCGAGCTTCGAGCTTGGACATTTGCGGGGCGGCATTTGCTGCCCCGTTTGTTTTTCATAGATGTTGGATCTTCGATTCGTACGAAGAGTATTCTTTCGCCCCGTCGGGGCTGGTGCTGATTTCCGGGTCTTTACCCACGGCTTGCGCCGTGGGCTGCATTCTGGCGCCGCTTCGCGGCTAACACGCTCTAATAGAATTCAATCTTTGATTCTTCCGCGCTGGCTTCGGGGCGGGGGATGGGTGCGGCGGTGTCGCCGCTTAGGAGGTTCCAGGCTTCTTCGTAGCGGCCGTATTTTGAAACTGTGAGTTCGGGGTGGAGGCCGACGCTCCACATGCCGCGAATTAATTTTGCGGGGAGGATGTACCAGATATCCTCGGGGATGATGTAGGCGGCGAGGAAGTCGAAGGTGTTCTTTTTGTAGGGGCCGCGACTGTCTTTGAGGGTGCAGGAGTAGCCGTTGCCTTCGGGGAAGATGGTGGACTTGACCTGGACGCGGACGATGCGCGGGCCCTGATCGACGACGAAATCGTAGCCGGCGGACTCTCCCCAGGGGCGTGCGAGGTGGAGGCCGCGCCGGAGGGCGCGGGAGGCGAAGACCAGCTCGGCCCACTCGCCGCGCTTTTTGCAGTTCTTGATCTGCATGCCTCCCAAGGGATCTTTTCTATCGTTGGTGCGTTTGAAATAATTGTTGGCGCGATCGTGTTGGTTACGAAGCTGCTTCATTTTCCCTACCTCACGAGGGGAAATACTCTGGCATCCCCTGTCGCGTCCCGCGAGTGAGTCGCCTAGAGAGGCAGTGGTATGCCGTAGTGTTCTACACCAATGAAAGTTGGGGAAAGCCTCATTACGATTGCGGCATGAACGAGTAGGCCATCGGGTGGTGGAAGGAATTTGTGGCAAGATAGGCAGATGGTTCGAGGATTGGATTTTTGGCTGCGAGTGTGTGGTTACCAGAAAATAATGGCGGGCGCGGTTGTGATGAGCGTGCTTCTCGCGCTGGCGGGATGCGGGTCGCATTCGGGCGTTTCGTTCACGACGGGGCCGCCACCTCCTCCGCCGACAAACTTGCAAGATTTGACCAACCAGCCGCCGGACGGCGCGGGTATTGGATTTCTGATGACCGACGGCACGGTGATTTTTCAGGGTGGGGGATTTTCCGACTGGTACAAGCTGACGCCGGATATTACCGGAAGCTATAGCAAGGGTACGTGGTCGCAGATCGCCAGTTTGCCGGCGGGATACTTGCCGCTTTACTTCGCCTCGGCGGTTCTGGCGGACGGGCGGCTGGTGATTGTGGGCGGCGAATATAACAACACGAATTTCCTGCTTACGAATCTGGGGGCAATTTACGATCCGGTGGCTGACACGTGGAGCACGTTGAGCGCTCCAGCGGGATGGGATTACATTGGCGACTCACCGGGAGTGGTGCCGCCCGATGGCGAATTTCTGGTAGGAAGAAAACTGGATACGCAGATGGCGGAACTGGATCCGTCGACTCTGCAGTGGTCGGCGGTGGCGGCCAGCGGCAAGAGCGACCTGAATGCGGAGGAAGGCTGGACGCTGCTTCCTGACGGGAGCATTCTGACGGTGGACGTTTTCAACGCGCCGAATTCGGAGCGCTATATTCCGGCGATGAATGAGTGGATCAGCGCGGGCAGCACTCCGGCGGATTTGCACTCGCCGGGCGAGGGAAAATGTATTACGTATCCGGGAGGGTGCTACCTTCCGCCGGGCGAAATTGGTCCGGCGATTCTGCGAACGGATGGAACGGTGTTTGCCACGGGATCGAAATCGGCGGCGGGCGCGGGGCACACGGCGATTTACACGCCGCCGGCGGTGCTGAGTGATGCGGGAACGTGGACGGCGGGACCAGACTTTCCTAATGGCGATGATGCGGGAGATTCTTTTGCGGTGCTGCTGACCAGCGGAAATGTGCTGGTGGAAGGCAACTCGGGAAAACTTTATGAGTTCGACGGCAGCGGACTGACGGCGGAGGCGACGGTGGCGGCGGGCAGCAGTCTGCTGGTGCTGCCGACCGGCGAAGTGATTGTGGGCGGCAACAAAGTGCAGATCTATACATCGACGGGAACAGCTGCGGCAACGTGGGCGCCAGCTATCCGGATCTTTCCAGCGAACCTGACGCGGGGATCGAGTTATGGAATTTCCGGCACGCAGTTCAACGGACTGTCGCAGGCGGCCGGATTCGGCGATGAAAATCAGACGGCGACGAACTATCCGCTGGTGCGCATTACGAATCAGGCGACTGGGCATGTCTTTTACGCGCGCACGCACGATCACAGCACGATGGGTGTGGCTACGGGCAGCACACTGGTGTCGACAAGTTTCGATGTGCCTGCGAGCATGGAGACCGGGGCAAGTTCACTGGTGGTGGTGGCGAACGGAATTGCGTCGGCCAGCGTGACGGTTACGGTGAATTAGAAGTGGCGCGAGCGTTATTCGCGAGCGTTATCCGCGAGCGTTATTTAAAAGAAGCCCCATCCCGGGAGCGCGAGATGGGGCGGGTTGTCGTGTGATGCGGCAATCGTAAGCTAACCATTTCCCTTCAGAGCCTGCATCTGCTCCTGCAGTTGCGCCATGGTGAGTCCACCGGGGGTCTTGCCGAATTTATCAAACCAGGCGGGATCGGAGATGGCATAGACTTCGTCGACATACTTGGCGAAGAAATCCCAGGTCATGGTGTAGTAGGATCCCCAGGAAATTACGCGGGCGCCGTTGGCGTCATACCCGGCGAGGACCACGGCGTGGCCGCCCACCATTTTTGTATTGTTGGGATCGACCTTCCAGATCAGCGGGGGATCCTGTCCTGGCGGCATCAGCGAAGCGGGCACAGCGAAGCCGATGTAGGCGACGCCGCAATCCCAGATGGTGCGTTTCACGTCATCGGTATTGCGGGGATCGACTTCGACGAAGCCGTTGATCTTATTGCTGGAGGTTCCGCCGGGGCCGCAGGGAGCGCCTTGCTTGAGCAGATAGGTGAGAACCTTTTGTTCGTTGCCTCCGGGGCCTTCGCCGGGGACGTTGGGTTTGTAACCGCAGGCGAGTTCGTAGAGTTTTTTTACGTCATCATCGGGCTCGGTCTGCATGCCGGCGCCGGCGCTGGCATTGAAGGTCCAAACCTGGATGGCGTGGTAGACGGCGGCGCAGGTGCAATCTCCCAGAGTGTCATTCAACATCATGCCCAGATCGTTGGGCATGCCTTTGGTGTTATCCACACTGGCTGGAGGCGGCGGGGCCGCGGGTTTGCCCATCATGAGGGCGCTCATGTGGGGAATGCGAGGATCGTAAGTGCGGGCGGTGCGCCCCAGCTTGAAGGTTCGTTTCACGTCGGCCATGATCATTTCTCCTTTTTGCGAAAGTTGAAATATTGCCTGGTCCCGGCTGGCACTGGTTTTTTTGTAGTCACGGATCGGGGTGCCAGAGATTTTTTCTGCGGCGTCCGGGTGGAAACGATGGGGGAAAGGAACGCCAGCTTAAAGGCGGGTGAATTGTACCCAGCGAGACGGAACAACTGCAGAGAGATGAAGCGGAGTTCTGATTTCGTAAAAAGGCGTGCGAGACGGGGGAATGGCGGGCAGGATTAACCCGCTGGCAGCACAGGAGTTTCGACGACTTTCAGAGAGGAAGGAGCCGACCGCGAAAGAGGTTTGAAACTAGCTTAGCGGAATTGGTTGTTACGAAATCCGAACTGGCCTTTCGCTTTAGCCTTGCAATTCCGACAATGCTTTGCGGGCTTCGGCATTGTTGGGGCTGATCTTCAGGGCACGTTCAAATTGTTGACGCGCCTGAACCGGCTGGTTAGCTTTTTGATAAGCGAGTCCCAGATGGTAATGGACACCGGGATCATCGGGGGCGCCGGCTTTTTCGTTCAGGCGCAGAGACTCCTGGAACATGTCGATGGCGGAGCGATAGACACCCTTCTGGAGGTAAGCGTAGCCCAGAGTGTCGGCGAACTGTGAGACATCGGGGTTGCCGCGGCGCGCGGTTTGGGCCATGTTCAAAGCCACGTCGACATTGCCGCCATGCTGCAGCATCAGGTAAGCGAGGTTGTTGGAGGCCAAAGGTTCATCGGGCTGAATGTTCAGCGCCTGCTGATACATGCTTTTGGCCTCATCGAAGTTATCTTGCGATTCGTCCATCATGCCGGCGAGGATGTAGAAAGAAATCTCACGCGGGTGGTCTTTGATGGATTGTTTATAAGTGGCAAGGGCCTGGCTGGCCGAACCTGCGGCGGCCTGGGCTTGACCGAGTTTCAAGAGCGCGTCGGAATTGTTCTTGTCGAGGTCGATTGCTTTATGAAAAGCGGCGGCTGCTCCGCTGAAATCCTTTTTCGAAAACAAGGCGGTCCCCAGCAGGTCGTAGAAGCCGCTGACGTTGGGTGACTTGGCGATTTGGGTTTTGGCCGCGGCGACCGCCTGATCGGGTTGCTTCTGGGCGAGGTAGGTGTTCATCACGCCTTGCAAGGCGTCGCTTGAGGCGGGGTCTTTGTCGAGCGCCAACTGATAAAACTTGAGGGCTTCAGGATATTGCTTTTGCAATAGACGGAGGGAGCCCATCTGGACATACGGAGCAGGACTTGCTGGGGCAAGGTCGGCGGCTTTGCGCATGTCCTGTTCGGCCTCGGAAAATCGTTGACGGTTCATTTCCACCAGTGCGCGATAGAGGTAGCCATCGGCGGCGGCGGGGGCAGCAGCGATAATTTGTTGCGTAGTCTGGGTGAGCCCGTCGAAATCTCCGCGTCGTATTTCCAGAGTAGCGAGGGAGCGCTGCGCGTCGGTCAGATCGGGACGCAGACCGACTGCGGAACGCCATTCGGTTTCCGCCTGCTTTTCATTGTGCTGCAAGTCAAACGCCTGGCCCAGATGATAGTGAGACACGGCGCTGTTGGGATCGACTTTCAGGGCCTGTTGCAGGGCGTCCGCGGCGCCGGCGCCGTCACCTTTTTTCAGCAGTATCTGGCCGCGATAATCGAGCGCGTCAGAATCCTTAGGATTGGCTTTGAGCACTTCATCGTTCAGCTTAGCGGCTTCGTCCAGACGCTGCTTGACGATCAGCAATTGGACATAATTCTTTTTTACCTGGATATCCTTGGGATGCTCGCCGTAGAGGATCGAATATTCCGCGGTAGCCTTGTCGATGTCGCCGCTGGAATAATAGAAATCTCCCAGCATGCGGTAGCCTTCGGAATTGTCGGGCAGATCGTGCTTGATCTGGCGAAGGTAGGCTTCGGCTTCGGATTGCTTGCGTTCGACCACCAAGAGGCGGACGTAGGCGGCGCGCGGGGCGGCATCTTTAGGATCGACATCAATGGCGTGCTTGAATTGCTGTTCGGCTTCCGCCAGACGATTGCGCGACTGGTAAAAATTTCCCAGAGCCAATTGGGCGTTCATGACCTTGGGACCAATCTGAGCCGCCTTCTTGAAATTGATCTCGGCCTGGTCGGGCTGTTTGGCGCGAAGTTCGAGCATGGCCAGATTCAGGTAAGGGTCGGTTTTGGTGGGATCGGCGGCAATGGCTTTTTGCAATTCCTGCACAGCGGAAGGCAGATTATCCTGGGCAGAATAGTAGTTGGCCCAGACCAGATGGGTATCCGGGCTATCAGGCTGCTTGTCGCGGAGAATATCCAGATGAGCGCGAGCCTGCTTCATGTAGTCCGTGTAATTCTGACTCTGTGAGCCGTCAGGATTGTGAGAAGCTGCCAGCAGCAGATTAGCCAGTTGAGTGTGGGCTTCGTAATTGTCTGGCGCCAAATCAACGGCGCGGGATAGTTCTTGGAAGGCGCGATTGCCGTCCCTCAGCCGGAGATAAGTTTCGCCCAACTGGAAGTGGGCTTCGGCGAAGCGCGGGTCGACTTGAATGGCGTTGGAATATTGGATGGCCGCTTCGCGCAGCTTGCCTTTGTCGCGGTACCGATTGCCGCTTTCGAGAAACTTCTGTTTGCGCACGTTGGGGTCGCGATTGCAGCCGATCAGAAAGGCTGGTGCGAGGAAACCGACAAGCAACAAACGGATGGCAAACGAACGGCTCATAAATTCTCCAAAACAGGCGCAAAGGCGCACGCGTCCACCGGGGGTGGTTCTTTACCAAAGGTACTGCAAGACGGAGTGGAAGGAAAGTGACTGGGGTCACACACAGAACCATTAATCGGCGGCAACGCTGTGGTCTGCTGCGTCTTCAGCCTGCGGCCGACGGGGGGCGCGGTTGGAAGGCAGACCCGCGTCGCGAATTTTATACAGCAAAGCGCGGTAGCTGATGTTCAAGGCGCGAGCGGCGCTCTTGCGGTTCCAGTGATGGTGCTGCAAGACTTTTAAGATGATCTTGCGTTCCAGTTCGCGCACCGCCTGACGGGTAATTTTTTTTAGGGAGATGGGCCCATCGACGGAAATCTCGGCGCTGAAGAAATCCTGCTGGCGGGGGTGCAGATCGCCGGAGATGGCCTCTTCCGCGCCCAGAATGACGTAGCGCTTCATCAGGTTTTCCAACTCGCGGACATTACCCGGCCAGTGATACTTCTTCAGCGAATTCATCAGGTCGGCGGAGGGATGCGCGGCGCGGGCGTTAAATTTCCGATTGTAGTAATCCAGGAAGTAGGTGACCAGTTGAGGAATATCGGCGGCGCGCTCGCGCAGCGAGGGCATGTGCAAGTTCACGACATTGATGCGGTAAAAAAGATCGGCGCGAAAATTTCCGGCGGCGATTTCGTCTTCCAGATTGCGGTTGGTGGCGCAGACCACGCGCACTTCCACTTTTTTGTCTTCCTGCGCGCCGATGCGGCAGAACTGGCCATCCTGCAGAAGTTGCAACAACTTCGATTGCAGGGCCATGTCGAGTTCAGAAATCTCATCGAGGAAAAGTGTGCCGCGGTGCGCCATTTCGACGCGGCCGGGCTTCATGCCATAAGCGCCGGTGAACGCTCCCTTTTCGTAGCCAAAGAGTTCACTCTCAAGCAGGGTGCCGGGAATTGCCGGGCAGTTTACCTTGACCCATGGGCCGGTCTTCCAGGGCGAGGCAGTGTGAACCATGCGCGCGATGATGTCTTTGCCGGTGCCGCTTTCGCCATGGATCAGCACCGGAACATTGGCTCCGGCAATTTTGGCCATGCGCTCGCGCAGGGCCTTCATGGCATCGGTGCTCCCGAAAATTACGGCATCGGGAGGCATCTCCCCCAAGGGCTGGATCAACGCGCTGACTGGATTGGAAGTGCTCATAATAATTCGCGGCTTCGTTGCACAGGGGGTACAGTCTGATGTGCAGTCGGAGCACCAAACGCCGGGGAGAATACTGCGACTAACCGCTAGCCTAGCCTATGTGATTGACCAAAAGCAACTTACCAAAGATTGCCGGAGTTTCCCAGGGGTAATCGGCGGGGGTAAAAGACACAGGGGAGTGAACGAAAAACGAGGGAAAAAGTTTTCACACGGGAGAAGCGAGCTTCCGTCGAGGAGCCTTCGGGCGTCCGTTGACGCTGGCCAGAGGACGGGAAAACTTAAGAGCCACCAAGTTGTAGCCTTCGCCATGCAGCATTCGCAAGACCTTGGCGCGAAGGTTGCGGGTGACAGCGGGAAGTTCGGCGAGCGCGGCGAGAGGAGCGCTGGGAATCTCCAGCGAAACCTGGGCAGACGCGGGTAAGGAGCGGCGCACTGCAACCAGCATACCCCCCGCGGAAACGTTGAGTGCGGTGGCAAACTCGAGGAATTCCCGATCGGCCTCGGCGTGACTTCTAACAAAAACAGGGATGGCCAAGGGTAGCCGCGGCCACCTTCGGCGTTCTTGCGCTGGAACCTTTCCGTTCACACCCACGCACACCCCTTCCTGCCGGTTTAACCCAACTCTTTTCAAGCACCTGAGGGGCCAAAGCCGAAACAACCGGAACGATCCCCAGACGAAGGCGGCCAAAACCCGAAGGGATGCAGTTCTCTCAGGGACATCTTAGGCTTAAAACCTCTAAATTTGTACTTTTCAACGTTTTTTGCCTGCCATAGGTTCTAATGGCCCAAGAGAACAGGGGCGATTTCGGTCAATCGAATAGTGCAAGGTTTTGCCACACTTGGGTAATCACGTTGCATTTTTCGTTGACAAGCAAAACCGTGCTGGCATACGATTTTGTTAAAGCATTCTTCTCTGAACCAGTCGAGTGCGTCCCCCCTCTGTGCGTACTATCGCGCCCCTTATGGCAACCGTGCAAAAGAATTTGTGTGCTTCCGATTCCGGTGTGGCACAGCCTGGGGTTTCGCCGACTGGAGAAAGCAGTGGAGAATTGCTTGCGGCGGCGCCGGCGACTGGCGTAGGGATTCCAAGCGGCGATGATCTGCCGCAGGCCTACTCAGAATTGCAGCAACGCTTCCAGCGCACCACGAATGCCTTGGGCTCCGCCGCGCACGATTTGAAAACACCGCTGGCCATTTTGAATGGCTATGTGGAATTGCTGCAGAGCGAAAAACTCGGTCCCATTACGCCTCGCCAACGCGAAGTGCTAACGGACATGCAGACCAGCGGCAAGCGGTTGCAAAATTTCATTCAGGATTTTCTGACCTTCAGCGCGTTGGAAACCGGCGGCCTGAAGATGCGGTACGAGGTAACCAATATCAACGATTGCCTCTCCGATGTGTGCCGTTTGTGGTCGGCGCGTTTTCAGGAAAAAGGACTGGCGTTATATTTCCTGGCCAATGACAAGCTTCCGCAGTTCCCGCTGGATTCGCCCAAGCTGGAGCGGGTGATCTCCAATCTTCTGGAAAATTCCTTCAAGTTCGTGCCGCAGGGCGGCACGGTCTGGCTGCACGCTGAACCGTATATGTGGGAGCGCCGAACCGCCAGCCAGGCGGCCGCGGTAAGCGATCGACGCCGGCTCGATATGGCGCAACCAAACTCAGTGAAGGTCAGCGTGTCCGATACCGGACCGGGCATACCGGCGGAGTTTCATCAGGAAGTTTTCGATGATTTCTTCCGGCTGCCGAGCAACGAAAATCAGGAGGGTATGGGGTTGGGACTTTCGATTGTGCGCCGATTAGTGCAGGGCATGGGCGGAAAAGTGTGGGTGGAGAGCGATCCGGGCGCGGGCTGCAAGTTTTCGTTTCTGATTCCTTATAAGCCGTCTTCAATGCCCGCGAGTAAAGGAAAGAATCGATGAAGGAGACGGCCAAGATTCTTCTGGTGGATGACGAACCGGCAATGCTGCGGTATATCCGCACGCTGCTGGAGGTCGACGACTACAAGGTGGAGACGGCCTCTACCGGCGAAGAGGCCCTGCTGCGCATCGACAAAGGCATGGAGCCAGACCTGGTGCTGCTCGACGTGTTGATGCCTGGAATTGACGGCCTGGAGACTCTGGAACAACTGCGGCAGAAGCGGCCGGGAGTGAAAGTGGTGATGCTCTCCTGCGTCAACGATACAAAAAAAGTTGTGCAGGCGATGCGCCTGGGGGCGCACGATTACCTGACCAAGCCGTTCCAAAAGGCGGAACTGGATGCGGTGATTGACCAGTGCATCGGGCAGGGCAAAGCGACGGTAGGCGGAGAGGCGGAAGAAGTTGGCGAGGATACCTTCTTCATTGCCGCCAGTCCCGCCATGCGGAAAATCCGCTCGCAAGCAGCCTTGGTAGCGCATGTGGATATTCCAGTGTTGCTGCTGGGCGAGAGCGGCACCGGCAAGGAAGTGTTGTGCCGGCTGATTCACAAACTTTCTCCGCGGGCTCATCGCACGTTTTTGAAAGTGAACTGCGCGGCCGTTCCGGCGGATTTGCTGGAGAGCGAACTGTTCGGTTATGAGCCCGGAGCCTTCACCGGCGCGACTCACGCCAAGCCGGGCAAGTTCGAGATCTGCAACAAAGGCACGATCCTGCTGGACGAAATCGGCGAGATGCCGCCGCAGCTGCAAGCCAAGCTGCTGCACGTGCTGCAAGACCAGCAATTCTCGCGGCTGGGCAGCCGCTCAGTCATCAAGGTGGATGTGCGGATTCTGGCGGCGACCAATATCGACATTCCGCAAGCGCTGGCATCCAAACGGCTGCGCGAAGATCTCTACTACCGGCTGAACGCATTTACTTTGCAATTGCCGCCGCTGCGCGATCGCAAAGAAGAGATTCCGATTCTGCTGAAGCATTTCATGACGCGCATGGCGGAGCGATACGCGCGGGCGCCGCTGCCGCTTTCTCCGGCGCTGCTGGAAGCCTGCCAGAACCATCCGTGGCCGGGAAATTTGCGCGAGTTGAATAATTTTCTGAAGCGGTATCTGATTCTGGGCGACGAGAACCTGGCCGTCGCCGAATTGCAGCCGCGCTTTGATGGCAACGGCGGCGGGGGAGTGCGCGTAGATTCTGCCCGCAGCGAAGCAGGAGGCTTGAAGTCGTTGGCGCGGTCGGCCAAGGATGAAGCCGAAGGCGAAGCCATACGGCAGGCGCTGGAGCAAACCAACTGGAACCGCAAGCAGGCAGCGGCGCTGCTCCAGATCAGCTACAAGGCATTGCTCTACAAGATACGGCAATATGGAATTGCCGAAGCCGCCAAGAGCCACCACAAACTCTCCGCCGGCGCGTAAGCGCCACGGCGCGGCTCCAACCGGCTACGGCGTAACCGTAACGCTGAAACCCTGGGTTTGGCTGAACGAGCCCGAGGTGGCGGTGACGGTGAGCGAATAAGTCCCGGTCGGAGTTCCACCCACCGTCGCTGGTGTCTTGGTGCTACTGCAGGAAGGCTGCAGCAGAACCAATCCAAAGAGCGTGCAGAGGGCAATCACCCCCAGCAGACGGCTAAACATTCCTCGTTTGTGCCAGCGGCCGCGTTTGCCGCCCCAACCCAGAACGGCCATTCCAGGGATCATCAGCCACAGCGCCAGATGAGGATTTCTCCATGACGCACTCGCGGTATTCACAGGCTGAGCCGTGGTCAGCAGATTGAGCGTGACTGACTGCGCACTGTTGGTCAATGTCACCGAATTGGATGGAGTGAAATTGCAACTGGTCGCCGCTGGGACTGAGCCACATGTGAGCGAGATCACGGCCCCAAACGCCGGATTCGGATTCAATTGGACGTTGTAGGTGGTCAAGGAGCCCGCGCTCACATTGCGCGCCGGAGGGTTCACCGACATGGTGAAGCCGCCGGCAGTAAAGGAAGCGGTGGCGGAATCCGGCTGGCTGGAACTGGTGTTGTTGCTGCTGGCCACGGTCGCGGTCACCGAGTAATTGCCCGTGCCGGCGGGGGTCACGCCGAAAACAACGGCCGAGGTTGATCCCGACTGCAGTGCAGGGATGGTGCAGACGGCTGTATTGCCGCTGGGCGGGCTGCAAGTTCCCGCACCCGCTGTGGCACTGGTGAACGTCATGCCCGCAGATGCCACGCCGGTCACGGTGATGAAGCTGGCTGGGTCAGGGCCTTCGTTGGCCACGGTGAATGTGGTCGTCACCAGGTTGCCCGCGCTTACCGTATTCGCCGGAGACACCGTTGGCGTCTGGATGGAGAGGTTGGCGGCTGATCCCAACTTCACTACGAAGGCGTCCTTGGATCCGCTGAAAGTTGCGCCGCCGGCACCGAGCAAGGGATTTACCAGTTGTAAGTTGGTCGAAGTGGTATCGCCCGCCAGGTAAGAGTTCTGGTTGGCATCGACAGCGATGCTGGTGCCGTGATCCACTCCGTTGCCGCCAAAATAAGTAGCGTATGAGCCGACCGTGTTGTTGCCTACGGTCGTGGTGGTATCGATCTGGCCGAAGAAGGCGTTTGGTCCCGCGCCGCCCAACTGGCTTTGAATTGCACCCACAGTGACGGGAAAGTTGGTGGAATCGGTCGAACCGGTCAATACCACATCGCCCAACGTAGTTGTGGACGCACTCAATACCGCAATGGCGGTTCCGTTCTCAGTGCCGGATCCACCGAGATAGGTGAAATAGGTCAGCGACATGTTGTTCGGAGTTCCGGTTGTGCTGAGTACGGGATTGCTGAAGCGCGCGACATAGGCGTCAGGATTCCCCGAAGGAGTGGTGCAAGGCAAAACATTGGGCGGAGGAACATCGAGGCAGGTTTGAAAAGCCGCCGTGCCTGTGGGCTGCGAAAAGTCAGTGGAATTGGTGGCGCCAGTGATGTAAACGTTGGCGGCACCTGAATCAATTGCGATAGCGGTGCTGGAATCTGTATTCGCACCGCCGAAATACGTGGACCAGATCAATTGTGTACCTGCGGCTGCGTTGGGATTCAGCTTGGCGGCGAACGCATCGGTGGGATAGGGCGTGGCCGGAGCCGTGCAGGGATTGACGCTGGTGCGCGTGACGGACGGAACCGTATCCAGGCAAGGCTGGTAGGCGTTGAGGATGGGAAAGTCACCCGACTGACCGCTGCTACCGAACTGACCCGCACCGCTGTTGAAAAAATTCGTGGTCCCGCTGAAGTAAATATTTCCGGTGGCATCGACCGCGACGCCGCCGCCCGTGGCCACGGGAGAAACCGGCGACGAACCGCCGAAATAAGTGGAGTACGCGATGCTGCCGGTGCTTGGAACCGCGGTGTTCACCTTGGTGACGAAAAACTGGATGCTGGAAATGGATTGCGTTTGAAACGGCACAGGCAGGAAGGTGGCGGGAAAAGCGTCAGTAATGCTGGGCGTGTCATTCGATGTGGTGGTTCCGGTGACGAACACATTGCCCTGGCCGTCAATGGCCATGCCGCTGGCCAAATCATTTCCGTTGCCGGAAAGGTACGACGAATAACTCAGCGGAGCAGCTCCGGAGGAACCTAACACGGTAACGAAGATGGATGAACAAGTGATCGAAGCGCACTGCGAACCCTTGGCTGCGGGAGTGCTCTGGTAACCAAGCACGTTGGTGTTGCTGGTGGGAAAATCGCTGGAAGTGGTATTGCCGACAATGTATGCCTTGCCGCCATTGTCCACGCCAATACCAACGCTGGTGTCGGTCCCGGAACCGCCCAGGAAAGTCATGTACGCCACAGTAGGAGGTTGCGAGGCAAGAATCTTCGCCACAAAAATGTCGGAGCCGGTGCCAATCTGGGTTGAGGCTGTTCCATTCAGCGGGAAGCCGCTGGCAGAGGTAGTGGTGCCCGTCAGATAAATGTAAGGACCGTTGACCGCCACGGAAGGCGAACTCACGGCGCCGTTACCGCCGAAGTAGCTGGAGAACTCCAGAACCGGGTCAATCACCAACTCGCGGTTGTGGTCATAGGCGCCAATTTGAAAGCCAACGTGATTGCCGGCGCGGATGACAAAACGTCCTTCGACTGGCTGGCGGCGATCACCGTCCTTCTGGTAGATCTGGGGCGCCTGCAGCTTTAAGGATCCGGCGTCGGCGCCAGTCAGAATCAGCTCGCCAGCCTTCAGTTCCAGCTTGCCGGCACCATCGAAATTCAATTCTGCCTGCGAAGGATCAGCGCCGGGAGCGACCTTGAAGTCGTACTCGAGGCGTCCCTGGCTGCCATAAAACACCAGATCGATTCCCGGATAAACATTGGCGTACTGCACGCCGGAGAATTGCGGAATGTCGCTATGCCACTTTTTCGGATCGTTGCCCATCACGTAGTTGCTTTTGCCGGGAAGCGACTCCGTTCCACGGGTCGCGGTGGCGGGGGTGGCGCCTACCAGATTCATGCGGACAAAACGCTCGCGGCCCAAGGGGTTGGAACTGGACGGACCCTGCAGCGCCAGCAGCGCGCTGGTGGGTTCAAGGAAAAGGCTATAGCCTGCGCCGCGCGCCAGAAATTTCACTTCGGGATTGGCTTGTCCCTGGTTGGGCTCGAAGATCATGGGCAACTGGCCGAGGATGGAATTCGCCTGGGGCTTGCCGTGCGGCGAAGTGAGTGTAGTTCGCGAGAGCGAAGCACTGGAGGGGGTCGAAATCGGGGAAACAGGAATTGCCGAAGCGGCGAGGTGGGCATGGCGGCCTGCGCTCAATCCCAGCAGCACGGTTCCCGCCAACAACATTACGAACGTCGCCCCGAGGGCTCTTCCCAAACTTCTTCCCGATAAACGGCCATTTCCCATTACGCAATTCCTCCGATTCGCTCGATCACATGGAGAGTAGAAGCCGGGCGCGAGCCAGTATTCTTCCCGGCGCCGGCGAAAACCGCCCGCTGCTGACCATCATTTGACTCTGGCGGAAAACAAACAACTACTTAAACATCTAGCGGATAGCCAAGTCAAGCCAGCCACCGCGTCAAGCAGACTCCCGCACTTGTCTGATGCGCTGCACGCGATGGAAAGATGCCGCCCTTGGCACGAAAGTGGGTGAAAGGTTTTGCAATCATGACTGTGGGTCGCAGCCAACATTTACAGAATCAGTTCTCCGGAGCCTTTTTGCTCTTGCAAAGCGCCGCCAAATCTATACATTGGAGGGTGATGTAGGCCTTGCCGGGGGCGGCGGGCGCCTGGCATCCCCAGCCTGAGTCGCTTCTTAAAAGCCCTGATCGGTCTTTTTGTGCCAGTTGAGTTTGTGCCAGTTGACTGCGAAGGTGTTTAGAAGTCACGGTGTTCAGGAAAATGCTTTCCGAAAACACACCACGATCGCAGTCCGGCCCGGACGAGCGGCGCATGATGCGACGCTTCGATATGCGCTTGCCCGCCATCGTCCGCCTGGATACCGAAAATGAATTTCACACCGAGACGCAAAACGTCAGCGCGCGCGGAGTTTTTTTCTATCTCGATCAATCCGTTCCGGCTGGAACCCGTTGCGAAGTCACGCTGACCTTCCCGCCCCACATCACCCTGACCGACGCCGTGCGGGTGCGCTTCACCGCCCGGGTGATCCGGGTGGAATCTCCCCTGCCGTCTTTGCGCATCGGCACGGCCGCCTTGATTGAAGACTACGAATTCCTGAGATCCAGCGGCAGCTCTGACTTTCTCAGCGTGTTGTCCCGCGAAGCCGCAAACTGACCGGATCGAGCGGGCCATCCATGCAGTTGACCGCCTCTCCGTGCTAACTTAAGACAAGAAGTTGCGTCTCAACGTTGAGACTCTTGGAGCCCGCGTAAATGAAATCCATTCGAGAATTCCCAGATTCCAAATTTTATTGTTCGACTGCGGCTTGCCTGGCAATCTTGATGGTTGCTTGTGTGGCAGGAGCCGCCGCGCAGGAAGCGCCCGCGCAGCAGACTCACGGCATTGCTATCGCCAACATGGACCGCTCGGTGAAACCGGGCGACGATTTTTACCGCTATGCCAATGGCGAGTGGATCAAGCGCACCGAGATTCCTCCCGACCGCGGGGGCGTGGGCGTCTTCACCGTCCTGGGCGACCTGAGCAACAAAAATACCGCTGCCTTGATCGAGGAGCTCTCCAAGTCCAAGGGTGCGCCCGGCTCGGGCGCGCGCAAGGTGGCCGATCTTTACAACTCCTACATGAACGAGGCTCTGATTGAGCAGAAGGGCCTGACGCCGCTGCGGTCACACCTGGATGCTATCGCCGCCATTCACGACAAGAAGGAACTCGCCCGCGCTCTCGGTGAAACCCTGCGCGCCGACGTCGACGCCCTGAACAACACGAACTTCCATACGCCAAATCTTTTCGGACTGTGGATCGCTCCCGGATTCAACGATTCCGATCACTACGCTGTCTATCTGCTGCAAGGCGGATTGCAGATGCCGGACCGCGAATACTATCTCTCCGATAGCGAGCACATGCAGAAGCTCCGCACCCAGTACCAGGCGCACATCGCGGCCATAATGAAGCTTGCCGGATTCTCCGACACGGATGCCCGCGCAGCCCGTATTGTGGAACTCGAGCACTCCATCGCGCAGACGCATCGCAGCCTGGAAGAAAACGAAGACATTCACAAAGCGAACAACACCTGGTCGCAGGCGGAGTTCGCCGCCAACGCTCCGGGGCTCGACTGGACTGAATACTTTCGCGGAGCCGGCCTCAGCCATCAGGACAAATTCATCGTCTGGCAGCCTGAAGCTTTCAAAGGCGAAGCTGCCGTGGTTAATTCTGCCGGGCTGGAAAACTGGAAAGACTGGCTGGCGTTTCATTTGATCGAAGCCTACGGCGCAGTCTTACCCAAAGCGGTTGTCGACGAACGCTTTTCTTTCTTCGGCAAGGCGCTTTCGGGTACAACGCAACAGCGTCCGCGCTGGCAGCGCGGCGTTTCCATCGTTAATGGACTTCTGGGCGATGCGGTGGGACAAACTTACGCGCAACGATATTTCTCCCCTGAAGCCAAAGCCCAGGCGCAAGCCATGGTCGACAACATTATTGCCGCCTTCCGCAAGCGCATTGAAGCCCTGAGCTGGATGGATCCTGCGACCAAAGCCGAAGCGCAAGCCAAGCTGACCACGCTGTATGTGGGCGTGGGCTATCCCGAAACCTGGCACGACTATTCTTCGTTCGAAGTGAAAGCCGATGATGCCTTCGGCAACCTGTGGCGCGGCAGCCTTTCGGAGTACCAGCGCGAAGTGGCGCGGGTGGGCAAGCCTGTCGATCGTCATGAGTGGTCGATGACGCCGCAGACGGTGAATGCGGTCAATCTACCGCTGCAAAATGCGTTGAACTTCCCTGCGGCGATTCTGCAGCCGCCTTTCTTCGATCCCCAGGCGCCCGCCGCGTCCAACTACGGCGCCATCGGTTCGATCATCGGCCACGAGATCAGCCACACTTTTGACACGGAAGGCAGCGCCTTCGATTCCAAAGGCCGCGTACGCAACTGGTGGACTCCGGCCGATCTATCGCACTTCGAAGCTGCGACCGCGCAGCTCGCGGCCCAGTACGACACTTACAAACCGTTTCCCGATCTTAATGTGCACGGCAAGCAAACGCTGGCGGAAAATATTGCTGACGTAGCCGGCATCTCCGCCGCCTATGACGGTTACCGCGCTTCACTGGCGGGCAAGACGGCTCCGATGCAGGATGGTTTTACCGGCGACCAGCAATTCTTCATCGCCTTCGGCCAAAATTGGGGATCGAAGATTCGTGAAGCTTCGCTTCGCCAACAGGTGCAAACCGATCCGCACGCGCCCGCAGAATTCCGCGCCGCCACCGTGCGCAACATCGACGCCTGGTACGCCGCTTTTGACGTGAAGCCGGGAGAGAAACTTTACCTTGATCCGAAAGACCGGGTGCGCATCTGGTAGGAGGGAATGGCTAACAAGGACTAGCTGCCGTCTGCGGCCGGGTAAGGTGTGTCTTTCTAGAATCCGGGGGCTTTAACCCCCGGAGCCCTTCAACTCTTTCTTCTGCTGCCGCACTTTGGCGTACCGCCGCACCAAACTCACGATATAAACCACGTGGATCACCCACGTTGCGGTATACGCCGCATACAAAAACTTGATCGATCCCGCTGGATTCATCGCTCCCCCCGCCCGATCGGAACTCTGGCTTTGGAAATCTGCGCCGCCGGCGCTCCCGCTTCCAGCAACGATTGCATCGCTTCGGCCTCATCCACTTCGCGCCGCATCTTCTCCAGTTGAAACCGTGACCAGCACACCAGATAGGCGAAACATAGAAACGCCATCCAGCTAACCAGCAAAACATGCAACATGCGCGGATCCATCGAACCGCCCCCGCCGATCACTGGCTGCGGATGCTGGGTGCGGAAAAACCAGATGGAAAAATAAACCAACGGTACGTCCAGCGCGCCGAAAACCGCCAGCACCGCGGCAAGCTTCTGGGTCTGAGCGCTATCGGAAAATCGACGCAGCACGAGATAGCTGACATAGATCAGCCACAGAACCAGCGTGGAAGTCAGCCGAATATCGCCCGGCGCCCACCAGATTCCCCACACCGGCCGCGCCCAGATCGGCCCGGTAATCAGCACTATCGTGCAGAACACTACGCCTACTTCGGCGGACGTCACGGCCAGAATGTCCACGTCCTGTCCGGGAAAAAACTTTCCGACAAGAAAATAAAGGCCGACAAGAATTAGAGCCGTAGTCGCTACCGAACTGGGATACATTCCGCTGGGAATCTGCGCCTTCACCTGGGGAATGAATGGCGCAATAAATCCGATGACGCCGAGCGCCACCACTATCCACTTCACCGCTTGCTTGGACGATGGCTTGGCGTCCGCCAGGTAATGCACCGATGCCATGAAGTTAATGAAGAAGAGAAGGAAGGCGGTCCATGCCGAAGGCACGTGGTAATAAATAATGCGGTAAACCTCGCCCTGCGCAAAATCGGTGGGCGCTACAAACATCGCCTCATAAAAAGCGTAGCCGAGGAAAACTGCGGTCAGAGCCGCCAGGATGGGAAAAGCTTTTTTCATTCCGCTTGCAACACCGTTTCAAACAGCCCAATACAAGCTGTAGTAAACACTACATCATAAGTGAGAAGCAATACGATGTAGAAGTGGGCCGAGTTCTCTCCTATGAGAATGGCGGTTGTGGCCGCCACCATGCTGATCACGGCCGGAATGGAAACCGGAAACAACAGCAGCGGCAGCATCAGCTCGCGGCTTCGGGTGCGTAATGACATCGCCGCAAAAAACGTCCCATTCACTACCAACGCCCAGGTTCCAAGCAAAGCCACAGGAATCAGTTGCCACGCCGGACCCAGCGCCCGCAGATTATAAAAAATCACGAATAGCGGCGCCATCAACGCTTCCAGCAGGCTGACGAAGATAAAATTTCCCAGTACCTTGGCTACAAAGAGGCCAGTCGCCGGCGCCGGAGACACGCGGTAAGCGTCCAGCACCTGATTGCGCAGCTCGCGCGCCCATGTCTGATTCAGAGCTACTACTGAGGCGAACAGGAACGCCACCCAGATTAATCCGCCAACAATATGCCGCGACTCCTCGGCCAACGGGTCGAACGAGAAAACAAAGATCACCACCACCAGCAGCGAAAAGAACAACATGGCGTTGAGCGCGTCTTTCGACCGCCACTCCAGACGGATATCTTTGGTCAGCGTGGCCAGCGTGATGGCCCAGAACGAGCTCATGCTGGACCCGCCGTGCTCGAACTGGTGCGGTCGACAATCTGCCCGCTTTGCATCCAAATAAATTCGTCGGCCACGCCCTCCAGCAACGCCGCCTGATGGGTGACCACAAAAATCGTCTTGCCCGCGTCGCGCATATTTTTCAGCAGTCCCACCATCTCCCGCGCCGAGTGCACGTCCACATTGGAGAAAGGCTCATCCAACAACAGAATTTTCGGATCGTGCAGAATCGCCCGCGCCAGCGACATGCGCTGCCGCATTCCCTGCGAATATTTTCCCACCGGCCGCGCCAAAGCCGGATCAAGCCCCACTGCCCGAATCACCTGTGCACAGCGGGCATCGCCTTCTATGCCGTACAGCCGCGCAAAGTAGCGCAGGTTCTCGAGACCGCTCATCTCGTCGTATAAAAGCGACGGATGCGCCATATAACCAAGATCGCGGCACGCCTCTTGCGGCGAGCGGTTCAGGATGGAAATCGTTCCGCGCGTCGGCTGCGCCAGCCCTGCCAGAGCACGCAGGAGGGTGGTCTTCCCTGCCCCGTTGTCGCCGAGGATTACGTGAAATTTGCCGGCATCGAATTCCGCGCTGACGCCGCGCAGTGCCGCGAACCGGCCAAACTGCTTGACCAGATCGTTCACCTTCACCAGCACCGCGTTGGAGGAAATCGCTTCAGTCACCGTGGTTTACGCTAGCACGAATCTTTTCATCTTCACGATGTTTTGCAAAGTCCCCAGACAGACCCTGGGCCAATCCCGCACCGCAATAAAAAACCGGCGGCGAGCCGCATTCCGCTCGCCGCCGGGTCTACCTCCGAAAAACTTCCAGGATTACAAATGCCGCGGTTGCGCCCGCAGTCTCGTCCTCGCTGCAGCTTTGGTCGCAGTGGGAGCGCCGGCCGGGCAGCTATCTCCCGGCTGCAGCACCTGCACCACGTTGTAGGGAATGTTCAGAGTCGATCCCGTACCCGTGCTGTTGCCGGTACCGGTGCCCAGCATTACCGCCGCGCAGGCTTCATTGATTGTGTTCTTGGTTACAGTCGTATTATTTCCCGACTGTCCTGTGGACTCGGTGCACTGGCTATCGATGTGCACGCCCGCCCCGGAGCTGTTGAAGACGGTGTTGCTCGTGGCTGTGTTGTTGTTGCTGCACAGATCAATGCCGTCGTCGAGGTAAACGCCGGCAGCCTGCGTTCCAGTAATTTTGTTGGTGCTTACGTCGTTGTAGTCGGCGGTACCGTTGCTATCCCCATACGTGACCACCGCCAACTGCGTGTTGCTTACGGTGTTGCCGCTGATCACCAGATGGCTGCCTGCCGTAGCGCCCGAGTTGTAAATGAGAATGCCGGACGCCCCGTAGCAGTTAGGCGAACAATTCGGCGGATTCACATAGACATCATCGGTCACCGTATTGTTCTTCACGCTGCCGGTCGCGCCATCGCTCACCTGGATTCCATTCTGCGCAATCAATGGCGTCGCGCCGATTCCCACCACATAATTTCCCGTGATGGTCGCTATTGTTCCGCTGCCATCGGCCGTTATTCCATTCTTGTCATAGTCATGCACGCTGTTGTTCTGGACGGTCACAACGGCCGTTCCACCCGTGTTGTAACCGCTCTGCACATAAATTGCCAGGCCTTGCTGGCAGCCGAAATAGTTCTGCGAGAGCTCCTGGTTGCGGGTCACTGTCTGGTTGATGGTGCCCGATGCATTCTGGTAATAGATACCCACCAGGTCGGTGCCACAGCTGGCCAGTTGATTGTTGCTGCCATCTACCGCAATGTAGTTCAGCGTGACCTTGGTCTGCATCAGGGCTCCCGGTGGGGTCACTACCACGATCTGTCCCGCGATCGGGCTGCCGTCATTCATGTCATTGGCGTTCGCTACCACGCCGCCCGCCGGCGACACGATCACCGGATTGTCCGCTCCAGAAGAAGCTGTACCAGAAACTCCGGCGGAACTGACGCCATTCAAAGTCATACTTTTGTTGATGATTACCTGTTCCGGATATACGCCCGGACAAATCTTTATGATCGAATTTACCGGAACGGAATTTACTGCCTGCTGAATCGTGGGATAAAACGCAAGGTTGGTACAAGTACCCACAGCTACGGTTGCGGCCCAACCGCTCTGGGCCAGAACACACGTGAAGATGACCGCACCCAAGATCGAAAGCGCGGCTCGAAGACGCACGAAATACGACATAAGTTCTCCTCAAATTTTTAGTTTTCTTGCTCTTACACCCTGGGGTCACTACTGGAAGGGTCGCTTGGAAGGACCGTGCGGAAAACTGTAACGATTTCACCGCGGCCGCGACAATGGGACGAACGGGCAGCAGCGTGGCTCGACCGGGCCCCCCACGATTGGGCTAAGGAGAACTCCGTAGATCGGCTATGGACGCGGTTTCGCTGGGCGCACCGAAAGCGATGCGGGGACTGATTTTAATTCGAGGTTAGCGCAGGCCGCTGCACCTGGGTTACGCTCTTGGGCGGCGCGCCTGCAGGAGTTCCTCCCGCCGGGGTGCCCGGCTGCGGTGCATACTTCGAAGCACACTTGGCCTGCAATTGCTTGGCGTGAAATACGCCGTCGCGCCCAAAACTGCCATCGGCAAGCGCCTGGGAATCGTCTTTGAAAGTGTCCGGAGGCGCTTCCGTCCCGCTGTAATCCACCGAGAGCAGTTGCTCCTGCTCCATCAGGTTGAATTGCACGTGGGTGCCCGTCCGCTTGATCGACCCCGGCTGCACATTTCCCGCCACCCGCAGCCGCTTGCTGTAGGCGGAATTCCCCATCTTGTGCAACTCGCTGATGGTGACGTAGTAGCTCTTGCTGTCCTGCACTCCGGTATAAGCGAGGTAGCCGAGCAGGCAAACGATAATTACCGTCGCCGATCCGAATTTCAGGTAAGTATTTACTTGGCTGGACATTAGGCTCCGACTGGGAACAAGCTTCTCCTAAAGACTACGCGACCAGCCCGTCAGAATCAAGATATCTAAAGTGAGGAAGAGGGAGAGAAAAGCTGTTGCATGCGTGCTCCGCTCACACCAGCCCAATTCCAGTAGCACCCAATTCATACAAGGGGAGCGACGCTTCCACCACGGTGCCGGGCTCGGCTCGGACAATCTTGATCTCGCCATTCAGTTGCTTCACGCGTTCTTTCATTCCGCTGATCCCAACCCCCGCAGCCGAGGCCGTCGGTCCCACGCCCTTGCCGAAATCGCGCACGCGAACCAAAACGCGGTTAGCGTCCACACTCAGATCAACCCGCACGTCTTCGCTGCCCGAGTGCCGGTACACATTGGTCATCGCTTCCTGAATCACTCGAAAAATAGCGGTTTCAAGGTCTCGCGGCAGGCGGGGAAATATCACCGGTCTCGAATCAAAGGCGATGCGCAACTCGCTGCGTTTGCGAAGTCCATCGAAATACCAGTGCAAAGCCGGCAGTAGCCCCGATTCATCCAGCAGCGGCGGATGCAGCAGGTACGACAGATTACGGACCTTGCTTAATGCCCGGTCCACCATTTCCAGTGCAGGCGTCAACTTCTCCTGGTCCTGCATGTCCAGTTCGATTTTGAGCGCCGCCAACTCCTGGCCCAGTTCGTCGTGCAACGTGCGCGAGATCCGCCGGCGTTCCTCATCCTGCACGTGCAACAATTCCCCGGAAAGCTTTTGCAGCTCCAGCGTGCGCAGTTCCACCTGACGCTGCGATTCGATCAACTGCGAGACCCGGGTTCGTAACTCCTTGTTGAGCTCGCGGCTTCGCTCTTCCAACTCCCGGCGCTCGGTCAAATCGCGGGTCACTTTGGAAAAGCCGCGCAGGTTGCCGTCTTTGTCCTTGAGCGCGGTGATCACCACGTTGGCCCAGAATGTGGTGCCGTCTTTTCGTACCCGCAGGCCTTCATCGGTATACCGCCCTTCACGGCCGGCAATTTCTAATTCCCGGTCGGGCCACTTGCTCTCAATCGCCTCCCGCGGATAAAAGCGCGAGAAATGCTGCCCGATAATCTCCTCCGCCCGGTAGCCCTTGATTCGCTCCGCACCCCGGTTCCAGGTCACCACGTGTCCTTCGGAAGAAAGCAGGAAGATGGCATAGTCCTGCACGCTATCCACCAGCCAGCGGAACGTATCTTCCGTCTGCTCAAAGCCTGGATTGATCGGAGCATCATTTCGGTCCGCCATTGAGATTGGTTTAGGAGTCATAATTCGTCGTTCGCACTCAACACTGGTGTGCGCGACCTTACCACGATAACCTTCATACGGCGGAAGACACATACCCGAAACGCTGTACGCTGCCGCCGCCTGAATCAGGCGAGTTTCACGGCCTTTTTCGGACAACTACCGTACTTTCGTGCCCAGCGCCGCCACCGTCTGAGCTGGACTCAGCCGCACCCGGAACCGGTCTTCGTGTCCACAGCTTATCACCGTGATTTCCCCGGGATACTCCCTCACCCAGATGACCCGCTCCGGATTCACGAATACCTCCATCCCGTCCACATCTTCAAACATGACAAATTCCATGGAGCCTCCCTTTTCCGCCGCCCTCCAGTATTTCTCGACGACCGACGATACCACCGCTCCCACATCACGCGAGAGCGTTTTTCTCGCGAAACCCCACATTCGTTGACGGAACCCGACCCCGCCCGTAAGATGAAGCGACCCGAAAAATGATCGGCCAGACCATCTCGCACTACCGCATCGTGGATAAGCTTGGCGGCGGCGGCATGGGAGTCGTCTACAAAGCCGAAGACACTGACCTCGGACGCTTCGTCGCCCTCAAATTCCTGCCCGATGAAATGTCTCGCGATCCGCAGGCCCTTGAGCGCTTCCGCCGCGAAGCGCGTGCAGCGTCTGCGCTGAATCATCCCAACATCTGCACCATCTACGAAATCGGCAAGCATGGCGAGCAGTCCTTCATCGCCATGGAATTTCTTGATGGCGTCACCCTGAAGCACCGCATCTCCGGCCGTCCCATGGACGTGGAAAGCCTTCTAGCTCTCGCCATTGAGATCTCCGAAGGGCTGGAGGCGGCGCACAGCCAGGGCATTATCCATCGCGACATCAAGCCCGCGAATATCTTCATCACCCGCCACGAGCACGCCAAGATCCTCGATTTCGGCCTCGCCAAAGTTTTGACTGCCTCCAATCCCGCCATCCAACTCAGCCCAGACCAGTCGATGGCGACACTCGATGAAAAGCAGCTCACCAGCCCCGGCACCGCTGTGGGCACGGTCGCTTATATGTCGCCCGAGCAGGTGCGCGGCAAGGATCTCGACGCCCGCACGGACCTTTTCTCCTTCGGAGCAGTGCTCTACGAGATGAGCACGGGCACGCTGCCTTTTCGTGGCGAGACCAGTGGCGTTCTGTTCGAATCCATTCTCAACCGCGCCCCGGCCCCAGCGATTCGGTTGAATCCCGACATTCCGCCCAAGCTCGAAGACATCATCCACCGGCTGCTGGAAAAAGATCGCGACTTGCGCTACCAGAGCGCCAGCGATCTGCGCAGCGAATTGAAGCGCCTGAAACGCGACACCGAATCAGGCCGCACCGCTGTCTCCACCGTCATTTCTGGATCGAGCGCCCCCGCTGAAGCGGCGCTCGCCGGCGCAACCGTGGCTTCGCCCGCCGGCGCACGAACTAGCAGCTCACAAAATTCCGTCGCCAACATTAGCGATTCGCAACAAATCGCCGGCCTGGCTTCCCGCCACAAACCCGCACTCACCGCGGCGCTGGCCGTGATCGTGATCGTTCTCGCCGCTCTCGGCTTCTTACTCTTTCGCGGACGGACCGGCTCCAACGCTTCCAAAGCGTCCACCGCTCCTGGAAAAATCACCCAGATCAGCCACTGGAACAAGCTCATCAACTCCGCCAAACTCTCGCCTGATGGGCACACCCTCGCCTTCAGCTCAGCCGCCGGCGGAGTCCAACAAGTTTTCCTCATGCTCACTTCCGGCGGGGACCCGCTGCAACTCACCCGCGATGAAGGCGACAAGATTGTCGAGAATTTTTCCTCCGATGGTTCTGAAATCTACTACCACCGCAACCTCGGCCTCGATGAAATCTGGGCCGTGCCCGCCCTTGGCGGCGCTCCGCACCGGGTGGTTCCCGGCAGATCGCTGGCAACTTCGCCCGACGGCAACTGGCTCTACTATTTAAAAACCGACCCTTCCAACGCCGTTTTTCGCGCGGGAAAATCCGGTTTGACCGAAGAGAAGCTTTACAGCCTGGAAAATCCTCCGCGTCCCGCCATCGCGCTCCTACCTTATCCCGACGGCGAGAATCTGCTGGTGCTAACGGCAAAAACCTTGAAGCTCGGCGAGACCCAAATCAGCCGTTTGAATATCGCCACCCACCAGCTCACCGAACTGAGTACGCTGTCTCTCTCATCTCCCGATTTGGTGTGGGCCGAGCCTGCAAAATCGCTTCTCTTCAGTCACGAGGTCAACGGCCTCATCAATCTCTGGAAGTTCGATCTCGCCAGCCAAGCGTTGACTCAAGTCACCTTCGGTCCCGGCCCGGATTACTCTCCGCTGCCCGACCCCGCCGGTAAGGGAATTTACTACGTCAACGGAAAGCAATCCGGCTTCCTCACTCTGTACCACCCGAAATCCGGCCAGTCCGTGGACGTGGTTACCGAAAATTCCACCCAGCCCGCCATTTCGCCCGACGCCAAACGCGTCATGTACATAAAGGCAATCAGCCCGACGCAAAGCGAAGTTTGGATTTCAGACATGGATGGCGGTAACAAAATCAGGCTGGCCGCCTCGGGAAACTTTGACACCGGGGAGTGGACGCGGGATGGATTAAAAGTAGCTTTCTTCGATGAAGCGGGGAAACAGGCGAGGGCCTTCGCTGTAGGCTCTGATGGGCGCCGGCTTCATGAGATAGGGGCTGGCGTTGAAGGCTTGAACGGTTTTATGACCTGGTCAGCCGACAGCCAATCCATGTACCTTTCCACCTTCACCCCCGAACATGGGACCTCGATTTGGAAGGCGAACGGCGAAGGCTCCAGTCCCCAACTCTTTGTCAACGACTGCGCTGACGCCATCGACTCTACCCCGGATGGGAAATATCTTCTCGCTTTCAACGGCCGGGGCGACAAAGTCGGTATCTACGAGGTTTCTACCGCGGACAAGAAGTGCACTGCCCTGCTTCCCGGGGTGGTCACCTATAGCCTCTGGTTTGCCCCCGACTTCAAATCTCTTGTGTATGGTGTGGCCGAGCAGGCGGGCATGGTCTTCTATCGCCAGAGGTGGCAGAACGGCCAACTGATCGGAAAACCCGAAGTCGCCTTAAAACTTCCCTTCAGTTTCCGTCTCTACTACGGCGGCAATGCCTTCGATTACTCGAGAGACCTCTCCTCGATCATCTATTCCCGCCCCGGCGGACAGGCCGACTTTTACCTGTTAAGTCAGCAGCCGTAGTCTTTTTTAGCACTTACCCACAAACTAGCGCAGCCACTCCGTTCCCATATTGTCGTCGGTAATGATGCGGACGCCGGCGGTGCGGGCGCGAATGTGTTCCGCCGACTCCAGCGGTACCTGCGTCGGAACCTGATGGTCACGGTCCAGGGTGGAGGGCATCGACAGCACTTCCTCCAAGCGGAGGCGATCCCGCTCCTGAGAGAGATCGAACACCGGCTTACCCTCAATGCGGTAGCTCGAAAGCACCTGGCGCCAACGCTCCACGTCCAGCTGCAGCGGCGAGTCGCTTACCACCATGCAACTCCCAATGCGCATTCCGTAAGGAAAGACGCTAAGGCCGGTGGCCATTACTTCCGGCGACTCGGTGGCGTTGTAAAGCATGATGCCGCCGGGATTCAAGTGCCGGCGAATCAACTTTAGAAATTCCACCGAAAGCAGGTTGGACGCGCTGGAGCGCCAGTGGAAGGTGCTGTTCATCACGATCGCGTCATATTTGCGGCTTGGATTTCGCACCAGCCAGCGCCGGCCATCGTCAATGTCGATATGAACTTTTGGGTTATGCAGTATGCCGCTGACCTCGGCGTGCTTCTGGATCAGGCGAAGATATCCCGGATTGATTTCGACTACGGTCAAATCTTCGGCCTGAGGATGGCTCGCCACCACCTGAGCCCACGATCCTGTCGCCAGCCCGATCATCAGCATGTGCTTTGGATTGGCATGAAAGTAGCTCAGGGCGAAGGGCCGCTGCAGCCCGTTGGAATCGTTCACCAGGCTGATGTTGAAGCGCCCGTCATAAATTCCTCCGCCATGCACCACGCCGGTTTTCGTAACCGTGATCACACCACTTTTGGTCTCCACGGTCTCGACAATCTGCCCGCCCACCGCGTGAATGGGAAAGCCGCCTTTCAACAGCATCTTTTGGTACATGTCGCGATAAAGAGGATTAACTCCTTGCAGCACCAGTAAAGTCGCGGCGGCCAGCGCGCCTGCGAAGACAAGAAAAGTTCGCTTCTCGAATTGGGCTTTCAATACCAGCACGGCGACCAGCGTCAGTCCGAAAGCTGCCAGCACCACGTTGATATTTTTCAACGGAAGAAAATCCATGAGCACGGAGCCGGTGAGATAGCTGCCCAGCGCCGATCCCACAATGTTGCTGAGATAGAGATAGCTCATGCCCGCGCCGGCTGACTCGTTCGGACGAATCGAAATGTGGCAAAGCATGGGAAACACCGCTCCCAGGCAGGCCGCGGCCAGGCCAATGGGCACCAGCGTCCAAAGGTAAGAGGCGTGAATCACCAGATTGAAAAGAATCGGCCCGACCATAAAGCCGAGCAGATTGGCTCCAAAGACCGAAGCCACCAGCAAACGAGTGAAATTACGCGGATTGGTGACCTGGCTGCAGAGTCGATTGCAAGCCAGCGATCCGAGGCCGATGCCAACCAGATACGCTCCCAGCAGGAAGGCAAAACTTTTTGCCTCTCCTCCCGTGGTAAAGGAGAAGAGCCGGTACCACACGATCTCGTAGCCCAAGGAAATAAATCCAGCCACCGCAGCCACCAGAAGCGCTAACGAAAAACCGATACCGGAAGAATTACTCCGTGACGAATCCGCAGCCAGATTCTCTGGACTCGGGGTGAAGTTTTGCCTTGCGCTGAACGGTTGGCGCAAAGCGGCAGAGTCGCGCGACACAAAATGCCATGCCAGAACGCTGAATCCCACAAGGGCATTCAGCGCCGCAGCCGTAGCAACGGTTTTGGATTCGCCCAGCCAGCGCATCAGGAAAAATCCCGCGCAGAAACAGGCGGATGCTGACCCCAGCGTGTTCGCCGCGTACAGCGCGCTAACCGAAGTTCCTACATTGTGTGAGATACGTACCGCGTGGGACACCAGAATTGGCAGCGTCGATCCCATCAGCACCGTAGGCAGCACCACCAGAGCAAAGGCGATCAGCCCGGTTTTCAGCGGGGGCGAACCCGCGGTGAACTCCGCAGCCCAGTGAAACACCCGCAAAGAAAAGATGCCGCAGCAAGCGATCAGCAGTTCCACCAATCCAAAGATGGGCAGAAGTGGCAACCGTTCCGAGCGCGAAACCACTCCGCCAAGCAAGCTGCCCAGGCCCAGACCCATCATGAACGCGGTCACAACCATGGTCACCGACTCAATATTGACGCCGTAAAGAGTGAACAGAGCCCGTTGCCACACGATCTGATAAAGCAGCGCCGGAAATCCCGAGACGAAGAAAAATAAATACAGCCAGGGCGCAGCTTTGGGTAAGGCCTCGCGTCGAGTTGCGGGTTTCGCCAGTGCGCGCGCCGCAGCCGCCGCGCTGTATCCAGACATTGCATTCTCCCGAGAAAAAACCGCGACGGCCGCCTCGCTTAAGCCGGGCGGCCGCTCTCAAAAGTCTAGTTGTCTGGCGACGGATCTTTATCTACAGATGAGTGCGATGGGAAACGAAAGTAATGCTCGCAGCTCGTAGCTCAGAGCTCGTAGCTAAAAGCTAGAAGCCGCCTCCGCTACAATGATCCTATGATCCATCCTTGGCACGACGTCACCCCCGGCGACAAACTGCCGCAAGAGTTCGACTGCGTAATTGAGATCCCGTTCGGCTCCAGCGTGAAGTACGAACTCGATAAAGCCAGCGGGCTCATCAAGCTCGACCGCATCCTGTTCTCTGCCGTCTACTATCCCGCGAATTACGGCTTCATTCCGCAGACGCTCGCTGAGGATGACGATCCGCTCGACGTGCTCGTGCTCTGCCAGGAAACCGTCGTTCCGCTCACCATCATTCACGCCCGCGCCATCGGACTGATGACCATGCTCGACGGCGGCAAGCAGGACCACAAGATCATCGCCATCGCCACCGAAGATCCCGAATTCAACTCTTACCGCGAAGCCGCCGAAATGCCGCCCCACCGCCTGCTCATGTTGCGCCGCTTTTTTCAGGACTACAAACTGCTCGAAGGAAAAGCCGTCGAGGTCGATGAGATCCGCCCCGCCGCCGAAGCGTATCCCATCATCCTGGACGCGCTGCACCGCTACAGCGAACAACGCCGCAAAGGCTTCGTCCCCATCAAGCACTAAAGCTTGGTCGCCTTGAGGACGAAGCTGATTTCTTTCGTTTCATTCGCGCCGATGGTCACCGTCTGGGTGGCGGTCCCCAGTTTCTCGTGCCAGGCCTTGATGGTATAAGTTCCCGCCGGCAGGCTGCTCAAGTCAAAACTGCCATCCTTTCCCGTCACCGCGAAAAAAGGATGTTTGAATACGGCGACGTAACCGTGCATCCAGGGATGCAGATTGCACTTCACCGGTATCGCAATCTCCTCGCGCGCAAACGATTCGTCCACACTCGCTCCTGGAGGTTCCGCCTTGTTCCACTCGCGATTATTCGCCGGTGTGGGATGAATGTTGTGCGACGTCGGATCGTCGTTCACCACATGCAGCGGCTGGCCCGCGCGCAACGCCAGCACGTGCGGCGAATACATGCATCCTTTTTGTTCCACCACGACAGGCTGCGTTGGAGCGTCGAAAATGCGATCGCCCAAGCCTTCCGAAACGAATACAACCACGTTCTGCAGATCACCCTTCGCGTCGGTCACAACTTCCTGCGCCAACACGGGAGCCGCGTGCTGCTTAGAGCAACTCGGATCAGCCGCCATGTTGATCGCCGTCGCCTTCGGTGCGACGCCGTCAAACTTCACCACCCCCTTAACACTGGAACCGCCCGTGCTAGGGGGACTGCCAGCCTTCACCACGTAAGGCGCAACACTCACCACGAACCCGAGAGCAACCATAGAAAACAACTTGATACGCATGATAATTTCACCTCGAATTGAAATGTCCTAAAGTCCTTCTTCCCCAAAACGCTCTAGTCGATCGAGTGCGCGCCCTTAGCGCCCGCGGCGAAGGCCTCGTATCCGCGCCGATAGCCGATCGCGAACTGCAAACGATCCTGCTGGGTGGACCAGCGGCCCACTGCAATGCGCGGCTGCTGCTGGCTCGCGGCCGCAAGACTGCCCAGATACAAACCGTCGCGGAAGGCGCCATCAACCGCCAGACGGGTTTCCGAAGTTGTGGTCGATTTCATGTTGCCCGGGCTGATGGCAACTGTCGCGGTCACGCCCAGGGCGATAGCGACTGCCGTGCTCATAAAGAATCGGGTCATGTGATTTCTCCTGTTTTGCGAACTTCTTTTGTGGCGGACGAAGCTCCGCCCCGGCTTGACCGCCGCTCCATTGGCGGTCGATTCACAACTTGTTTTCGCAGGGGTTATTAACTCGAGATGGGTTGAGCTTAAGGCGTGCGCAAACGGGGATTGTCACCGCAAAGTCAATCGTTGGTCATTTGATCGTCACTGGCCCGTCAGAGAATTGTTTCCCGAGCCAGGCTCTCTGATAATTTTCGGCTTGACAGAATTGTACTAGTACACTATAACACTAGTGTATCGCATGACTGCCAGAACCAATCCGGCCCGGCTTCCCTTCCGCTTCATCTTGAACCTGCATAACGGCGTTCCTGTGTATCGCCAGATCATCGACCAGGTGCGCAGCGGAATGGCTCTGGGGACTCTGGCCGCGGGCGACCAGTTGCCCACCGTACGGCAGTTGGCGGTGGATCTGGCCATCAATCCCAACACGGTGATGCGCGCTTATCGCGAACTCGAACTCGGCGGCCTGCTGGAAACTCATCAGGGCACGGGAACGTTTGTCGCCAACCGAAAGCTGGAAAGAAAAGACGCGGAGCGGGAACGGCAGCTCACGCAGTTGGCTCATGAATTCGCCGCCCGCGCCGGAGCTGCGGGCTTTTCGGTGGAAGAATTGCTGGAACGCCTCGGCGAGTTGGCGCCTCCAGCCCGGCAAAGGAGATAGCATCATGACGAAAATTGAAATCGGCCAGATCAGCGGCATTGGAAGATCGTTGTTTGTCATCTGCCTGTTGATAGGCGCGATCGTAACCGCGGCCATTCATCATCCCGCAGGCCTCGTCGGAGGCGCCATGGTTGGCATCTATCTGATGTTCGCCATCAAAGTGGTGCAGCAATGGGAGAAGGTCGCGGTCCTGCGACTAGGTAAGTATGTTGGCCTGCGCGGGCCGGGCATATTCCACATTATCCCGATCGTCGAAACTTTGAGCCCCTATGTGGACCAGCGCGTACGCGTCGCCAACGTCTCGGCGGAATCGACGCTGACCCGCGACACTGTTCCCGTGAACGTGGACGCCATTGTCTTCTGGATGGTGTGGAATGCGGAGAAGTGCATTCTCGAAGTGGAAAATTTCATCGAAGCCATCAATATGAGCGCGCAGACCGCGCTGCGGGAGTCGATTGGACGCCACGAACTGGCGCAGATGATCACCGAGCGCGAAACGCTGGGTCGCGAACTGCAACGCATTTTGGATGAGAAGACAAATCCGTGGGGCATCACGGTGCAGTCGGTGGAAATTAGAGACGTAAGAATTCCTCAGGGATTGGAAGATGCGATGTCGCGCCAGGCGCAAGCCGAGCGCGAGCGGCAGGCGCGAATCATTCTGGGCCAGGCGGAAACCGAAATCTCTAACAGTTTCGTGCAGGCCGCGGCCGCGTACGCCGAGAACCCCGTGGCCCTGCACCTGCGCGCCATGAACATGTTGTACGAAGCCATCAAAGAAAAAGGCTCGATGGTGATAGTGCCCTCGTCGGCGGTAGAGACGATGGGTCTCGGAGGATCGCTAGCCACGGCATCGCTCGGCGGAGCCAAGGCACAGTAAGGTCACAAACGTAATCGCGGAAGGAGAATCTTATGAATTGCTTGGGAACGAATCACGAAGCGAAAAAGATCGCGAGGAGCAGCGCATTTCTGGCTGCTGTAGTGATGTCAGCAATGCTCCTCACCAGCGGACAGACACTGCAAAAAGGTATTCACGTAGAGTTAGCGCCAGCCCATAGCGCGGTAGCCGCTCCTGATGCCGATAAACAAGACGCATCGATTATTACGGTGACGAAAAGTGGACAGCTCTTTTTCGGAACGGACGCGGTAAGTTCTGAATCTCTGGCGGAAAAACTTAGAGGCCACGCCCAGACAATTTACATCAAGGCCGACGCCAGAGCGCCTTATGAGAGCGTGGTGAAAGCTTTGGATGGAGCACATACTGCTGGCATCGCTACGGTTACATTTCTGACTACCCCAACCGAAGTGAAGCAAGCGGGCACGTTAGTTTCTCCCAAGGGCATTGAAATGCAGTTATCGTACCGTTCTGCCAAGTAAATGAATCGGAGGGGATAGCCGCAGGCGGCTATCCCCTCTCGTTTCAATCGCCGTTCCAACTACCACACGTGGCAGGCGTTCTCGGCCACCATGGGCTGCCCCGCTTTGCAGCCGAATGCTTTCTGGAACTCCGGCATATTCTGCACCACGCCGTTCACGCGAAACTTTCCCGGAGAATGAGGATTCGTTGTGACCTGCATGCGCGCATACTCCGGACTGCGCTTCTCGCACCAGACGCGGCCGAAACCGAGAAAGAAGCGCTGCTCAGGCGTGTAGCCGTCGATCTTCTGACCTTCCTTCCCAGTCGGGTCGTCGGCAATCATGTGCTCGAGCGCTCGCAGCGCCACGCGAGCCCCGCCGTTGTCCGCGGTGTTTTCCCCCAGCGTGAGCCGGCCTTTCAGGTGAAGATCGTCGACTACCACAAAACTGGAATACTCGTCCGCAATACAGCTCACGCGTTTTTCGAACTCTTCCCCATCTTTTGGCGTCCACCAATCGGTCAGGTTCCCTGTGGGATCGTACTTGCGTCCCTGATCGTCAAAGCCGTGCGTGAGTTCGTGCCCGATAACCAGGCCAATACCGCCAAAGTTCACCGCATCATCCATCTTCTTATCGAAAAACGGCGGCTGCAGAATTCCGGCGGGGAAAACAATCTCGTTGCGTGGGGGGCTGTAGTAGGCATTGACCTCCGGCGGCGTCATGCCCCATTCGTTGCGGTCCACAGGCTTGTTGATCTTGGCAATCTGGCGCTTCTCTTCAAACACGTTGGCGCGCTCCACGTTGCCTAGAAGATCGTTGGGCTTAATGACTACGGAACTGTAGTCACGGTACACATCGGGATATCCAATCTTATTGCGAATGGCCTGCAACTTAACGTTCGCCCGCTGCTTGGTTTCAGGACTCATCCAATCCAGCCCCTGGATGTCTTCGTTCAACGACTTCTCCAGCGCGTCGACCATCTTGAGCATGCGTTGTTTGCCATCGGCGCCAAAGGTGAGTTCAACATATCGCTGGCCCAAAGCTTCGCCTAACGAGCCATCCACCAGTTCAATGCAGCGCTTCCAGCGGTCTTTGATTTGCTTCTGTCCGGTCAGCGCCTGTTCCATCTTGAAGTCGGCATCAACAAAGGGCTGGGAAAGCCAGCTCGCGGCATCGCGAAGCACGTGCCAGGACACATATGTTTTCAGGGAATCGAGCGACTCCGTCTCCACGACGCCATTCACCTGCTTAAAAAATTCCGGATTGCCCACATTGAGTTCCGTAAAGCTGGGCGCGCCCATCTGGGTAAAGAAACGATTGAGAGAAAGATTCGGCGCCAGTGCGACCGCTTCATCGCGACTCATCTTGTGATCACGCTTCCTCGGATCGCGGCGCTCGGTGCGGTCCATTGCAGCCTTGGCCAGCGCGGTTTCAATACGCAAAACCGTCTGGGCCGATTCCGCCGCTTGCTCTGCCGATTGTCCCGCCAGCGTGAACATCTCGGTTACATACGCAACGTAGTGCTTGCGCATTTCGACCATACGAGCATCGTCTTTCAGGTAGTAATCGCGGTCGGGCAGGGAGAGTCCGCCCTGATCGATGTAGGCAATCACCGTCCCGGCATTGTGCA
Source organism: uncultured Acidobacteriota bacterium (assembly GCA_963758565.1). Classification (GTDB taxonomy): domain Bacteria; phylum Acidobacteriota; class Terriglobia; order Terriglobales; family Acidobacteriaceae; genus Sulfotelmatobacter. The sequence goes on along the minus strand of CAVWVX010000001.1, from coordinate 1,572,366 downwards.
GGTCTGAGTTGGAATAAAAGTTGAACAGCCCGCCAGCTCCAATCAGGTGCACATGCGCGATCTCGTCAATCAGCGCATTCTTATCTTTTACGGCGGCTACTCGATCCAATTCCGGCTTCAACGGGTCAATTCCCTCGGCGTTCACCGCTTTTTCGTCCATGCAAGAGCCGTAAAGATCGCCAATTTTCTGGTCGATGGCATTGCGGTTCGCTCCGCCCGCAGCAGCTTTCTCCAGAATGTTGCGTTCAATGGCGAGGTTGCTTTCATCCAGTTCAGAAAAACTTTGCCAGGAAGGCCGATCGGCGGGAATCTCCGAATTCTTCATCCAGTTCCCGCAGGCGTACTGGTAGAAATCCACACAAGGATCGACGCTCTTATCGATATTGTCCAGGCTAAAACCGGGACCGGGTTTGTTTGCGGAAGAAGTCTGGGCAAAAGTGCTGAGAGCAGCGCAGAGCATAAGAACCAGAAGAAAACGAACAAAGCGCATGGCAAATTTCTCCTAATGACCCAAGTAACGAAGCCGAGCGATTTTATGCCTTCTTACCTTCGACGAACAAGTGCAGCGGAGGTGAGACCGTGCGAGGGAAACATTAGAGACAAACCAGCGCAAGTTGCCTGCTAAGAATGCAGCCCGCGGCTCCCCGCCCTGCAGCAAACCCAGCTATCTCCTTGCAAAGCCGCCCCGCCAATTTGGCGCAGGGGTTGCATCCAGTCTGGCATCGCAAGTTGCCCGATTATGCGTGCTCCCTCCGCCACCGGGCACGCGATGGAATCTACAGGAGAATTTTGCCGTGAAAAGTTTTCGCCTGCTCGCTCTCATCGTTCTGATTGCAATCACCGCCAGCGCCCAGGATCGCTCTCTACACCGGGTTTCCAGCGAAACCGATGATGCCGTTGTTACTCCGGAGGGTAGCGGCGCAATGGCCCCCGTCGCCATGGCCAAGCTTCCAGACGCGCCTGTGTCTCACCGTGTGGTCGATAAGAAGTTCGTCTTCGTAATGGCTGCATTGGGCGGCGCAGAAGCCGTTCGCTTCACCTCGCGCAAGCTGGTGCTGGATAACGAATTTGCCGCCGGCGCGCCTTGGGTCACTCACCTGCAATCCAACTCGTCTGAGGTTGCGCAATACGCCGGATTGTACGCCGCGGAATTGCTGGTGGCTTACGAAATGAAAAAGCCGCACGACTGGTTGCCCGGTGATCGCGTCATTCGAAAGTTCTGGTGGGCCTATCCCGCCGCCATGACGGCGTTGCATGTGAAGAACGGCATCGGCAACATTCACACCCAAGGGCCGGGCGGATGCACTTCGATGGAATGTGCGATGCAGATGCAAACGCAGTGAAGTGAAGGTCGGCGGGAGCTCAAGCCAAACTTCACTCATACCATCCCTTCGATCATCCGCGTATAATCGGCCCTAACAACTCCCTTTTGTGAAGGCTGATTCAGACATGACCCCAAACAATGGAAATTCCGGCAACGGCAATAATGGTTATAGTGCTCCCCAGCCTCGGGCAGAGTGGTTGGCACAGCGCAAACGTGCAAACACCGACGGCAACTTCTCGCAGATGCACTATGCCCGCCAGGGCGTAATCACCGAGGAGATGGGCTATGTGGCGCACCGGGAGAAGATTGCGGCGGAGTTAGTTCGCGAGGAAGTGGCGCGCGGCCGCATGATTATCCCCGCCAACATCAACCATCCCGAACTGGAGCCCATGGCGATCGGCGTGGCGTCACTATGCAAAATCAATGCCAACATCGGCAACTCGGCGGTGACCTCGGAGATTAAAGAAGAACTGAAAAAGCTGCACACCGCCGTGCATTACGGCGCCGACACGGTAATGGATCTCTCCACCGGCGGCAACATCCACGAGATTCGCGAAGCCATCCTGCGGAATTCCCCCGTCCCAATCGGCACTGTGCCAATTTATGAGGCCATCGCCCGGGTGAAGCGCGTGGAAGATTTGAACGCCTCCGTCATGCTGGAAGTGATTGAAGAGCAGGCGGCGCAGGGCGTGGACTACATGACCATCCACGCCGGAGTTTTAATTCAATATCTGCCGATGATTTCGAAGCGCATTACCGGCATCGTCAGCCGTGGCGGCGCGATCCTCGCCCAGTGGATGGCCTACAACCACAAACAGAATTTTCTGTACGAATGCTTCGATGACATCTGCAAGATCTTCAAGAAGTATGACGTCAGCTTTTCGCTGGGCGATGGCTTGCGCCCGGGATGCGTGGCCGATGCCAGCGATGAAGCGCAGTTCGCCGAACTGAAAACTTTAGGCGAGCTCACCAAGATCGCATGGAAGCACGACGTGCAGGTGATGATTGAAGGCCCGGGTCACGTCTCCATGGACAAGATTAAAGAGCAGGTCGAGAAAGAAATGGAGCTTTGCTATGAGGCTCCGTTCTACACGCTTGGGCCGCTGGTCACCGACATCGCTCCCGGCTACGACCACATCACCAGCGCCATCGGCGCGGCCATGATCGGATGGTACGGCGCGGCCATGCTCTGCTATGTAACTCCGAAAGAGCATCTTGGTCTGCCCAACGAAAAAGACGTGAAAGACGGAATCATCGCCTACAAAATTTCCGCCCACGCCGCCGACATCGCCCGCGGACGCCCCGGCGCCCGCGACCGCGACGACGCCTTAAGCTATGCCCGATACAAATTCGATTGGGAAAAACAATTCGCCCTGTCGCTCGATCCCGAGACCGCGCGCGCCATGCACGACGAAACTTTACCCGACGACTTCTACAAAGAAGCAGCTTTCTGTTCCATGTGCGGCCCGAAATTCTGCTCGATGAACTATTCGTCGAAAGTTGACGAGTACAACAAGCAGGTGCACGGCATCGAGAAGAAGGATTACTCGGAGCTGGTAGAGAGGTTGGTTTCGATTAAATAAAGCGAGTAACGCAACACCTGCGACTGTGTAAGTTACGACAATGGGTAGCCTTTAAGAAAGGCCTGTCTAGCAACACAGGTTGCTGCTCATTTCGTACTGGATCAATATCGTATTGAATCAAACAGTCCCCGCTTCTTCATTCTCAGCTCCTCCGGAGTGCAAGTTCTTGCATACCACATCGAGTGCTTGACAAGGTCTCAGTTGTGCGAGAGAGTTACCCGACCGTGAGGCCCAAGATGCGCTTTGACGCTCCCTCCAGACATTCGAGATCGCTCTTCTTTGCTTTTGGCTTTTGTCTCGCACTACTGGCCTCAATTGGCACTCCCGCCCTAAGTGCGCAGGTTCCGAGTGACCCTAGTTCGGTCGAAGCACTTGCAAACCGACTACCTTTGGTTTTTGAGCCCAATCGCGGTCAGGTTGATGGGGACGTGCGTTTCCTATCGCGAGGAACAACCTACACGGTTCTTCTCTCACCTGACAAGACCGTGCTCGCGCTTTACCCGAACGCCGTTTCTGGGGATCCAGGCAAGCAGCCTCAACCTTCTACCGTAACCCTCGAACTCGCAGACTCCAACCGCCAAGTCAGCCCAGAGGGAGTGGACCTGCTTCCGGGGAAGAGCAACTATTTCATCGGGAAAGAACCAGCAAAATGGATCGCCGGAATTCCGCAATACGGAAAGGTCGAGTTCAAGTCTATTTATGCAGGAATCGACCTCGTGTACTACGGGAAAGACGGGAAGCTTGAATACGACTTCGTCCTTTCACCAGGCGCAGATCCGCGAACCCTGCGTTTTAAAGTCAAAGGTGCGAGAACAGTTGAACTCAGCGGCGACGGAAATCTCAGCCTTGAGGCATCCGATGGAACAATCGAACTTCGAAAACCAGTGATCTATCAGGAAGTGAACGGCGTCCGGCGTACGATTGCAGGAAACTTTGCCCTTCGCAGCGACAATGAAATCGGTTTCGACCTCGCCACCTACGATGTTTCGAAGCCGCTGGTCATCGACCCCGTACTGAGCTACTCAACCTTAATCGGGGCCAATAACAGCACGCAGGTGCAAGGCATCGCCGTCGACTCCAGCGGGAACGCGTACATCACTGGAACCACGTTCGCCACCAACTACCCAACCGTGGCACCGTTTCAGTCGATCAATAAGGGATATTCAGATGTTTTCGTTACCAAACTGAATCCGGCAGGGAACGTCATCCTCTATTCCACGTACCTGGGAGGGAGCGCATTCGATACTGGCCGCGCCATAACAGTCGACAGTTCCGGAAGCGCGTACGTCACTGGGAACATCGGCTCAGGAGACTTTCCCACGACCCCCGGTGCCTTCATGACAACGTGCTCAAGCATTTGCAACACGCCCTTCGTGACCAAATTTCTCACAAATGGCACTTTGGCATATTCCACGTTCATGGGCGGAAGTAACGTCGCGGCCTGGGCGATCGCGGTGGATTCAACCGGTGCGGCGTACATCACGGGTAGTGCTGCCTCCAGTGATCTGCCTTTAGTAAATCCTTTTCAGACGACCCCGGCTGGCGGGTTCCTGCAGAAACTGAATCCGACAGGTAGCGGCCTCGATTATTCCACTTATCTTGGAGGTGGCGGAGATTGGGGACAGGGTATTACCGTGGACACCTCCGGGAGCGCATATGTTGTTGGAAGCACAACGGCACCTAACTTTCCGTTGAAGAACCCCATCCAATCAAGCCAGGTTGGAGTGAACTTGCCCAACGCCTTCATTACGAAGTTCTCGCCCGATGGTAGCTCGCTCATGTTCTCTACGTATCTCGGCGGTTCATCGCCTTTCTTCTTCAGCTACGCCGGCGACTTCGCAACGGGCGTCGCCGTTGACCCGTCCGGCAATGTTCATGTCGTTGGTACCAGCAGTTCGTGCGATTTCCCACTGACTTTGAACGCGCTCAATACAGACTGCGTGAACACGTCATACACCCAGAAGATTTTTGTGACAACGCTGAATTCTTCTGGCAGCCAAATCCTGTTTTCGACGTTTCTGCAGAACGGATTTTCTTCCGGCATCGCGGTCGACAACGCGGGAAATAGTTATGTAACTGGGACCACCACCTCGAATAGTTTCCCGTTACTCAATCCCATTGAGAGCACATCACAGCAGTCGTCATCGATCGGCTTCGTCACCGAACTCAATCCCGGCGGTAAATTGCTGTTCTCCACGTACTTGGGCGCGACGGCGGGCGGATCTCAGGCCGCCGGCATCGCAGTCGATGGTCATGGAGCGATCTACGTGGCTGGCGCGGGACAAGGAGATTTTCCTCTTCTCCACCCCATCCCTAGCCAGGTATTTCAAAAAACCTACTACACACTGTTCCTATCCAAGATCTCGCCCCAAAGCGCGCCTCAGTTCAGTCTTTCCCCCCGCCTAAGCCCGGTTCTGGCGTTGCGTAATGTCAGCAGCGTGCCTCTCACAATCAGCGCAATCACCCCCTCTTCCAATTTCACCGAGGGAGGAAACTGCGGAGTCACTTTGGCCGCTGGCACGGGTTGCACCTTGATTTTGGAAGGAGCGAATGACAAGAAGACTTCAGGAACGGTCACAATTACCAGCAATGCCTATACCGAGCCACAGACCTTTACCATCTCGAAGGCTGCAACCGGAGACAGCGTCGGATCAATCTTGACGATTTTTCCAATCTACGTTCAATTCCCAGCTCAGCTGATAGGCACGACCAGCTCCTCACAACAAATCGTAATTCAGAATTCAGGCTTGTCGGCCGCCGCCATCAATAGCATCACGATGATCCAGCCCTCTGTTTTCAACGAAACTAACAATTGTCCCGCCCTGCTCAATCCAGCCAGTTCCTGCACGATATCGGTTACATACAGCGCCGCCACTTCGCAAGATTCCGCACAGTTGGCAATCGTGGCCGATCCTAGCCAGACGAGGTACACAGCTTTCCTTAGCGGGTTCGGAACTACCTCTTCGATCTTAGCGTCGACAAGTTCAGTACAGTTTGGCAGTCAGTTTGTCGGCAGTCCTCCCTTGGGCCGGATGGTGAATTTGACCAATACGACTCCTTATCCCGCCACGGTCACTGGACTCTCGACTTCTTCCGAATTTGCTCAAACTAATACTTGCTCGTTGGCGCTAGCACCGCATGCGAGCTGCCGCGTTCTAGTTACCTATAGTCCTTTGACAAACGAAACTGTGACCGGAACACTAGTTGCGTCCAGTTTGGGCCCCGGGGGACCCCAGACGATCAATCTATACGGGACGGGACTGATCGTCTCCGATTTAGCCGCCTCTCCATTGCCGCTGAATGTCTATGCATACGTCGGCGAACCGGCGGGTTCAGGTTTTGTCACGTTAACCAACACGAGCACAGTCTCCATGACCCTGACATCTTTCACGGTCGCTGCGCCCTTCACCCAGACAAACGACTGTAATGGACAACTGGCGGCAGGAGCATCCTGCACTCTTACGGTTAACTTCTCCCCTACAGCGGCAGGCACTTTCAACGGAAGCGTTTCCATACAACACACCGGGCAGGGTTCGCCGCAGGTAGTTCCCCTCGTAGGAACCGGGCAGACGGTGTTTGCCGTAACTCCATCTCTGCTGGATTGGGGCCAACAGGCGCTCAATACCTCCGTCATTGGCTATCTCAGCCTGGGAAACTATGCAAACTACGGCAATGTTACGGTTACGAGCATTACCGTTCAGGGCAGTGACTTCAGCCTGTCAAAGGATGGCTGCGCAAGTGTTTTCCCTCCCTTCACGGGCTGTGGCGACTTGGAAATCGCCTTTGTTCCCAAAGCCACTGGACTTCGCACAGGCTCGGTCAGCGTAATCGCCAGCGACAGTTCGTCTCCGCATGTTGCCAACATTCAGGGAACGGGAGTTTCGAACGGTCAGGGAAATCTTTCGGTTGCCAGCGTAGCCTTCGCGCCTCAAAAGGTAGGGACGATCAGCACAGCTCGGACGATAACACTCAACAATAATGGGACTGGAACTCTAACTATAGGAACGATCGCTGCATCTGCGCAATTCACCCAAACCAACACTTGCAAGACGACCCTCGCGGCTGGAGCCAGTTGTGCGATCTCCGTTCGTTTTGCTCCAACTCTCCAGGGACTGTTGGTCGGTTCCATCACAGTCACGGACGATGGCCTTGGAAGTCCTCATGTGGTCGCGCTCACTGGGACCGGCCAATAATAGGTGGAGACTGCTCCTTAGTGTCTTCCCGGGAAGCAAATCCACGCAGTCGGCGGCGAACGAATCTTTTCGAAAAGAACCTGTGGGGGCACTAACCGATCAATTGCCGTGTCAGGGCAAGCCTCGAAGCCTCGAATATTCTTACAGCTTACCCACAGCGGTCGGTGCGCTAGCAATCTTCTCAGGCCTATCCCGTAGACAGCAACCCACCCGCCCCAGCCATTCATCCCATTCGCCGTCCGCCTGGAGGAAGTAGTATGTCCCGCGTCCTTTGCCTGCTGCTGTTTGTATCTTCTTTCGCTCTCGCCCAAACAACAAAACCCAATGGCCCAGCCTCGTCCTCGACTGTGCAAGTCGTCTACACAGTGGACGCCTCCACCCTCACCACTTACAACGTCGATCCGCAAACTTTTCAAGCAACCGAAATCGGTACCATCACCCTGAGTGAGTCCATCTATCCCGGGCTGGTAACCTCTCCCAACGGACACTTCGTCTACTACGCCGCGGTAAAGGATTACTCCGACACCGGCCGCAACTTGTATGTGTACGACACCAACGCGTCGGGCTTGCCAGGCGCAACGCCGGTACAGAAAATCAGCGCCCAGTGGTTATATGGATTGGCGGTGCATCCCAACGGCCAATTCATGTACGCGGTCGCCGTGGGCAGCAGTTCCACCGGCATCACGCCCTACTCGATCAACAGGTACCTGGTGAATCAGACTAATGGCACGCTCAGTAACAGCGTCACCGAAGCCACCTACCATCTGGAATCAGGCACAAGCTATTGCAGTCCGACCATCATGGGATTCAACACTGCCGGCACCCTGATGTACGACGCGGTTTATTGTAGTTACCCGCACGGCACCAGCGCCGCCACTTATTACGTCCGCTCGGTGGATTTGCAAACCGGCTCCTTAGGCCCCGACCGTGAACTCTACACCTGGAACTATTACGCCGGCAGTGGCTATGAGAACGTTCAGTTCCGCAACAACCTCATGTTCGACTTCGCGCAGACTTTGTTCTCTGGCGACTACGTGAATATCTATCAAGTGCAGCAAACTCTTGGGACGCCGCTGGTGAACTGCACTTCCTCCATGTGGACAGTTTGCGGGAACTTCACCTACTCCCAGGCGCATCCCTCGGGCGAGTACGTTTTTCTGTTGGACTCCACCAACATCACCGACATCGGCCAGGTCAACCTGACCACCCAACAGATCACGCAGACCAGCTCGATTCCCTACGAGGTGCAGCAATTCAGTCCGGATGGCTCGATCGCTTACGGCGTCAATGACGTGAACGGCGCCTTGGACATCGAGATTTACGGTTTCAGCACCACCTCGGGCCAGGTCACTCCCGGCGGCACCATCAGCGTGCCCTCGGATCTGGATTCGTGGTTCACAGCGGAACGGAACTGACGCGTTCTCAACCATAGGGCGGCACGCCGTTTTCGCGTAGTCGCCCTATCGTTCAAAGGAACGGATTGGATACGCTCACGCCAAAGTAATTCTGGCCGGCGTTCAAATCCTCCGACCAGATCCTTCTGCATCCCCCGCGTTCCGCCGAGGCAACAATCATGCCGTCGTAGAAGTGGATACCGTAAGCTTCTTTTGCCTCGACGGCGCGGCGGACTATTCCATGATCCGGGAGAATCAGCCGAATCGGTGCCAGCGTATCGAGTAGAGTAATCACGTCCACATATGAGGCAGGCGGCTTTAGTTTGTGAAGCAAAGTAGCCGCAAACTCCCCAAGGACCTGTGGCGAAATGACCATGCCGCCTGCGACCGCTTTTCTAACTAGTTCCTGCGCCACCCCTTGCTTGGCTGGATCGGTGACGTCATAGGCATACACCAACACATTTGCATCGAGGAAGTCAGGAGCGGGCATATAAATCTTCGCGCTTCCAGTTTTTCTTACCCAGGCAAAACTTAAACGTGCTGAAACTGCGTTCGAGAGCTTTGCGTTCACGGCGCTTGCGCCCTGAGGCCGCACTCTCAGCAGCAATTTGCTCCAAATGGGCGCGAATCAAACCCGTAAGCGTGGTGTCGTTTTCGACGGCAATTTTGCGCACACTCTTTACCAGTTCATCGTCGAGAGAGAGCGTGATATTCATGTACCCATAATAAGGTAAACCCTTATTATGTGCAAGCTCAAATCAGGCCTGTAGGGACGTCTTACTTAAAATCCGCCACCCCATCCCACACCAGTTGCACCGCAATGGCGAGGATCAGGAAGCCGAATATTTTGTTGATAGCTCCCACGGCGCTCGGCCCCAGCCGCCGCACCAGCGGGCCTCCCAGGCAGAAGAAGAGAGCAACCGAGAGCGCCACCGCCGCAATGCCAATCACCATGCCGATGTAGGAAGCCGAACTATCCACATGCGCCGCCAGGCCCATCACCACGCCAATCGCCCCCGGCCCTGACATTAGCGGCATGGCCAGCGGCGTCAGGGAAATATCCTCTTTCACTTCGGCTTCGTGGCTTTCCTCCGGCGTAATGCGCGCATGCGATGTGACCATGCCCCATGCGGTGTTCGCCACAATCAATCCTCCCGCAATCTTTAACACCGGCAGCGAAATGCCGAAGAATGAAAGCACAAAGCGTCCTACAAAAAGAAACGTCACCAGTATGGCGAAGACCCACGCCCCGGTCTTGAGCGCGGTGCGGCTGCGGGCCTGCGTGGTCCAGGACGAAGTCATGCTAAAAAAAATTGGGATGCCGCCGAAGGGATCAACAATAGGAAACAGCGCCAGAAACGTGGCCACAGCCGAGTGCGGCAAAGTGCGCAGCAACGACCCGAGAGCGAGCGTGGAGGGCATGCGTTAGTGAAACTTAAAGGGATTGAATATTTTTACAGCCAGTCGTTGAAAATCTTTTTCGTCCCGCGTTGACACCGTGAAGCCGTGGATCCTGGCGGTTGCGGCAATCATTGCATCTTCGCTCATTGCAAGAGGCTTTCCGTCCATCAAGCGTGCCCATTCCCGAAAGCAGACTGGATCCATCGGCACAAAAGCATACGTCATTTCCAGTGAATTTAACCACGACTCGATCTCGGCGGCCTTAACAGCGTCCTGCCGGCGCGTCATTTCTACGCCCGCTTGCAATTCTCCCAGAGTAACCGCCGATAGAACAATCTGTTCGGCGCGAAGGGTCTCTAACCAGGCCAATACAGCGCCATGAGGTCTGATCTTCCGCACTTCAGAGATCACATTGGTGTCGAGCAGGAAGCGGATCACTTGTAATCCGAATGGCTGAAATCAACTGGCGGGCGGCGCTTTCCTCTGGCCCGCTTGGGAAAAACCAGGTTGAACCGAGGTCCGGGACCTAGCAGCAGTTCTTTGATGTTGTGGCGGTTAGAACCTTGCAGGCGCCGCCACTCTTCAATCGGAACCAGCACGGCAGCTTCCACCCCTCGGCGCGTCACAACTTGCGGCCCCTTGGTTAAGGCGGCATCAAGGAACTCGCTAAATCGTGCTTTCGCTTCTTGCAGTTGCCAGGTTTCCATGACCCCTCTTCCCTAATGATATGACTAGTCATCTGACTAGTCAATTCAAAACTCGCCCCTTGTTATCGATAATCCTCCATCACTCTGGCAGCACGCTCCAGCGCCGCCGCCAGAACCGTTAACTGCTGCCGCGTCCGCTCCACATCCCCCTTATCCAAAGCCTCATTCACCCCCGGAATCACCACTGCCGCGTAACCGGTATATTCCCCCGGAGCGTAAATGGCATGGCGATACCAGGACCGATGGGGCAGTCCCTCGGGCACCAGCAGAGCGCGCTCCACCTGGCGCAGCGTCTGGTTCAATCGTTCGGGATTTCTCACCGCGGTCTTTTGCTTCATCAGAATCTTAGCGCCCGCTTCCTGAAAGTGTCTGGCCGCGGCAGTCACTGCGGCAAAGTTCGGCGCACCCTCCCCGAATTTATTTTCTGCACGCTTTTTCGCCGCATCTACATAGACCACGATCTCTTTGCCGTATTCTTCGTAGTTGTAAGGCAGCACTTCGGCGCCAGCCATGCGCAGCGCTTCCAGGCCAAAGACCCGCGCCATCTGTTGCTCATAAATAAAATCCGGATCGCCAAATTTTTTGAACCATGCAAAGTTATCGAAGACAGAGTGGTACACGCCATAGGAACCGCTGGAACTGATGTCGGTCGAAGGCACCCCCAGATGCTGCTGGAAGGCGCTGTAATCGGAGCCACTACCCAGATCTCCCACGGCCACATCGCCTTTTGTGGGTGCGGCATATGGCCGCCGGTTTTCGCCGCTAAAGTCCGCTGGAGACTGCGCATCGCCCTGGTCGCCTTTTTGCCAGGCCTCGTAAACCGTCCCGCCCTTCGCCGCGGGCACGGCCTTGGTCACATCGCGAATAAACTGTTTCAGGCTGGGTACTGACGACGCGCCAAACTTCGGCCCGGAAACCGCCACGTCCATATTGAAATAAGCAGGCGCATATCCCAGTTCCGCGGCGTGCTGCTCCGCCCACTCGGTCGAACCCATCAAGCCTTCTTCTTCGCCATCCCAACTGCCGAAAATCACGGTGCGCTTTGGTTTCCATCCCGACTTCAACAATTCGCCGATGCCATGCACGCTCTCGAGCATGGCCGCGGTGCCGCTGTTAGGATCGACCGCTCCATACACCCATGCGTCGCGATGATTGCCGGAAACCACCCACTCCTCCGGCAACTGAGTGCCGCGCACACGCCCAATTACATCCCACAGCGTGCGAAATTGGAAATCCTGTTTCAGATGCATCTTCACCCGCACTGGCCCCGGCCCCACGTGATAGGTAAACGGAAGCGCGCCCTGCCACTCCCGCGGAGAACCAGGTCCACCCATATTTTGCAGGATTGGCGCTGCATCATGATAGGAGAGCGGCGTCACAAGAATCTTCGGCATCTGCGCCGATTGCGATGGGGGAATGCGCGCTCCTTCCGCAAGGGACGGGAGCGAAGCCACACCGGGCGTTGTCGGATCACCGGGAAATTCGAACATGTAGCCGATCGATCCGCGCTGCACCGCCGTATCCGGCCGCCACGGACCCTCAGGATACTTATCCCCACGCCGCCATCCGTCGTCGTACGGGTCCGAATAAATAATCACGCCGGCAGCCCCATGCTCCTGCGCGATGAAAGCCTTCACCCCGCGAAAGTTCTGGCCATAGCGGACCAGCACAATCTTGCCGCGTACGTCGATCTTCAACTTCTCCAGCTTTTCAAAATCCTCCGGCGTGCCATAGTTGGCGTACACCACCTCAGCCTCCACGTCGCCCGAAGGTGACATGCCGTTAAACGGCATCACCACCCGCGGATCGCCATCATACGGATCGCCATCAACGTGCTCGCGCGTGGGGCCGTGCATTTCCACACCAGCGGGCGCGGTAATATCAACGCTGATCTCCAGCGGATAATTGATCCAAACCTTGTACTCGACGATTTCCGTCTCCAGGCCCGCCTCCCGAAATTTCTGCGCCACATAATCTGCCGTTGCCTTATCTTCCGGCGTGCCCGCCATGTGCGGTGCCTGCGTCAGGATGCGCAAGTGCTCCTCTGCCAGTTTGGGATCGGGTACGGCCAGAAAGCGCGCTTCGGCAGCAATCTCGGCAGCAGGTTCGCGGAAACCGAAAATGCGGGCCGCGGGACTGGTTGCTTTCTCTTGGCCGAAGGCCTGCGAGGTTTGAAATGCAGTCAGAGAAATACACAGAAGTAAAAATGATAAGAATGATTTCATGCGTCTCCCGGACGGAAAGTAAGTAAGGTAGCACAGCCAGTGCTACGATACTTGGATGAAGCATTCAGGCAGGAGACTACATCCCCTTAAAATAGCGGCTGCTACGATTGGAAGTGGGCGAAAGGACGTAAGCATAAACCACGACCGGTATTTCGTACTTTCGCATACAGCGGCACCGGAGCCTCACGAAGGCGCTCCTACCTTACCTGCCCCGTCCCCACGATCTCATACTTCGAAGAAGTGAGTTCCGCCAACGCGAACGGGCCGCGGCAATGCAACTTCTGCGTGCTGATACCCATTTCGGCGCCAAAGCCGAATTCTGCGCCGTCGGTAAAGCGCGTGGAAGCATTCCAATAAACCGCGGCTGAATCCACTCCGCGCAGAAACTTGCGTGCATTGGCTTCGTCGCGCGTGATGATGGAATCCGAGTGCTTGGTGGAGTAGTGGTTAATGTGCGCAATCGCCTCATCCACATTCTTTACGATGCGGATCGCCATGCACAGACAGAGATATTCTTCGTACCAGTCCTGCTCCGAGGCTATTCCGATGGCAAGCCTAGAGCCAAACTCACGTGATTTTTCATCTCCGCGAACCTCAACCCCGGCATCCATTAGCTTTCTTACGATACGCGGAACATACTCCGCCGCCACGCGTTCATGCACCAACAACTTCTCCGCCGCGTTGCACACCGACGGACGCTGCGTCTTGGCGTTGATCACAATCGGATCGGCCATATCGAAGTCAGCCGATTCGTCAATGAAGATGTGGCAGTTCCCTGCTCCGGTTTCAATCACCGGCACGGCAGAATTCTCGGTGACGAACTTGATCAATCCCGCGCCGCCTCGCGGAATGATGACGTCAACCAATCCCCGAGCTTTGATCAGTTCCGTCACCGTTTGCCGCGTGCTGGAGTCGAGCAACTCGATAGCGCCCTCCGGCACGCCCGGAACCGATGCCATAATTTCCATCAACCGATGGTTGCTGTGCGCCGCTTCTTTTCCGCCGCGCAGAACAATCGCATTGCCGCTCTTCAGCGCCAGCACCGCCGTATCCACCGTAACGTTGGGACGCGATTCGTAAATGATCCCCACCACGCCCAGCGGAACCCGCACCTTGCGGATGCGCAACCCATTCGACTTCGTCCACTCCGCCAGAGTTTCGCCGATTGGGTCCGGCAGCGCTGCCAAATCGCGCACCCCTTGCGCCATGTCTTTCACCCGCGCCGCCGTCAGTTGCAGCCGGTCGCGCATCGCGCCTTCCAGTCCGGATGATTCCATATCAATCCGGTTCGCCGCAAGAATCGACTCTGACTCTGAATCCAGCGCATCGGCGATGCTCTTCAACAAAGAATTCTTCTCTTCGGTCGAAAGCAGCGCCAGTTTGCCCGCCGCTTCCCGCGCGCGCAGCAGCTTTTCCTGCGTCGAACTCGAGTTGGCAACCGTTGTAGCCATCAATCCGTTCCCTGCCCCGGAGGGAAATAGGTTCCCACCTTGCGTTGCATGGCCAATGTAATCCCCTGCGGATGCCGCCCATTCACAATGGCCACGTGCACGCCGCCATCGCTGGCCAGTTTTGCGGCCCGCAGCTTGGAAATCATTCCTCCGCGCCCCTGCGAACTTTTCCCATTGCACTGCGCTTCCAGCGCCGGAGTCAGCTTTCTCACCACCCGCACCAGCTTCGGTTTCTTGCGCCCGTTCGGAACCAGAAATCCGTCGACGTTCGTGAGCAGCAGCAGCCAGTCGGCTTTCACCGCCGTGGCCAGCAGAGAACTTAATTCGTCGTTGTCCCCGAAAGCTCCTTCCAGTTCGCGCACACTGACGCTGTCATTTTCATTGACGATCGGCACCACGCCCAGCGAAAGCAACTCCGCCAGCGCGTTCTGCAGGTTGCGGTAACGGACCGGAGAAGTAAAGTCATCACTCGAAAGCAACAGCTGCGCCACCACTTTCTTGCCAAAGAACAGGCGCTCGTAGGTGTGCATCAGTTTGCTCTGGCCCACCGCGGCGCAGGCCTGCATGCCCGGCACTCCGCTGGGCCGCTTCTCCAGTCCCAGGCCTGACATTCCGGCGGCAATCGCGCCCGAGGTCACTATCAGATATTCGTTCTTGCTCAGATCGAATTGATCCACCATGGCGCGCAACAAATTCGCATCGATCTGCCCACCCGGCGCGATCAGGCTGGTTCCGACTTTAATCACAATTCTCATGCCATCGAGACTTTCATTCGCTCCGTTGAAATCGTACCGCACCGGCGCTGGAGGAAGGCCGCCGTTCTGCCTGACTTTCGTTACCGAAGTTGCTCGGGCGTGCGCACGGGGTACGTCCGCGGGAGGGGCTATATCAATATCCTGCAATTAAAATGGCTTTCTGGCAAGATGAAAGAAATTGCCATCTTGGGAGCCGAAAATGCCTGCCTCGAATGCCACCAGCCGCTTCTCCGATCGCGTCGACAACTATGTACGGTACCGCCCGGGCTATCCGCCGGAAGTGCTGGTCAGACTGCGCCAGGAGTGCGCCTTCGCAGTAAACCACATCGTCGCTGACATCGCCTCCGGCACCGGCATCTGGACGCGCATGCTGCTGGCCAACGGCAATCCGGTTTTCGGCGTCGAGCCCAACCCTGAAATGCGCGAAGCGGGGGAGCGTCTGCTCGCGGAATTTCCCAAGTTTCAAAGCATTGCCGGAACCGCCGAAGCGACCACTCTCTCCGATCATAGCGTGCACTTTGTCACCGCTGCCCAGGCGGGGCACTGGTTCGATCGCCAGAAGTCGCGCCAGGAGTTCGTCCGCATCCTCAAGCCGGGCGGTTGGCTGGTTTTGCTGTGGAACGAGCGCGTGCTGGATTCGACAAAATTTCTGCGCGACTACGAACAACTGCTGCTTACGTATGGCACCGACTACGAAGATATCCGCCACGAGCGCACCACCGAGGCGGTGCACGAATTTTTTAATCCTAAACCTTATCAGGAGCGCGTCTTCCTCATGCGGCAGGAATTCGGTTATGCCGGAGTCGAGGGACGCCTGCTTTCATCGTCCTACGCGCCAGGACAGGAACATCCGCAGCATCAAGCCATGCTGCAGGATTTGCGACGTATCTTTGACAAGTCTGCAGTCGATGGGAAAGTGGCGTTCGAGTACAAAACGCGCGTTTTCTTTGGCAGGCTAACCTAAGAGCCCAGGGATTGACTTTTCGCTTTCAGCCAATCGGTTTCGAGCGAGGCGGAAAAGGACCGCACCACAATCTCGCATTGGGGGGCGCCGCGGTGCATACAGGTTGAGTGCTGCACCGATACTTCCTCATCAAAGTGCTTGCCCAGGCCTTTAATCATGCCCACCGCCAGCGCGCATAACTTTCGCGGCGAACTATAGATCAAGATGACTTTCTCGGGACCCAGCCTTTTGACGTGCAAAAATGGCGGAGCCGTGCCCGGTTCCCGCTGGCGGACCGTGCTATGCCCTACCCGCTCCGCATGCTCGATCAGTTCCAGCGTACGCCACTCCCGCTTGATGAGGTGGCGGTAAAGCGTGAGCAAGTGCGGAGACAGAAATTCTCCAAAACCTTCCAGAAGTTCGGGAACGCTCTTGCCCGCGACCGTGGCCGCCGCCCCAATCAGTGCCACCATTTCCACGTCTGGATAGGCCTTGCCCAGGTAGACCTTTTCTTCCACCCCTGCGATCTTGAGCAGCTTCGACCAGCTTTGGGTGCCGTAAGCGGCTTCGGTGTAGGCGCGTAGCTCCCAAAATATCCTGCCATGCATGTTCTTCTCCGCCCGGTTGTCTAAGCTATCTCGCGGCGTTGTGCTACAAAGAAGCCATCGGCAGGCGGCACACGTAGCTTTACTGTGGACGCGTGGCCCGTAGGAAATTGCGAGGATCGAATGTCCAGCAAAGATTCTTTTCACATGACGCCCGAGGAGTTCCGCCGTCACGGCCACCAAGTCATCGACTGGATCGCCGACTACCAATCGCGCGTGGAATCCTTTCCCGTACTTTCGCAGGCAAAGCCGGGAGAGATTCGCGCCTCCCTTCCCCCCGATCCTCCGGCAAAGGGCGAGCCCTTCGATGCCTTGCTGAAGGATGTCGAGAAGCTGATTCTCCCCGGCATCACTCACTGGCAGTCGCCCAACTTCTTCGCCTATTTTCCCTGCAACGCTTCCGGCCCGGGAATTCTTGGCGACCTCCTTTCCTCTGGCTTGGGCGTACAGGGCATGTTGTGGTCCACCAGTCCGGCATGCACGGAACTGGAAACTCATGTCATGGATTGGCTAGTGTCCATGCTCGGCTTGCCGGATAAATTTCTGTCGTCGAAGACCGGCGGCGGCGTGATTCAGGATACTGCGTCAAGCGCCGCGCTGTGTGCGCTGCTCGCGGCGCGCGAACGCGCCACTAATTATGTCAGCAACAAAAAAGGATGCGACGGCCGCATCGTGGCCTATGCCTCCACACAGACACATTCGTCCTTGCAAAAAGCGGCGATGATCGCCGGCATCGGCGTCGACAACCTGCGCCTGATCGAAGTCGACGAAAAATTCGCCATGCGTCCGGACGCCTTGGCCCGGCAAATTCAAGCCGACCAAGCCGCAGAGCTTCTTCCCTGCTTCGTCTGCGCCACCGTGGGCACAACTTCCTCAAACGCGATGGATCCGCTCCCCGAGCTCGCGAAAGTTTGCCAGCAGCACAATCTCTGGCTGCACGTCGATGCCGCCATGTCAGGCACAGCCGCGCTCTGCCCCGAATTTCGCCACCTGCAAAGCGGACTCGAGTTCGCCGACAGCTACAACTTCAATCCCCACAAATGGATGTTCACCAACTTCGATTGCAACTGCTTCTGGGTCGCCGACCGCAAAGCGCTCATTCAGACGCTGAGCATCCTGCCGGAATACCTTCGCAACCAGGCCACTGAATCCGGCGCAGTCATCGACTATCGCGATTGGCACATTCAGCTCGGCCGCCGCTTCCGCTCGCTGAAATTATGGTTCGTCATTCGGCACTATGGCATTGAAGGCCTGCAACACCACATTCGCCGTCACGTGCAACTGGCGCAAACCTTCGCCCACTGGGTGCGTGAAGACGAAAACTTTGAACTGGCCGCGCCCGTGCCACTCAATCTGGTCTGCTTCCGCCACAAATCCGGCGACTCCGCCAATCAGACCATCATGGACCGCCTGAATCGCAGCGGGGATTTATTCCTCACCCACACCAAACTGGACGGCAAGTTCACACTAAGGCTCTGCGTCGGGCAAACCCACACCGAAGCGTCACATGTGGAAAAGGCTTGGAGGAGGATTTGCGAGGAGGCGGAGAAACTAATCGTGATCTGACAGTGCTGACAAGTCTAGACCTCCCAAGGATTCAGGATTGGCACGTGCGTCGATGCAAAGTCGCTGATGTTCCGAGAAACCACTGTGAGATTGTGTTCGAGGGCTGTCGCCGCCATCAAACCGTCGACAGCCGCCAAAGGTCTTCCCTTACGTTCGGCTTCGGCAGTCAGCCATCCCCAGCGATCCGCGACTACCTCGTCGATTGCCAGAATTCTTCCCGAAAATCGAACTCGTACATCCAGTTCGAGCCAACTCTCAAAATAAGCGCGCCGCTTGCTTTGGGGAAGGATTGCCGCGCCCGACCGTATTTCCCCCAGCGTCAGCACACTCAGGTGCAACAAGCTCTCGTCTACCTTCCGCATCCACTCCACAACGCGAGGATCCGGCCTGGGACGAACCAATTCCGAGATGCAATTGGTATCGAGCAGAAACCCGCTCATAAAACGAGCTTGCGCGCCGGGCTGCGGTCGCGTTTGAGATTAAGCTTTAACCCCATCATCGGCGACTGCCGAAAAAAGTCGACTATGTTTTGAGGTTGGCGCGATTTCCCTACCAGCCGGTCATACTGCTCCTCGGCAACCATGATCACGCCTTCCTTGCCCTGCCGGGTGATGCGCTGTGGCCCTTCGTTGCGGGCCTTGCGGAATACCTCGCTGAATCGCGCCTTGGCGCTCTGAAGCTGCCAGGGCTCGTTGGGTGTTTGAATCGCGGCGCCTCCGCCAACGGTGCTGGATGATTTTTTCACTGCATGCCCCCGTTTTAAAACTAGTCAGACTAGTCATAATGTTATCAGGCGGGCAAGCGTTTGTCCACCGGACCAAAGTGACTGATCCTCAAGGGCGCGGGTATCTAGTCACGGCATTCAGACGCTCGAAATTCGCCGATCGCGAAGGTAACGAAAACGAAGTGCTACAGGAAGGTTAAAGCGATCCGCTGCTCGCAGAGTCGCGCGGCTTTCCCTACGTGAACCCCCTGCTTGGCCCATCGCTAGTTTATAATCCCGCCACCGATGAGTCTTACCTCTGGCACCAAGCTAGGCCCTTACGAAATCGTTTCCCCGCTCGGCGCGGGCGGCATGGGTGAGGTCTACCGCGCCCGCGATTCCCGCCTCAAACGCGAAGTCGCGGTGAAAGTTTTGCCGCACGCCTTCTCTCTCGACGCCGACCGTCTGCGCCGCTTCGAGCAGGAAGCCCTTGCCACCGCGGCCCTGAATCATCCCAACATCCTCGCCGTCTTTGATATCGGCACCCACGAAGGTTCGCCCTATGTCGTCTCCGAATTGCTGGAGGGCGAAACCCTGCGCGATCGCCTTCGCGGCGGCGCCATCGCCGTGCGCAAGACTCTCGACTACGCTTTGCAGATCGCCCACGGCCTGGCGGCAGCGCATGAAAAAGGAATCGTCCACCGCGACCTGAAGCCGGAAAACATTTTCCTCACCAAAGATGGCCGCGCCAAAATTCTCGACTTCGGCCTCGCCAAGCTTACCCAGCCCGAATCCGGCGACCACACTTCCCTTCCCACCATGACCCACGCCACCGAAGCCGGAGTGGTCCTCGGCACGGCCGGCTACATGTCTCCCGAACAGGTGCGCGGCGCCGCCGTCGACGCCCGTTCTGACATCTTCAGCTTCGGCGCAATCCTCTACGAAATGATCTCCGGCAAGCGCGCCTTTCATCGCGACACCGCTGCCGACACCATGAGCGCCATCCTCAAAGAGGATCCGCCCGACCTCGCCGAAACCAATCGCAACGTCTCTCCGGCGCTCGAAAGAATCGTGCAGCATTGTCTGGAGAAGAGTCCCGAGCAGCGCTTCCACTCCGCCAGTGATATTGCCTTTGATCTCGAACATCTCAGCGGAGTCTCCAGCACCAGCGCGCGAACCACTGCCGTCGCATCCGCAAATCCGCGCGACAAAATGCTGGCTGTGATCGCCGCCAGCGTGGCCATCGCCCTGGCCATGCTCGCCTTGGGTTGGTGGCTCGGCCACGGGAGCGTAGCTGCGCCCATGGCTGAATATCAGCAGATTACATTTCGCACTGGTTCGATGGGCAACGCTCGCTTTACGCCCGACGGCAGCATTGTGTACAGCGCCACCTGGGAGGGCAGCGAGCCGCAGCTCTACATGTCGCGCACCGACGATCCGGGCTCGCGTGAACTCGGAATCAAGAATGCGGAACTTCTTTCCATCTCCAAAGGCGGAGAACTGGCCCTCCGCCTCAACACCCAGAATCACGGTGGTTATGCCCGCAGCGGAACGCTGGCAAGGGTCCCGTTAAGCGGCGGCACTCCGCACGAGGTGCTGGAGAATGTGCAAGACGCTGACTTTTCCGCCGATGGCGCCAATCTCGCTGTCATCCGTTACAGTCCAGAAAACAATCATTGGCGTCTGGAATATCCCATCGGGAAAGTTCTGCTCGACAGCATCAACTGGCTCAGTCATCCCAAGATTTCGCCGGACGGCAAGTGGATCGCCTTCGCTGATCACGAAAATCCCGGCGGCGATGACGAAGGCTCACTGGCAGTAATCGGCGCGGACGGCAACGAAAAGGAAAGAAAACTTTCCACCGGCTGGACGACCCTGCAAGGAATTCTTTGGTCACCCGCGGGCGACGAAATCTGGTTCACTTGCACCAATACGGGTACGGCTTCGAATCCGCGCGGCATAACCCTTTCCGGAAAGCTGCGAACGATCACCAACGTGCCGGGCGGCGTGTGGCTGGAGGACATGCACCAGGGCAAAGTTTTGACCGTCGCCAATCACCAGCGTCTTGGAATCCGGGGCTTGGGTCCCGGGGCCAAAGAGGAAGTCGAACTGGGCTGGTTCGGATGGTCGGAACTGCGCGACATCACCCCGGATGGCCGCAAGATTCTATTCGAAGAAGAAGGCAATGGTGGCGGCCCCAACTACACCGTCTTTCTGCGTGATACGAACGGCTCCCCCCCGGCGCGCATCGGCGAAGGCCTCGCCATGGGGATTTCTCCCGACGGAAAATGGGCGATTGCCCGGCCGGCAAGAGGCGGACCGTTGAACCTGCTCCCCACCGGCGCGGGCGAGGCTCGCCAGCTTACCCACGACTCCGTTACCTACGACATCGCCAAATTTCTTCCCGACGGCAAACACATTCTCGCCTGGGGAATCGAACCCGGCCACGGCGCTCGCGATTACTTAATCGACGTGAGCAGCGGCGATTCCAAACCCGTCACTCCCGAAGGAATTTCTGGAACACTTCTTTCGCCGGATGGCCGCAGCGTTGCAGTGCGCGGCCCCGAGGGGAGAGGAATCTGGTCGCTGGAGGCCGGCGCCTTTCGTTCCATCCCTGGGCTTGCGGCGAATTACGCCATCGTTGGATGGGCGTCTGACGGGCAGTCCGTTTATGTCACTCCCCTCCAAGCCGACGCCAAGTCTCGCAAGGTCTCTCGCGTGAATGTACAAACCGGGAAAATGGAATTCTGGAAGACCTTTGGCGAAGAAAAAGGCGCCAGCGTCACCTCGGTGGTCCCGCCTCGCTTTTCTGCCGATGGCAATGCGTATGCGTACCTCTACGTACAGGTTCTGTCCGAGGCCTATGTCGTGACGGGATTGAAATAGCTTACGGCGACGGTTGCGCCCGTTGCGCCAGAAAATCGTCCCGGCATTTCTTGGCCTCCGCCAGAATTTCGTTGAACTGCGGCGTACCTCGCAGTTTCGCCAGTAGCGGGTCAGTTTGCAACGCGGTATAGGCGCAGTACTTCCCTTCCACGCCGCTCTTCAGCACGCGCAGCGCAGCATCGTTCTTTCCGCAAAGGGCAAAGGCGGGACCGCCGGTGAAACGGTTTTCAGGGTCGGGAGTGGCCAGGAGCTGCGCTTCGTGTTCGCGCGCCATCTGGTCCAGTTCTACGGCCGGCACTTTGTTCAGACAGGAAGACAAAAAACTATTCCTTAGATTATCCTTCGACAGCTTGGCAGCGGTCTCCCGGGCCTTGTCCACTTCACCGGTATGAAGATAATGGCGCACCATATTGCCCAGCATCCACTGCGACCCGGCATCGAGTTGGAGATAATCATTCGCCCTGGCGTAGTTCCCCTGTTGATCAAAGCTGAGAGAGCAGGAGCGCAGCTTATAGTTCCCCGGATCGAGAGCCAGAGCAGTGTCGCACTCGCGGCCAGATTCATCCAGCACTCCGCCGTAGCGCAAGACATAGGCCAGACTGAAGTGAGCGGCCGCGCTCTCGGGATGGCTTTGGGTTAGAGCTTTGGCTTCACGGTAAGCCGGGACCAACTCTCCCCGTTCCACCAGCATGGATATTAATTGGGCGGTGGAATCGACCAGGTTGGCGTCCAGGGCCAAAGCCCGCTCCAGCGCGGATTTCGAACGCTGAAACATGGCCTCGCCGCCGTTACCGTATTGCGAGTCGTAGTAGTAGCGATACCCCAACGCGTTCCACGCGGGCGCGTAAGTCGGGTCCATTCCGACGGCGCGCTCCAGCATGGCGATGGCATCCTTGTTGGGTTGAGGGTCGTGGGGCAGAGCAATGCTGCGCAGATAAAGATCGTAGGCTGCTTCGTTCTTGGGGCGGGTTGCGCCTTCCGCGGAATCCGATCCCGCTCCCAGCGCCGGCACTAATCCCTGCCGCACCTTCGCCGTAATCTCGCCGCGCATCGCAATCATGTCGGGAGCGGCCACGGTCATGGTGTCGCGCCACAGCGTGCGGTTGTTTTCCACGTCAATGGCTTCCAGCGTGATCTGCAGCTGTGAACCTTCTTTCAGAAAGTGTCCCGTGATCACGTCACTCACGTGCATGGCGTGACCAGCTTCCTGCAAATCCTGTGTGGGCGAATCGTATTTGCTGGTGGTGGCAAAGGGACGAATGGTAAGCGTCCTCACATAACTGAGCGAGGTTGCGATCTCGTCCGCGAGCGCGAGGCGCAGGAAATCCAGATCTTTGTCCGCGCCCAGATTTTGCAATGGCAGGACGGCGACAGTTTTTTGAGCGGCAGTGCCACTGACCGCGGGCGCGGAGTGCTGCCTCGAAAACCAGAATCCCGCAGCCAGTGCGGCGATCACAACCGCGGCGGCGATGATTCCGCCAGTGAGTTTGTAGTTGAGCTTTTTTCCTGCGGAGACGCTCGCAGCGCTGACCGCCGCGCTCCGCGACGCAGAAGTTCGTGCCGCGGCAGAAGATGCCGCCGACGCACTTCCCTCTTCGGCCATCGAGGTTGGCAACGGCGTGCGTCCGGATTCCGTATCCCGCCTCAGCCGCTGCAAGTCACTGCGCATCTCCGAGGCATGCTGGTAGCGCAGGTTGGCATCTTTCTCCAAAGCTTTGTTGATAATGTCTTCCAGCTTCGCCGGCACATCGCGATTCAGCCGCACCACCGCCACCGGCGCGCGATTCATGATCGCCTCACAAATCACAGCGGAACTTTCGCCATGAAACGGCACATCGCCGGTGGCCATTTCGTAGAGCACGGCGCCGAAGGAAAATAAATCGCTGCGCGCATCCAGATCGCGGCCCCGTACCTGCTCCGGGGACATGTAAGCCACCGTACCCAGCATCGTGCCCGGACTGGTAAGGTGCGCCGCGTCCATAGTCTGAGTCGCGCCGATGGTGTTGCCGGAAACTCTTGCTGCGCCCACTTTCGCCAGTCCAAAGTCGAGAATCTTCGCGTGGCCCCGCTTGGTGACAAAAATATTCGCCGGCTTGATGTCGCGATGGACAATGCCTTCGGCGTGGGCGGCATCGAGCGCGTCGGCGATCTCGATGGCCAGTTGCAGCAGCGTCTCGGTTTCCAGCGGCCGCGCTCCGATGGCGTGCTTGAGCGTGACGCCGTCCAGAAACTCCATGGCGATGAAGGCCTGCGCCTGGTTTTCTTGAGTCAGATGCTCGTCAATTTCGTAAATAGTGCAGATGTTGGGATGGTTGAGGGCGGAGGCAGCCTGCGCCTCGCGCTGAAAACGCGCCAGCGCCTGCGGGTCTTTGGACACATCGTCCGGCAGAAATTTCAGCGCGACAAAGCGATGCAGCTTGAGGTCTTCCGCTTTGTAAACCACGCCCATGCCGCCGCCCCCGAGCTTCTCGATGAGGCGGTAGTGCGAAATGGTCTGTCCAATCACGGGAAGCAAAATCTTACGTGGGCTGAACCATCGAGTCAACGAAGCGGCAACCCTCGGCGGTTCCCGATTTGGCCTTTGCGTAAAACTTTTTCATTTTGTGCGACGAATAACCTTTACTCTCGTTTTTTTCCAGCCTACTGTGAAGATGTGCCAGGATGTTTCGCCGCGCAGTTCCGGACACCTCGCGGCCCTGCCCGAATCCCACGAGAGACTGAGTGCAGGACATCTAATGCGGGCGTTAGTGGCTTCTCTGGTAAGCCCAGGGCTGGCGCTCGTGGTGGGGTGATCACTCCGCAGCTATTTGGTTGTAGGAAGAGAACAGGCAAACAGAAGAAACGAAAGCAGAAACTATGGCAATAATTACCCTGACTAACCAAATTGAGCGGGGTTGTTGAAATTCCGAAAAAGGTGGCTTATTTTTCAACCGAATACGCGGCGAGCGAGTGCGGTGTGCCCGCAGGGTATAGGTCTTGCGAGATGTGTTTAATCGTGATGTAGTATGCGAAAGGTTCTGTGATCCGTTTGCCTTGCAATTCGACCCACGTTAAGATTTTAACTTTCCCCGGCTGTCCGACCGGGAACCCAAGCATCTGAGTGGAATTGTATTGCACTCTTTCATCAGGCTTGAATTTGACCTTCAGCTCCACAAACTTCTCACCGCTTGGCCAATAAACCTCGATTGGCTGCTCAAAATCCTTGCCAACTTCATCAGTTTGGGGCTCCCATATGCTAAATATCCACCATTCCTTGGGGGTGACTGCATTCGTCGGCAAAGACGGCGAAGCGCCTGCTGGTGGAGTGATCGCAATGTCAGCGTTTGACATTATCGAGATAAGTGAACATGCCCCAGCTCTATCAACGATGATCTTGTCACACGCGCACGTACCCAGAAATCTCATCGGATCACCATAGACAGCTTTGTCCTACCTGAGGGCACATTCCAATCTGGAACAAGGAACTTTGTGGGCTCCTCCTTTGCCTGCTCGGCCGCACTTGGAATACGAGCCTTCGTAGAAACAAATGCTAACGATGTAACGTAGGATGGGTTCGATGTAATGCGCCACGCCTCAATAAGCTGCATCCACGGATTCCAGTACCGTGAGTGCGCGTCCACCGGACTCTGCCACCGAAGGCCGTTGTCTATCCAGATAGCACGCAATTCATCGACCGAGTGGTCAATAGTATCAACGCCGAACTCAGTACCGCAGGATGGACAAATTGAAAACGCTGATGGCTGAGTCTCGAACGGGAAACCGCAGACTGGACACGGATATCGAAATTTAGTTATTGCGCGCATACTCTCAGCACGTAATCCAAATGTGTTGCCCGATTGTGACACTGTTTTCGATTACGAATACTCCTCGGCACATTGACACAAAACTCAGGCTTAAAAAATGTCTTGATCATACCGCTTGCGTCAATGATGCCTAGCGCATTGGTCGCGTGATCATATTTGACGTAGTCTCCATCTGTTCGCTTATGATCCAGCGGTTGCACGGACGAGAGAAACCGATCCGCCATAAACTCATACCGCGTCACAGTCAACCTAGCATACCCAAAATCATCCCAATGTTTCCAGTGATGACGTTTGCGATCCCTCTTGTCCTGAAAACCGAGCGTTCGTGGAATTGCGAACACCCCGCCGCACCACCACCTCAGACAAATAGCGAGTCGTCGTATCACGGCCTTCAAAACGCAGGAATGGTATCATGGGATTCATGAAGGCGAAACCGAAAACCTCCGACGAATACACGACGTTTGAGAACGCACTACGCAAAGTTCTCCAGGTATCACACACTGAGATGCAGTCTAGGATTGAAGCCGCGAAGCAAGAACGGCAACAGCGGAGGAAACGGACTTCCGCCCGCGCTTCCCGCGCAAAGTCTGCCGATAAGGGTTAGAACGGCCTCGCATCATCCTTGCCTGTAACCTCTGCGAATGTCAGGCGCTTCTCTGCCACTTGCGAAAGCGCTAGATCGAAGCGTTCTCCGTCAGTCAATTTTCTTCCGTTGGCATCCTTCCGATTGTTGTAACGAAATGCTTGTTCGTCAACATAACGAAAGAGATGAAATGGCTCTACGGCAACGTAAGTTCCGGTCAGGCCGCGCTTCAAGCATGACCAAAAGTTTTCAATACCGTTGGTGTGGACGTTCTCTTTCACATAGCCTTCGAGATGGTTGACGACCTTGTGAATGTAGCCGTCCTTCAGGTTGTAATATCCAGTGAATTCATCGGTGTGAATCTCGCTTCCGGGTTCTACAAGTTCGCGCACGATCTTCTCTGGGATGTTCTGTCTGCGATGAGGGATCACGGCGGTTTTCACTTTGCCGCCACGCTCTAACAATCCCATGACTACAGCCTTACCCTGTCCACCTTGCATTCCGCCGTTACGGCTCATCCGTTCCCGTTTATCCTTGTGCATAAAACGGGCCTTCCCGCCGATGAAAGTCTCATCGACCTGAACTGGAGGAGCATCAGGGCCACCTAGTTTTGTCAGGCTTCCATTTTGCAGAGCGAGTCTAAGGCGTTGCAGCATGAACCACCCCGCCTTTTGGCTGACACCAAGGTCACGCGCAATCTCGTAGCTACTGACGCCATTCCGACAGTTCACCAGCATCCACAATGCAGGCAGCCACTTTGTCAATGGCACGGGGCTATCCTCGAAGATAGTTCCGAGTTTGACGGTGAACTGTTTGTAACATTCTTTGCATTTCCAGCGCTTCTGAGTTTTTAGGTAGTAGTGTTCCTTGTGTCCGCAGGCCGGACATTCCGGGCCAAAGTGCCAGCGCAAACGCGCCACGGCATCAATGCAAATCTGCTCATCGCTGTAGTGCTTGATTGCTGCTTGAAGTGTCTTGGGCTGTTCCATGGTTAGTAAGGTAGCACACTAACCAATGGTTAGTCAAGGTGATTATTGCCGAAACTATCGACAACACCGCATCGGTTCTAGAATTCGGCGAAATTAGAGGTTGCCCGAGTGGATGCATCCGCCGCCAGGGCTGCACTCGCTCCGGGCATTCTCGCCGGAAGTCGCCGCCAATGGCACAAACTCGTCTCATACCCCCAAGTCCTCCCGGGGCGCTTGAACTCACGAATCCGTACAGCTTAGTTCTGTTGTCGTTTGGAATTTTCGAAAAGCAATTTCCTGGCGCGGTCCGGCGTCCGCCGCCCATTTCGCTTGGCCCTCGATGTTGTCCCGTTGGCGCGCAGCGATTTGGAACCGAGCGGAACGGTCAGTGACGGCTTGTCTTCATCATGCAGCACTACATTCAGCAGTGAACTATTGACCCGCACATTATCGGTGGCATTGTAGGTAATGAAACCCAGCTTCCGGAATCGGTTCATAAAGAAGCTTACTCGCGACCGCGTCGTACCCACCATTTCGGCCAGCGTTTCCTGACTCACGCGCGGGATGGCCATCTCCGAGACGCCTTCTTTGCCAAAGTGTGCCATCAGCAAAAGAACCCGCGCCAGGCGCTTTTCGCTGGAGTTGAAGAGTTGGTCCACCAGGTCGTCCTGGTAGCGGATATTCCGCTTCAGCAGGTACTTGAGAAACAAGGCCGATAACTTCGGCTCCAGAGCCAGGGTATTCAGCATGGCCTTTTTTTCGACATGCAGCAGTACACAATCTGTAGCCGCGAAAGCAGAGGACATGCGGCGGGGTTGGTCGGCAAGGCCGCCTTCGCCAAAGAAATCCCCTTCACTGAGAAATCCTAGAGTCGCTTCTTTCCCTCCTTCCGAAACCACCGTGAGTTGAACCTTCCCCTTCTGGATGAAAAATAATCCGTCGCTGGCTTCGCCCTGGGCGAAGATCGTGCTCTTCTTGTCGAGCGATAGCATGGCCCGTCCCCTTCCAATGCTGGAGAGGAAGGTGTGCGGGTCGAAGTCGAATGTCTTTTTAGCGAGGCTCATTTATATACGCATTTACAAGGAATGTTACACCTTTCCAATTTGAACTATACCCCCGCCGGTGCATTACTTCTGAGCAAAAGTGCTCACTTCCGGCCAAGTGTATTGCTGTGCAAGAACGTCTCGCCATCTTTCCGGCCCCTGGACTGTCTGAGCAATAGTGCACAGCCAAAAGGGGCGAAGAAGCGGAGTATGTAAGAAGCACTTAACTGCACACCCCAGTGTCGTCTGGCCGCCCCCAAGAGGACAGTATGATTTGGTCATCGAAACGCTCCAAGGAAACCGCTCTTGAACGTGCCGAACTTGAGTTGCTGGTTCAGCAACGCAGCTCGGAACTACAAATCCTCTCCCAGCGCCTGCTGAAGGTGCAGGATGAAGAACGCCGAAGACTGGCACGTAATCTGCATGACAGCACCGGGCAAACGCTGGCAGCCCTGAAAATTAATGTTTCCATGCTTCAGGCTGCTTACCCAGGGAGTCCGTCCGCAAACGCTCTGATTTCCGAAGTAATGGCTTTGGCCGATCAGGCCATGCAGGAAATTCGAACCATGTCGTACCTGCTGCATCCGCCATTATTGGATGAAGTGGGTTTTGTCTGCGCCGCGGAGTGGTACGTTGACGGCTTCGCCAAGCGCAGCGGGATCGACGTAACGGCTGACTTCGCCCAAGGCGCGCGCCTTCCCAAGAACACGGAACTGGCTCTGTTTCGCGTTCTGCAGGAAAGTCTGACCAACGTTCATCGACACTCCGGAGCTTTGAGCGTGAAAATAGCCTTTAACCGTCATCCACAGGCGGTGGTTCTGGAGATCAGGGATTTCGGAAAAGGCATTGCGCCGGAGCGGTTGGCACGGCTTCGCGAGACCAGCGCCGAGGCTGGCGTTGGATTAGCCGGAATGCGCGAGCGGATGTTTGAACTGACCGGAAAGCTTGAAATGGAATCGCATGCCGGTGGAACCACGGTGCGGGCTACCGTTCCGCTTCATTCGAGAACGGAAAAGGATCGCTACGAAGATCTTGGAGGCGAGGGATCCGTTCAACTTTACCAATAAGAATCGACCGGGCTGGATTTCTATCAGTCCGCGGCCATAGGCAGTGTGCGTTGCACTGCCGGACGAATTTTTGCCACCGGCGCTTCCGCTGGCATTTCCAGCCACTTGCGCACTTCCGGCATGGCCTGCCGCATCGCTATTTCGCCAGAGCGAATTAAATCTCCCGCGCGCTTGAAATCGTCATAAGCAAATCCCGCCACGTCGGGCTCAACCACCACGTCGGCGGCATTCTTCCACAGGCTCGACATGGCATCCTGCGCGATGGCGAAGGATTGTCCGATCACATCAAAGAGGTGGCGTGGCGCTCCGCCCTTGGCCCACGTTCCTTTGAGATGCACCGCGAGTACACGTTCCGCGCCCATATCGCGCAGTGGCCGCGTGGGCACCGGATGCGAGAGCATGCCATCGACCAGATAGCGGCCACGAATCTCCACCGGCAAAAACATTCCCGGATACGCGCAACTCGCCCGCACCGGATCGATGATCGATCCCGAATGAAAGACCACGCCCTCGCCGCTATTGAAGTCGGTTGCGGTTACGCCCAGAGGAATGCGCAATTCTTCAAAGGTCTTCACCTTCAGCGTGCGGGTGAGAAATGAGACCATGCGGTCATTGGAAGCGAAGCCGTAACGCGAGACGGTCCAGCGGGCAAAGGTGGTGAAGCGGCAGGAGTGCGCCACTTTTTCCAGATCTTCGAGAGAGAGGCCGCTGCAGTAAGAGGCTCCAATCAGCGCACCAACGCTGGTTCCGGCCACGTAGCGAATGGGAATGCCTTCTTCTTCCAGAACTTTCAGGACTCCGATGTGGGCCATGCCGCGCGCGAAGCCGCCGCCCAAGGCCAGGCCGATGGCGGGAATCCGTGGCTCGACCTCAACGCCCTTCCGGGAAAGCTCCCGCCCGAAGGCTTGCACGGACCGGATAATCTTGCCAATGCTCTTCACCGGAACCCCACCATTACTAACCCACAACGAATCTCTTACACTCTTTAGGATGCACCTTTTTCGGGCAATGCTGCAGACCACTTTGGTGCTACAGGTGTTACGTCAGGGATCTACTGCGGTTACTGCACTATTACCTTCATCGGCAGGAAAGGTGACTAACTCCAGTAATGCTGCTAAGTTACGATTTATGGTGCGGGAGATTTCGGCAGGCGGCGTAGTGGTGCGGAAAAGAGGGGGAGCATGGTGGATGGCGGCCATTGAACCTCCCACGGAAGCCCCTCCCACGGAAGTTCCCCCCACCGAAGCCTCGCCCGACGTGATTGCTCCGGCCGGAGCTGCGGCTGCGCCGGCGGGGTCGCTGCGGCATTCCGTGGCCCGGCGCAAGCGCGTGCTGGCGCTGCCCAAAGGCTTGGTGGATCCCGGCGAGAAGCCGCTGCAAACTGCCATCCGCGAAGTCTTCGAAGAAACTGGCGTAACCGCCGAACTGGTGGTGAAGCTGGGCGACAGCAAATATGTTTACACGCGCGCCTGGGGCGACCGGCAGCGCGTCTTTAAGATCGTCAGCTTCTACCTGATGAAATATCGTTCCGGCCGCATCAACCATATTACCGAGGCCATGCGGATTGAAGTGGCGCGCGCGCGCTGGGTGCGGCTGGATGACGCCGGAAAATTATTGGCCTATGGCGGAGAGAAGCAGATGGCGCGCAAGGCGCTGGAGTATGTAACGGCCCATCCAGAACTGTAACCATCCCGGCACCACTGCATTCCTTCACTGCTCACGCATCCCGCATAATGCAATCATGCGAATTCGTCTTAGGATAAAGATGGGGCTCGCCCTTTCGTCGTGCGTTGTATTTCTGGCGCTGCCTCTAGCCGCCAAGACGAAGCCCGCTCCCGCGCTCGATCCCGGCTACGTTCCCGCGCTCGCCGCCGCCAATCACCTGCTACAGGCCTGGCAGACAGCCGATGCCGAAAGCGGTATGGTTCTGCTCACCACCCATGCCAAGCTGGCGGCCTCGACCGACGGCGTGGAGCGATTTTTTTCTGACGGTGGACCGTCGGCTTATGAAATCAGCCGCGGGAAATTGCTTAAGCCCGGCCGCTATGAGTTTCCAGTTGTGCTGATTCTTGGGGGAACGAAAGCCCAGCCACGCCGCCGCTATTCGACGATCGTGGTGGTCAACACTGGCCACAACGATTGGGCCATCGATAAATTGCCGTAGAATGTTCTTGCCTTATCCTGTGTGAGTCCGTGTCCCCTGTGTAAAGATTTTGTCTTTGATCTTCCTTCGAGGCCTCATGAGCAAGCGAATTAATAAAGTAGCCATCCTGGGCGCTGGGACCATGGGCGCGCGCATCGCCGCCCACTTCGCCAATGCGGGTGTTCCCTGCTATTTGCTGGATATCGTTCCGCCGGACGTTGCCGCTGACGCGGGTCCGGCGGCGCGCAACAAGTTCGCAGCCGGTGGCCTGGACGCGGCCAAGAAATCCAAACCCGCGGCCTTCATGGAAGCTTCGTTGGCGCGTTTCATCACCATCGGCAACTTCGATGACGATTTGAAGAAACTGGCCGAAGTCGACTGGATTATCGAAGCGGTGGTGGAAAATCTTGAGATCAAGCGCGCGCTGCTGCGCAAAGTGGAAGCCATCCGCAAGCCGGGGACGATTGTGACCACCAACACCAGCGGCCTGCCGGTGGGCAAAATTGCGGAAGGATTTTCTGACGATTTCCGGCGCTCGTGGTTCGGCACGCATTTCTTCAACCCGCCGCGCTACATGCGGCTGCTGGAGCTGATTCCGACTCCTGAAGCCGATCCCGCTCTGATCGATGCTGTGTCGCACTTCTGCGACGTACGTCTTGGCAAGGGCGTCGTGCTCGCGAAGGACACGCCCAACTTCATCGCCAATCGCATTGGAACTTTTTCTGTGTTGAACGTGATGCGGCTGATGCAAGAGATGGATCTGTCGATTGAAGACGTCGATGCGCTGACCGGACCAGCGGTGGGCTGGCCGAAATCCGCGACGTTCCGCACCATCGATCTGGTCGGACTGGATATTTTGGGCCACGTTGTCAGCAACATGGAAAAAGCCGGCGTGGAAGCGCAGCCCCCGCAAAGCAGCAAGCTGCCTGACTTTTATAAGCAAATGCTCGAGCGCAAATGGCTGGGCGACAAAACCAAAGGCGGTTTTTACAAAAAGCAGAAGAGCGCGGAAAAAGGTAAAGAAGACGAGCGGCTGGCGCTCGATTGGAAGACGCTGGACTACCGTCCGCGGCAGAAGCCGAAGTTCGCGGCGCTCGATATGGCAAGAAATGTCGACGACACTGGCGCGCGGGTCCGCATGTTGCTTGGCCTGGAAGGCAGCCCGCAAAAGGGCGACAAGGCGGGAGCATTCCTCTGGTCTGCGCTCACCGATCTTTGGAACTATTCGGCGAATCGTATTCCGGAAATTTCCGATTCGGTTGTGGAGATCGACCGCGCCATGCGCCTCGGCTTCAATTGGGAGCTTGGACCGTTCGAACTGTGGGACGCTGCCGGAGTAGAGGCGACGGTTGCCCGCATGAAGAAGGAAGGCCAGCCGGTGGCGGCGAACGTGGAGAAGCTGCTCGCCTCGGGCCAGAAGTCATGGTACGGCGACGCTCCCAAAGCGCCTTCCGGTCGCGCTTACTTCGATCTGGCAAGCGGAACGCCCAAGCCGGTGGAGGTTGCGAGCGGCGTGTGGTCAGTGGCCGTCGCGAAGAAATCCAACGGCGTGGTCAAGAAAAATTCCGGCGCGTCGCTGGTGGATATCGGCGACGGCGTGGGATGCATCGAGTTCCACAGCAAGATGAACTCGTTGGGCGCGGACATCGTGGGCCTAATTCTGCAAACTCTGAAGCCCGGCGGCGCGGGCGACAACTTCGACGCATTTGTCATCAGCAACGACGCGACAAATTTTTCTGTGGGCGCGAACTTGATGCTACTGCTGATGAGCGTGCAGGAAGATGAGTGGGACGAAGTCGACCTGGCGATTCGGCGATTTCAGGGCATGACCCAGGCCATCAAATTTTCGCCGAAGCCGGTGGTGTCCGCGCCGTTTGGATTATGCCTGGGCGGCGGCACGGAAATCTCCTTGCACGCCGCAGCACGCCAGCCGCATGCGGAACTCTACACCGGATTAGTGGAAGTGGGCGTAGGGCTGCTGCCCGGCGGAGGAGGCTGCAAGGAAATGCTGCTGCGTGCCGTCGACGGCGCTGCGGCAGCGCATGGGAAGAGTTCTCCCGAAGCTCTGGCTGGATCGATTGAAATGCTGGAAGCGATGAAGCGGGCTTTCGAAACCATTGCCACCGCGAAAGTTGCAACCTCTGCCCATGAAGCGAGAGCGCTAGAATTCCTCAACGATAGCGACCGCATCACCATGAACCGTGAGCGCGTGCTCTCCGACGCAAAGGCCCGTGCCCTGGAACTCGTTCGCTCCGGGTATGAGCCACCGGTGCCGCGCACTGACATTCCCGCGCCGGGAGAGAGCCTGCTGGCCACGTTGAAGATGGGCATTCACCTGATGCGGCAGGGCGACTTCATCACCGAATACGAAGTGAAGCTGGGCGCGAAGATCGCCGAAGTGCTTTGCGGAGGGAAGGTCACTCCAGGATCGCTGGTGAGCGAGCAGTACATCCTGGATTTGGAGCGTGAAGGATTTAAGTCGCTGTGCGGCGAGAAGAAAACGCAGGAGAGGATTCAGTACACGTTAAAGACGGGGAAGACGCTGAGGAACTGAACGAAGCTTCCGTGAAGAGCCGAGCAATTGGAAGATTGACTGGTATATATCTTAGGTATATACTTTTTTAAATGCCGAAGACTGACATAGCCAAACTCTTTCAGAACGGCCGCAGCCAGGCAGTGCGGCTGCCGCGGGAGTTTCGTTTCGAGGGCGACCGGGTGCGCATCCGGCGGGTGGGTCAGGGAGTGCTTCTCGAACCAATCATTCAAGACGCGGCGGAATGGTTTCGCAAGCTCGATGAGTTCAATTCCGAACCATTCATGCCCGAAGGCCGCAAACAGCCAAAGACTCCCAAGCGACGCATATTTGAGTAGATCGTGGATTATCTCCTCGATACCAACGTGTGTATCGCTCTCATCAAGAACACAGACTCGTTGGTCCGCGCACATTTTCAGAAAGTTTCGCACACGGACGGCATGATGTATGTTCCGTCGATCGTCAGCTTCGAATTGTGGTACGGAGTTGCAAACAGCGCGCGCATTGCATTCAATACAGACCGCCTCGAGGCGTTCCAATCAGGGCGAGTTAACGTTCTGCCCTTCGATGACGGCGATGCACGCGCGGCAGGCGCCATCCGGGCCGTCCTAGAGGCTTCTGGCAAGATTATTGGACCGTACGACATATTGATTGCCGGCCAAGCCCTGGCTCGGCAGCTCACGCTGGTGACCGCCAACGTCTCTGAGTTTTCCCGCGTCAAGGGACTCTCGTGGCAAGACTGGGCAAAGCCGTAAGATCCCGATCAGACTTTTCTGAAGCTCCCTCGTCTATGCTAGGTGCGTCGCCTTTAAACCGGTCTGCTGGAGGAAACTGGATGAACGCTGGGAAGCTGCGCTTGCCTTTTCTGATTCTGTTGAGCTGTGCGTTGGCTCATGCTCAAGACATTCGCGGCGGAGATGACCTGCTGCGCGCTATGCACGATCGCTATGCAAAGACCTGGTACAAGACCCTGACCTTCACGCAGAAGAGCACCACCTACAACGCCGACGGAACCAGCAAAGCTGACATCTGGCACGAAGCGATTACGCTGCCCGCCAAACTGCGTATCGACATTGGGCCGCCAGCCAACAACGACGGATATCTTATGGTCGACGGCACGCTCACCATTCTCAAGCAGGGTCAGCCGGTTAAAACGCTTCCCCTGGTTAACATGCTGCTGGTGCTTGGTTTCGACGTCTACGGGCAGGCTCCAGAAAGGACAGTGCAGGTGGTGAGGGGCGAAGGCTACGACCTGAGCAAGATTCATGAGGAGACGTGGAAAGGTAATCCGGTGTATGTGGTGGGTGCTGAGAAGGGCGATTTGAAATCCAAACAATTTTGGGTAGATAAAAATCGTATGTTGTTCGTGCGGCTGTTCGAGCCGACGCGGGAGGACGCCAGCAAATTTCAGGACATCCGCTTTGAAGATTACCGCGAGATGGCGGGAGGATGGGTAGCGGCCAGAGTGGAAGTTCGCATCGACGACAAGATAACTTTTACCGAAGACTATTCTGAAATCGTGCCCAACGCGAAATTAGCGCCGGGAACGTTTGATGCGAAACAGTTCAATGATACGCACTGGGAGAAGCCTTGAAAGTGCGCATTCCCCTGCTACAATCGCCCACATGCCAAAACTTTTGCGCACCGCCGCCGCTGCCATTGGATTCAGTGTCCTCGTTCTTGCCAGTTCCCTGGCTCTGGCCCAGGCAAAGGGCGCTTCCGAAAAAGAAGTCGCGCCCGATGTGCCGGATGCCATTCAGGTTCCTGCCGGCGAAGAAGTAGTTCTTTCGGCGCACGCTTCCGGATCGCAGATCTATACCTGCCAGTTAGCCGCCGGAAACCGATTCAGTTGGACCCTGAAGGCTCCCGAGGCTGAATTGAAAGACCGGCACGACAAGGTGATTGGGCAGCATTCGGCCGGCCCTACGTGGACTTTGAAAGATGGCAGCGAAGTGAAGGGTAAGGCCGCCGCACAGGTCGATTCGCTGGACTCGGAGTCGATTCCCTGGCTGCTGGTGAAGGTGATCAGCAACTCCGGCAAGGGACAACTGGCGAAGGCGACTTCGATCCAGCGCGTGCACACTAAGGGCGGGAAGGCTCCGGCGGAGGGTTGCGACGCGGCGCATCGCGATGCGGAATCGAAAATCAGCTATACGGCGGATTACTTTTTCTTTGCTCCGGCGAAGTGAAGCTGACGCATGCCTCTGAGCATCGAACAACTGGAAAACCTAGTCGAGAATCCTCATGAGAGAAGTTGTTATCGCCTCATCGGTCCGCACCCCGGTCGGTCGCGCCTATAAAGGCACGCTGCGCGCCACTCGTCCGGATGAACTGGCTGCCATTGCCATCAAGGGCGCGCTGGAGCGGGTGCCACAACTCGATGCTAAAGAAATTGAAGATGTCATTCTCGGCTGCGCCATGCCCGAAGCCGAACAGGGGATGAATGTGGCGCGCATCGCGTCGCTACGCGCGGGGCTACCAGTGGAAGTTTCGGCGCTGACCATCAACCGCTTCTGTTCTTCGGGACTGCAGGCGA
This sequence comes from uncultured Acidobacteriota bacterium, assembly GCA_963758565.1. Taxonomy (GTDB): domain Bacteria; phylum Acidobacteriota; class Terriglobia; order Terriglobales; family Acidobacteriaceae; genus Sulfotelmatobacter. Next base: position 1,535,954 of record CAVWVX010000001.1, on the reverse strand, counting down.
TTGCCATGGCGGCGGAGCGCATCATGAGCGGCGGGGCGGAGGCGATTGTCGCCGGCGGCACCGAGTCGATGACCATGATTCCGATGGGTGGACACAAGATTTCGCCGAACCCGTGGCTAGTCGATCACTATCCAGACGCTTACCTCAACATGGGGTTGACGGCGGAGCGCGTGGCGCAGCGCTTCGGCATCACGCGCCAGGCGGCAGACGAATTCTCGCTGCGCAGCCACCAGAAGGCGCTGGCGGCGATTCAGGCAGGCAAGTTCGATGACGAAGTCGTGCCGGTTCCGGTCAGCTTTACAACTCCGAATGGTGCGAAGCCCAAACGGCAGGAAATAATTTTCAAGGTGGACGAAGGTCCGCGCGCCGATACTTCGCTCGAAGCGCTGGGCTCGCTGAAGGCCGCGTTTCACGTGAAGGGCACGGTAACTGCCGGAAACTCTTCACAGATGTCGGATGGCGCGGCGGCGGCGGTGGTGATGTCTGCCGAACGCGCGAAGGCGCTGGGCATAAAGCCGCTGGCACGCTATATTGCCTTCGCTACCGCGGGTTACAAGCCGGAAGAGATGGGATTGGGTCCGGTGTTTGCCATTCCAAAAGCATTGAAGATGGCGGGGCTGAAACTGTCTGACATCGACGTGATTGAGTTGAACGAGGCTTTCGCTGCGCAGTCACTTGCCGTAATCAAAGAAGCGGGGCTCGATCCCGAGAGAGTGAATCCTAACGGCGGTGCCATCGCGTTGGGACATCCTTTGGGATGCACCGGAGCGAAGCTGATGGCCAGCGTGATTCGGGAACTGAAGCGCCGCGAAGGGCGCTACGGCATGGTGACCATGTGCGTGGGCGGCGGCATGGGTGCGGCGGGAATCTTTGAAAATCTAAGTTAAAAGATGCCAACGTGGCGTCGTGCAACTGTTGGAAGAAGCCGGGCATCAGTGCAAACAGGTGTTGACTCGGGATTTCGAGAGAGGTGCCTGATGCGGCTCGCACGGCTACTTCCAGTATGGTTTGTGTTGCTAATCACAACAATCGCTTTGGCGCAACATTCCCCTGCCCCTCCTGCAACGCATACAAGCGTGCCACCCCCCCATGTTCCCTCGACACCGGCCAGCGTATCGAGCGTGGGTATTTCGTCCTCACATATAACCCGAACGGCCTCGGCCGCTGGTAGCGTTCGAAACCAACCATCTGTTTCGAACAGAAGTGCTCTGAACACCTCTCACGCTCCGGGAAAAGACGTACCAGTATCTTCAGCTCGCGGAGGCTCAGCGGAACCGCAAAAGGTGCACCGTTTCTTATTCTTCCGCAGACCTAAGCCCGAACCAATTAGAAATCCTGCCCCGACCCCTGTTGCGACAACGGCCCGTTCCACAGTTTTGCCTGGGACACCGACGCCACATTTCGGGTGCACCATTGCCGCGGTGCCGCTGAATAGCGGCTTGCCATGTGGGCCGTTGAATCCTTGCTGTCCTTAATCAAAGCGGACGGCGGCCGGGCGAAGAGCACAATTCTTTACTCAATTGCTATACGCTTTGACATGATTTCTGGATATGCTTTGAGTTGGCGTCCGTCAAACGCGACAAGACCAATTCTTATTTCGTTCGACTGATAGGAGGTGGGTCGTGAGAATCTTCGGCCTGGTGTTTGCAACAGGACTTCTCCTCGTCTCTTCTTCGTTGGTGGCGCAGCATTCCAGCACAACCTCCACTGCTTCGAGCCCAGCGGCTGCCCCGGCTCCCGCGCCGACTCCTGCTCCAGCACCAGCGGCCGCGCCTGCTCCAGCGCCTGCCCCGGCTGCCGCAGCAAGTTCGAGCCACAACAGCACTCCCAGCAGCCCCGCCCCGGCGAGTACTCCTTTCAGCCATTCTGCTTCCGCTCCTAGTCCGGCGTCGGGTTCCTCGGCAAGTCACGCGTCGAGTTCTTTCGCGGAGGCAAGCGCGACTAGAGCGGCGACTCCGCCTCGTTCCTCAACGGGCGACGAGAGCAGAATCGTGAATCCGCGTCGCGGCGGAGAAGTGAGCTCAAGCGAAGTTACTTCGAAAAAAGAAAACTCCACGGCTCCGGAATCAGATTTGCACCGGCGAATCTGTCCCGATGGTGACTGCAAAGATCCCAAGCCCGAGCCTGCGGAGGGCGACCTGCGCCGCAGAGTTTGCCCAAATGGTAAGTGCGAAGAGTGCCCGGCGGGAAAGTCCATGGGAAAGAACGGTGGCTGTGTAGCCGCGCCGGCAGTTGCAAACACTGTTTCAACTTGCCAGCCGAACGAGGCTTGGAATGGTATTGCCTGCGCCCCGATAAGTATGAATCGATGCCAGGCAGGGGAAACATGGAATGGAGCAGAATGCGTGAATCCCACTCTGTGCTCATCCTTCAGCGGGCGAGCGGATATGTTGGCCGCCGAGGCACGGAGTATTCGCAGTGAAATGGAAACGGCATGCTCTCTGAATTCTCAAAGCCAGGACTGCATTCGCTTGACGCAAAACCATGACGGAGCGGTACAACGCTACCGAATGCTGCTCAACGAAGCTCCTGTAAATTGCCGGACGACCTTACCGGACGCTATAACGCTTTGAAAGTACGCACCGAAGTTCATGGTCTGGATTCTATTTAAGTGCTTGATCCCACATTGCTTTCGCCTCTATCAATTCCGACGAAGCTCCCATTAGAATGAGAGCAGTTATTCGCACTCCCCGCATTCCGCGGTCGGAGATTTCGACCAGCTCGAAGGATGGACATGGCCACGACCACTGCAACTCCCAAGACCAGAATCTCCGGCGGAAGTTTTCTGCTGGAAACCCGCCGCACTGACGAGGTTTTTACGCCGGAAGATTTCACCGAGCAGCAGCAACTGATCGGACAGACGGCGCAAGAGTTTACCGTCAACGAAATCCTGCCCAATGTGGAGAAGATGGAGCATAAGGATTTCTCCATTTCGCGCGGCCTGCTGAAAAAAGCGGGCGAGCTAGGACTGAGCAGCGTTGAAATTCCGGAGGCATACGGCGGCCTCGAAATGGATAAGGTGACCGCCGCCGTGATTGCCGACCACATTGCCCAATACGCGGGCTTTGCCACTACCTGGGGGGCGCATAGCGGGATTGGCCTGTTGCCGCTGGTTTACTTTGGCACCGAAGAGCAGAAACAGAAGTATTTGCCGCGACTGGCTTCCGGAGACCTGGTGGGCGCCTATGCTTTGTCGGAGGCGTCTTCCGGTTCCGATGCGTTGAACTGCCGCGCCCGAGCACAGCTAATCCCCGATGGCAAGCACTACATTTTGAACGGCGAAAAGATGTGGATCACCAATGCCGGTTTTGCCGATCTGTTCACCGTGTTTGCCAAGATTGATGGAGAAAAGTTTACGGCGTTTCTGGTGGAGCGGGACTTCCCGGGATTTTCCATCGGCGCGGAAGAGCACAAGCTGGGCATCCGCGGCTCTTCCACTTGTCCCATCATTTTGAACGACTGCAAGGTTCCAGCGGAAAACCTGCTGGGTGAAATTGGCAAAGGCCACATCATCGCCTTCAATATTTTGAACATTGGGCGCTTCAAGCTGGGGGCGATGTGCGTGGGCGGCGGACGAGTTTCGCTGGAGCAGGCCATCGGCTACGCCAAGCAACGCAAGGCGTTCAACAAAACCATTTCTGATTTTGGCCTGGTGCGCGAAAAGATCGCCAACATGGCTACGCTGATTTACGTTGGCGAATCGCTGGTTTACCGCACGGTTGGCATGATGGACGCGGCGCTCAGCGAAGTGGATAAATCTGGCACCGATGCGATGAAGGAGACGCGCAAGGCCATCGAGGAATACGCGGTCGAGTGCTCGATTATTAAAGTGTGGGCCTCGGAGATGGTTGACTACGTGGTCGACGAGAGCCTGCAGATTTATGGCGGCTATGGATTTGTAGAAGAATATCCCGCCGAGCGCGCTTACCGCGATGCCCGCATCAACCGCATCTTCGAAGGCACCAACGAGATCAACCGGCTGATCATCACGGGATTTCTTTTGAAACGCGCCATGAGCGGACAGCTTCCACTCATGCCCGCCATCAAAAAGCTGATGGACGAAGTGCTCTCTGGCCCATCGATGAGCGAAGACGTTGAAGGCCCTCTGGCGGCGGAGATCAAAGTGGTCGATCAGGCCAAGAAGCTCGGCTTGTTCGCGGCCGGCGCGGCTACGCAGAAATATATGCAGGCCATCCAAGACCAGCAGGAGATCATGGGCGCGATCGCCGACATGACGATTGAAACCTATGCCATGGAGTCCGCGGTCTTGCGCGCGCAGAAAATTGCCGAGACGAAAGGTGAAGCTAGCGCCGCGCTTCCGATTGCGATGACTCGCGTTTACCTCACGCAAGCGATGGAGAAGGTGGAATCCGCGGCGAAGAAAGTGATCGCCGCCGTTGCCGACGGGGACATGATGCGAACACAACTGGCAATCTTGCGCCGGTTGGCGAAATACGAACCGTTCAACACCATCGAACTGCGGCAACAGATTGCTCAGAAGACGATTGAGCGGGGGAAATACACGCTGGCGTAGAACGAGCACGGCTCAAAAACGGGGTCACATTCGCAGCCGCTAACCTCTTTGGTTATTTTTCTGCGCCGTGTGCGAGGCTCTGGTACAACTATCCGATGAAAACCGGAGTGTTGTACGCCTTTGCCGCCCTGGTGTTTGCGTGGCCTTCGGCAGCCCAGTCGGTTCCCTCCGCTCCTCAAGATTCCGCCACGTTCGATTCTGACGGCACAGCGCATATCGTGCGTGTCGTCCCTGTCCCCTCGACGATCAGTCCTGAGGCGCAAAAGTTTTTGAGCGCCTTGGCGCAAGTTCCGAGGCGGTCAACTCCGGAAACGCTCGCCGAGCGCCGCACGCACACCGATGCCTGGCGCGCGAAAGATTCTGCCGAGGCCCGAAAGATTTATCCCGTCAATATTGAAGAGAGCACCATCGCCGGCGTGCGCACCGACATCATCACGCCGCTCGCGGGCGCGGAGGCAAACCGCAAGCGCGTGCTGATCAATCTGCACGGCGGAGGATTTAACTCCGATTCAGGTTCGCTGATTGAGGGCGTTCCGATTTCAAACCTGGCCAAGATCAAGGTTGTGTCGGTCTATTACCGGCTGGCTCCGGAAAATCCATTCCCTGCCGCGGTGGACGATGTGGTCGCCGTCTACAAAGAACTGTTGAAAACGTACAAGCCGCACAGCATTGGCATCTTCGGAACCTCGGCGGGAGCGATTCTGACGTGCGAGGTTGCCGTGCGCCTGAAGCAATTGAAATTGCCTGAACCGGCCGCGCTTGGAATCTTTTCCGGGCTTGCCGACTACAGCAAGGTTGGCGAATCGGACCAGATTTACACTCTCACCGGATGGCCAGGGGAGTTGGAGCCAACCGATCCGCAACATTTGCCGGATGAGGATTACGTCGGCAAGACGGACCGCAAAGATCCAGTGCTTTCGCCGTTGTTCGCCGACTTGCGGAGCATGCCGCCATCTCTGCTGGTAACCAGCACGAGAGATTTGTTGCTCAGCGATACGGCAATTTTGCAGCGAGCATTCTTGCGCGCCGGGGATGATTCACGGCTGGTGGTGTTCGAGGCTCTGCCGCACGCTTTCTGGTACAACTTCGGCCTGCCCGAAACCAAGGAAGCGCTCCAACTGATGGCGAACTTTTTCGACAAGAAGGTTGGACGGTAAACAGCGATTCGAATCCCGGGTTAAGTCAGGAATTCTTCTTCAACTCTTCCATCACGCTCTGGATCAATTCTTTCGCGTCGGTCAAATTTTTCATGATGATCTGGATATCCATCACGGGCTTGCCCGGCCAACGCTGGCTCTGGCAATAGACGCCGTGCTGGCCAACTAGAGCCATGGCGTCGGTAATTGTGTCCAAGGTGACGGCCAGGCGGCCGCGGGGCACGCCCATCATGGTTTCATACTGTTCCAACTCTTCCTGCTTCTCCTCGAAAACCGGCATGCCAAGATTGTAACGTGCGCGTTCGCGGGCGCATAATTGCTTCCGTAAGTTAAACTCATCCGTCAAAGCAATTAGCGATGCACACTTGGCCGAAGCGGAGGGCGGAAAGAGGCGCGTGAAACATGAGAAACTACATGGGGATAGGGCTAGCGATTGGCATTGCCCTGGGAGTTGGACTGGGAGTAGCGCTACATAACATTGCTACCGGTATCGGCATCGGAGTCGGCATCGGTGTCGCTTTCGGCATAGTTTTCGGCTCAGCCAAACGGAATCCAAATTCGAAGTAGCCCACTACTTCCCATCGTGTAAGCTAACTGCTAATTGCTAACTGCATCTCTATAGGAGAATCCATGAAGAAACGAATCGCTCTTCCCGCAATCTTCGCCGTACTGTTCGCCACTGCCGCGGTCGCCCAGATGGGTGGCGGCGGAGCCAAGCCCAGCCCCGCAGCTTCCGCTTCGTGTGATCTGGGCGGCGGCAAGACCATCAAGACTGACTACTCCAGCCCGCGCATGAAGGGCCGCAAGATTTATGGCGAACTAGTTCCCTTCGGCGAAGTTTGGCGCACGGGCGCGAACAGCGCCACTACGTTTGTGACAAACGCGGATGTAATGGTCGGCGGCACGGCCGTCCCAGCGGGCAGCTATACGCTCTTCACGCTGCCCACCGCCAACGGTTGGAAGCTGATCATCAACAAGAAGACTGGCGAGTGGGGCATCCCATACACGTACGAGAGCGACGAACTGGCGCGCGTGGATATGAAAGTTTCCAAGCTACCTTCGCCGGTGGAGAACTTCACGATTGCCTACGAAAAATCGGGGAGCGGGTGCACGCTGCGCCTGGATTGGGAGACGACGCGGGCGTCGGTGGAAATTACCGCGAAGTGACTTCGTGTTCGTAAAGAGAAGCGGGACGCTTGATTGCGTCCTGCATTTTTTTGCGGTTACGCTTTTGGTTTCCAGCGCAGGATCGGCTTGCGCGCGGCGGCAGTCTCATCCAGGCGCGAAACCCGGGTGGAGTGCGGCGCATTCAGCACCGTCTGCGGATCCTCTTCTACCTCCGCGGAAATGGACTTCATCGCTTCGACAAACAAATCCATCTCTTCCTTGGATTCGCTCTCGGTGGGCTCGATCATAAGCGCGCCGGGAACGATCAAAGGAAACGCCGTGGTGTAAGGATGGAAGCCGTAGTCGATGAGGCGCTTGGCGATGTCCATGGTGCGCACGCCTTTTTTGAATTGCAGCCTGTCGCTGAACACAACCTCATGCATGGTGGGCGTGGAATACGGAAGATCGAATGTGCCCTCAAGGCCCTTGCGAATGTAGTTGGCGTTGAGGACCGCATCTTCCGTGGTTTGGCGCAGGCCGTCGGGACCGTTGGCCTGAATGTACGCCAACGCGCGAACGAACATTCCAAAGTTGCCGTAGTAAGCCCGCACGCGGCCGACGGATTGCGGGCGATCGTAATTGAATCCCAGTGTGCCGTCAGATTTTGTAACCACGACTGGAGTGGGCAGAAATGGCTCCAGAATTTTCTTGATCGCGACCGGGCCTGAGCCGGGGCCACCGCCGCCGTGAGGCGTGGAAAAAGTTTTGTGCAGATTCAGGTGCATGACGTCGACGCCGAAATCGCCGGGACGAACTTTGCCCACAAGCGCATTCATGTTCGCGCCGTCCATATAGAGCAGGCCGCCCTTGGCGTGCAGAATGTCGGCAATCTTGTGGATCTGCTCGTCAAACACGCCGAGGGTGTTGGGATTGGTGAGCATGAGCGCGGCGACATCTTCATCCATTTGCGCTTCGAGAGCGGCGATGTCAACCATGCCGCGCGAATCGGATTTCAGATTTTCGACGGCGTAATCCACCATCGCCGCGGTCGCGGGATTAGTTCCGTGGGCGGAGTCGGGAATCAAAATCTTTTTCCGCGGGCGTCCCTTGGAGTGGTGATAGGCGCGGACCATGAGCAGTCCGGTCATCTCGCCATGAGCGCCGGCAGCCGGTTGCATGGTGATCGCGTCCATGCCGGTGATTTCGATCAGGCACTCGCTTAACGTCTTTAGAATCTGCAGCGCGCCCTGGGAAATCTTCTCCGGCTGGTAGGGATGGCTGTTGGCGATTCCCTCGACGCGGGCAACAGCTTCGTTTACGCGCGGATTATATTTCATGGTGCAGGAACCGAGGGGGTACATGCCGAGATCAATGGCGTAATTCCAGGTGGAGAGGCGGGTGAAGTGGCGGATGATTTCAATCTCGCTCACTTCGGGCATATTGCCCAGGTCTTTTCTTTCGGAAGCGCCGAGAAGCTTGGCGGCGTCGACTTCGGGCACATCGAGCGGCGGAAGTTTCCACGCGACTTTTCCGGGAGAGGATTTTTCGAAAATCAGTCCCTCGTTTTGATTGACCTGAAGCGTGGCTTTTTTTGTCTCGTGCTTCATCGCGCCACCTCTTCGACAGCTTCTTCTTTCGTGGTTTGCGTTTTGCCGCCGCCACGAGTCAGTAAACCGGCGGCTTTGTCGATGGCGGCACGCGTGGTTAGCTCGGTGCAGCACCACAGCGTGGCATTGCCGAGTTCGGGATAGAACTTCTTCAGCGGCAAACCTCCGACTACTTTTTCTTCAAGCAGACGGCTGTTGAGAGTCTTGGGGTCTTCGCTGGTCTGCAAAACAAATTCATTGAAGCGCGGGGCTGCGGTGAATAACAATTTTCCGTGCTTGCCCAATTCTCCGGCGGCATAGGCAGTCTTGGCCAGATTCTGCCTGGCCAACTCTTTCAGTCCAACCTTGCCGTAGACGTTCATAAAAATGTTGACCATGAGCGCAACCAAAGCCTGGTTGGTGCAGATATTGGAGGTAGCTTTCTCGCGCCGGATGTGTTGTTCGCGCGTCGCCAGGGTGAGCACAAATCCCCGCCGGCCTTGCTTGTCGACGGTCTGCCCTACCAGACGTCCCGGCATCTGGCGGACGAATTTTTCGCGAGTGGCGATCACTCCGCAGTAGGGGCCACCGAAGCCCAGAGGCACTCCGAAGGATTGCGCCTCCATGGCGATCACGTCGGCCTCGCGGGGAGGCTCTACGATTCCGAGCGAGACCGCTTCGGCGATCGAAACAACCAACAGGGCGCCGTTCTTGTGCGCGAGGTCGGCGATCGCCGCCACGTCTTCAATGGTGCCAAAGAAATTGGGCGACTGAATCAAGACTGCGGCGGTCTCGCTCGTGATTAGTTTTTCGAGTTCGGTAACATTCACGCGGCCGTCGACGCCAAAGCCGGCTACCGAGAGCGGCATACCCTGGTGGGTGGCGTAAGTGGCCAGTACTTCGCGGTACTCGGGATGCAAACTCCTGGCCACGACTACCGATCTGCGTCCAGTCAGGCGCACCGCCATCATCACCGCTTCGGCGGCCGCGGTGGAACCGTCATACATGGAAGCATTGGCAACTTCCATGCCGGTAAGTTCGCAGATCATGGTTTGAAATTCGAAGATCGATTGCAGCGTACCCTGGGAAATTTCCGCCTGGTAGGGGGTGTAGGCGGTGAGAAACTCGCCGCGCGAAATGAGCGAATCGATAATCACCGGACGATAGTGTGCGTAAGCCCCTGCCCCCAGGAAACTGGTGTAGCCCTCGCCATTCTCGCGCGAACGCTGGCGGAAGTAGTCGACGATTTCCGACTCCGCCATTTGCCGCGGAACATTCAAGTCGCGCTTCAAACGGTATTCGGCGGGAATGGGCGCAAACAATTCGTCGACCGACTGGAGCCCGATGGCCTTTAGCATGGCTTCGCGATCGGCGGGAGATTTGGGTAGATAGCGCATAGGAAGTTGTTTAGATGTTACTCGCGGGTAGTTCGATTGTGGGCCACATCTGGCGGTTTGATGGGCGGTCAAAAATCTGCCAGAAGTTGAAGCTGACGTTCAATTCCGCCTAATGCCCACCCTCTTCGGCGACAAATTTTTCGTAGTCGGCGGCAGAGAGCAATGAATCCAGTTCGCCAGCATTCTTGAGATTCAGCTTCACCAGCCAGGAAGCGTGCGCATCTTTATTAACTGCTTCGGGGGACGTAGCCAGTTCGCCGTTGATCTCGGTTACGGTGCCGGATGCGGGCGAGTAGATATCGGAGACAGCCTTCACCGATTCAACCGTGCCCAAAGGCTTGCCGGCGGCCAGTTCCGCGCCAACTTTGGGCAGTTCGACGAAGACGATATCGCCCAGTGCTTCCTGCGCGTGATCGGTGATGCCAACGGTGGCGGTGGAACCGTTGGCCTGAATCCATTCGTGTTGTTTGGTGTATTTGCGATCGGTTGGGTAAGGCATAAAAAGCTTCTAGCTCCTAGCTTCTAGCAAAAATCCTATTTTCCTTGCGTGCTCGGTTAAACACTTTTCTTCGGCCTCTTGTAAAAGGGCGAAGGGACGACGACTGCGCCTACGCCCTGGCCGCGAATTTCCACTTTCACTCCCGTGCCTACGGCGGACAACTCCGGCGGTACGTACGCGATGGCGATGTTCTTTTTCAGAAACGGTGCGGGAGATCCGCTGGTCACATAGCCGATTTCCCGGCCCTCGCCATCAAGCACTTTGTATCCGTCGCGGGCAATGCCGCGTTCGGTCATCTCCAGGCAAACCAGATTTCGCTTCACGCCCGCGGCTTTCGCTCTTTCCAGAGCCTCGCGGCCGATGAACTCGGACTTCTCCATCTTGACGAAGCGGTCGAGGCCAGCCTCCCAAACATTAATGGTATCGGAAATTTCGTGGCCGTAGAGCGGGAGCTTGCCTTCGAGGCGCAGCGTGTTACGGGCGCCTAAGCCGCAGGGTAGCAAGCCGAATTCTTTTCCCGCGGCCAGAATTTCATTCCACACGCGCGCGCTGGTCTGTTCGTCGGAGGGAATGTAGATTTCGAATCCGTCCTCGGCGGTGTATCCGGTGCGGGCGATCAGGATATTTTTCAGGCCGCATACGCTGCCGCGCGTCACCCAGTAGAACTTAACCGCGCTCAGATCGGTGTCGGTCAGCTTCTGCAGCGTGTTCACGCCTTTTGGACCTTGAATCGCGATCTGGGTGAAGCTGTCGGAGAGGTCTTCCACCGCGCAGTCGAAGTCGCGGGTATTGTCGCGCACCCAGTTGCAATCTTTTTCGCGGGTGCCGGCGTTGATCACCAGCAGATATTCCTGTTCTCCAAGGCGGTGGACGATGACATCGTCGACGAACGTGCCTTGCGGGTACAGTAGCGCCGAATATTGCGCCTGTCCAACGGCCAACTTCGACGCATCATTCATGGAAATATGCTGCACCGCCGCGAGGGCTTGCGGGCCGGCGAGGCGAATGTCGCCCATATGGCTAACGTCAAAAATACCCACGCCGTTGCGCACCGCCATGTGTTCGTTGATGATTCCTGCGCCGATCGACGCGGGATATTCCACCGGCATGTCCCAGCCGTTGAAGTCGACCATCTTCGCGCCCATCTGGCGATGGACGGCGTTCAGCGCAGTCTTCCGAACAGTCGGCGTGGTCGTCTCAATGGCGGGCGTCTTTACTGAGGACAAGCGAACCTCGAAGCGCAGGGAGCAGCCTGCTGAATGGTATGACTGTTTACCGTATCACGCGCTTTTTCGGCGGGTCAAACCAGGGACAGCCTTTGTCATAAAGGATACAGATAGAGGAAGAAAATCACAGGTGTCATGACATCAGAAGCTTTTGAGACTCTGTTATCGTCCAAACTGCACCGTAACGTGCGCTCCGGCGGCCACATGAGTTCCGGCCGGCGGGGTTTGCACCCGGGCCAGGCCGCTGCCTACGGCTTCGAGCTCAAGGCCGGAATCTTGAGCGGTTTCTACTGCGCCACGCACGGTCTTGCCTACGAAGGATGGGACCTCGATTCCGCCTTGCTCGACGTCGAGGACTACAGTTCCCGAGGAAGGAGTTTTGATCTGCGGGGCCGCGATTGAACTATTTTCTGCGGGCGCGGGCTGCGGTGGAGCGCTGACTGGTTCTCGCATTGCCGCTTGCACAACATTTCCCTCACCGCCGGCAGTGGCGGGCGAGGGCGCCCGCGCCACACTAGTTTTTTGCTGTAGCGTGTCGCCATTCACTTCGGCGGTTTCGAGCGGCGCGCCGAGGTGGTCGGGAGTTCCCTCTTCCAGGTCTTTATCCTTCGTTTTAGCCAGCAGCAACTGATGCTTCGGCGCGAGCGGGAGATCGTGCGGCGTGTGCAGGTACTCGAGCACCTGCTGGGTTACGCGGTTAAATACGGGAGCGGAAACCTGGCCGCCTTGATGCAAGCCAACGGCGGAATCGAGAATAACAGCGACCACAATTTGCGGATTGTTCACTGGCGCAAATCCGGCAAAGGATCCGATGTATTTGGTTTTCGAATAGGCTCCGGTCGCGGGATCGACTTTCTGAGCCGTTCCGGTTTTTCCGGCCGAGGTATAGCCTTCCAAGATCGCTTTGCGCCCAGTGCCTTCGAGGACGACCTTCTGCATCATCGAGCGCATCTCAGCCGCGGTGAAGCTGGAGATCACGCGGTGCGAGGGCGCCGGATGAAACGCTACTGTCTGCGGCGTGCCTTGCGCTTCAACTTTTCCGGCGACGATTCTCGGAGCGATGTATACGCCATCGTTGGCGAAGGTTCCGATCAGGCCGGTCAACTGTATGGGAGAGATGCCAATTTCCTGTCCCATGGAAATGGCCGCAATGGAAACCTTCGACCAGCGGCTTACCGGCTTGGACAATCCGCGGGTCTCTCCGGGAAGTTCAATTCCAGTTTGCTGCCCGAAGCCGTAGGCGCGAATGTATTTGTAGAAACGATCCTCGCCCAGGCGCAAGGCAATCTTGATGGCGCCCACGTCGCTGGACTCCGCCAGGACTCCCCACACGGGAAGCAGTCCATGAGGCTTGGAGTCGCGGATGCGCATGCCGTTGTAGACGATCGATCCCATTTGGCAATCGAACACTTCATCGGGATTGGTAAGCTTTTCTTCCAGCGCGGCAGAAATTGTGACCAGTTTGAAGGTTGAGCCGGGCTCGTAGACGTAGCTTACGGCGCGGTTGGTGAGCGCGGTCGGAGTAATTTGTTTTCGCTGATTAGGATTGAACGTGGGCCGATTCGCCAGTGCCAGAATTTCCCCGGTGTGCGGATTCTCCACGATCACCGTGCCTGAAATGGCCTGCGTATCGTGAATCGCCTGGTCGAGTTCTTTCTCGGCGATGTATTGAATATTTTTGTCGATGGTGAGAACGAGGCTTTCGCCGGGCTCGGGCTGAGTTTCTACATCGGAAAACCACTGGCGGCGAGCGTCCACCGAGATAAACATTTTTCCGGCGCGGCCGCGGAGTTCATCGTCGAAGGCATGCTCGATGCCGCTCTGGCCGGAGTCTTCCATTCCGACGGTGCCAACCACCTGCGCAGCCAGATCGCGCGCGGGATAGAAACGCTTCGGCTCTTTTTGGAAGTGAATGCCTTGCAGGCGCAGCGATTTGATGCGCTCGATGGTGTCTTCGTCGGCCTTTCGCGCCACCCAACAGAAAGTTTTGTGATTGTGGCAGTCGGCGAGCACGACGTTGCGGTCGTCGCCGGTGATGCGAGTGATCAGCGAGACTGCGGTGGGAAGGTCTTTTACCTCGGAGGGAACCGCGAAGGCGGAATCGACCAGCACCGACATGGCCAGCTCTTTACCGGCGCGGTCGTAGATGACGCCGCGCTTGGCGGAGAGCGGGATGGCACGCTGCTGCTGGTGTTCCGCCTGCTTTACGAATGAGCCGTAGTGGAAGACTTGCAGGTATACCAGGCGGGCGCAAATCAGCGCGCACCAGAAAATCAAAATACCGCCAAGAAGATACATCCGCCGGTTCTTGCCGAGGTTGGAGCTAGTGGCCATGACGATTCCAACTCTTTGTCATTCCGACGATGCGCGAAGCGCGGAGGAGGAATCTGCTTTTTGCCGGCGCCGGCCAACAGCAGGTTCCTCGTCGCATTCGCTCCTTCGGAATGACAAGTCTTGAGATTTCACATTTGCTTTAGACAAACATGGCGGACCACCGAACGGCGGACCGCCACAAAAATTCCAGGGATCAGCTATTTCCAGCTGTCCGACGAGCGGTTACTGACCGGGCAGTGTCACCGGTTCGACGCTCGCCATGACTGGTGCGCCCAATTCCACCGCGGAACCATCCATGCGGATCACCTGCCCCGGCTGCGGCGGCACCAGGCCCATGCGGCGGGCCATCATGTCGATTCTTTCCGGATCGCGCAGCGAGGCGTCTTCCAGGCGAAGGGCGCGATTCATCTCAGTCAAGTCGCTCAGCGTGCGCTTGGAGGACTCGATCAAATATCCATACTCAATGGCGCGAAAGTGCTGCCAGGTATAGGTGAATACCAGCAGGAAAAGAACCGCGAGCGCCGTGCAGAACTGCTTCATCTCGCGATTACGGCCAGGGTCTTCCATCTTTATGAGCCGCGAATTGTCGATGGACTTGGCGAAATAAATTTCGGGGGTTCCGGTGAAGAAGGTTTGCCGCCGAGCCGCCGGGATTGTGCCGCTCATCATTCCTGCCGCCGCTGCTGCCGCCATTTATGCCGCTCCTGCGTAAGCCGGTTCACTGTCCATTGGCGAAACTGGCAGCTCGTACATCCGCAGCAGTTCCATTTCGTCGACGATTCGCGTGCGGAATGCGCCCCGCTCCGCCCGCTCCACCGTCGCCATCAGTTCGTGAATAAGTGTTCCTGTGTACATTTCCTAGCCTCAGACTTGGATTCCTACCACGGAACCCGACAACGCTATTTCCAAATCCGCGGATCTTATGCCTGTCCGCTTGCTTCAGAACCTGAACGCCCGGCACGCCATTACAGCTGTGCCGGGGACTCCGGCAGTTTTTCCGGAATCTAAACTCTTTCCGCCGCCCGCATCTTGGCGCTGCGCGCCCGCGGGTTGCGATCTTGTTCTTGTAAAGATGCGATCACCGGTTTCTTGGTCAGCACCCGGAAGTGCTTGTCCTTAATACTGCCTTCGCGGAAGGCATCCTTTACGATGCGGTCTTCCAACGAATGAAAGCTGATAATTACCACGCGTCCTCCTGGCTTCAGAATCCGCGGCGCTGCATCGAGCAGCGCCTGCAGATCGTCCAGTTCGCGGTTTACGAAGATTCGAAGAGCCTGAAAAGTTCTGGTCGCTGGATGAATTCGCCGCTGTTCGAAATTCATTGGCCGGGCCGCGGCTGATACGATCTCTGCAAGATGTGCAGTAGTGCGTATCGGCCGCGACCGGACAATGGCTCTGGCGATTCTCCGCGACCTCCTTTCCTCTCCGAATTCGTAAATCACATCGGCAAGCTCGCGCTCGTCGAGGTGGTTTACCACTTGTTCGGCGGTACGCTCGCTATGCGGGTCCATCCGCATGTCGAGCGGTCCATCCGCCTGAAAACTGAATCCGCGTGCGGCATCGGAAAGCTGCAGGCTGCTGACGCCGATGTCGGCGAGAATACCGTCGATTGTCGCTGGTCGTTGGTCGTTCGCAATTTCACCGAAGGATTGATGCCGCAACGTAATCTTCGGCCAATCGGTTTGGCTAACGACTAACGGCGAAGAACTAACGACTAGCTTTTCCCGCGCTCTTTCCAGCGCCGCTGGATCTTTATCGAGGCCAATCAAATGTCCCGGTGCGCCGAGGCGTTTTGCGATTTCGTAACTGTGTCCGCCCAAGCCCACCGTGGCGTCGATATAAGTCCCGCCACGCCGCACGTTTAAAAATTCGATCGCTTCTTTTAAAAGAACCGGAACATGACTGGCTTCCCTGCCACCACCATGCCCAACCCCCTGAGGGGTGTCTGTTAATCCCTCGCCCACTAGATGCCCAATTCGTCGAGCGTCTTCTCATCATCAGGCGTGAACTTTTCTTCCTCGACCTGTTTACGATACGAATCCAGGTTGCGCACGATCAGGTGGGTTAAGTTGCCAGTGACGGCGACCTCGCCCTTGATCTGCGCGGCTTCGCGCAGCAGTTGCGGCATCAATAGCCGCCCCTGCCCATCCATCTCCACCATTTGCCCGTAGTAGTTGACCCGGTCGAGAAATTTCTTCTTCGTAGGATTGAAAGTGGAGAGCCCGGCCAGCTTCTGCTCGATCCGCTCCCACTCCTCGAAGGGATATACTTGAGCAACCTTCCCATCGAGACTTGTGATGTAGTATTGCTGTCCGTACTTCTCGTCGATCACGCGTTTGAACTCGGCGGGGACCTTGAGCCGTCCCTTTTCGTCGACGCGAGTTGGGTGATTGCCGCGAAACATTTCGTTTACCGATGACTGCCATCCCGCAGGAGGCCAAAACGACGCAAAAACCTTTCAAATTCAACCGGTTCGGGTTATTTATCGAGCTTTTGGGTCGGATTTCCACCGGCTCCTCGTTTTCAGCTACCCGTTCCCACAACCTGACTTTGTTTACCACTCTCTTCCACTTTGTACCACATCTTAGCTGTAAGTTGTTGATTGTCAAGAGGAAACTTGAAGGTTGGACCTACACTTTAGTACCTCTCGATCAAAGTACGATCACTTGTGGTTAACTAGAAATACGACCACAAGCGGTTGGGTTTAGGGTTCTGGTTCCTTCGCTATCCATTCGCTTCGATTTTTCTTGCAATCCGCACGGGGAACGGAGTTGGTTGTGCAAAATGAGGACCGCAGCTGTAGATAGGATCCGCTCAGGACTCTAAGAGGGCGCCCCCAAGTGCCACGCGTGCCGTTTCCTAGGGGTCAGGCAGGCTCTCGGCCCTATTGGCCTGTACGCAATTCCCTTCATCTTGACGCTGGCCCTCGGACGTAGAACTATTAGCTTCCGTTACGGTCAGCAGCAACAATTGCAAGTCCGCTGCGCTCCGCAGGAGATCCATGCGCACGCTTCGCCTATTGTTTCCAGTTACAGTCTTCCTATGGCTGCTCACTCTTGCCGGCGCTTGCGCGGCACAAACTGAAAACATTCTTTATTCCTTCACCGGCACAGCCAGCGACGGTGAGTATCCTCTCGCTGGACTGGTTTTCGACGGTATGGGAAATCTCTACGGGACCACATCGCAAGGCGGGGATAACGGGGGAACGATCTTCCAATTAGTGCCGCCTGCGAATCCGGGCGCGAGGTGGACAAAGAAGACCATCTACAGCTTTGACGGCAGTCATAACAATCTCTCCTATCCTAGAAGCAGGCTGGCATTTCACAATCATGCTCTGTACGGAACCACAGGCTCCGGAGGACATTGCTCGTCGAGCCGATCTGGCTGCGGCGCTGTCTTTGAACTAACCCTAACCTATGGCCACGGCTGGGAGATCCACGACTTGTATAACTTCGCCGGAGGAACGGACGGAAGTAGTCCCTACGCCGGCGTAGTCTTCGATGCGGCAGGGAATTTGTACGGCACCACCCGCAATGGCGGAGATGCAACAGCTACAACCTTCGGCGATGGGACAATCTACGAGTTAAGCCCGCCCACAGCCCCCGGAGGGGAATGGACGGAGACGGTGTTGTATAGGTTTAGCCCTCTGGCCGGCTCCCCTACCACTGAGGTTGTTATGGATAAGAGCGGAGCCTTGTACGGCACACTCGAAGACAGCGGAGGAGGTTACAAGCCCGGGTTGGTGTATCAACTCTCTCCGCCTTCGGCTGCAGGCGATGCTTGGACATGGAGTGACATCTACGATTTTCAGGGCGGAAACTACGATGGAACTTATCCGAGAGGTGGCGTAGCGCTGGATGCTTCCGGGAATCTCTACGGTGGAACATTGTTCGGTGGGGGCTGCTGCGGAGCGGCTTACAAAGTAATTCCGCCCTCAGGCGGAGGAACGTGGACCGAGCGCCTCATATTGAAGCTCGGCTCTCAGAGCAACGGAATGAACCCAACCGGCGGTCTGGCAATGGATTCCGCCGGCAATCTCTATGGAGCCACCGCCGCCGGCGGCGACAATCCGGCCTGCACTGCGACCAGCGGCTGCGGAACTATTTATAAACTGACAAAGCCACCTACGCCGGGAGGAACTTGGAATGAAACTCAACTCTACAGTTTCGGTGGCAGCCCGGACGGGTCAAGCCCGGTTGGCGATCTGCTGCTCGACAGCAGCGGAAATATCTACGGCACAACCAACTTCGGCGGAATCGATGACGAAGTTTGCGATCTGAACGGCGGCTGCGGAATTGTATTTGAACTTACGCCGTAGGCCGCGGGACAGCACTCCTGGGTTGCTTGCCGGTTGCGGAGCGGTTCGCTTATTTATTCCTTGCTGCGGCAACTTGTTATCCTATTCAAGCGTGCCCAATCAACTCCAATTCGAAGAGTGGGTAGCCTTCCCTGTGGCGCACGTTTTCGCCTTTTTCTCAAATCCTGAAAACCTGCCGCGGATTATGCCGGCTGAACTGCAAACCAAGATTGAGAGTGTGAAGTTAGTTGCGCCACCGGCGGCGGCAGGGGTCACTGCATCGGCGAGTGCAGCTGGAGTGGGAAGCGTGATTACGACTTCGTTCCGGGTGCTGCCGTTTCTGCCTGTACGCGTGCCGTGGGTGGCGCGGATCACAGAGTTCGAATGGAACCATCACTTTGCCGACGTGCAGGAGCGAGGTCCGTTCAAGCACTGGCATCATCGCCACGAGTTTCTTACCGACAGTCGAAATGGCGTAAGCGGAACGCTGGTGCGGGATGTGATTGAGTATGAGTTCGGTATGGGTCCGCTGGAAGGGCTGGCCAACAAGATTTTCTTAGAGCGGCGGATGCGGGAGACTTTCGCGCAGCGACAGAAAATGCTACCTGCGCTTTTGGCGTAGCGTCTGCATATGCCACCGCGAATGCATTTGCTTCTGACTGCTTCCTAATAGATTGAGTTTTCTGGCTGGATGCCGCGGATTTCTCCCGCTTCCACGGAGATGGAATAGGCCTCGCCGCCATCGCCGTTCCAGGAACGCACATCGAAGGCCGCGCCTGCCGGCGCGTGGTAGGCAGCCACATCGCGCAGGGTCAAAGGTTTGCCGGGCTGGCACACTTGGGGCGCGTCGGTGATCTGCAGAAAATAAACGCCACGCCCAGTACCGACAACTTTGGCGCGTCCATCCGCTTCCACCAGCAAGGCTGAGCGCTCGTCGATGGCAATTTCGCGGGGTGCTTTCGACCAGCCGTCCTGCACGATGCGCGCCAGAAAGCCAAGACTGCGGCCCATGCGGTCGCGCTTGGCGAAGTGGCTGTCGGTAAGAATGTTTTCCAGGCCGGGCACTTTGAGGAAATCGCGCACTACGGTGACGCGCTTGGTATAGGGGTCGGAGAGAACTTCTCGTGAAGTAAGGTCGGGATCTTTGGGCTTGTCTTCCAGACAACCGTAGGCGAACTGGCCGAGTACGGCGAGGCCGGCGCTGGTGCCTCCGATGGGCTTGCCGGCGGCGGTGTGCGCGTTGATGGAGGCCTCCACGGGAGTTCCCTTCCAAAAATTCACGTAGCGCGACTGGTCACCGCCGGCAATAAAAATAACTTCCGCGCGGGAGATTATTTCGGCAGCGCGAGGATCCTGCGAAGCTCTGCGGCTGCGCAGGATCAGCGTGGCCACGGAATTGGCGTGGCACAGTTTTGCGACGTAAGGATTGTAGTCAGCGCCACCGTGGGCGCGCAGAATCAGAAAGTCACCGCCATTGCCCTTGGCGCATAACCAGCGAAAGGCATCATCCAGATCTTCGCCGCCGCCCATCATAGCTACGCCGGCTTGCGGACTGGTTTGAATATCCTGCGGATTGCCCTGGCGAATGTATTTGAACTCCGCCGCGTGACAGGAGGCGGCGAATAAGCAGAAAACAGAGAACGACCATGCGCGCCAGAATTTCATAACGGCAGATTATTTCGCCGGCTCAACAAAGACTGCTGTGCCGTAAGCCAGAACCTCGGTGACGCCCTGCATGACTTCGGTCGCGTCATAGCGCGCGCCGACCACGGCATTCCCGCCCAATTCGGCGGCATGCATCAGCATCAGGTCGAAGGCTTCGGCTCGCGTCTTCTCGCACAAGTTGGTGAGTAGTGTAATGTTGCCCCCCACCAGCGTCTGCAATCCGGCGCCGATGGTGCCGAAGATGGAGCGCGAGCGCACCACGATGCCGCGCACCACTCCGAGCGTGCGCGTCACGCGAAAGCCATCCAATTCGAACTGGGTGGTGACCATATTGTGGGCGACCATGCGGCCGCCGCCTGCGTAACCTGCCATGTTTTCCTCCCCGGCTATTCCAGATCGGCTTTGATAAGAAATTCCTGCGAGGCAGCATCATACTCGATGTGAAGCAGGTTCGGCTTGCAGCACACCTGGCAGTCTTCAATATAGTTTTGACGGCGGCCGGCAGATTGATCGACGGTGGTGAGGTTCCACTCTCCGCAACCGGCGCATTGAAAACCCGATTCCATGCGAGGACAAGTCTATTCCAGGAGGCGCCACGGCTGATTAAGACGCGCGAAAGTCGTAAGCAAGATAGAAATGGGAACGGCAAATGCCATTCCCACTCTGCATTGGGGAGGGACAACCAAACATAGGTCTCCGGGACGGCTTGCGCCGCCCCGGAAACCGCGACGGGGGAGGCCCGCGCATCCGGACCGACTTGCGTCCGGAATCTTGTGCAACAGAAATCAGCTAGTAGCGAGATTGTTTCGCCCAGAGGCGAACCTGGTCTTCCACCGAGAAACGGTTGAAAGGATT
The DNA here is from genome assembly GCA_963758565.1 of uncultured Acidobacteriota bacterium. GTDB lineage: Bacteria > Acidobacteriota > Terriglobia > Terriglobales > Acidobacteriaceae > Sulfotelmatobacter. The sequence goes on along the minus strand of CAVWVX010000001.1, from coordinate 1,515,297 downwards.
GCCGGCGAACTTCGACTCCATCGAAAAAGCGTGCGCTTCCAGTGGCACCGAGAAGTGAAGCTTTGTATTCACGAAGCTGCGAACGAAGAGTTCGCAGTAGCGGTCGAGGCCAAGGACCTCAAACTGCACCGCATGAACCAGTCCGTGGAAAAGAGAGCGGTCGCTGATATTTTCGTGGAAGATGATGAGATCGAGAAACGTCAGGGAGTGCATGTGCGCAACTTCGGGCAGGTTGGTGAAGCCCATGGAGCGATATTCTTCGTAGAACGGTGGATTGGAAATGCGTTTTCCAGCAAGCTCGACGACGCGGATGCGATCGAGCAGCGAAGCCGAAAAGTAGGGCCACATACTCGCTTGCTGGCGGCTGCTCAGGGGGACAGCATCGGGAAGGTAAAGCTCGTGCTGCTCGCGCAAATAGGAAGAAAGCCGCTGGATGGCCTCGGCGATTAAGTTTTGGGAGGGCGGGTCGGTCGGCGCGGCGGCTTCGGCGGGAGGAATTTTCCTCTCAATCGACGCGTAATATTCGTTGAGCGCGGTGGCCGCCTGCACTGACTTGCGGAGGATGTCGCGCTGACCGAAGCGGGCGAGATCGTCCGCCGAAAACCTTAAACGCAACTGGTGGGCGGCGCAGTGGGCGCTGAGCAACTCCAGTTGAGCATGCTGCAATTCAGAGTTCATCTGCGCGATAGACACTCTATCGTCAGGATTTTCCCAGGAATACATCTTTGCTTCACTCCTTAAAACTTTAGGGATACCGCCAGGGGGGCCCAAAACACTTCACATAGGCGTATCCGTATTTTATACGCCGTTTCGTTAACGTCGTCAACATAATAATATGGGTTTAATTGGAATAATCGAGATTGTTTTATTAGCTGTACAACGTTACGTTTACCTTGTATACATAACAATCGAAACCGGAGGAAGCGCGTGCCGCGACGACCCGACCCCAAACTGGAAGGCAAGATTCTGGATGCAGCCCAGAAATTATGGAAAAAATCAGGGGAAAAGGGGCTGACCATGCGGGCGGTGGCCAAGGCGGCGGGAACCAACACGCCGTCGGTCTACCGGCGCTTCCGCGACCGGGACGACATTTTGCGCGGACTCCTGTGGCGGATTCGGCTGGAGATTGCAGCGGCGCTGGAGCAGGCATCCTCTCCGGAAGAGGGCTGCGAACGTTATTTGAATTATGCCCTCCGGCATCCTCATGAGTATGAACTGTTTTATCAACACGATTACGAACTGTACCACTCGGTGCGCTCCACTCGGGCGGGGGCGAAGCTGACCGACCAGCCGGCACGCAATGTAATGCGGCGGAAGATCAAAGAAAAGCTGGGTGGCAGCGACGCAGATCATGAGCATCTGCTGAAGGCGCTGTGGATGGTCTCGCATGGCGCCGCGATGCTGCTGATTGCCAAGACAATTCTGCCGCAGGACGCGGGGGATGCGCGCGTTACTTTCAGCAGGACGGTGGACGCACTGGTACGCCATGCGGCAGACATCGAAGACGCGGCGAATTGATGTATGCTCCCTGAATGACCAGCTTGATCGCTCCGGTCCCTTCTTCTAATGCCGAAATTTGAGAAACACATTTTTGTGTGCGGCAACCAGCGTCCTGCGGGCAGTCCGCGGGGATGCTGCGATCCCACTGGCCAGGCGCGGTTGCAAAAACTCTTCAAGCAGAAGCTGGCGGAACGCGGCCTCAAGGGCAAAGTTCGAGCCAATCAGGCAGGCTGTTTGGACCAATGCGAGCATGGCCCAAATCTCGTGGTTTATCCCGATGCGGTGTGGTATGGACACGTCACTGAAGCTGACGTCGAGGAAATTATCGAATCGCACATCGTAGGCGGTACACCGGTCGCGCGACTCATACTGGACGATGCGTGCCTGAACACGGCAACGTGCGAACACAAGAAAACCAGGGAGCACTGATACTGGTAGGCGCGGCAGGAATCGAACCTGCAACCCCCGGATTAGAAATCCGGTGCTCTATCCGCTTGAGCTACGCGCCCGTAGGGAAAATTTAACATAAGGCCGGGTGTCAGAGGCTGACTGGAGTATCATGCGGAGTCGCTTTGGTTGCCGCCGCCCCATCCCGCCTGGCATATATCGATTGGATGCGGGGACTGGCCTGCGTGCTGATGTTTCAGACGCATTGCTACGATTCGTGGCTTGATCCTGCGGCGCGGCAGAGCAAGTTCTTCATGTACTCGCAGCTGGGAGGGACTATTCCAGCGCCGTTGTTTCTTTTTCTGGCGGGAATCTCGTTTGCGCTGGTGACCGAGAAACTCCGGAAGAAGAATCTTCCTGCCGGGCAGATCGCCCGCTCCACGATTCTTCGCGGGGCTGAGATTCTGGGCTTTGGATTCTTGTTTCGACTGCAGGAATATCTAGTCGCCTGGGGCTGGGCGCCGCTCAGCGATCTGCTGCGCGTAGACGTGTTGAACACGATCGGCGTGTCGATGATGCTGATGGGCATCCTGTGCTGGATCGTTCTTTCCATTCGCCATGGGGGCTATGCCAGGCGCGCACTAATTCTGAGTTCCGTGGGAACGGCTGGGCTGATTGCATTGCTCACTCCGCCGCTGTGGACTAACTGGAGCCCGAACTGGCTGCCATGGCCGTTGGAAGCGTACGTGAACGGCGTGCACAATTTGGGGACGCCGCAGGCCTGGTTGTTCCCGATTTTTCCATGGACTGGCTTTGCCTTCGCCGGGCTGGCTTGCGGATTTATTCTGCAGAGCGCATGGGCGCGGGAGCACGAGGGACGGATTTTTTTTCTTCTAGGCGCGGCGGGGTTCGTTTTTATCCTTCTCAGCCGCTGGCTGGACGCACAACCGCGGCAACTCTATGCGACATACGATTACTGGCACACCAGCCCGAATTTCTTCCTGGTGCGAGTGGGAATGCTCCTGCTGATTTTGCTGGTGAGCTATTGCTGGTGCCGCTGGGGCGCGGGGCAGTGGGGATTCAGTCCCCTTATTCTGTTAGGACAAGCTTCCCTGCTGGTGTATTGGGTACACATTGAATTTGTGTACGGACGGGTTTCGATTTTACCGAAGCACGCGCAGGGTATCGGTATGGCATCGGTGGGACTGCTGGAAATTTTTCTGGCGATGTTGCTGCTGGCTTACTTAAGGACGCGGATGAAGAGGCGGAGCTTGAGGCCGGCGCCGGCTTCGAGTGTAGCGTAAGGATCGAGCTTCGTTCAGGACGCTGTTCCGATTTCATCGGGAACGCTATCAACCACCTTTTCTTATGGTTAGGTTTCATGGGCACGCGCATCCCCGCCACACGATCGGGCGAATGTGACGACTTCGCGTTCGGCCCAGCGTCCGTCGTAGGCGGGATCGCCATCGCGCTCGCCGACAAACGAGCAGTGGCCGCCGTCTGCGGTCTCAACGTAGGTAATGTTTTGGTTAGAGAGAAGCTTGGCGCGCGTCTCCGGCAAAATCCGGATAAAAGGATCATTGGCGGCGTGAATGACCAGCGTAGGACGGGCGATGCGCTCGATGAGGTGGCTGGCCGCGGCGCGGTCGTAATAATCATCGGCCCCGGCGAAGCCGCAATAGTAGGCGGTAATGCGCTCGTCAAAATCTCTTAGAGTGCGGATGCCGCGCAGCCGGGATGAGTCAAAGTCTTTGGGAAACAAACGAGCTTTCAAGCGAAACCTGCGGAACAGTTGCAGCAGAAAATAATATTCGTAGATACGGTTGGCGGGCTCGTGCAGGGCATCGGCTCCAGCCGCTAGATTGGCAGCGGGACAGACTGCCGCGACGCCCCGGAATTCGGCAGGACCGTCGCTTCCCCACTCGCCTGCAAGTTTCAGCACGAGATTTCCGCCCATGGAGAATCCGATGAGGACGAAGGCGGGGATGCCGTCGCGCTCGACCAGGTTGCGGGCGACAGCTGCAACATCCTCTGAGCGGCTGGAGTTGTACAGCGTGGGAGCACAGTGGTCCATGCCGCCGCAGTTGCGCTGGTTCATGCGCACCACACTCATTCCGGCCGCGAGACCGTTGCGTGCGATTCCCATCATGTATTGCGATTCGCTCGACCCTTCCAAACCATGGACAACGATCAGCGTAAGTGCTTTGCGATTCTGCTGCCAGTGGCAATGGCAAAGAACGGAAATGCCCGGCTCTACTTCGATCAAGCGACGCTCGGCGGCGGGCAGGTGAATGCGGCGGGGGAGAAAAAACGACGCGAGCGTTTGCACGTGGCCACCACGCAACAAAGGGTGCGGATGGAAAACCGAAGGGACATAAGTTTCCGCCGGATGCACCAGAGCAGTTTGCGAAGTTCCCACAAATTGATTTTAATAGGAGAAGTCGACCCCACGGGAGTTGCGCATGCCGATTTTTGAATACGTCTGCCGGGAATGTGATCATGAATTTGAAACTCTGGTCTTCGGCCGCGACAAGGCCAAGTGTCCCAAGTGCCAGAGCCAAAAGCTGAGCCCTCAGCTCAGCGTCTTCGCAGTGTCAGCGAAGGGGCCGGCCCGAGCCACGACTGCTGGCGGGCCTTGTGGTTCCTGCGGCGATCCGCGCGGGCCGGGCGCTTGCTCCACAGGCGATCTCGACTAACTCTCTGATTTCCACTTTCCTTGGTAACCAAACTTTCGGCACAACTTCAGCCGTGACTGAGGTTACCTTTGCTTGCCTGCCTCTGCCGCCTACCATGCTCTGACTTCTCCGCGAGTTTTTAAGGAGCACCATGGATCGCCGCCGGCAATCGCGCGTCTTCGTTGACCTTCCCGTGCAAATCTGGGGTATGGACGCTCATTCACGACCGTTCACGCAGCCGGCGAGCCTGCGCACTATCAGCGGACGGGGCGCGACTTTGCAATGCGTGGACGCGCCGCTCAAGCCGGGAGACTTGGTAGATGTGCTCTATCTGGGAACGAAAGCGCAATTCCGTATTGTATGGTGCGGGAAACCGGGGACGGAGATGGCGGGGGAGGTTGGAGTGGAGAATTCATCGCTGGAGACAAAATTTTGGGACATCGATCCGCTGCGCTGTGCGGCTGCCGTGGGCCGAGGGTAGCATCGGGTGCCTCCACTTGCGGAGTGTGCGGTTCATAGAAGGAAAATTGGGGAGGGCGGGAGAGGGCCGGAACCCCGCTCTGGGCGGGCTATTCGCAGTATGGGCTGTAAGTGCGGGGAAGGCAAGAAGAAAGCGCAGAAGATCTCGGATTCCAGTCGAGGTATGCAGGAAAGTTCACACTTCCTGCAAGCTTTCGCGAAAAGCTTGCAAGTTCTGTCATCGTGAAAGCGGCCCTGCTTTCTTTCTACCTGGCATCAGGTGGCGCTCTTCCAATACAAACTTGTCATTGCAGCGCGCGGAGAAAACCTGGCTGGGCAATTTTATTTCGCGTCCCAGAGCGCGTTGATGAACGTCTGTGCGAAAGGCTGTACACTTTCCACAGATGCGAGTGAAAATTCTTGGCTCGGCGGCAGGAGGAGCGTTTCCGCAGTGGAATTGTGCTTGCGTAAATTGCAGCGCGGTACGAGCGGGAACATTGCACGGCAAGGCGCGCACGCAGACCCAGATTGCCATCACGCAGGATGAGCGTTCATGGTTCTTGCTGGGGGCGTCTCCGGATTTGAGGGCGCAGATTGAGGCGACGCCGGATTTGCATCCGCGAGAGGGTGTGCGACAGTCACCGATTGCCGGCGTAGTGCTGGCCAATGCGGACCTGGATCATGTTCTGGGGTTACTCCTGCTGCGCGAACTGCAACCGCTGCGGGTGCATGCCACAGCTTCGGTGCGGCGCATTCTGCGCGAAGACAACTCAGCGTTTGCCATGTTGCAACGCGTTCCGGATCAGACGCGGTGGTCTGACTTTCAGCCGGGCATAAAATTCAATCTGTGCAACGCACGCGGGGAAGACTCAGGCCTCCAATGCCAGGCCTGGCCTTTGGGCGCGCACTATCCTGCCTACGTTGCAACCCAACGGCAGGCGCAACTGGCGCCTGGGGAGGCTTCGCTGGGATTTGTAATCGAGCCGCCGTCAGGCCGGCGTCTGGCCTATATGCCGGCGGTTCCGCAACTCCACGGGGCTCTATTGACGGAACTCGAAGCCTGCGACGTGCTGCTGTACGATGGCACGTTCTGGAGCGATGACGAGTTGATCAGGGTGCAGGGCGGCGGGCAAACGGCGCGCCAAATGGGGCATATCCCGGTGGAAAGTACCTTGATGAAGTTGGCGGAACTTCGCCGTCCGCGTAAAATATTTCTACACATTAACAACACCAATCCCATGCTGGACGAGTCAAGCGCCGAATATCGCCAGGTGCGGAGCGCGGGGTGGGAAGTGGCGGAGGATGGATGGCAGTTCGACCTGTAGAGAGCAAAACTGAGGCCGCCGAGCAAGCTACCTTACTGTCGCTCGAAGAGTTACGCGCGGAACTGCAGGCGGTGGGTGAGGAGCGCTATCATCACCAGCATCCATTCCACTTGATGATGCACGAAGGCAAGCTCAGCCGCGGGCAATTGCAGGCCTGGGCGCTCAACCGCTACTACTATCAAAGCATCATCCCGATTAAGGATTCCATCATCTTATCGCGCGGGCCCGATCCGGTATTCCGCCGCGCATGGCGAAAGCGCGTGGTGGACCATGACGGAGACGCCACCAGCGAAGGCGGCATCAAGCGCTGGATAAAATTAGCCGAAGCCACCGGCCTGCAAGCAGAAGATGTTCGAGCCGGACGCGGCATTCTTCCCGCCACCCGCTTCGCGGTAAACGAATATTTGAACATTGTGCGCAGCCGCTCGTTGTTGGAAGCAGTGGCTTCTTCGCTTACAGAACTTTTCTCAGCCAAGCTGATCACGCTGCGAGTGGAAAAGTTGCGACAGCACTATCCCTGGCTGGCGGGAGGGCTGGATTATTTTGAGGCCCGGCTATATCAGGCGCCTGAGGACTCGCAGTTCGCGGTGAACTACGTTTACGATCACGCCAAAACGCGCGCGGAGCAGGAGTTGGCGGTTCAGGCGCTGCGCGACAAATGCGACATCCTGTGGGCCCAGTTGGACGCGCTGTATTTTGCCTACGTGCAGCCGGGGTGGCCGCCACCCGGGGCATTTCGAATCGAGGGCAGTTAGCATGGCGGCTCCGGAAGATGACAGCCATCCCCGGCTGGCAGCCGGCTGCCGCTGGGGTGCGGAAAGCAAGCCGGGGTCGGAGGAACGCGTTGTTCTGTTTCCTGAGGGTGCCATTAAGCTGCAAGGCACAGGGCGAAACGTGTTGGAGCGCTGTGATGGGCAGCGCACCTTCGGCGAGATCATCTCTGAATTGCAGCAGCAATTTGGGGACGCCGATCCAGCAAAGATTCGGGCTGACATCAGCCAGTTTTTAGAACAACTGCGGCACAAGCGGATTGTGGACTACTAAACTCCAGTGGTGCTGCAGCCATGATGACTCCCAACCCGCTAGCGCTGATTGCCGAGCTCACCTACCGCTGTCCGCTGCACTGCGTCTATTGCTCCAATCCGCTGGAGATGGCGGCGGTGAGCGAGGAGCTCTCGACTGCGGAGTGGGCTTCCGTTTTCGAGCAGTGCGGCAAGCTTGGCATGCTGCACGCGCATTTTACCGGAGGCGAACCGCTGGCTCGTGCGGACCTGACCGACCTGATCGCGAAGGCGCGTGCCGCGGGGCTTTACACCAATCTGATTACGTCGGGCCTTGGACTGAACGAGAGCCGTTTGCAGTCGCTGGTAGAAGCGGGGCTGGATCACATCCAGATCAGCTTTCAGGATTCGCGCGAAGAAGCAGCGAACTGGATTGCGGGAGCGAAGGCGCACGCGCACAAGATTGAATTGTCACGGCTGATCCGGCGGCAAAAAATTGCCTTCACTGTAAATCTGGTGGTGCACCGGCAAAATATCGACCATCTGGAAGAGATGATCGCCTTCATTGAGCAGCTTGCGCCCGAGCGGATGGAAATTGCTCATACGCAATATTACGGATGGGCGTTGAAGAACCGGGCGGCTCTGCTGCCTTCGCGAGCTCAACTGGAAAAAGCAACCGAGGCGGTAGCGGCCGCCGAGAAACGATTGGCGGGACGCATCCGCGTGGACTTCGTGGTGCCAGATTATTACGCACGCTTTCCAAAAGCCTGCATGGGCGGGTGGGGACGTCGCTTAATGCTGATCAATCCCGCGGGCAGAGTTCTTCCCTGCCATGCCGCAGAGGTGATTCCCGGACTCGAGTTTGAGAACGTGCGTCAGCGAACGTTGGAATGGATTTGGCAAGAATCGGAATCCTTCCAGCGCTTTCGCGGAGAAGAATGGATGCCGGAACCCTGCCGCAGTTGCGACCAGCGGGCGCAGGATTTCGGCGGATGCCGCTGCCAGGCATTGCTGTTGGCCGGCGACGCGGCGGTTACCGATCCGGCCTGCTCGCTGGCGCCGGCCCACCACATCGTGGAGGCGGCATTGGCCGAAGCTAACTCCGGTGCGGCGATTTCTCAACCGGTTCCCGCATCATCCTTCGTGCAATTGCAAAAGGTCGCCGAAAGTCTGTGGAGTTACCGCACGAATCCCGAATAGTTTCCAAATCACCAGCGCAGGCCGATCGTGATGGGACGAACGTCGGTGGTGACGCCACCGCGCGAGCCGTGGGTAAAGCGGTATTCAAGATATATTTCCACCCCGCTGGGAACTTTGCGGGTGATGCCGCCGCCGAAGTTGTATCCAAACTCGTTCTGGCTGGAACTGCCAAAGCTGCCGTTGAGCGGAATGCTGGGACCGGAGCACGCACCCCACCAGGTCCAGAAAGGATTGCAGCTCGAACCCGGAACTGCGTTCGAGCCGCTCAGACTTCCTCCCCGATGAAAATAGCCGGGGCCAAAAAGGACATAGCCTCCCCAATCTTTGGTGACCGGAATGTTAATGATAGGGTCAAGCGTGAAATCGAGTGCGTAAGTGGTGGCGCCGGTGGCCTGGGCCAGTTGCAGCGTAGAATCGCGAAGCGGCAAGTTGGCATAGAAAAAGTCTGCGCGCAGGCCCAAATATTTGTTGGCATTGCGGGCCACGCCAAAAGCGCCCACTACGCCTCCGCCACGAACCCAGGTCTTGGTCGTGCCGCTATCCACATTCGCACCGGCGCCCACGTTAAACACCCACGGCTTGTAGTCGCGAGGTTTCACCTTCTTGCGCAAGGAGTCTTCATCGGCAGGCTCCTGGCTGTTGTCCGGCGCCTGCGCGGGCGGTTGCTGCGCGGCGGGCGCAGGGGTTGTGGCGGGTGCTTGTTCAGCGGGCGCTTGTTCGGCGGGCGTGGTCTGCGCGAAGGCATGCGGTCCCATCAGGGTGAACATCAACAACGTCAGCGCAAACGCAGTGGCAAACTTTCCTGTCATCCATTCTCCTGGTGTCCTCGCAGAAGGCGTGGGCCAGCTTGCGGTGGGATCGCATCATCTTATCAACTTTGATGCGGAGTCTGCCCGATCAGCCGCCCGGGCGGTTTTTCCAGCCAAATCGCGCACGTGTGATAAAAAAGAGTCTCCATCCCCGAGTCGCGCGAATATGCCGCAAACTCCCAACGCCGCTTCCACCTCAATTCCTCGGGACCTCAACTCTCCCTTGCGGGTCGGATTGGTAGGCTTCGGAACCGTAGGCAAGGCTGTGGCGAAAATCCTGTGCGAGCGCAACGATGGACTGCTGCGGCTGACGCACATCTGCAATCGCAACTTCGAACGCAAAAAACAATCGTGGATTCCTGCCGACGTAGTTTGGACCGATGATTTTAAAGCCATCTTAAACGCGGATCTGGACATTCTGATCGAACTGATTGGCGGATTGCATCCCGCGGAAGATCTGGTGCGGGGCGCGCTGAATGCGGGCATGTCGGTGGTGACAGCCAACAAGCAACTGATTGCCCGCCACGGTCCCGATCTGTTGCGGCTGGCCAGCGCGCAAGGCTGCCAACTGGAGTATGGAGCTGCGGTCGCAGGCGGTGTGCCTGTTCTGCCCGCGCTGCGCACCGGGCTTTGCGGCGATCGCCTGCACGGCATCGCCGGGATTTTGAATGGAACCTGCAACTACATTCTGAGCCGCATTGAAAACGCGCGCATCCCATTCAGCGAGGCGCTGGAGGAAGCGCAAGCACATGGCTATGCCGAAGCGGACGCCAGTGAAGACTTGGACGGGGGCGACGCACGGGCAAAACTTTCCATTCTGGCGCTGGCCGGACTCCACATCCGCATTTCGCCGGAAGAAATTCGGACCCGCACCATACGGCCGGTGGACGAGGTCGATTTCGATTACGCTGCGGAACTGGGCTGCACCATACGGCAAATTTCGCGGGCTGATTTGAAAGATGGAATTCTCTTCGCCGAAGTTGGGCCCAGCCTGGTTCCGGTCAACTCTCCCTTCGGAAGAGTTCAGCGAAACTTGAATCTGGTTTTAACCTCGGGGCAATACGGCGGCGACGTGGCATTTCTGGGCGCCGGCGCAGGCGGCGATCCCACCGCCGTCGCGGTAGTTTCAGACCTGATGGCGGTAGCGGAAAGCTTTGCTGCCGGACCTCGTCCGCGACGCGAACTGCAATTCGCCTCGCCCAAAGTCAGCTGCGATTTCGAAACGCCCTGGTATTTGCGATTGGTGGTGAAGGACCAGCCCGGCATTATTGCCAGCCTGTCGGCAATACTTTCTGCTCATCAACTGAACATCGACGCGGTGTTGCAGAAGCCGGGGTTCGATAAGAATGCGCTGCCCTTCGTGATTACCCTTGAGCCCTGCCGCGACGCACAACTGCATCCCGCGCTGCAGGAAATGTCGGCACTGCCCTTCGCTTTGAGGCCGTGTCTGTGCCTGCCTATTCTGCGCTGATTTTCGCTGATCACGGAAGGGAGTGAAGGGGCAGGCTTGTTCGCAGGTGGCTGGGCCGAGGTAGGAGCCCGCCTCGGAATTTTTGAAAACTTAGCGCCGGATGCATGCATCCGGCGCCACGACCTTCGTTAGCTGGCTTTACTCCAAAAAGGATTCTTCAATCCCGCGGGAGCGAGTGCGCTGTTGGTCTTGGTTTCGGTGCCCGAATCATCGGAAATTTTCTCGTCCTGCAAACGCGACGACGGCGACTTCGTATCTTCCTGGCAATAAGACGGGGTCATAGGAGAACGATTTTCTGGCTGCATGGGAGACCTCCATTCATTGATTTCAAGACCAAATCATCTGTCTCCATTGAAACATCGGGAGGGCACATCTCACGCCGCAAAATCTCGATAGCTGGCATCGAAAAATCCGCAACGGCCAAATTTGCGTCGCGCCGGGCGTTTCAGACGCCGCAGCAAAACTGCTACCATGTCACTCTACGAAAATATTTTCCTGACCTTATATTCGAGGACGGCATTATGAAATACAGCAAGCTGGGCAGGAGTGGTTTTGAAGTGAGCAACGTTGCCTACGGACTTTGGGGAATGAGCGGGTGGAGCGGCTCCGATGACCAGCAATCGCTCGACTCGCTGCAACTCGCGGTCGACTCGGGCTGCAATTTTTTCGACACGGCATGGGCCTACGGCAACGGCAAGAGCGACGGCCTGCTCGGCGAAATCATTTCACGCAATCAGAAGCGGCTCTATGCCGCGTCAAAGATTCCTCCAGCCAACGACAAATGGCCGGCGCGGCCGGAATACAAATATCAGGATGTGTTCTCCCAGCAGCACGTACTCAAGTATGCCGACCAGATTCGCAAGAAGCTTCGCACCGATGCCATTGATGTGCTGCAATTCCATGTTTGGGATGACAGTTGGACAAGCGATCCCGAATTTCGTTCGACGGTGGAGAAATTAAAAGATGGCGGCTGGATTCGCTCCTTTGGACTCAGCTTGAACCGCTGGGAACCGGAGAACGGTATCAAGGCCCTGCGCACCGGACTGGTCGATGTGGTGCAGGTGATCTACAACATTTTCGATCAGGCGCCGGAAGACAAGTTGTTTCCGTTGTGCCAGGAGCTGAACATTGGCGTGATTGCCCGGGTTCCGCTGGATGAAGGCAGCCTGGGCGGCAAGATGACTTTGGAGACGCGCTTCCCCAAAAATGATTGGCGCTCAGGATATTTTGGTCCGGAAAATCTGGCGAACACGATCGAGCGGGTCGACAAGCTCAAGAAAATTCTGCCGCAAGGCATGACGCTACCGGAAATGTCGTTGCGCTTCATCCTCTCGCACCCGGCGGTGAGCACGACGATTGTGGGTATGCGAAATCCAGAGCATGTCCGCGAAAACGTGGCTGCCAGCGATGCCGGGCCACTCGATTCCGGACTCTTAAAAGAACTCAAAAAACATCGATGGGACCGGACACCGCAGCGCTGGTCCGACTAGGTTCCTTGCATCATCCCTTCATTGTTGGGCTAATTCCCTACGACCTCTGGTAGTAGCCGGTACAGCAGGCTATTCTCGCTGCTGTCGGGCCTATGATTCAATACCTGCGTCCAAACAAATTCACAAAATCCCTGCTCGGAATCGCACTAGCGCTTCTCTCCAGCGCGTGTCTCAACGCACAGAATGTGCGCGGTTCTTTGCGCGGTACGGTGCAGGATGTTACTGGCGCGCGTGTTTCTTCGGCAAAAATTGTCGCCCAGTTAGCGGCCTCTTCGGTCCGGCGCGAGGCCCGCAGTGAAGACCGCGGCGAGTTCCGCCTCGACGATCTGCAACCCGGCAATTATCGAATCACCGTAAATGCCGCGGGTTTCGCCGTGGCGCAAGCGGATGTGGTCGTCGCCGTTGCTACCGTTCGTGATATTACGGTTGTTTTGAAGCCCTCAGCCGCGCCGGAGACGGTGCAGGTACGCGGCGAAGTCTCGTCCCTTACGACCCAGACGGTCGATCTTGCCAGCGCCGTACATCAGGGCGTGGTCTCATCGCAAGATCTGGAAACTCTTCCGCTGGCGGCGCGCAGCTTTGCCAACATCGCTTATCTCGTCCCCGGCACTGAGCCGGTTGAACCTTCCGATCCCACCAAGGCGCGCATCACGGCGGTGTCCACGGGAGGAAGTTCCGGATTGAATAACGAACTCTCGGTGGATGGCGGCGATAATTCCGACGACTGGATTGGCGGCTTCCTGCAGAATTTTTCTCCCGAGGTAATTCAAGAATTCGCCGTGCGTACCGCGCAGGAAGACGCCGACACCGGCGGCACCACCGCCGGGTCGGTGGTGATCAATACGCGGCGCGGCACCAACGTGTGGCATGGTAGCGGAGCTTTTTACGAGCGCTCTTCCGCGCTGAATGCCCGATTCCCCATTGAAAATCCCGCGCCCAATCCCAAGCAGCCATTCTCCCGGCAGAACTACGTTGGCACGCTCGGCGGACCGCTTGTGAAAGATAAGCTTTGGCTCTTTTCTTCTTTCGAATTCGTGCGTGAAGACGCCAGCATTGCCTACAGTCCGGCCAGCACCGCAGAGTTTAATGCGCTGGCCACTTTAGCGTCTGAGGGGCTAATTCCCGGCGTGCCGTCAATTGCGGTCCCCTCCAGCGTTCCAATTCCCTTTCGCGATTACATTGGATCGCTGCGCTTCGATTGGGCGCAGTCGGCGAAATCGCAATGGTTTCTGCGCACCTCGGAAGACAATTACGTGACGCACAACGCGCTGGTGCAGCAGGCCACGCTACCCTCGACCGGACTGACCACGCATAATAATTACTGGAACACCGTGATCAGCAACACCTACGCCTTCAGCCCGCGCTGGCTGGGGACGTTCGTGTTCGACGCCAGCGAACTTCATCTCACGCAAGCGCGCAATTCGACGTTGGGATTCGCACTGGCATTTCCCTTCAGCGCAACGTCGTTGACGGTATCCGGCTTCGAAACCTTCGGTGACAACCAGTTCGCCACCCCGATTACTCTTTTCCCGAATTTGCGCAATCAGGAGAAATACCAATTACGCTATGACGCCAGTCATGCAACGGGAGATCACGCTTTCAAATTCGGAATTAACTTTATTCATGAGCCGGTACTGAGCGGGTCGTTCCCTGGAAATGCAGAAACGCTTTACACTTTCCCCAACGATCCCAGCTTCTACGTAGGCAATCCCGCGCAGTTCGCCGCCGATTATGGCGCCGGAGCCGCCACCACGCCCGCAGGGGATGGCAGCTTCTCTCAAAGCGTGCAGCGCCTCTCCCTTTACGCCGAGGATTCCTGGCGCGCGACGCAACATCTCACCGTTAATTTGGGATTACGCTGGCAAACTACGTACGGATTATTTACGGCATCAGATCGAACTCAGGCGGCGAATCCGGCCTTTGTCACATTGCAAGCCTTGCAGATTCCGGTGAGCTTGCCGCATGACGACCGCAAACAATTCGGGCCGCGCCTGGGCATGGCTTACTCTCCCGGAGACAGCGGGAGAACCGTGTTTCGCGCGGGCTTTGGATTGTTTTACAACGATCTCGCGCAGAACGGCTGGGCCACGGCGTTCCAGGGAGTCAACTCAAGCAATGCGGTTGCTCCGGGATCGTGCACTTTTGATGCGAGTATTCCCGCGACTACCGGCGCTGGTTGCATCCCCGGTGACGCCTTAGGCGGCGTTGGCAATCTGATCGACGGCCACTACAAAACGCCTTACGCCATACACATCACTGGCGGCTTTCAGCACTCATTCAATGACCGATGGACCGTGAGCGCCGATTATACCCACGAGCAAGGCAATCACGGCTACCGCGGATATGCTTTCACCGGTGGAACGAATCTTTTCACTCCGTTGCTGGCCTCTAGCGATCCCAATCAGGCAACTGTTGTTCCTGATCTGAATCTTTTCAAGTCTGACAATCGCTCCAGCTATAACGCGCTCATGGTGCGGATGCAGGGTAACGTGTCGCGCCGCTTCAATCTGACGGCGAATTACACTCTCTCGAAAGCACAAACTTGGGGATGCCTGCTGGGCGAGCTTTTCGATTATGTCAACGGAGTGTGTGACCCGCTCAATCCTTTTGGTCCCGGCGATTATGGGCCCTCCGGCGAGGACGTCACGCATCGCTTTGTTCTCGCCGGTACTTTGCACCTTCCCGGCGGCGTCGAGCTGACCACGATTACGCAAGCCGAAAGCGCGCGCCCCATCACTCTGACCACTCCGGCTGGAACTCGCGCCGTGATTAATGGCGTGGAGTCTACGCTTGACCAGTTCCGCGGCACTCCATTCATCCAGGCCGACCTGCGCCTCAGCCGTCCGTTCAGCTTCCTCGACCGCTGGACGATCACGCCCTTCGCCGAATTTTTCAACCTCTTCAACCGCAACAATCCGGGCGCAAACTACGTTACCGATATTTCTGCGTTACCGAACCCGGTGAACGATCTTTCCAACGCCACCGCCCTCTGCCAGAATCCGCCCGCCTGCTCGACGTACACTCCCATCACCAGCGCAAAGCAGTTGCTGGTTCCTTCCGGAGCGCTGGGAGACTTCTTCGGCCCGGGCACGACCGTTGGCATTCCGTTTGCCGCGCAACTCGGCGTGCGGGTTAATTTCTAAGTTGAGCGCCCAGAGCGTGAGCTAGTTTCGCGCCCGGTTCTTGATCCAGATGGGCGTGCCCAAGAATCCGAAGGCCTCCCGGATTTGATTCTCCAGAAACCTCTGGTAGGAGAAGTGCAGCTTCACCGCGCGGTTGGTGAACAGCACAAACGTTGGCGGCGCCACCGAAGCCTGCGTCATATAAAGAATTTTCACCCGCGAGCGCATGGGAACCGAAGCGCGCTCAAAATCCACCGTCTCGATGAACTTGTTCATCGCCGAAGTAGAAATACGCTTACGCCGTTCAGTTGCAACCTGTTCCAGCAGCGGGAAAATTCTCTCTGTACCCTTGCCGCTCTGCGCCGAGATGAAAACAATGGGCGCATAGCTCAAGAATTTCAGGTCCCAGCGCAGCCGCTCTTCATAAGCTGTACGATCTCCCGGACGTTTGCTCTCCCGCATGCGCATCGCCTTCGAGGGCCGCCCGGGCTTGAGTTCGCCGCTGGTGATCAAATCCCACTTGTTCACGACAATGATGACGGAGCGCCCGCTCTCGTGCGCGTAGCCGGCAATGGCGGCATCCAACTGGCTCACGCCTTCGGTGGCATCAATCACCAACAAAGCAATGTCGGCGCCTTCCAGATGCTTGCGCGCCATCACCACAGAAAGCTTTTCCGCCATCAAGTGCGTCTTGCCTTTGCGACGAATGCCCGCGGTATCGATAAAACGGAATCGCCGCCCATTGTGTTCCACAATTTCATCCACGGCATCCCGCGTAGTTCCCGGAATTGGCGAGACGATGGCGCGGTCTGATTCGGTCAAACGATTCAGCAGCGTCGACTTCCCGACATTGGGATGGCCGATGATGGCAACTTTCGTTTCGTAGACCGGTTCCGGCTCGGCCGCCTCATCTCCGTCCGCCGTCTCTTCTTTTTCGTCTTTCGGTTCTGTCGTTAACTCCTCAGCCGGCGGCGGAAGAATCGCAAACACAGCATCCAGCAAGTCATCGATGCCGCGGCCGTGTTCCGCCGAGATAGGAAACATCTGTTTAATTCGCAGCTGGTGAAAATCATCCACAATGTGCTCTTGCTTCTCGGAATCGGCTTTGTTCACCGCCAGAAACAATGGGCGTCCAGTTTTTCGCAGCAGGCGCACCAGTTCCAGATCAGGTGCGGCAACCTCGGCCCGTCCGTCGACCACCATGATGATCGCGGCGGCTTCATCGAACGCAACTCGCGCCTGGCGAAAAATCTCCGAGGGGATGAAATCTTTATCTTCCGGAATAATCCCCCCCGTATCGATAATCCGAATCCGGCGATTGCGCCACTCGGCATCGCCATAGAGACGGTCGCGCGTAATGCCGGGTTCGTCACCCACAATGGCGCGCCGCGACCCCACGATGCGATTGAACAGTGTGGACTTGCCTACGTTCGGTCGGCCCACGATGGCCAGCGTGGGAACGCCGGCTGCGGTGGTGGCGAGAGTGCTGGTCGAGTTGTAAGTGGGTTGCGTCAATGGGAGCAGGCAAACTGCTTTTCGCCGGAATGTTTATTATAGAGACTCCTGTGGCTTTAAGTTCTCAACCCGCTTCACCAAGCGCGGCAGCCCGGCCGGCAGGCCGCGAAAAAGATGGGTCGCTTTACCAATTCTTCGCCCCCGGCGGAGTGCTGGCGCAAGCGCATCCCGCCTATGAATTCCGCCGCGGACAGTTGCAGATGGCGCAAGCCGTCGAACAGGCGCTCGAAGAACGGCGTCACCTGATCGTGGAAGCGGGCACTGGTACGGGAAAGACACTGGCTTACCTGATGCCAGTCATCCGATCCGGCAAACGCGTCATCATCTCTACCGGCACAAAAAATCTTCAGGAACAACTTTTTTACAAAGACATTCCCTTTCTCGAACAGACCTTGTTCACCGCGCCGGCAGACGGAGGCGAACCTCGTCGCCTCTCCGTCTGTTACATGAAAGGGCGAAACAATTATTTGTGCCGCAAAAAACTCTACGACCTGACCAATGAGCCTGTGCTCAGCGGCCTGGAAGAAATTGAGCAGTATCGCTCCATTGCAGCTTGGGAAAAAACCACTTCCACGGGCGACCGCGCCGAACTCGCCGAACTACCTGAGGCCAGCGCTCTCTGGCATAAACTCGACGCCCGCACCGATGCCTGCACCGGGCAAAAATGCAGCGAGTATGAACGCTGTTTCGTCACCGAAATGCGCCGCCGCGGCATGGAGAGCGACATTGTCATCGTCAACCATCACCTGTTTTTCGCCGACCTCGCCATCAAATTGCAAGCCGAAGGCGCGCCCGACGCAGGCATCCTGCCGGACGCAGCCGCGGTAATTTTCGACGAGGCGCACGAACTCGAAGACGTTGCCGGGAACTATTTTGGAATCTCGGTCAGCAATCTCCGCGTGGACGATCTGGCACGAGACGTGGAAGCCTCGCTGCAACATAATCACCTGATGTCCGCTTCACTTTCCGGCGCACTGGCTAGCCTGCGCGAGCGGTCACAGTTTTTCTTCTCCCTGCTTCCCCCGGGAGAAGGCCGGTTCGCCTTCGAAACCCGGCGGGAATTCCTGGAAGAGAACGGCGATGAATTTCTAGCCTTCCATCAATCACTGACTCGGCTTGCCGGAGAACTCGAAGGTTTGGCGCAAAAACCGGAAGAGATTTTCAACTTTGTGCGCCGCGCCCAGGAACTCCAGGTTCAGCTTAACTTCGCCATGGAGTCAGACGATCGCAACACCGTTTTCTGGATCGAACGCCGCGGCGGAAGGATGAGTGCGCCTACCCGGCGCCGCGACACAGAAAAAGGCGGACGGCAGAATGTCTTCCTGCAGGCCACTCCCATCGACGTTGGTCCGATCCTTCGGGAATGCCTTTGGTCCAAACTCGAATGCGCAGTTTTAACTTCGGCCACGCTGGCAGTTGGCGGCGGCTTTGAATATATTCGCCAACGCCTCGGCATTGAGCACGCCCGCGAGTCTGTGCTGCCCTCGCACTTCGACTATCAAAGTCAGGCGCTATTTTATGTGCCACCCGATCTGCCGGACGCACGTACCCCTCAGTTCGGAGCACTGGCTGCGGCCCGCATTCGCAAACTTCTGGAGGTCACGCGCGGCCGCGCCTTCGTCCTCTTCACCAGCTATTCGCAGATGAATGACATTTACCAGCGACTGCTCGGCGACCTCGACTATCCCATGTTGCGGCAGGGGGACGCTCCGAAAAGCGCGCTGCTGGAGGAGTTCCGCCTGACCCCGAACGCCGTTCTGTTTGCCACTTCATCCTTCTGGCAAGGCGTGGATGTGCAAGGCGAGCAGTTGAGTTGCGTCATCATCGACCGTCTTCCCTTCGCCGTGCCTAGCGATCCCGTAGTGGCGGCGCGCGTGAAAGCGATCGACGCCGACGGCGGCAATGCTTTCTTCCAGTATCAGGTTCCCTCGGCGGTGATCACTCTGAAACAAGGCTTTGGACGCCTCATCCGCTCATTGCATGACCGGGGTCTCTTGGTTCTGCTCGATAACCGCATCCTGAAAAAACAGTACGGCCGCGTCTTCATCGAGAGCCTGCCGAATTACAAAAAGACAACCGACATGCGTGTGGTGGAGGAGTTCTTCGGAGTGAGCGGTTAAGCGTTTCCTCGGCTCGCGCCGCGGTCAATCCCCTCATTCCTATGTCGAATTGTGACTGGCTTCTTTCCCTTGCGATAGAGCATGCCGTTTATTTCTCGTATCGAGCGCCAGTTCATGCCAGTCTCTCTCCGACCCCTCTCCCCGCGTTACAATAGAAGGTTCACGATCATACGCGCTGGCTTCACCTGACGAGCGCCCGCGCCGAGGAATCCATGTTCGAAGTCACGGTTGACGATACTTTTGCCGCAGGCCACTACCTGCGCAATTACAAGGGGAAGTGCGAAAATCCGCACGGTCACAACTACAAGATCCGGGTTACGCTTGCCGGCGCAGAACTCGACAAGGCCGGGCTGCTGCTGGACTTCAAAGACCTGCGCGAGGTGATGCGCCATGTCATTGATCGGCTCGATCATCAAATGATCAATGAAATCGAGCCTTTCACCGTCATCAACCCCTCGGCGGAGAATCTGGCCAAATATTTTTACGACGAGTCAAACTCGCGCCTGCAAAGCGTCACCCACGGCCGCGTGCGCGTGAAAGACGTAACCGTATTTGAAACCGACACCACGACTGCCAAATACCTGGAGTCGTAGCGCCGCCGTCCCGGCAGGCTGTTTGTTAACATTCCCATGCAACTGACCGAAATCTACAAATCGTTGCAAGGCGAGTCCACTTATGCTGGACTGCCTTGTATCTTCGTCCGCCTCACCGGATGCAATCTGCGCTGCGTCTGGTGCGATAGCGAATACACCTTCCAGGGCGGACGCAAGATGAGCGGAGAGGAAGTATTGCATGAGGTGCGGCACCTCAGCCCTCAGGGCGGACTGGTCGAGATCACCGGTGGCGAACCTATGTTGCAGGAGCGGGAACTCGTTCCGCTCATGCGGCAATTGCTGGCAGATGGCTACAAAGTTCTGCTCGAAACCAGCGGAGAACGCCCGCTGGATCGGGTTCCAGAAGCGGTGATAAAAATCGTCGACGTCAAATGCCCCGCCTCCGGCGAGGCCAATACGTTTCAGATGGAAAATCTCGAGACCCTGGCCTCGCACGATGAAATCAAATTTGTCCTCAGCGGCCGTGCCGACTATGAATTCGCCCGCGAGTTTACTCAACGCCATCGCCTTGCCGATCGCGTGAACGCGGTTCTATTCTCCCCCGCCTTTCGCAAAGAAGCCACCGGCGCTCGCGACAGCTCGCATTGCCTGCTTGATCCCCAGGAACTGGCCGAGTGGATGCTCGCCGATGACGTCCCCGCGCGGCTTGGTCTGCAACTTCATAAATTCATCTGGGACCCGGCATTGAAGGGCGTGTAACCGCCGGACCATGAGCCACTCTGCAAAATCCCGGGCCATTGTTCTCCTTAGCGGAGGCATGGATTCCTGCGTCTGTGCCGCCCTCGCTGTCCGCGACTATGACGCCGCTGCGCTGCACATCAGTTACGGCCAGCGCACCGAAGCCCGCGAGCGCCAATCTTTTCTCGCCATCTGCGACTGCCTGAATATCTCAGAGAGGCTCATTGTCCGGAACGAAGCTCTCCGTGCCATCGGTGGCTCCGCCCTCACCGATGAAAACATTGCTGTGCCTGCCTCCTCCTCGCCCCAGTCCTCTTCAACTCAAGAAATTCCGGTAACGTATGTTCCCTTCCGCAACGCGCATTTCCTATCCGTTGCGGTAAGCTGGGCCGAGGTGTTGGGAGCCGAGAAAATTTTTATCGGCGCCGTCGAGCAGGATAGCTCTGGCTACCCCGACTGCCGTCCCGCCTACTATGAAGCCTTCAATCGCCTCATCCAAACCGGCACGAAAGAGGGAAATATTAATATCGTCACCCCGCTCATTCACCGGCGTAAATCGGAAATTGTGCGGCTGGGCCTTGAATTGAACGCGCCATTCCATTTAACTTGGTCATGCTACAGCCAGCAGGAGCAGGCCTGCGGGGTGTGTGATAGTTGCGTCTTACGCCTGCGGGCTTTTGCCGCTGCCGGTTCCAGGGATTCGATCCCTTATGCCGGGAAAATTGAGTTGTAGGTTGATGGTTGTCGACCATTGAAAATTCCCATGCCACTTTCGCCGGTCGCTTCAGCAGCCCCAGGAAATTACATCGCCATTGTTTTGCGCCGGGAGGCCACAATGAAGAAACATCTTGCAGTATTTTTCTCTCTCCTCTTATTAATCGCGGTTGCTCTCCCTCAGGTTTTCGCCCAGTCTGCGGGCAGCGTAAAGGGTGTGGTCAAAGACTCTGACGGCAAACCCATCGCGGACGCCATCGTCCTCTGGACCAACACGGACAATGGCCAGAAACGTCCGCTGAAAACCAACAAGAACGGCGAATATTTTTCGCTCGGCGTCACTCCCGGCACCTACACCGCCACCCTATACAAGAACGCCGACGACATGAAGGCCAATAAGGAGATGTACCACCTCGGCAAGATTCACGTCGGACTCGACGAACTGGTGCAAGACTTCGACTTGAAGAAAGAGGCCGAAACCCAGGCCACGGGCAAAGGGCTTACTCCCGAACAGACAAAGCAGGTCCAACAGCAGCAACAGCAAGTGGAGCAGGTAAAGAAAGAAAACACCACCATCAAGACGCTGAACGAGAAAATTGCCGCCGCCGACGCTTCCTCCAAGAATGGCGACTACGATTCCGCCATCGCGACCCTCACCGAAGCTACCCAGGTGGACCCTTCCCGCGACATTCTCTGGGCTAAACTCGCCGATGCCTATCGCGGTTCTGCCGTCAAGCAAACCGATACCTCCGAGAAATCCAAACGCTTTCAGGAAGCCACCACCGACTACGGCAAGGCCATCGAAATCAAACAGAAAGCCGTCGATGCCGGGACCGCCAAGAAGCCCGAGGACGCTAAACAACTCGCCGCTTATTACAACAATCTCGGCGAGGCCGCCGGCAAGTCCGGCAAGACTGACGACGCCATCAAGGCCTACAATCAGGCCGCTCAGGTCAATCCTGAGGGCGCCGCCGGCTATTATTACAACGCCGGCGCAGTGCTGACCAATGTCGGCAAAGTGGACGATGCCATCGCCGCCTTCGACAAATGCATTGCCGCCGACCCCACCCGAGCCGACGCTTACTATCAGAAAGGCGTCAATATGATCGGCAAAGCCACCCTGCAGGGCGATAAAATGGTCGCGCCTCCAGGCACCGCCGATGCCTTCAATAAGTATCTTGAACTGCAACCCACTGGCCCTTATGCCGAAGTCTCTAAGCAGATGCTCGCCAGCATCGGCGCTTCCGTGGAAACCGGCTTCGGCTCCAAGAAGAAGGCCGCGACCACCAAGAAGTAATCCGCCAATCTCTGCCCGCGGCGCGACTCGCAAGTCGCGCCGCAATTTTTTTGTCCCTCAGCGCTCTCTGCGCGAACTTTCCGCCCTCCGCGCTCCTCAACTCCTGCCGCGAACCCTCACGGCACGTTACCAAGGACTATGTCCTAACCGTCCCTACGCTTTCTCTCGCCCGCACAGTAAGGTTAGATACAACTCGGATGTCGCGTAGTCAATTGCTGATGGTCAGCGCGCTGTTCTGACCACAGCCACTGATCACTGACCACTGTTTTGAAGGGGACAAATGGCATCACCCGGCACCGCGGCGATTTCAATTTCTTTGGAAGGCTACTCTGGCGGCAGAGTCTCCACTTCCGCTCTGCTCGGCGCCATGCTGCGCGCCGGTGAGAAGATCAGCGATCTCATTTTCTCTCCCGGACGTCCGCCCCAAGTGCAGGTTTACGGCCAGTTGATTCCCGTCCAGGTCCCCGGACTCGCCACTCTCACCCCCGACGACACTCGCCAAATCGCCGCCGATCTGATCGGCGATAACAAGCAAGCGGTCGCTACTTTGCGTGAGCAGGGCTCTTGCGATCTTTCCTACGGATTACCCG
Organism: uncultured Acidobacteriota bacterium; assembly: GCA_963758565.1. Lineage (GTDB taxonomy): Bacteria > Acidobacteriota > Terriglobia > Terriglobales > Acidobacteriaceae > Sulfotelmatobacter. Next base: position 1,492,330 of record CAVWVX010000001.1, on the reverse strand, counting down.
GTGTCGCCCGCTTCCGCGCCAACATCTTTATTCAGCGTGGCAGTTGCGCGGTAGTGATGCGCGTCATTCCCACCGCCATTCCTGATTTCGCTTCGCTTCGTCTACCCGCTCATTTGGCCGATGTAGCCAAGCTCCGCGACGGCATCGTCCTGGTCGCCGGAGCCGCCGGCTCGGGAAAATCTTCCACCCTCGCGGTATTGCTGGATTGCATCAATCGCGAAAAGAACTACCACATCATCACCATCGAAGACCCCATTGAGTTTCTGCATAACCATAAGAACTCCACGATTCATCAGCGCGAGTTGCACAGCGATACGCCCAGCTTCGCCCATGCCCTCCGCTCAGCCTTGCGGCAGGCGCCCAAGGTAATTCTTGTCGGCGAAGTTCGCGACCGCGAAACCATCGAGATCGTCCTTGAAGCCGCCGAAACTGGACACCTCGTTCTCTCCAGCCTCAATACCATGGACGCTCCCAAAACCGTAGAGCGCATTATCAATTCGTTTTCTCCCGCGGAACAACCACTCGCCCGTGACCGTTTCGCTAAAACATTTCGTTATGTCATCTGCCAGCGTCTCTTGCCCAAGACAGACCGCAGCGGCCGTATTCCGGTCGCCGAAATTCTAAAATCCAATCCCCGCACGCGGGAATGCATCGAGAAAGGCGAACGCGACGGCAAGACCCTGCTGGATGCCATCAAAGCCGGCGCTACCGAAGGCATGCAACACTTCGACGGCGAAATCGCCCAACTGGTCCGCGACCGAGTCATCGACCTCGAAACCGGACTCTCCTTCGCCAGCAATCCCACCGCCTTCGGCCAGGAACTGGTTCGGTAATTTTCGGAAACCGCTCTTCGCCGCGGAGTGCGGATGACTAACGCCTGCAGTGAGGTAGGCGAACTGCGTTTTGAGCGCTGCGTTTAGTTCGGAGAATGGGACGGGCCTCAGTCCCTGAAAGTAATTTGCATCTTGAACTATTTCTACACAACTCAGCCTCACCTTACGGAAACTCCACATCCAGCGCATAAATATCCTGTGTACTCACATCCTTCACAAAAAGCCGCGAGCCATCCGGCGCCGGTCCACTCCACGACCCCCAAGTCCAGAAAAACCGCTTTAGCCCGTTCAGGCTGAAAAGCTTCTCCGGACTGTGGCTTCCCACCTTCACTCGCAAACAGTAGGGATTCTCCGTTAGCAAGTGGTCGTAATAAATATATTGGCTGTCTGAGGACCAGTACGGATAGTCCACGTTCGCGGATTCATTCACCCACTCCGACCACGTCCGGGATTGAAAATCGTAAAGCATCAGCTTCTTCGATCCCAGAGCCTGCGCGGCAAGATAGCGGCCATCCGGCGACCAGCGCGGAGCAAACAACCCAGTCGAACCGGGAAAGGTCGACATCTGACGCGTTTTCATATCCACCAGTTGAATATCAATAGTCCCCGCATTCAGGGAGGCAACGCGACCGAACGCCAACTGCGTCCCGTCAGGCGACCAGGTAAGGTCGAGTTCGCCAACATTTTCCGGCAGTAATTCTTCCGGAGTTCCTCCCTGCGCGGAAACCAGATAAATCTTCCACAACTTTCCTGGCTGAGAGGCTGCGTACGCGATCTGGCTTCCGTCCGGTGACCAAAATGGAAGCGAAGCTGTCACCGGCGGATAGGTGAGTTGCAAACGCTCGCTGCCATCCACCCGGCTGCGCCACAGCGTATTGCCCGATGTGGAAACGTAAGCCACCCACTTGCCGTCGCGCGAAAAGGCTACGTCGGTAGCGGAAATACCTCCCAGGAAAGGAACAAATTGTTTGGTGGCCGCGTCATACCGCACCAACTCCGCTCTCGGCTGAACCCCCTGCACAAAAACTTTTTTGCCTGCCACATCTGGCACGGCTGTGTTGTAAACGATCGGGCCAGTCGTAAGCCGCGTGGGAGTAGCAGACTCCCTGCGGAAAAATCCCGTCGAATCTGCCACAGCGAAAATATCGTTGCCTTGGCCTTCGCTGCTCTCGAAAACATAGTAGCGCCCATCCTCTGTCCACCGACCGCAACATTCTCTCGCCGGACTGTGCCATCCCTTCAGCAGCTGGTGCAAGTTGGAACCATCGGACCGGACTTCCCACAAAGATTGTGAATTGGCTTGGTTCTGCATGGAAAAGCGGATGCGGCTTCCGTCGGGCGAAAATGCGGGCGCGAAGGCGGCATCCGGTGCCGCAACCAGCAAGTGCGGAGAGCTACCATCGGCATTGGCCAGATACAAATTCACACCTTTGATGAATACCATCTGCCGCCCATCTCTCGACCAGGCAGCCCCGCTGGCTTCAATCTCCCCCAACCGCCGGGGCGAACCAGCGGGTAACGGCAACGTCCAAAGTGGGCGGGCTTGGTCACCGGTGGGCACCAGGCTGCCTACCATTAATTGCGAGTGATCCGGAGAGATGTCAGAGATCATCATGCTCTTGATTGGAGCCGGGATGGCAGAGGTATCCCCACCCGTCGACGAAACCTGAGCCAGCGACAACCCTTCCGGGCGAATTTGAGTGACGTACACTCGTGCGCCATCTGTCAGCATATTGCCCAGGGCGTAGCCATCATGCGTAATTTGCGTAACTCCTGTGACCCTCGGCGGACTCACGGGAAACAGCGCCCAGGCCGCTATAGCCGCTATCACCAACGCAACTGCTCCAGCCACCGGCAACCACCAGCGATGTTTTTCGGCTGCAGACCGTGCCGGGGGAACGGCCACCGTCACCCTACCCGACGTGCTCTCCCGCTTCAGCCGTTTCAAGTCCGCGCGGATCTCTGCCGCACTCTGATAGCGCGTCTCGCGGTCTTTATCCAGAGCCTTGCCGATGACGTGCTCCAGACTTGGAAGAACATCGGGGTTAAGCCGCTGGGCAGGCGCAGGTTCTTTGTGCAGAATGGAATCGAAGATCGCCGCCGACGTGTCTCCACGAAACGGCATTTGTCCCGTTCCCATCTCGTACAGCACGGCTCCGAAAGAAAACAAATCCGTGCGCGCGTCCAGTTCCTTCCCCAGGGCCTGTTCGGGAGACATATAAGCCACGGTGCCCAGCGTGCTCCCCGGACTGGTCAAGTGGGGATTATTGGAACTGGCAATGGTCGCTCCATCCAGCGTCGCAGTCACGGCGGTTTTCGCCAACCCGAAATCAAGAATCTTGGCGTGCCCGCGCTCGGTCACAAAGATATTCGCCGGCTTGATGTCGCGATGGACAATTCCCTTGGCATGCGCCGCGTCCAGCGCATCGGCAATTTCGATTCCTAGATCGAGCAGTCGCTCCAATTCGATTCGCGGTCCCAGAATAAAATCCGCCAGCGTTTTGCCTTCCAAATATTCCATCGCCAGGAACACCCGCCCCTGGTGCTCGCCGATTTCGTAAATCGTACAAATATTTGGATGGTTCAGTGCGGAAGAAGCGCGCGCCTCGCGCCGGAATCGCTCCAGCGCCTGCGCATCATTGGCCAGCGCATCGGGAAGAAACTTAAGCGCCACAAACCGGCTAAGTTGCAGGTCCTCAGCCTGGTACACCACACCCATTCCGCCCCCGCCAATCCTGCTGATCACTCGATAGTGCGAGATGGTCTGTCCAACGATAGATTGCGGTTCACTCACGCGGCACATCTTAGCAGAGGCGCACCGTCTGCGCTCCGCAAATCTCAGCGGCCTTAGCCGCTGGTCTATCATCTTTGCATGACCGCACCCTCCCAACTTCTGTCCTTCGAAGATGCCCGCCGCGTAGTCGAACACCACGCTTCGCAAACTTCTGCAAAAGAAACTGAACTTGTCCACCTTCTTCACGCCGCCGGCCGCATCCTCGCCGAACCAATCACCGCCGACCGTGACATCCCTCCCTTCCCTCGCTCCACCCGCGACGGCTATGCAGTCCGCGCCGCCGACCTGCTCTCTCTTCCTGCCAAACTGAAAGTCATCGGAGAAATCAAAGCTGGCCCATCTCAAGCCGCAAAACCGCTGAACTCCGGCGAAGCCTACTCCATCATGACCGGAGCCCCGGTTCCCCACGGCGCCGACTCCGTCGTCATGGTCGAGTACACATCGCAAGAAAATAATTCCGTCGAAATCACCAAAGCCGTCGCCGCCGGTGAAAACATCGTCCCGCGAGGCGCGGAGGCCAAACTCTCCAGCCTTCTCCTCAACCGCGGCACCCGCCTCAACGAAGCCGCCATCGCCCTCGCCGCCTCAGTCGGCAAATCGCAGTTGAAAGTCTTCACCCGCCCCCGCATCGCGATCCTCACCACCGGCGACGAAATCATTCCCATCGACTCCACTCCCGGCCCCGCCCAAATTCGTAACTCCAACACCTATTCCCTCGCCGTCCAGATCCAGCAAGCCGGTGCTGAACCCGTCCTTCTCCCTATCGCTCCCGACGAACCCGTTCGCCTTCGTCAACTCATCGAACAGGGATTAAACGAAGATCTGCTTATCATGACCGGCGGAGTTTCCATGGGACGCTACGATCTCGTCGAGCAAGTCCTCGGCGATCTGCACGCCGAATTCTTCTTCACCGGCGCAAAAATCCAGCCCGGCAAGCCCGTAGTCTTCGGCCGAATAAACTATGGCGCGGACGCCCCTGTGTCTCCAGCCCCCTCCTCCAAATACTTCTTCGGCCTCCCCGGCAATCCCGTCTCCACTATGGTCACCTTCGAACTGTTCGCTAAGCCAATGATCGAGGCGCTCTCCGGAATGTCCCCGCGCCCGCTGGTCTTCACCCACTCCCGCCTCAAATCCGAAATCCGCACCAAGCCCGGACTCACCCGCTTCCTCCCCGCCATCCTCTCCGGAAGTTTCGCCGACAGCACCGTTGAACTCGTTCCCTGGCAAGGCTCCGGTGACATTGCCGCCCGCTCCCGCTCCAACTGCTACATCGTCATCCCTCCCGACCGCGACCTCATCCCCGCCAACGAATGGGTCGCCATCCTGCTTCGCTGAACCGCGCCGCCCACTACCGTCTCGTCATTGCGACTTCACTCCCCACCTCTGCCCCCCGCTTCCCTGTAAGATAGAACTTCAAACGCAATGGCGAAAAAGCTCTCCCACTACGACGACGCAGGCCACGCCCGCATGGTCGACGTTTCCTCCAAATCCGCCACTCGCCGCGAGGCTGAAGCCAGCGCCTTCGTCAAAATGAATCCCGAGGTTCTACACTCGCTCCCCAAAAATCCCAAAGGCGATCCTCTCGAAGTCGCCCGCATCGCCGGAATCATGGCCGCCAAGCGCACCTCCGAACTCATTCCCATGTGCCACGCCCTGCCGCTCTCCCACGTTGATGTCGAGTTGCGCCTATGCGAAAATGGCGTCGCCATCACCACCAAAGCCGTGACCACGGCGGAGACCGGCGTCGAGATGGAAGCCCTCGTCGCCGCCAGTATTTCCGCCCTCACCATTTACGATATGACCAAAGCTTTGGACAAAGGCATTGAGATTCGCGATATCGTTTTGCAGCGCAAGAGTGGCGGCAAGAGCGGAGACTACCAGCGTACAAAATCAGGCAAAAATTAAATGGCGAATGACGTAAAACTGCTTCTGGTCGACGACAATCCCATGGTGCTCGGCATGCTCGAGCAGGCGCTCACGCCCTTCGCTCGCGTCACCGCCGCCGGCGACGCCGCCGACGCGCTGCTTAAAGCCGTCGACGATCCTCCCGAACTTCTCGTCTGCGATTACCGCATGCCCGGCATGGACGGCCGCCAGCTCGTCGAGAAATTAAAAAGCCGTCCCGCTACTTCAAATTTTTCCGCCATTATGCTGGCCAGCCGCAACGACATCGACGAACGTCTATCTCCGCAAGATGCCGCCGACGACTACATCGCCAAACCTTTTTTCCTGAAGGAAGCCACCCGCCGCATCAAGCGCACCGTCGACCGCATCGCGCTCGAAAAAATGGCCAAGACCGCGCCCTCCGACGGCGTCGTCCGCGGCAATCTCTCGCAGATGAATGTCATCGACCTCATGCAGTCCCTCGAAATGGGACGCAAAAGTTGCCAGCTCAAGCTCAACAACGCCGGAGAAAAATGCGAAGTATTCTTCGCCGAAGGCCAGGTCAAGCACGCCACCTACGGCTCCCTCGTCGGTGACGAAGCCGTCTTCAAAGTCCTGCGCTGGACCGGAGGCAACTTCGAACTCAACTTCGAAGGCAAGACCGATCAGGAGACTACCAAGCTCAACACCCAGGGACTGCTAATGGAAGGCCTGCGCTTGCTTGATGAATCCCAACGCGACGCCGGAGTCGAAACGATTGAAGAAAGCGGCCTCAGCGACACTCCGCCCGCTCCCGCCGCCAGCGCCAACAGCTCCAGCCATTCCCGGGCAGAGGAGGAAGACGATGTCCTCCTCGACAACTGATATGTCCTCTCAACCCACCACGCCCGCCGTTCTCACCGCCGCCGTCATTACCATCAGCGACTCCTGCTCTCGCGGCGAACGCGCCGATCTCTCCGGCCCCGCTGTCGCCGAACTTCTCAAGAAGTCCGGCTTCCATATCGCCGCCACAAAAATCGTGCCCGACGATTCCATGCAGATTCAGAACGCCCTCGTCCACCTTGCCTTGGAGGTCCGCCTCATCGTCACCGCCGGCGGCACCGGCATCGCCTTTCGCGATGTCACCCCCGAAGCCACAGAAGCCATCTGCGATCGCCTAATCCCCGGCGTGCCCGAACGCATGCGCCTCGAAGGTGCCAGGAAAACCAAATTCGCCGCCCTCAGCCGCGGCCTCTGCGGCGTCCGCGAAAAAACTCTCATCCTCAATCTCCCCGGCAGCCCCAGCGGCGCCGTCGAATCCCTCGAAGCCGTGCTCGATTTAATCCCCCACGCCCTGAATCTACTGGACGGCAAGACCGAACACGCCTAGAACTGCCGCTAAAGCTCCCTATGGAATTCCATAGCCAATTCCTGTCAATAGCAAACTAGTAAACGATTTTCTCTAACCCGCACCATCCAAAGGAAATATAAACGGGATTGTGTATTTGACGCAGGGCTAGCACGCAGAGTAACATTTCGCCCATGTCCAAGATTTCGGCTTATTTCACAACAAGAACTGGCCACTTTCGAGACTGCTGGGCACACGCCCGCCGACATCGGGTGGTTGCTGTGATTCTTGCTCTAGGCAGTATTTATGTTGCCTATACCACATGGGGTCCGCTCGTGAGATTTCCAGACTGGGCTAAACCAGATTCCCTGCCAAGGGTACCGCTACCTTGGGCGGCAGTCGCCATTCTCGCAGCAATTCTTTTTGTGGTCGTGGAAGGAAGTTATCGGTTGCATCATCAGGCAACTTTTAGTGAGCCAGACGTTTTGGCCAGACTGCCAGTTTACAGACAGGATGTGAAGATTGAACTACTTGCGGTTTGTACTGGAACTACCTTGTCAACCACGACCACAGTATTTTTGTTGGTGAAAACATGGGCAGAAAGAAACCTCAACATCATTGGGCTGGAAGTTAGAGTGACGACGAACGAGGGTGTCTACGATGGTCGTATTCTTAAAGATTTGTCGGAATGGATTTTGTCGGAAGAGTTTCACGATCCCAGGTTTAGCTCAGCCAACCGAAGAGAAACTAACATGGAATCCGCTGACCTATCTTTGCTAAAAGAGATTGAAAATGGACTTTTTAGCGAAGGTCATCATCCGGCGAAATGGGTTGCGTGTGTGATTAAACCGAACTGGCTAGCGGATAAGCAGATACAGAAGATTAGAGTCAAATTCCGCGACAAAGAAGGTATTGCGAAATCGGAAATATTCGATCAGTGGCCCGAAACTTCATTCAGGGTATTCGACATTGCCTTCAGGCAACCTTAGTTAGTTCTTTGTATTCGAGGTTATCAGAGTGAATGAGTTTCAGCATCGTATCGCGGAAAAGGAAAGGGTTTTTTCGGTTGTTAAATCGCCACGTCATTTCGTCAAGGTAGGCTGCCAGATGTTTTGCGGAAATTCGATGCCACGTCCCCATAATTCCGCGTTTCAAAAGCGAGAAGGCCGACTCCACGGTGTTTGTGTAGATGTCTCCGTCCACATACTGCTTGCGGCTGTGATTGATCGTCTTGTGCGGTTGCTTGCTGTCGAGCTTCTTGAGTGCCCACGGATAGGATGGGTGCTCGTCGGTGACAATCACGTCTACATCATCGGCGATGTTTTCCTTGATGTATTTCGCGAGCGTTCCAGTCTTCGCATCCTCCGCGTGAAAGAAGCGCAGTTCACCGCCTCGCTGCCGGATTCCGATCACAACTTCCTTCGCCTTCTTACCAGCGTAGACGCCCCATCCGATCTTCTTGCCACCCACATAAGTTTCGTCCATCTCCACTGTTCCGTCCAGTTTTTCGAGGGGCATATCTTCCGCCATGGCGTGCCGGATGCGGTGACAGAGATACCACGCGGTACGGTAATTGATTCGGAGCATTCTCTTGAGTTGATTAGCGCTCATACCCTTGCGGGATTGGCAGATCAGGTAGACAGCAAGAAACCATTTGGTCAAAGGCAGGTGCGTATCGTGGAATATTGTGCCAGCCGTAACGGAGAACTGGTAGCGACATGATTCGTTATCGCAATTGTATTGATCGCGTTTCAGGATTGAAGAAATACGCTCTCCGCCGCACTTGGGGCAGCGAGTACCTTTCGACCAGCGCAAATGCTCAAGGTAGTTACGGCATTGCTGATCGTCACCAAAACGCTCTACTAACTCACAGAGGTCGATTGCTTCTGTCATAGGGCCACCAATGCCGAAGAAGAAGTCAAAGAAACATCCAATGGAGATGACGGACGAGGAGGCGCTAAAGCATCTCTTCCATCCTGAGATTGCGAAGGCCGTCCGTAAGCATTTAAAGGGCCAATCCAAGAGTGAGAAGAAAACAGATGCGAAGCGATAACCATGTTTCAAACAATACCACAGGGCATACCTTGTGTCAACTGCATAATCTCGAATATAAATTTGCAAATTTGGCGCTTACCCCTATAGCAATGTGATATACTATAATTATAGAGTCGAGAAATCGATAAACAAGGCGTGGCCCATCCGGCCGCGCCTTTTGTGTTTTAGGAGCGGTTCGCGCCTTTTTCCCGCGCCCGCCGCCCACTCCATCAACTCACTTCAACAGTCTGTCATCCCGAGCAACGCAAGGGACCTTGGTTCCCGCTCCGGCCACTCCATCGGCGCAGAGCGCAAACCACGGTCCCTTTTTCTTTGCTCCCACAACCACAACCAACCAGCATCACGGAGACACTTTATGGCACGCAACGGCAAGAGATTCTTCGACAACTACACCAAACGCGGCGAGTGGACCGAACTCCTCTTCATGACCGTCGCCGCCGGACGCGGCTTCAACGTCGCCAAACCCTGGGGAGAATCCCGCCGCTACGACGTCGGCCTCGAGCACAGCGGACGCTTCCTCCGCGTTCAGGTCAAGTCCACCGAAATGTGGCTCGGCACCTGCTACCTCTGCCAGCTCTACGCCCACGGCCGCCGCCCCTACACTCCCAAAGAAATCGACTACTACGCCATCTACGTTCTCCCCGTCGACGTCTGGTATATCTTCCCCGTCCGCACCCTGATCGGCATGCGCACCATCGCCCTCACTCCCCACCTCAAAGGCCACAAATACGAGCCCTACATGGAAGCCTGGCCTCTCCTCACCCGCCACCTCACCCACCCTCGCCTCGCCGTCACCGACCTCGGCCCCGAGCGCTCCCCCACCATGAGCCGCCTCACCCAGCGCATCCTCAAACGCCTCGAAGACCTCGACCGCTAAACGCCTCGCAGGATTCGTCGTTCCCAACGCGCGTTCCGCCGCTCATTTTGTCATTCCGAGTGCGCGTCCCACCACCGATTTTGTCATTCCGAACGCGCGTTCTTTGCGCGTGAGGAATCTGCTGTTCTCCGGCCAGCTCCTTTGACCTGAACCCTTCCGCCTTTGACTTTGATCGGGAAGGGCACGGCTTCAGCCGTGCCGAAAAGCTCCCTCATCATAAAACCGGCTTCAGCCGCTGAGGGTCGCCTTTGGGTTGAAAACAAATTACGCAAGGAGAAGCAGGTCGATTAGTGGAATGGCGCGGTTACGTCAACTACCGGACGTCACCGCTCCCGCAGCAAGCAAAATGTCTATGATCGCTTGAGACCGCGCTCGCTGCGCTTCCCGAAGATGCTCGTCAGGGAAGGGACCGGAACAGCACAAGTTCAGCTTCGCTAGTCCCAATGCTGTCATTCCCTTGTTGTCCTTTGCATTCACATCGGCACCCGCTTCAACCTCTGCTTTCACCGCGTCTGGATCATTGCGTGCGGTTGCGTAATACAACGCTGTTTTTCCACTGATTTCTTTGTCGTTGACGGAGGCCCCAGCAGCGATGAGCATTCTGACTTTAGCGAAGCTCCTAGCGTACATTAGAGCGGTCATGCCAAATTTATTTCCGATATTCACGTTTGCCTTGTGGTCTATGAAAAGCTTGACTAGTTCCTCATCTCCAAAACATGCCGCCGCCATCAAAGGAGTTTGCCAGTTCTTGTTCAGTGCATCCGGGTTCGCTCCGTGATCGAGCAGTAGAGTTGCAAACTCGACGCTTGGATCAAAACCCGTCACTGGCATCAGAGTTTGGTCCCCCATGTGCATTGCCGCAACAAGGGCCGGGATTCCATCCTGAGTCTTTGCATTGGGGTTTGCTCCAAGCTGCAGAAGCCGTTCGACCATGGCTGCGTCTTTCCGCTCAGAGACGATGGCCGCAAAAGAAAAGTCGTCAGGTTTTTTTCGATTGTCAATCGACGCGGATGAAATGACACGAATCCCATCTTTCGTTAAGATGGCATGCAATACAACTTCTCGATTTTTTTCCGCACGAACCGCTTCAGGGTTAGTGATCCTGATTTTGGAGTGATCCGAATCAACCGTTAGAGTGGTGATGCCGTCATTTGTTTCCAGATAGCCTTGAAGGAACGTTGAAGCATCTGGCTCACTCTGGGTGAAAGAGGCAACCAGAGCCAGTCCTAGAAAGGGCAGCACGAGACGGAAGCGCATACCACATTAGACACCGACGTCAGGGTTCGGGGATAGGCCGGTGGCTCAGGCTTGAATCGCTGAAACACAAACACAATGGGTGCCGCTCGACCCTCGCTGTCGACGCTGTTGTTGTTGCCAATGCCGATGGTGTTGCTGTTGTTCCTGATGATGCTTTTGTTGTTGGTCGTGTTGTCGTTGCAGCTGCCGAGCGCATCCTCTAAGGATGATCCGCAAAACGATACCAGCGTAATCAGAAGATACTTACCAATCATGATCGGGCGAAGTTGAGAAGTGGATGGATGTCGCCATCATCCGCCGCTCTGATTGCTTCCAGATATGTCGTGCGGGCTTCGCCTTCTTTGACGAGATTAGCAGAACCCCACGTGAATGCAGGTCGGCCTAGCTTCACTGCAATTATGTCTGCGATCAGACGAGCATGCCTGCCGTTGCCGTTCGGAAACGGGTGAATGAACACAAGTCGATGGTGGAACCGAATGGCTATTTCGTCGGGCGAGTACGTGCCGTTCTCGATCCAATAACGAGTGTCACCAAACAACGCCATGAGTCTCTCTCGAATTTCATGGACTGAAACCCCGATGTTTCTCTCGGTGTGCCTATAGTCCCCCGCCCACTTCCATGTTTCGTCGAACATCTTCTTGTGCAGCTTTCGGAAGTATTCGTCGGAGACCATATCAGTTGGGCTGGTACGGTCTCCGACAGCCCACTCTCTCCCGCGAAGTATGTTTTCCCGCTCCCATTCGTTTAGTTCTTCTTTTGTCGCGAGGTTCGGGATGAGGTCTGCTAGCTCCTCCGGTGAGAGCGGGGTGTTACCATCGCTGGTCGTTGCGAGTGTCGTCATTTCTTGCCGCTGTGCTTCAGGAGGCGTCTCGTCTCTTCGTCGATCTTGTCCTCGATGCCGCCCACGGCTTGATCTTCCAACGCCATGCTGTGCTCAACAGCGCGGACGTTTTCTGCTGCTTTGGTTCTCGCACGCTGTTCCCCAAGCTCTTGAAGGCTTCCGCTTTTTGGAACAAGAGCGTAGACAAGCTGGCAGCCAAGAGCATCAGCGGCTTCGCGGAGACTTCCCAAGGTGATGCGGTATTCAGCTTCAGAGCCCTCCAGATGCGCTGCCACAGAAGGTGCTTTGCGGAGCCTCTTCGCCATCTCGCGCACTGTGATTCCGGTCGCCTCCCGAATAGCGCGAATCCATCCTTTGTGAGGACGTGGAGTCTCCTTCGCCGCGAGAAAGGGCGCTAGAGCCCGTTCAAGCTGTCCCAGCCGTAACCTTCTGAATTCAGGCTTCATGCGATGCTCCCCTCTGGTTATGTCCTATTATAGCAGAACAATATTAACCATTTGTCCTAATATAATAGAACAAATAATCGAGTTTTGTCCTATAATAGAAGGACAAAATGATTTGCTTGTTCTATTTTAAGAGTACAGAGAATTGTGCAGGAGAGTAGCTATGGAGCGCCAATTGCTATCCAAGCCGCCCGTTTAGAATGCAGCCGCGGTGGTCAAAAAGGCTGCTAGCACCTTTGGACGGGAAATGTGGGGACGAAATGTGGGGACGAAATGTGGGGACGAAAAAAATGTGGGGACAGACGGAACTGACCCCATTCTTTGCGCAAAAACAATGGTGCCAGTTCCGTCTGTCCCCGGTTTATTATTACAACAATCCCACGAACATGATCGATCCATTCGGGTTAGCCCAGTGCGTGTACTCGATTTCTATGCACACGATTGTGTGCCAACCGAATGCCGACGGCTTCCCGCCAGCAGTCGTCGGCCCCAACGGCCCCGGAGCTGTGCAGGTGGGACCAGACGACGTTTTCTCCGGTAGAGGATCCTGCAGGGACAATCCTAAATGCGAGTTCACTAGGAACGAGGGTCCCGTTCCCCCCGGTCGATACAAGATGAATTACTACTGGGAGAAGCAGGGCGAAGGCCATGATCGCTTCCGGTTGGAGCCCTGGCCAAACGATGCCTTAAGCAGGCTAGGCAGAGATCTATCGCACTGGCGCTACTACGGCCTTGGTGCACAGCTACACCGCGGCCACTACAGCGAGGGTTGCATCAATGCAGTCCAGGATGATCCCGGCACGATGCAGCAATACGATCAAATGTTCAACCTACTCATGAGTGAGAGCGGCGCTAATTTTATGACGGTGGTCGAGTGAGGCGGGCCGAAGGAGGTGGTTCCGATATGAAAACGTTAGGGCGAGGAGTACTGGCGATTCTCATATACGCGCTGATCTACATTGGTGCGGATCGAGGCCTATGGCCATTGATCGCCCATTTTCGCCATTCCGACTGGCAACTGCCGAACTGGATAGATATGGGTGTGAGCTCGCTTTTGATTCCCTTGAGCGTTGCTTTTCTCCTGACTGCAGCTTTGCGCGATGAATTGCAGGAATCCTTTCCCTGGCCTCTGCTGGTGGCGCCGTTCATGCTGCTGAGTCTAACCAAGTACGCCGGAGATGCGTTCTATCCACCTTATTCTACCGAGGCCGTAACCCTGATCGCCGCAGGTGCGGCTCAGGCCGTGAGCATTTGGGTTGGTTGGTTCCTGTGGCGTCAATTGCGCGGGCGCGGGTGGCCCAGCCCTCGAATCGCTAAATCAGAAACACCATAAGTGCCCCGTTCCTTCGCGTCTTTTGCGAAGGGGCGGGTACCACCAACGCTGACACTGAAATCTTGTTCGAGCGCCTCAAGTTAAAAAACAGAAGTCGCCACTAATCCCGATCCTCAGAACACATGCGGCCCGGGCATCCGCAGTAAGTACAGGGAGATAACTCCAAACACCACGATCCTACCCAGCGCTTTGAACTTCTGAATCGTGATCGCAGCACAAGAGTAAAGATTGACCACAGTTCAGCCCTGTTTCAACTCACTTCGCCGCCGGCGGCACGTACTCTTTCGGCACCGCCGAGCCTTCGCCAAAGAAGAACTGGTCCAACTGCTTCACAATCACTTCCTGATCTTCGCGGCGGGCGGGGTTCAGGCGGTATTCGTTGAGCAGCATCTTGCAGTGTTCGGTCCACATGCGCCACGCTTCCTGGGAGACGTTGTCGTAAACCTTGCGGCCAAGTTCATTGTCGAAGGGAGGCTCATCCAGCCCGGGCAGTTCCCTCTTCAGTTTCACGCAGAATACAGTGTGCGCCATTCCATTCCTTCAATCGAGAATTTACCTGTCAAGATTATACAAGCGGAGATTGCTTCAAGCCTGCGGCGTTGGCGCGCTCTAACCGGCCAGGCTCTCCAGCGCGCGCACCGCCTCCGGCGTCAGTTGCAGAGTCAGGCTGGCCAGGTCCTGCTTCATGTGCCCGGCATCGGAGGTGCCGGTGAGCGGCAGCATCCCCACGCTGCGCGCGAAGGCAAACACAATCTGCGCGGGAGTGGCGCCCGCTCGCGCCGCCAACTCATGCACCACCGGATGCCGCACCACTTCCATATTCGCCGTCAGCAAAGAGAATCCCTGATAAATGATATTGTGCTCCACACAAAACGCCCGCACCTCGCGATCCCATCCCAGCCGCGCGTAACAGCGGTTCTGCACAAACGCCGGAGCCTCGCCATGCACCTTGATCATCTGTTGCAGATGCGGCAGCGAAACATTGCTCACGCCCAGCACCCGCGCCCGCCCCGCCGCGCGCTCCTTCTGCATCGCCTGCCACACCTCCGCGTCGGCGTCAGTCCACTCATATCCGGACGCAGGCCCGTGTAGCACATAGCTATCCACATAATCCGTTCCCAGATGCTGCAGCGAACTGGCCATCGACTGCGCCACCTGCTCCGCCACCGTCGCCTCGGGATCATAAGGCAACCGGTGATCCTGCCCCGGACGGTAAGTAAACTTCGTCTGCAAGAAAAGATCCCCGCGCTTCACCACGCCCGCGCGGTAAACCGCCGCCAGCCCCTCGCCCACTCCCACTTCAAAATAATGCCGCCGCTGGTTCGCCGTATCGACGGCGCGAAACCCCGCCCGCACCGCCAACTCCACCAGCGCGGAAGTTCGCTCTTCCTTCCACGCCGTCCCATAAACAAACTCCGGATTCAACCCCATCCCCCTATTCTCCCACGCCCTCGCTCCCCTAATATTGTGTTAGCGTAGACACTCCGGGCCCGTAGCTCAGCGGTCAGAGCCGTGGACTCATAATCCATTGGTCCCAGGTTCAAATCCTGGCGGGCCCACCATATTCACAGTATGGCGTTAGCGGGGGCGGAGGGTCATGATCGATCCGCAGGCGGCGGACAGCAAGTCATGTCGACCGCTTGGTTGATGGCGCTTTCATCCTTACATATTCTGTTGGGGTTTGCTCAGAATGGCGGGCAATGGGACAATGGAATATGCCTAAATTTTTGATAACAGCGAATCTATTTGTTGCCGCGATGCTTCTGGGGAATGCCCTGGGGCAGGACACTCCGGCGACGACTCCACCCACGAAGGCGCCTGCGGCCGCAACCAAAACGCCGACCACGAAGAAACCGGCCTCGGCGACGACGGCGACTCCACTGGCGCTTAAGACCAAGGAAGACAAGTTCAGCTATGCCATCGGAATGAAGATGGGAGAAAATTTCAAGAAGCAGGGAGTAGCGGTGAATGCCGCGGTTTTGTCGCGCGCAATCAAGGATGCGATGGCGGGCAAGACGCAGCTCACCGACGAAGAGGCGCAGGCAGCGATCATGGACGTACAGAAAGATGTGCAGGCCAAGATGCAGGAGAAAAACAAAGAGGCCGCAGAGGCCAACAAGAAGACCGGGGAAGCATTTCTGGCGGCGAATAAAAGCAAAGAAGGCGTAGTCACAACGCCCAGCGGGCTGCAATACAAGATTGAGAAAGCGGGCACTGGACCGAAGCCCGGGCCGAATGATTCCGTGGTGTGCAACTATCGGGGCACGCTGATTGACGGTAAAGAGTTCGACAGTTCCTATAAACGCGGGCAGCCGGCTACTTTTCCGGTGACGGGCGTGATCAAGGGCTGGACCGAGGCACTGCAACTGATGCCGGTGGGTTCGAAGTGGCAGTTATTTATTCCTTCGGATCTGGCGTATGGAGATCGTGGCGCGGGCGCGGATATTGGTCCGGGCGCGACGTTGATTTTCGAAGTTGAGCTGATGTCGATTGAGGACAAGAACAAGGATAAGACTCCGGCGGCGGAGCCGGAAAAGAAGTAGGGCAGTTCTCAGTTCTCAAGTGATTGGATATTGATTTGGGCTTCGGCGTAGCCGAAGCCTTTTTTAATTGGTCGAGCTTCGCTGCCGGAAGTCGGGCTGGAATTCTGGTTACCAGTTAGGGACCGAGCATTGACAGGGTATTTGCGCGAATAGTAGCGTGGGCCTAGTTCTTAGCAATATTCGGGACAGGTTATCACCAAAATTTTAAGTTCTGGAGGGGGCTATGTTGTGCAGACTAGTCTGCGCGGCGGCGGTCGTGTTTGTGATGGTGAATGGTTCATGGGCGCAGGATCCGACGAAGGCGGAGCCCAAGCATTACAAGCTGCATTTTGAGAATGAGCATGTGGTGGTAATCGACATACACTACGGGCCGCACGAGAAGTCGGAACTGCATGACCATCCAGGGGGCGTCGTGGTGAATCTGACCGGGGGACATTTAAAGTTCACCGATCAGAATGGAAAGGTGACAGATGTTTACGCCAAGGCTGGGGAGTCACGCTGGTTTCCGGCGGTAAAGCATAAGGTGGAGAACCTGGGCGAAGATACGTATAACGCGGTTTATATTGCGATCAAGAACAAGGGTGCGGCGACGGCCGAGGGAGAAGTGGGCGCGGATGTAGTAGCGCGGGTGTTGGCGGCGTACGACCCGGCGGTCGTGAAGTGATGAAATAAATCAGGGCCTTCGCAGGAGTGGACGCGGCGGGATTCAGGGTGATTCCCACCGCGCCTGGCTTGTACCGCGGAGCTCGCGGAGTATCTTTCACTTGCGGACTGAAACGCGGCTGCATTTTCTGCGTTATCTGCGATATACTCGCGCCGATTGTTTGCGGGTGCATCCTCGAGGTGACTTATGGCGTTCTGCAATGCTTGTGGAGCGAGTATCGCGGCGGGAACCAGGTTCTGTAATAAATGCGGGGCGCCAATATTGGCGTCGACGCCAGTAACGGGCGCGCCGACGGCCGTGACGGGAACCCCTCCGGCGGCGGGATATCCAGTGGCTGCAGCGCCGGCGCCTTCGACCGGCGGCGGAGCGCTAAAGGCGATTCTGATTATTGTGGGCGTCATTGTGCTCGTGGGAGTGCTGGCCGTCACTTCCCTGGCATTCTTCGCCTGGCGCGTGGCGCGGCATGCGCGGGTGCGACAGGATGGCAATAACGTGCAGTTGGAAACACCTTTTGGCAGCGTGCACACCACGAACGATCCGGAGGCAGCGGCGCACGATCTGGGAGTGGAGGTTTATCCGGGAGCCCAGGCCTTGAAGGAAGGCGCGACCTCGGCGACATTCGGCAGCATGCACACGGCGACGCTGAACTTTGAGAGTTCCGATCCGGTGGAGAAAGTTTGCGGATTCTACAAACCAAAATTTCCCAACGCCATGGTGATGTCGAGCCAGGCGAACCAGTGCACGATCGTCTCGAACGACCAGAAGAACATGATCACGATTGCGATCAAGGGCGAGAATGACAAGACGCGGATCGCGATTACGAATGTGAGCAAGGGATCGGGAAGCTCATCCTCATCGAACTAGAATTCGAACTGCAACCCTTACTGAAACCGGCACTGAACCCAACAGAAAACGGTCAGCATGTCGAATCCATTCGCAGCAATCGCAGAGGCGTCGAAGTCCGTACAAGTCGACGCCGAGGGATTGTCCCTGGCCTTACGGGCGGCGATTGCGGGCGAAGTGCGCTTTGACAAGAGCGCCCGCGCGCTATACGCGACCGACGGCTCCAATTACCGGCAAGTGCCCATCGGCGTGGTGCTGCCGCGCGATGCGGAGGACGTTATGGTTGCGGTGGCGCTGTGCCGGGAGTTCGGCGCGCCGCTGCTGTGCCGGGGCGGAGGGACTTCGCTGGCGGGGCAATGCTGCAATGTGGCGGTGGTTCTGGATTTCTCGAAGTACATGGCGAAGATTCTGGAGATCGATGCCGAGCGGCGAATCGCACGAGTGCAGCCGGGAGTTGTACTGGACAGCTTGCGAGCGGCCGCGGAAAAACATCACTTGACGTTCGGGCCTGATCCGGCGACGCATGACCGATGCACGCTGGGAGGAATGATCGGCAACAATTCGTGCGGCGTGCATTCGGTGATGGCGGGCAAGACCGACGACAACATTGAGGCGCTGGAAATTCTGACGTACGACGGCGTGCGGATGAAAGTGGGGGCCACGCCTGGCGAAGAATTGGAACGGATTGTGCGTGAAGGGGGACGACAGGGAGAAATTTACGGCAAGCTGCAGTCCATTGCGGCGAGGTATGGAGAGCACGTCCGGCAGCGTTTTCCGAATATTCCGCGGCGAGTTTCCGGTTACAACCTGAACTATCTATTGCCGGAAAATGGATTTCAAGTGGCGCGCGCGCTGGTAGGGTCGGAAGGAACTTGCGTGACGACGCTGGAAGCGACATGCCGGTTGGTGGAGAGTCCGCCGGAGCGGGTGTTGCTGGTGATTGCTTACCCGGATATTTTTCAATGTGCGGACCGGGTTCCGGAGATCATGACGCACAAGCCGATCGGGCTGGAAGGTTTTGACGAAATTCTGGTGGGTTACACACGGAGGAAAGGAATCAACTCCGAAGGGCTTGCGCTGCTGCCGGAAGGCGGCGGGTGGCTGATGGTGGAATTTGGCGCGGGAACTCTGGGTGAAGCGGAATCGCAGGCGCGGCGGCTGATACAAGCATTGAGTGGAAGCGCGAACACTCCGCAAATGCGGCTGTACACCGGACGGCAGCAGATCAAGCGGGTGTGGGAGGTGCGGGAATCGGCGCTGGGCGCGACTTCGCACGTGGCCGGGGAGCCGATGAACTGGGAAGGATGGGAAGATGCGGCGGTCGCTCCGGAGAAACTGGGCGGATATTTGCGCGACCTGCGCAAGCTATTTGCGGCTTACGGCTATCGAGGAGCTTTGTATGGGCACTTCGGGCACGGATGCGTGCATAACCGCATCAACTTCGATTTGCAGTCGAAAGAGGGGATTGCAAAATTCCGGAAGTTTATGGAGGAGGCGGCCGATCTGGTGGTGAGTTATGGCGGATCGCTTTCTGGGGAGCACGGCGATGGGCAATCGCGCGGCGAGTTGCTGCCCAAGATGTTTGGTCCAGAGTTGATGCAGGCGTTTCGTGAGTTCAAGTCAGCATGGGATCCGGAGTGGAAGATGAATCCGGGGAAGCTGATCGACCCTTACAAACTGGATGAGAATCTGCGACTGGGAGCGGAGTATGCGCCGTGGGAACCGGAGACGCATTTTAAATTTCTGGAGGATCACGGCAGTCTGGCGCAGGCGAGTTTGCGATGCGTTGGCGTGGGCAAGTGCCGGCACGATGAAGGTGGAGTGATGTGTCCCAGCTACCGAGTGACGCGGGAGGAGGAGCACTCGACGCGAGGGCGGGCACATCTGCTGTGGGAGATGACGCAGGGGAGCGTGATCCGCGACGGTTGGAGGAGTGAGGAAGTGAAGCAGTCGTTGGATTTGTGCCTGGCGTGTAAAGGGTGCAAGAGCGATTGTCCGGTGGGCGTGGACGTGGCGACGTACAAGGCGGAATTTCTGTCGCATTATTACGAAGGGCGTGCGCGTCCGCTGAGCGCGTACGCGTTCGGCAATATTGACTTGTGGGCGCGGGCGGCGTCGCATGTTCCGGGATTGGTGAACTTGACGACGCAGTTGCCGGGACTGCGGGAGATTACCAAAGCTGTGGGAGGAGTGGCGCGGGAGCGAGCGATCCCGGCGTTCGCTCCGGAGAGTTTTAAAGCGTGGTTCCAGAAGAGAGCGAGGGGGAGGAGCGCGGATACTCCCGCGGTAGTTTTGTGGGCAGACACCTTCAATAATTATTTTCAGCCGGAGACGGCGAAGGCGGCGGTGGACGTGTTGGAGGCGGCGGGATTTCGCGTGATTGTTCCGCGGGCGCATTTGTGTTGCGGACGTCCTTTGTACGACCACGGCATGTTGGACCGGGCGCAGAGATTGCTGTTGCAGATTCTGGACGAACTTGCGCCGGAGATTGAGGCGGGGATTCCGGTGGTGGGGTTGGAGCCGAGTTGTGTAACTGTGTTCCGCGATGAGCTGGTGAATTTGTTTCCGCAGGATGAGCGGGCGCAGGCTTTAGCGCGACAGAGTTTTCTGTTGAGCGAATTTTTAGAAAAGTACGCGCAGGATTTCCAGCCGGCGCGGCTGGAGCGGAAGGCTTTGCTGCACGGGCATTGCCATCACAAGGCGATGGCGAAGATGACGGCGGAGGAGGCGGTGCTGCGGCGGTTGGGAGTGGAGTTTGAAAGTCCGGCGCCGGGGTGTTGCGGGATGGCGGGAGCATTTGGATTTGAGCGAGAGAAATATGACGTATCGATTGCGATTGGGGAATTGGAGTTGATGCCGGCGGTGCGGCGGGCTCCGGCGGATTGGCTGATTATCGCCGACGGATTTAGTTGCCGCGAGCAAATAGCACAGGGGTCGAAGCGGAGGGCGCTACATCTGACGGAGGTATTGCAGATGGCACTGCGCGGGGAGAAGAGAGAGCGGGGAGAGTATCCGGAGTCGGGGCGGGAGCGGCGCCAGCGAGAAGAAGTGGTGCGGTCGATGAAGCGGGCGGGATGGGGGTTGGCGGCGGTAGCGGCGGGCGCCGGTGCGCTGTGGGCGATAGCGAAAAGGCGCTGATTCTTCAAGGTTTAGGCCGTAGTATAGCTTGGCGATAATACCTTCTCTCGCCATATTCCGCGACTTCTGCGAAAATAGGGATTGTCCGCGCGCTGCGCCAGGTACAGCCAGTCCCGGTGCTCCTCAAAATATTGTGCTCATGGATCGCGAAATTACAATTACGGTGGGTAAGGTGCCAGCGGAGGCGCTGCCGAATCTGGTCGCGGCCAGTCCTGAGGATGCTCCGCTGTGCGGGTCAGTACTGGTACTGATCCAGTTTGATGTGTGTGAAGAGATCCGGTTAGATGAACTGCGGCAGATCCTAGGGGCGCGAACAGTGGATGCCAGCTTTAAACATTTGGCGCCCGGGTATGTGAGGTACCAGCGACCTCCGGTGGAAGAGGTGCTGGAACCGCTGGTGCTGGAGAGCGGGGAGCGGTTGCAAGGGGACATCAAGTATTTCGATTACGGTGTGGTCAGCGTGGTCTTTGAGTTGCCGTTTTCAGGAGATTGGGACAAGTTAGTACAGCTTTCCAGCCGCTGGGTTTGGGATACGAATTTTGAGAGCCTGGCGGCGCGAATTGTGAAGCAGAAGCTGGAGCGAGCGGCCCCGGCGCTGGTGAAGTCGTATGCGGGCGAGTGGTTGAAGGAAGACTACTTCATCTTTCATCTGCGGGAAGTGGCGGGAGCGCCGTCGGCGGCGGAACTGCTGGCGTCGCAAGGAGTAGCGATTGCGCAGGTGGTGCGCGGAGAGAGCCAACCGCTATCGGATGGAGAGCGGCAGGAGATTTTGCAGGCGCGGACTTCCTATTATCCGCATGACCTGGCGGTGATTGGATGGAATGCGGCATTTATATATGACAGCGCGGCGGGCGCGGAGACGGCGATTCAACTGCTGCAATATGCGAATTCACAGCTGCTGGAATTTCGCCATTACGATGAGCTGCTAACCAAGCAACTCGAGGGGGTATACGACTTTCTGGATCGCGGACGCGGGCTCTGGTCGCTGGCGCACGGCGGGGGCAGCGTCGAAGCTGCATACGGTGCTGCTGGATGTGAGCGAACTCACGGAGAGAGCCGACAATGCGATCAAATTTCTGAGCGATATGTTTTCGGCACGGTTATACAAGCTGGCGGCGCAGAAAGTTGGCGTGCCGGACTATAAGGATCTAGTACAGCAAAAACTGCGAACCGCCGAAGAGCTGTACCGCTTTATGGTGGACGAGTTCAACCAGAGCCGGGCGTTTGTGCTGGAACTGATGGTGGTGATCATCCTGATCATCGAGCTGATTTACTTCTTCCGCGGGAAAGCGATTTAGCAGTTCTACGTAAGGTAATTGCCAAAAGGATGAAAGCAGAGTAGATTCCGGGGATTCCCTACTTCTGTGGGGTGTGAGGTATCTATGCGGGGTGCACCGCTCCGGCTGGTTCTGGTTCTGGTAATCCTTAATCCTGGCGTAAACCGGGCTCTCTTATTCGGACAGCAGGGCGCGTCCGAAGTTCCCAGCGTTACTTTTCGTACCAATACCCGTTTGGTAATGGTGGATGTGGTGGTGACCGATAAAAAAGGTCAGCCGGTTACGGGCTTAAAGGCCGAGGACTTCACGGTTGAGGAGAACGGAAAGAAGCAGAAGATTTCGATTGCGGTGGCGCCCGGAAGCGGGCGTCCAGCTGCGCTGACAAAGACGCCTGCGGGGATATTATCGAACCATCCGGAGAACGTGGCGCCGCTTGGGGTTCCCACAATTTTACTTCTGGACGCAGCGAACTCGCCATTCAAAGAGCAGGCGTACGCGCGGTCACAAATGCTGAAGTATGCGGCGGAGCAGGCGAATTCGGGGCAGTCTTTTGCTGTAGTCGCACTAACCGATCGTCTGCATGTGCTGCAGGGGTTTACCAGCGATCCGCAAGTTCTGATCACGGCGATTAAGAAGTTCAGGCCGGAAGAACAAATTTTGAAAGACTCGCCCGGACCGGAGCCGTCGGTGCTGGCCCAGGGGTTTGACGGGCCCGCGACGAGTTTTCTAAACAGTATGGCGACCCAAGCGGAGGTTTCCAGTTTTGTCAGCATTCAGGTCGGCTATAACCTGGAGCGGCGCACTTTAATTACGATCGAGGCGATGCATGCGCTGGCGCGGATGCTGGGAGGATTGCCGGGGCGGAAGAATGTGGTGTGGCTTACGTCGAATTTTCCCTTTGACCTGATTCCGGAAAATCGTACGGTCACGGATGCGGAGCTGGCGTCGCAGCTTCCCACGCTGAACCAGAAATCGTTGCAAACCAACGCCGCAGGCGCAGTGGCTGCCGAGCAACGTACGCTGCACGAGGTGGAGATTCGAGACAGCGAGGCGCAACTGGCCAGCTCCAACATCGCAATCTATCCGGTGGACCTGAATGGGTTGGTCGGGGGCATGGAAGGGACGGCAGCGGTGTCAACGGCACACATGACCGATCCTAATGGAGCGATGCTGTCGAACATTGCAATCGCGTCGCTGGGCAACCTGCAAGTGAGTCAGGGCACGATGCGAGAGATAGCGGCTGAGACCGGCGGCAAGCCTTACATGAATCAGAACGATATCAAAGGAGGAATTGCGCTGGCTGCCGCCGACGATAAAGCTTCCTACGAGCTTGGCTATTATCCGGAAAACAAAAAATGGGATGGTAAGTATCGCAACATTAAGGTAAAGGTGGCGCAGGGGGATGTTCAGGTCCGCTATCGGAAGGGCTACTTTGCGGTGGACGCTACTCAAGCCAAGAACCAGAACTACGAGCAGAATGTTGCGGAGGCGTTGGAGATCAATTCTCCGGCGACGCAGATTTCATTTATGGCGCAAGCCAAGCCGGGCGAGGCGGGTAAGGTCCGGGTAATTTTTTTGGTCGATGCGCATACGCTGACGGCGGAGGATGCCAGCGGCAGCAAGAAGTTGAATGTGGCACTTTATGCCAGCGTAGTCACCGCCGCGGGAAAAAACCTGGGTACGCGCAGCCTGAAGGTAGACCGCACATTTGACGCTAGCACCTACCAGCAGATTCTGGATAAAGGGATGATGGTTCCGCTTGATATTGATGTGCCGGCCGACGGCAAGGAGCTTCGCCTGGCGGTCCTCGACAACCGGACGGGATACGTGGGCACGGTGAGAGGCCCACTGGGCCAGTAGAACGCACCAGCCAATTTACAGTTGACACAGCGTCATCGCGGCCACGTGAACGACTAAAAGTCGCCCAACTGGCTGCTTTCCTCTTTCCCTTTTCTAGTGAAAAGCCACTCGACGCGAAAGCGTACGGTAAAGTAATTACAGGCAGGTCGGCGATCCAGAAGAAGGAGCCAGTGTGCGCGGATTGAAAGGCAAACGAGTTCTGATTACCGGAGGGGCGAGTGGAATTGGAGCAGCCACGGCGGCGCGGTTTCTTGAAGAGGGATCGAAGGTTTGCATCCTCGACCGTGACCCGAAGGCTTGCGAAATCACGCGCCAAAAGCTGCCCGGAATTTCCAAAGCCATTATTGCCGATGTCACCGACCTAGAACACGTGAAGTCAGCGGTAGCGGATGCGGTGCGGGTGATGAGCGGCCTGGACGTTTTGATCAACAACGCGGGCATCAGCATCCGGCATAATTTTCTTGAGATCACTCCGGGAGAGTGGGACAAGGTGATCGCGGTAAATCTTACGGGTGTTTTCTATGTGGCGCAGGCGGCGGCGCGGCACATGTGGGAGCATTTTTCAGAGGAAGCTGGAAGCGGAGTGATTTTGCAGACAGCCTCGACGAACGGAATCATGGGCTACCCGTACTACGCGGATTACAACGCTACGAAAGCTGGAGTGATCGAGTTGACGCGCTCGATGGCGTTGGAACTGGCGCCCAAGATACGAGTATGCGCCGTGGCCCCAGGATATGTGCTGACGCCGATGCAGCGCGCTGAGTATAGCGACGCGATGCTGGGAGAGGTGAACCGGAAAATTCCGCTGGGGCGGCACGCGAAACCGGAGGAGATTGCGGCACTTTTTGCGTTCCTCGCATCTGACGATGCGGCATTTGCGACGGGACACGTTTATACGATGGATGGCGGAGAAACCGCGGGCGGACTGGCCAGCCGCTGACCACAAATACCGGAAAGACTAACGCTGGATCAAGCGTGAGGCCAGCCGGGACAGGCGCACTACGCGATACAAAGGCGACAGAAGGCGGGGCAACCGAACTGCTTCCCACTCGCCGGGACCCGGCGTGAAGGTGAGGCGCGTGAGAAAACGCAGGCGGTCGATTCTGCGCTCGCGCAACCGCATCATTAAACGGAAGTACGAAAGTTGCTGCGCGTCGCGCGAGACTCCGGCGGCCATGGACTGGGTAATCTCATGCGCCAGAGCATGCGCACCGCGATCGGCAGCAATGCGCGCTTCGAGCAGCGTGGGAACTGGCGTCTGCAGAAGTTGGTTTGACAGCAGGATGGTGATGTGCAAGATACGTTCAACACCGATCTCCTGGGCATGATGCTGAATACGAGTCCAATTCAAGTTTGCAGTCGTAATGATCTGCGAAATATCGCACAGCCAGAGCAGCCGCGCCCACTCATGCTTGGCGGCATGAATGGCCAGCACCAGCACAAGATCGTCGGGCGATGGCGTTTTTACCATGCGGCCCGCAACCGCAACGGTGACGGCACGTTCGAACAGTCCGGGCATATCAAAATCAACGGCGTAGAACCGCGGCTGAAGCGCCCACTGCAACTCCAGTAAGCCACGCCCAGCGAAACTGTCGAAGCTGTACTCGTATCCCGACGCGATGTAATTTTCTTCTGCGCTCTCAGGGATGGAAACGCGTGGAGTAAATCCCAGGGCGCCAACCGCATGCTTGATGCGGACCACGTCCGCTCTGCGGACAAATAAGTCAATGTCACCGGGGTGACGAAGCGCCAGATCGCCGTAATAAGTCTCCGACAGAGCGACGCCTTTGTAGGCAATGGCTTCGACGCCCAGGACATCGAGGGAGTCAAGAACGCGAATCAATTCGCGCGCCAGGAAGAGCGACTTGTGCACGTTGCGTTCATAACGCTGGCGTAGCGTGGAAAGCACTGGGGCGGGAACCAAGTGCGCAACCCGTAAGAGATTTTGAAAGACAAGGGATGAGAGCCCGTGGTCGTCGGCGAGGCGAAGCACGGAGTTCCACTCAAAACCAGGAACCAGAGAAGATTCCACGACGGAGCCGAGGAGGTCAGAATGGCGCGGTGACAGAGGCAGTGCGGCTGCCAGCAGGATCTTCCATTCGGGGGCGCCCGAAGCCGTGTGGCGGGAATGGGCCACTGTTGAGGCCGTTGCAGTATTCTGATTCACCGATGTCGGACATCTTATCAGGACGAGTAGAAGTCTTCGAGACGGAGACTTCCCACCACGACATGAGTAACCGGACGGTGGTCCGGGAGATTACTTCCGTTACGTGAATAGGTTGTGAATTGAAGCCAGGTCCCGCAGCAGTTCTGTCAAACTGTGAACAGCTAGCGGTGCACCCAAATGGAAATCGTTACCTCCAAGTCGACCCGGCGCAGCACGCGTTTGCGCGTAGAGATTCCCCTCACTGTAACCAGCATGGATCGCAGGCATTTATTTTCCGCGGCGTGCGTGGCGCTGGTGGTGAGTCCGCAGGGTTGCGGGTTTCGCACCACACATGCGCTGCCCTTGGAAACTCCGGTGTTGTTGAGCGATCTTCCCGGCGGTGGAACGGCTTCAGGCCGTGTGGCAAATTGCCTGCCGTTGGGCCAGGACGGAAAATATTTTCTGATCGGAGTATCGCTCTACAATCCGGGCAACGTTTGGAGAATTGTCGATCCGCCGGCGGATTGGAACTGCGAGACGACCGTAGCCAGCGGGCCAGCGGCCCGGGCACCGGTCAAGAACAAAGCAGAATGGCCGTACAACCTGTTTTCCGGGCATGGCGAGTCGCATCCGGGGCGAAAGTAAAAAAAGAACAAGTTCCGCTTAGAAAGAATTCCTTCCCGCACTGAACGGGACACTGTCCACTCGCCACAGCGTGACCTGCTTTCGTAACCTCGTCTTGGGCGTGGCGGCCTGCCATACTCTGGGAACGATGTCGCAGGTACCCGTAACGCCCACTCCCGTAGCACTCGAACCGTCTCCGCACGCGCTAAGCGGCCAGGAGCGGCCATTTCGCGTGAAGTTCCTGGGATCTGTTCTGACGCTGATGCGCCTGCCGAACCGGCGTGAGGTGCGGGGCAAACTGCATCAGCTTTCCACCAGCGGCGGCCTGCTGCATGTGGAGAAACCGCTCGATGAAAAGCTGAAAGTTGAACTGATCTTCCACATCGGGGAAAAGACCGTCCGCGAAAATGCAGAAATGTTGTTTCCCATGTGGGCGACGCAAGGCTGGTTGCAACCTTTCCGTTTCGTCGAACTGCCTGAGAGTAGCAAGAACGGTCTGGAGAAGAGCCTGCAGCAATTTGTCCAAAGCCTGCAAAAACCTGCTTGACGTTGGTTTCCCTGCGGATTTCTCGCCACTGAAAACAATCACCTCCTGAGCCTGTACAAACCTCGCCGTTTGTAGAAGAATTGTTCTCCTGCCGAACGCTGGACACTTCATCCCCGGGGGCTTCGCCTGTACTGCAGGCCTAACACGCTTATCGATGCAGCCGATGTTCTCGCCAGGAGCGGAGGACAAATTCTGGCGGGCGGGACTGACTTCTTCCCTGCGCTGGGCGACCGGCCAGTCACGGGAACCGTCATTGATATTTCTGGCGTGCAAGAACTCAAGAGCATCGATTTTGAATCGCAGACCATAAGCATCGGCGGGCTGACTACGTGGACTCAGATAATCCAAGCTAAGCTTCCGCGATGCTTTCACGGGCTGAAGGCCGCGGCGCGCGAGATTGGCGGGGTGCAAATCCAGAATCGCGGCACGATTGCGGGAAACCTGTGCAACGCCTCTCCGGCAGCGGACAGTGTTCCGCCACTGCTGGCGCTCGATGCGGAGGTTGAGCTTTTCTCCCGTGCCGGGTCTAGGCGCATCCCGCTCGCGGAGTTCATCGTGGGTAATCGCAAGACGGTGCGTCGCAACGATGAAATTCTGGCGCGAGTGCTGGTCCCACGGGCCATGGAAAATGCTGCGTCTACATTTTTGAAACTCGGAGCGCGGCATTATCTGGTGATCTCGATTGTGATGGTCGCCGTGGTGATGCAGACGGATGAGGTTCACTGCGTGAAGGATTTGCGCGTGAGCGTTGGATCTTGTTCGGCTTGGGCACGACGACTGCGTGCGCTGGAGCGGGATTTGGCGGGGGCTGCTGCAACAACGGGCCTGGGGAAGCGAGTAACAACGGAGCATCTTAGGGATCTTTCTCCCATCGACGACGTACGGGCGACTGCGGTATACCGGCAGGATGCGGCGCTGCGATTGGTGCAGCGAGCGCTCGCTGAATGCGCGAGGATGGACTGAATGGGGACGTTGGCGACTGCTTCCGAGGCAAAGACCTTGCTCAGACTGAAGGTTAACGAGCGCGAGGTTTTGGTGGACGCCCCCCCGACACGTCGACTCTCGTGCATCTTGCGCGACAATCTGGGTCTCACCGGAACAAAAGTGGGCTGCGATGCTGGTGATTGCGGCTCTTGCACGGTGCTCTTCGACGGTGAGGCAGTGTGCTCCTGTTTAGTCGCCGGGGGCCAGGCCGAGGGGCATTCGATCACAACCGTGGAGGGGCTGCAAAGCAGGCCTCCGATATTTGATGGCCTGCAGAAAGCGTTCCTACAGCATGGAGCGGCCCAGTGCGGGGCGTGCACGCCGGGCATGCTGGTGGCGGCTACGGCATTGCTGGAAAAGAATGCTTTGCCGTCTGAGATCGAGGTAATGGACGCGTTAGGCGGCGTGCTCTGCCGCTGTACCGGCTATCGAAAAATCATTCATGCGGTTCTGGATGGGCGGACCCAACAGACCGAAATGCCACGCAGCGCGGGGGCCTCCGTTGGTCAGCGACTGGTGCGACTGGATGGACAATATAAAGTTGAAGGCACGGAAGTTTACGGTGCGGATGAAATTCCAGCCGGTACTCTGGCCTTGCGCGTAGTGAGATGTCCGTATGACCGGGCAAATTTCCGACTCGGAGATCTGGACGAATTCATCAAGGCGCATGCGGGAGTGACGGCGGTCTTTACTTCGAAAGAAGTGCCGGGGCGGGATTGCTACGGAGTCATTCCGCGGTTTGCCGACCAGCCTGTGTTTGCTCATCCGGAAACTGGAGCGCGGTTCCTCGGCGAAGCGGTGGCAGCGATTGCTGGTGAGGCGGAGGCGATTGAAAATCTTGATCCTGGCGTCTTCCCCGTAGTGTGGGAGCAGTTGCCAGCCTTGCGCAACATAGAAGAGGCATTGGCGGCGGATGCGCCGCTGATCCATTCTGAGCGCGAAGAGAATGTACTGGTTCGCGGACGCGTAGTGCGAGGCGATGTGGAAGCCGGGCTGAGAGCAGCGGCCGTTGTAGTGGAGGACGAATTCGAGACCGGCTTTGTAGAGCACGCCTGCATTGAACCGGAAGCGGGATTTGCCCGGCGCGTGGGCGATACGATTGAGATTCAAGCTTGCACTCAATCTCCCTACATGGACCGTTCGGATATTGCAAAGATACTGGGCATACCTGCGGAAGCGGTTCGCATCATTCCGACTGCAGTGGGCGGCGGTTTTGGAACCAAGCTTGATCTTTCCGTGCAACCGTTTGTCGCTCTGGCTGCGTGGCATCTACGGCGGCCGGTGCGCCTGGTCTATTCTCGCAACGAATCAATTCGTTGCACCACTAAGCGGCACCCGGCGCACATACGCTGCCGCGCAGGCGCTAGCGAAGACGGCAAGCTGTTAGCAGTCGATTTCTCCGCTGACTTTAATACCGGAGCGTATTCTTCCTGGGGGCCAACGGTTGCGGCACGAGTTCCAGTCCACGCTTCGGGGCCTTATGTGGTCCCTCATTATCGTGCGCTCACCAGAGCGATACACACGAATCTGGTTCCAGCCGGAGCTTTCCGCGGCTTTGG
This sequence comes from uncultured Acidobacteriota bacterium, assembly GCA_963758565.1. Taxonomy (GTDB): domain Bacteria; phylum Acidobacteriota; class Terriglobia; order Terriglobales; family Acidobacteriaceae; genus Sulfotelmatobacter. The sequence goes on along the minus strand of CAVWVX010000001.1, from coordinate 1,462,501 downwards.
CGTACCGCAGATGGCCATTGCTCAGGAGCAAGTCTATGACGAACTTGCGATGCGGCTGGGAATCGATCCATTGGAGTTTCGCATTCTGAACTCGCTACAGAATGACACACCAACGGTGACGGGACAGGTGATGAGTGAGGGGGTAGGTATCCGCGCTTGCTTCGAAGCCCTGAGACCGCAATGGATCGCACTGCGGTCGGCAGCTGAAGAATTCAATGCGCAAGCCAGGGGAGCGGAACGCCGCGGGGTGGGCGTCGCAGGAATGTGGTACGGATGCGGAAATACGTCTCTGGCAAATCCGTCGACTGTACGGGTTGGATTAAAGCGCGATGGCCGAATCGCGCTGCACCAGGGTGCGGTCGATATTGGACAGGGATCGAACACCATCCTGACGCAGATTTGTGCGGATGCGATGGGCGCGCCGGTTGCGTGCTTCGACTTAGTCTCGGCAGACACGTCGATAACGCCGGACTGCGGCAAGACTTCGGCCTCGCGGCAGACGCTGGTTACAGGCAGGGCCGCGCATATGGCCGGGCAGGAACTCCGTGATGCAATTCTGCAACGGGCTCGTGTGCGCGGCGAAGATGACGCTGTTATTAATTTTGGCGCGAACCTTCTCACAATCCATCACGGCGTGGAGCACTCGAAACTTTCCTTAGAGGATTTGCCCCTTGATCAATACGGATATGTGTTGACCGCCGAACAGACATTCGATCCACCGACCAGTCCTCTCGATGAAAACGGCCAAGGGATTCCTTACGCCGTATACGGATTTGGCGCGCACATGGCGGAAATTGCGGTTGACATAGAACTGGGGACGGTTCGGGTGCTGAATATTGTCGCCGCGCACGATGTCGGACGGGCTATTAATCCAACTTTGATTGAAGGACAAATCGAAGGCGGTGTGGCTCAAGGCATTGGCATGGCGTTGATGGAGGAATTCTTTCCAGGCAAGGGAGAAAATCTGCACGACTACCTGATCCCTACAGCCGGCGACGTTCCGCCGGTGCAGTCGATCCTGATCGAAGATCCGTCTTCGATTGGTCCGTTTGGGGCCAAGGGTATTGGAGAGCAGGCGGTGATTCCGACCGCGCCCGCCATCTTGAATGCGATTCACCATGCGACGGGCGTACGCATGCGAAGAGTTCCCGCCACCCCGGATCGCATTCGCACCGCCATTCTTGCGAACGTCCAACGCGGAGGCGCCCGTGGCTGACGACGACGCAATTCGTTGTGATGCCTGCCCGGTGCTGTGTTACATCAAACCGGGGCGCACGGGCGCGTGCGATCGTTATGCGAATGACAGTGGACAGCTGATAAGAATCGATCCGCATGTTGTTCTGGATCGCGCTGTATCCCGCGGAGACTCCGTGGTTCCCTTCCTCGATCGCCAACGAGAGTGGGACGGGTCGATGGTGAATGCAGCGGAGACGTTTGTAACGGCAATTGGAGCGGGCACAACCTACCCTGACTACAAGCCGGCGCCGTTCATCATCTCATCCCAAGTGCAGGGTGTGGATATGGTCACGGTGGTGACGGAGGGTATATTCAGCTACTGCGGCGTAAAAGTGAAGATCGATACAGATCGATATATCGGACCGGAAACCACCCTGGTACGCGCAGGGGGTGAGCCAGTAGGGCACGTAACTACCAGCGAATACGGCTCGCAAATGCTCTCGCTGGGCGGCGTACGTCACCTTACCGGCGGCGGCCGAAGGGAGGGGACTGTAACTTGCGAGACACTGCTGAGCCTGTGCGACGGCAAGGCAGTGGAATTGACGATTGAGAATGGCGCTACCGTGATAGTGCAGGCAGGCAAAGCGCCCATTGTGGATGGAGTTCAAGAAAAAAGAATGCGGGTGGGATGCGGCTCGGCCACCATTGGAATGTTTGCCAAGCAGTGGCAAGGCAAAGTGGACGAAGTGGTGGTAGTCGACGACCACATCACAGGAGTTCTTTCGGAGCACCAGGCAGGAAAGTTGTTGGGAATCCCGGAGAGTGGAATTGAGATGAAGGGCCACCGATCCACGCCGGGCCGGTACTTTCGCGTGGCTGAGCCGGGGACGGCATGGGGTGGAACCAACCTAAATGATCCTCTATCTATTTTGCGCGAGTTTGATCCCAAGACCGCATGGCCTAATCTTCGATTGCTGATGGTGAGTACCACGGGCGAACATCACGCTTACTTCGAACTGGATGAGGGACTACGGCCAGTGGAGAAAGAATTGCCCGCGGCGCTGCGTGAGTCAGTGGCGAGAATAAAGGAGAATTGTGAGCCGGCGCTTTGCACCGTGTTGTTTATGGCGGGAGCGGGAGGCTCGTTGCGAGCCGGCGTCACGCAAAACCCGGTGCGTTTGACGCGTTCGGTGAGAGACGCGCTGACCCGCGTCACTTGCGGCGGCGCTCCGGTTTACGTGTGGCCGGGGGGCGGCATCACGTTCATGGTCGACGTGAGCCGCATGCCACAACGCGCCTTTGGATATGTGCCCACTCCCGCGCTGGTTGCTCCCATTGAATTCACTTTGAAGCTGACAGATTACGCCGCGCTTGGCGGACATATGGATCATGTTCGTCCACTCGAATCAATTTTGCAGGATGAAAGCCGGCGGCGTCTTTCGGTTAAGCAAGACACTCCGCGGACGGAAGACGGGAGATAAGCGTGCGTGCGCAAATACAATTGCTGGCTGACGGGCGACGTTTGTATCTGCACGATGGTCCGATTGATCTTATCGTGGAAGCATTTGGAGGCGTGGAGCAAGTCCGCTTAGCCTACCGTGCTGCTGCGGAGCGATTTGTCAGCGTGTTAGATGAACTTTGCAACGAACTTCCTCTTCTGCGGGCCGAGGCGCGAAAGAACTCTGCCAGAGCTGCCGGAGTGATCGCAAGGCGTATGCAGGCAGCGGTCGAGCCACATTGCGAGCATACATTTGTTACGCCAATGGCCGCGGTGGCGGGCGCAGTGGCGGAAGAAATTCTAGAGACAATGACCTCAGCCGCATCACTGTCGCGCGCTTATGTGAACAATGGTGGAGACATTGCGCTGCATCTTTCCTCAGCCGACAAATTTATAGTCGGGATGGTCGAGCGGCCGGAAGATCCGGCATTGTTTGGCAAAGTGGAGTTGGGAGGAACACAACCAGTTCGGGGGATAGCCACCAGCGGTTGGCGGGGGCGCAGTTTCTCGCGGGGCATTGCCGATGCGGTTACGGTTCTTGCCGATCGAGCGGCCATGGCTGACGCCGCCGCTACCATGATTGCCAACGCGGTTGATTTACCCGGTCATGCGAAGGTGAGGCGCGTTCCGGCCTGTGATCTGGCGCCGGACAGCGACCTCGGGAGTCATCTCGTTACCCGCGGCGTCGGCGAATTGCGCCGCGAAGAAGTTTTCGTTGCGCTCGGTGCTGGTGTGGTAACGGCCGAGTCACTTCTCGCCCGCGGGTTAATACGCGCAGCAGCTTTGCATCTTTGCGGCACGACTGAAGTAGTTGGCGGCGGAACGTTACGCCTGGTTATCGACCCTGAGAACCTTGAGAGGAGCTTGACGCATGCCTGAGGTGCAAATCCGAAAAACTCTGATTGCCCTCGAAGAGATCTTCCACGAAGGTGGTCCGGTCTCGCGAGTGCCGTTGCGTCGCGCTGCAGCACTGGCGGTAATTCACAATCCATTTGCGGGCGCCTATGTGGAAGAGATTGCCGGGTTCATGGATGATTTGAAGCCGTTCGGTCTGGCCATGGCACGGTCTCTGGTGGATGCGTTAGGTGGAGATGCGAAGATCGTCGAGGGCTATGGCAAAGGAGCTATTGTTGGCGCTGCTGGTGAGCTGGAGCATGGCGCATTGTGGCATGTGCCGGGGGGGTACGGAATGCGCGAGGTTCTGGGTGGAGCAAAAGCCATTGTCGCTTCCACCAAGAAAGTGGGCGGCCCGGGCACGCGCCTCGACATTCCAATCACGCATATCAATGCCTCCTACGTACGCAGCCACTTCGATGCCATGGAAGTTGGATTAAATGACGCTCCGAGGGCCGATGAGATTCTGCTGGCGCTGGTGATGACTACGGGGGCGCGCATTCACGCCCGAGTGGGCGGGCTACAAGCTTCGGAGATCAAAGGAGAGGATGGACTACGATGAAGGCCCGCATTCGCAAGATTGCAACATTCGTGGAAGAGACGAGAAGTGAGATGGGACAGAGTGTCAATCCAGCGACCCGCAAGGCAGCAGTGGCGGTGATTGAAAATCCATGCGCCAGCCGGTTTGTCGAAGACCTGTCGGATTTAATTACGATTGGCGAAGAGCTCGGCGAATTGCTCACTCTGCGCGCAGTGGCAGCACTGGGAATCGCGGCAACCAGCGTCGAGAGTTATGGGAAGGCGGCTGCCGTGGGAGAAAATGGAGAACTGGAACATGCGGCGGCCATTCTTCATCCCAAACTAGGCGCGCCCATGAGAAAAGTCCTGGGCAAAGGTGCAGCCCTTATTCCGTCTTCGAAGAAGCGCGGAGGAATGGGGGTGGTGCTCGACATACCGCTCGGCCACAAGGATGCGGCATTTGTGCGCAGCCACTTCGATGCCATGGAAGTGCGAATCAACGACGCTCCACGGGCCGATGAACTTATTGTAGCGGTGGCGATAACCAACAGCGGGAGGCCGCTGGCTCGCGTTGGCGGACTTACAAAGCATGAGATAAAAGGCGAGGACGGATTACGGTAGATATCTGGAAAACTGATGGGCTGCGAATGCAGGAGGCTTGAGTGAAGTTCTATCGACATTTCGTCCTGGCGGTTACGCTCGGTATATACCTTTCCTCGCCCCTTTTTTCCCAGACGACCATGGAGAAAGTGGATCTCATGGTCACCGGCGGTACGGTCGTGACCATGGACGGAGCTCGCAGCATTATCGCCAATGGCACAATCGCAGTGAAAGGCGACACGATTGTCGGGATCGGATCGCGCCCGGAGATGGAATCCCGATTCGTCGCCGCTCAGACGATAGACGCCAAGGACTCGCTTGTGCTTCCCGGCTTTATCAACGGTCACACTCATGTGCCCATGACACTGTTTCGCGGGATTCACGATGATGTGACTTTGTCCGACTGGCTGTACAAATATATTTTCCCAGCCGAAGCGAAGAATGTGAACGAGGAGTTCGTCCGCTGGGGAACTCGACTGGCGGCGGCAGAGCAGATTCGCAGCGGGGTCACCACTTTTGCGGACATGTATTACTTCGAAGACGCGGTCGCCGAGGAAACTAAAGCGGCCGGCATGAGAGGTGTGCTGGGCGAAACCTTCATTGACTTCCCTGCCCCGGACAATAAGACTGAAGCCGAGGCGCTTTCTTACACTGAGAAGTTTCTGAAAAGGTGGCAGGACGATCCGCTGATTCATGCCGCAGCCGCGCCGCACTCGATTTACACCTGCTCGCAGAAGACATTGCAGGATTCCGCGGCACTGGCCAGAAAATATCATGCGCCAATCTTGATTCACACAGCGGAGATGAAAAAAGAATGGGACGACAGCCAGAAGCAAAATGGGATGTCGCCGGTGCAGTATCTGGACAAGATCGGCGTGCTAGGTCCTGACGTGGTGTCCGCACATTGTATCTTTGTCGATCAGGCAGACCGCAAAACACTTGCGCAGCGTCAGGTGGGCTGCATCCACAATCCATCGAGTAATATGATGATCGCCAGCGGGATTTCGCCCGTGCCGGAAATGCGGGCGGAGGGAGTGTCAGTGGGCCTGGGAACGGACGGACCGGCGGGCAGCAACAACGATCTTGACCTGATGGAAGAAATGGATTTGGCGGCGAAGCTGGCAAAGATTTCAAAAATGAATCCGCTGGCCCTGAACGCGAAGGCTGTCGTAGAAATGGCCACCATTGACGGTGCGAAAGCATTGCACATGGAAAAGGAAATCGGTTCTCTGGAGACGGGGAAAAAAGCAGACATCATTTTGATCAGTTTGAATGAACCCAATGCTGTGCCAATGTACGAAGTTTACGCACAATTGGCGTATTCGCTGAAAGGGAGCGATGTGCAGACGGTCATTATTGGAGGACGCCTAGTCATGCTCGACCGGAAGTTGCTGACCATCGACGAGGCCCAAGTGCTGGCGAAAGCACGCGAGTACAAAAAGACAGTCGCAGCATCTCTGGGCCTTCCATGAGGCAGAACCGAATTCTACGGTGACACGATTGTGGGGACGCTGGTCGCAGGCGGCGTATTACGGCTTCTTTGCACGCTCACTACGCCGTCAACCATAACCATTCCAATGCCGGGTAAATCCCCGCGCTGCATGCTCTCCAGAACAGTTTTTCCGGCAGAATGCTGTGCACGGTCGATGATCACGAAAGTAGCGGCGCGTCCGGGTTCGATCAAACCGCAGTCCAAGTTGCGAATGCGAGCGGTGTTTCCGGTGGCAAAACATACGGCAACCTCGGCGGGAACGTCACCAAGAGAGGACAGCAGAGAGATCATGCGCAGAATGCCGAGCGGTTGGACGCCGGATCCGGCGGGCGAATCCGTCCCGAGTATTACTCGATCGAGATTATTCAATTCTTTGGCTGTCCGCAGAGTCAGAAGTGCCGCTCTCTCGTTTCCGTTGTGAACAATTTCGAGGGCGCGCGGAGATTGTTCGCAGAGTGCGACGATTTGATCGTCGGGAAGCGCCGTGTGGCCGCCATTGATGTGGCCAATTACATCCGCGTCGGCGGCCAGTACGATATCTTTGTCGATGAGACTGGAGCCGGGAATGGATGGGCCTCCGGTGTGAATGGTGCTTTGAATGCCGTACTTGCGCGCCCACCCGACCATCTGCCGCGCGGTGGATCCATCCTTTACACTGCCCAGTCCAACCTCTCCCAGCAGGGTGACGCCGGCTGCCGCCAGATCTTTGAAGTCCTCTTCCACCATGCCGTGCTCAATTACGGGAGCGCCCGCGTGAATCTTGACGCCGCCGGGACGAAAAGCTGAGAACGCGCGCTGGGCAAAGATCGCCATCGCTTTCACTCCGACAACATCTTTCGGACGGCCGGGAGTATGCACTTCCCCCGCGGAGATCATAGAAGTAATGCCACCGTGCAGGTAGCTGTCGATCCAGCCAATCTGATTTTGCCGCGGAGTCCAGTCGCCCGCCACCGGATGCACGTGGCTGTCGATCAATCCCGGCATGAGCGTGGTGCCGAGGGCATCGATGACAAGCGTGGCAGAGTCGGGGTCGATATCTTTCTGTTTACCCACCGCTGCGATTTTTCCGTCGACGGCAAGTACGGTGTTGGCGTCGAGAATGGGACGATTCAGATCGCCGCTCAACAGCAGTCCGATATTGCGAATCAGCACCCGTGACATTGCTCACCTCTAGTAACTCCGCCAGACATTATCATCTGCAAAAAATGGTATAAGCTGATGGCGGTTGCAAAAACGGTAATCAGGCGGACCCGCAATGGTATCTCGCGACGTTGTTTTCTGGGAAGTGGATACTCAGGCTGACTTCATGCTACCAGGCGGCAAGTTGTACGTGCCCGGAGCTGAGCGCTTGCTGCCGAACATTCGCCGGCTCACGGATGCGGCACGGCGAGGCCGTGTTCTACTGGTCTCGCACGGTTGTTACCATGCGAAAGACGATCCGGAGTTCAAGATATTTCCGCCGCACTGCGTGAAAGGGACGCCGGGTTCGGAATACATTCCGGAAGCGATGGCAGAGAAATCCATCACCATTCCGAATGATGCGGACGCTACATTGCCGGGCGACCTTACACCGTACCAGCAAGTCCATCTGGAAAAACAGACGCTCGACATATTCGAAGCTCGATACACCGATGAACTGGTAAAGCTCCTGCCCGCGAATGCCGAAGTGGTTGTCTTTGGAGTGGTCACGGAATACTGCGTCCGCTTCGCAGCCAAAGGCTTGCTGGAGCGTGGCCGGCGAGTCTCTGTGGTGCGGGACGCGATAGAAACACTTGACGCCGCAGCGGGGGAACGCACCCTGGCAGAATTGAAAGCACTGGGAGCAAGAATGATTACGACGGATGAGGCTTTGGCAAAGCTGAACTGATGTACGGCTTGCGGTTCCACAGTAGGTTTTTCCGCTACGGAGAAGTTCGACCCCTATCCCCTGCCGTGAAAATTGAAATATCCTAGCTGTCTGTCGGCATTGACTACGGAGGAAATATGTATCGTTTTGTGCTGGTTGCTCTGTTCGTGGGATTGGTTTTCGATGGCATGCAGGCCGCTTCCTCGCAGTGTGTCCTTCCGGCATCTCCGAATCAGGCCGCGATGGATTCGAGCTTCGACAGTTTCTTTCAGCAGAACGGCCCGGGTTGGACAGGCGCAGACGGCTCTTATTCCATTCTTCTTCCTGACGGTACGAATCTATGGGTTTGGTCCGATTCGTACATCGGGACGGTCGACCCGAGCACTCGGCTCAGAAAGAGCTACATCTTCACAGCGCACAATTCGCTCACCATTCAAAATCAGACGACTAACACCCTGACGACGGTGGGCTATCCTCCAAATACCAGTTCTTATTTTGTGCCGACCAACAACAAGGACTGGTTCTGGGTTGGAGACGGACTGGTAGTTCAAACTTCGCCGGGAGTTTACAAAATCAAGATTATGCTTTTGGAATGGACGGGCGCGTTCAAACTGGTGGGCAATTCGCTGGCGACTCTTTCGTGGCCCAGTTTGTCGATTGATTCGATCACGCCTGTGACGCTGACAGATACTTCGATCGAGTGGGGATCGCGGATCATGCAGGTAGGATCGACGGTTTACATCTACGGACTGAAGGATCCGGGAACGGATACCAAGACGCCTTATCTGGCTCGGACCACTTCAGTGAATAACCTCACCAATTCCAACAAGTGGCAATACTGGAACGCAACGCAAAATAAATGGCTCTCGGGACAGAGCAATGCCACGGCGTTGAGCGGAGTGGCCGCGATCACCCCGGAATATTCGGTTGACCAGATGACATACAAAGGCGGGACGTTTTATCTGATGACGGGAATGGATCCGCAAAACCCGCCTTATCCGCTGTGGAACGCGGTAACAACGTGGTATTCATGCACTCCGCAAGGCCCGTGGTCGAATAAGACTACCGTTTACACCACGCCTGAAGCGGGAGCCAATGGATGCAAAACGGGAACGTTGGTAACGTATAACCCGAAAGCGCACCCGGAGTTTGCCGACTCAGAGGGGATTCTGCTGACCTACAACGTGAACGCGAATACTTCCAGCGATCTGGTGTGCGCGAACGACTACATGCCGCGATTCTTGCGGCTGACGATTCCGGGGGTTACTCCGGCTATTCCTTCTCAGTAAAAGGCGGAGAGGTTAGCTCCACAACCGGGTAGCGTAGTCGGTCATGGTAAGGCCGAGCAGAAGCAGCAAGAAGAATAAGGCTCCGATGACGACCAACTTGGTGAGTTTTTCGCTGGCGTGGTAGACGTGCATGAAAAAGAGCGCGACCAGCGTGGCCTTGACGGTTGCGATAAGCAGTGCGACCGGAGCGTTGAAGGGGCCAAGGTCAAGAGTAGCGGCGAAGACGGTCAGGCCGGTGCCAATGAGGAGTGCGACAAAGACACCGATGTAGCCGGGAATTGGCGAAGATTTTGAGTGTCCAGACATACGAATCCTATTTATGCCGGTCGATTAAATAGAGCAACGGAAAAAGATAAATCCAAACGATATCGACGAAGTGCCAGTACAGGCCTCCGATTTCAACGGGAGTGTTGTACTCCGGAGTGAATCTTCCCTTCCAGGCCATCAGGAAAAGCCATAGAAAAATACCGAGGCCGATGATCATGTGCAGAGCGTGCAAGCCGGTCATCACAAAATAAAGCGAGAAGAAAATCTGCGCGTGCGCCGGATTGGCGTACTGTCCGGGAGTTCCGGGGATTTCTTCATGATCGAAGCTGAAGGATGCGCCGGGCACGTGATGCTCTACGAACTTATCTTTGTATTCAATGCCCTTGATGCCGAGGAAGGTTGCGCCCAGCAGCATGGTGGCTGCCAGGCTTACCAGTAAGACCGTCCGGCGGGCAGTTTGCGCGGCCCAGACGGCAAAGACGACGGTGAGGCTGCTGCAGATCAGGACCACGGTATTGGTAGCGCCCAGCGCCATGTTGATGGATTTGCTGGCGGCGGCGAAATCGCCGAAATACCAGTGCCGGTAGATGAGGTAGGCACAGAAGAGTCCGCCGAAGAACATAAGTTCGGTGGCTAGAAATACCCACATGCCAAGGCTGGAGGCGTCGCGCTGCTGCTCCGGGTCGGCGAAGTGATGCAAAAGCTCCGGACGATGCGGCTCCTCCTGATGAAGTCCAACCAGAGTGCTATCGGGCAAGGGGGACCTCCTCATGGTGAGGAGCATCCAACTCTTCGTAGTTGTAGGCTTCCCAAGTAACGACGGGTTCTTCCTCAAAATTGAAAGTTGTGGGCGGCGAAGAGGTCATCCATTCCAGGCCAGCGGCGTTCCACGGATTATCCGGCGCGGGTTTGCCGTAGCGCATAGACCATAAAAAATAAACCATGGGCAGAAGATATCCCACACCGAGAACGGTAGCGCCCGCAGTGGAAAGGACGTTGAGCACCTGAAACTCCGGCATGTGACTGTAGTCATAGTAGCGGCGCGGCATGCCCATGTAACCCAGCAGGAATTGCGGGAAGAATGTGAGATTAAACCCGATGAACACAATGAGAGCGGCCAGACGTGCCCAACCCTCGGGATAAAGCCGTCCCGAAATTTTTGGCCACCAGAAGTGCATTCCGCCCAGATAACCCATGACCGCACCGCCGACCATGATGTAGTGGAAGTGGGCGACAACGAAGTATGTGTCGGTGACGTGAACGTTGATTCCAAGCGCGGCGAGGAAGAGTCCGGTGAGGCCGCCGATGGTAAAGAGACCGAGGAAGCCAAAGGCGTAGAGCATGGGCGCATCGTAATGGATGGAGCCCTTGTAGAGAGTCGCGGTCCAGTTAAAAACTTTGATGGCCGAAGGCACTGCGACGGCATAGCTAAGCAGCGAGAAAACCAGCGCGGCGTATACCGACATGCCGGCAACGAACATGTGATGGGCCCATACGAGAAAGCCGAAAACGGCGATCGCGATGGAGGAAAATGCAATGAAGCTGTAACCGAAAATTCGCTTGCGCGAGAAGCAGGCAATGATTTCAGTGACCACTCCCATGGAGGGCAAAATCATGATGTAAACGGCGGGATGCGAGTAGAACCAGAACAGATGCTGAAACAGAAGAGGATCGCCGCCGAGGCGCGGATCGAAGATGCCCAGGTGGAGCGCGCGCTCGGCGGCAACCATGACAATGGTGACGGCAATCACGGGCGTGCCCAGAAGCTGGATGATGCTGGTGGCGTAGTGCGCCCAGATGAACAGCGGCAGGCGCGACCAGGTCATGCCCGGCGCGCGCATGCGGTGAATGGTGACCACGAAGTTCAATCCGGTGAGGATGGAGGAAAATCCAGCGATAAAAATCGCCAATCCGGCTTCGACAATTTTTGTGTTGGTAAAGTTTGTGCTGTAGGGCGCGTAGAAGGTCCAGCCGGTGTCAACGCCCCCGGTCAACATGCAGTGCAGCATCATCACGCCGCCGATGATGTAGAGATACCAACTTAGCAAATTGATGCGCGGGAAAGCGAGATCCTTGGCCCCGATCATCATGGGAACCAGGAAATTTCCCAGCACGGCGGGGATGGAAGGAATTAGGAAAAAGAAAACCATCACCATGCCGTGCATGGTGAAAAGCTTGTTATAAGTATCGGCCTGCACCAGGTCGCCCGCGGGGGTGAGTAATTCCAGGCGGATCAGCAGCGCGAAAAATCCCCCGATGAAGAAGAAAAATGTGATCGAGATGAGATAAAGCAGCGCGATGCGTTTGTGGTCGGTAGTAAGCAGCCACGACCATACGCCGTACTCTTTATTCAGATAATTTTCGCGCTCAACCGGTTGTGGAATCGCGATCTCCATACTCATTGCACCTGACTTCCCTGGTTCTCAGCGCCTTGCACGTGAACGTTGGTTGCGGCGGGTGCTGTGGAACTAGCACTGGTTCTGACAGGTTCACCCACTTTGGCCGGCGCGATCGACTTTATATAGGCGACCAGCGCATTGACCTGCTCCTCGGTGACCAAGCCCTGGAAGGTAGGCATGATGGGTTGAAATCCTTTCACCCGCTTGGCGCCGGGATCGAGAATGCACTCGCGCAAATAGTTCTCGTCGGCGGTGACGGTGCGGCCATCTTCCAGTTGCACAGGTTTGCCGAAGACTCCCTGCAAGTTGGGGCCGCGGCCTTGCACATCAGTGCGATGGCAGGTGGCGCAGCCGAGTTCCGCAAAAATCTTTTCACCCGTGGCGGAGAGCGGACCGCTGGAACCTCCGTTCATCCACGCTTCGTATTGAGCCGGTTCCTGCACCACGATGTCGCCAACCATGCCGGAGTGCTGTGTGCCGCAGTACTCAGCGCAGAACAAGTGATAGACGCCGGGCTTGGTGGCACGGAACCACTCAACCGTATAACGCCCGGGCAGAACGTCCTGTTTCATGCGGAACGCTGGGATGTAGAAGCTATGAATCACATCCTGCGAAGTCATAATGAGCTTGACATCGCGGTTTACGGGCACGTGGAGCTGGTTAATCTCGCGCTGCCCTTCGGCATGCTCCAGTTTCCACATCCACTGCTTGGCTACAACGTAGACTTCGGTAGCGTCGGCAGGTGGCGTACGCTCCTTGAAGTAAACGAGCGCTCCCCAGCCGAAGATAACCATGAAGACGAGAAAAGGAATGATGCTCCAGGTAATTTCCAGCGGAGTAGAGCCTTCAATCTGCTCGGCGCGAACACCTTTGCGGTAGCGGTAGCGCGCCGCGAAGAACAGAAGGAACGAAAAGACCAGCAGCGTCATCATCCCGGTGACGATGAGCAGAAAGATGTAAAGGGCATCCACGTGGCGCGCCATGGTGGAAGCCTGCACCGGCCATAATGGAAAATTATTAAGCATACTTATTTTTCGCCGCGGTCTTCTTGGTCACCGAAAGATCCAGTCTCCACAAAATGAAAAGCAAGCCGCCGAGCAGGAGAATCGTAGCTGCCGCAGCCAGTCTTAGAATGTTCCCGACCATGGCGCCGTACTTTCCGCTCTCGGGATTGTAGTGATAGCAGTAGAGCAAAACTGCGTCGACGGCGTTGCCGATTTTTCCCTGCGAAGCTTCGACGAGGCCCATGCGCAAATCTTTCGGCGGAAAATCCACTCCGTAGAAATAACGCGAAATGCGGCCCTGCGGCGTCAGCACCATGATTGCGGTGGCGTGCGCGTACTGATTTATTTTTTCGTCGTACTGATACTGAAAGCCGACAGCCTTGGTGAGCGCGTTAATTGACTCTGGCTGTCCGGTGAGAAAGTGCCAGCCGGCAGCAGCGTTGGCACGGCCATAACGAGCGACGTAATCTTTTTTCTTGGCCGCAGCCATCTCGGGAGTTTCATGAGGATCAAAGCTCACGGTGACCACATCGAATTCATTGCCCACGTCGAACTTCACCAACCGCATGGCACTGGAAAGGCCGGCCAGAGCCTCTCCACAGAGCATGGTGCAATTGAAATAAACCAGGTTCAGGATGAGCGGCTTGCGGCCAAAGTAATCGCCGAGTTTCACCGTTTTGCCTGTATCGTCGCGAAAGGTGAGATCGGGCGGCACTTGCGCATCAAGGCGCTGCTCCAATCCAACGTTCTCCAATCGTGGAGGCTTCGTGTTCGCCGGCGGAGCCATGATGCCGTTGTTCATCTGCGCCCAAGTGGGCAGGGCCAGGAGCGCAAATGCCAGCACGGACGCGAACATCGACTTGTTCAGCTTGCGGATCACTTTTTTGCACCTTTCGCGGCCGGACCAACCTCTTTGAATGGTTTGCCGGATTCTGCTTTCGCGGCGGTGGCATCGGCGTTGCCCGAGGTTGCTCGAACCGGAAGCCCGCGCTCGACTAGCAGATCCATGGCCCGCTCAATGGGGATGTGCACTGTGCCCGCCTGCTCATCCACCCACCCATAGCTGTAGAGGGTCCTATCCTCGTTGGTTCGAATGTCATCGAGTTGCCCGCGTTCGTCTTCCTCCAACTTGGGGCTGGGGAAAACACTTTGCGGGTATCCGCGGTCGATGTGGCGCGTGTCTCCGGGACGCTTGGTGATCAGAGGACTCACCTCAGGGTGCGATGACTCTTCCCGTCGGTCGAGCAAGGGGAAGAGAGCGCGCAGTGCCAAAATGCAGAGCAGCGTCGCGACACCGAGCCCCAGCAGAAAATAAAGAATTCCAGCGGGCTTCAGGTCCTGGCGCTCGTAGCTTCCGTGGCCGTTGGCGCTTCCGTGTTTGACTTCGTCGCTCATCAATTTCTTCTTAAAGTTTGCTCTATCTGTAAGTTCTAAAATCGTTATGCGTGTGTTTCGTGCGCCGGCTCCAAAACCTCGTGGGCATCGATGTCATAGGCCGGCAACAGCGGCAACGACGCCAGGTTGCGGAAGAAAAACCAGAGCCAGATTCCGCCGATGGCGATGGGCACGACAATGTCGGCCAAAGTGATCGTGAGAGTTTTCGAGAAATTGGGCTCGATAATCCAGAACAAATCGAGATAACGGATTACCAGCAGCCAGACGGCAAGCCATACCAGCTTCCGGATGTTGCGTTTGAACGGACGCGAGAGCAGCATGGCAAAGGGCGCGACGAAGCCGAGAAAGACAAGGATGAGCCCCACCATCTGCCAGCCGCCATTAATGCGCCGCAGGTAGAAAGTAATTTCTGCAGGCAGATTTCCCGCCCAGATGATGAGCCACTGGGAAAAATTGAAATACGCCCAGACCATGGTGAAAGCCAGCATCCACTTGCCGTGGTCGTGAACGAAATCAGGAGTCAGCATCTCCGACATCGGTTTGTAGTTGAAGAGAATGCGTTCCACTACCACGGCGAAGGCCATCGCCGAAAGCACTTCGCCGATGAGGATGACCAGGCCGAAGATGGTCGAGATCCAGCTGGGATCGAGCGACATGATCCAATCGATGGCAGCGAAGGAGATGGTGAAGCCGTAGAGAATGAGTCCGGGGCCACTGACGGCTTTGAATCGTCCGCTGTTGTCCGGCGCGCCGGGGCGATCAGTCTCCTTCGACCATTTCGACAAGAGGAACGAGAGCACATTCCAGACGGCAAAATAAAATATTGCGCGAACCACAAATCCGTTCCAGGTCAAATAAGTCTGCGTAATCTGCTGGAGATGCTCCCGAAGATGTTTATCTTCGATATTTGAAAGCGGTTGTGCCCAGATGTAGAGGCGGTGAATACCGAAAATTACCGGAATGAAGAGGACCGCGAGCAGCGGCAGAGTTCGCATGGCCGCACCGAGGATGCGGCGAATCACGGTTCCCCAGCCGCCACCGGTCAGGTGGCGGATCATCAGGATCGCCATGGAACCGAGCGCGACTCCCAGCCAGCACATAAACCCGAGGAGGTAGGCGCGGTAGAACTCATCGGGACGCAGGAATGCAAGCGCGCCCGAGATCACGGCGAAAATTACGCCAATGATGAGCGAGCGCTGTGAAATCTTACTTACTATCGCCGGCGCCGTCAGGTCGAGATGGGGAGTAGCGGCGCTCATTTGCGTTCCTCGCTTGAAGGTGTGATTCGAGTATCAATCGTGGGCAGTGTGGCTCCCGAACCCACCTGACCGCGGAACGACGGCGGATCGGAGGGAATGTTTTGCCCCTGCGGCACGTCTGCCTTGGTAGCGTTCTGGCTCAACTGCAGGGCGCGCACGTACGCCACAATGTTCCAGCGGTCTTGCGCAGGAATCTGCGAAGCGTAGTCGGGCATAATACCGAAGCCGTTGGTGATCACATCGAAGAAATATCCCAGGGGAGCTTTCAGCAAGCGCTGGTCATGGAACGATGGCGGCTTGCGGGCGAAACCGCGCGAGGGAATGAATCCGTTACCGTCGCCCAAGCGAGAGTGACAGGGTGAGCAATAAATGTTGTAGCGCTCGCGTCCGCGGGCCAGAACTTCTTTGGTTACCGGAAACGGCATGGCATCTCCGGGACCGCCGCCGGACTTTCCGGTGTACAGGTAGGAATCTTCTCTCAATTGGCCCCGCGCCACTGTGCCTTCGACAGGCGGGCGTTCGGAGCGCTGGTCGGGAAAGAAATCACTGCGCGAAAGTGGATTCTGTTTGGGCTGCACATGCATGTCAATGCGGCAGGCGGAGGCCAGTAACATCGTCGACAGAATTCCCATGGCCACAAAAGCCCAAGCTTTAGGCGTCCTTGGAATTCCACTCTGGCGCATAAAATGCGCCGGAATGGGGCACCCATCTTTTGCTAAGAGAGCCGGGGATGACGCGGTCGAAATTTTACGGAGGCGCAGCATACTAGCTGGGGACCTCCGAGAGCGAGCGGGGGTGCAAACCTTCCAGGAAACTGCGCGTGGCCACTGGGTCGTACTTTAAGTCGGAAGAAAACACGATCAAAAAGAAGCGGTCTTTTGATGCGGACGAAAAGCGTGGCACGTTGAATACCGGGTGGTACGGCATAGGCAAGCCATTCAGCGCGAGCATGCCGAACACGGCGGAGATTCCGGCGAAGAGAATTGTCATCTCAAAGGTGATGACGATGAACGCGGGCCAGGAATGATAGGGTTTGCCGCCGATGTTCAACGGATAGTCGATGGCCGACATCCAGTACTGCATGGCATAGCCGGTAAGTCCGCCAATGATGCCGCCGATCAGCACTACTAGGGGGACTTCGTCGTGATGAAAACCGATTTCTTCCGCCAGTCCTTCGATGGGGAACGGGCTGTAGGCGTCGATTTTGTTGTAGCCCGCCTCGTGCGTGCGCCTGGCTGCATCGACCAGCGCCTGCGCCGATTCGAACTCCGCCATCATTCCGTACAAACGTTGGCGTCTCATTCGGCTTTGACCTCCGCTTCCGGCAGGAGGGTACGCATTTCAAAAATTGAAATCGCGGGCAGTATGCGCAGGAACAGGAACATCAGCATCAGGAACATGCCAATGGTGCCAATGTAGGTCATCCAATCCCAGCGCGTGGGATAGTACATTCCCCAGGATGAGGTGAGGAAGTCGCGGTGCAGGCTGACCACGACGATGATGAAGCGCTCCAGCCACATGCCGACGAGGATCACGCCGGAGATAAAGAACAGCGCGATGGGACTGGTGCGTAACTTGCGAATCCACAACACCTGAGGGAAAAAAATATTGCAGATCAGCAGCGCCCAATAAGGAACGGCGTAAGGCCCGTGCAGGCGGTTCCAGAGTGTGAAGGCGTCGTAGCGGTCGCCGCTGTACCAGCCCATGAAGGCCTCAATGCCGTAGCCGTAGGCGACGATCAATCCCGTGGCAAGCATGACCTTGGCCGCATTCTGCAAATGGAGCTCGGTGATGAAGTCTTCCAGGCCATAAATCTTGCGGATGGGAATGGCGAGCATGAGCACCATGGCGAATCCGGAGTAGATCGCCCCGGCGACGAAATAGGGCGGGAAGATTGTGGTATGCCAGCCCGGGACGATGCCGACGGCGAAATCGAAGCTCACGACTGTGTGAACCGAGAGGACCAGCGGCGTGGCCAGTCCGGCCAAAAGCAGGTAAGCGGTTTCGTAGCGGTGCCAGTGGCGCGCCGAACCGCGCCATCCCAGGGCGAGCGCACCGTAAATCATGCGAGCCGCGGGATGGGTGGCGCGATCGCGCAAAGTCGCCAGATCGGGGACGAGGCCGATGAACCAGAAGAGAGCGGAAATCGTGGCGTAAGTGGAAACGGCGAATACGTCCCACATGAGCGGGCTGCGGAATTGCGGCCACACGCCCATCGTGTTCGGGATGGGAAACAGCCAGTACGCCAGCCACGGACGGCCCACGTGAATCGCGGGAAAGATTCCCGCGCAGGCCACGGCGAACAATGTCATCGCTTCCGCGAAGCGGTTGATCGAGTTGCGCCAGGACTGGCGCAGCAGAAGAAGAATGGCGGAGATCAGCGTTCCGGCGTGGCCGATACCGATCCACCACACGAAATTGACGATGGCGAAGCCCCAGCCGATGGGAATGGTTACGCCCCAGATGCCAATGCCTTTCAGCACCAGATAGCCGATGGCGTACAGCATCATCATCGTCAGCATGAAGCAGAGGCCGAAGCCGATGAACCATCCGTTCGAGGCGGGACGCGTGAGCACGATGGCGCTGATTTTTTCCGTGACCGTGCCAAAGGTATGGCCGGGCTCGATCACCGGAGCCCGCTGCGCGTCCACCGTCATTTTGTATTGCTCGTCCATCTATCCTTTCAACTCCGGATTCGGGTTGCTGATCTCGGCGAGGTATGTCGTGCGCGGACGCGTGTTCAGTTCGGCCAACAGGCTGTAGTTCCGCGACTGCGTTTTAATTTTCGAAACCTTGCTGTTCGGGTCATTCAGGTTGCCGAAGATGATCGCGCCGGCCGGACACGACTGCTGGCACGCCGTCTGCAATTCGTCTCCGACTTTGATTTGCTTGCCCTCGCGAACCGACGCAGTCTCGGCGTCAATCTTGTGTTCGTTGATGCGCTGCACGCAGTAGGTGCATTTTTCCATCACGCCGCGGCTGCGCACGCTGACGTCGGGATTGCGCATCATCTTGTACTGCGGCGTCTCCCAATCCTGAAAGAGCAGGAAGTTGAAGCGCCGAACTTTATAAGGACAGTTGTTCGAGCAATAGCGCGTCCCCACGCAGCGGTTGTAGACCATGTCGTTCAAGCCTTCGCTGGAATGGTTGGTCGCTCCCACCGGGCAGACTACTTCGCAGGGCGCGTTTTCACATTGCATGCACGGGACAGGCTGGAAGAATGCCTTGGGATTATCGCGGTCGCCCTGGTAGTAGGCGTCGACGCGAATCCAGTGCATGTGGCGGCCGATGACCGCCTGCTCTTTGCCCACGACGGCGATGTTGTTCTCCGACTGGCATGCCAGCATACAGTTGTTGCAGCCCACGCAGGAGTTCAGATCGATCGCCATGCCCCACGCGTAATCTTCTTCTTTATAGGGATAAGGCTTGTAGAGCGTAAGTCCGGGCGCGGGCTCTTCTTCCTGCGCGAAGGCGGGCTCTTTGCGGTATTCCTCAAGCGTGGTCTCGCGGACCAGCGGACGATGGCCGCCATCGGGCGTGTCCATGCTCTGGTAGCCCTGCGTGGAGGCGAGTTTGTATGTTTCTCCAGTCTTACGGATTTGCAGGCCGGTGGCGATCCACGGCGCGGCGGTGGTGCGCAGCGCGTAGGCGTCGAATCCAACCGCAGTGCCCACGCGGCCGGCGCGGCGTCTGCCGTAGCCCAACGTTACGGTGACAGAATTGTCGGGATGGCCGGCTTGAATCCAGACGGGGCCGGCGACTTTCTTGCCGTTCAATTCAAGTTCGACAACATCTTCTACTTTGATCTGAAGCCGCTCGGCCATTTTGGGGCCGATGAGCACGGCGTTGTCCCAAGTGAGCTTGGTCATCGGCTTGGGCAATTCCTGCAGCCAGCCGTTGTTGGAGAATTGTCCGTCGTAGATGTTGGGGTCGCGGCGGATGTTGAGCTCGAGAGCGGTGGGATTGGCGGAGCCCGACTCCGAAGTCGGCGGATTCGCCGACTTGGCCGTCACAGATTTCGGCGAATATGTGGTTCCCTCGATCCATCCATCGTGAAGCGACTTGCGCCAGAACTGCTCGAAATCTGAACCCGCGTGCTGCTTCTGCCAGTACGCGCGGACTAGATCGTAGCCCGTAGCGTCAGACTGGCCCGCAAACAACGCGACGAATTCCAGTGCACTCTTGCCGCCGTACAGCGGCGCTATCAGAGGCTGAATAATGCTGACAGCACCATCGTAGGCGCGAGCATCTCCCCACGATTCCAGTTCGTGCGCCTGATTGATATGCCACTGGCAGAGTTCTGCAGTTTCGTTCTCATAAAGCCCGAAATGCACGCGCATCGGGACTTTGCCGTTTTTTAGAACGTTGGCAAAATCGAGATCGGCAGGCGCGTCGTAAACAGGATTGCCCCCGAGCATGACCAGCAGGTCGACTTTGCCGGCAGCGATGTCGACGACGAGGTCTTTGATTGATTCGTTCTGATTAATTGGATTGGCATCTACCGGGTCGGCGTAGAAAACGGTTTTGCCCACGTTGCCGAGTGCTTGGTTCATGGAATGAGCAAGCGCATGGACAACCGGCGGCTGATGATCGCCCACAATCACAAGGCTCGAACCCTTGTGAGCTTGAAGATCAGACTCCGCGGACTCTACGAAGCTGGCATACTCAGCCGGAACTTCTCCATTCTGACTCAGTACCCGCGCAAAAGCTTCCACCATGGAAGCCCGCACCGGAATCCGGTGATCCGCCTTGGCCCCTGTCGAGGTCATCGTGCTCTCGATCACGTACAGCCGGTTCATGTTGCCGTCGGGATTGCGACGCTTGGCGAAGTCGCGGATGTGGCGGACATTCCCCGGAAAGCCCGCGTACAGGAAGTCGGCGTCGAGCGAGACGATTACGTCGGCCTTTTCAAAATCGTAGCGCGTCTCGACCGGCTGGCCGAAGGCCAGCTTCGCGCCTTCGAGCACATTGTCGCGATTGATTGGCTCATACACATGCCACTTGGCCTGCGGATAAATCTTCAGGAAGTTTCGCAGTTGATCGGCGAGCGTGGGCGAAGAGATGGCCGGCGTGAGAATGCGAATGCCCGCGCCTTGCAACCCCTTTTGCGCACTGAGCGGCCCGCGAATCGCGCCGAGAAACGATTGCCAGGAGCGCTGGTCGCCCAACGAAGTCACGCTCTGCGAACGGTCGGGGTCGTACATGCCCAAAACATGAGCCTGCGCGAAAATGTCAGTGCCACCGAGCGACGCGGGATGCTTGTCGTTGCCTTCGATTTTTGTCGGGCGCCCCATGTGGCTTTCGACCAGGATGGGGCTTGCGTATCCACCGAGCGTCATGGCGGTGGCGTAGAACTGCGGGCGGCCGGGAATAATGTCTTCCGGCTGACGAACGTAAGGGACGATAGGTTCGAGCGGCAGGCGCACGCATCCGGTCATGCCGGCCAGCGCCATGGATGCTCCCATGACTTTCAGAAAGCCGCGGCGGGAGACCGAGTCGACCCACTCCGACGCGCCTTTGGGAAACTCGCGGTGCAGCGCTTCCTGGAACGCGGGGCTGCCGGCGAGCTCTTCGAGGCTGCGCCAGTATTCCGGCCCGGCTTGGTCATCCTTATTGGCGTCGTTGATCTGATCGCGCAGAGCATCGAGATCGAGTTTGCCTTTCTTTGTGGGGCAAACGTCTTCGCTCTTGGTGGCGAGAGCTCCGGATTTGATTTGATCTTCCATTATTTCGTCGAAATCTTTGTGTCGTCCCTGCCGGGCTGAACCCATTACCGGTGACAGGTGTTGCAACTCGTAATGTCTTTCACGCTGCGCACGTTGTATTTCTTCACCAGCGTTTTTCCTAGTTCGTCCTGCTCGGTGAAACTCTGACCGTCAACCACCACAGGATTCGCGCCGGTGGGCTGCTGGTAACGCATGTTGAATACTTGCTCACGCGGGCGCAGGTTCTTTTCCGGCGCGCGATGACAGTTCAGACACCACTCCATTTGCAGCGTCGCTTCCTGATACATGAGCGGCATCTGGTCGACGGGCCCGTGGCAGGTATTACAGCCCACACCTTTGGTCACGTGAATACTGTGATTAAAAAAGACAAAGTCGGGCAGTTGGTTCACCCGAGTCCACTGCAGAGACTGGCCGGAGCGGTAGCTGGCACGGACCGGCTCGAGGAGCGCCGCGTTGGTCCAAATCTGCGAGTGGCAATTCATGCAGGTTTTGGTTGGGGGAATTCCGGCAAAGCTGGAGGTCTCAACCGAGGTGTGGCAGTAGCGGCAATCAATGCCAAGTCCGGCAACGTGGTGCTGGTGGCTGAAAGGCACCGGTTGCGGCTTGCGCACGCCGGCGTAGGTAATGTAAGGCGAACGCTGCACTTCAAGGGCCGCCCAGCCCAGAGCGGCAATTACGAAAACCGCGCCAAAAATCGTGGCCCGGGAGAGCGTATTCGCGCTGCGATGAAAGATCTGCGACATGCTTGCTTGAGAATTCTAAAACTTTACTAGTACCTAATGCGAACTGCGAAATAGAGCGTGTGAGACCAGGTGTGCTCGTTGTCGCGAGCAGGTTAGCGCAAAAGAAACCCACAGAATCATTTACGCTTGGAACGGGAACAGAGGATTATAAATATTTCGCAGACACTTGTCGCGCATTTTGCTAAATTCTGGAGGAAAAAATCCCAAAATTGAACTGTGTGAAAAATAAATACTGTTTCGGTGCGTAGTCGCTCACAGAAAGCCACGCTCTACCGCAGATTCATTACCAGCAATTTCGGTTCCGTCCTCTGTTCCATTGTTCCATGGGGACTGGCGAGCGCGGGTCAGGGACGTGGCGGATACAGTGTCAAATATAAATAGATGTCAGCGGCCTCGTCCTGGCTTAAGTAGTCAAATACCGGCATTCGTCCCCGGCAGGGCAGGGCCGGCGAACCCATCACGATGGGAGCGCCAGATGTGACTTTTCGAACGAATTCCGGAAGGGGCGCACGCGTCGCCAATGCGCTGAGGGGTGGAATAGCCCCAGCCGCAATCTGCTCAGGACTGGGATTGGGTCCCACGGCACTGTGGCAAACGTGACAGGTGGATTTCACCAGCAGCTCGCCCACACGGTAGGGTGATTCGTCGATCGCGACCTGGGAACGCTCCGCTCCAGGAATGCCCGACAACTGCTTCAAGTACGCCAGGAGAGCCCGGATCTCATTATCATTCAGCTGAGAGAAGGCCGGCATGTTCTGGCCGCCTTTGTGGAATCGGAGCAAAAGGGCATCCCCGGCTTGATGGGCAAGGGCGGCCGCGTCGGCCTTACCAATTTCCATGCCGCGTTTTTGCATTCGCTGCCGGATGATGGGCACAGAGGTTGAGCGCACCGGTTCGATGACGGAATTGATCTCCGGCGGAGCACCCTGCCCTGACTCTGTGTGACATCCCCGGCAATCCAGACGGTATACATCGATACCGTGGAGGTGCCGAGTCTGGCTCGCGAAGCCTGGCGATATTTCCATTCGCCAGTTGGGAGAACTGTCTCCTGGCATTGGGGCGGCGGGGCCGAGGTTTCCCGTTTTTCCCATGCTGGTCTCATTGAAGTTTCTATGGATGTGAGCCAGCCAGCTTTCCCCCTCCACCGGGGTCACTGGTGTCACCTTGCTGGTGGCCGCAGGGGCACCGTGACCGAGCACCGGGCACAGTACCGAAAAGGCGACCACCAGACTTTTCATTCTGAAGAACTTCGCAGATTTGAGCTTCATTTTCCTGCTCACTGGGCGTCGTTGAACCGTTGATGTTCCCATTCTTGATTGTCCATGCCTTAGTCCTTACTTATTCAAAGTGAAGTCCGCCTTGCCTCCGCCCGAAACCGTCACCGGCTTGGACTGGCTCTTTGCCCCGTCATGCCACGCGGTCAAGGTATAGCTCCCGTCGGGAACGTCTTTGATCTTGTAATTGCCCGCGTCGTCGGTTTCCGCGAAATAGGGCGTCGGACTGACGATGAGATAGGCCTCCATATCCGGGTGCACATTGCAGAAAAGAGGCACTACGCCCGCTTTGTCAAATGTGAAGGGACGCTTCTCCCCCTTTGGCCAAGTCCCGAGATTCTTTGCCGCTTTCTTGTCACCGGCAACGGAAGGCCAGAAAACATTGTGTTGCACATTGTCGCTATTCAGGAACTGGACCGTGGTGTGCTGTTGCACGACTATCAATTTTGGCGCAAACATCAGGCCTTTCTGATCAATCACGGGCTCGTCTTTGGGCGCAGGAAACGTCTTGCCTGCGATCGCGTCCACATACACTACGGAACTGCCCTTCACTCCGGTGACCTTGCCCTCGATATCGCCCGCCCAAGCCGCAGCAGACAGTCCCATCACCATTACCGCCGATACCAGTACCTTGACATTCATGTGTTGCTCTCCTTGGTTTTTGATTTCCATGACAACTTACTTTTTCAAAATGTCGACTAGAAAATAATCCTCGCGTTCAGGTAAACCGTATTATTTGCGTTGGCATTGCGGCCCGACCCGTCGTAGTTGGTAGTGCCGCCATTAAAGCGCGTATAAGCCGTGTATTGCGCTGCGAGTTGCAGATTTTGCCAGGGCCAGTAGGAGAAATTCGCCAGATATCCCGCACCGCGCGGATCTCCATTGGCACTGCCGCTTACCGAACCTGGGGCGTACAGGACCGTATCGACGGTGCCACCGGTGTTGAACACACCGAGCGTGCCGGTATAGCGATTGCCGTAATGATATTCGGCATTGGCCATGACGGTATTCAGATGGTGGCTGCCCTGTCCGGCGAGACCGGCGGCGAGACTAGCCAGCAGGTCTGAGTTCTCGTGAATGAACGTGCCCCGGAAAGAAAGCACGTCTGTGCGGAACAAGGTACGGTCGATCTGGGTATCGATGGCAATGTCTGTGTACGCATCCTGCGGCCCGGGTCCGCTAAATGCAGTATTCCTCACGTGCATGCCATAGGTTCCAAACTCATATTGGGTCTTGCCGGTGGATTGCTGCCAAGCGATACGCCAGTACGGAGCCAAGCCCCGAATGTTGTTGGCGGAGCCGTCCCCGGGAGCGGGCTGCGCTCCGCCGACGTGCTCGGAGCGGTACAACGCTGCATCCACGTAAAGATGGTTGTCCCACATGGCGAAGCCGCCCAACCCTGCGACGTCCTGCGCCAGTCCACCGTTAATTAAGGGACTAGCGGAAGACGATGGTGCAAAATCGCTGTTAATCCATGGAAAGCCCCACGCCGGTGTGCTATTCCAGAGGTCCTCGACCGTCGGATTATTGTTCAGGTCCAAGCCGTACACCAGTTCCTTACCGCCGAGTTTGGTTATCTTGGCGAAGCGGATATCTGTGTTATCGCTGGTGAAGTGGTCATCTTGGGTGTCATAGGTCACCTGCAGGAAACTGCCCACGTTGCTGGTCCATGCGCCGGAGAGAAAGAGAGAAATGTCCTGAGGAAACTCAACGCTGCCGTTCTGGCTCGTGGGCAGGGGCGACTTCGTGGAAGTAAACGAGGTCTCAAGCATCACGGACAGTGGCAATGAAGAAAGTAGGTCCAAGGCAGCCCGCTTCTTTCCGGAATCTGCCTTTATGGATTTCGTCTCGTCGGCACGATCAACGTAACCGGTCAGTTTGAACCGTCGGCCCGCGGGGTTAAGTTCAGGGGGCGCATAATGGCAACCGCTGCATGCCAGCCCTGTTTGGCGAGCATAACTCGGAACCGCCGACACCTTTGGCGGATTCAGCGCGGCAAAATACAGCAGGAACATTGCGGGCACAGCTACGAGGAAAAAGAACGTCAATCTCTTGATCTGGGGTTTCATGTTGGCTCTCCGCTGTATTTACGATCCAGTAGTGGATAGTTTGCGGTCTGAGCATCACGATTGACTGTGACTACTAACACCCGGGATTGTGATATGAGTCACACATACGAACGGCCGAGATCCTCGCGGATTTCGGTTTATGTATCGCAAAACTGAATTGGACGTGGCAGAGGTTTTCTGAAATCGCTGAGCTACAAGAAATTAGGTAGCGCCCTGGTGGTTTCGCGCTGGCAGAAAATTCGACTTATTTAAGCTGAGACGAAAACGTTCAATTGAAAAATACTTGACTCGCTGTAATCAGTAGCAACTTCTCTGCATGAACTCTTGCGGTCTACAAGACCGGATTGCATGCAAAACTGAGTTTCAAGGACGTCCGATCTACCTCAAATTCATGACTAGCAATTTAGGTTCCGTCATCTCTTCCATGGCATAGCGCACGCCTTCGCGGCCAAAGCCGGAGTCTTTTATCCCGCCATACGGCATTTGGTCGATGCGGAACGAGGGTATATCTCCTGCAACCAGCGCGCCCACTTCCAGTTCTTCGTAGGCCTGGAACAGAAGTTTGGTGTCGCGGGTGAATAATCCTGCCTGCAGGCCGTAGTTCGAATTGTTGATGCGGCGTAGGGCCTCGTCGAAATTCTGATAGGGCTCTACGGTCACTACCGGACCAAAAATTTCCTGGCAGTTCACTTTCATCTCGGCTTTGGTTCCGGTGAGGACGGTGGGCTCGACGATCGACCCCTTGCGCCCGCCGCCACACAGCAACCTCGCTCCGCCGCGCACCGCCTCTTCCACCCAACTGGTGACGCGAACGGCGTCGCTCTCGCGAATCACCGGACCGATGTCGGTAGATTCGTCGGCCGGATCGCCGCTCCTCAACTGCTTGACGCCCTCCACCAGCAGATCGGTGAACCGGCCGTATACGGAATGCTCGACCAGAATGCGCTGCACCGAGATGCAGGTCTGGCCGGCGTAGCCGAAGCCCCCAGCAATGCAGCGCTCGGCAGCGTAATCCAGGTCGGCGTCGCTGTGGACGATGGCTCCGGCGTTCCCGCCCAGTTCGAGCGCCACCTTCTTTTTTCCAGCCCGGCGTTTGATGTCCCAACCCACCGGAACGCTGCCGGTGAAGCTGATAAGTTTGATCCGCTCATCCGTCACCAGCAGGCTGGCATCTTCGTTCGAGAGCGGCAGCACGTTGAGGCCACCGTCGGGCCATCCTGCCTGTTGCACACATTCCGCCAGAAGCAGCGAGCATAGGGGAGTTTGCGGCGCGGGCTTCAGCACCATGGAACATCCGGCGGCGATGGCGGGCGCAACTTTGTGGGCCACCAGGTTCAAGGGAAAGTTAAACGGAGTAATGCCGGCGATGGGCCCGAGGGGAAACCGCTTTACGATTCCCCAACGCCCTGCGGTGGATTGCATCCAGTCCAGCGGAAGATACTCCCCGTAGATGCGCGTAGTCTCTTCGGCGGCGACTTGAAAGATAAAAATGGCGCGCTCGACTTCAATGCGGGCCAGTTTGATAGGCTTGCCGGCCTCTTGCGACAAGGTGCGGGCAAACTCTTCGTGGCGCTCGCTGATCGACTGCGCCACCCGCCGCAGCACGCGCTGGCGCTCGAAAGCGGGTAACCGCCGCGTGGTTCCGAAAGCTTTCACCGAAGCCGCAATGGCGAACTCGGCATGCTCGCGGCGCGCCTGGGTAACTCGTCCCACCACGCTGCCGTCGTATGGAGAACGGACTTCGACCTGGTCACCATCTTCGATCCAACGCCCATCGACGAAAAATCCGTGGGTTGCGACTGGGGCAATTGTCATTTCCGCCATCGGGGGTCGACCTCTTTCTGACGAACAGCGTTTTGATTATAGGCTTAAGCGGACGGTTGCTTTTTCTAAATAGAAACCTTCGAGCCAGGGTTCACAAAGTGTTGCGATACCAAGCAACTACAATAAGATTTCGATAATGCCAACCCTGAACACCATTGCCCAATTAGCACCGCGTTTGCGGCGGAAGGAAGTCTCTCCCGTTGAACTGACGCAAGCTTGCCTCCGCCGGATTGAGAAACTCAATCCCGCGTTGAACGCTTTTATTACCGTGACCGCTGACTCAGCGCTGGCGGAAGCACAACTGGCGGAAAGCGAGCTTATACGAGGAGAATGGCGCGGACCGCTGCACGGAATTCCGATTGCTTTAAAGGATCTGATCGACACCGCCGGTACGCGCACAACCGCGGCCAGCGCTTTGTTCGAGCATCGAATTCCCGCCCAGGATGCAGAAGTGGTTCACCGGTTGCGTGACGCGGGCGCGATTATTCTGGGCAAAAACAATCTGCACGAATTCGCTTATGGGGGAAGCTCGCTGGTGAGTTTTTTCGGCGATGTTCACAATCCGTGGAATGTGGAACACGTTGCCGGAGGTTCGTCCGGCGGGTCGGCGGCCGCCGTGATGGCGGGGCTCTGCTTTGCGGCGATTGGAACCGATACTGCGGGATCGATCCGTGAACCGGCGGCGCTGTGCGGGTGCGTCGGGATCAAGCCGACATACGGCCGCGTTTCGGCGCGGGGAGTGATCCCGCTTTCCTGGTCGCTCGACCACGTTGGTCCGTTGGCGGCAAGCGTGGGAGATGCTGCGCTCGTTCTCCAGGCGATTGCCGGCTACGATGCGCTGGATGTTGGCAGCATCCATATGACTGAGGGCGATTATATTTCGGGAATAACAGGATCTCCGGAAAACCTACGTGTTGGCGTGCCGCGAAATCATTTCTTCGAGGCGCTGGATGACGAAGTCGCAACCGCGCTTGAACAGGCCATCGATATCATTCGAACGCTGGTGGGTGAAACGCATGAGGTTGAGATCGAGGTGCCGACCGATCGCACGGTGCAGGCCGCCGAATCGTTCGCTTTTCATGCCGCAGGGATTGAGCGAAATCCTGACTTATACCAACCGGAAACCTTGCGGCGGATCCGTTCCGGAGAAAAGATAACGGCAACAGAATATATAAAGAAACGACGCGAACTGGAGAGCGAGCGCCGAAATGCGCAAGAGTTTTTTGCGGATATCGATTTGCTGCTTACACCGACAGTGCCGGTTGCGGCGCCGGCCATCGCAGGATTGAAAAAGGATCCGGCCGCTCTGCGCCCGGCGGAACTCCTTTTGCTTCGTAATACGCGTCCGTTTAACGTTTGGGGACTGCCGGCAATATCAGTGCCCTGCGGATTTACGAAAAATGGGTTCCCCATTGGCTTGCAGATCGCGGGGCCCCACAGGAGAGAGGATTTGGTTTTCCGGCTGGCCTGTGCATACGAGTCCGCAACCGAATGGTATCAGCGCCGGCCGAAGGACAACTGCTAGCCCTTTGTTTCTCAGTAGCCCAGGGACTCAGTGAGCGCCAAAGCGTTGCCGGTAGCAAATCCGTGTGCGGTATTGTCAAAGATGCACCAGACTTGCGCATTCACTTTCAGCTCGACGATTTTGGCTCGCAGCGATTCCAGATATTCGTTTGAATAGGCTGAATAATACCGGCGCGGTGATCCATGCAGCCGGTAATAAACCAGCGCAGGAGATCCTCCCGGCTCTCCTGCCGCGGCAACGCAGGGTGGATCGGCCGCAACTCGCGCAACGTTGAATTCTTTGAGCATATCCTCAACCTCCGCGGCGAACCAAGTCGCGTGCCGGGGCTCCAGAGCAACTTCGCCGACGTACAATTCGCGAAGACGACGGAAGAAATGTGTGGCGCGGGAAACGTCGCAGGCAAGACTTGGCGGCAACTGAAACAAAACGGGGCCCAGTCTGCTTTCCAGGACACTGGCCTCCCGAAGAAATGCCGGCAAGAGTTTCGAGTCGCCATCCAGCCGCTCTTCGTGGGTAATAATTTTTGGCGCCTTCACTGAAAATCGAAATTCAGCAGGAACGGAGTTTGCCCAGCGCTCCCAAGTCTGGATTTTGTGCGAACGATAAAACGAGGAATTAATTTCGCAGGCATTAAAAAGTTGACTGTAGCGCTGCAGATGGCTTCCTTCAGATGCAAATCGGTCCGCCTCCTGTCGCGGAATCGACCAACCTGCACAACCGATCCAGGCCTTATTGCCGGCAGCGTGCGATTGGGTTGAACCCAACAAGGAATTTCCACCCACCCGATCGTTCATTAGTCCAAGGTCCGCAAGTCATCCGGCAGGATCAACACAAATGAACAAGTCCCGGCTGCGCTGGAACACGAAAGCGTTCCGCGGCGCAGGATTTTAGCGGGGGAGTCATCGGGGAACGTGAAGTGATAATCGGCGGTGCGCAAGGCATCGGAAAAAGCCTTCAGCTTTTCCTCGCCGCTGACGAACTTTACGGATTCGACGGTTGCACCAGGCACCTTGCCGCGGCTTAACAGCACGAAGAAGTCTGCGCTGCCGCTCTCTTTACCCACCTTGCCTAATTCGATGGTACGCAACTGCTGCAGTGCCTCTTTACTCTTCGCCGCCGCAGCGTCTGCTTTGGCGTTGCCGCCAGCGAGAGCGGCGAGGCGATCGTGCGTTTCGGGAATTGGACGTAATCCGCCCAGCGCGAGCACATAGGTCTTTAGCGCAAGGTCCTTCTTCCCCTCTTTCTCGTAAATCTGCCCGAGGTGATCCCCTACTTCGCCGTGCTCGCCCAGCAACCAGGCAGAGGCGACGTATTTTTCGGCCTTGTCGAAGTTGCGCTCGGTATAGAAAATCCAGCCCAGCGTATCCCAGTAAGCGACAAGATCGCGCACCAACTGCAAATCCGGGGGCGTCAGGCGATCCAGTGAAATGTTGCGCAGGGCTGCGGTCGTGGCCGCGACGGCCGATTCGGCATATTGGCGCGCGCGGTCGAGATGAACCTTCTTGAGCGAGAGCTGGTAAGCAATGTTATTCCAAACCAGCGGCGTGGGCGAAAGTTCCACGGCATGATCGAATTTAGCGAGAGCTTTATTGTCCTGCCCGAGATTGAGGTAAGCGTCGCCCAGGCTGACTTGCAGTTCGGCATTCTCGGGCGTCAGTGACGTCGCTTTTTCCAATTCAGCGGCGGCCAGATCGTACTTGTGCCACTCGGAATACATTGCGCCCAGGCCAGCATGTGCAAATTTATCGAGCGGGTTAATTTCGATTTGTTTGCTGAAGGCGGTGACCGCCTCATCGTATTTACGCTCCTGCCAGTAGGCACGGCCGAGGGCGTTGTAGGCGTACTCGTCGTAAGGATTGATTTCGATCTGCTTGTTAAGCGCGGTGATGGCTTCTTCATTCTGCCGCATTCCGAAGTAGGCCGCGGCCAGAATGTTCCACGCATACTTATTTTTCGGGTCCATTTCCGTCGCGCGCTTGAGCAGTTGGATCGACATGGGCAGATTGCCGCTTGCCATCGCCGCGCGTCCGCTCTCGATCAGATCCTCAACCTTCATGTCGGCGGGCGGCCCTGGGCTTCCCGCAACCGAATTCTCGATGGAGAGAAATTGCCCCAGATCGGAGGTAACGGCGCGCCGGAAGGCTTGGTAGTCCGTGGCGCGGGCTTCGGGAAGTTCGGCCTGCCTCATGTTCAGAGTGCGCGCGGCGGTGAAGGTATTGCCTTCCAACTTGTAGGTGGCTCGATATTCGGCGTAGTCGCGCTTCACAGAAAACGCCAGTGGAGAGTGCGCGTTGTATTTAGAAGGAAGATCGAGCTTGAGTTTGTAAGTGTATTCCGCCTTCGGTCCCAGCTTCAGCGGTTCGGCGCCGTCGCTGTCGTCGTCATCATTCGCCAGATCGGGCAGGTTGAACTGGCAAAGCGGTAACGTCAGGTCCGTCTTCTTTTTCGACCAATCGAGAAAGTTTGGCCGCGAGACATCGTAAGACATGGTGAACGCCTCGCGGGTGGCAGCCGGGTCGCTGATTTTCAGATTCGTGATTTCGCCGCCCATACCGGTGTTCACGTTCTCCACCACACGCTGCCAGTTCGCCTCCGGCACCCGGCGGAAAATGGAGCGCAGCATCAACTCTTCGTCGCCGCGAAATGTGTAGTGTACGTGCGCCTCCAGCTTTCCAGTTTCGGTGATTTTTCCGTCAACCTCCGACAGTTCGGTATCGGGCATCGGCGTATCAGCAGGCGTCTCTTCCAGATGGGGCGCGCTTCCATCCGCGGGAATGACCAACGCCTTCTTGTTGCGCAGGCTGTACGCCAGCAATCGGAAAGGAGCGACCTCGCTGGTGGTATCCATCCAGACTTCCTCAGGCGGATTGGACATCGGCAGCATCGTGATCACGTGATCGAACTGCGAGGGCGAAGGCACATCGGGATCGAGCTTGCGGGCGGAATTAATCAGCACTGACGACGCGTGCATCCCCTCGGCTTCCAGCAGCGAAGCCAGCAACGTGTGCTTGTCTTTGCAATCGCCGTACTGGTTGTGCAGGACGTCGCCAGCGGCATGGGGTTGGTAGCGGCCCAATCCCAGCGAGAGGCTGACGTAGCGGAAATTCTTGGCGACAAAATCGTAAAGCGCCTGGACCTTATCCAACTGGCTGTCGAGGCCTTTGGTAAGCTCTTCGGCCTTCGCGCGAACTTCCGGCGAAGGCGCGCGCCGGTCTTTATCGAGTCCCGCATACCACCGGCCGATCTGTTCCCAACTGACGAAGGTAGTCAGCTGCACATCCGGCCGTTCTTCGTCAGCGCGCTTTTTCTTTTTCTTTTTGTCTTTCTCCTTGTCTTTGTTTTTCGCATCGTCTTCGCGCTCCAGATGGGAGTTATTCCAATGGTAGACCCGGCGTCCCTTGGCCTCGGAAATCTTAGGGTCCATGCCCGGCTTATTTTTCAGCTTGAGCGGTCGATCGATAGGAACATCGACCTCAAGCTCCTCGTCGAGCATGATGTTGTTCTTATCAAAATCGTAATCCGCCCAGAATTGGCCGGGAGCGAGCGCGGTGTGCGTTACCGTGACCATCTCGTATTCCAGTACCTCGCCGGGACGCAATCCGGGCACCGTAATGTGCTTCTGTCGGTAATCGGTGTATACCGGCGCCTGCTGTTCCACCGGCGCGCTCAAATCCTGCACCGCGTCTTCGCCGGCTTTAATCACGCTGCCATCCGCTTTAATAACCTTGACATAGGCGATCTCCAGCCGTTCATTGGCCGAGTTGTAGCCCACCTGAATCTGTCCCCACTGCTGCACCCCAGCCTCACTCTGGACGCGGATGCGGGCGAACGTTTCCTTCCGCCCGGTACCGTCGCTTTCAAAGCGGTAGCGCGAACGGTATTTCTCCACGACAAATCCCTCCTGGGAATAGTCGTGCTTCAGTTCCTCGGGCTTAGTAGAGGTCGGGCTGACCTGTTTTTTATCGTCGGGATCGGTCGCAGTCTTGGCTTTCTCCGGAACCGCCGAGTTTGTCGGCGTCTGTTCCGATTGGGCCAGAAATAGCGAAGGCGACGCGAGGGCGCTAGCGAGCAGAATGGCAAGAACAAAATGACGCATAGGCTAATAGTAAGGCCTGTGGCGCTGGCCGCCGGACTAAAACTTTGCCCCCAGGTTTGTGATTTAGGTCACATTTCTATGTTTATCCATCACAAAACCGTAGTAAAATCCCACCCAGATAGTCTTGCTCGGCCATGACGCCGGGCAGGCGTGACGCATAATGTACTTGCGCCACGATCCTTCCGTTCGGAGGTTTTGCATGGAAGATCGGGCCCTTGACGTTTCATCATCGGATTCCCAGGCCACGCAGTCGTCGCTGACTCACTCCTCTGCCACTCGACACCTTGCTGGTCGCGGCGCCTGGGTTCTCACCGCTTACGGTATTTCCGGACTGGCATTATTCGGATTGCTGGCCTATTTCTTTTCGGACTTCATCGCTCGTTAATCAGGGTCCGGCGGGACGAGCGGGCGTGCGCGTCCGCGGAATGGGTTGGAGTGTGCTCGCACTCTTTAGTCCTCTGCGAACCTGGCGGCCGCAAGCTTCCCCTTCTGAACGTGTTACAATCAGCATCCTCGGAACGTTTGTTTTCACGGAACTCTGACTTTTTCCCAGCATAACTATCGTGGCCAAGAACCCTATCGCCGTTGCCGGACCGATCACCTACGCCGATGCCGGTGTCGATATCGACGCCGCGAACCGTACCAAGAAGCGCATTAAGTATCTGGCACACAAGACTTTTACACGCGGCGTGCTCAGCGAAATTGGCGGTTTTGGCGGCCTCTTTGCCGTAGACAAGACCAAGTATGTCGATCCAGTGCTGGTTTCGAGCGTCGACGGAGTCGGCACCAAGCTGAAAATTGCTTTTGAGATGGGCCTGCACTCGACCGTGGGCGCCGATCTGGTGAACCACTGCGTGAACGACATTGCGGTCCAGGGCGCGGCGCCCCTTTTCTTTATGGATTATCTGGCAGCGGGCAAGCTTGAGCCCGCGATCGCCGAAAAAGTTGTCGAAGGTATCGCCGACGCCTGCAAGCACAACGGTTGCGCTCTGATTGGCGGCGAGACCGCCGAGATGCCGGGATTCTATCCCGATGGCGAGTACGATCTTGCGGGATTTATTGTGGGCGTGGTCGAGCGCGACAAAATCATCACTGGCAAAGAAGTTCAGATCGGCGACATCGTTCTCGGCATGGCTTCGAACGGCCTGCACACCAACGGATACTCGCTGGCCCGCAAGCTACTCTTCGAAGTGGGCGGATATTCCACCGAAGACTACGTCAACGAGATCAAGAACAAAGTTGGCAACGAGTTGATGCGCACCCATAAGAGTTACTGGCCGGCGCTGCGCAAGCTGATCGATGCGCAATGCGTTTCGGCCCTGGCCCACATCACAGGTGGAGGTATCACAGAAAACCTGCCGCGCGTCCTTCCCCGTGGCATGGCGGCTTCCATCGATTTGGGCTCGTGGCAGGTTCCACCGCTATTCGAGCATCTGCAAAAGCTCGGCAATGTCCCTCAGGACGAAATGCTGCGCACCTTCAACATGGGCCTGGGGATGCTGATGGTGGTTCCGCTGGAAAAATTCAAGAAGGCGCAAAACGTACTGGATCGCGTGGGCGAGAAAGCCGTTACCATCGGCCGCATCGTCAAAGGCGACCGCAAAGTGATCTACAACTAGAAAATTGCTGATGCACTCCCTCGGCATTCTCCTCTCCGGACGCGGCTCAAACTTTGTCGCCATCGCTGACAGCATTGACGCGGGCCGCATCCCCGACGCCCGCATTGCCGTCGTAATTTCCAATAAAGCAGACGCGCCCGGCAGCGCCATCGCCCGGCAGCGCGGGTTAAATTCGCTGGTGATACCGTCGAAAAACAGGGTGCGGGAGGATCATGATCGCGAAGTGGTTGCCGCGCTGAAGCAAAGCGGCGTAGATCTGATTTGCCTCGCGGGATACATGCGCCTTCTCTCTCCCTGGTTTGTGCAACAGTTTCCGCGAAAGATTCTAAATATCCATCCGTCGTTATTGCCGGCATTTCCCGGGCTGGAGGCACAGGAGCAAGCCTTCGCCTACGGCGTGAAAGTATCCGGCTGCACCGTGCATTTCGTCGACGAAGAACTTGACCATGGCGCGATCGTTTTGCAAAAGGCAGTTCCCGTGCGCGACAGCGATGACGAGCACGAGCTCGCCCAACGCATTCTGCAGCAGGAGCATATCGCCTACACCGAAGCCATCAACCTTGTTCTTTCTGGAAAATATGAGGTGAAAGGCCGGCGCCTGATCGCAATGAAATAGCGGTCACCCTTTATAATCGTCGCGTGTCCAACTTCCCTTCTGTCGACGAACAACTGACGTATCTAAAAAAAGGCGCTGCGGAAATCATCCGCGAGGCCGACCTCCGCGCCAAACTGGAAAAATCCCGCGCCTCGGGCAAGCCGCTTCGCGTGAAACTGGGTATGGATCCGACCGCGCCTGACCTGCATCTGGGCCACACGGTTGTCCTTAGAAAGCTAAAACATTTTCAGGACCTTGGTCATACCGCCATTTTTCTGATCGGCGACTTCACCGGCATGATCGGGGACCCCACAGGCCGCTCGGTCACACGACCACCGCTCACCCGCGAGCAGATTGAAGTGAACGCCGAGACCTACAAGGCGCAGGTGTTCAAGATTCTCGATCCAAAAACGACGGTGGTCGACTTTAACCGGCGCTGGATGGGAGCCTTCACGGCAGATGATTTCGTCCGCCTGATGGCGAAATACACAGTCTCACAATTACTGGAGCGAGAAGACTTTCACAAACGGTTTCACGACGAGAAGCCGATTTCGGTGCACGAGTTGCTCTATCCATTGGTGCAGGGCTACGACTCGGTCGCGCTCGAAGCCGACGTCGAACTGGGCGGAACCGATCAAAAATTTAATCTCCTGGTGGGCCGCGAACTGCAACGTTCCTACGGCCAGGAATCCCAGGTGGTGCTGACCACTCCGATTCTCGAAGGCCTCGATGGCGTCCAGAAGATGTCGAAGTCGCTGGGCAATGCCATCGGCATCCACGAACCGCCATTGGAGATGTACGGCAAACTCATGAGCATCTCCGACGAAATGATGTGGAGGTATTACGAGTTGTTGACCGACGTGCAGATCGCCGAGATCGAGAAGATGAAGAGCAGCACCCATCCCATGCAGGCGAAGAAAGAGATGGCGCAAAGGATTGTGGCGGATTTTCATTCTCCAGAAGCCGCAGCGAAAGCGGGAGAGAGCTGGGGGAAGCAATTCCAGAAGGATCAAGTGCCGGAGGATATAGAAGAGTGCGAAATCGAGGCACCGGGAAACCAGATCCGTATCGACAAACTCCTGGCGCGCGCTGGACTCGCCGGCTCCGTCAGCGATGGAGGCCGGATGGTCAAACAGGGCGCTGTACGCGTGAATGGCGCATCAGTAAGTGATCCTGCGAAGGTCGTTGATATTTCCGAAAAAATCACCATACAGGCTGGAAGAAAGATGAAAAGAGTTCGGCCCGCGATCTCAGGCACTGGAATCGTCGCGAAGCCCTTTTCCCAATAGGACCAACCTTCTATTCAGCATTTGTTTCGTCTCTTACGGCAGCAGCCCAAACACCGCCACTCCACTGGTCGTGCCCACGAACACTTTGCCCTTTGAAATCATTGGCGTGATGTACTTGTTTCCAGCGCCGAACTGATCGCGACCGCCGCTCGCCTGGTTGCTGTTGTAGAGTTCATTTAAATTCGTTGCATCGTAGGCATGCAATATTGCGGAGCCTCCATTCTGCACCGCCCATACAATTCCGTTGCTGGTGCCGTTGGCCGAAATGCTTGGCAGTGCGCCAGGATAGCCAAAAGCGTTCGCCGTTTTGAACGACGGTGAAGCTGGAAGCTTTCCGTTGCTGACGGTGAATGCAAGCAGCGGACTTCCCACCGCCCCGTAAAACAGCGTGTGATTAAAATACGCAGGCGTGGCGAAGACGCCTCCCGGCAAGCCTCCCGCAAGTTCCTGATAAATGTTCGCGTTGTTGCTGCTGTATTTTCCCATGGCATCGCGATTCACCAGATATAAATTCCCATCTTTTCCGGCGCCGGCCGCCAGGTGCACCGTGTTTCCCGAACCATCGGTAAGGTCGGGCAGAACGATTTCTCCACCCGAGCCCAGGTCGGTGTCCGTGCTGTTTTCTGACGCCTGGTTATCCATCTCAAAATAATCCGCGACAGCAAGTTGGTTGCCGGCCGTAGAAATTTTTAGAAACGCGTTGCCATAATCTCCGCTTGCGGGAAATCCACTGGCGTTCAGAGTGCTGTCGAAGGTGCCATTGGCGTCGAGCACGTAAATATTGCCGGAAGCGTCGGCCGCCGGACCGCCTCCTGACATCCAGATGGCGCCTTCATTTCCGTTCGGAGTCAGGTTCAGCACCGTGGCTTGGGCCAGCGTCGACTCGCTATAGCCGATAATCCATCCCGTATACGGACGAATGTCGCAATGCGAAGCCCAACTGGTGTACACCACCCCATTCAACAAAAGCAGCGCGGCCCGTTCTTTATATTGACCGGGATCGAAATTCACATTTCCCCCGCTACTGTTGTCGCCGCCTCCCGGAAAAGAGGCTTGGATGTCCACCGGTCCGTTGAATAGTTCCGTGCCCAGCGCCAGGTCGAGAGCGTGCAAGCGCTGGTGATATGTCGATCCGCTCTTCGACATTGCGATCACGTAAACCGCGCCGTTCGGTCCCATACTGCGGTCAATAACTGGAGTCGAGGTCACTCCAATCTCTGGTTCAACCTGATCACAATTGCGGGCATCGGACGTGCTCTCCCCGGATTTCAGCATAGAGACGTGCCAAAGCGTGCTCCCGGAATCGGCATCAAACGCGTACACCGAATCGTGCTCAGTGGCCGCAATCAACACGGTGTGTGTACCGCTTCCCGGCACAGATACGCCGGATGCGATAAGCGGCTCGGCATCGACCAGTCCATCGACCGCGTAGAACCCCAGCTTGCCAAACTTTGCCGAATTCACGTTGCTGGTGGTTAAGGTCGCTTCCGACAGATTTTGTCCAGTGCGGGCTGCATCGTTGTGATAAGTGAGCACGTCCGCGCCAGTTGCAGAGCCTCCACTTCCTGAGCCGGAACCTGAACCGCCACCGGAACCACTTCCGGAACCAGAGCCAGATGCTGGATTGTTCGAGCTCGAACTGCCTCCGCAGCCGAACAAACTCAGGCAAAGTAATAGGACTAACCAGATTCTTAGTAATTGCAAACTCATGTGCACTCCGGACGAATGGTTTGTATTAATCATGCCAGCGGTACTTCGTCGCGGCGATTGGGGATCAACCTTATGCTGGCGGGGATTGCCCTGTATTTGCGTTTGATGGACGCTTTCCGCCTACGGGCGAAATCGAGCTTTTCAAGCCCCGTCTCTGTTACTCTCATCCGCGCACATGCGCGCCGCCGCCATTCTCGGGCTGGGATGCTCTCCCAAAGATCTGAAACCCTTTCAGCAGGACGCCAGCATTGAATGGCATATCGGATTGC
This sequence comes from uncultured Acidobacteriota bacterium, assembly GCA_963758565.1. Taxonomy (GTDB): domain Bacteria; phylum Acidobacteriota; class Terriglobia; order Terriglobales; family Acidobacteriaceae; genus Sulfotelmatobacter. The sequence continues at coordinate 1,424,124 of CAVWVX010000001.1, read as the reverse complement.
CGGCGGCTTACGAGGAAGCCGACGTCGTCTTGCTCTTTGGCGGGGATGGAACCATTCACCGCCATCTCAGTCAATTGGTCAAACTGAACCTGCCGGTATTGATTGTCCCCGCAGGCAGTGGCAATGATTTTGCCCGCGCGTTAGGGCTGCGAAAACTGCGTGACTCACTGGCGGCCTGGCAAAAATTCTGCGACAGACGAGAGAATTTGCGCACCATCGATCTGGGAACAATTTCTCCCATCCCGCGCGTGGACGAAGCCCAATCCTCACATTACTTCTGCAGCGTCGCCGGCATCGGATTGGATGGCGAAGTCGCCCGCCGCGCCAACGCTCTGCCGCGCTGGTTGCGCGCCCACGGAGGGTACGCCCTCGCTCTGGCCCCCGCAATATTTCGTTTTGGAGCATCCGCCATGAAGATTTCAACGCGAGAAAACGAAGATGACTGGATCACGCGCATTGACCGCAGCTCTTGGCTGGCGGCATTCGCCAATACCTCGACCTACGGTGGCGGCATGCAGATCGCTCCGCACGCGAAGATGGATGATGGCCAACTCGATGTCTGTGTCATCGATGGTATGAGTCCCTTTAAACTTGCTGGTCTGTTCCCTAGCGTGTATTTTGGCCAGCATCTGAAAGTCGAGGCAGTAAGTTACTTTCAGGCCTCACGCGCCCGCGTTGAGACCGAACATCCTCTCGACGTTTACGCCGACGGCGAGTTTATATGCCGGACTCCAGTCGAGATCGGCATCGCTTCGGAAGCCCTGAAAGTGCTCCTTCCCTGACTCCGGTGCTAAACTTCCCTCATGGCTGAACGACGCTCCCACACACTGCTATGGGTTCTGATTGGAGGAGGAGCTTTTTTCCTCTTTGTGCTGGCCGTGTTTTCGCTGGTTTATATGACCTTGCACGCGGGCAGCAACCAGGCTGGCTTCAGCGGCTTCGGCGACCGCATTGCCGTGGTCGATCTGGACGGCGTGATTCTTTCGCCGCAGCCGGTAGTTGGTCAGCTGAAAAAGTTTGGCGATGACTCTTCCATCAAAGCCATCATCCTGCATGTCAATTCCCCGGGCGGTGGCGTAGCCGCGTCCGAAGAAATTTATCGCGAGGTAAAACGTCTTCGCGAGGAGAAGAAAAAGCGCGTGGTGGTCTCGATTGAAACGGTTGGTGCCAGCGGCGCGTTTTACGTTGCAGCGGCTTCCGACAAGATTTTTGCCGACCAGGGCAGCATCGTAGGCTCCATTGGCGTGATCGCGCAGTGGGTGAACTACGGCGACCTGCTCAAGTGGGCCAAGCTGAAAGATGTGGTCATCAAAACCGGAGAGTTCAAAGACACTGGAAATCCTACCCGCGATCTCACTCCCGCCGAGCAGGCCTACATGCAGTCGTTAATCGACAACATGTTCGGGCAGTTCATCAAAGCAGTCGCCGACGGCCGCGGTATGAAGTTCGAAGATGTTAAGAGCATCGCGAATGGCAAAGTGTGGACCGGCGAGCAGGCCAAGTCTATGAAACTGATTGATGAAGTAGGCGACTTCGAAGCGGTGGTGAAAGATACCGCTAAATCTGTGGGTATTTCAGGCGAGCCTACGCTGGTGCGTCCCGAGAAAGACCGCAGAACGTTGCTCGACCTAATGACCGGCGACATTTCCCAGTGGATTCCCGGCCGCGAAAAAATGCTCGAGCAGCAGGTCGGCTTCTATTACCTGTGGAAGTAAATCACGATTTCGCCTCGTCCCAACCCTGTGACTTGCGCACAACCCCTGAAATTTGAGAAGGTTATGGGAGATAGCCGGTCTTGCCCTGATCCGCGGCTCCCCCCAGCGTGTCTCAGGGAAAGGAACGGCCCAGGAGCATAGAGAGACTATGACGAAAGCCGACTTGATTGACGAAGTCTCGCGTTTAGCGGAACTTACGCGCAAAGACAGCGAAGTGATTGTGGAGACGATCTTTGACAGCGTAGTCCGCTCCCTGCGCGCGGGCGACAAAATCGAGATCCGCGGCTTTGGCAGTTTTCGCACCCGTCAGCGCAAGCCCCGCATGGGACGCAATCCCAAAACCGGCGAGAAAGTCGAAGTTCCCGCCAAGAAGATTCCTTTCTTCAAGCCCAGCAAAGAGTTAAAAGACATGGTGAATGACGGCATCAGCGATCCCCCGGCTGCTGAACCCCCTGCGGCGGCGGCTCCAATGATGTAGCAACGTCATAAAACAAACGCGAAACTTCGCCAATTAGATTTTTTCGTTAGCCCTGCCCTCATCCCCGGACTCCCACCACGCCCAGCATGCGTCCTGTCTTCCCTTTTTCGGCGCGATAAGAGAACAGCAAATCAGGCCGGCAGTTCGTGCAAAGTGTTGAAGCCACAATGTTTTTCGCCATAACACCCGCCGCCAGCAATTGCCTCCGATTCGCCTCCACCAGATCGAGAAAGATTTTCTTCGGCAAAATGCTGTGTCCAGGAGCCCGCGCGGTCAGAAACAGCATGGGATATTTTTCGCGCACGGGATTCACTTCCTCCGTTTCATGAAACAACTCCGCTCCATAGGGGAATTGCCCCTCAAACTTCGTCTTAACCTCCTCCCCTACTTCATAGCAGCATCCGTGAATGCCCGGCCCAATTGCCGCCCTGATATCGCCGGGCCGGCTGCCGAAGTGGAGTTGCATTCGTCCCACTCCCTTTTCCACAATGCGCCCAAACGTGCCCCGCCAGCCCGCGTGGAACACCCCCACGGCACGCCGCTTTGGATCTACCAAAATGATGGGCAGGCAATCCGCTGTTTGTATTCCCAGCATCAATCCCGGAGTATCGCTGACGATTCCATCGCCAACCAGCTGTCCTGGGGGCAGCGCATCCACAAAATGGATAATGTCAGAATGAATTTGGCGCAGCGTGACCAGCGGGAGAGCATTCGCACTGCGATTCCTTTTCGTGCGCGTACCGGCTGCCCCAACTTTCTGCAGAAATCTTGCCCGGTTGCGCTCCACCGCCGCTCTTGAGTCTTCTTTGGTGACGCCCAGGTTCAGTGCTTCTCCCCCGTAGGTTCGCGAGAATCCGCCAACGCGGGTGGAAAATCCATGCACCAGCCATGGGATTTTGCTCAGATGAGCCGCACGAACAATGTTCAGTTCAGCTTGCTTTAAGACCAGATTCGGCACCACTCCATGGTAACCGAAGCAACCTCGTCGAATGCCCCCAAGCTCAGTCATGTTGACCGATCCAGGCCATGACCTGCATTCACAGAAAAATCACGAGCGGGATTTCTTGCCCTCGACCCACTTCTGCCGAATCTGTTCTAGAAATTTGTCTTTATCCTGAAGCATTTGCCGGACCAGCGGCCGATTTCCCGTATCCTCATGCGCAGCTGCCCACAGAACCATCTCGGTGAGCACCGGCGCCAAGTCAATTCCCTTCTTTGTCAAAAGATAAGTCGTCTTTCGCTGGTCAGAGCGGTCGGGACGGGCCGAAATGATTCCATTGCGAACCAGTTTTTTCAATCGATCCGCCAGGATGTTGCTGGCGATGCCCTCGTAGCACTCCATGAATTCCTTGTAAGTACAAAAGCCGCGGAGCATCATGTCCCGAATGATCAATAGCGACCAGCGGTCTCCCAACATCTCGACCGAAGCATTCAGGGGGCACCCTGACCGCCGCTTTATCACCGCCTTCTTCATCACTATCCAGTCTAACCCGATCACTTGCATTTTGAAAGTAATCTATGGATACTATTGCGGAAGTCGGTAATGCCCGCCTTACCGATTCTTTCTCGCAGGAGAAATCGATGACTATCAAAATTTTGCCCAAAATCGTCCCGGGAATCTCCGCTCTCCTGTTCCTGCTCTCGACATGGCTGCCAGCGCAGGCACCGAAAACGCCGTACCCCAACATGGCAGCACTCGATCAGTACTTAATCGCCGATCGAGACTCGGAAATTGCCATGGCCCGTAGCGCCGCCCCCGACTCCATCTCTCGCGATGCCGAGGTCATGGTGCTGGGTCGGCATGGCTACGAAACCGCCGTCAAGGGTAAGAATGGTTTCGTTTGCATGGTGCTGCGATCCTGGACCGCCGGCATCGACGATCCTAACTTCTGGAATCCCAAACTGCGGGGTGCCATCTGCCTGAATGCACCTGCGGCGCGATCTTATGTTCCCATGACTCTTAAAAAGACCGACTTAGTTTTGGCCGGGCAATCCCGCGTTCAGATGTTCGCCGCTATCAAGACTGCCTTCGACCGGAAAGAATTGCCGGAAGTGCAGCCCGGCGCGATGAGCTACATGTTGTCGAAGCAATCCTACTTAAGCGACGACGGCGGGCACTGGCATCCTCACTTGATGTTTTTCCTTCCGCTCACTGAGGCCGCTGCCTGGGGCGCGGATTTGCCGGGTTCCCCGGTTCTGACCGCCAACGCTCCCGAGGATCGTATGACCGTGTTTTTGGTTCCGCTCGCCAAGTGGTCGGACGGAACGGCGGATGCAGACAAGCACTGATCACAAACTTTTGCGCGCTTCGATTTGGTATGCTCTTCGGTCAGTTCGTACTTTGATAAGCACTTGCGACGAAAGCGTGACGCTGAAAGGAGAAAGCAATGAGTGGAGTGAGGGTTCTGGTGGGAACGCGAAAGGGCGCGTTCATTTTGACTGCCGATGGCAAGCGCGACAAATGGCAGGTCAGCGGTCCACACTTTGCGGGATGGGAGATGTATCACGTGAAAGGTTCGCCCGTCGACCCCAACCGCATTTATGCTTCGCAGACCAGCGGATGGTTTGGCCAAATCATCCAGCGCTCCGATGATGGAGGCAAGACGTGGCACCAACCCGGAACCCCGGCCGGAGAAATACCCGTCCCCGGCCCGCCGAAAGCTGTCAGCAACAAATTCGTATACGACACTGCCGGCGCAACCGGCAAACCGCTTACTACACATCAGTGGTATGACGGCACTCAACACCCTTGGGAGTTCAAGCGCGTATGGCATCTTGAGCCGTCCCTTACCGAAGCTGAGACAGTGTATGCAGGCGTGGAAGATGCGGCCATCTTCCGCTCCACCGATGGCGGGCAAAACTGGAACGAACTCTCCGGCCTCCGCGGCCATGGCACCGGTCCCAAATGGCAACCGGGCGCAGGCGGTATGTGCCTGCACACCATCATCCTTGATCCCAGCGATCCGCAACGAATGTTCATTGCAATTTCAGCTGCCGGAGCCTTCCGAACCGATGACGGCGGCAAGACCTGGAAGCCCATCAATCGCGGATTGCGCTCGCAATATATTCCCGATCCCAACGCTGAAGTCGGCCATTGCGTTCACCACATCGCCATGCACCGCTCGCGGCCGGGCGTCCTCTTCATGCAGAAACACTGGGACGTAATGCGCAGCGACGATGCCGGCGACAACTGGACAGAAATCAGCGGCAATCTGCCCACCGATTTCGGATTCGTCATCGACGTTCATGCCCACGAACCGGAGACGCTTTACGTGGTTCCCATCAAAAGCGACTCCGAACACTTCGTTCCCGACGGTAAGCTGCGCGTCTATCGCAGTCGCAGCGGAGGCAATGAATGGGAGGCGCTCACCAAAGGATTGCCCCAAGCCGATTGTTATGTGAACGTCTTGCGGGATGCCATGGCGGTAGATTCTCTGGATAAATGCGGCATTTATTTCGGCACCAGCGGCGGGCAAGTCTATGCCTCCGCCGACGCCGGAGATAGCTGGGCGCCCATCGTGCGTGATCTTCCCGCCGTGCTGTCGGTAGAGGTGCAGACCCTGGCGTGAAGCCGTTGCGACGAACTCAGTTCGGTTGAGACTAATAAAGCCCGGGGTTAGGCTGGGCGCGAGAACACTGTTCGTGTTCCGGTTACCGGCGCTTCCGCCGTCGCCGTCAACCCCTCGCCTTTGCTCACTCCGTCGGTCAGAGGCACGGCGGACCGCAAGATAGTACCGCTATCGCTGGAACTGATGGTGAAATCTCCGCCCAGTTCCTTGACTCGTTCGCGAATCCCGGCCAGACCTACGCCTGAGCCGGTCCCTGTGCGTTGAAACCGATCCATCACCGCCTTGGGCAGTCCCTTGCCGAAATCCTGAACTTCCAGCGTGGCTAAATCCGGAAAGCGTTGGAATTTTACTTCCACATTCGGGCTCGCGGAATGGCGATGCGCATTGGTGAGACCTTCCTGCAGCGCCCGGAACAGGGCCAGCTCCACCACCTCAGGCATGCGTGGACCCTTCGATTTCCCGCTGGGCTCGCAGTCAGGATGCGTGAAGTTTGTCTTGATCGCCATGGCCGTGCGCTTGGAGAAGCCATCGATGAACCAGTGTGCCGCAGCTTCAAACCCGGCCTCATCCAGCAACGGTGGATGCAACAGATAAGACATGGTGCGAATGCTGGAAACGGCGTGCTCAATAATCTTCCGTGTCTCCTGCAGAATGGGAGATGGTTTGTTGCCGGAATGAATCAGCGCCATATCCACATTGATTTGAGCCGCCGCCAGCCATTGCCCCAAGCCGTCGTGTAACTCGCGCGCGATGCGCCGGCGTTCTTCATCCTGCACCCGCATCAGCCGTGCCGAAAGCTTGCGCAAGGCCACTGTCCGGCGTTCGACCAGGGACTCCAGTTCATCGTGGGCCCGGCGCAACTCCTCTTCCACCTGCGCGCGTTCCTCCAGGTGATTGCGAATCTCGTATTGCCGCAGTCGCGAGCGGATCGCGGTGCGCACGCTGCTGATCAGGGTCGCCGGACGCAGCGGCCGCTCGATCAGGTTGATATTCCCCATGGGAGTTCGCGAGCGCACCATCATTTCCGTGTAAGGAGTCGTGGCGCCGCCGCCGGTAAGAACGATGATAGGGAAATCCGACCATGCCGGCTGGGCCGTCACGCTGCGCCCAAGCATTTCAATGCTCTCTTCGTCGAGCGCCTCCTCGGCGAGAATCGCGGCTCCAGCGCCCCCCGCTACACAACTGGCTATGGCCCCAGCGTTGGCCACTACGCCCACTGGAATGCCGGAGCGCTCCAGAACCTCGCGCACCAGGATGGCGTCCTTCCCAAAAGGAGCCAGGACCAGCACTCGATAGTCGCTGTGCAGCGAAGACTGCATCCTCAGCTCTCCTTAAATCCTCCCAGGAATGTCGGTGTGCCGGTCAGCACGCCTTGAAACTCTTGCAGGGGACGCCCGATATGAATTCGATCCGGCCCCAATCTCAGCTCCCGGATGGTGTGTTCGTGAGCACCGCTGCGCCGTTTAATGGTGGAGATTGCCTGCCGAACTTCCCCGTGAGTCTCAAAATAGCGAAGCAGCAGTATGTTGTCGGCCAGGTAGCTGACATCCACTGCGCTTTGCAGAGGGGAACCCAGCGTGCCCGCCTGCGCCAAAACCATCAACGTAAGTACCCCGTGATTTCCCAGGTAAGAAAGCAGCTCATGCAGATGCACCGCCAGAAATTGCTCTCCCGGCATGGATTGCAGATAACCGTTCAGGCTGTCGATCACCACCATGCGGACGCCTTCGTTCTCCACGTGCTGCTGCACCAGGGCGACCAGTTCTCCAGGCGACATCTCGGCTGGATCGACTCTCTGGATGGCGATCTTTCCCGTCTCCACGTGCTTGCGAATATCAACGCCCAATCCCGAGGAACGCATCAACATGGTGCTGGGAGCTTCCTCGAAGGTAAAGAAGGCGCAGGACTCACCGCGCTCGGCGGCCGTGGCCGCCCACTGCATGGCAATGCTCGTCTTACCGCACCCCGCCGGGCCAATCAACAGCGTACTGGTGCCGCGATCCAACCCTCCGCCGGTGAGAGCGTCAAGTTCCGCGATCCCGCTGGAAACCGGCTCTGGAGGAGCTTCCGTTCGGGAATCTGCGGCCACCAGGCGGGGAAATACCACCACCCCTCCCGTGGCGATCGTGTAGTCGTGAAACCCTTCCCGGTAGGGAGTACCCCGCAATTTCACAACTTCAATCTGTCGCCGGGTCTTGCCATATTCCCGTGGCACTTTATCCATGCTGATCACGCCATGCACAATGCTATGCAGTTGCAGATCGGGATCGCGGGAACTGCGGTCATCGAGCAAAATGACTGTGCACTCCTGATCGGCCATAAAGTCTTTCAGCGAAAGAATCTGCCGGCGGTAGCGGAGCGGATCCTTCGCCAGCATGCGCAGCTCGCTCAGGGCGTCAATCACCAGTCGCTCCGGACGAACACGCTGCACTTCTTTTACGATGCGCTGCATCCGGTCGTTGAGTTCAACCTCCGCCGGATGAAAAACCGTGTACTGTTGCTCCGGCAGAAGGTCGCTTTCGCTGGGCAATAGTTCGACGATTTCTACCCCGTCCAGCGAGAAACCGTGCGACGTCGCTGCATGGACCAGGTCAAGGCGGGATTCCGAAAGCGTGATGTAGAGCGTGCGTTCGCCCTGTTTTACTCCTTCCAGAGTAAATTGCACCGCCAGGGTCGTCTTGCCCGCGCCCGGATCTCCTTCCACCAGATACAATCGTCCGCGCGGAAATCCACCAGTGAGAATATTGTCCAGTCCAACACAGCCAGTGCTGATTCGGGGTTCCGTTTCAAAACTTGGCGTTGCATTCATTTCGTCGCTGGCGGCGGTCACAATCCCTCCCGCTGAATTGCGCTTCGGCGCGCGGGATAAATGAAAACGCTGAATACCTGTCAAAAGTCTCTCCTCGCGCACTTTAAGCCCTCAGATTTTTACCAAGGTCTTTTGGGCAAAAAAATTCCCCAACCCATAAAATGAGGGAGGCAAGTCCGCTTTGGTATAAGGAAATCTGCTGAAAAGGGTAGGGGAATCCCTGTAGTGTAGAGTTTGAATTTAGAGAGCGTTAAACATGGGCTTAGCATCGATACGCGTGGTTCTTCCGCAGCATTTGCGCACGCTCGCGCACACCGGCGCCGAAGTGCAAGTGGAAGTTTCGGCGCCCGTAACCCAACGTTCTCTGCTGGACGCAGTGGAAGCCCGGTACCCCATGTTGCGCGGTACAATCCGCGATCATGGAACCCTGCAACGGCGGGCATTTCTACGCTTCTTCGCATGCGAGCAGGATCTATCGCATGAATCACCGGACACGCCGCTGCCGGAATCTGTAGTATCGGGGAAAGAACCTTTTCTGATTATCGGAGCCATTGCCGGCGGCAGCGACTAAGACAACATTTGCCCAGTGCTTCCGCCTCCGCTATAGTTTTCATAGCCATGTATCAAGATTTCACTGCCACAGACCGCTGGACGAAAAAGCCGGTGCACTGCATCTATCAGGCACTGATCGTCGCCATTGCCACACGCCATGCGGATGCAGTCGACGTAAAATTCCTGCTCAACGGAAAAAGTGTTTCGGTCGCTCTGCCGCATCCTGCCTGGATCGAATACAAAAAACGCACTGGTCACATGATCACCGACTCGCTCGCCATCGAAATTGCAGGGCATTACCTGAAGACCGCGCTCGAGGCGGGCGAAGGCCTGGGCCGCGAAATGTATTCGCTGACGGTCGATGAAACCTTGGCTCACCTGGAATCCGTGGTCACCGAAGTTCCGGCAACCCTTCCTGCGTAACTTTGGCCCCGCACGCTGCCCGCATTCTTCGCCGTCTGTGATTAAATCATTTCATGTTTGTCCGCAAGATCCGCGTGGAGTATGAGGACCACGGTCAACAGCTTCCCTGCCCGCTGAAATGGCTGGACAGCTTTTCCATGCGCAACTTTACCAATGCCAGCGTGTTCGACGATACCGTACCAACCGCAGACGGGCGCATGGAGATCGGCAACCAAGTACCGATCGAGCAGCTCCGCGAGGCCATGCAGGATTGGTTCCGGCGCAAGAGCTATTTGCCCAAGGACTCGAAGTTGTTACTGGAAGAGATTTAGAAGCAGGGAGAAACTAGCAGCGTCAGCTAGCCGATGACGCAGGCAAATTGACAAGCTCTTGACAAACGGGCGCAACCTCTTACGGAGAGGCTGTCATCTTATTTTCAGTCGGCGGTTGTGCCGGGAGAATGAAACGGTCCGGAGGCGCGGATTTCGCGGATAAAAATATGAGCTATAAATCGCAGCTCTTTGTATCCACTAGTCGCCAGCGCATTTCCATTTCGCCGTCCTGGGGTATGCTTCCCGCGAACTTACAACCGATGAAACGGGTCAGCCCCTGGGTAGAGTACGATGCCAGCGTCCGCCCCGGTCTCGCGCCCAAAGGCGTGAAGTGGAATGCGGTGCTGGGCATAGGGCTGGCCACCGCCGTGAGCTTGACCATCTGGACTGGAATTCTGATCGGCGTGTCGCACATATTTCGGTAACCCGCTTCGTTAACCCACTTCGTTAATCTGGTTCGTTAATCCGCTGACCAGGCAAGAAAAGCTACTTGTCATAATGGAGCAGGGACATGACGTCGTAGCCCTGCAACTTGTCGCGTCCCCGCAGGAAGTCCAGTTCGACGATGAAACCTAGTCCGGCAATTTCCGCGCCTAACAGCGTTGCCAGTTTTGCCGTCGCCTCCGCGGTTCCTCCGGTGGCCAGAAGATCGTCGACGATCAACACGCGCTGTCCCTTCTCGATGGCGTCTTTGTGCATCTCCAGCGAATTGGTGCCGTACTCGAGGGCGTAATCGAACTTCACGGTTTCGGCGGGAAGCTTGCCCACTTTACGGACGGGAACGAATCCCGCATTCAAGCGATAGGCTAGGGCGGGGGCAAAGATGAATCCGCGGGCTTCCATGCCAAGAACCAAATCTATTTTCTGATCGACATAGTGTTCGGCAAGGCGATCGACGAGAGTGGCGAGGCCGACTTTATTTTTCAGCAGGGTGGTGATGTCATAAAAAAGAATTCCTTTTTTGGGGAAATCCGGCACTTCGCGGATTAATTGCTTGAGTTGATCGGGATCCAGTCGGGAATGATTCGACAATTACCAGGCTCCTTCAATGCGAAATGAATTGATACCCTCAACCGCCTTGACTTCGGCTTCCTCCACCATATCGACGCGCGCCGCACGCGGCCCTTCGCGCAAACGCGAACGTAATCCCAAAAGCTGATCGCGCGAACCCTGGGCCAGCACTTCCACGCTGCCGTCGGCGTTGTTGCGAACCCATCCCGCGATTTTCAGGATGTGCGCCTCGCGTTCGACAAACCAGCGGAAACCGACGCCCTGCACACGTCCGCGGACGATGAAGCGGCGGGCTTGCAGTTCTGCTGTCATGGAGCTTAACAAAATAACAGTCCGGCGAGTTTCGCACAAACGGGAGACGGCTAGCGGCAAAAGTTTATCACTTAGTTACAGCCCGAATTCAGCCTTCGCCCGTTGTACAGTTCAATCCTGCCGTGGCCATTGCCATGCGCGATGGTCCAGAGGCCGGGCTGGCGCAGATCGACGCAGTTTTACAACATGGCGAACTGGCCAATTACTACCTGGCACATTCTGCCCGCGCCGATATGTACCGCAGGCTGGGCAGGACCGCCGAGGCTCGGACGTCTTATGAGAAGGCGCTGGCGCTGACCCAGCAGGAACCAGAGAGGCAATTTTTGCAGGAGCGGATTCGCGGGTTGGGATAAAAGAAGACTCGACAGAACTCTAGAACAAAACCAATAGCGCACTCAGCATCTCCGCCCACCCTTCCAAAAAAACGCAAGGATGGGGCACCCTCAACGAGAATGCTGCACGCAGAGATCGCTAAAGCCCGCCCAGTTATTGGGAATTCGTCTCAGTCAGCCGAAGCCAGGTAAGCTGAATCACGATGGTCGTGGCAAGGGTCAGCAGAAAACACGCAAATTGAGGGTGAGCGTACCAGATGATCCGCCCGAGGCCGAAGGCCCATGAACCCGACCCAACCGCAGTTCCAATCAAAGTAGCGATCAAAGAGACTTTTAGAGTTTTCATAAAGCACCTTACAGGGCGGCTTCAACGGGTCATAATATCCGCAATGCCAGACGCCCATCAGTGATTTCAATCACACCACTTTGGGCGGAATGACTCTGATAAGGGCCTGGTTCGGCATCGAAACTGCCGCAGGTTTCTGTCTTGAAAGCCAGGGTGAGCCGCCGTCCACGACAAAATCAAATAGCGCATGCAGCATCTCCGCCCAGCCTCAACGAGTATGCACGCAGAGATCGCTAAAGGTGGGCCACCCGCCCCGCCAAGGCCAGAGTTGTATAGTGCCGCTGCTTGGTTTCTCGCACGCCGTCGAGGGCGTGAGGGCGGTTGGCCAGCGTAAAAATTTCTTGGACGATTTGTCGAATTCCATCCGTATGTTCGACCATACAGTAACGGCGGAGCAATCAGCCTTGCCAGGCAGTGTTTCCCGGGTGATACGCCACGCGAAAATCCGCAAATCGTGTCGATTTCCCACCGTCGCGATACGGCTAGGATGTCAGAATGGGCTTGGAACTTATATTGATTTCGAAATCGAGGAGCATGCATGTCGAAGGTTCGGGTCGCGGGATTTAGTGTGTCGTTGGACGGTTTCGGAGCAGGGGTTGAGCAGGGCATGGAGCATCCGCTGGGCAAGCGTGGTCCGGAGATATTTCAGTGGTTCTTTCCTACCCGAACATTCCGCGCCATGCAGGGGAAGGAAGACGGATCTACCGGTGTGGACGACGCGTTCGCCAGACGAGCGATGGAAAACTTTGGCGCCTTCATCCTGGGCCGCAACATGTTTGGTCCGGTGCGCGGCGCGTGGCCGGATGACTCGTGGAAGGGATGGTGGGGGCCCAATCCGCCATATCATGCTCCGACCTACATTCTGACGCACTACGAGCGGGAACCCATCGTGATGGAAGGCGGGACGACTTTTTATTTTGTCACGGGCGGAATCGAAGAGGCGCTGCGGCTGGCGAAACAAGCTGCGGGTGAGAAGGACGTCAAGATTGGAGGCGGGGTTTCCACCGTGCGGCAGTATCTGCAGGCCGGGTGGGTCGACTCCATCCATCTTGCGGTTGCGCCGGTTGTCCTCGGCAAGGGGGAGGCGCTGCTTACCGGCCTGGACCTGCCTGCGCTGGGATTTTCTGTGACGGAGCACGAGGCCGCCGAGAACGCCACGCATGTGGTTCTCACCAAAAAGTAGGAGAGACGGAAAAAAATTCTTTGGAGGCTTGTCGAATTCCGGTCTGGCCGTTCGACTATGGGGTGAAGGGCAGGCAAGCGGCCCCGAACAGACAATCCATACTTATTACGTTAAGGAGAACACAATGCGTTTCATGATGATCATGTATCCGAAGGACTACGCAACCGCAAAGGCCGGGACGGTGCCCGACTTCAAAGACATGGAGGCAATGGGCAAGTACAACGAGGAACTAGGGAAGGCGGGAGTGCTGGTGGCGCTGGACGGGCTAACTCCGCCGGCGACGATGAGCGCGCGCGTCACTTTCAAGAACGGAAAATCGAAAGTGACCGATGGTCCGTTTACCGAAGCGAAAGAAGTGGTGGGCGGTTATTGGATCATCCAGGTGAAGTCGCGGGAAGAGGCGCTGGAGTGGGCCTCGCGCATTCCTGGAAAAGATAACGAGATGGTCGAAGTTCGCCGGATGTTTGATATGACAGACTTCGATCCTGAGACGCAAAAAGAGATCCAGAAGAAGTTCGGCGACGACGTGGCGGCTGAGATGCGCCAGTAGAAAGAACTCTCCGGGCTCAAGTCAAAAGCTTCACCCTTCGACTTCGCTCGGAGCAGGCTTTCTCGCAAAGAACGCAAGAAACGGGGCACCGAGTCGCCGCGCGTTAACCGTAGGTGAGATCGGTGCTCTGGCCGACCTCGATGATGTAACCGTCAGGATCGCGGATGTAGCAGCGTATCTCGCCGTACTTTGGTATTGGCGGCGTGATGAACTCGGCGCCGCGACTTTTCCATAATTCGTAGCACGCTTGAATATCGGCAACGCGGAAATTCATAAAGCTGTTGATGTGATTCGGGTCCGGTACGCTGAGCGTTACCGTCGGTTTGTCCGGCGTCGGCCCGCCTCCTACGTTCAGAATCATCCAAATATTCGCAAGCTGAAGATACGGAGGCGCGTTGCCGTCACCCATGGTCAGAATGCGAGCGCCGAAGACCTTTTCGTAGTAGCGAGCCGATCGCTCGACGTCGGCGACGGTGAGAAAATGCGCGATGCTGATCCCCTCGCGCGGTGGCATCTCATAGCTCTTCTGGTCGACTTGTACGTTGCTCATTGATGGCTCCTTTTCCGATAAACAGATCCATCGGGGAGCTGACCCAGACATTCTAACCTTTAACTCGTAGCACTACCATGATTTGTCGGAATTCGGTCCGGCCGTTCGACTATAGCGTGAAGGCAGGGCAATCGGCCCGGCCGAAGACTAGTCAATGAAGACCATTCCAGGAGAAAGAAAAAGTCATGCCACAATATCTGGTTTGTAACTACATGCCTGACAACTTCGACCCGTCCAGCGTGACGGAAGCGATGATGGAAGAGATCCACGCACTCAACCGCGAAATGATTGCTGCCGGCATCAGGAAGTTTGCCTGCGGCATTTCACCGGCCGGCCAGGCAAAGACGGTGCGCAGGAAGTCCGACGGAAAGGTGCTGGTTACCGACGGGCCGTACACCGAAACCAAGGAGCACATGGGCGGTTTCTGGATACTGGAATGCGCCAATATGAACGAGGCGCTGGCATGGGCGAAAAAGGGTACCATCGCCTGCGATGTGGCTGGCGAAGTGCGCGAGCTTCTTTTCTTCCCGGACCCGAACGGGGCAACGAAATAGCCTCCACGGCGGCGACTTGGAAATGCGCACCGTAGTTTCCCGGGATGGGAGCCAGCGCAAGAGTGCGCCGCTGGCTCGCACCCGGAGACGAGGAGAAGAACAGTGAAATACATCTGCCTGGGATACCTTGAGCCGGGAAAATTCGAAGGGATGAGCGAGGCCGAGCGACAGGCAACGTTTGACGAATGCTTTGAGTACAACGACCACCTGCGCGCCACCGGACATCTGGTGGCCGAGGTGCCGCTGCAGCCTTCGGAGACGGCGTTGACTGTGTCTTGGAAAAACGGCAAAGTCGCGACGACGGACGGCCCTTATGCGGTGACCAAGGAACAGCTGGGCGGCATTCAGATTCTGGAGGCGCGAGACCTGAATCATGCGGTTCAGATGGTCTCGCAGCTACCCGGCTTTAAGTTTGGACTAGGACCGGTGGAGATACGTCCAATGGCGGATATAAGCGACTTGATAAAAGAGAGTGAGCAGCGGCGGCGGCGAAGGTAACTCGCAGCGCTGAAGCGCGGCTCCGCCACGCTATTCCAGAACTTCCCGCGTTTTCGGCGACTTCTTAGGGCTTGGCGGGCAGCGGCTGCCAGAGCTCGATTTTATTTCCGTCCGAGTCGTAGATCCAGGCAAAGCGGCCGTAGGATTCATCCATTCGCTTGTCGTCGATCTTCACTCCCTCTTTTTTCAGGCGGTCGAGCAGAGCGTCCATGTCATCGACGATGTAATTGATCATGAGCGGTTGCGCGGCTGGGAAGTAGTTGGATGATGCGGGAAAGATCGTCCAAACGGTAACGTGTTCTTTTTGCGGGTCGTCGTGCTCGCGCCAGGGGAGCATCACGCCTTCGCCTTTGTCGGCGAGTCCAAGATGCTTGGCATACCATTCGCGCATCTGATCGCGGTTGGCGGATTTGAAGAAGACGCCGCCGATGCCAAGGATGCGTCCGCGCTGCTCGGTTTTAACTGGCGGCTTCGACTTTTCAGGTTCCTGAGATTTCACGTCTTGTCCTCCTGCGAATGCGGTCGCGATGAACAACAGCGAGCCGAGCGCGATGATGCTGCGGGCGATTGCTGGCATCGGCGGATTATACATAGTTTCGATGCGGAGGGATGATTGACTTCAGTATAGAATCTGCCGAGTAAAGGGCAATCGCTCACGTGTGTATAAGCGAGGTGCAGAATGTACCCAGCGATTACAAGTCTCCTCACAATAGCCGGTTCCGCGATCGCGGCCTATTACGGTGCGTACTTCAAAAAACGCGGCGAAGAAAAAGCCATTGCTGACGGCTTCGCCGAAGTCTTGAGGCAAACGCGCAAAATGACGGAAGCAACCAAAGCAATCGAGGCACAAATTAGTGACGAAGTGTGGTCACGGCAGAGGCAGTGGGAATCGAAGCGGGAAGTATTATTCGAGTGTACAAAACAAGCGATAGCGGCAAGGTTTGGGATCGCCTTTTTGGAGGATCAGTACTCGAACGAGGCCGGACCCGCAGACCAAACTGAAGCACGAAACAAGGCTCGCGCCGATGGAGTTGAGAGTTTCGACGAAGTAATCGAATTTCTGCGAGCGAATACTGCGCTTGCACAGCTGATGTGCGGGGACGTAACGACAGACTTTTTATACGAATATGCGGATGTGGCAGTTCAGCTGGCCCGGTTGATTATCAATCATACTGAAAGCGACGATAGCTATCTAGAAACTCGAGACGATTTATGGCAGCGAGCGGACATTTTGAGTGACGAAGTAATGATGGCGATTCGATATGAACTGGGAATTCCTCCGCCCGGATCTCCGACGATTAAGCCTCTACCCAATGGATCTTCGGCACATCCAAGCCCCGGCTCATGAGGAACTTGATAAGTCACAGAGGGGAATTATTTTTAGTGATTTCCGGGAAATTGAAATGCGGGATAGGAGACCAGAATCCCCGCCCTGTCGCAAAGAACGCGACAAGGACGGGGCACCCGCTTCACGATGACAAGCGGCTTTGGTATTACGCGCGAGAGAGGTAGACGCCTTCGGCGGTGTCTACTTTGATCTTTTCGCCTTCGTTGATGAAGGGCGGGACCTGCACGACTAATCCGGTCTCGGTTTTGGCGGCTTTGGTAACGCTGGAGGCGGTGGCGCTCTTCAGGCCGGGCTCGGTTTCGATCACGGTGAGAATTACGGTTTGCGGCAGCTCGATGCCGACGGCTTTGCCGTCGAAGAATTCGACTTTGATTTCCAGATTTTCAATCAGGTAGTCCACGGCACCGCCCAGAACATCTCTGCTCAGATGGGTTTGCTCGTAGTTGGCGGTATCCATGAAGTAAAAATTGTCGCCATCGGCGTAGAGGAACTGCATATCGACTTCATCGACGTTGACCTTTTCGATGGGATCGGGGGATCGGAAACGGTGCTCGAACATGGCTCCGGTGCGGAGGTTGCGCAGCTTGGCCTGGATGAAGGCACGCAGGTTGCCGGGCGTGCGGTGTTCGACGCTGAAAACGGAGTGCAGATCATTGTTGTGCTTGATGATCATGCCGGGACGCAGTTGAGTGGCAGGGATCGACATCGCTGAAAACTATCTCCTTCAAAATAATGACGTGTGCTGAGCGGGCGGAAGGCGGGCAGGCCACATTTTCCACCCCGCAAGGCCGAAAAAGTTATTTTACACTCAGGCCACCGGGAAAGGAAACCTTCCCGGAAGAGGGCTCATCGTAGAGAGACCGCATTTGTCACGTCGGTTGCGCGCCCGTCTTTGTGCGCAAAGGGAATAGAATTACAGTTGAGTTATTGTTGAAGCCGCCGCGAATCTTGCCCGGCAAGCTACCGCAATCTGAAATGAGGTCATTATGAGCACTGGAAATTACGAGTCTTCGGAAGGAACAAGCATCGGCACCGCAGTGACATTTCTTTTGATCGGGCTGGGCGCAGGAGCGTTGGTGGCTCTGGCGTTGGCCCCTAAAACCGGCAAGCAGTTCCGTAAAGACCTGAAGCGGGGCTATAACGATGCCCGCGACACGCTGCAGGATTGGACCGACGAGGCCAAAGATCACATTCGCGACGCCAAGGAACGTGTACGGGACGTGGCGGAGCGCGGCGCCAGCATGGCCGATGACTTCCGCGAAAGAGTGGAACCACTGCGGCGCGCCATCAACCGCAGCTAGCGGCGGGCGAGAAAAAAATTAGCGCCAGATACCGGCGAAAAACCTGCCGATCTTGTGCAGAACGCTGCGATGTTCGGGCTTCGGAGCAGGCTCTGGAGCCGCTGGCGGCACGTCCAGTTGAGCCTCGATGTGCGGCGAAGCAGGTGTTGTTGCCGGCGGGGAAGTTGCCGGGGGTGTGGTCGCGTCTGGAATGGCCGCAGCCGGCGCGGTCGCGCTCGCTTTCTTTCCCTGGAAGACGAGCGGTGCATCTACCTGTACGTGAATGTCCTCAGGCTTGGAGGGCGGCACCGGCTGGATCTCGGGTCCGTTTGAAAGCACCTGCGGAGCGGTGCCGGTTTGCTTGACGCCGTTCCCGGCAGCCGCGTTGCCCTGGTCAAGGGTTACATTGGCCGGCAAGGCGGATTCCGGAAGCGGATTTGCCGGAGCAGTTTCGACGCGATTTACGGCCGGCGGCGGCGGACATCCACACTCCAGCGGAACCTCGGTATCCACCTTGTCGATGCGCCCCAAGCGGAACACTGCCTGCTCATTCGGTTTTACCTGGTAGACCCGGTCCCCAATCAATTCCGAAACCAGCGCCGCAGAAGTGTTCCCTTTCAGGCCGCGGACGCAGGTTGTGCCGTGGGAGTCGGTGCTGATGGCGTAATGGAATTCTCCCGGCCCGGCGAATAGAATGCGGAAGTCCGGAGTGAGCACCGTATCGGCCGATGCGGCCAGCGAGTAATGCGTCTCCATGGCGCCCGTGCTCATGCCCAGCATCAAATCTTTCGTCTTCTTGGAAGGCGTTACGGAAAGCGTGGTTCCGGGGCAAACCCGGACTTCTCCGCCTCTGGATAAGAGCAAAACCGAAGTATCGCTGCCGGCCGTCAAGGAAGAACCTGCGGCCAGATGTTTGCCCGCCATGACCACGTCACCTACCCCGCTGGTGACTGGTACCGCGGCGGCGGTCTCCACGGGCGTTATGGATAGCGCCTGAGGGGGCTGGCGCGTGGGCTTTCTGCTGGCGGCGTTCGGATCTTCTGCCGGCTTCAACCGCACCATCAGAGTGTCGCCGGAGACATCCCACGAGTATCCATAGGTGACCAGAAGGTCGAGAACAATCCTGGTGACCGGCGGATCATTCTGAAACTGTTCCGCCCGAAGGGTCAGCAGATCTTGCTGCAAAACCGGGGTACGCTTATGGGTAGCCCCGATGCGGGCGTTGGCCAAATCGACAACCAGCCGCGGGGGGGAATCCAGCATTTGAATCGTGGGTAAAACGGGATGGCTGGTGACAATCTCGACCGCGGGAAGGCCCCTATCCTGCACCACACGCACGCTGGTAACGATGGCGGGCTCGCGCTTGACGACGGCGGGCGGCGGCGCTGCGTTTTGGGAGAAAACGCAGGTCCCTGCCAAAGTCATTAGCAGCGCGAAGGCACGAACGAGTTGAAGACGCGATCGCAAAGAATTCCCGAGGACCCTCGTAAGGGGAGTGCACCCCGACAGAAGCGTACTAAGAAAACCTTATCACTTGTCAGGTTGCGAAAAAAGTGGCGGGAGTTCTTCCGTCGAGAAGGCGCAAGAGACCTGGCTTCATTTTTCGGGAAGGAATTCGTACTCTTCAATGACCGCGGCCACGGCCATTTTCCCCTCTGGAGTACCGCCTTCGACGCGCACGATGCGTCCCTTGCATTGCACGCGAATGCTTTCGGTGAGGGTGATCTCGGGCGGCAGAGTCAGGGTGAAGCCGATAGGTGAACCTTGCTCGATAGGAGAGTTGAGATACAAGCTGATGCCGCGCGCGCTGACGTCGCGGATCTGGGCGGTCTCGCTAAACTCTGCGTCCTTGCGAGCTACGGCTACCGGAATCTGGAGCGCAAAACGTCGCGCAGCCCGTTTTTCCTGGGCTTCTGCCATGCGTTACTCCAAGCTAATGAAGTGGCTGAGTACTATGCAAGAATGCGCTGCCGGATGCGGCACGTCAATACCACCATTGGGGAGAAGCATGGCCCGTTCCGGCGTCGGAAGTTCCACTTAAGTAAGCCTTCCATCTAAATCGAACCCGCAGCCGGAGCGTGTAAACTGGCAGGCAGGATGGTGTTTGTTCTCGACAACTACGATTCGTTTACCTACAACCTGGTGCAGTATCTTGGGGAACTAGGCGCCAAGGTGGAAGTAAGGCGCAATGATCAGGTGAGCGCGGATGAAGTAGAGGCCATGCGTCCGGAGCGCCTTGTGATATCACCGGGGCCGTGCACGCCGCAGGATGCCGGGGTGAGCATGGCACTGATCCGGCACTTCGCGGGAAAAGTCCCGGTGCTGGGAGTTTGCCTGGGGCATCAGGCGATTGGCGCGGCTTTCGGCGGGAACGTGATTCGCGCTCCGCACCTGATGCACGGCAAAACCAGCGCGGTGACGCACGATGACAAGACGATCTTCCACGGCCTGCCATCGCCCATGACGGCCACACGGTATCACTCGCTAATCGTGGAGGAAAAAAGCTTGCCGGAAGAATTGGAAGTCAGCGCCTGGACCCGGGAGAAAGATGGCTCACGCACCATTATGGGATTGCGCCACAAGAAGTACATCGTCGAGGGAGTTCAATTCCATCCGGAAAGCGTGCTGACGGATGTGGGCAAGAAGCTGATCGAGAATTTCCTGTCCCTGACTGCTGCGGGTTAGCCAGCCCGCGCCGGCTTCACACTAATTTTGGAACGTGTTGCACGACGCCACCGTCCCGCCGTTAAACCCCTGTTGAAACCAGTGCATGCGCTGCTCGGAGCTGCCGTGAGTGAAACTATCCGGATTGACATGGCCCGTAGACATTTTCTGCAAACGATCGTCGCCCACCGCAGAAGCCGCCCGCAATGCCTGATCTACGTCGCCAGCCTCGAGCAAATGGCGTTGATCGGTGGAGTGCGCCCATACTCCGGCGAAGCAATCCGCCTGTAGTTCGATGCGGACGGAGATGGCCTTGGCGGATCGCGGATCGCGCTCCTGGGCAGCCCGTGCCTTGGCTTCAATGCCCAGCAACTTCTGCACGTGATGGCCGATCTCATGCGCCAGAACATAAGCTTCGGCAAATTGTCCGGGCGCTCCGAAGCGGCGGTTCAGTTCGTCGTAGAAACCGAGATCGATGTAAACCTTTTCATCCTCAGGACAGTAAAACGGGCCGGTGGCCGATTGCGCATTGCCGCAGCCGGAATTGATGGCGTTACGATACAGCACCAGTTTGGCGTGATGATAATTCACGTGATCTTCCGCCGGTAAAATCTTCGCCCAAGTGGACTGGGTGTCGTTGAGGACGAAGGTTATAAAATCCACCATCGGTTGCTCGGCTTTATCTCTTGCGCTATTCGCTGGACTGGGCTCGGAACGTTCGCTTTGCGTAGTCGGCGCAGACGCATCTCCACCGTTGCTGAGCAGGGCAAAAAAGTTCCGGTGAAAGACCAGGCTGAGAATGCCGACGATGATAATGCCGCCAATACCCAGATGCATGCCGCCGAACTGCATGCCACCGCCGCCGCTGTCATCGCGCCGATCTTCTACATCGTCACTGCTGCCGCCTGGGGTCCAGCGCATAATAGCGTCTCCACGAAAAGATTGCGGTTCATTTCACGAAAAGGGCAGGCTCTTAGACTGGATTCCCTGCTGACAGGTTGTCTCTGAATCAGGGCTTCGGGCTAACCGCGCGCCATCTTCACCGCGCGCAGCAGTGCCTGCGCCTTATTCATGGATTCATCGAATTCGCTTTCAGGATTCGAATCCGCCACGATGCCAGCTCCCGCCTGCAAGTAAGCGTGCTTGCCTTGCATCAGCATGGTTCGAATACCGATGCAGGAATCGAGATTGCCGGCGAAGTCGGCGTACAGGACGGATCCACCATAGATGCCCCGGCGGACCGGTTCCAGTTCTTCGATAATCTGCATGGCACGAACTTTAGGCGCTCCGCTCAAGGTGCCCGCGGGGAAGCAGGCGGCGAAGGCATCGAGGGCTCCCAGGTCTTTGCGCAATGTGCCTTCCAGGGCTGAGACCAGGTGCATTACGTGCGAGTAACGCTCTACGTACATCAGGTCTTTCACCTTGACCGAGCCATACTCGCTGACCCGACCAAGGTCGTTGCGTCCCAGGTCGACCAGCATCACGTGCTCGGCGCGTTCTTTTTCATCGGTTCGCATCTGCTCTTCCAGACGCAAGTCCTCGGCTTCGTCACGTCCGCGAGGATGCGTGCCGGCGATGGGACGGTACTCCAGCTTGCGGCCGGTGACCCGCACCAGCATCTCGGGAGAGGAGCCCAGGATTTGTGTGTCTCGCATCCGCAGAAAATATAAATAAGGCGAAGGGTTTACCTGGCGCAGCGCACGGTAGAGATCGAAGGGCGCAATTCCGGGAACGAAGTCGAGGCGCTGCGACAGCACCACCTGAAAAATGTCCCCCGCCGCAATGTACTGTTTACAACGCTCGACGCTTTTTAGAAATTTTGCCCGCGTGGTCCCGGAATGAATCTTAAGTTTTCCGGGCTTCGCCTTGGCCGATTTCCGCCACATCGCCGGACGCAGCCCGGTGGCTAACTTTCTTTCCAAGGATGCAATATCGCGCAGCGCCCGGTCGTAGGCGGCGCGGGGAGTCTCCTTCGAGACATCGGCGGCCGCAACGATGTGAATCTGGTGGCGCAAGTGATCGAAGGCCAGCAAACGGTCGAAGAACATCAGTTCGCAATCCGGCAAGGACAAATCGTCCTTAGCGTGAGCACCAATGTTTTCCAGCTGCCGCACCACGTCGTAGGAAAAATATCCCACCGCGCCGGCGGTAAAGGGAGGCAGGCCAGGTACCGCGGCAGGGTGATGCTCGCCCAAAAGCAATTTCACAAACTCAAAAACGTTTCCTTCGTGCCTCTCGCGCGTGCGTCCACGCTCAATTTCGATGGTGGAACCGCGGGCCCGCAGGCGCATGTACGGCCGCACGCCCAGAAATGTGTAGCGGCCAACCTGCTCGCCGCGTTCGGCTGACTCCAGCAGGAACGCATGCGGCTCATTTTCTGCGATGGAAAGAAATGCCGAGACCGGCGTGAGCAGATCGGCGCTCACTGATTTCACCACCGGCACCAAGGTTGCCGAGAGGGCCAGCCGGGCGAATTCCTTGAAATCGGGATAGGTCATGAAAAACGGATACGGCGGACGTCATCCGCCTTGCGCATCATTATAGGGGAGAGGCTCTCCGCTTTTACGTTAGGAACCATCGCAGGAATTGACGAACTCCCCCGCTGGTCCGAATATGTTAAGGAACTACCTAGAAGTGGGGCCCGGTGCGGTCACGAGCCTATGCGGATTAAGTTCTGGGGCGTGCGCGGTTCCACGCCGACCCCTCAACCCGAGAATATGCGCTACGGGGGCAACACCTCATGCGTAGAGGTGCGCCTTGGCGAGCGCATTTACATCTTCGACTGCGGCACCGGATTCCGCGTGCTCGGCCAGCAACTGCAAAGCGAATTCGGCGAGAAGCCTTTTTCCGCACACGTCTTCGTCTCGCACTTTCACTGGGATCACATCCAGGGCATGCCCTTCTTCCGGCCTCTTTATACCAATCCGCAAAGCCGCTTTCTTTTCCAGTGCTCGGCTCGCACCCGCAGCCTGAAGCAGGTTCTCGCCGACCAGATGGCGGCGCCTTACTTCCCGGTGAAAATCGATGAGATGAAAGCGCAGCGCGATTTCTACGACCTCGATGCCGGCAAGGTGACACTGGAAGATGACGTGCAACTCCAGACCGCATGGTTGAACCATCCTCAGGGATGCATGGGCTTTCGCCTGGAAACTAAAGATGGAATTCTCGTCTACGCCACCGACAACGAACCCGGCGACGCGGGATTTGATAAAGCGGTGCGTAAACTCGCCGAGGGTGCGGATGTGCTGATCTATGACGCGCAATATCTTCCCGAAGAGTACGCAGCGCGCCGACGCGGTTGGGGCCACAGCCACTGGCGTGAGGCGGTGAACGTAGTGATGGAGAGCGGCGCAAAAGAGTTAATTTTATTTCATCACGATCCCGAGCACACTGATGCGGTGATCGATAAGGTCGTACGCGAAGCGCGCAATTACTATCCCAAAGTAAGAGCCGCGGCTGAGGGGATGGAAATCAATCTGTAAATAAACTCTTCTTCTAAACGAGCAAGCGCGAAGCGGTTTGACTCCCCTTCGACGCGTCCTTAAGATTAGATCGCCCCAGGGACATCCTGCCATGATCGCTCAAGCATGATCGGCCAAACTATTTCGCACTATCGCATCGTTGAGAAACTCGGCGGCGGAGGCATGGGTGTTGTCTACAAGGCCGAAGACACGAAACTGGATCGCTTTGTCGCCTTGAAATTCTTGCCAGATGAAGTGGCCCGAGATCCGCAAGCCCTCGCCCGCTTTCGGCGCGAGGCCAAGTCCGCCTCAGCCCTCAACCATCCTAATATCTGCACGATTCATGAAATTGATGAGCAGGATGGGTACACGTTCATTGTGATGGAGTATCTGGACGGCGTGACGCTGAAGCACCGCATAGGCGGACGTCCGCTGGAGACGGAAATATTACTATCGCTGGCGATTGAAGTCGCAGATGCCTTGGATGCGGCGCACGCCGGTGGAATTGTGCATCGCGACATTAAGCCGGCGAACATTTTTGTTACAAAACGAGGGCATGCGAAGATTCTCGATTTCGGGTTGGCCAAGGTTGCTCCGCTCACCAAACCAGCATCCGGCGACCTGACCGCTGCGACGATTGCCGATAGCCAGGAATTTCTTACCAGCCCGGGCACCGCCGTCGGCACCGTCGCCTACATGTCGCCTGAGCAAGCTAAGGGTAAAGACCTTGATGCCCGCACGGATCTGTTTTCGTTCGGGACAGTGCTCTACGAAATGGCGAGCGGAGCCTTACCGTTTGCCGGCGACACAGCAGCCACTATCTTCGACGGCATACTGAACCGGACGCCGATTCCTTTGGCACGTATCAACCCCGCGCTTCCGCCGAAGGTGGAGGATATCGTCTGCAAACTGCTGGAGAAAGATCGCGACCTGCGCTATCAATCAGCCGCCGAATTGGTGAGCGATCTGAAGCGCTTGCGCCGCGATACCGAATCAGGCCGCGAACCGGCGCGCGACTCCGGGTCGGTTGGGGTTTCAAGCGCGGGCATGCCCCCGGCGAAGAGCGAGCAAGTTTCCGGTAGTTCGGCGTTGGTAGCTGCGGCGCGCCAGCATCGAACCGGACTCGGAGTGATGGTCCTGGTGGTATCGCTGCTGGTGGCCGCGGCCTCATTCGGTGTTTATAGTTTATTTTTCGCGACTCGCCATCAGCCCTTTCAGAGTATCAAGGTCACAAAAGTCAGCGGTACGCACAATGCGACGATTGGCGCGATATCCCCGGATGGAAATTATCTGGCCTATGTATTGAACAACGAAGGCAATGAGTCGCTGTGGCTGCGCCACCTCTCCAGCGAAAGTAATGTGCAAATTGTTCCTGCGCAGCGGGTGGCCTATAGCGCTCTGCGATTCTCGGCCGATGGCAGTCACATTTATTATTCGCATACGTTATTGGCCAGCGGCCCGGCCTCACAGGAATATGACCTTTACCGCATTCCCGTGCTCGGCGGAACGCCTCAGTTGCTGCTCAAAGATATCGACTCGAATCCCAGCTTTTCTCACGACGGGCAACGCTTTGTCTTCATACGCGCCAACGATCCCGATCCGGGGAAGTACTATCTGATCGTCGCCAACGCTGACGGCGGGGACGAGAAGAGCATTTTCAGCGGACCCATGGCTGGCATCCTGATGGATGCAGCCTGGGCGCCGGGTGGGAAGGTGATCGCCGGCCCGATGATTGATCAGGCGGACAGCTCGAGTTCCTTGATTGCGGTTGATGCGGAAACCGGCAAGCAGAAGACGATCGCCAAGCCTCCGTTGACTTTTATCAGCAATGCCGCGTGGCTGCCCGACGGCACGGCGCTCGCTGTGATGATGCAGAACGCCGAGACCAACTTCTCCCGGCACCAGCTTGGATTGGTCAGCTATCCGGAAGGTAAACTTCGTGCCATCACAGCCGACACCAATGACTATGCGACGTTGAGCGTCTCGTCCGACGGAAAAACCATTGCGACGATTATGCGGCAGGCCCTGCGCGATTTGTATATTAGTTCCGGCCAGAAGCCCGACTACTCCGACGTCAAGCGGCTTCCTGCCGTAGATTCCATACCCTCCATCTCATGGGCGAGCGACGGTCACCTGCTGGCCGAACAAGACTGGTCCATTCGCGTGATGGACGCAAATGGTGAAACCAAGGGTGATATCGCCAACGAAAAGGACACGACGGCGTTTCAGCCGCATGGGTGCAGTGATGGTCATGTCGTCTTCGCACGGGGAATGATTAAGACGCAGGGCGTGAGCGTCTGGCGGAGCGAGGCCGATGGCTCCGGCTTGCGCCGCATCACTCAAGGCAAACGTGATCTCTATCCTACGTGCGCGCCTGATGGAAAAACCGTCTTCTATGTAGACGACGCCTCCAGGTTTTTTATGAAAGTCCCCATCGACGGTGGCAAGGCGGAACGCGTTTCCAGCGAGGTTTCAGCCGGAGCCGAGCGCTTCGACCTTTCGGGCGATGGAAAACTGGCTGCACTGGGAACCTACGATTTCAAAACTCAGAAGCCGAACATCTCACTGCTGTCCCTCGAATCGGGCACCGTTTTGCGCCGCTTCGACTATGATCCGCGGCATCGAGGGCAGCTGCGCTTCAGTCCGGACGGCAAGGGGATTGTTTATCCGATCCGCGAGAAGGGAGTGGACAATTTGTGGCTGCAACCTCTCGACGGCGGTCCGGGGCGTCAGCTAACGAACTTCACTTCTCTAAAGATTTACTCCTATCAGTGGTCCCCGGATGGCAAGAGTCTGGCTCTTGTGCGGGGAGATTCGCCGACCGATCTGGTACTCATTCAGGATTCGCAGACGAAGTAGTGGCTGGAAATTTGGTTCCTGCCCGCCCCCGGCACCGGAAGGCATGAGATCAATTCGTCGAGCAGACTCCCGCCGAGGTTTTCTGTCCGCAGATTCCAGACATTAACGAATCAATGGGAGCCGGATGTCGGCTGGGGTACGGGTTTCTCTGGGTAGAGTTGGTCAAACTCTGGTTCGTCGTGAAGGAGAATGAGGTCGGGGTCGCGGCGGGCCCAGGCAGAATCCCTGAAGCCGCCGGCCCAGGCTTTGCGCAGCGCATCCATGGCTTCAGGCTTTTTATTCAGTTTGCAATAGAGACAAGCCGCGTTGTAGAGAATCGAAACTTCGTTGGCGCGCAAAGTTACGGCCATGTTGAGTTCGCGCAAGGCATCGTCGGACCGTCCCACATGAGCATAGTCGGAGCCGAGCAGGATGCGGGCTCGAGGATCTTCGGGCACCTGTTTCAAATGGTTCTCGAGCGCCGACATCCTTCGCTGGCGCATGTTGCGAATGGCTTCTTCCTTGCCCATGGCGCCCAGACAGTTGAGGATCGGCACATAGACGTTGTAGTCTTCGCCGCTGGCTTCAATGGCGATTTCAGCCACGTCGAGAATTTCCTGATAGCGACCGGCGGCGAACAGGGCGCGGCACAGCAGGTAATGGGCCCCCTCGCAGTCGCGCTTGCGTTCGATGGCCTTCTTGGCCATGCGCACGGCTTCGTCATGCAATTCCGCAGCGTAGAGTACCCAAGCCTGGCTAACCTGTACTTCAGGCAAATCCCAGCGCAAAGCCAAGGCTTTGCCTGAAGCTTCGCGCGCCCGTTCCACCCAGACTTGATCGCGGCTGAAGTTGCAGAAAAACATGGCACAGGCGTTCGCGCTGGCGGCATAGGCGAGGGCAAAACTGGGGTCAAGAGTTACCGCGTTCTCGAACATCTGCAAGGCGAATTCCAAATCCTGCCGGGTCTGGCGGCGAGCATAGCGCTTGCCTCGCAAGTAGAGGTCGTAAGCCTGCAGGTTCTCCGTAGGCTTGACCGCCAACGCCTCCAGCTCTTCGGGGGAAAGCGTGACGCGCAAGGCCTCGGCAATGCGACGAGCCATTTCGTCCTGGACTTCAAAGACGTCTTTCATCTCGCAATCGAAACGATCTGACCAAAGGGGAAAATCGGTGTGGGTATCGACGAGCTGGACGTTGATGCGAAGGCGCGCTCCGGCACGGCGCAAGGTGCCGGTCAGAACGTAGGCCGCACCCAGTTGCTGACCGACCTGACCAGGAGTGACCGGCCTGTCCCGAAAGGCGAGGACCGTAGGGCGCGAAAAGATGTTCAGTCCGCGAATTTTGGAGAGTTCGGTAATGACATCTTCGGTGATGCCATCGCGCAGGTATTCGTCCTCTTTGGCGCCACTGAGGTTTTCGAAGTAGAGAACCGCGACGGATTTTGTGATTTGCTTCTGCCCGCCGGGATCGGAATCAGTTTTCTCCCGCGTGCGGCGTACGCTGGATTGAAGATCGCGCTTCAGGCGGTTGAGATCGGTTTTCAGTTCGGTAGCGGTCTGGCAGCGAAGATTTCTATCCTTCTCGAGGGTCTTATCCAGAATACGTACGAAGTCGGCGGAGAGCATAGCATTCAACTCGCCGGCTGGTCTGGGATTGCGATT
Source organism: uncultured Acidobacteriota bacterium (assembly GCA_963758565.1). Classification (GTDB taxonomy): domain Bacteria; phylum Acidobacteriota; class Terriglobia; order Terriglobales; family Acidobacteriaceae; genus Sulfotelmatobacter. The sequence continues at coordinate 1,395,682 of CAVWVX010000001.1, read as the reverse complement.
CAGGATTGCGTCAAAGACTACCGCCGTGGTGTCTCCCTGAAATGGCAGCGTTCCAGTGGCCATCTGGTAGAGGACGGTGCCAGTGGAAAAGAGATCGGTGCGGGCGTCCACCAACTGGCCGCGGGCCTGCTCCGGCGACATGTAGGAAACCGTGCCCACCGCCGAACCTGGCGAAGTGAGCTGCTTGCTGAAGGCCGCCGTATCCTCAGGCTCAGCGAAAGCTCCCGGCGGCATTCCGTCTCGGCTCATCTTCGCGAGACCAAAGTCGAGAATCTTCAATTGCCCCCGCTCGGTCAAAAAGAGATTGGCGGGCTTGATGTCGCGGTGCACGATCCCCTTGGCATGCGCCGACTCGAGAGCATCGGCAATCTGTATTCCGAGGTGCAGGAGCGTGTCTATTTCCATGGGCTGGCGGCCCATCTTCTGCGCCAGAGTTTCTCCCTCCAAGAGCTCCATCACGATGAAATGCCGGAGTTCGTGCTGCGCAATCGCGTGGATCGTACAAATATTCGGATGGTTGAGAGAAGAAGCGGCGCGGGCCTCGCGCTGGAAGCGCTCCAGCAACTGGCTGTCCTGGGCCATTTCAGGAGGAAGCAACTTCAAAGCCACGCGGCGGCCAAGTTGGGAGTCATGGGCTTCGTATACAACGCCCATTCCTCCCGCGCCCAGTTTGCGCATGACTTTGTAATGCAGAAGGGTTTGGCCGATGAGGGGATCTGTGTTCATAGGAGCCGACTGATAGTATTCGGTGGTTGGGGTGCCGTCAAGGAGACGGTAGTGGTGCTCTAATGCATACTATGACCCCACCACCCAAGGAGACCTCCACCTTGCTTCCCAGCCCTCCCCCCTCATATACTCTGAACGTTTGCCCACTCTTTCCGGGAACTCGTCCCGGCGCCGGCAAACATCTTGAACCGCAATCATTCCGGAGATCACATATGACCACGATGGCTACGCCGCCGCACGTCGATAAAGAAAGCAATCCATGGGAATCGCAGCGGGCACGCTTTGACTTGGCCGCCCAGAAACTCAACCTCGACGACGGCCTGTGGCGGGTGTTGCGCTATCCCAACCGCGAACTGACGGTCTACATCCCGGTGCAAATGGATGATGGGCATCTTGAAGTCTTCACTGGATTCCGGGTGCAGCATTCCATTGCCCGCGGCCCGGCGAAGGGCGGCATTCGTTATGCGCCAGACGTTACCCTCGATGAGGTCCGCGCGCTCGCCAGCTGGATGACATGGAAGTGCGCCGTGGTGAACATTCCTTTCGGCGGCGCCAAGGGCGGCGTGATTTGCGATCCTCACAAGATGTCAATGGGCGAGATCGAGCGCATGACCCGCCGCTACACTTCGGAATTAATCGAGTTCATCGGACCGGAAAAAGACGTTCCCGCCCCCGACGTGAACACCAACGAACAAATCATGGCCTGGATGATGGACACCTATTCCATGCATATGCGGCAGACGGTGACGGCGTGCGTGACCGGAAAGCCGATCAACATTGGAGGCTCGCGCGGACGCCGCGAAGCCACCGGGCGGGGCGTGATGGTGGTCTGCAATGAAGCCATCAAGAAACTCGGCCTCTCGCGCGAGAGCAGCCGCGTGATCGTGCAAGGCTTCGGCAACGTGGGTTCGAATGCCGCGCAACTCATGCATCAGGCGGGGTATAAAGTTGTGGGCATCGCGGAAGTGGGCGGCGGCCTTTACAACAAGAATGGCATCGACCTGAACAAACTGGTCGAGTTCCGCCAGAAAAATGGCACCGTGCATGGCTTTACGGAAGCGGAGAAATACGATGCTGCCGAACTGCTGACCACGGAATGCGAAATTCTGATTCCCGCAGCCACGGAAAACGTGATCACTTCGCGCAACGTCGATCGCGTGAAGTGCCGCATCCTGGCCGAAGGCGCAAATGGTCCCACCACCTCGGCAGCCGATGACATCCTTACGGACAAGGGCGTTTTCGTGATCCCCGACATTCTGGCCAATGCCGGAGGCGTCACCACTTCTTACTTCGAGTGGGTACAGGATCGCCAGGGCTACTTCTGGAAGGAGTCGGTGGTCAACGAGCAACTGGAAGAAATCATGATCTCGTCTTTTGGCGATGTGGTGCGGTATGCTGAAACGCATCACGTAAACAACCGCATCGCGGCCTACATGCTGGCTATCGACCGGGTTGCTTACACCATCCGCCAACGCGGAATTTATGCCTAAGGAGAATTCATGACGACACGTTCCCGGAAATTGTTCCTACGCATGTTGCCCTTGTTGCTGGTTTGGCTTTCCATTCCCAGCGTCATGCCGGCTCGCTCATTCGCGGCCACCGCACCGCAAATGGCCTCGGAAAAAGCTGACAAGCTCGACCTGAACAGCGCCACTAAAGATCAACTGAAAGCTTTGCCCGGCATCGGCGACGCCTACTCGCAGAAGATCATCGACGGACGCCCTTATCGCACCAAGCTCGATCTGGTTCAGAAGAAGATTATTCCGCAGGCGACCTATGACAAGATCAAAGATCAGGTGATTGCCAAGCAGGCGAAGGCGGCGGCCAGCAAGGCGAAATAGCCAGATCCAGACTTTGAATCGTCAATCTTAATCGCCGGGATTCCACGTCCCGGCGATTTTTTTCCTTCGTTGCGCTTCCTTGGCGCGTGGAGGATAATCAAATTATTCTCCGGTCGCCTTCCGGAAATGTTGAGCCGCGGTGAACCTTCCGAACTCCATCACGCTGGTCCGCATCTGCAGTATCCCTCTGCTCATGTGGATCTTGTCGTCGAACCATTTCAGCAGCGATCACGGAGCGAAGGAGTTGCTGGCATCGGCGATTTTTATCGCTGCCTCCATGACCGACGGCATCGATGGTTATCTTGCCCGCCGGCGCGGCCAGATTACGACGATGGGTATCTTGCTCGATCCCATGGCCGATAAGCTTTTAATCGCCGCTGCGTTCGTCACGCTGGTGCAATTCAATCCCAGCCTGGTTCCGGCGTGGATCGCGGTCATTATCATAGGCCGGGAGTTTCTGGTGAGCGGACTGCGCTCGATCGCTGCCTCTGGAGGATTCACCATCGAAGCCAGCGAGCTGGGCAAATTTAAAATGGTGGTGCAGATTGTCTCCGTGGTCGCGGTAATTCTTGACCACCGCTGGAAAGAATGGCCGGTTTATGGCAACTTCGTCTTCCCGGTGCACTGGATCGCGTACGCCTCGATCTGGTTCGTGGTCTGCGTTTCTCTGGTTTCCGGCATCGATTATTTCGCGGCGTTCTGGTCGAAGATCGACCGGCAGGCGTCAAAGCGCCGGCGCCGGGCTTTCATTCTGAGCCGCCGCAAGCCGCAAGCGGCGCCTCGTCCGGCGGACGCCGATGTCGCTCCTTCCACCTAATTCGGACGCGGCCGCCGGTCCCGGGGAGTTCTCCGCTCTTGAACGCAGTCAACTGCTGCGCCTGGCGCACGAAGCCATTTCCTCCGCCGTAGCCGACGGCGACTCGCCCCGCGCCGAGATTTCTCTCGACCCTCCCACCCCGCACTTTGCCGAACCCCGCGGGGTTTTCACTTCGCTGTATCTTCATCAAGAGTTGCGAGGCTGCGTCGGTTATGTGTTCCCCATACACTCGCTTTATCGCGGCGTTGCCGAAACCGCCCGCGCCGCAGCCTTTGACGACAACCGTTTTGCTCCAGTTAATAAAGAGGAAGCGGCACAACTGCAGATTGAGTTAAGCGTCCTCACTCCCGCGCAACCGATTCGCACGGAAGAAATCCAAATCGGCCGCCACGGTTTGCTGATCACATGGGAAGGGCGCCGCGGCCTGCTCTTGCCCCAGGTTCCCGCCGAGCGCGGCTGGGACCGCACCACGTTCCTGGAACAAACCTGCCGCAAAGCCGGATTGCCCACTGACGCATGGCTCAAAGGCGCAACCATCGAAGCCTTCACCGCCGAAGTCTTCGGCGAACACAGTGGCCAGTGATCGGTATAAAAAAAGAAAGCCGGAGACGTTTTCGTCTCCGGCTGAACTACATCTCTTTGCTGGAAGGCAAAGATAGAAGGCCCAAAATCTGACCTTTACCCAGGCTCACTGGTTCTGGTCGTCTAACTCCACGCCGTCGCCAGCGTGCACATCCTCCATGGCGAACACGATCATTCCAGTGGCAGTGGTAGGCGTGGTGCCGATTACCACAATCTCGCCCACGGCGCGCCGCGGCAGATCGCGCACGTGAATCACTGGACCATTGCCTCGCTCCCACAGCCCGGGATCGAAAGACGGCTGCTTCTTCTGCGTGTCTTCGCTGACCGAGGCGCGGAAGGAGAGCGAATCCACCGGATCGTGCAGGTCTGCGTCATAGTTGCGCACGGCGCGGAAGTAGTCTCCCACCTTCACGCCCTGGTTGGCTCCCACGTTGAAATAGACTTTCTGTCCCGTGCCGAGGGTTGAGTCAAAATCGCGACCCATCACAATGCGCCCGGAAACCCTACTGCTGGTGGGCATAAAGCGGTCGAAGCGAACCGGAGCATGGAACGGCACCATCGTCTTCTCGGCAAATGGGATGGCGGTGTCCCCGGGGTTAATCGGATCGCAGGAGTACTCCACTTTCGCTACTGCGGCCTTGCTGCGGGTGTCGATAATGCGCACCCGGCCCACTTCCTCATAGGGTTGGCCGGTTGCTTTCAGCATCTTGGCTTGTCCGGGAAACATTTCGTATTCGTTGACGTCCCGCAGGGCGCGCACAATTTCATACTCCGCTCCCGTGGTGTAGCCTTGGCCCCTCAGGTAGACAACGTCCCCGCGCACGAATTTGGTGGTGGACGGAGTTTCCAGGCCGCCTGCGACAAAGTTGGCGTCGGGTAGAGTCTGGCGGTTGATAAAGCCGGCGCAGTAAACGTCCGCATAGGTGGGCATCTGTACCCGCTGGATGGGGAAGTTGGCTGAGGTTGCCAAGGTACCCTGGGGCGCAGTGGCTTCGGCCGAGGCCGCATCAGAAGCGGTCTGGGCTCCCGCGGCAACTGCCATAAGTACAACTAAAAGTCCTATTTTCTTCATGTTACCTCCAAGAGACAGCACACCGCCCCCTCCGGAATTTCCACGGAGTTAGGCTCAATAGGACGGTAACAATGGGGTAAGAGGGGGTCAAGGTTACGAGGGTGTCAGGCGGGTCGGGAAACCGGGTTTTTTGTGGGTTTTTGCGAATCTTAGTTGCATCTGCAATTCAGCCCCTGTAAGATTCGCGCCGAACCTATTGCTAAAAATGTTGGATAGGAATAACGCTTCAAACTGCTGATTCAAGATGATTTCTGCCGCCAAAACTTATCCCCCACGCCTTCTTCCCCTGCGCCTGCCGCGGGTTTGCGTCGCTATTACCGCCTCTGATCCCTCTGAACTGGTAGAGAAAGCCGACTCCATGGTTCGCGATAACCCCTTTCTCGAGTTCAGGTTGGATTACATCGCGAAGCCCGGCTTGGCGCTGCCGAAAATCAGGCAGTTCATCGAAACCCATCCCGGCACCACGGTGATAGCCACTTGCCGGCGGGCGGCCAGTGGAGGCAAGTTCCGCGGCTCTATCGCCTCCCAACTGGACATCCTGGGCAAAGCCTCGGCTCTGGGCTGCCAACTGGTCGACGTCGAATTCCAGACAGCGCAGAAGTGCAAGCCGGCCCAACTGCAAAAGCTGAGGTCCCGGTCCGCGCTGATTCTTTCGTTTCACGATTTTCGCGGAACCAAGAAGCTGGACGAGACGCTGGAAAAGATGCGCGCTTTCCCGGCTGACTTCTACAAAGTTGTCAGCACTGCGACCACTCTTTCCGACAACGTTTCCATGATCCAGTTTCTGGGGCGCGAGGCCGACAACAATTCCCTCGTTGGCATGTGCATGGGGGAGCAAGGACTTATCAGCCGGGTCCTGGGAGTACGCGCCGGCAGCATCTTCACCTTTGCTTCGGTCAGCCCCGGCGAAGAAACCGCACCCGGCCAGGTGACGGCGCAGGAACTGCGCAGCGTTTACCGGATTGAAACTGTGGATGCCGCGACGCGCGTTTACGGGGTTGCGGGAGATCCGGTGGCACACTCGCTGTCGCCGGCGATCATGAACGCCGCCTTCCGCCGCGAAAACGTGAATGCCGTCTATGTCGCCCTGCACGCCAAGACTCTCAAAGACTTGCTCAACTGTGTGCGCCAGATACCCATCCACGGCCTCAGCATCACCATGCCGTACAAGGAAGCGATTCTTCCCTTCCTGGACAACACGGACTCGCACACGACGAAGATCGGGGCCTGCAACACGATCGTGCGGGCGCAAGATGGCAAGCTTTACGGATTTAACACTGATACGTCAGGCGTAGTGCGTCCGCTGGAGCGGCGGCTGAGCACGTTGCAGGACGCGAAGATTCTGGTCCTCGGCGCCGGAGGCGCGGCCCGCGCTGCCATCTTTGGCCTGAAAGAACGCGGAGCGGAGGTCTTCATCCTGAATCGCAGCCTCGCTCCCGCACAAAAGCTGGCGCGGCGCGCGCATGCCCGCTCCATCAAGCGTGCCGATTTGAAGAAGTATGCCTTCGATGTAATCATCAACGCCACGCCGGTGGGCATGGGCAACTCCCGCGAGACGCCCTTGCAGGAAAAAGAAATCAACGCCCGCTATGTCTTTGACATGATCTACGATCCTGCCGAGACGCAGTTGCTGAAGCTGGCGAAGCAGCGCGGCGCGCAGATTATTCCTGGTATAGAAATGTTCGTCCACCAGGCTGCCCGTCAGTTCGAAATCTGGACCGGCAAACCCGCACCGCAGGACGACATGATGCAGGTGGTGACGCTGGCCATGCAGGAGAGGGCGACGAGAGCGGCGATGGCAGCGGCGAAGAAAAAGTAATTCTCCCAACGGCTCCGGAAACGCCACAGAGCCGGGCTTATTGGAAATATACTGCCTCAAAGAGTTTTCAATTCCTCTACTGGTAAACGCGGTTCGCCGATGTCCACGTCCTTACCCAATGGCCGCCCTGAACCCGACGCCTCCGCGTTGCCTCCGCTCGCGCTCGGCACTCTCCTAGCCCTCTGCGCGGTAAAGCTTCTCATCCACATTTTCACCAGCCTGCGCCACTATGGTTACTTCCGCGACGAACTTTATTATCTCGACATGGCCCGGCACCTCGATTGGGGATATGTCGACAGCGCGCCTCTGATTGCCATCTACGCCAAGATCGCGCTGCTGATGGGCGGGTCGCTGGCCGCGCTACGCATCATCCCGGCGCTTGCCGGAGCCGCGCTCATCGCCCTGACCATGCTGATCGTGCGCGAACTTGGCGGCGGCCGCTACGCTCAATTTCTCGCTGGACTCTGCATCCTGCTTTGCCCGGCCGTCTTGATGATGGACAGCCTGTTCACCATGAACTCCATCGAGCCGTTGTTTTGGATGGGCTGCATCTGGGTGGTGGCTCGCATTTTGCGCACCGGCGATTCGCGGCTCTGGCTGTGGTTCGGGGTGCTCGCCGGGTTCGGCCTGGAGAACAAGCACTCCACGCTGTCCTTCGGACTCGCGGTCACCGTCGCGCTGCTGCTCACTCATCATCGCCGCGAATTTGCCAGGCAGTGGATCTGGATTGCCGGAGCCATTGCCGTCGCCATCTTCTTGCCTAATATCATTTGGCAAATCCGCCATCATTTTCCCACCATCGAAGACCTGGCGAACGTCCGCCGCGAAGGCAAAAACGTTGTTCTTGCCCCGCTCGCTTTTGTGAAAGAACAAATCCTTGACCAGGGTCCGCTCCTGTTGCCGGTTTGGCTTGCCGGGCTGGTCTGGTTTCTCCGCGAACGGCGCTGGCGCGTCCTGGGCTGGACCTTCGTTGTCTTCTTCGTGCTAATGGAAGTGGCGCACGCCAAGAATTATTACGTCTTCCCGATTTATCCCATGGTCTTTGCCGGAGGAGCGGTGGTCATCGATAGATGGCTGGCCCACCGCGCGTCTTTCACGCGAAGCGCGGCTGGCGCCGCCATCGCTGCCGTCATAGTGCTGGCATCCCTTCCCCCTCTTCCCATGGTGACGTGGATGCTGCCGCCGGAAAGGCTTCTGGCTTATCAGACTCGTGCCGGATTCAAGCCCGCCAAGGCGGAAGTCAGTCACGAGTCCCTGCTGCCGCAGCCCGTCGCCGACCAGTTCGGATGGCCCGAGATGGCCCGAGAAGTGGCCGCCATCTACAACTCGCTCTCCCCCGAAGAGCGCGCCCAAACTGGCATCTGGGCCGGAAACTATGGCGAAGCTGGCGCCATCAATCTTTGGGGCCCGCAATACGGACTCCCGACTGCCTACTCCCGCCACCAAAATCATTGGTACTGGGGACCGCCGCCGCAGGTCTACAAAAACCTGATCGTCATTCAGTGGAGCTTAGAAGACGTTCGCGACAGCTGCACGTCGTTTCAACCATTCGAGCACTACCAGCGCTTTGGCATGGGCGAAGAAAATCGCCCCATTTATCTCTGCCGGGGCACCAAGTTCGACATCCAGAAAATCTGGTGGAACGAGCATCACTGGAACTAGGCGACGCGGGCGACGTCGATTCGAAATGGGGTGTAGCGTGATCACGATGGTGATACGATTTTGACCTATGAAAACCGCCATCACTCTAGCTGTGTTGTGGCTGGCTTCTGGTGCGCTGGGGCAAGAACCTAAGCAACCATCCAACGGACTTCTCAACGGCACAATCTACGGAATCGCCATCGACTCAAACGGGCAGCTCGCCAAGGGGGTGCGATTGTCCGCTGTGATGCTATGCCCGAGAGCCTGCCCGTTCTGGGAGAGTGAGACGGTCACAAGTCAAGACGGGGAATATCACTTTCGCGCTCTGCCCGTAGGACGGAAGTATTCTGTGTTTTCCAGGATGGCACAATTGGAGTATCCGAGGTTCAGTCCTCCTCCCACTGCAATTGTTGAACTCACGGTTGAGCGCCCAAACGCGGAACTGCGCGTAGAACTGCCTCCCCAGGTAGGCATTCTAACCATTCATCTGACTAACCGAATAACAGGAGCATTCATTACGGGAGGCGTCGTGAAGATGAAGATCGCTGGCGCCCCGGACTCGCCGTGGTCTGAAGCAGGATCTGACAGCTCAATTTGCATCTTCTTCCCCGACTGCGCCATTCCGGTCCCTCCTGAGCAGCAACTTTTTGTGAATGTGTCGTCGACGGGATTTCAAGAGTGGAATGACAGCGTGTACCAAGGAAAGCCCATTCTGATTCACTCTGGAACTCGGTTGACTTTGGACATCCAACTTGACCCTCTACGCCACTAAACTGCACGCCGATCTGCGGCTGCCAGCTCCTGGACATCGCCAGATCTGGTCGTCGATCCTAGGTAACGTCTTAAACGCCACAAAGCCGGGCTGGTTGGCCCGGCTTCGTTCGAGGAATCGATCCAGGTCTCAAAACAAAATCCCCTATTCTTTGCCAACAGAAACTGGACGGACCAACCTGTCCGCCAGCCACAGCTTGATCAACGACTGACGGGTAACTCCGATGCGGCGCGCTTCCCGGTCCAGCGAATCGACCATCCAAGCGGGAAAATCCACATTCACCCTCTTCGGACTGGCGCCGAGCCGCCGTGCCCTGCGTAGATTGAGTTGATCAAACGTTCTCGCCAGCATCGAACTTTCGGTCAAAAGTCTTGGCTTTCACAAATTATAATCCCCGTAAACGCCACAAAGCCGGGCTGGTTGGCCCGGCTTTCTTTGCGTGGAACTGGTTCCGGTCAATCTTGTTTCGAACGGCCGGGTCCAGAATGTCAAAATCTCAATCTTACGAGAGTTGTCTCAAAACCTTTTTCTCACTGTGATCTGAAATCTCAATTCCCTTTTGTGCCGCAGGTTCACCGGCCCGCGTCGCAGAAGTTTCCTACATCACCATCGCGAGATTTTCCAGCTCATACTGCAGAACCGGAAGAGCGCAACCGGCCATTTCGACCCGGCCTGCTGCATCAAGAGCCGCCTTGGGCGACACTCCATAGCCGCGGCCCATCAGGAAAACCTGCAACAGTTCGGCAGCTTCGTAGGAATCGATCATGCCGCCTTGCAGCAGATCGCTGCGCAGCGCTGCCAGTTCCGTTGCCGTGAACCTGTCTTTATCGTTATGGATTCTGTCGTTCATCGCTTCAAACTTTCCGTCGTCTCTTGCGTCGAACATGGCCGTCATCACCTCCGACTCCGACCGCTACCACCTTGTACTAATTAGACTCATCGGCAGCCTTGCAAGTTGCATGCAATTTAGTTGCCGCGGCTGCCCTCTAGTTTCATATACGGAAACCAGGCCGCTTTAGATCCATAAACACCTTTGTATATCGGAAGTTGCAAGCAACCCTAGCAGCCCATCGATGTTTACCCCAAGTGCCGTTGGTAATGAAGGAGTCCCGAAAGATGACGCAGCGTGTCACTTTCGGCACAGCCGCCCTGTTTTCGAGGCCCTTTAGGGACGGAGTTTGAAACCGTGAGGCGTTTGTGACTGGCAGGTAAATTTGCGCGGGTGCGATCTAGTTCTCGATGGTGGCTTCATCGATCAGCATGATCGGAATGTCATCTTTTACGGCGTACACGCGGCGGCACTGAGGACACTTCAGGCTCTCCGGCCTCTCGCGATAATCCAAGGGCCGTTTGCACGCGGGGCACACCAGGATTTCCAGTAACTCTCGGGCAATCATCCCAGCATTGTACGTGAAGCCAGCAACAATTCAGTACGCTGATAAATAATCGCGATCTGCCTCCGTGGTGAATGACTTCCACTCGGTGTAAGATTTTGTAGCCGAAGCTCGAAAGCTGAAGCCCGGAGCCGGGAAACAATGTCCGCAACCACCTCCGCCAGAATTCTGGACGGAACCAAGATCGCCAGCGACATCCGCAGCGAAGTTGCCGCGGAGGTAAAAGCTATGAGTGCCGCGGGAATTCGTCCCGGCCTCGCCGTTGTCCTCGTGGGCCACAACCCGGCGTCGGAAGTCTATGTGCGCGGCAAGGTGAAAGCCTGCGCCGAAGTCGGCATCTATAGCGAGCAGCACACGCCTGCCGACACCGCGACCACGGATGAATTGCTTGCCCTGGTGGAAGACTTAAACCGGCGCGAGGAAGTTGACGGCATTCTGGTGCAATTACCGCTGCCCGATCAGGTCGATTCCAAGAGAGTTCTGATGGCGGTTGATCCCGCCAAGGATGTCGACGGCTTTCATCCGGTAAACGTGGGATTTCTGTCCACCCAGCGTCCGGGACTGGTTCCCTGTACGCCTGCCGGGGTTATCGAGATTCTGAAGCGCAGCCAAATTCCCATTGCGGGAAAAGAAGCCGTGGTCGTTGGCCGTAGCGATATCGTCGGCAAGCCAGCGGCAATGCTGTTGTTGAATGCCAACGCCACCGTCACGGTTTGCCATTCGAAGACGCACGATCTACCCGCCGTCTGCCGCCGCGCCGATATTCTGATCGCCGCCATCGGCCGCGCCGGCATGATCACCCAGGAATTCGTGAAACCGGGCGCGACCGTGATCGATGTGGGCATGAATAAGGTCACCGACCCCGCAGTCTTTCAGCGCCTGTTCGGAGCAACTCTGTATAAGAATGGCAAGCGCGAAGACACGTTCCGCACAAAAGGATCGACGCTGGTCGGCGACGTGCACCCTGAAGTTGCGGAAGTGGCGGGCGCACTGACTCCAGTCCCCGGCGGCGTTGGGCCGTTGACCATTGCCATGCTGATGTACAACACAGTCAAGGCCGCGAAAATGCGGAGGGGCTCGGAACCAGTACCCAGTACCTAGTACCCAGCGAGCGCGCAAAACTACTGGGCGTTGAGTACCAGGTACCGCTATTGTTTCTATGATTAAGGTCGGCCTTACCGGCGGAATCGCTTCGGGAAAAACCGCAGTGGGCGAGATGTTTGTCGCGCTCGGCGCGCATCTGATTCAAGCCGACCAGATTTCCCATGATCTGATGCAGGTGGGCCAGCCGGTTTATCGGGAAGTGGTGCGCCACTTTGGCAGCGAAATCCTGAATGGCGACCTGAGCGTGAACCGCGCCAAACTGGCGGAATCAGCCTTCGGCTCGGCAAAGCAGAAAGAATCCCGCATTGACGAGTTGAATAAGATTGTTCATCCTGCCGTGGTACGGCGCCAGGAAGAGTGGATGGAGGAAGTAGGGAGGGACGATCCCGCAGGCGTTGCCATTGTGGAAGCCGCGCTGCTGATTGAAGCAGGCGCAGCCAAGCGTTTCGACCGCCTGATTGTGGTTACGTGCAGCGAGGAACAGCGCGTGGCGCGCTTTGCCGCTCGCCAGAAGTTACCGCTCGAAGCCGCCCGCAAGGAAGTCGCGCGCCGCATGGCCGCGCAACTTCCTGAGGCAGAAAAAATTAAAGCGGCAGATTACGTGATCGACAACTCCGGTTCACTGGAAAACACGCGTGAACAGGTGCGAGAAATCTGGGAAAAGCTAGGCAGTACCTAGTACTCAGTACCCAGCAAAACGCACTTCAACTTTTCTTCAGAAACTTTCCTTCTTGAAGCTCCTGAAATGCCTGTTGCAACTGCGCTTGCGTGTTCATCACGATCGGACCATACCACGCCACCGGCTCCTCCAGCGGCTTGCCCGAGACCAGCAGGAAGCGGATTCCATCTTCGCCAGCTTGTACCGTAACTTCATCGCCGCGATCGAACAGAATCAGGGAGCGGTTATCGGCTTCCACCGGAGGCGCAGTATCCAGCCACTTCACCGCTTCCGTGGGTACGGCTAACGGTCCGGAGGAGTTGCAGAACTTTCCGCTTCCGCCGAAGACGTAGGCGAAGGCGTGCCGCTTGGTTTCTACCGGCAGAGTTTTTCTTTTCCCTGGAGCTACCGAAACATCCAGATAAACCGGATCGGCAGCGATGCCATCCACTGGGCCTTTTTTGCCCCAGAAACTGCCGCAGACCACGCGCACATGCGTGCCGTCGTCGTCAGTGATCTCGGGAATATCCGGCGACTTCACTTCCTGGTAGCGCGGCGGCGTCATCTTCAGCGCAGCGGGCAAATTCGCCCACAGTTGAAAGCCGTGCATGCGGCCGGTGGGATCGCCTTTCGGCATTTCCTGGTGGATAATGCCGCTGCCTGCGGTCATCCACTGCACGTCACCGGCGGCGATGGAGCCTACGTTGCCCATGCTGTCGCCGTGATCCACAGTTCCGGCCAGCACGTAGGTGATGGTCTCAATGCCGCGGTGCGGATGCCAGGGAAAACCCGCGAGATAATCCTCGGGGACGTCGTTGCGGAAGTCATCGAGCAAAAGAAACGGGTCGGTTTCTTTGGTATTTCCAAAGCCAAAAGCCCGACGCAGATGCACGCCCGCGCCCTCAAGCGTAGGCTTCGACTTGATCACTCTTTTCACTGGACGAATCGACATGACACTCCTCCCGAATGAATTCCATTGGATGTTAAATGCCCGCAATGGGATTCGTCCGGTCCGCGGCCCGAGCCTGCAGGGAAAAAGGACCGGTGGATGAATTCCCTGCCACCGATCCTGGAAGCACTATGGAGTGATCTCAAACACCGCGCCGCGTCCGTTCGCGCCACCATACTGGGTGGTGCCGTACAGGTTGCCGGAGCTGTCGGTGGTCAGATCGGCGGCGGGGTATGCACCATCGTTGCCGCAGGTGAAATTGTAGGTCGTCGCTTCCGTCCAGCCTCCGCCAGTAACGGGCGACAACTGATAGACGACACCACACCCCGCGCCCCCGCTGATGCCGCCAAAATATGTCGTCCCATACAAGATGCCGGAGGCCGCGAGAGTCAATCCGGAGAGTGGAGTGTTTCCGTCACTGCCGCTAAATGAGTGCACCACGGTTTCTTTCCAGCCACCACCAGATTTCGGCGACAACTCAAAGACTAATCCGCAGCCATCCGGGCCGCAGGCGGCTCCGGTAGTTCCCGCCTGCTGCGTGGTGCCGTAAAGATTTCCCGCCGCATCGAAAACCAGGCCTGCCTGCGGAAAGCCGCCATCACTGCCGTTGGCAAAAGGGTACAAAACTTTTTCCTGCCATCCACCACCAGAAACCGGCGAGAGTTCAAACACCAATCCAGATCCACAAAGAGCGCTGATGCAGCCGGGTCCGCCGAAAGTGGTGGTGCCATAAAGATTTCCGGCAGAGTCGAAGATGACACCGGCGTTAGGGAACGAGCCATTCTGGGCGTTGAAGGCTTGCAGCGGGATTTCCCTCCATCCCCCGCCAGCGACCGGCGACAACTCAAACACAATTCCGCAATCGCAGACAGCCATGCCGCCATTGTGGGCAGTGCCGTAGAGGTTTCCGGCCGAGTCGAAAATCAGTTTGCCGTAGGGATCGGATCCGCCCGGTCCGCCACTGAAGACGTGAATGGTCGTCTTGATCCAGCCTCCTGACCCGTTGGGTGAGAGCTTGAAGATCGTTCCCAATCCCAACGAATTCTTGGAAGTGTTGCCACCGTCGCCGGTGGCGCCATAAAAGTTTCCCAGGCCGTCGGGAGTAAGCCCCACAAAAGGATTTGCTCCATCATGGCCTCCGGCAAAGGTATAGGGCACGCTCTCGCTCCAAGTTCCTCCCGATCCCGGCGTCAACTCAAAGACCACGCCGCAACCGGTGCTGCATCCGGTGAAATTTCCCCCCTCGGAGGTGGTGCCGAAAAGATGGCCGGAGGAATCGAACGTCAGGCTCGCCACAGGATTGTATCCATTGGCATCATTGGCAAAACTGTGCAGTGTGCTTTCGGTTTGCGCCTGAGAACTTGCGGCCAGGCTAAGGGTGAAGATTGTTATTGCAAGCGCAGTGCGGAAGTATCTTCGGCGGGTATTCATACAAGTCTCCTGATTTCGAACTCTTTACTAGTGATAGTGGGGCGCGTATCGTTCACCGCGCAATCAGGGTGCGAACTTACAGCAGGGCCAGAGACGGAGTGGGCTGTTCCTTGCAATTAGAGATGCAGAACAGCAGGGGGAGAGAAACAAAATTCGAAAAAACTATACCACTATGTTGAATGAAAGCTGGTTACAACCGAGGGGAAAAACAGTTTTTTGCTGTATGCAATTTCCTTCATCTTGACACCCGGACATCTCCATACGCAGACTGGTTCGATTCCAGCAATCTCACCCGCAATTTCAAGCTGGAAAAAAGAGGTACCTATGAAACGTCTGTTGGCAACGTTCATTCTTAGCGTCGTTTCCCTCGCGCCTCTTTTCGCCCAATCCTCAAGCCCAGTGCCGTTTATCAATCAGCCTCTGGTTCCTTCCAGCGTGGCTCCCGGCGCGCCGCCGTTCACACTTACCATTAACGGAACCGGCTTCGTTTCTGGCGCGGTGGTCAGGGTCAATGGCTCAAGCGTGACTACCAGTTTCCTGAGCAGCAACGAACTGACGGCGGCCATTCCGGCCGCGGACGCCGCCAGTCCCCGTACGAACGTGATTACGGTTCTCAATCCCGGCACGGCGGAAGAATCGAACACGGTGTACCTGCCCGTGGTTGCGCCCTTCACCAACCTCAGCATGGTGCGGCAGGACTACGCCACGGGAAATGCTCCGGCCAGCATTGGCGTCGGAGACTTTAATGGAGACGGAATTCTGGACCTGGTGTACGGAACCGCGGGCTACAGCGGAGCTGCCTATCTAACAGTTTTTCTGGGATATGGCGATGGTTCCTTCCAGGAGATGCCGATTACGTATCCAACCGGCGCATTTCCACTCTCGATTGCGGTTGGAGATTTCAACGGAGACGGCAAGCTCGACATCGCAACTGCTAACTCGAACGCCGGAAGCATTTCCATCCTGCTGGGCAACGGCGATGGAAGTTTTCAGACCCACGTCGACTATCACGTAGGAACTTTCTTTACCGAGGGCATCGCCACTGGCGACTTCAATCATGACGGCAAGCTCGATCTGGTGACGGCCAATCTGAGCGACGATAATGTCGGCGTGCTTCTGGGTAATGGCGATGGAACGTTTCAGCCCGTCGTAACTTACCCGGTGGGTGGTAATCCCTACACGGTGGTCACCGCGGATTTTAATCGCGACGGCAACCTGGATATCGCGGTGGTGAACGAGGCCAGCGCCAGTGTGTCCGTACTGCTGGGACGAGGAGACGGAACTTTCAACTCTCATATCGATCACACGGTGGCACAGTATCCCCTTGGATTGGTCGCCGCCGACTTCAATGCAGATGGAGTGCCCGATATCGTCACGGTCAGCGATGACGACCTTGGCACGCTTTCGCTCCTGATAAGCAAGGGCGACGGCACTTTCTCCACTGTTTTTACTGCTCCCACCTTCAATCAAGGCCAGTCAGTTGTGGCCGGAGACTTCAATGGCGACGGCAAGCTGGATGTCGCAGTGCAAACGTTTTATTGCCCGGTCAGTTGTTCGGAAGGGACACTAGCGTTGCTTTTGGGCAATGGCGGTACCAGCTTCCAAGCGCCCATTGGCTTCAGCACAGCCAACCTGGGAAGCTATGTGGTGACGGGCGATTTCAATAATGACGGTAAGCTGGATTTTGCGGTCGGAGTTTATTACAGCTCGAATCTGGCTACGGTTCTGCTGCAAACACCGGACGTATCAGTTTCACCCAGCGTGATCAATTTCGGAACACAAAATACCGGCACCAGCAGTGCGGCGCAGAATGTGACTTTGGCGAACAATACCGCGAACCCCATCACCATTACGGCAATCACCGCCCCGGCTCAATTCACCGAGAACAACACCTGCGGAACTCTCCCGGCGACGCTTGGATCGGGAGCCAGTTGCACCGTCTCCGTAGCGTTTGCACCTGCGGCGGATGGCAACTTCGCCGGAGCGGTCACCGTCACCGACAACGGAGGCACGGGCACGCAGCAGATTCATGTCACCGGCACGGGCGTTACGCCTATCGCAACCCTTTCACGCACTCGAATCTCCTTCCCAACCACTCCGGTTGGACAAAAGAGCGCGCCGCAAGTGGTGCGGCTTACCAATACCGGAACGGCCAACTTATCAATTTCCAGTATTTCGCTCACCGGAGATTCCGGGAATTTTACGGAAGCCAATCGCTGTCCCAAGGCGCTTGTCCCAGGCACCGGTTGTTCGATCACCATCACCTTTACTCCGCAGGCCAAGGGAGTACTGCGCGGCGGCGTCTCGATCGTGGACAATGCCACTCCGCCGAGCCAGACCATTAGCCTGTTCGGTACGGGCGACTAGGTCCCACATGTTCGGCGCGGTAGCCCGCGCCGAACACCCTTCACCTTCCAAACCAGCAGTACAACCTCCGGTCCCTTGACCTGACTTCCTCTCAAAAGTCTGCAGCGCCTGAACCTGCGGAACATTGTTTAGAATCAAACGTAGAAGTGAGCGAGGCTGCCCGCAGACTCCATCCCGAGCCCAAGGTATGAATTTATGAAACTGGCACGACCTGCAATCCTTGCACTGTTAATCGCTGGCGGTTTTTTTTACTTCACCACGTGGCGTTCGAACGCCAGGTTCGTTGGCGCGAATCCTTCAAACTGGCTCAGCCATCCTGCGCAAGTTGAGATCACCGAGGCTTCCGGCTCTGAGAGCCTGGACAATGAAGAGCAGAACAACATCCTGGTCTACAAACGAAACATTCCGTCGGTGGTCAATGTGACCTCGCGTGCCATGTCGTTCGACTTTTTCTATGGGATGGTGCCGCAGGAGGGCCAGGGCTCCGGCTTTGTGATCGACAAGGACGGGCACATTCTGACCAACTATCACGTGATCGCAGACGCGCGCCAGGTGGAAGTGACCATGCACAATCGCAAAAAGTACAAGGCGACGGTGGTGGGAACGGATCCGGCACACGATCTGGCGGTGATCCAGATCAAGGCGCCGGACCTGGTTCCTTCGGTGCTGGGCGATTCGAGGAATTTGCAAGTGGGACAGAAGGTGTACGCGATTGGCAATCCGTTCGGCTTGGCGGGCACGATGACGCGCGGCATTGTGAGTTCGATTCGTCCGGTGCGCGAGCCTAACGGCGCGACCATCGATGAAGCGATTCAGACCGATGCGGCGATCAATCCTGGAAACTCGGGCGGGCCGCTGATGAACTGGCACGGCGAGGTGATTGGCATCAACACCATGATTCTGTCGAGCGTTGGCCAGAACTCCGGCGTGGGTTTCGCCATTCCAATCAATACAGCGAAGGCGGTTTTGAACGATCTGATGACGCTGGGGCGGGTACGGAGGCCAGCGCTGGGAGTGCGGACGATCCCGATCAGCGCCGAACTGGCCGATGAGATGGGATTGCCGGCAGACTACGGCTTGCTGATTGTGCAGGTGACGCCCGGCGGCTCGGCGGACCAAGCCGGACTGCACGGCGGCTCCGAGCGGGCTTACCTGGGAAATATTCCGATCATGCTGGGCGGCGACCTTATCGTGGCCATCGATGGAGAGAAGATTGAGGACGAGCAGGACCTGGCGCACATCATGAATAACCATCGCGCAGGAGATTCGGTGAAAGTAACCATCTTCCGCAACAAGAAAAAGATCGACATCAACGTGGCGTTGGGAGAGGCCCGGGAACAGGTGTGAGAAGAACAGCTTTCAGCTTTCAGCTGTCAGCCAACAGCCAAACTTCATGAGTATCGATTCCATCCGGGAGTTCTGCCTCTCTTTTCCCAATGCGACCGAAAAGCTGCAATGGGGAGACGATCTATGTTTCAAGATCGGCGGCAAGATTTTCGCCATGTTGGGTTTGGACAATCCGCGGCTGTGCTTTAAATGCACGCCTGAAGGGTTTGCCGAACTCATTGAGCGCGAAGATATTCGTCCGGCACCCTATGTTGGACGATATAAGTGGGTGATGCTCGATCGCCTGGATGCGGTGCGGTGGGAAGAACTGCGGGGATTGATCGAGCATTCGTACAAAATGGTGGCGGCCAAAGCACCGAAGAAGCGTGGGCGCAAGAAAGCTCGATCGACCAAGCTTGCGCGTCGCGTAAAAACCAGAAAGCATTGAACATTCCCTTCAACGGTAGAGTGGGCGGACGACATCTCGGCCGCTCCACAGCCGGAGTTGACTCGGCTTGCCGCCGTCGGCTAGCCTCAGGTATCCGCGTTTTTGGACAGCCTCGATCCGGCATGCGATTCCGTCATAAATCATTGATTTGGCTGCTGATGGCGGCTTGGGCTACCTGCGGCGCGAATTACACCGCGGCGTCCACCGAACCGGTGCATGCGCAGCATGGGATTGTGGTGAGCGTGCACGAACTGGCTTCGCAAGCTGGCGTGGAGATCATGCGGGCGGGCGGCAACGCTGTAGATGCCGCGGTGGCTACAGGCTTTGCGCTGGCGGTGGTTCATTCCCCGGCGGGAAATATTGGCGGCGGCGGATTCATGCTGGTCCGGATGGCGGACGGCGCGGCGCATTTTATCGACTATCGCGAAAAGGCGCCGGCGGCCGCCACCGCGGACATGTATCTGGACAAGCAGGGAAACGTGATTGAAGGCGCCAGCGAGTACGGATACAAGGCGATCGGCGTGCCGGGGTCGGTTGCGGGCATGGTCTATGCCGAGCAGAAATATGGCAAGCTTGGCCTCCAGCGAGTGATGGCGCCGGCGATCCGGCTGGCGCGCGAAGGTTACGCGCTGACTTGGGGCGAGGCTCGCGACATGAGGCAGGATCAGTATCTGGCCAAGTTTCCCGAATCGCGCCGGATATTTCAACGGGATGGAAACTACTATCAGCCCGGTGAGATTTTCCGGCAACCGGATTTGGCCCGCACTCTGGAACGCATTGCCGCCAAGCCGGATGATTTCTATCACGGTGCACTGGCGCGGGAGTTGGCCGCGGCCATGCAAAAAGGCGGCGGGCTCATCACCACCGATGACCTGGCGAACTACGAAGTAAAAGAGCGTGAACCGGTTCGCGGCAGCTACCGCGGCTACGAAATTCTTAGCGCGCCCCCGCCCTCTTCGGGGGGAACCGTGTTGATTGAGTCGCTGAATATTCTGGAAGGCTACGATCTGGCCAGGATGGGCGACCGCTCGGCTGAATCGATCCACTACACCACCGAAGCTTTCCGGCGGGCGTTTTACGATCGCGCCGAGTTTATGGGTGATCCGGACTTCTCTAAGATTCCTGTGGCGCAGTTGATCGACAAGAAATATGGCGCTGCCTGGCGAGAATCGATTGAGGCCACTCGCGCCACCGCGAGCCAGGAACTGAAACGGCCCAAGATTTTTTCGGAACTTGAGGAGTATGCCGCAGCCCATCCCGAACCCACGTCGCATCACGAATCGCAACACACCACGCACTTTTCCGTCGTCGACGCAGAAGGCAATGCGGTCGCGGTGACAACCACCATCAATGACTGGTTTGGATCGCGCGTGACCGCCGACGGGTTGGGATTTCTGCTGAACGACGAGATGGATGACTTCTCGGCCAAGCCTGGGGTGCCGAACGCGGACGGATTGATTCAGGGCGCAGCCAATGCCATCGGGCCGGGCAAGCGTCCACTCTCTTCGATGACTCCCACCATCGTGGTGCACGGGGGGAAACCTGTGCTGGTGCTGGGTTCACCGGGAAGTTCGAAGATCATCACCACCGTCGCCAATGTTCTGATGGGTGTGGTGGACTATAAGATGAATATTCAGGAAGCGGTGAACGCTCCGCGCTTTCACAACCAGTGGATGCCCGACGTGCTGAACGTGGAGCAGTGGTTTTCGCCGGATACCGTACAAGCGCTGCAGAAGATGGGATATCACGTGGAGATCGGGCTGCATTCCGGAGAACGCATTAGTCCTTACTGGAGCGACGCGGAGTGCATCGCAATTGACCCCAAGAGTGGCGATAGGCTTGGCGCCAGCGATAGCCGGAATGGCGGAAAAGCAGTAGGCTACTAACAGCGATTAGCGCCGCAATACTACTTCGAAAAAGGGATCGGCATGTTGAAAGCGGTTTCAACTTATTTATATGTGAAAGAGCGGCTTCATCCGGGAATTCTGGATGGTTTGACGCGCCATGGCGTGCAGGCCATTGAAATTTTCGCGGCGCGGCAGCACCTCGACTACGCCAACCGCAAGGCCCACGTCAAGGAAATCGCCGAGTGGTTTCGCGGCAGCGGCGTGCCTTTGAACTCCGTGCACTCGCCGCTCTACGCCGACTATGAGTGGGGGCGTACTGGAGCGCCGCCGATCAACCTTGCGTCCATCGACCGCGCCGGACTGGTGACTGCCATGGACGAAGTGAAGCGCGCCATCGAGATCGCGGAGCAGATTCCATTCCGTTTTCTCATTCAGCACCTGGGATTGCCCAACGAAAGTTTCAGCGAGAAGAAGTTCGAATCGGCCATGACCTCGATTGAGCACCTGCGCGCCTTTGCCAAGCCGCTGGGAGTGCGCCTTCTGCTGGAAAATATTCCCAATGAACTGTCCACGCCGGAGCGACTGATGGAGCTGATTCACTCGGCGCACTTCGACGACGTGGGTATTTGCTTTGATTTCGGCCACGCCAACATGATGGGTTCGGTGAGCGAGGCCTTTGAAGTTGTGAAGAAACTGGTTTGCTCCACCCACGTGCACGACAACAACCGGGTTCAGGATTCGCACCTGTGGCCGGGCGAGGGCACCATCGATTGGAAGGAAGCCATGGCGCTGTTGCGCACAGCTCCGCAGACTCCAGCTCTTTTACTGGAGCTGGAGGCCAATGAGAAAGTGAACCCGCTGGAAAAGCTGCAAGCCACTTTTGACAAGCTGGAAACGGCGTAAAGGAATTGAGCCATCGAGACATTGAGCGATTGACTCAATGACTCGATGGCGCAATCACTCAATGAACACACTGACCGAAGCAATTATGTCTTCTCCTGTCACCACCATCGCAGAAATCGGAAAGCACGAAGGGCAGCCGGTCACCTTGCGCGGCTGGCTCTATAACATGCGCGCCAGCGGGAAGCTCTTGTTCCCGCAGTTTCGCGATGGCTCGGGCGTGATTCAAGGCGTAGTGCCGAAGAACGCCGTAACTCCGGAAGTGTTCGACGCGATCAAGGGCCTAACGCAGGAATCGAGCGTAATCGTGGAGGGTAAAGTGCGCGCCGACCAGCGCGCCCCTGGCGGCTATGAGCTCGACGTGATGAACGTGCAGGTGGTGCAGCGGGTGGCGGAATCCGATCCGTATCCCATCACGCCGAAAGAACACGGCACTGAATTCCTGATGGAGCACCGGCATCTCTGGGTGCGTTCGCAGCGTCAGGCTTCCATTCTGCGAGTGCGCGCGGAAATCGTGAAAGCGGTGCGCGATTTTTTTGACGACCGCGGTTTCACCCTCACCGATCCGCCAATTCTGACTCCTGCGGCCTGCGAAGGCACCAGCACGCTGTTCCCTGTCGATTACTTCGACGAGCAGGCTTACCTCACGCAATCCGGCCAGCTCTACATTGAAGCCACGGCCATGGCGCTGGGCAAGGTGTACTCCTTCGGGCCAACGTTCCGCGCGGAGAAATCGAAGACGCGGCGACACCTGACCGAATTCTGGATGGTCGAACCTGAGATCGCCTACGGCGAACTCGACGACTTGATGGATCTATCCGAACAGCTGATCAGCTTCATGGTGAAACGCTGCCTGGAGCGCAAACGGGCTGATCTGTTGGCCATCGGGCGCGACCTGTCGAAGCTGGAAAAAATCGAAGCGCCTTTCCCGCGCATCACTTACGACGAGGCGGTGAAGAATCTGCAGGAAGGTCACGCCAAAGGCGCGCTGGAAGCCAGGTTTGAGTGGGGAGGCGACTTGGGCTCGCCGGATGAAACTTATCTTTCGGCGCAGTTCGACCGTCCGGTGATGGTGCACCGCTATCCCGCGAAAGTGAAGGCTTTCTACATGGAGCCGGATCCGCAGCGGCCGGAATTGGCGTTGTGCGTGGATGTGCTTGCCCCGGAAGGCTACGGGGAAATTATCGGCGGCTCGCAGCGTATGGCGTCGCACGCCTTGCTGCTGCAGCGCATTCACGAACACGGACTTCCGGAAGAAGCGTTCAAGTGGTATCTGGATTTGCGCAAATACGGCAGCGTTCCCCACGGCGGCTTTGGCATGGGAATCGAGCGTGCCGTGGCGTGGATCTGCGGCCTCGAGCACGTAAGGGAAACGATTCCCTTTCCCCGCATGCTGCACCGGCTGTATCCGTGAGAAAGAATTGAGACATTGGGCGATTGAGTCATCGGGCGATTCAGAAGATTTCTGGCTCTTAATCACCCAATCACAAAATCGCACATTCGCAAAATCCTATGATGACATCGATCAGCACTACCAACATCTCTCCCAAGAAGATTCGTGTGATTGGCGTGCCGCTGGATTTAGGACAATCGCGGCGCGGCGTCGATATGGGGCCGTCGGCGGTACGGGTCGCGGGATTGGAGGCGCGGCTTGAGGCGCTGGGGCACGAAGTGGAAGATGGCGGGAATGTGGCCGTGGCCATCCCCGAGCAGAAAAAAGAAGGCGACACGCACGCCAAGTATTTGAAAGAGATCACCGCCACCTGCACCAAGCATGCCGATCTGGTGATTAAGACACTTGAGGCGGGCAAGATTCCCATCTCGCTGGGCGGCGATCACTCCATGGCGGCGGGAACGGTGGCAGGAGTGGCGGAATATTATCGCCGGCAAAATCAGCGGATTGGCCTGATCTGGATCGACGCCCATACCGATATCAACACTCCGGAAAGTTCGCCGAGCGGCAACGTCCACGGCATGCCGCTGGCGGCCATCCTGGGGCTGGGCCCAGCCGAGTTGCAGAACATTCTCGATTTCTCACCCAAGGTGAAGGCGGAGAATTGCGTGCTGGTAGGTGTGCGCGATATCGACGCCATCGAAAAAGAAAACGTGAAGCGCGCCGGCATCGGTGTCTTCACCATGCGTGATATTGACGAGCGTGGCATGCGCACGGTAATGGAAGAAGCCCTGCGCATGGCGGGGCGCGGCACCGCCGGCTACCACATTTCGCTCGATATGGATTGGATTGATCCGGAAGATGCGCCGGGTGTAGGCACTCCGGTGCGCGGCGGCGCAACTTATCGCGAGGCTCATCTGGCGATGGAAATTATTGCCGATCACGGACGCATGTTGAGCTTCGAGATTGTGGAAGTGAATCCAGTCATCGACGAGCACAACCAGACCGCGGACCTGGCGGTGGAACTGGCGCTGTCGGCATTCGGGAAAAAGATTCTTTAAAGATTCTTGCGGAATTTATGAACAAACTTCGAGTTGGCATTCTTTTCGGCGGGCGCAGCGGCGAGCACGAAGTTTCGCTGCTTTCCGCGGCATCGGTTCTTAAGGCGATTGATAAGGAAAAGTACGAAGTGGTGCCCATCGGCATCACCAAAGATGGCCGCTGGCTAACTTCTGACGACGCCGAAAACCTGTTGCAGGGCAAACTGGTGCTGGAAGCGCGCCACCTGCGCGCCGGCGATCCTGAAACCACGCAGGCCGCCGCGGTGCTCGCTCGGGGCGAGCAGGTGGTAGTTCCGCCGGAGCCGGTGCGAAGACAAAGCGGTCTCGTCCCTTTTCAATCCGAAGCAGCACTAACCCGGCGGGCCAGTGATCGCGCCATCAACGTGGACATAATTTTCCCGGTGCTGCACGGAACCTTTGGCGAAGATGGCACCATCCAGGGCCTGCTCGAACTGGCGGACCTGCCTTACGTGGGCGCGGGGGTCCTAGGCTCGGCGGCGGGCATGGACAAAGACGTGATGAAGTCTTTGTTTCTCGCAGCCGGAGTGCCGATCGTGAAGCACGTCACAATTCTGCGCAGCGCATGGGAGAAACAGCCGGCGCGAACCCAGAAGCTGGTGGAAAGCAAGTTGAGGTATCCGGTATTTGTGAAGCCGGCGAATCTGGGGTCGTCTGTGGGAATCAGCAAGGCGCACAACCGCAAGGAACTTGGTCCGGCGATCGAAGAGGCGGCAAAATTCGATCGCAAAATTGTGATCGAGCAAGGCGTCGGCGGCAAGAAGAATAAAGCTCGCGAGATCGAATGCTCGGTACTGGGCAACGACGAGCCCACGGCATCGATCCCCGGCGAAATTGTTCCGATCAAAGAGTTCTACGATTACAACGCCAAGTATCTGGATGAAGGTTCGGAACTGATCATTCCGGCCAAGCTCACCAAGGCCGAGACGAAGAAAATCCAGGAACTGGCGATACGGTCGTTCAAGGCAGTGGATTGCTCCGGGCTGGCGCGCGTGGATTTTCTGATGGATCCGATGACGCGGAAGATATATTTGAACGAGATCAACACCATGCCGGGCTTCACCGCGATCAGCATGTATCCCAAGCTTTGGGCAGCATCTGGGCTGGAATATTCGGAGCTGATCGACAAGCTGATCCAGTTTGGCCTGGAACGGCACGCGGATAAGAAACGGAACCAGTACAGCCGGTAATCGCGACCACGATTTAACCGATCAAAAAATGCAGATTGACGAACCCCGGGCTGCTGTGTAGCATTATGGGGAACGGTTTGCCCTTCGGGGCAGACAGAATTTCATGCAGAGTGGCTGAGGGACGAGCCCTGTGACGCCACGGCAACCGGATCTCGATCATCTATCGAGACCGCCAGGTGCCAACTCCCGCCCGGAAACGGGGAACATGAGATTCGGATGCGAGCCTTCATTTCTATTTGCATTCCGAAACCTCTTTTTCCTATTTTCCGGGGAAAGAGGCCTTTGATTTTTAGGGCGCTTTCCGGGCAGCTCGTCCTCGGTAACTCGCAGATGTTGAGAAAGCGAGTAGCCCATGTCTGAACACGCCAGTCAAACTCACTACGAACTGCGTTGCCGGGAGTGCGGCCGCAGCTGGGGCAACCAGCCCCGCTCGGTTTGCGACGAGTGTTTTTCTCCTCTCGAAATCACCTACGACTACGACTTTATTCGAGCATCGATTGCCCAAGGGGCATTCGGGCGCGAAAGAATTGCACAGCGTCCGCCGAACATGTGGCGCTATTCCGAGCTACTGCCACTGCCGGCGAATTTTGAGCCGCGGCTGCCAGTAGGGTTCACGCCGCTGTTCAAGGCGCCGCAACTGGCGGCCCGGCTGGCGGGCAGTGGTGATGGTGCCACTGCGGCGCAAAACTTGTACCTCAAGAATGATGCAGTGTGCCTGCCAACCTTGAGCTTTAAAGATCGAGTGGTGGCGGTAGCGCTGGCGAATGCGCAGGCTTTCGGGTACGACACGGTCGCCTGTTCTTCCACTGGGAACCTGGCGAACGCGGTCGCCGCACACGCCGCGCGGTTGGGATTGAAGGCGTGGATATTTATTCCCTCCGATCTCGAGCCGGCGAAGATTCTGGGCACGCAGGTTTTTGGGGCGAACGTCGTCCGCATTGCCGGAAACTACGATCAGGTGAACCGGTTGTGCTCGCAGATCGCGGAAGAGCGGCACTGGGGCTTCGTCAACGTGAACCTGCGGCCTTACTACGCCGAAGGATCGAAGACGGTGGGTTTTGAAATCGCCGAGCAGTTGGGCTGGAAGTTGCCTGATAACGTGGTCGTCCCCATGGCAGGCGGGTCGCTGATCACCAAAATCAAAAAGGCTTTCAACGAATTGAGCACGCTCGGGTTAGTCGAAGACAAGCCGGTGAAGTTTTTCGGGGCGCAGGCCACGGGATGCTCGCCGATTTCGACGGCGGTGAAGACGGGCAGTTCGGAAATCGACCCGCAGAAGCCGGCGACGATTGCGCGTTCGCTGGCGATTGGCAATCCAGCCGATGGTCACTACGCCATCAAGACCATCAAAAACAGCGGCGGATGGAGCGAGGACGTGAGCGATCCGGAAGTGATCGATTCCATCCGGTTGTTGGCGGAAACGGAAGGGGTCTTCACCGAGACCGCAGGCGGGGTAACGGTGGGAACGGCGGGCAAATTGTATCGCCAAGACCGGATTCTGGCTGAAGAAACGACGGTGCTGTGCATCACGGGAAACGGTTTGAAGACCACGGATGTACTCGCGGGCGTTTACGAAATCGAGCGGCCGATTGCGCCCAAGCTGGTGGAGTTTGAAAAATATCTGCACGAAACGCTGGATGAGGTCGAGGTGGCGAAAGAAGCCGCAGCCACGGTAGGCGTGTAACGGAGGAACTCATGTCGATCACAGTACAAATTCCAACCGCATTGCGGCGGCACACCGCGGGCGTAGGCTCGGTGGCGTGCGCGGCCACGAATCTGGGGGAATTATTTTCCGTGCTCGATGAGAAGTTTCCAGAGTTGAAGCCGCACTTGCGCGACGAAAAAGGGCAGGTCCGGCGCTTCCTGAATATCTACGTGAACGAGGAAGACATTCGCTTCCTCGGCGGACCGGCGTATACCTTCACCGATGGCGACGAAGTGCTGCTGGTGCCGTCGATTGCGGGCGGAGCGGAGTAAGTCCGACTGCGTGCTTTCCTACGAAGTTTTACTTCGCAGGAAGGTTAAAGGTGTTGCGAATAATTTCAGAGCCTGCGCGATCGACCTCGACGTGGGCCGTTCTTGTTGCGCCCCGCTGCGCGCCTGTTGGCAGTTCTGAAAGGCTCACCCCGTCGCTGACCTGGGCGCAATCCATGCGCAGGGTTCCGTTGTCGTTAAAGATCAATCCATAGAAGCGTAGCGTGCTGGGCGCGGCCAGCGGTTGCGTGTTGAGCAACTGCGTGTTGCTATCGACATAGACTTCGATCTGGTTGGGGGTGTTCTCCATGCTGGTTTGTCCGGGCTGATTCGCCAGCATGGGAAAGAAGTCGTAGTCCGCCAGCGAAACCGTGTAGTCGGTAAAGCTGCCTACCTGCGATGAGGAGATGATCGCAGCGTTGATGGTCTGCGGCATCAAAGTCATCGTAGAAGCATCCGGATAGGCCGTGAAACCGACGCTAGCGGCAGAGATATAAACTTCCTGTCCGGGAACGATGTTGGACGCGCTGAAGCTAGGCACGAAGGGCAAACTCGCCAGGTTTGTCAGTTGGTCTGAAATCTGAAAGACCGCGCTGCCGACGTTGAAGGCACCGAAACCGCCCACATAGCCTTGAAAGTCTTTACCTTGCTGTTCGCGAGCGTGAACAATAACAACCGAGGTGGTATCGGCGACCTGGGTCAGAGGCCCGCGGACGACATCAACGGCCAGAGGATCCAGCACCGCGATGCGGGTCGCGAGCAGGGAGCCATCCGATTGCAGGGCCCCATCCAAATTCACAAAACTTCCAACCGCTATCGCCGAAAGGCCGCTAATGCCCTGGTAGGCGGTGCTCTGGTTGGCAGTAAACGAGAGCGATCGCTGCCCTGCGAGGCTCGACAGCGAGAGGGTGAAGGTATCGCCCGCCGTCCCTAGCGCGGTGACTTCACCATCGAAGCCGGCAAAGTAACCATTCGAGGCGTTGGTTGGCGTGGACGCGATCCTCAGGGGCGCGAGATTGAAAACCGGGGCAATGGAAAAGCCCTCGAATCCGTTAACGTTGACGCAGTCCCCGACGGTGGCAGATTTGGCGGCCACCAAGTCGAGCGACAGCGCCATGCTGGTTCCGGTGACGGTGATGGGTGAGGCCAAAGTCACGGTGACAGCGGAGGAAGGAATGTTGCTGTTATAAAAATCCGAATTTATCGTTGTCTGCCCATTGGCCTGGCCCAGTGCAACGCAAACCAGTTCCCCGCTGGCCAAAGTGATGGTCGCGCTGGTGTACACGTCCTGGGGGATGGTAGCCGTGAGCAGAGGTTCGGCCGTGCCGTTGATGTGCAGGAATTCGGCCCCGAGAGGCGAGCCCGATGCGGGCAACGAAAGCAAAGTCGCCGTCTTGCCCGACTGGCTGGTCAAGGTGATGCTCTGAAAGGCCAGATCAAACTCCGTGAGCTGATCGTTGGCCGTTCCGGTGGCCACGACTGTGACCGCGGTGTTGCCGGTCAACGGCGTAGTGGTCAACATGCTGCCGCCGGAGCCGCAACCGGTGGAGAGGAACGCGAGGGCTGCGAGGATTACAGTTAGAAATACAAGACGAATACCCGAAGCGGGCTCGGGCCGACGAAGGAGCGCCACGCTGGTCATAAAAGCCTCATGATCGATCCGGGCTGGAAACCGGAAAGAGCGGCGCGGAAAGCTGAGGTGTGGACTGGGATGCGATGCTTTCTTGCCGCTGCGCAACTTATGACACCCGCGCGAAACAATGTCAAGTAGAGTTTGGTAAAGTCCGCGCTTGACGGATGTGATACAATCTAACTAACTGGTTAATTAAGGCAGATGGCGAAACTGTTTCGAGCTCGAATTGTTCCCCGCATGGGCTCGCGCGGGCAGCCGGAGGAGAGCCGCGGCGCGATCCTGAAGGCGGCGGCGAAGGAGTTTGCCGAGCATGGCATTGCGGGAGCCCGAACCGATGCGATTGCCCGCGAGGCGCGGGTCAACAAGGCCCTGCTCTACTACTACTTCAAAGACAAGGAAACGCTGTACGGCGCGGTACTGGACCATGCATTTTCTGGAATGAAGGCCGGCGTGTTTCAGGTTCTGGATAGCGATTTGCCAGTTCGCGAAAAGATTCTGGCGTACGTGGGAGCCTATTTCGATTTCATCGCTTCGAACCAGATTTATCCCAAGCTGATGCAGCGCGAGATGATGCGGGCAAAAGAGGGCGAGTCAAAACATATCAACCGGCTGGTCAAGACGTACTTTCAGCCGATCTACGGGCGGGTGGGTGAGCTTTTGGCAAAGGGGATTGCAGACGGTGAGTTCCGAAAAGTGGATCCGGTGCATTTTGTGCCTTCGATGGTGGCGATGATTGTTTTTTATTTCAGCAGCGCGCCGGTGATGCAGCGCATTGTGCGCTTTAATCCGCTGGCGCCGGAGCGGGTGGCAGAGCGGCGGGCAGCGGTTCTGGATTTTATTTCGGCGGCGTTATTTGAGCCGGATTCCGGTACAAGCGCGGCAGGAAAGTCAGGAGTGCGCAAATGAGCGCTCGAAATCGATTTTTTATTCTGCTCGGAATTATTTTCGTGATCGCGGCGGTTTATTACTTTTTCTCGGTCGATCATTCCCAAGACCTGGTTCTGGTCGGCACGGTGGATGCGAATCAAGTGATCGTCAGCGCGCAAGTGGAAGGGCGCATCCAGAAATTGCTGGTGGATGAAGGCACTCCGGTGAAGGCGGGGGATTTGATTGCGGTGCTGGATCCATCAGAGTTGCAAACCCAGGAAGCGGCGGCGGCAGCGAATATTTCGAGCCTGCAAAACAAAGTTTCCGAGATGCGGCACACCGAGGAATCGACCACTGGGTCGACCGCCAGCGACGTAGCGAATGCGCGAGCCAAGCTGGCCTCGGCGCAGGCGCAACTCTTGCAGGCCAAGGCTGCGCTGGACCGAACCGCGAGCGACAGCCGGCGCACGATCGAATTGGCGAAAGCCGGCGTGCAATCGGAGCAGGAGCGGGTGCAGGCGGAGACGAACCTGCAGGCGGCGCAGGCGACCGAGCAGGCGCAGGAAGAACTGGTGAATGCAGCCAAGGCGGACTTGAATGCGGCGGTGGCGCGCACGCAGCAGGCGAATGCGGCGAAGAGCACGGTCGCGGCGACGGAGTCCGATCTGAAGAACGCCCTGGCGCAGAAGAATCAGGCGGCGGTGCGTTTGGGCTATACGAACGTGTATGCGCCGGTGACGGGAATGGTTTCGGTGCGGGCGGCGCGGCAAGGTGAAGTGGTGAACATCGGCGCGCCGATCGTGACCATCGTCGATCTGACGGACACGTGGGCACGGGCAGCGATCCCAGAAACCTATGCCGATCATATCGGCTACGGCGATGTGCTGCGGGTGCGCATGCCGGGCGGAACGATCCTGAGCGGCAAAGTATTTTTTAAGGGCGTGGAAGCCGATTTTGCCACACAGCGGGACGTGAGCCGGATGAAGCGCGACATCCGGACGATCGTGCTGAAGGTGCGATTGGATAATCCCAAGGGCGCGTTCGTGCCAGGAATGACGGCGGAGGTGCTGGTATCGCCGGAGCAGTTGAAAGGCAATCCGCAGAGCGCGGCGGTGGCGGAAAAGCAATGACCAGCGCAGAGCAGGTGACTGGAGCATCCTCGGCGGCGGTCGCGGAAGGGCCTCTGGCGATTCAGGTGGAACACATCGTCAAGAAGTACGGGGACTTTACCGCAGTGGACGATGTGTCGTTCAACGTGCAGGAAGGCGAAATCTTTGGACTGCTAGGGCCGAATGGCGCGGGGAAATCTACGTTGATCCGCATGATGACCACGCTGATTCCGATTACCTCGGGCCGGGCCAGCATTCTGGGGCACGATGTGGCGAAGGATCCGGACGCGGCGCGGCGGACGATTGGTGTAATTCCGCAGGCGCTGACCAGTGATCTGGACCTTACGGTGGAAGAAAATCTGAACATCTACGCCAAACTGTATGACGTGCCGGCGAAAGAGCGGAAGCGGTCGATCGACGAGTTGCTGGGACTGGTGGATCTGACCAAGTGGCGCGATGCACAGACCAAAACACTCTCCGGCGGCATGCGGCGGCGGTTGGAGATTGCGCGCGGGCTGGTACATCATCCCAAGATTTTTTTCCTGGATGAGCCGACCACGGGACTCGATCCGGTTTCACGCGTGGCGGTCTGGGAGATGTTGGGGAACATCAAGAGCCGGCGCAAGCTGACCATTCTGATTACGACGCACTACATGGACGAGGCTGACCGGCTGTGCGACAGGATCGCCATTGTGGATCACGGCAAACTGGTGGCGCTCGATACTCCGATGGCCTTGAAGGCGAGCGTGCCGGGATCGAATGTGATTGAAGCGCAGTTCGAGAATTATCCGCCGGATTGGGAGCAACGGCTGCATACCATGGACGATGTGACCTCGATCCAGCATGAGGGCGCGGGAATGTTTCGTATTCTCACGGGGAACGGTTCGCGGACGACGACGGAACTGGTGGAGATGTCGGTGGAAGCGGGAGCATCGGTGAAATCGCTTTCGGTGCAGAACACGACTCTTGATGACGTCTTCGTGCATTACACCGGTCGGCAATTGCGCGACGAACTTCAGAAGGCTTATGCGTTCACTATGCCGCAACGGCCGGGGCTGCAGCCATGAGGCGAGCGAATTTATGAACCGGATGATGGCGATTGTCGAGCGCGAGATGCGCAAGTTTTTCCGGTCCCCGGCGCTGATGCTGGCTTCGATGATATTTCCGCTGGTACAGCTGATCATCCTGGGCAATGCATTTGGGGGAAAGATTCGCGATGCCAGAGTGGCCATTGTGGACCAGGATGGGGGCCCGCAGGCGCTAAGAGTGCGGGAGGCGTTCGATGCGGTGCGGGCCAACATTCGTACCTTCGTTGCGGTCAACTACGACAGCGAGAAGAAAGCGGTGGAGGACGTGCGCAACGGCAAGCTGGAAGGAGCGGTGATTATACCGCCGCAGTTTTCCAGCCGCGTTTATGAAGAAAATCATCCCCGCATCGCGGTGGTGGTGGATAACAGCGACAACTTCATGAGCTCCGCGATCGAAGCAGAGTTGACTGATCTTACGAACGCGCTGAACCAGCCGACGGTCGAGCCGCGAATCCTGCAGCAAACGGCGCTCGATATCGTGGAGCTTTATCCGTACATCGAGTATATGAAATACCTGCTGCCGGGATCGCTCACACTGGCGATGTTTGTGTCGGTGATGATTGGCGGCGGAATGCTTTATATCGACGACAAAGCACGCGGGGTGCATGAGGGATATCTAGTGACGCCTATCACCAAGCTGGAACTGGTGCTGGGGCTGAACCTGGCGGGAGCGATCAAGGCGGTGATGACGGGCGTGATCATAACGGTGATCGGGTCGCTGATTGCGGGGGTGAAGACGATTTTTAATCCGGTCACGATTGTCGGGTTGCTGGCCATGATTGTGCTGACCGCGCTGGCGTTCAACACGATGATGTTTCTGCTGATGGTAAGGATTGAAGATCCGCTGGTGCCGCGGGCGATGTTCGGAATTTTGAATACATTGCTATTTTTTCCGAGCGGCTCGGTGTATCCCATTCAAGCGTTTCCACCGTGGTTGCGGGCGATTGCGAAGGCCGATCCGTTTACTTATGCGGTGGATGGATTCAAGTGCCTGCTGCTGAAGGAGACGACGCTGTCGGCGGTGTGGGGCGATATGTTGTTTCTGGCAATCTTTGCGTCGGTGACCTTGGGGATTGCGATTCCGTTGTTTAAGCGGACGCTGTAGAGGGAAGAGCGGAAAGCAGATTCCTCACCGGCAAGGAACGCCGGTTCGGAATGACAAAGAGATATACGGGAACTTTTGACTTCCCGGCCGCGTCCGTTATTCTAGATGGGTATGACACTACTGGACGCGCGCGAGTACAACCCGGAAAAAGAGCGGCAGAGACGAACCCGATTGATATCGGCGATCGTGGTTCTACTCATTGTGGCGGGGATTATCTGGTTCAACCGCTTCTGGCCGGAGAAGCACGTAGTGGATAAGTTTTTTTCCGCGCTGCAGAAGCAGGATTTCGAAACGGCGTATGGAGTTTATTTTCACGATCCGGAATGGAAGCAGCATCCGCAAAATTACAGCCGGTATCCGTTGAATGAGTTCAAGCAGGACTGGGGACCGGGCGGGGAGTGGGGCATTGTCAAAACATACAAGATGTTTGGCGAGAGCAACTGCCCCGGGGGCGGGAGCGGCGTGGTGGTCGATGTGGTGGTGAATGACCGCACCAAACACGCGCAGTTGTACGTGGATAAATCGGACAAGACGATGAGTTCGCCGCCTTGCGATCTGGAATTTCGCTAAGAGGCGGCGGCCGGCTGGGCCAGAGTCTTATTCAGCGAAGATTCGTCGCCAACGTTCCCGCAGGTTTTCGAGCGATCAATCTGTCGCATTAATCCGCAAAGAACTTTTCCGGGGCCGATTTCTATAAAGGTTTGTACGCCTTGCGAGATCAAGAGGCGCATGCACTGCTCCCACTTGACTGCTCCGGTGACTTGCGCGATCAGGGTCTCGCGGGCTTTCAGTTCGTCGTTGACCAGGGCAGCTTTAAAGTTGCAGGCGACGGGATAGACCGGCTTGTTCATCTTCAACGCATTTAAGTCGACTTCGAGGCGATCCTGGGCGGGCTTCATCAGAGCACAGTGAAAGGGCGCGCTGACCGGCAATAATTTCGCTTTCTTGGCGCCGCGCTCGTCGGCGAGTTTCGCTCCGCGCTCCACCGCGGCAGTGTTGCCGGAGATCACAATCTGTTCGGGGGAGTTGATGTTCGCGGGGGAACAGACTTCGCCCTGAGCTGCATCCTGGCAAACGGCGGCCACTTTGTCGTATTCCATGCCAAGAATTGCGGCCATGGTTCCGACGCCGACTGGGACAGCCTCCTGCATGTATTTGCCGCGGCTGCGAACGGTGCGAACGGCGTCGGCGAAAGCGATGGTGCCGGCGGCGACGTGCGCCGAGTATTCGCCCAGGCTGTGGCCGGCAACGAAATTGGGTCGAGCCATGCGGGTCTCCAGCACTCTGAGCGCGGCGATTGACGCCGTAAGAATTGCAGGCTGGGTGATCTCGGTAAGACGCAACTGATCTTCCGGGCCTTCGAAGCAGACTTGGGAAAGCTTATAGCCGAGGGCGTCGTCGGCTTCTTCAAAGGTCTGCCGCGCGACGGGATACTTTTCGGCAAGGTCTTTGCCCATGCCCACCAGTTGCGAACCTTGACCGGGGAAGATGAAGGCGATTTTCTGTGATCCGGAACTGAGTGGAGCGGCGTCGATGGCCAAATCTGTGGGTTCAGTCATGTTTGTTCTTGCTCAATGAGTAGGTGCGACTTCGACTTCCAGGGTTGCGGGATGAAGCGCGGCCAGTCCCTGCTCGATGGAACGGTTGATGCCGCGTTCGGAGAACTCAGCGGCCACGCGGACCGCGTTTTTGATGGCGTTGGAGTTGGAGGAGCCGTGAGTGATGATACAAGGGCCCTTCAATCCCAATAGCGGTGCGCCTCCGTATTCCGTGTGGTCGATACGTTTTTTGAAATCGGAGAAGGCGCTACGCGAAAGCATAAACCCGACCTGACGGGTGATGGTGGCTTTCAGGGATTCTTTCAGCACGGTCCGCACCAGGTTGGCGACGCCCTCGGAAATTTTAAGGGCAACGTTTCCGACAAAACCATCGGCGACGATCACTTCGACGTGACCGTTAAACAGGTCGCGGCCTTCTACGTTGCCCACGAAGTTGATGGGCAGGCGCTTGAGTAATTGAAAGGCTTCGCGGGTGAGTTCGTTGCCTTTGGTTTCTTCTTCGCCGATGGAGAGCAATCCGACGCGTGGACGCTTGCCAGCGGAGAAACTGGAACGCGGCATGGTGTGGCCGAACATGGAACGGAAGTAGATTTCTCCCATGATGGCGAACTGTTCAAGATTGTGGGGCTTGCAGTCGACGTTTGCGCCCACGTCGAGCAGAATGGCAGCGTTGCCGGGAGCGGTAGGAAAAACCGCGGCCAAGGCGGGACGATCCACACCGGGGAGAGCCCCTAGCACCATCTTTGCGGTGGCCATGGCGGCGCCAGTATTGCCGGCGGTGACGAAGCCGGCAGCGCGTCCCTCGCGCACTAAGCGAAGGCCCACGCGCATGGATGAGTCGCGCTTGGCGCGGACCGCCTGCACGGCCTTCTCCTTCATGGTGATGACTTCGCTGGCGTGGACAATCTCAATGGGCAAGTTCGCGGCTGCGGGATGGCGATCCAGTTCAGCTTTGACGGTAGCTTCCGGACCGACCAGCAGAACGCGCACGCCATAGTTGCGAGCGGCATGGATAGCGCCTTCGATTTCAGGCTTGGGCGCCCGGTCCGAACCCATCGCATCCAGCGCGATCACGCTAGGCATGGTGGCAGGAGATTAACTGGCTTCCTTTACTTCGACAACTTCGCGGCCTTTGTAATAGCCGCACTTGACGCAGGCGCGATGCGGCATCTTCTTTTCGTGACAGTTAGGGCATTCGGAGAGCGAGTGCTTGCTGAGGGCATCGTGGGCCCGGCGGGTGGAGGTGCGCTTTTGTGAATGTCGTCGTTTTGGATTAGGCATGGTCTATGAATTCCTCGAGAAAATTTTGTAATTGAGCAATTTGGTAATTTCGTAAACTAAGACCTTCGGGGTTTCAAATTACAAATTACCCGATTACTAAGTTACGAAATTCCTTAGTGCGCCAGTTTACCGCGAATGTCTTTCAGGGCCGCCCAGCGTGGTTCCTCCAGGGTGACGGCGCAGGAACACTGTTCTTCATTCAAGTTCTTGCCGCAGTGCGGGCACAGTCCCTTGCAATCGTCGCGACAGGTTACTTTTAACGGGACAGCCAGAAGAACCTGCTCGCGGACCACGTCGTCGAGCAGAAGGCCTTCTCCTTCATAATAGCTGATCTCAGCCTCGGCGTCCGTAACCGACATTTCATCGCGCCCGGCATCGGAACCCTGCGGCCGGTACAACAGATCAAACTCGCGCTTTACATCCTGGGTAAGCGGTTCCAGGCAGCGGGCACAAGTTGTTTCCAAGGTTGTTGCCAGCCGCCCCTGAACGCGTATGTCCTGTATTACCTTATGTTTACCGTGATGCTCTTCCACCAGGTCAGCACGGCCGCTACTGTCGATGGGCGCGATCTGGCGGTAATCCTCGCCTAAGTCGATGGCGCCGGGTTCAAACTTCTCCGCAAATTCCACGGGATGAAGTTCTAAATCTTTTATCTCGAAGAACATGGGGGAAACCTCCGCGCCGTCAAAGTGCCGCTCCAGGCCCGCGGAAGCACGCCAAGGAGGCGCAAGTACCGCAAGGAGCACCTTCAACAATAAAGGGTGCGAGAAAGCGGTGTCAAGGCTGGCGGAGCAGGCTAGTGCCCTAAGAGTGATGGGAGTGTTACTGGACAAGGGATGCTTGCCGTGGGATCGCCAGCATCCGCGTGACATAGCATTGCTCATGGACGGCCTTGCCCTTCTCATCGGCCCATAGATCGACCGTGAGATCAACTGGTTTGCTGCAAATTGTGCAATGTATTTCTGGGAAAGGGTGACCACCCATAAATGCCTCCTTTGGACGGTCACAAGTAGCCTAATACCAAAACGCGAAGAGGACTGAGCAATAAGGATCAGCATCCTGTTAGAGGATCGGGCGGGATTTCCCCAAAGGAGTGCAAAGTTCACTAATGCGCCCGCGGCGCTTTTCGTAGGCTGCCCACGCCTCTTTCGGCATCGTTATCCAGGTTGCGATTCGGAGTGTTTCTGATTGTTTGTTTGATAGTTCAGAGAGTTCGTGGAAACCAATCGCTTCCGGCTGTGCTGCCCTCTGAAATTCCTGTGGATCACATGCATGATCTAATCTTTCCCCGTATCTGTCTGTGGCATCCAGACATCTCGGCGCGCCTACATGGGCAGTTGAGTCATCAACGCACTTAGGACACTACCGGAACTGGGTAGTGTCTGCTTCAGTCCAGGCAGCCGGGACAAGGGCTCGCTGTGGTGCGCCAGTGGACCGCGTTCGGATGGTTTCCAGCAGTAGACCCAGTTCGTGAACAAGCGCATCGAACACTCTCGGGTCTTGCTCGATGTAGATTCGCTGGCACAACTCGGACACCCTAGATTCATCTTCGGGGGTCATGACGGTAGAAGTGTAAACAGCGCGGAAGTGAATGTCTGCTCCGTAGCGCACTTTCTAATGACGGATCTCGAAATGCCCGACAGTCAAAAATTTGAAGGGATCACTTCAGTCCTAAGGCTCGAAGGGTGATTGGATCGGGCACACTCTTCCCATCTTGTTTGGTAACAACTCCGAAGCTGCCAGAATAGTCCCACATGGTCCAGCCCATGCCGTGCCGTTCAAGTGAGGTGCGAACATCGTGGATCCAGGCTTCGCGGTCGCGAGGATCGGTGTACTCGCGATAGACGCCGAACTCGTTGCAGATCACGGGAACCGAGCGCTGGCGAGCCCAGTCCGCAACCTGAGTGACCTCGGCATCGATGCGAGCGGCGTCCCAATGGTCTTGCCCGTAGCGGATGATGGCCAGGCGGTCGACGGCGTCGGGCGCGGCAGCCGCAACTTTCGCGGCGGATTCTGGCGACGAGGGATAATGCAGGCCCGTGGCCCAATGCCACATGTACGATCCCCAGGTCGCGCCCTGGTGGGTGAAGATGTGCGGTTCGTAAAAATGAAAGTTGTAGACGACGTTGGGATCGCGAAGCGGTTCGATGAAGACCAGTTCATCGTCGGCTGACCAGCGCGCGCCGGCGGCAACGATGGTGTGTTGCGGTGCGCCCTCGCGAATGGCGGTAGCGAGTTTTGCCTGCACACCATACCAGCGATACCGGTCAGACATTTCCGGCTCGTTCAAGACCTCAAAAAAAACATGTTCGGCATTCCAGGTGGAATAGTGCCGGGCGAGGGCGCGCCAAAAGTCGGCGAACTCCTGCACGAAGCTGTCTTCTTTTGTGAGGCGGGTTTTGAAATCACTCTCGGGGTGAAGGTCGATCACCACGGCCATGCCTTGATCCAGAATCATCTTGACGGCGGAGTCCAAGTAGGCAAGATATTCCGCGGGAATTTCGTCGGGGCGGTGATTCGGCATCATGGGTTGGGGATTGACGCTGAGGCGGACGTGATCGAAGCCCATCGATTTGATGAGGGCGATGTCTTCGGCGGTGGTCCAGGATTGGAAGTGTTCCCTGGTGTATCCGCGCTTGTCGTAGACTTGCGCGAACCATTCGCTGGCGTTAATGCCGTGGCGCAAATGCTCCAGACGCGAGGCTGGGACAGACGGAAGGACGGCGACGGTGGTCGGCCGTTGAGCTGTGAGTAAGACTGAAAACGGAAGAACGAGCAGCGCGGCTCGAAACGCGTTCGATAAAAAATGCATGACTAGAATTTTAGATCGGCTCATGCGTTCAAAATGGGCAGCGCCCGGATTCTTTTCTTTGTTGCCGCATAGATCGCATTGCACAATGCGGGTGCCAGTGGAGGCACCGAGGGCTCGCCGATCCCGGTGGGCGACTCGGTGCTGGGTACGGCATAAACTTCGACCACGGGTACTTCCTCCATGCGCAGAGGCGTATAGTCATCGAAATTTCCCTGCACGACCTGGCCTTTGTCGATGGTGATCCTGGCACGCAAAGCATTGGTCAAGGCGTAGACGATTCCGCCGGGAATTTGCTGCTCCAGAATGCCGGGATTCACCACCTGGCCGCAATCGACCGCGGCCACCACGCGATGGACGCGGGGCGTTTCATTTTCCATGCTGATCTCAACCACTTCGGCCATGTAGGAAGAGAAACACCCGAAGCAAGCGATGCCACGGAAGCGTCCAGCAGGCAAAGGATTTTTCCATCCTGCTTTGTCGGCGGCGAGTTGCAGCACACCACGCATGCGGGCAGTGTGCCAGGTGGTGGTGAAGTATTGAATGTCCTGATCTTTGCCCAGCATGTGCAGGCGATATTCCAGGGGATCTTTTCCCGCGGCTGCGGCCAATTCGTCGATAAAACTTTCGCTGGCGAAGCCGGCCTGCAACGCATAGACCGAACGCATCCAGCCCAGCGGCACGGGAGTCTCGGCGATCACACTTTCGAGCGAAACATTTTCCAATCCATAGACGAATGCCGCCTCATCGGGCAAGTCGGGATCGACGCCTCCGGGCGTAGGCTGACCTTTTTGTCCGCTGATGGAAGGAGCAATGATGCGATGTGAGAAGGCGACCGGCCAACCCGCGCCATCGAGAACAGCGCTCAACTGATGCAGGCTGGCGGGGCGATAGGTGGAGAAACGCATATCGTCTTCCCGGGTCCAAATTACTTTCACCGGAGCATTGACGGCCTTTGACACGAGCGCCGCTTCCACGGCATAGTCGTGCTCCAGTCTTCGACCAAAGCCTCCGCCCAACAGCGTTACGTTTACTTTTACGCGATCCGCATCCAAACCTAATGCCTGCGCCACAGAGTCGCGGCAGTCTTGCGGAACTTGTGTGGGAGCCCAGAGTTCGCATCCGTTAGCAGAATAACTGGCGGTGCAATTTCCTGGTTCCATGGGGGCATGGGCCATGAAGGGCAACTGATACTCGGCGGAAATTCGGCGGCCTTTGGCTTTGGCTACGTCACCCACGGAATACAAACTTGCGCCCTTCTTCGAAGCGGCTTGCTTCAAAGAATCGAGAACGGCGGCGCTATTTAGATCTTTATTCGGACCCGCGTCCCAATTTACGTTGAGCACGCGGCGGCCTTCCATGGCGCCCCATACGCTGTCAGCCACAACCGCTACCGCGGCATCGCTGATTTTGCCCACATACGTAACTCCAGAGATTTTCCTGGACTCTTTATCGTCGAAGCCGGTGAGCTTGCCGCCGATGGTGGGGCAGCGCGAGAGCACGGCAAACTTCATTCCGGGCAAACGGAAGTCGATGCCGAAAACCGCTTCGCCTTTTACTTTCGAGGGAGTGTCGACGCGCGGTAAGCGTTGGCCGACGATCTTGTAGTCTTTGGCTTGTTTCAGCGTGACATCGGTTGGGACGGGCAAGGAAGAGGCCTTGGCAACTAATTCTCCATAGCTGGCGCGGCGATTGGAGGACGAATGCAGCACGCTTCCCTGCTGCGCCACACAGGTGGAACGGGATACGCCCCAATTCAGCGCGGCGGCGGAAATTAACATTTCGCGCGCCGCCGCTCCGGCCTTGCGCATGGGATCCCAGGTGGACTTTACGCTGGCGCTGCCGCCGGTGGTTTGGTCGCCATAGAGAGTGCTGGCCCCAGCTTGCTCGATCTCAATTTGCTTCCAATCGGCTTCCAGTTCTTCCGCCAGAATCATGGGCAACGCGGTGCGGATACCCTGTCCCATCTCGGAGCGCGCGACCACGATGGTGATCTTGTTGTCGGGAGTGATGCGCAGGTAGGCGTTGGGGGAGAAGGATTCCCGGC
This sequence comes from uncultured Acidobacteriota bacterium, assembly GCA_963758565.1. GTDB lineage: Bacteria > Acidobacteriota > Terriglobia > Terriglobales > Acidobacteriaceae > Sulfotelmatobacter. The sequence goes on along the minus strand of CAVWVX010000001.1, from coordinate 1,354,854 downwards.
TCTTGCGTTCACCGTGGGGCAGATAAAATCCAACGACTAAACCTGCTCCCGCGGCAACGCTTGCGGCGACAAATTCACGGCGGCTGAGGGGGCTCATCGGGAGCCTCCAGCACTGGCGCGATGAATGGCCTTGCGGATGCGTTCATAGGTTCCGCAGCGGCAGAGATTGCCGTTCATGGCCTGCGTGATCTGATCGTCGCTGGGATTCGGGGTCTTGGCCAGCAACGCTGCCGCGGTCATGATCTGTCCGGTCTGGCAATAGCCGCACTGGGGAACCTCTTCCGCAATCCAGGCTTGCTGAAGGACGTGCAATCCATTCGCGCCCAAGCCTTCGATGGTGGTGATCTTCTTTCCCACAGCTTGCGAGACAGGAGTGGAGCACGACCTGGTGGGGGCACCGTCAAGGTGTACGGTGCAGGCTCCGCAGAAGCCGGCGCCGCAACCGAACTTGGTCCCGGTGAGTTCGAAAGTATCCCTTAGAACCCAAAGCAAAGGGGTTTCGGGCGAGACGTTTACCTTTTTCTCGCCACCATTCACTTGCAGTGTGAAGTCAGCCATAGGTTTGGAGAGAGGAGCCTGACCATCCTACTGAACCCGGGGAAAAAGGGAAATGGCTGGGTGGAAAGCGGAGGACTCACGCTGGGTTAGTTTTTGCCGATAAAGAAGACAAGCGGCCTCCGGCAAGGTTCCGGCACTTCAACAAAGTGTGCCCGCCTTCCCTTGGAGTAACGTCATGGACGCCCATAACCAGCAAGCGACTGGCAGAGCGAGAGCGGATGGCGACGCGCGCCACCATCCTCGTTTCAAAATAAAGGTGAAAGTGAGTGTGCACTCGCGTACCTGCGGGACCTTGGAGGGCGAGACAGTAGACCTGAGCGAGTCTGGAATTGCGGCCATGCTGCGAATCGAGGTTCCGTTGAACGAACTGGTGGAATTGGAGTTTAGCCTGCCCTTCGGCGAGGTGAAAATTTATGCCGTGGTTCGGCAGCGCAATGCTTTTCGCTATGGCTTGCAGTTCGTAGAAGCAGGCAGCGGGCAGGAGGCGATTCACGCCACCTGCAAGCATCTGGCGATGGAGCGCAGCCTGCTGGGCGATCCTGAATCCGAAAGGTCTTTAAGGTTGAGAGATTAGAAAAGCTGAAAGGGCCGAACTACTTGAGTTCCGCCAGCTTCTGGGTGGCGATCTGCACCGCCTGCGGGCCAGGATTTTCCTTCTTGATCTCTTCGTAGACCCGTTTTGCATCGAGCGGCTGATTGCTGGTCTGATAGAAGTCGGCCAACTGCAGTTGCGCGGTAACCTTGCTGACCGAACCCGTGGGATGGTTGATCAGTTCCTGATACAGGTTTATCGCGTCTTTGGCTCGGTTGGTGTTGCCGTACAGAGTGGCGAGAGCTAGTTTCGCGACCGATGCCACTTCCTTGTTTCCCGTCGAAGCTACTGACTTGAAGCTGTTTTCGGCGGCTGCATTATCGCCCTGGCTGGCTGAGGTGACTCCCAAGAAATAGCGGGCCATGTCCGCTGTGCGCGTATGGGGATATTTATCTACGATGGACTGAAACTGCTTGCGTGCGGTGTCGGAGCGCTCCTTCGCCGACTCGAAGCTGGGAAAGTCGGGCTGCACCGGCGAGCCAGCGGGGCGGAGAGGCGTGTCGAGAGTTCTAACAGCTTGCGCTAAATCGAAGCTTGCCTTCTCATCCTGCGAACTCTGGTAGTACCAGCCTCCGGCGACGGCGGCGGCGACTACCACAACCGCAATGGCTGCGACCACGAGCGTGTTGCGGTGCTCTACGCTCCAATGAGCGGTCTTCTCGGCCGCTCCGAGGGTGACCCGGCTGAATGCGTCCTGCTTAAGTTGATGGCGAGTTTCTGCGCGCACGACTACCTTCCAGTCTCGTGAGTCTTCGTCAAATGACTCTCTGTGGTGACTCTTCAGTCTTGGTGGGACGAAAGAATAGTTTATCAGCCGGAAAACGGCAGCGTCAAAGAGGGATGTTGACCGCAGACGCTAAATCTAAAACCTGCGGTCCGGAAGAGACGGGACTAGGATCAGCCGCTAGCGAACCTTAGTGAGGGGTCTCCTCCAACAAACCCTGTTCCAGCTTCTCCTGGCACTCAATGCAATGGCGCGTCCAAGGCACTGCTTCCAGACGCTTGGCATTGATTTCCTTGCCGCAATGAATGCATTCACCGAAGCTACCTTCGCGAATGCGGGCCAAGGCCTTGTCGACCATCTGGAGCAATTGCCGCTCATTGTTGCTCTGGCTGAAGAGAAACTCCTTGGTATAGGAACTGGCAGCGCGGTCCGCAATATCCTGCGCTGTATCCTCGTCGGCGGAGCGTCCGTCCGCCTGGGTGCGGGAGACGGTGCGGCGCAGGTCCTGCTGCCTGGTCTCCAGTCGTTTTTTAAATGCTTCTAACTTCTTCTTATCCATAATTTCACTTCGATAATTCAGCGGCAGCCTGCCTAGGGCCGCTCGCAAGTAAGAGCCAAACGAAAATCATAAGCGCGTTAAATGAGATGCGTCAACCGGGTCGGGGGTCGCCAGAAAACACCAAGAGCCTGATGGAGAGCAGAGAGGGTCCCCATGACTTTTCCAAATGAAAGTCATGCGACCGGCTTCATAGAGATTTTCGTTCTCGACGCGATCACTGCGGCAGAGATTGTTTCTTTGGTCCCGAAGCCGTGACCTGGCTCTGTATCTTGTCGTAGGTGGCTTGCGGGATCACTTTTTTCTTGAGCAAGTCTTCCTTGGAGTTGTAAGGGCGGCCGTCGATGATGGTTTGAGCGTAGTCGGGGCCGACGCCGGGGAGTGCCGCTAAATCTTTCTTGCTGGCGCTATTCAGATCGACAGACTGTCCGTTGGCTGATGGCGTGTCTTTCTTTTCGGAGCGCGACATCTTGTGGGTGGTGGAAGGGTAGGTGCTCTGATCTCCCGGCGGAGGCGCGGCTTGTTGATCTTGTGCGAAACACGAAGCCAATAATAGAAAAGCGGAAATGATCATGGCACTCAGGGTTCTCATAATTGTTTCTCCAATGTCAGCGGCATTGGATGCCGGTAGCATGCGAAATGTTTACCAGCGGGTTTTGTTGAAAGCAATGAGGGCAAGCAACGCAGAGGTTCTTCCCCTTGAAGCTCAGCGTCCGACTGTGATCGAAAGCGGCAAGGTCTGGGTGAGAGATCCCTTGCTGGTAGCCGCGAGGGTTGCGGCATAGGTTCCGGCCCTGGCGTTGTTGGCGGCCGCAATTTTGAGCACGGTGGCGCCTGAACCGGGGGCGGCCAAAGTTGCTGGTGTGAAAACGAACGAAAGCCCGCTGGGCAAACCGGTTAGGGAGAAGGAGATCGCAGCATTAAAGCCTCCGCTTACGGTGACGCTGACGTTCACACTCTTGTTGGAGGCTGGCGCCAGGGTAACCCCATTTGCGGAAGAAGTCAGGTGGACCGACGGGAGGCGACTGGCATCGCCGAAGTGGCTGACCAGAACCGAGGCATCTACGGAGCCTAAGCCTGTAGCCTGGTCATAGCCGGTGCCAGCGTTAAACCCCGTTTGTCCGGGAACGCTGTTGTTGCCGTGGGTGGTGTCGTGAAAAATGGACGCGCCGCCTTGACCCTGTAGAGTAGCCAGAGAATACAAGGCGATGTTTGCATTACCCAGTCGCGTGGCGGCGTGCTGTGCAACCAGGGTCATGATGCCGGCAAACGAGGGCGATGCCGCGGAGGTCCCGCCGACCACATAGAGCGAGCCTTCCTGATAAATAAGATAGCCATCGTGGCCCGCGGAAGAGAGTGAAACATCGGGCACGTCGCGTTTGCCATCGGACGGAACGCCCGTCCCGGCCTGCCAGACAGGCTTGGCGTAGATGAGACTGGCGCCGCCGCCGCTCGACCACAACCCGTAACCCGGCCCGCTTTCGTTCCAGGTAACTTCAGGGATATAGCTGAGCGCTGAAGCTTGAGTTCCCGAGGCGTTGGAAGAGGACCAGTAAAGTGACGGTTTGGAAATGTCATTGAATTGCGTGCCTCCGACGCAAGTGCTGTAGGGTGTGGAACACAAACCATTGACTCCGCGGCCATGGGTTGCTGAGGACGCCGATGCGGAGTCGCACCCCGCGGCTCCGTTGTCCCCGGAGGAAACGAGCACCGTGATCCCCTCCGCTGCTGCTTGCTGCCATAGGCTGTTGAGAAATCCGTTGCCGGCAGAACCCAGCGCGGCCTCACACAAACCAAAACTAGTGCTCATAACCGGCGCGACGTTGTGGTTCACGATATATTGCGCGGATAAGTCGACGCCATCACTGGAACTGGTCGACTTCGAGACCACGAACTTGATAGCGGCATTTTTCGCCACCGCGCCGGACCACTCCACGTCCAGGTCGGCTTCGGTTTCTTCGGCGGAGCTGAACACTCCGGGATCGGTGCCGTTGACGATAATTTGAGGATCGTTGGGGGGAAGGCCAAAGGCGCTGCGGAACTGGCGGACGTCGGCTAGCCGGATATTTGACCGTCCCACAATGGCGATGGATTCCCCGTTGCCGTTGATCGACTGCTGATAAAGCGGATTGAGGTCATAGATGGTGGCAAAGTCAGCAGGGGCCAGATACGACGACCCGCCGCTGGTAAAGTCCGGAGACAGCTTGCGGGCCAGAGCATGCATGGCATCGCTACGAAAGTCGTGCAGGGAAACCACTCCTCCGACAACTCCAGCTAGAGCAACAGGAATGTCAGGGTCGTTGGCATTGGCGTGATGAACTTCACCCCGAACGTTGTAGATATGAATTTCCGTGTGGAAAGCGGTCTGCACTTGAGCAGCCGTGCCGCTGAAAACGATGGAGGAGTGTCCGGCGGTGATCTCTTCCACTGTCATGCCGTGTAGTTGAAGCCAATTCGATACCTGGGCGGCATCGGTTTCTGAAACTCCAAAGCGCTCTCCATACTGCTCCGGCGTGAGCCACTGATGGTAGTAAGGAGATTCCGGATCGTGCTGCGCATCCAGTAAAGAGTTAAGGTCATGTTGTTGAGCGGGGTCGGGGAGCAGGGTCAAGATCATATGCTCCATAGGAAAATCCGGCTGCACCGCGCCCGCATCGGAGCGCGCAATAGCGAGGGGATGGCGATTGCCGCGCAACGTCACTCGATCCTGGTCGTCGATGAAGCTGACGATGCGATCTCTTACCGGAACAAAAGGAGGGTGAATGAACAACGGACTGGGCGCCTCATCTTGCGCTTGCGCCTGCGCCAACAGATTGAGAAAGAGCAAAGATAAGAGGGTTATTAAAGAGAGGATTAAGACGACGGGGGGCTGCGACGGTACGGAGAACGGACGAGACATTTTTCTTGGGCCTCCGGAGCGAGATACGGCTTGGCTTTAGAGGCTATCGGCGAGGCGGCGGAGCACTTGAGGAACACAGGGCGGTGGGGTCACGGAGGTGACCGGCGGGCACACTACCGGATGTAGTTCTTATCTCGGTAAAGGTTCCTTCATATTGGTCAGTGCATATGCCAGCACCGCCATGGCGGCGGCGTTTTCCCGCAGTTCACCGGGGACTACTTTATCCAAAGTATCGGCCGCGGTGTGGTGGTAGTTGAAATAAGTGCGGCCGTCTTGCAGAACTCCGAAGGAAGGAACTCCCGCGTCGGACATGGCCGAGATATCCGCGCCGGGAGCATAGGTGGTTGCCTGGAGCATGGTCGATCCGATGCTCTGCAAAACGGATTGCATAGGGCGCAGAGCATCCACCGCCGCGGGCAGGGCTTTCACACTAAAGCCGAGCGGGTGAGCCGCGCCGGAGTCGCTTTCAACCGCGGCGATGTGATGGGAGAAGTCGCTGGCGAATTCATTGGAGTAAGCTTTTTCTCCCGAGCCGCCGCTTTCTTCGTCCATCCAGGCGATCACGCGGAGGGTGCGGGCCGGACGTAAATGAAGGCGCTGCAAGATTTCGGCAGCCTCCATGGCAATGACCACGCCGGCGCCGTCATCGATCGCTCCAGTTCCGAGGTCCCATGAATCGAGGTGGCCAGAGACAACTACGATTTGTTCCGGATGCTCGGAGCCTTTGAGGTCAGCAATTACGTTGTAGCTGGTTTCGTCAGGAAGCTTCTGCGGAGTAAGGGTAAGCCGCATGCGCACTTTGCCTTGAGTGGAAAGGTGGGCGATTAATTCGGCATCTTCTGCGGTAATTGCGGCGGCCGGAATTCCGGCGGGAATGCTGAATCCGGTGTGCGGCAAGCGGTAATCTGCTGCTCCCACCGATCGCACCAGCGCCGCGGCAGCGCCAAGATCGGCGGCGGCTTTGGGTCCATTACCACGGTAGCGGACAGCCTCGCCGTAGGCGGCGAAAGATTGTCCCGCGGCAGCTTTTTGTTTGTCGAAGATTTCGTTGAACAGAACAATCTTGCCGGCCACTTTATCGTGGCCTAATGCTTGCAGTTCTTCGAATGTGTCGACCACTATTACGTCGGCGGTCATGCCTTCCGCGGGAGTTGCCGTGCTGCTGCCCAAGGCGGTAAGAATGATCTTCTGGGTGGCATTCGGAACCATTCCGGCGTAATCAACCAGGGCGGCGGTCTCTGCCCCGCGCACCCAGTGCGGCACGACCACTTGCTGCAGGTGGACATCGAGACCCAACTTCCGCATTTCGTCGGCGACGTACTGTGCGGCAGCCGTGGCTTGCAGCGAACCGGTGGGGCGCGGCCCTATATTCTCTGTGAGGTGCGCCAGTTGACGGTACGCGTAATCGTCGTTTAGCGCGGCGGATTTGATGGCCGAGAGCTGCTGCAAAAGGAGCGGCGGGAAATTACGCAGCGCGGCCTGGGAAGCCTGCGGGTTCGCCATCATCGATGGCGGCGGAGAAGGTGCCTGATTTTGTGCGTTAACAGCCACAACGAAGATCAGCAGAAGTGCGCTAAACAACCTGACAGCGGAGGGGCGAGCGGCCTTTGTCATAGAGTAGGCAGTGTAGCTGAGAGCGCACCGGGGCGAAAGGTCGCAGTGTTAACGGTGCTGCGGCGGGAACTACAGTCTGAACCCGATATCGGCAATGTCAGGCCGTGTTAGCGTCGGGATATGGACAAAAAAGAGATCAACAATCCCAAGATGACGTTGAACTTCCTGATCTGGGTGGGCGGAGTCTTTATGCTCTGCCTCTTCGGCTTCCTGGCCCATTTTGTGTGGAGAATCTTCTAGCTAAACTGCGTGCCTTCCGAAAAAAACGGCCCCATTTCTGGGGCCGCGTTTCAAGAGGTCAAGTTTGGAAGGGTTTCAAGATGGGCAATGCAAGTAGCCGTTCCAAAAAGTGGCGCGGCACTTCGGGAATTGGTGACTGGATAAGGTGAAGGTCATTGCTTTGGGTTTGCGGCCTCTTAGTACCACAAGGTGAAGCATTTGCCACGCCAAAGAAAGCGAGGGCTTCGCATGATTTTGGGCTTTCCGTAACCCATTGACTGACGCCGACTTATACCGCGACCGCTGGAAGAATAGGCGCTTTCGATGCGGGTGCGCGGGCGAGCGAAAGTGCACAAGCATGCACATAGGTTGCAGAGGGAGTTGCCAAACTAGGGACGGCCCTCCGTTGGGCGTGACTGTTGCTGGTCGGAACTGTGCTTTACCCAAAGGCGTTGCTGGCGCCGTTTCTGGCGCTCGGGCTCGAGGCCGGGGTGATTGTCGTCGCAGTTGCTGACGTAATTAGCTCAGAAGAAGAAAAACCCTCCCGCTGACGCGAGAGGGTTAGCCAAACAGGTGACGAGAGGTTACGCGCGGACTACATTGCCGGCCTGAAAGCCCTTGGGACCTTTCAGCAGATCGAACTCCACGGTTTCACCCTCGTTGAGCGAGCGGTAGCCGTTCTCCTGAATAGCGGAGAAGTGCACGAAAACATCCTCTCCCGTGGAGCGCTGGATGAAACCGTATCCTTTCGCCCCATTGAACCACTTTACAGTTCCCTTCTCTCTCACAGAAAAACTCCTTTCCCTGGATCATTAAAATAAGTTTCCCGGAGTTCGAGATTGTTGCTCCGAACCCAGTGGTATGGAGCGCCCCCTCAGGAAATCCGGTGAAACCGGTTGCGTCTATGTGTGCCGAAGAAACGTTGCCCCAAAGCAAAAGACCCCTTGGTTCCACGCCGCATAGAGAAAATACGGCGCGAACTTCTGGAGCCTTGGACCCTCGGCGCTGATTTCTACTGCCCTGCTCAAGACATCAACCTGCCTTACGAACGCACGTTCCGACATGGGCCGGTTCATGCGCAACAGATAATAAGCAGTATTAAATCGTTTCGCAAGAAAAATTAGTAAAGCAGAGGAATAAATAACCCCGGGTCACATTAGTAGCTTTAACAGGGTATAAGAAATGAAAGCCTGCAGCGAAACTAATTGCCATCTTCTTCCTTATTTACTGGGTGCTGCCGAATGGGAGAGTTCCGGCGAGGGCGGTGTTGCCGACGGCGATCATTATGGGGCTGCTGTCGGAGGCGCTGAAGTATGGGTACATTCTGGCGCTGCCGTGGTTGAACTTTGCGGAAATCTACGGGCCTTTCGCTTTGTCCGTGAGCATGATGTTCTGGGCATTTCTAACAGGGTTACTTCTGCTGGCGGGAGCGAATTTGAGCGCAGAAGAACATTTGCGGCGGGAATGGTAGAAGGCTAAAACACGCCGGGATTGTTTGCCCGAAAAGGGAAAGGCCATGAAATCCACAGGGTCATTGTGACGGATGTCACAGCCATGTTTTTTTTGCCCGCCTAAGATCGTAGCGGTTTCCCCAGACTCCTTCGAGCAGACATTCCTTTCCAGGTGAAGCTATGGCCGGGTGTAGGCATCTGCTCGCATTTTTGTCGCCGAAGATTTTTTGGCAGCTTGTTTGTTGGATGGTCTGTTTCTGGTTGATGGGTGCCGCTGCGTTGTTCGCGCAGCAGCGTACTGCGCTTTTGCTTGAGGAAGAACAGGGCGTCGCCCCGATCTCCGATCGAAAACTTCTACCGTGGCAGGGTCCGCCCGCCGCTCAGGCTTGGACTGATGTGCGGGTGCAGATTCCGCCTCCCGTTTTGCCGCGAAAATATCCAGTCACGTCGGCCAATCCCGGCTTGTCGCAGGATGTTTTCCAGCAACTGGTTCGGAGTGCGGGAATTATTTTTGCGGGCCGGGTGATGTCGGTTGGACCAGCGGCGCCCTCCTCGGGTCCTGCTCATGCTGCGACTTCCATTACCTTTCTGGTGGAGCGCGCTATTCGCGGTACCTTGCCGAATCAGAGTGTCACCATCCGCGAGTGGGGCGGGCTCTGGGAGCGGGGAGAGCGTTACCGCGTGGGAGAGCGCGTGCTGCTCTTTCTTTACGGTCCGAGTCGGCTGGGGCTGACCAGCCCGGTGGCTGGCGCCGTGGGCAGGTTTGCGTTGAATTCGCAAGGCAAGATTGTAATGAGTGCCGCACACATCGCCGCGTTTGCGGGCAACCCTATTCTGCGAGGCAGGGCGGTGGTTTCTTACGGCGACTTTGCGCTGGCGATGCAGAACGTGCATGCGCAAGAACGGATTGAGCCATGAACGCGCCGGCAATCTCAACCCTGCGGTCGTTCTTGTTTCGGCTGGTTACGGCAGGCGCTTTAGTATTTTTTTTCGCGATCGTTGCCCGGGCCGGTGGACCGAAATATGTGGCGGGATCTACTTTCTTCAGCTCCTCAATAATGGGCCAGCCGCTGACGTGGGCGGGGGGCCAGGTCAACTATTACACCGATCAAGGCGATCTTAGCCCGATCGAACCCAACGCAACGGCCAATGCACTTGTGGCCAGCGCTTTCGCGCAATGGAGTGCGGTGTCTACTGCGAGCTTGACGATAACGAATGCCGGGCAGCTCGCAGAGGACGTGAATGGAAGCAACATCGCCGCCGGTTCGTACGGAACGATTACCGCTCCGGCTGATATCACCGCAGAAGCAACGGGGACCCCCGTCGGCGTTGTCTATGATTTTGATGGATCGGTGACCGATGCATTGCTTGGCGCGGGCGCGGGAGATCCCACGCAATGCTTTTGGAATGCGGTGTATGGCGGCACCGACAATTACAGCGCCGGCGCTAACTTTTCTCATGCTCTCGTAGTAATCAATGGCCAGTGCGCGCTGCAGAGTTCACAACTCACTGACGTGGAGTACCGACTGGTGCGCGTGCTGGGTAACGTGCTGGGCCTGGGATGGTCGCAAATGAATCTGAACGTGATCACCCGAAATCCCGTTCCGACCAGCGCCGATTATGCAGGATTCCCTGTCATGCATTACCTGGACGAGTTGAACTGCGTCCCCATCACCATTTGTTACACCAATCCGTATCAACTTGCGCCGGATGATATCGCTGCGTTATCTCGGCTGTATCCTGCTGCGACGTCGGCGACAACGGCGCGCATCCACGGTTCGGTTTACTTTTTGGATCGTCTGGGCAATAAGGGGCAGGCGATGCAAGGAGTAAATGTCGTGGCCCGCTGGATTGATCCCTCGACAAATCTGCCTTCCCGTCAGTACGGGGCCTCGTCGGTCTCGGGACATCTGTTCACGGGGAACGCCGGAAATCCTGTCACCGGGTGGAACGATGCCTTGGGCAATGCCTACAGTGAGTTTGGGTCTTCCGATCAAACCCTGGAGGGATTTTTCGATCTGGGAGGGCTGTCCATACCGAACGGAGGGAGCACCGCGCAGTACCAGCTTTCGGTGGAGGCGCTTGACCCGCTATGGTCGGCTGGAGTGTGCCCTTATGATCCGTCGCCGGTTGCGCCGTCGGGAAGCTTCATTCCATTGACTGTTACCGTTACCGCGGGTGGCGATCTGGAGCAGGATATTCTCATGTCGGGGAGCGCACAAGCAGTTCCGGCCTGGGCCGCAAGCGAAACATGGAACGCTCCGGCACCGCTTCCCTCACCCGGCGATTGGGTTGGGTCGCTGAGTGGCTATGGGGATGTCGGCTATTTCCTGTTTGCCGCGAAGGCCAACCGAACGCTTTCGGTAGCGGTCACCGCTCTGGATGACGGCGACCTGCCCAGCGAATCAGCGGCGCAGCCGGTAGTAGGAATATGGGCTCTGGGCGATCCTGTGGGGACGCCGCCGCCGGCTTGGACTACGGCCCCGTTTAATTCTGCGACGTTTGGCATGAGCCGCCTGGACGCGCAAGTGCTGGGCACAACCAGTCTCATCCTTGGCATCGCCGATTTGCGCGGCGATGGACGTCCTGACTACCACTACCACGCGCACGTGCTGTATGGAGACTCGGCGACACCGGCGCGGGTTTCGGTGAACGGCGGCGCGGTCACGCTGCAGGGGACTGGCTTTGCGCCGGGGCTCACCGTGGGCTTGGGCGCTGTTAGTGCGCCTGTGTTATCAACCAGTGCGGGCCAGATGCTGGTGACTCTGCCAGCCCAGGGCGATGGTGTGCAGACGATAAGCATAAGCGATCCGGTAAGCGGAGCGTCTTCCACGATGACCTCAGTAGTCACTTTCGGAGCGGCATCCACCGACAAGCTCATCTTGTTGCAGGGAGGAAATCCCCCGGTGGCTGTCGGAACGCAGGCGGAGAATCCGGTCACCGTGCGCGTCCTTGCGGTGGATGGGGAGACGCCAGTCAATGGCGCGACCGTGGGATGGACGACGAGCAACGGTGCAACGCTCTCAGTTTGCGGCGGAATTTCCTTGTGTAGCTCGATCACGGACGAGAACGGGATCGCCTCTACAGGTGTCACTCCGGCCAACACGGGAAACTCTTCGGTTACAGCCACGCTGGCTCCGGGTGTCTACAATCCGGCGCAGTCGGTGGTGGGCTCGCTCACGGCAACGTCTACCTCTTCAGACATTGCAGTGAACCCGCAGCTTCTCTGGGTGGCTTCAGGAGCGACGGTCACGGTGCCGATCACAGCGCAAGTGGTGAGCCTGGGTAAAGGCAAAGGCGCGGTCACAGTGGACTTCGCCATTGTGCAAGGGGCAGGAACTTTGAGCGCGGCCAGCGCGGTGACTAACAGCCAGGGGTATGCGTCGATCACGCTCACGCTGACGAATTTTACTGCAGGAGTGCAAATGACGGCTTGCGCGGAGCCGGGAAACAATCCTTGCCAGACCATTTCCGCGAATGCGGTGGCCTCCTCGCTGATGCAGTTGAATGGGGGGTCTGGCGCGAACCAAGTTGTGGCTGGGGGTAAGTTCCAGCCGCTGACGGTGCGGGTGACCGATTCGTCCACGCCGCCGAATCCTATCCTGGGGGCGAGTGTATTGTTTCAATCAACGGTGATGCGGCCGGCGGGGAATGTGAGCGGGACCACGGGCGATGGAGGGGGAACGTCGACGGGGATGCCGGTTATTTTGAGCTCGAGCCAGAGCACGGTGCAGAGTGACATCAATGGTATGGCCAGCACTGTGCCGTCAGTGGGGTCGTTTACGGGGACGCTGGAGGTTCAGGAGCAGATTTCGGTCGGTCTGACAACTTTCCTACAGGACGTGCTGGAGAGCGTTCCGGGCACGACGAGCGGGAGCACTTCGCCTGTTCATGATCAATGGCATGGAAGTGTTCCTGCTGCCGTGGACTGGTTGCGACGGGACCGGGTCGATGATCGGTGACGCCGGGTTTTAGATCGAAGGCAAGCGTGCGGGCGCAATTACTTCTTTCCTTGCGTGACACGGCGGGGCCGCTGCTTTGCCGAAATTGACCGGATGATCAGCTTGCGACGAGCTTTCGCAGGCATGGAAACTTTGGCGCGGTTAAGTGCAAGGTTGATCAGTTCCAGAACTTCAGGGTCGTCGAGCACCCGCGCGTCCGGTTCGCCGGCGTTGTAGAGCCGGATGTGGCGCACTACGTTGCCGCTGCCTTTGAGGCGCTTGGCAGGATCGGGCAATCCTGCGCCTTGCAGAAAGCACAGGGTTACTCGTCCGGCAGGAAGGACTAAAGAAAAGATTGCGTCCGACGGCCGCTCGCCGGGGCTGAAGCCGATCACCAGCCAGTTGTAGTTGTCGTAGACCATCTCGATTGCGCCGGGGACGAGCTTGCGCATTTTCGCGAGAGCACGGCGGGCGAAGGCTTCGACATCGGGATCGTATTTCGCGAGGAAGGAGTCGAGTTGAGATTGGGCGCTGGCGTCGGAAACGTCGGACGAAGCATGTTTCGCTCCGATGCTTTTAGGTTGCGACTTTGGCATGAGGCCCCTCCCTTAAGAGATTGCACCTGGGCGCTGGCTTTCGCGGGCGAGAGCGCCCGCGCCACACAATCTGTTCTCACTGCGCTCGGGGGACGGACGACTGCGTCCGTCCTTACGTAGGACCTGCCGAAACCCGAAGGCCGCAGAGGGGGTTACTTTTTCGTCCCTTGGTCTTTTGTCCATTGATCTACCCAGTCGTTTACGGTTTTGTACCAGAGTTGCGAGTTCTGGGGCTTCAGGACCCAGTGACCTTCGTCGGGGAAGTAGAGCATCTTTGAGGGGACGCCTTGCATTTGCAGCGTGGTGAAAAGCTGGAAGCCTTCGCTGACGTCGAGGCGGTAGTCACGCTGGCCGTGGACTACAAGGGTGGGCGTCTTGAAATTTTTGGCGTACTGATGCGGCGACCACTTCTGGTAGAGGGCGCGGTTGTCGTAGGGAGGGCCTTTGAACTCCCAGTCGTTGAACCAGAGTTCTTCGGTCGAGCCCCAGACGGATTCGGCATTGAACATGCCGTCGTGGGAGACCAGGCATTTGAAGCGGTCGGTGTGGCCGAGGATCCAGTTGATGGCGTAGCCGCCGTAGCTGGCGCCCAGCGCGCATTCGCGCGTCTTATCAATAAAAGCGTAATGCGCCTCAGCGTAGTCGAGGCCCTTCATCAGGTCTTCGATGGGAGCGCCGCCCCAGTCGCCGTTGATGGCGTCGATGAACTTCTGTCCGTAGCCGGTCGAGCCGTGGAAGTTGATCATGATGACGACGTAGCCTTCGGGTGTCGCAGGGGTGGGCGCGGCAAAGAGTTCGGGATTCCAACGGTAGCTCCAATCGTCTCCCCAAGCGCCCTGCGGCCCGCCGTGGATGAGGAACTTCACGGGATATTTCTTGCTGGGGTCGAAGTTTGGAGGCTTGACGAGGAAGCCTTCGACTTTGTCATTGTGGGCGCCGGTGAACCAGAAGGATTCGACGGACTCCATCTCAACTTGGGAAAGTACGGGATTGTTGAGATGCGTTAACTGTCGCTCGCTCACGGAGACAGCAGGAGCATCAAGCCCATGTTTGCTGTCGAACTCAGTTTCATCTTGGGAGAGCTGCGTCAGCAGCAACGGACCGGAACACCCACACACCCTTGCTTCTGTTGGCTCAGGTGGCTTGATATCAAGAGCGACCAATTCGACGGGGTGTTGCAGAGTATTCTGTGTGGCTAGAAGGGTTCGCTGATCGCTGGCAAACTGTAGGTCATCGAAGAAGCCCGCAGTTGATCTGCATTGACAAGGCTCGATGCGGACCGCTGCCGCGCCATCGATGCCAATGCGATTGACGGTCCCACGTCCTTTGTTATCCGAGATGAAATAAACTTGTTTCGAGTCAGGCGCCCAAGCAAAGGTTCCCACCCAGCGATCAAAGTTCTCCGTCAGATTCTTCTTCTCCCCCGTCTTGCGGTCATAAAGCATCAGGCGGAAGCGGTCACTCTCGTACCCCGGGCGCTGCTGGGCGCGGTAGGCGATGTAGCGGCCATCGGGGGAATAGAGCGGCGTCGAGTCGCTGGCAGGATTGTCGGCCGTGATGTTTTTGGCCGGAATCGGATAAGTGCGATTACCAGAGATGAATTCGGTAGTGACTGGAACGATCCATAGATCGTTGTTGGTGGAAGCCGCTGGATTCTTATCGTGATTCGAGGTGTAACAAATTTCAGATCCGTCGGGCGAGAAGGCGTAGTCATCCTGCCCGCCAAGCGAGAAGACGGGCGCGTCGTAGTCGCCGGGAGTGAGGTCCTTCGCTTCACGCGGTGAGCAACTGGGCCCAGTTGTCTCCGCGCATGCCCACGAGGGAATTACGAAGATATGGGTCCGCGTTCCCTCTTTAAACGCATTCCAATGCCGATAAAGCAGCGAGGTGAAGATCAGCGCCTTAACTTTTGATTTTTCTCGCTCTTCGCGTGTTCTGGCATTACAACCAGCTTCTTCGGCCGGCTTGCCGTCGCATTCCGGGTACACGTCAGATGTGAATAAAATATTTTTTCCATCTGGCGACCAGAGTTCGCCGCTCGCTTCGGTGGCCATGGAAGTAACTTTGCGGACTCCAGTTACGCTAGCGGTCGCCGCCTCGAAATCAGCGATCCAGATTTGCGAGCCCCCACTTTTCGTCGAGACGAAAGCGAAGTGCCTGCCCCCCGGCGACCAGCGGGGGCGGTCGGCATCCTGATCGGCGATGATCTCTTTCTCCTGACCACCGGCCGTGGGCACAATCCAGATATGCGGCGTTTTCGTGTTGGCTTCGAGGCTTACGTCGACCACGCTGAAGAGCACCCACTTGCCGTCGGGCGAGACTTGCGGATCGCCGACGCGCTTGAGCTTCATCATGTCTTCAAGGGTGAAGGGATGCTTGGCTTGGGCGATGGCGGGAAGAGTGAAAGCGATGAAGACGAGAAACGCGACAAAGAGACGGCGCATGACGGAACCTCGGAGCAAACGAAAAAGTTTAGCAGGGGGATGCGGGTCGATTCCAGCGTCAACTGCGGCGGCCGGAGCGGAATGTCTCCCTCGAGAGCATCGTGGCTCGCAAGGGACAGCAGGGTTCCTCCACTTCGCTGTTTTCGCTGCGCTCCGGTCGGAACGACAGAGCTATAACGCGGGCTATTCCCCGGCATGCAGCCAGGGATTGACCAGACGGACGCCGCAGCCTTCGAAGTCGGCGGTGTTGCGGGTGGCCAGAATGGCACCGCGGGAGCGGGCGATGGCCGCGATTTGCGCGTCAAATGCAGCGATCGGGCTGCCCCGAGCACGGCGTCCCGCGGCGAGAGATGGGTATTCCCGCGCCGCTCTGTCGTCGAAGGGCAAGACACGTCCGGCAAAATCGTGCGTGAACGCGACCTCGGCTTCATGCCGCAGGCTGTCGCGGCGTTTACCCTGCGGCAGAATTTCGATTCCGTAAAGGATCTCTGCCACGCTCACCGTGGTGAGGAAAAGTTCGACGGACTGCTGTTGCGACCACCATTTCATGACCCGGAGCGAGGGCTCGGCCTTCATTATCTCCGAGACGACGTTGGTATCGAGGACCAGCATAGTCGGCGGCCAGAGCTTCAGCGGATACCTGGATCGCGGATCGGGCCCCGGTGAGCAATCTTCAAGTCAACTCCACCTAAGGCAGCAAAGCGCCGGTGGATGGCCTCTCCGATATTGACTGGCTTAGGATCTGGTTGGGCTAGACCCTGTTCGATCATTTCGCGGACCTCCTGCTCCATGGAGCGGCCATTGTGGGCGGCACGCATGCGCAGGCGGCGCTTGGTATTTTCCGGCAGTTTTCGGATGGTAATACTGGCCATGCAATCAATGATAGCACTGATGGCATTGGTTGCAAAGGCCTCGATTTGGACCGTTTTCTGGCCCATCGAATCCTCTCAAGATAAGTTCGGACAGGTGTCGACCCTACGTGCGGCAACGCACATTTCACCCGGCTTTGGAAGGTTCCACCACTAACGGGCTAAGGTATTTCCCGGCGGCAACCCCTTGAACGAGATGGCATCTTACCTTGCGGCAGAACTGCAGCGCCCTTACCCCGGCCTCACTGAGCGGAGAGGGGTCGGGGGAGGGTCGCCGCGGTTTGCCGTTTGGTCAGAGAGCTTCCTTCATCAAAGTGCCAGCTTCAAATATCCGATAAAATGGAATCATGAACCGGTTGTTCCGCACTGCCCCGTCTATTGCTGCATTTGCCGCTTATTTCTTGTTGGCGCTGCCCGTACGTGCCCAAGAGGGACCTCTCGAAACCGCCCCGCTCAAGGGCGTAACAGCGGAGGAGATCACTACCCGCTTCGCTGCTAAAGAAAAATTGTTCAAAGAGGCGCGCGAGCATTACACCTACCGGCAAAGTATTAAAGTACAGACTCGCGACGGCGAGACTGTCACCGGCGAATTTCAGGAAGTTTTCGATGTGCAGTATGACGACAAAGGTCATCGCATCGAGAATGTGGTGTTTGCGCCGCAGTCGAGTCTGGAAGCGGGCGGGCTCTCGCTGGACGAAGGCGACATCCAAGACTTTCGCAATAAACTGCCCTTCGTGCTCACGACGGAGGAGGTGCCTGAATACAGCATTCTTTATGTTGGCCAGCAGCAGGAGGATGAAGTCCACTGCTATGTTTTCGATATTGCTCCCAAGCAAATCGTGGGCAAGAAGCGATACTTTCAAGGCCGCATTTGGGTGGACGACAAAGATTTCCAGATTGTGAAGACTTACGGGCAGGCTGTGCCGGAAATTCGGGACACGAAAAAAAAGGGTAACAAGACGGAACACCTTTATCCGAAATTCACCACCTGGCGCGAACGGATCGATGGGCAATACTGGTTTCCAACCTACACGCGGGCCGATGACACGCTGCACTTCAACGTGAATGATGTTCACATCCGCGAGATCGTGAAGTACGAGGACTACAAGCGCTTCGGTTCGAGCGTGAAGATTTTGTACCAGGGAAAAGAAGTGCCAAAGGCGGACCAGAAGGATGAGAAGCCGGCTCCGGATCAGAAGAAACCGGAAGAGAAGGATCCGCAGAAATAGCTGACAGTTCTCAGCTTAAGGCTGAGATTCCTCGCTACGCGCGGGATGACGAAGTCGAAGTCCGGTCCGTGTGCTGGTAAGCGAAGGGAATGCTGCTTTGGCTGAAGGCTTAAAGGCAATAGCTGAAAGCTGAGAGCTGACCGCTAATAGAACAGATACTTTCTCCACTTATCGTCCGATCGGCCCATCAGACGCATGATGTGACGGCTGGTGTGGAGGTTGAAGGCGCGAGGCTCGCGCATTAGCTTCATGCTGGCCTCAAGCGGGAACTGATTGCCTTTGCGGCGATTACAGGAATGACAGCAAGCCACCAGATTTTCCCAGGTGGAAGAACCTCCGCGAGAACGGGGTATTACGTGGTCGAGGGTCAACTCTCCAGAAGGCAGAACGGTAGCGCAGTACTGGCAGGTGTTGCGGTCGCGCAGCAGGATATTTTTGCGCGAAAGAGCTCGGCTCTGATGGGGAATGCGGCGATACTCCAGCAAGCGAATGACTGAGGGAACGCGCATGGCGACTCGGGCGGCGTGCAGAAAGTGGCCGTTCTCTTCTTCCGTCATTGCCACGCCTTTCAATACCAGCACGAGGGCGCGGCGCGCAGCGCACACATTAATCGGCTCGTAGGAAGCGTTGAGCACGAGGACAGGCGCGTGCAGCGCATTGCCGTTGCTGTCGAGGTGCATGGCCGCCGCCGCGAACAGCCCGGCGGCATGCCTGCCTGTTGGACCAGCCTCGGATTCGATTCTGGGTGACATAATCGTTTAGATGCCTATGGCCTTGGCCAAGCAAACCTGATCCGCACGGCCTTCTTCTGTGTGAGCGTCGTCAACTCTTGGCTGCAGTTCGACCACCTGCGCCGAAATTTTTAAGGTGCGGGCAACGGTGGCAACCCACACTTTGGTTGCTCCGGCGCGGCGCAAGATTCGCGCACATTCGGATACGGTTGCGCCCGTGGTAAAGACATCGTCCACAATCAGTACCTCACGACCTTTTATGGCGTGGGCTTGCGCGACTGCGAATGCGCCTCGCACGTTTTCGCGGCGCTGGTGTTGAGTCAGGCCGATTTGCGATGTGGTTTCGCGCTTGCGCTCGAGCACTGCCGGACACAACTTCAGGCGATCATCCGGCGCGCTTACTTTGAGCGCCGCGCGCGCGATCAATTCAGCCTGGTTGAAACCACGCTGGCGAAGCTTGCTGCGGTGGAGTGGAACGGGCACGACTGCAAGGCAGTTTCCGGCAAACTCGCCCTGCAGAGCGGCTATCGATTCGGCCAACATTCGTCCCAGCACATTGGCCGCGGGGCGCACACCACCAAACTTCAGCAGATGAATCAACTCCCGCAAGCCGCCCTCATAGCTCCCGTAAGCAATCGCGCGCGCATAGGGCGGTTCACTTCGACGGCACATTCCGCAAAGCGAGCCCGCCAGGGCGTAAGGGGAAAATAAACGTTCGCCACAAACGGAACACAGCCCTTCTGCAATAGGGCACATGGCTTCCAGGCAGGTGCCGCAAACGGGGAGCCGGGAAATACCCACGAGCGGAATGCCGCAGATACGGCATTCGGAAGGAAAAAAAACAGCGAAAAGGCTTTCAACAATTCGTAGCGGGAGATTTAGAAAAACCGAAGTTGGTTGTTTCCGGGAGGCAATAGAAGGGCATGCCACTGCGGCTCTGGCTTGGCTAGCCCGAATTCTGTCCTCGCTACTGCTGAAGACGGCCTCCGTATTGCCCGCAATCTATGGGCGGGGAACCTGCACTTGCCTGCTGCCCTAGAGTATAACGGCGGCCACCTCGGCGAAGCAATGCCTTCTAAGCCACGTGCCGGTCAGAGTTTGCCAATGGGGCCGGCATTTTCTTTACCGGTTCCGGCAACCGCTCTTTTACGGGGACGAATAAAAGCCGGTAGTCCCGCCGGAAACACTCTGCGCAACGAACCGGTTGCAGCAGAAAAATGGGAAGAAGATAGCGTTCGGAGAAAGTGCGACGGCGGGAACGGAAACCCGTCTCGCAACCGCAGTCGTCACAACGAAATTCGATGAAGCTCTGAAACCATGCCTGATCGGTGGAATTCTTCGACACGTTGCACCTCGGGAACGGAGAACTTTCGAAGGGGCGTACAGACCGATTAGGTTTATTTTAACCCTGCGGTCAAGCATAAGCCAAATAAGCATTACAATCAGGCCGCACCACTCGCCCGCACCAGACTTGTAATGCGGAGCGCCGGCGTGCTAATGTGCGCGGTTTACTTTACCGCAGAAGTTGGCCTTCAAAATAGCTTTCATCCCATACCCCGACGAGGAATTTAGTCTATGAGCAGTCCCGTCCCCGAACCAGGAACCACGATTAAGAAACACGTCCCCTTTGTGCCTGAGCACATGGAGATGAAGGAGTTTACGCTACGCGCGGTCTTGCTGGGACTGCTGATGACGATCGTGCTGGGCGCGGCCAACGCCTACCTGGGGTTGCGCGCCGGAATCACGATCGCGGCTACCTATCCCGCAGCGGTGATTGCCATGGCGGCCATGCGGGCGTGGAAGGGATCGCTATTGGAAGAAAACATTGCGCGAACCGCGGGGTCGATTGGCGAGTCAGTGGCCGCGGGCGCGATCTTCACCATTCCTGCTTTCCTCATCGCCAAGGCATGGCCTTCGTTTGAGCCCGGCGTGGCCTATTGGAAATCAACCGCTCTGATTATGGTGGGAAGCATATTAGGTGTGCTGTTCATCTCTCTGGTACGGCGGGGAATGGTGGAAGATCCTGAACTTCCCTTCCCCGAGTCACTGGCAGCGTCCGAGATTCATAAGGCGGGACAGCGCGGGGCCGAGGCCGCCAAATATCTTTTCTGGAATATTGGAGTCGGCGGCTTCGTATATCTGCTGGGACGCTTCGGCCTGTTCGCGGCGGACAAAGATTTTCACTTTGGCGTGGGCACTCTGGGGCGAAGCCAAGTCCGGCTCGGCGGAGTAGGGACCACTAACCTGGTCGCCACCGGCGCCGCGAGCATGGCATCTGCCCCAAGTGTAAGCCCGGCATACCTCGGCGTGGGATACATCATTGGACTTCGGTTGGCGTCGCTGCAATTTTCCGGCGGCGTTCTGGCCTGGGGTTTGATGGTTCCACTACTCATGTATTTTCTGGGACCGCAACTTAAGCAATACATCCCCGCCGACACGCCCGACAACTGGGCGGCAATGGCGGCCGCAGTTTGGCGCTTCATCGTGCGCCCCATCGCTGTGGGCGGCATGTTGGTGGGCGCGGCCTATACGCTGTACAAAATGCGCAGCAGTTTGACCGCGGGATTGGGAAAGGCATTCTCGGATCTTCGCCAAACAGCCGAACAGCAATCCAAACTTTCCCGCACCGAACGCTACATGAGTTCCAAGGTGGTGTTTGGACTCATCGCGGTCATGTTCGTTCTGATGTGCCTGCTGTATATGTATATCTCTGGACTGGTGTGGCCGGCGATACTGGCAGCGGTCGTGATGCTGGTAGTGGGGTTTATCTTCGCGACGGTTTCGGGCAACCTGGTTGGCTTTATCGGCTCGTCTAATAATCCTATCTCGGGACTGACCCTTTCCACTCTAATCATCGCCGCACTTCTAATGGTTGCGCTGGGTGTCCACGGGATCAAGGGAGTGGCAACGGTGCTGGGAGTCGCTGCCGTGGTTTGCGTTTCGGCCGCGGTTGCGGGCGAACTGTTGCAGGATTTTAAAGTTGGTTACATCCTCGGCGGCACGCCCAGTAAAATTCAGACTGCGGAATTGATCGCGGTAGTGGTCGCAAGTTTAGTCATGTACTGGCCGCTGTATTTGCTGCACACAGCGTTTGGCTTCGGCAGCCGCGATCTCTCTGCTCCGCAAGCGGGACTGATGGCTACGCTGGCAATCGGCATTGTCGGCGGAGATATGCCATGGCCGCTTGTGGTGGTCGGCGTCTGCTTCGGAATCGCTTTGATCATGATGCAGGTGAAGAGTCCCATGCTGGTCGCGGTCGGAATGTACCTTCCGTTTGAAACCACATTCGCGATTTTCCTGGGCGGCGTCTTCCGGGCAATCGGGGATTGGCTGGCGAAGCAGCGCGGTTTGAATGCGGCGCAGACGGCGCGCGCTGAAAACGCTGGAGTGCTCACGGCTTCAGGATTGATTGCCGGCGAGGCAATCTGTGGACTGTTGTGGGCGGGCGTTATCGCTTTGTCTTTTGCCCAGCAACCTTGGTTGCATCTGGCATCGGCGATGGCAACTCGGATTAAATCGGCGCAAATCTTCGATCATCCTCTATATCTGAGTGGGGTGGTGGTGATGGCTCTGCTTGCGGCCCTGATGATCTTCCTGCCGCTCTCCAGCGCCGGAGATCCCAACGAGCCAGCGCCGCCTACGGCAATGATGTAGTTTTCGGACCACGAAGGATGCGAAGGTACACGAAGAATTTCTACGCTTTGTGTAACTTCATATTCTTGGTGGTTTGTTCTTTATGTCTATTTCGGAAAACATTGCCGCCATTCGCGTGCGAATAGAAGAAGCAGCGCGACGCTCCGGACGTCCATCCCGAGAAATCATGCTGATGGCGGTGAGTAAAACACATTCGCCTGAACGAATACGGGAAGCTTATGACGCCGGGCAGCGACTCTTCGGCGAGAACCGCGTGCAGGAATTTGCGGGAAAGTTTGAGGCGCTTAAGGATTTAAGCTGTGCTGAATGGCACATGATCGGGCATCTACAGAGCAACAAGGCCGCGAAAACCGTTGAGCTTTTTGGCGCGGTCGATTCGGTCGACTCACTGAAGCTTGCCGAGAGATTGAACGCATCTGCCCGTGGGATAGGAAGAGAGATCGAGGTTCTTATAGAGGTTAATTTGGGTGGCGAAGCTTCCAAGAGCGGAGTCGCACCGGATTCGGGAGAACTGGAAGATTTGCTGCTGACGGCGCCCAGGCTTGAGGCTCTCAGGTTTCGCGGCTTGATGACGGTTCCTCCGTTCACCGACGATCCCGAAGGATCTCGAAAATACTTCCGCAGGCTGCGTGAGTTGCGTGATTCGATTGCTGGCCGAAGACTTACCGCAATTTCCATGGACCGGCTTTCTATGGGGATGTCGCACGATTTCGAGGTGGCAATTGAAGAGGGATCGACTTGCGTCCGGGTGGGGACGGCGATCTTTGGGGAGAGAGCAAAACAGCGACTGGTTGAATAACAATCATGATTGCCCTTCATTCTCATGAAAACGGCGTGAGCTTTGCTGTGAAGGTTCATCCCCGCGCCAAGAAAAACGCGATTACCGGCGAACTGGGCAACGCGCTAAAACTTTCTCTAACTGCGCCGCCGTTGGAAGGCCGCGCCAACGTTGCATGCACGGACTTCTTTGCGAAACTTTTGAAGGTGCCGCGATCGTCCGTTACCATTGCTTCCGGCAAGAACAGCCGCAATAAGGTAATCCATGTGCTGGGCATCGCGAGTGAAGACATAAGGAAGCTAATCGTTAATTCGCTATAAGTCTGCGCCCCGGGCGCGGACATGTGGAATGATGCTAAGGACGCGGGCAAGGGTGCCGCGGCACACGAGCGTATCAAGGAGCACTTTTGAGTTTCTCCGAGCGATTGCAGGAAATTCGTACCGGCTTTGAGCGGCCATTCTGGATTGCCAACCTCAGCGAAATTTTCGAGCGCCTTTCCTATTACGGGGCCTTTGCTTCGCTTGCGTTGTACTTGCAGGAGAAACTTAATTTCTCCACCGAGCAAACCGGTACCCTGACGGGAATCTTCGGGGGCATGGTGTGGTTCCTCGCCATCTTCGGCGGCGCAGCGGCCGATCGCTTGGGATTTCGACGCGCACTATCGATGGCGTACTTCATCCTGGCGGCAGCCTATTTCTTGATCGGCTCCATCGGCGCGTCGTGGCTGGCTCCGGTGCGCAACGCCGTGCCGCTGAGTTTATTTGTCGGCTTCATTCTGATTTTGCCCGCGCTCGGAATTTCGCTGGTCAAGCCCTGTGTAGTGGGCACGACAGCCCGCGCCTCGAAGGAAAATGTACGCTCCATCGGTTACTCGATTTACTACACGATGGTGAACATTGGCGGAGCCTGCGGTCCGTTGTTCGCGGCCTGGGCGCATCGCAGGCTCGGTGTTGAAAACGTCTACCGCATAGCTGCCCTTAGCGTCTTCGCTATGTTTTTTGTGGTCCTGATTTTCTTCCGCGAACCGCGCCAGCACGAGGATGCACCTCCTCCTTCCATTGCCACCGTCGCCAGGAATTTTTGCGTGGTTGTGGGCAATTACCGGCTGGTGCTGCCCGTGATGGTCTTCGCCCTGCTGCTTCGGATAGCCCTGTTTGTCTATCCCGGCTTCAGCGTGCCGTGGTGGATTTGGGTAGGGCTGCTCGCTCTGGTGCTGGCGGGCATCAGCCGCTTCATGTGGTTCCTGATTATCTTCACCGGCTATTGGGTGGTGTTCTGGCAACAGTACATCATCTTGCCTGGCTACCTTCACAGTTACATCAGCGCCAATGCCGACGAGAGGATTTTAGCTACGGACGGCATCACCGTAATCTGCCTCACGCTCGCAGTGAACTATGTGGCGCGAAAACTTCCAGCGTTTCAAGCGGTAATTCTCGGAACGTTAGTGACGTCCGTATCGTGGATCATCCTGATTTTGCATCCGACACTCTGGGGCGCAATTCTTTCGCTATTTGTGCTGGCGCTTGGGGAGATCATCCAACAGCCGCGATATTACGAGTACATCGCACTGCTTGCGCCTCCCGGACAGCAAGGCACGTACATGGGATTCGCCTTCTTGCCGATCGGCATCGGATCGCTTATAGGAGGCTGGTTTGGCGGCACGCTGCTGCATCACTTCGGCGAGGTCCTGCACCAACCGGAACGCATCTGGTGGACTGTAATTGCGGTGGGAGTTGCCACGACAGCACTGCTATGGGTTTACGACCGATATTTCAGGGTCGCCGATAGTCCCGTCGCATCCGCTCAGAAGTAACTGAGCCAAGCATGGTTGCGGCGCTGCTTCAGTCCGGCAAACCACCGACATAACGGATAGAGCATCAGCACGACGGAAAACCACACCAGGTAAATAACCGGCAAGGAATAACCCCAACCGATCGGCTTGGTAATGGGAAACTGACCCAGGTTTATCGACTCGAACATCCAATGAATCTGCCCATATCTGGCGTAGCATGCGGCGATGGCCAAAAGGTGGATTAAGGGAATGTGCAAGAGATAGTAAAACATTGGCACTTTCCCGATAACGAGCGGGGGCCGCAACCAGCCTGGCGTTCCGGCATCGACTGCCCACAAGAAAACAAGTGCAGGCCCTAGCGTCATCAGCAAGTAAAGCAGCGATGGCGCATATTTCGTGGTGTTCAAAAACGAAAGCATGGTGAAGGCTGCGGATTTTTGAGCGCTCCACGGATTGGGATCGCCATAGATATTTATTCCGCGCAGAACTAAAAATGAGGCGGTTAAGCCGAGACCGAGGGCTAACAAAAATCGCCTGCGGATACGAGAAGGCCAGCGGTAAATTTGTCCCAGAGCAAAACCTGCCGCGGTCACTCCCACCCAAGGGATGAGCACATAGGTCACAAAAACAATCCGGCCGGGAAGGTTGACGACAAAACCGGGGGAGTGCAGCAGAGTCCAGACAGTACTGGAGGATCTCACCGAATCTAACAAATTGTGCGTGGCAATCATCACCACTCCGAATAGGCCAACCGCCCATGCGGGCAGATAGACAAGCGCAGAAAGCGTGATCATCGCCCAACCCAGTGCCCACAGGACCAGCAGCATCGTGACATGGTAGTCAAAGTTGAACTGCCATCCCAGACAGCGAGTGACCGTGAGTTCGAGAAAGATCAGCCAGAGTCCTCGAGTAAACAAGAATTTGGACAGCGCGGGTTTCGATTTCTTCGCCAGCGAGAGATAGGCACCGGTGCCCGTCAGGAGAAAGAAGACCGGCGCGCAAAAATGGGTAATCCAGCGAGTAAAAAATAGCGGAATGGTTGTCGATGCAGGGTCGGTTGGATTGAAGCCGGAGTTCCCAAAAAAATCGCGCACGTGATCGAGAGCCATGACGATCATAATCACGCCACGGACGACATCGATGGATTCGACCCGTACGCGCTTGGTGACAACGGAGTCAACGGCAGATTCGGCGATGGCGGACATCGGCGACAGTGTAACAAGGCGGTGGCCGCAAGCAAATCGGAACCTCACGTAAAACTTCAGTCAGAAGCATGGACGGAGAAACCGAGCGGGTCCGATTCGCCCAAATCCCCGCCATTGTTTACAATAGAGGTTTGCCCATGGACCTGGCTGCCATCCAATCTGCGCTGCGCGAACGCAACATGGACGCGTGGCTGTTTTACGATCATCACCACCGCGATCCCATCGCCTACCGCGTGCTGGGATTGCCCGCAAATCTGATGGTGACGCGGCGCTGGTTTTACCTGATCCCGGCGCAAGGCGAACCGGTAAAACTGGTACACAAGATTGAAGCGGGCCACCTCGATTCCCTTCCCGGCAGCAAACGCCAATATTCAGGCTGGCAAGAGTTGTTCGACATGCTGAAGTCGATGCTCGCTCAGTATCGCGACATCGCCATGCAATATTCACCCAATAATATTGTGTTTACCCTCTCGCTGGTGGACGCGGGAACGGTTGAACTGCTGCGCGGACTGGGGAAAAACGTAGTCAGTTCGGCAGATTTAGTGGCACAGTTCGAAGCCACCTGGACCGAAGATCAAATTAAGACCCACTTCGCGGCGCGCGACAGCGTGGACTCGATCGTCGCTGCAGCATTCAAAGAAATTGGACAGCGGTCACGCAACGGCGGCACCACCGAACATGCCATCCAGCAATGGTTCATGGAAGCCTTCCGGCGCGAGAATTTGATCACCGACGATCCACCGATCGTAGCGGCAAATTCGAATGCCGGAAACCCGCACTACGAGCCGCGTGCCGACCATCCCGTGGCGATTCGCGAGGGCGATATCGTGTTGCTCGATGTCTGGGGCAAAAAGGATACTCCAGGAGCGGTTTACTACGACATCACCTGGATGGGATTCGTTGGCAAAGCGCCATCGCAGCGCATGCAGGAAGTTTTTACGGTGGTTCGCGATGCGCGCGACGTTGGCGTGAAGACCGTCACCGAGGCAATTGACAGCGGCCGCCGAATTGCCGGCTGGGAAGTGGACCGCGCGACTCGCAATCACATCAAGCAAAAAGGCTTTGGCGATTATTTTATTCATCGCACCGGACATTCCATCGGTACGGACGTCCATTCTAACGGGGCCAACATGGACGATCTGGAGATTCACGATGAGCGACAGCTTCTTCCCAACTCATGTTTTTCGATTGAGCCGGGAATTTATTTGCCGGAGTTCGGCGTGCGTAGCGAGGTCAACATGCTGATCCGTCCACAATCGGCCGAAGTCACTGGCAATATTCAAAGCGAGATCGTAATTATCTGATGGCAAATCCCACTACAGCTAGAACGAAAACAGCGTCGGCACCAGCACAATCTGCCGGCATGATGCCGGTGCTCGCGCCCGCGCTTGGCTGGCTTATTCCCGGGGCCGGCCACATTATTCAAAAGCGCTGGATCCGGGGCGGGTTGTTACTTTTCTCGATTGCCGCCTTGTTTGTGCTGGGGCTGTTGATGCAAGGCCACATCTATAAAGCCAACGGCGGTGACATCCTGGATATCTTGGGCTTCATCGGCGACCTGGGCGCAGGTGGAATGTATATTGTGACTCTAGCGGTCAATGGCGGGCAGGGCGCCGTGGCATTTGCCATCGCCGACTATGGAACGAAGTTCATGATTGTGGCCGGGCTATTGAATTTTATCGCCGTGGCTGACGCGTATCACATCGCCATCGGAAAGAAACAATGACCATTCAACTGACTCACTTTAGCGCGGCCTTCGTCTTCGCGTTATTCGCTTCCGTCGTCTTCGGCATTACACACCGCGAGGGTACGCGAGAGATGGTTCTCTACGGTGTTAAGTGTTTTGCCATGTTTCTGGGCGGGGCCTTGCTGGCTGGGTGGGCTATGTGGCTAGTGCGACGCTAGGCTTCGCTGGACCAGCATCACTATTTCTGTGACTCTAAAGACCGCCGGACGAGCAGAGAATAAAAGCTAGGGAAACAAAAGCCAGCCGATTGAGGCAGACATTCTCCCGCGCTCACGATCAGAATTGACGTTCGCCCACCCATACGAATGCGTCGAACACCCGCTTGGAAGTAAAGTTTAAACGTTGGTAGAGGGCCACAGCTCCGGTGTTGGCCTCAGTTACTGTCAGCGACAGCATGGAGAATCCCCGCTTCCGCAGAGCAAGCGAGGTGGCCGCCAGAAGCGATTCCCCGATTCCGCGCGAGCGATATTCGGGCAGCACGCAAACCTGCGTCACATGTCCCACATCACCGCGGACGCGGGAACAAAGAATAAGTCCAATTAAATTCTTCCCTTTGCGATCGACCGCAGCATAGGACGACTCGGCGTCAAACAGCCCGCACCCGGGGAAGCGAACGATGTTATTCAGAAAGCGAAGCGAGCCGGCCAGCGTGTGGTATTGGTCATTGATTTGCGCGTCGACGTGGCCGCGATAAGCGGCGGTAATTACGGCAGCGGCAGCCTGATAGTCAGCTTCGGTCCACCGGCGTATCTCCACGTCGGGATGCGTAGCAGGTTGCTGCCGGTTCGAATCGCCAAGTTCACGAACCATGAACAACCGCGGATGACGCTGGAATCCTTGGTCAACAAACGGACGTGCCACACTTCCTGCTTCATGCGCCAGCAACTGGGCTTCGACTCGGTGAATGCCGGGAGACTGTTGCAAAGTCTCAATGACGTGAGTCAACAGTTTAATTTCGACCTCTCGTACATTTGAAAGACGGCCTCCATTGGCTACGAAAAGGTCACCAACAACTCCTTTGCTGCCTTCATATACAAAAAAGCTGTACCCAAAAATGCGGCCGCGTTCGATGGCTGCGTATCCCGGCAGGATTTTTGCATCCACATACCGGAGGATCATCTCAGCCGATCCGTGGTAATCCCAAGACAGCAGGCTGGCCCATACCCGAGTTTCATCGTCAAGCAGCGGACGCAAATCTACAGACGAAAAGTGCCTGAGGTCGAGAATCTCCACGAAGCTCCTGGAAAGTGAGCCACAGAAACCATTCAACGGTTCGCTGTGACCGAAACTCCGAGTTTAGTTCGTTCACGCAGGCGAGGCAAATGCGCGGAATACGGGGCGGCAACAGCAAATTAGTGAGGCAGGCTGGTTGCGCTCGCGGCCACCCAGTAATAATCCACATGCTGCGCGGCGTAATGGCCGAGATAAGAAACACGGCGGCCAGCGACAAGCCGGGCAATTTCCGGTTGCGTGTTCTCCGGAGCCACCAACAAGTGCTCTTGCGGCGGCACTCGTCCCCAATCGTAATTGAAGGTCAGCTGGTTGCGGTAGAACGTAAGCCCGTATTCGAGTTCGCGACGAACATGGTAAACGGCCAACGGCAACCGGTGACTCTCGACGGCGGCAATCTCCACGGCGAGCGGACGCGCCGAGAGCGTTTGATCCAGCCCCACAGCGCCCAATTTCAATACGGCCGCCATCGTAAGAACGACTGGAATCAAGGTGACGAAGCGCAGCATCTTCGTACCATTCTTTCGAATCAGTGTAAGCGCAATTCCCGCAGATAAGAGGAACGCGATGAATAGCGCTACCAGCATGGGTTGCCCGCCGGGAAGGCGGCGCTGCATGATCAAGTAAGCAATCAGCAAACCCGGAACGATGGGAGCCGTGGCCAGCAACGCGTGCAATATCGCCATCCATTTTGAAACAGGAGCGCTGGTGTCATGGCTCAAATGGCGACTGAGATGCTCGACTAAGAGCAGCCCCCCTGCTGGCACAGCGGGAAGAATGTATCCGGGTAGCTTGGATTGGGACATGGAGAAAAACGCCAGAGGAACCAGCAGCCAGATGCATGCGAAGCGATAATCCAGCTCGCGTTCTCTCCTTGCAGTCGCTTTCACTCCCCAGGCACGAACGGACTGAACCACACCCGCAACTGCAAAAATCGTCCAGGGCAGCAAAGCCAGGAGCGCAACTGGGATGTAATACCAGAACGGCTCCGTATGGTGATAAAGATTTTTTGAAAAGCGCCCGAGATTGTGTTCGAGGATGAATTCGCGGAAGAACTGCGGATTGCGCAATTGCACGGCTACATACCACGGGAGAGCAATGGCACAGAAAAGAAAAATTCCCGGCAGCCAAAGCGTCTTGATAATTGTTTTTGGTTCGCGAATTGCAACTGCATAGATGACGATCACGAGGACAGCGAGAAACGGCGCCACCGGACCCTTCGCTAATGTGCCAAACGCCATGCATCCGTAAAACAAGGTGAGAAAGAATTTCTTTCCATTCTCAAGCCATGCCCACCAAGCGAGCATTCCTCCGGTGAACGCCGCAGCCAGTGCCATGTCCATGGAAGCGGCGCGGGCGTAGCCAATGATCCCGGCTGAAGAAGCGACGATAAGAGCTCCGTCAAGTGCGAAGGCTGGTTGGAAGCGGCGCAAGAAGAAATAGATTGCGAGAACCAGAAGGATTGCATCACTCGCAGCCGGCAACCGCGCGGCCCAGTCGCTAACGCCGAATACTGAGTAGGCCAACATCGCCTGCCAGTAATAAAGGGGAGGCTTCTCTAGCCAAGGCGTTCCGCCGAGAGTAGGCGTGACCCAGTCATGATGTTCCAACATCTCCCGCGCCACCTGCGCGTAGCGCGGTTCGTCGGCGCCGATCAGGCCAAATTGTCCCAGGCCGTAGAGGAACAAAAATGCGCAGAAGCCCGCGAGCAAGAGAGAGTCAGTTCGGGCGCGATTGGTCATTTGATTCAGGTCTGTTGCGGTTGATCACAATCTCGATCACAGTGCCACGGTCCTTCGAGTTGCAACCAAAACTCTCAGCCGCCAATTTTGCGCGGCCGCACGAGGGCATAAATGCTGATCAACGTCCACACACTCTCCAGCACGACAAAGCCGATCTGGAACGGATGAAAAGCAATGTAGCCGAGAATGCCCGAGCCGGCTGCGTTAAGAATGTTATAGGCAGCCGAATGAGGATTCATCCAGCCCATCTGATGACCGCCATAAGCAATCAGAATGAGCAATGCCCCGGCAAACGACGCGATCTGTCTGACCATTGCGATGTCCATAAAATTAAATTGTGTGCAGGATGATTGTACCCAAGGCGGGGTATGACAGATCAGAAATGGTTATTGGATTGACGGCCCGCGCCGGAGTATCTCCAGAACCTGGCGCACGGCCTGGTCCAGCGGACCTTGAAGAGAGCAACCACTGGCACATTCGTGGCCTCCGCCGCCGAAGCGCTCCGCCACATGGGCTACGTCGAGTTTGCCCTTGCTGCGCAGGCTCACGCGATAGCGTCCATCGGAAATCTCGCGAAACAATGCCGCCACCTCAACTTCTCCGATGGAGAGAACATAGTTCACGAGTCCCTCGCAGTCTTCTTCTTTCGCTTCGCATTGGCGCATCTGTTCGAGCGTAACCCAGGTCCAGCCAATATGCCCTTCGGTATTCAGGTTGCGCAAAGCCTGACCAAGAAGCCTCATTTTGGCAATCGAGTGGGCAAAATAAATATTGCGCGCGCAGTGCGACGGGTCGGCTCCGGCTAAGACCAGTTCGCGGGCTAAAGCGAACGTGTGCTGGTTGGTACCTTGAAACATGAATGAACCGGTATCGGTCATCAATGCGGTGTAAAGGCAAGTGGCGATTTCGGGAGAAAAATGCGCTCCTGCTTCGCGAGCCAACCGGAAAACCATCTCGGCGGTGGCCACGGCATGGGGATCGATCCAGTTCACATTGGCAAATGGCCGGCCGCTCACATGATGATCGATGTTAATGAGGAAGCGATCCTCTAACCCTTCCAGACGCGTGCGATGGATGCTGTCGCATTCCAGAATAATCGCTGCGTCATAATTACCGGGAACGCGATTCGATTGCAGGACCTGATCGGCAAAGGGCAGGGCGCGATAGATTCGCGGCACGCCATCGTGCAGGACAACATCGGCCTGCTTCCCCATGGCCCGCAGAATCTGGCAACACGCCAGAGCGGATCCAATGGCATCCCCATCAGGTCGCGCGTGCGAGGTCAGCACGAAACGGTCGCGCTGCTCGATTTGTTGTAGAACATCCTGCAGCATGACCTACGTCTTTTCCTTACTTGCCTTCGACTGTTGTTTCCTCCGTTTTTTCGCTCGCGCCAGCAGTTCTTCAACGCGCGCCTTTTCACGGTCGGAACGATCCAGCCGGAAATGCAACTCGGGTGCGCGGCGGCGGCGCAAGCGCTCGACCAGTTCGTGACGAATATATTCTTTTGCGGCAAGCAATCCCTCGAGACTGCGCTCGGCTTCTCGATCGTCACCGTCTACGTCCACGAGAACCTGGGCTGACCGGCCGTCATCAGCGATGTGTACCGCCGTGACCCGAACCAGCCCGATGCGAGGGTCGGCCAGTTCGCCTTCTACAAGCGTTTCGATCTCCTCGCGCAGTGCCTCGCCCAACCTTCCGCGATGATATTGGACCGCACGCTTTTCCACCGCACACCTCGAAGTAAAACGAATGAGAATATCAGAAAATGGACCACTTTGCTGGCTCGATCGTGCTATTGTGCCGTACAAGCCGCCAGGGGGATCGAGTACAGAAGTAACGAGGCCACGATTGGCAATGGGTCAAGCCGAGAAAACCTAGAAATATTCCACGAAGGAATCGGCGATCTCAGCTCCGTGATTGTTCGCGATACGGGTGGCGGCCCTCTCCAGGTCCTTCATCAAGCCATCGAGATAATCGCGCGAGTCCGAGATGCTCACCACGCCGATCGTGGCGCAATTCCACAATGGGCTCGATTCTAATTCGGCGACCGAAACGTTGAAGCTGGCGCGGAGCCGGTCTTTCAGGCTGCGCAGTACTTGGCGCTTGTCCTTGAGCGATTGCGCTGCTTCGATGCGGAGTTCGAGGGTGAGAAAAGCGATCATGAAGCAGTGGTCAGTGGCGGCGAAAGCAGCTAAGCGCCGATTTTACCTGACAACTGACCACTATCTTATGCCATGGCTTCCGCGGCTATCTTCTCAGTGGCGAAAGCCTCGATCGTATCGCCAACCTTAATGTCGCCGTAATTCGCGATCGAGATGCCGCACTCCATACCATTGGTGACCTGACTGGCATCGTCTTTGAAGCGGCGCAGCGACCCGATTTTGCCCTTGAAGACCTGCACATCGTCGCGCAGCAGGCGCACTTCGGAATCGCGCTTGATCAGGCCGTCGCTTACACGGCAACCGGCCACCGTACCAACTTTGGGAATGCGGAAGACATTCAGCACTTCAGCCCGGCCTTGATACGTTTCTTTGATCGTGGGCTCGAGTAGCCCGGTCATGGCGCGCTTGATCTCATCCTGCATTTCATAAATGATGGAGTGCAGACGGATGTCGACCTTTTCCTGCTCGGCGATTTCCTGCGCCTTGCGCTCTGGCCGCACGTTGAAACCGATGATGATGGCATTCGAGGCCGAGGCCAGAAGCACATCTGTTTCGGTGATCGCACCCACTCCGGAACGCAGAAGCTTCAGACGAACCCGGTCGTTTGAGAGCTTGGTAAGCAAGTCGGTGATCACTTCCACCGAGCCTTGCACATCGCCCTTAAGAATTACGTTCAGTTCCTTGGTGCCGGCAGTCTTGATCTGTTCCGCCAGTCCTTCCAGCGATACACGGGAACTCTTGGCCAGCGCGGCTTCGCGGGCCTTCTGCTCGCGATACTCGGAGATGCCGCGAGCCTTATCGCGGTCGGCCACTACAACAAACTGATCGCCAGCTTGCGGCAGCGCTTCGATACCGATGATTTCGACCGGCGTGGATGGCGGGGCCGTTTGCAACTGCTGCCCGCGATCATCAAACATGGCGCGGACTTTCCCATACACGTTGCCGACGACAAAATTATCCCCTGCGTTCAGAGTTCCGTTCTGCACTAGCACGGTGGCGACCGGACCTCGTCCGCGATCTAGTTTCGCTTCCAGAACAACGCCAGTCGCGGCACGTTCCGGCGTCGCTTTTAATTCGCCGAGGTCGGCGACCAGGCAAATCATTTCCATCAGCAGATTCAAATTTGTTTTCTTCTTGGCGGAAACATCTACGAATACAGTTTTGCCGCCCCACTCTTCAGGCATGAGGCCGCGATCGGCCAGTTGCTTCTTCACGCGGTCGGGCAAAGCGTCGGGCTTATCGATCTTGTTTACCGCCACGATGATGGGGACTTCGGCGGCATGGGCGTGGTCAATGGCTTCAATCGTCTGCGGCATCACGCCATCGTCCGCCGCAACGACCAGCACAACGATGTCAGTCGCTTTGGCACCGCGAGAACGCATACGGGTGAAAGCTTCGTGACCCGGCGTATCCAGGAAAACAATCTCGCGCCCGAATGCAGGCGATTCTGTATCAGTAATTTTTACCTTGTAGGCTCCAATGTGCTGGGTGATGCCACCGGCTTCTCCGCCGGCCACATTGGTAATTCGAATAGAGTCGAGTAGCGTGGTCTTGCCGTGATCGACGTGGCCCATGATTGTGACCACAGGCGGACGTATGCCAGTCTCGGGAACCAGTTGCTCGCTGGCGGCTGCGGCATCAATTTCCTTCGCGGTCTGTTCTTCGAACGTGATCACGTTGGTATCCGCGCCGAAGAAGCGAGCCATTTCGCCTGCCAACTCGGCATCCAGAGTCTGGTTGATCGTGGCAAACACACCCTTTGACAGAAGGCGCGAAATCAGATCCTTGGCGCGGATCTCCAGCTTTTCCGCCAAGTCCTTTACGCTGATTCCTTCAGTAATGGTGATGCTGCGCGTAATCGGCAGGGGCTCATTCGACACCACCATGCGGGGTGGCGGCGTGTAGCCCTTCATCGGACCTTCCTTTACGCCGCGCGGAACGTAGCGCTGGCCGGGGCGTCGTGCTGGGCCACCGGGACGTGCGCCCGGACGAGTGGTTCCCGGGGGCGGAAGAGCTGGTCCCACTCCGAGCGGACGCGCACCCGCAGGCGCGGAACGCGTGGGATGCATAGGACGGCGTTCGCCGGGACGTAAAGGGGGACGGGCAGCACCAGGCGCGCCCGGGGCGACCGGCGGACGGCGCTGAAAAATCGGCTGGCCTGGCACAGGACGGCCGGGGGCTGGTCGGACGCCGCCAATCGGAACTCCGGGCTGCACCGGCGGAGGCGTGGGGCGTATCGGTGCCTTGTACACCGGCCGTGGACCGGTCTGAGGCACAATCATGCGCGGCGCCGGCGGTTGTGGCGCGATTGGGCGCGGGGGAACCACCGGAGGCGCACTGGCGGAAACCGCAGTGGGCTGGGGGGCTGCCGGACTCTGCGCTATCGGAATCGCGGGCACAGGCCGCACCGGCGGCGCAACGACAGCAGGCGATGCTGCTATCGGCGGCGGCACTACCGGCGTAACCACTGGGCGGGCCGGCGCAACCGGCGGGGCAACCGGCGAAACACTTGATGACGCGACCGCAGGCGCGGTCGGCTTCGCCACAGGCGGTGCTATAGTCGTGGGCCGGCTGACGGCGGCCGGGGGCGCAACTGCCGGCTTCTCCGCAGGAGGTACGACTGCGGGCGGCGCCAGCGGTCTAGCAGGAGCGACTGGCGGCGCAGCAGCTTCTTTCTTTTGCGTAATCGCTCTGAGCACATCCCCGGGGCGGGAAATATTTGAGAGATCAATCTTGGTCTTGATTTCTTCTTCGCCGCGCAGCGTGCGTGAACTGGATTTGCCAGAGGATGGTGACCCCTCGGCCGCGGAGCGGAGATACACACGCACCTTCTCGGCTTCGTGCTCTTCCAGAGAACTGGAGTGCGTCTTCTTTTCCGTCACTCCGACCAGCGGAAGCGTATCGAGAATGGCTTTGCTCTTGACTTCCAGTTCTCGGGCAAGATCGTTGATTCGAACCTTACTCATCAGACCTTTCGTTTCTCCGCGCTGTAGTTAGGTCATCATTGACCTCACGGAGTCAACTTCTTTGGTACTGCAATATCGAACTCGAACTTGAAGCAGCCGGCCATGGTTATTCTGTGGGCCCGGAAGCGGGCTTCTCTTCTGACTCGGGCTCTGCCGAATTTTCCGGCCGCCCTTCATTTTCGTCTCCGGCAAGAGTATCTGCTTCGACCGTACCTTCTTCACTCAAGGCCACTTCTTCACTTGCCGCCAAATCATCGACGGCGACGGGGATTTCAGCGGTAATGTCATCCGGAGATGCTGCCTCGACTGCCTCCGCCATAACTTCGCCCTCTGCTTCGCCTTCTACTGGCACACCCGATTCCAGGCTGGCAAAGTAATTATTCACCGCCAGACTGATTTTTTCTACCGTTTTCGGGCCAATTCCTTCAATCGCTTCCAGTTGCTCCGGCGTCATATCGGCCAAAGCTTCCACTGTATTCACCCCGGCAGCACCCAACTTCTCCACCAATCCATCGCCCAGACCGGGGACTTTATCCAGTGGCGTAACCGTCTGCGGCACCATCTCCGCCATCTGCTGTTCCACTTCCTGCCGCTTTTCTTCCTCGCTCTTAATGTCAATCTTCCAGCCGAGCAACTTCGCCGCCAACCGGACATTCTGACCCTTCTTGCCAATGGCAAGCGAGAGTTGGCTGTCGTCGACCACCACTTCAAGATGCTTTCCGGTGGAATCGACTACCGTGACCTTGCTCACCTTGGCGGGCTGCAAAGCTTTCTCAGCGAAGGTGACTGCATCTTCGTGATATTCGATAATGTCGATCTTCTCACCATGCAATTCGCGAATGATCGATTGCACCCGCATCCCCTTCATGCCTACGCAGGCGCCCACCGCGTCCACATCCTTGTCTTTAGACATGACGGCGATCTTGGTGCGCTCTCCGGCTTCGCGGGCGATGGCGCGGATCACCACCGTGCCGTCGTAAATCTCGGGCACTTCGGTCTGGAACAAATGCTGCACCAGATCCGGTACGGCGCGGGACACAACCACTCCCGGTCCCTTCGAGGCTCTCTCCACGCGCGCAATGACCACCCGAACCCGTTCGCCGATGGCAAATGATTCCAGCCGCGACTGCTCCTTGCGCGGCATGCGCGCCTCCGCCTTACCGATGTCGAAAATCACATCGGGACCTTCCACGCGCTTCACCGTCGCATTCACCACTTCGTTCACGCGTCCGATGTACTCGTTGTAAACCGTGTCGCGCTCGGCCTCGCGAACCTTCTGGAATATCACCTGCTTGGCTAGTTGCGCCGCGATTCTTCCCAGAATTCCTTCCGTTGGTTTTGGCGTGCGAATTTCCCCCCCCACTTCAAGGTTAGGGTCAACCTTGCGCGCGTCGTCCAACGTGATCTGAAGCAGTGGATCTTCCACTTGCTCCTGCGTCTCTACCACAGTCTTCACCGCGTAGGCGTTAATCTTCCCCGTCTCTTTGTCCAGTTCAGCGCGCAGGTTTTCCTGCGTCTTGTAATACTTGCGCGTTGCCATAACAATGGCATCTTCCACCGCGCTCACTACAATCTGCGGATCAATGCCTTTTTCGCGGCTTAGAGCGTCGATCGTGTTGTAAAGATCACTCGCCATAGAGAAACCATTTAGGAATGCGGCAATTTAGTAACTCGGTAATTTGAAAACTCAAACCAGCTGTCCTGATTTCAAATCGCCCAATTACAAAATTACCCGATTCGCCACTCTTTTAGATTTCCGGAACCAGATTCGCCTTCTCCACATTGGCGAATTCAATCCCGATTTTCTGCTCATGCTCTCCACCTTCCGCGCCCATTTTCATCTTGCGGCGCGACTTGTGGCTAGCCACACTCAAATCCAAAATCAGCAGGCCGTTCTTAAAACTTTCCAGCCGGCCCTCGAAGAAGCGGTTGTTGTTTACCGGATTCCTCGTCATCAACTTCATCCGGCTGCCCACAAAGCGGGCAAACTCGGCCGCCTTCGTCAACTTCCTGTCTAGCCCCGGGGAAGAAACTTCGAGCGTGTAACTTCCGGCAATCGCATCCTCAATGTCGAGGATGGTTCCAAACTCACGGCTGAAAGTGGCGCAATCACCGTGCGTCACCCCGGCCAGCGGATCGCCGCCAGCCGCACCCGGCTTATCCAGAAAAACGCGTAACATTCGGGCATTGCCGCTGCCGCGAAACTCGACGTCGACCACTTCCAGACCGCTGGAGGCCGCTACCCGATCCGCAATTTCTCGTACTCGATCAAGCTCAAGTGCCATGCATCCAATAACTTAGAAGCGACGGCCTACGGGCGTTCCCCCGGCAACGAAAAAGTGGGCTTGCGCCCACTGGTGTGCTCCGCCGAATGCCGCCACTACACAACAGTTCTCAGAGTTCTAATATACGCTGGAGGAGGGCTAAAAGACAAACAGCTGCCGCCGAGGCGCTATTGTAATCGGGAGTTATTCAAAACTAGCTTTTCGCGCGCCTACAATCGCCTGCCCCGGAAACACATCCGGCACTACTTTTCCTTCCTCCACCACTATCGTTCCTCCCACGACCAAGTACCTCACCCCTACGCTCGGCTCCATCGGCTTCGCGAACGTGGCACGGTCGCTGATTGAAGCCGCATCAAACACCACAATGTCGGCGTCGGCGCCCTCCTGCACTCTACCCTTTAGATGCCCCGCAGGTGTCGAGCGCTCCAGCATCTGCGCCGGCATCAGCGACATTTTCCGGATCGCTTCCATCAAGGTCAGGCTTTTCTTTTCGCGGACATACTGCGCCAGCACGCGCGAGTAAGTTCCAGCGTTGCGGGGATGTCCGACGGCTCCATCGCTTGCGATCATCACCAGAGGATGCGGAATGACTCTGTCCACCATCTCCTGAGTGTTAGCGTAAACCAGCACCCAGTGCGTTGCGCTGGAATTGTGCAGTTCCTCAAAGCGCTGCTGGGTGAGGTGCTCGCCGGTATCGGGCAGTACCAGATCGGCGTAATCAATGCCGAGTTTTTCGCGCCAGCCGGGATTAAACAACGCCGAGTTCACCGCTGTCATTCCAGCAATGTACGGATACGCTTCCGTACTCACGTCCAAGCCTCGGGCGCGCGCACCTTCTACCATGGCAAGGCACTCCAGCGAATCTTTCAGGCAACTGCTGTTGATATGAACGATATGCAGTGCGGCGCCAGTAATGGCCGCCGCTCCAATCACGTCACTCACCGACTCTACGCTGGAGCCGGGCTCAACCCGGCCCGTGCTGCGCATGTGCGTGTAGACCGGCAGACCGCGCTCTGCGGCCAGACGAAACATGTCGATGACTTCCAGCCGTGTCGCCCCGGGAGTGTATTGAATTCCCATGCCAATGGCGAGGCCGCCGGCATCCAGCTCCTTACGCAAGCGCTCTCGAATGGCATCGATTTGCCCAGGCGTCGCCGGTTGATCGGTTGCGGGACCGCTCTTAGGAAGAATCTCCGGGATACCGGCATGAGGACCAATCACTTCTGCTGGTAGAGGTGCGCCGAAGACGGCGGCTCTCGCGGCAACGTGGCTTGCCGAGGTGCCGTAATGGATCAGCGAGCGGCCTTCTTTTGATTTCAAGAACTGGGCGACCTCGGGCGCACCAATTTCCAACTCCAGCGCCGTAGTCACGCCATCCAGCGCCTTTACCTGCTGGCTGGCCATCTCCTGCCCATGCTGGTGAAGGTCGATAAAGCCGGGAGCGACCACCAGTCCCGCGGCATGCACAACGCGCCTTCCTTTTAAAACCTCAGCGGAAACAAGCGCGATCTTTCCCTGCCGAATGCCAACATTGCGCACGGCGTCCAGGCCGGTTTCGGGATCGATAACTCGCCCGCCTTCGATGACCAGGTCATACTCTTGTCCCGTCGCGGCCAACGCGAGGGTTACGAGAAGAAATAAAGAGAGAATAAGCTTGCGCATGTTAAGCCTCCGGAAAGACTAGCGATGATACCAAGGGGTTGAACTTCTCCCTAGCGAGCTAATCGGAAGGAAGGGAACGCCGGAAACCAAGCGCCCACTCCGCCGGCAGATTCAATTGTTACAATGGAACCCGTCCCCAACGATGCGACTGGTTAGCCCACTCCTAAAATATGCACTGTACCCGGCATTGCAGGGCATGGGGTGGTTCGATCGCACAATGCCGTCCGGGGGCTACGCGGTCGCGAATTACCACGGCGTTCTGCCGGCAGACTATTCGGATACCGATAACTTCCTCGACGGCAATCTGGTTCAACCCGAAGTCCTTCGTCGGCAACTCCAATTTTTGAAGGCGCACTATAACGTAATTCACCCCGATAAATTTCGCGACTGGGTCGAGCAGGGCGCGTCGCTGCCTGCGCGCTCCCTGCTCGTCACCTGCGATGACGGGCTGTTAAACGTGTTAACCGATATGCTTCCCGTGCTGCAGAGCGAGGGAGTTACTTGCCTTTTCTTTATTACCGGAGCCTCTTGCGGCGAGAACCCGGGCATGCTGTGGTATGAGGAACTTTATAAGCTGATGCGTTTTCGACCGCTCGACGAAGATGAGTCGCGGCTTCCAGACGACGATTCGAAAAATCAACCGTCACCCTCCTTTCAATCCCAATGGTGGAGCAGCGTCACAAGGGCTTCCCGGCTGGACGCAGCGGCTCGCGCCGGGTGGATGGACCTGATACGCAGCCGCCGCGACACATCCCAGCTGTTCCGCTCTCAGCGCCGGTCAAGGCTGCTGAACATTGCCGAAGTGAAGCAGCTAGCTCAGGCCGGAATGAGTATTGGAGCTCACACCATGACCCATCCCGTTCTGTCGCGATGCAGCGAAGCTGAAGCGCGCCGAGAAGTTGTGGGAAGCAAGCAGGCAATCGAAAACGCGCTGGGGCAGAGCGTGTGGGCACTGGCCTACCCCTTCGGCAACCCTGCCACCATGGGAGATCGAGAGGTGCGGCTGGCACGGGAAGGTGAGTTTTCTTGCGCATTCCTGAACATCGAGACTTGCAGCGCCGCCTCCAACATCTTCAACCTCCCCAGAACTCACGTGACTGGGAGCATGGCGATTCCCGAGTTCGCTGCACATCTGAGCGGCTTTCATAATCGTCTCCAGCGCCTGACAAGAGGTCAGTAACCATCCGGTGGCTTCTCCTGCTAGAATGCTGCATCCTTACAAACCTGCTGGTAGCCTCGATGACGAAAGCCTAAACCCCGTGCGCGTAACGGTCCTAAAGGAAATCCCGGAAGATCCTGTTCTCTCTGAAGCCTGGAACTCCCTGGTGCTCGAGATGGATCAGCCCGAGGTGTTTTTCACTTACCAATGGGCACTCGCCGCAGGCCGAGGATTTAAAGACCATGTGTCTCCTTTACTTTTTCTCATGCACGAAGCGGAGAAATTAGTTGGAGTCGCCGCACTGGCCATGGATCCGAGAGCGCCCCGGGCGGCGTTCTTTCTGACCTCCAGCACGGCGGACTACTGCGACATTGTGAGCGCCCCGGCACACCGGAAAGCCGTGATACTGGCTCTTCTTGAAGAAATCCAGAATCTCGGCCTGAGCGATCTGGTTTTGGCCAATGTGCCATCGAACTCAGCCACCCTTCAGGAACTTCCGGGAGTGGCCGGGCCCAGCCGCTATTACGTGACTTCGCGTGACGCCTACAACTGCGGCGTGGTGCAACTGGAGGGTGAAGGACAGCGCGAATCTCTTCTGCAAGCACTGGGCAGTAAGAGCAGAGAGCGACGAGCATTGAAGAAGCTTACGACGATGGGAACGGTGAAGGTAATTCACCTCACCCAACCCGAACAGATTGGCTCAAGTCTGGAGTCGATTGTCTCCGCGCAAATTTCCCGCTTCCTGGCGAGCGATCGGGTTAGCCCGCTGGTCGGCCCCGAACGGCGAACGTTCTTGCGGCAACTCAGCAATTTGCTCTCGCACTCTGGGTGGCTGAAGATCAGCCAGTTGGAAATTGATGGGCATCCCGTAGCATGGAACTACGGCTTTCTCTTCGGAGGCAGCTGGTTCTGGTATCTGCCGACTTTCCAGATAGAGTATGAGAATGTTTCCCCCGGCTCTTGCCTGTTGCGACTTCTGGTGGAAGAGGGCGCCAAGGATGCTTCGGTTCAAAGGCTCGACTTGGGCCTGGGAGACGAACCTTATAAAAATCGGTATGCCAATAATGTCCGGCACACTCGCTATGTCCGGTTATCCCGTGGACTTCCGCGGTACCTGCTCACGACTGGCCGGGAAATGATCGCCAGCGCGGCTGCCCGCTTTCCACATTTTGGCAACACTCTGCGCGGAGCCAGAAATTTTCTTCAAACGGTCGCCGATCGCGTGCGCGAGGTCGGGGCGGGTGCGACGGCTCGACAATCTGTGCGAAAGGCCCTGCGATTCTTGGCATCCCAGGACGAAGTATTGCTCTTTGACGCACCCGCGCTGCAGATTTCCCAGCCCCAGATTCAGCTCGTACCGTTGACCCGCGAGCACCTGGTTGAGGCAACGATCCTTAACGCCGGAGATGCACACACACTGCGCTATTTGATGCGATGTTCACAGCGCATCAATCACCCGCGTGGCGCTTGCGGCTTTCTATTGCATGATCATGCCGGCAAGCCTGCCCATTTTCTTTGGATCGATAAGTACGATGGCTTTCATCTCTCGGAAATTGACCACGAACTGGAGGCATCATCGCCAACTGCAGCCATCATCTTCGACTGTTGGACGCCTGCCTCCGAACGGGGGCGCGGCCATTACGCGTCAGCGATTCAGCAGGCAGCCGCGGTCCTTCGACAGCAAGGCAAAACAGCCTGGATATTTAGCGGAGCCAACAATTCATCCTCGCTTCGAGGCATACAGAATGCGGGGTTTGAATATCGCTTCTCGTTACTAAGCCGGCGCAGGTTTGGTCAATCGACAGTCACCCGCCTCGAGACTACTTCGGCCATATCGTTGCCGGTTCAGCCTCGCATGGCTCCGCAATCGTTCTCCAAAACAACCAGAGATATCGCGAGCGGCAATTCGTAGTTTTACTTTGCCGGCCAGGCATTTGCTTGAATCTTCATGCCTCTCTAGAATGAAGGCTCATCCCACCGCTGGGAGAATTCCGAGATACTTATGATTCATTTTCCAGTACCCGAAGCCCTCACCTTCGATGACGTCCTTCTTCTACCCGCGCGCTCTGACGTAATTCCAGCGACCGCCGTCACTCAGACTCAACTGACCCGCACCATCAGTCTGAATATTCCGATCGTCAGCGCCGCCATGGATACCGTAACCGAGTCGCATATGGCGATCGCTCTGGCGCAGCAGGGCGGTCTGGGAATCATTCATCGCAACCTCACCATTGAGCAGCAAGCCAATGAAGTGGACAAGGTCAAGCGCTCGGAGAGTGGCATGATCGTCGATCCGGTCACCATGTCGCCAACTGACAAAGTGAGCGATGCGCTCGATGTGATGCGTAAGTATAAAATCTCCGGCGTGCCGATTACCCAGAACGGCAGACTGGTCGGCATTCTCACTAACCGCGACTTGCGCTTCGAAACGCGCTTCGATATTCCAATCGACCGGGTCATGACCAAGAAAAATCTGATTACGGTTCCGGTGGGAACTACGCTGGAAGATGCGGAAGAAATTCTCCACGAACACCGCGTAGAAAAGCTTCTGGTGGTCGACGACAAGTACAACCTCAAGGGACTCATTACCGTAAAAGACATACAGAAAAAGTTGAAATATCCCAACGCCGCCAAGGACTCGCATGGACGCCTGCGGGTTGGCGCCGCAATCGGCGCCACCGGAGATTTTCTGGAGCGCGCCCAGGAACTGGCTGCGGCAAAAGTCGACGTGGTCGCCATTGACAGTGCCCACGGACATTCGACGAAAGTTCTCGACGCGGTGAAACTGGTCAAATCGAAGCTGCCAGAAATACAGCTGCTTGCCGGCAACGTCGCCACCTTTGATGGCGCCTGCGAACTCGCTCGCGCCGGCGCCGACGGCATTAAAGTCGGAATCGGACCGGGATCTATTTGTACGACTCGCGTCGTCACCGGAGCCGGTGTGCCGCAGATCACCGCCATCGCCGAAGCGTTCCGCGCGGTGAAGGATGCCGGTATTCCCATCATCGCCGACGGGGGCATCAAGTACTCTGGAGACATAACGAAAGCCCTCGCCGCCGGTGCCAGCGCGGTCATGATCGGCTCCCTCTTCGCGGGCACGGATGAAAGTCCCGGCGAGTTGATTCTTTATCAAGGCCGCTCATTCAAGTCTTACCGCGGCATGGGCTCGATTGGCGCCATGGCGCAAGGCTCAAGCGAACGCTATTTCCAGAGCACCGACGGCGAATCGTCCGCCGCAGTTTCTTCGCGGGACGGGGAACCTAACCGCCTCGGCAAACTTGTTCCCGAAGGCATTGAAGGACAGGTTCCCTATCGCGGATCGGTCGCCATGATCGTGC
This sequence comes from uncultured Acidobacteriota bacterium, assembly GCA_963758565.1. GTDB lineage: Bacteria > Acidobacteriota > Terriglobia > Terriglobales > Acidobacteriaceae > Sulfotelmatobacter. The sequence continues at coordinate 1,310,708 of CAVWVX010000001.1, read as the reverse complement.
ACCAGATGGTCGGCGGGTTGAGGTCCGGCATGGGTTATTGCGGCTGCGCCACCATTCCCGAACTGCTGCAGAAGACGCGCTTCGTCCGCATCAGCGGTGCTGGTTTGCGCGAGAGCCACGTTCACGACGTCATGATCACGCGCGAGGCTCCCAACTATGGCGTCGAGTAGCGCACGCGCTTGAGCTCCGGTCGCCATGACGTTCTGAAAGCCTGGATCGCAGCGATTTTATGGCTGATTCTCATTGCCATCGAATCTACTGCGCTGCTCTCTGCGCATAACACCAGCCGGTTTCTGTTCCCGATGCTGCATTTTCTTTTCCGGCTGGACTGGGACCACTTCGAAGTGTGGCACTTTTTTATTCGCAAGACGGGCCACGTGGTTGGCTATGCCGTCTTGAGCACGCTCCTGTTTCGCGCCTGGCGCGCCACTCTGCCGGCAATGGCGGACTTGAGGTGGGCGCCGCGCTGGGCTACCATCGCCATTCTGGGCACCGCGCTCGTGGCTTGTCTCGACGAGTGGCACCAGAGTTTCATTCCGTCGCGCACCGGGCGATGGCAGGATGTGGTGCTGGATACCTGCGCCGGAATCGCTGCGCAAATTATTATTTATTTTGCCTGGAAGATGCGGCCGAACAAGAATCAGTATCGAGAAACCGTCAGCTCGATTTGATTGGTTGCATCCGCGGCCTCGCAGCCAGCAGGAGCGCCGCGGCAACGAGAGCCGCTGCTGCAGAGAAATAAAATGGGACGCGCGCGCCGATATGCTTCCAAAGTTGTCCCGTGATCAAACTCGCCGACAGCGTGGCCACGCTGGTCACAAAGAAATAAACTCCGAGAGCACGCCCACGCACATCTTGTTCCACGCTCTCAACCACCAAAGCTTTTAGCACCGGCTGAGTCAGCGCGTAGTAAAAGCCGTAGAGTGCCATCGCTACCCAGATTGCGCTCGTCGAGGGTGCCCGGCCAAAGACAAAATAGACCATTGCAAAAATCAGATATCCAATAGACGCGATCAAGCGCCGCGAAACGCGATCGCTGAACCATCCTGCCGGCCAGGAGCCAATCGTGTAGGTGATGTTGAAAACCAACCCCAACAATGGCGCCAGGGTCACGGCAATTCCGACATTCTGCGCCCGCAGAACTAGAAACATGTCGCTGGAATTGCCCAGCGAAAAGACCGTGACCGCAACTAGAACAAAATAGAAGCTGGCGGGAAGATTCAGTTTGCCTTTGCTTTTAAGAAAATCTACCGGCGAAGGTTTGTTGGTCTTGGCATGTTCGGAATCTTGACGATGCCGCTCGCGAATTCCGAGCCATGCGACCAATGTGCATATCGCTCCAGGAATGGCAGCTGCTAAGAAGACGCTGCGCAGCTGAAAACGGGATAGTAGAAAGAGCCCAGCCAGCGGACCAGCGATCGCACCGGCTGAGTCCATCGATTGAATCAGGCCATAGGCTCCGCCCAGGCGATTCTTCGGTACGGACTCGGCCACCATCACGTCGCGAGGAGCGCCCCGGAAACCCTTCGCCAGCCGGTCGGTGAAGCGGATGGCCAAAATCTGCGGCCAGGCCGTGACGATTGCCAGTAGCGGTTTCACGGCGTTGGCGACGAAATATCCGCCGACCACCACCGGCTTGCGGCGCTTCATGTTATCGGCAAGATATCCGGAAAAGAGCTGCGCGAACGATGCCACGCTCTCGGCAATGCCTTCAATGATGCCCAACTGCGCCGGCCCCGCGCCCAACGTAGCCAGAAACGCGGGCAGCACCCAGTACGCCATCTCCGATGCCATGTCGTTCAGAAATGAAGTAGTGCCGAAAACGTAGATATTGCGATTGGCGGAAGGCTCACGCTCTTCGGGCGAGGGCATCGCTTATTTTTATCACGGAGGCAGATGGAAGTGAGAGGGCGAACGACCAACGACTAACGACCGACGACGATTTCAATACATCGCGTCGTACTTCGTCACCACCCAGTGCCCATCCTTATTCTCGGTGGTCACGGTGAACAGTTCCTGATAGCTACCCGGTTGGTCGCCGCCGTAGTTCCGCTTGCCGCGATAGTGCAGGATGGTAAGCGGCGGCGCGCTCTCCCACTCCGCCAGTTCCCAGGAGAGCAGCGGATGCTTCTTCTCGGAATCGCAGATAAAGTGGGCATACTTCTTACGGTAATCGTGCTCCCAATCGGTGAGAAGTTCGTCGCAGTGTCCGTCGCGCAGTTGGCGAAGAAAAAGGTTGGCGCTGTGTTCAATGGTGCGGTCGCGCAGCGGATTCATGCGGATGCTGACCGGCAGGCCCGTCAGCGGATCGTGGTCCTCGGAGCGCGCCAGCACCGGCCCCTGATTGCTCAGCCACCAGATGTAGCCGAGAAAGCCGAACACCAGCAGCGCGGCCGCGCCGACGGCGATGCCGATCTGTGCCTTGGTAAAGCCTGTGGAAGTGAATCCCATGCCTGAGAGTAAGTTTATAAGGATGTTAACTTAGGGCAAGGTTACCAGCGGGGAGCGCGGGAGGACATGTACCGATGGGAATGGGGCAGACAAGGCTTGAATCCTGTCAGCCTGCGTGACGACAACAAAATCCTACCCTTCGGTAACGTGCGACTGCCGCTCTCGACAAGGCATACTAGCGTGGTACGGCGACTGTACCGAGATATCCCTAAAGCAGACGCAATGCAGATGCCGAAGTCAACTTTCAATCCAGTTATTTTGATCGTTTGGTCTCTGTGGATGTTGTGGGGATTCGGCTATCAAACCGTATGGCTGCGGCTCGTGACTGAGTGCGAAGGAATCGTGACTTCAAGTCAAGACATTCCGCCGACACGCGGGCCGCGCTACGCAACCAGATATATGGTCCTCGGACTGGACGGGCAGAGCCACATCTGTACCGCCGGGCCTACCGAAGCTTCGCTGCCTAGAAGCATGCCCGTCAGTACTCGAATCAAGAAACAACGTTGGCACTTAGGGTTTGAGCGAAACGGCCAGCAGGTAAATGATTTCAGCGTTTTCTTCTACTCCCTAATTCTGATGTTCGCCATCGCAAGTCTCTTCTGGGGTCTCCGCTCCTGGTACCAAGGTCAGCTCCACGCAGAAAATGACCGATTACTCGCACAATAATAAAGGGCCCGGCTTCCGCCGAGCCCTTTAAAAGTAAATGAAACTATTTCTTATCTTCGGACTCTTCCTTCACCGGCTCAACACCGCCATCGTGCTGCGCCTGTGCCTCGGCGTCTTCCATTGCCTTCTTAGCTTCGGCAACTTTCTTGGCGCGGGCTTCGGCGCGCTTCTCACGCTTTTCGTCCAACACTTTTTCGCTGCCCAGCAGTTCGAGGAAAGCTTTATCGGCGCCATCGCCCTTGTTCCATCCGGTGCGGATGATCCGCGTGTAGCCGCCGTTGCGGTCACCGAAGCGGGGGCCGACAGTGTCGAACAGCTTGACCACGGCTTCGTTCGTCATCAAGTAAGACCCCGCCAGGCGCCGCGCCGCGAGGTCGCCGCGCTTGCCCAGCGTGATCATCTTCTCGACGATGGGCTTGGCGGCCTTGGCTTTGGGAACTGTCGTCTCGATGCGTTCTTCGACGATCACCGACGTGACCAGGTTGCGCAGCAGCGAGCGCCGGTGCGATGTGTTCCGTCCGAGTTTATAGCCTGCAACTTTGTGACGCATTTCAAACCTCTGGGGCTAAAGCCCTCTTAAACTTTGGCTTGGAGGGCACGAACTAGAGTCGTGCCCTTCCCGAACCAGCCGGCTAGACGCCGGCGCCACTCTTACAGCTGATCGTCCGGGCCGTAGGCCGAAGCCGGCAGCACCAGATTCGAAGTTGGGCCGGGCACGGCATTGCCATGCTCGTCGATCTTCATGCCCAGGCTTAGACCCATCGAGGAAAGTATTTCCTTGATTTCATTCAGCGACTTGCGGCCGAAGTTCTTGGTCTTGAGCATTTCCGATTCGGTCTTCTGCACCAACTCGCCGATGGTCTGGATGTTCGCATTCTTGAGGCAATTGTAGCTGCGCACCGAAAGCTCGAGTTCTTCCACGGAACGGTTCAGGTTCTCGTTGTGGATCTCAGGCTTGCGGTCGTCCGACGACGAAGTTCCGGTTTCGATCTCTTCTTCGAAGTTGATGAAGATGTTCATATGATCCTTCATCAGCTTGGCCGAGAGTCCAATCGCGTCGGCCGGAGTGATCGAACCGTTGGTCCAGACTTCGAGAGTCAGTTTGTCGTAGTCGGTGATCTGTCCCAGACGCGCCGCTTCCACGGTGTAATTGCACTTGCGCACCGGAGAATGCACGGAATCGATCGGAATGAAACCGATACCGAGATCTTCGTCGAAGTTCTTGTCGGCGGAGGTGTAACCGCGGCCGCGCTTCAGCCGCATTTCCATGTCGAGCTTGCCGCCTTCGCTGACCGTCGCGATGTAGACGTCTTTGTCCAGAACTTCAACGTCGCCATCGGCTTCGATCATGCCGCTGGTAACCACGCCCGGCTGATCGGCGCGAAGATAAATCGCTTTCGGCGCATCGCCGGCCAGCTTGAACGGGATCTGCTTCAAGTTCAGAATGATGTCGGTCGCATCCTCCACCACGCCGGGGATCGACTGGAACTCGTGCAGCACCCCTTCCATCTTCACCGCGGTGACTGCGGCACCTTCGATCGAGCTCAATAACACACGCCGGAGGGCGTTGCCCACGGTGGTGCCGAAGCCGCGTTCAAACGGCTGCGCCCAAAAAATTCCGTACTTATCGGTAAGGGTTTGGGTGTCGACTGCTAAACGTTTCGGTTTCTGAAAACCTCTCCAAAGCATTTTGTCTCTCCTTCGGCCGTTTGGCTCAATTCCAGCTCACTGAGTGGTCCAACTCAGGTCAAAGCCGGAAAAGGCTGATCTGGCTCGAAATGTAAAGGACCCGTCTTCGGTCCTCGGTCGTTGGCTAGGTGCGACCGCCAACCGAGGACCGAAGACCAATGGCTACTTGCTATAAAGTTCCACAATCAACTGCTCATTCACCGGCAGCTGAATGTCTTCGCGTTTGGGCAACGAGAGCACCTTACCCGTGTATGCGTCACGATTCACTTCCAGCCAGTTGGGCTGCGTACCGTGGCTGGCGAATTCCTTCGCCATTTCCAGGATCACCAGCTTCTTGCTGTTCTCTCGGATTGCGATTTCCTCGCCGGCACTCACTTCGTAGGAAGGAATGTTGACCTTGCGGTTGTTGACGGCGACATGTCCGTGCCGCACCAACTGCCGCGCCTGTCGACGCGATTGCGCGAAGCCGAGCCGGAAGACGACGTTATCGAGACGCCGCTCCAGTTGCTGCAGCAGCAACTCACCGGTAACGCCCTGGGTGCGCGCGGCCTTCTCGAAGTAGTTGCGGAACTGGCCTTCCAGCGTGAAGTAAATACGCTTGGCCTTCTGCTTTTCGCGCAACTGCAGGCCGTAGCCCACAATCTTGGCCTTGCGGTCTTTCCCATGTTGTCCGGGAGCGAAGTTGCGCTTCTCGATGGGGCACTTATCGCTGAAACACTTGGAGCCTTTGAGGAACAGCTTCATTCCCTCGCGGCGGCATAAACGGCAGACTGGATCGGTATAACGGGCCAAGTTGTCCTCCTTTTAGATGACCGGTTTACGGGTTTGGCTTCACCCTTCCTCCCGGACGGTAAAACATGTAGTTGATCATTTGTCGTTGGTCGTTAGCCAGAATCGAAAAATCCCATTCGATTCGCTTTTGCGAACGACCAACGACCAATGACGAATTTATACTCTACGTCGTTTCGGCGGACGGCATCCGTTGTGCGGAATGGGCGTGACGTCGCGAATGGAACGCACTTCGATCCCGACCGACGCCAAAGCTCGCACCGCCGACTCGCGTCCTGAACCCGGGCCCGCCACGCGGACATCGACGCTGCGCACTCCGTGATCGCGCGCCATGCTGCCAGCGTTGGAGGCCGCCTGCTGCGCGGCGAAAGGTGTCCCCTTACGCGATCCGCGAAAACCCAGCGATCCCGAACTCTTCCACGACAAAACGTTGCCGTTCATGTCGGTGATGGTCACGATCGTATTGTTGAAAGAAGCCTGCACGTAGCACAGTCCATGCGGAACGTGCTTGCGCTCCTTCTTCTTGAAAGTCTTTTTCTTGCCTTTTTTGTCCGCTGCGGCTGCGCCGCCCGCTGCTGCTGGTTTCGCCATTTTTCCAGTTCTCAGTTCTCAGTTCTCAGTTGCCAGTTGAAACCCGGTTCTTTCTGAGAACTGGGCACTGAGAACTGAGTACTGGTTTATTACGTTTTCGACGTTGCCTTCTTCTTGGTGGATACCGTTCCCTTACGCGGACCTTTGCGGGTGCGCGCGTTAGTATGGGTTCGTTGTCCGCGCACCGGCAAGTTGCGGCGGTGACGGAATCCGCGATAGGAGCCGATTTCGATGAGACGCTTGATGTTCATCGAAACTTCCTTGCGCAGATCGCCTTCCACCAGTCCCTGCTGCTCGATGACTGTACGGATGCGGTTGACTTCTTCTTCGCTGAGGTCCTGGACCTTCTTCATAGGGTCCACTTTGGCCTCGTCGAGAATGTTCCCGGCGCGGGGATGCCCAATGCCGTAGATATAAGTCAGGGCGATGTTGATATGCTTCTGGCGCGGTAAGTCGACGCCTGCGATACGTGCCATAGTTTCTTAAACTCCGGGCGACAGGCTTTTAGCCCTGGCGCTGTTTATGTTTCGTGTTGACGCAGATCACCCGCACCACACCCTTGCGGTGGATAACCTTGCACTTGTCACAGATTTTCTTTACCGATGCTCGTACTTTCATAACCAGCTCTCAGCTGTCAGCCTTCAGCCGCCAGCAAAATCAAAGATTGCGAAAACAACGTTCACTTGTAGCGATAAACGATTCGTCCGCGATTCAGGTCGTAGGGGGAAAGCTCCACCGCGACCTTGTCTCCGGGCAGGATGCGGATAAAGTTCTTGCGCATTTTGCCGGAAACATGCGCCAGTACCTGGTGCTTGTTCTCCAGTTCCACTTTGAACATGGCATTGGGCAGGGGTTCCAGAACCACTGCCATCACTTCAATCGCGTCTTCTTTACTCATTAGCTCCTAGTCTTTAGCTTCCAGCCCCTAGCCCAACTCCGCTTGTCCCAGCCAGAAGCTAGGAGCTAGCAGCTAGAAGCTCACCTTGTCAAAATCACCGGCCCATCTTTGGTCACAGCCACACAGTGTTCGAAGTGCGCACTGAAACTTCCGTCAGCGGTCACCGCAGTCCATTTGTCACCCAGCACTCGCGTTTCCGGCTTGCCGTAATTCACCATGGGCTCGATCGCAATGACCATACCTTCCCGCAATTTTGCGCCATGACCGCGAGCTCCGTAATTCGGAACCTGCGGCTCTTCGTGCAACTTGGTGCCAATTCCATGTCCTACGAATTCGCGAACCACGCTGAAGCCGTTGGCCTCCACGTGCTCCTGCACCGCCGCTCCCACATCGCCGACCGAGTTACCGATGCGCGCCTGCTCGATGCCGCGATACAGCGATTCTTCCGTCACTTCCAGCAACTTGCGCAACTCCGGCTTCACCGTATCGCTGACCGGAACCGTGATCGCCGCGTCGCCGTAATATCCATCCAGCACCACGCCGCAATCAATTGAAACAATGTCGCCATCTTTCAGCGTCCGCTTTTCCGACGGAATGCCATGCACAATTTCCTCGTTCACCGAAGTACAGAGCACGCACGGATAATCGTAGTATCCCTTGAATGCCGGCTTGGCTCCCAGTTCCGCAATCTTCTTTTCGGCGGCACGCTCCAAGTCCATCGTGGTCACGCCGGGTGCAACGATAGTCTTCAGATAATCCAGAACCTGGCGCACGATGCGGCCACTCTGCCGCATCCGTTCAATCTCCGCCGCCGACTTGCAAACAATCGCCATATTCAAAAGCAAAATCTTTAAGCGTGGTGATCTTCAAGAATTCTGAAAATCTCCGCCGTGACTTCGTCCATCGGCCGGTCGCCGTTTACTGAGATCAGCCTGCCCGTGCGCTGGTAATACACCGCCACCGGCGTAGTCTGTTCCTGATAGGCCGCCAGCCGAGGCCCAATCACTTCCAATCGGTCGTCGTTGCGGGTTATCAGCTTCGCGCCATCCATGTCGCAACTACCCTCGACGCGCGGCGGCTGAAAGTGGACGTTATAAATCCGCCCACAGGTGGGACAAGAACGTCGTCCAGAAATTCGAAGCAACAATTGATTATAGTCTACGTCCAGCCGGATCACAATTGGCCAAGCCCGAGTCGGACGCGAATTGTCAAAGAGCCGGTCATCCAATAGCGCATCCAGCCATCCGGCCTGGGCCGCGGTTCGCGGAAAGCCATCCAGAATGTACCCGCGCTTGCAATCCGGCTGCTTCAACCTCAGCCGAACCATCTCGCAAACCAGATCGTCGGAAACCAGTTCGCCGCGGTCCATCACCGCCTTCGCGATCTTGCCCAGTTCCGTACCCTGCACCACGTTGTACCGCAAAAGATCTCCGGTGGAGATCTGCGGAATCTGATACTTCTCCATGATGCGCTTGGCCTGTGTGCCCTTCCCTGCGCCCGGCGGGCCAAGCAATACCACCGGACCTACGTCGCGTGAGGTTTCCTGCGCCATCGAGTTGGCAAAAGCCTCCCGAACAAAGTTCCCGAACAGCCTCCCACAAGGCTATTCAGATGCAGCAACCCCAGCACCAATTTGTAATCTGGCAATCGGTAATTTTGTAATTTGAAGAAACTTCACCACCAAGCTTTCAAATTGCAAAATTACCGATTACAAAATTACCAAATCTTCTAAGACCAGTTCCTGCGGCCGCGGATTCTTCCACTGCGCGGCGTGAAGCCGTCGTAATGCCGCATAATCAACTGCGCTTCGATCTGAGTGACAGTATCCATGGCCACACCTACCACAATCAGAAGCGAAGTCCCACCGAAATAAAAATTGACTCCGAAGCCGTTGGTCACCCAAATCGGCAGCCGCTCAAACAGCGTTCCTCCCAGCCAGAAGGGCAGGTGATTCAAGTGGATTCCTGTAATCAACCACTCGGGGATGAACGAGATGATGATCAGGTAGAGCGCACCCACCAGCGTGATGCGAGTCAGCACCTCGTTAATGTAATCAGCTGTACGCTTGCCCGGGCGAATTCCGGGAATGAAACCCCCGTATTTGCGCATGTTGTCGGCAACTTCGCTGGGGTTAAACACGATCGAAACATAGAAGTAAGCGAAGAAAATAATTCCGATGGCGTATAGCAAGTTGTAAAGCGGCTCGCCGAATCCAGTGACGCGGATCAAGTCCCCAAAGTAGCGGCTATTTTTCAGGCCGTAGCCAATGGTCTGCGGCAGGGTCAAAATCGAAGAGGCGAAGATGACCGGCATCACGCCACCAGCATTCACGCGCAGCGGAAGATGCGTGGACTGTCCGCCCATCACCTTGCGCCCAACCACGCGCTTGGCATACTGCACTGGAATACGCCGCTCGCAGCGTTCTACGTACACAATGAACGCGACCACGGCGATCATGAAGACGACCAGAAAGATGATGAGAGGGAAAGTGATCGCTCCCCAGGCACCGTTCCTGGCCTTGTCCCAAAGCTCTTGCACGCCCCGCGGCAAGCCCACCACAATGCCGGCAAAAATCAGCAACGACATACCGTTGCCAATGCCGCGGTCGGTGATTTGTTCGCCCAGCCACATGACGAATGCGCTGCCTGTGGTCAGAGTCAGCATGGTCATCAGAATAAAGCTGGGCCCGGGATGGAGCACGAAATCGCCCGCCCGCTCCAGTCCAATGGCAATACCAAACGATTGCACCGCGCTGAGGATGACCGTGATGTAACGAGTCCACTGAGTAATCTTTTTGCGGCCCATCTCGCCTTCCTTTTGTAGCTTGGCGAGTGGTTCGTAGACGACGGTCAGAAGTTGCAGGATGATCGATGCCGTAATGTACGGCATGATGCCGAGGGCAAAAAGAGTGAGCCGGCGCAGGTTGCCGCCGGAGAACAGGTCCACGAAGCCGAGCAGCGATCCACGATTCTGATTGAAGAAATCTTCCAGCTTAAGAAAATTCACGCCCGGCGTAGGCAGATGCCCGCCCAACCGGTAAACCGCGAGCATAGCCAGGGTAAACAGGACTCGCTTGCGCAGGTCAGGAATACGGAAGATGTTGGCCAGCTTCGCCCAGATTGGAAATACGCCTTGCTCCGCCATTACTGCAAGACCTCAACCTTGCCGCCCGCCTTGGTGATTTTTTCCGTTGCCGACTTGGAGAACTTGTGGGCATGCACGGTAATGGCAACGTTGATCTCGCCATCGCCCAGAATCTTTACCGGATGTTTCGCCTTGATCACTCCCGCCTTGCGCAAAACTTCCGGCGTGATCGGCTCGGCGTGCAGATCGGAGCCCAGCGCAGAGAGCTTTTCCAGGCTGACGATATTGAATTCCTTGCGGAAGATGTTGGTGAAGCCGCGCTTCGGCATGCGGCGGTGCAGCGGCATCTGGCCGCCTTCAAAACCGCGGATCAGGCGCATACCGGTGCGCGAGCGCTGACCTTTGTGGCCTCTGGTGGACGTTTTGCCCATGCCGGAGCCCATACCGCGCCCCACGCGCTTGCGCTTTTCCGACGCCTTCTTCGGTGCTCGAATGTTGGATAAATTCATAAATAAGCTCTAAGCTTCGAGCTGCGAGTCGCGAGCAAAGGGGCTCTTTCGAAGCCCCAATCTCGTAGCTCGTAGCTACTTCAAAATTTCAACCATGTGAGGAACCTTCGCCACCATGCCCCGAATCGCTGCATTGTCCGGACGCTCAATCACCTGATTCAAGCGCGTGAATCCCAATCCCTTAATCACCAGTTTCTGTTTCACCGGGGCGCAAATCGCCGAAATCACCCACTTCAGGTGAATCTTTCCGGCCGCTGCTTTCGGTTTCTTTGTCGTCATCGATAATTCCTCAGTCTCAGTTCCAAATGCAATTTCTGGGCACTCGGTACTATTTTAAAGTTCCTGTACCGTCTTGCCGCGCATCGCAGCCACGCTCTCGCGGCTCTTCAAATGCCGGAGCGCGTCAAAGGTCGCTTTAATCACGTTGTGCGGATTGGTGGTTCCGATCGACTTGGTCAGCACGTTCTGAATGCCCACCGAGTTCATGACAGCGCGAACTGCCCCGCCCGCAATCACTCCGGTTCCTTCCGGCGCCGGCTTCAGCAAAACCTTGCCCGAACCATAGCGTCCCAGGATCAGGTGAGGAATCGAAGTCTGCGTCAGATTCACCTTGATCAGGTTCTTCTTCGCCGACTCGATCGCCTTGCGGATGGCCTGTGGAACTTCCTTGGCCTTGCCGGCTCCATGACCCACCACGCCCGCCGACGGATCGCCCACCACCACCAGCGCCGCGAACGACATATTCTTTCCGCCCTTCACCACCTTGGTGACGCGGTTGATGGCCACGACCTGATCCTTCAGCTGGTACGAATTTGCATCAAGCTTCTTCACCACTGTTGGCATTCTTGAACTCTCGTTTCATTTGGCGATCGAGCGATTGATGATTTTGCGATTGAAAACCGATGCCACATTTTCAAACGCCCAATGACTCAATCGCACCGTCGCTCAATCTTTTAAAACTGCAATCCGCCTTCGCGCGCCGCGTCCGCCAGAGCCTTGACCCGCCCGTGATAAATATACCCGCCGCGGTCAAATACAACTTTGCTAACGCCCTTGGCCTTGGCGCGTTCGGCGATGGTCTTGCCGAGCGCTTTGGCCGCCGCCACGTTGCCACCGGTCTTGCGGTCTTCCTTCTTGCCCTCTGCCGAACTGGCCGAAACCAGCGTCTGCCCGTGCAGATCATCGATCACCTGCACATAAATATGATTTAGCGAACGATACACATTCAACCGCGGACGCTCCGCCGTCCCCTGCATCTTTTTGCGGATGCGGTCGTGAATGTGCTCGCGTTTCTGGTTCTTCGATTTCTTCGTAAACATGAAAGCCGTCCTTGGTCGCTGGTCGTTGGTCGTTAGCCAAGATCCCGACACTCTTGAACAACTGCCGCCATATTCGCTGGCCAACGACTAAACACCAGCGACTAACGACGGTTTATTTGGCTCCGGTCTTACCGACCTTCTTCTTCAACCGCTCGCCCGCGTAACGCACACCCTTATTCTTATACGGATCGGGCGGACGCAGCGAGCGCATTTCCGCCGCCACCTGGCCCACCTGCTGCCGGTCAATCCCGGTCAGCGATACCTTGGTCTGCTTGGGATCGACCACCGCCTCAACCCCAGTCGGCAGCGGATATTCAATGGGATGCGAATATCCTAGACTGAATACCACCATCCCCTTGCCCTTCATCTCGGCGCGGTAGCCGATGCCAACAATCTCCAGATCGCGCGTCCAGCCCTTGGTTACGCCCTCGACGGCATTGTTCACCAAAGCGCGTGCCAGTCCATGTACCGCGGCCTGCGAATCGTACTCACGCACCGCCAGCAGATTGCCATCCTTCTGCTCCACCTTGATGCCGGCGGGAAGAGCGGTATCCAGCTTGCCCTTCGGCCCCTGCACCAGCACCGTGTTGCCTTCCACTTTAACCGTCACCCCTTTGGGGATCGGGATCGGCTTTTTTCCAATTCGTGACATAATTTTTGGGCTCTCAGCTTTCAGCTCTTAGCTTTCAGCCTAGCCACCAAGCCTTCTCTGAAGGCTGACGGCTGTTAGCTGATAGCTTCTTTACCAGATCTCGCACAACAATTCGCCGCCCACGCCTTCTTTGCGCGCCTGGCGTCCTGTCATTACGCCCCGCGGCGTGGTCAGGATGTTGATGCCCATGCCGCCCAGCACGCGCGGAATCTCGCTACGCCGCACATACACCCGGCAGCCCGGACGGGAGACGCGCTCCGCCTTCGAAATCGCGGCTTCGTTGTGCGCGCCGTATTTCAAATAGATCCGGATCACTTTGTGACCTTCTTCTTCCGTGGCCTTGAAATTCGAGATGTAACCCTCTTCCTTCAGGATGCGGGCAATCTCCACCTTCAGCCGCGAAGCCGGCACGTCCACCTTCTGGTGCCGCGCCTGCAGCGCGTTCCGCACCCTCGTCAACATATCTGCGACCGGATCGGTCAACCTCATCGTTTGCTTCTCCTCTCGCCGCCCGTTCGCTCCGCGTTCTGCGAAGAACCTGCAGCGGCTTGCTTAACACTTACCGTCACACCACTTCGTCCTGGCCAATAACGAATGACCAACAACGAACGGCGTCCCTACCACGAAGACTTCGCCACTCCAGGAATCTCCCCGCGCAATGCCATGCCGCGGAAGCACAAGCGGCACAGGCCAAACTTGCGCAAGAACGCCCGCGGGCGGCCGCAAATCTGGCAGCGGTTGTGCCGGCGCGTGGAAAACTTTGGCGTCTTCGCCTTGGCTGTGCGCGCCGCCTCAAACTTCTTTTCGATCTTCGCGTCCTTTACCCGTTTTGCTGTCGTCATGAAATCCTTAATCGAGCTCTGCGAAACTTTTACACCCTGAAACCTTGAAAGCCTGCACTACGCGCGGAACGGCATCCCCAAATGCTTCAACAGCAGCCGCGCCTGATTATCATTGGCCGCCGTGGTCACAATGGTCACGTTCATTCCCTTCTGCTTGTCCACCTTCTCGTAGGAAATTTCCGGGAAGATCAACTGGTCGTGCAGGCCGATCGTATAGTTACCCCGACCGTCAAACGACTTGGTCGACACCCCTTTGAAATCGCGCACGCGCGGCAGGACAATGTTCACCAGCCGGTCGAGAAATTCGTACATACGGTCGCCGCGCAGGGTCACCATGGCTCCAATGGGCTGGCCTTCGCGCACCTTGAAAGCCGCGATCGACTTCTTGGCCTTGGTCACGATTGGCTTCTGTCCCGTGATCTGGCCCAGTTCGTTCACCGCCGGATCCATCACCTTGGAATTCTGCGTAGCCTCGCCCATGCCCATGTTGACTACAATCTTGTTCAACCTGGGCACCGCCATCTTGTTGTTCAATTCGAGTTCTTTCAACAGCGCCGGAGCCACTTCCTTTTCGAACTTGGAACGCAACCGCGGCCGCTCCTTGGCGCTGTGCTGCGCCTGCGCCGGTGCCTTCTGCTCCTGCGACGAATCTCTCGAACTTTTCTTCTCTTTATCTTTTGCCATCGCGTCTTCTTCCACTCTCTCTCACGGTGTCGGACTGTAAAAGCTTCTAGCCCTTACGTGTACCGCTGCGTGAGACCGTATTCTTATCACCGCCGCCTGCCCCTCTGCCACCAAGCTGAAAGCTGATGACTGAAAGCTGGCAGCTATTTATCCAGCGTCGTTCCGCACTTCCTGCACACTCGCACTTTGCGGTCTCCGCGCACTTCATGACCAATCCTCACCGGGCCGCAGGTCGGGCAAACCAGTTGCACATTGGAGATGGCAATCCGGCTCTCCTGCTCGGCAATGCCGCCCTTGATGTTGCGCTGCGGGTTGGGGCGCACGTGCTTTTTCACCATCATCACGTGCTCCACCAGCAACTTGGCGTCGTTGGGAAACACGCGCAGCACGCGCCCTTCCTTGCCCTTATCCCGCCCGGTGATGACTTTCACTTTGTCATCGCGGCGGATATCCACTCGCTTATGTTCTGTGCTTGCAGTTCTCATTCTCTAAACCCATTTCGTAATTTGGTAATTTAGTAATTGAGTAATTTGAAATTCAAAATCTTTGCGATTTTCAATTACCAAATTACTAAATTACCCAATTACTCAATTCTTCAAATTACTTCCGGCGCCAGTGACACAATCTTCAAAAACTTTTTTTCGCGCAGTTCGCGTGCAACCGGCCCGAAGACGCGCGTGCCCACGGGCTCGCCAGCATCGTTGATCAGCACCGCCGCATTCTGGTCGAAGCGGATATAGGTGCCGTCACGGCGCCGGTGCTCCTTGCGCGTGCGCACGATTACCGCCTTCACCACTTTGCCCTTCTGCACCTGCCCCTCAGGAGACGATTCCTTCACCGCCGCGGTGATTATGTCGCCCAAGCCGGCATTCAACCCGGTGGAACCGCCCAGCGGCAGAATCATCTGCAACTTGCGGGCGCCGGAGTTGTCGGCCACCTCCAGCATGCTTCTCATCATCACAGCCATGGCTAATCTCCCGTTCCTTCCTAATCGGCGACCAGGGTTACTTCGCTTCCTTCTCCAACACGATCTCCGGCACCAGCGCCGTCTTGCGCACAATGTCTTTCAGCTTCCAGCGCTTCAGCTTCGACATGGGACGCGTCTCTTCGATGCGCACCACATCGCCCACATGCGCCTCGTTCTTTTCGTCGTGCGCGTAAAACTTCTTGTTGCGCGCCACCACACGGCCATAGAAAGGATGCGCCTTTTTGCGCGTCACTTTGACCACGATAGTCTTCTGCATGCGGTTGGCCACGACTTCGCCCACCACTTCCTTGCGCCGTCCCTGAACCTTTTCCGCTGCCGGGGTTGCCGTTTTCTTAACGCTTTCCGCCATTACCGTTTCTCCGATGCGGCGGAGCGGCTGCGCTCGCCGGAAATTGTCTTGATACGCGCAATGTCCTTGCGCAGGCCGCGCATCTTCTTCAGGCTTTCGTTCTGGCCCATGTTCAGCTGGAACTTCAGCTTGAACAACTGGTCCGCCAGATCCTGCCCCTGGTGGTCGAGCTCAGCGTCGGTTAAGTTGCGAATCTTGTCTGCCTTCATAAATAAGCTCTCAGCTCTCAGCTCTCAGCTCTCGTCCGCCGTTTTCTGACGGCCGAAAACTGACGGCTGTTGTTTAATGCGCCGTCTCGCGCTTGACCAAAGTCGTGCGCAGCGGCAGCTTGTGCGAAGCCAGGCGCATCGCCTCGGTCGCATCTGCCAGCGCGACGCCTTCCATCTCAAACAGAATTTTGCCCGGACGCACCACCGCGACCCAGTGATCAGGCGCGCCCTTGCCTTTTCCCATACGGGTTTCGGCCGGTTTCTTAGTCACCGGCTTGTCGGGAAACACGCGAATCCAGATCTTGCCGCCGCGTTTTACAAAACGCGTCATGGCCACGCGGCTGGCTTCTATCTGGCGGTCGGTGATCCACCCCGGCTCCAGAACCTTCAATCCGAAATCTCCGAAGGACAGCGTGCTGCCCCGCCAGGCCTTGCCCGTCATTCGACCGCGCTGCTGCTTGCGGTACTTTACTTTTTTTGGCATCAACATAAATATGCTCTCAGCCTTCAGCTGTCAGCTTGCCGCCAACCCTCTCCGCTTCTATTTCCGGAGGAAGCCGACGCGGCGGACGGCTATTTCAAAATGCTCCCACTCCAGTCGTCTGCTCGCGTTTCTTGGCCGGAAGAATTTCGCCTTTGTAAACCCAGCACTTCACGCCAATCACGCCGTAGGTGGTCCTCGCCTCGGAGAATCCGTATTCAATGTCGGCGCGCAGCGTATGCAGCGGCAGCCGCCCTTGCAAATACCACTCCGAGCGCGCGATTTCATTTCCATTCAACCGGCCGCTCACGCGAACCTTGATTCCCTTGCAGCCAAAGCGCAGCGCTGAATCAACCGCCTTGCGCATGGCGCGGCGGAAGCCGACGCGCTTTTCCAGTTGCAGCGCAATTGCCTCGGACACCAACTGGGCATCGAGTTCCGGCTTGTGCACTTCCTGAATATCGACAAACACTTCGCGCGACGTGCGCTTCTGCAGGTCACCCTTCAGCTTGTCGATTTCCGCGCCCTTGCGCCCAATGATGATTCCAGGACGCGCCGTCTTGATGATGATGCGCAGTTTGTTGCCGGGACGCTCAATCTCGATCGCGCTCACGCCCGCCGACTTGAGCTTGTCCTTCAGTTCATTCTTCAGCTTGATGTCTTCAAGCAGAAGCTTGTCGTAATCGCGCTCCACAAACCAGCGCGACTTCCACGGCTTAGTGTAGCCAAGCCGAAAACCATAAGGATGGACTTTTTGTCCCATTGCTTCTCCTAAATCAATCCTGAAACTGTTCTCAAATTCTTGTCATTCCGAACCGTCATCTTTTGCCGGCGAGGAATCTGCTTTCCCCGTTACTTCGCAGCCGCCTTCTTTTTATCGCTCTTGCCTTTGCCCGCGGCCTTCTTTGCAACCGGAGCTCGCCGCTTCGCCGGAGCTGTGCCCGCCGCTGCCGTTCGCCGCGGCTCGCCGGAAGCGTGCTCTGACCGGTGGCCCCGCTCTTCCAGCGTCAAAATAATGTGCGCGATGCGCCGCTGGTAGCGGAACGCCCGGCCTTGCGGGGCGGGACGAATGCGCTTCATGCGCGGACCTTCATTGGCGATCGCGTTCTTCACATAGAGGTTGTCGATGTCGACATCCAGATTTTTCTCGGCGCTCAAAAAATTCGCATTGTCCAGGGCCGACTGCAGCAGTTTGCCCACATGCGCCGCCACCCGCTTCTTGGTATACAGCAGCGTATTGCGCGCCTCTTCCACCTTGCGCCCTTTAATCAACTCCAGCACCAGGCGCGCCTTCTGAGGCGAGACTCGCAAATAACGCATTTCCGCTCGAAATTCCATATTAGCCACTAGCTCCTAGCTGCTAGCTCCTAGCTAAAACCAGGAGCTAGGAACCTTACTGAGATCAGACAACCTAGCTAGTAGCTAAAAGCTAGTAGCTAGAAGCTGCCTTATGCCTTGGGCGCCGCCGGCGCTGCCGGTGCGCTTGCCCCCGGACCGCCAGGAATGCCCGCCGGCTTCGCCGCTACTTCCGTGGCCGCCCGCATCGAGTGCCCCTT
Organism: uncultured Acidobacteriota bacterium; assembly: GCA_963758565.1. Taxonomy (GTDB): domain Bacteria; phylum Acidobacteriota; class Terriglobia; order Terriglobales; family Acidobacteriaceae; genus Sulfotelmatobacter. The sequence goes on along the minus strand of CAVWVX010000001.1, from coordinate 1,292,951 downwards.
GAAGTTACGCGTGAAGCTGAACTCGCCCAGCTTGTGCCCGACCATGTTTTCCGTGACGTACACCGGAATAAACTTCTTGCCGTTATGCACCGCAATGGTATGACCCACCATCTCCGGCACCACGGTGGAGCGTCGCGACCAGGTGCGCAAAACTTTCTTTTCGTTGCGCGAATTCATGCCTTCCACCCGCGACATCAGGAAGCCATCCACAAACGCGCCTTTTTTGGTTGAACGTGCCATATGCTATTTGCTCCGCCGGTTCACAATAAACTTGTCGGTCCGCTTGTTGTTTCTCGTCTTGTATCCCCGCGTCGGCTGTCCCCACGGCGTTACCGGATGTCTGCCGCCCGAAGTCTTGCCCTCACCGCCGCCGTGCGGGTGATCCACCGGATTCATCGATACGCCGCGGTTCACCGGTTTCCATCCCATCCAGCGCATGCGGCCGGCTTTGCCGATGGTGATGTTTTCGTGATCCAGATTGCCCACCTGGCCAACTGTCGCCATGCAGTCCTGCGAAATCTTGCGGGTCTCGCCGGAAGGCAATTTCACCAGCGCGTAGTCGGACTCTTTCGCGATCAACTGCGCCGCGCCGCCCGCCGAACGAACCATTTGCGCGCCCTTACCCGGCTTCAGTTCCAGATTGTGAATGGAAGTACCAGGCGGAATATTGCGCAGCGGTAAAGCGTTGCCCACCAGAATGTCGGCTTCCGGTCCGCTTACAACTTTCTGCCCGACCTTCATTCCTTCCGGGACCAGGATGTAGCGCTTCTCGCCGTCGGCATAGGCCAGCAACGCAATGCGCGCCGACCGGTTGGGATCGTACTCAATGGTCGTAACCGTGGCGGGAATGCCCGTCTTCTCGCGCTTGAAATCGATGATGCGCAGCTTCTGCTTGTGTCCGCCGCCGCGATGCCAGCTGGTAATGTCGCCCGAATTGCGGCGTCCGCCGGTACGCTGCTTCTTCTCAATCAACGGCTTGTGCGGATGCCGCGTCGTAATATCGTCATTGACGATGGTCGTGCGGTAGCGCAACGTCTGCGTTGTCGGTCTGTAGGTCTTAATTGCCATAGAAACTCTCAGCTTTCAGCCGTCAGCTCTCAGCCTCACACCGTCACTCACTTGCGAACTGACGGCTGACAGCTGTTTGCTGCTTTATAAATTCTGCGCGTACTCCGGCATTTTTTCGCCGGCCCGCAGGCGCACATACGCCTTCTTCCAGTCCGGACGGTAGCCGGCAAACTTGCCGCGCCGCCGCTCTTTTCCGGGATACATTGCTGTACGAACCGAGTGCACTTTCACTTTGAAAATGGTCTGTACCGCCTGCTTTACTTCCGTCTTGGTCGCGCCCGGGGCCACCTGAAACACCAGGGTGTTCTGGTTTTCTTTAATAGCCAGACCTTTTTCGGTGATCACGGGACGGCGAATAATCTGATATGCGGATTTCATAATAATTAGGCTTTAAGCCACCTCCGCCGCTTTTTCATGCCGCGTGCGCTTGCGCGGAGAAGCTGACGCCTTTTTCGTGGTCTCTTCTTTCGCTTCCTTGTGCTGGCGCTTGGGTAACGTATCCTGCAGCGTTAACTGCAGCTTCTCAATCGCCGGATGCGAGAAGATCACGCGGTCATACTTCAGCAGGTGATAAGGATGAACCTCATTGCTCGCCATCAACTCCAGGCCATGAATGTTGCGGGCGCCGAGCTCCAGGTTACGGTTCCCGGAATTCGGGGTATCGACCACCAATACCGTCTTGTCGACCTTTAAAGCATCCAGCGCGATGCGAAACTGCTTGGTCTTCGCATCCTTCAACTCAAAGGTATTCACAATGATGAGCTTGCCATCGGCATACTTCGCGGCCAGCGCGGAGCGCAGCGCGCCCAGCAACTTTTTGCGCGGAAAACTGTAGCTATAGGAGCGTGGAACCGGTCCATGCACGGTCGCGCCATGCCGCCACAGTGGCGAACGGATGGAACCGATGCGCGCCCGGCCAGTGCCCTTTTGCTTCCAGAGCTTTTTGCCCGAGCCGGAAACCTGCCAGCGGGCCTTGGTGGCGTGCGTGCCGCGATGTTCGCCGGCGCGGAAGTGCTTGACCGCTTCCCAGATGAGGTCTTCGTTAACCGCGCCGAAAATCTCTTCGGCAAGGTCAAAGGTTCCGACCTTCTTACCGCTTAAATCGTGTATGTCGATAGTTGCCATATTGCTTCTCGTTACTCTGTACTGAGTACTGCCTTACGCCTTCTTGGCCGCTCGCTTGGCCGCCTTCAACGGATCGACCGTAGCCGAACCGGCAAATCCGCGGCGCTCTCTAGGCGGTTTTTTCGACTTCGAAATAATGAGATATCCGCCCTCGGGCCCCGGCACGCTGCCTTCGACCACGAGCAGATTCTCGTCCTTATCGACACCCAGCACGCGCAGGTTGCGCTGGGTTACTCGGGCATGGCCCATGTGTCCCGACATGCGCATCCCCTTGAACACGCGCGAAGGAAATGCCGAAGAACCGATCGAGCCGGTAATCTGGAACATCGATCCGTGCGACTTGGGGCCGCCGCCAAAGTGATGGCGCTTGACCACACCCTGGAAGCCCTTGCCTTTGCTGATGCCGATGATGTCGACAAATTTTTCGCCTTCAAAAATCTCGACCAGAACGCGGTCGCCAACTTTTACCGAACCGTCGCTATCGCCATCGGATTCAAGTCCAACTTCGCGCATGAACTTTACCGGCGGCAGATTATTCTTGGCTAGATGTCCACGGGCGGGCTTGGTAAGCCGCGACTCCTTCACAAATTCGACCAGGCCAATCTGGGCCGCTTCGTAGCCATCCTTGATCGCCATCTTGTGCTGGGTGACGACACAAGGACCCGCCTGCAGCACTGTGACCGGGCGCACGTCGCCCTTCGAGTCAAACAGTTGCGTCATGCCGACTTTTTTTCCCAGAATGCCAGTAACTCGAGTTGCCATCTTCTTCTCCACCCAGCTTGGCTCGTTGCTTGCAAGCAACGGCTATTGGCTGGGAGCCTTGGCGATTGGAGCATTCTTGAGTCTCCGACCCGCCTTCATCCTTCGAACTTTCCAAATGCTGGCAGCGAGAAATAAAATCAACGCTGCGAATCCCACTCCCTTAAGGTCTCGAGGGCTGTAATCACCCATCATCCAAACGAAATACAACAGGAAAAAAGCTACAATCCCGAGTATTCCGGACCAATCAACCCTTTCGACGTATCCGCACTTCGGACATCGCTCCATGGCTGACCCCCCGCCCAAAACCTACAGCTCTACTTATGTTCCTTGCCGAATGCTTTGATCTCGACATCCACGCCAGCCGGCAGGTCGAGCTTCATCAGCGCGTCTACCGTTTGCTGCGTCGGCTCGAGAATATCGAGCAGGCGCTTGTGGGTGCGGATCTCAAACTGCTCCCGCGACTTCTTGTCCACGTGCGGCGAACGCAGCACGCAGTACTTGTTTTTCATGGTGGGCAGTGGAATCGGCCCGGCAATCTGCGCTCCGGTACGCCGCGCGGTTTCCACAATTTCGCCCGTCGACTGGTCCAGGATGCGGTAGTCGTAAGCTTTTAACCGGATGCGAATTCTTTCTTTTCCAATCACGTTTCACTCTCTTTACCCCTCCCGATATCTTCGGGAGGAAAGAACCTGCGGCGGGATGCAAGCCGCGGAAACCAGCTTTTAGCCTGAATCTTTACTGAATAATCTCTGCAATGGTTCCGGCGCCGACGGTGTGGCCGCCTTCGCGAATGGCGAAGCGCAAACCTTTTTCCATGGCTACCGGCGTAATCAGTTCGATCACCAGAGAGACGTTGTCGCCCGGCATCACCATCTCGGTGCCCGCCGGCAACTCCGCCACTCCCGTCACGTCCGTCGTGCGCAGATAAAACTGCGGACGATATCCCTTGAAGAACGGCGTGTGCCGTCCACCTTCTTCTTTGGTCAGAATGTAGACTTCCGCCTTGAACTTCGTATGCGGCGTAATCGATCCCGTCTTCGCCAGAACCATGCCGCGCTCGACATCTTCTTTCGCAATGCCGCGCAGCAGCAGTCCAGCGTTGTCTCCCGCCATGCCTTCGTCCAGCTGCTTCTTGAACATTTCGACGCCCGTGACGACCGTCTTGCGGGTCTCGCGGAAGCCGACGATTTCCACTTCCTCGCCCACCTTCACCTTGCCACGCTCGATTCTTCCAGTCACGACCGTGCCGCGGCCCTGAATCGAGAAGATGTCTTCAATCGGCATCAGGAAAGGCTTATCCAGTTCACGCGCCGGCTGCGGAATCGACTTGTCGACCGCCTCCATCAACGCGTCAATCTGCTTTTCCCACTTGGCTTCGCCATTCAGCGCGCCCAGTGCCGACACCTGAATCACCGGCACATCGTCGCCGGGGAACTGGTACGACTTCAGCAACTCGCGCACTTCGAGTTCGACCAGTTCGAGCAACTCGGGATCGTCGACCGCATCGCACTTGTTCAATGCCACAACCAGATACGGCACACCGACCTGGCGGGCCAGCAGCACGTGCTCGCGCGTCTGCGGCATGGGGCCGTCCGTCGCTGCAACCACGAGAATGCCGCCATCCATCTGCGCCGCGCCCGTGATCATGTTCTTGATGTAGTCGGCGTGGCCCGGGCAATCGACGTGCGCGTAGTGCCGGTTCGCCGTCTCATACTCGACGTGCGCCGTGGCAATGGTGATGCCGCGCGCCTTCTCTTCCGGAGCGTTATCGATCGAATCGAACGACCGGAACTTAATGTTCGGGTTATGCTTGGACAAAACCTTGGTGATAGCCGCCGTCAGCGTGGTCTTGCCATGGTCGATGTGACCGATGGTTCCAACGTTGCAGTGCGGCTTGGTACGATCAAATTTTTCTTTCGCCATAAATCAGCTCTTAGCTCCTAAGCTTCTAGCTCAAAACCAAATCTTCTTCGCTTGCGCGCTACTTCGCCGTTCCTTGCACCTTGGCGATGATTTCCTCCGCGACGGAACGCGGAGCCTCCTCATAGCGCGCGAAGTGCATCGAGTACTCAGCGCGGCCTTGCGTCGAGGAACGCATGTGGGTCGCGTAACCAAACATCTCCGCCAGCGGAACGATCGCCTTGATTACCTGCGAACCGGCGCGGTGCTCCATGCCTTCAATGCGTCCGCGGCGCGAACTCAGGTCGCCCATAATTACGCCCGCATAATCTTCCGGGGTCACTACTTCGACCGCCATCACGGGCTCGAGCAACACCGGAGACGCCTTGCGGGCAGCCTCCTTGAAGGCCATCGATCCGGCAATCTTGAAGGCCATTTCGTTGGAATCGACGTCGTGATAGCTGCCGTCGTATAGTGTCGCCTTCACATCGACCATCGGATAGCCGGCGAGAATGCCGCCTTCAAGCGCCTCGCGAATTCCCTGATCGATGGGCTTGATGAATTCTTTGGGCACCGAGCCGCCGGTAATATCATTGACGAACTCGTAGCCAAGACCTGGCGGTTGCGGATCGAGCTTGATTTTGGCGTGACCGTACTGACCCTTGCCCCCGGTTTGCCGGATATATTTGCCTTCCGCTTCCGAGTGCTTGCGGATGGTCTCGCGATACGCCACCTGCGGCTTGCCGACGTTGGCTTCGACTTTGTACTCACGCATCATGCGGTCGACGATGATTTCGAGATGCAACTCGCCCATGCCGCTGATGATGGTCTGCCCGCTATCGGGATCGGTATGAACTTTGAAAGTGGGATCTTCCTGAGCAAGGCGGCCAAGCGCCATGCCCATTTTTTCCTGGTCGGCCTTGGTTTTGGGCTCGACCGCAACCGAAATTACCGGGACCGCAAAAGTGATCGACTCGAGCGCAATGGGATGATCGTCATTGCAAATGGTATCGCCGGTACCGACGTTCTTTAAGCCCACGGCGGCGCAAATGTCTCCGGCAAGAATTTCGGTGATCTCTTCACGCTTGTTAGCGTGCATCTTCAGCAGACGCCCGATGCGCTCGGTCTTGGTGGTGCGGACATTCAGTACCGAATCGCCCGTCTTCAATACTCCGGAGTAGACACGGATAAAAGTGAGCTGACCGACAAAGGGATCGGCCATGATCTTAAAGGCCAGCGCCGAGAAGGGCTCTTTATCGTCCGCTTTACGGAAAATCTGTTCGCCATTATCGGGATTGATTCCGTGGGTCTCTGGCACATCGAGCGGCGAAGGCAGGTAATCAACCACCGCATCGAGCAGCGGCTGCACGCCCTTGTTCTTGAAGGATGTACCCACGACGACCGGAAATACCTTCAGGCCGATGGTGGACTTGCGCAGCGATTTCTTCAACTCGGCGGCGCTAATCTCTTCTCCTTCAAGGAACTTGTGCAGAATCTCGTCGTCATTTTCGGCCACGGTTTCTACTAACTGGGCATGGAAGGCTTCGGCCTTCTTCTTCAGATTTTCCGGAATTTCCTGGACTTCATACTCCGCGCCCATGGTCTCGTCATTCCACACAATCGCCTTCATGGTGATGAGATCGACGACTCCAACAAATTTGGCTTCCTGACCGATGGGAATCTGGATGGCGACGGGCTTGGCGCTGAGGCGCTTGCGGATGGTGTCGACGGCGTGCTCGAAATCGGCACCCATCTTGTCGATCTTATTGATGAAGCAAATTCTGGGGACGCCGTATTTATCGGCCTGGCGCCAGACTTTTTCCGACTGCGGCTGCACGCCATGAACTGCGTCGAACACCGCGACCGCCCCATCGAGCACGCGCAACGAACGCTCCACTTCAGCCGTGAAGTCGACGTGGCCGGGGGTGTCAATGATGTTGATGCGAATATCGCGCCAGGTGCAGGTCGTGGCGGCGGAAGTAATAGTGATGCCGCGCTCCTGCTCCTGCTCCATCCAGTCCATAGTTGCGGTGCCTTCGTGGACCTCTCCGATGCGGTGCGTCTTTCCTGTATAGAAAAGGATGCGCTCCGTCGTAGTGGTCTTACCGGCATCGATGTGGGCCATGATGCCGATGTTCCTGCAGCGTTCTAGTGGGACTGTTCTGGGCACGACAATTAACTCTTTCTGGGCTCCGAAAGTAGCTGTCAGCTTTGAGCCGTCAGCTTTCAGTAAAACCGCTTTACCACCGGTAATGAGCGAAGGCCTTATTGGCTTCCGCCATGCGGTGAACGTCTTCTTTCTTCTTGATGGCGGCGCCTTTACCATTGGCGGCGTCCAGCAATTCGTTGCTCAACTTGTCGACCATGCCACGCTCGGCGCGTCCGCGGGCGTAGGTGAGCAACCAGCGAATCGCCAGTGACGTGCGCCGATCAGCGTTCACTTCCACCGGAACCTGGTAGTTCGCGCCGCCAACCCGGCGGGTTTTTACTTCCAGCAGCGGCTTAGCATTTTCGACGGCCTTGGTGAACAGCTTCAAAGCCTCATCGCCGCCTTTTTCCTGCACCTTGGTCAGCGCTTCATAAAAGATGCCCTCGGCGGTGGAGCGCTTGCCCTGCCACATCATCGAGTTAATAAACTTTGTCACCAGGTTCGAGCCGTAAACGGCGTCGGCTGGCACGGTCCGCTTGGATGTATGTCCTTTACGAGGCATTTATCTCTCAGCCCTTCTTAGCGCGCTTGGCGCCGTATTTCGAGCGGCCCTGCTGGCGGCCGGCAACGCCGACTGCATCCAAGGTGCCGCGAATCACGTGATAACGCACGCCCGGCAGATCCTTCACGCGGCCGCCGCGGATCAGCACAATCGAGTGCTCCTGCAGGTTGTGGCCGACGCCGGGAATGTAGGTGGTGACTTCGATACCGTTGGTGAGACGAACACGGGCTACTTTGCGCAAGGCCGAGTTCGGCTTTTTCGGGGTCTGCGTATACACGCGGGTGCAAACGCCGCGCTTCTGCGGACATCCTTGCAATGCGGGACTCGCCGTCTTGTATCGTGGCCGCTTGCGGCCTTTCGCTACCAACTGATTAAAAGTAGGCACTCTTTGCTACTCCTTGTAACTCCATCCACCGCAAAACCCATCGCGCAACCTGGTCCAGACGCTCACTCCACTCCGCACTCGCGGGCAGGGTGAAGCGCCATCAGCCTTCCCGACCACCGGCCTTAACCCGGCCGCGCAATCCGGACTGGCGAACCGTCGGCTCGCCATGCTTCCCGCCGCACACGAATCGCGGAGAGAAATTCTTGGATACAAAACCTAGATTTATGCTGCCGACGGTGGCACCCGGCCAAAAGAACGGGAGTGCTCCGTATCGCCAGCTCTGTCCTGCATATCCTCTCGCAGACTAAATCGAAACCAACTTCGTTTCGACGTCAGCCCTCGTGATAGGGCGAAAGGCAGCGCAGGAACGTTTCAGCGAGGAAAATTTCCGGGACCTTGCTTCGACTTTCTAATTCTACATCACCGGAAACGCATTTCACAACAGCCTTGCCGCGAGCATCCGCATTTATTTCGCGGAACTCACGGCACACAAAAAGCTTGGATGAACTCGCGGAACTCAACAACTATAGCAAGTGACTCGAAACATCGTCAACTCATGTTTTTGCATCCCATGAACGCAGGCCGGGCATTTAAGAAAATTTACCAACATTACGAACCTGCGTTACATGCACGTGAGGGTGCGAAGCTTTTTTGCGCCCCGAAAATCTGGGCAGGATGCTTTGGGCTGTGGCTTGCTGAATCCGCCGCTTGCCTCTACACTTTAGGTTTTCCATTCCAGTGAGCGATTCGCCGTCGGGATATCACCGTGAGGCGATGAGAGGGTACATGGGCAGTTTGCGTCTGGATCGGTTGGCATGGTCGTCGGTAATCCTGGCCCTAATTTATTTTCTGCCCGCATGCGGGGGACATAAGCCTGCCGGTGCTTCTCCTTATCCCGCACGGATCACTCTTAGCCCTTCCAGCAGTTATTCCGTACAGGCGGGCACCTCATTCCAGTTTTTCGCCAGCGCACAAAATAACACGAACGGCGCGCTAAACCCCACCTTTTCCTACGTATCCAGCGATTCCCAAGTTCTCGATGTCGCCCCCAACGGGTTTGCTTGCGCAGGCACATGGAACGCACCGCTGTACACGATCTGCACCGCCTCGGGAAGCGGCGTGGTTCAGGTCACGGCGTCCGCTTTAGGCGCAACCAGCGCCCCGACCCTGGTCTTTGTTCACGCACCGATCGATAACATTCAGATCAGCTTGGCCGCCCCCGTGAACTCTCCGCCGCCTGCCTGCCCCAATCAAGGCGCGTTGCCCACAGCCTGCGACCTGAAGTTCAACAGCAGCGCTTCGAATTACTGCATGTCGCAAAATCAAATGCAGACTTTGCAGGCCACCGCCTACAGCAAGGGAGTCGACATTACCGCTTCCGTAGGTCCTTTTACTTGGAGCCAATCGAACAGCGCGGTGAAGCTTACGCCAATCGTGACCAATACAACTTACAACGTCGCCACCAATCAGGCGACTGCGATTCCGGATAGCCCCGGAGTAGGTCAGGTGTTTGCCGCAGCGGCGGGCGCGACCAGCCAGCCCTATAACATTGAAACCTGTCCGGTGCAGTGCATAGCGATGGAGTTGGGCGTGAGCGGCTCGCAAAGCAGTAGTTCTACAAATTTTGTTCTGCCCACAGGAACTTCTGAAGTTATTACCGCCACAGCCGTCGACGTTCAAGGTTGCATTGTTCCTAAACCGACACTCACATGGACTTCATCCGCGCCGGCCGCATTAAGCGCCGGCGGCGCAACCACTGGATGCAGCGCCGGCACGACGTGCACGGTCTCCACGACCCAACCCGGCACGGCTGCGATCACGGCATCGTGTACGCCACCTAGCTGCAATGTCGGGTTCCCACTGAATCCCGCCGGTCTGCCCACGCCATACATTCCGCAGCCGGTTTACCCGATCACGGCGATTTCCGGACTCGTCACCGGCACGCCATTGGCAACCTTGGTGTTGGCCACAAGTCAGGATTGTGCAACCGATGTGACCTGCTCGGTCGCGATGTACGATGTGCTGACCTCCAGCAATCAATCTGGGGGCGGATTCCAGATTCCGACGCCTCCCAACTCCCTACTCTTCACCCCGCCAGGCGACCGCGCCTATATGGGCAGTGACTTCGGGGCGGCGTTGGTGACCCCGGCTAACTTCGGATCGCCCTCCGCCAGCCCATTTGCACCGATTTCCGCCGCGAGTACGTCGCTGGGCCTGGTTACCGGCAAGGTACTGGCGACCTCTCCCAACGGCAATTTCGCTGTCTTCTCCGACACCGTTTCTACTCCAAATCAGGTCTACGTGACCAGCACCGTTACCACCTCGCCGTCTTCGACAGCTCTCAACATCAATAGTGCGATTGCCGCCGCATTTTCTCCCGACGGACTTAAGGTCTTTATTCTGGGTGATGGCGGTAGTACTTTGTACGTCTACTCGCAACTGCAAGCTCTGCTGCCGCCGATCAAGTTGCAGGCGCCGGCGACCTCAGTCGTTTTTAATTCCACTGGATCTTTTGCCCTGCTGGCCGGCGGCAGTTCTCCCTCTACAAGTTTTTCGATTTACAACACCTGCAATAATTTCCCTGTAACTTTGACGCCGGCCTCCGCCTTGCCCTCTCCGCCGCAATTCTTGCGGATGGTGCCGCCCGGCGATGTTCCGTTAAACAGCGTTTACGGCGGTGTCGCAATTCCGAATCTGCAGACCGCCGGACTCGACTTTTTCTTCGGCCTCGACTCTACTGGCATCGACATCATTGCGACTACTTCCTCTTTGCTGCGGTTGCCGCTTCCGAGCGGAGCGATTTCTTTGACCACGCTTTGCCCGCAAACTGGCGTGAATGAGCACATCGTGACCCTGGCCCAGGATGCCGCCAATCCTGCCGCACTGTTTTCTCCGGTGCACATCGACATCGGCCAAGGTACGTTTCATCCGATTGACTTCTTTCTTTCGCCCGACGCGACTCATGCCTATATCGTCACCCGTGATCTGGGCGTGCTGATCTACGATTTCGATACCAACTCCACTTCCAAGATTGCACTAGCCAACAATGCAACCCCCATCGCTGCCGACATGACCATCGACGGCACCATGATTTATGTAGCTGGTTCCGATGGCGAACTGCATGAACTGAACACCTCACTCCTGATCGATCAGACGGAAATTTCGTTCCCGCTTCTGCCCAATTCGACCAGCAATTTTTGCTATACGGGAAATAATTGCGCGCCGAACTTGGTGGCTGTGAAGCCGTGAGAAGAGCAAGGGAAAAGCGGGAAGGCTGGGCAGTGGAATCGAGGATTTCTTTATGCGATTTTGCCTAAATCTTTCGCCACGCTATCAAGCACGCCGTTGACGAACTGCACCGACTCCAGGCTCGAAAATTTCCGGGCGATCTCAAGCGCCTCATTGATGATCACAGCGCGCGGCGTATCCGGATAGCCCAGAAATTCCGCCACTCCTGCGCGTAGCAAATTCCGATCGACTGCCGCCATGCGCTCCATGCGCCAGTGCTGGGCGTGCCCCTCGATCAGCTTGTCGATCTCCGGGCCGCGATCGGTGGCCACGCGAAACAAATCTTCGGCAAAGCCGCGCACTTCAGCGCTGGCGCCGTCATGCTCCGCCCAAAATGTGCGCGTGACCTGGTCGACGGACTGTTTCCCCATATCTGCCTGAAACAGCATCTGCAGAACCAACTCGCGGGATTTGCGGCGTGTACCCATAATGCAATGGCCGACGGTTTCAGTGGCCAGTGGTCAGTCCATTGTATAGGAAGGATTATTTGCGCTTCGACTTCGGCGCTTGAGACTTCTTAAGTTTGTTGTTTCGAGGAAGAGTTCTGTCATTTCGAGCGGAGCGAGGAATCTTGGTGTTGCTGACAGCTGATGGCTGACGGCTGACAGCTTTACTCAACGACGCCATCTCCACCGCCGCCAACGCCGCCTCGAACCCTTTGTTGCCCATCTTTAATCCGGCGCGGTCGATGGCCTGCTCCAAATTCTCGCAAGTAAGCACGCCGAAGGCGTGGGGAATTCCTGTTTCCTGCGCTGACTGGCCGATGCCACGGGTTACTTCATTGACGATCACGTCGTAGTGCGCGGTGTCGCCGCGCAGCAGACAGCCGATACAAATGATCGCGTCATACTTTCTTGTTTCTGCGAGCTTACGGGCAGCCAGAGGGATTTCGAAGGCGCCGGGGACGCGGACTAGATCGATATTATTTTTTTTTGCGCCGGAGCGCTGCAAAGCGTCGACCGCGCTAAGCAGAAGCCGCTCAGTGATGAAGGCATTGAATCGGGAAACGACTGCTGCGAAACGCATGCCCACAGCGCTGAGAGACCCTTCGAGCGCAGGCAGGTTAGGCTCAGGGATACGCTCAACAACAAAACTCTCTTTGTGTTTCTTATTCGTGACTAAATTCTCCGTGGTGGATCCGCGCGCTGTACCCTGTGTTTCTCTGTGAATTATGTGGTAAAGAGTTTTGACTCACTTCCCTTTAAACAGTGCCGGCCGCTTTTCCAGAAACGCCGTAGTCCCTTCCTTCTTATCTTCAGTCGCGCAGGCCACGGCAAACAACACCGCTTCCAGGTATAGGCCCTCGCTCAGGGTCATTTCCATACCTTTGTTCACAGCCTCCATGGTGTACTGCACGGCCAGCGGAGCATTCGCGATGATCTTCGCGGCAATGGCCTCAGCTCGCGGAATCAACTCCGCCGCCGCTACTACTTCGTTCACTAATCCCACGCGATGCGCTTCCTGCGCTGTGATCATCTCGCCCGCGAGCAGCATCTGCATGGCTATGCCTTTGCCCACCAGGCGGGGCAGGCGCTGCGTTCCACCGTAGCCTGGAATAATCCCCAGCTTCACTTCCGGCTGACCCAGCTTGGCGTTTTCGCTGGCCAGACGCATGGTGCAGGCCAGCGCCATTTCGCAGCCACCGCCGAGAGCGAATCCGTTAATGCAAGCAATTACCGGCTTACCCAGATTCTCGATCAAGTTGAGAACATTCTGACCACGGTGCGTGTACTCCTTGGCCGCAACCGCGTCCTGCTTCGAGAGTTCGCCGATATCAGCCCCGGCGATGAAAGCTTTCTCCCCGGTGCCGGTGAAGAGGACGACGCGAATGGCAGTATCGTTCTTAATGTCATGAAACGCCGCGCGCAGCTCTTCCATGGTGGCCATGTTCAGCGCGTTGAGCACTTTAGGCCGGTTGACGCTCACGTAGGCAATCGCATTTTTCTTTTCGAGGAGAATGTTTTCAAAATTCATAAGAGAGGATTACCTTGCAGAAAAAATCTTTGTCATTTCGAACCGGCGTTTTTTGCCAGGTGAGGAATCAGTTTTTATCTCCATCAACACACAGAGTTGCTGCTCGGGGTTCAGAGCGCTAGCTCTTCCCCTTCGCCACCGCTGCCACTTCATCCTTGCTCAGATCGCAGCTGATGCACTTCTGCGTCCACAGCCGGTGACCGAACACTTTTCCGCAACGCGGGCATCGCCACTCCGTGAGCCACCAACCACCCGCAAGATAAACGCCGATCCAGAGCAACAAGATGGCGAAGTCGGCGGGCTCTCCCAGTTTGAGCTTGCCGATCATTACCCCGAGAAAAATAAAGCTGAGGAAAAGAACTACGACAAGATTTCGGCGGGCCACATAGCTGCGCCACGAGCGGCGGTACCGTTCAATATCCTGCGGGCCGCCCTCGCCGGGCGCCAGATCGGTTTTTCTGCGTTTAAACATAGTGGATGGATCTTGTATTAGCTTCTACAGTTTATTCGCCTTCGGGCTATTCGGGTCGGAATAATCGTAGAAACCTTTACCAGTTTTCTTCCCGTACCACCCGGCCATTACCAGCCGCTTCAGCAGCGGAGGTGATGCAAATCGCCGCTCCTTGAACTCGTCATACATCACGTGCGTTATGTAGTAGGTTGTGTCAAGGCCCACAAAATCGAGCAGCGTAAACGGGCCCATGGGATAGCCGCAGCCCAGCTTCATGGCGTTGTCAATGTCCTCGATCGATCCCACGCCCTCTTCATAGGCGCGGATGGCATCGAGCAGATACGGCACCAGCAGCCGGTTGACGATGAATCCTGTTTTGTCGGACGTGCGTACAGGAACCTTGCCCAACTTTTTGCCGAACTCGTAGGCGGTCTGGTAAACGTCATCGGCGGTCGCGATGGTTCTCACCACTTCGACCAACTTCATCAGCGGTACGGGATTGAAAAAGTGCAGCCCGATGAACCGCTCCGGCCGCTTCACCGAAGTCAAAAGCTCGGTCACAGAAATCGAAGATGTATTCGAAGCGAAGATCGCGTCTTTCTTCACAATGCTGTCGAGCGACGCGTACATCTTCTTCTTTTCTTCCACATTCTCGATGATGGCCTCAATAATAATGTCGCAATCGGCCAGGTCGGCCTTGTTGGTGGTCCCCTTAAGCCGCGCGCGGATCGCATCTTTCTGTTGCGCTGTGATCCCGCCCTTCTCCACCGGCCGCTCGGCAAACTTCGCCAGGGATTTCTCGATTCCGGCAAAGCCCTTGTCGAGATACTTCTGGTCGACTTCCAGAATGGTTACGTCGAACCCCGCCGTCGCGCAAACTTGCGCGATGCCGGAACCCATCAAGCCACAACCTAGAACGCCAACTTTCTTAATTTCCATATGAATTTACCTATTGAGACCCAAGCTGTCAGTTGTATTTAGTTCTTTCGAACTCTTCCGGTTCCAGAACTCCCAAGCAAGAAAGATTATTGCCGCATCAACCACAGCGCTGAAAACAGGAACCATCGCGATCTGACCTCCATGGACAGAGCGCCATTCGCCAAATACATTTGCAACAATGAACCAACCTGTTGCCAGCGGAAAACAAAACACGTACCCTGCGATAGGAATACCGTTCGCTCCCTGTGCTTGCGCTATCGTTCTACCCTCGACGGATGACAGAAAGATCGCGACGACCGTACTCAAAACCACCGCACCGCTCGCGCACATGCAGGAAATCACAAGGCGTCGCAGCCAGCCGCTTTGCCCGGAATCACTCATATGCCAACGCTCGCTTTTCGCTAATTCATACTCTCCACAATCATCGCAATCCCCTGCCCGCCGCCGATGCAGGCCGTAGCCAGGCCATACTTCTTCTTCCGCCGCCGCAATTCGTACAGCAAAGTAATTACCAATCGTGTCCCGGTCGCGCCCAGTGGATGCCCCAGCGCAATCGCTCCGCCATTCACATTCACCTTCTCGCGATCGAGGCCTAACTCTTTCTCGACGGCGAGATACTGCGCTGCGAACGCCTCATTCACTTCGATAAGGTCAATGTAATCCAAAGACAGCCCGGCTTTCTGCAGCGCAATCTTCGTGGCCGGCACCGGACCGCGGCCCATAACCTTTGGCTCCACTCCGGCAATGCCCCAGCTCACAATGCGGCCAAGCGGCTCCATGTTGCGCTTGCGGACTTCTTCCAGCGACATCACCACCACCGCTGCCGCACCATCGACAATGCCGCTCGCATTGCCGGCCGTGACTGTACCGTTCTTGCCGAACGCGGCCTTCAACTTGGCCAAACCTTCCATCGTGGTCTGCGGACGCCGGTGATCGTCTTCCGTCAGCGATTCTCCGGTGGCTTCGCCTTTGTGATTCTTCAACGGCACCGGAACCAGCTCTTCCTGAATGCGTCCGGCTTTATACGCCTCGTCAGCTTTCTGCTGCGAGCGTAGCGCGAACTCGTCCTGCATCTGCCGCGTGATGCTGAATTCCGTCCCCAGTAATTCCGCCGTATTCGCCATGTACAACCCGCAATAGCTGTCAAGCAGCGCCACCATCAGCGAATCTTCCAGCTTGCCGCCCGGAGCCAGGGTAAATCCATCGCGCCCGCGGATGTTGAACGGAGCCTGCGACATGGCCTCCATCCCGCCTGCGAGAACGATCTTCGCCTCGTCGGTCTGGATCATCTGCGCCGCGCTCACAATCGACTGCATCCCCGAGCCGCACAACCGGTTGACCGTAAGCGCCGGAGTCTCGATCGGCAGCCCCGCGCGCAAGCCCACGTGCCGCGCGCCATACAAAGCGTCGCCCGAAGTCTGTTGGGCGTTGCCAAAAACAGCGTGATCGAATTCTTTAGGGTCAATCCCCGAGCGCTCGATCGCACCTTTGGCGGCGACCGCGCCCAACTCTTGCGCGGTGAAATCTTTCAATTTGCCGCAATAGCGGCCAAAGGGCGTCCGCGCCCCACTGACAATGGCGATATCTCCCGGCTTCAGCATGATTTCCTTACAGACCCCGCTCCCAGAGCGGAATAAAAGTGATGGTCAAACTGGTTAGTTTAACAGTCGAGCAGGAACTTTGACCACCGCCACGTTGCATCCCGCCTGCCCGCGAGTAAAATCTACGCTCATGATTGCATTCGACGTTTACTTAAACGACCAGAAGCTGTGCCGGGCGGGGATTGGTGACCGCGGCGTCTTGTCCGCTATCGTGGCCTGGGCTGCAACCACGATGTCCACCGGATTAAGAAATGAGGATTTATCTCTCAACATAGGAGGCCTCATCACGCCCAAAGGCGAGCATGTCTCATGGATCAATCAGAAAAGCCTTGCGGTTGGAGACAAAATTGAAGTCCGAATCGTTGAGGCAGATTCGGCGGACGAGCATCAGCGAAGAGATCCGGTGGATGAGACCAGATTGCGTCAGGCTAAAGAAGACCAGGTTCGCAGGTCGGCCAAAGACTTAGGATGGAAAGTTGAGGAGCTTAAGTCGACGCGCGAGAGTCATTAACGAATCCCGTCGGCCTTCGTGCTTACGCCACTGCGCTTGCCGCCAGCGCCGGCCCGAGTGCCACCACTTTTCCCGGCCCCTGCACCAGCGAGGTCGACAGTGCGTGCTCGGCACGGTTGATCACTTCAGTGACAATGTCCACGGGGTCGTAATTCTCCCGTACCACGGCCTCAGCCAGGCCAGCGGAAAATTCCATAGCAAGACCTTTGTCGGCGCCATCTTTGGCAGGCAGGCGAACTCCCGCGATAATTTTGCGAAGTTTTTCGATAGCCATCATCGCTTCCTTCTCCGCAGTTTCACCGAGAATAAGAGCTATCGTCGTAGTGTCGTAACGGAATGCCAGATCGTTGGTGCGGATGTTGGCAGCGAACTGCTGGCCTATTTTGTCCATAACATTTTCAACCGCAGCTTCGCCATACTCCTTGACCATGGCGGCACTGCGACCGAATTGCAAGAGCAGCACAGACAGCGGAGCCGCATTCTGCACGGCGCGTTTGCTTTCCGCCAGAAGCAAATCCAGATACGATCCGCGTTTGAGGAGGCCCGATTTTTCTTCCGTCACGGAAAGATTTTTTACCAGCCGCCGCAATCCGGCATTGTTCAGCGCGATCACCATCTGATCGGCCAATGTTTTTAGTACGACCGCATCGGTGTGCGGCCAGACTCGCGGTTTGTTGTGCAGCAATGCCAGCACGCCGACCGAATCTTCGCCATTGCTGAGCGGGAGGGCGAGCACAGTCGAAGCGCCCAACTCCGCTACGGCCTTTCCCACTCCTTTCAATTCCGGACCGTTTTGCGCGTCCGCAATATGGATGGGCTCTCCCGGCGATTGTGCCAGCAACAATTCCTGCAGTGCGGCCATCACTTCTTTGACTGCGGCCGGATTCCCTTCTTTCACTCCCTTGCCGCAAAATTCCTGTACCGCCGTGGGCGCCGAACCAGGAGTCCGCATAAAGGCCACGCAGCGCGCTACCTCCCAGTGCGAGCCAATTTCATTCACCGCCGTGGAAAGTACCGCGGGCGCAGTTCCCTGATGATAGAGTTTGCGGGTGATCTCGGCCACACGGGTCACGTTGCGCATCTCCGCCGCCGGATCGCTGACGGGCGCGGCTGCGACCGGGGTCACCGCAACGGGCGGGGCTGGCGCCGCTGCCCGGGGCGACGACCCCGCATAACTAGGCGTCATTCCCGCTGCCAGATAGAGCCGCTGCAGATCCTCATTGCGCTCTTCTTCCCGCGGAAACAGTTCCTGGATTCTTTGCAGGCGCTCTACCGCTTTATTACGCATTCCATACTGCACCAGAATTTCCGCCTGCAACATCAGGTCCTGCAGCGTGGAAGCGCCCAGCGTGGCCTCGTGCTCAATCGCCTTCTCGGCCGCGCTGGGTCCTGCCGAGGTGAACCGCGCAGCGATGGCGTTGAACTTGTTGTCGTCGATCTTGCCTTTCAATTGCTCCAGCCGCTTGCTATGGCCGGAATCATAGGGATCCACCTCGGCCGCGCGGTCCAGACACTCTGCAGCCTTGGCAAAATCTCCCGTGCCGCAGTAAACGTCAAAGAGTTTCAATAAAGTCTGGCAGTAATCGCCCTCGCGGTTGGCAGCGTTGAAAAGCTCGCCCATGAACTCCAGCATTTCGGGCGAGGCGCGCCGCGCGGCCGTCAGTTCCTGCATCACCGTCAGGAATTGCCGGCGCTCGCCACGCTTGGAATACACTTGTCCCAATCTCCGGGCCAACGAAACCGCTGCCGCATCCTGTTCAGCGTCAGCTAACTCTCCAATGAGGGCCTTTACTTGCGGCAGCCATGCGGCATTCTGTTCAAATAACTGCCAAACCAGCGGCTCTGCTTCCGCATAGCGACCAGCCGCCAGCAGGGCTTCCGCATAGATTTCGCGCAGCGGTAGCGAATTTTTCCCGGCGTTTACCTGCGGCTCCAGAATAAAAATCGCTGCTCCCACCTGTCCCTGAACCAGCAAGCTCCTGCCATAAGCCAGCGTGATTTCTTCGTCGGATGAATCTTCCTGGTAAGCGCGCTCGTACCACTGCGCGGGATCTGCGCCGCTGCCCGCGGCAAATTCCGCGACATGTTTGAAGGCATTCGCCGCAGCCTTGCTCTCACCCAGTTCAGAGGACAACTCGGCCAATCGCAGAAAATTTGCTTGAATCGGCTCCAGCGCCACTACGCGCGCCAATACTTCCAGTGATCCTTTTTTGTCGTCCAACTTGGACAGATCGCTCAATGCGGATTCATAAGTGCCCACGGCCAATTTCTTATTCGAGCCTTCCAGCAGTTGGCCGAAGCGGAATTTCTGCTCCCACGTTGGACTGCCGTGCCTCGCCAGCTTTTTATAAGTAAGGCTCGCCCGGGTAGCGTCCCCAGCCTTCACCTGCCGCTCGAAAAGCTCGCCCAACAGGCGCACCGCATCGGCGGAGCGGTTCTGCGATAAACACAGATCGGCCGCCAGTTGCCGCACGGTGTCGTTTTCGTGGTCTTCGCGCAGCGCCACCAGATATTCTTCCAACGCCTCCGCCGCTTTGCCCTTTTGCAGAAGTTTTTCCGCACGCTCAATGCGCTTGGCTAGCTCGGCTCGTTCAAGACGTTTTGTGATCTCGGGCATGGTCGGTTCGGGGCGGAGTGCTGCTTCCTCGATTCTAGGAGCGCTGCCTGACCCCAGCAACGCGTAAGGGGGCAGAACGGATTACGAAAGTCACTGGGAGTGCGGTCGGCGGTAAAACAAGTCGGTGGACGAGTTGGCTCTTGCAGCCCACAACCGGACTCCGCCCGGCTGGTCACTTATTTCGTCTTTTGGTATCGTGCCGCATGCCTTCAACTACCTCCGCGCCGGAGGGTAATCACGAAAAAGGTCTGCACCACCAGCTCACCGCCGGACAAATGACCATGGTGGCCATTGGCGGTTCTGTCAGCACCGGCCTGCTGCTGGGTTCTGCCACTGCGCTGGAAGTGGCTGGACCAAGCGTCATCCTTAGCTATGTGGTCGCGGCCTTTATTGCCTTCACTGTGACCATGGCTCTCGGAGAACTTGCCAGCGTGCATCCGGCTGCCGGTTCGTTCGCGCTTTACTGCGAACTGTATCTCAACCAGTATCTGGGGTTTCTCTCGCGCGCCGGCTACTGGGCAGCCATTGCCTTCATCATCGGCGCTGACCTCGTGGCCGCCGCCTCCTACATGGCATATTGGTTCCCAACGGTCTCGGGAATGTTTTGGATCACGCTGTTCTCAGCCCTGCTCTTGCTGGTGAACTTCGGCAGCGTCGGTTCTTTCGGGCGTTTCGAATTCTGGTTTTCGATGATCAAGTTCGCCACCATCGTGGCCTTTATTCTGGCGGGAACTGCCCTGCTTGTCAGCGGCCGTGTCGCTCCGCAATACACGGTGCACGGCGGATTTCTTCCCAAGGGTCCGCTCGCTCCTTTGCTCGCAGTCTTCCTCGCCATCTACGCTTTCGGCGGCGTCGAAATGCTTGCCGTCACCACGGGTGAGTCTCGCTCTTCCACAGACATTCCGCGCGCCGCTCACCTGACATTTTTCCTCTTGGCTGGCCTTTACCTCAGCGCCATCATCGTTCTTGTTGGGGTGATGCCATGGAATCACGCGGGGGCGTCGGAAAGTCCCTTCGTCAGCGTCCTCCGGCTCGCCCATATTCCCGCCGCCGCCTACTTCATGAATTTTGTAGTTCTCACCGCGGCCCTGTCCGGCGCCAATGCCAAACTATATGTCGCCTCGCGTCTCCTATTCTCTATGGGGCGAACGGGATGGGCTCCTGCACGTCTCGGCAAGTTGAATGCTTCTGGCTCCCCGCGACTGGCGTTGCTGGTTTCGTCTTACGGCATTGTGACAGCGCTCCTGATTGAAAACTGGGCGCCGAAACAGGCGTTTCTATACATAATGGGTGGCGCATTCGGCGGATTGATGCTTTCCTGGATCGTCTCCCTCGCCGCCCACATAAGCTTCCGGCGGCAACTCAGCTCAGAACAAGTGGCCAAGCTGCCCATGCGATCTCCGTTTGGGATCGCAGGATCCATCCTCGGCCTGCTTCTGGTCTCCGCCGCGGTTCTGCATACAGTATTCTCTTCCCGCATCAATGAAATTGGCGGCCTGGTTTTCTTTACCGCCTTGACGGTTGCCTACGTCTGGCTGAAACGCCGGCACAAAAAATAAGCCAATCCTTTTAATTACCAACGTAAGCGCGTTTCACCCTTTTCTACTGCACCCCACTCGCTTGCTCCGCTAGCCTCGACTCAGGGCTGTGTCCCCAACACACCCGCACGGGCCGAACCCTTGTGACTGTCCATTCCTCAATCTGCTCTACGTTTCTGCTGCGCACATCGCCCGCCGGGCTTTACGTCTGGTGCGCCGTCGGATTCTGTTCCGGACTCTATTTATTCTTCCAGGGCTTCCGTCTTTTGCAGCGCCGTCAACTTATCGTGAACACCCCCGAGTCGAAGATTCGCAGCGCCTCCATGGGAATGGTGGAACTGAACGGACTCGCGGTGGGACCTTACACCATTACCGCTCCGGTTACATCGCGCGCCTGCTACTACTACCGCACGCTGGTCTGGGAGTGGAAGCAATCGGGCAAGAACAAGCGCTGGGTGAAAGTTGCCGCTGAGTGCAGCCACGTACCGTTTTTCCTCGACGACAATACCGGACACGTCATGATCGATCCGCGCGGCGCCGACCTGGACCTGCATCGCGATTTCCAGCAGGAATTTTGCGATTCCTTCTTCACCACCAAAGAAGAAGTGCCGCCCAATGTGCACAGCTTTCTGGCGCGCCATGGCGTGATGACCAACAACAAAATTAAGGTGGAAGAATTTTGCATCAAGCCTAAGAACGCTCTCTTCGTGTTAGGAACGCTCGACGATAATCCGGGCCTTGAACTTGGACCCGACCCCATTCTGGATGACGACGGCGCATCCTTCCAAGGCTGGGCCGCTCCATTTGCCCGGAGTACGGCTGCGCTAAGAGAATCGGCCCAGTCGCTGGTACACGATGGCCTTTCTCTCACTGGCGGACTGCAGCACGATCCGGCATACGATCCGATTTACAACCAGGCACTCGCAAGCACTTCCGCTCGCGTCATTCAACTCTCACCCCAGTCTCCGCCGATGAAATCAACAGAGATGTCGCAACAGCAAAAAATCGCGGCGGCACTTATGAAATCGGGTGTCGTAAATCCGGCAGCCTGGGCTGCCTCTAACCCTACCAACAGCGCAGTCGATCCGAATTCGAACGGCTCTTCGTATGCAAACACTGACGCTCAACCCTCCCCAAGCGAAGGCTTCGATCCGTGCCCTGCCGTGGTGTTGATGAGGGGAAAGAATAATCCAACCTTTATGATCTCCTGGCGCAGCCAGCGTGATCTCGCCCGCTCGCTCGCGTGGAAATGCACCCTAATGATCTGGGGCGGACCAGCGCTTGTGTTGTTGAGCCTTTACGCACTGCTGAACCTTAACCATATTCTCTAGAACATTAGTCGCGGCAAGTCGTGGACCGTCGTATCCACGTAGCAATGGACCTTGGCTTCTCTCGCCTTCGCCTTGCCCTCTAGTACAATGACCCCGTGGAGAATGCCGTTCGCATCGGAATCCTCGGGGACTTTAATCCTCAATTCCCTTCCCACCATGCCACCACGAATTCTCTGCAGCACGCCGCGCAACCATTAAATTTGAAGGTCGAATCCGAATGGATACCCACATCCTCCCTCGCCACTCCCGGTGCGGAAAAACTTCTGGAAACTTTTGATGGACTCTGGGCCTCTCCCGGTAGTCCCTACAAGAGCTTTGAGGGGATGCTGAAAGGCATCGAGTTCGCCCGCCGCCGCGACTGGCCTTTCCTGGGGACCTGCGGAGGTTTTCAATACGCTTTGATCGAATTCGCCCGCAATGTTCTCCACATTGCCGACGCCGATACCGCCGAAAATAATTCCGGCTCAAAGAACATCGTGATCTATCCCGTGGCCTGCGCCGTTCCCAATCGTAAGGGAGATGCGCCCAAACTCTCCGGCAAAATACCCGAAATCCGCCTGCGGCCTGGCTCTTACCTGCAGTCCTTTTATGGAAAAGACAAAGAAGTCGTAACGGAAGAGTTTTTCTGCAACTTCGAGGTCAATCCAGAATACGAGTGGGCCACCATGGAGGCTGGCTTCCCGGTGGTTGCGCGGGGAACGCAGAATGAAATCCGGGCGATCGAATCCCCCACGCACCGTTTCTTTCTCGCCACACTGTTCCAGCCGCAACTTTCCTCTAACGAAAAGAAGCCCCATCCGGTGGTGATAGCCTTCTTGCAAGCCGCCGCGGACTGGGGACGAAAGAAACTCGACGACAGCGTCCTCGAATAGAAACTTTTGTGGTAAAGAATTTTGCGAATGAGCACCTGGAAATTAGCGGGACATAATTCTCACCAACCGCAATTCTCTAAAGTTCCCGGCTGCTTTGCCGATCTTCCCTTCATATGGTGAACCCAATCAGCAGTGCTAATGCCAGCCAAACTTCTCAAGTCGCCCCACCGGCGGTCGCCAAGCAACCTTCACCGCAGTCTCAGCCGAGCGCGTCGCAACCCTCCGACAAAGTGACGCTGAAGAGCACGGGGGGCGGCGGTGGCGATGCCGATCATGACGGCCACTAACCAAAAACCTCGCTAATCTCAACCTCTCGCTTTCATTGATTTCTTTGCACAAGAAAATGGAGGGACGACGCCTCGGCCGTCCCTCCATTTTTTTTCTCATCCCTTCACGCAGACTACCTGGCGCAAGATGTAAACCACCTCCACCAAATCCTTCTGCGCTTCCATCACAGCGTCGATCGACTTATACGCCATGGGCGTCTCATCAATCACCTCTGCGTCTTTGCGACACTCCACCCCAGCCGTTGCCTGAATGTGGTCGGCAACGGTGAAACGGCGCTTCGCTTCGTTGCGGGACATGGCACGGCCCGCTCCGTGGCTGCAGCTCATGAAGCTCTCCGGATTGCCCTTGCCGCGCACGATGTATGATCGCGCGCCCATGCTGCCCGGAATAATCCCCATGTCGCCCAGACGCGCCCGCACCGCACCCTTTCGGGTAATGAGCACGTTCTGCCCGTAGTGGTTTTCCCAAGCTACATAGTTGTGATGACAGCTCACCACCTCCACATCAGCCTGGAAAGCGGGGACCTCGCCGCAGCCCGCTACCGCGGTGATAATGTTCTGCATCATCAACTCACGATTGGCAAGCGCATAGTCCTGCGCCCAGTGCACGGCCTTCACATAGTCATCGAAGTGGTCCGTGCCCTGCGGTAAGTACGCCAGGTCATGGTCCGGCAAATTGATCATCCACTTGCGCATGTCCTGCTTCGCCAGTTCGATGAAACATGTGCCGAATCGATTGCCTACGCCGCGCGATCCGGAGTGCAGCATGAACCAGACCTGCTCGCTTTCGTCCAGGCAAACCTCAATGAAGTGGTTGCCAGTGCCCAGAGTACCCAAGTGGTTCACACGATTCGGATGCGCCAGCTTCGGATACTTGGCCACGATAGCTTCGTATCCGGCATGCAGCTTGGCCCAAACCGTCTCGTGAAGCGACGGCGGACTGCGCCACGCTCCGCGATCGTTCTTGCCACCGTTGTCGGTGCGTCCATGCGGAACTGATCCTTCGATGGCGGCCCGGATGCCGTGTAAGTTGTCGGGCAGCTGATTGGCGTGCAGCGTGGTACGGGCTGCCATCATTCCGCAACCAATATCCACGCCAACCGCCGCCGGAACAATCGCGCCGCGCGTGGGAATCACGCTGCCCACGGTCGCTCCAATGCCCCAGTGCACGTCCGGCATCGCCGCCACCCACTTGTAGATGAACGGCAGACGGGCCACGTTCAGCAACTGCGTTCGTGCCGCATCCTCCAACGGCACGCCCTTGGTCCAAGCCTTGATGGGAACGCCACACTCCGTTGTAATCGCGTTGTAGTTATCGTTAGACATTTATCCTCCTTTGCGAACCACAGGGTTCATCAATCGCGGGCTGCTGCTTTTTCCAGCTCTGGGAGTTCACTTCCCTGTTCCAGCCCTAACAGCACTCCTTGAAACTCAGCCATCGTTTCGGCAGTACTCGTCTGTTCGACAAACTCCCGTGCCTCCACTTCCGTCGCCTCCGGAAAAAATCGTCGATACAGTTCCACTTTTTGCCGGTCCGTAGCTTTCCCGAGATACAACTTGTAATCAATTCGCCCGGGCCGCAGCAGCGCTTCATCGAGCGTTTCGACTCGATTGGTGGTCATCATGTAAAGCACGTTCGATGGCGCATAGAAACCATCCAACGCGTTCAACAGTCCGGATAGCGTTACTCCGTTTCGCTCCGCGCCAGTATGTTTTCCATCGCCCGGCACCGTGGTCGCAGGTAGAGCCGCCGATTCGCGCGCTTGACTGCTCTTCATGCAATCGATGTCCTCGAACAACAACACCGAGTTGGTCGCGATCTGATTGACTGCGCTCATCAGGCTCCGGTCATTGAAATCACCCAGATTGATCAGGTAGATCGAAAGACCGAAATGAGCCGCCAGAGCTGCTACCAGCGAGGTCTTGCCCGTCCCCGGCGGCCCGTAAAATAAATACCCGCGGTGATAAGGAATCCCCAAACGTTCATAGCGCTGCTTGGAACTGCGGAATTTTGTTATGTCTTGCAGCAGATATTCCCTCTCCCCCGGTTCCAATACCACAGATTCCAAACGTCTGGGAGCGTATCCCTCCACCATCTCCCAGCCATCGCTGTAAATGAACAGGTAGGACTGAACTCCCATTCGTCGAATGTGGCAGGCCACCACGTCATCTACAAACTTTTGCACTACCGCGCGCTTCCTTCCTACGGTTCGGAAAGTTAACGATTCGCTGCGCCTGTACACTCCTTCGCGGGTGTTCTCGGTCCGGTAGAAGTACACCAAAAACGGTCTTCCGCCATACCAGAACCAATGCGTCCCCGGAGCAGGAATTAGTGCGATGCGTTCGTTTCGCATCTCCGAATCCAGATCGACACGGCGGATTCGCTTTAAGAATCTTTGTTCCAGGAACCATTCCTTCACCCAGATAAACGCGGCATCGTCATTTTCCACCGTCACCATCAGCGTGGTCTGCTCCACCAGCCAGGCCCAGATCGTAGCTGGAATGGCGCGCAGGTAAACGCTCGCGCCGCCAAGGATCATCAGCAGCAGTCCTCCGGCGGCAAACTGGTTTTGTCCAGCGAGAATCTGTTTCAGAAACTGCACCATACAATTCGGCTCTTCTAAACGAGGGACTCCTCGAGACGCGACGGAGCATGACGCCGCGCGGAAATGGAACTGGACCATCGCTAGCCGGGAGTTTCCTTTGAAAAAGGAACTAAGCTCGCGCTCCAGCTCTTTTGTTTTGTTAGCTTTATGTTAAAGGCGTCGGGGACTAACTGACGTGATTGGACGACGCCCTAAAGCAACGAAGGCCCGTAAATGGCCGGCGTTGCCCGTTTAGCGATATGTAATTATGTTCCACCAAATCGGGGCGTCCTTTCATAAAAAGAAGATGTTCGAAGATGCCATAACTCTAAGTTTTATGCAAGAGAAAAAGAGCAATTGTTTTTTGGTCGAACGAGAACCGACAGAGGACACCGAATTTACACTCCCCCAGGGTTGTCTTTCCAACCAGGAAGGGGGCTACGCTACTTTCACGAACCTTAGCGAAGCGGAATTCATACAGTAGCGAAGACCAGTCGGACGCGGTCCATCGTCAAAGACATGTCCCAGATGGGCATCGCATTCCTTGCAGGCGACCGCAATCCGCTGGATGCCGATGGAGCTGTCGCTAATCTCGCGGACATTTTCTTTCGCGATGGGCTCCCAGAAGCTAGGCCACCCCGTGCCGGAATCAAATTTCGTCGCCGAATCAAACAGTGCATTGTCGCAGCAGATGCAACGGTAAAGTCCCTTGTCGTGCAGGTTCCAATATTTTCCGCTGTAGGCGAATTCGGTATCGGCGTGGCGTGTAATCTCAAACACGCCCGCCGGAAGCTGCTTGCGCCATTCCTCTTCCGTCTTCACCACTTTTGCAATCTTCACCTTGGCCAGCCGCTTCCCGTCATCGGAGAATTGCACGATCGTGACTTCGCCGGGCTCGGTTTTTGCCGCGGATACAATCGTGTAGGGCTTGCTCCAGCGCCATAGCACTGCTGCCCCCAACGCCGCGCCCATACTGCCTAGAAATACTCGCCGGCGCAGATCGGGCTGACCATTTTGCTTCCGAGCGATTTCGTTTCCCAGTTCAAACATAATTCCCTCCGCCAAAGCGCTTACTTGCCCGTATACATTTCCGGAAATTCTTTTCGCAGGTTCGCCACCTTCGGCGCATCGTTATAGACGATGTAGGGTTGGTTGGGATGCAGTTCGGCATAATTCTGGTGATAACCCTCCGCTGGATAAAAGGCCTGCAACGGTACGATTTGCGTCACGATCTTGTGCTTGTAGACTTTGGCCTGCTCCAACTGTGCAACGTAAGCTTCGGCAATTTTCTTCTGCTCGTCGTCGCTATAAAAAATCACCGAACGGTACTGCGTGCCTTCATCCGGCCCCTGGTAGTTCAACTCCGTGGGATCGTGAGCCACCGAAAAGAACACGCGCAGCAACTCTCCATAAGTCACCTGTGACGGATCGTAAACAATCTGCACCGACTCGGCGTGTCCCGTACGTCCGCTGCTGACGGTTTCATAGTCAGGATTCTTCACCGTCCCCCCGGCGTATCCCGAAGTCGCCGAGTTCACGCCCTTCACGTGCTGAAACACCGCCTGGATTCCCCAGAAACACCCGCCGGCAATTGTCGCAGTCTGCTTCGCTGCAGTGGCAGCCTTGGGCTGATCGACCGCAGGTGCCGGAACCGCAACCACTCCGCTTCCTGCCTGGCACGCTAACGTACCTGCGAGCACCGTTAAAACCATCGCGAACATTCGCACTGAAATTTTGGCCATAAATCCTCTCCGCCTTACTCTGAACCAATTCGCCGTTCCCAGTATTAGAGTTACGAGTTTAAGAGAAGTTTCGGATGCTTTTGTCACAGCTTCCACTTTCTGCACTGACTGGCCATCCCGCCAAAGCGCACATCAGCAAGCAGTTACCCCGGCTCTCCAACCTTCTCTGCAAAAACTGAATCTTTACTTGTCGCAGTTGAGTTCCTCCGGAGTCGCCATGTCCTTTCGCTGCCTGAGTTTCGGCTTTGTCCTCGTCGCCTCTAGTTTTCTATTCGTTTCTACAGTGAATGCTGCTTCTCGCGAGCATGTCTTGCACAGTTTCACCGGCGCGCCTTCCGATTGCGCCAGCCCGTATGTTCGCGTGACAGCCGACTCCAACGGCAATCTCTATGGAACCACCATCGTGGGGGGCACATTCAATAGAGGTTGCGTCTTCCAGATTTCGCCACAGCCTGACGGGTCTTGGACAGAGAAGGTGATCTATAGCTTCAGCGGTCCCGACGGAGACTCTCCTGCTGCCTCTCTTCTGTTGGATGCCACCGGAAACCTTTTTGGCACGACTGCGGGCGGAGGCGACTTCAATTTGGGAGTTGTCTTCGAACTGACGCCCTCGGCTGGCACCTGGACCGAAACCGTTCTGCACAGCTTCGGCAGCGGCACTGATGGATACGATCCGCAAGCTGAGCTCATCTTTGACCCGGCCGGCAATCTCTACGGCACTACCCAGTTCGGTGGCACTCAAGCCGGGCTCGACAATGGCGGCACGGTCTTCCGGCTCACTCCTTCATCCAGCGGATGGACCGAAACACTTCTTTACAGCTTCCCTGGTTCGTACTTGGGACCCGATGGGGACTTGCCCGGCGGCAGCGTGGGGATGGATAGAGCCGGAAATCTTTATGGCGTCACGCAAGCTGGCGGCGCCAACGGAAAAGGAGCAATCTACGAATTGTCTCCGCAAGCTGATGGCAGTTACAGCGAGAGCATTCTTTTCAGTTTCAACACCAGCGACGGACAGCTTCCCAACTCAACCCCAGTTTTTGACTCCGCCGGAAATTTGTACGGCACCACTGAATTCGGGGGAGACGCTCAACTCTGCCCGCCCAACGGCTGCGGCACGGTTTTTGAATTGAAGAAAAACGCGAACGGATCGTGGACTCTCAGCGTTCTGCGCGCTCTCTATAAAAATAAAGACGGCTGGGAGGCCGTTGGCCCCGTGGCTTTTGATGTCCGCGGCAATCTCTACGCAGCCGCCCAAGCCGGAGCAGCATACTCGGCAGGCGCCATTTACGAACTGACGCCCAGTTCGCAAGCGCCTTGGCCCGAGGCCCTCGTCCATACCTTCACCGGAGGCACCGATGGCGGCTTTCCCAACGCAGGTGTCATCGTGAATTCGGGAAAGCTTTTTGGCACCGCAACTCAAGGAGGCAGCGACGGACTGGGAGTCGTCTTCGACTTGCTGCCTTGACCGGTGGCGAAAGGAGCTGGCTTTGATTCCTCTTGACATTCGCCTTCCCTTCGCCAACAATACCGGCATGGCCATCACACGTAGGCAGCGCGAAGTGTATGACTTTATCTCTCGTTTCGTGGCGGAGCATGGATACTCCCCGTCATTCGAGGAGATCGGCAACGGCCTTGACCTCAACTCCCTGGCCACCGTGCACAAGCACATCACCAACCTCGAAAAGAAGGGATTGCTCACCCGCGATTACAACCGCAGCCGCTCCATTGACCTGGTGCCGCCCAAGGGACGGCTCAAGCAGGCCATGAGCGTGAATACGGGGCTGGTGCTGCCTCTGCTGGGTCGAATTGCTGCCGGCATGCCGATCGAGGCGGTGCAGAACAACGAAACCATTTCTTTAGCTGACTTTGTGCGCTCCAGGGAAGTATTTGTACTCGAGGTGCGCGGCGACTCCATGCAGGATGAGGCCATCCTTGATGGAGACTATGTAATGGTGGAAAAGCTGAAGACGGCGCACAACGGCGACATTGTGGTGGCGCTGGTCGACCAGAGTGACGCTACGTTGAAACGGTTCTACCGTGAAGGCGACAACATCCGGCTGCAACCTTCAAACGTCACCATGAAACCGATCATTGTTCCGGCGGCTTCGGTTGAAGTGCAGGGCCGGGTAATTGGCGTGTTGCGAAAATACTAAGGCAGTCCCGTTCTCAGTAGTCAGTTCTCAGTTTCCAGCTACTTCTATAGCTCTTCCAGCTATGCCGCAACCATTCCAACCTCGAGCGAAACTGATTGCCGCGATATATTTGTCCGTGGCCTTGACCGCTTTCGTTCATGCGCAGGCTGCGCCCGCCAAGGAGAAAGCTTTGACCATGCATGCCAGTGGGACGTTTGACGTGAAACTGACACCGCAAGCGGCCGAAGAAGGCGATGCAGGACTCGGTCGAATGTCGATCGACAAACAATTTCACGGCGATCTGGAGGGTACCAGCAAGGGATTCATGCTCTCGTCGGCCGCCGCGGTGGTGAAGGGCTCCGGCGGCTACGTCGCCATGGAGAAAGTTACCGGAACGCTGAAAGGTCGCAGCGGCAGCTTTGTCCTGCAGCACAGCGGAACCATGACACGAGGTACGCCGACGATGAGCATCACGGTCGTACCGGATTCCGGTACCGGACAACTGGAAGGAATCTCCGGAATGCTCACCATCAAAATCGACCAGGGAAAACACTCGTATGAGTTCGAGTACACCCTGCCGGCGGCAATGTAGGAAGCTCCGAGTTGCGAGCTTTGAGGGCCACGGGCCCTAACGCGAGGGCAACGGACAAAATAAAACGCACGCGATTGAAATCCGCGTGCGTTTGAAGCTGAGAGTTGGTTCCTCGAGGCTCGTCGCTCGAAGCGTCCTTACGCGATATGCTTATCCAGCGCCTGGGCAATCGCTTCCTTGGGACGATACCCGACAATCTGCTCCACCACTTGTCCGCCCTTGAAGACCAGCAGCGTGGGGATGCCGGTCACTTTGTACCGCATGGGGGTGGAGCTGTTGGAATCGACGTCCATCTTGCCGATCTTGACCTTACCCTGGTAGTCCTTCGCCAATTCCTCGACGATGGGGGCGATAGCGCGGCAGGGGCCGCACCAGGTTGCCCAAAAGTCCACCAGCACGGGCGTATCCGATTTCAAAACATCTGCGTCGAAGTTCGCATCGGTGACTTCGACAATACCGTTGCCTGCCATAGATTTCTCCTCGTTGTGACGTCGCGTGATCGGCGGACGCTCCCATTGTGGAAACAACGAGTGGTCTAGCCGGGGCCCCGACGAACTTTAAAATTACGATCTAAGAATTACGAATCCTACATCTATAAACGTTCGCCCCGAGACCGGGGCCAACCCTTTATTTTACCACTTGCGATTGGATGCTTGGGCCTTCAGGAAGGTCGCAAAAGCCCAAATCTCAAACAGGCTACAGAGTTTGAACGAAATGCTAAGGCGCACATTCCTTCATTGCGAAGGCTGGGGCGAGGGATTCAGAGATTTCATGTAACTCACCAGTTGCCAGCGCTGCGGCTCCGGCAATTTCGACCATACAGGCATTCCCCGGCGGACCACACCGTTGGTCAAAACCCAAAAGAGCGCACCCGGAGTGGCCTGCTGCACCGGCTCAACCCGAAGGCTTGGCCCTTTGCGCGTGCCCTCAGCCATCTCACCGTGACATTCGGCGCAGTGCTGGTCGAAAAGATTGGCGCCGGCCGGGACTGCGTCCGCGTCACCCTGCAATGGATTGCTTCGAGCGGCAGCTTTCCTGGGAGCTTTCTCTAGTTCCGCGTAGATATCTTTCCTGCTGGGATCGTACTTATTGGAATCGTGGCTTCCTTTTTGCGCGACCGACAGAGCTATCAGCACCACGGGAACCAGAATCGTCAGAACTCCTGCCTGGATGGATCGCGCGCTCCGAGTCACTGTCTGCCTCCCAGCCATCTGCGTACGCCTTCGCCAAAGCCGGAAAACTCGCGTGACACCCCCCAACGCAGCAAGAAGGCATGGCTATTTTCGTTCAAACCAAAGCCTGGCGAAAGGCGCAAGGTCCAATTTGAGGGCATGTTCCAGGCAATCACCGGTGCCACGTAGTGTGAGGTTTCGTGCAAACCGAAGCTATGGCGATCGCCCAGGCCGCCGTACATTTCAACTCCAGCAATAAAGTTTTCACGGCAGAAGTTGCAACGTTTCGCAGAGGCTTTCAACGCCAGCGGGCGACTGGCACCCAGCGCATAACCAAACTCCCACGGGTTGCCGCCTGTAAGATTTTTGGTGGCGATGGTGTTCTCGACAACATTCCAGCCGCTGAACGTTTTTGAAAGCAACAGCTTCCACTCCAGTTCGTGATCGTGCTCCTGGCGTGCAACTGCATTGGAAGCTGCGTAATCGGCTTCCACGTCGTGGCCTTCTACTTCTTTCAGAATTTTATCCGCGCCGCTGGTCTGCTCGTATTCCACATAGAGAACTGGATTGACAAAATGCTCTCGCTGCAGCAAGCGGAAGCGGTTCTCCAGGCGGAATCCTGTAAAAATAGTGCTATCGCTGAAGGTGGTCTGGCCGTCGACGTAGACCTCGGTGGTCCACCACGCCGTGGCCCCGTATTCAAACTCGGCCCAGAATGCATGAAAGTCATTGCCTGCCCGCTGCGTACCGAACGTGGAAAAATATTCCACTTCCAGACTGCCGGGCTCTTCCAGATAGTGGTCGTACGCGACGATATAGGGATTTTCCTGTGCCTTCACGGGAAAAACGCAGGCACAGAGGATGATGGCGAACAGCGCCAATTGCCAGACGAAATATCGATGCTTTAAGATCAACTAGAAGACTATAGCAGTCGCGCATTTTTAGAAAAGACAAAAAAAAGCGCCTCGGACTTTTCAGTCCAAGACGCCTCGGCAGCCCTCCCCCAGAACTGCCAAACCACGAGATGGATACTAGTGAACTACCCATTTCGTGTAAACGTCACTTTGGTAATAGAAATTTCCCAGTGTGCAGGCCAGTGCTGATGTGGCACTTCCACAAGCAACAGGAGTTATTGCTGTTTGTGCCAGTTCTGCCCGTTGTCGCGGGTCGCCCATACGGATGCATCTGAAGTGATCACGGTTCCATTTCGCAGGTCAGAGAACTCAATGCCCACAATATCCCCATGCAGTGCGATGCCCGCCTCAGACGGAATCACGCGCACCCATAGATCTCCGCCATCCATAGTGTGGTACAAAACGCCGGCAGCGCCGCCGGCCCACACCTCCGCACCATTCGACGACACCGAAAGCGCGCGGAAGACAACTGGCACAACCGACGCAGGCGCAGCCTTGGCATCCGCCCGTTTTGCGCTTCGCGGCTGAGCCGACGTCCCCACTGCGATTTCAGATTGCGCTTGCCCCACCAGATTAGGCTTGGACGATTCCGCCGTCAGGCTCATCTCGGACCATGTACTGCCCCCATCCATCGACTTCTGTAGCGCGCCATTGACGCCGATGTTCCAACGCAATGCCGGACTCTTTTGGGGAGAGGCGTCTTTGTGTAGTCCACCCAACGAAGCTGTTGCTGCATTCTGCGCCAACGTTGGCTTCGCCCGGACGACCGCCTCAGATTGTTTTCCCGAAGTAAGCAACGCGTCTGAGTCTTGATTCCGCGCGACCTCGACGTGATTCGCTTGAGTCGACGAATCGGATTCCGCCGGCGGAGCCGCTCCCGCAACTTCCACCACTTGGCTGGACAATGGGACGGGCGAATTCAATTTCGCGGCGTCCACATTCGCGGCGGGTGGCCGATTGTTACTTGAAGTTACTTCCTGGCTCACCGCGCTTCCCGTCGCCATCCCCCCGCCCGCTCCCGAGCCAATTCCGCCCCCAACTCCGCTACCCATTTGGTTGGAGCGAGGAAAAAGCGCATTCGCGTTGTCGGCCGAATCCGCTGCCGCCGCGTACCCAGCTCGGGCCGCCGTCTTCTTCTCCATCTCTACATGCTTTGGCCGCGCTTCCTGGAGCGAAGACGAAACCGGCGTCGCCGGTGTGGCCGCAGAAAGCGGAGCGACCTGCGCCGCCGCCAACTGCTTCTTAGCCACCAAATTTGCGGCAAGCTGCGTCATGTTAGGGTTCTGGCGGAATTGCTGTACTCCCACCGCCGTCACTACCAGAATTCCCGCAGCCACCGCCGCCCAACGCAAAGCCGGCCAGCGCAACCAGTTCACTCGCGTTCGGCTCTCAAACGCCTGTGCCGCATCTTCCGCTTCGGGCAACGCCAGCAGCACAATCTCGCGGCACTCGCCGCATTGCGCCAGGTGCCGCACCACATGTTCTCGCTCATTGGCGGCGAGAATCTTCTCGGCAAACGCCGTCAGCAAATCGGCGTCCGGATGGGAATTCCCCACTCCCGTCCGCTGCAACCGCTCACGCACAATTTTAGGAAAGTCCCGCATCTCCACTCTTATTCTCTAAACCTTTCACTCATTCAATTCTGAAACGCGCACCTCCGGGCAATCTTTATCCGGAGTCTTCCCGAGTTCTGACCTGTACCTTCTTTGGGGAGAACGCATCGTTAGGAGATTCTTGCGCCAGACTCCGTCGAATATCCACCTGAAGATCACGCACGTCCACATCCAGCGCCTCTTCTGCCTGACGCCGCGACATGCCTTGCTGAGACAGGCTCGCCAAGATCTTCTTGCGCAAGGACTTGCCTAACTTATCCACCTTGCGACTGATGGTGGATTCGTGCACCCCCATCAGGCGTGCTATTTCCGCCAGGGTGCGACCATCCAGATAATAAGCCGCCAGAACTATCCGGTCTTCACTCGCCAGCCCCGCCAGAGCGGCATCGGTGGCCAATTCAAGTCGACTGTCGGCAGCCCGCACGGGCTCAGGCTCCGGCGCAGCCAACTGTACACCGTCTTCACTTTCCTCTTCCAGGCTTACCAAGCGCTTGGTGCGGCGGTAGCGGTTTACGAATTCCTGCGCCAACACCGTTCGTAGCCAGCCTTCCAAAGACCCTCGCCCGGTGAACGAGGCCAGTTTCGAAACCCGTTCCCCCTCGCGAGTATTGGTTCCGTACAACTCCGCGTAAAGGCTGTCGGCAAGGTCACGCGCCGCCGAATCTTCCCGCGCAATGCGCAAGGCTGAGAGATATAACTTCTCGCGATAGAGGGTTAGAAAAATCTCCCATGCCGGATTGCTGCCCGCGGCGCAAGCTCTCGCCAGCGCCAGTTCCTCCACCCGCAACGTCAGCAGAAATGCTCTCGCGTCATTCTCGCTGCACCCTGCCGGCAGATACTTCGTCGCCACGTCGCCCAGAACTTCGGCGAATGAATTGCGCGACAATCCAACTTTTTCGCAGCAGGCCTTGGCATGCAGATCCTCAAGCACACCGGCAACTGCTGTTTGCACTGCCGCGGAAATTATTTTCACAGGACCCATGACGAAGACGCGTCAGCCACCCTCTCACAAACACAGCTGGTGACCCGATGTTACCAATTGATTAGACGCTTTCCATAATAATTTCGGGCGCAAGCCCCAACTCCCAACACGTTCTCTCACCGAAGTCGAGATGAGCGGCGCGTTGGACGGTGCGCCCCGTTGAGCTTGGCAACAGCTCCTCTGGGAGCGGGACGCACCGTCCGCGAGCGGAGGGAAATTTATGCGTCCAAGAGGGATGAGTGAAAGAGTGATCAGCATGAAGAAGATCAGCGAGAAGAAGACCAGCATGAAGAAAATGATCAATCAAAGATTTTTTGCAGCAGCTCTGGCAGTCACCACAGGTGTCGCCGTCGTGGCCATTGCTTTAGCCTGCTTGAGCCCACAGCCGGTCCAAGCCGGAGAACAAGCTTCTGCATCGGGTTACCGAGTGCTAGATCCGATACGGCACGGCAGTTTAACTGTCTTCCCTGTCGTCGCCCCCAAGTCCTATACCACCAGCGAATTCATCACTCTGGATGAAGGATTGCGCTCGGGCGACGTGGTCGTGACGGAATATGGAAATGTTCGGGGATTAATGCGGCGCCGCCCCGTGCCCGCCGTGCAACGCGAAAACAGCGCTGAGGTCAACCGGCTAGTGCTGGTAAATAATTCGAAAAGACCGCTGCTGCTGCTGGCCGGCGAGATTGTTACCGGAGGTAAGCAGGACCGCGTCATCGGCAAAGACCGCATCGTTCCACCGGAGAGTGATCCGGTCGATCTGGGCGTGTTCTGCGTCGAGCCCGGCCGCTGGGTCGCAACCAGCGACCACTTCGGTGCTTCCGGCACAACTTATGCCTCATCCGGAACTGGAATAGGTTCAGGCTCTGGTGGGGCTGCAGGCACAATCATGGCGCAACCTTCCGTCCGCGCCAAAGCCATGGGCGACAAAGATCAGAACCAGGTCTGGGCGGAAGTGCGCAAGCAACAATCTTCTATGGCTGTGGAGGTGGCAGGAGCGGCGCCCGCAATCAGCGCCGATGAGATTCGTTCCACCAGTTCTTACGCGCGAGTGATGGAAAACAAAGATGTAAAACAAAGAGTGGATGAGATCGCGGCGCCCATCCAGCACAACTACGAAAGCCTGATCAAACAACTGCGCGATCGCAATGCGGTGGGCGTGGTGGTTGCGATGAATGGACGTATCATCTGGGCTGACATTTTTGCCAGCACCGAACTACTGGAAAAATATTGGCCGAAGCTGGTGCGCTCCTACGCCTCAGAAGCGGTGGTTACGCGCGCCAAAGGTGGCGAGGCTAGCACGTCGCAAGCCCAGGCATTTCTGGCGGACATGGATGGACGCCGCGAAACGATTGAGAACGAACCCGGAGTCTACCGGCACACCGAGGTGAACGGCGACGGCTTCAAAGCCTTCTCGCTGACCTCTCTGCTGCCAAAAACCGGCTTCGAGGTGCACGTAGCCAAAATGGCGGAATAAAGGAGTGGGCGGAAGTTAGTGGCCGGTAGGCAGGGAATCATGATCGATCGCGAAAAATTTACCCCCTCGATCACTGATCACTGGCCGCCGGCCACTGAATTTTCATACCAACTCCGCCAGGCCGCAGAGTCGTTGGGCAAATGCTGTTGCGTGATATCTGCCAGCGCCTGAAATGCCCAGCCATGAGTTTGCGCGTCCAGTTTGGGATCGCTGGAATAATTGATGAGCTGCGGCACTGCGATCATGCGCTGCTCGTGGCTCAGCATGCCGGACTCCGCCAAACTGCACGCGGCGCGCTCCCGAACCACCGGTGACGGATCATCGTGCATGGCGGTTAGAAGCGGCGAAATGGTTGCGGTCGTTCCTACCAGCGCCAGACCTTCCACCGCCCACCGTCGTGAGTCTTCATCAGAATTCGCTCCGGTCTTCAGTTGGGCGCTCAGCAACTGCACCACGCGATCCGTTTCGACTCCGCGATTTCCCAGCAAGCCCAGCCCCCAGAGCGCCCACACTTTTTGAGCGTGATCGCCAGAATTGGCCCGGCGGATAAGCGCCTCTACCGTGGAATCGCTCTTGTTGAGTCCGTAGGCCGCCAGTTGCACTTCGATGGCGGAAACACGAACGCTGGCATCATTTGAATTCAGTGCGACTGTCGTCAGATCGCTGAGCTGTGGATCCCACTGGATTTTTCCGCGCCACCCGTCCAGACGCGCTTGAATTTCATTGACGGCTTGATCGTCGCGGCTGACGGCGCGCGTGAGCAGCATCTCCGCCTGCTTTTGCGGACGCTGCGAATTCAGATCGCGGTCTACGGCACCGGCGTTTCTATCGGCAACGTGCGCGGTTTGAAGTGAACTTTTTCGTGGCGAGAATATCTGCACCGTCTTTCCCCACACCGCCGCCGCTCCTCCACCGCTCACAAACAGCGCCAGCAACACGCCTGCGCCGACCGCAGCGAGTTGCGGCCAATGCCGCGTGCCACGCTCTGGCTGCGGCCCGGAGACAGGAGATACTGGCGGAGTTGGAGAAGGCCCATACATACCATGAGTTTAGGCACGGGCCAAAATAGGGTAAAGTTACTTCTGGAACCCGCCCTTTCGAGTACAACGTTTCCGGCCGCTTCACGATGGCGGCCTCCACCAATGCAAGCGCGGGAGTTCAAGATTGTCTGTGGAGAAAATATGCTCACAAAGGGGAATTTTATGCGCCATGTCTTGCGTGCATCACTAGTACTGCTGGTCGCGACCGTAGCTTTCGCGGCAGCGGGTCCAGGGTACAAAGTTGTGAACACTTACAAGGTTGGCGGCGATGGCGGCTGGGATTATCTGACCGCCGACGCTTCCGCCCGCCGGCTTTATATTTCGCGCGGAACCCACGTCATGGTCCTCGACCTCGATTCCGGCAAATCCGTTGGCGATATCGCCGATACGCCGGGCGTGCACGGCATCGCCCTGGCGCCAGAGTTGGGCAAAGGCTTTACCAGCAACGGACGCGAGAACACCGTCAGCGTTTTTGACATGAAGACGTTGGCCACCAGCAGCAAGATAAAAGTGGGAGAGAATCCGGACGCTATTCTTTACGATCCTGCCACCAAGCGCGTGTTTACCTTCAACGGCCGCAGCCAGGATTCGACCGTCATCGATGCCACCAACGGCACCGTGCTGGGTACGATCAAACTGGATGGCAAGCCCGAGTTCGCCGCCAGCGACCGGAAAGGCGGCGTCTTCGTCAACATTGAAGACAAGAGCGAACTCACGTCGATCGACTCCAACAAGCTGTCGGTGAAACAGTCCTGGCCGCTGGCGCCATGCAAGGAGCCAAGCGGACTCTCCATGGACGTAAAGAACCGCCGCCTCTTCGTTGGCTGCGATAACAAAATGATGGCGGTGGTCGATGCCGATACCGGTAAGGTATTGGCTACACCCGCGATCGGCGACGGGGTAGATGCCACTGCATTCGATGAAGAAACCGGTTTGGCTTTCGCCTCCTGCGGCGAGGGCGTACTGAATGTGATCAAGGAAGAATCACCGGATAAATTCAGCGTGGCAGAAAATGTTCCTACACAACCCCGCGCCCGAACCCTGGCTCTCGACGCCAAAACTCACAACGTCATCGTCGTTACTGCCAAGTTTGGCACGGCTCCAGCCGCCACCGCGGATAATCCGCACCCTCGCCCTCCCATTCTGCCGGATAGTTTTGTCGTACTCGTCTTGAGCAAGTAGAAACCCAACCCGCAGAGGCACGGAGAAACGCGCAGGATTTTCACTCCGTGCCTCTCTTCCCCCCATTCGCAAACCATCCCGCTTCGAACGACCGTTCGGTTGTCAATCTCGCGGTTGGCCGTGTATCATCTCTCCTCTGCTGGCCCGATGCTTCTGCTTTGACGCGGTCATCTAAAATTTCTTAAGAGCCTGTGAGGTTTGGCCCATGACCACCGCGGATGACAAGTTTTACCATGCCCGCATTACCCAACGCGTCGACTTCGCGCCCGACCTGTGGATGATCCGCGTTCAGGCCGGAGAACATTTCAACTTCCAGCCCGGCCAATATGCCACGCTCGGGGTCGAGCACGACGGGAAGCGCATCGAGCGGCCTTATTCGATTGCATCCTCTCCCGCCGAAGACGAAGTCGAATTTTTCTTTGAACTGGTTCCCGAAGGCGCGCTCACGCCCAAACTGCACAAGCTTCAGCCCGGCGATCCAGTGCTGATGCGCAAAGCTCCCAAAGGCAAGTTCATGCTGGAAACTTCAAATGGCGGCAACAATCATCTTCTGGTTTCGACCGTAACCGGGGTCGCTCCCTTTGTCAGCTTCGTACGCACACTCGCAAAGGAATGGAAAGAAGGCCGCTTCGACGGCTCGCACAAATTATTCTTGCTGAACGGCGCCAGCCGGCCTTGGGAGTTCGGCTATAAAGATGAGCTGATCAAATTCGCCGAAGAACTCCCTTTTTTCAAATATGTTCCAACGGTGAGCCGTCCCTGGGACCACTCCGATTGGCCGGGCGAGATCGGACGCGCCGACGATATTCTGCGCAAGTATGCCGACTCGTGGGGACTGGACGCGACGAACACACACGCCTATCTTTGCGGACATCCCGACATGATCGCGAACAGCAAAGCGATCCTGAAGCGTCGCGGCTTCCTCGACAAGACGGCGATCAAAGAAGAAATTTACTGGATCCCGCCGAAATAAGTCTGGAGTCGCGAGCCGCGAGGCACGAGCTGCGAGTCACGAACCCAGCCATTCGCTCCCGAAAAACCGGATTTTATACTCGGGACTCGCGACTCGAGACTATTTTTCGAGACTCGAAACTAAGTCTCAGCGGGAGCGAACACAACCAGCACTGCCAACTCTTCCGTGATGTCGTAGAAGCGGTGTCCAACTTGGGCGGCGACAAAGATTACGTCTCCGGTGGAAACTTCGCGATCCTCGGATCCGGCTTTGAAACGCGCGCGGCCACGAATCACGTAATAGGTTTCATCCTCGCGATGCGGTTTTTGATGGTCAATTCCTCCCACCGGCAGAACGTATAGACCCGCACTCATCGCCGGAACCCGCAGGAACTCCCGGTACGGCTTGCCGCTTTTGGCGCGCTGCTCTTCGATCTCCGCCAGTGTGGCGAATAACGTCTTCATACGAAAATTCCGCCGAGGATGAGGTCGGTGAACTGTGGGATGAGATTCTGCGCCTGCAAATCTCCTTCTGGTTTGTACCACTGATAAATCCAGTTGATCATCCCCAGCAGCGCGAAGGCCGCGGCCCGCGGGCTCACCCTCCCTTTGCTGGATTGCGCGTAGATTTTTTGTTGCCTCTCCTTCTGCGCTTTGTCTTGAACTTCCGCCATTAAATTTTCCAGGAAGTGGATGTACTCTTTCTTGCGCCCGTTGATGCGCTTGCGCAGCGTGGGCGGCAGGGGATGGTTCTCGTGCAACATCACCGTGATCTCGCGGTCGCGAGGGCTGAGCACGACCTCAATATGCAAGCGAATCAGCGTCCGCAGGCGCTCTTCGGGATCGGCGATACCTCGAACCGGATTAAGTACCCGCTGCTGCGTGATCTCCATGGCGTGGTTCATGATCTCGAACAGGATTTCGTCCTTGCTCTGAAAGTGGTGATAGAGTCCGCCTTTGCTCAGCCGGAGCGCGGAAGCCACGTCGTTCATGGAAGTCGCGTCGTAACCGCGCTGCTGAAACAGGCGAGCGGCGGTACGCAAAATTTCCTGCCGGGAATCGACCAGAGTCTCGCGAGGCATCGGGTGACATGGTAAACAGTTGTGGGCGGGATTGCCAGAGCTGCCTGCGGGGTTCTTATCCGCCGAAATAATCTGCTAACATTACCCCTGCTGTGAGGTGTTTATGCCCCAATTTGTGATCGAGCGGGAAATCCCGGGTATCGGCAGTTTCTCGGATGCGGAAATTAAAGAGGCCGCGCGCACTTCCGTCGGCGTTTTGAGAGAAATGGGACCGGAAATCAAGTGGCTTCATAGCTACGTCACCGGCGATAAGCTTTACTGCGTCTACCTCGCACCGGATGAAGAGACGGTTCGCGAACATGCCCGCCGGGGTGGGTTTCCAGCGAACCGCGTCTCCGCGGTGCGCCGCTTGATAAATCCTGATACCGCCAACTAATTTAGGTTGAACTCAGGCTTCGAGGAGTTGGTTCGTCTGCCCCGCCCAATGCTTCTGCGACGACCTCTGCCACCGGCGTTTCCCAGCCTTCCATCCACGCCGTCAATCCGGCGGCAGTGCCAAGAGTTCGCCGGGCAAAATCCAGGGCTTTTTCCAGTCTCGGTTTCTCGGCCGGTGGCAAGGGAGCGCCCAGTCGCTGACGAAGTGCGGCGGCAGCCCCCGCCAGGCGCAGTGACAGCTCCGGATTCGATTGCGCCGCCGCATCCGCCGCCAGAGATTCCAGCACTCGGGCAATGCCGCGTTGATGGCCCAAGTCACGAAACAAACTAACGCTTTCTCCGTATAATCGGCGAGCTTCTGCGTTGTAACCCTGATCGCTGCACAGCCCCGCCAGATCCGAAAGCGCGCTCGCCCTTCCCCACCCATCCTGGAGTTGCCGAAACGCAGCTAGACTTTGTTCGTAGAAAGAGCGTGCGGCGGCGAAATCCGATTTTTGCCGGGCTACATCCCCCTGATAATTCAATGTCCACGCCACTCCCTCATTGTCTCCCGCTTTGCGGAACATGGTCAGGCACTCGTCGAAGAGCGATAGCGCGCTGGCATACTCTCCGCGTAGCTTCACTACATTGGCAAGGTTGCTCAGCGAGCGGGCAATGTCGCCCGCTTCTCCCAAATCCTTCCATATCGCAACACAGCGCTCGAAGAGCATGGTGGCTTCGGTTAGTTCGCCGTGATCGCGAGCGTAAACGCCCAGAGCGTTCAGTGCGACCGCTGCGCCCCGGTCATCTTTCAGATCGACACAGGTGTCGAGGCTTTCTTCGAGCAGCTTCCGCCCACAGACGTAATCGCCCTGCTCTCCCGCTAAAACGGCTCCGGAGAACAGCAGACGGGCCCGAAGCTTGGGACGGGCAAAGCTCCCCTTCATGGCCAGCAGCCGGGCGATGTAGTCCCTCCCTTCGGTAAGGTGCTCCCGTGTTTCCCAGAAATGAAATAGCGCCGCGCCTAGCCGGAGTCCCCACTCCCACTCTCCCGTTTTGATCAGGTAATCGAGTGCGGAGCGCAGGTTATCGTGCTCGACTTCAAAACGATCCAGCCATTCGAGCCGGGTGCCCGCGTCCTCAGCCCCCTCTTCCGCCAGCACAAGATAGTAAGCGGCATGGGCGCGGCGAGTCGCCGGCTCATCATGACTCTCGGCCAAACGCTCCAGAGCGTACTCCTGGATGGTGGAAAGCATGAAGAAACGTGCTTCGTTGTCCGCCTGCTCGACCTGCTGCACCAGGCTCTTGTCCACCATGGAAGCCATCCCGTCGAGGACGTCCAAGCCAAGATCGCCGTTGGTGTCGCAGGCAGCCTCGACTCCTTCCAGTGTGCTGCCGCCGCTGAAGACAGCCAGCCGCCGGAACAAAGTCTGCTCCGAGGGATTGAGCAAGCCATAGCTCCAGTCGACGGTGCTGCGCAGAGTTTGCTGGCGAGTGGGCAAATCGAGTGCGCCACCGGTCAACAAGTTTAACCGCTTTTCCAGTCGCGCCAGCATGGCGGAAGGCGACAACAGTTTGACCCGGGCCGCCGCCAGTTCGATGGCTAGAGGCAGACCGTCCAGCCGGGAGCAGATCGCCGATACTGCAGGAGCATTTTCTTTGGTCAGGACGAAATCGCGCTTCACCGCTCGCGCTCTCTCCACAAAGAGTGCGACGGACGGAAGAGCGGAAAGCACTTCGATCGAGGGAAGGTTCTTGAGGTTGGGCAGGAGCAGTGGCGGCACGGGAAACTCGTGTTCGCCGTAGACGTGTAAGGGCGCCTGGCTGGTGATCACGATTTTCAGTTTCGCTCCGGTGGTCAGCAAATGCGCAATCAGAGACGCTGCCGCAATCACGTGCTCAAAATTATCCAGCAGAAGAAGAAGATTTTCGCTAAGCCCATTTACAAAATCTTTCAGACTTTCGGGCAATGACTGCCCGCTGCTCTCGCCCACTCCCGCAGCTTGTGCAATGGCGGGTGCGACCAACCCCGGCTCGCGAACCGCCGACAGCGCCACGAAGCACACTCCCCCCGGAAAGTCCGCCGCCATTTCTCCTGCTACCTGCAAGGCGAGGCGGGACTTCCCGATGCCGCCCGGACCAGTGAGGGTCACCAGCCGTACATCGTCGCGGGTCAATAGTTGGCGGAGCGCGGCCGCTTCCGGCTCGCGTCCCAGGAATGTAGTTCGCTGCACCGGCAGGCTGTTGGGGCGGGGCTCCGACTGCCGGCCTGGGGCCTCCGCCAGCCGGTCCCGCACTGCGACAAGATCTCGAGCCAGATCCCGCGTCGAGCCATAGCGCTGTTCCGGCTTCTTTGCCAGACAGCGTTCTACGATCCAGGTGAAGGGCGCCGGTGCTTGCATCATTCTCGACCCAGTTCGTTCCGGTTCATCCCGGAGAATCGCCGCCATAGTTTCCATATGCGTCTTTTTTCGGAACGCCGGCAGCCCCGTAACCATTTCGTAGAGCACCGCCCCGAAAGAAAACTGGTCGGAACGGAAATCGACTTCGACCCCGGTAGCCTGCTCCGGCGACATGTACCCCACAGTTCCCATCACGGTGCCATACTCGCTGATGGAACTGCTGGTGGGGTGGCTGGATGGATCAGCCCCGGGAGAAACCTTGGGGCGCAGCTTTGCCAGGCCGAAATCCAGAACCTTGCAGGTACCATCCGCGGTCACCATCAGGTTTTCCGGCTTCAGGTCGCGATGCACAATGCCAACTTCGTGCGCCTTGGCCAGCGCATCGCCTATTTGAGACGCAATAGCGACCGCCTTGCGGAATGGAATGGGTCCCCCCGCCAGCATCTCGCGGATGGTCTCCCCTTCCACCAGTTCCATGGCGATGTAGTGCATGCCGTTCACCTGCCCCAGTTCGTAAACAGTGACGATGTTGGGAT
This sequence comes from uncultured Acidobacteriota bacterium, assembly GCA_963758565.1. GTDB lineage: Bacteria > Acidobacteriota > Terriglobia > Terriglobales > Acidobacteriaceae > Sulfotelmatobacter. The sequence continues at coordinate 1,248,839 of CAVWVX010000001.1, read as the reverse complement.
GGTTGAGAGCGCAGGCGGCGCGAGCTTCTTTTTCAAATCGAGACAGGGCGTCGGGTTGAGAAACGCGATCCGAAGAAAGAGTCTTGATTGCCACTTCGCGATCCAGCCGCGTATCGCGGGCGCGATAGACCACGCCCATTCCGCCCGCGCCTAATTTCTGCAGGATCTGATAGTGGGAGAGAAGTTGGCCGCAAATTGAATCGGAGGCATCGCCGCTATCGACCTGGGCCATCACCTTGGCCGCAACCCGAATGGCGGGATGTTCGAGAAAATCGTTAGCGTTGCGGTGAGAGTCAAGCAAAGATCTGACTTCCCGTTCCAGCGCGGAATCGCCGGCACACTCCCGGAAGATAAATTCTTCGCGGCGCTCGGGGGTGAGCAGCAGCGCCGATTGCAGCAGTTGATCCACCCGCCCCCAGCGCTCAGCATCCATCGCTTGATCCTCCGCCCATTTCTCGGTAGAGCCAGGCCCGGGCGGAACTCCAGTCGCGCATTACCGTGACCGGAGATATCTGAAGCACTTCGGCTGTCTCTTCCACGCTCAAGCCTCCAAAAAAACGCAACTCCACCACGCGCGCCTTTCTCGCATCCATGCGAGCCAGTTGTTGTATCGCCTCATCGAGCGCGACTAGATTCCCCGCCCGGTCTGCCCCGATCATCACGGTGTCTTCCAGGGCAACGTGCTGCACCCCGCCACCGCGTTTCAGGTTGTGCCGGCGCGCGTGGTCCACCAGAATGCGGCGCATAAGCTGAGCTGAAACGGCGAAGAAGTGAGCGCGATTTTCCCAGCGCATGCGCTTGTAGTCAACCAGCCTCAGGTAAGCCTCATTGACCAGTGCGGTGGCCTGCAAACTATGGCCCGGACGTTCCTTGTGCAGGTAGAAGCGCGCCAGCCGGCGCAATTCGTCGTAGACGATCGGCGTCAGTCGATCCAGGGCGTTGCGATCGCCATCGCTCCAGGCTCGAAGCAACAAGCTCACGTCCGTGCCGATGGCTGCTTTCTGCTGGCTGGTCACTGCTCGCGGCTCCTCAGGGCCCAAGATTCCCCGAATTATAACGGCATTCTCTGGCGGAAAATAATTTCGATGGAAATGATAGTTGCATGGCTCGACTTGCGCCTATCTAGGTGGAAGCGCAGAAGGTTGCGCGATCTATTTTGAAATTTCAAATTCGAGTGGAGGTACGAAGCAATGAAATATCGAGTGAAGCTGGGCAAGATCGCAGGCTGCCTGCTGCTGGCGTGCACAACGTACGCAGTGGGGCAACGAAAAATGGCTGACAATCACGCTGCGCATCAGAACAGTTCCGCGCCGCCGAGTCTGGTCCAAACTGTGCGTGAGGCCACGGCGCAGTTTGCCAACGTAAACGCCGCCACCGCGGCCGGCTATGGACCGTTTCTGGGCTGCATCAGCGGCTCCGATCACGGCGCCATGGGCGTGCACTACGTCAACGGCGCGCTGCTCAACGGCACGATCGATGTCTTGCATCCGCAAGCGCTGATCTACGAACCCTCGAACGGCAAGCTGACACTAGTTGGCGTTGAGTACATTGTGGACCAGGCGACCTGGCTGGCCAACAATCCTGCGCCGCCAGTGCTGGACGGCCAGGTCTTCCTGTTGGTGAATAGTCCGAACCGCTACAACATCAATCCCTTCTTCGAGTTGCACGTCTGGGCCTGGCGCGATAATCCCCAGGGTGCGTTTGTCGATTGGAACAATTCTGTGAGCTGCGACGGAGCGTAGACGCTGGGGGGGGCCGACACGCTTGTGAGTAGTCGCGTTAAAACGGCATGGAGACGTGGAAGCGGCGAACGCTTTCCACGTCTCCATGTTGAACGTCTACAGAGGGGGGATTGCGATGCCAAGATTCGTCATTGAAAGGGATATTCCGAAAGCCGGCAGTTTTACGCCGCAGCAACTGCAGGAGATATCGCAAAAGTCGCGTGACGTCCTGCGTGGCATGGGCAGCCAGACTCAATGGGTAGAGAGCTTTGTGACGGACGATAAGATCTATTGCATTTACGTGGCACCGGACGAAGATGCGGTTCGGGAACATGCGCGCCAGAGCGGGTTTCCAGTGGGGAAGGTTTCGCGAATCTGTTCGGTGATAGATCCCACGACGGCGGAGTAGTGCGGCGGCTAAAGCTATAATGTTGGTGATTCCGAGGAAGCCATGGATATTCGATCTCTGCAGCGTCCGCTGAAAGAGCAGTACCGCCAACACCCGGGCAGCTCCCGCATCACCCTGACCGCAACCGGACGCCAGACCGACGCGCCCATCTCGTGCTCGATCGACCTGGGTCGGGCCATCTATAACGCGGAGGCGCACAAAGGCGTAGGCGGTGCCGGTACGGGCGCCTGCTCCGGCGACCTGCTTCTAGGCGCCCTCGCAGCGTGCGCCCAGATCACTTGCCAGATGGTAGCGGCCGCCATGGGCATTCCTACCGAGAAAATTGACGTCACCGTCGAAGGCGATCTCGATCTCAGCGGAACCTTGGGAATTTCTAAGGAAGCCCCGGTCGGATTCGAGAGCATTCGCGCAATTTTTGATGTCCGCGCACCGGGAGCGACTCCGGAACAGCTGGCTGCTCTGCAGGCCAAGACGGAACAGTATTGCGTGGTGATGCAAACCTTGCAGAAGCCGCCAAAGATTGAAAGCAGCTGGGTTAAGAACTAGCCCCCTCTCTGAATTACAACGCATAGTTCGAGTTATGGTAGCGACCTGCCGCGGCTGGGAATCTATCCAGTAAAAACCCCAAATACTTCCCGCTTGACACTCAGTGCCGGTTCTAATAGCATTAATAAACCGACCGACCGGTCGGTTTGCTTTTAGTCTTACGGGTAGCAAAAAGGAGTTTCCCAGTGGCCACTATTTTTTACGAGCATGACGCGAACCCCAACGCCCTGAAGGGCAAAACCATCGCCATCCTGGGCTACGGCAGCCAGGGACATGCGCAGGCGCAGAATTTGCGCGACAGCGGGTGCACGGTGATTGTGGGCCTGGAGCCTACGCGGCCGAGCGCGCAGCAGGCGCGGGCAGATGGTATGTCGGTCATGGCTCCGGATGAGGCGGCAAAGCGGGCGGATTGGATCCACATGCTTACGCCCGATGAGACGCAGGCGGCGGTGTATGAGCAGTTTGTGCAGCCGCATCTGACTCCGGGGAAGATTCTGGGCTTCTCGCATGGATTCAGCATTCATTTCAAGACGATCGCGCCGCCAGCGGATGTGGACGTGGTGATGATTGCGCCGAAGTCTCCGGGACACTTGCTGCGAAGGGTTTATGCCGAAGGGCGCGGAGTGCCGTCGCTGATCGCCGTGAATCAGGATGCCAGCGGACGGGCGCATGAGTTTGCGCTGGCTTACGCGCATGGGATTGGGTCGACGCGAGCGGGCGTGCTGCAAACCACGTTCAAGGAAGAGACAGAGAGCGATTTGTTTGGCGAGCAGGCGGTGCTGTGCGGCGGGTTGACGTCGCTGATCAAGAAGGGCTTCGAGACGCTGGTGGAGGCTGGTTACGCTCCGGAGATTGCGTACTTTGAGTGCCTGCACGAGATGAAGTTGATTGTCGATTTGATTTACGAAGGCGGCTTGGGGCGCATGCGGCACTCGATTTCGAATACGGCGGAGTATGGCGACCTGACGCGTGGCGAAAAAGTTGTGGGCGACGCGACGCGGGCGGCCATGAAAAAGACTTTAGCCGAGATTCAGGATGGAACGTTTGCGCGGGAGTGGATCCAGGAAAACAAGAAGGGTGGATACAACTTCGCGGAAATGCGGGAGCGGGAGCAGCAACATCCGATTGAGATTGTGGGAGCGCAGCTGCGAGGGATGATGAGCTGGCTACCGGGTCGCGATGGGAAGAAGCCGGCGGAGACTCCGAAGCCTGACACGACGAAGGAAGACAGCAAGCTGGCGGTGAATGCGTAAATGATCCGGGGAGCTGAAATCGTTTTGCAGTGCCTGCGGGCCGAAGGGGTGGACCTGGTGTTTGGGTATCCCGGCGGCGCGATCATGCCGTTGTATGACGCGCTGGAAGGTAGCGGCGTGCGGCATGTACTGACGCGGCATGAGCAGGGCGCGGTGTTCTCGGCGGAAGGCTATGCGCGGGCCACGGGCAAGGTGGGCGTGGCAATGGCCACCAGCGGGCCGGGGGCGACCAATCTGGTGACGGGCATTGCCGACGCGAAGATGGATTCAGTGCCGCTGGTCTGCATCACGGGGCAGGTTCGCAGTGCGCTGATTGGATCTGATGCGTTCCAGGAAACGGACGTATTTGGCGTGACGCTGTCTTTGACCAAGTGGAGCCGGCTGGTGCGGTCGATCGATGAAATCGCCGAGGCGATTGCCGAGGGATTTCACTGGGCAAGAAGCGGGCGTCCGGGGCCAGTGCTGATCGACATTCCGACCGACATTTTAAAGGCGAAGAAGGAATTTTCCGGGCCGGTGAAGTTTACGCCGCATGCGCGGACCTCCGACGCGAAGGCCGATGGTGCGTTCAGCGACACGATTGTGGCGCTGTTGCAGCGGGCGGCGAAGCCAGTGGCGCTGGTGGGCGCAGGAGCGAAGTTATCGGGAGCGATTCCGGAGCTACGGCAACTGCTGGACCAGTTAAATATTCCGACATTCGCCACGGTGCACGGGTTAGGGGCGGTGCCTCCGCAAGCTCCGTATTACCTCGGAATGGTGGGGATGCACGGAACGCGGGCGGCGAACTCTGCGCTGCATGAGACGGACCTGCTGCTGGTGTTTGGAGCGCGGCTGGATGACCGTGTGACCGGCGAGCCGACGCGGTTCGCGCCCGGGGCGAAGATTGTGCACTTTGAAATCGATCCGGCACAGTTAGATCGGGTGCGGGCATGTGAACTTCCGGTGATTGGAAATCTGGCGGATACGATTCCGGCGTTGCAGGCCGAGTTGCGGCGACACACGATGCCGGACTGGAGCGAGTGGCGCGCGGTGGCTTGCGGAGCGGAGCGGGCCGAACTTGATCCGCGCGGGCTGGCGCAGCCGACAATGCGGTTTCTGGACGAGCTTTTCAGCCGCTTGCCGCAGGACAACGTGGTGGTCACCGACGTGGGGCAGCACCAGATGTGGGCGGCACAGCGATACCGGTCGTCCTCGCCGCGAGGATTTATTACTTCTGGCGGATTGGGCGCGATGGGTTTTGCTTTACCGGCCGCCGTGGGCGTGCAACTGGCCAAGCCGCAAACTTGCGTGCTGTGCGTTTCGGGCGACGGCGGGTTCCAGATGAACATCCAGGAACTCGCCACGGTGCACCGGCTCGGGCTGCCAATCAAGATGGTGATCGTCGATAACAAGTACCTGGGCATGGTGCGGCAGTGGCAGCAGCTTTTTTATGCGCGGAATTATGCAGAGACCGATTTAAGCGACAATCCAGATTTTGTCGAGATCGCGAAGGCATACAAGATTCACGGCTGGCGGCTGAATGAAGTTGCCATGCAGGAGTTTCCGGTCTCGGCAGAGACAGGGGATTTGATCGACAAGTTCCTGCGCTCGCCACAGGCCGAGTTGCTGGTGTTTGATTGCCATCCCGAGGCGAACGTTTACCCGATGGTTCCGGCGGGAGCGGCGTTGTCGGAGATGGTGTACGAGGATTGAGTCATTGGGACATCGGGCGATTGCGCGATTGAAAGTCCAATCGGGGCTGGCTTTTCAATCGATCGATGACCCGATCGCACAATCGCAAAATTCTTTTTGAGGGGAACGACGATGCAAGTTTTTCACATACGCTATCGCAATGCTCAGGGCGCGCTGATGCGGATTCTGAACGCGGTTTCGCGGCGGGGACTCGATCTTACGTCGGTGCATGCCGAGTATGCCGGGCAGGATCACGCGGTCACGCTTCTGCTGCAAGTTTCGCAAAAGCAGATAGGGCAGCTTTCCCGCGAATGGCACGCGATTGTGGATGTGATTGAAGTGCATTCCAGTTCGGCCATACGCGAGCAGGCGGAGGCGACGTGGGCGCCGCATCCTCCAGCGGCGGCAGGCGTGGGCGAGCCCCACGCGCGAGCAGCGCTGGCCTAGATTTTTAGTGGACGGAGTCAGCAAGCATGATGTCTTCCTGGGTAAGCATCATGCGTTGGGGAACGGGCATTTGGATATGCGTGCCTCCTTGCATCATGCCAATTGCAGTTCCCCGTTTTTGTTTGGCGGCAAATTGGTGATTTCGCGACCGGGTGATACTGCGACTGGAAGAGCTGCCAGGCGGATGTCTTCAATCACTCAATGACCCGATCACTCAAATGGCTCAATTGTTGTAATCTTCCTTATTCACCGATCGTAAAAACTCATGGATCTGAAACATCGCAGCCGTGGCATCACCGACGGGCGCGACCGGGCTCCGTCGCGCTCCATGTTCAAGGCCATTGGATTTACCGACGAAGATCTGCGCAAGCCGCTGATCGGGGTGGCCAATACCTGGATTGAAACCATGCCATGCAATTTCCACCTGCGGCGGCTTTCCGCCAAGGTGAAGGAGGGGATCCGCGCGGCGGGTGGAACGCCGATGGAGTTCAACACCATCGCCATCTCGGATGGAGAGACGATGGGGACTGAGGGCATGCGGGCATCGCTGGTAAGCCGCGAACTGATTGCGGATTCCATTGAACTGGTTTGCCGCGGGCAGTTGTTTGACGCGGTGGTCTGCGTGGTGGGGTGCGACAAGACGATTCCAGCCGCTGCCATGGCGCTGGCGCGCATGGATTTGCCAGGGATGGTGCTGTACGGAGGAACCATTGCCCCCGGCAGCTATCGCGGAAAAGACGTCACGATTCAGGATGTGTTTGAAGCGGTGGGGGCGAATGCCGCGGGCAAGATGACGGATGAAGAGTTGCACGAACTGGAAAATGTGGCTTGTCCCAGCGCGGGCGCTTGTGGCGGGCAATACACGGCCAACACCATGTCGACGGTGATGGAGATCATTGGGCTTTCGCCGATGGGATTTAACAGCGTTCCGGCGATGGAGCCGCGCAAAGACGAAGTCGCCTACCGCTGTGGCGATGTGGTGATGAATCTATTGCGGAATAGCATTCTCCCCCGGCGAATTCTAACCCGCGCCGCGTTCGAGAACGCAATCGCATCGGTGGCCGCGACTGGGGGCTCGACCAATGCGGTGCTGCATTTGCTGGCCATTGCCCGGGAGGCAGAAGTCAATTTGGAGATCGACGATTTTCAGACCATAAGCGAGCGCACTCCGCTGCTGGCCGACCTGAAGCCCTCCGGAAAATATGTGGCCGCTGACGTAGATAAGGCGGGCGGCATCCCGGTGATTGCCAAGCGATTGCTCGACGCCAAGTGCGCCGACGGATCGACGCTCACCGTTACCGGCAGGACTTTTGCGGAGGAGGCCAATGATGCGAAGGAGACTCCGGGGCAGCCGGTGATTGCGCCGCTGGATCGTCCGTTGAAGAAGACAGGCGGCCTGGTGATTCTGAAAGGAAATCTGGCGCCGGAAGGATGCGTGGCGAAGATCAGCGGGCATGAGCGGCTGGAGCATCGCGGTCCAGCGCGAGTTTTTGATTGCGAGGAAGATGCCATGGCTGCGGTAACCGGCAAGCAGATTCATGCCGGAGACGTAGTTGTGATTCGCAACGAAGGGCCCAAGGGCGGTCCAGGGATGCGCGAGATGCTGAGCGTGACTGGGGCGATCGTGGGCGAGGGGTTGGGATCGTCTGTGGCGCTTCTAACTGACGGGCGGTTCAGCGGGGCTACGCACGGACTGATGGCGGGGCACGTTTCACCGGAGGCGGCGCTGGGCGGACCGATTGCCGCAGTGCGCGATGGGGACATGATCCGCTTCGACGTGAGCCAGCGGGTGCTGGAAGTGGAGGTCAGCGATGACGTTCTGCGGCAGCGAATGAAGGAGTGGAAGCCGCCGAAACCTCGCTATCCCACGGGAGTTTTTGCCAAGTATGGCGCATTGGTGCTGTCGGCATCGCAGGGGGCGATCACCCGGCCGCCGAACTAGCCTCGGGTTCGAGTACTAACCAATATCTTCGATTCATACCTATTCTGAATTCCAGGAGCTTTTTTTCCGCACAATCTTCTTCCATTCCCTCCCGCCGTGTGGTAACAGAATAAGCAGGCTGAGGGGGACAACGGCCCTTGCAGCCGGCGGCAAACGTCGTGCTATAATCGCGCGCCGTTCCAACATAAGTTCCGGTGGTCTTTTATTTCTCGTGCCCGGCAGCCTGTCGCGGCCGTTGCTGCGCCAGGAAGCCATAACAAGATCAGGAGGAGCAATGACGTACGACCCAACTCTCTACGGACGTGATGACGAAGAGGAATTCGGCGACAGCGGCGCCTACAGCGAGTCGCTGGAAGAGGATTTCGAAGAGGAAGAAGAGGAGGAAGAAGAGGCTGACGTAGCGGAGCCGACGATGAGTGCGCCGCCTCCGCCCCCACCCCCGCCGCCTCCAGCACCTAAACCCAAACCCGCGGCTCCTTCGGGCGGAGGCGGGTCGCCGAAAAAGCCCGCGGCCAGAAAGCCACCCGTGAAGAAGAAGGCCCCCGCCAAGAAGAAGGCCGCGAAACCGGCCGCCAGGAAAAAGACGGCAAAGCCAGCGAAAAAGAAGGCAGCCAAACCTGCAAAGAAGAAAGCCGGCAAAAAGTCTGCTTCTAAGAAGAAAGGCAAAAAGGGCCGCCGTTAAGACCGGCTCGAAAAACTCAAGGACCGCGGCAATCGGCTGCGGTCCTTTCTTTTAGCGCAAGCTGGGTAAGCGATCGGCACTGGGACAACCACTAGAAAAACCATCCGAAAACGATCGGATTCGGCTACTTCTTCCCTTCCACCGCCGAGCGGCATTTGCCGTAAAGCTCGAGAAGATGCGCGGCGTATTCCTCGGGCTTGGCGGCCGAGCCGCTGCCCTGAAAGCCTACCCCAGTCGATGTCGTCCGACCGTAGCCGGTGGTCATGGCAACAAACTTCATCAGATCGAGCGCGATATCTTCGTTGCGCCGCGCGCTTCCGTGTCCTGTATGCGTACCTTCTTCCATAAGTCCTTCTCCTGAACCGGAAATATAAGGGATTTCTTCGTCAACTTCGTCCATGTCATCGTCGTCGTCGTCCATGAAATGGTCGAGCGTGACCCGATCCAGTATGAACTGATCGAGGATGCGATCGTCGAGCATGGAGTTGAATACCACTTCGACCATGATGATAGCAGGGCCGGCGGTGCGGTGTGAGGCAAAGGTTGCATTGCCGAACCCCGGCGCGGACGGTGCCGGTACCACGGACGGGCGAGGAGAAGCTTAGTGCGCGACTTCACTCATGAGTGCGAGGAGGTTCCCTTCCGAGTCGCGGAAGAAGGTCATCCACAGGTCGTGTGACGGCATGCGCGCAATGAGGTGGGGCTCATCCTCGAATGCAACTCCATCTTCTTTCATTTTGCTGTAAGCCGCCTGGAGATCGGGAACGGCAAAATACAAAATCGAGCCGGGATGTTCAAACTCAGGCTTTTCCGGGCGCTGCAGCATCAGGCGAACGCCGCCACAATCCAAGAAAGCCAGGCCCGGGGGCGCTTTGAAAAGCAGTTTGAGCCCCAATCGATTCTCGTAGAAGGAAGCGGCGCGCTCCACATCTTTGGCGTTGACGGCGATCTGGCCGATACGGGTAATGCCGGGTGCGGGAAGGCTAGCGTTCATTACGTGTCCAGGGTGCAGGGTCAATTTGTCAGGTAACTATACCCGACGGAAGTTGAAAGCCGAAGGGTAGTTGTTCGCTTTTTGTAACAAGCCATCCTTCGTGTTACAAGTTGTCGCCTGGCGGATTAACATTCGCGCAGATTACGGGTGAGTTATGGGCGCTCTCAGCATCGCATTCGACACCGTCATTGTGGGCGCACTCGCTCTCACTTGGGTGCTGCTCGTCATTCATCTCTTTTTTTCTGATCAGGAACTCACCATCGGGAAACTGCTGGATTGGGTCAGTAAGCAGAACCAGCCTGCGGTTGCCGGCGTCTTGTTATTTGCCGTGGCCTACTCGCTGGGCTCGGCGGTGTCCCGCATTGCGCAAGATTTCTTCGATGATGACGACATGCACTTCCATCTCGGGGATGTCTTGTTTCGAGTGGGAGTGACTGAGAGCAGCATTCGCACCGACGTGTACTGTCACACGCAGGAGAGTGGGACAGAAACTTCCAGAGCTCCCGACCCGTTGGCCAAAAAACGGGCGGCATTCAAAAATAACAACCCAGACTGCACTTATACCGGCCGGTGGCTGCTGCGGCAAATCGTCGACCCATCCACCCAACAACGCATCACGGCTACCTGGCTCAGTGAACAGGAGGACCGCGCCGAAGAAATCTTCCGCTTCCAGGAAGCAATGACTCTATTGCAAGGGACGGATCCCACCGAAAGGCTCCGTCAATTTCACGATCAAATCATGGTGCTGCGAGGAGCTGCGTTCAACGGCATACTGGCCTTCTCTTTGTGCCTGTTCTGGTGGAGCGCGAACCTTCGCTCTAGTTTGCGATGGGCCATGATATTGCCTTATCTCGTTCCCGGAACCATCACAATGTGGAACCACTTCCGCGGGCATCCGGATGGGCCACCGTTTATGGAATTCACGTTGTTGGCCCTGACGGCAGCGGGTTTTAGGTTGTTATGGAAATATCGCTCGCAAAACGGACAAACCGGAACGGGGACTGAAGGTAAGACAAATTTACCGGCACTTCGCTTCACCTATGTTGCTCTTTCGTTGTTTCTTACCGTAGCAGCGATTCTGGGATGGTGGGCTACGCAGGTGCTTTATGACGAGCAGGTCATTTATTCGTATCAAGCCTTAAGCGCGGCTCCCGTCCGGCCGCCGCTTCCGCCGGTGCCGAAGTAGACCGGGGCAGGCTGTTTCGAAAAAGGTTCGCCGTGGTTCATACGAACGGGAACATTCGTTCCAGCACAATTGACGTGGTGCTATCGTATTATTCCTAGGGAGCCTCGTCGACCTTGCGCCGCACACGCCGCGAATTCTTACAATCTGCTTTAACCGCCGGCGCTTTGGCGGCGCTGCCCGCCGGCTTGTTTCCGGCGTGCTCGGTCTCCTCGAATGCGGCGCGCAGTACAGGTTCCGCTGTTCGCAGCGCTTCTTCTGCGAAGCAGTTTGACAACAATACCGAGATCGCGTTCCCCAGGAATTTCTTCTGGGGAGCAGCCACCGCGTCTTACCAGATTGAAGGCGCGTGGAACCAGGACGGCAAAGGCGAGTCGATCTGGGATCGCTTTGCGCATACACCCGGCAAAATCAAAAACAGCGACAACGGTGACGTGGCTTGCGACTCCTACCATCGATGGCGGGAAGACATTGCACTTCTGCGCGCGATGAATGTGAACAGCTACCGCTTCTCAGTTTCCTGGCCGCGCATCCAGGCCTCCGGAGCCGGCGCGGCGAATCCGAAGGGCGTCGATTACTACAGTCGCCTCGTAGATGCTTTGCTGGAAGCCCACATTCGGCCCATGGTCACGCTCTATCATTGGGACTTGCCGCAAGCTCTCGAAGATGCCGGTGGCTGGCCTAACCGCGACACAGCTTCCAAGTTCGCAGACTATGCGGAGTTGGTGGCACGTGCGTTGGGCGATCGCGTAACCGATTGGATTTTGCTTAACGAACCCCTGGCATTCACCTACAACGGTTACCTCGACGGAACACACGCTCCGGGACGGAACAGCGTGATTGACTTTCTGCGCGCATCGCACACTGTGAACCTGGCGCAAGCTGGGGGATTTCATGCACTGAAGGCGACACAAGGTTCGTCCCGGGTGGGCACAGCCTTCAGCATGTCAGCCTGTGAACCGGCGACCGATTCCGAATCCGACCGGGGCGCAGCAGAACGCTGTCACGCAATTACCAACCTTTGGTTTCTGGAGCCCGCGCTTAAGGGAAAGTATCCGGATGCTTTGTCATTTTTGCCCGAGACGGTGATGAAGATCAAAGCCGGCGATTATGACAAGATCCGCGCGCCATTGGACTTCATTGGCATCAACCTGTATTACCGAACCACTGCGTCGGCCACCGGCGCGCTGGAGCGGTTTACCAATGCCGAGAAGTGGCTGCTGCCCGTGAAGATGGCAGCTGGAAACCAGGGTCCGAAGACCGGCAACGGATGGGAAGTATGGCCGCAAGCGCTCTACGACGTCGTCACCCGCATCAGCCGCGACTACAACCATCCGCAAATCGAAGTGACCGAAAGCGGATGTGCTTACAATGATGCTCCCAGTGCATATGGCTTGATTAACGACACGAACCGTATCGAATACCACCGCCAGTATCTTCACGCCCTCGGACGGGCGATTGCCGACGGAGCGGACGTACGCGGCTATCATACCTGGAGCCTGCTGGATAACTTCGAATGGGCGGAGGGCTATAGCCAGCGCTTCGGCTTGGCCTACGTGGACTACAAAACCCAACAGCGAACCATCAAAGAGTCGGGACGGTGGTATGCGAGAGTCGCTGCAGAGAACCGTGTCGTACCGGCTTCTTGAGTCACTTCTGCTGCATGACCAACTCGCCGCCCTGCACCTTCACATCGCCAACATAATCCGGCAACTTCAGGCGGTCGCGCTGCTCCGACAGCTTCTTCTGTAGAGCTGGATTCACCAGCGAAACCGGCACGCTCAAGTCGCCCACCTTGAACTCGGTCGGGTCGAAGGATGCGTATCCATCCTTCGAAGTTAGATGCCCTGAAACTGTGACCCAGACGTCTTTGCCGGCAATGACGGTGAGGAACTGTCCGTGAACCACGTCGCCCTCAAAACTGACCAGCTGATCTTTGATCGTTGGGGCTTCGCTGCCGACGTTGGAGTCAGGCGAGAGCTCACCGGTACCGGCGCCCACGGCTTGCGCCAGGGCGGCTCCCACTTCGTCAGAATTGAGATGAACCTCAGCTTTGGTTTGCTGAGCAGACACAGGGCTTGGGAAAGACACTTCCTGATTCGGCGAAGAGGCGGCTGGATAGCTCGTCGCCGAAGGCTTTTGCTGGGCGGCTTGTTCGAGCTGTTCCATCTTCTGATCGAACGACTGTGCGTTGGCCGCGATGGCGGCAGGAGTCTGCGGCTGCGCCACTGGAGATGGCTTCTTTAAGACCAAGACCACCGCTACCAGCGAAGCGCCCAAAGTTGCAATGCTAATGATGCGGTCCAGTTTCATAGAGAAGTCCAACATCATGGTAGCGGCAGCGCGGGCACCGGCTTAGGTGGCGGAAGTCACGAGAGGAAGGCACTCCTTTGGTCACATCCCAGTCAGGAGTTCAACTTTCGATTCAGCAACTCGTTCACCAGTTGCGGATTCGCCTGTCCTTTCGAAGCTTTCATGACCTGGCCGACGAAGTAGCCGATCATGGTGGTCTTGCCGGCGCGGTACTGCTCGAGTTGTTTGGGGCTGGCGGCGATCACGTCGTCTATCATCTTCTCGAGAGTCGAGGTGTCGGAAGACTGCTGGGGTCGGCCCTCTTCTTCATAGACCTCGGGGAAGTCTTTGTGGCGGGCGAAGGCGAGATCGTAGAGGTCTTTGAGCATCTTGCCAGAGATGGCGCCGCTCTCGACTAGATCGGCGGACGCGGCGACGCCCTTCATCGAGATGGGAGACTGCTCGATCTCCGCGCCCATCGCTTTGAGGCGACCCATCAGCTCGCCTTGCACTAAGTTAGCGACGCGCTTGGGATTCTTGGCGGCTTTGGCGGCTTCTTCGAACTGATCGGCCAGCGACTTCGAAACGGTGAGGACCTGAGCGTCGTACTCGGTGATGGCGTAGTCCTTCACAAGGCGCGCGCGGCGGGCTTCAGGAAGTTCAGGCAAGGTCTGCGCGATCTCGGACTTCCACTTGGCATCGACTACTAACGGCAACAAGTCGGGCTCGGGGAAGTAGCGGTAGTCGTGGGCCTGCTCCTTGGAGCGCATGCTGTAGGTCTTGCCTTCCTGAGAGTTATAGAGGCGCGTCTCCTGTATGACTTTGCCGCCGTCTTCAATGAGGTCGATCTGGCGGGCGATCTCGTAGACGAGCGCTTCGCGGATGAAGCGGAAGGAGTTCACGTTCTTGATCTCGGCCTTGGTGCCGAGTTCGCGCTGTCCGCGCGGGCGGACGCTGACGTTGGCGTCGCAGCGCAGCGAGCCCTCTTCCATGTTGCAGTCGCTGACGCCGGTGTAGAGGATGATCTCCTTGAGGCGCGTGAGGTATTCGTAGGCTTCGTCCGGCGTTGCGATGTCGGGCTCGCTGACAATCTCGATGAGCGGGACGCCGGTGCGGTTGAGGTCGATGGCGGTCTTCTGATCGGAGTCGGGAAAGCCTTCGTGCAGGCTCTTGCCGGCGTCTTCTTCGAGATGGACTCGCGTGATGCCGATTTTCTTAGTTCTCAGTTCTCGGTTCTCAGTTCTCAGTTGCTCGCTGGCGGCAGTCTCGCTTGGGACTTCGATGTAGCCGTGCTCGGCTAACGGCTTGTCGTACTGCGAGATCTGGTAACCCTTGGGGAGGTCGGGATAGAAATAGTTTTTGCGGGCAAAGATCGAAGTTTCATTGATGCGGCAGTTGAGGGCCAGGGCGGCGCGGGTGGCGAACTCGACGGCTTTGCGGTTAAGGACGGGCAACGCTCCGGGCATGCCGAGACAGACGGGGCAGACGTTGCTGTTGGGAGGGGCGCCGAAGCGGGTGGAGCAGGAGCAGAAGATCTTTGTCGCCGTGAGGAGCTGGACGTGGACTTCGAGTCCGATGACGGGTTCGTAGGCGAGGGCGGCGGCTTGCGGCATGGTGGAATTATATCGGGGCAGTGGTCAGTGGTCGGTGGCCAGTGAATTCGGATTTCGTTGCAAAAAAAATAAACGGATTAAATCCCATAAAATCTTTGGAATCAGTTGATTGCGTGGCGTCATCTATCGTGAGATTCGGCTAAAATATTGAAAGGAAAGGACTTGCTTGCAAACTATTCCATTCAAAGGAGTTAGCTGGCGTGATCGTCGCGAATGAGCGCAAATTTGAAGGACCGGACCGTAAGATATTGCATTCACGGTACTTATCTGGTTGCTATTCTGTTTTCAAAGAGCGGATGCTTATAGAGATATGGTTGCAGGGTGGGACGTGAGAGTCAAGGGAAATCGGGGGGCTGTGCCGAATCGGAACTCGGGCGACGGCGATGGAACTCCGCAAAGCTCCGCCCGCCAGAGAAAGCGCGAGGTCTTCGGGACGATGCCGGGTGAAACGGTGATACGTCTTACTGTGTGGTATATACTACATGGTAAGACCTATTAAAATGACGTCGCGGCGACTGACGAAAAAGAAGATCACGGTTTTTAGGCAGCTCAAGCGGGGATTATCAGATGGGCTCGACCACGAGCGGGGAAAGAAGACGGGGCTGCGGGTTAGCCAGTTGCCGTCTCCGCCGAAGGCGCTGACACCGGGGCAGATTCGGGCGATCCGGCGGTCGTTCAATGTGAGCCAGGCGGGCTTTGCGCGAATTATTAATGTCAGCGTGAATGCGGTGGAAAGCTGGGAGCAGGGCGTGCGGAGGCCGCGAGAGGCAACTCTGAAGCTGCTGGAGGTGGCGGAGAAGTACCCGGAGGTGTTGCTGTGGGGGTGTTAAAAGCTATTACTGCATCGCTTTGTTTTAGATAGTGTGGGACGACAAAGGGTTCTGATAATGCTGTTGGTATACGGCGATGAAAGCATGGACGAAACAAAGCGGCGCGTTTGTGCTGTTGCCGGACTTATCGGAACCGAGGAACAATGGAACGCACTGGAATGGCAATGGGCGCAACGAACAAACGGCGTGCCATTTCATGGCAATGAGTGTGACAGCGATTTGGGGGAGTATGCATGCAGGCCGCACTGGGAAAATAAAGCGCTATACCGCGATCTTACACTCCTGTTGGCAAGTAGTGGCCTAGCAGGTTACGGGCAGGCAATCGACCTTGTCGCAAAAGCCAAAATCTTCCCTGAATCTGAAGACATCACCTATTACACAGCGTTCCAGAGAGTTATTTTTGCGATGAAGAATTTTGCTTTCCACGCAGGAGATATCGCGGCGCTGACATTCGACATGAGGTTGGAAAGCGAACACAACGCGGGATTCATTTACAGATCATTGAGAGAGAATGAAACGGATTATTCCTCACATCTGGCCGATAAGATAACCTTTGAATTCGCTAAGAACAATGTCAGGATTCAGGTGGCTGATCTATTCGCGCGCGAAACGATGAAAGGGCTTGACAACCAAATCGGTCCACGACTGCGCCCAATCAGAAAGTCATGGCAGGCGCTCTATCAAACAGATCGCTTCCAGGTCGATGCCTTTAGTACGGAATGGTTTGCGGATTTGAAACGCAAAATGCCTGAAGCGGAAAGATTAATGGGCATGAATCGAGAAATGTATGTCGGTTGGTTACGAGAGCGCAATCGGCACCACAATATCTCGAATATGTTTCAGTTTGTGGACTGGACAGCCAAGCGCGACAAGGCTAAGGGCACCCGTATCATTCTCTAACGGCCGGCGCTCGCCAAGTGGTTCCGCCTTCCTATCATTGCGGCGATACCATCGACTCACATTGATCGTACCCACTTGCTTTACTTTCCTAATTGAATCTCGAAGTACATCAACTCTGCGCCTTTCGCGTCATTCACTCCATTCACGTAGAGGTGCGCGTTGTTTAGCGGGGTGGGGAGGTCGCCTGTGTCGAAGAAGAGGAAGCCGGATTGGGTGGTGTGGGGCTCGACGGCGCGGGCGACGAATTGGGAGGAGTCGAGTTCGTCCAATTCTTTTTTGGTGAGGGTGCCTTTCACTTTTTTGCGGGGGATGGGAAAGGGGAGCGGGTTGGTTTCGGGGTTGACGTTGGCTTGCGGGTTGGAGAGGCGGCGGGAAATGTCTTCAGTGGTGAGCGGAGTGAACTTGGAGCGGTTGATGGTGAGTGTGATCTGAATGTTGGCGATGGAGACGGGCTGGGCGGCGTCATTGGTGATAACGAGGAAGACAGGGAGGAGGCCGTGGTCGCGGAAGTTGATGGAAAAGAGTTTGAGTTTTTCGGGAGTGTCGTAGGGGTCGGCGGCGATGGCGAGTTTGTCGTCGGAGTGGTCGTCGTGGAAGGCGTAGGTTTTGGCGGGCTGGGCGGCGGGCTTGACGAAATCTTTGGCGGGAAGTGGGAGGGTAAGAGCGGCGATCACGCAGATCATCAACATGTAATGAGCGGGGCGGCGGGATGCTAACTGCATGGCCGCATTATAGAGCTTGGCACAGAGATCTTCGCGCGATTTGAGATTGCGATGGCGTATGCAAACAGCAGGTTCCCTTCGACTTCGCTCGAGGCAGGCTCTCGACTGCGAAAGATCATCCGCTGTGCGGATAATCTTTCTCCGCTCGGAATGACAGGGGTTTTGCGACGCGAGTTTGTTTAGAATGGCTGCACTTGATTCCTTCTCTTTATAGTTTTTTTTATAGCGTGGCGCTGGCGGCGGCCATGGTGCTGGGGCTGCCTTATTTTCTTTTCCAGATGGCGCGGCATGGAAAGTATCGCGCGGGATTTGGGGAGAGGATGGGGCGGGTTCCGGCGCGGCTGCGGCGGCCGTCGGAAGGCGAGAAGGTGGTGTGGGTGCATGCGGTGTCGGTGGGCGAGGTGCTGGCGGTGGCGGGGCTGGTGGAGTTGCTGCGAGAGAGAGCACCGGGATTGAGGATTTTTGTTTCGACGACGACGGACACGGGGCAGGCACTGGCTAGGAAGAGGTTTGGGGAAGAGAACGTTTTTTATTTTCCGCTGGATTTTGGATTTGCGGTGAAGGCGTATTTGCAGGCGCTGCGTCCCAAGATGGTGGTGATTGCGGAGACGGAGTTCTGGCCGAACTTTATTCAGATGGCGCATAACAGTGGGGCGCGGGTGGCGGTGGTGAATGCGCGGATCTCGGACAGGTCTTGGCCAAATTATCAGAGGTTTCGCGCATTGCTGAGTATGGTTCTGATCCAAGTGGATTTATTTTTGGCGCAGACGGAGGAGGATGCGACGCGGCTGCGTGAAATTGGGGCTCCGGCGGAACGGGTGCGAGTGGCGGGAAATATGAAGTTTGATATTCCTGCACCTGTGCCTCCCGCGATTGTAGAAGAGTTGCGGCAGGCTCTGGGGCAGGATGCGGCGGGCCCGGTGCTGGTTTGCGGTAGCACGGTGGAGGGAGAAGAGCCTCTGCTGCTGAAGGCGTTTGAGCATTTGCTGGTGGCGCATCAGCGGGCGGTGATGGTGCTGGCACCGCGGCATCCGGAGCGGTTTGCGGGAGTGGGGGCGCTGCTGGAGAAGATGTCGATCCGATATAGGAGGCGGTCGGAGTGGAGCGGCGAGAGCCTGGCGGGAGGAGTTTTGCTGCTGGATACGATTGGCGAACTGGCGGCGTTGTATGCGATTGCGGATGTCGCGTTTGTGGGGGGAAGCCTGGTGCCGCGTGGGGGACACAATATTATTGAGCCGGCGCAGCACGGGGTAGCGACGATGGTGGGGAATCATACGGAAAACTTTCGCGACATCGTGGGATTGTTCCAAAGCAGAAACGCGGTGAGAGTGGTTGGTCCGGCGGAGCTGCCGCTGGTGTTGATGGAATTGGTGGCGGATGATGCGGCGCGGCGGGGATTGGGACGGCGCGCGGCGGAGACGATGCGCACGCAGGTGGGTGCGACGGCGCGAGTGGCGGATGCGGTGCTGGGGTTGATGGCGCGGGCATGAGGGCGAATCCACTGGCGGCGCTGTATGGGGCGGTGGTCGGCGGGCGCAACGCGCTGTATGAGCGGCGGATTTTGCGGGAGCGGAAGTTGCGGGGTCCAGTGGTGAGTGTGGGGAATGTTTCGACGGGTGGATCGGGAAAGACTCCATTTGTAATTTTGCTGGGAGAGTTGCTGAAGGCGCGAGGGATAGCTTTTGATGTGTTATCGCGCGGGTATGGACGGAAATCGCGCGGAGTTTTGGTGGTGGATCCGGGAGGGTTGGCGGGGGAGTTTGGCGACGAGCCTTTGCTGATGACGCGGCGGCTGGGGGTTCCGGTGGTAGTGGGCGAGGATCGGTATGAGGCGGGGCGGGTGGCGGAGGAGAAGTTTGGTTCGCAGATGCATTTGCTGGATGATGGGTTTCAGCACCGCGGGCTGGCGCGGGACTTTGACATTGTGCTGGTGACGCCGGAGGATGCGCGGGATTCGTTGTTGCCGGCGGGGCGGCTGCGCGAGCCGTTGCAGGCTTTGCGGCGGGCGGATGCGGTGGTGATGACGAGTGGCGCAGCGGCGGAGGCGTTTCCGGTTGAGGGTAAGAATGTGTGGCGGGTGCGGAGGGGGATTGTGGCGAAGGATGTTCCGGAGAGGCCGGTGGTTTTTTGCGGGATTGCGCGGCCGCAGAATTTTTTACTGCAGCTGAGGACGGCGGGGATCGATCCGGCGGCGCAGGCGTTTTTTCGGGATCATCATGCATATACGGAAAAGGATGTGAGGGAGTTGTTGGAGTTGCGTCAGAGAAGTGAGGCGGGGGGATTTGTGACTACGGAGAAAGATGCGGTGAATCTTGGCGGATTTTTGGAGGCGCTGCGGCCGCTGGCGGTGGTTCCGGTGAAGATGGAGTTGGTGGATGCGGCTAACGCTCTGGATACCATGCTGCGGGTGATTCAGGAGCGGCGCGGGCAGTCGTGAGAAAATGCCCTGAAGATAAAACATCTAATGACTAAACATTTCAAAGAAGCGGAACGGCTGCGGAAGATTGTGGAGGCGTTCCCCAAGGTCACGATTACCGTGCTGGGCGATCTAGTGGCCGACGAGTTTGTGTATGGGGAAATCTCGCGAGTGTCGCGCGAGGCGCCGGTGCTGATTTTGAAACATCGTGAGCGAACTGTGGTTCCGGGGGGCGGGGCCAACGCGGTGAATAATCTGGCGGACCTGGGTGTGAACGTGCTGCCGGTGGGCGCCATTGGAGACGATGAGGCGGGGCGGTTGCTGCTGAAATTTTTCCGTCACAAGCGTATTCCGGTGAGCGGGGTATTAAAGGATAAGAGTTACGGGACGGTGACGAAGACGCGGATTCTTGCGGGGATGACGCACAATGCGCGGCAGCAAGTTGTGCGGGTGGATCGAGAGCCGGAGAATCCTCCGAACCGACATTTGACGCGGGAGTTATTTCTGGCGGCGCGGGAATATTTGCGGGCGTCGGATGCGCTGCTGGTTTCGGATTATGGATATGGGTCGGCGAGTCCGGCGATTGTGAATGCGGTGCGGGCGGCGGGCAGGAAGAGGGCTGTGCCGGTGCCGCTGATCCTGGATTCGCGATACCGCATGCTGGAGTATTCAGGAGTGACAGCGGCGACTCCGAACGAACCGGAAGTGGAGGCGGCGCTAGGGATTCGCATTGGCGAGGATTGGGAGAAACTGTCGCAGGCGGGAAAGCAGGTGATGGAGAAGATGAATTTGCAGTCGCTGCTGATCACCCGAGGGCGCGATGGCATGGTGGCCTTCGAGCAGGGGCGAGGACCGGTGGATATTCCGATTTTTGGGTCGGATGAAATCGCGGATGTGACGGGAGCGGGAGATACGGTAATCGCGGCATTCAGCGCGGCGTTGGCGACAGGGGCAACGACGGAAGAGGCGGCGCAACTGGCCAATTATGCGGGCGGGATTGTGGTGATGAAGCGGGGGACGGCGACGGTTTCGCAGGATGAGTTGCTGGCGGCGATTGAGAAGGCTCCGCCGGCTACGAGAGCGCATTGAGGGCGACGCGCAAAATTCTTAACCACGGGGTACACGGGGATCATGGGGTAAAGCTTGGTGAATGAAGGGTGCGATGGCTGAAAAGAAAATTCTGATCCGCAGCGAGTTGCGGCGGCGCGTGGAGGAGTGGCGACGCGCGGGTGAACTTATTGTGTTGGGGAATGGGAATTTTGATTTGCTGCATGTGGGGCACGTGCGGTATCTGCAGGGGGCGAAGGCGCTGGGCGGCAAATTGGTAGTGGGGATTAATTCGGATGAATCGGTGCGGGCATTGAAGGGCGAGGGGCGTCCGGTGATGCCGGCGGAGGAACGGGCGGAAATTGTAGCGGCGCTGGAGGCTGTGGATGCAGTGGTAATTTTTCCAGAACTGGATGTGAGGGCTTTGATTCGAGAGATTCGTCCGGATGTGCAGGCGAAGGGGACGGACTATTCGGTGGAGACGGTTCCGGAACGCGATGCAGTTGCGGAATATGGCGGGCGGGTGGAGATTGTGGGGGACGCGAAAGATCATTCCACCAGCGAGATACTGCGAAGCCGGCTGGAGCGCAAGGCTTGAGCAGCGAGACGGCTGGTCCTGGAATTTCTTCTTCTAAAACAATCCAACGGATTCTGGTGGTACGGCTCAGCGCGATGGGAGATGTGATCCACACGCTACCGGCGGTGCATGCGATGCGGGAGGCATTTCCGCTGGCGCACATTGGGTGGCTGATTGAAGAGCGCTGGGCGGAGTTGTTGTGTGCGCCGGATGGGATGCGACGGGGGACTCGATCGGAGTTGCGGCCGCTAGTAGATGAAGTTCACGCTGTGCGTTTGAAGGAGTGGGGGAAAGCTCCGTTTGCGCTTTCTACTTTGCAGGGGTCGGCTACGGTTTGGAATGATGTGCGTGCCGCGCATTACGACGTGGCGGTGGATCTGCAGGGGGCGATACGGTCGGCGGTGCTGGCGCGGTTGTCGGGGGCGCGGGTAATTTACGGGGCGGCGGAACCCCGGGAGGGTCCGGCGAGTTTGTGGTACACGCGTAAGATTCTGGCGCGGGGGCGGCATGTGATTGAGCAGAATCTTTCGGTGACTGCGGGAGTGAGCGGGGCGGGGATTTCGGTTCCGGATATCGCAGAGGACTTCCCTCGTGATGTTTCGGCCGAGGCGCGAGTGGGGCAACGGCTGGCTGAATTCGGAGTTGGGGAGTTTGCCATTCTCAATCCGGGAGCGGGATGGGGGGCGAAGCGGTGGCCGGCAGAGCGCTATGGAGAAGTGGCGCGGGGGTTGGCGGAAGTGGGAGTGCGATCGATTTTGAATTACGGGCCGGGAGAGGAGGAGTTGGTGCGCGCGGCTGAGGCGGCGAGTGCGGGAGCGGCGCGGGGAATGCGGTGCACGATTACGGAATTGATTGCGCTGACGCGGCGGGCGAAGTTGTTTGTGGGCGGCGATACGGGGCCGATGCATCTGGCGGCGGCGTTGCGGGTTCCGGTGGTGGGGATTTTTGGGCCGACTGATCCGGCGCGCAACGGGCCTTATGAAACGCGGAGTATTGTGTTGCGGAGCGCGGAAAGCGTGACCTCACATGCGCGGCGGGCGGCGGCCGATGAAGGGATGTTGGGGATTGGGAG
This sequence comes from uncultured Acidobacteriota bacterium, assembly GCA_963758565.1. Taxonomy (GTDB): domain Bacteria; phylum Acidobacteriota; class Terriglobia; order Terriglobales; family Acidobacteriaceae; genus Sulfotelmatobacter. The sequence continues at coordinate 1,226,522 of CAVWVX010000001.1, read as the reverse complement.
TGAGGCGGTGGTGGGGGCGGCGCGGGAGTTGATGGCAGGTTCTTCCCGGGGCTGAAGCCCGCTCGTTCAACAGTGTTGAATGGCACGGCTCAAGCTGGGCCACTCCCGAGTGTACAGATGGAACATCGATATGGCTGAATGGTCAAAGATCGCGCGACGGATTCGGGTGCCGCTGGGATTTTTATTCGCAGTGCTTTATTTCTGGTTGGCGCAACCTTCATGGCGGGCGTTGGCGCTGGGTGCGATTGGAGTGGTGGTTGGGTTGCTGATCCGGGCGCTGGCTTCGGGGCATGTACGCAAGAATGAGGCGCTGGCGACTTCGGGTCCGTATGCGTACACGCGCAATCCTCTTTATCTGGGATCGTTGCTGATGGGGATTGGATTTTGCGTGGCGGCGCGGAGTTGGTGGGTGGGCGTGGCTCTGGTTGTGATGTTCTTTGCCATTTATATTCCGGTGATTCGCGGTGAAGAGGAATTCCTGCGCAGAACATTTCCGGAGTTTGAGGAGTATGCGCGACGAGTGCCGAGGATGTGGCCGCGGCTGACTGCGGGTTCGGGGCGAGAGACAGAAGGTCCAGCGGGATTTTCGTTGGAGTTGTATTTGAAGCATCGGGAGTACAACGCGTTGATCGGGGCGGCGGGGATGGTAGCGGCGTTAATAGTGAAAATGAAACTGTTCTAGTGATGTGAGTCTGCAAATGCGCGCGCCGGGAGATTGCGTCGAAAGTTTTCAATGTTTCGAATTTGTCTCCGAACTTCGATTCGGCGCATGGCGAAATACAAAAGCGTGATTAGGGTGCAATAGACACATGCACCGAAGATCCAGAACGTCCACTTCCAGATGTCTTTCTGGCCGTCGGTAAGGAAGGATAAGGCGAGCAAGCCGACGACAAATAGTGCAACGACGAGAACAGCAGTTGTCAACAAGAGCAAACCATCCCAGCGCGGCCGCTCTCCGGTCCGGATGCCCGCCCAGCTCAGAAGCCACGACATAGGATGACGATGGAGTGCAAGGACAGCAGTCGCAAACTCCCATTCACGCGCGGTATCCGGGCTTGTTTGGACATCGTGCACGCGAGCTAGTTTGGCGAGTTTGCAAAGTCTTTCGAACCGAAAGTCGCGTAGAACCGGTGTCGGCCAAGAATCTGCGGAGGCACTTTGAAATCCCCAAGATGCGGTTAAGTTTGTCGGCTCGGTGGGCAAATGATTTAAGAAATGCATCTCATCGTCATCAAGAGGTGAATTCGAGAGCGCTGCCTCTTGGCTCATCCGTTCAATAACGAATGCGAGGGCGGCATCGAGATCTTCATTTGGTGTTTGCAATCGGTTTGCCTAAATCGATCTTACTTCTGCGCTACCAGTTCCCTTGCCCGGCTCAATTCCGGGCGCGTGGAGTTTGATCCGTCACAGACTTTCAGCAATGTTGCGTAGAATTCGGCGGCGTCTTTTTGTTGGCCGGAGGCTTCGGCGGCGCGGGCGGCGCCGTAGAGTCCGTCGAAGCGGTTGGGATTCAGCTTGAGGTCGGTCTGATATTCAGCGAGCGCCTGCTGCGGGCGTTTGGCTTCGAGCAGCATGTCGGCGATCATTTCACGCGCCGGGATGCCTTCCGGCTCGTCGCCGAGCGAATCTTCTTTATCGGCGATGGTGCGCAGGGCGGCGACGGCTGCATCGTCTTTGCCTTCGGCGAAGAGGAGCCAGGCTTGGGCTTCTTTGCCATCGCTCTCAACTTCTTCGGCGAATTCTGATTTCTCTGCAGCCAGTTTTTTGTGAATGCTCTCGATGGCGGCGACATCTTTGCGAACCTCTTCGGGCTTGCGCAGGTGCGCGGAGCCGATAGCGCGGGCCCAGTAGATGGTCGAATCTTCGGCTGTGCCGGCGACCTGGGCGGGAGGCAGCGCGGCAGCGGTGGCCCAGTCGTGCAACTCGATGGGATAGATTGCGGTCAGGTGCGCGAGCGCAGCGGCGTGCGGGTCGTATCCTTTGCCATACATGTCGTCGTGCTTGTTGGGCATGGCGCGGATTTCGTCAATCAAGGCGCGGGCATCGGCGTCGCGTCCGCTTTGCATGTAGGCGTAGAAGAGAAAATCCATGGCGTGGAATTGATGGCCTTCGCCGCCCATGTTCATGGCGGCCATTTTGCGGGTGGCGGCGATGGAGGCGAGGTTGGATTGGATGTCGTCGGGCCAGAGGCCGACGCGGGCGAAGATGTGCGAAGGCATGTGCAAGGCGTGCGGCGCGGCCGGCGCGACCTGGGCGTAACGGCGTGCAGCGGGCAGGCCGAGCTGCGCCAGCTGCGGCTTGTCGTAGGCGTGGATGAGATAGTGAGCGACGCCGGGATGGTCGGGTTGTGAGGCGAATAAGGGTTCGAGAATGGCGGCGGCTTGTTTGCGATTGGCGAAAGTTGCGTCTTCATGCGGTCCGGAGGCGAGCAGCGAGAGCGCGTAGAAGATGGCAGCTTCGTAATCGTCGGGATAAGTTTCGCAGACTTTCTTCATCGCGGCGGAGTAGGCGTTGGCGCGAGCGTCGTGATCGAGCTTTTTTGACTTGTCGTAAAAGGCGGAGGTGGCCGCGATGTAGGCCTTTTCGCGCGGAGTGGCGGGGCCGTCGGTGGTCTTGGCCTGATGAACTTCATCGAAACCGCGCTCGATCATTTTTTCGTCGGGATGGTTCCAGAGTTGATGCCAGAGGCTCATGGCGATCCCCCAGTGAGCCATGGCGCAATGGGGATCGTCGGCGGCGATCTGCTTGAATTCTTTTTCGGCCTCGTCGTACCAGAAGGAATGAAGCAGAGCTACGCCGCGCAGGAAGGGCTTCTGCACGGACTGGGCGCAGGACACTGGGAAAGTGACGGTGCCGAGTTGGGCTTCGGTTAGCTCTTCGTGGTGATGATGAGTTTTGTCGTTCTTGTCATCGTCGGCGGCTGCTGCGAGTGTGAACAGACAGGCGCAAAGAACCAAAGTAAAGAGTTTCATGCCAACCTCACGAAAGAGTTTAGGGGCACGGCGTGTTATGGTCAAACCTATGTTTCTAGTGAGAGCCAATTTCGTTTGCGGGCTCAAGGCCGACATGCGGACAACCTCACAAGGCCCGTCGAATCCGACAGAGCAAAGTCGAACTGATACTTAACCCTAGCCCTGGCATTACTTCGGCTTGCCGTAGTCGAACCAATACCCGCGTTGCTCGTTGCCTGACATGTGGCGCGTGTTGTATTCCAGAAGATAGTTCAGGTGCGCATCGTCCAGCGGATAGGAGTGGCCCGGAGCATAGGGATAGTCGCCCATCTTAAGGAATGGCAGCGGCGCCACGAAGTTGCCTTCGGCGGCGTAGAAGTCCATGTCTTTTTCGTAGCCCATGGCGGCAAAGAAATAATCGCGTGTCCAGCCCTGCGGCAGCGGCGGCAGCTTCGAGGGATCGAAATCCAGGCTCACTTCGTCGCCTGATCCGAACACAGCGAGTTTGTCGTCGAGCGTGGTCAGCAGCGGCAGCACGTCGCCGTAGCGCGTGTAGGTTCCGGTGGGACGAGTGTAGGGTCCGGTCGCGCTGACTTTTTCGTAGATGTATTCGACGTTGCCCGGCGGCGTGCCTTCGATCTTGAGCGGATAGCCGTGGTTCGCCAGTTGAGCATTCACCAACGGAACAGCTGTCGTATGCGCGGCTTGCTGGCCGGCCGAGTTCTGCGCGGTGCGGCTGATCAGAATGCTGTCCCAATAGACTTGCAGGTTTGTGGTGATACGGATCTGCTTGGTGCCTTGCGGCAGCTTGCCAGTAAGGTCCGCGGTCATGGTGCGCGGGCCGCCGGCGGGGAATCCCATGTCGTCGATGACGCGGGTCCACTTTCCGTTGGCACTGAGAGCTTCCACATAGGGCGAGATCGCCTGCACACCCGCTTGCGACGCGGCGTACATACTATTCGCGGAAAAATATTCCACTTCGCCGTGCATCAGCAGCCAGAGCGGGCCGCCGCGATAGGCTTCGCCGAGATCGAGCGTGAGAGTGTGCGGCTTGGCGAAGCCCTGGAATTGAGTGAGCGCGAAGTCGCCGAAGTAGTGGTGTGCCAGCAGATCGGGCAGAACGTTGTGGCCGTGTTCATCCCAGGCAGCAGCGGGCGGCTTGGCGTCGCGGCTGACGACGACTTTGAATTCCGGATACGGCGGGTTCGAGGCGAAGTATTCGTTCGGATAAACCTCTTCGTTCGCAGGATGATCGACGGCGAGGAGGCGCACCTGATCGAGGTAGACAGCTTCTTCGAGAGGCTCCATGAAGCGGAAGCTGAGGGTCGTCGCTGGTCGTTGGTCGTTAGTCGTTGGCGAAACCTTCTCTTTGATCATTGCTCGATCGATCTTTATGTATTCCACGGGACGAGGAATGTCGCGCTGGTTGGGACCAATCCAGTGGCCGACTACGCCTGCGCCCAGCATGTCGGCGACGAATTCGTAGCGCTCGCCATTCCAGACAAACAGCGTGGGACAGGAACTGCCGCGGCGGTCGATCTCGAGAAACTTCTGCTCCTTGTCGCCGGCGACCTGGATTTCGTCCTGCAGCACGCCAGTCGGCCACAACATGCGGACGATGTCAGCTTCTTTCGCGTCGCCGAGGCCGACGGTCAGGTAGGGCGAGTTCTGGCCGAGGTATCCGTTCGATCCGGCGATCTCAAACTTCTGGCGGTTGCCGCCCGCGAACACTTCCACTTTGGTGCCGATGGCGCTCTTGTTGTCGGCAAGGCCCTTCAGAGAAAGGCGCAGCCAGTGGTTCTGATTGCCTCCCATGTTGCGCAGCAGCACGGCTGGCCCGTGATTCTGCGTGATCAGCAGATCGGTTGCGCCGTCGTTGTCATAGTCTCCGGTGATGATGGCGCGCGGATCTTTGAGCTGAATCTTGTCGAGCCCAACGTCGGCAGTGACGTCTTTGAAACCATCGGCACCGAGATTGCGGAAGAGCTTGATCTCGCCCTTCCCCTCTTTCGTTTCGCCGACGGCGACCAGGTCGACCCAGCCGTCGTTGTCGTAGTCGAAGGCGGCAACGCCGTATGCGCGGACCCAATTCGTTTCGGGAAGCTGGACGCGATCGAAATTTCCGTAATCATTTCGCCAGAGCGTTAGCGCGGGTTCCGCGACTTCTTTTGACCGCCGATCAATTCGCGCCCAGTGAGTGAACGCCAGATCCATCCAGCCGTCATGATTGAAATCAAGAACCGTGACTCCCATGGTTTTCTGTGACCTGAACTCCGGAGACGGACGGTGGCCGAAAAATGCTCCCTCTCTCGGATTCTTAAAAATCGCAGCAGAGCCATGCGACCCTGTGGTCACAATATCGATCGCGCGATCATTGTTATAGTCCGTTCCTATAGCCGCGGTGCTTCCTGCAGGCGACGATAACCCCGTAGCGCCGGTCACGTCTGTAAACGTGTTGTCTCCATTGTTGCGCCACATCCGGTTGCCGGGATCGCCATTGTCGTGGAGAATTACGTCGGCAGGCGGCGGCCGAAAGTTCGGATCTGGCTCACCGCCGTTGAGCTCGACCATCGGTCTCACTGGGTCCATGATCGCTCCGGGAGTAGCTTCTTCAACGTATAGATCAAGGTCCCCATCATGATCATAGTCAATAAAAGTCAGTCCAATACTGAATTGACTGCTCTTGATCCCAGCCGCCTCTGTAACGTCCTTGAAAGTACCGTTTTTTTCGTTGTGGAGCAGTATCACCCGCCCCGATACGATCACAGCCAAATCTGGCGCTCCATCGTTGTCATAATCCCCTGCAGTGCAGCCTGCGCCATGAAGGGTAGGATCGAGCTTGGCTTTTCGCGTGACATCTTCGAACTTGCCCTCACCTACGTTGCGAAAAAGGGCGAGGCCACCTTCAGGACCGTTGTCCGTTATGAATAGGTCAAGCCGCCCGTCTCCGTAGAAGTCAAGAAAACAGGCTCCCGAGCCAACGAACGACACCATGTCTGTGCTTTTTTCACTCCTAGAGGCCCTCGCTAAAATCCCGGCCTCCTTCGTCACATCTACAAACTGCACCTTGATCTGCGCGGGGGCTTTCGATACTGCTGACGGCGATTCCACTGCGCGGGAATACTTTCCTTGCTCGCCGTAGGCGAGGCTCATGGGGGCGCCGAGTTTGTTTTGTGTGATGTACTGGAATTTTTTCAGGTGCTCGCGGGCGTGGTCGACGTCGGTGGACTGCTGGTAGGCGCGAGACAATCCGAACTCGGCGGAGGCGTGCAGCGGGTTGAGTTGCAGGGCGTGCTGGAAGGCGTCGATGGCAGGGGGAAACTGTTTCGCCTGCACGTAGGCGCTGCCGAGGAAATACCAGGTGTCGGCGTCGGTGGCGTCGATTTCGGTGACGTGTTTGAAGGCGTCGATGGCGGCGGGGGCGTCTCCGGTGTTTTTGGCGTAGAGGCCGAGGTTGTACCAGGCGTTGGGGTTGTTGGGATCTTGTTTGAGGGCGGCGGCGAGGGCGATTTTGGCTTCGTCGACTTTTTGCAGGTTGAGTTGGGCGATGCCTTCGTTAAGGCGCGCGAGTGCGAGGGTGGGATCGAGGGCGGCGGCCTGCTGGAATTCTTTCAGTCCTTTTTCGAAGAGCTGCTGGTTCATGTAGGCCGCGCCCAGGTTGTTATGGCGGGCGGCTTCGGCAGGATTGGGTTTCTGGTCGGTGTAGAAAAGGCTGAGGGCGGCGAGGAGAAGGCCGGTGAGAGCGGCTGAGATTCGGGGAGTCATTCGATTCGATTTAAACACAGAGGGCACGGGGGAACACAGGGTAAAGCGACATATGCTCTGGTGGTGGCGGCGAACAGCAGATTCCTCGTCGCTCATTCGCTCCTCGGAATGACAGTGTGTTTTGGGGCGCGGGAGTTCTTGGGAAATAAAGTTATTTCTGAGCGGCGCCAAGCGCCTTGCCGTACGGGCGATTGGCGACGACGCCCTTTCCTTCTTCGACAATTACGGTTTGTCCTGAATTGACGCTGGAGAGTTTGTCGACCTGGCCGCTGGGCCAGTGGAGTTCGATGGTGTCGGCTTTCGATTGCGCGCCCAGGCCGAAGGTGAGGACGAGTTCGCTTTGCGACAAGTAGCTGGAGCCGGAGCGCAGCATCTTTACCTGTTTGTCGCCGCCGCCGGCGGAGGTGACGTAGGCGAGCGTGCCGATGCCGTCGCGATTGGATTTTGTCCCGACCAGTTTGAGGCGCAGGCTGTGGTTCGAGCCGCCTTCGTTGTGGAATAAAACTGGCGAGCCGGAGTTGGTGGTGACTAGGACGTCGAGGAATCCGGTGTTGGCGATATCTGCGTAAGCCGCGCCGCGGGCGACTCTGGGGGCGGCGAAGGCAGCGCCCATCTGGGCGGTGACTTCCTGAAACTTGCCGCCGCCGAGATTGCGAAACAGATGTGAGGGCTCGGCATAGGTGACGCGCTTCTGGACTTTTTCGATCTGGTCTTCGATGTGCCCGTCGGCGACAAAGATGTCGGGCCAGCCGTCGTTGTCGTAATCGAAGAAGAAGCAGCCGAAGCCGAGGGTGATCAGGGTGTCGCGGCCGACTTCGGATTGCGGGGCTTCGTCGACGAAGAGGCCGTTGCCTTCGTTGTGGTAGAGCGAGACCATCTGGTTGGCGAAGTTGCTGATGATGACGCTGGGCTTCCCGGTACGGTCGTAATCGGCGGCATCGGCGCCCATTCCCGCGCGGGCAATTCCATCTTCGCTGAAAGCTATTCCAGATGGAACAGCGTGATCTTCAAAGCTACCATCCTTTTTGCTCAGGTAAAGCTTGTTGGGCTGGGTGTCATTCGCCACCAGAATATCGGGCCAGCCGTCGGCGTTGTAGTCGAGAATGGCGATGCCCAGGCTTTTTGAAGTGGGGTCACCGAGTCCGGCCTTCTGTGTGGCGTCTTCGAACTTGCCGTTGCCGAGGTTGTGCCAGAGGCGGAGGGCCGTGCCCTTGTAGGATTCCGGCGTGCAATAAGACTTGTGCGCGCCATCGAGGGTGCAATAAAGGTCTCCGGCCTCGGACCACTGCACGTAGTTGGCGACGACGAGGTCGAGCTTGCCATCGCGATCGTAATCCACCCAGGCGGCACTGGTGGAAAATTCATTCGGCCCAAACATTCCCGCGAGCTTGGTCACTTCCGTGAAAGTTCCGTTGCCGTTGTTGTGGAAGAGATGGCTCTGGCCGAGAGCCGTGATGAAGAGATCGTCGAAGCCGTCGTTATCGTAGTCGCCGACGGCGGCGCCGAGGCCGAACATGGGGACATCGAGTCCGGCTTTGTGGGTGACGTCAGTGAACGTGCCGTCGTGATTGTTGTGGTAGAGCTTGGGCGTAGTGGGTCCGGCGTGATGGTGGCCGGGGAAGTCGGTGCCGTTGACGAGAAGAATGTCGGGGTAACCGTCGTTGTCGTAATCGATGAAGGCGCAGCCGGGGCCCATGGTCTCAGGCAACCACTTTTTTCCGAAGGCTCCGTTGTTGTGAGTGAAGCGGATCCCGGATTGAGCGGTAATGTCGCGGAAGTGGGGCTGCTGGGCTGGGGTGGTGGTGGGGAAAAGCAAAATCCACCACAGAGACGCAGAGGCACAGAGAAAACCTTTCAAGGATGTCATTTTCCACCTCCGGCCACTGCGGCGGTTGAGGCGGGCCGGGATTTGCCCGGATCGACAGCGACGGCTGTCCCGATGTGGGGCTTGCCAGTTGCTGGCAACAGCGCTGAGACGTGCTCGTGGATCGACTGGCGCTCGTTGTTGTCTTCAGGATGTTTCTGGCGGTAGGGGCCGGTGATGGCTTGCGAGGATTCGTCCGCTTTGAAGCGCATATAGCGGGCCTGGTGTTCTTTGGCGAGTTTTTCGTTGCCCATGCCGCTGTAGCAGAGCATCAGGTTGTAGTGCGCCTGCAGGTCTTCGGGATCAATGGCGAAGATGGATTGCAGGACTCTCACCGCCTCAGAATATTTGCGTTGCAGAAAAAGAACGCGGCCTAGATCGTTGAGGGCGACGCGGTCGCGGGGATATTGCGATAGGACTTTGTGCAGACGGTCGGCAGCGCCTTGATAGTTGCCGTCGGCGCGGAGAACGCGGGCGTAGAAATAATTGGCGCGGGCGAGATCGGGCGAGAGGGTGAGCGCTTTTTCGAGGACGACGCGGGCGCGAGCCATGTCGCCTTCCTGCACGGCGGCGCGTCCGATGTTGACCCAGCCATCGGGATTGCTGGGATCGGCCTCGGTTATTTTTTGGAAGGCGGCGGCGGCGGCTTTTAGATCGCCTTGCAGGAAGAGGCCGATGCCGTAGTCGTTCCAGCGCTGCCACTCTTCTTTCTTGACGATCGTTTGCGGAGCGGGCAGGGGAGCGTTGTGCGCGATCACCGGAAGCGTGACCTCGTTCTCGGCGACGGTTTCGATGGGAAGGTCGGGAATTTTTTCGTGCTTGGCAGAAACACCGCTCAGCGACGCGGTGAACACGGTGGGACGATCGTCATAGTCGGGCGTCACTTGATTTGGCGAGGCCGGGTCGGGTTGTCCGGCGAAGGCCTCGTTGGTACCGTACCAGGAAAATTTTCGGTACAGCAGGCGCGCGTGGAAAGTGATTTTGTTGCCGGCATTTTCCGGAATCGCCACGCGGTAATGAACTGTGTCCGCGGCGCCGGGCGGGATCAGACGCACGTAAACGACGGCGCGCGTGGACCAGGCGTTGCGTTTGTTGATGGGATTGCCGTGAGCGTCGATCTGCAGGGAGCGATAGAAGTGCGCGCCTTTCTCCACGGGACCCTTGCCGTTGTCTTCGACTGACCCGCTCCAGAAGATGGTCTGGCCTTTGTCGTCAGTGCCCTTGAGTTCGAGCCATGTGTCGTAGGCGTCGACGGTGCCGCCGGGGAAAAAGTGTCCGACTTTTTTGGTGCGGACGACAACATCGACGCGGACCGTGTCCCCGCGGCGAAGCGGAGGCTGGACGCGGTTAAGAGGCGCGGTAATAGGAAGGACTTCTCCAGCGGTGGTTTCAGCGCCGGGAGTAATTTTGGTTTCGGCTTCTTCGCCGACGGCGAAGGTGGTGTTCACGTCGGCTTGCGTGGTGGCGCCGGGTTTCAGTTGAGCCTGAGCGGGAGAGATGGCGAAAATATCCACGGTGAGCGCGCCGCTCTTGAGAAATCCATCGGTAAGTTTGAGCTGCGCGGCATCTTCATTGGCAGTGGGGACGGCGGTGTTGGCGCCGGGAAAGCGGTGGGAGTGGACGACGCCGTTGATGTTGCCGGAGTCATGGGAAGACTCGAAGGGCATGTGGCAATCGGCGCATTGCTGAGGTTTCGGCGGGTAGTAAAAAGAACGGGCACCCTGGCCGGAGACCCCGCTGGCCTGCCAGTTGTCATATTCGTTGAAGCCGCGAAACCAGCGGTAGTTGTTCACCGGAATATCGAGATGAACCTTGTGGCAGGAGGAGCAGAATTCAGCGGTCTGCGTCTTCATGAAAGGCTTGAGGAAGACGCGGCGGTGGGGCTCGGGATTCAGGCGGATAAGAAAATCGTGGAGCGCGCGGGTCACTGGGTTTTGATCCGCTGCGAGTTCGTGCAGTTTGGGATACTCGAGATAAAAATCGGCCTGACCCATGGTGCTTTTTACGTTGGCGATGGAATGACACATCATGCAGCCGAGTCCGGCTTGCGACTCGGGACGGTGCACGATCTGCTTGATTGGCGTGTCCATCAGGCCGCTGTAGAGGACGGCGGGGTCGTGGCAGCCGCCGCACCATTTCGAGGGCTTGGTGCCGACGGTGTCCTGCATGTACTCAATGGATTTGCGATACCACTGATTGTTGAACGAAGAAAAATGGTGGGCCGAACTGTTCCACTGGTTGTAGATGTCTTCATGGCAGCGCTTGCAGGAATCGGACTCCATGAAAAACTTGCTGGGAATTTTCTGCTTGCCGTAAACCTGCGCGGAACTGGGGAAGAAAGAGCCCTCGGGGCCGTCGCCTTCGGCGTTCATATTGCCGGGCGGCATGATGGGGTTCTGGATGCGGCTGCGGGTCTGCCAGCTTTCACGGATGTAACGTCCGCCGAGAGCGAGGGCTGAGACGGCGATAAGGCAGAGGGCGGCGAACGCAATTGATCTCGAGGTTGAAGCAGTCTGCCGGCGACGGCTCAGGTTGTCGGCGGCGAGCAGCGCCACAGCGAGTAGCGAGACGACAATGTGGGCGAGGAACAGCTTCCATTCGGGACGGGAGGTCCCGGTTTTGATCAGGATGATTCCGAGGACGGCGCTGCCGGCGAGGACGAACCATCCCGCGCGCGCGAGGGAGGTCTGCTGGCGAAGATGGCGCAGGAGAAATGGGATGAGCAGGAGCGCCGCGATGACCCCGGCCAAGGCGTGCAGCAGCACGATAACCGCATAAAAAATATTGGCTTGCGGAAAGGCGTAAAGGTACACCGCCGAGATGACGAGAAATGGCAGCAGCCAGGACAAAGCCCGGATAGAAAGTGCTTGGGATGGTGAGTTGTCGCGCATCGGAGGAAGTCAGGGAAACACAGACATCGCAGCCCACAGTGCCGCAACGCGTGCGAACCAACATACTGAGGCTCGAGGGAATACGAAATAGTATGAAAGTATTAGCAGGGTCATAGCGAGACAACGCGCTGGTGAACGATCAAGCACGAAGCAAGTTAAGGCGTGGAGCGCGCCAGAGGAGGGACTTGCCAGGGGCCACATGCCTTTTCTAAGACTGACGCTACGGATAAAACTTGTTCCTCTTCCCAGGGGCGGCCGACGATTTGCACGCCGATGGGAAGGCCTTCGGGGGAGTGCGCCACCGGCACGACCGCAGCGGGATTTCCCAGCAGATTGAAGAATTCGGTGTAGCTCCAGGCATCCAGATAGTGCACGATTTGGTTTTCGACTTGCCAGCTGCGTTCGCCATGGCGGAAGGCGGGGACGGCGGCTGCGGGGCATAAGAGGATGGGATATTCCTGCATCTGAGTAAAGAAGCGAGTGCGAAGCAGATCGCGTTGCACCCAGGCATCGAGCAGGGAGCGTCCCGTGTGCGCGGTATGAGAGGCGGCAGCTCGCAGAAACTGCCTCAGGATGGGGCTAAGGTCGGGATCGTCTTCTTTGAAGAGCGGCTTCAGCATCATGGCTCCGGCGACGACGAAGAATTTGTGCCAGAGCTGGCGGGCTTCTTCGAGGCCTTGCGGACGGAAGGGCTCAACTTGAAAACCGGCGCGGCGCAGGGCTTCGGCAGCTTGGCGGATGGCGATCCGAATTTCAGGAGTGACGGGAGTGCGGCCGTCGTCTTCGAAATATCCTACTTTCAGTTTTCTAGTTTCGTCTTCGTTGGGCCAGCGGACCGGAACGGGCGCGGCGCAAGTGTCGCCGACATCGGGGCCTTGCATCACTTCGAAAAGGATTTTGAGATCGCCCACGGTTCGTGCCATGGGGCCGACCACGCCAATCAATGCGAAAGGGCCAGCGGAGACGGGAAAATGTCCGGTAGAGGGAATGCGGCCGGGGGTGGGCTTGAGGCCACAGATGCCGCTGAAGTGGGCCGGCACGCGGATGGAGCCGCCACCGTCACTGCCGACGCCGCCGGCCGACATGCCTGCGGCAATAGCCGCAGATTCTCCCCCGCTAGAACCGCCGGGAGTGCGATCAATATCCCACGGACTATTGGTGCGGCCGTAAATCAGGTTGTCGGTCTCCCACGCCATCAGGAATTCGGGCGTGTTGGTGACGCCAAGAACGATAGCGCCGGCTTGTTTGAGGCGAGCTACGAGCGGAGCATCTTGCTGCGAGACAAGGCCGCCGCGGAGGCGCGTACCTGCCTCGCAACGAAGTCCGGCCACGGCGATGGAACTTTTTATGCTGATGGGAACACCGTGCAGAGGACCAAGCGGTTGTTCTTGCGTGACAGTTTTCTCTGCGTCGATTGCGGATTGGCGGGCGCGCTCCTCGTCAAGCTGTATGAACGCGTTTAGTTGGGGGTTGAGTTTTTCGATCTGCGCAAAGTGAGCGGCGAGGAGTTCGACGGGGGAGATTTTTTTGTGGCGGACCTGCCGTGCCATGGCGGCGGCGGAGAGAAAATTCAAATCGCTCATGCTTTGGCTTTCATGGCGCGGTCGAGGGCGCGCTTTTCGCTTGCAGTGAGGGCGCGATATTTGCCCTTGGCCAGTTCGCCCAACTGGAGCGGGGCGATCGCAATGCGGATAAGGCGGAGCACTTCCACATTCATGGCTTCCATCATTCTACGGATGTGGCGGTTCTTACCTTCATCGATGACGATTTCCAGCCAGCAGTTCTTGCTACCGTAGCGTAGGAGGCGGGCTTTTTTGGCGCGGAGCAGATCGCCTTCGTTCGTTTCCACTCCGCGGGTTATCGTTTTTACAAATTCATCATCCGCGAGGTGGTTAATTTGCACGTGGTAAGTCTTGTCGAGGTGCGTCTCTGGCGCGGCGATGCGCGCGGCCCACTGGGTATCGTTGGTGAGCAACAGAAGGCCTTCGCTGGCTTTGTCGAGGCGGCCGACGGGAGCAATCCAATGACCGCAGCCTTCGCCGGAACTGTTGTTCTTTGAGAGCAGCGTATATACGGTCTCGCGGCCTTTTTCATCCGCCGAAGTGGTGACGATGCCACGCGGCTTGTTCATCATTAAGTAGATTTTTCCTTCTGCTTCCACCGCTTTCCCATCGACCGCGATCTTACTCAGCTTCTCTGCCGGCTGCTGCGGATTGCGGCACACTTTTCCGTGAAGCGTGACACGTCCGGCACGAATCAACTCCGCTGCTTGCGAGCGAGAGCAATAGCCGAGCTTTGAGAGAGCGCGCGCCAGGCCGAAGTTTGGGAACTTTGACTTCACTCGTCAATGCTAACGAAGAAGAAGCTCAACCACCAAGGACACGAAGTTACACGAAGGGAAAACCTTGGCTCTGGTAGGATGTGTATCGCCGACCGGCTTGAGAGGGGAGAAACTGATGGCGCAACAACATCCTCCGCGCTTTTTGAAAATTGTAGATGACGCCAAGACGCGGGTGCGCGAAACCAACGTGGACACGGTGAAGAAAAGAATAGACGCGAAAGATAAATTCACCTTGGTCGACGTGCGGGAGGAAAGTGAATTCGCCAAAGACCACCTGCCGGGCGCGATTCACCTGGGCAAAGGCATTATCGAGCGCGACATCGAAGCACGCGTGCCGGAGTTGAATACTGAAATCATTTTGTATTGCGGCGGCGGTTTTCGCTCGGCGCTCGCCGCCGACAATTTGCAGAAAATGGGATACACCAACGTGATCTCGATGGACGGCGGCATCCGCGATTGGCGGGAAAAGGGATATCCGCTGGAGAAAAGCTAGTACCCAGTAGCTAGTACCCAGTACCCAGAGAGCAAGACCGAAAGCTTTCACTGGGTACTAGGTACTCGGTACTGGATACTTCTTCACTCATGAATGCTCGCATCTTTTTCTGGTCGCTTACTTCGGCGCTGGCGGGATTTCTCTTCGGCTTCGATACCGTGGTTATTTCCGGGGCGGAGAAAACCATTCAGGCGCTGTGGGGGCTGAGTCCGGAGCTGCATGGCATTGCCATGGCCTCGGCGCTTTACGGCACCGTAGTCGGGTCGCTTCTGGGTGGCTGGCCGGCCGACCGCTTCGGGCGCAAGGCGACTCTGCTGTGGATCGGCGTCCTTTATTTGATCGGCGCGGTCGGGTCGGCGCTGGCGACGAATGTCTCCATGTTCATTCTGGCGCGCGTGATCGGCGGGCTGGGCATCGGCATCTCCACCGTGGTTGCGCCTATGTACATCTCCGAGATCGCTCCGGCGAAGCATCGCGGACGACTGGCGGGAATGTTCCAATTCAATATTGTGTTTGGAATTCTGATCGCATTTGTTTCGAATGCGCTGCTGGCGGGGGTGGGCGAAAATGCCTGGCGCTGGATGCTGGGTGTGGCTGCGTTTCCGTCGTTGCTATATGCCGTGATGTGTTTTGGGTTGCCGGAGAGTCCGCGCTGGCTGCTGAGCCGAAAAGGAGATCGCGAGTCGGCGTTGCGCGTGCTGCAGCGCATTGAACCCGAGGCATCCGAGGCAGAGATCCGGACCGAAGCTGATTCGATTACGGCGGCATCTTCCGAGGAGGGTTCGTCGGGAAACTTCTGGACGGCGCGTCTGCGCAAGCCCATCCTGCTGGCGTTTCTGGTGGCCTTTTTCAACCAGATGTCGGGGATCAACGCCATTCTTTATTTTGCGCCGCGCATTTTTGAACTTACAGGATTGGGCGCAAAGGCGGCGCTGTTGCAATCGATCGGCATCGGCGTCACCAATCTTATTTTTACTTTTGTGGGATTGTGGCTGATTGACCGGCTGGGCCGGCGAACGCTGCTTTATATCGGATCGTTCGGATATATTGCGTCATTGGGATCAGTGGCCTGGGCCTTTTTTACCGAGCACTATTCCATCGTGCCGGTTTGCATTTTTGCATTCATCGCAGCCCATGCGATCGGTCAGGGTGCGGTGATCTGGGTTCTGATCTCCGAAATATTTCCCAACCGCCATCGCGCCGAAGGACAAACGCTGGGCAGTTTTACCCACTGGGTTTTCGCTGCAGCGCTGACTACATTTTTCCCCAAGATGGTGGCGGCATTCCCGCCGGGTTACGTCTTTTCATTCTTTGCCGGAATGATGGTGCTGCAACTCATCTGGGTAAAGACGATGGTTCCGGAGACCAAGGGCGTGCCGCTGGAGCAAATACAGAAACAACTGGGGATTGACTAGGTATCCGACCGGGTGAGGCTGTCGACCGCGCGCCTGGTGATCCACAGCATTGATTAAACCCGGCTTCAGTCCTCACCCCCTGTTTTGGCAAAGCCGGCCCTCCGCCCGAGTCTGGTCTAAGCGACGACTATTCTTGACAATCACCTTTATCAAAACCATAATGTGGCGCTGCGGTCTGCCTGCCCGCCTGGAGCGACTATGGGGCGCCTCGTATTGCACGACACTGAGAACGTCATTCCTCCCTCATTGCTGCAGTCTGATTTTCGTGCGCGTACCGTTTTCGACATAGGAATGAATAACGGGGACGATTCTGCCTATTACCTTTCGAGGGGATTCAAAGTGATCGCGGTCGAAGCCAATCCCAGCCTTGTGAGGCGAGGGCAGGCTCGATTCGATGCGGAAATTGCCTCCGGCCAGATGATCATCGAACCTCTTGGGGTTTGCGGCTATAACGGAAAAGGTACCTTCTGGATCAACGAGGATCGAGATGTTTTCAGCTCGTTTGATCGCGCTCGGGCCGCGCGGGATGGCAGCAACTGCCGGTCGGTTGATGTTGAATGCATCACCCTCGACACGCTTTTGAGGAAGTATGGTTTGCCCTACTATTTAAAGATTGACGTGGAAGGCGCGGAGCAGCACTGCCTTACCTCCCTGCGATCGTTTGGGCTTCCAGCCTACGTCTCGGTGGAGGCTGAGAGTTTGGATTACCTGCTTTTACTCTGGCAGTTGGGATATCAGCAATTCAAGATTGTTGACCAGATGCGCCACAATTCGCGCTTCCCTGCCTTCACCAATGACCGCCTGATCGAGCGGCTGGCAAAACGTGTGTGCAGCTATGCCGACCGGTTCAAAAATAGAACGCTCAAAGTGACGTTCCCCCGAGGATCCTCCGGGCCAGTGGGTGAGGACACCCCGGGTAGCTGGCAAACCATCGAGGAAACTGCATATGACTGGCTCCATCTTTATTTCGGCTACAAAGATCGCGGCAGCCTCCAGCCCGATTCGTGGTATGACTTTCACGCCAAAGCGACGCCATAGAGAGGTTGACGGGAACGGGGATTGATATTAGGTGTTCAGGCAACCGACTAGTTGGCGGCAGAGAGCACTGTGGCTCTCTCTTTCAGCGTTGGTTGCACTTCTCAGTCATCTTTTATTCCTGCTGCTTTTACCTGGCAATTTGCAGCGAACGCCGAGCCCGGATTTTATAAAGTTCTACGAACCGGTAGCCCAGAGTCTGGCCTCTGGGCGCGGCCTCTACCTGGCGTCCAAGCCGGCGCTTCTATACCCCTGCGGCACTCCAATCCTCTATGCCGCTACTTTCCGCGCCACTGACGCGATGCACCTTGCCCGAAGTACAGGTCTACGCATTCTTGAGGCGGTTTTTCTGACGCTCACCAGCGTCTTGGTTACCCTGCTGGCGCTGCCGATCGTGGGGTGGAGAGCGGCCATGTTGGCCTCAGCGTTGTGGTCCACCTACCCGTTTCACCTTTGGTTGACCAAACAGTCTGATTCTACGAGTGCGTTCGCTCTGGTCTTGTTGCTGAGCGTCCTCTTGTTTGTCAGATGGGCCACCGACGGGCTGCGCCCGGTTCATTACGGTTGCTGGGTGGGAGTGCTGCTGGGAATTGCTGCGCTCATCAAACCCATTGCTATCGCACTGCCGTTTGTACTGACAGTTCTCGCAGCTCTTTGCGTAATTCCCTGCCGGCCACGGCAGCGCGCTGTCTTCACTTTTTGCATGGTCGTTGCCTATCTCCTTGCGATTTCCCCCTGGGAGGTGTGGGCCAGGAAGGTAAGCGGACAGTGGATTCCCTTAGCCACAAATGGCCCCAACGTCCTGATCGACGGCATCACTCTGGGTGTGGTCCACGGCGCAAAGCCAGTCTGGATGCCGAATGATGCGCGCGCACTCACTCAAGATGCCGTCGACAACTATAAAGACTTGAAAACCACTGGCAACATCGTAAATTTCCTGGGGGCGAAGATCAGGGAACAGCCAAAAGCAGTGCTGGAATTGTTATTGATAAAAGCGGCTCGGAGTTGGTATGGCAACGAATCTCACACCTTCGAGAAGTGGATCGTTGTAATCCAACTGCTCTACCTGCCCCTTGTCCTATTCGGGATGCGAAAAATGTGGAGTGGGCGACCTCCAGCACAAGAATTTCGTTCTAATCACCGCGGGGAATGTAATTTACTTCTGGGCGATGACTACTTTCATCTCCTTGCCTGACTTGCGTTACATGGTACCGGTGATGAGTCTGGTAATGATTCCTGTGGCGGTTGCAATGGACGGCTTGC
The DNA here is from genome assembly GCA_963758565.1 of uncultured Acidobacteriota bacterium. Lineage (GTDB taxonomy): Bacteria > Acidobacteriota > Terriglobia > Terriglobales > Acidobacteriaceae > Sulfotelmatobacter. Next base: position 1,208,504 of record CAVWVX010000001.1, on the reverse strand, counting down.
GTCAGAAATCCCTTCTGTCATATCTGCGTTCTTTAGGGAGTGATCGTGCTGGCGGGTAACCGAGTGCCTCAGTGTTCTGCACCTGCGTTCACGGCATTGCCGTCCATGGTTACAACGATGCCGAACGGCGTGGTGAGACACTCATTGCAGTCAGGCGGTAGAGGTGGGGAGTAAGAGATCACGTAAACCCATCGCTCGCCCAGCGGAACCAACTTAATTTCTTGAATTCTCCATTCACTGGCACTATCAAATAACGTTTTCAGATAAGTCAGAGCGGCGTTCTTTGCAGCACGAGGGGAAAGAGGTGGATTCGGTTCGTCCTCAAGCCATGCCGGGGTGTTCGATAACTGCTGGTGCGTGAGATTGAAATCGTAACGTTTGCCGAGATAGTAGCTACTGAATCCAGCCGAATATTGACACAGCGCCCCCCTGCACAAGGTGCAGATCATTAAAACCAGGAATGCCGTTCGCTTCATGGGTTCCCCCCGAAAGATCAATTATAGGCGAGCAGTTCAAACACAGTCCCCGAGCTGTCCGGCCACGCCACCCGAGGTGGGCGCAAGAATAAAAGAATAGAGCACACCAAGGCCGGAGATCTCACTGCAAACGTATGCGGTAGAGATTGCGGCGGGTAGTTTGACGGGTGTAGGCGTACACCGAGGGGTTCACGGCCGACTGAATCAGTTGCGGGATAAGCGGGATGGTTTTCGCCTTCGCCTCACGCTCGATCCGTGCTGCGTCTTCGGGGAAGATTTTTGGGAGTCCTGTATCCGGCGTCACCGGAATGGCTAGGCAACGGGCGAACCTGGTCCTCGCGCTCGAAACGGGCGAGGCCTGCGCATCCCGGGGATATCTTCAGGAAGGAACTTCAGGGTAACGAAGCGATGGAGTTTAATGTCCTCAGCTTTATAAACTACGCCCATGCCACCACCACTGAGTTTTTCCACAATCCGGTAGTGCGAAATGGTCTCGCCGATTACAGGCGAATGTTCCGTGTGAGAAAAAATCAAGTCAACGAAAGGGGCAAGGAACGCGGGGAGGGAGCAGGCAAATGCGCGCGCAAAACAAAACGCCCCAAGACTCATTGAGTCGTGGGACGTATGTTGATCAGCCCTCCCCCAAGTGCTGCTCAAGTAGGAGACTACGGCAGGGGCGGAAATCGGTAAATGGCCCAAGAGTGCCATAACTAAATGCCAACTGGCACTCCGTCCGGAGGTTCAAAGATGGTTACTGAAGCGGAAATTATGCAATCACCGGAATATTGGCGGCACCGGCCATGCCGAAGACGCGCCGGTAGCGTTCGATTTCCGCGGCCGGACCCAATGCTTTGGCATAGTTATCGGAGAGCTTGACCGCGGGACGGCCTTCTACGGAGGAAACTTTGCTGATCAAGCTGATGGGATCGAAGCCACCGTCGCCGCTGGGATCGCAACCGCGGAAGTCGTTAGTAAGTAGTGTGCCCCAGCCGGCGCTGAAACGAATGCGGCGTCCCGGCGTCCACTTTCGCCGCTCTTCAAAGTCGGCGGCGCTATGAAAGTCATGGGCTTTCACACCAGAACCTATGGTTCCTCCGAAATAGGCGTGCAGTCCGAGAATATTCTCGACATCTAGGGCATCGGAGGCGATGAGCAGTTTCTCGCGTGGATCGCGGCCGCGCTTTTCCAGCCATGCAATGTACTCATCGCCGGCAATGTAGGGGTCTTTGCTGTCGACGCGTTGCCCGGTCCAGTCTGCCGCCCAATCCGGCGCGCCTTCCAGAAATTGGGTGGTGCCGAAAGTATCCGGCAGCATTACGAGCAATGCGCCGTCGTATGTTTTTTGCCATAGTTCGAGAACTTTATACTGCGACGCTTTCAGAAGTTCATCGTCGGGCGCCAGCGCGGCCAGCACCATGGGGATCTCATGAGCATTGGTGCCGATTGCTTCGAGATCGTGCTTGTGGGCGAGAAATGCATTTGAGGTCCCGGTGAATCCGTTGCCCAGATTTGAGGCCATTGCCTCGACTACATACTCCTGCCACAGGAAGCTGTGGCGGCGGCGCGTTCCGAAATCCGCCACGGCGAGATTGGGCACGCCGCGCAGGCGTTCGATCTTGTTCCACAGTTTAGTTTTTGCCTTGGCGTAAAGAATGTCGAGACCAAACTCGCTCAGCCGTTTCAAATTTGCCCGGGTGCGCAGCTCATTGATGATCGAGAGCGAATAGAGCTCCCACATGGTGGTGTCGGTCCAAAGGCCGTCGAAAGTGAGGTGAAAGCGGCCTTGTTTTGTGGAGAGTTCGTAATCCGAAAGGCGAAAGTCCCGCTCCAGCCACTCCAGGAATGCCGGTTCAAATATTCCGCGACGGCCATAGAAAGTGTTGCCCGCCAGCCAGACAATCTCTGACCTGCGAAAGCGTACGCTGCGGGCGTGATCGAGTTGCGCGATCAGTTCTTCAGTCTTGAAGGTATCGATGGGGCCGTTGTCGGAGCGATTGTAGAGCGTGAACTCTACCCGGGTCTTGGGGTAGTTTTTCCAGATGAATTGCAGCATCAGCAACTTGTAGAAGTCTGTATCCAGCAGCGACCGGGTAACCGGGTCGAGTTCCCAGTTGTGATTGTGCGCCCGCTCCGCGAAGTTCACGATCATGCATTGCTATCCTCATATGCCGGGGAAACAAATGCAAATCGCCGCAGGCGTTGAGCGCGTTGTCGCCTTAGTTTTTGCTGAGGTCACAAGAACTTGAGTTGCAGTCCGCTCTGGAAGAACGCCGCCAGCGACTTCACTTCCCTTTCGACGGCAGTGCGTTGAGCGCGACTGAGTTTGCCGAATGAATCAACTTCAATCATAAGCTTCTTGTTTTCCAGTTTGTGAGACCAGACGCCGGCGATCGAGCCATTCACCAGGACGACCGGTGAGATCCATCCCTGGTTTCGGTACACGCGCTTGTAGTGCTCCGCACTTAGAAGATGATCTTTTTGGCGGTGAGCCAACAGATAGGAATCAAAAGCCGGCAGCAGTCGGACACAGCTTTCACTAGCTGAACAACTGTTGAGAGCCGCGAGGTCCTCTCGCAGCAGCATTGAGCTTTTCACCTCACCCGGCAGCGCATCGACGGCAGCCTCAATTAAGGGACGAAGAGCACGAACCTCCTGCATGGAAATCCCCGACCAGTGGGCGAAATCATGCAGGGTGGCTGGGCCGTAGGAGCGCAAAAATTTTCGCAGCAGCTCAGTCTGTGCTTTGGCAGGGGGAATCTGCTTCAACGCCGACTTGGGCAACCACTGGTCGGTGCGGATAAAAACCGCCTGGTTGCCCTCGCAGCTTCCGTAACATACCGATCCCTCGGCCACCGGCAGGCGCAGCAATCCCCAGCATTTCTCCGCCCAGGCATGCACACGCTTGCTGACTTGCGGGCGCAGCGCAGCCAGTATCTCAGGCCGGGGCAAAGGCCCAGCAGACAATATCTTCAGGATTACCTCGGTGGTCGCATTGGCTTCTTCGCCTTTGATGCCGAACCTGGCCATCACCCGCAAGCCTTGCGCTACGCGGCTGGGACGTTGCGCCGCTATGTACAGCGCAAACTCATCGGAGGGAATGATGTGCAGCGTCTGGCGCATGAGCGAAGTTTTCACCAGCGTGCGCGACTTCCACAGGGCGTCCTCCACTTGAGTTCGCGTGATTGTGTGGTTCCGCGCCCAGATCTGCAGGTACGCGGCAGACATCACCTGCGCTTGCACTCCGCACATATCTCGGCAAATGGTTACTGGGTCGGCGCCTCCGCTATCGTCGTCGAGCAGATGGTGGCGTCGTAACCGGAACGTGTCGATCGAGTCATTCTGGGCTGTTTGAGTACGCCGCATCTGATTCCTTTTGCTGGAAGGACAATCCATGCGTGATGTGGATCACAGCCTGGCGTCCCCACTTTCGCTAGAGTACATTCAGCATGAGCGGATTTTCCATTCTTACGAACCGCAAGCGTGCCATTGTCGCGCTGGTTCACTCAGTCGTCTTCCTGCTGATCGCCTTTCGGCAGATGGTGGCGGCTACCCCGGCCGCCGGGGTCTGGATACCTTCCGCGGTGCGACCGGGTACGTGGATTCTGTGCGGCATCTTCGCCGTCGTCTCGTCAATTCTTCTGTGGCTCTTCTTTATTTCGCGCGGATGGATGGAGAAAGTCTATTTCGCCTTCTGCACGGTCAGCGCGACCTCAGGCCTTCTACGGACCGCCGCCGGAGACCAGACTTTTCACGCCGGACTTTACATTCGGGTAGTGATGCTGGTCAGCGCCGTCGTGGTGGGGTTGATGATTGTTCGCCGGCACTCTCCTGCCGCCGCAAGATGTCTTACTGAGCCCACCACTTAGGTTTTCAGAACGACAGCCATCGATTTGGCCAATGTCACTCCCTCGCAGTATCCTTGCCGAGTGCGGTATCCGGACAGTTCGCCTCTCGACGACCAGCGCGAGCGCCGGCGTCTGGCAGCCAATTACGCGGCCATGACCGACGGCGAATTGCAGCGTCTGGCGCTGAATGCAGAGTCGCTGACCGAACTCGCATGGGATGCGCTGGAAGATGAAATGGATCGGCGGCATATCGACACGGGCGACGAACCGGCGGGGCAACCGGATCCAAGGTTGGAAATGCGCGAACTGGTGACGGTTCGCCAGTACCGTGATCTGCCGGAAGCGCTGTTGGCCAAAGGAAGCCTGGAATCGGCCGGCATCGAATGTTTTCTGGCGGATGAAAATCTGGTGCGTCTGGATTGGTTCATCTCCAATTTCATCGGCGGCATCAAGCTGAATGTACGCGCCTGCGACGCCGACAACGCGCTGCAATTACTCGATGAACCCATCCTCGAGGGACTCTACGTGCAGGGCGTGGGATTGTACGAGCAGCCACGCTGTCCCAAGTGCCGCTCGCTCGATATCAACTTCCAGGAACTCGATCGCCCTATCGCCTACATGAGCGCGTTTCTGCGCGTGCCGCTGCCATTGCAACGTCCCGCATGGAGATGCCACGACTGCGACGCCGAGTGGGAAGACGATGGATCCGAAGGGGCCAGATCCCCGGCCAACTCGTAGGCGCAAATAGCAGCCACATTTTCCTCTCCACGCAACGCTAACCATTGAGGTATGCAAACCTTTCAGACCTAGGCTACAGGGGACTCTGTAGATAGATTCGTTGCCATCCCAGATAGACCGGGGCAGAAAGATTCAGTGCAACGCTGCATCTTCGCACCGGCAAGTACGAAATAGAAGCAAGAGTAAATAGTCCCACAGTAAGCCAGAACGACAGACCAAAAATTAGAAGCAATAGATCCGAGCAAGATCCTTAGTTTACTTCGCTCCTGAGGACCCATGCATCGAATACAGCTTGCTGCAGTTCTGCTCATTGCCACTTCGGGCGTGAGTTGGGCTTCGAACTATGTCGTCCCAACCACCACGCTCGCCGCTCAAACCGCCAACAATACCAGCGCTTCCAATAGTTTCTCCAGCCAGTCGAACGGCAATCTGGGGGCGAATAACATCAGCAAGGTGGATGTGCACTCGCTGCTGTATGCCGGTGCGACGACCAAGGTATTTGCCCACTTAATGCTCTGGTTCGGAAAGCCGAACCACATGAACGTGGGCTATAAGTCCACCGATCCCGCCCAAGTGCAGCGGCAAATTACTGACATGATCAGTCGCGGCATCGACGGCGTGGTGATCGACTGGTACGGTCCCAATAATTTCGTGGACCAGGCCACGCAGGCGGTGATGCGCGAGGTGGAAAAACATCCCGGCTTCACCTTCGCGATAATGATTGACGCGGGAGCCATCGCCAAGAATGCATGCGGTGGCTGCTCGCCGCAGCAAGTCCTGATAAACCTGCTGCAATATATCGAACGGAATTACTTTGTCTCTAGCGCGTACTTCAAAATCGGCGGGCAGCCGGTGGTGAGCAACTTCAACATTGATCGCTCGTACTCCATCGATTGGGTTGGGTTAAACTCCGCTGTTTCGACGCATCCCCGCTTTCTGTTTCAGGACAACGAAGGATTCACTCATGCGATGAGTGACGGCAGCTATTCCTGGGTGATGCCGCGGGACGGTAACTACGGACTGGGTTATCTTTCGAGTTTTTACAGCACAGGCTTGTCAGTTCCGAATACCGAAACCGTGGGGGCTACGTATAAAGGCTTCAACGATACTCTCGCGGGATGGAGCCAGGGACGCGTGATGAGCCAGCAATGCGGACAGACCTGGCTGCAGACTTTCGCACAGGTCAATAGCCTGTATAACTCGGGAAGACAACTGCCCTACATGCAACTGCTTACCTGGAATGATTACGAGGAAGGAACCGAAATCGAATCGGGCATCGACGATTGTTTCTCGCTGGCCACTTCGGTCTCAGGCGGCACATTGAACTGGAGCATCAACGGCAACGAGGACACAATGGATCACTATAACGTCTACATCAGTACGGACGGGCAAAATCTGATGACGCTCACGGAGACGGAGCCCGGACTACATTCTGTAAATCTCTGTAGCTTTCCCATCCCTACGGGCAATTACAAGTTATTTGTGCAAGCCGTGGGCAAGCCGATGATGGCAAATCGTATGCCCGGGCCAGTCAACTACAGTCCTGCTTGCAGCGGTACGCCGGTCGGATCGGGTGGCAATTCTTCGTTCAATGCGTCTCCGGCCGCGCTCACGATTCCGAGCGGACAGTCGGGGCAGATCACGGTCACGGCGACGGCGCAATCTGTGCCGGCCAACGGCACCATCTCGCTTTCCTGCGACTACCTGCCGGCGAATCTGGTTTGCTCATTCTCTCCAGCAACCCTGAAGCCCGGCGGTGGGACCGCGACCTCCACATTGAAGATCACAAATGCATCCAGCACGGCGAAAAACTCATCCCGCAGAGGCGGCGGCTTGGTGAGCGCCAGTTGGCTCTTCTCGTTTGGCTTCGCTGGATTGGTCTTCGCCGGTACGTTGAAACCGTCGCGGAAGATTCTTCCGGTGGTGCTGGCATTCGCTGTGCTCGGAGGCGTGATGCTCACGGCATCCTGTGGCGGAGGAGGATCCTCGACTAGCGGCTCCAGTAGCGCAAATACGTACACAATTTCCATTCTGGGGAATACCGGCTCCAGTCAGATCTCGACCGAAGTGGTGGTTTCGGCGCCCTAGAGTGGAAAAACCCGGCTGGGGCTTTGAGTCCAGTACATCAATCCGGCATCTACGATGGCATGCACACCGAAACAGAACTCAGTCTCGCCGACACCATCGCCGTGCTCAATCGCACTCCCAGCGCTCTGGACGCACTTCTCCGCGGCTTGCCTGACATCTGGATTCGCAGCAACGAAGGCTACACGCACGACGGTAACCCAACCTGGAGCCCCTTCGACATCGTCGGCCACCTGATTAGCGGTGAGCGCACCGACTGGATGCCTCGTGTCCGCATCATTCTCGAGCACGGTGAAGGCCGCGCGTTTGATCCTTTCGATCGCCTGGCTCAAGAACGAGAAAGCCAGGGAAAATCACTGGAACAACTGCTTGACGAGTTCGCCCGTCTGCGCAGAGAAAATATTACCGCGCTACAATCGCTAAACTTGCAGCCGCAAGACCTCGCCCGCCGCGGCAAACATCCAGAGTTGGGAGGGTGTACCCTGTCGCAATTGCTCGCCACCTGGACGGTTCACGATTTAACGCATCTACATCAAATCTCTCGCGTCATGGCCTACCAGTACCGCGACGCAGTTGGCCCGTGGAGCATTTATCTTGGCGTGTTGAAGTGCAAGGGGCACGGCGGGTAGGCCAGCCGCGACAGCAACAAGCGGGAAATCGTCAACGTGTGGTCCCACCTCTGTAGCAATCACAGGGGCGTTGTACCTAGCTTTCCAGCTCTAGTTTCGTAAACCCTTTCTCAATCACGTCCAGCGTGTCCTCCGCCAACTTCAACGCCGGTAACTCATCTCGCGTAAACCAGCGCACCTCCGCGGCATCGCTGGCGGCCAGCAATTCTCCCGCAACCCGGCGGCATAAAAAATCAATCAAAACGTAGTGATATTGCACACGCCGTTCCGGGTTGCGCAAAACGCGGTCGTAGACGCCCAGCAGTTCGCCGGGTACAACGGTCAGTCCAGTCTCCTCACGGGCCTCGCGGACGGCGGCCTCGCGCACCAACTCGCCCACTTCCAGCACGCCGCCGGGGATGGACCACTCCGCCTGCAACGGTGGATGTGCCCGCTTTACCAAAACCACCCGGTCGCCCTCGATGATGATGGCTCCCACTCCAACCAGCGGCACTTCCGGAAATTCCCTTCGCATAGGTGGAAGGATTCTAAAGCAAATCGATTTACCCGGGATTCTTCGCTGCCGACTACACACAGATTTCTATATTTGTCTTGTGATTAAATGGACTCTGCTATGCCTCTCGAAGAATATAAACGGAAACGCAAGTTCGAGCAGACCCCCGAACCTCCACCAAAAGTTGAATCGAAGGCTGGGCATCGCTTCGTAGTGCAGAAGCACGACGCGACGCGCCTGCACTACGACTTCCGTCTGGAGATGGAAGGCGTTCTGAAATCGTGGGCCGTGCCCAAAGGCCCTTCTCTCGATCCCGCCGATAAGCGGCTGGCCATGCAGGTGGAGGATCACCCTGTTTCATATTTCGATTTCGAAGGCATCATCCCGGAAAATAATTATGGCGCGGGTACGGTGATGGTATGGGATGTGGGCACATGGCAGCCTTTGTCACCTGTGCCAGTGGAAGGAAAATACAGCCCCGGCACTGACGCTGAAGCCGCCGCCATGCTGGCGAAAGGCGATTTGAAGTTTCGTCTGAAAGGCAAAAAATTAAACGGCGACTTCGCGTTGATCAAGATGAAAGGGCGGCGCCCCGGGAGCAAAGGAACGGAGTGGCTACTGATCAAGAAGCACGACGACGCAGCGGTGGAAGGCTACGACATCGACGACTACGATGAGTCGGTTCTTAGCAAGCGCAGCCTGGCCGAGATAGCAGGAGACGCTGGCGCGAGAGAATGGCAGAGCAATCGGACCGGTGCTGGACGCGGCAAACTCAAGGCCGCATGGCTGGCGGACGCGGTAGCCAGACTCGACCAGAAAAATTCGGCGAAGAAAAAAATAAAAAAAAAACAAAAGACGCGGACACAGAGGACATTGAAGAAAACCGGGTAAAACAAACTCCACTAGCGCCCTCGATTTCCCCTGCACCAAAATCTTCTTCCGCGCCGGCGTCTTCTCCCGCCAAGCGCCCGATGCCCACGGAAATTTACCCGATGCTAGCCACGTCGATCGACAAACCCTTCGACGGCCCCGACTGGCTCTTTGAAATTAAATGGGACGGCTACCGCGCGGTGGCCTTTATTGACAACGGTAAGGTCCGCCTGGTTTCGCGCAATCAGAACGACCTCACCACTCGCTATCCTGAATTAAAAGATCTAGCCAAGTCGATGAAGGCAAAAACCGCGATTCTTGATGGCGAAGTTGTAGCGCTCGATGCGCAAGGCCGCCCATCTTTCAGCCTGATGCAGCAGCGGACCGGTTTTCGTCCCGGCGGCCGCCGCGGCCCTGCCAACGCGGCTGTCCCAGTACTCTATTACGCTTTTGATCTGCTTTATCTTGACGGCTACGATTGGCGCAAGCTGCCGCTGGAAGCGCGCAAGAAAAAATTGGCGGCGATTCTTATTCCTGGAGAAACCATTCGCTTCTCCGATCATTACGAGCGTCAGGGCAAAGCCTTACTCGAGATGGCGAAGGAGAAGGGTCTGGAAGGCATTCTGGCAAAAAAACGCGACAGCATTTATCAAGAGCGCCGCTCGAGCGAATGGCTGAAAATAAAAATCCGGCACCGCCTGGAAGCCGTGATCGGCGGTTATACGCTGCCTGAGGGCAGCCGCGCGAATTTCGGCTCCGTCGTTCTTGGACTTTATGACAAGCAGGGCCGCCTGATTCACGTTGGCCAGGCCGGCAGCGGATTCAACCAAACGTCGCTGGCAGAAATCTGGAAGATGCTGAAGAAACGAGAGACCGTCCAAAAACCCTTTTATGGCGAAGTGGAAGCTTTAAGAAAAGTGTTTTGGGTGAAGCCAGAATTGGTGGCAGAAATTGAATACGCCGAATGGACCGATGGCGCCAGTGGCGGCAGCGGAGCTAAGTTGCGGGCCCCGGTCTTTCTCGGACTGCGCGACGATAAAGAGCCGAAAGAGTGCTTGCTGGTAGCCAGTACCTAGTACCTAGTACCTAGTACCCAGTGCAAAGCAACAGCTTCGCTATTTTGACTCGGTACTGGGTACTCGCTACTGGGTACTAGCTCTCAGCTACTTAATATCTTTCGTCGCCAGCATAGTTCCATAATCGCGGCCGGCGGGATCGACCGCCCGCGCCACCACCGCCGCAAAGGCGTCGCGCAATTCCGGATACCTGGTGAGGAGTGCCTTCATCACCGCAACGTTACTGGCATAAGTCTGGTTGCTGTTGGAAACATCCGCGGCCGAATACTTAACAATCAGGTCCAGATCGTTGCCCACCACTTCCGGAAAAATCGCCGTGAGCTTGTAGGTAGTGCTTCCAGCCGAGAGATCTGCGGTCCTGCCATCCGCGGGAAAATCGGCGGGCTGAGATTTCTGCGAATCCTCGTAAAGCTTGTCGGTAACGGCGGTGCTCATGAAAGGCAAGGGCGAGACCAAGGAAATCGCCTGCACGTTGTAGAGCCAGGCATTGTGCGCCTGACCCTTGGATTGATATTCCTTGGCCTTGGACGCGTACCAGTCGCCATCATGCCCGGCCGACTGCGCAGCCTTGATGTAGAGGCCGCCCAACTTCCAATCCGTACCCACTTGTTGCAGGATCAACGACACCGAATACGAACCTTTGGAGGTCGGGGCGTCGAGGATGACCACGCCGTATTTTCCGGGAGGCAAGTTGGTTAGAGTAAAAACCGCGCTGTCCTTGGTTTGGCCCTTGCTGCCAAAGACTCCGCAAAAAAATTCTGCGCGAGGAATGTCGGCGGTTCCTTCTGCCACCAGCAGGAATGGTGAGCGCGCAACCGGCTTTATTCCCGCCAGAGCCGGAGCACTTTCTTTCACCTTGCCTTCAATCCCGGAAAAATCAGCTGCCAACCCGGGAATCGCGCTTTGCTTCAGCGATGCGGCATCGCCCTTGGCAATGAAGTCATAGTCGCGCATTGCCGCCGTGGTAAGTGCGGTCTTGGTGGCTGGCTCCAAATCAGCACCGCTTTGGCAACTCTCCGCTCCACTCGGCAGGGCCATGGCTAGAACCAGTGCTGCACCTAGCGCCGCAGCTTTCGTGATTCGGCAACTACTGCATAACCAACGTTTTATTTTCCAATCAGCGTTCGTCACTTTTTCTGCCCCCAGAAAATTGTACGCTCCACGCCACTTCCCGTAAGTGCAATAAATTGCATTTCAAACCTGGGCCCCTTCATCGAAATTCTGCCTGCAAGATACTAAAGTCAATACATTCTATAGGGTAGCGGGGACGTAGTCTGAGAGTGAGCCGCCGCCAACACCTGCGCACGGTGCTAGAATTGCTCTCATATCCCTACCGTCTCCCTTCATCATTTGGTTACTTAAGTTCGCGGAGGTCGTAATGAAATCAGCTCTGGTTAGATCGAGCCTAATGTTCACCGGGTTGCTGGCATGGGGGATTCTTTCTCTGCCAGTCACAGGAAGAGCCGATACTCAGGCGACGCACCGCGTCCACAAAGTTAAGAAGCAGCAATCCCCGCCTCCGCTGCCCTCAGGAACTCAGGGGCCCGTGCCACAAGTTCCGCTAGATGCGATCCCAGCCGTTGCGCCGCAGGTGAACTTTCAGGATGGCCTGCTGACCATTGTCGCTCCTAATTCGACTCTCAGCGACATACTGCGCAGCGTGCGCAAGCACACCTCAGCCGAGATCGACATCCCTTCCGCGGCCGGCAGCGAACGCGTTGTCACCCGGCTAGGTCCAGGTCCGGTGCGGGACGTGATGGCCGAGTTGCTGAACGGTTCGCATTTCAACTACATCCTTCTAGGTTCGCCAGATAACGCCAACGCGCTGGTGCGTGTGGTTCTGGTGGCCAAGACCGGGCCGGATAATCCACCTCCCGCCCCTGACGCCGGCAACCCCATCCAGCCGGTGGAAGCTGCAGCCGAAACTCCCGAACCTGATGCGCAGGAAGAGAATTCCGAGGACAATCAGGATCAAGCCGCCGCGGAGGCCGAACAGCAACAGCAGCAGCCTGCCCCGGATCAACCCGGCGTGAGAACTCCGCAGCAAATGTTACAGGAGATGCAACAGCGGCAACTACAAATGCAGCAACAACAGCAACCGGGGCAGCCACCTGTTCCGTATCCGGGGCGGCCCGGCATTCCAGTGCCTCAACCGCCGCAACAACAGTAAGGGGAGGCGGCGAGCGAGCATAAACTCGTGCGAATTAGTACGATGATCAGAAATGATCAGCGAAAGTCTGGGAGGCGAGCAGCACTCGAGGAGAGAAACCCGGGTACTAAGATTTGGCTCGCGGCTTCGGTTTATGGCCGGTTCCCGGGGCGCCCTTGCGAACTGGATGGCTGCGCCCGGTGGGCTCGCGTTGCAACTTCAGGATAAGCGCCATTTCTGGCCTCTTGCAGCAAGTTCCAGTCATGTTCGATCTCGCTCTCACTTACCTTGGGAGCGGCGGCGCGTTTTAATTCCGAATGCAGCCGCGCTTCGAGCAGTTGCTGCGTAAATTGTCCGGCATCGCCATTGGCGAACAGATTGCTGCCAGCCACACCGGTGGTGAGAACTTCCTCTCCAACCTGCACTTTAAGCGTGGGACGTCCCTGATCGTCGAAACCCGGTACTCCGCCGCGCAAGATGCGGCTGAATTTTTCCACGCGGGCTCCGCCCGCGTCTGACTCCGGGTCGGCCACCAGGTGGTTCAGTTGACTCTGATAGGACCGGCGATCTTCCGCCGCCATTGGCGTCTCCAGTCCGCGCTCCGGACTGAACACCTGCGCCTTGCGAGCCGGATCAAAACGACCCGCTCCAGTGCCTTCGTAGACGGCGAGGACGCATCCCGCCAGGACTGGATTCACCACCGCAGTAGGAACAATATATTTCTTCGATTTCAGGAACGATTCAACGACTCCATACACCGGAGTGCTGCGGCCGGCGCTGCCCGGAATCTGCGGGATCACAAAACGCGAGAACTGCAACTCAGAATGCCTGCCGCTGAATTTGATCAACGTCTTCGCCATCTGCTTGGGCGTGCTGATACCGACATCAGCCACAATACTGCGATGCAAAGTCCTCGGGTAATAGAAGTTGATTACGTCCTTGGCGAAGTCGGCACAGTTGCGATAACTGAGGTGAAAGTGCGAGCGGTTCGGAGCTGAGTTGTAGGCTTCTATAAAAGCCTCGTCCTGCGCTTCACTGGTTTCAATTTCAAAGCCGTAGGCGGCACGATCATAGGCCGAACCGATCAGTTCATACCAGTTGCCGCCCGGCATTGTGCCATTGCTGGCATCAGGCGCGATTGCTTCCAGGTTCTTGCGGCGGTACTGATCGCGCAGAAAACTCACCATCTTCGGATCGGCGAAGAGAGGGACATCTTCCGGCCTCTCCACGGCGTATAGATACGGGATAAGCGGCACCGCCAGCCAGTCATAGCCATGAACCCCGTCATAGCGGCTGATTACAGCACCCAATTCGCCGGGGGCACACTTGCGAAGCACAACCGGTGTTTCGGCACAAACTCCCGACAAGTACACCGCCGCGTGTCCCGTGGCGGTAAAGAATCCCATAGTGCCGTAAGGCTCTTCAACCAGAAGGGTGGCAGACGCCCCGGCCAAGCAGGCGCACACCGACACCAGCACCAACAGCGTGCAGATTGCGCGCCCCATTTTCCCCCGAACAGACATACATCTCCCCCGTATTTAAGAACCCGGTAGTCCAAGTTTAGTTGCCGGTAACGCCCGGCACGAGTTACGGAAGTCAGCGGGCCAGGATGCACCTCAGGAGGGTGTCGAAGTGCTGCGTAATCAATGGTTTATAGGTTGCCGGGAGGTGACTTAAGCAAAAACCTCAGGAGATAAAACTCCTTACGCGGCGTGGGAATAAGCTGGTTCGGGCAAGGGCTTGGCAAAGTGCACTGGGCTCTGGCACGCGGGATAGTTGGGGCACACCAGGTAAACGGTAATGCTGGACTTTCTGGAGACCAAACGGGCGTGGCAGCGGGGGCAGCATGGGGAGTTCATTATCAATCTATTGTGTGATATCTCGTAACACGACACAATAGGGAGGAATCCGTAGGTATGATTCCAGAAAAGCGAAAAGAATTACGGTTTCAATCGTTGGAGGGCTATTGCAACTTATTGATACTATGAGGATTACTGACTTGTTTAGCACTCGGGGAGGGCTAACCTTATTTTCCTGGCAGCCCAACGGGCGCTCTCAGCCACGACCTCATCTTCATCTCCGGCCAGCCTTTCGAGCAGCGGCAGGAATTTTCGCTCTCCGCTGTTGCCCATGGCGACAATTGCATTGCGGCGCAACCCGGAACGTTTGGCGCGCCGCACGGGAGATCCACGAAACGTTTCATTGAACTCGTGGACATTCATCTCCGCCAACCACTCGAGTGAAGGATTCACCAACTCCTCCCGCGGCTGGAACTCGGCCGCATTCGTTGCGGGGGCCTTACGGTTCCAAGGGCACACGTCCTGGCAAATGTCGCAGCCAAAAACGTGGCGGCCCATGCCTTCACGCAATTTCTCGTCGTGAGGAAGTTCACCTCGCTTCTCAATGGTCAGGTACGAGATGCATTTGTTGGAATCGAGTTTGTAGGGCGCAATCAGCGCGTCGGTGGGACAAGCGTCGATACAGCGCGTGCAGCTCCCACAACGATCGGGCGCTGGGATGGTCTTTTCAATCGGTTCCAGTTCGAGCGAGGTGAGGATTACACCCAAGAATATCCACGACCCCAGCTTCTGGTTAATGATGCAAGTATTCTTCCCGATCCATCCGATACCGGCGTACTTCGCTACCACACGCTCTATGATCGGCCCCGTGTCCACGTAGCAGCGAGTGATCAGGGAATGGTCGTCAACCGCATTTTTCAGTGCAGCTTCAACCTGCCGCAGACGGGTCATCACGGCATCGTGATAATCCTGCGGCCCCCAGGCATAACGCGAGATCCATCCGCGATCTTCATGCGGTTCTATCAGTTGCGTCGAGTAAGGTTGCGCGGAGTTGTAGTTGAGGGCGCAAACCACCACGCTGCGTGCCCACGGTGCCGCGTGCGCCAGAGAGGCGCGCTTTAATCGTCCCTGCTCGTTGCGCGCCTCCAGATACTTCATCTCTCCAGCGTGTCCAGCGGCGATCCACTCCGGAAAGTAGTCCAATTCCGGAGCGTGATCCGCGGGCGCGATGCCGGCAAGCTCGAAACCCGCACCGGCAGCGGCGTTGGTGATGACGTGAACGATTTCAGAAGACAGCAGCATACAGTTCGGCGAAACTTGACGCGTGCGATTCAGTTCCAATTTGGAACCGCACTTCACTTTTTTTCTGTGCGTAATGCTTGCGCTCGCGCCTTCAGCGTATAAGCTTTTTCTTACAGAGTCACGCAACTCACGCTGCGCGTTCTCCGAATTCATTATCAAGGAGACCACCAATGCCGCAACCCACCCCCGTCCAAACTCCCACCATCCAAATTTCTGTGATCAACGAAAGCACCGTTCTGAGTGATGCGGATGTTGCCCCAGTTGTAGCCGCTCTTCAAAAGCAAGTCTCTAATGACTTCCGCCCTATCTGGGGAACGGATGCCGAACTCAGCATGGTTAGTAAAGGTGCACTGCCGCCCAGCGGGAACTGGTGGCTGGTGCTGCTGGATGACTCCGATCAAGCCAACGCGCTGGGTTATCACGACCTCAGCAGCGAAGGGCTGCCGATTGGAAAGGTATTCGCCGCCAGCGACCTGAAGGCCGGCACATCCTGGACGGTCACCGCCAGTCATGAATTGCTGGAACTGCTCGGCGACCCCAACATCAACCTCACCGTGTTTGTGCAGAGCAGCAACACCGCCGGAATGCTCTACGCCTATGAAGTATGTGATGCCTGCGAAGATGACAGCCTAGGGTATCAGATCGACAACGTCCTGCTGTCGGATTTTGTCTACCCCTCATGGTTCGAAAGTTTTCGCACTGAGGGATCCACGCAGTTTGACCGCATGAACAAGATCAGCAATCCATTCCAACTTCTGGTAAACGGATACATCGGGACCTTCAACGTAAGTTCGGGAAGCGGGTGGATTCAGCAGACCGGCGATAAGCGGCCCATCAGCTCACTCAATCGCGGAACTGTCGGCTCGCGGCGCGAACGCCGCAACCTTCCTCATGAACTTTGGATCAACAGCCTGCCGCAACGCAAGATTGCAGGCAACGCTCAAAAGTATCGGCAGACACTTTTGACCATTCAAAAACGGCGTGAAGCCGCCTGAATTTTCTCTGGCCCTCCCCTACTAGGCCTCGCGCGGAATCTTGCGCGAGGCTTTTTTTTGGCATTAATCAGTCCGGATTGTCCAGCCGAGCGGAAGATCGCCAAAGGTTCGTACTGGCCGTGGGCCGGTTTGTATATTCTGTCTAAGACGATGCATGTCTGGGGAATCACCATCGACGCCACAACTCTGAGTGTGCTGGTCGTGATGTTCATCGCCACGGTAATTCGCTCGACTCTAGGATTTGGCGAAGCGCTGGTTGCGGTTCCGCTGCTGGCATTGTGGATGCCGCTGAATGTCGCCGCACCGCTCGCCGTGCTGGTTTCAATCACCATTGCCGCCATCATCGTGGCGCAGGACTGGCAAAAAGTTCACTTGCGCAGCACGGGATGGCTTGTGCTGGCGACGCTATTTGGCATTCCTCTGGGCCTTTTGCTTTTGACAAGCAGTCATCAACGATTGGTGAAAGGTGCGCTCGGTCTCATCCTCATCGGCTTCGCAATCTATTCAATGATGGGACGGGCGCCCATGAATTTGAAACACGATAGGCGCGCTTGGCTCATTGTCTGTGGATTCTGCGCCGGGGTGCTGGGCGGCGCTTATGGAATGAACGGGCCGCCCCTGGCGATCTACGGGGCGATGCGGCGCTGGTCGGCGCAGCACTTTCGCGCCACATTGCAGGGATACTTCCTGCCTGCCAGTATCATCGGGATGGTGGGGTACAGGTTCGCAGGGCTTTGGACTTGGGAGGTGACGCGCTACTACCTGCTGTCTCTTCCAGGGACGCTGTTTGGGATCGTGCTGGGTCGAGCCATCAACCGGCACCTCCATGGGGATGCATTTCTAAACTACGTTCACCAGGGATTGTGCGCAATTGGGGTCATTCTGCTGCTGCAGGCGATACGCGCAAAGGTCTAGCCGGAGTCTCAACTTCAAACGCCGAGCTTCTTCACTTCCTCGTTGTAGTACTTGCGGTAGAGAATATCCCACTCTTGCGAGCCTTCGAGGATGGTGCGCTTCTGGCTCTCGATCTTCAGCCGGGCGGCCTGGTCGATGCGGGCTTCATGATTGAGAAGGTCTTCGAGAATCTTGCGGGTTTCCTGACGGATGGTGTTGGGATCTTCGATGAAGTCGACCTCGTCCATTTGCTTGAGCGCGTCGGCGACGGCGCGCGCCAGTACATTCACTTTGTCGCGGCTCAGTCTCACAGCACCGCCTTGTACTTGCGTACCAGTTCGCTCTTCACCTTGCGGAACATCTCCTGGTAGTTGGCGCCGGTCTTGTTCATCTCCTCGGAATAAGCTTCGAGGATGACGCGGACTTCGTCGTTGATTCGGTCTTCCAAGGTCATTTCCTCGAGCAGCGCCGCGTGAACGCGCTCTGTCACCTTGGGCACGGCATCGGTCTCGATGGCCTTGGCGGCGATCAATTTCTTGGTAACTTCGCGGGCCAGGTAGCCCACGTATTCTTTGGAAAGAAGCATGTGCGGATCGGACGTCCTGTGTCAGGGGGAAATTATCTGCGAATTGAGAAGTGTAACACAATTCAGCGGGCAGATGAGCGTCGGCGCGCACCGTATAGAGACGATCCGCATCGATATTATTGTCTTGGCTTTCATCTTGTTTAAGGAGCACACCATGCCTCTTGCCCGCATTGATCTTCTCGAAGGTAAAACACCCGAATACCGCAGCGAAGCTGGCCACATCGTTTACCAGGCGCTGGTTGACTGCTTCACCGTGCCCAAGGACGATCTCTTTCAGATCATTACTGAGCACCCCAAAACGGAGCTGCAATTTGACCGGAACTATCTGGGTATTGCACGTTCCGATGAATGCATTTTCATCCAGATCACGCTGAATTCGGGCCGAACGGTTGAGATGAAGCAGCGCTTTTACAAAGCCGTGGCCGATGGATTACACGAAAAGCTAAAGCTGCGTCGGGAGGATGTCTTCATCAACCTCGTGGAGGTAGTGAAGGAGAACTGGTCGTTCGGCAATGGCGAGGCGCAGTATGCGACAAAGTGAGAAGCAGTTGTATATCGTATTACGATATACTATTAAAGATCGCGGCACGATACAATCAGCGGCATGAAGAAGCTCACTTTGTCGGACTACCAGGCGCTGGCGGAGTTCCGCTACCAGATCCGCCGTTTTCTACACTTCAGCGAAGGCGTGGTGAAGAAAGCGGGACTGGAGCGCGGCCAGTACCAGTTAATGCTGGCCATCAAAGGCATGCCCGCAGGAGTGAGGCCGCGGATTCGCGAGCTTGCCGACCGCATGCAAATTCGGCACCATAGCGCCGTGGAATTGGTAAACCGCCTGGAGGCGGGAGGGTTCGTCGATCGGACCCGGGCTCAAGATGATCGCCGCGAAGTGCTGCTGGCGCTGACGGCGAAGGGTGAGAAAGTCCTCGGCGAACTGGCGCTGCATCACCATAACGAGATTCGTTCCGCCGGACCCGAACTGGTGGCCGCCTTACGGCGCATCATGCGCGAAGGCAGCGACGGCATTTTCCCGCAACCTTCAATTCCGCACGAAAAGGCAAAACCATAAGACGACTATGAACGCCGCCTTACCTCCGGAAACAGTCTCGAGCAATGCGCACTCGGCCACCCATCTGGCGCCACCGGCGGATTTCCGCATGTTTCTGGTATCGCTGTTGGCCGCGGCGATCGGATTGGTTGCCGGCGTGGTAGCCTTTGCGCTTTACAAACTTATCGGCCTTTTTACCAACCTGTTTTTCTTTCATCGCTGGTCGGCGGATTTTTCCAGCGCGCAGCACAACCATCTGGGCTGGATGGTGATTGTTACTCCGGTGGTTGGCGGACTCATCGTCGGCGTAATGGCCAAGTACGGCACATCAAAAATTAAAGGGCACGGCATTCCGGAAGCGATGGAGGCGGTGCTGTTCAACCGCAGCCGGATCGCGCCGCGTGTGGCCATCCTAAAACCCATCTCTGCGGCAATTGCGATTGGAACTGGCGGCCCGTTCGGCGCGGAAGGCCCGATTATTCAGACAGGCGGGGCCATCGGCTCCCTGGTAGGTCAGGCGTTCCACACGACCGCGGTTGAACGGAAGGTCCTGCTGGCCTGCGGCGCCGCAGCCGGCATGTCGGCCACGTTTAACACTCCGATCGCCGGAGTCATTCTCGCCATCGAGCTATTACTGTTCGAATTTAAGTCGCGCTCCTTCATTCCGCTGGTGATCGCAAGCACTTTGGCGACCGCCGTCCATATGCAACTCCTAGGGATTGGACCGATGTTCCAGGTCAACCCAATGGATTTTGCCATTCCACGCGGCCTGCCGTTCTATCTGGCGCTAGGAGTAATTTGCGGCCTGGCCGCAGTCGGTTTCAGCAAGCTGCTCTATTGGGTGGAAGATCAATTCGACAAACTTCCCGTGAGTGAAGTGTGGTGGCCTGCGATCGGAGCCCTGGGCCTTGGCATTATCGGATTCTTCGTGCCACGAGTGCTGGGCGTCGGGTATGACACGATCGGCGACATTCTGAATGGGCAGCTGGCCTGGAAAATCCTCCTCATCGTCATGCTGGCCAAGGCAGCGGCCCTGGCCGTATCGCTCGCGTCCGGAACCTCGGGTGGATTGCTCGCGCCTTGTTTCATGTGGAGTGCGGCCATGGGCGGCATTTTTGCCATGTTGGCGAATCACTTCGTGCCCGGCGCTCAGCTTTCACCGGGGGCGTTCGCCTTAGTAGCGATGGGAGCTGTATTTGCCGCGGCCTCGCGCGCGACGTTCACGTTTATCATCTTCGCTTTCGAGATCACGCGCGACTATAACTCCGTATTGCCGCTGATGCTGGTCAGTGTAATCGCCGACGGCATCGCCATGCTGTACATGCCCAGCAGTTCCATCATGACGGAAAAACTTGCGCGACGCGGCCTGCACGTTCATCAAGACTATGAAGCCGATGTGCTTTCCCAGGCCAGAGTCTCGGAGACCATGGAAAAAGATTTACCTGTTGTTGCGGCGGAAACCACGGTAGGAGTTTTAGCCGAGCGCATTGCGCGGCGCGAGTCGGGAGTCGCACGACACGAAGCCCTTTTGATTCTCGACGAGGCGGGAAAACTCGCGGGCATTATCACGAGAGGGGACATGCTGAAGGCGCTCAATAAGGATTCTTCCGGAGCGATCAGCGTGCAGGAAGCCGGGAGCACGCGGCTGGTGGTCACTTATCCCGATGCGCTGGTTTCGGAGGCGGCATCGCTAATGCTCCGCCACGACATTGGAAGGCTCCCGGTGGTTGAACGCAGTGACAACCGCAAGGCGGTGGGCTATCTGGGACGAAGTGGAGTCATGGCGGCGCGTTTGCGGCGATTTCAGGATGAGCACGTTCGCGAGCCGGGGTGGTTTCCAAGAAAAGCCGGGCTTGGCATCTCCGGAACGAATTAATCTGGGTGTTCCCTACTGCTTCCCAGCCGCTTGAATCAGCGGGCGCAACGCTTCCACCGAGACCCCCAAGGTCCCTCCGGAGAATCCATCAATGTAGGCGGAGTTCACTCCCATAACCTCCGCATTGGAGTTGAACACCGGGCCGCCGCTGCCACCATGCGCCGTGGGCGCGTCATAGATAAGTTTGTCGCCGACCACATCCCCAAGATGTCCGCAGGTGGTCGAAGGGCGAATCAGTGAGAGAGCAGCAAGTTCGCTGGCGGCGGTGATGTCACCGTGACGATAAGCCAGCCGCCGGTAGACTCCACTCGGCGACTTGGCGACCATACCTGCAATGCCCATGGGATAGCCGATCACGGTGACCAACTCGCCTGGTGCCGCGATGCTTTTCGCAAGCGGAAGGACAGCGATTCCGCGCACGGCCTCTTTGTCTTCGATTCTCAAAACTGCTAAATCCGCGCTGGAAGAAACGGTGCCCGGAGTCAGGCTGACAGGGTTCGGTGAGCCAGGGAAGAAGACGACCAGGCTCTCAAGCATGGCGACGGCCCCGCGATGAATCAAGTCTTCGGCTTCCGTGTCGCCGTACCAGGGTTCAGCTACGTGGCGATTCGTCGCGAGCAGGCCGTCGCCTACGAGAAAGCCAGTGCCGGAAACGCGAGCGCGAATGGTCGCGGGCTTATTGGCGAATCCCACCTGGTAGACGCCATAAATGTATCCGATGGAGTTGCGATAGCGGTTCAAGACCAGCGCGGGCGTTGCTTGCTGTTGCTCGAGTTGCGCCACCTGCTGGGTGAGTTGTTGCACCTGCAGGTGGAGTTCGTCGGGCTGGGGGCTCTGTGCGGCAGCTGGGGCATAGTAATGAAACATGGCCAGGGCGCAGGCCAGCACCACAATTGCCAGTACAGCTTGCACCATCTGCTGCCAGCTGTCGCTAACGTTGTTCTCTTGCTGCGGGATTTCCGGCTCGGACATGAGCGGTCATCTTCCCCTGTCCGGCACGGCTTTTACAGGGTACGGAAGATGATGTACGGAGGGTACTGAGGATGTGCGAGGAATGGCAGGCTGCGGCTTTCATCAAGCCAGGAATGTATGTGAGGTCTAAGCTTAAGAATTAGAGACGCCGAGCCGCTTGGCCATTTCGTCGTAGAGGAATCCTTCACCGGGCGCATAGGGCTGAACCCACTCACCGTCGATCACAAATTGCGGAATGGCACGCTTGCCGGTGCGTTGAACAATCTCATCGACGGCACCGGGGGTGTTTTCGACGTCGACCTCTTTATAGGCGATGTTGTGTTTGGCGAGAAAGCGCTTAGCTTCGCGGCAGTCGGGACACCATGCGGCTGAGTAAACGGTAAGGTCCATGGCAATTGGATGCGCAATTCAGCCCATGCGATCTTAAGTTTCGTCCCACTCCTAGACGCGCTCCAACTGCGACTGCGTACGCTCGTTGATGATGTTGCCGGTATTGAGCGTGGCGGCAGGTTCAAAAAGCAATATCCAGCATTCGTCATCGGCCACCGGTTTGTGCTCCACGCCGCGGGGTACCACGATGAACTCACCCTCATTGATCCACTCGTGGTGGTCGCGGAACTCCATGCGAAAGCGGCCCTTGACCACCAGGAACATTTCGTCCTCGTGCTGGTGGTGATGGAAGACGAACTCGCCCTTCAGTTTGTCGAGTTTCACCTGCTGTCCGTTCAATTCAGCGGCAATGTAGGGCTTCCAATATTCGGAAATTTTGGCGAACTTGTCGGCGAGATTTATTTTTTCCATGTTGATGTGCTGACAATTATATCCACGATTTTCTATGAAAAAGCCGCCAGCTTCCGCCGGCGGCTTCGGAGTGCAAGACTGCAGAATTACAAGCCGGAGGTTTCCAGATTTACTTTGCCTCCATGCAGAGTCATGTGGACGCCACGCTGGTTGTTGACTCGTGTGGTCGCGGCCCAGTCGATGTCATCGGCGTTGACTACGCCGCCTCCACCATGGGTGAGCGTGTACGTGATCCGGCCCTCCTGGTATTGATAGTTACCCACCGACAGGACAGTACCGGTCTTGAGAACGAACACCGGCGAACCTGGAGAAGCGCCAGTCACATCGCGAGAGATGTAACTTGCATACGAGGCGCGCGGCACGTCAATCGTGGCCGACATTTCCGCACTCGCAGTTTCAACGCTGCCACGAATGGTTAGGTGCGGACTGGAATTGAGACTTCCAGATTGGCGATAAGACTCGCGCTGCGGCCGAACGCCGAACGGATGAAATCCTGGTTCCAAAGATGCCACTTGCGGAATTTGAACGTCATCCATCAGGCGCAGGCTGAGCACGGTCTCGCCCTTGAGTTGAGGGCGGGGGCCGCGAGCCGGCAGCATGATAACTTTCCACGGCCAGAGCGGTGGCAACATCCACTCGGCAACATCGCGCTTGGCGTGTCCTTTGCCATCGATGTCTCCGTGCTTATCCACTTTGTAGCCACGAGTGGAAATGACTTTCGCTTCCAGCGGCAGATCACCGGTGGGCAAGCCAATACGATCAAACTGGAGCTTTAAATAGCCCTTGCCGAAAAAGTGTCCGGGATCTTTCGCCGCTTCGAGATGGCCGACGAGATAGCTGCCGCGAGGGAAAGCCTGTTGGCCAAATGAGGTCGTACCGCGCAGGTGACAGAGTACGGGATCTCCTACCTCAGCGCTTGCCGAGGAAAAGTTGGGTTCATTCAAGGTGCATTGCAATAGAGTGCCGGCGGGCAGGACGACTTCCCGTGCGCTGGCTCCCACAGAGAGAGCTAGTACGGTTACAAAAAGAGTTGCGTGAACAACGCTGCACTTCATACATCCTCCTCAGTTCGTGCACGCCCCTTTGTGGCGGGTTCTGGCGCCGAACCCGCACGGTGTTGGGCATCTAATCACAGTTTTTTGGGAAGGTCAATCAGGTTTGTGCAGAATTTTATCTTTGCGAAAGATTTCAGAACCGATAAGGGAATAGCGCCGGAAAAACATTAAGAGACGATGAAAAAAAGCCGCCAGCATAAGCTGACGGCTGAAAGCTGATACCTAACGGCTAGCTATTCTCGTAGAGCAGCACGCCCTCAGTACTCTTTTCCGCGTCCACTGGACGGTAGAAGAGTTTGTTGTCTTCGAGGAAGACCTCGATGAAGGCAGGGCGGGTGGTGATGGTGCCTTGAATAAGCGCCTCCGACAACGGGTCTTCGATATATTTCTGCAGCGCGCGACGCAGAGGACGAGCGCCGTAGTTGCGGTCGGTGAGGGTTTGGCTGAGGATCCATTTCTTGGCCTCATCCGCAACCGATACCGTGATCGCTTTCTGCGCCAGGTTGGCGTTGAGCTGGTTAACCATGAGTTCCAGAATCTGGATCAGGTCAGCCTCGCTCAGAGCCAAGAACAGAATGATTTCGTCCAGACGGTTGAGGAATTCTGGATTGAAGGTGCGTTTGACTTCGCCCTTCACCAGTTCCTCGACTTTGCCGGAAACCATTTCGTCCTTGGTCGACTGGAAGCCGAAACCTTCGCGCTTTTGCAGGTGGCGCGCGCCGATATTCGACGTCATGATCAGAATCGTATTCTTAAAGTCGACCGTGTTACCGAGGCCGTCGGTAAGCTGGCCATCTTCAAAAACCTGCAGCAGGATGTTGAAAACATCGGGATGCGCCTTCTCGATTTCATCGAGCAGGACGACCGAGTACGGAGCACGCTTCACGCGCTCGGTAAGCTGGCCCCCTTCTTCGTAACCCACGTATCCCGGAGGCGAGCCGATCAGTTTCGAGACCGAATGCTTCTCCATGAATTCCGACATATCGAAGCGTACGAGGGCTTTCTCGGTGCCGAACATGAATTGAGCCAGAGTGCGAGCGACTTCGGTTTTGCCGACGCCGGTTGGTCCGAGGAAAAGGAACGAACCGATCGGACGATTGGGGCTCTTCAGTCCAGCACGGGACCGGCGGATGGCACGAGCCAAGGCGCTGATAGACTTGTCCTGCGAAATGATGCGTTTGTGAAGTTCCTCTTCGATGCGTAGAAGTTTCTGGGTCTCTTCTTCCTTGATCGAAGTGATGGGAACGCCGGTCCAGCGCGAAACTACGTCCTCGATGTCTTCGCGTCCCACTACGCCGGTGGAGGACTCGTCGAGGTGATACTTCTCGCGCAGGGCGCGCAGGTTCTCGCGCTCCTTGCGTTCTTCATCGGAGTAAAAGCGAGCTTTCTCGAACTCGTGGTTGGCGATGGCATTTTCCATGCGGTGCACGATGAACTTGATCCGCTTCTGCACTTCGGTGATCTCATCCGGCTGCGAAGTCTGGCGCAGTTTTACGCGCGCTCCGGCTTCGTCGACCAGATCAATGGCCTTATCTGGCAAAAAGCGATCTGGAATATAGCGGTTCGAGTGCGAGACCGCGAAATTGATGGCGTCATCGGTGTATGTAACCGCATGAAACTTCTCGTAGCGGTCCTTAATGCCGAACAGAACCTTGATAGCGTCAGCTTCATTCGGGGGCGGAACCTTCACCGCCTGGAAGCGGCGTTCCAGTGAACGATCCTTTTCGATCGACTTGCGATACTCACCCGGAGTGGTTGCGCCAATGCACTGAATCTCGCCGCGCGACAACGCCGGCTTCAGAATATTGGCTGCATCCAGCGAACCTTCCGCCGAGCCCGCGCCGACTAGTGTGTGCAGTTCATCGATGAAGATGATGGAGTTCTGCGACTCCATCAACTCCTTCATAATGGTCTTCAGCCGCTCTTCGAACTGGCCGCGATATTTTGTGCCAGCTACGATCAAGGAAAGATCGAGAGCCAGGATTCGCTTGTCGGCCAGGAACGACGGGACCTCGCCGTCGGCGATGCGCTGCGCCAAGCCCTCGACGATGGCGGTCTTCCCAACGCCGGGTTCGCCGATCAGCACTGGATTGTTCTTGGTACGGCGACACAGAATCTGAACTACGCGTTCGAGTTCGCCATCGCGGCCAACCAGAGGATCGAGTTGGTTGTCCATGGCGGCCTGAGTCAAGTCCCGAGAGAACTCGCTCAGCAACGATGATTCCCGCTGGCGTTGAGGTTGTGCTTTTTCCTGGCTGGTGCGCGCGAGCTCTTCGCGAATCGTAGCCAAGCGCAAACCGCGCTCGTGCAGAATCTCAGCGGCGAAGCACTTCTCTTCCCTCAGTAAACCCAAAAGCAAATGCTCAGTACCAATGTGGCGATGGGAGAGGCGTTCCGCTTCTTCCGCGGCATAGGCCAAGACCCGCTTGCACTCGTTGCTCAGAGGAAGATCGACCGAGGTCGAGACTTTCTCTCGAATCGTGGTGTGCCCTTCAATCTGCTTGCGGATGGATTCCACGGAAGCGTGCGAACGCAGAAATCGATTAGTAAGGGCTTTATCTTCGCGCAGGAGCCCCAGCAGCAGGTGCTCGGTCTCGATGTAAGGAGACCCGAACTGGCTGGCTTCGTAGCGCGCAAAAAAGATGACGCGCCTGGCTTTCTCCGTATAACGTTCAAACATAATGCCCTTCCCCCTGAGGTTCGGCCGAGAAGGCGCGAGGCCCGCTCAACCCTACCGAAATCCTGATCCGTTAATATTCATCGCTCGTATTCTGGTACCGTCATCTTCCATTATGCAATCAACGGCCCCAAAACCCAAGCAATCAAACGTTCCCGTAATGTTACTGAAGGAACCTGTTGAAAATCCCTCCGTGTGCCAACTTCCTAAAAACTGTGCGTTCTCGAACTAGCTCCATTTCCAAAACTTCCAGCCCTTACACTGGCAATGACTCCGGGCTTATCTCTTCCACGCGTCCCCTCTCCAGCCGCAAGACCCGATGACAACGTCTGGCAAAGGACAAATTATGGGTGGCAACGATCGAGGTGAGCTGATGCTCCCGATGGAGACGAGCGATTAATTCAAAAACGGCCTCAGCTGTCTGCCCGTCAAGGTCCCCGGTAGGCTCATCGGCCAGCAACAATTTTGGACCAGTGATGAGCGCTCGCGCCAGAGCAACCCGCTGCTGTTCGCCACCAGAGAGCTCTCCCGAACGATGATGAGCGCGCTGCTCTAATCCGACTTCGCGCAGCCAGCGTAAGGCTTCCGGCGCTGCCTGGGAAGGAGTTTGGCCTCGCACCAGCAAAGGCATGGCCACATTTTCGGCGGCCGTGAACTCCGGCAGCAGGTAGTGGAACTGCCAGACGAACCCCGCTTCGCGATTGCGAAATTCCGCTGCCTGGTCCGCTGATAAGGAGTTCAGCTTCAATTGCGCGCAGTATACGTCACCCGCGGAAGCCTGATCAAGAGCGCTGAGTATGTGCAATAAGGTACTCTTGCCCGCTCCCGATTCTCCGATGATGCCCAGCATTTCGCCGCGTTTCACCTCAAACGATAAATTCTCAAAGAGCAGCAGATCCGATTCGCCGGACCGGAAAACCTTCTTCAAACCCTCAACCCGAAGCAGCGCGTCATTCTGATGCGCCACCTTCTCCGTTAGATGCACGCTGCCTTCGCCAGGAACCATCCTGTCCCTCCTTTAGGATGCGGCAGCGAAGACGGTAGAGGCGCCCATCCTCTCACATTAGGAATCGGTTCACTATGGCACAGTCGAACCATAAGAACCGTGGCGGAACAAAAACAGTGTGGCCCGCGTGATCGGGGCGCGGAGCCCAGCAAAAACTCTATTCCATCACCGAAGCGGTTGCCGTGACTCACATCACATTTGGATGCAAAACCCGGCCAAGGAGAACTCCCCCAAACCGACGGGGTATAGCCTGAGGAACTGCATGCAGGCCTAAGCCCCAACCTTGGCTCCCGCACCGGCCAGATTGTGGAGCGATTCGCCGTAAGGCGCACGGGCGATACCGCACTCGGTAATGATCGCCGTGACATACTTCGCGGGAGTTACATCGAAGGCGGGATTTTCGATCGAGACGCCGTCGGGCGTCATTTGCTTGCCGGCAATGTGCGTGACTTCTCTAGCGTTGCGCTGTTCAATGGGTATTCTACTGCCATCGGGGCAGGCGAAGTCGATAGTGGAAAGCGGCGCCGCCACGTAAAAAGGAATGTTGTTTTCTTTCGCCAAGACGGCGACGGTGTAAGTGCCTATCTTGTTGGCAACGTCGCCGTTGGCCGCAACGCGATCTGCGCCAACTACAATCGCACCAATCTTACCCTGCTTCATCATCGCTCCGGCCATATTATCGGAGATCACCGTGGTGGGGATGCCATCTTTCATCAGTTCCCACGCCGTGAGTCGTGAACCCTGAAGGAAGGGGCGAGTCTCATCGGCGAAGACGTGGATCTTTTTACCTTGCTCCACCGCCGCGCGGATCACCCCCAGCGCAGTGCCGTACCCGGCGGTGGCAAGCGCGCCCGCGTTGCAGTGCGTTAGAACTCCGCCATCGTTTGGCATTAAAGTAGCGCCGTGACGGCCCATGGCCTGGTTGGCAGCAATGTCTTCAGCATGCATGCGTTTAGACTCGTCAATCAGTTCGTTCTTGATTTGATCAATGGGTCGAATGCGCAGGCGCTCGAATTTTTCCTGCATGCGGCGAATGGCCCAGAAGAGATTCACGGCGGTAGGCCGGGTCTTGCCGATAAGGTCGCAGGCCTGGTCGAAATCTCGTTTGAGATCTCCGGTGGACTCGGCTTTGGAGTTTTTCAGCGCGAGAGCGATGCCCATAGCCGCGGCCACCCCGATGGCCGGTGCCCCGCGAACTACCATCGTCCGAATCACATCCGCCACTTGCTCGTGCGTCTTGCAGACAACGTAGGTTTCTTCCGTTGGCAGCTTCGTCTGATCGATAAAGCGTACGCCTTGCTCAGTCCATTCGAGGGTTTGAATCATAAGTTTGTCGTCAGTCGTCGATCGTTGGTCGTTCGCAAAAACAACCTGGCCGGGTAGTTGACTCTTAATTTCTATGCGCGGCGCAGAGCGCCCGTGGGACAGTCGTCACTGCTGGCCTGCCGCAAATCTCGCAATTCCCAGCCACGGCGAAGATCACAGGGCCGGTTTCGTCGTTCTGAAGAATGTGTTCCTCGCGAACTTCGCGAGCGGTAAAGATCGAAACGAACGGAGCTGGGGCCGCGGCTTTCTCCACGCTGGCACGGCCCTTCGCTTCTTCGCGCTCCACCAGGCACATCACCCCCACGATTTCGAATCCGAACTCGCGGGCGGCTTCGATCGCTTGCACTGTGGAAGCGCCCGTGGTGCAGACATCGTCAACGATCACGACCCGAGCGCCTTTTTCGCGGAAGCCTTCGACCCGCTGTCCGGTGCCGTGCTGCTTTTCAGCTTTACGAACCAGAAATCCGTTCAAGTCGCCGCTCACTACCGAAACCGCCGTCACAACCGGGTCAGCGCCCATGGTTAAACCGCCGATGGCGGCCGGTTTCCATCCCCGCTGGCGGATTTCGTCTAAAAAAACTTCGCCGGTCAGGCGCGAACCTTTGGCATCAAGAGTCGTCGTGCGGCAGTCGATGTAGTAATCGCTGGTGCCGCCGGAAGATAACTTGAACTCACCTAGCCGGAACGACTTGTAAGCGAGCAAGCGGAGCAGATCCTTGCGTGAGGAGTGCATGAAATCCTACGATATCACGGAGAACGGAACTCGGAGCGGGCGGCAAAATGCGAGGCTACAGATCAGTTGAGCTGACCTCCTCGAAGAACGCCAAGGACGTTGAAGCCACAACTGGCACAGGTTGAAAAAAGAGCAACTGGCGGATGCTCTGTGGATGGTTCGGCTTCGGGAGTTTCCGCCGTGATAACCTGAAGATTCTGCCCCAACATCGCTTCGAGGTACGAAAATTGCCGAGTGCGCGAAAGCTTTTCTTCTTCCTGCTAGCTGCATTGGTTCTTATCAGCTTCGGCGATTCCAATGGCGTGCCCACCGCGCTCGCCGAAGGCACGCGTAGCTGGGAGCAATCGAAATTCGATGAACTCACCAAGGGAACGCCCACTGGAGTGGCAATTCGCAATATGGGCGGACTGGAGCTGGCGCCCACATTCAAGAGTCTTTACGCCACCCCTTCCACCTATATCTGGGCTGTTGCCGCCGATGACGCCGGCACCCTATATGTGGCGGCCGGAGCTCCGGCGCGGGTCTATCGGGTTACGCCTGACGGCAAGGCTACCATTATTTTTGAACCGAAAGAATTGCAGGTGCAAGCGCTTCAAGCCGCTTCAAATGGAGTAATCTACGCAGCTACAGCTCCTGACGGCAAAGTCTATAAACTCGAACACAAGCTGAGTAACGCAACTCAATCGAAAAACGAAGCCGCCGCTCCGAAGACATCCGACAAAGACGCGAAAGATAACGATGCCGCCAAACCTGCCGTCGATGCCTCTTGGATCTCGTCCGTATACTTTGAGCCGGGTACCAAATATATTTGGGATCTCGCACTCGACAAGACCGGCAATCTCTACGTCGCCACCGGAGATCACGGCGAGATTTATCGCGTGACGCCCAAAGGTGAGCATGCGGTATTTTTTAAGAGCGACGAAACTCACATCCGCGTTCTAGCTTTCGATGCCCAAGGCAATCTGATCGCCGGCTCAGACGGAAGCGGCTTGATCTATCGTATTTCACCTACGGGCGAAGGATTCGTTCTGTATAGCACCCCTAAGAAAGAAATTACGGCGCTGGCGATCGATAGCGAGGGCAACATCTACGCTGCGGCGGTTGGCGAAAAACGCAGCAGCGGAATGGGATCAGGGGCGAGTACAGCCGTGATCAACCTGGGATCGAACGCTCCCTCAACGCCCACTACCACGCCGGCTCCGGGCCTCACCATCACACCCGCCCCAAGTGCTCCGCAAGCCTCTGGCCCGTTTCCCTTCCCCGGCGGCGGGGCGAGCGGCGGATCGGATGTTTACCGGATTGCCGGCGATGGTTCGCCCACCCGCTTATGGTCGTCGCACGAAGACATAGTTTACGCACTGGCCTTCGACTCTCAGGGACGCCTTCTGGCTGGCACCGGCAACCGCGGCCATATTTTTGCCATCATCGGCTCGGACAATTTCGCCGATCTTCTGAAGGCTCCGGCTTCGCAGATCACCGCTTTCGCCAAGGCCCCAGGCGGCGGCCTTTATGCCGCCACCAGCAATCTGGGAAAAGTGTTTGTACTTGGGCCAGGGCTCGAAGCACAAGGCACTTACGAGAGTGATGTGTTCGACGCCAAGCTTTTCTCGCGCTGGGGACGCGCTGAGATTCGCAGCACGGGCAATGTTGAAATCTATGCGCGTAGCGGCAACGTCGATAATCCCGATCGCAACTGGAGTTCGTGGAAGAAAGTCGACGCCGGCAAAAATGGCGAGGCTGGAGTACCGGCATCGCGTTACGCACAGTGGAAAGCTGTACTGCATTCGGGGAGTACGGTCCCCAGTGTGGACAGCGTAACTTTGAATTATCTTTCCAAAAACGCCGCCCCTGAAATCGATGACGTCAGTGTTCAACTCGGGGTGAAATATCAACCGACCCCCAAGATGACGGGTTCAGATCCCGGATCTTCGTTTGGAGGAACCGGATCCCGTTTCGAATCTCCCGCGCCGAGTTCGCATGATCGCGATTCCATTGGGGTGAAATGGAGTGCGCACGACGAAAACGACGATCAGTTGATCTACTCGGTCTACTATCGCGGCGACGGCGAAACGCGATGGCTCCTGCTCAAAGATAACCTGACCGACAAGGCATATTCGTTTGATGCCAGCCTGCTGCCTGATGGCGGTTACACGGTGAAGGTAGTCGCTTCCGACGCGCCTTCACACTCTCCCGGTGAAGCCTTAGCAACTTCAAAGGAGAGCCGCCGCTTTGAAGTCGATACAACTCCGCCCAGGATTGAGAACCTGACTGCATCCATTGAAGGGGCATCCATTCATGTGGCTTTCCGTGCCACCGACGGCTTCTCTCCCATCAAGCGCGCCGAATATTCGGTGGACGCCGGCGAGTGGAAGTATGTGGAACCGGTGGGGCGCCTATCCGACGCAAAAACCGAGGATTACGATTTCAAGATCTCGCCGGAAATCGCCCCGGATGGAACGTCATCCCCAGAGCATGTGGTGGTAGTACGAGCCTATGATCGCTACGACAATATGGGCGCGGCCAAAACGGCGATCCGCAAAAAATAGCGACGATCATCCCCCCGCAAGATAGACATAGCGCAAGATGAATAACGCGGTCAGTATCCAAATAAGGAAGCTGACCTCGCGAAATTTTCCTACGGCCACTTTCGCCAGTGTGTAGCAGATCAGTCCCAAACTCAATCCGGTGGCGATGCTGAAGGTAAGCGGGGTTGCCACAATGGTGATAAAGGCGGGCAGCGCCTCGGTGAAATCTTTCCACTCGACCCGCGCAATGGATTCCGCCATCAAAGCGCCGACGAGTATCAGCGCTGGCGCAGTGGCATAGCCAGGGATTGCGGTGGCCAACGGAGAGCAGAATGCGGCCGCTAGAAATAATCCTGCGACTACTACATTGCTCAGGCCAGTACGCGCCCCAGCAGCTACGCCGGCAGCACTTTCGATATAACTAGTGACGGTAGATGTCCCCGTGAGCGCGCCGAATATGGTTCCTACGGCGTCCGATAGTAAGGCACGGCCCACGCGCGGAATCTTTCCATCCTTCACAAAGCCGCCCTGTTCGCACACTCCAACCAACGTCCCGACGTTGTCGAAGAGATCGACAAAAAGGAACACGAAGATGATTTCGAGCAGTCCCAGATGCATCGCGCCACGCCAGTCGAGTTGCAGCCAGGTATAAGAAGGATGCGGCAGTGAAAAAATTGCGGTTGGCCACTTCGCCATGCCGCGAAGAATTCCCAGCAAAGTGGTGGCAAGGATGCTGATTAGAATGGCGCCGTTCACCTTGCGCACCATAAGAATTACTGCAACCGCCAGACCGAAGCATGCCGCCTGCACTTCGTGATCCGAAAAACTTCCCAATCCAACGAAGGTAGCTGAATTGGCAACTACCAACTTCGCATTCCGCAGGCCAACAAAAGCGATAAACATCCCGATGCCTGCCGCGGTCGAGTGTTTAAGACAGTCGGGAATGCCATTTACGATCTGCTCGCGAATGCGGGTGACAGTGAGAATCAGAAAGAAAATTCCGGAGATAAGAATCACGCCCAGAGCGGTTCGCCATGGCACGTGCATGCCGAGGCACACAGAATAGGTAAAGTAGGCGTTAAGCGACATGCCAGGCGCAAGAGCGATGGGGTAGTTGGCGTAGAGACCCATTACAAGCGTGGCACCAGCCGCCGACACACAAGTTGCGAAAACTACTCCTTCAGCGGGCATGCCTGCCTGCGCTAGAATCTGCGGGTTCACCACCACGATGTAGGCCATGGTGAGAAACGTGGTGAATCCTCCAACTACCTCGCGGCGGATCGTGGTTTGATTTTCTGCGAGATGGAAGTGGCGTTCCAGCGCGGAGTTCGTGATTGGCAGCGCGGCGAGAGTTTTTTCAGGCGAGTTGCGCGTTAGATTTGGCATTAGTGCAGCCTCTCCTCGGATTCCGCCGAGGTTTCCAGCGTCACACTTTTCATCTGGTGGAGCGCCCCTGCACGCCGCAATTCCGGAAACTTCCAGGCCCAGATCGCAATCACGACCAGGGTTCCTATCCCTCCCAACAACACGGCGGGAACGGTGCCAAACCATTGCGCCGTCAGACCCGATTCGAATTGCCCGAGTTCGTTGGAAGTGCCAATGAAGACCATATCCACCGCCATGACGCGGCCGCGCATTTCATCCGGCGTGCGCAATTGTACAAGTGTGGCGCGAATAATCACGCTGACCATGTCGGCCGCTCCAAGAAAAATCAGCGAGAGCAGCGAGAGCGTTAAACTGGTCGAGACGCCGAACAAAATTGTACACAGGCCGAAGGCGGCCACCGCCGCGAGCAATATGGGTCCGGAGCGGCCACGCAGCGGGCGATGGGCCAGCGAGATCGCCATCAGCGCCGCGCCCACCCCGGGGGCGGTGCGCAACAGACCGAGGCCCCAAGGCCCGGTGTGAAGAATCTCCCGGGCATAAACCGGGAGCAAGGCTACCGCGCCGCCGAGCAGAACAGCGAAAAGATCGAGCGAGATGGCGCCGAGAATCAATTTCTCACGCCAAATAAAGTGCAATCCGGCC
The DNA here is from genome assembly GCA_963758565.1 of uncultured Acidobacteriota bacterium. Taxonomy (GTDB): domain Bacteria; phylum Acidobacteriota; class Terriglobia; order Terriglobales; family Acidobacteriaceae; genus Sulfotelmatobacter. The sequence continues at coordinate 1,174,520 of CAVWVX010000001.1, read as the reverse complement.
AGAATCGTCTTCGCAGTCATGGGCTCGCGCCGGCGAGCCTGCGGTCGCGTTTTGATCCGGAACATCGAAAGCAAAGCGCCTATGGCGGTGATCATGGCGCCGGCGTAAACCGCAGAAGGTCCGTGGAACGCTGCGTAAAGAATTCCTCCCAGTGACGGTCCAAGAATCGTAGCCGTCTGAAAGGTGGTTGCATTCCAGGCTACAGCGTTGGCAAAATGCTCTTCCGGAACCAACTGCGGCAGGATTGAACGGCTGGCGGTGCCGTTAAAAGAGCGCACCACGCCCAGTAAAATCAGCACGGCGTAGATCGGCCTTACGGAATGGATGCCGCGCACCGAAATGAAAAGCAAAAGTCCCGAGCACACCGCATACCCCGCATAACAGAGGCTAAGCACTTTCCGGCGCTCGAACCGATCTGATGCGTGACCCGAGACTAGGAATAAGAGAATTCCGGGCAGAAATTGCGCCAGCCCAACCAATCCCAGGTCAAGAGCGCGTTTGGTGATGTCGTAAACCTGCCATCCCACCGCGACCGCCTGCATTTCCACTGCGGCGACGATCAAGAAGCGCGCAATCTGAAACAGTACGAAGTCGGGATTGGTGAAAGCGATTCGTCCGGCTCTAGCGTCGGTTGGCGTGGGCATTGACGTTGATGTGATGTTCTAATGTGCCACAGAAGAGACGTCTCTGCATTTGCCAAGAGTAGCAACCGCTAGAATTGATGGATGCTCTTGATGCGAATGATCGGATGGATCGGCTGCGTGGTCTATTCGACGATTCCCTCGTTTTGGCTGCTGATCCATCCGCGCGCGGAATTTTGGAGGTCACTCCGCCAGTCGCCGTATCGAGTCCTTATCCCCGCTTGGATCACCATGTGGATCGCGATGGGGACGGTTACTTATCGTTGGCGCACTACCTTACTCTATGAACATCGATGGACGCTGATTCCAGCATTCGTTTTATTCTGTTTCGGAATCTGGTTGTATAAGCGGTCCCACGTCGGCTTCAGTCTGAGGCAGCTTGGCGGACTTCCCGAGATCATACCCAACCAGAGCCCTCAGGTTTTGGTGACCACTGGCATTCGTGCGCGCGTGCGCCATCCCGTTTATTTGGGACACCTTTGCGAGATGCTGGCATGGAGCCTGGGCACCGGTCTTGTGGTTTGCTGGGCGCTAACTGCTTTCGCAATCATCAGCGGCTGGCTCATGATTACGCTCGAGGATGAGGAACTGGAGAAGAGGTTTGGTACGGAGTTCCGGCAATATCGCTCTTCAGTCCCCGTCATTCTGCCGATGCTCAAGATCAATCCGTAATAGCCTTTAATACTTCGCCATGCCTGATTCGCGGAATTCCGCACCTTCCAAAAGAATGAGTCGTTATAATCCGACTTGGCAAAAGCTGGATGCAAGCTCTGAAACCGTTCATGCGCTTCGAATTTTTCATCGCGACCCGTTACCTGCGCGCCAAGCGCCGGCAGGCATTCATCGGGATCATTACGGGCATCTCAATTCTTGGCGTCGCGGCGGGTGTAGCCTCACTGATTGTAGCGCTCGCCATCAACAACGGTTTTCGCCAGGATTTGCAGGAGCGCCTGATCGGGTCCACTTCGCACGTCAGCCTGCTGCGGGTGGCCGACGATGGCATTAAAGATTGGCCGCCACTGCTAGATCGACTGGCGCGTCAGCCGCACGTTGTGGCCGCCGCTCCGGCAATTTTTGAGCAGGTGCTGATCTCTCGTGGACCGCGGGCACGCGGAGCCGTGCTGAAGGGCATGATCCCATCGTACGAACGCAGAGTCGGCGACCTGCTCAACAGCGTGAAGGAAGGTTCGGCTGCGGCGTTGGATGAAAGCTCTCCTGCCGGTCCTAATTCTCAAGAATCAGGAATAAAAACTCCAACATCTGCTGCCGCTGCCTCCGAATCTCCCACCTCTTTGGCGGGTGTCTACAACCGCCTGGCGCAAATGCCTCCGATCATTTTGGGCAAAGACATGGCGGACAATCTGGGCGCAACCGTCGGCTCCGAAGTGCTGGTGACGAGTCCGCAGGGCGAATTGACGCCATTTGGCATGGTGCCAAAGTACAGCCGCTTCCGCGTGGTCGGCATTTTCAACTCTGGATTCTTCGACTACGACTCTTCCTGGGCATTTACCAGACTGTCCGACGCGCAACGACTGTTCGGACTGGGAGATTTGATTTCGGTCATTGAGTTCAAAGTGGACGACATCGATAAGGCCGACACGGTTTCGCGACAGCTGGAAAACGCGGCAGGTTCCGGATACATGACCACCAACTGGAAGGAACAGAATAAAGCTCTGTTTCACGCGCTCAACATGGAGCGCCTGGTCACTTACATCACCGTCGGCCTAATAGTTTTCGTGGCAGCGCTGAACATTCTGATTTCATTGATTATGATGGTCATGGAAAAAACCAAAGACATCGCCGTGCTGATGTCGATGGGAACGCGCAGATCCCAGGTAAGGAACATTTTTATCGCGCAAGGAGTTCTGATCGGCGTGATCGGTACCGCCATCGGACTCCTGTTGGGATACGCCATATCGTTCGCAGGCGGGCACTATCATCTGATTTCGCTCTCTCCGGAGGTCTATTCCATCGACTATATTCCGTTCGCGCCGCGGCTTAAGGATGGAATATGGGTAGTGCTGGTCGCTCTTGCTGTTTCCTTCATTGCGACGCTGTACCCGTCATGGTCAGCGGGCAAGACGCTCCCGGCCGAAGCTCTGCGGTATGAATAGCCCGTTTGCCATGGGCAGTCCTGTCCGCGGACCACTTAAAGCGTCCCGAAGGTATGTGGCTGATAGTTGTTCGCTGTGGGAACTTTCTCGCCACAGCCGTCGTACAGTCAATTAAGGAGAAATAAAAGACTAAGGAGGTCTCACGATGTTCACCTTCCTCCTCTGGTGCATTCTGTTTGTGGTTTGCTGGCCGCTGGCTTTGCTGGCGCTGATTGCCTACCCGTTCGTCTGGCTGCTGCTGCTGCCGTTCCGCATCGTGGGCGTCGCGGTTCACGGAGTGTTGGAGGTGATCTATCTTGCGATCACTCTGCCGCTTCGATTGCTGGCTGCGCCGTTTAGGATTTAGCAGCGGGTAGTTTGGAGAGAGGTCGAACGAGGGGTCCGAAATCGGTGGGATGCAATTCGGTTCTTAACCTTCCATCACCTTCAAGGTTTCGCTAACAATCAACTTTGCTCCGGTCGCGCGCTGCACATCCTCCGCCGTAAGGCCGGGTGCGACTTCCTCGAGCACCAGTCCATGGTCGGTGACGCGGATGTAGGCCATTTCGGTGACGATAGTATCGACAACCTTCACGCCGGTTAACGGCAGCGTGCATTTCGCTAGAATTTTGGGGGCGCCTTCTCGGGTGGTATGCTCCATAGCCACCACCGTGCGGCGAGCTCCGGCAACCAGATCCATCGCGCCGCCCATGCCCTTCACCATTTTCCCCGGGATCATCCAGTTGGCCAGGTTGCCAGACTCATCCACTTCCATGGCACCCAGTACGCTGAGATCAATATGTCCGCCGCGAATCATAGCGAAGGAATCGGCACTGGAAAAATAAGAAGTTCCCGGCATCTCGCTTACCGTCTCTTTGCCGGCATTGATAAGGTCCGCGTCTTCCTCACCTTCCGCCGGATAAGGGCCGATTCCCAACATTCCGTTTTCCGATTGAAGAATCACTTCCATCCCCGGCGGAACATGATTCGCGACCAGAGTGGGCATGCCGATACCCAGGTTCACGTAGAATCCGTCGCGCAACTCGCGCGCAATCCGATTCACAATGCGCTCGCGCTTTTCGATATCCTTGCCCGGTTTATTCATCGTCTTGTTCCTGGGTATTTGGGTACTGGGTACTGGCTTATGACTTCCTCACCGTTCTTTTCTCGATTCGGCGCTCGTACAACTCGCCCTGAAAAATACGCTTCACGTAGACCGATGGCGTGTGCACCAAATCTGCATCCAGTTCGCCCACTTCCACCAACTGCTCCACTTCCGCAATGGTGACCTTCGCGGCGGTCGCCATGATGGGATTAAAATTACGCGCGGTTTTGCGGTAGACCAGGTTTCCCATGCGATCGCCCTTCCATGCTCGCACAAAAGCGAAATCCGCTTTCAGCCAGCGCTCCATCACATAGGGACGGCCATCGAAATCACGCGTCTCTTTTCCTTCGGCCACAATTGTGCCAACTCCGGTGGGCGTGAAGAAGGCTGGGATGCCCGCACCAGCCGCGCGAATGCGTTCGGAGAAGGTGCCTTGCGGAACCAGATCAAGCTCCACTTTGCCGCTCAGCACCATTGACTCCAGAAGCTTGTTCTCCCCCACGTAGGTACCAATGTGCCGGCGAAGCTGGCCGGCAGCGAGCAGAAGGCCCACCCCAAATCCGTCCACGCCGGCGTTGTTGCTGATGGTGGTGAGATTTTTCGAACCTTTTTTTACCAGAGCGCGGATCAAGTTCTCTGGAATTCCACACAGCCCGAAACCGCCGAGCATAATGGAGGAACCGTCGCCGACGTCGCGAATCGCCTCCTCTGCACTGGCCACAACTTTATTCATAGCGTCCGCATTCTAAATGAAATCGACTACGGAAACACTCACAGGAAAAATGCTTCCGGCATTCTCTCGAGTATTCTGGATTGAACCTGGAAATTCCGCGGACTACGTGGTGCGTTTTACCCTTTCTTCCCTGGGCTCTTCCTCAACCCGTGCGCCTGTTCAAACTCTTCGGCCAGTTGCCGCGTCGAAAGATTCTCCCGAATATGCGCCAGTCGCTGTTCCACTCTCAATAGCGCATCCTCGATATTATTTTTGTTGCTGATGGCGATGTCCCGCCACATGGAGTACGGACTGGCCGAGATTCGCGTCATTTCCCGTAGGGCGCGGCCTCCTGCGGGCAACAACGGCGCCTCTTCTCCAAACTCTTCTACCAGGGCGGCCGCCAGGGCAGTAGAAATCATTTGCGGTACATGACTAATCCAGGCGCAAAGCCGGTCGTGATCCTCCGGCGGAAGCATGGCAATCCGCGCTCCGATCTGATCGATCCACCCGGAGAATTCGGCGAACAATCCTTCGTTGAGATTCTGCCCCGGCAGCGGCGTCATGAACCACACTGCGTTGTGAAACAAATCGGCATCGGCGTAATCCACTCCGCTGTGTTCCTTTCCTGCCATGGGATGTCCCGCGAGAAATCGTTTATTCACATTCTTGCCGAACACCTGTTGCGCCTGCTGCGCCACGGCCGCCTTCGTGCTGCCAACATCGGTGAGCAACGTCGTCGAAGGCAACGACGGACCCAGCCTTCCAATCAGATCGACGATGGCCAGCACGGGAGTCGCCAGCATTACCAGTTGACTGCCGCGCACGGAGTCAGCGGGATCGACAAAACCGGAATCGATTACCCCCCGCATCTTGGCTTTCTTCAGCGCCGATTCGCGATCGCATCCTACGATCCGGCCTGCGAACTTTGCTTTTCGCATTGCCAGCGCGAACGATCCGCCGATCAGGCCGGTGCCGACGATCGTGATTTGCCGAATTGGCATGAAGAAAATTTATAGGGTAATTTTGTAATTGGTTAATTGAACCGACGCGAGGCGCATTTTGGAAATTATTAAATCTCCAGATTACCCAATGGTTCTACCTACTGCCGGAGCAATCATCCGCAACTCATCCATCAACTTGGTGAACTGCTCAGGGAACAGCGACTGCGCGCCATCCGACCACGCATTGTTGGGATCGCAATGTACTTCCACCAGCAACGCATCTGCTCCGGCCGCCACCGAAGCCCGAGCCATCGGTGCAACCTTGTCGCGGCGCCCGGTGCCGTGCGAGGGATCCGCCGTCATTGGCAAATGCGAAAGCTTGTGAATGATGGGGATGGCAGAGATGTCCATGGTATTCCGCGTATAGGTTTCAAACGTACGGATGCCGCGCTCGCACAGGATCACTTCATAATTCCCGCCCGCCATAATGTATTCCGCCGAGAGCAACAGTTCTTCCAGCGTTGCGGCGATGCCGCGCTTCACCAAAACCGGCTTGCGGACTTTTCCCAACTCGCGCAAGAGATTAAAGTTCTGCATATTGCGCGCACCGACCTGCAGGATATCGACATAAGGCAGCATCATCGGAATCTGCGAAATCTCCATCACTTCGCTGATCACCAGAAGGTTGAATTTTTCTCCCGCTTCGCGCAGCAACTTCAGCGCATCTTCTCCGTGTCCCTGAAAAGAATACGGAGAGCTGCGCGGCTTGAATGCGCCGCCTCGTAACACACGCGCTCCCGCTTTCGCCACTGCCTCCGCGGTGGAGAACAACTGCTCCCGCGATTCCACTGAACACGGGCCCGCCATAACCACGACTTCGTTCCCGCCAATTTTTACCTCATTCGCGAGTTTGACAATCGTTCCCTCCGGACGGAAACCTTTGCCCGCCAGTTTGTATGGCGAACTGATGCGATGAACTTCCTGCACTCCGGGCAGTAATTCGAGAATGCGAATGTCAAAATCGATACCCGCTCCTACCGCGCCCAGCACGGTTTGCCGTGCCCCGGTCGACCGGTGCACTTCAAAGCCCATCTTCACCAGATGCTCAATCACCTGCTGAATCTGCGCTTCATCCGCCATGTCCTGCATTGCGACGATCATAAGAAACTTTCTTTTCTTTCGCTTTGAACCGCAACCATGATAATTAAATGTCTAGTCATTGACTTCCGAATCGAATTCCGTCTTGGCCTTACCGGCCGCCGCAGTATTTCCGATTCCCTCTTTTTGAATGTTCCGCATCACGTCGATAATGCGCTCGAAAATCCGAACCATATCTTGTCCGGGCAGCGGACCGCGATTCATCTGCTTTACATTTTCAAAGACAACCCGTTCGCGCTCTGGCTCATAAATCGGCAAATTTGTGTCCCGTTTCAGGCGGCCGATGGCCACGGCCGCCCGAGCCCGCTCGCTGATTAATTCCACCAGTTGCCGGTCCAGTTCGTCGATTTTTCGTCGCCAGTCCGCGATGTCCATAAAGGCAAGCTCTAGCTTTAAGCAGATAGCTGTTTAACAAATTCACCCACAGCCGCCGCTTCCCGTCCCTGATTTCTTTCAATGGTCTCAACAATCGCGCTGCCTACCACGACGGCGTCAGCAAATTTTCCAACCGCGGCAAATTGCTGGGCATTGGATATTCCGAATCCAACCGCTACCGGCAATTTGCTCACGCGCCGCAAGCGCCGCACCAAATTCTGCGTGTCCTCGGCTACTTTCTGCCGTGCGCCTGTCACCCCAGTTCGCGAAACCGCGTAAATGAATCCTGACGAAGCTTCCGCAATGCACTTCAGACGCTTATCTGGACTAGTGGGTGCCGCCAGAAATACTGGGGCCAGGCGATTGATCTTCATTGCACGCAAATACTCGCCAGATTCCTCCACCGGCAAATCCGTCAGCAAAACTCCGTCCACTCCGGCGTGCCGTGCCACCATGCAAAACTTCTGCATTCCCATGCGCAGAATCGGGTTTAAATAAGAAAACACCACCAGTCCTGTGGACTGCGCATGCTGCCGAATCTCGGCCGCCAGCGTCAACACATTTCCCAACGATGTTCCCTGCCGCAAAGCCCGCTCGCTGGCACGCTGAATCACCGGACCGTCCGCCACCGGATCGCTGAAGGGCACGCCCAGTTCGATCACGTCCGCGCCCGCATCGATCGCGGCCAGCACTACGGCGCGCGTCGTCGCAAGGTCAGGGTCGCCGCACGTCACGTACACAATGAGCGCCGGTTTTTTATAAAAAGATAAAGGCATACAGTGACGTAATACATTGAGTACCGCACAGCGAATCAAGACAGTTTCAAATTTTCCCGCATGATTCCGATATCTTTATCGCCGCGGCCCGAAACATTCACAATCACGATTTCCGACTTTTTCATTCCTGGCGCCCGCTTCACCACTTCGGCGATGGCATGGGCCGATTCCAGCGCGGGAATAATTCCTTCGGTGCGGGCAAGCAACGTGGTGGCAGCCAGCGCCTCGGCATCTGACGCGGGAACATATTCCGCCCGAGCCGAATCCCGCAAGGCGGCGTGTTCCGGGCCAATCGAGGGATAATCCAGGCCCGCGGAAACCGAGTGGGTGTTGGCAATTTGTCCCGCCGAATCTTGCAGAACGTAGGAGTATGTCCCCTGCAAAACTCCAGGGACTCCGCCGCGAAAGCGCGCCGCATGTTCGCCCAACGCCTCGCCTCGGCCGCCGGCTTCTACACCAACAAGACGGACTTTTTTATCTTTTATGAATTCGTAAAAAATACCGATAGCATTTGAACCTCCGCCCACGCAGGCGATTACCGCCGCAGGAAGTTTACCCTCGGCCTTGAGAATCTGCGCTCTTGCCTCGATTCCAATCACGCGATGAAAATCGCGCACCATCGTAGGATAGGGATGCGCTCCCAACACACTCCCCAGCAAATAATGCGTCGTGCGGACGTTGGTCACCCAGTCCCGCATGGCTTCGTTAATCGCATCTTTTAAAGTGCGTGATCCCGACTCCACACCGCGCACTTCCGCGCCAAGCAGACGCATGCGAAAAACGTTTAACTCCTGCCGCCGCATGTCCTCGGTGCCCATGTACACAACACATTCAAATCCCAGGAGCGCGCATACGGTCGCGGTGGCCACTCCGTGCTGCCCTGCACCGGTCTCTGCAATCACGCGGCGCTTACCCATGCGCTCAACCAGGAGACCTTGACCCAGACAATTATTAATTTTGTGTGCTCCGGTGTGCAGCAGATCTTCGCGCTTCAGGTAAATCTTTGCGCCACCCAGTTTCTGGGTGAGCCTTTGCGCATAAGTGAGCGCTGTGGGACGGCCTGCATAAGTGTGCAGCAAGGCTTGCAAGCGCCGCTGAAATTTCTGATCGCGCCTGGCTTTCTCATACTCGCGCTCCAGTTCTTCCAGCGCAGCCATCAACGTTTCAGGCACATACCGTCCGCCGAAAACTCCAAACCGTCCGGGCACATCCGCAACAAGTGTTGTACGCAACTTACCCATTCCCGCGCCGCCTTCACGCAGGGTGGGCGCCTTGACTTTCATTCTTCGAGTTGGAACCGTTCCCATCTTTAACTCGCCGTCCGATCTATGTTACGCACCGCCTTCACAAACGCCCGCACTTTTTCAGGATCCTTTTTCCCTGGGCTAGATTCCACGCCAGACACCACATCGACTCCCCAAGGCTGAAGAATGCTAATGGCTTCGGCAACATTTTGCGGGGTTAATCCACCCGCAACCACGAGCTTTAATCCACCTTCTTTCAGGCCTTGTGCGATAGGCACGGCTCTTTCCCAATCGAATGTCTTCCCGGTTCCACCGGGAGAACGCAAGTCGCCGGAGTCCAGCACAATCGTGTCCATTAAGCCTTCTGTAAGAGCAGCACCCTCCGGCTGGCTTCTTCTCAATTTTGCGAAGTTCGACGCGAGCTTCTGAATATCCTGGTCGCTACCTACAAGTTTCATCGGCAGGGCTGTAAGAAATCTGGCGCACCGGGGAAGAGAAGATAGGCTCAGTGCGCCACCGTCGCCGTTTTTATCGCCCGCCTCTACAGACACGTAAGACTGAGTTCCGGTCAGTCCGACTTCCTGAAAAACCTTTAACGGATTCACTCCGTCTCCATGGACAAATATTCCAATCTTCTCCACGCTGTCGGGCAACTTCGCCACAATCTGCCGCGCCGATTCCACACTAATATTCCGCGGACTGTTTTCATAAAACACAAATCCCAACGCGTCCGCCCCGGCATCCACCGCGACCAGCGCGTCCTCGAGATTTGTCGTGCCACAAATCTTCACCCAAGTCATAAATACAGTTGTCGGCTAAACGTAAAAAACTACGCGCTCGGTGATGTCTCGCTCGCTACCTGGAACTCGGCACTCGCGAGTAGAGTCCGCAGCGCATCCCCCGGGCGCTCCGCCCGCATTAGAGTTTCTCCCACCAAGAACGCCTGATATCCCGCCGCCCGTAGCCGCGAGATGTCTTCACCCGAGCGAATTCCGCTCTCCGCCACCCGCACTACGTTCTGCGGAATTCGCCCTGCCAAACGGAGTGCCGTTTCTGAATCCACTTTGAAAGTCCGCAGATCGCGCGTGTTCACGCCAATTAAATCGCACCCGGCGTCTAAAGCCCGCTGCAACTCCGCCTCATCATGCACTTCGCATAGAACGTCCAGCTCATGCAAGCGGGCGCCCAAAGCCAACCGGTTCAACTCTGCGTTCGTGAGAGCAGCCACAATCAGCAAGATGGCATCGGCTGAATTTGCCCGCGCCTCCAGCAACTGAAATTCATCCACAATAAAATCTTTACGCAGGCAGGGTATCTTCACCACCGCCGCAGCCTGCCGCAAATACTCCAACGATCCCTGAAAGAATTCCTCGTCAGTGAGCACCGAGAGCGCGGCCGCGCCAGCTATCTCCAGTTCGGGAGCTAACTCATCCGCGCAAAACTTCGCTCGGATTAAACCCTTGGAGGGCGAGGCCTTTTTCAATTCCGCAATTACTGCAACGCCGGTTTTGCTCTTCTGCTCAAGAGCCCGTCGAAATCCGCGTGGGACATGCTTTCCGGCGCGCTGCTCCATCTCGCAGAGATCGCTCAACCGCTTTCTCTCAGCGACCTTCCCGCGAGTGGAACCCACAATTTGATCGAGAAAAACGGGCATAATCGAGTGCTTGAATTATACGGGAAGGCGAAGATTGAGCTACAAGGGAGGAAAGCGCAGTAACCGCAATGAGGTAAATGAAGATTCTTTCAGATGCTTTTCAGCTATGACGCGTACTGTAACCGGTGAAGGAGCCCTCCCCCATCGCTTACTTCACCAGGAGAACCATGAAAAGCTCACACCTCTTTGCCTTGACGATCGTTGCCGCCACACTGTGCGCTCTACCATTGCGAGCAGAGGAGCACGAGAAGAAGATCAAGCGTAGCGACCTGCCCCCCGCGGTCGAAAAAACCGTCGCCGCACAGAGTCAGGGTGTAACCATCAAGGGGTTTACCCAAGTTGAGGAAGATGGCAAGACGAACTACGAAGTCGAGATGATTGTGAACGATCACAGCAAAGACGTTCTCATTGATCCTACGGGCTCCATCCTAGAAATAGAAGAGCAGGTCGAATTCACCTCCCTGCCTCCGGCCGTCCAGAGCGGGCTGCAAGCCAAAGCCGGAGCGGGCAAACTCGGCAAAGTCGAGTCGCTCACCAAGCACGACAAGATCGTCGCCTATGAAGCCAAGGTTATGAACAATGGCAAGCGTTCGGAAGTTCAGGTAGGCCCCGACGGCAAGCCTCTTGATCACGAAGAATAATTTCAGGCGGTCACTGGCACGCAGCCGCCACTTCTTTGTAAGGCTTCTCTGCGTGCTCGGGATATTTGATTTGCTTCACCTGCATCCACTGGTCGAGTAGTGTTCCCGCATCATGCAGCGCCGCGTCAGGGTCCGCGTCATATGCGGGATCACTCTCCGCTTCTTCCAGGGTCACCAGCTTGAATCCTTTTTTCTGCAGCAGGTCGAGTGCATCCGGCAGGATGGTACTGCTGAACGCCCCCAAGTGCAGCAGCAAGACATAGTTTATTTCATGTCCAAAAATCAACCTGGCCTGCGCCCGTCCCAAGTCTATGAACTCCGAAGCTGTACTCAAATAGCTGGATCGCAACCATGCAATGGACTTCGCGTCATTCTTCGACACGCACCGCGCGTAGGCGGTGTTCCACATGTAATCTTCCCAATCGAGCGTGACTTGCGCGATCCGGTACCCATGGGTTGCCAGGTAGGCACGCACCGTCCGGCGCTTCTCCAGCGTATCGCCCTCATGAAGGAAGGGATATCGCAGCCAGTGCCAGTCATATTTCTGTAACAGCAACTCGAGGGCAGGTTCGTCTTGCTCGATCTCACGCTCGAAAGCTTCAACAGGATTCTGTTCCAGATCAATATGCGCGTAGGTGTGATTTCCCACCGGTTCGGACGCTGCCCACAATTTCAATGCCTCCGCCGCGTCAGCGTTGCCCTCAAGCTTTTTCGCATTGATGAAGCCGTAGACTGGAGGGACGTTGCGCTCTTTTAGAATCGCCAGGACGTTTCTTGTAGTTTCCGTCTGCGTCGCACCGGGAGGCAGCAAGCCGTTCAGCGGAAGGTCATCCAGAGTGATCGCGAGTTTTTGCGCAACGGATACACTGCCCAGCGCATAAGACAGAAGAAACAGCAAGATTGCATTCTTGAAAAGCGATCGCACCCAATGTTTCATGGCAGGAGTTTACTGTATGCCGCAAACTGAGGGGAGCTTGAATGCAAGACGCTCCGAGAAGAGCCTAGCATGAGAAATTGATTTTGGTGCCATCGAAGGGACTCGAACCCCCACACCGTTGCCGGTACATGGACCTGAACCATGCGCGTCTGCCAATTCCGCCACGATGGCAATCTTGAACTTGCTAGGCAGCGGCGGCCCAAGGCCGCCGCGTCAGGAAGACCAACTTTTCTATTTTACAGGCATGGGATAGAGTGTCAAACCAACCCTACGCCAGCTTCGCCGTCATCGAAATCTTCGCGTTGAGCACCTTGGATACCGGGCATCCTTTCTCGGCTGCCTCCGCGTACTTCTGAAAAGCGGCCGCATCCGCGCCTGGCACCTTACCAACCACGTCGATATGACTCTTGGTGATGGTCCAACCGGAATCCAGCTTCTCCATGGTCAAAGTCACATTTGTGCTGATGCTTTCGGGCGTCAGGTTGGCTCCGCCTAGTTGCCCAGAGAGCGCCATCGAGAAACATGCCGCGTGCGCCGCCGCAATTAATTCCTCCGGGTTCGTCCCCGGTCCATTCTCAAAACGAGAGGTGAACGAATATTGTGTATCTTTCAGCACGCCGCCCGGCGCTGAAATCGATCCCTTCCCATCCTTAAGACCGCCTTTCCATACTGCACTCGCCTTGCGTTCCATGAGTTGCTCCTTATCATGACCAGAGAATTACGCACCTGGTTATTGTAGACGGAGAACCAGCGACCTGTCAGGCAGGTGGAAAGCCGTCAGCGGCCCGAAAAACTGGCAGCTCATTTCAATAAAAATCGGAACAGCTCAAGTAATACCCACAGGTTGTACAGGTTAGCTTGCATCGCATCTCGCTTAATTCAGCTGAACAATTGGGGCAGAACCGCTCCGGGTGGGCCGCCCGCGGTCTAAATTCAGGCAACGGTTTATTCGCCGGCTCCTGACCAGTATTGTCGTGCGCCTCCAGCCCATTGATCGTCATCCGCGCAAGATAATCGCAGACAGCCGGCGACGCAAGTGAGAAGGCGTCTTCCCCCGCTCCCTCAAAGATCTATCCCCTGCGAAAATTTTTATTGCTTCCTTCATAAATCTTCATGCTTCCACAGGTTGGTTTGCGCTAGAATTCCCTTGCATTGAAGAGTGGTGTTCCAACTGGCCTTGGACGCAGCTCTTGGCCTTCCCCCAGGAGGTAGTAGATGTATCGGCCCTATTCCAGTTCGTTGGCAGATTCTCGTCCATTTTTGGACGTCCAGTCCTTGATTCGAAACCTCTCTCAGGATTTTGTCACGTCCTTTAACACCGGTAACTTTGATCAGGTTGCTGCCCTCTTCGCACAAGACGGCGCATTCATGGCGCCACATCAGGAACCTGCTTATGGCCCGAAGGCGGTAGAGCGACTGCTTCGGGTGTGTGGCGAGGCTGGCTACGAAGATTTGCGCCTGGAAACCATCCGCGTGGAAACCTCTGGCGATTTAGCCATGGAGATTGGCCGTTACACCGTTGGGATCCGACAACCGGATGGCACAGTGATCGCCGACCGGGGTAAGTACGTGAAAGCTTGGCGCCGACTTGGCGTGTGGTTGATCGTAGCCGACTGCTGGAACAGCAACCTTCCGACGCCTCGTTAACGTGGAATTAGACTTGGTTCGAAGCGTAGAGGGAAACGAAGTCGTTTCGCTTTTATGCTTTCATCTACGCCTGTCACGAACTCCTTCAGCGAATCTTCAGCTTCATTCCAATAAAATATTAGGGCGTTGGTTCCTGCCTGCGGGGAAACCCGGAGTGTGGTAAAACCAGACCCTGTGAAACTGCTGGTGATCGAAGACGAACCTCGAATGCTGGAGCTGCTTCGCCGCGGCCTCACCGAAGAAGGCCACACGGTGGTTTGTGGCGGGGACGGCGGCGAAGGGTTGGATCTGGCCCGGGACTATGAATTCGACGCAATTGTGCTCGACGTGATGCTGCCGAAGATAAACGGCTTCGAATTGGCAAAGAAACTCCGTCAAGAAAAAGTTACTACGCCCGTGCTCATGCTCACCGCGAAAGATGCCGTGCAGGATGTGGTTCGTGGGCTGGACGCCGGCGCCGATGATTACCTTACCAAGCCTTTCACCTTCAACGAACTTCTGGCCCGTTTGCGGGCGCTGCAGCGCCGCGCCACAGCGCGCCCGCAGAACTGTTTGCAGGTCGGAGATCTCATTCTCGACCCCGGCTCGCGCGCAGTTTCGCGCTCTGGGCGCCCCCTTCTTCTCACTCGCACCGAATACAGCCTGCTAGAGCGACTGATGTACCGAGCAGGAAAAGTAGTTCCGCGGCAAACCCTGATTGAGGCGGTATGGGGATTTGATCGCGAGATCGAAGAAAACACACTCGATGCCTTCGTTCGCCTGCTGCGCCACAAAATCGATCCCGAAGGCCTTCCCAAACTGATTCTCACCGTTCGCGGCGTCGGCTACATGATTCGCACTGACGTCAACTACGAGGAACCGGCCAAGTGAAGAAGCTCTCTATTGGCCTGCGCTTGACGATTTTGTATCTCGCCATCTTCTTCGTCGCCGAATTAATTTTCGGCGCAGGCATGTGGATGATCCTGCGGCAGAACTTGTTTGACATCGCCGACGCTGCGCTCGAAGACCAGGCGGCCGATCTTCAGCGTTTTCTCGAAACCCGAAAAGACGCCACCGTCCCGCAATTGCAGGCGGAAATCAGTGAAGACTACAAGATCGAACTCTCGGAAGATTATTTGCAGGTCAGCGATACCGCCGGTAACGCTATCTATCGTTCCCATTTCCTGGAGGAGCATCCGCTTCCTGCCATCTCCCCGGATTCGCTGGACCGGCCCGTTTACGAGAGCCGCAAGCTGGGGCACGAACGTTTCCGCTTCCTGAGCACACAACTTGAGGTCGGCACGCGGATTTACATCGTCCGAATCGGCCGTCCCATGCACGAAGAAGTCGAAACTCTCAACGCCTTCCGCGCCTATTTGCTGTGGTTTGCTCCGTTGCTCTTGCTGGGTGCGTCGGCCGGCGGCTACTGGCTCAGTCGGCGAGCGCTGGCCCCGGTGGACGCTCTGACGCGCACTGCCCGAACCATTTCTGGCCACAACCTAAGTAGCCGGCTTGAGCAATTGCAAACCGGCGACGAGGTGCAACGACTCTCCGACACCTTGAACGAAATGCTGTCCCGGATCGAGACCGCTTTCCTGCGAGTCACTGAATTCACCGCAGACGCCTCGCACGAACTCCGCACCCCCATTGCGCTCATTCACGCTGAGGCGGAACTCGCTCTGCGCCGCTCCCGGAACGAGTCTGAATATCGCGAAGCGCTTCGTCACATTCTGGGAGAGGCCGATCGCACGGCAAAACTCATCGAGGAATTGCTCGCGCTGGCTCGCTCCGATTCCGGTCGCGAAGCCCTCGACATCAGCCCCATCGATGTACTTCCGCTGTTGCAGGAGTCCGTGTCCACTTGGAATCAGGTTGCCGAGATCCGCAACCTGCAGTTGCAGGCCAACTTATCGACGAATGCGTTGCCTGTGATGGGAGACGCGAACGCAATACGCCGCGTCATTGACATTCTGCTCGATAACGCCATGAAATACACTCCCGGTCCAGGTAAAGTCACGCTCTCGGCTGGCGAAAATGGGCCGGAGGGTCGCATCACCATTACGGTTGAAGACACTGGCGTCGGAATCGCAGCTGCGGATCAGCACAGGGTCTTCGAACGCTTCTACCGGGTGGACAAAGCCCGCCGCCGCGAACTCGGCGGCGCCGGACTTGGCTTAGCCATCGCCCAGTGGATCGTCCAGCATCACAAGGGGTCCATCATCGTGAGCAGCGAACCGGGAAAAGGTTCAGCCTTCACCGTTGAGATTCCCAACGCCCGGACCGTGAGTGCGAAGTCCTGAGGCTAGACCACCCTTTCTTCAACGTGCATGAGCATTCCGTACTTCGGACGCAGCGTAATCAAAGGCTGGGGCTCCACCGGATGACCCGGAACCAATCTCAATTTCCATTTTTGCGCCAGCGTCGCCAGGATCAGCACACCCTCCATCCACGCGAATGACTCGCCAATACACTGCCGCGCTCCCGCACCAAATGGGAAATAAGTGAATTTTGCCCTTCGCGCTTTTCCCTCCGGCGAAAATCTCTCTGGATCAAAACGCTCCGCATCGGGGAAAAAACGCTCATCCCGGTGAGTTATAAATTGACTCATCAGCACAGTGGTTCGCGCGGGAAGATAAAACTCTCCCAACTCAAAGTCGTTCCGCGCATAGCGTCCCATCGCCCAGGCTGGCGGGTACAGCCGCAGCGATTCCGCCAGCACGGTTTCCGTATAACGCAGGCGCGGCACATCCTCCATCGCCGGCGCTTTGCCGCCAAGCACTGAATGCAACTCGCGGTGCATCTTCGCTTCACATTCAGGATTCTTCGATAGCAAATACCATGTCCATGACAGCGCATTAGCAACCGTCTCATATCCGGCCAGGAAAATTGTGATGACTTGGTCGCGAAGAGATTGCCGCGATACCTCGTCATTCTCTGGTGATGCCGCCAGCATCAGGTCGAGCAAGCTGCCGCGATCCACGCCGTCTTTCCGGTGAGCGTCGATCATTCCGTAAATAACGGTGTCGATGCGATTCCGCGCCCGCACAAAGGCCGCCAGGCCCGGTGGACGAAAATGCACCAGCCATTCCGCCGCCGGCAGCATGATAAGAAAGTTGTACAGTCCCATGATGCGATTGATCGCGGCCGCCAGTTCATAAACTTCCTGCCGCAAATCTGTCGCGAATAAAGTGCGGGACACTACGTTCAGCGTGAGGTGCATCATGTCCCGTGCGATGTCTCGCTGTTCGCCCGCGCGCCACGAGCCGCGAATGTGCGCGGCCTCTTCCACCATGACCTTGCCGTACTCGCCAATTCGCTGCCGGTGAAACACAGGCTGCGCCGTTTGCCGCTGCGCGCGGTGTCCGGCGCCTTCGGCCGTGATCATCCCTTCGCCGAGCAGCATCTTGCTGCGCTGCACCGTGCGCTCTTTTATGAAATTGTCGTTCTGCACCACCAGCACTTCCCGGATGTAGTCTGGATGGTTGAGAAAAACAATGTGATGATGGCCGATTTTGTAGTGCGCAATGTCCCCGTAAGTCTTGGCCAGGTGCTGAAATAGAAAGATGGGGTTGGCGGGACGAAACTTACTTAGCGCAAACCACAGTAAATTGCGCTGCATTCCCGGGGGGAAGCGATACTCCCTTAGTTTACGCGAAGGCTTTTGCAAGGCAGGCTGGCGTACCGCGGTCTCCATGCTGCTAGCTTACCGTGTTCGTTGCTGCTGGTTTCTGCAACTCGTCCAGCCCCTTCAGCACATCTTCACTGTGCCGATCTGGATCCACACTGAGATAAGTTCGCGCGATCCTGCCCGTAGGATCTATGAGAAACGTATTCCTCTTAGCCACCTTAGTCACCAGAAGATTCATGAGCGAGCCGTAGGCTTGACTCACCTTGCCGTCAGAATCGGCCAGCAGTTTGAAGTTCAGGCCCTCTTTCGAGCAGAACTTTTTATGGGAGTCGACGCTGTCCACACTCACCCCAAGAATCACCGCATGCCGCGCAGCATACTTCGCATGGTCCGCCTGAAAGTTGTGCGCTTCGCGTGTGCACCCGGGAGTTTGGTCCTTGGGGTAGAAATAAAGCACCACCCAACTCCCCCGGAAGTCTTTCAAGCTAACGGGACTCTCCTGCGAAGGTAAAGTAAAGTCAGGGGCGACAGTTCCTGCAGTGGGGGCGGCGGCTCGAGCCCCCGAAAACATGCGCGGAAGAAAAATAACGAGTACTACAATCACAAGTACAAAAACTATGATTCGCATGATTTCATAACCTTCCGCTACCCACCACTGCAGACTTTAGCATTGTAGATCGTTTGCTAGCAGGCTCTCCTCCAGCAAAATTCCTCATAATTGAATATCATGGGGAGTTCCCCTTACACCCTGGAGATATTAGACGTGGCTCAGACGGAAACCGACGGTCAAGAAGTACTAGAAACGCGGGAGTGGGTTGACTCGCTCGATTATGTGCTCTCCCATGGCGGCGGGCCAGTTCGCGCGGGACGATTGTTGCAGCAACTCGCGCTGCATGCCAAGCGCGCCGCGGGAGTGAACCTGCCCTTCTCGGCGACCACCCCCTACCAGAATACGATTGCCTCTCCGCAACAAGCGCCCTTCCCCGGCAGCCAGGAGATGGAGCGCCGTATCAAAAGTCTGGTGCGCTGGAACGCGCTGGCTATGGTGGTCCGCGCCAACAAGATTCAGGAGGGCATCGGCGGACACATTTCAACTTTCGCCTCCGCCGCAACTCTATACGAAGTTGCGTTCAACCACTTCTTCCAAGCCAAGACGGAAAGCGGCGACCGTGATTTCGTTTACTTCCAAGGCCATGCCGCGCCCGGAATCTACGCGCGCGCCTATCTTGAGGGCCGCATCCCGAAGGAAAAGTTGGAAAATTTCCGTCGCGAGTTGAAGCCCGGCGGAGGTCTCTGTTCCTACCCCCATCCCTGGCTGATGCCGAATTTCTGGGAGTTCCCCACCGTTTCTATGGGACTGGGGCCGATTCAAGCCATTTATCACGCACGCTTCATCCGCTACCTGGAGAATCGCGGCCTTAAAGAATCGACCGGCGGCAAAGTTTGGGCTTTCCTGGGCGATGGCGAAATGGACGAACCTGAATCCCTCGGCTCCATTACCCTGGCCTCGCGTGAGAATCTCGACAACCTGATCTTCGTAGTGAACTGCAACCTGCAGCGCCTGGACGGACCGGTGCGCGGCAACGGAAAAATTATCCAGGAACTCGAAGCCATCTTCCGTGGCGCAGGCTGGAATGTAATCAAAGTTATCTGGGGTTCGGACTGGGATGCCTTGATCCGCGCCGACCGTGACGGCATTCTGGTCAGGCGTCTGGGCGAAGTGAGCGATGGCCAGTACCAGAAATTTTTTGTCGAGAGCGGTGCTTATTTCCGCCAGAATCTTTTCGGAACCGACCCTCGCTTGCTGAAGATGGTCGAGCATCTCTCCGACGAACAACTGGCACGCATGCGCCTCGGCGGCCACGATCCCATCAAAGTTCACGCAGCTTTCCGCGCTGCAGTCGACCACAAAGGTTCACCCACCATCGTCCTCGCCAAAACGATTAAAGGGTACGGTCTGGGTGAAGCCGGCGAAGGCAAGAATATTACCCACCAGCAAAAGAAGTTAAACGAAGACGAGCTGGAGCTTTTCCGTTCGCGCTTCGGAATTCCTATTCCGGACGACGAACTGCATAATGCTCCGTTCTACCGTCCTTCCGACGACAGCGCCGAAATCAAATATATGCAGGCCCGCCGCAAGCAACTGGGCGGCTACATGCCCGAACGCAAGGTGCGCGCTGCGCCGCTGAATCCCGTGCCCGAATCACACTTCGAAGAGTTCTACAAAGGCACCGACGGCCGCGAAGCTTCTACGACCATGGTCTTCGTACGACTTCTGGGGAAATTGTTGCGCGACCCCGAACTGGGCAAGCTCATCGTTCCGATCATTCCCGATGAAGCCCGAACCTTCGGCATGGAAGCCCTCTTCCGCCAGGTCGGTATTTATTCCAGCGTCGGCCAACTTTACGAACCGGTCGACATGGACACGCTCCTTTATTACAAGGAGATCAAGAACGGGCAAATTCTCGAGGAGGGCATCACCGAGGCTGGCTCCATGTGCTCGCTCATTGCCGCGGGCACGGCTTACGCCAACCACGGCATCAACACCATCCCGTTCTTTATTTACTACTCAATGTTCGGCTTCCAGCGCATTGGCGATCTCATCTGGGCTGCCGCTGACATGCGCTGCCGCGGATTCCTGATCGGGGGCACGGCCGGACGAACCACTTTAGCCGGCGAGGGCCTGCAGCATCAGGATGGCCACAGCCACGTTCTGGCTCTTCCGGTTCCCAACCTGCTGGCTTACGATCCCGCATTCGCCTACGAAATCGCCATCATCATTCAAGATGGCATTAAGCGCATGTATGTCGATCAGGAATCCGTTTTCTATTACCTTACGGTCACCAACGAACCGCTTCCCATGCCGGAGATGCCGAAAGGCGACAACATTCGCAGCGGCATTCTGCGCGGACTCTACCGCTTCAACACTTCGGATACCCCCGATGCAAAACTGCGGGTTCAGCTTCTGGGTAGCGGAACGATCATGTACGAAGTGCTCAAGGCGCAGACCATCCTGAAAGAAAAGTACAACGTCGCCGCCGACGTGTGGAGCGTAACAAGTTATAAGGAACTCTACCGAGACGCCAACGATTGCGAACGCTGGAACATGCTGCACCCCGGCGAATCCGCCAAGGTCCCGTATGTCACGCAGACTCTAAAAGATGCGCCCGGCCCCTTCATTGCGGCATCTGACTATATGAAGGTGCTGCCGGAGTCCCTGGCCAAGTGGGTGCCGGGACAACTAGTTTCGCTGGGAACTGACGGCTTTGGCCGCAGCGAGAACCGCGTTGCGCTGCGTGACTTTTTCGAAGTCGATGCCAAGCACATTGTTCTAGCCACGCTGAACGCGCTCGTGCGGGAGAAGAAAATCGGCACTGACCTGGTGAAGCAGGCCATCCGTGATCTCGGCATCAACGCGGAGAAACTGAACCCCGCAATCAGCTAGTTCAGATTGCAGAGTCGGAACACAAATAAGGAATGGAATCAGTGATCGAATTCAAACTCCCCGCGCTCGGTGAAAATATTGAACAAGGCGACCTGGTACGCCTGATGGTCACGCCGGGCTCCGCCGTCACCGAAGGCCAGGCCGTCATGGAACTCGAAACCGACAAAGCGGTGGTGGAGGTTCCCTCGTCGGTAACCGGCACTATTAAGGATATTCTGGTTAAAGAAGGCCAGAAAGTTAAAGTCGGACAGGTTATTTTTACTGCCGACGGCAACGGAGGTTCTGCTCCCGTTAACAACTCCGACCGCCAGGCGGAAAAAAAAGCCGCTCCAAGCAAAAAAGAGGCTGCGCCTGTTTCTGGGAAAGCCCAACCGGTAAAGCCACCTTCTCCCGCAACCGTGACGCAGGAATCCGCGCCTGCTCAAAAGGAAGAAGCTCGCGTGGAACGCCGCACCCGCTCTACGGATGCGACGTCGGCGAACGAGTTCCGCTTGCAGGAGTTAGGCGAAAACATTTCTCAAGGCGATCTTGTGCGTCTGATGATAGCGCCCGGCGCCAAAGTTTCCGAAGGCCAGCCAGTGATGGAACTCGAGACCGATAAGGCCGTCGTCGAAGTGCCCTCTACGGTCAGCGGCGTCGTCAACGAAGTAAAAGTCAAAGAGGGCGAGAAGATAAAAGTCGGGCAAGTGATTTTCACCCTGCAAGGCGCTGCTTCGTCGCAATCCGAACCCACGAGACCGCCGAGCAAACCGGTGGAGCACGTGTCTGGACAAACGGGCGCCCGCCTGGCGTTCCAAGCCGCCATTCGCGCCGAAGGAAAAACTGAAGAACAGGCTCTGCCTCCCGATCAGCCGCAACCGCGCCCAGCCTCTTTCTCCATGCCGGCGCAGTTGGGCAAAGTCGCCGGGACCGAGCACCGCGAGGCCGTTCCGGCGGCACCGCACACCCGCCGCCTCGCCCGCGAAATCGGGGTCGACATCTACAGCGTCAAAGGTACCGGTCCTGGGGGCCGCATCAGCGAAGACGATGTCAAAGCCCACGCTAAAGCCGCTCTGGCCACCGCATCCAATGTGGCGCAAGCCCCGCGCGCCGGACACTTCGTCGCTCCCAAGCTCCCGGATTTTTCCAAGTGGGGAAAAATCGAGCGCGTCTCGATGCGCGGAGTTCGCCGCAAGACAGCGGAACATCTCGCCGAATCGTGGAATACAATCCCTCACGTAACCCAACACGATCGCGCCGACATTACGGAACTCGAGCAACTGCGTGCGCGCTTCGCACCCAAGGCCGAACAAGCCGGCGGCAAGATGACGATCACCGCCATAGCCCTGAAAGTCTGCGCTGCAGCGCTCAAAGTCTTCCCCCAGTTCAACGCCACCATCGACATGGAGAAGGAAGAAATCATCTATAAGCAGTACATCAGCATCGGGGTGGCGGCAGATACGGATCGCGGACTGCTGGTTCCGGTGATACGCGACGTGGATAAGAAAAATATTGTCGAGCTCGCCGTCGAACTATCCCAGATTTCGCAGAAAGCCCGCGAGAAAAAAATAACTCTCGCCGATATGGAAGGCGGCACTTTCACTATCACCAATCTTGGCGGCATCGGCGGAACGGCTTTCACGCCCATCGTCAATCATCCCGAAGTCGCCATCCTCGGCCTCTCACGATCGCGCATGGAACCAGAGTGGATCGGTGGGAAGTTCGAGCCGCGGCTCATCCTGCCGCTCTCGCTCTCTTACGATCACCGCTTGATTGACGGCGCAGATGCCGCACGTTTTCTACGCTGGGTAGCGGAAGCCTTCGAGCAGCCCTTCTTGCTTTCGGTTCAGGGATAGCTGCATCGCTCAAACTTTTTCATAAATTTCGAAAGAAAATCATTCATGAACGACGTTCTCGCCGGAACCTCAAACGAAGTCGCCGAAAATAGCCAGAAGCTGCAACTCGCCGTGATCGGCGGGGGACCCGGCGGTTATGCCGCGGCATTTCTCGCGGCCGACCTCGGTATGCAGGTCACGCTTATCGATCCTGAAGCGAACCCTGGCGGCGTCTGTTTGTATCGCGGTTGTATCCCCTCCAAAGCTCTGCTCCATGTGGCTAAGCTGATCGAAGAATCACAGCAGGCCAAGAACTGGGGCATCGATTTTCCGCCCGCAAAAATCGATTTGGCCCGCCTGCGCACCTGGAAGGAAAATGTTGTGAAGAAGCTGACCGGGGGCCTGGGACAACTTTCCAAGCAACGCCATGTGGAATTCATTCAGGGCCTGGCCGCCTTTGAGGATTCCACCACTCTGCGCATCACCAAAGCCGATTCCACCGAACTCTCCCGCACCTTCGATCACATCATCATCGCCACCGGTTCGCGTCCCGCAGTCATTCCAACTTTCAAGCTCGATTCGCCTCGCCTTATGGATTCAACCGGCGCACTTAATCTTGAAGACATTCCCGGCACTCTACTGGTCGTTGGTGGAGGTTACATCGGTCTCGAACTCGGGTCAGCCTACGCCGCTCTTGGCACACGCGTGACCGCGGTGGAAATGCTTCCCGGTTTGCTTCCCGGCGCTGACCGCGATCTCGTGCTTCCGCTGCACAAGCGGCTAACGAAGATGTTCGAGGCAATTTTGCTGAACACCACCGTCGACTCTCTTAAATTGGAAGGCGATACAATCCGCGCTACCTTCGGCGGCGGTACCATTCAGGAAAAAGATAAAGAAAAAGTTTTCGATCGCGTGCTCGTCTCCGTTGGCCGCAAACCAAACTCTCAAATACCCGGGCTTGATAAGACTCAGGTCCACGTGAACGCTCGCGGCTTCATTGAAGTCAACCAGCAATTGCAGACCTCGGACCCAGCAATTTACGCTATCGGCGACGTGGTCGGTGATCCCATGCTCGCGCATAAAGCTTCTCATGAAGGCCGTGTTGCCGTGGAAGCCATCGCCGGACACAAAGTAGCATTCGAGCCCAATGCTATTCCCGCTGTCGTTTTCACCGATCCTGAAGTTGCCTGGTGCGGTCTAACCGAAACGCAGGCGGAAAAAGAAAACCGTGAAGTTGCGGTCGCGAAATTTCCTTGGGCGGCATCTGGACGCGCCGTCACGCTCGACCGTCCCGAGGGCATGACCAAGTTAATCGTCGATCCGAAAACCGAACGAGTGCTCGGCGTCGGAATCGTAGGCGCTGGCGCCGGCGAACTGATTGCCGAAGGGGTGTTGGCCATAGAGATGGGCGCGCTCGCCAGCGACGTGGCAATGACCATCCATCCCCATCCCACGCTGTCGGAAACAGTGATGGAATCCGCCGAAGTGTTTTTTGGAACCAGTACTCACATTTTCCGCCCTAAACGTGGATAAGATGTTGAAGAAGCCCATGTCCACTTTTTCCAAAGCGGCCCTGTTTCTGGCTCTGGTTGTGGCCGCTTGCCTTCCTGTTTCAACCACTCTTTCTTGCGCTCAGGTTCTTCCCTCCTCCGCTCCCGCCAGTTCGAACAGTAAGGCATCCGATCCCTTGGGCCGCGAAACCCCTGCCGGGACGGTCTTTGGATTTTTGCAAGTGGCCGATGCGGGCAACTACGGCATTGCTGCTCAGTATCTTCAGATGAGCCCGGCCCGCCGCCAGAGCGAAGGCGACGCCATGGCCATGAAGTTGGACGTGGTGATGAACCATGCCTTCGTCGGCAGCCTGCGACCCAGCCGCCAGCCCGAAGGCGCACTGCAGGAGGACGTTCCCCTCGACCACCAGAAACTTGGCACCATGTCGGCCGGCGATGTGGAAGTCGATCTTGAACTGGTGCGGGTTACCGACCCCACTTCCGGGAAAATCTGGCTGATTTCTTCCAGCACGCTCACCAAGGTTCCCGAACTTTACGACCAGGTGGAAGCCCGGAAAGTTGAAACAAGACTGCCCGCATGGACCGTCAAGCATCAGTTCGCGGGCATGCCGCTGTGGCAGTGGTTTGCCTTACTGCTGCTGATCCCCGTGGCGGCAGCAGCTGCCTGGATGCTGCTGGTCTTGCTGCAATTTCCCATGCGCTGGTGGGCTCGCCGCCATGGCCATGCGGACCTGGTGCGGTGGCGCTCGGTTTCGGCTCCAGCATGGACTTTCGTGGGTGCGCTGCTTCATCGGATTTTCGCAACGTATCTCGGCATCCCTTTACTGCCGCGCCATTACTACAATGAATTGGTTGCAGTCGTAGTAATCATTGGCGTTTTCTGGATTCTCTGGCGCATCATTCGCTGGTTTTTGCTGCGCGTACGCAACCGCGCTCTGGCCCGCGGGCACTCCGGCACTGGCTCGCTGATGTTGTTGGGCGAGCGCATTATCAAGGCTGTCGTCGTTATCGTCGCGCTGTTCCTCATCCTTGGTGTGCTCGGATTTAACATGAGCACGGCACTGGCGGGGGTTGGAATCGGTACTCTGGCCGTCGGTTTCGGCGCGCAGAAAACTATCGAAAACTTATTCGGCGGCGTTTCCGTCCTCGGCGATGAAGTCATGCGCGTCGGCGACGTGTGCAGGTTCGGCGATCGTACCGGGACCGTGGAAGACATCGGCCTGCGGTCGACGCGCATCCGCACGGAGGAGCGTACCCTGGTGGCCATTCCCAACGGCACTGTTGCCACCGTCAATGTAGAGAATCTAAGCCGCCGCGACAAAATCCTTTTCAAAACCGTTCTTGCACTTCACACCAACACCTCTTCCACCGACCTCCGCCACGTACTCGACGAAATTCGCGGCGTTCTCACCAACCACAAGAAGATCGAGACGAATACCGTTCGGGTACGCCTGATTGAAATGACCGCGAGCGCTCTCAACGTGGAACTTGTGAGTTACGTGCTGACCCGTGACTTCAACGAGTTCACCGAAGTTCGCGAAGATTTGCTACTGCAGATCATGCGTTTTGTGGAAGACTCCGGAACCGCCCTTGCATCGTCTGCACAGACTCTGCTGCTTGGCGGTGATTCAGGGTTAAAGCAGGACAGGATTGCCGCGCCCGAGAAGTCAACGACTAAGACTGTGCCTGCAGGCCCAACCGATCACCCGCGGGAAGCGAGAACTGGGAAGGCCGACTAAGCCTGCGTTCGCCAGCGCTCGGTCAACCGCAGCAGAAAACGGTGGGAGGGATAAAAAACAACCGCCGGAACGACTATCAGATAACTAACACAATATAGCAATCCGGGGAGCACATGCTGCTCTTGAAAGAACGGACCTCGAGCCCAGTTCACATCGTATTCCGGTCGCCAGAAGTAATTAATGGGTACCACAATCCAGGCCGTCAGGGTTTGAAACTTCCAGCCTCGCGAATCGTAGCCCAAGCGCCGGATCGCCCACAGCAGCACCGGCGGAGTGACGACGTGAAACAAACTCAGCAACCGAATCGCCAGCGGAACATGCGGATCGAACATGAATTCCGTTCCACCAATCAAGTGATGGCCGCTTATCAGGGCGCCCGCAAGATCGACGGCGAAAAGCGCCTGGAATAGCAGCAGACCAGTCGCCTGCCAGGAGAATATAAGCGGGCTCTCCAGCCAGAGCGCCGTACAAACAAGAATGTTGCCGAGATCGCAGAAGAAAAGAAAGTTCTGCACTCCGTATTGCCGCCAATACAAAGGGATCCAGACCGCTACGCCCGCGGTCCAAACCACTTTGAGCCAAAGCGGAATGCGCATGCTCCGCATTGTATCCGCAGCCAGCAGCAGAACTCCCGCCACGGAGGCGCCGAGGCCCGGAGGAATCCTTTAAGATATTTCTCCATTTCCCAGTGCCTTGTAGTGAATTTGGGAAAGCCGCTATGCGTGGAAAGCCTATTCTGGCGCGTGTTGCCGCGTAAGTGTGGGGTACCAGAGTAACTTGATGGCGCTTACGGCTGTACTTAGGATGAGCCTAATATGGGTTACCAAGCTCTCCTTTTCTGTCCCGATGAGAAGACCGCTCGCACAGTTACACAAGTTCTAAGCGAGCTGGACTTCGCGGTTGTTCCTTGCACGGAACCTTTTGCCGCTGTCAAGAAATTGATGGGCGAGCACTTCGACGCGATCGTGGTCGACTGCGATAACGAACAGAATGCCACACTTCTGCTCAAAAGCGCGCACAACACGGTTCACAACCAGTCATCTCTGGCCGTAGCGGTTGTTGAAGGACAGGCAGGGGTTGCCAAGGCGTTCCGCATTGGCGCAAACCTGGTACTGACCAAACCAATCAATGTGGAACAGGCCAAAGGCACGTTGCGCGTCGCCCGCGGATTGTTGCGCAAGAACGAATCCGCCAAGCCCGCGACGGGAGCGGCAAACGCCCCGGCAAAACCAGTTGCGGCAGTATCCGAGCCCGCAAAACCGGCGGCAAAGATTGTAAGTGCCAGCACCACAATACCGCAATTGGCGCCGCCCATCAGTTTCACTTCGAAACCCTTGGCGCAACCACAGATCGTAGCGTCCAGTGCCGCCAGCGAGGAGGATGTTGATCTCCTTGAAGCGGAGGAAGAAGTTCCCTCGCCTTCCACTGCAGCATCGGTCACGCCGATGGCTTTGCCCAAGGTTCCGGTCTCTTCCGCAACCGAGCCAAAGACGGTCGACGCAAGCCATAAACCCGCGTCAGTGGCTGGCTTTGGCACGAGCGCCGCAAGCGCGCCTGCTCCAGCCCGCAAAATCCAGGCGGAGATCTCGATCGCTCCAGAGCCAACAACCAGCACGAACTCTCAGAACTCCGGGCCGAAGCTCGAGGGCAGCGAAAGCCCTGCGGCCGCCACCGCTAACGCGACTCCGTTTACTTTTGGCGGCAACATCGACGAAAGCAAAACTGCTGGTGGCGCAGGCAGGAAGGCGTTGATTGCGATTGCTGCGGTTGTGCTCATCGCGGCTGCCTACGGAGCGTGGATGAAATTTGGCCACCCCAGCGAGAATGTGCCAACTGCGGTTCGGGTATCGTCGCCGACATCTGCGCAGTCGCCGGTCGTCCCGAACGCTACGCCCACGAAGACTTCCTCCAGTTCGATGCCGGTTTCAACTCCAATTGCAACGCCGGAATCGCCTTCCCTGGCAAAGGCAAGTCCCGCAAGTAAACCGCTTACTGATACGACAACGATTCTAAACAGTGAGGGCGCAACCGCGCACTCGAACAACAGTGCGGATAAAGATCGGACCAAGAATTCGGCGGACCCAACCAACAAGATCTCAGCCAAAGACGAAACGAAGCCGATCGTAATGAAGTCCAGCGCCACCAAGGCGAATGCCAAATCATCCACCCTAGCCGACTCTGCGGCTCCAAGCCTCACCGCAATTGCCCCCGCACAGACTGGGACGTTGCCGAACCTGATAGGCAGTCAGAGCAAAGCGCCAACTCCTGTTCTGCAAACCATCAGCATCTCCCAGGGAGTATCGCAAGGTTTGCTGGTGCATAAAATTCAACCAGCTTATCCGAAGAATGCCATGACCATGCACGTTGAAGGCGCAGTTGAGTTGGTGGCAACGATCTCTAAGACGGGCGACATTACCGCCGTGAAAGTTCTCAGTGGAGCCCCGCAATTGACCCATGCTGCAGCCGACGCTGTGAAGCAATGGAAGTACAAACCTTACCTGCTAAACGGCGAACCGGTCGAGATTCAGACGCAGGTTACGATCAATTTCAAGTTGCCTCACTAGTTGAGCTTAGAACTCTATTTCCCTTCTTCAGGTGCTCTTGCGCCAAGGGCAAACGAGACTCTACCTCTCACAAGCAGACGAGAAATTAGATTTCGCTTTCGTTTGGTTTAATTCTAGTTCTCGTCGTCATGCGGATTCACCAACAGCGTTCCGTTGATCCTGATCTTCGCCGGCTTCGGCGAGGAACTTCTGGCTGACCAGTGCCTTTACGAGGTTCGTTCGACGGCACGCCAACGCCATCACGCAGTGGAGCGGTTTGCCCAAGGAGAGATGCTGGAGCAGTGGAAGCTTGGGATCATGCCGCAACCCGGAGCCAGCAGGTTGCTGCCTAGGGGACGGCATCGCCGATCATCGTGAGCGAAGCGCAGCCGCCGCTAACTTCATCGCGCGATCCATTCAGGGTCGCGCTTCCCTCCGCTGGCCTGTCAGGAAGGCAGACTAAGAAGACTTGGAGTCAGCCGAATTCGTTATTCGTGCTGCATTACTTCGTCGATCACTGCCTTGCCGCCCTTATCCACAGAGATCACTTTGTGGATGGGAGCGTAACCGCTCATGGTGATGTCGACGATATAGTTGCCCGGGTCGAGCATGAAGTCGACGGGCGAATCTTTTTCCAGCATGTGCTGGTTCACCGCGATCTGCGCGCCTTTCGGATTAGTGTGGACACTGACCGTCCCCTGGCCCTGTGTGTCCTTTCCTCCAAAGAACTTCATCTTCATTTTGCCCACGGTCTTGATGTCATCGACATTGCCGAGTGCCCGCAATGTGGGCGAATAGTTCGTGGTCTGCCCCAGGGTAAATTGCGCGCTGGTCGTTTCATCGATAAAACCCGACTTGCGAACCAGGATGACGTGCTGCCCTTGGTCTACCGCCACTTGCGCCGGCGTGACCTTGCCGGTGTTCTTGGTATCGACAAAAATATTGGCTCCGGCGGGCGTGCTGGTCACGGCGAGCGTGGCTACGAGCTGGACAAGATGGGACGCCACAAAAGCCTTAGCGCCGGAAGAAACCTCAACCGTGCGAGTGTCGGGCGAGAAACCTGCTTTGGCGATGGTGATGGAATGCTGTCCAGCCGAGAAACCGGAAAGAGTGAACGGCGTAATCCACGACGGATCGGATCTGCCATCGATCGTTACTTGCGCGCCTGACGGCGTAGAGTCAATGGCGATTTGTCCAGGAATGGCAGCGGCAACGACCGGGGCTGCCACCCTTCTACGCGATGATTTGCCTTTCGCGGATATGGAGCTGGCGTGAGTGGCCTCAGGTGCGGCTTCAGGCCCGGCAGACTGTTCTGGTCGTTGGGAGACCTCCGCCGGCACTTCTTGCGGGGGCGGGGCCGGTTGCGTCTGGGCTGCGGCCGCTGGAGTTCTTGTTTGGGCAATCGCCGGACGAGGAGTGTCGCCATCACTATTCAAACTGTTGACGTGCAGAACGAGCACGACCGCAATAATGAGAATCACGACGGCCGCACCGGCGATCGAGTAAATCATCAGGCTAGGGGGAACGTTCTTGATTTCCTTGACCGCCTTCTGGGCAGCTTCGCGGGGCTGGAATTTTGGTTTTTCGTCTTCCTGACTTTCGACGTATGTGGTCGAGCCCAAGGCGTGCGGCGACTTAGAATTAAAGGACGGTTGTGCAGGTGGCGGCGAAGGAGGAATGTAGACTTCTTTGAGCGGAGGCAGTTCCGTCATCTCTGAGAAACTGACGCTGCTGCCGCGAGAGGTTGCTTCGCCGGACATCATGGGATCAACCGCGATCTTAGGGACGTTCGCTTCGGGCGCCTCCGGTGCAGGTGGATCTGAGACGAATGAAGCTCTGGATGCCGATGCCGCGGTTGCTCCGGCGGCAGTCGCAGCGACCCGCGGAGTGGCGGCCATCGGGGCGGGATTTTTCGCCATCGGCTGGTTCTGAGGTGGCTTGTGAGCTACGGCAGCTACCGGTGACACCTTCGGTTGCGCAGGTGGGACACTCGCGGACGCAGCGGGGGCTGCGAACTTTGCCTGGGTAGCAGCTTTGATTGCGTCGGGAGCAATCGCGCTCTTGGCCGGCATCGGGGCTTGCTTTGCAGGCTGTGGCTTGGTCTCTTTACATTGCTCCAGATCTTCCAGCAATTCTCGACCGCTCTGGTAGCGCTCGGCGGGGTCTTTCGCCAGAGTTCTCATAATCAGATCGCTCAGTGCCGGATGGAGTTTGGCATTGAGCTGCCCCGGAGGCACAGGCATGCTCTGAAGTATGTTTTGCCGAATGGCCGCAGCGTCTTCGGCGGCAAATGGCTTCTGGTTGGTCACCATTTCATAAAACATGGCGCCCAGGCTAAAGAAGTTGGAGCGTGCGTCAATGTCCTCGCCGCGAACCTGCTCCGGGGACATGTAGTGCAGGAATGGAGGCAGACCGGGCATGGAAGCGGAGAATTTGCCGACGCTCGACACCCCGTAGCCCAGAATCCGAACCATGCTATCCCATCCGCACATGATCTTGGCTGGCTCCAGGCTGGCATGGAAAACTTTGTGAGAATGAGCGTGGTCAAGGCCGCCGCATACTTGCCGGCCAATATCGAGCAAATCCCAAATGGAAAAGCCTTCATTGTTGGCCAGCATGGTGGCAATGCTGTTGCCCTGGATGTAGTCCATTGCGGCGCAAAACTGGCCGTCAATTTCTCCCGCGCCGAAGACGCAAGTGACATTGGAGTGGCTGAGGACCTTTGTGGTTTCAGCCTCGGCGAGCAGGGAGCGCTCCAGGTCGGCGGAAGAAGCTCCGAAGGCAGTCAACTGAATGGTTTTTAGTGCGACGGTTTGGCTGGTCTGCGGATCGGTCGCCTTATATACGGCGCCAGTCGCCGACTTCGCCAATTCGCTCAAGATCTCAAAGTGGCCAATTTTTGTGGGCATTTTGCATACCTCAGCCCCGGTCGTAGACGTGCCTCTCAGTTCCGACAAGGCACGGCCTAAACCAAAGGCAGGTATGGTCAGGATATCGTCAGCGGGAGCCATGTTCGAGTTACCGAAGTACCGCACCCTAGCAGTTATGGGAAGAGGGCGAACTTCAAAGCCCGAGCGGACGAAATTATTAGGGATTCTATTCGGCTAAGGCTGTGACAATTGTCATGGCCTATGGATGACGATCTCCACTGGGCAGATGGGGAATCGCGGATTAAAAATAATGAAGCGACTGACTGTTAGAGCTTTTGTCGCCGGGATTGCAGGTTGTAGGAACCGAAAGCATCGTTTAAGCTTGTGGCCTGCGTGGGCCACGCTGTAGCGTCATACGACGCGTTTCCTATTTCCTGAAGTTCAACTGGGCTCTGAAATATGACTTTGACCCGATTCGTCACCAAGAATGCTTTTCGCAACAAGCGGCGCAGTATCTTGACGGTATTGAGCGTGGGCGTGTCGCTGTTGTTGCTGACTTTCATGATGACGTTGTGGCACGGCTTTTACATTGACAAGGGCAGCGCCGAATCCATGCGCCGGTTGGTCACACGCCACCGGGTTTCGCTTACAAATCCTTTGCCGGCTTTTTATCGCGAGAAAATTCGCGCCGTGCCAGGCGTGGTGGGAGTGGTACCAAATTCGTGGTTCGGCGGATTGTATAAAGACAACAAGCCGGAGAATTTTTTCGCTCAGTTCGCTACCGATCCCGAGGAGTTTCCCAAGATTTATCCCGAGATGCAACTGCCGCCGGAGCAACTCTCCGCCTGGCAGCACGATCGCGCAGGAGTAATCGTCAGCGACGAACTGGCCCAGAAATATGGATGGAAACTGGGTGACCGCATTGTGTTGCAGGGCACGATCTATCCCGTAAATCTGGAACTCACCATAAGAGGAATTTTTCATTGGCCGACCACCAACAAGACTGTCTACTTTGACGCAAAGTACCTGGAAGAATCAGTAAGCGGGTTCAAAGGGCAGGCGGGCACTTTCAGCATCATGACCGGTTCGCCGGAAGACGTCTCTAAGGTTTCGGCGGCTGTCGATGATATGTTTCGCAATTCTCCGCAGCCCACCAAGACAGAGAGCGAAAAGGCATTTGGCTTGAGCTTTGTGAATATGCTGGGAAACGTAAAGGCTTTCATTCTCAGCATCTGCCTGGCGGTAGTGTTTACCACTCTGCTGGTTTCCGCCAATACCATGGCGATGTCGATTCGCGAGCGCACTCGCGAAGTGGCAGTCCTTAAGACTTTGGGGTTTGAGCGGCGAACAATTCTCGGCCTTTTTGTAGGCGAGGCTATGTCACTCTCACTTGCGGGCGGAATGTTTGGCTGCGGCTTTGCCTGGCTGTTATTAACACTCATGAAAAAGTCTCCCATGGGATTTTTTCTGGCGCAGATGGAGGTCACCTCGGGAACTCTCGCATTGGCCCTGTTGGTGGCGGCGCTAGTAGGTTTTTTAAGTTCGCTGGTGCCCTCCTATAACGCCTCGCGAGTCGAGATTGTGGAGGGACTGCGGCACATCGGTTGAAAGCCGTCGTTGCACCTATGACGCTGGGCGGGTTCGTGGTGCGCAATACGTTTCGCAACAAGCGGCGCAGCCTGCTGACTATGCTCAGCATTAGTTTCTCGTTGCTTCTGCTTACGCTAATGGTTTCCATCTGGCGAACGTTCTATGTGGATATGGGCGCACCTCTCACGGCGAAACGGATGGTTACCCGCGACCGCGTGTCGTTATCCTTTCTGTTGCCGGCCTATTATCGCGATAAGATTCGCGGTGTTCCCGGCGTCGTGGCGGTGGTACCCATGACTTATTTCGGTAATCACTATAAGGACGACCGCGCCAGCAACGCATTTGCTCAAATTGCGACCGACCCAGACGAATATCTGAAAGTGGCATCGGATAAAATTGTGCCGCCTGAGCAGGTGGAGGCCTGGCAACACGACCGCGCCGGAGCGTTAGTAGATGTCACCCTAGCAGACAAATATGGTTGGAAGATCGGCGACCGGATCACTCTGTTGGGAACTATTTTCCCAGTTAAGCCCGAGCTGACGATTCGCGGCATTTATCGGCGCGACCCTCCCCAGAACGCGCTGTATTTCAATGCCAAGTATCTGGAAGAGTCTCTCGGGTGGTTCAAGGGTAAAGCCGGGTGGTATGCCACGCAGGTGCAGGAACCTGGCGATGTGGCACGAGCTGCGAGTCAAATCGATGAGATGTTTCGCAACTCCCCGCAGCGGACAAAAACCGAGAGCGAAAAGGCTTTTCAGCTTTCCCTGGTCGCTACGCTGGGAAACGTGAAAGCATTCATCCTCGGAATATGTGGGGCAGTAGTTTTTACTATTCTGTTGGTTTCGGCCAATACCATGGCAATGTCAGTGCGAAGTCGGACTCGTGAGGTGGCTGTCCTGAAAACTCTGGGATTCACGCGGGGACAAGTTCTCTCCTTGTTCGTTCTGGAAGGGGTAGCCTTGGCAGTATCTGGCGGGGCGATGGGAATAATCGCGGCAGCCGCTTTGATCCGCTGGCTCACTCACTCCTCCGTGGCGATTGGTATTCCCACCGATATGCGAGTTACGCTGCCGGCAGTGGGAGTGTCGCTGTTGGTGGCCGCGACGCTGGGGTTGGTGAGCGGTTATGTTCCCGCTTACGGCGCATCGCGCGTCAGCATAGTGGAGGGCTTGCGCCACATAGGCTGAGTCAAAATAAATTTATGGCGATACCGATCAGTTATAACGTGCGCAATTTAAAGCTCCGCAAGGGGCTCACTATCATGACTGCGCTGGGCATTGCGCTAACCGTCACCACGGCGATTTTTCTAATGGCGTTGCTGGCTGGGCTCAAGCGGGCATTTGTTTCCAGCGGCAATTCCCAGAATGTGCTGGTGTTGCGTAAGGGATCAGAGGCGGAGTTGACCGGCGGCTTCGATGCAGCGTTGTATCCGACATTGAAGGTCTTGCCAGGAATCGCCAAGGATAGTCACGGCGAGCCCATGGCTTCCGGCGAACTGGTCGTCGTAATCGTGCTTCCCCGCAAGGATGGTACGGGAGAAGTGAATGTAACCGTGCGCGGCATGATGCCGGATGGTCTTGAACTTCGCCCCGGCGCAAGACTTGCAGATGGGCGTTGGTTTCAGCCAGGGCAGCGCGAGGTGGTGGTCAGCCAGTCGATTCGTAGCCGCTTTACGCACGCCAATATTGGCGACACCATGGAATTCGGCAAAGGATCGTGGAAGGTGGTTGGAGTTTTTGACGCGGGGGGTTCGGCCTATGAATCGGAAGTCTGGGGCGATGTGAACCAGATGTCGGCGGACTTTGACCGGACCGGGGGCTTCTCATCGGCGTACCTGCGTGCCACCGACCCCATAGCCGCCGACGCGCTGAAAAATCGGGTCAGTGACGATCAGCGGCTCAAACTTGAAGGCGTGCTGGAAACCGATTATTACGCGAAGCAAACCAGTTCGGGCGGGCCGATTCGAGTGATCGGCATTGTGGTCGCTGTGATCATGGCGATTGGCTCGAGCTTCGCGGCAATGAATACCATGTACGCCGCAGTGGCGTACCGCGGACGCGAGATTGCAACTTTGCGTGTGCTGGGATTTTCCCGGCCTTCGATTCTTACCTCTTTTGTCCTGGAGTCGCTGATGCTTTCGTTGCTGGGGGCAGCCTTGGGGATTTTGCTCATGCTGCCGTTTAATGGCATGCAGACGGGAACTTCCAACCAGGTGACGTTCAGCGAGGTGGTATTTGCGCTGCGGATTACACCTCAAGTTGCGGGCGCCGCCGTGGCCTTTGCATTAATCATGGGACTGGTGGGTGGATTCGCCCCGGCATGGCATGCCGCACGACAGAACATTCTGACCGCGCTGCGGGGTTAGGGAATAATTTCGGGAAACCAGAGAACACCGGAGTTCGTATTCATTCTTATGCCGATTGACGCTAAACACGAAGAGTTACGAGGCCTGCGTATTGACCGCAGCGGCCGAAGCGCGGACAGTGGAGAACCGCCAACCTGGGCGCGCCGGTACATAGTGATCGGAATCGTGATCGTAGTCGTGCTCAGCCTCGGCGCGCTCGCCTACCGCATGTTTTCGCGCGACGTGCCCGAGGTAGAAGTGACCCGCGCCTCCGCCGAGAGCAGCGATGTCGGCGGCACGGTGCTTTCCGCCACTGGATATATCGTCGCGCACCACACCATCAACGTGAATTCCAAGGTCACCGGCCGGCTGGCATGGATTGGGGTGGAAAAGGGCGACAAAGTGAAAGAAGGACAGGTCCTCGTCCGGTTGGAGGATCAGGAATTCCGCGCTTCCTACGAACAGGCAAAGGGTGCGTTGGATAACGCCCGCGCCTACTTGGATGAACTGCAGCACGGTTCGCGTCCAGAAGAAGTGCAGCAGGCGCAACACAATCTGGATGAAGCGCGAGCGACATTGGTCAATGACAAGCTCGTCCTGGACCGCACCAAAGAACTTTCACAAGCGGGAGTGGTTTCGCGCCAGGCGATGGACGACGCGACCGCAAAATTTGAAGCTGATCAACAGCGCGCGAACTCGCTGGAAAAAGTTTTTCAACTCTCGAAGATTGGACCGCGTGCGGAAGAAATTGCCCGCGCCCAGGGATCGCTGGCGCAGGCACAAGGTCAGCTGGATTATGCCAAGTCGCAACTCGATGCCACCGTGATTCGTGCGCCCGTCACCGGCACAATTCTCGATCGCACCGCTGAAAAAGGTGAGCTGATCACCGCCCAGTTTGCCAGCGCCGCAGCCGGTGGACCTCAGGGCTCGGTAGTGTCCCTGGCAGATTTAAACGATATTCAGGTCGAACTCGATATCGCACAGTCGGACTTCGCTCGGCTCGGTCCAAAGCAAAAAGGAATTGTCACCGTAGACGCTTATCCGGATCGCAAATACAAGGGTGAGATCGCGCAGATTTCTCCCGAAGCCAACCGCCAGAAGGCCACGGTGCAGGTGAAAGTGCAGGTGCTGAATCCGGACGAATATTTGCGCCCGGAGATGAATGCCACGGTAAAGTTCCTGGCGGATGAACAGAAATCCACCAGCACACAACCGGCGGGAGCCTTTGTCTTGGCTAGTGCGGTGAGAGACCAGGAGGGCAAGAAGGTTGTATTTGTGGCCTTCGACGGAAAAGCTCACATGAAGCCGGTGAGTATTCTGAGCCAGCGCAGCGATGGGTTTCTGGTCGGCGGCCTGGTGGGCGGCGAAAACGTGATCACCAAAGGCCCGCAAGATTTGAAGGATGGCGATTCAATCAAAATCAAGGGGCAATCCTAGTTATGAGTACAGTTACGGAAAACAAAGTGGCAACCGGAACCAAGGTGGTGCAGGCACGGAACGTCAGCAAAATTTTCAAGCGCGAAGCCTTTGAGGTGCGGGCGCTGGATGACGTCTCCATCGACATTGCATCGGGAGAATTCATGGCGCTGATGGGACCGTCTGGCTCGGGTAAGACGACGCTGCTGAATATGATCGCGGCCATCGATCGGCCGACCTCCGGCGAACTGCTGGTGGAGAACCAGAACATCTTTCGCTTCAATGATTCGCAGCAAGCGCGCTGGCGCAACGAGCACATCGGCTACGTCTTCCAGACATTCAATCTGATTCCTGTTTTGACCGCCTTCGAAAACGTCGAACTCCCGTTGCTGCTCTCGCACCTGAACCAGCAGCAGAGACGCGAACATGTTATGACAGCCTTGAAACTCGTGGGCTTGGAGGAGCGTGTCAATCACTTGCCCAAGCAGCTTTCGGGCGGGCAGGAGCAACGCGTAGCCATTGCGCGCGCTATCGTAAGCGATCCAACCCTCTTGCTGGCCGATGAACCGACAGGTGATCTGGACAGTCATTCGGCAACGGAAATTCTGGAAATCTTAAAAAGACTCAATGAGGACTTTCACAAAACCATTGTGATGGTCACTCACGATCCGCATGCGGCATCGTACGCGCACGTTACCAGGCAGCTGGAAAAAGGAATGCTTCTGCCGCCGGGATAGAGATTGTCAACCTCCACCCTGGCTCTTAAGCAGAAACCGCGAGCCCTGCAGAAGTGTTCGAATCGGCGACCCATTGCCAGGCCCGCCGGCCGTTTTCCAGAGCCACGGCTCGGGCTTCGCCGTAGGCCACCAGACGATTCAACACCGTGGTGACCGATGCCATGGGATCTTTGTGGCGGGCCAGCAAAGGCGGAGTCTTTTCCCGAATTCGCTCACAAACATCGCGGGCGCTCAGTGCCCGGTTTGCGTCCATCAAAACCACGCGGCAGGCCTTGGTAAATCCAGGTTGGCGCCCGCTACTCTTACGATCCACCAGTTCGAGCAATTCATCGCTTAGAACGGCATCGCCAAAAAGATTGGCTAGTCCGGCAATCGTTTGCTTAATGGTGCCGATGCGGCGCATCACCTCGGCACGTTGCTGCATCAGTTGCCGCAGTTCTTCGTGAGCTTGCCGCACCACTTCTTCCACATGACCATTGCCGTTCATGAGCGCTCTGGACGCGCTGACACTCTCCTGCATGTGCATACATCCTCCGATTACGAACCCGGTTCAGAGCATTTGTAGAATTCCTCTATGCGGTACGCCGAAAACCCGGGCAAGGTTCCCTGAAATCCTGCCCAATCGCCCCGGCTCAAGGGTTAGACGGAGCAAGCGGAAGTTGGTTAACGGGAAATCGTTGCCAAAAAGTCAACCTCTCGTGGATTGTGTAGTCAACTAGTATCGAGCAAGGAGGGAGACTCGTAATTCCCCAATGGTACAAGCGCCATTCCGGCACTTGGCTCTGCCTCACTTTACCGCCTTCCGGTGATTAACGCCCTGCCAAAACTTACCGATGTAAATAACAGTACTCAGGGATATCCACTGTCAACCGCGACGCAACTCGGGCCGTCACTCTTGCGCGTTTTATTGGTAGGCAGCAAGGAAGAAGATTTCTTTCTAATCCGGGAGATCCTGGATCGGAATCACCGAGCACTTCCGGCGGAACTCGATCATGCCAACTCGCTGGCAGAAGCGAAGGCGATGTTGGAAACGACCGCGTACGGGCTGGTCTTGTTTGAACACGAAACCGGGGACGCGGCCGCCACCAAACTTCTAGCGCAGTTCTTGCATTCGCGCGGCGCAGTACCTTTTATCCTGCTGACCGAACACGCCGATGAAAAAGCAGTCGCAGAAATCATTGAGGCTGGCGCTTACGACTGTGTGGAACGGTCACAGCTCAATGGAGCCAACCTGGTGCGTACCATCCGCTGTGCCTTGAGCCTGCATTCTTCCCAACAGCAAACGCAAGCCGCGGAACAGTCCCTGCGCAAACTCTCCTGTGCGGTGGAACAGTCTGCCGATACCATTTTCATCACCAACAGCGATGGCGTCAT
This sequence comes from uncultured Acidobacteriota bacterium, assembly GCA_963758565.1. GTDB lineage: Bacteria > Acidobacteriota > Terriglobia > Terriglobales > Acidobacteriaceae > Sulfotelmatobacter. The sequence goes on along the minus strand of CAVWVX010000001.1, from coordinate 1,135,603 downwards.
CGAATATGTAAACCCTGCTTTCGAGACCTTGACCGGCTATTCGCAACAGGATGTCGCCGGTAAAACGCCGGCCATGTTGAAGTCTGGGCAGCAAGCACCGGCGCTTTATCGGGAGTTGTGGGAGACCATTCGTTCTGGCGGTGTTTTTCGCAGCGTTCTGGTAAATCGCAAGAAAAATGGCGAACTGTACTACATAGATGAAAGCATCAGCCCGATTCGCAACGCCGAAGGCCAGGTAACACACTTCATCTGCAACAGCCGCGATCTTACCGAACGCCTGCGCCTGGAGGCGAAATTATTGCAGGCGCAGAAGATGGACGCAGTAGGCCGGCTCGCCGGCGGAGTGGCTCACGACTTCAACAATCTTCTGACCATCATTACCAGCTATTCTGAACTGGCTCTCGATTCCGTCGTGCCGGGAAGTCCGACGCAGACTCGCATTCAGGAAATTCTCTCCGCCGCTCGCCGTGCAGCTGACCTTACGCGGCAGTTGCTGGCATTCAGCCGTCAACAACCACAGGCTTTGCGGGTTGCGGAAATAAACCCCGTCCTGGGCGGGATCGTTAAGATGCTGCATCGCCTTATTGGCGAGGACATCGAAATCAACTATCTACCGGGCGATGGCCTGGGAAGGGTCCGATTGGATCCGGTGCAGATCGAACAGATTCTGATGAATCTTGCGGCCAATTCGCGAGATGCTATGCCGCAAGGCGGAAAACTCACGATTCAGACCTCCGATGTGAAACTGGACGAACACTATGCCGATCGAAAGCGCGCCGTGATTCCCCCTGGGCGCTATGTGGTTTTGTCAGTCAGCGATACCGGCGCAGGCATTCCGGCCGACCACCTGCCGCACGTCTTTGAACCTTTTTACACCACGAAATCCTCGGGAAACGGGACGGGGCTGGGCCTGTCGACCGTATACGGCATCGTTAAGCAGAATCATGGCTTTGTCTGGGTCTACAGTGAAGAGGGGATGGGAACAATTTTTAAGATCTATTTGCCGTGCGTGCAGGAAAAATCCGTCAGTGGGGTTTTGCATGAGCAGACGGCGGAGGCGGCCGTTCGCGGCAACGAAACTTTATTGCTGGTAGAAGACGAGGAATCCTTGCGCCGGGCAGAGGCTGAGTTCCTCAGGCTGCGCGGTTACAACGTGCTGGAAGCTCGCAACGGCGAAGACGCTTTATTAGTAAGCAAAAACCATGTTGCCAGCATTCACCTGACGGTAACCGACGTTGTTATGCCCTACATGAGCGGCGGCCAACTGGCAAAGGAACTCGAACTTCTTCGTCCGGAGACCCGGGTGCTCTTCGTTTCCGGCTACGCCGGGCAAACTGTCGTAGATCACAAAGTAGTGGATGTCGAAAACAATTTCCTGCAAAAACCATTCACGCTCAAACAACTGGCCGGAAAAGTGAGAAAGGTGCTGGACCTCAATCATCACGCCGAGCCGCTCTCCATCGAAGCTTCGGTCAGTGGAGAGGCTATGCAGCCAGCATCAGGAGTTCCCTTTTCCGATTTACCCTAGTCTCCGTATTGCCGCTGACCCCACCCCTCCACGATAAATATCAAAGTGGCATAGCTTCCTTATTAGGTGCAGCAACCAGCCATGTCCGCTCGCAGACGCTGGTTTTTCGCCAGATTAGCCTGTGAGGGTTAAGGGATGTGCGTTGGCCTCAAGAATCTTCAGCAATATCCGCATTGCAAAGAATTCCGCGCACTAAAACCTGACTAATGCATAGCTGTAGCAGGTGAACTTGGCCGCGCACTGAAGAAAGCGGTGACACCAAGTTAAGGATGACAAGGTTTGCGAAATGGACACAAGCGGCACTCGTCAGGTTTTGGCCGAAATGGGATCTTGGGTCTTAGGGGATTCACCAGCGTTCAACGGTTTCCTAACATGGAATTGCACTCTCACATTGTTGGCGCTTGGCATCGCACTTCTAATTCTAAACAGTTGCCAGGGATTACCTGCGAATGTGGCCAATTGTTCAATCGTACCGGTCGCTCCCACAAATATTTCCGTAATTCCACCGGCGCCGAGTCCTGCTCCTCAAGCGCTGTGCGGCTTTCCCCTGGCAATTTCCAGCCCTTCGGATGGAGCCAACGTTACTTCACCAGTGCCAGTCACCGCGCTGGCCTCGCCTCCCGATCCTCTGTACACGATGAGGCTTTACGTAGATAACCAGGCCGTCCTGTATTCGTTCACCCCCAACGTAAATCAGTATCTCTGGCTTCCGAATGGAACGCATACGGTTGAAGCCGTCGCCGAAGATGAGGCAGGTTATATCGCGACTTCAAGCATTCAACTTAACGTGACGGGACAGGAGCCAGGAGTTCCGGGGATACAAAACCTGTCGAACTGGCAATCGTGCTCCGCGCAATTGGCGACCGGCTTAACCTGTGCGGCCGGACTAGGAGTGGCGGCGTCCTCACTGCAAATTCATCAAGCGTCTCCATCGTTGGACGGCTCGGCAGCACGGTTTTCTTTGGGCGGTAACCATTCCTACTCCAACGAGCTTTATTGGAATCCAGTGGGGGGCGGAAACAGCGTCAGTCACTTCACTTACGACTTGTGGTTCTATGTCGACGACGGCAATGCGCCGCAGTCGCTTGAATTCGATGTGAATCAGGCTTTTGCGGGCACGCGATGGACCTTCGGAACACAATGTGATTTCAACGATACCCACAAATGGAATGTTTGGGACGATCTGAACGGGGTCTGGCGTCCAATCGACGTGCCTTGCAAGCACTTCCCCTCCGCAACCTGGATCCATCTGGTGTGGAATTTTGAGCGGGTGGGAAATCAGGTGCACTACATCAACCTGAGCGTTGCGGACAATAACTACACGGTCGACAAATATTACACTGCGCAGCCGAATTGGTATCAGGAAGAGATTGATGTCGCTTTTCAGATGGACGGGAACTACAAACAGCAGCCTTACAACGTATGGCTCGATCAAGTGGAACTGAACGCATTTTGAAAATCTCGATGCTGCAAGTGGGCGCTAGCGTTGAATGCGAATTAGTTTCCCCCGCTCCAAGCGGAACCGCTCGCCTCTCCAAGTAACCGTATGACCGGTAAGGCTTGCGATCCAGATGCCGGCCGCGAACAGATCCCGCAACGGGATCAACCAGCAATCTCGCATCACGTGGGGATCGTGCAGAAACCTATGGCCAATCATGAAGACAACTGCAAACCGTAAAAGCAACGCGCCCGCCAAAGCACTCCATGACCATAAAGCGCCTGCACTTGCCACAACCGCGAACACCGCCCACATCAAACCGAAGGTAAATACCATGCCCAGATAACCGCGACGGCGTGCATCGCGAACGCCCCGCGCCCAACGCAATTGGTGAGCGAAGAAATCGCGCAAGCGATAAGGCGGTAGAAACGTCTCCACAACCATTCCCGACAATTTAACCCCCAGCCCCAATCCGGCGATACGCTTCCCCAGTTCGTAATCATCGGCAAGATAGTCGACGAACGAAGTGAAACCGCCAATTTTCTCCAAATCGGCGCGGCGAAATGCCAGCGTTGAACCTAACCCGAAATGGATTCCGCCTTCGAGTTGGCGCGCTACCAAAACGCCTGGACAAAAATCCGTGCTGATGCCCATGGCTTCCAGGCGCGAGCCTAGTGTCGCAGCCGGCACCCCGCGATAAAAACAGGTTACCAACCCAACTTGCGCGTCAACCAGCGGAGCGATTACGCGGCGCAGATATGCAGGCTCTACTCGAATATCGCTGTCGTTGACAATCAGATAATCATAATGCGCTTCTTGCAGCATCTGGGCCAAATTGCTGACTTTGACATTCGCGCCGAGTATTTCGGAAGCTACTACAAGTCGAATTCTTCGTTCGGGAAATTCCCGCTGCACTCTCTTCACGCTCTCGAGCGCTGGATCGTTCGCGTCGCTCACACCAAAAATGATTTCGTATTCCGGATAGTCTTGCAGACAATGGCTGCGAAAGCTCTCATACATTTTCGGATCGGTGCCTTTGAGCGGCTTCAGGATCGAGATAGGGGGCAATGTCAGTGCCGAGGGAACAGCCTCGCTGGACTTTCGCTCTCGAACAAAGTCAGCGGCGCTCCACAGGCATAACAGATAATAAATTGAGCTGGTGACGATTCCGACCGCCGCGAGAACTTGAATTGTGCTGAGGATGAAGTGCATGATGCGCCAGCAGATGCCAGCCTACTCGTAACGGAGCGCCTCGATCGGATCGAGGTTCGCCGCCTTCCATGCGGGGTAGATGCCGAACACCAGGCCGATGCCCGCCGCCGAGGTGAATGCGAAGACGACCCAAAACATCGACATCCGAGCCGGCAGCGACGGCCACAGTTCTGGGATGACCCAAACGATAACCGCGCCCAGCAAAATTCCGATCATTCCGCCTATCGCGGTCAGAATGATTGCCTCTAAAGTGAATTGCAAGAGAATGTCCCGCTTGCGCGCCCCAATCGCCTTGCGGACGCCGATCTCGCGCGTCCTCTCGGTGACGCTTACCAGCATGATGTTCATCACACCCACGCCACCGACGATGAGCCCTACACTCGAGATGGCGAACATTCCTATAAACAACATCCCGGTAAGCTGGTTCCAAACGTCAGAGATCGAATCCGATGTAAAGACGGCAAAATTGTCCGGCTTGTTGGGCGGCACTTTTCTCCGCCGCCGCAATAGTTCGCGAATCTCATCAATGGCCTTGGGCATATCCTCGTGAGTCGTGGCCTTTACACTGATCCAATGTTGCTTGAGTTCGGGATGCAGTTTTCTTAATGTGCTCAAAGGAAAGAAAACTTTATTGTCCTCTGGATTCTTCCCTCCACCAAAAACCGACTTCACTGGTTTGGCGGTTCCGATCACCGTTAATAGCTGCCCTTCGATATTGACTTCCTTCCCCAGGGGACTCTCATTGCCGAACAACTCCTCGGTTGTATCCGAGCCCAACAATACGACCGGAGACCTGTGTTCTTCATCGACCTCGCTGAACCAGCGGCCTGAAGCGATCTGAAGATCGAAGACTTCCTTGGCGGACGCCTGGTCTCCCTCCAGAATAGTGTTCTTCGCTTTCTTGTCGCCATACTTCACGGCAAAGGTTCCCACTCCCAGTTCCGGCCGGAAGTATCGGATACCGGCGGTAACCGCCTTTACGTGCGGCAATTCGCGGATCGCCAAAGCATCTTCGTAGGTAAGCTCCTTACGAGTACGCATCTCCTCGGTGGGCCGGCCGAAATTAAACGGTTCGAGATGAAATGCAAAAATCACGTTTGAACCGATGCTCGATACCATGTCTTTGACATTGTCGTCGAGTCCGCGGCCAATCGAGGAAACTCCGATGACCATCGCTATGCCGATCACGATCCCCAGCACCGTTAGTGACGAACGCAGCTTGTTCCCGCGAATGGTGTCGGTGGCCATCTGGACGATCTCTCGAAATTCGTCTCTTCTTATCATGGGGCCAAGCTTTAATTGCGTAATCCGCGACACGTACCAACCGATAGCTTGCAAATGGACAACAGTGTCCTCTTCGAATTACAGATTCTTTTACGTTTCGAATCTCAGAGCTACGATCGGGTCCAGTTTCGCTGCTTTGCGAGCCGGATAAACTCCAAAGAACACACCCACACTAGCCGAAACGATCAGTCCGGCAGCTACCGCCCAAAGCTTGATCGCTGAAGGCATGCCGATCAGCAAAGTTACGGATTCGGCGACCGTCACCCCAGCCAGCACTCCCAAGGCTCCCCCCGTGAGCGACAGCGTTACTGACTCGATTAAAAACTGCAGGAGGACATCCTCTCGCCGGGCACCCAGTGCTTTACGAATACCAATTTCGCGGGTGCGCTCGGTCACGGCAACCAGCATGATATTCATAATCACGATGCCCCCGACGATCAGCGAAATTGCGGCGATGCCAATAGTTGCAATAAAGAAGGTCTGGCTGAAGTCAGTCCAGATCCCCAGCAGACTGGCATTCGTTTCAATGTCGAAACTGTCGTTGCCGCCGGGCAGGTCATGGCGCTTGGCGCGAACCGCGGCGCGAGATTCATCCACTGCTTCATTTAACGGCACGCCGGCGCTCGTAGCTTTGCCCGCAATGCGCAAGCTGTTGTTATGCGAACCGTACTGTTTCAGGCAGGACGTGATGGGAATCATCACAAAATTGTCGGCGCTCTGCCCCAGGGTTGTGCCTTTCTTTTTCGCAACGCCAACCACTTGGTAGGTCCAGCCATCGACCCGGATTTCCTGGCCGAGCGGATCGATGCCCGGCATGAGGTGCTCCAAGATGTCGTTCCCGATCACCGCTACCGGAGACCGGTTGGTTACGTCGGTGTCATTCAGCATTCTTCCGGCGGCGAGGTCAGTATCGAGAATTGTCGCCATCCCCGGAGTGATCCCCCGGATCAGCGTGTCGCTGATCGACTGCTCGGCGTACTTCACATGGCCGCTTTCGTTGCGCGTAGAAGCTCCGACCAACTCGCAATGCCGACAGGCATCCACCACGGCTTGATAGTCTTCCATGGTCAGGTCTTTGCGCTTCTCGGCTTCGAGGAAATGATCAACGTTGGTGACAGCAGGAGAAACTTTAAAGATTAGGAAAACATCCGCGCCCAGATTGAAAACCTTCTGTGCCACGTAATCGTTGATACCGGAGACGAAGGTGACCACCGCAATCACGGCCGCCACTCCAATAACGACGCCCAGAAGCGTGAGTACAGAGCGGAGCTTATTCGCCCACAACGACTGCAGCGCAATTCGGATGGCTTCGGCAATGTTCATGGAGCAGGCTTGGGCTTTCGGGCTGCAGGCTTCGGCAAGAAAGGTATCGCTTTTCCTTGCGTCTCGACAAGTCTACCAGCAGGAGGCCCAGCAGGCAGTTTTTTGCCAACGCGGGTGGTTAAAGCCCGAAGGCCGATAGCATAGGCGCCGCCGAATGCCCGTATAATGGTCCTGTTGGCAGCTGGACCGGACGGTCGCTTTCCACGTTTGCTGGAAACAGCAGAGCGGGGGGAGAGGAAAGTCCGAACTCCACAGGGCAGTGTGCCGGATAACGTCCGGGAGAGCGGATTCAAGTCCGTTCGACGGAAAGTGCCACAGAAAATATACCGCCCGCGTTTTCGAATGCGGGTAAGGGTGAAAAGGTGCGGTAAGAGCGCACCGCCGGGGCAGCAATGCAACGGGCAGGGCAAACCACACACGGAGCAAGACCAAATAGGAAGGAAGCTGTGACTTCGGTTGCAGCACGTGCCGGCTCGGTGCGTCAAACCTTCGGGTAGGTCGCTAGAGCCCCGCAGCGATGCGCGGCCCAGAGGAATGACCGTCCAACCGGAGCAATCCGGCGGACAGAATTCGGCTTACAGGTCCAGCTGCCATACATAGCTTATTTTCAATGAGATAAAAAACGGGGCTCACAGTTGTGACGCCGGTGTGACGAAGAACGGGCGAAACACTCGATTTCACGCCAAAAGGCTTCTGGACATCTGGTCATTTCGATTCCTACTTCGGCTTTTTGGGCCCTTCTTGAGCTGTCTAACCTGCGCCGGCAGCAGTTCTTCGAGTCCAGAATCTGTCTCCATAATGTTCCCTACGCGCTGTGTCGAGACATGCTCGGCTCTTAAAATCCAGGAGGGCCGACAGCAGCGAATCTGGAGCACAACGTGGAATCCCCTGGCGGAGCGATCACGACTGTGGCGTCGTCCAGTAATCGACGTTATTCTCTTCCGTGGTTGATCTTGCAGTTTCTGATTCAGTGTCACTGACAGACCGGGCAGACTGGCGTTCTGGGGGCTAAGTATCCGAAGGTGAGTAATCCACTAAATTGTGAATCGGTTTCGATTAAGAACCCGTGATTTGAATCGATCATATAAAACGCTACGGCGAGGGTGTTTGGGGTATTGGCAGGGGTGGGGAAAAAGGTATTGGACAAGGTCCCGATTACTCTTCCACTAGTCGGGATGGTCGTGAAGGTGCCAGTCAGTGGGGTGTTTGGCTGGGGGGAAAATCCCAGGTTCGTGTCGATGACGCCCGATAATGTGCTGGAACTTCCCACTACAGTGATCTGGCCGGTTCCGTCGTATTCCAGGCCTCCGCTGTTCTGCGTAAACGATAGACCATATTTTCCGTTAAAGGAAAACGGAGCGGCAGTCTGCGGGTAAGCGATACCTGATCCCAAGGAGCCAATATTGACATCGGCGTCAAGCACCAACGGCGGGTTTCCGTTTCCAGTGAGATAGAAGATGAATTCGGGCCCCGGACCGTTATTAGTGAAATTAATATTGGAGTCCACCCGACCGGTGCCGCTGGAATCGAGTGTGTAGGTTCCCGTGAAAGAGTCGCCGATCTCAATGCCGAATCCCGCGAGATACTCGTCGTTGTAGCCGCCCGTCATGTTCCCATTTCTGTCGGAAGCAAATCTTCCCACCGAAGCCAATGATGTTGGAATTCCGCTTAGGTCCTCCCCCAAAATGCCGAAGACATACTTCCCTGCAAAGGACTTGTTGGCAAAGAAAGTTCCAGTTGCCGCGCCTTGTCCGATGGCCAATCCCGCGGTGGCGCCAAATCCTGCTCCTGTTCCATCAATGTCGCTTTCGATCAGCTTGATGTGGGTGGAATCGACGATGTAGCCGGTGAATTGAATCGATGACGCGAAGTCGGTGACCAAGTTGAACTTGAGCGAGCCAAAAGCGTCCGGACTGCCGGTAGTTCCGGAAAGCGCCGCGCTGGGGAACACCGAGCCCGCATCGTCCTGATCGGCGACGCTGCCGGCTCCTGAAATCATGTTCGGCGAATCGATGTTGAATACTCCTCCCATCGCCATGGGCTGAAAATTTACATCCACGCCGTAAACTGAAAATGCATAGCCCGCACTGGGAGCAGCGGTGCTGGTCTGAAGATCCATGGTTCCCGACGAAGTCTCGGTGCTGCTCTGCAGATTCGGGTTATCCAAAGTGGCGATGAGCGCCTGCGAACTGGAAAGTACTGCCATGCTCAGATTCTCGACACCTTGCTGGCCAATATTTGTGTCGGCGGTATTCAGAGTCAGGGTGCCGCGACCGTCAGGGCCAACGTTATAGGATCCGCCAGTGATGGGATCCGACACGGAAAGGAACGGATCGCTATGCGTCTGCTCTCCCGAGGTAATGCCGCCGTTGCCATCCAGAACAATCACGCCGGCAAGCTGGTAAGGACCGAATGCGTCACTGCCTATTGTCAAAAATACATAGGTGCCCTTCAGGACCGAACCGAAGCCGGTTACTCCAATTGAAGTCGCAATATTCTGGCCGTGATCGGCGGTGGCAAAAGCTTCGATGGTAAAGGTCTGGCTGTTCCCGGAAATGCTTATTGGGGGCGTGTAGGTTGCAGAAGAACCGCTGGCAGTGTGCAGAGGGCTTAAGGTACCGCAGTTGGAACCGCTCACGCACAACAGTGCCCAGTCAACTCCGGAATTTGAAGGGTCGTTGGAAACTACCGCCGTCAGCGCGGTCGAGGTGCTGAGTGAAATCGAGGCTGGAGGCGCGGGTTGAAATGCGATCGAAACCGACGAACTGGCGGGGGCTGATTGATTTTGTACGCCGTTCGGACTGGTGCCACATCCAGAAGTGAACACCGCAATCGTGCTGCCGGCGAAGATAAATAGCCATTTCGCAAATCTTGTGGCATCCGCGCTACATCTTAGTCTCGAATTCAACATTGATGTTTATTGCCCCGTTCCCCGCAAATGGATGGTTTGAATTTGCCCGGCCGTATAACCGACGGTGATGGTGCCTTGATCAAATCCGATAATCCTCGGGGTGAATGAAATTGTGAGTGTGCACGAGCTTCCGGGCGCAAGGCTGGCGCCGCAATTGTCGGTCTCAGAGAAGTCGCCTCGCACAATGTTGCCGGTAAAGTTCACCGGTGCCGCGTTTGGAACAGCCGGGTCATTGAATAAGGTAATGGTGAGGGGAGCGCTAGTCTGACCTTTCGCCTGTTTGCCGAAATCCAGTCCTGCCCCCGGAGTCATGCGCAGTGGACTGGGCACGTTCGCGGTTAACTCGACGGGAAATCGGCCGGCATCAATTTCGCAATTCAAAGTCGTGCTGCCGGTGCACTGCAGCGTGTTCAGCTCAAGGAAATAATCGAGCGCCGGAATCAAGGGCGTGGACGGTTGTGGCGCGAACGTGATCTGAAGGCTGCAAGAGGCCAAGGGAGCCAGTAGCGTTCCCGAGCAACTATCGGCGGAAATCTGGAAGTTGGGCAACTTGCTGGTGAGGTCGCTGTCGCAGTTGTAATTGATGGTTGAACCGTTGGGGGTGATGGCAGCGGTATCAACTTGCAATCCACCTACACTGCCGGGAACCAAGGGGCGCGGAAGGGTGAGCACCCCTATCGGCGGATTTACGCACGGCGAGCCCAGACTTGGAAGAATTTGCACGGCGCTCGTGCCCTGATTGGTGAAAGTCAGCGTTTGAGGAGCACTTGTCTCTCCGACCCCTTCTGCTCCGAAATCCAATTCGGGTGTGGAGGGAATGATCGCGCTGAAGCCAATGCCACTTACCGGCACGGCAAACGCTTTGTCGCTGTCTGTACTGCTGGGACTGTTAACGGTGAGGCTGGCGGCAAGCGGGAACGGACAGGCGGAAGGCGGCTCGCCACCCAGCGCCGTCGATGGCAGCCACGGGCAACTCTGTTGCGGGGAGAATGAGATGGTGATGATGCAACTCTGCTGCGGTGCGAGAGAGAATGTGGATCCGGGGGTGCTCGCACAAGTATCTTGCTCGGCGAAATTCGGCAGGCCGTTAAAATCACTCAAACCAAACAGGCTGGTGCTTCCTGACTTTGGGTTGAACATTAGCGACAATCCATTTAGAGCGATGCCGGAAGGATCAGTATTGGTAAGCGTGATCGTCTGCGAAGTGGCAGTGGATCCGACTTGCTGTAGCGGAAAGATCAGTGATGCGGGAGATAGCAGAATTGGCTGGGTGCAACTGGTCGAACTGCCCAGCGCCAGGCAGACATTGCCGATGTCACCGGCGAGCGTTCCCCCCGGACAAGACTTCGTGGTCACACCATAGGAATTGGAACCCTGCAGGACCATGCCATCTCCACCCGCAATACTGCTGAAATTTACGGGGGAAGGGTTTACAGATCCGGCAGGCGCGCCGATCTGGCCGACGTTCAGTCCGTTGGGAGCAATGATCTGCAGGATCACAGAATTGCCGCTGATCTGCCCGTTCACCGAGGCCGTAGCCAGGCAAGGATAGCCCTGAAAAGTCAGTGTGCCAGTGACCGTCGCGTTGCTGGCGCCAATGTTCTCGCCTTGGGTAAGGACGCCGGTCACGGGGAAATCCTGATCACGCAGCGCGGGATTCAAAGCACTGTGGAAATCTCCCTGAACCGTTCCGGTCAACGGAGGAACTAGTGTGGCGCTCCACTGCAGTCCGGCCTGTACCGTGCCGCATCCCTGGCCATCGGTCGAGTCATACGTTCCCATCATGGTCGTCCCGTCCGCGCTCAGCATCCCTGTCAGCGTGAAGGTCTGTGCTCCGGCGGCAGCCGTCAGGGTTACGCTTTGCCCGTTGAGAGTTCCTGTAAGGGGCGCCGACCCGCTGTTACACAATGTTGCAGCGCCACCCTGTTGTTGTGGAGGCAGAGAAATCGAATAGGTCAGAGCGCCGCTTACCGCACCACTTTTCTGCAGGAGAAATCCACCTTGTACGCCGCCAAGAAACGAGCCATCCGTAGGGGCGGTCATGGAGAATTGCCAATTGCCCGCAAGCGTTCCGGTGTTCTGCGACGAAGAAGACGATCCGCTTCCGCCGCATGCCGAGAGAAAGCCGAGGGCAGCGAACAGCAGCATCCAGGAATATTTCACGTCTTCTCCAAATCGAAATCTTTGTTCGTGCTTCATAGCGATGAGTGGACGCTTGATTCTCCGTAACAAAATATTCCTTAACTTTAAAAGGCCCACTTGAGACCAAACTGAACCGTGCGCGGACGATGCGCATTGAGGGGGTGCAGAAACGATGCACCCGTCACGCAGTCCGCTCCACCGTTCCCCTCGAATCCTGCGGAATACAGTGGACCGCCGTAGCAACTGATAATATTGTTGCCGCTGCTGCCGGGATTATCTGGATCGTAGGTTCGAAACTCGGTGTGATTAAAGACATTGAAAACTTCCGCGCGGAACTGGATCTCGCTCGATTCCCTCACCTTGAAATGCTTTAATAGCGCCATGTCGAAGTTCAGCCGGCTGGGATTGTTGGCCGAATTCCTTCCCGCATTTCCGAACGTGAGCCCTCGCGGCGCCACAAAATTTGATGGATTCCCGACCAGCGGACCGAAACTTTGAACGTTATATAGCGGCGGGGCGGGAATGCCGTGCACTACGTCGGGATAGGACGCGGCGATACCGAGCCCGCTGGAAACTCCAGCATTGTCGGTCAGTGAAATGCCGGTATTTCCAGCGCTGTTGATTACCGTGAAAGGCGTGCCTGATTGATAGATCGTCACCCCGGAAAGTTCCCACCCGCCAAAAATCCGATTGAGGGTTTCCGAACAGCAATTCCCTGCAAGCGAAGCGTCTTCGCCCTCGGGAGCGTAGGTGTACTCACGGAACTGCCGTGCAAGATTCGGTAACTGGTAGAGGTAACTGAAATTCAGCAGGTGCCGCTGGTCAAAGTTAGAACTTGCCCGGTTGGCTCGCAGATCATACGAATCTACCAGCACTGGATCGCTGCGATCCGACGCATTATCCAGCGAATGGCTGTAGGTGTAGGAAACTCCCGCGACGAGTGGACCGCTGGAGCGCCGCAACGCTACTTGCAAAGCGTGATACGTGGAGTCTGCCACATTTTGAAGCGAAAGCACTCTGCCCAACCCTGGGTACGGCCGCCCCGGCAACGAATTTACATTCGGGATGTAAGGCGACGTGCATGCTGCTTGCAGATGGACATACGCTGGATTCTGCGGCGTGACGATAGTCCCGTTCTGCAGCAAGAAAGGAACGGTGCCATCGCCGGGATGCCCTGCGCCCGCGATAGGCGAGACGTTGCAATCTTGCAAAGTGAGCGGTTCGTTCGGACCGAAAGGATTTTGACTTGCGGGCAGAGGAACCAACTGGTCCCGTTGGCGCTCGATCGTAAGATGAGTTCCTTTACTGCCGACATAGGCGACATTCGCCACCACACTGTGGGGAAGTTCCCGCTGAATGCCGAAGCTCCATTGCTGCGCGTAAGGCCAGACTGCCGTCGTTGGAATTCCGGTGACATCCAGAGGAAAAATTGAGCCAGCCGGCGGAGCAGGGTGCGCCGGATTCAGCGTGCAGGCGCTGTTCTGGGGATCGAGCGCCGTACCGTAGCCCACATTTCCGATGCATGGATAATTCAGCGGCAGCGGCTGCGTCATGCTCAGTACCAGCGGCGAACTTGCTTCCAGCGACCCGGTGTTGGCTTCGTTTCCCGTACCGTGCTCAAAGAAAATTCCGTAGCCGCCTCGCACCGAGGTTTTGCCGTCGCCGTACGGATCCCACGCAAAACCCACCCGGGGCGCAGGATTGAACAGATGCCCCTTCATACAACCGGCGGGCGATCCACTCACCCCGCACTGTACAAGTCCCAGGTCGCTCACCACGCCCGGATCAAGGGCGAAGTTACTCGGGTTGTAGGCAATGGGAACTGAGCCGGCATTCTTATCCAGAAGGACTCCGGTAAACGGATCGACCGCGAATCTCGTGGGATTAAATTTCGACGCTTCCCAGTTCCAAGCGTTGTGATATTTCTCGCGATAAGTTCCGAATAAGCTGACGCGAAGTCCCAGATTCAGGGTAAGGCGCGGCGTTACTTTCCAGTCGTCCTGAAAATAAGGTTCGGCAATCTGGTACGTCTGGTAATAGCGCCTCTGCGTGGAATCCTGCGTGAAGCTTTGTATGAAGCCGGTGGTGACACCATTGAAAACTGCCTGGGTGAGAAAATCCGCGAACGCATTTCCCGTGCTGTGCGCCAGATTGCTGAAGGTCAGTAAGCCTTGCAAATCCCCGGACGCCGCCCCGATGGCATTATTGCTTTGATTGCGTTGGGAAAGAATCAATTGTGCGCCGAATTGCAGTGTATGGTGGCCGATCGACTTCCCAACGTCGTCGCGAATTCCGTATGTCGGATTGGTGTGGCTCCACGGCATGTAGGAAGGGTCCGCCGCAAAGCCTCTGCCGCCATAGGCCGCATTGGTGCCGAGGAAATTGACGCCGGGCATTTTCCCGCCAAAGCCGTTGTTGAACAAATATCCCATCGCGCACTGCGGAATCCCGCTCACAGGGTCAATGCTGATCGCCGGGTCGCATTGCCCGGGCGCTAAAAGGTCCTCAACAAGTGGCTGATCGAGTGAGGAGTTACGCTGAAACCGTGCTCCTCCCGGCCCGTTTTGATCAGCCAGTGAAATGCCAGAGTTGGCATAACTGAGAATTAGGTCGTTCAATAGAGTCGGAGAAATTGCCGCCGTCAACCGGGCGACCAGACTGATACCCGGGCCATTAAATCGATTCTGCACCGTGGGAAAAGTATTGCGCACAATTCCCCATTGCGGCGTGAGAACCGTCGTGTCCCAGGCATCGTGGGTGTAACGGAACGACGCGTGCAACTTCGAAGTCAGGGTGTGGTCGATGCGGAATAGCTCCTCCCGCCAATAGGTCGAGGGCGAAATCGCCGCGTTATAACAGTGATTGGGATCGGTGGGATCCAAGTTGGCTACACTGAAGTTGCAGCCGCTGGGTGCGTTAGGATAGGGAATCAGATTCGATTCCAGAATCGCGAGAGCGTTCTTATCCACCCCAATGCTCGCCGGTTGGCCGGAGATCTGCTGTCCCAGCAGGTTATAGATAGGTTGTAAATGTTTCGGATCTCCACCCAGCGATGGACAGTCAGGATATTGCTGGCGACTGAAGCTGATTGAATCAGAGGTTCCAGCCAGAGGGCAAACGTCGCTGAAATCAAAGACCTGCGAGACCAATCCAGCGTCGTTGGGTGCGCTGAGGTTTTTCTGCATTCCCTGCGGCGTCATCACCAGACCGCGCTCTTTGAGCGAAGGCACGGCCTGGTTGTAATCCGTGGGCGTTTTTTCCAGCCGGAATTCCTCTGAGAAGAAGAAAAAGGTCCTATCCCGCTTCGTGTTATACACGCCCGGTATAGTTAACGGGCCACCGACGGTACCCCCGAAATCCTGGCGGCGATAAAGCGGAACGCGGCCTACAGGATCAAAGTAATTGCGAGCGTTGAACGCCTCATTGCGGATGAATTCGTAAAGGTTTCCGTGCAGTTTATCGGTGCCGGATTTTGTCGAAACCTGGACGGTGCCGGAGGCGGTTCGTCCATACTGCGCCCCGTAGTTTGAGGTCAGCACCTTCACTTCTTGAATGGCATCGAGGCTGGGATAAACCATCAGAGTGCTGGAAGCCCCATTCAGCCCCGTGTTCAAAACATCTCCTCCGTCGACTTCGAAGGTGTTGTACTCGACGCGCCCGCCATTCACGCTGTACTTCACGCTTCCCACCACTCCCACCTTGGCTTCGTCCTGTCCGGTCTGGTTGCTGACTCCCGGAGCAAGCGCGATTAGCTGCGTAAAGTTGCGGCCGTTCAAACCAATATTCACCACTTCTTTTTGCGTAATCGTTCCCGAGAGGCTGGCTGTCTCTGTTTCGACTTTGCCCACACTACCCGATTCCACATTCACTTCCGTTTTTTCGCCTGCCGGCTCCAATGAGACATCCAGCACAAGTTCCTGCCCGGCGGTCACCGAAATATTATCCAGAAGCTTGGTGGCAAAGTTCGGAGAAGTAATTGAGAGGCTGTAGTTACCAGCCTCGATGGCTGCAAAGGAGTAAGTGCCTTTGTCGTCGGTCTGCATCTGTTGCGACGTGCCACCTTGTCGGCTTAGTTTCGCGGTTGCGCCGGGCACGACAGCCTGAGTTGCGTCGGTGACAACTCCGCGTATCACAGCCTTAGAGTCATTAGCGGCTGTGCCTGGCGCCTGCGACACCGCCGGGCATGGCAACAGCGCGGCGAGAATCAGCGCGGCGAAACTACATAACCGCATGGCGCGCGCCAGACTTCGTGCAATCAACTTTGCCGAATCAGATTTCATTTTTTAGCGATGGAAGTTGAACGCGGATATTACAGGCACCCTCGCCGCCGAAGATTAAGGTTGCGTGAATGTTTTGTGAATAGTGAATGAACTCGTTTCATGGGCTGTACTGTGCGTCGAGTCACCAACAATTCACAAAGTCTTCATCCGCCCGTAACAGAGGGACAGGTATGCTCCAGCTGACTTTCCAAGCGCAGTTTCATGGAGCGTCAACTCGAAAGCAGCCAGACCAACCCAGCGGCGCTGTTTCGAAGCAGACATAACGCAGATCACTGAATCGCTTACGACACGGGTCGCGCACGCACAGCTTGAAATTCGCTTCACAACCTGACGTCACATCGAGGAAAACTTACATGAAGAATCTGAAATCAATATTCGCGGGTCTTGTGCTCACCGCGAGCCTATGCGTGATGCCGCAGGCACACGCCGCTACCACCGTCAAAGTTATCCTTGCCGGTTCTTCTGCCATGTGGCAGTCCATGGCACTCGCCGCTTACAAGAGCGGTGGCTGCGTTTCCGGCGGGACAGCTCCCTGCTTCCACTACACCGGGAGCAACTTCAATCTTTCCGATGGCCGTCCCACCGTTCTCGGCGGCTCGACCGCTGTTGACCTGGGCAACGTTTGGATCGTGTGGGACAGCAATGCTACCTCCACCAATATCTGGGCTTACATCAAGGTAGATTCAGCTGTCGGCGACCGCTGCTACTTTGCCCAACCGCAGTGCAATATCAACATCAGCTCTTTCCCGGCTCCGGCCAATCTAATCAGCTCGTCACTCTGGGGTGATAACTCTTCGGATAGCACGCCTCCGGCGGCGGTTAGTGCGTTATTTACCGGTGGAACACTTCTGGTGAATACTGCCGCGACCGACATTCGTCCGGAAGATGCTTTGTTCGCCACTTGCCGCGCCAATTCCAAACTCGGCGGCGGTGTCGATGGTCTCGCCGGCCTCGGTTACGGATCAAATTCCTCTGGAACCTGCCCTGCCTTCGGAGCAACGCTTGCCAACCTTGAAGGTAGCGACATTCTCAGCGCATATCCTGGAAGCACCTCGACCGCACACGTTCTCGCCTTTGCACTTAGCGGAAAAGATCCTTTCACTGGAACCATTGTTCCCACTGCCTCCAGCGTATCCGTGGGAGCTGCCCCAATCATCTTCATCACCCAGCGTACTGGCGCTCTCAGTACAGTTACCAATGCCACGGATTCCGAATTGCAGGCCGTCTTCGGCGGCAGCAATTGCAACGCTGATGCCTTCGGTGCGCCTTCCGCCTCGATTCAGGCTTACTTGCGTGAACCACTCTCCGGCACTATGAACACCACCGAATACACCGTCTTCCGTTATCCTGCATTTTCCGGTGTGAGCCAGGAAACCGGAGTTTCGGCGAACAATCCCTTGAGTAAGTCGTGCACCTCCGGCGGGAAACGCTTCCGCTCGATTGGCACCAGCGAAGAAGTCAAGGCGGTCCTGAACTCCGGCGCCAACAACGGTACGGATGGAATTGGCTACACTTTCTTCAGCTACGGAAACGTCTCCACCATTGCAGACAGCGCCAGCTACGGTTATTTGACGCTCGACGGTATTGATGGAATTTTCCACAAGTACGGTAGTAAGGTCGATCCAGGGCAACCGTCGATCGCCGGCGCGCTGCCTTCAACCGCTACACTGCCATCGAGTTGCGCCAGCAATTTCCCTTGCGCAGAAGGCAAGATCTGGAGCGGGAATCTCTCGTTCCCGAATCTGCGTAATGGCTCGTACCGCGCCTGGTCCACTCTACGCGTGGTGAGTAATGGAACTCCGTTGACCAACGTGAAGCTCCTGGTCACCGGCGCTCAAACGTACGTTACAACCACTGTGCCTGATTTTGTTCCAGCGGTGAAAGTGGGTTCCACTGATCCGGGGCTTGCTCTCTTGCGCTCGCATTACACGCAGGAAGGTGTTGCGCCGGTTAACGTGGCAACCACCGGCGACAAAGGCGGCGACCAGGGCGGCTGCATCCTGACCACCACCGGCATCACTACCACCTCCGATTTGACTACCAAACTGGCGCAGTCTGCCTTTGGCAGTGCCTGTGTCACGGTTCCGTAGGTCATTTCTCCAAACGTTTACTTGCGATAGGGCGAGGCGCTACCGAGCGTCTCGTCCTTCGTAACTTAAGTTGCAATTGACTGAGACTTATTAGCTCAGGTCGGGCCTGTCCCCGATGCAAAGCGGACTATGAAAAACTCGACGTTTTGGTTTCTTGTGCCAGCAATTTTGTTTTCGAATTTCTGCTTCGCCCAACTCCTGCCGGCATCCCCGCCCATTGCCGATTCCTCCGATACCCGATTCTCTAACGTGAAAGAGGATTGGTCTTCTCCGGCGCTCACTCGAACCCGTTTGGAACCAGCCGTGCCGCTTGTCGCTCAACTTCAAGACAAACCAACCTATACGGTTGAACTCGTCCGCGTCCAGTGGAGGTTCGGAGATCCAGTGGAACTCTATGTGATGAAACCGAAGGGAATTAAAAAGCCGCCCGTGATCCTTTACTTGTATGGTTACCCGGCTGGCACTGATCGGTTCAAAGATGAAAACTTTCAAGACTTCGTGACAAAAGATGGTTTTGCGGCAGTCGGTTTCGTTTCCGCTCTCACTGGGCCGCGGTATCACGACCGCCCCATGCGGGAATGGTTCGTCAGCGAACTTCCACAATCTCTGGCGGCGTCGGCTCATGACGTGCAAATGATATTGGATTATCTCTCGACGCGCGGTGATCTCGATATGTCGCGCACAGGCATGTTCGCGCAAGGCTCCGGAGCCAGTATCGCCATCCTGGCCTCTGCAGTCGAGTCGCGAATCACAGTGCTTGATGCTCTCGACCCTTGGGGCGATTGGCCGGAGTGGATGAGAAAGTCCCCTTTCATTCCAGAAGAAGAAAGAGCGCAATACGTAAAGCCAGAATTCCTGAGGAGCACCGCTACGCTCGACCCAGTGGATTGGCTGCCAAGAATCCAGGCAAGGAAATTTAGGCTTCAGGATGCAGTTTTCGAACCCAGTACCCCGCCGCTTGCCAAAGAAAAACTGCGGTCAGCCCTATCTTCGAACGCGAGCCTGAAGATTTATAGCACCCTCGATGAGTTCAATGAAGTAGTACGGAACCACGAGGAACTTGATTGGATTTATCACGCACTTCGGTCGTTACCCCCACGGCCCTAGCGCTACCCGAGCTTTGGTATTCCGTTACCGATGAGCGACTACGCTTCCATTCATGAGGTGATTTCTGCGGACAAAAGCGGCGAGAGAGGTGATCGACAAAGTGACTCTGAACGACTAGCCGGACGATATTGAATCTAAACTTCTCTCACGGTGGATCGCTTGTCTACTGTCCGGAGAACGACGCCAAGCAAATCGCAAATTAACTTTTGTTTAACAGCTCGAGCAATCGAGCTGAAACATCTGACCGCTATATTTCAGAAGACCGCAATCGCGAACATCTTGAGGCGCAGTTGCGGCCAATCGTTGAACGGCAACAAGTCACTCTTTCGCGACTGAGCGGTTCTCAACTGGGCTGGGAAGGAGTGTCTATAGGTTGCGGTACCACTGACGCTCCGCTGTTCGCACGCTGGCAAATGGCCCGCACCATCCCTCGAAAAATTAATATGTGAATCGGGTAAAGCACCCACCAATAAAGTTCGCCCAGCAGACCCCGCGGTTCAAACCAGGCGCAGCAACGCAGCAGCGTTTTGTTATTGGCTTGGGGAAAGAGCAAGAACTCCAGCCAGGCCCGGCCGGGAAGTTTCATCTCCGCACGTAACAGCAGTCGCCGGCTTACATCAAAATCTTCCACATACCAAAAGTCGGTGCGGCTATCCTTAGTTAATCCGCTGCTGACCAAGCCTTTTGTCATGCCCACTCCACCCAACCAACTGTCCATCCACCCGCGCATTCGCCACAAGCTGTTGGCGTATAAATAGCCGTTTGATCCGCCGAGGCGTGAGAGCACGGAAAACACCATTTGTGGCGACGCGTCAGCAACTTCCTGCCGGATGTCGCAGAGAAACCCTTCCTTGCGCACGAAGAAATGCCCCGGAGTCGTGGGCACGTTCTGCGTCAGTGAATCATCCGGGAGCGTGCGAGCGAGTGTCTTTTGAATCGCCTGGGAATAGCTCATCGGCCGAATTTCCGGAAATAATTCGGCCGCCTTGGTGTTTTTGCAAACCACTTCCGTTCTTAATCCTTCGATTAGAGGGCGCGCGATTGAGGTTGGAATCGGCGTGATCAAGCGCAGCCAGTACGAGGAAAGTCGCGGAGTGAGAATTGGAACTCGAAGCAACCAGCGTCTCAGACCGCGGGAACGCGCGTAAGTCAGCATCATGCTGCGGTAGGTTTCAACGGACGCACCGCCGATTTCGATCGTTTGCTCGGTCGAAGCCGGCGTGTCGACTGCTGCCACCAGGTATTTGAGGACGTCGTCGATGGCGATGGGTTGCGTACGCGTAATCACCCATCTGGGACAGATCATGACCGGCAGCCGCTCCGTCAAATATCGAATCAATTCAAACGAAACGCTTCCGTTGCCGACAATGATGCCGGCACGAAACTCAGTGACCGGCGGCCCGTACTGGCGAAGGGTATCGCCGGTTTCATGGCGGCTTTGCAGGTGCGAGGAAATTTCAGAACTGTTGGAAGCCAGCGCCCCGAGGAAGACGATTCGCCGCACCCCAGCATTCCTGGCAGCGGACGCGAAATTTTCCGCTGCTCGGCGATCATTTTCTTTAAAGTCACCGGCTGCCGCCATGGAATGAATCAGATAGTAAGCGACATCGATGCCTTGCAGGGCCACAGCGAGCGTTCCCGGTTGCAGCGCATCTCCGCGCACCAGTTCTACATCTTCAGCGAACGCCGGCGGAAGACACGATCCCTGCCGCACCATGCAAATGACCGCGTGCCCCTTATCCAGCAGATGCGGCACCAGTCTGCTGCCCACGTACCCAGTCGCGCCGCTGACTAGAATTCTCATAGGCATCAAATATTGTTAACGGGGCGAAATTAGAAACACATCGTTAGTTACAAAAATGGGAGGGAACTCGTCATTCCCTCCCGATGGTTTTAACGACCCCGCGCCTCAACAGGCGCATGTCCCCAGCGGGTTTGGATGCCTTTGAAGGACACTGCCTGGTACAACGCAGACAAGCCAACCAGGCCATAAACGAGAGAACTCAAGGCCGAAGTTTCTCCAAATTTCATACCGAAGAGCGCGGCTACCAAGTCAAAGCGCGCAACGCTGACCAGTCCCCAGTTTAAACCACCCACCACTAGAAGTACCGCTGCAACAACATCTACCTTTTTCATATTTTCTCCATTTATTAGTCTTTTGGTAAAAGCACTGTGTCGATCACATGGATAACGCCGTTCGAAGCCATAACGTCAGCCTTCACGACGTTGGCATCGTTCACCGTCACAACCCCGCCGTTTGCCGCGATTTTCAAATCTTGTCCGTTGACCGATTTCGCGGAAGACATTTTGCTTACCTGCGCCGCCGTCACTTTTCCGGAAACGACGTGGTACAGCAGAATGGCTTTCAACTTCTCTTTATTTTCCGGCTTCAGAAGGGTTTCAACTGTTCCTGAGGGCAACTTGCTGAACGCCGCATCGGTTGGCGCAAACACGGTAAAAGGGCCCTTGCCCTTCAAAGTTTCCACCAGGCCAGCGGCCTGAAGCGCCGAAGTCAAAGTGTGGAAGCTGCCGGCTGCAACGGCGGTATCTACGATGTCTTTTTCCGCGGGAGCTGCGCCCGACGGAATTGCTGTCGCCAGCACGCTCAGGATCAATGCAAAGGTCGCTACTTTCATTCTTGTCTCCTTGATGTTCTCTTTAACGATTTTTTGTTGCTTTCTTGCTAGTTGTTGTATTAACTATAGAGAACAACTATTGTCTTTTCATGACAAACCATTAGAACTGCACAAGACACGTGCCTCCAGGTTAAAAACTGGCCACAGAGTTAACTGTCACGAAAGCAGGAGAAAAATGATTAATAAAACGATTGTGGAAGGCCTCCAGCCCTACGCTTTGGGCGAGAAGCTGCGAACGCTGCGCCTGCGAAAAAGTATGGGTTTGGTGGAGTTGGGCAAGCATACCGGCCTTTCAGCAGCGATGCTGTCAAAACTGGAGCGCGGCAAGTTGTTTCCTACGCTGCCTACGTTGCTGCGCATTGCGTTGGTGTTCGGAGTAGGTCTGGAATATTTTTTTACCGACGAACGCAAGCGTCACGTGGTGGCCATAGCACGAAAAAAAGAGCGCCTGCGTTTTCCAGACAGCCCCGGCGGCGGCAGCATTGCCTACAACTTTGAGAGTCTCGACTTCAAAGCTACGGAGCGCAAGCTGAATGCCTTCTATGCGGAGTTCGAACCCACTTCACCGGACAAGCTGCGACCTCATCAACACGCGGGTGTGGAATTGCTTTATCTGATTTCAGGCAAACTGGATCTTATAATCGGCTCCGAGACCTTTAGCCTGGACGCTGGCGATGCCGTATATTTTGATTCAGCCGTACGCCACAGCTACCACCGCGCCAGCAAAACTCCGTGCACTGGGGTGATTGTGACAGCTTGATTTGATCATTTTTCCTGAAGCTCGCGCTGCTCCTGAAATTCGGGAACGTGCGCCAGCAGGTCCACGAAGACGCGCCGGAACTGTTCGAAGAGCATTTCGAACTGGCCCACTTCGTCGTCAGCTTCTACCCGGATTTCCTTTTCGTAGTCGCCGCCAACAACTCGAGTGGCGACCCGGATAATGTGTTGCAGTCGCTGAAACACCAGCCGGTCTAACAGCATTAGCACCAGGAAAATGCCCAGAGTCAGAAGCACTACAGTCATGAGGACCAGGATATTCTGGGTATGGCGCATCGACACGTAGGCGGCGGAAATATCGCGCACCACGAACATAGCTCCCGCAGTATTCCCCGCAGCATCGTGGATGGGAAAGATGCCGCGCACCAGCACCGAAGTACCGTCGCGAGAGTAATCCATCACTTTTCCTTCTGCCGGCACCGCCGTTAGTTCTTCCTGGAATTGAATGATGGCATCGTTGTTGGTGGTTTTGTCAGCGACTACAAAACTGGCATTATCATCCCAATTGTCGCGACGCTTCCACACCGTACTTGAATCTGCCCAGAATTTGCGGTCTACAAACTTTTTACTGAGCAGAAGCCCATAATCGTCGCCGGTCTGGTTTTTCATGGCATGAATGAATTGGCCGATCTCTTCCCCCAACTCTATATAACCGGTGACCTTGCCCGACGAATCGTAAAACGGCCGGAGAATTCTCACCGCAAAACCAGCCTTAGCCAACTCGTTTCCGATCACTATGTCGTGCGTTCGCACGACTTCTTGATCTATGAAGCGGTTCAACACATCGCCGAATTTTGCCGGATTGTGCATCCGAAGAAAGACCGCGATATCCGGTTCCGGAGTGTGGAACATCCAGTTCGTAATTCCCTCTGCCTTCAACTTCGGATAAAGATCCTCAGTTAATTGCAAGAGGCGAGCGCGGTCCTTCGCCGCGAAGGCATCGCGAACCTGCGGATTCATCATCAGAGTCTCGCTGACCGCCTTCATTTTGCCGATTTCCCTGGCCTCAAGAATCGTGAACAGCTTTTGCGCACTGGTCACTGACTCCACTCCCAAGGTCTGCGAGTTGCGCCCAAAGCTGTAATGCATGAGGACAAGAATGCCACCAACTCCCACCACAAGGCACCCGGACATCGCAGCCATCACTTTGGTCCGAATCAGATTCCACTTCATGACTGGGCTCCTCACGCGCTGATGTTCAGCACGTCCTTAACTGCCTGCTTAAGCTTGGCAATGGCTTCTGGCTCATCGACAGTAGTTGGGGTGATGAAGGCCAGCATCCGTCCGGAGCGCAATCCGATCTTTCCTTTGATATCCATCGCATCCAGACCGTCGGTTTTGATTTTGTTTTCGATCAATAATCTCAGATCGTAGAGTTTACTCAATGTCCAGACTCCCCCAACTCGGTCATTCGCGACTTCGGATTGCCTGAATCCATTCGAATCAAGGCTCTCCTGTTCGCATTCGCCGCCGGTGCTATTAGTCCAAGGATTTGACGCCGCGCTGATCTTCTTATCGGCACCGGCGCGTGGAACTTCAACGGCGCGGGGATGCTCTAAACGCTCTCTGAAGGTCAGGATTCTGATAGAATCGCTTTGCCTCTTAATTTTGATTTGGTTCGCAGGAGAATAACTGATGTCAGCACCCAGTCGCCGTCCGGAGATTCGCCGGCGCCGCGCCCGTCAACACAAGATCACCACGCTCCGCAAGCGCCTCGCCTCGGCTCAGACCGATGCCGACCGTAACCGGGTAACCGCTAAATTGCACAAACTAGCCATCGCTTCGCCCGGTCAACCCCTGGTTAAGTAATTCGACGGAGCTGCAAGGCAGCGCTCGGCCGTCACGCAACTCCCGCTGTAGTGTTCTCGCTCGCAGAAGCCCGTCGACCGACCGGTCTCGCTGGGTCACCCGTTCTCAAGACTTCCTGATAAATGTCCAGGATCCGGCGCACCGATTTTTCCCAGGAGAACTTGGTTACCTGCCGGTAGCTGCGCTCCTTCATCTTCTCGCGCAAAGGCTGATCCATCAGCACGCGGTGCAGCGCCCGCATAATTTCGAAGACGTTTTCCGGATGCACAAGCACTGCGGCATTGCCCACCACCTCCGGCAGCGAAGACACGTTCGACGTGACCACTGGCGTGCCGTGAGCCATCGCTTCCAGCGGTGGCAGGCCAAATCCTTCGTATAACGACGGAAAGACAAAAATCTTGGCGGCATCGTAAAACGTCCGCAGCACTTCGATGGGCACAAATCCCAGAAAGCGCACATCATTTTGCACCCCGCTGCGGATCACGGTCCGGCGCAAGTCGGGATTGCCGGAGACGTCGTCTCCAATAATGATGAGCTTCAGGTCAGGCAGCACGCCCTCCTTTTCCAATTCTGTTTTCAGAGCGGAAAATGCCTCAATCATGCGCACGACATTTTTGTGCGGACTGATTCTGCCGGCATAGAGCAGGAAGGGATAATTGACCTGATAGCGTTCGGCAATCAACTGCCGATCGGCGGAACTGGCGTGGCCATGAAGGAAGCGCTCGTCGATCGCGTTGTAAACCACTTCTATCGACGATGAAGGTATTTCGAAAAGTTTCTCGATTTCCAGCTTGGTGAAGTTTGAAACTGCGAAGATGCGCGCAGCGCCTTTCAACACGCGCTTGGTCCACTGGAAGTGCCAGGCACCCCAAAAGCCCGTCTGCTGGCGGGCCCGCGACAGATGCTCCAGCATATCGTGCACCGTCATGACATAAGGACATGGCAGGCCGCGCGGAACTGAAAACAGATTTGGAATATGCACCAGATCACATTCCAAGCGCTTCACCACCGTTCGGAATTCCAGGAAGCTCTTCAGGGAGCGCTCCGGAGCCGACAAGGGTATGGTGTGAAAGTTGGCAGGCAGGGCCCCGATCTCCTTGACTTTAGCGGGAGCGCCAATCAGGAAGTAGGTGGTCTCATGGTCAAGGCGTCCCAGCGTGCGGACGACATTGCGGATATAAGTGCCGACGCCAAACTCAGTCATCCGCCGAATGTCGATGGCGATCTTCACCGAAGGCAATTAAAACACAATTGGCGCTAATGCTTGCATCAAAGTCGCCGAAGAGGTACTAGGCCCGCACTTCCGCCTTGGCTCTGCGTTCTGCATACAAGGGAAAGGCCTCGCAAAGCCCGAGCACTTCTTTACGAATCCGTCCCAAAACCGCGGCATCGTTTCTGTTAAGCAGCGCCTCGGCGATCCAGCGTCCAACCTGGCGCATCTCGTCTTCCTTCATTCCCCGCGTGGTAAGCGCGGGAGAGCCAATGCGGATCCCACTCGGCTTCAGCGGTGGATTCGTATCAAACGGGATCGCGTTCTTATTTACCGTAATTGCGGCCTCGCCCAGCGCTTTCTCAGCCTCGCTGCCCAACATTCCTTTCGAGAAAACATCTACCAGCATGACATGCGTGTCGGTCCCGCCGGAGATAATGCGGAAGCCCTCGGCTGCCAGCGCCTCCGCCAGCACTTTCGCATTAATCACAACCTGCCTAGCGTAGTCGCGAAATTCCGGCTGCAATGCCTCCTGAAAGCAAATCGCCTTGGCCGCGATGATGTGCATCAAGGGACCGCCCTGCATCCCCGGGAAAACAACTTTATCGATTGCCGCCGCGAATTCCGCCTTGGAAAGAATCAGTCCCGAGCGCGGTCCACGCAATGTCTTGTGGGTAGTCGTGGTAACGATGTGGGCATGAGGCACCGGCGAAGGATGGGCTCCGCCCGCAACCAGTCCGGCGAAATGCGCCATATCGACCAGATAGTAGGAACCCACTTTGTCAGCGATTTGCCGCATGCGGGCAAAATCAATGATGCGCGGATAAGCGCTGCCGCCACCGATAATCAGCTTCGGCCGGTGCTCCTCCGCCAATTTTTCCAGAGCGTCGTAGTCGATCGTCTCCGTTTCTTTGGTTACGCCATAGGGGACAATCTTGTAAGTCTTCCCCGAAAAATTAAGATGATGGCCATGCGTGAGGTGACCGCCATGGGCCAGATTCAATCCAAGAATAGTGTCGCCAGGTTGCAGGATCGCCGCATAGGCCTCCATGTTAGCCTGCGAGCCCGCATGCGGCTGCACATTCGCATGCTCGGCGCCGAATAGCTGTTTGGCGCGGTCACGCGCCAGGTTCTCCACCACGTCTGCGTATTCGCACCCGCCGTAGTAGCGCTTTCCCGGATATCCCTCGGCATACTTGTTGGTAAATACTGATCCTGCGGCTTCGAGCACGGCTTCGCTGACAAAATTTTCCGAAGCGATCAGCTCCAGGCCTTCGTGTTGGCGGCGGGCTTCGTTATCAATGGCCGCAGCCACCTGCGGGTCAGCTTCATACAACGGTCGGTACATTTTTTCTGCGGAATTCTTCATATGGTTTTTCCCAAGGACTCGTAAACACTGGCGCAGTGCAACTCCATATACCGTTCCGGGGATTTCACCGGAGTAAATCCAAACTTTGCATAAAGTTCATGCGCATCCCGCGTTAAGAGAATCCATCGCCGCAAATTCTGCAGCGCTGGGTGTTCCATAATGCATTCCATCAGCCACTTACTTAAACCGCGACCGCGGCGCTCTTCCAGTACAAACACATCGCCCAGATAAGCCACTGTGGCAAAATCGCTGATAACCCGAGCAAACCCAACCTGCCTGCCACTCCCATCATAAATGCCAAAGCACAATGAGTTCGCGATCGAGCGTTCCACAACTTCCCGCGGAATGCCTTTGGCCCAGTAGCTATTGGCCAGAAAGGCATGAATTGTATCCAGATCCAGCCGCTCCCGGCCGGTACTGATCACAAATTCGCCGCGGTGATACTCCAGCACTCCATCAGGATCGACAATGGGCACAGTTTTCAAGCTCCCATTCTAATCGCCGCCCAAGCACGTCACGGAATGATTTCAATCGAACGCCGTCCGAAAAAAGGAGGCCAAATACCATCCATCCATGTAATTGTAGGGTACCTCTCCCATGGTGTAATGCCCGCAAGGGAGAACCACAACTTTATGATTCAAGCCGTACCGCTCGAACTCCCGCACCACGTCCAAAGACAACTCCGGCAAAAACGTCAAATCGTATTTGGCATAAATAATGAGCGACTTCCGCCGCCAGCGAGCAAACTTATCAAAATACGCCATCGGACTGACCGCCAGCCACGATTGCCGCAGGGTCTCCAGGTCAGTTCCAGATTCAATTCCCCGCCGGATATGCCGCGTCGATTGTCCATGCCAAACCACGTCGGCAACATACGTTGACGCGTGATTAAACGCTGCCACACGAATCCGTGAATCATGCGCCGCCGCGATGAACGCATAACAGGATCCCAGGCTGGTACCCATGATGCCCAACTGGTCGTAGCCTTGCTGTTCCAGCCAATCAAGACAGCAGCGGACGTCTACCACGCCCTGCCGCACCGCATCGAGGGTGCGCCCAATGTTCGCGGAGACCGCGTAGTCTGCCCGCTTGGTCTCCGCCGGCATGCGAATATCGTGATACGGCATGGTCAGCCGCAGCACGGAGATGCCCAGCATGTTCAGCAGTTTGCACAGGCTTACATAGGCGATGGCATCGGCATTCCAGTGGGGAAGAAGCACAATCGCCCGCCGGCCATTGGCCGGAAACCAGCGCGCATTCACGACATTATTCTCGGGATAAGGCGTCTTCACTGGCGCAGTGAAGCGCAAAAATTCAGCTTGCGTTCCTTTTACTTTTGCTTCCAGTTTGAGATCCGGAACTTCTCGCGTAGAAAAAACCTGGACCTCGCGCTTCTCCAGACGAAAATCCGTGGGCCGCTTGTAGGCAAAAAATTCGTCGCTCGAGGCTACGATGCGGCGATTGAAATCCATCAGGAACTTCGCTGGATCTCCCGCAGCCTGCCCGGGTTGCCAGCCGTTGCGGCACGGCCAGTCTTGGGCAAACTCCAACCCCCAATCCAGAGGCCGCACCACTCGATTGTTATCCACCGAAGTGAGCCGGTGCTCCCAGTCATACATCCATTGTGCGTATCGCGAAGGCATGGGCAACTGTTTAGTGTAGCAAGCGGCGGCGAACCGCCCGCGCACCATGCAGTCAACGGCAGCAATTCGCGGTTAGCGCTTCGCGTTTGGCGCCTGAATGGAAGCCGCTTAATCGCACGTTTTTAAGCATGCTCTTGAGTCGGCAATGCACTCCTGCCGATCCCTGAGTCATGCGTAGCGCCCATGCAGGTTCCCTCCGCCTTATTACAATTTGTCGTGCAGTTGGCGTAGCCATTATGTGTAATTTCGATCTCGCAGGTTTTCACGTTGCCGGCGAATACACCCACGGTCCCGGCCGTCGAACAATCACCGGCGAATGCAATGCTGAAGCTGGACAGATTGGTCGAACCCGCGGCGACTATCGTAACCGTGTGCACCTGCGGCGCTAAGCCGGTCACATTGAACGTCCCATTGCCGACTCCGCTGTCCACCGTCAGGCCATCCACCTTCAGGTTGAATCGCGCCGATGAATTGGACGGCGATAAGTCTACCTTTAGCGAAAGTTTGGGCGGAGCGAGCGTGATGGTGCTGTTGAAGATTCCAATAGCCGCGGCTCCGGTAAACGGACTGGTTGAAGCTGGAGTCGCCGAGGCCCATGCTGTAAAGACTTTCCCTGCCATACAGGCAATGCCGTTGTAGTCGCCGTACTTGGGAATTCCTGGCCCGGTTTTACAGGTAGTGCCGCTGGGGCAACTCGTCGAACTGAAGTCGCATGCGGTTGGCGGGGCTAGGGGGTTTGCCGGCACGCACATTCCAGCCAGTTGGGGCTGCACCGAGCAGGATTCGGAATCATGCGTGTCCCGCGGATTCAGATTTAGAAGCGAACCGATGGCAAGCGTCGGCGCCCACAGTGAGCACTGCGGGTCCGAAACGCTGGTGAGTCTTGTCTCCGCGATCGCCGCCAGCGTGCTTCCGGGTGCCGGCAAGGCGCCACCGAGGAAGAAATCGGTCAGATCATTCGAAGCGCCAGCCAACGCTGCCGCTCTTCGATCGTACCAGGAAACGAATGCCGTTCCCCCTGAGGTGCAAGCCCAAGGCATGAACCGCCGTGCCACGGTAGCCGTTGAGCTGACGATAACGCCTCCATTCCAATGAACTCCCTGATCGAACGAATCCATCACCACAATATCTTCGCCGGTACCAGACCGCGGCGACTGTTGGGCGAATGCGACGTAAATGTGGGCTGGGTCGGTATCGTCGACGGTCAGACTCGGACTGGCGAGCGAATGCCCTTCACATCGATCCAGACCAGGAACCGGACAGCTGGGAAGATTCAGTGATGCAACTGTGACCGGACCGCCAAGGTAGTCGAAACCATTGAGGGCGTCACAGCGGGAGAACTTTTGAAGCATGACGTTGTTGTTGTCCATGAAGAGCGCGTATACGATTCCGTCGGAGCCGACGCTAACCCTTGGATGATCCCCCTGACCGATTAGAAGCGGTCCACCAAAAGTCCCGCCTGAATTGGTCGAGCACGCAATCATCGGCTTCGCCGAACCGTTCGTGATGGATCCGCATGTGGAGGCGCTCCCATTGATAAGACGGTAAGTGACGTAGATTCATGTCGCCGCTGCCGTTTCGCGGAGCGTTCGTCGTATCGGCGGCGATATGCTCTTGATCGGGAGTGCACTCGCCCGAGCCACTGACTGGGCAGGACACGGCTGCTCCCGCGAGCGAGAACGACACACCACTATTGCCGGTGACTGCAACGGTCACAGTGCACGCGGCAGCCGCAAAACCGCCGGCCGGGCCGGGGGGATCATCGAGCAGCGCAACGTAAATATTTCCGCTTCTTCCCGTAGTGGCCGAAGGATCACCCCGGTTGGACAGCAAAAACCCGCCGAGCGGAGTGGAGGTAGAGAAGCTTACGCCGGCATCGTTTGAGATCGACACAGCGGTATTAGAGGCAATCACCTCGGTCTGTCCGGTAAAAGATGCGCCGATTTCGAGTTCGCCATGCCCGGCGGCCGCCAGAGCTTCGACAGGTGGCCCGGAAGTCCCGAGGTGAACCCAGCCACTCAGAATCTTGCCCGTCGATAGGTTAGAGTAGGCATAAGACCGCACTTGCCGTAGGTAAAAGTCTGTTGTCCGATCGACGGCCTGCGGACAACTGGCGCTTTTCCCAATCGACTCTGCATCGGCAGCGAATCTTTCATCCGCGCCCGGCGCCAAGACGGTTTCGAATCGGACAAGCGTGGTATCCGCGGCGATAGCAGTCGTTTGCCACAATGCCGTTTCTATTTTCGGTTCCTCGTTACCCTCCTTCTGCACATGCGGATAAGTGGCTTTGTACCGCCGCTGCAAGGCCGGCCATCCACAGATTGCCAGGAACTTATTTTCAGTCTTAACCCCAGCCGCGATCTCCGCTAGCCGTCTTACGGCTTCGCCATGGTAGGCCCGCTTTTCAGTGGTAATCAACATGTGAGCCTGCGGACTGGACGCGCCTTCCTTCAGAGGAATGGGAGTGACTAATTCGAAGGCGTTGGCACTTTGAAAGGCCAACTGGGTCCAATGCTTGGGATAAGTTGCGGAGATCTCTTCCCTGATCTTGATTCGGTGGGATGCTGCATTAGTCTCTTTTTCATCCGTAGATTCGGTTTTCTGACCTGCGGCGGTATGTGTTGCGGTTACGAAAACTAAGGTGACGAACAGAGCTACCGTGTCCCATACCTTCATTTTGCTCATGTGAACCTCCCAAGCAATACGGTCCGGATAGGATGAATCAGGCCTCCAATCCGATTTTGCGGATCATCTTACTCTCGGAGTTAGGGATGAGCTAGTTTATTGCCAGGTTTATGTTATGGGGTATGCGTGACAGGCTGAAGATGATTTGAAATTAACTAGCTCTCGTATCTTCTGGGTACGCGCTTTGAGATATTGCACAGAATCTCGTAGGGTGAACTGTTCGCTATCCGCGCATGTTCCAGCGCGTCCACACTGAGTCCGTCGCGGGTTCCCAGCAGAATCACTTCATCCCCCACCGCAATCTCCGGGATGCCAGTCACATCCACTAAAGTAAGGTCCATGGAGATGCTACCGATGATCGGCGCATAATGATCGCGCACGATCACACGGCCACGGTTGGAAAGCTGGCGATTGTATCCGTCAGCGTAACCCACCGGCAAAACGGCAACGTGCGCCGGAGCCTTAGTCACATAGGTTCCACCGTAGCCGAGCGCTTGATTTGCCGCGAAGTTTCGCATGGATAGAATGCGCGTCTTCCAGGTCAACACCGGCTTCACGCCCAGGCGGAGCGTGCCACCGCTCACTTCCCTGCTGGCCCGTTGAAACGGGAGATAATATCCATAAAGCGCAATGCCGGGACGCACCATGTTATTCCATGTCTCTCGCCGGGAGATCAACGCACTGGTGTTAGCCATGTGGATCAAGCCCGGAGTGAAACCGGCAGCGCGTAGCATGCGCTGGGCTTCTTCAAATCGGCGCTCCTGCTCTGCCACCGAAGGAGCGTCCATGATTTCTGAAGAAGCCAGATGGGTCGATAGACCTTCAAGAACCAGATGCGGAGCTGCGTTCAGCGCCTTGAGCACAACCGGCAGTTCTTCCAGCGACACGCCAAGGCGGCCCATGCCGGTGTCTACTTTCAGATGCACAGGCTGGCGCGTTGCTCCAGAAGCGGCAGCAGTATTCAGCAATTCGACGTGCCAAGGCTCCCATACCGTAGGAGTAAGCCGCAAGCGTACGATTTCGCTTTCTTCGCCACGCCAGAAGCCTGTCATCAACAGAATTCGTGATTCAATTCCCGCATCGCGCAGCGGGATAGCTTCATCCAGGGAGGTGACACCCATCCACTTCGCGCCCTCTTCCTGCAAAGCACGCGCGCACTCGACCGCGCCGTGCCCATAAGCGTCAGCCTTCACCACTGCACAAACGGTGACACCCGCGCTGGCGTGCTTTACCACGGTGCGAAAGTTTTGCCGCAGCGCAGTGAGCGACACTTCCGCCCAAGTAGGACGGGTAGCCACGCGGCTCAGAATTTCGACAGTAGACGCCACAGGCCTGATTATAGCGGGAGCAGCGCACCGCCTCAGGTTACGCTTGGGCTACTCCCGCCTGATTTTGCTCTGTAATCTTGAGACTCAATTCCCCGTCAACGAGAAGTTCACGGTGATCTGGGTCTCTACTTCCACCGGCTCATTGTTCAGAACGTAGGGCCGGTAGCGCCACTGGCGGACGGCCTCGATGGCCGCCGGAACCAGCATGGGATGTCCAGTCAGCAGTTTGAGGTTCTCGATGGTTCCCTGCTTGCTGATTATCGCCTGCAGGACCACCTGACCCTGAATTCGCGCACCGCGAGCCAGCGATGGATAGGTAGGAAGAACCTTGTGAATCAGATCGCCCTCGCTCATGTGCGAGATGCGAACCGGAGCGATTCTCTCTGGCGGCGGAGCAACGGGCAAAACAGGCTGGGCTCCGTCTCTCAGCACGCTCGGAATAGCGTGAGGATCTCCAATCGTGTTGCTTGTGGATGTTCCGATTTCGTTCACTTGTGGCAGACCGACATCGCTCACAGTGGAGATTCCATTTGGGATTCGCGTCGGCATCCGCAGGGTAAGGTCCAGAGCGTTGTTGCGTGCGGTCGTATTCACACTGGCACTCGCGCTAGGTGTCGCCATTGGAGGCTCTCCGAGAGGCTTGCCCAGACTGACCGGCGTGGACAGCCCGTGAAACAGCGGTAAACCTGCCGGACGAAGTAGAGGAATAATCAACAGCCCTGCAACCGCCAGAGACTGCAGGCCGAAAGATGTAAGCGCCGTAATGCCGCGGCGTGAACGTTCGTCCCATGTTGAAGTGAGAGTGTTGTCGAACATGCTGCCCTCCTGAGTTGGACCGATATCCCTAAGGACACCGGTCCTGTCAACTCAGGCCGCAAGCGGAAGAAAAAAAGGCCGCGCTTTTTGCGCGGCCTTGGGAAACTTTCACGACCGTTGCGGTGTCGTGTTCAGACAAATTGAATTACTGTTTTGGAGCCTCGGTCGGTTTCGGGGCTGCTGGCTTAGGGGTAGCTGGCTTTGGTGCTGCTGGCTTCGGGGTTCCGGCAGCCGCCGGAGCCGCTACGCCGGATTGCGTGTTGTAGAGGTCTACGACCGCCTTGGTGATATCTCCACCTTCTCCGTACCAGAGAATCGGGCTCTGCGGCCAGGGGTTCGAGGTATCCACGATCATGGCAAATCCGGTCTCTTGCGCATGCTTCACGATGACCGGGGCCATCTTCTGCAAGATCCGCTGGAATATTTCCTTCTGCTGATTCTGCGCGTCTTCCTGAGCGTCCTGCACCGAGCGATCGAAAGATTTCTTCTTGGTTTCGATTTGTTTAACCAGAGTGGCGCGGGCATCATCGTTAAGCTTGCCGTCCTGCGTCTGCAGTTGCTTCTGCAAAGCCTCGAGTTCGTCGTTCTGCGACTTCAACTCGTTCTGCTTGGGCTCAAGCTTCTTGCGCAGCGCCTCGAAATCGCGCTGGCCTTCGTTGGTGCCGACTACGGCCTGCTCGATGTTGATGGTGCCGATCTTTGTACCAGTGCCGGTCGCAATGGTTGTGGGGGCGGCGGGAGTTGCAGTCGCACTGCCCGCTGGAGCGGCGCTACCGGTTTGGGCGAATGCGGAAAACGCCAATCCGAAAATCAGGGAGAAAACCGCTGGGCTCACGACAGAACGCAGGAACTTGCTTGTCATTGGATCGCTTAACTCCTTGGAACATTGTTCCGTGAAATATGGTCCGTGAATATGGTGCCGGTAACGACATTCGGCGAATCCGCTCCCGGGAATGAACTCGGATTTGCTCTCAGGCAACGCTGAGACTGCGGCCGCCGCCAAACTTCTTCTCTGCAAGGCAAGCACTGGATTGCCAGCGTCACACGCCGGGGTTGCGGACGTGTTGTCCACCCGCTGATCAGCTTTCTGCAATGGCGTGGATATCAGCCATTATAGATAGCCTCCTCGACCTCCGTCAAACCTGATCCGGCAACTTCTTCCGCATCAGCCCTGCTCACTTCGACTAGAACGTTGTGGCCACGGTGAAGCGGAAGGTCTTCCGCGGCTCCCGCAACAGGAAGCTGGGCGAATATGCCTGCTTCGCCAAGGCAAACGTGTAATCCCCCGCCGCCTTGCTCTGACCGCTGGAGGGGAACATGGAACGTGTGATGGGAATTGGCGGGTTCGCAGGATTATCGAGCCTTAACGGGTTATATGCCCAATAAATTCGGAACGGAGCATTGATCACGGGCAAGAACATTTGCAATTCTAAGCCCGTGGACATTCTGGGACGCCAGTTGGTCGAGCCCAAAACCTGCAAATCCTGTGACGGTGGCGGCACCAACAGACTGCCCAGTGCACATGTGTTCGCAGTCGCGGTTTGCGAAAGCGAAGGGCATCCGAACGCCGTTCCTACAACGCCGTTATATTGTTCCGTGGCAATTTGTAACTGTGACTTGCGAACGATGGGATCAATACCCATGTCGATAAATGGGGCCAAGGCCACCGGTCCGTAAATGGTGATGCGATATTCGAAATTGGTGACTACGCTCAAATCGCCGCCAGGGAAGGTGATCTGGTCAATCGGAATCGGAATGGTGACGTTCCCCGCACGGGGATTCTGCGGATCTTTGGGAACGGGCACGCCACTCGGATCGGTTAGCGTGATGGATCCGACGCTGGGCAGGAACGCCACCGGCGACACCGAGCGAATATCGAATCCACGCAGATCGTTTTCGCCACCCATGTAGGAGCGCTGGAAGGGCGGCGCCACCAAGCCGCCGAATCCGCTGATAAACGATCCCTGGACGTTAAAGCCCAAAGCATTCCGGCCCTTCTGCACCGGAACGAATTTCTTATATTGCACGATCGGGCGGATGGATCGAACGGTGCCACCCAACCCTGCCAGTTCCGCACCCACGGTGAACTCGTGGCCGTGGTGGGGAGAGATGGGGCTGTCGATGGTGTTGAACGAAAAGTTAGGGAAAATCTTGCTGGTAATAATTCCGTTCAGAGCGTTGGGCCCGGAGATTCCGCGGAATGCCAAAAATTCAAACAGGTTCTTCGAGGCTGTGCTCAGAGCCAGCAGCGATGAGCGGTCAAACGAATAAGTGATCCCCACGCGTTTGAACGACCGCCGGAGCGGATAGCCTAACGAAAGCGTGAATCCAGTGCTCGATTGCGTATAGTTCTGCAGGTTCTGCAGTACTGCATTGGGCAAGTTGAGCGGCTGTCCGCCGAGAATGGAGAGCTGCCGCGCCTGATCGTACTTGGTCTTGTTGTAATAAACGTTGAAGCCAAACTGCAAAGGCCGGTCAAACATGTAAGGCTGGGTAAAGCCAAAGCGCACGCTCTTAGCCAGATTGCCCACGTTGGCCTGCACCTGTAAGGTTTCACCCAGGCCGAGGAAGTTGTTGGTGGAGTAGTTGATGCCGACGAAAGCGCCTTCCAATCCGCTGACGCCGCCGTTCAACCCAATCTGGTTCTTACCTTTTTCATGCACCTTCAGCGTAAGGTCGACCAGACCATTTTTCTCGTCCAGTTGGCGAATCGTAACGTTAGGATCGTCCGGCTTTAACTGGTCGAAGTAGCCCAGCTGGTTCAGGCGCAGCAAACTTACTTCCCAAAGGTGGGAGTTATAAATATTGCCTTCTTCCAAAGCTATTTCGCGCCGTATTACCTTGTCGCGGGTGGTTGTATTGCCCTGAAACTCAATGCGGCGCACATAAAATTGCTTGCCTTCGTCGACGTCGATATCGAGGAAGATCAGTTTCTTTTCGTCATCGAACCTGGTTTCGGGGATGGAGGTAAAGTTGATGTAGCCCAGTTCTCCATAGGCCTTCTCCAGATTCTTGATTCCCTTGCCTACTTTTTCTTTGTTAAAGATTTCCCCATCCTTGATGGGAAAGATGGAGCGCAACGCTTTCGTATTGGTGACTGCCTTATTGTTCTTGAAGGTGATTCCGCCCAGAGTGTAACGTTCGCCCTCATCAATCGACATCGTAATGTCGACGGCTTTACCCGGGCCGCCTTGCAACAGCGGAATATGTCCGCCGGTGTGACCGGTATCGTGAATCTGCGTCTTGGGGTCGCCCGGGTTGGCCTTGAAATATCCGCGATTCTGGTACTCGTTGCGGACGCGTTCCGTATCTTCCGCCAGCTTGGTGGCATCGTAGGTTCTGGCAAAGATATCTTCCAGGAAGATGGAGTGCGGCACGCCGATGGGCCGCAGGTTCTTCATAGCATAGCGCAGAGTTCGCGAGGGAACGTTCTTATTGCCCTCGAACTTGATCTTGCCCACTTTCACCTTGGGGCCTTCTTTGATCACGAATGTGATCCCGATCGCGGCCGGTGGAATCTGGCGCACCTCAGTCTTCACCGTGGCGAACTGCCGCCCGTGTTCGGCGAGCAAGCCTTTGATCGTCACTTCCGCTTTTTTCACTTTGGTGGGATCGTACTGACTCTCAACCGACAGCCCGACTTTCGCTTCCTTGAAGCGGTCGAGGATGTCGCTGTTCGAAACTGAACTGGCCCCCACATAATTGATTTCGCGGATGGTTGGCTTTTCCTTGACCTGGATAATCAAGCGCCAGCCTTTCGGGGTCTGCTCGCGAGAGAAGACAATGTCCTGGAAGTAGCCGGTGTTCCACAGTGAGTTGAAGTCACGCTCCAGAGCCTGTGTATCGTAGACGTCGCCAGGCTTGGTAAAGACCCGAGCCTTGATGGTCTCGGCGGGGATGCGACGATTGCCCTGAACGTCGACCTCAGAAACCAAGTCGGACTGCGCCCACGCGGCGGACGCAAAAGACAGCACCACGACAATTCCAAGCAACCAGCCGAGGCCCTTCATTCTCCGGCAAAGCCGTGAGAATGAAGAAGATGGAGGCTGAACTGCGCCGGGCAATACGTGGCTGCGCCGGGGCACAGCACTATCTGCATGAGAGCAAAAATGAATCGCTACGACCTCAGCCTCTGGGATGTAGGAAAACGACAATTATACGGTAGAAAAATAGAAAGCGTCCAAGACTCCACTCTTCGCGGTGGCTTTATTTGATCGACTTGGCTGACTCCACCTCAACCAAGACGGAATAAAACGTGGCGGAGTTGCCCAGATCGGAAAGTTTTTCTGAGGTTAGCACATTAATGTTCCTCAATCCGGGAGTCAGCTTGGCCCAATTCAGCCTCGCCCCCACCACTCCCGGTTGCACGGCGCCATCGACTCGCGCCTGCAAAAATATTTCTCCTCTATGGTTGTACACCCTTACAGTCTCGCCGTCCGTGATTCCTCGAGCCTGTGCGTCGGCGGAGTTCAATTCCAGAAGATTCGTCTCCTCCATCTGCTGGGTGGCGGGTCCGTTGCAGAAAGTTGAGTTGAGAAAGTTGTCCGCCTTGCGTGCCAGAAGTTCCAAAGGAAATCTTCTTCGCTCATCGCCGTTCCGCGACTCCGCCGGAGGAATAAATTCAGCTACCGGATCGAGTCCCAGCGCCTTGATGCTTTCGCTGTAAAGTTCGGCTTTGCCAGAAGCCGTGCGGAAGTTGCCGTTGGCAAAGGGAAGAAAAGGTTCTGCCGTCGCTTTGTAACCACTGCCCGTTGACATCTGACCACTGAAGTTTAGCCGCACCTGCCGCTCGCGCTCCAACCGTTCGCGGGTAATGCCGCGCAACCACGGATTCGACGATGCGAGCGCGTCCTCGATCATGTCGTCGTCACTGTCATGGAAACATTCGTCATTGAATCCCATGCGCTTGGCGAGAGCACGGAATACATCCACGTTCGAGCGGCACTCCCCCAACGGTTCGATTGCCTGCTCGGACACTTGCAGATAGTAGTGGCCGTATGCTCCCTGCAAATCCTTGTGCTCGAAAAAAGTCGTTGCCGGCAAGAGGATGTCGGCATAGTCAGTGGTATCGGTGAAGAACTGCTCATGGACGACGGTAAACAGATCCGTACGCTTCAGTCCACGCACCACTTCATTGTGATTAGGACAAACCGCGGCCGGATTGGAGTTGTAAACGAACAAGGCCTTCACCGGAGGATCCTTCAAGTTGTTTAGAGCCTTGCCAAGCTCGACCATATTGATGGTTCGCGGCTCACGGCCTTGCACCTTGGAATAGATATCCGGACGGGTGAGCGCGTCTTTGTTCAAGCCAAAAGCCCCACTGGTAGACATCTGCAGGCCGCCACCAACTTCCGTCCACGAACCGGTAATGCAGGGCAGCATGGCAATCGTGCGCGTCGCCATGCCTCCGCCTTCGGAGCGCTGCACGCCATAGTTCAGCCGAATCACCGATGGCCGCACAGTGGCATACTCCCGCGCCAGTGTGCGGATGTCTTCGGCGGAAATTCCGGTCCACGCGGCAACAAGCTCCGGCGGATACGCCTTCACTTTTTCGCTCAATTGCTCGAAACCGAAAGTGTGCTGTTCCACGTAATCCGCATCGTGCAGCCCTTCGCCGATGATCACGTGCATCATAGCCAGCGCCAGAGCGGCATCCGTTCCCGGATTGATCGGAATATACCAATCGGCGCAAGCAGCGGTGCGGGTGCGGTAGGGATCGATGACTACAAGCTTCGCGCCCTTGCGCCGTGCCTCTTCGATGAACGGCCACAGATGAACGTTGTTGCCGTGAATGTTCGAGGCCCAGGCAATGATGTAGCGGGAATGGACGAACTGCTCGGGCTCGGTACCGAGTTTCACTCCGAGAACGGAAATCAGCCCGGCTTCCCCGGCTGCGGAACAAATTGCGCGCTCCAGTTGCGAGGCGCCGAGGCGGCCAAAAAATCTGCGGTCCATGGATGCATTGTTCAGTGCGCCCAGAGTACCGCCATAGGAATACGGCAGGATCGCCTCGCTGCCAAACTCGGAAACGACGGCACGAAAACGCGAAGCAATCTCGCTCAGAGCTTCGTCCCACGTAATGCGCTGCCAGCTCAACTCGGTTTGTGTGGGGACAGCCTCCCTCTGCTGTCCCTGCCGAGCAAAGTTCTGCTGGCCTGCCAAAGCCCCTTTAGGGGCAATCCTCCGCATCGGATGCATGACCCGGTCCGGCGAATACACCCGATCCAGATACTTCGCCACCTTGGCGCACAAAAACCCGCGCGTCACTGGATGTCCCGGGTCGCCCTGAATTTTCGTAGCAAGCCCGTCATCCACGGTGATCAGCACGCCGCAAGCGTCAGGGCAATCGTGGGGACACGCGGCATGGACGACCTGTCTGGCCATGCCTTTGATTATAGAGCGTCAGGAGCGCACTCAAAGTGCAAGCAAAGAAAACGGGCGGCCAAAGCCGCCCGAACTCAAATAATTTGATTTCCCGACTCCGTGTAATTCCCAGCGAAGCGAGGCGCGTGGTTTCACGGGGTACTGGGTACTCGCTACTCGCAACTCGGGACTCAGTGCCGGCCCTACCCTACTTCAGTTCCAGCACTTCCTTCTCTTTCCCCTTGCTCATCTCTTCCATCTTCTTGATCTCGTCGTCGGTGAGCTTCTGGATTTCTTCCAGCGATCGTTTCTCATCATCCTCGTTGATCTTCTTATCCTTCATCGCCTTCTTGATGGCATCATTGCCGTCGCGGCGGATGTTGCGCACTGCGGTGCGATGCTCTTCCAGAACTTTGTGCAGATGTTTCACCATGTCCTGCCGACGCTCCTGTGTCAGCGCGGGGACGGGCACGCGAATCATCTTGCCATCGTTCATCGGGTTTAATCCCAGTTCGGCCGAGCGGATGGCCTTCTCGATGGAGCCGATCTGCGACGCATCGAACGGCTGCACCGTGATCATCTGCGGCTCGGGCGCGTGCACCTGCGCAATCTGGTTGAGCGGCATCTGCGAGCCGTAGTAATCCACGCTCACGCTATCCAGCATGTGTACATTGGCGCGTCCGGTGCGGGTTGCGGCCATGGCCTTGCGAAAATCTTCCACGGCTTTTTCCATCCGTGTTTTCAGTTGTCCGTACGTTTCTTTCAGCCCCGGAATCGAGGCCATGGTGGCTTGAGCCATTTCAGTCAGCTCCGTAAAAATTTAGATATCAGAATGTGAATTATAAACCCAACAGAAATCCGCCACGGCAAAGCGAAATGACAATTGAAAACACACGTTTGGCACGGACGGAGAGAGATCTACGCGCTGACCCTGGACCCAATCTTCTCCCCGCTCACCACGCGCCGGATATTCCCATGCTGGTTCAGGTTGAACACGATGATCGGCAGATTGTTATCCTTGCACAGGCTGATGGCAGTGGAGTCCATCACCTTCAGCCCCAGTTTCAGCACGTCCATGTAAGTGATGTTCTCGAACTTCTTGGCGTCCGCCACCTTCATCGGATCGGCGTCATAGATGCCATCGACCTTCGTAGCTTTGAGAATTGCATCGGCCTTGATCTCCATCGCCCTGAGCGATGCCGCGGTGTCCGTGGAGAAATATGGGTTTCCGGTTCCGCCGGCGAAGATAACCACGCGGCCTTTTTCCAGGTGCCGGATGGCGCGGCGTCGAATGAACGGCTCGGCCACTTGTTTCATCTCAATCGCGGACTGCACCCGCGTGTAGACGTCCTGTTTTTCAAGCGCATCCTGCAGGGCAAGAGCATTGATCACCGTTGCCAGCATGCCCATGTGATCAGCCGAGACGCGGTCCATATTTTTGGCTTGATCGGCCACGCCGCGAAAAAAATTCCCGCCGCCGACAACGATCGCCAGCTGCACACCCAGCTTATGAACGTCAGCCAACTCCGCCGCGACTTCGTGAATACGCTTGGTGTCAACGCCGAAACCCTGATTGGCGGCCAGAGCTTCTCCGGAAATCTTGAGCAGAACGCGTTTGAAGGCAGGGGTGGTCATAGGTGCGCGTATTGTAGCCAAAGAAAAGGCGCCCGCAGGCGCCCAAACTACTCAGCTTTTTGCTCGGTAGGCTTGGTGCTGGCCACGGTCTCGCCCGCATCGCCCACCTTGAAGCGCGCAAAACGCCGCACGCTGATATTCTCGCCCAGCTTGCCAATCTTGGCCGCAATCAACTGCGCGATCGAGATGGTCTGGTCTTTGATAAAAGGCTGCTCCAGTAGGCAGACCTCTTCGTAAAACTTTTCCATCTTGCCCGTAACCATCTTCTCGGCGATATTCTGCGGCTTGCCGCTCTTTACGGCTTGATCGAGGAAAATGTCCTTCTCGCGCGCAAAGTCCGCCGCCGTCACGTCTTCCTTGCGGACGTACTTAGGATCGCTGGCCGCAATGTGCATGGCGATATCGTGCACCAACTCCTTGAAGTCTTCAGTGCGGGCCACGAAATCGCTCTCGCAGTTCACTTCGACGAGCACGCCGATCTTGCCGCCGGCGTGAATGTAGCTGGTGACCGCGCCCTCACTGGTCACACGCGTCGCCTTCTTGGCCGCGACCGAAACGCCCTTCTTGCGCAGGATTACGACCGCCTGCTCCATATCGCCCTTGGCTTCGGTCAGGGCCTGTTTGCAATCCATCATCGGCGCCCCGGTTTTTTCCCGGAGCTCTTTTACTTGCGCTGCTGAAATATTTGCCATAGTAGTGCTCATTGTTTGAAATTCCTTATGAATTCTGCTCTGTACGAAGTTTCAAAGTTTCAGGGTTTCAAGGTTGAAAAGACCACGATCCGCAGCATCCGTATAAGCTTTGAAACTTTGAAACCCTAAAACTTTGAAACCTTACTCCTTACAAACTTTGACCCGCGCCGGACGACCCGCGCGGGTCAGATGCTCCAAGTCCCAGGTTTTTACTAGGTACTGGGTACTCGCAACTCGGTACTCGCGACTCTAGACTGTTTGGCTCTCCACATGAGGCAGATCGGCTTCAGCTTCTTCATTCGCGACCGGCTTCTTCACTGTTCCCGGCCCCAGCACTTCTTCCATGCTGATGTTTTCACCGATATCCGCCGTGTCGGAGGCAGCTGCTGCTTCCTGAGCGCGAAGCTCATCGGCGGCTGCGGCATCTTCGGCGCGCTGCTGTTCGCGTGCCTGCGCCTGTTCCGTAGCGGCAGTCATGTCAGCGACCTGCTTGTCGGTCATCAACTGAGCACCCTCGGCAATCGACTCCGAAATCTTCGAAGTGAACAGCCGGATGGCACGCAATGCATCGTCGTTGCCCGGAATTACGTAATCGACTTCGCTGGGATCGCAATTGGTGTCGACCACCGCGACCACAGGAATGCCCAGCTTGCGAGCTTCCCGGACCGCAATCTGCTCTTTATTGGAATCGATGACAAACACCGCATCGGGCAACCGGCTCATGTTCTTGATGCCCGCCAGGTTGGCC
The DNA here is from genome assembly GCA_963758565.1 of uncultured Acidobacteriota bacterium. Lineage (GTDB taxonomy): Bacteria > Acidobacteriota > Terriglobia > Terriglobales > Acidobacteriaceae > Sulfotelmatobacter. The sequence goes on along the minus strand of CAVWVX010000001.1, from coordinate 1,092,577 downwards.
TGCAAGTGCTTGCGCTCGCGCTCCAGCTTGATCACTTCTTTCTTGGGCAGCAGCTCGTAGCGACCATCGGTGGCCATTTCATCGAGCTCCTTGAGGCGCTTTACCGACTTTTGCACCGTGATCCAATTGGTGAGAAGTCCGCCCAGCCAGCGCTGGTTGATGTAGAAGCCGCCGCACTTCGTCGCCTCTTCGGCAATGGCATCCTGCGCCTGGCGCTTGGTGCCTACGAATAGCACGATCTTGCCTTCGGCAGCCAGCTCCTGCACAAATTTTGACGCCTCTTTGAACATCTTCAGCGTCTTCTGCAAATCAATGATGTAAATCCCGTTGCGCTCACCGAAGATGTATTCCTTCATCCTGGGATTCCAACGCTTCGTTTGATGCCCGAAGTGAACACCCGCTTCGAGCAGCTCCTTCATGGTAATAGTAGCCAATGAACCTCCTTATTCAGTCTGCATCGGAAACCAGTTCTTAGCACCCCACCCAGCAAAACAGACTGGCCACTGGGTACTGCACCTAGGTCCTGCTCTCCGATTGCCATTCCCGTCCCCGCGCCGCGAGGCACGAGAAGAATTGAACACCTAAACAGCCGTCAGCTTTCAGCCATCAGCCAAAAGCAAAGCCCTTGTTGTTTCCGAACGAAGCGAGGACCGATCGTTCTTGCTCGGTACTGGGTACTCGCAACTCGGTACTCTTTTACCGCTTGCTGAACTGGAAGCGCTTACGTGCACCCTTCTGCCCGTACTTTTTCCGTTCCTTGCCGCGCGAGTCGCGTGTAACCAAGCCTTCAGATTTCAGCTTGCCGCGCAGCTCCGCGTTGAACTGCATCAAGGCGCGCGCAATGCCCAGCTTGACCGCATCGGCCTGGCCGCGCACTCCGCCGCCTAAAACGCTGGCGATAATATTGAAGGAGGCCGCCGAGTCGGTCGAAGCCAGCGGAGCCTTCGCCGCCGAGCGCTGAGCCGGAGTCACAAAGTACTCCTCGAACTCTCGTCCATTCACCTTGAAATCGCCGCTGCCCGGACGCAAATACACCCGCGCAATTGCCCGCTTCCGACGTCCCGTGCCGTAGTACTGCACCAATTCAGCCATGCTAGCTCTTAGCTCCTGATCTCGATTGTCATCCTCAGCCCAGCCATTTCAGGACGGGCTAAAGATTCGCTGCTAATTTCTCGCGCTGTACGCTCTCTCTTCCAGCTTGAAATCCTGCGGCTTTTGCGCCTCGTGCGGGTGCTTATCGCCCTTGTAAACATTGAGCTTCGAGAGCATGTGCGCCGCCAACTTGTTCTTGGGCAGCATGCGCCTTACCGCGTCTTCAATAATCCGCTCGGGTTTTCGCGCCAAACGCTTGCGATAGTCTTCCGTTCGCAGGCCACCCGGATAGCCGGTGTAGTGGTGATACTGCTTCTGCTCCGACTTCACACCAGTGGTGCGAATTTTTTCCGCATTGACCACGATTACGTGATCGCCGGTGTCCAGAAAGGGCGTGTATTGCGGATTTTCCTTACCCATAAGAATGCGTGCCACCTGTGAAGCCAGGCGCCCGAGCGTTTGCCCGTCCGCATCCACGACGTACCACTTGCGCACAATTTCCCCCGGTGAAGGGAAATAGGTAGACATTGAATTCTCCCAGAATGAAAAAATATTGCGAAACGCGATTGAATGTTACAAAGAAGACCGCTCTTTGATTCCCCGGCGAGGACGCCAGACCATCAGGCGGGCAACCGCGAGACTTCCCAAAGCTTTAAAGATACCGTAGCGTACCGCTGAATGTCAACGGCGAGTTACGAAGCTGGGTGATGTTGCCATAAACCTGTGCTAATATTCCGGCCCATGGCTGCGCCATCCAAAATTATACGCTGCCTCTCACTTCTCATTCTGGCTTTCGTCGCGCTTCTCGCTTCAGCCGCCGACGAAACCGGCCAACCCGCTCCTCGCTTCCGCGCCCGGACGACAACCGGTGAACAATTTAATAACGAATCCATCAAGGGCAAGGTCGTCCTTCTCGAGTTCTGGACAACATGGTGCCAATATTGCGCTGCTGAAGCTGACTTGGTCGACGACATCGCCAAAGAATTCTCCAGCAAGGGCTTGATCGTGCTCGCGGTTGACGTGCTCGAACCCGACAAGAAAGTGAAGCAATACCTTGTCGATCATCCCCGGTCCGTACCCATCGTCCTTACCAAAGACACAAACCTCGCCGCCATGTACAACGCGCAGAGCTATCCGATTTATGTAGTAATCGGCCGCGACGGAAATATCGCCGAAGAACAACGTGGCGCCGGAGGAGAACGAGGATTGCGCAAGCTGTTGAAGCGAGCCGGCATTGAAGCCAACGAGTCAGAACACTAAATCAAAATCCGTATTCTGATGCGGCCAGGCTAAGAGCTACGGCGATGAGCCGAAAGCTTATTTCCTACTCATAGGCCAACGCGTCAATCGGATCCTTCTGCGCCGCTTTGAATGCGGGATAAAGCGCCCCGGCCACGGCGCCCGCGAGCGCAATCAAGGTCGCGCGCAACACCCACTGGTTGCTCCAGAAAAGCCTTTGCGTCGGCAATTCCATCAGGATTATTCGGCGCGCCACAAAACTTACAATCGTTCCCACGATGATACCCGCAACTGCCAGCAATGCGCTCTCGCGCAGCACCGCGCTGATAATGTAAAGCTTGGTCGCGCCCAAAGCCTTCAGGATTCCGATCTCCCTCGTCCGCTCCATCACCGCGGTATACATCGATTGGAAAATCACCAGAAAGCCGATGATCATCGAAATTGCGACCACAATGCGAATCGCCGTGGCGAAGCCGGGCAAATTTTCCGGCGTCATCATTGAGAGATATTCCTGCATGGAGCGCACCGAATAATCTTCCATGCCCGGCACCTTGCGAATTTCATCGATCACTTCCTCCACGTTCCGAGGATCATCCGCCTTCACATAGAAAACTGAGGCATGGCCGGGCGCTCCGATCAGGTCCTGCATGGTCGAAATCTGCATGAATTTCCGAGCGCCTTTGCCGTGTTCTACGATTCCACAAACACGGAACTTGTGATTCAGGATTTCAATCGAATCGCCCACCTTTACTTTTTTTAATCCGGCAAAATAGTCATCGACAATCACGTCGTAGGCATCTTGAAATGGGCCGCCGGCAAGGAAGTTCAGTGCGGGAGGGATGTTGTTGTAGCTTTCGAGGTCGATGCCATAAATTATTTCCAGCGTTGGCTTGGTGGTCAGTTCCCAGATCACCGGCGCAGCCGTGGCTACATGCGGCAACTGCCGCAGTTTGTCCCCGACCTTCACCGGCAATGGCGCGCCCGTCACTCCAACCAGAGCCGATGACCCTGGCGGTTGCACCATGACATCGGCGCCCACACCTACCTGGCTGGCTTTCGATCCATTCAGCTGCCCGTAGAAGAAGGATACGATCAGCAGGATCAGAATTACTTCCAGCGCCACCGCGCTGATGCTGATCAGTGACCGGATGGGCCGGTGCACCAGGTTCCCGACAATCATTTTATTCATCATGAGAGTTCAATAATTGGCGACAGGTCTACTCCCTACTGCTTGTTCTTTGTTGCAGCCCCCGGGCCCGCAACACTCGCCTGCGGCTTGTCCAGATGCACCACGTCTGCTCCCGGCGGCTGCTCCAGCGCAAACTGGTCGTCTCGCAACTGCTTGTTGATTTCCAGTTTCAAAATGTTCAGTTTGATATCGTACTCTTCCTGCGGACGCGCCAGTTCGATACGCGTGGGATAGCTCACGCCGTCATATTCTTTGTAATCGGCATAGCGTGCGTCAGTGACCAGCTTGCCGTCCTGATCATAAATATATTGCCGGTGCGGTTGCAGGTCAGTGCGACTGAAAACGATCTTGCGCGATAACTTCCAGCCCTGCTCGCCTTTGCGAATCACTACCAGTTCGTAGTCTTCCTGCAAAACGCGGTTTCCCTTGGCGTCGTGCAGAATGTCGAAGCCATTTTCCAGCACCGCGATCTCGCGCTCCGAATCAATGCCTCGAATCAGGAGGGCGTCATAAAGGTCCTGCGGCCGAATGCTCTCCATTGGCTGGTCGGGGTTACGAGTCTGCACATCGTTGCGGCCCACCACAAAACGATTCTTCGGCGGAATCCACAGCTTGAATTGCTCTCCGTTGCTCACCATGTCAAAGGCCGTGGTGCGCACAATCGGTAGCAATCCGATCAGGTGCAGCATGGCCGGCTTGCGTGCCAGGACGTAACCACGGATCTCTTTGTAATCGGTAACGTGGCCCTTTTTCGCTCCGCCCAGCGAGGTGTCAATGTCCACTGTGGCCTGCAGGGACTGCAGTTTTTCCGCCTGCTGGTTTACGCTTTCGATTAACGTCGCTTGGGTGGACTCCCGCAGCGGAGCTTTGGAATAGGTTTCTTCCACCGGGCGCGTCTTCAGGAAAACTCCGCAGCCCGTGGTAAGCAGGGGTAACGCGAGTAATAGAGCTAAGAAGAAGGGCGAGATACGTCTCATGCAGGAATTCGATGATCTCCAGGTGATTTGAGTATACCCTGAGGAAAAGGGTGCAAAAACATGGCATTGGCAACCTTTATTGCCCGTTCCGGGCATCGAGCGTCAGGAAGGCCATTCGTGAAACCTGCCGGGGCGCATCCATTTTCTCACTAGGAGGCCTACATCCATGCGGTATCCATCATCTAAACTGAATCAACGTGCGCAAGTTCTTGTGGTTCCTTTTTCTCGCGATGCTCGCGGCCGCAGGCTGGCTCGTCTGGGCCATTCTGATCCCGGTCGAACCTCCCGGGCAAACTTTTGTCATGCTTCATCCCGGCTATTCCACCCGTCGCATCGCCAGCGAACTCAAGACCGCCGGGGTCATTCGCAGTGAGGATGCCTTCATCCTCTGGCGCTACATTCATCCCCGCGGCTCGCTGAAGGCCGGGGAATATCTCTTCGACAAGCCCAGAAACACGATTGAGGTCACGAGACGGTTGCAACGCGGTGAAGTCTACTTCCACACTGTGGTGGTGCCGGAGGGCTTCACCATGTTTGATATTGCCCGCGCCGTGGAAGCCGCCGGACTTGGACCGGCGCAAGATTTTCTGAAAGTCGCGCAGACAGAAACCAACCTGGTGGCCGACCTTGCCCCGGGCGCACCTTCACTCGAAGGCTATCTGTTCCCAGACACGTACCAGTTCAGCCGCATGATGACCATGCACGAAATGGCGGCTGCCATGATTAAGCAATTCCGTCAGGTGGCGCACCAATTAGGCCTAGCGCAAACGCCCGCGAACACCGAGCCCGAATCCATCTCGCCCAAAATCGTGGTGGAAACCGATCTTGAACGTCTTGTGATCATGGCTTCCATTGTGGAAAAAGAGACGGCCGTGGCCGAGGAGCGCCCGCTGGTGGCCAGCGTTTACTACAACCGTCTCGCCAAAAAAATCGCACTCGACGCCGACCCCAGCATCATTTATGCCGAACTTCTTGCCGGAACCTATACTGGCGCGCTACACCATGACGACATGCGCTTCGACTCTCCCTACAACACTTACACGCATCCTGGACTTCCTCCTGGCCCCATCGGCAATCCCGGAAAAAGCGCGCTGGAAGCGGCCATCCATCCCGCACAGAGTGAGTACTACTATTTTGTTGCCGACGCGCAGGGCCACCACCGCTTCGCCCGCACCATCGAAGAACACAATAACAATGTTGCCGCTTATAGGCGCGCCGTGCGCGGTAAGTAGTCTACAAACCTAGTTCCTGAAGTCCTCCCGCCTTCCCTGATTTGCCGCCATCCGGGTGTACAATCCTTGCTGTTTTCAAACATGGCACTCTCAACTCACGACAAGCTGCAAGACCGCATCATCCCGCTCGACGCGATTCTGGCGGCCCGCGAGCGGGTTTATCAAGCAGCGATCCGTACGCCGCTCGTCCGCCTTTACTATGACAACGCTCCCGCCGAGATTTACCTGAAGCTCGAATCCTGCCAGCCGATTGGCTCGTTCAAAATACGTGGGGCTTACAACGCCGTCGCATTACTGAATCCTGAAGAGCGAGCGCGTGGAGTGTGGACCGTAAGCGCCGGTAACGCTGCGCAAGGCGTCGCACTTGCCGCCAGAATCGCAGGGGTCCGCTGCGACGTGCTGGTCATGGATACGGCCCCCGCCGCCAAACTTGACGCTATCCGCCGCTTGGGTGCCGGCATCCGCCAGGCGTCTATGGACGAGTGCTGGAGCGCCGTGATTGAACACAAACATCCGGCATTTCAAGGCGTATTCGTTCACCCCTTCGACGACGACAACTTCATCGCCGGCAACGCCACCGCCGGCTTGGAAATCCTGGAGGACTTGCCCGGCGTTACCGCCATTGTCGCCGGATTCGGAGGAGGAGGCTTGAGTTGCGGCATCGCCTCCGCTACCGCGGCCTTGAAGCCGGAGGTGAAAGTTTTCGCCGCCGAACCCGAAACAGCCGCCCCTCTTCACCTCTCATTTCTAAAAGGTTCCGCACAGAACTTTCCCGGATGGAATGCCAGCTTTGTCGATGGCTGTGGCGGCAAGTCAGTCCTGCCCAGTATTTGGGAGCTATCCAGCCGCCTGCTTGCCGGTTCAATCGTCACTACGTTGGAGGAAACGCGGCGCGCTATGACCATCGTCGCCGCTCGCAATCACATCATCTGCGAAGGTGCCGCAGCATGCGCCGTCGCCGCAGGACTTTCCGGTAACGCCGGAGGTGGCAAGATCGTCTGCGTCGTTAGCGGAGGAAACATCGATCTGGGAAAGTTTGCCGAGATCGTTTCTTGTTCGAACACCTCAGATCAATCATCGTAGGAATTAAATGCCATCTGCTACCGCTAGCTCGATCGAGACGTCGCCGGTGCCAGTCAACGCTTCCGTCCGTAACCCTTCCGACCGGCTGACCTCTCTCGATCTATTCCGCGGCATCACCATCGCGGCCATGATCCTGGTCAACGATCCCGGCAACGACCATGCCTACCGGCCGCTCGAACACGCGCAATGGAACGGCTGGACCCCCACCGACCTCATCTTTCCTTTCTTCCTCTTCATCGTCGGCGTGTCAATGGTGTTCTCCTTCCAATCCAGGCTGAGTCGTGGCGATTCCCGCGAATTGCTTCTGCGCCACGCTCTTCGGCGAGGGCTCATCATTTTCGCCATTGGCTTGGCTCTGAACTGCATGCGGCTCCTGGCAGGCAGCAACGCAGGTGTGCGGATTCCCGGGGTATTGCAGCGAATCGGTATCTGCTATACCGCAGCCTCAGTTCTCTTCTTGTATGTGCGGCCGAAAGGGCGTGCCGTCTGGGTTGCGGGATTATTGATTGGCTATTGGATCCTAATGCGATTCTTCCCAGTGCCAGGCTTCGGAGTTCCCGGCCGCAACATGCCGTTCTTCGATCCCGACGCTAACCTGGGAGCCTATCTGGATCGCAAGTTCTTGCTCTGGGGAAGCACTCGCCTCTATGAGGTCACCCGTGATCCCGAAGGCCTCCTCAGCACTCTGCCCGCAATCGGCACCGCCCTATTGGGTGTCTTCACTGGAGAATGGCTGCGTTCAGGCCGCAGCCAGAAGAGCAAAGCTTTGGGCATGGTCGCTGTTGGAATTGCAGGCTTACTTCTCGGTGAACTCTGGGGAGTTTGGTTCCCAATCAACAAAAAACTCTGGACCAGTTCCTACGTACTCTTCGCGGCGGGATTTGCTCTGCTTTGCCTTGCCCTCGTCTACTGGATCAACGACATCAAACGCTGGCGCGGAAGCTGGACCAAACCACTCCTGATCTTCGGCAGGAATTCAATTACGGTTTATATCTTCGCCTGGCTTCTCGCCGAATCGCTTGATGCGGTTAAAACTTCGTGGAAGGGCGAGTCGCTTAGTGCACACGACTACATCTTCCAGCGCTTCTTCGCTCCGCTTGGCAGCCCCAGCTTCAGTTCACTCTTATTCTCACTAGCCTTTGTATTGGTCTGCCTGCTTCCGATCTGGCTAATGGATCACAAGAAAATCTTCCTGAAGATTTAGAGAGGATCGGCTTTTCTCATCCACGATTCCTCGCTCGACAGCGGCTAACGTCTGCTGCGATGCATCCAGCCCTGTAGAATCAGCACTGCTGCCATCCGGTCTACCGCTTTTGCCCGCTTTTCGATCGACATCTCCGTTTCCCGCAGCAGTCGGTTCGCCTCGGCGGAAGTCAACCGCTCATCCCACAAGTGAACCGGCAACCGGAACCGCTTCCGCAAATCCTCGGCAAATAGCAGCATCTTGCCTGACTGCGTACCTTCCGCTCCGCTCATGCGCAGGGGCAGCCCCACGACAATCTGCCTCACCGCATATTCGCGGATCACCCGCTCTAGTTCCGCCATATCGTACTTTTTGTTGCGGCGCTGCAGAGTTTCCAGTCCTTGAGCTGTACACCCCAGCGGGTCAGACACGGCGATCCCAATCCGCCTCAATCCCACATCCAAACCCAAGACTCGGCCCACCGGTACGTCGGCTTTTACTGCTTGTGCGTTCACCTCGCGATTATAACCAGCTTTGGATTTCTTGTTAGAGCACTAACTTTAACCGCCTTGTCTTCACGGATTTAAAAGTAAGGTAGTTTCTGAGGGAACTGATGTATACCCTCACAGTTACCCGTCCATGCCTTGCCTTTCGTCCCGTTTCGGGATAGTATATTTGTAGTAACGACAGCGCCGTACTACGACCTTTTCGTCGCCCGTGGGTACCTTTTTATGAGTGGCACGGACCTGAACTTTCACATCGGCGATAAGGTCGTCTATCCCAATCACGGGGTAGGAGTGATTGAACAAATCAGCAGCCGCTCCATCGGCTCGTCTGTCGAAAAATTCTACCTTCTTAACATTAAATCCAGCAGCCTGAAGGTGATGGTGCCGTGCAATAACGCCGGCAGCGTCGGCATTCGCCGCGTGATACGCAATGGCGAAGTGCAAAAAATTATCGACTTCCTTTCCGTCGCCGAAGATCTGAGCACCGCCGACTGGAAAGAACGCTTTAAGGATAATTCCGACCGAATGCGTACCGGCTCTCTTTTCGAGGTAGCTGGAGTCCTCAAGAGCTTGATCGCGCTCCACCAGGCCAAACCCCTCTCGTTCCGCGAAAAGAAGATGCTGGAGCGCGCCCGCTATTTGCTCGTAAGTGAACTCGCCATGGCCCGGGGGGTGGAAGAAAGCAAGATTGAGGAACTGCTGACGCTCTCTCTCGCCAAGTGCAAGCTGCGCTTCCCGGAAGCTTCCGAATTTCAGGCCTGATTCGCGGCTCGGGCTGCGACTCCCAACTAACCTTCTCAGCAACCATCTGCCTCGGCGGGGAAACCTATTAGAAACATTCTGGAGAAAATACCATGCCGCAAAGCCCGCACAATCGAGCTGCCGAACTGCATAACCTCGCCGCTCACGCTCACTCCGCCGCCGCCTCCGCTCACGATAAAGGCGACCACCTCAGCGCCCACGAACTCAGCCGTCAGGCCCACGAGCATTCGGTTAACGCTCACAAACTGGCGAAAGAACTTTCTGGCAAGAGTGATGAGCCGGGCGATACCGAGAAACAATAGGTATCGCTTCAGAGCAGTAGCTTTAAGAACGAAACTCCGCAACATGCAAGTAACGCTGACCGGACCATCGCCCAGCGCTTGGTTACGCCGTCGCCGCCGCTTGTGCGGTAACAGGGTTATAATCTCCAAAGCCGATTACGTATGCAGACAGATCAACTTAGAAAGAAATTGCAGGAAGAAGTCGACGCGCTCGAGCATGAACTCGTCCACGAGTTGCCTAAGGAAATCAAGCGCGCCGCCGCGCTCGGCGACCTGAGCGAGAACGCCGAGTATCACATGGCCAAGCAGCGCCAGGAGTTCGTCAAGGCCCGCTTCCGCCAGCTCGGCAAGCGTCTCGCCGACTTGTCGCTGACCAATATGAACAACATCCCCAAGGACAAAGTGGGGCTGGGTTCCACGGTAAAGGTATACGACAGTTCCAAGGATGAGGAACTGGTCTACAAACTCGTAACCAGCGAAGAGTCGGACGTCGCTGGGGGAAAGATCTCCACCACATCGCCCATCGGCCGCGCACTACTCAATAAAAAAGTAGGCGACGAAGCCACCGTGATCACACCCAACGGCAAACGCGAATTGGAAATCCTGAGCCTAACCACCATTCACGACGAAGAAGAAGCCGAGGCCGAGGCTGAACTTAAGCCCAAGAAGGAAAAAGCCTGATGTCCGCCAGTTGGACCAGCGCCTTTGGCCGCGCCTGCGGAGTTTTACTCGATACCATCGTCCGCTGGCTCGCCCTCTCGCGCATCAATCCCAACGTGCTCACCTTCATGGGGTTGGTGGTGAATACCTGGGCCGCGATACTCTTTGGCTCGGCTAACGCCTCCAGCCAGAAGCATCTTTTCTTTTACGCCGGCTTGGTGATTATCTTCTCCGGCTTTTTCGATCTGGTCGATGGTCAAGTTGCCCGCGCCACCAACCGCGTTACCCGCTTCGGCGCTTTCTTCGATTCCGTAGTCGACCGCTACAGCGACGCCTCCCAGTTCCTTGGATTGCTCATCTTCTACGCCCGTGGCGAGCGCTTCTTTTATGTCGTGTTGAGCGCCTTCGTGATGGTCAGCGCCATCATGGTGAGCTACACCCGCGCCCGCGCCGAAAGCCTGATCGGTTCCTGCCGCGTCGGCTTCATGGAGCGCCCGGAACGCCTCGTACTTGTCATCATCGGAGCGCTCTTCAACCGCATGGCCCCGGTCCTTTGGATCATCGCCGTGCTGTCGACGCTGACCGTGATCCATCGCATGCGCTACACCTGGACTCGCACCCAAGACCCGCCACTCCCCGCGTCCAACCCAGTCCAAGCCGCATAAGAGTTGACCGCACATCCCGCTCTCCCGTACGAGTGTCAAAAACTGCTTGCATTTAGTGTTATAGTTATGTATAACACTATGTATCGCGGCGGTGGGTCGTTCCGAACGTTCCAGCCGCCGCTGAGAAAAAAGCAGGAACTCTGAGGAGACTCACCATGAAATCACGCATTGCAGTTTCCGTTCTATCAGTTTTATTGACTGCCACTGCTTTCGCGCAGTCCGGTCCACCAACAATCGCCAACGTAACCGGAAACGAAAAGTCATCCGCAACCGCCGTCCCGTCCGAGGCGCAAAAATCCTTCACCACCTTGAAAAGCCTGGCGGGAGAGTGGGAAGGTGTTGTCACCGTCCCGGACGCGCCGCAGATGTCCGGCAGCAAGTTGCACCTCATAATGCGTGTTACCTCACGCGGTAACGCCCTCGTCCACGAAATGCAGGAGGCAGGCACGCCGCTGGACGCCACCAAATACGACCATCCGGTCACCATGTTTTATGTGGACGGAGAACAGCTCACGCTAATTCACTACTGCGACGCCGGCAACCGGCCGCGCATGACGGGCAGGATGTCGCCCGACGGCAAGACTCTCGACTTCGAACTTAAGGACATTAGCGGCAGCGCGGAGGAGCACATGCACCAGTCCGTGTTTACCATGATCGACGCCAACCATCACACCGAAGATTGGACTTTCATGATGAACGACAAGGCGATTCATGCGCACATGGACCTCACCCGCAAGAATTGACGGGATCGGCACCAGTACCGCAATCTGGAAAACACCATGGACCGTGAGTGGAATGACAGTCAGCCGATTTACCGCCAGCTGCGCGATCGCGTGGTGGCGATGATTCTCGACGGAGTGCTGAAGGAAGGCGATCCGCTGCCCTCGGTGCGCAATGTCGCGGCGGAATACCGGGTCAATCCGCTCACGGTTCTCAAGGGGTATCAGGAACTGGTCGATGAGGGCCTGGTCGAAAGCCGGCGCGGGCTGGGCATGTTCGTCAATCCGAACGCGCGTGCTTTGTTATTGCAGGGCGAACGTAAAAAATTCCTGGCGGAAGAATGGCCTCGGATTTCCGCAACCATCCAGCGCCTCGGACTCACACCCAAGGAATTGATGAATGCCGCCGACGGCCAGAAATCGAATGCGTCACCAATCAAGGAGCCGAAGAAATGACGGTGATCGAAGCACGCGGCCTGCGCAAGGCTTTCGGCACAACCATCGCGCTCGACGGTATTGATCTGCATGTGGAAGAGGGCCGCATCCTCGGCATCGTCGGCCCCAACGGCGCCGGAAAGAGCACTGCACTCAACGCCATTCTCGGCCTGACGCAGTATGAAGGCGAGCTTAAAGTTCTGGGCCGCGATCCCTGGAGGCAGCGCGATGAACTGATGCGCGACGTCTGCTTCATCTCCGATGTCGCCGTCCTTCCGCGCTGGATGCGGGTTTCACACGCGTTGGATTATGTCGCGGGAGTGCATCCGCGATTCGATCGCGCCAAGGCAGAACTCCTTCTTTCCAAGACCACCATTAAACTTTCCAGCAAGGTCCGCCACTTATCCAAAGGCATGGTCGCCCAACTGCACCTCGCACTGGTAATGGCGATCGACGCCCGGTTGCTGGTCTTGGACGAGCCTACGCTCGGCCTCGACCTTTTATTCCGCAAGCAGTTTTACGATTCCCTGCTCAACGATTATTTCGATCGCAGCCGCACCATCCTGGTGACCACCCATCAGGTGGAAGAGATGCAGCACATTCTTACCGACCTGATGTTCATGGATCGCGGCCGCATCGTCCTGAGTTGCAGCATGGAAGAACTCGAGGCGCGCTACGTCGAGCTGATGGTCCGTCCCGATCAAATCGAAGCGGGACGTGCGTTACGACCGATGTCGGAGCGCGAGGTCTTCGGACGCACAATCCTGCTCTTTGACTTCGGAACCAACAAGAATCCCGATCGCCAGAAACTGGCCGCACTCGGTGATGTGCGAACGCCCAGCATCGCCGATTTGTTCGTAGCTGTGGTCAGCAGCCACTCCACCCTGGCAGCAACCCACAAAGAAGGAAGCGCTCAATGAACACGCAACCGAACCTCACTCAGTCCGCCGCCCCGGCCGCGCCCGCAACCCTTTCTGCGGCACGAGTGCTCTACTGGTCGATTCGCCGCGAAATATGGGAGAACCGTTCCATTTACCTTGCACCTCTGGCCGCTGCGGCACTCTTTCTAATCGGCTTCGCGGTCAACCCGCTTGGCATGCCGCGTCACCTCGGCCCAACCTCGGTCGGTCCGGCGCAACAGCACGATCTGTTCACCTCACGCTTTGAGCTAGCGGCGGCGCTGATAATGGGGACAGGTCTTATCGTTGGCGTCTTCTATTCCCTTGACGCTCTCTACGGCGAGCGTCGCGACCGCAGCATTTTATTCTGGAAATCGTTGCCGGTATCCGATCTCATCACCGTTCTTTCCAAGCTGGCCATCCCTCTCATCATTCTGCCTATTGTCAGTTTCGTGATCAGCATAGCTACCCAATTGATCATGCTATTGCTGAGCAGTGTGGTTCTGATGGGGAGAGGACTAAGTATTACCGCACCCTTCAGCGAGTTGTCGTTCCTGCACGTATCCACTGTGCTGCTTTACCACTTTGTAACGGTGCATGGCCTGTGGTATCTGCCTATTTATGGCTGGCTGCTGATGGTTTCGGCCTGGGCGCCGCGCGCTCCATTTATCTGGGCATTCGTGCCTCCATTCGTGGTGGTCGTGGTGGAGAAGGTTTCGCTCAACACCTCTTACTTTCTTACCATGTTACAAAATCGACTGGCCGGAACATCTGGTGGAATGGAAACCCAGCACAACGAAGATTTCATGGCTACCCTCATTCCTCACCATTTTTTTAGCACGCCAGGTCTTTGGAGTGGCGTCGCCGTCGCAGCAATTTTTATTTTTGTAGCGGTGCGGCTGCGCCGCTACCGGGGCCCGATTTAGGCCGGCATTCATTCGCAACTCCCAGCAATTTTCGTCAGGAGTGTCCCATGCGTTTGCCCATCTTGTTCTTTCACATCACCGGCGGAATTCTCGCCATGCTCGCTGGCGCAGCCGCCATGTTGTTCCGCAAAGGTTCCGAGCGTCATCGTCTTGCCGGGAATGTCTTCGTTATCTCCATGCTGGGCATGGCCACGGCCGCTTCTTATCTCGCCTTCATGAAGCACCAGACCGGAAACTTTCTTGGCGGTCTGCTCGCCATTTACATGGTAGGGACAGCGTGGTCTGCCGGCCGCCGCACTGAATCCGCCCCCGGCGTACTCAACTGGATTGGCTTCGTGTTCGCTCTGGCCATCGGATCTCTAAGTATGCTCCACGGCATCGCGAAGATCGCCGGCCGCGCACCCGTCGACGGAGCTCCCGGCGGCATGGACATCTTTATGGGTTCGATCTTGCTGCTCGCCGCCGCAGGGGACCTGCGCATGTTCCTTCGCGGCATCACCCGCCCGGCACGCGTCTCCCGCCACCTGTGGCGCATGTGCTTCGGATGGTTCATTGCCACCGGGTCTTTTTTCCTCGGCCAGCAACAAGTTTTCCCGGCCGCCATACGCCGCACCGGCCTGCTGATTGTGCCCGCTCTGCTGCCCCTCGTGTTGCTGCTCTTCTGGCTTGTACGCGTCCGGATAAAATCGTGGCATCCGTTCGAAGCGAAACAAATGACGACGTAGAAAACCGCTCACGCAGAACCGACGCATTCCTCCGTCGAGCGGAGTCACGTTCTGACCTTTAGTTGGAAGCTTGCTAGACTAATTATCGATGCCACACAATCCTGTTCTGGTCGTTCACGGCGGAGCTTGGGCCATGCCTGACAACATGGTCGAAGCCCACATTCACGGAGTCCGCAACGCGCTCGCTGCGGGGTGGAAAGTGCTTGCGCGCGGGGGTACCGCGCTTGATGCCATCGAAGAAGCAGTCGTCATCATGGAAGACGACGACACCTTCGACGCCGGCCACGGAAGCTTTCTCAACCGTGACGGCAAAGTGCAAATGGACGCTCTAATGATGGACGGTTCCACGTTGCGCGCCGGAGGGGTTGGATGCGTCGAGCGCCTGCGCAACCCGGTGCGTGCTGCGCGCAAGATCTTGAGTGAAAGTCCGCATGTGTATTTTGTCGCCGAAGGTGCGGAACGTTTTGCTGCCGAACACGGCGTCGCGCTGTGCAAGAACGAAGAGTTGGTGATCGCTCGCGAAGTCGAGCGCCTGCGCGAATATCAGAAGCGCATCGCCGAAAATGGATCGGCTGAAGACGGCAAAGATTTGTTTGCGCCCGCAGTGCACGATGCAACCATTTCGCACGACACAGTCGGGGCCGTCGCACTCGATAGCAGCGGAAACATCGCAGCCGCAACTTCCACAGGAGGAACGCTCAACAAAGCTCCGGGAAGATTAGGCGATTCGTCGCTGATCGGCTGCGGCTGTTATGCGGACAATCTAAGCGCCGCGGTTTCGACCACCGGCTGGGGCGAACCGATCATGAAATTGGTTCTTGCAAAATGGACCGCGGACCGCGTCTCCGCCGGAAATTTGCCGGAATGGGCCGCCAAAGAAGCGATGAACTACCTCAAGCAGCGATTGAACGGGCATGGCGGCGTCATCGTACTGAACGCGCAAGGCCAAATTGGAATCGCGCACAATACGCCGCGCATGGCTTGGGCCGTGAAGACGACGGAGCGGGAAGACGCGGGAGTGGAACGGACATCCCTTTGATAGTTCGAACAGCGGAAAGGTTTACTTTGCTCCGGACGCACGCGAAGACTCTCCGCGCCGCACGACCCGTTACAGCCATCCCTTTGTTCTCGCGAGTCGCGAGGCTTCCACTCGATTGCTGGCGCCCATCTTGCTGATGGCTTCGGAGAGGTAGTTGCGGACGGTGCCTTCGGATAATCCGAGTTCCGCCGCAATGTCGCCGCTTTGCATGCCTTCTCCGGCGAGCCTTAGGACCTGGCGTTCGCGGTCGGTGAGGGGATCCATTTCGCTCCAGGCTTCGGTGGCGAGATCGGGATGGATCACGCGCAAGCCTTGCTGCACTCGGCGTACGGCGTCAGCGAGTTCCTCGGCGCGCATATCTTTCAGCAAGTAGCCAAGCGCTCCGGCTTCCATAGCGCGGCGTAGATATCCGGCGCGCGCGAAGGTGGTGAGAATGATGACGCGCGTGCTGACTTTGCGGCGCTTGAGTTCGGCGGCGGCATCGAGACCGGTCATGAGTGGCATTTCGATGTCGGTGATTAGCACATCCGGCTTATGAGTATGCACTGCTTCCAGCGCCTGCTTGCCATCACGCACTTGCGCGACCACCGAGATATCGCCTTCGATCTCCAGCAGTGCGGCCAGAGCGCCCAGCACCATGCCTTGATCTTCGGCAATAACAACTCGGATGGTTTTGCGATTTTCTTTCGTGATGGGGCTCAAATCGAAACGTCCTCGGACTTCAGCGCCACTTCTTTGACTGGAACGGCGATTGCGAGTTTGGTGCCGGCTTGGGTGTTGCGAGTGAGCGTGCCGCCAAGCATTTCGACGCGCTCCCGCATCCCGCGAAGTCCATTGCCTTCGGACTGAAAGCCGCCACGGCCGTCATCTTCAATCTCGAGATGGCACGTGCCGTTCCGCTGCTCAAGACGGAGAGTACAGGTGTGAGCGTGGGCGTGACGAACAACGTTAGTGACCGCTTCGCGCACGGCCATCGATAGCACACTCTCCTGCAAGGCGGGAAGTTTCATGGCGTTCGACGCGTCGCAGCGCACGGCCACGCCTGCCGTTTCCAGAGTGGACTTGGCATGCGCCAACTCGGCGACCAGTCCCTTGGAGCGGTAGCCCCGAATGGCGTCGCGGACATCGGAAAGTGCCTGCCGCGAAATTTCCTCGACCTCGCGAATTTCTTTTCCGGCGCGCTGCGGATCGCGATCAATCAACTTGCCGGCGAGCTCCGATTTCAGAGTTATGACCGACAAAGTATGTCCCAGGACGTCATGCAGGTCGCGGGCTATACGTTCGCGCTCGGCAACTTTGGCGAGGTGCTCGATTTCATCGTTGGCTTTGCGCAATCGACGATTCATTCGGTTGCGTTCGGCGAAGAAAGTATTTCCCGCCCCGATAATCATGGGGAATAGCGCGGAATAAAAGAGTTGCCAGCCGTGAATGTGCAGAAACAAACCTTCAACCGCACCAGTCGCTCCAATGGCGAGCAACCCGAAGACCGCCGCGGCCTGGCTTTCGACGCAAAAGGGTAGCATCGCCGCCGCAAAAATAAAGAACGTGCAGGCACCGCCGTTGAACGGTTGGTAAAGAAGCCCAAGCAACATCATTCCGGCGATGTGTACCAGAGAGCGGGGGCGCACGAGGATAAAAAGTCCGAAATAGAGGCAGAGAAATATTAGGGCTCCGACGAGGTCAACCAGCCACATGCGCAAGCTGACATGGTCATAGATCGGCTGCACGAAAAAAAAGCCAAGATAAAGCACCCACAGTAATGGGCTCCAGCCGTGCTCTCGATCCCTGAAGATGGCATTCCACGGTTTCAGCTTGAAGGGGCCGGCGGACTCGCATCCACTTCCGAGCTCGATTGACATCAATGGCATAAATCTATTTTCACCCCAGCGGTCAATTCCGGCCAGTGCGCCACGAGGAACCAACGCCGTACCAGACGAGAATGGCAAGCGGGATCAGAATAACGAGCCACTTCGTTCCACCGGCGATGGCAGCCAGTCCGAGCAGGATGAAAATCATGGTCGCGCCTGTCGATTTTTTGCTGTCCGCGCTCATAAGAACAACCCACAAAGAGTAAATTTAAAATTCATCAGTGAACTTCAGCTTCGCTCTCATTAGCCGTACAGCTTGCCTTGATCGCGCTGAAACCCGATGCGTGCTACGCCCAGGCAAATCAGGGTGAATGCAAGCAAGACTTCCCAGTGGGTCGCCGTTGATTCATGAAATCCTGCGCCCACCGTTCCTAAAGCCAGTTGTGACAAGTGGTAAGGCGGAAGTGCCAGCGCGATCTGGCGCACAACTTTAGGCAAGAACATGTAAGGCACCCAGAGACCGCTGGCGAAGGACATGGGAAGGTAAATCAGGTTGATGGCGGCTGGGGCTGAGTTCGGCCCGGCGAAATAGCCTATGGCGAGACCCATTGCAGAGAAAGGAAGCGAACCCGCGGCGAGAGTTCCGATCAGTTTGCCGGTTTCCGCCAGTGGCATGCGCACGCCGCCGAAACTGAAGCCCAGCACTAGCAGAAGCGTCACCACTATGGTGCTGAAGATCAGGCTAAGAATAATTTTCGCGCTGAAGTAGGCGAAGGGCGGCATGGGACTAGCGCGTTTTACCTGCAACCATCCCAGACCGCGGTCAGCGGCCAGACCGGAGGCAGTGCCGAAAAGCGAAGCTCCCATCACACCAAAAGTTCCGTAAGTTGCGATCATGTACGTCGGGACGCTCATGCCCGCTATCGCCTGCTTCGCGTTCAAAACCAGGCCGAAGAGAACGTAAAACATCAAGGGGAAGCTGAGGACAGATACCGTGTAGACCCGTAGACGAAGATTCTTGAGGAATTCGTACTTCGCTTCCTTCAGATAGATGGTGATCGTGTGGCTGGTCGAGCGATCAATCGAAGCTGGAAGAGCGGCAACTGCTGTACTCATGGTGTCCTCATTTCATCGCGTATAACACGCACTCAGGCTCAGTGTGTTCTGAACACATCATCATTTGTTTTGCGTTAGTGCCAGAAACGCTTCTTCGAGTCCGGCGCTGGTGATTTCGAGTCCACAAAGCGAAGCGTCGCGGGCAAGCAAAGTTCGCACCACTGGTTCGGCTTCACGCGCATGAATTTCGACAGCTTCGCGGTCTTGACGAACGTCAGTCACGCCGGGGATTTGTCGCAGAGCCGCCATGCCCAGAGAAGTCATACAGCGGATGCGCTTGCCGCTGGTTTGTGCTTTGATCTCGGCGGGCGTGCCTTGGGAGATGATTTCACCCTGATTGATGACGGCGATACGGTCGGCGAGAGCGTCTGCCTCTTCCAGATAATGAGTGGTCAGCAACACGGTCTTGCCCTTATCGACAAGGCGCCGGATTTCTTCCCAAAGCGAGCGGCGAGCTTCCACATCCAGACCGACGGTGGGCTCGTCCAAAAATAGAAGATCGGGATTGCCACAGATGGCCAAAGCGAAGAGAGTACGCTGCCGCTGGCCTCCGGAGAGATCGCCAAACTTGCGGTCGCGCAATTTTTCCAGCCCGGCAGCGGCCAGAACTTCCGCCATCGGCATTGGGTTCGTGTAATAGCTGGAGAACAGATCGATATGCTCTCCGACCCGCAGGGTTTCCGGGACCTTGCCAACCTGGAGCATGGCGCCGGTGCGCATGCGATTCTGCGGATGGGTGGGGTCGCCGCCGAATACCCGTGTCTTGCCGGAGTTTGGCGGCATTAGCCCCAGAAGCAGTTTTACCGCAGTGGTTTTTCCGGCGCCGTTGGGTCCGAGCAAGGCGACGACTTGGCCGGCTTCAACAGAGAAGTTCACATTCTTGAGGGCGCGGATGTCGCCATAAGATTTGCTGACGCCCTCCAGGCTTGCCACCACGGGGTTAGCCGTTCCCTGCTGCCTAATTGCTGTCGCTTCTTGGGTTGCAATCATAATCGCTGTCCGAATGCTGCTTACTTTCGATGCCGGCTGGCTTACGTTGCCCGGTGAAGGCATCTTCGCGGAAAGGAAGGTTGCGCACCAGTGCCGTTCATCACGGGCTTGGCGTGACAAATGTCATGATGCCCCGAGTCGAATCTCGACAAAGCACAGACCTCCCAGCGAATGGCCGCACCACAAGATCCGGGGACGGTTCCGAGGCGCGTAAATCGACTTTTGTCAATTTCGAGGAATGCTGTTACGAAATCCGAACAAACGGCCTGTTCAGAACCCCAGAGTATACGGGAAGCGGGTAAAGGCATTTGGGCAGTATGGTAGCTATTAGCCAAGCAGGACGCGGTTTTCAGCGTGTTCTGAATTCGTAACAAACTTCCGGGACTTAAAATTATTGCGGGATTCATTACACAAGAAGGGTTCGCCCTGCTATGATGTCCCACACTTTAATGGAGGCGTGTCATGCTCCCGGCCGGTAAGAGCTTGCGTACCCTGCGCGAGAAACTTGGGTTGACCATGCGGGATATTGAAACATCCAGCGCCCGCATGGCCGAAAAATACCGAAACGAAGAATTCTCCATTCCGCCGAGCCGTCTGTCGGATATCGAGACCAAGGGCGTGTTGCCCAGCATTTTCAGGCTCTATACGCTGGCGGTAATTTACCGCCGCGATATGCGGGAGTTGCTGGCCTGGTACGGCGTGGACATGAATAATATTGCGGCCGACCTGAGCCTGATCGCACCGCCGCGGTCCCATGTATCGGAGGCTCTGGCGGGGATGGCCTCGGTGCAAATGCCGGTGAAGATGGATCCAGGTTTCGACCAGCAGCGCACATCCAATCTGGGCCGGCTGGTCGAGCAGTGGGGACTGGTGCCATTGTCATATCTGGCACAGTTCGCGCACAGCGATTTCACCTACGGGTACATCGGCAACCAGGATTTCACCATGTATCCAATTCTGCCGCCCGGGAGCTTCATCCAAGTGGACGAAGAGAAGAATAAGGTGGTCGAGGGGTTATGGCGCTGCGAGTATGAGCGCCCGATTTATTTTGTGGAAACTCGCGAGGGCCACACTTGCTGCTGGTGCAGCATGCGCAAAGATGACGTAATTTTACAGCCGCATCCCTTGTCGCCGGTGCCGGTAAGGGTATTGCGCCACCCACAAGAAGCCGAGATTATCGGACAGGTGGTGGGGGTGGCGATGAAATTGACCGAGTGGCACCCTTACGGCTCTTCTCCAAGCTCGAAAGGGCCACCAGCACTGAACTAAGATGGCGGGCGGAGGCGGCATCCTGCGGCGAGGGTAATAGTTCGCCGAGTTGGGCGCGCATACTCTCCAGATAATTTCCTGCGGTTTCATCTTTCGCTGAACTGGAGTGCTGCAAATCTTCCTCGAGTTCCGTAATCGGCGTTCGCAGAACCGTGGACAACACCTCGTTGTGAGCCGCTTTCAGCGCGCGTTCCGACGCTTCTTCCCCATGCACCATCGACATTCCCCAGTGTTGATAACCGCCTTCGCCACGGCGTAGAGAACCCAAATAATTCAGTTTCGCCAGCAGGCCAGAAACGGCGGCCAACGTTGTCTCGCGCAAATCCTGAAGGGCGGACTTAAGCGTCATGGGAATCGAAAGTCTTGTTACGAATTCCGGATACACCCAGGGGCTAATGTGATCTTTTCAGCCCACGAAGAGTCATGAAAATATCACGCTTCGCAATTGCGAACAAGGAGAAAAATACCGTGAAACGTGCCCTTCTCGTCGTAGCAGCAGCCTTGATGTTCCTCAACACTTTAGTGATACCCACAGTGGTCAATGCGGACGGTGGATCTGGTACGACCAATTGTGGTGGCAACACGCTTTGCAAACCGTAATTTTTTGGTAGTGTTACGAAAAACGGACACGAATCGCTTGCCTTGTACCCAGGCGCAAGTTCGGAGTATATTGCGGAGCTACGTCTATGCTCCGGGCGCATTCACTGTTGTGGCACTATCTTTGGGTTGCGCCTAACCTGCTGCTTTTGCTTCTTGCGTACCTGATTTGGCGACGCAAGATGGAACGGCCCGTATCCACCTTCTTTATTTTCGCAGTAATCATCCCCATCGCACAGCTTACTGTATACGCGGCGGACATTCTGCCCTCAGTAAGTCCAGAGAATTGGTGGCGCGTCTTTTGGGCGGGATTATTGGTCGAAGCTTTAGTCAAGTTTGCTTTGATTGGCGAAATCTTCAGCGTAGTATTTGACTCCTACTCTTCGCTCGCCAAGCTGGGCAAATTTCTTATTCGCGGAGTCGGAATCGCATTGGTACTTTCGGCCGTTGCAGCCGCTGCCTATACGCCGAAAGACAGCACTTACGGGATACTCGCCGGCGCCCACCTCTTGGAACAGACCATCTACATGATCGAGTGTGGGTTGATCGTATTCCTTTTTATATTTGCGAGCTACTTTCACTTGCGTTGGAGCCGACCGGCATTTGGCATCATGCTGGGGCTCGGCATATCGGCTTGTGTTCATCTCGCGATATGGGCGCTGGCTGCAAACGGGAATCTCTCCAGCCGATATAGAGTTTTTCTTGATTTCCCGATAATGGCTACCTACCACCTTTGCGTCCTCATCTGGTATTACTTCCTCCTTGTTCCGGAAAAGAAATTCTCTAGTATTTCCAAGAGAGAAGACCCATCGAGGCTGGTACCCGAGCTCGAGGTCTGGAATCAGGAATTGGAGCGACTGATACACCAATGAGTCTGGCCATTGTTTTAGTCATCGCCGCTGTGTTAGCGCTCGCTACAATTCTGAGCGTAGCGACCGCGCGGAGTCTGCAGAGCCGCAAGGGGATTGAGTCGCCGGAAAGGATCCGGCCCATCGACGTTCAGGCATTCCGCAATCTGATTAATCCTGCTGAGGACGAGTATCTGCGCAGACGGCTTCCGGCCGGTACATTCCGCGCGGTTCGCCGCGAGCGCTTGCTGGCTATGGCCGCCTACGTATGGATGGCGGCAGAAAATGCCGCGGTGCTGGTGCGGGTTGGCCAGGCTGCGCTCGCCGCAGGGGACGCTAGAGCGGCTGCGGCGGCTCACCGGCTGGTGAATGATTCGCTTCTGCTTCGCCGCAACGCGATGTTGGCTTTAGCGCGGATTTATCTGGCGCTGGCCTGGCCGAACTCCGGTCTGGCCGCGGTTCGTGTCGCTGACCGGTACGAGCAATTGAGCGGAACTGCAATGTTGCTGGGCCGATTGCAGAATCCTTCGGTGGCCGTACGTCTGTCCGCTCAAGTGTAGGCCTGTGATGCCGATCACAGACGGGCATGGAGGATTTTTGCTATCTTCCGTTTCGGCATCGCCGTCGGCCGCGGTTTTCAGGTAACTACCACACTACCCCTGATCAATCTCACCTTGTTTTTAGCTCCCATTCTGGTGTACAAACCAGCGGGACACTGCCAACCCCGGAAAGATTGTGGCTATTTTCTCGAGCAATGTAGCCGATGGCCTTTGAGTTGTTTCCCCGCCACTCATGAGTGGGCGGAAGCAAGGGAGACTCTATGAAGTGCAGCGCAACGATCCGCTCCGTTAAGATTTTCAGCCTGAAGGTTTTCTCCTTATCACTTCTTGGACTGCTGCTGTCCTCCCTCGCGTTTGGTCAGGGTGGCGCGGCCACCGGCGATCTGCACGTGACGGTGAAAGACCCCAAGGGCAGCCTCGTGACGAATGCAACCGTTAGGGTGGGGGACGTGGCCAAGGGTGTGGAACGCGCGGCCACCGGCGATGGCCAGGGCGGCTACAGCGCTCTGCAACTCCCTCCTGGCAGTTACACCGTTTCCGTGGAAGCTCAGGGTTTCGGCAAGGCCGAGGCCAAGGACATAAGCATCACCGTAGGCGGACTGGTAGAGTTGCCCGTAGCGCTGGCGCTCGCCACCGGTAAGGAAGTGGTGGAAGTAAGTTCACAAGCCGAGTTGGTTGAGACCTCGCGCACCTCAACCACCGACACGATCGGGCAGCGGCGCATCGATAATCTGCCGATCAACGGACGTAACTACATCAACTTCACTCTCACGGATTCGCAAGTAGTACGCGATAACGCCCCCAGCATCGGCGCTGCTCCCACATCAGGGCTGAATATCAGCGGCCAGCGCGCCCGCTCCAATCTGGTGAATGTGGATGGCGCGGACGCTACCGACAATTCCACCAACGGAGTGCGTTCGACGGTTTCTCAGGAAGCCGTGCAGGAGTTTCAAATCATCACTAATAACTACGCTGCAGAGTACGGCCGCGCGGCCGGCGGTGTGGTGAACATCATTACACGTTCAGGGTCGAACGATTTTCATGGCGATGTGTTCGGGTTTTTGCGCAACCGCAACTTTCAGGCGGTGAATCCTTTCAGCACCGTTCCTGATCCCGCGTACACCCGCGTGCAGGCCGGAATCGCGTTCGGCGGACCAATCAAGAAAGATAAAACGTATTACTATTTTTCCTACGAAGTGACGCGCCGACACGAAACGGGATTTTCGAGTATCGGGCAAAATAATTTTGGATTAACTCCCTTCGACACCACTGCCGTGGGATTGCCGTACGGAACGTTGCAGCTCACCAACGACCAGATCGGTTTTCTCACAAATCCCGCTGTGCTTGCCCAGGAGGGCGCCGACCCCGGGGGGTTCGGTTTGGAAGTAGCCCAGTACGCGGCTCTCGCGGGAGCTTCTTCGGGGCAAGCGATTCAAGGCTTTTGGCCAAGCCAACTTGTTCTCGGCGCAACTGGCGGATTGCTGAACAGTTGGAGCGGTTTCCCCACTTCGTGTTCTCCGGGAACGGCGTGCGTGCCGGTACCCGCTTCGTATCAAACTCTGGCCTCGCAGATTGGAAATTTTCCGGTTTTTGAAGGAACCAGTCTGTACTCCTTGCGCCTTGATCACAACATCAGCAGCACCAATCGTTTGACATTGCGCGGCAATGTCAGCCCCAGCACCGTCACCGGGATCGAAGGCAGCGGCCAGGATCAACCCTTCGGACAGAACGCTTATTCGCGCACCTCGCAACAAACTTATCGCGACGTCACAGGAGTAGTGAAAGACACCTGGAGCATTGGCACGAACAAAGTAAACGAGTTCACATTTCAGTATGCCCGCCGCGGACTTTCTTATTATTACAACACGCAAATTCCAGGCGGCGCCGACCCGGCGGTAAATATTCCCGGCTTCGCTTATTTTGGACGCGAGCCCTACTCCTACATTCAGCGCGTCGAGCAGCGCTATCAATTCAGCGACAACTTTTCCTGGACCATGGGTCGGCACAACACCAAGTTCGGCGTCGACTTCAACTACCTGCCTCTAACCGCCATCTTCACCGTGAATTACGGCGGCGTCTACGATTTCGGACCGATTACCTCGGGATTCACTTGCAACCCTGCAACCATCCCTGATTGTGCAACATTTCCGACCTTCCCTGGCCTCTCTCCCGTACAAGCCTACGGTGCCGGGCTCCCGGGAGATTTCGTTCAAGGTTTAGGCAGCCCCAGTGACTCGTTTAAGAACAAGGCGCTGGGATTTTTCTGGCAGGATTCCTGGCGTGTCAGGCCGACCGTGACGCTGAACTATGGCATTCGCTACGATGTTGAGATTCCTCCGAAATTTAAGCCGCCAACGGCCCTGGCACAGTCCGCTTACAACTATTTGGGATTGCAAAAAGGAATTCAAACCGACACCAACAATATTCAGCCGCGCATCGGCGTGGCGTGGGATCCCAAGGGCGATGGTAAGACGGTGGTCCGAGCCTCTTATGGAATTTTCTACGACCATCCCTTACTCGGTCTGTATTTCCTGGGGGACGCCTCAGATGGCTCAACCAGCGGCCAGTTGGCGTTTGTCGGAACCGGATTTTGTAACGGTGCGGGAAATCCGTCCAATCTGAATGCATTTACGATTTTTCAAGGGACGTTGAACCAGCCAAATTGCACGCCATCGTTGTCCCCCACGGCCAACGCGAATCTTGGCTATCTTCCGAACCAGCAGCAATTCCAGGCGTTAAACTTTCCCCAGTCAGAGTTTCTCAACCAGAATTATCTGAACCTCAATCCAGCGAACCCGACCCTGCTTCCGTTGGGATTTCAGCCCTTCGGTTATCCCCAGGCCAAAAACTTTGTTTACGCGTACGCGCAGCAGGCAAACCTGAGCGTGGAGCGTGATCTAGGCCACGGCTTCGCACTCAACGTGGCTTACAACTTTAACGGGGGACGCCACCTGAACCGCCCCATCAATGCCAATACCGTCCGCGGAGATTTGCTCACCGCCAACTTCGAAGCGGCTTATTACGATGCCGTGCTGACTGGTCAGGCACCCCCGGCCAGCCCCTTCACTGTCAGTTGCAATCCTGCCGGCGGCGCTCCGTTTCCGTATGTCGATGCCGCGCTGATGAATTTCTTCCGCCCCGGCGGATTAAATCCTTCGATCGCCGCTGCCTACAACCTGAGCGGCGCGACTGCGCCCTGCGTGACTCAGGCGACAACTCTGGTTGGTACCCTTCCAGGCTTCAACACCGCCTGCAATCCGTCTGCAACCAACGGCTTCTCCTACACGGGCTGCATCCCCTTCGGAGATATGGACGCCAACTACTCGAATGGCAGTTCGGTCTATCACGGGCTGACGGCAAACTTGCGCAAGCGCTTCGGCAACCACTACGAGTTCCTCGCTTCCTATACTTTGTCGCACGCGATTGACGATTCTACCGATTTGCAATCGACGCTGACGCCGCAAGATAGCTATTACCCGGCGCTGGACCGCTCGAACTCGCTGTTCGATCAACGCCATCGCTTCGTCTTCAGCGGGGTGTATCAAACCGGCAAGGTGGGACACGGCGGTTTTGCGGGAAAGTTCGCCAGCGACTGGACCTTCGCTCCTATCATTGAGGCTGGATCGGGCCGGCCATTTAACATCACGACCGCGGGAGGAGATAATTTCCAAATTTCTTCTCTCACCTCGCGGCCCAACACAACCATTGATCCAGCCTGCGGAACGGTTTACAAAAGCAAGTACTCGCCCAGTGGCACGTTGCAGGAGCCTTGCATTAACGGATTCGTGGCGACCGGAGTTGTGCCCACTTTACTGCAGCTCGATGGCAACCTTGGCCGCAACGCAGGAATTACACCGTGGACTTTGTTTAACGATTTGCGCGTCTCCAAACACATCTTCTTCGGCGAGCGTTACAACCTGGAATTGATTGCCGACATATTTAACATTGCCAACAAATATAACGTCGCCGCCGTCAGCCCGTTGTTCAGCAATGCGGGACAACCGACAGCGGCCTACGATCCGCGGCAGTTCCAATTCGCCATGAAATTTAATTGGTAGATTTTCGTGGGATTTCGTTTAGCCTTCAAAGCAATGGATCCCACAGTTTTGCGGGATCCATTTTTCTTGGCAGTGTTACACTTTCCCTTCACCCATCCTTGGCGCTTGCCGGAGTTTCTTCCCTCATGTCTCGTTCTTCTGCACCGACCCCGCGGACGCGGCTCTTCCGTGAAGCTGATCGCGCCGTATACGACCGCGAAACTGTATATCAAATATTGGATGAAGGCTTTCTTTGCCATGTCGGCTTCGCTGTCGAGGGTCAGCCTTTCGTGATTCCAACTTCATACGGCCGCAAGGACAACGGCTTGTTCATCCACGGATCGGCCGCCAGCCGCATGTTGCGCCAGATGAAAGAGAGTGTGCCAGTCTGCGTGACGGTGACCTTGCTGGATGGACTGGTGCTAGCTCGATCGATTTTTAATCACTCCATGAATTACCGCTCTGTGGTTGTGCTGGGCAAGGCAACGCTGGTGGACCACCCATCGGAAAAACTGGAAGCTCTGCGGCTTCTTTCCGAGCACATTATTCCCGGCCGCTGGGCGGATTCACGTCAACCCAACGATCGCGAACTCAAAGCAACCTCTGTTCTGCACCTGCCCATCGAGGAGTTCTCGGCCAAAGTTCGGAAAGGTCCCGCGATTGATGACGAAGAAGACTATTCCTTCCCTGCTTGGGCGGGAGTGGTGCCGCTGCAGATGACGGCGGGGGAACCGATTAACGATGCGAGACTTATGGCTGATCGGCATGCCCCGGAATATGCGCGGCAGTATTCTCGACGAAGGAAAACATCCATCTAAGGGATTGCCCATCCGAAATACCTTCAGCCGCGCAAAACGTGCATCCGCCTTTGTCTGCTGCCTTCTTACGGAATCAGCAGCAGCTTACCGGTCGTCTTCCGTCCTTCCAAATCCCGGTGCGCCCTCTGCACTTCCCCCAGCGGATAAGTATGCTCGATTCGCAATTTAAGTTTCCCGGCGACGATCATGCCGAACACCGCACTCGATCTCGCAACTAATTCATCGCGTGTAGAAATATAATTCGTCAGCGTTGGCCTCGTTACATAGAGCGATCCTTTTTGCGACAGAGCGATCAGGTCAAAAGGAGCGACCGCGCCGCTCGAACCACCGAAGAGCACCATCATTCCGCGCGGGCGCAGGACATTCAGCCCTTTCTCGAATGTGGTTTTGCCCACTGAATCGTAGACCACGTCCACGCCTTTACCAGCGGTGATGCGTTTGGTTTCGGTTTCAAAGTCGGATTGTGTGTAGAGGATAACCTCATCCGCCCCAGCGTCTTTCGCCAACTTAGCTTTTTCGTCAGTTGACACCGTCGCAATTACTTTTGCGCCGATGTTATGTGCCATTTGGGTTAGTAACAAACCAACTCCACCGGCAGCCGCGTGAACCAGTGCCGTTTCCCCGCGCTTCAATGGATAAGTATCGTGCGAGAGATAATGCGCGGTCATCCCCTGCAGCATCACTGCTGCAGCCTGTTGCTCGCTCACACCCTTAGGAATCGGAACCAATCGATCAGCGAGGACGGCTGCGTATTCCGCGTACGCCCCTTGCAAGCCGGTCCAAGCCACTCGCTCTCCCACCTTGACCGACTTTACTTCTGCACCCACTGCCGTCACCGAACCTGCACCTTCCTGGCCCAGAACAAATGGCAGCGGCGATTTGTAGCGCCCCTCGCGAAAATAGACATCGATAAAGTTGACGCCCGAGGCGGCCAGCTTCACCACCGCCTCATTCGCTTTCGGTTGCGGCACCGGCACCTCCGCAACCTCCATCGCTTCTAGTCCGCCGACCTGCTTCACCTGAATGGCTTTCATATCCGTTTCGATGTTCCATTCCGGGCGCGAGATTCCTCGCATCAGCAGTTTTGGTCAACTATCTACCGGTCGGAGAGTCGCGCTGAGACTGTAACCAACGATGCTCCGCCAGTCCAGTCGTCGCCATTTTCCGCCTCGGCGGCAATGGCCTTCTGCAAATCAAAGCGGTCGCCGTTTTTCCACACCGAAACCAGGCTGCGCTCATCGGCAGAGTCAAACACCACTTTAGACTCGTTTGGTAACCCAGCCCTCGCCTGTACAGAAACAGCGACGGCCTGGTAAATGCCTGCTTCGTGGTTACGCACGATCAGAACGCTCACGCTGTCTGTGGGCGCCGGAGTACCTGTCGCCACTTCAAATTTGTAACTGCCCGCTGGCAGGGTCCGGTTGGCGAGGTGGAACGCGTAAGGAATGTTCGCCTCAATTACAGGATTGGACTTCGTCTTCGCTTCAGCCTGCCCGAACAACAGTGCTATGCCCAAAACCAACAGTGCCGTAGTACCGAGTCTCTTTGCGATAATTTTTTCCATAGTAGCCTTTAAATCCTTTCAGCTTTGCGATTGGTTTTTATTTCGTCTTTCTGAAAGGATTAGACTCGATGTCCGCTTCGCAGCGAGTAAAACCCAGGTAAGGATTGGGTAAAGTTTGCGGCGATTTACCGGCGAAGTTGATTTCGCGGCGAGAGCTGCGGAAAGTCTTGCCGCTCGGCCCCTTCCCGCACTTTGCAAAGTGAAACCTGTCCGACTGTCGGATTGCTCTTTACACGGAATTTACATCGCGTGCTGGGAGTCATCGCTAAACTGATAGCCTGAATCAGTTTTTTTGTTTCTCGATCTGACCATGGAAGATCCAGCTATCGAGATCACCGAACCTTAATTCATTGCTATGAGTCTTTTACCCAAAGAGGCACGGGTTTCAGCCTGGTTGATCCTTCTGTTGCTCGTCGTCTTGGCCACACTAGGAGGCTTGCAGTACCGGTCGACTCAGCAAGTCAGTGAAGCCACGGCGCGTGATATGGAAGAAAGCCTGCAATCGGCACTCTTCGACTTCCGCCATGCGCTGGAGCGTGAACTCTCCGGACTGTGTCTCGAGTTGCAATCTGAGGAAGGAGGCGCGCCATCGGCGGTTGCGAAAGAGGCGGCGAACCGGCTCAATCTTTGGCGGCAAACCGCACAACATGCGGGAATAGTCCGGGACGTATTTGCCTGGGATGCCAGCTCCGACAATGATCCCCTGCTAATCTCACCGGCAGGTTTCTACAGGCCAGCCCCGTGGCCGAACGCGCTGGTCGGATTGAAGGATCAATTGCGCGGACTCTCACCGGGTCCAGTCGCCTCCGCAGCGGTTGGAGCCAAAGCGGGCCCAATCTCGGGCAAGCCCCTGCGCTTCGGCAAAGACACGCAATTCGGCTGGATGTTGGACCAACATCGCCTGGCCTTGGTGCACCCGATGATCGCATCCACAGGCAACGGGTTCTCCAGCAGAACCATTTGGTTGATCGTTCCTTTGGATCGGCAGTTTTTTGTGCAACACCTTCTGCCGGAATTGAGCAAACAACAATTCGGCGGCCACAGCGAGAACTATAAAGTCGCAGTCGTGTTGGACGACGATCCCCCGGTAGTTTTGTTTTCTTCAGAAGCCACTTATGGATCCGCTCGCAATTCCGCCTTCGATGCCCGGCTGAATCTCTTCGGACCACCCTCGATGGAGCGGGGCCCTTCCATGCCTCGTTCCCCCGGAACCGTATTCCCCGCTTTCGCCGAGTCTCCAGGTGATGAACCGCACCTTTTTATCGATCCGCTGGTGCAGGCTCCGGTTGAGCCGGTTCTGGCCGTGATCGCCCAACACCGGCAAGGTTCTCTGGATGCGGCGGTGGCACGTCTGCGCGACCGTAACCTTCTGGTAAGCTTTGGCGTCCTCGGCATTCTAGCCGTCACCCTCACACTAGTAATTGTCACCAGCCAGCGTGCCCGGCGGCTGGCTCGCATGCAGATGGACTTTGTTGCTGGCGTCTCCCACGAACTGCGCACTCCCCTCACTGCAATCCTATTAGCGGCACGGAATCTGGAGGACGGTGTCGTCGGAAAGAACAGCCTCGCCCGCTACGGTGCCGCCATCAAGAATCAGGCGGCACAACTCTCCGGGCTGGTCGAGGAAATCCTGCTCTTCTCCGAAACTCACTCCGGCCAGCATCAATACAGAATTGAGCCCATCGATTTGAGCTTGGGCATCGAAAACACAATTGAAAGCCTTGCTCCATTGATTGAATCCTCCGGATTCACACTGCAGCAGAACATCGAGCCCGATTTACCCCTGGTTCTAGGCGACAGTGCGGCTTTCTCCCAATGCCTCCAGAACTTAATAACGAATTCCCTGAAATATGGCGGCGAGAAGAAATGGGCACAAGTAACCGCTTCACTTACGGAAAACGGCGGCCGCAAAGAAGTTCGAGTGAGTGTGGAAGATCGCGGGTTGGGAATTGATCGCAACGAACTCAAGAAAATCTTCGAGCCTTTTTTTCGCAGCCCGGCGGTGGTAGCCGCTCAGATCCACGGCAACGGACTGGGACTGCCCCTTACTAAGACAATGGTGGAGGCCATGGGGGGCAAACTTACGGTGGTCAGTACCCCCGGCGAAGGCAGCGTCTTTACTATCCATCTGCGCCCGGTCGACGGCTCCAGTGGGAAGTGAGAGTTGACTCGTCGTACAATCTTCAACATCCCGTCGACGAACTCATGAACGAAAAAATATTGCTGGTGGAGGACGAAGCTGCGATCCGTATGGCCCTTACCGACCGCCTGGAAAACGAAGGCTATGTAATCGAAACCGCCGCGGATGGCAACGCCGGCTTCCAGCAAGCGATGCGCAATTCTTACGACATTCTCCTTCTGGACGTAATGCTGCCCAAGAGGAATGGCTTCGACTTGTGCCGTGATCTGCGTGCCGCTGGCCTAAACGTTCCCATCCTTATGCTGACGGCGCGCGACCAGGTAGTAGATAAAGTAGTCGGCCTGCGCATGGGCGCCGACGACTATCTAACCAAACCCTTTGAGCCCGCGGAACTGGTGGCGCGGATCGAGGCCTTGCTGCGCCGATCGCGCGGGCCGGCAGGAGATTCCGTACGCCAGTTCGGCGGACTGCGCATAGACTTGCGCGGCACCACGGTGACTCGGGACGGGGATCCAGTCCCGCTGTCGGCTCGCGAATACCGTTTGCTCGAATATTTCGTAACCCACACCGACGTGACGATTTCGCGGGACGAACTGCTGCGCGAGGTCTGGGGGTACAGCACCGAGGTTTTCAGCCGCACCGTCGACGTGCATGTGGGCAGCCTCCGCCAGAAGGTCGAAACCGATCCCAAAAAGCCGCAATTAATTTTGACGGTTCCCGGTTTGGGGTATAAATTCGTGGGCTAACGTTCCGGGAGGTTTTTAATGGCCGAAAAGAAACCGCAAACCTATGCCAACCACACACGTTGGGATCCTCCGTTCCATTTCTTCGTACTGCCCGTATTTCTTCTGCTGGCTCTAGCCGGCGTAGTTCATTTCATCTGGCACCCGGGCCTGCACATTGGGATCATGTTTGTGGCCGCAGTAGCCTTAGCGACCGCAGTCTTGAAGATCCGCCTGTATGCACTTCGGGTGCAGGACCGCGTGATCCGTCTCGAAGAACAATTGCGTCTCGCCTCGCTTTTGCCCGAACCTTTGCGAGCCCGTATCCTGGAACTGACTCCGGGCCAATTGGTTGGATTGCGCTTCGCTTCAGACGCGGAACTACCGAGCCTCGCCCAACGAGTGCTTTCCGAAAAGCTGTCCCAAGCAGATATCAAGAAGTCGATCCAGAACTGGCGCCCGGACTATTTCAGGGTCTAAATCCGGCTTGAACCTTAAGGTTTGTCATCTTCCACGTGTCAAACCTTTGGGCCTCTTCCGCCGTCTGATTAAGTGAAGAGTCGAGGCGGATAATCATCCGTCGGGTGCCGAAGGTAACCGCCGTCCAGCCTTTCGGCGTTGACCCGAGCCTGCCTGCGGGATACGATTTTGATAGAATCCAGCAGGCATCTGCACGGAGACTGATCCGTATCTCCTTTAGAAATATGCGAGTTACAAGACTTCAAATGCGGATCGCAGGACTGGCCGGCATGGCATGGTTAGCCTCCTCCTGTCATACGGCGCAGAAGCCTGTGCCCCTGCTACCGCCATCCCCACCCGCTTTGCAGGCAAAAACGGAGTCTCCGGCGAGGCCGCAACCGGCCGAGCCAACCCCTCCCGCAGCAAGCGTGGTCAGCCAATCCCAGAACGCGGAATCCAAACCCGAGGTCAAGAGCCAACAAGCTTCGCCAGTTCCCGCCTCCGATCCCGTCGCCGATCTGATCACCCACGTCGAAAAGAACTATCAGGACGGCATGGACGCTTACCGCGCCGGGCATACCGAAGTGGCCAAGCAGAATTTTGATAATGCCTTCAACGACTTGCTGGAAAGTAATCTCGATATCCGCTCCGACGACCGGCTGGAGAAAGAGTTCGATCGTATCGTCGAGGGCGTGAACCATCTGGATCTGGGTGCCTTGGGCATGTCTTCCGACTCTGAGGCCCAGAAGACCGAACCTGCCCCGATCGACGAAACTAACGGCATCACGCCCTCGGCCGATCCCAATGTACGGGCCAAGGCGCAGGCTGAGATCAAGTCAACCCGCTCCGACCTGCCGCTGATGATGACCGATCAAGTCGCAGGCTACATCAGCTACTTCTCTAACCGTGGAAGAGGAACCTTCGAGCGCGCCTTCGCCCGCTCGGGGCGCTACCACGACATGATGGTCTCGATCCTCAAGCAAGAAGGCGTTCCCCAGGATCTCATTTATCTGGCGCAGGCCGAATCAGGATTCCATCCGCTGGCGGTCTCGCGCGCCGGGGCTCGCGGCATCTGGCAGTTTATGGGACCGCGCGGTCGTGGTTATGGCCTGCAGCGCAGCCTTTGGGTCGACGATCGCCAGGATCCGGAAAAGTCCACTCGCGCCGCCGCCCGCCATCTGAAGGATCTCTACGCGCAATTCGGCGATTGGTATCTCGCGATGGCGGCTTACAACTCCGGCCCCGGCACGGTGCAAGCTGCCGTCAAGCGCACCGGGTACGCCGACTTCTGGGAACTCTACCGGCGCAACGTTCTTCCCAAAGAAACACGCAACTACGTTCCGATCATCCTGGCCGTGACCATCGTGGCCAAGAATCTTTCGCAATACGGCTTTGATGATGTTTCCATGGATGAGCCGCTGGCCTTCGACAAGGTGATCATCAATTATCCCGTGGACCTGCGGCTGGTGGCGGAGTGTGTGGATGCGACTCCGGCACAACTACAGGAACTGAACCCCAGCCTGCTGCGCATGACCACGCCCAAGGAAGGCAGCTTCGAGCTTCACTTGCCGATGGGAACAAAAGCTCAATATCAAACTGCAATCGGCTCTATTCCCGCCGACATGCGGC
This sequence comes from uncultured Acidobacteriota bacterium, assembly GCA_963758565.1. Lineage (GTDB taxonomy): Bacteria > Acidobacteriota > Terriglobia > Terriglobales > Acidobacteriaceae > Sulfotelmatobacter. The sequence continues at coordinate 1,058,408 of CAVWVX010000001.1, read as the reverse complement.
TCTGGTGGCGTTATCACAAGGTGCAGCCCGGTGATACGCTGGCATCGCTCGGCCGTACTTATCGCGTGACTTCGAAGGCGATTACCGCTGCCAATCAGCTTGATGAAACGGAGTTGCAAGCCGGGACAAAGATTGTCATTCCGATCGCCCCAGGCAAGCATCCACTTAGCGACAATGCAACGTATGCCAAGCGGATCACGCGCTACAAAGTCCGCAAGGGCGATACTGTCGAGACAGTAGCGGAGAATTTCGGGGTTTCGCCACTGATGCTTCGCCGCTGGAACGGCTTGCGCAATAGCGACAGCCTGCGCGGGAGAAAAGTTTTGGCTCTGCACCTGCCAGTTTCGCCCAATAGCGAGCCTGCGACAGCGTCAAAATCTACCTCGCACACTAGAAAGTCGACACAGACCGCTTCGGTCAAATCCACTTCGCCTAAGGTAAAAGCAAAAACCGCCAAAGCAGCGGACGCCGACGACGACGCTCCCCACGAAACTGCCACACTCCGCCACACGGTGAAGACCGGCGAAACTCTCTACTCAATCGCCACCACTTACAAAACTACTGTGGATGCGCTCAAACGTAATAACGGGAATGTTGCGGTTCTCCATCCTGGAATGATTTTGATCGTGCAGCCCAGTCGCTAGTTTTCTTCTGCGAGCTCCGCCAATTCAGCAGAAACCTCTTCAAATTCAAAGATTTCCTGCTTTTCCGGATTACTCCACACCGGGGCGAAAGACTGCCGGTGCAGCGGCGTGGGACCGTATTTTTCCAACGCGGCTTTGTGCTGCGGAGTGCTGTACCCTTTGTGCGCGGCAAGACCGTACTCCGGGAAGACGGCATCCCATTCGCACATCATGCGGTCACGCTCGACTTTCGCCAAAATAGAAGCCGCAGCGATTGAGGCGGAAAGCGCGTCGCCATGGATAATCGGGCGTTGCGGAGTTTCGCAATCGATTTTAACCGCGTCGATGAGGAGATGATCCGCTGCGGGTTGCAGGCGCATCACCGCCTCGCGCATGGCCAGCCTTGACGCCTGGTAAATGTTGATCTGATCGATGCGAGCCGCATCCACTGCCGCGATCGCCCATGCAACGGCATGGTCGCGAATGCGCGGAGCCAGCACATCGCGGCGCTCGGGAAGTAGCAGCTTCGAATCACGCAGGCCGCGTAGGCGGTAACCGCGATCCAGAATTACTGCCGCCGCCACCACTGGCCCGAAGAGCGATCCGCGCCCCACTTCATCCACCCCGGCGACCAGCACTGCTCCCGAAGCCCACGCAACTTTCTCATAACGAAGCGTGCAACGCAGCCGTTTCAGTAGTCGCAGCTTCGCCGCCGCCGGGGACAGCGAAAACTTGGGCGCAACTTTTGCAGAACTCGACATGAAAGAAAATCAAACGAGGAAATGCACCATCTTCACCCGCCGCCAAAGTTCCCGCAACCCCGAAAATGCACAGAGTTTCCACAGTCGCACCCGTATCGGACGAAGAGGCCACGTCCCTCGCCTTAGGGTAATGCCGCCCAGTAACCATTACTTCGATTACGAACGTACATTGTCCACTGGTACATGTACTGCTATGTTTTCGATAGATAGCTCACGAGGACCAGGGGATAAAGCGGTGGTTGAAGAAGTAATCCAGTCGGGCAAAGACCAGGCAGCGCAAATGGGGCTGATCGATAAGACAATCCATCTTGCCTTGCCGGTGCGCCTCATTCACATGCACAGTGGCGGGTCGGAAATGGCCTGCACCTACGACATTCATCCCCGGGGTGCGCGGCTGCGCAGCACGCGGGTAGTAAAGGTAGGGGACATTGTCACGGTCGAACGCGGACGCACGAAGTCGGTGTGCAGGGTGGTATGGACCGCCGATCGAGGCTCCGCTCTCGCGGGGCAGTTTACCGTGGAGTGCATCGAGGGCAGCAAGATTCCGTGGGAAGAAGAACTGCGGCAGATGGACGAACAGTATTTGCCGGTAATTCCCGCCCTGCCCACCAAAAAACCGGCGACCAGCGTGTTTGCAAGAAACGATGCCAACCGGCGACGCCGCCCGCGCTTCAATGTCGACGGCGGAGCGAACTTGGCTGAGATTGGCGGCGACTCACGTATGGAAGGCCGCCTGGTGCAGCTTTCAGAGCTTGGATGCCTGATCAGCGCCAACCAACTGATTGCACCCGGCACAGGGTTGCGGCTTGTGCTGAATATGTGCGACGTGAGCGTCGCGCTGCGCGGGCACGTTCGTTATAACGCGCAGAACCGCGCTATCGGTGTGGAGTTCCAGGAGATTCGCCAGGGCGACCGTCCTCTCCTGGAATACGTGCTGAACCGCCTGAAAAGGCCGCGCCTCGAGGACTTCGCCGACCTCGAGGTGATTACCGAGGGCATGGAATCTGCAGCCGTATAAACGACCGGCTAGCTCGGCCGTTCGGCATCCTTCAAGCGCGCCGCTTTACCCTTCAGTCCGCGCAGATAGTAAAGCTTGGCGCGCCGCACTTTCGAGGAGCGCACCAGATCGACCTTGTCGATCACTTTGGAGTGAATGGGGAAAATACGCTCCACACCCTGGCCGAAGCTGATCTTGCGCACTGTGAAGCTGGCCTGCGGTCCGTTGTCGCGCTTGATGACCACGCCCTCAAACGCCTGCACGCGCTCTTTATCGCCTTCTTTAATCTTCACGTGCACGCGCACGGAATCTCCGGGATGAAATGCCGGAATGTCGGTGCGTTGCGTTTTCGCCAGCAGTTTTTCGATGATTAAGTTCGACATGATAGTTCGTCCTTCTAAGTTCGTTCTTCTGAATTGTGAAATCGTGATCTTTGAGTCTCAAACTCTTCCGCGGTCTTTATTGCTCCCGGTTCTTGATCGCGGCCACAAATTTTCGATCTTCGTCGCTCAACGCCACACCCTTTAGCAGATCGGGGCGGTTCTTCAATGTTTTCTCCAGCGCCCGCTTGCGCCGCCACTTGCGGATTTCCTCGTGGTTGCCCGACATCAAAGCTTCCGGCACCGCAATCCCGCGAAACTCTGCTGGCCGGGTGTAGTGCGGATAGTCCAGCAATCCGTTCGACCCGCAAGTCGAATCCGCACCGCCTGCGCCCTTCACAGTGGCATCAACGGTAAACGACTCCTGCTGCGTTGACGCCGCATTTCCCACCGCTCCCGGAAGCAACCGCATTACGGCTTCCACGATCACGGCCGCACCCATCTCACCGCCGCTCAAAACATAATCGCCGATGGATAACTCCCGGTCGGCTAGACAATCGGCCACGCGCTCGTCCACGCCCTCATAGCGCCCGCAGATCATCACCAGCCGGTCCAGCAACGCCAACTCAGCGGCAAGGGTCTGCGTAAACCTCTGGCCTTGTGCCGAAAGCAACACGACCGAGTGCTTTGCGCTTCCCGCCAATCGTTCTTCGCGGGAAGCCACTCCGAGCGACTCCAAACATTCAAAAACCGGCTCCGGCTTCAACACCATGCCTTCACCGCCCCCAAAAGGCCGGTCATCCACCGTGCGGTGACGATCATGAGTAAACGCCCGCAGATCGTGCACCTTGATCTCCGCCAATCCCAGTTCCTGAGCCCGGCGGGTAATCCCGTAATCCAACGGTCCGCGGAAGAAGTCCGGAAAAATCGTAACTATATCGGTCTTCATCGCAGATCAAAATCTGTACCAGAGGCTTTACCCGGTAAACCTCTGTATCGTCTGTGTTTAACGCTTTTCTCTCGACTGTTGCGCCTGTTGCTGCTTTTCCTCCGCAGTTAGCGGCGCATTCACTTCCAGCAGACCTTCGGGCAGCTTCATCAGAATCTGCTTACGCTTTATATCAACCCGTTCTAAATATGCTTCGGCGAAAGGCACTTCCAAAGCCCTTTTCGCGGCATCGCGCACAATCAAGAGCGGCGCTTCGCCCGCGCCAAACTGAACATCTTCCAATTTGCCAATTTCGCGACCCTGGTCCAGTACTGCGCACCCGACCAGATCGCTTACATAACTCCAACCCGCTTCCAGTTCTGAACGCTGGCTGCGCGGAACCTGCAACTCGCATCCCACCAGCGTTTCCGCCTCAGAGATCGATTCCACCCCCGCGAACTTCAGAACCAACAGGCCCTTGTGCGGCCACAGTTCTTCCACTTCCAGTTCGCGCCTGCCGTCAGCAGTTCGTGGCAGCGCCAGTAACTTCATCCCGACCACAAAGCGATCGGGAACATCGCTCAAAATCTCGCTCGCGACTTCGCCGCGGCGGCCCTGTGTTTTCACCACGCGAGCCAGCGTAATGAACTCGCCACTTGTATCAGGATCGCGAATGGTCCGGTTCCCTGACCCGGCGCTGGGTTCGCCGTTTTGGTTCGAGATGATTCTGGTGGACGTTAGTCGATTACGTCCAGCGTGTAGCGCTTGCGCGACCGAACCCCGGCAGCGCTCAGCAGTGTGCGCAATGCGCGAACGTTCCGCCCCTGCCGCCCAATCACCTTGCCCACGTCCCCTTCAGCGACTTCCAGTTCGATCACGTCGTCATCCAGGTGATCGACGAAGACCTGATCGGGTTCGTCGACAATCCATTTGGCAATCTGCTCAATGAGTTTGCCGACGTTGGCGGAGGGTTCATTCATGGGATTGATTACGCGACCGAAGACGCGGGCGCCGCCACCGGCTTGGAGTAGAGTTTGCCAACGCGCTCGGACATCTGCGCGCCCTTCGACACCCAATAATCCACCCGCTCGCGCTTGAAATCGATGCTGGTGGGATTGGTGCGGGGATTGTAGGTTCCCACAACTTCCACCGGACGGCCATTGCGCGCGCGCGCCTTCTCAATTACCACAATGCGGTAAAACGGTTGTTTGCGCGCACCCATGCGCGCCAGTCGAATCATTAACACAGAGGTTTATCCTTGTTCCGGAAGCATCCGGCGAGGTCAAAGCAAACTCTTATTATGCCGGACGTTAGGCGGAATGGCAAGGACGGAAGTGTAGAATCACCCGATGGCGAAAACGATCCTAGGGGCTGAGAATCGGCCTAAACCGAGGTTGATGAATAAAAGAGAGATGGCTGCCAGAGTCTCCGAACTCATGGGTAGCCTAAAGCACGTAAAGTCGTCTGGGCCCTACATTCGCGATGAAATGGACGAGCGGTAGAGCCTGCTCGGGCGCTTCCTGCATCTTTTCCCGCCCTGCTAAACTCAAATGTTTCGGAGGCATTCCTTGCAGGCAGTCTACATTCTCTCCGCCGCGCGTACACCCATCGGCAAGTTCGGCGGCTCGTTGGCCTCGCTCACCGCTGCTGATATGGGCGTGGTTGCGGCGAAGGCGGCGATTGAGCGTGCCGGAATCCAGCCCGATCAAATTGAAGAAGCTATCTTTGGCAATGCCCGTCAGGCCGGCGGCGGACCTAATCCCGCGCGGCAAATTTCCATTCGCAGCGGCGTCCCGCAGGAAGTACCGGCGTTCACGGTGAATAAAGCCTGCGCTTCCGGGATGAAATCGATCGTGCTCGCCTATCAGTCAATTCTGCTCGGCGACGCTAGTTGCATTCTGGCGGGCGGCACCGAGTCGATGTCGCGTGTGCCCTACTACCTTGAAGCCCGCTTCGGATATCGCCTGGGCAATCAGGATCTTGTCGACGGCATGTATCGCGACGGATTTTTCTGTCCCATGGCGAAAATGGTCATGGGCGAAACCGCTGAGGTGCTGGCCGAGCATTACAAGATCACGCGCGAAGAGCAGGATGAATTCGCGCTCACCTCGCAAACCCGCGCCGCACGCGCCATTGCCGCCGGAAGATTCGATGCAGAGCTTGCCACCGTGACGATCGAAGGCAAGAAAGGTTCGACGACTCTCAGCCGCGACGAACATCCCTTTGCCGGGGCAAGCATGGAAAAGCTGGGCAAACTGGCGCCGGTGTTTTCAAAAACCGGCACCGTCACCGCCGGAAATTCTTCGGGAATTACCGATGGAGCCGCCGCAGTCGTTGTGGCCAGCGAACACTTCGTAAAGCAGAATAACCTGAAGCCGTTGGCGAGAATCTCTGCCGTCACTTCGGCCGGTGTCGATCCTCGCGAGATGGGGATCGGCCCGGTACCTGCTTTACGCAAACTGGCAGAGAGGCACAATCTTCGTACCCACGAATTCGGCTTGATCGAACTGAACGAAGCCTTCGCCGCACAAGTTCTGGCTTGCGACCGCGAGCTCAATTTCGATCGCAACCGGCTCAACGTAAATGGCGGTTCAATCGCCCTCGGCCATCCCATCGGCTGCACCGGCACCCGGATCACGGTGACCCTCTTGCACGAAATGATGAAGCGGAACACCAAGCGCGGCGTAGCTACGCTGTGCGTCAGCGGCGGCATGGGCATGGCTCTCGCTCTGGAGAATGTGGCCTAGGCTTGCAAGAGCAAACTCTGTTATGCTTCCTGCGCTGTGGCTCAGGCTTAAACGCGCATCAAAGATTTCCAACAGCAAAATCTGAGGATTTTCTATGTTTCGATTGCCTGCTCGCATCTCGTGTTCCCTTGCCCTGATTTTTGCTTCCACTCTTGCCATGGCGCAGGCTGAATTTTCCGGCGAAATCGTCGATCTGCAAAAGGCTGGCGCAGGCAGCCAGGCCAAACTCTATTTCACCAAAGACAAGCTTCGCATCGAGCCGCAAAATGGCAACGCACGCGGCGGCGCCGCGGTCTTAGTAAATTTCGCTACTCAAACAACCACCGTTCTTATGGCAGAGCAGCACATGTATATGGACATGCCCGTTCAAATGCAAAACCAGCGCATGAGTTATGCCGCTTCTTTCTTTCAAACGGGCGATGTGGAAAACGCCTGTGGCGATTGGCAGAAGGTACGTCGCAACGAAGGCGGAAGCTGCCACAAGGTCGGTCACGAAACCATCAACGGTCGTAACACGGTCAAGTATGAAGGCACCAACGCCCAAGGTGAGTCCGGAACTTTCTGGCTGGACCCCAAGCTGCGCTTTCCTGTGAAATGGCGCGGCAAGAACAGTGATGGCGAAATGCGCAACATTCAAGAAGGAGCGCAGCCTGCCAGTTTGTTCGAAATCCCTGCCGGCTACACGAAAATGGATATCGGCGCCATGATGCAGCAGCGCTGACTGTCAGGCGCTGCGCATCGCGTTGACGCTGCTAAAACGCGGCTACTATACTTTCACTAGACCTACTGGCATTGGAGAGCGAATGCCCCTTTCCGCCATAATTGTCGACGATGAGCAGCTCGCCCGCGACGAACTCGCGTACCTGCTCAAGAGCGCCGACGACGTGACCGTAGTCGCCCAGGGAAAAAACGGCCTGGAAGCAGTCACCCTCATCAAAGAACATAATCCTGATCTCGTATTCCTTGACGTCCAGATGCCCGGCCTCGACGGATTCGGCGTCATCAAGAAACTGCTCGACAAGAAAATTTCCCTGCCCAAGATCGTTTTCGCTACCGCCTTCGACCAGTACGCGGTGAAAGCATTTGAAGTGAACGCTGTCGATTATCTGCTGAAGCCGTTCGACAAAAAACGGGTGTCGCAGGCGGTGCAGAAGGCTCGCAGTCAGCAGGGCTCGGAGAACCTACCGGCCGAGAAGATCGATGCACTGGTTCGCATGTTGCAAACCCCGAAAACCCAGGCATCAAAAATTTTGCTCAAGGCCGTCGGCCGAATGTTCTTGGTTGATCAGAGAGAAATCTGCTACGCCTCCATCGAGGACGGCGTCATTACCGTGGTGACCGCCGGACCCTCCGGTATGGAAGGCCACTCCAACTGCCGAACCTTGGAGGAATTGCTCTCCAGCCTAGATCAGGGCCTTTTCTGGCGCGCGCACCGTTCTTACCTGGTGAATATTAATCGTATTCGCGAGGTTGTCCCCTGGTTCAAAAGCTCTTACCAATTGCGCATGGATGATAAGAAGCAAAGCGAAATTCCGGTCAGCCGCGCACAAACCAAGAGGTTGCGCGAATTGTTTGGACTATAAACCTGAGCGCCCCGTGATTATCATCCGGTACCAGTAATCAAGTTCAGAGATGCGGGAAGCACTTTTTCTGAGGCTAGGCTCTGGATTCTAAGTCCCAGGCACTGCAAAACCAAATACAAAAGAGGGCAGCCCATAGCTTCGTACTGCCCTCCAGCGTGGGGGAAAACTCAGAGAGTCAAGGCTTGCAGTCCGCTCCGGTCGCGGATCACCAGAGACGTACCAGCCAGGCGGATCAACCTTTTTTTCTTAAGATCGCTAAGCAGCCGGGTCACCGTTTCCCGTGAAGCTCCGATACGCTGTGCCATCTCTTCGTGGGTCATAATTGGGCGGAGCGGCTTTTCATCCGATTCTTCAACCGTAGACGGAGCGCAGGACAGTAACAAGCGTGCCAGCTTTCCCGACGAAGAACGCGCCAGCAACAGATCGTGGATATCGCGGTATGCTCCTTGAAACTCGCGGCTCAGCGAGCGGGAGGCGTGCACGCCAGCTTCACTCTGGCTTTGTAGTAGGGTGATCAGGTCCTTCCGGCTCACGAAGTTCAATTGACAGGGACAGGAAGTTTCAGCGGTCATTTCATAATTAGTGCCGGAAATTGCTGCGCTCAATCCTAAGACTTCCCCGGCTACCGCCTGCTTCAGAATGAGCACTTTACCTTCTTTAGATGAGGTCGACAACTTCACCGTGCCGGAGCAGATTACATAGATGCCCCTCGGCGTTTGCTCCTCGACAAATAGCACCGCTGCTGAAGGCATGATCATGTGATGGCTTACCGAGTCCAAGGATTGCAAAACCGACGGGGAAAAACGGCAGAAAAAGCCGCCTTTACTTGAGTTGCAGCCCACGCAGCTCTCGATGATCTCGAGATTATAGGGAGTCTTCAAAACTGCCTCCTTGCTCGAATTTTTCGGAATATATCCCTTTGAAAAGACTTTTTCCGGTGCTGGAGGCTTCGCTTGTGAGGGACTTAGTTCCGCAAGCCTCACTTGCGGAATTTTCGCCGGTGGAGGTTTCAACCTTGGAAGCTCTTTTTCGGGAGGGGTTCCTTGAACTCTTGCGAGCAAACTCCGGGCATGCGCACGGATATCACTACGAGGATCACGTGCCGAAGAAATCAACTCCCAGGCGGCACTGGGTTCCCCGCGTTTCTCCCACTCTATCTGGCAGGCGAACAAATACAGCAACTCATCTACCCTCGTATTCGCTTCGCTCAGAAACGCATCGGGCGGCGCCGATTCGTACCGGGGCAGAATCCATCCTTCAGCCCGGAGCAACTTGCCCGGCCACGCCTTACGCTTCAAAGGTTCCGGCAACGGCCGAACTAAACTACTCGGCTGGTAGTTCCTTACTACTAACATTCTGGCTCCGATCCCTGGGGAGGTCGGATGTACTGGGAAAATCTTTGTTCTTTATTAGGAAAGAAGCCGCCCCAACTTCGTTCCCATTCGGGGATAGCATTGCAATTGGGGTTCCAGAATGGCAAAAATCGATCAGCGTCCAAGTGCCAGAAACAAAAGCTTATTGCACGTTCAAATCATTTCGCCGATGAAGTCGATGCCGACCCTTCGGCATAGGAAACGGTGCTCGGCATTTCCGGGTACGGACATGGAAGTGTTCATCAATCAGAAGCAGGCGCAACCTCACTGCGGCTGCGAGTATTCGGCTCGTGTGATCCCCAAGCGTTGCATCTTGGATTGCAAGGTGGAACGTTTCAGGCCGAGGCGATGCGCCGCCCCCCGTGGTCCAGAAATCATCCCCTCGGTCTCCCAAAGCACCCGGATAATGTGTTTCCGTTCCGTAGTCTTGAGCGAGGGATCCGGGGTGGTGGAGGTTTCGGCTTGGAACTCGGCCAATGGCGCCCGCAAATCTGTCCCCTCAGTGAGGAGGACTGAGCGTTCAATAAAGTTCTCCAATTCACGGACGTTGCCCGGCCACTGCCAGTTGATTAAAGCATCCATGGTTTGGCTGGGAACGGTCTCAATGGCACGGCCCGTTCTCTCTGTAAAATGCCGGATGAAGTGACGCACCAGCAGGGGAATGTCGGCTCGTCGTTCCCGCAGCGCCGGCAGGCGAATAGGGAAGACATTTAACCGGTAATAAAGGTCGCTGCGAAATTCTTTTCGAGCTACGCTCTTCGCCAACTCTCGGTTGGTGGCAGCGATCAACCTCATATTCACCTTAATCGTCTTGTTCCCTCCCAGTCTTTCGAACTCGTGATCCTGCAACACCCGTAACAGCTTGGGCTGCAGTTCGAGAGGGATCTCTCCAATCTCATCTAGAAAGAGCGTTCCATTATCGGCCAGTTCCAGCCTGCCGATCTTGGCGCTGACCGCCCCCGTAAATGCACCTTTCTCGTGCCCGAATAATTCACTCTCCAGTAAACCAGTGGGAATCGCCGCACAGTTCAGGGTGATGAAACTCCGTTCTTTTCGCTTGCTGTATTGATGAATGGCATGCGCAATCAGACCTTTTCCCGTACCGGTTTCCCCCAATAGCAAAACGGTTGCGTCGCTGGCGGCCACAACTTCGACCTGCTGCAGTGTCTCCATCAGGGCGGGACTCTCGCCAATGATCTTCTCAAAATGGAGTTTGGGTCGCGCTTCCCCCTCCAGACATCGTTTGTCCTGCTGCAAGCGCTTGCGAAGTTGTTCCACCTCCGTCGCAGAACTTGCGTTTTCAATGGCGATTGCGAGTTGCGCGGCTACCTGATCGAGAAGCGTCAGATCGCTAGTGCAGAAGGCGCCAGACCGGGTGCTTCCCAGAACCAACACTCCCAAGGGCCCTTTGGGACGAAGCAGCGGCACACAACACAGGGACTGCACTCCTTCAGACAATAGGTAGTCCGTGGTTCCGTCGGGGAATTCTTTCAGATCATTTCTTTCAAAAATTAGTGGCGTAGCGTCTCGTAAAGTCCGAGCGCGTGGACCTTTTGCCGAATCAACAGCATTGTCAACGATGTTTCCCTTGCGCAAGGGAAAATCCAAGGCGTGCCGGACCAGTTGACCGCTTTTTTCGTCATGCACCGCCAGCGCCGCGTATTCCTGCCGTAGAACACGCCTAAGCAAAGCAGATATTTTGGGGAAAATTTCCCGCGCATTCCAATTTGCCCCCAGCGCGTGGCTCACTTCCGCCACCACTTGCTGCTTCTTTTTTTCCTCCCGCAACCTTTGGGAAACACCGCGAAAGGACTCTTCAAGTTTCTTTTGTTCCGTAACCTCGACCGCCACCATGCCGATCTGCTTGACCTTGCCGAATGTGTCCTTGATAGGAATGTAGTGCTCGATCCAATGCCCCGGTGGAGTTCGGTTATTCAGAATAAAACTGACCTCCATATCCGACAGGCGGCGCCCGGAAGCCAAAACTCGTTGCAGCAAAGGCTCTACCACTTCGGCAAAATCACCCAGCACCTCCGCGACCGTCTTTCCCAAGTGCGCTTCTGCAGGCATACCATTCATTTCCGCCAACGTTTGATTGATGGCCAGAAAGCGGAGATCGGAGTCCAAAATGCAAACTCCCACCCGGGATGCGGCAGAGTAAGCTAGCAGGATTTGTTCGGATTCGAAAAGCGCATCCGCGATCTCGGAGTGGCAAGAAGTTACCACGGACATCGTGAGGAGAGGCGGTTCTTGTTCGGTCTGTGGGAACGGAATTGGCTGGCGCGAGAGGTGCAAGGGAGAACTCCTGGCGGGCGCCCCCCTCAAAGCGCGCCGCACAAAGCTGTGGAAAGATCACGCCGATTGTAACCCCAGATGCGGAACAAAGGTGAGATATCCACCCGAGTTCCGGTTTTTGTAACAAGCGTCTGGCAAAGCTGAAGCCAATTTGACTTGAACTCGTCCGGAGTTAGGATCGAAGACCCACTGCAAGAGCTATAATTTCTCCGATGGCCCGAGGATGGGAAAGCAAGTCGATTGAAGCCCAGCAAGACGAAGCTGCGGCTCGCAGCCAACCCGAAAAGCCGCGCCTGTCAAGAGAATCCGCTGCCCGCCTGCGCGAACAGGAGAGCTTTCGGCTATCGCTGGAAAGCGTAAGGCAACAATTGGAGCGCAGTAGTAATCCCCGCCACCGCGCTCTTCTCGAAGCCGCCTTGGCGGACTTAAGGCGGAAGATCGACGCGCTCACGATTGCGGTCGATGACCACCTCACGAGACCCTGATATCTCTCGCCTGCCGGGTCATTCGATTTTGTCGCTGACGTATAATAAAGTTCTCCATGAAAGCCTACGTTTACGTGTCGCTTAAGAAAACCGTTCTCGATCCGCAGGGCAAAACCATCCACGGCGCATTAAAAAAGATGGGCTATAAAGGCCTGGAGGAGGTTCGCCAGGGCAAATATTTTGAACTCACCCTCGATGGCGGCCTGAGCCGGGAACAAGCGCAGACCGAGGTCGAGCGCATAGCACGCGACGTGCTCACCAACCCCGTCATTGAAGAGTTCCGCTGCTCCCTCGCAGACTAAATTCCCTGGAGTTTCCGCATGTGTGGCATTGTTGGATACGTTGGTAAGAAGGAAGTTGTCCCCATCATCATCGAGGGACTGCGGAAACTGGAATACCGCGGCTATGACTCAGCCGGAATTGCTGTCGCGGGAAACGGGGACAAGCTGCAACTGCGCCGCGCCGAAGGCAAGCTGCGCAATCTGGAAGAGGTCATCCGCCTCAAACCCCTGCATGGAACCTACGGCATTGGCCACACCCGCTGGGCTACCCACGGACGTCCCACGGAAGAAAACGCCCATCCTCATCGCGACTGCACCGGCAAGATTGTGGTTGTCCACAATGGCATCGTAGAAAACTATCTCAGCCTGAAGAAGCAGCTGATCGAAGAGGGCCACAAGTTTTCCACCGAGACCGATACCGAAGTCATCGCCCATCTGATCGAAAAGTATCTGTTCAAGACAGGAAATGGCAGCCATCCCACCCTTGAGGATGCAGTGCGAAAAACCGTGAAAGAACTTACCGGCGTCTTCGCTCTGGCCGTTATCTCGGTTGACGAGCCCAATAAAATTGTCGCCGCACGGAATGGCCCTCCTCTGGTGGTCGGCCTGGGAAATGATGAATATTTTGTGGCCTCGGACGTTCCGGCGATTCTCTACCACACGCGCGACATTTTTTTCCTCGCCGATGGCGATATGGCAATCGTAACCCTTTCGGGCGTCGAACTCACCGATTTCGACGGCAAGCCCATCCAGCGCCAAGTGCAGCACGTCACCTGGGACCCGATCATGGCGGAAAAGGGCGGCTTCAAGCATTTCATGCTCAAAGAAATTTACGAGCAGCCACGCGCTGTCCGCGACACTACGTTAGGGCGGATCTCGCTCGACAGCGGCCAGATTTATCTCGACCAAATGCAGATTAGCGAAGCCGAATTCCGCGCCGCGAAAAAAATCAACATCGTCGCTTGCGGCACCAGTTGGCATGCCGGACAAGCAGGAAAGTTCATGATCGAGAACTTCGCGCGTGTTCCGGTTGAAGTCGATTACGCCAGCGAGTGGCGGTACCGCGATCCCATCGTCGGTCCGGATACGATCACGCTCGTGATTTCGCAATCCGGAGAAACCGCTGACACCATCGCAGCTCAGCGCGAAGCCAAGAGTAAAGGCTCGCCCACACTGGCCATTTGCAACGTGGTCGGATCGATGATCACGCGCGAGGCTGCGGGCACGATTTATACGCACGCCGGCCCCGAGATCGGCGTCGCTTCCACCAAGGCATTCACTTGCCAACTGGTCGCGCTTTATTTATTCGCGCTCTATCTAGCGCAGGTGCGTGGCTCCATGACCGCGGAACAAGTCCGCGATGCGGCTAAAGAACTGACCCTGATTCCCGGAAAGCTCGAGACCATCTTCACGCACGACGAAAAATGCGAGGACCTGGCCAAGCGCTTCCAGCGCGTGCATGATTTTCTTTTTCTCGGCCGTGGCATTCACTATCCCATCGCCCTTGAAGGCGCTCTCAAGCTGAAGGAAATTTCTTATATCCACGCTGAGGGCTATCCTGCCGGAGAAATGAAGCACGGTCCGAACGCGTTGATTGATGAAAATCTCCCGGTCGTGATAATCGCCACGCGGAACACGGGCGATCCCGATTCCATGCTGCGCTATGAAAAAACCATGTCGAATTTGAAAGAAGTGAAGGCGCGCTCGGGAGTGGTGATTGCGCTGGCTACAGAAGGTGATGAGGAGATCAAAGAATCTGCGGATCACGTTCTATATGTTCCGGCCGCGCCGGAGAATCTGTCGCCGATTTTGGAAATCGTTCCCCTGCAGTTGCTGGCGTATCACATTGCCGTGCGGCGCGGCTGCGATGTCGATCAACCGAGGAATCTGGCGAAGTCGGTGACGGTGGAGTAGCTACTCGGGCTTCGCCGCCTCAACGTCGGTATGGCAAAAATCATCGCCCTTAAATAGCAGCGGTTCGTCCTTCTCCTTCGCCAGTGCATAAGCGAAGCAGTCGCCAAAATTAAGCCCTGCCCTGTGGCGCCCCTTGCCGAAATCACGGTATGCTTGGCGGGCAAGACGTGCTTGGTTCAACGTGACCGGTTCGATGCCGATTTCGAAATCGCGCAAAAAGTCATCGAGTCGCCGGCTCAAGATCGGATTCCGGTTGTTGTCCACGACAACGCCTGCCTCCACGTATCTTATCGCAGACATCTTGCAAGTCCCGGTTTTTGCCAGGACGTCCCCCAGCGCCTCCGAGTCTTGTTCGTCTCTCAGGATCGCGATGACCACCGAGGTATCGCCGATCATTTCGGCAGACCCCTCTCGTCATACAACAGAAACCAATCGGTGTGTCTTCTCATTCTTAATATTCAAAGCTCATGATTCTACCTTCTACCCTTCTACCACACGCCGCAAGCGCCTCAAAGTTAAGATCAATCCTGCAATCCCCGCTCCCCAAACCGCAAAAGCTGCGTCGACTACCCATCTCGGTGCGGCCCCCACTCTGCGCAGCAAAAACGGTAGGAAATTCCAGGTCGTGATGTGCACATAATCCCAGGCATCCTGCGTCATCGATTCGTTATTCAATCGCCACGCATCCATCTTTCCCAGCGCGAATGCAGCAATGTTCTCGAAGCGTAGCGCGATCACGAACGTCGGATGCCCCATCGTTTCCATCTGATAAATCTCCAACGGCAGCCAGAAGGCGAGTGACGCGAGTTGAATTACCAAACTGATCCCAACGATCACAATGCCACCGCGCCACACCAACGGCCCCACTTCGCCTCGATACCGCAACAACAGCGGCACTGCCAGCAGGGCCGCCAGTTCTACCGATGTCGAAACATAGCGGTCGCCCCAGGCAAAGTCCCCCGCCCAGTAGGTGTAGCGCGCATAAAAGCAAATGTAGCCCAGCAGAAGCGCCAGCGAGGCGACGCCGTAAGCGCGAATCTCCGGCGACAATTTTTTCCAAAGCGCGATCAACAACACGATTCCCAGCGGCAACAGTGGATCAAATAGAAAGATCGACTTCTCGGGCTTGAACAGCGGCCCTAGAAAACCTTCGTAAAACGGGGTGCTCCAGGGGAAATTCGCCGGAAGCGTGGGATCCGCCAGTCGCTGCTCTTTGGCGAATAACGAGACGTAGGTGTTCGTAAACGACCCAAAGCGATAAAACTGGTAGAGCCGATCCAGCAGCAGAAAGAAAAAATAGACCGGCGCCGCAATCTTGCAATAATCCATCGCACGGCTGAATAATTCGCGTCCGCGGACACGTTCAAACCACAACACCAATAGAACGAAAATTCCGCCAGCAATTAGATCAAGTCCGGTGGTGAGCCGCGTCAGCAAGTTCAATCCCAACGCGCAGCAGCCCCAGAACAGAGCACGCTTCTTCCGCGTCTTCAGCCACTCGTACTGAAACGAGAATCCCGCCAGCGTCAGCAGCATGATGTAGTTGTTCTCCATCATGTTCTGCGTGTAGTGCAGATGGGTGGTGCAGAAGAGCAGCGCCAACACTCCTAGTACGGTCTCGCGCACAGAAAATTGCATCTGGCGAAGCAGCCTGAACGCCAACAACACCGTAAGGACGTTCACCAGAATCCCTGTGCTGAAACTCACCACAACGCTGCGCACAGCCGGGTCGTCGCCGTATCCCGCAAACACTTTCCAGTTCGCGATCCAGGTGCCGGCAAGGTCGGCAGGCAGCATCAGCAGAGATTGTCCGATACCGTACCAGCTGTAGAGTTGTCCGCCGCGGCCATGCAGACCAAATTCGGGATATTCGTTCGGGAATACTTGCGGCTCGGCCGTCCACATCCAATGCGTGGTCTGGAGCCGGTGCATGGTGTCGGCGGTGCCCAACTCGCCGGACTGCACTACGAAGGCGAGCAGCCCTGCTGCAACACACAGTAAAACTAAGGGATCGGAGAACCCACGACGAAGCCGCAGTTTCATCGTTGCGATACTAATACAGATGCCGACCCTTAAGCCGCGAACCTACTTCAGTGCCACGCCATAAAAGTAGTTATAGGTTCCGTTCGAAGCCCACGGTAAGTTCGCGGTAAACGAACTGAAGAGCAGGGCCTTGTCCATGAAGGCTACGAACACATCCTGTTGCGAACTCGCAGTCGTCACTCGAAACGTGAAGAGGCCGTAGCAAGGGTCGGCTAGTTCTCCAGCACTTCCATAAAGATAGGCAGTATCGGCCACAGCGGTGAGCGTCGCCTGCGCCATCTGGTTTCCGCTAGAGTCTGTTACTGTGACCAGTCCACTATTGGTCACCACTACCGTCGCGTTGCCCAGGCTCGCCGTGCCGCTTTCCACGTTTCCCGTCCCGGTATTCGCGCCCGTCTTCTGGTAAAACATGGCTTTGTAGGTGCCCGCGACCGTGGGATCGAAATCCTTACTCGCCGCCTTTTTCATTCCTAGAACCGCACCATTGCCCGTATCCACGGCAAAAATTCCGTTGGCGGTTCCGAAGGCGTAAGAGAAGCCTCCGCTGTCGGCAACCTTCAGGAACGTTCCCGACGCATCTAGTTGAGCCTGGCTCAAATCGATCGACCCGGCATTGAATGGGCTGCCGCCCTGGTTTCCTTCGTTGTAAGAGCCATAAGGCCAGAACGAAGAAATGGATGCCACGCCTTGCGGACTTACACTGATGCTGCCGGCCTCCAGTCCGCCCGCCGCGGTCCGGAATTGCATGGTGTTATAGGGCTGCGCCTCGAACAGGGATAAGGAAATCGGCCCGCTCTCCACCGCCGTGATCAGCGCCGGGGTGTTGGCATTGGGCCCGGTTTTTGCCGCCTGAATCAGCAGCGCGTAGTTCGGCACCTCGTAGGCGCCGATCAGATTCCCTGTCGGATCGCTCAGCGTGTAAGTCCCGTCCGAGTTCACTGTGTAAGGAACCGTACCCGTGCTACCGTTTGACAGGTTGTTATAGGCAATGGTCTGCGCCGTGGAATCGACCGTGATGGTCATGAAATCGCCCACCGACGCCGTGCCATGATAGACCCGCGCGGCCGGCGTCGCGATAGTAGTGCGAGGCGTCGAGCTGCAACTTCCCAGCAGCAATACAGTCATGCAGACGAAAGGGACACGGATACGCATAGAAGCTCCTCGCAGATCTTGGCTGACCTTGAGTGAGGCATCGCCTGAACTGCCGGTTGCGTGAGGACAAGACCGCACTCCCTCGAAACTTGCGTAATCCTCGATCCCAAAAAGTGGTTACTCCCTGCCATGTTCCCGACGAACACGTTCCTGTTCCGACGCGATAGACTGTTACGGGAAAATCATGCCAGCCTGTTTAACCTGCGGTACTGAACTGCCGCCTAACGGACGCTTCTGCTCCGCTTGCGGCGCCCCGTCGGCCGGACGCACCGCCGCCTCCTCAGACGACGCGGCTACTCTCGACTTTGCCACCGCAACTTCTCCGCTGCCGCCGCCGCGCCCCGCCTCCGCCATTTCTTCTCGAAGCTCAAGCTCCGCGGAATACCTGAACGAGGGCCGCTTTCTCCCCGGCCGGCTTCTGGCCAGCAGATATCGCATCATCGCCCTGCTGGGAAAAGGCGGCATGGGAGAGGTTTACCGCGCCGACGATCTAACCCTCGGCCAGCCCGTCGCCCTGAAATTTCTTCCCGACGAAGCCGCCCGCGATCAGGCTCTGCTAGAGCGCTTCAAGAACGAAGTGCGCATCGCCCGCCGCGTGTCCCACCCTAATGTGTGCCGCGTCTACGACGTCGGCGACGTCGAAGGCCACACTTTCTTCACCATGGAATATGTGGACGGTGAAGACCTCGCTTCCCTGCTGCGCCGCATCGGCCGCCTGCCGGAAGATAAAGCTCTCGACATCGCCCGCCAGCTCTGCGCTGGACTGGCTGCTGCGCACACCAAAGGAGTGCTCCACCGAGATCTCAAACCCGCCAACATCATGCTCGATGGCCGCGGCCAGGTCGTCGTCACTGATTTCGGTTTGGCCGGAATCGCTGATCAGATTCAGGGCGCCGACGTGCGCAGCGGAACTCCCGCCTACATGGCGCCAGAGCAACTGGCGGGTAAAGAAGTCAGCACCCGCAGCGACATTTATTCTCTCGGCTTAGTGCTCTACGAAGTATTCACCGGCAAGCGCGCGTTTTATCCCAAACCTGCGGACAAATCAGGTTCACAGTCCGACCGTGGCATCAGCCGGCCCTCCTCGGTGGTCAAAGATTTAAATCCCATCATCGAGCGCGTAATTCTTCGCTGTTTGGAAGACGAGCCCTCGGCGCGTCCTGCTACCGTTCTCAGCGTGGCCGCCGCCCTGCCCGGAGGCGATCCGCTCGCTGCCGCGCTCGCCGCGGGTGAAACCCCCTCGCCGCAGTTGGTCGCTGCCTCCGGCGAAACCTCCGGCCTGCGCCCGCGCGCTGCGGTTGCTTGCTTCGGCGCGGTCTTGCTGGCCTTGGCAATGGTCAGCTTCCTCGGTATCCACTACAGCGGACTCGAAAAGATGCACCTGGAATTGACACCGGAAGTCTTGAGCCAAAAAGCGCGCGAGATGATTGCTCGACTCGGATATCCCGAACGCCCCGCGGATAGCGCCTATGGTTTGGATCTTGATACTGACTACGAAGAGTCCGTCGAGAAAAACGATAAACCGCATCCCGACTGGAACGCAGTCTTTGCCGGACGGCCCTCGCTGCTGCGTTTCTGGTACCGCCAGAGCCCGCAGTACATGTTCCCAGAGGGCTATCGAGATCAGTTGCTCACTCCCGGGATCGCAGTACGCGACGATCCGCCCACGACTCTTTCGGGAATGATCGATGTGGAACTCGATGCCCAGGGAAATCTCATTCATTTTCAAGCGATCCCTCCGCAAAAAGAGGACCTGACAGCACCCGCTACGGCAATCGATTGGAATGTCCTTTTCGCTGCGGCGGGGCTTGATCCGGCGAAGCTTCAGAAGGTGGAGCCTCAATGGAATTCGCTGGCCAACTCCGACACCCGGACAGCGTGGACCGGAACGGTGCCGGGCAGCTCGCGTCCCATGCGGGTGGAAGCAGCCTGGCTACGCGGCAAACCGGTTTTCTTTTCCACGATCGGCGACTGGACGATGCCAGATCGCATGAAGCATCCCGAACAAACGGCGGGCAAGAAAGTCGGCCAGGCTCTGGCGCTCACGTTGCTTATCTTCTGCCTTATGGCCGCCGTCTATCTGGCTCGCAAGAATCACCGCCAGGGCCGCGCCGACCGGGAAGGCGCTCTGCGCCTGGGAATGATCATGTTCGCGCTTGAAATGGCTTTGTGGCTTTGCCGCGCGCACCTCGTACCCGGCTCCGAAACCTTCGGACTGCTCGTCCTGGCGATCAGCACAGCCCTCTTCGTTTCGGGAACCACTTGGCTCTTATATCTCGCGCTCGAACCCTGGGTACGAAAGCGCTGGCCGCAGACCATTATTTCCTGGAGCCGTTTGCTGTCGGGGCAAGTCCGCGATCCTTTGGTCGGCCGCGACATCCTCTTTGGCGTGATGCTCGGCGTCGCCTGGATTCTTATCTTTCAACTTCGTTTCATCCCGATGGTCCACATGGGAGCACCTCCGGGTCTCGGCTCGTCGGACTACATTCAAGGTGGGCGAACAGCGTTGGGCGCGTGGCTGATGCAAATCCCTGCTTCGATTATGGGAACCCTGCAATTCTTCTTTCTGTTGCTGGGCTTGAAAGTGTCGTTCCAGTTCATTTTCTCGCTGTTCGGTCTGAAGCTGGCTAAGAGTACCGACTGGCTGGCTGCAATTACTTTCATTGCCATTTTTGCCATTCCCCGCGGTCTCACCAGCACGTACCCGTGGGTGGAACTGCCGGTGCAGATTCTCGTCTACAGCATCGCGGTTCTAATCGTCTATCGCTTCGGGCTGGTGCCGCTGGCTTGTGCCATATTCACTGTGAACATGCTGGCCAACGTACCCTTCACCGCAGATTTTTCGGCCTGGTATATGCCGACTTTCATTTTGGCGCTGCTCAGCGTGGTGGCGCTGGCTGCTTGGGGTTTCTATCAGTCGGTGGGTGGAGAACCGATTTTTAGGCCAGAGATCGACTAGAGGAAAAGAGTTCTCCGTTTTACCACGGCTATTTTGTATGTTTTTGACTGCTCCCGCCAGATAGTTACTTTTCCGTTAATACGGTATCTTTCTGCGGTCGGGACTGAGCGTCGAACAACCTTCCAGAAAAACGGCCGCCTCTAACGCTCCACGGAGGACGCCGTGAAACATCGCATCGTGTTAACCCTTCTTGCTGTAACGTCAATGGCCGCTGCCGCCTGGTCGCAATGCAATAACCCCAGTTCGCCTGGCGTGGTGATCTGCACTCCGACCAATGGTTCCACCGTTGTTTATACGCCGGAAATTTCCATCCGCTCAACCCCCGCTCAGGGTGCGACCATTACTCAGTTCAAACTCTACGATAACAATGTCGATGTCTACGACGGGCCGCCCGGAGACAGCGGCATCGATCTCTACGATGGTGCCATTTACAACGGCTCCCATGACTTCGTGGTCAATGCCTGGGACAGCGATGGACATCTCTACCAGGCCAAAGCGTCCGTTTACATTACCGGGCTCGGCATAGGCCCATGCTCAATGCCGGCCTCGCCTGGAATCAACTTCTGTGAACCCACCTCGAATTTGGTACTGCCCACCTATCTCACAGTCGATGCTTCAGCTACAGGGTCGTCTGCGATCAAGAGCATCAGTTTCTACATAAATGGAGTGCTGGCGCAAACCGTCACCAACAGCTATCCGCAAGGCAATTCCTTTGGGGTCGGCGTCGCTATCCAACTACCAAAGCAAGGTGTCGCCTACACTGTGAAAGCGAGCGCCACCGATAACAGCGGACACACTTACAGCGCGACCAAAACCATCACCGCCGAATATACCTACGGCCAGTATGGTTGCGCGCCAAAGGGCAATCAGTGCTACCCCGGAATCAATATCACCTCGCCGGCGGCCGAGGCTTATCTGAGCGGCACTTTCAACGTCAACGCACAGATTCTCCTTCCTCCCAAACCTATTACCTCGATGAAGGCCTACCTCGACAACACGGTCGTGGCCACGTCGAGCAATGCGAACTTGCAAGCGGAGGTTTCTACCAATCTCTCCGGCACGCACATCCTGACCATCCAGGGCTGGGATGACGACGGCATTGAATATCGGGTGCAGGAAAACATCAACATCAACGTTTCGGAATAGACCACAGAACGCGGGTTCTGGCCAATGCCAGGGCCCGCTTGTTCTAAGAGGTAACTGGTTACTTTCGTGGAGGTAATAGGCCTATTTACCTATTCACAGGAAAGCCGCCCTCCAGTAGTCTTCTGATTGAGCAGCACTTGGGGGAGGGCTGATCGACATACGCTCCACGACTCGAAAGAGTCTGGGGCGTTTTGTTTTGCGCGTGATTCGTGCGCTTACGCAACTGGGTAAGAATCCGTCGCACATTGAGGCGTTCGAAACCATCCGGGCGAGTGGTGTTACTTTCGTGGCAGTAATCAGCACCGAAGAGACATTTACGAATGGGTGGTCTGCATATAGTCTCTTGATTGAGCAGCACTTGGGGGAGGGCTGATCGACACACGCTCCACGACTCGCGAGAGTCTGGGGCGTTTTGTTTTGCAACGAAGCAAACCTTTCGCACGGAACGGCCTCGCTCCAACCCCTGGAGTTACCTCAGAAGCAGGGCATCCGGCCAGACAACTGAGTAAGCGGAATCCCCGTTTAGATCGCATCTTTATGAAAGCACGACGCATCTAAACCTTGACAGCATTCCACTCAGGTCTTAGCATGGACCTGTTGGCAATCATAAGCGCATTGATTCCAAAGCACTTATTTGATTCAGGAAAGCAATAGGAGATGGATTTATGGCCAAGATTATTGGAATTGACCTTGGAACCACCAATTCTTGCGTGGCGGTGATGGAGGGCGGCGAGCCTAAAGTGATTGCCAATGAAGAAGGCGGGCGGACTACTCCGTCCGTGGTGGGGTTTACCAAGACTGGAGAGCGGTTGGTGGGGCAGGTGGCAAAGCGGCAGGCCATCACCAATCCGGAAAACACGGTTTATTCGATCAAGCGCTTCATGGGGCGGCGTTTTGACGAGGTGACGGAAGAGATCAAGATGGTGCCCTATAAGGTTGTCCAATCGGGCGACCACGTTGCCGTGTTGGCGCAGGGCAAGGAATACACGCCCCCGCAGGTTTCGGCGCTGATTTTGCAGAAGCTGAAGAAGGCGGCGGAAGACTATCTCGGCGAGAAAGTGACCGAGGCGGTCATCACTGTGCCGGCGTACTTTAATGACGCGCAGCGGCAAGCCACGAAAGATGCCGGGCAGATTGCCGGGCTCGACGTGAAGCGCATTATCAACGAGCCGACCGCGGCGGCGCTGGCGTATGGACTCGATAAGACGAAGGACGAGATGATCGCCGTCTACGACTTTGGCGGCGGTACGTTTGACATTTCGGTGCTGGAAGTCGGCGAGGGCGTGATTGAAGTAAAGGCTACGAACGGCGACACGCACCTGGGCGGCGACAATCTGGACCAGCGGCTAGTTGACTGGCTGATCGATGAATTCAAGAAGGATGAAGGGTTAGATCTTCGTGGCAAAGGCAACGAGATGGCTTTGCAGCGGCTGCGTGATGCGGCCGAGCGGGCAAAAATCGAGCTTTCCACCACGATGGAGACCGAGATCAACCTGCCGTTCATCACGGCGGACGCCTCGGGTCCGAAGCATTTGGTGAAGAAGCTGACGCGGGCGAAGCTGGAATCGATGGTGGAAGACATCATTCAGCGCTCGGTGGGGCCGTGCAAGCAGTGCTTGAAGGATGCGGGCGTGGATGCCTCGAAGATCCAGGAAGTGGTGCTGGTCGGCGGACAAACTCGTATGCCGCGCATTCAGGCGCTGGTGAAGGAATTGTTCGGCAAGGAAGGCCACAAGGGAGTGAATCCCGACGAAGTGGTCGCGATTGGTGCGGCGATTCAGGGTGGCGTGCTCGGCGGCGAAGTGAAGGATCTGTTGCTGCTGGACGTGACTCCGCTGTCGCTTTCGATTGAGACTTTGGGAGGCGTGGCTACGCCGATGATTCCGCGCAACACGACGATTCCGACCAAGAAGACGGAAACGTTCTCGACGGCGGCCGATAGTCAGACCTCGGTTGAAGTGCACGTGCTGCAAGGGGAGCGGCCGATGGCGGCGCAGAACCGGACTCTGGGCAAGTTCCACTTGACCGGAATTCCGACGGCTCCGCGCGGCGTGCCGCAGATCGAAGTGACGTTTGACATCGACGCCAACGGCATTCTGAACGTGACCGCGAAAGACACGGCCACGGGCAAGGACCAGAAGATTACGATAACGTCGTCCTCTGGATTGTCGAAGGAAGAGGTCGAGCGCATGGCCAAGGAAGCGGACGCGCACTCGGCGGAAGACAAGGCGCAACGCGAGGCGATCGATGCCAAGAACCAGCTCGACAGCATGCTCTATAACGTGGAGAAGATGCTGCGCGAGAACGGGGATAAAATCTCCGGTTCGGAACGTGGCGACGTGGAGAACGCGGTGGCCGATGCCAAGAAGGCGCTGGAGTCGAATGACAAGGCGCAGATGGAAAAGGCTCGCGAGAACCTGACCAAGGCTTCGCACAAGCTGGCTGAAGAGATGTACAAGGCGGCGCAGGCGAAGACTCCGGAAGCGGGTGGACCGGGCGGTGCTGCTCCGACGGACGGAGCTGGAGCGGGCGCGAACGGCAACGGCGCTGGACAGAAGAAAGACGAAGGCGTGATTGATGCCGAGTACGTGGACGTGGAGGACAAGAAGTAAGGCAGCTTTAGCTGCTAGCTTCTAGCTTGTTTCGTGATGGCGCGGGCAGCTTTGCCCGCGTCATCCGTTTGTGGGGCTAATCAGAAAGTGGGGGTGGGCAATGGATTTCCAGGTTCATGAAGAAACATACTTTCTTAATCTTGCTGAGGATGAGAATCGGTGGGAAGTGCTGGTGGCAACGGCAACAGGGGCGCGGGAATTGCCTGTGTATGTGGATGCACCCAGGCCGAGTGCGATTGTGATGCTGCAGGATGAGAAGCAGAGGTTGCCGAACTAGAAGATAGGGATTCTTCGACTGCGCTCAGGATGACAAACTTTTCTAATGGCTACTAACACTAAAAAAGACTATTACGAAATTCTAGGCGTGAAGAAGTCTGCCTCCGCCGACGACATTCGCAAGGCTTTCCGCAAGCTGGCGCGCAAGTATCATCCTGACGTAAATCCTGGGGATAAAACGGCGGAGGAGAAGTTTAAGGCGCTCTCCGAGGCGAATGACATTCTCAGCGATCCCAAGAAGCGCAAAATCTACGATCAGGTTGGCTTCTACTCCGACAACATCAATCCGGCTACGGCAGAAGCTTATGCGCGAGGCGGTGGCCAGGGTGGGTTTGCCGGCGGCGGTGCACCCCCCGGAGGATTCTCAGGCGGCGGTGCCGGACAGGGCGTTCCTTTCGATTTCAGCGGCTTCGACTTTTCCGACTTGATGGATAACGCTAATCGCGGCCGGCGAAGCGGCGGTAGCGGCGGATTCAAAGACATTTTCTCGGGAATCTTCGGCGGAGGGCGCGGTGCGGCCGCGGAGACCGGGCCTGAGCCAGGAAGCGACCTGGAGTATCAGGTCAACGTGCCGTTCTGGACGGCGATTCGCGGCGGGGTGATGCGGCTCAACATCACGCGGCAGGATGTTTGCGCCAATTGCCACGGGCAAGGATTTATCGAAGCGCCGGGAAAGTGTCCGGAATGCGGCGGCAGCGGCCAGATCACGCAGACCGGCGGGCGGATGAAGTTCAACGTGCAGTGTCCGCGCTGCCAGGGGACGGGCAAGAATATTTCCACCTGCCCCACCTGCCACGGCGAGGGCACGGTGAACCGCACCGAGCCGCTGGAGGTTCGCATCAAAGCGGGAACGCGCGACGGCCAGCGAATCCGGCTGGCGGGTAAGGGGAACGCCGGCGGACACGGCGGAAGCGCCGGTGATCTTTACGTGATTATCCGACTCGAGTCGCACCCAGTTTTTCGTCGCGACGGCGATGATATTTACATTTCGGTACCAGTAAGCGCCATGGAAGCCTCACTAGGAGCCAAGATTGAAGTTCCAACCATTGATGGGCGGGCGCTACTGAAAATTCCTCCCGGAACCCAATCTGGACAAAAGCTGCGCCTGCGGGAAAAAGGCGTACCTTCGGCGACCAAAGACGGTGTACGCGGAGACGAGATCGTTGAGATCAATGTCACTGTCCCCATGCCCCGGGACGAACGTACGAAAGAACTTCTGCGGGAACTGGCGAAGCTCAATCCGGAAGATCCGCGGGAAGAGTTGTGGAAGAAAGTCTGAAAAGCAGTCGCGAGTTGCGAGTCCCGAGTAAACAAGCAGGAGGGTGGACTCGATACACGCAACTCGGGACTCGTTGTTACCTCCGTCCCTGACTTGCCTGACAAAACTTTTCAAAAAAATGCACATTTTTCTTGCATCTCTGGGAATTTCTCGTAATCTCAACAATGCGAACTAACTCCAGCGGAATTTCTGGAATCTAACCAAACCAGAAAGCTCGAGCACGCCTTCTTTCAATTAGAAAGAAGTCCAGCCGGCTGCGGAGT
This sequence comes from uncultured Acidobacteriota bacterium, assembly GCA_963758565.1. Lineage (GTDB taxonomy): Bacteria > Acidobacteriota > Terriglobia > Terriglobales > Acidobacteriaceae > Sulfotelmatobacter. The sequence goes on along the minus strand of CAVWVX010000001.1, from coordinate 1,032,371 downwards.
AGCTGAGAGTGAGTCGCTTGAGGAGGAAGACATAGAAATTGGCAACAGCTAGCGCCCCGCGACATCAAACAGAGAATCCCCAACCTCTCGCCGCCGTACCCAACCGGAAAAAACTCCTAAAGCTTTCCCTGTGGCCTCTGGTCGCCGCCACCTTCTTTATGGTGTCGGGCGGAACCTATGGCACGGAGGAGATCGTTCATGGCGCCGGTTACGGACGCGCGATCCTGATTCTGCTGCTCACCCCACTGCTCTGGAGCCTGCCTACAGCCTTCATGATTGGCGAGCTTTCGAGCGCGCTGCCCTACGAGGGCGGCTACTATGCCTGGGTGCGCCGGTCCATGGGAAATTTCTGGGGATTTCAGGAAGCCTGGCTCTCGCTGGTGGCGTCGATCTTCGACATGGCGATTTATCCCACGCTATTCGTGGCTTACTTGACGCGGATGTTTCCGTGGTTCCAGCAAGGCAATCGCGGATGGTGGGTTGCGCTAGCGGTGGTGGTGGTATGCGCGTTGATGAATATCGCGGGCGTGAAAGTGGTGTCACTCACGTCGCTCTGGCTGTTCTTTGCTCTGTCGGCGCCGTTCGTGGCGGTGGTATTGCTGGCTCCGTTCAAGTTGGGCGCTTTGGCAAATGCAGTTACGAAACCGACGACTTCCAGCGTAGATATACTGGGCGGCCTGCTGATTTGCATGTGGAATTACATGGGTTGGGACAATGCCTCGACCATTGCCACGGAAGTGGAGCGTCCGCAACGGACTTATCCGCGAGCGATGCTGGTGGCTGTCTGCATTGTGGCCGTCAGCTACGTCTTGCCCTTTGCGGCAATGTGGATGACGGGACTCACGCCGGCTGCGTGGGAAACCGGATCCTGGGCCGATGTGGCCGGATTGCTCGGCGGTCCGCTGCTGCGGATCGGCGTGGTTCTTGGCGGCGTGATCAGCGCGTTTGGCATGTTCAACGCGCTGGTGATGAGCTACTCTCGCCTGCCTTTGGCGATGGCACAGGACGGCATGCTGCCGGCGGTGTTTGGCAAGCTGCAAAAGAAATCGCGTGCGCCCTGGGTTGCGATTTTGGCTTTGGCGGCGTGCTGGGCAATGTGTTTTGGCCTGGGCTTCGCGCGACTAGTAACGCTCGATATCCTGCTCTACGGCTGTAGCCTGATGCTGGAATTCGTCGCTCTCGCCGTGCTGCGCTTCCGCGAGCCTGACTTGCCACGGCCGTTCCGCGTTCCCGGAGGATTGTTCGGCGCAATTGCCATCGGCATTCCTCCGATGCTGCTGCTGGCGTTTTCGGTAATTCGCAGTGAGCATGAGCAGGTGTGGAATATGAGTTCGTTTGCCTTCGGCATGATCCTGATTGCAGCTGGATTTGTGGCCTACGCGGTGAACCATCTGTTAAAGCCGGAAGGTTGGGCGGCGCTGCCCAAAGAGCGTCCACAGCCGACGGCATAGCAACCTTTTATAACAAGACAAGAAGAGGGCGGAGAAAATCTCCGCCCTGTTTCTTTATCCCCTAATCCCTTATAAAAAACTACGCGGCGGCTTCTGCCGTATCGCGCAGATTCCGTACCTTGTCATGGGCCCTCTGCACGCTGCTGGCCTGGCGGCGAACTACTTCAGCAACATTGGGAGGAAGCGACGCGGAAGACGCCTTCTGGTAAGCATCCTTGGCGCGATCTTCGCCTTGCTCTATCCATTCCAAAATAGCCTTGTCGCCGGCCCCGAGGCTGACCTTGGTGTCGATCCACGCACGGTGCAGGCTTCCCGCGACGGAGCCCGAGACCTTCTTATCTTTGTTATTGGCCTCAAGGCGGTGAAGTTCCGCTTCCAATTCGCCGGCGAAGCGGCCACGCTCATGGCTTTGTTCGCTGAAGAACGTCTTCAAGTCAGGCCGCTTTACTTTCGAAGCGCCATCCTGGTAGCCCTTCTGTCCATCTTTACAAGTTTCAATAAGTTCTTTTACGACGCTGACCGCATTATTTTCGTCCATGATTTCCTCCTGAGCTTTGGATGCCGCGATGACGTAATGGTTTGGCATCGATTCCCCGTATCAGGCATAGACACTAGGAAGAAAACCTGTGGTGCTCTAGAATCGAGCGGAGACTCCTATGACGAAACGGAAATCCAGAGGCGCGTACATGATTTCGTCAGTCGCCGAAATGTATGGCATTCATCCGCAGACCTTGCGCTTGTACGAGCGGGAAGGATTGTTGAAGCCTTCGCGCACGGAAGGCAACACGAGACTTTACACCGATGAAGATTTGCAACGGCTGGAATTTATTTTGTCGCTGGCGCGCGATCTGGGAGTGAACATCAGCGGCATGGCCATCATCCTGCAAATGCGCGAGCGCATGGAAGAGATGCAGCGCCAAATTCAGGAATTTGTGCAGTACATTCAGGAAGAAGTGCTGACGCGCGCGCACGCGGCTGCAGATCCCTCAAAGGGCGCCATTGTACCGGTGAGAAGGCAGATGGTGATCTCGCCGGTACAGCCGGGGAAACGCAAGTAAATTGAATTGCCCCAAGAACCGAAAATTCCCCCTTCTGGTGAGTCCGCACACTAACATCTTCTTCAAAGTTCAATCGGTATTGAAGCCTTCATTAATTACCGGTCGCGGTGAAGGCGGGCAGGGCGACCGGAAAGCTTTATGTATGATTTCGGTAAAATTAGGAGTATTAATAACCGGACTGTGACTTCGACAGCGCTCAGCACGAAGATCTTGTCCCAAGCGGCAGGACTGCGCGACATCGCGCCAGGATCGGCGATCTCGCGGGAAGCTGCGCTCTCCCTGATTCAGTGCCACGACCATGATCTTCCAGATTTGCTGGCTGCGGCCCGCGCCTCGAGAGACAAATTCAAAGCCGGATTCGTAACCTACTCGCGAAAAATCTTTTTGCCGTTGACCAATCTCTGCCGTGACTATTGCGGATACTGCATCTTTCGCCGCGATCCCGGGGAACCCGGCGCCTATACCATGACTCCTGAAGATGTACTATCGGTGGCTCGCGCTGGCGAGAAGATGGGGTGCACTGAAGCTCTCTTCAGCCTGGGAGATAAGCCGGAGTTGCTGTTCCCCGAAATGCGCGACACGCTGCGGCACCTGGGATATAAATCCACGCTTCATTATCTCGAGGCCATGTGCGAACTGGTGCTGCGTGAAACCAGTTTGCTGCCGCATCCGAATCCCGGTCTTTTGAGTGCCGAATGGATCTCTCGCCTGGCGGCGGTTTCGCCCAGCATGGGTCTGATGCTCGAAAGCACGAATTGCTCACTGCTGTCCCCCGGCGCGGCGCATGACAACGCTCCCGATAAAGCTCCGGTCAAGCGCTTGCGCACTATCGAAGAGGCAGGAAAGCAGCACGTCCCCTTCACCACCGGGATTCTGATCGGCATTGGCGAAACCGCTGAAGACCGCGTTGATACTCTTCTCGCCATCCGCGACCTGCATGAGCGTTACGGACATATTCAGGAAGTGATTGTGCAGAACTTCCGCGCCAAGCCCGGTATTCCCATGGCAGGTGCGCCCGAACCGGGCCAGTGTGAAATGCTGCGCGCGGTTGCGGTCGCGCGATTGCTAATGCCGAACATGAATATCCAGGCACCGCCCAATCTTAATGCTCCCTATTACGAAGACTTGTTGGACGCCGGGATCAACGATTGGGGCGGGGTATCCCCGCTCACGCCGGACTACATCAATCCGGAAAAACCCTGGCCGCATTTGGAACAACTCCGTCAGCGTAGCCAAAGCAAGGGATTCGAATTGCGACCGCGCCTGCCGGTATATCCTGAATTCACGCCCGCACTCACCTCCCAGGCCGGATTGCTCTCGGAGAGGTTAAAACTTGCGGGCGACGCAGACGGCTTCGCTAAACTGAGGGTTGCATGATTTGCATATTGACGGGCGGCACCGGCGGAGCGAAGTTGGTTGACGGACTGCGGCTGGTCATTCCGCAAGAAGAAATAACAGTGGTGGTGAACACGGGCGACGATTTGCTGTGGTGGGGTCTCTACGTTTCGCCGGACGTCGATTCCATCACCTACGTTCTCTCGGGCCTGCTCAGCCGTGAGCGCGGATGGGGCGTGCAGGGCGATACATTTCATTGTTTGCAAGCCATGGGACAACTGGGTGAGCCTACCTGGTTCCACACCGGCGATCGAGACATGGCTGTGCACTTGCTGCGCTCACGACTGCTGGCCGAGGGCAAAACCCTATCTGAAGCTACGGCGACGATCTGCGGCAGGCTTGGAGTGAAAGCGCGCGTTCTGCCGATGAGCAATTCGCGAGTGGAAACACGCGTCAATACTCCGTCCGGCGAGTTTAGTTTCGAAGAATATTTCGTGCAGCGCTGGTATCAGGATCCGGTGAACTCCGTGCGCTTCGCTGGAGCCTCCGACGCCGAGCCCGCGCCGGGCGTGATGGAAGCAATTATTTCAGCCGAGGCTGTGATCATCGCACCCAGCAATCCGATTACAAGCATCGGGCCGATTCTTGCCGTGCCGGGAATTCGCGAAGCTTTGCGAGGCGCCCGCGGGAAAGTTGCTGCGGTTAGTCCTATCGTAGGGAATGCACCCGTAAATGGCCCGGCGGGAATTCTGATGAAGGCCCACCGTCTGCCGTGTTCCATCGCCGGCGTCGCCAAGGCCTACGAGGACTTCCTCGACCTGCTCATCTGCGACACGCGTGACGCGCCTGTTGCCGAAACACTTCGCGCTACCGGCCTGCGCGCGCAGTGCGCGCAAACCACCATGCGATCCACGGACGACCGGGAGGCCCTGGCCCGGATAGTTCTCTCCGCCACCGTAGGCGAAGATGTTATTTCGAAGATTGCTACCGGTCGATCTGCTGACGATCGGGCCCTTCCCCGTCCCTCGGCGGCCCGGGTTACCGCCGAGCACTCGTGATTCTGATTCCGGTTAAAAATCTATCGGCGGCCAAGCAACGGCTTGCCGCGGTACTGGACCAGCCCTCCCGCACGGAACTGGCGCAGACCATGCTGCAGGATGTTGTCTCCGCCCTGGTGAGCTGGAGCGAACGACCGGCTTGCGCATTAGTGACCAGCGATCCCTTCGCTATTGAACTGGCACGGCGGTACGATTTGGAAATTATTCCAGACCTTGCGAATCCAGGCGAAACCGGCGCTATCGAGATGGCGACAGATTTCTGCATAGCGCGCGGAGTTGAAAGCACGCTGGTCATTCCTGCGGACATTCCTCTGATGCAAGGCAGCGAACTGGCGCAAATTCTACAAGCGACACCGACGCAGGGGTCCGTTCTGGTGCCGGCTGCGGACGGTCGTGGAACCAACGCTGCTTCCCGGCGGCCGGCAAATTTATTTCCCCTACGCTTCGGCAATGACAGCTTCAAACCACATTTTGCCGCTGCCCAGGCGACGGGCAAGCCTTGCGTTGTGCTGCAATTGCCCGGCATTGCCGTCGATATTGACAATCCTGAAGACTTGCAACAGGTAGTGAAACGCCCCGGCGAAACCCGCACTCAGAGCCTGCTTCGCCGCTGGAGGATCGAGGGTCGTTTTGCCGCGAAGGGAGCACAGCCCTGGTGATAAAGAAAGCTGCCAAAACTCCGCAGAACGATTCGAAGCGCCTTCGTGCTGAACTCCGAATTGTTCCAATTCCGGTTGCCGCGGAAATCACTCCGGGCGATTCAATCGCCGGTACGCTGTTGCAATCTCTGCGCCAACAACAGCTAGCCTTGGGACTCGGTGACATCCTGGTCGTGAAACACAAGATCGTTTCCAAGGCAGAAGGCCAAATCGTCGCACTGGCATCGATTAAGCCATCTTCCGGGTCAGTCGCGTGGGCCCGAAAATACGGAGTGGATGCCAGAGTCGTGGAGCTTTCCCTGCGCGAAAGCCGCGCCGTCATTCGCCGCAAGAACGGCGTCCTTATTACCGAAACGCGCCAAGGCTTTATCTGCGCCAACAGCGGAGTGGACGTGTCAAATGTCGACGGTGGAAAACACGCGCTTCTCCTCCCCGCCGACCCCGACCGCTCGGCTCGTAAGATTCATCGTGAAATCAAGAAACACACCGGACTCTTCATTCCCGTGCTCATCACCGACACCTTCGGGCGGCCATGGCGCGAAGGTTTGGTGGACTTCTGCGTCGGCATCGCAGGGATGAAAGTGCATCGCGACGATCGCGGACGCCGCGATCCGCACGGCTATAAATTGCAGGCCAGTTTCGAAGCTGTCGCTGACGAACTGGCGGCCGCCGCAGGATTGGTTTGCGGAAAGCTTCATCGCACACCCGCTTGCATTATTCGCGGCTTCGCCTTCGAACCTGCCCGTGGTCGAACCGGCGATTTGCTTCGGCATCCCTCACGCGACTTATTCCGCTAGCGTGGGTTCGGCACTCGCCAAACCGTGGCCGCAAGGAGTAGCGTAAAATACCTGGAGTTCGGAGGCACGTTTGCCGCGCGAAATCTCAACTTCGGAACTGGAAAACTTTCCTTCGCTGGATTGGTTGGATGTCGCTCCCAGGGTCGCGCCTGCTATACGGCGTTCGCTGGAGCGAATTATTGAACGACAAAATGGTGGCGCGGTTTCACTCGAGGCAAGCTATGAGCTAGCCCACGCTCAGGGGGACGATCTACTCGGCTTGCTCGCCGCTGCGAATTTTTTGCGCGCAGAACTCTGCGGCAATCTCGTGACCTACGTGGTCAACCGAAACATCAACTTCACCAACATCTGTTTCGTGGGATGCAAGTTCTGTGCATTCAGTCGTGGCCCGCGCGAATCGGACACGTATTTTCTCGATCCCGCTCAGGTCGCCCAAAAGGCTATGGAAGCCCATCAACTGGGCGCTACAGAAGTTTGCATTCAAGGCGGCCTGCCGCACGGCCTGCCTCCTTTTTACTATCGCGACATCCTGCGGGCCGTAAAAATTGCCATCCCTTCGATGCACATCCATGCGTTCTCTCCCATGGAAATTGTTTACGGCGTCGAACTCACCGGCATGCCCCTCCCAGATTATCTTGCAATGCTGCACGACAACGGTCTGGGAACGCTGCCCGGCACCGCCGCCGAAATCCTTGACGACGAAATCCGGCATATTCTTTCTGCCAATAAGCTTTCGACCCAGCAGTGGATCGAGGTCATTCGCACCGCTCATCGCCTTGGCATCCGCTCAACGTCAACCCTGATGTATGGTCACACGGAAACCCCGGAGCACTGGGTAAGGCAAATGATGTTGCTGCGCGAAATTCAGGGTGACACCGGAGGCTTTACTGAATTCGTTCCCCTCGGATTTGTGCACCAGAACACGCTGCTGTTTCATCAGGGACTGGCCCGCTCCGGGCCTACGCTGGCCGAGCACTTGAAAGTGCACGCGCTGGCGCGACTCCTGCTCGCTGGTTCCATTAACAACATTCAAGTTTCGTGGGTGAAGCTGAATCGCCGCCTCTCGGAACTTTGCTTGCACGCCGGGGCGAACGATTTTGGCGGCACATTGATGGAGGAAAATATTTCCCGCGAAGCTGGTGCTACTGCTGGTCAATACACCAGCCCGGAAGATTTCCAGGCGATGATACTGCAAATGGGCCGCGTCCCGGCCGAGCGCAACACCACCTACACGCGAATCAAGTTGAAACTGCCGACGGAAATTTGCACTGCGGAAGAAATGCTGGAGCCGGAATTTGCCTGAGTCACGCCCTATCGCCATTCTGGGCGGCACTGGACCTGCCGGCACGGGTCTAGCCTGGCGCTGGGCGCGCGCCGGAGAAGCCGTCGTTATCGGCTCGCGTGATGCGCAGCGGGCGCAGGAATCCGCCGCAAAGATTAGACAGAAAACCGGAGACGGTAGCCAAATATCCGGAATGGAAAATCTCTCGGCTTGCGCGGCAGCGGACATTCTCGTTCTCACTGTCCCCTTCGAAGGCCAAGCGACGCTCCTCAAGCAACTTAAGCCGGCGATTCGCCCGGGCAGCACTTTAATCGACGCCACCGTCGCACTGGCCGCCTCAGTAGGCGGTCGCGCTTCGCGCACTCTCAGCGTCTGGCAAGGCTCGGCCGCGCAGCAAGCCGCGGAACTCGTCCCTAAAGGCGTGAGCGTAGCTGCTGCCTTTCACAACTTGTCTGCTGATCTATTAAATGGAGATGACTCTCTTGATTGTGATGTCATCGTCTGCAGCGACGACCCGCAAGCCTCGCAGTTAACGCGAACTCTTGCCGCGAAAATTCCGGGGGTGCGCGCCATCGACGGCGGCAAATTGGAAAACGCGCGCACGCTGGAGCAAATCACTGCTCTGCTCATCGGCCTGAACATCCGCCACAAGGGCCACTCTGGAATTCGCATCACCGGACTTCCGCCCGAGGCCTATCGCTGAACGATTTTATTGAGTCTCGCCGATCCAAGCTCCAAACGGCTCGACCGCAATCTTGCTGGTCTCAACTTTGCCGGGCGCTGCAAACGACGACAGCACAGTCTTCGCCGATTTTGCCGTCACGCCCTTCACGGCTAAATTGAGATTCACCGTTTGCACCGAACCGCTCATGTTCAAGACTACAACCACGTTTTCTCCCTTATAGCTGCGTAAGTAGGAGAGCACGTTCGGGTCGTCTCCATTCAACGCAACGTACTTTCCTTCGAGCAAAGCTTTATTCGTGTGCCGCAAGGCAAGCAGTTGGCGGTAATAATTCAAGATCGAATTTGGATCTTGTTTTTCGCTCTCGACGTTGTAACTCTTGTAGCGCTCATCCACCGGAAGCCAGGGCGTGCCCGTGCTGAACCCCGCGTTCGCCTCCTTGTTCCATTGCATTGGCGTGCGTTCGCCGTCGCGGCCTTTGTCTTTAGGCCAGCCGAGCCGTCCCCTGGAATCCTTCACATCCTCCGGCCGCTTGGGATCGTTGTTCTCCATTCCGATCTCTTCGCCGTAATACATTACCGCGGTCCCGCGCAAAGTCAGGTATAACGACGCCATCAATTTGGCGATCTGGTCGTTGTGTTTGCCATCGCCATATCGGTCATAGACGCGGCGAATGTCATGGTTGCTCAGCACATAAACCGGCCATTCGCCCGAACCATCCACCCATTCGATCTGCTGGCGAAAGTCAGGGGGAGAAAGTTTGTTTACCGTAGTGAACATAAAGTCCATGGGCATGTTCACTTCATCGTTGTGCTCGCCGTAGTAGCGCTTGAGTTGATCGATGTCGTTGGTCCAGGTTTCGCCAATCAGCACCGCATTGTTTTCATCGGCGACTTTACGCAACCGCTGCAGAACGCCATGCAACTCGGGTTGATTCTTGTCATAAATTTCGCGCTCCACCGGATCACCAAAAGCGTTCTTCTCCTTCCCCACCACGGGATTATCGCGGAACTGGGGATCCACAAACATCACGTCGACGGCATCAAGGCGAAAGCCTGCGATGCCGCGCTTGTACCACCAGCGGGTCACGTCAAACATATTTTTCTCGACTTCAGGATTGCGCCAGTTCAGGTTTGGCTGCGGTGGATAAAAATAGTGGTAATACCATTGCGTGGTCGCGGAATCGTACTTCCACGCCGAACCTCCAAAGTTGGATGTCCAATTATTCGGCGGCAGGCCGGTCCCTTTGCCATCGTGCCAGATAAACCACTCCCGCTTGGCGTTGGTGCGCGAAGATCTGGCTTCCTGAAACCATTTGTTCTGATCGGAAGTGTAGGTCAGTACAAAATCGAGCAGGACGCGAATATTCTTCTGCTGCCCTTGGGCAACAAGATTATCCATATCCTGCAGGGTGCCGTAGTCGGGATTGACATTGTAGTAATCCGACACGTCGTAACCCCAATCCACTTGCGGAGAAGGAAACATCGGCGCAATCCAGATTGCATCCACTCCCAGCCAATGCAAATAGTCGAGCCTTGAGGCGATGCCGGGAATGTCGCCGATGCCGTCATTGTTACTGTCCGCGAAGCTGCGTGGATAAATCTCATAGAAAACCGCATGCTGCCACCAGGCGTGGCCTTCGCTATCAAGGGAATTTTGTTGGGCGAAGGCAGGCGAAGCGAAAAGTACGAAGACAAAAATTGTGAGGGTCAGGATGCGCACGAGTTTTGCTCTCCGACGCCGGCTGGAACTGTGCAAGCCGGCCCAGAGCATCCTAATCTTCCACTGCCTGCGCCGTCATCTCCGCTGGTTCTCCCCCGGCAGCGGCCTGCGCCACAATCAACCGGCGCGCCTCCACCCGGATCTTCGGCAACTGCAAGCCGAACCAGCAAGCGCCGGCTACCGATGCCACGCCACCAATCGCCACTGTGAGAGGAGCGCCTAAGTGATCGGCGAGTGCGCCGCCCAGCAAAGCTCCGATCGGAGCCATACCCATAAACATCATCGAATACACGGCCATGACCCGCCCGCGCAGAGCATCCGGCACCATCACCTGGATCAGCGTGTTCGAAGACGACATCTGCAACATCATGAAATAACCCACCGGCAGCAGCAGAAACACCGAAAACCAGAAGGAGCGCGAACCTGTAAACAGCGCCAGACTCGTTCCAAAACCGGCGCAGCACCATGCCACCCAGCGTCCCAAACCTTTTACGCCTTCGCGGAACGCCAAGGTGAGCGCACCGAGCAGTGCTCCTACGCCAGTGGCGCCCATTAGAATGCCCAATCCGCGCGCTCCTCCATGCAAGATCTTGTCGGCAAAAATCGGCATCAGCACTACGTAGGGCATGCCCACTAGACTGACTATCCCCAAGAGCAGCAGCAAAGCGCGAATGGGCGCCGTCTGGTTGACGAAACGGAAGCCTTCCATCATGTGCTCGAACGGCGACGCTTTAATCGCCCGCGCCGGACTATGCACCCTCATCATCAGCAATCCAATAATTACCGCAATATAACTGACTGCATTAGCGAAGAAGCACCAGCCTTCGCCGATTCGAGCCACCAGCAATCCTGCCACCGCTGGCCCGATCACGCGCGCGCCATTGAACATGGAGGAATTCAGGGCAATGGCATTCATCAGGTCTTCTTTGCCCACCATGTCAACCAAGAACGATTGCCGTCCGGGGATGTCGAATGCATTCACCACGCCCAGCAGGGCCGCCAGTACAAACACATGCCACACTTGCACCTTGTGGGTAAGAGTAAGTATGGCCAGAACAAGAGCCAGGAGCATGGAGGCGATCTGCGTTCCGATCACGATGTGCCTCCGATTCACGCGATCAGCGGCAAGGCCTCCCAAGGGTGCGCACAAAAAGACTGGTATCTGGCTGGCGAAACCCACTGAGCCGAGCAAGAGGGCCGACCCGGTTAAACGGTAAACCAGCCACGACTGCGCCACGCTCTGCATCCACGTGCCAATTAGAGAAATCAGTTGTCCACTGAAGAAGAGTTGGAAGTTGCGATGGCGCAAGGCACGTAGCCCGGCCCGGAGCCGCGATCCCCGGCCAGAAACCACCTCGCCGTCATTTACCGAAGCATTTTCGTGGGTAGGTATGGTCGATTCAGACACGTTCACGTCTTTTGATGATCACTTGGGCCTAATGGATTATCATAAGTTAAATTCTGTCTCCCAAAACCCGTCGCCATTTCCCGCCTTTGCAACGAAACTTGTGCAAATGTTCGCTATCGCACTCATTTTTGACTTCCCAGAGCGTTGCGACTGCGCTACAGTTGCAGGTGCAGTTGCCCTCTTCCGGCGATTCTTTAAGGAAGTGCCACTACCATGACGAATCCTCCGGTTGGTGTTGAACGCCGTATTGGACAACGCTTTCCCTTTAATCTGCCAGTTTCTCTGCGCGACCTGGCCAGCGCTACCGACGGAGTCGGATTCACTCAGGATCTCAGCTCCCGCGGAGCGTTTCTGGTCACGGATATGACGCTTCAAGAGGGCGCGGTCGTTGAACTTACTTTGAAGATGCCTTCCGAGATTACTCTTGGCGAAAATATGCGCGTACGCTGCCGGGGCATCGTTCTGCGAATCGTCAGGTCCAGCGATCACGACTCCTCGTCGGCTGCATTAGGGGAGGCGAAGCCGGGAGGGATCAAACCAGAAAATCGGTTTGGGGTCGCCGTTTGCCTGAAAGACTATGAATACCTTTCCGAAGCGGAGGATGGCTCGGCGGCCTTCCGCCGTATTTCAGCCTTACACAGCCCTGCTGAAACCGAACGCGCACCCGTCCCCATGACTCCGCGCGTCTCTGCCCAATAATCGGATTCATACAAAAACTGGAGTCGAGCACCGGGCTCTGCTTCGGGTCTGATTTCTCCCACTTCGGCATACAGTGTTACGGTGCTTTTCAATCTCTCCGGCTTGGCTTAGAATGCTCTCAAGATGTGCGCTTCGTAGAGGATTTTTTCCTGCTGTGATTCTCACACGACGTTTTTGATGTTCATAGCACGCCGCTCGTGCGTCTGCGCACGCAGGGTAGCGTAGTTACTTGAGTTACTGGCGGAAAGGGCTGTCTCTTTCTAACATGCAGACACCGAGAGAAATTAGCGAGAACCGCGCTATGCATGGCATCGCCGTTGCCCTCCTGACCGAGGACCGCGAACACCTTTCCGAATTGCAAAACCGTCTGGAGGCGACCCGCCTTGCCCGCGTGGTCTTCAGTCATGTCGGATTTCCCTCAGGACCTACAGATTCCATCCTGCGCCAGATTCAGGACTTGCGTGCTGAAGTTGTTTTGATCGATATCTCCCTGGAAAACCCCCAGGCAGCGATCCGAGCCATCGAACTGCTGCAAAGCAATACCTTGCAACTCGCTATCTTTGCCAATGGCAGCATGCAACAACCCGCCACCATCGTTGCCAGTATGCGCGCCGGTGCCGGCGAATACCTGGACCATAGCGCAGGCCCTGAAGCTCTTCTGGAAGCTCTTACTCGTTTTAGCTCCAACCGCACCCGCACTCGCGGCGGGGCCGGCAAAGCCAGGATCTTCACTTTCCTTAGCGCCAAGGGCGGAGCCGGCGCCACTACTGCCGCCGTCAACACCGCCGTTGCTTTGCAGCAATCCCATGGCGGCGTTGTTCTTGTGGATTTCGCCTATGTAGGCCACGCTCAACTCCATCTCAATCTTCGTCCCACTTTCGGCGTACCCGATGCCCTCGAAAACCTGCATCGCCTGGATGCCTCGCTGCTGGATGGTCTGATGACCACTTCCAAAGACGGATTGCATCTTCTGGCAGGACCGCAGCAGCCATATCCTGCAGTGCCTACTCCTGCCGAGCTCGCACGACTGTTCGATCTGCTGGTGAACCATTATCGCTATGTGGTTGTCGACGCCTCCAGCCGCCACGATGCCACCACGCGCCTGCTCTCCGATCTTTCGAACGCGGTGCTCATGGTGGCGCAGACCGATGTGGTTTCGCTCTGGAGCGCCAGCCGCATTCACTCTTTCCTCGAAGAAGGCGGCGGCCGCAATCGGCTACGCATTGTCTTGAATCGCTACAAGAAAATTCCCGGATTCACCGACGAAGATGTGGAGCAAGCCACGCGCTGCAAGGTACTGTGGAAGATTCCCAACGCGTTTCAGGCCATTTCTCCCGCGATTGACCATGGCACTCCGGTGGTCATGCAGGAAAATCAGGAAGTCAGCCGCTCCTATCGCGCGCTGGCAGCCGCACTGGCCGAGGCCGCTTCCACCCAGGAGGGTGGCCTCGATCTGGTCTACGCCCAGGAAAAGCCCGACCCCAAAAAGAAAGTTCCTGGCCGCCTCGTAATCACTCCCGCCCGCGCAGGACAGTAGCCAGTCGACGTTTTCAGGAATTAGTGAGTGGGCCGTGCGCTTTCCCTTGGGAACATTTTCAACTCCACCTCACGCGGATGCGTGATCGCTTTTTTGCCGGCATCCGTCGCGTTATATGTAAGCGTTCCTTTGAGAACGAAGTAGGCTTCGTCTCCAGGATTTTTTCCCTCGCCACGTTCCACCGAGCCCTTGAAATCGAACCAGACGGATTGCACAGTCTCGGTGACGAAAATCAGTTTATTACCCTCCAGCTTTGCGCTGCGAAAATAATGGTCTATAAAAGTTTCCTTATCGCTTTCGCCGTCTCCATAGCGAGACACAAATCCCTTTACGCTGCCATCGTCCTCCACCGTGAGCTGGACGAACTCTCCCTCTTTTAGAAAACTGTACATCCCGGAATACTGAAGATTCGCGTTGGAGTTATTCGTCGTTGTCTCTTGACCGGCACCCAGCGATGCGAGGAAGAGAGTCGCCAACACGAAAGCGCATGTAACCGTTGCCCGCAATTTCATTTACGATTCTCCCGCAACATCCATCGTACTACCTCGCTCCGCGCCTGCCTGGCAGTGCTTTGCGACCTCCGCGGTTGAACGCTTGGAAATCGCCAGGCCCGGGTAACTGTCCAGAAAAAGATTTCCCATCTAAGATAGATCGATGCCCCAAGCTCCGGCGCTCCCAGAGCCAATCGAGACGGAACTGCAGCGGCCAGAACTACGCTTGCTCGTAGCCACGGAATCTCGCTGGAGCATTTTTCGGCGAAATCTTCGCGATCTGTTTCACCGCACTGACGCTTCCCCGCTTCACCTCAAGTCCTCCCCCGGAATCTTTTGGTCCGATGTTTTTGTCGACCATAAACTTCCGTGGCGTCGCTTTCTGCAATCGAGTGCAGTCCACCTTCTCGCAATGGCAATCCTATGGACTGGATCGCGTTTAATCAATTTTCAACCACAGGTCACGGCCCAAACTGCGTTCAAAAAATCGGATGTGATCTACTACTCGTCTTCAGAGTACCTGCCGCCACTGGATACCCGCTCCCGCACCTCCGCTCCAGTGCGACACTCTGATTCCGAGTACTCGGCACAGACTGTAATCTCTGTGCCTCCTGAAGCCGACAATCGTTCTCAAACCATCGTCACGGCCCCAAAAATTCAGTTGCGGCATGATGTGCCGTTGCCCAACATTGTGGCCTGGTCAGGAAAGCCGGAGCTTCCCATCGCTCCCGCGCCAGCAGTTCCAGTCTCTGAAATCATGCGACTCGCGCCACGCATGGAGAACAACGTAATCGCCCCTCCGCCGGTCGTCAGGGACAATGTCGTGGATAATCTGAGGGACAGCGCTGGGGCTAACTCGCGACAGGCGCTGGCGACGGCAGTCATCGCTCCGCCCCCCGCAGTAGACGATGCGTCCAAGCGCCGTATGGGCGAATTGAATATAGGAGACAGTTCGGTCATCGCGCCCGCCCCGCAACTTACCCTCGACCCACAACGCTCTTCACCAGGCAGGTCTACGGCAGGGTTGAGTGGACAGGCGCAAGTGGTCGCTCCGCCGCCATCGCTGGGAGCGACGGGGCACGCTCGCTCGAGTGCAAGCGTGGTGGCTCTCAGTCTGCATCCCGCGGTAGGTGCTCCGCCGGCACCGCCGGAAGGCAATCGCCGCGGTAGTTTCGCGGCTGGCCCGGAAGGCCGTCGGGGCGCTTCTGGCATAGCCGGCGCGAGCACCGGGAGCGGCAAATCAGATAGCAGCGGGTCGGGCAAGAAGAACAGCAGCGACTTGCCTTCGGGTCTTTACGTTGGCCCCGCAGCCAATGCCGCCGCCACGGTTGCCGGCGACCCCGTACCTAAGAACACGGTAAATCCGAATCTGCTGGCAGGGGTGCGTCCGACGCGCATCTCTCCGCTTGGGCTCCAAGCCGAGAGTGCGAGCAAACTTTCCACCGAAGAGCGCACGGTTTTTGGCAACCGAAAGTTTTATTCGCTCAGCCTTAATATGCCGAACCTGAACTCCGCGGCGGGCAGTTGGATTATCCGCTTCGCCGCGCTCAAGCCGGACTCTGTTACGAGTCCAGCGGCTCGCGCCGCTGCTGCCGGGGACCCTTCTTCGGCGCTCTTGTCCGACCTTTCGGCGCCCGTGGCAATGCGCAAAGTCGATCCGGCCTATCCGCTGGAATTGATGAAGCAGAATGTCAGCGGCACGGTCATTCTCTACGCAGTCATTCGCGCCGATGGCACAGTTGGCGGCGTGCGCGTGCTGCGCAGCGTCGATGAGCGCCTCGATCAATTTGCCAGCGACGCCATCGCCAAATGGCAATTCCAGCCCGCCACAAAGAATGGCGATCCCGTGGACGTGGAAGCTACCTTCTGGATTCCGTTCAGACCCGTGCGGGCAGGGTCAAACTTCTGAACGCGGCAAGGCCTGCCGCGAAGCCGCCCAGTCCCCCGTTAGCATCAAAGGTTTCGTTTCGGGCCTTAGGTAGATTTTTACTCAGTGGGGCAAGCCGCGCCCTTTCTTGTCTCTATCAGCCGAACTTCGGACAGTGAAAGATCCAGACTGCCGGAGGTTTCCAAATGAGTAATGGTCGGAGTCTTCTTCAGGTCCTGCGCGGCAAAACATGACAACGGCACCGCCAGAATCGCATAGCTGCCGGCTGGAAGGGCCCTCACTTCCGCGGTCACGGGGACCGAAGCAGAACCCACGCCCAGCCGTACCTCGGAATCTGGTGCCCTATTTACTCGCAGGGTAAGGCTGAGCATCATTGCGCCGTTGGCCTCTCGGCTAATGTCGCTGGCTCGCTCTGCGCCCATCTCCAGCCATGCTTTCGACTCGCCCTTCCACACCGCGTGTAAAGCGCCGTCGGCTTGCGACTCTACCATCAGGCCGTCCGATCCGGAAAGCGCGGTCCGAGTGCCGGCATATTCCGTGTGTGGGGCGGTGCTGTCGCCAATCGAGAGCTTGTATCCGTTCCACGCCGCACCCTTGGCATAGTAGACGTTTTTCTCGCCGTAGTTGGCCGCGCCGGCTACTTCAGGCAGGACTGGCGTCTGGGCAGGCGCGGCATAGCTCAGCCCGAACCCGTAGGCGAATTGCGGATCATAGTTAGCGTCCCCAACATTCAACGGAGTCTGGTTCGGGTCCTTGGGCCACGAGAAACTGAGCTTGCCGGTAAAGTCGTATTTGCCAGTCAGCAGGTCGGCGACGCCTTCGCCTTCCGAGCCCGGTAGCCATGCCGCGACAAAAGCGTCGGAAGCATTAATCTGCGGATTGACGTAAAGCGGACGGCCCGACAGCAGGACGGCGACCACCGGAATTCCTTGAGCTTTCAGTTTCTTGATGAGTTCTACGGACTCTACATTGTCATGATGCAGCGCCACTTCCCTCTGATCGCCCATAAATTCGGCATAGGGAGTTTCGCCGAACACGACGATGGCAACGTCGGCTTTTTGCGCCGAGGTGCCGTCGGGGCTGAACAGCGCCTGTCCGCCGGCCGCGTCGATCTGGGCCTTCAGGCCCTCATAAATCGAGGTGGCGCCGGGAAAGTCGTTCGGGCCGTTATCGGCGCCCTGCCAGGAAAGCGTCCAGCCGCCGGCCTGCATAGCAACATTGTCGGCACCATCACCAGCGATCATTACGGTGGCATTCGGCTTAATCGGCAAGACACCATTGTTCTTGAGAAGTACTAGCGATTCGCGCACGGCTTGACGTGCGACAGCGCGATGAGCACGCGTTCCAATAGGCTGGTAAGTATCGGGACGCTGGTTGGGCGCGGGTTCGTCGAATACCCCCATACGTATCTTGACGCGCAGGATCCGCCGCACGGCATCATCAAGGCGCGCTTTCGGAATTGTGCCGTCATTCACTTCACGCACCAGATTGCCGTGGAGTGCCTTCCAGTCCTGCGGCGCGTTGAAAATGTCGAGCCCCGCCTTGAACGCCTCGGCGCAATCCGCATTGGTGCAGCCAGGAATCTGGCCGTGCGCGTTCCAGTCGCCCATGATGAAGCCATCAAAACCCATCTGGCCCTTCAGCACGTCTGTCATCAACGCCTTGTTAGCATGCATCCTGATACCGTGCCAGGAGTTGTAAGAAGCCATGATTGACTGGGTGCCGGCGTCGATCGCCTGGGCATAGCCGGCCGCATGCAGTCGGATCAAATCGGCTTCGGAGACGAGCGAATCGCCCTGGTCGCGGCCGCTGTCGGGTGAGCCGTCGCCGAGGAAGTGCTTGGCGGTTGAGATGACATGATTCTTGTCGAGGAAGGTCGAGCCCGAACCTTCCAGTCCCATCACCATGGCAGCGGCATACTGCGCCACGATCTTCGGGTCTTCTGAATAGCTTTCATAGGTGCGGCCCCAGCGATCGTCACGCGCCACGGCAATGGTCGGCGAGAATGACCAGTCCATTCCCGTTGAGCGCACTTCGGCCGCGGTGACCTCTCCAATGCGGCGCAGCAGATCGGGGTCGTGCGCTGCGCCCAGCCCGATGTTGTGCGGGAAAAGGGTGGCGCCGAAAACATTGTTGTGGCCATGCACCGCGTCCGAAGCCCAGATTAGCGGGATGATGACGCGGTTTCTTCCCGCATCAACCGAGGCGTCGTAGTAGGGTTCGATTAAGTTGACCCAGTCCTGAACGCTGGAATGCTTGTTACCGGCGGGCACAGCGCCGCCGCCGTTTTCAATCGATCCGATATGGTATTGAGCTACCTCGGCGGGGCTGATCGACTTCCATTCCGGCTGCACGACCTGACCGACCTTTTCCTCGACCGTCATCCGTTTGAGTAGACCGTCGATGCGCTCTTCGATCTTCGCATTGAGGCCAACCGGCGATTTGCTTGCCGGCCACAATTTGGGATGAACTACCGGGGCTTGATCATTGGACCCCGTTGCACCTAAAGGTCGCGCGTCTTGGGCCTTGGCCCGGCTACAAACGCTTATTGCCAAGCTAATTCCAACCAGCATCGCCATCGACAATACAACGATATTCTGGCGAGAAAGCTTAAGCTTCAAACTCATGAGTAGCACTCCTGTTTTCGATCTTTACGCCGACAGATGGGCAACCATTGAGTCTCTCCTGCCCAGGTTATTCTAGCCAAGAACATTGACACGTTCTGAAGCCGCTTGTAAACAGGGGGGACCCGAGAATCAAAAACAACTTCGACAACCGATCCACATTCTTTGGACTTACTTCGAGTGCCAATATGGACTCAGCAAACCATTCATGAGATGGATTAGGCCTGTCCGATAAACACCGCAATGACCCGGTTGGATTAGACAAGAACCGAGCGAAGACGGCCGCGCGAAACCTGAAACGACGAAGTACAAAGATGAGCCGCAGGGTAAAAGGTACTTAATACTAGCGCGCAGCGCCTTTCTTCTTTTCCAGCGCGGCGTAGATGGCGGGATCGGTGCATACTTCGTAATATGTGCGTTCGGTCCAACCCTGTACCGAAAAATCCTCCGCATTGATGCGTGGAACGCGGCTTTGCCGCACCACAATTTTGCGGAAGATATCGCGATCGACGGGCACGGTAGCGGTAAAGAGCTTGTACTCACCTTTGTCGGACGAAGCCACGGAATGCGGCAGCTTCACCGACAGAGGCAGCAGCGAAATCTCCTGCTCCATCTTGCGGAATGCCGCCTCGTTCATGCGAATACCGCCCAGATTGAAGCTGATGATGGAATCTTCCGGGTTCGATCCCTCCGCCGGTTCGCTCGCCTGAAAGGCATAGACGTGAAACGGCCCAGCTTGCGACTCCATGACTTTGCGCGCGTTTTTGTTGCACGAGGAAAGCCGGTCGCTCTCATTCAGCGCTTCGGAAATCATGATCTGGTGTTCGCCATCCAGCAGATACAGCGGCGCAGATTCCTGCAGCGAAATCCCCAGGCCTAATTCCAACCCCGGCATACCCGAGCGCTGCACCAGTTCGTTATACCCTCGAACGATTTCAATGACTTCGCGTGCCAGAACGCACATGCGGCTCACCGCCAGTCCGGGTTCACCTTCGCGTTCCAGGATGGCAAGGATAATCGCGTCGCCCTCGAGAAAAACTTTTTGCGCCCCATACTTACCCAGCAATTTATTCACCGGATCGTAAAAATTCAGGCTGAAGTACGAGGCCGGATTCAAACCCTTATCCATCAGCGTGCGCGTCAGCCGGGTGGAATCGCGCACATCCGCCTTCATCACTACGTGTCGTAAAACGCGCTCTGCCGCCGGCTGCTTCTGTTCCTCCGGAAGCAAAAATTCGTATAACGTGCCATTCATGCGCGAAAGATCGCGCAGCCTTTCGGTGGCCACGAGGTTCACTGAGTCCAGCGCGGCGTTCAAAACCTCCAGCCGCCGCAGGTCGCGGTGATACTGGGAAAAATCCTGCAGGAATCGCGCGGCAATCTTGGCCCGCTCCGCGCCTCGGCATCCCGCGACCTTGCCCACAGCGGCATATAAACTTGCCGGCGAAAGTTTGCCGTGCTCCTGAATCATGCGTTCGACGCGGTCGCACTCCGCGCGCGAGATGAGAGAGTTCTTCAACTGCTGCGGATTGATGCGCGGCGCATACTCCCCCAGCAGCGGCACGGTGTGATACGACGCGATCACGCATTCCATCACCTGCTCATCTTCCAGCAAGCGCACCCATTTCGCCAGGCGTTCCTGCTGCGCTACGCCTTCGACGGTGGAATCATCCGGCGTTCCGGTGCCCACTAGCGCGCGAGCGTTTTCTGGTGCACACAACCATGCGCTGATTGTCTCGCTGCTGGTATCTTCACCGTAAAGCGAGCGTAGAAATCCGCTCACCACATCCTGCAGACGAGGATAGCGATCAGGGTCGCGGTCCCAATTGCCCAGCATCACATAATGCTCGGCGCAGAGATATTCGTCGCGGCCGTCTTCGGAGAACGACAGCCGGTTCAGGAACAGGCTGTAACTGAGCAGACCGGCGCTCGCCGTGGCTTCGCCAGGCTCTCCAGGTGTCTCCTCGCCAGATTTCGCCTCGCCGAATAATGACCGCCGGGTCCGTGCCAGGGTTTCTTTCTCGATCTCCCGCAGGATTTCAAAAAGATCTTGCCCGGTTTTGCGCAGAATAATCTTCTTGCGAACGTGGAAGGCGGCAACGCGTTCGCGATATTCCACGCCTTTCCCCTGGCGGATGCCCTCGTATCCTTTCAACAGGACACGGCAACGTTCCAGTACCTGGGCGAACTGCTGCTGCACCTCGGCGCGAAGGAATTTGGTGACCGCCAACCGCGCCAGCAAGTCGATGGAAATGTTTTCTTCCTTCTTCGCCCGGTTGAGCGCAGCCAGATGCAATTCCGCCAATAGCATCTTCAAGTCCGGCTTGTCTCCCGGAACCTTTTCTCCTGGGACCTGGGCTGGACGGCCGGAAGTGCTTCTCATCCAAGAAGGCCCCTGGGGGCGCTGCGGAGTCTCCGCCGCCAGCATGCCTTCCAGTTCGCCGTGACGGATAATCAGGCGCATCACCTGCGCTCGCCCAGCTTCTACCAGCGCAGAACTTAGCGCTACGTCGTGACGAAGGTTGTCGACGCCGACGGCAATTCCCTCCATCACCATCAGGGGCGCAGCGGAAATCAACTCCGGCAACGCAGGCTTTTCTCGCGTTCCACCCAGGCGAAAAATCGGTAAGCGGGGCATTTGTAAGCGCCAGAATCTTCTGAAGGCTATTGATTACACAGACACATACAGAGGCTAGCATGGGTAACGCGGAGGCTAAAGTTACCTCGGTGATAGTGCGGGACCTTGCCCCGGCAAAATGCCTGCATTTGAAATAAAAAATTCCCTTTCTCTCCCAGGGAGCTCAAGTGAGGGATAAAATCAATTTCTATTCACGGCAGCCTTTGTCCGCGATTTCTGCGTCTAAGCGAATTACAAAAAACAGGGGAAAATATGATCGGCTTCTCGGTTAACGGCAAGCGCGTCGATCTCGACGTTGACCCTTCCACTCCGCTGCTCTGGGTCATACGCGAACAACTCAGTCTCACTGGTACCAAGTATGGATGCGGCATGGCGCAATGCGGCGCCTGCACCGTGCACATCAATGGTGAGGCGGTGCGCTCCTGCGTATCGCCGGTTTCGCGCGCCGAGGGCAAGTCCGTCACCACCATTGAAGGCCTGTCGCCGGATCTAAGCCATCCGCTACAGCAGGCCTGGCTTGAAGAAGACGTTCCGCAATGCGGCTACTGCCAATCGGGACAACTGATGAGCGCGGCTGTGCTGCTCCGCGATAAGCCCAAACCCACCGACGAGGAAATCGATCAGGCAATGACCGGAAACCTTTGCCGCTGTGGAACTTATCCTCGCATTCGCCGCGCCATCCACCGCGCTGCTGAGATGGCGGCGAAGGGAGGCGCACGATGATTGAGACAAAAGTAGGATTACCGCGGCGGAACTTCCTGAAAGTTTCGATTGTGGCCAGCGGCGGATTGTTGATCGGATTTCATTTCCCCGGCCTCAACCGCCTCGCCTCGGCGCAGGAAAAAGCTGACAATACCTTCATGCCCAATGCGTTTGTCCGCATTGGCACCGACGAACGCGTCACGGTGATTGTCAACCACTCCGAGATGGGACAGGGCGTCTACACTTCCCTGCCCATGCTTCTGGCTGAAGAACTCGACGCGGACTGGTCAAAGGTCGGCTATGAGTCGGCGCCAGTCGATCCCAAATACAATCACCCCGCCTTCGGCATGCAGATGACCGGCGGTAGCTCCAGCGTGTGGTCCGGCCTCGAACAATTCCGTCAGGCTGGCGCCGCGGCCCGGGCAATGTTAATAGCCGCCGCCGCACAACAATGGAATACCGACGCATCGACTTGCCGCACCGAATCGGGCGCGGTGATTAATAAGAAGAATCAGAAGTTGACCTACGGACACCTCGCATCCGCGGCCGCCAAACTCACTCCGCCGGCGAACGTTCCACTGAAAGATCCCAGGACTTTTAAGCTGATCGGCAAGCCAGTCAAGCGCCTCGACACTGCGGTAAAGCTGAACGGCAAGGCCGAGTTCGGCATCGATGTAAAACTGCCGGGAATGGTGAATGCGGTCGTGGCACGGCCTCCTATCTTCGGGGCAAAGATGAAGAGTTTCGACGATTCGCGCGCCCGCTCCATGCCCGGCGTGCGCAAGATCGTCGCCATTCCGGCGGGCGTAGCCGTAATCGCCGATACGTTCTGGCAAGCCAAGGTGGCCCGCGACGCTTTGCGCGTGGAGTGGGACGATGGGGCGATGCATGACTTCGACACCGCCAAGATGATGCAGAACTTCCGCGAAAAGGCGAAGTCCGCGGGGACCAGCGTTCGAAAAGATGGGGACGCCGAATCAGCACTCGGCAGTGCCGCCAAAAAAATCGAGGCAGTCTACGAAGTTCCCTATCTCTCGCACCTGATGATGGAACCGCTGAACTGCACCGTGGACCTGCGCGCGAACTCTTGCGAAGTATGGACCGGATCGCAATTCCAAACCGTCGATCGAGCCAACGCGGCAAAGACCGCGGGCCTGCCGCCGGAAAAGGTTCAGTTGCACACTACCTTCCTGGGAGGCGGCTTCGGTCGCCGCGCCAATCCGCAATCCGATTTCACCGTGGAAGCGGTGCAGGTGGCCAAAGAAGCGGGCGCCCCTGTCAAAGTCACATGGACGCGCGAAGATGATATGGCTGGCGGCTGGTATCGTCCCGCATTTCTTCACGCCATCGCGGGAGGAATCGACGCCAGCGGCAACGCCGTGGGATGGCGCTCTCGGCTGGTCGGCCAATCGATTATGGCCGGTACTCCTTTCGCCGCAATGATGATGAAAGGTAAAGCTTACGACCCTGCATCGGTTGAAGGCGTGGACGATCTTCCCTACTCTATCCCCAACATCGCAGTCGAATCGCATCAGGCGGAAATCAACGTCCCGGTGCAATGGCTGCGGTCGGTAGGACACTCGCACACGGCATTCGCGGTGGAATGTTTCGTTGACGAACTGGCAGCGCTGGCCCAGAAAGATCCATATCAGTTCCGGCGAGGACTCTTGCAGAAACAACCACGATACCTGGGGGTACTCGATCTGGCGGCGCAGAAGGCCGGATGGGAAAAGCCTCTCTCCAAAGGTATGGGCCGCGGCATTGCCGTCCACTTCGCCTTTGGAAGCTACTCGGCCCATGTCGCGGAAGTCTCGGTGGAAGACGGCAGAGTCCGCGTGCACCGCATGGTGTGCGCCATAGATTGCGGCCAGTACGTGAACCCCGGCATTATCGCTGCGCAAACTGAAGGCGGAGCGATCTTCGGAGCGTCAGCCGCTCTCTACCAGGAACTCACCTTCGCCGGCGGACGACTGCAGCAAACCAACTTCAATACCTTCCCGGTGATGCGAATGAACGAGTGTCCGCAGATTGAAACGCACATCGTGGAGAGCCAGGAAAAGTCCGGCGGTATTGGCGAACCCGGCGTGCCCTGCGCCGCTCCCGCCATCGCTAACGCAATTTATGCCGTGACCGGCAAGCGCATTCGCCGCTTGCCCATTCGCCTGACGGAGGCAGTATGAAGCGCGCGCAATCGATCACCAACTTTTTGCTGGGAGTTCTGCTGCTGGCAGCGACAGCATTTGCCATTCGCCTTTCTCCGGCGGTCGCCGCCGAACCGCCCGCGCCCAAAGCGTCTTCCGCCACAAATGACGGCGCTCTCTTCACCGCCTTCGTTCCGGTTCTGCGCCATCCCCGCTGCATGAACTGCCACTCCAAGGGAGATTTTCCCCGCCAGGGCGATGACAGCCATCCCCACACGATGAATGTTCGCCGCGGCCCGGCCGGCATGGGAGTGACAGCGGAAAAATGCAGCACCTGTCATCAGGACCACAATCTCGCCGGAGCGCATCTTCCGCCCGGCGCGCCCGCCTGGCACCTGCCTCCCCCGAATATGCCGATGATCTGGCAGGACCTGACTGATGGCCAACTCTGCCAATCGATCAAGGATCCCAAGCAAAATCGCGGGCGAAACCTCGACCAACTGGTCGAGCACTTGACCCAAGACAAACTGGTGATGTGGGGATGGGATCCCGGCGAAGGACGGACTCCCGTACCTATGCCGCACGATGAATTTTCCGCCAAGGTAAAACAGTGGCAGGCCGCGGGCGCGCCCTGCCCTGCAGATTAGCAGACGCTGCTACTTATGCCGTATCTCTTCCGGCGCTCGCGTTCGATCCAGTGGAGAAACGTGCAGATCCCACGTCACCGGCACCGAAGCCGGGATAAAGCACGTCGTGCTATCGCACGCTTGGTACTCCAACTTGCCGGTAATGGTGAGATTCTTTCCATCTTTTCCCAGCGAGCCCCAGAATTCTGCGCTGGTGCTAACCTGCACATCCTGGCTGATGCGGAATGTGCCATCGAAAACCGGCACGCGCTCGTTGATCACGGGCAAAAGAAGAATCTTGGACTCCGGATATACTGCCGGTAGAAATTTCATCTCCGGCGTCGCATCCATCTCCAATCGGATCGGCTTATAGCCTTTGGCTCCGGCGGCATAGACATGCACCTCCGGCGGCAATCGCACTTCCGTGACCAGAGTGATTCTTGTGCCCGGTGCGCCAGAGATATCGGACTGTGCCAGCGCCACTTGCAGATGCGGCGCTTCCACCGTCTGCGTGACTTCCTGCCCCAGTTCGGGAAATAATTTCGCGATGATGCTGGCGCCGGTAAGGCGCTCCCGATATTTCGGATCGAAGAATTTCTCTCGAATGATCCCCCCGGCATCGATGAAGAAATATCCAGGACGAGCAAAGCCCTTCTGCATTCCCGTCGCCTCAGGATTCAGCACACCGTAAGCCTCGATGGTTTTCGAAGCAGGATCCGCGAGGAGCGGGTAGTCGATCTTGTGCCGGTCGGAAAAAAACTTTAGAATTTCTTCCGAGTCATAGCTCACCGCTGCCAGCTTGATCCCTTGTCTCTCGAACCGCTGGCTGGCATCTTGCAACTGGACCAGTTGCCCTTTGCAGAAAGGTCACCAGTCGGCGGAACGGAAAAATAGGAGAACAGTTCCGCTCCGGCCCTTCAATGTCTCGAGCGTTTGCACTCGGCCAAGCTGGTCGTGCAGAGAGAACGCTGGTGCCTTCTGGCCAACCGCAATGCCTATTGAAGTCGACTCGACCGATTTCACCCGGATTGCATCGCCCTCCAGAATTCCTCGCACCGTGACAGCATCGCCCAGGTCCGCGGTCACGGCACTCTGCGGTTCCAGGCTATACATCACGCGGGTGGTGTCGTCGTACAGTGCTAACTTCGCTCCGGGCACTCTTTTCACGCATTCGGCAGACTCATTGAACGCTTCATCGGCATTGCACGCACTCGACACCAATGTGCCCGACCATGCCCGCAAGCCGCCATGGTTGTCCTTTGCTAAAGCAAACGGGAAAACACCGAATAAAAATGCCGCCGTGCTGAGGACGCAGAACCTTGCCACACAATCAACCCTCGACCCCATCAAATTCTCGACCTCGCAATCATTTCTTGAACCCGTCTTTTACTGTATAACTGACGATCTATCGCGACAAGGTTTGACCTTATTATGAAAAAACTCCGCTGCAGATGTTTGTGGTTCCTGACATTTTATTTTGTAATACTTGCCGGCTGTACTGTTCTGGCAACGGCCCAGAAACAAGAATTCGAATCCGAAATCGAAGCCTTCGAAAAAGCCGATCGAGTGAATCCGCCGCAGCCGGGCTTGATCGTCTTCACTGGAAGTTCCAGCATTCGACTCTGGTCAACCCTCACCCAAGACATGAAACCGCTGAACGTCCTCAACCGCGGCTTCGGAGGTTCGCATATCGCGGAAGTCAACCACTATGCAAATCGAATCGTACTCCCCTACCGTCCTGGTGCGGTGGTGTTCTATGCCGGAGACAACGATCTCGCCGCCTCACCGCCAAAGACGCCGGAACAAGTTTGCGACGATTTCAAGAAATTTGTGCAAATCATTCACAGACAGCTCCCCGAAACGCAAATCTATTTCGTCTCGATCAAGCCGTCGATTCAACGCTGGAATCTGTGGCCCAACTTTCAAAAGGCAAATGAACTGATACGAAAGTATGTTGCTGCAACCTCGAATGTGGAATTCATCGACGTTACCTACGCCATGCTTGACGAACAGGGTAAGCCCCGCGCGGACATTTTCCGCGAAGACGGTCTGCATCTGAACGCAAAGGGTTATGCCATCTGGACTTCGATCATCAAACCGAGGCTCTTGAAAGAAAACGGAGCAGTCACCGGCAAATCCGCCCCGTAAGTGACGGCGCACACGCCCGACTTGGAACTAGTTACCGGGCACTAGCTACTGGCTGCCTAAGCGCGCCGCCTCAAACTCATCGCCCTTTTGCCACTGGATGAGCTTGCTCAGGTTCGCCGCCTCCCATCCCAGTGCAAATCCAAACCGGGCCATGGCGGCATCGCTGGTGAAATCCATTTCTGGATGATATTCATCGCTGGGCTGGTGATAGTGCTTCTCGTTATATTCTTTGTCTTGCGCTAACCCCCAAGCCTCGTCGTGGCCTTTAAACTTCATGCCTTCGTTGATGGAGAACGAAGGAATTCCAACGCGGGCCAGGCTGAAATGATCGGAGCGGTAATAGTGGCCGGCCTCCGGCCGGGCATCGGGACGAATTGCCAACCGAAACTCCTTGGCCGTAGCTTGCACCCAGGGATAAAACGTAGTCCGTTCCGCACCCGAGACTTCAACTTCCTCCGCGGCTCCCAGCGGCCTGATGTCGTCATAATTCAAGTCCAGCGCGATCTTTCCCGCGGGCACCGGCGGATGCTTCCCCAGATATTCTGAGCCCAGCAGACCTTGCTCTTCAGCCGTGACCGCAGCAAAAAGGATCGACCTCTGGGGCTTCTCGCGGGCCACGCTGTAAGCCCTGGCCACTTCGAGCAGAATGCCGCAGCCCGTGGCGTTGTCGGCCGCGCCATTGTAAATATTGTCGCCGGGCATTTCCGGACGAATTCCCAGATGATCGTAATGCGCGGTGAACATTACCGCTTCATCTTTCAACTTTCGATTCGATCCGGGCAATTCCGCGACCACGTTGTTCGACTCGAAGTTCCGTACCTTGCTCACCATGTGCGCTTTCAACTTCGCGCCCATGTTCACCGGATGAAACTCGCGCGATCGAGCATCCGACATCATTTTTTCTAAATCCATGCCCGAGGCCGCCGCCAGCTTCCGGGCCACTTCCAACTGCACCCACGACGCCACCTTCAGAGCCGGACCCTCCACCTTCAAGAAGGACTTCTCGCCCGAATTCGAGTTCCGCACCACCTCCCACGGATAGCTTGCCATATCCTCTTTGTGAATAAGGATCACGCCCACCGCACCCTTGCGAGTCGCCTCCAGATACTTGTACATCCACCGTCCGTAAAAGGTGAGAGCCTTGCCTTTGAAAAATTTGGGATCATCCGAAGGAGGTTCGTTCACTAACATCAACAATACTTTGCCGTGAACATCCACGCCCTTATAGTCATCCCAGTTGTACTCCGGGGCTTCAATGCCATAGCCCACGTAAACAATTTCGGCGTCCACGTCGGAACGCTCCTGCTGGGTTTGATCGAAAGCAACATACTCCTCGAGCGGCTTCAGATTCATCGCCGCGCCCTGCTTAGCTAGCAGAGCAAACTGTGTCTCTGCCTGCGTGGTAATGCCCACCAGCGGCACTTTCTGCAAATAAGTTCCGTTATCGCCGGCCGGCTTCAATCCGTATTCGGCAAGCTGCGTGGCCATGTACTCGGCGGCAGTCTCCCCGCCGCGCTGCCCCGTGCCGCGTCCCTCCAGCAAATCGTGGGATAGATATTTTACGTGCCAGCGAATGTGCTCCGGATCGATGGTCTGCATGGCGGCAAACGCTGCGCCCGGCAGCTTCACCGAGACTGCCGGCTTGGCCGCACTCTTCTGCGCAGATACTCCTGCGCTCGCCAGACAAATTCCAGCCATTGCCCCAAAAACAATTCTCCGCCTAGCCCGCTGCAGCAGCCCCATGAACGCTTATCTCCTGAAAATGTATGAAAATTTAGGAAGTAATCCCATTGTAAGGGATGGTTGTGCCGGGCAGATACACCGCCAGGGCTGCGGGAGAAATGTCCTTTGGGACATTGCCCTTCTGAAGGTAACCGCAGGCAAAGCCTGGTCGCCGCAAAGGATCGCGGCGACAAAACGCCAGCGTCCATTTACTCAACCGTTTGTCATTTGGAGAGCGGACTTATCGCACGATAAATATGCTGCCCCTGACGCCTTCCCTGGCGGCTCAGTGCTGTCCATTCGTCTGGTTGATCACTGCGGCGTAAGACCCATCCCCGGTAGCACCCGCCTGCCCCTTTTGCCCCACCGCCTGGAAGTACGGTTCCTGCGCCGTGGCGGGCAAAACGATCGTGGGTATCTGTACGCTACCCGGGGCGCACAGCCCATTGTCGGGAACATTGAGCACGCAATAATTCGGATCGTAGGCCAGCAGCGCATCCAAATTGTAGAGCTCGAGAATCGTCATGTGATGCGAGACCGCAAATGGAAGCAGTAGCCGCAGATCGCCGGTTCCGCTATTCACGCCCGAAACCGCAACGGGCGCCGACAAGCTCAGCTGCTGCAATTCCAGATTGTCGTTGGTAGCGAAGTATGCATTGAATTGATTGCACCAGTCCGAGGCGCAACTGGGGTAATTCGTGATGTCGCTGGCTTGCAGTCCCTGGCTGCCAAAACCATTCACTACGCCGTTCGCATTTTGGTGTTTCATGGCAGTCTGCGCCTCGGCCGTTCCATACGAAGGATCTCTTGATGCTCCGCTCCCAGCCTCATTCAACGGGTCCAGAATCACCATTTTCGGACTTTGCGACTGTACGAAATCATCGATCGCGGTGTAGTACGCCAGCCAGCCGCTCTTACTGTAGGTATTCGGCGCCGGCAAAGCTTCCATGGTCGGAATGCAGTACGGATACGCTTCCCCACCCACCGATCGACCTACGCGCATGTAATCGATCTGTGAAAAGTTCGGAGAATTATTGAAGTGAATTACCGCCGCCGCAATGAACGCTTCCCACCCTGTCTTGTACGGAGTTTCGTACGGCACGGGGTACGACTGCTGCCGGCTGATCACGGTTCCTGTCGTGGTAGCGCTCCCCGACGATGTTCCCGGCGACTGGTATTGAAAAGTATTCGCGCCGGTGTTGACACTCTGCACTTGCACGCCCTGCTGCGACGTAACGTTAAAGTCCGTGGGCACCGCGCCAGTTATCCAGATCGTATCGCCATTCTTGTACGCGAGATTCGGCTGAGTTACGGTTACCAGGCCGGAGGAGTCGCGCGTCATCGAACTCGTATTCAAGCCTACGTCATTGGTACAGCCGTCTTTCACGCCGTTGATCACATCCTGCATCCCAGACGCCAACATTCCGGCCCAGCCCGAGGTAGTCACGTAATACGGAGTGAGCGGATTGATGCAGCTATTGGTCTGGGCGCACAGTGGAGACGCTCCGCCGATGCCGTTCAGAATCAGGTTCACTTTCTTCGAGCCCACCGCAAACCACTGAGCATTATTCGAATCCACCACGGACCAATCGTAGGTATGAGTGAATCCGGCAGAATCCATCTGACAGCTATCGGTGCCGGGATTGTTGCAGGTCCCCGTCCCCGGAGTTCCCGTCTCCACGTCATTCCATGACACCGCGACCGTGACGCCTTCAATCGCATTCTGATTCATCACGGTGCTCATGAAATGCGTGTTGTTCACACCGCTCGCGGGAGGAAACACCACGTAGACATGCGTGACCTGCCCGGTTGGCGGCGGCGTAACCGGAGTTGTGGCACTCGAAGAACCCCCGCCACAGGCCGTCAGCAAGACTTCCAGGGCAAAAATAAAACAAACAGCGGGCAGGACAATTTTGCGGCTGCGCATATTTAAGCAGATTTCCTTCGCGGACTTCGCGGCCTTTCTTAGCGAACTTTGCGGCTAGAAACTTCCCTGGGAGGCTAGGAGTGACTTACAGGTTTACCGGAATCGTCCCCCGATTCAGTTCCGGCCCGTTATTTCGTTGTCCCGCGACCGCGAGATCAATTCTTCGAGCCTCAACCAGCCCGATATTCCCGCACCTCTTCCCCAACCTGAAACACCGAGCCCGGAGGAAGGTTGCGCGCCTGGGCCATCTTCCGTCCCACTTCTTCAAAATCCGCCTTCACCCATCCCACGCTGGAGACTTCGATCTGTCCATCCTGCGCAATCCAGAACACGCTCGGCACATTGGTCAGCCCATAGGAATTCGATACCGGATAGCTGTCGGTATCGTCCAGTAGAAGGGGAAACGTCAGGCCAAATTCTTTCGCGAAGGCCGCCGTTTGCTTGGCATCATTCTGCGAAACTCCAATGACCTTCACTCCGGTGTGTCCATAGGCCCGCTCCAACCGCTCGTAAAACGGCAAAGCATACTGGCAGGTCGGACACGAAACCTTGAAAAACACCAGGACCGCCGGCCCCCGCGCCAACTCGTCGCGCAGCACAAAGCGCCTGCCATCCATCGCCCTCAGTTCAAAATCGGGCGCCTTCGTGCCCACGGTCAATGCCCCCATCGGTCTTCCTCCAGGTTTTCTGTTGAAAATATTCTGCAGCCAGCGCATAAGCCCTCCTTGCCCTGACCATGTTTCATTCTAGATGATGATAGGCGTTGCGCGAATCGACCGGAAACCTTTGGGATTTTCCTACAATACTTCCGCCTTCCGCAAAATCTTCCGCGCCAGCCCCGTGAGCGCCATCCTGCCCAACCGTTCACATGAAATCCACTTTCCAGCCATGCCGGAGGGTTCGATGTCCCACCAGACTCGCACCGTGTAATTCGTCACCGTAATCGAATGCTTCAAGGTGAACAACGGGGCAGCGATAGTGTTCGCGACCGCGATCTCCGGCAACTCCCACATACCAGCCATCACAGCCGCATCCCGCGCCCGCTGCACGAGCAACAAGTCTCCATTCCTGCAGCACAAAGCGTAATGAATCTCGCGCTTGCGCTGCTTCAACGCGGCGCCCACAGCCGGCAACTCTCCTCGCGTAGCGCACAACTCCAGCACGGGACACGTCAAACACGCCGGCGCACGGGGCGTACACACGAGTGCGCCCAACTCCATCATGGCCTGATTGAAATCTCCGGGACGTTTCTTCTCCAACAAGCCATTGGCCGCCGCCCACAATTCCTCATCCGCCAACCGCTTGCCCGCCACGCGCTGCAGTACGCGCTCAACATTTCCATCAACCACAGCCACTGGCTGCTCAAAGGCGATACTGGCAATCGCCGCCGCCGTGTAGCGCCCAATTCCTGGCAGCGCCCGCAAGTCTTCTTCAGTCGAAGGAAATTTCCCGCCGTGCCCGCGCACGATAACCTTCGCCGCCGCGTGCAGCATGCGCGCCCGCCGGTAGTATCCCAGCCCGCTCCAGGCCGCGAGCACGCTGGCTTCACGCGCCGCCGCCAGCTGGTGGACCGTAGGAAATCGCCGCAAGAATTCCTGATAGTGCTCAATCACCGCCGCGACCCGCGTCTGTTGCAGCATGATCTCGGACAGCCACACCCGGTAAGGATCGCGGCTTTCACGCCACGGCAACTCACGCCGGTTAACGTCATACCAACGCAGTATGTTTTTGCGAAACTGCCGCTGTTGTGAAGTAGAAAACAAACCCGGAATGGATGGCCCCGCCGTCACGCTTCTCAGATTACGCGAGTCCACGCTCAATATAGCAATGCGAAACATTTCTCCTTCAGCTGCAACTTTACCTACGAAAGCTCGGAGCCACATTGACCCTGCCCCGCTAATCACGAAATAATACCCTCACTCGCACTCGCAACCTTGGGTCCGACGCCCAACAGTAAAAGGAGCATCATGAACGACTTCAACCGCAAGATGGAGGACGCATCGGCGCGAGTCAGCAAAACCGTTGCCGACGCCACCGAACGCCTGGAGAAAGAGATTCCCGAATTTATCAAGTATCTCAACGACGAAGTCGTCCCCGCGGTGCGGCAGCATTCGACCAAAGCCCTCCGCACCGCCAGTGTAAAACTGACCGAGTTGGCGGACTACATGGAGCAGCAGAGATCCGCGCGCAAGTGAGGCTACAAATCTTATCCCGTTTTTCTCCCAAGCTGCTGTTGCTGGGGACATTGCTGCTCTCCGCCGGTTGCGGGCATCCTAAAACAGCTCGGGTGGACGTTCCTCCTCCACCCGCCCCCCAACCTTCTGCGGAACCGTCGACCTCGCGCGCCGGTTCGAAAACTAATTCTCCATCCGGCGCAGAAACTGGCAAAGCTGACGCTGACCTGGCCGAGCCCGCCATTCCCGCCGGTGCCAAAGCTCTCTCCACTGAGACCGGCCGCGCCAGTTGGTACGGTCCGCCGTATCACAATCGCAAGGGATCGAATGGCGAGGTCTACAACATGCACGCCATGACTGCTGCCCATCGCACCCTACCGCTGGGCTCCATCGTGCGCGTCACCAATCTCAAGACTGGCAGCACCGCGCTGCTGCGCATCACCGATCGGGGACCGTTCATCCCCGGGCGCATCATCGATGTCTCGCTCGCCGCCGCGCACAAACTGGATATCTACCAGCCCGGCGTCGCCGACGTGAGAGTAGAACTGATGCAGACCGCGGCGGCTGCCGCCGGCAAATGGGCGGTCCAGATCGGCGGCTTCACCGACGAAGCCTCGGCCCGACAGTTATCCGATCACTTAAAACGCCGCTATACCACGGCCAAAGTGTCCTGCTTCAAGAGTCCCACAGGCGATTGGTGGGTGCGGGTACGTGTGCTCGATGACGAGCATGGACGCGCCCAGAAACTTCTGGCCGAAACTGAAACCCCGGAAGGTTCGGTATTTCTGGTGAGGCTGGATTGAAAAGAGTCGTTCGTCTCGGTCGTTAGTCGTTCGCCAAAATCCTTTGCTTACTGACCTCACTTGTTGGAATATGAACGTCACGGTTTGCCAACAACCGGCGACTAACAACTAACTACGAGGTTCCCTTACATGACCGACCCCACCGCTTCCTGCCTCTTCTGCCGCATTTTGCGCGGCGAGATTCCCGCCAAAAAAGTCTATGAAGATCCCTACGTCTTCGCCTTTGAGGACATCGACCCGAAAGCGCCTACGCACGTGCTGGTCATTCCCAAGAAACACTTTGCCGGATTGAAGGAAGCACAAGCAGAAGATGCAGAGGTGATTGGCCGCTGCCACCTGGCCGCCGCTGAGATCGCCCGCCAGCGTGGCATTGAGCAAGGCTACCGCACCGTCACCAACGTTGGCCCGGACTCAGGTCAGTCGGTGTTTCACCTCCACGTTCACCTGGTGGGGGGCCGTCGATTAAGCTGGCCTCCGGGATAGACGCAAGACGAGCCCGGCTGTCCTCCTCGCCCGGCTTGTTTGCCCAATATTTTCGGTTTTTGTAACAAAATGAAAAAAAATCTCGCAAACAATTCTATTCAGCCTTAATATTTTGTCCCTCAATATCTGTTCGGGCCCAAAAAATCCTTTGCGAGGCCTTGCATGCGATTGCGTTGGATTCTAATCTGCTTCGTCGCCACCTGTTTTATCTCACTCTTGTCCGGTCAAAATTCACGAACCCCGGCGCCTCCCGCCGGCGTGGCCCCTAGGCCACCTGCGGCGCCGAAAGCCGACAAACCCAAGCCGCAACCGCCGAAGCCGAAATATCTGGTCGAGGTATATTCCTTGACGCACTCCGTCGCGCCCGGCGGCTGTTACGTGGGCAACCTGGAGTTCCCCGGGACCAATTCCGACCAGATCGCTAAAGCCCTGGTTGAGGACGGCTATACATTCGAATCCTTGCCGCCGGATCGCATCGCTATCTATTACAAAGACCGGCTGGCCGCGCCGCCTCACCTTCAGGAGGTTCGGGGATACATCGATCAGCTCACCGTAGGTAGTTCGCAAAGCGCCACCTCCATCAAGGTGGCTCACGGGGCGGCGGCCCGAACGGTGCAACAACTTAGTCTCCCCTCAGACGGTTCTCTCACTGCCACTGCGGTCGATGACAGCTGCATACTGATTGTCGGCAAGGCTGAGACGCCGGACCCCGTCGTTCTGGCCGCGCTGCGCAGGAGCGCGCCCCAACTGTACTGGCGCTCCGAGTCCAATCCTCCGACCCAGCGCCTCTTTCATCTGGACGCCACCTTCGTCGCCAAGAAACTCTCCCCTTCGTCCGCTGCCGATAGTACTTCCGGAGATGGCGCATCGCAAAAGGATTCGGCTCCGGACGCCAAGGCCCCGGCGGCGAAGCCTCCCGCCAAATCCGACTCGCCTGCTCCGAAAGGTGGAGCCAAGTCAGCCAGCCCCAAGGCGAAAAAACCCGCCGCGGCAGGTGCCGACCCATCCTCTAGTGGGGACGCCGCGGCTTCGGATGAGAGTGATGCGAGCGATACCACTGCATCCGCCGATACCCCCACCAAGCCGGCGCCTGTTCCTAAGCCTCCCAAAGCCGCGGCCGACACGTCTAAGTCCACTCCCAAGCCTGTGTCGATGACTCCGGTCAACGATATGTTGGTCTACTCCAACGAGGATGGCTCGGACCATGATTTCTTCGAGCGCAATCGCCTGATGGCGGTGCTCGACCTGCCTCGCCCTGAAGTCCTGATGAACATCTGGAGCATGCAGGTGAGCACACACGATCCCCGGACCGCGAGCATGGAGGCCGAATCTGCCAGCGAGTTGATTTCCCACAATAACGAAGCTCTGGAAAATTCCATTGAGCAGGGCTGGGAATTCCTAAGCAAGAAAATGAAGATGGGAAACTACTTCGAACCAAACTTCTACCGCTATGTGACACAGAAGTTTGTCGAGACCGAGAGCTACGTTAACGCCGCTGACGCCACTGTGCCTGCGCCAATCAGGGGGAATGATGGAGCCATCGGGCAGGATGCACGAGGCCGCTGGGGCTGGTGCAGACCCGAACAATATTGTCTCGGTTTCATTCACGCCTTC
This sequence comes from uncultured Acidobacteriota bacterium, assembly GCA_963758565.1. GTDB lineage: Bacteria > Acidobacteriota > Terriglobia > Terriglobales > Acidobacteriaceae > Sulfotelmatobacter. The sequence continues at coordinate 996,702 of CAVWVX010000001.1, read as the reverse complement.
GAGCCGGTGCGACCCACAATTACCAACATTCTTTTGACCATCATGGCCGCCAATGAGAGCCAGGAAGTGGCGAAGGGAACGATCGACGCCATGGAGAGCCCATCGGGTGAATTTCGCAGCGATAAATCCTCCACCAGCCCCACTCACGCCTGCACGGCGTGCGACGACAAAGATACCGGCGTGGACAATTCTCGGGTCAACCACTTTGACCGCTGCATGAAAGACGAGCTCAAGTATCTGAAAACCTTGAAAGAACAATCGGCCATCGATGACTGCGAACTCAATGATCGAATCTGGTTGCTCAGTCAGGTTGGTGCTCACAAAGAGGAAGCCTTGCACCTGCGCTGCTTCGCCGAGCAGGCGAACCAGAGCTTTGGACCCGCTGCTGGCCAGCAAAGCACCTACGCTGCCACGCGGGTCGGGCTGCTGCGCGCCGCCGTCGCCGATTTTCTTTTCAACTACAAATGGGCGACGCAATATCCGCACGAATTCATTCCTTATGACTTGACGCAGAGCGCACAGGAACTGAACGCCGAGTTCAACCCGCTCGTGCTTGCCTTCAACCGCGATGTAAAGGCCTTCACGCAAAATCTGGAGACCGAACTGCAATGCAAACATGACGCCAACAAAACTTCGAGCGCCGACCCGGTCGCCTGGTTCAAGAAAGGCGACGAGACTTTCCTCAACGATGGCATGATTTCCGTACGCGGCATCAGCGGTCTCGAAAGCGTGGTCGATACCGTGACACAAAGCTTCTTCGACGCCACCAATCCTCCTACGCTCACCGATCTGGTCAAATCCGTAAGCGATGCCGAAAAGAATGTTCCCGGAGTGCTGAAGACAAACCTCACGGCCAACGAGGCCGCAGTCCTGCTGGGAGCGCTCAATTCCGTGCAACCGGCTGAGGCTAAAATCGGGCGCGAACTCAAGCTGGATATAATCCCGCACTCGCTGGCCGGAGCATCTTCCGCGGAATTGGAAGTGAAGCTTACTGCCGACGAGAGCGGCAATCCCACGCTCTTCAAGGCCGACAAGCAGCCGGAGGATAGTCTTTCGCGAGTGGCCAAGCATGACACCAACACGCGGGTCCGGGTGGAATCCCTGCGCCTCTTCGATGTATCCGCCTTCTCCGCCATGCTGCAACGGCCGCGGTCAAAGTTTCCGATCGTGCCGCCGCTGTTTGAAGTTCCCTACTTCGGGAGCTTCATCGGATTGCCGCTGCCCGGTGCCAAGGTGTACCACCGCAGCACCGCCATCGTGAGCGCCATTATCGTACCCACCGCGGCAGACCTGGCCTTCGGTATTGAATTCAGTTCGGACCGCATTTGCGGCGATGATATTGGCTCGTCGGAAGGATCGTTGCACTGCAATCACGCCCATTCCCCCTATGACTTCGGCAGCCTTGCCCTGCGTAGCTTTCATAAAGCCATGGTGCAGTGCTTCGCCTCCGGGGGCACTACGCCTTACGCGGGCAAGATTGTGGAGATGGCACAAGCTGGCAATCAAACCGGAGATACCCTGTGCAGCAAGCTGTCACTGGTCGACCCGAACCTGAATCAGCCCACGGTTGGGTCCACTCCGAGGACTCAGTCAGAGACTACGGTGCCACCTAACTAGATCAAGTTTTGAAGCCAAGAGGCGGGACGCATCTCGCAGCGAAGAGACAGGGACGTTGTAGAGAAGGGGATAGCGGTCGGCGCCAATCGCGGTTCCCGAAGCGGGAAAAATGCGGTCGGGCCAGCTTCTGAAATGCCCCGTGCGGCGCATACCAGCTCCGCTGAGCGCGATTAACGTTCGAGAGGCCCTTTTGGGGACCGTCACAGATTTCGCGTCAGACCTGCGACCGGTTCAATCAAATCCACTCGCGCGGGTTTATCTCTCTTCTTATCAATCGTTTAGTGGAACGTTAAATAGTTGTCGCGATAAATGCGACCCTAAGAACCAACTACTGATTGCTTTCAAAGACTTACCTGGCCATTCTTTACTGAACCGTCGTGTTTTCGTCCTCCGGCGCTCCATGGCGTCGCAGCAAATTAGGCAGGTTCTGCGAGAAGGCGGAGCGAGGCACCACCATGTCGCAGCCCGCTTCGTGAGCCTTCTGCTTCAGATCGCCTTGCACGTGCGACAGGAACCCGATGATCGAGGTCCCCTTCTTCAGCTTTGCCTTCAATTTGGGGATCAGCGTAAGTGGCTTGGCATTGGCATTGTTCAGATCGAAGATGATTAGCGAAGGCTTCTCTTCTCCATTCTGCTTCATGCGCTCGTTGAGGTCCTTTTCGGTTTTGACGAATTCAACTTTCACGTTGAGCTTACGGGCGGTTTCCTGAATCTTGGCAGCGAAGAAAAGATCATCGACGAAGGCAAAGATGCGCGAGGTGGCATCTTCACGCAACGCGGGCAGAGGCTCGGGATCAACCGGCGCAAAGGGAGCGGCGAATCCAGGCCGCGAACCGCCGCGGCGAGCCCCGCCCTGGCTCTGGCCATTTCCGTTTCCGTTCAGTGCGGCGCGATAGCTGTGGTCCATAGGCGCGGTGTAAATGCCATCCTGGTTATGGCGAGCCTGGCTGGCTCCGCCGCCTCCTCCGCCACCGGAGCGGGCTCCGCGGGGATTATTGGGACGGCGTCCACGACGCCGTCGGCGTCCGCCTCCTCCACCGTGACGCCCTTGGCCTTGTCCTCCACCTTGCCCGGAACCGCCGTGTCCGGCTGCACCTTGTCCCGATGCTCCGTGTCCGGAACCCGGTCCTGCTGATCCTCGTCCTGCGTTCATAGTCCTCTCAAAGCCTGCTGGGCTGCACTTCTCCCTTGCAAGCGCCTAATTCTCATGAAACTTTCGAACTTTCAGGTTCCCCATTGGTTGCGGCAGGCTCGCACAAACGTTGGCGCACAGCCACTATTTCGCGGGGCTTCTCCCCTATCTCGTTCTGCTGATTCCTGAACCTAAACTCACGGTTGCGTACCGCGGACCTGGATTTTTCCATGTCGGGATTGCGCTTTGGGCTGGACGCAATCGCAAACGCAACCGTGGGCACAAACCTGACCCACCGGTCCCTGGTGATGCAAACTCGTACTGGCAAAAAAACTAACTATGTTGAGCGTATCGGTATCCGTACTCGGAGTCCGTCGCGCCGCCGGGAACGGCCTGGGGCGCGGAAGGCCTACGCGGGAACGTGGCCAATGAGAACAACTTAATGGTACTCGTCCGCACGCCGCCGCGCAAGTGGCAACCGGGCAGGCTTTTGCACAGGGGTAACAAGACAGTTCTCAGTTCTCAGTTCTCAGTACCTCGTACCCAGTACCCAGTGAAATCCCAGTGACTGCGGCGCAAAACCTCGGAGCTCGCGACCGGGTACTAGGTACTGGGTACTGCCCTCACTGCACCTGCTCGCGCTTGTCGTCGTAGACCCCGAACTTCTTCGCGATCGGCTTCAGGGTGGGATAAAACTGCACGAACGTGTGCTCTACAGCGGCGTGCTCCTCGTGACAACTCCAGCAGCCGTTGCCCTTCGGCATCGCTTCGGAGGCTTTGCCGTCGGCACTGAAGCCAAAATAGGCCCACTTCTCGGGATAGCGGCTGGAATCTTTTACCTCCACGGCAAGGCCCATAAGGTCGGTCTGAAAGTGACCCGTTTTGTTGATGGAGCCTTTACTTTGCGCGTCGCGTTCGTCGATGACGAACATAGTCCTCTCTGGCCATTTTCCCGAGGATACAAATTCCTGGTAGGCCCAGCGCGGTACAAAGACGTTGGTGAACATTTCATGACTGCCCGGCTCCGGACTATAGTTCATGCCGTAGCCGGAGGAGAGGAACATCCACTCGCGGTAGTCGTCGGGGCGAAGCAGTTGTCCCTTGGCGTCAAACTGCGGCTTCGGCGACTTTTCTTCGGGAGCGGCGGCCAGCAGAATGCAACAGAACGTAAGCAGCAACAGAGCGGAGAGAGCGCGTTTCATGATGCCTCCAGTTAAAAGTACCCAGTACCTGGTACCTAGTATCCAGGAGCGAGCATTCCTACGCCAGTGAGACTGTAACGGCAGGAAAATGTCACCGCAAACGAATTTGTTTTTCGATTTAGCGAAGCTAGCGTCAAGTTGCCCAGTACCCAGCCACAAGGTTTGTGACTTTCACTGGGTACTGGGTACTGGCAACTTTGTTTACTGGGTCACCGTGAGCGTGATCGGCACTGAGGCCGTCAGCGGGTTGGCGCCTCCGGTGGTGGCGTTGATGGTTATGTTGTAAGTGCCCACCGGAGTTCCCGCGTTCGGTTGCGTGCTGTTGTTGTTGCTGCTGCCGCCGCACGCGCCCATCCACAGAGTGGAGAAGCCCAGAACGGCAATCAGGCTGAGCAAGCGTGCGCCGCGGCTCCGCGATCCGGCAGCGCAGACAACGCCGAATAGCCCGGGCAGCAGCATGGCATAGAAGATGCGGCTTCTGCCCAAGGGCGCCAGTTGCGCAGTCTTGGCGGTGGTGACCAAGCTGATGGCGACAGCGGTTGCGCTGGTCGGCTGGCCATTGCCGGGACTGACCTGGCAGGCGATTTCCAGCGTGGAGAGCGCAGGTGTGCTGGCGCAAGTGTAGGTAAGCGGCAGAGCCGTGCTAGCTCCCACGAATGGCGTCGGACTGCCCCCGCCGCTTGCGGGGTTTGCCACCGTGACATTGACCGTCGCCGTTCCACCCATCGCAACTGGGAACGTCGTCGCCGTGGTGGTGAGGACGAATGCCTGATTCGTAGTGGTCACGTTTAAATTGATGGTAGTCGTGTGCGAGGTACCGCTGGTTCCGCTGGCCGCGCCCTTCACCGTGATGGCCGCAGTCGCCGGCGTCGACATATTAGCTGCGGTGGTCACCGTGACGGTAACAGTTTGGGAACTGGTGCCATCCAGAGTGACGCTGGTGGGATTGAAGCTACAAGTCGCTCCCGATGGCAGACCACTGCAGCTGCTGGAGCCGAAGTTGATGGTTTGAGTGGAGTTGTTCACCGGAGCGATCGTGATGGTCGCGCTGGCGGATTGCCCTGCGGGAACCGAAGTGGGAGACAGGTCCGCAGTGGTTTGAAGCGTGAAGTTAGGCGAAGTCGAGGAAGCCGCCCAGGCGGTGAACAGAGCATTCGCGTCCACGGAGCCCAACCCCGTCACCAAATTATATCCGGTCACGCTGTCGGCATTGGAAGCCTGATATCCGATGGTGTTGACCGTGCCGCTGGCGCCGGGACATTGGTATGCCGCAGGGAAGCCGGCGGGCGTTGCGCCTTCGCAGTAGACCAGGTTGTCTCCGCTGGTTACCGGGTGAAAAGCGCTATTGGCTGGAGTCTCGGCGAGTTGGTAAAGCATCGGGTTGATATTGGACAGACCGTTGGAGCCAAGATACTGATTCAGCAGAACTACCATCGCGGCGAATACTGGTGCCGAAGCTGACGTCCCGCCGACTACTGTGGGGGATGCTTGGTTCGGAGGGTTGCTATTTGGGTCTGTGAGGGCGAGTGCCGCCGTAATTCCCGCGCTGCCGCCGGGAGCGCAACTGCTGGCGGTGCTAGCGCTCTTGGTCAGCCACTGGTCAAGCGGCGTGCAAAAAATGTAGCCCGGGAAGTTGGGCGAGCCGAGCAGAGACACGTCGGGTACGAAGCGTGTCGGGTTGGCGAAGCCGGGAATCGTGACTGTCTGCCACGAGGGTTTGGCAAAACCCGAGACGCAGCTGGCGTTGTTCGACGTCTGCACCGAGCAGTTGCTCGCCCCGCCGCCGCTCTGCACGATGGCATAAGTTTCCTGCACCGACGCCGGGCTGCCGAAGCTGCCGGGGAAGGCCACACCGAGTTCCACGTCATCGTTCCAGGAAGTTTCCGGAAGCGGAGCATTCTGGGCAGTGCCCCCATTTGTGGGGTTCGCTGTTCCCCAGTAAGTGCTGCTGAAGCCCGCCGGGTAGGCGATTGCGGTTCCGCCAACCCCAGTGACTTCAGGACTGCTGGCCGGATAACTGACTGCAAGTCCGTTCACCGCGAGGTTCGCCGGATTGGTGGAGCTGTTGGTTGCTGGATCGCAACTGGCCGAGCCGGAATCTCCGGACGAGTTTACGAAGGTGATGCCGAACGAATTTGCCTTGGTGAGTTCGGCTTCATCGGCCGAAACAAAGTTGTCATCGAACTCACAGGGCGCGCCGTAGCTCAAACTGATGACCGGAGCGAGATTGCTATCGATGGCATGATAGTAAGCCACAAATACTCCGCCGCCACTCACGTAATTGCAATTGGAGTCATACACCACCGGTGAATTCACGTAGATAATCTGCGCCCCTTTGGCCACCGCTCCGGACCATTCCAGGTCGAGGTCTGCCTCAGTGATGTCGCCGCATGAATAAACCGTACCCGGATCAGTGCCAACGCTCACGTATTGCAGATTGCTTGAACTGGAACTGCAAGAGGTGATTACGCCGTTAGCATTCGTGGTGCAGCCGCTGATTGCCGATAGCCCAAAGCCGCTGCGAAAGTCATTCAGGTCAGAGAGATAAACATCCGTCTGCCCGATCACCGCTAGCTTTTCTCCGGTCCCGTCAATTCCTGCGCTGTACAGCGGGGTCAGGTCGTAAATGGTTTCGATGTCCCCCGGCGCGACGAAATCCGCTTGAAAATTGTTGCTGTAGTAATTGGCGCGAACCTTCTGGGCGGCGGCAACCGATTTCCTCGATGCGGAGGATTTGGGAATGAAGTCATCCAAGCCGCGCAGGCCGGTGGCGATTCCGGCAAGTGCCGCTGGAACCGAAGGTACGATGGAGTTGGCAAAGTGCATTTCGCCATTCACGTTGTAGCGATGCAGTTCGGTGCGGAAGGCGTTTTCCACCTGCGCGACGCTTCCGCTGAACGTGATCCAGTTGCGGCCATTGGCGACTTCGTCTACGTGGAAGCCCTGCGATTCCAGCCAGGCGCTGATCTTCTGAATGTCATTCCGGCTCAGGCCGAAGCGCTCGGCGTACTGTTGCGGAGTGAGCCACTTGTGGAAGTTGGACGACTTGGGGTCCTGCTGCGCCGCCAACAGGCGACTCAGGTCTTCCTGCTGGCTCGCCGTGGGTAGCGTGAGGAGCATGATGCGGTTGATGGGCGCGGACGACGGCAAGCGGCCCCGGTCATATTGCGGAAGCGCTTTACGTTCCAAGTGTCCGGGAAGGCGGACCATCTGCCCTGCATCCACGGTTCCGGCAATGCGATCGGACTGGGCGGCGAAACACAGACAGGGGGCTAGGAATAGGGCGAGCACTTTCAAAAATCTCATGAAAAAAGCTCCGTTGCAGGGTGAGGGTAGAGTGGCCGCGGTCCTTAGCTTACACGGCTTTATTAGACTCAGATAAGCATTTAAACACATAAGGTTGTATCGAGTTGCTCGCAAACTGTAAGGACCGTGTAACATTTCGGACGCTTTACTCAAAAGTTAACAGCCATTTAGGGACTGCATACCAGCATTTCGGCTTACATGCCCAAAAGGTTGGGTTGCAGTTTGGCGTAGCCGTGCTCCTGCGCCCAAAGGTTGAGCGGGACCGAGGCAAGTTCGTCGACTAGGGGTTCGGCAAGGCCGCTTTTAGTGAGGTCAATGCACTTGATGTAGGTCTGGCAGGTATCGCAGCACTCCACCCGAATGGTTGGCAGGTCGGCGGAGGTGTAGACGGGGAGCTTGCCGTGGTTCTCTTCGCCACATCCGGGGCAGATCAGGCGGCGGAACTCCCATTCGGTAAGGCAGAAGCCGCAAAGCAGGCTGCGGCTGCCTCCGTCACCTTGCGGTCGCAGGATGGCCAGGGCCGGCTTACGGTGGCAAAAGGGACAGTGAAACGTGGCAGAGTGTTCGGGCTGCGGCGCGCCCTGCGGGCGTATGAATTCGCCGTAAGGTTGCAGATAGGCAAGAACAAGAAATTCTAGCGGATCGGTGGGGGAATCGGTTTGCTGAAAGGTCCGCGAAAAGAGTTCTGGCCATGCGGCCGGATCGGACTCGGAGAGTTTGCGGGCTACTTGAGCCAAGGCTTCCGGCGCCTTCTCTCGCAGAAGCGCAAGGAAACCCGGGAAGGCGGAGGTCAGTACTTGAGTGGCTCTGGCACCAGGATCGAGTAGAAGTTCGTGCCCCTCCCGAGAGACTCCGGCGCTGCTTTCCACGCTTTTAAGACGATTGTAAAGATCTTCCTGGAAGCGGGCGAGGTGGGTATAGAAGGTGAGGATATCGGCCGCGTAGGCGTATTGGCCGGCAAGTTTTTCGGCACGGGCGATGCGCTGCTGCCAGGGGCTCTTGGACATCGAGGGATTATGCGGCTTGGGCAGAGCGCGAGGCAAATGTGGCAACACTTATTCTGGCTACTCGCAACTCGGTACTGGGTACTGGCTCGGTACTCCCATCTCGCAACTCGCGACCGCTTTTTAACTCTCCTTCAAGGAGTTTTCAACTTGAAGCGGAATACTGATTCTCCGGCATTGACTGAAACCCTGGACGGGCATATAGTTTGAAAAATTTACGGTGGAGCGCTCGGCTTGTCAGCAGTCGGAGGATGCACAACATGGAAGTATCCCGTAGAAATTTTCTTCGCGGCGCGGTGCTGGGCGGAGCAGGAATTTCCCTTCTAGGCTTCGATCTGAAGCCGGCGGTGGCACAACTTAAACAATTGAAGATGGCGCGGGCCACGGAAACGCGGTCGACCTGCCCTTATTGTTCGGTGAGTTGCGGCATCCTGATTTACACCATTGGCGACAAGGCGAAGAACGTCACGCCGCAGGTGATTCACGTCGAGGGCGATCCCGACCATCCTATTAATCGCGGCACACTGTGTCCCAAGGGAGCATCACTCGAGCAAGACATTTTGAATTCCCGGCGGTTGTTGAAGCCGCAGGTCCGTCGGCCCGGATCCGATCACTGGGAAGACATCGCCTGGTCGCAGGCTATCGACGAAATTGCGCAGCGAGTTAAGAAAACTCGCGACGACACCTTCATTGAAAAAGACTCGCAAGGCCGCACCGCGAATCGCTGCGAGAGCCTGGCGTGGATTGGCGGTTGCACCGATACCAACGAATTTAATTTCCTGGTGGTCAAGTCCATGCGAGCCCTGGGCCTGACCTATATGGAAAATCAGGCCAGGGTTTGACACGGTCCTACGGTCTCAAGTTTGGGACCAACGTTTGGACGCGGGGCGATGACCAATGGCTGGGTCGACATCAAGAACACCGACATGATGTTGATCATGGGCGGGAACCCGGCGGAGAACCATCCCTGCGGATTCAAGTGGGCGATTGAAGCCAAGCGCACGCGCAACGCGAAAATGATCGTGGTCGACCCGCGGTTTACGCGGACCGCGGCCACTTCCGATCTGTTCTGCCAGATTCGCGCCGGATCAGACATTGCCTTCTTGGGCGGCATGATCCGCTACGCCCTCGAAAACAACCGCATCGCCAAAGACTACCTCATCAACTACACCAATGCTGCCTTCATTGTGAAGGAAGGCTTCCAGTTGCCTGAGGACGGCCTGTATTCCGGCTTCGACGCCAACACCCAGACCTACGATAAAGCCTCCTGGAATTACGAAGAGGGTGGCGACAAGAGCGGAGAGGCCGCGACCGCCGCTCCCGCTGCCGTGCATACGGGTGGCGCCGCCGCTTCGCAACCGAACCCGGCTTCAGCCAATACTAACGCCCCGCCATCGACCAATAAATCAGGTCCCGGCCTTGAGGGGCAAGGCTATGCCGGCATGGGCGCTGGTGGCGCAAAAGCCGCTGAGCCCGCCAAGCCTGCGCCGACTCTGCCGCCAAAAGTCGCATATGACTTTACGCTGCAACATCCGCGCTGCGTCTTCCAGTTATTGAAAAAACAATATTCGCGCTACACGCCGGAGATGGTGGAGCGCATCACCGGCATCCCGAAAGACCAGTTCGTGAAAGCCGCCGACACCTTTACTTCGGTGCGCAAAGACGGCGACATGAAGCAGGTCGCCACCATCATGTACGCCGTGGGCTGGACGCATCACAGCTTTGGCACGCAGATTATCCGTACAGCTGCGATGCTGCAATTGATTCTGGGAAACATTGGCCGAGCCGGTGGCGGCGTCAACGCTCTGCGCGGCCACTCGAATATTCAAGGCGCCACCGACATGGGCGGAGTCTTCGACATCCTGCCCGGCTACCTCAAGATGCCGAACCCCGCCGATACCGACCTCGCGGCATTCATCAAACGCATCACTCCGACTGTTTCAAAGCCCGATCCGTGGGACTCGTTTAACTATTGGTCGAATACGTCCAAGTTCGTGGTATCGCAATTGAAAACGTTCTACGGCGACGCAGCCACCAAGCAGAATGATTTCTGCTTCAACTGGATTCCAAAGGTAGACCGCAATTATTCCTGGACGCAGATCTGGGACAACATGTATCGCGGTAGCGTCAAGGGTATGTTCGCCTTCGGCATGAACGGTGTAGCCATCGGGCCGGACTCGCAGAAAAATATTGACGCGCTGAAGAAGGCGGAATTTCTCGTCGTGGGCGAAATTTATCCGGACGAAACCAGCGAATTCTGGCGCTCGCCGGGAATCAGCGCGGATGAAATGAAGACCATTCAGACCACGGTCTATCGCCTGCCTTGCGCCGGATTTGCCGAAAAAGATGGGTCGATGACCAATTCGGCGCGCTGGCTGCAATGGAAAAATGTAGCCGTGCCGCCGCCGGGTCAAGCCCGTCTAGATCAGGATATTGTCGCGCAAATTTTCCTGAAGGTGCGCGAGTTGTACCAGACGCAGGGCGGCAAGTTCCCTGACCCGATTCTGAATCTCACTTGGAATTACACTAACCCGCAGCATCCCTCGCTCGGAGAAGTGGCAAAAGAATTGAACGGAAAGGCGCTCGCGGACCTCACCGATCCCAAGACGCAAGTCGTCGTCAAGAAGGGTCAGCAGCTCCCCGGCTTTGCCTGGCTCAAAGACGACGGCACCACCGCATGCGGCAACTGGATTTATTCCGGATGCTGGACCGACGGCAACAACATGGCGCGGCGCGGCACGGAAGATCCGGCGGGACAAGGCATCTATCAGAATTGGGCGTGGTCGTGGCCAGCCAACCGCCGCGTGCTCTACAACCGCGCTTCCTGCGATCAGGCAGGCAAGCCCTGGGACCCAACGCGCAAGCAAGTCTGGTGGAGCGAGAGCGCTCAGCTATGGCAAGGCAACGACGTGCCCGATTTCAAGCCTGATTCGAATCCCAAAGATCACATGGGACCTTTCATCATGAATCCCGAAGGCATTGGCCGAATTTTTGCCCCCCTGGCCGCCTTTGCCGAGGGACCGTTCCCCGAACACTACGAGCCGATCGAAAGCCCGGTGCAGAACGCATTGCATCCGGGTCAATCGAGTAATCCGGTGGTCAAGAAGTTCAAGACCGCGATGGACAAATATGCCACGCCGGGCGATGGCTTCAATATCGTCTGCACAACGTATCGCATGGTCGAGCACTATCACTACTGGACCAAGAACAATCCCATGAACGTGCAGTTGGTGCCGGAGCCGTTTGTGGAGATTCCGGTGGAATTGGCGAACGAGTTGGGCATCAAGGGCAATGACAAAGTGAAAGTCACTAGCGCGCGCAGCTACTACATTGCCAAGGCTTTCGTCACCAAGCGCATCAAACCCATGAACATCGATGGCAAAAAGGTTTACCAGATCGGCATTCCGATTCACCAGGGTTATCGCGGCATTCAAGAAGACGCCGACCGCAATGCCCGAACCCTGCTGAACCGCTTATCGCCAACCGTGACCGACCCGAACGCGTATACGCCGGAGTTTAAGGGATTTTTGGTGAAGCTGGAGAAAGCCTAGAAAGATTGAGCGATCGAGCCATTGAGTCATTGAGTGACTTCAAAACCCAATGACTCAATCACTCAATCGCTCAATGACGCAATTTTTATGAGCCAGTCAACACTCGCAATTCGAAGAATTTCCGGGCACGCCGGGGCAGCGCCGGGCAAGGACGTTGAGCGTGACGAAATAGTTTGCAAGCTTATCGACACCACCACGTGCATCGGCTGCAAGGCGTGCGAGGTGGCCTGCCTGGAGTGGAACGGCTACACCTTCACCGACACGGTATTCGACAACACCTACCAGACCATGCCCTCGACGGCATGGAATTACTGGAACCTGATCAAATTCAACGAGCACGAGCGCGCCGACGGCAGCATTACGCTGCTCATGCGAAAAGATCAATGCATGCACTGCGCTGACCCAGGATGCCTGGCGGCTTGTCCGGCCGATGCGGCCATTGTGCAGTACACCAACGGCATCGTCGACTTTCAGCAACAAAATTGCATCGGTTGCGGATACTGCGTGAGCGGCTGCCCCTTCGATATCCCCAAGTTCAATCCCACGACTAAAAAAATGTTCAAGTGCACGCTGTGCGTGGACCGCGTGAGCGAGGGCCTCGAGCCGGCCTGCATCAAGTCGTGCCCCACAGGCTGCCTGCACTTCGGAACCAAAGACGACATGAAAGACCTGGCCGAAACGCGCGCCAAGCAACTGCGCGAAAACTACGGCATCGAGAAGGCCGGAGTATACGATCCGGCGGGCGTGGACGGAACCGGCGTCATCTATGTGCTGCACGATGTCACAAATCCTGAAGCCTACGGCGGGCTGCCCAGCAATCCGCACGTCCCGTGGACCGTGCGCATCTGGAAGGGTCCGGCCAAGTGGATTGGAAACCTGGCCATGCTGGGAGGAATTCTCGGCGTGACCCTGCACTACCTGCGCTTCGGCCCCAAGCAAGTCGAACCTGATCATGATCTGGAAGGAAAGCCCGAGCCGGATCGAGGAGGTCGGCTATGAGCGCCTCGCGCGTTATTTCGCCCCGTGAGCCCGCCGGCACCGTCCATCGCGACGGCTTCATCGTGCGCTATACGCTGAGTGAGCGGGTGCATCACTGGGCGGGTTCAATCTTTTATATCTATTGCTTGATCACCGGCCTCGCCTTCTGGTCTCCTTATATGTACTGGCTTTCCGCCCTGGTGGGCGGCGGTCCGACGGCGCGCTTCTGGCATCCCTGGTTCGGGGTCGCCTTCACCATCTCGATGGTGTGGATGTACGTGATGTGGCAGCGCGACATGCAGATCACCGAGACCGACAAGCGCTGGGCCGACTCGATGGAGTACTACATCAAGAATGAAGACGAGAAGCTGCCGCCCGTTGGCCGCTTCAATTACGGACAGAAATTATTTTTCTGGCTGATGTTCTTTGGCGTGCTGCTGTTGTTGATTTCCGGCATCGGCCTGTGGTTCGTCGAAGACATTCCCTGGAGCTTGCGCTATCTCCGCTACATTTCCGTGGTGGTGCATGTTGTTGCGGCCCTGGCTACGATTGGCGGCTTTATCATCCACGTCTACATGGGCACGGCGATGGTGCGCGGCGGATTCACTTCGATTATTCGCGGCGAAGTCTCCACCCGCTGGGCCAAGACTCATCACAGGCTCTGGTATGAACAGGTGACCGGAGATCGCAACCGTGAAGTGAACCGGCCCGGCACATTGCGGGACCCAAACAACTAATTTCCTTCGCGTCCTACTTCCGCGCAGCTGCATCCAAAACCTGAAATCAGACCTGAGAGGATTCATGCGCGTACTCACCTTTTTTTCCGCCATCATCGCCACCACAGCCCTCAGCACAGCCTCGCTATTGGCGTTCGACGTCGACACCAAATTCCACAACGCCCCCGAGTCGGCGCAGAAAATGAAAAATCCTTATGCCGACGCCGTCGCGGCGCGGGCCGGCAAGCCGCTCTACGCCAAAAACTGTTTGTCCTGCCACGGCAAGGCCGGCAAAGGCACCGGCAACGTTCCCTCGCTGGTGGATGGCAAACTCGATTCGGTGAAGCCCGGCGAAGTTTTCTGGTTCATTACCAAAGGCAGCAAGGAAAACGGCATGCCTTCTTGGGCCCAGTTGCCGGAAAAAGATCGCTGGCAAATCGTCAGCTACGTGAAGTCGGGATTGTTATCGGCAGGCACAGCCTCGGGAAATGGCGCCGAACCGCTTGACACCAGCACTTCCAAACTGAAAGCTGAGCCGCCTACACTTCCCTTCACCGACTTCCGTTTCGAGAAGCCAGGCACCATTCACAAAATCACCGTCAAGGATTTGCCCGAACCGTTCGCCACCAAATCCTCGAACAACGGCCCCAAGTTGGTCGAGCGCCCCGCGAATGTTTGGCCGGTCACGCTGCCAGGATTCAAGGTGCAGCAATACGCCACCGGCCTCGACAATCCGCGCACTCTGCGCACTGCCCCAAACGGAGATATTTTTGTGGCGGAGATGGAGCCGGGGAAAATTCTCGTCTACCGCGGCATGAGCAAAGACGGCAAGCCGGAACAGTTAGCCACGTTCGTTAGCGGATTGAGGAATCCCTATGGCATTGCTTTCTATCCTCCAGGTCCTGATCCACAGTGGATTTACATCGGCGCCGAAACGAAGTTGATGCGCTTTCCTTATCACAACGGCGATCTCAAAGCCAGCGGACCCGCCGAGCCCATTGCGGATTTGCCATCCGGTGGACACAACACGCGATCCATTGCATTCTCCCCCGACGGCAAAAAATTGTTCGTCGCCGTGGGCTCTGGGTCTAATGTCGATGACCCCGACAGCCATCCCGCCGAGAAAAATCGCGCCGACATTCTGGTATGCGATCCGGCGAATTGCAACCTGAACGTCTACGCCTACGGCATTCGCAATGCCGGCGGCGGAATTGCAGTCAATCCAGACACCGGCGAACTCTGGTGCTCGGTGAATGAGCGCGACGCGCTCGGCGACAATCTGGTCCCGGACTACATCACCCACGTTCAGCCCAACGGCTTCTACGGATGGCCCTGGTGGTACATCGGCGCGCATCAGGATCCCCGGCATAAAGGAAAGCACCCGGAATTGAAAGACAAAGCAATCGTTCCCGACGTTCTCTTGCAGCCGCACAACGCTTCGCTGGAACTTACCTTTTACGAGGGCGATCAATTTCCTGAAGAATATAAAGGAGACATTTTTGCCTCCGAGCATGGCTCGTGGAATAAATCCGTGCGCGTCGGCTATGAAGTAATCCGCGTGCCGCTGCATCACAGCTCCGACGCCAGCGGCGAATACGAAGACTTCCTCACCGGCTTCGTGCTTCCGGATGGCAACGTGTGGGGACGCCCTGTGGGGATTACGGTGGCGGCGGATGGATCGCTGCTGGTGAGCGACGACGGCTCGAACTCGATCTGGAGAGTAAGTTATAGCGGCAAGAATTAGAAAGACGGCCCAACTCTCTCGGGGAGGTTGGGCCGTTTTATTTCCTTAAGCAGCCGCTTGGTTGCTCTTTTGAATAAAAGCCAGCAGGTCGGCATTAATTTCTTTCGCGTTGGTGGTGGGCATTCCGTGGGGAAAGCCTTTGTACACCTTCAGCGTCGCGCCCTTCACAATTTTCGCGGACATCATGCCGGACGCCGCGATCGGCACGATCTGGTCATCGTCGCCGTGCATCACCAGCGTGGGCACGTCCATCTTCTTCAGATCTTCGGTGAAATCCGTCTCCGAAAAAGCTTTGATGCAGTCATAGCCCGCCTTCATCCCGCCCATCATGCCTTGCAGCCACCATTTTTCCCGCACGCCCTCGGAAATCTTTGCGCCGGGACGGTTGTAGCCATAGAACGGCAGTGTGATGTCCTTATAAAACTGCGGACGATTTTCAACATACGAGGCGCGCAGGCCGTCGAAGACCGAAATATCCAGCCCGCCCGGATTCTTTTCTGTCTTCACCATCAATGGCGGTACGGCACTGATGAGCACTGCCATGGCCACTCGCTTCGAGCCGTGGCGTCCGATGTAGCGCGCCACTTCTCCTCCGCCGGTGGAGTGACCCACGTGAATGGCACTCTTCAAGTCAAGTTTCTCGGTGAGCGCGGCAAGATCATCGGCGTAAGTATCCATGTCATTGCCTTCCCAGGTCTGGGTCGATCGTCCGTGGCCGCGGCGGTCGTGCGCGATCACGCGATAGCCGTGTTGTCCAAAAAACAACATTTGCGCATCCCAGTCGTCCGCCGTCAGCGGCCAGCCGTGGCTGAACACAATGGGCTGTCCTGTACCCCAATCTTTATAGAAAATTTGCGTGCCATCTTTGGTGCTAAGGGTGGGCATATTTTTCTTCTCCTGATTCGGTTTGCTAACCAAGAATGTCAGGCCGGGCTAAGGCGCTGAGCTGAAAGAAGGGTGTATGGTGGGCGCTGCAGGATTCGAACCTGCGACTTCCACCGTGTGAAGGTGACACTCTACCGCTGAGTTAAGCGCCCACAGTGGAACGGTAAGTTCATCATTATACCTAAGTTCAACCGGACAATCTTCGATCGCATTCGACTCTCGCAGCGCACTAGAACCGCAGAGGCGTTTAACCGCTGAAACCTCAAACAAAATCGGCCAAGATCGCAGAGAAATCTTCGTCATGAACAATGCTCTGTGATCTCCGAACTATCTCTTCTGAAATCGAAGGCTTATGATGACGTCCACGGTATCTTAGGCGGCATCGTAGGTACGTTCCGCCGGCAGATCGGTTGAATTTCTGGATGTGTAAGCATGCCCAGCGCCTGTTCCATTCGCGTTCGCGGAGTCGTCCAAGGCGTTGGTTTTCGCCCTTTCGTTTATCGTCTCGCCTGTGCCAATACCTTGAATGGATGGGTGCTGAACGGTGAGGAGGGTGTTGAGATTCATCTCGAGGGCGCGGCAACCGCTCTTGAAGCTTTCGTACGTGATCTGAGAGCCCAACCCCCTCCCGCAGCCAGCATCGCAGAAATTGATGTTCGCAGCGTCCCACCGGTTGGTTTGCGCGAATTCACCATCCGCAGCAGCCAGCATCGCGAGCGCCCCACCGTCCGTATTTCACCCGACCTGCCCGTGTGCGAGGAATGTCTTCAGGAACTTTTCGATTCCAGCAACCGCCGCCATCTTTATCCTTATATCAATTGCACCAATTGCGGCCCTCGCTATACCGTCGTGCTCTCGCTTCCCTACGATCGACCGAATACGACCATGAAGTCCTGGCCGCTCGACGATTACTGCTCCGCTGAATATTCCGATCCCGGCAACCGTCGTTTCCACGCGCAGCCCGTGGCCTGCCCGGCGTGCGGTCCCGGCTACTACCTTCATCCGCGCCAAAATATAAAAACCGAAAGTGGACAAAGCATCACCCGTGCGGCTGAAATGCTTCGCGACGGTTCCATCCTCGCCATCAAAGGCCTGGGCGGTTACCACCTCGCCTGTGACGCGCGCAACGCCGCGGCCGTTGCGGCTCTGCGCGAACGCAAATTCCGCAAGGAGAAACCCTTCGCGCTCATGGTGCGGAATATCGACCTCGCCCGCACCGTTGTCAATCTCTCTTCAGCAGCCCAGGCCATGCTTACTTCCAGCGCCCGCCCCATCGTGCTCGCGCCCGCCATCGTCGAACTCCCCGGCGTCGCGCCAGAAAACAGCGAGCTCGGCGTCATGCTGCCCTACACGCCCCTGCATCACTTGCTCTTCGCTTCCGGCGCACCGGATATTCTCGTGATGACCAGCGCCAACCGCTCGAGCGAGCCCATCGCCTATGAAGACGATGACGCTCTTCAAAGTCTCGCCGGCCTCGCTGATTCCTTCTTGATCGGTGAGCGCCCCATCGCTCGCCGGGTCGACGATTCCGTCGCGCGCGTCGGCGCCCTCGGCCCTGCCATTCTGCGGCGCGCTCGCGGTTATGCTCCCGGCGCGGTCGCATCGCTGCCCACGCAGCGTCCCATTCTCGCCCTCGGCGCCGACCTGAAAAACACAGTCACCCTCGTCGTCAATGGCCAGGCCTTCGTCAGCCAGCACATCGGAGATCTCGATCACTACCAGTCCCTGCGCGCATTTCACGAAACCATTGAAGATCTGCTCTCCATGTACGAAGTTCGCCGCGATGAGCTGCTGGTGGTGCACGACCTTCATCCCCAGTATTTTTCCACGGCGCATGCCTCGGCACTCGTCGCGTCGAAGAAAGATGCGGTGCAGCACCATCGTGCCCATGTCGCCTCCGTGCTCGCCGAACACGGCGAGTGGACCACGCCGGTTCTCGGCGTGAGTCTCGATGGCACTGGCTATGGCGATGACGGATCCATCTGGGGCGGCGAACTCTTCGTGGGCACCGTGCAGCAGGGCTTCACCCGCGTGGCTCATCTTCGCCCGGCCATGCTCGCCGGTGGCGACGCCGCGGCGCGCTCCCCCGTACAAGCCGCAGCCGGATTTCTCGCGCAAGTGGAAAATCTTCCCGATATCCTGGCGTCGCCCTTCAACTTTCCGCAGCGCTATCGCAGCGCCATGCAACTGGTCAACAAAAACGTTCGCTCCTTCGCCACCACTTCGGTTGGGCGTTTGTTCGACGCCGCTGCCGCTCTCCTCGGTTTCACCCGGGCAGTAACCTTCGAAGGTCAAGCCGCCATCTGGCTCGAACAACTCGCCCGCGACGCGTCGCCGGCAGAACCTTATCCTTTTCCATTCATCGATGGCGAACTCGATTTTCGCCCTTTACTCCAGGCCGTCGCTGAAGCCAGGCTTCGCGGCCACGATGTCCGCCAGATTGCGCGATCATTTCAGCGAGGCGTCGCCCAGGGACTTTCAGAAGCCATCCTCAGCATCACGCAAACCCACCAACTCGATACTGTTGTCTTCTCCGGCGGAGTCTTTCAGAACGATCTGCTGCTGGAAGATTTAAAATCCCTCTTATCAGCAACATCGTTGCGCCTCTGGACCAACCATGACGTTCCTCCCAACGACGGCGGCATCAGCCTGGGACAAGCCGCCCTCGCGGCGTTCGGCCGCTTCGATAGCACCAGCGCGGGCCGCGGATAAACCATATGCACGAACTCTCCATCGCGATGAGCATCATAGAAATGGCCGAGGAAGAAGCCGCGCGCCGCAGCGCCACCGTGACCGCCGTCCACTTGAAGATCGGTGCCCTCTCGGGCCTAGTGACCGACGCCCTGCTCTCCTGCTTTGAAATGGCTTGCGAAGGCACTGTGCTGCAAGGCGCTAAACTGGTAATCGAGGAAGTCCCCGTCATCGTTTTCTGCCCGCACTGCAATGCGCAGCGCCCGCTCAGCTCCATGCAGTTTTTTTGTTGTTCGGAGTGCGGCACTCCCTGCTCCGAAGTCGTCCAAGGAAAAGAACTCGAAGTGGTTGCACTGGAGATACAGGAATGCGCCCCGAACCCCGCTTAATCGAAGTCCGCAAGAACGTTCTAAAACAGAATGATGTTGTCGCGCGCAGCTTGCGCGATCGCTTTCGCGCCGCCGGAGTTTTCGTAGTCAGCCTGGTCTCCAGCCCTGGCTCCGGCAAGACCGCTTTCCTGGAAAAAACTCTCACTCTGCTGCGCGCCAAATATCGCGTGGCCGCTCTCGTCGGCGATCTCGCTACTGAAAACGACGCCCTCCGCCTCGCCCGCAGTCAGGCCCCAGTCAAGCAAATCACCACCGGCACGCTCTGCCACCTTGAAGCCGCCATGGTGCAAAACTCTCTCGAAGGTTGGGACCTCAATCAACTCGACTTCCTCTTCATTGAGAATGTCGGCAATCTCGTCTGCCCGTCCTCTTACGATTTAGGCGAAGATATCCGCCTCGTGCTGCTTTCCGTGACCGAAGGCGAAGACAAGCCCCTGAAGTATCCCACCATCTTCAACAGCGCAGATGTTGCCGTGATCACCAAGCTCGACCTGGCCGCCGCCTGCGATTTTAGCTGGGACACCGCTTACCGCAACATCCAGGCCGTGCGCCCGGACATGACGGTATTTCAAATCTCCGCCAAGAGCGGAGAAGGAATGGAAAACTTTCTGGAATTTCTGGCAGCCCGCCTCGCCGATCTGCGCCACACCTCTTCCGTGTGAGCAACTGTTCGCGCCCGTTCTTATTCAGTTGTGTAATTGATTTCCATCCGCCGCACCTGAAAGCTGGAAACATACAGCACCAGCATTGCCAGGAGCACGATGCTCAGAATCGCCACCGGCGCCGACACCGGATCCGGATTCGAAACCAGCAACTGCAGCAACGGCGGCATCCCCGGCGGCGTCGGGATATCCACCGGGCACAGCGATTTCAGGTAATAAATCACGCTAAACTTTTTCAGCAGCGCCGGCAGAAAAGGATTCATCGCTTCCCACGCTAAAATCCCCGCCGCCGGCAGAATTGGATTTCGAAACAACATTCCCGCCGCCAGAAAAAACGCCCCGTATCCCAGGCAAGCCAGGGCCGCAACTCCCAGATAAGCTGCCGAATGGGCCAATCCATGATTCTGATAAAGATATAGATCTCGCAAATTCGGGCTGAAATTGTAGGTAAATGCCACAATCTGCAGCAACTCACTGGTGACAAAAATCAGGCAGGTCGCCAGCAATCCCGCCAGAAACTTTCCCACCATCAGGACTTCCCTGCGAATGGGCGCCAGAAAATAAAAATGCAGACTCTTATCCAGAATCTCTCCGCGAAACAGATTCATAAACACGCCCAGGCATCCGAAAAAGATAGCCAAGCGCAAGTAGAAAAATTGGAACACGCCCGCGAATACCGTTAATTCCTGGGCCATGTTGTAAACCGGCCGGATTTCAATACCGCTTACCTTGCCTCCCGCGAAATCGACGAACAAATCGTCGCTCCCGTCCGAGTAGTGATAATTTTCGTGCGCAATCTCCACCATCTTGGCTTCTGAATTTTCCTCCGCCTCGCCCTCAGCTTTCTCCGCCTCTTTCGTCTCAGTCCAATGAAACTGTCGCGGAGGTTTCCCCAGCCGCGCCACCACCTCCGCCTCAGTCATCTCTGGCTTGATCGCCACCAGGTCCTGCTGCGTCAACTTCTTCTCGCCCTCGCTGGCCAGGTGCTGCGTCCTCTCCCGGTCGTGCGACATAATGATGGTGTGCGCCGTAAATAGAATCACCGGCAACAACGCCAGAACGTATATCCACAACCCCCGCCGCGCAAACAGCGTCTTCCTCATCTCCAGGCGAACCACTGACTTCACCTGCGCCCACCACAGCCGGTTCCTCCCAACTTCGCTCACGCCCAGTTCGCTCATCGCACAGCCTCTTCACTGCCAATCAAATATTCGTAAACCGAGTTCACATCGTCATCGGCGGGCGCCACCGATTCAATCCCAACTCCATCCGCCGCCATGTGGTTCAGCATCAGGTAAAAACGGTCAGCGTCTCGCGTCTTGATCAACAGCCCGCGCTCATCGTTATGTATCCGTACCTCCAGCGTCTGCTCCGACTCCATCATCTTGCACGCTAGCTCCCGCGGCCGCTCGCACCGTATTAGTATCTGCGCCGGATGCTCCCGAATCTCATCCCGCACGCTGTGGATCGCTCCCTCCGCCACCACATACCCGTTGCTCAGCAGGATCACCTGATCGGAAATCGCGTCCACTTCATGCAGAATGTGGCTGGAAATAATTACGTAACATCCCTCCGCCGCCACCGCCTTGAACAACGCAATCATCTCCGCCCGCGCCAGCGGGTCCAACCCATTCAACGGCTCATCCAGCACCAGCACCCGCGGATTATGACAAAGCGCCTGCGCCAGCCGGATCCGTTGCCGCATCCCTTTGCTATACCCCGCCACATTGCGCGCCGCCGCCTCGGTAAGGTTCACCCGCTCAATCGCCTTCCACGCCAATCGCTCGGCCCGTTCCGCGTCCATCCCGCTCATCCGCACGTAGGAAGAAACAAACTCAAATCCCGATAAGCCTTTGGGGAACGAATCGAACTGCGTGCTGTATCCCAAAATTTTGAAAAGCTTCTCCGGCTCGTCCGTGTTCAATCCCAAAACCTGCACTCGTCCGCGGGTCGGCCGCACCAGCCCCGTCATCAGATTCATCAGCGTGGTTTTGCCCGAACCGTTCGGACCCACCAGACTCGTCACCCCGGGTGGAATCGAGAGATTCACCCGGTTCACTCCCAGAATCTCGCCGTAGAATTTCGAGACGTCTTCGAACACAATGCGGTCCTGATTGAAGTTTCCGCTCACCGGATCACCTCGAATGCCCGCACCTTCCGCACCAGCAGCGCCAGGCAGATTCCGCAGTAACCCAGCAGCGCCACCCACGCTTCCGCACTCGAGATCGCTCGTCCGCTACTCAGCCGGAACATCGAACTCCACACCGTCGTCATCAGATACACGATGTCGATAAAGTGCCCCGACTGCGTTCTCATCACGCCGTTGATGGCTTGCGCGAATCCCGCGCCGAAAAACATCACCCCCAGCAGCAACGCGCCCGCCACCACTCTCCACTTCACCCACGCCGAGAGTGCCATGGCCAGCAAAGATAAAACCGCAATCCACATCACCGAGGAAAGAAAAATACTCCCTGCCAGCCACAAATGCTTCCACGCCCATGCCGGTCCCGCCAGGCTGGACTGCACCGCAAACAAAATCAATCCCGGAATCCACGTAATCTGCGACAGCAGAATCGCCAGCACCGCAGCCTTTCCCGCCACATATTCCGCCCGTGAAAACGGACGGCAGAAATACAACGGCAACGCTCCATTCGCTAAATCTGGCGAGATCAGCCCCGGCCCCGTAAACGCCGTCAGCACAAACGCCAGCACTCCCTGCACATTCAGAAAGTAAAAGAAAAAAGCGTTATCGATTCTGATAATGCGGGAGTTGCCTCCGAACTTTTCCAGAAAGCTTAGATTGTTCGCCGCATAGATTCCGCCCAGGCACAATAAAGGATAGAAAAAACACAGCACGAACAGCGTCGTCTGCAGCTTCGACCGGAACAGACTTCGCCGCGAATACCGGAACAGCACCAGAAAACGCGACCACTCCGGCGTAAGCGGCCCGTCGTACGAAGTGTAATTGCGCCTGTAGATCGCCATAGAGATTCTCCGCCGCTCTCAGCTCCCCATCGCTTTCAGGAAAATATCCTCCAGCGTGTCACGCCGGAAGTTCAGCCGCCGTATGCGCACATCGCGTTCCGCCGCAATGCGATAAATGTCGCGCACCTCCACTCCATCCGCCAGCACCATCTTCACCCGGTTGCCAATCACCGCGCACTCGCAGCCCAGCTTTTCAATCGCCGCCGTAAACCCTTCATCCGCCTGGTAGGTTTCCAGCTCCAGAAATCTCTTATTCGCCCGGCGCTCCTCTTCCAGATTCGAATAATGCGCAATCCGCCCCTGGTTCAGAATCAAAACTTCCTCACACGTATCTTCCACATCGCGCAACAAGTGCGAGCACAGCACAATCTGCAATTGCCGGCTATCGCGGATGTCGCGAATCATGCGGATCATCCGCTGCCGCGCCGAAGGATCCAGCCCATTCGTCGGTTCATCCAGAATCAGCAGCTTCGGCCCGTGTGCAATCGCCTGCGCCAGTTTCGCCAGTTGCTTCATGCCCAGCGAATACGTTCCCACCTCGCGATAGCGCGCCTCCGCCAGCCCTACGCAGAACAGCGCTTCATGCGCCCGCTCCAACGCCGCCGCCGGTGGCACGCCCGAAAGCTCCGCCATCATCCGCACAAACGAAACCGCGCTCATCTTCGAGATGAACGCGTCGTTCTCCGGCATATATCCCACCAGGCTGCGGATGGCTCTCGTTCCCGTTCGAATGTCATGTCCCAACACCGCAGCCGTGCCCGCCGAGGGCTTATAGAAACCCAGCAGCGTATTAATCAGCGTCGACTTCCCTGCTCCGTTCGGCCCCAGCAGCCCAATCGCGCGCCCGCGCAATGTGCAGCGCAAATCTTTTAGGATTTCGCGATTGCCAAAGCGGACCGACAGCCCCTGCAGATCGATCACCGGAACAGCCGAAGCGGCAGCCACTGGCTCACTCGCCAGCACTGCCGCTCCAGGTTGAATCGCAATGCTCATGCTCTATTTCTTCCCTCGCACTACCCTACTGCGTCGTGCCCGCGTGATTCGTCTCTCCGCCCAGAAGCATCGTCGGAAATAATCCGCCGCCTTGCCCCAGGGTCATCAGAGTTCCCAGGTCGAAGCCCATGAACCCAGTATCGCTCGCCACCACAATGCGCTGCGCTTCGCCATACACGTAGATCAATCCCGGCGCTGTGTTCGCCTGCAAAGTTGCAATCGATTTCTGCTGCGCCGCCGTCAGATTTCCAAATGACTTGATCTGATCCACCAGCGGCCCCACCACCGGACCGATGTTGTGATAGAAAATCGCCGAAAAATTTGTATGCTCGTCATTCGGCAGCAGCGCCTGAAAGGTCTGCGAATGCGTCAGCGTATTCCCCGACTGGTGATCGCGAATCGCCTTGGCCACCGTCGCCACATCCGGCGCGGCGATCAGGTAACTGTCCACATAAGCGTAATCGAGCTCAAAGTTCGGCTGCCTCGAATTACGGATCGTGTAGTAAGTCTGCGATCCCGTCTGCTGCTGCGTCACTTGCAGCGAGCCATCGGTCGGCTTAGCTTCGCGGTTGTAACTCTCTACTAGCTTGCCCACCGTCGATTGCATCCGTGCCGGATCGTACACCTCGAAAATAACTTTCCACCGGGGTGTCGGCAGCACCGGACCATCGAACGCGAAAGCAATCTCCCCGCCCAACGGCGCGCTAATGTCATCCAGCACGCTCACTCCCGTCTTGGATTCGAACTTCGCCAGCTCCCCGGCAAAATTTGGATCTCCGCTCGCCATGGCAAACATCTCTTCCATAATGCTGCGCGGATTTTTCGTCACCGCCGCATTCACCATGCTGGCCTCTGGTGAAACAAATTCCAGCGCCCCCATCGGTCCCGGAGCCGCCAGCCATGAGGCGATGCCGCGTCGGTCCGAAGCAAACGTCAGCGCCGCCCGGTTCTCCGTCTTGCCTCCGACCTCGCGCCGCTCCATCATCAAGTACCTCACGTCCCCAATTCCCGTTGCCTTCGCCTGCTCGCTTCCCTCATGTACGTGTGCCGCGACAATTTGTTCCATGTCGGCGCACAAAAGCCATCCCGCCCCCTGCTGGTAGGAATGAACCACCTGCTGGTACAGCGGAGTCTCGCTGAAATGGCTCGCGCTCGAGTTCTGCAATCGCCCCACCGCGCCACGCAGCTCTGCCATGTCAGGGCTGGCCACAAACACATCGTTCTTCACATACACCAGCAACGGCCTGCCCGTGGCAGGGCTTGCCGCCATCGGATCGCGCACCACCACCAGCGCCGGCTGCGTGCGATCTGTGGTCAACCGCTTCATCTCCGTCTGCAGAAAATTCTCCAACCCCGGCTGCCGCACTTTGGCCAGCACCACCGGAGAGCTGTAATTCGCTCCATCCCGCGCCACCGCAAACACAATCTCGTCGCCCAGATAACTGCTGAAGCGCTGCAACTGGCCCACTACATCGGAAATCTTCGGCCCCTTGCCGTGTTGCTGCTCCTTCCACCACGCCCGCAGCGCCGGACTCTGCTGCAGTCTCTCCTCAAACAACTGGCTGGCTTCGCCCAGCGTCGCAGAGATATTTGGGATCGATGCGTACACCGCCGTGTGATCCGGAACATAGGGCAGAAGTTCCGAACTGTAGCGCAGCCCCGGCCCCGGAATCGCTTCAATCTGCTTTTGCAGCAATGCGAAATCGCCCAGCAGCGCCAGATACTTTGCCGAATTCTTGCTCCACGCTATTTCATTCTGGATGGGAACCTTCGACACGCTGGCCCCCGAGGTCGCTTCCTCCCCGGCATTCAGTTCGGTCGTGCGATCTCCCGCCGCCACGCGAACAACTCCTTCCACCACCGCCACGCGCGAACCCTTGATCCCATGGTTCACCGAAAAAATCGTTCCCTTCACCGAGACCAGGCAATCGTCCGTCGCCACATAGAGCCTGCCGTTGTGCTGCTTCGCCGCCTGCACAATAATTTTCCCGCCATCCAGATGAATGGTCGTCCCCCGCCACTCGCGCGAAACCGACAGATCAGAGCGCTCGCTCATCTCCACCAGCGATCCATCCAGCAGACGCACCACCGCATTCGAACCTTTCGCCGTGCGGATCGCGTCTCCGCTCCTGATCTTGTAACCCGCCGGAATCACGCGCACCTGATCGTCGGAAACCGCATACAGCGACCCATCCACGTTCTCCACCGACGCCCGCACCACGTTCTGGCCCGGAAAATTTCCATTGACTAGCGCCAGTCCGCCCGCCACCACAATCGCGGCCGCCACCACACCCATGGCCCAACTCCATACCGGAAAACTGCGCTCCGCCGAAGCCGCCAGACTGATCTCCGGCTTCCACACCCGCTGCATCTCACCCGCTCGCGCCTGCTGCACCGCATGCCGGCACGCCACGCACTGGTGCACGTGATCTTCCAGCAACATGCGGCGCGCTTCCGGCACACTCTCGCCCAAATATTCCGGAATCAAACTCTGGAAGTCTTCGCAGCTTCGCAGCTTGTGCATGCTGACTGCGCTCGGCCCGCTGATCGCGGCCCAGACACGCTGCCCCGCCTGCGCCACAACTTGATCATCCACCTGCTCGTGGCGAATATCAGAAATGAATTGGTCGAATTTATGATTGCTCATGATCTGTCTCCTAAAAACGGACGAAGTTCTTTCCGCAACTGCTGCCGCGTGCGATGCACCGTAACCGCCACCAGCACCTGCGACATGCCCAATGCTTTCGCAATCTGCTGGTTGCTCAACCCTTCCAGAAAACGCAGCGCAAATATTTCCGCCTGCCTCGGATTCAATCGCGCCATGGCTTGCGCCAGGCCCTGCCTCAGCCCCGAAACATCGCCTTGGGCTGGAGTCGTCGGCGTCACCCCCGACGCATCATCGGGCAGAGGAACATGGTGCTCCGCAACTTTCGCTCGCACCACATCCAGCGCCGCGTTGATCGCCGCCCGCCGCAAATAACTTTCCACGTTCTCCAGCGCTTCAGCATTCCGCCCCCGCCGCAGCAGCCGCAGAAAAACCGTTTGCAGCGCATCCTCCGCATCGCCGGCGTTGCCCGTAATGCGGTACGCCGTCCGGAACACCATGCGGTGATGCGTCCGAAACGCTTGCTCGAGTTCGCCAGGAATCGCGATTGCCTGTTCCTCTAGTACGCTCAGCAGGGTACGCCTCCCTTACATCGCTTTCATAGGTAAAGACGGCAAGGGCTCTGCATTATTACAGTCCAGTCGAAATAAATTTCTGCGCTTCGCCTTCCGCTCACTTGAACGCGCCCTCCCGGAACATGTAACAATACTGAGCGCTGTCCCCTAAACTCTTTAACGCCATACTCTTCGGAGAACACTCATGCGATCATCCCGCCCCTCCCTGACCGCGCTCACCCTGACTTTCCTTGCCTTGGCCGCCTCCGCGTTTTCGCAAACTGCCGCCCAGCCCGATCTCAGCAAAGATCCCACGCTCTACGTCGTCGGCTACGCTCACCTCGATACCGAGTGGCGCTGGGAGTATCCCCAGGTCATCGACGAATATCTCCGCAAGACCATGGCAGACAATTTCACCCTGCTCGATAAATACCCGCACTACCTTTTCAACTTCAGCGGCGCCAACCGCTACCGCCTGATGAAAGAATATTTTCCCGCCGATTTTGCCCGCTTAAAGAAATACGTCGATCAAGGCAGATGGTTCCCTACCGGTTCGTCGATGGAAGAAGGCGACGTCAATGCGCCCAGCGCGGAGGCCATCATCCGCCAGGTGCTCTATGGCAACAACTGGTTTCGCAAGGAGTTAGGCCGCGCCAGCGCCGAATACATGTTGCCGGATTGTTTTGGATTCCCTGCGTCGCTGCCCAGCATCCTCGCGCACTCCGGGGTGAAAGGTTTCTCCACGCAAAAACTTGTCTGGGGATCGTCCGCGCCCGCCGGTGGCCCCGACTCGCCGGAAAAAACTCCCGAAGGCACGCCCTTCAACGTCGGCGTATGGGTTGGTCCCGATGGCGAGAGCGTGATCGCCGGCATCAACCCCGGCTCTTATGATGGCGGCATCGAAACTGATCTTAGCCAGCCGCTGCCTCCACTCGCTGAGGATGCCGCGCTGCAGGATGCAAAAACGAAATGGCAGGCGATGCGCACCAAGCTGGATCAGGAACAAAAGAGCGGCCATCAGTCTGATCCCAAAGACATTGAAGAATCCGTGCACCTGCAAAATCAGGTCAGGGCGCTCACCCGCATCGCGCAAGATCGATCGCAGGACTATCACCAGAACGACTGGGCCGGACGCGTCGAGCTGAATGGAAAAGTCAGCGGCGTCTTCACCGACTACCACTACTATGGCACCGGCGATATCGGCGGCGCGCCCCATGAAGATTTTGTAAAACGGCTGGAAGCCATTGTCACCAAAGGCTCAATCGGACTTCCTCCGCTCGGCCAGGTCTATAGCGACGAGCACCCCGAGGTCGTAGGCGCGCCGGTGAAAGTGGGCGATGGTCCGGTGCACGTGATCTCTGCCAACGCCGAGCAGATGTTTCGCGACATCACACCCGCGCAAGCCGCGGGTCTGCCGCGCTACACCGGCGAGATGGAGTTGACCAATCACTCCGCCGGATCGCTGACCTCGCAGGCTTATCAGAAGCGCTGGCTGCGCAAGGAAGAACTGCTCGCCGACGCGGCGGAAAAATCTTCGCTCGCCGCGGAGTGGCTGGGCGCGCGTCCCTACCCCATGCAGCGTCTCAACGATGCCTGGACTCTGGTGATGGGCGGCCACTTCCACGATATCGCCGCCGGCACCGCCACGCCCAAGTCGTACGAGTTCGCCTGGAACGATGACGTGATCGCGATGAATCAATTTGCGGGCGTGCTGAGCAACGCCACCGAAGCTGTGAGCGCAGCCTTAAACACTCAAGCCAAAGGTGTTCCGCTCGTAATCTTCAATCCCCTGAACATTGCGCGCGAAGATCTCGTCGAAGCCAGCGTGAAGTTTCCCGGCGGCACGCCGAAAGCTGTGCATGTGGTTGATCCTAATGGCAAAGAAGTTCCGGCGCAGATCTCGAATGGCAAAATAATCTTCGCCGCGAAAGCGCCATCGGTGGGCTACGCGGTCTACGATGTGCAACCTGACAGCGGAGCGAAGACAACTTCTACGCTGAAAGTTTCTGAGCATGCTCTGGAAAACGAGTACTACCGCGTCACTCTGAATAGCGATGGCGACGTGGCCAGCATCTTCGATAAGTCATTGAAGAAAGAGTTGCTTGTGGCTCCCGCGCGCCTCGCGATTTCCTACGACAACCCGCAGCACTGGCCCGCCTGGAACATGGATTGGGATCAGGAGCAGGCCGCACCCAAAGCTTACGTTAGCGGACCGGCAAAAATTCGCGTCATGGAAGATGGTCCCGCCCGCGTTGCCATTGAGGTTTCGCGCGATACTGCCGGATCGAAATTTGTGCAGACCATCCGCCTCGCCGCGGGCGATGCGGGAAAGCGCGTGGAGTTCGCCAACGTCGTCGACTGGAATACCAAAGAGTCGAATCTAAAGGCGACATTCCCGCTAACTGCTTCCAACGAAATGGCTACTTACAACTGGGACATCGGGACCATCCAGCGCCCCACGGCCGAGCCGAAAAAATTTGAAGTGCCTTCCCACCAGTGGATCGACCTCACTGACATGACGGGCGAGTTCGGCGCGACCATCCTCACCGATTGCAAGAATGGTTCGGACAAGCCGAACGACCACACCATTCGCCTCACTCTGATCCGCACACCCGGAACCCGCGGCGGTTATCCCGATCAAGGCACGCAGGATATTGGCCACCACGAGTTCGTCTACGGAATCTCGGGGCACGCGGGCGACTGGCGCCAGAGCCAGACCGACTGGCAAGCGCAGCGTTTGAACGATCCGCTGATCGCGTTTCAAACCCCATCGCATGCAGGTGAGTTAGGCCGCGAGTTTTCTTTGCTGAAGGTCAACAACCCGCGCGTCCGCGTACTCGCGCTGAAAAAAGCCGAGCAGACTGATGAAGTGATCGTGCGCATGGTTGAACTCGACGGCAAGCCGCAGCGCGATGTGCGCGTCACCTTCAACAACGGAATCACTTCCGCGCGCGAAGTAAACGGCCAGGAGCAGCCGCTGGCGGATGTCGCTGTAAACAAAGGTGAGTTAGTCACATCTTTCACCGCCTACCAGCCCCGCACTTTCGCCGTGAAGCTGGGCGTGCCGCGCGCCAGGGTATCGCGCGTTCACTCGACGCCGGTCGCGCTGCATTATGACTTAGCTGTCGCCAGCACTGACGGCGCAAAATCCGAAGGCGGCTTTGACGGCAAAGGCAATTCCCTGCCCGCCGAAATGCTTCCGGCACAAATTACTTTCAACGACGTGAATTTCCAACTTGCTCCGGCGAAAACGGGAGTTCCCAACGCGCTCATCGCCAAGGGACAGACGCTTGATCTTCCGGCCGGTAATCACAATCGTGTCTATGTGTTGGCGGCTTCAGCGGATGGCGACCAGAAGGCCACATTCAAAGTGGGCGGCAACTCGGTTGATTTGAACATCCAGAACTGGGGAGGCTTCATCGGCCAGTGGGATGACCGGCAGTGGACGTCAAAAGATACTTCGCAAGATGACTACGGCCAGATGACGAAGATAGAACCGGGGTACATCAAGCGCGCCGACCTCGCCTGGTATTGCTCGCACCATCACGATGCCGCGGGCAAGAATGTGTCGTACCGCTACTCCTATCTGTTCGCTTATCCCATCGACCTGCCGGCGGGGACGAAATCCATTACGCTGCCGAATAACGACAAGATCCGCATCCTGGCGATGTCGGTGGCCGATGAGAACGCAGCAGTGACTCCAGCGCAGCCGCTGTATGACGTTCTGCCTTCTCCCGGCAACTGAGGCAGGAGGCTATCCCTTGGTGGTGAAGGCCAGGGTCAGCAAAGTTTTCTGTTCCACCTCGTGCGCTTTGGCGCTGCCGGTGGCGGGGCTGGCGCTGGAACTGCGCTTCACCGACATCACGTGGCGCTCGCCGGCAATGCGCTGCAGGCGCGGCAGCATGTTGAAGAGCGCTCCCATGTTGGCCGGCTCTTCCTGCACCCAGACAATGTCGCCTGACTCGCCGTGGCGGGCGAATTCGGCGGCAAGTTCTTGATCCGGGAAAGGATAGAGCTGTTCCAGAAAGACGATCGCGGTGGAAGTGTCTTTTCTTTTCTTGCGCTCAGCTTTCAGTTCGTGGCCGATCTTACCGGTGCAGACCAGGATGCGGTCGGCCTCTCCAACTTCGGTGTCGGGAAGCACGTTCTGGAAATTTTTGTCGGTGAAGTCCGCGACCGGCGAAGACGCGTCGGCGTGGCGCAACATGCTCTTGGGGGTGAAGACGACGAGCGGTTTGCGCCAGTGGCGCAGAGCCTGCCGGCGCAGCAGGTGAAAATATTGTGCGGCGTTCGAAGGCTGCGTGATTTGGATGTTGTGCTTGGCGGCCAGTTGGATGAAGCGCTCAATGCGGGCGCTGGAGTGCTCCGGGCCCTGGCCTTCATAGCCGTGAGGCAAAAGCATGACGAGGCCGGAGAGCAGGCTCCACTTGGCTTCTCCGGCGGAGATGAACTGGTCGATGATGGCTTGCGCCACGTTGACGAAGTCGCCGAACTGGGCTTCCCATAGAACCAGCGCCTCGGGATAATCGCGGCTGTAGCCGTATTCGAAACCGAGCACGCCTTGTTCGGAGAGCGTGGAATTGTGAACTCCGCAGCGGGCCTGGCCCTGCGCAATGTTTTCCAGTGGAACGTATTCGTTCTCGTTCTCGATATCCACCAGAACGGAGTGGCGTTGATTAAAGGTGCCGCGGCGGGAATCCTGCCCGGAAAGTCGAACGGGAATTCCTGCCTTCACCAGGCTGGCGAAGGCCAAAGCTTCGGCCATGCCGTAATCCACGGGGCGTTTGTCCTCACCCATTTCGGCGCGCTGTTCCAGCAGCTTCTTCACCTTGGGATGAATGTGAAAGCCCTCGGGATACGAACTTAAACGGCGGCCGAGTTCGGTAATTTCTTCGGATGAAATTTTTGTTTCCACTTCGAATTCGGGCTTGTGCAGGCCTCCGTAATAGTGGCTCCAGTAAGTGGGAAGGTCGCGCATCAAGGGCTTCTTGGTGAGCTTGCCTGCGCCTTTTTGGGCGGATTCGAATTCGGCTTTGATGGCGGCGGCGCGTTCGGCGGCATCGCTGGCGCCAATGTCATCGGCGTAAATTTCCCAGAGCGGCGGATGCTCCTTGATTTTTTTGTAGAGCAGCGGCTGCGTGACGGTGGGATCGTCGACTTCGCTGTGCCCATGGCGGCGGTAGCCGATCAGATCGATGACCACATCGGTGCCGAACTGGTAGCGGTACTCCGCGGCCAGGCGCGCCACGCGGACTACAGCGTCTACATCTTCGCCATTGACGTGGAAGATGGGAATGGACTGGCGGCGCGCAATGCAGGCGGCGAAGCGGGTGGAGTGCTCTTCCACATAGCTGGTGGTGAAGCCGAGAAGATTGTTGACCACCACGTGGATCGTGCCGCCGACCGTGTAGCTGGGGAGGTCGGCGTAATTCATGGTTTCGGCGAGGATGCCTTGTCCGGCGAATGCAGCATCGCCGTGGACGAGGAGCGGCAGATATTTTTCGCGGCCGCCCTCGCCGGCTCGGTCCTGCTTGGCGCGGCTGCGGCCGACGGTGACGGGATCGACGGCCTCAAGATGGCTGGGGTTCGAGACCAGATGGATGTGAACCTTGTTGCCGCTGCGTGTGGTGTATTCACCAGTCGCGCCCATGTGATATTTCACGTCGCCGGAGCCGAGCACGCTGCGCGGGTTTACGTCTTCAAAGCCGGCGAAGATTTCTTCCGTAGGCCGCTTGGCTACGTGGGCGATGACGTTGAGGCGTCCGCGATGGCTCATGCCCATCACCAGTTCGCAAGCGCCAAGGCGGGAGCCGGTGTCCAGAAGTTCGTCCACCAGCGGGATGAGCGCGGTCACGCCCTCCAGCGAAAAGCGTTTGCTTCCGAGATAGCGCTGCTGCATGACCTGCTCGAAGACGTCGGCGCGGGTGAGCAGGTCGAGAATGCGTTGCTGATGCTCTTCTGTGACCTCGAAGTCAGGCGATTCCATACGCTCGTAAATCCAGCGGCGGCGCTCGGGCGAGTAGATGTGATTGATTTCCACGCCGATGGTCGAGGAATAAATGGAGCGGGCTTCGCGGGCGTATTCGCCCTCAACCGGCAATTCAGGAGTCGGACGAGGCTGCAGGTAGCCGAGGGGATCGAGATCGCCTTCGAGGTATCCCCACTGGCGGTAGGCGTTGAAAACCTGCTCGCGCTCCGCGTTGCTTGCGGAGGATTCAGCTACGGCAGCTCTGGCGCCGCCGTTGGAAGACTTGGATTTCTGGCTAGGCATAAGGTCACTACTAGGATAACGGATGCGGCGGCGGACGTGCTGGATTCGAGAGGCAAAAAGCTTTACAAGGGGAGGCACTGAGGGTCGCAGTATGAGCCAGCGGAGTCACGGAAGTGGGGATATTACCCGGCGGGTGCGCATCTTGCAAAGACGAAACGTTGCAGCCAACGTGGTAATGATGCCCTGTAAGAGATTAAGACACGCTAGCCCCTTCTAAGCGCGACGATATAATTGAGATCATGGACCGGAATCGACCTATCGGCAACTCACGGTAGTTCGCAAGCGATGCCTATGAAAATGTGTGCCGGTAAATGTCTGGGTTAGCTAATGTTCGATAGGATAACGATCAGCCGTAAGGGTAGAAGTCTGGAGGAGCCCCTTGATTTGGGTTTCCTTGCGGAATGTTTGGTCTTTTATCGCCGCGTCACAGTTGTGGCGGATGCAGGAACATTCAAATTTCTCGTTCGCACGTGCGGCCCGGAAGCCCTTCTGGAACTGATGGAAATGGGCGCTCTGGAGATCCTATATTTTGATAACGGGACCGCCGTCGTTACAGTCCAGCTCTCAGATGGAGGAGATTGTAACGATTACGGAAACTACACGTCGAACACTCTCCGTTATCCACAAGTATCTCGTGCCCTTTTTGATGAATTGTGTGCGCCGTCAGGAAAGGGTGCAAGTCGTCTATACCGCAGGTTCGAAAAGTGCGTACAACGCACGGAGTACACGCCAGACATCAATCGAGAGGTAGTACGCGACTTCGCCGACGAGAAGTACCTGACGACCGCCGCAGACACTCTACTCTCTTATCTGGTTCCCTCTTATCACCGGCCGACCCCACTGAAATTCACGCCTATATTCATTCCGAAGTTCGGCTACCGAATTGTTACTAATATCGATTTTTCTGCGGCAAACGCCGAATTTCACAAGGCTGTACCCGTTTCCCACGGTTCACTTTCAACGGCTTACATTCTAGCTCAAATTGCGGATACGCGGCGGGATGTTAGGGTTGCATCCACTGCCGAGTCCGATATTTCTCTTTCGGAAGCTCAGTCTCTCGTATGTAGCTGTAAGTTCGCGGAGATTATCACTGCTTCTAATTCGAAGATCGCTGCGATAGATCTATTTCAGGAAAAGATTTTGGATGAGTTGCCAGATATTGCAGAGGCTGTAAATTCGGGTCGCCGCACCTTCCCCGAGATTGTGCCTGTCGTTCGCGCAGCCGAAAAATTTAAAGACTGGCTGGTGAAGACCGAGGATTCCTCCGCTGTTATGAGTGATTACGCGAAAGAAGTTTCGCGATTGGACTGGGCCGATAAATTGCCGGCAAAGTCAAGCCGCTGCTTGATTATGTGTGCCCTCGGCGTCGCCACTGGCGCCTTGAATCCCGTCGCGGGCGCGGCATTGGCGACGGGCCTGAATGCTGCGGACTATTTCCTGCTCGACAAACTCGTCAAAGGATGGAAACCGAACCAGTTTGTTGAGGGTCCCCTGAAGAAATTCCTCAAACTCTAATTAGGCGGGCGAGCTGGCCAGAAAAAAACGCGGATGCCCTCGCGGACATCCGCTTCGTATTTCAGGCAGTAAGGATCGAGGCCTACTTGCTCCCGCCAAAATCGAACACATCCATGAGATCGCTGATCGCTGGAGTGTTCAACGGGACGTACGGGTTGCTGCTGCTGGTGACGGGATTGGGGAAGTTGTCGCGGCTGCGTCCGGTGACCGGAGGCAGTCCCCAGTTGGCTTCGATGAACTTCAGGATCGAAACGTGGTCGGCGTAGTTGTGCGAGATGTGACCCGCTTTGGTGAAAGGCGAGATGACGAGGGCGGGAATACGGGTGCCGTCGCCGAAGAAGTCCAGAGGTTGAATGAAGCCGGAGTCGTAGTAGCCGCCGCCTTCATCGAAGGTCACGATGATGGCCGTGCTGTTCCAGACCGTGGGGTTGGCCTGCACTTCATCCACAATCTTTTTCACAAAGCCTTCGAACAGGATCAGCTTGGAGGACGCCGGATGGCCGTCGAGCCATCCATCGGGCTTCACGAATGAGACCGCCGGCAGCGTGTTGTTGGCGATCGCAGTCGTGAGGTCGAGGGTGTCTTTCAAATTCGCCCGGCTGGCCGGGTTGGTCATGATCGAAGTGGAGTACTGGAAGAAGTTGCAGATGTTGCAGTACTGGTTGTTGGGAAGAACGTAGTTGGCGTTGGGATTGGCCAGGTACTGGTTCCACTGTCCGCCGTAGTAAGCCCAGGAGACGCCGGCGGCATTCATGGTATCGCCGATGTTGGGCACGGTGGAGGGAGGAATGGTGAACACGGTTTCTCCGGGGTTACCGATGGCGAGGTAGGCATTGCGGCCGTTGCCGAAGTAGCCGGGGTTGTAGTTGTTGAGCAGGTAGAAATCGCCAGCCTGGCAACGTGGATCGATCGGGGTGCTGAGAGACTGCAGATAGTCGACGATGGGATCGACGCCGGGCTGCGAGAGATCGGCGCACTCGGTGTAGCTTCCGCCGCCATAGGAAGGCGATCCGTAAGAGCCGCCGCCGTAACCATCTTCGGTATACCAGTTATTGGTGCCGGGCTGAGGATTGGGATTTTCGATTTCATTCACGATGCCGGCATTCGGAGTACCCGCGGCCACCAGTTCGTTCTCCGGCGGAATAGCGGCCTGGCCATGTTGGCTGAAATAGATGGCGTCACCACTGCCGAGCATGATGTGGTTGGCGCCGGTTCCACCCATCACAGCCTGGTGATAGTTGTCGCTCATGGCGTAGGTATTGGCCAAGTAGGTGAGGTAAGGCGCGTCACCTTTCTGCACGTTGTAAAAGCCCATCGAGGTTGAGCCTTCCTTCGTAGTAGTCAAGCCAAAGCCGGCAGCCTGAGGAAGACCGTTGGTGCCTGCGCCGACGCTGGTTTCAACCCAGGGGAACAGGTTGCTACGGCATCCGCTCGGATTCGAAGCAGTGGCGTTGGAGGCGCTGCAATTTGTGTCCTGCCACATCTGATAGAAGCGGTGGACCGGACTGTTGTCGTAGGCGTCGTAGGGATGCGTGGCGGACGTAATCTGGAATGGACCGTTGGGCAAGGATGCGGCGTGCGGGATGCGGGTATCGACGTCGCCATGAGTCAGTCCGGTGCCGCCGGTGGTCATGTAAACGTAATAGTCGTTGGGCAGATCGGTTTCAATGTGCTTGGCGTCGTAGATGCTGGTGATGTAAGGAGTGGTCGGTCCGCCGGCGAGTACGGGGGGCAGTTTCTCGTACGCCTCAGTGTTGTAGGGAGCGTTCTGGTAGCCCTCAGCGCTGTCGTCGTAGGCTTTGGACTGAGCGGCCTGCGAGAAGTTGGGGCCGGGGGTTCCGTCAGCGTTGATGATGCCTTCCGAGAGCAGATTGTTCACGCTCTCTCCAGCAACCGGTTTGTAAGTGGCGAAGATGTGATCGAAGGTGCGGTTTTCTCCGATGATCACAATTACGTGCTGAATGGGGGTTGCGGTGGCCGGATGCTTGGCCGGCTCTTGAGCAGCAGACATGGCCGGTGCTCCCAGGTTGGCGAGCAAAGCGACCAGGCTTGTGCCCACGGCGAGGTGCTGCCTGGCTTGCGCCAGAAGATTCGAATGCATGAACTTCCTCCTCAGAACTTGAAAGAATTACTGAGGTCAAGGTAGTGCCTGGGCGGTTACGACGAGGTGAAGCGGAGATTAAATCCAGATGAAAAGAAATCCACATGTTTGTGAATGCGAGGCAAGGGAAAGCTGCTGATTTGGCGAGTTTGCCAGCATTCGAGGTGGAACGTAAAGCTCAAGTTAAAAAATTCCCACAGCTTGCCAAACTTTCTAGGGTTGATTCCGTAGTGGAGATGGGGGGTGTTCCGTCCATGTAGACTGAAAGTCGCCTTTCCTACTATGAAGACAAATGTGCGCGTGCCGGCTCTGCTGGGAATTCCGTTGGACGGCAACTCGTCTTTTCTGCGTGGACCCGCGGGAGCTCCGGCGAAAATACGCGAGGCTTTGCGCAGCGATGCTTCCAACCAGTGGACCGAGGGAGGAGTTGACTTGGGCGCGGCCGGAGCCTTCGACGACGCGGGCGACTTAAATCTGGTTGATACGCCCGAAAAAGTTGGTGAAGATTTTGCGGCCATTGAGCGCGCGGTGCGCGAGTTGCTGGAAAAAGGTAAACGTCCGCTGTCGCTGGGCGGCGATCATTCGATCACTTATCCCATTCTTAAGAGCTTTGCGAAACGCTATCCGGGCCTCACGCTCGTGCACTTTGACGCGCATCCGGATTTGTACCACGAGTTCGAGGGCAGCCGGGTCTCGCATGCTTGCCCGTTCGCACGCATCATGGAAGAAAAATTGGCGGCGCGGCTGGTGCAGATCGGAATCCGCACCATGAATGGCCACCAGCGCGAGCAAGCCGGGAAATTCGGCGTGGAGGTGGTGGAGATGCGGAAGCTTCCCGCTTATGACCGGCTCAAAATTCATGGCCCGGTTTATATTTCTTTCGATATGGACGTGCTCGATCCGGCATTCGCCCCGGGGATTTCGCACCGTGAGCCGGGCGGAATGAGTACGCGGGAGGCGATTGCGCATCTGCACGCTATTGAAGGTGAAATCGTGGGAGCGGATGTGGTTGAGTACAATCCGGCGCAGGATGTTTCGGGGATGACGGCGACGGTCGCGGCGAAAATCGTCAAAGAGATTTTGGGCCGGATGCAGGGGTGAGATCATGCAGGCAAACGGAATCGTGCAAGTGGCCAGCAGATATTCTGTAGACGAGACCGTGAAGCGGTTGCAGGCGGTGCTGGCGGAGAAAGGCGTGCAGGTCTTCGCGCTGATCGACCACAGCGGCGAAGCGGAAAAAGTTGGGCTGACGATGCGTCCGACGAAGGTATTGATCTTCGGCAATCCAAAGGGCGGAACGCCGCTGATGGTGGCCGCGCCCAGCCTGGCGATTGACTTGCCGCTGAAGGCGCTCATCGCCCAGGATGACCGGGGCAAAGTTTGGGTTAGCTACAACAGTCCGGAATATCTTCAGCAGAGGCACGGCGTGCCCGAAGACTTGATCAAGAACATTGCGGTGGCGGGCGCACTAGTGAGCAAGGCTGTGGAATAATGTGCGCTCCGTTCGAGCTGCAATGAGTCGATGAGGAGAATGTGGCGGAGGAAAATTCCAATCGCGCCCGTGACCACCTGGCAAATGAACGCACGTTTCTGGCATGGGTGCGCACCAGCGTAGCGATCGTCGTGTTCGGCTTTGCCATTGGCCGCTTCGCCATTGCCATGCGGCAACTGACGGCCTTTCAGGGGCACGCGTCGAAAAGTACCGGGCTTTCCGTGGGGATGGGAACAATTTCTATTCTTGCTGGAGTGGTGATGGTGGTGGCGGGATTGGTGAGATATCGCCGGACGCGCGCGCAGTTGGAGGAAGGAAAGTTCGAGCCGGCGGGATTCATCGTGGACCTGGTAACGATCCTGACAGTGCTGTTCGGTGCGGCACTGGCGGGATATTTGATCTATGTTTCGAAAAGTATAGGTTAGGATTTTTGGGGCGGTTTGA
This sequence comes from uncultured Acidobacteriota bacterium, assembly GCA_963758565.1. Taxonomy (GTDB): domain Bacteria; phylum Acidobacteriota; class Terriglobia; order Terriglobales; family Acidobacteriaceae; genus Sulfotelmatobacter. The sequence continues at coordinate 957,865 of CAVWVX010000001.1, read as the reverse complement.
GGATTGTTTGCGGCTTTCACGATCAGAAGCTTAGGTATCTATCGTCAAAATTCTATGGCCAACGATCAGGAAAAAGAAGCGGCGGCGCGGGCGAGTTTGAAGTTCGTGAAAGACGGGCAGGTGGTTGGCCTCGGCACGGGATCGACCGCGGCGTTCTTCATCCAACTGCTGGGCGAACAGGTGAAGAACGGACTGCGAGTACGCGGCATCCCAACTTCGCTTCGTTCGCGGGACCAGGCACTCAGCCTGGGAATCCCGCTCACTACGCTGGATGAGTGCCAGCAGATCGATGTGACGGTCGATGGCGCGGACGAAGTGGATCCGCAACTGCGCCTGATCAAGGGCGGAGGCGGAGCGCTGCTGCGGGAAAAGATTGTGGCTTCCGCCACGAAGATGCAGATCATCGTGGCCGATGCGTCGAAACAGGTTTCTGTGCTAGGAAAGTTTCCCTTGCCGGTGGAAGTGGTGAAGTTTGCCCACGCGCTGGTTGCGAAAAAGATTGAAGGGCTGGGCGCCGAGGTTGCGCTGCGGCGCGCCGCCGATGGAACGGCTTACCTGACGGATGAGAATAACTACATCCTCGATTGCCGCTTCGGACAGATTCCCGATGCAGATGGGCTGGCGAGGCAACTTGCCGATATTCCAGGAGTAGTGGAACACGGTTTGTTTATCGGACTGGCCAGCGTCGTGCTGATTGCGAAGGGCAGCGAGATCGTGGAGTTGCGGCGTTGAAGGGCGTTCTGCTTATTATTTACTCAGGATTTGACGGCCACGCGGCAGCGTGATGAGATTCCCCTGGAGTTCGAGGTATTGATGGCGGAGGCACGAGCACAGGCCTGGGACAAACCGTCGCGACGACGTGGAGTGCGACACCCGGTGCGAACGCGTCTCTACGTAACTGTGCTGCGTTCAGGAATTCCTGACACGGTGCCAGGCCGTGCCCTAAACCTGGGCGAAGGCGGATTGGCGGCGGTGCTGGCTGGCGAATTGTTGCCCGGCGAGGCCGTGGGAGTTGAGATTCGCTTACCGATGTCGGCAGAACTCTTGCGCGCGAGAGCGCTGGTGCGACACCACGACAAGCTGCAGGCTGGGATGGAGTTTATCGGCCTGTCGGCAGAACAGCAGGGCGCGATTCGCGCTGCCTCAGAAGTTACCAGCGTGGGTGCGGAGGCGCCAGCGGCTTCCGGTCCAAACGAAATTCCGGGCCAGAAGGAAGGCGGCAACCGGAGATCCGAGAGCGGACGGATTCCTCCCCGCAAGAGTAAGAGCCGTGTCGGGATGATGTTATTGCTTTCGGCCGCCATTTTGCTGGCGCTATTGTGGTGGCGCTGGAACCGCGGATGGGAAGAGCTTGAAGCCGGGCTGCATCTCAAGGCACAGGCGCAACCGGCCGCGACGCAGGTTTCTGCTGAAGTAATGCAGAAACTGGTGAAGCATCGGGTTGATCCGGATTACCCAGAGCAAGCGCGGCCGGAGAAGCTGGCGGGAGTGATTGTGCTCGATGTGGTTGTCGATCGCGACGGGTCGGTGGCCAACGTGCACGCTTTGAATGGACCCGAGGTTCTGGCGCGCGCAGCCACCGAGGCGCTGCGCTGGTGGCGCTTCGAGCCTTACCGGGTCGATGGCAAACCGGTCGTGGTAAAGACGACTGTGGCAGTAGAGTTCAAGCCGTAGGGGATTTCCTCACACGCGTCGTTTTCGTATCGCGCTGAGCACCATCACGCCGCTGGCAGCGAAGGAAACCACCGCGGCCAGAGCAGCAACCAGCGTGGCTGCCGCGCTCAATCGAAAAATGTCAGCAAATACCGCCGCGACGGCGAAGACAACGCCCAGCAAGTTAAGCCATAGCGGGCCATGCTTGCCAGAAGATGGAACATCGGGCGCGAGATTGGGATTCAACCTGCGCTGCAACAGCAGAGCAGCCACTCCGATGGCAGCGACCACAACCAGCGCCACCGGACTGAGAAACGCCCGTCTGGTGGTGTAGAGAACCACGAGGGCCAGAGCAGCCAGGAGTAATCCCGCGGCGATAATGGAGAAGCCGCGCGGCCGCTTTCGAGAAGCGGAATTAGGGATAGGTTCCGGCACAAATTTGGGGATGAAGTTCGTCTCCAGATTTATACAGGCGCAGCCCAGCCTTTTCAATGCTCGGCGAGTTCCTCGAATAGTTTCTCTTCAGTCCGGCACTGCGGAGTTCACTCCCGCCAACCATTCCGCGCGCAAGGGAGCGCCGTGGTTCACCGCGTAGAGAACAAGTTCGACGCGCGAGGAGATTCCCAGTTTGTCAAAAATTCGGAAAACATATTTTTTAACGGTGTGCTCGCTGAGGTTGAGTTCGCGTGCCACGTCGCGGTTGCTCAGGCCTTCCGCGACGAGCGCGACCACTTGTTCTTCCCGGGGGGTAAGCAACTGTTCTCCGCGCGAATTGACCACGCGCAACGAAGGCACGTCGGCGACCAAGTCAAGGAGAAAGGTCATTTGCTCGGTGTTGGCCCAGATTTGGCCGCTGGCCACGCGCTGGATGCAGCGGCAGAGTAGACGGAAGTGCGCGTCGGAGATGCAGAAGATGCCTCGCACTCCGGAGCGGAACGCGTTGACCACCAGTTCGCGATCATAGGATTCCACCAGGAGAACTTTGGCGACGGAGGGATGAGAAAGATGCACCAGGCGCATTGCCGCCATCTGGCTGGCGATGCTGACAGAGTGACTCAACGATAAGACCACGACGCGAATCGAAGTGGAAGCAACCACTCGCAGGATTGAAGCAATATCCACCGGGCACGTGGAGATGCGGAACTCCGAGCGCCGGCGGAGAGCGCTGCTCAACAGTTGAGCCTGCATGAGATTGGAATCTGCGATGAGAACGGTGATGGCGCTGGCGGCGGGCGCAGATTGCGGCCCCATGTGTTTTCTCCCAGGAACGGATTCGGTACCGCCACGATGGTAGGGGCGCGGAGTGAAGTACTCAAGGACGGAAGTCACATAATTCGCATGCTGTTTCCAAATCGGGACAATCGCAAGTCTGCGGTGGAAGTTTTACAAATATCCCGCGGCGGGAATGCGAAGAGTTCCCCGGGAACGAAGTTTGTGTCCCATTCCGCCGGGGTGCCAATTTTCGAAGTGTGCCGCAGCGAACAAAGCAAGTCTACTTTCGTAGGTACTCCAAAAGGAGAGGAGTCTTTAAGCCCCGTTCTTTCGATGGGGAGAGCGAAAGGGCCGACACGCCTGAGAGATGACGGCGAAGGGCCCGTTCGGCGCTGCCTACTTTAGTAGACAGCACTTCCCATGTCTTGTCGCGAAAATGGCGCGCGGATACCTTGCACACAGAGGATCACGAAGGCCAACGGCCTGGAGATCCTGAAAGCAGATCGATCACGCAATGAAGACCTTCGCACTTTCGAGCAAACTTGCAGTGATTGGGATTTTGTCAGTACAGCTTTGCACGGCCGCATTCCCTCAGGAACAAAGAAACGTGCAGGACCTGGGAGCAAGCCAACCGTCTTCTCCGACCGGCCAAACCGGGGCTGGAACGGGAAGCGCAGGAGTGGCGGCCGCAAAATCCGGTCAAGCGGACGGCATGGGAGACCCTCGGCTCGGAGGAGGTCGCCGTCCGCTTTACCGGTTAAGTCACAGTGACGTGTTGATGTTGAGCTTTACGCTTTCTCCTGAGTTCGACCAAACTCTAACGATTCAACCGGATGGATACGTCGCGCTAAAAGATGCGGGCGCGGTGATGGCGCAGGGGCTCACGCTGGAAGAATTCCGGGCGGCGGTGGAACGCGCCTATAAGGGATATCTGCACGATCCGCAGGTAGCGGTGGCGCTGAAGGATTTTGAACATCCTTATTTCGTCGCCGGAGGCGAGGTGGGACGGCCCGGCAAGTATGAACTGCGAACCGATACCAGTGTGATGGAAGCGGTGCAGATTGCCGGCGGATTCACTCACCAGGCGCGCCATTCGCAGGTTCTGGTATTTCGTCACGTGAACAATGACCTGGTGGAAGCGCACGTTTTCGATCTGAAAAAGATGTTGAAACAGACCAGTCTGAGCGAAGTGTATCCGCTTCGGCCGGGCGATCTGGTGTACGTTCCGCAAAATTCAATTTCCAAGATCGAACGTTTTCTCAGCAAACCTTCCTTAAGCATGTACGTGAGTCCCACCCAGTTCTAACAGCAGCGCAAGGATCAATCCCATGTTCGAGAAGCAGTTAGCGCGTGAAGCAGAACAGGCAGAATCGCCGACGGTGCGGGAGTTGGCAATCGTTCTGTTCCGGCAATGGAAAGTTTTTTCAGTCCTTGCTGGATTGGTGCTGGTACTGGCGATGGTGTATGCCTTCGCGGGGACAGCGTACCGCGCCCACGTGCGGGTTTTAGTGCGTCGAGGCCGCGCCGATCCGCCGGTCACAGCGCAACCGAATGCGCCGCCTGACTTTTCCCGGGTGGAGGTGAGTGAAGAAGAGCTGAACTCCGAAGTGGAATTGCTGAAGGATGCCGACGTTTTGAAGCGGGTGGTGGAAGCCAATGATTTGGCGGCGCATGACTGGTTGCGGTGGCTGCGACCTCATGAAGACCAGCCCACGAGAACGGAGCGAGCCGCGAAAAAACTGGCCGGAAAGATAAAGGTGGAGGCGATCAAGAAGACGGATTTGATATCGGTAAGTTACGACGCGCCCGACCCGCAGTTGGCTGCACACGTTCTGCAATCTTTGGCGGCAGTCTATCTGGAAAAGCACATGGAGGTTCACCGACCAGCCGGACAACTCCACTTTTTCGATCAGCAGATGACGGAATCGCGGCGGCAATTGGAAACCGCCAAGAAAAAGCTAGTGGACTTCTCCCGGCGGCGCAATGTGGTGGTGGCCGCACAGCAACGCGACCTGCTCTTGAACCGTCTGGACAACGAAGAGGGGCAGTTCCGGCAGACCCAGGTGGAAGCATCGGAAACCGAGCGCCGGGTCAAGCAACTGGACGAACAAATGAAAGAACTGCCGCAGCGGATGATGACGCTTTCCCGTTCTGCGGATAATCCAGAGCTGTTGCGGTCGCTGAAGACCAGCCTGCTGGACCTTGAGCTGAAAAAAACTCAGCTCTTGACCAAATTTGAGCCGAGCCACCGTCTTGTGCAGGAGATCGAGGAGCAAATACAGCAGGCCAAGACCGCCATCGCGAGCGAACTATTGACTCCGCTACGCGACGAAAGTACAGACCGCGACGCAAACTACGAATGGGCCAAAGCCGAGCGACAGAAGGCGCAAATTCAATTGGAGGGACTGGACGCGCGAAAGAAAACGCTGAATGGACAATTGGCGGCCTACCGCAGCTTGGCACGGCAGTTGGGCGAAGAGGCGATTGTGCAGGACGACCTGGTGAGTAACGAGAAGGCCGCGCAAGAGAATTACCTGTTATATGTGAAAAAACGCGAAGAAGCCCGCATGGGCGATGCGCTGGATGAAGGCGGCATTGTGAATGTTGCCATCGCCGAACAGCCCGCGGTGCCGGCATTACCCGTATGGCCGGCCGGCACTGTACTGCTGATTGGATTTGTGGCGGCACTTACCACGGGGGCGGGCGGCGCGTTTGCCGCCGACTATCTGGATCCGGCGCTGCGGACACCGGAGGAAGCTTTGTCCTGTCTCGAAATACCAGTCCTGGCTTCTATTCCGGAAGGAATCGGCAGGCGGCTCTCCGCCTGATGGAGATGATATGAGCGCCAATGCGGACGTGTTGACGAGAGCTGGAATTGCAGCGCCCGGGGCACCGGAAAGATCGCTGCCCGAAATTGCGAACACTCGCGAAGCGAGCGCTTGGAATCCCGAAGAATTCGCGCGGGAACAGATTCGAAACCTGGTACAGCGTGTCTTCTTCGACAGCCAGTCACCTTTGATTAAACAGGTCGTCTTTACCGCGATGCGGCCAGAGACAGATGTTGCCATCCTTTGCGGTCAGGTCGGAAGGGCTCTGTCGACGGAAAGCCATTCCGATATTGCGGTGGTTGAATCGGATCCGCACGCAGCCCCGAGAGCCGCCCATCCGCGGCAGCGCGGCTCATTAAAGTCCTGGTCGGTGCAGATCGCAGCCAATCTTTGGCGAGTGCCCGGTTTCGGAGGAGGCGAGGGTCACGAGCAGTCCGGCGAATACTGGCTTTCCTGCCTGACGCAGTTACGAAACGAATTTGAGTACGCCATCATTCACGGACCGGCCGCCGACCGGGCAAGCGAAGTCTGCATGCTGGGGAAACTGTCAGATGGAATCGTACTTGTTCTTGATGCGAATAGCACTCGTAAAGTCATTGCACGAAGGCTCAAAAAGACGTTGGAAGCGACGCAGGTTCGAATCCTGGGATCGGTGCTGAGTGGCCGCCGCTTCCCCATGCCCTACGGAATTTATCGACGGCTGTGAATTATGTCATCCCCCTCTTTCCATCACGAGCAACAGAACCTACAGGACCCGGCATGGGCGGCGCGTTTGATACCGGGACTGGCGCCGCCATGCAGCCGGAAGAAGCCACAGCGGGCAACGGCGATTTACGGTGCTGGCGCAAGTGTTGGGACGAAGAGCTTTTTTCTGGAGGCAGTGGCGAAGAATCGAGGGCCCCGTCTCCCACAACGCGATTCGATTCTGCCGCGAGCGGTCAAGCGAAAGAACTGGGTGCAATCCCTGTTCACAAAAATCGCCGAGGTTTTGCATAGAGCAGCCCGCGTGGCCTTACGCTGCGCCGAGTATAAGGGCCGCCTGAGGAACGCACCCTGTTCGGGCGGGATGAAGAATGTATTGATTGTGGGTGCGGGTGGATTAGGCCAGCGGCTGGCCCGGCACCTGCAGAAGCATCCGGAGTTTGGCCGCTCGGTTTACGGGTTCCTGGATGACAAAAAAGGAGCGGGAAAAGATGTGATGGGACGCACTACAGATTTGGCGGAACTGGCGAGAATGGGGTTTATCGATGAAGTGATACTGGCGGGGCCGCATGATCGCGAACAGACGCTCAGAGTGTTTCGTACCGCGCAGCATTTGCGTCTGGATGTAAAGATTGCTCCCGATTTATTTGGTTGCGAGTCGGGGCGCGAGACGGAGCGAATTGGAGACATTCCACTCATCTCGCTGCATGAAGAACGCATGCCGGTTGCGGGATTGTTTATCAAACGGGCGCTGGATCTGGCGGTGGCAGGTGGCGCCCTTATCGTTCTGGCGCCTGCGGTTGCTTTGTTGGCGCTTCTTATCAAGCTGGATTCGCCCGGCCCCGTGCATTACGTAGCGTGGCGAGCTGGACGCAAAGGCAGACCCTTTCGCTGCTACAAATTCCGCACCATGGTTTGCGATGCAGACGATTTGAAAGCGGGCCTGCGAAAACTGAACCAGAGGCAAGGGCCTTTTTTCAAAATCGCGCAGGACCCAAGAATTACCCGGACTGGACGCTTGCTGCGGCGTTTCAGTCTGGATGAACTTCCGCAACTTTGGAATGTGCTCAGCGGAGACATGAGCCTGGTCGGCCCGAGGCCGCATCCGCTGGATGATTTTTCCGGCTACGGCATTGAACATTTGCCACGCCTTGATGTTGTCCCGGGGATGACGGGACTCTGGCAAATCACGGCGCGGCGCAATCCGTCATTCCAGGCGGGAATGGATTTGGACCTTGAATACATTCATCGTTGGAACCTGGGCATGGACTTGAAGATTTTGCTCAAGACCGTGGCCGTAGTGTTGCGAGGCGGCGGAGAATGAGTTCCCCGATCGAGGCAAGGGCAGAGATAGCGGCTTCATGGATTTGGAAGGCGGGCAGCTGTGGGCTTCGCCTGGGATTGAATCCATTGCAAGCCTTGATCAGCGCTCCGGTCGCGTTATTTCTGGGAGCGCTGGCCGCCATGCTGTTGCGGCATCCCGATGTGCCTTTCTACGAGATCGATCGAGTTGCATTCGGGTTGTTGATTCTCGCCGCACTGGGTCGCGCCATGATATTGCGACAGCCTTTCCCAGTATTGGAACGAGCTTCGTGGCCAATGATCGGACTCACGTTACTTTCAATTTCCAGCTTGATCGGACAGCCGTTCGACAACCAGTCCTGGTGCCTGCTGGCGGCTAAATTCTTTGTGCCGTTCGCACTGTTTCACGTGGCCGGGATGGTGTTTCGCGGGGAACGCGAACTGCGCCAATTCGAAGTATTTGCGCTCGTAGTATTGGTATACCTCTGCTTTACGTCGATTGCTTTTCTGACCGGCGCGAAGTCGCTCATTTTTCCCCGCTTCATTCTCGATGAAAGCCTGGGCTATCACGCGGACCGGGCGCGCGGACCGCTGCTGCAGGCAGTGGCGAATGGAGTCAGCTTGAATCTGCTGGGCGTGCTGGCGTTGCACGCATTCTTGCGGGGAAGAATTCGCGGTTTGAAGGCTGCCCTCTTGCTGAGTGCGCTACCCGTGGCGATTTTGGCGACGATGACGCGTGCGGTTTGGCTAGCGTTCGTGGCGAGCATTGGAGTTATGGTTTTTCTTTCGAACGATCGCAGACTGCGGCATATCTGTATCGGAGTGACGATGGTAGGCGCTGCGGGGCTACTGATCGCATTGAGTTTTGACGATCAGCGTCGCGCATTGGTGGACAGGTTGCACGAATCCGGCCCGCTCGATTTCCGCGAGGCGGTTTACGCCGGAGGCTGGCAAATGTTTTTGGAAAAACCGATTGCGGGTTGGGGCGTCAACCAGATGCCGGAAGAGTTGGCGCGGCACGTGAGTGGATACAAAGAGAAGGAGCTATACCCCCACAACACGTACTTGGAAATCCTGGTGGAGCATGGCATCTTCGGCCTGTCGCTTTACATGTGGCTGATGTGGGAGATTTTCCGCCTGGGGCGGGGCCAGATTCCGCGCGCCGAAGGCAAAGGCCTGCTGAACCGGCAGTTCCATGCGATGTGGCCGGTATTGCTTGCCGTCTATTGGGTGAACGCCGCAGTTGTAGTGATGAATTATCAGTTTGTGAATGGGCTGCTCTTCACGATGGCGGGCATGTTGGCGGCGCAACAGCGGCGAGCCGTCAAAGAGGACGAACGCAACCGCTCGCGTTCCGAGATGCTTCGCGAAACAGTTTTCGCCTAAGACCATTTCAATGCGCAAGATCGCTTATCTCGCCAACCAGTTTCCTTCCGCGGTGGAACCGTATGTCAGCGAGGAAATTGCGGAATTGCAGCGGCGGGGGATTTCCGTAATTGCTGGTAGCGTCCGAACCGCGGTTGGAGCCTCAGCGAACGCACCTACTTCGGAACAAGTTTTCTCTCTACAACCGGTTCGAGTGCTGACTCTCTTGCGCGCGCTGGCCTTAATGGCCAGAGGTTGGCAAACGATGAAGAAAGTATTTTCGCGCGTGTTGTGGCATGGTCAAGAGTCTCCTCAGCGCCGGCTGAAGGCTTTGCTGCATACGTGGCTGGGGGCCTACTACGCTGTGCTGATTCGTAAACAGCGAGTGAATCACATCCATGTGCACCACGGCTATTTTGGAGCGTGGATTGGCATGGTTGCGGCGCGACTGCTGGGAATCAGTTATAGCCTGACGCTGCACGGCTCAGACTTGTTGATCAATGAATCCTACCTTGACGAAAAGATAAAGAATTGCAGTTTTTGCATAACCGTTTCCGCGTACAACCGCGAATACATAATCTCGCGCTTTCCAAAGATCGATCCTGGAAAGGTTATCGTCGCGCGGTTGGGCGTGGAGTTTCCAGAGTACGCAGGTGACTGGCGGCGGAGAGGTTCAGCTCGTCCTATTTTCTCACTCATAACCGTAGGGCGTCTGCACCCGGTAAAGGATCACGCATTTCTTGTTCGGGCTTGTGCCCGGCTCCGCGATGATGGGATCGAGTTTTGCTTGCGCGATTGCCGGGGATGGACCCGAACGACGGCGTTTAAATCAACTGATTCGGGAAAACAACCTTCAGCATCAGGTAACGCTCCTTGGATACGCAAACCGCGCGCAAGTCGATTCACTTTACCGGACAGCGGACGTGGTTGTGCTCACCAGCCGCAGTGAAGGGCTTCCGCTGGTGCTCATGGAGGCAATGGCGCGAGGTGGTATCGTGCTCGCCCCGGATATCACTGGCATTCCGGAACTTGTGATCCCGGGTAAGACTGGCTTTCTTTATGCGGCCGGCGATATGGAGGATTTTGTTAGCAGGCTGGGATTTCTTTGGGAGTTGCTCCGCGGCGAGCATCGCTATGCCACCAGCAAACTGGACTGGATCCGCCATGCTGCGCGGCTGCAAGTGGCACACAACTTCAACCGGCGGAAAAATCTGAAAGAGTTCTGCGACCGATTTCTGCAGCGGGCTGGGTCAGAAAATACCCAAGATCGGAGTACTTCGCGTGAGGATTTTGTTTTGCAACAAATATAACTATCCCTTCAGCGGCACCGAGGCCTATGTGTTTGACGCCATGAAACTGCTGCGCTCGCAAGGGCATGAGGTGGCGTTGTTTTCCATGGCCAACCCCCGAGGGGAGGCGACTCCTTATGACAAATATTTTCTACCCAACATAGACTTCAAGGCTTCGAAGGGGTGGCTTCGCAATGCCGGGTTAGCCGTCCGAGCGATTTACTCTCTTGAGGCGCGCCAGAGGATTCGGGCTATGATCGCCGACTTTCGCCCCGATGTTGCGCATGTGCGCAATATCTACCATCACCTGTCACCGTCGATTTTGTGGGAGCTAAAGAAACAGAACGTCCCCGTCCTCTACCACCTCAACGACTTCAAGGTCCTATGTCCCAGCTACAACCTGGTGCTTCGTGGAGAAGCCTGCGAAGCCTGCAAAGGCGGCGAGTTCTGGCACGCACTCACTAAGAAGTGCTATCCGGGATGGGGGGCGCGGGGGATGCTGGCGGCCGAGGCCTATGTTCATAAGTGGTTAGGGACCTACTCACGGTGCGTCGACTGCTTTCTTGCGCCGAGCCAATTCGTGCGCGCTAAGTTCGTCGAACACGGGTGGGACGCCGCCAAGTTTGAAGTCCTTCCCCACTTTCAGCAGATCAAAGAAGTGATGCGGAGGCCAGAAAAGAATGCTCCGCTGCTGTATTTCGGACGTCTATCGGCGGAAAAGGGGGTGGAGGACTTGCTGCAAGCGATGCAGCGGTTACCCCATCTCCGCCTGGTAATCGCGGGGGACGGGCCGGAGCGCAACAGATTGGAGCAAGTTGCCCGTCAACTGGGATTAGCCAATGTTGAATTCGCCGGGCACATCCAAGGGGAGGAACTGAATCGCGCGATTGGGGGTTCCCGCTTCACCGTGTTGCCATCTCATGCTTACGAAACGCTGGGCAAAACAATTCTCGAGTCGTATGCCGAAGCGCGGGCCGTTGTGGCTACCGATCTTGGATCTCGGCGGGAATTGATCCAGTCAGGAAAGACGGGGCTGTTGTATCGGACGGGCGATGTTGAGCAACTGGCCTCCGCTCTGCGCTTTCTCAGCTCGGAACCGGAACTGGCCAATGCGATGGGGCGGACGGGCTTGCAGCAAGTGCAATTGCACAATGCACCCGAAGCACACTGCAAGGCATTGGTGGAACTGTACGGGCGTTTGATCGCAGGCAAAAGAAAATCTTCACTGCACTCAGGTTCTGGTAACCCATCCTTTCTTGAAAACCCGAAGCTTCGGGTTGCCTTCATCGGAGGACGAGGAGTTGTCTCCAAATACAGCGGGATCGAAACTTACTACGAGGAAGTGGGCAAACGACTGGCCGGCATGGGGCACAGCGTGACCGTGTATTGCCGGAACTATTTCACTCCGCCGCTGAAGGAATATGAAGGCATGAATGTGGTTCGGTTGCCCACGGTACGGTCCAAGCATTTGGAAACTGTCGTACACACGTTCTTGAGCACACTTCATGTTCTAACCCAGCCTTGTGATGTGGTGCACTACCACGCCTTGGGGCCGGCGCTTTTTTCGTTCATCCCGCGCCTGTTCGGCAAGAAAACTGTGGTCACGGTGCAAGGCTTGGACTGGCAACGCAAGAAGTGGGGACGGATTGCTTCGGCTGTGTTGCGTCTCGGTGAGCGCGCGGCAGTGCGTTTGCCCACTCAGACAATGGTGGTCTCCCGAACACTCAAAGACTTTTATCGACATCGATACAGAGCCGGCACTTGTTACGTGCCGAATGGCGGCATGTTGCGCGAGCGCAGCACACCAAAAAAGATCTTCGATTGGGGACTGGAGCCTGGGAAATACATTTTATTTCTGGGAAGATTGTCGCCGGAGAAGGGCTGCCACCTTTTAGTGGATGCGTACGAGCGATTACATACCGACGTGAAGCTAGTTCTCGCCGGAGCGTCCAGTTATTGTGATGACTATTCACGGCAGCTGCGTGCTCACAGCAGCGAACGCGTCAAAATTCTGGACTGGGTTTCTGGAGATACGCTGGATGAATTGCTGAGCAATGCAATGATTTTCGTGCTGCCGTCCGATCTGGAAGGTTTGTCCCTGGCCCTGTTAGATGCAATGGGCGCGGGACTATGTGTTCTGAGCAGCGATGTGGCAGAAAATCGAGAAGCGGTGGCGGGAGCAGGATTCACCTTCCGGCGCGGCGATGCCAGCGATCTGGCGGAACGACTGCGATTTCTCATCGCGAATGCGTCGGTCCGTGAGGCTGCGGGTCAGGCTGCAAAACACCGCGTGCGTGAACACTATCAGTGGTCGGCGATTGCAGAGGAAATTGAGCGCGTCTATTTCGAAATGATGGGCCAGCGCCCCGCCGGACCTATTCAAAAGAAACCCAGCCAGCGCGAGGTGACACCTTCCACGGCGATTGAGCGAAAAGCCGGGTAGCGAATCAAAATCGACCCGGGCGGATTCAGTTTAGCCAGCGTGCGTTTGAACAATTAGGACGGGGAAACCCGTCCTTTTTGTTTACAATGAGAGATTCGTCCGGTCGCGGTTTTAGGCCGCGGCATGTGCCCCACGACTCAATCAATATGGAAAATACGATCCTGGTCACGGGTGGAGCTGGTTTTATCGGATCTAACTTTATCCTTAGGACAATGGAGAGCGACCCGGCTTCCATAGTGAACCTCGACAAACTTACCTACGCGGGAAATCCCTGCAATCTGAAAAGTATCGTGCACCATCCGAGGTATGAATTTGTTCTTGGCGACATTGGCGATCGCAACCTGGTGCGGGACCTGCTGCGGCGGCGGAAGCCACGCGCAGTCGTGCATTTTGCAGCCGAGAGTCACGTGGACCGGTCCATTCGCGGACCGGAGGACTTCATTCGCACCAATGTGAATGGGACGTTTGCCTTGCTGGAGGAAGCCCGCAGTTTTTGGGAAAATCTGGCGGGCGCGGAAAAGCAAGGTTTTCGCTTTCTCCATGTTTCCACGGATGAAGTGTATGGATCGCTCGGTCCCGACGATCCCGCATTTACCGAAACCACTTCGTACGCGCCCAACAGTCCGTATGCCGCTTCTAAGGCGTCGGCTGATCACCTGGTTCGGGCTTACCATCACACCTATGGTTTGCCAACTCTTACGACGAATTGTTCCAACAATTATGGGCGATTTCAATTTCCCGAAAAGTTGATTCCGCTCATCATCCTGAATGCCCGAGACGGTAAACCGCTGCCGGTTTATGGCGACGGACAGAATGTTCGCGACTGGCTCTATGTGGGCGATCACTGCGATGCCATTGCCACCGTTCTGGAACAGGGCAGACTGGGTGAGACGTACAACATCGGCGGCGCCAACGAAAAGCGGAACATCGACATCGTGCATGCCATCTGCGACATTCTGGATGAATTGGGCGAGCCCCGGGAACGACCGCGGCGGGAGCTGGTTACATTCGTAAAAGATCGTCCGGGCCACGACCGACGTTACGCCATTGATGCTTCGAAGATTCGGCGGGAACTTAGCTGGCAGCCGAAAGAAACATTCGAGACTGGTATCCGCAAGACTGTGAAATGGTACCTGGAAAATGAGGAATGGGTGCGCGACGTAACCAGCGGAAGTTACCGCGAATGGATCGAAACGCACTACTCTCAGTGAAGCGACGAAGCAACTAACTATTCATGACGAAAGCGAAAACGCGTAAGGGAATTATTCTGGCGGGGGGATCGGGGACGCGCCTCTATCCCGTCACTCACGCCATGGGCAAAAGCCTGTTGCCCGTTTACAACAAGCCCATGATCTATTACCCGCTATGCACACTGATGCTGGCGGGGATTCGCGAAATCCTTCTGATCACCACTCCAGAAGACGTATCTAAATTTCAGGCGCTGCTGGGCGATGGAAGCCAGTTTGGCATCCAACTCAGCTACCAGGTGCAACCCAAGCCGGAAGGAATCGCGCAAGCCTTCCTGGTGGGCGAAGCGTTTCTTGGCGACAATCCGTGTGCCCTGGTGCTGGGAGACAACATTTTTTACGGTCACGATCTGGCGAAAGACTTGCGAGGGGCCAACAGCAAGTCAAGCGGGGCGCAAGTTTTCGCCTATCCGGTGCATGACCCGGAGCGGTATGGAGTTGTGGAATTCGATCGTGACGGCCAGGCATTGAGCATTGAGGAAAAACCGGCGCGGCCTAAATCAAGATACGCGGTTACTGGACTGTATTTTTACGATGACCAGGTGGTTGAGATTGCGAAGTCTTTGAAACCCAGCGCGCGCGGCGAATTGGAAATCACCGACGTGAATCGAACTTATCTCAATCGCAAACAGTTAGAGGTGGTAGTGATGGGTCGCGGGATGGCTTGGTTGGACACCGGCACCCACGAGTCACTCATGGATGCGGCGCTTTATATCCAGGCGATCGAGAAGCGACAGGGCCTGATGGTGGCCTGTCCGGAAGAGATCGCGCTGCGCTCCGGCTACATTACCGCGGAGCAGGTTGAGAAGATTGGTATCTCGATGAAGAACAATAGCTACGGCGCTTACCTGCTGCAGCTTTTACGCGAGAAAGTATTCTGATGAATGCAGCGCAAGCGACGCGATCTCCCATGAACAGTCTAAAAAAGATCGAGACCTCGCTGCCTGGAGTTTTCGTCCTCGAACCGCGAGTCTTCGGGGATGAGCGCGGCTTTTTCTTTGAGAGCTACAACCAGCAAATGATGGCGGATGCGGGGATTCATGAAACGTTTGTGCAGGACAACCATTCCCGCTCGTCGCATAACGTTCTGCGCGGATTGCACTATCAGATAACGCAGCCCCAAGGGAAACTGGTGCGGGCCGCGGTGGGTGAAATTCTGGATGTTGCCGTGGATATGCGCCGGAAGTCGGCAAGTTTTGGCCGCTGGGAAGCAGTGCGGCTCTCCGGGGAGAACAAGCGCATGTTGTGGATTCCGGCGGGTTTTGCGCACGGATTTCGCGTGCTATCTGAGGAAGCACACGTTCTGTACAAGGCGACCGATTTTTACGCGCCGGAATTCGAACGCACCCTCGCCTGGAACGATCCGGAGTTGAAGATTAACTGGGAACTGGATGGCGAGCCGATCGTCTCAGCAAAAGATCAGCGCGGGTCCGATTTCCGCAGCGCTGAAGCCTACGAATAATTCAATGCGAGTCACCCTATTTGGAGCATCCGGCCTGCTCGGTCAGGCACTGCGGCAGGAATGGAAGGGAGATGCTGTGACTGGCCTGGGCACGCGCGATGGGGATATCCGCGATGCAAAACGAGTTCATGAACTGGTCCAGGAAACTCAGCCAGAGTGGATCGTGCTGGCAGCGGCGTATACCGATGTCGACGGGTGCGAGGGTAATGCAGAGTTGGCATTTGCAGTAAATCGCGACGGGGCAACAAACGTAGCTGCCGCCGCGAGGGAGTTTGGCGCTAGACTTCTTTTCTTGAGCTCCGACTATGTCTTCGATGGAAAGAAGACTACGCCCTACGAAATCGAGGATGCACGAAATCCCCAGAGTGTGTACGGGCGAACCAAGGCGGAGGCGGAACTAAAATTAATCGAGTTGATGCCGCAGTGTTGCATCGTAAGAACGTCGTGGTTGTTCGGCGAAGGCGGCAAATGCTTTCCCGATACGATTTTGAGATTGGCCGCAACCCGTCCAGCGATCGACGTGGTGAACGACCAGCGCGGGTGCCCAACCTATACGATCGACCTGGCGCGGGCACTGGTTCAGTTGTGCCGCAAGCAGGCTACCGGAATTGTGCACGCTAACAATTCCGGCGACTGCACATGGTTTGACTTTGCGCAAGAAATTGTGGAGGGGGCAGAACTACCCAGCGAAGTGCGGCCGGTAAGCAGCCGGCAAATGGCGCGTCCCGCGCCCCGACCCGCGTATTCGGTATTGTCGCCCTCTTCTCTTCATCATTTTAAAATTGAAATGCCCTCCTGGCGTGATGCGTTGCGGAGTTATCTGGAACATCGGCCGAAACCGGCGAGCTAACCCGGATTGCCTCCGCTCCGGCAGCCCTGCTACGATTGCCGGGACTTGTCCGGACACCTCGTGAAATTAATCCAGAACTACATCGATGGCCGCTTCGTCTCTGGAGAGAACGAGTTCGCGGACATAAATCCCGCCGATGGAACAACCATCGCACACGTCGCGGAAGCCGGTTCAGCCCAGGTGGACGCTGCCGTAGACTCGGCGCGCCGGGCGCTGAACGCAGAATGGGGGCGGATCGGAATCCGCGAACGTTCGGCGCGACTGCACAGAGTCGCAGACGCGATTGAAAAACGATTTGATTGTTTTGTGCAGGCGGAAGTGGCCGATACGGGCAAACCGGTTTCGCTGGCGGCCCGCCTCGATGTTCCCCGCGCTGCGGCGAACTTCCGCGTCTTTGCCGATCTGATAAAAATGTCCGGTCTGGAGTCTTTTCAGACTGAAACTCCAGACGGAATCCAGGCACTGAATTACGCTGTCAGAAAACCACTGGGCGTTGTGGGCGTGGTCACTCCGTGGAACCTTCCGCTATTGTTGCTTACCTGGAAAGTGGCTCCGGCACTGGCGTGCGGCAATGCGGTTGTTGTAAAGCCTTCCGAAGAGACTCCTGCGACAGCCACGCTCCTTGCCGAAGCGATGCAGGACGCCGGAATTCCCCAGGGCGTTTACAACGTGGTGCACGGCTTCGGGCCCAGATCTGCGGGCGAGTTTCTCACCCAGCATCCGGATGTAAACGCACTCACCTTCACCGGAGAATCAAAGACCGGCGCAGCGATCATGAAAGCGGCGGCTTCCACGGTGAAACCGATTTCGTTTGAACTTGGCGGCAAGAATGCAGCCATCGTATTCGCGGACTGCAATTTCGAAGAAGCGGTGAGTGGATTGGCCGATGCGGTGTTTCTGAACACCGGCCAAGTCTGCCTTTGTGCCGAGCGGGTGTATGTGGAGCGGCAGATTTTCGCGGCATTGGTGGATGCACTTAAACAAAAAGCAGAGAGCCTGCATTCGGGATGGCCAACGGACTCAGCAACTAATTTTGGTCCGCTGATTTCCGCGCAGCATCGCGACAAGGTTCTCTCTTACTACCAATTGGCGCGAGCAGAAGGCGCGCACCTGATTACCGGCGGCAGCGTTCCCGAGTTTGGCGACAGTCGCGACAGTGGGTTTTACGTGCAGCCAACCATCTATACTGGCCTTCCGGAATCGGCGCGCTGTGTGAAAGAAGAAATCTTTGGACCGGTGTGCCACATTGCGCCATTCGACACGGAAGAAGAAGCGATCGCCATGGCGAACGATACCCGGTATGGCCTTGCCGCCTCCGTCTGGACCACCAACCTGAAACGCGGGCATCGGGTCGCACAACAGATGCGCGCCGGAATCACCTGGGTAAATTGCTGGTTTTTGCGGGACCTGCGAACTCCCTTCGGCGGGGCGGGACTTTCCGGCATTGGCCGGGAAGGTGGAGTGCATTCCTTAAATTTCTATTCGGAGTTGAACAACATCTGCATTCGCCTGTAAGGTTCGACTTTTACACAGATCAGAAATATGAGTGAAACAGAAAGCAGGATCGTTGAGGGTAAGGCGACGCCGCGCGGAAAGTATCCGCACATAAAGCGTGCCGGGGATTTTCTATTTGTCTCTGGAACCAGCGCGCGCCGATCCGATAACACCATTGCTGGCGCGGAGGTCGATGGGCTCGGTACGGCACGTCTCGACATTCGACTGCAGACCCGCGCGGTCATCGAAAACATTCGCGACATTTTGCAGAGCTCCGGAGCCCAGTTGAAAGATGTGGTCGAGGTGACGACATTCTTGGTGAATATGAACGACTTCGGCGGCTACAACGAAGTCTACGGTGAATTTTTCGGATACGATGGTCCGGCCAGAACAACGGTGGCTGTACATCAATTGCCGAATCCACAATTGCTGATTGAAATTACCGCCCGGGCTTATAAACCGCTGCGATAGGAGACCAGATGGCATCCATCAAAAATCTGAAGGCTTTTAATTTTCAAGCTTGGATCGAAGAGAACAAGGAAAAGCTTAAGCCTCCGGTGGGCAACGCGCAGGTGTGGGAAGACGGCGAAATGATGGTGACCGTGGTTGGAGGACCGAACCAGCGGCGCGATTATCATGACGATCCCACAGAGGAATTTTTTTACCAGCTAAAAGGAAACATTTCGCTTCGCATCATGGAAGCTCCCGGCACGCCTCCGATAGAGATACCGATTAAGGAAGGCGAGATTTTTCTTCTGCCCAAACATCTTCGACATTCGCCACAACGTCCCGCCGATACGATTGGGGTAGTGGTCGAAGTGCCGCGTCCTGAAGGCTCATTGGACGCGTTTGAGTGGTACTGCCCGAAATGCCACCAGTTGGTCCACCGTGCGGAAGTGCGATTAAAGAGCATCGTCAAAGATCTGCCTCCGATCTTCGAACAGTTCTATTCGAGCGAGGAACGCCGGAAGTGCAAACATTGCGGCACGGTTCATCCGGGCAAATAATGCAAGTCATCGACATTCACAATCATTTCTTTCCTGAATCGTGGCCTGACCTTGCGGCGCGCTTTGGTACTTCAAACTGGCCATGGATCAAGCACACGGAAGCGGGAAGAGCCGACATTATGGTTGGCGACCGATTTTTTCGTCACATTTATTCGGCCTGTTGGGATCCCGAAGTTCGGTTGCGCGAAATGGACCGGGATGGCGTTGACGTGCAGGTGATATCAGCGACGCCGGTGCTGTTTGCCTACGAGCGCCCGGTCGAACATGCGTTGGAGTGTGCGCGATTATTTAATGACGCCGCGCTGGAACTATGTGGCCGGGGAAAAGGCAGGTTGAAATCCTTCTGCCAGGTTCCATTGCAGGATATCGACGCAGCATGCGGAGAACTCAGCCGGTGCATGAAAGCGGGTCACTTAGGGGTGCAGATTGGCAATCACGTCGGCAACAAAAACCTGGACGAGGCAGGGATCGTAACATTTCTTCAGCACTGCGCGGAGGCAGGAGCAGCCGTGCTGGTCCATCCGTGGGACATGCTGGGCGCAGAGCGGATGCCGAAGTTCATGATGCCGTGGACGGTCGGCATGCCGGCGGAGACGCAGCTTTCAGTGGTGGCATTGATATTAAGCGGAGCGTTTGATCGACTGCCGAAGTCCCTCCGGATTTGTTTTGCTCACGGAGGCGGGAGTTTCGCGTTTTTACTGGGACGACTGGAGAACGCGTGGCATCACCATCCGGTGGCGCGAGGGGAATGTGAGCACCCGCCCAGCCACTATCTCAATCGCTTCTACACTGACTCCGCAGTGTTCGATCAGCGCGCACTGACTTTCTTGGTGGAAACCATGGGAGTGGATCGCGTTCTGCTGGGCTCAGATTACCCCTTTCCGCTTGGAGAAGAGCGAGTTGGTTCACTGATTCGTGAAAGTGGTTTGCAAGCAGAGGAGCGAAACAAACTTCTGGGCGGGAATGCACTCGAGTTCCTTGGGCTGAAGGACGAAAGCGAAAGCACTCGGGCGGAGGGTGAGCGCACGCCCGTCATACCAGCAAAAGGCCAACTCACGTACAGCTCCTATTTAAAGGTTCCGGAACTCCTGCAGCTGCAGCACCCGCAATCCTCGCCCATCCATCACGACGAATTGCTTTTCATTCTGGTTCATCAGACGTATGAATTGTGGTTCAAGGAATTGCTGCATGATCTTGATGCTGTGGTGGCGAATTTAAAGAAGGCTGGAACAGCTCCAGGGTCGCGAGAAGGAGTGTACGAGGCGGCGAGGTTGTTGCGGCGCTGTACGGAAATCACGCGAGTACTGGTTGAGCAGTTCACCATTCTGGAAACCATGCTGCCCACTCATTTTCTGGCTTTCCGCAGCCTCCTGGAGCCGGCCAGCGGATTTCAGTCGGAACAATTTCGCGAGATCGAATTTTTATGCGGCCTGAAAGATGAGAAGATGTTGCGCTATCATCGGCCAACGCCGGAAGCTTATGCCAGCCTGACGCGCCGTTTAGAACAACCGTCCTTGCGGGATGTATTCTTTGGGGCGCTGCAAGCCTTGGGCAAATTAAAACCGGCCGGCGCCGGTGCAACGGAAAGAGAGCAATTCGAAACTCGCGCTCGCGCCGTGTACGAACTCTATAAAGATGAGCAAAACCATCGCGATTGGATCGACGTGTGCGAGAGACTGACTGAATTTGACGAACTGGTTGTGAGCTGGCGACTGCGCCACATCCAACTGGTGGAGCGCGTAATCGGCATCCGCATGGGCACCGGTGGAAGTGCAGGAGCCTCGTATTTGAAACTGACCCTCGACAAGAAATTCTTCCCGGAGTTGTGGGAGGCGAGAACTTTGCTGACCGAGTGATTCTATTCGGGACCTTCCACGATGAAATCTACCTCCCACAAAATTACGCTGGTCGGCGCTGGTTTAAACGGTCCGCTTCTGGCGATCCTGCTGATCCAAAGAGGATTCGCGGTTGAAATCTTTGAGCGACGTCCCGACATGCGCAGTGTGCGCATGAGCGCGGGGCGGTCCATAAATCTTGCGCTCTCAACTCGTGGCATTCACGCGCTGCAACAGGCCGGCCTTTGGGAGCGAATGAGGGGCATCATCATCCCGATGAAAGGGCGGATGATGCATGCGGTGTCCGGAGAGCTAACCTTCCAACCCTATGGAAAAAACGAGCGGGAGGTCATCAATTCAATCTCGCGCGCGGAATTGAACATAGCATTATTGAATGCCGCCGAGGAACAGGGTGCGGTGATTCATTTCAATCAACGGTGCAGCGGATTCGACCTGAAGACGGGCGGCGTGCGATTGCGCAATGACGACAGCGGAGAAGAAACGACACGGGAGGCGGGGGTTGTGATTGGATGTGACGGATCAGCCTCAGCGATTCGGGCAGAGATAGTGAAGTTGTCCCGCTTCAATTTCTCGCAGCAGCACCTGGATTACGGATACAAAGAGTTAACTATTCCGGCGAGCAGCAACGGCAAACATCAACTGGAGACGCATGCACTCCATATTTGGCCGCGGGGCAATCATATGCTGATCGCGTTGCCCAATATCGACGGGACCTTCGCCTGCATACTTTTTCTTCCGTTCGAGGGCAAGGACAGCTTTGCTGAACTCACCACGCCCGACAAAGCAACACAGTTTTTTCACTCTCGATTTCCCGATGTTCTGCCCTTGATGCCGCAATTAGCGGCTAATTACTTCGCCAATCCCACAGGCGCGATGGTCACCATCAAATGCTCGCCCTGGAGCGTGGGCGGAAAAGCTTTGCTATTGGGTGACGCGGCCCATGCTATCGTTCCTTTCTTCGGGCAAGGGTTGAACTGCGGATTTGAAGATTGCAGCTCTCTGCTCACATTGCTCGATCGATACGGAGCGGACTGGCCGCGAGTGTTCAGCGAGTTTGAGCAGGAGCGCAAGATCAATACCGATGCGATTGCCGACATGGCGGTAGAAAATTTTATCGAAATGCGCGACCGAGTGGCAGACCCTCGTTTTCTTTTTCGCAAGAAAGTGGAGTTGGCTCTCGAAGCCAAATATCCCCAACTTTTTGTGCCAAAGTATTCGATGGTGACTTTTCACCGAATTCCGTACTCCATCGCGCTGGCCCGGGGAGTTGTGCAGGACCGGATGCTGGCCGAACTCTGCGATCCCATCACTCGAATTGAGGACTTAGACTGGGACAACGCGGATCGAATGATTCGACGCGACCTTACTCCCCTGGAGTTTACGCAGTGACTTCTGAACCAGCTTTCGAACCCGGAGAAGAGTTTGCGCGAGCCCTGGATCCGAGCGATCCGCTGAGAAGCTTCCGCGAAAAGTTTTTCATTCCAAAGTTTTCTGGATCCGATTGCGTTTACTTGTGCGGACACTCTCTTGGTTTGCAGCCTAAGGCAACGAAAACATACATCGAGCAGGAACTGAAAGATTGGGCTGAACTTGGCGTGGAAGGGCACTTTCACGCGAAAAACCCGTGGATGCCCTACCACAGGCTGCTTACGGAACAAACCGCAAGGTTGGTGGGAGCCGAACCGGTTGAAGTCGTGGTCATGAATTCGCTTACCGTGAATCTCCATCTGATGATGGTGTCGTTTTACCGTCCCACCAGGCAACGCCATAAGATTCTTGTCGAACGCGGAGCATTTCCATCAGATCAGTATGCGGTGCAATCGCAGATTCGTTTTCACGGCTATGATGCCAAAACGTCCTTAATTGAATTGACTCCGCGCTCCGGGGAGCTGTGCCTTCGCGAGGAAGACATTGAAAGCTTGATCGAGCGGGAAGGCGAAAGCATTGCACTCATTATGCTGGGTGGAGTGAACTACGCGACGGGTCAGGCGTTTGATATGCAACGCTTTACTCGAGTTGGACATGCGCAAGGCTGTGTGGTCGGTTTCGATCTGGCGCATGCCGTTGGCAATTTGCCGTTGAACCTTCACGATTGGGATTGCGATTTTGCCGTGTGGTGCAGCTACAAATATTTGAACGGCGGCCCGGGATGCATAGCTGGCTGTTTTGTGCATGAACGACACGCCAACAATTTCGATTTGCCAAGATTCGCGGGCTGGTGGGGCCACGATGAGAATTCCCGCTTCCAGATGGGGCCACAGTTTCAGCCTATGCCCGGAGCCGACGGCTGGCAGTTGAGCAATCCTTCCATCATGAGCCTGGCCGCGTTAAGAGCATCGATGGATATTTTCGAAGAGGCAGGGATCGAGCATTTACGCGCGAAGAGCGTACGGTTGACCGCTTACCTGGAATTCTTAATCAAACAGAGTGCGTCCTCGAATTTTTCACTCATTACACCCAAGGAGAAAGATCGGCGCGGGGCGCAGCTTTCAATACGCCTTCCTAAAAATGGCAGGGCCGTGTGTGACCGACTCGCGCGGGAAGGTGTTATCGGCGATTGGCGCGAACCTGATACCTTCCGAGTGGCCCCGGTGCCGCTTTACAACTCGTATCTTGATGTCTTCGAGTTTGTTCAACGATTTATGGAGGCTTTGAGCTAGACGGTCTTACCCAAGATTACTTCAGTAATGCGCGCACTTTCCCGGAGTGAACATACACTCTTACCGTGAGCTTATATTCCGCGAAGCGGCACCGGGGGTGGACGGGAGTCGTGTGCGCAGTCGTCGGCGTGCACGTGCTCGTGTCTGTGCTGGTTCCCAGAAGTGCGGGACTCACTACATTTGGCGATCTTATTCAGTTTGCCCTTCTCTTCTGTGCAACACTCTCAATTTTCTCTAATATCCAAACCAGCTATAAGCGCGCCCAGCTTTTTTGGGGGCTGATGGCTTTGGGTTGTGGGATGTGGCTCTGCACGCATGTGCTTTGGACTTACTTTGAAGTCTTCCTGAGACAGGACACCCCCAACCCATTTGTCGGGGATGTTGTGTTGTTTCTACATGTTGTGCCAATGATGGCGGCGCTGGTCGTACAACCCCATATTAAAAAGAATGACCATTCCCTGCGGCTGGCCTCTCTTGATTTCTTTCTGCTGCTTACATGGTGGCTTTATCTGTATTTGTTTATTGTGATTCCATGGCAGTATGTTTCGCCTAACGTGGATGTGTACGGACGCAGTTTTGACGTGCTTTACGCCTGCGAACAAGTTGTCCTGATGGTGGGTGTGGGCATCGTTTGGAAACGCAGCCAAGGTCCGTGGCACGAGATTTACGGACAGCTCTTTAAGGCAACGTTGTTTTATAGCGTAGGTTCAATTCTCGCGGGTGTGGCGATCGATTTTAACCACTACTATACGGGCAGCCTTTATGACATCGCGCTGGTGGCTGCCATGGCGTGGTTCGCAGGAGTAGGACTGGCGGCGCGTCAAAACGGATCGGGCGAGCCCACGGGTCAGGAACCTGAACGCCTCCGCAGCATGTGGACCGCGCGATTGGCGATGATTGCCGTATTCTCAACGCCGCTGATGGTTGCGTGGGCCGAGTTTGGAGGGGGCGCACCGCCGCGGGTAAGATCCTACCGGCTGTTCCTGACCGTAGCTGCGATGATCTTCATGGGTACGCTGGTGTTTCTGAAGCAGCACTGGATGGATCGTGAACTGCTGAACCTTCTCCTGTCATCGCGGCAAAATCTGGATCAGATGTGCGTTTTGAAAGATGAGTTGGAAAACAAGGAACAGTCCTTACGATGGCACAGCCTGGAATTGCAGCGAAAAAATCTTGAACTTCAAGAAATTTCTTACACCGATCCTCTAACCGGCGTGTGGAACCGCCGCTATCTGGAAGAGATTGTCGCTGCGGAAGCCGGACAGGTGCTGCGGAACTATGAGCGAGCACAAGGTGGCGATATTCGAAACCTCGATCACCGCGACCTGATATTCATCATGGTCGATATGGATTTTTTCAAGCAGGTGAATGATGTTCACGGCCATCCCGCGGGAGACCGGCTACTGCAGCGGGTCGCGGAACGACTGGGCAAGGTTGTGCGCAAATCCGATGTTCTGGTTCGCTGGGGCGGAGAGGAATTCCTGATCATGTCTCGCTCCGCGGATCCTTCCGGCACCCCTGCATTTTGTGAAAGGATTTTAGACATCATGGCTTCCGAAGCTTTTGATCTGGGCCATGGAGTTCTGGTGCGAAAAACCTGTTCGGTGGGCTGGGCTCCGTTCCCTTGGAGCCGCGGAGCCTACGAGGCGCTGTGCGCGGAAGAAACGATCGAACTAGCTGACACGGCTCTCTACCGAGCAAAGCGTGGCGGACGCAATCAGGGCGTGGGGATTCTGCCGGGAGTGGGGGCCGATGCCGCTCCGCATACCCTTACTTTGGATTCCCTGCAAAATGACAATGGAGTTCTTACTCGCAGCATCACCGTACGTCCTCGTACTTCAATTACCGACAGCGTTTCTGAGAAGGACCTCATATCCAGCGATCGTCAGGATATTTGAGCGTTTCACAAAGCTCCTCAAACCATTCGCTTGACCTGCGCTGCCTTGGTTGCATACAGTGAGAGGCCGCCCTGTGAAACACGCGGATGGCACTCGGGCAGACGAGATTCCATTAGAAAAATACTTTGTGAGGCATGTTCGATGAAGAATGCAAAGACTCATCAACACGAGACAGGACTGCGGCAGAAAGCGCAGCTTATGTCGGCATCTGAAATCGAGCGCACGCTGGTGCGTTTGGCCTATGAGATTGTCGAGAAGAATGGCGGCGTGGAAGGCTTGGGATTGGTGGGAATTCGTCGTCGCGGGGTTCCCCTGGCGGAACGGCTAGGGAAAATTATTGCGCGCATCGAAAACTCCAAAGTTCCAGTTGGGACGCTGGATATTACGTTTTATCGCGACGATCTGTCGACGCTCGGACCGAAACCAGTAGTACAGGATAAGGAAATCGGATTCTCGATCGAAGACAAAAACATCGTTCTGGTGGATGATGTTCTTTTCACCGGACGCACCACCCGCGCGGCGCTGGACGCGCTGTTTTCCCATGGCAGACCACAAAGAGTGCAGTTATGCGTGCTGATCGATCGAGGACACCGCGAGATTCCGGTCGAGGCCAGCTTTGTTGGCCGGGTTGTGCAGACCACTTTGAAAGAAGTGATTGAAGTTAAATTGACGGAAATCGATGATGCGGAAAAAGTCCTTATGATGGAACGTTGAGTTACCAAGCCGAGACAAACAAAAAGGACGGCGGTCCCAGCGCCGTCCTTTTCTGTTAAACGATTTTTGTCGAAGAGTTTTATGCTTACAACTTCGTGCAGATGGCCTTGGTTTGGGTGTAGAGATTAAGGGCATCGTGTCCCATCTCGCGTCCCCAACCAGATTGCTTGTACCCGCCGAAGGGCAATGCGGCATCGAAAATGTTGTAACAATTGATCCAGACTGTGCCGGCGCGCAGAAGTTCAGCTGTGCGATGGGCTTTGCTGATGTCGCTGGTCCACACGGCAGCAGCCAGGCCATACTCGCTATTGTTAGCACGCGGCAAGAGTTCCTCGGGATCGCTGAACGGCATCGCCGTGACTACCGGACCGAAAATTTCTTCCCGCACGACCTTCATGTCTTCGCGAGTGTTCACCAGCACGGTGGGCTCCACGAAGTAGCCTTTGTCACCTTTGCGCTGTCCACCGGAGAGAGCTTTCGCGCCTTCGGAGAAGCCGGCTTCAAGATATCCGCAGACGCGGCTCAACTGCTCTTGAGAAACGAGCGGTCCCATGCTGGTTTCCGGATCGAGCCCGGACCCTACCTTGATTTTCCTGGCGTGGTCAGCCACTCCTTCCACAAATTGATCGAAGATCGGCTTTTCCACATAGAGACGCGAACCGGCGCAGCAACATTGACCGTGATTAAAAAAGATTGCGCTCGCCGCTCCGGGGATGGCGGACTCAAGATCGGCATCTTTGTAGACGACGTTGGGAGACTTCCCACCGAGTTCGAGCGAGACTTTTTTCAAGTTGCCCGCCGCCGCGTGCACGATTAACTTGCCGACTTCCGTAGATCCGGTGAATGCAACTTTATCGACGTCGGGATGCGCGGCCAGCGCCGCGCCCGCCGTTTCGCCGTATCCCGGAACAATGTTGACGACGCCTTCGGGAAAGCCAGCTTCCATAATCAGTTCGCCAAGACGCAGAGCCGAGAGCGGCGTCTGTTCCGCGGGCTTCAAAATCACAGTGCAACCGGAAGCCAGTGCCGGCCCCAGTTTCCACGCCGCCATCAACAATGGGAAATTCCATGGGATGATCTGGGCTGCAACCCCCACAGGTTCACGCAACGTGTAGGCAAGATATTTCGCGCCGGGGGTATAAGGAACGGAGATGGGAATGGTGTTGCCTTCGAGCTTTGTGGTCCAGCCCGCCATGTAACGGAACAGGTCGACAGCCAAAGGCACGTCCGCGGCGCGAGCGATGGTGAGAGGTTTACCGTTGTCCAGACTCTCGAGATAAGCAAACTCCTCGGTGTGTTGCTCTAGTAAGTCGGCGAGCTTCCAGATCATGCGGCCGCGTCCGGATGAGGTCAACCGGCGCCACGGTCCCTGATCGAAGGCCTTGCGGGCCGCCTTCACAGCGAGTTCGACATCTTCACGATCGCCCTCGGCCACCTTCGCCAGCACTTCTCCGGTGGCGGGATTGTAGGTAGGAAAATTCTTGCCGGAAATGGAGGCTACCCAATTTCCGTTGATCAACATTTTGCGTGGCTTATCAATGAAGTCCGCCACCTGCGGATGAATCTGCGGTGTCACTGCGATGCCCATACGTCCTCCTTAAATCAAGCACGAGATCAATTCGCGAACCAGGCCAGAAGATTGCACGATGCGGCGCTCTACCGCCGGGCGAAGAAGAATAACGAGGGTATGCTAGTCCGGCGCGAGGACAAAAGCAATCGGGCAGAGTTCTGCGCTTGCGTCTACTCGCCGTACGGAACCCAGATATTTTTTACCTGGGTGGCATGTTCCAGGAACCAGCGTCCCTGCGCAATTTTCGAATTGAACCAATCGATCGCGCGGCCTTCATTGGTCCACACTTGCTTTAGATTTCCTACCGACATTTTTTTAGCGGCAGCGCCGCTGGCCTCGTCTCCGAAGACCCACAGCGCATCGATGTCGTCATGCTCTGCCAGGGTTTTCAAAAGCTCCGAGGCGTAACCCGAGACGATGTTGACTGCTCCGCCGGGCAGGTCGCTGGTATCAAAAAGCTGATATAGGTCCGCGGTCACCAGCGGGTATGCTTCCGACGGCACGGCGACCACCGTGTTGCCCATAGCCAGGGCGGGTAGCACCAGTGACAGAAAACCGAGCAGAGGCGCTTCTTTAGGACAAACAATGCCCATAGTTCCCAGAGGCTCATTCATAGCGATGGCGATATTTCGAAACGGCGGATTGTGCACAGCGCCATCGAACTTGTCGGCCCAAGCCGCGTATGAAAAGATGCGTTCAATTCCAAGATCAACCTCGGCAGCGGCTTGCTTTGCTCCGACGACCGCGCTCAGACTTCTAACAATTTCGGCGCTGCGCTGCGAAAGATTCTCTGCACAGTAGTAAAGAACTTGAGCGCGGTTATGAGCGGTGGCTTTACCCCAAGATTCGGCTTTGCGGGCAGCTTCTACCGCGTTGCGAATGTCCTTGCGATTGCCCAATGACGCTTCGCCTAAGAACGCTCCGTCGGATGATTTCACTTCCACGCTGTAGCCGGAGTCGGGTCGCACTTGCTTGCCGCCGATGTAGAGCTTCACCGTGCGATCGATCGCTGGAGATTGATCCTTTTTATCGTCAGGCTGCGCGGCGGCGATGGAGGGGGCGGAGGCCAGCTTCGGAACATTCTTGAACCATGCCGGTTGTAAATATTCCAGCAATCCTTCCCTGCCGCCTTCGCGGCCGAAGCCACTCTCGCGGTAACCGCCGAACCCACAAGCAGCATCAAAAAGATTTGTGCCGTTCACCCAGACCACGCCCGACTTTAGTTGTGCGGCAACATGTAGCGCCACGTTGATGCTCTCGCTCCAAACACACGCTGCCAGGCCATACACCGTATTGTTGGCCAACTCCACCGCTTCTCGGGGAGTACGAAAAGTCATCGCCGCCAGGACAGGGCCAAAAATTTCCTGCTGCGCCACTATGGAAGTCGGATGCACATTGCTTAACAGCGTCGGTGGGTAATAGAAGCCTTGTCCAGGCATGTCTATTTGCGGTTGCCAGCAGGTTGCGCCTTCTTCGATTCCCTGACCAACCATGCGGTGAATGCGATCCAACTGGACTTGGGCCACAATCGGACCGATGTCGATCGCCTTATCCAAAGGTTGGCCGACGCGGAGCTTTCCCATACGCTCGCGGATTTTGTTGAGCAGGATTTCTGCAATACTCTCCAGCATCAACAGGCGCGAACCAGCGCAACAGACTTGCCCCTGGTTAAACCAGATTCCATCGACCAAGCCTTCAACGGCAGTGTCGAGATCAGCATCATCGAAAACGATGAAGGGGGACTTGCCTCCCAACTCCAGTGACAAGCGCTTTGAAGATGGGGCAGTCGCGCTGCGGATGGCGCGCCCAACTTCAGTGGATCCGGTAAAAGCAATCTTATCGACGTCAGCGTGCTTTACCAACGCCTCGCCAGTCGAGCCATCTCCGGTCACAACGTTAACCACGCCGGCCGGCAGTTCCGCTTCCTGACACAATTCAGCGAACGCAAGTGCGGTCAACGGAGTGAACTCAGCTGGTTTTAACACGACCGTATTTCCGGTAGCGAGAGCGGGAGCGATTTTCCACGCCGCCATGAGCAGCGGGAAATTCCAGGGGATGATCTGGCCTACGACGCCGCAAGGCTCATATTCAGGAAATTCCTGATCGAGAAGTTGAGCCCATCCGGCGTGATAGTAAAAGTGGCGGGCCACGAGTGGGATGTCGATGTCACGGCTTTCTCGAATGGGCTTACCGTTGTCCAAAGTTTCCAGCACGGCGAGAAGACGCGAATGTTTTTGCACCAGCCTCGCCAACGCGTAAAGATAGCGCGCCCGTATATGCGGGGTGAGTGCGTTCCATTTGGGAAAAGCCGCGCGGGCGGCTTTCACTGCGTTGTCAATATCGGTTGAAGAGCCCTGGGCGGCTGAAGCCAGCTTCTCCCCGTTGGAAGGATCCAACGTGACGAAGTATTGATTTTCCGCGGGAGCTTGCCACGCACCATTGATGAAGTGGTTAAACCGGCGGCCGTGACGGGCCAGCCATTCTTGTGCAGGCTTGGAATCTTCCGGAGCGGGACCGTACTCCATCGTGGCAAATTTTTCAGCGATGCTCATCTCCGTCGCTCAGTTCCCTCTTCGTTGGAATCTGCCATTAGGCCAAAGGATGACGATACTCCGCCGAGTACCGTCCCGTCGCATGGTGTTCGAGTTGCCGCTCGATATCGCCCAAGAGTCCGCTCGCGCCAAAACGAAAAAGCTTAGCGTTCATCCAGGAGTTATCCAGTTCTTCTTTCATCATGGCCAGCCAGTCTGTCGCTTGTTTCGCCGTACGAATTCCACCCGCAGCCTTGAAACCCACGGCCATTCCAGTTCGTTCGGCATACTCGCGAATCGCCCGCACCATCACCAGGCCAACGGGTAATGTCGCGTTGGTTGGTTCTTTGCCGGTCGATGTCTTAATGAAGTCAGCTCCGGCCATCATAGCGACGACGCTGGCACGGGCCACGTTGCGCAGCGTCAGCAGGTCGCCGGTCGCAAGGATGACTTTCATGTGAGCCGCTCCGCAAGCCTGTTTGAAAGCCGCGACTTCATCGTAGAGCGCTTGCCATCGGGCGCCAAACACATGAGCTCGCGTGATTACCACATCAATTTCGTTGGCGCCGGCTTCCACCGAACGCCGAATTTCTGCAACTCGCTCGGCCAGCGGAGAAAGACCGGCCGGAAATCCCGTGGATACTGCGGCAACAGTTACTCCGCTTCCCTCCAGGGCATGCACAGCAGTTTCCACAAAGAGGTGATACACGCAGACTGCCGCAACTTTTACTTCGAGCTCTTCGATTTCCAACTTGTGCACCAAGTCCCGCTGGATGGGTTGTCGGGCCTTCGCACAAAGCCGCCGCACGCGTTCTTCGGTATCGTCGCCGGAAAGCGTTGTGAGATCCATACAGGTTATGGCTCGCAACAGCCACGCTGCCTGCCACTCTTTTTTTACCGTTCTGCGCGCTACCTGGGATTGGGCGCGGCGCTCTACCCCGCTGGTATTCACGCGAACTTCCTGCACCCAATTTAAATCGAGAGGAATGCCGGAGTTGCGGTGGAGGGGGCGTCCGCCGAAGGTCGCAAGAGCAGGTCCGCCGGCCGAGCGGGTATCTTCAGTATCTGGCGCCTTGGGCTGCGCCGTTCCACGATGGTCGTGATCCACCCGCACCGATAACGCCTCCTAGGGATGTAATTGTACGGCAGGACATCGCAGAGAGCGAATTCGTGATATACCAGTGTCGCTAGCGTCGTGACCTCGCGATGAACCAAAGCCGGCGCGCGTTTGAACAAGGGTTACAATGTTTCACGATTCCGGTTTTGCATTCAACATTTACCCATGCCTAAAAAGACATTGCGTGCAGGCGTCCCGGCCAAGCTGCAGCGGGCCGCTAAAAAGGTGATGAAAAATGCCCACGCACCCTATTCGAAATTTCGAGTGGGAGCTGCGATTCTGCTCACCAATGGCAAGATCTTCGCTGGCTGCAATGTGGAGAATGCGTCCTATGGCATGACTAATTGCGCCGAGCGCACGGCAATTTTTTCGGCCGTCGCGCAACTGGGACCGAAGATCGAGATCCGTGCTGTCTCTGTGGTGAACGACCAAGGCGTGCCGTGTTCACCCTGCGGCGCGTGCCGCCAGGTAATTTACGAATTCGGTCCCGAGGCAACTATTTTCTTTCAAGGGGCCGACGGACCAAAACAATCCCACATTACTGAATTGCTCCCGGAAGGATTCCGACTGCTGTGAATCCTAAAACGGAAACAACCAACCCTTTTCGCGCTATCGAAGCGATTCGCCGAAAGCGCGATGGCGGCGAGTTATCTTCCCGCCGTATTGAATCGCTGGTGGACGCATACACTCGTGGAGATATACCGGACTATCAGGTTTCGGCGTGGCTGATGGCAGTTGTCTTGCGCGGGATGACTCGCGCCGAGACCGCTGCACTCACCGATGCCATGCTCCATTCGGGAGAGGTGCTGGATTTGTCATCTCTTCCGGCCAAGAAAGTTGATAAGCACTCGACGGGAGGAGTGGGCGATAAGACTTCGCTGGTGCTTGCGCCACTCGCCGCCGCCGCGGGAGTCTTTGTTCCGATGATCAGCGGCCGCGGCCTCGGACACACCGGCGGAACACTGGACAAACTTGAAGCAATCCCAGGCTTCAACGTAAATCTTTCGGTCGCACAATTTCGGCAAACGCTCGAGAACTGCGGGTGCGCCATGATCGGGCAGACGGCCGAGATCGCTCCAGCCGATCGCAAACTCTATGCGCTGCGCGACGTAACTGGCACCGTGGAGAGCCCCTACCTTATTTGCGCATCGATCATGAGCAAGAAACTTGCGGAAGGAATTGATGCTCTGGTTCTCGACGTGAAGACCGGCTCAGGCGCATTCATGAAGAGTGAAAAAGACGCCGTGTTCCTGGCAGAGCTGATGGTCGAAACTGGCGAGCGCATGGGTAAAAAAACCGTCGCCCTGATTACGGACATGGATCAGCCTCTCGGCCTCATGATTGGTAATGCGCTTGAAGTGGTCGAGGTGCTTGAGGTTTTACGTGGGGAAGGACCCGCAGATTTGCGCCAGCTCTGCCTCGAGCTTGCAGGATGGATGCTGCATCTGGGCGGTGTAGCAGATACGGTCGCAGCGGGAAAAGAACAGAGCGAGAAACTTATCGCTTCGGGCAAGGCTCTCGAAAAATTCCGGCAGATGGTGGAACTACAGGGGGGAGATCCGCGAATAATCGACGATCCCAAGAAACTGCCGCAAGCCAAATCGACGATGGTCGTTTCGAGCGCGAAGAGCGGATATGTTGCATCCCTGCAGTGCGAACAAGTGGGCACAGCATGCGTGGTTCTCGGGGGCGGCCGTGAGCGCAAAGAGGATTCGGTGGATTCTGCGGTCGGCATCGTGCTGCACAAAAAAGTTGGGGATCCGGTTGCTTTGGCCGAACCCCTTGCGACCATTCACTACAATTCAGAAACTCGCGCGGCTCAAGCGCGGGAACTGATAGAACAAAGCTATCGGATTACAGATTTGTCCTTCACTGAGCGAAGACCTTTGCTCCATCGCGTGATCGAAAAGTCCGGAGAAAAAAACTGAATGGGACGCTTTACTGGAATCCTCGGCCTGTTTACGATGCTGGCGCTGGCGTACGCCTTCTCCACTAACCGTCGTGCGATTCGCCTGAAAACCATACTGTGGGGGCTGGGTCTTCAACTGCTCTTCGCAATTTTTGTTTTGAGAAGCGATACCGGACGCATCGCTTTTCAGAAAGCGGGCGACGCGGTTACAAAGCTTTTAAGTTATGCCTATGCCGGGTCGCACTTTGTTTTTGGGGACCTGGCGAAACCCGGCTCACAGTTGGGTTTCTTTGCCTTCGGAGTGCTGCCTACGGTAATTTTTATCGCGGCATTCTTCGCGGTGCTCTATCACTTTGGCATCATGCAGATCATCATCAAGCTGTTTGCCTGGGTGATGACGCGCGTCATGGGGGCCAGCGGCGCGGAGTCACTTAACGTTGCCGCCAGCATCTTCATGGGTCAGACCGAGGCGCCGCTGACCATCCGCCCTTTCCTTGCCGACCTGACTCGTTCCGAACTGATGACCGTGATGACCAGTGGGATGGCACACGTTTCAGGCGGGATCATGGCCGCGTATATTTTTTTTGGGATTGATCCGCGTCATCTGCTGAGTGCGGTAATCATGACCGCGCCAGGCACGCTGTTGATGGCGAAGATGCTGGTGCCGGAAACCGAACAACCGAAAACTGCCGGCAAAGTGATCATGAGCGCCGAAGAAGAAAAAGCCGAAAAAGAAGAAAATCTGCTGGGCGCCATTGCGCGCGGAACCACGGACGGATTGCACCTCGCGCTGAATATTGCGGCGATGTTGATTTCATTTCTGGCGCTGATCGCGCTGACCGATGGATTGTTGGGGGGAATTCACCATTGGGTGGCATGGTTCCCGGAAAGCCTGGAGAAAATCTTTGGCGTGCTTTTCGCGCCGGTGGCGTGGGTGATCGGAGTTCCGTGGCACGACTGCGGTTTTGTCGGGACTTTACTCGGAACCCGCATGGCGCTGAATGAACTGGTTGCATTCTCCATGCTTGGCCCGGCAAAAGCCAGTTTAGACCCGCGCTCATTCACGATAGCTACATTTGCGCTGTGCGGCTTCGCCAATCTCAGTTCGATCGGCATTCAGATCGGCGGCATTGGCGCGCTCGCGCCCAACAAGAAAGGCGAGTTGGCGCGCTTGGGCGTTCGCGCCATGCTAGCCGGGACGATGGCGAATCTGATGTCAGCTTCGATAGCAGGTATGCTGCTGTAGTCCCAAGCCTGCTATCCCACAAAAATCCTCAATAGTCTTTCGTCGAGTTTCATCGCTCATCTTTTACCGCTCTTTAGTTTTTGCGTACGGCGAGCGAGTCCGATGAAGGGAGAAAGCCAATCTTCAGCCGTTGGCCCGCGCCACCAGAAAAATCGCCAGTCCATAGAAGACGAACATCAGACTCAGATACAGCTTGGCGCGCGGTCCAGAGTTGGCGAATTCCTTCCACGCAAGAATTCCCCACAACGCGGCCACCATGGGCGCGGATTGGCCGATGGCATAAGAGATCGCGACCCCGGTGAAACTCGCCGCCACAAGATTGAACACCGTGCCAACGCCCCAAATGCATCCTCCAAAAAGTCCCAGTACATGTCCCGAGGCTGGACCGGTGAAGAATCCACGAAAGCTTACTGGTTCCCCCACCAGAGGATGCTTCATGAAATAAATGTTCCAGATGAAACAGGAGAGCAGCGCACCCAGCGTGAGAAAGACCGCAGCACTATACGGGCCGAGAGGATTGCCCCGGGTCATGGCGTGAGTCATGAAAGGAGCCCACAGGCCCATCAAAATTCCAGAAACCACACAGGTGATTAAGCTCTTCTTGGAAACCGAACGCCCTGATGCGGCGAGGCTTCCGTACGCTTTGCCGTCAAGCAGAACCGCGATAAATGCGCACCCGACGCCGAGCGCAAGCAGTATCGCATTTCCCCTGGGCTGAAGAACGTAGCTCAAAACGGTACCTACGACCAAAGCAATTCCAATGGAAATGGGAAATGCGACGGCAAGTCCCGCCATGTCAATGGCGGCCACGAGCAAGAGGTTCGCAAGATTGAAAAGCGCTCCGCCAATGAGCGCATTTACGATGTTTGCAGTGTCGGCGGCGCGTACATTGTTTAAGAAACTCGCGGAACTGTTCCCAGAACTACCCATCGTAAAGGCGAGCACGAGAGAGATCAAAAAAATTCCAATGGCGTAATCCCAGTAGAAAAGCTCGAACCGATATCCCTTGACGCCCTTGTAAGTATTCGCCCAGGATCCCCAACAGACGGCGCTCGTGATCATCATCAGCAGCGCAATAGTCAGACTCGATGGTGTGAACAATCCATTCTCCTTCAATGATGCGGGCTGGAAAATGTGTAACTGTACTCTTCTTTTCCTGGGGCTACAAGTGTTGAGGAGCGTTGCGAGAGTGAACTCGCATGCCGGGCCGCACAAACCAAGCGCCCCAGGTAACACGTTGACACAAGCGTTTGCGCCCAATACACTCGCGTGGCTTCAATTGTAAGAAATTAAGATGATGAACAGGCGCCCTCGCATCGCGGTGGTTGGCAGTGCCAACATTGACCTGACAACCTTCACCGACCAGTTCCCTAAGCCCGGAGAGACGATTTTCGGTCGTAAATTCGACCTGGGATTCGGCGGAAAAGGGGCGAATCAGGCTGTGGCATCTCGTCTATGCGGGGCCGATGTGTTCATGGTGGCGCGGGTGGGAAGCGATCTTTTTGGTCCGGCCACCATTGAAAATTTTAAAAAGCTAGGCATTGACGCCACTCACGTTAAGCAAGTGGTGGGACTCTCCAGCGGCGTGGCTCCCATTTTTGTTGAGGCCAACGGTCAAAACCGTATTCTCGTAGTGAAGGGCGCCAATGACGCGCTCAAGCCCGCTGATGTGGACGAAGCCGCCGATACGCTAAAGGCCGCCGATTGCATTGTGCTGCAATTCGAGATTCCGCTGGAGACCGTTTACTACACGATTGCATTCGCAAAAAAGCACGGCATCCGCTGCATCCTGAACCCCGCGCCCGGTCAACCGGTCGACATGAGGGCACTCGCCGGTCTGGATTACTTTGTGCCGAACGAGAGCGAAGCGGAGACCATCACCGGACTGCCCGTACGAAATGTCGACGACGCGAGGAAATGTGCCGACAAACTAGCTGCAGGCGGGATCCGCCGAGTCATCATCACGCTCGGAGCCAACGGTTCCCTGCTGGCGGGAGAAGGTTTGAGCGAACATGTGCCGCCATTTGCAGTGAAAAGTGTCGACAGCACCGGAGCAGGCGATGCGTTCATCGGCAGCTTCGCTGTGTTTTTAGCGGAAGGCACGGCGGAGAAAGATGCGGTTCGGCGTGCCAATCTCTATGCCGGACTTTCTACTACCGGAATCGGAACGCAAAAATCGTTTTATGATCGAAGCCGCTTCGATGCGGAGTGGGCAGTTCAAGGCTGATTGAACTTTAAGTGTCGCTGTTTGCTCATGAACCTGTGCAAAAAACGGACAAACTCTGCGGGCAAAATTTTCGCTACTGCCGAAAAGTCTTGACTTGGGAAGCGGCGGCGATTTATAAGGCCGTTCTACGGTCTAACACCTCCCAGTTGAGTGCCAGGTAGATTCACTCGCCATTCGCAGCGAAGCTGTTGAAAAGGGGCAATGCATGTCGAATAGAAAGACGTTGCTGGTTGCGGTCGTTTGTGCGCTCACCCTCTCACTGTGTCCTTCATCGCAGGGCCAAGCCAACGGAAGTTTCTCCGGCATCGTCTCTGATAAAGCGGGCGCGGTAGTTTCGGGCGCAACCGTGAAAGCTTCGTCTCAAGGCACCGGCGTGGTGCGCGAGGCCAAGACCGACGAGTCCGGGCACTACCTGATCCCGGTGTTGCCGGTCGCCTTCTACTCCATTCGCGTAGAAGCTCAGGGCTTTCAATCCACCGAGCAGAAAGATATTCGCTTGCAGGTGGATGAACACCGCGAAGTCGACTTCAGTTTGGCGCCGGCATCGGTCTCCTCGACCGTAGAAGTCAGCGCTACGGAAGTCGCCGTCGAGACAACGAATCCGTCGCTGGGCCAGGTAATCACATCGGAGCAAGTCGCCGACCTGCCTTTAAATGGACGGGACTTTGTGCAATTGGCGACGTTGACGCCGGGCGTGACTCAGGAAACCAATCCCAACAGCTTTTTCAATGGCGGCGCCACCAGTGAAGTCTCGGCTCGTGGCTCGTTTTCTCTTTCCGTAGGCGGATCGCGGCCGCAGAGTACGGACTGGTTATTCGATGGCAACGACAACAACGAACTGACCGCCGGGGGTATTGCGATTTTGCCGTCCATTGATGCCATACAAGAGTTCAAGGTTCTCACTTTCACTTATTCGGCCGAGTATGGTACGCGCGCGGGTCCAACCGTACTGGTCACCACCAAGTCAGGATCAAACCGGTTTCATGGATCGCTATTTGAGTTTTTCCGCAACACCAAGCTTGACGCTCGCAGCTATTTCTCTCCCATAAGGGAGCAATTCAACCTGAACCAGTTCGGAGGTTCTCTAGGCGGGGCGATCCAGAAGGACAAGACATTCTTCTTCGTGGACTATCAGGGGAAAAGGCAGCGTCACGGCATCGTGTCTACGGGCTTAGTTCCTACCAGTGCGATGATGAGTGGTGACTTTAGCCAGGATCCCTTGGGAGTAGACCGTCCCGGCTTCGCTCCGGGCGCTCCAGTTACGAATGCAGACGGTTTCTCGAATCTCGTCAACCCTTATTCTGGCGGGCCTTTCGAGTGCAACGGCACAACTCCTGTCGCACCCAATTCCGATGGCACGCAGACTGGCGGTACGCCCTGCAACATCATTCCGACAGGTGTGGGTGGTCTAGCTGACTCGGCCGGCCAACAACTGATCCGGCTTTATCCAGGAAACAACCTGACCGGACAAGCAGCTCAGAACGCGGGCTTTAACTTCACCAATGCGCCGGTGAGGAGTCTCAACGAGGGCGAGTTCGACGTCCGCTTGGATCACAACTTCTCTGGCAAGGACTCCATGTTCGCGCGCTTCAGCTATGATCAGGCGAATTCGTTGGTTCCAGGAGGCTCGAACCCAACCGGTCCTACAGGATTCGCAGAAGTCACGCCGTTTGGCAGCACCCAGAATATCTCCAACCACGGACGTAACGTCGCCATCTCAGAAACACATATTTTTTCGAGTAACAACGTCAATCAGATCAACGCTGGCTTCAATCGGATTTTCAACTTCATCAAGTCTTACGGTTATGGCACCTGCGAAGGGAACGCAATTGGCATCGTAAACGCCAACGTGGATGCCGCGTGCAATCCGGGGGGACAGATTCCGGGAATCGTGAATCAGTCGCCACAATTCTGTGTAAGCTGCGGATTAACTTCGATCCAACCGCCGGCCGGGAGTTATTGGTCTCTGGGAGACCGTGGATTCGCGCCTTTCCAGGGCGGAACTAATGTTTTTTCCATCTCCGATTCGTTTGACATGATTCGCGGCAAGCACGATATCAAGATTGGCGGCGGAATTCGCGCGAACCAGATGAACGTGCTGACCAATTCCTATCAGGATGGGTTTTTCGCCATAGGCAACCAAACCGGCGATCCCATGGCCGATCTGCTCCTGGGTGTGTACACCTTCGGAGAACATGATCAGACCTTCAAAGGAGCCACCACCGGCCGCCGCTGGAAAATGTTCCGTCCCTTTGTCCAGGACGATTGGCGAGTAACGCCGAATCTTACCCTGAATCTGGGTTTCGCCTGGTCCCTCGTAACGCCGATCACTGAGGCGGAGAATCGGCAAGCTAATTTTATCTTCCACAGCAATTGCACAAACCAACCGACATGCAATCTGCTCGTGCCCGGCGTGAATTCCGACGCGCGAGTTGGCATCCAGCTCGATAAAACCGCCTTCGAGCCGCGCATCGGACTTAGCTGGAAAGTGCTGGGTAGCCAGACCACGGTTCTTCGAGCGGGTTACGCAATATTCCATGACTCATCCTGGAACATCGGCGGCCAGGGACTGGTCAACAATCCCCCGTTCGAAGCCTCGTCAGCCCTCTTCCCGGGTTTTCCCGGATTCACCGGGACGTGTCCCGAGCCCGCCTTTGACACTAATCCCAACCTTTTCCTGTGCTCAATCTCGGGAGGGTTCCCCGCTGGAACTGGAAATCCAGATCCATTCGGAGTTGGAGTATTTACAGCTCCTCCGAACATCAACACTTTCCTGGGCACAGTCCAGTCACAGAATCCCAACTTCAAGCAGGGCATGATTCAGCAGTTCAACTTGAACGTTGAGCATCAGCTTCCTGGAAACATTGTGCTCACCGCCGGGTACGCGGGATCGCGCAGTTCCCACATTCTGGTTAACGGTTTGAATTGGAATGCGCATTCTCCCTCAGCCTGCGGAGTGGTTCCCGGTTATACGCTGGGCTGTGGCGCGTACGTCAACCCAAACTTCGCCAATTTCACTTATATCTCCAACTTCACCGACACCGGCGCGGCTCGATACGATTCGCTCCAAGTCAAGGCGGAGACGAAGAGCGCGCGACACGGTCTGTACGCGCTGATTGGTTATACCTATTCTCGTACATTCGATTCCGGACTGCCTGATGGTCTAGGCAGCAACAGTGGTGCCACCTATTGGCCTCTGCCGGGTGCCAATAAAGCCGACTGGGGTGTATCTGGACTCAACCTCAACAATCAGTTCACGGCTAGCGTCCTCTACGACTTGCCGTTTGGCAAGGGCAAAGCGTTCGGGGGTGACTGGAGCGGTCCGGTCAACGCTGTCCTGGGAGGCTGGTCCGTTAACATTATCGAAAGGGCAGAGTCAGGATTCCCGATTTTTGTGTACGACAGTCTCAACCTATCAGGGGCGAACTTTTTGGATAACTTCGCCAATTGGAACCGCCCAGACCAAGTCTGTGATCCCAAGAACAGCCATCCCACGCTGCTCAAGTGGTTTAACACTCAATGCTTTGTTGCCCCGCCCGTAGGACAGCTTGGAACAGCCTCACGAACTCCGGTTTATGGGCCTGACTTCGTAAACACTGATTTCTCAGCCGTCAAACGTATCCGGGTAACTGAGACTGTCAGCGCTGATTTCCGGGCAGAGTTTTTCAATCTCTTCAATCACGCACAGTTCAACGCTCCGGGCTCGAGCTCGACGCCCGGTGCAGACCTGAATTCACCAGGGAGTTTTGGGAAAATCAACTCAACCGTGGGCAACCCGCGCGTGATTCAGTTGGCACTCAAACTCAATTTCTAGAGGTGAGTGCATGCGGCTTAAACAAAAAAAGGCAGACTGATTTTCGCTCAGTCTGCCTTGATATTTGTATCGGGCGAATCCGTTCTTAGGATTTAGTTCAATGGAGCGAGGCTAAGGATGAAATTTGGGCGCGTGCAGTTCCCGACAGCGGTCATTCTACTCACGTTATGCCTCAACGGCTGGGCACAGGCAAAACGGAAGATTATTATCGATCAGGATGCGGCCGGGCCTGCGGGCACGGACCAGCAATCGATGCTATTGCTCATCCAGTCGCCGCAAACCGAAGTGTTGGGCATCACCGTAGTGACAGGCGATCAGTGGCTGCACGAGGAAGCGGCGCACACTCTGCGCATGCTGGAACTCGTCGGCAGAACCGATATTCCGGTCGTGGAGGGAGCGGAGTATCCGCTGGTTCGGCGCAAAGCCGAGATCGAGCGTTGGGAGCAGCAGTATGGCTCGGTGCCGTGGCTGGGCGCCTGGACCCCGAAGTATTACCACCCACCCGCAGAATTAGGAGAGATGCCCGAAGCCCGGCCAACCACGAAGACCGCAGAAGAAGATGCCGCTCACTTTCTAATCCGCATGGTACATAAGTTTCCCCACGAGGTGAGCATCTATGCCGGTGGTCCAATGACGAACCTGGCGCTCGCCATCACCATCGATCCTGAATTCGCGGGGTTGGTGAAGGAACTTGTATTCATGGGCGGAAGCATTGCTCCGCGGACGGACGATCCTGAGTTTGCCAACACGCCCACGCACGAATTCAATCTGTGGTTCGATCCCGAAGCGGCCCACATCGTGCTGCAAACGCCTTGGAAAAAGATTGTCTGCACGACGGTGGATGTTTCGGTGAAGACGCGGCTCACGTCCGATCTGGTGAACCGAATTAAGGCAGCTGACACTCCGTCAGCGCGTTACATCGCGAAGTATGCCCGGCTGCGCGGCAACTACAATTATCTGTGGGATGAACTGGCGGCGGCAGCCTGGCTCGATCCTAGCATCATCACAAAGAAAGAAACTCTCTTCATGGACGTCGACCTGGATCGCGGCGCCGGCTACGGCAACACTCTCACCTGGACCCAGCAGGACAAACCCCAGTTGGAATTGCAACCCGTCGAGGTGCAGGACGATGTGGACCTGGAAAAGTTCTATAAGAAGTTTGTAGATCTGCTCAGCGCACCGACGCCGCGCAAGAATTGACTTCGGGGATTGGAATGTGGAACCGGAACATCCGGCGAAGGGTTGTACGGCGGTTGATTCCTGTCATGCTGCTCGGGGCATGGAACGTTTTCAGCGCCGGGCAAGCCGCACCCGCATGGGTTCCACCCCCGGCAGAGACAGTTGAAGCGCATCTGGGCAAGGGATACGATGCGCTGAAGCAGGATATCTACGAGACGGCGGTCCGAGAATTTCGCGCCGCGCTTCAGCTTGACCCCAGCCTTACCCTGCGGGCGCGTTTTCCGCTGGCAGTCGCGCTTTTCGAAATGCACCGTTCGGAAGAAGCCCGCCGGGAGTTTGAAGTCGTGCGCCATGAAGTTGGCGATCATCCCAATGTGATGTATTACCTGGGTCGGCTCGATGTCGAGGAACGCAACTTCGATAGCGCGATTCGCAATCTGAAACTTGCTGCGGCGGCAAAGCCGAAAGCGCCGTTTCCCGATACTGCCTATTATCTTGGGTTCGCCTACTTCAAGCACGGCGACGTGGCCCTCGCCGAGAAATGGTTGAACGAAGCGGCCCAGCTTACTCCGAACGACGCCCGGGTGCTCTACCAATTGGGATTCGTCTACCGCAAGGAAGGACGCGAAGAGGAAGCCAAGAAGACTCTGGCTGCTTCTGACGAAGTGCGTCGGCGCGGTGACGATGAAGTCAAGATAAGAGCGGAATGCGGGAGAAAACTGGATCAAACTTCGCGCGAGGAAGCGCGCCGGTTCTGCGATCAGATGTACGTTCCCGATGACGCAGACAAACTAACTGCCCTGGGAACTTTGTACGGGGAACATGGTGATTTGGAAGCGGCCCTCAAGCCTTTCCTCAGGGCGGCGGAACTGTCCCCCAAGTCTCCGCAGATGCAATACAACCTGGCACTCACCTACTACCAGTTGAACCGCTTTGGCGAGGCCCGTGCATCGCTGGCTCACATCATCGAGCAATGGCCGGATGTCTTCCAGTTGAACGCACTCTATGGTGCAGCGTTGCTGAAACTGGGCGAGGAGGAGGAGGCATATCACACATTGCAACACGCTCAGCAACTGAATCCGCAAGATGCGGGAACGACAGATCTTCTGTATAAGCTTCTCATAATCCTGTCGCGAAAACGCCAAGAAACAAGAGACTATGCCACCGCGGTACGCTATCTGGGGGAAGCTGTGAGGTTACGGCCGAATGAGCCTGAACCACATCGAAGTCTGGCAGCCATCTACATTCTCACTAAGAATCCAACGCAAGCTGCTGCGGAATTGCGGGAAGCAGATCGCTTAGCGAAGAACTCGACGAACTAGAACTGTTCCGATTTTCAGCCGCTAACGTCTGTTGTAGCCATCCTTTTTGGGAAGCACTCCTAGCATTCCCGCCTTGGGAAGACCTAACATCAAAACATAGCTTTCCGCTTGACCTCGTCATCGGGCTACCGCTAGCGTGGGAGTGAGTTGTTCGACAGTTCGCTTTTACTAGCGGAAAACCAAGAGGCGGAGTCTTAAAGATGGCAACTGCAGTTTCATCGCCCACGGAACCGATTGCAGCAGTGTTCCTGCTGGCCGAGAACAGGCTGTTGCGCGAGGCTTTGCTCAGAATCCTTTCGAAAAAGGATGATATACGCGTCGTCGGATCCGGATCGTATGGTCCGGCCATCTTCGAACAGATCATTTCGACCAAAGCCAACGTGGTGGTGTTGGATTCTGTCGCTTCTGTGCTCGCGGAACAGGGTGTGGTGCATGAACTCCATCGTCTGAATCCGGAACTCAGAGTGGTTATGGTGGGCATGGAGGCGGATGAAGCCACTTTCCTGCGCATTGTGCAGGCCGGGGCGGTGGGTTACATCCTGAAAGATGCTTCCGCTGCGGAAGTAGCGCGTACCATCCGGGCAGTCGCTCAAGGCGAGGCGGTGTGTCCGCCGTCGCTCTCCGGTGCATTGTTTCAATGGGTGGAACGGCACAAACCGATGATTCCTAGTTTGCCCCTAAAAAACAGTTTAGGACTCAGCCGCAGAGAACAAGAATTGGTCTTACTCCTACAAAAAGGGCTCACCAATAAGGAAATGGCTGCTCGCCTGTACCTCTCCGAGCAAACAGTAAAGAATCACGTCCATCGCATGCTGCGAAAGGTAGGAGCGCCCG
Organism: uncultured Acidobacteriota bacterium; assembly: GCA_963758565.1. Taxonomy (GTDB): domain Bacteria; phylum Acidobacteriota; class Terriglobia; order Terriglobales; family Acidobacteriaceae; genus Sulfotelmatobacter. Next base: position 914,134 of record CAVWVX010000001.1, on the reverse strand, counting down.
ACCGCTTCTCCATTGTTGAAGTCTGCCGCAATGATGGTGTAAGCCTCTAACCGCGACCGGCGGCGGCTTGCTGAAAGACAACGCCCGCGTGTCGTCGGAGTAATATCCGCTCCAAGTCCATGGTTGTCACACCTTCAAAGTTCTGAAAAACCTCCGCTGCCCCAGCCGACCTAAGTGTTTCCGGCGTTTCGTGCGACGCTACCCCCAAGCAGTGTAAGCCGGCTGCAGTCGCTGCATGGATGCCGGAAACGGCATCTTCAACGGCCAGCAGGCACACTGGTTCGATTCCAATCCGTTGGCACGCCAGCCGGTAGACAGCAGGATCGGGCTTGCCCACCGGCACATCTTCGCCGGTCGCCATATCCTGAAAGCAATCCAGCAGTCCCAGATCCAGCAGAGTGGAATGGGCGCGGCTGAAGCCAGCCGAGGTCGCCAAAGCCAGGGCCAGGCCGCTCTGATGCAGTTCACGAACCATCTTGACGACCCCTGCAATCGGGGTAACATCCAGCCGCATCTGGCGGAAGATGCAATCCTTGCGCCTGCCAAACTCTTCAAATTCGGAATCCGGACAGTCTCCCAGAAAGTGCCGAAGGATATCTTTACGCTTGCGGCCGTCCAAAATAAAATCCAATTCGGAGTCTTCCAAATCGCGTCCCAACGTGTGAAAAAATCGCCGCCATGCTTTGCGGTGCACCGCGTGGCTGTCCACCAGGACTCCGTCCATGTCAAAGATCACGCCCCGCAGCTGAGCAGTGCTCACGAATCTTCTCCCTAGGAACTCTGGCGACTAAGATCAAACATTGGATTTCTGGGCGGTTGGACTGCATGCGGAGAGAGTCGACTCTGCGGGCCATGTGTTTTGGGCTTCTAGATAGTTGGGCAGGGTGCCGATATCGAGCAAATAGCCGGAGATAGAATAGCCGCGCATCTGGCCCAGCAGTTGCGGCAACAGATGAAGAGCGATGTCTGCCGGGATTCCCGGTGGAATCAAATCGAAGAGCTTTGAATTTGCCACCATCAACCCGGAAAAAACCCAATTGCTGCGGGGAACACTGGGCTTCTCCTCGAAGTCAACAATCACTCCCTCAGTGTCGGTGATGACGACACCGCAGCGCGAGGGATCGGGGACTTGGTACAGACCGAGTGTGGCCACCGATTGGTGAGAGCGGTGAAAGGTACTCATCAGTCGCAAGTTTGTATTGGTTAAGACGTCGGAGTAGAGAATCCAGAAATCGGTGTCGGGGCCAATCCATTCTCGATTGGCCGCGAGTGTTCCGGCGGAACCGAGCAAGCTCTCTTCATAGATGAGTCGGACCGTTACTGGCGAGGATTGTCGCTGAAGATGCTGTTCGACTGATTGCGAATGGGCGTGCAGGTTGATCAGAACGTCAGTAATCCCGGAGCACGCGCAGAGATCAAGCCAAATATCGAGCAGAGGTTTACCACGAATGGGCACCAGACATTTGGCGATGGAATCGGTCAGAGGCCGCAAGCGGGTACCGTGCCCAGCCGCTAAGAGGAAAGCTTTCATGAAAATATTATGGAGATCGTCAGCGAGGTTGACCTCAGAGCATGGGAGCGGGGGAACATGGCAAGAAGGTCCACTGCGTGCCGGCATTCTGGTCGTGATCGATAAAAGGATCGTTCACGATAACTTGCGCGCCCTGACCGTCAAAAGCAAAGGCCATTTCCTGCACGCCCAGATTCTGCATCGCAGTGCGCACCGAATCTTGCCGTGCAGGCTCGGCGTAGATTAAAAGAAACCCGCCTCCGCCAGCCCCAGTAATCTTGCCGCCAAGGGCGCCGGAAGTGCGCGCCAAGTCGTAGAGTTGATCGATGCGCGGGCTGGAGATGCGCGAAGAAATGCTTTTCTTGGCTCGCCAGGCGTCGTCGAGCAGATGACCGAAGTGTTCCAGATTGCCGCACAGCAATGCTTCTTTCATTAAGGCGGCAGCCTCTTTTACCTGGTGCAGTGCTTCAATCGCGGGTCCATCGGGCAGACGCGTGGATTCCTCCTGGGCCTCTAAAATATCCCAGGAGTGGTGTGCTGCTCCCGTAAAGAAGAGCATGAGGTTGGATTGCAAGGCGGAAAGCACACCGGCGTCCAGTTGCAGGGGTTCGACCTGCGTGGTCCCATCGGGGTGGAAGCGAATGTAGTTGAGCCCGCCAAAGGCGGCGGCATATTCATCTTGCTTGCCCACATGCCGCTTCAATCCGAAACGGGTGATTTCGAAGGCGCGCTCATCCATGGCAATGATCAGCACATCAGGCTCTACCTGCTCGACAGTGTCCGCCAGGTCGCTCTCATTCTGCACTTCACCCACGACCTCAATATCCGGTTGGTCGGCGATCGTAGCCATCACCAATTCCCTCATCAACCGCGGATGATTTGCGACCAGGACACGAACTCGTTTCACAGGAGAATCCCCAGCGCCGAGCATAGGCGGGAGTAGTCGTCGGCACAAGGTTCAAAAAAGATCCAAGAGTTGTACGGCCAATCGGAAGGGGATGGTACTGGAGGAATGTGATTATCGAAATCCGAGAAGGTCTAATCAGTACCAAACGATCGTACTAATAGTCGCCTGCAGAACGCCGCCTTGGAATCAAAGTACAAATCACATCATTATCTTTTAATGAGATCGTTTTGCGGCTCGCAGTTCGCTGATTCCGATAGCTCATCCCCATAACAGCGTGCGCCGGGGCCGTCTTTCCCCTTTTGTCAGTCGCATTCGCGATCATCACTCTGATCGGAGGAGGGTGCCGCCACTTCTGCCTTTAACTACTTCCCAAGTTCGCCAATAAAAACGCCGAAAGGTTCCAGCAAAACCTCGTTTCCTGTTGCGCTTGAGTTTGACGTTGCCACCAATTTTTTGGCGGAAGCAAATCCCCCTCGATCCAGTTGAAGTTTTATTTTTTGCGGAGTGCCCGTCATATTCAGCGCCACCACCACGCCATCTCCTTTGTACACGCGCAAGTAGGAGAGCACGTTGGCATCATCTTCATTAATCGGGGTGTAATTTCCATCCTGCAACGCCTTGTCGGTGTGCCGCAAAGCCAGTACCTTCTTGTAGAAAGCCAGTACTGACTCCGGGTCTTTCGCTTCATCCGCGACATTGTGCGTCTTGAAAGTCGGAGGCACCGGAAGCCATGGCCTCGCTGTCGAGAATCCTGCATTGTCACTGCTATCCCACTGCATCGGTGTGCGCTCGCCATCGCGGCCTTTTTCCTTGGGCCATCCGGTTCGCCCGATCGGGTCCCTCACTTCTTCCTTGCTGGTGGGAGGAGTGGTCTTCATTCCGATCTCCTCTCCGTAGTACATGATCGGAGTTCCGCGCAGTGTGAGGTAGAGAGCAGCCATAAGTTTCGCAATCTGATCATTGTGCTGACCGTCGCCGTACCGATCATAGGAGCGAGGCTTATCGTGGTTGCCGATGACAAAAGTTGGCCAGCCCGAGGCGGCGTTCACGTCGGCAATTTGCTTGCGGAATTCCGCCGGCGACAATTTATCGACCGTCGTGAAAAGAAAATCCATGGGCAGCTGCAGTTCATTGTTGCCCGCGCCGTAGTAAGCGTTCAATTCGCTGATGTTTGCCGTCCAGGTTTCGCCGATCAGAACCGCGTCGTACTCATTTGCAACCTTGCGCAGGCCGCGCAGCACATCATGCACTTCGGGCAATTTCTTGTTATAGGTTTCCTGCTCAATGGGATCGCCGAAAGCGTTTTTCTCCGGGCGCAGGATCGGATTATCTTTCAGCGCCGGATCTTCGAACAGCGTATCCACCGCATCCAGGCGGAAGCCCGACACGCCCCGCTTGTACCACCAGCGCGTCACATCCAGCATCGCATCCTTTACCGCCGGATTACGCCAGTTCAAATCCGGTTGTTCCGCGTAAAAATAGTGGTAGTAGTACTGGTTCGTCGCTGGATCGAACTTCCACGCCGAGCCACCAAAAGTCGACGTCCAATTATTGGGAGGCGTGTTCGGTCCCTTGCCATCGCGCCAGATGTACCAATCGCGATGGGCGGACGTTTTCGATGACTTCGAATCCACGAACCATGGATGCTGATCCGAGGAATGATTCACCACAAAATCCAGGATGATATGGATGTTTCGTTTCTTCGCCTCGGCGGCCAGAAGGTCAAAATCCGCCAGTGTGCCGTACATGGGATCGATATTTTCGTAATCGGAAACGTCGTAGCCGAAGTCCACCTGCGGCGATGGGAAACAGGGGCTGATCCAGATGGCATCCACCCCCAGATCTTTCAAATAGTCGAGCTTCGAGGCAATCCCCCTCAAATCTCCAACACCGTCGTTATTGCTGTCGGCAAAGCTCCGCGGATAGATCTCGTAGAAGACTGCATTTTGCCACCACTGATGATTTTCCGCATCGACGGCCTGGGCAGGGTTCTGCGCAGAAATCATTGAGGTGAAAAGACAGGTGGAGAGTAGAAGGGCGGAAATCCACAAAACCAATTTCTTCACCGGAAAGCCTCCGTCGACTGCAACGTGTTTTGAGATTGGACTCTTCCCCGCGGCAAGTCAAACAAGCTTACCGTTAAGACTTGACGAAGTGAATGATTACTCGATGATGTGAATACTCAGCATTCCTAACGTTAGGAATTGCAATTCGAATTTTCCGATTGGCAAGAACGCCGCCTTCCACCGAAGCAATCTGTTCAGGATTCCAGACTCCCATCTCGTAGTCCATACCAGGCACACCCGAGACGTCCACGATCAACTGGCTGCGATCGGCATTCCATGACTCTGAAATGACCCGCAGGCCGCGACTGGTGCTGCCCTGTGCCGGAAGCTCATTGTCCAGCGCGAGGCCAAAATCATTTTTAACCCGGACGGTTAAAATGTTAGCTCCCTTGCCAATCGGGAATCTAACACTTACATGCTGATCTTCGGAATTCGGCGCCACTTTAAAAGCTTGCGGCTTTCCGTTCAGTTCGACAGCAATAATTTTCGTCCGTAAGCTGAATGCCGGAGAAAAATCCACCGTACAATTCTCTGCACCGGTGCGAGCCGTTTCCAGAACAATGCTGTTTACCGTCTTGCGGTATTGAAAATCCACTCGCGCTGTCTGCAGCGGAACATTGCGGATACTGAACGTTGTCCAATCCGCTGGGACATGCGGATCCAGCGTAATTTCGTGCTTGAGCGCATCGGTCTGCAATCCAAACAAGCCGCGCAGCAAGGGACTGACCACCATCGCCGCCGACCATATCTGGTGCGGCGAACTGGTCGAAAAACCCGAGTAATAATCTCCGGAAAGAACCTCCGCAAAATGGCCCAAAGAACCGTCCAGCCCCAGCAACGCATTCGCCCGTAAGTTGGAGTACGCCGGGAACTCGCGATGGTAGCGGTACTCCCCCACGGATGCCCATCCCGTAAACAGCGGCCACACGGCCCCGTAGTGATATCCGGAGCCGTCGTAGTGACTTGAGTGCGACGAGATGATGCGCATTCCCCAGTCTGTTTCGTGCTCCGCCTCCGCCAATCGCGTGATCATTTCTTCTGCGTGTGCGGCATCGGGCAAACCAAACCACATGGGGACGGTCGAAAGAACGGTCGGCTCATCTACCTGCTTATCATTCTTGTCGAGTGCAAAGGCGTAGGACTTCGCCTCCGGAACCCAGAAAGTTTTGTCCAGCGCGGGCTTTTTCTTTTCAAATTCGGCAGACAAATCTTTCTTCACATCTTCTTTGCCCAAGACTCCAGCCAGATTTGCCAGGGCCTCCAGCACCTCAACTCCCAACCCGCTTTGATAAAACTCATTCTTCACCGGAAGCAGCGGACCGCCTTCCACCCAGCCATGCCCAACTCCCGCATTCTGCGCGAAGCCTTGTGCATCGTAAGTGGAACGCAGAAACTCGTACGCTCGCCAGATGTTGTCCCACTTCTCGCGCGCAAATCCAACGTCGCCGCTCTGAGTCACATAATCGTTCATCGCAACAATGAAGAGCGGCGTCGCATCTGCGGAAGCATACGGATAGGGAAAGTCCTTGAACCAGGAAACAAAACTCGCACCCTGCGCAATCTCGTGCGGAACTTTGCCATCTTCTCTTTGGTACTTGCTGATGAAGTCTAGAGCCGTACGCGTCGTGGAATAATCCCCCGCTGCATTCAGCGCGAAGGAAGTCCACAACGAATCACGCCCAAAGAACCACGCAAAGCCCGGCCGCTGGCTTGCTCCTGAGGTCCGATACCCCGCTACCAATCCCGTGCCGAGATAAGGATTGGCCACCAAGCCCTGAATCATGCTCACTCGCGCCCAGTCATAGGCTCGCTGCAAGGCCGGATCGGGCAGTTCAAGGCTGACGCTCTGGCTTAAATAAATCCGGTAATACTCTGCGGAATCTCGTTCCAGTTGTTCGTAGGACGCCAGCAGGTGCTCGTAGGTCTTCTGCGCTTCTTCATGGCCGTTCACAGAACCAGCAATCACCAGCAGCCGCGTCTCCCGCCCCTTCTGCGTGACCCCGAGCCGGAACGACGTCTCATTCGACGACGAATAATTCGTCTCATACGCCAAGTGTGGATTTACAGCTGTGGGCGATCCGACGATGGCGGCGAACTTCCTGGTTTCTTCCCCAAAAACAACCGCGTGCTCACTCTCATCCCATTGTTCGTAAGTACCGCCTACCGCTGCCGGCCACTCCAAAGCAAAGTCGCCGAGAAACGCCGCTTCCACTTCCAGTGGCTGGGCCGTTTCAATCTCCAATTGAATGACCGCTCCCGGCTCGTGCACGGGAACGAACATCGTTTCCTTTACGCGAAACGAGTCCCCCACATACAAGACCGTCGCCGATTCCGGACGAACCGTCAGCGTCCGCGCCAGACTTTCCGCCGGCAAAGCTCTGCCATCGACATGAAATGTGAGATGAAATTCCCGAAATATTTTTAAGGGATAAACCCAGGCTTCGAAGCGTCCGGTCTCATTGCCGAACAACCCCGCCCGCGTGCCAACAACCGGAAGAAACTCCCATGATCTTACCGTGCGCGATAACTCCAACTCATGCGCAGAAACCTGTGCGATGGAGAGGTGCGCCAGAACTGAAAAGAGGAGGACGCCAATCAGACTTTGGATTCGCCGGCGAAACAGCATTCTCTTTATTACTGTGTCAGCAGCCATTGCCCGGTCCAACCAACTGCCGCCGCAACTTGCAAAGTCAGGGTTCACTGAATATAAGAGGTAGAGGCGAATTCTAGCACGAGCCGAAACGGGCCAGGTAGCGACCTCATTGTTCCCTTCACGCCGCGAAGTTCTGAAATCCCTGAGTCGTTCGGCACTCGTCCTGTCACTGGAGAGCGTTCTGGGTCTGGCGCGGCCGCGCTGGTTGCGCGCTCTCGCAATCCAACAAAAGGTCGATCAGAAAGAACCTGCCACCGCACCACTCCCCGATCTCGGCGTCAGTTTCGTTAACGTCGCGCGCGAATCCGGGCTCAACGTTAAAACGATCTTCGGTGGAGAACGCAAAAATAAGTACCTTCTCGAGACGACCGGGTGCGGCATTGCCTTCTACGACTACGACAACGACGGCTGGCTCGACATTTTTATCGTGAACGGTTCCCGCCTCGAAGGCTTCCCTGCCGGCGCTGAACCCGCCTCGCATCTCTTCAAGAACAATCGCGACGGCACCTTTACCGACGTCACCGCGAAGGCCGGACTGGGACACACTGGCTGGGGACAAGGGGTTTGCGTCGGAGATTACGACAACGACGGCTGGGACGATCTCTTCATCACCTACTATGGCAAGAATGTTCTCTATCACAACAATGGCGATGGAACTTTCACAGATGTCAGCCAAAAGGCCGGCGTGGCGGGCAAAGTTACGCGCTGGAACACGGGCTGCGCCTTTGTCGATTACGACCGCGACGGACGCCTCGACCTTTTCGTGGCCAATTACATCGACATGGATCTCGCCACAGCGCCGGTGCCGGAATCCGGCCCTTGCCTCTACAAGGGCGTGATGGTGGCCTGCGGCCCGCCCGGCTTGCAAGGCGGGAAAAATATTCTCTATCACAACAACGGTGATGGAACTTTCACTGACGTTTCTGAAGCTGCGGGAATCCTCCGCGCCAAGGGAACCTACGGGTTGGGAGTTCTCACCTTCGATTTCGACAATGATGGCTGGCCGGATATCTATGTGGCCAACGACTCCACGGCCAGCGCGCTCTATCACAACAAGAAAAACGGAAGCTTCGAAGACGTAGCTGTTGAAGCCGGATGCGCGCTGAGTCCCGACGGCAAGCCGCAGGCCGGCATGGGAATTTCCGCCGGCGACTACGATCTCGACGGAAATCTCGATTTGATCAAGACTAATTTTGCCGGAGACACTCCTTCGCTGTATCACAACCTGGGCGGAGGAGCCTTCGAAGATGCCACCTTCGCCGCCGGACTGGGGGCGCACACTCAATTCCTCGGCTGGGGCTGCGGCTTCTTCGACTTCGATAACGACGGCTGGCCCGACATCTTAATTTGCAACGGCCATGTCTATCCCGAGGTCGAGCAACTGAAAACCGAAGCCGGATATCCCCAGCGGAAACTTCTCTACCACAACCAGCACAACGGCCACTTCGCCGATGTCTCTTTGCAAGCGGGCGCCGGGATTTCAGATCCCGTCGCCTCCCGCGGCTGCGCTTTCGGCGACTTCGACAACGACGGCAAAATTGACGTCGTGGTCAACACCGTCAACGACTATCCGCAACTCCTAAGATGCGTCTCCACCCTCGACAACAACTGGATCAAAGTCCGCACCATCGGAACGAAATCCAACCGCAGCGGCATCGGAGCGCGACTGATCTGCACCACTCATCCGACGGGAGAGACCAAACCGCACCAGCAAATCGATGAAGTACGCAGCGGCGGCAGCTACATTTCTCAGAATGACCTGCGTATTCACTTCGGATTGGGCAAGGCAGAAAGAGTGTATCTTCTCGAGATTCGATGGCCCAGCGGTCAGGTCGACACTCTGAAAGACGTGAAGGCGAATCAATTGATATATGTAAAGGAGGGCGAGGGGATCGTGCGCACCATGCAGTTCCCAACGAATACTAAGCCCGCGAAAAAATAGCGCACATCATTATTGTTTCCTCGCTTCCGCCTGTACGGCAGTTCCGGTTCCTTCTTTCACCGTCTGAATCGAATCCACCGCCAGTTCCGAGAATCGCTCAATCAGTCCACTCAGCCAGTGAACCTCAACCCAGTCGATTTTTTTCAGCGACCCAAGTCCGAAGTGCACCCGCATATCGTTATTGGAGTCGTAGCTCGATCCGCTGCGCACCTCATCCACCATCACACGCGCGCCAGCTTTCACTAATATTCTCGCCCCGATTCCATCACGATTCGATTTCGTTCCCACGGCATGAATCGTAATCCAGTGATTCTCGGTGTGAATTTGGTTCACCAACAGGCTCGGAGCCGTGTTCATATTGCTCACCACCACTGACATCCTTCCATCGTTCCACAAATCTCCCACCGCGAGTCCCCGCGAGGAAGAGGGTGTCGTAATGCCCGTTCCAGAGGAAGCAGAAATATCCGCGAACGTTCCGTCGCCATTGTTGTGATAAAGAATGCGCGGCTCTTTATAACTGCTGCCCAGATGCTGGCTGTCCACTTCGGGGTAAACGTGCCCATTGGCCAGAATCAGATCGGGCCAGCCGTCATTATCAAAGTCAAAGAACATCGCGCCCCATCCCAAGTACTGTGTGTACAGGCCCAGCCCAGCCGCCGAGGTGGCATCGGTGAAGGTGCCATTTCCATTGTTCTTATAGAGCGTGGAGGTGTCGTCGGAAAAATTTGTCTTGAAAATATCCAGATGGCCGTCGCCGTTGTAGTCAGCGACCGACGTCCCCATCCCGGCTTGCTCGCGACCGTCCTCATTGAAAGCCGCGCCCGCAGTCACCGCGACGTCAGTAAACGTTCCATCATGATTATTACGATAGAGAATGCTGGGCGTGCTGTCGCAAGCAACATATATATCGGGCCAGCCGTCTTCGTCGAAGTCAAGAGTCGAAACACTGAGCGAATAGTGCCCGTCGGTACGATTGATGTGCGCCTTGGTGGTCACATCTTCAAACGTTCCGTCTCCGTTATTGTGATAAAGAATATTCTTCGCGCCCGGAAGCCCGCGCGGACCGCACATTACCGGCACGCCCTTCCACAAACACGCCGCTCGCTGACCCGGCGCAGGCGCAGTTGCCAGATCGAAGTCCACATAGTTCGCCACCATCAGATCCAACTTGCCGTCGCGGTCATAATCCACAAACGCGCATCCCGATCCCCACGCCTTGCCCGTGCCCGCCACTCCCGCCTTCTCCGCCACCTCAGTAAAAACGCCATGATCGTTGCGGTACAGTCGGTTCTTGCCGTAATACGTGACGTATAAATCTTCCCACCCGTCGTTGTCGTAATCTCCGACGCAAACCCCCTGACCCCAACCAGTCGAGGTCAGCCCAGCCTTCGCCGTTACATCGGTAAAGGTGCCGTCGTGGTTGTTGCGGTAAAGATGATTGGTAGGCGCTTGGCCGGACGGAAATCCTTCCAGTCTGGTGCCGTTGACCAGAAAAATATCCGGCCAGCCGTCGTTGTCGTAATCGAAGATAGCCACTCCGGTGCCGGTGGTTTCGATAATGTATTTTTTGGTGTCGATGCCCCCGAAAATATCCTGCATGGTAATGCCCGCCTTATCGGCAACATCGGTAAAGTTGGCGATGGCCTTGGCCGGCGCGGCATTTGCGGGTTTGACTTTCTGGCAAAACCCAATTCCCAGCAGCAGAAATATTATGGCGGGCGTATTGCGAAGTCGCATGATCTGCCTTGAATGTTAGGTTGCGCGACCGAAAATGGTCAATGCTATCCTGTGAATTCGGCTTCACGTTCTGATATCGATGCGTGTCCTATCTTTTTCCGGCCTGCTCATCGCACTGCTTGCTGGTGGAACCGCCTCTACTGCAGCGCAAACCAAGCCGTCGACGGCGACCTCATCTTCTGCTTACCAAGCCGGCGTCGCCGCATTTGAACGCGGCGATTTGGCCACCGCCCGCACCGCTTTTCGGGAAGCCGTGAAGCGCTCTCCACGCAGTGTTGACGCGCAAAACATGCTGGGGCAGGTTCTACTCCGGCAGGGTGAGTTCGAGGATGCTATCGCCGCATTCCGCACTGTAGTTGCGCTTCGGCCTTCGCTCCCCATCGCGCACGCCTACCTGGCGCAGGCTCTACAAGCCAAAGGGCGGCTCGACGAGGCGACCGCGGAGTTTCGCACCGCTGTCAATCTGGCCCCAAAACAATGGCAGGCTCACGAATCACTGGGACGCGCTCTCAGTTCGCAAAATAAAACTGACGACGCGATCGCCGAATTCGAGCAAGCGCTTCTAATTGCGCCCAAACAGCCCGAACTGCATGACGAACTGGGCTCGCTTTTCGCGCAGCAATCCAAACTGGCTGACGCTGAAAGCGAATTTCGGCAAGCGATCCGGCTGAATGCGGAATACGAGCCTGCCTATGTGCATCTCGCCGCCACTCTCTCCAGCCAAGGGGAAAGAAGCGATGCGCAGAAATTGATCGAGCAGGCGGTGCAGCTCGACCCCAAGGATGTTAAGGCCTGGTATCTTCGCGGGGAAATTTTCGACGCCCAGAGTAATCGGGAAGAAGCGCTGCACTCCTACGAACGCGCGGTTGAACTCCAGCCCAACTCTGCGGCGCTGCAAACTCGCTTCGGCCTTGTGCTCCAGCGCAGTGGAGAACCCGACCGCGCCGTGATGGCTTTCACGAGAGCGGTGGCGCTCACTCCCGCCGACGCTGAGGCGCACAACAATCTCGCTCTCGCGTTGCTGCAGCGTGGCGACGCCGATGCCGCACTCAAAGAATTTCAGGAAGCCATCCGCCTTCGCCCTGAAGACGCGTCCTTTCTGGAAAATCTGGGCACCGCTTATTTGCAGAAAACCGACTTCGCCGCCGCCATCGATCAGTTCCGCGCCGCCATGAAAATCGATCCCGGCTCAGCCAGCCTGCACCACAATCTCGCTCTGGCGCTCAAGCTATCAGACCAGTTGCCCGCAGCCATCACGGAATGGAAAGAAGCCATTCGCCTTGATCCCAAACTGGCAGACGCTTACTACAGCCTGGGAGTTACCCTCTGGCAGTCGGGAGATTTCCCCAACGCGGCGGAACAATTGCGCCGCGCCATCCAGATCAAGCCCGATTACGCCGAAGCCTATTACACCCTGGGCACGGTGTTGAAACAGATGAATCAACTGCCAGAGGCGGCAGACGCGTTGCGCCAGGCGGTTCGTCTGGATCCCAACTTTGCTGGCGCCCACACCACGCTGGCAGCGGTTTTGCGCCAGATGGGCGACTCCGCCGGAGCCGCCGCCGAAGGTAAAGCGGGCGCGGAAATGGCCCAACAAAAGACCGATCTTCAAGCCGCCACCTTCGCCACCAATTCTGGCCGCCGACTGCTTTCTGCTGGAGATATCGATGGAGCGATCTCCCAATTTCGAGAGGCCATTCGCGTCCTGCCTTCGTATGCGATCGCACACTTCGAACTGGGCAAGGCGCTCACACAGAAAGGTTTAAAGGATGAAGGGGCTGCGGAATTTGGCAAAGCCGCTCAGTTAGACCCTCATCTCGCGCCGCCCGCTCGCAGATGAAAGCTTTTATTCGCCGCGCTTGCGAACAGCCATCAACTCGGTAATCACCGGCACTCCCTGCCGTACGGTCACCTTGAGCAATGCCTCGAAAGGCTTCAACTCTTCCGCCTTGGAAACTCCTAGCCGCCGCAGCAACTCGCCCAGCGAATCCGGCCGGCTCACGTATTCTGCGGCCGCCTGCGTCCCCATGGTGGTGGTTCCCGCCAAAATCAAGACGGAGCGCTGCGGGTCCAGCCCTGGAGCGAGACTGATGACAGCATAATCCTCCGTCGTCGGGTGATGCGGAAGACTGGCCAAGGACACCGCTGGCTCACCCGGCTGGGGGTGCACATTAATGACCGCCAGATCGCCCTTGCGTGGCCCCGAATCAAGCACTTTAAATACAAATTCGCGGGTACTCGGGATCTGCAGCAGTGTTAGATTCTCGGCCGGCGATCCCACGAAGATCAAGTCGTTATTCTTGGCATCGTCCAGCGAAAACAGCGTTCCGCGCTTCACTCGTAACTGGCGATTCAGCAGCAAGAACACGCGGTCCAGTTCGTGCACAGCCAGCACTTCGCCCACGCCGGTATAGTGATCGAGAATTGCGGCGTGCGAATCGGTCAGCGGATTGTAATACCTCATGCCGGTTTCCGGCCGCCCTATAAAGTTGCCGTTGCTGAATATCACCCAGGGTTCCTGTGGACCGGTGACAAACCGGTTCCAGAACGTTTGGTAGACAGCGGGAACCGAATTCCCGGCTTTGGCCTGCGCCCGCCCTCGATTCGATGCCAGCGTGGCAATCGTGATCAGCGCAGCCACCAGCAACACAGCCAGCAGCCCAACGGCGATAACCCAGCCGCGATTACCCGCCTCTCTGTGCTCAGAGGTTGCCGCACTCTGGCCTCGAGCGATAACCGCGCTTAAGCCCGCCGAGGAACCTTGCGCCGGCGTTCGCACGTGAAACGTCAGAGCGTAAGACCCTTTGGGCAGCTCGACCACGACCGGATCCTCCGGACCCTCGTGCGCGTAATATTCCGCCAGTTTGACCCGCAGGCGTCCGGCTTGCACTCGAACCGTCGAGTCATTTTGTGGATCGAAGCCACCAGAACGCCCCAGCACTTCGGTCGCAATCTGGTACTCCTTCAGCGCCACACCCGGATGATCGAGCGAGTGTTCCGCCAAGTACCGGAGGAGTTTGCAGAGGGATTCCGATCCACGGAGGCTATGACTATTGGTAAGCCGATCTATTTGTTGGAAGCATTGTTCCCTAGCGGACGCGATACCGTGCGTTAAAGCCATGTGACAGAGGAGTAACGTGGTTCCGTATCTTGCTGCTGTGTCAGTACTTTATACCAGTAACGCTATAAAACGTAAAGATACTTAATCCGCTAATGGTTTTGTACTACGACTGCAGGCTGTCCTGTAAGCATTTCCCTGTATGAAAAGCTGTCTATGATGTTTGGAGGAACTTCCATGAAGAAGTCTGTTCTCGCTGCTGTGGTATCAACTCTCCTTCTCTGCGGCCTTATGACGCCAGTGGCGTTCGGCCAAGCGGTCTACGGCAGCATCCTGGGTACGATCACCGATCCTTCGGGAGCCGCCGTTCCCAATGCCAAGATCACGGTCCTCGACCAGCGCAAAGGTACTTCCGATTCCACCACTACCAATGATAGCGGCAACTATAGCGTCACCCACTTGATCCCTGACACCTACACCGTGCAAGTGGAAGCGCCCGGCTTCAAGCGCCTTGAGTTTAAAGACGTTCAGGTCAGCGCCGACGCCGGCTCCGACGTCAACGGCCAGTTCCAAGTCGGGTCCAACAGCGAACAGGTGGAAGTCACCACCGAAGCTCCCCAGTTGAAGACGGACCGCGCCGATATCGCGACCGAATTCAACGAGAAGTATGTTGCAGATATGCCGATTCTCAACCGCAACTTCACCACCTTGCAGTTGATGGCGCCCGGCTCCCAGAAGATCGTCGGATGGAGCCACGCAGCCACTGAGAATCCCCAAGGCAGCCAGCAGATCTTCACGCAGGGGCAACACTTTAGCGGTACCGCCTTCGAACTCGACGGCACCGACAATCAGGATCCCATTCTTGGCATCATCGTCGTGAACCCGAACCTTGACGCCGTCACTGAAGCTAAGGTTTCGTTGCAGAATTACGACGCCGAGTTCGGCAAGGCCGTCTCCAGCGTCGTCACCGCGCAGACTAAGTCCGGCAGCAATGACATTCATGGCAGCGGTTTCTGGTTCCGGCGCACTGACGCTCTTGAAGCTCGCGACCCCTTCGCGCAATACGCAAAAGATCCTCTGACGGGCCGCTATATTCCAAGTTCAAAATGGCAGCAGTTCGGTGGCACGATTGGCGGGCCAATCATCAAGAACAAGCTGTTTTTCTTTGGCGATTACCAAGCCACCCGCCAGACCAGCGGCGTCAGCGGAACGTTTACCCTTCCGACGCCCCAAGTGATCAACTCTTGTACCCAAACCACCGGCAATTGCGATCTTAGTCAGTACCTGACCGCTGGGGTCAACGGCGGCGGACAGGTTTATGACCCGGCCACCGGCGATCCACTCACAGGCGCGGGACGAACCCCATTCGCCGGAAACTTAATTCCGAATTCCAGAATCTCTCCGGCAGCGCGGGCCGTTTTGGCGGCCTTCCCGGTTCCGTCCAGCACCGCCGTGCTGAATAATTATGTCGGTTCGGGTTCCGGTCCGTTTTCCCAGAATAGCTTTGACACCCGTATCGACTACACCGCCAGTTCCACAGTTACTGTTTTCGGGCGCTTTAGTCTTGACTACTTCAAACTTTCCGGCAAAGGTCTTCTGGGAGCGGTAGGCGGCCCCGGCAACGGCCTACTCGGACTCGCCGGCAGTTCCATCACACACAATTACAGCTTGGCCAGCGGCTTCACCAAGACTTTCAGTTCCTCTCTTCTGATGGACTTCCGCTTCGGTTACTTCAAGTACAATCCCCAAACGCAGAAGCCCGATGGCGGTGACCCGATGACCACCTTCGGAATTCCCGGCGCAAATACCAGCGATCCTAAAACCGCTGGCTTGGGCGCATTCCTGCTGGGTAGCGACCCGATCAGCGGTGCGGGTGGCGCTCCCAACAACGGCGGTCAGGGCGCAGTCATCTCAAGCTTCGGAGATGGCCTCGGCGTTGCACGTTGCAATTGCCCCTTAACGGAAAGCGAGCAACAGTTCCAGTTCGTCGACAACTGGACTAAGACAAAAGGAAACCACATCATTAAATTCGGCGCCGACATTCGTTACGCCGAAAACTTGAGAATTCCCAGTGACAATAACCGTACTGGTGAATACAACTTCAGCCCAGAGGCAACCTCGAATGGCGGCACCGGCGGATTGGACCTTGCCACCTTCCTGCTTGGCGATGTCACCTCGTTCGCGCGTTACGTCAACAACCCCAATCTGGCAGCCGCCAATAACGCTGCCGAGCGCCAGAAGCGCTGGTTTTTCTACGGCCAGGATACTTTCCGTGCCACCTCGAAACTCACCTTAAATTACGGACTGCGCTGGGAAATCTACTTCCCAGAATCCGTCAATGCCAAAGGCAACGGTGGATTTGCCAACATTGTCGACAACGGCGGTTTGGGCGGCATCCGAGTCGGTGGTTACGGTCCTTATGGCCTGAATGGCAATATCCAGAACGACTTTCATGCCTTCGCTCCTCGTCTGGGAATCGCCTATCAAGTAACGCCCAAAACCGTGGTTCGCATGGGTTATGGCCGCAGCTATGACATTGGCGTCTTCGGTTCCAACTTCGGCCACACGGTCACGCAGAACCTGCCCGTGCTGTTGAAACAGAACTACGATGCCAGTTCGTTCACTGCCGGTGCGTCAGGTAATTTAGTTCCACTCTTCAGTCTAGACGCTGGACCAAATTCGAATCCCAACATTGATCCCGCGAATGCATTTCCGGCAGTTCCGTCCAACGGATTTATTCCGCTGACCGCTCAACTGTCGGGCACGCATATTCGTCCGATTAAACAGGTTCTGCCCACGGTAGACGCGTGGAATGCCACTGTGCAGCGCCAGGTCACCAACACAATCTCCGCTGAAGTTGCCTATGTAGGCAGCAAAGGTACCCACGGATTCGCCGGTGACGGGCCAAACTACGACATCAATCCCGTCCGAGTCGGACCTGGCACCAACTTGGTGATTGCCGATCCCAATAACCCTGGCAATCAGATTTATCAGGGATTTACGGCCGCTACTCCGCAAGATCTGCGGCGGCCGCTGTGTGATCCTGTCGGAGGAAATTGCACCAGAATCGGATACGATCTGGGCAACTACTACGGCAACGACGCTGCCAGCACCTACAACGCCTTCGAAGCCAAGCTGGAGAAACGCTTCTCCCAAGGCTTGCAGTTCGTTACCCACTACACTTTCTCTCACGCTTACAACTACACCGACTCCTACTACGCCGGCAGCCATTCCGTCGCATGGGGTCCGGTCGACTTCAGCCGCAATCACGTCTGGATACTCAACACGGTCTACGAATTGCCTTTCGGTAGAGGTAAGACTTACCTCTCCGGCACAGGTAAAGCTACGGACTACATTGTCGGAGGCTGGCAGTTGAGCAACACCACAAACTGGAGCAGCGGATTGCCCTGGACGCCGAGTTTTGGTGAGTGCGGAGACACGCAGGATGTCGGGCAGTGCCGTCCCGACAAGAATTCCAGCGGATCGTTCAGCCCTCACTTGGGCTCGCTCGATCCAATCACCCACACGATCACTTACTTTACGCCGGTGGCTCCGATGGCCCTCCCCGATCCCAATACCTTGCCACTCGGAACTGATGCCTGCTCCATCCGTCCGGCATCGGGGCCGTTCCTCACCCCGGCTTGCGGCACCATTGGCAACTTTGGTCGCAACGTGTTCCACGGACCTGCGGGTTTCTACGACGATCTGTCAGCCTCCAAGAAGTTTAAAATCACGGAGCGCGTGGCAGCTCAGTTCCGCATGGATGCCTTCAACCTCTTCAACCACCCCGTCTACGCGTTCAGCGCCAACAACGGAGCTCAAACCTGCGTTGATTGCCAAGGTGGCAACAACGGAAAGATAACCAGTCTTGAAGGCGGAACCTCGATGCGCCAGATCCAATTCGCTCTGCGCTTCGATTTCTAAATTCTGGGAGTATCTTCTCGGGAGGGGGTCACCGACCCCCTCCTATTTTTGTGTTCCAATATCTTCAGAAACATCAGTCAATCCGGAGTTAATAGCATGGAAGTTGCCGGGAAGATCTTCCGCTGTGCGGTTTTCGCAGTCGCTCTCACTGGGGGGAGCCTGGTTCTCGTTAGTCCGCCCGCCACTTCAGCTCTGCAGCAATCGGCATCGGCGCCGGCAACGACCACCGACTTCGCCCACGCCCGGCAACTCATCCAGCAGGGCAATTACGACGATGCCATCACGGAATTACAAAAGCTCGAAACCTCCGACCCCGCAACCAAGGGACTCGAGCTCGAACTCGGCACCGCCTATTACAAGAAGAGCGACTTTTCCAACGCAATCGAGCACCTTAAGAAAGCCATCGCCGCCGATCCCAAAGACAACGAAGCCACCCAGCTGCTCGGACTTTCTTACTACCTCTCCGGCCACTCGGTGGAAGCCATCCCATTGCTCGAGAAAGTTCAAACCTGGCTTCCCCGCGCCAACGTCGACGCCTCCTACATCCTCGGCGTTTGCTACATCCAGACCAAGGATTACCCTCACGCCCGCAAAGCCTTTGCCCGTATGTTCGACGTGCCGGAAGATTCCGCCTCCAGCTACCTGTTCACCGCCCGCATGTTGTTGCGCCAGGAGTTCGATCCCATTGCGGAAGAGTATGCGCAAAAAGCGGTCGCGCTCGATCCTAAACTGCCTCTGGCGCACTTCCTGCTCGGCGAACTATATCTGTTCAAGTCGCGCGTTCCGGACGCCATCACCGAATTTCAAAAAGAACTGGCCATCAATCCCGCGCACGCTCCTACTTATTACAAACTCGCGGACGCCTACTCCCGCGTCCAGAAATACGATGACGCCGAACGCCTTTTGCAACGCTCCATCTGGCTCGATGCCACATCTACCGGACCTTACATTTTGATGGGGAAAGTTCTGGAAAAGAAAGGCGAGTTCGAACTGGCGGTCCGGGCCCTGCAGCGAGCCGCCGCCATGGACCCCAACAATCCGACTACGCATCACCTGCTCGGCCAGGCTTATCGGGATATGGGAAAGAAAGAAGAAGCCGAGAACGAATTAAAGCTAGCCGAGCAACTGCAAACCAAATCGGATTCGAAATAAGAGTACGAGAAACCCTACTTCTCTGCCGTCCGCAGCGGTTGATCTTGTTCTTTCGCCAGTCGCTCCACCATATCTTTCGGAAGCGCTTGCAGCAGTTCCAGGAACGCCGCGTTGGTCCAGCCAAAGCCGACCACGTTCATCTGATATCCCATC
The DNA here is from genome assembly GCA_963758565.1 of uncultured Acidobacteriota bacterium. GTDB lineage: Bacteria > Acidobacteriota > Terriglobia > Terriglobales > Acidobacteriaceae > Sulfotelmatobacter. The sequence goes on along the minus strand of CAVWVX010000001.1, from coordinate 895,032 downwards.
TCGGCATGAGCCTCGGATGAACGAGTGACCACGTTGTACTTTTCGCGAATGTTTCCGTCGCGCTTGAAATTCTCTGCCACCATGGAAAGAAAGTTATAGGAAATCCGGTCAGCGTCGGCGTTGAAGCCGTAACGCCGCAGCCCTTCCACCACAAGCATCTCAATATTTCCCCAGCCGTACGGCAGGTCCCACTGCGCGCCGGTTTCCACCGTACTCATGGCCATCCCGCCCGGCCTCTCCAGGTCGGATACATGTTTCGCGACTGCTTTGGCCTGCTCCGGCGTCGCCAGCCCGGCCCACAACGGATAGAAGGTTGTCGCGTACTTATAGGTCGATCGCGCTCCCGTCTGCACATTCCAGTCGAAAAAGTATCCCGCCTTCTCGTCCCACAAATAGCGCGTGATCAGCTGCTTGCGGTGTTCCGCCCGCGCCTCCCACTTCTCCGCATCGGCCGCATGACCCAGCCAGCGGCTGATCTGCCCCAAATCTTTTTCAGTTTTGTACAGCAGGGTGTTCAGGCAAACCGGCGCGTAATGATGCGTCGCCGCGCCATACGGACCAAACCGCGAGCTCACATCGAAGCCCGACTCCCGCATCGACCGGTCGCCCTTGTAATAATCCGCGCTCAGCTTGAACTCATGCTTCTTGTCGCACGCCGGGGGCGCCATGGTCAGCGACACATCACACACCTGCTGCGCGAAGGCCGCTCCCGCCACCGCTTCCTTGCTGCCCGATGCGGTGTCCACCAGATAATGATCCGCATCCGCTGGATGAAAGAAAAAATATGTCGCCACCTGCCGGTAAATGCCGCTCTCGTCCTGCGCGCCCTCCGCCGGAGGCCCATCGCCAAAGTCGTAATAACGCGACAGCCCCGTATCGCCCGCCAGGTGCGGCTCCCGGGTCCACATCTCATAATCTTTATTCAGGTCGGTGTAAGCCTTGGCCAGCCATGCCGCATCCGGATGCCCCGCCCGCTGCATCGCGCCATACACATCCACCAGCATCGAGCTCAGAAATGGAGGCTGCGATCGCGTCAGATAATACGTCCGGTTGGCGTTGAGCATCGCGCCATAGTGTTCAATCTCAAAAAAGAAATTGTCCACCATGCCCCGCGCCAGCTCCACCCGCCCCGCCCGCAATAATCCGCGCACAATAAAATAACTGTCCCAGCCATACATCTCGTTGAAGCGCCCGCCCGGCACCACATACTTGTTCTCCAGATAAAGCAGCCCCGCCGGCTGGATCTTCGTCGTATCCACCTCGCCCAGATGATGAATCTCCACCGGCAGGTGCTCCACCCGCACCTTGCACTCGCTGGAAAGTTTCTTCACCGATGCCGGCTCCGCCATCCCCGCCGGCAGGTACAGCACCGGAGCCTCCTTCATCTTCGGGTCCACAATGCTCTGGCAATCGGTCACCGACCGCGTCAGCGTATCCCACCCGTTGGAAATATAAGAAAGCACCGGCTCAAGCCCTCGTCCCGAAGGCGCAGCGGACTGTGGCGCAGCAGACTGTGCGATCGCAGCGGCTTGCAACAGGATCGCGCAACCAACAGCGAGGCAAAAAAGAGGACGCAACCGAACGGAGAACGGCAGGCGAGAATTACAGAAACTGGCGATTGGCATGGGTTGTCAGGAATGGGCAACCCATTCTAGCTCAAGGGCTTACGGGTTCCAAAGGAATTCGACAGCCAGCCGAAAATCATCCGGCCGAACCCACACTTCCCGCCCCGAGCAAGCGGCCTCTTACCGCGCAAAAAGATGAGTCTTGAGCAGATAAACCAATAGCACCAGCGGCCCCAGGAACAGCACGGTCATGGTCAACACCGCACCGATGACAAACAGCCAGTCGCTGCGCTCGTGCGCTCGCGGCTCCCGCTGATCGCGCAGCAGAAGATTGTAGTTCCTGCGATTCGCCTTCCACGCCACGTGCATAAAATCGCCGATCAAGGGGATCGCGCCAATCGACGCCTCGATGGAAATATTCATCATCATGCGCAGCATCGTAATCCGGGAAACTCCCCGCTTCCATGCCGCCACCACAATCACCAGCGAAGCCGCCGCCGCCAGCGCATCGCCAATGCCCGGTATCCATCCAATCAGCGCATCCAGCCCAAACCGAATCCTGGTCCCCGGTATGCTGAACTTGTCGTCGAGCAGGGTTGCGATGTAGTTAAGATGCTCATCCGACCCCTCTTGCGCCAGCGAGATGGAGCGCGACGAGGGCGGCAAGATTTCGCCGTGAAGGTAATTCGACTCAGCCATGCCCTACTTAGACTGGCAACCTGCCGCTTAGGTTGCCAAGTTCCTTCAAGCAAGTTGCCAGGCAAGCAGGGAAGGAGTGAGATAAGAAGCCTCCTATTTTCAAAAGGGGAAAGCGAAGCTCAAGTTTCTGGATCGTAATCGTACTTACATAATCGTACTTACATAATCGTACATCTTTAAAAATACGTACATTGTTGGATAAGTGAAAGCCCACCGGGCGGGGCCACCAAGGGGCTCCCAGTGTTCTCAATAGCTTATGGATAATTTCAACAACTTACAGACATTTTCAACGACTTACGAGGAATTACGCATTAGAGGCGTTCTAAGCTCTATCCGCCTCGCGGGTGACCTCTGGGGTCGTCGCAGGCACCCGAGGCGATCTGGGTGCGACTCTGTGCGTTCCAGAGGCATCCGGCGAGAGGATCGAAACTAAAATTCCCGGGTTGCCGCCCCGGAAGTTTCCGGCCACTGAACGCGCCCGCACTGAAACGAAAGGACATACGGGAGCCCTCCATCATTCTCGCTCAGCCTCTTTTGTTTGTTATCAATAGCTTGCAGGTAATCTGCGGCGGAAGCACGAGCGACAAAGTACTGATTCTCGCCTTCCTGTTCGGCAGCTTTCGACACCATGTCATGTGTCGAATCGTCTAGATATCCCGTGACGGGACGAGGAAAGCCCTTGCGTGGCCTACGACGTCTGCTGCGATCGCCCCTCTCCGGCATACGCAGATTGCACCACTATAGTCACGATGGGCAACCACGCAATCACACGTACCAACTCATACCTATCGTGAGATAGAAGACATAAACGCTGCGCCTTATCAGTCAGAGTTCAGCGAAATTCCATTCGCATTATTTGAGGTGGTGGAACAACTTTTGAACCCTTAGGCTGCTGGCGGCTGCAAAGATGGAGTAATACCGTTGCGCCGCATCAGGTCGATAAGTTTGCCGCGGTCGGGCGGGCCCGCCACGGCCGCAGCGTAAATCGCAGCCGCTTCTCGAAAAAATTCCGGACCAAGGTGCGCGGGCGTGACCGCGCAAAATCCCTTCACCTCAAGGTTACCGTTGTTATCGAAGCGATGGATCGCGCCTCGCGGAATGCACAGTACCTGTCCGGGCCCGATTTCGATCGGCTTGCCGTCCACAGTAAACGTGATCACGCCGTTCAGACCGTAGATCGTCTCCTCGTAGTGGTCGTGTGAGTGTGCGGGGGCCATCAGCCTCTCGCCGGCCGGGACCGTAAACTCGAAGACGGCCACGCTGCCGTTAGAGTCCTTGCCCGTGACGAGGAAGCGAATTGTGATTTGTCCAGCCTTAATCGTCTCATCAGACGGGTTAAGGCGTGGGGAGACAGCGTCGGTCGCCATTACATTTTCATTATAGCCGCAGAAGGATCGTTCGCGGGCTGGCAGAACTACCGTGAAATTGATCTCATTACTGGGGGCTGGCCGACCCTTAGGTTTCCAAACCACGAACCGCCACGAAAAGAGGCTGCCCCATCCTTGCGTATTTTGCAAGGGTGGGCACCACGAACGCATTGTCAGTGGGATCTTACCGCAGAAAAGAAACGATTGGTCGGGGAGAGAGGATTTGAACCTCCGACCCCCTGGTCCCGAACCAGGTGCTCTACCAGGCTGAGCCACTCCCCGACTGAGGTTAGCCTCTTCATTCTACTACACGTGATTTCAAACGTCTGTGCCCGGAAAATCCAGAACGCCGGCCCAAAGGCGTTCGTCAAATCTTCAAACTTCTACAGCCACAGACGGCGTCGCTTCGATCCGCGTCGCCACTTTGGCGACACGATGGTAAGATTGCAGCCGGTCAGTGTGGTCATAGGTATCGGTCACCACGATGATCTCATCGGCGCCCGTGTCCGCTGCCAATTTTTCAAGCCCCGCTTTCACCGTGGCATTCGATCCCACGATCGCCGCGCCCAGCCTGCTTTCCACCGCTGCGCGCTCAAGATCGTCCTGCCACAGCCCTTCCATCGAATCGACTGGCGGCAATAACTCGACAGGTTGATTCCTTATCAGCCGCAGGAAACGCTGTTGCGGCGTGGTGAATAATCGCCGGGCAGCCGCGTCCGTCTCCGCGGCAATCACCTGCACGCCTACCATCAGGTAAGGCTTCGACAGAACTTTACTCGGCCGGAAGCGGTCGCGATAAAGCTGCGCGGCCGCGTACAAATATTCCGGAGCGAAGTGCGCGGCGAACGCAAACGGAAGCCCCAGCATCCCGGCCAGTTGCGCGCTGAATCCGCTCGATCCCAGCAACGTGATCGGAACATTACTATTCTGTCCGGGAAACGCCTTCACCGCTTGCCCCGGCTTCTCCGGCCCAAGGTAGCTCTGCAATTCTTCGAGCAACAACGGAAAGTCGTCCCCAGTCTGTTTCAGATCGCGGCGCAGCGCCCGCATAGTTTGCGAATCGCCGCCGGGAGCGCGGCCCAGCCCCAAATCGATGCGCCCCGGATACAGCGCTTCGAGCGTTCCAAACTGCTCCGCCACCACCAGCGGTGCGTGGTTCGGCAGCATCACTCCACCGCTGCCCACGCGTATCGTTTTCGTCGCGCCGGCCACATGGCCGATAAGCACCGGCGTTGCCGAGCACGCCAATCCGGAAATCGAATGATGTTCCGCGAGCCAGTAGCGCTGAAATCCCCACTGCTCGACGTGTTGCGCCAGGTCCACCGAGCGCGCGATCGCGCTCCCGGCGGACTCTCCCGCCCGCATGCCCACCAGATCCAGAACCGAAACCGTTAATCTCTTGCCCATGTTCAATTGGATGAAACGCAGGAGAAAGGGATGCGAGGCTACCTTCCCGCAAGGATGATTTCGACGAATTCAGAGCCGGAGCCCGAAGTAGTTCTAGTGCTTTTCTCAGCGACCTTCGCGGCCCTTCTTAGCGAACTTAGCGGTCAAAAGCTTTTTCTGTTGGAACAACAAAATGAATCCCACCGCGTTACACTGATGGCGCTCCATCCATCGACCCATAAATTATGATCGCCCTCTCCGCCCACCGTCTCTTCACGCCTCTCAACGAGGTCCAAAACCCGCTCGTCTTCATCGACGACGGACTGATCTCATCTATTTCCTCGCGCGATGAAAAAGAGGTTCGCGCAAACGCCGAGGTAATCGATCTGACCAAAGATTTCCCCGACGCCATTCTTGCCCCCGGCTTCGTCGACATTCACATGCACGGCGGAGCCGGACTCGACGTCATGCGCGCGTCATCGTCGGAACTTCCCAAGCTCAATCACTTCCTCACCACACACGGCGTCACCGGATATTTCCCCACCACCGTGGCTGCGCCGCTTGATCAAATCTGTACCGCGCTCGAACGCATTGCCGACTCCATCGAAGCCGCGCAGAAATCTTTTCCGCATCACGGGGAAACAGAAGCTCTTCCCCTCGGGATTCACCTTGAAGGCCCGTTCCTCAGCCACCAGCGCCGCGGAGTTCATCCCCCCGCCTACCTTGTCGAGCCTACGTTGCAGATTTTCGATCGCTTTTGGCAAGCCGCGCGCGGCCACATCCGCATGATGACGATCGCTCCCGAACTTCCCGGAGCTCTCGAAGTGATTGCGGAAGCCGCGCACCGCAACGTGCTGGTTAGCATGGGCCACTCCGATGCTACATTGGCCGCCGCCCGCGCCGGAGCCAAAGCCGGCGCCCGCCACGCCACCCACACCTTCAACGCCATGCGCCCGCTCGACCATCGTGAGCCCGGCATTCTCGCCCAGGTGCTCACCGATACTCAACTCACCGCCGACATTATTGCCGATGGCATTCACGTCGCCCCGGAAGTGGTTCAGATTTTTCTTCAGGCGAAGGGTTTCGACCGCACCGTCCTCATCACCGACGCAACCGCCGCCGCCGGCATGCCCGAAGGCACTTATCAACTCGGCCCGCTGCAAGTGCAAGTCAAAGACGGCCGCTGCACCATGGACGGAAAACTTGCCGGCAGCGTCCTCACCATGGACTTAGCCGTGCGCAACATAACTAAATTCGCTGGGTGGAGTCTACAAAACGCCGTCCGCGCCGCCACCCTGAATGCCGCAAAAGCCGCCAGCCTCGGCCATCACGGCCATCTCACCCCTGGCGCAGAAGCGAATTTAGTTTTGTTGAGTCCAGGTGGAGAAGTGCTGCGGACATTTGTTCGCGGACGCGGCTAATGTGGATTTGTCATTCCGAGCGACTCGAGGGATCTGGGTTTGCTCGCTGAGAGAGAGGCGCGTTCACACGCGCGCTAGTTCGGCTGCCTATCCTTCGCATCCGCCAGATAGCGCAGCAGCACGGCTTCGTCGGCGTGCGTGAGCTTGTCCAAGAACGAAGTATCCATCTTGCCGTCTTCGACGGTCTGCGAAGCATTGGACTGGCGCAGCTTGTCGCCCAGTTCCGGATCGTTGCTCATCACCTGGGTATAGAACCAGAGAAAGTGGCGCATCTGGTCGAGCGACCGTGTGAGCACCTGGATCGCTTCCGTCTCCGGCAGCGCGCTCAACGCTTCCATCAATTCCGGATCGCTGGGGGCTTGCATGGCGGCGCAGTTCAGTTCCCGTTGAATGGCGCGGAGGTCGTCGGTCACCCGCAACATCCGTGTGTGCAGATCGTCCATCTGATTGTCGTTGGCCATAGCTCGCCGAAAAATGTCCCGCCCAAGCGTGTTTCAACATCTCATCGGCATGCCCAAGTCGATAGATACCCCACGATCATGCGCTTTCGTAATTCAAGGGATTACTTCAGTCTGCGAGGTAACCTTGCCGGGTAGAGAGCGTTGAACTCCGCGGCTGGCGCGGCTTTCCGCGATGTTGCCGGATCGGATCGCCGAGACTTTTAACCTCTGGTTTCGCGAGCGCGAATTTCCAGCGCAACCAACAGTGCAGTTACCTTCTGCTCCAAAGTCACCGGTTACGCACCTCTGCTCGACACTCGTCCCGGTTTCTCCTCCTGTGATACAAAATCACGAATGGATTCCGCTTCTCAACCCCCCCGCCCCGACCTGCTCCGCGCCATCGGCCGCTGGAGCCTGGTGGCACTGGTCGTAAATTCGATCATCGGCAGCGGAATCTTCGGCCTGCCTTCCACCGTGGCCGGAATTCTTGGCAAGTCGAGCCCGTACGCGGTTCTTATTGCAGGCGCGGGCATGACCATCGTCATCGCCTGCTTCGCCGAAGTCGCCTCGCGCTTCCAGCAAGCCGGAGGCCCATACCTTTACGCCCGCGTCGCCTTCGGACGGTTTATGGGCATTGAAACGGCCTGGATGCTATGGCTGGGACAAATCACCGCCCCCGCCGCCAATGCCAACCTGTTCGTAATTTATCTGGGAGAATTTTTCCCCCATGCTAAAGATCCATGGCCGCGCGCCCTCATCCTCACCGGACTGATCGGCCTGCTCACGCTCATCAACCTTCGCGGCGTAAAAGCGGCAGCTCAAGTCAGCAATATTTTTACCGCGGCCAAACTTGTGCCACTCGCCGGCGTAATCGTTCTCGGATTGTTTTTCATAAGCCGCCACGGAAGCGTGGTTTCTGTTTCGACTTCGAATGCCTCCTCCGGAGACTGGCTGAAAGCCGTGCTACTGCTGGTTTTCGCCTACGGCGGTTGGGAGACCGCCCTCGCGCCCATGGGCGAAGCTAGAAACCCGCGCCGCGATGCGCCCTTCGCTCTTTTTATGGCGCTGGCGTTGTGCACGGTTTTTTACGCTTTGATTCAGTGGGTCGTCATTGCCGTTCTGCCCAATGCCGCTAACAGCGCCCGTCCGGTGGCCGACGTGGCCCGCATCTTCGCTGGACCGATCGGTGCCGGAGTCGTCGCAATCGGCGCGCTCATCTCCGTGTACGGCTACTTAAGCGCAAAAATTCTTGCCATGCCCCGCGTCCCCTTCGCTCTCGCCGAGCAGGGAGACTTTCCGAAAATCTTCGCCGCCGTGCATCCCCGTTTTCAAACGCCTTATGTTTCAATCGCAGTTTTTGCTGTCATGATCTGGGGACTCTCGCTGGTTGGTGACTTCAAGTGGAACGTAACTCTCTCCGCCGTTGCCCGCCTGCTTTACTTCGGAGTAGGCTGCTCCGCGCTTCCCTTCCTGCGCCGTCAGGAACCACCCGGTGCCCGCGCCATGTTCAAGCTGCCTGGGGGAAACTTTTTCGCCGTGGTGGGCGTGATCCTGTGCGTGATTTTGGTAACGCGCGTCGATTTCGGACAATCACTGATTCTGGTGGGGACGGTTGCGCTGGGCCTGATGAACTGGGCCGTGGTGGCGCGAAGGAACAGCGCTCAGAGACTTACAAAATCCTGAAACATCGCCGATTACAGAGAGCTTTTCACAACGCTTTCTGTTCCAGGGCCAGCAGCGTCTTTTTTCTCTTCACGCCCCAGCGGTACCCGCTGACATTGCCATCTGAGCGCACAACGCGATGGCATGGGATTGCCACTGCGACTGGATTGGTGGCGCAGGCGCGGGCCACGGCGCGGCTCGCGGTGGGTTGGCCAATTCCCTGTGCAACTTCAAGATACGATTGGGTGGCGCCGAACGGGATGGATTGCAGGTAGGTCCACACCCGTCGCTGAAATGCTGTGGCGCGGATATCCAAGGGTAACGCCGCACTTGGTTCCTTGCCTGCAATTTTTGCCAGCAATGCGTTCACCCAGCTTTTCAATCCACCCAGATCGGGCTTGCGCGTGGCAAAGGGAAACTCGCGCTTCAGTCCTTCGATCAATTCGCCGTCGGAGTGCGCAAACTGAATCGAGCAAACGCCTTTGTCGGTGGCTGCAATCAGCATGCGGCCCAGCGGCGAGTCGGTGCAGGCATAGCGAACCGTGGCCGCTATCGCGCCGCGGCGATATTTATCCGGTGTCATGCCCAGTTGGGAGGCGGTCTTCTCATACAAACGGCTGCTCGACGCATAACCTGCGTCGTACATGGCGCGAGTCACATTGTCACCCGCTTGCAGGTTGCGCTTCAGCAGGCGCATGCGGCAAGAATCGGCGTACTCTCGCGGGGTGATTCCCAGCGCCGCCTTGAAGCGCCGCTGCAAATGAAAAGGACTTTGCCGGAATACTTTGCCCAACAGCGCCAGCGTGACGGGTTCATCGAGATGCTGCTCGATGTATCGGGAAACTTCTTTCGCAAAGTCGGACTGCGGATTGCCCTTCGCCGATCGCGGCCGGCAACGCAGGCAAGCGCGATAGCCCGCCTTTTCCGCCTGCTCGGGCCGGGCGTAAAACCTGACATTCTCGCGCCGCGGACGTCGCGCTGGACACGACGGCCGGCAATACACTCCAGTACTCGATACCGCGAAGACGAACTCGCCATCGTGGCGCGAGTCGCGATCAAGAACTGCGCTCCAACGAGCCTCCTGGCTGGCCCCCCGGTCGTTGGACTGACTCGAGTTTGCAAGGGCGGACGGCATTTCGCTGTGACCTTCTTCTGCTGCGAGTATGGCATTGGCCGGTATGGTTTGGAAAGAGAGTGTTGTGGTAGTCATAGTGAAGACAGCTTATGGCTGGGAAGAAGAATCGACTATCCGAATCTTGCGGCTAAAACAAAAAAGCATCCGCTGGTAGATTAGCGCGCGGATTCATCTAAACCAAGGCATGGCGCGGCTCATTGGAAAGAGGTGACCGCCAGTTTGCGTCCAGCCCCGGAAACCATTACATTGGCCCCTGACTTTCTTTTACGCCAAATCATTGAGGACAAATAATCCATGAAGAATCGTCGTATTGCCGCAGCCTTAACTCTCATCGCTGTACTCATCACCTCCGCCCTGGCACAGAAGGCCTCTCAACACCTGCTGAGCGCTGACGAATTGAAAAACGTGGTCCCGTCCGAATTTTTCTTCCGCGGACAAAAAGCGCCTACCCAACTGCGAAATGCGACTGGCTTTCAGACCGCCGATGGCAAGATCACTTGTGCCGCGATGGTTGATGTCTCGGGATACTCTTCCGCCATCCAGCAAAAATATCAAGGCATGTTCATAACGGAATCGAAGTTGAGCATCGGCGGCTCGGAGCTCACTCCCGGCGCTTATGGCTTTGGATTTGCCGGAGACAAAGTTGTAGTAATGAATCTGGCCAGCGACGACGTGCTCAACGTGCCTTCGCAAACCGATGCGGAATTAAAGCACGCGGTGCCGCTGAAGCTGGTTGAGGATGGCACGGGATATAAGTTGTACGCAGGCAAAAAGTGGGTCGCGGTTAAAGTGCAGTGATCCCGGCTGAATTGAACCGGCACTAAGATGCTGTAAAGGCTGCACTTAGCCGGAAGGGGACACGACCTAAAGTGCTTTGCCCGATGTGCCGATAGCCTAGACAAGCGGCGGTGGTTTTCATGACTGCGGCTCAGGTTCAAGGCAAGGAGCCCAATGTCGATCGGCGCAATTGGTTCGATTTCGGCTGCGAGCTTGGGGCAAAACGTGTTCCAGGCGGGCGACGGGAATCAGCTGCAGCAAACTCTACAAACTTTACATAACACGCTCGCCGCGGGCAACTTGAGCGGGGCGCAGTCTGCGTTTCAAACGCTGCAATCAATTTCTCAGAATTCTGCCGCGGCCAGCGGAAGTAACTCAACGAACTCTCAACTCTTCACTGATTTGAATGCGCTGGGCAGCGCGCTGAGTTCAGGCAATGTTTCTGGCGCGCAGTCCGCCTTCGCCACCGTATTGAATGACTTGAAGACGACGGCACTGCCTTCGCAGATCAACGAGGCCACTGCAGCAGCGCAATCGGTGCAATCCATTGAAGAATTGCTGAGCTCGCTGAATGCCAATGCCTCGCCGACGGACCCCACACTTTCCATCCTGCAAAGCGTGTATGGAAGCCAGAGCGGGTTGAGCGTCTACGCGTAGCGACAGGCCAGCCCGATTTAGTTCCCCAGAGGCTGAAAGGGACCGACTAGCGGTGACACGCCTGAGCGTTTGCGTAATTCACTAAGCAGAGCTCCGGCGGCGTTGGTGTAGGTTTTGCTCGGCTCGGAGGGGTCTGCCCAAACGGCATCGTAGACAATTTGCGCGGCTTCTTTCAGATCCATGTGCAACGCGGCCTCGAAAATGTCGACGCGCTCCTGTAGGCGTTCATAGCAGGGGCGGCAGACGGATGCCGATTCGGTGCCCGGGGCGTGATGCTCCCCTAAAGCACAGGCGACCGGGGCGCTGGCCATTTCGGCGTGGGCGGCGAACAATTGAGATTTGAATTCAGCCAGAAAAGCCTCTCTCTCTTGCTCGATCACGGCAGCGTCAGGCGCAACCTCTGCAACGGCAGCAGCCTGTGATTTCTGCTGGGCCGGAACCAAATCAGGCGAAACTCTTTCTTGATGGCTGCAGGTCGGGCAACTATCCAAGTCGGCCGGATAATACAAGCGGCACTTCGAACAGGGCAGGCCATAGCCGGAAGATTTGTGGGTACCTGCCCCGGGAGCCGCGACGCGCACGCGATCACTGTGGCGAAGGCCGGCGTGCAGGCCGTCCGACGCTGGGACGGTTGATTGGGGAATTGCTTGCGCCGTTCGGGCTGCTGCGGCGGTTCTGGCCGATTGTGTGGTATCCATGATCGTGCTCTCCGGAGGTATTTTCGCGTCTGTGCTGCCTGCCAAGTGCAATTCTCAGGCCTGGGCTTCTCCTTGAAAAATAACGGGAGTACAGTGCGCGGCACTGGCCTGCTGAAGATTGCTACCGTTCACTGGCCTGCTGCTGCATCTCAATCAACTTCAAAAGTTCTTCGCGGCGGGCGCGATAGAGCTTGCGTTGCGGGTCGAGCCGCGACGCCATTTCCAGCTCCGTTAAAGCTTCCTCGTAACGATCCATGGTCATCAGGCAGGCGGCCAGCGAGTAATGGTTGTCGGGAGAATTGTTCAGGCGAAGCGCTTCGCGGAATTCTTTCTCCGCCGCGGACCATTGCTGCTGCTGAAATAACGCCGTGCCCAGAATGTGGTGAGCAGCATCGGAATCAGGATTCAGCGCCACCGCCAGACGTAACTCGTGCAGAGCTTCCGTAAGTTTTTCATCCAGAAGAAACGCTTCGCCGAGAGTGCGATGTTCCACCGAGCCATTTGGATTTTGCTGAACTGCCAGCTGCAATTCGCCGATGGCGCTGGAATAATCTTTTTTCGCCATGTAGGCACGAGCTAAACAGCTGTGACCTTGCTGCCATTCGGGATGCTGGCGGTACAGTTGCCGCATTTCCTGCAAAGCGGCATCGAAGTCACCTTTGTCGCAATAGGTGTTGCCCAGGTTGTTGAGAACTGACGCTTCCTCGGGTGCGAGGCGCTTGGCCTCACGATATTCGGCCAGGGCTTCGTCCAGCCGATTTGCTTCATGCAGGGTTAACCCCAAATTTGAGTGCGCCTGCCAGAAAGTCGCCTTGAGTTGAATGGCATGGCGATAGGCGTCGATGGACGCGGTAAGGTTGCCGCCCGCATGCAGCGTGATGCCGAGGTCGTAATAAGTGTCAGGATTTTCGGGATCGCGGGCGAGCGACTGGAAAAATGCGTGCACGGCAGGGATATATTGGCCGATAGTGTAGTGGCCAAGGCCGAGGATCTGATAAGCTTCAGCGTTCTGGGGATCCATACTCAGGGCGGTGCGGGCTTCGGCGATGGCATTGGGGCCGTCGTCAAGGCGATAAAAAATGTAGGCGAGCGCACTGTGATTCTCGGGAAAGTCGGGCATCAACTGCGCGGAGGCGGTGATCTCGTCGAAGGCGTCATCCCATCGCTCTTGCTGGCGCAGCATGGTTCCGAGGGCAAAGTGCAGCGAAGCATTTTCAGGATCGGATCTTATGGCTTGCCTGAGTTTGAGTTCAGCCTGGTGAAAGCGCTGGGAATGCGCGGCGGTCGCGGCCTCAACCAGTTCTGCCGGAATGGTGCCAGCCGGAGAAAAAGGAGTGGGTTTCCAATTGGCCATCTTCAAAGCGCGGACCACGCTGGCCCCGGCACCCGCCGATTCCAACTGGCGGACTTGCTCTTCGTCGGGAAAACTCGCGATGCCTCGTTCTTCGAGAATTCGGACGAGACGTCCGGCCGGCACCCCGGCGGCGAGCCAAGCCATCACTTGGGAAGAGGTTACGGGTTGAAGGTCGCTTGCTTGAACGGCCAGTGCCGCTCCCAGAAGAAACAGAAAAACTGAAAGGCCTTTGCGCTTCACTCGACTCTCCGTCGAACCCGTAGGCTTGATGGTGGCGGGTTGGGATGGAGCGGGACCGCCAAACCCACCTTATCTCCGCTACCGAGCTGGAGGTAAGGTCACGGAAGTAATAGGCAGATAACGGCGGGTGGACTGGCAATCCGGGAGCCGAGTCACGACGCCTTGTGATTCCAGTCACTGTCGATCTGGTGGCTAACTGCCACACTGGATACGGTTAGGTGGAGATCGGTCGTCAAACCGTGAGGTTTGACTTCCCCATACCCGTCCAGTACCGTATAGGAAGCGGTAGAAGTGTCTCCCGGGAGGTTCCGATGTTAGAGGGTCTGTTTCAACCGACGCATCTGATTATTATCTTCGCCATTGCCTTGCTGGTATTTGGTCCAAAGAAGCTGCCGGAACTGGGTAAGGGCTTGGGCGAGGGCATTCGCGCCTTGAAAGAGGGCATGAAGGATGGCGTTAACGCTCCGACCGAAGCCAAAAAGACGGACGACACTACCAAGAAAGTAAAGAGCTAAAAGATTTGCCCTGCCGGCGGCGCTGGCAGGAGCAGTCTCGGGCTCGATAGCCCGCTTTGTGTTTCCCCATCCTTTGAAGGTAATCCCGCATCTGAGTTTTTTGTTCTTACTCTGAACGTTGGAGGAAGTCTGTGTTGCGCAAGAGAAAGCTCGTCACCCTCGTCTTAGTGTTAGGCATGGTACCGGCGGCATTCGCCGATCAAATCACATTGAAGAATGGCGACCGTCTCACCGGCAAGGTCGTAAAGTCAGATGGCAAAACTTTGATCCTGAAAACCGAGTTTGCCGGAGACGTCACGCTGAAGTTCGACGCCATCACTGAGATCAAGAGCGAAGAAGACTTGCACGTGATTACCTCCGACAAGAAGACGGCGGTGGGTCCGGTGACCACGCGCGATGGAAAGATCGAAGTCGCGACCAAGACGGGCGGGACGGTGGAGGTTGCGCCGGGCGACGTTGCCATTATCCGTAACGATGCGGAGCAGGCGGCTTTCGACAAACTGCAGCATCCAGGACTCCTGCATGGCTGGAACGGCGGGGTGAATGTGGGTTTCTCGCTGGCGCGCGGCAACAGCGAAACCAGCAACCTGGCGCTGGCCATCAATGCGGTGCATCCCACGCAGAACGATAAGACTACGATTTACATGAGTTCGATCGACACCACAAATGATTTGGCCACGCCGAACACGGTAGCGAATCTGGTGACCGGCGGGCTGCGCTACGATCACAATCTCAATCCGCGGACGTTCGTCTTTGCGGGCGCGGACTTCATGAGTAATGCATTGCAGGACCTCGATCTGCGCGGCGTGTACGGCGGCGGCTTCGGCTATCACGCGATCAAGTCTGAGAGCACGATTCTGGATATTCTGGGCGGCCTGAACTACACGCATGAAACGTATTCGAATGGGGCGGAGATTCTGCCGGCGACGGCGCCTCCGACTTTTGTTTCCTATGGTGTGACTCATCGCTTCATGGCGCTGACGCTGGGCGAAGAAATGATGCACAAGGCGGGCAAGACCACGGTCTTGACTGAGAAGCTGTATTTCTTCCCCGACATCACAAACACAGGAGAATATCGCGCGACGTTTGATTTGGGCGCGGTGACGAAGATCAGCAAGTGGCTGGGCTGGCAGAACCAGTTCAGCGATATCTATGTGTCGAACCCGCCGGTGGGCGCGAAGAAGAATGATCTGATCTTTACAACGGGGCTGAACTTCTCGTTCACGCACTAACTTACCTTCATTCCAGATGCACCGGCATCAAGCGCGGACCGCGAGCGGTCCGCGCTTTTGTTTTGCGGTAAAGTCAGCGGTTGCGCGTGTTGACCAGCGCCCGCAGGATGATGCGGGTGTTTTCGTTGATGGCATGCCGGACATACATGGTGAGGGCGAAAATCACGACGAGAAAGAAAAGATCGACGCGCAGGATCGAGTGCAACAATCCGGCCAAGGATTGCGGGAACATGTGGAAGTGCATCCAGATGAAAACCACAATGGCGAGGATACCGAGCATCGCGACGATGATCCGCGAGCGGCGTTCGGAGCGGTCGGCGGCGGCGAGGGCCTGTTGGACGAAGGTGATTTCGGCGTTGGTGTTTTCGGATTTCGGCGGTTGGAATTCGGGGCTCATACTAGTTTCCTTTCAAGAGTGAGGTGTTTGCGAAGAGTCGCGACTCCGTAGTGGAGACGGGACTTGGCGGTGCCGACAGGAATGTCGAGAACGGCTGCGGTTGCCTCGAGCGAAAGATCGTGCTGGTAGTGAAGCAGGAGGACGGCACGGCTGGCGGGCGTGACGAGGTCGAGCAGAGAGAAGAAGGCGGCATCGGGCGGCTCGCCGAGGTCGGGATTGGAAGTGACGGTTGCGAGCGGAGAGTCGTCGAGGGGCTGCCAACGGTGGGCGCGTTTGAGGTGGCTGACGGCGATGCGCGAGGCGATGCGAAGAGTCCAGGCGTGGAAGACGGCGGGCTCGCGCAAGAATTGGAGCTTGCGAAAAATTTGGATTGAAGTCTCCTGAAGAATGTCATCGGCGAGATCGGCGCCCGCCAGGCGGGTGATGTAGCGGCGCAGCGGCGGATAGCTGCTATGAAGAAGCTGTTCCAGGGCAGCCCGGTCGCCGGCCTGGGCGAGGAGCACCAGAAGAGTCTGGTCGGGGGGCGAAGGCTCCTGGGGATGGGATGGGGCGTGCATGTTTGAAAGAGGGGTTAGAGGGGGTTAAAGTTCGGTTTGGTAGAAAAATATGTTGAAGATGGCAGAGACGGGAAGAGGCTGTTCGGGGGAGGGACATGTGCCATTTTACAAAGTATTGTTGTGTGGGCGGGATGGATTTGTGCTATATGCGCGGTAGCGATCGTTGATCCCGGAGATTGGGTTCTGGGTGTCAATCGCTGATTTACAACCGCTACGTAGTTCCACTCACACGTTGCCAAACTCGGACAAGTTTTTCCAGCATTTTGGAGGTTAGCTCATCCCTCCTCTTTCTGCCAAGGATGAATCGTAGAAGGGTGTAGGCAACGAATATCACGCAAAGGACAATCCATGCGAAAACTTCAAGGTTTCCACGGGAGGGCACAGGGATGTTGTACTTGATACCGAAGAAGGTCCACACGAGGAGGCAGGTTACAATTCCAAGTCCGGTCACGAATAACCGTACCTGATCTCCGCGACGCCTCAGACCAGCCAATCGGATCATTACCGAGATGTAGTGATCTTCTCGCTGAAGAAAACGGATCGCGGCCCACCATCTTTCGTAATCATCGCCGGTACTCTTGCGGATACGTCTGTCGGCCTTCCTAACAAGTTTTGCGACCTTGCGTTCATACTCCGCTTGATCGTACTCACGATCAAAGTCCTCGGAGACTTTCACAATGTCGGGAAGCGTCCATCCACTCTCCGTGAAGTAGAGCATCTTGCGCTCGACCTCGGAGAGCGGGACGTTCTCCCCCAGCGCTTCCTCGACTATCTGGGAAATGAGGAATTCTTTGGCTTCCTGTCCGCTGTGGAATGCTTTCATGGGGCGGATTTTACTCCAAGTTCCAACTGGACGGCGCGTATGGTTGACGAAACATCGCCAGATCGCTGATTAAGACCCAAAGGCAATAGCGGCGATCTGGTCTCCCAAGCGCGCACTTTCCTCTGCTCACCTCTACTTGAAAGAAACGTCTATTCCCGAGTAGAGTACTGTTTCCGTTTTCCGGGTTCCTAAGTCCCACACAACAGGAGTTGGATCGATGCGTCACGCCGTGATTGTGCTGCTGGCTGTCTGCTGCTTCGGGGTGTCTTCCTATTCGCAAACCGCGGATGAACTGATTGCCAAAAACATCCAGGCCCGGGGCGGGATGGAGAAGATCAAGGCGATCAAGACCACGCGGGTTACGGCGCGGTTTGAGGGCGGCGGCGGGTTTACCGCGAAGGTGGGGCAGGAGAATGAGCGTCCGAACCTGCTGCGGGAGACTTTTACCCTGCAGGGGATGACGCAGGTGCAGGCTTACGACGGGCGGGAGGGATGGCAGATTCAGCCCTTTGGCGGGAAGAAAGATCCGGAGTTGATGGGCGAGGACGATGTGCGCGACCTGCTGCTGGACGCGGACTTTGACGGGCCGCTGCTCGATTACAAAGAAAAAGGCAGCACGGTGGAATACCTGGGGCACGACGTGGTGGATGGCGACGACGCCCTGCGGCTGAAGGTGACGCTGAAGAATGGCGACATTATTTATAGCTACCTCGATCCCGATACTTTTATCGAGATCCGGCGGGAGATTCAGCAGTTTATCCGCGGATCGGTGCGCGACCGCGTGGTGGGATTTGGGTCGTACAAGGCGGTGGATGGCGTGATGTATCCCTTCTCGATTTCGCAGGGGCCGAAGAATAATCCGGACGCGCAGACGATTACGGTGCAGAAGATTGAAGCCAACGTGAAGATCGATCCGGCGGACTTTATGCTGCCGGCGTCGCTGCGGACGGAAGAGAAAAAGTCAGGGCTGGTTGGGGTCCACTGAACGTTCACGGATTTATCCGCTCACTTTCGATGTGAGGGAGTTGCAATGCGTCATGCGACGATGATTATGATTGTGGTTGTGGCTTTATTCCTAAGCGTATTTGTGAGCACGCGAGTCGTGGCTCAAAGTGCGGAGGAGTTGGTCAACAAGAACATCCAGGCGAAAGGCGGAATGGAGAAGATCAAATCCGCCAAGAACCGGCTAACCGTGGGCCGATTGAAGATGGGAAGACGCCGCAACGCGACTTTCAAACAGCTGAACATGCGGCCGGATTTCGTACGGCAGAATCTTTCGCTGCAGGGGATGACGGCGGTGCAGGCGTACAGCGGAACCACGGGCTGGCAGACGAATCCTTTTCGCGGACGCAAAGATCCGGAGTTGATGGGCGAGGATAACCTGCGGGACCTAATGCTGGCCGCGGATTTTGACGGGCCGCTGGTGGATGCCGCCGAGAAGGGCAACAAGGTCGAGTATCTGGGGCATGACCTGGTGGATGGAGACGATGCCCTGCGATTGAAGGTCACGCTGAAGAACGGTGACATTATTTACTACTTTCTCGATCCAGATACGTATCTTGAAATCCGCAGGGAGATTCAGCAGTTTGTGCGCGGCTCGGTGCGGGAGCGGGTGGTGGATTTGGGATCGTACAAGCCGGTGGATGGAGTAATGTATCCGTTCTCGATTTCGGAAGGTCCGAAGAATAATCCGGGGGCGCAGGTGACGACGGTGGAGAAAATTGAAGTGAATGTGGCGATGCAGGAAGCGGAGTTTGCGCTGCCGGCGTCGTTGCGCACAGAGGAAAAAAAGTCTGGGTTGGTTGGAGTGCACTAAGTTCGAGTACCAGGTTCGGGTTAGCAGTTCGGCAGGATATTGGGCTTAAAGTGCGGCGCTGGGAAAATTTTTGATCGGAAGAGGGCTTGTGAAAATGAAAGCATCCGCTCGCAATTGCTGGGTAGTCGTGATGTTCGCCGGAGTTTCTTTGTGCTCTTTAGCAGCCGTGGGACAGACGGCGGTGCGCTTTGATTCGGCGACGGTTTCAGGGTTGCCGGCGCGCAACATCGGCTCGGCCACCATGAGCGGGCGTATTGCCGCGGTGGATGCGGTGGAAGAAGACGGCCGCATCACGTTGTTTGTGGGCGCGGCGAGCGGCGGCGTGTGGAAGTCGGTGAACGGTGGGACTACGTTCAAGCCGGTGTTTGACCGCGAAGATGTGCAGTCGATTGGCGCGGTGACGATTGATCCCTCGAATTCAAAGATCGTCTGGGTGGGTAGCGGCGAAGGCTGGACGCGCAACAGCGTTTCGGTGGGCGATGGCGTGTACAAGTCGACGGACGGCGGCGAGAACTGGACGAATGTTGGGCTGAAGGATAGCGAACATATTGCCAAGATTCTAGTGAATCCGGCGGACGGCAACGACGTTCTGGTCTGCGCCGAGGGGCATCTTTGGGACGACAACGACGAGCGCGGCGTCTACCAGACCACGGACGGCGGCAAGAGCTGGAACAAAGTGTTGGCGGGAGTGAATGCGTCGAGCGGCTGCGCCATGATTGCGCGCAGCAAGCAGGAACCGAAGACGGTATATGCGTCGATGTGGGATTTCCGGCGGCAGGGTTGGACGTTCCGCTCAGGCGGGCCCGGCAGCGGACTGTTCAAGTCGACCGATGGCGGCGCGCACTGGACGGAGATCAGTTCAGGAGCAGGTTTGCCGGCGAAGCCGTGGGGACGCGTGGCGGTGCAGGTTGCGCCTTCGAAGCCGCAGGTGGTGTACGCGAATGTGGAGGCGGAAAAAGGACGCGGGCTGTACCGGTCGGATGATGGCGGGGGAAACTGGACCAAGCTGGATGCCAGCAATTACATGCTGTGGCGTCCATTTTATTTCGGCAATTTGATTGTCGATCCGAAAGATGAGAACAAGATTTTCAAACCAGATCTTATTTTATTGTTGAGCAACGACGGTGGAAAAACTTTCAATGTGGTCTCCGGCGGAGCGCATGGGGATTTCCACGATGTGTGGATTAATCCGAAGAATCCGAACATTGTAATTGCGGGCGATGACGGCGGTCTGTGGCGCAGTGAAGATGGCGGCAACCGCTGGACGCACGCGATTAATTTGCCGGTGTCGCAGTTTTACCATGTGAGCACCGACAATGCCGATCCTTATCGTGTGTATGGCGGGTTGCAGGACAATAGTTCGTGGGTGGCGCCGTCGTCGTATCCGGGGGGAGTGGCGAATGCGAATTGGGAAAATATGTTTGGCGGCGATGGCTTCTGGATGTTCGAGGATCCGGCTGATCCGGATTACATTTACGCGGAAGCGCAGGGCGGCGAAATCGGGCGCGTGAATCGCTACACGCATGAAGGGCGCGACATTCATCCCTGGCCAAATTATGGCGAGAAGAAGCTGCGCTTCAACTGGAATACACCGATCCACATGAGCCCCAACGAGAAAGGCACAATCTACATCGGGGCGCAGTTCTTATTTCGCTCGCGGGATCACGGGCAGTCGTGGGACCGCATCTCGCCGGATTTGACAACGAATGATCCCGAGAAACAGAAGCAGGAAGAGTCGGGCGGCGTGACCATCGATAATTCGTCGGCGGAAATGCATACTTCGATTTATTCGATTTCAGAGTCGCCCAAAAATGGGCAGGTCATTTGGGTTGGAACCGATGATGGAAACGTGCAGGTGACCAAGGACGGCGCCAAGACCTGGACGAATGTGGTGGGCAATGTGACCGGGCTGGGCAAGAACTCGTGGGTGTCGACGATTGAGGCCAGCCGATTCGACGAAGGCACGGCCTACGCCACATTTGACAGGCACACTTACGGGGAGAAGAAACCTTACGTTTACAAGACAACTGACTTCGGGCAAACGTGGACGGAGCTTCCTGCGGAAGCAAGTGGAGTGCGCGGTTACGCTCACGTGATTAAGGAAGACACGGTCAGCAAGAACGTTCTGTTCCTGGGTACCGAGTTCGGACTTTTCATTTCGGTGGATGGAGGACAACGCTGGGCGCAATACAAGGGCACCGACTTTCCATCGGTTGCTGTGGATGACCTGGTGGTGCAGGCGCGGGAGTCGGATTTAGTGATTGCGACGCATGGCCGCGGCATCTGGATTGTTGATGATGTTTCTCCGTTCCGCGCGCTCACTCCGGAGATGATGGAGAAAGAAGCGGGCCTGATCGGCGGGCGCGTGGCTACGCAATATTTCGATGTGAACGGCGGTTGGCCTGAGGGCGACGCAACCTTCCACGGACGCAACCGGCCCGCCGATGCGCAGATTACTTACTACCAGAAGGGCCGCCATATCTTTGGCGACCTTAAGATTGAAATCTTTGACCAGGAAGGAAAACTGGTGGATACGGTTTCGGGCAGCAAGCATCGCGGCTTGAACCGCGCGGGGTGGGGCATGCACGTGAAGCCGCCCGCGGTGGCGCCGGCGGCCTCGGCGTTATTCGAAGCAGCGGAGGGACCACGAGTTCTGCCGGGAACTTACACCGTCAAACTCACCAAAGGTGACAAGACGTATACCGAAGAATTGAAGGTGGCCATCGATCCCCGCGCTAAATATCCGTTAGAAGAACGCAAAGCGCAGTTCGACCTGGCGATGAAGGTGTACAAAGAGCTGGAGCACATGACGTTTGGAGTGGAAGCGATTGAAGGCGTGCGTGATGCGGCCAATGCACGCGCAGCCAAGGTGCCGGAAAAAGATGCGCTGCACAAACAGTTGGCGCAATTGGCCGTGGACTGCGACAAGCTGCGCTCCAAGATTGTGGCCACCAAGGAAGGCGGCATGATCACCGGCGAAGAACGCATTCGCGAACTGCTGGGGCAACTTTATGGCGCGGTGAATTCCTACGACGGCAAGCCCACGGATTATCAGGTGGCGCGCACGGAATCGCTGGGTCACGAGTTGCAGGATGTGATCGACGAGTTCCAGAAGTTGGTGGAGAAGGAAGTGAGCGTGGTGAATACCGGCCTGAAGAAGAAAAAGATGGAAGCTATTCCCGTACTCCAGGAAGCGGAGTGGCAGAAGAAAAAGGCGGCGGAATCGTCAGCAGCAGCGGGCGCCGGGGTGCGCAACCTCACGCGGGGATGGGAGAAGGATTAAAGTTCTAACCTACGCTTAGACATACATCTCGACTCGGAGAGGTTTACTCTTCGCATGGTCGTTGAGGATCGTCGTGCCTTAATCCGCGCTTGCATTTTGTAAATCAAGCTGAGACTACCAAACGAAATGGCCAGAGCTGCGAGAGCTCTGGCCATCTACTCGTGACGCAACTGGGTTATCTGCTCTTGCCATGCTTCTCTTCTTTCGGCGGAGAAGTTGGATGTTTGGGCTGCTTCGCCGGCTTGGTAGAGCTCGCGTGCGACGGCGGATGCGAGGTCTCGATTTTAGGCGTGCTCTCGGCGTGGGACGGAGCGCTCCGGGTAGAAGGACGGTTTGCTTCCGCGCTCGGACGATTGTTGTTCTCCGGCGGATTGCTGCTTGCGCTGTTGCTCTTGGTCGGGGGCGTGAAAGGATGGCTCGCAGCCTTCGCGCCGCCGGGTGTGTTGTTCGAGCGATTCGCCTCAGACGCCGGTACACGCGCTTCTTTGGGCGACACTCCCGGGGCGTGATACTCGGCGCTGGCCTTGGCGCCAACGACTCCCTTCCCGCTGAATTCGCCAGGACGGGCGGTAGCTGCCACTGCGGGCGCGCCGTGATTGTTGGAGGCGAACAGCGCCTTGTTCTGCGCTGCGGCATGTTCGTGCTGCGTCTGCGTGGCGAGCGCGGCCTGATGTGGCTCACGCGCCGCGGATTCCTCCGCCGCGGTGGGATGGGCTGCCACTCCTCCTTCGCCGCCGTTAAAGGCGACGTGCGACTCGTTATCCACCACGACACTTCGGTTCTCGTACACGTTGGTGACATGAACCGTGTCCACGTTAACGACCGCGCGGTTGTAGAAGAATGCTCCGCCGCGCCACTCACCGCCAACAAAGCCTACGCCGCCGTAACCGAATCCGTAATTAATCCCGCCATAGAAGCCGATATGTGGGCCCCAGTAGCCGGCGTGCCAGGCGTAAAATCCGCCGCCCCATCCCCAATAGCCGGGGGTCCAGAGCATGCCGATGGGTGCAACCACCCAGGTTCCGGGCACCCAGTAGTAACCGCCTTCATCATTCCATGCCCAGTAGCCGGGAGTCCAAAGATAGCCGGGACCGGGGCAAAGAGGCTGCGCGTAAATGGGTAGCGCGGGCGGACCGATGCGCACGGAGATACCGACGCCGATTTGCGCGGAAGATGCGGTGGAAAGCGCTGCCGGAATAATGAGCAGCAAGAGTGCGAAGGTTAAGAGGCGAACTGCACGGTGCAGCTTCATCGTTGTTTATCCTCGTGGATCAGCCGTCAGCTATCCGCCGTCCTTGCGAAGGAAGGTGGTTAGCCGGATGTCTGTGTCCAGAGATATTAACCCCAGGGAGCGAACGATGTTGCGGTTACCAAAGGGACGAATCGATGCGGGCGGATGGACTAGCGCTAGTTCGCCTTTTTCGACCGGGCGATGCGTTCGTCGATAGGCTTTCGTCCGGCGAAGCCTTCATCGGTGCCGTGCCAGTGAGTGATGGAAGTTTCGCCCATCTTCCAGCAAAGCAGGACGACCCGGCCTTCCACGGCGCAGGGAAAGTCGAGTAGACCGATGTCGAGATCCTTGACCTGCACGCCGATCGAATCGATCTCGGCGATAGCATCCTTGGCGCGTTGTTCCGCCTTTACCCGCTCGGCTTTGCGGCGAGCGATGGCAACCACATCAACATGAGTGCCGCCATTTAGAAAAATGCGGTGACCCAGCGCCTGCATCTCGGCATCGACGTCTTCCATAGCTTTCTTGCCGCCGATAGCGGAGCGCAGAAGAGACTCCAGAACCGGCAAGAGAGACTGGGCTTCGTCGAGGGTGAAGGTGCGGTCGGGCATGATGGTGCTTCTATTTTAGCGCAACCGCGAGAAGATCGTCGGTGGCCGTCGGTCGTTCGTCGTCTTAGGTACGGGGACCCGTGCGATTCTCGTTAGCGGCTCAAAAAGCGGAGCATGATACCGCCGCGGCAACGGCATGGCGAACGACCAACGACCGACGACGTTCTCTCACTTCACCGCCGGCTTAATTAACTCGATGTCGAGCGTGATCGTGATGTCGTCGCCCGCCACGCCGGGTGCGCCGTTGAGGCCATAGTCCTGGCGATTGATTTTCGTAGTGGCAGATGCACCCATACGCGGGCCGCCTTTTGCATCGGCGGGAGCGAGAGCCGGTCCATCGACATCAAGCACAACTTCTTTAGTGACGCCGTGCATAGTAAGGTCGCCGGTAATTTTTAATTTGCTCGCGCCCGCCGCCTCAACCTTTTTCGATTGGAAGGTGATGGTGGGATACTTTGCCACATCGAAAAAGTGTGGGCTGCGCAAGTCGTTGTCCCGCATCTCCACGCGAGTATTGACCGAAGAGGCGTCGATGCTAGCCTGGATCGCAGTCTTTTCTAAATTGGCGGCATCGTACTGAACCGTGCCGCTAACTTTCGAAAACTCACCGCGCACAGTCGAGATGCCCAGATGGCGTACGGAAAACTGCGCGGCCGTGTGCTTGGGATCGATCTCCCAGACATTATTGTTTTGTTCCTGGGTCACCGCGACGGAGA
Source organism: uncultured Acidobacteriota bacterium (assembly GCA_963758565.1). GTDB lineage: Bacteria > Acidobacteriota > Terriglobia > Terriglobales > Acidobacteriaceae > Sulfotelmatobacter. Next base: position 870,450 of record CAVWVX010000001.1, on the reverse strand, counting down.
AAAGCGAAACTAGAAAGAGTGCGGTAACGCAGGATACGACACGAAATCTCAAGCTGGACGATAGCAAAAGAGCCACTCCTGAAATAAAGTGCGAAGCTGCTTAAGTTTAACAGGCTCAGCCCAGGGTATGGGCGGAGTGCGGGGTTTGTGATCAAACCAACCACGGAGGCGGTACAGCGGTTGCATTCATCCAGCCGCGAGAGCAATATGGGAAAAATCTGTCGAAGGTGTAGTTATCAAGCGGAATTATCAGTGGCACCAATTTCCTGTGCGTGGTGCAACCGTACTATCCGAAGAGGCAATCCGGTAGCAAATAGTTCCTATGGCATTTGCCTGACTTGTCTTGGCGATCGGTGCGCCGACCCCATTGGGAGCGTGGCAGACCTGGACGCGACGACGGCCGACCAGTTGCCGTTCGGCTACATCCGCATGGACGCCGAGGGCAGTATCGTCGCCTACAACACGCAGGCGCCAGCCCTCTCCGGCCTCTCGCGGACGCGGGTGCTGGGCGAAAATTTCTTTCGCTCGGTTACCCCCTGCACTTGCGTCGAGGAATTTGAAGGGACACTGTGGAAGATGATGGCCGGCGGTAAGCCTGAGAGAAAACAGCTCGAGTTCCTTTTCAAGTTCAAAGATCGCGCTACCATGGTGAGCATGGCCGTGATCACCGATCCGGACGCGGGATATGCCACGCTGCTGATTTGCAAATCGGGTGTGAGCGAGTTGGCCTCTTAAGCGGCCCGCGCTTATAAGATGAGCTCAGTGCGATCGGCCGCCGGAGGGATCGGGCGAATTGGCGGAGTTCAAATCGACGTGCACTTGCTGCACCGGCGGAATTTCCGGAGGATCGCAGTTACCGTCATGGTTGTAGTTGGTGCAGCGGCCGGCAACGTCTTTGCGTTGGGGTGACTGCGCAAACTGCCAGACCTCGGCGAACGAAACGCCGCTCTGGGCGGGCGCGGGAGGATGACTTCCTGATGCCGCGGGAAGTATGCAGCCGGGCGCAGGCGGGCATGCGTCATTAATAGCCCAATAAATAATCTGGCGCTCGCCGGAGTGGACGCGAATGTCTTCCGCGGTGATTACATTGCCATCGTCTTTCGCAGCGATCCCGGAGCAATAGATGCCGGCGCGAAATCCGGCAGCTATAACAGCATCCACCCAGGCATAGATGTAAGCCTTCTGCGCGGGTAACATTCGTCCACCTTGCTCCTGATCGAGAAAGATCACGGTGTGTCCGGGAAAGCCCTCTTTGGCAGCAGCCACGGCGGCGGCCTGCGCATCCGATTTTCCCAGCTTGCTGGCATTGGCGACAGATTTCAATTCGGCATAAACCCGTCCGTTAAAAAGTACCAGAAATCCCAAGCCGGCAGATTCAACCGCAGCCCGATGCCCGGTCCAGGTATTCGACCGCTCCCCGGGAGGATTATTGAGCCAATAACCAGTGAAGGAAAAAGTCTGGTGCAAAGTTTTCAGGTTGGCATCGCCGGGATATGTATTGCGGTCAAAGCCTAGGTAAGTTGGATTTTGAGCGAAGACCAGCAGGGGAACAAAACACAACACGAACGGCAAAACGAAGCGATGAACTTTCACGAAATCTATCCTAAATAAGAATTGAAGCGGCCGCTTACCGTCTTGGCAACCTTGTAAGAGACGTGGATCACCACCGCAAGTTCATTTCCCTAAGCTCTGGTGATAGCTCCTTGATCGCCTCGCACCAAAGCACGATTGAAGCGTGCGCTCTCTCTCGCCCTTCGTTTAGGCCGGGCAGACTGGGAGAGCGAGCGTATGAAACCAAGCCCGGTCGATTCGTTGGTGGGGACGTACCTGTGCACCGTAAAGCTCGTACTTCGCCGCGTGCAAGAGTTGCGTGACCCCCTCCGAGTTCTCCGGTGAAACCTCGCACCAGATCATTGGCCTCACCTCCCTCAGCAACCTTTCTGCGCCTTTGAGGATCGCGCGTTCATGGGTTTCGGCGTCGATTTTCAAGATTGCAGGAGGAGGAAAATATTCAAGAAGGAAATCTAGTGTTACCGAAACCGTCGGTTGCAGACAGCGAGTTCCGCTCGCTTCACTTGATCCAACGGCTCCGATCAGGTAGTTTGATGCCCTCGCCCTTTCCACAATAGCCAGCTTTGAGATCCGGACTGAATCCGAAATAGACGCGCATAAGACTTCGACCGGAGCGCATTGCGATCCACGCGCATCTAAACGCTTCGAAGAGCGATTAATTAAATGAGAAAGCCAAAAGTCAGGCTCGATGGCCAGTATTGCTCCGGATTTGCCCGCCAAAGCAGAGGCGCAAAAGCTGAATAGTCCTACGTTAGCTCCCACGTCCCATACGACAGAACCGGGTTTCACAAGTTCTTCGGCCATTCCATATAGCACAGGATCGACTCGCGACATTCTGGACCAGTAGCGCAAACCGGCTTCGGGGGTCACATAAATAGGGAGGCGCTGAAACTTAGGCGGGAGTCGACGGGACAACACCACTCCTCTGCTCAGGCGTTCCCCTAATCTCCGAATGGCCACGACACCTCGACTAGAAGAACTAATCTATTAAAGCTCCCGATGGATATCTTTCACGAGGAAACTCCCGAATCAAACCCAATATCCTGGCGAACTGGCAACAAATCAAGATTGGAGGCGCGGGTCGGAATCGAACCGACGCATAAAGGTTTTGCAGACCTCTCCCTTACCACTTGGGTACCGCGCCCTAGGAACTAAATTAGCGTCTTACGCAGGAAAAGTCCACCTTCCGGCGCTTCCAGACAAAAGTGCCTGCGGTTTCGGGGGACCGGATGTCGAGAGTTGCTGGCTGGAAGGTCGGGGGCGCCGTCAAGGACGCAACCTTTTCGGGAGTTTCCAACCGGAACCGCGGCTTTACATACTTCTACCCCTATGCAAAATTCTTCATCTTGCGGAGGGTGGAAAAAGTGGGTTAACCTGAGCAGCCTAGCAGTTTCCTCTTCCCCCAATTTACTGAGGAATAATCCAAGTCCGAATCTCTGACTCCCAGAGGGGTATATCGTCATGCAACGAAAGCGTTCTACGTGCGTCAAGCAAATCATATTGGCAGCGGTGGTGTTGTTGTGCCTGGGCGCGCTGGCAGGCGCACAAGCGACGGTGGCTACGGTTTACAACTTTGCCGGAGGAACCACGAGCGGCGCGAATCCCTGGTATGTCTCGCTGGTGCAAGGCACTGACGGACAGCTTTACGGCACGACGTATAACGGCGGCAGCCACGGCATGGGCACGGCATTCAAGGTCACGACCGCGGGAGTGTTCACGCTGCTGCACAGTTTCGCCGGCGGAGCATCGGATGGCGCCAATCCCACGGGCGGCCTCACGCTAGGCAGCGATGGTAATTTCTACGGAACCACGCAGCAGGGCGGTGCGGGCAGCGAGGGCGTGGTTTTCAAAATGACAACCGCTGGGGCGATTACAGTGCTGCATACGTTTAACGACTCGACCGACGGGGCATTCCCCTGGACGGCGCCGATTCTGGCTTCGGATGGAAATTTCTACGGAACCGCGAGCGGCGGTTCGGGCGGCAACGGTTCGGTCTACAAGATCACAACCAGCGGAACCTACACCACGGTTTATGCCTTCGATGGCGTGCACGGAACGTATCCAATTGCCGCTCCAACGCAGGGAGCGGACGGCAATCTCTACGTGCCGGTTTCCGAAGGCGGCACCAGCTATTGCGGCACGATCGTGAAGATGTCCACGGCGGGGTCCATTCTGAGCACCTATGATTTTCCCTGCGGCTCCGGAGGAGAATTTCCGATCGGACCCCTAGTGCAGTCTTCCTCGGGAGGTTTCTACAGCACCACGCAGAATGGCGGCAGCCGCGGCGAAGGAACCATCTACAAGCTGAATTCCTCATTCGTGGTCACGATTCAGCATAGTTTCGGCAACTTCACTGGCGATGGCACGTATCCTAGCGCGGGTATGGCGTTGGGTACAGATGGCAAGTACTACGGGTCGGCGGCCGAAGGCGGGACTTACAACGACGGCTCGCTGTTCAACAGCAGCACGACTGGAACCTACACCCAGCTTTACAGCTTTAACAACAGCGCCAACCTGATGCAGATGGCGCCGCTGTCTCCCCCGGTGGAGTACACAACTGGACTGCTCTATGGCGTGACCGAGTTTGGAGGAACCACCAACCAAGGCACAGTCTACAGCCTGAACAATGGTCTCACCGCGTTTGTGAACGCTCCGATCTTTACTGGCAAGAAGGGCAGCAGCGTATTGCTTCTGGGCAACGAACTTACCGAGGCAAGCAAGGTCACCTTCAACGGCGTGCCGGCGAGATTCGTAGTTCACTCCAAGACGCACATGACGGCGACGGTTCCGAGCGGAGCGACCTCGGGCTATATCGAAGTTACTAACGCTTCAGGAACGGTAAAGAGCCGTAAGGTTTTCGTAGTCGAGTAGCAACGTTCGCTAAGAACGTCGAGTGTGAAAGTCGGGGAAGCCGCGGCGGGAAGCCACGGCTGGGGCTGGATCATGCAACAGAAATGGCTTGTAACGGCGATCGATGTGCGCCGCATTGGTCAGTTTTTTTGGGTAGCAAGTGTTTTGCTGTGCGCAGCAGCTCTGGCTGGCGCGCAGACGGTTTCCACCGTGTACAATTTTGCCGGCGGAACCACCAGCGGAGCCAATCCGTGGTACGTCACACTGGTGCAGGGCACCGACGGCCAGCTTTACGGCACCACCTACAACGGCGGCAGTCACGGAAAAGGCACGGCCTTCAAAGTTTCGACCGCCGGCGTATTCACCCTGCTGCACAGCTTTAACGGCGGCGCCTCTGATGGAGCCTATCCCACTGGCGGATTCACCCTGGGTAGTGATGGTAATCTCTACGGCACCACGCAGATGGGCGGCAGTGGTAGCCAAGGCGTGGTCTTCAAGATGACGACCTCCGGCACCGTCACCGTATTGCACACCTTCAACGCCGGCACCGACGGCGCCTTCCCGTGGGGACCCCCCATTCTTGCGTCGGATGGAAACTATTACGGCACGGCTTCGGGCGGCGAGAAGAACAATGGGCTGGTTTACAAGATCACCAGCACGGGGGCTTTTACCATCGTTTACAAGTTCGACGGGACGCACGGGACCTATCCGATCGCGCCGCCAACACAGGGAGCGGACGGATTTTTGTACGTGCCGGTTTCCGAAGGCGGAGCCTCTTTCTGCGGCACGATTGTGCAGTTGACCACGGCCGGAGTGCTGAACAATTACTACAGCTTTCCCTGCACGAGCGGAGGCTCGTTCCCCATTGGTCCGCTGGTGCAGAATGCGAGCGGGACTTTTTACAGCACCACACAGAATGGCGGCGCCAACAACGAAGGCACGATTTACGAAGTGAGCACTGGACTCTCAGTAAACGTTATGTACAGCTTTGGTTCGTTCTTTGGCGATGGCTACTATCCCAGCGCCGGCATGTTCCTGGGAACCGATGGGAACTATTACGGTTCCACGGCTGAAGGCGGAAGCTTCGATGACGGGTCGCTATTCAACATCTCCACTAGTTCCAGCTACAACCAGCTTTACAGCTTCAACAATAGCGCGAACCTCATGCAGATGGCTCCGCTATCACCGCCCGTCGAGTACACCACCGGGTTGCTTTACGGTGTAACTGAGTTCGGGGGAACCACGAATCAGGGAACGGTTTACAGCCTGAACAATGGCCTGACCTCGTTCGTCAACGCTCCGGTGTTCAGCGGTAAGGTGGGAAGCAACCTGCTACTCGTCGGTACGGGCCTGAGCGGGGCAAGCCAGGTCACCTTCAACGGCGTGCCAGCGAAATTTGTGGTGCACTCCGATACGCATATGACAGCGACCGTGCCGAGCGGAGCCACCTCGGGATGGATTCGGGTGACCACGGCTTCCGGAACAGTGAAGAGCCGGAAGGTCTTCAACGTTCTGAAGTAGTTTTTTCTGGAGGAATCAAAATGGCAGCTCGTCAGAACGGCGGGCTGCTTTTTGTGTGCCTTTGGTCACAATGAAGCGTGACACTGCACCTTCGATCTGAATTCGAACGCTGCTATTCTCGGGCGGGCTGAGTGTTCGAGGATCGCAATGAACTGTATTCTCCGGTGGTTCCCTGGTTTTGTGCTCGTGCTGGCCGCATCGTTGGCTGGCGCTCAGATCATTTATCCCACACCGATCAAACACGTGATCGTGATTGATCAGGAAAACCGCTCAGTCGACAACCTGTTCGGCAGCAACTCTCCCGCGAACCAGTATTACCTTCCGGGACTGGTTTTCTCGACTTCCGGCCAGGCCTATACCATCAGCGACGGAAAGAAGACTGTGTTTACGGTGCAGGCGGTGCCACTTCCGCTGGCCTCAACCCCGGGCAGCGCGGGCAGCATCGATGCCGACGACTACGACCCCGGGCATTCGCACAAAAATTTCTTGTCAGGATGTGACGCCCCGTCGATCACCGACCCCAGCAACCTCTGCGCAATGGACGGATTTAACCAAATCCCGGTGGTCTGCGATACGGGTGTGGCCGGGTGTCCCGGACCGAAGTATCCCACGTACGCGTACGTGCAGTATTCCGACGTTGCACCGTACTTCCAGATCGCCTCGCAGTACGGCTACGCCAACTACATGTTCCAGACCAACCAGGGACCGAGCTTCCCGGCGCATCAGTTTATTTTCAGCGGGACATCCCAGCCGGGGAATGGTCCAGAGCCGGAGTGGTTCGTGTCGGAGAACGCCGCCCATACCGTCGGTACCATCAACGGCTGCATCGCCGCTGCCGGAACGACTGTGGCACTGGTGAATCCGTCGACGCAGGACGAGAAGACGAATATGTATCCCTGCTTCAATCACTCGACGCTGGCCGACGTGTTCGCCGCCGCGACGCCGAAAATTACCTGGACGTATTACACGGTGAGTCAGGGCTACCTGTGGACCGGCCCCAATGCCATTCAATCCATCTGCACGCCGAAAAATGGACTGTGCACCGGGCCTTACTGGACCCGAGGCGCCTCGAATGGACTCATCGTCCCCAATCCATCCCAGGTTTTGACCGACATCAAGAATTGTGCCCTGAAGCAAGTGAGTTGGGTGATGCCGAGCATTCTCGAATCAGACCATAGCAGTGTGACCGATGGCTCCGGGCCATCCTGGGTAGCTTCGATCGTCAACGCAATTGGAACCAAGTCGAAGTGCTCCAACGGCGAGACCTATTGGAACGATACAGCGATCCTGATCACCTGGGACGATTGGGGCGGTTGGTACGACCATGTGGTGCCGCCGCCAGTCAACAACAAGGCTCCCGCGGGTACGTCGGCTTATGTGTACGGCTTCCGGGTGCCCTTGATGGTAGTTTCTGCCTACACACCGGCTGGGACTGTCAGCAATACCATGGGGCTGGATTTTGGCGCTATGCTGAAATTCATCGAGGAAGTCTTCAACGTGGGTACGGTGCCGCCCGGCAACTATGCCGACTTTTACGCAAACGATGATCTGGCGGAATTCTTCCAGTTCAGCAAACCGCCGCGTGCCTTCCAGAGGATTCAAGCGCCTCTTCCCGCTAAAACCTTCCTGGATCCAAAACGGATACAGGGAGCACCCGATAACGATTGAGTAGGGTCTAAAGTCCGGGGTAGACGCGGGATTCGGCCGATGTGTACGCAAAATTCTTCATCTTGCCGAGGGCCGAAGTGTGGGTTAACCTGAGCCAGCATCGGGAAGCAGGAGCGCCACGGGGGTGAAAGCCCGCGTTTTTGTGAACCTAAAACGCGGCGCTGAAGCGCCGCTCTTCGGCGGTTTTGCCACCGGGTCGTGTTCCAGCGCGGCAGTCCCTCCCCGTTTGATAGCTTCGAATCTCCGATTGAGTTGGATGGGAGTAGCATGGCGGGGTCAAAAACCGGTTGGATTTTATTCCTTCTTATAATTTTCGCGGTCACCGTTCCGGCGGCCGCCGGCGATGTCCTGACATATCACAATGATCTCTCGCGCACAGGCCAGAATCTGAATGAAACGATTCTGACTACCGGCAACGTGAACTACAACGAGTTCGGTCTTCTTTTCACCTTAAAAGTAGACAGCACGATCGATGCGCAGCCGCTTTATGTTTCGGGGCTGACGATCAATGGGCTTTCACACAATGTGGTTTACACGGCCACCGAGAACGACAGCGTGTACGCCTTCGATGCCGATACTGGAAAGCAATTGTGGAAGGTTTCGGCGAAGATGGCGGGCGAGATTGCACCTTCGGGCAAGACGCTGGGATGCAACCAGATTGGGCCCACGCTGGGCATTACGGCGACTCCGGTCATCGATCGCAGCAGCGGGCCGCATGGCACGATTTATCTGGTGGCGATGACCGCGGATACATCGGGAAATTATTACCAGCGGCTGCATGCCCTCGATCTCACCACCGGCGCAGAACAGTTTGGCGGTCCAACAACCATTCAGGCTACGTATCCCGGCAGCGGCGAGGGCAGCGTCGGCGGAACATTGACCTTTGATCCTAAACAATATGCCGAGCGCGCTGGATTGCTGCTGTTGAATGGAGTGATTTATACGGCGTGGACTTCGCACTGCGACATTCAGCCCTATACCGGCTGGATCATGGGCTACAGCGAGAGCACGCTGGCGCAGACTTCGGTTCTGAATGTGACGCCAAACGGTAGCGAGGGATCGATCTGGCAGAGCGGCGCCGCGCCGGCTTCGGACGGCAACAATATATTTCTGCTCGACGCCAACGGAACGTTCGACACAACTTTAAACGCGCAGGGATTTCCGGCTTCGGGAGATTTTGGCAATGGCTTCCTGAAATTATCGACCGCTGGCGGACTGGCGGTGGCGGATTATTTCGCCATGTATAACACGTCGATTCAGTCCAGTAAGGATCGGGACTTTGGTTCGGGAGGCGTGCTGCTGTTGCCGCCGCAGGTCGATGGCGGGGGCACGACGCGGAATCTGGCCGTGGGTGCGGGAAAAGACGGCAACATTTACGTCGTCAACCAAACCAACATGGGCAAATTCAACGCCACCAGCAACAAGATTTACCAACAGATCAAAGGCGTATTGGGCGGAGGAATGTGGGCGATGCCCGCATACTTCAACGGCAACGTTTATTTTGGTCCGCAGCTGGGAAGCTTGAAACAGTTCACCTTTTCGAATGCAAGGCTGTCGACTACGGCGGTATCAACTACGGCAATTTCGTACGAATATCCGGGAACGATCCCCAGCATTTCGGCCAATGGAAATTCCAACGGAATTGTGTGGGCGGTGGAACATTCGCAGCCTTCGGTTCTGCATGCCTACGATGCAACCAATCTGGCCAACGAGCTTTATAACTCCAGCCAGGCAGCGAACAACCGGGATCGTTTGGGGAATGCTTCGCATTTTGGAGTACCGACCATCATGAACGGCAAGGTTTATGTGGGGACAACCACAGGTGTGGTGGTGTACGGATTGTTGGGGCAGAAATAGAAAACATTTGACTATTGGGCGCTGCTGGGGAAATCAAGGCCGTTCACTGCGCTCGGGCTGACAGGGGGTTGGAAACTGATGACGAAAACTTTAATTGGACTGCTGGCCGTGCTTCTGGTCGCGAGCGCTGCTTCGGCGCAGATTCCCTATCCCAATCCGATCAATCACATCATTGTGATCGATCAGGAGAACCGGACGATCGATAATTTATTCGGCAGCAATTCGCCGAGCAATAGCTTTTACCTGCCGGGGCTTGACGTTGCTACTACCGGACTAGGCTACACGCTGACCAATGGCAAGAAAACTGTGTTCAGCGTGCCGCTGGTGGCTACGCCGCTATCGTCGCTGGTGGGCGTGGGAGACAGCCAGCCGGGCTTCGATTACGATCCCGGGCACTCGCACACGTTGTGGGGGAAGGCGTGCGACGCTCCGTTGATCACCGACCCGAGCAACCAGTGCGCCATGGACGGATTCAATCACGTTACGGTGACTTGCGATACCGGAATCACGGGATGCCCGGGGCCGCAATATCCTCCTTACGCCTACGTGCAGTATTCCGACGTTGAGCCTTACTTCCAGATGGCCGCGGAGTACGGCTACGCCAACTATATGTTCCAGACAAACCAGGGGCCGACATTCCCATCGCATCAGTTTATTTTTGGCGGCACCTCGCAACCGGGAACCGGCGTAGAGCCAACCTGGTTCGAGTCAGAGAATGGAGTGGGTACTTCAAACGGCTACGGATGCTCGGCGGCGGCCTCAACCACGGTACAGCTGGTAAATCCCGCGACGCAGGATGAGAAAACAAAGATGTTCCCCTGCTTTAACCACTCAACCATGGCGGATGTGCTGGCCGGCGCGACCCCGCAAATTACCTGGACCTATTACACGCCCGGACCGAAGTCGCTGGTGACCGCACCCAACGCTCTGCAGGCGCTGTGCACCGTTGGCAAAGGCATCTGCACAGGGGCGTACTGGACGAAGGGCAAGGCAAACGGATTCGTGGATGCGGTGAATCCGGCGGATGTCCTCACCGATATCAGCAAGTGTAATTTGAAGCAGGTCAATTGGGTCATTCCACTTGGATTGCAAAGCGATCACGCGGGCGAAACGGATGGATCGGGACCCTCTTGGGTTGCTTCGATCGTGAATGCGATCGGTAATCAACCCAAGTGCGCCAACGGGGAACTGTATTGGAACAACACGGTAATCCTCGTGACGTGGGATGACTGGGGAGGCTGGTACGATCACGTGGTGCCTCCGGCGGTGCCTTCGACGGCTCCGAGCGAGGCATCTTCCAACATCTATGGCTTCCGCGTGCCGTTGTTGGTGATTTCGGCATACACTCCGAAGGGCACGGTCAGCAACGTAAAGGGACTGGACTTCGGGGCGATTCTGAAATTTGTCGAGCAGATTTTCAACGTTGGAAACATTCCACCCGGAAATTATGTGGACTCCTTCGCGTACGGCGATTTGGGAGAGTTCTTCCAATTCAGCACGCCTCCGCGAAGCTTTGTGCAGATCAACGCGCCCTTAGGGAAGGAAGTGTTTCTGGATCCGAAGCGCCCCATCACCGCGCCGGATAATGACGATTAGGCTTGATATTTGAAAATGAACCAGTAAAAAGCACCAAGTTGCACAAAGGAAGTCTTTGGATCGTAGCTTTCTGAATAGAAGTAAACTTCACCGCACATGCGGACGCTGGGAGGCGTAATGATGCAGAGGCCACGGTTGCAAAGAAGCGTTGGGCTGAGATTCTTAACGGCGTTCGTTTTGCTGGCGGCGGGCGCGGCCTCGGCGCAGATTCCCTACCCCAACCCCATCAATCACGTCATCATTATCGACCAGGAAAACCGCACCACCGACAATCTGTTCGGCAGCAACGCGCCAGCCAACCAGTATTACCTGCCTGGCCTGGTCACCGCCAAATCTGGACGGGGATGGATTCTGTCGAACGGCAAGAGAACCTCGATCACAATCAATTCCGTGTCGCTGCCGATGGCCTCGACGGTAGGCAGCACGGGCAGCATCCTGGCGGACGACTACGATCCCAATCACAACCACAGTGCGTGGGTGAACGCCTGTGATGCTCCGGTAAAGACCGATCCCAGCAATATGTGCGTGATGGACGGATTCAACCATGTCAGCGTGACTTGCGATTTTGGAACGACGGGATGTCCCGGGCCAAAGTATCCGACCTACGCGTACGTGCAATACAAGGACGTGGCGCCGTATTTTCAGATTGCGTCGCAGTACGGCTATGCCAACTACATGTTCCAGACCAATCAGGGGCCAAGCTATCCTTCTCACTTATTTACCTTCGGAGGAACATCGCAACCTGGGTTAGGGCCGGAACCGAGTTGGTTTATCGCAGAGAACGACGAAGGGACGGTTGGTACCTATGGCTGCGCGGCAAGTGCGGGAACGCTGGTGCAGCTGGTGAATCCGTCGACGCAGGACGAGAAGACTTCAATCTTTCCCTGTGTGAATCAATCGTCGCTGGCAGACGTGTTCGCCGCGGCCAAGCCGCAGATTACCTGGACCTATTACACGGCAGGGCCGAAGGCGCTGCAGAGCTCTCCCAACTCATACGAGGAACTTTGCACCGTCGTCAACGGCACATGCACCGGGCCCTACTGGAATAAAGGGCAAGCGAACGGGTATGTGAACTTGACGCCGTCAAACGTTCTGACGGACATCAGCAAATGCAAACTGCAGCAGGTGAATTGGGTCATCCCTTACGGTCTGGAGTCTGATCATGCAGGGCTAACCGACGGTTCGGGTCCGTCTTGGGTCGCTTCGATTATCAACGCGATTGGCACGCAGCCGAAGTGCGCCAACGGAGAAACCTATTGGGATAACACGGTGATCCTCGTGACCTGGGACGATTGGGGTGGCTGGTTCGACCATGTCGTTCCTCCCCCCGTGCCATTAAAAGCGCCCGCCGGGGCTTCGTCTTATGTGTATGGGTTCCGGGTGCCGCTGCTGGTCGTTTCCGCCTACACTCCACCGGGCACGGTGAGTAACGTGATGGGGCTGGACTTCGGTTCAATGCTGAAGTTCGTCGAGGAAATTTTCAACGTCGGGAACATTCCCCCGGGGGATTTTGCAGATTATTATGCGACCGACGACCTGGGAGAGTTTTTCCAGTTCACCCAACCGCCGCGCAGTTTTCAGAGTATTTCCGCACCCATAAAGAAGGAAGTATTTCTGGATCCGAAGCGTCCCCAGATTCCGCCGGATAACGACTAAGGCCGGCGGAAGCGCAGCGTCGACCCACCGCCAACCCTATGGGCAGGTGAGTTGGGCGCTCCCATAAGGCTTCAGCGGAGTGCCTTGATCCGGCAACGTCATGGAACCGGCTTGGCCGGCTAGCACGGTCACCGTCCCAGAAAAGCCCGATAAACACTGGGCCAAGCCCGCACTCACCGTCGCACCCTGCGCGATGTTGCCATCGCAAATACCATTGCTGGAACCAATGCACCAAGTGGTGGAGGCGGTGATGTCCACGCTGGTGGGCGACGTGTTGTAGGTTCCTGTAGCGGTGAACTGAGCTTGTGAGTTGGCGGCGGTCGCCGGGCTCACGGTAACGGATTGAAGGGAACGGCTCGATCCGCAGGCCAGCAACATACCCGTAACCAGAAATAAACACAAAGAAATAGCCGGCAGGCGGGCAGGTTGGTATCTCATGGACCCTCCTGATGAGTCGAAGAAGAATTGGGCCTAAGAGAAACTGGAGCGGGAGACGGGGGTCGAACCCGCGACATCGACCTTGGCAAGGTCGCGCTCTACCACTGAGCTACTCCCGCTCACTCCATTCATATTACAGTACTTGCACTTTTACTGACAATTCAAATGCGCGCGGAAGTGTGCTTCTCTACACCTTAGTTTTGAAGCTATCCGACGGCGAGACTTGATGCGGAGCAGACATTGCGTTAGGCACCCTCCGTCGCAATCTTGTTCAGCTTCACGCGGCTTTCCGGTCAATCTCGGGCTCCGGGTGGCCGAGTAATTCCAACCTTAACCGTTCCATTTGCGCCGCGGTTTCCTTCATATGTTCGGCAGTCTCCTGACCGTGACGCGGCAAAAAACCTCCGTAAGTTTCTAGAAGAAGGTTCGCGTCCACGCCCAGCGCGGCAATCTTGGAACGGGCTTCATTGGAAAGGGCGGAGGTGAGCGTCTCAAGCCGGGAGTCCCGCAATGCCAGAGCCCGCGTACTCTGGACCGTTTGCTGTTCCAGCACACGCTCGTGGTGACGGGCCAATGCAAAAAGGAATACGGTCAAGATCAGCAGGCAAGAACTGGCAATCACAGTCTCAGACAAGGCCTTGCTTTGGCTTGTTGTCCTCTCCTTGTCCAGAGTGGCAAAGCTGGCGCTCTCCTGTGCAGATAAGGATGCTAACAGCTTGCGGGCCTGTTCCATGTTGTCGCGGCCTTCGTTGGTATTCACCATGAGGAATGCGCGGTGACGATAGCCCTGCTCGCGCAGGGTAATGGTGCGCTCCATCTCCGCTTGTTTGGAAGCAGCGAGGGACTCGAGCTGCGACTCGGAGGAACGCTCGTCGGCGGGGCGATTCGCGAGTCCGGCGCGCAGGTTGGCCAAATCGCCGGCAATTTTGTCCTTGGCAGCGGTAAATGGCAGCAAGTAGGCGGGGTCTTCGGTCAGCAGGTATCCGCGTTGACCGGTTTCCATATCGGCTAAATCCTGCAAGACTGCCGCGATATCGGCTTGAATGCTGGAGTTTTGCAGCGTGAGCGCAGTCGAGTTTCGGATCCGCCGCAGCCGGTGGATGGCAAGATAGGCATTCGCTGCCAGTAGAACGACGAGTATGGCAGCGAGGAGCCGCAGTGAAATTTTTCGAATCATGAGTTGGACCATCCTGGCGGGCTAGTTCGCACGCGCGGAGTGATAAATGATCGTAGCAGAGGATTCGGGCGGTTTTTCGAAGGAAAGTGCAGGCCTGCGTGCAAGCGCCGGGGGGATCACGCCGGCGAGGGCGAAACCGTAGGTTCGCGATGGCCCAGCTGTTGGTTAATTCTAGGCGCCTGCGGTCATCTCGCGCGCCCACAGCATCGCCTGCCAATGAGATTCGGTCACCTGGCTCTCGGGAAGCTTGAGCTGAGCCGAGAGTTCAGTAATGCGAGTCCAGTTGGCGGCTTCCTGAGCGATCATGAGCTGGTAAATAGAATCAAGAATACTGGGCTGGCCTAGAAGCACAGCCCTGCTTTCATGATCAAGGCTAATACCTTCGAGAACCACGCCCATGGGCAGTTCCAGGATTGAATCCATCAAGGAGAAAAGTCCGACCAGAAAGAGATCCGAATCTCCGTGAGGAACTTTGGGTGCGAGCAATTCGCAGTAGCGGGCTCGTACCAGCGCTGAGAGGACGAGATCGGAGGACTTGTTCTGGCCGGCACCCAAGGCAGCGACCAGCCGAACCCAGCGGCGAACCTCCCGCTCACCCAATATTGCCAGGCCGTGTCGGACGGAATGGATTTCTGACGAGAAAGCAAAGGCAGCGGAATTCAAGTAACGCAATAGCCGGTAGCACAGCGAGGCTTCGTGCTTGATGATGTCCTCCACTTCCTTAATAACAATTTCTTCGTGTGAGATGGCTTGCAGCAGCCGCAGGTAGTTGACCTGGTTTTTAGGAATCTCGCGGGCATGCAGAAGCTCGGGCCGGCGGAAGAAATAGCCTTGAAAATAAGTGAAGCCAGCCTGCTTGCACAGGCCAAACTCTTCGCGCGTTTCAACTTTCTCCGCCAGCATGCGGCAGTTCGATTTGCCGTAGAGCTTAACCAGGGCGGCTTGCTCGGCGGCCGACGTGCCCTTCAAATCGACCTTAATGATGTCGGCGTACTGCGTCAGTTCGGCCCGGGGATCGTTGGCAACAAAATCATCCAGAGCGATAGTAAAGCCAGCCTCCTTCAGTCGCACACAGGCCGCCTTCACCAGATCATCGACCGGAACGGATTCCAAAACTTCGACCACCACCTGTTCCGGGGGCAAGAGCGTAACGTAGTCTTTCAGCAAGGTTTCGCGAGTGCAATTGATAAAGGCGCGGCGGCCGTCGCACAACACGTCCAAACCCATCAGGATGGAGGTATCTAGCGTGCTTCGCGATGCCACATCTGCGTCGGTGTGCCGAAAATAATCTTCCACTCCGTCGCGGAAGAGCAGTTCGTACCCGTACACCTGCTCGTTGCTGGAAAGAATGGGCTGGCGCGCGACATAGAGTTTCGCGCTGTGCGTGGACTCGGGTGCGACCCTGTAGGCAGCTTTCACAAATAGATTTATCGGCGGCGAGGGGAGGAAGCTTTAGCGGCTTCGGGTACAGGACAGATTGGCCTAAAAAGGGTGCAGGAAGTTCAATCTTCTGATCGCTTCAGTGTCCAGCCCACTGCGGATTTTCTTCTGGCTTCACAACGTGGCCGTCGCGCATGTGAATGATGCGATCTCCGAACGCCGCGGCCTCGGGATTGTGCGTGATCATCAGCACGGTTTGGCCGAGTTCCTGATTGGATTGGCGCAGCATTTTCAGAACGATATTGGAGTTTTCCGTGTCGAGATTCCCGGTGGGCTCATCGGCCAGTACCACTGCTGGTTTGTTGATCAGGGCGCGAGCCAGGGCGACGCGTTGCTGTTCGCCTCCGGAAAGTTCGGACGGACGATGGTTGAGGCGCTTGGTAAGCCCGAGCAGGTCGCTGATACGTTGGAAAAATGCCGGGTCGCCGCCGTTGTTGCCGGCAATCTCCTGCGCAATGGCGATGTTGGAGCGGGCGTCGAGCGTGGGCAGTAAATTGAATTTCTGAAATACAAAGCCGATCTTGCGCTTGCGCATGCGCGTGCGTTCGGCGTCAGAAAGCGTGGCGAAGTCGTCGCCATCGAGAAATACCTTGCCGGAATCGGCGCGGGTTAGTCCACCGAGCAGGTAGAAGAGAGTGGACTTGCCGCTCCCCGAAGGCCCCACCACGGTAACAAATTCGCCTTTTTGCACGCCAAAGGAGACTCCCCGCAGCGCAGGCACTTCGATCTTTCCAACCCGAAAAGTCTTGCGTAAATCAATGGCTTCAATGAATGCGCCCATGCCAATTCGATATTACACGATGGACGGGCAGCCTTCCGCCGCGAGAGCGTCAGGCTACTCCCTGGCGCGGGGGAAAGTGCGGGGACCGCTGTTGCAGCCGCTTGGGTCCGCGCTTGCGTACCAGAAGCAGACGGATGCGCTCCAGCAAATCGGCGGGCGCATACATCCCGCGGGCAAGGAAGACATCCGCCTGCGATTCGTGATCATAGACCCGGACCTTGCTGGAAATAAGAATGGTGGGAGTTTGCGGCGAGAGATTCTTGATGGCGGCGATCAACTGCGGGCCGTCGAGGCCCGGCATCGCCATGTCGGTGACCACCAGATCGATTCCGCCCAGTTTGAAACGATCCAGCGCCTCTTCACCTCGCGAATAGCTGGCTACGCGATAGCCGCGCGTCTCCAGCATGATTTTGCGATAGGAAAGCGATTGTTCATTGTCGTCGACGCAAAGGATGGTGCGCTTTGGTTTCATTCACCGCCTGTATCCGCCGGCCGCCGGTTACAACCGAAGTCAGCGGAAATTTCTCTGTTCGTGAAGAATGGAGGAGCGAAAGTGATGCTATCGGTATGCTTGGACGCTGTAAAGTAGCGGCGAAGCAAATGGGAAATTCTGGCTATTGACTTTCCGCGACGTCGAGAAAAGTGCGATTCTGCGCCTTTTCCATATGGCCCGTTAGAGGAGTACTTCACCGCGCATGATTTCCACCGCGTTGCCGCCGACGCGAACGTTAACCACCCGGTTATCGCGGCGCGACGCGCGCACAAAAATCCGGCTGGGGCGCTTCATCTCCATACCTTGTTCGATCAGGACCCGCTCGTCGGGTTTGGCCACGCCGTATGCCGCCATCCACGCCGCTGTACAACCGGCGGCCGAGCCGGTGGCCGGGTCTTCGCCGTTGTAGAAAAGCATCCGGGCGTGAAGCCGCGCTTCGCGGTCCACCGTTTCGCGGCAAACAAAATAAAAAAACTTGCCGGAAGTCTTTGCCAGATAGTCCGCCGCACGATTCAAATCGACCCGCAAATTTTGCATGATAGAAAGCGATTTCAACGGCGTAACCGTGAACGGTACGCCGGTCGAAACCGTCTGAATGGGAAGCGAGTCGTCGAAATCCTGAAGGCGCAGGCCCGCCGCAGCGGCAACCGCTTCGCGGTCATGCTCCACTCCAAAAGTAGGGTCGATCTGGGTCATCTCGCCGAAGGCCGGCTGGCCACTGGCTTCTTCGAAACGGACCGGTACTCTCCCTACATTCAATTCGAGAACAATTTCTTTCGCGCCGCTCTGACCCCGCAGGGAAAACGCCGTGCCTAATGTTGGATGGCCGGCAAAGGGCAACTCCTCTTGGACGGTAAAGATGCGGACGCGAATGCCCTGCTCGCGTTCGGTAGCGGCATCTCGCGGCAGGATGAAAGTAGTCTCGGAGAGATTCATCTCCTGGGCCAGCGATTGCATCTCCGCGTCGGTGAGACCGCGGCCGTCGGAGAATACTGCCAAGGAATTTCCTTCCAGAGGTCGGGATGAGAAAACGTCCCACTGGGTTATTGCGAGTCGGCGAGGCAACTGGCTCATCGAAGAGTTCCTTACAAGGATTCGGGCTGCGCTGCGAGCAACACCAGCCCGGAAAATTCTAGAGATGCGCGCTCCCGCATCTGCGATGCAGGAAAACCAGCGAAACGCACTACTAAAGGCGTACGCAAGAGCCAGCGACGTTCAGCTCTCGCGGTTGACAGTCTTACGGCAGACTTCTATTCTAGCTGGGTGTTCGGCCCCTCCAACGCGCGCAGGTGCTGGTGTTGTATGTGTTCGCCGCCGCGCGGGTAGGGAGCGAAACTTTCTTCCGCCCACCCGGCGTAGCGGGTGGGTTTTGTTTTTCAGCCCACCGACAACCCACTTATCAGATTACGGGCCACGCCGGTCAACGCTGAGTGAACCACTGACTGAATGAGGAGACAACTATGAGCACCGCAACTGCCAGCGAGAGCACCGGGAAAATTCCCCGAATTAACGACGTAGCCCCAAATTTTACGGCTGAGACTACGCAAGGCCCCATCGATTTTCACCAATGGATTGGCGATGGATGGGCAATCCTGTTCTCGCATCCCAAGGATTTCACCCCGGTCTGCACCACCGAACTCGGTTATATGGCGCGGCTGCAACCGGAGTTCGCCAAGCGCAACACAAAAATTATCGGCCTGAGTGTGGACCCGGTGAGCAGCCACGGTAAATGGGCCGCCGACATTGAGGAAACGCAGGGCGCGAAGGTGAACTATCCCATGATCGGCGACCCTACCCTGGAAATCGCCAAGCTGTATGGCATGCTGCCGGCCGAGAGCGGCAACACTTCCGAAGGCCGCACTGCCGCCGACAATGCCACCGTGCGGACTGTGTTCGTGATCGGCCCCGACAAGAAAGTGAAGCTGCAACTGGCCTATCCCATGAGCACGGGACGGAACTTTGACGAGATTTTGCGGGTGATCGACTCCATGCAACTGACCGCGAAACATAAAGTCGCCACGCCGGTGAATTGGAAGCCGGGCGATGACGTGATTATTTTGCCTTCGGTCTCGAACGAAGAGGCGCAGCAGAAGTATCCCGAAGGATGGAAATCCCCAAAGCCCTATCTGCGGATCGTACCGCAACCCAAGTAGGTTTTTTCGGAAGCGCATGCGGTCCGGTGATCGTCCCGGTCTTCAAAACCGGCGGGCGGCAGGTTTCCTGTCACCGGTGGGTTCGACCCCCACTCGCTTCCGCCACTTTTTAATCGGTCAAAGCCCACGCCATCAAGATCTCTTCATTCACTACACGCGGCAACCGTGGGCAATGGCGGGGCATCTGATGACCACCGACGGCGCGGGCCCGGCTCGCATTGCCTGCCTGAATTACAGGCTCGGCAGAAAATCTTAATGGAAAGTGAATGTGGTGGCCTGTGCGCGTGCGGGGGGCGCTTTTATTGCTGTTGGGGGTGGGGGCTTGGGCCCAGATCGCGGTGCAGCCTCCCCAACCGGTTTACGAAGGGCAGCAAGTCGGCGCCATCGACCTCATTGGCAATCCCCATCGTGATGTAGATTCACTTCGGCCGCTGGTTGAGCAGAAGGCGGGCGAACCTTATTCACACTCCAAAGTTGAAGCCAGCATCGCGGCGATCGAGCATACCGGCCAATTTCCGAAGGTTAGCGTGGAAGTTGTGCCCGACCCGGCCGGATTGCGTTTGAACTTTCTCCTGGAGCCTGCTTATTACCTGGGCATGGTTACATTTCCCGGAGCATCGAAGATCTTTTCATATACCCGGTTGCTGCAAGTGGCCGACCTTCATGAAGAAGATCCCTACGACCCCGCGCGGATTGGGGTCGCGAAAGACCTGCTGCAGGGGTTTCTTCGGCGCAATGGATACTTTCAGGCGACGATTCAGTCCGAGCCCGGGATCGACGACGAGCATCAGTTGGTCAACGTCATATTCACCGTCAGCCTGGGCAAGCAGGCACGAGTGGGCGAAGTGACCATCCAGGGGGCGGACTCCGGCGAGGCTGCCCGGCTGCTACGTTCCGTGCGCTCGCTTCGCGCCCGCTTTACCGGAGCGCTGCTCAAACCTGGTCGGCCATATGTTCCCGAACGCATAACGGCTGCGACCAAGCTGATCAAGGCAACGCTCTCCAGGGAACAAAGGCTAGCCAGCAGCGTGCACGAAAATCCTCCGCAATACCACCCGGAAAGCAATCGCGTGGATGTGTCGTTCAAAGTGGAGGTGGGGCCGGTGGTGGTCGTACGCGTGACCGGAGCGAAGCTTTCCGTGCTTCCCTTCCTGTCGAAGCGGCGGATCAAAACTCTGGTGCCGATTTATTCCGAAGGAGCCATCGATAGCGATCTAGTGCGAGAAGGCGAGCAAAACCTGATCGACTACTTCCAGAAGCAAGGCTACTTCGACGCACAGGTCAAGACCACCTTTGACCGCCAGGCGGAGAAGATTTTGCTGGTGTACGAAGTCGATAAGGGCGCAAAACGTAAGGTCGACCGTATTGTTTTTCAAGGCAATCACCAGGTTTCAGAGTCAGATCTGCTGGCGGCGATGACGGTAAAGAAAGCGCATTTGTGGTTCTGGTCGCACGGCAGAGTGAGCAAGAAACTTGTCAAACAGAGTGCCGACAATCTGGAGGCACTTTATCGCGACCGCGGATTCGAAGACGCCAAGGTGTCGCCGCAAATTGTTTCGCGCGAGGCGAAAGTGGACGTTGTCTTTAACATCCAAGAGGGCGCGCAGACGCTGGTGAAGAGTGTGCAATTGGTGGGAAACGAGAACGTGCCTGCGGAACAGTTGGCCGCTCCCGCAGGCTTGGAACTCCATACCGGCGCGCCTTTCTCGCCGCGCAAGCTGGCAGAGGATCGCAATCGCATTTCCGCTAACTATCTGAATCGCGGATATCTCAATGCTGAAGTCAGATCGGCGATCCAGCGGGATGCGCAGGATCCACATCGCGTCGAAGTCACCTACAACGTCGCCGAGCGCCAACTCGTGCGCATTGGCGAAGTAATTTACCTGGGCCAAAAGCAAACCCGTCTGCCTGTGATCGAGCGGTCGGCCGCGGTTCGGGCGGTAGCGCCCATCAAACGAGGGGACTTATTGCAGGCGGAAAGCCGCCTGTACGACCTGAATGTTTTCGACTGGTCGAGCGTTGGGCCGCGCCGGCCGATCACCGATCAGACTGAGGAAACTATTCTGGTACAAAATCACGAAGCCAAACGGAATGAGATTATTTACGGTTTCGGTTTCGAGGTGTCACACCGCGGCGGCAACGTCCCCGCTGGCACCGTTGCCGTACCCGGCGGTCCTGTCATTGGACTGGGCTACAATAAAATCGCTCCCAGTCAATCTACCTTTGCCAGTCCGTTCGGATCGGTGGAGTTCAACCGCCGCAACATGCGCGGGTTAGCGGAAACCTGGCGAGCTTCGCTTATCCTTTCGCGTTTAGACCAGCGTGCGCTTACAACTTACGCTCAGCCGCACTTCATCGGCTCGCAGTGGAGTTCGCTTTCAAGTTTTTCGCTGCAGCACACAACGGAGAACCCGCTATTCGCTGCCAGCCTGGGAGATCTTTCGTTTCAACTGGAGCGGCTGCTGAATCGTAAAAACAATACACGGTTTCAAATCCGCTACGACTTCAACAAGACCGCGCTCTCTCACCTACTGGTGCCAGAGTTGGTGTTACCGCAGGATTTGAATGTTCATCTATCCACGTTTTCAGGCACGCTCTTGCGGGACACGCGGGACAAGCCGCTGGATGCGCATCGCGGCAGTTTTGGCACGCTAAATCTCGGCATCACGCCCACCGCGCTGGGCTCCAGTGCGAACTTTGCCAAACTCACGGGTCAATTTGCCTACTACAAAGAACTTCACTCTGTGGTGTTTGCCAACAGCATCCGCCTTGGTTTGGCCAAGGCCTTTTCCGGCAGTTTTGTCCCCACCAGCCAGCTTTATTTTTCCGGCGGCGGCTCCTCCCTGCGTGGCTTCCCCATTGATGAAGCGGGGCCGCAGCGCATCGTTCCTTTCTGTAATGTGCTTTCGCAGCAAACCGGATGCGTCGATGTGACCGTGCCCGTGGGGGGGCGTCAACTCTTCATATTCAACTCGGAGGCGCGCTTCCCCCTGCACATCAACAAGGCACTGGGCGGAGTGTTTTTTTACGACGGCGGCAATGTTTATAGCGCCATCAACCTGCCGAACTTCGTCAACAACTATAGTAATACCGTCGGCTTCGGCCTGCGTTACGCAACGCCTATTGGCCCGCTCCGCATTGACGTGGGACGCAATTTAAATCCGGTACCGGGCATCAGCGCTACGCAGTACTACATCACATTGGGGCAAGCTTTTTAGGAGTTCCGGCAGACCAGTCTGAGAGCGATCATGAAGTGGAAGAAAATCATTGGCTGGACGCTGGCGAGCGTGGTGGCCCTATTGTTAATCGCGGCTGTCGCGGGATATGTTTACCTCAAGAGCAGCGGCTTTCAGCAATTCGCAATCCACAAGATCGTGACCCAGGTCGAGGAATCGACTGGCGGCCGGGCGCAGATTAGCGCCTTCGACTTCGATTTATCCACGATGACGGCGCATTTGTACGGAGTTGTTGTTCGCGGCACCGAAAAGCCCGATTCACCGCCACTGTTGCAGATCGACAAGCTGACGGTCGGATTAAAAATCAAGTCTGTCGTCCGCCGGGAGATTAGCGTAAGTGAATTGCTGATCGAGCACCCGGCATTGCGTCTCCAAGTAGACCCCAACGGCCGTAGCAACGTCCCTCCAACTCCGGTGCAGAACTCGAGTTCCAACACCAGCGTCTTCGATATGGCCGTGGGACATGTTGGTGTTAGCAACGGCGAAATTAATTACAACGACCGCAACACCCCTGTGGACGCGGATCTTCACCATCTTACGACCGACATCAAATTCGAATTACTGGGCACCCGTTACGAAGGCTCGATCTCGTACGACAATGGCCATCTGCAGTATGGCGAGTATTCACCGCTGCCGCACGGACTGAGTGCGAGCTTTACGGCCACGCCCTCGGTTTTCAAACTGGATTCAGCGTTGGTAACCGTAGCCTCTTCCACGATCAAAGTGGACGCCGACGTGACTGGCTACACCGCCCCATCGGCGCAGGGAAAGTACGATGTGCTGGTGCATGCGCAGGACTTCGCCCAGCTTGCGGCTTCAACGGAGCCTGCGGGCGATGTCGCTCTGAAAGGAACTTTTCGGTACAAGAACTCCGGCCAGCAATCTTTTTTAAAAAGCTTTCGCGTCGATGGAGATGTGAAGTCGCAAGCTCTATCGGCTCTGGTCTCAGGCGGACGGTTGGAGGCAAGAAGCATTCGCGGCCACTATGAACTGGCGGATGGGTCATTTCGCGCCAGCGGCGTTGAGGCAGAAACTCTCGGCGGAAATCTGAAAGCCAGCTTAGATGTGGATCATCTCGATGCCACTCCAAGCTCCCACTTGAAAGCCAGCGTGCGCAATCTCTCGCTGAACGCGGCACAACGGGCATTGCATCAATCGGAGTTGAAGCAGGTCACAATCCTGGGATCGCTCAACGCTACCACCGATGCTGTGTGGACCGCGTCCATAAGCAACGTGCATGCGCGCACCGACGCTGTGCTGCACAGTTCGGCACGCAAAACAGACAACGCTGTAAGAGCGGTACCCATCGATGGCGAAATCCATGCAGTTTACGACGGCAAGAGCAGCACCGTTGCTCTGCACCAAAGCAATTTTAAAGTTCCCGGCACGATCGTTACAGCGGAAGGCCAGATCAGCAATCACTCTCGACTTGAGATTCAAGCGAACAGCAGCGACCTTCACCAGTTGATGGACGTGGTTTCAGCGTTCTACCAGATGCCGCGGAGCGCACCGCTGGTCGGTGGTTCCGCAAACCTGAATGCAACCGTGCAAGGCTCACTGCGGAAGCCGGCCATCACCGCGCACGTAACCGCGCAGAACCTGCAGGTGCAAGGCAGCGAATGGAAAACTGCCGGCCTGTCCTTGCAAGCTGACCCTTCCCGGTTGGTGGTGACCAATGGCGCTCTCACCAACGCGCATCGAGGTCAAGCTTCTTTCGACGCCAACATCGCCCTTCGCAACTGGTCGTATGCGCCGTCCAGTCCAATCGAGGCGCATGTGTCGCTGCGACAAATGCAGCTTGCCGACTTGCAACAACTCGCCAACGTTCAATACCCGGTGAGCGGAGAGTTGTCGACGAAAGTTTCTGTAACCGGGTCGCAGGACGATCCTCGGGGATCCGGTTCGCTGGAGATCGTGAACGCGCGCGCTTACGACGAACCCCTGAAAACTCTATCGCTGAAATTCCACGGAGACAAGGGTTCCATCGTTTCTGAGTTGCACCTCGCCGCCGATGCCGGCTCGGTCGACGCCAATTTGACCTATGCCCCCAAGACCAAAGCCTATCAACTTCAATTGGAGGCACCCGCAATTGTTCTGCAAAAACTGCACACGGTACAGGCTAGAAATCTGGCAGTGCAGGGTTCGGTGACGATCTCGGCAAAGGGACAGGGAACGGTAGAAGACCCAGAGATCAGCGCCAGCATTCGGTTGCCCAAACTGCAGGTGCAGGAGCATGCGCTGATCGGAGTCAGAGCCGACTTGCAGATGGCGCATAAAGTAGCCGATCTCTCGGTCGATTCGGAAATTGCGCAATCGACATTGCGAGGGCGCGCCAGAGTCAATCTTGACGGCGACTATCAGGCCGAGGCCAGTATCGATACCAGCGTGCTTCCGCTCGAAGTCCTGCTCGCGACCTTCAGCAACTCTGCGCCCCAAGGATTCTCCGGGCAGACGGAACTTCACGCCACGTTGAAAGGTCCTCTGAAGGATAAAAGCCGTCTGGAAGCCCACCTTGTAATTCCGACATTCACGGCAAGCTACCAGTCGTTGCAGATCGCCGCCGCCAGTCCAATTCGAGCGGATTACGCTAACTCCGTGGTCACACTTCAGCCTTCGGAAATTCGCGGCACGGGAACTTCGCTCCGCGTGCATGGCAGCGTGCCGATCGGCGGGAACAGCGCTCCTACGCTTACAGCCGCGGGAACCATTGATGCGCACATCTTCCGCATTCTCTCGCCCGATTTGCGAAGCTCGGGGACCATCGCTCTCGATGTTCGTGCCACCGGAACTTCGGCGAATCCCCAAGTTGCGGGCCAGGTTAAGTTGCAGGACATTGCCTTCGTCACCGAGGCCGCTCCTCTCGGCATCGACAAACTCAACGGCACACTCGATCTCGAAAACGAACGCGTTCAGGTTTCCAATATGTCGGCGCAAGTGGGCGGTGGACAGGTTTCACTCGGCGGATCCATGACCTATCGTCCCAATGCGCAGTTTGATCTCGCCATCAAGGCCGACTCCGTGCGCCTGCGTTATCCCACGGGCCTGCGCTATGTTCTGGAGGGGAATCTTACGTGGGCAGGCACACTCAGCGCATCGAACATGCAAGGACGAGTGCTGTTGGATTCTCTTTCCTTTACGCCTGAATTCGATCTAGCCAGTTTTGGTGATCAGTTCAGCAGCAATGCCGCGACGCCCGCCGCACCCGGCTTTGCCGATACCATCGGCTTGAACATTGCGGTGCAGTCCAAAGAAAATCTTAGCGCCACCAGCTCCCAGATCAGCCTGGAGGGAAGCGCCGCCTTGAAAGTGACTGGGAACGCCGCGAATCCCGTGATCACCGGCAGGACGGATCTGACTTCGGGAGAACTTTTCTACCGCAACGTGCGCTACGAGTTGCAGCGCGGCGTCATCACGCTATCCGATCCCAATGAAACGCGGCCGAACCTCGATGTCTCCGTGACAACCACGGTGGAGCAGTACAACCTCACGCTGAATTTGCGTGGACCCTTTGACACGCTGACCACCTCCTACTCGTCGGACCCGCCCCTGGCGACTGCTGACATCATCAACCTGATTGCGCGCGGCAAGACCAGTTCAGAACTGGCGGCATCCAGCCAAAGTACTGATTCCATGATTGCGTCACAGGCCGCGAGCCAACTCAGTGGCGGCCTGCAAAAGCTGGCGGGGCTTTCCAGCTTGCAAATCGATCCTGCATTCGGCGGGAATGGTCAGAATCCCTCGACGCGCCTGGCGGTGCAGCAGAGGGTAACGAAAAATTTCCTGTTTACTTTTTCTACGGATGTTTCGCAGCCCGGCGAAGAGATTGTGCAGGGCGACTACCAGATTAATAAACGATGGTCGGTCAGCGTGGCGCGCGATCAACTTGGCGGTGTCACTGTAGCCGGCCGCTTTCACAAGAAGTTTTGAGCAGTGGCGTGTTTCACTGGTCCATTCAAGAAGGGACGCCTCAAGCCGCCCGCTCCTCTTTTTCTTCGGCGTCACATTCTTCTCTCTGCACCAGGGTACCTTTGGCGCTTTCCTTCGCCAGTTCGGCATTGAGTTCCGCTCCTACCAGCAGAGCAAATGAATTCCAATAAAACCACGTCATGAAGGCGATGAATCCGCCGAGAGTGCCGTATGTGCGGCTTAAGTTTGCCAAGTGACGAAAATAGTAACCTAGCAAGTACGAGAACCCGATCCAGCACAGAACGGCGAGAATCGCTCCTGGTAAAGTCGCGAGGAAACGCTGCTTCACATTCGGAGCAAGAAAATACATAAGCTCCACGGCCAGGAGTGCGATCACCACCGCCGCCACATAATGGAAAACGGGCCAGAGCCAGGTAGCGTGCACGCCCATTCCGAGAGCACTGGCCAGTCCCGCTCCCAGCCGTGGCCCCAGGATCATCGCGCTAAGGCCGGCAATCAATAACACGGCGGTTGCCGCAGCCAGGCCAATCGCCAGCAGCCTCGTCTTCCAAAAGGGTCGCGGATCTTTTACTTCGTACGCCATGTCGAGCGCTTCAATCATCGCGTCAAAGGCGCTGGAAGCAATCCATATGGTCCCGATCGTGCCCACGGAGAGCCAGGCGCGGTGATTCGAGGCCAGAACATCCAACAACACGTTCTCTACTATCGAAACCGTCTGGACGGGCAATAGGTTAAATATCAACGTGAAAATGCGGGTATAAAAGGTGGGGAAAGGCAGCGCGGCGATGGCCGCGAAAAACAGCATAAGGGCCGGGAATATCGACAGAACCAGGTAATAGGACAGAGCCGCTGCCATCTGCAGGGTCCGATTGTCCAATAGCCCCCGAAAAGTGGCCACTAAAGCGCGCTTTAAGCCTGACCAGGTCACGAAGCTTAGATGCCTCCGTGCGCAAAGCGTATTGCTGAGTTTTTGCGGATCCGCGGCGGTTCAGGATGCATCTTAATGCGCCATGAGTTTGCCTCTTAAGCACACATATCAACCCATGGAAGCCCTTCCTGCCACCGAGCTTCCTTCCGGCGCCGAGTGGCAGTATGAACCTAAATGGGACGGCTTCCGCTGCCTCGCCTTCCGCGATGCCCGGCACGTCGAATTAATGTCGAAGGCGCAGAAGCCGCTGACCCGGTATTTTCCTGAACTGGCCGAGGCCCTGGTAGCGCTCAAGGCGAAACATTTCGTTCTAGATGGCGAAATTGTGATTCCCCGCCATGGCGGCCTCTCCTTCGACGACCTGCTCATGCGGATTCATCCCGCTACCAGCCGCATCGAAAAGCTCAGTCGCCTCACTCCTTCAATCTTCATCGTCTTCGATCTGCTGGTCGACGAAAAAGGAGAGTCAATCTTCGCTTTACCTCTTAAAGAGCGTCGAAAGCACCTGGAGACTTTCGCCCGAAAATATGTGAAGTCGAACCGCTCCGTGCGCCTGTCACCGGTCACACCGGATTTCGCTGTGGCCCGCAAATGGTTTGAGATGGGGACGGCTCTGGACGGAGTGATCGCCAAACGCCGCGACCTTAGCTACCAAAGCGGCACGCGCCACGGCATGAAGAAGATTAAGCGCCAGCGGACCGCCGACTGCGTGGTGGGCGGTTTTCGCTACTTGGCGAAAAAACCGGTGGTTGGATCGCTGCTGCTCGGTCTGTACAACCACGAAGGTCAGCTCGACCACGTCGGATTCACGTCTTCGTTCCAGGCAAAAGACCGACCCGCTCTGACGAAAAAGCTTAAGGCACTGGTCGGCTCGCCGGGTTTCACAGGAAAATCTCCTGGAGGCCCCAGCCGCTGGAGCACAGACCGCTCCGCCGAATGGCAACCACTGCAGCCCAAACTTGTGGTTGAAGTGCAGTTTGATCACTTCACCGGAGGGCGCTTCCGCCACGGAACAAAATTCCTGCGCTGGCGCCCGGAAAAATCTCCGAAAGATTGCACCATGAAGCAGGTTGAGCGCGAGAACCAGTCAGCCTTGGACTTGTTATGAATTCCCTAAACTTAAAGACGACGAGTTGTGTACGCGCCCTTTATTTCTGTTTGCCAAAGGCTTGTGTCATTCGTCTCCAGGTCTCTTCCAGCATTTCAGGGAGAACGCGGGTTTCGCTAACTACCGAGAGAAAGTTTGCGTCAGCGACCCATCGGGGCAGGACGTGCATGTGGATATGTCCCGCGATCCCCGCACCTGCGGCTTTGCCAATGTTCATGCCCAGATTTACGCCATCAGGATGGTAGAGGTCGCGCATTACGGATTCGGTCCGCTGCGAGAGTTCCATCATTTCATGGGCGGCCTCGGCGGGGAGTTTGCGGAGCTCGTCGAGGTGGGCATAGGGGACAATCATGGAATGCCCCGGCGTGTAGGGATAGGTGTTAAGGATGACAAAGCAGTGCTCGCCGCGGTGCACGATCCGAACTTTTTCATCGTCTCCGGCTTTGGCGGCATCGCAGAAGACGCAGCCTGTGGCCTTCTCCGCAGTGGAGACGTAAGCGTAGCGCCAGGGTGTCCAGAGGTAGTCCATCACAGGCAGGGTAGCAGATGGAGGGTGGGACGAGGAATTCGGCTTCCTGGCGGGCCTAACACGGATTTCACGCGGCGAACAAGCCGGCGTCGAAGTACAAAAGGCACTTTGTACCTCTGCTTAAATTTCACGCTATTGCGTTTCGGTCTTCATGGGCTTCCACCAGCGCTGGTGATGTTTGCACTGCGATTCGAATTCGGGATTGCAGCGGGCGTGGAAAGTATTTTCCGCGATCGCGAGGCCCAGAGCGGTTCCTACAAACATATCCGAAGACCAGTGGTCACGCGCCATGAAGCGGCTGAATGTAACTGTAAAGGCGGCGCCGTAACTTAGAACCCGGGCCCACGGTTTGGGGTATTCGTCGGCCAGCACCGAGGCCATGGCCCAGGTGAACATGGCATGTCCGCCTGGGAACGAAGTGTTCACCGCGTGGTGCTTGAAGAAATCGCCGTTCCCATTGCCTTCGTCGGGGCGCTGGCGGGCGAAGATTAACTGCATGGGGGTGTAGATAAGGAAGGTGTTGACCAGCGTCTCGAGTTCGATCTCGCCGGTTTCGCGGGCGTGATGGTGTTCGGTCTTGGCGCCGTAAAGATAGATTCCGGCGAGCGAACTGGCCAGGCCGGCGATGGCGATATTGGAAGTGTTTTGGTAGGCGTGGAAGTTGCTATGAGCGACATTGCTTTCGATGTGGCGGTCGGCGGCGAGGAATGCTCCGGTACCGATAAGGACGATGGCATCCCACTTCAAATTGTGGGCTTCGAACGGAGCCAGGTAGAGGCGCTTCTGATCTTGTCCAATGCGGATGAAGCTGCGCTTGATAAAGCCCTGATGGACTGGCGTGGAGGGAGAGTCGGGTAGGGGGTCGGGGTCGCTGGCCAGAGGGTCGCCGGAGTCGGCTTCCTCCGGCGTCACGACTTTGAAGTCGGCGACGCGAAAATTGGAAGCGAGGGCGGTACCCCGGATCATCGGCGCCAAAAGGGTCGGTTGTTGGGCGGAGGCGCCCACAGATAGGACGGCAACCGTCAGGAATGCAAGAGTGGAGTTACAATTCAGTTTGGGCAAAGTCATGGCTCGTACGCGCTAAACCCATAAGAAAAGCGCGACACTTGGATGCCGATGACGGCAAAGAGTAGATCGACATTTTTACAAAAATTCACATTCGGCGATACTTCCGGACGCTATGGCACAGACGGCTTGGGTCGCGCGGAACGATCTGATATTTGCGTTTGACACTGTTTGCGGGGCATTGCTATAGTCGAAGAGTTCCCTTTGGACGCGGGTTTCTGTAAAACGTCCGGCAGCTGGGATTGTCCAAGCTCTCTCGCCAGGGTGAGCCCACCACAACCAAACGACTCACTCCAGCAGTCCGCCAAGCAGGCCCCGTATCCTCCCCGCACCGAGTGCGAGGCAACAGCAGAGAGGCATAACCTTGTTCGACGATACCACCGCTCACCACTCCGACTCCTCAACCGCCGTCGCAACCGAAAATGAACCGATGATGGCTTCCGAATCCACCCCGACCGAACAGTCCACGCATGAGCAGAATTCCGCTCCGCATAGCGATGTTCCGGCCGCAACCGCGACTTCCTCAGCTTCGTCCAAGCAAGCTGCGCAATCCGTACCACCGGCTGATCACAAACAGCCTGATGATAAGTCTGAGGACAAGCACGCCAGCGAAGACTTTGCCTCAGCGCTGGAAAACTTCACCACCGAAACCGAAGAGGCGGTGGGAGAAGACCGCGTCATTAAAGGCACGGTGCTGAAGCTGACGGCGACGCATGCGGTGGTCGATATCGGCACGAAGTCGGAAGGCATGTTGCCGCTTTCGGAAGTTCTCGATCATGAGGGCAAGCCCAAGTTCAAGGCGGGTGACGAAATTGAGGTGATGCGCGAGAAGGGCCAGACGGAAGAAGGTTACGTCAACCTCTCTCATCAGAAGGCGGCGCGGTTGCACGCCTGGGACGAAGTAGAAAAGGCCCATCAGGAGAAGCGGCCGATTAAGGCCACGGTGATCGAGCGCACCAAAGGCGGTTTGACCGTCGACGTTCTCGGGGCCCGCGCATTTCTGCCCGGTTCGCAAGTCGATCTACGGCCCATCCGCAACCTCGAAGGCATGAAGGGTCAGACTCTGGAAGTCACCGTTATCAAGGTGAACAAAAAGCGCGGAAACATCGTCGTCTCGCGCAAGGAATTGCTGGAAGGCGAGCAGAACGAAAAACGCAGCAAGACCCTGGAACATCTGGAAGAGGGTTCCATCCTCACCGGCGTAGTAAAGAATCTCACCGAGTACGGTGCGTTCGTGGATCTCGGCGGCCTCGATGGCCTGCTGCACATCACCGATATGTCGTGGGGACGCCTCACTCATCCTCGCGATCTGGTGAACGTTGGCGATCAGATTCAAGTGAAGGTTCTCAAGTACGACAAAGACAAGCAGCGCGTATCACTTGGATTCAAGCAGTTGACCCCTGACCCGTGGCTGGATGCCGAACACCGTTACCCTGTAGGGGCTCACGTTTCCGGACGAGTGATCAGCGTCACCGACTACGGCGCGTTCGTTGAACTCGAACAAGGCATTGAAGGCCTGGTCCACGTCAGCGAAATGACCTGGTCCAAGCGCATGAAACATCCCTCCAAGCTGGTAAATGTTGGCGATCAGGTAGATTGCGTTGTACTCAACGTGAATCCCACGGAGCGGCGTATTTCCCTCGGCATGCGGCAACTGGCGGAGAATCCCTGGGATGCGTTGCACAATAAATATCCTGTGGGCATGACGGTCGAAGGCCGGGTGCGCAATCTTACTGACTTCGGCGCATTCATTGAGATCGAAGACGGAATCGATGGCCTGGTCCACGTCAGCAACCTGAGCTGGACCAAGCGCGTAAAACATCCTTCGGAAGTATTGAAGAAGGGCGACCGCGTGAAAGCCATTGTGCTGGCGATCGAGCCTGACAAGCGCCGCTTGTCTCTGGGTGTAAAACAACTTCAGCCCGACGTCTGGGAAACTTTCTTCGCCACCCATCACGTTGGCGATGTCATCCACGGCAAAGTGCTGCGTGTAGCCGCCTTTGGAGCCTTTGTTGAAATTGCCGAAGGCGTGGAAGGTCTTTGCCACAAGTCCGAAGCAGTCGATGCTAACGGCCAACCGATGAACCTTGAAGCGGGCGCAGAACACGACTTCAAGATCATCAAGATGAGCGCGGAAGAAAAGAAAGTTGGACTCAGCATCCGCGCCGTCGGCGAAGAAGCTTCGCGTTCCGAAGTTGAAGCGTACAAGCAGCCGGTATCGAGCACCAGCTCGACCATCGGCGAGTTGATCTCGTGGAAGCGCGCCAGCAACGAGAACAACTAAACATTCTGTCATCCTGAGCGGAGTAGCAGCTTCGCGAAAGCGAAGCTGCTGCGCAGCCGAAGGATCCCTTTTATCTCCCACATGCCACCCAGGATTTCCTTGGTGTACCTTCGCGTTTTACTGGTTCAATCCCCTATTTGGTTCCTTCCACTCCCCTGTTCTAGAATCATTAGTTTGCCTAATCGCATCTCTTCTTATTGAGGTCAATTCCCTTGCCTGACACTATCTACGACGTCGCCATCATCGGTAGCGGTCCTGCCGGATATACCGCCGCCATCCGCGCCGGCCAATGGGGCCTGAAAACTGCGCTCATCGAAAAAGATGGCCTGCTCGGCGGTACCTGCCTGCACGTGGGCTGCATTCCCACCAAAGCTCTGCTGTTCAACGCTGAACTCTGGGACCACCTGAAAGAAGCCAAAGAATTCGGCATCGAAGGCGTGGACGCGCGCAAGCTCAACTGGGCCGCCATCCAGGACCGCAAAGGCAAGATCGTAGCCAAGCACGCCAAGGGTCTCGAATTCCTGATGAAGAAGAATAAAGTTGAGACCGTGAGAGGCTACGGCAAGCTCACCGGAGGCGCGCAGAATGGCGTCTTCACCGTCGAACTAGTGAATGACAACACAGCCAGCCACCTCAAAGCCAAAAATATTATTCTCGCCACCGGCTCGGAAGCTCGCATGATCCCCGGCCTCGAGGCCGGAGACAAAATCCTCACTAACATCGAGATCCTAAGCCTGAAAGATCTTCCGAAGTCGATCGTGATCGTAGGCGCCGGCGCCGTGGGTGTGGAGTTTGCTTCAATCTACCGTTCGTTCGATTGCGAAGTGACGATCGTAGAAATGCTGCCGCGGCTGGTTCCCGTGGAAGATGAAGAAGTTTCGAAAGAACTGGCGCGAGTCTTCCGCAAGCGCGGCATCAACTTCCACACTGGCGCGAAAGTTGAAAAAGTCGAGAAGACGAAAGCTGGAGTCACCGTAACCATTTCCGTCGACGGCAAGCAGCAGAAAATCGACGCCGAAAAAATCCTGATCGCCATCGGCCGCAAGCCGCGCACGGCAAACCTCGGCCTCGAACGCACCAAGATCAAGCCCGACCGCGAATTCATCAAGACCGATTCCTGGATGCAGACTGCCGAACCCGGCATCTACGCCATCGGAGACATTGTGCTTGGAACGCCGCAACTGGCGCACGTTGGAGCCATGGAAGCGATCGTCGCCGTCGCAAAAATTGCCGGCAAGCCCGGCAAGCCGATTAATCCAGAACATATTCCCGGTGCGACCTATTGCCATCCAGAAATCGGCAGCGTGGGCCTCACCGAAACCAAAGCCCGCGAAGCCGGATACAACGTGAAAGTCGGCAAGTTCCCCTTCACCGCAAATTCGCGCGCGTCCATCGTCGGACAGCACGAAGGCTTCATTAAAATCGTTAGCGATGCCGGTTACGGCGAGATCCTCGGCGTCCACATCATCGGTCCGCAAGCCACCGAGTTGATCGCCGAAGCCGTCACCGCCATGGAACTCGAAGCCACCGTCGAAGATTTGATGTGGACCATCCACGCCCATCCGACCCTGGCCGAAGCCATGCTGGACGCGTCGAACAGCGTGTACGGGATCGCAATTAACGCCTGAAGAATTAAAGAATTGGTGATTGAGCCATCGGGTGATTGACAGATTGGGGAAACATCAAATCGCCCGATCGCAAAATCACCCAATGACCAATGTGCTTCATGATTTCCCTCGTCCAACTCGGCACCGTCGATTACGCTACCGGCCTGCGCCTGCAGCGGCAACTGGTCGCGCTGCGCAAAGAAGAAAAGATCGGCGATGTCTTGCTTTTACTCGAACACTCTCCCGTCATTACTCTAGGCCGCAATGCCAAAGCCGCCAACGTAATCGCATCGCCTGAGCTCCTCGCCCAGCGCGGCGTCGAACTGTTTGCGACCGACCGCGGAGGGGACGTCACCTTTCACGGCCCCGGCCAGATCGTCGGCTACCCCATCTTCGACCTGCGCGGATTTGGACGTGGAGCAGCGGACGCCCTCGTCCGCCGGCCCCTTCCCCCGTCTCAGGGCAAGCACCTTGGCGCCGTCGACTTCGTCCGCCGCCTCGAAGAAGTCCTGATCCGCACGTGCGCAGATTTCGCCATCCCCACCAAGCGAGTGCCTGGTCTAACGGGCGTCTGGACCGACGCCGAAAACCACGATGCTCATGTGGGGACAGCCGCCTCAGCTGTCCAGCGAAGCGAAGCGAGCGCGCCTGACCACGGACCCGAGGCCAAACTGGCCGCCATCGGCATCCACATCTCCCGCTTCGTCACCTCCCACGGCTTCGCCCTCAACGTAAACACCGACCTCAGCTACTTCAACCTCATCATCCCCTGCGGCATCACGGCGAAGCCGGTGACGTCGATGCAGCAAGAACTCGCCAAGCCCCTCGATCTGAACACCGTCGCCGAATCCATCTCCCGTAATTTCGGCACAGTGTTTTCCAGCCAGATGCTCTGGGTGGATACTCTCGATGCGCTGCTTGGGCATACCGTCGGCGTTCCCATGAAAGCGCCGCAGGAACTACGCCAACTCCGAAAAGAAAATGACGCGACCTGGGCGTGAGCTAGACCCGGCTTGCCCGCCCTCCCTAGCCCAATCCGCCACTCTGCGATAGCATTAACTGTTGCACATAAAGCGCGGTCTATCATGGCGATCAAGAAAAAGAAATCCAAACTTAATTCGAACGGCCACAAGCGGCGCAACGGAAATTCCGAAACCAAGTTTGCCGCCACCCACCTCCGCACCTACTCCATCCCCGACACCCGCCTCGAACACCCCGATCTCTCCGTAAGCCAGCGCGTCGAGAAAGACAGAGACGGCGCCGAGCACGTCCACTACGAAGTCACCGGGAATCTGAACGCGCCCGTTCCGCCGATTCGCGACTCGAAATACCTGAGCAAGCAGCAAGCCATCGAGATCTACCGCTACATGCTGCTCAATCGCAAGATGGAGATCGCGCTCGAAAATCTCTATAAGCAGGGCAAGGTTGTCGGCGGAGTTTATTTCGGACTCGGCCAGGAAGCTTGCTCTTGCGCCTCCGCGTACGCTCTCGATAAGGACGACTGGTTCGCGCCCATGATCCGCAACCAAGGCGCGTTGTTGGTGCGCGGCTTTCGCGCCGCCGACACCATGATGCAATACATGGCCAAAGCCGATTCGCCCACGCGCGGCCGCGACGGCACCTCGCACTTCGGCGACATCGAAAAGCGCAACATGGTTTCGCCCATCTCCATGCTCGGCGATTTAATTCCCGTGCTCTCCGGCGTAGCGCTGGGCGCGCGCCTGCAAGGACGCAACGTCGCCGTCATGACCTACATCGGCGACGGAGGCCAGTCCACCGGCGTCACCTACGAAGGCATCAATTTCGCTGCCGTGCAAAATCTCGGCCTCGTGCTCTTCGTCGAATCGAATCTCTGGGCCTATTCCACGCCGAGCGAGATGCAATACCGCTGCAAAGACCTCGCCGAACGCGCCATCGGATACGGCATCCCCGGAGTAATCGTCGACGGCACCGACGCCTGCCAGGTCTACGACGCCGCCCGCGACGCCGTCGAGCGCGCCCACCGCGGCGAAGGCCCCACCATGATCGAAGCCAAGATGATGCGCATGAAAGGCCATGCTATCCACGACGCCGCCGCGTACGTGCCGAAACCCATGTTCGACTTCTGGAAAAAACGCGACCCGATCGCCCGCTTTGAGAATTATCTGGTGAAAGAAAAGAAATGGCTAACCGCGAAAGAGAATGCAGAATTGATTTCAGAAGTCGAGCGTGTGATCGAAGCCGAACGCGAGATCGCGGTGAACTCGCCAATGCCTACGCCGGAGTCAGCCGAGGGCGGCGTCTTCTGCGAGGACGGATGCCATGCGATCAAGCCGAAGTACGGGATGCCAAAAGTAAAAAAGGGATCCGGCGGCTTCAAGGAAACCGAAGCGGCCGTTCATTTGAAATAGAAAATCAAGTTCGCACTTCGCAATTCGAAACTCGCAACTGAATGCTCACTATGCAACTAACCTACCTCGAAGCCATCCGACAGGGAATCTGGGAAGAAATGGACCGCGACCCCTCTGTCTTCTGCCTCGGCGAAGATATCGGAATTTACGGCGGCGCGTTCAAAGTCACTGACGGTTTCATCGACCGCTTCGGCCCCGAGCGCGTCATCGACACGCCCATCGCCGAGTCCGCCATCGTCGGCGCGGCCTTCGGAGCGTCGCTCACCGGCATGCGCCCCGTCGCCGAATTCCAGTTCATGGATTTCATCGGCTGCGCCTTCAATCAGATCAGCAACATGGTCGCGAAGACGCATTACCTCTGGGGCGCGCCCGCTCCGCTCGTCCTTCGTGGTCCAAGTGGCGGATACGTCCACGGCGGCCCCTTCCACTCGCAGAATCCCGAGATGTGGTTCGTCCACAATCCCGGGCTCAAAGTCATCTGCCCCGCCACTCCTTACGACGCCAAGGGCCTGATCAAGGCCGCCATCCGCGACAACAATCCCTGCATCTTCTTCGAGCACAAATATCTTTACCGCCGCATCAAGGGCGAAGTCCCCGCCGAAGATTACGTCGTCCCCATCGGCAAGGCAAACATCGTCCGCCAAGGCCGCGACCTCAGCATCATTACTTATGCCGCGATGGTCCACTCCGCGCTCGAAGCCGCCGAGATCCTGGCCAAAGAAAATATCGACATCGAAATCCTCGACCTGCGCACGGTCTCCCCGCTCGACCGCGAGGCCATCGCGCAAACCGTGAAAAAGACGAACAAAGTGATCGTCCTTCACGAGCACTCCCGTACCGGAGGCCTTGCCGGAGAAGTCGCCGCTATCATCAACGAAGAAGCCTTCGACGATCTCGACGGCCCCATCGTCCGCATCGCCGGCCTCGACTCCGCCGTCCCGTTCTCTCCTCCGCAGGAAGAACACTACCTGCCGAAAGTGGAAGACATTGTCCGCGAAGCCCGAAAGTTGAAAGCGTATTAACTCCTGGAGCGGCGGACGCCCTCGTCCGCCGAACTTGAAAGACTTACCCGACTTTAAAATTTGCGAAGCGATGCTTCTTTTACGTCCCAACTAGCGCCCCACCCGCCCCATCTGCCACAATAGCCTCGGAGGCCCCATGGGCAAGTTCTTACTCGGCGTAATCGTCACTCTTCTCGTACTCATTCTCGGCGGCCTTGGCCTCGCCATGCTCGGATTTCTACCCACCCGCGCCAACGTCACTCCGCCGCGCTTCGAAACCCGCATAGCCATGAGCGCCGTCGACGCTTCCATGGAGCGCCACGCCCCGCACCTCACCAATCCCGTTCCGCCCAACGACCAGACTTTCGAAGACGGCATGAAGCTCTACACCATGAACTGCGCCCTCTGTCACGGAGGCCTCGACCGCAAGCCAGTCACGCTCTCCAAGTCGTTTTATCCTCCGGCGCCAAATCTCATCGACGACCCGCCCGACGATCCCGAGTGGCACGCCTTCTACACCATCCGCACCGGCGTGCGTTACACCGGCATGCCCTCCTGGGAAAAAACCCTCAGCGAGCAGGACATGTGGAAGATCGCCAGCTTCATCTCGCACATGCAAAAACTACCACCCGCCGTGCAGGATTATTGGAAGACAAACTTTGGAGTGCCTGCGCCGAGTGGTGAAGAGGGCAAAGAAGAACACAAACACGATTAGGACTTCAACTGCGACTGAGCACTGAAGCTGAGCCCTCACAGCTTTCCACTCTCGCACCCGCACCCGCTATAATATTTGTTTGCGTCCAGCCCGCCGTTTCCGAACGCTGGCTCATGGAAGGAAATCATGCCGACTGACATCATCATGCCCCAGATGGGCGAATCCATCGTGGAAGGCACCATCACCAAATGGTTGAAGAAGCCTGGCGACAAAGTCCAGCGTGACGAGCCTCTCTTCGAAATCTCCACCGACAAAGTCGACGCAGAGATTCCCGCTCCTGCCTCCGGCATCCTCCAGGAAATCAAAATCGCTGAGGGCACGACCGTCGGCATCAACACCATCGTCGGCACCATCTCCGCCGATGGCGAAGCCGCCGCCCCGGCCAAGACCACGACCACCAAGACTTCTGCGCCTGCTCCAGCCGCACCTGCCAAAGAAGAAAAGCAAGAAGAGAAAAAGCCTGCCGCGCAAGCCGCTCCTCAACCGCAAGCACCGCCCGCGCAAGAATCATCCAGCGACGCCGATGAAGAAGCCCGCTCCTCGCCGCTGGTGCGCAAGATCGCCCGCGAGCACAACGTCAGCCTCTCGCAAGTCTCCGGCACCGGCCTCGGTGGCCGCATCACCAAGCAAGACATCATGGCTTTCATCGAGAAGGGTGCCGCCCAACCTGCCGCCGCAAGCCCGTCTCGCGCCGAGTCAACCGAGGCGCGCCCATCCGCCCCGCCAGCTCCCCGCCCCGCTCCCGCCGCCTTCCCCGGCGATCTCGTCCCGCTCACCAACATGCGCAAGATCATCGCCCAGCGCATGATCGAGTCCCGCCGCACCAGCGCCCACGTTCACTGCATGTACGAAGTGGATTTCACTCGCATTGTGAACCTGCGCGCCAAACACAAAAACGGATTTGAGCAGCGCCACGGCGTCCGCCTCACCTTCATGCCGTTCTTCGTGCGCGCCGCCATCATTGCCGTGCAACAATGGCCCATCATCAACGCCTCGCTCGAAGGCGATAGCATCCGCTACCATCGCCAGATCAATGTCGGCATCGCCGTCGCCCTTGATTGGGGACTCATCGTTCCCGTGCTTAAGAACGCCGGCGATCTCAACTTCCTCGGCCTGCAGCGCGGTATCACCGACCTCGGCGAGCGCGCCCGAACCAAGAAGTTGAAGCCTGAAGATGTCGAAGGCTCCACTTTCACCGTCACCAACCCCGGCCAGTTCGGCGCAGTTTTCGGCCTGCCCATCATCAACCAGCCAAACTCCGCCATCATGGGCGTCGGCGGCATCACCAAGATGCCTCTCGTCGTCACCGACAAAGACGGCAACGACTCCATCGCCATTCGCTCCGTCGTGCACCTGACCCTAGGCTACGACCACCGTCTGATTGACGGCGCCGTTGCGGACCAGTTCATGGCGATGGTGAAGAAGAATCTCGAAGGCTGGAACGAAGAGATAGGCTAAGTGGATGGTTGCGTGGTGACGGCCGGTGCTGGGGGCTTGCACCAGGTCGAAGCATTAAGGCACTCGACAGTTCCATCTATTATTTTGGAAATCCCGTCCTTGAACTGTTCGGGATTTACAATCTCCCGCGACGCAACGGCATCGGTCATGGCGATGGCATTTTGTAAGAATGACATCGCCGCATCTTTTTTTTCTGCTCCCGGCTTGTTGCCGAAAAGCCCTTCGATCCCATTCACTAACGCCGGAACGAAAGCAATTCCACGCAGCAATTGCGATAAAAAATCCATAACACGCTCCTTCAAAAGTGGTTGAACTACGCAGTTGAACTACCAGCCTCAGGCCAAGCGACTTCTTCTCCTTCAACTCAAGCTGGCTAAAATGTCGTTGATCGTGGTCAGGTTGGTGTCGGCGGCATCTGTGGAGTGGGCGATCAGCGTCAGGCAGGCCTTCAACTCATTCGCTTTACTCAAAGCCAACGCCAGCATTCCCGCCATGTCCACTCCACTGCTGCCTGCATTCTTCAAGGTGTTCGCCGTCGAAGCCGCCAGAGTTTTTAAATTCGTTACGATTGTTGTGCTCGGTACAATGCTCATGATTTTCTCTCCTCAAACCAGATTTACTTCAACCAATATTTGTGCAAAGCGATGGCCGCACTGATCGCCGCACTGATCGCTCCATTCACCAGCCGATTGTGCATACTGTTCCTCAAATCGTTGCGCTCCAGCACCGCTACTTTTTCTTCCACATCCTTAACCCGCCCCGGCTGGCCGTTGCCCACCAGCGAATCCATCTTCGTCTCCAGCCGCACCAACTTGTCGAGAACCTCCCGCTGGAACTCGATGTCGATTGCCCTCAACGCCAACTCTCGATCGGTGACTGCCATATCTTCCCCCCCAACTATCTCTACAACGGATAATCCACATGCAGCGCCGCCGAATAACGCGAGTATTTTGGCGGCGACGAATTGTCATAAAGCCGCAGGAAATAATTCTGCGTTCGCGCCAGTCGCGGCAAGCTGAACGTCTGCGTGCTAAAACGCCCCAATAGATTGCGGTCATTCTCCTGGCCCCAGCCATAGTCGTGCTCCCGGACCTCAATGCCATACCCACTTGGCGGAGTCATGCCCGCATCAATTTGTGCCGTGGTCGAACTCACCGCCGTAATCTGCGCTTCTGTCAGGTTCACTTGGTAATACACGCCCACCTGCGTAATCTCTAGCAAAGGAATGGTCGATTGCAGTGAGAGCGTCTTCGCTCCCGCGTCATATTCAATCCCCAGCGGAGCGGCGGCATCATTGGCAAACTCTATGGTGTAGAAGCTGCGATCATTCGCCGGATCAGCCACCTGAATTCCCACAGCTCTCACGATCGCAGTGAATGCCGCGCCGCGCGACGGAGCGCTCACTGTCATCGCGTCCCCCGGAAAGATATCCGCCGCCGCCCCCGGCAAGAAGTCGCTCCAAGTCGCATACGTTCCAAACCAGGCCGCTAACAGCGTGTCATCCAAAATCGCAAGCGCCGCATTCTCGCAGTCGCTCGCCGTCCGCGCTCCAGGATTCTTCGCCGTCCGCACCGAACCTCTTGTCCCATCGTCAGCGCCATTCTGCAGCGCCGCCACGCTCGCCGCATTTTGCACTTGCGCCACCGCCGTCCCGTGCCCGCGATAGCTGGCCACAATCAACTCATTCAACGGCGGCACATACGCCGGATAAAAATCCAGCGATGGCGAACTTGTGATCTCGCATACCGCACCTTCCGCCAGCGGTCCCACCAGTTGCGTCACATACGGCGCATAGGTTGTCGGAGAAGTCTGCACCGCGCTTCTCACCTCCGCCAGCGAGATGTGAGCCGCG
This sequence comes from uncultured Acidobacteriota bacterium, assembly GCA_963758565.1. Lineage (GTDB taxonomy): Bacteria > Acidobacteriota > Terriglobia > Terriglobales > Acidobacteriaceae > Sulfotelmatobacter. The sequence goes on along the minus strand of CAVWVX010000001.1, from coordinate 829,148 downwards.
TAGGTGTAAGCAAAGCTGCACTGCAGGTTGAGTGAATTCACCAGCGCATAGCTGCAAAACCCAGGGGCATTCGTCAGCACACCGTCATACAGCACCGTCGCCTCCGCCACCAAAGTCTCGGGATTTCCACTCAGCGTCAGCGCTCCCGTCATCGCGCCGCCCGCCGTGGGCAGAAAGTTTCCTGACCCGACCGTCGCCACTTGCGAATCCACATACGATTTATTCGCCACATCTCCCGTGCCCACCGGCGTTGGCACGCTCGGCGGCGCAGAAAATGTTTTTGCCCCCGTCACCGTCTCCGCCCCGGAGAGATGCACCACTGCGTTATCGTTCGCCTTGCCCACCAGCGCCGTATTCACATATTGGATCGATGCTGCCGGCGCCGCCGTCCCTGATCCTGGCGTCGTTCGCACCTGGGCCAGCGTTGCCGGAGAGCTCGTCGGCACCAGCCAGTATTCCGTTCTCACCTCGCCCGGCCCCAGTTGATACACCACCGAGTAATAAATTCCCGCCGGACTCGCTCCCGCATTCGCCGCCAGCGCCACATTCAATGCGCCGCCCGTTCCCAGCGTGACGCCCGTCTCCCCTGCCGCCACCGCCGTTCCGCTCGCCGTAACAAACGCCGGCCAGGTAATGATCAAAGTGCCTTGCGCCGGATTTCCATCCGCCTGGTACACCGTATCCTGCACTGTAGTCAGAACCGGCCCGCTCTGCGGGAACATTGCCATGCCTCGCACGCTCGCAGTCACCAACATCGTCACCACCGCCCAATAAAAAAGCCGCCCCATCGGGCGGCATGTCTGCCACATAATTCCTCCTCGTCAATTCTAGAAACGCATTTTCATCAATGTCATCCCGAGCGAAAGCCTGCCCTGAGCCTGCCGAAGGGGATCCTTAACTATTTCCCAATGTCGTCCCCGACATCGTCCCGCCGAGGCTCGCAACTCGTAGCTCGTAGCTACCTTCACCCTCGCCCCGCCAAAAAATCCTCCACGCTCTTCACATACACTTCGGCAAAGTCAGCCGCAGGACGCCGCTTCTCGATCAATTCCATTGCGTCTTCCACCGGCCAGCCCATTACTCCCAGCAGCGCCAGCGTCATCATCGGCGCACGGTGTACGCCCGCCGCGCAGTGAATCAGCACCTTCGCCTCATTCTCTTCCAGCGCCGCCAGCCCAAAATCAACACCTCGCCGGAATACCTCCGCGCTCTTCGGTTCGAAATCGTCGTCCACCGGATTCCAGCAGACCGCAATCCCATGCGGTCCGGCCAGCGGCGTGTCGTCGAACTCAATCTGCATGTCAATAATGTGCGTCACTCCCGCCCGCGCCACCAAGGCCATGTTCTCCGCATTCCATATCCCGCCTCCGACCCCAATCCGGTCGGTCACCCACGTAATGTCAATTCCCACTCTTCGTCCTCTGCCGCGGATTTTTCCGTCCGCTGAAATTTTTTCGATCGTCTCGTTCCGCGGACTCTGCGGGAACACCGCCATCGCCTTCCGCCAGCGCGACTCCACCCGCGGCGAAATTGATACCGCCGGTGTCCGTCGCGCCTCGCTTGTGCTGCCGTTCCCGCGCTTCATTCTACGGCATCCCCTCTTTCGCGAACCCTTCTCGTCCCCTGACTAACTCTCGTCCGCGCCTTCAGGATTTTTGTCGCCACTGTCTTCCGCCGGTTTCTTCTCCTTCACCAACGCCGGTTGGTCCACCAGCGTCACCTCCCGGATAATCATCTCCCCATCCACCTCCCGCACCACCGGCTCAATCGGAATTCCCAGCCGGTTCAATAACTGGTGCGCCATGCTGATCTCCAGCGGCCGCGCCTCCGCCTGCTCGCTCGCCGGATAAATTCCCACCGCCTCAAACAAATATCTTGCCGAAGACAACTGCCCCGTCCTCGCCGTGACCTCAATCACTGACTTGGCAATTTCTGCTGCCGACGCTTTCACCATTTCGTTGATGTTCTCTCGCACCTCCACGATATCGAGGGACTTCTTCGGCTCTTCCGCAGTTCCCTCTGCCTCCGCCGCTTTCTTTTTGATCTTGCCCTTCGCCTTTTTCTTCGCAGTCACGTTCGCCCTCCCCGGGGTCCCCCCCAAAAAAAGGGCACAAGCGACGGCATTTCCATCGCCCAAGCCCAAAATGAAAAAAGCGCGCTCGGAAGCGCGCTTCAAAGGGTATTTCTTTTTTCTTTACCCTATATATTCAGAATAGCATTTTGCAGGGGGGTCACCCGCCACTTTTTCGAAATTTATTTTCGCGATTATTTACTTGACACAAATAGCCCATTTATCGTAAAGTTCTTCTTGTAGCAAGGTGCACCCATGAATCTCTGCGATGTCCACGAAAAGCTAGGAACTACCGAACAATGCCTTGAGTACATTGGCAAGATGCGCTGGCCTGATGGCATTGTGCGCTGCCCTACCTGCGGCAATGACAAGATCGTCAAGGTAGCTCGCAAGGCCGACTCCAAGAACTCCCGCACATGGTTTTACCTCTGCCAAGAGCCTACCTGTCATCAGCAATTCAGCCCCACTAGCGGCACATTGTTCCATGACTCGCACTTGCCGCTCATAAAGTGGTTTCAGGCTATCGCGCTTGTGCTCAATGCCAAGAAAGGTCTTAGCGCGATGCAGCTAAAACGCGACCTAGGAGTTTCATACAAGACCGCGTGGTATCTCTATCACCGCATCCGCGAAATAATGGATGAAGGCGAAATAGCGAAACTTGGCGGCACAGTTGAGATTGACGAAACCTATGTCGGCGGAAAGCAAAAGGGCAAAGGCGTTTACTTCGGCAAGAAGCAAAAGCAGACCGTCTTAGGTGCTATCCAGCGCGAAGGAAACCTAAAGCTAAAGCACGTTCCCAATGCCAAGAAAGCTAATCTCCGCCCATTCATCGAAGCCAGCGTAGACCAGAACGTCGAGAAAGTTATGACCGATCAATCTGTGATCTACCACTTCGCTTTCAATCCTGAAATGAAGGCGAAGCACGAAATAGTGAATCACATAATCGGTGAGTACGTGCGCGGAGATGTCTACACAAACTCAATCGAAAACGTGTTCTCGCTTTTCAAGCGCGGCATCATAGGGCAATACCACAAGATCAGCGCGAAGCACATGCAGCGCTATCTTGATGAATTTGCCTATCGGTTCAATCGCCGGAAACAGGACTCGTTTGCCGAGACAGTAGCCCGTCTATGCGGCTTCCCGCCGCTCACTTTCGCTTCGCTGATTGCCGAGGATGAGCCTCAGGTTCCTTTTTAGGAGCCTTTATCTCAGAGGTTTTCTGAGGAGACTTCTGCAGCATCCGGCGGAGAACTTCGTCGAATTGGCCTTTATCTGCCTTCATAAACAAAATAACCGATCATTCAACAGGTTTTCCACAGCCCAACCCCCAATAGGTGGGGTACTTCGCGAAAAATACGCTTTGGAGAGTACAGTCCATGCTGTATACTCGCACAGCGATCAAGTTGCTAAACGCGCTTCGTCGTCGGAATTTGCGAACAAAAGTCGAAAGGGACTCGCGCCAACGAGTCCCTGAGACTGAGCCTTTAAGATGGGCTGCTTCTGATAGCAAACCCATCTTAGAGCAGTTCTCATCTTCCCGTCAATAAAAAAGTGAAAGCAGTCAAAGGGAAAAGTGTGTCTATATATGCGGAGAATATTTATAGCCCTCCCCCATCGGCGCTGTACCTCATCGTGGGGTTGGGCGATAACTGAAAGGCCCGTTCCGCTTTCCTTGGCGGGTACGGAACGAGCCGTGATGAGGGCTTCTTAACGTTGCCCGACCGGAGGGTGTCTAGTTGGCACTAGGAGCGGTCTTATCAACCGTAGTTCCTTTACTGGAACGGGGTCCGATCCCCCCGCCCTCCGCCATTGTAACGCAGCCCTTCCCCAAGGGGGAACAAGGAGAATTAACAATGTCGAGTAGAGTTTTCAAATTGCTGTTTCCTGTTCTCTTGAGCTTTTCCGCAGTTCATGCTCAAGAGGCCAAACCATTGCCCCGCCATCCCGGCGATGTCATTAAATATGAAATCAAGTTTGATGGCCCGAATGCTGACAAGATCACGCGGGTTTACGCAAGCTTGGGCAGCACACAGGCGATTCCGAAAGATCAAGCGGGATTCGCTGGCGGCTTCAACGCCAATAGCCCGACACCGTCATCTCCGAAAACCTTCATTCTGGAGTTTACGGTGCCAGACAATATTGCCACTAACGACTACGTCCTCAGTTTTGAGGCTTTCGCAGCGGAGGGCTATGGAAACTATTCGAACAAGCAGGACTTCACAGTCCCACTCGTTCACATAGAGAATTCCAAAACCTTCACACCTCCTACCGCTACTGTCAAACCGTTACCCTAGGGCTTTGTTGGGTGACAGGTTTGTACGGTGAACATCTTTCCGCTGGCCTGAGGGTATAGCGTTACGCTGTACCCTTCGGCCAGCGTTTTTTGCACGTATGCCCCGACCTCTTGCGCGGTTAACTTGGTGCGCTCGCTTTTGTCCTTTTCGACAATTCCCAGATAACCAGATGTGGATGCAGTACACGCTCCGGTCGGAATCGGTTCTGGCGGAAGCGGAGTTACGCTCACGGTTGTCTGCGGTTCACCTGCAAAGGCCATGACAGTTACGGCTAGGACGCCTACTACTACGAGAGTACGTAATTTCACTGTGTAATCCTTTCTGGACGTGGTATAACGTTGGCCTTCCCTCTATTCTGAAGTTCGCAGGAGCTACCATGAAACGTATCTTGCTAATCGCGGCATTGGTTTCCATGTCGATGTTATCCCTTGCGGATAATTCTTACGACCGGAAACAGTGTTGCCATGGGTGCGGGAGCTACGGATGCAATGAAGGCAACTGCGGCACCAAATGCAGCAGTGGGCCGCATTGTAGTGGCTGCTGGAAGAGTTGTGCTAGATAGTTTTAACTGGGCCGAACCTTGGGTGTTCCTAAATCTTTTACAGGAGACCAAGACCAATGGGCAGAGTTAGTCCGTATTACTCAATTAACGAAGCGAAAAAACCAATCAACAAGCAGGTTTACCACACTGACGATCAGTGCCGCGCTGGCCGTGACATACCACAAAATGAGCGCCGTCCTGGTACAGGCGGCTATCGCCACTGTGAGGATTGTCAGAGTTAGCGCTTCCTTGCTCGCGCCTTCTTGTGCGCATACTTTGGCATGCGGAATGTCATCTCCCACCAAGGGCCGTGGAGCACTCGATCCTGAATGCTCCATACCCGCCGAAGCCTACGCACAGGAAGGTCATTTTCCAATGCGATTGCTACTGCCCTTAACCCTTCCGAATCTACTCCCTCAAACTTTACTGTCGGCTCTGGAAAAGCATGCCCCGACCCGCCTTCGCATGACTCAAACGTTTCCACGCCATTAGCCACCAGCGTCACCACGATATTTTTTATGCCAGCGTCTAGCGGTGGAAGGAACCGGAGTTCCTTGGCTTGCTGAATGGCTTTTGCCCTGTCACGGTATTCCAAGTCTATCATTTGTGTCAAGTATATAGTCGCGTTTATTTTCGGAATTATCCCTCTCACAAACCCACATTAAAATCTAGCAGTTACGGGCAGTCGTACAAATCCACCGAACCCATTGGCATTAAACGTGCTCAAGGGCTAAGATAATAGGCGAACAAATGGCGAAGAAAAGACTTTTAACTTGACAAACCCAATACTTTGTTGTAAAGTACTTTGAATTAGAGAGTACAAGATGACAGAAAGCACAACAGCTCAGTTTCACGACGAAGATAAAGCGCGGGAGTTTTTGGAGAAAAAGCGCTGGCCCGATGGCCCCGTATGCCCGCACTGCGGTTTAGTAAACAATGCCTATCGTCTTCAGCCTCGTGAGTCGAAGAAGAACACACACGCGCGCAAGGGATTGTGGAAGTGCGGCGGATGCCGCGAACAGTTCAGTGTTACCGTTGGGACTGTCTTCGAAGATACGCATACCCCTTTGAATAAATGGCTGCTCGCTATACATCTGCTCTGCGCCAGCAAAAAAGGCATGAGCGCACATCAACTGTTTCGCATGATGGGGACGTTCTATGGGAAGCGCGGCTCCTACAAGACTGCGTGGTTCATGTTCCATCGGTTGCGCTTTGCCATGACGCAGCATCCATTTGTGGACAAACTCAAAGGCATCGTCGAAATTGACGAAACTTGGGTTGGTCCTAAAGAGAAAGGCACAGGAATCGTGGGAGTTGGCAATCGGCGCAGCAAGAAGCGGCCGGTTGTTGCTCTCATGGAACGCAATGAGAATGGTAGTCGTGTGCGGTCGTTCCCTGTCGAGCGAGTCACACTGGAGAACGTTAAAGCTGTGATGAAAGAGCACGTCGAGGTTGGGAGTAATATCCAGACCGACGAAGCAACCATCTATCACTTCATGCACGACGACTTTCCTAACCATGACTTTGTAACACACGCCCGTAAGGAATACTCGCGGTACGAAAACGGAAAGCACGTCACGACCAACACGGTCGAGGGGTATTTCGGATTATTCAAGCGCAGCGTCTACGGAACTTACCACCATATCGGAAAGGGTTACATGCAACAGTACCTCAATGAGGCTGACTTTAAATACAACAGCCGCAAACTGAGTGATACGGAGCGTGTAGAGCTTGCGATTAAAGCAGCCGAAGCGAAGCGTTTGACAATGCGAGAACCAAAGAGCGCTTCGGCGTGAAACGCATTGCGGTGCATGAGAAGGCCAAGGTATGATGATTGGCCTCTCATGTTTCCAGACGGACCGACACAAGCCGAAGCGGATGCCCTTGTTGGGCAACGAAAATACATTAAGGCAATACCAGTTGCACGACACAATGCAAGGGAGGAGCAGATGCTGGCTCAGGTTTTTTCCGTCGCCACTCGGCAACCAAATGGGTTGTTGATGATCGCGACGGCCAAAAAATCTCCTACTGGTGTTCCGACGCCCCCTCGAAGTGCCGCGCTTGCAATGAACGGGAGATTCAGAATTAGGGGGATTAACTACTCGGTTTGGCATGACTGCCCCAGTGGCCCAATTGTCTATGGATGGCATGAGCATGTTTGGACGAATCAATATCAAGATCGCGTGGTTGTTCCTGCTAGACCTAAGCCAGACGACACAACCATGCGCGGACTGTTCCAGTGGGGCTTAGAGAAATGGAACATAGCAATCGGGGAACCCAGCCCGCCGGGGAACAAACGTGGCAAGAACAAGAAGACACGCGGTCGTTAAGGCATATCTCGACGCATATCGAAAGTTGGTCGTGGGCGAACCCGCCACGGATCACGTAGTGCGCGATAGCATAGTCCTTTCTGTGCCCCTGCATTTTTCTGGTAATCACCGGGTCGAGGTCACGGTAACCCAGTATTCTCCCGGAAAATTCATACTCTCTGACATGGCTCGCACGCTGGGAGAACTGGAGGAAGGTGGCAGATCGGTTACCTCGGATTTCCGAAGACGAGCAAAGGAGATTGCGAGCTCGTTTGGTGTCTCTTTCCGCCTCGATCATATGATCTTGGATTGCGGAGAAAAAGAGTTAGGTCAGCAGATTCAGCGCTTCGCCGAGGCGGCCAAAACAATAGGTGACGCCTACTTACTTCAGCGTACTCGCACCACTCATGTGCGGAAGGTAATCGACGATGTTAAGGAAATTCTTGCCGCTCACCATCTCCCGTTTGAGGCGAACAAGGTTGTGGAGGGTCAACTCGACAGATATGACTTCAATTTTTATGTTCCTCCTAACGGAAAACCTGGAGTTGCATTAGCTGTTATCGCCGGGCAGAACACCAAGCAACTTGCAAAAATATGGGATTTTAACTGCCGTGACATTCGAGAAGTTCACCCACAACTGTTGATCGGACTCGTATTAGACGAAAGGGATAGCGCACGATGGACCAGTAAGAGCCAGAAGATTTTGAAGAAAAATGCCGACATGGTAGCGTCCAGCAGTGATTTGTCGAAGTTAGATACGCAATTGGCAACGAGAGTAGCATCATGAAGGGGAAAAAAGAAGAACTCCGCATACCCATGAAGTTTGAGGAAGCGGTGTCAGACTTCCTCAAGGTTAAGCCGCCCAAGAAGAAGAATAAACCGAATCCCAAAAACAAGACGAAATGATTGAAAGGCCAGCCACTTAGCTGGCCTTCGGCACTTAATGCGTTGGGTTTGTGAGAGGGATAATTCCGTTTATTTTTGCCTTGTAATCAATCACTTGCAGCGATTTTGGCAAAAATTGCCTATTGACAAGATTTTCTCAATGTGAGAATCGGCGCCTCCCAAGCCCTTCTGTCAGCAACCCCACCCGCAAAAAGTACTCGCTCAACATATCGAGCACTTGAGGAAACCGCCTTTCTATCGTTCTTAGCCCACATTGCAGAATCCGTGCCACCTCTTCCTGCTCGTACTCCTGCAACACATGTCGTGCAATCAACTCCTGGTCCCATCCGCTCAACCGCTCGAGCGCCATCTCCACATCGCGCACAAAAATCACCCGGTCTTCGAACGTCACTGCCGTGTAGCAACTTATCTTTGCCCGAATCACCTCCCTTCCCATGAACGACGGCAGCCGCCCCGTTTCGATTGAAAACCGCATGTACCGCTTCAACAACGCTGCCGTCCTCGATCGGTACATCCACAGATCAGGATTGCGATCCAGCGGATCATTCTGCATCTCCTCCTCGGTCGGCGGCTGCAACCTCGCGGTGAAGTTGTGTGCCGGCAAGTTCTGCCACGGCGGCTCTGGCCGTGACGCTTCTTTTTTCGTGGGCTCATCCGGCCGAATCGCCTTCAGCGCCTCGTCTGGATCCGGCCCTTCCGCTTGCGCTCCCATCCAATCGATCGTGAACGTCATGCCACACCTCCCGCTGCATCCACATCGAAGTCGCAGTATTTCTCATAGCTTTCCTTATCCACTCTCCCCATCCCCCGTCGCGGCCCCTGCGGCATCTGCGGATTTCTCTCCCCGTCTCGCCGGTAAGTCGCCGGCGGCATCTCCCCCACGGCAACGGCGCAGCTCACGCAGTAAATTTGCCCGCCTCCTGCCGGACGCAGCCACAGCGCTCCACATCGTTCGCAATACTTCAATTCCAGACTCGACTGTTGGGCAGACTTGCTCTCGTTCATCGTCATCATTTCTCCTGGGGCCCGGTTCGGCTGGGAACCTGGGCGGTTGCCGTACGTTTTGCCGCAGCCGCTAAGCTACGGCCGAAAAAAAAAGCCCCGCGTCTGGTTCCTGGTTTTTCAACAGGGACCAAACGCAGGACTCGTTTCTCTTACGATGACCTGCTTGAGCTATTTAGTTTTTCTACTTACTGCTTCGTCTGTCTGCCCTCAAATCGCCGGCTCACATCCCTGATCTCCGCGGCCGGCATAACTTTATGGCTCGATCGCTATGCCCCGTTCCAAAATGGCACTGGATCTCTGCCGAAAAAATCCTTCTTCGTATCCGGACTTTAAAACCTGCCCGTTTTGCACCACTACGCTGATTCGTCCGCTAAAATGCACTGACCGCAGCAGGCGCTCCATGGCGGCGGAAAGCACTTCCGCTGCCCGGACCTTCTTGCGGAACTCGACGAAGTCCTTTTCTTCGTTGTAGTTATCCTGACTACTCATGGCTGGCGATCCCCGAAAACAGATTTGGGTTGTAGCACTGTGGAAATCGTATAGCTCTCAAATATGAGAGTCAAGGTTGTTATACCCAAAGGGCTGTGGAAAACTTTATTTATTTAGCATATTGATATAGGGGCCATGCTATACTCCCGGCTATGAAATTCCGAGTGCTGCAAGACAACCTCCGCAATACTCTTTGGGAGCGCATTGACGAAGGCGATCTGACCGGCCTCCGCCTCGCTCAACAAACCGGATTCAAGCAGGCTCATATATCTAACTTCTTGAATCGCAAGCGCGGTTTGAGCCTCGAAGGCATGGACCGCGTGCTCGCCGTCCAGCATCTTTCCGTACTCGATTTGCTCGATCCCACCGAGGTCAACAAGCGCGCTTCGATTCTGCCTCCCAGCAACGACGAATTCCAGAACGTCCTGCTCACCGACAGCAACGTCGCCGCCACCAATCCGCTCATCACCAGCATGCAGGTAAAAGAAATTTTGAAGTTCAAGAAAAGCTTCCTTAAGAAGCTGAAAACCCACACCGAAGGTGACCGGGAACAGTGGGAGCGCTTTGTTCTCATCAAGGTAGACGCCCGCGAAGGCATGAGCATGTATCCCCGCTTGCTCCCCGGAGCCACCCTTTTGATCGACCGTCACTACAACTCGCTCAAGCCCTATCGCAAAGGCGAGTTCAATATGTATGCCGTCCTGAAGAACGACAATTGCACGGTGAAGTATGTCGAGGTTGCCGGTAACCACTTGATTCTGCGGCCCCACAACCAGTCTTACCCGATTGAAGTCATCACCATGGAAGAGGGCAAGTCCGCCTCCGACTATCTCGTCGGCCGCGTTTGCCACGTAGGCATAGAAACGTAAGAACCTAGTTCTCAGTTGCCAGTTCTCACTTAAAACCCGCCGGCAGCCGAAACCATTCCCAGCTTCTCAAAAACAAAAGTTTCTGAGAGCTGGGATTTTTATCCGGCAAACAACCAGATCCTTTCTGCATCCCGAGAGCTGAGAGCTGAGAGCTGAGAGCTGAGAGCTGAGAGCTGAGAGCTGAGAGCTGAGAGCTGAGAGCTGAGAGCTGAGAGCTGAGAGCTGAGAGCTGAGAGCTGAGAGCTGAGAGCTGAGAGCTGAGAGCTGAGAGCTGAGAGCTGAGAGCTGAGAGCTGCTCCTCAGCTTCCACTGCTTTCAAACATTTTCCAAAGCTTATCGGCGGTGGGACGATAAATCGCGTAACCACTTCCGTTATCTGTGGTTTGGCGAAACAGCAACTCGCCACGGCCGTCGCCGTCGGCATCCACCGCGTCGATCAGTTCCATTTTGGGCGTCACATCCAGATGGAACCTATCGGTAACTCCCGCATAGACTTTTCGCAGGCTCCCATAAATATCGGCGCGCGCTACCAGGGTGATGTTGTAGGTCTCCGGCGCAGTGGTTGCTCCCGGCGCGATCGCGGGGCGCGCATCCGCTGTCAGAATCATGACCGGCTGGTTGTTGCTCCACACGTCGAAGGCATTGAACCGAACGTTCTCAAACGTAGGCGGAAGTGGCTTGGCCGTTTTTCGTTGCGCCGCCGGCTTGGCCGCGGATGTCTTTGCCGCCGCACCTTTCGCGGGATCGGCTTTGGCAGGAATGCTGTTCTTCGCCAGCGCGGTGGTGTATGCTCGCAGCTCATCGGCCGCCAGCGCCAGCATCTCCGTGCGCCGCTCTTCCTCTTCTCCCGCCTTCCAATAAAACTGGTACGACTTGGGCTCGGGTCCGCCTTCGTCGGAAATTGCAGGGATGAACTTGATCGCTCCCGTTATGGGAGATTGCGAGTCCGGCTTTCCCGTCTTGGGATCAACTTTTTTAAGATCAACTTTGGAATCTAGCTCATCCGGCGGCGCGCCGTGCGTCGGCTTCGCATGACGCAGCGTCGGCCGGTAATAGTCCTCGGCTTTCTGCTCGGATGTTTTTTGCTCGGACGATTTCTCCTCCCCAGCTTTTGAATCAGATGGTTTTTGATCGGAACTCTTTTGTTCCGCAGGCTTTGCGTCCGGCATTTTCTGATCTGACGACTTGTCGCCAGACGGACTCGACGGCGCCGTCGCGGCCGGAGTTTCCGAAGCCTTGGTGGCCTGCTTGTCTGTATCTTTTCCGCGATGATCCTTTCCGGCATCATCTTTTCCCGAATCGGTCGGCTTGTCCATCGATGCCGGGGTGGAAGGAGATTTTGTTTCCGGTGCGGCCGGTGGAGGCGTGTCTCCCGATTTGGAATTCCCGCGCGTGAGCTTAGGCGGCGCATCACTGTCGCCGACATCAATGCCCACGGGAACGTTTTCCGCTTTGCGCGTGGTCTTCGCCGCTTCCGTTCCATTAGCGTAGTACGATCCCGTTCCGGTCCACTTGGACGACGTTCCGGGCGCAGTGCCGTGCAGCGCTCCGTTTACCGTGAACAAACCTTGTGAACTGCCGGTCTGCTCAACCTCATACACGGTTCCGGGGTCCAGAGCCATGGGCACGGGCTCGGCTTTGTAGACACTGGCATCGTAGAATTTGCCGTCGACCTGAATCGCAATGGGAATGAGCGAGCCCTTCCCGCTTTGGTTCATTTGCAACAATCCGATGGCGCGCGGGCCTTTTACTTTCTGAGGCTTGGGCTTGACCGGCTTCTTTTCTTCGTTGTCATCCTGCGGCCGCTTCAATTGCGGCATTTGTGCCAGTGCCGGGGCGGACGTGGCAAGGAGTGCCAGAATAGAAATGACGGCGGAGCCTACTCTGCGGTATAAGAGCTTTCTGTACATAATCAGTTTGGCCAATGGTTCCGTCGCGCTGAGCTTCGACGCAGCCTTGCCGACATCAACCTAACCCTTCCTGAAATGAGGCGTTTATGAGCATCCATGTCAATGATAAGGCTCCCGAGTTTACTTTGCCGGACGAGAACGGGCAGGAAATCTCGCTGAAAAGTCTGCGGGGCAAAACCGTGGTGCTGTATTTTTATCCTCGCGCCGACACTCCGGGATGCACGGTGGAAGCCTGCGAATTTCGCGACACCTACAAACAGATGCAAAAAACCGGCGCCGTGTTACTTGGCATATCCCCGGACACGCCGAAAGCGCAAAAAAAGTTTCAGGAGAAGTTCCATCTGCCCTTTTCGCTGCTGGCGGATGCCGAGAAAAAAGTAGCCATCGCCTTCGACGTGTTGAAAGAAAAGAACATGTACGGCAAGAAAGTGATGGGCGTGGTGCGGACCACCTTCATCATCGGGCCGGATGGAAAGGTGCAGCACGTTTTTGAGAAAGTGAAGCCGGAGGGGCACTCCGCCGAGGTGCTGGCTTACTTGAAAGAATCTGGAAAGGGCGCAGCGTAGCAGGCTTGAAATCTATGCAGAATAAAGCTTTTGGGATTTTCGGATTGCTGTTTGTGGCGCTGTGCGGGGCTGTAGCCACGGCGGAGGCCGTCCCTCTCGATGAGCGCGGCTCGATGGTGATCATCTTCAAAGACGGACACAGCCAAAATGTTGATGTTGCAGACGTGGCGCGCATTGACTTGCATGCTCCCGCGATGATCGTCTTCAAAGATGAACACCGCAAGAGCATTGCGGGGGCAGATGTTTCCCGCATTGAATTTGAAAGTTTATCGAGCGCAGCCGCGCCCGGTAAGAACCACTTTGTGGGCAAATGGAAGGTGGGAGAAGGGGATGGCGGCAGTTTCTACATCACGCTCGAACGAGACGGCACGGCCAAGAAATCAATCGGCCCGCCGCACGGCACCTGGACCGTGGTGGAGGGCGAGGCCCGCATCAAATGGGACGATGGCTGGCATGATGCCATTCGCAAGGTAGGCGCGCGCCACGAGAAGCGCGCGTATGAACCGGGCAAGTCATTTGACGACCCGCCTTCGAACGTGACCTCGGCAACGAACACTGAACCCAAAGAGATCTAGGAGGAGCCTGTTTTTTTGGACGCTGCAATGCTTCCGAAACGGGTTCAGCCCCGCAGCAGCGGCCGTGTCAAACAGGTGGGCCCGCCGCCGCCATTCACGCACAATTCATTCCCCGGAAAAGTGCGCACGTCGAATCCCGCCTCGCGCAGCCGCGCATTCGTCCGGGAATTCTCTGCAATCGCCAGCAAGCGATTATTTCCCAGTGCCAGAACATTGCACGCCAGTGTGTCGCGCTCCGATGCGTCGATCTCGATGAACTTGAATCCGCGCGACCTGAGCAGCTCCACCGTCTCCACGGCGAGCCATGGCAAATCGACCAGCAGAGTACGTTCATCGAGCAGGCTCATCAGCGACATCAAATGTAAACAGGCGGATGGTCCGGCGGCATAGGGCAAGGGGGCGGATAAAACTTGCACGCCCTTCGGCGCCAGCACGTCGCGCATCTGCTGAATGCCCGCCGCATTGGTGCGGGATCCCCGGCCGACCAGCAAAGTTTCCCCATCGAGCCACACGATGTCTCCGGCCTCCGTGGTGCCGGGGCTGGCAATCGCGCCGAAGACGGGCAGCTCAAGACTCTCGCAGTAGGCGCCGTGCCGCGCCGGCTCCGCCGCACGATTCGCCTTCCCCGGGCGCATCAGGATCAATCCATAGTCCGTTGCCAGGGAAGCGTCGTGGGTGTAAACCGCATCGAGGGAAAGATCGGCGGCAGCGGGCATCTCGAGCACTTCCGCGCCTGCGGCTTCCAACTCGCGGCAGAGGGTTTCATGCTGATGTTGCGCGATGTCAAAGTTCACGGGATGAAGAAATCCCAGTTCGCGCCAGGTTGTTGCCCGTTCGGATTGATTCCATCCCGCCGTGCGCGGGGAACAGACCATCACCCGCTGCAGCGCTCCCACCATGGAGTGCCCATTGAATCGCAAATTCGTCGCAGCTTGCGCCATTGTGCTCCTGAAATGTTTTGTGAACCCGCGGACCCTGCTAGGAATCTATATGGGCATTATGGCAAAAGCAACGTGGGAAGGCGCAGTACTCGCCGAAAGCAATAAAACGGTTGAAGTGGAAGGTAATCAATATTTTCCTCCCGATGCAATTCATCAAGAATATTTCAAGCCCAACGATACCCACACCGTTTGCCCGTGGAAAGGAACCGCAAGCTACTACGACGTAGAAGTGAACGGCAAGAAGAATGCTGGAGCCGCCTGGTATTATCCCGAACCCAAATCCGCCGCCAAGCAGATCAAGGGGTACGTGGCCTTCTGGAAGGGCGTGAAAGTTGAGCACTAGCGCTTTACTTTAGGGTACAATGTAAAGCATGCCAGAAGCGACCGTTTCTTCGAAACACCAGATTGTCATCCCCCGCGAAGCGCGAGTGGCGCTCGGGTTGAAAGCCGGCGACAAGGTTTCAGTGGTGGTTCGCGGCAAGCGAGTATTGATCTTGCAAAAGCCGCATTCGTACAGTGACGCAATGCGCGGCCTGGCCAAGACTGCGTATCCTTCGCGCCACCTGCATAAAGAGCGCCAGAGTTGGGAGTAGCGCGGCTTCTCTCGTTCCTGCGCCGTCACCGGCGGCTCGCCCTCGATACCAGCGTTTTCATTTATCAACTGGAATCGAACGCGAAATATGTGGCACTCACCGATCCCATTTTTTCCTGGATACAACAATCGGGTCACGAAGCAGTCACTTCCACCATTACCATGACCGAACTTTTGGTGCCGTCCTATCGCGAGGGGGATGAAAATAGCGTTGATTCGTTTTATGCTTTGCTTTCGACCTATCCGAATTTGCGATGGATCGCTCCCGATCTGGAAATTGCTGACACTGCTGCGAAGTTACGCGCACAGTACAGCCTTCGAACTCCAGATGCGCTGCAGGCGGCGACTGCGATTCAGTCGCGTGCCACGGGCCTGGTCACAAACGATCCCGTTTTTGCGCGCATCGCCGAATTCGATACCGCCGTATTAGACCGTTACTTGTAGTCCGTGGAATTTCAGAATTCCACGTGCGCCCGGAACGACGGGACCAGCACCGGTCCGCGATCGCGGTTGTAGCCGGGATTTTCGATGTGTTGCAGTCCGGGTGCTAAATAAATTCCTCGCCAGACATGCACCGTGTAGTAAGTCTCCACAATATTTTCTCGCCCGTAATTCAATTTGCCGTCGCCCAGAAGAAATCCCAGGCCGCCCTCGGCCAGATAAATTTGATGATCTTTTTTAATCGCGTTTGAAACCAGTGCCGCGCCAGCGCGATCCTGCTTGCGATGCCACCATGCCCCATTCGCTCCAACGCCTCCCGCGAAAGTTTGATCAACCTCGGTGTAGGCAAACGATTCAGTCTTGCCATTGTCCCAGCCGAAGCGGGTAAACGCGGTCAGATAGCGTGAGAGGTTTTGTTCAACGTTCACGCCAAATCCATACTTGCGCGTGATGTGCCAGGGATGGTTTGTAATATCGGGCGCCACATGATTTTCCTCGGCCAGCGCAATCTGGTCGCGATAAATGCCCATGTTGGCGTAGTTGGTGAAGGCAAGGAGGCGAATCACGCCGGATTTTTTGGGAATCAGGCCGCGCCTCAACTCGTATTCAAAATTTTCCGCGTGCACCTGCCACGGCTTCCATACCAGATCGATGCCGTTGGCAATCTTCGGCATCAGCGCTTCCGCAAAACGGAAGCCCCAGTTGCGGTCTTCAAAATCGGCGGTCAGGCCGATGGTGTAGCCGCGCGTGTCGGCGGCATAGTCGTAGGCACCGTTGTTATCGGTGGTCCAGTTGATGAATTGCAAATGCGTGTCGGTTCCGACCGAATTCATGTCAAAGAAATCCGGCATGCTGAACTTGCCGAAGCGCAGTTCCAGCCGCCGTCGCGGAAGTTTGTCAAACAAGGATAGGAAATTGCGCTGATTTTCAATTTTGTCATGGCTCAGCGCGAAGACTTTGTGAATCATCGCGCGCCCCACGTAAGGCGCTTTGCTCAGGCTGGGATTGCGCACGATATCCAAATCGGTATTTCCCGCCAGTCCAAAACCCTCGGTGAGCGCCATTCCGCCCGCTTCTTCAATATCCAGCAGAAATTCGGTCGAATCATTCAGCCGCACGCCGGTGTAAAGAGTCATCACCCGGGAAGTAGCTTTTTCGTAGTTGGGACCAAGGCTGTGGGTTCCGCTGTAGGCGGCATCGAATGGCGGATGAGTTTGAAAAATAAAATTTGCCTGCCCGTCCAGCCAGAAGCGCGTGTCCTTGAAGTGAGGGAGCATGGATTCAGTGGCATCGACGGGCGGATCGGTTTCAGTTGCGGCGGCTTGGGGCGCATTACTAGCGGCGGCGGAGGGAACGGTGGGCTGTTGTGCGAATCCCAGCACGCGGAAGGGGATCGCCATTAGGCAAACCCACAGTCCGCAGACACCGAGTCCAGAGGGGATGGTGGGGGCGATTGCTTTGAAGGCGGTAAAACGCGGCCTGCTTTGACGCGCGATATTGAAAATGAATTTCAATTTCATAATCCAAAGCTAAAGCGGAGGCGTTTCCGGACCAAGGCTTAGGGTCACTTCAGGGTGTGATCCTGATCACCAAGAGTGAGATGAAACCGAAGCATAATTTGTTAACCATAGTTAACCTGGATGCTTGCAACAAGAATACGTGAAATGGCGGATCGATGAAGACCGTTCGCGATTGTTCAGTGTACGTCAAGCTTAGCTTGTCCCGAAGGTCCAGCGCCGAGAAACTGGATGGGCCTGATCGCCGTAGAAATTCATAGCCGAGAGCGAAAGCCATGATAGCCGGAAGAAAATTTCCTCCGCTTGCGTTGCCGGGCTTACTGACCCGCCGGAAGTGCGCCGAAGCTCTGCTCTATCGCAGGACAATAAAAATAAGGACAGCCCGGAGCCCCCGAAGCTGTCCTTGAACCCTCCCGGTTAGAAGGGCAGGTGATGAACTCAAACTAACGGGATCGTGTTGCAAGACGATGGCAAAATGGTGAATATCTGATTAATTTATTTGGGCTCGGCGCTGGTATAGTAATCAGTTTCCTCGGTTAATAATCTGCGCCGGAGCCCCTGAATGCCGTTGACATCGCCCCGAAAAGTTGAGCAGTCACGCCGTTTGCAGCAGCGCGCCGAAAGCATGATTCCCGGCGGAGTGAATTCTCCCGTGCGCGCGTTTGGTTCGGTGGGCGGCGATCCACCCTTTATTGTGCGCGGCAAAGGTTCGCGTATCTGGGACGCCGATGAAAACGAATTCATCGATTATGTTGGCTCCTGGGGGCCGCTTATTCTGGGCCATGCCGCGCCGGACGTGCTCGACGCCATCGTGGGCGCAGCCGCTAACGGAACCAGCTTTGGCGCCTCCACGCCATCGGAAGCCGATCTTGCGGAGCTTGTGCTGGCGGCATTTCCGCCCATGCAGAAGGTTCGCTTCGTCAGCTCCGGCACCGAAGCTACCATGTCTGCCATTCGCCTGGCGCGCGCTTACACCAAACGAAAATATATTGTGAAGTTTGAGGGCTGCTATCACGGCCACTCCGATTCGCTGCTGGTGAAAGCGGGATCGGGCGTGGCAACGCTCGGAATCCCGGGCTCCGCGGGCGTTCCCGAGGAGTTCACCCAGTTCACCCTGGCCCTGCCTTTCAACGACGTGCAGGCCGTTGAGTATGCTTTCCAGAAATTCAAGCACCAGATTGCCTGCGTGATCGTGGAACCGATTGTCGGCAACATGGGATGCGTTCCTGCTGCCGACGATTATCTGGTTGCCTTGCGTCTGATTACCGAGCGCGAAAAATCGGTGCTGATTTTTGATGAAGTGATGACCGGATTCCGCGTGGCCTACGGCGGCGCGCAGGAACTTTACAACATCCATCCGGATTTGACCACGATGGGCAAAATTATCGGCGGAGGCTTGCCGGTTGGAGCTTATGGAGGATCCAGCGAGATCATGAACCTGGTCGCGCCACTGGGGCCGATGTATCAGGCGGGCACGCTCTCGGGAAATCCGCTGGCCATGGCTGCGGGCATCGCCATGTTGAAACATCTGCGCGATCACAAGCAGGAAATTTATTCGCGCATCGACAAGCTGAGCAAAGATCTGGTGGAAGGCGTGGCCGCGGCCGCCAAAGATGCCGGCGTTAACCTTTGCTATAACCGCGTGGGATCCATGTTTACCTGGTTCTTCACGGAAGGTCCGGTCACCGATTGGGATTCGGCCTCGAAGTCGAATACCGAGGCTTTCGGGAAATTCTTCCGCGCCATGCTCGACCGCGGATTCTATTTGCCGCCCTCGCAATACGAAGCCGCGTTTCTGGGCGCAACGCATTCGGAAGAGGACGTGCAAAAAACGATTGCTGCAGCGAAGGAAGCATTCGCGGAAGTAAAGTCCTGATCCGAGCTTGGTGAAATTCGATAGAAGTGTTTTTTAGCTGAGAGCTGTCAGCGGTCAGCGGTCAGCATCGCCGGAATGGTCACAAATTCGCGGCCCTCGGCTCGATACCGCGAAATCATCCGGTCTGTGGCGATCACGGTCTGCGAGCGGTCCGCGCCCATTTGTTTGTGGCCGCCATCATGCAGCAGGATCACGTCGCCGCCGCGAATCTGCCTCGCTACCTTGCCCTCGATTACTGCGGCCGGCGGCGCGTTCCAGTCGTAGCCGGTTACGTTCCACATGATTGGTTCCATCCCCATCTCGCGCGAGATGCGCAAAACGGCAGGCCGCCTTCCGCCAAAGGGAGGCCGAAATAAATTCGATGCCTGCCCGGTTACATCCTGCAAAGCTTCGCGGCAGGCAAACAATTCCTGCCTCACCTGAGCCTCGCTCTTAAGAGTCAACAGCGGATGCGTGAACGTATGATTTCCCACCACGTGCCCCGCCGCCACAAGCTCACGCACAATATCCGGCCGCTGCTTCACATACTTCCCAATCACAAAAAAAGTTGCCTGCACGCCATGCTTCGCCAGCACTTCCAGCAAGCGCAACGTATGCGCATCGTTCGGCCCGTCATCGTAAGTCAGCGCCATCTGCCGCGACCCGCGCGCCAGTCCGGTAAATGTCCGCCCATACCACTGCCCGGTGGGCGCCATCGACTGATATCCCGCCGCCACCGCCGCCGCAGTACCCGCGCCCGTGAGAGCAAGCCCAAGCATGCGGGAATTGTATTTCATTGGATGATCGGGTGATTGAGCGATCGGGCGATTGTGCGATTGAAAATCCTGCGTTGCTTTCACATCACTCAATGGCTCAATCGTCAATCACTCAATCGTCAATCACTCAATCGCCCAATGGCCCAATTGCCCTGTTAACTCTTCCCTCAATTGCCACCCGGCTCCATCCGAGCTATCCTGCCAATTCCGATTGCTTGCGAAAACATGGCTAATCTTTTCGAACTTCCCCGCTACATAGCAGTCGAAGGACCCATTCGGGTGGGCAAGAGCACTCTGGCCCGCATCCTCGCCGAGCGCCTCAATGCCCAGCGCGTGATGGAGCCGGAATCGAATCCCTTTCTCGGCGCTTTTTACGAAGGGGAACGTGGCGCTGCGTTTCAGGCGCAGTTCACCTTTCTGGTGCAGCGCTTTCAGCAACTACAGGCACTCGATCTTGGCCCGCGCTCGCAGAAAACCGTGGTCGCCGACTACATCATCGAGAAAGACAAACTCTTCGCCTGCCTCAACCTCACCGACCCCGAACTCGACACCTACAATCGCTACTACAACCACTTTCGCGACCAGTTGCCGACGCCCGATCTCGTCATCTACCTGCAAGCCACGCCCGAAGTTTTAAAAAAGCGTCTCAGGAAAAAGAACGCCCCCGGCGAGCGCTCGGTCAGCGACGAATATCTGGAAGAAGTTGTGAAGGCCTATGAACACTTTTTCTTTCACTACACCTCGTCCGACCTGCTGATAGTGAACACCAGCGACATCGACTTTGTCGACCGCAACGAAGACCTGCAGGAACTGCTGCGCAAAGTGACAGAACCGATTAAAGGCACGCAGTATTTTCTGCCGCTGGGAGGGCAGGAAGCTGTAGGCGCTTGATTCCGTGTCACGCCACCCGTCACAAGGCCGCATCCTGTGGTGCATGCTCGCCGCGTTAGTCCTGGCGGCGCTTTCGTTTCTCTCGTTTCCGGCCTTCGTGCATACCTACTGCGAAAATCGCCCCATTATGCTGATCCTCGCGGCGCTGGGAGCAGGGACAATTTATCTCCTCATACGATTCTGGCCGATTACATCGCTCCGCCGAGTCGGGACGATATTAGCAATCCTACTCTGTCTACTGGAAATCACTTTTAACGTTTGGTTTTTCGCGTGGGCGAGTCGCGTTTGTGCGGCGCAAGAGAGAATGCGTTAAATGACTGAGGCTCCGGGCAGTTCCGACGGCAACCGAGCCGCCACTTGTCGTCGTGGCAGCGCCGTAGACGGAGAGCGGTACGGGACGAAATCCCAGGGTGATTCAGAAATCTGTTGCATCACTTGGCCCAAGTTATTACAATTGTAATAACTCTGGAGGAAGCATGGTCCCACTCAAGATTCGCAAGTTTGGCAATTCGCTGGGCGTTGTTCTGCCCAAGGAGGTCATTCAACGCCTTCGAACCGGGGACGGCGAACAGGTTTTTCTAATCGAGGCCGGCGACGGCGATTATCGGCTGACCCCGTATGATCCCGCGTTCGAGAAGAAGATGAAAAAGGCCGAAGAGATCATGGACCGCTACCGCAATACACTGCATGCTCTGGCGAAGTGAAGTGTGACCGGAAAATACAGAGAGCCCCTCTGGATCGAGACGCGCGATATTCTCGCGATCCATGATCGCCTGTTGGCGCTGCATGGCGGCGCTTCGGGTCTGCGCGATCGAGGACTTCTTGAATCCGCTCTGGCGCGACCACGCCAGTACTATGCCTACGCCGATTCTTCTGACACTATCGAAATGGCGGCCCTTTATACCGCAGGAGTAGTGCGCAATCATCCTTTCGTCGACGGAAACAAGCGCACTGGTTTTGTGATTGGTGTTCTTTTTCTCGAACTTAACGGTTTCGAATTTCAAGCGAGCGAGGAGGATGCCACGCAGGCAGTCACCTCCCTGGCCGCGGGCAGTTTAGACGAGGCCGGCTATTCCTCTTGGCTGCGGGCGAATACCCGGCGAAAACGGTAAGAATTCTTCGGCCCAAAACCGACTGTTCATCGTCGGCGTTTCCCGCTACAATACCCACAGCATCCTCGTAGATGCTGCACAGGCTCTATCCGGCATGCCGGAGGGGCACTGGAGGGACCATGAGCATCGCCCCGATCAACGGGTCAGCCTTTTCCGGCCACGACGCGCCCCGCCCAAAAGTTACCGTCGCTTCCATTCGCGAGCAAAAGCTTCGCCACGAATCTATCACCTGTCTCACGGCTTACGACTACGCCACGGCGCGACTGGTCGATGAGGCCGGCATTGAGATGATTCTGGTCGGCGACTCGCTCGCCCAAACTATTCTCGGATACGAGAACACGCTCTCGGTCACCGTGGACGAAATGCTGCATCACGTGAAGGCGGTTCGCCGCGGGGTGAAGAGCGCTTTGCTGCTGGCTGATATGCCGTACGGGTCTTATCAGGTTGATCCCAAAGACGCTCTGCGCAACGCCACCCGCTTCGTGAAAGAAGGCGGTGCGGAAGTGGTGAAGATTGAAGGCGGCGAGAAACGCGCCGAGCTCATCCGCCGCATCATTGACGCAGAAATCCCTGTCGCCGGACACATCGGCCTCACGCCGCAATCGGTTAATGTGATGAGCGGATACAAAGTGCAGGGCAAGAGTCTCGGCGCCATTGAGCAACTCATGCGCGACGCCGTTGCCCTCGATCGCGCCGGAGTCTGCTGCCTGGTGCTGGAAGGCATTCCGCGCGAAGTCGCAGCTATGATCACGGCCGAAGTGGCCACGCCCACGATCGGAATCGGCGCCGGCCCGGAGTGCGATGGCCAGGTCCTGGTCTTTCACGATCTGCTCAATCTAACTTTTCAGCCGCCGGCAAAGTTTGTGCGCCGTTACGCCGACGCTGCCGCGCTCATCGGCCACGCCGTCCGCGCCTTTCGCGCCGACGTGAAATCGCAGCAGTATCCTTCGGACGAAGAGTCTTATCATCTTCCGAAAGATACGAAAGCGGGGCTGGATACGGTGCTGGAACGCAAGCGGGCCATGCGGCGCTAAGTTGTTCGTTTTAAATCACCTAAGGCTGTGAGGAACAAACGAAACACGGCCAACGTATCTGTGCGTAGTGCTACGCTATAGCTATTGAGGAGGTTGTTATGGCTCACCTCGCCCCTGCGTTTTTTCTGCCGGCGTTCTTTCTTCCCATCTTCGGCTTTGGCTTCGTCATGTATTTTCTGCCGTCGATCATTGCCCTGGTCCGCAGCAAGCGCGATATCACCGGCATCATCCTGCTGAACTTTTTTCTGGGATGGACGATGATTGGCTGGGTGATCGCGCTGATCTGGGCGGTGAAGACCGACGTGCCGGTAGTGGTGGTTCGGTGAGTTTTTCGTCCGCCGCGATTCGCCCCCGGGGTTTGTCTGCTCTTTCGATTATTTTGCTGCTGATGTGTTCTCTGGCCGCTTGCACGGACCAACCCGCGCCTCCGCCGGATGCCGCCACGCTGCTGCAATCGGTCCCGGACGCCGAGCCGGCCAAATTTCCCGCCGTTAAGGCGAACAAGCACTGGAGCAATCCCTACCTGCTGATTCGGCCTGAGTTTATCGGCATGCTCACAGACGTCGCTCCCAACGAAGAGAAGATTATCAAGCCCGAGCAAGTTTTAGAAACGCTGGCCAACCTTCCGGCATCGGCGTGGCCTTACGGACGCGCCGTGGCCATTCTGGTCGAGGAAAAGCGCGCCAACTCCGATCAGGAGAGAATCGCCTTGCGCCGCAATCGCGGATTGGTGTCTGGCGATCTGGAGCGCGCCAATGTAAAGATCCTCTGGATCGCAAATCAGTAGCGGATTTCTAAGGTTCATGAAGATCTCTCACGCCATCGACGAAATGCAGACCGCCTGCCGCGCGGCGCGCAGCGCGGGAAAGCGCCTGGGGTTAGTTCCGACCATGGGCGCTCTGCACGAAGGCCATCTCTCGCTAGTACGCGCTGCAAAGAAATCCTGCGACGTGGTGGCCGCGTCCGTCTTCGTCAATCCGGCGCAGTTCGGCCCGAATGAAGATCTGGCAAAGTATCCGAGAACCTTCGAGCGAGACCGGGAGTTGCTGGAGAAAGAGGGCGTGGATTTTCTCTTCGCACCATCCGCGGAAGAGATGTATCCCGCCGGAGCCACGACGTGGGTCACGGTGGAAGACCTCAGCGCCAAGCTAGACGGCCGCTCTCGCCCCGGCCATTTTCGCGGAGTGACCACTATCGTGGCCAAGCTCTTTCACATTGTCGAGCCGAACGCCGCCTTCTTCGGTCAGAAAGACGCCGCGCAAGTCGCCGTCATCCGCCGCATGGTGCGCGATCTGAATTTCGCAGTCGAGATTGTCGCCTGCCCTATCGTGCGCGAACCCGATGGCCTCGCCATGAGTTCGCGCAATGCTTATCTCGATACGCAACAACGAAAGCAGGCGCTGGTGCTGCATCGCGCGCTTACTCGAATAAAAACAATTTGGGGTGCCGGCGAACGCGACGCAGAAAAACTGAAAGCGGCAGGCCGCGAAGAAATCGCAGCAGAAGATTCCGTGCGCCTGGATTATTTAGAGGTCGTCGATCCCAACACCCTCGACCCTTTACACTCAGCCAGCGCAGGCGCGCTGGTCGCAGTCGCCGCGCACGTCGGGCCCACGCGGCTGATCGACAATATTCTGCTGTAGGAATTTTTTACGGATGTTGCGCGGGAGCGCCGCTCGCACTCGCGCTCGCAGAAGGTAATATCAGCGCTAGCCGCTGCCGCACCAGCCCTTCAATCTTCGACCACACCTGGGGATCGCACTCGCTCTCCATATGTCCAGCGGTAAAGGTGCGGGCAAACCAGGTCGCCTGCGGGCACGCGATTGGATTTTTTTTGTAATCTTCCAGAAAATTCCCCAACACCTGCGTGCGCCCCGGATCAGCAGCCGTAATCGTGGTGCGCCCGTGCAGTATGCCGTGGGGCTGGTAAAAGTTGATCGCCTCGGCGACGTTGTCGGGAATCACGCCATCTTCCTGCCACGACTTGGCGATGCTATCCACCTGCACCGTCAGCATCACGGGAATGCCCGCGCGGCGCAAATCCCGGGCCAGCAGGACGGCCGCGGCCGCTCCCCAACTGTGTCCAAACAAAATTATGTGCGCCCTTGCCTTCTCCACCGCCGAAAGCGCGCCGTCGTGGTCGGTATCCAGAAGCCGCATGATGGCGTCATAAGCCATCCTCCGCCGCCGGTTTTCGAAGACGTGAACGTACGTATCTCGGGGAAGGCTCTCGCGGATGCGCTGCGCCAACTGTACTGGACCGTGGCGCAAATTGTCGTGACCGACGAAGCCGCCAACAAATCCGATCACAATGCTGGACGGCGCGGAGGCGGGTCGCGCCGCCGCCTCGGCCGCGCGCGCAAGCGGCGTAGTAAGTAACGACAGCGTTAGAAGTGATGCGCCGATTTTAGGGAAGCGGAATTTTGCGGATCGGGATGTAGTGAACCAGGACAAGCGGGCTCCCGTCTGATTCGATGACGCGTCCTGCCGCAAGGTTGCGAGGGGACGCACCATTCGCCGGTAGCACCTGCCTGGCCACTGCCCCCGGCAATCGACTTCCGACAACCAGGCCAAACGCCCTGACCAGCGCGGAAATGCGCGCATTCGACCCGTCGAACAGTCTACACCCGCTTGTCAAGGCGGAGCGAGTGAGGTCCCGCGAATGAGGATAATTCAGCTTCAAGCATTCCTGAGATTTTGTCACTCCGAAGCGGCGCTCTTTGCCGCTGAGGAACCTGCTTTCGCTGCGGGCGAACAACAGATTCCTCGCGCGATAAAACCGCGCCACGGAATGACAACTCTTTCAATTTGATCAACTAACGAAAAGCTCGACATATATTTTTGTCATTCCGAAGCGGCGTTCTTTGCCGCTGAGGAATCTGCTTTCGCTGCGGGTGCCGCACGCCCCGCCTTCCGCACCGACACAAAACGGTTGTCCGCCAGATGATACCGCAGCCGCTGGTCCGCCGCCTTGGTAATTCCGATGCGCGCGCTCACTTCAATCTTCCGTGCGCGGAAGCCGTCGTCTCCAATCCACAACGATGACGCGGACGAAGTTAGATCCACGCCGTTGTCGCGCGTGCGCGTGATGCCGAAGGCCTCGGCCAGACGCCCCGGTCCGGAGGTCAGCTTCACCAGATCGCGCGGAGTTTGCACTTCGATTCCGCGAGCTCTCGCCATTTCTTCGATACCTTCGATCGGTTCCAGCGCGCGAAACAGCACCGACCCGGCCTTGAACTCGCGCTCGCAGGAAACGTTCAAGCAGTAATGATTGCCGTAGATGAAATAGACATAGGCAAAGCCCGGCGGCCCGAAGAGCACAGATGTGCGGGCAGTGTTTCCGGCGGCCGCGTGCGCCGCCGGATCGTTTTCTCCCAGATAAGCCTCGACCTCGACAATGCGCGCCGCCAATCGCAAGTTTCCGGCATTGCGCACCAGCACTTTGCCCAAAAGTCCGCGGGCCACGCTGCGCGGATTGCGCGCGAAAAACCCGCGATCGAGAGCAGTGATAAATTCTGGTGAAATCGGGTGCGAGTTCCCCCTCATGGTTCCTCGATTGTGGATTCGAGAGTAGCCAAAGACGAATGCAGATTCAAGTTATTGAGGCCTGTTCCGGCGGTTTCGCGATTGACGCAGGGGGCGACGCAATTATAGGGGTAAGCAGAGCGGCGAGGTAAAATCTGCGAGCCACAGCTAGCCGGTTCAGTCCTGCTAAAATAATCTTGCATGCTTCTTCCCTTCGTCCGCGAACTCTTCGTGGACGTAGAAAAGCTTCCCGCCTTCGCGCGTGTTGCCTCCCATCTGAAGGAGGGCACGGGGCGTATTCGTGTGTCTGGGCTAACGCCCACGGCAAAAGCGCTGCTTCTGGTGCTGTTTCAGCGGGTGGCGGCGCGTCCGGTCATCTTCGTAGTCAGCGACAACCGGATGACGGAGGAATTTATTCCCATCCTTCGCGGCTTCTGTGGACTGACTGGAGCCTGCGATCCGGAGACAGTTGTCGCGCTTCCGGCGCGGGATGTGCTGCCGTTCCAGAATCTCTCGCCGCACCCGGAAATTCAGGAAGAGCGGGCGACGGCGCTGTGGAAGATTGCGACTGGAGCGGTTTCAATTGTGGTGACGCCGGTGGCGGCGGCGGCGATCCGGTTGCGCTCGAATGATTACTATGCCGACCTGGCGCGGACCATCCGGCGGGGAGAATCGTTCGATCTGGAAGCACTGCTGGGCCATCTCAACACCGTCGGCTATACCTCAACCGATGTGGTGGAGATGCCGGGGCAATATGCGGTGCGGGGAGGAATTCTGGATGTGTATTCGCCGGAAGCGGATCGTCCGCTGCGCATTGAGTTCTTTGGCGATGAAGCGGATTCGATCAGGAAGTTTGATCCGACGTCGCAACGATCGTCGAATCCTGTCGACGAAGCGCTGCTGCTGCCGCTGACGGAGAGTCCGGTCAGCGAACGTCTGCTGGGCGCGATCCACACGCGTTTGAGCGGCAAGAGAATTGAAGGGACAGAAGAAATTGTGGAGGCCGCAGTGCGGGCGGGCGGCGTGAATGTTTTTCCGGGATGGGAGTTCTATACGCCCGTGGCCGGCGCTGAGAGCACGCTGTTCGATCTGATTCCGCATGCCGCCGTTCTGCTCGACGAGCGCGATCAACTGAAACAGGAGTTCGATCACTTCTGGGCTCGCGTGGCGGAAGTGCACGAGCGCAGCGGAGTGGGCAATCTGGTGCGGCCGGAGGATTTGTATGTCGCTCCGGAAGACTGGTGGAGGAAGACGGCGGCTTTGCCGGGGGCTGACATTGAGCATCTCGGCATCACGCGCGGTCAGAATGAAGAAGAGGTTTCGTTCCTCACGCAGCCATCGCCGCGCTTTCACGGCGCCGTCCCCGCGATGCTGGATGAGGTGAAGAAGTTGAATAGCGATGGCAAGCGCGTTCTATTCGCGGTCCCGAATATCGGCGAAGTGGAGCGGCTGGCGGATATTTTTACGGAGTACAACGTTTCGTTCAAGCTGGGGAGCCGCACCCGGGGCGGGGAGAGCTATGCCGACGAGACCAGTTATTTTGCGGGAGAAATTTTTACCACGACGCTGGCCAACGCATATGTCCCGGATGGAGTTCTTCTGCCGGAAGCCAACCTGGCGATTTTTGGCGCGCGCGATCTGTTCGATGAATCGGAGTCGGTGGCGGCGCGGCCGCAGCGCTCGAAGTCGAAAGTCTCGGCATTTCTTTCCGATTTCCGCGATCTGCAGGCGGGCGATTATGTGGTGCATGTGGAGCATGGCATTGGGCAGTATCAGGGGCTAAAAGAAATTAATCACGGCGATGGGCCGGCGGAATTCATGCTGCTGGAATTTGCCGATGCGGCGCGGTTGTATGTTCCGCTCACGCGGCTGGACCTGGTGCAGAAGTATCGTTCGTCGGAGGGCGTGAAGCCGGCGCTGAGCCATCTGGGGACTCAAGCCTGGTCAAAGACGAAATCGCGGGTGAAGAAAGCCATGAAAGACATGGCCGACGAGTTGCTAAAACTCTACGCGGAGCGCAAAACTGCCGTGGGACATGCCTTTCCTCCGGCGAATGAGTGGTTCCGCGAATTCGAAGACGCGTTTGAGTTTAACGAGACCGAAGACCAGGCGCAGGCGATCAAAGATGTAATCAAAGATATGGAGTCGGCGCAACCGATGGACCGGCTGCTCTGCGGCGACGTGGGCTATGGCAAGACAGAAGTGGCGATGCGCGGGGCGTTCAAGGCCATCAATGACAACAAGCAAGTCGCGGTACTAGCGCCGACGACGGTGCTCGCCTTCCAGCACTACGAAACTTTCAAGCAGCGTTTCGCAGCGTTTCCAGTGACGATTGAGATGATCAGCCGCTTCCGCAATGCGAAGCAGCAGAAGGAAATCCTGCAAAAGACTGAGGCGGGAAAGATCGATATCCTGATCGGCACACACAGAATTCTCTCCAAAGACATTAAGTTCTTTGACCTTGGGCTCTTGATCGTGGATGAAGAACAGCGCTTCGGCGTGCGCCACAAAGAGCGGATCAAGCAGATGCGCAAGCAAGTGGACGTGCTGACCATGTCAGCGACGCCGATCCCGCGCACGCTGCATATGTCCCTGGTGGGCTTGAGGGACATGAGCGTGATTGAAACTCCGCCGAAGGATCGCATGGCGATCCAGACCGTCGTTGCGAGTTGGGACGAGAAGCTAATTCAATCGGCGATCGAGCAGGAACTGGAACGGGGCGGGCAGGTTTATTTCGTGCACAACCGGGTGGATACGATTTTCGAAATCGCCGCAAAACTGCAAGTGCTGGTGCCGTCAGCGAAAATTATCGTGGGTCATGGTCAGATGTCGGAAGGCGAGCTGGAAAAAGTGATGTTTAAGTTTATGCATCACGAAGCGGACATACTGGTCTCTACGACGATCATCGAGAATGGGCTGGATATTCCGCTGTGTAATACGATTCTGATCAACCGCTCCGACCGGTTGGGGCTCTCAGAGCTTTACCAGTTGCGGGGACGAGTGGGACGATCGAACCGGCGCGCCTATGCGTATTTGTTGTTGCCGGCGGAAGTTGAGCTGACGCCGATCGCGCGGCGCAGGCTGGCGGCGTTGAAGGAATTTTCCGATCTGGGGGCGGGATTTAAAATCGCGGCCCTGGACCTGGAACTGCGCGGCGCGGGCAACATGCTGGGCGGCGAACAGAGTGGGCACATAGAAGCCATAGGCTTTGAGCTTTACACGCAAATGCTGGAACGCGCGGTGCGGGAGATGAAGGGCGAGGCTGCGCCGGACGAAGCCGAGACCCAGCTGAATCTGGGATTGAATATCCGCATTCCAGGCAGCTATGTTCCCGAAGAGAATCAACGGTTGCAGATGTACAAGCGTGTGGCGCGCGTGGAGACTGAGTCGCAACTGAGCGACGTGGCCGGTGAGTTGCAGGACCGCTTCGGTCCGCCGCCGCCGGCGGTGCGCAATTTGCTGGATTACGCGTCGCTAAAATTGTTGTGCATGAAAGTTGGAGTGAACGCGATTGAGCGCAAGCGGGACACGGTCACTTTGAAATTCCAGCAGAATGCGTCGGTGGATCCGGAACAGTTGGCGAGGTTTGTGTCAGGGCAGCGTGGCGCGCAGTTTACTCCGGATGGAATGCTGAAATTTGTTTTGAAAGCAACAGCGGCAGAGGAAGTGCTCCGCGCGCTACGGACGATCCTGGAGCAACTGGCGAGCGCAGAAACGGCCCCAGAAGCCCAGACGGCGGGTTAATTTTTAGCGCAGGGCCGGGGCCTATCCTCTAGCGACCGATCACCGTTTCCTGACTGGCGGCGCAGAGCCATGCGCCATGCGCCTGAATCCATGTGTCGGTAAAACGTCCGCGACGCGAGTACGCCTTGCCTTTTTCCGTGCCCTGTTCATGGTAGGTTCCGGTCACGATGACTGCGTGGTCGTAGGGTTCCGCGTTCATGGAATCGTTCACAATCTGTTCCGGATGGTAGTTGACCGCACTGATGCTGGCCAGAAATTGCTGCTTGTTCATGAATGAGCCGTCGGAATCAGTATAGGAAAACGAGGAAGCCAGCAGGCCGTCGACGGCCTTCACATCTTTGTGCTTCTCGGCTTCGTTCCAGGCATTTTCGAGGGAAAGAACGCGGGCTTTATCCGAATCGAGCGAACTGACCTGGGCATATCCAGAAAATATCGCCAACAACAACAGACAGCAAGTGCTTGCAGCCTTCATCCACCGGCCTCCTCGGTTTTGGTTGCAAAAGCAAGAATGAAAGCTAAGGGATTTCTTGGCGGATTGCAAATCGCGGCCCCGGGACTGCGGCATAAGCCAATGCCTACATCGCTCCATGTATCGCCAGCCTCAAAGGTGAGCAGGTACAATTATGCTGCTATCGAACAGTAACGATATAAAAGCGAGCGCATCACCACCGCCCTATGCCCATGAAAGTCCGCAAAGCAGTATTTCCGGCCGCCGGCCTTGGAACCCGCTTCCTTCCGGCAACCAAAGCGCAGCCCAAAGAGATGCTTCCGCTGGTGGATAAACCCATCATTCAATACGGCGTGGAAGAGGCGATGGCCTCGGGCTGCAACCAGATTCTGATTATCACCGGCCGCGGCAAGCAGGCGATTGAAGATCACTTCGACGTGAGCTATGAGTTGGAGAAAATGTTGGAGGAGCGCAACAAGACTGAGCTTTTACAAATTGTGCGCTCGATTTCCGACATGATGTACATCGCTTACGTGCGGCAGAAAGAAGCGCTGGGACTGGGGCACGCGGTACTAATGGCGCGTGAGATGGTGGGCAACGAACCGTTCGCGGTGCTGCTGGCCGATGATGTGATCGACGCCAAAGTTCCCTGCCTGAAACAGATGGTGGAGGTTTTTGATCAGACGCAGTGCTCGGTGCTGGCGACGCAGATCGTGGAAGGAAAAATGATTTCGTCCTACGGCGTGCTCGACGTGAAGCCCGTAGACAGCAAGTTTGGCGAGCGCCTGTTCGAAATTAAGAACATGGTGGAGAAGCCCAAGCCGGAGGACGCACCGTCAAATCTGGCGATTATCGGCAGATACATTCTTACGCCGGGGATTTTTGATTGCCTGGCTAACACTACAACCGGCGCCGGGGGAGAACTCCAACTGACGGATGGCATGCGACTGCTGCTGCAGAAAGAAAAGATGTACGCCTACGTGTATGAAGGGCGGCGTCACGATACCGGGGACAAGCTGGGATTTTTGAAAGCGACGGTCGAGTTCGCGCTGAAGCGCGAAGACCTGGGCGAGCCCTTCCGCGAATACTTGAAGGGATTGAATCTGTAGAGTTTTTGGCGGCACTGGGTTCGCTCGCGGGACGGACGAAGGCGTCCGTCCCCAGAGCCAGCGAAACTTAGGCGGAATTTTTCAGCTTCTTGGATTTCTCTTCCACTCCGCGCGCCAGTTTTTCTTTGTGCGCGTCAAGTTTCTTTCCCATGGCGGCGTCGCCGAGAGCAATCATCTGGGCGGCAAGAATTCCGGCGTTGGTGGCTCCCGGCTTACCGATGGCAACTGTGGCCACGGGAATTCCCGCGGGCATTTGCACAGTGGCAAGAAGCGAATCCATTCCCTGCAGCGAGGTTGAAGGAATGGGTACGCCGATTACGGGAAGCGTGGTGTGGGCGGCAATCACGCCAGCCAGATGCGCGGCGCCACCGGCCCCGGCGATGATGACCTGAATGCCGCGTCCGGCGGCCTTGCGCGCGAAATCCGCAGTGCGCTCGGGCGAACGGTGCGCCGAGGTTACGTCGATTTCGTAGGCGATGCCGAATTCATCCAACGCTTTGCCCGCCTCACGCATGATTTCGAGATCGGAATCACTGCCCATGACAATAGAAACTCTTACGTTGCTCATCATTCTCCTCAAATAACAATTTTAGTAGTTTTTATCTCTTCACTGCTCTTGCTGCAATGTCTTTGCGATAGTGCGCGCCGGCGAAGCGGATCTGCTCACAGGCCTGATAGGCGCGATCGAGTGCAGTTTGCAATTCTGGCGCCCGTGCAGAAACGCCCAGCACGCGGCCGCCGGCGGTAAAGAACTCGCCATCGCGCTTCGAGGTGCCGGCGTGAAAAACTTTCACACCGTCAATGGCGGCGGCCTGGCTGAGGCCCACAATGTTTTTTCCTACCTCGAAGGTTCCGGGATAGCCGCCGGAAGACATTACCACGCAGACCGATGCGTCGCGCGACCAGCGGAAGTCGCCATCGCTCACGCGGCCCTGGATGGAGGCCTCGAGGGCTTCGACCAGATCGCTTTCCAGGCGCATTAAAATCGGCTGGGTCTCGGGATCGCCGAAGCGGCAGTTGAATTCGAGGACCATGGGGCCGCGAGCGGTCATCATCAGGCCGCAATAAAGGACGCCCTTGAACTCCGCGCCTTCGGCCCTCATGCCTGCGACCACGGGACGGGCGATATGGTTGACCAGCCAGTCGCGCATCTTGTCATCGACAATCGTCTGAGTGGAATAGGCGCCCATGCCGCCGGTATTGGGACCGGTGTCGCCGTCGCCGATGCGCTTGTGGTCTTGAGCGGCCACCAGCGGCACAACCCGCTCTCCGTCACTGAATACGAGGAAAGAAAGCTCTTCGCCTGTCAAACATTCTTCCAGCACTACGCGCGCGCCGGCGTCGCCGACCATTCTGCCGCTCAACATTTCCGCCGCGGCCAGCGCCGCTTCTTCCTTGCTCACGGCAATAACCACGCCTTTACCCGCGGCCAGACCATCGGCTTTCACTACGACGGGTAAATGGAAATGCGAGAGCGCCGAGCGAACTTCTTCGACCGAATCGCAGATGGCGTAAGGAGCGGTAGGAATGTGATGACGCTGGAGAAATTCCTTGGCAAAACTTTTGCTTGATTCCAGCTGTGCGGCGGCTTTGGTGGGACCAAAGGCGGGCCAGCCGCGGCGGGTAAATTCGTCGACCACGCCCAGCATCAGCGGCAGTTCGGGTCCAACTACGGTCAGGTCGGGACGCAATTTATCACCCAGGGCAACCATCGAGTCCAGGCTTTTGAGGTCAACAGGAAGGCATTCGGCTTCGTCGGCGATACCGCCATTGCCGGGCGCGCAGTATAGCTTCGTGACGCGCGGGGACTGCCGCAGCTTCCACACCAGAGCGTGCTCGCGTCCGCCACTTCCTAGAACCAGAGCTTTCATAATCAGAGAATTCAAGGTTAGGGTGCAAGGCAGGAAGCTGTCAAACTTAGGCCGTGCTGGGTGACACGCCTGAGGTCGATTTTAATTGCCGTCGGTTAGGAATCAAGAAATCGTCAATCAACCATTAACCATGCTTAACTCCGTCGTATAATCTGGACAGATGATCACCGTCTCCAAAGAAGACTATCTTAAGGCCATCCTTGAGGCTGAGAGTGAGGGCGAAGCGGTGATCTCGGCTCGTCTGGCGGACTGGCTGAAGGTTTCAGCGCCCGCTGTGACCATGGCAGTGCGCCGGTTGAAGAAGGACCGCCTGGTCCGAGTTCAGGCCGACGGGCATGTGCGATTGACCGCAGCCGGGCGCAAGATTGCGCGCAAGCTCACGCTACGGCACCACCTGATTGAGCGTATGTTGTCAGAAGTATTCGGGATGGAGTGGTTCAAGGTGCATGACGAGGCGGAACGACTGGAGCATGCGGTGTCGCCTGATTTTGAAGCCAAGCTGCTTTCCAAGCTGGGCAAGTCGGGGGCGTGCCCCCATGGCAATCTGAGTGAGATGGAGAGTCCGGCAAGCCGCCGGCACCGCGGACTGTTGTTGCTGGCTGAGGCCGAGCCTGCCACCACCTACTCGGTGAGCGGGATTTACGAGCGCGACCGCCGGTTGCTGGAATTTCTGGAGGCACGCGGCATCCGGCCGGGAGCACGGTTGCGGCTGCTGGAACGTAATTACGATCAAACGCTAACCATTTGCACATCGGCCGGCAATGTATCTTTGGGGAGCACGGCGGCGGAGCGGGTCTGGGTCTCTCGATAGCGCGCCGGGGCTTGAGTTTTCGTTCCAGCCAAAGGCGCAGGGGGGCCGGCTCCATTCGCGCGATATTAACTATAGTTTACCTCGTCATGTATACTTGGGCTAAGGCAGGCTTGGGAAAAATCACGCTGCCGAGAGCTTTCCAGCCTGACCGATGAAGCTCCCGTTTACCGAGCCCGAAGTTATCATTACCCACGAAGACGTGGACCGCGCGCAGGATCGATCGCGCGTGGCCAGCGCTCGTTCCCGACCGGGCTTCACTTCGAAGGCGCGCCTGCTGTGGCTGCTGCTTGGTCCGGGAGTGCTGGTGATGCTGGGCGAGAACGATGGCCCCAGCATGCTCTCCTACGCGGCCACCGGAGCCAGGTTTGGCATCGGCTTTTTCATTCCATTTGTTGCGCTCACATTCTGCATGGCGATTGTTGTGCAGGAGATGACCGTGCGTTTGGGCGCGGCCACGCATCGCGGACACGCGGAACTTATTTTTGACCGCTTCGGGCCGTTCTGGGGATGGTTTTCGATGATTGACCTGGGCATCGGCAACTTTCTCACCCTGATTACCGAATTTATTGCGATACGAGCGGGTCTTGGATTCTTCGGAATCCCGCCATGGGCGGCGGTTTTGCTGGCCCTGGTGGTTCTCTACGCGGCGTTAATGAGCCATCGCTACTGGACCTGGGAGCGGCTAACCCTGGCCGCCGCCGCATTCAATCTGGTTTTCATTCCAGTCGCGCTGATGACCCATCCCCACTGGCATGCGGTGGGGCATGCCTTCATCACGTGGCAACCGCTTCCTGGGTTTAGCAGGGACACGCTGCTGATTGTGCTGGCAGACATTGGCGCCACGGTCACGCCGTGGATGCTTTTCTTTCAACAGAGCGCCACGGTCGACAAAGGCATGACGCGAAAGGATATTTATTTTGGGCGCATCGACACTGTGCTAGGCGCCGCGCTGGCAACGGCTGCCGCGATTGCCACGATTCTGGCGACCGCGCCGCTGTTCGCGCACCAGATGACGGCAGACAACTTTCAGGCTGCTGAATTTGCCCAGGCTCTGCAACCAATTATTGGAAGAGTGGGGGCATCGTTATTTGCGTTGGGCATGGTGGAGGCCGGAATTGTTGCGGCCATCACTATTTCGACTTCATCGGCCTATGCCTTTGGCGAGGTAGCGCACAAGCCGCACAGCCTGAACCTTCCCATGGGCGAAGGAAAATCTTTTTATGCGGTGCTGACCTTGTGTGCCTTGGCGGCGGCCGGAATCGTTCTGATTCCGGGATTACCGCTGGTTTATGTGGTGCTGGTGGTGAATGTGGTGGCGGTGCTGGCCATGCCCCCGGCGCTGGTGTTTCTGTTCATGCTGGTGAATGACAAGGAAATTATGGGCGACCTGGTCAGCCCGCTGTGGGCCAATGTGCTGGCCTCGGCGGTAGTTTTCGTTTTGACGGCGGCGGGAGTGTTGTTTGGCATCAGCATCGTCGCGCCTCAACTATTTTCTGCGCTGGGAGGAAAGTAGATGGAGAAGATCGATTCGCGATATCTGGCGTCGCATCAAGACTGGGTGCTTTCGTCGCTGGAGCACGATCAACTGGCCAACGCGAAGAAGCAGCCCATACCGCGACGCAAGTTCAGCGGCTCGGAGCTGTTTGTGTTGTGGGCGCTGCGGGTCTATGTGCTTTTTATGATGATGGTGGTGGGGTACCAGGTTTGGATTGCGGCGCGCTAGAGTGCTTAAACCCAGGCTGACATCAGGTGTCCAATTCCGCCGCGCACCAGTAGACCATCCTTGCGATCCTGGAAGTATCTCGCGTTGAGGTCCTTGCCCTGCAGAAATTCGGTGCGCGCGAATCCCATTTTTCTCAAGTCTTCCTGCAATTTTATGGGATCGAAAAAGAGCTGCATGGGTTCTCCATAGCGGGCAACGCGTTTGCACAGCGCGTTCAGGGCGATGCGCTGGCCGGGATTCAGCAATGCGGGATCGACCGCGAAATCGAAGACGACTCCGCTGCCGGCGGGCATGTTTGCGATCAAGCGAAGCGTAGTCATGCAGGCTTCGCGCGTAAGGTAAGGGGTCACCCCTAGCCAGGAAAAGAACGCGGGAAGCTTTGCATCGAAGCCCGAAACGAGGAGCCGCTGGGCAAGACTTTGCCGTTCAAAGTCGACGGGGACGAAGGTGAGCGATGGCGGGAGGGCGATGGAGGCCGCCCGCAGTTGTTCATGTTTCCAATCCTGCGTGGCGGGATGATCGACTTCGAAGACATGCAGGCCGGGGTGAGGGTTGCGATAGGCGAAGGTATCGAGGCCGGCGCCGAGGACGACGTACTGTCTAGTTCCGAGGGCAAAGGCATGCGCCAGTTCATCCTCGGCAAAGCGGCTGCGGACGGCCATGAAAGCGCGGAAGGCTCGAGAAAAGGCGGGGTGCTCTTTGGGATCGGAGCGCAGCGCTTGTTCGGCGTGAACGCCGATGATGCGCAATGCCAGCGGATCATCAAGGACCAGCGGACGGTCCAGAAGTTGGTGAGCGGCGCGGCGAATTGCGACCCGCTCGGCGGTCCGGCTGAAATTGCCTTCTTGCACGGGCCAGGCCTACCTGGCGCTCACAGCCGCCGCCTTACATTCGGGGCAGGGGCAAAGTTCGCGCAACAGCTTCCAGGAATAAATGCCGAGGTCGTGATCGTCGTTCCATTTAAAGCGAATGGCGTATTTGCCCATGGCTTCGGCAGAGACAGGCTTGGCGGCTGCTTTGAACATGGGCAGGGCGCCGGGGGGAAGTTTGGCGGCCTCACCGGGCTTGCGGCCGGATTTATCGCGCTCTTCATTGCACATAGCGCAGGGGCAAGCGTTCCGCAGGTAGACAAAATCGTAGTGGGATGTGTGGCCGTCGGCCCAGGCGATGTCCACACCCGCACCGGTAGTAAGGTGCACCTTCACCGAGGTGGGGTCGGTGGCCGCGGTGGGCGCCTGAAGCGGGGACTGCATGGCTTCAGTATCGCATACACGGGACGGAGTGGAATCGAGGAGCTAGTGCGCGGTAGTGGCGGTCTTCGGGCTGGTGGCAACGCCGATTGCCAAGCCACCGATTGCTCCGGCTAGAATACCCATCAGAGCAAGAACAATTGCACTTTCCACCAAGGTTGCTTTTCCACGGTTCGCCATTGTTTAGTCCCCAATTCTGCCGCCAAGTGCGGCTATTGCAGTGTACCGCCGGTTGGGGTAGAGGGCTAATTGTGCGGATGGGGTGAAATCCTGTAGAATGGTTGTTTCCGGTTTAGTCCCTTGAAAGGATCCACAGCAGTCATGGCCCAACAATGTGAAATCTGCGGCAAGAAGCCGCAATTTGGAAATCATATCAGCCACGCCCATAACGTGACCAAGCGGCGCTGGAACGTGAATTTGCGTCCGGTGCACGCCCGCGTGGGTGCGACCACCAAGCGCATGCGCGTTTGCACCTCCTGCATTCGCAGCGGCAAAGTGACCAAGGCGTAGTTAACAAATCACCAGGGAACACTGAGGTTCCTGAGGAAATCCAAAGTCCTCTGGGGCGAACTCGTGTTCTTCGCAGGTCTTTCCGCTACTGCAAGCCGAGCAACTGAATATCAAAGATCAAAGTAGCGTTGGCGGGGATCGGGCCGCCGGGCGTGCCTTCCGCACCGTAGCCTAGCGCCGGAGGAATGCGTAGCTGGCGTTTGCCGCCGACTCTCATTCCGGCGACACCCTCTTCCCATCCCTTGATCACTTCGCGGTTGCCGATAGTGAAATCGAAGGGCTTGCCGGCGTCGACTGAACTGTCGAACTTCTTGCCTGTCGTCAGCCAGCCAGTGTAGTGAACCCGCACATGACTGCCTTCTTTGGCGGTCTGCCCGTTGCCCACGCGAATGTCCCAATAGATGAGGCCGGAGTCAGTCTTCACTCCATCGCCGGTGACCTTGGTGGGGGCGTCAGTGTTGGGAGCGGTGGCAGCCTTCTTGGCTGCGCTCTGGGCAACTGCGAACACGGCGGTCAACGCCAGAATGACAATGACAATTGCGACGTAACGGTTCATTTTCTCTCCGGTAAACTTCTTGGTCTACCTGTTCTAAGCTAGCGCAATCACGTCGATTTCTACCAGAACATCTTTCGGCAGGCGGGCGACCTCCACGGTCGAACGCGCGGGCGCCGCCGCAGTGAAGTATTTGGCATAGACCTGGTTCATGGCGGCGAAGTCATTCATGTCTTTCAGGAACACGGTGGAGCGCACCACTTTCTCCAGTCCGGTGCCCGCCGCTTTCAGGATCTCAGAAACGTTGCGCAGGACGCGATCGGTCTGCGCGGCCACGTCACCCGAAATCAGCTGCTGCGTGGCGGGATCGATCGGAATTTGCCCGGAGGTGAATACGAAACCGTTCGCCTTAATGGCTTGCGAATATGGGCCGATGGCCTGGGGAGCATCTTTGGTGGAAACCACTTCGCGCATGAATCCTCCATCGTAGATTAACGCAGATGCGGTCGGATGAAGTCAAACCGCAAGTGGACAAAGGTTTGAAGTGGTTTTATGCGGCGCGGGAAGTTTGGTCTGCCTCAACCAGTTGCTTCCGGAACACCATAACGATGGTCGCGGCGAAGCGGTCCA
This sequence comes from uncultured Acidobacteriota bacterium, assembly GCA_963758565.1. Lineage (GTDB taxonomy): Bacteria > Acidobacteriota > Terriglobia > Terriglobales > Acidobacteriaceae > Sulfotelmatobacter. Next base: position 790,340 of record CAVWVX010000001.1, on the reverse strand, counting down.
GGGGGCGTTTCATCGTAGCCCGCATCAGCAAGATCTCGATGAATGCCGCCGGCGCAAAGAAGCGGCTATAGGGTTGCGGCTGGGTGAGGAAGCGCAGGAACTCAGGCTCGAGTTGCACGGACTCGCCCAGGTGGCGCAGGGCACGCGAACTGTTGGCACGATAGTAAGTGGGATAAATATCATCCTCGGCGCGGCCGTCGCGCACCAGTTTAACGATAAGACTGTGAGGCAAAAGTTTCTTGGCGATGATGTTGGCGAAGACCAGATAGTTATCTGTATTTGGCGTGTGCACCATTAGGGCGCCTCCCGGAGCCAGAACCCGGGACATCTCCCGAAACGTCTGCAGCGGAACCGGCAGATGCTCGAGCACCATATTGCAGGTGAGCAAATCGAAGCTGGCATCAGCGAAGGGGAGAGAGTCTAGCGATGCGCAAACGCATCGGCGGATGTTGATGTGTTTGCAAAGGTGAGGGAAATCGACGTCGACGCCAACTACACTTGCAACCCCGTTGACCAACTCGTTTTCCAGCGGTTCGAGGTCCTTGCCCAGCAGTCGCCAACCGCAGCCGGAATCCAGCCAGCGCACTGACGGATTCACATATTTCTGGACCGTCTGACCCCATAACTGCTGGTTCCACTGGAGCTGAGGCAAAATCCGGCGCTGTAATCTCCAGCTGACTTTCCGGCCGATCCATTGATCCCAAAAAGAATTCGGGGTGATCATCGGACACAGCTCCAGTTTGTGGGGCGGCGATAATACTAGATCAAGACAGGCATTTGCGCATGTGTTTTCTTGCGGAACATTCCATTTAAGGCGGGCTACTCCACCGCCTAGATCTTTTGCAGGCGTTGCACTTCATGCACGCCGGGAATTTTTCTAAGTCCGGCCATGATGCTTTCGAGATGTTTCAAATCCGAGATGTCGAGGACAATTTCGACGCTGGCCTGACTGTTTTCGGTGCGGGCACCGATGTTGCGGATGTTGCTTTGCGCGTCGCCGATCACGCTGGTGATACTTTTCAGCATTCCAAAACGATCGTCGCAATACACGGTGAGCTTGACCGGGTAAGCGGTGGGAGTGGTTTCGTCGCGAGCCCATTCGACGTCGATACGGCGCTCAGGTTCATACATCAAGTTGGTAACGTTGGGGCAACTCACGGCATGAACGGCGACGCCCTTGCCGCGTGTGATGTAGCCGACGATGGCTTCTCCGCGAATGGGATTACAACAGCGGGCGCGATAGACCAGCATATCGCCCTGGCCTTTGACCATGATGGCGTTGTGATCGCCGAAGACGCGGCGCACTACACTGGCAATGGCGCCCGGTGTGTTGGAGAGGCCTTCGGACTCGATATCGCCGGCCATCGAATGCGTTGCGCCCGCCGGCAATAAGCGCGCCAGTACCTGCCGCGCGGAATATTTTCCGTAGCCGATGCCGGACATCAAGTCATCGACCTTGCCCAAGCCGTATCCGCCGGCGACTTTCAGCAGGTCGTCGTCTTTTATTTCTTTGAGTGCGATGCGGTACTTGCGCGCCTCTTTCTCGATCAGCTTGCGGCCGATTTCAATGGAGCGTTCGCGCTGGTGCACGTTGAGCCAGTGCTTGATCTTGTTGCGCGAGCGCGAGGATTTGACCAAGCCGAGCCAGTCGCGGCTGGGCTTGTGGCCTGCCTGGGTGAGGATTTCGACGATGTCGCCGGAGTGCAGCTTGTGACGAAGAGGCACCATGCGCCCGTTCACCTTGGCCCCGACACAGGTGTGGCCAACTTCCGTATGGATGGTGTAGGCAAAGTCGATCGGCGTGGCGTCGCGCGGAAGCACGACAACTTTCCCCTTCGGCGTGAAGGTGTAAACCTCTTCGGGATAGAGATCGACCTTCAGTGCGGACAAGAATTCATTGGGATCGCTGACGTCGCGTTGCCACTCGACCACTTGCCGCAGCCAAGCAAGACGCTGTTCATCCTGCGCCGAGACGGGACCGTCTTTATATTTCCAGTGGGCCGCGATGCCTTCCTCGGCCATCTTGTGCATCTCTTCGGTGCGAATCTGGATTTCGAAGGGCGTTCCATCTTCGGTAATCACGGAGGTGTGCAGCGACTGGTAAAAATTGGGCCGGGGCATGGCAATGAAATCTTTAATGCGTCCCGGCACCGGGCGCCAGATGTTGTGAATGATGCCAAGCACCGCATAACAATCCTGCAGCGAACGCGTGATGATGCGCATGGCGAACAAGTCGTAGACCTGGTCCACCGAAATACGCTGGCGCTGCAGCTTTTTGTGAATGCTGAACAGGCGCTTGATGCGGCTTTCCACCTTCGCCTGAATGCCGGCCTCTTTCAACTTGTCGTTGATGATGCCTTGCATTTTGGCAAGAAAGGCTTCGCCTTTTTTGCGGCGGGCGTTGACCGCGGTTTCGACCTGCTCATAGCCGGAGGGATCGAGGAAGAGAAAGCCGAGGTCTTCCAGTTCGCCGCGAATTTTTCCCATGCCCAGGCGGTGAGCGATGGGGGCGTAGATTTCGAGTGTCTCTTCGGCAATTTTGCGCTGGCGGTCGGGCTGCAGATGCTCCAGGGTGCGCATGTTGTGGAGACGATCTGCCAGCTTGATCAGCACCACGCGGATGTCATCGACCATGGCCAGCATCATCTTGCGAAGGTTCTCGGCCTGAGCTTCTTCGCGGGTGGCGAAGTCAATTTTGCTGATCTTGGTTACGCCTTCAACGATGTGTGCCACCTGCTCGCCGAACTCTTTCCGGATGTCAACGATGGTGACGGAGGTGTCTTCCACCGAATCGTGCAGCAGGCCGGCGGCGATGGCGACGGGGTCCATCTTCATTTCGGCCAGCACCAACGCCACTTCCAAGGGATGAACCAGATAAGGCTCGCCGGAGGCGCGGGTCTGGCCTTCGTGGTGCTTCAGGGAGTAGTCGTAAGCTTTCTTTACGATGGACAGATCGTCCTGGGGACGGTTTTCCTGAATCCGCTTCATCAGCTCGCGAAACTTGGTGAGCGTGAGGGCGGTAGTCGCGATCTGTTGGCGCAAGCTCGCCATGTGGGATTATAGCGTGCGTCATGCGCGGTGAGCATTTATGAGCCAAGCAGGCCTGCCGCTTTGGGCCCGCAGCGCGGGCGCTGCAAGGCTGTGGAAATCCGCGAAAACTAGACATCAACCTCCAGCCGATTTTCCGAATCCAAGACCCGAGCCTTCTTGCGCACGCCAGAGCAGGGCCGGAGTGACTCTTATGAGCGCAAATTCCCACCTGGATCGCGAATCCTTCCAGCAGTTTTTGGCCAGCGCCTATGCGGTTCAGCAAAGCCAAATCGATCCGCGCTTGCTCTCGGCCATCGTCAATGTGCAGCGACTGGTCATCAAGGGCGAGCTTGGGGTGGAAGGCGCCATGAACCTGATTGTGGATTCGGCGCGCGATGTGGCGGACGCTGCCGGCGTGGCTATTGGTCTATTACGTGGAGACCAACTCATCTATCAGGCGGGAAGCGGGTGTGCCGCCGGCCATGTGGGGAGCCGGGTGGCCGCGTCCCTGACAGTTTCGGCCAAGACGAAGATGACCCGCGAGATTCTGCGGGTGGAAAATGCGCACACGGATACTCGTGTGGAAGGTGCGATCTGCCGGCAGTTTGGGGCCGAATCGCTTTTGATGTTGCCCCTCTATCTCTTCCCGGCTGGGGGCTCGCCAACCCGCCTCAATCAACCTTTGGCGGGCGTGCTCATGGTCTTATTCTCCGCCGCGCATGTTTTCCAGGAAAGCGAGATTCGGACGTACCGGTTGATGGCTGGATTGATTGAAACCGCAATGGGGCAAAACCGCCCGGCAGAAGCCAAAGCGCCAGCGCCGGTTCCCGCTCGCCCGGCTGAGCTTTTTGCGGTAGAGGCCAGTGCCCCTTTTAGCGAAGAATCTTTTCACCCCACGAGTCCCGTTTTTTATAACGGAAGCAGCAATGGGATATATGTCCGCTGCAAAGCGACGCTGGCCTCAATGAGAAAATCCACGGCCTTTCGCCGTTCCAGCGCTCTGGCGGAACTCGCTGTACAGCGGGCCACAGAAAGCATATCGAGTAATCCTCAGCGCGGACTGGCCGTCGCCGCAGTTGTTGTTGGTCTGGGCCTGACGGTTTGGCTTTCCCATGGCAACCAAAGGCCAGTTTCGCCGTCGGCCTCCCCTGCCCCGCAAACAATCAACGCCGTTCAGCACCGGGATGGGCAAGCGGAGGACGGCGGACCATCCCAGCAGTCTGCGACCTCTGCGGAAAAGAAGCGCACACTTGCCCTCGCGGGAGTTCGGCATCCGTCGGCGGGAGCGGACGAAGTGGAGCATTTTGGGAACGATGTTACGGTGCGCCATTTCAACTACAAGCCGGCGGGGCAACGCACGGCGAGCCGGGTCGCTTACATTGGAGACGACGTTACGGTTCGCTATTTCACGCCGAAGCCGGCCTTGAGTTCCCACACGCAGTAAGAGTCCTCGTGGTTTGCGCGAGGAACCGCCGCTTTGAAAAAGTGCTTCGCCAAAGGGATATAATTGCGGCCACCCATGGCCCTTACCTCTGGCACAAAGTTAGGCCCTTATGAAATTCAATCGCCGGTAGGCGCCGGCGGCATGGGCGAGGTTTACCGCGCGCGCGATAGCTTGGTTTGATGAGTTGAAGCGGGAGCAGGGGAATAAGAATCCATAACTGCGCGGTCCCGGGATAGCGATCGCCTTTGTCGTCTGGAGTTATGAATAGTACGATAAAGTACATACTGAGAAGAGGGCCCTCTGCTACCATCAGGCCCCCTTTAGTAGGTTCTCGAATCGCGAATGGCTGGAGTCCTGGAATGCGGCTTGAAGATCAGGGAGCCGCTATGTTAAGCATAGGCGGCAATTGATTCACGCAGGTTTTGCAGGTAGAAAGTCGCATGAGCAAGGCGCTAGCGAAAAACAGGAAAGAGAATCGTAGCCTTCCCAAGGCCGCGACAGGCATCCAGGGGCTGGATGAAATCACCAGAGGCGGACTTCCCCAAGGCCGTCCCACGTTGATCTGCGGCAGCGCCGGCGCCGGTAAAACGTTGCTGGCGATGGAATTCCTGGTTCGCGGCGCAACCGAATATGGCGAGCCCGGCGTCTTCATGGCATTTGAGGAGACCGAGCAGGAACTCACGCAGAATGTCCGCTCGCTGGGCTTCGATCTGGATGAACTGGTTAAGGAAAAGAAAGTCGCGCTCGATTTCGTGCGCATCGAGCGCAGCGAGATTGACGAGACCGGCGATTACGATCTGGAAGGCCTCTTTATCCGCTTGGGCGCCGCCATCGATTCGATTGGCGCCAAGCGCGTGGTTCTTGACACCATCGAAAACCTGTTTGCCGGACTGCAGAACGAGGGCATCCTACGCGCGGAACTGCGCCGTCTTTTCCGCTGGCTCAAAGATAAGGGCGTGACTGCCGTCATCACCGCAGAGCGCGGCGAAGGCGCGCTGACCCGGCATGGACTCGAGGAGTACGTCTCCGATTGCGTGATCCTGCTCGACCACCGCGTCACCGACCAGGTTTCCACGCGCCGGCTGCGCGTGGTGAAATACCGCGGAACCGCTCATGGCACGAATGAATATCCCTTCCTGATTGACGAAGACGGCTTCAGTGTTCTGCCGGTGACTTCGCTGGGCTTGCAACACGAAGTGAGCAACGAGCGAATCTCCAGCGGCATTCCACGGCTGGATACGATGCTGGGAGGCGAGGGTTTTTACCGGGGCACAACGGTTCTTGTCTCCGGAACAGCGGGCACCGGCAAGACCAGTTTGGCGGCGCATTTTGTGAATGCAGCGTGCCAGCGTGGAGAGCGCTGCCTTTATTTTTCGTTCGAAGAGTCGCCAGGCCAACTGATCCGCAACATGCGCTCCCTAGGTTTAAATCTGGAGCAGTGGGTAAAAAAGAATCTCCTGCAGTTTCATTCCAGCCGGGCGACCTTTTACGGGCTGGAGATGCACCTGGCGATTATTCACAAGATCGTGCAGGAGTTCCAGCCGAAGGTAGTCGTGCTCGATCCGATTGGCAGCCTTATCCAGGCGGGAAATAAACGAGACGCGCACATCATGTTGATCCGCCTGATCGACTTCTTGAAGCAGCGCCAGGTGACCGCCTACCTGACCAACCTCACCTCCGGCGGAGACGCCGTGGAGAAAACCGAGGTCGAGATTTCCTCCATCGTGGATTCCTGGCTTTTCGTGCGCGATATCGAACTGGACGGCGAGCGCAACCGGGCCCTGTATGTGCTGAAATCACGAGGCATGGCGCACTCCAACCAACTGCGCGAATTTCTTCTAACCGAGCGTGGAGTCGATTTGCTGGATGTATATGTGGGACCGGAAGGGGTACTGACCGGGTCTTCGCGCTTGTCGCAAGAGGCGCGGGAGCGGGCTGCCGATCTTTTGCGGCGTCAGGCGGCAGAACGGAAAGAGCGGGAAACTGACCGCAAGCGGGAGGCGCTGGAGGCGCGCATCTCTGCGCTGCGCATGGAGTTTGAGGTGGAACTGGAAGAGGAACAAAAAGCCAGCAGCCAGGAAGAAATGCGCGAAAAGGCGCTGGCAGAAGGCCGCTCCGCCATGGCCCGCAGCCGAAAGGCGGATGCCGCCCAAAATGCTAAACCTTTGAAGAACCATTAAGGAAACCAGGATGAAAAAGTCAGCTGCCCCAAAAAACGACGGCAAGCCGCTGAGTCTAAAGGAAGTTGCCGAAAAGAACGAACCCAGGGGGGAAGACATCTGGGAGCTTCGTTTGTACGTAGCGGGGCAGACCCCGCGCTCGGTGGCCGCCTTTGCCAACCTTAAAAAGATATGCGAAGAACATCTGGCGGGGCGCTACAATATTGAAGTTGTGGATCTGGTGAAGCATCCGCAACTGGCTGCGGGCGATCAGATTCTAGCCATCCCCACTCTGGTACGCAAGCTGCCGCAACCGCTGCGAAAAATTGTCGGCGACTTGCGCGATACCGAGCGGGCGCTGGTGGGTTTGCAACTGCGCCAGGCCGACAAGTAGCGCTGCAGCGTTGGACCAGCAATAGAATCAGGAAAGTGTGGCGATCTTTATGGCTCAAAGGGATAATCAGATGCCCGAATACATCCTTAGCGCTCAGCTGATGGACGAAGCCGAGCAGACGCTGCGGGCCATACAGCACGGCACAGTCGACGCGTTCGTTGTGGAAGAATCGGACGGCCACCATGTCTACACGCTGGAAGGCTCTGACCTTCCCTACAGCACGCTGGTGGAAAGAATGCAGCAGGGCGCAGCGATGCTGGATGCCAAAGGCTGCATTGTCTACTGCAATGCCAGCCTGTCTGGCTTATTGAATACCCCCCGCGAAAACATCATCGGAAACTATCTGCAAGATTTCCTGGCTCCGGCGGATCACGATTCCTTCCAGAAGTTGCTCAGCCAATCGCAGAACGGATCCAGCGAAGGCGAAATGCATGTGCGGCTCGCCGACGGCAGCGTGAGTTCGGCAAATTTTTCTTTCAGCCTGCTGTCGCGCGATAAATCGGCAACCGGCGTTCTCATTACAGATCTGACCTCGCAGAAACAGCAGATGGAATTTGCCGCGCGTTTGCAAAACATGCAGGATGAGGAACGCCGGCGCATCGCCCGCGAGCTGCACGATAGCGTGGGGCAGTTGCTGGCGGCGATTGGCATGAATATGCAGATTGTGAGGGTTCAATCCCACAAACTGGACGCCGCCGCGCAACGAGCCTTTAACGACAATGCCATGATGGTGGAGCAGGTTTCCAGCGAGATCCGCACCATCTCGCACTTGCTGCACCCGCCACTTTTGGATCTTGCCGGCCTAGCTTCGGCGCTTCGCTGGTATGTGGATGGCTTCTCATCCCGCAGCAATATCAAAGTGGAAGTTGAAATCCAAGAAACCTTGGGCCGGCTGCCTGCCGAGATGGAGATAGCTATCTTCCGCATCGTGCAGGAGTGTCTGACCAATATTCACCGACATTCCGGCAGCGCCACGGCGATCATCCGCTTATTCCAGAAAGACAACCGCGTCACCATTCAGGTGCGCGACCAGGGCAAAGGCATTCCTGCCGAGAAACAAAGAGACTTGATTGATGCCGGCCGCGGTGGTGTGGGATTGGGCGGAATGAGGGAGCGTCTCCGCCAATTCGGGGGCACGCTGGAGATAAAATCCGATGCCGGTGGAACCGAGGTCAGCGCTACACTTTTGCTGCCGTAGGCGATTTGCCCTACATCAAACCACTGACCCGGTGGTCACATACCGTAGTTCTTCAATACTGAAAGCTTCCGGACGATTGTTACCAAAGAATAACTGTATCGCGCACTCACGCACCCGTGAAGGTGCATCAGAGATGTGTGGCTTTTTCAGTTCCTCATTCCGCGCCGGCGACTCGCATCCTGATTGTCGATGACAATGCACTGATGCGCCGCAGTCTGCGCACCTTGCTCGAATCCCACGACCACTGGAAAGTCTGCGGTGAAGCTGCCGATGGGAGAGAAGCTGTCGCCAAGTTCGACAAAAGCAAGTTTGACGTGATCGTGCTCGATTTCCAGATGCCCGGCATGAACGGCCTGGACACCGCCCGGCAGATTTCATCGACTTCTCCGGGAACTCCCATCCTGATGGTCACACTGCATCACTCCGCACAGCTGGCTGCGGAAGCGCGCAAAGTGGGCATTCGCGGCATATGCCCCAAGTCTGACATTGAATGCGTGGTGGAAGGAGTTACCACGGTGCTCAAAAACCGGCCCTACTTCAAGAATTAAAGCCCTGACAAATCTGCAAGTGGCGTTCGATGAATCCAATGAAATGTTTTTGAAACGGCGTTCTTGGCCGCTGAGAAATCCGCAGTTGGCAGACAGCATGGCTCACTCGGCCCTCCGTTCGCGATTTTCGTTCCCTTCGAAGACTTCAAACCTGTCGGCGATTTGTTGGCACGATCAGCGAACTGGTAAAGTGACAGTCGGAAAATGATGAATTCTAAAATCCTCGTCAGTGGAGTATCGGGCCCGATTGGGGCCGCTCTTCTTCCTTCCTTAAAAACCAGCGGATGGTCTGTGGTGAGGTTGGTGCGCGGCGCGGCCTCAGGCAATGGACAGATCTCGTGGGACCCGGCCGCGCCTCTGTCTCCGGAGATGGTTTCTGGATTTGACGCGGTCATCCATTTGGCGGGCGAAAGCATTTTCGGACGCTGGTCGGATACTAAAAAGCGGAAGATTCGAGATAGCCGCGTGGCCGGCACGACGAACCTGGCAAGCGCGCTGGCACAGGCCGACGAGAAGCCGCACGTTTTCATTTCCGGATCGGCCATTGGCTATTACGGGGATCGCGGCGAGGAAACGTTGAACGAAGAAAGTTCCGCCGGCGCGGGATTTCTGGCGGAAGTTACCGAACAGTGGGAAGAAGCTACCACAGCGGCAGTGCAGGCTGACATTCGCACCGCGCACCTGCGCACCGGCATTGTGCTCAGCCCCAAAGGCGGCGCGCTCGGCGCCATGCTGCTGCCCTTCAAGATGGGCGTGGGCGGCCGCACCGGGAACGGACAACAGTGGATGAGCTGGGTGGATGTGCGCGACGTGGTCGGCGGAATTCATCACATCCTCAAGAACGATCTGCTGCAGGGCGCGGTCAACATGGTCGCTCCCCGGCCGGTAAGAAATGCCGAGTTCGCGGCGACTCTTGCCAGCGTACTCTCGCGTCCCGCAATTTTGCCCATGCCCGCCTTGGCCGTGAAAGCTGTTTTTGGAGAGATGGGAGAGCAGTTGCTGCTCGCCAGCCAGAAAGTGGAACCGGCAAAGTTGATCTCGAGCGGATACCCGTTTCGCTATCGCGAACTTCGGACTTCATTACAGAATCTTCTGAGCCGGTAATTCAATTCGGGGTGGGACGGTTCATCTCGTCCTGCAACTTTTGCAAAAGCTCGGCGCGCTGTTCGGTGCTCAACTCTCTTTGGAGTTCTTCCAAAGCCAGAGCTACGATGTGGTAGTGGTGCGCCCCGGCAAATTTCGGGTCGGTGGTGATGTTCAGCCAAAGCTTGTGCATGAGTTCAACATCCTGCGGACGCAGCCGGGGGTTGTGGGGGCCAATGGAGTATTCGCGTATCGTGCCGTCTGGCGCGCAAACTTCCAGGGTCACGCGGGGTCGCGGCTCCGGCATACGCTCCCAGGCATCGCCAGTCAGCTTGGCCTGCTCATCCGCGCTGAGCTTATTGGAAAGTCCGCAGATCACGCGCGAGGAATCCAGCCGCTGCGCCGTCACCATGATCGCTTCGAACACATCGGTGGCCGGAACCACCAGCAGTGAAATTGGTTTGCCTTCTTTTTCAGCAACCGCCACCGCGGCGGTAAAAAGCTCCTGCTCGTAGTGATCGAAAACCTGGCTCGCTTCCATCACCGAGCTTCCGCTGAAACTGTGCTCGCGATGGTAGAGCCGCGCACTCATTACCACCACATCCTGATTGGTGGTGACGGTGTGCGCCAAGACCTGCCGCAAGTAGTAAAGATTGCGGGGATCGCGCACCGCGACCAGGATATTTCCCGGACGCACGCCCATCGCTCCGCTGCCTAACTCCTGATTGCCGTAAACGCGAAACTGGTCCAGTTGCTCCGGTTTGCCATGACGCTCCCTGGTGACATGGCGTTCGGAGAAGGTGAAGATGGTGAAGAAAACTCCGCTGAAAATCACTCCGGCGATGGTTGCTTCATACTTGGTGAACAGGTTCACCACCGCCGTAATCAACAGCACGGCGGAAATTAACGCCAGTCCGACCGGAAATTCCGTTTTGCCGATATGAATGTTTCCCGGAACTTTCCAGGCACGGTTCCCCGGCTCGGTGAAGCGCAGCACGAGCACGGCGATGGACTTCATGGCAAAGCTCCAGATCACCCCAAAGGCGTAAAGCGCGGCCAGCAGATAAACATTGCCGCGGCTCAGGATGATGGTCAGCAACTGCAAGCCCACGATCAGGTTGATGATGCGGTAACTGGTGCCGTAGCGGTTATGCGGCTTCTGGAACCAACTGGTGAGCACGCCGTCTTCCGCCACGCGGTTCAGCACGCCATTGGCGCCCACGATGGAAGTGTTCTGCGCCCCCGCCAGAATCAGAACTCCGACCAGCACCACGAATCCGTGGAAGGCTAGCTTCAAACTTGCCGGACCAACCAGATACATGGCAATGCCGCCGATCAGGTTCGCAAAATATTCCGGCCGCACGTTGTCCGGAATAATCATCACGGCGAAAAACGAAACCAGCGAGGTAAACAAAAGGCTGTAAATAAAAATGACCAGCCCGGTTTTTTCCAGGTTCTTCAGCTTGGGATGTTCGATCTCGCGATTGACCTGGGCCAGCGTCTCTTCGCCGCTCATAGCCAACACGGAGTGGCCAAAGCCGACGAACATGATGATCCAGGTAATGTGGCCGAACCAGGTTCCATTCAACCAGCCGAGCGATTCCTTGTTCAGCGGCACGACGCCCGGATGCAACGGGTTCGGCGGCAACTGCACCGGCGAACGTAAAACCGTAATGGCGCACCAGATCAACAAGATCACCACCATCACCGTGGTGACGGCCATAATCTGCAGCGCCTTCTGGCTGGACTCGTGCATTCCCTGCGTGTTCTTCCACCAGAAATAAAGCACCACGACGATAGCGAGTCCAGCGGCAAAGTAATCGTCAGAGAAAGCCAGGTCACGGTGCAGGAATTGCCGACCCAGATCTTTGATGAATCCGGCAAGATATTGTCCGGCAGAAACGGCGCTGATCGGCCCGGTAAGCACGTAATCAAAAAGCAGTGCCGAGACCGAAAACTTGGCCAGCCCCCCGCCCATTGCTTCCTTAACCACGCGGTAAACGCCGCCGCGCACAAACATGCTGCTGGATTCGATATACAGCGCCCGCACCGCATAGCTGAACAACATCACCGCGAGAATGAACCAAGGAGCGCTTTTGCCGATGACCTTCTCAGCGTCACCGCCGGCGTAATAAGCCGAGGAGGCAAGGTCGGACAGAACAATGGCAGAGGCTCGCCAGAAAGAAATGAAGGTCAACATCACCGTGGTGGCGACGAAAACCTTGATAGCCGGTTTGGATCCTGCGGAAGAGGCCATGCTTCGTAAGACGTGCCAACTGCTTAAAAGGGTAAACCTAATGAAGATAGCATAGACGGCTGGCTCTTACTGCTTGGGCGCGAGGTAAGAGTGGGTAATCCGGTCGTGCCAGCAGAGCGAGTCTTCATCGAGAAAGACCCAGGCGTAGCCCATCCCGAGCGACGCTGCCGACAGAAACGATGCCAGAACGCGCCATCGCCGCACCCGGCGGGAGGCCCGACTGCCGTCAAAGCGGGCTATTTCGAGTTGAGCCAAACGCAATCCCGGCGTGGAACCCGAATACACCACGAGCAGATATTGATAGGCCGCCCATAACACCAGGGCCAATCCAGCGGTGATTCCCAAAATTTGGATGCGCGGCGGCTGGATCGACGTCATTTTCCAGAAAATAAAGCAAAAAATAACGCACGCCATCAGGATGATCACACCATCGACGGCGGCGGCGAAAATTCGCTTCGCCACGGGGGCGCTCTGCAGGGGAATATCAATGCCGGGACGCTTTTCGAAGTCCGGCTGCTGCGCCGGCTCAATGGTGATTCCGCCTAGCGCCGGCGCCGTTGGCGCAACATCGGGAACTTCCAGAATTCTGGGGCGATCCATCACTGGCTCGGCCAACTCATCCAGTGGAGGCGCTTCCGGCGTCCACGAGCGCGGGAACTCGATGATCTTCGCCGAAGCCGGCGGGATGAATGCTGTTGGCAGTGCCTCTTCCGCATGTGGCGCCGGCAGCTGCCGGGAATTTTCTTCCGCCGGCGGGGGGCTTTCGACAAAGGTATCCAGGGCCAGCGCCTGATTCGACGCACTCCTCTGCTGAAAGAATTGCGGCTCCGTGGATGTGCCCGTTATCGCCGGAGGCGGTTGCTCTTCCTCCTGCTCGAAACGCAAGCGCAACGAGGGATAACGCGGCGGGCGGGGCTTGCGCCGCGCCTGATAGCGATTCAGCCGGTCCGCCACCTCCTGCCGCCACACCGCAGAATCTTCCTCGGGTGGCTGGTTGCCTGGCGCATCCACCGCATTCTCTGTCAACGACACGCTTCCCGAGTCCTCCCGAGGCATTTCTGGTTCAGTATGCGGCTTCACGACTGCCGGAGACGCGTCGGGCAGCCAGCGCGGCGCAGCCACGGCGTTCGCATCGGCTGAACAACAGCAGACATCACCACAAATAGGGCAGGACATATTTAAAGTCTTTGAAAAATGCTAACTGTTGCGAAACCCACACATCCTGGGATAACCACCAATACCATTCATGAATCCAAGACTCAGGCGGCTTTGCCTCAGAAGGCGCGACCGTGCTAACTTCACCACGGCTGCTGCCGGAAAAAGTTCGACGAGCGCTTTCCGCATGCTCAGTTAAGAACTTGTTCCAGCCATCCGGCTCTGGCAATCTTGTTTCGGCGACACTTTTTGAGCGACGCGACCGGGCTCCTGCGACAAAGTTTCGATGAATCTTCGCAACAGATTCCTTATCACGGCAGCGGTGCTTTGTCACCTTGTTCTCGTCGTGCCCGTAGTTACCAGCCAGTTGCCGCCCGCGGGAACCGCTGCTGGCGCGCCTTCGACAACCGTGCTGCCGGAAAAAACAGCGCCTGTTCAAACTCCCTGCGCCCTTGCCGCCGAGGAGCAGAAGCGATCCGGCGACGTGAACACCATCTGCGCCCTCCAGCAGGAGCGGCAAGGCCCGGTCTACAAACTGCACGGCGCCGTCGAAATTTACTACGGCAGCTACGTGCTGAAAGCTGACGAAGCAACCTACAACTCCGACACTAAAGAAGCCACCGCCTCCGGACATTTCGCCCTAGATGGCGGCCCTAACGATGACCACCTTCGCGCCTCGCATGCCACTTACAATCTGGAACTCGAAACCGGTCGCTTCTACGATGTGACCGGAACCACCGGCCTGCGCTTTCGCGATAACCGCATCGTACTCACTTCCACCGCTCCCTTCGCCTTCACCGGCAAAGTTGTCGAGAAGCCCAGTCCCGACCACTACCTGGTTTACGACGGAACCATTACCACTTGCGAACTGCCGCATCCGAAATGGCAATTCGACGCGCGCAAAGTTGTGGTCGACGTGGGCGGCAATGCCAGGATCTACCACAGCACCTTCCTTCTGCATGGGATTCCCTTTCTATACTTTCCCTTCGCAACCCATCCCGTGCAGAAAGAATCCCGCCAGTCTGGCTTTCTGCTGCCTTCGGTGGCCCGCTCTTCGCTCAAGGGCAATGTTGTGGGCGACGCTTACTACTGGGCGATCAGCCGGATGATGGACGCAACCCTGGGCGCGGAATATTTCTCCAAGCGCGGTTGGTCGCAGCGCGGCGAGTTTCGCGCCCGCCCCGGCGAGAACTCCTACGTCGACCTGAACTATTTTGGGGTGATCGACCGCGGCATTGGCACGCCTCCGCTGAAGGAAGGCGGCGAGAATGTGCGCTTGAACGCCGCCGGAAACATGGACGGCTTCCGCGCCGTCGCCAACATCGACTATCTAAGCTCGTTTCTCTTTCGCCTGGCGTTTAATGAGGTCTTCAGCCAGGCCGTGTATTCGGAAGTAAAGTCGCAAGCCTTTGCCTCCAAATCGGCGGATGGTTTCTACCTCAACGGATTTGTCGAACGTTACCAGAACTTCCTCAGCACCACGCCCGGCCAGGTCATCACCATCACGCATGCGCCCAGTTTTGATGCTTCCACGACCGACCGCCAGATTGGACGCATTCCGCTTTACTGGTCCTTCGACGCCTCCGCCGCCGGCCTTTCCCGCAGCGAACCGCAGCAAGGCACCTGCCCCGGATTGCTCTGCGTACCGGCGTTCCGCACCGGAAATCTTCTGGAACGCTTCGACTTGAACCCCTCGATCTCTATGCCCCTGCTGTTTCGCGGCTGGTCTCTCCGCCCGGAATTGATCCTGCATGAAACCTATTACACCGAACGGCTCGCCGAGCAATATCCCCGCCGCGCAGAGAGTGATCCTGTCAATCGACAGGCTTTGGAAACGGCGGTGGAACTGCGCCCGCCGGTCCTGGAAAGAATTTTCGACAAAGAATTTATGGGACGAAAGTGGAAGCATGTGATCGAACCGCACGCTACCTATCGCTTCGTGACCGGCGTCAACAACTTCAGCAACATCCTCAAATTCGACGAACGCGACATCCTCACCGATACCCACGAAGTGGAGTACGGATTCATAACCCGGCTCTACTCCAAGCGCACCACGGCCAAGCCCGGGGATTGCGATCCCATCATGTCATCGCTGATGGTGGGAGGTCCGGCGCCAGAGTCGGTGATTCCCTGGCAGCACGTCAACACCCCGGCCAACCCTACGTGCCAGGGCCAGCCGGATGTGAGTGAGGTTGTCACCTGGGAATTGGCGCAGAAGTATTTTCTAGATCCAACCTTTGGCGGTGCTTTGATTGTCGGACAGCGCAACGTGTTCACCACCACCGCCGACATGACTGGTATCGCTTTTCTCACCCAGCCGCGGCATCTTTCGCCGCTGGTTTCGCGCTTGCGCGTGCAGACCAGCTCCCGCACCGATGCCGAGTGGGACATTGACTACGATTTCCAGAACAACACCACTAACGCCAGCACCATCCTGGCTAACTATCACATCGGTCAGGTCACGATCGGCGGCGGCGACGCCTTGTTGCAGATACCCGCGCAGTCCGCGTCCTCGCCTTCGGGTGAGGCCGCGGCGGTGCGCTTCAACCAGTTTCGCGCTGCGTTGGGATACGGCCGCGTCACCAAACGTGGCTTCAGCGCCGCCAGCAGCTTCGGCTTCGACGCCGAAAGCAAAGTTCTGCAGTTCGTCAGCGCCCAGACCACCTACAACTGGGATTGCTGCGGCATGACCCTCGAATACCGCAGCTACTCCGTAGCCAATGTGCGCAACGAAAACCTTTTCCGCTTCACCTTCGCGTTGGCTAATATCGGCGGCTTCGGCAGCCTGCGCCGGCAAGAGCGGCTGTACTAGGGTCCGCGCCGTACACAGCACCAAAGCATGTTTTGTTAACATGCTAACCATGGAGTTGAATCCCGGCATCCAGTCAAAGAGCGAATCTCTGCAGGCGCACCTCCGCGGTATGGGACGCCTTCTCGTCGCCTATTCTGGCGGGGTAGACTCCGCCTATCTGGCTTGGGCCGCGCATCAGGCACTTGGCGACAAGATGCTCGCTATTCTTGCCGACTCGCCCAGCCTCGCCCGCACCCAAATGCAGGACGCAATCGATTTCGCCCGCGAGCTTTCCATACCGCTGGAAGTGATTCCCACGCAAGAACTTGATCGTCCCGAGTACATCCGCAACGATTCCCAGCGCTGCTTTTTCTGCAAGGATGAACTCTTTACCCTGATGGAAAACTTACGCAGCGCGCGCGGCTTCGACACCATCGCCTACGGCGTAAATCTCGACGATCAGGGCGACTTCCGTCCGGGACAGAAGGCCGCCAGTGCGCACCATGTCGCCGCTCCTTTGCTCGATGCTCGGCTGTCGAAAGAAGAAATTCGCGAACTCGCCCGCAGTGCCGCTTTGCGCATTTGGAACAAGCCCGCTTCCGCCTGCCTTTCTTCCCGCATTGAATATGGCCGCCCTGTCACCAGAGAGGCCCTCGCGGTGGTAGAGAGCGGCGAAGACGCAATTCGCGCCCTGGGGTTCCGCCAATTCCGCGTGCGCCATCATGGCGACATCGTTCGCATCGAAATTGCCCGCGAAGAATTGGCTCGAGCCCTCGACGCCAGCACGGCCGCGGAGTTCACCCGAATCTTTAAAGCGTTAGGCTTCAAGTTTGTAACCCTCGATCTGGAAGGCTTTCGCTCCGGCTCGATGAATACGCTACTGCCCGCGGAAAGCCTGCTTTCGCGCGCTGGATAGTACCGGGCTTCGCTGCCCACCCTGCCCCTACGCTATGAGATAATCTACTTTCAACTTGTGATATTGAGGCGGTTTTTGGTGAATCTAATTCGACGATCTTTTCTGCTCCTGCTCGTAGTTTGCCTGGGATGCGTGGCCCAGTCCGCTCCTTCCGATCTTTCCCAGAAAATTGAACGCCAGGTGCGCTCGTACTACAAAATTCCCGCGGACGTGCACCTGAGCATTGGTGCGCCTTCTCCGAGTCCTGACTTTCCCAACTACGACAACGTGGTAATAACGGTCGACAATAACGGCAAGAAGCAGGACTTGACCTTTGTGATTTCCAAAGATCACGCGACCATGATGCGGCTCACCAAGTTCGACCTCAACAAAGATCCGTTCGCCGAGACCATGAGAAAGATCGACATCGCCGGGCGTCCCACCCGCGGGGCCAAAGATTCCAAAGTCGTCGTAGTCAATTTCGACGATTTCGAGTGTCCCTACTGCTCGCGCATGCACCAGACTCTGTTCCCCGAAATTCTTAAGGAATACGGCGACCGCATCACTTTCATTTACAAAGATTATCCGCTGGTGGAAATTCATCCCTGGGCCATGCACGCCGCCGTGGACGCCAACTGCCTGGCCGCTCAGAACGACGATGCCTACTGGGACTTCGCCGATTACATTCACGCCAACCAGCAGCAGGTGAATAACGAAAAAACTCCAGCGGCCCGGGGAGAAGCGCTCGATAAGCTGGCTCTTGCCCAGGGCGAGAAGCACAAACTTGACAGCGCCAAATTGCAGGCCTGCGTGAAAGCGCAGGATGACACTGCCGTGAAAGCCTCAATGAAGGCCGGCGAGTCAGTGGGAGTAGAGGCCACTCCCACGCTATTCGTAAGTGGACAAAAAATGGACGGCGCTCAGACCATCGCCGAAATGCGCGCCACGCTGGATCGCGCCCTAAGAGATGCCAACCTGCCAGTCCCAACACATCCGGCAGATGCTCCGGCGCCGTCAGCCAGGTAGTTGATCATTTTCGATTTCACTTTTTTGTTGGCTGGGTAGCGCAATTCAAAACCACCGGTTGTAATTTTGGGGAGAAACGCTTTGAAAAGAAACGCAGACTTTGCCCGGATTGCCGCCCTGCTCGCCACCGCCATTCTCACGGCAACCTTCCTGGGCTGCAAGTCGCAGGTAAGCGGCGACGTGATGGCCACCGTGGACGGCCGGAAAATCTTCCGCTCGGATGTCGACAAGTACTACGACAATCAGGTCCTCGAGGCTCAGCAAAAGCCAGTCGGCGAGCAGGCCACAGTTCTCCGCCTGAACATTCTGCGCCAGCTTATCGACGACGAAATGGTGATGCGCCGCGCCGAAAAACTCGGTCTGCTGGCCACCGAAGACGAAGTGGACCGCAAACTCAACGAGATCAAATCGCCCTACAGTCCGGAAGCATTTGAAAAGCGGCTGCAGGAAAAGAAGATCTCTCTGGAAGATTTCAAACGCGACATCCGCCGCTCCCTTACTGTCGAAAAAGTGATGAACAAGGAAGTCTCCTCAAAAATCACCGTCACCGATCAGGACACCCACGACTACTTCAACGCGCACAAGTCGGAATTCAATCTGATTGAACCGCAATATCATTTGGCCCAGATTTTCGTTACGCCCGCTCCCAATCCGCAGGTACACAACCAGAACAACAAAGCGCAAAACGAACCCGACGCCCGCAAGAAAATCCAGATGATCAACAATCGCCTGGATAGCGGCGACGACTTCGCCACCCTCGCCATGAACTATTCCGAGGATCCGGAGACTTCCGGCAATGGCGGCGACCTGGGCACGCTGCCCGAATCATCTTTGCGCAACACCGACCCCGGCACGCGCGATTCCGTCATGAAGCTCAAACCCGGCCAGTACAGCCCGATCATCACGCTGACCAATCCTGCCAATAAGCAGGTGATGGGCTTCCGTATCGTGAAGCTGGTCTCAAAGGAACCGGCGGGACAGCGTGATTTTTCAGACCCGCGCGTGGAACAGGCTATCCGCTCGCAACTCCATGACCGCCGCGAGCAACTGTTGAAGGCGGCGTACTACGAAGTGCTGCGCGACTCCGCCAAGGTGGAAAATTATTACGCTAAGAAGGTTCTCGATAGCAACGGCCTGGCGAATTAGCTGAATTTTCTCCGCTTGCGCCCGGGCGCCGGGCGTTCATTCCACCACGATCAATACGTCACCGGCGTTCACCGCGCTGCCTTCACTCGCCAGAATTTTCTGAATGATTCCTTTCTTCGGCGATTTGATCTCGTTCTGCATCTTCATCGCCTCCACCACTGCGATGCCCGCGCCAGCTTCTACTTCATCGCCTTCCGCCACCAGCAGCCGCACCACTTTCCCCGGCATGGGAGCCACTATCTTTCTCGGCCCCTCATCCTCACCCGCGCGCGTTCGCCCGCGCAGCGAGCGAGGGTCGCGCACCTCCACTGCAAACCGCGAACTCCCCACCCAAAGATGCGTCTCGTTCGCAACCCGCTCCGATTTCACTTCGTACGCCTGGTTTCCAATCCGTAACGAAAGCACATCCGGCCGTGCCAGAATGGCGTCCACTTCCATCTCGCGGCCGTCCAGCCGGCAGCTCCAGCGACCGTCGACACGGTTCAATTCGAGCCGGTAACTCTTTCCCTCGCTGGTTACGTCGTAAATCATAAAACCTGAGTACCTCTTCTACCGCAGCGCTTCGCGCCTGCTGGCTTCCCTCCATTTCGAACTTCGGCCGCCATCCGCTGGCGTAACGCCTTCCGGCACGCGCTCGCCCGCCGCCACCGCGGTTGATCCCAGGGCCGCAAAGATTCCCGCGGCAATCACCGCCACTTCCGCCGTCTTTGCATCGGCCGGCTCGTCCGCGACCCGCTGCAACATGCGATCCAAGAATCCCGTGTCCAGGTTGGCTGCCCGAAAATTCGCATCGCGCAGGATGCGACGGAACAGCACGATGTTGGTTTTGATCCCGCCCACAAAATATTCGCTGAGCGCGCGGGTCAGCCGCGCAATCGCCTGTTCGCGATCCGTGCCATATCCAATCAACTTGGCCAGCAACGGATCGTAATCGATCGGCACCGTCCAGCCCTCATACATCCCGCTGTCGCGCCGGATGCCCGGCCCCGAAGGCGTCAGCAGCAGTGTGATCCTGCCCGGGCTGGGGAAATAATTATTGTCCGGATCCTCCGCGTAAATGCGGCACTCAATGGCATGACCGCGAATACGCACGTCCTCCTGCCTGAACGGTAACTTCTCTCCGGCCGCAATACGAATCTGCAAATGCACCAGGTCAAGACCGGTAATCAATTCTGTGACCGGATGTTCCACCTGCAACCGCGTGTTCATCTCCAGGAAATAAAAATTCTTCTCCTGATCGACTAAGAATTCAACCGTGCCCGCATTGGTGTAGTTCGCTGCCTGCGCAACTCGCACCGCCACTTCGCCCATGCGCCTGCGCATATCCGCATCCACGAGGGGAGAGGGAGCTTCTTCCAGCACTTTCTGGTGGCGGCGTTGCAGCGAGCACTCGCGCTCGCCCAGGTAAACCGTGTTGCCGTGCTCGTCCGCCAGCACCTGCATCTCGATGTGTCGCGGATTGATGATCGCTTTCTCGATATAAACTTCGCTGTCTCCGAAGGAGCGCTGCGCTTCGCTGCGCGCGCCTTCCAGCGCCGACTTCAATTCCGCCGCGGAGTGCACCAGCCGCATACCCTTGCCGCCGCCGGCCGCCGCCGCCTTCAACATCACCGGATAGCCGATCTTCGCCGCTACCTGCTCCGCTTCCTCCGCCGTCGCCACTCCGCGAGACGTCCCCGGCACGAAAGGAACTCCGGCTTTCTCCATCGCTTGCCGCGCCCGCGTCTTCGATCCCATCGCATCCATCGCCGCCGCGGTCGGTCCGATAAACTTCACGCCCGCATCGGCGCAGGCCTGCGCGAACTTCGCGTTCTCGGATAGAAATCCGTATCCCGGATGAATAGCGTCCGCTCCCGATCGCCTGGCGACCTCCAAAATTTTGGGGATATTCAGGTACGACTCGGCCGCCGCCGCCGCGCCAATGGGATAAGCCTCATCCGCCTTGCGAACGTGCAACGAAGCGCGGTCTACGTCGGAATAAACCGCAACCGCGGCAATCCCCATCTCGTGACAGGCGCGAATCACGCGCACCGCGATCTCTCCTCGATTGGCGATGAGAATTTTTTTGAACATTGAACGAAGACCGCAGCGACTCGAAAGTGTATCAGAAGAGGTTCAAGGCCGGCGGTGACGGATAAGCGTATTGCGCGTGTCCTGCGTCGCTATTCAGACGGAACGCGCGTGAAGCTGACGGGAAACGGCGGCTCCGATTCGTCACGGCGCGATTCTGATTTCATCCACCCCTGCCGACGGCGGAAACGGTACCGCAGCAGCGTCCAGATCGCCAGCCACCCATCCGCGTGACGAATTTTCTTACCTTCACTCGAAGAGCGCGGCATATACGAAATCGGCACCTCCGCAATCTTTTCTCCCATGCGGCTCAACTTTGCCGTCACTTCCGGGCAGAATTCAAAACGCTGGCACCGTAAATCAATCTGCGAGATCAACGACCTCCGGAACACTTTGTAGCACGTCGCTTCGTCATGAATGCCCGCGCCGTACAGCAAGTTGGCAAGATGCGTGAGCAGTTTCGCTCCTAGAAAAAATCGCAGCCCGCGCTCCGGCCGGTCCGGACGCACTCCGTACACGGCGTTCGCGCTATGCTCCTGCAGGGGTCGCAGGAGCGCCGGATAATCCTGCGGATCGTATTCCAGATCGGAATCCTGAATCAGAATAAATTCGCCGCGCGCGTACGACAGCGCCGTCCGGATAGCCGCGCCCTTGCCGCAATTCTTCTCATGGAAGACCACCGTCACATCGTTCGCCAGCGCCATGGCCCGCAGCTTTTCCCGGGTCCCGTCGGTGGAACCGTCATCCACGATGATGATCTCCTTCTTCACCGGCGAGGCGTGCACTGCCTGCAGTATCTCCTCCACATGCGCTGCCTCGTTGTACACCGGCACAATCACCGACACGCATCCTGCCCAGCGATCGCTCATCGCCGCCGCCGGCTGCAGTTCTGTGGTTAAGGCTTGCTTCGTTGCCAAGTGCGCGCTCATCGCTCTAAAGATTGTAAATCGCAGGATCTCGAATCGAATCCGGCCGAACCGTCGATTTCAGGATAGCATTCTGGCGCAGCGACAGGGAGAGCGATGAGCCGGCCGTCACGAACCAATCTCCGTATGGCTGCCATAGTATTATCTACTCTCTTGAATCGGTCCCTGCTTGGCAATGAACTTCGTAATGAACTTCAGAAACGATCCACCAGAAATGATCGCTGCAAAAACGGTTCGTCCCGACAAGACCGTAATTTTCCCTCAGCTGCCCCTGCTGGTGCTGGTGGCCGGTTTCGCAGCCAGAATGTTTCAAGCGTGTGCCTACTTTCTGAATCCCGATGAAGCCTTGCACCATTTGCTGGCCAGCCAACCCTCGGTGAATATGGCTTACCAGGCTGCCCTCACCAACGCTCACCCTCCCTTGTTGATTCTTTTGCTTTACTACTGGCGCCAGTTGGGACAATCGGAGTGGCTGCTGCGGC
The DNA here is from genome assembly GCA_963758565.1 of uncultured Acidobacteriota bacterium. Taxonomy (GTDB): domain Bacteria; phylum Acidobacteriota; class Terriglobia; order Terriglobales; family Acidobacteriaceae; genus Sulfotelmatobacter. The sequence goes on along the minus strand of CAVWVX010000001.1, from coordinate 767,736 downwards.
TTCCCTCCGTGCTGGCGGGGACGGCTTGCTGCTGGCTCGCCTATCTTTGGCTGAAAGACGTTACTGAACGCTCCACGGCATTCATCGGGCTTTTGCTGCTGGCATTTGCGCCCGCGCTGGTTGGCCTCTCGGCGGAAATTCGCCAGTATGCTCTACTCTTATTTTTTATGTCAGGATGTCTCTATTTGTCGGAGCGCGCCCTCCGGCAAAACTCACCTCGGCTCATGATTTTATTTTCGCTGTCACTTTATGGCGCGCTGCTGGTCCACTACTCATCCTTGCTTTTCGCATTCACCATGGGCGTGTACCTGGCCTTACGGCTCTACCCGTATCGCAACCGGTTGCGCTTAGTTGCGGTTTGGGCGGCGGGACAGGTCATAGGCGTAATCCTCAGCGGGTATTTCGTGGTGACCCACGTGATGCGCCTTCACCAGAGCGGGATGACTCCAGGGATTTACGACACCTGGCTGCGGAAATCCATCTTCCATTCCGGCGACCGCAATCCCATCAGCTTTGCTGCTGTGCAAACCCTTCGCGTCTTTACCTACCTGTTCAGTCACGGCATTGTTGGCACACTGGCAATGCTGGCTTTTCTGGCGGGAATGTTTTTATTGGTTCGGGGAAAAATACCTTCGCCCCAGCTGGGCTCAAGCGTAGACGGTCCTCGGCCATGGCACCTCGCGCTGCTTTTCGGCCTGGCTTTCGCCGTCAACTGCGGCGCGGCTTTAGCCGGCCAGTATCCCTATGGCGCGACACGCCACTCCGCCTTTCTCTTATTGTTTGCGGTCAGTGGCGTCTGCATCGGACTGGCCCCGTGGGCGCGCGCCCGGTTATGGGTTACGGCGCTCGCGGTAGTGGTCTGTCTCATCGTCTGTAACTTCTTTCCCGCTCCGCCGCCCCCCATTCGTCCCAGAAACCAGGCTCGCGCCCTGATGCAACAAGCGGCAGTTTCTTTCCAGCAATCGGCCGAACCGGGCTCCCTGGTATTTGCCGACTATCAAAGCGGACTTCTCTTTGGCTACTATGTCTGCGGTCACGGCGTGGTCCAGGTATTCCAGCCGCTTCAAGCCTTCGCCAAGGCCGATTGCGGACCTTACACGGTAATCACGACCACTCCAGAGGAGTGGAAGTTCTACGCGCGGGATACTCCCGCACAGTTAGCGGAAGTCGCCAAGATCTACCACCTGCCTTCCGGAACGAAGATGTGGCTCTTTGATGCCGGCTGGATTACCGACTCTGCGCCCGCCTTGCGTGAGAAATTGAACCAACAATTTGGCTGCGCTGGGCCGCAAAGCTTTGGCCAGAACATTTTCTTCTGCCAGCTTCAACTCGGCAATCCTCAGCTCGGCAATCTTCAAACTGGGCAAGCTTCAACTGGGCAATCAATGAAAAAGCCTCCGCAACTTGCGGAGGCCCTGTAACTCATACTGTTCACGGCAACCAACCCTATTTCGGCTGATCCATCGTGATGCCTTGCTGGCCGGGCGTTTTCTCCGCCTTGGCCTTCTTGGTGATTAACGTCTGATCCACCCAGTGGTCAGCTTCCTTCAGGTCGGCCTGGCGGGCGTTGAGATCGTCGCATTCCACATCAGCGCGCTCGCGGTACATCAAGTTCAGATACGCCATGGCATCGTCGTAATCGGGACGCAACTGGATAGCTTTTTTCAGCCCATCAATGCCTTCCTCGATCGCGGGCCCGTTTTTCGTCTTCAGTTCTTCGCAAACTTTTTTCTGATCTTTGTTCTTTGCGTTCAGGTTCTCGTCTGGCTTCAGTCCCAGCTTCGCGCGCTCTTCCATGCGTGGCTGGTAACAGGTCGCCCAGTCGATCACTCCAATGGAGTAATACGGGTCGGGATCGTTGGGATCAAGGTCCGACACCATGTGGTTGTATTTCTTGGCGTCTTCAAATTTTTTCTGATTGTAGTAGAGCGACGCAATGCCCTTGGCCGCGTTCACCTTCTGGTCGCGGTGCGCGTTCATTTCCAGCACCCGCTTGTACTGCTCGATCGCCTGCTCCGCCATCTTGTTGTTATCGGGCGTATCCGCGCCCGGAATATACTGCTGGGCAAACGCTGTGGCCAGATACATCTTGGCATTGATCAAACCGGGATCCAAAGCCACTGCCTGCTGGAAGTGGTCGATGGCTTCTTCATACTTGGCGTTCTTGAAAGAGGTCACGCCCTTGTTGAGCTGATCGCGGGCGCGCAGCTTGTCGCATCCCACCGAGGAAAACAGAGCCAGCAGCACCGCCGCCAGCGTCAGCAGCCGAATGTTTCTATTCATTGCGATATGAATCTCCCTTGCCACAGCATCCTAGGCCCAATCGCGGCAAAATGACAAGCGCGGGCCGAATGATACTAACAGAAGCGGCACGGGAACCGGAGTTCCCGTGCGCGGGCTGAATGTACTACTTCCGGGCGCTTCTTCACCGGTAACTTTTTAGATCTCAGCCGGTTAACCGCCGGCTTCAATCTTCGCCGTAATCAGGCCGACCTTGTCCACTCCCGCCGCATGCGCAATGTCAATCACACTGGCCACGTCGGCGAACGGAATGGGATCGTCGCCTTTCACGAACATCACTTTTTCGGCGCGCGTCTTGTAAATGTCGGCCAGCCGCCCCTGCAAATTGTCCCAGGTGGCGTCCTCCTGGTTGATCTTCAGCCCGGGCTCGTTGCCGGCGCCGCGATCAATCAACTGCACCACAATGGTGCGATCCGGCGTGTTGTTTTTCGGCGCGTTCGGCGGAGGCGGCTGGGGCACCAGCGCGTCCAATCCCTTCGGCGTCAGGGGCGTGATCACCATGAAAATGATGAGCAGCACCAGCAGCACGTCAATCAGCGGAGTCACATTGATGTTGGCGCTCTGCCCTCCGCCGCTTCCCAATGACATACTCATAGTCGAATCTCCCTATTGTCCGCCCGTCGGCGCTGCCGGCGGCGCGTTCGGACCGCTTTTCTTCTGTTCGGTGAGCAATCCCAGATCGTCCACCCCAGCGGCGCGCACCGCATCCACCACCTGGACCACGTTGCCGAAGTGGGCGCGGGCATCTGCCTTTAGATAAACTTCCTTGTTCATGCGGTTGGTCAGGCGATCCTTCACCTTGCCGGTCAGCGAGTCCACCCCGCCGGTCAGCTTGTCGGAGCCAAAGTAAATCGTTCCATCGCGCATGACCGAGACCAGCAGCGCATCTTCTTTATCCGCATCCTGCATCGGCGTCGGATTATTTACCTTCGCCATATCGACGCTGATGCCCTTCTGCAACATGGGCGTGATCACCATGAAGATGATCAGCAGCACCAGCATCACGTCCACCATTGGGGTGACGTTGATGTCGGAGTTGACGTTAGCGCCTTCGTTCCGTTTGACGATTGCCATAATTTCTCCGTGAAACCCCTGCCGGCTTTCCAATTACCCGGCAATCCTGCGCCGCTGGCTTCGCCAAAAGAGGTTGGGAAGGCTGGCGCTGGGAATCGTCCCAGCGCCAGACCAGCAACTCAATGGTGAACTACCAGCCAAACCATCAACTACTTAGGACCGGCGAACTTCCCGGCGCTTCAGGAAGTAGTCGATCAATTCGCTCGACGAGTTGTCCATCTCCACATCGAACGCTTCCACGCGGCCGGTGAGGTAGTTGAACATCATGACGGCGGGAATCGCGACCAGCAGACCGAAAGCTGTGGTCACCAGCGCTTCCGAAATACCGCCTGCCACTGCGCCCAGACCGGTCGCCTTCTGCTCCGAAATACCTTTGAAGGCGTTCAGAATGCCCATCACGGTGCCGAACAGGCCGACGAACGGCGCTGTCGAACCGATGGTGGCCAAGCCGCCCAGACCACGCTTCAGTTCGGCGTGGACGATGGCTTCGGTGCGCTCCAGGGCGCGCTTGGAAGCTTCAATGGTTTCGCCCGGGATGGCGCCAGGAGAATCCTGGTGGGCCTTGAATTCCATCAGGCCAGCCGTCACAACCTTGGCCAGGTGACTCTTCTTGTTGCGCTCGGCGACCTTGATCGCTTCGTCGATACGGCCATCGCGCAAAGCTCCGGCCACTGCGGGAGCAAAGGCACGTGACTGTTTGCGGGCCGCGCTATATGCCATGGCGCGATCGATCATGACGCCGATCGACCAGCCTGACATGATGAACAGAATGATGACCACGATCTTCGCGATGATACCCATCTGCTTCCATAGCGAAATCGGATCCCATCCGACTGCGCCACCCTCCTGCACAATCCAGGCGGCTACTCTCGGTACGTGATGAAAAACTTCTCCAGCGAAGTTAGCTAACATGAGTTGCTTTCCCCTTCCTCGAAACTACTTTGGACTCAGACTCTAGAGCGAAATTCTAATGCGAAAACCGTAGTACGAAACCAGTACGATGAGCAAACCACGGCGTCAGTTGCCGCCACGGTTTGTCATTTTGCGTACCTGTGATGAAGGCACGGTCGCCGCGGCTTGAAACTACTCCCCGGGCCACCGGTTAGGATGGAATGGGGAGGGCCACTCGATACTTCAACTTTGCCGCGGTAAACCCGCCGGAGTTTAACCTCCGGACAGGGTGAAGTTCACCATCACTTCCGTATCCACTTCGACCGGTTCGCCGTTCAGCAGGTAAGGCTTGTACTTCCACTGCTTTACCGCATCGATCGCTGCCGGCGCCAGCATGGGATGTCCGCTCACCAGGGTCAGACCCTCGATCGAGCCATCTTTGCTGATCACCGCATGCAGCACTACCGTTCCCTGAATGCGGGCTTGCCGCGCCAGCGGCGGATAATTCGGCTTTACATCGCGAACCTTAAGGCCGGAAGTCACGCCTGCCGAAACGCGCACGCGCTGTGGCGTAGCCACCTTAGGAACAGCGACTGGCGTGGAGCTGATAATGCCGCCAATTACGCCTCCCATCTGTCCGCCCGGAATGCCACCCGGAACTCCACCCACAACGCCGGCAGCGGCCATCGATGGCGGTGGAGCTTCTTCTTCCTTAATCATCTGAATTTTTTGTGGAATCTTCGTCGGAGTGCGCAGAGCGCCGTTCACAATGTCGGTCTGAATCTGCTTGACGATCTTTACGGGGGCGGCCGCAGGCGGTGGTGGTGGAGGCGGCGGAGGCGGGGCCGTCAAGGTCATCATGGAGAGCTGCTTGGGCAATGCTTCGGTGAAAATCAGTGGAATCAGAACCATGATGCCGATCGCGATGATTTCAAGAATGATCGCGAAGGTTGTGGTTCGTCCCCGCTTGGTCTTCAGCCTGCCGCCCGATTCCAGAAGGCTATCTTCAAACATAAGGTTCTCCCTGCACTAGAGCTTACGTAAACTTAGACACCGACAGTCTCCCCTTTGCTCCCAAACCGGAACAGAAAAGCCTTGCAGGCCACCCAAGCCTCTTCCGGCTCATCTATCCCTTGCAAATACAACAAATAAAAGACTAAACCATCTTCACAGGCACGCTATCGGGCTCTTACCTTACCCGCGCGGGCATGGCTACGGCCCGCTTGCCCTTTGAAATTCTCCAGTCCTGGTAGGCCACCAGAATGGGAGCGGCGATCGCAATCGAAGAATATGTTCCGATCAGAATGCCGATCACCAGCGCGAGGCTAAAACCACGCAGCACTTCGCCGCCGAACAAATAGAGTGCAAGAACTGTAAGGAACGTCAGCCCCGCTGTCAAGATAGTTCGACTTAAAGTCTGATTAATGCTGCGGTTGACGATCTCCGACAGTTTCTCCCGCCGCATGAGTTTAATGTTTTCCCGGATGCGGTCAAATACCACGATCGTGTCGTTATTAGAGTAACCAATCAGCGTCAGGATGGCCGCAATCACCGTCAGCGAAATATCCTTATTCAGCAACGAGAAAAATCCCACAGTGATCAGCGTATCGTGAAACACCGTGACCACCGCCGCCACGCCGTAAATCCACTCAAATCGCAGCGCCAGGTAAATCAGCATTCCCGCCAGCGAATAAGCCGTGGCCAGCAGCGCCTGCTTGCGCAGCTGCGAGCCCACCTGCGGCCCCACAATCTCCACGTTGCGGATGCCGAAATCAGAAAGGAAGAATCCGTCCTGCAATGAAGCCACCACTGCGGGATCGACTGGCCCCTTCAACTGATCGAATGAGCTCAGCACTCCGCTGTTTACCTTGTCGCGTGTATCCAGCACCGCCTGCGCCTGCTGCGTGTATTTCTGGTCGGCATCGCTACCCAGGTGCAGGGGATCTTTATCCATCAGGAAACCCTTCACCGACAGCAGGCTTGAATTGTTCAAGTCCTGCTTCCCCGGCGGAGAGTTGGCCTCCAGCGCATTGATGATCTGAGTCTTACCCTTATCCTGGTCGGTCTCCTGTACGTCGAGGTCGATCAGTTCCTCATTGTTGGCGGGCACGTCGTAACGTTGCAGCTTGAAGTTGTGCAGGCCCACCTTGTCAATGGCCGAGCGGATCGCGTCCTCATTCGGCGTGTGCGAGAACTTCACATAGATCAGCGTGCCGCCGCGGAAGTCGACGCCGTAGGGAATGTGGTGCCAGAACAAAATCGACAACAGTCCGGCCACGCTGAACACCAGCGAAAAGGCAAGAAAATACCACTTCTTGCCGAGAAAATCGATGTTGGTATTGCGAAAGAACTCCACCGAGCTTACCCCTTATCAGATCTATGATTTCGTTGAAGAATTGAGCGATTGAGCGATCGGGTCATTGAGTGATTGAAAATCGTATCGACAGCCTCTGCCATAGGTTTTTCAATCGCTGAATGACCCAATCGCCAAATCACTCGATTCTTTTGAGCCCTCGCGTGATTGAAAATCGAACTGTCCGCTTAGTTGCGCGATTTTCAATCACTCAATGACCCGATCGCTCAATGACTCAATTCTCCTAAATGCTCAATGCTTCCCCGCGTCCCTTGCGGCTCAGCACCCAGTCAAAAATTGTGCGCGAGACAAACACTGCCGTGAATAGATTCGCCAGCAAACCGAACGTCAGCGTGACGGCAAACCCCTTCACCGGCCCGGTTCCGAAGAGAAACAGAATCATGGCCGAGACGATGGTGGTAACGTGCGTATCCACAATCGTGATCCAGGCGTGACTGAAGCCTTGATCCACCGCTGATGGCGGCGTCTTGCCATTGCGCAACTCTTCGCGGATGCGCTCAAAAATCAGCACATTCGAATCCACGCCCATACCGACGGTCAGAATCACTCCCGCAATTCCCGGCAAGGTCAGCACCGCGTCGAAAAATCCCATGAACCCCAGAAGAATGATCAGGTTGAGGATCAGCGCGATATCCGCATTAATTCCCGCCGCGCGGTAATACACCAGCATGAAGATCAGCACCGCCAGCATGCCGAACGCTGCCGCGCGAACACCCGCCCGGATCGAATCCGATCCCAGCGACGGCCCAACCGTCCGCTCTTCCAGATACTTAATTCCCGCCGGCAGTGCGCCCGAACGCAGCGTCATCGACAGGTCTTTTGCCGCTTGCTGGCTCATGCTGCCGCCGCTGATCTCGCCCGTATCACGGATCGCTTCTTTAATATTGGCGACTTCCATCACCTTGTTGTCGAGCACCACGCCCAGCCGCTCGCCCACGTTCGCCGACGTAAAGGTATAGAAGCGCTGTCCGCCTTCACCCGTTAAAGTGAAGTGAACATTGGGCTGTCCGTTCTGGTCGGTCCCGGCCTGGGCATCGCGCAAGTCTTTGCCGCGCACCGCCGAAACCCGCGAAACAAAATACCAGCTCTGGTCGGCAGACCCCGATCCCGGCGCCGCATGCCCCGGCAACAGAATCGCGTTGGCGGGAACAATTCCACCCTTATCCTGCATTGCTGCCTGCTCGCTGGCATACGGCCCGCCCAGAACCTGCTTGATCTCAAGCATGGCCGTCGACTTAATGATGTCCTTAACCCGCTCCGGATCATCCACGCCCGGCAACTGCACCAGAATCTGGTACTGCCCCAGCCCGTGCTCCTGGATGGTCGGCTCGCTCACGCCCAGCGCGTCAATGCGGCCGCGAATGGTCTCAATCGCCTGAGTCACCGCCTTGCTCTTCAAATCGGAGAGCATCTGCGGCTTCATGGTCAGGATGTAAGTGTTCTCCGGCCCCGAGCCCACGTTATATTCCGCCAGCCGCTCCGAAACGATGTCCAGCAGATCCTTGCGGCCTTCGGTCGGCACGCCCTTCAACACGACTTTATCCGGACTATTCTGCGGGTCGGGCTTGGAGATATCGGCGTAGGCAATCTTGCGTTTGTTGAGCTGCTCTTTCAGTACTTCGATGGCATTGTCGGAGTCGATGTTCACCGCATCGTTCACCTGCACCTGCAGGATCAAGTGCGTTCCGCCCTTCAGATCCAGCCCAAGCTGAATGTGCTTGGTCATCGCCTCAATCAGGCCCTGGCCCGAGAAGCTCTGCGGGATGCCGAAGATCCCGAACAGGAAAACCAGCAGGGTTGCTACGATAACCGCCCACTTCCAGGTTTGATTCTTGCTCATAACGAAAACGAAATCCAAATCTTCTTCAGGATATCTTACCAGTAACGCCTAAACGATGATGTCGATCGGGTAAATTACGGTCAAAATTGCTATGCCTTCAGTTTTGCTTCCTCGTCCGCCGTGGTCACCTGCGTCACCGAGGCCTTGGTCACTTCCAACAGAATATTGTTGGGTGGAACGCGCAGATGGATGCTGTCATCCTTCAGGGCCATGATTGTTCCGCGCAGGCCGCCGCTGGTGGTCACCCTATCGCCGGTTTTCAGCGAATCCAGCATCGCGGTCCACTTCTTTTGCCGCTTCTGCTGGGGAAGAATCAATAGAAAATAAAAGATAGCGAAGATGAAGAGAAGCGGCGCCACACTCAGCCAGCCCATTCCCCCGCCTGCCGCCTGCATTGCCAGAAAAAAATGCATATTTATGAGACCGTCCTCCTCCAACTACCCCGGCGTTTTCGCTGGTTGCGCACATTTCACCGCGCACACTCACTCCGCGAACTGCCGCCCGCGCCTGCTGCCCAAAGGCCTGTCATTTCACGACGGAATTCTGATCGGTGAAGGCCGGATCATCTACCGCTCAGGCTTGAATCCGGGAAGGTCGCCACAGCCAAGGTCACGGTTTTGGTCGGGACCAGATGCTAGAAACCACGAGACTCTTCCCCAAGTTGAATAGAATGACGCACCCGGCGCATAGTGTCAAGGTAGAAACTGAGGTTGTGCAGAGTATTCAAAACCTGGGCCAGCACTTCATTCGATGCATAAAGATGACGCAGATACGCCCGCGAGTATCGCCGGCACACCCGGCAGCCGCAATTCGGATCCAGCGGCCCCGCGTCCTGCGCATAGCGGGCCTGCTTGATGGAAATTTTTCCCTCGGAAGTAAACAGCAACCCGTGCCGCGCCGCCCGCGTCGGCAGCACGCAGTCCATCATGTCCACGCCTAGATTTGCATACTCGACAATTTCCTCCGGCGTGCCCACTCCCATCACATAACGCGGCTTGTCCTTGGGAAGAAACTGTAGCGTATGCTCAATCACCTCCCGCGTCTTTTCCCGCGGCTCCCCCACACTCAACCCGCCGATCGCATATCCGGGAAAGCCAATCTCAACCGTGCGCTCGGCGGATTCTTTCCTCAAATCCAGATCCATCCCGCCCTGCACGATGCCGAACAGAGACTGTGTTGAGTGCCCAGTACCCGGTGCCCAGTCTCCGGCGCCTGCGTTGTTTTCTGGGTACTGGGTACCAGGTACTGGGTACTGCGACCAAGGCACCTCGCTCTTATGCCCCTCAAAATACTTTTTGCTCCGCTCCGCCCAGCGCAGCGTCAGCTCCATCGAATCCCGCGTCCGCCGCTCATCCGCCGGATACTCCGTGCACTCATCGAACGCCATAATAATGTCCGCGCCCAAACCAATCTGCGCCGCCATCGCGCTCTCCGGCGTGAACAAATGCGAAGAGCCATCCAGATGCGAGCGAAACGTCACGCCCTCATCTGTAATCTTTCGCAACTCGTTCAAACTGAAAACCTGGAAGCCGCCCGAATCCGTCAGGATCGCCCGCGGCCACGCCATAAACCCGTGCAGGCCGCCCATCTTCCGCACCGTCTCCACCCCCGGCCGCAGATAAAGATGGTAGGTATTGCCCAGCAGGATCTGCACGCCCAGCTCTTCCAGCACATCCTGCGGAATCGCCTTCACCGTCGCCGCCGTGCCCACCGGCATAAACACCGGCGTCGGAATCTCCGCATGAGGCGTGATCAACCGCCCCGCGCGCGCACAGCCGCGCCTCGCCTCAATCTGAAGTTCCGCTGACATGTGAGTGGTTGATTGTAACAACTGAATTCGGGAGCGCTGGATACTCAGTCGTCCCGCAAAATTTTGTCATTCCGAAATCGGCGCCCTTGCCGATGAGGAATCTGCTGTGCGCTGCCAGTGCGCGTCTCACAAGAAAAGGGCCTGCAACTCCGAGAAATCCGAAGACGCAAGCCCCTTGATATCGCCCTCGCTACTGCCCGCTATTCGCCGCCAAAGAAGTCGGCGTCATTTCCTTCGCCTGTTGCAACCGCTCCTGCATGGCTGGCAATGTCTTCGCCGCAAAGTCTTTCACCACGGAATCCGCTCCAGACTGGCTCTCCCGCTGGAAGTCGGCCACATTCTGCGTCTGGTCCTTCACCGTGTAAGCCATGTAGGCTTTGTCGAACTGCTCGCCGCTCAATCGCGCCAACCGGTCCCGCGTCATCTTATCTCTCGGACTTAACTGCTGCGGCACCACGATTCCCTTCTGCCCGGCAATCGCCCGCAACTGCTCGGCAGCGCGGTTCTGATCGTCCACCATGCGCTGCCCGAATTTCTTCACTTCTTCGCTCGAACCTTTTTCCGTGGCCAGCTTGCCCAGTTCAACCGCGGCCACTCCGCTCTGCGCCGCAGTGCGCACAAACTTGCGATCGTTCTGCGCCACCTTCGCCTTCTTAACCACGCCAGTCGCCGGAGACGGCTTACCGTTTGCGTCAAAATTCTGATTCAATCCCTGCGCCAAGGCGGCAGCCGGCAGCAGTGCACATGCTAAAGATAAGGTCACAAGGACGTTGCCGGGCTTCATAGGCGAAAATCTCCTCGCCTTAATTTAGCCTCCGTGCGCCAGAAGACCATCGGCGGAAGACTGGAGTGTGCTATCCGCAACTCTGTAGATGAGCACGTTGACAACGAACCGGAAGGTTCGCGTTCAATGCGTCTCTGGATTCATCGACTTCAGGTAAGCCACTACCGCCGCCGCATCGCTCTCGCTCATGCGAAACTGCGGCATCGGCGGACGCAGGTATTTTCCATCCGTCCAGATTCCCGTGCTCAGCAGCTTCACCATCTCCGCGTCGGTTCCCGGAGGATTCTGCGCCAGCCGCGGCGCGATCAAAGGCCAGTCCGCTACCGGATTTGCCGGCACCAGCCACACTGACGCCCCTTCCAGTGCTTGCGACTGCTCTGGGCGGCCATTGCTGTCGTGCGGCGTATGGCATTGCCCGCACATGGCCACGCCTTCCACAATATATTTGCCGCGCGCCGCATCCCCGCCCGGAGCACGCTTCTCAGCAGCGGAAACTGGCTTCGCCTTCTGCGCCACCGCAAAGTCACACAGCACGGCTGTCAACGCTATCGCCAGCAATCCGCGGGAAACTTTCCCAAGCATTTTTCTTGAATTTCGCATGAGTGTTGGTTGTGAACGAATGTCCCTGGGGTTGGCGCAACGAAAGCTGCGCCTTAATCCTTGGTCGTCTTCAAGAACTTGCTCAGGCTCACCACTGCGCGCCCCACCGTACCGCGGCCAATCTCCCGCTCGTCGTCGCGCGCCGTCACCCGCAAGGTGTAGAAGCGCCCATCGAATGCCTCCAGCACGGCCTCGGCATGAATGGGCGCGCCGATGCCGCTGGCTGCGCGGTGCTGAATATTGATCGCCGTACCTACCGTGATCTCACCGGCGTCGCAGTAAGGTTGCAGCGCATGAAACGCCGCCGTCTCCATCAGCCGGACCATGTCCGGTGTCGAGTACACGGGCGGGAGTTGCTCGTGGTGCGCCGTCAACGTGTGCTTGAACTCGACAGTTTCGTCGGCCTCGCCACGCGCGCCCAGGGGAATTGGTTTCGCCATGATTCCTCTTAGAAAGCGGCCTGCGTCTCCGGGGGCTTCGCCACGGCAAGTGCATGCATACCAAGTATTCCAATCACGAGGTCATACGCAGCATGAAACACAATGACCAGGTAAAGACTTTGGGTCAAAAAAACGACGGCATGAAACAGCATCGCAAGAACCTCAATTCCTATTGTTGCGCGCCATCCCTGCATCATGTGGGCAATGCTAAAGGCCAAAACGCAAGGCAGGAGGGAAATTGCGGCCGATCCTGTAATCTCGGACAGCACGCTATACCCCAGGCCCCGATAGGCATATTCTTCGGTTATCCCTGCCAACAGCGAAATTGGGATCCAATAACGCATCTGTGCCTGATTCTCCGGCAGTGTCAGGCGGGCCCTTTGCTTTCGCTCCTCAGTCACTTTGCGCCAGCCGATCTTGACTCGCACCGCCATGAGGAGGAGGTAGCCAGCGGCAATCGCCCAAGTCCAAGTCGGTGGCCGCGCCGAGCCGAAGAGACTGAAGTTGTTTAGTTTCGCCGCCAGCGAGGTTATGGCAAACAGGAGCACTTGGAGGACAATCATTGCCTGATACCGCCGCTCCTTAGGCGGCAGCGGCTTCCCCGATCTTACCTTCAGCCAAGAGAGAAAGCCGAGTACTGGCATGAGGACCAGCACCCATAGGAGAAACGGAATCGTGATGGAGTCCGGCGGCTTCACCTGCAATCAGGCCGCGTACGTCATCCGCTTCGCTTCAATCCCATCCAGCGCCTGCCACAACATGCGCGCCGTCTCTTCACCGGCATCGAGCGCTGCCTGCGCCGCCTCGGGATTCGCCGCCAGCCGCTTCTCCAACTGCGTCCGCCACACGTTCGAATGATAAATATCCGCGGTGGCGTGCAGCGAGAAATAGCCGCAAGTCTTGTCGTCAGCGCCATACAGCTCGCGCAAGCCGCGCTCTTTTTCCTGGGCAACGCGCGGCACCTGCGATTCGTACACATAAAACGCGGCTAGCGCTTCTTCCGCTGTCCCTTCACTCGCTACGGCGTGGAAAAACTGCAATAGTTCTCCCACCTCAACCACCGGCACGTGGAAGAGCATATCGCGCCGCGCGCCCATGCCTTCGGCGAAGTCCAGCCACAACTCCGAGTGCGGCACCGCATCTTTGCCCAAGCCGTCCAAGCTGCCTTTTTCGTCGCACATGTTGGCCAGCACCGCGCGCCGCAACTCGCCTTCATCCAAACGCAATGCCAGCTCCGCGAGATAAGAAGGAAACGCTTCCACATGATGGAAGTATTGCCGCGCATACTCGCGCAGATCGTCGCGGGTAAGCTCGCCCGCAGCCCAGGCTTTGTAAAACGGATGGCTCAGCAAATCGTATTGGGCAATTGCCGCTTCCAGTTGCTCGAAAAATTGCGTGCTGTTCATAATGGCCCTCCCACTTTCCGGTAAGACGGTTTCGGATGTGCCCCACCACTATACGGAGGAGCGCGCACGGGATCAAGGATTCGCGTCACAGCGCTCTGTCATTTCCAGCCGCCGATCATTGGCAACACGAAAATCCAGCGTCCGCACCTTCGTATATCTATCTACTGCCTCGTAAGTTGCTAAAATAAAAGCTCATGCAGTTTACCGAACAATTCGACGTAGTCGTGGTGGGCGCCGGCCACGCCGGGTGCGAAGCCGCCATGGCCGCCGCGCGCATGGGATTGAAGACCGCGCTCTACACCCTGAACGTCGACCTGATCGCGCAGATGTCATGCAACCCCGCCATCGGCGGCATCGCCAAGGGACACCTCGTGCGCGAAGTCGACTCCCTCGGCGGCATCATGGGCGAGATCACCGACGCAGTCGGCATTCAGTTTCGCCTGCTAAACACATCGCGCGGCCCGGCGGTCTGGTCACCACGCGCACAATGCGACAAGCAAGCCTACCGCCTGAAGATGCGCGAAGTGCTCGAGTCGCAGCCAAATTTGAAGATCAAGCAAGCGGAAGTCGAGTCGCTGGTCGTTGAACCGTCATTGGTCGTTGGTCGTTGGTCGTTAGCCGAAGACCTCGACGCCAAGGATTTTGCCAACGACCAACGACCAACGACCAACGACGGTTCTAAAGTTGTAGGAGTTCGCCTCCGCGACGGCCGCACCGTCGGCGCTCCCGCTGTCATCATCACCACCGGAACTTTTCTTAACGGTCTAATTCACTGCGGCGAGCAGCAATATCCCGCCGGGCGGTCGGGTGAGCCTAACGCAATCCTGTTAGGAGAAGCTCTAAAAAATCTGGGCTTGCGCGGATGCCGCCTGAAGACTGGAACGCCGCCGCGCCTCGACGGCCGCACTATCGACTGGTCTCGCTTCGTCGAGCAGCCCGGCGACGCCGACCCCACTCCGTTCAGTTTTCGCACTAGGCGCGTGGCCCACTACGACTCGCAGGTGCCCTGCTACATCGCCGCCACTACGCCGGAGACGCATCGCATCATTCGCGAGAACGTGCACCGCTCGCCCATGTACAGCGGGCAGATTCAATCCGTCGGGCCGCGCTATTGCCCGTCGATCGAAGACAAGATCGTAAAATTTCCCGACAAGCAGACTCACCAGCTTTATCTCGAGCCGGAAGGCCTGAACACGCACGAGATTTACGTCAACGGCATGAGCACCTCCTTGCCGGTTGAAGTCCAGCTGGAAATTCTCAAGTCGATTCCCGGTCTCGAGAACGCTGACATGCTGCGCCCCGGCTACGCCATCGAGTACGACTCGATCGATCCCACGGAATTGAAGCGCACGCTGGAGACGAAAAAGATTGCCGGACTATTTCTCGCCGGCCAGATCAATGGCACCTCCGGCTACGAGGAGGCCGCGTGCCAGGGATTGATGGCGGGCATCAACGCTGCGCTGCAAGTGCAGCAGAAGCCGCCGCTGATTCTGGATCGCACCGAGGCCTACACCGCGATTCTGATCGATGACCTTATTTCGAAGGGCACCAACGAGCCCTACCGCATGTTCACCTCGCGCGCGGAATTCCGCCTGCACCTGCGCATCGACAACGCTGACCGCCGACTCACGCCGCATGGCCGCCGCGTGGGATTGATTGGCGATCAGGCCTGGAATGATTTCGAGAACAAGCTGGCGCGCGCGGAGAAGATCAAGCAAACTTTGGAGAAGACGCGCTTCACCCCGGCGATGCTCGCGCACCAACCCGCAGGCGGCGACTGGAATTCAGCGGTGGGCCAAACCTGCGCGCAATTGTTGAAGCGGCCAGAAGTGGTGATCGAACAGCTCGCGCCGATTCTTCGCCGCCTCGATCCCGAATTCTTCGCTGGAGAAGTTACCGGCGATGATGGCGAGATCACGCTATCCTCCGCGCTGCGCAATGAGCTCAAGTCAGTCGAGACCGAGATCAAGTTCGAGGGCTACCTGTTGCAACAGCAGCGTGCCATGGATCGAATGAAGAAGTCAGAGCAACGCGCGATTCCAGGATGGTTCGATTATCGATCCGTCAGCGGCCTCTCCATCGAGATGCAGGAGAAGCTGAGCCATGTCCAGCCGCAGACGCTGGCACAGGCCTCGCGCATCCCCGGCGTCACCCCGGCTGCCGTCTCGTTGGTCAATGTCTTCATCGAGATACAGGCCAAACGCAGAGAACAGGCTGCCGCGATGTAAATTAAGGATGAAACACGCCTTCGTCACGCCCCTAGGACGTAAGGCTAGTCAAGTCGTTGATTCTACAAGAGCGGAAAATCCCCCGGCACCTTAACTCCAAGTATTTCAATAAGATATACCGCGAGCCTCTCAAGTTGTTGATTCTAAACAGTCCGTGAGGTGAATCGATTAGCCTCGCATCAGGAGTCCGAGAAATCTCTCGTAGGACCTCAGGGGGCACTTTACCCCTTCGAGCGCGCCTAGGGGTCTGCAAATCGATTTGCGGGGCATTGCAGGAATCAGTCGCAATGCAAATTCGACCCGGGATTGTTCGGAGCGGCTGTCTCTCCGGCATTTTCTTAAAGTCAATCAAGCCTTACCGGAGGTTCGTTCTCACGTCCAGCCCATGCCGATGCCTTCATTCCAGATGTTCTCCGGCAGAAATTAATGCTGCGTTAACATTCCCATGTTAACCGCGCGTTAAAATTTTCCCCCATGCAACGGGACACGCTTCGTATCGATGATCAACCAGGCAAGCATCCGGAGCAGCGCATTCTTCGCCTGGAGGGCGCGCTGGTGATGACGACCATGTTTGAGTTTCAGTCAATGGTGCGGGCCGATAAGTCGCGCTCGCTGATCATCGACTTCAGCAACGTGCCCTACGTCGACTCGGCCGGCATTGGCGCACTGGTGGGAGCTTACGTGAACCGCCAGCACGGAGGCCGCAGCCTCGCGCTGGTCGGGGTAAGCGACCGGGTGCGCGGCTCTCTCGGAGTGACCCACGTGGAGCAATTGTTTCGCTTCTTCGATTCGGTCGATGCCGCGGAACAGGCAACCCTGGCGTAAACGAAATTCCTGGCGCGCGATCATGATCGCTGCAGTGCGCGACAGCGTACTGGCCACGCATCTCTCAGGGATAAGCTGTACGCATCCTCAGGTAAGATCTTAAGCCCGCCCGACCAACTCACAGATCACAGACCTCATCCCACTGCACGCGATTCGGTATATCGCAACTGGTTGCCGCCCACCCAGAAACAATCGCCGCAAGGCAGGCTTCGCCGGTTCCACGGTCCAAACCTTCACGAGGAGTGACAAATTCGATATGAAACACTTTGTTCAACTAGCCGCGTGTATTACGGCCATGCTGTGCACGGGGATGGCGAGCGCCCAACAAGCTGCCGCAGATTCTGGCTCAGCTTCCACCACTACTACTTCGGCGTATGTGTACCTGATCACCAATCCCAACAGCACAACGTATGAAGTGGATGGCTACAGCGCCGCTTCCGACGGAAGCCTCACCCTGTTGCCGGGTTCGCCTTTCTATAAATCCAGCACTCCGTTGTATGCCATGGCGCTGACTTCGCACTGGTTCTTCGTATCCGATGCGACGTATATCTACTCGTTCTCCATCAGTTCGACGGGCACGCTGAAGGAAGTGTCGTCGGTGAATGCGGCGGAGCATTACAGTTTCGGCGGTACGACGGGCCTGGTTCTGGTGCTTGATCACACAGGTTCGACCTTATACGCGCTGGCGTCTGACGGGACCGGGGACAACGAATTCCAGTTTTTCACCAAGAATTCCAACACAGGCGCGCTGACTTATACGGGTTCGACCGTCACCAACGCCGCTTATGGCTATCTGGCGTTTATTGCGAACAATCAGTATGCCTACGGATTTACCTGCTTCGACGCTACCTACTACATTTACGGCTTGAGCCGGAAGAGCGATGGGTCGCTGACCCCGTTGAGCCTCAACCCGCCGCTTCCAACGTATCCTAACGGCGAATATTGTCCGGTGGCGGACGCCGCCGATCCCTTTGGCAATCTGGCGGTCGCCTTCGATTTGTCAACCACAGGCCCACCCAGTCCTCCAGCGTGGCTAGGCGTTTACACTGCAGACAGTTCCGGCAACCTGACGACCAACAGCACCTACCAGAACATGCCGACATCAGAAGTAGGAGCGGTCAATGACATTAAGATCAATCCCGCGGGCAATTTGCTGGCAGTTGGCGGATCGAGCGGGCTGCAGGTGTTCTTCTTCAATGGCAGCAAGCCCATCACTCCCTATACCGGATTTCTCGCCGAACATCCCATCACGCAGATGTTTTGGGACAATCATAACCATGTGTTTGGCATAAGCTCAGCGGGTCGGCTGTACTCGTTCACCGTGACGACCACCGGCAACCACCAGGATCCGGGGTCGCCTTACACAGTTACCAATCCAAAGGCGATTGCGGTGTTGTCAAAGTAGGAAAGTTCGATTGGTGCGGGCCGCTCGTGTCTCAAAGGGTGAGACAGGAGCGGCCTGTTTTCTGGACGCTACCGCTGGAACCTTCCTGCACGTGTTGACGCGCGTGCGGTCCAGTGCTAGGCTGCCCTCGACTTCCTGCAGCCTTTCCTCAAACTGGGAGGACCTCGCCATGGAGCTTGCGCGTCTGCTCGGCTACGTCGGCGACAGCGTCACTTTTATCTCGGGAATTTTGCTTTCGTGGGATGCCATGCGGTCCGAATCGGAATTTATTGAAGCCACTGAGATCATGGAGGGCATGAAGCATCCTGTTATGGAGGGTGTGAAGGTCAAGCTGGACCAGATGATCGTCACTAACGATAGAGGTGTGGAACGCGTGTTCCGGAGGAGGGCATCGCGAAAGGCGATCTGGGGATCGATACTTTTGGCGGCGGGTTTTTTGTCCTTGCTCGCCGCCAGAATCTCGGAGCCGTATCATTTGGAAGTACGGCATACTGGGTATCATATTGATATAGAAGGACATACTGGCATGTCGGCGAAAGAGCTTGACGATCAGCAATAAGCGGAGGATAATCGGATTGTCGGATTATCCGACGATTCGCGAGGGGCCCTATGCGAGATTTCTTCCGGCTAAAACTTGTTTCGAAACGGCAGGTCACGATTCCTCAACTCATGCTCGAAAAGCTTCACCTGCAAGAAGGGGATGAACTGGAATTCGAGATTGAAAATGGCTCGATTGTTGCCGTGCGCCCCATGAAATTGGTGCCGACTGATTTTTTCAACGAGAGCATGTTGCGCAAGCTGCAAGAAAGGTCTAGAAGTATGGACGCGGGAGAAAAGGTCGAGACGGGCATGGTGCCGGTGCGGGACGTGCCCTCCAGATCGGTAGAAGTTCCCGCTACAGCGACTGCCCGCGCGGAACAGTCAAGAAGCGAAACCAAATCCGTAAGTGGCTATTAGCAGTTCCATCCCGATATCTTTCTACAAAGAATATTGGGGAGAATTGCGCGGCTTCCCAGAGCCCGTGCAGTCGCGATTACATTCATTCCTACAGTTGGTTGGTTTTGATCCAGACGATGCGGGTCTTCTGGCGGCGTGTGAAATGCGCCGAGTCAACTTTCATCGCGTATATGTTTACCCTCTTGCCGAAGGCTACGCAGTTTATTGGCGAACGCTGCGCGCCACACCGAGTCTGTTGACGCTGAAGCCAGCTCGGCCGACGGAAGTTCAGATATTGGCTATTAGCCGTCCGTGATTCGCCATCCCGTTGAAGGCTGCGATCATCCCTCCTAGGAATCTTCTTACAGAGTTCGCGGTATGCAATTTCTGTCATCTTGACGGGTTCGTTCGACGCGATTTAAGCTCCTTCTCCCCTAGGAATTTGGATTGCTGGTGCGCCAGTAGCACCGTGTACTTTTCCTACAACAATCTGAGGAGGACTATTCGAATGAACCGCCCTTCGGCGATTTCGCGATCTGTGCGCATGCTATTCACGCTGGCTTTGACCGCTGCTTTCGCGGTCAGCGCGCAGGCTGGCACCTATCAGGTAATTCATCACTTTTCGGGCACCAATGGATCGTTTCCCGTGGGGAACCTTGTCGCCGACTCTGCCGGAAATTTTTACGGCGTAACCTCGGAAGACTACGGCAAAACCGGCTCGTGCTCAGGTTTAGGCTGCGGCAATGTTTTTCAGCTTTATCAAACTTCGTCCGGGGGATGGGCCAGCATCAACCTGCACACCTTCAAAGGCGGGACGAAGGATGGGTCCAGTCCGCAGGCAGGTTTGGTTCTTGATGCGGCCGGAAATCTCTTCGGGACGACCTGGGAAGGTGGCCTCTATGGCGTTGGCACAGTGTTTGAACTATCGCCCACCACAACCGGCGGCTGGACATATTCGGTGATCTACAATTTCGGCGCCACCTACGCCGATGGCGAAGGGCCACAAGCGCAGTTGACCGTCGATTCCGCCGGCAATCTTTACGGGTCAACCATCTCCGGGGGAAACACTGCGGGCTATTGCCATAACCTGAGCTGCGGGGTGATTTACGAGCTGAGTCCGAGCGGGTCGGGCACATGGACGGAGAAAGTAATTTACAGCTTCAGCGGCAGTGACGGGGCATGGCCACGAGCGGCATTGACACCTGATTCCGCCGGAAATTTTTACGGCATCACTACCTATGGTGGAAATTTGTCGTACTGCGGCGGCCAGGGTTGCGGAACTGTGTTTGAGCTCTCGCCCAGCGGCAGCGGCAGTTGGACCCTGAGCACGCTTTATGCTTTCACTGGGAAGAGTGACGGAAGCTATCCCTGGTACGCGGGCGTGATCTTTGATTCCGCGGGGAACTTGTACGGCACGACCGGCGCGGGAGGTCATGATTCGCAGTGCAACGGCGGCTGCGGTGTGGTGTATGAACTCTCGCCCAACGGCAGCGGTGGATGGACCGAGACCCCGATTCACGGTTTCACCGGCAGCGGCGGCGTAGCGGCGGCTGGGGGCGGATGGCCTGTCTACAACCTCACTGCGGACGCGAGCGGCAACCTCTACGGCGTAACGTATTTGGGCGGCCAGGATGCGGAGGGAGTGGTGTACAAGTTGACGAAGAGTGGAAGCCTCTGGACCGAATCCGTGCTGCACTATTTCTCGGGCGGTTCCGCCAGCGGGTATCCTTTCCAGTCCGGTCTCACCTTCGGCCCCGCTGGCAATTTATACGGAATGACCATCGGCGGTTCGGGCACTGGAACCTGCAACAGCAATTGCGGAGCTGTATTTCAAGTTGTGCCGTAAAATTTTTCCTGGGCCGCGCCTGATCGCGGCCGCGGCCCGGGAGGTTTTCTTTCACGGCGGCGACGGTGGGGTCGCGCCATTGCACGACACGACAAATTTTCCGTTGGCCCGCGCTACGTCCCGCGTTTGACTGCCTCTTTCATCCCCCCTAAGATGGAATCCTTCCTTTCATGATTGGCCAAACCATCTCGCACTACCGCGTCACCGGGCAATTGGGCAGCGGCGGCATGGGGATCGTCTACGAAGCGCAGGATCTTGACCTGGGACGCAAGGTGGCGCTGAAGTTTTTGCCACCGCAATTGTCGCGCGATCAGAATGCGCTCGACCGATTTCTGCTGGAGGCGCGCACGGCTTCGGCGTTGAACCATCCCGGCATCTGCACGATTTACGCGGTGGAGAGAGTTGAGATCGAGGGCCAGCCGCAATCCTTTATCGCCATGGAGTTGCTGGAAGGCGAGACTTTGGACCGGCGGATGGGCGCGGGGGCGGTGCCGGTGGAGCGCCTGCTCGAGTGGACCATTCAACTGGCGGACGCGCTCGACGCCGCGCATGCCAAGGGAATTATTCATCGCGACATTAAGCCGGCCAACATTTTCGTGACGCAGCGGGGGCAAGTGAAGGTGCTCGACTTCGGGCTGGCCAAACTGACGCGGCCTGAGATGGAGATGGAGACCATCGGGGCGACCCAAGACTCGCCGGGGCCGATACACCTGACCAGTCCGGGATCGACCGTGGGCACGATTGCGTACATGTCGCCGGAGCAGGCGCGGGGCGAAGATCTGGACGCGCGCACCGATTTGTTTTCCGTGGGTGTGGTGATTTACCAGATGGCGACCGGACGGCTGCCGTTCAATGGAGCGACGTCCGCCGTTGTGTTCAACGCCATTCTGGAGCGCGAGCCCGTTCCGGCATTGCAATTGAATGCGACGCTTCCGCCCAAGCTGGAAGAAATTATCGGCAAGTCACTGGAGAAAGACCGCGACTTGCGCTACCAGTCGGCGGCGGATTTGCGCGGCGACTTGAAGCGGTTGAAGCGTGATGTGGAGTCAGGCAGGAAGCCATCGCAGGCGGCAGCATCTTCATCGTCCAGCGCCGCGGCGATTGCAGCGACGGCGACGGTGAGCGCGGCGACGGTGGAACTTCCGGCGGCGAGTAGAGCATCGGGAAGCTCGGCGGTGCTCTCGGCGGCACGGCAGAATAAAGTCAGCAGCAGTGTGATCGCGGTATTGGCGCTGGTGGTGCTTGCGGCGGCGGGGTATGGACTGTATTCATTTCTGGCGCGCAGCCGGCCGGCGCCGTTTCAAAATTTTACCGTCACCAAGGTGACGGAGGGCGGAAAGTCGGTGCTGGCGGCGCTTTCTCCCGACGGAAAATATATCTTGAACCTGGTCCGCGACAACGGGCTGGCCAGTCTGTGGCTGCGCAATGTTCCCACCAACAGCAACACGCAGGTTGAGCCTCCGGCGGATGTTTATTACAACGGGCTGCGCTTTTCTCCGGACGGAAATTATTTCTATTTTGTGCGGAGCGATCCAGGGAATGATGAGTTGAAATTTCTCTATCGCGCGCCGCTGCTGGGTGGAACGCCGCAGAAGCTGACCAGCGACGTGGATTCGAACATTACTTTCTCTCCCGACGGGCAAAAGTTTGCCTTCATGCGCTATGACAATCCGGAGAATGGCAAGTATCAGCTGATCGTCCGGCCGACGGATGGGAGCGAGGAAAAGCCAATCATCACGGGATCGACCAGCGAGAATTTTTTCCAGGCCGCCTGGTCGCCCGATGGAAAGATGATTGCCGGGCTTATGTTTGACGCGGCCACCGGGCTGAACAAGCTGGTGGCGGTGGATGTAAACAGCGGCGTACACAAGACAATTTTCAGCAGCAGCGAGCGTGTGGTCGCGGAACCTTGCTGGCTGCCCGATGGCAGTGGGTTGCTTGTTCTGGCCAAAGAGCAAGCTTCAAATTTCACCCGTACCCAGATCGGCTTCATCTCTTATCCCGGCGGAGTTTATTCTCCGATAACCCGCGACACGAACAGCTATTCCGACTTAAGCGTGGCCAGCAGCGGGCGCTTGCTGGCCACGATACAAAACGAGGATCGCTGGAGTCTGCAGGTGATGCCGGCCGACACCAGCGCGGCACAGCCGCGGCAGGTGTCGACGGCCGAGGCTTTCACAAACTTCTCCTGGACTGCTGATAACCGCCTGGTCTCCGACCAGGCGAACGTGCTCGACCTGATCGATCCCGCGAACGGAAATAAGACGGTGCCTCAGGGGCAGGCGCCGAGCGGAGCGCCTTCGGCTTGCGGGGCGGGAGGCACGATTGTGTTTGTAAGGTTTCAGAACGGCTCGCAAAATATCTGGCGGATGGATGCCAATGGAAACAGCCGCCAGCTTTCGAGCAATAAGTTCGAGTTCAGTCCGGTGTGCTCGCAGGATGGCAAGTGGGTATTCTTCCTGAAACAGGCCGAGACTAACAAGCTGATCAAAATACCGCTCGACGGAGGAGCCGAACAAATTGTTTCAGACGCGCCCAACCGAGGCATGTTCGACGTTTCTCCCGATGCAAAGCTGGCTGCTTTCCCCACCCTGCATCACGCGGGAGAGCACAAGGAAATGCTGGAAGTGGTGGAAACCGATGGCGGCAAAGTGGTGAAGCAGATGGAGTTTGAGCGTCCGCGATTCGGGGCGTTGCATTTTTCGCGCGACGGCAAAGGCGTGGTTTATCCGGTACGCGAAAATGGCGTGGACAACTTGTGGATGCAGATGCTGGATGGCTCCAAGGGGAAGCGGCTTACCAACTTTAGTTCGGAACGAATCTTCGACTTCCACTGGTCATTTGACGGTAAGCAGCTGGCGCTGGTGCGCGGACATACCGATGCGGATGTGGTGCTGATCAGGGACGCGAGCAATTGAGCGATTGAGTGATCGGGTGATCGGGCCATTGGCTTTCAATCGCCAAATGACTCAATCACTCAATCCTCCAATTAAAAAAGCGGCCGTTGCCGGCCGCTTTTTGTCGAATTGAAGTGGTTACGCACCCTTCACGTTCTCGGCCTGCCAGCCCTTGGGGCCTTTGACCACGTCAAACTGCACTTGCTGGCCTTCCTGAAGGCTGCGGAAGCCGCTGGCCTGAATGGCGGAGAAGTGCACAAATACGTCTTCCCCATTCTGGCGGCTGATGAACCCATAACCCTTGGCGTCGTTAAACCACTTCACTGTTCCTGTTTCCATGGTGATGCGAATTCCTTTTGGTTGATGTAGCGCTGAAACTTTGGAAGGCTTCTGCAGCAGGCAGGTCACGCGCTAAAAGCGGAGAAACTGTGTTTACTGCGGAGGATTTCGAAAGATCAGGCGCAGCCAAATTGTAAGATAAAGTGCCGGCGAAATGCCACAACTTTGAGGGGTGACGGGTTAAGTATTTGCGCGTCAAATACATAGGCGGGATGCGGTGCAGATACGATTTGCTTGAGACAGTTCCGCGAATGGATCATCCAATTCATATGAGCAAGAACTTTTGTCTCCGAAGATTAGTGTTGCTGGCCGCTCTGGTCACGCCCGCCTGGGCGGGGATTGTGGAAAATGTGCGCATCACGTTGAACCAGAATGATTTCAGCGCGGCGGATGCGGAGCTAACCGCATATCGTACAAAGAATGGCGTGACGCCGGAATACGTTGAGGCCTATTCGTGGATGGGGCGGGCGGCGTTGAACACCCGCGAGTACGACCAAGCGGCGGCATATGCCAAACAAACCATCGAGATGGTTCGGGAACAGTTGAAGCAGCGCCGGCTGGATGCGGAGCCGCATCTGCCGCTGGCACTGGGGGCAGCGATTGAAGTGCAGTCGCAGATTCTGGCGGAGAAAGGCCAGCACGCGCAGGCGGTGGCGGTTTTGCAAAGCGCGCTGAAGACCTATGGAACGACTTCGATCAAGGCGCGGCTGCAAAAGAATCTGAACCTGCTTTCGTTTGAAGGCAGGCCGGCTCCGGCGTTGCATGCGGAACAGTTTCTCGGAGCGAAGCCTCCGGCGCTGGCGGCGCTGAAGGGATCTCCCGTGCTGCTGTTTTTCTGGGCGCACTGGTGCGCGCAGTGCAAGGGCGAGGGGCCGATCATCGCGCAACTGCGTTCGGAGTATGCAGGCAAGGGGCTGACCGTGATTGGTCCGACAATGTTCTATGGCTACACCGCGCAGGTGCAGAACGCCAACCCCAATGATGAACTGGCCTACATCGATGCGGTGCGCCACCGATTTTATGGCGGGCTGCTCGACATGCCGGTGCCGGTGAGCGCCTACAACTTCGACACGTACGGGGCTTCGACTACGCCAACGCTGGTGCTGCTGGATCGCGCCGGCAAGGTGGCGATGTATCATCCCGGAGTTTTGCCGTATGAGCAGTTGAAGGCGGAGATTGAGAAAGTTGTGGCACGGTGAGGGTTGGTCAGATTCCCACGCCACACTTCATGCCAGATCCTCAAAACACTTCGGTTAACGCTCCGGTCTTCACGTCGTAGATAAATCCCCGCACGGGGATGTGTTTCGGAATCCAGGGGTGAGTCTTCACGCGGTGAACCTGCTGGCGCAGATTTGCTTCGAGATCGTCGAAGGCATAAAAGTGGGCGGGTTCGCTGGCAATGGCTCCCATCTTTTCGGTCAGATGTGCTCTTAGTTCATACTCCTTCACGCGCAGCAATCCACAATCAGTGTGATTGATGATGATGAATTCCTGCGTGTCGAGCAGGTGATGGGAGACGATCAGGGAGCGGATGGCGTCGTCGGTGGCGATGCCGCCGGCGTTGCGGATCATGTGCGCGTCCCCGGGATGCAGGCCGAGGCAGCGCTCGAAGAGGATACGCGAGTCCATGCAGGCGAGCACGGCGAGGCGGCGGCGGGGACGCACGGCGAGGTCGCCGAGGTTGAAGTTTTTTACGAATTCCCGGTTCGACAGCAGCAATTCATCGGCAATGGACACGTTTCTTGCCCTTTCTTCTTTTAATTCCAAAGCTTTTGCCGCGGAGTTCGCAGAGAACTGACGCGAAGGACGCGGAGAAACAACGTGTATGGATGCCGTACGGCATTCGACACGTTGGTTGTGTTTAGTTTAACCGTTACAATCGGCGCGTGAACCTTGATGACACGATTGTTGCCATTGCCACTCCACCGGGGCGGGGAGGGATTGGCGTGGTGCGGCTGGCGGGGCCCCGGGCGCGGGCCATCGCCGAGCCGATGCTACGGTTGAGGCATGGGTTGGAGGCGGGGCGGGCGGTGTTTGGGGAAGTGATTGAGCCGGGTCCAGTTGATAAGCCTCCCCAAAGCCCCCTCGAATTGGGAGGAGATGCAGATAGTCGGACAGGAGTGTCCGACCAACACGAGCGCCGTATCGACGAGGTTGTGGTTACTTATTTTGCCAAGCCACATTCTTATACGACCGACGACGTGATTGAGATTTCGGCGCACGGGTCGCCGGTGGTGTTGCGGCATGTGGTGGAGTTGTGTGTGGCGGCGGGAGCGCGGCTGGCGGAGCCGGGCGAATTTACCATGCGCGCGTTCTTGAATGGACGCATCGATCTGGCGCAAGCGGAGGCGGTGCGCGACCTGATCGATTCGCAAACCCTTTATCAGGCGCAGGTTGCGGCGCAGCAACTGGGCGGCGCGCTCTCGCGGCGACTGCAGCCAGTGAAGCAGAAACTGGTGGAGTTGATTGCCGTGCTGGAGGCGGGCATCGACTTTGCGGAAGACGATGTGTCGGTGTTGCAGGATGTTGCCATTCTTGAGCGGATTACGGTGGTGCGCGAGCCGCTGCAGGAACTCGCGGCGAGTTTCGCTTACGGAAAAATCGTACATGAAGGTTTGACGCTGGCGATTGTGGGGCGTCCGAATGTAGGTAAGTCGAGTTTGTTCAATCGTCTGGTGGAGCGGGAGCGGGCGATTGTGACGGCGACGCCGGGGACGACGCGCGACTTGGTCAGCGAGACGGTGGCGATTGGCGGCATTCCGGTGCGACTGGTGGATACGGCGGGAATTCGCGAGTCGCTCGACGAAGCGGAATCGATTGGCATTCGCAAGTCAATGGAGGCTCTGGCCGATGCCGACCTGGTGCTGGTGGTGCTGGATGCGTCGCAGCCAGTCACGGCCCAGGATGAAGAATTGTTGCGGCTGGCAACGGGGCGTACCCGCATTGTGGTGGGAAATAAATGTGATTTGCGGGATCGAGATCAGGCGGGAGTGGGTTATGCCGCCAACGCAGACGACTTTATCTTGGTCTCGGCCCTGAATGGCCAGGGGATTACTGAACTGCGTGGAGAGATTTTGCGGCACATTGGGGGCGAGAGTGGGGTGGGAGCAGAAGCAGGGTTTCTGACGAATGTTCGCCATCAGGGATTGGTGCAGGAATCTTTGATGGCGCTCGATGCAGCCATCCTCGCGGTGAGCAACAAGATTCCGCATGAGATGTTGCTGCTTGATTTATATAACGCTCTGCGGCCGCTGGATGCGGTGACGGGGGCGACCACGACGGACGACATTTTAAATTTGATTTTCAGCACATTCTGTATTGGAAAATAATTTTGGCCCGTAAATTATGCGAGATGAAATTCTGGTGGAGATTTGTGTTGATTCGGTGGCTTCGGCGATCGCGGCGGAGCGGGGTGGGGCGCGGCGGGTGGAGTTGTGCAGCGATCTGCTGGAGGGTGGCATTACGCCGAGCGCGGGTTTGATTGCGACGGTGCGGGAGCGAGTGTCGATTGGAATCCAGGTGATGATCCGGCCGCGGGGCGGGGATTTTTGTTACGACGCGGAAGAGTTTGAAATCATGCGGCGCGATATTGTGTCGGCAAAAAGTTGGGGAGCGCACGGTGTGGTCTTCGGCATTCTTGACGCGGATGGGCGGGTGGATATTGAGCGCTGCCGCGAGTTAGCAGAACTGGCGCGGCCTTTGGAGGTTACTTTCCATCGTGCGTTCGATATGTCGGCTGATCTTTTCCAGTCGCTGGAAGATGTGTGCGCGGTGGGAGCGGACCGCATTCTGACTTCGGGCGGGCAGCCGACTGCGTTGCAGGGACTGGAAACGATTACCGCGCTGGTGAAAGCGGCGAAGGGGCGGATCGCGATTATGCCGGGCAGCGGAATTAAGCCGGAGAATGCCCAGAGGATTGTTGTGGAGTCGGGAGTGCGCGACGTTCACGCGGGGCTGGGGACGACGGTGGCAGGGCCGATGCGCTTTCGCAATCCGCACTTGGTGATGGGGAAAGCGGCGGAGCGGGAGTATCAGCGCACGGTGGTTCTGGAGAAAGATGTGCGGCGGCTATGTGCGGCGTTGCGAGAGAGTTAAGTTTGTGGGTCCGGTTGAATCTGGGGTCATCTGGCGGGAGTGGTGGAGACGGCGAACCAGCAGATTCCTCACCGGCGAAAGGCGCCGGTTCGGAATGACAACGCAGATTATTGACGAAGTTTTATTTTGAAAGTCCTGCCAGGGACGCGCGGAACAGGGCATCAAAAGATCCGTCTTTATTGTTTTTGATGGCGGTGGCGAGAACTTTCTCGGCGACCGGCCGTTGATAGCCAAGGTTCATCAGGGCTGAGAGAACGTCTTCTTCCATCGAATTCATGGTGGGCTGGGCGGGCTGCGCGAGTCCGGCAGCCGGGGGAAGTTTGTCACGCAGTTCGAGCACCATGCGCTCGGCGGTTTTCTTGCCGATGCCTGGAATTTTCGTAAGCCTTGCCAGGTCGTTGCGGCGGATCGCTCCGGCTAGTTCATCGGCAGCCATGCCGCTGAGGATGGTGATGGCTAGCTTGGCTCCGATGCCGCTGACGGTCATCAACTTCTCGAACAATTGCTTCTCCGCTGGTTGCGAGAAGCCATAGAGCGCGAGCACATCTTCGCGGACGTGAGTGTAGATGTGCAGAGCAACTTCGGAGCCGGCGGCGGGCAGATCGGAAAAGGTAGGGACGCTGATCGTGACTTCGTAGCCGACGCCTGCAGTCTCAACCACGACCTGATTCGGGTGCTTGGCCAACAGCTTTCCGCGGAGATGGGCGATCATGCTTTTAAGAGTATCAATTGCGAGTTGCTAGTACCCAGTACCTAGTACCGAGTCGCGAGTCCCGAAAGGAAGCAGGCGGCATCCTCGCTGTTTGAGACTGCCCACTGGGTACTGGCTACTGGGTACTGCATTCAAATAAAAACGGCAGGGGCGACCCCGCCGTTTCCAGAGTTCCAAATTTTGTTTTCTACTTTTTGTTTACAGTCTTCTTCAGTTCAGCCCCGGGGGTAAACTTCGCGACCTTGCGGGCAGCGATTTTGATGGTGGCGCCGGTTTGCGGATTGCGGCCATTGCGCGCTTTTCTCTGCGACACAGAGAAAGTACCGAAACCAATTAAGGCCACGCGATCCCCTTTGCGCAAAGCCCCAGTGATGCTGCTGACAGCGGTATCGATCGCCATGGTTGCCTGCGACTTACTGATTTCGCAAGCGCCAGCGATCTTATCGACTAGATCGGCCTTGTTCATAGTTTCTCCTGGCAGGTCTCGTTCTCACCCAGTAGCACACCGGGAGGAAACAGCTTGTGTCTGAGTTGGGAAACCTGATGGCTGACATTCTCTTCTCTTTGGGGAGAATGTCAACTGTGAAAATCCGCGCGGGTAGCCTGTTCTGCACTAATGGGTACGGAGGGGCGGGTTTTGGATCGGGAAGGGTGCCTGCGACGGCGGGCGAGCGGGAGTGAGTACGGAAGGTAAAGGGTGCCGTAGCTGGCGGGGTTTTCCTCGCTTCTCCACAGGTGGTCGCGTTGCTGCACAGCTTGTACACAACTATCCTGTAGTTGGCACTTGCGGGAAGCTGGGGTGCGGGTGCAGAGTCGATAGGAGAGTTCAGAGGGATTGCCGGGTCAATGGAATTGCGAAAGATTGAAGAATCAGGACTTAGGTTGACAAAAGCACGCACGGAAGACTGTGCGCTGTGCGCGGGAACTGGCTGGAAGACGATCACGGCCGGTTCGGCGGCAGAAGGCAAAAGCAGCAACCGGCGCGTGGTGCGGTGCGACTGCCAGGTACGGGCCCGAGCGGGGACCATGCTGACGGCGGCGCGGATTCCCAAGCGCTACGAACATTGCGAACTGGCCAGTTACACCACAGATTTTCCAGGAGCCAACCGTTCGCTGGCGTTTGCGCATTTGTCGGCGTCGAAGTTCGCGCAGGAATATGATCCGCGCGATGGGACGGGGTTGCTGATCATCGGGCAGATCGGCACGGGCAAGACTCATCTGGCGGTGGGGATTATTAAGGAATTGATCCTGAAGAGTATTCCTTGCCTTTTCTATGACTATCGTGAGTTGTTGAAGGAAATTCAGAACTCTTACAACGCGACGGTGCAGACCACGGAGTTGGATGTGCTGCGTCCGGTGTTTGAGACTGACGTGCTTGTGCTGGACGAGTTGGGCGCGGTGAAGCCGACGGAGTGGGTTTGGGACACGGTGAGCTTGATTTTGAATACGCGCTACAACAACAACCGAACCACGATCATCACCACGAACTTTGAGGACCAAGCGGCCGCGGGAGCGAACGGGACGCTGTCTCCGGCGCGAGCAGCCACGCGGGCCGAAACTTTGGGCGACCGCATTGGAGAGCGCATGCGCTCGAGGCTGCATGAGATGTGCCGTGTGATCAAGATGGAAGGCAACGACTTCCGGCAGACGTTTCGCAGTGCGAGCTTTAGGTAGTTCTCACCACAGAGGCACGGAGACACAGAGAAAGACAAGAAATTGGTTTTCTCTGTGGCTCCGTGCCTCTGTGGTGGATTTTTCTAACTTCCCCACTAAAATGATTTCGTGCTGACTGAGCGGTTGGAATTCGCTGCTGAGCGAGATGCCGCACTTTTCGCGGCGCTTCCGGCTGCGCCTGCGGTGTTTTCGTTGCGCGGTGACGACTCCAGCGAGCCTTACGTCAGCAAGACGGCGAACTTGCGGCGGCGGTTGCAACGACTGCTGGGCAAAGTGGAAGAACGCAGCAAGAAATTGAATCTGCGCGAGCGCGTCCGCTCAATTGAATATGCGGCGACGGGATCGGATTTCGAATCCGGATTTCTGCTGTATCGAGTGCTGCGCGAGACATTTCCGAAAACTTACGTGAACCGCATGCGCTTTCGATTTGCGCCTCTGGTGAAACTGCATCTGGACAATGCCTATGCAAGGGCATCGATCACCACGCGGGTGGGGCGATCGAAGGGCGGCAATCTTTATTATGGGCCTTTCCAGTCGCGTGCAGCGGCGGAGAAGTTCATGAATGATTCGCTGGACTTCTTCAAGATGCGGCGCTGCGTGGATGACCTGAATCCTGATCCAAAATTTCCCGGATGCATTTATTCCGAGATGAAGATGTGCCTGGCGCCTTGTTTCAAGGGCTGCAGCGACGAGGAGTACGGCGGCGAGGTGAGGCGCGTGCAGTCCTACTTTGAATCAGGAGGAGAATCTCTGGCGCGGGAGTTTGCGGCGCAGCGGGAGGCCGCGTCGGCAAATCTTGCGTTTGAAGATGCGGCTGCGATCCATGTGCGATTGGAAAAGTTGAAGCCGGTGCTGAGCCAGTTTCCGGAGATCGTGCGGAGACTGGACAAACTCGCGGGATTGATTATCCAGCCTTGTCTGGCGCCGGATTCGGTGGCTTTCTTTCGCGTTGATGGAAGCTGCATTGCCGGTCCGGTGGTGTTTGGCATTCAGCCGGCGGAGCATACAAAGTCGCAATCGATGGAGTCGCGGGTGCAGGCGGTGCTGGATGCGTTCCCTTCCACGAATGCGAAATCGGCGCTGGAGACGATGGAACATCTTGCGATCCTGAAGCGGTGGTACTACCGTGGGCACCGCAGCGGGGAACTTTTTCTGGCGGACGAGAAGAATATTTTTCCCATGCGGCGCATCGTGCGGGGCATCGGCCGCGTCTTAAGAGGGGAGAAGCCGGAGGAAGAGTTGCAACATCCGGCTTCGGATGGGAAAGATTCGAAACCGCAAATACCGTTGAGTTTGGAGTGAGAAGCTTGAGAAAGGTAAAAATGGCGAAAGATTCTAGCGACAAAGCGCTTCGCGATCACCTGGTTGCTTTGCTCGATGGCGGAAGCGCGCACGCTACTTTTGATCAGGCCGTAAAAAGTTTGCCGGACGACTTGCGTGGAGCGAAGCCCAAAGGATTTCCGCACTCGCCGTGGATGCTGCTGGAGCATTTGCGGCTGGCGCAGCAGGACATTCTGGACTTCTGCCGCAATCCAAAATATAAGGCTCGGAAGTGGCCGGAGGATTATTGGCCGAAGACGGCGGCGCCGCCAACCGCGGCGGCATGGAACAAAAGCGTGCAGCAGTTTCGAAAGGACTTGAAATCGATACAGACATTGGTGGCGAATACGAAGACCGATCTCTACGCCCGCATTCCGTGGGGCGAGAAGCAGACGATTCTGCGGGAAGCCTTGCTGGTGGCGGATCACAACGCGTACCACGTGGCGCAGTTAATCGATGTGCGCAGGCTGCTGGGGGCGTGGAAAGAATAATTTCAGCGTTTCAACTGGCTGCACGATTCAGTAGTTCGGGTCCACGCTTCGCACTCCGCTCGCATCGCTTCCGGAAGACGACTTTTACTCCTTCGCGCCAGCGCTCGTCAATGCCGACGAATTCCCACTCGATTTCGGGCGAGAGGTAGCGCAGCAACGTGTCGGTGGAGGGGTGAACGTGAAAGGCGGGGGCGACGAGGAATAACAAAGGTTTTTCAGCCGAGAGTTCGCGGCCATCGAAATACCCGAAGCGAGGGAATTCGCCGCGAGCGTGGTGCCACTCGACGCGCGACCAGTAGTCCAGACCTTGCAGGGGGAGGTGAATGTCTTCGTCGGCTTTGAGTTCTACGACGGCAAGGCGTCCGGATTGCGTAGTGGTGAGGACGTCGATCATGGCGCGGTCCGCGGCGGAAAATGCGGGGACTTGCGAATACTGGTGCGACGACTCGAGGCGGCCATCGATCATGCTGACATCGCTGACGATCATGGACTCAAGCCAGCGCTCCGGACGCAGCCTCCACAGCGGGTGCTGGCGCGGGCCATAGGGATGGCGAGTGTCGCGCAGGCAGTGAGCCAACTCCACGAACTCATCTTCGTTTTGTGCTTCGAGCACGCGCTCTTCCGCACCAACACCGAAAACAATTTCTTCCGTGCTGGTGAATGAGCCAGGAACAACTCCTACACGAGTGCGAGCGAACTCCAGGCCACGCCAGCGGAAGGCAACCTCTGCGGCGGAGAGCACGGCGGCTTCGCAGTTAGGAAGGATTTTCTGAATGCGGGCGATGGAATCCTTGAAGCGTTCGCGCGCGGCAGCTTCATCGACGGCGTGGATGAGACGGGTAGCGACGTTGCCGCGGTCGGCGCAATCGATTTCGACCAGTGCATCGTCACGTTCGTTCAATTCGAACAATGACCATTTGGCGGCGGAGTGGTTCAGGTTGGCCATGCGCTCGCGCACCAGCGCGGATGTTCCGGCGGGAACGACCATCTTCAAGCCTTCCACCAGAACATTGGGCGGGTGCGCGCGACGGCACACATCGAGCCAAAGAATGCTGAAGGTGAGAGCGGCGTCGATGGAGGATTGCGTCTCCTGCGCGTTGACTCCCAGCACGGCGAAGCTGGTGCTGCCGCGGCGAATTACGCCACGGGTGTAAATGGGGCCGAAGGACTTTTCCAGATCAATAGCAGTGGTCAGCTTGGTGACTTTGAATTCCGGGAAGTGGCGATCGAGCGTGCGCCGCAGTTTTTGTTCATAAGCAGCGCGAGCGATGCGGCGGGCGCTGGGTGTGCGGCGGTCGCGTTCGCGGCAGATTTCCAGCTTGGACGGGCGAGCCTGCCCAAGTTTCTGAACGGCGAGGCGAAGCGTGCCGTTCTTCACTTCGGCATCGAGCACGCGCCGCACCGCATTGCGCTCCGCCGACCAGAGGTGCAAGAGGCAGCGGTTGAACTCACCGGAGATGGAATATTTCGATTGCGAAAGATCGAAGACGACAGCGCCGTTTTCCAGAACGATTGCGCCTGCGGCATCGTTAAGGAAATCGTGAACGGTGCGAGTGAGGGCTTGCGGCGTCAGGGTGGGCATATCGTTGTTGGCCGGCTTCAGTCTCCGTCGGCATCAGCCTCCGTCGGGATTGTGCGCGTGTGACTGCCGCATTGTCTGTGACATGTGACCATCGTAATTTTGGGGCCTGTGGATTCCTCGGCCGTGAGCCGGAACTCTATGTGGGATAATGGAGTTATCCGCCCCAACTGAGTCTGCTTCCGCACCGGCGGCATCTATATTTTGTGAGTAAAAGCCTGATGAGCAACCTGGATAAACAGCCGCTTCTCGACAAGCAACGATTCTTCTTCGACCATTACGGGGTTACCGAAAACGACCTGGAAAAGTATCTGTCGGCCGCGCTCTCGGCTGGCGGCGACTATGCCGACCTTTACTTTGAATATCTATCATCGACCTCGTTGTCGGTGGATGAGTCGATGGTGAAGTCGGCGTCGCAGGGAATCTCCGCGGGCTGCGGGGTGCGCGTGGTATCGGGCGAGCGCACCGGGTACGCCTATACGGACGATCTTTCTTCCAGCCGGATTTTGCATGCGGCGCGGACGGCGGCTTTGATTGCCAGCGCTCCGGCGAAGACTCCTGTGGCGGGCTTTCGCAAGAGCGCGGCACGAAGTTTGTATCCCGTGACTTTGCCTTCGGTGGACGCGGAAATTACGGCCAAAGTTGAACTGGTGATGCGCGCGGATAAAGCGGCACGGGCTTATGATCCGCGGATTCAGGAAGTGCGTGCTAGTTACTCTGACGAGCTGAGAAATATTCTCGTGGTGGGATCGGACGGGACGTTTGCGGAAGATTCGCAGCCGCTGGCGCGCATGAATGTTTCCTGTATCGCGAAGACGGAAAACAATTCCGCGCGCGGCGGATCGGGCGGCGGCGGGCGCGTGGCTCTGGACTTTTTCTTTAGCGATAAAAATCCTGAATTTTTTGCCAAGGAAGCGGCGCGGCAGGCAATTTTGCAACTGGATGCGCGCGAGGCTCCGGCGGGCGATATGGAAGTGGTGCTTGGTCCGGGATGGCCTGGGGTTCTTTTGCACGAGGCGGTGGGGCACGGGCTGGAAGCGGATTTCAACCGCAAGAAGACTTCGGCTTTCGCCGGACTGATCGGTAAGCGCGTTGCCAGCGAGGGCTGCACGGTGATCGACAACGGTACGATGCCGTGGCGGCGTGGATCTTTGAATGTGGATGATGAAGGCGCGCCCACGCAGGAAACGGTGCTGATTGAAAAAGGAATACTGAAGGGATATCTGAGTGACAAGCTTTCGTCGCGGCTGATGGGCATTGCCGATACGGGCAACGGAAGGCGCGAGAGTTACGAACACATCCCGATGCCTCGCATGACGAACACTTACATGCTGGCGGGGCAGGACAATCCGGAAGACATTATTCGGTCAGTGAAGCGCGGGATTTACGCGGTAAACTTTGGCGGCGGGCAGGTCGACATCACGAACGGCAAGTTTGTCTTCGGCGCGTCCGAAGCGTACATGATTGAAGATGGGCAGATCACGGCGCCGATCAAGGGCGCAACGCTGATCGGCAACGGTCCGGATGTTCTGACGCGCGTCTCGATGGTAGGCAACGACTTGAAGCTGGACGAGGGCGTTGGAACATGCGGGAAAGATGGGCAGGCCGTGCCGGTGGGCGTGGGCATTCCGACGATCAAGATTGACCGCATGACGGTGGGCGGGACTGCGGCGAAGAAGGATCCGGGCGGCTTCATGCAGTAGGGGTTTTGCTACGGATTGAACGACTCACGGGAAAGCATTACCCTCATCTTTTCAAATGTTACCGACTTGTCTTTGATTTTTGGGCTTACGGAAAAGCGCCACTCCGGCCAAAGCGATCGATAAAGGGACAGTAACAAGCAAGCTGATAAAGATATAAGGCAGGATCAAGAAGCCGTCACCCGGCGAGGCGTGTCCACCGTTCGCAACGAAATTCGGGTCCGGACCCAGGGCGAGTGACCCCAGAATCAAAGCGGCTATTACGCCGATCACGGGACCAGACACCAGTATGGCGAGCGCTTTTAGAAACTTCATGCAGCATCCTTCGTCCAGCGATTCGGCTTGCAACGAATGCAGAGTAAGCTAGCCAGTAACGCGCTATAAAACCCTCGCCGAAACCCCTTGCGCCGCTAGCATCTCCACAGCTTTTTTGTCGAAGGAAACGAACGTCTGCGCGCCCAGCCACTTCCCTTCGTAGGCAATCACTCCGTCGGCGAAGTCGCCGCCTGCGTCTAGCATGGCTAATCCGGCTTCGGCCACCTGGCGGTCTGCTTCCACATTCTCCGCCGCCAGAAGAACACGGATTGCCCTGGCAATGCTTGGCGCGCGATAGCCGTAAACGCTACGCAGCACCCAGGCAAATTCGCACAGGCAGGACACCGCAATCGCAACCATCTCCGCCCGGGCCATGATTCTAATCGCCGCCTCCGTCTGCTGCTTGTCGTCGCGCACGGCTGCGCGGACTAGAACGTTGGTATCGACAGCCACCTTCATTTCTCCCCCATCTTCACTAAGCCTGCCCAGCCGTCTGCCGCCGCCTGGTTGATTTCTTCAATCGTCGCTACTTTTTTGTTTTTTCCAGCCAACACCCCAAAGAAATCTTCAATCTTGCCGGTGGGTTTGGCTGCTTTAATTATACCTCTTCCATCTGGCAGCAGTTCCAAGTCAATCTTTTCTCCGGGCTTAATGCCGAGGTGACGCATGATGCTCTTGCGGAACGTCACTTGTCCTCGCGCAGTCACGGTAAGTGTGTTCATGTGAGCATTGTAAGGTAAAACAGCATTACTTGCAACCAGTTGCTGCTGCCAACCCGCCGCGGATAGCGAAGGCACAATGAGCAGAAACTTGGGATAATAGTCTTATGCCCTCGATTGAACTGGAAACCCCGAAACTTGAAACCGACCTCCGCTCCCTTGCCCAAGACATTGTCCGCCGCGCCATGAATGGGGGCGCTACGGCGGCGGAATGCGTGGTGCGCGAGGGCGATGAATTCTCCACGCTGGTGCGGTTGGGACAGGTGGAGACGTTGAAGGAATCGGGATCGCGGTCGATTGGCGTGCGTGTGTTTAATGGCCAGCGCGCGGCCAGCACTCATTCGAGCGACTTTTCTTCGGCGAGCCTGGACCGCATGGTGAAGTCGGCGCTCGAGCTTTCGAAGATTACGTCGGAAGATCCGTTTGGCGGGATTCCGGATGAGTCGCAACTAGGAGCGCTTAAGGAAGACCTCGACCTTTATCACGAGGATGTTTATTCGCTGCCGGGTCCGGACCGCATCGATTACGCGCGGCGCACGGAAAAAGCGGCGCTGGATTTCGATCCACGGATTAAAAATTCGGAGGGCGGGTCGTTCGACGCTGCCACCGGGCACAAAATTCTGGCCAACTCGCATGGCTTTGTGGGGGAGTTCCGGCGGTCTTATTGTTCGATCTCGGCGGTGCCGATCGCAGCCGCGGAAGATGGCGGAATGCAGCGGGATTACTGGTATTCGGTGGCGCGAACTTTGTTGAAACTGGAATCGCCAGAGCATGTGGGCAAAGTGGCGGCGGAGCGAACGCTGCGGCGGTTGGGCGCGCGCAAGGCGAAGACGGCGCAGGTGCCGGTGATTTTCGATCCCATGGTGGCCACGTCGATCCTGGAGCATATTTTTGAAGGGGTGAACGGGGATTCGGTTTATCGCGGAGCGTCGTTCCTGGCGGGCAAGCTGGGACAGAAAGTTGCCGGTGACAATGTGACCATCATTGACGATGGCACGATTCGCGGCGGATTTGGCAGCAGTCCTTTTGATGGCGAAGGCGTGCCCACGAGGCGAACGCTGGTAATTGAGAATGGGGTTTTGACTTCGTACCTGATGAACACTTACACCGCGAAAAAGCTGGGGTTGAAGACCACCGGCAACGCGTCGCGCGGGCTGGCAGGGACGCCGGGAATTGGTCCGGGAAATTATTTTCTGCAGGCGGGCAAGCGGACTCCGAAGGAAATGATTGGAGATATTAAAGAAGGGCTTTACGTGACCGAATTTTTGGGGCACGGCGCCAACTTGGTGACTGGAGACTATTCGCGCGGAGCTTCGGGCATGTGGATTTCCGGCGGAGAGCTGGCTTATCCGGTGGAAGAAATTACAGTCGCGGGAAATCTGAAACAGATTTTCTTTAATATCTCGGAGGTCGCCAACGACCTTGAGTTTCGTGGCTCGGTGGCTTCGCCCACGTTACGCATAGACGGACTGACCGTGGGTGGCGAGTAAAGCAGAAACTGCGCGAAAATGAAATTCGCCAAGATCGTATTCTGGATGGCAGGAATCTGGGGCGTGCTGGTATTGACGCCCCTGTATTTCTTCTTTGACCTGATCGGACGGCAAGATCCGCCAGCCATCACTCACCCCGCCTTTTATTACGGTTTTGTCAGCGTTGGGCTGGCATTTCAAGCGGCATTTATCGTGATTGCGCGGGATCCGGTGCGGCTGCGCCCGATGATGATTCCAGCGATGCTGGAAAAATTTGTCTACGGGCTGACGCTAGCTGTGCTCTTCCTGCAGCATCGTTTGCACCCGCAGGACCTGGCGCTGGGCGGCGTGGATCTGGTCTTCGGCCTGCTGTTTGTTACGGCGTTCGTTAAGACCCGCAAGGAGGCTGCAGAGCGCATCTCTCAGAGTACAATCAAGTGACATGGGCGGCTTGATCCAACCAACTCCTGTAGCCGAAGAACCGGATTCCAGCAAGCGGACGATCTTTATCGCCGTGGCGGTGGTGATTGCGATTGCAATCCTCTTTGCATTCCTGCTGCGTAGCCAGCCGAAGAGCGCCTCTGGACCTCCGCCGTATGCGGCCAGCCTGAAACTTTCTGATTTCAAGATGAGTGCCGCGGAGAATTTCGTAGGCGCGACGGTGAGCTACGTCGATGGCACCATCACTAACACCGGCGATAAGACGGTCACTCATGTGATCGTACAAGTGATCTTCAAGGACAGCATGGGGCAACTGGCACAGCGGGAGGATATTCCGATGCAGGTACTGAAGACCGATGGGCCTTACCCCGAAGCGGTCGACTTCAGCGTTACCCCGCTGGGGCCGGGACAGGCAAAGTCTTTTCGACTGACGTTTGAGAGTATCTCCGCCCAGTGGAACCGGCAGTACCCTGAGATTCAGGTCACCGATGTTACGGTGAAGTAGCGGAGTGTTTTCGAAACGAGTAAACCCAAAAGCTTTTAACCGCCGAAATCGCGAAGAAAATCCGCCAAGAACGCCAAGAAGAAACACCTCAAATTCAAAGCTCTTTTTCGGAGAAGTCTTCTCGGTACAATGCATACATGTCA
Source organism: uncultured Acidobacteriota bacterium (assembly GCA_963758565.1). Lineage (GTDB taxonomy): Bacteria > Acidobacteriota > Terriglobia > Terriglobales > Acidobacteriaceae > Sulfotelmatobacter. Next base: position 728,577 of record CAVWVX010000001.1, on the reverse strand, counting down.
GGAAGCAAACCATTCCGGCTGACGGAGTCGGTAAAAGCTGCGGGTTGAGCGTCCAAGCTGAGTCCGGCGGCGCTGGACACGGTGCTTGGGAAATTAGCCCGGCAACATGACCCGAACGTTCTAGTCGGCTTTGACCACGCCGACGACGCCGGAGTGTATCGAATTTCACCCGAGCAGGCGCTGGTGCAGACGGTAGATTTTTTTACACCGGTGGTCGACGATCCTTATACCTTCGGCCAGATCGCAGCGACGAATGCGCTGAGCGATATTTATGCCATGGGCGGAAAGCCGCTCACAGCACTGGCTTTGGTGTGTTTTCCGGAAAAAGCCGACCTGGAAATTCTGGAACGAATTCTGGCCGGCGGCTTGTCAAAGATGGTGGAAGCCGGATGCACTGTGATCGGCGGGCATAGCATTCGCGACGAGGAAACAAAGTTTGGATATTCGGTCACGGGAATCGTTCATCCCAAGAAAGTTCTCGCCAACGCGGGGGCACAGGCGGGTGATGTCCTTATTTTCACCAAGGCCCTGGGCACAGGTGTGATCGCAACGGCCATCAAAAAAGGAAAGGCGGACGCGGAGTGGATCGACGCCGCAGTGCGCTCGATGACTACCCTGAACAAACACGCCGCGGGAGTGATCGAGCACGGAGACTTTCGGGTCCACGCCATGACGGACGTGACCGGATTTGGCCTGATCGGACATGCACGCGAGATGGCGTTGGCCAGCAATGTGTCGCTGCGATTATTTTCGAAAGATATTGAAGTGCTTCCTGGAGCGTTGGAATGTATTCGGGCGGGACACGTCCCGGGCGGCCTGAATAACAATCGAGCGTTCGCGGAGTGCCTGGTGGGCTACGAAGGCCCGATCAGCGATGAATTGAAAGCGCTGCTTTTCGATCCGCAAACCGCTGGCGGACTTCTTATTTCTGTCGCGGCTGACGAAAGCGACCGCCTCGTCCTCGATATGCAAACTGCAGGAATTCCCGCCCGCCACATCGGCAATGTGACTGAAATCCAGAAGCCAATCATCCGCATCTATTAATTACCCGCTTCATAAATCCTAGGTATTGGAAGGGAATCCTCATGCAATTTCGCGAATTGGGACGCAGCGGCCTCAGAGTGTCAGCCGAAGGACTTGGCTGCATGGGCATGTCGGAGTTCTATAGCGGACGTGACGACGACGAATCCATGGCTACGATTCACCGCGCCATAGAGCTTGGAATTAACTTTCTGGACACAGCCGATATTTATGGCCCGTATAAAAATGAAGAACTGGTGGGGAGAGCGATCAAGGGCAAGCGCGACAAAATTGTGCTGGCAACAAAATTTGGCATCGTGCGCGATCCGGCGAATCCCAGCGTGCGCGGGGTGAATGGCAAGCCGGAGTACGTCCGCAGATCGTGCGAAGCTAGTCTGAAGCGGCTGGGGGTGGAGACGATTGACCTGTATTACCAGCATCGCGTGGACCCGGCAACGCCGATCGAAGAAACGGTTGGAACGATGGCGGAGTTGGTGCGCGAAGGCAAGATCCGCCACATCGGGCTTTCTGAGGCTTCTCCGCAGACTTTGCGACGCGCCGCCCAGGTGCATCCTATCACCGCTCTGCAGACGGAATATTCCTTGTGGAGCCGCGAACCTGAAGACGAACTGCTGGCGACCTGCCGTGAGCTGGGGATTGGCTTTGTGGCTTATAGTCCGCTGGGGCGCGGGTTTCTGACCGGGCAGTTCAAGCGTTTTGAAGATTTTCCGCAGGACGATTACCGCAGGAACTCTCCGAGATTTCAGGGCGAGAATTTTCAAAAAAATCTTGATCTGGTGCACCGGGTGGAGCAGATTGCACGAGAGAAGGGCTGCAAGCCGTCGCAACTGGCGCTGGCGTGGGTGCTTGATCAGGATAAAAATATAGTTCCGATCCCCGGCACCAAACGGCGGAAGTATTTGGAAGAGAATGTCGCGGCGATTGATTTGAAGTTAACGGCAGAAGACAAGAGACGGATCGACGAAATTTTCCCCAGCGGAGCGGCTGCCGGGCTGCGTTATCCGGAACATATGATGAACACAGTTAACGGCTAGTTGCTGGAGCACAAATTAAGGGCGGCCCAAGGGCCGCCCTTTTTGTTTGTAAATTAAGTTCAGGCTCGCGCCGGGCTTTCTCCGCCCTTGGCGATTCCGCGACCCGGCTCCGGCTTCAGCACCTGCTGCACACCGTCATCGGGCTTGGAGGGCGACTTCATCGGAGGCAATTCCTTGCCTTCGACCAGCATCATCACTTCGGACGCATCGAGCACTTCCCGCTCCAGTAAGGACACAGCGATCTTCTGCAGAGTGTCACGATTGCCTTCGAGGATGCCCTTTGCCGTTTCGTAGCCGAAGTTGATGAGCTTGCGGACCTCGCCATCGATCTTGATGGCAGTGTCTTCGCTGTAATCGCGGTGCTGGCTGATTTCGCGTCCCAGGAAAATCTGCTCTTCTTTTTTACCGAAGGTAAGCGGGCCAAGATCGCTCATGCCCCACTCGCAGACCATCTTGCGTGCCATTTCGGTGGCCCGCTCAATGTCGTTGCCGGCGCCGGTGCTCATCTGGTTGAGGAAGATTTCCTCGGCTAGACGGCCCCCCATCAAAATGGCCAGGTCCGTTTTCAAATATTCCTTGGTGTAGTTGTGGCGGTCGTCAACGGGCAGTTGCATGGTTACGCCCAGAGCCATTCCGCGCGGGATAATCGTGACCTTGTGCACGGGATCAGAGCCGGGCAACTTGGCCGCAACCAAAGCGTGACCGGCTTCGTGGTAGGCGGTCACTTTCTTCTCGTCATCGGTGAGAATCAGCGACTTGCGTTCGACGCCCATCAGCACTTTGTCTTTGGCGACTTCGAAGTCGAACATCAGCACCGCTTTGCGATTCTGCCGCGCCGCCGCCAATGCTGCTTCATTCACCATGTTGGCAAGGTCGGCGCCGGAGAATCCCGGGGTGCCGCGAGCCAGGATGGAAAGTTCTACATCTTCCGCTAAAGGAATCTTGCGGGTATGCACGCGGAGGATTTCTTCGCGTCCGCGAACGTCAGGACGGCTGACTACAACGCGCCGGTCGAACCGACCGGGGCGCAACAGCGCGGGATCGAGAACGTCAGGACGGTTGGTGGCTGCCATCAGGATGACGCCTTCGTTCGATTCAAAGCCGTCCATCTCGACCAGGAGTTGGTTTAGAGTCTGTTCACGCTCATCGTGACCGCCGCCAAGGCCTGCGCCGCGGTGGCGCCCGACTGCGTCGATTTCGTCGATGAAGATGATGCACGGGGCGTTCTTTTTACCCTGTTCAAACAAGTCACGCACGCGGCTGGCGCCGACGCCGACGAACATTTCTACAAAGTCAGAACCAGAAATCGAAAAGAACGGTACGTTGGCCTCGCCCGCAACCGCACGAGCCAGCAAGGTTTTACCGGTTCCCGGAGGGCCGACCAGCAGCACGCCCTTGGGAATTCTTCCACCCAGCTTTTGGAACTTCTGCGCTTCGCGAAGGAATTCAATAATCTCGCGAAGTTCTTCTTTGGCTTCTTCCACTCCCGCGACATCTTTGAATGTAACTTTCTTCTGCTGCATCGAAAGCAAGCGGGCGCGGCTCTTGCCAAATGACAGCGCCTTGTTACCTCCGGTCTGCATCTGGCGAATCATGAAAAACCACAATGCACCCAACAGAAGCAACGGAGCCCAGGTGCCGAGCAACTGCAGCGTGAGGCTGCCGTTATTGGCATCTTTAAACGTCATGGCCACGCCCTTGTCATGCAGGGACTTGATCATGTCGGGATAATTCGCGGGGACCGTGGTGTGGAAGGCCGAATTGTCGGCCAGCTTGCCGCGCAGCTGCATGCCGTCCACTGTGACGTCGTGGACCTTGCCCTGATCCACGTCAGACATGAACTGGGAGAAGTTGATTTCCGCTTCCTTCGTCCCGCTTCGTCCCTGCTGAATCACCGTCCACAACAACGCGCCAGATAGCGCAATAACCACCCAGAAGACAACGGTTTTTACAGTGGAATTCACCAAAAGCTCCTCAAGAAACCGGGGCTTCACCTGAGGCCCCGAGGCTCCTACCTCTGAATTAGATGCCAATCCGCAAATTTCGACTAGGGAAAATCCCTATGAACTTTATTCTACATATTCCGCCGGAAAAAGGTGCGATGAGCGGGACATGACTTAAGTCATCTGTGGCGCGGGGCGGGCGGCAAGGTAGGGAATGTTGCGGTTGGTCTGCTCGGGAGCCCCCAGACCGTAGCCAATTAAGAAGGTATCATCGACCAGAAAGCCGAAGTAGTCCGGCTGAAGCGCCACACGACGGGCGGATTGGCGGTCGAGTAGGGTGACCAGCTTTACGGAGGCGGCTCCGCGAGCTCGCAGGTCATTCATTAAAAATTCGCTGGTCACGCCCGAATGCACCAGTCCTTCGACCAGCAGAATATGCTGGCCGCGAATGTCAGGTTCATGGCTGAAGAAGATTTCCATGACCTCCGTCGAACGATCACCCTGCCGCGTGTACTTGGGCTTGATGAACTGGCAGACGACAGGGACATCGAGCGCGCGCACCAGGTCGGCCATGAACATGAACGAATTCTCCAGGACCGCCAAGGCCTGGATGGTTTGCCCACGATAGTCGTCAGAGATGTGGCGGGCGAGTTCTTTCACGCGCTTCTGGATTTGATCGGCGGGGATGACTTGTCGAGGGGGATCGGTTTTCAGTTGGCTCATGAAATGGCGTTCCTCGTTATTTGGTGCGATACGATTGGCATGCGCGTCACAAGTCGTCCTCTTCTCTATGCGAAGAGGTTTCGCGGATGCACACTGCGTCTTCTCCCGGTTTGGCGAGACAGTGCGCCGGAACCGGAAATCCGCGCATCCACACGATCTCTTCTCCGCGCCCATCCCCGCTCACTACGACTGGCCAGAGCTTGCGCAGGGAGTGCTGCAAGTGCCGCTCTTGCAATAACTCTTTCACTTTCTTTGGCGACTTGGTATGAGCCGGAAAGAACCGGTCTCCCGCACGCCAGTTTCTTACCAGCAACCTCCCGGGCAACGAATCTGCCCGGAGAAGTTGTTGCGGATTATACTCCGCAGACTCAGCCTGGCTGGACATCTCAGCCGTTAGCAGCAATGCCTCGACGGCTACACCAAGCTCCGGCACGAGCACGCGTCCGGGAACCTTTAATGAATACTCGAAATCCGTAACGGGCTCTTGCCGGCTGAGATCAGGAGTTACGAAAACGATCGCCTCTGGTTCGCGAATCAGCTTCCATCCCAGCGGTAGAGTTAATTCTTTACCCGGTGGTCCATCTGCCTCCGCGAACCGCAACATTTCTTCGACGTGCTTGAATTCCAATGGAATTCCTGCCTGCTGGCCGATTGCTTTCAGCACTCTTCGCTGCACTGCCTTAGCTTCAGTGAGGAGCCAGGGGCGGCTTACGGAAGCATTCATCACAAGGCAGGGGGCATTTTCGATGCGTGATTGTAAATCCGACTTTTTCGGAAGAGAGTCTGCTGAGCCGCTGCTCAAGGCCTTGATCTGAACCAGGCCCGCTTCCGATGCCTGGTCAACCCAGGTTGGCTCCGACCATTGCACGACGGTACCCAGCCAACCCGAGACTTCGTTGTCCCAGTAATCTTCCTCGTCGCGGGCAATCTCCGCCAGTTCGGCGAAATTTTCTGCGACGGTGGGGTTGAAATTTTTTTCGAGTAGCGGCATTACAAGCTTGCGTACGCGGTTGCGGGTGAACCTGGCATCGGCGTTGGTCGGGTCTTCTCGCCAGGGCTGCTTGATCTCCTCCAGATATTGTTGAAGTTCGCGCCGGCGAATCGCGAGCAGGGGCCGGATGATTTCTCCGTGGCTTTCGCCCTCGTCGCTTTCGACCACGATGCGCGGATGAATGCTGCCAAGCCCGCGCAGGCCCGTGCCGCGAATCAGCCGCATCAGTACGGTTTCGGCTTGGTCGTCGAGGGTGTGGCCGGTGGCGATTTTGTCGAGCTGCGCTTTAGTGGGCTGGTCGTCATGCGCAGGTGCTTCCAGCATTTGCTGAAAGAATCCGTAGCGGAGTTCGCGCGCGGCGGCTTCAATGCCGCCCTGTTCTTCCGCGGCATGCTGAGCGACATCACCGCTGGCTGTGTGGTATTCGAGCGCGTGCTTGCTAGCCAGAGATGCGACGAACTCCTGGTCTGCCTCCGATTCGGCGCCGCGAAGCTTGTGATTGAAGTGGACGACGGAGAGGACGATGCCGAGTTCGTGGCGCAGTTCTGCAAGCAGGAGAAGCAGAGCGACCGAATCAATCCCACCAGAAACGGCGACGCCGACGCGATCGCCGGGATGGAGCAGATCGTCGCGGCGAAGGTGGGATAACAGGCGCTCAGCTAGGGGGTGCACGGAGACATGGTACAGCAGCAGCCCAGTCGCGGAGCCCGCAGCCAAATGCGCTTAGCCTGATTGAAAGGACCCTGCTCAATCCTCGCAACCGGTGAATTGCGCCTCAGCGACGAGCCTGCCTACCAAAGAGATAGTTTTCCGGGTTTCGGAATCTTCGCTGCGTCCCCGGAGAACCGTGTATGAAAAGAGGGCCTCCCGAGCGAGATCAGGGCCGAAGCTATGGCCTACTGCCCACCAATAATCGCAAGTTAGAGACCCATTCTCCTCAGAAAGCTGCTTCCAAGCCGCTACGATGTTTTCGCCCGACTCGTAGAGTTCGCCTGCCTCATTTTGTTCCCGTTCGTTTAAAAGTTTTCTGAGTCGTTCTTTGGAACACTTGCCGGGGTTCGTCAAGGTAATGAGGCTGACGCGCAGCCAGCCCGAATCAGTGTTCGGTGCCTGATAGAGGTAGTGATCCGTGTCGTACTCCTCGGTCCACTCGTGCGGTATTAGAAAGCTTAGCTTCTCGTTGAAAGGCAAGACACGATCGAGTCGAAGCACTGTTACAGCCCCGAACTCTTCTCCGCAATCAGCTTGCGAATCTTCTCGACAAAGTCGTCAGTCGCCATGTCCTCGGTTTTCTCTTTCCCGCGCGTCCGGACGTTCACTTTCCCCGCCTCGGCCTCTTTATCGCCGACCACGAGTAAGAACGGCACCTTCTGCATAGCGTGCTCGCGGATCTTGGCGTTCATCTTTTCGTTGCGAGCATCCACTTCCACGCGCACGCCGATGGCTTTCAGTTGGTCAGCAACTTTGTGGGCGTAGTCGGCGTGGCGCTCGCTGATCGGGATCATCGCCACCTGCACTGGCGACAGCCATACCGGGAACGCGCCCGCGTAGTGCTCGAGGAGCACTCCGAAGAAACGCTCGACTGAACCATAGAGCGCGCGATGCACCATGACAGGCTGTTTGCGCGATCCATCTTCGGCGACGTACTCCAGGCCGAAGCGCTGCGGCAGGTTGAAATCAAACTGTACGGTCGAGAGTTGCCACAGGCGGCCAATGGCATCTACGAGCTTGATGTCGATCTTCGGGCCGTAGAACGCAGCCTCGCCCGGGATGGTTTTATATTCGATGTTCCGGCCCTTCAGAACTTTCTCCAGCGATTCGGTGGCATGAATCCACTGCTCTTCGCTGCCAACGAAATTCTTTTTGTCTTCAGGATTCCAAGTGGAAAGCTCGGTCTGGAATTTTTCAAAGCCGAAATCTTTCAGGACGTCGAGGGCGAAGTCGAGGCAACTGGCGATCTCGCCTTCGATCTGCTCGGGCGTGCAGAAGATGTGAGCGTCGTCCTGGGTAAATCCGCGCACGCGGAGAAGGCCGTGCATCACGCCGGAACGCTCGTAGCGGTACACCGTTCCCAACTCACCCAGACGAACCGGCAGATCGCGATAAGACTTCAGCGAGTCTTTATAGATCAAAATGTGGCCGGGACAATTCATGGGCTTCAGGCGATATTCGGCGTCGTCGAGTTCCATGGCGTCGAACATATTTTGCGAGTAGTACCCTTCGTGGCCGGAGGTGAAGAACAGTTGCCGGCGCGCCACATGTGGCGTGTAGACCAGCGAATAGCCGCGCTTTACGTACTCCTCGCGCATCCAGTCTTCCATCTGCTTGCGGATGATGCCGCCCTTGGGATGCCAGAAAATCAGTCCGGGCCCGGCAAGTTCCTGAATCGAAAACAGATCTAGTTGCTGTCCCAGCACGCGATGGTCGCGCTTCTTGGCTTCTTCCACCTGCTGCAAGTGCGCATCGAGATCTTTTTTAGAGAAAAAGGAAGTCCCGTAAATGCGCTGCAGCTGCGGATTCTTCTCGTCGCCCAGCCAGTACGCTCCGGCGATGTTAAACAGTTTGAACGCCTTGATCTTCCCCGTGGAAGGAAGGTGCGGACCGCGACAGAAGTCGGTGAACTTGCCGGTGCGGTAAATAGAAATTTTTTCATCGGGCTTGGTGAACTGCTCGATGAAATGGCACTTCATGAAATCGCCTTCTTTTTTAAACTCCGCCAGCCCCTGGTCGCGGGGCAGAAATTCGCGCGCATAGGGAATATTCTGCTGCACCAGTTCCTGCATCTTCTTCTCAATCTTTTGCAGATCGTCAGGCGTGAAGGCCGTGGGACGATAAAAATCGTAGAAGAACCCGCTCTCGGTGGCGGGACCGTGACCAAGCTTCGTCTCAGGGAAAAGCTCGAGCACGGCCGCGGCCAGCAAATGCGCGGACGAATGGCGGTAGACCTCCAGCGCCTCGGGATCTTTTTCGGTGAGAAAGCGCAAATCGGTATCTTTTTCGATCGGCTTGGCAAGGTCGATCAGATCGCCGTTCGTCTTTGCCACCAATGCCGCATCGGCCAGCCGAGGCCCGATGCTCTTGGCGATATCGAGCGCGGTGGTGCCGCTGGGAACTTCCTTCACGCTTCCGTCAGGAAGCTTCACATGAATGCTATCTGCCATAAGTTGAGACCTGCGGGTGAACTGAATCTTCCAGTTTATTGGAGGGATGGAGGAGGGTCAAACCGGTTGGCGCTGAGCAAAGATGGTGTTAGCGCTTCTTTTTGGTCGGTTTGAGCTTCAGGGTGCCAACGTAATCGTAACTCAGGGCGAGATATCTCTTCAGCTCATTGGTATTTTTAAAAAGCGAGTCAGGAACCGCAACATACTCTTTCATCACCGCACCGTAGGCCTCGTACAGTTTTGTCTTATATTTCTTGAGGAATTTTCCCCGCTCTTCCTCCGGCAACCGCAAAGCGAGCACGCCGGAGGGGCCAAGCAGAGTAAACATGTGCCCGTTCAGCGAGGTATAGCCCATGGCTGCGCCTTTGCGTTCGATCTTAGAATGAGTCGCAATCAGTTGATCGGAAAGCTCTGACTTGTCCGGAGGAATGCTGCTTTTCTTCTTTAGGGCCATGACTCGAAAAGCTTACACGTCCTTAATATGCGTCGCAATGTACCAGGTATTGCCGAACGCATCCGTAACCGCCGAGTTGCGATCGCCATAAGGCTGGTCCGTGGGTTCGTGCAGCGAGGTTGCGCCTGCTGCGAGTGCCCGCTTATACGCCGCGTCACAATCCGGAACGTACAGATAGAACATTGCCGGCATGCGCTGATATTCTCCGTGCGCCTCGCCCATCTCCACTATCGAATCGCCGACGCGAATCTGCGCATGGTGCACCACACCGTCCGGCGAAGCATACTTCGCCACTTCCTCGGCTCCGAAGGCGCGCTTCAGAAACGCGATCAGCGGCTCCGCCCGCAGAGGATGCAGATAAGGATTCACCGTGTGCAGTCCCTTTGGCACATAGCTCTGACCCTGTTGTGTGGCGATATACCAGAAGTTGCCGGCTGCATCTTTTATCGTGCCCGAGCGTTCGCCATACTCCTGATCCCGCGGTTCGCCGATCAGAGTGGCGCCAGCCTCCACTGCTTTTTGGCAGACGGCATCGGCGTCTCTTACATAAACGTGCAGCGCGCTGGGGTGCAGAGTGGCGGGGAATTTCTTGCCCGCGACGCCGCCGCCCATCATCACCGCCGAATCCCCAATGCGGATCTCGCCGTGGACGCCGGTTGGCGTCATGGCCCTTAGAGTTTCTTCGGCGCCAAAGGCCTGTTTGGCAAATTCCAGCAGGGCGATACCATCTTCGGCAACCAGATAGGGCGTCACCATGCGATGTCCGGCAGGAACGGGGCTTACCGTCTTCTTCAATTCCGTCTCCGAAGTAGGCTTCCCTCCCTCAGGCCCGGCGGTTATGCCCTGCATCCTGCGGTGCATCTCCTCAACCGGCATTTCCTCCGTCACCGTGGAGATGCTCCAAACATATCCAAAGGGATCTCGCAGTGTCCCTTCGCGGCGTCCATAAAACTGATCTTTGATGGGAATGACGGCCTGGGCGCCAGCCTCGATCGCGTGAGCGAAGAAATTGTCGACATCCGGAACACTTAGCGACATCAGGACCGGCGAATTCCCCAGCGTCTCCGAACTAAACCGGCCGCCCTCTGGCCATTCTTCCGTAACCAGAATCACCGAATCACCAATCATGATCTCGGCGTGAGGGATTGAGTCTCCAACCTGGAAGCGCATGGTCTCCTTCGCGCCAAATGCTTGCTTGTAAAAGTCAATCGCCTTGGCCGCATCTCTGAAGGTCAACCTCGGGCTTGCGCTGGTGCGCACGGATGCAACAGGTTCAACAATGGTGCTCATGGTCCTTCTCCCTTCTAACAACTCGGATTTCAATCGTGCTTTAAACTCTTCCCTCGGCAGAGTGCGCAACTCTGCCGCCACGCGCAACAGTGGATCGAGGGACGCGTCCGCTGTGGCAGTCTCGCCGTCCGCCAGAGCTAGCAAGCGGTCCACGGCGCGATTTAGTTGCTCGATTTTCTTCGCGTCGTTGTTATTACCCAGAGAGCGCTTAGGCATCGGCACCCTCCATGCGTGCTCGCAAAGTGCTGAGCGCGCGGAATTGCAACTGTTTCACTGCGCCTTCGGTCTTGTGGATTTCTTCTGCCACTTCCTTAATACTTTTTTCTTCGACAAACCTTAGTACGACAACCCGGCGCTGCTCCGGCGGCAGAGTCTCTACCAGGCGAAACAAGGTTGCCTTGCGCTCTACCTCTTCAATCGCGGTGTTTTTGGCCGCAGCCGACTCAATGTCTTCGGGATCGTCTGCGACATCTTCGCGGTTCTTACGCTGGCCGCGATCTGAAATCAGGTTCGCCGCAATTCGAAACAGCCATGCCGCAAACGGAACTCCGCGCCACTCATAGCGCTTCAAATTTGCCAGCGCATGCCGGAAAACCTCGGACGTTAAATCCTCGGTTTCAGCGCGATCCCCTATGCGCTTCACCACGTACGCATACACGCGCTCAAAATTGAGCTCGTAGAGCTCCGCAAACCGCGCTGGGTCGTGCTGCGCCGCCGTGACGAGCAACCTCTCGTCCCCTTCTCTCCTGAGTGCCTTCACAATTCCCCGCGCGAAGTAGTCTACACAGGGATAACGGCGGAGGAGACAGGAAAGTTACGCGTAAATCTCACCCCTCTTGCTGCACCAAGGTAGCAAGTTACCGGGGGTGCTCCCATAAATATGGTAATATGGGCCAAATGAAAACCACCCTTGAAATCCCGGATTTTCTCTTCCGCCGGGCCAAGTCGGTGGCGGCCGAGCGCGGCATTCCTCTGCGCTAATTCGTGACGGAGGCTGTGCAGGAGAAGCTGAGAATCGCGCCGCAGGAAAAGCCCTGGACTAAGCATCTAGGCAAACTCAAGCACCTTCGCAAAGAGCGTAAGCAGATCGAACATCGCGTGGAAGAGGCCTTCGAGCAGGTGGATCGCGAACTCTGGCGCTGATTCAGAATTAATGATTGTAGATACGAACGCCCTATCCGCCGCAGCCGACGATGACCCCGATGTCGTCGCCATCCTTGCCCGCGCCGGGCAAATGGCGATTCCCGTGATCGTACTTGGCGAGTATCGCTACGGAATCGCTCGGTCTCGCCACTGCACTGTCTATGAAAACTGGCTGGCTTCTCTGATCCGCGACTGCGCTGTTCTCGAGATCAACGAGCCAACCACTCAGCACTACGCAGAGATCGTTCTCGACCTCCGGCAAAAGGGGAGGCGTATTCCCACCAACGACCTCTGGGTCGCTGCCCTGTGCCTACAACACTCGCTCCCTTTGTTAAGTCGTGACCGGCACTTCGATCATGTGGCAGGATTGCAGCGGGTTGGCTGGTGAACTCGTATAGTCCCCCGGTTGCCCTACCATCTTAGGCCGAGGGCGTAGCTGGAGCGTAGTACAACTCTTCCATCGCCTTCCGCACTTTCTCCGATACTGCTTCCATATCGCGAATCGTCAGTCCCGTAGTTGAGATTGGGTCGCCCACACGCATCTCCAGAGGGCGGCACTTGATGTGATAGGTGTTCATCGGCAGGAGTTCGTAGGTTCCGATTAAGGCTACGGGAACGATGTCCACTTGCGCTTTGATGGCCAGAAAAAAGGCTCCGGGCAAGAACGGCTTGATCTCGCCGTCTGGCGTTCGACCACCCTCGGGATAGATAACCAGCGGCATGCCCGCTTTCAAACTCTTCACGGCGGAACGAATTGCGGCAATCGAGTTGGTCGGCTTCTGCTGGTCGATGCAGACCTGCCCCGAGCGCTTAAGTTGCCATCCCACAACCGGGTACGACAACAACTCTTTTTTGAAAACGATGCGAAATTGAAATGGAAGGTAAACGTAGAGAACCGGGATGTCCATGGCGGAGGCGTGATTCACCGCGTAGACATGGGACTTGGAGGTATCGATCTTGTCGAGGCCGGTCACTCTCACCGGTGACAAAATCGTTTTCATAATGAGCCAAGACCAGGCCCGCGAAAACCAGTGCAGCCGGCGGCCACCGCGATCGAACAATCCACCGGGAAGCGCAAGCATTCCCATGACCAGCGTGTACAGCCAGATTAACGGATCAAGAATTAAATAGGAGCGCAGGCGACTCAGCCAGCCGTACTTTTTCCCGGGAATCGCGTGCGGACTGCCACGCGAGGCAAGCGGCTTCTCGGTCTCCTCGCTGCGTTCCACTTCCACCGGTGAATTCAATTCCTGCACGCTTCCATTCTAGGTTAAAAACCTCACGGTCTTGCCCTAAACTTCCATGACGCGCATGGCTTCGCCCACTAAATAAATAGATCCGGTAACAACGATCACGGCTCCAGGTTTGGCCAGCGAGCGCGCCCGCCGCAAAGCCTGCTTCACTTCGTCGATCGCTTCAACCTCAACCCCGGTGCGAAGCGCTGCTTGCTGGATTTCTTTCGTTGAGGCCGCGCGCGGATTCTGCGGCTGAGTTGCGATCACCCGCTCCGCAAGCGGAAATAAAATCTCCGTCATCTCTGAGATTGCCTTATCGCGCATGGCTCCGAAAACAAAAATCAGCCGACGGTCTTCATAGCGCTCCGAAAGGGCCGAACGCAGGGCCCAGGCTCCCGCCGGATTGTGCGCCACATCGATCACCACCTCCGGCCATTCTTCGCGCGCCGCAATCACCTGGAAACGTCCGGGCCAGCGTGTCTCTCGAATTCCCTGCTCAATGGTCTTTGCCGTAATGCCATGAAATCCCTGCTGGTTCAACTCGACCGCGGCCGCAATCGCCAGCGCCACATTGCGCAACTGGTGCCGCCCGACCAGGGAAGTCTCCACCAGAATCTGTTCCCCCAAAACGGCGAGCGGATAACGATAAATGTATTTCGCACTGGTCAGTTCGTCATTCAGGGCACTTGGTACCAGGTACTGGGCACTGCCCGGCGAAACTGGCGGCACATACGGCACCGCATTCACCGCCCGCGACCCTAACTCCAGAATGGTGTTGCCGATTATGTCGTTGGCCTCCGGTTGCTGCGGCAAAGCAATCGCCACCCCGTCAGAACGGAGAATCCCCACCTTCTCGCGCGCAATCTCACCCAAAGTATTTCCCAGATATTTCTGGTGATCGAGTGAGATATCGGTGACGACGCTGACCCGTGGCTCGACAACATTGGTCGCATCCAACCGCCCGCCCATGCCGACTTCAAGTACAGCGATGTCAACCTTCCGCCGCGCGAAATGCTGAAAAGCAATCGCCGTCATCATCTCGAAAAAACTGGGATGCCACGGCAACTCTCCGCTTTCCACCAGTTTCTCTGCACTGCCGTTAACTTCGCTATGCAGAGAGGCAAAATCGTCGTCGCTAATCTCGTCCCCGTTGATGCGAATACGCTCATTGATCCGCATCAGATGCGGCGAGGTGTACAGGCCTGTTCTCAATCCCGACGCCAGCAAGATCGAAGCCAGTGTAGCTGCAGTAGAACCTTTACCATTCGTTCCGGCGATCAGCACGCTAGGAAAACGCTGCTCAGGCCTTCCCAGCGCTTGCAGCAAGCGCCGCATGTGGGCCAGATCGAACTTGTGGGATGGCGTCTGCGCCAGCTCATGACCGAGCGCGAACATACGTTCTACCGCCATTGCGTAGGACATAGGCAAGATCAAACTGCTCTCTTGAGATTATCAACCAGGGAGGAAAGATTCGAAGTATGAAACCCATGCCAGCCGCGCGTCAAAACTAACCAGCCGCAGGCCGCTGAGTGGTGACCGCTGGTCCGGACATGAAGTCCAACGCCCTTGCAATGTATGGCTTCAGTTCTCTGCGAGGGACCACCGCGTCCAGCATGCCGTGCGCCAGCAGAAATTCGCTGCGCTGAAAACCCGCGGGCAATTTCTGGCGGATGGTTTGCTCAATCACCCTGGGCCCGGCGAAACCAATGAGCGCGCCAGGCTCGGCGATATTCAAATCTCCCAGCATGGCGAATGAGGCAGTCACGCCGCCCGTCGTCGGGTCGGTCAACACGGAAATGTAAGGGACCTTGGCCCGATCCAACTGCGCCAGAGCCGCCGAAATCTTGGCCAGTTGCATCAAGCTGATCACGCCTTCCATCATTCGCGCTCCTCCGGACGCAGACACGATGATCAGCGGCATCTTCGAATCCAGCGATCGCTCCACGGCGCGGGTGATCATCTCGCCGACGACAGCGCCCATGCTGCCGCCAATGAAGGCATATTCCATTACGCTGGCAACTACTGGCCGCCCAAATAGCTTGCCTTGCGCATTGATGACTGCGTCTTTTAATCCGGTATCGCGCTGCGCCTGCCGCAGCCGTGTCGAGTACGCTTTCAGGTCAACAAATTTTAACGGGTCAGTGGAAGAAAGATTCCCGTCGAACTCTTCATATTGGTTTTCATCCATCAGCAGCGCCAGGCGGGTGCGGGCATCGACGCGAAAGTGCCTCTCGCACTTGGGACACACGTTCAAATTCTCTTCCAGGTCCTTTTTCCAGATGATCTGCCGGCAGCCCTCACACTTCACCCACAGCCCCTCGGTGCGCACGGTCTTCTCGCCCGAGGTGTTCAGCTCTCCGGATTCGCGTTTGAACCAAGCCATAAGGCAGCTGCCAGTTCTAAGTACCCAGTTCTGAGAAAAACCGATTTCTGGGTACTGGGTACTGGTTACTCAGTACTCAATTCCCCTCTGCGCCATCACACCTTTCTCGTACGCGTGCTTCACTTGGCGCATCTCGGTGACAGTGTCGGCTGCCTCGACGATTGTGGGGTGTGCGCTCCTTCCAGTCAAGATCACATGCACCATTACCGGTTTTTTCTTCAGGCTCTCGACTACTTTCGCCGGGTCGAGCATGCCGTAACTAATCGCGTAATTGATCTCGTCCAAAACCACCAAATCCCATTCGCCGGAATGGATCGCCTTTTCTGCCTCCGCCCAGGCGTCCTCCACCATTTTTACGTCTTCGAGGTCGGGCTTCTCTGCTCCAACCTTAACAAAACCCCGGCCCATCTGCTTCATGATGAACTTATCGCCGAAGGCCTGAACTGCATCCAGTTCCCCGTAGTGCCAGGATCCCTTCAGAAACTGCAGCATCAGCACTCGCATTCCTTGTCCAACAGCGCGCAAGGCCGTGCCCATTGCCGCCGTAGTCTTGCCCTTGCCGGGCCCGGTGTTCACAATGATCAGACCACGGCGTACGTCATTCATGGAAGAATTTTTGATTTTACTAGAAAGACTTGCGGAAGAGTAATAAACGCAGCCAGGAAACAAAAACGCCCAGGAAGGTGTAAGCGACAGCCACTCGCCCTTTGGTTGCTAGTTGCTCCCGCGAAAAACGATCTCTCCTGACATAACGTGCGCGTGCAAACGGAATTTCCCCGGGCCGCTCTGTTCGAAAGAGCGGAACAGGCCGCCCTTGGAGACGTCGAATGCCGAAGCCGCAATACTACCGGTCAACACGGACGCATCGCGGTGACCATACTGCTCGGGATGAGGAATATCGACCTGGATCCGTCCTGCACGCAATTCCAGGTTCTTATCGCCCTCCAGGTCTTCTACTATCAACTCTCCAGCCGTAAGACGAACCCACAAGTCGGAGCGCCGTGGGACCTCAATAGTAGCTTTGAAATTGTTGTCCGGGGTATTGGAAATGTAGATATCTGCGCTGGAGGGATTGCGCTTGATCTCCACCTGAACGCGCTTCAGCTTTTCTTCACTGTTGGCCTGACAGGTAACACGAATGTTTTCGCCGTCGCTGGGGCTTATTGTGTAGCCGCCAGCTTCGAGGTGCATGCGAATCTCGGCTCCGGAAACAAACTTCTGCTGTACCGACCTTTCGGGCCGCAGCTGAGCGAAAACCAGAGCCGGGAAAAGAAAAATGACGCCTATACCGAAAGCTCTCATAACCTACCTCCTTAAGGGGTATACGCGAGCAGGACTAATAAGTTCCCCAGGTCCAGGGCCAACAAAAGACGAAAACAGAAGACGAGGGGGTCGCCCTAGTAAACATGCCAGGGCTAGGTAGGTTTCACCTGTGACAATTTATTCTGCCTGTTCGCGCTATCATGCTCCTGCAAAAGTGCAGACTTTCCGGGGAACCTCGGCATTGGATGCTGCGTATAGCAACGCAAGCAGAACTTTCTCCCTGGTCAGCCTGCGGAGGTCTCGTCGTGAAAAACAATTGTACGGTGTTATTGTTTTGCCTGTTCGCCGTCCTGCCCGCGTTTTGCGCCCAACATGTCGCCCTTCATCCCAGGGCAGGCTTTGATTCGGCGGAACAAGAGACGATTCGTCAGATTGTCGATATGGAGCGCCAGGCTAAGGAAGCCAGCCTACACCGTGATGCCGACTTCTCGCTTCGCACTCTCGCCGAGGATTACGTCGCTATCACCCCCCTGGGACAGGTGACCACAAAACAAGAAACCATCTCGGCGCGGCGCAGTGGCCAACTGCGTTACGAGTCCATGAACGTAAGTGATATGGTGGTTCGCCTTTACGGGGATACCGCCGTGGTGACGGCTCGCGCCGAAGTGAAAGGGCGGCAACTGGGCGAAGATTTTAGCGGCCCCTATCGTTATACCCGCGTGTGGGTGCGGCGCAATGGACGATGGCAAACCGTAAGCTACCAGGCTACCGTTACGCAGTAACCTCTGGCTCAGATCCGTTCCCTGGCTTGTGAGTGCCGGAAGACACCTTAAGAATTGCTCTCGCAGTACGGATCAGCCCAAATGGCTGCTATCTTTCACCATGGAGGGCCCATTCTGTGGTGAGGCCTGATCCTGATCGCCGCCCAGCAGGGGTGCGGCAATGCGCAAGGCCTCGACTTGGCGCTTGACCTTCACCAACTCTTGTTCTTTCGAACGCAATAGCTCCATCACGTCTCGCATGAATTATTCTCCGTAAAAATGCGCTTGCTTAAAGTGCGGGTTGTCGAACTTCTCAAAACAATGTAGCCCGGCTCGCCCGGCAAAACAATGCACAAAAGGACCCATCCCAGCCTTAATGCCCGGAATGGTAAGGATGTCCCTTCAAGATCGTGTACGCCCGGTAGACTTGCTCCAGCAAAACCACTCGCGCTAATTCGTGCGCCATCGTCATCGCACCCATTGAGATCGTATGCTGCGCGGCATCGCGTACTTCTTGGCTGAAGCCGTCCGCCGGTCCGATCGCAAGAACAATCGGCAGTGGATTGCGCTCTTCGTATTCCCCGAGAAAACGGGCGAACTGTTCTGAAGAGAAAGGCTTTCCGCCGGAATCCATCAAAACCAGGGTTGATTTTTTTCCTGTGGCTCTGCCGGAGCGGCCGCAGAGTTGCAGCAGCCCAGCCTCGTCCCGCAACACTACACCTTCCGCCTGCGCATAATGAGAAATTCGCTTCAAGTATTCTTCGGTTAAAGACTGAATGGCGGGCTCTTTCGTCTTGCCGATCCATGCAATTTTGATTTTCAATGCCGGCCAGGCTTCCCCTCCAACGCGAGTGTTGGAGCTAGGCTTTCTTGCGACGAGGCGAGGATTTTACAAGCGCTGACTTCTTCTTCGGCGCTGCCTTCTTCCGCGCCTTCGGCGTGAGTTCCGTCGGCTCCAGGCGCTTGGCAGTCTTCCACAACCGCTCCAGATCGTAAAACTTGCGCGCTTTTTCTGAGAATACGTGGACCACGAAGTCCACGTAATCGACCAGAATCCACTCGCCTTGCTTGTAACCTTCCACGTGCGCAGGGCGGACACCGGTTGCTTTCAGGCGCAGTTCCACCTCGTCCGCAATAGCCTGCACCTGCCGCGGATTGGTGCCGCTGCAGAGCACGAAGTAGTCGGTGAAGGCTCCCGATCCTTTTTCCATTTCGAGGATGGAAAGTTCTTCAGCCTTTTTGTCGAGGCAGGCCTGGATGGCTGCCGTTACTTGTCGTTTCAAATCGCTTTTTTTCATTCAGGGTCAGTCGCGGGTCATTGGTCGTTGGTCGTTAGTCGTTGGCCCAAGCGGGCAGAGCTTTTATTGTAAATGACAGATGGACTTCCGCACATTTCCGATGAAAGCGAAAAGCTTCGCCGGGGAAGGTTTTAGCAAACAACTAACGCTTTTTATACAATCCCATCTTCTTGACGTAATCGGCAACCGCTGGTTCCACATAGCGGCTTATAGGCTTTCCATCGGCAGCAGCTTCGCGAATCACCGTGGAAGAAATCGGCTGGTACACGTCATTCAGCAAGTGGATGGTAACGCCCTTCAGCACCAGATCACCGGTGGCTGCCTGCTTGTGAAAAGGGCGCGTCGCTTCCGCCCGTGGACGCAGGCTTGCGGGTAGAGCATTCGCCACATCGGCAAGCGAAAACCCCGGCCTGCTGGCCACTATGAACTGACACTCGCTAAACAGCGCCTCGGCCTGGTGCCACTTGGCGATATCCGCGAAGGCATCAATGCCGATCAGCAGAAACAAGCTGTCCGCTTTCTTGAGCGACTGTTTCAGGCGTTTCACCGTGTCAATCGTGTAATTCGGCTTGGCCAACGCGACCAACTTTTTTTTACCCAGGCTGCTGGCATCCACCTCCTCCGGAGCCTCCAGCAGTGACGCCGAAAAATCTTTTTCTTGCGCTGTGGCCAGGGCAATCATGGCGAAGCGGTGCGCAAATGGCAGCAGCGGTTGTTGCTTCTTATGCGGAGGAACGTTGGCAGGCACAAAACAAACGCGGGAGAGTTTGCAGCGCTCCCGCGCCGCCCGCGCCAAGGCAAGATGCCCGCGGTGAATGGGGTCAAAGGTTCCACCAAACAATCCAATATTCATGCGCCGCTAGTGTTTCGTTTTCTAAGGCAGTTGGCAAGCTCAAAGCGTCTGGTGCATTGCTGTAAGGGCCAGGCGGACGATATTCCTTTGTCCTTTCGGACGAGTATGACGCGGCAGAAATCCTGCAAACCCGCGAATCTGGAATGAACTCCTGTAATCTCGCGCATCCTCAAACTTAGGAATAGGATCGTTGGCATGCGAGTAACCCTCCCCCTACTCCGCATCCCGCCTGCCCGCGCGCCGATACTGCGCTACGGTGTCGCCGTGCTCAGCACCACGCTGGCACTGATTCCTGCCGTACTGCTGCCTAACATTACTGAAAGCCGGCTGGCGGTGTTTGCCGTCGCCGTGATGGTGAGCGCGTGGTATGGCGGATGGAAGCCCGGCTTAGTCGCGACCTCCTTTGCGCTAACGGTAAGCGCCTATTTTTCTTTTTCCGGAGAGCACACTCCCGCCCAATTCCGCTCGACCATGTTGCGGCTGGCTCTTTTTGTCACCCTGGCGGCTCTGATCTGCTGGTTTAATGCTGCGCTGCGCGCGGCACAGGATGGATTACGGCTCTCCGAAACAAATTTCCGTTCTCTGGTCACCAACGCTCCGTATGGTATCTGCCGATGCAATGCGAAAGGCCAATTGCTGGATGTAAATCCCGCGCTGCTTGCCATCCTTGGATATTCGGCCGCGCCAGAACTTATAGGCAAACATCTGGCATCCCTTTACGCGGATACCCAGCAATGGTTCGCATTGGCCGACCGGCTGCGTTCGGCGGCGCCGTTCAACGGACTCACGGTCGAATGGATGTGCAAGGACGGGACGGGAAAAGAGATCCGCGTTTCCGGCCGTGCCGTCTCGGATCGCGGCAAGGAGCGGACCTTCGAACTTTTCGCCGAAGACGTTACCGAACGCAGAGCCCTCGAACAGCAACTGCAACAATCGCAAAAGATGGAAGCGGTGGGACGGCTCGCTGGCGGCATCGCGCATGACTTCAACAATCTGCTGATGGTGATTTCCGGATATTCGGAATTCTTGCTCGATCGCCTTGGACCGGAACCTTCTCTACGCGCTCCGGCGCAGGAAATCGCCGGCGCGGCCGTGAGGGCTTCCACCCTTACCCGTCAACTTCTAGCCTTCAGCCGCAAACAGATGCTGGCACCGAAGATTCTCGATCTTAACAGCGTGGTCACCGAAAACCTGAAGATGCTTACGCGCGTGATCGGCGAGGACATCGATCTCGTCATGGTGCCCGCCAGTAGCCTCGGTCCCGTCCGCGCGGACGCAGGCCAGATCGAGCAAGTGATCATGAATCTTGCGGTGAATGCCCGCGATGCCATGCCTTCGGGAGGAAAACTCACGATTGAGACCTCCAACGCTGTTCTGGATGAAGATCAGGCGCGGCTGCATCCCCCGCTCGCTCCGGGAAGTTACGCGATGTTGACCATCAGCGACACCGGAGCTGGCATGGATTCTGAAACTCAGTTGCGCATCTTCGAGCCATTCTTTACCACCAAAGGAACGAAAGGTACTGGCTTGGGCCTTTCCACCGTCTACGGCATCGTGAAGCAGAGCGGCGGTTACATCTGGGTCCACAGTGAGCCGGGAAAAGGAACTTCGTTCAAGATTTATTTACCGCGCGTGGCGGAGGCCGTCCAGACCCCGATTCAGGCCAGCATTCTTCCGGAAGCGTTTGCCGGAGCCCCTGGCACGGAAACCATTCTGCTGGTCGAGGACGAAGCCAACCTGCGCTACCTCGCTCGCCAGTTTCTGGAAAAGCAGGGTTACCGGGTTCTGGATGCGGCCGATGGCGCTCTAGCGTTGCAGGTAGCAATGGCGCATCCGGGGGTCATTCATCTGCTGCTCACTGACGTCATTATGCCCGGCATGAATGGCCGCGAACTGGCGCAGCGTGTTTTACAACTGCGTCCCGGCGTCAAAGTGCTTTACATGTCGGGCTATACGGAGAATGTAATCGGCCGCAACGGCACGCTGGACGCGGGGGTGCGCCTGCTGCAAAAACCCTTCACCCTGCACGACCTGAAAAACAAGGTTCGCGAAGTTTTGGAATCCGCGCCGCTTCCGGCGGAATCTGCGGCCCTGTCTCTTCAGTCCGATATGACGCGCTCGTCGCAGCATCTTCCTTTGTCGCGCGCCCAGCGCTTCCAAATCCATTTGCCTTTAAAGTATCGCCGCATCGACGAAGAGCAGTGGCACGACGGCGAGACCAGAAATATCAGCCGCTCCGGGTTACTGTTCGAAGCCGAAGACGTTCTTCAGCCCAACGTTCAGCTTGAAATTAATCTGGTGCTGCCCGCGGAGATCGCCGGCCTCTCTCCCACTGAGGTGGTCTGCCGGGGAGAAATCGTCCGCACGGTGAAATCTTCTGAGGACGAAATGACTCCTGCGCTTGCCGCCAAAATCCTGCAATACCGATTCCAGCACGGATCGCAACTACCGCGCGCGTGACAAGTATGGGAAAGATAGGTTTTCCCAATCGTTGTGGTCCGAATTCTTTCCGGTTTTCCTTCCGCACAACTCGTAAGCAACCGGCACCCCATCCTTTGGCATCCAAGCCGCACGCTACAAGCAATTAAAAGGATGGCCGTAATGAAGAAGATTCTCTTGGCTTTAATCTCGAGTTTGCTGTTCTCATCCGCCCTACTGGCGCAGGACGCTCCGCAACCGACGGATCAAAACACCCCCCCGCAGGATCAAGGCACCCAGCAGGACCAGATGCCGATCTTCCGCGTGCACGTTTACGCCCGCAGCACGAAAGCGGTGAACTACCGTCACCGCGGAGGTTCAACCACAGTTGATTTTCGGGGCACGGATCTCATGCCCGAAGTGAATGGCCATGCCAAAATCGACGGCAAAGCAGGACGCCTGGCCATCAATGTTGAATTGAAGAATCTGCGCCCCGCCAGCACGCTCGGAGGCCAGTTTCTCACCTACGTTCTGTGGGCAATTACCACGGAAGGCCGTGCCGTAAATCTGGGTGAAGTCCTTCCGGGAGAGAACGGCAAAGACAAAATTGACGTCACCACTGACTTGCAAGCGTTCGGCCTGATCGTTACAGCCGAGCCTTATTATTCGGTCACCCATCCCAGCAACATGGTGGTCGCTGACAACTACGTCAAGCAGGACACCAAAGGTTTCGAAGAGTCAATCGACGCCAAGTTTGACGTGCTCGAAGGCGCTCAGTACACCATAGACGTGCCCGCCGATCAACTGCCGTCCAGCCAAGCCGATCCCCGCGTTCCACTGGATCTGCTGGAGGCACGCAACGCCATCGCCATTGCAAAGGCCGCCGGAGCCAAAGAATATGCGGCCGACAGCCTGGCCAAAGCGCAGGAGATGCTCGACCGGGCGGAAGATTATCTTCGCCGCAAACAGGGACGCACCCCCATCGGCACAGCCGCTCGTGGCGCCACGCAGATGGCGGAAGATGCCCGCGTGCTCACTTTACGCCGCATCGAAAAAGAACACCTTGACGCCGAAGCGCGCGCGCGTCGAGAAGCGCAGGAAAAAGCCGAAGCCGATGCGCGTGCCGCACAGGATGCGGCCGCTCAGGCGCAGGCGCAGTCCGCTCAGGCTCAAGCTCAATCGGACGAAGATGCCCGCCGCCGCGCCGAAGCCGAGCGCGCTCAAGCCGCCGCCGTCGCCCAGCAACAACAGGCTCAGGCCGACGCCGATGCGGCCCGCCTGGCCGCAGAAGCAGCCGCGCGTCAACAAGCCGAAGCCGAACGCCAGACCGCGGAAGCAAGACGGATGCAGGATGAATCGGAGCGCCAGCGCCAGGAAGCCATCCGGCAAAAGGAAGAAATGCGCGCCCGCCTTCTGGCTCAGCTAAACCAGGTTCTGCAAACTCGCGACACGGTTCGCGGCCTGATCGTGAGCATGCCGGACGTGCTGTTTGATTTCAACAAATACACCTTGAAACCAGAGGCTCGCGAACGGCTGGCTCGTATCTCCGGGATTGTTTTGGCCTACCCTGACCTGCGATTGCAGATCGAAGGCTATACCGATTCCATCGGCAGCGACGAATATAACCAGACTCTTTCCGACAAACGGGCTGAGTCGGTTCGCGACTACCTGGTCAGCTCAGGCGTTTCCATGAACAATGTGGCCGCCGTAGGGAAGGGCAAGGCCGATCCAGTAGCTGACAACAGCACTGCCGCTGGCAGAAAGCTGAACCGCCGCGTGGAGATGATCGTTTCCGGCGACGTGATCGGTACGCAGTTGACCCCGGGCGCCACTCCTCAGTAAGAATCTTCAAGCGATTCAGGCGCTGTGACTGTCGGGAACCTCGACCGGTTGCAGCGCCTGCTGTCGCAGCGAGTCCACTTCCTTCGCCATAGCGAACTTCAATTCTTCGATTCCCTGGCCGGTGACTGCTGAAATCTCATAAAGTTTGAGCTTGTGCTTCTTGCAGTATTTCTTCAGCGCCGCAACTTTGTCTTTGTTGGCCACATCGATTTTCGACGCGACCATGATCATCGGCTTCTCTTCCAGCTGAGCTCCGAAACTTTCCAGTTCCCCGAGAATTACTTCTACATCCTTCACCACGTCGGGACGTCCGCTGCCGTCGGATACATCCACCATATGCACCAGTAGCCGGGTCCGCTCAATGTGCCGCAGGAATTGCGTCCCCAGGCCAGAGCCGGTATGCGCGCCTTCGATCAATCCTGGAATGTCCGCGACCACGAAACTGATTTCATTATTCGGATCGCCCACAGCTACTACACCGAGATTCGGTTGCAGCGTAGTGAAGGGATAATCGGCGATTTTTGGCCGCGCGGCGGAGATGCGAGAAATCAGCGTCGACTTACCCACGTTTGGATAGCCAACCAGTCCAACGTCCGCCAGCAGCTTCAATTCAAGCTTGTAGTTGTGCTCTTCTCCCGGCCGGCCTGGCTCGTGCTCGCGCGGTGCTTGATGCACCGAGGTCGCAAATCGCGCGTTTCCACGTCCGCCCCGGCCACCCTTGGCTATGACCATGCGCTGGTCGGGCGCAGAAAAGTCAAAAACTTTCTCGCCTGTTTCCTCGTCGTAGACAATCGTTCCCACCGGAACCTTCAGCAGAATGTCTTCGCCCTCGCGGCCGCTCTTGTTCGAGCCCTCGCCGTGGCGTCCGCGCTCCGCCTTGTACTCAGGATTAAAGCGGAAATGAACCAGCGTGTTATGCCGTTCGCTGGATTCCATGATCACGTCGCCGCCATTGCCCCCATCGCCACCGGAAGGTCCGCCGCGCGGCACATATTTCTCCCGGCGAAACGCCATGCAGCCATTGCCGCCGTCGCCCGCCTTCACCCGAATTCTTGCCTCATCGATAAACATAATTACCCGTCTTCACTTCTGAGTATACCGACTGCCAGTCTGCGGTTTTCTCGGCCGGGAACAATCTCACCGGGTGATCCCCATCCGCCGATTCATGCCTATGCCTTCTTCAGCCGATAGTTCTCAAAGGGATTTTTGCAATCTCTATGAGTGCATCCTCCACAGCCGTTTCTCCGCGAGCCCTCTGGCCCGACATTCTTTCCGAGACCGCACTCGAGGTTTTTTCGACAATGGTGGGAGTCAGCGTGGTTCGTCCCCCATCCTGCGACGTTCCTATAGTGGCTCAGATCACCGGAATGGTTGGCATTGCGGGCGCGCTGAGCGCCACCTTCAGCCTGCGGTGCAGCTTGACCTGCGCCGTGCAGATCGCCTCTCAGATGCTCGCCGTGTCACTGGAGGAGGCGGCTGCGCAAAAATGCGATGCAATTGGCGAAATATGCAATATTGTGGCTGGCGCCTTTAAAGCAAAGATTGGTCTGGGCGACCGGTGTTTGCTCTCGGTGCCCACCGTGCTCGCCGGCTTGAATTATCAGATCCGCACTCGCAGCGTGGACGTCCGCATGGAACTTCCCTTGCTTTACCAACAAGA
The DNA here is from genome assembly GCA_963758565.1 of uncultured Acidobacteriota bacterium. GTDB lineage: Bacteria > Acidobacteriota > Terriglobia > Terriglobales > Acidobacteriaceae > Sulfotelmatobacter. Next base: position 703,084 of record CAVWVX010000001.1, on the reverse strand, counting down.
GGCGGTGTGGATTGCGCTCGACATTCGCCCCTAGGCGGGCGAAGGAAGGCTACTCGGCCGCGACTTCCATTGGCTCAACCATCACGAACTTGCCCATCGACCCCTTATTCAGGAACTTGATGCGGCCCGTGATCTTGGCGAACAAAGTGTCGTCTTTCCCCCGGCCCACGTTCAGCCCCGGCTTCACCCGGGTCCCACGCTGCCGCACAATGATGGTGCCGCCTGGGACGATCTGACCGCCAAAGGCCTTGAAGCCCAGCCGTTGCGCGTTCGAATCGCGCCCGTTTCGTGATGTTCCCTGCCCTTTTTTATGTGCCATAACTCTCTCTCAATCTTGAAGTTTCTCGAAAGTAGCGCCGGAGTACTCGCCCGGCCATCGCGATAGCTGCTCTCGCCGCTTATTTCTTCTTCTTTGCCGCTGTCTTCTTGGCTGCCTTCTTCTTGGGCGCGGCCTTTTTCTTGGCATGCCCCTTCGCAGGCTTGTCCTCGTGGTGCTCGGCGGCAGCTTTCTTCACCTTAGGCTCTTTCTTTTTCAACTCCGGAGCCTTGTGGCTCTGCCCATCAAACGCGATCTCGGTAATGCGCACCGCACTGTAGTTTTGCCGGTGTCCGCGCAGCTTCTTGTACTGCTTCTTGCGCTTGTAATGGAACACCAGAATTTTTTCGCCGCGGCCCTCTTCCACCAGCTCGCCCATAACGCGCGCGCCCGCTTCCGGCTTCGCGATCTGGCCTTCGCTTCCCGACACCGCCAATATCTCAGGAAATTCCACCTGGCCATCGGTGCCAGTCGCCAGTGTCTCCACTCGAATTACGTCCCCGGGCGCCACCCGGTACTGCTTTCCACCGGCGCGGATAACCGCGTACATACTCATGCCTCCGTCAAAATGTCGTGAAAGCCAGCATCCTGCGCACACGGGCGCAACCCGCTGCCGGCTGAACTTCCTATGCTTGCTGTGTTTTCCGCCGCGGCACTTCAGCAGCCAAGGCAGGCGTCCCCAGAACGGGTCGGCGTGTACAGTCAAACTCAACTATTCTAGCGTGCGCTGTGGAAATCGGTCAATGCGCACTTCCAGATCGGGCTCGTTTATGCGAAAATTCGCGCGAACATCCGTCGCACTCATTTGATCAAAAACATTTGTCAAAACTAAGGGGGATTCTACGCATGAAACGTTTCACCAGCATTCTGATTTGCCTGTTCACTCTCGCGCTATTTGCCACAGCCCAACCGCCGGCGCCATCTTCGAAAAAATCCGCTCCGGGAAATGTTCCCGATAAAGCTTATCTGCAGAAAATCTACGACGGCTGGTGCACGCTCGATCCCGCGAACGTGGCCAAGTATTACGCCACCGGCCCTCATACTTTCTTTGACATCGCCCCCTTGAAATACGGAAGCTGGGATGAATATCAAAAGGGAGTGACCACCGTGCTTGCCGGTTACAAGAGCGCCAAGTGCACGGTGAACGACGACGCCGCCTTTCATCCCCATGGAGACCTGGTTTGGGGTACGGCGACCATCGCCTATGAAATGACTACAAAAGCAGGCAAGGTTGAAATGGGCAACTTCCGCTGGACCGGGGTCTTCGAAAATGAGGACGGTAAGTGGATGCTGGTTCACGAACACGTCTCCGAACCTTTGCAGTAGTTTGACGAAGCGCGACGCGACTGGCAATGGGTGCGCCGAACTCGTGGATTGTTCGGCGCACCTAACCTTTGAGAATGTGCCGCGTCCATTCTTTAGCCATGAAATTCCTGCATACCCTGCTGTTCCTAATTCTTGCGATTTGTCCCGCCTTCGCTCAAGCTCCCGGCCAGGTTCCACCAAAGTTCTGCTCCGCGCCGGAACTGAAACAGTTTGATTTTTGGGTTGGTGACTGGAACTTGACCTGGCCCGGGAAAAAGCCGGATGAGATCGGCCGCGGAACGAATCGCATCACGCGCATCCTCGGCGATTGTGTGATCCAGGAAAATTTTTCTGGCGGAGATTCTCACTTGCGCGGAACCAGCGTTTCAACCTTTGACGCCAGCGGCAAATGGAAACAAACATGGGTGGACAACGAAGGCGCATACCTGGATTTTGCCGGGGAATTCAAAGACGGGAAAATGATCCTGCAGCGCGAGTCAACGGGACAAAGCGGCGGGAAAACGCTGCAGCGAATGGTCTGGAAGAACATCACGTCAAACGAATTTGACTGGAGTTGGGAAGCTTCTACAGACGGTGGCAAGACTTGGCAGGTACAGTGGCCAATCCATTACAAGAGAAATATCTGAAGCAAACCTGCGAACGTTGACACCGGGCTAATCTAATTCTTCTCCCCGCGAATTTTCGGGAACTGCGTTGGAACTAGGCGAAACTCCCTTGCAGCAAATCCAATCCCGAGGCTCGGATTCTCACTCCAAACAAGACAGTAGCAGCGTGTGCACGCCGACGAAATTCCCGGGTAATTTTCTAGTTCGCAATTCTTCATCTCGCCGCGGCTAACCCCGGTCGAACAATCGCGTCCAACCTTCATCACGCGACAAAAACAAACGCGCGGAACTTTTATCGGAGTCAGACCGTACAACAGGCAAGTTGCGTGACTGGTTTTCCTCCAGAATTCATGAACATTTTGTGTTGTGTTCGTTTGGTTGGTGAGGAGTTGTTCGAGTAAAGAAGCGGGGTTAGGGGATTCTCTTACTTTCGGTTTGGCGGCCCAAGTGAGAAAACCCCCACGGACAGCGGTTCACGCTTGTGGGCGTGACTGCTGAACCCCAGCGTTTGCATTGTAGGCGACTTGCGGAAAAACACAAATGTTTTCTCGCCTTAGTCGTGAACCGGGCCGCCTTAGCCATTTCCGGTGTCATTCCGGAAAGAAAAAGGAGCACGTCATGAAGTTCACGATCGCCGCAAAAAGTCTGGTGCTGGGAATTGCGTTATTACTCGCCTCCAGCGCTTTCGCCGCAAGCAAAGCTAACCTTCAGGTTCTCAATCCTGTGAGCGTGAATGGAACCAGCCTCAAGCCGGGTGATTACAAGGTGCAATGGGAAGGCTCCGGGCCCAACGTGGAGCTCAGCATTGTGCAGGGCAGCAAAGTGCTGGCAAAAGTTCCGGCACACATCATCCAGCTTGATCAACCGGCAAACGATGACGCTGCCGTAACCCGAAAGGATGAGAGCGGAGCAAAAATCCTGGCCGGTGTCCGCTTCCACGGCAAAAAGTTTGCTCTGGAACTAGGCGAGGCGAGCGAGGGCATGCAGGCCGGCTCCAGCAAGTAGACGGTGCCGAAGATGCACCTGCTTAGAGAAAAACACTGGGAGCATACTGTGTGCTCCCAGTTTTTTAATTGGCCGTCGCCAGCACGTCGTCGTAGTAGTTGATCATCGCTCGATGCGGTTGTGCCTTCAGACTCTTCAGCGGAACTTTCTGTTCCACCACAGTGTTTCCCGCCATCCGCGCCCGCCCCAGGAAAAATATATTCCCATCGGCCAATTCCAGATAGACCGGCACCAGCATGCGGAATTTCTCATCCACATTCGACTGGCTCACCTTGAATTTCAGCAGAATGCTCCCATCGGCAGCTGTATCAAACGACGATTCAATCGAGTACGTGGGTATTGCGGTGCCGTAAACGTACTCGTTGAAGAACCAGTCCATCCGGTGGTTGCCTTCCAAATCCATCTCCGGAGTCATGTGCTTCTCGATCATGGCCTTGAAGTCTTCCGTGGTAGCCGCCTTGCCGCTATATGTCTTCACGAAGTCCTGCATCGTCTCTTTGAAATGCTGGTCGCCAGTGCGATTGTCGTGCATCATCATGCGCAGCATGTGCAGCACATACGCTCCCTTGGGATAAATCAGCCGCCGCGTTGTATCGAAACCGGTTCGCGAGTTGCTGGTGCGGTAGCCCATGGTAAGCGGCCCGGCATCGATTGCCCGGAAGCCTTCCTTATCACGCTCCAACAGCAATTCGCGTTCATCGTTCCAGAAGGTAAGGAACTTTTTGGGATTCTTTTCGATCATGCTCAGGTACAGCGAGGCCGACATATCGGAGAATCCCTCGCTCATCCACTGATCGCGGTAAGAAGCGAAGCCAACGGTATGGCCCCACCACTGGTGGGCCACTTCGTGCGGAGTTACCACCTTCCAGTAACCGCGGTCGCCCCAGTCCATGCCCAGTTGATGGCGAATGGTGGTATCGAAGTAATAGCAAATCGGCACCCACACCAGCTCCGGCCAAGACTGTCCAAAGTTGCAGGCGGTCTGCTGTGTTAGTTGCAAGTGTTTAAATAAAGACGGACCGAAGTAGTCGGTATAGAGTTGAACCGCCAGTTCGCCTTCCGCCAGCGCTTTCTTGTTGAGTCCCCTTGTATCCATTGTGCCGAACGATACGCGCGGATTGCCAACGTCGCCGAGCATTCGAGTCGTCCCGGTTTCCGGCCGGTCGCGCTGCGTGGCATTTTTCAGGCCTTGCACCCAGTCCGGAGGATCCTGGTTGGCGAACGACTGCACCTGGTACTCCGGCTTCTCCAGTTTCGCCTCTTCCAGCTTGAAACGTCCGAAGCTGAATCCCGCCACAGTCTGGGGCGTTTCGCTCTTCCATACCGTGACATTCTGCCCGCCGTCATTGTTGTCACTCACCCGCATTCCGGTTGCAGCGATCTGCATTCCCTTGGGAATGCGAAAGGTCATGTCGTAGGTGGCATACTCGCCGAGCCTTCCGCCGGGATTATTGGGAAACCAGTTCATGCGAGCCACGGGAAAGTAGTTGCCCGACCCTTCGTTGGTCACCGCCTCTTTTCCCTCGTATTGAGTGACGATCGTCATCTGCTCCCCACGCGCCAGAGCCTTGGGCAGGATCACGGAGAACTCTGCATCGTCATTCTTGTCTTCTTGAATGAACGAAAGCGGCGTGCCATCGGCCGCGGTTACGCTGCGCACGCGCAACGTCCGGAACAAATTGAAGGGCACAACCCGCAAACCATCCAAATGCGCCGTGAAGGTGGTCTTCGCCTTGCCAATCAGATTGGCACTCTTCTCCAGTGTGGTGTCGAGTTCCTGGTGATCAATCCGAATCGGCTGGCCGAAAGTTCCCTTTTTCCGTTCTGCCGACATGTCGAAGGAAGCCCAGTTGCCGTATTTGTTCTCATCGTAGGTTCTGAAGTCCACTTGATCCCGGCCTTCGTGCGGATCGATGGTGAATAATTCCTGGCCGTTGTAATGCTTGCCATGAATGAACGCCACGAACAGGCCGCCCGCATTGGGATTCATCACATCTTCAAGGAGGCGCGCGTCGAGGTTCTTCTTGAGCTTGTGCCGCATCACGTGCTGGGTATCTTTCAGCGATCCGCCATCGCATCCTCCTGAGGCCGGACTGCCGGCCTTCTTGATTTCATCGTAGGTCGCGTCGGTGAAGCGCAACGCCAGTTGGCTGAAGTTTTCGCTGAACTCGCTCTCTTTGGTCAACAGCCGCAGCATGGGCTTTTCCGCGTCGGGCGCATCGAGCACGAAGTTGCCGTCGCCCACAAACACCGCTCCGGTCACCTGGCCCTGCACTGCCGGAACAAAACACACCGTGCCCGAACGCAAATGAAATGTTCCCGCGTCGCGCTTCAGGTCAAGATTGTTAACGCTGACCGCTTCGCTTCCCAGGCTTAGGTTGCGTAGTGCCTGATAGGTTGGATCGGAATTGGCTGCCGGAGCGTTTTGAGCAGCTACCGGTAGAACGCTGAAGAATAAGCTAATAAGTCCGATGAGAAGTGCCGCGGTAACTGCGGTGAGAGACATCGGGCACACCACAGCCGAAGGCTTGGCACCACTGGAAAATTGCATTTGAAAAACCTCCCGGGGGGAAGGGACGTGTAATTATGCCGATTCTCGCCAGAATTGCAAGTATCGAAAAGAATTATGAGGGGACCGTATCTTCGGCCGTCAAACCAACCGGAGCAAATCATAAGATTGGAGGATGTGGGCTTGAAAACCTCGGCCGTTTCGGGCGAAAAGCCTCCTCAACTTAAACTTAATTCTTCACGTCATTGCGTCGGAGTCCACCGCTTTTTTGCCGGTGATACCCTCCAGTCCCGCCAGAACTCCACGGTAGTCATTTTTGTCGCATTGCATGGCAAAGCCGCCCTTCTTGTCGCCATCTACCCAAGTTAGACCGACAAAATGCTTTTTCGACTTAGTGAGAGCCATCAGTGCGCCAATTCCCAACGAGACGACCGCGAGACCGATCGCAGCTCCAACTCTGCGATGTACATCTTGCCCGTAGCTGATCTCGGTGATCGCAGTGGCGGGAATCGTTACGACAACAGCGTTGTCTTTTACCAGACGAATCTGGTTGGATTCGATAAACAACTTCATCCCTGTGCCAGATTTTGCGTCGGGTATCGATCCTCCGTCATACATCACTTTGTATCCGTTATCGCCACCGAAGACTGCTAGAAGAATTGCAAGGCAGAGCACCACGGCGAACATCTTGTTCATAGTCCTCCCAGAATCACTTGGATTTGCTTCATGGCCCGGGAAACAGATCGCGCGGGTGAGCGCGACCGGCAAGTATACGCTGCCCCTATTAAGACTGGGAGAAACAAATAAAAAGGGAGCGCTTTTAGCGCTCCCTGAACCTAATCCCTAACCTCTAACCCTTGCCCTCAGTATTTCGGCACCTTAGGATCCACCCTATCCGCCCACGCCGTAATCCCGCCTGCCAGGTTCTCCACTCTCTTAAACCCCGCCTGCTGCAGGAACGCCACGGCCTTCGCGCTCCGCCCGCCCATCTTGCAGTGGACGACGATATTGCGGCTCAAATCCAATTCGTTTACCCGGTTTGGCAGATCGTTCAGCGGGATCAGATGTCCACCGATGTTGCAGATCTGGTACTCATGCGGTTCGCGCACATCCAGCACGAAAACATCTTCCTTCGCATCCAGCCGCCGCTTCAGTTCTTCCACCTGAATTTCAGGAACGCCAGTACCCACCGGTTTTTCCTCCCCGCGAATGCCGCAAAATTGTTCGTAGTCTATCAGCTTGGTTACCGTGGGATGCGTTCCGCACACCGGGCACTCCGGATTTTTGCGCAACTTTAGTTCGCGGAACTTCATTCCCAGCGCATCAATCAAGAGCAAGCGCCCGATCAGCGGATCGCCGATCCCCAGAATTAATTTGATCACCTCGGTCGCCTGCATCACGCCGACCAGCCCCGGCAGAATACCGAGCACGCCGCCCTCCGCGCACGAAGGAACCAGCCCCGGCGGTGGCGGCTCAGGATACAGGCAGCGGTAGCATGGTCCATCCTTGGTCGCGAAGACGCTGGCCTGCCCTTCAAAGCGGAAGATCGATCCGTACACATTCGGCTTGCCGGTAAGCACGCAGGCATCGTTCACCAGATATCGCGTGGGAAAATTATCTGTGCCGTCGGCAATCACATCGAAGTCGCGAAACAATTCGAGAGCGTTGGCGCTGCTCAGCCGCGTATCGAAAGTTTTCAACTCCAGGAAAGGATTGATGCCTTTCAATTTATCCGCCGCCGAATCCAGTTTCTTGCGTCCCACATCGGCGGTCGAGTGAATGATCTGCCGCTGCAAGTTCGTGTAATCGACCACATCGAAATCCACCAGACCCAGCGTGCCCACGCCCGCCGCCGCCAGGTACAACGCCAGCGGCGACCCCAATCCTCCCGTGCCAATGCACAGCACCCGCGCCGCCTTCAGCTTCTGCTGTCCCTCCATGCCAACCTCGGGCATGATCAGGTGCCGTGAGTAGCGCAGAATTTCGTCTTTGCTCAGCGTTGCTGGAATTTCGGTAAGAGTAGCCATGATTCCTCGATAGAAAATGGGAGCGCTGGATCGCAAATCGCAGATGGAATGACCACCGGGAAAGTTGGGTCTTACGCCCCTCCGGCAATGGAGGGCACGATGGAAATGTTATCACCCTCCTGAATCGCAGTCGCTTCCTTCTGCAGGTAGCGAATGTCCTCATCGTTCACATACAGATTCACGAAAGCGCGAAGCTTGCCTTCCTCGGTATAAAGATGCCGGCGCACCTCGGGATGCTGCGCCACCAGCGCCTCCATGGCCTGAGCCACGGTAGTGCCCTTAACCTCAACGGTTGACTGCTTGCCGACGTATTGCCGCAATGGAGTAGGAATGTGGATCTTGCTCATAGGGTCTAACCGTAAAAGATGCCCCGGTCGCAGAAGAAGATTCACAACTGCACTCCCTCCCGTCTCCGAGCAGTCACTTACGCTGCCTTCCCTTTTCGCCCTAAACTCGGCGCAGGAGAAACTACGATGACAATTTTTGATCCCGCTCGCGGCAGAGTCGTGGACGGTGGCGGTGGCGGCTTCGGTCTCGTGCGCCTGATCGGTTTGGGCCTTGCCGGGTTCGTATTAGTAATTTTGCTGTTCAACTGCGTGACCAAAGTGGGCACAGGCCACGTCGGCGTGCTCACACTCTTCGGCAAAGTGCAGTCCGATGAAACCCTGTACGAGGGTATTCACATCATCAGCCCGATGAAAACCAACAACGAACTTTCCATCCAGACCCAGACGCTCAAGGAATCGGCCAGCGTACCTTCCAGCGAAGGCCTGATGATGAGCCTCGACACGTCGCTGATCTACCATCTCAACCCCGAACACGCCGCGGAAGTTTTTCAAAAAATCGGCGCGGACTACGAAAATGTTGTGGTCGAACCCACCCTGCGCTCGGCCATCCGTGAAGCCACCGCTTCCCACACCGCCAACGCGCTTTATACCGGTGAGCGCGAGATGGTCGCCAAGCAGATCTTCGACCAGGTCAGCCAGCAACTGAGCCAGCGCGGCCTCACCGTGGAAAACGTTTTATTGCGCGACATTCAGCTGCCCGCCACCTTGAAGTCCGCCATCGAAGCCAAACAGCAGGCCGAACAGGAATCGCTGGCCATGAACTTCCGCTTGCAGAAAGAAACTCAGGAAGCTCAACGTAAGCGTATCGAAGCCGCCGGCGTTCGCGACTTCCAGCAGATCGTTGCCCAGGGCATCACGCCGTCATTGCTCGAATGGAAAGGAATTGAAGCCACCGAGAACCTGGCCAAGAGCGCCAATTCCAAAGTGGTAGTGATCGGCAACAACAAAAACGGCCTCCCGCTGATCCTCGGACAATAAAGCTCAAGCACTAAAGAGACCTGTGTGGGGACAGCCGCCTTCGGCTGTCCAGTCGCCCAGCGCGACAGTTCTGAGAGGCTGCTACCATAAATCTGTGTCTTCCCTCCTCGACATTAACAACCTGAACATAGATTTTCCCGCGAAATCCGCTGCGGGAAACTCCGGGCGGCAGATCACTCTTCCGGCTGTCCGGGACCTCTCCCTCTCCATCGCCCCCGGCGAAGTCCTGGGACTGGTCGGTGAATCCGGCTCCGGCAAATCCATCACCTCCCTCGCCATCATGCGCCTGCTCCCGCCGCAAGCCCGGGTCTCCGGCGAAATTCTTTTTTCGGAAAACGGCGCCACCCGCAATCTCCCGTCCTTACCGGACGACGCCATGCGCCAGCTTCGCGGCTCCCGCATTGGCATGATCTTTCAAGAGCCCATGACCGCGCTCAATCCCGTGATGCGCGTTGGCGACCAGATTGCCGAGGCCGTTCTCGCCCACGGCACGCGTTCCAAACGCGAAGCCGCGAACCTAGCCATTCAAGCCATGACCGATGTCGCCATTCCGCAACCCGACCGCCGCGCCCGCGATTATCCTCACCAGCTTTCCGGGGGGATGCGCCAGCGCGTAATGATTGCCATGGCGATTGTGAATCGGCCGCAACTTCTCATCGCCGACGAGCCCACCACCGCCCTCGACGTCACCATCCAGGCCCAGATCCTCGACCTTCTCTCCGGCTTGCGCACCAAATTCGGACTCGCCATGCTCTTCATCTCGCATGATCTCGCGGTGGTTTCGCAAGTCGCCGACCGCGTCGCCGTCATGTATGCCGGCACCCTCGTTGAGATGGGCAGCGTTCAACATATTTTTCACGCCGCGGCGCACCCGTACACTCGCGGACTTCTGCACGCCGTGCCTAACCTCGCAACTGACCGCGCCCGACCGCTCGAAACCATCGAAGGCATCGTCCCGCCGCTGCACGCCATGCCCCCGGGCTGCGCCTTCGAACCTCGCTGCCCCTTCCGCATTCCCGAGTGCGCCCGCGCCATGCCGCCGCTCCTGGAAGTAACTAGATCCCACTGGGCCCGCTGCCCCGTAATCAACTCCATGCATTAGCCCTCGATGTTTCTCAACGTCCTGTGCCGATGTTCTCCGCGACCTTCCCCCTTAAACCTTATTGAATTTTGCCGTCACTAAGGACGACCTGAAACCCATCCACCCGCAAACCTCCGCACTGTTCTATAATCCCCAGTTCGTCAGGTGTCGATTGCAAATCCTGCTCTTAAGCGATATCCACGCCAATCTTGAGGCCCTGGAAGCCTGCCTCGCCGCAGCTCCCGCCTACGATCTTGTCGCCAATCTCGGAGATATCGTCGGCTACGGCGCCAGCCCCAACGAGGTCATGGACCGCTCCCGCAGCCTAGGTAAAATTTTTGTCCGCGGCAATCACGATAAAGCCGCCACTGGTTTACTCCCGCTCGATGACTTCAACCCACTGGCCGCCGCCGCCGCTCTGTGGACCCGCAACCGGCTCACGCCCGAGCATCACAAGTGGCTGCAAGCCCTGCCGCAAGGTCCTATTCCGCTGGAAGGTTTTCCTGAGGCGCAACTCGTCCATGGCTCTCCTGGGGACGAGGATGTCTACATCGTCTCCATCGGCGATGCCCTCGTGCCGCTGCTCGCCGACGCCACCCCGCTGACTTTCTTCGGCCACACCCACCTGCAAGGCGGATTCTTCGCCAACGGCAACAGCGCCGACGGATTTCGTCCCGAATACCGCACCGTGGGGCAGGCTGAAACTGTTGCCCTGCAACTCAAGTCCGAAACCCGTTACATGATCAACCCAGGCTCCGTCGGCCAACCCCGCGACGGAGATTGGCGCGCCGCCTTCGCCGTCTTCGATACCGAAGCCAGAGTCGTTCACTACCACCGCGTCCCCTATAACCTGAAAGCCGCCCAGGACCGCATTCTCTCCGCCGGACTCCCTCCGCGCCTCGCCACCCGCTTAGCCGCCGGCCGCTAGTCGCGTTGTAAACTCAGACCATGCCATACCCTAGCCGCAAGCCACTCTTCCCCGAACGCTCCGACTCCGCACTCAATGCTCCCCCTCACTATCTCGTCGCACATAGTGACGGCGGCGCGCGCGGCAATCCCGGCCCCGCCGGATACGGCGTCGTAATCCAGGACGAGTCCGGAAAGAAAGTGGCCCACCTGAGCGAATACCTCGGCCACCAGACCAATAACTTCGCCGAATATCAAGGACTGATCGCCGCCCTCGAATATGCCATCCAACATGGCCCGAAAGCATTAAAGCTGATCAGCGACTCCGAACTGCTCGTCCGCCAGATAAAAGGAATTTACAAAGTGAAGAACGCGGTCCTGCAAGACCTTCATGGCCGCGCCAAAGAATTGATCGCACAACTGGAATGGTTCCAGATCGGTCATGCCCTCCGCGAACACAATCGTGATGCCGACCGCCTGGCCAACGAAGCCATGGACAAAGGCAAGGGCCGAAGTGTAGTGCGGGCGCCCTCGCCCGCGAATGCTAATAGCACCGGGGCAAACAATTCGCCCGCACCATCTGCAAAAATCGCTTCACAGGAACTGGAAGGCATCCTTCGCAACGGCGTAGTAGAACTGACCAACGGAAGTTTCCCGGAAGGCACACGCGTAGAGGTCCGCATCAAAAAGTAAAAAGATCTCCAGTGGCACTCACTCTGCCGAAGTATGGTCGTGCACAATCTTCCATCCTTCAGGAAACTTCCGGAACACCAGCGTGAACAACCCATGTGGCTTCTTCCCATCCGGCATCGTCAGCTTCCAAGCCCCGCGTACGAACGCTCCCTGCTGCCCTAGAATTTGTACCCGCAAGTCAGAAAATTCCAGCGTCCCCATGTCGTGTCCCGGACTTGCGTACGCCGCCAGATAGCGGTCCATGGTCGCCTGCCAGCCCTGCTGCTCTTTCGCTCCCGAAAAAAAAGTCAGCTCTGGAGAATGCCAGTACCCTGCCATGAAGCCTTCCAGGTCGTGCTTATTCCACGCCGCTTGCTGCGTGCGCAATACTTTCTCAATGGCTTTGGCATCATTACCGCTTTCGCCCGAAACATCCTGTGCGAGGATTGTCTGATCGACGGCGAGCAGAAAGATAGGAGGAAGAAGAAAAGCAAGAGAGAGAAAAAAACACTGCCTGTTCATGGAAACTCCTCAGGCTCTCTAGTGAAGAGCGCTTCAGTTTCGCACGATAGCAGAATGATTAGGAACAATTTGCTCCAACTAGAGCAGCAGCAGAATTACGCACGGCCTTTTTTCGCCGCGACCGCTTTTGCCGCAATCCCTTTGCCAGCCGTTTCCCAGGGCCGCTTAGGACGATCCACCGGAGCCTTGTCGTTGTCTTTAACGCGATCGTAGTGATACGACTCGCTCACCGTCCCCAGCGATTCGTTATACAAGCTGGGCAGTCCGAGACCCACCTTCAACTCTTCGGAAAACGATTGCAGCGCCTTCAAGTGATCTGCCGTCGCCGGCACTTCCGTCTTCGAATTCTTCAAGAACTGCTGGTAACCGCGGTTCACCAGTTTCGAAATCTCGCTGCCAATCAGGTATCCCGGATAGGCAAAGATCTTCACCCCATCCTGATCCGCCTTCTGAATCGCGGCCGACACGTTGTACTTCCTTAAAAACACGCGGCCGTTAGTTCCCGGCGCATCCTGCACATCGAACCCGTTCTCGCGCAGCCAGGCTAGCGCTTCTTCGTAGGTTCGGGCTTCAATTGGTTTCATTTTTTATCTTCCAGTCTTTTTTAGATGCAAGCCGCACACCAAATGTGCTCAGCTAATTTACCGCTGCATCGCACTTGTCATCTTCGTCATCTAAACACACCATACTACATAGCGCGTTTGGGCCGCTCTTGCCTAATTACGTTGGTCACGAGCAATCGGTTCCGAAGCCGCAGGATTCTGAATTACAGTTGAATGAGGTTAGAGTCGGGAATGAATCAGATTTCAGCACGAATGGCGACATCGTTGCCGGCGCAATCGGGTGCCGCCCGTGGCATCCCGCGTCCCGGTCCGAGCCTGCTGGACCGCATCGGAAATACTCCGCTTTTGCGTTTTGACCAACTCACTAAAAACATGCCAGGCGTCACACTTTTGGGCAAGGCGGAATGGCACAATCCCGGCGGCTCTGTAAAAGACCGCGCTGCCGCCAACATCGTCGCCGAGGGCCGCCGCAGTGGACAGTTTTCCGCAGGGAAAATCCTGCTCGACGCCACCAGCGGCAACACCGGCATCGCCTACGCTATGCTCGGCGCGGCGGAAGGATTTCCTGTCACACTCTGCATGCCGCAAAATGTTTCCGCCGAGCGCAAGAAAATTCTCGGCGCCTACGGCGCAAACATTCTCTACACCGATCCCGGCGAAGGCTCGGACGGAGCCATTCGCCTGGCTCGCGATCTCGCCGCAAAACATCCCGACTTATATTTCTACGCCGACCAGTATTCTAATGACGCTAACTGGCTGGCTCACTATCACGGCACCGCCAATGAAATTTGGCAGCAGACCGAAGGCCGCATCACTCACTTCGTCTCCATGCTCGGTACCAGCGGAACTTTTATGGGCACCTCGCGCCGCTTGCGCGAACTGAACCCCACCATCCGCTGCATCTCGTTGCAACCCGATTCTTCTTTCCACGGCATCGAAGGCGCCAAGCATATGGCCACCGCCATTGTGCCCAGGATTTACGATCCATCCCTCGCCGACGATGATCTCGAAATCGCCACCGAAGACGCTTATGCCATGTGCCGCCGCGTCGCCCGCGAATGCGGCCTGCTTCTGGGGATCTCTGCCGCCGCCGGCATCGTAGGCAGCCTCAAAGTCGCCGAGCAAATCGAACTCGGCAAGGACCGCGAAGTCGTCGTCGTAACCATCCTCTGCGACAACGGAGACAAATACTTAAGTGAACGATTCTGGACGGAGAAATAAAAGTGTTGATCTCCGTCTCTCGACTGCCGCTGGAAAATCGCGCAGTCGTGGGATTTTCAGTCGACAATCAGAAATCACTCAATCGCCAATTCCCTCGATGCTAAAACTTTCCCACTCGGACTACACCGCCCTCCGCCGCCACGGCGAAGAAACTTATCCACACGAATGTTGCGGCATCCTGCTCGGCCATTTTGACGACGACGGCAGCCGCACCATCACCTCCACCGCCCGCTGCGGCAATACCCGCACCGACTCGCCGCAGAACCGCTACAACATCGATCCTCGCGAACTGGTACGCATCCAGCGCCAAGGCCGCGAGCGCGGAGAAGATATCGTCGGCTTCTACCACTCCCACCCCGATCACCCCGCTCATTGGTCGCCCACCGATTTCGCTGAAGCCCACTGGATCGGTTGCTCCTACGTCATCACCAGCGTCGAAAAAGGAATTGCCGCAATCACCAACTCCTTCGCTCTCACCGGCACCGAAGAGTCGGATAAGAAGTTTGTTGACGAAGCCATCGAAATCACCGTGAACGAAAGAAACTAGTAGAGAGTCCACCGTGGAGACAGCCATGCGAGGCTGTCCCAGTCGAGCAAAGCTCGACAGGTTTTCGCCTCCATCTCGACAAAAGCCAGTATCTGGTCCGTCGCGAACTCCTTGCCAGCAGCCACTTCCCGCCGTTTTTCACAACCTACTCCCACCGAACTCGCCAATGACTTACTGCCTTTCCCAAATCGAAATGGAGCAAACGGCGCTCCCCGCGTGCCTCTTCTCGGTTCTTGATCCTTGCCTTGCACCAAATCCGGTCACCCTCCTGTGGACGGCCTGCACTCGCCTGAAAACACACAACTTAAAATCACAAACTTTTCATTGACTCTAAAAACAAAAAGCGTAAAACCATAATCGTTCTTTGACAGCTTCTAAAGTTTTTCCGGTTGGTGCGGCGTTCCGGGACTCAAGCGCAGTCACCCTCTTCATGCAAATGAAGTGGGAGGGCAAGCAAGGGTCAATAGCAAAGCGCTGGTCGAGGAGAACAAGAAGAAACGTCGAAGGCAGGATAGAGTTCCGAGGCGTAGGGTAGGTTTTTCCGGTTGGCGGTAAGCCCGGAGCCCGAGCATCGACCGCATGCGGTACCCCGCAAGGGACACTGCATCGCAGGTCCAGCAAGGGTCTAACGCGAGCTACTGGCCGAGACGAATGGACCCCACACCACCTCGGAACTCTTTATTTTTTTGGTGTAATCTCCGGCGCGTCTCCCCTTTCCCACCCTGCCGCGCATATCATTGAGCCATGCCACGAATGAAGATCACAAAGCCGCGTCCTAATAGTGCCGTACTGAAGACGGAATCGCAGAGAGAGAACTCCAGGAACGCCGATACCCTGGCGAGCATTCGTAGAGGTCTCGCGCAGGCTCGAAGAGGAGAAGGGCAACTGGTCGACGATGTATTTAATGAACTGGAGCGGGAACCTTAGGTCGAAATATTCAGACTGACGATTGCGCTAGAGCACTCGCTGGAATGATCGTTCGAAAGGAACTGAGAATGTCTCGAGCATAAGCGAGACAATTGGCCTTCGCGGGAATTGATGAGGGAATCCGCTCGGGATATTCGTCGTAAGTTCGGCCTTCGAGCAGCCTACCGTGTTTTGCCTTCCTCACGCCGCCCCATTGTTTGAAGAAAAACGGCACACGTGCTTCGCGACATTGATCGCGCACAGAGACCACCCACTCCTCACGCATAGGACGCGCGCCCGGCCCGCTCTCCCCTCCAACGATCGCCCAACTGATGCCAGAGAGATTGAAAGTGCCCAGGCCTTCGAGCAGAGGCTCTATGGATAAGAAGCGAATTCTAGCCGGCGTTTCTTGCAGATCGGTGACTCGAGGCAAACCGTACTTCTGATCCTCGACGCTCACCCCCCACCAGATGTGATCTTGTTCGGCAGCGAACCGCAATCGGCCGCTCAGCAGTCCCTTCAGTCTCGCCGATCTTTTTGTTAATACTTGGAACGTATGCCAGTTTGCTTTGACCATAACTCTGCAAACCGCTTCGATGTACTCATCGGGCACGCCATCCTGGAAAAGATCGCTCATCGAATTTACAAACACGAGCTTCGGCGAGCGCCACAGAAAGGGCTCAGTCAGCTTCGCCGGCACCAAGCGCAAGTCGAAGCCCTGCTCATAAGGATGCCCCTTAACGCCGCGAAACCGTTCCGCAAATGTCTCGGCGTAGCAATGCTTGCAGCCCGGACTGATCTTCGTGCAGCCGCGCACTGGGTTCCAGGTCGCGTCGGTCCATTCGATGTGAGAGATTAGAGACATTGGCTTTTAGAATAAATCGAGCTGATCATCTGTGTACTTTAATGCATCATCCCACAGCTTGTAAGCGAGCGGGTGACGAGCGAACAACCCAAGAGCGTACAGCGGAAAGTTCTTTTCGTAGTAAAAGATTTTTCTCATAGAGTAGAAAGGCCGCGGAATGTAGCCCATGACAGACATGCTCCCTGCAAATTCTTCGGCGAGGAAGAGAGGGAAGTTGGTTCCTTTGATCTTGGCATCTCGCCATCGCTCCTGCCAAGCCTCCGTCCCGAGCAGTTGGTTGATCTTCGACGGATTTCTCACGTATTGCTGTTCAGCCCTGAGCGCGTCCATGTACAAAGCCAGCAAGACCACAAAGTCGACCATCCGGGTCTTGCCAAGAGCCTCCAAGGTCGAGAACTTAATACCAATGTCATTTGGGTCGACAAAACAAAGACTAAGAACTTTGTTGGTCGAGGAATACTGCGGAATTGCACCGGCTATCTTGTCAACATTCTTGTCGCAATCGCCGGGAATGATAGTCACGTCAGCGTTGGGTGCGTGCCTTTGCGCCCGTATTTCCAGAGACTCCCGCTTTTCTTCCGCAGCTTCGCAGAAAATGTACTTGTCGAATGGATCCTTGAGGGTAAGCGCGTTGATTGGCGAACCAGGAATAATGCGATCGGTATCTCGGATTCGACTGTACCCGGCTCCGGCGTAAAGCTCTATATAAACTCGTTTCTGAAACTTCGCTTTCATCGCGCCCGAGAACTGTGCAGCGTAGCAGGCCACGAGTCTGTGCTTCTCTTCCGTCCATGCGCCCACATCGTTGCACGGGAGGCCGTCGGGCTGAATTTCGACCGATTTGTCGCTACTGGCAGTCACACGCCGAAATTCTACTTCGGTGATGATCGCAGACCTAGCTCGGGTTGTGACAGAATCAAGACGGTAAACCTAATTGCCTACAGCGGAATATTCCCATGCTTCTTAGCCGGATTCTTATCCCGCTTATTCTCCAGCATGGCCAGCGCCTGAATCAGCTTCCTCCGCGTCTCCCGCGGCTGGATGATCGCATCGACAAAGCCGCGGTCCGCCGCCACGTAAGGACTGGCGAATCGGTCACGGAATTCGTCAACCCTGGCCTGGCGCACTTCCTGCCGTTCGTGCGCATCCTTCACCTGGTCCAGTTCGCGCTTGTAAACAATATCCACCGCGCCTTCCGGACCCATCACCGCAATCTCCGCCGTCGGCCACGCATAGTTCACGTCGGTGCGAATGTGCTTCGACGCCATCACGCAATACGCGCCGCCATAGGCTTTGCGCGTGATCACGGTCACCTTCGGCACCGTCGCCTCGGCGAATGCGTAAAGCAACTTCGCACCGTGCTTGATGATGCCACCGTACTCCTGCGCCGTCCCCGGCAGAAATCCCGGCACATCTTCAAACGTCACCAGCGGAATGTTGAAGCAGTCGCAGAAACGCACGAACCGCGCGCCTTTGATCGACGCATTAATATCCAGCGTCCCCGCCAGCATTGCCGGATTATTCGCCACAATCCCCACCGATCGCCCATCCAGCCGCGCGAACCCGACCACCATATTTTTCGCGTAGTGCTCCTGCACTTCAAAAAAGTACGCGTCATCCACCACCGCGTGAATCACATCCTTCATCTCGTACGGTAGATTCGATTGCGCCGGCACAACTTTATCCAGCGCCGCATCTGCGCGGTCAATCGGATCAGTGCACGCCTTTCGCGGCGGATCATCCACATTATTTGACGGCACAAAGCTCAACAGTTCGCGCACCATCGACAGGCACTCGGCATCGTCATGCGCCAGGAAGTGCGCCACGCCTGAGGTCTCGTTGTGCGTCATCGCCCCGCCCAGTTCTTCCTTGCTCACTTCCTCATGCGTCACCGTTTTGATCACATCCGGCCCGGTAATAAACATGTAGGAAGTTTTATTGACCATCAGCACAAAATCCGTAATCGCCGGCGAATACACCGCCCCGCCCGCGCACGGTCCCATGATCGCGGAAATCTGCGGTATCACTCCGCTATACAAAGTGTTGCGCAAAAAGATATCGGCATAGCCCGCCAGCGACGCCACTCCTTCCTGAATGCGCGCTCCGCCGGAATCATTCAACCCAATCAGCGGCGCGCCCATCTTCGCCGCCAGGTCCATGATCTTCACAATCTTGCCCGCGTTCGTCTCCGAGAGCGACCCCCCAAACACGGTGAAATCCTGCGCGAACACATACACCAGCCGCCCTTCGATGCGACCGTAGCCCGTGACAAAGCCATCGCCATAAGGCTTCTGCTCGGCCATACCGAAGTCGTTGCAGCGGTGCGTTACCAGCTTGTCGGTCTCTTCAAACGTGCCTTCGTCGAGCAGAAACTCAATCCGCTCCCGAGCCGACATCTTTCCCTCTTTGTGCTGCCGGTCGCGCCGCTTCGCGCCTCCACCCTCTTCGGCCAGTTGGTTGCGCTTTTTCAGTTCAGCAATTTTCTCTTCAAGATTCATGGCGCAAGAATTATAGCGGCTTATCCCCCGCCCCCGATGTGCGGAACATCACACGGAACATCACAGCGGTTAGAATGAGGGATGCAAACCAACTATGAAACTGAAACTCCCTCGAGGCTCGTTCCAGGCATATCTGTTCGACTGCGACGGCACCCTCGCCGACTCCATGCCCCTGCACTACCTCGCCTGGAAAAAAGCTCTCGCCGAACATAATTGCGATTTCGACGAAAAACTCTTCTACGAATGGGGAGGCATGCCGGTCACGGAGATCGTCTCCACGCTCAACCGGCAACAACGCCTGCACATGCCGGTCGAGGCCGTCGCCCATCGGAAAGAAAGCTTGTATTTCGAATTGTTGCCGCAGTTGCAACCCGTCGCCGAAGTGCTGGAGCACGTCGAGGCGCAGCACAAGAAAATTCCCTTCGCGGTAGTTTCAGGAAGTACCCGGGAATCCGTGGTAGCGTCCTTGAAGGCGCTCAACCTGCTCGATCGCTTCGATACATTGGTTTGCGCCGGAGACTATAAGAAGAGCAAGCCCGATCCCGAAGCTTTTCTGCTCGCAGCCTCGCGTCTCAAAGTAGATCCGAAAAATTGTCTGGTGTTTGAAGATACCGAGATGGGCGTTGCAGCGGCCACGGCGGCAGGGATGGCCTCGGTCAAAGTTCCGCAGCCCTGGGAACGAAAATAAATGAACAGCTGAAGGAGCGTCGCGCTCTCTACTCCAGATCCGACCCCAAAATCTGGTAATGATATTTCTTACCGTCCCAGAAAATCACCGACGAAGTATTTTCCCCTTCGCCTTTTTCTTCCATGTAAATCCCCAGCACGGTCCGCTTCTTCACTGCCAGCCGCTTCACCGTCAGATTCTTAAACGGCAGATTGATCAACAGAAATTTCGGCTTCTCTTTTTCCGACCGCCACGCCTCCGGCCCCACCCCATGCACAATCAGCAGCGACACGCCTTTGCGCTCCGGTACATCCGAGGCAAAAGTCGACGTCACCTTCACATCGCCAAATCCCAGGAAGCTGTTGTAGGGGTCGGCCACGCGAAAGCCATACTCCGACTGGTCCGCCATGGGATTCTTGCAGCGCGCCGCCACCACCAGATCGTCCACTCCATCCCCATCCAGATCACCTACAAACTGCGGTGGCCCCGCCAGCAGCGAACAATTCTCCCCAAACTCTTTGTGGACATACTCATCGCTGATCGCAGGCTCGGGAAACCTGGCGTGCGCGGGTGGCGGAGGTGGCAATTTCTTCGCTGCCGAAAGCGTTGCGCATCCCGCGCCCACTATCAGCAGCACCAGCAATAGACGATAAAAAGCCTTTTGAGGGAACGGCATACCCCTACTCTAGTCCCGCCTCTTTCGCCGCGGTAGCTCAACCCTCATCAACAGGTAACCAAGGTACCC
Source organism: uncultured Acidobacteriota bacterium (assembly GCA_963758565.1). Taxonomy (GTDB): domain Bacteria; phylum Acidobacteriota; class Terriglobia; order Terriglobales; family Acidobacteriaceae; genus Sulfotelmatobacter. Next base: position 682,778 of record CAVWVX010000001.1, on the reverse strand, counting down.
GTTACCTCCGGAAGTGTTCCCAGCCCTGCGCAGGCAACTCATAGCCCGACCCGCTCTGCTCTCTTACTGAGATTTTCTTCCCGCGCGTGATCTCCCCTATGCAGGCAATCGCCACTCCCGCCATGCGGCAGGGCACGCTCTTCTCCGACCGCGCCGTGAACAGCAATTCGTAATCCTCTCCGCCGTTCAGCGCCATCTCTAAATCCACCGGTCGCGCCGGCCGCCCCACCTTCGCCCGGGGAATCGCCTCTGCCCAAATTTCCGCCCCTACTCCACTCTCCTCGCAAATGTGCGCCAGATCGGTCGACAGCCCATCGCTGGTATCGATCATGGCCGCCGCCAGCTTTTTTTTGCGAAGCAAATTCCCTAGCTCGATCCGCGGCTCAGGAAAGAAGTGCCGCTTATACTCTTTCGGATTCAACTTCCCCTTCGGCTTGGACAGCATCTTTGCCAGCGCCGCCGCCGATCCTCCCAGCACTCCGCTCACGTAGATCCGATCTCCCGGCCGCGCCCCCGAGCGCAATACTGCCTCACCCCGCGGCACACTTCCCACCACCACAATGTCCGCCAGAATTCCGCTCGCAGATTCCGCCGTGTCGCCCCCCGCCAGCGTCACACCATATTTCTTCGCCAGTTTCAGCAGGCTCTGCGAAAAGCGATCCACCCACTTCTGCTGCACATCGCGCGGCAGCGCCAGCGACAGAAATGCCGCCACCGGCTTTCCTCCCATCGCCGCAATATCGCTCAGCCCGCGCGCCAGGCAACGATGCCCCACCGCTTCCGCCGAATGCCACTCCCGCCGGAAATGAATTCCTTCCAAACTGAAATCAGTCGTGACCAGCACTTCGTCACTCACCGGCCCATCCCCCGGCCTGCCCAGCCGCAGCACCGCGCAATCATCCCCAATCCCCGTCCGGATGGCAGACTTATTCCCCCGCCCCGCCATCCGCCGAACCCCGGCAATCAGCGCCTTCTCGCCCATCTTCACGCCCACCACTATAAGCTAGACAAAATTGACATGGCGCCCGGACGAGGGCATGCGCCCTCCATGTCCTACCGGCCACTTCGCCCTGATGGCCACCTGCTCCGGTAACCTTCGCGCCGAATCGATTTGATTACCCTGTCTTAAGTAACAGCTAATGGCCCTCGGCGTCGTTGACAGGGGGAACCCAGTTTGCTACCTTTTACCAGACATTCACAAAGCTTTGATCCCAGTTGAGTTGGACAAGCTAAGTTCTGCATTCCGAATCGATTGCAGACCAGCCGTTTTAGCTTAGTCCGCCGTGGCAGAACAAAAGGGCGCGTCCAAGCATCTTCATTTCCCTGGCGGGAAAGCGTGGCCCGAACAACATCAGGTGGTCCGAACAGGCATTCTGCAACCTCAGATCTTTGCCTGGATTTCCGGCCCTGATCTTAAAGAAGACTAATTCGAGCAGGAGAAACAAAGCATTTGAGAAAGCGCTTCTACATCCTTTTTGTGGCTCGCGGGGACGATGGCCAGCTGCGCAAGATCTCCATCCCCGTCCACTATCTTTACGTGTTTGTAGTCGGCGCCGCCATCGGATTTCTCAGCCTTACCGGCATTGCCAGCTCCTACGCCCGCATGTTGCTCAAGGTTTCGCGCTACAACGAACTGCGCACCGAAAAAGAGCAGCTCAAAGATCGTTACTCGCGTCTGGAAGAGGTCGCCAAAGAGCGCGACGTGCAGGTCGCCTCGCTGGGTTCGATCGCCAGTGAAGTCTCCGCGCTCTACGGATTGAAGTCGCAGCCCGCTCTGGTCACCGCTTCCGAAACTCAAATTCAAGACGCTGCCGTCACTTCGTCGCTCGACCAATTGGGAGCCTTGCGCAGTTCGGCCCTCAGCGGCGCGGCCACCGTCGGCATCGGACTCGGACTTACGCGCAACGCCACCACCGCCGACTGGCTCCGCGCCAACTCCGCGCCTAATCTTTGGCCCATCGAAGGCCAGGTCACCGCCAGCTTCGGCGAACGCATCGATCCTTTCAACGGAGAAGGTGCCTTCCACAGCGGCGTCGATATCGGCAGCTCTTATGGCCACGCCGTGATCGCGCCCGCCGACGGCGTCATCACCTTCGCCGATTTCATGGGCGGATACGGTAAGGCCATCATGCTCGACCACGGCCACGGCATCGCCACTCGCTATGGACACCTTTCTGGCTTCGCCGTCACCGCCGGACAGCAAGTCCACCGCGGCGACACCATCGGCTACGTGGGCAGCAGCGGCCGCTCCACCGGCCCCCACCTCCACTACGAAGTCCGCATCAACGACACGCCAGTGAATCCGTACAAATACCTCCGCATGACCACAGCCCACAACGGCGGCTTTCAGCCGGGAAGCTAGGAAAGTTCTCGGTTCCCCGCCACGCAACCGCGCATACTACATGCAAGAACTTTCATCTTGACGCTTCATTCGGAATGTGGAATCCTCCCGCTCTCAAGGCAACACCCCCCTCATTGATCATCCGATCCTCGCCTTGAAAACTTTTAGGAGCGCTCCCATGACACGAAAATTATCCCCAGCCCGAGCAGCGGTATTGTTTGTTTCAATGATCTCGCTCTTCGCCGGTGGTTCACTTGCGGCTGCCCAAACCGAAAAGGTGCTGTTCAGCTTCAGCGCAGGCAAGAGCTCGAGTGGCTCAGGCCCGAACGGTCGCCTGATCTTTGACGCCGCCGGCAGTGTTTACGGTACGACGTTCTATGGCGGAACGGGATCGAGCATCAACTGCTCCGATGGAGGAACTTACGGTTGCGGTACGGCGTTCCAGCTCACGCCACAGCAGGATGGATCTTGGACGGAGACCGTCATTCACAACTTCGGCAACGTCGGGGACGGGGCCAATCCTGCCTTCGGCCTTATTTCTGACGCAATGGGCAATCTATACGGAACAACCGCAGGCGGTGGCGCAGCTACTTCTGGAGGATGCGGCACAGTATTCGAGTTGTTGAAACCCCAGCCCGGCGGAACTTGGACCGAGAATATTCTTTACACCTTCTGCTCACAAACTTATGCGGACGGCGAGCAGCCCAGTAGTGGACTCATCTTCGACGGAAAGGGCAATCTCTACGGCACAACCGGCGAAGGCGGCTCCAAACAGAATTGCAGCTGCGGTACCGTATACGAACTCTCCCCCGCAGCCAACGGGGTTTGGACTGAGAAGGTGCTCCAAAGTTTTGGCTACGGCCCAGGCGGAACCTTTCCCAACGGCGGCCTCACCTTCGACCAATCGGGAAATCTCTACGGTGTGGCGGGAGCCGGCGGCAGCCGGTGCTATTTCGGCTGGGGTTGCGGCGTGGTCTTCGAGCTCGTTCCCACAGAAAACGGGCCCTGGACGGAAAGAGTTCTCTACACTTTTGAAGGCAGCACCCAGGATCAGGTTGGGGATCCAGACGCTACCCTGATATTTGACGGGTCGGGTAATCTTTACGGTGCCTCGCTCTGGAGCGGCCTGTTCGAGTTATCACCGGGAAATAGCTGGACTGCAAACAAGCTTCATGCGGCCTGCTGCTATCCCAACGGCCTCACGTTTGGGACCGATGGCAATCTATATGGAACGAACTCGGGAAACTTGGGCGGTTCTTGCTGTGGCCAGGCATTTAGACTGAACGCGCAGATCGGCGGAAACTGGGTCGAGACTGTGCTCCACCGGTTTGGTGACAGCAAAGGCGACGGGACCTACCCATCCTCGCCATTGACTTTTGATTCCGCCGGCAACATGTATGGGACTACATCTCAGGGTGGAGCCTTTTCGCTAAGGAACGACGGAGTGCCCGCAGGAACAGTCTTCGAGATTACGCCATAAGGTCATGCCGGCGAGTCGATCTTAGAGTAGAAAAGAGAGCGCGGCTTGCGTTATTTTGGACGGTAACTCGATATTCCCAAATAGTGCATTCGCAAGCCGGAACTGAGAAGCGCCCATGATCAGTTTTTTTCGCTCAGCCCGCGAAGACGTTGCCGCTGTCTTCGCCTCCGATCCCGCCGCTCGTTCCTGCTTCGAAGTTCTCCTGCTCTATCCCGGCCTGCACGCCGTGTGGATGCACCACCTCAGCCACTGGCTCTGGCTGCACGGCATGCGCTTTCTGGCGCGCTACGTCTCACAAATCTCGCGCCTCTTCACCGGAATCGAAATTCACCCCGGCGCAGAACTTGGACGCCGCCTCTTTATCGACCACGGCATGGGCACCGTAATCGGCGAGACTGCCATCGTCGGCGACGACGTCACTCTCTATCAGGGAGTCACTCTCGGCGGCACCGGCAAAGAAAAAGGTAAGCGCCATCCCACCCTCGGCAATGGCATCTCCATCGGCTCGGGCGCCAAGCTCCTGGGCAACATCACCATCGGAGATAACTGCCGCGTCGGTGCCGGTTCCGTCGTCCTGCGCAGCGTGCCTGCCAACTCCACCATCGTCGGCGTCCCCGGACACATCGTCCTCCGCGACGGCAAGCGCGTCGTCATCACCGACCCCAAAGACATCAGCGACCCGCTCACCGACGTCATCATTAAACTCGCCGCCGAACTGCAAGAGCTGCGCGCAACTTTTGAGCAACATTCCCACGCTTCAGATGGCTCCCAGCCAAACCCCGCCGCCAGCGCGCCAGGCGCCACGCCCAACATCTCTCCGCAAGATTTATTTCAGGATGACTACCAGATATGAGGCAACGGTTTCAACGTTCCTACTGCCGCAACCCCATCCAGCTCTCCGACACCACCAGAGAGTTTCCCGGATTATGCGGGTCATACTTCACCGACGTGTGCAGTCCCAGGCGGCAGGAATGTAGGTTGATCCACTGGCGCAGGTAGGTCACATCCTGCGAGCACTCATAGGACACGCCCGCCACATCATATTTGTAAATCAGCAAAACCGCCGCGTGATGGCCGTCGCTCACCGGCATCTCCTGCACATCGATCACAGTGCCGTCGGTGATGCGGCCAATGCCATCCAGCCAGGTGCGGCGCTCGCGCTCCAGCTCCGCCGGCCCCTTGGGCTTGCGCCGCAGCAACGTGTACGCCATCAGCGCCACCACGCCACCGCCCGCCAACATCAAAGAATAAAGACGCAATGAGTTCATGCCTGGGACATTCACGATTGGGGAAAATGCGCCGAGCCACTCCGCTCGCTCATTTCATTATCAGCATATGACGGAAGCGCCGCTCTGCGAAAGTAGAGAAGGGGTTACCGAGGTGCCAGTAACTGTGGAAATCTAAAAGCGAGATCGCGACCTAGGCGGGGGATAGCGATGAAAGGAGTGAACCGGAATGGCAGCCAGCCGCCGGGCTATTTCTGTTTGCAGACAAATTCGCGGGCCATATCGCCGAAGCCACCCTCGGCCGTTTGCCCGAACTGGTCGTCATGGCGCATCTTTTTGCTGACCACCGGCTTGCCGCTGTGGTCGCGCGAGTAAAACCACTCCCAGTTCGCCACCGCGCTACCCGCGTTGCAGTTAAACCGTACCCGCGCCCGCAGTTCCACAAACGGACCACCCTGCGGCAGCTTCACCGGCTCTTTGTAATCCACCCGCACCCACGCGCTGCGCAAGCCATTCCTCTGCGCCGTAACCGCACTCACCAGCACCTGGTCGCCGCTGGCGGTCGACCCAATCGTCTGCCACTCCCCGGAAGCGAGCACCACCAAACCAACCAGCAGAATTGGCGCCAGCACCACGGCTACCGCGATCAGAACGCCCTTCTTCACAGGAGTTGGAGCTACGCCCATAAGCACGCCGCCACACACTTTGGGCCAAAACCGCCTTCCTGTCAACTGCCGCAACTTCCAACACTCCTGTGGAGAACGGACGGCTCCGGAATGCACGCTATCTGATAATCTTGGTCGGGATTAACCGCGATGGAAACTCTCCACACCACAACGATAGACTCTCTCATCGGGCCCTTATTCCTGGCCGCCTCGCCCAAGGGCCTGGTCGCCCTGGAGTTTGACGCGCGCCTGCCCGGCCAGCAATCGATTCGTCCCAACCCGCGCGACCTGCGCGCCGAGAAGAAAGCAGAAGAGAAAAAAGAATTTGCATTCGAAGAATCCGCCAGCGCGCTGCAACTATATGTCGCTGAATTGAAAGAATATTTCGCTGGCCGCCGCCGCGAATTTTCTTTTCCTCTCGACCTGCGCGGCACAGATTTCCAGATAGCCTGCTGGCACGCTCTGCTCGCCATCCCTTACGGAGAGACACGCTCCTATGCCGACATCGCCCGCGCCGTCGGCAAGCCTAACGCCTTTCGCGCCGTGGGCATGGCAAACAATCGGAACCCGGTTGCGATCGTCGTCCCCTGCCACCGCGTAATCGCCTCCGACGGAACACTCTGCGGCTATGGCGGCGGCCTCGACGTGAAACGCAAACTGCTAGAACTGGAAGGCGCGCTCAGCGGCACGCTCGCGGCCTAGGCATTGCTGATTTCTGATTGTGGATTGCTGATTGAACGCCTAAGCTCACGGGTTCCAATCGACAATCAGAAATCAACAATCAACAATTTCCTTGACTACATCTTCCAAATCCTCCGCGCTGCGCAAGGCCAGCCTCTTCTACCTCGTCTTCGTCATGTTCTCCTACACCACCGGCGGTCCCTTCGGTCTGGAAGACATGGTCACCACTTCCGGCCCCGGCATGACGCTGATCTACCTGCTGGTGCTGCCGTTTTTCTGGTGCATTCCGGTCTCGCTGGTTTCGGCCGAACTCACCACCGCCATGCCGGTGGAAGGTGGCTTCTACCGCTGGACCCGCGCCGCCTTCGGCGACCTCTGGGGATTCCTCGCCGGCTGGTGGAACTGGTCCGCATCATTCCTGCTCGGCGGCGCCTACGCCGTTCTCTTCACCGACTACCTGGTCTACTACTTCCCCGGCATCACGGGAGGGAAGCACTATCTGGTCTCGGTCGCATTGATCGCCGTCATCACTTGGATCAACATTCGCGGCATTCAGATGGTCGGCAAGGTCGCGACCGCGCTCGAGATCTTCATCTTCATCCCGGTGATTACCATGGTCGCGATCGCATTCGCGCGCTGGCATCACAATCCCTTTGTGCCGCTGATCCCGCCGCACCAGCCCACATTCAAAATCTTCGGCGTCGGCCTGGCGCTGGGCTTGTGGCTGTATTCAGGATACGAACAGCTCTCCACCGTTGCCGAAGAAGTCGAGAATCCGCAACGCGCTTATCCGCGAGCGCTAGCGGTGGTGGTACCGCTGTCGATTGCGGCATATTTTTTGCCGACGCTCGCCGGACTCGCCTCCGCCGGAAACTGGGAGCAGTGGCACACCGGATATTTTTCCGACGCGGCAAAGATCATTGGAGGAAGCTGGCTCGGAACCTGGATGACTCTCGCGGCGATGGTCGGCAACGTGGCGCTGCTCAACAGTACCGTGCTCACCACCACGCGCATGCCCTTCGCTATGGCCGAAGATGGATATCTTCCCGCCGCGCTCACGCGCAAGCACTCACGTTATGGCACGCCGTGGCTGGCGATTCTGGCGTCGGCAATTATTTACGCGTTGCTGGCGTGGCAGAGTCTGGGACAACTGATCTCCGTTTACATCTGGCTGCGCTCGGCAACGACGGTGCTCACGGTGCTGGCGGCATGGAAGCTGCGGCGTACTCGTCCCGAGATGCCGCGCGCGTTTCTCATACCCGGGGGAAGCCTTGGCCTCGTCTACGTTGTTGGCGCACCTGTTGTCATGGCATTGGTGGCGCTGTTAGGCAGCGACAAGTTCGCCATCATCGGAGGAGCTATCGCCATGGTTTTAGGCCCGCTGGTGTATGCGGCGGTGCGGCGAAGTCGGGCCGTTCGGGGTTAGTTCGGTCGTCGTCGGTCTTTCGTCGTTGGTCGTTGGTCGTTAGTCTTTAGCCAATCCCTCGACGCGAAGGATTTTGCTAGCGACCAACGACTAACGACCAACGACGGTTTCGCTCATCCAGATCGCTGACACAAACGGCCCGTGCGGAGGTTCTAAGGTACCGCCCTGCTCGACGGAGCATTCGGACGAGCTTACGGGTCGGCGGCGCTTTTGGGTCGCGTAGCGAGAGAGGCAAATCGATTTGCCTCTCAGATTTTTAAGTGCTTTGTTTTGATGGGGATACGAGGATGTTTTTGCACAGGCTGGATGTCCTCCAAGAGCCTTGGAATGAAGCCTTTGGGCGATTTAGCACCATTTATGGGGCGAAAAATCTTGCTTTGCGCGCGATTTGGATATACAATTAAAGTGTATATCCATGGAGCTTTTATGCAGGTTTCAAAGTGGGGTAACAGTCTAGCCATTCGCCTACCCGCCGCCGTCGTCAAAGCCCTTGAGCTAAAAGCAGGGGACGACATCGAGATTCGCGTCGCGGGCGAGAAAACCTTCCAAGTGAGCCGCGATGAGAGTCGTCGCCGCGCTTTGGAGAACCTGCGCAAGCTCCGGCGCCCCTTCCCTCCGGGATTCGTGTTCGACCGCGAAGAAGCGCATGAACGAGGAGGCAGGGATGAGTAAGAGCGATGAGCGATAAAGCGTTCTTTGACACGAACGTCTTTGTTTACGCCATCATCCAGGATGATCCGCGCTCCGACCACGCTGAGGAGTTGATTGCCCGAGGCGGAACGGTAAGTGTGCAGGTCTTGAGCGAGTTCGCCGCGGTGGCACGCAGGAAGACGAAGATGCCATGGGTCGAGATTCGTCGGGCCTTGGACGGAATCAAGACCCTGTGTCCCGACCCGCTTCCCCTGACGCTTGATACTCACCAAGACGCATTGGCAATAGCAGAAAGATACGGCTACAAAATTTATGACGCTCTCATCGTCGCCTCTGCACTGGAAGCAAGATGCACGACTTTGTACTCGGAGGATATGCATGATGGCCAGGTTATCGAGGGCCGGCTGACGGTTCGAAATCCGTTCAGGTTTGAAATCGATTCTTGAACTCAGGATCGCGTTTGACGTTGCGCCTACGGCGTAGGTGGACTTGTGGAAAACGGAACCGCTGGCAGGCGACGTAGCTCCGACATCTTTTCGGCGTCGCGAAAGAAAACGAAGAATCGAACATTTGTGAACTGCGCCTTCCCTGCTGTGCCATCGATATTCCATATCTCCTCGATAGGCAAGCGAGGGTCAATGAGAGCGACGACCGGGCAGTGTGGTCCACGTTGTTCTTCCAATCGACTAAGGGAAAGAAGTAGGTCTGTGACTGGCTTCGAATCAATTTTGTAATTTACGTGCTCCTTAGTGCCCTCCGCCATCACCACAATTGCCATCTGGTTCAGGCGGCCTGCGGAACCCTGCGAATGCGAGATGGGCGCGGGAAACAACACCCCAACGATCAAGCAGAAGCGCAGTCGCCACGTGTTTTTGTTTGCTTTCATTGTTGATCTCCAGTGCAACCTTGTCCCCATGGGTGAATCGGTTCAGGCGGGCCGTGAAAGCATCAGAGTCGTCCTAGGCAGCCGTCACTCAGCTCACCCAATCCAGAAACTTGTACCACATTCCCGCGAAGGGCAGGAACCAGGGCTTGCCGTTGTACAGGCCGAGGGGTGCGCCGGGGAAGGGGATGCCGATGAATGGGTTCTCCGGTTTGTCTCCCGACATTAGCTCGGCCATCTTCTGGCCTTGGTACGTGGCCATGGCGACGCCGTGGCCGGCGTAGCCTACGGCGTAGTGGAGGCCGTCGAGCTGGCCGGCGTGGGGCATGATGTCGAAGGCGAAGTCGAGGGTGCCTCCCCAGACGTAATCGATTTTGGCGTCGCGCAGTTGGGGGTAGACGTCGATCATGCCGCGGCGCAGGATTTCGGCGCTGCGGCGGACAGTCTGATCGGTTTCTGGAAAAAACGCGGCGCGTCCGCCGAAGAGCATGCGGCGGTCAGGCGTGAGGCGGTAGTAGTAGAGATAATTTTTCGAGTCGTAAATCATGCGGTTGCGCGGGCTCAGCTCGCGGGACAGCGCCTCGGGCAGAACTTCTGTGGTGATGATGAAGGAACCTATGGGGATCAGTTTCTTCTGCAGAGCGGGCGTGGCCTTGCCGGTGTAGCCGCTGGTGCCGACGAAGACCTCGCGGGCCCAGAGCGCGCCGCGTGAGGTGGTCAGCTTCCATCCGGCTTCGCCCTGGCTTGATTCGCGCTGGATGCTTTCAACTTTGGTGTGCTCGAAGACTTCCGCGCCGGCTTTGATGGCGGCTGCGCCGAGTCCGGCGACGTAGCGGGCGGGGTTCAGTCCGGCGCTGACTTCATCGACCATGCCCCCGTAGTAAATTTGCGAGCCGATCTCTGCGTGCAGGTCTTTCTTTTGTATGACTCGCAACTCATGATTGAATTCGCGGGCGATCACTTCGGCCTGGCGGGCGTAGTCGTCGAAGTGCTTTTGTTTGCAGGCGACTTCGAGGTGGCCGCAGCGCGCGAAGTCGCAGTCGATATTTTCTTCGCGAATAATTTGTTCGACGCAGTCGATGGTATGCAAAGAAGCGGCGTACATGCGCTGGGTTCGTTCGCGTCCGTACATGGAGATGAGCTGGTTCACGCCCAGCTTCATGCCGGTGAGCACCATGCCTCCGTTGCGCGAACTGGCGCCCCAGCCTATGGTTTCGGATTCGAGGACGGCGACCTTAGCGCCGCGTTGGGCGAGCGTGCGGGCGGCGGAGAGTCCGGTGAAGCCGGCGCCGATCACGGCAATGTCGACGCGGGTGGGGAGCGGGTGGGGAGCGGGTTTGGGAAAGGTTGTAGTGGTGAGCCAGTAGTTGTGTTCTTGCAGCAACTTTTGACCTCAGGGGCTAAAGCCCGATTTCTTTTGAGTACGGTGACGGCACGACTGAAGTCGTGCCCTTCCCGAGACTTCTCTATGCAAGCGTTCGAAAGCTAACGGCAGGCTGAAGCCGTGCCTTCCCGAGCTCTCTTTGGCACGCGCTTGAGAGTTTACAGCACGGCGGTTTCGTGAATCAGGCGTCCTTCGGCGAAGCGTGTCAGATTCAGCAACGACGCATCGATCAAATCCGTTTTCCCGGTGAGAATCAGATCGCTGAGAATCTTCCCTGTTGCCGGGGCGTGCATTACGCCGTGGCCGCTGAAGCCGTTGGCCAGAAAAAATCCCGGGACATCTGGCGCTTCTCCGAGAATAGGATGATGGTCGGGCGTCATCTCATACAGGCCAGCCCACGCGCGCTTGGGATTCACGGGAAGATTGGCGAAGCAGGGTACGCGATCGGCGGCGCGGATGAGGATTTTCTCGACGAAGCCGGAATCGAAGTCGGTTTTGTATCCCGGCGTTTCTTCGGGATCGTTCCAGGCGAGGAGAAAGCCGCGGGCCTCGGGACGAAAGTGAAATCCGTTGGACATGTCGATGATCATGGGCGCGGTGTGAGGAAATTCGTCGAAGGGTTCGCTTGGCACGAGCATGCGCCGCAGCGGAGTGACGGGTAAGTCGATGCCCACAAACTTTGCCACGCTCGCGGCCCAGGCTCCGGCGCAGTTTACGACCTTGCGCGTCGAGATCGAACCGCGCGTGGTTTCGACCGAGGCGATGCTATGCGCGTCGCGCGTGAGCCCGGTGACTTCGGCATTTTTCCAGAGAGTGGCGCCTTGCTCGGCGGCCCGGGCCATGAATCCGTTCATGGCGCTGTAGGGGTCGACGAAGCCGTCGGTGGAGCAGAAACTTCCGCCGACGATGTCATCGGCGCGCAACTGCGGGAACATGGCGCGGATCTCGTCGCCAGAAATCAGCCGAACATTTTTCAATCCCATCTTTACTTGCTGGGCGTAGTTCGTGCGCAGGTAAGACATTTGCGCGTCGTTGGTAGCGCAGAAGAGATAGCCTTGCGGCCGATAGTCGCAGGGATAGCCGAGGCGATCTTCGAACGTGGCATAAAACGGGATCGAGTAGAGCGACATCTGGATACTGACGGGCGTGGAGAACTGGGCGCGCACTCCGCCCATGCTCTTGCCGGTAGAACCTTTGCCTTGCGCGGATTCGCGCTCGAGGACGAGGACGTTGCGGCATCCGGCGGCGGTGAGGTGGTAGGCGATGCTGGATCCGACGATGCCTCCGCCGATGATGACGATTTCTGCCGTGGGCATGGTTTAACGAGGGTACAAAGTAACTTCGTGTCCAATTCAGGACGTCGGGTTCGTTTCAGCTCTCGGGCTCGTCGGATTTCGGATCGCGAGGATCGCCTTCAATAATGATCTTTGGAAGGCTTGAATCTTGTGAAGCCGCAATATCTCGAAGCGCCCTCCAGGCGGTTTCGCGAAACTCCATATCTCTCCGGAATCGGTCGGACCATGCGCCGCTGTAGTCAACAATTTCTTTGGCTTCCGCCATGGTGTTTCCGTACAAAGCTCGAATCACCTTGATGGAGTCTATTTTGCCGGCGCCCCTTTCACGAAGGAACACCAGAATCATCTCCACGTTAGCGCCTCCTCCTGCTAGCCGATGGGCATCGTCGATGATTTCCTGCTTGAGATTCTCTGGTGTCTTCATTGACCCAGCATTCTAACCCACCGGTCACTGGTCAATGGCGCGTCACACCGACTGCCGTTCTAGTTCTTGAATGGCACTAATCACTGGCCTGCGAAGTACGCCTCAAGCCTCAGGTCAATCATGCTTACTGAGCTCATCCTACGTAAGTTTTCTACTCCCTAGGCCCTGACCCCTGGTCCTGGCGTACTCCACCTCGGTAACTTGCGGGGGTTACTGGGGCTGCCTAGTCTTGAGTAGTATGGCCTTGCGCTGTCTAGTGTTCTCTTCGAACGAGGCGACGATCCAGCCCATTTGGCAGGTGCTTGCCGATCTGGGGGTACAGGGAGAACACTGCGCGAGCGCGGTGGATGCGGTGGAGCGGGTCACGACGCAGATGTTCCAGATTGTCATCACGGACTGGGACGATCAGCCGGAGGCGGCGTTTCTGCTAAAGACAGCAAAGGACTTGAAGGCGGCGAACCGGCCGCTGACGCTGGCCATTGTGGGCGATGAAAGCAAGCTGCCGGAGGCGCTGCAGGCGGGCGCCAATTCCGTTCTGGTGAAACCGATTCGCGCCGACCACGCGCGGGACACGATGAGTACGGCGTGCGAGTTGTTGCGGGCGAAGCATCCGGCGGTGACTGCTCCTGTAGATTCTTCTAGCCCGCATTCTTCTGCCGCGAGTGCTGTAAGCAGTTTCCCGGTTCCAAAGGTTTCTGCGCCGGCGTTTTCGGCTTCATCTTGGTCGGGTAGGGCCTCGGGCGGGGCGGCTGCGGCGGCTGGAAAAGTGGCTCCTGCCTCGGTAACCCAAGCGCCGGAAAGCAGCTTCCGGGCGGGCGAGTTTCTGCAGCCAAATTCCGCGCCGGGTGCGCAGTTCTCCACCGAGGAGCGAGCAGCGGAAGGCGACAAATCAGAGGAGCAAGCGGGGGCAGATGAGGTGGAAGCCCTGACGGAATTGGAGCCAATGGCCGCCTCTGTGGCAGAAGGCGCAGCGCAGAATGATGCAGCCGAAGCCCCAGTCGAAACCAAGCTGCCGCTCACCGGTTGGGCGGCATTGCAGGCCCGGCTGGTGAAGACGGCGCCGGCACCGGCGAAAGAGGTCCAGGCGAAGAGCGAGTTGCTGTCTTATGGTGACACTCCATCTTTCGGCTCGGCGGAGCCTTCGCAGGAGGCAGAGAAGCAAGCGGAAACCGTGCAGCCGAAGCCCGAGACAAAATCTGAGGCGGATCTGTTCGCTTACATGGAAGGACAGAGTGCCGAAAGCCAGGCGCCGGTGGAGCGGAATTCGCGGCGGGGCCGGATTATTTTTCCAGGAATTTTAGCGGCGGCGTGTGTGCTAGTGGCGGCTGTGCCCAGAGCGCGCCAGGGAGCGGAAAGAGCGGCCCAAATCGCGGCGCGCGCGGGGATGAAGTGGCTGAATCCGCCTCCGGTGGCGGTACCGCAAGCGGAGCCACAGCATGACAGTTTTGGCCAGGCAGGAGACGAGTACAAGCTGCCGGCGGTGGGAACGATTCCGGATGCGACCACAGATGCTTCGCAGATTCGAGTGGTTCCGGTGGTGGACCCGACGGCGAAGCCGAACAAGAATGCGGACGCGAACAACGGCCCGGCACAACCCTCTGCGGGAGAGAGCAATGCTGGGGAGCAGAATCCACCAGCAGCAAATCCGGGTGATCCGGCTGCGACGGATACGAATGGCACGGCGTCTCCGGAAGAGCCAAAGCAGGAGGGGAATCCGCAGAAGGATGTTGCCGCACCGGTTGTGGTGGAACGAACTCCGAATCCGGTAGCGCCGGCGGTGAGGCCGCCAGTAGCGCAGGCTGAAATGCAATCAGCGCCGCCCGTGCAGCGACCGGCATCACCGCATACGGTCACGGTGGCGAGCAATGCCGGCATTCCTTCGAGTCTAAGAACACAGATGGCTTCGCCGACTCCAGAGGCCAGCGGCAACAAGCCGCCGGAAGCGGCGATGTCGTCGATTGAGCCGGTTCCGCTGAAAGAGTCAGCGCTTCGAGATTTGCTGGTACAGCCGGCGGAGCCGGAATATCCGGCCAGCGCCAAGGCCAGCGGACAGCGCGGCAGCGTGGTGCTGCAGGTGATTGTGGGCCGCGACGGTGCGGTGCAGGATGCGAAGTTTCTGCAGGGATCGCTGGTGTTTGCCCGGGCGGCGATTGAGGCGGTCAAGCAGTGGCGCTTTAAACCTTACTCCATGAACGGGCGGCCGGCATCGATGCAGGGCGTGGTTACGCTGAACTTCAAGCCGCCGGCGTAGAAAGAATCCTATTAATACGTGGATTCCCACGCTGCCTCCCCGGACGAGGGGGTCCGGCCTCCATGACCTGATTCGGGGGGAAAGTCGCTTGCAGTTACTTTAGGATGAACATGTGCAGCCAAGGGACGACAAGCGGCATCTACACGATATAATGGGTAAGTCCTCAGGAAGTGACTCCTTTCCAGAAGAAGAATCCGATGTCCATGAAAATTAAAGCTGCGGTGCTGGTTTCGTCTTTCGCGGTGCTGTTGTTTGTGGTGGCGGGCTCGATTGGGCTGGGAGGCGTGCACGCCTCCACCAATGACGGGTCGTACCGCCAGATGCAGGTGTACAGCGAAGTGCTTTCGCGGGTGCAAAGCGAGTACGTGGAAGACCCGAACATTCCCAAAGTGACTGACGGAGCTCTGCACGGGCTGGTGGAGTCGCTGGATGCGAACTCGAGCTACCTGACGGCCGCGGCCTATAAGGCCTACAAGGCGCACAAGTCGGAGGCCAAGGGCGAAATTGGGGCCACGGTCTCAAAGCGCTTTGGATATGCGGACGTAGTCTCGGTGCTGCCGGGATCGCCTGCGGAAAAGGCGGGGATTGAGGCGACAGACATTTTTGAATCGATCGAAGGACAGAGCACGCGGGATATGTCGCTGCCGGAGATTCGCAGCGCCTTGTCGGGAACGCCGGGTTCGGTGGTAAATGTTTCGGTGGTGCGGGCGCGGCGGGCGGAGCCGCAGAAGATGACCATCTCGCGGGACGTGGTGAGCATTCCCGCGGTGAGCGACAAGATGCTGGAGGACGGCATTGGCTATATCAAGGCAGACGCGCTGACCAAGGGCAAGGCGCAGGAAATTGCCGGCAAGATCAAGTCGCTGGAAAAATCCGGGGCGAAGAAGCTGGTGCTGGACCTGCGCAATGATTCCGATGGAGACGAGAGCGAAGGCGTAGCCACAGCGAATTTGTTCCTGAATCACGGGACGATTACCTATCTGCAAGGGCAGAAGTATCCGCGAGAGGCGTTTAATGCGGATCCGTCGAAGGCGGTGACTTCGCTTCCGGTGGCGGTGCTGGTGAATAAGGGCACAGCAGGGGCGGCTGAGATTGTGGCGGCGGCGCTGCTGGAGAATGCCCGCGCGGATGTGGTGGGAGACAAGACCTTCGGCGACGGGTCGGTGCAGAAAACGATCGACCTGCCGGATGGCGGAGCGCTGATTCTTTCCGTGGCGAAATATTACTCGCCCAGCGGCAAAGCGATTATGGAAGCGGCGGTTACTCCGAATGTGCTGGTGGCGGATGAAACCGATGCGGTCGCAGTGGAAGATGACGGGCAGGAATCGACTGCGGAGCCGGAAGCAAAACCAAAGAACACACAGGACGACCAACTGCATAAGGCGGTTGAAGTGTTAAAGAGCCGGGCCAGCTAGGACCAACAATGGATTCGTATTCATCGCGCGGCGAAAGCTGCGCGATTTTCTTTTTGGTACCAGAATGCGACTAACCTTGAGAGCATACGCCCTGCTATTCTGAAAGCCATCTGCCATGAAATCGCTCTATGAAGATCTTCCTCCCGTGGAAATTGCCGGGAAGAAGTTAGTGGGCCGGGTATTGTTTGGCCTGCTGGTGCTGATCTCCGCGCTGGTGGGAGCGACGGCGGGGCTACTGCTGGTTTATACCACGGACCTGCCGCAGGTAGAGGCGCTGGAGGCATACCGTCCCAGTTCGATCACGGAGTTGTATGACGATCATGGGCGGGTGATTGGATCGTTCGCGCTGCAGCGGAGAGTGGTGGCGGCCTACGACGATTTCGCTCCGGTGCTGCGCGATGCGCTGGTGTCGATTGAAGACAAGGATTTCTACCGGCATTCGGGAATTAATTTCTGGCGGATCGTGGGCGCGGCCTACCGCGATATTCAATCCGGCGGGAAGGTGCAGGGCGCGTCCACGCTGACCATGCAACTGGCGCGGAATCTTTTTCTCTCGCCCGACCGGTCGTTTCATCGCAAGGTGCAGGAGGCGATGCTGGCGATCCAGATTGAACGCCGCTTCACCAAGCCGCAAATTTTTGAGCTGTATGCCAACCAGATTTTCCTGGGGAGTGGAGTTTACGGCTTTGAAGCCGCCTCAGAATTTTATTTCAGCAAGCCGGCGAAAAAACTTACTTTGCCGGAAGCGGCGCTGCTGGCGGGATTGCCCAAGGGGCCGGGAATTTATTCGCCGGTTCGAAATCCGGATAAAGCGGTGAGGCGGCGGAATCTGGTGATCAACGCGCTGCTGGAAGATGGGAAAATCACCGCGGCTGAAGCCGCAGATGCGCGCTCGGCGCCGCTGGTTTTGCACCTGCAACACGATCCCAATTCGCTGGCTCCTTATTTTGTGGAGGAGATCCGGCGATATCTGGAGAATAAATACGGCGCGGACCAGGTGCATGAAGGCGGACTGAAGGTATATACATCGCTCGACGTAGATATGCAGAGGGCGGCGAATCAAGCGATGCTGGATGGCCTGGCAGCGTACGAGCGGCGGCATGGATGGAAAAAGAATCTGCAGAATGTGCTGGCGGAGGGCGGCGCGATCGATAAGTACCAGCATCCCGACTGGGATGATGAGCCGGAAGTGAATGGATATGTACACGCGGTGGTGACCTCGGCGGGGATTGGAATTGCCACCATCAAGTTCGGGCGCTACACGGCGGCCTTGGGACAAGCGGATGTGGCCTGGACGCAGGCGAAGATGCAGGACCTGTTGCGGGTGGGAGATATCTGCTATGTCAAGATCCTATCGTTAAGCCCGAACGGGGCGGCGCGGGTAAGCCTGGAACAGGATTCGGGGGCGCAGGGAGCGCTGATGGCGATTGACAACGCAACCGGGGGAATTAAGGCGATGGTGGGCGGGCGCGACTTCAGCGAGTCGAAATTCGATCGCGCCACGCAGGCGTTGCGGCAAGTGGGATCGTCCTTTAAACCGTATGTGTATACGACAGTGATCGACAAAGGGGCGAGTCCGGACGATACGATTCTGGATGAGCCGGTCACATTCGAGACGGCGTCGGGACCGTACTCACCGCATAATTATGACGAAAAGTTTGAAGGGGTAATCACGCTGCGGAGGGCGCTGGCGCAGTCGAGGAATATTCCGGCGTTAAAGCTGGCCAGCAAAGTTGGCATCAAGAGTGTGATTGAATATGCCGAGCGCTTCGGAATCACCGCGAAGTTGCCGCCGTATTTGCCCGTGGCGCTGGGTTCGGCGGAGATCACGCTGATGGAGCAGACCTCGGCGTACAGTGTGTTTCCCAATGACGGGGTGCGGGTGACGCCGCGCTTCATCACCAAGGTGACGGATTATGAAGGGCGCGTGCTGGAGGAGGATTATCCAGACGTTAAGGATGTGGTAAGCGCGCGCACCGCGAGAATCATGACCGAGATGCTGCGGGAGGTGGTGCTGCATGGAACGGCAACGGCCGCAGCGAAGCTTCCCTTCCCGGCCGCGGGTAAAACCGGAACCACCAATGACTTTACCGATGCATGGTTCGTGGGTTTCTCTCCGACGATGACTTGCGGCGTGTGGCTGGGCTTCGACGAAAAGCGGACGCTGGGAGCGAAAGAAACAGGAGCGCATGCGGCGCTGCCGATCTGGATAAATTTTATGACTGCCGCCATGGCAGGAAAAGATCCGGGGCAATTTCAGGAAGCACCCTATGTGCCGATTACGGTGCTGCAAAAAGTGGATACGCCCGATACGGTGCCGGGCGAGGATGAGACGCACTGAGGACGGTTCTTTGTCACAAACCATTTTGTAACAGACCGTGTAATACACCATGAAAGTCCTGATTCGATTTGTGATGGCGGCGCTGCTGCTGGTGGCGGTGGCATTAGTCTCGGCAGTGCTGGCGATGCGCTTTGCCATTCACGGGCAGGTGGTGGAAGTGCCCGCCGTGATTGGACTCACTCCGGGAGAGGCGCAGAGAAATACATCGGGGCTGGGATTACAGATCGAAGTCGAGAGACAGTACTACAGTCCGAAGGTGCCGGAAGGAAAAATCATGACGCAGATGCCGCTGCCGGGAACCCGGGTGCGGCGGGGATGGCAGGTGCGCGTGGCGCAGAGCATGGGACCGCAGCGCGTCGCGATTCCGGATGTGACCAGCCAGAGCGAGCGGGCGGCGGAGCTGAATATACGGCGGCGCGGGCTCGAAGTGGCGTCAACGGCGGAGATGCAGTTGCCGGGAGCACCGGCGGACCAGGTGCTGGCGCAAAGTCCTCCGGCGAATGCGAGCCAGGTGGCGGCGCCGCGGACGAGTTTGCTGGTGAGCGTGGCGGCCGATCCGTTGGCTTACGTGATGCCGAATTTTGTGGGACAGCCATTGGGCAGTGCCACCCGCACGCTGCAAGATGCCGGATTTAAGTTGGGAACGGTGAGTGTTGCGCCGGTGAGTTCCGCGCCGGCAGGTAGCGCGACGGGTAATACTCCCAGCGGCTCGGTTGGGGAAGCGGCACAGCCTTCGCCGGGCAGCATCATCGTTACGCAGTGGCCGCCGGCGGGACAGAAAATCCTGATGGGGGCGGTGCTGAATTTTGAAGTGAAGTAAAATCGCGCGGCATGCAGGATGGATTCGCCCCGACTTAGATTTTCTGCAGAATTGCGGCAAAGAATCCATCGCAGGGATGAAGGCCGGGAATGGTGCGCAGGTAGGCGCCGCGGCAGAGCGAAGCGAGATTGCGCCAGGTGAGAACGCCGTCCAGTTGCAGCCGTTGAAGTTCAGTGCGACATTCGAGGATGCGGAATGATTTATTTTCCGCCAGGGCGTCTTCGATCACGTCTTCGTTCTCTTCCCTCTCCAGCGAGCAAGTGGAATAAATTAAACGGCCACCCGGGGCGACTTGCTCCATGGCAGCACGCAGGATCGCGAGTTGGCGGGCGTGCAAGTCAGCCAGGTCGGCGGGAGTGAGCCGCCACTTTATTTCCGGATTGCGCGCCAGAGTACCGGTGCCGGAGCAGGGGACATCGGCGAGGACGCGATCGAATTCTGTAGAGACCGGCAGCGAGCGGGCATCGGCGGCGATTACTTGAATGTGGCGATTTCCGGCTGCAGCGTGATGGAGAAGATTTTGCAGCAGCCGCGCTCGATGAGGATGCAAATCCACGGCCGTGATGGAAGCGCGGGGATTGCGATCGGCGATGGCGGCAGTTTTTCCTCCGGGCGCGGCACAGCAATCGAGAATGCGTTTGCCGTCCCCGACGAGAGCAGCGACCAGTTGTGAGGCTTCATCCTGAATTACACAAAGTCCGGCGCGGTATGTGGCCGTGCGAGTGATGTCGCCGTGCAGGACTCGACGAACGGACGACAGGAGTTCGCCGGGAGCGAGTTCGATTCCTTCGGCGCGAAGTTGTTCCTCAGACTCAGGATGGCGCAAGCGGATTGCGGTGATGGGGATGGATTGGTTGTGTAAGCAGATGCTGCGAGTGGAAGCGAGTCCGTATTCTTTGACCCAACGTTCGACAAGCCACAGGGGATGAGCGCTGTCAGCGGCGAGGATTTCGGCTGATGAGTATTCATTTGCAAGTTGAGGCGGGGTGGAGGGTTGCGCCGAGCCAGCGGATATTTTACGCAGGACCGCATTGACGAATGGCGCTGCGGAACGCTTGCGGGCGCGCTTGACCAGTTCCACGCTCTCGTTGATGGCGGCGCGCGCCGGGACTCGATCGAGCCAGCCCAGTTGGTAGACCGCGAGGCGAAGTGCGGTAAGGATTTCCGGATCGAGCTTAGACAAGGGCTGCGAGGAAGTCTGCGCGATACTGAAATCCAGGCGCGAACGCCAGCGCAAAACTCCCATTACCAATTCAGTGGTCAGGGCATGATCGACAGTGGCGAGGCGGTCATACATCTCGGCGTGAAGAAGCTCGGTGGCGTAGGAGGATTCGCGATCGACGCGCAGGAGGATATCGAAGGCGGCGGCGCGAGCCGGCGAGACAGCGGGGCGCGAATCTTTATTTTTATTTTGAACTGGTGATTTCACTCTTGCCAGTATGACGGAAAGTGGCCGCGGACAGAGGAAATTCGGATCGCCTTAGACACCGAGCTTTTCGCCAGACGACGGGCGATAGCCGCGAATAAAGTCCGCTGCCGGGGAACGCTTCTTGCCCTCCAATTGAACCTCAAGGAGTTCGACGGCCGTGCCGTTCCCGCAGCCGACAAGAAGATGATCGCCTTCCACCGTAGTTTCTGATGGCGGGAGGGCGCGATTTTGAGCGCCCGCTTTCCAGATCTGCAAGGTCTTGCCGCGAAACTTTGTATACGCGCCCGGCCAGGGCTGAAATCCGCGCATGCGGTTCAGCAGCTCGTTGGCGGGACGAGAAAAATCCATGCGGCCATCTTCTTTTTTCAGGATGGGAGCGAGGGTGGAATGTGCGTCATCCTGGGGAAGCGGATGGATGGCGTCCGCCTGCAACCCACGCAGAGTTTCGACGGTAAGCTTCGCGCCAACGGCAGCGAGTAATGGCGCGAGCGTTTCGGCGGTATCACTCGGCGCGATGGGAATTTGTTCCTGCAAGAGGATGTCGCCGGTGTCGAGACCGGCGTCAATGCGCATGGTAGTGACTCCGGTGATGGTCTCGCCGCGCGCGATGGCCCATTGAATGGGAGCTGCGCCGCGATATTTCGGCAGCAGGGAGGCATGCAGGTTGATGTTGCCGAGGGGAGGAAGATCAAGCATCCATTGCGGGATGATGCGCCCGTAGCCAACGACGACGATGGCGTCCGGCTGGAGCGCGGTTAGTTGATCGCGGAAAGCGGCATTTTTCTTGATGGTTTCCGGTTGGACGACAGGCAGGTGTAATTCGAGCGCGCGCTGCTTGACCGGAGAAGCAAGCAGTTCGAGGCCGCGGCCTTTTGGGCGATCGGGCTGGGTAACGACGAGTTGGATATGGAATCCGGCCTCGACCAGGCGGTCGAGTGTGGGCACGGCAAAGCGCGGTGTGCCGCAAAAAACCAGATTAAGACTTTGAGTCAATGTTCTACCACTCGCCGGTTTTGACCAGTTTACGAATTTTGCGCTTGATCAGGTCGCGCTTGAGAGCGCTGATGTGGCTGATGTAGAGCTTGCCGTTGAGATGGTCGGTCTCGTGCTGAAAAGCGCGGGCCAGCAGGTCATCGCCGGTTTTTTCGAACAGTTTTCCATGCACATCCTGCGCACGGATGGTGGCGACTTTGGCGCGGCTGACATTTTCGCGAAAGTCGGGGATGCTGAGGCAACCTTCGCTTTGCGAGTGGCGGCCCTCTTTGTGAATGATTTCGGGATTGATGAGGACGAGTTTGGCTTCGGGATCTTCTTTGAACGTGACGTCGACCACGGCAATGCGGCGCGGGATGCCGATCTGAGGCGCGGCCAGACCGACGCCGCGGGCGGCGTACATGGATTCGAACATATCCTCGATCAGCTTCTTTAATTCCTCGTCGAAAACCGTAACTTTTTCCGCTGGCTTTTCGAGGACCGGGTTTCCGTATTTAACGATGGGATAAATCATTCTCTGTCTTAAGTCTGCTAGTAGTTTTTTAATTGAAGTGAGTAGCCTTGAAAATTGCGCAATGTTTCGTCCATGGAATCTCCGCCGAATTTATCGAGGGCACAGCGGGCCAGAGTAAGCGCCACCATTGCCTCGGCGGCCACCCCGGCGGCCGGAACCACACACACGTCAGAGCGCTCGTAGGCGGCGCTGACGGGCTCGCGGGTGGAAAAATCAACCGACTGGAGCGGGCGGCGCAGTGTGGAAATCGGTTTCAGGTAACCGCGCACGCGAATTTCTTCTCCGTTGGAAACGCCGCCTTCAATTCCGCCGGCGTTATTGCGGGTGCGAGTGAAGCCGCTGGAGTGAGTGGGAGTGCTGTAGCCAATTTCATCATGAACGGCGGATCCCGGCGAGGCAGCGGCGGTGATGCCAGAGCCAATCTCCACCGCTTTCACGGCTTGCAATGACATGACCGCACCGGCCAGCAGGGCGTCGAGGCGTTCGTCCCATTGCGCGTAGGTGCCCAAGCCCGGCGGAACGTTGTGGGCAACAACTTCAAAGACTCCGCCAAGCGAATCGCCGGTTTTATAAACGTTGTCGACCTCAGCCTTCATGAGTTGCTCGGTTTCTCCATCGGCACAATTCAGCAGAACTTCTTCTCGATCATAAAGGCTTTTGATCTGCGGCCACGAAACATCTTGTGACAATGAGACCGCCCCCACCGCAACTACGTGGCTGAGAACGTCGATGCCCAAGGCGCGCAGAAAAGTTTTGGCGATGGCTCCGATGGCGACGCGCGCGGCGGATTCGCGAGCGGAAGCGCGCTCCAGGACATAGCGAGCCTCGGGGAAATTGTACTTGAGCGCTCCGGCGAGGTCGGCGTGCCCGGGGCGCGGTGAGGCAACGCGCTTGTGGCGGGAGGGATCGCCTTCCCCCACCGGCAACGATTCCTGCCAGTTTTTCCAATCGCGATTTTCCAGTTGTACGGAGATCGGCGAGCCTATGGTCATGGCATGGCGGATACCCGAGAGAATGTGGGCTGTGTCGCGCTCAATTTTCATGCGGCCGCCGCGGCCATAACCCTGTTGCCGTCGCCAGAGTTCACGATCGAGAAAAGCCTGGTCCACCTTCAACCCGGCGGGCAGGCCGGAGAGAAAAGCAACCAAGGCTTCGCCATGAGATTCTCCGGCAGTGAAGTAACGCAGCATAGGTGCTCGATTTTACCTGATGCGATGTTTCTACGGAGGTTGCGGACGCCAAGAAAAGTGTTCGAAAGCAGACAAACCCTCAAAAAATGCGGTTGAGCCACGATTTTTAGGTGCGCAGGGGCGCGGGACATTGCTACAATCAAGTCAAGTTCGTTTTCTTCTGCGGTGTGTTCTGCCAACCGCCGCGTCATTTTGCAATCCTTCTGGCCAATAAGGAGGACTGTGTGCCCCCACGCACAGATCCAAAGGAAATAACTTTTTCCGACAGGCATATCCGTTGTGTGTTAGTGCATGACCACGTCTTGTTGCGGCAGGGATTGAGGCGGCTGCTGGAAGACCAGCCTGACGTTGACGTGATCGACGAGGCGGGCAACGCCGCAGAAGGCTTGCGCAAAGTCCATGAGCATCAGCCGGATGTGCTGGTGGCCGATGCCGCGACCTTTGGCATGCCGGCGCGTGAAGCCGAGCTGTTTGTCGAGCGGGAATCTCCCCGAACAAAAATCGTATTTCTCACTATGCAAGAGCCCGGCACTGCTGCGGTTGAAGAATTGCAGACTTCGGCGGCCGCAGAGTGTACGGTACGACAAACGTCTGCGGAGGAACTGGTGGCAATGGTGAGAAACGCGTGCCCGGCGGGAGAGCGGGACGCGTTGCAAGCGGCTCCCCTGAGTTCTCCGGTGAAGGCCTGGCAGCAGGATTCCCCCCGTGCGGATGCAATTCAATTTCCGGTGGAACGCAGCTTGACCACGCGCGAACGCGAAGTGATGAAGCTTCTGGCGGAAGGAAAGACCGTGCGGGCCGCGGCCATGGTACTGGGTTTGAGCAGCAAGACGGTGGATGCGCACAAATTCAATTTAATGCGAAAGCTGGGCATTCATAACAAGGCAGAATTAGTGATGTGGGCGATTCAGAAGCGAGTGGTGAAGCTTCCCGCCAACTTTTAGATTTTCCGTTGCGCCTGCGCAGCCAGTTCTGCCAGGGTTGAGACCTGCACGTCCGGCTGGCCCTGAGCTGCTTTGACTGCGCCCACGCCGCTTCGCGGTGATGGGCGGTTTACCCAGACGGTCGAGATTCCCAGAGACTGAGCGGGTAGAACGTCGTGATAGATACTCTGCCCAACGTGGAGAATTTTGGGCGCCGGGACGCCTATGCGGCTTAAGGCGAGCTTAAAGATTTTCAATGACGGCTTATAGGCTCCGGCTTGCTGGGCCGTGATGACTTGATCAAAGTGCGCGCCCAGCTTGGGCAGAGTGGCAGCAAAGAGATCGTCATCCACATTGGAAATAATGGCCAGCCGAAACCGGCTGTGAAGTTCCCGCAGTGCCCCCACCGTGTCAGGCCAGGGATTCCATCGGGCTAAAGATTCCGGCAGCGAGGTTACTTCTTGCGCCGATGGAACGAAGCCGAGTTTCTCGCCGAACTGGCAAACCACTGATTGGAGAACCTCGCGATAACGGCGGTATTCCCCCTGCTCGCCATTGGCTTCGAAGTCCCCATAGAGTCGCAGGATGGAGGCGTCATCGAGTTCTTTGCAGTGGGCCGCAAGGATGCGACGCAGGCAGGCGAGAATTCCCTCTTCCCAGTTGATCAGTGTGCCGTAGCAATCGAAGGTGAGAACCTGGAATCGAGTCAAGTCCAGCATGGGGTTCGTTGATTCTGCGTAAGAGCTAAGACTTGAAGCCGGGCAAGGTCGGAGCCTCTTCGCTTTCACCTGGCTCGGTAACAGATTCGGGTTCGGCAATGGATGCAGGCTCTGCGGTTACGCTCGATCCGTCCGGAGCAACCGGCTTTGGCGCCAAATATTTTGCGCTGTTCAGCAGGGGGCGGCCGAGCGAAGCATTGTAACTGCTCCAGGGACTTTCCAGATCAGCCTCGCGCTCAAAGTGCGCGCGCATTGCTTCCATCTTGGAATCAAGGTCGTCCATGTAATGCAGCAGCAGAGCTTCGGGAAACATCGGCAGCTTGGGCGATCCGAATTCGTACTGGCCATGGTGGCTGATGATGAGATGCTCGACCAGAATCTTGAGTTCAGGGGGGAAATCCGGAAACAGGGCGAGCTTCGCCTGCAGCATTTCCAATTCAATGATCATGTGGCCGAGAAGCTGGCCGCGGGTGGTGTAGGTGAAGGAACGGTTGTAGGCGAGTTCGTGAATCTTTCCGATGTCGTGAAAGAAGGCCCCGGTCAGAAGCAAATCACGATTCACCTGGGGATAGTTCCGGGAAATCAGATCGCAGGAACGAAAGAGGGAGACCACATGGTCGAGCAGGCCGCCGATGTAGGCGTGATGCAGCGTTTTTGCGGCGGGCGCGTTGCGGTATGCCGCGGCAATTTCGGGATCGGACATGAAAGCCCGCACCAAGGATTGCAGGTGCAAATTCTGGAACGAATTCACGAAGCCGGCTAGCGTTTGCCAGAGTTCGTCAATGTTTTTCGTAGTCTTGGGAAGGTAGTCGTCAAATTCGATTTCCGTATCGCCCAGCTTGCGCAGCTTGTGGATGGTGAGCTGAAAACGATTTTTGTATTTGTTGATGAGGCCTTTGACTTTAAGAAAATCATCCTGCTCGAAGACATTGAGAACTTCTTCCACGTTGTCCCACATCTTGGCCTCGAGCTGGCCGCTGCGGTCGCCCAGGGTGAGCGCAATGTAAGGCTCGCCAGACTTTTTGGGCTTGATTTGCTTGCTCACCACCACAAAGTTCGAGGTAACGATCTTGTTTTCGTGGCGGCTGCAATCGCAGATGTAAAACTCTTTCATTCGCTTCCACAGTGTAAATCAGAATGACGGATGATGGCAGGTTGGGCGCGTGTGGTGATTGAGGGTCCCAGGTTCCGCGGAAAAACGGCAGATTTTTCCCCCGGCAAAGAACACGGGTTCAGAAATGACAATGAAGGGCGAATTATTCGCCGAATAAGGTCAGATGGGAACGCCCAGGACTTTCTTTTTCTTCTTCTTCAGATTTTTTGCTTCTGAGGCTTTGGCTGTAGTGGTTTCGATGGGCTTGGTTTGGTTGGGGCTGGCGCCGGAATCCACGTAACCGGGCTTGTAATCAATGTAAGCTTCTTCGCGCAACTTGGTGAGATAGGCGCGGAGCGCGGGCTGCAGCTTTTGATAGTAAAGAGCGTCCTGAACCTTAGGCTCGATTTCCTTCAGCGGAGGAATTCCCGCCGACTGGTGGCTGACCACTTTCAAGATGACGTAGCCTTGTTTGGTGCGGATCACATCGGTAACCTCGCCCGCTTTCATGGCGAAGGTCTTGTCTTCTAATTCTTTGGCCAGAGCACCGCGCTTGAACTCACCAAGGTCGCCGCCTTGCGCGGCGGAAGGACCGTCAGAAGATTTTTTTGCAATGTCTTCGAAACTGGCGCCGGCGCGAATTTGTTTCAGTAACTCATTGGCTTTGGCTTCGGCGGCTGCCAGGGCTGCGGCTTCAGCCTGCTTGGCGGCCTCAGCCTCCTGATTCTTCGCATCTGGATTCGAAGGATCGGCTGGTTTGGCATCGGTTGCAGCCGCTGTCTTCTGCGGAGCGACCAAAATCTCGCTCAGCTTGATCGCCTCGGGCCGCTCCATCTCACTTTTGTGCTCGTCGTAAAACTGCTGCTGCTCTTCCTTGGTGATGGCAAGATGCTGCCCGACTTCTTCGCCGATCACTTTTTGCGTGATGATCTGGTTGCGCATGTTCTGCTTAAAATCTTCGTAGGAAATGCCCTGCGCGGTGGCTGCCTTTTCCAGTTCCTCCATAGTGTCAAGCTTCATCTCTTTGCGCATCTGGTCGAGGCGCTTGATCAGGTCGGTGTCGCCGCTGATGCCGAGGTCTTTGCCTTTTTCCAACAGCAACTGCTGGTCAATCAGGTCGCGCAGTACATCTTTTTCGCGCTCGGCGTAGAGCTTGTCGGCATTGGCCGCATCCTGTTGCTTGACGTCGTCCTTGAGTTGATCTTTGGCGCGAACGTATTCCGAACGGGTGATGATCTGGCTATTTACGCGGGTGATGATTTCTTCGACCACCTGCCCGGTTACAAACACAGGCAGACACGCAGTAGCGATGAGGCACAGCACAAATTTCTTCATAGGAATTTTAAGTCGCCGGAGGCGACTGGGCTCGCAAAAACCAAGGCACGCGGACATGGAAACACAGGTTATTTTACTACTTCTGAGGAACCCTCAGATGGCTCTTAATTTTTTTGATGCAATACTTCTTGCGCCAGGATGCCAGGCGCCGACTAGGCTGCCCTCAGCAGAGACATAGCCGTCATGTCGTCGGGAACCAGCGGTTCACAGGTGAACTCGCCCACGGTGGTCAAGATCGATGCGCAGAGAGCACGCGCGGTTTTGGAGGGATCGGCCATCAATCGTTCTTTCACGCGTTCCAAACCGAACTCGCGGTCTTCCACCTTGTCATCTTTGCATTTACCCTCCACCACGCCGCGGGAAACCAAGAGCAGAACCGCTCCTTTTTCCAGGGCCACCGTAGGGGCTTCGCAGGTAGCGTGGGAAAAGAGTCCCAGGGGCAGGCCAGTGGAGGCGAGTTCAGTAATGCTCGTGCTGTCGCGCATCAGGCCGGGAGTGTGCCCGGCGTTGGTGTAACAAAGCGTGCCAAAGCGCTCGTGGTAACAACCGAGGAATGCCGGGCAGGAGTGGATTCCAGCGGCGGCCTCCATGACTCCGCGGTTCAGCTCCAGGCAAAGTTTCACCATTGCGTCGGACTCGTTAATGTCCGGCGAGGAAAACAATTCCACTCCCATGGTGCGAAATATTTTCGTGGCGGCGGAGAGAACTGGTTGGTTATTCTCCCGGCGTCCAGCAACATCGAGCAGGCCGAACAGAATGCGTTCGGGACTGACCCTCAGGGAGTCGTAGAAGTCCCCGGCCAGGCGCATACCGTAGGTAGTTGCGGCAATTTCCGCGCCTTCAATCTGGGGAAACTGCAGTGGGACGGGCTCTGCCGTCAATACCGGCGCGGGCTCACGAGAGTGGAATAGGGCACACATGGCATGCGAAGACTAAGAGCCGAAACTAGCACAAGAGATGGCGGCGGGCAAATCATCCATTCGAATTACGTCTTTGGGGTGAGCTTGGCAGCGCTACTGGCCGTATTTATCGCTGAGGTATTTGGAAAGCTCCGCTTCAAGCTGGCCGTAATCGGAGTGAATGGTCGAGCGCAGGGCGGCTTCGGTGGAACTGCCGTTGTTGAGGCGTTGCAGAATCCGCTGGATATCGCCCATGCCGCCGGTGTCATTAATATAAGAAACCGCGGCCAGCGATTCGGCATAGGCGATATACGCTTCGTTTCCAGAAAAGCGCAGGAAACTCCCTTCCAGCACGTTCAGCGGAATATTGCGCTGAGCTTTGAACAACTGGGCCAGCTGGCGGCCTTCACTGCCCAAAGATTTCGGCTCCAGCAGTTGGGCAATCCCTTCATGCAGCCACGGCGGACAGCGTCCGGCGGAGAGTTGATTGATAAACGAGTGCGCCAGTTCGTGCTTCAAAACTCGCGCCAGCTCTGAAGTCATGGAACTGAGCCCGCTGATGGGGATGCGGAGTTTGCCGTCATTCAAGGCGCCGGACCACGAGGGCGCGCGGGTTACGTCAAAGAAAGCCTGCTCGGTGTAGAGCGTAACCACAATACTGTCGCGGGGAGGCGTGCCGAGATTGCGTGCGAGGTCGTCGTAGTCCGATTCAAGCGCGGCGACGATTTGCGCGCGGAAAGCTTCGGGGGTCTGCCTGCCCTCATAGTGCAGAACGAAATGACTGCTCTCGTGCTGGGTAAAGTCGGTCTCGACATTTTGTTCGCGCTGGGCCTTGTCCAGATATTTTTGCACCGCAGGATCGGGCCGCAATTCGAGGGAATGTTTCCAGGAGGCAACTGCTTCGTTCGTCCGGTCACAAGCTTGCTGAGCATAGCCAAGCACGGTATAGGCATCGGGCGAGTTTGGCGCGGCGCTCACCGCGCGTTGCGCGTAAGAAAGCGCTTGCGAAGCGTCCCCGGTGCGCACCAGCAGCGCCGAGTAGTAAATGAGGACAGTCGAATTCTTTGGCTGGAGGCGGAGCGCGCTCTCAAAAAACCGGCGGCCTTGCTCCATGTTGCCGTGTTCGAATTCAAATTTTCCCGCCAGAAATTCGACAGTCGCGCTGAGCTCGGGTTTTCCTTTGGCTTCCAGTTTCGCCAGGGCATCGGTATCGACCTTGCCGTCTCTCACGATGAGGTTGGGCAAGTCGCCCTCGTTGGCAAGACTGTCAACCGGGATGAAAGCGGGAATATCCGGTGCGCCCCTGCCCGATTCATGCGACAACGTAACCGGCCCTCCACCGGCCTCAACGTGATCTACCGACGATTTTGGAATGGCGTAGGTGTCTTCGCCAATTTCGTATTCGAAGCGCGCGCCATTTTCACGGACGTGGTCCGCCAGGATGGTGCGGCCGTTCCTTAAGTGGATCGTATCCGCCGATGCACCCGCCGGGGCAAGCAACAGCATCATAGCTATCTGAGTAGTGACACGAAGCCGCATTGAAGCGCATTCTAGCAACTGTGAGCGCCCCGACCTACGTCACCAAAGTACCACCAGCCCTCAGACTGGGCATGGTAACAATCGGTGCGCTTTTGCTGATCCATCCTGGCTGGAGTGTGCCGGCGGCTGCTGCGCAAGGCGCGCCCCCGGCGCACGAACCGGGAGCGGCTGAGTCCCTTTACCTTCAGCTCAAGAGTGTCGGGCTCGATCCTGCTCGAGTTTTCAAAGTGCGCAGCGCATCGCTTGATCGCGGAGCCATCCACATCACTTTGGAAGATGGCAACATTGCCTTTACCAAAGATGTGATGGGGAAAATAACAGGTGCATTTTTTGAGGGCGACGGCGAAGTTTTGCTGGCACCGCCCAATGAAGTGGAGCGCAAGTCGCTGAGCCTGTTCACGGGAATGGCCATTCTGGAGGAGCGCTTCTCTACCGCCTACTTCCGCTTCAACGACAATACCCCGGTCGAAATGCAGCCAGGCCTCAGAGCGCCCGACCAGCCCGAGGAGTTTGCCAATCGCTGGGAGCAAACCGCGCACAACATGGCCCGGGTGGACGCCATGCGATTGCTGGCCAGCTTTAGCGAGATGCTTCCCATGGCGGGCGAGAGTAGTCATCGACCAGTAGCCACACCCGACCCCGATGACGACCGCATGTTACACGTCCGTGTGCAGGGGAACAAATTAGGCGTATTCGATTTGTTCTTCGATGCCACAGCGGGCGAACAAGTGGAGGCGGGACAATCCAAGACCGCGGGCAACGGGAACGTTTATTACGACGTCTGGACTTCATTCTCTACCGAGAAACACGCGCGACACCAGTCGGCCGGCGGACAGCCTCCCGAGGCGTTGCCGGTCGAAACCGAAGGTCATGAAGACCGGATACTCGAACGCCGTTATGTTGTCGATGCCCGCGTGGAACCACCCAAACAGGTGGATGCAACCGTGCAACTGCAAGTCGATGTAGTACGTGGCGGATGGCGATTCCTGGCCTTCGAACTCTCCCGCTTCCTTCAAATAAAGAGTGTGGAAGCGGACGGCAAACCGGTTGAATTCATTCATAACCCTTCGGTCGAGGGCACGCAGTTGGCGAGAAGCGGCAACGATATGCTGGCCGTAATCTTGCCCGAACCAGCTCGGAAAGGACAGAAGCTCAACCTGCGTTTTGTCTACGGCGGAGAAGTGATGGAAGAGTCCGGCAAAGGATTGCTGTACGTGGGAGAGCGCGGAACCTGGTACCCCAACCGTGGCATGGCCATGTGCGAGTTCGATCTCACCTTTCACTATCCGGCAGGCTGGACGCTGCTGGCGACCGGCAAACGGGTGCCGGTTTCGCAGCCGTCCAGCGAGGAACAAGTGAGCCACTGGGTTTCAGAACGCCCCATACCGGTGGCAGGATTCAATCTTGGAAAGTATGTGCAAGGAACGGCGCAAGCCGGCAACATCACCGTCGAAAGTTATGCCACGGCGGTGGTCGAGAAGGACTTCCAAAAGCCTCCGGCGGTGGCCGTACAGATGGATCCGAATCCCGCGCTGCCGCAGATCCAGCCAATTGTGATTCCGCCCTCTGCTCCTTCTCCGGCTCGAAACGCAAATGCTGTTGCTGAAGCGGCGGCCGCCGCCATTCGTTACTATTCGCAGCGATTTGGTCCATTCCCTTACAGCCAGCTGTCGTTGACTCAATTGCCCGGCCGCAGCAGCCAGGGCTGGCCCGGATTGGTTTTTCTTTCTTCCTACGCCTTTCTGAGTCGTGATGAGCGTGAAACTCTGCACATGAATCCGGTAACGGCACTCACCGCGCAACTCGTCCCGGCGCATGAGACCGCCCACCAGTGGTGGGGAGACCTGGTGACTTGGAGCACTTACCGCGATCAGTGGTTCAGCGAAGGGCTGGCGAACTACTGCGCACTGATGATTTTGCAGGAAAAAGATCCTGCCGGCTTCCGGCTTGTCCTCGAGAAATATCGCGACGAGTTGGCGGATAAAGATAAGGAAGGCAATTATCCCAAAAATGCCGGGCCGGTGACGCTCGGCGGACGCCTGCTCTCTTCTCATTTTCCGGAGGGCTACGAGGCGATCAACTACGGCCGGGGAACCTGGCTTTTCCATATGCTGCGTTCCATGATGCAGGATGCCGCGATCGAAACTGCCAGGAAGAGCGGAAGTAGCGCCAGCGCCGAGGAACCCTTCGTTCGCTCCTTGCGAAAAGTTCGGGAGCGTTATGCCGGCAAATCCGTCAGCACCCGAGAACTGTTGAACGTGTTCGCCGAGGATCTGCCGGCCTCGGCGCGTTACGAAGGCAAAGCATCGCTCGACTGGTTTATGGAAGGGTGGATCAACGGCACGGCCCTGCCCAGGCTTGAACTGCAGAGCGTTAAGTTGACGCCTAAGGCCAATTCGGTCCTGATCATGGGAACCATCCGGCAGAAGGACTCACCTGAAGATTTGGTGACATCGGTTCCAGTTTATGCACTGACAACGGGCAAGTCGCCAATATTTGTAGGCCGCGTTTTTGCCGATGGGGCGGAGTCTTCGTTCCATCTGTCCGCGCCTCTGGGCACGCACAAGATCCTGCTTGATCCCAACGGAACCATATTGACGGCTCCAAAATAGTTAGAACGAAATTTCAGCGCCACTCCCGGTTCGGAACAGGTCTTCGCTTCTTTTTCCGGAATTGGGCTCGACGCCTCAACGATCTGCTTTGACATTCCTTCTTCATTCCATCCAAATCATTGTGGCACTTGCATTTTGAGTGCTCGATCGCAAAGGTGAACAGATGGCGATTGAGTTGCTTGGAGAAAACGGAGTGCACGAAAGGCAGGTTGCTCGAATGGAGAGTCCAGGCCACGAGAACTACGGCAGCGATTTCTTGAGTAGTGGCTATGCAATGGCCCTGGAGATAGCCGCCAAACCGACGCCCGCTGCGGCTGTTGCCGCCGCGGCCCGTGGACCCGGAGTGAAAACGATTCTGCTAGTCGAAGACGAAGCCTTCCTCCGCCAGGCGATTGCCGAGGCCTTGCAGTCGGCTGGTTACCGACTCCTAGTGGCTGGTAGCGGAGATGAGGCTCTTAAAGTTTTGGACGCTTGCCTACCTGCAATTGACCTTTTGCTCACCGATCTGGTAATGCCCGGCATATCTGGATGCCGCCTGGCAACTGCGTTCGAAGATCGGTGTCCGCATGGCCAGGTGCTGCTGATGACTGGGCACGCGGAACAGTTCGATTGCTCGGAGCGGTGGCAGGCTGCCACAAATTATTTGATCAAGCCCTTTTCCGTTCGCACACTTCTTGAAAAGGTGCGCGAATCGACGGGCCAATTCAATTCGATCAAAAAATACCGGCCCTAGCTGGCACTGCTCTTGCGGTAACCCGTGGCTAGCAGGATCTCATGGGGAATCCGGGAGAGCGGAACAACCTTGTCGAGAATTCCCAGCCGTTCACAAGCCCGGGGCATGCCATACACCGTGCAAGTAGATTCGTCCTGGCCTACTGTAAAACCGCCCTTGCGCTTGATGGCGCTCATTCCCTCCGCTCCATCCGACCCCATGCCGGTCAGAATCACGCCCATGGCCTGCGAGCCAAATACCGAGGCAGCCGATTTCATCAGAACATCCACTGATGGAACGTGCATCTGATTTTCTGGTTTCTCCGAAAGGCTAATCACTGTTCGCGATGAAATGCTCCGCTCTACCCTCATGTGTAGTCCGGCAGGAGCAAGATAAACCACTCCCGGGCGAACCACCTCTCCCGCCGATGCCTGGCAGATGGAAAGTGCACAAAGGTGATTCAGTCTCTCAGCAAAGGGAACAATAAAACCTGCCGGCATGTGCTGAACCACAAGGATCGGGACCTGGAGATCGCCGGGAAGAAGTGGAAGAATTTCCTGCAACGCCTTCGGTCCTCCTGTGGAGAGGCCGAGCGCAACCATAGCAACAGACGTCGAAGAATGTTCCGCAGTGCGCAATTCAGCGCGAGGCGACTTCTTTACCAGAAGGTGTTTTCGGCCGCGCCAGGCGTCGGATGCAACCCGTATTTTATCCAGCAAGTCCTGGCCAATATGAAGAATGTCGAGCGAAGCTTGCGACATTTGTTTGGGCACGTAATCGCAAGCGCCATCCTTCATAGCCGCCACCGCATCCGGAACATTGCCGTACGCGGTCAATAGAATCACCGCGGTCCGCGGAGCCAGCAAGCGCGCCTGGCGCATCACGCTGAATCCGTCCGCGCCCCCTAAACGGATGTCGGTCACCACCAGCGCATGCAGCCCGCGGCGAAACTTTTCCAGAGCCTCCCCCGCGCTCGCCGCCGTCTCCACCCGCCAGTCGCGCCGCAGAAAATGCGCCTCCAGCGCCGCCCGCATGCCAGGCTCGTCGTCCACAACCAGCACTCGATTCATTTGCTTCCCCTCATTTCCCCCCACCAGAACTTTCTGCGCAGAAACTTTCTTGCCGCACTTCCTCAATCGCTAGCGGAAACGTCATCGTAAAACTCGCCCCCACGCCAACCCGGTTCCCCGACTCAAGCCTCCCGCCATGCTGCTCGATAATTGTTCTGCACACCGCCAGCCCCAGCCCCGGACTCCCCGCGTGCGTGCTGAATCCGGCCTCGAATATCTTGCCTGCGCTCCCCGGCGCAATTCCCGGTCCGGTATCGCTCACCGCAATCGCCGCCGCCGCGCAATCGCCGCCATACAACGTCCTCCCGGAAATCTCCACCCACCCGCCGCCCGGCATCGCCCGCAAGGCATTCAGCACCAGATTCAGCAGCACCTGTTCCAACCGGTGACGGTCGGCCTGAAACCATACGCCATGCAAATGGTTTCGCAAGCACAACTCCACTCGCGCCTGGCGCGCGATCGGCACCAGAAATCCTCCCGCCCAATCGAGCAGCGCTCCCAAATCTGTCTGCACCCTTTGCGGCGAAGGCAGACTGTGAAAATGCAAGACGTTATTCACCGTCGCTCCCAGCGTGCGCAGCCCCGCCTGCACCTGCTCCACCCACGGACGGCACTCCTCCGGCAGCTCCGCTCTCGCCAGCAGTCCGACGAACAATTCCAGGCTCCCCAGAGGATTGCGAATCTCATGCGCCAGAATGGCCGACATCTCAGCCAGCGCCTGCTCCCGCCGCAACCGCTCCTTCGCCCCCAACAGGCGTTTGCCTTCGCTCACATCGCGCAGAATGAATACCGAAACACAACTCTCATTTTCATTCCCATCCACCTCTCGATTCTGAGCTTCAGCTTCCCCCTTCACCGCCGCGTGCCTCACCGCCAGCCAGCACTCTTCGCCACTACCATCGCTGAAGCACTGCTCCTGTTCTCCACCTTGTGCCACCGACCTCTGGAACAGTTCTCGCCATTCCGCCGGAATCGCCGCGCCCGACTCCGCACTTCCAACTTCTTCTGCGCTCCTAATTAGGCCGTTTCGGATCAATCCCAGCAAACGCCTTCCCTCGGGGTTGATCAGCGAAATCTCATCTCCAACTTTTCCTTCCTTCACTACCAGCACACCGCAGGGTAACCCCTCTACAATCCGGTCCAGATGCTCTCGCATCCGCCGGTTCTCCTCCACACTGCTCGCCAGTCCGGCATGGCTCGCCGCCAGTTCCTCATTCAGTCGCGCCACTTCCGAGCGCAACATTCCATAGGAACGCTCCAGCGAATCCGCCGCCTCGGCAAACGAACGAAAAGCCTGCAGCAAAAATTGCCTGCCCTCTACCTCAGTAGAAACCCGATTAGGCGGCGGAGGGGGATAAGTCGCTTCTGCCTCCTCCATGGGCAAACTCGACATAGGCAAGGAAGTCATCGCTACACGGCAACATTTGCACGGTAGTGGCCAAGTTGGAGGAATGGTGACTGAGATTCTTCTTATGTTGGCGATCACAGCATCCCGGCCTACCACAGTGTCAAACCTGACGCTCTGGCTTGACCGGCGGGCAGGATAACGCTTCGAAGACACAGTGATTAGAAAGGGGACGAAAAGCTCCGCGCTCCAGATGACGCAAGGGGTACCGGGTGTGCGGTCTTACCAACTTGCGCCCTTACAACACTGCAGTTTCCGCTGTTTGCAATTGAAACGGCAGAAGGACGGTAAACTGGCTGCCTTTCCCAACAGTGCTAATGACTTCGATTTTTCCGTGATGATCTTCCACGATTCGACGGGCGAGAGAGAGGCCGAGTCCCGTCCCGTTGCCTTTGGTGGTGTAAAAGGGGCGGAAAATGTTGGGCAGGTTTTGCGTGGGAATGCCGCGGCCAGTGTCGCTGACAATCACGCTGGCGCAGCCTTTCTTTTGTACGATTTCTACACCTACGGTGCCGGCGCCTTCCATAGCTTGAACCGCATTCAGCAGAAGATTCAGGATGACCTGATGGATCTGATCGCTATCGTGCTCGACTTCGGGAAGGTCCGCCGCTTTTTGCAGTTCAATCTTGATGGGCTTGGAGAGCACCTGCTGGCGCGCGAGCATGACCGCGTGCTCGACCGTAGTGTTGAGATTGCTCAGGCGAATGTGAGGAGGATGCGGACGAGCGGTCTCGAGAAGATCGGTAACAATACGGTTGATCTGCGCGATTTCTTGACGGACGTCTTTGATGACGGCGCGGGCCGGGCTGGTGGAAGGAAGATCCCGGGCAACGATTTCGATGACGCCGGCAATTCCGGCGA
The DNA here is from genome assembly GCA_963758565.1 of uncultured Acidobacteriota bacterium. GTDB lineage: Bacteria > Acidobacteriota > Terriglobia > Terriglobales > Acidobacteriaceae > Sulfotelmatobacter. The sequence goes on along the minus strand of CAVWVX010000001.1, from coordinate 646,201 downwards.
GCGGATTGCGAATCTCGTGAGCCAGCCCGGTGGCAAGTTCGCCCAAAGTGGCGAGGTGTTCGGCGCGGGACATTTGGGTGCGATGCAGCAGTTCGATTTCGTCGCGGCTCTCGCGCAATTGCCGCATCATGTGGTTGAAATTGCGGCCAAGGTCTCCGATTTCGTCGTTGCGTTTGGAAAAACTGACAGAGACGTTCAGGTTGCCAGCGCTGACCTGGGCGATCTTTTCCTGCAGTTCGACCATCGGTCTTTGAACAAGAAAAGCGAGAACAAACATGGATACGGCGCAGACAGCGACCGCGCCCGCTCCGGCGAGAATGAGGACGGCATGACGATCGGGATCGCGCAGGGAAACAGTTGCGAGCGTGAAGAGGAGGAGTCCGGCCATGAGCACGAAGCCGATGGGTAAGATTGCCTTGAGCTGCCAATTGACGCGTACGGAACTCAAGTGGAATTCCTCCGGAGCAGCGACGGCCGGTCTCTCGACCGGCGCGTGCGGCTCTACTTCGAAATCTTTCAGCTCAGGCATAAGCGTGCATTCCGGGCAGCAAGTAGGTGACTCCGAAGAAGGTGAACATGACTATGGCGAAGCCGAGGATGGCGAAGTAGGCTGCGCGACGGCCGCGCCATCCACGAGTGATGCGCATGTGCAGGTACCCGGCATAAACCAGCCAGGTGATTGCCGCCCATGTTTCCTTGGGGTCCCAGCTCCAGTAGGAACCCCAAGTACGGTTCGCCCAGTAGGCGCCAGCCGCGATCATCAGGGTGAGTAGTGGAAATGCGATGGCGATGGTTTTGTAGGTGATGCGGTCGAGTTCTTCGGCGCTGGGCAGCATGCGTTGCAGGTCCTCCCTGCGCCAGAGAAGAAGGAGATAAAGCAATGAGACGAAAATTCCTCCCACCATACCGGAAAGAATGAATGGACTTGCAGCGAGACTGGTGGAGAAAACTCCCTCCGCGTCGAGGGAAGTATATCGACCACCATTGGCCCGCAGCACGAAAAATGCGAGGGCCATCACTTGCAGCAAGATGCTGAGGAAGACGGCACGATTGGCAGTGTTGATCCAGCCATCGTCGTTGGTTTTGCGATAGATGAGATAGAGGACCAGGGGTGCGGCCGAAGCTGCCAAGACCAGCAGCAGCAGCCAACCGAGGTCGGGAATGACGACAAATAAACGTACGCCCCTGGATAGGAAAACTTCGGATTTCTGTTCTGGGTTCCAGGCGATGAGACTGAGGCCTCCCCATTTTTCGAAGCGGGTCAGGACTCCGAGATAAGTGCCGACGGTGAAGATGTTGGTTGCGGCGAGGAAGGTTTCGGTCTTCATTTTGTCCTGGATCAAAAACATTGTGGCCAGGGCAAAGCTGAGAGCGCAGGCGGCGTAGGCCAGCATGGCGAGAGTGACGTGGACGTGGAGCCAGGTGGATTGTAACGCCGGAACCAGCGGGTGGACTTCGGTGCGGAGCAGTTGCATGAGCACGACGCCGACGATGGCGACGGGCATGGTGACGGTGCCGATAACTTTCACTCCGAATTTTTTTTCTGCGACCAGGGTAAGGACGGCGAGGGTCCAGACGAACATCAGCAACATTTCATAGATGCTGGCGAACGGTGGATGTCCGGCTTCATACCAGCGGCGCGCAACGGCGCCGGTATTGGCGATGAGTCCAGCCCATGTAGCCAGAGAAGCGTAACGGACGTAGGCGGGAACGCCGGTAATGCCGAAAGCGAGATAAAGTGTTCCGGCCCCACTATAAAAAATGAGCGCGGCGTAGAGCAGGTTCGAATCGTTGAGCAGGTTGCCGCTTTTTACCACGTTTAGAAAAGCGATGAAGAGCAGGAAGGCGACCCCTAGACCCACCATCACGACCAGTGTGATACCGCTAGCCACTGGTTGCTGTTCAATTTTTGCGACTCGCGACATTGACGCATCCTCCATTGCCGGAATTATTTTCCGGTGAGTACAGCCGCAGGCGCCTCGGCGTCGGCGTGCACTAAAATTTTTAGTTCAGCTTTAATTTCTTCGACCAGTTCGAGGAAGCTGTGCTCGGCAGCGTCCTTATTTTTATTGGCAGTACCGCCGATCCAAAGCATCAAGCGGCCGCGAGCATCGCGAACGGGCACAGCCCATACGCGCTTGTGCACGAAATAGAAGACCAGGGAGAGCCCCAGCCCCATCAGGAGAACTCCTGCCCAGACGGCCCACTGGCCGGGTTCGTGGGAGACTTCAAGGCCGGTGAAGTAGGCCATCTTCAAGTCTTTGCCCTGGAAAAAGTAAGGCGACGACGCGTTCTGTTCGAGGCCAGGGATGGGGGGCAGCCAGAAATTTACGGCTTCGCCGGTTTTTTTCGAGGTCACGATCAGATGGGCCGCCGGATTTTCCAAATCGTTGGAGCGGGCGTACACCTGACCGTCGCTGACCACGTAGTCGGGAATGAATTCGGCGAGGCGGACGGTGGTTTGATCATCGAGGGCAAGGGTTTCGTCAGGACCGATCTCGATGTCTTTGGCGACTTGGTTGTCCCGCGGAGTGGCGGTGAGAACAAGCTTGTCGAGTTTGCCGGTCTGGCCATAGCTGGCTTGATAAAAACGCACGCCGCCATAAACCAGGGGCTCGTTGACGACGATCTGTTTGCGCAGCACGACTTGTCCATCTTTCAGCACAGAAAGATCGGACCACCACTTTTTGGGGGAGCCGTCGGCATAATTATCCTGACCTGCGGCGTCACAACGAACCGCGAAGGAGAGGTTGCGGGCGGAGCCATTCTGGGGCACGACCTGACTGGATTGCTGGCCGCGGGTCAGAGTGACAAAGCCGCGCCAGCCGTACAAGGCGTCGACGATGCCGCCGAGAAAAATGAGTAGCAGGCTGGCGTGCACAATGTACACCGCCATTTCCGAAAGGCGATGGCGCTCGCCGAAGAGCGAAAAGCTACTCTCGCGGACGATGCGCTCGGGAGCGAAACCACCTTTGTGCAGGACGCGTTCGACGGCGCTGAGAGCCGATTCTTCGTCCGTAATCGGAATCAGGACATGGCCGGGGAGGGCTTTACGGAAAGCTTCATCAGGACTCTTGTAAGGGCGTGAAAAAAATCTCCAGGCATTGGGGAAGCGCTGCACCGAGGCGGCGATGATGCTGAGGCTGACCAGGCTCAGCAGCAACACGAACCACCAGGCGTGGAAGACGTCAGTAAGTTTCAAGAGATCGAGCAGGCGCAGCACTTGCGGAGAATAAGCGCGCCTCATCTCGTCGGCCTCGGTGGCGGGACGCTGCAGGATTACAGTGCCGGCAGCCGACAGGATCACAACCAGAATCAGCAGAATCACGCCAGTCTTAATGGCTGCCAGCGTTTGCCAGATCTTGCGAGGTAACGATTGAGCGCTTGCCCCCATAGTAGTCCCCCTTCCCCGGCAAGAGAAAGCACGTTTCGCGCCATAGCGAAAAACCCGGCGTAAGTTGTTGAAATGCTGGAGGATCTGCGGGAGAAAGAGGAAGGAATCGCGGCCCATTGTGAGCCATATCACACAGCGGGGATCGACTTCTTCGGGGATTTAGCGCAGGATGACCCCGGATACCGGCTGCCCTATTTTCGTGGACTTCAGATGAAACCACTTCCGGGAGTAGAGTACTTGGGTCATTTAGACCATCGCGTTGTGGCAGAAACCCCAACCCGCAATGAATTCAAAGGGTGTTGCGGGTTTTATGAGCGATCACGATGGTTGCCAATTGATGCTGTTGCAATCTTTTACAGAGATCTCGCGGAAAACTAAGAGTTTGCTGAACTAAGGCAAGAGGCGTGCAATTGCAACTCGGGTGAATACCTCGCGGGAGGAAGTGGTGGGCTCGGCATTGAAATCGTTAATAAGGCGATCAGGCACCTCGGGAGTTCTCATTGCGGGAGCAGTTGCAGCGAAGCCTTGGGACCAATCCAAGTCAATCCTGCTGGCGTGTTTTCTGGTGTTGATGTTCGCCGGCCATGCGGGGGCGAAGGAGCACCCCGTCCCGCTGGACCCGAAGGCGGATGCGGCAACCTGTATCGGTTGCCACGAAGACAAGACCAAGGGCAAGGCAGTGCATTCGGCGATCGCGATGGGCTGCATGAGCTGCCACGAAGTGCGTACGGTCAAGAACGTGACCCACGTGAAGTTGATCACCACCACCTCGCACGCATTGTGTTACACCTGCCACGCCGACAAGAATCCCCAAGACGTGAAAGGTTCAATCCATCCGCCGGCGGCGCGGGATTGCATTAAGTGCCACGACCCGCACACCTCCGACAACAAATTCCAATTGTTAAAGTCGGAGTCCGGCGACCAGAAAGAAAATCTTTGCCTGAGCTGCCATAAGATCGGGGTCAACGTTCCCGAAAAGGGCAGCCGGCACGCCGCGCTGGACATGGGTTGCGACGCTTGTCACGTAACCCACAAGACCGGCGCAGAGCCCTCGACGGAGAACCGTTTTCACTTGACCAAGGGCGCGCCTGCGTTGTGCCTGGATTGCCATGATGCCAAGGACGCAGGATTGCAGAAGGCCCATCAGAACCAGCCGTTTGCTACGGCGAACTGCCTGCAGTGCCATGACCCGCACGAGTCCGCGGCGCCGAAGCTGATGGCGAAGTTCACTCATCCACCCTTTGCCGACAAGAGTTGCGATATGTGCCATGCTCCGGCGAAAGATGGCAAGGTGGTCCTGACTCAGGCGAAGGTCAACGATCTTTGTGTTACCTGCCACTCCGACAAAGCAGAATTGATCTCCAAGGCAAAGGTGCAACATCCCGGGGCGGCCGGCGATTGCACGGACTGCCACAATCCGCATGCCAGCGCCTACCCGAATTTGCCCAAGACGGACCCGGTCAACATTTGCCTGAGCTGCCATAGCGACATCGCGGACCTGGAGAAGAAGCGGGTGCACCACCAGCCGGCCTTTGTGCAGGGCTGCTCGGTGTGCCATCTAGGGCATGGCGGGGATAACGACCATCTGTTGCGGGTGGCTGAGCCCAATAAGCTGTGCCTGGAGTGCCACGGGCCGGAGGCGAAGCCGCAGAAGCTGGAGAGCGAGCACCTGGTCACGATTTTCGGCGGCGCGGTAAAGTTGCCGGAAAACTACTTCGCGAAGGTGCCCATTCTGCCCTTGAAGTACAACCTGGGCCATCCCGTCGACCGCCACCCTATCGCCAATGTGATGGATCCGGCTGATATGACCAAGGTGAAGACTCCGATCAATTGCCTGACCTGTCACCAGCCGCACGCTTCGGCGGAGAACGGATTGCTGGCAAGAGACCAGAAGAATGACTCGCTGTTCTGTGCGAGCTGTCACAAGAGTCTGCCTAAGTAACGGGCCGATGCTGCAAGGCGGAAGCTTCGAGAGCGAACTGAGATGGAGAATAAAGATCTGTGAGGGTGCAAAGATGAACGAAAAAAAAAGTTGGAAGAGAAATCGAAGCGTGGCAACGACGCTGCTGATGGTTATGGTGCTGGCTTCATCCGCTGCTTTCGGCGACCAGAGTGAGAAGAAGAAGAAAGGCGACCAGGCAACGGAAAAGCGGGTCTCCGTGCTGGACGTAATCGACAAGGCGAAGGTGGTGTGGCCGCAGCCTCCGAACATCGCGCGGGTCCGGTATCTGGATTATTTTGCGGGAGAAAAACTGCCGGACTTCAGCGCGCAGCAGGCCAAGCCCAAGAGCAACTGGATGGACCGGCTGGCGGGCACAAATCCTGACAAGAGCGACAATCCCCTCAAGAACCATTTTTTCTTCGGCGAACCGCATGGCATCGCGGTTGATTCCAAGGGCAAGCTCTATGTGGCAGATGGCAAGGTGGGCGCAGTTTTCATCATCGACCCGGAAACCAAAGAAACGCAGATGATCAAGAACGGCAAAGATGCCGGGTTTGTGCTGATCAATGGATTGGCGATTGATGACGCAGACCGGCTGTTTGTCTCCGATGCGCAGGCGCACCGGATTCTGGTTTTCAATAAAGACCATAAAGGCGAGGCCGCGATCACGCAGGGGCTGGTCACTCCCAGCGGAATGGCGATCGATAATGAGAATCGTTTTCTTTACGTCGCTGACATTGGGTTAGATCAGGTGCTGGTATTTGATGCCGACACGCTGGCGCCGATACGGGCCATTGGAACTCCAAACACTGGGCACCAGTCGAGCGCGTTGGGAGATTTCTCCAAACCGACCAGCGTCGCTCTCGATCAAGACGGCAATCTTTATGTCGCCGACATGCTCAACTACCGCGTGGAGGTCTTCGATGCCGATGGAAAATTCATACGCACGTTCGGCAAGCATGGCGATGGCCCGGGATACTTTTCCATGCCCAAGGGAATCGCTGTGGATTGCGACGGCCACATCTGGGTGACTGACACGATGCAGAACCGCATCCACCTGTTTACCCAGGAGGGCGATTTGCTGATGTGGATGGGGAACCAGCAGGGCATTCTGCCCGGCACTTTTTCCGGACTGCAATACATCTTCATTGATAAGAAAGAGAACCGGGTCTTTACTTCGGAGGTGTATCCCGGGCGAGTGCAGATGTTCCGCTACGTGACCCAGGAGGAAGCGCAAAAAGAAGCGGACCGGCGAGCCGCGTTGAAGGCGGCGAATAAGAATCCCGAGGGGAAGCCGGCGAGTAAGCCGGAGAAAGTGGTACCCGCGCCTTTTCCGACAAAAGCAAAGCCTTCTGACACGCCGAAGCAGGGTGAGGATTCGAAGTAGCAGCCGTTCATCGTGGGGGCTGCCCTGCCAGCGAGCGTGATCGAGGTCGCTAGGCTTTGCAATAATGCGTTTGGTACCTGGAGCAACTTCGCTAGGGCAGGCCGCAATGTTCCGTCACGTTATCGTCGCAATCTGTTTCTTGTTCGGCGCATGGGCTCTGTCCTCTCGTGCGAACGCACAATACTCCGATCAGGCCGACGGCTATCGGATCGTTCATACATATCCGCATGATCCAGAGGCATTCACTCAAGGCCTGGTTTACGTAGATGGTCATCTTTATGAAAGCACTGGCTGGAATGGCACGTCCTCGATACGAATGGTAGACCTATCAACCGGCCGGATTCTGAAGCGTTACGATATTGCGGCTAAATATTTCGGCGAAGGGCTTACGAACTGGGGCAACGACCTGATCGAGTTGACGTGGAGAGATGGGCTGGGCTTCGTTTACGACCGCGCCAGCTTTGCCTGGAAGCGTACTTTTCAATATACGGGCGAGGGCTGGGGTCTGACTCAAGATGGCAAGCAGCTCATTTTGAGTGATGGGACACCCGTACTTCGCTTTCTCGATCCGAAGTCTTTTTCCGAGACAAAGCGCATTTCCGTGACTGACGAGAACGGACGCCAGCTCTCCAATATCAATGAACTGGAATATGTGCATGGCGAGATCTACGCCAACATTTTTCTAACGAACCTGATCGTCCGAATTTCCCCTCGAACGGGAAGGGTTCTGGGGTGGATTGATCTGATTGGATTAATGGACAGCGAAAAACTCACGAATTCTGAAGCAGTAATGAATGGCATCGCTTACGACGCGAAGGGCGACCGCCTCTTCGTGACTGGAAAGTTGTGGCCAAAATTGTTTGAAATTAAGGTGGTTCCTCGGGATCATAAGCCTTCGGGCGCGTCAGCGGCGCCAAAGGTCCACGCACAACATTAGATTCCGTTTTCTCCTAGCCTCAAAGCCACCATGTCGTAGGCGTGACCCCGAATGGGTACGCTACGTGGGTTTTTTCCACCACTAGGGTGAGTGGAAACCCTATTCGAAGGGCACTGCAAGGTGTTTGTTGAAAAACGCAGTAATACACCATAATCCTGATAACTATCTTATCTTTCAGTGACTTGGGTAACTTTTTGCGGCACGGACAGCTTCGCCTCAGAGGGGCGACTGTCGTGCATAACTAAGGTGGAGTCAGTTGTCTATCTTTTAGGAGGCTTCACCAATGAAAAAGCTATTTTTAGTAATGCTGATGGTGGTAATGGCATCGGCCATGATGTTTGGCCAACCCACGCAAGGAAAGAATCCCACGTCATCCGGAGCACCGGGATCCGTCGCCCCGCTCGTCGACGTTCTGGGCGCTCACCAGAACTACGGCCGCGGTTGCGCGGGTTGCCATGCACCGCATAGCGGCGCATGGGGCTCGGGCGGCAACGGCGTGAGCGGTACCGTCACTGACAAATACACTGGCGTTAACGCTCTGTTTGCCCAGGATATGGGACCACTCTGGGGCCAGACGTTTGACTTCAGCGACATTTCGAACACCGGAAGCGCGGCTAAGTACGAATTTGCAACCGCAGCCAACGGCAACCCCACAACTATGACAGCGCAGCAATACTCGGACATGCGCGGCGCAGTAATGTGCCTGGCTTGCCATGACGGCGCAGTTGCCAAAGGCGCCATGATGGCGAACTGGGCCTTTGAACAGCAGATCGGCGCTTTGCCGTCTTCTTACGGCACGGCGAAGATCCCCACCTTGCTGGGCGCAGATGGCACGACCAATCTGGGCCTTTCGACGGATGGCGGAAACTATAACAACGATCACCCGATCGGCGAAAGCGCGACGGTTAGCGCAGCCCTGGGCAGCTTCTACGGCAACGCGACCAACGGCATCACCTATACCATCGCCACGGGCGCCATCACCGGCATCACCTACGCTGGACAATATCAACAGTTTGTAACGTCCTACGGCGCACCGGCCCTGCTTAAGGGTAAGTATGCATATCCGACCCCGGTCAACGCTTCGAACGTTCCTTACATTGTCTGCACCACCTGCCATGACCAGCACTCGATGAACGTGTACTCCGTGGTAAGCGCGACGAATCCCATCGCCGGCAACTCCACCGGAACGTATGCCAAGTATTTCTTCATCAACGGCCCCTATAACCCGAACAACGTCAACATCCCGTTGGGACAGGCCGCTTCCACCACCCAGTTCTGCCGCCAGTGCCACTTTGGCGAGTCGAACGAAGCCAACGGCGGCACGCTGCCCACGGCTTTCTAACAATAGTGCTGATTGGAACCCGGGGGAGGGAAGTTCCCTCCCCCGTTCTTTGAACCCGGCGGGGAACGGGCAGAGTAAGTAAAAGATGTGTGTGAGTAGAACAAAGTGGGGAACAGCAAGGTGGGGAGAAACCAGATGAAATCCCAGATCAAAATCGCAGTCGCGCTCCTGCTGACGGTAGCCAGCGCCAGCGCGCAACAGATGATGGCATCGCATTCCTCAACGGGAACAGCAGCGCCGAGTTCTTCCTTCCCGGCGGCAGCCAAAGCGGTAAATTCCAGCGCCGACGCATCTAGCCTGATCGTGACCGGCAAGCCGGTGGTGAAGGTGAATGACGCGGTGCTGACGGATCGCGACCTTTTGCGCGAGATGTTCGCATTATTTCCGTACGCTAAGCAGCACGGCGGCTTCCCCAAGAAGGCGGAAGCGGAAATCCGGCAAGGCGCGATGCAAATGATCATCTTCGAAGAGCTGGTTTACCAGGAAGCGCTGCGGCAGAAGGTGGTAATTGCGCCGGCGCGGATCACGCGGGAAGAAAATAATTTCAAAGGGCAGTTCGGCAGCAAGGCGGAATTCGACGAATATCTGAAGACAGAACTGGGGGGATCGGAAGCGAAGCTGCGGCAGGGGATTAAGCGCTCGCTGCTGATCGACGCCATGCTGAAGCGGGAAGTGGATGCCAAGGCGGGGGTCACGCTGGCGGAAGCGCGCAGCTACTATGCGAAAAATCCGAAGGCGTTCGAGCACGGCGAGACTTTTACCATCCAGACAATTTCGATTATTCCTGCAGAGCAGGCCAGCGCCCAGGTGGTGGCGGACGCGCGCAAACGCGCCGAAGCAATTCTGGTGCAGGCCAAGGCCACCAAGAACTACGGGCAGTTTGGACTGCTGGCGGAAAAAGTTTCAGAGGATGACTTCCGGGTGAATATGGGAGACCGGCATGTAATGAAGAGCGAGAACCTGCCGCCGGAAGTGGTGAAGGTTGCGCAAAAGATGAAGACAGGCGAGGTCAGCGGACTGATTGCACTGGGCACGGCGTGGACGATAGTCCGGGTAAACGCGCATACGCCGCCGGGAATGGCGCCGTTCGCCGAGATCAAAGCGAAGTTGATGGAAAATCTGCAGAAGCAGAAATACGAACATCTGCGGGTGGCGCTGGATAAGAAATTGCACCAGAACGCACAGATTCAGGAGCTGTAAAGAAGTTTGCTGGAAATCAGCGAGTGCAGTTACAGGAACGATTGGACGGCAAGGTTGGCACGGGAAAACTATAAGGGACGGGACAGGCTTGAGCAGCCAGAAATACAATGCGCGTGTGTTTGGTTTAGTGCTGGCATTCGGTGTAATGCTGGCGACGCCGGGACGGGCTCAGATGGAGATCGGCACCAACACCAGCATGAGCCTGACGGGAAACCTGGGGTTCGGCTATAACGGCAATTACGGCGACGCGATCGGCTCCAGCCATGGCTTGCTGTTCAGCGGCGATGGCAATCTGCAGGGATATTATTACAACCCAAAATTTCTGAACTACTTCGTCGATCCCATCTACAACCGCTCGCAGGCAAATTCGGGTCAGGGTTCGATTACCGACGCGACCAGCGTAAACGCAGGCATGAACCTGTTCAGCGGCAGCCACTTTCCCGGAACACTTTCCTTTGGCGAAGGCTACAACTCTAGCGGCAACTACGGCTTGGGCGTGACACCGGGACTGGATACGACGTCCAAGTCGCACGGCTTCGGGGTGGGGTGGGCAGAACTATTGCCGGGCATGCCTCCTCTGACGGTTCAGTACTCGCAAACGGCAACGTCCTCCTCGATCTTCGGTACCGATCAAGAGGACCATACCGACGCCAAAAATCTTAACCTGTACAGCAACTACAAACTCGATGGCTGGTACACGGGGGCGCGTTTTACGGATACGTGGACGAGCACGGAACTGCCTGCCGTAATTACGGGAAATGGTGAAGCGGTTACCGGGGATACAAATTCAAAATCATTTGCCTTCAACGGAAGCCACAGACTCCCGATGAGGGGATCGTTCGGGGCAAGCTACGGATGGTCCGATTTTAATGGCACTGAGAACGGAGGCAACTACTCCGGCTCCAACCAGACGGTGAGTACCACGGCAGCGTTTGCGCCCACCGACAGGTTTACAACGTCGTTTCAGGCAAACTACGACAGCAACCTGACGGGGTCGATCGAACAACAGCTGATCGGTGTGGGGGCAATTGCTCCACAAGTTGATCTGGGGAAAAGCAGTTATTCGATTTCTCTGAACAACTCCGACAATCTGGTGATTACAAGAAGCTTGTCGGCGGGCTTCAATGTCGGCCACGTGCAACAAGAGGTGTACGGTCATGATGTATCGGCCACGCACTTCAGCGCGATCGTAAACTACCGGTTTCTGAAGCCACTGTGGGGTACGGTTGTGCTGTATGCGGGAGTGAACGATCAGGCAACGGATGCGGGGAACCAGGGGGCCGGCCTGGTGGCGGGAGCGAATTTCAGCAAGCAATGGAGCAATTTCGAACTGGACGGGAGCTTCGGCTACTCCCAGGATACGCAGACGATACTGGCGACGGAAGTGACGTCCAATTATTCCTATCTGGCAAAAGCGCAACGCCGGTTGGGGCGCCGGACGCGGTGGATGGCGACCTTCAACGGATTCCACACGGGATTGGGTGAGGCAGCCGGTTCGAGCGCGCACGCGGAATCTTACGGGACCAATCTCGTATATAAGATGTATAACGCGGGAGCCACCTACTCTCATACGTCCGGCACGGTGCTGTTGACGGCAGCGGGACTGATCGCGCCACCGGGTTCGGTTCCTCCGGCGCTGACGGGCAATACGTCCTTATTAGATACAGGATCCTCGTATTCGTTCAGCTTTACGACGAACCCGGTGCGCCGTCTATCGTTCAGCACGAGTTACATGAGGACGGTCAATGACAGTCTGGGTGAGGCGGTTCCCTTGAACAGCTCATCGAAAGTTATTCTGGCATTTACGACCTACCAGTTCCGCAAAATGGTGTTTACTGCGGGGTATACTAACCTGAATCAGTTCGTCAGCGCATCGGGGCTACCCGCAGCCAGCTACACCAATTTTTACGTTGGAATTCAACGATGGTTCAAAGCGTTTTAGAGCGATGCATGAGAGGAAATTGGGCCGGATGGGTTTTGTGCATCGCGCTAGGGGGAGCGCTGGTTTCCCCGGGGTTCGCGGGTGATGACAGAGTTGATAAGAAAGCTGCGAAGCACGAACCGCTTCCGGTGCCCGAACTGCTGCTCGAGGGTGGTCGAAAGCTGGATTTTGTGCGGAGCTTTCAAGCCGACCGCGATGTCTCGCCGAAGCGAAGTTTCTTCAAAAAAGTAATCGACGTGGTAGCGGGAGCTCCGGACAGGCGGCAGACGATCAGACCTTACGGGATCGCGGTAGACTCCCGCGGCCGTGTGATCGTTACGGATCCCGGAGCGATGGGCATCCACATCTTTGACTTTGCCGAGCATAAATATAAGTTTATGGCGCGCAATGATAAAGATGAGAACTCGATGAAGTCGCCGCAGTGCGTGGCGGTGGACGGGCAAGATAACTTTTATGTGACGGATTCGGAGACCGGAAGGATTTTTGTATTCGAGGCGGGAGGAAAATTCAAGCGCATCCTGGGTAACCTGAAAGGGGGTGAAGGTTTTTTCAAACGCCCCACGGGAATTGCGGTGGATTCCGTGGCGCAGCGGATCTACGTCACCGACACGCTGCGCAACAGGATTTATGTTCTGGATATGGATGGAAGTGTGTTGCAGATGATTGGCAAGACCGGCACAGGACCTGGGGAATTTAACTTTCCGACAGAGATTGTTTTGCACGGGCGAGAGCTGGCGGTAGTGGACGCGATGAATTTCCGCGTGCAAGTGTTTGATCGGGGCGGCAACTTCAAATACGCGGTGGGCAATGTGGGAGATGGTGAGGATGTGGGAAGCTTTTTCCGGCCGAAAGGGATCGGATTCGACAGCGAAGGCCACTTATACGTTGTGGATGCGGCCTGGAGTAGAGTGCAAGTTTTCGATCAGCTGGGGAACCTGCTTTATTACTTTGGAACCAGAGGAGAAGAAGCGGGAGCATTCAACCTGCCGTCGGGAATGTTTATTGACCGTAACGATAGCGTCTACATAGCGGATTCTTACAACAGCCGGGTGCAGGAGTTTCAGTACTACAGCAAGAAGGAGCAGGGCGGCGGGGGCCAGTGAGAAATGAAGTGGCTGCTACTATGTGCGGCTCTGCTCGGAATAACATGTAGCCTGCAGGGGCAATTCAGCGGCGACGTGCTGGGAGCGCATGATATGGGGCCCGGCGGGCAATCTCCGGTGAAGGGAGGACTACCCGCCTGCCAGTTTTGCCACGCGCCCCACTCCGGAAACAGCAAGGGGCCGCTCTGGGCCCAGACCTACTCTTCGCAAACGTACACTCTTTACCGCAGCACGACGACCCCAACCCAGACACCGGTTCAGCCGCCGATTGGCGCACCGAGCAGCCTGTGCCTGAGCTGCCACGATGGAACGATTGCGCCGGGGCAGACCGTACCCTACGGCAAGACTCAAATGCAGGGCAATATGAGTGCGAGCGATATTCTGGGCACCAGCCTGCAAAACTCGCATCCTTTCAGCTTCAACAAGCTCAAGGACCAGTCCGACCTGGTGGCGAGTTTGATAGCGAAGGGGCAAACCCAAGACCCTCTGCAAAAGGTGACGCTGATCAATGGGAACATCGAGTGCGAGAGTTGCCATAATCCGCATGTGCAGAATGTCGATCCGGTTTCGCTCAATTTTCTAGTAAGAAGCGGATCGGGAGGGGCAGTATGTCTTTCGTGCCATGGAACCTCTCCGCGCACGGTCAACGGCGAAGCGAATCCGCTGGTATTGTGGCCGAACAGCGCGCACGCCACGGTGGCAAATGCGATTCTGCCGGCGGCGAAAGTTGGTCCCTACACCACGGTGGCGCAAAACGCCTGCAGCAATTGTCATGTGGAGCACAATGCAAATGGTCCGGCGCGATTGCTGCGGGGGGCAAGTCCGCCGCCGGCAAACATGGACGCTTATACGCAGAATTGCATTACTTGCCACAACGGAAACAACAACATCTATCCCAGCACCACGAACGTATACGCGGAATTCTCCAAGGCTTCTTATCATCCCTATCCCGCAGGGAACAGCACACACGACACCGCCGAGGGGGGGCTTCTGAACAACAATCGGCACGCCACCTGTGCGGACTGTCATAACCCGCACGGGAGCCAGCAAGTGGCTAGCTTCACAAATCCGCCGTTGCTTCGACCCTCGCAGAGCGGGGTAAGTGGAATTTCAGCAACCGACGGAATCACACCCGTGGTGCCGGCGGTGAATCAATACGAGAACTGTCTGCGCTGCCATGGCACGTCGACCGGGGCGCCGACTACATCGAAGTCTGGATACCGGCCAGTGCGATACCTGTCGAACCCAGCCAATCCGGCCAATGTGATCGCGGAGTTTGCTGCAACGGCATCCTCCAGCCATCCAGTGACGCACACCAGTTCGTCGAGTTACCCTCAACCCAGTCTTCTTCCGTACATGTCGCAACTGAACGGAAGCAGCCAGGGGCGACTGATGGGGGCACAGATTTTCTGCACGGATTGTCACAATAGTGACGACAATCGTGAATTCGGCGGGCTTGGTCCGAATGGGCCCCACGGGTCCAAATGGGCTCACCTTCTGGAGCGCCGTTACGAATTCAGCCAGGCCCCAGGTCCGGGCCAGCGGATTACGAATTTAAACCCAAATCCGGACCTTACGGTGAACGGTCCGTATGCGATGTGCGGCAAGTGTCATGACCTGCCGGGAAACATAATCAGAAATACTAGCTGGGCGCAACACTCTTCGCACATCAATGCGGGTTTCAGTTGCTCCACTTGTCACACCGCTCACGGCATAGCCGGTCGGAATGGCAGTGTTAGTGGAGGCCGATTGGTGGACTTCGACTTGAACGTAGTTGCTCCGAACGGCGGGATGCCGATTTCCTACAATGGCAGCACTGCAACTTGCGCGTTGGTATGTCATGAAGTGGCGCACCAACTGAACGGAACCGTCAACGCTGCCAGACCAGCGCTTTCCCACAGCGGATCCGGCCCTAAGTAGTAGGTTAAAAATTAGAATTGCTGATCTGAACAGCTGGAGAAAATCGTCTGTCGTCTGTCAGCCTTTGTTTCCGGTCCTTATTCTTCGGGAATAGGTATCCCACCAGAAAAGAATCGAGTCTGTGGCTCCAGGAACTCGCAGTCCTGGTTACGGCACGATCAGCCCTGGCGGTGGTGATGTTCATTGGATTGGGCTGAGTTGCGGTGGTTCCTTAAGCCTTGACCAGATAGGTTGTCGAGTTTGTACTTGTACTGTTTCTGCTCCT
Source organism: uncultured Acidobacteriota bacterium (assembly GCA_963758565.1). Lineage (GTDB taxonomy): Bacteria > Acidobacteriota > Terriglobia > Terriglobales > Acidobacteriaceae > Sulfotelmatobacter. The sequence continues at coordinate 630,769 of CAVWVX010000001.1, read as the reverse complement.
CCGCGGGCCACCAGGGTCGCCACAAAAACGCAGAACAGAATCAGCCCGCGGCGGTGCTGCCGTTGGCGCGGTCTGTAGCCTACAAGTTAAGAGAGCTGGCAGAAGAAGGAAAGCGGGATAAAGCAGCGAAGCATGCCAGTAACCTGAGTGAAGCTACCGAAGCAGGACGAAGCCGTTTTCACCCTGAGTTCCGAGTGGAGATTCTGATGGCGCAGTCCGGTTGACCACTCAGCAGCGGAGTTTGCGCCTACTGCAGGGGCTTTGCCGGCGTTCCAGGTTTCACACCCGCATGTTTCTGAGCCTGCGCCATTAGTTCGAGAACTTTATCTTTGCCGGGATAATCTGGATTGGATTCCAGTAATTTCTTCCAGGTGGCGACGGCTTTGTCGACATCCATCTTGCCTTGCCACTCCACGATGCCCAGATTGAAAAGCGTATTTGCCTTGGTGGGCTCGTAAGAGAGCGACTTCTGGAATTCCGAGATTGCTGAATCGGGGTCACCGGAATACCAGTAGGCGGTGGCCATATCGGTCCGCGCGCCAGTGTTTTCCGGGTGGATCTTCAGGGTGCGCTGATAGTAGTCAATCGCGGTGGGGAACACTTGCGTGTCGTAGTAAATGTCACCGAGTTTTTCCAGCAGCGCGGCGTTGGAAGGGTCTCCCTTAAGCTGCTCGAGCAGCGGAGCAGCTTGTGCATCCGCCATTTTCTGCATCTGTTCCGGGGTGGGAGCGGACGCGCTGGTATTAGAATTTCCCATGGAGGGGGCAGGTGCGGCGGCATTCGCGGTTTCGGGAATGGCGGGGCTCTGCGATCCGCGGACAAACCAGCCAGCGGCCAATCCAACCAGCAGGCAGACCACCGCCAATCCGTAGGCTTGCACGCTTGTCCATTGCTCAATCGAGGAGGTAGTTGCTCGATCTTTATTCGTCGGTGTCATGGTCATAGCTCCTTCGGTTCGTGCCTGTTTTGCGCGAACGCCAACAGAAGGCGTCGCGCTTCTGATGCCAGCTAGCTCTTGCTCTGAGACTGGACATCGGTTATCAATTTCTGCACCATGGCTTTGCGATCCGCGGCTAGTTGCGGATTTGATTTTAGAAGCAGCTGCCAGGCTGCGAGTGCGCCGTTGCGGTCCTTTTTCCCCTGCAACCTAATCATCCCGAGGTTGAATAGGGAGTTCGCATCCTTGGGATCGTATTGCAACGCCTGCTGCAGTTGCTGGATCGCACCATCGATATCGCCGCTGTAGTAGAGGCAAGAAGCAAGTTGAGTTCGCACGGGAACGTTTTTGGGATCGACGTGCAAAGCTCTGTCGTAATAGCCGGCTGCTTCCTTGAACTGGTGGGTCGCTTGATATAAGTCTCCAACTTTCATGAGCAAAGCGGTGTTATTGGGGTCAGTCTTCAGTTTTTCGAGAAAGGGAGCCGCCTTGTCGTCGGCCATCTTCTTCATTTGTTCAAGATTGGGCATGGGACCGCCGCCCATTCCAGCAGCGGTATGAGGGGATGAGGGCGCAGATTTCGGAGCCGTGGCCACCGTTTGAGGTGGCGGCGCAGGGGATTGCGAGCCGCGAACCAGGTATCCCATGGCCAGTCCGACCACGAGGCTGATGATCGCCATCGCGTACGCCTGGTTCGCTTGCCAGGACGATGACACGGGTGGCTGCATGTCCGGCTGCAAATTGACTTCGTTTTCCATCGCGAACCCCCCACGGTCGCTATCCTGTGGCCGCCACAGGATATTTGTTCTTTACCTCGCCCACTTACTTTAAAGGCAGATCATCCAGGGAACAGCATTTCACGTCACATCAGAATGTGACGCCAATCACAGGAGGGGACATTCGCAAAGAAAGAGGTAATGGCCGCGCTATTTTGGGTTCGAGGGGTTTTGGACGACGGCAAATTGTCGTAGCGGCAAGGCAGGTTACAGGGGAGCGACGTGCAACGCCGCGGATTTGATCTGCGCCGTCTGGGGATCGCCCTGGAAGGCTGGCGGGCCCATCCGCGCTTATTGCGGAAGTGCACTCAGTGCAAGCGGTCGATATACGGCTAGCACTCGAAGCAGAAACGCAGGGCAAAATTCGCATTATTAAGCGGACACGAGGTCACGCGGCTTGCAGCTTGGGATTAAGGTTAACGCTGCGCCTCGCGAACCTCCGGAGCCCTTGCTCTTTCCTCCATATGACGCTGGATGCGATCCCACTCCGAACGGATAATCATGTCTTTTATGGTGAATTTAGTTTCGTGCTTGGCATCGTCGACGCGTACTGCGAGCTCATTTTTTTGAAAGCGAAAATCGATGGTTTCTGCGAGCGGAATCAGTTGCGTGGAAGATCTGCCCACGATCACAAATACAACGTTGTCCGAAATCAAAGTGTATTCCGGACACGATTCGACGGTTTGCGGAGCCGAAGGCGGACCAAAATTCGTCATGAAACCCTGATGCATAACCGTACAGTCGCCCATGTGCATGCGGATGACAGAACCGTGTTGGTACATTCCCATCTGCGCCGGCGAATAGGCTAGAGCGCACAGCAAGAAAATCAGCAGGGCTGGTTGCTTCATGGATGAGCCTCCGAATGGGTATTCGACGCATGCGTGTAGTATCCGTGCACGCTGCGAAATTGCGAGTTGAGGTTATGGGTGGGAAGAATACGGACCGCATGAAAATCTGAACTGGATGGCGGAAGGGCGTAGGTCACCACACCGGCGGAATGGAAATCGTCGAGGATGGTGGCGACGATTTCAGTTGCATTGTCAGCGTTTTCAAGGTATCGGCCGCCCGATGTCCCGGCCAGAGTTCGCAGGGTTCTTGTGCCTCTGGACGAGGAGAAACGGCTCAGGTTCATGGCATAAATGTATGTTCCGCTGGACAGGATTTCATGGAGCGCCTGGTCAATGGACGCGATGCTGATGGTATCGTCGCCGTCTGAGAGAAGAACGATGACTCGCCAAACACCTGCTTGCTCGCGGCTTTGCAACAGGTTGGTTGCGGTATGGAGAGCGTCGAAAAGTGGAGTCGATCCGCCGCGGGGCGTGGCCAAAATGCGATCTGCGGTCAGGGCACTGGCGCAATCTGCGATACATAAAGTGTAAGTCTGAGTCCCGCTGAAAGACAGAACCGAGAGTTGGTCCTCGGTATTCCAGGGCAATTGCGAGACCAACTGCAGGATGTTGCTTAGTTCTTGTTGGAAGTTCGGCAAAACGGAGGCACTGGAGTCGAAAAGCACGACCACATCCAGTCTAGTTTCCGCGGGTCGAACAAAGCTGCGAAAGTTTCGAATGACCTCTTCGTTATCGACCACGGCAAAATCGTCTTTGGAGATGTCTTGAAGCAGATGACCCTGCGCGTCGGAGGCAAAAAAGACTAAGCGGACCTCGGAAACACTGCTGTAATAGATGGGATTAGAGGAATCTTGAGAAATGGCGTTCCCGAGGGAAGCAGCGATAAACAGAGCGAGGAGCCAGAGCTTGGCTGGGTAGTGGAGTGACAGCGTGTGAGTGGGTAAAACGGCCATAATCCGGGTTAGAGAAACCATCGGCGCAAGTGCGAAAAAGTTGAGGAACTCTGGGGCAAAAAGGCAGTCCTTTTGGACGGTGGTAACAAGGAATTGTTACTGTTGCGAAAGTCGGCAAAAACAGAGCAAAGGAAATCGTTAACCCTAGATAATTTTCCGGAATTAGGTGGGTCTGTCTTGGAAAGCGAAGTCGAGGCGCATCCAAAGCAACGCCACAGCAGAGGATGGTGTGTAGAAACCGTTGAATAATCAAACAAAGGCGAGACGGGGAAAAAGAAGAACCCTTGGAGCAGGGCGCCCCAAGGGTTTATTGACAAGGCGCTGATGCTTCAGGCAACCAAAGAGCCGACGAAATGCTCGCACAGGGTGGTCTCAAGAACGTGATAGTTTACGATGACCGGGGTGGTCAGAAATGGTTTCAGAATGTTCAACACCTTGGCATAGGACTCGCGCTCATAGCGCTCGGCATCGGCCTTGGTGCTCCAAAGACTGATGGTGATCACTTTGTCCTCGCGCATTTTCTCCGGGAAAAAAGGCAGAATCTCCAGGAAACCTGGCTGTTTTTTGAGAATGGGTAGGACTTCATTCTTCACGACTTTGACGAACTCTTCTTTCTTTTCAAGTTTCACTTCGCAATTGAGGATGCGTGCAAACATAGGAGATCTCCTTCTTTTATTTTGAGATAGAAACTTTTCAGACGAGGGCCCTCGGTGACCAGGGAGGCTACAGCTCTCTCGAATTGCCGGGAGCTCGGGCCAATTCAACCGTAACATTCGGAGCGATCCGATGCAGTGATGAGTGAGGATGATTGCGGTGCAATTTCTCACAACGGCTGAGAAGCCTAAGCGTCACAAGGCCAGGTTTGCGCTGGCGAGCTTTACAGCCGGACCGGTTGAGATTAGATTAATTTACCGATACCTTCAGCCAGCGCGCTGCGGAGTTGGATTGCGAAGTTCTCCTGATCAAAGCGAAGCGGCCGTTTCATTCTCCGCCGACGGTGTGGCGGAGGTCTTGCTGTCGGCGAACCTTCTCGAGTCCCTTCCGGACGCTATTGTTGCCGTCGATCAGGGCGGAAAAATCGTTCAAGTCAATTCTCAAGCGCAGAAGCTTTTCGGCTATGAGCGTGATGAATTGCTGGGGCAAAAAGTTGAGATGCTGGTACCGGAGAATTACCGTCACCATCACCATCAGCACCGGGAGGGCTTCTTGGGGGGAGCCAAGACGCGCCGCATGGGCGCCAATTTGGATCTTCATGCCAGACGCCGCGACGGCTCCGAATTTCCGGTAGAGATCAGTTTGAGTCCAATTGTCACCAATCAGGGAACATTTGTACTGAGTGCGATTCGAGACATTAGCGATCGCAAGCGAATCGCAGAGGAATTGCGCCGGGCTAATGAAGAGATACAAAAGCGAACCATAGAGCAACTGGGAGAGTACCGATCGAAGCTGGCTTTGATTATTGATTTTTCCGAAGACGCGATCCTTAGCAAGACTCTGGATGGAACCATAACCAGTTGGAACAAGGGCGCAGAACGTATTTATGGCTACACTCCAGAAGAGGCGATTGGCAAAAACATATTAATGTTAGCGCCTGACGACCGGGCAGAAGAGATTGCCCAGCTTCTTCGGACAATCGCGGATGGAAAAGCAGTTGAGCACCATGAGTCGGTGAGGGTGAACAAGGACGGACGGCGTCTGGACGTGGCTATTTCTGTGTCTCCTCTGCCAAATGCGGCGGGCGAAATCATCGGAGCGTCGGTGATTGCGCGGGACAGCACTGCCCAAAAGCGGGCTGAGAAACAGCTTCGCCAGGCTCAAAAAATGGAAGCGATTGGTCGCCTGGCGGGCGGAGTGGCGCACGACTTTAACAATATCCTGGGCATCATCAACGCCTGTACGGAATTCTTGCGCGACCGCATCGACCCAGCGTCCGAACCTTCGATCTACATCGAGAACATCAGAAAAGCAATTGACCGGGGAACGTCGTTAACCCGGCAGATGCTCGCCTTCAGCAGGACGGCAGCGGTTCAAATGCGCATCCTGGACTTGAACGAACGCTTGCGCGAGATCTGCAAGCTTTTACGACCGCTTCTGGGCGATGACATTGAAGTGCTGACTGTTTTCAAACCGACGTCGGCGGTGATTGAGGCGGATCCCGGCCAACTTGATCAGGTAGTAATTAACCTGGCGGTGAACGCGCGCGATGCCATGCCGCGCGGCGGCAAATTTATTCTGGAAACGAGCGCGGTGAAGTTCGACGAGGATTTTGCCGAGCAACATCAATCTATGACTGCGGGAAAGTATATTGTGCTCGCGGCCAGCGATACCGGCAGTGGAATGGACCAGGCGACGTTGGCCCGCATTTTCGAACCGTTCTTCACCACCAAAGAAGTTGGTAAGGGGACGGGGTTGGGTTTGGCCACGGTCTATGGAATTGTGAAGCAAAGCGGCGGATATATTTTCGTCTACACGGAACCGGGCCACGGAACGACTTTCAAGATTTATCTTCCCAGTGCGGAGCACAAGATTGGTCTTGCGCCAAAATCTGAAGCGGATCTCATCGCGCCGAAGCGGGAAGGGGTTACCCTCTTGTTGGTGGAGGACGACGAAATCATGCGCGGCTTGACCCGGCAACTTTTGGAGGAGCATGGATATTCCGTGGTGGAGGCGGACGATGGCAAGTCAGCGACAGAGTGGATGGCATCTCATCCGCACCACCGAATCGACTTGCTATTGACTGACGTAGTCATGCGCCACGTCAGCGGTCCGGAATTGGCGCAGAGGTTGAGCGCGGCGAATCCGGCCATGAAGGTGGTTTACATGTCCGGCTACACCGGCGAGTTAATGGCCAATCGCGATCTTCTCAAGGCGGGCGTGACGCTGCTTGAAAAACCCTTCAGCCGGACAGCTTTGCTAAACACGATCCACCAGGCTTTGGGATAAGAGAAGTTTCATGCCAAGTTTTGTCAGCCTGCCGAGCTGCCGTGCCCTGCGACCATCGGAGTGGTGATGGGGATCACACAGAGCTGTGGGAAAGCACGCACCTCGACACCGGTTCGGGCCTCCAGCGGCAGATCTCTCAAGTGTTGTTAAATTAAGCTAAATCGCTTATTTTGTTGATGGTATCGCCCTTTTTGAGTCGCAAGTCCGGACTCAAACGGAATGGCTATGGAGTTGCCGTAGTAAGCCTGAGAAGCGGAGGCAATTATGGCCACACAAACTGTCAACCACCCGGGCAAAGTAACCCCAGCCGAAACGACTTTTTGCGATCTCTCCCCAGCGCTGTCGGAGAGCGTGGAACAAGAAGCGGTGACAACCAGCTATCCGACCGGGGCAGTTTTGTTCGCGGAAGGTCAGGCTCCGCGTGGGGTATTTATCGTTCGGCGGGGCCGGGTGAAGCTGTCCATCTGTGGCAGCGATGGGCGGACGCTGATTCTACGCATGGTGGGTGCCGGGTGCCCGTTGGGGGTCGCCGCAGTCATCTCCGGGCGGTCTTATGAGGCGACTGCTGAAACCCAGGAACCTAGTGAGATCAGCTTTCTGCGGCAATGCGATCTGGTGCGGCTTATGCGTGCCCACGGCGAACTGGCTTTGTGGGTCACGCAGCACATCAGTGCCGACTATGCAATTACTTGCCGCGAGATTCGCGATCTGATTCTTTCAGACTCGGCTAGCGAGAAGCTGGCACGGCTGATGGTGGGATGGCTGGATCAGAACGCCGCCGCCAAAAATCCCTGCCAGATGAAACTGGCTTTGACCCACGAAGAAATTGGACAGATGATTGGAACCTCGCGAGAGACAGTGAGCCGGCTCTTTGCAGGTTTTAAAAAGCAGCATATTATCCAACAAAGCGGCGCTACTTTGATGATTCCGAATCGCGTGGCTCTGGAGTCGTTGATCCCCGCATAGATGAATAGCAGCCTCCCCCAAGAATAAAGATGGGCCGGGTTAAAAAACCGGCCCTTCTTCTATTGTGAGTAACGTAATTGCGGGCAGCGTTTTACCGCAAATCGCCGACACTCTTAGTGAATACGGTAGCCGAAATTGCCGTATGCTCCTCCTTACCGATTTGCGCATCCCGCCTATTGGGAAACCGTTCGGTCGTCTGGGTTGGGCAATTTTCCCAATGAATTAAGCTTTATTGGTTCGCCGAGGGAGCACCAACAACTTCGACCTCCTCCGGGTCAGTGGAAGAATTCATTGAGTGGGCGGACATCTCATGCTCAGCGGGCACTTCAATGAGATGAGCGCGCCGTAAAGCGCGATAATATTCCGGACGCGAATGGCGGTAATGATCGGCAGGAACTTTGCCGTCGAGCCACGCCGTATCCATCGGATAAACCATTGGATCAAAGATCACCATATAGAAGTGCCACAGCAAGATGGAGAAAGTGGCAAGCAGGGCTTCATAGTAATGAACGGCGGTGGCGGCGTCAGAAACCCACTTAGGGAAATAACGCAGGGTGAAATTGTTGAACCAGAGCAAGCAACCGGAGACGGTCATCACCACCGTGCCCCACATGAAGGCCCAATATTCAACTTTTTCGGCGTAGTTGAACTTTGCAAAGCTGGGTTCGGCTTTGCTGAGGCCAACGTTGTAGAGAAGTACATGGACCAGATCGGTGGCATCCTTGAATTGCGGCATCATGGCCTTCAGAAATAGCCGGTCGCGACGATTCACTGCGAGGTGAAACACATGATACAGCGTGGCAATCGTCAATACGATTGCTGCGCCGCGATGTACCGCACCGCGAAATGCAAAGTGCCTTTCCCAGAGCAACAACGGCCGGGCCCACCAGGCTTCGGGATATTTCAAAGCGAATCCGGTGTAAACCAGGGTGGGAAAGCTGAGGATCACGCCAGCATGAGCGATGCGGAAGTTCAACTTCATGCGCGTCACTTTTTCGCCGCTTTCACGCTTGGGCTGTCGCCGCAGCAACTTGGCAAAAAAGTCGAGCAGGTTGTGCAAGATCATGAAACCCAGAGTCAGAGGAATCAGTCCCCAATAAGTCCAGCGAATCCACTTCACCACGGGGTGCGCATTCCCGGTTGAAATACGCACGTGCACCGGTCCGATAACGAAATGATCGCCCGCGCCGGCATGGCAATTTCCGCAAGTTTTGGAAAGATTAGCGGCGTTGACGGTGGACCGCGCATCCGCGCTGCGGAAAATGTTGTGCACGCCATGACAAGACGCGCAATTGGCGACGCTCTGCGATCCTCCGCGCAGCGCGAGCCCGTGGTAGCTATCGGCAAACGAAGGCACGCGATCGGTGGGCAAGTTGTAGCGCAGGGCCAGGCGTTCGTCATTGTGACAGCGGCCGCAGGTCGCCATCGAAACGCGCGAGGCATTCACCAGCGAACCTTGTTCCTTGGGCGCCAGAATTAAGTGCTCGCCGTGACAATCGATACACACGGGGGCTCCCTGTTCGCCGGCTTTCATGGCTTGCCCATGCACACTGGCGAGGTAGGTTTTCGAAATATCTGTATGGCAAGTGCCGCAGGTCGCGGGGATATTGAAGTGGTTGATCTTCGATCGCGCATCCTGCGAAGGCAAAATGTTGTGACTTCCGTGACAGTCCGAGCAGGTGGCGGCGGCTTCGTTGCCATCTTTGACTGCGCGACCGTGCACGCTCTGGCGATAAAGCTCAACGGGATGAGCAAATGGAATTTTGTGTCGCGCCAGGAACTGCGGATTCGTGTGACAGGCAGCGCACGTGTCAGGCAGATTTTTCTTTGCGACTGAAGAGGCAGCATCACTCGAAGTCTGAATCTGGTGCACCGCCCCATGGCAGGAGAGACAGGTGGGCGCGTCTGGATCGCCGGCGGCGGCCGCTTGCCCATGAATGCTTTGCCGAAATTCCTTCACCTCGTCAGCATGGCATTGCCCGCACCTAGCCGGCGTGACTTGTGCTGCCAAAGCCACTTCGTGATGATTGCCATGGCAGGATTGGCAAGCGATGTCGCCGAGAGCAGCATGGACGCTGGCGGTAATGTGCGACGACTCATCGGTGTGGCAGGTGGAGCATTGAATTTTTACCATCTTCGCGGGATGGGGATAGTCTTTGATTGTGGTGTGACAATCTTTACAGCTTAGCGTCCCATGGACGCTGGCTGCATGCTTGGCGGGATCAACAGAAGTGCTCTTGCCATTGGCCGTGGTCATGCCCGCCTGACCGTGACAAGCCAGACAGCTTTCGTCCTGCTTCAGGGGCTGCGGAGATTTCGCGCGGCCGTAGGAACGTTCCGACGCTGAAAGCAGGAAAAGAACAGCCGCGAAAAGCAGGGCAATACAAACGAAAGTCAGTTTTCTGGATGTGCCAGCCGTGCGTCCGTTGGTTTGCCGCAAGGTTTGAGTTTTCACGTCGAAATCCACCTTCACCAACGATAGTGAAGGCTAAGACAAGAAAGTTAAGTGACATGAATCACGGGTGCTTGTTAGCTGGGTGCGCGGGCCGAAAAAAGGCTAAGGTTACAGGACCACGACTTTTGTCATGGTCCTGATTTCGAAAATTAGAAAGAGGTAAGAGACAGGGAGGACGATTACTTCATTCCCAGATCGGCCAGCACTTTAGGATTGGTCTCCCCGGCCGCCAGCACTTGATGGCAGGCGGAGCAATCATTCGTAATAGTTTGCCCGTCAGCGCTGGTATGGCTGCCGTCATGGCATCGAAAACAGCCTGGAGAATCGTTGTGCCCTAAGTTGTTGGGATGAGCACCCCAAGTAACGCGCATGTCAGGAAAAATATTTCGAAGGTAGATGGCCGCGACCTCATCACCCGCTTCCTGCACCAGCGAACGACGCGTCTGATAAATCTGCGGATAGTTCGTGCGATAGAAGGTATTGAGTTCCTCAATGATGTGCTGTTTGGCGACATCACGAGCGGGATAGTTCACCTTCAGTACTTCAACCGCTTTCTTCCTGATGAAAGGCAGTTCGGGACTGATGTGCCCGAGAGACATCTGCTTATCGACTGCGTTTTCCGGCAAGTCGAACTCATGGGTTGGCCGATTGTGGCAATCCACGCAATCCATAGTGCGATGCTCTCCCGCAGCCAGTTGTTGCTGAGTGGCCTTGGCATCGGTGGAAACGAACTCGGTAGTCTTTCCTTTGTCGTCGGTGAGATAGACAACCGGGATCGTCTGGCGTTCAGGATCGGTAGAAATGTAGCGGATGCGCGCATTGTCGGCGAGGTGGTGACCGTGAATGCCGACTGAACCCTGCCAGGTTCGTCCCCCGACCTTCAAAAGCAGAACATCAGTTTGCGGGGTATTTTTTTCGTCATCTTTGTAACTTGTATTTACAAGAAACTTGTCGCCAGTGAAACGCTGCGGCCAGTGACACTGTTCGCAAGTTTCTCGCGCGGGACGAAGATACTTAACGGGCGATGGAATAGGCCGCGAATAAGTGTGGAATGTGACGGCAAATACCTGACGCAAACCGGAAACTTTGGAGCGCACAAACCAGCCTGCGCCGGGACCAATATGACATTCGACACAAGCCACCCGGGAGTGTGGAGAATTTTGATACGCCGAATATTCGGGCGCCATTACGGTGTGGCAGGTGGTACCGCAGAAACTCGTTGAATCCATATAAGAGACGCCGCGGTAGGAGGCCGTGCCGATAATGAGGAGGTTAACCAGAGTAGCCAGGCCGACCCATTCCACGGTGCGGCGCACAATGGGCAGGCTCAAGTCGATCGCTGGATAAGTCCCGGGTAGAGTGCCGCTCTCCCGCATGTTTCTGCGCCGGAGCCAGATTCCCAGAGGAATCAGCAACAGGCCGAGTACAAAGATTCCCGGAAGAATGAGGAAGACCAGAAGCCCTATGTAAGGATGCGGCGGCCCGGGCAAGAAAATATCATAGAACCAGAAAGCGATGGTGGTGAGAGCGGTGCTGGTGGTAATCACAGCGCCCGTCAGCGTGACGGGGTTTTGTCCCAGGAAATAAATCGGTTCGGTCCACGGACGAAATCGTTCTCTTAGATTCATAGAAAACCGTCACTCCTTCAATTAGTTCTATGCGGCAGCGGACACACGAACCCTGCCGGCCGCGTGGTCCGCTGCGCCTTACCATTGCCGCTATTCCGAAGGAAGAATTACCAGTACTACTTTTTCAAGGTACGGATGTAAGCCACCAGTTCCTTGATTTCTTCCGGCTTCATAGAACCGTACTTCGGCATTTTGTTCTTGCCGTTGGTGATGACATCGGTGAGTTCCGCATCCGACATTTTTTGCACTTCGGGGGTGGTGAAGTCGTGTGCTCCCATTTTCTTTCCCATGGCCGACCCTGTACCGTCTGCGGCATGGCAGCCGGCGCACTTGGATTTGAAGGTACCGGCCGCGTCCTGCGCTTGCGCCGAAAGGGAAAGGGTAAGCACGACAGCAAAGGCTGTTGCGATAGTCAACATCTTTACAATTTTGTTCATCTTCAATCTCCGTTCAAAATTTATTTAGACTTGTGGTTGCCCTGAGGATACCTAAATATGTTGCGATATTGAACTATTTGTTCGGGCGGGGCTGTGATTGTCATCACCGGTGCATGTAACGAGAATCCCAAAACAGAAAACATCGGCTGTTGCAGGATCTTTATGCACGCTGTCTTGCGCATCACCCGCCGAGTGATCACGTGCACAATGTGATGTGACGCACGTCACGGCAACCCGCTCGGCCGGGTTCCACACTACTAGAAGTAAGGGGTGGGCTCATGGCAAAGGACAGTCGTAACTTGTTGGAAGTGCTGAAATTCGAATTGGAGTTCCTGGAGCAAGGTGGCTACGGCCGCTTGCCGCGCGAAGCGTGGAGAGCTCGTTTCGTTTTCGAGGATTCCCCCACCTGCATGAATTTCAACTCCAAAGATCGGGAGCCATGCGAAGAATGTCTTTTGATGCAATTCGTGCCCGAGGGCTCCCGCAAGGAACAAACCCCATGCATCCATATCCCACTATCGCCGGGCGGAGAGACGCTGGAGTCTCTGTACCGCACCGGGACACAGCAGGAAATTGAAGAAGCCTTGGGGGGCTGGCTGCGGATGACGATCCGCAGGCTCGAAGGTCAAAAGGCGACACAGCCTTTGTAATACCGCGCGAAACCTTGTCAGGGCAGCCAAATGCCCTCGACCGGGACATCATGAAATCTTTTGGAGAAGTTTCTGATTCCCTATCTTTTTGCCTTCAGCGTGATCCCTCGCTGAACTCGTAAACCGTAACACTGTGGAACTTCTGGCCCGCTTTTAATTCCGTGGAAGGAAAACTAGGGTGATTGGGCGAATCGGGAAAGTGCTGCGTCTCCAGGCAAAGTGCAAAACGCCGGTTGTAGACGCGGCCTTCTTTTCCGGTGATGGATCCGTCGAGAAAGTTTCCAGTGTAAAACTGCACGCCGGGTTCGGTGGTAAGGACTTTCAGTATGCGGCCGGTAGTTGGCTCGTAAACCTCTGCGGCCTCATACAGCTCGTTTGCCGAATGGTCCAAAACAAAATTGTGATCGTAGCCGTGACCCAGGTGTAACTGGGGATCATCGGCTTCGATACGTTCGCCAATCTTATGTGAGGTTCGAAAGTCAAAGGGCGTTCCTTCGACGGATTTCAGTTCGCCGGTCGGGATCAACGATGCATCCACCGGGGTCATGCGGGACGCATTGATTTTCAGCATGTGACCCATCACGTCACCCCGGCCTTGTCCGGCCAGATTGAAGTAGGAATGATTGGTCAAATTGACGACAGTATCTTTATCGGTGCTAGCCGAGTAATCGATATGTAACGCACTGCCGCTCAGGGTGTAGCGCACGGTCGTCGTGAGCGTGCCAGGAAATCCCTGCTCTCCATCCTTGCTGACATAGGTGAGTTCGACTCCATCGGAAATCTCCTTGCCCTGCCAAACCATTTTGTCGAAGCCGCGGACTCCGCCGTGCAGAGCGTTGTCGCCGTCATTCTTAGGAATGGAATAGGTGTGTCCGTCGAGTTGAAAACTGCCGTGCGCAATCCGGTTGGCGTAGCGGCCGACGATGCCTCCAAAGTGCGCCGTCTGTTTTTCATACTGGTCGACGGTATCGCAACCGAGCACTACATCGTCAAGTTTTCCGTTGCGATCGGGAACGCGGAGGGAGACGACGATGGCTCCGTAGGTTATGATGCGGGCTTCGATTTTGCCGTCGGTAACCGAGTAGCTGTCAACCGGGTTTCCCTCAGAGGTCTTGCCGAAAGGCTGCTTGGTGACCCGAGTCTTAGCGGACATGATGGAAGGAAGCATAATCACGACGATCAGAATTACAAAGCTGCACTTCACTTTATTGGAGAGCATAAAACCTTTCTCGCCGGCATGATGCCGCATTTTATAACAGCAGCCTAGAGCTCCGCTGCAAACCTCTCCAGCGTAACAGACAGCCACCGCGCCTGTCCGTGTAGTATCATCGGCTGCCTGCGAGGCTGGATGTTCGCGCACGGAAGATCGGAAAAAATGTACTTTCTCGGCATTGACGTGGGCACGGGCGGGACACGCGCGCTCATTATTGATGAGGCTGGTCGGATTGTGGCTTCGGCTACCGAAGAACATCACCCGTTCGCCTCGCCGCAAATCGGTTGGGCGGAACAGGATCCGCGCGACTGGTGGAGGGCCTGCGGTGTAGCCGTGGCTAAGGCGCTGGCGGAAAGCAGTTTGAGCAATGAACAAATTACATGCCTGGGACTGTCCGGACAAATGCACGGGGCCGTTTTGTTGGACGAACATGGCGAGGTGGTGCGTCCGGCGCTGATCTGGTGTGATGTGCGGACGGAGAGACAGTGCCGGGAGCTTACAGCCCGGGTCGGGGCAGACCGCTTGATTCAGCTGACTTGCAACCCAGCGTTGGCGAACTTTACGCTGACAAAGTGTTTATGGGTCCAAGAGAACGAGCCGGCAAATTGGAGTAGAGTGCGTTCGCTCATGCTGCCAAAAGATTATGTACGCTTCCGGTTGACGGGTGAGCGTGCCACTGATGTGGCGGATGCTTCGGGAACGCTGTTGCTCGATGTGGCGAATCGCCGCTGGTCGAGAGAAATGCTGCAAGCAGTCGAGATGGAGGAATCGATCTTGCCGTCATTACATGAGTCGCCTGAAATCTGCGGGCAGGTTTCGACAGCGGGAGCCTTGGCTACGGGTTTGAAACGGGGAACTCCTGTGGTGGCCGGGGCTGGAGACCAAGCGGCGGGATCGCTCGGCATGGGGGTGATTTCTCCCGGAGCGGTAAGCGCGACGATCGGGACTTCTGGCGTTGTCCTGGCGGCAACGGATGCCCCCGCGCTTGATCCACAGGGACGCCTGCATACTTTTTGTCACGCTGCTCCGGGACGCTGGCTGGTAATGGGGGTCACGCAAGCCGCTGGACTTTCGCTGCGCTGGTTTCGGGATCAGTTCGGCCGCACAGCGAACCACCAGACTGAATCGTATGAACAACTCGTATCTGAAGCCGCTAAGGCTCCGCCAGGATGCGAGGGCTTGCTGTGGGCTCCTTACCTGATGGGGGAGCGCACGCCGCATCTTGATCCTGAAGCGCGTGGAATGCTTTTTGGATTGACTGCCTCACACACCCGCGCCCATGTGATTCGGGCAATTCTGGAAGGGGTGGCTTTCAGCTTGCGCGATACTTTCGCAATCTTTCAGGAAATCAAGGTACCGGTGAAAGAAGTTCGACTGGGTGGCGGAGGAGCGCGCTCGCCGCTCTGGCGGCAAATTCAAGCCGACATTTACGGACAACACGTTGAGATCGTGGAAGCTGAAGAAGGCGCAGCGTATGGAGCTGCAATTCTGGCCGGAGTCGGCGGCAAAGCCTGGCCCTCGGTCGACGCAGCTTGCAAATCCGTGGTGCGAGTTTCGGAAAGCACCTCTCCCGACTTCAATACTTCATCGACTGTGCAAAAATCTTATGAGTCCTACCGCCGCCTCTATCCAGCGATGAAGTCTATTTTGTGTTAACGGGCAGCGCCCGTGTTGCCCAGGCTTACTTTCTCCTTAAGCGGCAAGGCTTGCGACGAACCGCCCACCATCAGCGTGTAGGTTCCCGGCATTACCTGCCAGGCATCCCCTTCCACGTTGAATACCGAAAGAAATTTCGGGTCGATATCGATGGCAACTTCTTTACTCTCTCCGCCTTTTAGTTTTACTTTGCTCCAACCTGCCAGCCGCTTGGGTGGCTCTCCAGAGTTTTCAGGCAACGATACATAAATTTCCGCAACTTCAGCACCCTCGCGGTTGCCGGTATTAGTCACTTTGAAGCTCACATTCACAACCTTGCCGGGGGTGACCTTCAAATCGGAGTAGGCGTAGGTCGTGTAAGACAGGCCGTATCCGAAGGGAAACAAAACCTGCTTGTGCTCCGCGTCATACCACTTGTAGCCCACCTTCAGCCCCTCGTCATAGGTGACCTGAAACGGTGGCAGACCAGGGGCGATCAATTTCCACTCTTCGGGCTCGCCGTGAGTGGTTGACGCATCAGGCGGCTTGATCAGCTTGGGATGCGGAAGATCGGCCTCGCTCTTGGGGAACGTCAAGGGCAATTTGCCGCTTGGATTCACTTCACCGAAAAGCACACGGGCTACCGCCTCTGCGCCGCGGCTACCTCCATACCAAGCTTCCAGAATGCCGGCCACATGGTCGGCCCATGGCATGGTGACGGGGCCGCCAGTTTCAAGGACGACAATCGTATGCGGATTTGCACTGGCGACTTTTGCGATCAGCTCATCCTGATGCTCAGGCAAAGAGAGGCTATCGAGATCCATTCCTTCGCTCTCCCACTGGTAAACGAAAATGATGGCCACATCAGATTTTTTCGCCAAAGCAGCCGCTGCGTTCAGGTCTGCTCCCGAATCAAATTGAACATGAACAGCAGGCGCGATAGCTTTGATGGACTTGAGCGGCGAAGTCGGAAACCAGATATGCGCCTGCCAGTAGGTATTTCCCTTACCCGGGGGCATGATGGCGTTGCCTCCCGGAGGGTCCACCTGGGCAGAGCCTCCGCCTGAAATCATTCCGACGTCGGCGTGCGGACCGATGACAGCGATACTTGAGATCTTGGAAACATCAAGAGGAAGTTGGCCACCCTCATTCTTGAGCAGCACGATGCTTTGCTCTTCGATCTTCTGGGCGATCTCGAAACCACCGATTACATCCACCACGCTTTTTACCACCGGGTAATCGACCAAGCCGCTGGCAAACATAGACCGGAGAACGCGGCGCACGTGATCGTCGAGTTCGTGTTGAGGAACTTTTCCTGATTCGACCTCCTTCTTCAATGCGTCACCAAAAAAGATTTCGCCGGGCTCTTCGTGATCCAAGCCGGCGGCCGAAGCCTTAGCAGTGCTGTGAGTGCCCTGCCAGTCTGAAACTACAAAACCTTTGAAGTTCCAATCTTTTTTCAAAACATCGGTCAGAAGATATTTATTTTCGCAGGCGTAATCCCCATTGATGCGATTGTAGGAACACATGACGGCAGCGGGCTCTGCGTCGCGGACACCGATTTCGAAAGCCAGCAGATCGCTCTCGCGCATGGAACGTTTATCGATGTTGACATTAACCGCGTTGCGGCCGCTTTCCTGATCGTTCATGGCATAGTGCTTCATGTCGCCCATGACGTGCTCGGCCTGCTCTCCCCGCATGACCTGTCCCACCATTTTCCCCGCCAGGATGGGGTCTTCGCCAAGGTATTCAAACGTGCGTCCATCGCGCGGTTCGCGGGTTAGGTTGATGCCGCCGCCAAGCGACATGTTGTAACCTTGCGCCCTCAATTCGCGAGCGATCAGCGCTCCGTATTCGTAGGCGGCTTCGGGATCCCAACTGGCCGCGCTGGCAATGTCCGCGGGCAATGCAGTGGAATAGCGTCCGTTTTCTCCGCTCGCCCTGACACCGTAAGCTGCATCCGAGATTTGAATCGGCGGGATACCCAGTCGCGGAACCCCCACCACGTACCCAGCTCCGCCATTTGAATTCACGGAGAGCGGACTCATCGGGCTCAGCCCAACCATTCCGGTGCCGTGCAACATACCAATCTTTTCATCCAGGGTCATCTCTTTGACAACCAAGGCCGCCCGTTCATCGGGAGAAAGATTGCGGTTCATCCAAGCGCCATGGGGGCCCGAATTTTGAGCCACGGCTGGTGGCAACACCAAGATAATTGCGACGATGCCGAATGCCATTAAAGTCAGTTGGAGCGCTCGAACGAACAGAGTCATGATTCTCCCTTTTAAAAGTCCGGCCCTTGGTAAATTGAGATTTGTCGAGGCCACAGTCCTCGCGGTTCTACCCACAGGAAAGTATCACAAAAACGTTAATGTAGGGGCAAAATCGTGAATCGGCGGCCCGATCCTTCGCAAAATCTGCGATGGGCCTGCGCCTCGTATTCGCTCCGCGGCGATGTCGCAGGCATTTGTTCTTGGTATCCGCATTCATTTAGAGCTGTCCTCCTCCGTGTTTCCGTGACGCCACCCATGGCTGCGCTTAGAGCCCGAGCACCTTGGGAGACTTCCTTAGTGGTCATATCTTCGTAAGTGGGCTACGATGGATTTCCAACAGCGTGCTCAGCAATGATCGGCTTTCTCTCAATCCTGGCATTTGGATTCTTTCTGGGGATGCGCCATGCCACGGATCCCGACCACGTAATAGCCGTCACCACCATCGTCAGCAATCAGCGAAACACCGCGCGAGCTGCGCTCATTGGAGCCTTCTGGGGCATCGGACACACCGTCACCATCCTCGTGGTAGGGGCTGGAATCATTCTCTTCAATTTAGTGATTCCAGATCGAGTCGGTCTGAGCATGGAACTCTCAGTGGCCGTAATGCTCATCATTCTAGGCATTTGGAATGTGGCTGGCGTCCTGCGTGCAACAACGGCGGGTTCCGATCACGTCCACCAGAAAGTGGTTCACTCGCACTCGCACAGTCATGGCGGACTGATTCATTCCCACCCGCATATACATCTCCCGGATGGAGCCGCCCAGAACGAAGCAGCGTTTGGCTGGATGGACAGGTTTTTTGGTCGCAACATTCTGTATCAGTATCTCCGGCCATTAGTAATTGGCATCGTTCACGGACTGGCTGGCTCCGCGGCAGTGGCACTGCTGGTGCTCACGACAATCAGGAATGTGCACTGGGCCGTGGCCTATCTTCTGATATTCGGCGTAGGAACGATCGCCGGAATGATGCTGATCACAATGAGCTTGGCCACTGCCTTCAGGCTGGTAACTAACACGCGTGAGAAATTTTCTCGAGGGCTGGCATTCGCCTCCGGCTTGCTCAGTTTGGGCTTTGGTTTATTCGTGGCCTACCAGATTTGCATCGTGGATGGACTTTTCAGTTCGCATGTCCACTGGATACCGCAATAAACAATCCACCCGCGGCTTCGATCGTATCGGCTTAAAGCGCCTGGCGTTTGTGAGAGGGATGCGCACCAGCGAGAACCAATTCGCAAAGATGGTCGACGAAATCGGCCGTGAGCTTGGCGTGGCGGATCAGAAACCGCATATAGATCGGGCCGTAGAGTGAATCCAACAGCAAATCCATGTCCACATTCTTGCGCAGTTCGCCGCGCTCTATACCGCGACGAAGCGTTGCGTAGGCCTCATGGCGCCGAGGCCATAGGAAGCGTTCACGGAAGGCTGCGATGAGATCACGATCGCTCTGACCCCCAGCCAGAATTGCGGAGACGATGCGTCCCCGTCGGCTGCGAAACACTTTGATGAGTTGGCGCATTTGCTGGCTCATGTCGGTGCGCAAGGAACCAGTATCCGGAAAGTGCAGCTTTAGGGTAGTGCTGCTGGCGAAAGCATCTGCAATAAGAGCAGCCTTATTCGGCCACCAGCGATAGACGGTTGCCTTACCCACGCCGGCACGCGCCGCGATATCTTCGATGGTCAGATTGGAAAAACCGTTTTTCCCCAATAGCTTTAACGCACTGCGCAGAATGGCTACCCGCGCCTGCTCGCTACGAGGACGGCCGGGAGCACCCTTGGCACGGCCCTTGCCGCGCGGGGTAGTCTTGGCAAGCTTGTAGCGCATAACCTTACCCTACCATATAATTCGATTTTGGCTTTTAGAATCCAATACGGGTAGTATCGAATCTAAATTCTCAAGTAGTGGGGTTCGCCTCTCTTTATTGCAGTACGGCCGCTGGTTCATCCTAAGTCTGGAGTTGGTGCCTAACCGATGTGGATTGTTGCATTAGCCTTACGGCGCCCCTACACCTTCATTGTGATGGCGATCGTCATCATCATTCTGATGGGAGTTACGGTGGTGCGAACTCCCACGGACATTTTTCCCGACATTAATATTCCTGTGGTCTCGGTGGTCTGGTCCTATACCGGCATGTCGCCGCAGGATATTGCCGACCGTATCGTCACCAATTCTGAGCGCGGCATCAACATCACCGTCAACGACATCGAGCACATTGAGTCGCAATCGGTGAACGGGTTGGGTGTAATCAAAGTTTTCTTCCGCCCCGGCACGAACGTGCAGGGCGCCGTCGCGGAGATCACGGCGATCTGCCAGACCACGCTCCGCGGTCTTCCGCCCGGCACTGTCCCACCCCTGGTGATCTCTTACAGTGCCTCAACCACTCCGATTGTTCAGCTTGCACTCAGCAGCAAGACGCTGCCTGAGCAACAACTGTTCGATCTCGGCCAGAACTTCCTGCGCAACTATCTGGCGACTGTGCCCGGAGCGGCCACGCCTTATCCTTATGGCGGCAAGATTCGGCAGATTCAGGTGGATCTGGATTCGCGAAAACTCCAGGCCTACTCGCTGTCCCCGAATGACATTGTGAATGCGGTGAATGCACAGAACCTCATTCTTCCCAGCGGCACGGTCAAACTGGGATCAGTGGAATACAACGTTGAGATGAACGGGACACCGGCGACGATTGCAGAGTTGAACGACTTGCCGGTCAAGACGGTCAACGGGGCGACGCTCTACATTCGCGATGTCGCCCACATCCGCGATGGATTTGCGCCGCAGACCAACATCGTGCGTCAGGATGGAAACCGCGGTGCGCTAATGTCGATCTACAAGATCGGAAATGCTTCCACTCTGCAGATTGTCGACGGCATCAAAAAGATCGTGGTGCAGGCGGCGCAAACACTGCCGCCAGAATTGAAAGTAACGGCGCTCTTTGATCAGTCTCTATTTGTGCGAGCATCGGTGTACGGAGTAGTGCGCGAGGCTGGGATTGCAGCCGTTCTTACGGCGCTGATGATTCTACTTTTCCTGGGAGACTGGCGGCCGACCATCGTCATCTCCATCTCCATTCCCCTATCCATTTTTTGCTCAATCATCCTGCTGGGCGCACTTGGCGAAACCATCAACATCATGACGCTGGGAGGACTGGCCCTGGCGGTCGGCATTCTGGTGGATGATGCGACGGTGGAAATCGAAAACATCGAACGA
Organism: uncultured Acidobacteriota bacterium; assembly: GCA_963758565.1. GTDB lineage: Bacteria > Acidobacteriota > Terriglobia > Terriglobales > Acidobacteriaceae > Sulfotelmatobacter. Next base: position 609,850 of record CAVWVX010000001.1, on the reverse strand, counting down.
AACCTCGCCATGGGCAAGGAAATGAGGCAAGCCATCCTCGACGGCGCGCAGCAGATCGCAGTGCCCGCATTTGTTTCCACGCTCAGTATTTGTATCGTGTTCGTGCCCATGTTCTTCCTGGCGGGCGTTGCCAAATTCCTTTTCGTGCCCTTGGCGATGGCCGTTAGTTTCGCCATGCTGGCCAGTTATCTGCTATCGCGAACCCTGATCCCGACGCTCGTCATGTTCATCATGCGCGGCCATGAGCATCGAGCGGAAACTCCTAAATCTTTTCTAGGTCGCTTCCAGCGGGGCTTCGAGCGCAAATTCGAGGACTTCCGCCGCGGTTATGAGCGCTTGCTGGAGACCACGCTCGAGCACAAAGGCGTTTTTGTGCTGTGCTTTCTAGCCTTTTGCTTTCTTTCTCTCGGATTGTTCATGTTCCTCGGGCGAGACTTCTTTCCGCAAGTGGACGCTGGGCAACTTCGATTGCACCTTCGGGGACGTTCTGGGCTGCGCGTGGAAGAGACGGCCCGGCTCTGCGACGAAGTGGAGAGCGTTCTGCGCCAGGAAATTCCGAAGAAGGAATTGCAAACTATTCTGGATAATATTGGGCTGCCGAACTCTGGAATCAACCAGTCTTATAGTTCAAATGGAACTATTGGAACCAGCGATGCGGAAATCCTGATCGCACTCGATCCCGAGCATCATCATCCCACGGCTGGGTATATCCGGCATTTGCGCGAACTGCTGCCACAACGTTTTCCGGGAGTGGAGTTTTTCTTTCAGCCCGCGGACATCGTTTCGCAGATTCTAAACTTTGGGCTGCCCGCACCCATCGATGTTCAAATCGTGGGAACTGATATGGGCAAGAGCTATACCATCGCCCAACAGATCGCGAACCGGATGCGGCACATTCCCGGGGCCACCGACGTGCACGTGCAACAACTGCTTTCGCTGCCTACGCTGCGCATGGATATCGACCGCAACCGGGTCACCCAGGTGGGCCTGACGGCGCGCGACGTGGCTCAAAGCGTACTGGTATCACTCAGCGGAAGCTTTCAAACCGCGCCCAATTTCTGGCTGAACCCACGCAACGGCGTAACGTATCAAATGGCAGTTCAAACACCGCAATATCGCATTACCGATCTGCAGGATGTAATGGCAATCCCGGTGAGCTCGCAGCAGGGCTCGCAGCTGCTTAGCAACTTGGTGCAGCTATCTCCCATCGTACGTCCGGCAACCGTGAATCACTACAATGTGCAGTCGGTCATTGATGTTTACGCCAGCACGCAAGACCGCGATTTGGGAGCGGTTGCTGCGGATACAGATAAGGTGTTGAAGGAATTCGATGGTAAATTGCCGCGCGGCACGCGCATCGTGGTGCGCGGTCAGGTAGTCACCATGCGCTCCTCATTCATTGGATTAGGGTTGGGCCTGGTGGGCGCCATCATGCTGGTGTATTTGCTGATCGTGATCAATTTTCAATCGTGGCTGGATCCTTTCATCATCATCGCCGCGTTGCCGGGAGCGCTGGCGGGTATCTGCTGGTTCCTGCTACTCACCCGCACTACGCTGAGTGTTCCTTCGCTTACCGGTGCAGTCATGTGCATGGGAGTGGCCACAGCGAATTCCATTCTGATGGTGAGCTTCGCCCGGGAACAACTGGACGAAGGCATTCCGGCCGTGCAGGCTGCTGTATCCGCCGGCTACACCCGGATGCGTCCGGTACTGATGACGGCCCTAGCCATGATCATCGGCATGGTACCCATGGCCTTAGGATTGGGCGAGGGCGGCGAACAGAATGCGCCTCTGGGCCGCGCGGTTATCGGTGGCTTGCTTTTTGCCACCGTGGCCACTCTATTCTTTGTGCCCAGCGTGTTCGCCATTTTCCACGGCCGCCGCGAGGCAAAACGCGCACGACAGCAGCAAGGATAATTCGCGGGAAGAAGCGTTCGAAAAATTGGAGTTGAGCATGAGCGTAGAGAACAAAACGAACCAACAGTCTGGGAATCAACCGCAGCCGAACAGCGGAAACTCAGGCCGCTCGAATGACGAGCATCACGCTCAGGGGGAGCAGGCCCAGAGGGATGAAGAAATTCAGGCGATGCAGGAGAAGTCCAAGCACCAGCACATTGGGATTGAGCCGCCTCCGGAACTTCCTCCCGCAGCTCCGAAGACCGCTTTGATGATTGTGGGCGTGCTCTTGCTGGTTCTGCTGATTGCAGGTGCGCTAACGCTCTGGAGCCACTACAGCCATGAACGTGCGTTAGCCAAAGAGACCGAACGTGAGACTGTGCCCACGGTTGCGGTGGTGAATCCTCAATCGGAAAAACCGAACGAGGACCTGGTACTGCCGGGATCTCTGCAGGCCTACGAGGAATCTCCGATTTATGCCCGCACCAGCGGCTACCTGGTGCGCTGGTATAAGGACATAGGCAGCCGGGTAACCAAGGGTGAATTGCTGGCGAAGATCGACGCTCCCGAGGTGGATCAGGAACTGAACCAGACACGCGCGGCACGGCAGCAGACGGTCGCGCAGATGGAGTTGGCCAAGATCAGCGCCGACCGCTGGGAGAACTTGCGCAAATCCGACTCCGTCTCCGCGCAGGAAGCTGACCAGCAGACCAGTGCCTACAAGCAGAGTCAGGCGAATGTGGCCGCCGCGGATGCCAATGTGCGCCGGCTGGAACAACTCGAAGGCTTTAAAGATGTGTATGCGCCGTTTTCCGGCGTTCTCACCAAGCGCAATGTCGATCCTGGAGCGCTTATCAACGCCGGGGCCGGCGTTGCAGGCAGGGAGCTTTTTGACATCGCCAAAGTTGATCCCTTACGGGTTTTCACCAGCGTGCCGCAAGCCTATGCCCCGTTTATTAAAGTGGGCGCGAAAACCTCGATCATCTTGCAGGAATTTCCCGGCCAGAAGTTCGTGGGCACGGTAGCCCGGACGGCAGAATCCATTGATCCGGCTACGCGCACGCTTCTGACCGAGGTCGACGTGCCCAACAAAGACGGGAAGCTTCTGCCCGGGTCTCTGGGAGAAGTTCATTTCGCCGTGGGCAACAATGTAAACAAGGTGACGATTCCAGTGAATGCGATGTTGTTCCGCTCCGAGGGACCACGGGTCGCGATCGTCGGCTCCGACAACAAGATTCAGCTAAGGCCCATCAACATCGGGCGCGATTACGGAACGACACTGGAAATTCTGGGCGGAGTTTCGCCCAGCGATCGCATCGTCATCAATCCGGCAGACTCGCTCGACGATGGACAGCAGGTCAACGTGGAAGCCGCTCCGCAAAATCAACCGGGACAAGGGGCTCCACAGAACCCGCAGCAAGGCCAGCCGCAGCAGGGCAATCCACCAAAAGGAAATGAGAAGTGAGGCAAGTAGCAGGCACATTTTTGCTGGCGCTGCTCTCCCTGGCCACCGGGTGCACCGTTGGACCGCGTTACAGCCGCCCCGCGGCTCCTGCTCCTGCACCGAACGCCTGGAAGACGCAGCCACCGTGGCAGGAAGCTGCCCCCAAAGATGCGATTCCGAAAGGAGCGTGGTGGCAACTTTTCAACGACCCCGCTCTTAACGAATACGAGAAGCAATTATTGAAAGCGAATCAGTCGCTGGAAGCGGCTCGCGACCGGCTTTCGCAGGCACGCGCGCTGGCGCAAGTCGCCACCGCAGGCTTCTTCCCGCAAATCTCGGCTGATCCCAGTGCAGTGCGCGAACGTGGATCGGCGAATCGTCCTCTAAACGGAGCAGCGCCGCCAGTGGTCAATGGCGTGATCCAACCGATCGCTCCTTACACGCAGAATGTTTTGAATATTCCGTTTTCTGTCAGTTACGAAGTCGATCTGTTCGGGCGGGTGCGGCACAACGTAGAAGCCGCGAATGCCTCTTTGCAATCGACCGCGGCGGATCTGCAGAATGTACAGCTAGTTTTGACCGCCGAACTCGCGGCTGACTATTTCACACTCCGTGAACTGGATGCCGAGTTTGAAGTGGTGAAGGAGTCGGTAGATTACCAGAGCAAGGGTTTAGATCTGGTAAACCGCCGCCACGACGGCGGAGTTGCCAGTGGGCTCGAGGTGGCGCAGCAGGCGGCACTACTCGATGCCACTCGCTCGCAGTTATCCCTGGTGCAGCAGTCGCGGGCGCAATATGAACATGCCATTGCGGTGCTGCTGGGCCAGCCGGCTTCCAGTTTGAATTTGCCGGAAGCTCCGTTGAAAGCTGTACCGCCAGCGGTTCCGTTGGGAGTACCCTCTGACGTGTTGGAACGCCGCCCTGACATCGCAAGCGCGGAGCGGCAGATGGCTTACCAGAACTCGCAAGTCGGCATTGCTCGTGCGGCTTTTTTTCCCCACATCACCCTGAGCGGCTCCGGGGGATTGCAGAGCACGGATATCGCAAATCTCTTCAGTGCTCCGAGCTTAGTATGGTCGTTGGGCGCAGACGCGCTGCAACCCATTTTTCAGGGCGGCAAGAATCGTGCCAATCTGGCGGCCGCGCGCGCTGCTTATGATGAGTCTGTCGCCAACTACCGGCAGTCAGTTCTCACGGCGTTTCAGCAAGTGGAGGACGGCATCAGCAACCTGACGACGCTCTCGCAGGCAATTGCTACTCAATCCGCCGCGGTTGAGGACGCGCAACGCACTCTAACTCTGGCCAACAACCGCTATGTCGGCGGCGTGACTACTTATCTCGACGTTATCACCGCGCAAACCACGCTACTCAACAGCGAACGTCTGCAAACCCAATTGCTGGGACAGCAGATGGTGAGTTCGGTCTATCTGGTGAAAGCTCTGGGTGGTGGCTGGGATGCGAGCGAGACTAAAAACCAGCGCGTCTACCCGAATCCCACCCAAATCATCCAGCCATAAACTCAACGCGGAAAAGCGGGCTTGCTATGGGCCTCGCCACAATCCGCAACTCAGTTCCTCGTTGACAATCGGCCGCGCTGCGCCTATTATTATAGCTGAGGGAAATATACCCTTCTTTTCCTTTGCATTATTATATTCATTGGCATTCAAAGCTACTCGCCCTACCTGAATCATTCGTTTCGCGTAAGAGTTCTCGCATGAAAACAGTACTTTCTGACCCGGGCAAAGTCGCGTCAGGAAGTTTGAATGTAGCTGGCAGCCGGTCCACTCCTGGAGGGGAAAATCATGAAGAATACGAAGTTTCTTGTGAAAGTAAACCGCAGCGGCACCCGCGCTCCTGAATACGTGCAGCGCATCGACCGCACTCCCATCCAGACCACCACCAACCGCAAACTGGCTTTGGCCATGGGCCGCTTCACCGCCGAAGATGCGGTCAAGGTAATTCAGAATTCGCGCTGCACCCCGGAACTCATCTCGGTCGTAGCCTAGCTCGAAGTCGATTACATCGAGCGACGTAAAGTCCAAGTTCAAAAAATCAGCGCCACGCCTATGTCCGGGCGTGGCGTTCGCTATTGGGCTTGGACCCGCTCAAGGCGAAGAACAGGATGTAGAGATAGCAAATCACCGGCAGGAAAAAAGCATGGTGAATGCCAATCTTATCGGCGATCGCCCCCTGCACTAGCGGGATCAAAGCCCCTCCAACGATCGCCATAATCATCACGCCTGAACCGTCGCCGGTAAGAGGGCCCAGTTCGGCCACTCCTAACGTGAAAATGCTGGGGAACATGATGGAGTTGAAAAAGCCCACCAGGATGATGCTGTACATGGCGAAATGTCCCGTGCTGAGCATGGAGATAGCAACCAGAGCGCCAGCACACAAAGCACAGATGCCAAGCAGATGCCCCGTCTTCATCTTCTGGAGTAATCCCGACCCGATGAAACGCCCCACCATAGCTCCGCCCCAGTAAAAGGCGACAAAGCTGGCCGCAACCTTTTCGGTGAGACCGCCGATTTCAGGCTGGCCGAAATAATTCACTAGAAAACTTCCGATCGAAACCTCGGCTCCCACATATACAAAGATCGCAATCGCCCCAAAAATCAGATTAGGATGGTTCCAAATTGAGTCATTCACCTTCTCGCCGACTTTATGTTGTGCCTGCGGAATCTTCGGCAATTTAAAGCTCCCGATCGCAACCGCCAACAGCACCAGCGCAATTCCTAAGCCAACATATGGCGTCTTAACTGTGGCCGCTTCGTGCAGGCGATAGGCTTGCAAAGCATCGGGCGCCATCGCCCGTATTTCATCCATGCTCTTGGGAGCCGCACTCAGAATGAGCAGACCGCCGAAAAACGGAGCCAGAAACGTTCCCAAGGAGTTGAACGCCTGAGTGAGGTTCAGGCGACTGGATGCTGTGGAAGCTTTGCCCAGCACCGTCACGTAAGGATTTGCCGCTACTTGCAGGCATGTGATGCCGGCGGCCAGTACAACCAAGGCTGCAAGGAACAGGGGATACGACGGTGCGCTTGCGGCGGGAACGAAAAGGAATGCGCCCAATCCCATGGTCAAGAGACCCACTACCATCGACTTCTGATATCCGATCCAGTCAATGATTTTTGCGGATGGAATAGAGAAAAGAAAATATGCACCAAAAAATGCGAACTGCACCAGCATGATCTGCCGGTAGTTCAAATCGAAAATCGGCTTCAGGTGCGGGACAAGAATGTCATTCAGGCAAGTGAGAAATCCCCACATGAAAAACAGCGTTGTGACAACGGCCAGCGGAGCGGCATAGGAACCGGAACTCTCAGGCGCGTTAGCAGTGGTGGAAGTGCTCGGCGTAACCATGGCCATGTTGAATCACCCTTATACCCGGATTCAGCAACCTTAACGTTTTTGCATGATAGCATCGCTGGCCGTCAAACGGGGATGTACAGAGCCGAGTTGATCAGTTAGGCGAATCGTCAGCTTATTAGGCGGTGACGCCCTGGAGTTTCACCAGCCAGTTTGCCGGCTCCGGAAGGATGGCAAAGGTGGGCAGCTTGCCGCGGACCATGGCGACCTCGTCGCATTTGTGAAATCTGGGGCAGACGTGGCAATCCTTGTAAATCTTGTCGGGAAGATCTTCCCGGCGCGCTATTTGGAATCCTTGGCGTGAGAAGAATTCCGGAGCCCGCGTAAAGAGGCAGATGCAATCCACCCGATGGCGCTTGGCTTCAGCCATCAGAGCTTTCATCAGGCGACTGCCGCCCCCGTGGCCCTGCGCTCGGGGCCCCACGGTGATGGAGCGGATTTCAGCCAGGTGCGTGCCATAAAGATGAAGGGCGCCGCAGCCGATGATGCGGCCTTCATGTTCCAGAACGACAAAGTCACGGACGTTTTCGCAAATCTCCGGCAGCGTGCGCGGCAACAGAGTGCCGTCACCAGAGTAGCTGGTGATGAGTTCATGAATGTTTTGCGCATCCGGCAAAATCGCCTTACGCGTGCGCATGGAGATTTACCTCCTCGCGCAGAGATTGGATCTTCTTTCTGGCGGATGCCAGGCCGTGACGAACGCGCGATGGCGATGTGCCACCGACAACATCATGGAGTGCCAGAACAGCGGAAACTTCAAGAGATTCGAAGAACTTTTCGTCGAATGCCGGATTGAAGGCGCGTAGTTCATGGAGCGGCAGTTCTCGCAGTTCGCAGCTTTTTTCAAGACACAGCTTCACCGCCTTGCCCACCTGTTCATGCGCTAAACGGCTCGGCACGCCGCGTTTCACCAGGTAAGTGGCGGCTGCCCAGGCATTCATAAATCCCGATTGCGCGGCATGATTCATGCGCTCGTAATCAAAATCGGCTGCCTTCATCCACCCGGCCACCAAGGGCAGGACGGCTAGTGCCGTGTCGGCGGCGTCAAACAATGGCTCCTGGGTTTCCTGCATATCTTTGTTGTAGGCGAGAGGCAGGCCTTTTACCGTAACTACGAGCCCAGTTGCCGCTCCAATGATGCGGCCGGTTTTGCCCCGTATTAACTCCAGAAGATCAGGATTTTTTTTCTGCGGCATGGCGCTGCTGCCGGTTGAAAACGCCTCCGGCAGTTGCACGAAGCCAAATTCCTGCGAAGAGAAAATGATCATCTCCTCTGCCCAACGGCTCAAGTGCACAGCGAGCAGCGAAAGAGCGTTTACAAACTCAAGAATGAAATCACGATCGCTGGTGGCATCGATACTGTTCGCGGTTGGAAATGCAAATTCCAGTTCATCAGCGATGAGGGCGCGATCCAGGGGCATCGTAGCGCCTGCAACCGCTCCCGAGCCTAACGGACACTGGTTCAAGCGCTCCCGGCAGTCGGCCAGGCGGGCTGCGTCCCGCAGAAACATCTCCACATAAGCCAATAGCCAGTGCGCTACTAGAACGGGTTCGGCATGCTGCAGGTGAGTGTAGGCGGGCATCGCGGCATTATCAGCTTGCTCAGCACGATCGGTAAACGCTTGGCACACTTCGGCCAGAAACCTCCGCAGTTCATCGATCGCCGCTCGCACGTAGAGCCGCAAGTCGGTCGCGATCTGCTCGTTGCGGCTGCGTCCACTGTGCAGCTTGTAACCAACTTCGCCGATTCGCGACACCAACTGCTTCTCCACAAAATGGTGCACGTCCTCAGCCTCATCATCTTGCACCTCGCCATTGAGAGCCGCATCGTCACCTATGGCCTTCAAACCTTCCAGAATGCTGATTAGTTCGGTCGCAGAAAGAATCCCGGCATTCTTCAGCGCGCGAGCATGCGCATCACTCGCCGCCAGTTCGTAAACGAGTAGCCGGCGGTCGAAGTCAAAAGAACGCTGCCACCGTTCGAATTGCGCGTCCAGCGGTTGCCGGAAGCGACCGGACCACATCTTCATCGCGCCACCTCCACCCGCGAGCGTGCCCGCACCCGCGAAGGCAGACCCAGGATTCGAATAAATCCCGCGGCATCCTTCTGATCGTAACTGTCGCCCATGGTGAAGGAGGACAGATCGGTGCGGTAAAGAGAGTGCTCCGATTCGCGGCTCACCACCGAAACATTCCCTTTATATAAAGAGAGTGTCACGTTCCCCGTCATTTCGCTTTGTGTGCTGGCCACGAAGGCGTCCAGAGCTTCGCGTAGCGGGGTGAACCATAATCCAAAGTAAACGAGCTCGGCATACTTCAGCGCCACATGCTGCTTGAAATGCGCCAACTCGCGCTCCAGGCACAACGCTTCCAGTTCGCGATGAGCGGCGATCAGTAAAGTTCCGCCCGGCGTTTCGTAACAACCGCGCGACTTGATTCCAACAAAGCGGTTCTCCACCAGATCGATGCGCCCAATCGCGTTGCGCGATCCTATTTCGTTCAGCAGCTCGACCAGCGACACCGGACCGAGCGTCATGCCATCCACCGAAACCGGAATTCCTTTTTCAAAGCCGATCGTGACTCGCTCATCTTTATCGGGCGCCTCTTGCGGCGACCGGGTCATCTGCCAGGTTGTCGCGAGCGGAGCATTCCCAGCATCCTCCAGTTCGCCGCCTTCATGGCTCAGGTGCCACAGGTTGCGGTCGCGGCTGTGAATCTTCTCCCGGCTTGCCTCCACTGGAATGCCGTGCTGCTCGGCATAATCCAAACAGTCTTCGCGCGATTTGAGCGACCACTCGCGCCAGGGCGCAATCACTTTCAACTCCGGCGCGAGGGCTTGGTACGTCAATTCAAACCGGACTTGATCGTTACCTTTTCCCGTGCAGCCGTGCGCGACCGCTGTCGCTCCTTCACGCAGCGCAACTCCCACCTGATGTTTCGCAATCACAGGCCGCGCCAGCGAAGTTCCCAGCAAATATTTATGTTCATACACAGCTCCCGCGCGCAGCGCCGGAAAAACATATCCGGTCAGGAACTCCTCGCGGAGATCTTCGACAATTACTTTGCTCGCGCCGGTCGCATATGCTTTCTCAACGACCGCTTCAAGGTCATCGCCTTGGCCCACATCGCCCACCATCGCGATCACATTGTAGGAATAGTTCTCTTTCAGCCACGGAATGATGATGGAGGTGTCGAGACCTCCGGAGTAAGCGAGTACAACTTTCTCAGGCATGAGCGCTCCTTGCGGGCAAGCGGTCGCCGCCGCCCATGAGTAAATACATAATTGCTTTCTGCGCGTGTAATCGATTTTCCGCCTGCTCGAAGACGACAGACTGCTGCGAATCGATCACTGCATCGGTTACTTCGGATCCGCGGTGCGCCGGCAGGCAGTGCATAAACACCGCATGGGGAGCAGCTTCCGTCATCAGCGCCGCAGTCACCTGGTACGGCGGAAACACCTGCGCCCGCTGCCGCTCTTCTTTTTCCTGTCCCATGCTTGTCCAGGCATCGGTGTAAACGGCGTCGGCGCCCGCCACCGCCTCGTGCGGATCGGTCAGCAACTGAATGTCAGCGCCAGTCTCCGCCGCTATCTCGCGGGCTGCCGCTACAATTTGCGAATTGGGCGCATAACCTTCCGGCGTCGCTACCCGTATTGACGAACCCAAACACGCACACGTCAGCAACAATGAGTGCGCAACATTGTTGCCATCTCCCACGTAGGCCAGGCAACGATTCGTCACGTCACCAAAGCGTTCTTGCAACGTAAGGTAGTCGGCCAGCGCCTGGCAGGGATGCTCCAGATCGCTGAGCGCATTAATGACCGGCACGCGGGCATGCTCCGCCATGCCTTCGATCGTCCGCTGCGAATAGGTTCGCAGCACAATCAGGTCGATCCACCGTTCCAGGTTGTGCGCCACGTCGCTCAACTTCTCACGCGCGTCCAGCCGCTCGTGAGTCTGATCGACAAACATTGCCGTGCCGCCCAGGCCGACGATGCCTGCTTCGAACGTCAACCGGGTTCGCAGGGAAGGCTTTTCAAAAAACATCACGATCTGTTTGCCGGCTAGCGCTCTTTGAAAATCTGAGGGACGCGACTTCATCACGCCTGCCAGATGCAGCACCGCCTCCACGCCGGACGGGCCGAGATCGCGAGTCGATACTAAATCCGGACACCAGAAGATCTGCGGAACTCTCTCCGCATTGATCCCCACCCTGCCTTGCACGTGACTATTCAACGCTGGCTCCTTCTCCCGCTCCTGCGGAGCGGCAACATGCGGTTTGTAACCATCATCTGTTCGAACTTTATGACGAAGGGCGGTGCGCCTCATGCGCATATGACCTCCGTGCCGCAGGAAAGTCTGGTCAAGTAAAACTGCGGCAAGAGTTCCGCCTGCGTCGCGGGAAGAATTCTCACCCGTCCCACGCCGTGTTTCAGCGCCTGTCCACAGGCTTGCAGCTTGGGAAGCATGCCGCCGCTAATGACCGAACCAGCCGCCAGTTCGGCAACTTGCTTGGTGCTTAATCGCGGCATTACACTGCCCGCGGCATCTTTCACTCCGGGCACATCGGTCAGAAATATAAGTGTGTTGGCATGGCAAGCTGCGGCGCAGGATGCCGCCATTTCATCTGCGTTCACGTTGTAGTATTCGCCATCTGCGCCCAGCGCCAATGACGCCAGCACCGGGATGCCCCCTTGCTGCCATAGCGCCTCGATCCAGCAAGGCTCCGCAAAACAAATCTCGCCTACAAAGCCCAGATCGCGGCCGTGCACAAACTTTTTTCTAGCGCGAAACGTCATGCCGTCGCCGCCGCAGAACCCGATAGCTGGCATTCCGGCGGATTGGATCGCCGCCACCAGTTTCTTATTGATGATGCCGCCCAGTACCATCAGCGCCGTGTCGCGCGTCTCCTCATCCGTAATTCGCAACCCATTTACGAATTCGCTCTTCTTCCCTAGCCTGGCCAGCATCCGGGTCAAAGCACTGCCGCCGCCATGTACCACCGCGACCCGGTGCCCATCCTGCGACAGCTCGGCAATGGACTTCGCGCACTTTCGCAGCGTCGCCGCTTCTTCAATCGCCGCTCCGCCAATCTTCACCACAATGGTCACTGCAATCCCTCCCGCTCTTCCCAGCCGTACATCAGATTCATGTTTTGCACAGCCTGCCCAGCCGCGCCCTTCAGCAGGTTGTCGACACAGGACACCAACACCAGCCGTCTCCCGTCTTCCGCTAAACAAAATCCCAGATCGCAGTAGTTGGTATGCAAAGAAAACTGCAACTGGGGCAAGGTCGGAGCCGCAAATACCCGCACCCAATGTTTTCCCGAATAAAAATCCCGCAAGCTGGACTCCACTTCCGCGGGCTTCATCGGATTTTTCAAGTTCACATAAATGGTCGACAGGATGCCTCGCGGAATCGGCAGCAGGTGAGGCGTGAACGTAAGCTCCTCATCCTTCAGTCCTAGCTGCTCTACCATCTCTCCCAAGTGCCGGTGGTTGAAAATCGAATATGCCGAAAAATTATCGGCGACCGACACGAAGTGGGTTCGCGAAGTGGGCGCCTTGCCCGCCCCCGAGACTCCAGACTTTGAATCTGAAATAATTCCGCGCTGCCGGTCGATCAAACCCGCCGAGAGCAATGGCGCGAGCGCCAGAATGACTGATGTCGCATAACACCCCGGATTGGCCACCAACTCTGCCCCTGCCACCCGATCACCGTTCAATTCCGGCAGTCCATAAACCGCCTTCTGCGTCAGATTCGCCGCAGTCAGTGCATCCGCATCTTGAAAGGAATAAATCGCGCGATGCTGCGCCTGCTTCAGCCGCCACGCTCCACTCAGATCAATCACCCGCAACCCTTGGTCGATGGCTTCCGGTACCAACGATCGAGAAGCTTCATGCGGCGTTGCCAGAAAAAGCAACTCAACTCCCTGGCGCTTCAACTCCGGCCATGACAGCGCGTGCAAGGGATATCCACCATTCCCTGACAATTCCGGGAACATTTCCGCCAGATCGGCAGGGCCATCGTCCGAATTTTGCCGTCGCAGCAATGCCGGCTTCTCCAGCCGCGGGTGGCGCGCTAGGATCCGCGTCAACTCCAGACCGGAATAGCCGGTGGCGCCCAGCACCGCGCTTTTCAGCTTCGCTGTCATTGACCCAACATCTCCCCAATTCGCGCTGCAATTTTTCGCGCAGCTTCCTTGTCGGGGCAAACAATCAAGACCGCGTCATCTCCAGCAATCGTCCCCACAATTTCATCCCATTCCTGTTCATCCAGCGCCGCCGCTACCGGCTGAGCGCTGCCAATAATCGTTTTCACCACCAGCAGGTTCTGCGCCGGGCGCACATCCAGCACGAACTCCCGAACCAGTCGCTGCACTGGAGGTAGCGCTAAACCTCCGGCCCCTTCCCCTTGCGGGAGCGCGTAGCCGTTCGCACTCTTGCTCAGATTCAGGTCATGAATGTCCCGCGACAACGTCGCCTGTCCCACCCTGAATCCCCGCTTGCGTAGTGCCCGCTGTAACTCCTCCTGGCTGGCGATGGGTCCCAGTCGTAGCGCCTCTAGAATCGCCCTCTGCCTCAACGCTTTATTCATCATGCATATTTATCCATTTGCGTGAATAAATATGCTTAATATTGCAGGCGCGATCCGTTCTGTCAAGCACCCGCAGCAAAACGTTGCGATTACCCTCTCGATTACCGGTTCTTGCCTCCAATCGGCGCCGCCACGAGGGTTCCATCAAAAACGAGGCGCGGCGGAGAAATTCTTGTAGACTACTCGCGGTCCATGGGAGCAGCGCGTATGATCCACAAGCCAACTCTTCTCGCCGAATTGATCGCCGAGTTTCTCGGAACCTTCGTCTTGATTCTTTTTGGAATCGGCGTGGTGGCCATGGTCGTTCTGTTTCCCTCCAGCACTCCGGGCGAAGTCATCCACGGCGGTTACACCAACATCACTCTGGGATGGGGCCTGGCAGTCACCATGGGAATTTACCTTTCTGGAAAGATTTCTGGCGGTCATTTAAATCCTGCCGTTACTCTGACTCTGGCAGTATTTCGCGGCTTCCCTTGGTCTAAGGTTCTGCCTTTCTGCATCGCTCAGACCGCGGGTGCATTTTTCGCAGCCGCCCTGGTTTATAAAAATTATCTGCCCGCTTTTCAACAATTCGATCCGCAACTGGGAAAGACTGCCGGCGTCTTCACCACGTTTCCGGCATTTCCCGCAGTGCTTCAGGCGGGCTTTCTCGATCAGGTGATTGGCACCGCTCTCCTGTTACTCATGGTATTCGCCATTACCGACGAACTGAATGTCCCTCCCGGAGCGAACCTGGCGCCCTTGATGATAGGACTGGTAGTGGTGGCGATCGGCATGAGTTTCGGCGGGATGCACGGCTATGCCATTAATCCGGCGCGCGACTTCGGTCCGCGCCTTTTCACAGCCGTAGCCGGCTTTGGAAACAATGGCCTCTCCGATGGCCCCCGTGTCTGGTGGGTGCCCGTGATCGCACCACTGCTGGGAGGATTGGTTGGCGGCGCTGTCTACGATTTTGGCATTCGCCCTTTCCTGCGTATGGCGCAAGCCCCACCGAATGCTTGACACTTTTTCAGGAGGAAAGAATTCGTGCGTTACATTCTTGCTCTCGATCAGGGTACGACCAGCTCTCGCGCTCTCTTGTTCGATGATCAGGGCGTCGTCCGATCGGTGGCGCAACAAGAGTTCCGGCAAATCTTTCCGCAGGCCGGGTGGGTCGAGCATGATCCCGAAGAGATTGTGGCGTCACAAGTTTCCGTGGCTCTGGAAGCGCTCCACAAAATCAATGTCACCTCTCGCGACGTGGCCGCGATTGGCATTACCAACCAGCGCGAGACCACAATCGTATGGGATCGCAACACGGGCAAACCCATCTGCAACGCCATTGTCTGGCAAGACCGCCGCACAGCCGCAGTTTGCGAGCAGTTGAAAGCGCAGGGCCATGAGGCGCTGATTCAAGAACGCACAGGCTTGTTGATCGACGCATACTTTTCCGCTAGCAAAATTTCCTGGATTCTGGAGAACGTTGCCAACGCTCGCCAGCTTGCAGAGGCCGGCCGCCTCGCCTTCGGCAACGTCGATTCATGGCTGCTGTGGAAACTGACCGAAGGTCGCCGGCATGTGACTGATGCCAGCAACGCATCCCGCACGATGCTCTTTAATATCCATTCCGGCGTTTGGGATGAAGAACTTCTTTCGCTCTTTCGAATTCCCGCCTCGATGTTGCCCACAGTTCGACCCTCCAGTGAAGTCTATGCCGAAGTGACTGCTGTTCCAGGCCTGAACGGAATTCCGATCGCAGGTATCGCCGGGGATCAGCAGGCGGCACTCTTCGGCCAACGATGTGTCACTCCCGGCCTCACCAAGAATACTTATGGCACTGGCTGCTTCATGTTGCAGAGCACGGGTAATCGAGCTGTTCCGTCCACGAACCGGCTGGTTACAACCGTGGCCTGGAAAATTGGTGAAGCAACCGACTATGCGCTTGAGGGAAGCGTCTTCGTTGGTGGAGCCGTGGTCCAGTGGTTGCGCGACGGACTGGGCATCATTCACAACTCAGCCGAAGTCGAACCTCTGGCAAATTCCGTGACCGATAATGGTGGAGTCTATTTTGTGCCTGCATTCGTCGGCCTCGGCGCTCCGCACTGGGACTCGTATGCTCGCGGAGCAATCTTTGGAATTACGCGCGGAAGCACCGCCGGCCACATCGCACGCGCCGCCCTTGAAAGCATCGCCTACCAGGTTGCCGATTTAATGGACGCAATGCAGGCCGACGCCGCAATTCCCTTCAAAGAACTGCGCGTGGATGGCGGTGCAGCCGCGAACGACAACCTGATGCAGTTTCAAGCAGACGTTCTTGGCGTTCCCGTGGTGCGCCCCACGATGACGGAAACCACCGCCTTGGGTGCCGCCTTTCTAGCCGGACTCGGAGTGGGTTTGTGGAAGCAAGTGCAGACCATTGCGGAATTGTCTCGCGAAGAACGTCGTTTCGAGCCCCGTCTGGCCCGATCGCAAGTAAAAATCATGCGACAGCGCTGGAATGAAGCCGTAGCTCGAACCAAGGGCTGGGACAAACCCGAATGACGGAAAAAAAACACACCATCGTGGGCCTGGGCGAACTTCTGTGGGACTTGCTTCCTTCTGGCAGGCAACTCGGTGGCGCTCCTGCGAATTTTGCCTACATCACAAACCTGCTAGGGGATGTCGGGGTTACCGCCAGCCGCGTCGGCTCAGACGCACTTGGCGAAGAAGCCGTCGAGCGATTAAAAACTCTTGGTTTAGCCACCGATTGGGTGCAGCGTGACGCCAACCATCCTACCGGCTCAGTGAACGTGGAGATTGACCCTGCCGGCCAAGCCCGCTTCGAAATCCTGGAAAACGTTGCCTGGGATTTCCTCGAATTTTCCCCTGCCTGGCAAGAGTTAGCCCAAACTGCCGACGCAGTATGCTTCGGTTCGCTCGCCCAGCGCTCGCCGGCCAGCCGCTCCTCGATCCGCAGCTTTCTGCGTGCCACCCGGCCGCAAGTGGTTCGCGTGTTCGACGTCAACTTGCGGCAGCATTTTTTCACCGCACAGATTCTTTCCGAGTCGATGCACATCGCCAGCATCGTCAAACTCAATCACGAAGAACTTCCGCGCATCATGCACTTGCTTGAATTGGCACATCACAACGAGAAAGCTTCTGCTCACAGCTTGCTGTCGTCGCATAATCTCAATTTGGTGTGCATCACTCGCGGTAACAACGGGAGCCTATTAGCTTCCTCCGACGAAGTCAGCGAGCATCCTGGCTTTCAAGTCAAAGTAGCCGACACCGTGGGCGCGGGCGACGCCTTCACCGCGGCTCTGGTTCACGGATATCTTCGCCAACTGCCTCTCTCGCAAATCAACGAACAGTCGAACCGCGTGGGGGCCTGGGTGTCCAGCCAAACCGGCGCAACTCCCACGCCAAAAGCAGAAGGCTTGCCACACACGCTGGCGGAAATCGCGTAGCCTCGTCCCCGTCACTGCAAGTTTTGGTTTATGCTGTCAAGTTTGGCGTTTCGCGTTTCAGGGGGCCCTGTGACCACAATGCATCGAGTCGTCCGCCTATTCGTTTGCGCTTCGGTATTTCTTTCGATTGCTTCGAGCGGCGCGCAACAAGTTCCTGAAAATCTATACCAGAATCTCCACTGGCGCATGATCGGCCCCTTCCGCGGAGGCCGCACCCGCGCTGCCGCTGGGGTCCCCAGCCAGCCCAATCTTTTCTATGTCGGCCAAGTCAACGGCGGTGTCTGGAAGTCCGACGACTACGGCCGCACTTGGAATCCCATTTTCGATCACGAGTCTACCCAGTCGATCGGCGCCATCGCGGTAGCCCCCGCTAATCCCAACATTATTTATGTAGGCAGCGGTGAGGGGCTTCACCGCCCCGATCTCTCCATCGGCAACGGAATTTATAAGTCCACAGACGCAGGAAAAACCTGGATGCATCTCGGGCTGCACGATGGCTTTCAAATTCCCGCGCTAGCCATTGATCCTCGCGACCCCAATAAAGTTTTCGCTGCCGTCCTCGGTCATCCCTACGGTCCCAACGAAGAGCGCGGACTTTACCGCTCCACCGACGGCGGTCAGACCTGGACCAAAGCCATCTATAAAGATGAGAACACCGGCGCCTCCGATGTCGAGATTGATCCTTCGAATCCCGACGTAGTCTATGCCTCCATGTGGGAAGCTCGCGAAGGCCCATGGGAAGACGGCAATCTGGTTAACGGAACCGGCGGCGGACTTTTCAAGTCCACCGACGGTGGCAGCACCTTCCATCCCCTGACCAACGGCCTGCCCAAGGACCTCTCGCAAATTAATCTGGCCATCGCGCCCAGCAACTCAAAACGGTTATACGCGACCGTCGCCATCTCATCCGGACCTCTTGCCCTGTACCGGTCCGATGATGCTGGAGAGAACTGGTCGAAAATTACTGACGACCCCCGCCCCTCCGGCCGCATCGGCGGCGGCGATCTCGCCATTCCGCGCGTCGACTCCAAAAACCCTGACATTGTTTACTGCGCCAGCACGGTCACCATGCGATCCACAGACGGCGGCAAGACCTGGTCGGGATTTCGCGGCGCGCCCGGCGGCGACGATTACCAGAATCTTTGGATCAACCCCAACGACCCCAACATCATTCTTCTGGTCAGCGATCAAGGCGCGCTGGTGACCGTAAACGGCGGCGCTTCCTGGAGTTCCTGGTACAACCAGCCGACCGCGCAGATTTATCACGTCGCGGTTACGCCCACCTTCCCTTATAAAGTCTGCGGAGGCCAGCAAGAAAGTGGCTCCGTCTGCATCTCCAGCCGTGGCAACGATGGCGCAATTACTATGCGCGAGTGGCACCCCGTGGGCGTGATCGAGTATGGCTACGTCGCCCCTGACCCTCTTGATCCCGATGTCATCTACGGCGGCGGCCGAAGTGAAGTCTCCAAGTTCCACTGGTCCACCGGGCAGGTGCAGAACATAACTCCCATTCCGCTGCGCAATCCCAAATACCGCACCGACCGCACCGAACCGCTGATGTTCTCGCCTCTCGATCCCCACACGCTTTATTTCGCCAGCAACATTCTTTTCAAGACCACCGACGGCGGAAACTCCTGGCAAGCCATCAGCACCGATCTCACCCGCGAAACCCCCGGCGTTCCCGCGAGCGTTGGCAAGTTAGTTCCCAAAGGCGCTGAGAAGCAACGCGGTGTCATTTACGCCCTCGCACCATCGTTCAAAAACATCAACACTCTGTGGGCTGGCACTGACGATGGCTTGCTCTGGCAAACTCGCGATGGCGGCCAGAAGTGGAACGACATCACTCCCAAAGAACTCACTGCGTGGAGCAAGGTAACTCAGATCAGCGCTTCGCACTTTGACGACGATTCCGCCTACGTATCGGTAAGCCGCTTCCGCATTAACGACCAGCAACCTTATATTTACCGCACGCACGACGGCGGCAAGAGCTGGACGCTCATCACCAACGGCCTGCCCGCGCTCGGCCCGGTCGATACCGTCCGTGAAGATCCTGTGCGAAAGGGATTGTTATTCGCCGGCACCGAGAATGCAGTCTGGGTTTCTTTCGATGACGGCGACCACTGGCAATCCTTGCAGCTCAATCTGCCGCACACTTCCATGCGCGATCTTTGGATCCACGAGAACGACCTTATCGTGGCTACGCATGGCCGTTCTTTCTGGATTTTGGATGATATCGCTCCGCTGCGCGAAGTTGCAGCCGCAACCGATACGGAGCCTCATCTCTTTACGCCCGCTCCCGCCTTCCGCGTGCAGCGTGATACTTACACCGATACGCCGCTTCCGCCCGATGAACCCATGGCCGCCAATCCGCCCGATGGCTCCATTATCGATTACTATCTTCCGCAAAACTCTTCCGGCCCCGTTACGCTTGAAATCCTTGACGCTCGTGGCCAGCTCGTTCGCAAATTCTCCAGCACTGACAAGCCTGAAGCGACCGAATCCGAACTGAAGAAACAATTAATCCCGCTGTACTGGCTGCGTCTCTTCCGCTCTCTTCCTTCCGAAGCCGGCTCACACCGCTGGGTTTGGGACCTGCACTATTCCGCTCCAGACTCCCAGCGCCACGAGTACCCCATCTCTGCGATTCCCGGTGATACGCCGCGTTACCCGCTCGGCCCCACAGCTTTACCCGGCTCTTACACCGTGCGCCTCACCGCCAGCGGCAAAACTTCTACCGCGTCGCTCACAATAAAACTCGACCCGCGGATTCAAGTCTCAGCCCCAGCTTTGGAAAAGAAATTCCAGCTCGAAACGAATCTCTCCTCAATCTTGAGTGAAACCTCCAAGGCACTCACGCAAGCCTCCTCGATGCGAGAGACGCTGCAGAAGCTCAGCCCGAAGGCGACTGGCGGACTGCTTGATTCCATCAAAAGCTTCCAGGAAAAAATGGCCCTCACCGTGGGAACCCCCGGCCCTGCGGCCCCGCCCTCCGATGCCATTCCTCTCACTCGCGTCAACGGGCAAGTGGCTGGCCTTTACGGTCAGGTCTGGCAAGCCGACGCCGAACCTACCGCCGCACAATCAGAAGCCGCCGGGTCCGTCGACCACGATGCCTCGGAGGTGATGAAACGATGGAATGCTCTTATCAGCTCTGATCTCCCAGCTCTCAATCGCGCTCTTCGTTCCGCCAAGTTGGCCGAGCTTCAACTTGATTCCAACCCTCACGCGGATGAAACGCTGATGGATGAAGAATAGGGTTGAGCTCCGCCTTCAGAGTTTCGCCGTGAGAAGAAAGTACTCTCTGAGTTCCCGCGTCAGTCGCGGGTATGCACCAATTTGCAAACTCGCGCCTTTTTAGCGCTGAGGTGCGTAAATTATTTGTCAATTCCTCTTGCCGGATGGATCACGCACCGCCGAATCGCGGTATAATCCATGCGCCTTGAGATGCGAGACCGCGCTCGGTTCTGCCAACTTCCCCCGATGGAGTTGCGCCGCGGGAACTTCGCACCACAATCCAGCTCGATAAAAAAATAAAAAAACACGAGGGGAATCAATGAAGTTGCGAACCTTTGCTGTCACACTGCTCACTTTACTGGCATGGACCGGCCTGGCCAGCTCCCAGAAAACCCGCGGCATCTACACTCCACATAAGCCTGGCGTCACCGCCATTCCCGTGACCGCATCTCACGCTGATATTCCCACGGAAGCCCCTGCTTCAGCAGCCACCTGGACGAAAGCCGCAACCGCTCCGCCCGCTTCCGTTGGCGCCATGCTCTTGCTCACCGATGGCCGCGTTCTTGTCCACTCCGAGCCCAACTGCAACGGTTGCGTCGGCAACTATTCGAACTGGTACACCCTCACCCCTGACAATACCGGCAGCTATGTCAACGGCACTTGGACGCAGGTTGCCTCTCTGCCCAGCGGATATGAACCACTCTTCTTTGGCTCCGCAGTTCTGGCCGACGGTAAAGTCGTAGTGCAGGGCGGAGAATATAACTGCCCGAACTCGCGCTGCACCGGCGACTGGCAGTCTGTCGGCGCGATGTACGATCCCGCGGCCAACACTTGGACCTCTACTGTCCCACCGTCGAAGAGTAACATCGGCGACGCAGAGTCTGTCGTCCTTCCCGATGGCACCTGGATCCTCGCGGAATGCTGCGCCCTCGCATTCGGCGACAGCAGCTTCCCGGTTTATTACTCCTTCAATGAAGGCACTCTCTCTTTCACCGAGCTCGCCAACAGCACCGATGGCAAGAACGACGACTTCGATGAAGAAGGCTGGACTCTTCTTCCCAACAATCAGGTCTTGACCGTCGATGCCTATACCAGCAACACCGTTCTCACCGGAACCAATTCCGAAACCTACAACTCCATCACCAATACCTGGAGCACCGCCGGCAGCACCATCAACCAACTGTGGGATTCCAACTGCAAGAAAGGTGGAGGCAGTTTCGAACTTGGGCCAGCTATATTGCGTCCCGACGGCACCGTGTTCTACACCGGCGCGAGCAAATGCGAGGCCGGGCACAACTCGGTTTACGATTCGGCGACTGGAACCTGGACCGCAGGCCCGGATTTCCCCAACAAGGGCGCTGCGAACGATGCCCCTGCCGCCCTCGAAATTAACGGCAATGTCATCGTAGAAACCAACCCTTACAGCGGAACCTTCAGCACGCCCTCTACCTTCTACGAGTGGGACGGCGCCAACCTGAACACCTTCCCCAACCCGCCGAATGCCGTGAATACGGCCTCCTATCAAGGCCACCTGCTGGTTCTGCCCAACGGACAAGTGATGTACACGGACTATTCCACGGACGTGGAATTTCTCACCTCCACTGGAACTTTCAGCGCTTCGTGGCAGCCAACAATCACTTCCGTGCCCACCTCCCTCAATCCTGGGACGACCTACACCATCTCCGGCACACAGTTCAACGGCCTCTCGGCGGGATCGGCCTACGGTGACGACTTCCAAGACGCCACCAATTATCCGCTGGTACGCATCGTCAACAACGCCACAGGACACGTCTTCTATTGCAAGACGCACGATCACAGCACGATGGGGGTTGCAACGGGAAACACCGTCGTCTCCACCAGCTTCGATGTGCCCGCCGGCATCGAAACCGGAGCCAGTGAATTGTTTGTGGTAGCCAACGGCATTGCTTCCGCCGCCTCCGCCGTCACGATCGGCGGCAGCGGCACGTTCACCTTAGCCGCAGCACCGAAGACTCTAACTGTCGCCCGCGGCGCTTCAGGTATGGTTAAAGTCACCACCACCGTTTCCGGCGGCTTTGACTCAGCTGTAGCTCTTACCGCCACCGGACAAGGCAGCGGTGTGAGCGTGAAGTTCGTACCCAGCACGATTCCTGCGCCGGGCTCCGGACATTCCAGCATGAATATCCATGTGGCTGCGACCGCAACCACCGGAACCCGCACCATCACCGTGACGGGCACCGGCGGAGGCGTCACCAAAACGGCTAAAGTCACGTTAACCATCAACTAACAACGAGCGGTTTCATCGTTCGTTGCAAACGCAACTGACAAATGAAAAGCCCGGACCTGTCGGTCCGGGCTTTTTCCTGTGGAATCTCTAAATGCGCTCATCGCAGTGCCTCCGAAAGTTCGTCAGAAACCCTCTACTAACGATTCAGCCATCGACTAAGGACAGAAGTCCTTGCCTCTTGGCAAGCTAGTGGCAGAAGGTGGGAATCCCACATTTGCCTAGACGCCGATTTAGCCGTAACCTGAACCGAAATGAGACGACGCTCGTTACTGTGCCTCAGCTCCTTTTTATTGTTGTGCTGCTTTTCGGCAAGTCAGATGTCCACGCTGCCGGCGGCCCAAGCCATCGCGGACCTGCCAGGCCCTCCGAAAAACCCACCGATCTTTTCTCAGATGACGGTGATCATGCAGGGTGGTCTGGAGTATCAAGACACAGTTGGTATAACGGGCCCCGTTTCCCGTGTGGAGCGCGAGATAACCGATCCACGACAAAGTTCAGCCCCTTCCAGAAAGGCTGTCTTGAAGTTCGACGATGCCGGCCGCCTGATTGAACGCGTCGACGAGGACTCACTGGGCGTATACAAAACGACAAATGTTTGGGACAAGGGGAAGCTGCAAAACCAGAACGTGAGCCATCATAGGAGTGACGGGAAATTCTCAGACTGGAATGAGTGGCAACGTTGGACGTACGACAAAGATGGCCACCTTGCCGAATTTAAGGCGGGCCGCGACAAACAGGAAATGAATGGTTACGTAAACTTCAAGTATGACGCAAAAGGAAGACCCTTGGGATACGAGCTCTACGCCCAAACCTTGACGGAAATTTCTTACTCAGGTCGTGAGATTACCTTGACCAGGTTGCGGAAATATCAACGGGTCAAGTTCTTCGAGCAGGTTCAGATCGTCGATGACAACGGACGAGTAATCGATCTGAGGGTCTCAGACGGGAACCCACTGAAGCTTTGGTACCACGTCGCTTTCAAGTATGACGATAGGGGCCGGGTAGTTGAACAGTCTACTGACCCGTTCAAGCTGGCATCAGGCGATGACTATTCTCCGCTGCCGGGAAGGCTAGTTGTCGAATATAACGACGAAAAACACTCGGGCGAGCAAAGATTCTATGATACGGACGGAAAACTGCTCCTTCACACGACGTTTACTTTCGACCATGACGGAATATTGACCAAGCTCCGCGTACTTGACGCATCGGGTAAGGAGCAAACTGGGTCAGAGCTCTTTGTTGATTCTCAGTACAAATCGAGCATACGCCCGGGAAACGTGGAATGGGAGATCATCTACGACGACCACGGCAATTGGACAGAACGACGGCGCTGGTTCACGCCCGCCGATGGAACCCCGCGACTCATGACCCGGCTGATCCGGCAATCAAACACTTATCGATAGCGCTGACCTACTCCCGCCCCACCCCCAACGCATCCGCCACCCTATTAATGTAGTTAAACCACGACGCAATCAGCGTAATCTGCAAGATCCCGCGATCGTCAAATCCGGCCCCGCGCAGCTTCTCAATATCATCCTTCGAACATTTGGTCGCATCCTTCGTGAGCTTGACCACATGCTCCACCATCACCCGCTCTTGCGCCGTGATCGGAGCGCTCTTGTAATCCTTCTCCAGCGCCTCCACCAATTCTTTATCCAGCGTTACCCTACGCAGAAACTCTGCGTGCGATTCGATTCAATACACGCACCGGTTGGTCACCGACACCATCGTCGCAATCATCTCCTGCTGCCGGCGGCTCAGCGGCAACTCCGGAGACATCATCGACCCGAATGCCGCAAACGAGTGATACAGCGCCTCCGGTATCAGCGTGTGTGACCCCACAATCGTTGACCCGCCCGTCTCATCCGGATGCACCGGCTCAAAATATTCCTTGGGATACATCCCCTTCTGCCCCTCAATCGCCCGCCGCAGCTTTTCGTCGGCCTCGGCCATCGGTACGGTCTTAATCCATGTCATAGAAATGATTCCCCTGATTCTCGAAAGCCCACGTTCACATCGAGCAAGACTACACGTTCACACCGCACCATCGAATAACATAATTGCACTAAGTATCGCCGTCCCGGCGCCACCATCCACCGCCGCGTTTGCTAAGGACGCGGCCTTCCTTTCCCGCAACGGCCTCGGTCAGATCAAGAACTATCCTCATTACTAGGGGCAGGCCGGCCCTAGCGCTTGCAAATCGCACCTATTCCCTAAGTAACCCTAACGTACACTCCCTTTTGGTAACCCTTGGTAACCATGCGATTCCACTCCTCCAGACGTACAATTGCCCTTGTCCGATAGGCCATCTTCTAAAAAGGAATATGGCCACTGACGCTCTCTCCGCATTCCATCGCGGAATCCGTCATCGAGTTGCTCAGTTCGCGCTTTAAACCTTAGATTTTGTAAACCAGGCTCTGGAGTTCGTACTCTTATGGCGTTCGGTTTCGGCTTCAACAAACAGAAGACTCTCAGCGCTGCGGAGAAGTATGTCCAGCAGGGCAAGATGCAAAATGCCATTGCTGAGTACGAGAAGGTCCTCAAGGCTGACCCGAAGGACCTCACCGTCACCAACACCGTGGGCGATCTCTACTCGCGCCTCGGCGATGTCAACAAAGCCACTGACGCTTTCAAAATTGTCGGCGATGCCTATGCCACCCAGGGTTTCACGGTCAAGGCCATCGCCATGTACAAAAAAATCAGCAAGCTCAAGCCCTCACTTGAGAGCGTGCTGAAGCTGGCCGAACTCTACACCCAGCAGGGACTCTTCAACGACGCCCGCGCCCAATACCTGCAAGTCGCCGAAGAATTTCTGAAGTCCGGCGAACTGGATAACGCCGTCCGCATCTTCCAGAAAATTCTGGAAATGGATCCGGAAAACACCGCCATGCGCATCCGTCTGGCGGAAGTCTACGTCCGCCTCGGCAAGAAGACCGAAGCCTGGCAGATTTTCTCCGCTGCCGCTGAGACCTTGCGCGCCAAGGGCAATCTTCCAGGCGCCGAAGAAGTCTTGCAGCGCATGCTTACGCTCGACCCCGGCAACAGCTACGCATTGCTCATGCAGGGCCGCAACCTGCTCGAGTCCGGCGACGCCGAAGCCGCCACCGAGTGCCTGCAGAAAGTTTCCGATCTCGATTCCAATCCCGAAGGCTTGCGTGACCTGCTCAAGGCCTATTTAAAAATCGGCCGCCTCTCTGACGCCGGCACCCTGGCCAACAAGCTGCTCACCGTTCACAACGATCTGCCGTCCATCTCCACTTTTGCCGACGCCCTCATGCAGGCCGGGCAGTATGAGAATGCGCTCCAGGTGTACGACCAGCACTCCGACCGCTTGCTCGCCGAAGATTCCGACAAAGTTCTGAAAAATCTGCACGCCGTCATCGGCCAGGTGCGAGACAATCCCGCTTCGCTCGAAAAACTTCTCGATCTCTTCCAAAAGGCCGGGGAGTCTACCCACCTCACCGAAGTCATCGAGTTGCTGGCGCACGCTTCCGTGCAGGCCGGCGACCTTGTCCGCGCTCGCGATCTCTATCAACGCCTCACCAACATGGAGCCGGGCAATCCCCTGCACATGCAGAATTACCAGCAGGTGGTCAGCCAGATCGGCGGCAATTCCTCCGCCACCCAGATCACCGCCGAAGAAGCCGCCGTTATCGTCGACGAACTCGAAGCCACCGCCCCGTCTATTCACCAGCATTATTCGGATGCGGTCGCGCTTGCTGTTCGCTCCGCCCTCACCGATGCCGAGCTTTTTATTTCCTACAACATGCCTGCCAAGGCCCTCGGCCCCCTGATGGCCGCCTTGCCGCAGGCGCCTACTGACCTTCGCTTGAACCAGCGCCTCGCCGCACTGCACACCCGCGCCGCGCGCTTCGCCGAAGCCGGAGTTTGCTGCCGCACCTTGCAGAACCTTTATCACGAGGCAGGCTATCCCGAAGAAGCCACGCGCTACGGTGAACTCGCCGACCGTTACGAAGACCGCTCTTCGGCTCCCGCCGCTGCGCCTGCCGCGATCGCGGCTGCCCTGCCGATTGCCGAGGAAGCGACCGCGCCACCCGCCGCGCCCTGGCCCTCCGCTCCTTCTCAACCCGAAGAAGCCGAGTTTGCCATCGTCAGCGACAACGGCTCCGAAGAATCTCAACCCGCCGCGCCCGAGTACGATCAGCCGCAACCCGTTGCCGATTTAAACTCCGCTCCGCCCGAAATCGATCTCTCCTCCGAGTGGGACGACTCCCTCACCATCGACCTCGATGCTCCGCCCTCGCCGGTAGAAGCGCCCGAAGCCGTCAGTGCAGCGGTTCAAAAGTCTGCCCCGCAGAATGCGGATCCCGAGAAAACCAACGAGACCGTCGACGAAATTCGCTTCTACCTCGAACACGGCATGCCTGAGCAGGCCTCGGCAGCCTTCGAGAAGCTGCAAACGCTTACCACCGACGAAACCATTCTGTCGGCTCTTGAATCTGAGATCAACTCCGCCGCTCAGCAGCCCGAAGTGGTCGAAGAAGTTTCCACTGTCGAGTCCATTTCCGAATTTGCCTCAGAGGAACCTGCAGCGGAATTCGCCGTAGACGAAGTTCCCGCAGCAGCCGATCACATTTCTGCCCCAGAGATTCCAGTTTCTGAAATCGAAGTCACCAGAACTCTAGTTTCGGAAGTTCACCCTGAAGTTCCAGTCGCTGAAATTGCATCTCCCGAAATCGAAGCCGCTCAACTCCACCAGCCTCCTGCCCACGAACTGCCTGTAGTCGCTCCGCCTGAGGGTGTTCTGCAGGAATTTGTTAGCGACCTTGAATCTTCTCTCGGCGATAGTTTCCTTCCCGGCGCGGTCGTTCACCAACCTGCCGTTGAGCACGCATCGGCCCAGGAAGTTCAGCCGCAGCACGAATCCAAGCCCGAACTCGAACCCATCGGAAACTCCGCTCCCACAACCTTTGGCATCTCGCAGCCGGAGCCCATGGGCGAATTCGTCGCCGATCTCGAAGCATCTCTCGGCGAAGACTTCCTCAAGGCCGCTCCCGTTCCAGAGCCTGAGCCCACGGCAGCCGCTCAGCCTGCAACGCAATTCGCCGCTCCCGTCGCTGAAGTTCCAGCCGTAACCGCTCCGGCCGCCAGTGCCGCCGCGGCCGCGTCGGGCACATCCTCGATTTCGCAACACTCAGTCGCTCCGGCGCCGCAGCAATCCATCGCCGCACCCGCTGTGTCCCGGCCGCAACCTCCCATCATTCCCAGCGCTCCAGCTGCTGCCTCTTCTCCTTTCGGCGAAGACGCCGCCGTCGACCTCGCGGAAATGTTCGGCGAACTCAAACAGGATCTCGAAGTCGGCTCCTCCAACAACGAGGAAGATCCCGAAACTCACTACAACCTCGGCATCGCCTTCCGCGAAATGGGATTGCTCGATGAAGCCATCGGCGAGTTGCAAAAAACCTGCCAGGCCGTCGATCGCGGCCATCCCTTTCCCCAAGTCATGCAAACTTACACTTGGCTTGCGCAATGCTTCCTCGACAAAGGCGTGCCCCAGGCTGCCGTCCGCTGGTACGACAAGGCTCTCACCGCTCCCGGCATAGATGAAGACACCCGCACCGCTTTGCACTACGAGCTCGCCGCCGCCTATGAAACTGCTGGCGACAAAGCCAAAGCCCTTAAGCATTTCATGGAGGTCTACGGACGCAACATCGATTATCGCGACGTAGCCGAGCGCATCAAGCCCCTGAAGTCGTAGAATATCCCGATGGGTTTTTCCCCTTATAAAGTTTCACTTTGTGATCCCCGATTCGCTTGTCAGCCCGGGATGTGTTGTCATCCCGAACGCAGCGAGGGATCTTGGCTTTCGCCGGCGCCCCTTGGGCCGTCGCTGCACCGGAGCGCCCATTGACGCCCGATCCTCAAATTCCCGTGGAGAAAACCACCGCCCTTGCCGGCCCTCCGCCCTCAGCGCCCCCCGCGCCGCAAAGTGCCGCGCAACTCTGGCTGCATCGCATATCCATATTTCTTTTCGTCCTCATCAGCGCCGTCGCCGGAGTTCTGCTCGTCATCCTCCCCTGGACCCCGGAGTGGACCGATAACTATCTTCTGCTCTCTTACCCCTGGCTGCGAACCCTGATGACCACCGGCTTCGTCCGCGGCCTGTGCAGCGGCCTCGGCATACTCGACATCTGGATCGGCTTCTGGGAAGCCCTCCACTATCACGAACATCGCTAGACATCAGCAAAAGACATGAGTTGCGAATCAATCTCAAATAGCGGTCACTATCGGCGCCGGGGGATCGGCAGAAATCCGGAACTTTCACTATTGACGCTACTTCTTTTTGCGTTCCCGATTGCACAAAGTCACCCGCACACCCCAAGCGAGCAGCACGAGCAATCCACATTCGGTGCGGAGGAAGTCCCTGGCGTACCGTTCGTCACGCGACCAGTTTCCATTCCGGAACCAGTCGTACAAATTCTTAAGGACGAGGTTTCTGTCAAGTCATGCTTGAGCTACAACCCCCTCCTCCCCGGCCATTCCCTGGCTTCGTGGTTCACAGGCTCGGAGATTCACTTACACGGACCGGGTGAGAGCGATCTTGTGGTCGTGCCGATCCCCCGCGCCCACGAGCCAGACTACGGATGCTTTCACAGCGCCGAGGGTATTGCCTGGTTTTGGGTTTTTCGGCAGAGTAACGGGCGATACCAATTAGCGCTAAGTATCTTTAGCAATGGCTTGGACATACTTGAGACGAGAAACAACGGTTATCGGAATATTCAGGCTATAACAGCAAGCGGCGCCGGAAGATCTCTTACGACGATGACTTTCAGGTTCGACGGCAAGAGCTATCAAGAATACGGGAAGAAGGCCGAAACCTCACAATAAATACGGAATTTCATAACATCGATTTCAAAACGTGACCTAAATGACCGACAAACTCCAACCCGCGCCTCTCGCTTACCAGAACGAAACGTTCCTCAATAGCCCCGACGGACGCATCCTTCGCATCCTCGCCGAATATCAGGAGCCGCTTGCCCGTTTTCGCCGCGAACAGATTCAGGACACCGTCGTCTTCTTCGGCTCCGCCCGCTTTCAGGGTGGAGAGGCTGCCAAAAAGAATTTCGCCACCGTGGAGAAAAACGAAGCTAAACTCGCCGCCGCCGAGCACGCCGCCAGCATGAAGGTCGCCACCGCCGCCGTCGATATGGCACGCTATTACGAAGACGCCCGCCGTCTCGCCCACATGCTCACCGAGTGGTCCATTCAAATTCCCGCCCGCCGCCGCCGCTTCGTCGTCACCACCGGCGGAGGCCCCGGCATCATGGAAGCCGCCAACCTCGGCGCCCACGAAGCCGGGGGCAAGACCATCGGCCTCAATATCAATCTGCCTTTCGAGCAGTATCCCAATCCCTACATCACGCCCGCGCTCAACTTCGAGTTCCATTACTTCTTCATGCGCAAATTCTGGTTCGCCTATCTCGCCAAAGCTCTGGTGATTTTTCCCGGAGGCTTCGGCACCATCGACGAACTTTTCGAAATTCTTACCCTCGCGCAGACTGACAAGCTCGCCAAGAAAATTCTTGTCGTCATCTACGGCAGCGAATACTGGCACCGCATCATGAACTTCCAGGCCTTCGTCGACGCCGGCACCGTCTCTCCCGACGACCTCAACCTCTTCAAGTTCGTCGACACTCCCGAAGACGCCTTCACCTTCCTCCGCGACGGCCTCACCGAACATCACCTCGGCGGCCCACCCAAGAAAGAAAAGGAACAAGAAGTGGAACCCGAAATCGCCAAAACCCGTCCCTGAAAACTTCGCCGCTACGCCGCATTTAAACTGAAACCTGATGGCTGAACGCTGATGGCTGAAACCTGCCTTCTCTACTACATCACCGACCGCAAAGCCCTTGGCTCGGACGAACCCACCCGCCAACGCCGCCTCCTCGAAAAAATCTCCGAAGCCGCCCGCGCTGGAGTTGACTACATCCAACTCCGCGAAAAGGATCTCCCCATTCGCGATTTAGAATCGCTCGCCAAAGAAGCCATGCGCCTCCTCCATAAACTGAGAACTGAAAACCGGGAACTGACTACGGCCTTTCTCCTCAACTCCCGCCCAGACGTCGCTCTCGCCGCACAAGCCCACGGAGTTCACCTGCGGTCGCACGATATTTCCCCGGAAGAAGTAAGAACAATCTGGAAATGTGGCGCGGGCGCCCTCACCCGCGAAATCTCACCACCACCTCCGGCCATCTCCATCTCTTGTCATTCCCCAGAAGAAGTCCACCATGCCGCCGCCAACCAAGCCACCCTGGCTCTCTTCGCCCCTGTATTCGAAAAACAAGCCTCTCCCAAATCTCAACCCACCGGTCTCGACACCCTCCGCCAAGCCTGTCATGCGAAAATTCCCGTTCTCGCACTCGGCGGAATAAACATGCAGAATGCCAAACTCTGTCTTGCAGCCGGCGCCGCCGGTATTGCCGCCATCCGCCTCTTCCAGGAAAACGATATCGCCACCATCGCTCAGCAACTACGGACCTCCCACTCCCAAAAATAAAAAGCCACGCCGCTTTCGCAGCGTGGCCTACCTCCACTCAACTACTGCGCCGGAGTCACCGCCGCACTCGAGGTCGTCGTTGTTTCATCCCCTGCCTTTGGAGCAATCTTCACCGTCGCCAGAATCTGCTCCAGCTTCTCGAAGACTTTCTCCCGATCCACGTGAGTCGCACCCTCCGGCGTGTCTTTATCAGTCGCCACCTTCAGCGCAAACTCGTAGCAGCTTCCATTCTCGAAGCCGTGATAGTACTTCGCGGCCTCCTCCCGAGTTCCTTGACTGGCAACCGTTTCCGCTGATACCAATTCCATTTCGCCGATCATGACTTTCTTCGGCTGCGTTGCCGCCGGCGCGCCTGCAGCCGAAGTCGTTGCCGGCTTGGCCTCCGAAAATTGCCCGCACTGTTCTTCTGTCAGCTTCTGGTGCACGCTCACATCAAACAATGCCGCTTCCAAATCACTCTTCGGATAAGCCGACTGCGGCACCGCTACTGCCGCCACGGTCACTCCGCCCGCCGATACAAAATCCATCGGCACCGGATCCGTTGAAACCATCTTGTCCGCAGCTTCTCCGGTTTTCAGCGAATATCTCCGCGGATATTGAAACGAAATTCCGGACGTCTTGTCCTCATACGCCACCATCGCCGGCGCCTTGCGCACAACTTTCTTGTGCACCGGCTTCGCCTCAGCAGGCAACGCAGTCGTGCCCGAGCTCGCCGTGTTGCCGATCACCGTTGGAACCTGCGGCTGCGGCACCGTCGTCTGAGTGTTGTTCGAACTGGCGGTCTTCGGCTTCTCGCTCGAGCATCCCACCGCCATGGAACACGCGATCAAAATCCCGGCGAACACCAGCGTGCCGCCCGTCTTCTCGAAGTTACTTTTGCCCCAGGTAACGCACTGCTCGCTTACCCGGTTACCGCGGCCTGCATTGCGAAACAAATTGACTCGGTTCATCTTGATCCCCTCCTGCTGCCCAGCAGCGCAATGGACATTGCAGGAGGGGTACCAACAGCTCAACCGTTGATTCCACAGGAATTACATCATCACCGACCCGTCACCGCAGTAGCTCGGTGCACACGGTGTGGAATCGCCGACACGCCCGTCTGGCGCGGTGCTAAGTCACTCGAAGTTCCAATTCTGAAGTATTCTTCTTCTGTGACCACAACTCTGTACCGCCCAGTAGGCCAAAAAGAGTTGGAACTAATCCGTTCCACCGGCTTCCGGGCTTTCCCGCCTCGTCTGCCGGAGCAGCCATTTTTCTATCCGGTATTGAACGAGGAGTATGCAACGCAAATCGCGCGCGATTGGAACACAAAAGACGAGCGCTCAGGCTTTGTGGGATACGTCCTGCGCTTTGAGGTCAACAATGACTTTCTTGGCCGGTATGAGATCCACGTGGCGGGCAATTCCACTCACCGCGAATATTGGATCCCGGCAAATGATGTCGCAGAGTTCAACCGGAACATCGTGGGCACGATTGAAAAGGTAGTCGAATTTCGGCCAGCAAAATAATTTCGTTTCCCTGGAGAGGATTGAGAGCTACGCCGCCGCCACCCTCCGTATCAAATCTTCCTGTTCGCTCTTGCTCTCCGCCCCAATCGTAAACGCATCCAGCAAGCCCAATCCCAGCGCATATCGCAGGGCTTCTGGTTGCCTCGCACGCAAATCTCCCTGCCCCAGAATCTTCATTCCAACCACAGCCTTGCCCTTCGCCTTCATCTCCCGCAACACCGCAACCACGGTCTCCGGATCGGCGTCCATATGCGATCCAATCGGATTGATTCTTGCAAAATCGATCTCCACCCACTCCGATTTCGCCGCCGCCCGCAGTGCCTCGATCGTGTGACAAGAACACCCATGCGCCCGGATAATCCCTTTCTCCTTCGCCTCCGACAACACATCCATAGCCCCGCGAAATCGCGTCGTCCAGTCCGCTTCCGTCACGCAGTGCATCAGACAGACATCCAGATAATCCGTCCCCAACTCCCGCCGGAAACGATCCAAATCCGCGCGCATTCCCGCCGCATCCCGCGCCCATGACTTCGACAGCACCGTCACTTTATCCCGCGGAACATGCTTCAACGCCGCCGCCACATGCTCGTGGCTCCCATACGAATCAGCCGCATCAAAAAATCTCAGTCCTTTGTCATACCCGTTCAGCAGCAGGTCCGACAGTCCCTTCACGCCCAGCGCTGTCTGGTTCGAATGATGGCCAACTCCAACCGTTCCCGTCCCCATGGCAAGCCGGCTCGTCTTGATGCCAGTGTTTCCCAGCGTCACCGTGTCAGTCGCAGAAAATTTTCCTAAAGTATTTTGCTCTGCGATCGCAGCCAGCACTTTCTTGCGCGAGAGCCAGGCAGCTCCCAGGCCGGCAGCAGAGCGAATAAGGAATTCGCGTCGATGCATAAGACCTCCCACAACCTAATTAATAATAAACCTGTCCTGGACCAGCGCGTCGCGGCCCTTCTTAGCGGCCCTGCGTTAAAAGGCTCTACTCAAACTGTTTCCGGAACGCAGCCCAAGCCTCCCGCATCTCCCCCACTTCCCGCCGCAACTCTGCCACTTCATTTTCCAGCAGGCCAACACGATCGCCGCCAGAAGCAGCAACCGTATGCGCAGGCATAACCTCACCCACCGGCGCATTTCCTGAAAACAAATGCATGTACCTGGACTCCTTCGTCCCCGGCTGCCGCGGCAGAACCGCCACCAGCGCCGGATCCCGCTGGCTCAGCCTCTCCATCGTCGCCAGCACGTCTTCCAGTTCTTCAAACCGGTACATGCGTTCCGTTCGCCCGCGCAGCTCCCCCGGAGTCTGCGCCCCGCGCAACAGCAGCACACACAAAACAGCAATCTCACGCCGGTCGAAGTTGTAAACCTCCTGTAACCGGTGTTCATACTTCGTAACCCGTCCATCCGCTCCGCTCGCCGGACCCGCCAGCCTCTGCCTCTGCAACGACTCCAGCGCCGCCCGCACCGCATCCTCATCCAGCGCCATCACCGGATCGCGATTATTTTTCTGGTTGCACGCGTTCACCAGCGCATTCAGCGACATTGGATAATAATCAGGCGTAGTAATATCCTTCTCAATCAACGCCCCCAATACCCGCGCCTCCACGTCACTCAGAAATTCCACGCGCCCTCACCCATGCTCACTCTGCCGCTCTCCGTTTGTCATTCCGAACTGGCGTCCTGCTCCGCCGCACTACCGCAAGTTTGTCATTCCGAACCGGCGTCCTGCTCCGCCGTTCTACCGAAAGTTTGTCATTCCGAACCGGCGTCCTTTGCCGGTGAGGAATCTGCTGTTCGTAACCGGTCCTGCAAACTCCCCCGCCCTAAAACAGCGCCGTCCCCCGCCGCTTCCAGGCTTTCCCCTTTTCCATCGACACCTTCTCGATATCTCCCACATACGCCGCCGTCTGCGTCAGCACATGATGCAGATCGTTCCCCACGCTGATAAACGTAAAGCCTTTCTCCAAAAACTCTCCCACCCGCGCCGTACCAAACAAAAACAATCCCAGGATCACCTTGTTCTTCCGCGCATTCTCAATCAGCTTCTTGGTAGCCGCGTCCAGTTCCGGCGACGTATACATCAGCGGAAACTCATACTTATTAAACAGCCCCATCGACATGCACAAATCGTTCTGCCCCAAAAATAAAACATCCACGCCCGGCACCGCCGCAATCTCTTCAATGTTTTCGATGCACGACGCCGTCTCCACCTGCAGTGCCACAATTCCGTTGTTATTGAAATTTCCCGCGTATCCCAGCAATCCCGCTTTATTCATGCTTCTCTGCGGAAAATAAACCGACCGCGTCCCCACCGTGGGATACTTCGTGCAACTCACCGCCTGCCGCGCCTCTTCCGCCGTGTTGATGTACGGAATCAGCACTCCATCCGCCCCCAGATCCAGCGCTTGCTGAATTCCCGGACGATCGTTGTACGCACCCACTCTCACCAGCGACTTCGCCCCGCCATTCGAAATCCCGCTCAGCATCGCTGAAAGTTTTTCGTTGTGCATCGGCCCGTGCTGCGTGTCCACCAGCAGCCAGTCATATCCGCTGTGCGCCAGTTGTTCCACCACCGTCGGACTATGCGAGTTAATAAACAAGCCCATCTTCGGAGTTCCCTCATGCAGCTGTTTCTTAAACTCCGCCCCGCTCAACGCCGTCTCCGCCATATGTTTTCTCCTGAAAAAGTCGACCAGCCAGTCTATCGCATCCGCCTCCCCAATCCTTTGGCCCCTCATGTCTCCTGAGTTTAAAATCTTCGATCTCACCTGCTATAGTTCCCCAAGCATTCTGGGAAGGGAGTACAACATGCGCGTGCTACTCAATTGGATTCT
This sequence comes from uncultured Acidobacteriota bacterium, assembly GCA_963758565.1. GTDB lineage: Bacteria > Acidobacteriota > Terriglobia > Terriglobales > Acidobacteriaceae > Sulfotelmatobacter. The sequence goes on along the minus strand of CAVWVX010000001.1, from coordinate 574,763 downwards.
CAGCGCTCTGGCCGTCTGGATCGTCTCCCGCATCGTCCCAGGCATTTTCGTGAGCGGCTTCGTTGGCGCTCTCATCGCCGCACTGGTCATCGGTTTCATCAACGCCACCATCGGCGCTCTGCTGAAAATTATCACCTTCCCGCTCACGCTTCTCACCCTCGGACTTTTCTGGCTTGTCATCAACGCACTCATGCTGAAGCTCGCCTCCGCCCTTCTCTCTCCCGGATTTCAAGTCCGCACCTTCACCGCCGCCTTCCTCGGCGCCATCGTCCTCAGCCTCGTCAACATGCTCCTGAAATGGCTGATCAACCCTCGCTCGGACCGGCGCTAATCAGAAATCAAATCGCCTAGGGACGCGCACTCCGCAGTTGCCGAAAATCCCGACGCAAAACTTATTCATACCAGCCTGTCCTGCTAAACTCTAACCCAGAGTTCGCCACACTATCGCCATGGCAACCGCGCCCACGCACTTCTCCCCGCTCCAACCCACGCTCATCACCATTCCCGCCGCCTGGTTTCTCATGGGCTCCTCCACCGGACAAGATTGCGAACGCCCCGTGCACCGCGTCTTCGTGGACGCTTTTCTCCTCGCCTCCACTCAAATCACCAACGCCGAATACGCCCTCTATCTGAAATCCACTTCCGCCGAACCTCCACCTTTCTTTCACGACGAAAATTTCAATCACCCTCGCCAGCCCGTCACCGCTGTCTCCTGGTTTGACGCCGAACATTACTGCGCCTGGCTCTCCCAGCAAACCGCCCGCCTCTACCGCCTTCCCACCGAAGCCGAATGGGAGCGCGCCGCCCGCGCCGACCTGGAACAAAACGAATTTCCCTGGGGAAACACGCCGCCACAATCTCTCCCCAACTACTCCACTCGCTGGCTTACCGGACCGGAACCCGTCGCCCTCTATGCCCCCAATGCTCTCGGCCTATTCAACATGTGCGACAACGTTCACGAGTGGTGCAGCGACTGGTACGATCCCAACTACTACGCCACTTCGCCCGATCGTAATCCGCGCGGCCCGTCATTCGATTTCCAATCTCTCTCACGGAACGACTCAAAATTCATCCCGCGTAAATCTTCCCGCGGCGGATCATGGCGTCATCATGTCAAAGTCTCCCGTTGCTCCGCCCGCTCCAGCATCCCTCCCGACTTCCACTACGCCGACTACGGTTTCCGTGTAGCTTGCGATCTGTAGCGCACTTAGTTTCACACTAGCGCCTCGGTCTTGTTCAGCGTGCCGAGTTCGATCTTAAAAACTAAGATCTACGGCAGCGGATCTCGCTTGCTACAGCTTCTCCCGCACCAAACCCACTCTCATTTTCAGAATCTTATTGCTATGCGGACTTATTCATCCTCGGCGAAAAACCTTAGCACGCGTATTTCTTCCACCGCGCTTCAGTCGCTCGATTCTCCGGCCGTCACTCGTTGTCGGCGCAAATTCCTCCGCTTCTTTCCCGGAGCTTTCTACGATGAAACCTACCTGGCCTGGGAACGCAATTACAAATGGATCGCTCACCTGCAGTGGAATGAATTTCTAAGCTTTCCAAACTTCCGCGCGCTCATTCGAAAGAAAAAGTTCGCCGACATCGCCGCCCACGCTCTCAAAGTTGAATCCCGCACCAATCTGCTCTTCTCCTTCGAAAAGATGGCCATTCGCGACGCGCTTAAATCTCCCTCTGGAGCCAAAGCCTTCTCCACCGGTCTCTATGATTTTCTCTATGCCGACGAAAATCTCGAAACCAAATTCAACGCCTGGCGCGATGTTGTTTCCACCCTCCCGCGCAAGCAGACCCGCGTCCTCACCTGGCCTGTGCTCACCGTCTTCGCCTTCATCGCCCAACCGGAATTACACATTTTCCTCAAACCCAACGTCACCCGCATCGCCGCAGAGCAATACGATTTCGATTTTCAATATCAATCCAAACCGGCGTGGCATACATACGCCAGCCTTCTCGCCTTCTCCGCCAAGATTCGCCGCGACCTCCGCGACCTCCGTCCTCGCGATATGATCGATATCCAATCCTTTATATGGGTCTTGGGCTCCGACGAGTACTAGAATCACCGGCACTCGCCACTCCGCTCTCCCTTTCAGTCGCTTCCAAACTATCGCCCGAAATCTCCCCCATCCCTGATGGATTTACAATCATCCTGCACGCTACAAAGCCTATGTTCCAACCTGACCTTCTCCGCTCCAAGCGTATCCTCATCACCGGCGGCGGCACCGGCCTCGGCAAAGCCATGGCCCAACGCTTCCTCCAGCTCAAAGCCACCGTCTACATCTGCGGCCGCCGCGAAGATGTTCTCCAGCAAACCGCCGCCGAACTTTCCCCGCACGGCCCCATCCACGCTCTCCCCTGCGACGTCCGCGACCTCGACGCTGTCGAAAAAATGATCGCCGCAATTTTTCAAGACGGCCCCCTCGACTCTCTCATCAATAACGCCGCCGGAAATTTCATCGCCCGCACCGAAGATCTTTCCCCCGGAGCCTGGAACTCCGTCATCGGCATCGTCCTCATGGGTACGCTCAACACCACCATGGCCTGCGGACGCCGCTGGCTCGCCGCCAATCATCCCGCCACCGTCCTCAGCATCTCCGCCACCTACGCTCCCGTCGGTTCGGCCTACGTTGTTCCCTCCGCCGTCTCCAAAGCCGGAGTCGAAGCGCTTACCCGCAGCCTCGCCGTCGAGTGGGGCAATCGCAACATTCGCCTCAACGCCATCGCCCCAGGCCCTATTCCCACGCAAGGCGCATTCTCCCGCGTCCTGCCTCGCCCCGAACTCGAAGCCCTCGCCCTCGATCGCAATCCCATGCACCGCTTTGGTACCACCGAAGAACTCGCCAACCTCGCCGCATTTCTCATCAGCGATGGCTCCGCGTATATCAATGGAGAAGTCGTCCGCATGGACGGCGGAGAATTTCTGCAAGGTGCCGGAGAATTCAGCGCCCTCGGCCGCGCCCTCACCAACGAAGACTGGCAATCCCTCAAGCCCAAGAAGAAGTAGTCTCGTGTGGAGCGGACACTATCGTCCGCTGCCTTTGACGTTGATTTTTATACTGCCAAGGGATCTCGACTCCTGCTCTCGATTCCTGCTCTCGATTCCTGCTCTCGATTCCTGCTCTCCTTCCCAGCAACTCTCCAGAGTCCAATCCCGATCCCCCGAATCCAACTATTTAAATGGAGGTTCCTATGTACGTTGTTCTTGGAGCAAGCGGAAACACAGGCCATGTTGTGGCGCAAAACCTTTTAGCCAGCCAGAAAAAGGTTCGCGTCGTTGGACGAAATGCAGCTCACCTTCAATCTCACGCCGCCCGCGGCGCCGAAATTTTTATCGGCGACGTCTCCGATGCGGCCGCTCTCATCAAGGCCTTTCACCAGGCGGAAGCAGCCTATGTAATGATCCCGCCCAATGTCACCGCCAGCGATCCTCTCGCCTACGCCGAGCGCGTCAGCGATGCCATCAGCGCGGCCACCAAAAACTCCAGCATCAAGCATCTGGTTGTCCTCAGCAGCATCGGCGCCGACAAACCCGACGGCACCGGCCCCGTTCTCGGACTGCACAATCTCGAACAAAAACTTCAGCACCTCGAGAACACCAACGTCCTCTTCCTTCGCCCTGGATATTTTATGGAAAACACTCTGCCTCAGGTCGAAGCCATTGCCAAGATGGGATTCGCGATTGGTCCGGTTCGCGCCGATCTCAAACTTCCCATGATCGCCACCACTGACATCGGTGCCGCCGCAGCCGAAGCCTTGTTGCAGCCCACCTTCCACGGAAAGCAAACCCGCGAGCTGCTCGGTCAGCGCGATATCACCTACAACGAAGCCGCCGCCGTGATCGGCAAAGCCATCGCCAAACCCGATCTCAAATATCAACAACTCCCCGACGATCAGGTTCGCGGCGCCATGGTCCAGATGGGAATGTCCGCGGAGTTCGCCCGCCTCCTCGTGGAAATGGCTGGATCCCTCAACTCGGGATACATGAAAGCCCTCGAGCCCCGCTCGCCACAAAATACAACTCCAACTTCATTAGAAAATTTCGTGGCCGAAAAATTCGTCCCGGCCTACCATCAAAAAGCCGCAGCCTGAATCGTATAGAGCGGGCGCCATCGCCCGCTGCCCTTGACCTCGCCGTTGATTTAATCCAAAGAAGAATGCCCCACTTCTCGCGTCCCGTGCGAGAAGTGGGGCATCTTTTTCACCCAGCGTGAACCCTTGTTTCGAACCCGCCGCTACCCCGCCGCCGCCTGCCGCATACTCCTCACCACCGTATGCGCCAGGCTCTCCACCACCGCCACATCCCCTTCATCAAAATTAAACGGGTCCCCCGCAAATACCATCAACAGCCCCACCGTATCCCGCTCATACCGCACCGGCGCGGCCACCATCGATCGCACGCCCAATCTCCGGCAACTTTCCAAATCCACTCGCGGATCAATCTCCGTATCGTCGCAGCGCAAGGCCTTCCCTTCGCGAAAGCACTCTCCCGAAATCCCCGAGTTCACATCCAGCCGCGTCCCCAGTCCCGGAGCGCTCTCTCCCACGCTCGCCCGGCAAATCACTCCACCCTTATGCACCAGCGCGATCGCCGCGCTCGATCCTCGCGTCAGCGTCCGCGCCCGCTCCCCAATCAAACGCAGCGTCGCCCCCAGATCTTTTCCCAGCGGATTAAACTCATACTGCACTGTCGCCGACGCAGCCCCCCGTCCGCTTCCATCTCCCTCCGCCTCCAGGCTCACGAATGCATGGTCGATCGATGCCGCCTCGCGTCCTCCGCCTCGCGCCGCTCCCCAGCCCGGCATCTTCCCCACTTTCACCTTCGGCGCAATCTGGCTCGGAGCTCCCGCATTCACCGTCAGCCACTCATTCAACCGCAGCCGCGCCTCCTCCGGCAAATCCGAAAACCGCACTCCCGCGCGCCCCAGCGCATCCGCCCATGCTATGTATCCCGTGGTCTGCAAATGCATCTCCGGTTCCGTCAGCTCCAGTTCCATCCTCACCCGCTGGTCGCGCTGCACTGGCGCATCCGTCTGCATCGACATTCCTTCTTCACTCAAATCCAAAATCATCCCTCCCGACACGCCATCAAAGCTGGCGAATGCCGGCGCATGCATACTCTGCCGCAAACATCTCCTCCGGTCTGGGCCAAACTCTACCTTTGCAGCCATAACCCTCGGGACGAAGATTCCCACATGAATCATGGATTGCCTCGGCCTCACAAGAAAGTGCCACCCAAGGTTCGCCCGGCAAAAGTAGATCCTCCGCAACTTCATTCTTTCGTCTTGATTTTTATCTGGAAGCCGCCGCAAAGATGTCAGTATTCAACTGACTGTGCCAACCAATCCTCGCCCTTCGCGCCCCACCTGGCGGTGGACGCAGCCTGCCCTAAGCCTTGCATACGCTCCGCCCCAGCGGCGCAGAGCGCGTTCTTCACATCACCAAAATCTTGGTGCCGGTCCGCCGCTCTCGCGCCACTACTTCCCCGCACTAATCCCCAGATAACTATTCACCGCACGCACCGACAGTCGCAGCGAAGTTGCAATATCCGAGATCTTCTCCCCTTGGTTATAAAGCTGGTAAACCTGTTGCGACTCCGCCAGTTCCACCACATCCTTCTCATGCGTCACCGGCGGCAACTCCTTCGGACCCGGCACACTCGCCGCCGCTCTCTGCGCCACCGTCACATCCGTCGCCTGAATACTGGAGATGGAAATACTCATAAACTCTCCCTTTCCCCCGACACTTCGACAATCGGCATTTCCCAAAACTTTATCAGTCGAAAGTACACTCCTCGTCCCTTAGTAATGCCTAATTTCCCAATCCGGTTGCAGTCCCATTGCCAACTCCTCGGAGGGAATACAACAGCTCATCCCAACCTTAAATAATCTCGCTCCCGCGGAAAGGCCAACGCCGGTTTTTCAGCCTGTCTCAAAGCATGCCAACCCGCGGTACCTAAGTAATCCTGCCCTCGTGAATTCGCTAGGGTACGCGCATCCACTCGGCGAATACTTTGTAATATGAGGAATCTTTCAATTTTCGCCGCGCTGCTGTTCTGCGCCCTGGCCGCCAACTCGCACGCCCAAAATCAGGTGACCTGGATTCCCGCCAACAGCGAGACCATCCCCCTCGAGCCCGCCAGCCTCCACGCCGGCCGTGTCTACACTCCCGCTCCCGCCGGCGGAGACATGCACGTCCAAATCGACTCCCGTTACCCCGTCACCGTCGCCATGGCCTGGGCCGACCAATGGAACGCCGCCCTGCGCCCCGGATCCTCTGCCCACTTCAACTTCCTCTGCCTTCAGGAACATGTCACCAGCGCGATCTACGAGTGTCATCTCCCCTCCGACCGGCCCATGATCATCACCTTCCGTGACGAACGCCGTCCCGAGCGGCCCCTCCTCTCAACCGTTGGCGCCATCCTCGGACCAGGAGCCCGACAATTCATCTCCCCCAACGACCTTCACATCCAGTACTTCAATTGCCTTCAGCCGGAGTTTCACTGGCGCCGTATCCTCAACGAAAAATATCCCATCACCGCCGCCCCCAAGGTCTACAGCCTCATGACTCCCGACCACGACGGCCAGGAACTCAGCCTGAAGATCAAGTCGCCCATCCCGCTCACCGTCGCCCTCCTGCCCTCCCATCTTGCCGACCAGGTCTACGACAAAACCATAACCCTCACCGCCGCCCTCGACCAAACCGGATGCAAAGAACGCGGCGTCCAGTCCATGAGCTTCAATTGCACCTTCAACGTCGCCAATGGCACCCAAACCCTGCTCATCCTCCCCGACATCGATTTTCACGGCAACAAGAAAGCCACCATCGAAGCCAACACCGTAAAGTGCGTCGACCACTGCGAACTCCTGCCCCCGCCCCCAACTCCGTAAACGGAAAATCACCACTCCTTCTTGATGGTTGTCATCCTGAAGCGACGGTTTCATCGTCGCTGAAGGACCCCCGCCGAGTGCCCCATTTCTCGCGCCCTTTGCGAGAAGTGGGATTCCACCCCCGCCGATCCCTTGGGATTCTCAGCACAACCCACTTCCTCTCACTTCCCCCGCACCACCTCCCAAGCCTCTCTCCACTTCTCAAACTTCGACCGCTTCCCCTTGCTCCCCGGAAACAACTTCACCGACTTCACTTTCCTCACCACCCTCACCGGAAACATGTACCACGCATTCTCCGGAGCCGCATATCCCGCCAGCACATCAATCTCTTTCTTCGTGTAACATTTCTTCGAACTCCGGTATGCCCGCAAGCTATACCCTCCCTGCGGACCTTCCCGGAACGCCGCCTTCACCTGCACCCGGCACAACCTCCCCTCATCATCCACAATAAAGTCATAAGCCTGGCTCTCGCCCCAAGGCTTCGCAATCGCCATCCCCATCCCCAAAGCCCGCCGCAAAAACTCCGCCTCCGCCAACTCCCCCAACTCCTTCGCCGTCATCCCCTCCGCAGGAACCATGTTTGCTCGTGTGGATCGGACACTCCTGTCCGATGCCTTTGACCTTGCCTTTGACTTTGCTTTTGACCCTGACCCGAACTCCGGATCCGCCTCCGCCCAAATCTCAATCCCACTCAACTCGCCCAACTCCAGTTCAACCCCATCACCATCCATATTCCTTCACTCCTCAATTTGGATTCCTACCGCCGCCCTGTCATCCTGAAGGCCTGCCATCCTCAAGCGACGGAGTTATCATCGCCAGCTGTCATCCTGAAGCGACAGTCTTATCGTCGCTGAAGGACCTCCGTCGCCCCCGCTCTCTTCCCCCGCACCCCAAAACACAAAAGCCCCCTCCGACCACCCGGTCGGAAGGGGCTAAACCCAGCCACTTCGGCTCTACCTTTAAATGCTTTCACTTCCAAAAACGAGAGTCAACACATTTCTCGCCCACCAGAAACCCCCGAAAATTCCCTAAGAGAGAACTCCGGATCGTAGTTATAATCTCGGACGTTACTCAACCCGCACCCTGGCCCTGTCTCTGACATGCTGAAAAGATTAGTCTGCTGCTTCGTCGTTCTCCTCTCCGTCGGTTCATCCGTAGCCGACAGCCTGAAGGACGACCGCCGTCGTGCGGAGGACATTCTCAATCAAATCTCCAAAGATGTTCATGACAACTTCTACGATCCCAATCTCAAAGGACTGGACTGGTCAGCGCTGACCGAACAAGCACGGCAACGCATTCGTACCGCGAGCGGCACCGGACAGATGTACGGGGCAATTTCTGCTTTACTTTTTCAGTTACACGACTCTCATACCGCATTCATCCCGCCTATGCGGGGATTTAAGGCGGACTATGGTTTCAAGGCCAAGCCGTTTGGCGATCAAATCTTCGTCTACCAGGTAACCGCAGGCGGTCCGGCCGCGAAAGCCGGCATGGAGACTGGCGATCAGATTGTTGGCGTCAACAACCTGAACGCGGTCCGACCCACTTTCGATGCCATGATGCGATACATGACCTTCATCGATCCGCGGGAAGAACTCGATCTTGAAATTCACAGTGGTTCCACTTCTCGCGTCATCAAAATTCCTGCCAAACTTGTTCCGCTAACCATGGAAATGTTGGAAAAGGAATTCAATAAAGAAACCCGGCATCCTTATTCGGTTCGTGATTACGGTGACGGAATCGTCTATGTCGATTTGTAAACCTTCGATGTTGCGGAATCCGGCATCAAAGGCATTAGGAAGCGGGTTCGCGAAGCCAAAGCTGTCGTCTTGGATTTGCGCGGAAACACAGGTGGGTTGGAGGACACGCTGCTTGCGCTGATGAATCAAGTCTCACTTCAATCGTATGAAATGGGAAAGAACGTTACCAGAGACAGGTCTTTCCCCCTGCAGGTTAAACCTGAATCGTCACGCATAAGCTGCCCTCTTTTCATATTGATTGATAGCGAGTCCGCGAGCGCATCCGAAATTGCCGCCAGGAGTTTGCAGATTCACAAGCGCGCCTTCATCATCGGCGACCGGTCCAGCGGACGCGTCGAAGGTGCGCATTTTTTCTGGCAATTTATCAGCTTCGGTTACAAGGTTTATTACGGTACTCAAATCGCATTTTCCAGGTTCGTCCTTGAAAACGGAGAAGAACTCGAGACCCGAGGCGTCACTCCCGACGAAATCTGTCTTCCCACCGCCACCGATCTAAAGACTGACAAGGACCCCTGCCTCGACCGCGCTCTCGCTCTCGCCCATACTGCTGCCGCCTCGCCAACCTCAGCCAACTCCTCGAAGTGAGTGAACCATTCCCGATCGAATCTCTAAAAATAAGTTCCGGAAAAAAAGCAAAGGCCAATCTGATTTCTCAGCCTGGCCCGTATCACCATCCCTTAAACAGTCCGGGTATTCCCTTGTGTACGTTTGTGTCTTTAGTGGTTCGCGCCCTTAAGGCGCAAACTCAAACACCGTGCCATACCCCGACGAGAAAGTATTCACCGCCGTCCCTCCCGCGCCCGTCGTTCCATAAAACGTCCCCGAGGAGTTCGGCCACAAATTGCCCGAAGGATATTGCCCGTCTCTGCTACTTCCGAAATTGTATACCAGCGAGTACGCCCAACCCGTCCCGGACGGTGACAGTTTGTAGATTGTTCCTGCGCCGTTTGTCCCGCCAACGCCCGTTGTACCGAATAGATCGCCCCCGCCACCGAAAACCACGCCGGACGTAGGAGTGCCTCCATCCTGTGTCGTATTTGCGAACTCATGCAGAACCTTCTCCGTCCAGGCCCCATTCCCCAGAGGCGAGATCTCAAACACCACTCCACAGCTGCCGTGGCCGCTCGTCGAATAACAGTTCGCCTTCGATCCTCCCGCCACAGTTGTCCCGAAAATATTTCCTGCAGAATCCAGAGTCAAACTCGATGCCGGATCCAGCCCGTCGTTGGTCGACCCTTGGAACGAATACACCACCGTCTCCTTCCACGTGTTTCCCGAAGACGTCAGCTTGAACACCGTGCCGCAACCCGTCTCGCAGTTTCCGCTGCTGCCTCCCGCTTCCGTCGTCCCGTACAGATTTCCTGCGCTATCCATCGTCAGACCTCCGGCGGGAAGCTGCCCGTCCAGCGGAGGCCCAGCGAAGTTGTACAGCACCGTCTTCTTCCACTGCCCACCCGACCCCGGACTCAACCGGAACACGGTCCCTTTCCCATTCGCGCCGCCATTGTGCGTCGTCCCGTACAGATTTCCGGACTGGTCGAAGATCAATCCCGCCGTCGCCGCGGGAGCCCACCCATCGTCCCCTCCGGAAAAAGTGTAAAGCGTCGTCCCCGTCCAGCCCCCACCCGAAGTAGGCGACAACTCAAATATCGTGCCGAACTGCGTAGTGCCACCACTAGCAGTAGTCCCATACAAATTCCCGGCCGAATCGAAGATCAATGCCGAAGGCCCTTCGCCCTCCCCGGCGATTCCTCCACTAAAACTGTAAATCACCCGCTCGCTCCAACCTCCGCCAGCCATCGGACTCATCTCGTACACGCTACCCACATCGTTCACACCCCCATTGACCGTTGTGCCATACAGGTTTCCGCTCGCATCCGCAATCACGCCCGTCTCGGCGGAGTTTCCATCTCCAAACGGAAAGCTATACAGCGTCGTCAACCGCCACTTCCCCTGCTGTAAGTTGAGGCCGAAAATCGTGCCGCTGATTTCGGTCACTCCCCCCAGGCTTGTCGTGCCATAAATCGCTCCGCCCGAGAGCACTAACCCTAAGTTCGGAGAGTACCCATCCCGATCGCCCTTGAAATTGTAGAGCGTCGTCTCGCTCCACAACCCGTTGCCGCTCGGCGACAATTCGAACACCGTTCCGCACCCTGCATAGCAAATAGCGCCCGTCCCCCCATAAAACGTCGTTCCATAAAGATTGTGACTGCTGTCGATCACCAGCGTTGACGGCACCACGAAGAGGCTGGAGTAGCCAAAGCTATAAAGCAAACTTTCGCTCCACTGCCCGCCCGCACCCGACTGCAGTTCAAAGATCGTTCCGCATCCCCCAACATCCTGGCAGTCGATGCCGCTTCCTCCCAGATACGTCGTGCCAAAAAGATTCCCGCTGCTGTCGAACGTCAAACTGAATGGCTCCGAACCGTCGCCCGTGCCCCCCTGAAACGAATACACAATCGAATGCGTCCACCCCGTCGAGGACGGCGACAACTCAAACACCGTGCCGCACCCGCAAGCGTTGCCCGTGCCTCCGCTATAAGTCGTCCCAAACACGTTGCCACTCTGGTCGGCCACCAGCCCAAAGATATACGCACCATCCGTTCCGCCCGTGAAGTTATGAATCACCGTCTCGGTCCACTCCCCGCTCGCAGTGCGTGACAGCTCGAAAACTGCTTCGGTCGCCTTATCTCCTCCCGCCGCCGTCACTCCATAAAGATTCCCCGCCCGGTCCATCACGATCAGCCCCGTCGGGATGTCGTCATCGCTCGTAGCTGGAAAATTGAACAACACCGTCTCCAACCACGTGCCGTGCGCGTTCCGCGAAAACTTCAGCGCTTCCCCGCACCCTCCATAACATGATCCCGTCCCACCACCACTCGAGAATCCATAAAGATTTCCCGCCGCATCCACCACCAACTGCACCGGCGCGTACCCATCCGTGCCACCCTTGAACGAATGCAGCACCGTCTGCGTCCACTTGCCCTGCGAGTCCTTCGCGATCGTATACAGCACTCCCGCGCCGTTCGCTCCTCCGTTGGCCGTGCCGTAAAGATTGCCCGCCCCATCAGCCACCAACGTGCTCGCCGGATACGTCCCGTGCGGCGTGGGATTGAAATTATGAATCACCGTCTCCGAAGCTTCCCCAGCGGTGATCAGAAACAAGATGGTGATCGCAACCACGACAGCGCGACGCAGCATAAAAAGCTCCTGCAGCAAACCTTTCCACCAGTTCGCTCGAAACCCTACCACGGAAACCCGCGCCCCAACAATATGCAGGAATCTGCACGGTCCCCGCGCACTCGGACCTTGTCATTCCGACGCGCGAGCGCAGCGAGACAGGAGGAACCTGCTCTAAGCGTGCAGCGCCCAACCCAGGGTGCCCCATTTCTCGCGTCCTTTGCGAGAAGTGGGATTCACCACTGTCCACCCGCATGGGATTTCGATTCCGCTCCCCGAAACAAGTCCACCCACAACTTTTGTCATTCCGACGCGCGAGCGCAGCGAGACAGGAGGAATCCGCTGTAAGCGTGCAGTGCCCAACCCAGGGTTGCCCCATTTCTCGCGCCCTTTGCGAGAAGTGGGATTCCACTCCCGCCGATCCCTTGGGATTCTAAGCACAACCCACTTCCTCTCACTTCCCCCGCACCACTCCCCAAGCCTCTCTCCATTTCTCAAACTTCGATCTCCCTCCCTTGCTCCCCGGAAACAATTTCAGCGACTTCACTTTCTTAATCACCCGCACCGGAAAGAAATACCACGCATTCTCCGGAGCCGCATATCCCGCCAGCGCATCAATCTCTTTCTCCGTGTAACATTTCTTCGAACTCCGGTACGCCCGCAAGCTATACCCTCCCTCCGGACCCACCCTGAACGCCGCCTTCACCTGCACCCGGCTCAACTTCCCCTGCGCATCCACAATAAAGTCATAAGCCTGGCTCTCGCCCCAAGGCTTCGCAATCGCCATCCCCATCCCCAAAGCCCGCCGCAAAAACTCCGCCTCCGCCAACTCCCCCAACTCCTTCGCCGTCATCCCCTCCAGATCCGCCAGTCGCCCGCCGTCTAAACCCAACTTGTCATTCCGAACCGGGCAATCGCCCGGTGAGGAATCTGCTTTCCCTTTCCACTTCCCCGAATCTGCTTTTGCCTTCCGCTTGCCCGGATCAGCCCCCGCCCAAATCGAAATCCCACCCGTGTCACCCGACTCCACCTCAACCCCATCACCGTCCAGATTCACTCACTCCCTAAAAATCAAATTTGTCATCCTGAGGCGACGCCCTTCGTCGCCGAAGGACCTCCCTCTCCCCCCACCCTCGCCCCTTGTCATCCCGAGCCGACGGCTTTATCGTCGCCGAGGGACCCCGGCGAGCCGCGCGATGCATCGCGCTTTTTGCGACGCAATACTCGCGCGTTTGGCTCGCTTCCATATCGCTCCCTCCCTCCGTACGCCCAAAACGCAAAAGCCCCCTCCGACCACCCGGTCGGAAGGGGCTAAACTCAGCCACTTCGGCTACACCTAAATCATTCCACCCGCCAAAACGAGAGTCAAGAAAATAACCCCCATCCCGGAAAACCACTACCTACGAAAGTAGACCCCTCGAAAGTAGATATAGCCGCCCGACACCCCTTGTCATTCCGACGCGCGAGCGAAGCGAGACAGGAGGAATCTGCTTTCGGCCAGGACAGGATCAATTGCAGGAGAAAGAGTGGGCCATTTACTGTGAGAGAATTTCCGCTATGTCAGCACCAAATAACTTCACCTTCTACGGGTTTCCTGAAGAGTGCCGCAAGTTTGACGAGCGGCATCCCCTCTGGAACGAGACGATGACCAACCTTGCCCGCGCCTTGGACCTGGCATTCACGAGGGTGGAAGTAATGCATTCCACTGCGGACAAGTTTGTCTACTTCTTCGGACGGGTTATTCTCGAAGACTTCATGGAGATCGCGCTCGTCTGCTACCACGGTTACGGTGTTGCAGCGTCTAAGCTCGTCCGCAGCATGTATGAATTCGCTGTCACACTGCGTTATCTCCACGCTCATCCGGATGAGGCTGAAACGTTCCTACACTACCACCTCATCCAACAGGACAAGCTCACGAATCGCGTGATTGAGACGTTCGGCAAGAACATTCTGCCCGCCGAACTCGTGGCGGAGATCAGGCAAAAAGCCGCCGAGGTCAAAGAAGACTTCATGATTCCCGTCTGCGACCATCCCGGCACGAAAATGCGGCTGAACCACTCGTGGAACAAGCTGCATTTCGTCGCGATGGCGAAGAAGGCGGGCGCAATCGGCAACTTGATTGTCCCCGGCTACTATTTCCCGCTGCGTCATGCTCACCCTACATTGGGGGGCCTAACCGAGCGCCTGGAGATCGTGGACGGAACGATGAGCTTGAAAGCGGACGCACAGCCAGACATCGCCGATCGCTCCCTTATGACCGCGCACAACTGCATCGTTGATGCGATCAAAGTGCAAAGCGAACACTTTAAAATCGCGGGGCTCGAAGATGCCATTCAGATCTGCTATCGAGACTTCGTTCGAGTTTGGTCTCCCGACTCCCCGCTGTTAAAGGATGATTATTGGCTAGTTGTCGAAGGACTCCCACACACTTGGCGCGTGCAGTACCATCGGCCCTGCGGGGCGTAACTTGAGGCGCCTAGAGGGCATGAGCGCGTTCTTTACGCGCGGGGGCCTTCTGCCGAACTTCTTAGCGAAGCGGGGATCTACTTGAGGCGCCCGCAAGCCTTCCCGTCTTGGGAAATGAACGTTTTTGAAATGCCCATCCGTCGCAGATTTACACGCTCGCAGGGCTATCATGGGGACGGCTGGAAATGCCCACATTAAGGGAGACGCGATAATGTCGCACGACGTAAGAGAGTGCAACCGTAACAGAAAGGTGTACTATGCACGCTGCCCCGAGGAATCGGAGTTGCCGTATAACCATCGTCACTTTGTACTTGAGGATGCAAAGGAACCGCGCTGGGGGCGAGCCAGACCGACGAGCCCTCGCGTTGCGCGGTGCGACCTACACGGCCCGAACTATCCCGTTACTGTTACCGAACCTTGGAAGGACGGCTTCGTCTCGAATGATGAATTACGAAATCATTGGACGCTCACTGAACCGCAGCCCAAGCCCTCATAAAAGCCTTGAGACAGCCATCTCCCATGATCGGTGCGGCGAAAAATAAGGAGCTGACCAAATACTACGGAAGCCTTCTGTTGCAGAACCTCATTAGTGACGTCAGAATGCTGTGCGGGCTAGCGGGCCTGATTGCTTTTTTTATCCTTGCAGCGGTAGCGATAACAGACGGCACAGACGCAGGTCTTTTCACAGGCGGTACCTGGAGCGTGCTGAGGCGATTCGTCCACCTTGGCTTTTGGCTAGTGTGCTTGTGGGGCCTTTGTCAGCCATGGATCGACTTTGTAGAGGACAGAGAGGCTGATCGAAAGCGCCGTAACGAGACTATTGCTCGAATTGAGCAAGATCCCAGTTGGTGGGAACAACGCGAGTCGAAATAGAGACGAAAGGGCCCCTCGTTTTGTCGTTTGCAGTAAGGCGCCGTCTGCCACGCACCCAGCCCCAAAAAGTAAAAGGCCAATCTGATTTCTCAGACTGGCCTTTATTTATGTCGGCGACGACCGCAGTTTACCCTGAGCTTGCCGAAGGGCTCCCACACACTTGGCGCGTGCGGTACCATCGGCTCTAAAACGGAAGCAGCATCTTGTCAGGCCCTTCGATTTCGTCCTTAGCCTCCAGGAATTCTTCACTCCACGGTTTGCCAACGCACTCGGGACACTCGTCGATTGTGTTGCCGACCGCGTAACAGTGATAGCAGTCTCCTTCGGAGCTGGCGCCAGGGAACTTCTTACATATCTTGCAGGGCTTGAACAACTCGCGCTCCAGCGCCCGGTGCTCCTCCCACAGTTCGTGCTCGCAGACGATACACATAATCTCCTCCTGACTGGCCGATTCTCTCCGTCCGAGCGAGTCCCTCAGTAGTAATAGTTTTCTTAGCCGCTAATATAACCCCGTCGCCATCTCCCAAGCTCACCGAATGAGCGTCGGTATCGTTTTATTTCAAGCATCTATCCCAAAACGGAAAAGGCCGTCGAGATCTTCGGCGGCCTCTATTCATGCCGGCAACGACCGCAGTTCATCCTGAGCTATGACTCTCACACATTGGCACATGCAGTACCATACGGCCCTCCGGGATTCGCTTCCGTTCGGCCTGCCAAGGACTCGGGAACAATCCACACGTCTCCTGCGTAGAAACAACTGCGTCACTCCGTCACAAAAGGGAATCCTCTATGAAAAACATTCACTTCGCATTGCAGGCTGTGATTCTTGCGCTCGCACTCGCCGCACCGCTGTCACAAATTCACGCCCAGGCCGCGCCCCCGCCCGAAGCTCTGTTCCAGACCATAAAGTCTCTGGACACGCAACTCTTCGACGCCTACAACCACTGTGATCTGGAGAAACTGGCGTCGCTGGTCGCCGACGACCTCGAGTTCTATCACGACAAGACCGGATTGATGCGCGGCCGCCCGGCACTCGTCGAAGCTATCAAGAACAACATCTGCGGCAAGGTCACTCGCGAACTCGTGCCCGGATCTCTCGAGGTCTATCCCCTCGCCGACTACGGTGCCGTCGAGATTGGCGTCCACCGCTTCCACCATCCCGGAGCAGAAACTCCGCAATCGATCGGCGAAGCAAAATTCATCCACCTCTGGCAGAACAAAGACGGAGCATGGAAAGTAACCCGCGTCATCAGCTTCGATCATCAACCGCTGAAGAAGTGAGGGACGTTCCACCCCAAAAAAGAAAAGCCAATCTGATTTTCCCAGACTGGCCTCCATTCGAGGCGCCTAAAGGCGTGAGCGCTCGGCCTCTGCGCGAGAGCCTGCCGAAATTCCTGAGCGTTCCTAAGCGAAGAATCTCGTTTCGCTACGCGCTCGCCTTTAACAGATTGCAGGAAGGTAAACATCGGCGTAGAACGGAATCTTTGAAATGCCCAAGGCTTCCTTGACACCGGAGACTGCCACATCCCACTGCGCCTGCGAAGTTGGGCTATGCGGATCGGCGGTGAAATAAACGTTCACAAGCCATGCATCCATCTGCAGGACTTCTCGAAAGAAATAGAGATGAGCGAGGCGGTTTGCGGTCTGATAAAGTTCGCCCTTGCAGTCCGCCCCTCTGCGGGCTCCCAGCCATAGCTTGGTCACTGCTAGTGAAGCTTCGATCTGCTTGACCGAGCGGTCCGCTTTCGCTCCGCAGCCACCTCCTGAAATCTCGGCAACGTGACTCTTTGCCTCCACCAGGAGAATGCCCTGATTTGCACCTCTCACAACTCCGAGAGCGTCCCAAACCGGGCCGCCGCTCGGCCAGAAAAGGTTCAGTTGAACTCGCAAGTCTTCTAGTCCGAGGACTCTGAGGAAGGCGGAATCTTTATATTCCCGATAATGATCGGAACGAAGCGGCGAAGCCCAACGAACGGACAACGGAAGCGATAGAGCAGCCGAAACCTCCCCATCAAGAACGCTCTGTTGCTCGTTTACGTAATGCTGAATTTGACGCTGGCTGCCAGCGAAGGCACGCCCCGACGGGTCGCACCTTTTTCGAGTGGACTTTTCCATTGCATTTCCTCCACTCCTTAATACCGCCGGAAAGAAAATCCATCCAACCGATTTCGCAAGATTCCTGTGGAAAACGGGGAGCGAAAGGGAAAAGCTCCCCACACTCTAGTTGTTAGTCTTAAATTTATGCCGGCAACGACCAGAGATTCCCCTGAGCTTGCCGATTGGCTCCCACACTCCCGCCGCGTGCAGCACCACGCCCCTGCCGGGCTGCACACTCCAAGGCAGATACCCAAAGTGCGCCGGGAAATTCCACCCGCATTTTCCGCAAACCGGAAAAGCGCGCACCGCAAAAGCTGACAGCTGATGGCTGATGGCTGATAGCTGATAGCTCCCCAAAAAGGAAAAGGCCAATCTGATTTCTCAGACTGGCCTTTATTTATGCCGGCAACGACCTACGCTCCCACACACTTGGCGCGTGCAGTACCATCGGCCCTGCGGGGCTTAACTTCCGTGTTCGGGATGGGAACGGGTGGATCCCCCGCGGTAAGATCACCGACAAGTCGTAGCTGTCAGCTATCAGCCGTCAGCTCCCAGCCTCTTGCCGGGGTGACGTTTTGCACGCTGATGGACAGCAAACTTGTAAGCGCTCCCAACCGCCCGCCCTCTTGGTAAAGCTGAGAGCTGACAGCTGAAAGCTGGCTTTTCAAAGATCCTGAGGACAATGCCTCACAACTGAATAGATTGGTGTGGCTTACTTTCTTCTTGCTTATTTCCAATTTCAGCCACCATTACATCGGCTTTGCTTTTTACTTCGTCTTCGAGGCCAAAGCCCCGCGTTAGATTCAAAAGCGTCGGCGCACAGTGGTCAGCGTGTTCACTCCTCCCCGCCCAGATTCTGGCGGTCGAGAGCAAACCTTGCCTCCGCTCCAGCTCAGGTTCTAGCTGAGAGCTGAAAGCTGATGGCTGACGACTGTTTCTGCACCGAGTAAATTTTATGGTCAAGCCGAACGGGCGATTAGTACTGGTAAGCTACGAGTGTTACCACTCTTCCACCTCCAGCCTATCAACCAGGTAGTCTTCCTGGGCCCTTCATTACCCTTTTGGGTTGGGAGATCTCATCTTGAGGAGTGCTTCCCGCTTATATGCATTCAGCGGTTATCACTACCGAACTTCGCTACCGAGCGGTGCCATTGGCATGACAGCTCGAACACAAGAGGTTCGTCCATCCCGGTCCTCTCGTACTAAGGACAGGTCCTCTCAAATCTCCTACGCCCACAACAGATAGGGACCGAACTGTCTCGCGACGTTCTGAACCCAGCTCACGTACCGCTTTAATAGGCGAACAGCCTAACCCTTGGAACCTTCTACAGCTCCAGGATGCGATGAGCCGACATCGAGGTGCCAAACCGGAGCGTCGATATGAACTCTTGGCTCCGATCAGCCTGTTATCCCCGGCGTACCTTTTATCCGTTGAGCGATGGCCCTTCCATGCAGAACCACCGGATCACTAAAGCCTACTTTCGTACCTGCTCGACTTGTTGGTCTCGCAGTCAACCACGCTTATACTTTTGCATTCGACGCCTGATTTCCAAACAGGCTGAGCGTAGCTTCGCGCGCCTCCGTTACCGTTTAGGAGGCGACCGCCCCAGTCAAACTACCCGCCTAACTATGTCACTCTTCCAGATAATGGAAGTAGATTAGAACCACAGATCTCGCAGGGTGGTATCTCACCGTTGGCTCCTCCAAGCCCGAGAGCCTGGAATCAAAGCCTCCCACCTATCCTGCGCAGCAAGGGCCATAGTTCATAGTTAAGGTATAGTAAAGGTGCACGGGGTCTTTCCGTCTAGTTGCGGGCAACCGGCATCTTCACCGGCACTACAAGTTCGCCGTGTCAGTCGGCAAGACAGTCGCACTTTCGTTACGCCATTCGTGCAGGTCGGAACTTACCCGACAAGGAATTTCGCTACCTTAGGACCGTTATAGTTACGGCCGCCGTTCACTGGGGCTTCAGTTCAAAGCTTCACCTTGCGGTTGACCTCTCCCTTTAACCTTCCAGCACCGGGCAGGCGTCAGCCCCTATACGTCGTTTTCGACTTTGCAGAGACCTGTGTTTTTGTTAAACAGTCGCAGTGCGCATTTCGCTGCGGCCCCCTCGAGCTATGAACTCTACCGGGGCACCCCTTCTCCCGAAGTTACGGGGTTATATTGCCGAGTTCCTTACCAACTGTTCTCACGAGCGCCTTTGGATATTCTCCTCGTCTACCTGTGTCGGTTTGAGGTACGGTTCCCTTTTTTTCTCCTTAGAGGTTTTTCTTGGCAGCGTGGAATCGGCAGCTTTCACCCATACGGGTTACTGCTTTGCGTCTCAGTGATAACTCTCCAACGGATTTGCCTATCGGAGACACCTTACACGCATCGACCGTTATAGCCATAGAACGGCCTGCTTATCCTCCTGCGTCACCCCATCGTAATAACGAAAACAAGGGAGGTCCGGAATATTAACCGGATGTCCATCGGCTACGCCTTTCGGCCT
>CAVWVX010000001.1:0-550000 GCA_963758565.1 uncultured Acidobacteriota bacterium | reverse complement strand
GTGGCCGGGACGATTGAGAACTTTTAACTGCTCTCTGTCTTAGATGCCGGACGATGCCGAGAGATGCAACAAATACGCCGGCTAGCCACACATCTGCTCTCGGTGAATTGTTTATAGCAGATGGATGGGAAGGAATGCAAGGGGGAAGTTGGAAATTTATTTTTGCCGGTTCAGGCACGTCTGATTTCATCGAGCATACGCTGGCGCAGAATGCTATTGGCGCGGGTCTGGTAGCCCTTGCCGCGTTTTTTCAGCCACGCGACCACGTCGGCGTCGAGGCGGAGGGATACGGCTTGCTTTAACGGACGATAGAAGCGGCCGCGGATTGCGTGTTTCCAGGCATGGGGCGGAAGTTCAGGGGCGTCCGAGGTATCGATCTGGTTATCGGGGAGGGCGGCAAGGGCAGCGAGCTCGCGTTTTTGGCGGGGAGTGGGCGGCTGTGCCGTGAGTCTTTGTCTCTTGACCTCAGTGTTTGGTTTTCTCGTTGGTTTCGGCATAAATTTTCCGTTCTGAGCGAGTTGCCTTTCGGGCGGAGATGATTCGGATGGTTTCGTTTTCTTCATCTGTCGTGTGCGCAACCAGAATTACGTTGTGCGCTTCGACCAGACCGATAGTTTGCCAGCGCGGTTCGCCATCGACCTCGCGGTCTTGCGTGGTGATGTGGTAGGGATCGTCGAACACATGCAGCGCGGTATCGAAGCTGATGCGGTGCTTGCTTCTGTTCAGTCGATCTTTGCGCGCGTCCCAAGTGAATTCCACGACACCTACGTATCTACAACGATGTATATACGTTATATTCTTAAACCTGGAAGAGCAAGAGCAAAATCCCTACCAATCTAAAAGCAATATCCGCATTGAACTCGCGGCACATCGGCGAGGCACTTATGGGAATTCGAGGGTGACGTATTTGGCGACGGAGGGGCCGGCGTTGGTGACGGTGTGGGTAGCGCCGCCTTCGATCCATTTGGATTCGCCGGATTTGAAGTGGACAGTTTCGGGCGGCTTGCGTTTTCCGTCGCTGCGCAGGTCTTCACTCTTTAAATCGAGGTCCGTGAGAGCGACGAGGAGATGCGGGCCGTTGTGGTGGTGCTTGGGGATTTGGGCTCCGGGCTGGAGTTCGGTTTCCGAGACGCGGACGTTGTCTTTGACGAAGAGTATCTGGAGGGTGCCGCCGTGGAGGATGTCGAGGGAGCGGGAGTCGTCCCAGGTGGAGGGGGCGGTGCGGAGAGTGGCGTCCTCGAGGAGTTCGACGGTGACGTTGCGGAAAGTTTGCGGGCTGGTGGTGCGGACGGCGTGGGCGAACGTGGCGGAGGCGAAACGGGTGTCTCCGTCGACGAATTTGACGGTGACGGCGGGCTTGTCTTTGCCGGTATTATCTTTGACGGTGTTGGAAATTTCCGACGGGCCGAGGGCGACGGCGACGTAGTCGTGGCGGTGCCAGTGCATCTGAGTGGCGTCATTGGGTGCGACTTCGACGTTGAAGACGCGGACGGACTTGTTTTCGAGGACGAGGTGGTGATGAGGCTCGGCGGCGATTTCGACTTCGCTTTGAGCGTGGAGGAGCGGGGTTAGAGCTAGCAGGAGCAGGAGGCGGTTCATGCGGGGGATTGTAGCAGGGGGGATGCTGAGATCGGCTAACCATTAATGAAGACCAAGCAGAATCGGAGGGTCATAGAGCGAAGTAAGTTTTGTGGTGGAAGAGGCTGTTTTCGTCGCCGATGACGAGGTGGTCGGGCCAGGCGGGAGTGGTGGTGATGAGGAGGCGGAGGGACGCGGGATTGGTGGCGGGCGGGAGGTCGAAGGTGAGTTGCGTAGTGTAGGAGTCGGAGGGTTTGAGCGGGGTGAGAAGTGGGGTGCCGGCGGTGGAGGTGGGCTGGTATTGATGGCCGGCGGAGTCGAGAAGGAGGATGGTGCGCGGACTGGGGGTGAGTGTGGCGTCTTTAGGACGGGAGGGTGAGGTGGTGGTCTCGTCGAAGCGAGTGCGGATGGTGACGATGTAGTGCGTGAGGTCCGGGGAGGATTCGGTCTTGACGTCGAGGAGAGAGTAGGCGAGGTGGCAATCGATCTCGCAGAAATATTTTTCCTGGGAATGCGAGAGGAGGTGCGGGCGGCTGGCGAGGGAGAAGGTGATGAGGAGTGCGAGGTAGAGGGTGGCTCCGGCGGTGAGGGTGAGCAGGCAGCGGCGGGCGAATCTGGGTTTTCGCGAGAACCAGGCGATGAGGGCGGCGGCGAGAGTGAGCGCGCCTCCGGCGATGAGGGCGAGGAAGGCCAGGACGGCGAGAGGTGCGGGGAAGTTCATGTTGGTGGCGGGTGGGGTGAACATTTTCTCCTCCTAGTATTTGCGCGAAGTACTTTTCGTCTTAAAGTTAAAGGCCTCGTTTGTTCGGTTGGGCATAAGAGTGTTTAGCGGTAGTGCTCGAGGCAGAAGAGGGCGGCGAAGGCGACGATCAGGGTTGCACCTGAGAAGATCAGAGGGCGGATGGTACGTGTCGGTTTCTTCCAGTCGGCGGTGATGAGGAAGGCGATTAACGTTGGGACGAGGGCGGCGATGGAGAGTTGGAAGATGTGGGCGGCGGAGCCTTCGTCCGGTTGCGGCGGCTGGAAGTAGCCGGTGAGGACGGTGACGAGGGCGATCAGGGAGAGGAGGATGGAGGCGAGGGCGGCGAGGCGGTTGAGTTTCTGAGCGCGGGTGGTGGGGTGCGGGTCGGGCAAGGACGGCGTTAGTTTATCGGGGTGGATTGTCATTTTGTTTCCTCGGCGCTAAAGGGCTAACAGCAAGATCAAAAGCGATCAGAATTTTTGTTAACGAGTGCGCTCTACGTCGGTAATGTCGAGAGCGGCGCTGTATGCGTCCGTGGTTCCCACTCCTCGCAAAGGGCGCGAGGAATGGGGCACCCTCTTTTGGTTTGGCGGACGCTGATCAAAAGCGTGTTCGCTCCGCACGTGTTATTGGTCGCGGGTGCGGCGGATCCATTCCTCCATTTGATTGAGATATTGAGAGAGGGCGCGGCGGCCGGCAGGGGTAAGGCGATATTCGGTGCGGGGGACGCGGGCCTCGAAATATTTCAGACACGAAATGTAATCGGCTTCTTCCAACTTGCGGGCGTGGACGCTGAGGTTTCCGTCGGTGGTTTTCAGAATGCGTTTGAGGTCGTTGAAGCTGAGGCTGGCATTGGTGGCGAGGGCGCTGACGATGCCGAGGCGAATGCGTTCGTGGATGAGGCGGTCGAGTTCTGGGAGTTCAAGCGCAGGCGCGAGAGTGTGCGGACGCGGCGCGGGGTGAGCGGGCGCGGCCTTTGCGAGTTTGCGGCGAGTTGCGAGAGATCTAGCCACCATGCCTCCGGGCAATGAAGAATCCAAAGATGATGTGAAGGCCGCCGAATCCGGCGGCGAGAAAATAGTTGGCCCAGGCGGCGGGAGCGACGGCCGAGAGGGCACCGGTGGCCATGAAGCAGAGTCCCATGACCGGGACGATGGAGACGGAGTAAGCGCCGCCGGTAATGATGCCAGCGCCGTAGAGCAGCAGCCAGGCGGAGGCGAGCACGGGTTGAAGGCCGGGGCGTTGGAGCAGGAAGGTGAGGAAGGCTCCGGCGATGAGGGGAGGAAAGAGACCGAGCGCGACTTTGCGTCCGGGGCCGGTAAAGAGCGGGAGGCCACGGCGGTTGGCTTTCCAGATCATGGAAATGAGGGCGATGAGAGTGGCGAGAAAGGCTTCGGCGAGCCAGATCTTCAGCCAGGAATTTGAGGGATGAAGGAATTCTTGCTGGGAGACGCGGGCGGCGATCAGGGCGGTGAAGCCGAGCAGGACCTGTCCCCAACCGGGAACGGCGGTGAAGGAGGCGGAGCGCTCCATGGTATCGCGGATAAAGCGGAGGTCGGCGGCGGGATCGGCGGGGACGTTCTGCGGGGCGAGAGGGTGCGCCGGGCGGCGAGGGTGGCGGAGGCGGTGGTGGCGCGGTTCGGGCATTTACGAGGATAGAGTAGATTCGTTTCAAGAATTTGTCAAGTACTTTATGATACAAAGTTTATCGCTGCGCGTTCGTACCCCTACAGGGCTTCGTGCGAGTAAGCGGGCTTGTCATTTCTCGATTAGCGAATCGACATCAGAGCTTGGCGGGCAGAGTGGCCGCTGCGCTCCACATGGGCAAAATCAACGTCAAAGGCGGTGCTGAGGCGGTTGCGGTTCTGCCGACGAAAACAGATTTCTCACCGGCAAAAGAACGCCGGTTCGAAATGACAAGGATTTTTGGGGATCAAAGATCGTTCCACATTAACGGCTGAAATTATGAACGGGGGAGTTGGAGGAGGGATTGGAGGCTCCAGAGGATGTAGGCGAGGGTGAGGCCCCAGACGGTGGCGGTGACGAGATTGCGTTGGGGAGTTTCCATGAGGTCGGCGAGGATGCCGCAAACGAAGATCAGAAAGAGTGGGATGGCGGCGATGAGGAATCCTGCGCCGGCGAGGTGAGGATGGGCCATGGCGAGAGCGATGAAGAGAAGGGCGATCAGGCCGGGGGCGGTGTTGCCGAAGTAGCGAGCGCGACGCCAGAGAATGTACGTGACAACGGAGGCGGGGAGCAGTAGAGCGAGCGGGGGACAGGCGCGCAGGATTTGCAGAGCGACCTCGCGATAGACTCCGGGGACGGTAAAGGCGCGGAAGGTGGCTCCCCAGAATGAGGCGTGGAGGAGTCCGCGATAAAAGATGTGGGGATGGAAAAAATAAATGGCGAAGAGAAAAAGTGTGGCGAGGAGAAATGAGGAGATCCAGATGATGAAGGCGGGGCCGCGGCGGATAGGCGCGAGGTAGAGCAGAAACGCGAGCGCCAGGGGGACGACGATGATCATGGAAAATTGCGAGCCGATGGCGATGGCGAGAGCGACGGCGAGAAGAACGATGCGGCGCCAATTCCATAGGATGACTTCGCGCGGGGCATAGAGCGTGTGGGCGACGGCGATGGCGGTGAAGATGGCGCCGAAGGATCCCCAGGCGGCGAAGATTTCTGGCTCGGTGTGCCAGACGGCGGCGGATTGAATCATGGTGGGAGAAAAACAATAGAGGGCCAGGGCGAGCAGGCCGCCTTGATTGCCGCAAAGGCGGCGAGCAACGTACCAGAGGGACGCGCCGAGAAGAAGACCGCAAATAATAAAAGGAAGGCGCGGTAACCAGCGCCAGTAGGGAGAAGACTCCTGAGTGAGCAGATGTTGAGGCCAGGCGAGGAGCGGCGCGGCGGTGATGAGGGGAAGAAGGGGAGAGTGTTGGGTATCGAAGTTATCGGCGTCGGAAGAGACTTCGAGAGGGAGGGTGGAGGGAGGATCGGGGTAGGGGGCTCCAGCGATTACGCCGTCGTGGAATTGACGCCATCCGGCGGCGATGCGGACTTGTTCGGAGGGTTCGGGAGCGAAGGTGGAGTGGATTTCAGAGTGGACGAGCCAGAGAGTTTGGAAGAGGAAGGCGAGGAGCAAGGCTCCGGCGAGGAATTGCGGGCGTCCGAAGCGTTCGCGGGTGAAGAATGCGGTCATGAATTCGGTGACAAGGGCAGGACGAAGTGTTTTACCATGAGCGAGCGTGTTTGCGGGGAGTTTTGCGGGAGAGAGCAAACTTACTTCATGGGAAAAGCTTTTAACCGCGGAGAAGGCGAAGGCCGCGGAGAAAAGCAATACGAAAATTTGGCCATGCATCAGGGAAATGATATTTCGAGCGAGGAGCAGATCGCGCAGGCGGAAGCGCGCGGGACTGAGCCGGATTTTGCGGCGGCGGTGCAGCCTTCGTACGTGCGGACTGTATTTCTTGGTCCGGATGGAAGGTTGAAGGCCGGGTGGGGATTCGCGTTTTACGTGGCGATGTTTTATCCGCTGCAGTTTGTGGCGACGCGGTGGGCGAACTCGCAGCACCTGGGGGCGAGCAGGTTGTGGACGATGATGCTGGAAGAGTTGGGAGTGCTGGTGGCGGCGGTGGCACCGGCGTTGGTGCTGGCGAGGGTGGAGAGGCGTCCGCTGGGCGCGTACGGATTGCCGGGGCGCGGGGCGTTTGGGAAATTGTTTTGGGTGGGAACGGTTTGGGGGTTTGCAAGCATTACGTTGTTGCTGGCGGCGATGTATGGATTGCGGGTATTTGATTTGGGACATCTGGCGCTGCATGGGGCGAGGATTGTGAAGTTTGCGGTGTTCTGGGGGGTGTTCTTTTTAGTGGTGGGATTTTTTGAGGAATTTTTGTTTCGGGGATACACGCAATTTACTTTGACGCGGGTGCTGGGGTTCTGGCCGGTGGCGGTAGCAATGTCATGTTTGTTCGGATTGATCCACTGGCAGAATGGCGGGGAGCAGTGGCCGGGATTGCTGGCGGCGGCGGCGATTGGATTTTTCTTTTGCCTGACGCTGCGGCGCACGGGGAACTTGTGGTTTGCGGTGGGATTCCATGCGGCGTGGGATTGGGGCGAGACTTTTTTTTATTCGGTGCCGGATAGCGGGACGTTATTCCCGGGGCATCTGCTGAAGTCGTCGTTTCATGGGCCAGCGTGGCTGACGGGGGGAGTGGTGGGTCCGGAGGGAAGTGTGTTGTGCTTTGTGGTGATGGGGGTGGTGTGGGTGGGGTTTGAGAGGGTGTACCGGAGGGCCATTGTTCCTCAAGAAAATCAAAGGCTTTAACCACGGGGCACACAGGGTTTCACGGGGTAGAGCCTCTGGGTCGCTGGTTCCGGTTCGGTAAAACTTCTTTGGGATTTCGGTCTGTTTGTTTCTCCTGTTGTTCGCCTGCGCTTTATACTCCAAGCATGCCTGCGGAAATTGATTTGCTGACTCCACTGAAGAAGTATTGGGGGTACAGCACGTTTCGTCCGCTACAGGAGCGGATTGTGCGCAGTCTGGTGGCGGGGCGGGATACGTGCGTGGTGATGCCGACGGGCGGGGGGAAGTCGCTGTGCTACCAGTTGCCGGCAGTGGTGTCGGAAGGGACGGCGGTGGTGATTTCTCCGCTGATCGCGCTGATGCAGGACCAGGCAACGCAACTGGCGCAGATGGGAATTCCGGCGGCAGTTTTGAACAGCACGCTGAGCGAGAAGGAGCAGTCGAAGGTGATGCAACAAGCGCGCGAGGGAGCTTACCGGCTGCTATACGTTTCGCCGGAGCGGATTGCGCGCGGGGACACGATGGGATGGCTGCAGAAAGTTCCGGTGGCGTTTTTTGCGATTGATGAAGCGCATTGCATTTCCGAGTGGGGGCATGAGTTCCGTCCGGAGTACCGGCAGTTAAGTAAGTTGCGGGGGAAATTTCCGGATCGTCCGATCGCGGCGTTTACGGCAAGCGCGACCCGGCACGTGCGGCATGACATTCTGGCGCAACTGCAGTTGCGCGATCCCGATAAATATATTGCGAGCTTTTACCGGCCCAACCTGCGGTATCTGGTGCGGGAGTGCCAGGGCGCGGAGCAGATGGATCTGCTGGTGGATGCGCTGCGAAGTTATGCGGGTAGCAATGTGATTGTGTATTCGCCGACGATCCAGCGGGTGGAAGAGACGGTGGATTTTTTGGAAGACCTGGACATTGCGGCGGTGGGATATCACGGAAAGATGAGCACGGAGGCGCGGCGGAAGAGCCAGGAACGCTGGATGTCGGATGAGGTGCGGGTGCTGGTGGGAACGATTGCGTTTGGATTGGGGATTAATAAAGCAGCGGTGAGGGCGGTCATTCATTTGTCGCTGCCGAAATCGATTGAGCAGTATTACCAGGAAGCGGGACGGGCGGGGCGCGATGGGTTGAGCGCGGATTGTGTTTTGTTGTGGCAGAAAAAAGATGCGGGGCTGCTGGGATTTTTTGCCAATCAAATTCTGGATTCGGAGGAGCGGGGGCGGGCATGGGAGCGGTACGGGATCATCCGGGAATTTGTGGAGTCGAAGCGCTGCCGGCATTCGCAGATTTGCACGCACTTTGGCGAGGCTCCCAAGTGGCAAACGTGCTCGGCGTGCGATGTGTGCGGGAGTGCGGCGGAGTGGATGGGGAAAGCTCCTGCGGCGAAGGTGCGGGGGAAAAGGCGGGTGAGGTTGGAGCCGGTGGCGGCTCCGGCGGCGGGTTCCGAGGCGGAGGAGTTGCGGGAATATTTGCGGGACTGGCGGCGAGGGATGGCGAAGGAGAAGAGCGTCCCGGCTTACATTGTGCTGCATGATTCGTCGCTGGAAGAGATTTGCCGGCGGAAGCCGAAGCTTTATGCGGAACTGCTGCAGATTGCGGGGATCGGTGAACGCAAGGCGGAGATTTATGGTCAGCCGATTCTGGATACGCTGGAGAGATTCCGGCAGGGGGAGCGCGCTGGAGGAGGGGAGCGCAAGGTGAAGCCGGCGGATGAGACCCTGCGGTTGTTAGAAGAAGGAAAAACGCTGGAAGAGATTGCGGTGGCGCGCGGGCGGCAGCTTTCAACAGTGATTAATGCGGTGGCGAATCTGGTGGAGTCGGGGGAAGTGGAGTTTCATGCGGAGTGGGTGAGCGCGGAGAAGCAGTCGGTGATAGCGGCGGCGTGTGCGCGAGCCGGGATGGAGCGGTTGAAGGCGGTGAAAGATATTGTGCCGCCGGAGATTACTTATGACGAGATCCGACTGGTGGTGGCGAGGCTGCGGCGGGAAGAGAGTGGGAAGAAGGATGTTCCGGCATAGTACGTTGTCGGCCTCTACGGTATCGGCAGTATGAATAATTTTGCGCGAGAGTTGATTGGACGTTAGTCAGATTTTTTTGCAGTTGGAAGAAAGTTAGTTCCCCCAATCCAAATTCCCACCCATCGCGTACCTCAACAGCAGTGGTTCATTGAGAGAGTTGTTGTCCCCCTGCCGGTGGTGACGCGTTCCTGACAGGTGAAGCGCGGCGCTCCGAATCGATCGCACGCCGGCGAATCCGCTCATTCGCGCAACTCAACCTTTTCTGCTGGAGCCGTCTCCCGAGAGCCCCAGTGTTGCACGAAAGGAATATTTCCAATGAAAAAGGATTTAGTGGATAGGCTCGTCAACAGTGAGAGCGATCGCCGCAAGTTTATGAAGCGGGTGGCAATGACGGGAGCGGGCGTTGCCGCCGCGACCATGATCGGCGGAAGTCTGGGAAAGCTCCAGGCCGCCGCTACCACCACCATCAATGATACCGACATTCTCAACTTTGCCCTTAACCTGGAATATCTTGAGGCGGAATTTTACTCGATGGCCACGTATGGAGCGACGCTGCAGCAGCTGGGAATTCTGACCTCTTCCGAAGTGAGCGGTCCCACTACAGGCGGCAGGATGGTGAACTTCAGCGGATCGCCGGTTTCTTATGTGGCGACTGCTTTGCGGCAAGAGGAGCAGACACACGTTCTTTACCTGCGCAGCGCGTTGGGATCGTCCGCGGTAAAGAAGCCGACCATCAACCTGGATGCGTTGGGCTACGGTTTCGGTAACGTGAACGACTTCTTGAAACTGGCGCGCCAGTTTGAAGATGTGGGTGTGAGCGCGTACCTGGGCGCAGCGGCCTTGATCAGCAGCAAGACCTATCTGACCGCGGCGGCCTCGATCATGGCGACGGAAGCGCAGCATTCGGGTGCAATCCGCACAGACTGCATTCGCTTTGGGGTTAATAGCCCGGCGGTGGACTCGCTCGACGTTCCGCCGACGACCTCGATGCCTTTCGATGTGGACAAGAATGCGTTGAGCATTCCGCGGACTACGTCGCAGGTGTTGAACATCGTCTACGGGGGCGGCAGTTGCTCCGGTGGCTTCTATCCCGACGGCATAAACGGCACCATCGTCTGCCAATAGAAAAAGGGGAGCCGGTAAAGGCCGGCTTCCCTTCCTAATCTTTTTAGCAACTCGCCTTGAGGGCGAGCCAGGAGACTTCAATGATCGAAGGACTGTTCCAACCGATGCACTTGATGATCATCGCCGGTATCGCGCTGTTGATCTTTGGTCCGAAGAAGTTGCCGGAGTTGGGCAAAGGACTGGGCGATGGCATTCGCGGATTCAAATCTGCCATGAATCCCGAAGAAAAGCCGGTGACCGTGGTGAAACCTGAAGATGTGAGCAAACGCTGATGATCAGCATGGCATTTTTTTTGCTGCTCCTGGGGCTGATCGTCTTTGGCCCCAGGAAGACTATTGAGATGGCGCAGTCTGCGGGCGAGATGCTGGGCAAGGTGAAGCATGCGACCGCGCATTTTCAATCGCAAATGAGTAACGAAATAAAAGCTCAGGATGGTACGGCGGGGGCTAAAAGTTGCTTAACAGCCTCGGAACCGGAGCGAACGCAATCGGGTACGCCGATGCCGCGATAACCATTTCCAGAGAGTGCGAGTGAGGGCGTCTGCTGGAGCAGGGTGTTGATCCGCGCCAGGCGTTCGAGGTGGCCGACGCCGTATTGCGCCATAGCTGACTTCCACTTGTAGACGCGGGCGAAGAGCGGCATTGCGCGGAGGCCGAGGATCTGCTGGAGCTCGTTGCGGACGATGGCGATGATTTCGTCGTCGGAGAGCGGCCAGACTTTTTCGGCGCTCGATCCGGCGAAGAAGCAGCGGAGCAGGGCGCGGTCATCGGGAGCGCGATGGGGAAATTTGTTGTGCACGAAAGTGGCGGCGAGTAATTGTTTGCGGGCGCTGCGCGGAACGAGGAATCCAAAGCCGGGCGGAAGCGATTCGCGGACGTCGCGACCGTAGCCGAGGGCAACGGTGATGGAGGAACTGTAGCCGATGGCGGCGAGTTCGGCGGAAAGCTCAGGGGCGCCGTTGGCTAGAAGTTTGGCGGCGGCGTGAGCGGGGACGGCGAGGATGAGAGCGTTGTAGTGGTCGGATTTTAAGTCGGCGGAGACGCTCCAGCCTCCGGTGCGAGCTTCGACGGAGTGGACGGAAGTGTTGACGAGAAGCGATGAAGGGTTGAGGCGAGGCACCAGGGTCTCGATGAGATTCTGCATGCCGTTCCTGAGTGAGGTGAAGAGCGGCGGAGCAGGCTTGTTGGCGGCGCGCGGCATTTTTTTTCTGGCGGCGAGCATGGCGCGGCCGAGACTGCCGTGGTTGCGCTCCATTTCGGCGAAGCGAGGAAGCACGGCGCGGACGCTGAGGCTGGCGGCCTCGCCTCCGTAAACGCCGGAGAGAAGCGGGTCGGCGAGGCGATCGACCATCTCTGCGCCGTAGTGGCGCTCGACCATCGAAGCGACGCTTTCGTCGGCCTGTCCGATATGCGGCGGGTGGAATAATTCCCGCGCCATGCGCTGCTTGGTGCTCCAGGAAAAAAGTGGTGACAGTCCGGTGGGCAGTATCTTGGTGGGAACCATGAACATCAGGCCGTCGGGCATGGGAACCAGGCGGCCGTTCACCAGAATGTAAGTTTTGCGGTCGGCATCGTTCGAACCGATGAGCTGGTTGCCGAGTCCGAGAGAGCGGCAGAGATCGGCGGCCCAGGGTTTTTCGGTGATGAAGGAATCGGGGCCGGCTTCGACGATGCAGTTGTGAATGCGTTCGGTGCGAAGGACGCCGCCCAGTTGCGGCAAGGATTCGTAAAGCGTGTAGTCGACTGCGCCGGCGCGGCGAGGTTCTTCAAGAGCGAGGGCAGCGGTGAGTCCAGAGATGCCGCCGCCAATGATCGCGATGCGAATCATGAGTGCGGGCTTCGGGCTCCGGCCTTCGGGCTTTGAACCTTGGAATTTCCTGCCGAATATTCCTGCACAAGCTTGGCGAGATTCTTCACGTTCTCCACTGGAGTTTCGGGGAGGATGCCGTGGCCCAGGTTGAAGATGTGGCCGGGGCGTCCAGCGGCGAGTTGAAGAATGGTTTCGGCGCGCGCTTTTAATTCTTTCCAATCGGCGAAGAGCAGGATGGGATCGAGGTTGCCCTGGACGGCGCACCGATGGTTGAGATCGCTCCAGCCTTTATCGAGCGGAATGCGCCAGTCGAGGCCGATGACGTCGGCTCCAGTTTCATTCATCGCGGGCAAGAGGGTGGCGCTGTCGGTGCCGAAATAAATGATCGGAGCGCCGGTTTTCTGCAAGCGTTTCACCATGGTGGTCACGTGCGGCAGAACGTAGCGGCGATAATCTTCCACGCCGAGGCAGCCGACCCAGCTATCGAAAATCTGGATGACGTCAGCGCCAGCGCGGACCTGCGCGGCGGAATATTCCGAGGTGACATCCACCAGCTTGCGCATCAGCGCGTCCCACTCGGCGGGGGAGTTGTACATCAATTTCTTGGCGTGGAGGTAATGGCGCGAGCCACCGCCTTCGATCATGTAGCTGGCCAGAGTGAAGGGCGCTCCACAGAAACCGATGACGGGAATTTTTCCAGCGAAATGTTTCGCGACCAGGCTGACCGCTTCGGAAACGTAGCCGAGTTCGGCGGCGCGGTCGGTGCGGAGCTGGGCGATATCTTCTTTCGAGCGCACCGGTTTCTCAATGACCGGGCCTTCGCCAGCGGAAAAATGAAAAGGCAGGCCCATGACTTCGAGCGGGAGGAGAAGGTCGGCGAAGATGATGGCGGCATCGACGCCAAGAAATTCCGCGGCGGTGATGGTGACTTCGGCGGCGAGCGCCGGACTCTTGCAGATTTCGAGAAGAGAGTGTTGCTTGCGAACGGCGCGGTACTCGGGCATGTAGCGCCCGGCCTGGCGCATAAACCAGACGGGAGTGTGATCGACCGGTTGCGACTTGCAGGCGCGAACGAAGCTGGAATTGGGCGCGGACATGAACCGACTACTGTAGCATTTTTCCCAGCGACCGTGCCGGATGCGAGTTGCTGAGTTGCCAAGTATTTGTAAGACTGGTTTGGGCTCATCTTTTGATCGCAAATCCATTGCCTATCCAAGAAGACGAAATAGAGGGCAGGTCGAAGTTCAGGGCGGCATACTGGGCGGTTGCGGTGGTGTTTCTCGCGGTGTATGCGGGGTCGATGTTTTCTCCGGGATTGCTGGACGATGCCGACAGCACACACGCCGAGGCGGCGCGCGAAATGGTGGTGACAGGAGATTTCGTCACGCTGCATGTGAATGGCGTGCGCTACCTGGAGAAGGCGCCGCTGCCGTACTGGCTGGTGGCCATCAGCTATGAAATCTTTGGCGTGAATGAATTCAGCACGCGCTTGCCGATGGTTTTGTCGGTGATGTTATTGGGAGTGCTGGGATTTGTCTGGGGCCGGCGGGCGTTTGGCGAGCGGGCGGGAATTTATGCGGCATTGTTCGTCTATACCTGCGCGGGCGTGTATTTGTTCACGCGGATTCTGATTCCGGAAGTGTTGTTGAGTTTATTGATTGCGGCGGCGTTGTATTTTTTCTTGACGGCGCTTGAACCCGGCGGCGAGGTGTGGCGATGGTACGCCGGCTACTCGATGATGGCGCTGGGAGTGCTGACCAAAGGCTTGATTGCGCTGGCTTTTCCTGGCGGAGCGGCGTTTATCTTCTTGCTGATGACGGGAGAGTGGCGGCGATGGCGGGAGTTCAGGATTGCGTCTGGATTTGTGTTGCTCCTGGCAATCGCTGCGCCCTGGCACATTCTGGCGGGGCTGAGAAATCCGGGAACAGCGGAGCATCATGGATTTTTCTGGTTCTATTTTGTGAATGAGCATTACCTGAGATTTTTGGGCAGGCGATATCCGCGAGACTACAACAAGCTTCCGGCAGCGCTGTACTGGTCGCTGCATCTGGTATGGCTGTTCCCGTGGAGTTTGTATCTTCCGGCGGCGTTAAGGACGGCGCGCCTGCAGTGGCAAGGGCGGAACTTGGGCGCGGAAAGTGAAGGTCAGTTTACTTCGCGCACGCGGCTATCGTGCTGGATTCTGGCGGGAGTAGTGCTGATCTTCTTCGCCATCTCCACTAACCAGGAGTACTACACATTTCCCGCCTATTTGCCGTTGCTGATGCTGCTGGCGGATGGAGTGGCGCAGTGTGAGCGGACCGAGTGCGCGGGGAACGAGCGGGCGGGATGGCTGACTGGTTCCGGCGGAATTCTGGCTGCCATTGGGGTGCTGGCCAGCGGAATATTGATGGTGGGATTGTGGCAATCGCGGTTTCTGCCTTTCGAGCCGGATATTGGAAGGTTGCTGAGCCAGCAGGACACAAACGCTTATACGCTTTCGACTTCGCACATGCTGGATTTGAGTTACGCGTCGTTTGCCGCGTTGCGCTTGCCGGCGGGATTGGCGGCGCTGGTGTTGCTGATCGCTCCGCTGACCTCCTTATTATTGCGCTGGCGGCGGCAGCATTATGCGGCGACCTGGGCGCTGGGCGCGGGATTGGCGATTTTTCTGGTGGCGGCGCATATTGCGCTGGTCAGATTTGGGCCCTATCTTTCCTCGAAGGATTTGGCGCGGGAGATTGCTGCGCGGGCGCAGCCCGAAGACAAGGTGATGATCTATGGCGACCAGGCGTACGGATCGTCGCTGCTGTTTTATTTGAAGCATCCCATTGAATTGGTCGAGGGGCGGACGACCTCGATGTGGTTTGGCTCTACCTTCCCGGATGCTCCGAAGATATTCTTGAGCGACGCGGATTTACGGCAGGAATGGGCCGGAGGTGGGCGCGTATTCTTGTTTGTGCCTCCGCATCAGATTATGAAAGTGGATCAGGTTTTGCCGGCGAAGTTCGTTGTCGCTTCGATGTCGGGGAAGGTGGTTTACAGTAACCGGCCGTGAGTTAGTCGTGGGAGCCTGGAATAAAGTCTTAACCGCAGAGGGCGGAGAAAGTCCGCGCAGGGCGCAGAGAAAACTTTTTATGAGGTTGGAATAATGCCAAGGAAGACAGCTTTGATGGCGGTGATTGGGGTGGTGGTACTGGTTGGCGGATTCGTGTTGCGCGGAGCATCGCAGTCGGGAACCCCGGCGAGCGGGCCGAAAAAGGCAGAAGAGCAATTCAAGAATATCCAGGTGCTGAAGGGAATTCCGGCGGACCAACTGGTGCCGGGGATGCAGTTCATTACCGCGTCTCTGGGCGTGGAGTGCCAGTTCTGCCACGTGGAAGGCGCATTCGAAAAGGACGACAAGAAGCCGAAGGTGACGGCGCGCAAGATGATGGCGATGATGTTTGCCATCAATAAAGATCATTTTGACGGGCATCGCGCGGTGACCTGTTATTCGTGCCACCGGGGCAATAGCGTTCCGGTAGGAACTCCGCCGGTGATGAGCGAAGAGCCGAAGATGACGATGGCAGAGGCCAAGGTTGTTGACGCCACGGGGCCAGCCGCGGGGCCGACGGCCGACCAGTTGATCGACAAATATCTGCAGGCGATGGGCGGGGCGGCGGCAATCGAGAAGATCACAAGCCGGGTGATAAAGGGAACGATCACCTTTGGGGACAGGAATATTCCGATTGATATTTATGCGAAAGATCCGGATAAGAGGATTTCTTTCACGCACACGCCGGACGGGGACAGCGTGACGGCGTTTGATGGGCGGGAAGGATGGCTGGGGAATCCGGGGCGTCCGGTGCGGGAGATGCATGGGTCGGAATTGGACGCGGCGGCGATGGATGCGGATTTGCATTTCGCCACACATCTGAAAAACATTTTCAGCGAAGCCCAGGTGCATGGCGTGGAGAAAGTGAACGACAGTGACGCGTACCTGGTGGTGGGGGAGCGGGAGGGGAAGACGCCGTTGCGATTGTATTTCGATGAGAAGTCCGGCTTGCTAGTGCGGCTGGTGCGATACGGAGACACGCCCTTTGGGCTGATGCCGACGCAGATCGATTATGCCGATTACAAGGAAGTGGGCGGGATCAAGGTACCGTATCGCTGGACGCTGGCGCGGCCGAGCGGCAGATTTACGATTCAAGTGAGCGAAATGAAACAGAATGTTGTGGTGGACGATGCGAAGTTTGCCAAGCCACCGGCGCCGCCAGAGGAGAAAAAAGCTCCGGCAAAATGAGACGTATGCCTCTAACTTTGCATAACATTTCCTGATAGGAATGATAAATAGATTGAATTTCCGTGGGACGGCGGTAAACGATAGAGTGAGCGCGTGCCGGATTGTGTTTGGAACTGACTGCGCTCGGAAGGCTGCGAAGCTGAGAGAAAAATCATGACTAAGGTGGAAGCAGTGATCCAGAACTCCAAGCTGGAGGCGGTGAAGAGCGCGCTGCAGGAGATTGGCGTGGAAGGCATGACGGTGCTTGAGGTGCGCGGGCACGGGCGGCAAAAGGGCCACACCGAGGTTTACCGGGGGCGCGAATACAGTGTTGATTTGATTCCGAAGACCAAGATTGAAATGGTACTGGCGGACGGAATGGTGGAGAAGGCGGTGCAGGCAATTCTGGTATCGGCGCGCACCGGGAAAATCGGCGACGGGAAAATTTTTTTGACGCGGGTGGATGAAGCGATACGCATCCGCAACGAAGAGCGGGGCGAGGGAGCGCTGTAACGCTGTCCGTAGGGCACTCGCGAGAAAGGCTTTTAACCGCGGAACAGGCTGAGAACGGCCGCGGAGGTCGCAGAGAAAACACGATGCGACGGAGAGTTGCGCCGCCAACGTCATGACTCCCGCCTCTTTGCTGATCGGTGAATTGCGGAGTTCTCTGGCCGCCGAGTCGGCGCAAATGGCGCGAGACTTTGCTGCAACGGGGGATGGCCGGGCCGCAGTGGCGCAGCGGACACGGGTTCTCGAAGACATTCTCAAACGCTTGTGGCGGGAACTGGTTTCTGCCGACAAGAGTGGGTCACGGCAATTTGCCCTGGTGGCGACGGGCGGCTTTGGCCGGGGCTGGCTGTTTCCTTATTCCGATATCGATTTGCTCTTCCTGTATGCCGACCGCAGCGGCGAAGAAAAACACAGAGATGCGGTCCGGCAATTTTCCCAAGAGCTGTGGGATTTAAAGTTCAAGTTAAGTCCTGCCTCGCGCACTCTGGCGGAGTGCGACCGCTTCGATCCCAACAACACTGAGTTCACTATCTCCCTGCTCGACTGCCGATACTTGGCGGGAGATAAGGATTTGTTTGACCGCCTGCACGACAAAATCATTCCCAAGCTAGTGACGCGGGAGGCGAAGCCTTTGCTGCACGGGCTGGCGGAGGTCACTCGGGAGCGTCATGGAAAATTCGGGCATACCGTGTTTCATCTGGAACCGAATTTGAAGGAAACGCCGGGCGGGCTGCGGGATTACAACGTGGCATGCTGGCTGGCGTTGATTTCGTCGATGAGCAAGCTGGGGGAGTGGCCGGAAGGGAGTTCGCTGCGTGCGCCCGTGCGCCGGCAACTGGATGCGGCGCTTGAGTTTCTGATGGCGACACGATGTTTTCTGCATTTTCGCCACGGGCGCGACGACAACGCACTTAGCTGGGAGGCGCAGGACGAAGCTGCGGCGCGAAAAATTGGCGCGGGGCAGGCGGAGGAACTTACCGCAGCCGATTGGATGCGGATTTATTTCGGGCACGCGCGGGCGGTGCAGCGCACTGCGCTGCAGTTGCTGGAAGAAATTCCGGAAGCGTGGTCTTTGGTAAGAAGACAATTTCAGGGGTGGAAGTCGCGGCCATCGAATCCGGATTTCTCTGTGGTCGATGGCATGATCTTTCTGCAGCAATCGTCTTCTTTGCGCGATCCTGAGATGCTACTGCGGCTGTTTCACTTCATGGCGCACCACGGGTTGAAGTTGAGCGCGACCACTGAGCATCGCATTGAGCAGGAGTTGCCGGCGCTGGCAGTGACTCCACCGCGGGGCGCGGAGTTGTGGCTTTATCTGCAGGAGACGCTGTTGCAGCCGCATGCGGCGGAGGCGTTGCGGGCAATGCATTCGCTGCGGTTGCTGACACTTTTGCTGCCGGAGTTGAAGCCGATCGATTCACTGGTGGTGCGCGACTTCTATCACCGCTTCACGGTGGATGAACATTCCATTCTGGCGATTGAAAGCCTGCACCGGCTGAAGCAGTCGCAATCGGAGTGGGACCAGCGTTACGCCGAGATCCTGGGGGAGTTGGAAGATCCGCAACTGCTCTACCTGGCGCTGTTGCTGCACGATACAGGAAAGGGCGTGCCGGGAGGTAATCACGTGGAGGCAAGCCTGGAGATTGCCGGGCGATGCCTGGACCGCTTGGATGTGGATGCGGAGGAGCGCAGTGCGGTCCTGTTTCTGATTGGAAGCCATCTGGAAATGTCGGCGCAGTTGCGCCGGGATATTTTCAATCCGGAGACAGTGGCGGCTTTCGCGGAAAAGATAGGCACACCGGAGCGGCTGAAGATGTTGTGCCTGCTGACGTATGCGGACATCAAGGCGGTGAATCCTGAGGCTTTGACGCCGTGGAAGGCGGAGAACGTCTGGCAGCTCTACATTGGGGCGGCAAACTATTTGAATCGCAGCGCCGACCAGCGCGTGCACGATGCCAATGGAGAAAAGCTGGCGCGGCTGCGAAGTTTAGCTCCGGTGATGAGCGCGAAGTTCAAAGATTTTGTGGAGGGCTTTCCGCAGAGGTACTTGCGAGTGCACTCCGCCGAAGAAGTGATGCAGCACATGCAGATGGCGGAGGAGTTCGCGCACGATCCGGTGCAGGTGGACCTGAAGCGGGGACGGCACTGGTATGAGCTGACGCTGGTCACGAAAGATCGTCCATCGTTGTTCGCAACGCTGACGGGAGTGTTAGCGGCCTGGGGCATGAACATTGTGAAGGCCAATGCGTTTTCGAATCAGGCGGGGACGGTGGTGGATTCGATTTACTTTACGGATCGATTTCGCACGCTGGAATTGAATTTGCCCGAGTGGCAGCGATTCAAAGACAGCATTGCCGCGGTGCTGGCGGGGAAGGCGGATCTGGAAAAGATGCTGCGCGACCGGCAGCGCGGGGAGAAAAGTGTTCGCGTCAAGGTAGTAGTGCAGACGCGAATCGATTTCGACGATGAGAGCTCGTCGACCAGCACCCTGCTGCAAGTGATTGCGCAGGACCGGCCGCGACTGCTGCATCGGATTAGTTCCTGCCTCTCGCGGCAGAAGTGCAACATCGAGATTGCCTTGATTGATACTGAGGGGCAAATGGCGATTGATGCGTTTTACCTGACGTCAGGGGGAAAGAAGCTGACGGCGGAACATCAGAAAAAGGTGGAGAGGGCACTGGGGGAGGAGTTGAAGGGGTTGGAGAGCGGAGGGTAGAGTTGAGACTAGAATTTCGCTAAAAGCATTGTCGGTGTGGCGGGTACGGGCGAAAGCAGATTCCTCATCGGGCTATCGCCCTCTTCGGAATGACAAACACAGTACGCTTACCATTCGTTTGGTTTTCTGCCCGAAGAAGATTCCGAGGTTTCGGTCCATTCCCGATCTGCCTCGTCGTCATCTTCCCGGGTCTGGTTGCGCTTGCGGTAGCAGACGAAGAAAAGGCCGATGCTCATGAAGGTGGGAGGAGCGATCAGGATCAGAATGCCGCTCTTCAGGGCTTGAATCATGCGGGCGCCTGAAGACGCAGCCTGCGTATAACAAAGGGCGCAACTCTGGGCGAAGGCGGGGACCGGCGCGAACAGGACGATCAGCCCGATGAGGCCGAGCCCGAGAATCAAAATTGATTTCGAATACTTCATCCAACTCCCAATTAAAAACTACGCTAACGAGCCCATTGTACGCCGTTCGAAATGCGCCCGGCATCGCTCCATCCGTATTGCATACCAAGAATGACGGCGACGGTGAAAATGATAACGAACCACCGCAGCCCGCGATTTTCGGAAAGATGCATGAAGAACAGAAGTGCGATGCCAGCCTCGACGATGGCCACGCAGATCATGCGTTCGAACATCTGGTAGGCGGTGATGTCCTGGTAAGCGATGAAGAACTGGATGCCGGCCAGGGCCAGAAGGAAAACGTAAACGATCAGATCTCGACCCATGCCGTTATCTTTGTGGGTTGCGACGGTAGCCATAGTAATTTGCTCCTGCTTCCTTCCAGCTTAGTGAGACATGTTCAAAAGATAGACCAAGGGAACGACGAACATCCAAACCAGGTCAACGAAGTGCCAGTAAAGTCCGGTGATTTCGAGGTCGTCGGCTTTATAGCGTCCGCCCTGATAGCGAATGGCGACGGCAATGAGCGCGATCACGCCGCCGGTGACGTGCAGCAAGTGCATGCCGGTGACGCTGTAAAAGGCGGCGCCAAATGCTGGGGTTCCCCAGGGATTGTGAAACAGGGTAGCGCCTTCGCTGATCATGCCCATCCATTCGCGGATGTGAAGCACGGCGAAGAGGACGCCCAGGACGGCAGTAATCATGGTCCAGGTGAAGGCCTTGGACTTATCTCCGGCCTGCGCCGCGCGAACGCCGATCAGCATGGTCAAACTGCTGGTGAGCAGGATGAACGTCATGATGGCGACGTTGGTGACGCCATGGAAAGGCCGCGGCCAGTTCGGAGTGGCGTTGCGGAGAAATCCATAGGCGACCAGACATCCGGCAAAAGTGGCGGAGTCTGCGATGATGAACAACCACATCGCCATCTTTTTCGCGGGGACCGAGAATGTGGGCTCGGCCATTGCGCCCGCGGTTGCGTGTCCGTGCATCGTATCAGCGTGACTCACGTTGCCTCCTACCTATGACTGGTTAGAGCTTCATCCACAGCAACAAAAGCAGATACACCCACAGCACACCCATGAAGTGCCAGTAGCGCGAAGTGGCGTCCAGAGTGCTTCTGCGCAAGGTCGACTTGTTCACTTTTCCGATCACTCGCACCAGACCGCCGAGGCCACCAAAGACATGCAGGGCATGGGCTACGGTCAGCACATAGAAAAATGAATAGCTGATGTTACTGGCCAGGCCGAATCCCTGCGACTTGAGTTGCATCCAGGCGTAAGTTTGCCCGGCGACGAAGAGCAAGCCCACGAACAAGGTGACGTATAGCCATTGGGTCGGGGCCGCCTGGTGGTCGCGTTCTTTCGCACCGGACATGAATGCGGCAATGCGCTTGCGCGCCACTTCCAGCGTGACGCTGCTGGCAATAATCAGCAAAGTGTTGAAGTATAGGATCGGCGGCAAAGTGAAGTGGTGCCAGTCCGATGCGCCGCCCTGGCGTACGATCAGCGCGCTGGTGAAGGCGGCAAAGGTCATGGTGATAGCCGCCAGGCCTACCCAGATCCCGGTGCTGGCCGGGGGTGGCGAGGAAGGATCCTTCACCCGCGGGAGTGCACCGCCAGCAGGAACCATGTTGCGCCAACCCCCGCCGTATCCGTGGCTGGGCAAGCGCTCTTGATCGATTTTCGGCGGCTCGGGAATCGTGGTTGCCATACTGCTACTACTCCTAAAACTCCGGTACAACTCTTGCCGTTCGGACCGGGTTCATTTCATTACTTTCGAAGTTCTTACTACTTTTCTTCGTTCGGGCTGATGATTTTTTCGGGCGAGGTCTGCATGATGAAATCCGCACTCGCGCCTTCGATGCTGTATTGATACGGATCGTGGTAAACCACCGGCATGGTATCGCCGAAGTTGTTGTGGGGCGGCGGCGTAGCGGTGCTCCATTCGAGCGAGGTGCCTTCCCACGGATTATCGTTCGGAGCCAGTTCGCCCTTGAAGCGGCTGTGAATCAAGTTATAGAGGAAGATCAGTTGCACGAAGCCGGTGAAGAGAGCCGCGATGGTGATGAATTTATGCACCGGGATGAGCGGGATCAGGTAATCGTCAGTGAAGGCCTGATAGCGGCGGACGTTGCCGGCGATGCCGAGATAGTGGAAGGGCATAAAGATACAGTAGGCGCCGATAAAGCTCAGGACGAAGTGCGCCTTACCCAAAGTCTCGTTCATCATGCGGCCGGTCATCTTGGGGAACCAGAAGTAAGTTCCGGCGAAGATGCCGAACATGGCGGCGACGCCCATCACCAGGTGGAAGTGGCCGACCACGAAATAAGTTGCGTGCAGCATGATGTCGATGGAAGGCTGGGCGAGGAAGAATCCGCTGACGCCGCCGCTGATGAACATCGAAATAAAACCGAGGGCGAATAAAGAAGCTGAGTTGATGCGGAGCTTCGCACCGTACAGGCTGCCCAGCCAGATGAGCACAACGATGGTGGAAGGAATCGTGATAACCAGCGTGGGAAACGAGAAGGCCAGCGAAGAAACCGGATTCATTCCGCTGACGAACATGTGATGGCCGTACACCATGTAGCTAAGCGCGGCCAGCGCGCCCATGGAGTAAATCAGTACGCGGTGGCTAAGCATCGGCTTGCGCATGTTGGTGATCAGCACGTGGGAGACGATGCCCATGCCGGGAACGATGGCGATGTAGACCTCGGGGTGTCCGAAGAACCAGAACAGGTGCTGCCAGAGCAGAGTCGATCCGCCGGAGTGGGGCAAGACCTGATCGTTGATAACCAGATTCGATGCGACGAAGAAGCTGGTTCCGGCGACGTGGTCAAGGATGAGCAGGATGCAGGCCGGCATCAGCACTGCGAACGCAGTCAATCCCATCACCGAGGTGATGAACCATCCCCAGGCGGAAAGCGGGAGGCGCATCAGCGACATGCCTTTGCAGCGCATGTCGAGTGTCGTGGTGATGAAGTTCAGCGAGCCGAAGAGCTGGCCGACGCAGAAAATCGCGATCGACGCCGCCCAGAGAACGACACCCATGCCTTGTCCAGGGCCGCCCACATCGCCGATTGCGCTCAACGGGGCATACTGCGTCCACCCGCCCAAGGTTGGACCGGTACCGACGAAGAAGGAGGCGACCAAAACCAGGAAGCCGGTGAAGGTGACCCAGAACGACATCATGTTGAAATGGGGGAAGGGCATATCTTCCGCGCCGGTCTGGATGGGGAGAAAGAAATTGCCGAAGGCGGCAAATGGAGCCGTGGTGAGTACGAAGAACACCATGATGGTGCCGTGCATGGTCATCAACTGCAGGTAATACTCCGGCGTCATCACATTGCCGGGCGCTGCGCCTCTGGCGATCGCGTTCAGGCCTGGGATCGCGAAGTTGGCGAATCCCAAGTGGATGCGCATGAGCCAGGAGAGGAACATGCCGATAATGGCGGCGAGCAATGCCAGCGCGTAATACTGCTTGCCGATGACTTTGTGGTCAAGGCTGAAGACATGCTTCCGAATGAAACTGGTGGGTGCTCCGTGAGGCACCGCGTGTGCTGACATGTCGTGCATTTTGCTCACCCCAAAACGAGATGGAATTCGTGCAAACTAGAACGAATATGAACCGCGTTGCAGTTATTGCAACGCAGCCTGTTGCTTAATCCAAGCGTCGTAATCTTCCTGGGACTTCACTTCCAGATACGCCTTCATGTTGTAGTGCCCAAGGCCGCACAGCTGGGTACAAACAATCTCATAGCGCCCGATCTTGGTTGCCGTGAAGTGAATCGATACGTCTAGTCCGGGAACAAAATCTTGCTGGACGCGCAATTCCGGAACATAGAAGGAATGGCCCACATCCTTGGAGTGCATGAGGAGATGGATTTCGCGGTTGACCGGGATGGCGAGTTCGGCGGCAACGATATCGTCTTTGGAATCCTGGTCGTGGGTAGTGTCCAGTCCGTAGAAGTTGGCGTTAGCTTCGCTGATCTGGTCGGCGTGAATGGGACCAAAGGTGCCATCGGGGCCAGGATAACGGAAATAAAATGCGAACTGTCCGGCCTGAACTTGAATGGGAATCGCATTGGCGGCAGGCGGCGTGAAATAGACGCTGGCCCAGGCCTTGGTTCCGAATACGCCGAGCGCCAGAGCTTCGGTTCCAACCAAAAGAAAAGCTGCAACCACCATTCCGGTGGCGCCGCCGGGAAAAGTCTTGACCCGGTCTCCGGCTTTGAAGTTGGAGAACTTAAAGATAAAAAACGCCAGAAGAAACTGGGAAGCCAGGAAGGAGAT
The DNA here is from genome assembly GCA_963758565.1 of uncultured Acidobacteriota bacterium. GTDB lineage: Bacteria > Acidobacteriota > Terriglobia > Terriglobales > Acidobacteriaceae > Sulfotelmatobacter. Next base: position 526,269 of record CAVWVX010000001.1, on the reverse strand, counting down.
GCCGGCTTCGAGCATGGTATCGGCATATTGCTCGTCGATGAGATGGCCGTGGGTTGAGATGTCTTGCGGCATAGGCCACCAATGCATCACGATGGGAACGGCCGAAGCAATTGCAATCAAAACGATGATTACCGCGAATATCTTCGCCATATCGTCTCCGCCTGTGGCCTCGCCGTGGCCGTTATTTGCGAAGCCGCCGCAGTGGGCACTGCGGCGGCTCCGGCGACTCGATTCACTTTTCCTGCAGTTTCTCTGCTGGTCTTACTTGGCCTTGAAGGTGAAGTCGGCGGTGGCAGAAGCGCCAGAGGCGACAGTCACTTTCTGGGTCATGGTGTTGTACTGTTCCTGCCAGGCCGTCACGGTGTAACTGCCGGGCGGAACGTTATTGATGGTGTACTTGCCATCGCCATCGGTCGTGGCGTAAGGCCCTTTGACTACCACGAACCAGCCATGCATCCAGGGATGAATGTTGCATTGAACCGGAATTACCTCGGCAGCCTTCCAGCTCTTTTCAACCGGCGCCGCTCCAGGCGGCTGAGATTGATTCCAGGGAATGTTCCCTGTCATGGCATTGGGCAGTGGATGGATGTTGTGAGTCGTCTGATCGCTGGTGGTGACTTTGAAGGTCTGATTTACGTCAAGCGCCAGCACGTGCGGGGTGTACATGCAGTTCTTCTGGTCGAAAACGGGAACTGTCGTCGAAGTGGTAGGACTACCGCTGTATCCTTCCGAAAGATAAAGGACGACATTGGACAAGCCGCCATTGGCGCCAGCGACTACCTGCTCCATGTGCGCAGGATCGTTGGCCCGGGCTTTGACGCAGTAGGGATCCTTCGACATGTCAATGCCCTTCATGTGTGGGGCCGCGCCATCGAGCTTCACGGTGCCGGTAATCTTGCCCTCACCTGCGGCGCTGACTTTCTGATTCAAAGTTAGAGCAGCGCAACATAACAAAACTACCGCCGATAGTACAACTGCCAAATTATGTTTCTTCATTGAGAACTCTCTCCTTAAGAGGTCTACCTGCGACTCTCTACGGTGCTATTGTTGCGCCGCGGGGGCGTTGGGATCAACCGGCTTCAGGCCAAGCTGCTTGGCCATGGCTTTTTCTTTGCTATTTTGGGACATCAACGTCCTCAAGTAGAACACCAAATCCCAAGCCTCTTCCGGCTTGATGTTGTCGGCAAAAGACGGCATCGGAGTACCATCAATGCCGGTCATGAAGATGCGGTAAATATCCTGGTCGGTATCGCCGCACTTCGGACGGGTGCCTTCGGTGAAGTTATAGGGCAGAATGGGCCGGCCCAGATCATCGGTCAAAGTTGAGGCCGAGGGCCCGTTCGCTTGACCTGCGACACCGTGACACTTCCAGCACTGCACCCGAGCAAAAACTTCCCGCCCATTCTTAATGCGCTCGGCCGTGACTTCAGGCTCGGCAGGAATCTTGATCTGCTCACCCGGCTTCTCGCCCGCGTAACGCGGAGAGAAATGCTTGATCCACGCCACCAGATCTACACGCTGCTGTTTGGTGAAGGTGCTCCACTGGGGCATGTTAGAGCGGTCGAAGCCGCGAGCAATGCTGTTGAAGAGGTCTTCATCCGTGGGCAAAGTACCCGTCGGGGTGGAGCGGCATTTAAATATGCCGAGCTGGAAGTTACGCGGCTTGGGGTCGATCCAGACGGCATTTTCGCCGTTGCCATCGCCCAATTCGCCATGACAGCCGACGCAGTAGCGGCGATAGTCGGCGGCCCCTGCCTTGGCATGCCCCGTAAGATTGCCCACGTGCGCCTCGGTGTTTAACGTCTTCTCCAAATCCACTTGCGTGAGCTGCGCCGGCGCCGCAACCGGTAACGCGAGAGCTACGGCTGAACCCAGCAAGAGCGACCATTTCCGCAGATTATTCCGTTGCATGCTGTCCCTCTCCAGAAATCTTGGTTAGAAGTCAAAGTCAAAGCCGAGCAACAATTCGCTGGTATTGATGTTGTTGCTGGGCGATCCAACCAGCGGACCCGTGCCATCCTGGTGCAGCCAGTTGTACTCGTTGTGCCAGGCAAAACCCGCCCGGCTGGTCATGAACGGGTTGTAGCGGTAGCCCACGGTGTAGGTTGAAATGTTGCCCAGATTCGAAGGTGTGCCGGGGGTCGATTGCTGCGACATCCGGATAGTCTCGTAGCGTCCGATGAAGATGAGTTGTGGACTGTAGACGTAGTGCGGTTCAAACAGAACGCCATTCCAAACCGGAGAGCGCGAACCAGCTGGCAGGGTGGTGCCGGTCGTGTTGTTACCGGTGGCGACGCCATCTGGCAAGTCGCCGTAACCCTGACCAAACCACGCGCTATCCTGCCCGTGCTGCGTAACCACTTGCAGGTCGAAATGCTGGCCAAAGTAGAACTGGCCAACAAAACCTTCACGACTGAACGACTTGTTTCCAATCGCAGCCGTATTTTGCAGAATGCCGCCGGAGGTTAGATAAGTTGTAGGCGCCTGGCCGACCATGGCATAAAAGCCGATACGCTGCACTCCGGCCTTACCCGCGTCAAATGCCTGACTGGCAGCGAAGAAGCCAGTGTAGGCATTGCCGTAAGGCAGTCCGGGCGTGCCGTCGTCGGTACTGAGGATGGCAGCGGAGTAGCGGGTGCGATCATTCCAGGAGTGGCCCATTAACTCTGCGCCCAACTGGTTATCGCCCATCTGCCCGAAAATGTTGCCGTCCCCGACCGGCACGAAGTGGTAGAGCTGGTAAACGCCGCCGTTACCAGTAAGGGTAAGAATGCGCTTTTCCGACAACAGGTTATCGAGTTCAAACTTACCCATCTTGATATTCAGCCAGGGAGAGCCGAAGAGGTTGTCCAGGCGGGCCATGACTGTTTCAAAGTGGAACGAGGCCGTATTGTCCGACGAAGGCAGCAGAAAGAACGAGAAGTTTTTCTCCAGCGTGCCGCCGGTATGGAAGTCGAGGCCACTAAGATCGAAGCCGGAACTGGTGACCCGCTGAATCTGGCTTCCGGTCAGAATCGATCCGCCCGCGCCGTCCGAGCCGTAGGTATCAATTGGAACCTTGCCAGTGCTCACGCGGTGCCACAGCGGAGTCATGCGGAAGGTGACCGGCCAGTATCCGGGATTCTGCCAGATCGGAGCATCGCGATCGTTCATCAACTGGTAGCCGTTATCTTTGAACTTTTGTCCAAAGTAATTCAACATCGGCCAGGACTCATGACACGCTGAGCAGCGCAAACCGTATTTTCTAGCGAATGCCGGCAAGGCATTGGCAGACGGACTGCACGCTAAGAGAACCGAAGCCAGCGCAACGGTGAGAGAGAGCCACGAAGTCGCAGAGTGAAATGCCTTGCGAAGATAAGAACCGCGCGAAACGTGCATAGCCGTACTCCTCGGCAACGATCAGATAAGATCTGTTCGATTGAAAAAACGACTTCCCAAAAAATCGGGCAGCCTTGAAAAAAAGAACTTCCAAATGCGAACCCACTCGCATTCGGATCGCCCAGAAAACTTACAAAGGTCCTACCACCGTACCGGGGGTGAATCCTACTACGGGCGAAAGACCACTTGCAAGTGGTTTTGACAAATTTTTTACATTGTCACGGAGCGAACATTCTTCAACTGTCACGCCAATCCCGTTTTTCGGCTCGGAGGTTGACATCATCGGCCTCACGATACGAGACTCAAGAGTCGAGAGCGAAAATGAAGTTGATTTCCCAGCTACGAGGTCGAAGTCAAGGGGTGTTTGGGTTCAGCACAAGTGTGTTGATTGGAGTGTTGGCGCTGGCTGCGGCGCTTCCCCTACCGGCGCGCGATAAAGACAAACTCCCCTATGGCGAAGGACTGATCGTGAACGTGCCGCTCCCGGTCAACGAAGTCGAACAGGTCGTCGCCGATGTGGCGCAGAACGGCGTGATTCGGGGAACCAAGGAATACAACAAGGACGAATTCGTCAGTGGCGCGGTCGCTGCCTCATCCTGCCGGATTTTTCCGGCGTGGACCGAGGCCGGAAAGGTTTTCTATAAAGTGCGCGAACACGCCATAGATCCCCGCAACTTTAAAGACGGGGGCGACGTGGGCACGCTGGCAGTGAGATACGTCGTGCTTGCGCAAGGCGACAAGAACACGGTGCTTCGCATTGACGCGCTTTTTGAGGAAGACTTTCGCAAGGTAGTGCATCCATCGAGCGGATCGGTCGAAGGCGCCGAGTACAGCGACATCCACGAACACCTCGACGCCATTGAGGTGATGAAGAAACAGAATGTGGAGGCCGAAGCCGAGCGGCAGCAGCTGCTGCTGAAAAAACAGCAGCAAGCCATCGAGTGGAAGTCTCCCTCCGGTCCCGAACCGGCGCCGGCCTCGCCGGCAAGTGCTGCGACTCCGGTCTATTCCAGTTCGCGAGAAGAGACGGCACAACCTGTAAGCAACAGTTTGCCTTCACCGGGCGCGCCCGCTCTAACGCTGGAAGAACATGTCAAGGATTTGCGCAAGCAAGTGGAGCGTCTGGTGAAATCGCCAGGAGCTCCGCTCAAATCGGCGCCGTTCCATAGCGCGAGCACGCTGCAAACCCTGACCACGGGTACGGAAGTTTTGATCCTGATTTCGTCGCCTTACTGGTACGGCGTAGAGACGCACGATGGCCAGCACGGCTGGATGATGCGCGATCAGTTGGAGCAGCCATGAATCCTCGGCGGCCAAAGTTGGTGCGCGCACTCGAGCATGCCATGCTGGCAGGGCTGGCAGTTTTGTGCTTACTGGGTGCTAGCCGCGCGCAAGGCGGCGACGCAGAGCGTGCCTTTCCGCAATCGAAGGCCACCATCGAAAAAGCTCTCAAAGAAATGCAGGCATCTATCGCCGGGCGACTGCCGGTGCTGGAGGGCTTTGCGACCGCCGGGGAACATTCTCTCGACCACTACCAGCGCGGATATTTTCAAGCAAAGTTTCAGGTTAGCGCCGCGCCCTCCGGCGGGTCGGTGGTGCGAGTGACCGTACAAATCACAGCTTGGTATGCCGACCCCACGGCCAGCAAGTCGGGCTATCAGGTTTTAACCTCCAATGGCCGACTGGAGGGCGACCTGCTCGATCAGTTGAATGAAAAACTAGCGGGCAAAGGCGCGGCAGCAAAGGGCTTCGAAGCCAATGCTGCTCGAAAACCATTTCCCTCGGAACAGGCCGCAGCGAACCAACCGGCCAAGCCGCCTGCCGCCGCTGAAACCGACAATGCCTCCGAACCCGCCATCTCTGCCCCGGTTCCGCGGCTTCCGGAGAGCGGCAGTTTCTCCGCGTCGCTGGCCCAGGGTTTAGCGGAGCAGCAAAAAGCAGGTGGCGCCAGGAATGATCAACTGGCTGACAAAGACCAGAGCGCGCTGCAAACCGAGGCGCAGAATCTGGAAGAAATCCTGAAGAACCAGGCTCACCCGAAAAATCTGGTGGCCATCAAAAAAAATGGGACGCCAGTGGTGGGCAGCGCCAGTTTAAGCGCCAAGACCCTCTTTCTGGCCAGCGCGCATGATGAGTTTGAAATGCTGGACTTCACCCGCGACTGGGTGCATGTGCGCATTTCCGGCCTGTCGCGGGGATGGATCTGGCGCAACAACCTGGAGATGCCCGACAGTGTTCCGGATAACGACACGGCGCCGAGTCCGTTGCCCGCCGCCGCGGAAATTTTCCATGTCTCACGCGAGGAGACGGCTCCTTTTCCGGGAGATTGGGCGCCGCTGCGCGGCAAGAGCGTGAAGATCGTTTCGGTGGAGAAAATAAACGAGGCGGAGAAAGATGCCGGACCCCAGATAAGGCTGGAGTTCGCCAAATCGGTACTCGACAAAGACTATGCCGAACTCGAGCAGAAGGCGCAGATGCTGGCCGGGATCGTCGTGATTTTTGATTCCGTGGATGGCGGCATGATTGCCGTGCCCTTCCCGATTTTGCAACAGTGGAAGGCCGGCAGATTGACCGACGCAGCGCTGTGGCATCAGTGCTTTTTCGATCCGCCGGAAACTTTCAGCGAGTCCGGCGCCTCGGCCAGCCAATAAAGGAATTTTTTAATTTGAGCTTTCACAATACGCGGGCAGGTTTCAGACTTTCGACTTGACTTTCGAAAGCCAGAAGAGTACCCATACAATCCTTGAGTCTTTGGGCGGCTCTGTGGGGATGGGCTTGTTTACAGAACCGGTTTTGCTAAACTCAGGAACACCAGTACCCGAAAATTGGTACGACAATCACACCATTAATTTCTTCCCATGAGCACAATGACCCAACCCGTGATCTTGTTCCGCAAGCAAGCCACCTCCTTGTTACGCGACTATGCCGAATTGATGAAGCTGCGCGTGACCACGCTGATCGTAATGACGGCATGGTGCGGTTATTATTTCGGGGCGCAAAAAGCCGGAGTCTCGTCGCTGGCCTGGGGATTATTCCACGCACTCTTTGGAATTGCACTGGTTTCAAGCGGTACGGCCGCGCTCAACGAAGTGATGGAATATAAAGTCGACGCCAATATGCGCCGTACCGCACAAAGGCCGTTGCCTGCGGGACGCATGAGCCTGCTGCACGCTACCGCCGCCGGCCTGCTGGCCACTCTGGGCGGCTCTATCTATCTGGCCGTGTTCACCAACCCTTTGACCGGGCTGCTGACCTTCCTTACTTCCGTGGTTTACCTGGCGGCGTACACGCCGCTAAAACGTGTTTCTCCGATTTGCACTTTCGTCGGCGCTTTCCCGGGAGCTATGCCCGGAGTTCTGGGTTGGACAGCCATCCGCGGCCGGCTGGAGTGGAGCACGCTCATTTTATTCGCCATCTTGTTCGTCTGGCAGTTCCCCCACTTTTTCTCCATCGCCTGGCTCTATCGCGAGGATTATGCCAGCGGCGGAATTCGTATGTTACCCGTGGTGGAAGAGGACGGACGGTCCACTGCCCGCCGCATCGTGGCTTATTCGCTAATCTTGATTCCGCTCAGCGTTCTGCCGAGTGTGTTCGGTATGGCAGGAAAGATCTACCTGGTGGGAGCGGTGATTCTGGGCGTCGCGCTTTTTTATTTCGGAGCCCGTTTGGCATTCCTCAAACTGCCCATCAGCAGTCCCCGATCGAAGATGATGGCGCGCCAGGAGTTGCAGGCAACGGTAGTCTATCTGCCGTTGTTGTTCGCCCTCATGATGGGGAATTCGCTGCGCTTCTGAACCATTCTTTTTCAGAGATCAGTTCAGTCCCGAATGCGCTTTCAGGGCGCAATTGCTTTCAGTTATCGCTCTTCGAACCTTGGATTTAATCCATGATCCCGTCAACCAGAGTGGTGACCGCCTGCTAGTTCGCTGAGATGGAGCTTCCCACCTGCGAGAAGACGTTGCCCGCATTGGAACCGATCAGCCGGACCGTACCAACTACAATAATCAGAATCACGGCCAGCATAATGGAATACTCCGCGACATCCTGACCTTCTTCATTGGCCCAAAACATTTCTAGCATGTGTCTCATCTTTCTCCTCGGGTTCAGGCCGCGCCGGAAACTTGGGCTTGCCGTGCAATTTGCGCGTTCGAAGCAAAAAAATTCATGCCCCAGGGATCCTTCTCCTGAGCAAAGGCGTGCAGGCCAACTTGATATTCCTGCCTGCCATCCAGCAGTTTGATCCATACCACGGTAAACTCCACACGGCGCTGGCGGTAGAAAATGGTCAGCGTATCGCAGACTTTGAGCGCGCGGCGGATCGATCCCAAACGGGCCCCGGTTGGCGTCAGGTCGAGCGTATGTGCCAAGGCCTCAAAGGTGTCGCCTGCGGCATCGGTTCCGCGCACTCGCACCGGCAGCACGGCTTGCATACGCTCTTGACGTCGCCGTTCGAGTTTGACACCGGTTGCGAGCATTGGTCTCAAAAACAGTGTGCGGCAATTTGCCGCGAAGCGGAATAGCTCCGATGAGTGAGGCACAAAGGTAACCACCCAACTCGCTTCCACCACGTACGCAGGAGTTGCGCATACGGTGATCCGTTGAATTTCGGCGATTTCAATGGGATCGTCGAACAGCGTCTCCAGCCCTTGCGTTGGGGCATAGACTGCAACGATCAGATCGGCATCCAATTATAGGCATGGGGAAAAGGCGAACTGGAACTTGGATGCTTCGTTGCTTGTGGTTGCTGAGCTGGAGTTTCGCCGCGGTGTGCCAACTGGGTGCGCAAGGCCCGGCTTCCTCTCTAAATTCGGCGCCGAGTGGTTCCCTTTCAGCCGACCAGGTGGCGAAGAAACTCCAGGAAAAGAACGCGCAACGCGCCACCGCATTGCGCCAGTTCAATGGCACCCGCATCTACCGCATGCATTACATCGGCTTCCCCAGCGACCGCGAGGCTGAGATGGTGGTCCACGTAAGTTACCGCTCTCCCGACTCCAAAACTTTCAGCGTGATCTCCCAGAGTGGCTCGAAAATTATTCTGGATCGTGTCTTCAAGAAATTGCTGGAAGGTGAGCAGGAAGCTTCGAACGAAGAAAATCGGCGTAGCACTGCCCTGACGGCAGAGAACTACGATTTCTCATCAGCTGGGTACGAAAATACCGCCGACGGAAGCCAATACATATTGAACCTTTCTCCGCGGACCAAGAACAAGTATTTGTACCGCGGAAAAATCTGGGTGGACGCGAAGGATTTCGCCGTGGTGCGAATCGAAGGAGAGCCGGCGCGCAACCCGTCATTCTGGATTAAGAAGACAGAAGTACGGCACAAATACATAAAAGTGAATGACTTCTGGCTTCCCGCCGAGAATCACACCGAAAGCGTGATCCGGCTAGGCGGCAAAGCGATTCTCTCGATCGAGTACAAAGACTACAAGATCACAAAATCGACTCCGCTGCCCGGCAATGAGAGTGCGCGCGAATCTTCCAAGTGACCTGACTTCAACCTCTCTCCGCCTTACCTCCGGGAGCCTGAAACTGTATATTGTGAATTGTTGCCGTAACCGCTCCAGGCGGAGGATTCGGCCCTGCAGGCGCTAAATTCTTGATCCACCTGATTTTATATTTCGCTCTGGCTATCGCTGTCGTGGGCACATTGTCCTCGACGATGTTTTTAGGATTAGCGCTAACGGGCGTGCTTCGCTTTCGCGCGGATGCGCGCAAACAATTGCAATCCATTCCTGACGACGCGCAACTGCCTCCAGTCTCGGTGCTCAAGCCGGTGCACGGACTGGAAGCGCAGTTGAAAGAAAACATCGAGAGTTTTTTCCGCCAGGATTATCCCCACTTCGAAATTTTCTTCGCCGCCGAAGACGCTGATGATGCGGCATTGAATGTCGTGCGTGAGGTGTGTGCGCGTTATCCGCAGATCCCAAGCCGCGTGATGGTGGTGAAAGGCTCTTTCCCCAATCCGGTGGTCTATGCCTTTCATTGCATGGCAGAGGCTGCGGCTCACGACATTCTGGTCACAGCAGATAGCGATGTTGAAGTTTCTCCAAAATACTTGCGTGAAATTGTTGCGCCGCTGCTCGATCCGAAAGTCGGCATGTTGACCTGCGTGTATCGCGGCAAAAATGTTGCGGGATTTTTTTCTGGACTTACGGCAATTGGCATGTCGGTTGAAATGACCGCGGGAGTTCTGGTCGCGAACTTGCTCGAGGGCATGAAGTTCGGCTTGGGACCAACCACCGTGGTCCGCAAGGACGCACTCAATGCCATCGGCGGTTATACGGCTCTGCAGGATTTTATGGCGTATGACTTCGCCATCGGCGACATGATCGCGCAGGCGGGATACAAGGTTTTACTCTCGGGTTACATCATTAATCACGTGGTGAACCAGCCATCGTTGCGTCGCATGTGGCAGAACCAGTTGCGCTGGGCGCAATCCACGCGCTATTCACGCCCCAAAGGGCATTTTGGCACTGGTCTGATTTTCGCCATGCCTTACGGAATATTAGGATTTTTGGCAGCTGCTGGACTTGGACACTGGGGATTTGCGGCCTTTTTTCTTGGCGCTGCAGTGTTGAATCGTCTCATCGAAGCGTGGGCAGTTGGCTGGATAGTGGTTCGCGATCCGCAGATTCGGCGCGCGCCGTGGCTTTATCCGCTGCGCGATTTGCTGGGATTTGTTGTTTGGTTCGCCAGTTATCTGAACTTGCCTTATGTTTGGCGCGACGGGCGTTTCGAATTGAAAGGCACTCGCATCGCGTTGCGAGAAACTTCTTCTGGCAGCCGCTAGTTACACATCGTTCCTACAACTCATTTTGAAATCCGCAGCATTACGGCTCCGCGGGTCGGAACTTCTGTGGAATATGCATCGTTGATGGTTCCCAGATCTTTGTGATCCAGCAGGTCGCGAATTTTCGAAGCAGGAGCGGCGTTAATAAGTTTGGCCTCGAGCCGCATGGAGAGCGGCGATTCGCCGCGATTGAATAAGCCAACGGCTTGACTGCCATCGGCCAGCGGCTTCACCCAGATTTCCAGCGGGCCTTCCTGCCACACGCGATGGCCTTGCACGCCTTTGGCATCTTGGTCGATGGCGATGACTTCGGAGTTGGTCAGCAATTCTTTGGTCTCGGCAGTCATGGTGCGAAGGTCGTTGCCTGCCAGCAACGGCGCGGCCAGAATCGCCCAGAGAGCCATGTGGGTGCGGTATTCGTCGCGGCTCATGCCGCCGTTGCCGACTTCGAGCATGTCGGGATCGTTCCAGTGTCCCGGGCCAGAAAATTTTTCCAGCCCGTTCTGCGAGAAACCAATCATCGACATGCGGTCGTAGTTGTCGGTGATGTCTCCAGTGGTGCGCCAAAGATTTCCGGTTTTTGGGCCCCATTGCCACGGAGCTTTCACTCCCCAGTTGCAGATGCTGAAGACGATGGGACGTCCCGCTTGGGCCAGTGCGTCACGGAATTTCGCATACTGCACTTCGGGTTCGAGGCCTTCGGCGAAGCACCAATCGACCTTCACGTAATCCACGCCCCACGAAGCGTACGTCTTCGCGTCTTGCAGTTCGTGTTCGTAACTGCCGGGGCGCTTCTGACAGGTCATGCGGCCAGCATCGGTGTAGATGCCAAGCTTCAAACCCTTACTGTGAACGTAATCTGCGAGCGCTTTGATGCCGCTGGGAAAACGATCCGCATCGGCGACGATGGTGCCGTCAGCTTGTCGGCTGACCTGCCAGCAATCGTCAATGTTGACGTACTGATATCCGGCGGCTTTCATGCCGGTGCTCACCATGGCGTCGGCGGTCTCGCGAATGAGTTTTTCGCTGACGTTGCAACCGAATTTGTTCCAGCTGTTCCATCCCATTGGTGGAGTTGCGGCGAGCGCGGCGGACGAGGGCGGTGAGCTTTGGGCGGCTGACGCTGCGCAAACGAGGAGGAACAAAAATAGCAACGGTGACGCAAGGCAAGGATTTCTCACGAAGATCTCCATTTCGGGAAGAGGGAAAAATGAATTTTACTAGACGAGAGCGAGTATGCAGAATTCTACACAGTCGACCTCCCGTTTCGGACGGGGGTACCCCCCTCCCCCCTTACCTCGATATATTGGAATCATAGGTTTAGAGCGAAAATCGATTTTGATCTATAGGGCTCAATCACTTAGGGGCAAAATATTGATCTCAAAGAACTTAGGGGAAGCCTGGGTTGAAAAGGCTGTCCCAGCCGAAAGTTACGGCAGCGGTATTGTCGCGTGATCGGGCATCGGGCGCAAGGTCAGATGTCACAGAGATAACGGTGCGGCCTGTGGAAAAGTCGACCGGTTAGCCAGCCAGCATTGACAACACGTAATGTACGTGTTACACGTAAAATGCGTGCATACTTATGAACAAGCAGAATCTCACCGTTAACCTACCTCAGCACACGATTCGGAAGGCCAAAATCCTGGCTGCACGGCGCGGTTCCTCAATTAGCGGCCTGCTGGCTGAACAAATCGAAATTCTTGTGGGTGAAGACGAGGCTTACGAGCGGGCGGAACGACAGGCCAGAATGCTGCTCGAGCAAGGCTTTCACCTGGGGGGCGTGATCCGCGCGACCCGGGACGAATGGCATGAACGGTGAAGGGCATCGACATGAATGGCGTAGGCAATGACCGATAGGAGTTTCGTTGATACCAATGTCCTGATTTACGCTCACGACGTGGACGCGAAAGCAAAGCACGAGGTGGCGAAGAGCGTGCTGCGCGAACTATGGAGCGAGCGATCCGGAGTGCTCAGCGTGCAGGTGTTGCAGGAATTTTATGTGAACGTCACCCGCAAGATTGCCTCGCCGCTGCCCAAAGATTTGGCGCGTTTAACGGTGAATAGTTACTCCATGTGGTGCTCGGAGACCACGCCCGCCGAAATTGCGGCCGCATTTCGAATCGAGGACGAAGCCCGCGTTGGTTTTTGGGATGCGCTGATCGTGGCCGCAGCGGCGAAGTCCGGGGCGGCGCGGATTCTTTCTGAGGATCTGAATGCCCAGCAGATGATCGCCGGCATCCGTATTGAAAATCCGTTCGCTGGAGTGCGGTGAGGGTGCGAGGTTCAGGAAGGAGAAAGCCAGGCAGTGACGACTCTGTGGCGTGGCTCCCCGGACGAGGGCGTCCGGGGCTCCACTTCGTGTTGGAAATTCAGGCTACGCGTTCGGGAGCGGGCTTCTTGGGTTTTTCGGCGTTGGCGGCGTCGAGACGGATGCGGCTGACGCGGGCGGTTTCCTTAATTAAATGTTCGGTGACTGGCGCGCCTTCTCCGGCCATGACAGAGCCTGCGGCCAAGGCGAAGCGTAGTGCGTCCCCTTGATCTTCGAAGTACAGAATGACTTGTCCAGACATAAGAATTCTCCCGGCTTGATCGACTTCCGAACGGATTGAAAAAGAACAGCGACGAGGTGGGCGCTTTAAGCGCGATTGGAACTTTCTGCGATTGTCTGGGAAGGAGGGACGGGAACAAAGTGCTTTTCTTGGTTCCGTGGTCACAGAAGTACATGCGGAGAGGGAGATTCGGGGGCGGCAGTCCCTTCGTTTGGGTCAAAAGAAGGGTCATAGCGTCACTATCTCACACATTACCGAACAGGACTTTCCATCGCTGCCTCAGCTTCAATCGGCGTGATGAAGCCTCTACTCGACATTGAAGTGAGAACAGCATCACGACGGATCTTTGCCCTATCAGGGTGAAGGTCGGGGGAGTACACCCTCGGGGCCTTGAGCAGCCCGATAATCATTGCAGCCTGTGCCACATCCAACTCGGACGAGTGCTTTCCGTAGTAGTGTTCTGCCGCATTCTCGATCCCGATTCCACCATCGCCGAAGTATGCTTTATTGAGATAGATGGTCAGCAATTGCTCCGAGGAGTATCTGCGGCGCACCTGAACGAACGCTTTGTATTCCAAAAGGTGTCGCTTCAGCATCCTGCCTTGGTGATTGCAAAACATGCTACGAGCGATCTGGAGAGCAAAGTTTCGTTCATCACCTTCTGCCGCCCGTGTTGCCTTGAGGACGTTCTGACCAATGAGGCTATAGGGAAGAATATTGGCCGAACCTTCGGGACAATCGATCACTTCGGTCGCCGGAACGGTTGGTGCGAATCCGGCAAGCGTATCGAAGTTCGGAATGTCCATCGAGTAGAAGAAGAACCAGCCAATCCCAATAACTACAACGGTGAGCAAAACCAGTGCTGCGCCGAGCAAGACTCGCAAAAGGGTTCTCATACGTCCGTCGAATGCATTTCACCCCAGAAATCTTCCGATGTCCACAGGATTTATGGCGGCATGCAATTAGGCGAAGAACTAACGGAGGAGCATGAGAGTCGCACTGCGCGCTGAAATGCAGAAAAATGGTCGGGACGGGCAGATTTGAACTGCCGACCCCTCGCACCCCAAGCGAGTGCTCTACCAGGCTGAGCCACGTCCCGACAAGGAAGGAATCCGCTGCATCGGCGCAGCGGACTAGGGTTCACTCAGGGATTTTACCATCAGCGGGGTGATTTGGGAGTGAAAGAGCGAATCAACCACTAAGGACACGAGGGTTCCTTGAGGAAGGCGTACTTGGCAGGCTTTGGTTTTATTTTCTGCTAGCGTTTTTCTTTTCGTTTTTTGCGTTTGGCTTTGCGGGAAGGAGTGTGCTTCGGGCGCGGCAGCGGCGCTTCTTCCAGAATCGCGAACTGGATTTTCTTTTCCACGGGATCGATGCGGTCGACGAGCACGCGAATTCTTTGTCCCATGCTGTAGGTTTTGCGCGAGCGCTGGCCGATGATCTGGCGGGTGTTCTCGTGATAGGTGTAGAAGTCGTCGGTGAGCGTGTTGAGCGGGACCAGGCCTTCGACGAACATGTCGGTGAGTTCGACGAAGAAGCCGAATTTGGTGACGCTGGTGATGAGGCCGTCGAAGTCTTCGCCGACGCGGTCCTGCATGAACTTGACCTTCTTCCACTCCATGAGCTCGCGTTCGGCGTCGTCGGCACGGCGCTCGGAGTGGCTGGACTCTTCCGCGATCTCGTGCAGTTCTTCGAGAGAGAGCGGGCCGCCGGAGGGGTGGGAGTTTTCCCGGTGAGCGCTGGCATCGCGGCGTTTGGACCAAGGTGAAGGAGCAGTTTCAGAATCACCGGAGGTTTGTTCGAACGCGCCGGAGACTCCAATTGGTACTTCGCCGTCGTGCTTTTCGGCAGAGTCGTGCAGAACATCTTTCAAGATGCGGTGCACGATCAGATCGGGATAACGGCGGATGGGTGAGGTGAAGTGGGTGTAGTTGGTGGCGGCGAGGGCGAAGTGTCCGACGTTTTCTTCGGAGTAACGGGCTTGCTTGAGGGAGCGCAGCATCAGGTAGCTCAGGATGCGCTCTTCGGGCTTGCCGGCGATTTTGGCGGCGAGCTTTTGATACATGCGCGGTGTGATGTGAACGTCTTTCGGGATCTCGACGGTGCGCGCCTGCTTGCCGGAGCCGCGGGCGGCGCGGCGGTCACTCTTGAACTGCACACGATGGATGGGAAGCGCACCCACGCCAAGGGAATATCCGAAGGTGGCGGCGATGACTTCGAAGTCGTAGACACGCTTGGCGTCGGGCTTTTCGTGAATGCGGTAGAGAGACGCGATGCGCTTGCTGTGCAAATATTCGGCGGCGCACTCGTTGGCCGAGAGCATGAACTCTTCGATGAGGCGGTGAGCAATGTTGCGCTCGGAGCGGGTAATGCTCTTCATCAATCCGAACTCGTCGAATTCGATGACCGGTTCGGGAAGGTCGAAGTCGATGGATCCGCGGCGATGGCGCTTATTGTTGAGGATGAGCGCGAGGTCGCGCATGAGCTCGAAGGTAGGGACGAGTGAGGCGTAGCGTTGGCGCGTGGCGGCATCGCCTTCGATCACGGCGTTGACGGCAGTGTAGGTCATGCGCTCGGCGGAGCGGATGACTCCTTCGCAGAGTTCGTATCCGGTGATTTCGCCGCGAGGATCGATTTGCATGATGCAGGAGAGGACCAGGCGGTCGACTTGCGGACGCAGGCTGCAGATGTCGGTGGAGAGTTCGAGCGGCAGCATGGGCACGGCGCGGTCGGGAAAGTAGACGCTGGTGCCGCGCAGGCGGGCTTCCTGGTCGAGGGCGGAATCGGGCGTGACGTACTGGGCAACGTCGGCGATGTGAACCTGCAGTTCGAAGCTGCCGTCGGGGAGGCGCTTGACGGTGACGGCGTCGTCGAAGTCGCGCGCGGTTTCACCATCAATGGTGACGATGGGGAGAGCGCGGAAGTCGCGGCGGTGAAGGAGTTCTTCCGGGGGAATCACTGGGAGAATATTTTTAGCTTCTTCCAAAGTTGCGGCGGGAAAGTGGTGGGGCAGGTGATGCTTGCGGATAGTGATTTCGACGTCGACCCCGAAATCGTCCTGGAGGCCAAGGATTTCGATGACGCGTCCGCGAGGATTCTGCGAAGGGGTAGGCCAGTCGGTGATTTCGACATCGACGACCATGCCTTCGAGATCGGTCCATTCGGCGCGGCGGGCGGCTTCGTCGCCGAGAACGCGGTCAACGGATTGCTTTGCTTTTTTCCTGGGAGTTTCGGGGGCGGTCGGATCGGCGGCGGTTTTGGTTTCGGGAGATTCGGCTCCGGGGGGAATCACCACGTCCATGGTGATTTTGCTGTCGAAGGGTTTGACGAAGTTGTAGCGGCTACCGTAGTGAAAAATTCCGACGACGGTGGGGTGGGCGCGAACTACAGGGCGGACGATGCGGCCCTCGGCGCGGCCATCCTGGCGGACGGCAACGATGTCGACCAGTACACGGTCGCCGTGCATGGCGTTGCCGATGGCGTGAGGCGCGATGAAAATATCGCCGGCTAGTTTCGACTTCAGGGTGGGGCTCAGCGAAGTTGCATCTGGAATGACGAAGCCGAAGCCGTCGCGGTGCATGGTGAGGCGGCCGACGACGAGATTCTTGTCATGCTTGCTGGCTACAGGTTGCGGCAAGGCGTAGCGATCGGAATTGAGCTGGACAAGTTCGCCGGATTGGACGAGCTTGTCGAGAATCGCGTCGAGTTCTCCGCGAGCGTGGCCGTGCAGGCCAAGTTCGCGCACCAGTTGCTTGAACCCAGCGGCACGCTTGGGCTGGCGGGCGATGTGTTTCAGGATGATGGAGTCGGAGAGCATGGGAGAAAGCTGTCAGCTATCAGCCTTCAGCTATCAGCATAAACCAGAGGCGAGTCGACAGTGGCCGAGTTGGGTCACCAAGTGTCTCTGCCGGCGCGGGGCGGCCATGCGGCGAGGGCGCGGCGGATGAGGGCGATCTGGCCGACGTGGTAGCTGTTGTGTGCGACCATCTGCCAGAGGACAGACTCCAGCGAGTTGGATACTTTCTTGTCGCCGGCGTGGATGCTTTCGACTTCACGTTTCATTTGTTCGGGAGATGAATTGGCGAGCGTCTCGAATTCGGCCAGCAATTCCGTAAAGCGGCGGCGCAGATTTTCCCAGTCTGCAGCATCAAGGGGCGATGGTGCGGGTGGAAAACTTTCGGCGTTGTGCTCGGGATATGCCGGTCGCTGGCAGCGGATGCGGCGGAGTTCGTAATCCATCCAATAATTCATGTGGAAGACGAGTTGTGCGATGGAGTGCGGGAAGCCTTCAACGTGGCGTGTGGCTAAATCGGCGGAAAGATCTTCGATGCAGGCGACGGGATCGGCGTGCGCGCCTTTGCCGCGCAGAAGTTCTGCCAAGGTTCGAGAAGACATAATTACGTGCTAGCGGTTCGCGGCGAAATACTTTTCCTTGAGGATCCCGCGGTGGTGAAGTTCGTGTCCGGCGATGATGTAGGCCAGAGCGCGAACCGTGACTTCATTTTTGTTGGCGATGCCGCGGCGCGTCCAGGCTGCTTCGTCGAGATAACGCAGAAGAGACAGCGTTGCGCGGCGGATAGCGATGAAGTCTTCGATCAGGTCGGCCATGGTGGCGCCAGCGAAGGGGCCGTTGCGCACGTAGTCATCCTGCTCAAAGCCTTCCATGGCGGTAGGGTCGGCGCGGGAAATGCGCATGGCGCGGTAGGCGAAGACGCGCTCGGTGTCGCAGACGTGGCCGAGGACTTCTTTGGCGCTCCATTTGCCGGTCGCGTAGCGGAAGTTGCCATCGTCCTCGCTGAGGCTACAGAGCAGCGTCATAGTATCGCGGCGCTGTTGGTCAAGAGCGTTCAGAATGTCTTCACCCGCAACCAGGGAAATGTAACGCTCGTAGTAGGGGGAATATTCTCCGGCTTGAGGACGGGGAATGGTTAATGAGGGCAGCGCGATCACGGCTGGTTCTGACATGGTGTGGCTCCTGCGGGACGAGGCTGGTTTCGGTAAGTGTTCGCTGCCAGCATACTCCCAGTTCCTGTGAAACTGTTACCCTCTGCAAGCTTTTTTCGGGAAAGCTTACATGGTGGGGAGTTGGAAAAAGAGTGGTTAGGAATTGGGATGCGGCCGCAGTCGGCCCCCGAAGTACGTACCAAACTATAAAACTTTGTTGAAAATAAAGGCTTTTCCACAGTGCTCAAGTTGAGACGGCGGAGTACAATTCGATTTGGTCACGCAAATGCGGCACGTGATCCCTAATCCCAACCAGGAAAGGAAACTTTTCATCCATGTGGAAGCCGACGAATCAGCCTCAGACCCCCGGGCGGCCAGCCGAACCGGAGCGTCCAACCATGTCTACCCCGAGCACGCCAGCTACGATGGCAAGTGAACCTGCCGCTGTTGCTCCGCGTCCCTCAGTAGGCGGAACAACCACTACGGCGGACCAGGCCACCATCGGCAAGTCGCTGGTAATTAAAGGCGAAGTGACGGGATCGGAATCGCTTTACATCGATGGCCGCGTCGAGGGCTCGATCAGCCTGGCCGGCAACCGCGTCACCATTGGACGGAATGGCGTGGTGGCGGCAAACATTAACGCCCGCGAGATTGTGGTACTCGGCAAAGTGCGCGGCAATCTGACCGCCAGCGACCGGGTTGACATTCGCAGCGACGGCTCGCTCACCGGCGACGTAGTCGCAGCCCGCATCTCCATTGAAGATGGCGCATTCTTCAAGGGCGGCATCGACATTCGCAAGGGCGGCCAGCCTACGCAGCAGACGCAGTCCAAGCCCAATGGCAAGGATGAAAGCGTTACAGCATCTGAGCCCGCGGCGGTCGGCGCGCGCGCGTAAGTTTGCTTTAACGGCGGTTCGCGGTCGTGGAGAAAAGATCAGCGGCGGAGTTCGCAGAGCCTGCGAATATCCGCCGCTTTGTTTTTTATCGGCCGACCCTTCGCTGCAAACCTGGAGACGAACGCTTTGGGCGATCGGCCATACGACGTCCTCCACCTATGGAGTTATCTCAAAGACATTGCCGGAATAGGCAGGCCCACCCAAAGCGGCGGTCCCAAGCACATTCCCGCTTGCGTCCACCGAGGGACTGCCCCAGGGAGTGCCACCATCATTTTGGTCTTGGAAGGTGTAGAGGGTGTTCACTGTGATACCACCGTGACCCGGGATTACCTCAAACACGGTTCCCCATCCGATCCCACCATCGGGAGTGGATCCGTAGAAGTTGCCGTTGCTGAAAGTCAGACTTGAGGATGGGTCGTCGGGAAAAGGGAAAAGGTACCAATGGGCGAAGGTCCATTCTCCGTTGGTTGCCGTGAGTTCAAAGACAGTGCCGCCGCCGAGAACGGAGCCGTTCGTCGTGCCCCAAAGGTTGCCGGAATCATCGAAAGTCAGGCCGGCGACGGAAAATGCGCCATCGGTACCACCGGTAAACTGGTGGAGAGATTTTTCTTTCCAGCGTGTTCCTGCGAAGGTGAGAAGGTAGACGGTTCCATAAGAGTAGGTTCCGCCCTCTGAAGTCGTACCCAGAATATTCCCCCGCTTGTCGAAGGTGACACTGCCGACGGGAAGGTATCCATCCACTCCTCCAGTGAAGCTGTAGACCACACTCTCGGTCCAACTCCCGCCAGAGGGAGTTAGTTTGTACACTACCCCGCAACGGCCGATTTCAACGGCGGAACAGGCAGCCCGGTCCAGACCGCCGCCTTCGGTGGTGCCGTATAGATTGCCCTCGTTGTCGAATGTGAGTGGGCCAGTTCCTGGATAAGCACCATCGGTGCCATTGGTGAAGGTGTAAAGAATGGCATGGATCCAAGGACACGAGGGACCGCAATCCGGAGCCGGAGGAGTAAGTTTGAAGACGGTGCCGTAGCCCTGTTTGTTGGACGGGTCACCGCCATATTCGGTGGTGCCGTAAAGAGCGCCGTCGGTTCCGATCACGACCGGGGCATTGGGATAGTAGCCGTCGGTTCCGCCGGTGAAATTATAGAGCTTGGTAAACGTCCAACTACCGGCGGCGGGCGACAGTTCAAAGACAGTTCCGCATCCGAGTTGGGAGTTGCATCCCTTGTTTCCACCTGCCATGGTTGTCCCGTAGAAGTTCCCCGCACCATCGGGAGTTAGGCCCGCATATGGTTGCGCGCCATTGCGGCCTGAGAATGACTCGATGACTTTGAAAGTTTGCGCTTGCGTGGGGGGTGTTTCGAGTGTGAACAGGATCGGGAATGCCACCGTTAGCACGACGATTGCATCGAACTTAAGAGCGCGAAACGGATGTATCCGCAGCATGGACTTGCCTCCGGAAACGGACGAGAGGTAGATGGAGGGTAGGCAGCAAAGGTTGTCAGGGTGAATTTGGCTGATGAGCCGAATATCAGCCAGTTTGTGGCATGGATGCGACCCCGGATTGTAATTTTCAGTCGAGCAAAGCGGGTTGCTCCGGGCGTCGCAGGGCAGGTAACATAAGGTATCGACTCATAGTTTTAGCGAAGTTCCTGGCTTGGGCTCCCGAGCCTTTTCGATTCCGTCACTCCTCGTGACCATCCTGAACTCTTAAGGGAGAGATACTTTTCAATGATTTGGGACCGGCGGCTGCAAAACTTACTAACGTCTTTTTTGGTGCCGATATTCGTTGCAGTGGGCGCCATGCCGCTATGGGCGGACGCCGCGGCGTTTGACTTGGTTGGGCCGAAGGTTGAAGTCCGGGTACAACGCGACGGGCGAACGCTGCCTATCTCTCAGACTGCCGATTTACAAGCGGGCGACCGGTTGTGGGTGCATCCCGACCTGCCGGAGACTCAATCGGTGCGTTACATCATGGTGGTCGCATTCCTGCGCGGGGCGACCAATCCCCCGCCGGACTCGTGGTTTAACCGGGTGGATGCGTGGAGCAAGCCGGTACGGGAAGAAGGCGTTTTCATTACGGTTCCTGACGGAGCCGAGGAGGCCATCGTGTTCCTCGCGCCGGAAACGGGAGGCGCCTTCAGCACCTTGCGCAGTGCCGTGCGAGGCAAGCCGGGAGCTTTCGTGCGGGCGGCACAAGATCTGGACCAAGCCAGCCTCGATCGCCAGCGGCTGGAAAAATATTTGGAGTCGGTTCGAGATTCTTCGGCCTTTGATGCGGAACAGATGAAAGCGCATACCACGTTGTTGGCGCGAAGCTTAAACATCCGGCTCGACCAGCAGTGCTTTGACAAGCCCAGTGCGCAGCAAGTTCCCTGCCTCACGCAGAACACCGATCAACTGGTCCTTGATGACGCGCACAGTCAGAACATGGTGACCACGCTGACCACCGGATCGCCGACAGATTTGCTGGCGCAGGTCAGCGCCACTCCGACGGCACGCGGTGGATACTACAGCGCATACGTGGGCGCGATTGTGGATGTGGCGCGAATACTTGGCAGCGCGCACACGGCGCAATATCAGTACATTCCGGCGCTCTCCCTGCCTAAGCAGGATGATCTGAATCTGCGGCTTAACTCGCCGCCTTCGTTCCGCAATCCCAAATCGGTGATCGTGATTGCGCTCCCGCTGGTGAGGCCGGCAGCCACTCCTCCTTTGCATGTGATCGATGCGGCGCAGGTATTTTGCGTGGACAACCCGGCTCTGGTGCTGCCGGCTGATGGAGCGCCACTGGTATTTGCGACTGGGCTGGCTCACGACTTTGTGTTGCATGTTGAAAACAAGTCCGGCGGCATCGATCTTCCGGCGGTGCCTGACCCGGGGCGTGGCGGTTTCGTGATCGATACCAAGGCGATGCAGGCGGTCGAACTGGAAGGCGAAACCAACGGCGTGTTGCGCGGAGGTTGGGGCTTTCGTTCCTTCGAGGGGCCGCACTTCCGCTTGCGCAGTTCGGGATCAGCGCATTGGATTGTGGCTTCGAAAGATGCAAGCGCGCTGATTGTTGGCCGCGAAGATACGCTGCATCTTCAATCCGCCGATGCCTGCTGCGTGCGCGATGTGAGCCTGCGCGACGAAAAAGGCGCGGTCATCAAGGCGGAGTGGAAAATCGCCAAGCCGGAAGAAATCGAGGTGAAAGTCCCGTTGCAAAATGCCAGTGCCGGGGCGGTCATGCTCACCATCCACAAACTTGGATCGCGCCAACCCGATGAGATTCCGCTGCATACTTATTTCGAAGCGGGACGGTTGGATGCTTTCGATATTCATGCCGGTGACGCCGAGGGGTTGCTGAAGGGTACGAGGCTCGACCAGGTGACTTCACTGGAAGCGGGCGGACTGCATTTCGCTCCGGCAGGCCTTACGCGAGCAAATCAGCAGGATGAATTGAAGCTGGTCTGCCATGACGCGGAGGCGGGCGGGCGATTCCGCGCGGGCGAGCCTATGGTTGCTCACGTCGTTTTGAAGGACGGGCGTTCGCTTGAGGTGAATACTGAGGTTGCAGCACCGCGTCCGCGGGTGACGGTTCTCAGCAAGAGCGTGCAATTGGATTCGTCGGGGGCGCCGTCGCAGGTTCGACTGGAGAATCAGGACGAACTTCCCCAGGATGGCCGCCTGAATTTCTTCCTGAAGACCCAGGTTCCCGAAAGTTTCCCGCCAAGTGAAAAGATTGAGGTAGCGACCGCAGACGAGTCTTTCAAAGTTCTGCTCAGCGAAAAAGACGGCAACTTGACACCACAGGATTCGAAGACCGTCTATGCCGTGCTTGATCCTATGAAGCTGCTGGGGCCTTCAGCTTTTGGTCCGCTGAAATTTCGTCCGGTGTCTGCGGAGGGAATCGACGGGGATTGGCAGCCTTTGGCAACTCTGGTCCGGATCCCAGTACTGGCGGGAGTGCGCTGCACCAAGGCCGCGGAGAGACAATGCACGCTCAGTGGGGAAAAACTTTTCCTGATCGACGCCATCAGCAACGATCCTGAGTTCGCGGATGCCGTGACTGTGCCCGATGGATTCGTGGAAGCCGAGCTGAGAATTCCTTCGCCCAAGGGAACTACGCTCTACCTCAAGCTGCGGGATGATCCTTCAACCGTGGTGACGGCCAATGTGACGATGTTGGGGGCGCAGTAGCAAAGGGAGCTACGACTCACTCGTCACAGGCTGCGACTTTCCTGTCCTCTTAATCGCAGCCGTCCTCCCCAACTTTAGCGGAAAGACCCGCCTAATGGTGCTTGATGGTTTTTTGTCAAGACAACGGCCTTCCTACCTGACACAAAAGACCTGATTTTGTGTTTGTGACCGTCGTTTTAGCAACTATTTTAGTTGCGTTTATAGCACTTAGCGCATATGATTTATTTGTTCGATGCGAGGAAGTGGCCCCTGAGCAGGTCACACAGGAGGAGACAATCGCATGGCGCAAAGTAGCGAAGCGGCATCCGTCGATATTTCCCAGAAAGAGCAAAGGGAGATCAAAGACATTTACCTCAAACTTCGCGAGGCGGAGGCAAAGCTCATCGGACCGGATGGTAAGACCGAGATTCTGCCCAACAACCTTTTCTCGTTTCTACTCAGGCTGCTCGCCGATCTGCGGGCTGGCCATTCTGTCACCATCTTGCAGAATAGGCACGAACTCACGACTGTGGAGGCCAGCAAAATCCTAGGTGTTTCCAGGCAGTACCTCATTCAACTGCTGGAGAAAGGAGAAATCCCCTTCCACCTTGTCGGAACGCACCGCCGCATCTACGTGCGGGACATACTGGCCTTCAAGTCAAAGCGTGACACAGGCCGGCGAAAGACGTTGGACGATTTAGCGAAACAGGAGTTTTCAAAAGGGGATTACGACAAAATCCCAGATGATTTTCACACAGGAAAATGAATATTCGGCGGTATTAGATGCGTGCGTTCTGGTGCCCATGGCGCTCTGTGACTGCCTGTTGCGGTTGGCCGAAGAACCTGCGATGTATCGTCCGTTGTGGAGTGAACAGATCTTGGCGGAAATGGCGAAAGCCATGAGAACGAAACTTCACCGCTTACCGAAAGAAGTAGCCTGGAGAAAAGAGCAAATGAATCGCGCGTTCCCGGAAGCAGTCGTTTCCGTTCCGTCGGAACTTTTGAGCGCAGTCGAATGTATCCCAGACGAAGACGACCGGCATGTGCTAGCGGCTGCCATCGTGGGTCACGCGAACACTATAGTCACTCAAAACTTCAAAGACTTTCCCCAAGCTTGTCTGGAAAGATTTGGCGTTCTTTGCCAAACGGCAGACGACTTTCTGATCCACCAGTATCACCTTAATCCTCAGCTCATCTTGGACAAATTAGATGATCAGGCTGCCGGAATCTCACAAGATCGCACATTCGTGATTTCAAGTCTGAAGCCGTCTGCCCCTGGATTCTGCCAACTGCTTGAGATGCGCGATCTTTGAGTGCGTTCTGTAGACGGGTTACGGTTGGGTTCCCGCTCCCATAATTTCTTTGGTCTCACCCTCGGCAACGGCGGGATACGGGGTTTTGCGGCGGCGGAGGTCGTTGGGCAGATCAGAGCGCAGCAACCACAGGCCCAGAGCGGTCGCGGCTCCCCACGTGAGTGTAATCAATCCGAGCTGCAGCAGGTCGCTGAGGCGGCTGCCGTGGATCGAAAAAAGCGGAGTCGCACTCTTCGCTACTTCCAGGCTGATTACGCCTGAGACAACGCCGATCAACGCTGACTTCCCCAGTTCATCCCAGCGCAAGGTTCCCAACGAAACCAGTTTGCGATAGTGGAGCAGAAAAGCCAGAGCAAACAGGTTGGCTCCGATGCCAATGTCAGAGGCGAAGGCCAGTCCGACGACGCCGTACTTATGGAACAGCAGGGAATACACCGGCAGCGAAGCGCTGGTGATCACGGTGACTGCAACCATGGGTGTGAGCGTGTCTCCGGCGGCGTAGAAGGCTCGGGCGTAGAGTCCCTGGGCCGACCATAGAGCCAGCGAAAGCGCGAACCAGAAAAAATAAATTGCCGTGGTCTGGGTGTCGGAGACGGTGAAGCGGCCGCGGCGGTAGACGAGATCGATGAGCGGGAAGGCGGCGGCCATCATCCATCCCGTGGCGAGAAAGGATGCGGCGGAGACGCGGTAGACGGAGTCGTTCACCGTAGTGGCAAAATCCTTGAAGCGTTTTTCGTTGAAGAGGCGGGCGAAAAATGGCAGAGACGCCTGCCCAGTGGCTTGGCCGAGAACTGCGATAGGCACGGCGAATAATCGCTTGGCATAGTTGAGGCGGGCGATGTCGCCTACGCCGCTGGAGGCGTAGTGACGAAGAATCCAGTCGTCGGCCGTGACCAGCGAGACGCCCAGCATGAGCGGGATGGAAAGCTTTACCCATTCGCGGAATGCAGGGTTGGTGACATCGAACGATGGGCGATATCCCGTGCCAATGCGGACCGCGCCAATCACACTGGCCAGAAACGGTCCGACTATCGCGCCCGCCAGCGCACCGTAAGCCAGAGAAGAAATCCCAAAGCGGCGGCCGCCGATCACGCCTCCAGCGATAATCAGCAGGTTGTAGAGCAGCGGGCCGAAGGCGGGAAAGAGGAATAGGCGATGTGACAGGAGAACGGCGGAGACGACGCCGCCGACGTAGAAGAAAATCTGCGCCGGAAGCAAGATGCGGGTGAGGTGAACTGTGAGTTCGACCTGCGCCGGCGAGAAGCCCTGAAACATCCAGCGCACGAATTGTGGGGTGAAAATCTCGGTAATGATGGTGCCCACGATCATGACGGCGGACATCACCGTGATAACGACAGAAAATGTCTTCTGCGCGTCGGCGTCACGCTTCTCGGCGAGGAAACGGGTGTAGATCGAGATGAAGGTGATCGAGGCCGCGCCTCCGGCCACGATGTAATTCAGCCAATCGGGCAGGGTGAAGGCGGCGACGTAGGCGTCGGTCTGCGGTCCGGCGCCGAAAGCGTAGGCGATGTAGGCTTCGCGAATATAGCCCACAACCCGCGACAACATGACCGCAGCCATCAGAAGCACGGTGGCTGAGAAAGCCGTGTGCTGGTGAGAAGGCCGGAAGAAGCGAAGAAGTTTGGTCATGGACGCGCGGGAATTCTTTCAAAGCGTACCAGAGGCCTTCCTTCGGCTGAGGATTTATCGGCGGAGAAGCAATGAATGGTTCCTTGAATGACACTGCCGGGGATTTTCCAGGGATGATTCGAGCGGCTAACAAATTGTGAATAAATGAGTTACTGGTTGATACGCAATTGAGCTGCGTGTGATGCGCAGTGCATTGCCGGACTCATGCCTTCGCAGCATAGTGGCCTCCGCAAGAGGAAATCGGAGGCTATATGGCAAGAATGCTGGCAGCAAATCCCAGTTCGCAAACCATGGCGGACTTTTGTGAGCAAGTGGACCCGCGCGTGTTGAGAGAGATGCGGCGGGCCGGCTCAGTTGTGGAGATGCGTCGTATTCAAGAAAGCTGGACGGCGAGGATTGAGAAGCGAGCGCTCCTATGGCTGGCGGAGAGGACGCCACGGCAAATTGGCCCTGACCATCTGACGCTGCTGGGTTTGGCGGCGCAGTTTGGGGCGGGCGTGTGCTACGGGTTATCTTCCCGAAACCGCTATGCGCTGCTGGGGGCCATTGCGTGCCTGGCGCTGAACTGGCTGGGTGATTCTCTCGACGGCAGCCTGGCTCGGGTTCGCCAGCAACAGCGTCCGAGGTACGGCTTCTACGTCGACCATATGGTAGACACATTCGGGGCGCTCGCGCTGATGGGCGGTCTGGGTTTGTCCGGTTATATGCATCCCCACATCGCAACCGGTTTGCTCCTCGCTTTCCTCATGCTCTCGATTCAATCCTACCTGGCGACCTACACGCTGGGAGAATTCCGGCTTTCGTTCTGGCGCTTTGGGCCAACCGAGCTTCGCATCCTGCTTGCCATTGGAAACCTGGCGTTGTTCTGGAAACCGAACGTGCATGTCCTCGGCGGAAATTACCGGCTATTCGATGTGGGTGGAGCAATCGGCCTGGCCGGGATGGCGGCGATGCTCGTATTTTTCACCGCGCAAAACACATTGCGACTCTATCGCGAAGAGAGGATCGCGAAGTGAAGGCCACGATCACGACACGTCCGACTGTTATGCGATGGCTGAAATTTAACGTCGTAGGAGCGATCGGGATCGGAGTGCAGTTGGCGATTCTGCTGGCGCTGAAGAGTGGATTGCATTTCAACTATCCGCTGGCGACTGCGCTGGCCGTGGAAGCGGCAGTGCTGCACAACTTTCTTTGGCACGAGCGTTATACGTGGGCTGATCGGGTGGAACCGTCGTGGAGAAAATCTTTGCCGCGGCTTTTGCGGTTCAATGTGACCACCGGCGGAATCTCAATTGTAGGCAATTTGGTGCTGATGAAGTTGTTGGTTGGCGAGTTTCGCTTCAATTATCTGATGGCCAACTGTGCAGCGATTGGATTTTGTTCGCTGTTGAACTTTTTTGTGAGTGACAGGGTTATATTTCTGGATTGCGCCTAGCTCTGGAGCCGGCCTC
The DNA here is from genome assembly GCA_963758565.1 of uncultured Acidobacteriota bacterium. GTDB lineage: Bacteria > Acidobacteriota > Terriglobia > Terriglobales > Acidobacteriaceae > Sulfotelmatobacter. The sequence goes on along the minus strand of CAVWVX010000001.1, from coordinate 499,135 downwards.
GGGGTAAACGAACCTAATGACTTTATGAGATTTTCAGTACCACTTTCCCGTAGTTCTTCCCGTCCTGCAAGAGTTTGTAGGCTTCCACTGCGCGGTCAAAGGGGAAAACTTCTCCGATGACTGGAGTTAATTTTTTCTGCGCGATCCACTCGGAGAGCTGCTTCCAGGCTGGCTCCATAATCTCGGGATTCTGGGAGAGATAGGTCAGCCACAGTCCCTGAATGCTAGCCGACTTGGCATAAAGAGCTCGCACGTCGAGCTGCGGCGGCTTGCCGGTGGCTGTTCCGTACTGGATGACCCGGCCGAAGTCGCGCAGGCAGCGCAGACTCTTCGCGGTGTGCTCACCGCCGAGCATTTCGAAAACTGCGTCCACGCCTTCGCCGCCGGTGAGTCGCTTCACAATTTCTTCATAGTCATCCTGCTTATAGTTAATGCCATGCTGCAGGCCAAGCTCTTTCACTCGCGCCAGCTTTTCGTCGGAGGACGACGTGCCATACATTTCGACGCCGAGAATGCGGCCGATCTGGACCGCAGCGGTGCCCACTCCGCCGGCCACAGCGTGAATCAGGACGCGATGCGTGCGGCCGGATGCACGTGCTTTGGTCATTCCCGCCTGCCAGTAGGCCAGAAATGCGGTGAAATAATTCACCGGAAACGCCGCCGCTTGTTCGTCGCTCCATTGCTCAGGGACGTGCCACATCAGATTGGAATATGCGGCTGCGCGTTCGGCGAAGGCTCCCCACTGCATGTAGCCCATCACGCGACGGCCGCTACTTTCTTCCACACCGGCGAACTCCCGGCCTGCGACCAGCGGAGGAGGCGGAGTACCGGGATAGCCGCCCTGCGTGGTCATGAAATCGGCGAAGTTTAGGCCCCCTGCTCTGACGCTCACCAGCGTTTGTCCCGGCTTGAGCGCGGGTTCGGCTGCTTCTTGAATGGCCAGTGCTTCGGGACCGGAGAGACTGGTGATGACAAGAGCTTTCATGCAGAAAGTCTAGCAGGCGGTGAGAGGTTTTCGATCGGGGGAGTGCGCGTCAAAATAGTGAAGGCGGACCCTTTTGAGGTTGAATCCAGCAGAACTGAATCCCAACTCACAGGGTCCGCCTTTCCGGACAAATCAGCCGCTGCCGTTGTTACATCACAACGAACAGAGCGATCCGAACGCCGGGGTGGAGCAAGTCAAAAAGAAAATATTCGCCGTCGATGTAATCGATGTAGAGGTCGTCGGTGTAGGCCCAATCCGCCGGCCAGGCGTCGACGAACTCAAAGTTGTAGCCGCCGTAGTTGAACTGGCGTTGGTCGCGGACGATCACAGTTCGGGCGTTGAAGTGGTGCTCGTGGCCGAAGCTGGAGCGGAATTTTTCGTCGGGAATGTGGCCGCCCTTGCCTGACGGGCGGGCGTTACCGGCGCGCTCGGTATGGTCCTGAGCCTGCTTTTCGCCGTGTGTATCCATCGGTTTAGCATTCCGGTCGCCCTTCATGTCCGGATTTTCCTGGCGTTCGGGACGGGCGCTCTCACGCGTCTCTTCTGCGGGCTTCTGGTCCTGCTTGGCACCGTGCGCGTCTTGAGCTGGTGCGTTCTGATGAGCCGGCCTGGCCTCTTCCTTACTCGGCTTGGCCTCCTCCTGCTTGGCTGGCTTATCCTCCGGCTTCTTCTCATCCTGTGCGTAACCGACGGCTGCCCCTGCAACCAAAGTTGAAAGCAATGCTAGATTCAGTAATCTTTTGACTTGCATGTCCATTCTCCTCGGCCATCGTCTCGGATGGCTTTTCTTAGGACGTCTCTTCCGCACAATTCGCGGGACAGGGCTAGGATGCTGACTCTGACTCCGCAGATGTAGGGCAACCCTGTAAAGTGGCACCGGAGAAGCTGTAGCAAGGCACGACTGCGGCGGGAGCTTTCTTAAGTTTTTCTCCTTAGCTGCCTTCCGTTATATACTTTGTGCGTTGGAATACCGTGGACCTTCCGGCCGCCTCCATGGACCGGAACGGGGCGCACTTCATTCCCCTAATTCCTGCGCGCTCCGTATGCTGAACTGCTGCTTCCCGCCCGAGGCTGCGAGGAAACGGCACCGGTGCATCCGCCCCAGAAATTTGCGGAACTGCATCCGGGGGAGGTTCTATTGTGGATTTGATTCTTGTACGTCTTCTTTTTGTAGTCGTAGTTTCAGTTACCTGTTATGTAATTGCTCCGTTTGGCCGTTCTCAACCTGTGGACGCCGGCATTGGCGCGCTGGTGGGGGCAGCCATTGTGCTGTTCGAATGGAAGTTGCGCTCAGTCAGCCTTAAGCGGCTGATCGGGGCTGCCATCGGCAGCATTCTTGGCATTTGCGGAGCGTACCTTTTCGCGCTGGTAATCCGCAGTAGCGTGCCCCCGGGCAACACCCAGAGTTTCCTGCAAATCCTGGTCATGCTGCTGATGGCCTATGTGGGCCTGATCGTCGGGGCCAGCAAGGGCGACCTGCTGAATCTGGCGGCCCTAGGCGGGATCTTTGGCGGCGAGAAGCAGGGTAAGAAGAGCTACAAAATCCTCGACACCAGCGTCATCATCGACGGGCGAATCGCCGACATTGCCGAGACGGGATTCCTTGACGGCATTATCGTTACGCCGCAGTTTGTCTTGCGCGAGCTGCAACTCGTAGCGGACTCGGCGGACTCGCTGAAGCGCAACCGCGGCCGCCGCGGTCTCGACGTTCTGCAACGCCTGCAGAAAATGGCAACGCTTTCCATCCAGATTGTTGAGGACGACTTCCCCGCCGTCCGCGAAGTCGACCTGAAGCTGATCGAACTAGCCAAGGTGTATGAAGGCAAGATCATTACAAACGACTTCAACCTGAATAAGGTGGCGCAACTGCAGGGCGTGGCCGTGTTGAACATTAATGAACTGGCCAATTCGCTGAAGCCCATCGTGTTGCCCGGCGAAATCATGAAGGTCTTCATCCTGAAAGAAGGTAAGGAATACAACCAGGGCGTGGCTTATTTGGATGATGGGACCATGGTCGTGGTGGACAATGCCCGGAAGATGATTGGTAAAACCATCGACGTTTCGGTCACGTCAGTCTTACAGACCACGGCAGGAAAAATGATCTTCGGCAAGTGGGATGAACGATCCTTTGGGCGAACCACGGGAGCGGTGCCGCCGGCACCGCCCGCAGTTTCCGGAACGGCGGTGCCGGTGGCTTTACCCAGCGCTTTGGTTGAGAGCAAGCCGCAACCTTAGCTGGACCGCTTTAACGGATTGCGGTGCGCTGCGCGACGGTGGTCACGCTGACCGTCGCGCATTGAACTCCAGTCCTCCACCCCCGTATACTGACTCCCCCTATGAAGGTTCTGGTAGTCATTCCGGCGGCCGGGTTGGGAACGCGCATGGCTGCGGCCCCAGCCAAAGGTAAACCCAAAAAAGCCGCGCCTTCCAAACAATTCACGGACCTGGGCGGCACGCCTATTCTCATTCACACGCTGCGCAAATTTGCCGCGGTAGAACCGGTCAACGAAATCTGGATCGCTCTTCGCGAAAATGAGATTGACGGCTTTCGCCTGCGCCTGCAAGCCGAGGCCAAAGATGTACTCAAGAAGAAAGTGGAACTGGTAATCGGCGGCGAGCATCGCCAGCAATCGGTGGAGAATGCCTTAAAAGCGCTAGCCGCAGGGGCAGATGATATCGTTCTGGTGCATGACGCGGTGCGTCCATTTGTAACGGCGGAAATTATTCAGGAAGTCATCGACGCGGCGGCGAAATATGGCGCGGCGATCGCCGGCTTGCCGGCGGTGGACACAGTGAAGCAGGTGGAGCGCACAGCAGACGGCGCACTGGTGAAGGCCACGATTCCAAGAGCCGGGGTGGTAATGGCGCAAACTCCGCAGGGCTTTCGCTACAACGTGATCAAAAAGGCGTTCGACGAAGCGGCCGCCGATGGATTTTTAGGAACTGATGAGGCATCGCTGGTGGAACGATCTGGGCACGAAGTCGCAGTGGTTATGGGCTCGCCGCGTAATATCAAGATCACAGCGCCCGCCGACATGGAACTGGCAGAATTCTACTTAAAGAGTGCGGACCGCCACTGACCGGAAATGGCAACGACGAACCACCAACGACCGTCCACCCGTATTGGCTACGGCTTCGATTCCCACGAATTCCAGCCGGGAATTCCGCTGAAAATCGGCGGGGTCGCCCTGGCGCACGACAAGGGATTAGGCGGGCACTCCGACGGCGATGTGTTGCTTCACGCGCTCACCGACGCTTTGCTGGGATCGATCGCCGCGCCTGATATTGGGGCGCTGTTCCCGCCATCCGACCCCAAATGGAAGGGCGCGGATTCCGTCGTTTTCCTGCGCGAGGCACTGCAACGCCTACATGCGGCCGGCTATGTATTGGCGAACCTGGATGCCAGCTTGATTCTGGCCGCTCCCAAGATCGGTCCCCACGCCGCAACCATTCGCGGACACGTCGCTCAACTGCTGGGAATTCACACCGATTGTGTCGGGCTGAAGGCGAAAACGCCGGAGGGTTTGAACCTGGAGAATACGGCCGTGGCGCATGTTGTGGTGCTGATCGAACTGATCGAGAAGTAGACCTAGCCTACCTGGAGCGCGTTTCCGCTGCATGAATAAGCGCACGAAAAATTGCCCGGGAAGGCTCGTCCGCCGCGACCGAGCGCTCGGGATGCCATTGCACTCCCAGCACGAAATGATCGGCGTCCGTTCCTTCTAATGCCTCGATGATTCCATCCTCGGCGCACCGCGCTGAAATGCGCAGGCCAGTGCCAACCTCTCCCGCGGACTGGTGGTGCGACGAGTTCACCGGAATCACCAGATCGCTTTTCTCGACAAAATGCTTCTGACTCGGGGTTTCGTTTCTTCCCCGCTCCAACCCCTGTTCTGCGCGCGCGCCGTTTCCCTTCACGATTTCAGCCAGCTTCGTACCTTTTTCAATGTCCACCGAATGCGCAATGGCGACCTTCTTGCCCGCCTCGTGATCCACAAGCGTCCGCAACTGTTCCGGCAGGAAGTCTGGAATGTGCTGGATCAACGATCCCGAACGGTAGACGTTCAGGCTTTGTAGTCCGTAACAGATCCCCAGGATCGGCTTGCGCAGGTTATAGGCGTCCTGCAGCAGAAGTCCATCCACCGCATCGCGGCGCGGATCCGCCGGGGCAGTATGAGGCGACCGGTAAGCGTCAAACCGGACTGGGTCCACATCCGCATTGCTGCCGGGGAGAAGTACGCCATCACAGCCCTGCAGGATAGCCGCAACCTCCGCGTTAGGGCGGTCGAGCGCGATGCGAACGGGATCGCCTCCGCATTGCTGAACTGCACTCTCATACTGCGGCATGGAACGCTCGGCATACTCGCGGTCGAGCGAGTGCGGCATGGGGATGGCTATACGGGGCGGCATCTTTTCATTCTAATAGCTGTGCAGGGAACGCGCAGGCTGGGCGCCGCGAAGCACGTGACTCTAGTTATCTCTTGAGTTTTCAGCTCATTCGCTCGATTGAGTTCAGCGTCTTGGACTGGCGGTAGTGGCGAATCTCCATGGCCAGCGCGAACACAAAGATCATGCCGCCTGCCACCACTGCGGTAGGCAGCGCAATCAGGCGGTACGCCACAGTCATGTTGGGATGAGCGTGGCGAATCTGGGACAGGATCAAAATGCCGACAATCCCGACCAGCAGGCTGGCCGCAAAAGAGATCAAAGTTCCGATAAATGTCACCAGCAGCACCCGGATCGGTATGGCATACCAGCGAGGCGGGCGCGAAGGCGGCGGCATGCTTCTAAGCTAGCCCGTTAGTGTATAAAAGAGCAAGAATGTCACAGGTAGCATCGGCCATTACACGCGCACCGGCAGAGGTCGTCCGGGCCACACCCGTCTCCCAGGCAGCCAATGGAATTTGTTATGCCACCGCGGGAGAAAGTTCCGTAAGCGCGCTTGATCTGGAGCGCATGATCGCAGCCGTGCCCAACAAACTGGCGGCCTCGCTGCGGCGAAAGGCTTATTATTTCGTGCCGCTTGTGGTGGGTCAGGGGGAAGAGACTGTCATTGCCGATCGCTACGACGTCACCTTGAGCGACAATGCCGTTTGCCACCGCAATCTGACCCTGGGCGACTCGCAGTGCGTATTTATCTCCACGCGCTTAAGCGACGACAAGTTCTCGGTGGCCTTCGAGTTTTATATCAACGTGGGCCACGCGCTGGTCGAGATGGCTGGATTGTCGCACGAATTCAGCGAACTGGCGTGGAAGCAGGTGGAAGCCGGAACGCGCGGTGAAACCTCCCTGGATGCCTGGGAAGCACGCAAGCTGGCCACTGCCAACGGTCCCGATGCTGAGCGCTACAAGAACGAATATCTGGAAGCGACATTCTCCGACACAATTTCTATTTATCTGCTGTCGCTTTATCTCGATGTGGACTACTACGACCTGCGAGAGCGCGATTATCCGTTGCTGGCGCCTTCGGCATTGGCGGAGCGGTTGCGGAAAGTGGCGGAATTATTTCCGGCGAATGCGGGCTTTGAGTTCGCAATTTTGTACAAGCGGCGGAGCTAGGTTTCGCACCGGTTGAAACCCATAAAGACTAAAAGGGGCGCGACCGGAAGTCGTGCCCCTTTTCACCCCTGAACCAATATTCTGCCGGCATTTGTTGGACAAGAGCGTCCGACCTCGCCAGCAATCCCGCCTATTTGCTTCCAATCACAAAGTTAATCGTGCTGGGCTGGTTGGCATTTACCGTTACCGATTTTTCCCAGGTCTTGGGCTCGCTAAACACCGGGCGCTGTACCGCTCTTTCCGTCAGCACGTCATAGGCTTGTTCTTTTCCCGTGAGATTCCAGCCTTCGTGCCACGCCACCACCTGATAGGTTCCGGAGGGAACGTTGGTAAATTCGAAGCGTCCGCTCTCGTCGGTGACCGCGTAGTAAGGATGTTGCACAACCATCATTTCCGCATTCATCCAAACGTGGCCGCCATTGCAGCGCAGATTCACCAGGCCGGGCGTCGCCATGGTGCGCGAGTTAATCTGATTGGGGAACGGGAAAGGCAAATTATAAGTAGCGGCACCGTCCATGTGAATCGTGTGCAGCGTCGCATCAGAGCTTTGCATCTGCAGCGCCGTATTCTGCGGCACGAGAAGAATGTGGGGAATGTAGCGGCAATGCTTCTGGTCAAGATGCCGGCGCTGTTCGGGAAGTTCCAGGGCTTTGCCGGCAGAAATGTTTTTCAGATAGACGATGGTGTTGGCGACGCCGCCTTCGGGACCAACGATCAGGCGGTCCAGGCTGACGGTTTTGCTGCCATCGGGGGCGCAGATTTGAGGATCCTTGGTGATGGGAAAGTCCAGCGCGTGAGGGACAGTTCCAGCCCACTTAACCGTTCCGGATATCGTTCCGCCATCGGTGACAGAGATGACTTTATAGTCGCTCTGCGCGGCGACGCCAGTTGTGACCGCCAAAACAAAAAGCACTAAACCACGAGTGTTCAGAGTCCGCATTTAAAACCCCTGAAGCCCACCGCCCGTTGCTCGCGGCTTGCGAGACGCGAGGCAACGCGGGCTGAAATTTGGAATGTTTTAACTTAACTTCCTTTTCTTTTCCGCAGGCCACGTCTTGCACCCAACTTCGAGAATGCGCTCACAGGGGTCCCGCTTAGGGGCGGGGAGCGCTCGTGTTTGCGGTCTTACTTGATTCCAGTGGGAAGGACCGTTGCCGGTTCAGGTTGGAATCGTATGGCTAGCTTGCTCTTATTAGCGGCGATGGTCGAGATTACCGAGGTGGTGTATCGGGTGGGGGAGCGTAAGGGACGCACTTTGGGGGAAATAGGCGGCACCCCGCGTCAATTCCGGGAACTCGTAAACCGCGCTTGTGCCGTTGTTGGCCGCTACGGAGCGATCTTGAACACCGTGCCGTTTCCGAATGCTCCGCCTTGGAACGTGGTGCCGTAGAGATTGCCCACCGAGTCTAAGATCACGCCTGCCATGGGACGGCTACCATCTGCGCCCGCGAAGCGGTGCAGTACCGTTTCAACGCCGCTCTGGTCCACCTTGAAGACGGTACCGTCGAAGTTCGAATCACCGCCATTTTCCGTGGTGCCATAGAGGTTACCGGAGGCATCGAGGACCACGGGAGAGTCTTGGGGATTACTTCCATCCGTCACACCGAGGAAGTTGTACAACACCGTCTCGGTGTTAGCCTTGTCCAGCTTAAAGACTGTTCCAGATTCACCGGTACCCCCTCCGGCGGTCGTTCCGTAGAAATCCTCTCCAAAGGGGGTCACGGCGGCATAGGGATAGGAACCATCTGCCTGTTCGTTGGGAATGAAGGTGTGGAGAACGGTTTCTTTACCGGAGCTATCCAACTTAAATACCGTACCCGAGCCGGAATAACGAGTGCCGCCTTGATAGGTGGTGCCGAAGAGGTTTCCAGAGGCATCCCGGATTACGCCTGAGAGGGGATTTTTCCCATCCGCCTTGCCGGTGAACCGGTACAGAACGGTATAGTGACCAAAGGCATCGATCCTGAAAACGGTCCCGCTATTGGCGACGCTGCCCCCAGCGTAGGTGGTGCCGTAGATATTGCCGGCTGCGTCGAGAGCCAAGCCACCGTTGGGGCTGGCTCCGTCGGTTCCGTTGAAAATGTGCAGGGTTGTCAATCTGCCGGTCGTCGAATCCAGTTTAAACACGGTGCCGCATCCATAGCCTTGGTCGCAAGAGAGATTGCCGCCGTAATCCGTGGCGCCGTAAATAATGCCCGACGAATCCAACACTAGGGCGCCGATGGGGTAGGCGCCATCGGCTTTGCCGGTAAAGCGGTACATCACGCTCTCGTGACCGTTCGCGTCCACCTTGAAGATGACTCCGCAGCTCGATCCGCGGTCGCAAGTGGAGTCGCCGCCACGGAAAGTATTGCCGTAGAGGTTACCAGCCGCGTCGCGGATCAGAGGGGAAGCCGGAAGATAGCCGTCGGTGCCTCCGGTGAAGGAATAGAGAACGGTTAGGGTCTGGCCCGGTGCTGATGACAGGAGAAATCCCAACAAAGAGGCGATCACTAAAGGTATTAATCTGAACTTCATGGTGTAGCATCCTTTTCGACGTTGGCGGGCTGAGTATCCATTAGGAACCGAGAGTAGAATCCCGGGATTGTCCTTCGCGAGTAAGGGCCTGTCAAGGTGAAGAATCTTGCACAGCTTCTCCCGCCGGAAGCTCAGGCGAAGTTTTCGAGTAACGATGGCAACAACACTGGCATTTCCAATGACGAAGACAGTTCGTTCTTTCGCGAAAATCAACCTCGGGCTACGCATTGGCCCCGCCCGCGCCGATGGCTTCCATGAACTGCTGACGGTTTATCAGACGGTTGGTTTGCATGACTTGGTTAAGGTGAGCGTGCAGCGAGGCCGTGGGATCGAGATTCGCTGCGACAACCCGAAGGTTCCGCGGGATGAATCGAACACTTGCTATCGCATCGTCGAGAAGGCGATGCAGTCTTTACGTGCGAAGGGGCGGGTCGTTATCGACATCGAGAAGCGGTTGCCGGTGCAGGGTGGGATGGGCGGAGCTTCGTCGAATGCAGTCGCGGCTTTGATTGGGTTGGAACGGGCTCTGAAGAAAAGTTTGCCTGCGGAGGAGCGGTTGCGGATTGCAGCGGAAGTGGGCTCTGATCTGCCGCTGTTTCTGATTGGCGGGACGGTGTTGGGGGTGGGGCGCGGAGAGCAGGTTTATCCTTTACAGGATTTGCCGGCGATGCCGTGTGTGGTAGTGACACCCGAGGTGGGGGTGTCGACGCCTCGGGCCTTTGCCGAGTGGGATCGGAAATTGACGCCAGGTAGATCGTCCGATAGAATGAATGAGCTTGGCCGAGGGCTTTCGGCGTGGCTGGGCGAGATGTACTCCGGTGCTCCTTTTAGAAGGGGCCGGCGCGAGAATCCACTTCTCGAGCTTGTCCGGGCCGGGATCAAGAACGACTTTGAAGAAGTCGTCTTTCCTGAGTATCCCGAACTGAGTGAAGGTAAGCGTGCGCTGGAGCGCGCGGGCGCGAAGTACGCCTCGCTGTCGGGCTCCGGGTCTACGCTGTATGGATTGTTCGCTTCGAAAGAAGCGGCGCGCGCGGCAGAGAAAAAGCTGCGCCGGCAGGGGTGGGCGGCGCAGGCGACGGTGACTTTGCCGCGGCGGGATTACTGGATAAAGAATTTTGCTTTAGGCGCTGGTCTGGCGAGTTTTTGATTGTTGATTTTTGATTGTTGATTGACAATGAGGGCGTCGGCTGAACGGTTCAGCCGGAAATCACCAATCCAAAATCAACAATTTACTGGGCCGTCGACTAATGGTAGGTCAAGTGCCTTTGACGCACTTTGTCTAGGTTCGAATCCTAGCGGCCCAGCCAAAAAGCAGTTCTCAGCTGCCAGTTCTCAGTTAAGAACCGTGAGCGGAGGCTGAGAATAAGGGATTGAAACTTCTTATGGCTACTTTGGTGACGCCGCCGGAAAAAGCTGAGAAGGTCGAGAAACAGGTTCCGCCTATGTCCGACGAGAAATCCGACCGCAAACCGCGGCCGCGGGTGGATGAGAAGTTCAAGATTTTCAGCGGAACGGCGAATGAACCCCTGGCTGATGAAGTCTGCCACTTTCTGGGAATGCAGCGGGGGCAGGCGCAGGTGATCCGCTTTGCCGATGGCGAAGCGTATGTGCAGATTCAGGAAAATGTGCGCGGCTGCGACGTGTTTGTGATGCAGCCCACTTGCCGGGCGGCGCACCGGGATGGCTCGAAGAGTACCAGCGTCGACGAGCATTTGATGGAGTTGCTGCTGATGATCGACGCGCTGAAGCGCGCGTCGGCACGGCGCATTACGGCGGTGATGCCGTATTTCGGATATGCCCGGCAGGACCGCAAGGACAAGCCGCGCAGCCCGATCTCGTCCAAGCTGGTAGCGGATTTGTTGACCACTGCCGGAGCGCACCGGGCGTTGATTGTCGATTTGCATACGCCGCAGTTGCAGGGATTTTTTAATATCCCGGTGGATCATTTGTTCGCTTCCCCGGTACTGGTCGACCATTTTAGAAAGCTGAACCTGCCGAATCTGACGGTGGTTTCGCCGGATGCGGGCGGCGTGGAGCGGGCACGGTTTTTTGCCAAGAAGGTAGACGCTGCCCTTGCCATTGTGGACAAGCGGCGCACTGACGTGAACGTGGCCGAAGTGATGCACGTGATCGGCGACGTGAAAGGCCGAACCTGCTTGATCATCGACGACTTGATCGATACGGCAGGCACGCTGGTGAAAACCGCGACGGCATTGATGGAAAACGGAGCGACGGAAGTTTTTGCGTGCGCGTCGCACGCAGTGCTGTCGAATCCAGCGGTTCAAAATATTGCCAAGTCGGTGATCCGCGAGGTGGTGGTAACCAACACCATCCCATTAACGGAAGAGGCCAAGCAGGAACCGAAGATTCGCGTGCTCTCGATCGCAGGCTTGATTGGGCGGGCGATCCAGGCGAATCACGAAGAGACTTCGGTGAGCAAGTTATTTATTTAGCAAGCGGCGGCCACGGCCAGCCGAAGAACTGACAGCCGGTTATCGCAGCGCTAGAGATAAAGCGCTGCGCCACCCAAAATCGAAGGAAGCGAGATTATGGCGACAACGATTGAACAGAATGTTTTGGAAGCGCAGGAGCGCGAAGCCGGCACCAAGAACCATGCCCGGCGCGTGCGCCGCGAAGGCAAGATTCCAGCGGTAGTGTATGGCGCAGGCAAGGAAGCAGCGCCCATCAGCGTGGATCCACGGCATGTGTTGCGAATTCTGCGCTCCGAGAGCGGACACAACACCATTTTCGACCTGACCATGAATGGCGGCGAGAAGTCCAAGGTGATGATTGTGGACTGGCAATACGAGCCGATTAAGGGCCATCTGCTGCACATCGACTTGAAACGCATTGCCATGGATAAGGCGTTGCGCGTCAGCATTCCGATCGAACTGCAAGGCGTGCCCGCCGGAGTGAAGACCGAAGGCGGAATTCTGGAGCAGATGCTGCGCGAGGTGGAAATCGAATGTTTGCCGGCAGACATTCCAAGTCACATTGACGTGGATGTGAGCGAACTTACCTTCGGCAAAGTTCTGCGCGTATCAGACCTGCCGCACAACCAGAAGCTGAAATTTTTGACGGACGCGAACCAGCCCGTGGCTCACGTAACCAGCGTGAAGGAAGAAGTTGTGGCCACTCCGGATGCGGCAGCGGCGGAAGCGGGAGCTACCCCGGCCGAGCCCGAGGTTATCAAGAAGGGCAAGGCCGATGCCGAAGGCGAAGGCGAGGCTGCAGACGCCAAGCCGGAGAAGGGCGAAAAGAAGGCCGAGAAGAAGGAGAAGAAATAACACCGTGGCGAGAGCTGCTCAGCTTGGCTGGGCCGGACAGCCGAGTGCGACTGTCTCAGTATGGGCTTTCGCATGGTTTGGGACGCTGGCGTGAAACTGATTGTTGGTCTGGGAAACCCCGGAGACGAATATCGGTTAACGCCACATAACATCGGCTTTCTGGCGGTGGATCGCATTGCCAGTGAGCGCGGGGTTGAGATCAGGAACCGCCAGTGCCGGGCTTTAACCGGACGGATTCAGGTGGGTGATGAGCCGGTAATGCTGGCGAAGCCTGAAACGTTCATGAACTTGAGCGGCCTGGCAGTACGGGAGCTGGTAGCGGAATACGACTTGAAGCCGGAAACGGACTTGGTCGTAGTGCAAGACGAGCTGGATTTTGCGTTAGGTACTTTGCGGATACAAACGCGGCGCAGTTCCGCGGGGCATAACGGTATTGAATCGATTATCGATTCGCTGGGCACGAACGACTTCTTACGCATCCGGATCGGCGTTGCTCCGGAGCGCAAAGTGCAGGACGGGCAGAGTTATTTGCTGTCACCGTTCCGCAAGGCCGAGTTAAAGATTGTGGATGGAATGCTCGATACCGCGGCCGATGCGGTGAAGGCAATTTTGACCGAAGGTGCGGCGGCGGCGATGAACCGGTTTAACCGCAAGGAAGAGCAGTGATCGGTGGCGAGTGGCCATTGATCGGAAAAGCAGGGTTGGGGTTACTGGTCATTACTGTGATTGACCACTGACCACCAGCCACTGCCTTAAAAGATTTGGAGATGCACATGAATCGTACTTATGAGCTGATGTTTATTGTCCGTCCGGATATGGCGGATGAAGATCTTGAGAAGCTGATTTCGAACCTGGAGACGACGGTGACTTCGGCGTCGGGGTCGGTCAAGAGCATTGACCGCATGGGCAAACGGCGGCTGGCGTACATTGTGCGCAAGTTCCGCGAAGGCCTTTACATCCTGATGACGATTGAGGGCGAAGGCACGGTGGTGCACGAACTCGAGCGCCGCCTGCGCGTCACTGAACCTGTGATCAAATTCCTCACGGTGCGCATCGATGAAGAACAAAAGCGGCTGGACAAGATTAAGAAGCTGCGCGACGCGAAGAAAAAAGTAAGCGCGATGCCGGCGGCAGCTCCGGCTGAAGAAGCGCCTGCGGCGGCTGAAACGCCGGTCGCGGATGCGCCGGCAACAGCGTAAGCAACAGGGGTACTGGCAACTGATTTTAAAGGAGCGTTATGACTGAAGAAACAAAAGCACCAGCGCCCTCCGGAGACCGGCCAGCAAGGCCGTTTGGCGAGCGATCCGGCGGCGGCGACCGTCCGCGATTTGGCGGCGGTGGAGGCGGCGGCCGGTCTGGCCCCGGCGGTCCTCCGCGCGAAGGCGGACGCAAGTTTTTCCGGCGCAAGAAAGTTTGCAAGTTCTGCACCGAGAAGATTGCCGACATCAACTACAAGGATTACCGTCTGCTCGGCCAGTTCGTGGCGGAGAGCGGCAAGATCGTGCCCCGGCGTTTAACCGGAGTATGCTCGCCGCACCAACACCGGCTGGCCTCGGCGATCAAGCAAGCGCGGAATATCGCGCTGCTGCCGTTTGCCGGGCGGGCATCGTAAGAAAGCTTTCAGCTCTCAGCCGTCAGCTCTCAGCTTGTTCGTGCTGAAGTTGGTTTGACTGAAAGCTGAAAGCTAATAGCTGAAAGCTCAAGATCGGGAGTCATATCATGGAAGTCATTCTCAAAGAAGACGTAAACAAGCTGGGATCGCGCGGCGACGTGGTGAAGGTTGCCGAAGGCTATGGCCGCAACTATCTTTTGCCGCACAAGCTGGCCATCCAGGCCAACGAAGGCAATAAAGCCGTCATCGCGCAGATGAAGGCTGCGTCCGTGCGCAAGTCGGCTAAAGAGAAGACCCAGGCCGAAGAACTTGCCAAGCAGTTTGAAGGACTCTCGGCCACCTTCCAGAAGCGGGCGGGCGAGCACGATCAGCTATTCGGCTCGGTCACGTCCAGCGATATTGCGGAAGCCATCGCAAAAAAGGGCATCAACCTGGACCGCCGCCAGATTCAACTGCACGAACCGCTGAAGACCCTCGGCGAGTTCACCGTACCGGTGAAGCTGCACAAGGAAGTGACGGCGCACTTGAAAGTTGTCATTGAGAAGGAAGCGGTCGCAGAGTAGCACCCTTGGAAGCCCATGCGCGAGCAGATGGGGCCTTCCTCTACCGGGAATTGTATTCCCCCGCAACGCCTGCGGTAGGATTCAATAATGCTTAGATATCCCGCCACTGGGAGTGGCGGGATATTTTTTGCTCGTCCTTACGGGGCGGCTGCCCAACCTGTGTCTATACGTTTTGTTTCCCCCTCCCTCCAAGATGTTGAGCCTCAAGCAGAAAACCCTAAATCCAGCCTATAATTTCTGCTCACGATTCCGCTGACCGACCGTCTATTCCAATGCAGCCCGGGTACGGCATCGACACCGGGCGGTAGAGGGATATGACAAAACAATGCCGGCCGATGTTTTGGCAGTGACACTTGCGGTTGGCACACGGGCGCACGCGAAAGCAAAGTCTGACCGGGTGGAGAGGGTCAGCGGTTTCAGTTCCAGCAAGGACCAGGACCCCGCGCGGGGCCGCATGGCAACGCAAGAACGCCGTATCGACGACACGATCCTTATTCAGGAGGCGCAACGCGGGAACCGCGCCGCCTTCGAGGAATTGGTGCGTCACTACGACCAGGCGGTCTTGCGGCTGGCGCTGCATCTCACCGGCACCGAGCACGATGCCCAGGACGTTTATCAGGACGCCTTCCTCAAGGCCTACAAGAACATTGGAAGCTTTCGCTTCGAGTGCTCTTTCTATACCTGGATCTACCGCATCGTGACCAATCTTTGCCTGGATCATCTGCGGAAAAAAAACGTGCGCAAAGAAGATGCGCCGGTGGCGAAAGACGATTCGGGCGGCGAGTACAGCTTGCTCGATCAAGTGCCGGATGTGCGGGCGGGAGCGAATCCGGAGCGCGATTTGATGCGGCGGCAATTGGGAGCGCGGATTTCAGGAGCTCTGGAGAAGCTGACTCCGCGCGAGCGCATGGTTTTCGAGTTAAAGCATTATCACGGATTGAAGCTGCGGACCGTCGGTGAGATTTTGCACACCACGGAAGAGACGGCGAAGAACACTTTGTTTCGGGCAACACAGAAGTTGAGAGGGCAGTTGGGAGATATGAGGTGAGCGATGAGCCCCGAGCTGCGAGCCGCGAGTTTCCAGAATTTATGCTCGCAGCTCATGTCCAAAGCTCAAGGCTCGTAGCTCGAAGCTCACAGCTAAAAAGGTGACACTATGAAATGCGAATGGGTCCGGGAAAATATAACGCTGCATGTTTATGGCGAACTGGCGGACGATGCTCGTCATGAACTGGAACAGCATGTGTCGCGCTGCTTTGATTGCGCCGCGGAACTGAAAGCGGAGCGGCAGTTTCACGCTCTGCTCTCGCAGGAGCGGATCGCGGAGCCGACCCCGAACCTGCTGGCATCTTCGCGCATGAGGTTGCAGGAGGCGCTGGAGACGACCGAGCAGGGGCGCTTCTGGCACCGTCTGGCGTTTGATCCCGCGAACTGGCTGCGGCAGATTCGCTTCTCTCCGGCCTTGGCTTCGGCGATTTTGATTCTGGGCTTCGCCGGCGGAGTGGGTACAGCTTACAAAGTTACCGGCCATCCCACAGAAGGCTCGACTAATGTGGCGGCGCCCACTCCCTCCGAGGCTTCCATCACCGGCATTCGTTCCATCACGCAGGACCCCGCCACCAATACGGTCGACATTCAGTACGACACGGTCACCACACAAAAAGCGGAAGGCTCGATGAATGACCAGCGCATCCAGCAGTTGCTGCTGTTTGCGGCACGCAACAATTACAACTCCGGCGTCCGCATGGATTCAGTCGATCTGCTGACGCAAAAGCCGGATATTTCACAGGTGCGCGAGGCTTTGGTCTATGCCCTGCGCTATGACACGAATCCAGGCGTGCGTTTGAAGGCGCTGGATGGCCTGGGAAGTTTTGTGAAGAACGATACGAGAGTGCGCGACGTGGTTCTGGAAGCCCTGGTGAACGATTCCAATCCGGGCGTGCGCACCGAAGCTTTGCGTTTGATTGAGCCAGTTAAAGCCGATGGCAGCGTGCGCGGAGTTTTGATGACGCTGGCGGCAAAAGACCAGAGCCAGTACATCAAGTCGCAGGCGCGAACCATGCTGGCGCAGTTGCCGGAAATTGATTAAGTACGAAATTTGTTTTCAGAAAACGGGGGAATTATCTTGAAACGTTCGCCACAATTCGTCGGCCTGTTGTATGTTCTGGCCGTGCTTGCGCCGCTGGCCGTAGCGCAGGAAACACACAACGAGGCAGCCAGCCAGTCGGGCACGCTGGCCGCGGCCCGCAACGTTCGAGTCAAAGTCGATATGGGTTCGGTGCGGGTGCACGGCGGTTCGCAATCGAACATCACCTATACCGCTCAGAGCCACTCTTATTCGTCCGAACCAGAACGCGGGCGCGGATCGTTCAAAATCAACTCTTATGTCCGGGGGGACACTGCCTGGATCGTCGCCGAGTGGGAGGGCGGACGTCCGCGCAAGTTCTCCGGCGAGTTCGTCATCGACATTCCCCGCGACACGGCCCTCGTGAAAGTAGAAACCGGCGGCGGCGCTGTGGAAGCGACCAGCATCACTGGCCGGGTAGAGATTGAAAGCGGCGGCGGAAAGATTCACGTAGATGACATCGGCAGTTCAGTGAATGTGGAGACCGGCGGCGACGCGATCGATATCGGCTCAGTAGGCGGTGATCTGAAACTGGAGACCGGAGGCGGAAACATCTCCATCGGATCGATCAAAGGAATGATCAAGGCGGAGACTGGCGGCGGCAATGTGACTGTGCTCTCCGGCGGCACTGGTGCCATGATCGAAGCTGGCGGTGGGAACGTTGACATCAAACGTTGCGGTGGGCGCGTGAAGGCCTCTACCGGTGGCGGCAGCATTACCCTGGGCGATATTGCAGGTCCGGCAGAGATTGAAACCGGCGGCGGCAGCATTCGACTAACCTCGGCGAAAGGGCGCGTGGGTGCCAACGCTGGCGCGGGTACGATTGAACTTTATGGCGTGCCTTCGGCGCGCGTGGAAACCGGAGCAGGCGGCATCACAGTGAAATTTATTAACACCGGAGCCGAGCGCAGTGACTCCATCCTTGAGACATCCGCGGGAGACATTACGGTTTACATCGCCCCCGATGTCGCCATGAGTGTGCGTGCCAGCGTAGACCTGGGCAACGGCCATCACATTACCTCTGACTTTTCTGACATTCACATTGCAGCCGAAGGCGGGCAGTGGGCTCCGCGCACATTGAGTGCGGAAGGCAAGCTGAATGGCGGAGGTCCTCTGCTGAAAGTAAGAACCACGACTGGCGATATTTGTTTCAGGCGGGCGAAACAGTAAGGCAGGATCAAACACACAACGCTTCAGGAGGCGGTCATGCGGAAACACATTTTGACGACGATTGCGGTGCTGCCCATGCTGTTGAGTATTTCTCCGGCAGAACAGAATTGGACGGCAGGGCCGGAACACCCATTTGGTTTTTCCAGCGACGACTCAGGCAAGACTTCTTACCTCGGCGTCGATATCGCGGACATCAGCACCGATCGCCTTGGTGCCTTGAAGCTGAAGGAAGAACAGGGCGTCGAAGTCACCATGGTCGATCAGGATGCTCCCGCGGGCAAGGCCGGCATCAAGGAGCATGACGTCATCCTCACCATGAATGGCACTGCCATCGAGAGCAAAACGCAACTGCAGCGAATGATTCATGAAACTCCTGCCGGACGAGTGGTCTCATTCGGATTGAGCCGCGATGGCCAGCCCATGACCATCAAGGTGCAGTTGGCCGACCGGAAGAACGAATTCTTGCACATGAAGATGAAAGATGAAGACTGGGAAAAGGGATTCAAAGTTGAGATTCCGCCCATTCCGAATCTGCCGGACTTCGACGTTCCGAACATCGGCGTGGTCGTGGTGCACTCCTCGATGCGCAGCGGCCTGATGGTGGAAAACATCACGCCGCAGTTGGGCGAATTTTTTGGCGTAAAGAATGGCAACGGAGTCCTGGTGCGTTCTGTGGAAAAAGGCAGCCGGGCCGACAAAGCTGGGCTCCGCGCCGGGGACATCATCACTCGCGTCGGCGACCAGCCGGTGCACGATACCAGCGACTTCACCCACGCCCTGCACGCGCACTCTACCGGATCGATTGGCGTCAGCGTAATGCGGGACAAGAAGGAACAGACTCTGACCATTACGCTTCCGGACCGAAAAGAATCCGGCGAAATCATTGAAGAGAGTCTCGAGGCGCCGGAACTGGATGAGGAAACTCAGATTGAGCTCAGCAAGGTTCAGGATGAAGTGGCTAAATTGCGGCCCCAGATGGAACTGGCGACGATGGAGCTACGCAAAGCGGTGAAGGCTCAAACCAGGCAGTCGAAGGATCTCGCCGAAAAGCTGAGCAAGCACTCCGAGGCGAAAGCTCAGGAAGAACTAAAAAAGGCAAGAGAGATGCTGCAAAGAGAATGGGAAGAACTTGAGAAGGCGGCCGCGGATTCGTTCGATATCTAACTAGCCAACTTGAAAGAACCAACACCCCTCGCCTCGCTCAGGATGAGAATTCGTCCCGACGGAAGGGCTCATGAGACTCGAAAAACTAGTGGCCGGCGCCGTGGCTGCGTGCGGAAACACCCAGGCAGACCCGGTTGCGCCCGGCCTGTTTAGCGGCATAGAGCGCTGAATCGGCAGCGCGCACCAGTTCATCGCGCGTGGTGCCGTGATCGGGGAAGGCGGCCGCGCCCGCACTGATCGTGACGGTCCGCGGAACGCCAGGAAACTGCCATCCCGCCACAATCTTCCGCAATTTTTCTGCAATGTTCATGGCATGTTGTGCGCTGGTTTGCGTCAGCAGGATGCCAAACTCTTCGCCGCCGTAGCGGCAGACCACATCAATCTTGCGCAACTGTTGGTGGAAAAGCGAAGAGGCCTGGCGCAAAACTTCGTCGCCCAGCACGTGTCCGAACTCGTCGTTGAGGCGCTTGAACTGATCGATATCAGCCATGATTACAGCCATGCCGGTGCCGTAGCGTTTAGCGCGCTCAATTTCTTCCATGATGCGCAATTCGAAAAAGCGGCGGTTAAAGATGCCCGTCAGTCCGTCAAGATAAGCCAGTTGTTTAACGCGCTCGACATAATGCGCGTTCTGGATTGCGGTGGCGCAAATGTCGGCCACTGATTCAAGCGACTGAAGATCGCCATCGCGAAACGCGTCGGGTTGAGAACTGTCCAGCGCCAGCACGCCCAAACTCTGGCCAAACGAAACCAGCGGGATACGAATGCGCGACGCCGACTCCGCGAAAAACTTCATCGAGGTGGCCAGGCGCAAATCGCTTTCCATGGTAGTTCGGCTGCTGGCCAGAATACTGGCCCAAGGTTCATTGCTGGCTGGAAAGCGACCTCCTTGCGGAATTCGCGGAGTCAGCGTTCCATGATGCGCCCGCAGCACCAGGTCCTGATCCTCGCGCAGAAAAAGAGAGACGTGAGAAACGCGGAACGCTTCCTGAATAAGGTGGCACACCCGATCCAATAATTCTTCCAACTCCAACACCGCAGTGGTCTGCTGGGCGATGGCGTTGATGGCCTGCAATTGCCGGGCGCGCTGTTGTTCCAGCGAGTACAGGCGCGCATTTTGCAGAGCCATGGACGCTTGCGTGGAAAACAGCGTGAGCAAGTCGATGGTCTCCGCATCAAAGTGGTCGAGGCGGTCACTCTGGCAATCCAGCACGCCCACAACCTCATCGCGAACCATCAGCGGGATGGCAAGTTCTGAGCGGGTGGATTTGGCGGAGCACACGTAACGGGCATCTTTGCTGACGTCGGGCGCGTAAACCGGCTGCTTCTTCAGCGCCGCCGCCCCAGTGATGCCCTGCCCCGGCAACATGCGAACCTTGTCCTGGCCTTCGTCCCATCCGATCTGCGAACGCACGTACAACTCCTGTGACTGCTGATCGAGCAGCACGATGGCCACGTTGCGCAGATGAAAATAGTCGTGCGCGATGCCCAGAATGCGCTGCAACACCTCGTCCAGATCGAAGGTGGAGAGCACTGCCTGGCCCGCGTCGTACAGGACCGCGATCTTATTCATGCTTCAGGAGATATCGTAACGTGGCGAGAAAGGTTGGGCAGGTTCCGAAAGTAACGTTGAACAGGCAGAACCAACGGATCGGGAAGGGCACGGCTTCAGCCGTGCCGATCGTCGCCGGATAAAGGGAAAGGCTTTAGCCGCTGAGGAAGTTGGCCCCGTCCTACTTCCAGCGTCTTGCAGTGCGGATCAACCCGTAGGCGACCACGCAGAAGAAGAAGTCCACGATCAGGCCGGCATCGAGTTGGAACGGCCGATGGCGGGGTATGGGAAGAGAGGATGCCAGAAAGAAGTAGGCAACGTTGCCGAGGATGATGGCGAGCAGCGCTTGCAAGAGATTTAGACGCACGGGTTATTTAGACGCCGAAGGGCTGGTGCGCGGATCAGGGATCGCCCGCTCATCGCGTGCAGAGTGTTCCGGGCGGAACGTAGCAGACCTAACTTGCTGCTACCATTCAGTTTTAACCACCACCATGCTCGAACTCACCACCCCCGTGCAGTACGTCAAGGGCATTGGCCCCAAGCTGGCGGAAATTCTTGCCACCAAGGGCATCACCACCGTTGGTGATCTGCTGCACTACCTGCCCTTCCGCTACGAAGATCGCCTGAATCCGCGCGGAATTGGGGAGCTGCGCGCCGGCGAGATGGCCACCGTGATTGCAGAAGTGCGGAACTCTGGTTTGTTTCGCACACGGCGCATGCCCATCTTTCAACTCACCGTGGGCCAAGGGCGATCGAAGCTGAAGTGCCTCTTTTTCAATGCGACTTACCTGCAAGACAAATTCAAGCCGGGGCAACTGCTCGCGCTGTACGGCAAGGTCGAGCAGGATTCACGCAGCGGCGAGTTGCAGATCATCCAGCCGCAGTTTGAGATGCTGGGCGACGCCCCCGGTGAAGCCGCCGACGATAAAGCGGCAGCATCCTTGGAGGTCGGCCGCATCGTTCCCATCTACGAGTCGGCAGGGCAAGGAAAAGTAACAGCGCGCTGGTTCCGGCGCGTGATTCGCACGGCGCTGGACGATCTGACTCCCGAACTGGCGGAGACCATTCCCGCAGCCGTGCGCGAACGTATGGCGCTGGTCTCGCCGCGAGAAGCTTTGTGGAAAGTGCACTGGCCGGAACCTGGCGAAAGCTTCCAAGACTTGCAATCGTCACGCACCGCGGCGCATATCCGCTTGATCTTTGAGGAATTGTTCTTCACGGAATTGGGACTCGAGATGAAGCGGCGCCAGCAAAAGGCGCAGACCGGAATTGCCTTCAAGTTGGATGACCGCGTAAGGCAGGCAATCAAAAAGATTTTGCCGTTCCATCCCACGGCAGCACAGAAGCGAGTTCTCAAAGAAATTGCCGGCGACATGCAGCAGCCACATCCCATGCGCCGTTTGCTGCAAGGAGACGTGGGATCGGGCAAGACGATCATCGGATTTCAGGCTGCGATCATCGCCATCGAAAACGGCTACCAGGTGGCGCTAATGGCGCCGACGGAGATCCTGGCGCAGCAGCATTATTTCTCCGCGCGCAAGATCCTGGAAAATGCCGGATACCGAATCGTCCTCCTTACCGGGTCGCTGGAGTCCGACCGCAAACGGGAAGTCCGCCGCCACATTGCGCAAGGCAATGCGCAACTGGTTATTGGCACACATGCCCTCCTCGAAGAGAAAGTTGAATTCGCCAAGCCGGGGTTGGTAATCGTAGACGAGCAACATCGCTTCGGCGTGCTGCAGCGCCTGAAGCTGATGAAAAAGTCTGGCGAGACCAGCGAGGGTCGAGGCAAGGGTGTCGCGTTCACAGAATCCGATGCCGCGGCAGACCAGAATCTCGCAGAACCTGACGTGCTCGTGATGACCGCAACTCCCATTCCCCGCACACTCGCCCTTACGCTGTATGGCGATCTCGATCTCAGCGTGCTCGACGAACTCCCGCCGGGGCGCACACCGATCGTCACCCGAAGAATCACGGACGATCGATCCAACGAAGTGTGGGATTTTGTCAGGAAGCAGGTGACAAAAGGCCATCAGGTCTACGTGGTGTATCCCGTCATCGCAGAGAACGAAGAGAGCGAAGTGAAGGCAGCGGTCAAGATGTATCGCGAGTTAAGTGGAAAAATCTTTGCCGACATGAAAGTCGGCCTGCTGCATGGCCGTCTCGATTCCGATCTGAAAGACCAGGTGATGAAAATGTTCCAGAGAGGCGACCTGCAGATTCTGGTAGCGACCACTGTGATTGAAGTCGGCGTGGATGTGCCCAATGCCACCGTCATGGTGATCGAGCATGCTGAACGGTTTGGGCTGGCGCAGCTTCACCAGTTGCGCGGACGTATCGGGCGCGGGGCAGCCAAGTCCTTCTGCATCCTGATGACGGGAGGCAAGGTGACAGAAGAGGGTGAGCGCCGTCTCGAAGCCATGACCAAGACGAACGACGGTTTCCAGATCGCAGAACTTGATCTCGAATTGCGCGGGCCGGGAGAATTTTTTGGCACAAAGCAGGCCGGAATGCCGGACTTCCGGGTGGCCAACCTGATCCGCGACCGGCAGTTGTTGGAGATGGCAAAACGCGAAGCGGCTGCAGTGGTGGCCGGACCAAATTCCGAAATAACCCAGGTGGAAATCAGCCGCGCCTTGGTGGCCCTGCGCACCCGCTGGCAGCATACCTATGGACTGGTCGAGGTGGGGTGAGCGATCGTCAGTTAACGATAGTAACGTGGCAAAGGACACTGAAAAGCGCGATGATCTTCGTTGAGGCGTATCTATGCGAATGGCGCAACTTCTGTTGTTTGGAGTACTTTCAATCGGCTATCCCGAGGCTCAAGTCGTCGGCTGCATGATTGTCCCTCATACACTTCCTGATGATCTCCTATCCTCTCTTGAACAGCGGGTTTCCACATTCCTCTCAGCGCAGGCTGAGGGAGACTGGGGGCAGGTGGCCGAGCTAATTGGGGACCGCTACACGAGTTCGTATAAGCAATGCTTGGTGTCGAGAATGCAAGAGCTTCGCATGTCGAGCTTTGACTTCTCGATCCAAGATCTCTCGACCTGTTCGCCAAACGCGGGCAGCGATACCGGTCCTGTTAGCCGACTCGCGGCGGAGCGGCTGTCCTGGTATCTGACAGGAGCAGGGCGATTTCAAACCTCCTCAGAACGCTGGGCAGAGCAAACACGGGTAATTGCGTACCGCGACCGAGCCCAGTGGTATTTCGAACCGCCCCAGCGGATGATGCAGGACAAATGGGAGAAGGGTCATTATACCGAGGCCGACTATGCCCGGGATCGCCAAGAGGAAATCGAAGTCCGAAATAGCCCCTCATCTCCGATTGAGATAACCGATCTACATGTATATATGGACAGACAGTTTCCGTCGGTTAGAAACGTACGCTTCAAGCTTCGAAACCGAACATCGAAGAAGGTCACCTGGCTCAGCATGAAGATCAGCATGATCAACAACGGACCTGGAGAGGTCGACACGATGGGACCGTACCAGATAGAGCCGAAGGGACAGATCGCCGAGGAACAGACTGTGACTGCGTATGGCGATTTTTGCCAAGGAATAAGCAAACACGCGATGATCATTGACGGCGCGCACTTCGCCGACGGGTCGAAATGGGAGTTCAAAGAGCCTGCCAAATCAGAATGATCCAATTGAGTCAAGCCAATACTCATCGGTGTTCCTAAATCTCCGCTCACTCCCAATGCCAAGAACGCGTAGTCACGCTGACTGGTCGGCGAGCCACAAGTCGACAATGGCTCTCCGCCCATAGCCTAGGTCTGAACTGATAAAATCAAAGAGATGGCTGGCACTTCCCAACTGATCCAGATTGACGTGAATCCGCCCCTGCGGGTTCCCAAACCGGATTGGCTGCGCGCAAAAGCCCCGGTCGGTGAGAACTTTCACGAGCTCAAGAAACTGGCTCGCGGCCTTGGACTGCACACCGTTTGCGAGTCGGCGCAGTGCCCCAACATCGGCGAATGCTGGAACCATAAAACGGCGACCTTCATGCTGTTGGGCGATATCTGCACCCGCCGCTGCGGCTTCTGCGCTGTGCCCAAAGGCCGTCCCGAGCCAATCGACTGGGATGAGCCGCGCCGGGTGGCCGAAGCCGTCGCCACGCTAGGCCTGAAACATGCCGTTATTACCAGCGTGAACCGCGACGATGACAATGTGGGTGGAGCGAAAGTTTTCGCGGAAACGATTCGTGAAATTCGCGAGCTGATCGGGGATTGCCGCATCGAGGTCCTCATCCCAGATTTTCAAGGCCTCGAAGAGCCGCTGAAAATTGTGCTGGAAGCCCAGCCCGACGTTCTCAACCACAACACCGAAACTGTGCCACGGCTTTATCGCGCGGTGCGCTCTGGAGCCAGGTATGAACGAACTCTGACACTGTTGGAGAATGCCAAAAAGTTCTCTCCCGGCATGGTGACCAAGAGCGGCGTCATGGTCGGTCTGGGCGAATCCTCCGAAGAACTTGTCGAAGTATTCCGCGATCTGGGCCAGCGCGGCGTCGATATTCTAACCGTGGGCCAGTATCTCCGGCCATCGCGCGACCACCTGCCCATCGCACGCTTCTACACGCCCAAAGAATTCGACGACTTAAAAGATCAGGCTTTGCGCTTTGGCTTCCGCCACGTCGAGTCCGGTCCAATGGTCCGCTCCAGCTATCACGCGCACGAGCAGGCTGAATCTACCGCTGCGCCCCGAGTGGTAATCTAGCTCGGCATGCTGATCGCGCTCCTGCTGCTCGGATTTTTTGCCGGACTTCTCGGAGCGCTCACCGGCATTGGAGGCGGCGTCCTGCTCACTCCCATCCTCGCGCTGCATTTTGGCATTCCCATTCGCGAGGCCATCGGCACCAGCTTGGTCGCCGTGATTACAACCTCAGCCGCAAGCTCCTCCGTACATCTTCAGCGCCACACCACTGACATTCGACTAGGCATGACTCTGGAATTAGCAACTGCTTTGGGCGCCGCGGTGACAGCTTACTTGGTCGGCTACTTTAACCGCAGCCTGCTGGAAGGCTTATTCGCGGGATTTCTTCTCTACAGCTCCACCATCATTCTGGTACGCGGCGGCAAAGTAAAAGACGAAGAAGAGCCTGCGCTGGATACTGCCGGCAATACCGTGATCCCACCCTACGACCCACAGCGCTATCCCCTCGGCTTGGGTGCATCGCTGATCGCAGGCGGTTTGTCGGGATTGCTCGGGATCGGCGGCGGACCTATTAAAGTTCCGGTGATGTATATCTTCATGCGCGTGCCCCTCGTCGTTGCCACCGCCACATCCAACTTTATGATCGGAGTCACGGCTGCGGCTAGCGCCATCGTCTACTACCGGCGCGGAGATATTCTGCCGGAGCTAGCGGCTCCTCTGGCGGTTGGAGTCTTCGTGGGATCGCTGCTGGGCGCGAAGGCTGCGCCGCGCATTCAAACTAAATATGTGGTGTTTCTCCTGGTCGGCATCATGCTCTATCTCGCCATACATTTGTGCGTGCATCTATTCACAGGAGCTGGTGCATGAGTCAATTGCGCGAGCCCGCTTTCGACCGCGTAGTCGCTCTGGTGCTGCGAGTGGGTGCCTTTTCCTGCTTCTTTGTAATGCTGGCGGGATTGCTGGCTGGGCTTTTCGTTCACGGACGCATTCCCCAAGGCATTGAGCGCGCCGGCGTGCTGCTCATGCTGGCCACTCCAGTGGTTCGCGTCCTGGTCGCCGGCGTGCTTTTTCTGCGGGAAAAGGATTGGAGGTTTGGCGCGATTTCCTTTGGAGTGCTGACCATTCTGCTGCTGGGCGCAATCTTCGGAATCGGCGAACACTAACTCATTGAGAAATTGGGAAATCGAAAAATTTCGTAATCGAGAACTCTAAATTCTGCGGAAGAGGCTTTTCAATTACCAAATTACCCGATTCCCAAATTACAACTCCCCCTAAAACACGTGCAGCTTGATGCTGAGATATTTCTTTGGGTCCTGACGAATCGCTTTGATTAATTCCTGCGTCTCTTCCAGCATCTTGTTGGAGTTGGCGTAGAGCGTTTCGTCCTTCAGAAGTCGTCCCGCCGAGCCTTTCCCGGCTTCCAGATCGGTGGTGAGAGCGGCTAGTTTGGTCAGGGTAGTGTCCAGTTTCTTCGCCAATTCCTCGTCTTTAAGCAGTCGACCTGCCGTCCCCTTGCCCGCATTCAGGTCCTGGCTCACCTGCTTCAGGTTGGCCACGGTTTGATTGGCATTGTCGTACAGAGCGGGATCTTTCAGGAACTTTCCAGCCGTACCCTTGCCGGCCTGCAGTTCGTCGATCACGCCATTCATCTTGTCCAGCGTGGCCACAAATTTGTTGTAAGCATCGTTGCTGTTGATGAGCTGCCCCAGACTGCCTTTTCCCTTGGCAATCTCGTCCACCATGCCGTTAAGTTCCGCTACGGTCTGCGAAAGACGGTCATACAGTGTAGGGTCGTAGATCAATTTGCCCAGCGATCCTTTACCGCTCTCGGCGAAGGCGAGGATACGGTCGGCGCGCTTCAGCAGCGCGTCCATATTTTGCAGTGTGCTCTGGCCGGAGCGGACCACTTCGTTAAAGTCCGGGTGCACGCTGGTTTTCAGAGTGTCGCCATCCTTAGCAGGCTGGTCAATAGCCTGCGAGCTGTCAATATCCATGAAGGTTTCGCCCAGCACGCCGGCGGTATCGAGTGAAGTAACCGAGTCGCGGCGAATATTAAAACCGTATTTAGTGCTGACCTTCATGATTACTTCAACCGGAGTGGCCTGTTTATCTTTATCCGGAACCACACGAATGTTGACCACGTTACCGATGTCAACTCCACTCAGACGCACCGGAGCGCCCTCGCGCAGGCCGCTGGCATTGTCGAAGTACGAAATCAGCGTGATGCGATGGGTAAAGAGCCCGCTGGTGCCCGACATCAGGAACAAAAGCAGCGCCAGCACCAGGCTGGCGAAGATCACCGTAAGGCCGACACGAAGTTGCGACCACTTGACCTGTTGTTGGCTCGGCAATCGATTTACCTCCGGAGAGCTACGTAGGAACAGACTTGTTTTGAGTCGCCGCCCCTCGCAGCATCATAACAAAACGCGGCCAATCGCTATGCGCGCCGCGGGTGAAGACTGGGCAGCAGAAATAATGCGAAAAGATACGCTACCACTCCGCAGCTCAGTGTCACCGTCAAGCCAAACTGAATCGCAATCACCATCGCCAGCACCGATCCAAACACGCTGGCAGCCGCATTCATCGCCCACGCCCACTCCACCGCGTTGTTGGTAGAGCATGACGGTTCGTGCCCGAAGGGTCCATTCCCGGAAGCCATTGCCAGCGCCCGCAGGCCCGTCGGAAACGGCATTCCCATCATGAAGCCGAGCGGAACCAGCAGCATTGCACTGACCAGCAAACGGTATTCAAAGGCAAGCCCCACCCACGCCGGCAAAATGCGGGGAAGGAAAAATACGTAGGCCAGCAACGCAACCATGATCAGAACCAGCGGCACCCGCACCATTTCTGTACGTCGCAGCCACCTGCGGGAGAACAGGCTTCCCGCTCCGCTGGAGAGCATGAGCAGAAAAATAACCACCGTAAGAGCGTAGGTGGGATGGCCAAGGAACAACACAAAGCGCTGGATGAAAGCGATCTCCACCAGAATGTATCCCAGTCCGACGGCTATGAAGTAAAGCAGCGGAAGCGGCGACGGCCCGTTACTTTGCAGCGCCAGGGGCAAAATCAGAAAGCCCAGCACCGCCATTAGTGAAATGGCGAGCACCAAAATCAGCACCAGCACCCCAAGATTCACCTTCCAATCGATACCCTTGCGCAGTCCCTCCTGGCTCAAGATCTGGCCGGGCTTCAGGGTGAAGAAAAAGAAGGGAGCATTGTCGCTGACCGGCGCGACGTTGTAGGCATAATTCTGCGCGAACTGGTAGGGGTTGTTGCTCGCGATAAGCGCGGCAAAGGGATTTTGGGCTGCCGCTTCATCCTCGGCTTCTGAAGGCAAGTAAAGCGGATGCAAGGCTTCGTTCTCGTCGATGTGTTGCTGCACGGCTGCTTCTTCCTGTTCGGTGAACGCCGTTTTCTTGGCCAGCACAACCACCGGAATTCCATCCTCATTCAGCGGTCCTTGCGAGGCGATAACAAAGTTCCGCGCCGGATTGGCGATTCCGAGAGAGTGCAGAGCTTCCATTGCCACCGCGACCACCCGCAGCGCTTCCCGCGGCTGGCGAAATTCCCAGCGCGTTATGGCAATCATGCCTTCGGGCTTAAGATGCTGAAAATATTCCCGGAAGGCCTGCACGGTATAGAGATTATTCTCACTCAGCGCGAAGGCCCCAGCTGCAGTGGAGGCCCAGGTATCTACCAGCGTCATCTGCACCACATCGAATTGTTGGGGCGTGGAGCGCAAGTAGGAGCGCCCGTCGGTCACGTGAATGTGAACCTCAGGCCGCTCGTAAAGATGCAGAGAGTAATCCGAGTAGCGCCCGCGCATAACGGTATTGGCGATAATGGGATTGATCTCGATGCCGGTCACACTGGGACTGCCATTGGCTACCGCGCGCAAAACGTCCACGCCTCCGCCCGGACCGATGATGGCGAACTCCCCATGTGGACGCAGAACATTGGCTAGAGCGGGGGGAGCGGACATAAGATTTTCCTCCCACTCCGATCCTTTCCAATGAGCCAAGTCGCAATTCATGATGTAAGTGGAAGCGTCGGCGTCAATGACAATCGCCTTGGCCTGGCCTTGACGATCCACTTCCACTCGCGACAGCGCATTCCAGCGCGCAAACTCCACCCATGCCGGATCACGAAACATCCCCTTGGCGTACACCACGTCAATGAAGCGGCCGGAACGATTGGCGGCAATCAAACTTACGAACGCCAGGATCAAACCTAGGGCTGCATTCCGAGCCGTTGAAGAAGATGACCAGATGGCGGCGGCACCGGCCATGACCACCGCGGCCGCGAGAATGGTGTTCGGTCCTCCGATCCAGTTAAGTAGCGGGACCACCGCCAGGCAGGCCAGCGCTCCGCCGCACAGGTCCGCGCCGTAGAGGCGCGAGACGCGCCAGGTTTCCCGCGCAAACACAACCGAAAAAATCAGCCCCGTCAGGAAGAAAGGAAGCGCCGCCGTTAGATAAAGCACGGTAAGTCGGAAAAAATTCTTGCCCGTCACGGTAAGTTCCACCGGCACATGCAAAACAACTTCCAGCACTAGCAGGATCAGAATCGAATTAGCCATGCACAATCCGGCCGTGAGCGGCCGCGTTGCAATCCGGTCCAGGCGCGGCTTCAGCAGGTAGGCGAATACTCCGCCCGCTCCTAATCCCAGCAGCGCGATCGAAATGGCGAGAAATGCGAAGTGATAAAAGAGCACCACCGAGAACAATCGTGTGAGTGCCAGTTCGAGCAGCAATGCAGCGAAGCTGGTCAGGGCTAATCCTGCGAGAAGGATCGGTTCGGGAACAGCAATGGCTTTTGACGAAATAACCGGCGCGGCGAGCGGAAGCGTGGTTGCCATGAAAGTGGAATGCGACAGTCTAGCAGATGGCTTCCACGCCGGGCACAGTCCTAGCTTTCCAGAATCACCTGGGCGAAAGCTTGATCCGCCGTATGTGAAATCGACAGCGCGGCATTCTTCACGCCTAACTGCGCTGCAATTTCTCCCGCCCTGCCATGAAAGGCGATGGTGGGACGCCCGCCGGGAAGGCGCGTCACTTCGCAATCGCGCCAGCGCACGCCGCGGCTCCATCCCGTGCCTAGCGCCTTCATGGCCGCCTCTTTGGCGGCGAAGCGCGCGGCATAACGTTCTACGCGATTCGCTTTCGAATCGCAGTAGCGCTGTTCACCCGCGGTGTAGATTCGATTTAGGAAGCGAGCGCCAAAGCGCTCGATCGATTGCTGGATGCGCGGAACTTCCGAGATATCAATGCCTGTTCCGACGATCATAAATTCCGAGCCTTATAGCAGCCGGTCACCGCGGTAAATTACTTTTCCATCCACCAGGCGGGCTTCGGCCGTCAATTTATGCGGCTTCACCGGGCCCGTTCCATCGATATGCATTACTTCGTGTCCATGCGCCACCAGCCAGTCTGAGACCAGCATGCGGTGGCAGCGGAAGTATACCCGCTCGGCACACATATAAGCTGTCGGGGAAACGGTTGCCATCTCCACGATCTCCGCCATCGCGCTTTCAAATTCCGCGGTCAACATGTAATCCGCATAGTTGCGGAAACTTTCGTTGCGCAGCGCCACGTTCGGGGAGTCTTCCAGAATCTTCTTGCGATAACCTCCGAGAGCTTTCATCCACACGTAGCGAATTCCAGCCGAGGGCACGCTTTTCTCCAGCGACTCACGATTGAATTGCGGCAGGCGCCGCGACATGGGGAAGGCGCGAATATCGACCAGAGTCTTTATAGAATGCGCCTGAAGCGTCTCGATCAAATCATCGAACGAGCGGGTTGAATGTCCGACAGTGTATAGAATTGCCAACCAAGCTTCGATGCTAAACGATCATGAAACGATGCGCTGGAGCGCGCTTCCGATCAAGGCGTCCTGCTCCGGAAAAACCGTTCGCAGATCTAGCAGCACCCGGCCTTCTTCAACCCGGGCAATGATCGGCGGCTCTGAATCGCGCAGCAGGGCAGCCAATTCGTCGGCGCTCCGGCCTTCGCAGCTCAGGGCCAGCAAACGAGTTGGCAGGACGGACGACGGCGCTGCTCCGCCGCCCAGCAATGATTCGCCATCCACCAATTCAACTTTCAACTTTGGCGTGGCAACTCGTGCCGCCAGCGCCTGCGCCCGATCACCGATCTCGTCTTTTGAAAGCCGCATCATGCGCAGCGCAGGAACAGCGTCATGAGCGTGGCGCACATAGGCCATCAAAGTCGCTTCCAACGCCGCGTAGATCAACTTGTCGACGCGCAGCGCGCGGAATAGGGAATTCGAACGCATGCGGGAAACTAATTCTGAAGTTCCACTGATCAGCCCCGCTTGCGGTCCGCCCAGCAGCTTATCTCCGCTGTAGGTGACGATATCGACGCCCGCACGCAGGCTGTCGAGCACCCCCGCTTCTCCTGCGATGCCAATCGAGCGCAGGTCCAAAAGCGCGCCGCTACCCAAATCTTCCATCAGCGGAATGCGGCGCTCTCGCGCCAGCGAAACCAGCTCAGCGGTTGCGGCCTGCTCGGTAAAGCCGGTGATTTCAAAGTTCGAACGGTGCACCCGCAGCAGAAGTCGCGTGCGCTCGTTAATGGCGTTGGCATAGTCAGCGGTTCGAGTGCGATTGGTGGTGCCAACCTCCCGCAGAATCGCTCCCGACTTGGCCATCACGTCGGGAATGCGGAACGAGCCGCCGATCTCCACCAGTTCGCCGCGCGACACGATGACTTCTCCGCCTTCGGCAAACGTATTCAGGGCCAGCAGCACCGCCGCGGCATTGTTATTCACCACGATGGTAGAAATGCCGCTCTTTGATTCGTCAGTATTGACTTCCCCGCTCAACAGCCTCTGAAATAGCCGGTCCACGTGCGCATCGCGCTTCCCGCGGCTCCCGGAAGACGGGTCGAACTCCAGATTGGAATATCTGCCGGCGCTCTCGCGAATGTGTTCGATGGCAGCATCACTCAACGGTGCCCGGCCCAGATTTGTGTGCAGAATCACGCCGGTGGCATTGATGACCGGTCGAAGCGAATAACGCGAGGCTTGCCGCAGTTGATTTTCAACTGCCGACCCCATTCCCGTTAACGCAATCTCCAATCCATGCTCGTCGAACAGTCCCGAGGCAATTTCCTGCCGAAGCCGGGCCAGCACATCCCGAACTGCATCTGCCAGCGCCGTGCGGCCGTAGGCCTCGGACAGTGCGGCAATTGCCGGAACGTGCAGAATATCGTCCACCGACGGAAGTTGGCGAAAGAGTGCCGATGGCGCGCCGGGCTTCACGCTGGGCTTCACGAAAAGATTATCCCACGAAGAGTTCGCCGGCAGCATGAATTGCTCCTGCAGGCTTGCGAACTACAGGGTGTGCATGTAAGCCAGCAGATCCTGAAGATCGGAGGAACTCAAGACCTGGCTGTATCCCGGCATATCAGGGCGGCCGTTGCGGATGATATCGGTCACACGCTCGTCGTTAGCCGGCAAGCCAGTCTGGGGAAGAAATTTTTGCTGGAAGACGCCCTTCAGGCCAGGACCTTTCTTGCCCTTCGTAGAATAAGGACGGTGGCAGCGGTCGCAGTAATTATCGTAGAGTTTGCGTCCGGAAGCTTGCTGCGGAGTGAGCCCGAGTTCCGCATCAGATTTGCGGCGCTCCACGTCACAGCCGGCCAAGGCAGACAGAGCCAGCAAAAGCGGCAGCGCAAACGCCAGCCGCCGCCTTGAGAGAACTCCGGAGCGCCAATTCCATTCCGGTTTTAAGCCCGGCGTCTCTGCAGTTTTTCTTTCAGTCGCCTTCAATTGTTCAACCTCATTTGTGCCCCGTTTCCCACAACCGCAGCCCTCGCACTCGACTTACAATCATAGAGGAAAGCCGAATGCCATGCCTGTCGCGGTGAAGCGGGTTTATGAATCGGTGTCGCGCTCGGATGGAGCCCGCGTGCTGGTCGACCGGTTGTGGCCCCGCGGTCTGCGTAAAACCAGCGCAGCCCTCGATCTATGGCTACGCGATCTAGCCCCTTCCGACGATTTGCGCCAGTGGTTTCATGCTCGCCCGGAGCGGTGGGAACTCTTCCGCAAACGCTATTTGAAAGAGTTAGCCAGTCCCGAAGCGGAAAGTGATTTGCAAAAACTGTATGCCCTAGCCCGCAAGAGAAAGCGGGTAACGCTTCTTTACGCTTCGAAAAATGTAACCCGTAACAACGCGGTTGTGCTCAGGGACTTGCTGGAGGGATCGCGCAAGCCTCCAACCGGTACCGGGCCGGGAGCGCTACGCATGCGGTCTCGCGAAGCGGCAGTAAGGCGCAGGTAATTCAGTCTTTCCGTGCATCGTTGGTCAATGCCATCCGCCAGTCGGAGACCGTTGTCCTTCCGAGTTTGCCGATTCCGATAGAATTTCCGACATGAGAAGTGTTTTTCAATGGAACCTGGGCACGCGCGCGCTGGAACTCGGCAAGCGCACGCTCATCATGGGGATTGTTAACGTCACTCCAGATTCTTTTTCCGACGGCGGCTCGTTTCTGGATTCCGACGCCGCAACCAAGCATGCTCTTCAGTTGCTCGACGAAGGCGCGGACATCATTGACGTGGGCGGGGAATCGACCCGCCCCGGCGCAAAGGTGCAAGTCGCGTCCACCCAGGACAAGCATCCCAACCACGCCGCAGGTTCTGCACCCGCCACCGCGGCGGTGAGTGAGGATGAGGAATTACGTCGTGTGCTTCCGGTGATCGCGGCGCTCAAAAAGCAGCGGCCACAAGCTGTGATTTCAATCGATACTTACAAGGCCGTCGTGGCGCGCGCGGCGTCGGCGGCTGGCGCAGAAATTGTGAATGACGTCAGCGGATTGCGCTGGGATCCGCAGATGGCAAAAGTCGCCGCCGAAATAAAATGCGGAGTGGTTTTGATGCACATGCGCGGCCGCCCCGAAGAGTGGCACAAGCTGCCTCCGCCGGGCGATGTCGTGCTGCTGGTCAAGCGCGAGCTTCGGGAGCTTGTGGAAGCAGCCGTGCTGGCGGGCGTGCGTAGAGAGAGAATCGCGGTCGATCCAGGCTTCGGCTTTGGAAAATCCTTCGAGCAGAACTATCCGCTGCTGGCGCGTTTCCAGGACTTGCAGGCGTTGGGCTTTCCGCTGGTCGCCGGAACTTCGCGAAAATCCTTTCTGGGGCGCGTGTTGGCCCACGATGGAAAAGATGCTGCCGTGGCCGACCGTCTCCATGCCAACCTTGCGGCCCAAACTGCGCTAATCTTGAAAGGCGCGCATATTTTGCGGACCCACGATGTGAAGGCTGCCGCGGAAGCCGCCCGGATGGCAGATGCAATTCTCGAAGCTCGCTAACCGCGAATAACCCCATGCCAGAATTAGCGAAGCTTGTTGAAGATCCTAGAGTCACCGTTCGGCGCGCCGGCGAGGCCGATCCGGAAGGCAAGTGCGTTATCTATTGGATGCAGCGGGCGCAACGTGCTCATGACAATCCCGCTCTTGACGTTGCCGTAGAAGCTGCCAACGCGCTGAAAAAGCCCGTCGTAGTTTTCTTCGCGCCGCTCCCCTCGTATCCCAATGCCAACTATCGCCATTTCCGTTTTCTGACGGAAGGCATTCCCGATATTGCGGAAGCTCTGCACAAGAGAAATATCGGATTTATCCTGCGCCGTTTCCCCGATCACAGCTTGGTGCGA
The DNA here is from genome assembly GCA_963758565.1 of uncultured Acidobacteriota bacterium. Classification (GTDB taxonomy): domain Bacteria; phylum Acidobacteriota; class Terriglobia; order Terriglobales; family Acidobacteriaceae; genus Sulfotelmatobacter. Next base: position 464,278 of record CAVWVX010000001.1, on the reverse strand, counting down.
TTCTGTGATGAGGTCAAGCCCGCGCTGGTCGTGGGCGATGAGAATCCCTTGCGCGAGCCCGAATCGTGGCGTCGCCAAGCCGCCAGGCGCTTAGCGGTGCCGCTGTGGACCGTTGATGCTGACGTGATCGTTCCCTCGAAGCTGCTGGAAAAAGCGCAGTATGCTTCCTACATCATTCGTCCCCGGCTGCAGGTGCATCTGCCGAGATTTCTCGTGAAGCCAAAAAATCCCGAGGCGCAGGTAACTTGGCGTAAGCCCAAAGCGTTGTCTGGACTCGCTTCCGATTTCGACATCACGCAAGACTGGAAATTGGATCGTTCCGTAAGCCCCGTATCGCTATGGCGGGGCGGAAGCCGGGAAGCCTTGCGTTTACTCGACGAGTTCATCAGCCACAAGCTTCCGGGATACGATGCCGGCCGCAATAAGCCTGAGATCGATCACACCAGCCGATTATCTCCCTATCTTCACTTCGGGCATATCGGGCCGCACACCGTGGCGCTGGCGGTGGAGAAGTCCGGCGCGCCGCAAAAGGATAAGGAAACCTTTCTGAATCAATTGATTACCTGGCGCGAACTGGGCATCAACCTAGTCCGTTTCAATGCCGATTACGACACTTTTGAGTGTGGCGAACCCTGGGCGCTGCGCACTCTCGGCAGCCATGCCCAAGACCGGCGTCCGGTCCTCTACAGCACCGCGCAACTGGAGAATGCAGAGACTCACGACCAGTTGTGGAATGCATCGCAAATGCAGATGGTCAATACCGGCTGGATGCACAACTACGTGCGGATGTATTGGGCCAAGAAAATTTTGGAGTGGACTCCGTCGCCGGCCGAAGCTTATCGCACTGCGGTCTACTTGAATGACAAGTATGAACTCGACGGCCGCGACCCCAACGGCTACGCCGGCATTGCGTGGGGAATTGTCGGCAAGTTCGACCGCCCGTGGTTCGATCGGCCCATCTTCGGCCAGATTCGATACATGTCGGCTGCCAGCACGGGGAAAAAATTCGACAGCAAAAAATACATCCAGCAAAACTTTCCGCATCGCCAAACTCTTCTCAATATTTAACCTCCCTGCAATTCTCCGAAAGTTCTTAGCTTGCCTCAGATTGTTATAATTAAAGGGCCTATTTCGGCGGCGCGAGTCCTCCTGACTCGCAAGAGCAACAATTTCCCTTCTTAACTTATGTCACCTTTGGCATCCAAGAGCGGGCTTAAACGCAGCAAGCCGGCAACTTCTGGCCGCTCTCGATCCGCCAGCATTATCGGAAATGGGGAAATGGCGGACCTGGTGCGCGCCTTCGACTGGAGCGCTACTCCGTTAGGTCCCGTTGAATCGTGGTCAGACACTCTTATTACCACCGTGAACCTGATGTTGGCCTCAAGCCACCCCATGTTTCTATGGTGGGGAAAGGACCTGATTCAGTTCTATAACGATGGATACCGCCCGAGCATTCGCGCCGACAAACACCCGTCGGCCTTAGGCCAGCGGGGAATTGAATGCTGGCCCGAGATTTGGCCGATCATCGGACCGCAGATCGATGCCGTGATGAATTCCGGCGCCTCCACCTGGAACATCAATCAACTGGTGCCGATTAGCCGCGACGGGAAGATCGAGGAAGTCTTCTGGACCTACAGTTACAGCCCGGTGCGCGACCAGGCAGGCATGGTTCGGGGCACGCTGGTGGTATGCAGCGAAACCACGGAACAGGTGTTGAGTGAAAGACGGCTGCGAGCCCTTCTGGCAATTACCGCGGAGACGGCTGAACCTGATCGTGATCCGTCAGATTCGCTGCTCGACTTTGCTCAGCGACTTTCAAAAACCTTGAGCACCGACCCAGCCGACATGCCTTTTACGGCGATGTACGTTTTGAGGAACGGGCAGATTCTGCACGCCTGCGGTCAAGGCGGCTTGAGCGATCCGCGGCACTGGCCCATCGACGAAGTTGCCCGGACCATGTCTTCCAGGCTGGTCGAAGAAATTCCACAAAGCGCTGGAATCCTGACGTTCGCTCCATGGCCCGAGCCTGTGACCCGAGCTTATATGTTGCCTCTGGGCACTTCGGAGCCTGACCTTCAAGTGATCCTGGTGTTCGGACTGAGCCCGCGATTACCCTTCGACAACCCCTACAAAACCTTCTTGCAGTTAGTGGGAGCTCGCGTCGCCAGCCTGATCGAGAGCGAAGTGCACAAGCTGCAAATTGCCGGCGCCGCGAAACGTTTTACAAGTCTTGCCCAGGCCAATCCCTTTGGCACCGTCATTGGAGACTTCAGCGGCGCCATCAGTTACATCAATCCGGAATTCTTGAAAACACTGGGATACAGCGAAGAAGACGTAAGCAGCCGCAAGCTTCGCTGGGACGCGATCACACCGCCGGAGCATGCCGGCGCTGACGTGCGTGCCATACAACAACTGCGTGAGACCGGACGCTGCGACGTCTACGAAAAAGCCTACCTCGCAAAAGATGGACGCTTGGTGCCAATTTTGATTGGAGCGGCCGCCATCGGCTCGGTGGAGGGCAATTTTGAAATTGCCGCTTTCGTTACCGACCTGAGCCCTCTAAAAGTTGCTCAGCAAGCGCTGCGCGCGGCCAATGAAGAACTCGAACGCAAAGTCGAGGAGCGCACCGCGGCGCTGGAATCGGAGGTCCACGAACGCAAGCGAGCCGAGATGAATTTAAGGGAGCTTACTGGACGCCTGCTCCTGGCTCAGGATGAAGAACGGCGTCACATGGCGCGAGAATTGCACGACCACGCCGGGCAAACTCTTATCGCACTCAGCTTGAATTTTGCCGCATTGCTGGAAGCTGCGAAAGGTCAGAATCCCACCGTCATAAAATTGGTGACCCAGAGCCAGCAGCTTTCCGACGATCTCTCCAAGGAAATCCGCACACTCTCCTACCTGTTACATCCTCCGCTGCTGGATGAAGCCGGCCTGCGTTCGGCTTTGCAATGGTATGTAGAAGGTTTCACCAAACGAAGCGGCATCAAAGTCGAGCTTGAGTTGCCGGAAGATTCCAGCAGAGTTCAGCGCAGCGTTGAGATGGTTGTATTCCGCGTAATACAGGAAAGCCTGACGAACATTCACCGCCACTCGGGCAGCCCATCGGCCAGCATCCGCCTCACCCGCGGACCCGGCGTCATGAAAGTTGAAATCGCCGATCGTGGTACTGGAATCTCACCGCAAAAGCGGAAGCAAATGTCAGCCGCCAGAATGGGGGTTGGAGTGCGTGGCATGGAAGAACGGGTTCGCCAATTTGGCGGCACTTTCGAATTCCGTTCCGGCTCCTCTGGAACCACCGTGAGCGCCACCATTCCTCTTGCCGTAGAGTAAGCTCGCGCCCTTGCTGCCAACTCCGCTCCGGCTCGGGTACAGTACGGGGATGAGAAAACAGACTTCCAAGGGATTTTTCAAGGAACACTCCCTAAGCCTTGCCACAGCCAGCGTCGTAATCATTCTGATCGCTCTGTATTGTCGCGCCAATCCTTCTACCCACCTCGGTTCATTTTTTGGCAATGCCATCGCAGACTGGACCGGGGTCCTGGTGACAGTGGTGATGACCAAGCATCTTTATGAAAAAGGCTCGGCGGAGAGCAAGCGGCCGAACGGAATCTGGCGGTCAAGGGCGCTCGAGTTGCTGCGCGAGCACTCGCTGACACTGTTTCTGCTGATAACCGGCCTGGGCTGGGTACTCGCATTCAAAGCCATGGACCCGAACAGCAAGTGGGGACAGGTCGTAGGCAATATCGTTTCCGAGTGGACGCAGATTCTGGGGCTGGTCCTGCTGACCAAAAAACTCATGGAAACTGGCTCGAAAGAAGGACACTGAATAATCTGCAAACATCTTCGCCGAATTCAGCAGCATGGTTAGCTTATCTTGCCGCCCCTCCCGGACGGCCACGTTCCCCCGTGTATCAGTCTTGAGTGTTTTCAATAGCTTGCGGCTAAGTTCAACGACTTACAGACAATTTCAACAACTTACGGGGAATTCCTCATTAGAAGCGATCTGAGCGCCGATCGTTCGTCGGACGACCTCAGGGACCTCCGCCGCCCTCGGATGCGATCTGGGGGCGATTCTGTGCGTTCCTGAGGCATCCAGCGAGCGGAGTCGATCACGATTCGCGCTTCAGACGGCCGGAACGTTTTTCAACCACTTACAGCGGGCGCGTTGAAAACAAACGACATGGCCGGTTGGGCGAAATCCTCGGTTCAGGCCCTTTTGTTTGTTATCAATAGCTTACAGATAAAATGGCATTTCTGACGGCGGCGTGTCGGCGGCTTAGAATTCCTTCGCCGAATCCAGCAGGATCGTCACCGGACCCTCATTGACCAAATCCACTTGCATCATTTCCTGGAAGCGGCCGGTTTCGCAGGATAGGCCGGAGGCGCGAACCTGCTCGACGAAAAATTCGTAAAGCTGGCGGGCTTTTTCCGGCGGGGCGGCGGCATCGAAGGACGGCCGCTTGCCCCGCCTCACGTCGCCGTACAACGTGAATTGCGATATGGCGAGGATGCTGCCCCCCACCTCTTGCACATTCAAATTCATTTTTCCCCGATCATCCTCGAATACGCGCAGGCCCGCGATCTTTTCCACCAGATAGAGCGCATCTGCGTTGGAGTCATCCCGGCCCACGCCAAGGAGTACCAGCAAACCCAGGCCGATCCTCCCGGTGACCTCTCCATCGACCGTAACCTGAGCGCGACTCACGCGCTGTACGACTGCCCGCATAGATCCCTCAAATTCTTTTTCCAGGAGGCTGCTGAAACCCAGACCGAATTTTTCCGCAATGTACTAAGGCGCTTTCGTGGTCTCGGGCAGCATCGACTCATGCGCCGCCACGGCTTGCCATCGTCGATCCCGATAGACGTACACGTCAGTAAAGCGAACCCGGGCTACGATTTTGCCTTGCGCATCCGCCGCAGTGGCCAGACCTCGGATGTAACCGGTATCGCCATAGATGTGAGCATCCATATCGTGCAACTCATGGTGTACGGGGCGGTGGTTGGCGGCTTTGGAGAGAGTCGCGGCGCGATCAAACAGAGCGCCTTCCGGATCGGCATCCTGAAACTCCTCCGCCAGAATGCAGCTCAGTGCCTCAGTGTCACGATGTTCGAGCGCGCCGGCCCACGCGCGTTCCACTTGCGCGAGCGCTTCTGCAGTCTTGGGCGAGTCTTCAGGACAGGTAACGGCATAGGTGGAAGGACAGCAGGCCAGGGCAAAGACCAGCAAGCCCGGCCATGACAGGTTTCTTAAATAAAACCTCATTTGAATAGAAACTCCTGACCTGAAGATAGCCCCATCATAAATCGGCCGGAACACCTCGATACAGGTTTGACCGCAATACGGGCAACCGATAGGATTCAAAGGGTGCAATTCCAAAATCTGGGTAGAGAGTGGTCGAGCGCCAGTTGCTTCCTTTACAGTGATTCGCCCAGACCGTTACACTACACGTTCGCCTTTTCCGAATTTGGCTTTAGCGGTATTGAGTCCCGGACATCGAATTTCAATCTAATTCAAGTTTAAGCGAGGAGAAACATGGCAGCCGTTGACGAGAAGGTAAAGCAGATTATTGTGGAGCAGTTGGGCGTGGATGAGGGCGAAGTCACTTCCAGCGCTTCCTTTGTGGATGACCTGGGCGCCGATTCCCTGGATACGGTCGAACTGGTTATGGCGTTCGAAGAAGGTTTCGACATTGAGATTCCCGACGAGGACGCGGAGAAGATCCGCACCGTGCAGGATGCCATCGATTACATCTCCAAGCATTCGAAAGGCGGCAAGTAGTTTGGGACGCAGGGTCGTAGTTACGGGCATCGGCCTGATCTGCGGAGTGGGCAATACGACCGGAGAAGTGTGGCAAGCTGTGCTCGCCGGCAAAAGCGGCGTAGGCCGCATCACCCAGTTCGATTCCGCCGCTTTCGCCTGCCAGATCGCCGCTGAGGTCAAAAACTTCGATCCGCTGAACTTCATTGAGAAAAAAGAAGTCAAGAAGATGGGGCGCTTCATTCACCTTGCCATCGCCGCCGCCGATGAAGCGTTCAAAATGTCTGGGCTAAAAATCACGCCGGAGAACGATGAGCGCGTGGGCGTGCACATCGGCTCCGGCATCGGCGGCTTCGACATCATCGAACGCGAGCATACCGCGTTATTCGAAGGCGGTCCGCGAAAGATCTCTCCATTTTTCATTCCCGCAGCTATTGTGAACCTTGCGGCGGGCCACGTCTCCATGCGCACCGGCGCGAAGGGTCCGAACGAGGCCACGGCAACGGCTTGCACCACCAGCGCGCACTCCGTGGGAGATTCGTTTCGCATCATCCAGCACAACGACGCGGACGTGATGATTGCCGGCGGCTCCGAGGCCGCCATCACGCCAATGGGAGTGGGTGGATTCGCCGCCATGCGCGCGCTCTCCACACGCAATGACGAACCGGAGAGAGCCAGCAGGCCGTGGGACAAAGATCGCGATGGATTTGTGATGGGCGAAGGCGCGGGGATTTTGATGCTGGAAGAATTGGAGCACGCGAAAAGCCGCGGCGCGACCATTCTCGCCGAAGTCGCTGGCTACGGCATGTCGGGCGACGCCTACCATATGACTCAGCCTGCTCCGGAGCATGAGGGCGGATTCAGGGTGATGCGGAACGCGGCGCGCGACGCCGGCATTACCCCGGACAAAGTGGATTACGTCAACGCTCATGGAACCTCTACCCCAATTGGCGACACGCTCGAAGCGCACGCTATCCGCAATTTCTTTGGCGAGCGCAAAATTCCGGTAAGCTCCACCAAGTCCATGACAGGCCATCTTCTGGGCGGCGCTGGAGGACTGGAAGCCGGCATTACAGTGCTGGCGTTGCGCGATCAAATCCTGCCCCCCACGATTAACCTGGAAAGCCAGGATCCCGAAACCGCCGGCATGGATTTCGTTCCCAACCACGCGCGCAAAGCCAAGCTGGAATATGCCATGTCGAATTCTTTCGGCTTCGGCGGGACCAACGGCGCGTTGCTGTTCAAGCGCTGGTCCGAGTAAAGAATCGGCGAAAAAATCTGAATCAAGAAGACTGGCGGGAGTTTCTCCGGCTTATGCCTTGAGCGGCCTGCCCGCGCTGGTAATCCCGTGAGCCCATTGCATGGCTGCGGTGGACGTTTCCGCGATGAATGAGAGAGACAGATTCAGTTGCTTTCCCAACTGCGTGACCAATCCCCAATCGCCCGCTTCGCGCGCCACCATCAAATCATAGATGGGTGAAAGAGGAGTGCTCTTGCCCATTTTCGCCCCAAGAAGCTGGGCCTTGATGGCGGGGTCCAGACACAGTTCTTCCACCACCACGCCCATGGGCAAGGCAAGGATGGCATCGATCAGGGAAAGCATACCCAGCAGAAAAAGATCAGCCCTGCCATGTTCCACCCGGGAGGCGATGAGCTCGCAAAAGCGGGCACGCACCAGCGAGGACAAGATTAGATCGGAAGGTTTATCTTGTCCCATGCCGAGGGCGGCCGTCATCCGGATCCAGCGGACCGATTCCTTTTCGCCCAGCAGAGTCAGGGCATTGCCCACAGAGAGCACGGGCGACGACAAGCCGAGAGCGGGAGAATTCAAGTATCGCAACAGCCTGTAACACAACGAAGGCTCATGCTTGATCAGCCGTTCCACCTCCGCCAGATCAACTTCCGATTTCGAAACTGCGCTCAACAGCCGCAGGGAAGTGCCTTGGTTGGCGGGGATATGCCGGGCTTGAATATTCTCGGGATGGCGGAAAAAATAACCCTGGAACCAAGTGAAGCCATTCTTACCGGCAGTAATAAAGTGCTGCCGGGATTCGACCTTGTGCGCCAGCATGCGCAACGTGGGACTGGAGTGCGCCTGCACCATCGAGGCGGCCTGCATCGGAGGGACGCGGGTGATATCGACCTTTAAATAGTCGGCGTACGGCAGCAGCGGAGTGCGCGGATCCTCCGGAACAAAATTATCCAGAGCGAGAGCGAAACCTTTCTGCTTCACTCTTTGACAAGCTTGTATCACTTCATCATCAGGCCGGACAGTCGATTGGATCTCAATCACCACATCGTCGGGAGGCAAGAGATCAAACGACTCAGTGAGCAAAGTCTCACGGCCGCAGTTAATGAACGCCAGCCTGCCATCGCATAGAACATTCAACCCGACCAGGTTGAGGGTTTCGATGGTAGCGGCGGTTGCGCTCTCACTCTCAGAGTGGAAGCGATTATCTTCCCTGGCTTCGCGAAAAAACAGCTCATATCCCACCACGGTTTCGTTGGCGGTAAGGATAGGCTGTCTGGCAATGCAGGGGGTCGGTTTTTCGAAAGGAGCGGTTTGAGCTCTCGTGCCCATGGCTTATGAAGGCTTCATCGGCAAGAGCGCTGCCAGCTTTAATCTGTCACCCCCTCGGTCGTACCGGAAAATTTTTCCTTCTCGCGCGTCTCTTTGCGACGAGCGTCCAACTCAAGCAACAGCTGATTTACCAGTTGGGACAGGCGCTCCGGATCGCGTTCGGAAGCGATTGAATCGCAGAGCCTTCGCCACTCTTTTTCGTCAGCGCTCTCGTTTTCTCGTATCGTCATTCCCTGCACTAAGGCAAAGCAATGGCCAAACTCTTGGCTCTATTCCACAAGGGCTCGGCGCGGTAAGTGGTTGGCGCGCTGAGCTTTGTTAGCGCACCCTGAGAATTGGAAGGAGCGGGCTGTACGAAGATATTGCACGAATCGCTTGGGCATCGCGAAAAACTTGGGAGATCATTTTTGCAGCTGGAAGACGATATTTTTGTTTTCAGCGCTAGGGTATGTACTGTATCGAACCCATCGCCAGGGCTCCGTAAAATACCGCGGTGTCCTCCTCAACCGACCCCCGGATTGAAGAGCTGACCGCGGCAATTCGCAAACTTTGCGCCGGACCCTTTAGTCCAGAAGCAGAGGCGGAGTTGAAAAGACTTGCCCAGGAGCTCCGCGCCGCAATCCAGCGCCATGTCCAAATGGCACAAGATTCCCTGAGCGCCAAGAAAAAAGCCATCGACGAGCGCGAACCAAAAGAAGAGTAGTCAGTGTGTGGGATTTTTTCCTTCTGTTTCGCCGCGCGATTCTTGCTGGCGCCTTTATCTCGGCCAACACTTTCGTTGACTTGCCGAATCCGGCCACGTAAGATTCGCACGCACTGGCAGTTCCTGGTGCGGTGTTTCAATCTGGATCCACGGGGTGCGAATGCAGCTACGCTTGGAAAGCCGTCCGGTAGGCGATGTAGCGATTGTGCAGTGTCACGGCCGGATTGTGGCGGGCAATGAGGTGTTCACTCTGCACTCCCAGGTTGGAGATGCCATCGAGAAGCATGGCGACGTAGTGTTGCAACTCGATCAGGTTGAATTTGTCGACAGCAGCGGATTGGGCGCGCTGGTGCGCCTGATGCGCGCCGCACGCGCCAAAGGTGGCGACCTGAAGCTGAGCGGAGTACCCGCACGAATCCGCAAAATGCTGGAGCTGACCAGCCTGCTTTCTCAATTTGAAGTCTACGAATCGCCGGAAGAAGCGATTACCGCCGCTTACCTGGGCTCGCGCTACTCGAAGGCGAAAGATGGCGACACGCGGCCACGCCTGCTCTGCGTCTACGAATCCAACGATGTGTGCACCTTTCTGCGCGAAGTATTATGCAGCGCGGGATACAACGCGATGGCGACCTTGAGTGTTGAAGATGCCCGAATATTGTTGAAGGCGACCAAGGCCCCGCTGGTAGTGATTTCTTCGCGCCTGCAATCCTTGCGGGGCAAACCGACCAGAAAGGTATTAGAGGAGATCGATGCCGGGGTTTGCATTCTGGTTTTGGACGATAACTTTTCCACCCAGGATCCCGGAGAGGCTGCGGAGAGACTGTTGGGCAGCGTGGCCAGCCAGTTAGCCGCTCTCCATCCCTGAGAACTCGGGCTTTAGTATATTTTTACCCACCAGTCCACCCAGGGTAATGACACTTTTGTACCCTGAGTCCTGCCCCTTAGGGTCTTTCCATTCGGAGTACGGCGAGCCACAATAACTTTTGTACTGACACCGGTCCTTCTCACATGGAAAGAGTTTTCGGCACTGCCCCCGCGTTGGCACCCAGCACCAGTAAGAAGGTGGCGGCTCGAGCTGCGTTAGTCGACCTCAAGGAATCGTCCCGCTATCTGCTGACCGAATGTTTCCGGCAATTCGGAATTGAAACAGTGATCACGTCCGCCAGTTCCGCGGAGCGCCTGAAGCAGGAAAAATTTGAAGCCTGTGTCATTAACCTTGGTCCCGGTGCGGAGAAGGTGATGGAGGCAGCACGCACTTCGAATTCCAACAGCCGCCTGGTGTTGTACGGACTGGGGGGTAGCGCGCAGGAAGCGATGCGCTACTCCAAGTATGGGATCAACGCCATGTTCCAGGAGCCGCTGGAGCGTCCGGCGGCCATGAAATTGGTGCGAGCGACCCACATGCTGGTGCTGCATGAACTGCGTCGTTATGCCCGCATCCCCATCATGACTGAGGTCACGGTGGCCAGCAATGATGGACACCGGCTGGTGGCATCGAGTATCGAGATCAGTTCGGGAGGAATGTCGTTAAAGAGCTCCGAGGACATGCCTTCCGGAACGAATGTGGAAATTTCTTTTTCGCTGCTCACGCTGCCGCGAGTCTGCGTTCGGGGGGTGGTGACCTGGCGAAAGAGTAAGTCCTTCGGAGTGCGCTTCGACGCCGCCGACGACCGCCGCCACAAAGTTAAAGAGTGGATCGACGCCTACCTGGAAAGTTAAGCTAGCGACATTGTCCGAAGCAGGGCACGGGGCAGCGAAGCTCCAGTTACAATATTCTCGTGATCGACGCCAGCACGAGCGCACCGCCCGGCCCCGAAGTCACTCCCGCACGGCATCGCTTTAGTCTCCGACAGCGTATTGTTCTGCGCATCATAATCGCCGCCGGATACTGGTTCATCCGCCTCATCGGGCCCACGCTGCGGGTCAGCATCTCCCGCGAAGACGGTGCGCAGGAGAAAATTGATCAGCGTCCGCTGGTCGCCTCTTTCTGGCACGCTTGCATCATTCCCGCGACCTATACGTTCCGCGATCAGGGCATTCGCGTTATGAGCAGCAACAGTTACGACGGCGAATACATGGGACGAATTATCCGCAAATTTGGATTCGTTGCGGTCAAAGGCTCCAGCAGCCGCAATGCGGTGCGCGCCCTGCTCGGCTTGCGCCGCGCCCTGCAAGAGGGCTGGACCGTGGCCTTCAGCATCGACGGTCCCCGGGGCCCACGCCACAAGGTTAAACCCGGGCCCGTGGCCCTGGCCCGCTCCGCCGGCGTTTCCATGACCGCGTTTCACATGGCCGTGGAGAAGGCCTGGGTCTTAAACACCTGGGACCGCCTCATCATTCCCAAACCTTTTTCCCGTGTCCTGATGCGCATTGGCAGGTTAATCCCGGTTCCGGCCGAAACCTCGGATGAAGAGCTGGACCGGTATGAACAGGAATTGCAGGAAACGCTTGAGCGCATTTGCAGTTTTGCGGAGGCTAACATTCAGAAGGTTGGGTCAGCGGAGTTCCCTGTGATGAAGCCTTCGGCGCATTTGGAAATGCAACGGGAGGATCGGTAGGCGAAGTCTGGCAGCGCTCCACTTGTTCCCTGGGGTCGAGGTCGCTGAGAATTTGACTTCTCCTGTTCCCAACCGATAGATTCCTCACACTACTATTTTTAGTTCTTTGAAATGTCCTTCGGTTTGCGCGTCTTTGCCTTGCGGCGAAGACAGGGAAGCGGGTGCAATTCCCGCGCTGCCGCGCAACTGTAAGCGAGAAAATCGCAGGCGGTCACTGGGAGCGATCCCGGGAAGGCCGTCGGCAACTTCCGGATGTGGGGAACCAACCGGTTCCGCATCCTCACTCGCAAAGCCAGGAGACCGGCGTGAACCGTCCACCTTAACCCCTTTCGCGTGAAAAGGAGGATGGTTATGCGCAGGCTCTGCGCTTTATTTTTATTTTTCGCCGCTCTCTCGACAGCGTTCGCTGCCGACCTCAAAGTCAAAGTTGTGGACCCTCGTTCCGCCGCAGTGGCCGGGGCGCAGGTAACTCTTTCCTCGCAATGCAGCGACGGTCCTTTTGCGGTGGTAACTTCTACGGCCGAGGGAATGGCCCTCTTCGCGGGCCTGGGATCTACGGATAGCAATGCGCGCCATTGCGCGCTGCACTTGCAAGTATTGGCTGCGGGCTTCGCTCCGCACTCGCAGGATCTTCCCAGTGCCTTGAGCGAGATAATTACTGTCCAATTGCGGCTCGCTACAGCATCTGAAACCGTGGTTGTCACTGCCACGCGCACTCCGGTATCGGCGGACGAATCGGGCGCCAGCGTCTCCACTCTGGAAAATGCGCAACTCGAAACCATGCACCCGGTATCGAGTTCGGATGCAATCCGCTTCTTACCCGGCGCAGTGGTCAGCGACGCCGGACAGCGCGGAGGATTATCCTCTCTGTTTGTGCGCGGCGGCGATTCTACTTACAACAAGGTGATCGTCGATGGCGTGACCATCAACGAACCCGGAGGCACCTTCGACTTTGGCACGCTGCCGCTGACCGAAGCCAACCGTATTGAATTTGTACGCGGCGCGCAAAGCACGCTTTACGGCTCCGACGCCATGACCAGCGTGGTGCAGGTCTTCACTCGCGCCGGCAACACTCCCACTCCCGAACTGCGCTTCGGCGCGGACGGCGGAAACTTCTCCACCGCCAACGGGTATGTGTCTCTGGCGGGCTCGCACGATCGCTTCGACTACAACGTTTTCGGCGACCAGTTCAGCACCAGCGGCTCAGGAATCAATGACGCCTATTCTGATTCCCTGCAAGGCGCGAACCTGGGTGCGGCGTTGAACGATAAAACTTCGCTGCGCCTTCACCTGCGCCACTCCAACAATCACACCGGTATTCCCGGCGAATGGAATTTCAACGGCTCGCCGGTTGTCCTGGTAAATGATGTGCCGCAGTTGCTGCCCCCTGATCCGACAGAATGGTCGCAATACAATAACTTGCTGGGCAGCGTTGAACTGGCGGTGGCCGCCCCCAACGGATGGCAGCATCGACTTACCGCATTCGATTATCTTTACCGCTACAACGAACTGAATGTGAATGGCGACCCGGCCCGCGTCGATGCCTTCGGCGACCAAACCGATTTTCCATCGCACGAAGTCGACCGCATCAACCGCGCCGGATTTGAATACCAAGGGGATTATTCCGAGCGCGCCTGGGCCCACACCACCTTCGGCTACCGGATGGAAAACGAAAATGGGTATGTCGGCGACATAAACTTTGGCCAGACCCACGGCCAGCGCCTGAGCAATGAAGCTTATCTGCAGCAGCAGTTGAACTATGGAAGGCTTTCCGCCATTGCAGGCGGACGGTATGTGCACAATAGTGCTTTCGGAAATATCGGCGTTCCCCGCGTAGCGCTGACCTTTCTGGCTTGGCGCGGAGGAGAAGTATTTTCCGGCACGCGCCTTCGTTTCTCGTATGCCACCGGTTTCAAAGAACCGCGATTGGAGGAGACATTTGCCGGACCGCCGTATTCGTACACAAATCCAGGGCTGAAGCCGGAGCATGTTCGCGCCTTTGAAGCCGGCCTGCAGCAGGATTTTGTGGGCGGCAAGTACGTATTCAACGCCACTTACTTCAACAATCTCTTCCGCGATCAAATCAACTATCAGGAAATCGATCTGGTAAATTTCATCGGCCAGTACGGCAACATTAATAAGTCCTTTGCCCAAGGCGCTGAAATTGAACTGCAGGCTAAACTCCGTAGCCGGCTGCTGCTTGATGCCGCCTATACCTACACCTCAACCCAAATTCTGGATAATCCCGCTCCCATCGATCAGGAATTCAACCAAGGCAAGCCGCTGCTTCGGCGTCCCAAGCACTCCGCCACCATGTTGCTGTCTTATCTGGGCAACCGTTGGGGAGCAAACCTGAGTGGAAGTTTCGTGGGCCGCCGCCCGGATGATGATTTCTTCTTCTTCAACATCGACCACGCCGCCGGCTACGTGCGAGCTGACGTTGGCGGCTGGTACGCCATCAGCTCACGGGTCACGGCGTATGCGAATATTGAAAACGCACTCGATCGCCGCTACAACGAAGTCGTAGGCTATCCGGCATTGCCGGTGAACTTTAGAGCGGGATTCCGATTTCGAATTGGCGGCGAGTGATCGGGAAAAAATAAAAGGGCGTGAGTCCTCGACTCGCGCCCCGTAACTCTTGATTTCGAAGTGCTCTAGCTGACCTTCTCCGGCTCGCGGATCGCGATCGGCATGGACGCGCTCATCTTCCCACCGAAATATTTGGTTCGCGCCAGCATCAGCTTTTCGATATCGACTCCACTGAGCGGCTGCTGCCTGCCCAGAAGATGCGTGACCAGCGCAATTTGAGCAAAGTGTTCCACGGTCTCCATCTTCATGTAAGCGTGTTCGATGGTGTCGCCGTAAGCGACGACGCCGTGGTTCGACATCAGAATTGCATCGTAGTAGGGAACATACGGTTCCAGCGTTTTGGCCAGCTCTGATGTGCCCGGTGTTCCGTAGCGCGCCAGCGGAATGCATCCCAGCCCCATCACCACTTCGCAGACGAGAGGCTCGGTGAGGGCCATGCCGGCGGCGGCGAATCCGGTGGCGGTGGGCGGGTGGGCGTGGACGATCGCCTGAATGTCGGGCCGCATGCGGTAAACCAGCAGATGCATTCCAATTTCGCTAGTCACGTTGCGCCGCCCCGCGACCCGGTTTCCTTCGAGGTCAACGATCACCATATCGCTGGACTTCATGGCGCCCTTGCTGACGCAGGTCGGCGTCACCAGGATGCGATTTTCATCCAAACGAACCGAGAGATTGCCGTCCATCGCCGCCACGAAGCCACGCTCATGCAGCATGCGCCCGTAGCGAACAATTTCTTCCCTGTGTTTACGTTCAGCGGACATGGAAATACTCTCTCGGAGGAGTGACGAAAAGCGGCTAAAGTACAGCCCCCGCATAGTATCGCACTCGGCACGAACAGACAAACAAATTTACAAGAAAAAGTGAAAAAAGCGGAGAGAAAGATCGATATGGCAGCAGGCTGCGGGCGCAAGAAATTGCCGTCTTTTATACTCAGAGGGCGTGCTGGTTTCTGATTTTCAATTCCACCTTCCCGAAGAACTCATTGCCCAGGAGCCCTTGGCCCGGCGAGATGAATCTCGCCTGTTGCACCTGCGGAGAAGCTCCGGCGAATATGCCGACCGGCGCTTCCGGGACTTTCCTGATTTTTTGCGCAGCGGCGATCTTGTAGTGTTTAACAACACACGGGTGTTTCCGGCGCGCCTTTATGGCCGCCGGGAAGGAACGCAGGCGCAGCCGGACAGGGCTCGCAACCCAGCGGCCCACGATTTTCTTCACGGACGCATCGAGGTATTGCTGACGCGTCAACTGGCTGCGGAACCTAATGATTGGGAGTGTCTGGTTCGCCCCGGGCGCAAGATCGGAGTGGGCGAGCGCCTCTTTTTTGGCGAGCACGAGGAGTTGCAGGCCAAGGTTCTGGCTCGCGGCGAATTTGGCCAGCGCCATATCCGTTTCGCTGCGGTCGATGATTTCTTTTCCGTGCTCGACCGCATTGGCCATGTACCACTCCCGCCTTACATCGCGCGTGCCGACTCCGCCGGCGACCAGGAGCGCTATCAAACTATCTATGCCCAGCAGCGCGGATCGGTCGCGGCACCCACCGCCGGCCTGCATTTCACCGCGGAAATTCTGGAAAGAATCCGCCAGCGCGGTATTGAAACCACTGAGATCACGCTGCATGTTGGCCTGGGAACGTTTCAGCCGATCCGCGTCGAACGTGTTGAGGATCATAAGATTCATAGCGAGACGTACACAATCTCCGCTGACGCTTCCACCGCGATCAATGAAACCATGGCCAACGGCCGGCGCATCGTCGCCATTGGCACCACGACGGTTCGAACTTTGGAACATGCCATTCGCGCCGGTAGCGGCAGCATCCGCGAGGGGTCGGCGACTGCGGACCTGTTCATCTATCCCGGTTTCGAATTCAAAGCCGTGCAAGCGATGCTGACCAATTTCCATTTGCCGCAATCTTCATTGCTGATGCTGGTCAGCGCCTTTGGCGGAAGAGAGAACGTGCTGCGCGCCTATGAGCATGCGGTCTCACAGCGCTACCGCTTTTACTCTTACGGAGATTGCATGTTTCTCGAATAGCGATTCTTGAAAAGGTCTTGTCCCGGGCGTGACGTTCAAAGCTTTAGCATTTACCAATTTCTCCGTCCACACCGCCCGGCGTATACTTTTTTGGGAGCAGCCCATGGCCACCGCACTCAAACAGATTTCAATCCAGGATTTCGTTACCTTACTCCGCAATTTCCCCGAGTCCGCTTTTAACCAAACCGAAACCATCCGCCAATTTCTACAGGAAAATCCGCTGAATCCGGATTCCCTGGCACCGTATCTCACGTGGGATCGCCAGCACTACACCCGCAACCTGATCGACAAGAATTCTCTTTACGAGCTCATTGCAGTTTGCTGGGAGATTGGCCAGGCCAGTTCCGTCCACAACCACCGCGACCAGAATTGCTGGATGGCCGTACCCATCGGACGCTTGCAGGTGGAAAATTTCAATGTGATCCACGAAGACACAGCGGCAGGCAAATGCACGATCAAGAGCACCGAGACGGTGGAGATGAATGTGTCGCGCCCGTGCGCGGTCGATCCCCTCGCCCCGGTGCATAGAGTACTCAATCCCAAAGAATTCCATCAGCGTGCGGTGAGCCTGCACGTTTATTCGCGGCCATTCGATACCTGCGTCGTCTACTCCGCGGAACAAGGTACTTGCGGAGAGATTGCGCTGCACTACACCACGGTGTTCGGCAAGCCGGTTCAATAGCCGGTTGGTTGAGTGGAGTGAGCCGGCGGCGCCTGCGGCTCATCTATGGCTGCTAAAATATTTTCTTGCCTCCTAAAAAGAAATCCCCGGCCGCCACTTCCAGCGCAAGTTCTCCGGTTGAATCCGTGCGCGCTGCGGGAATAACCTCGGCCTCCGCCTCAGGCAAAGACCGCATCTTCCTCATCGATACGATGTCGTTCATTTTCCGCGCCTATCACGCCATGGCGCGACAGCGTTCCATGTCGACCAAGACTGGTCTACCTACCGCGGCTGTCTACGTTTTCGTGAACATGCTGCGGAAATTGCGCGATGATTTTTCCCCGTCGTATCTTGCCGCCGTTTTTGATGTAGCGGCCAAGACGTTTCGCGATACGCAGGCGGAGGCCATTACCAAAGTCCGTAAATTCGACATCAAGACGCAAACCTTTACCGAAATCGAATACAAGGGATACAAAGCCAACCGAGCTGCGATGCCGGAAGACTTGGCGCAGCAGGTCCCTTATATCCGTCGCGCTCTCGAAGCCTACCGCATCCCCATTCTCGAACTCGCCGGCTTCGAGGCCGACGATGTGATCGGCACCCTCGCCCGCAAAGCTGCCGCAGACAACTATTGCGTGTACGTCGTCTCCAGCGACAAAGACATGATGCAGTTGGTCAATGACGACGTGCAGATCCTGAATCCGCCGAAAGACAACCTGATCTGCGATGCCGCCAAAGTGGAAGAAATTCTAGGAGTTCCTCCGGAGCGCGTGATCGACATCATGGCACTGCGCGGCGATTCCATCGACAACATTCCGGGAGCGCCGGGGATCGGTGAAAAGGGCTCGGTCGAAATCATTAAGCGCTTTGGCACCGTCGAAGAAGCTCTCGACCGCGCCGCCGAAGTAGAAAAGAAAACTTACCGCGAATCTTTGCTGAACAATCGCGACATCATTCTTTTCAGCAAGAGCATGGCAACCATCGATACGCATGTTCCGGTCGATTTCAATGTGGAAGCTATGCGCGTGGGTTCGCCGGATATCGATGGGCTACGCCAGCTCTTTACGGAACTCGAATTTACTTCGCTGCTGAAGGAATTGCTTCCCGAGGTTCAAGTCACAGAAACCCACTACAACGAAGCCCGTTCGGCAGCCGATCTCGAACGAGTGCTCACGTCGCTGCCGCCGGAGGGAGCGCTGGCGATTGCACTTGAAGCGGAGAGCTCGGAGCCAGTTGCTGAGCGCGAGGAAGAAGATATCGACAATGTGCCCCAATCAGGATTGCTGGCGCTGACGGACGCGGCATCGGCTGCTCCGGCGCCGGATGCAGAGACGAGGCGTGTTGCAATCTCTGCCGCCGCGGGCTGCGCTACTACCGTAAAATTCGATTCCGCCGCGGCCGGGAAGCTGCGCGCAATTTTGAACGATTCTGCCACGGTAAAGTCGATCCACGATTACAAAGCCGCCATCCACGAATTTGAACGGCAAGATATTAAGCTGCAAGGCGTGCAGCACGATCCGATGCTGTACTCCTACCTTCTGGATCCAACGTATTCCTCACATAGCATTGCCGACGTGGCGTTTCGCCGGTTGAACCTGCGGCTCAGCGGCGACCTTGCGGAAGCTGCGGACGTAACCGGCCGCCTGACAACAGTTTTCCGCGAGGAAGTGCAGCAAGCGGGGCTCACCAGACTTTACGAAGAAATTGATTTGCCTCTGGTGCCGGTGCTCGCACGCATGGAACATGCTGGGGTAAAGATCGACACCGCGGCGCTGGCAATAATGTCGAGTGAACTGGAGCGCGAGAGCGCCGCCAAGGCGAGAGAAATTCATGAGATCGCCGGAACCGAATTCAACATCGGTTCCCCCAAGCAACTCGGCGATGTGCTATTCAATCGCATGAATCTTCCCAAGCCGGTGAAATACGGCAAGGGACGCACCATCTCTACCGCAGTCGATGTTCTCGAATCTCTGGCGGAAGAGCATCCCATCGCCAGAAAGGTTCTCGACTACCGCCAGCTCACCAAGCTGAAGTCCACCTACGTCGACACGCTGCCTGCTTTAATCAATCGCGATAGCGGCCGCGTGCATACTACTTTCGGGCAGACTGGAACTGCCACGGGACGCCTATCTTCCGCGAACCCGAATCTGCAAAATATTCCTATTCGCACTGAGCTTGGCCGTGGAATTCGCGCTGCGTTTATTGCCGAACCGGGGCACGTTCTGCTCACCGCGGATTACTCTCAGATCGAACTGCGCTTGCTCGCTCACTTTTCTCTCGACCCACTGCTGGTCGAGGCCTATCGCCGCGGCGACGACATCCACACCCTTACCGCTTCACAAGTGTTCGGCGTTCCTCCGCTCATGGTGACGCCTGATCACCGCCGGCAAGCCAAGGTCGTCAACTTTGGAATTGTTTATGGATTGTCGCCTTTCGGCCTCTCGCAAAATCTCGGCATCGATACCAGTGAAGCCAAGCAATTCATCACCAATTATTTCGAAACGTATAAGGGAGTGCGAGCCTTCTTGGATAAAACACTCGAGGAAGCCCGCCGCGAGTTGAAAGTGAAGACGCTCCACGGACGTATCCGTCCCATTCCCGACATCAACAGCAAGAACTTTACCCAACGCGGCTTCGCCGAACGCACGGCCGTGAATACACCCTTGCAAGGCACCGCAGCGGATTTGATCAAAGTGGCAATGATTCGCATCGACGCAGAATTGCGCGATCGAAAGCTGAAATCCCGCATGACCCTGCAAGTGCACGACGAATTAGTCTTCGAGGTTCCGGAGAACGAGGTGGAGACGATGCAATTGCTGGTTCGCGAACAGATGGAAAAGGTTCATGAATTGGCGGTGCCGTTGCTGGTGGAAATGGGAGTCGGGCCGAACTGGAGAGATCTGGATTAGAGACGGTGGCTGCTCGCCGCTTTCTTACTGTGTTATACTAAAGTATAACATCTTCAAAAAGGGAATCTAATGCACACTACGAATCTGCGCAAGGTCGGCGGCTCGGTGATGCTGGCAGTTCCCCCGGCATTGCTCGATGTATTGCAACTGCAACCGGGGGCCAAAGTCGGTATCGCGGTGGAGAGTGGCCGCTTGGTCGTCGAACCACGATCGCGGCCGCGGTACACATTGGACGAACTGCTGGCCAAATGCGATTCCAAGGCGCGCCGGTCGAAGCAGCCTTCCAAACGAAAAGCGGAATGGCTGGCCAGCAAACCCGTCGGCCGCGAGCTGATCTGATGGAAACGCCGATGAGGCGCGGCGAAATCTGGCTGGTGAGCCTTGACCCCACTTCTGGCCACGAGCAAAGAGGGCGACGGCCGGTGCTCATCGTGTCGCCGGAAGCTTTTAACCGGATTACTAGAGTGCCGGTAGTTCTGCCGATCACGAGCGGCGGCAATTTCGCGCGGACGGCAGGTTTTGCAGTGTCTCTGGCCAGTGCCGGAACTAAGACCACAGGAATCGTACGCTGCGACCAACCGCGCTGCCTCGATCTCGTCGCGCGTGGGGCGAAGAGACTGGAAGCCATTCCAGACTTGTTTATGGACGAAGTATTGGCCAGACTATTGCCGATATTCGAATGATTTGCGGCATCGTTTCACGTAGTGGATACTACACGCCTAACGCTTTCTGAATTTCGCGCGCAATTCCCGCCGTGAGGCTCTGCATCTTTTCTTCGGATTCCGCTTCCACCATCACGCGCGCCAGTGACTCCGTGCCTGAATACCGAACTACGACGCGTCCATTGCCATCCAGTTCGCGCTCGGCGGCATCGATTGCGCGTTGCACCTCCGGCACCTGCACAAACGGAATCTTCTCCCGCACGCGCACGTTCTGAATTTTCTGTGGGAACACTTTTAGATCGCTCACCAGTTCGGCCAAAGTTTTCCCCGAACGGACGATGACATCCATCACTCGCAAAGCGGTCAGTAGTCCGTCGCCGGTAGTGGCATCGCCGTCACGGAAAATAATGTGGCCGGATTGTTCTCCGCCCAAAGTGGCTCCAGTTTTTAGCATTTCTTCCAGGACGTATTTGTCGCCCACATTCGCCCGTAACATTCGAATGCCCGATTTCTTCAAGGCGATCTCCACGCCCATATTCGACATGGTCGTCGCCACCACAATGTCATTGGTCAACTTTCCCTGTTGATGCAGGTCGCGGGCGGTCACCAGCAGGATTCCGTCACCATTTACCACGCGGCCAGAGCCATCGCAAAATAATGCGCGGTCGGCATCGCCATCGAACGTCACGCCCAAGTCGAACTTGCCTGCGGACTCTGCGACCGTCTTCCCCAAAGTCTCGGGATGCAGCGCGCCACAACTTTCATTAATATTTTTTCCATCCGGCGTGATATGCGTGAACGTCGTTTGTACCCGCAGGTTGCGAAATAATTCCGGAGCCTCCGCCGCCGCCGCGCCATTGGCGCAATCCACCAGCACACGCAATCCGCTCAAGTCTGCAGTGACGCTGGCCGCCAGCGAATCGATGTATGCCTTGCGCAGAGCCGCTTCTCCCGGCAAAGTCGGTCCGGCAACTTTCATCGCGGTATCGTCCGCCGCGCCGGGCTTGGCCAGCAGCGCAAAGATTTCTTTTTCGATCGCCAGTTCGCGGGCATCGGTCAGTTTAAATCCATCGCCGGAAAAAACTTTAATTCCGTTATCCGTCCAGGGATTATGCGACGCCGAAATTACCACTCCCGCCGCAAAGCCGCGGGAACGCGCCAGATAAGCCACGCCCGGCGTAGTGATCACACCTGCGCTGTGAACTTCCACGCCCACGGCCGCCAAGCCGGCGGCCACCCGGTCCGCAATCCATCCGCTCGATTCGCGCGTGTCCTGCCCAATCAGCGCCTTTGCCTTCCACGATCCGCGCAACAAGTCGTGGCCGAGAGCGCGCCCGATCAGATAGGTACTCTCTTCCGTCAGGGGAAATTCGCCGGCCACACCGCGTATTCCATCGGTGCCAAACAACTTTCTGCTTTGATCGCTCATAAGTTATGCGGGCGTGAAGGTATCGTCGGATATCGAAATAATGGCCAACCAAGAATGATAACTGAGAATCAGCCCGATTGAAGTCGCGAGAAGAACCTAAGGCCGACTTGTCGCGGGCGCGTTTTCCATCACCACCGTCACCCGAACCGGCGCCACTTGCACCACGATCAAATCGCGCTGCAAATGTATCTGCTGGGCCGTCAAATTAAAGGTCTGCTCGCCCGGCCTGGCATCCTTCATCTCCAGGTCGGCGTGAATGTCGGTCGATCGCAATTCCCGGATCATGCGCTCCGGCCCTCGTACGCGGACTTGCGCCTCCGGAACGTTCATCGAACTAATCTCCAGTTGCCGCGGTACATGCAGAAACTCAATGGGCACGCGCAAGGTTATTTCTGCCGGCGCCTGGTCGGGCGAAATCGCCAGCCACAACCCGATCGCCAGCAGCACCGACAGTATCTTCAGCCAGAAATTATGCAGTACCCAGCGTTGCAACCGGCTCATAGGGGACGCTCCACTTCTCCGTCTGGATCGCTGTCCGGGCCCATCTGCACGCTGGCCCGCAAGGCCGACCCTTCGCCCGCGTCGGAATCATCGCTGGGCGGGCCCACGGTGGGCAGCGCCACCGGCGACATATACCGGCGCAATTCGCCGCTCAACCGCTCGCGCAATAGCTCAGCCGTAAGGTCGCGTTCAATCTTTCCGCCCACCGCCATGCTGATCGCGCCCGTCTCCTCCGACACCACTACTGCAATTGCATCGGTTTCTTCGGTAATTCCAATGGCCGCGCGGTGACGCGTTCCCATCTGGGTCGAAAGCACTGGATTCATCGAAAGCGGCAGAAAGCATGCCGCCGCGGCAAGACGGTCTTTCTGAATGATTACGGCTCCGTCGTGCAAGGGCGCGCTGGGACGGAAAATCGTCGCCAGCAAATCGTAGGAAAGCCGCGCATCCATGGGGACGCCGCTCTCCACATACGTTCGCAAACCGATCTCGCGTTCGATCACGATCAACGCGCCGGTCTGGTGCTGCGAAAATAGATTTGCTGCCAGGACGATGTCATCGTAGGAATCGCCCTCCACCGCCGATCCGCGCAGAAAGCTGACGCGCCGCCCTACATCCGACAGAACGTGCCGTATCTCCGATTGGAAAACCACGATCAAGGCAAATACGACATAGGGCAGCAGATGGCTCACCAGCCAGTTCAGGGTGACCAGTTCGCCGATGCGCGCCAGGTAGAAGGCCACGGCTACGGCTGCCAAGCCCGCCAGCATGGGCGCAGCGCGGGTTCCGCGGATCATCACCAGCACTTCGTAGATGACCACGGCCACGAGCAGAATGTCGAGCACCGTCAACGACACTCTTAACCATGGCGCCATCAATTGCGTCACCGGCATCTCTCCATCCGCATGAACTTCAGCGCAGAACCCTACATTTTAATGCCGAGCAGTGTTCCCTTGCTTCCCCAACCGGACAAAGAAGCATTACATACCGGTTTCGCGGCTTGCCGAAGGTCTAGCCTTTTTCACCGTGGCGCGAATCTCGCCCCGCGAAACGCGCGCGGTGATTTCATCGTTTGGCTTTACCGCTGCAGCATCCTTTACCAACTGACCGGCTCCGTCAAAGACAAGAGCGTAGCCACGATCCAGAATGGCCAGAGGAGAAAGCGCTTCCAGCGCCCGTCCCATACGCTCCAGACGAACTTTATTCTGCAGCAATTGATTCCTCATAGCGGCGGACATAGCCGCGGTTGCGGCGGTTAATTCGCCTCGAACCCCGGCCAGCATGCGGCGCAGGTCGTAGTGCCGCACTGCCGCAGCCAGCGTCTCCCACCGCCGCCTGGTTCGCTCCAGAGCTTGCCGCTCACCGCGCTCCAGCCGGTAGGTCAGTTCATCCACTCTCTGTTGCCGCTGCCGGATCAAATCCATCATGCGCGCGAAGGCGCCGTCCTGCGCCAACTCGACCAATGCATGCCGCGCCTCGAGGAGGCGACGCTCCATGGCGCGCACCAGCCGGGCGCGAACTGCCTCGGCCTGATTCTCAATCTCCACCCGCGACCGGATTACCAACTCCGCCGCGGCTGATGGAGTTGGCGCGCGCAGGTCGGCGACAAAATCTACAATCGTAAAATCAGTTTCGTGCCCGACCGCTGAAATCACCGGAATCACGGAGGCCGCCACCGCGCGCGCCAGCCCTTCATCGTTGAAGGCCGCCAGATCCTCCGCCGAACCGCCCCCACGGCCAACGATAATCACGTCGACACTGCGGAGGGAATCGTTACGATTCTGGTTGAAGTAAAGCACTCCGGCGGCAACTTCCTTCGCGGCAGAGTCGCCCTGCACCTGCGCTGGATAAATGACTGCATTGGCCGAGTGATGGCGTCTCTGCAAAATATTCAGAATGTCGCGCAGCGCGGCCGCCTGCGGCGAAGTCACAATTCCGATGCGCGAAGGCAAAGTCGGAATCGCTTTCTTTCGCTCGGCCGCGAATAATCCTTCCGCTTCTAATTTCGCCTTGAGTTGCTCGAAGGCAACCTGCAGCCCGCCCGCACCTTTGGGCTCGATATACTCTGCCGCGATCTGCAACTCGCCGCGATCTTCATAAATAGTTACCCGTCCCCGGGTCACCACCTGCATTCCATCTGCGGGACGAAAGCGCAGCAGCCGGGCCTTCGAGCTGAACATCACCACGCGAATCTGCGCGTTCCCATCTTTTAGGGTGAAATAAAGATGGCCGGAATCGGGCGCGCGGAAATTTGAGATTTCGCCTTCAACCCAGGCATCGGTATACTCCCGCTCCACATGGGTACGTACGGCGGCCACAAGGGCGCGGACCGACCAGACACGCCGCTCGGGCGGTGTAAAGCGGAATCCGAGTTGGTCGTTCAGGGACATAAATTAAGAGACGCCACCAAACTTGAACGCGCGTCCTTTTTACTTTGCCCGATAGACCACCTTACCCGCCACCATCGTCCACACGACTTTCGTGTCTCGCATCTCCTCCGGCGAGACGGTCAAGACGTCGCGATCCAGCAAAACCAGATCGGCCCGCTTGCCTGCAGCGATGGTTCCGATGGAATCGATATTCATCGCCCGGGCTGAGTTGCGCGTGTAGGCGTAAAACATCGCTTCCCGCGGCATGGGCTGCGAGGCATCCAGCACACCTTCCGCACCCTTGCGGGTTTCCGCTTGATAAATCGCTCGAAAAACGTTTGCGGTTGAAACCGGCCAGTCGCTGGCACCGGAAATAATTCCACCGTTATCCAGAATCGAACGCGCCGGATACTGCCACTTGTAAATTTCGGGATCAAGATAAGGCTTAAGAATCTCAATCGTGTCGTTACTCGCTTCGGCCCAGAAGAGTTGTAACGCGCTTACCACGCCCAGTTCCCGAAAGCGCGGAAAGTCCTCCGGCTTCACAAACTGCTCGTGCGTAATCGTATCCGGCAGCCGCGAATTTCCATTCGCCTGGCGCGCCGCCGCAATTCCATTCAAGGCCTCGGTCACGGCTTTGTCTCCGATGGCGTGCACATGAATGATCAGTCCCGCTTTATCCGCCGCAACACATAACTCGGCAAACTTTTTCGGATCAAACAGCAGGTCGCCGTTACGCCCCGTATTTTTATACGGCTTGCTGAAGTGCGCGGTCTGGGACGGAAACTCCGCTACGCCATCAGCAAAAATCTTGATTCCGCTGACGTGCAAATGTGGAACGTCCTTGTACTCTTCCCGGGTTTTCTGCACCACGGCCAACTCTGCCTCAGGCTCTTTCGACCTCACCTGCGGAAAAGCCACCACTTCAGACCGTAACTCTCCCTTTTCCGCCAGCATCTTGTAAGCCCGCAACACGTAACCGGCAGCCAGCGGATCGAGCCATGCCGTAATCCCCAGGCTGTAGTTGTAGTCCAGCGCCGCCCGCCCCGCTGCCAGCAACTTCTCTGGAGCGGGAGGCGGCAGCAGAGGCTCGATTTTTTCCACGCCCGCGTCCACCAGAAAGCCGTTCGGCTGCATGTCTTTATCGACGCCGTAATAGCTTCGCTGTTGCGCCGACAGTTTCTTCAGAAATTCGGGTGTGATCCCGGCGCGCTGCAGCAACGCCCGGTTCGCCCAGGCGGTGTGGCCATCCATCCCGCGCAGCAGCACGAATTGTTTTTCGTAAGCTCCCTGGCTGAACCTCTGGTTCAACACGTCCGGATGCGACCAGAACTCCAGCGGCATGCCAAAGATCTCCAGCACATCGCCCCGCATTCCCTTGCCCGTCTTTTTTGCTTCGTCGACGAACGGCGGAAGCTCTTCCAGGCTTTGCACCTTCTCGCTGGCATCGGCCCCAATCAGCCCCAGGCCTCCATCAATCGAATGGCTGTGCGAGTCGATGAGTCCGGGAAAGAGAGTCTTGCCCTCGAGATCGATTTTTTCTGCGCCGGCAGACGCTGTCTTTGAAACTTCAGAGAGGTTGCCCACGGCAATAATCTTTCCGCCGCGGATCGCAACCGCTTCGGCGTACGGACTCTGCGGATCGCCAGTGAATACTTTGGCGTGAAAGAAAATCTGTTCCCTCTCGCCCTCCTGCGCCCACATCCGGAGACCAAGACTTAGAACAAGGGCGGTTCCCAACATCAGCACACAGCAATCCCGAAAGAGTTGTCTCAACGAGTCATCCTTTCCAATTTGCGCCGCAGCTTCAACCACGCCGTCACTTCCGCCAGCGGCTCACTAAATACAGCAGAATTGAAAGCACCACACTCACGACGACCGATGTGGCCAGCGGAAAATAAAACGTCGTATGTTTGCCGCGGTATAAAAAATCTCCCGGCAACCGGCCGATGGGAAGATTTGTCCTGCCCATGATCATCACGGCGATGCCGGCCACCACCAGCACTGCACCTAAAACAACCAGCAACTTTCCCGTTTCCATGCATCCAGCCCCGGTACGTTATACAGGCATCCTTCTTCAACTCGTATGCGGATGCGCCAGATAATGCTGCCGCAATAAATCTTTTCCGTAATCGTTTCCATTCGGCGTGCGCACCACGCAATGGATGTGCTGCCGCGTCGGCTTCTTAGGATCGGTGGCAAACCTCGCCAGGTTCGCCGGCCGCTGATGATCGAACTCAATCAGGATGACTGGGCTCTGCACCCGATAATAAAACGTGCTGTCGGCTTGCGCCCCGCCGATCCAGCTGAAAAACGTGTTGTCCAGGTGACGGTCCACTTCATTCATCTTGACGCGGGCGTGCCCGTCATCCATGTTGCTCACATACAATTCCACCAGATCACGTAATCGGCGCCTCGCCGCATTCTCCATTTCATTTGCCCGCAGGCCGCTGTAATCGAGCACTACGTTGTCCTTAAAGGCTTCGGTAAGGTTGTTGTTGCCGGTCTTCGAAAACTCCAGCACGGCGCGTTTTTGCTGCGCGTCGGGCAGCGCGGTCAACATTGCCAACCCGTCGTTTTGCTCCTTCTGCAGGATTTCCACGCCTTTATATTTCCCCGAAGTCGCCTTCACCGGCTCCGATCCCAGGAAGACCGGCGTCATTACCACCTGGTCGCCCAAGACAAAATAATTAAAGATGGCGTGATGTCCGCTGAACTGCCAGCCCCACGGCTCGCTCGCGGACGGCTTTCCCATGATGGTAATGAAGTACAGCCATTCGCCGAGGAATAAATGATCGTCCACCATCTCCCCCAACGTCTCATTCAAACGCATTACGTTGCGCGTCAGCTCAAAACCTTTCGCGCTGAACGAAGCATGCATCAAGCCGAAGGCCGCATTGCGCTGCTCCTCGGTCATCTCCGCAAAACTGATTCCCGCCCGCGCATAGAAATGCTGGTTCATCCACTTGCGCCACTGCACATCGTCCACCGGAAACATGGTTCGCGCCAGCTGCACATTGGTCAGCGTGGCCATGAACTTCTCCGCTGCATTCCGCACCGGCTCGGTGGAAACTCCGCTCGGGCTGATTTCAAACAGGCCCGGCATGACCTGCCCGTTGGTCGTGATTCCTTTGAAGGGAGCGGCTAGCCCTTCTCTCTCTCCATCTTCCGACATCTGCCGGAAGCGCTCCGCCATATCCGCCGCAGTTTGTTTTTGATCCTGTCCCAGCGCCCACGGCGTAAGAACGGCAGCCGCAGTCAGCGACGCAATAAAATCTCTTCGCGTGGATGAAAAAGTTTCTTTGTGCGGGTGGGGATGATGATGGTGAGGATGATGCAGCTTGTGCGTCATGTTTTCCTCCGCATGGGCAACGATGCCGGAAGGTAGCACGCTCATCCTTCCGCTTGCAAATCAATAATGGTCCGGCACTGGACAGCGCCGGTTACACAGGAAGAAAATAAGCAGATGCGGTGGACGAACCTCACGCGTGTTGCACGTCCGATTGCCTGCTTCTTTTTACTACCTTGGTATTTTCCTCCCTGCCTGCTGCTCGGACAAGCCTCCGACGCCCAGCAGCCTCAAACCTGGACTTCGACCACCGATATCAACAGCAACAATGCCAATCCCACGCGCAGCTCTGAGCACCATACCCAAGGCGGCAATCGCACTGTCGACACCAAGTCTCTGCAGCGGCGCGGATCAAGTGGCGATTTCGAGCCTTACCAGGACATCGAGACTGAAACCATAAAAGTAAACTCCACCACCACGCGGACAATCACTCGCACCTTCGGTAGGGATTCCGATGGCCGGAAAACTCTGGTGCAAGTGCGAGAAGAAGAAACCCGCGCCACTCCCGGCGGCGACTCCAGCGTGAGCCGCACGGTTTCGAATCCCGATGCCAACGGCAGGCTCCAGCCGGTCCAGCGTGAAACCTCACAGACCAGAAAACTCGGCAAGGACGTTGAGGAAACCAAGACCACGGTGATGCTCCCCGGCATCAACGGCGACCTTGTCCCGTCCATGCAAACGCAGGAGCGCAGCCAGAAAAACGCCAACGGCACGGTGGAGTCGCAAAAGACTACGTCGCTGCCGGACGGCTCCGGAAATTGGCAGGTGAACGAAGCCCGTCACACCACGATCCGGCATGACGGCAAAGACACCACTACCGAAGAGCGCGTCTCCCGCCTCGACCCCGAAGGCAAGCTCGGAGAAATTTCGCGTACCGTAAGCAAAGATTCCGAAACCGCTCCCGGAGAGACCAAGAGCACCACCGAAACTTATTCCCTCGACGTT
Organism: uncultured Acidobacteriota bacterium; assembly: GCA_963758565.1. GTDB lineage: Bacteria > Acidobacteriota > Terriglobia > Terriglobales > Acidobacteriaceae > Sulfotelmatobacter. The sequence goes on along the minus strand of CAVWVX010000001.1, from coordinate 435,230 downwards.
CCCGGTAACGCCCGTGACGGCAGTATGCATTTGGTTGAGCGCTCCACTACCGCCCAACACAAGTCACCGGCCGGTTCGCAGACGACTCATCAAGTAGAGCAGCCTGATCCTGGCAATCCTGATGTGGTTCGAGTCACCCTGCGTACCACCGACACACAGCGGCAAGGAAGCGCCGGATCGCGCGCCACCCAGACCATTGAAGCCCTCAACCCCGACGGCACCTTGTCTACGGTTTCGGTCGACACCAGCAAGACTGATAACACCGGAGTCGTCCAAGTTCAGATTGCGCCAGCCGAAAAGAAGAAGTGACGCAGCTTCGCCGTCGCCGCCGGAAAAAACTATGAACTCACTCCGATTCATCAACGAAGAAGAAGTCCGCGCTCGCCTCACCATGGCCGGTTTGATCGACGCCATGGAGCGCGCCCTGGTGGAATTTTCCGCAGGACGGGTACAGCAGCCGGTGCGCACCGTTCTGAAATTCGGCGATGCCTCGTTCTTCGGCTCCATGCCGTGTTACGTTCCCGCGCTGCCCGCCCTCGGCGCGAAGCTGGTTACCGTCTGCCACGCCAACGCTGCCCGCGGACTCGATACACATCAGGCTGTCATCGTGATGCTGAATCCAGAGACCGGTATGGCCGAAGCCATGCTTGACGGCCGCTATATCACTGAAGCTCGCACCGCCGCTGTCTCTGCCGTCTCCGCGCACCACCTGGCGAGGAAAGATTCCCGCATTCTCGGCATCCTCGGCTCTGGAGTTCAAGCTCGCAGCCACTACCAAGCTCTGCGCCAGGTTCGCGAGTTCACCGAAGTCCGCGCCTGGAGCCCCCGTCGAGAGCGCCTTCGCCAATTTGCCGCTGACACCGGAACCCATGCCATGCCCAATGCTGAATCTGTAGTCCGAGGCGCCGATGTCGTGGTCGCCTGCACCGCTTCCCCCACGCCCGTGGTGCAAAGCGAATGGGTCGCAGAAGGCGCTCACGTCATCGCCGTGGGCGCTTGCATTCCCACGCAACGCGAGCTCGATCCCCTCCTCGTGCAGCGGGCTCGCCTGATCGTCGACTCCCGCGCCGCCGCATTGAAAGAAGCCGGAGACGTAGTCATGGGCATCTCCGAAGGCCTCTGGAACGAATCCCACATCGCGGCAGAACTTGGCGAACTACCTCAGCGTAAAGAAGATCGCGAAATCACAGTGTTCAAATCATTAGGTCTTGCCGTGGAAGACATTTTTGCCGCCCACTTGGTCCTCCATCCAGCTAGCTGATGCTAGGGCGGCGGACTTGTTCGAGTGGAGTATCCTATTCTCGTAATATGCGTTGGCCCGCTTCAATCCCGGCTTCGGTGTGGCGCGAGCGCCCCTGTCCGCGAAGTTCATACCGCATAAGTGCGCCGGCAGGAAAGTGCCGAAGCAGAATTTTGACGATTCTTTTGCTCGTCGCGATCTTCGCCCCCTTCGCTACCGGCCAGCGGTCTTCGCGCGGCAGCTTTGGTCATGGCCGCTTCGCTCACGCCTCTCGCTTATCGCGTCCGTCTCCCTATGAGTCTTTGCCTTTTCCGTTCCTCGGCGACTTCAACCTGGACGCTCTCTATTCGTCCGGCTACCCTATCGCTGCGCAGCCTCCGGTCATTTTGCTGCAGGCGGCGCGTGCGCTTTCCTCTGAGAATCCAGTTCGCCCCGAAAGCCGCGACTCTTCCACCATCCAGCCGCTGATGATCGAATTACAGAATGGGCGCTATGTTCGCGTCTCCGACAGTGCGACCGAAGGCGACGTTTCCGGGATCAGCTCCCCGGCTCAATCCCAAGCCGTCCCTCCAGCGCATAGTAATTCGCGCGCGACCCCAACGCAGAACGTCTCACCGGCGGTGTTAATTTTTCAGGATGGCCACAGCGAAGAAGTTCGCGACTACACCATTGCCGCCGGAGTTCTTTACGCCCGGGGCGACTACTACACCGACGGATATTGGCTGAAACCGATCTCCGTGAGCACTCTGAATCTTCCCCAAACCCTGCAAGCCAATGCCAGCCGCGGCGTGAAGTTCTCTCTACCTTCATCGCCCAATGAAGTGATCACCAGCTTCTAGCCACAAAAACACAGGTTCAGATTCTCGCCGCATACCGCAGTGCGCGGCCCCTACCGCACCGGAGGAACCTTAATCGAATTCGCCCGGCAGTCCCTTAGAGATTCACACGCCTTCGGCTCCAGCGATTTCGTCATGCACACCGACACTGCCGTCAAATAATTATTCCCGCAACTCACTGTGATATCTTCCCGCGCCAGTCCGCGGTTCGCCTGCAAAAACTCATCCTTCACCTGCGACGGCGTCATGGAAAACTCCTGCGAAGGCTCCGCCAACTTCGCCGGAATATGAATTCCCGAAAACGCCTGCCGCAGTAGTTTGAAGTACGCTTCCGCATCCAGTCCGCTGCACGTCCCGTGAGTCTTCCACTCGTGCTCCACCAAAGATGGATCCGGCATCAAGTCCGCCATCTTCGACGGATCCGCCAGGCCCGCCGCATTTGAACAATTTTCCGGATACCCGTTCGTATACTGCGGCCACAACCCATGCACCACAAATCCGTGATGCCCACTCTGGCACTCCGGCTTTTCACGATGCGAATAGCAAAACTCCGGCGACCACGACAATGCCAGCACGTAATAGTCGAAGACGCCCGGCTGCCCCGTATGCGACTCCCGCTGGTTCCGGTGCCGCCGTGACGATCCCGCCCCTGCCACGCCGCAGAGAAAACAAATCAGTAACCCCCAAACCAACCCGTGCGCAAGCGCCTTCATTCGAGTACTCTCCTCTTTCAAAGTGTGGTGGGCCAGATCGTTGAAGCAATTGTAAGCTCCCCACTTCGCGATACTTCGTGTGGTAGCGCACGTTTTTCCACCTCTTTACCAGTCGCATTCCGCCACTGAAAACCGGCCCCAGACCGTGATATAATTTTTACTTACGCAAACAGCTAAACACCTGTAAATACAACCGCTTACAAAATAGCGTCGGCCCAAAGTAAGTCCAAAAAACGAAGACTTTGAACAACCAAAATCATGCCTGAAAACGACGATCCCCAACTTCCTCTGACTCCACCGCCCGGTGACAACGGCAGTCCCGGCGCGCTGCATATTCAGCCCGTCAACATTGAAGACGAGATGAGGAAGTCGTATCTCGATTATTCCATGTCGGTCATCATCGGCCGTGCCCTGCCCGATGTTCGTGACGGACTCAAGCCAGTCCACCGCCGCATTCTCTACACCATGCAGCAGATGGGCCTCCAGCCCAACAAGGCCACGCGCAAGTGCGCCCGCATCGTCGGCGACGTGATGGGCAAATATCATCCCCACGGCAACCTCGCGGTTTACGATGCCCTGGTGCGCCTCGCGCAGGATTGGAGCCTTCGCTATCCGCTGATTTTTGGTCAGGGAAACTTCGGCTCCGTCGATGGCGATCCTCCCGCCGCCGACCGTTATACCGAAGCCAAGCTGGCGCAAGTTGCCACCGCGCTTCTCGAGGATTTGGACAAAGACACCGTTGACTTTCGCCCCAACTACGATGGCAGCGAAGTCGAGCCTGACGTTCTCCCCGCGCGCATTCCCAATCTTCTGATCAACGGCTCTGATGGCATTGCCGTCGGCATGGCCACAAAAATTCCGCCGCACAACTTAACCGAAATCGTTGACGCAACCATCACGCTGATCAACAATCCCAACGCGCAGCTCGCCGAAATCTTAAAGTTCGTTCAGGGTCCCGACTTCCCCACGGCCGGCGTAATCCACGGCCGCGCCGGCGTCTTCGAAGCCTACCGCACCGGACGCGGCCGCTTCATGATGCGCGCCAAGGCCGCCATCGAAACTTTCGGCAAAGATCGCGAAGCCATCATCGTCACCGAAATCCCCTACCAGGTAAACAAGGCAGTCCTCATCAAGCGAATCGCCGCCCTGGTCAACGACAAAGAAATCGAAGACATCTCTGACGTGCGCGATGAAAGCGATCGCGACGGCATGCGCATCGTTATCGAACTCAAGCGTGGCGCCGAGCCGCAAATCGTTCTGAACCAGCTTTTCAAGAACACTTCCATGCAGGAAGGCTTTTCCATGATCCTGCTGGCGGTGGTCAACGGACAGCCCCGTGAAATGGGCCTGATCCAGGCCATCAAGCACTTCATCAATCACCGCGTGGAAGTCGTGCGCCGCCGCACCGCATTCCTCTTGCAGAAGGCCAAAGACCGCGAGCACATTCTCGAAGGCTACATCCACGCCCTCGATCATCTCGACAACGTCATCGCCATCATCCGCGGCAGCGCCAACCGCGCTGACGCCCGCGAAAATTTGGTCGCCTACTTCGGCGGCAAGAAAATCGACATCAACACCACCGGCCGCGCTCCCAAGCTCGATCCTGAAAGGCCCTTCACCACCCGCCAGGCCGAGGCTATTCTCGAACTGCAACTGCATCGCCTCACCAAACTTTCCATCGACGAAATTTCTAACGAACTGAAGGAAGTTCGCGAGCGCATCGAAGATTACGAATCCATCCTCGCTTCCGAAGCCAAACTCCGCAAAGTGATCATCAAGGAACTCGAAGAAGTAAAAGAGTCTTACGGAGACGAACGCCGCACCCGAATTGAAGACGAGGCCGCTGAAATCGTCCTGGAAGATTTGATTTCCGACGAACAGGTCGCCGTCACCTTCAGCCACTCCGGCTACATGAAGCGCACTCCCATCTCCACCTACCGCATGCAGCGCCGTGGAGGTACGGGGCGCACCGGCATGAAGACCCGCGAAGAAGATTTCGTCGAACACCTCTTCCTCGCCTCCACTCACGCCTACATTCTGATCTTCACCAACAAGGGCCGCGTCTACTGGCTCAAGGTTTACGAAATTCCTGACGTCAGCGCCGCCGGACGCGGCAAGCACATCGGCAACCTCGTCGGATTGCAACCCGGCGAAACCGTTCGCACCATGCTCGCCGTGCGCAACCTCCAAGAAGAAAACAAGTTCATCTTCTTCGCCACCCGCAACGGACTGGTTAAGAAATGCGAACTGCGCGAGTTCATGCACGTGCGCTCCAACGGCATCAATGCCATCGGCATCGAAGAAGGAGACGAACTCGTCGCCGCCCGCATCACCAACGGCAACCAGATCGTCTTCATCGCCACCCATGAAGGAATGGCCGTCCGCTTCGAAGAAAACCACGTCCGTTCCATGGGCCGCGCCGCTTACGGTGTAAACGGTGTCGACCTCGCCGAACGCGACTACGTAGTTGGGATGACCGTAACTCCAAAGCCCGGCGAAGCCCCCGTCAATGCGTCCGGATCCAAAGTAACTTCAGGCGAAGCTGCGGCTGATGTCGAAGTGCCGGCCGGCGAGGTCCTCGATCTCACCCAAAAAGGGACCTTGATTCTCTCGGTCACCGAGAACGGCTATGGCAAGCGCACTCCGGCTGACGAATACCGGCTCACCAATCGCGGCAAAAAAGGCGTTATCAACGTCAAGACTACCGAGCGCGTCGGCAAAGTTGTTGCCATCGCCCTCGTCGACGAAAGCTCGCAAGTCATGATCATCAGCCAGTACGGCAAAATCATTCGCATGGATTCCAAAACCATCCGAGAAGTCGGCCGCAACTCGCAAGGCGTCCGCCTCCTGCACATGGAACCCGGCGATCGCGTCGCCGCCGCCGTCGTCCTTGCGCCAGAAGAAGAGCCCCCTACCAACGGAGGCCTTCTGCAATAAGTTTTGATTTTGTTCTTGCTGGCGTGGAGCGGGCGCCCCCCGCCCGCTCTTTTTCCGCAGTCTGAAACGTGGAAGAGCGGCAGCGCCGCGAGCTTCCCCAATATCTAAACTCGGGACTCGCAACTCGTTATTAGGTACTCGATACTGAGAGCTAATTCACTCCCTGCTTCCGGTTAATCTCCTTCGAAAACTCCGTCACAAAATTCAGCAGAGTACCCCACCCCACCTGTCCCGCCATGGCGCGCCCGCCCTCGGCCAATACATTCGGAGAGCCCGGCTTCCACGCCGCATACACCGCTCCTCCCCCAAACGCTCCCGCATACAGCGCCCATTGCGGCCTTAAATGCTCCTCGCTCCGGTCATAGGTCATCAGATTCCGCATCAACGCATGCCGGGTTCGCGGCCACAATCCATCGCACTTGCACTTATCGTAGCGCACTTCGTATCCCAGCTTCGCATTGCCCAATGCCGCGATTGTGTTCGCGGTAATGAACTGCCCTTCGCGCGAGGCAAACCTCTCCGCGTATCCTCCCCAGCCATCGTCCCACTGCCGCGGAGTTCCTGACGCCTGATCAATCACCGCCCCGAATGCCCGCTTCAGGTAAGCTCCCGGCGTCGTCCAGGTCTGCCGCAGGTAAATCGTCATCCGCTGAGGTCCGGTCAACGTCGTTACCGGCTGATCGCGCCTCACGTATACTCCCTCAATCCACGTCGACTCCCAATTCCTCGCCCGGATCAATCCTGCCGACGCCGCATGCTCCGTCATCTCCGCGCCCTTGATCGTCAGTTCCGCTGCCTGCGTCGCTGGATTCCCTCTTGACTCCTTCTCCTTACTCGCCGAAGGCGCATCTGGATTTTCCTTCGCCGGCGCTTGCCCCGGATTTGGTGGAGTCTCCTGACTAGTCCCCGCAGGTGGCGGCGGCCCGGGTTCTTGCGCCCAAACGTTTAATTGGGAAACGAAGCTTGCTAAACAACAAATCCATAACAGCCTAAAAGCCTTTGCCGCTCGCATTTCGAAATCCCCTCCGCGATCTCCGCGGCCTGTCTCTGCGCTCTCTGCAGTTCTTGGTACTGGATACTTAGTACTGGGTACTGCTCACTCGCGACTCGCGACTCACAACTAACTAGCCTCGCTCGAACGCATGCTTCTTATCCAGTTCTTCCGCCGCCTGTTTCATCGCGCTCTCAAAGCGCTCCGCCTGTCCCATCAATCCCGCGGTCGCAATGGCAAATTCGCCTTCCATCCGCACCAGCCCATCCCCCGCCACCAGCCTTCCCGCAATCTCCAGCAAGTGCGCCGGCGTCGATTCCAGATACTGCGCATCCGTCGGATCGGCAATCCAAACCTTTACCGGACTCTCATCTGAGTCTCTGGTTCTCAACTTCGTCTCCCAATAAACCTTCCGCTCCAGAAAGGTCGCGATCATATCGTCGGGAGCTTTTCCAAACACCCACTTCTGCCGCTTGAAGTCGTAATGACGGCTGGAGAATGCCACCGGCTTCAGCTTCCCCGACTTCAAAAATTCCACCTGCCGCTTGTCCACCTCCTTCCGCAACGCATTGATCACCGGCGCCTCCGCATCCTTCGGCTCCAGAGACGCCATCACCTCCCGCACCGTCGCCGACAGATTCACCGCCATCGGCGCATGCAGCCCTTCCGACCCCTCCAACCGGATGTCCCCATGCAACACCCAGAAATCCGCCCCTGAAGTCGAGCGGTGAAACGGCCACTCCAGTTCAATTGTCAGCGGCAGTCCGCTTAACGTCACCCAAATCTTCTTCTGCTCCTCTTGCATCATCCCTAATCTCACCTCACAAATATTCTATGTCATGCTGACCACTCGAAACCGCCAGTCAGTCAGAGTCCATTAAGCGAATGACACCGATCGGCCTTACCCAGCGTTCCCCGTGTCCTCTGTCTTAAAGATTTTGACTTTACTTGGTACGAGGTACTGGGTACTTGGTACTAATACTCGGAACTAGCAACTCGCCCCTACTTCTTCCTCACCTTCGCCCCCATCCGCAACAACTTCCTCACCGTCCCCGTCGGCAGACTCTTCATCTGATCGTGTAACTCTGTCACCGCCTCAAAAAATCCCGCCATGGCCGCCAGCCGCTCGCGCGTAAATTCCGCTCCCGCTTCCTTCGGATCCAGCTCCTCCAGACTTCTCCTCAACATCTCCCGCGTCGGATCGATCTCTCTCCGCTTCCTCTGCTCAATCACCAGCCGGAACATCTCCCAAACATCTTTCATCGACTCATAATGTTCCCGCCGGTCGCCCAGCACATGCACCGCCCGCACAATCCCCCAACCTTCCAACTCCCGGATTGACGTGCTCACATTTGACCGCGCCACGCTCAGCGTCTCCGCAATCTCCTCCGCCGGCAGCGCCCGCGGAGACAGATACAGCAGCGCATGAATCTGCGCCACCGTCCGGTTAATCCCCCACCGCGTCCCCATCTCACCCCAATGCAAAATGTACTGCTTCTGCACTCCAGTTAAGTTGGCCATATCAGTTCTTTCAGTTCAATCAGAATCTACGGAATACACCGGTGCCTGTCAACCTGGGATTGTCTTCAATGAGGTTTGGCTGATGGTGTACGCAGAGTAGGTGGAGACCGCGTCTTCAGCCCCACGGAGGTTGGAGAAAAGAAAGCAGGGCTCAAGTCCTGCGACCGTGCGTTACTCGGGACTCGTAGCTCGCGACTCGAAGCTCGAAGCTACTTCGACGATTCTTCCTTCTTCTGCTCGCTGGCCTTCTTCACAGGCGCCTTCTTCGCCGCCTCCGCCCGCTTCCGCTCCTGGTGCCGCCGATCATGAAACGATTGATCCGATGCTTGTTTCTTCATGTCTCTACCTTGCCACACCCCAGCAAACATATCCAGTGCCTCACCCTTGCTCATTGACTTGCCGTCGCATCACCCCTACGATGATGGCGCATCCCGAGCGTGCTCTTTTCCTGGATCGACCTGATGATCGACAAGACCATTTCGCACTACCGCATCATCGAGAAGATCGGCGGCGGCGGGATGGGGGTGGTCTACAAGGCTGAGGATTTGAAACTCGGCCGTTTCGTCGCCCTCAAGTTTCTGCCCGACGATGTGGCCAGGGACGCGCAGGCGCTGGCTCGCTTTCAGCGCGAAGCCAAGGCTGCCTCCGCTCTAAATCATCCCAACATCTGCACCATCTACGAGATTGACGATCAGGGCGGACAGGCCTTTATCGCCATGGAGTATCTCGAAGGCGTTACCCTGAAACACAAAATTTCCGGCAATCCGCTCGAAATCGAAACCCTGCTGGATTTGGGCATCCAGATCGCCGATGCCCTCGACGCAGCCCACTCCAAAGGCATCATTCATCGCGACATCAAGCCCGCCAACATCTTTGTCACCGCCCGCGGCCAGGCGAAAATTCTTGACTTCGGTCTGGCCAAAGTCACAGCGCCGCCCGAAAGTGGCGGCATGAGCACCCCGACCCTCGAACTGGAACAGCATCTCACCAGCCCAGGCAGCGCCCTGGGCACGGTCGCCTACATGTCGCCCGAACAGGCGCGCGGCCTGCAGTTGGACGCACGCACCGATTTGTTTTCCTTTGGCCTGGTCTTGTACGAGATGGCCACCGCGCGACCCGCTTTTTCCGGCGCAACTTCGGCCGTTATTTTCGATGCCATACTCCACAAAATGCCGGTCTCTCCTCTGCGCTTCAACCCTGAACTTCCTCCGGAGCTCGATCGCATCGTCAATAAAGCGCTGGAAAAAGATCCCGACCTACGCTACCAGTCCAGCGCCGAATTGCGGGGCGACCTGAAACGCTCCAAACGCGATTCCGGCTCCGGGAGGTCCGGCACCGCCTGGCCCAGTGCGGTCGATTCTCCTGCGGGCTCATCTGCAAGCGGCACGGCAAAAATCCCCACCCAGCCTGCGACTCACTCGCGCAACAAATACATTGCGGCGGTGGCCGTCGCCGCATTGGTGGTACTGGTCGCCGTCGCCGCCTACTACTTCCGCAACTCCTCCAGCGGCCCTGCCACCGTAGCCCAGATCAGCCATTGGAACAAACCCATGAACAGCGCGATCCTGTCGCCGGACGGCCACACCATCGCCTTCACTTCGCCGGTCGCCGGTTTCGACCAGCTCTTTGTCATGCTGGCTTCCGGCGGTGCCCCCCTGCAACTTACCAACGACTCCATTAACAAGTTCGCGGAGACTTTTTCGCCGGACGGTACCCAAATCTACTTCTCTAACTCCTTCTCAGGAGCGGAGAGTTTCAGTGTTCCCACACTCGGCGGCGCCTCCAGCCTGGTCGCCTCTGGATTCGGCTTGGCGATTTCTCCCGACGGAAATTCTTTCTATTTCATCAAGAGTGGCCGTGACAATGCTGTGTTCCGCAAGCCCAAAGTTGGCCTGTCCGAAGAAATGATTTTCAAGGCCGCCGAAGGCTTCACCCCGGTAACAATTCTCCCCTTTCCAGACGGCAACGATCTGCTCATTACCACCGGAAACGACCAGGTCCTGGGTTCCACAACCTTAATGCTTTACCGCGTCAATCTTTCTACGCGCGCTTCCCAGAAAATCGGCGAACTCTCCGGCAGCCCTACCAGCCTGGTCTGGAACGATCCGGGCAAGACCTTCCTGTGTAGCCGCACCGTCAGCGACGTCACCAATCTCTGGCAGTACCGTGTGGCCGACGGCAGCCTGAAGCAAGTCACCACCGGCGCCGGACCCGATCTTTCACCCATGCCCGCACCCTCCACCAAAGATATCTACTTCGTCAACGGCCGGCGCTCCGGCTTTCTCACCGTTTACCATCCCCAGACCAAGCAATCGTTCGACTTAACCAATGAAGAAGCCACTCAGCCCGCCCTTGCCTGGGATGGCCGCCACGTTATGTACATCACTCTTTCAGGCAATGCCCAGCAGGGGGACCTCTGGGTTTCTGAAATCGACGGCAGCAACCGTGTCAAAATCACCTCCGGAACCGAGCTTATAACCGTGGCATTTACCTCGGATGTTTCCAAGCTGGTTTTTGCCGCCGTTGAATCTGGCAAGCCTAAAATCTACATCGTCAAAACCGATGGCACCGACCTGCGCCAAATCCCCTGGTCGGGCGCCAACGGCGGCTATGGTTCCTCAAGTACCGATCCCAACTTCTTTTACCTGGGTGGTCAGGAGAGCGATCTGGCCAAACTCTCTATCTGGAAAGCGCCCGCCGACGGCTCCAGCATAGAAAAACTGGGGGATAACTGCGGCGCTGTCTGGGATGCATCTCCCGATGGCAAGTACCTGCTGACCTCGGAAAGCTCAGCCGATCACTCGGGTGGCATCAGCGAATTCTCCCTGGCCGACCGCAAGTGCATCCCCCTACTGCCCGATCAAAAATCTCTGATCGTCCATTTCTCCTCCGATGGCAAATCAATCCTCTACTTGAGCGCATCGCGCGGAGAGACCACTATCTATCGCCAGCCTTGGCACGACGGAAAGTTGACCGGGCCCGTCCAGACCGCCCTCAAACTCCCCTTTGCATTTCGCCAAGGCTATTCCGGCAATGCGTACGAATTCTCCAAAAACCTTTCCACCGTTGTTTACGCCCGCCCCGCCGGCCACGCCGACCTCTACCTTCTTAGCCAGAAATGAATCTGACTCCCCTCCTCATCAGCCCACTTTCCCGAAGTTCCGCGACAGCCCTGATTAACCTCGATCTCCAGTAGTGCGAACCAGAATGGTAAACATGCCCCGTTTTGACGCTCATTTCCCACAAAACTGCGCGAGATAAGGAATAATAAGATTGCGCTACGGAAAAAGCAGGCCACTTACTCCACTTAGTGGACCGAGCATTGTCGGACGTAAAACGCGGCTTGCAAGCCGAGGCTGACGCTGGCCTCTCACGGCCGTCGGTTCGTTCTCAGCTCGAAGCCACGAACCAAACTAGTAACAATTCCTGACGGATCCCACAAGGGAGTGAAAAGCTTCTCCTTCATGGGCCCGACCTCTTCTAATTCAGGGCGAAACTAGAAGTAATTCCCACTTCACCCCTCGCCAATGGTAACCTGCGCCTCTAAGACCACCCTGCCACTGGCCACTGAACTACTGTTCTCACTCTCTCTCCCTGAGCAACTCCACCACCTTCGCATAATCGTCCACACTGCCATACTCGATCACAATCTTGCCTCGGCCGTTACGATCTTTAATTCGCACGCGCATTCCCAGGATGCTCTCCATTTCCATCTGCGCTGCGCGTATATTCGGATCCACCCATTTCGCCACCCCTGCCTTGGGCTCCTCATCGCCAGGCACATCCGGATCCTGATTCAGTACGCGCACACGCTGCGCCAGTTGATCCAGCGTCATTGGTTTCGATTGCAGCTCACGCGCCAGCATCAAACTGTGCTCTGGATTGTCGAGTGCCAGCAATTCCCTCGCCTGGCTGAAGCTCAGCCGCCCATGCGCTACATCCTCCATCACGCCTTCCGGCAGCCGCAGCAAACGCATGTAATTTGTCACCGACTCGCGCGACACTCCAATCCGCTGAGCAATCTGCGACTGCGTCAGCTTGAACTCCAGGCTCAGCACCTTAAACGCATTCGCCTGCTCAATCGGATTCAGATCCTCGCGCACCACATTTTCCAGAACAGTCATCTCCGCCGCCTGCTGCGGCGAAAGCCGCCGCACCATCGCCGGAATCGTCGGCTTCCCCGCCAGCTTCGACGCCCGCAACCGCCGCTCGCCCAGCACCAGGATGAATCGCCCTTCCACCTCCGCCGGCCGCACCACAATCGGCTGCACCACTCCATGCTGCCGGATTGAATCCTGCAACTCCTGCAACATGGCATCATCAAAGACAAACCGCGTCTGATAAGGATTCTTGTCGATCGCGTTGATCGGAATACTCGAAACCACACTCGTCGATCCTCGCTCCTCCGCCACCGCCTGAATGGAAATCACCTCTCCCGGCTGGTATGCATCGAAGTTAGGCGTGTCCGCGGAATCGGCAGATGCGGAAACATTCGGATCCGTCAATGTGGGGACAGCCGCCCCCGCCTGTGGCGCCGTGTGAGCCGCCTGCAGTTGCGTCACCTCAGGACTCGCTGCTCGTGATTCGGGACTCGCGACTCGGGGCTCTACGCTCGCAGCTCGCGGCTCCGGACTCGAAACCACTCGGGGCCCCGGTAACAACGACTCCAGTCCTCGCCCCAAAGCCCGACGCTTCTCCACTTTCTCGTCCTTCTTCTCCGCCGCCATGGTCATAAATAAAATCTCCTGTGAAGCTCTGAATCCCCTGTGTTTAAGCCCTGAATAGTACTATTATATCGATATGCGTCGATATATACATCGATGCATATAAATATCATGCGCTGATCGCCGTCGCCGCAGCCGCCGCCAGATGTCTCCCGATAATTTCCTTCGCCAAACGTATATAGCTCTCCGCCCCCTTCGATCGCGGATCGTACATCAACGCCGGCAAACCGTGGCTGGGCGCTTCCGCCAGCCGTATGTTTCGCGGGATAGTAGTTGAGCAAACTTTCTCGCCGAAAAACTTCCGCAGCTCCGCCATCACCTGCTGCGCCAGGTTGGTGCGCTCGTCGAGCATGGTCAGCACTACACCTTCGATTTCAAGCCCAGGATTCAGGGCTGCGCGAATGCGCTCGATCGTGTCCAGCAATTCGCTGATGCCCTCGAGCGCAAAATATTCCGCCTGCATGGGAATCAGCACCGAATCCGCCGCCACCAAGGCGTTCAGAGTCAGCAGATCAAGCGCGGGTGGGCAATCAAGCACGATGTACTGAAAACGATCGCGCAACGGCTCGATCGCGTCCCGCAAGCGGAACTCCCGCCGCTCCGCCTCCACCAATTCAATATTCGCTCCAATAAGATTCTTGTGCGAGGGAATGACCCAAAGCTGTTCAAGTTCTGTTGGGGATAGCGCCTGCTCGGCCGTCGCATCGCCAAGCAACAAGTGGTAAGTCGAAAGCCTCTCAGGATCCTTGACCAACCCGAGTCCGCTCGACGCATTGGCCTGGGGATCGGAATCGATGAGTAACGTGTTTACTTCCGCCGCAGCGAACGACGCAGCGAGGTTGATAGCAGTCGTAGTTTTACCCACGCCGCCTTTCTGATTGGCAACAGCAATAATTTTGCCCATATTTTGTCGGGAGCCAAAGCTGTTGGCAGAATAGTTCTATTCTCGTTTCGAAAGCAAGGTCGAACTATGCACAGCGGTTGATTTCATGTGCAAAACTCGCCAAATGTTCCGGGCGGAACATTACGCTCTACCACGCGGCGAAAGCCTCAGATGCGAAAGGACTGAAAGCGATTTCAAGAATATTTCGGCCAAGGCAAAAAAAATTGCTGAAATGTTCCGGGCGGAACATCTAGAAGTGCACGAGTGAGGTCCGGACGGTTTCATTTTAGGGTCGCGTCGTTACGTTCGCGAATGTTCCGGGCGGAACATTTGAGCAATTTCTTACTACGTATGTCTGAAGTTTCCCACTTTCGTGGTCTTTACTTCATCTTTTATGCAGCTAGACACATAATAATGGCCCATATATGGATATTTCATTCCACCTGATTATTGCTATTGTTATCTTTTCCAAGCAAGAGCCGGCGAGATTCCGAGTTTGGGATAGGAATTGGCGGATCCCACTCAAAGCTAAGCAGCGCGGAACGAGTCGTTGCCAGTTGGGGAGATGAAACCAAGAGCGCCAAGCGTCCACCGAGAGCCAAAAGGTTGGCGGCGACTGGAAGCACAGAGTCGAGGCGCTCGACGGCGCGCAAGGTCATGACGTCGAAAGATCCGGCGGGAAGGGTTTCGGCGCGGACGTTTTGTATATCGATGTCCGCCAATGTAAGAGAGCGGACTACTTCGCGAAGGAATGTGGCCTTCTTGTGACTGGATTCGATGAGCGTCACTGAGAGCTCCGGGGCCCACAGCTTAATGGGAATGCCAGGGAAGCCGGCCCCGGAACCCAGATCGGCCAGGCGCAGGGCGGGCTGCGGGCCGCGCGCTCCGGCCACGTCCACATCAACGTCAACAGCAAAATCTTCTGACACCGCGAAGGGGGAAACCCTCGGGAACAGGTGGCGGGCGGCGAAGAGGGATTCGCCGAAGTGGCGGGTGACGATCTCTTCTTCGTTGCGAATGGCGGTGAGGTTGATGCGGGCGTTCCAGTGGAGAAGTATATCGATGTACGTCGATATATGCTGATAGAGATCGCCGTTAGCCGTTGGTCGTGGGTCGTCGGTGCCTTGCAGGTAGGGCTGAAGCAGTTCGGCGATGCGAGCGAGCTGCATGGTCGTCCTGATTGTAGCCGCGGGCAGAGGGGAGGTGGAAGCCACTTACTTGCAGTCGCCAAATTGCGGACAACGCGAGCTCCGCGTTTTGGCGTAGCGGAAGCAATCGGGTTTGTTCCAGGCCGTCACGGTAAAAAAGGTTGTAAGTATCGAAAGGGATCAGGCGCCCATCGGGGTGAACGATGTGGACGCACGTTTTCTTAACACTCCGGACGTCGAAGGAGTGGGCGTCAATGAACTGCATGATGATTACCCGGAAAATGTTTTCATAACCGATGTCATCGGCGACAAATACCTTGGGTAGACAACAGAGAAGTTCGCGAAGAGTGCCGGCGCCACTGCGCGGTGAGTGGTTGGTGGCGAAGAGCTTAAACAGGTTGGTGCGCACAGCGGGATCCTGCTCGTAGAGGATGGTGTTGGCGGCCCCGTTGATCAGCACTTCGGGCGGGATTACGCCAGTTAAGGGAGTGACCTTGCCGTTTAGCTTTAAGGCATAGGCCATCGCAAGCGAATCGGGATGGCAGGGAACGGGGATGATGTCCTCGGGGCGGAAGACTTTAGTCTGCTGGAGAATCTTGCGGCGGACTTCAGTGAGGGTGAGGCGATCAGTGCCGGGATTGAAATTCTCCAGTCGCCCAGCATCCTGAATAGGCTGGAAGGTCACACCGCGGACGCATGGCTGTTTGAGAGCAAAGTCGATTGTCTTACCGAGTTCATGATCGTTGAGACCTTTCTTGAGAGTTACAACCAGATTGGTGGAAATATTGTAGCGGTTTAGCTTCTCGAGGGCGTCCATGCGGATGCGGCGAAGATCTGCACCGCGAAGTTGCATGAGCGGTTCCCGTTCGAAGGAATCGAACTGAAGATAGACTTCGAAATCTTCCCTCACATCGGCCAATCTTTTTGCAAAATCTTCTTCCTGCGCGATTCGCACCCCATTCGTGTTCACCATGAGATGTTTGATCGGGCGCGCCTTAGCCATTTCTACGATGGTAAAGAAATCTGGGTGCATTGTAGGTTCGCCACCGGAGAGTTGGACAACGTCGGGATGGCCTTCGTTGCGGACGATGGCGTCGAGCATTTTGTCGATTTGCGGAAGAGTCCGGAACTGCTGGCGCTCGGGGCCACTGTCGGCATAGCAGACGGGACAGCGCAGGTTGCAGTAGTCGCAGATCTCGACCAGCGTGAGGCAGGAGTGCTGTTCATGGTCGGTGCAAAGGCCGCAGTCATAGGGGCAGCCCCATTTAACGGGAGTGTTATAGACCTGCGGCATTTCTGGCGGTTTGATGAAGACTTCGCGGCAGCGGCGATAGTAATCGACGTCGTCGGCGATGAGGACACGCTCGGAGCCGTGCTGCGGGCAGCGTTTCAGCAGGTAGACTTTGTCGTCCTGGAATACGGTTTTGGCTTCGACTTTGCGGTAGCAGGTGGAGCAGATGGAGATGGCGACATCGTAGAAGAGATAAGGGCGGGTTTTGGCGGGCATGTGATTGGCTCCAACACGGAACAAGATGCGGCTCACGTGAAATGTTAGCAGCGCTTTGCACATCCTCCGGCGCCCTTGTGACACTTTCAAAAGCGCCACACCTGCCCGCGCCATCAATCTTCCCGGTTTATTTTGGCGATCAAGAGCGCACCTCCGAGGGCAAGACCCAACGAAACGAGAGCAGCGACCGTACCCAAAGTTCGAGTGGTAACATCCGTGTTCTGCACGGCGCATATCGATGAGCTGATAAAGACCAAGGCAGCGATGATTACCCCGAAACCAAGCACGATGGTAAAGAGGATATTCATAGAGTTCTCTCCTGCACACCGCTGCGATTTTCCGGTGCGGTCGCATATTGCGGCAAAGGGCGTCCTTCCGCAAAGGCCGACTCGTTTCGTCGCATCCTGACTCCCAGTGAACTTCCGTGCCGGGCGTTCATCCGCCGTTTTGTTCGTCTAGCCTCCAACTGGGTCAGGACCTCCGATTTATTTTGCCGATCAGCATGACTGAGCCGATTGCAATTCCCAGTGAGATGGCCGCGACGAGTGCGAACGCCGCCCGACCACCCCCACTGTTCAAACCGCCAGAAACGGCGCACAACGAAGACATCAGGAATGCCAGCGACGCAAATAAAACAACCAGCCCAAGGGCGATGGAAGCGATTGTTTTCATTGTAGGAAAACTGACTGACCACGACCGAATGAATCTTCGACGGCTTCCAGGAGAGCGTCAAGGAAAATCTTTACTACTACTGATACCGTCGTCGAGCCTTCAAGATACGGAGAGATCAGGATTACGAGGCATGCGGCAAGTAAGGCGCAGCCAGCGCACAATATCGCGCGAGTAATACAGCAAGGTGAGCACGCA
Source organism: uncultured Acidobacteriota bacterium (assembly GCA_963758565.1). GTDB lineage: Bacteria > Acidobacteriota > Terriglobia > Terriglobales > Acidobacteriaceae > Sulfotelmatobacter. The sequence goes on along the minus strand of CAVWVX010000001.1, from coordinate 417,863 downwards.
GGCCCACTGAATTCCTCCGAGGCCGAGGAGGATGCGGGGGTAAGGTTTGATGAAGTCGCAGAGAAAGCGGAAGGCAAAGTAGGCGACCATGAAGAATTTGAAGGTGTCGCCGGGGAGGAAAACCTTGAGGGAACTCCTTGCCGGGGCGGTGGCGGCGTCGTGGTGCAAGGGGTCCTCCGACTGCGCAGAGGTTTCGCTTCGCGTAACCTCTGCACCGCTCAGGATGACAATTTTGTAGAGGACTGGGATTAGGAGCAGCAGGAAGATGATTTCGTAAAGTTGCGTGGGGTGGCGCGGAATGCCGTCACCGAAGTTGATGGCCCAAGGCAAAGATGTTGGCGTGCCGTAGGTGTTGTCGGAGAGTCCAGTGACGAAGCAGCCGATGCGTCCGATGGCGATGCCGAGAGCCAGGGGAACGGCGTAGAGATCTCCGGTAGATTGACGAACGCCGATATAACGCTTCATTAGTTCCACGGAAATGAGGCCCAAGATCAGCGCGCCGACGATGGTTTTTCCTCCCATGAGGAAAGCGGGATTATTAAGGTTGCGAAGGGTGAGTTGGGGATCTTCCAGCCAAAAGAGGATTTTGGATCCGAGCGCCGCTCCGGCGACGGCGGCGGCGATCACAGCCCAGCGAAGGGGAATCGAAAGAGGATCGGCAAAGCGACGGCGAAGCCAGAGGTAAACCTGGAAGGCGATGATGTAGGCGAGGGATTCGAAGAAGATGTGTGGATGGATAAAGTAGTGGCCGACACGGATGTAAACAGGGAACTGCATGGCGAGAGAGGCGGGAGCAAGATGAGGGATTATAGCCGCGTCGGCCGGGCGAGGCCGCGAATTATTTGGCGAAGAAGTAGTCGAAGGATTTTACGGCGGTGAATTCGTCGTCTTTTACGTCGAAGACAGTGTAGAGCTTGGTGACGTAGAGGATGTCCTGCACTTTCTTGGAGAGGCTGAGGAGTTTGAGTTCGCCGCCGGAGTTGCGGACGGTGGTGAAGCTGCTGACCAGTTCGCCGACACCGGAAGAGTCGATGTAATCGACGTGGGCGAGGTTGAGGATGATTTTCTTTTTGCCGGCGTCGATGAGCTGATGGATGGTGTCGCGGAGTTTGCCGGTTTCGTCGCCGAGGGTGATGCGTCCGTGGATGTCGACGACGGAGACGTGGCTGACTTCGCGAGTAGTGATGGTCATGGTTGCGGCCATTGTAACGCGGACGGGGACAATCTACCACGGAGATGCCACGACAATGGGGAAAATCTTGAGGCGGCGGTCAAAAATTGGTGGGTGAAGCGTCGGTGCTTCAGGGTTCCCTTCGGCAATCTCAGCGCAGGCTCTTCGACTGCGCTCAGGATAACAGAGTAGGTGAAGACGGAGTCTTGCCAGAGAGAGTTTCGGAGTGCAGGGATTTTTTCCGCCGCACTAATGGGTAAGGGTGTTTACTTCCGCGGAGGCGGGAATGGGATGGTAGTCGCGGATTTCCTGGATGGGGGAGGTGATGATGGGGGTGTCGTATTCGGGATGGTGAAATTCGAGGTGCATGCCGCGGCCGACGTATTGCAGCTTGAGCATGGAACCTCCCCAGGTGGAGCCGGCGATGGCGACTTGAACCGGGTCGGGACAGAATTCGGGATGGCCGGAAATCATGGCGTCGCTGCCGCCGAGAAGTACGGCGGTATAGCAGTGATGCAGGGTCTGAATATGGAGCACGGTGGCAGGGGGAAGATCGTGGAGAAAAACTCCGCCTTCGATTTCAGACTGGACGATGGCGCGGTTAACGTCATCAGCGAGGTTTGGGTGGGGCATGAACATGCAAGCTGCCTGACCTAGGGTAATGGGTTTCGGTTAGGGAGGCAAGGGTTGTTTAGGAAGTGCCAGGAACGAAGGGGACTAGTACTTGGCGGGTAGTCCCCAGTACCTAGTACCCAGTAGCAAGGTCAAAATCCATCTCTCGTCGCCAGTTCGCCGGACGGGCGAATGCGCCCTTCCGATGCCAACTGATTACGGGATGGCCGCGATGGTGCCTTTGGCGCCTACAACCAGAACACCACCTTCCGGGAAAGGGCTGGCGGCGTTGAATTGGTGATCGGATTTTTTGCGAGGACTGAGCCGGGTCGGATTCTTCGGTGGACGGAAATCATAGAGAAATTTTGGCCCGACGATAAAGAGGCGGAGGTTGGCCTGGTTGTCGTCGAGCTGCTGAGCGTTTGGGCTTTTGTATTTGCGGTCATAGGCGACGGCGGAGTAGTAAGACTGGGGGGTAATTTTGGAAAGCGTCCAGGTTTTGCCGGCGTCGTTGGTGAAGGCGAGGTTGGGGCCGTCCTGATCGGGATGTTTGTAGTCGCCGCCAGCGATTACGCCGTGGTTGGCGTCGCGGAAGGCGATGGAGAAAATTCCTGCGGAGTCTGGCCCGTGAGCGATGGGAGTGTCGAAGACTTGCCAGGTCTGGCCGCGGTCGGGGGAGTGGAAGACGCGGGCGGCGCGGCCTCCAGTAGCGAACCAGATGTTGGGCTCGGGGGCTGGGAGCTTCCGGATAAAGTCTGGGTCGTTGCTTATGGAGATGGTGGACGTCTCCGCAGCAGTGGTGGCCTTCGCGAGACCGAGCTCCCTCGCTTCTCCCGGGATGACAATCTTATTCGGCAGGATGGCGAGGCAGGAGTTGCTGGCGGCGAAGGCGCCTTCGCCTTCGAGCGCGGGGGGAAGCTGAGAGGGCGGGATGTGCGTCCAGGTCTGGCCGTCGTTGGTCATGAGGAGTTCGAATTTGAGCTGGCCGCCTTCGTCTTGGATAGGATCGCCGAGCACTATGCCATGAGTGGAATCCCAGAAAACCATGGAGTCAAGAAATCCTTTGGGATTTGTGTTGGTGAACTGCAACTGCCAGTGACGGCCGCGGTCAGAAGTGTGGTAGATGCGGGATTGGTCGCCGGGTCCGGCGGACATGAGGAAGGCTTCGTCGGCGGAAAAGGCGACGACGGCCCGAAAGTCGAGGGATTCGGCGCCGGGGACCTGCTCGGGAATCCAGATGCGGCCGTCGGTGGTGCGGAGATATGTGCCATGCGTGCCGGAGGCCCACGCAATCTGGCGGGAGAGCGCGCTGACGCCGCGCAGGGCTTCAGGCGTCAGTGAAGTGCGAATTTGCGGCGAGGATTGAGCCAGCGCGGTGGTGGCAGCGAGGAACAAAAAAAGGAGGCGCATGGGGGGATTGTCTCAAAAAGCGCTGCTGGAAGGATAGAATTTATAAACAAGCGCCGCTCTGCCTTACACCACTCACAATATGGAGTTGCAATGAAGAAAACCGTTTTCTGCTACAGCGTAGCGGCATTCGCCTTTTATGTATGTGGCACAAGTTTAGGACAAAGTTTGAAGCCGCGGCCTCCAGTGGAAGAAAGCAAAGACGCATCCCCGAGTTCGCAAGCCTCCTCGCAGAATCCCGGTGAGAGCAAAGTGATTGTGCCGATGCGGGTTGAGCAAGGAACGCCGATCAAGGTGGCGCTGGATTCTGAAGTGAGGGTGCGTGCGGTGGGACAGGCGATTCGAGGCAAGACCCTGGAACCGATCTATGCCTTCGACAAGCTGCTGATTCCGGTGGGGACCGAAGTGCAGGGCAGAGTCTCAGCGATTGACGCGGTGCCGAAGAAAGTGAGGACGATGGATGCGGCGGATGGAAATTTTTCTCCGCGGCGTAATGTGCATGTGCAGTTTGACCGGTTGGTGATGAGCGATGGCCGGCGGGTGGAGTTGCGGACTACGGCGTCTCCGGCGCCCGATGGGGTGCTGAGTTTTGTTTCGGCAAACGAAAAGGCTGCGCAGAAAAATAAGGCCGAAGAAGCGGCGGGAAAAAAGATCAGTGAGACCAGGATGGAAATCCGGCGGCAATGGGAAGCGCTGCAAGAACAAATCCACGAGCCGGGAAAAATGCACAAGCTGAAGCGAATTGCGCTGGCGCAGTTGCCGGTGCATCCGCAATACATTGACGAAGGCACCAGCTTTAATGCGGTATTGCAACAGCCGCTCGATTTTGGAAGTGAAGCAGTTCTGGCGGAGGCGCTGACCACGATTGGCGCGCCACCACCGACGGGCAGCGTGGTGCATGCGCGGCTGGTGACGCCTTTGAACTCGGCGACGGCACAAAAAGGAGACGCGGTAGAAGCTCTGATTACAGAGCCGCTGAAGGTGAACGACCATCTGATTCTGCCGGAAGGCAGCGTGATCAAAGGCGCGGTGATGCAGGCACAGAGGGCGCGAAGGCTGGGGCGCAACGGGCAATTGAGGATTTTGTTTCGTGAAGTTGCGCCGCCAAATGGACTGGCGCAGCGGGTGGAGACGAGCCTGGAAGGCGTGGCCGTGGCCAAGGGCGAGCACCTGAAACTGGATGCGGAAGGCGGAGCGCAGGTGACAACGCCGCGTACCAGATATTTGACGACGGGAATTCAGGTGATGCTGGCGGCATCGCAGGCTTCTCCGGATCGCGACGCCGGGCAGGGCAGCCAGAGCGTGGGCGAAATGGGAGGCGGAGCCGCGAGCGGCGCCTCAGGATTTCGGTTTGTAGGAATGATTGTAGGAATTGCGGCGCATTCGCGTGTTGTGTCAGCAGGATTTGGATCGTACGGAGCGGCAACTTCGATTTATTACCACTTCCTGGCGCGAGGACGGGACGTGGTTTATCCCAAGGATATGGCGATGGTGATTGGGATGGGAACGCGCGAGGGGAAGGCGGGCGGGATGTAGCGTCCTCGGGCTTGAGAAGCTAAAGCCGATTATGAGAAACAAGTCGCATTCTTCTACTTGGCTACGAAATCGGCGAAGGAGGCCGCTTTAGCGAAATATATGCGCAACGTACATTTCGAGCCGTAGTGGGCGAACGCGACTTCGAGTGTTTCGGTGGGTTGAGAAACTGGAACGGTTTCCATGGCGGCGCGCGCGAGATCCTGCTTCTCGTCGTAGGGAGCACCCGGGGTCACATTCTTGTTGACCACCAAATTCCACTTGTCCTTCCCAGGGATGGGATACACGGTATAGGCGCCGAGCGGAATGGTGGTGCCGCCGAAGTTGAGTTCGGCCTCGGTGAAGAGGGTCATGGGAGTACCGCCGGGGGCCCAAGGCTTGCCGTTCGATGGCCGGTCGGACTTGGCGCTGACCGGGTTGTATCGGATGTAGACCTGGCGATCATCAGAAAGATTGCAGGTGGCGGTGGACTGCGCCGCACCAAGGGCGGTCAGGAATAAAAGAATCGCAGCGACGAAGCAAGCGCGAACCATGAGAGATCCTCTGGGGCAGAAGTGTATCGCCGAAATGGGAGAAGTGGAAGAGGAAATGGAAAATCGATTTTTTGGAGGGCAACGAAGAAAACACCTTCTGGAATTCACTTTCCGAAGATCCGGAGAGTGGCGGGACGCGGGCCGGAGTGCCCGGGCTACACAACCTGGCCCACAAGCTTAGCCCGGAATCTACACCGGTGGTGTTGGACTTCGGTGATGTATTAAGAAGGAGGGGCGATTGCTACCGTGAGTGTCGAGTATCCGGCGGTGATTCGGGTACCGAGCGAGGACTTGACACTCATGGCAAAGGCAGCAAATCTTAAGATTCTTTATGGCGAAGGCGATGTGGACGCGCAGGCGGAAACTTCAGCGGCGTTCGAGCGGGCTGGGCACAGCGTGGAAAAGGCGATTGGACGGAAGGCTGTGCAGGCAGCGTTGGACAAAGGCCGGTTTGACCTGGTAGTCCTGGGTCCAACACTGAGCCGCAACGACCGCCATCACCTTCCTTATATGGTGAAGAAGGCGCAGAAGCAGACCAGCGTACTGGTGATGCATGCCGATGGAAGCCGGCATCCTTATGTGGATGCGTGCACCGATACGGGGGCCAGCGTGGAGAACGTGATGGCGCGGATCGACAGCATGGGACTGGCTGGCGTGAAGCCGGCGGCAGCGGCAGCAGCGGCGGGACGGTAGGCAGTTCTCAGTTCTCAGAAATTGGATTGGCGGCCTTTGCGGGCCGCCTTTCTTTTTTGCAAACGAGTGCGGAGTGCTTCGTTTGCCAAGAATCTGACTGGTTAACCCGTGGAGTTCGCGATGGTTCTGACTTCATTTTTGCGGGCTAAGCTTCCCCAGCGAACAAGAAAGTGGATGATTGCCATCTGAGAGAAGGCGGTTATTTGAGCGGATCAAGTTGGTAATAGTGGAGTGGAGAGCCGAATATTCTGGAGTATATTTCAGCGGATCATGGCAGCCATGCTAGCTGAACACAACGCGAGTGGAATTTAGGCGGGCAAACTCGCTTCCTTGCAGATTCAGAAGAACCTTTTCAGAAGCAAACCGCGACCAAGCGGTGAAGCGCGGTGTTAAAATTCTGGCTTCGCTCGCGGGAGCGCCCAGTGGGCTATCCAACGGGCGGACTTTCTATGGCTAATTCCTGGAGGGTGCGATGAGTTTGAGTTCGGACTTTTTGCCGGAGTTTGATTCTGAAGTGGCGGCCGCGCGGCGCACACTGGAGCGGATCCCTGAGGACAAGCTGGCCTGGAAGCCGCATGAGAAGTCGATGCCGCTGGGCAGGCTGGCGGGGCACATCGCGGAACTCGTTGGGTTGGGCGTGACCGTGATGAAGGAAGATGGCTTGGACTTTGGGAAGCGTCCACAGGGTGAGGTGGGACGGAAGCCGACGGTGGCGGAGTCGCAGAAGCAGGTGGTCGAATTGCTGGATAAGAATGTCGCCGCGGCGCGACCCCTGATCGAGCAGGCCAGCGATGCGGATTGGAACAAGAACTGGACGCTCTCTATGGGCGAGCGAAAGTTTTTTGACGGAACGCGCTTGGGTGCGATGCGGCGGATGGTGATGAATCACCTGATTCATCATCGGGCTCAGCTGGGAGTTTATCTGAGGCTGAACGATGTGCCGGTGCCGTCGATCTACGGGCCCTCGGCGGATGAAGGGAAGTAGGAAGACGGGGCTCTTACTGCTTAAATTTCTTGGACACGGCCTTGCAGACTCAAACCGAGTCACTGCGCGCTCGGTTTCGGTGTTGCCGAAGAACTCTTTGCAAGCGAGATGGCCTTCTCCAGGCAGGGATCGCGTCGCTCACGCAAGTCTGTTGGCGTTGGAATGCACTGCACGTCTGGAATAACACCGTGCCCCTCAAGTTCACTTCCGTCCGGCATGACAAGCTTGGCGGCCGTGACAACCACGGCAAAGGGCATAACATACCCAGCACCGATCTTCTCCCGTATAAATTTGCCTTCGTTGACCCGCCCGCTGGTACGGTCGCCGACAACGACAGCCTTGCTGCTCAACTGGAGATGGCGTGCTGCCAGCTCCGCGGCACTTGCGGAATCTGCATCGACCAGCACAACTACTGTACCCGCGAATTCGGAGCGCTGCGGTTTGATGGTCAAATCTTCGGAGCCTGACCGTGAGACTTTCGTAGCCAAGAGTTGAGGATCTTGATGGAAAAATCCGAGGAACGCCAGCAGCGTATTGATTAAGCCTCCGCGGTTTCCCCTCAAATCCAATACCAAAACCTTGGCATGTTCCGCCTTCTTTATCGCCGAATATGTGGTATCTGGCCATCCGAGAAAGCTGGGAATTGAGACGTAGGTCACACCTTCGCCATAATCCTTGTTCAGGAACGCGATGTGAACATCTCGGGCGCGCTGTTGATCGGCTACTCTAAAAACGCTGTCTATATCCTGGTGCTCCTGCGAAACGACCATGTGCGCCGGAATGTGAATTTTCCGACTCTCACCCGTTGCAGAAACGATTTCAATATCCAAAGCACTTGCGGGGACAACATTCTCGAGCAACGGGAGAATTGCGACGGAATCATCGCGGTCCACCGGAATTCCGTTCAGTGACACTATCTTGTCTCCTACTTGCAACCCTGATTTGCTGGCAGGACCTTTTTCCGTCACTTCACAGACTCTGATGTCTCCACCATACGGTCGGGATTTGAAACCGAAGTCTGCACGCTGCGTAAGAGGTGGGGGAACGAAGTAAGTATGCGAATCGTTGAGTTTGCCCAAGAGGGAAATAATGCCAAGGATCATCTGCCCAGTGTTATTCGAGCGATGAATGCGTAGACGAGTATCCTCGGTCAACGCCGTCCAATCGAGGCCTTTTAGTTTCGGGTCGTAGAAATTGTTTTGAACATCGGCTGAGACGATTTTTAAGATGTCTTCCATCTCACCTGCTTGGACGCCCTGAGCCGAAGCGAAAGTAGACGAGACGAGTGCGATCAAAGCGTAACGATAGACAAGCCTGACGACAAAAGCATCCGCCATGGAAACCGATGTTATTGCAGCGCCACCTTCATGTCCAGATTGTGCGCGACGAAGGCCCAGGTGTCGGCGGTTTCGTCGATTAATTTGGTGATGGATTTTCCTGCGCCGTGGCCAGCTTTGACTTCAATGCGAATCAGCACCGGCGCGGGGCCAGCCTGATCGGCTTGCATGGTGGCGGCGAATTTGAAACTGTGGCCGGGGACGACACGGTCATCGTGATCGGAAGTCGCGATCAGCGTGGGCGGATATTTTGTCCCCGGCTTCAGGTTGTGCAGCGGCGAGTAGGCGTAGAGGGCTTTGAATTCTTCGGCGTTATCGGAAGAGCCGTAGTCGCTGGTCCAGGCCCAGCCGATGGTGAACTTGTGGAAGCGCAACATGTCCATGACGCCGACTTCAGGGAGTGCGGCGCCGAAAAGATCGGGGCGCTGGGTGAGGCAGGCACCGATGAGGAGGCCTCCGTTGCTGCCGCCGCGAATGGCGAGCTTGGGCGTGGAGGTATATTTATTGGCGATGAGCCATTCGGCCGCGCCGATGAAGTCGTCAAAGACGTTTTGCTTTTTTAATTTCATGCCGCCCTGGTGCCAATCTTCTCCATACTCGCCGCCGCCGCGCAGGTTGGGCTGCGCATAAATTCCGCCCATCTCAAGCCACACAACGTTAGGCACGGAGAAGAACGGCGTGAGCGAGATATCGAATCCGCCGTAGGCATAGAGCAGCGTGGGATTCTGTCCATCAAGCTTAATGCCTTTTTTATAAGTCAGGAACATGGGCACGCGAGTGCCGTCTTTGCTGTTGTAGAAAATCTGTTTGGTTTCGTAGCGGGCTGCGTCGAAGTCGACTTTGGGCTCGCGGTAGATCGCGCTCTTCCCGGCGACGGGATCGTAGCGATATACGGTGTTGGGAGAAGTGAAGCTAGTGAAGGTATAAAAAGTTTCCTTGTCGTGGCGCTTGCCGCCAAATCCCGCAGCGGTACCGATGCCCGGCAAGTCGACGTCGCGCAGGTGCGCGCCGGATAAATCATGCACGCGAACTTCGGTGCGGGCGTCTTTCAAGTATCCCAGAAGAAAAGTGTTGTTCACCACGTTGGCGAATTCCAGCTTGTCTGCGCCCTGCGCCACCAGAGTCTTCCAGTTGGCGCGCTCAGGATGACGCGTGTCGATGGCGATGAGGCGGCCGCGCGGAGCATCGAGATCGGTTTGAAACCAGAAGACGGGACCGTCGTTATCGACAAAATTATATTGCGCGTCGAAATCGTCGAGCAGTCTTACGACCTGGGAATCCGGCTGGGTGAGGTCTTTGTAGTAAATGCGATTCTTAGGCGACGTGCCCTGCCAAACGTGGATGATCAGGTAGTGGCCATCGTCGGTGACGGCGCCACCGAATCCCATCTCTTTGTTATCGGGACGCTCGTAGATTAGCTTGTCCTCGGATTGCGCCGTTCCCAGCCGGTGGTAACAAAGCTTCTGAAAATAATTGGCGTCGCGCATGGCCGCGCCAGTGGGCTCGTCGTAGCGGCTGTAATAAAAACCTTTGTTATCCTTCGACCACGATGCGCCGGAAAATTTCACCCACTTGAGATCGTCGGAAAGATCCTTTCCCGTATCGATGTCGCGGACGTGCCACTCGGTCCAGTCGGACCCGGAGGTCGCGATGCCGTAAGCCATGAGCTTGCCATCGTCGGAAATTTCGGTGTCGGCCAGGGCGACGGTGCCGTCGGTCGAGAGCAAGTTAGGATCGAGCAATACGCGCGGCGCGGCGTGCAACGATTCGGCTACGAGCAGCACGTTTTGATTTTGCAGTCCTGTGTTGTGCTGGAAAAAATAACGGCCGCCATGCTGGCCAGGGACGGTGTAGCGCTCGTAATTCCACAACTTCGTCAGACGGTCTTTGATGGCCGTGCGGTAGGAAATTTTGTCGAGGTAGCCAAAGGTGAGTTTATTTTCCTCTTCCACCCAGGCGTGAGTTTCGGCAGAGTCCGTGTCCTCGAGCCAGCGGTAGGGATCGGCAACTTTGGTGCCGTGGTAATCGTCGACCTGATCGGCGCGGCGAGGTTGGGGATACTTGAGCGGCGTAGACTGCGCGGCGGAGAGAAAGCTCATAAGCCAGAGTAGCGAAAAAATGATGGATGTGCTGCGGAGAAGAAGTTGCATGGTAAGCCTCAGCGGATCGTAAGCAGCGATCTATTTTGCCTGTAGCCGAGGGCAGGAAGCAAGCAGGACACGCTTTCGTTCGGAGCGACCGTAGCAGCTTATAGAGAACCTTCGACTGCGCGGCTGCTTCGCTTCGCGAACCAATCACCTCGCTCGGGATGACAATCGAATTATGGATGAAGACATTTACCGGCGGGAGCGCGGGCTGGGCGTGGACTCATAATCAGCGGGATAGAGAACCACGCACCGGTTGAAGCCTTCGCCATCGCTCTCGGTGCGCAGGTCGGTCTGGTCGCGCAAACTCAGGTGGACGATGCGGCGTTCGCGCGAAGACATAGGCGCGAAATGAAATGGAGTTCCGGTCTGGCGCACTTTGTCGGCAGCCACGTTGGCCGACATGCGAAGCTCCTGCATGCGGGTGGCGCGCTGGTTCCTGCAGTCGAAATAAATTTTTTCGTGCTCGGCCGAGGGCAAATGCAGGATTTCGAAGGCCAGCAACTCGAGCGCGCGCAAAAGTTCTCCGCCGCGATCGAGCAGCAGGCTGGAATCCGGACCTGAAAAATCGACGAAGATTTCCGGCTTCTCCCAGTCGGACTGCGCGGGCGGGTCAACGACGATGCGGTACTTCAGGTGAAGTCCACCATTGGAGACGACGGAAGTAAGGAATTCGTTAATGCGATTGGCAGCGGCGACTTTATCCATAGGGAAGCTTTCAGCTATCAGCCGTCAGCTTAGAGCTTGATCGGCATAGCGGCAACGGTTTTGTTTTTCCCCTGCATGCACAACCTTCAACACGCAGGACTGAGGTTCTTAAGTAGAACGTACCAAAATCAAATCTTACACGTTTGAACCTGAGAGCTGACGGCTGAGAGCTGACAGCTATTTCTCTTTCTTTCTAGCGCGCTTTTCCATGATCTCGCGCATTTCGCGGCCCAGCTTGGTGCGATTCATGATGGCCTGCTGCGCAATCGAAATCAAATTAGTTTCCGCGTAATACAAATTCAATCCCGCCTGCAGATTAAAGAAGATGAAGCCCATCATCAGCGGCATCATCCACATCATCATTTTCTGCTGGGCGGCATCCACGCCGGGTTGCGGCGTCATGCGCTGCATGACGATCATGCTGAGCACCATCAGGATAGGGAGCAGATTCCACGGATCCTTCGCAGATAGATCACTGATCCAAAGCCAGTGTGCATGGCGGAGATCGAGGGCCACGCCCAGCATGCGGTAGTAGGCAATCAAGAATGGAAACTGGATGAGCAGCGGCAGGCATCCGCCGGCGGGATTGACGCCTTCCTTTTTATACAGTCCGCTGATCTCTTCGTTCATGCCTGCTTTGCGCGGATCGCGCAGGCTGTACTTTTTATATTTTTCCTGGATAGCTTTGATCTGCGGCTGAATGCGCTGCATCTTCAGCATCGACTTCATCTGCGTGATGCGCAGCGGCAGCAGCAGAATGGTGATGATCAGAGTCTGAAGAACGATGGCCCATCCCCAGTTATGCACGATGTGGGTATAGGTCCACTTCAGCCAGAGGAAGAGCGGGCGCGACAAAATTCCCCACCAGCCGAAGTTCACAATGCCGCGCAGGTCGGGGCTGTCGTTCTTGATGGCGGGAACATGAACAGCATCAAGTACCGCAAGTTCTTTGGGGCCGACATACATTCGTTCGACAGTTGGGCCGCGAAGATTGCCCACCGCGGCGCCGATGATGTCGACCGTGGCCGTTTCTTTGGAACCGGCGCCGATCGGACTCAAGCCGGGCTTCTGCGAGACGTCCATGGGGTTGCGCAGAGTGACCATGCCGGCGCTGTTGGAATCGTCGGGAATAAAGACCGCGGCGAAGTACTGGTCGGCGGGGCCGCCCCACTCGAACGGGCCTTTGATGGTGTTGCCGCCGCTAATGCCCTTGGCAGGTACGCGGACGATGAACGTAGGAAATATGTAGGCGGCACGATCGGTGGAGGCGTCGTTGTGGTAGTCGATGTCCGTAGCAGCGTAGGAGGCGGCAGTCGCTTGGTCCCCGAATCCGGATGGCCAGGCGGGCGGCGCGAAGATTCCAGCGCCTTTGTAGGTGACGGAGGTCTCTACGTTCAGAATATAGGTGTGGTCGAAGCGGAAACTCTTTCGGACCACTAAGTCTTGGTCTGCGTATTCGAACGTGACTGTGGCCGGGGCAGTGAGATGGCCTTCATTCGATGCCACGTAGAGGAAAGAGTTGAGGCGGTTGCGCAGGGAATCCGTGACAGTCCCAGTTTCGCTTCCGTTTGAGATTTTCTCCTTGTTATAAGCGAAACTGACAGTGCTCGAAGTCGTGGCTTTCAGAGTTACAGGCGGCATGTTGCCCGCCCATCCGGTATTCAGCGTTGCGTTGTTCGTCAATCCCGCCAGGCTCACCACATCGCCTGGACTCATGCTATTGGCAACCGAGAGGGTTACGACGCCATCCGAGGCCGAGATAGCCGTGATCTTTCCAATCTTCGCCCCCATGCTTTCGTCGTCATAGGTCCATAGGGACAAGGGGTAGCGGTACGTCGAGCCCGCTCCGGGATTGACTAGATCAAGCGGGCCATTCTGCGCGTCGTTATCGAACTTTTTCAGAATCCAGGATTTCACCTGCGCGCCGCGATTGGTGAATGTGATTTTGTAGAGATCGTTCTCGATGACGGTTTCGGTTTCGGCGGAGGCCTGCTTGGTGACGGCGTTCGGCGCAGGAGCTTGAGAGACATTTGGAGCAGGCGCGGGAGTTGTGGCGGAAGCAGGCTCGGGCGCGGCCTGCTTTTGGCTCTGCGCGGCAGGCGGAGGCGGCGCATATTTCTTGAGCAGCGCCTGGAAGGCGATGAAGCCAAGGAAGGTCAGAACTAAGACGAGCAGCAGGCGGCGCTCGGCGCCGGGTTCTTGTTGAGGATTTTGAAAGTCAGCCAAGTTTAATTAAATTCCTCGGGGCTCAAAGCCCAGTCTTAGTAATCGCGATTTCCTGCAACCGATGCCTGCTTCACCACCGGGTCGTAACCAGAGCGTCCCAAGGGGTGGCAGCGCAGGATGCGGGCAAATGCCATCCAACCGCCGCGCCAAGCACCGTAGCGCTCCACAGCCTCTGTGGCATATTCCGAACAGGTCGGCACAAAGCGGCAGGCCGGCGGCAGCAAGGGTGAGACTGCCCACTTGTAGGCCCGCAGCATTTGCAGCGTGACGAGTTTGGCGAAATTGCTCAACGGCGGCTATCTGGCTTCGATGTTCGGGCTTCGGCGACGTCAGTCTGCTTGCCTGCAGCCTCGGTCTTGATTTTTTCCAAGGGACGAAGCTTCTGCTCTATCACTACGAAAGCGCGGCTTACTTCGTTCACTACCGCGGTAAAGTCATTGGTCAGCAACGACTTCTTTGGATTGATCACCACGTCGGCCGCAACGCTCTGCGCCGGCCAGGTCATGCGAACTGCCTCGCGCAAGCGGCGCTTCATGCGATTGCGCTGCACCGCTCCGCCAAGAACACGGCCCACGGTGAATCCGATACGCAATCCCATTGGCGCGGGCGACCCCGCCCGCCCGCCTGCCGGAAGCTGCGCGGCTGCTTCGGGCCGCGGCCAATAGAACACGGTCATGGACGCCGAAAAATGCCGTCGCCCCTGCTTGTAGACCCGTTCGAAATCCGCATGGCGCAAAAGACGCGCGGTGCGGGGAAATCGGGCTGCTTGCTTTGGCGGCATGACCAAATCCAGACAGGTTCTCAGCGTAGCGGTCGCCATCGCGCCCTCACTTCGTGGTGCAGAACTGAGGGCCTCGACTGTGGATGTGAGCGGCACGAAAGATACTACTCGCGAAAGCCGGGCTTCACGGAAACCCGCTTGCGCCCTTTGGCGCGGCGGCGAGAAATCACTTTTTGGCCGCCCTGGGTCTTCATGCGCGTGCGAAAGCCATGCTTCTTGACTCGCTTGCGCCGGTTAGGTTGGAAAGTACGCTTGGGCATGAAAGATAGATGCTCCTGATTCCGTCGACAGTGTTAGGACAAACTTCAAGTATAAATGAGAAAGTGCGGTTCCGGCAAAGGGTGATTGGAGCATGGGAGCCGTCTTTCGATATCCGGAGTCGGGATTTTTTCCCGCAACGCAGGGCCACTGTGTCCGCGACACGGTTCGTTCCATTTGACTTCGTTCCAATTGGCAATGAGAGTTTTAACCACCGGGCAAGCGCGATCTAGAAAAAATAAATCTCAAAAGAAATTTCCAGCTTCGCGAACGCGCTCGCGAAAATTTCTGCATTCGTTTTCTCCACCCGGCGCGGCATTGAAAAATGGGGAGCGCCACAATTTTCCCTGGCTCCGCAAAAATTGCACTGCCCTCGTTGCAGTTACATCTTTGACACTTGACAGCGCGCGGGCTGCGGGTTCTGAATCGATGTTCAGAAAAAATTCGCGCGAAGATTTCTGCTGCGCGGAAAAAAATTTGTGCTACTATGCCGCACGGTCGAGTTTGAATTTCTCTTGCACAATGTCAACCGCGCACAACACAACCGGCACATTCCCAAGTAAACTAAGAGTTCCATCAGCAAGCAGCTAAACAGGCATTTTTACACAGGCGCCCTCAGCCAGCCGCCGGGACGCCGCGGCGGGTATTTCATAAAATTTTATGTCAGCTCAAGGAACAATTCTCTCCCCCAATCCGTGGACGCGTATTCTGGACGCGTTAGAAAAAAAGATTAACCGGCATTCCTATGACACCTGGTTAAAACCCACCCGCTACAGTCACGCCAGCGGCGGAATTTTATTTGTCCGCGTGCCCACCGCCGAGTTCCGCCACGCCGGCGATAAATACGCGGATCTGATTCAGGAAGCGATCGATAATCTGGGACTGGAATTTCAGGATGTGAAATTCGTCACGCCCGAGGACGATCCCGCCGCCACCGCGGTGCGGCACAATGGCGGGCTCTCAGCGCCGCAGGGCGGAGGGTCTCCGTCGCAATCGAGGTTCGATTGGGATGGCGCGGCGCAACTGAATCCGCGCTACACCTTTGACGCCTTCGTTATCGGCTCCGGCAACCAGTTCGCGCATGCCGCCTGTCAGGCAGTGGCCGAGCGGCCCTCAAAGGCCTATAACCCGCTCTTTCTGTACGGCGGGGTGGGCATGGGCAAGACGCACTTGATGCAGGCCATTGGCCACGAAGTGAAGCGGCGCCAGCCGCAAGCTTCCATCTGCTACGTCTCCAGCGAGAAGTTCACCAACGACATGATCAACTCGCTGCGTTACGACAAGATGACCAGCTTCCGCGATAAATTCCGCGGCGTCGACGTTCTGCTGATCGACGACATCCAGTTCCTCGCCGGCAAGGAGCGCACTCAGGAAGAGTTCTTCCATACCTTCAACGCTCTGCACGACACCATGAAGCAGATCGTGATCGCCAGCGACCGTTCCCCCAAAGAGCTGGCGGAGATTGAAGACCGGCTGCGCAGCCGCTTCGAGTGGGGACTGATCGCCGATATCCAGCCGCCCGATCTCGAAACTAAGGTCGCCATCCTGCAAAAGAAGGCCGAGCAGGAAAAAGTGACGCTGCCCACTGACGTCGCTCTGTATGTGGCGCAGAATATCCGCTCCAACGTGCGTGAACTGGAAGGCGCGCTAATTCGGCTGGTGGCGCACTCTTCGCTTATCGGAGCAGAGATCACCCTGCCTTACGCCCAGCAGGTGCTGAAAAACTTTATCGATTCGCAAGCGCGGAAGGTCACCATCGAATCCATTCAGAAAATGGTGGCCGAGCAATTCGGACTGCGCCTGGTCGAGATCAAAGCCAAAGATAATTCGCGCGCCATCGTTTATCCGCGGCAGATCGCCATGTATCTGGCTAAGCACATGACGGAAGCTTCTCTGCCGGAAATCGGGCGGCAATTCGGCGGCAAGCATCACACTACCGTCTTGCACTCGGTAGAAAAGATTGAAGAGGTCCGCAAGAACGACAAAGATTTGAACAGGTTGCTCAACAAGTTGACGGAGCAATTAGGCGGGTAATGCGCAGCTGTCGTGCGGTTTTGCACCATATAGCGCAGTCTTCCTTTACCACCGCTGTGAATGGCATGTGGAAGCTGTGCAAGGTTCGGGGAAAGCCAGAAATGTGGGAATTTTGTAGTAGGGCCTCCGCCAGGTTCGGGACCGATTTCTCACACGAAGGGACGATCCCCAAAGTGGTGACAATAGGTCGGTTGCCAAAGTTTTCCACTTCTCCGACCCGCCTACTGTTACTGCTGGTTTAATAGGTTTTGTATTTGATATAAGGGAAGTACTAAAAGTAGCACCAGGCAGGGGAGACAAAGTCTATGCCGGTGGAAGCGGCCGTTGCAGTTGGAACCATGGAAATCACAGTCAGCAAAGCGGAATTGCTGCGCGAGTTGACCGCCACCCAAGGCGTGGTCGAGCGCAAGACTACGATTCCGATTCTTTCCAATTATTTATTCGAGGCCACCGACGGGAAGCTCTCGCTCACGGCCACCGACCTTGACCTGAGCCTGCGCACTTCCTGCAATGCCAAGGTGAAGAAGGAAGGTTCATGCACCATTCCGGCGCGCAAGCTGCACGACTACGTGAAGCTGCTGCCCGACGCCGACATTACCATTAAGCTGCTGGAGAATCACTGGGTCAGCATCCGCTGCGGCCGCTCCAACACAAAAATGGTGGGCATGGCGAAATCGAATTTCCCTAGCCTGCCGGTGTTTCCGACCGCCGGCGTAGTAAAGATACCCGGCCAGGTTTTGCGGGGATTGATTGCCCGAACTGGTTTTGCTATCTCCAGCGAAGAGTCGCGCTACACACTGAACGGCGCCCTCATGCTGCTGAAACCGGAGTCGATCACCATGGTGGCTACCGACGGCCACCGCTTAGCGCACTGCGAGCGCTCGGGCGAAAAGTTCGAAGGCGTCTCCGGCGAGATGAAAACTCTGGTGCCGAAAAAGGCGATGGACGAATTAAAGTCGCTGCTCGATTCCACCGACGCCGACACCGTCGAATTTGCCAAGGACGATTCCACTCTGTTCTTCCGCATCGGCTCGCGCCTGCTGACCTCGCGCCAGCTCACCGGGCAGTTCCCCAACTTCGAAGCCGTTCTGCCCAAGGACAACAGCAAGAGCATCGTGCTGAACAACTCCGACTTAAACTCGGCGATCCTGCGCGTGGCCCAGTTCGCCGACGAGCGCTCGCGCGCCGTGCGCCTGAAGCTGGAAAAGGGCGAAGTAAAACTTTCCGCGTCATCTACCGAAGCCGGCGAGTCTGAGGATTCCATCGAATCCGCCTACGACGGCGAGACCATGACCATCGGCTTCAACGCTCAGTATCTAGTCGACTTCCTGAAGGCCGCCGGTACTGGCGAAGTGCGGCTGGAGCTGAAAGATTCGCAGTCCGCAGGGCAACTGCGCCCTGCCGAAGGCGACGATTACAAGTACCGCTACATCGTAATGCCCATGCGCATCTGAGCGGATTGTCGGACGCGCCTCTAGCGGGGTCAGTCTGACATGCATGGAATACCGTGGAAGAGCAGCGCTTAAGCGCCGCGCAACAAGAGGGATGAATCTTAACCGGGCTTTAGCCCGCACCTCTTGACCTCCCGCCCTTCCTGTCATACCCTTGCGCCACGCTTCTTCCAAGGAGTTCCCAATGCTAGACGGTTTTAAGAAATTTGTTCTGCGTGGAAATGTTGTGGATATGGCGGTCGGCCTGGTGGTCGGCGCCGCCTTCGGCGGAGTCGTGACCGCGCTGGTGAAGTCCTTCATCGAGCCGCTCATTGCCCTGATCGTGGGCAAGCCGGATTTTTCAGCGCTCGCCGTTCCCATCAACGGAACCACGTTCCCCTACGGCCTGTTCCTCACCGCCGTGGTGAATTTCCTGTTGATCGCAGCCGCAATTTATTTCTTTGTCGTCATGCCGGTGAACGCGCTGGTCGCCCGCATGAACCGTGGCGAGAAACCGCCCGATCCCACCACGAAAAAATGTCCTGAGTGCCTCAGCGAAATTCCCATTGAGGCGCGGCGCTGTTCCCACTGCACCCAACCGGTAATGGGCCGGGCCGCGTAGAACGCCAAATGCAGATTGAAATGAAACATGAAAGCAGGATTGCAGTTCTTTCTTTAATGTTGTCCATGGGAGTTGTATTGACGGCCCAGGCTGCCTCTCCAAGGTCGCAGGACGAACCAGCTTCTGCTCCGCCGGCCCAGCCGAAAATTGCCTCCCCGCAACGCGTGCGAGTGTCCGAGGCGGTTATGCAATCGTTTTTGTTGAAGAGAGTGAATCCCGTTTATCCCTCCGACGCTCGCATTCAAGGAACAGTCGTGCTGCATGCCATCATCGATAAAGTTGGCGATATTGCCCGCCTCGAGGTGGTGTCTGGCCATCCCATGCTGGTGCCCGCTGCGATCGACGCCGTGAAGCAATGGAAGTACAAGCCTTATCTTCTCAACGAGAAACCGGTTGAGGTCGATACCCAGATCACAGTGAAAGTCACGCCCTCAGGCGGCTAGTCTCCGCGCACTCGCGTAACATTACGCTATGGATGTGCGCCGAGCTTTCAGCTTTTATATTTGCGGCAGTCTGATCATCGCAGCTCTCAATCTCTCGGCGCAGACCGCAGCCGGCCCGTCTGCCTCGCAATCTTCTTCGTCAAAAGCTAAACAAACGAGGAAGCCGGCATCAAAACTCTCCTCCGGACCGGATCAAGGCTCTGTCGTGGACGGCCTATACCGCAACGCCTCCTTCGGATTTACCTGCAAGATCCCCGCAGGATGGGTTTTGCGAACCGAAGAGATGAATGCCCAGGATAACCAAAACGCGAACACCGAAGCTGCGCGTGCCGCCAGCAAGAGCGGCCGCGTCCTGCTGGCTGCATTTTCCCGTCCGCCCGCGGCCCGCGGAGAAGATGTGAATTCCTCAATCCTGATTGCCGCCGAGAGCGTTTCCGCCTATCCCGGATTAAAAGAGGCGGCGCAATATTTCGTACCGGTGGTCGAAGTCGCTAAAGCGCAGGGACTGGATCTGGAAGACGACCCGTACGAATTCCCCATCGGCTCCAGGAAGTTGGTGCGCGGCGATTTCCAAAAAGACGTCGCCTCGCGCGTGCTGCGGCAATCGACGCTGGTCATGCTGGCGCGCGGTTACGTCCTGTCGTTCACTTTTATTGGAGGCACCGACGATGAGGTGGAAGATCTGGTGCAGGGTCTGAGTTTAGGCGCAAATGCAAAGCAGGCAAAATAGTTTCCCCTTAAGTGCGCTCACCCATAAACTGTTGTCATTCCGACGCAGCCCGGAGCGAACGCGACGGCAAGGAGGAATCTGCTGTTGCTGGCGCCGTTTCTCAGTGCCCCCGCGCCCGTCACTAGCAGGCAAAATAGTTTCCCCATTGAGTGCGCCCACCCATAAACCCTTGTCATTCCGACGCAGCCCGGAGCGAACGCGACAGCAAGGAGGAATCTGCTGTTGCTAGCGCCGTTTCTCAGTGCGGTGCCCCCCCGCGCCCGTCACTAGCAGGCAAAATAGTTTCCCATTGAGTGCGCCCACCCATAAACCGTTGTCATTCCGACGCAGCCCGGAGCGAACGCGACGGCAAGGAGGAATCTGCTGTTGCTGGCGCCATTCTCAGTGCGGTGCCCCCGTGCCCGTCAGTCCAGCGGCTCCGGCTCCAGCGCGATGTTGGTCTCACCCGCCGCCTTCTTCGCAGCGTATTTCTTCATCCACGCCTCCCAGCTTTTTCCTGCTGCTGTATCTCGCCCGGTAAAAGCGAGCGCGGCGATGTCCGCGTACGAGACGGCAACTTTCTCAGTGGAATTTTTCGGGTAAAGGCGAACCAGCGAATCCTTCAGCGTAGCCCCTGTTCGGCGATCAAACAGATAGCCTTCAATCTTCGTCCCATCTCGGCGGGTGATAGTAACGTCGCCGCGATAGTCGAACGCCTTCTCCAGCGCTACGCGGATTTCCTCATCGCTGGCCAGCTGCGGGATCCAGCCCTCCAGATTTTCGTGAGCCGTGCCCGGGGCGACTTCGAGCGCCTCCGGATTCACATGCGGCACAGCCTGCGCAGCGGAATGGTCGATGTGTCCGGATTCTTTGCCTGTCATAGAAGTTAAGGAGAAAAATGCGGGACAGCCCGGTTACCGGCAACTAAACCGAAGTCTTCTGCAAAGTTGAATCGTTCACGTGCGCGATCTGCACCAGCGGATGCACGGGAGCCTGATGTTCCTCGAGCATTCGCAGCGCCTCTTTGTCGCGATAGCCGCCAAACAGCGTAGCCTTCACGGTCGCCAGAAATCCGCCCAGTGAGCTGAACGTTGCATTCACTGCTGACGCTTCATACCCGCTGTGCACCATGCAATTAGCGCACGCCGGATTGCCGGATTCGGTCCCGTAGTTGCTCCAATTGGTGGTCGAAAGCAGTTCGTCGAAAGTTTCCGCGTAGCCATCCTGCAGCAGGTAGCAGGGCTTCTGCCATCCGAAAATATTGTAGGTCGGCATGCCCCAGGGCGTGCAGGGATAAGTCCGCTTGCCCATGAGAAATTCGAGGAAGAGTGGCGACAGATTGAACCTCCAGCTCTTTTTACGATTGGACAAAATTGCCCGGAACATCCGTCGCGTGCGCGCGCGCCCCAGAAAATGCTTCTGGTCGGGAGCCTTGTCGTAAGAGTATCCCGGCGAGAGCATCATGCCTTCGAGGCCGAGCTCCATCATGTCATCAAAAAACGCGCGTACCGACTTCGGATCGGCGCCGTCAAACAAAGTAGTGTTGGTCGTCACGCGGAAGCCGCGGGCCAGCGCCTCCTTGATGGCATCGACCGCAATGTCGTATCCACCTTCGCGGCACACCGCGAGATCGTGCTCGTCGCGCTGGCCATCAAGGTGAACGCTGAAGGTCAAGTACTTGCTCGGCTTGAAGAGATGGATCTTCTCTTTCAGCAGCAGAGCGTTGGTGCACAGGTAAATATATTTCTTGCGCGCGACCAGCCCTTCCACGATCTTGTCGATCTGCGGATGCATGAGCGGTTCGCCGCCCGGGATGGAAACCATGGGCGCACCGCACTCATCGATGGCGCGAAAACACTCTTCCGGCGACAAATCCTTTTTCAGGATGTGGGCGGGGTATTGGATCTTGCCGCATCCCGCGCACGCCAGGTTGCAGCGGAATAAAGGTTCAAGCATCAGCACGAGCGGGTACTGCTTGCGCCCGGCGAGCTTCTGGCGCAAAACGTAGGACGTGACCGTCCACATTTGTGAAACAGGTACTGGCATGCCTGGTCGGAACTCCTGTGCCTTTATTTTAACAGGGCAAGTCGATTAGATGGTGGAGAAGGGGCCGGGGGTGCCGGAAATTGAAATAGAACGGGTGCTCCTGCACTCATGCCGTAATTTCCTGATGATGGCCCAAGGCTGACCCGAAAAGCAGACGATCGGTGCGGGTAAAATGATTCGGGGGTTTAAGTGGTTGTTGACAAGGGTGGAAAGTCCGGCCTTCAGATCCATCGCTGTCAGAAGTTCGGGCAGTGGACAACGGTAAGTCTCCTCGCGCGTGGGGGAAATGGCCAGGTATGGTTGGCGGAAGACTCATTTAAAAGTCGGGTCGCGATCAAGTTCTTGGCAAAGAATAGACGCGTCGCGTACGCGCGATTTAGGGACGAGGTAGCTGTCCTTCGCAAAGTAACCGGCGTTCCAGGAATTCTGCCCATATTGCAGGCTAGCTTACCGTCAACTTTGGAGGCAGCTCGCCCTTGGTACGCAATGCCTCTGGCAACTCCAATCCAAGAATGGGCTCGGAGCGCTACACCCCGTGAAAAAGTTCAAGCAATTGCCGCGGCTGCGGAAACCATGGATGCACTGCATCGACAGAGGATTGCGCATCGTGATATCAAGCCTGGCAATTTGGTCATTTTCGAGGGGCGTTGTCATGTAGTCGATTTTGGTTTGGTTCACTACCCTGACAAGACCGCGTTAACTGGCTACAGGGAACACATTGGACCGCTCTGGACAATGGCGCCCGAAGTTCGCAGGAAGGGCCGAGATGCGGATCCCTTTCCCGCAGACGTCTTCTCACTGGCGAAGACTCTATGGGTGCTTCTCACACAAGTAAATCAAGGGTTCGACGGTCAGTACGTTGCAGGAAGCGAGTTCAGCATCCACTCGCTTTTTCCAAGTTCGTTTGTTACCCCGCTTGAAGTTCTCTTGAGCGCGGCGACCGCACACAGCCCAACCGAACGTCCCAGTATGGGGGAGTTCGCAGAAAGACTCCGTTCGTGGTTGCAGATGAGCGATGATTTTCTGCAAACAAACCCGCTGCAGTGGGAGGAGGCGTTAGTAAAACTTTTCTCGGTTTCGGCTCCGGCACGGTCGGTTTGGACAGATCCGGAATCTATGGTCGCCGTCCTAAATGCAGTGGGACGAGCAAACTTGAACCACCTATTTTTCCCAGACAGCGGAGGAATGGACCTTGAAGGCGCTCGGATGAGCAGGCATGAACCCGGCTGCATCGAACTGCATACCACCTTTTGGAACATCGTGAGGCCTGTCAGTTTAACCCTGGAGATATTTCCCGGCGACGCGCAATGGAACTACCTTCGGCTTGAGAGCGCCAAGCTTGATCCGATTGAAATTTATGAGGAACTCGACGGGGGCGATGAACAATTTGGCGACGCCGACGATCAAGAAGAGCACAGCGCAGAGGAAAATCAACACCGCCTAGCAGAACGAGCGAGCGAAGAGCTAACCGAAATCGATGAGGAAACATACGCAAGCCGCGAAGTGTGGGATGAGGGCCGCTACAATGGCGAAGAACTGCCGGAAGGCGCACGCGTGGTAGTCCGTTGGTTCGGTGGCGCATTCGTTATTTTTCAGAAGACATCCTTCTACAATTTGGCTCACGGTAGGCTGGACGCGTACAACGGAAGGCACAATACGATGAGCGCCGCAGAGTTCCGATCTCACGTGGCAGAGCTACGAAAGGGGGTAGAAGAGAGAGGCATCGATCTGCGCGCGCGAAGAATTGCAGCCAGAGATCGAGTCCATGATCGCACGGAGCAGAAAGAGCGACGCTGAAAGCTGCGAGCGCAAGAAAATGTAGACAAACATGCCGTACAGAAGGAACTTTCAAAAAAGCCAAAGCCCCGAGTAGCGCTCGGGGCTTTGAGATACTAAACGGCGTCCGCGAAACACTTACTATCATAAACGCGGCTGCTAAATTGTCAATAAACTTCGGTGTCGAGTGACCCGAGGAGGGCAAGGGAGTCGAACCCTAATGGCTGCAAAACCACTCGACGTTTCGCGGACGCCGTCCAGTACCCACTGGCAATGCCCTCCTAAACGTTTCGTCCGCCGTGTTACATCTTAAGGTCGCGCACTTGCGAAACTAATTTTATGGTCGTAAATATTTTGGGAACTGTACCAAATCGGGAGAACGAGAAATGATGGTGCAGTTCACACCCGATAAAACAACACCCTCCCCGCCGGCTCCAACTGCTGCAGCAAATCAAAATCGCTGACATTCCGCGTCAGCAGCGTACAACCGTGCCGCCTTGCGGTTACGAATAACAGGGCATCGTTCAGCAGGCGACGCCGCTGGTTCTTGTCCAGGCCTTGCAGTCGCGCCAAGATGCCGGAGAGAATTCCTGCCTCGCGCCAGACGGCAACATTCGGAACAATTGTTCGTTGTATCGGCCGTTGCTCAATGACAGTAGCAATCTTTTCAATGACCGAGCGTGTCCTCGGATCATGCGGCTCCAGCAGACCCGCGGCAGAAATCAATTCCGCTTCGGTAACCCGAGAGTGCCACGCTTCCACCGCTCGCAGCATGAGGTCGCCCGTGATGGGAAACTGGTCACGAAGAATATCGATGTAGACGGTCGTATCGTAAAGCAGCTTGGCGGGCTTTGTTCTGATACTTTCAAGAAAATCCAACTCCGAGTCGGACCGTCGCCGAAGAGGCTGGGTATGTTTTTCTGGCTTGTAACGCCAGAGGCTACGCCACAACTCAGAACTCAAGATCGACCTCAGGATCGATCGTTCCTCGCTGCGAAAGCAGCCAGTCGGCGTAGTTGTCTCCCACCGCAATATTGGCCAGCGCGAGTTCGATCAGGTCTGTGTCCGACTTGATGCCGGTGCGCTTCTTAGCCTCAGCCACCAGCGCCTCGGGCATCCGTCCGCGAACAATTCGAGTGCGACCGCCAGTAAGTAAACCTTCGCGCTCCGCCATGACCAGGAGCTCCTTAAACTTGTCCTGGCGGGAGTAAGCACGATTGCGCTTTCGGTTGGCGGAAGGAAAGGCAAGTTTTGCCATAAGAGAAATCGGTAGCACAAATATAGGATAAGTGTAGCACAATTGCTTTGGCTAACGAGGAAGCTGAAATGTCCCGCAAAATGCGAGATTCCCTCCTCCCAAAACGATGCTAACTGACCCGATTCCGGCCCCGTTCCGCCTCGAAAAATAGGGCCATTCCGTGGTATAATTTGATTACTCGCGAAACGAACCTAAGTACAAGATATTTCAATAACTTGAAGTCGATTCGTGGGTCTGGCTTGAAGCCATCCTGAGAGAGTTGTTTCGGCTGGACGCAAGCTCAATTTTAGTAGAATTTCGGGGCACTCTCCCGCGGAGCGGAATGGCCACCAAAGAGATCAACACTCCCATCACAGAAACGAAATCAAAAAACGGTACGGTCACTCCCATCGCCTCCACTAACGGGGGCGGCAAGAGCGATTACAACGCCGACTCCATCAAAGTTCTCGGCGGCATGGAAGCCGTTCGCAAACGCCCCGCCATGTATATCGGTTCCACGGGTGAACTTGGTCTTCACCATCTGGTATACGAAGTGGTGGACAATTCCGTCGACGAAGCACTCGCCGGTTTCGCCACCAAAATTGAAGTCACGGTTCACATCGACAACAGCGTCACTGTGGTTGACGACGGACGCGGCATTCCCGTGGATGACATGATCATCGACGGAGAAAAAGTTTCCGCCGCGCAAGTGGTGATGACCACCTTGCACGCCGGAGGAAAGTTCGATTCCTCCACCTATAAAGTTTCCGGCGGATTGCACGGCGTTGGCGTTTCCTGCGTGAACGCGCTCAGTGAAGAATTGGATTTGGAAATCTGGCGCGACGGCGCTACCTGGGAACAGACCTACTCGAAGGGTGAACCCACCAGCAAGATGAAGAAAGCGGGCGCTGCAAAACGCCGCGGGACAAAAGTTCACTTTCTTCCCGATCGAAGCATTTTCACCGAGACCGTCTACAACTACGACACCCTGGCGCAGCGGCTCCGCGAGTTGGCATTTCTCAACAAGGGATTGCTGATCACGCTGACCGACGAACGCTCCACCGACGCCAAGACCGGCGAGGCCAAGCAGTCGGAGTTCAAATACAACGGCGGCATCGCAGAATTTATCAAGCATCTAAA
Organism: uncultured Acidobacteriota bacterium; assembly: GCA_963758565.1. Lineage (GTDB taxonomy): Bacteria > Acidobacteriota > Terriglobia > Terriglobales > Acidobacteriaceae > Sulfotelmatobacter. Next base: position 392,038 of record CAVWVX010000001.1, on the reverse strand, counting down.
CCGCGGCAAGCAAGTGCTGCATGACAAACCGATTTACATGGAGGACGACCGCAACGGCGTTCACCTCGAGATCGGCCTGCAATACAACGACGCCTATTCCGAGTCGGTCTTCAGCTTCGCCAACAACATCAATACCATCGATGGCGGCACGCATCTTTCCGGCTTCCGCATGGCGCTCACCCGCACCATTAACTACGCCGGGCAGCAGATGGGATTGTTCAAAGACGTAAAAGAAAATCTGACCGGCGACGATGTGCGCGAAGGCCTGGTCGCCGTAATCAGCGTGAAGCTGCCGCAGCCCCAGTTCGAAGGCCAAACCAAGGGCAAACTCAATTCCGACATAGCCGGCCTGGTGCAAGCCTTCGTCAATGAAAAGTTGGGGGCGTTTTTCGAGCAGAATTCCGCGGTGGCGAAGCGGATCATCAACAAGGCAGTCGATGCGGCGCGGGCGCGGGAGGCGGCGCGCAAGGCGCGAGATTTGACGCGGCGCAAGGGCGCTTTGGATTCCGGCGGACTGCCGGGCAAGCTGGCGGATTGTTCGGAGCGCGATCCGAACCGCTGCGAACTGTTTTTGGTGGAAGGCGAATCGGCAGGCGGGACGGCGAAGCAGGGGCGCGACCGGCGCTTCCAGGCGATTCTGCCGCTCAAGGGAAAAATTCTCAACGTGGAGAAAGCGCGCTACGACAAGATGCTGGCGCACGAAGAAATTCGCGCCATGATCACGGCGCTGGGTACGGGCATTTCGAAGGAAGATTTCGATCCCACCAAAGTGCGCTACGGCAAGATCATTCTGATGACCGACGCCGACGTGGACGGCTCGCACATCCGCACGCTGCTGCTGACCTTCTTCTTTCGACACATGCAGGAACTCATCAAGCGCGGCAACGTATTTATCGCGCAGCCGCCGCTGTATTCGCTGAAGAAGGGCAAGTCAATGCAGTACATCAAAGATGACGACGCCTTCGACAAAGTGATGTTGAAGCGCGCCTCTGACGGGCTGGTGGTGCGCTATGGCGAAGGCGCGGCCAGGCTGGAAGGCGCGAACCTGACCAAATTCATGAGCGTGCTGAAGGAGTATCTCAGCTTCTTCGACAAGGTGAACAAGCGTCTGCGCGACGAGAATATTACCGGGCTGCTGCCGCGGCTGGACCTTTCCAAGCACGGCGATTTTGAGGGCGACAAGAAAAATCCTCCGAAGAAAATCGAGAAGCTGGAAAAGGAACTAAACCGGCTGCAGAAAGACCGCAAGGTCACAGGCGTGTTGAGCCGCATGGAGGGCGAGCGCAATTCGCGGCGTCCGCTGAAAGAGATTGAGAGCCGATTCGATGAAGAGCACAATCTGTGGGAAGTGCGCTATGTCGATTCCCAAGGCGCGGAACACCTCATCAACTGGGAGTTGGCTTCCACGCCTGAGTGCCGGCAGCTGACGGCAAAGTTCAAGCTGATCGAGCAATATCTCGAAGCGCCGTACGTAGTCGAGGTCAAGCCGCAGGCGAAAAAGGGCTCGGCCGAGGCGGAAGCCGATGGGGAAGAAGAAGGGGCGGAAGCCGCGCCCCGGAAAGCCGGCAACGATTCCGAAAATACTTTTGACAATTCTTCCCTGCAAGGGCTCTTCGATTACGTGCTGGAGCAGGGCAAGAAAGGCTTCATCATTCAGCGCTACAAAGGTCTGGGAGAAATGACCGCTCCGCAGTTATGGGAGACGACCATGGACCCGGAGCGGCGTACGCTGCTCTCTGTGAAACTGGAAGACATCGCGGAGTGCGAAACCATCTTCACCACACTGATGGGCGAGGATGTGGAAGCGCGGCGGAAGTTCATTATGGAAAACGCGATGGATGTGATGAATCTGGATATCTAGGATTCTCAGCTTCCAAGTGCCTGATCAAGTTAACTGGCAGGCGGCCTAAAAAACCGCCTGTGTCATTGTCTCGCTATCCGGCCCCAAAAAAATCCCACGCAAGGCTCTTTTCCGCTGACGTTCCCTTTCAAGGGGAACGAATATGGCGAGCATTTCCGAGTCACTCAACAAGCAGCATAATTTATGGCGGATCGGACTGGCGGGAATGGCCGGGTTATTCCTTGTGCTGATGGCGCGAACGAATTTCCACCAGAGCCAGTTGGCCGGGGATTCATCGAAAACCGTTTCGCAGCAATACGCGTGGCCAGCTCCGGCTGCGAGTGTGGAAAAGGCGAAGCAGCAGAGGACAGAGGTGACTACATTACTCAGCGCTCCGGCGGCGGTGGTGCAGGCCCCGGCGAATTCGGTGACGGATCGCAAGGTGGTCCGTACCAGTTCGGTGGATCTGGTGGTGAAGAAGCCGGGAGAGACGGCGGAAAAGATTCGCGCGCTGGCCGAAGGCATCGGTGGATATTTGGTAAGTTCGGAGGTGAGCGGCGGACAAAATGCTGGCAGCGGCTCGCTGACGATTCGGGTGCCGGCGGCGCGGTTTGAAGAGGCGCGGGCGGAGATTCGCATGCTCGGCCTGATGGTGGAACGCGAGCGAGTGGAGGCGCAGGACGTCACGCGGCAGTATGTCGACGAGGATGCGAGCTTGCGCAATCTGCGGGCGGAAGAGACGCAATATCTGGCGATTCTGAAGCAGGCGCGCACGGTGAAGGATACGCTCGCGGTCAGTGAGAAATTGGGCGACGTGCGCGGGCAGATCGAAGAGCAACAGGCGGAGTTTGATGCCTTGTCCAAACAAGTTGAGACCGTGGCCATTACGGTGTCGCTACGGGCCGAGGCTGAGGCGCAGGTGTTGGGTCTGCACTGGCGTCCGCTGTACCAGATGAAGCTGGCGCTGCGGGATGGGCTGGACGCGGTGGCCGGTTATGCGGTGGCGATGATCTCGATCGTTTTCTATTTACCGGCGGTGCTGCTGTGGATGGTCACAATTCTTTTAGGTGCGCTGGTGGGGTGGAAGATTCTGCGCTGGGTCGCGCGGGTTTTCTTTGCCTGGCCGAAAGCGACGGTGGTGGAGAACGGGTAGTTCTCGCTCGCGCAAGTATGCAGCGGAGGAACAGCGGCCTCGTTGCGCTCGGAGGACGGACGAATGAGTCCGTCCCTACGGGGCTTACTTCAATCCTTCGACCAGGTATAAATCCGCCAGCATGCGGTGGTAGCCGAAGACGCAGGTTTTGGCGTCGGGGGTCATGTAGATGGGGCCAATATTTTCTACGCCGGCGGGATCGGAGGGCATGAGTTCTTTCCAGAGAGTGCGCTTACCGGTGGGCACGTCGAGGCGGTAGACACGGGCGGGGAGTTCGCCGGGCTGGTAGATGTAGAGACTGTGGCCGTCGCCGCTCCAGGTGATGGGCTGCTCGCCGGGATTGATGCCGGCGATGAGTTTGGGATCGCCGCCGCCGACGGGGTAGAGATATCCTTTTTGATCGGGGCCGATGGCGGCGACTTGCTGCGAGTCGGGCGAGATGGCGAAGGCGGTGCCGTTCACGCCTTCCTGCGAGATGGCCTGAGTTTTTCCGGAGGCGACTTCAAAGACGTAGAAGCGAACGCCTTTGCCGGGCTCGTCGGCGGAGAAGAGGATGCGCTTGCCGTCGGGGAACCAGTGGGCCCAGCTGTGGTTGACGTTATCTTTGGTGAGGTCGCGAGGCTCCCCGGCGCCGGTGGGCAGCAGTTTGAATTGCGAAGGCGACTCCTGAGTTTGCGCGATGGCCCATTTGCCGTCGGGAGATAAGGCGACCGCGCCGCCTTCGCCGAGCAGGACCGCGGGCGAGCCATCAGTCTTGCGAATGTAGACGGCGTAGGTGAGGCCGCCGGACTTGGAGTAGGCCAGCGCGCCGCCGCCGCCTTCTTCGTCAAACAATAAAGTCTTGCCGTCGGCGGAGAGGTCAGAGGGATAGGTGTAGTCCAGCCAGGAGAGTTCGCGCTGCTTGGATTCACCGTCGACCAGACCGAGCAACTCGCGGCGCCAGGTGGCGCGGACGAGAAGAACGCGTCCGTCTTTGGCGATATCGAGCAGCATGAGAGCGCCGGGCAGGCGGGCGACGACGCGCTGCTTGCCATCGAGGGTGGTGGCGTAAAGGGTGCGGTCGGTGCCGGATTTGCTGGCGGTGAACCAGACTTCTTTGCCGTCAGGGGACCACGCGAGGCCTTGAATGGTGAACCACTGCGTGGAGAGCATTTTCTTGTTGCCGGCGAGATCAACGACGGCGAGGGAACCGCCATCATCGCCTTGCTGAGGATGGTCGGCGAAGGCGACGTAATCTCCTTTGGGAGAAACGCGAGGGTGGCCGATCCAGCCACCGGTCTGGTAGAGCGGTTTGCCGACGGGGAGTTCGAGGCGGTTGCGGCCGTCCATGTCGCGTACCACGGCGAGGCTGGTGCCGTCGGGAGCCCAGTCGGCCCACTGCACTTGCTCGAGGACTTCGCGCGGAGCGCCGCCGGAAAGCGGAGCGCGCGCCAGCGTGCCCATGCTCACCCATGCACCAATGGCTTTGCTATCCAGCAAGACCGCCATTTCGGAGGTGGGCGAGATGGACATGAGCTGAGTGCGGCTAAGGCCCATGGAACGAGATTCGGGAGCCTCGGGGCGGGCGGTGAAGACGTCCACCGGATTGCCTTGCCAGGCGGCGCTGTACAGGATGGTTTGTCCATCGGGGGCGAAGCGGGCGGCGCGAATGCTGCCGCGGCGGAAGGTGAGCTGGCGGTAAACCGGAGGCTCAGGCGTTCCGGTGGCGAAAAATTTCTTGCCGGCGTAGAGTCCGGCGGCTGCGGCAAGAAGAAGACCGATGGCAAAGATAAGCGGCAGGGGAAATTTGCGTTGTGCCGGGACGGGCGTGGTGACGGCCGCAATCGAAGAGGAAGAGGACGGCCGGGAGTCTTCTGCGACCACCGACGTGCGCGAGGAATCGAGTGAACGTTTCAGTCGCTTCAGGTCGGCGCGAAGTTCGGCGGCGGTCTGGCAGCGCATGTCGCGATCTTTTTCCAGAGCCTTGCTGATGATTTCATCCAACTTGGAAGGAATTTCCGGGACCAGGCGGGTGGCGGCGGTGGGCTGGCGATTCAGAATCGCGTCGGTGATGACCGCCGAGGTTTCTCCGCGGAAGGGGAGGATGCCCGTAGCCATTTCGTATAGGACCACGCCGAAGGAAAAAAGGTCGGTGCGGGCGTCCAGATCTTTGCCGCGCAATTGTTCGGGCGACATGTAGGCCATGGTGCCGACGGCGGTTCCGGGACTGGTCAGGTCCAGGCTGGCGGCGTCTGCCATAGTTTGCGAATCGCCGCTGGTGGTTCTGGGGGAGCGCGCGATTTTAGCCAGGCCGAAATCCAAAATTTTTGCGTTGCCGCGGTCGGTGATGAAAATGTTAGCGGGCTTAATGTCGCGGTGGACGATCCCCTTGCTGTGCGCTGCTTCCAGAGCGTCGGCCACCTCGATGCCGAGGGTCAGCAAGCGGTCGAGTTCCATGGGCCGGCCCTGAATCAAATGTTTCAGAGTCTGGCCGGTCAGGCATTCCATCACGATGAAGAGGTGGCCTTCGTGCTGGCCGATCTCGTGCACGGTGCAGATGTTGGGATGGTTCAGGGAAGATGCGGCGCGGGCCTCGCGGCGGAAACGTTCCAAAGCCTGCGGATCTTCGGAGGCGGAATCGGGGAGGAATTTGAGAGCGACGAAGCGGCCGAGCTGAGTGTCTTCCGCTTTGTAAACTACGCCCATGCCGCCGCCGCCGAGCATTTCAGTAATACGGTAGTGGGAGACGGTTTGGCCGATCATGGACGAAGGTGCGTGCCGGTCGTCAGCAGAACCGGAAGCGAGGCTTATCTTAGGCGAATGAGCGGGCTTCGTCAACGAAAAGGCGGGGCTTGCTAATTGTGCCCACAGCAGATTTCTCACCCGCAAAGATTGCGGGTTCGAAATGACAACACGGTTCATGCAGATGGTGCCGGTTGCTTTCCGAAGCGGGCGGCGAGCGTGGTTCCCAGCGCCAGGAAAGAGATGATCGAGATAATTCCCAGTGAGATAACGCAGTAGATGCACCAGACGCCGAGAACGGCGGATTCGATGTGGGCCAGGTAGAGAGAGTAGGCGAAGCCGGCGAGCGCGGCGAGAAGAACGACAAGATAGGTGCGGCGCCAGGCGAACAGGGCCATGAGCAGGTATCCGGCGATGCCGAGAACGGCGACGGGAATGCCGGTTTTTCCGAGCACGGCGTAGGGGCTGTGGTTGACGATGCCGCAATCCCAGCGCTCGTTGATGCTGCACGGCGAATCCCCTTCGGTGCGGTAGTGCTCGCGCAGGGCGAGGGCGGAGACGATCATCCCAATCACGGCCAGTACGACTATTACGTACCTCATTTTTTCCTCATCATGTTACCGGTTTTCTGTTACGTGGCGGAGTGTGCCGCCGCAATATCCTGCAACAGGTCCGCCGCCTTCCAGTCCGCGCCGTGGTACCACTTAATAATTTTGCCATCGGGAGAGATGACGGCGGTGCTGAGTGAGTGTGTAATCAGGCCGCCTTCTTCTTTGTAGGTCAGCGCAAAATAATTGGCGACGTCGGGCAGTTCTGTGGCCGGGACTGCGGAGAATTCCCAGTGGGTGAAGAGCGCGGGATCTTTTTTACCCGCCAACGAAAAGCCATAGTCGCGCAGAACTTTGGGCGTGTCATAAGCGGGATCGAAGCTGATGCTGAGCAGGTGGGTCTTGCCGAAGCGAGCCGGATTGGCAAGAAGCTCGCGGTCGATGGCAGCGAACTCGTGGCTGACGCGCGGGCAGAAATCCGGGAAGGGGCAGCGCGTGTAAATCATGGTGAGCACCAGAGTCTGGCCGCGATATTCGCCGAGTGAAATCTGCTTGCCGATTTGGTTGACCAGTTTGAAATCTGGCACCGGGTCGCCGGCAGCGGGAATGTGCATGGCCGCCGGCTTCTGCGGGGGAGCTTTCGAGTGGCCGGTCACTTTCACATTCTCAAGCCAGTACGAGTTATCAGGCTGCACATACAGATCGCCGGTGATGCTGTCGCCGGGCTGTAGTTGATCGAGCATGGCCGCGGGCTTAATGGTGTAGGGCATGACCATCGGCTCCATGAAGCCGGCGATGGCTTCGTTCTCAATGTTCGCCATGGCTGCGGGTTTATCGATGGAGTCGATCTTTCCCTGGAACGGATAATGTTTGGTCGAGGAATTTTTGGCCTGCGAAGGGCCGCGATTACACCCGGAAGAAAGCGCGGCCAGCAGGCACAGAAATAAAATCGCGCGCCGCGCGGATGAATTGAGTTTGGTCATATTGAAGTCTCGAGGAACTCCGGCATTACAGTTTAATAGTGAAAGCGGTAGCGCAGTTCTACATAAATTTCGCGCGGATCGTTCCAGTGAAATCCGCCGAAGGTGTTGCTGTTGTCGAGTTCGACGCGGCGATTGGCCACGTTGATGGCATTCAGCGACGCCGAGTAGCGATCGCCGAATTCCTTTCCAAAAGAAAGATCGAACGTCGTGTGCTGCGGCAGATAGAGGCCGGGGTAAGGCTGTCCGGGAAAAGCGTTGGTGAAGCCGGAGCCGTAGTAAATATTGGTGGAAAGATAGGCGCGGCCGGGGAGAGTTACGTCGCCGCCAAGGTTGAGAGTGTTGCGCTGGTCGTGATCCAGCGGCCCGTAACTCAGGACGGAAAAATCGGTTAGTCCGCCGGTGATGGCGCCTCCCGCCTCGGCGATCTGGTTGGAGTACGCCAGGTGAATCTGTCCGTGATGCGCGATGCGCGGCGAACGCAGCGTGGCCTCCCATCCGCGGACGACAGCATGGGCAATCGTAATGGGGAAAAAGAGATTAGATTCCCCGATGTTGTTGTGATCAAAGAAATTCGTTGCGTTGGTGCGGAAGTTGTCCGCGTCGAAAATCCAGCCATGAAAAGGAATGCTCACTCCGAATTGATGTTCCTCATCGCGTTCGCCGTTTAGAGGAATGAATCCGCAACCGCTGGCATTGCACACGTTGATCAGCGATCCCGAAGCAGTCACCAGTGGCGGAGCCTGATAGTAATGCCCATAAAAAGCACGGAAGGTCCAATTCAGTTTCGGCACATTCACCGCGATGCCGAAGCGCGGGCTGATTGCGCTCTCCGAAATTCCGCCGGAAAAGTGCGTGGGGCGAACTCCTGCGGTCAATGTGAGCCAGGAAACCGGCTTGAATTTGTCGTCGATAAAAAAAGCCGCCAGACTGCCGGATGGATGCTCAACATCGTGCAGCGGCAAATTGCCGCTGCCGTCATTGAAGACCGCACCGAAGGTTTCGTTGTCGCGCTGGTAAAAGCTATAGAGACCGGCCTGGAAATCATTCTTCGCCAGATTGGCAGCGAAACTTATCTGTCCACCGCCGTAGTCAGAGCTGCGGTTTTGAACAGTGGCGACCGGCATATCATTCGGTGAGCCGGCATAGTCCGCCGCATTGTGATGAAAGAACGGGGAGACTGTGAGCAGAATTTTTGTGTTGAAGGTATGAACCCAGGAAAAATTCCCCAGGGCGTCGGTTTCATGGTCGCCATCGCGCAGGTTCAGACTGGGGAATTGTGCCATGAAGGCATTGGCGGCGATGGGCGCGTTTTCAATATCACCGGGAAAAGGGTCGTAGGGAATCTGGTAATAGTCTTTGCGAAACGAAGTGACCAGACGCAACTGATTGGAAGGGTTCAGGTTAAAAATAAAAGATCCAAAGGCGCCATAGCCGTTTTCCGCGTCGTGAACCACCTGCGGAACCGGCGTTTGAATGCCGAGATTGCTGCGATTGGCATTGAGGCTGGCATAGTAAGCGAATCGCTGGCTGTGACTGCCGAAGCTGAGAGCTTCATTGGTCTGGTAGAAATTTCCAGCGCTCAATACCAGTTCCGCCTGGCGACTGCGCTCGAAACCCGTGCGCGGAACTACGTTGAAGACTCCATAAGTACGGTCGCCGAGTTCAGCTCCGTAGCTCCCGCGGTCGACTTCGAGATAGTCGACGTCCTTAGGATCGAACTGCGGGCCCAGGTTGCTGGCGATACTGGTATTGGGAACCGGAACGCCGTCGACCAGCCAACTGGTCTGGTGTCCTCCCCGAATGTGAAGTTGGTCGTGAGTGATGTAGGCGCCGGGGACGTAGTCTGTGATCATGGCGAGGCTGTTGCTCCGCGCAGCTCCGGGAGTGCGTTCGACATCGAGGCGGCTCACCATTGTTGTCGGAGTGGCCGAGTCGATGGATGCCGCCTCTGGAGTGGCCGAGACATTCACCGTTTCCTTGTTGCTGGCGAGGCTGAGGGAAAAATGCAGGACCGGCTGAGTTCCGGAACTCAGGACGACATTCTGCACCGCCTGATTGAAGTTCGGCGCGACGATGGTGACGGTGAATTCGCCCAGGGTAACCGCATTGAAGTTGAATTGACCGGTGGCATCGGTATTGGCGGTGGTGGCCCAGTCGGAATTCTTAGAGCGCAGCATGACCATCGCGTTTTCCACCGGCCGATGCTGGGGATCGTGAACGATGCCGCGAATGGCGCCCAGAGTGGACGCGAGAGCGGAAGCAGCGAATATCAGAATGCCGCCAACAGCAGCCAATCTTTTGTAGGGCATTGCTTTCCTGACCGCGCGGTCACGCGCGAAGTTGTTGGGCGGAAGTATCCGTGCCGTTTCGAAATCGCAATATGCTTCAGGAAAAATGGTTACAGGGCGGGAGGAGCGCGGGCGGGAGCGGAAGCGAACGCTTCACTTCCGATGGTGAGCAAACTGTGCGAGTCAAGGCGTGACTCAATCTCAGGAACAAGAAACTCAGTTCCTCGCGGCGCGGGTGCAGCCCACCGTCCGGAGATAACAGCGCGTCCGCAAGCCTGGTTGCAACAGTCGGCGGCCCGGATGAAGGCGACATCCGACGCCGACAACGGCGCACGATGACACGAATGCGCCGCCTTGCGCAGGCAGCAGGCATGCGCCTGCGATGCCGCGGCCATGGCGACCGGGCCAATGTTTCCCGCGAGCGCAACCAGCAAGAGAAGTCGGGTGATTAGACGATGCATGCCGCTTACCAACGAGCATGAAGCTTACCGCTTACTTATATTGAAAGCAACTCAAGCGCGGCGCTACAGCTTCGCCGCAAGCTTCCCCATGGTTAGTACGTGACGCAAGCGCTAACAGATTAGAAGGCGCTATAGCAGCAGTACATAATTTCCGCCGTTAGTGAAGGCGATCACCAGATTCATCACCACAAACAGCAGGTCATAGTGCCAACCGGAGGTCTTGTCTCCCCAGAATCCGGTATGCCAGACAAAGATTTTTTTCTGGATGGCGCCAAGCATTACAAGGATCAAGCCAATCGCGGCGAGTTGGGTGAGAACTCCAAAGGCCACGCCCAGGCCGCCGGCAACTTCAGCCACGCCCAGAAAAATTGTAAAAGGCCGCGACATCCCGATGCTTTTCGCACGTGCCGCAGGATTTTTGAGATGGCTGTAGCCGCTGGTTACGAAGACCAGCCCGACCATGATCCGCATAAGCAGTAAACCGAGATCGGTAAGGCGTGCCAGTTGAGGGAACATAGATTCTCAGGCCTTGCCGCGAATCTTCGCCCACCACCAGCGCGTGCCGACCAGCAGGAAGCGCCAGTCCTGAAAGAATTCCGGCGGCTTGCCCTCGAAGGCGTGGCCGATGAATTGCAGAATCCATCCGAAGACAAAAAGCCCGACCGCGTAGGGCCAGAGCGGATGAAAGAAGATGCCGGCGATAGACAGCGCCGCCGAGAACAAAATTATCGGGATGCCGAGAGTGTGGCAAGCCCGGTTTACGGGGTGCTGGTGGCTGGCGGAGTATTGCGCAATCCACTGTTCGTTGGTGCGGTTGCCTAACATGGAGAGTGATACTACACCGGATCCTTTTCTAGTGCGCGTTTGCACCCTTGGAATTTTTATTATTTGTAGTGCTGTTGGCTGGCTTGTTATTACTGCCATCTTTAGTCTTGTCTTTTTTCAGAAAGTGGAACAAGCCGTGTTTCTTGTCGTCGGCTGTTTTTGAAGGCTCGATCGGCTTCTGCGCCGCTGGCTTGATTGGGTCGGTTGTATTGCTACTCAGGTTATCTTTTCCTTTTTTCAGCAAACCGAAAAGGCCTTTGTGCTTTTCGGAGTCCGTTGCCTGGGGAGCCAGGGCCGCTTTCTGAGGGTTCGTAATCTTTCCCGCGAGAGGAGGTTTTTGCGACCGCGTTACCGAACCCGCCGCGCCTGCTGACCCGCCAATCGAAATGGTAGCGTTCATCGAAGGCGGTGGCGCCACAACTTCAGGAACAGCTACGGTTGCGGATGAGGTTGGCGTATTCAGGTGCTGAGGGGATTGAGGTGAAACCACCTGAATTTGATCGATCAGTTGTTTCACCCCTCTCACGGACAGCGCGCGCTGGATGGCCTCAGCCCGCTCGGTTTCGTTTTGGACGATACCGGAAATCATGACGACCCGGCCGGAACTGTGCACGGTGAGATTTTTTGTCCTTAAACCCGAGTCCTGTTGAAGATTCGCTTCCACCCCATTGCTGATCGAGCGGTCATTCCGCAAGGTCCCCAAAAGATAGAGAGGCGTGGCGACGATCAGCGCCAACACTAGCCCCACCGTCGCCAGCAGGCGGTCGCCCTTCGGTTTAAGAATCAGCTCTTTCGGGTCCTGATGTGTCTCTGAGACAATCACTGGAACGATAGCGCCATCGCGACGCGGCATTTCAACCAGCGTGGGCCGCGCCGCTTCGGGTGAAGGCTCAATTACTTTGCTTACAGGACGCAAAGCCGCATCGCAGTTCTTCCGGCGAAAATATGGCACCAATCCCCAACCCAGATTCTGGAACACCAGAGCGCACACCGGCAGCCAGATCAGGCCGTTGATGCTTTCTTTGTAATCAGTAAAGCGGGACTGAATAATTCGGGCAGAGGCGATTACCGCCAATATGTAAACTGCGCTGGAAATCGCCAGGTACCAGGCAATCTCGCGGGTCGGGTTCGGCTTGTCCTCCAGCTTGCGAATGGCCCAGCCGCCCAGAAAGCCGGGGACGACAAACCAGAACAAGGCGAGCCCGGCAAACGTCCACGAAGGCCAGCTGTGAAACAAGTCCCGGCGTACCAGGTAGAGAACCAGCAGAGACGACCCGCCAATACCAAGAAGCAACCCAATCCCCGCGCCAAAGTGGGGGGAAAGGATCGGTTGCCGCCGCGCTCCCTGGGTCCAGAAGTAGGTGATGGCCAAACTGGAAAGCCCTACAACCCCGAGCAGGATGAGCGCGGTCCAGAACGCACCAATGTGCAAGATCCAGTCGGCCGCCCGCGTGAGGTCCGGAGCGATGACTTGCAGGACTTGCAAATGTTTGTTGGGGTCCGCCACCTCGTCCGCAATTTTCTTAAGCGACTCTCCCAGGGCTGAGGTGAGCGAGTGATCGATAGCGGCTACAGTCAGCAGACCGGCTGCGCCAAACACGCCCGCTGCAACGCCGCGCTGTTCGGCGCTGTGGTTGCTGCCTTCTTCTCCTCCGCTATCTTTGATTAGTTCCGAGAGCGGGTCGATAAACACGTAGCCGGCCAGAGCGAGCACAACTACGATAAGCACAAATTCGACGCTGTCGAAATGGATCTCGGTCCACAGGCCCCAGCCGGTAAGAAACCCGAAGGTCGATCCCAGAGCCGCAAGGATAAGCAGTTCGCGATGCTGGCGCTTGGTGGGGGGCTGGCGGGTGGGGGATGCCGCACGGGCGCCACGTTGATTTTGTTTTTGAGGATCTTGCTGCTGCTCTTCCGGGTGCGAACCGGCAGACTGTAGGTCAGTTGAAATGCTTTGCGCTACTTCGGCCATATCCTTCCCCTAAGGTTGGTTGGCTTGCATCGATTCGCTTACATCGGCGCAACATTCTACAATAATTTAAGGTCGAAATGTCGCGAAAAATCAGCCGTCTCGCTGGTTGCTGCGCCAGACAAAGAGGGCTTGCCGGCTCGGGGTGTTGAGCGGCGAATTTTGCCTGTGTTAGCATCCTAGGTTTTGGCAGGTATGTTGGGCTGGCCTGTTCTCTGCTCTAATCCTCATCTGGGCCTTTTCTCTTTCCACGCCTGCGAAGGAGCCTGATCGTGAAAGTTTATTCCGGAGAAAATATTCGTAATGTAGCCATGGTGGGTCACGGGCACGCCGGCAAAACCACGCTGGTTTCGGCAATGTTATTTACCGCGGGCGCTACGCCGCGCTTCGGCCGCGTGGATGACGGCAGCGCGATCACGGATTACGACGAAGAAGAGGTTGCCCGCAAGATGTCGATTTCCGCCGCGGCTGCGTCGGTGGAGTGGGGCAAGACGAAGATCAATGTGATTGATACTCCCGGCTTCAATATGTTCGTCCATGAAGCCCGCATGGTGCTGCCTGTGATTGACGCGGCCATCGTGGTGGTCGATGGCGTTGCCGGAGTGGAAGTCGTCACCCAACGCGTCTGGAATGACTGCGAAGAATATAAGACGCCGCGGCTCATCGTGGTGAACCGCATGGACCGCGACCGCGCCAATGCGGAGCGCGTGCTGGAATCGCTGATCAATTCCTTTGGCCGCAACGTCATCCCTATCGAACTACCCATCGGCAGCGAAAAGAATCTTACTGGCGTAGTCGACCTCGTTCGCATGAAGGCATACACCTACGAACTGGGGGGAAATGGAAAAGGCAAAGAGACCGAAATCCCGGCGAATATGCGGGCCCAGGTGCAGGAGGCGCACGAGCAACTGGTGGAACTCGTTGCCGAGGGCGACGACAAGCTGATGGAAGAATTCTTCGAGAAGGGAACCATTCCGGAAGAAGACCTGATCCCCGCGCTGCACAATGCCATTCGTGAAGATAAACTTTTCCCGGTAATTTTCAGCTCCGGCCTGGGCAACGTGGGCGCCGACCGCATCATGGATTTCATCGTCGACTACACGCCCGCGCCCTCGGAGCATGAGTGGATTCAGGGCGAGCCCGCATCTTCCGGCAACGGAGACGCGCCCAAGCGCCATGAAACCGATGCCGAGCCGATGTCGCTGTACGTTTTCAAAACCGTGTCCGACGCCTTCGCCGGAAGAATTTCTTACTTCAAAGTTTTTTCCGGAGTTCTGAAGAACGAATCCACGGTGCAGAATTACTCGCGCGGATCGACCGAGAAGCTTTCGCACATCTCCATCATGCAAGGCAAGACCGCAGTTCCGGTCACGGAGCTGCACGCCGGCGACATTGGCGCGGTGGCCAAACTAAAAGACACCCTGACCGGCGACACTCTGGGCGATAAGGCCGCGCCGATTTTGTATCCGCGAGTGAAGCTGCCGGAGCCAGCCATCACCTTCGCCATCGAGCCCAAGAGCCGCGCCGATGAAGACAAACTCGGGCCAGGCATCCACAAGCTGATGGAAGAAGATGCCATGCTGCGTTTCTTCCGGGATCCGCAGACTCAGGAATTTCTGATTGCTGGCACCGGACAGCAACACATCGAAGTGGTGGTGGCGAAGTTGAAGAAGCGCTACCACACCGAAGTAGTTTTGAAAGCGCCGAAGGTTCCCTACCGTGAAACTATCCGCGGCAAAGCTGACGTTCAGGGCAAACACAAAAAGCAGACCGGAGGCCACGGCCAGTATGGCGATTGCAAAATCAAAATGGAGCCCATGCCGCGCGGCGGGCAATTCGAATTCGTCAACGACATTTTTGGTGGAGCGATTCCCAAAAACTATATTCCCGCCATCGAAAAAGGAATTAAAGACGCGGCCTCGCGCGGATATCTCGCGGGTTATCCCGTCGTCGACTTCCGCGTGATTCTGTACGACGGCTCCTATCACGATGTCGATTCCAACGACATGTCATTCCAGATGGCCGGCCGCATCGCCTTCAAGAAAGCCATGGAGCAGGCCAAGCCCACGCTGCTTGAACCGGTGATGCACGTCGAAATCACTGTGCCCGACGACTTCGCCGGATCGATCATGGGCGACCTGAACAGCCGCCGCGGCCGCATCCAGGGCATGGACAACAAGGGCGGCAACACCGTGGTTAAGGCCGAAGTGCCCATGGCGGAGATGTTGACCTACGGCGTCGATCTCACGTCGATGACCCAGGGCCGCGGCAGCTTCAACATGGAAATGCACCACTACGACGCCGTCCCGGCGGCGTTACAGGAAAAAATCGTTGAAAAGGCAAAGGCAGCGAGGGGAGATGTGAAGGAAGAGGAAGAATAGAGGGCATCGCCTCTTCAAAGTTGCTTCGCCGCCTGGTGCTTTGACAAGGCGTGTATAGTGTTTGCGACGGTCGGACCCTGGATGCAAGGCGACCGGTCGAAAGCGGGCCAGTCGTTCCCGAAGGAGTATCCGGATGTCCACGCCGGTGCCGCAGTTTCCAGATATTCCTACTGCAACTACCACTTTTTCTTTCGGTGGTTATGCGACTGAGGAAGTTGGTCTGGCAGGCGTTACCTTTTGGCCTCGCGCTGGGGCGCGGCTGATCGACTACGTCCTGCATTATTGCGTCACATATTCCGCGGGATTTCTATTCGCACTTCTCGTACTCGCAGCATCGGGCAATCATATGCCCGGTTGGGTTATGGCGAGGTTCAGGCATCCGGGTCTCCTTGGCTTCATTCCTCGGCTGGTGGGCTTCGTTCTTTATAACGTCATTTGCGTGAGCATGCATGGAAGCACTCTAGGGAAGCGGTTAATCTCGGCGGTAGTGGTGCAGGAGAGCGATATCCGTTGCAGGACCGTGCCTGCGCTCATTCGAGAACTGGGCTACTTCGTTGATTCACTTTTCTTTGGTCTGGTCGGGTACCTCGCTATGCAAGGCAGCTATCAGGAGCAGCGCTATGGAGATCGTTGGGCGCGCACCGTGGTAGCCAAACGCGCCGACGTAATTCCCGAGCAATTGCGCAGCGGTGGGCGCTTTGTAGTAACCCTGATGCTTGCCGTCATGACCGATGCTGCAGTGTGCATGATCGGATTGCTTATTTTAATCAGCGGCTGAAACGGAGCAATTCTGTTTAAGCGGTTTTCATCCCCTGCGCCTTCGCCAGTTTTTGCTGTCGCTCGTC
This sequence comes from uncultured Acidobacteriota bacterium, assembly GCA_963758565.1. GTDB lineage: Bacteria > Acidobacteriota > Terriglobia > Terriglobales > Acidobacteriaceae > Sulfotelmatobacter. The sequence continues at coordinate 376,024 of CAVWVX010000001.1, read as the reverse complement.
AAACGTCCAAAATTCCTTAGCCTTCAGTTCCAGCGCGCAGGCCACATGCAAGGTATCCAGCGTTCTCATCCAGAGCTTAGGCCCGAATTCGCGAGCAAGTCTGCTGCATACTTCCAGGGCGTCTTCCGGGATCGGCACTGACAGCCAACGTCCGGCTGCGAGGTGTTCTTCCAACTTGGCATTCATCCGTTGCGCCTCCGACAACGATAGCTCTCCCCGAAAAATGTGCTGGCCAACCACGTGTGCCCACTCCGCGCTGTGAAGGGGCGTAAACCATAAGGTCGGGGCAGAAACAATTCGCGAGCGTGCCTCGCGGGAGTGATCGTCGGTTAGGTACAACGAAACGACAAAGCTAGTGTCGAGATATAGGCTCAATAACGTCCGCGTTCCTTAATCACCAAATCGGAGCCAGACACCCTACGATCGCCGAGAATCTCCTTCGCAATCGCCTCAAAGTCCGGCCAATTTCCTGAGGTGGTAGCGCGGACATTTTCCGGAATAATGCGCGCGATAAGGCGATTCCGTTCGCGCAACTCGACCGTCTTTCCCGATCGTAGCCAGGATTTGAGTTTCTTGGTGTCGCGCAGTTGGCGCATGTTTACCGAAGGCATCGATACAATGTGACACATAATGTGACACATTGTCAAGTGAACCTGAATGGTCAGATTTGCGACCGGGGACCCTCTTAATCGCGGCTCGAAACGTGCACTTCGAGGAGGATGCCAAGCAGACAGACTAGTCAACTCACCGCTTTGCTTTCGAACCTCCGCAATCCGATGAAAAGAAAAAGCAGGTCGAAAAACAACAGCGCCGCGATCACTGCGACTGTGGAAAGATGCGGGAACTGAGGCGCCAGCGCACCGCGCAGGCCTTCGCTAGCGTAAACCAGCGGATTGATTAATACAATTTTCTGCAAAATCGGAAAGCCGTTGAGCGCGCTCCACGGATAGTAGGTGCATCCGAAAAAGATCATAGGGGTGAGCACCATGCTGAACATCAGGCCGATGTGCTGCTGGTCAACGCTGCACCCCAGCGCAAGCCCGCCGGCCGCCGAGAACAACGCCACCAGCAGCGTGACCAGAGCAAAGCCCAGCGGGTTGACATTCAGTTCCACCGGCCGGAGCAACAGCCATGCCAGAGGAATCACCACCAGCCCAGCAATCAGGGCCTGCACCATCCCGGCAAATACCTTTTCTACGGCGAGCCAGTAGTTCTCAATGGGCGCGAGCAGGCGGTCTTCAATTTCACGAGTGAACTGGAACTCCGCAATCACCGGCATGGCGACCGCCCACACTCCGGTGAACACCATGCTGATCGCCATGATTCCGGGCAGCAGCAGGCTCTTGTATTGCGGCGGCATGTAGCCGCTTCTCACCATGACGCGGCCGAAAATAAAGACGAACATCAAAGGCTGCAGGAAAGTCTGCAGCAACAATTGCACGGCATTGCGGCGGGCTACGTGAGCGTCGCGAGCCAGCAGAGCGGCAAAAGTTTTCCAGTTCAATCGCGCAAACTCCTTCCGGTGTGGTGCAGGAAAAGATTTTCCAGGCTAGGCTCGGATATGTGGACGTCGCAAAGTTCCGCGCCGGAAGCGGCTGCCAAGCTGGCAATTTCAGGGATCAGCGAACCCCCGCGGTCGGCATAAACATCGGTTCCGGCGTCGTTTGCGCCGCTGACTTCGCGCCTACGCACTTCGCGCACGCCGCCAAGAGATTGCAGACGGGCTAACAGCTCTGGCGTTTGTTTTCCAAACCGCAGCCGCAACAGGTAGCCGCCCGGAATCGACGCCTTCAACTCCTGCGGCGTTCCGGAAGCGATCATGCGGCCATGGTCCACAATGGCGAGTCGGTGACACAGCGCGTCCGCTTCCTCCATATTGTGCGTGGTCAGCAGAATAGTTTTTCCCGCCGCGTTGTATTCGCGGATAATTTCATACAAAAGGATTCGTGTCTGTGGATCAAGCCCGGCGCTAGGCTCATCCAGAAAAAGAACTTGCGGATCGTGCATCATGGCGCGCGCAATGGAGAGCCGCTGCATCATGCCGCCGGAAAATCCGCGCACCATTTGGTTTGCCCGATCGGTCAGCTTGAATTTCTCCAGCATCGCCGCGGCGAGCTCATTTCTCTCTCTGGACCCCATCCCAAAGTAAGCCCCGTGAAAAGCCAGAATTTCATGGGCCGTCAAAGCGAAGTCCAGGTTCGGGCGCTGCGGCACTACTCCGATCAGCCGCTTCACCGCCACCTGCTGCTTCCACACGTCATGATCGCCAATCCATGCTTGCCCGCTGGTAGGCCGCACGCGCGTAGTAAGAATGCCCACGGTGGTCGACTTGCCGGCGCCGTTAGGTCCCAACAGACCGAAGATTTCTCCGGGCGCGACTTCAAGGGCCAAGCCGTCCAGCGCGGCTACTTGTGTCTTGGGTTGCTTGGAGCCTTTGGCGCTGCCGCGCGGTCCGAACCCCGTGGCGGCCATTGGTGGCGCCGAGTCGTAAACTTTGCGGAGTTCCTGCGTACGAATGCCTACGGCCATAGGATGGTCCGGATCAGGGATCACTCGACGTTTGCGGTCAGGTTGAAAAGTATAAACTACCCGCTAGATGCAGCAGATCAGCTTCAATTAGAAAAAAATGAACGATCTCTCTGCGTGCGGAATCGTTTATTCTTAGCAGCACACAACCAACGCGAGGTCACGAATGAATTCACAAGTTCTTCTTTTATCTCTCCTGGCTGCGATAATACCCACGGCCCTGTCTGCCCAAACGCAGACCTTCACCACCTCCGCCGGCCCGGTGAAAATCACTCCGATCTATCACGCCAGCACGCTCATCGAAGCCGGAGGAAAGGTCGTCTATCTCGATCCTGCCAAACCGGCCAAACTCGATGGCTTGCCGAAAGCTGACCTTATTCTGATCACCGACATTCACGGCGACCACATGGATCCCGACTCGATCAAGGCCATCAGCAAGCCGGAGACGGAAATCATGGCCCCGCCCGCCGTAGTCGCGACTGTCACCAGCGCCAAGCCCATTGCCAACGGAGAAACGAAATCCTGGCAGGGGTGGACCATCGAAGCCATCCCCGCGTACAACCTGAAGCGCGGTCCATCGCCCGGAAAATTGTTTCACGACAAAGGACGAGGCAACGGTTACGTGCTCACCTACGGCGGCAAGCGCTTTTACTTTTCCGGCGACACCGAAGGCGTGCCGGAGATGCGCATGCTGAAAAATATTGACGTGGCCTTCGTGTGCATGAATCTCCCCTACACCATGCCGCCCGAGGAAGCCGCTGACGCGGTCAAAGCCTTTCATCCCAAGCTCGTCATCCCCTACCACTTCCACGGATCGGATCTGAGCGTATTTCAAAAAGCGCTGGAAGGAACTGGGATCGAAGTGCGGGTTCTCGATTGGTACCCGAAGTGAGGAGTGCGAGAGCTGGTTCGCAAGCAAGACGATCGAGAGGATCTAAACTTTGACTCTGTTTCTCCACAGACTCGTCCAGGCATAAATCGCGCTGAGAAAGCCTCCAGATAACAGCCCGACCGCAAGGATATAGATCAATACATCCACGGGACCGAAAGCTGGATTTCTCACGATGTCGCGGAGTTGGCTGAGCATTGCGTACGAATCCACCGCGCAAATGGCAGGCAAGAGTGCGGCGCCTCCAGCCGCGATGATCATTCGACTCGTCGAGCCGTTCACGCGCAGCGAGCCCATCATCCCGGCGAAGTACCACCAGGCTGTCGCGAAGACTCCAACCACAACCAGTGTGGGAATGTCATCCCGAGCGACCAGCGGCAAAGAAATTGGCAGATCAACGCAAAAAAGCGGGTTGCCGTTACTCCCGGATCGATGATTGGAGAATACCGTGGTCAGGAACAGGAGGATGTGTGTTCCAGCAAGCAGCACCGGGAGCCGCGCCGCGGGACTGTTCATAGAGTCCTAACTTCTTCGCTCGCCAGCTTACCCTGCCATGGTTTGAAAATCCAGAGTCCGCCGAGTTCTATAACGCAGGCGGTATCGGAAAGCCGAACGTTGGCAGTGCGAGTTTTAGCCGAATGCCTCAGGCATCGTGCACGTTGACTCTCTACTACTACCGGACTATAGTTCTCGTCCTATAGTCGATACAGGGTTCATCTGCTCTGTATCCCAAGCCAGATAAGGGTTCCGGCCCGTTTCACTCGCTTGATGTGCCGGGCTCTTCTACTTCGCAACGCAGTTAAAACAAAATCACGGAGGCTCCCCTTGCCCAGATCCACGACCCTGAACCACCGTTTCTCGTCAAGCATTCTACCCATGCTCACTCTGCTAACGCTCTTTGGGGCCATCACGCTCAGCGCCCAGGTCCCCACCACCCAGATCAGCAACGATACGTTTACCAACAGCACCAGCCAGCATGAAACCGAAGTAGAGCCCGCCAGCTACACCTTCGGCTCTACCATCGTTTCTGTGTTTCAGGTAGGCCGCTTCAGCGACGGCGGCGCATCCGACATTGGCTTCGCCACGTCCACCGACGGCGGATCGACCTGGACCCACGGCAATCTTCCCGGCATCACCAAGATCGAAGGCACCGGCACCTACGACCGCGCCAGCGATACCTCGGTCACCTACAACACCAAGTTCAAACTCTGGCTGGCGGAAACGCTCGCCTTATCTGAGTCAGGCGGCGTTCACGGAGCGGCCGTGCTGGTGAGCAGTTCGAAAGATGGGATCACCTGGAACAATCCCTCCACCGTGTCGGTGGTCGAAAGCGGCGGCTATTACGACAAGCCCTGGATCGGCTGCGACAACCACGTGGCCAGCCCGTACTACGGCAACTGCTACGTCGAGTGGGATGACTTTTCCCTCGGTGATCTGATTGAGATGAGCACCTCGAAAGATGGAGGGGAGACCTGGAGCGCCAAGCTGCAAGCCGGAGGCGGCTTCGGCAATGGCGGCATTCCCCTGGTGCAGCCGAACGGCACCGTCATCGTTCCCATCGATGACCAGTTCTTATCCAGCACACAGGCTTTCAAGTCCACCAACGGTGGAACCAGCTGGACCGCTCCGGTAAGAATTTCCACCATCAACGAGCACACCGTCAGCGGTGGCATGCGGGCTCTGCCGGAACTCAACGCACAGATGGATGCCGCCGGCAAAGTCTATGTGGTCTGGGCCGATTGCAGGTTTCGCTCCGGCTGTTCTTCCAACGATATCGTGATGAGCACTTCGGAAGACGGCACCACCTGGACCACGCCAGTACGTATTCCGATCGATGCCGTCAGCAGCACCGTCGATCATTTCACGCCCGGGCTTGCCATTGATCGCACCACTGCCGGCAGCACCGCTCACATCGCTCTCACCTTCAACTTCTTCCCCAATGCCAGTTGCGTTAGCTGCAATTTGGGCGCGGGATACGTGTCATCGAGGAATGGCGGAACAACCTGGACCTATGAGAGTGTCCTGGGCAAAGGAATCAGCCCCAGCTGGCTGCCTTCCACAACCTCGGGACAAATGGCCGGTGACTACCAGACCGTAACCATTGTCGGAGGCAAAGCGCACGCGGTTACCCCGCTGGCTGGGGCGCCTGTGGGCTCAACCCTGGACGAAGCTATGTATGCGAATAGCAACGGACTGGCCGACCTGGCTGAGAGCCGGCAGATGAGCTCGGCCAATGACAGGCCCGTTCCCAACGCTCACTCCGATCATCCTGCACGCACCAAGCCCTATCGCGAGGATGGAAAATAGAACCGTTCTAAAACTCTGCTGAGAGCGGCCACCTGAAATCGGTGGCCGTTTTCATTTTCAAAAGTCTTCTTATACTTTCGCATCTGGCAGTGCGTGCCGCGGAACTGTTACTATCCGCCAGTGGCCGCCAAACCCAACCCCGATTTCAATCCTGACCGGCTGGTCTCAGCCGCTCCCGTCGGCGACGATTCCTCGTTCGAACTCAAGTTGCGTCCGCAGAGGCTTAACGAATTTATCGGACAAAATAAGGTAAAAGAAAATCTCGCCGTCGCCATTGAAGCGGCCCGCTCGCGCGGCGAAGCCATGGACCACGTCCTGCTCTATGGCCCTCCCGGCCTCGGCAAAACCACGCTGGCTAACATCATCGCCAACGAACTTCAGGTTCACTTCCAGCCTACCGCCGCGCCGCTGTTGCAGATCAAAGGCGACCTCACTGCCATCATCACCAACATGCAGGATAAGCAGGTGCTCTTCATCGATGAAATCCACCGCCTGCAACCGGTGCTGGAGGAACTGCTCTACTCGGCGCTGGAGGATTACAAACTCGACATTATTATTGGTCAGGGACCTTCAGCGCGCACCCACACGCTGGAAGTGAAGCCCTTCACTTTCGTCGGCGCAACCACGCGCGCCGGACTGGTTTCCGCGCCCCTGCGCTCACGCTTCGGCATCGTTTTGCGCCTTGAGTTTTACACCCCCGAAGATTTGCGCGTGATTGTGGAACGCTCGGCTGAAATCCTTGGCGTTGAAGTGAATGACGCTGGCGCAACCGAAATCGCCAGCCGCTCCCGCGGCACTCCGCGCATCGCCAACCGCTTGCTGCGCCGGGTGCGCGACTACGCCCAGGTTCGCGGCGCCGGCAAGATTGACCTGCCCACCGCCCAAGCCGCGCTCAAAATGCTCGAGGTCGATCAGTACGGCTTCGACGAAGTCGACCGCCGCTTGTTGCTCACCATCATCGAGAAATATCAGGGCGGACCGGTTGGGGTGAACACCCTAGCGGCCGTGCTCGCCGAAGAACCCGATGCTATCGAAGAAATCTACGAGCCCTTCCTTATGCAGATCGGCTTCCTGAACCGGACTCCGCGCGGCCGCGTCGCCACTCAACTCGCCTACGACTACTTCAATATCATCCCCACTCGCCGGCAAAGTTCGTTGTTCTAGCTGAAACTTTCAACACCCCGCCTCGAGGAACCCGTTCGGGAAACCAAAAAAACAACAGCTCTATGTTCTGTATGGTCGTAAATAGTGTATCTTGCAGAATTCCCCGCCAACCGTGAGCCGCGGGGCGTGAGGATCGATTGGGTTCGGCTCGAAGTTGCCATTTGTACAAAAAAACTTTTTCCCGCCTGCTGCTGGCAGTTGCGGTAGCTTTGCCCGTAATCGCCGCTCCGGCATGGGCGGTTCAATCGCAGACGGACCTCCCGCTGCAGACTCCGCAGTCTTCATCTTCGGAACGATCTTCCCAGCAGCAGTCGGAACAAAATCCTCAACCCGCCGCGCAGAATCCGCCGCCTCCGCCGGAAAACAATCCCAAGCCTGAGGGACAGAAGCCGCAGCCTGCGCCGCAGAATCCTCCCCCCTCGGCTCAACTGCCCGAGCCGCCCGTTAAAAATCCTGACGCCCGGCCCGCGCCCAGGCCGCGGCAAGCTCCGCCTTCCCTCACCATTCCGCGCCTTTCCCGGCCTCCCGCGCTCGATGAATTTCTCACCATGAAGCCAGAAGGCGATGTCGCGCAGCAGATGGCAAAGGTCACCGGCTTCGTGCAACGCAATCCCTATGACGGCGCAAAGGTCTCCGAGGAAACCGAAGCCTATCTCGGCTACGACCAGAAAAATCTCTACATCGTCTTCGTCTGCTTTGACGATCCCAAGAAAGTCCGCGCCCGCATGTCGCGCCGCGAAGATATTTACGACGACGATCAGGTCGAGGTCATGCTTGACACTTTCCACGACCGCCGCCGCGCCTACGCCTTCCAGACCACCCCGCTCGGCGTGCAATGGGACGCCATCTGGAGCGAAGCCACTCGCGACGAAATCAATGGAAACTTCGACACTTCATTCGACACCGTCTGGGATTCCCACGGCAAACTCACCGCTAAAGGTTTTGTGGTGGAGATGGCCATCCCCTTTAAGAGCCTGCGCTTTCCCGCCGCCGAGCAACAGGAGTGGGGAATCATTCTGTATCGCGGCATCTACCGCAAGAGCGAAGATTCTTTCTGGCCGAAGATTTCCTACAAGATCGCAGGCCGCCTGGGACAAGCCGCGACCCTGATCGGCCTGCAGGGAATTTCGCCCGGCCACAGCATTGAACTCATACCTTACGGTGTGATGCGCGGCTTTCGCGGCCTGGATACTCGCGACTCCGCCAACCCATTTTTCCAGCAGGCCGACGTGCAAGGCCAGCCCGGCATGGACGCCAAGTTCGTCATTCACGACCACTTCGTCGTGGATATGACCGCGAACCCCGACTTCAGCCAGGTGGAATCCGAAGATCCCCAGATCACCGTGAACCAGCGCTTCGAAGTTTATTTTCCCGAGAAGCGCCCCTTCTTCTTAGAAAACGAAGACTACTTCCGCACTCCGCTCGATTTATTTTTCACCCGCAACATTCAGGACCCTTCGGCGGGAATTCGCCTCACCGGAAAAGAAGGCCCTTACTCGGTGGGACTTCTAGCCTCTGATGATCGCGGCCCCGGTCAGGCGGTCCCGAGTTATTTCCCGCTCGCCGGCACACGATCGTACTTCACCGTGGCCCGCGCCAGCCGCGACATCTTCAAGCAGTCCAGCGTTGGAGTTCTCTACACTGACTGGGAATGTCCCACAACCGGCGAGTACAACCGCGTCGGCGGAGTGGACACGCGCCTCAAGTTCAATGCCAACTGGAGTCTTGACGCTCAGGCCGTCACCAGTTCCAGCAATCTTGCGGGAAACTTTTTTACTTCTTCCTACTCCGGCAACAATTGTGAAACCAATTTGTTTCCCTTTGATTCCGGCAACATGGGCAACGGCAACCACTACGCCGGCCCCGCCGACAAGCTGGATCTACGGCGAGACGGCCTGCACTTCTCCTACGAGGCAATTTACGACGACATCAGCAAGGGCTTCGTCACCATGCCCGGCTTCGTCAATCGCGTCGACATCCGCGACGCGGAACAGACCGCAACATATCTTTTCCGTCCTAAAAAAGGTTGGGTCACTGCCTGGGGCCCAGCTCTCTATACCCGAACCACCTTCGATCATCAGGGAACGCGCCTCGATACCGATTACGAGCCTTATGTTTCCCTTCAGGCGCGCGGCCAGACGGTGATTCAACTCGTGCCCTACGAAGAAACCCGCGAGCGCCTGCGTCCCCAGGACTTTGCCTATCTCGGCCTGGGCGCAACCGCCAATCAGGATTACCACGAACACCGCAGCGGAGCCACCTTCCAGACTGGCTACTTCCGCAAAGTTACCGTCGGAGCCAGCTATTACTGGGGCGACGGCGTAAACTTCGTGCCCGCCAGCGGCACTCCCACGCCCGTTCTTGGTGCGCGCCTTGATACCGGCTCCGCCACCCTAACTTTCCGCCCCATCAAGCCGCTCAAGATTGAAAACACTTACTTGCTGGAGCGCCTGCGCGCCACCCAGGGCGAATATCTTTACGCGCTCTCGCAGATGCCCGCCGGCGCGACCATCGGAAAAGGCATCTTCAACGACCACATTATTCGCAGCAAATGGAACTGGCAATTCACCCCGCAACTGTCGTTGCGCCTCATCCTGCAATACAATTCGCTGCTGGCCAATGCGCCGGAAAATACTTTCTATCCTTACACTTACCTGCCCACGCAAAAACAATTCAACGCCGACTTCCTGGTCACCTACCTCATCCATCCCGGCACGGCGATCTACGTCGGATACAACAGCGATCTGCAAAACCTGAACGTGATGCAGGGCGTAGGTGTCTCCAACACCTCGAAAGGCTATATCAACGACAGCCGCCAGTTCTTCGTGAAAGTTTCGTATTTGTTCAGGTTCTAAAAGTCGCGCACTGGCTAGTATCCAGCTAAGGTTTGTCATTTCGAACCGGCGTCCTTTTGCCGGTGAGAAATCTGCTGTTTCGTAGCCATCGCCCAGTCCACTAGCGTTTGCTGAATCCCAGCCCCTTCCGGTAGAATCTAAAGGATTCGAACCGAGGTAAACCCATGAAACCAGCTATTCATCCCGCTTATAACGAAATTCGCGTGCACTGCGCCTGCGGTAACGCCTTCGTCACCCGCTCCACACACAAAGGCGATATCAGCGTCGAAATTTGCGCGGCATGCCACCCCTTCTTCACCGGCAAACAGAAGATGATGGACACTGCCGGCCGCGTCGAGCGCTTCCGCCGCAAGTACGCCAAGAACACCCCCGCTTCCGTCAAGCCCGAAGCTGGATCAAAGAACTAATCCGCGAGTCAGCGCGGATAACCTTCAAAGCAAGCCCTCGCCGAAAGCGGGGGCTTTCGCTTGATGGCCCAAGTAGACAAGCCAAGTAAAATAAACCTGTGCGCAAGTCCTGGGACAACTCGGTTGGCTCGAATGGCAATGGAGCGGTGGACGCCCTCGTCCACCGGGCAGCGCCACTGAAGCCAGTTCCCGCAATCCTATCCATCGGCACCGTCCCCATCGCACCCGCCACCGTCCTCGCCCCCATGGCCGGAGTCACCGACACCGTCTTCCGCCGCTTCATCCGCAACCTCGGCGGCTGCGGCCTGATCATGACCGAGTTCACCTCGGCCGACGGAGTTCTCCGCAAAAAAGATCAGAAAGCAAAACGCTATCTGCACTTTTATGAAGATGAGCACCCCATCTCCGCGCAACTTTTCGGCAGCGATCCGCAAGTCATGGCCGAAGCCGCCAAGATGGTCGAAGGCCTGGGCTTCGACATCGTCGATTTAAACCTGGGCTGCCCCGCGAAGAAAGTCGTAAAGTGCAACGGAGGCTCCGGCCTGCTGCGCGATCTGCCCGCCATCGGCCGCATCTTCGAGTCCGTGCGCGCCGCCGTCAGTGTTCCCTTCACCGTAAAATTTCGCGCCGGATGGAGCGACGATGAAATCGTTTGCGTGGAACTCGCGCGCATGGCCGAAGATTGCGGACTCGCAGCCGTGGCCCTCCACGCCCGCACCCGCGAGCAAGGTTACAGCGGCCAGGCCCGCTGGGAGTGGATCGCCGCCATCAAAGACGCCGTCAAAATTCCCGTCATCGGCAACGGCGACATCCGCACTCCCGAAGACGCGTGCGCCATGGTCACGCAAACCGGATGCGACGCCGTCATGATCGGCCGCACCGCTCCCTCGAATCCGTGGATCTTCCGCCAGATCGAACAATACTGCGCTGGTCATGGAGGGGTGGACGCCCTCGTCCGCCCAGTCGAGCGAAGCTCGACAGTTTTTGCCGGGGCTACCCCGGACGAGGGCGTCCGGGGCTCCACGAATCTATCCAAGCCCTACGACGAGCCCTCCGAATCCGACCGCTACCAGATGATCCGCACCTACTTCCAGATGCTGATCGAAGAAGAACTGCCCGACGCCGTCGGCAAGATGAAGCAGTTCGCCTCCTGGTTCACCCACGGCGTCCCCGGCGGAGCCGGCCTGCGCAAGGCAATCTACGAATCGAAGAGCGCGGTAGAAATTCTGCACCGCGTGGAAGAATTCTTCGAAGCCCGCCTGCAACTCTGCGACGGCGTTCGTTGACTCCTGCTCTCCTCCCGCCTAAGATGGCAGGCCAGACGACGATCAACCAGACGACGACCGTCCAAACATGATCGGCCAGACCATTTCCCACTATCGCATTCTCGAAAAGCTCGGTGGTGGCGGAATGGGCGTGGTTTATAAGGCTGAAGACACGCGCCTTCACCGCTTCGTAGCCCTCAAATTCCTGCCCGATGAAGTTGCCCGGGATCCGCAAGCGCTCGCCCGCTTTCACCGCGAAGCTCAAGCGGCTTCCGCCCTGAACCATCCCAACATTTGCATGATTCACGACATCGGCGAGCAGGACGGGCACGCCTACATCGTCATGGAATTCCTGGACGGTGGCACGCTGAAACACGCCATTGGGAATGCGCCCATGGAACTGGCAACGCTGCTCTCGCTCGGCATCGAGATCGCCGACGCCCTGGACGCGGCGCACTCGGCGGGCATCGTTCACCGCGACATCAAGCCCGCCAACATCTTTGTGAACAAGCGGGGGCACGCCAAGGTCCTCGATTTCGGACTGGCAAAAATGACCACCGCCTCCAGCGGCGCTATGCACACGGCAGCCGCGTCCGCGGAGCCGACGCTCATGACCGAGGCCTATCTCACCAGCCCCGGAACCGCAATGGGTACGGTCGCATACATGTCGCCGGAGCAGGCGCGCGCCAAAGAGTTGGATTCCCGCACCGATCTGTTCTCCTTTGGCGCTGTTCTCTACGAGATGGCGACCGGCACGGTTCCATTTCGCGGAGAAAGCACGGCGATAATCTTCGATGCGATTCTGAATCGCGCGCCTGTATCCGCCGTCCGGTTAAATCCGAGCTTGCCGCAGGAACTCGAACGCATCATGGACCGCGCCATGGAAAAAGATCGAGAGCTGCGCTACCAGCACGCTTCCGAGATGCGGGCGGAGTTGCAGCGGCTGAAAAGAGATACGGATTCCAGCCGCAGCGTGATCGCCGCAACTTCGGATCAGGGACCGCCGGTTCTGACGCAGCCAAGCTCCAGCGGATCTGCAGCAACGCCTTCCTCTGGCGCTACAAGCGGATACCAGGCTTCCCCTTCCGGCCCGGCGGTGCCTCCAACCGCGAATTGGCGCTGGATCGCGGGCTTGGCCGCAGTGGTAGTTCTACTCGGCATCGCGGGCGCTTATCTATACCGCAGCCGCAGCAGCCAGCAGGAGATTTCCTCCGTTGCGGTGCTGCCCTTCGTCAATGCCAGCAACGATCCCAACTACGAGTACCTGAGCGACGGCATTACCGAAAGCCTCATCAACAGCCTCTCGCAGGTTCCCAATCTCGCAGTCATGTCCCGTTCTTCAGTTTTTCGCTACAAGGCGCGTGATGTCGACCCGCAAGTGGTGGCGCATGACTTGAAGGTTGAGGGAATAGTCACCGGACGCATCTCGCAGCACGGCGATCAGGTTGTGGTGAGCGCTGAATTGATTGACGCCCGCACCAACCACAATCTGTGGGGCGCGCAATACGACCGCAAGATCTCTGACGTTCTTGCCGTGCAGGAAGAAATTACTCGCGCCATCTCCTCCAAACTGCGGGAGCGGTTGAGCGGCGAAGCGCAAAAGCCAGTGGCCAAGGGCGGCACCAACGATCCCGAAGCCTACCAGCTTTACCTGAAGGGCCGCTTCTACTGGGCCAAGCGAACCCCGGAGTCGCTGGAAAAATCTAAGGATTACTTCAACCAGGCCATCGAAAAAGATCCCAATTACGCTCAGGCCTACCTCGGACTGGCCGGCTACTACTACGTTCTCTCCGATTATGCCCCAGTGTCAGCCTACGAGCTGGGTCCAAAGGCCCGCGCCGCCGCGCAAAAAGCGTTGGCCATCGACGATACCCTTGCCGAAGCCCATGCCGTATTGGCCGGCGCCTACCAGAATCAGTGGGAGTGGGACGCGGCCGAGCGCGAATTTCAGAAAGCAATCGCGCTCGACCCCAACAACGGCACCACTCGACATTGGTATGGCTTGTTTTTGTCTTTTCTCGGACGCAACGATGAGGCTTTGGTTCAACTGAAGCGTGCTGTAGAAATTGATCCCCTCAGTCTTGCATTTAATTCTTCCCTTGCCACTGCCTACGCCGTAGGTCGCCAATACGATGTAGCCTTGGATCACTTCAAGAAGACAATGGATATGGACCCCAACTACGCCGGGGCGCACGGCAATCTCAGTCAGGTCTATTTGGATATGGGGAAATATGACTTGTGGCTCGAGGAATGGAAAAAGTCAGCCACGCTCGCCAACGATCACGAAGATCTGGCCGTCGCGGAGGAAGGGTCGAAAATCTATGCCAAGTCCGGATTTCGGCCCGCCATGACCCGGGTCATCGAGATGGAAAAAGATTTGTCTCAACGCAGGTATGTGGATTCAGGCAACATTGCCTACTACTACGCGCAGCTCGGCGACAAAGACCAGACTTTCGCTTGGTTGGAGAAAGCATTCACCCAGAAGGCCGAGAGTTTGCAGTTGATCAAGTCGATGAAAGTAATGGAACCCTTCCACTCCGATCCCCGTTACATTGACCTGCTGAAACGCATCGGCCTGCAGCCGTAAGAATCATGGAGGCGCGAAGCTTCGTCAGGCCTGGATTAAGTCTGCCTTCAGCCAGAAAAAAAGCGTGAGCCGAAGCCCGCGCCTCTGAATCGCTGAATTTTCATCAAGGCAAAACCGTAACCGCCACCCGCACACCGGGATGTCTCAGGTTAAACAGATAATATTCGCCATCAACATTGTCGATGTAGACGTTGTCATTGTAAGACCACCCTGCTGGCCAGGGCTGTGCGATTTCGAAGTTGTACCCACCATAAGCGAAGTGTGGCCGGCCTCCCACTGTCTCTACGCGGCGAATCGCGAAATGGTGATCATGGCCAAAGCGTGCCTGGAAGTGCTCGTCGGCAATCCGGCGATGCTCCTCCCGCTGATCGACCCTCTTATCTTCATGCTGATCACGGCGCTCTTCCTGCCGCGCGTCTTTCCTTTCGTCTTCCCGGTGCTCATCCTGCGCCACGGCAGAGAGCACTCCGCCCAGCAAAAATGCGGCACAAATAGAACCGACTACTGCGAATCGTTTCATAGGATCCTCGCTTAGAATTTAATTTCTCGAGTGACTCAATGAAGATGCCCTGGGGATATCCGGCGTTGCCGAAAAACAGCGCGAATCTTGAAATTGAAAAAACTTTACAAATAGAAAACTTCACAATCTATCGGATATGCCAGTCGCTATTGGCGCGTACAGAAAAATGTGCCTGTTTTTCTGTCGCAGCGCTCCTTAAATCCAGGCGCGTTTCTCTAAGGCCTGACGGCTCTTGCAATGTCATATAATTCTCCCCACCCATGTCATTACCCTCCGGAACCAGGCTTGGCCCTTATGTCATCCACTCTTCCATCGGTGCCGGTGGCATGGGAGAGGTCTACCGCGCGCACGATTCGCGCCTGAACCGCGACGTCGCCATCAAGATTCTTCCCGAATCTTTTTCCGCCGACACCGACCGCCTCAATCGCTTCGCGCAGGAATCCCGCGCCACCGCGGCGTTGAATCATCCCAACATTCTCTCCATCTTTGACATCGGCGGCGGTGAAATTGGAAAGGAACCGGCCGCGCCCTACGTCGTCTCCGAACTTCTGGAAGGCGAAACCCTGCGCGACCGCCTGCGCACAGGGCCGCTCACCTCGCGCAAGGCGATCGACTACGCCCGCCAGATCGCCAGCGGCCTCGCCGCCGCGCACGAAAAAAATATTGTGCACCGCGACCTGAAGCCGGAAAACATTTTCATCACCGATGACGGCCGCGCCAAGATTCTCGACTTCGGCCTCGCCAAATTCACCCGCCCGGAAGCTGACAGTTCCGGCGACGCGCCCACGCAGCAGATCGCCACCGACGCCGGCACCGTGATGGGCACCGTGGGCTACATGGCGCCCGAGCAGGTGCGCGGCAAGCCCGCCGACTCCCGCTCCGACATCTTTGCCTTCGGCGCCATCCTGTATGAAATGATCTCCGGCAAGCGCGCCTTCCATCGCGACTCGCCCGTCGAGACCATGAGCGCCATCCTGAAAGATGAGCCGCCCGATCTTGCCGAGACCAACCGCAACGTCTCGCCTGTGCTCGAACGCATCGTCCGCCACTGCCTGGAAAAAAGTCCTGCCGAGCGTTTTCAATCGGCGCGTGATGTCGCCTTCAATCTGGAGGCGCTCACCGATATTTCCAGCAGCAGCCGCAGCGGCGTGCAAGCCATTCAGGAAGAACAGGCGACGCGCCGGCCCTGGATCATCCCCGCGCTCGTCGCCGTGCTCGTCCTCGCTTCATGGGCCGGCATTTATCTTCTCGCGCATCGCGGCGCGGTCACCAATCCTACCTTCCACGAAATTACCTTCCGCAATGGCACCCTGTGGGACGCCCGCTTCGCGCCTGACGGACAGACCATCGTTTACGGCGCGGCATGGGACGGCCTTCCCCAGGAGATGTTCTCCACCCGCTTCGACAGCTCTGACTCGCGCTCGCTGGGCCTGCCTTCTTCCCAGATTCTTTCCATTTCATCGAAAGGCGAGATGGCGATTGCGCTGCATCCCACCTCCTACGCCCACTTCACGCAGATCGGCACCATGGCGCAGGTCCATCTGGCGGGTGGCGCGCCGCACGAAGTTTTGGAAAATGTTTTGTGGGCTGATTTCGCCGCCGATGGCGAGTCCATGGCCGTAGTTCGTCCCGGAACATCCAACCTTACCCATCTCGAATATCCCATCGGCACGGTGATTTACGAACCCGAGGGTTGGGTGAGCCACGTGCGCTTTTCTCCCAACGGAGATTTTCTCGCCATCGGCGACCACGTTCAAGGCGGCGACGATGGCCGCATCGTCATCATTGATAAAAAAGGAAATCGCAAAGCCAGCTCCTCGTTTTATTCCAGCGTAGAAGGTTTAGCCTGGGCCCCGAGCGGCAAGGAAGTGTGGTTCTCCGCCGTGCCCGCAGGTTCGGCGCGATCCATTTACGCCATGGATTTTTCCGGCAAAGAGCGCCTCATTTACCGCGCCCCCGGCGGCCTGATCATCCATGACATCAGCCGCAGCGGACTGGTTCTTTTGACTGCGGATAAGACCCGCCTGTCCTTATTCGCGCTGCCTCCCGGCGAGACGCACGAGCGCACGCTCTCGTGGTTCGACTGGTCGCTGCTGGCCGATATTTCTGACGACGGCAAGACCGTTATCTTTTCAGAAACCGGCGAAGCCGTGGGCACGCACTACAGCATGTTCTTGCGCAAGACGGATGGCTCGCCCGCCATCCGGCTGGGCAGTGGCGGCTTTGGCAAACTCTCTCCCGATGGCAAGTGGGTCGTCTCCGAGGACGGTGCGCCTGCAAAACTGATGCTCTTGCCGACCGGCGTCGGCCAGCCCCAGGCGCTCACTGACGATAAAATCAATCACTTCGGCTCCGGTTGGGTGCCCGATGGAAAATCAATTGTCTTCAGCGCCGCCGAACCAGGCCACGGCAAGCGCACGTATTTGCAAGGCATCGATCCGGCCACTCCGGCGCGGCCCATCACTCCGGAAGGCACGCAGGGAGGCATCGTTTCCCCTGACAGCCAATATCTTCTTGCCATGGATGACAAACGCCAGCGCTGGCTCTTCCCGCTGGCCGGCGGCGAAGCGAAGAAGGTTAATCTATCGCTCAAGCCGGACGAGGGCATTGTGAGCTTTTTGCCCGATGGTAAGAGTGTGCTGGTGCGCGACCGCAACATTCCGACGAGCGTCTTTCGCGTTGATATTGCGACTGGCGCCCGCACGCTGTTCAAGCAAATCGTCCCCGCCGATCCCGCCGGCGTGCAAAGCATCCCCAGCGTGCGCTTCAGCGCCGACGGCAAATCCTACGCCTATACTCTCGGAAGATTTCTCTCTGACTTGTATGTGGTCGATGGGTTGAAATAGACAGTACCCAGTACCCAGTACCGAGTACCCAGAAGGCAATCGTGGTTATCGGGGAAGGGCGCGACTTCGGCAGTTCGGAAATTTGGATATTGCGTTTCGCTCTTGGGTGGCCCAGTTGTATAGCGCGGGTAGAGGATACTCGGGACTCGAGACCCGGGACTGCAAGCTGAGCACTGGGTACTGGGTACTGGGTACTGCTCTACTTCATCTGATCCAGAATCGTCCCCACAATCCCGCCGACAACGCCGCCTTGCACCGTCTCGCGGGTCGCCTCATGCGGCATGAACTCCCACAGCGCATGCGCCAGCTTTGAAATCGGCAGCGTTTGCAGCCAGATTCTTCCCGGCCCGGTGAGCTGCGCCAGAAAAATTCCGTCGCCGCCGAAAATCAGATTCTTGATTCCCGGCACCGTCGTGATCTGAAACGACACGCTCGACTGGAACGCGCCCACGTGTCCGGGATGCACCCTTAAAGTTTCGCCGGGCTGCAAATCGCGCATCACCAGTTCGCCCGAAAGTTCCAGCCAGAACGTTCCCTGCCCGCTGACGCGTTGCAACACAAATCCGCTGCCGCCAAAAATGCCCGCGCCCAGCGACTGCTGAAAGCCCAGGCCAATCTGGATCTGCGGCGTGCCGCACAAAAATCCGTGGCGATGGATCAGGTACTCATGCCCCGCCGAAACTTCCACCGGGACAATGTGCCCCGGCAGCTTGGTGGCAAACGCCAGCTCGCCCGCCGCGCCCATGGCGCGATACTCGGTCATAAAAATTGAGCCGCCACCGGCCACGCGCTTGAGCACGCCAAACAAACCTCCGCCGCCGCCAAACTGCGTGTGCGTCGTCATCTGGATCGACGCGCCCATCCACGAAAGCTCTCCCGCCTCGGAGACGATGGACTCGTTGGGCTCAAGCACAAACTCCAGCACAGGCATGGTGGTGCCAGTAATGCGCGATTGCATAGGGGAATCCTCGCAGGAAAAGTATACAAGCTCATATCGGGTGGCCGCAGGCTCCTCCTCACGCTCTCTTGACTCGCGGTGTAGAATCGCGTCTGCCTAGAACCAACGGAATGCTAACCCAGCCAACATAGGGGGCGATATGGTCGGTCTCGCCGGTCGTACATTAGTTGAGCTAGCGCTAGTTCTACTCTTCTGTAGTTTCGGCTATGCCGCCGATCCTAAGCAGGTTGATAAAGACCAGGCTTCGCAAGGTCTTGCAGATAGAGGCCTCGAAGACCTGCAACGGGAACGGAACACGCTGGAAGGGGATATACAGAATCTTCTGACCGAGATACACGACCTCAATGCACAACACTATTGGGTGGCCGCCAAAGCTAAAGCTGAACAGGACTTAAAAGCCGCAGAGAGCAAGAAGCTACCTGAGAGCGACCTTGCTCCATTGAGAAAAGCCCTATCTGACGCGGCCTCCGGCGTTAACACGAATTCGTCGGCCGACGAGCTTGCCAAGGCAATCGATCAGAAGCAAACAGAGCTTGCGGCCAAGCAGAGCAGAAGAGACGCTATCGACGCCGCGATCAGTCGGAAGGTGGATCTCGAGGCACCTAAACAGGAGTTCAAGAAAAACATAAGCGCATATTTTGCGGCTTTAATAGCACTGGTAATTTTGGGGTTCTTCTTCATCGCATCCCGCGATGAGGTTGTTCGGCGCGAAATCTTCGCAGGCCAAGCGGGGATTCAATTCATTACACTCTTTGCGCTCGTTATCGCGATCATTCTCTTCGGAATTACGGGCATTTTGGAGGGCAAGGAACTATCAGCGCTGTTGGGGGGACTCTCTGGCTACATTCTTGGTAGGTCGACCACGTCAAAGCCCGCCGACACCAAGGGTCCGTCGGAAGCACCAAAGGAAAAGTGAGTATCCGCGTGGGGTGCCAAAAAAGCACTACACTGCCCTCACCACCATCTTCCCCACATCATCCTTCTCCACAAACGCCCACGGGGTTCTCGGATCATGCGTGAAAACTGTCAGCCATTTTTCTGGCAGAGCTTTGGCGTAGTACTGCTTCTTGCTTTCAATGGTTTGCAGCGGGTAAAGGTCGAAGCCCATGCCCCAGGTCAGGTCGATGTGCGCCGTTGTCGGAATTAAATCCGAGATATAGCACGCCGACTGGCCTCCGCTTTCGACGATTACACCCTGCATGCTCGCCGTGTGGCCGGGAAAAGTTTTCACCGTGATGCCGGGAAGAATTTCTTCGCCGCCTTCGAGCAGCGTCATCTGGCCACTCTGCACCAGCGGGTCGTAATTATCGGGGATGTAACTGATCGCATCGCGCTCGCTGGGTTTGCGCGCGTACTGCCATTCACCTTCGGGCGCGTAGTATTTCGCGCGCGGAAAGGTGGGGACGATCTTGCCATCTTTCCGAATCGTGTTCCAGCCGCAGTGATCGAAGTGCAGGTGGGTGTTGATGACGATGTCGATGTCTTCGGGCGCAACTCCGGCGGCGGAAAGATTCGTGAGCAACTCCGCGGGCTGGCCGTAAAATTTCACCATGCGCTCGGAAAGTTTGTTGCCCATGCCGGTTTCTACCAGAACAGTCTGTTTCCCCGTGCGGATAAGCAGCGAGTTCAATCCTGCCTGCACGTAGTTGCGTTCATCGGCATCGACTTTGCGCGACCACATAATTTTCGGAACGACTCCGAAGAACGCGCCGCCGTCCAGAGGATAAGTGCCGTCAGAAAAGACGCTGAGTTGAAAGTCGCCGAGAGTATGACTAAGCATGGCAACAGTTTGCCACAGAGTGAGCGGGGAGTGCTCTCGGGGAGGGAGGGCGCGCGCGGGATGCCGCTGATTGCCAGGAAAAGCTCCCGGCAAATTTCTGGCCACGTGTTATCAACGACTTAGAATTTTGTGGATTTTAGCCTATTGAAATCAGCTACTTAGGGCTGGGAGCAGGCACCGCAGTGAATAGCTGCGAGTAAATAACCGACGCCAGCACGGTTTGCTGGCGCTCAGGCGACTTCGGGTCGCGCGATGGCCCTTCGGGGTCGTCCTGAACCAGATCGTCGCTGCCAGGTGCCCTACAAGCTCCGGAAAGGGCATTTCAAGATGGGGTTGTGATTGCGATTCGGCGGAGGTGGTGCAATCCAAAAATTGCCAGTGCAGCTAAGTGCAATCGAATCAGCAACGCCACTTTGGCTTAACCAATAGAATCAACTATTTCCAAAAGCGATTAGCTGTGAACTTTGACGTCGGCAGGGGATTGAGGGCGACTTCATGTTCTCCTTCTCTATCATCACGGCTGGGTTACTCTGAGATTATGGAACGTCCTGCCAGCATCAAGGGGATCGCCACACTGTTTTTTCTAGTGGCAGCGTACCTGATCGCCGTCGGCATTGCTGAGATCGTATCTCCAGGCGCGCTGTCGCTGGCTCGAGAAAGCGGTATTACCTACGGCAGAGAACTCACCGCTCCGCAAACTGCTATCTCCGTGGGCGCGGGCTGGGCGTTGGTGGGATGGGGACTCTACCAGTTGCGAAACTGGGCGCGCTGGTGCGCATTGATCCTGATGGTGCTGGGAGTTGCGGGATCGGTGCCGGCAGTCTCCGCGGCCGCGCGCGACATCGACTGGCGCTTTTTCTTTTACGGCGCGCAGATCATGGTGCGCATTGTCATTGCGTGGTTGCTAGCGGCATCGCCAGAAGTGGCGGAGGCGTTTCGAGATAAGGCTGCTTAACGGAGAGGTGAAAACAGAGCCTGTGTCATCCCGAGCACGTACTTGCAAACACCAGGATCTGCCGCTGCGCTCGGGATGCGTATTATTTTAGCGCTTCGCTTTTGCCGGTTGTTTCTCTCCTACGCGCTGGCTCACTTCGAACTTCATCTTGCCGGCTTTCTTGTCGGCATCGATGACGATGTGATCGCCGTGCAGGATTTCGCCGTCGAGAATCTTCAGGGCCAGCGGATCCTGCACCAGCTTCTGGATTGCCCGCTTCAGCGGACGCGCTCCGAAGTTCGCATCGTAGCCTTGGGTGAAGAGCAATTCTTTCGCCGCATCGGTCAACTCGATCGAGATCTTGCGATCGGCCAGCAGGCGGCGCACGTCTTCCAGGCGCAAATCGACAATCTTGACCAGCTGTTCTTTGCCGAGCGGGCCGAAGACGATGATGTCATCGACGCGATTCAGGAACTCCGGCCGGAAGTGGCCGTGCAGCGCCTGCATCACCTGCTCGCTGGCTTTTTCGAAGTCCTCCGGCGTGCGCAGATTTTCCGCGTGCAGATAACTCGAGCCCAGGTTCGAAGTCATGATCAGGATCGTGTTCTTGAAATCGACCACGCGGCCTTTGCCGTCGGTGAGGCGGCCATCGTCCATGATCTGCAGCATGATGTTGAAGACGTCGGGATGCGCTTTCTCGATTTCGTCGAAGAGCACGACCGCGTAAGGACGCCGGCGCACCAGTTCTGTTAGCTGCCCGCCTTCGTCATAGCCAACGTATCCCGGAGGCGCGCCAATGAGGCGGGCGACGGAATGTTTTTCCATGTACTCTGACATGTCGATGCGCAGCAGGGCGCGCTCGTCATCGAAAAGAAATTCCGCGAGAGCGCGGGCGAGTTCAGTTTTTCCCACGCCAGTGGGGCCAAGAAAAATGAACGAGCCGATGGGGCGCTTGGGGTCGCTGAGCCCGGCGCGGGAGCGGCGAATGGCGTTGGCCACACGTTCGAGCGCCTGATCCTGGCCGACGACGCGGTCGCGCAGCCGGTTCTCCATGGTGACGAGTTTCTTGACTTCGCCTTCCAGCATCTTCGAGATGGGAATGCCAGTCCATTTGGAAACGATGCGCGCAATGTCTTCTTCGTCCACTTCTTCCTTCAACATGCGCGGAGCGCCGGTGCCTTTGCCCTCGATCTTAGCGGTCTGCTGAGCGAGCTCCTGCTCCGCTTGGCGCAACAGTCCGTAGCGAATTTCGGCGACGCGTTGCAAGTTGCCTTTCCGCTCTTCGGCGTCGGCCTCAATTTTCAGCTTCTCGATTCTTTCTTTCAGCTCACGCGAGTGGGCGATCAGGTCCTTTTCTTTCTTCCAGTTAGCCTTGAGCGCGTTGGATTTCTCGCGAATTCCGGCCAGTTCTTTTTCAATAACGACCAGACGATCTTTCGAATTCGTGTCGTCTTCTTTCTTCAACGCCTGCTTTTCAATTTCGAGTTGCGTGGCGCGGCGTTCCAGTTGGTCGATGTCAGTAGGAAGAGAGTCGATCTGAATGCGGATGGAGGCGGCGGCTTCGTCGACGAGATCGATGGCCTTATCGGGCAGAAAGCGGTCGGAGATGTAGCGATGCGACAGCGTGGCTGCGGCGACGATGGCGGAGTCTTTGATGCGCACGCCATGATGCACTTCGTACTTTTCTTTGAGTCCGCGCAGAATCGCGATGGTGTCCTCCACATTGGGTTCGCCGACAAAAACAATCTGGAAGCGGCGTTCGAGGGCGGCATCTTTTTCGATGTACTTGCGGTATTCGTTCAGCGTGGTGGCACCGATGGCGCGCAGCTCGCCACGAGCCAGCGCGGGTTTCAGCATGTTGGAGGCGTCGATGGCGCCTTCACTCGCACCTGCGCCGACCAGCGTATGCAGTTCGTCGATGAAGAGAATAATTTGTCCGGAGGCGTCTTCGATTTCTTTCAGAACCGCTTTGAGGCGGTCTTCAAACTCGCCGCGGTATTTGGCTCCCGCGAGCATGGCGCCCAGGTCCAGCGAGACCACGCGCTTGTTCTTCAAAACTTCCGGCACGTCGCCGGAGATGATGCGCTGCGCCAGGCCTTCGACGATGGCGGTCTTGCCCACGCCGGGTTCGCCGATGAGCACGGGATTATTTTTGGTGCGCCGGGAAAGCACCTGCACTACGCGGCGGATTTCTTCGTCGCGTCCGATGACGGGATCGAGTTTGCCGCGGCGGGCTTGCTCGGTGAGATCGCGGGCATACTTTTCCAGGGCCTGGAACTTGGCCTCGGGATTCTGGTCGGTAACTTTTTGCGATCCGCGAACGGAGGTAAGAGCTTTCAAGATGGCGTCATGTGTGGCGCCGTGACGGGCGAGTAACTGCTGGGCCGCGTCCGACTTCAAGTGCGTGATGGCCAGCAGCAGATGCTCGGTGGAGACGTACTCATCTTTGAAATTGGCGGCTTCCTTGAAGGCCTGCTCCAGCAATTTGCTGGTCGCGTTCGACATTTGTGCGTCCGCGGATTGTCCGGAAACTTTGGGGAGCTTTTCGATCTCGCGATAGAGGTCGCTGAGCACGGCCTGCGGGCCGCTGCCGATTTTTTCCAGCACGGGAGAGACGATTCCCTCTTTGTCTTCCAGCAGCGCGGCCAGCAAATGCAGCGGCTGCAATTCAGGATTGCCATGCTCGGCGGCGAGTGTGTTGGCGCGCTGCACGGCTTCCTGCGACTTCACGGTAAATTTTTCCCAACGGATGGGCATAGGAACCTCGATTTAGTAATTGGAGATTTTGTAATTGAGTAGTTTGACGGCCTGGGGCCGGGTTCAGATTGCTCAAGTGCAAAACTCTCGTGAGTACGCGGCATTCGCTACGCCGCCGGATAGAAGCCGCGCTTTTGAGCTTCGGTGAATTGTTCCGGCGAAAGCTCGCGGCTGCATACTCCACAATGATACGGCGGCTGGTTGATACAAGTACATGGTTGCAACTCTTCACATTGGCAAAAATCGTTTTCTAAAACTTGGGCGATTCTCCCGTCGCACATGACTGAGGCTCTCCAGAGATTAGCGATTAGGGTTAAAAATGTTAGGGAGGCGGTTAGGTGCGCCGCCTCCCGTGATTTAGAAGAACCCGACAATCGTTTTTGCCGGAGTGAGCGGACCAATGTGTCCGCCGCTGCGTGGCCGATTACGCCGCTTTGCCGGGGCCCTTGCCTTCCAGCGTTTTGTCGCCGGCATTCGCATTACTGCTGCCGATATTCACCTTGATCTGCTTGGGCTTGGCTTCGGCCTTTTTGGGCAGAGTGATCTTCAAGATGCCTTTGTCGTAAGTGGCGGAAACTTTTTCGCCATCGACGGTGGCGGGCAGGGTGAAGGTGCGGGTAAAGCTGCCGTACTGGCGCTCGACGCGGCGATAATTCTCTTCCTTCTCGTCCTTCTCGATTTTGCGCTCGCCGTGCACGGTGAGAGTGTTGTTCTCCAGGCGAATGTCGATGTCTTTCTCATCGATGCCCGGGACTTCAATCTTCAGGCTCACGTTGTGCTCATCTTCGTAGACGTCGACGGCGGGGGCGAAATTGGAGGCGGTGAGGGACTCGTCGCGGCCGCCATCCTGATAAGTCTCGCGGAACAGGCGGTTCATGCGGTCCTGCAAAGTAGAGAATTCGCGGAAAGGCTCAAAACGGGTAAGAACGGTCATGGTGATCTCCTTCTGTGCTGCGGTTTGAAATTCGGCAATGCCATACAAGAACTTAGATGGTATTGCAGCACAAAAGAAGCATAAAATATGAGTGTATTATTGTCAATGTTTAAATAAGCTTTATTATCTTTAACTTACGGTGCCTATCACGCACTTCAGATAGGATGTTTCGGGCACATTTAGGAGGACCGGATGGTCCTTGGACTGGCCGCGGATCTCGGTGAGGCGAAGGGTACGGCGGGCGTCGCGGGCGGCGTCGGCCAGCATGGCCAGAAAATCTGACTGCCCAACATGGTAAGAGCAGGAGCAGGTTACGAGAATTCCGCCGGGGCGAAGCATCTTCAGGGCGCGCAGATTGAGTTCTTTGTAGCCGCGAAGGGCGGCATCGAGGTCGCGTTTGCTCTTGGCGAAGGCGGGCGGGTCGAGGACGATGGTGTCGTATTGCTGGCCGGAGGCACAATAATCCTTCAGGAGATCGAAGGCGTTGGCTTCGATCCACTCGATCTCGGGCAGGTTCTTTTCAAGATTATTGAGTGCGGCGTTCTGATCAGCGACTTCGAGCGCGGGACGCGAGCTGTCGACAGCCGCGACGTGAGAGCAGCGCGGCGCCATGTGCAGGGCAAATCCTCCTTGATAACAGAAGACGTCGAGCGCGTCGCCACGGGCGTATTGGGCGGCGGCGGCATAGTTCTCGCGCTGGTCGAGAAAGGCTCCAGTTTTCTGGCCTTCGAGGGCGTCGAAGCGAAACTTGATTGCGTTCATGGTGACCATGGTGGAAGTTTTCTCTCCGGAGAGCAGGCCGGATTCGCGCGCGGGCAACTCTTCCAGCAGGCGAACGCGAGGGTCGACGCGCTCGACGATGGAAGCGGGATGCAGTTCCTCAATGAGTTCCGAGATCAGGGTAACGCGAACGGAGTCGACGTCCATGGCCTGGGTGAGGATTTGCAGGGAGAGGATGTCGTTGTAGCGATCGACGATGAGGCCGGGAAGGAAATCGGCTTCGCTGAAGATGAGGCGGTAGGAGTCGGTGTCTTTTACGATGCGATCGCGGTAGAGGAGAGCCTCGCGCACACGCTGGCGCAGGAGGGCGGGAAGGTCGGGAACGGGTTCGTGAGAGAGGATGCGAATCGCGATCTGCGACGAACTGGAATAGAGCGCCGTGCCTAGAGACTGTCCGCGATGGTCGACCACGTTGACCAGTGATCCGGGCGGGATGCCTTCGGCGGCGACAAGGTCAGAGCGATAGACCCAGACGTGGCCATCTTTCAGGCGGGAAGCGCCGCGGGGAGAGACTTGTATTTTCAAAAGGGGATCGGGAAGCTTGGGCTTTCGCAACATTCCTCGATGGTAACTGACAAAGGACTTATCGACCACGAAGGACACGAGAGTTCACGAAGGTGGAGCTGACTCGCGAACTTGGGAGAGTAGTTGTCGTATTACCGAGCTCTCCGCAGCAGGAAGATCATCTGCTCGGCATGATTATCGAGGGGCGCTTTGGCGAACGAGCCGTATTCCTGGACCACTTCCAGGCCTGCCAGCAGAAATAAAGCCCGGAGATGCGGGTAGGTGAAGTAGCTCAACTGGAATTCTTCCGTCTCCTCAAGAATCATTTCTTCATCCCGGAAAGTGCGGTAGATAAAGGTGAAGTAGAAGATCTGATTGATTTTGTCGACGGACTCTTTGCGGAAATAACGGCGGACGACTTCGCCGGAGCCGGGAGCCGGAGTCCACTCAAACTCGAACACCTCCTCTTTCATCTTCGAAGTGATGACGTCGAACTTAGGATAGAAGACGTCGAAGGCGAGAATTCCTTCAGCTCTGAGATGGAGGGCCGCAGTGCGGAGCGCGCTCACTTGATCCTCGACGGTGTGCATGTGTTGCATAGGGCGAAACGGAATGATGACCAGGGGAAATTGCGCGCCGAGTCGGAAATCGCGCATGTCACCTTCATGCAACGTGACACTCCGGCGAACCTGCTCAGGTTCGTTCGCCAGATGCTTTTTCAAAATTTCGAGCATGGGGCGGGAGTTGTCGATGCCATGAATCTCCAGGCCCTTGCGGGCGATGGGCAGGAGAACGCGTCCGGTGCCGCAGGCAATCTCAAGAATGGGGCCGCCAATTTGTTCTGCGAGTTCGAGATAGAAGGGAAGGTCGACCAGGTCCTGCTTGGCGGCGTACGCGCCGTCATAGTGCCGGGCGGTTACGCCATAGGAATCGCCGGATGCGGGCATGCTGCTCACCAGAAAAAGAGATGTGAAGCGAAGGAAGAATAACCCGAATCGGTTAAAACAAAAAAGGGCTGGCTAGCTGGCGGCGTGCTGCGGCGGAGTAGGAGCGGCTTCGGGCTTGGCAACGGCTTTGGATTTCATTTCGTGCTGTGCGGCCTCGAGATCGACGTGGAGGGAATCGAGCGCGGTCATGGGCATTTCGCTGTCCCAGGTTTCCATTTCTTTTTCTGACCAGTTGCCGTTCAGGCGGATGGCTCCGGTGATGTCCTCGGGGAAAGCGTCGCGGAAGTTGCCTTCGCGGGAAAGAATATCTCCGACGAGACGGCCGGTGTGCATTTCGAAAATGCGGCGGGTGGCCTGGCCCCCGGCATTGTTGAAGCAGAGGAAAACTTCGCCGGACTCGCCGTATTCCGGGCGGTAGTACCAGGCCTGGGGCGCGTCAATTTTAGGATGATGGCGGCGGGAGCGTTTGTGCTCAGGCTCGAGGGCCTGCATTTCATTGGCGGGATTGAAATAAAGGACGCGCTGGCAGGAGTCGCACACGACGGTCTGCTGGCCGGTGCGGACGTCATTGTAAATCTGCGGCCGCAGCATGACCTGGCAGGCCATGCATTTGTGGTCGCGAACTTCGGAGATGCCGCTGCCGCGAAATTTGGAGACGCGCTCGTAGTGGCGGAGCAAGTCTTCGCCGACGCCGGCGCGCATCTGGTCGCGCTTGGCGCGCCATTCGGCGAGTTGTTTTTCGTCTAGGGCGGTGCGCTCGCGGGCGTCAATCTTTTCTTTTTCAATCTCGGCCGCTTCGGCCTTGAGTTCTGCCTGGGCGGCTTTTACTTCTTTGTCGCGCGCATCGGCGCTCAACATCAGTTCCAGAATTTTGTCTTCGGTGGCGGCGATCTCTTTTTCCGCAAACTGCACCTCATCCATGAGGGCGCGGTACTGTTCGTTAGTTTTTACCGCGAGGGACTGGTCGCGATACTTGGAAATTTTGCCGCGCAGATCGGAGATGGTGCTGTCGTACTTGCGGCGGGAGGCTTCGTCGGCTTTGACCGCGGCCTGGGCTTTTTCCAGACCTGCCTGAGTGCCGGCCAGTTTGCGCTCAATGGCGGCAACGCGCTTGGGGAGTTCCGCGACTTCGTCCTGCAGGCGGCGGATTTCCTTATCCGCATCTTGCAGTTTCAACAGGTTTTCTATTTCAGGAAGCATCCAGAAGACTCGAACCAATTCTAACACCCATCTGACGGCGGGCGCATGGGCGCGTTTGACTGAGCGTTGCAGGGCGGGCTGTTTCCAGTGCTACACTACGCGTCGTCAGGCCAGCATGCCCGCATCCTCAAACAGCTATCGCGGCAAAATCGTGCGCTTCGGAGTTTTCGAACTCGACCTCGCCGCGGGAGAACTGCGCAAGAGTGGCGTGAAGTTGCGCCTGCAGGAGCAGCCCTTTCAGGTGCTGGCGTTGTTGCTGGAGCGCTCGGGCGACGTGGTGACGCGCGAAGAGATCAGGACGAAACTGTGGCCGGCGGATACCTTTGTCGATTTCGATCACAGTCTGAACACCGCGGTGAACAAGCTGCGGGAAGCGCTGGGAGATTCAGCATCCAGCCCGCGTTATATCGAAACTCTGGCGCGCCGCGGATATCGATTTATCGCCCCGGTGCAGGCTGGGGAAATGGATCGCGTAGCGGCGGACGCATTTGTCCGCGCGCCGATGCAAAGCGAGCCGGAAGCGGCACGTCAGTCGCCAGAGCGTTTACATCCCGAGCTCGAAGTTCCCATCCCGCGGCGCAGCCTGACGCGGGGATTATTTGCCTTGGCGCAGGTGATGTATCTCATCTTCTATCTTGAGGCGCTTTTCCGCCTGCATGCGGTGGAGGGGATTGCCTATTCATTTCTGCCGGGATGGGGCGCGGCGGTGCTGGTGGCGGCCGTGCTGGTGACCGCGGGCGTCGGAATTCCGCTGCGCTGCTATTTGCTCTCCGCTGTGGGATTTGACCACCAGCGGCTGGGCGAGAAGTTTCAGCAGATGTTTCCCTTGATTCTGGCGCTGGATCAGCTTTGGGCGGTGGCTCCGTTTCTGCTGGTGGAGAAGATCGGGCTGGGCGCGGCGTTCGCGGCGAGCGCGGCATTGCTGTATGTTCCGTTTTCGGAGAGGACGCTGGTGCGGATGGCGTATGTTGCGAAATCACGGTAGTCGCCCAGCCAGGCGAGTGAAATAGATGATGATGAAACAAGTGTCCCTTTTAAGCCGCCACCAACTTTCCGGCGTGCGTTGACTTGCCCTTTTTACCGACGTAAGATTTGCCCCTGATGATCGGCGAAACTATTTCGCACTATCGCATCGTGGAGAAGCTCGGCGGTGGCGGCATGGGGGTTGTCTACAAGGCTGAAGACATCCGCTTGCGGCGTTTTGTTGCCCTCAAGTTTCTTCCTGACGAGGTTGCCCGCGATCCTCAGGCGCTTAGCCGTTTTCAGCGAGAAGCTCAGGCAGCATCTGCCCTCAATCATCCCAACATTTGCACCATCCATGACATCGGCGAGGAAAACGGCAAAGCGTTCATTGCGATGGAGTTTCTGGAAGGCATTACGCTGAAGCACCGCATCATGGGCCGGCCGATGGAGAGCGAGGCTCTTCTCGATCTGGGGGTTCAAATTGCGGATGCGCTCGAGGCGGCACACACCAAAGGCATCGTGCACCGCGACATCAAGCCGGCGAACATCTTCGTCACCGAGCGAGGACAGGCGAAGATTCTCGACTTTGGATTGGCCAAGGTAGTCCTCACACAGGGTGACAGAGGCTCTGTGGCGGCGGCTGCGCCAACCGCTTTAAGCGACGAGCACTTGACGAGTCCGGGCAGTACCCTGGGCACGGTTGCTTATATGTCGCCGGAGCAAGTGAAGGGGCAGGAACTGGACGCTCGCAGCGATCTGTTTTCGTTTGGGGTCGTTTTGTACGAGATGGCGACTGGGGTGCTGCCGTTTCGGGGTGACACGTCAGGGCTGATTTTCAATGCGATTTTGGAGCGAGCCCCTGTTTCGCCGGCACGGGTGAATCCCGATTTGCCGGTGAAGCTGGAAGAGATCATCAACAAAGCGCTGGAGAAAGACCGCGAGTTGCGCTATCAGCACGCCGGCGACATCCGGGCGGACTTGAAACGTTTGAAGCGCGAGACAGAGTCTGTGCACTCTGTGCGGCCACTAGAGCCGCGAAGGTCGGCGACATGGAAGAGGGTTACGGGCGGAGCGGTGGCCGTGGTGGTGATTGGCGTGGCAGTGGCAGTTTACGCGCACTACCACTCGGCGCAGCCATCGGTCGCCACTTCACCGACGGTGGCACCCGTTCAGCCCTCGGTGCGCACCCTGGCTGTCTTGCCTTTTCGTGATCTCTCCGGACAGGCCGGCAGCGAAACGTGGGGCCTCGGAGTAGCCGATGCCATCATCAGCCGCCTGGCCACGCTGCAGAATCTCACCGTGCGTCCCACAACTGCCGTTCTCAAGTATGCCAAGGGCACCGACGATCCGGCGCAAGCCGCTCGCGAGCTTGAAGTCAATTCCGTGCTGGCCGGCACATACCAGCGAGTGGGCGGAGTGATGCGCGTCTCAGTGCAGTTGATTGATCACGGAGCGGCACGATGGGGAGGCCGCTTCGATCTGCAGGGCCACGACCTCCTGCGTTTTGAGGATGACATCGCACAAAAAGTCGTGGAGGGCATGAGCGTACAGCTCTCCGGCGCAGAGCAGGAGTCACTGAAGACTTCCTCCACAAAATCGCCCGACGCCTACAACCTGCTGTTGCAGGGGAGGGCTTACTGGGCGGCCTATCTGCTGAACTCCCGACGGGAGACTTTGCACAACACGCAGCAAGCGTGCCTGCGTGCTATTGAGAAAGATCCCAAGTTTGTAGATGCCTATGCGCTGCTGGCGCAGGCTTACTCGCTCGAAGCCACAAACTTTCAGGAAAACGGCGCCCAAAACCTCGCTCTTGCCGAGAAGTCGGCCCGCAAAGCGATGGAACTCGATCCGCACTCGTTCGACGCGACCATGGCGCTGGGCGCGATTTATGGCGAAGAGGGAAATCTCGCGGATTCCCTGCGCTTGCTTCGCCAGGCGGCAACCTTGGCTCCCAATGCGCCTCTTATCTGGAAGCATTTGGGCTATATCTACCACTACGCCGGACTCACCGACCTCGCCGAGTCTGCCTGGAGCCGCGGCCGCGATCTCGATCCCGCCGCTCCCCAGGTTTACTGGATGCATGGACGAATGTTGATCTATCAGGGCAAGGCGCATGAGGCGGAAGACGAAATTCGTCGCGGGCTGGAGCTTTTTCCGAACCAGTTCAAGCTCCTGACCTTTCTCGGGGACTCGCTCTACTACCAGGGAAGAAGTGAAGAGGCAGTACAGGCGATCGATCATGCTCTGCAACTGACCTCCCGCGAAGATGACGAAGAACCCATTGCTATAGGCGGCATGGTGCATGCCTCGCGCGGCGAACGCGGCAAGATTGATCCCCGCGTTCTTCAGTACCGGCCGGAAGACATTGTGGATGGCGATCTGGCAGAGTGGCTCGGCGATGTCCACGCGCTCTTGGGGGATAAGGATCTCGCACTGGCTTTCTTGCGACAAGCTGTTCGGCGAGGCAACCACAATTTTCCCTGGTTCCAACGGGACAAGAACTGGGACAAGCTGCGCACCGACCCTGAATTTCAACGCATCATGTCAGAAGTAGAGGGCTACTGGAAGCACTACACCCAATTGTTCGGTAAAGAGACGAGTTAATAGCAGCGGCCTCCGAAGAAATAGTTCTAATACAGTCCGCAACACGCAGGGGCTTTTCGAGGGAAAGATGCCTGAAGGGTTTTTTAGTCCGCTACACCTGCTGATACTGCTTTTCTCGGCCTTGATAGTTTTCGGGATACCGCTCCTGTTGATATTTTGGTTAGCTCGATGGTTGGACAAGAGCCGGCAACGCCGACCCGGAGTGAGAGTTTCAATGGTAGCTGTGGCACTCGGCGGAATCACCGACGTTGTCGCGTCAACAATTTTCTCAATCCCTTTGTTGATTTACGTGATGGTTAAGTATGAGGTGGGACGCGGAGCCCAAAGTTCCGCTGCAATCGTATCGTCAATTCATTCAAATGCATGGCTCTACGGTGTACAACTGGGAATCGGCCTTGGATGTTCGAGTCTTGGCGGATATATTGCCGCCAGGATCGCCAAACACGACGAACTGCTCAACGGTACACTCTCGTCTTTTCTGTGCACCCTCATCGGGATTTATTCCTTAATGTCGGGCAAAGACTCCCAACCGTTAGTGGTGAAGTGTCTTCTACTGATCGCCGCGCCGGTGTTCGCGCTGCTTGGCGGCTATCTTAGGAAAACACAGAAGGGTCCAGGCGGCACAGATCCTGGTCTCGTCCCTTCCAACTGAATTTTGGTCGTTCACCGGTATGTTCTTGGGATTCTTTGCGATGACGGCCGCGGCGCTCGCTGCAAGGATTAGGCCCTGCGTGATTTCCCTGGAACTAAACTCACCCTTCGCCCGTAACTTCGTCTAACGGAAGCAGGCGGAGGTGTGTTTGCCTGCGGAGGACATTTATGAAACGCATACGGCTTCAATCTTTGTTGAGCGCTGTGGCGGTGATGGTTTTTGTTGGTTCGCTGGCAGCAGGTCCGGCGCGCGCTGACGACTGGTCGAAGACCTATACCATCGGCGGCAAGCCCGATCTGCGGGTGGATACTTCTGACGCCAACATTCGCGTTTTCACCTGGGAGCAGAACACCATCGAGGCCAAGGTGACGACCACGCGCTACAAGATTGGCAACGATGGCATCCACATCGAAGAGCACCAGTCGGGCGACGTGGTTGAGATCAACGTGCGCTACCCGCATCACGGAATCAGCATCGGACCTTCCTCCAATCATCGAGTGGACGTGGACATCCACATGCCGCGCGAAGGACGGGTGAGCCTGCACACCGGCGACGGCAAGATCGAACTCGGCAACTTTAAAGGGGAGATGCTGTTGCACAGCGGCGATGGGTCGCTTGAGATTAGTGCTGTGGACGGCAAACTGCGGGCGATTTCGGGCGATGGCCGCATCCGGGCCGACGGACGCTTTGACGAGCTTGATCTGAAAACCGGCGATGGCCGCGTGGAAGCGCGAGCGGCGGCCGGTTCGGCGCTGGCCAACAGTTGGCGGCTGGAGAGCGGCGACGGTATGGTCACATTGGAAGTCCCGGAGAACCTGTCGGCCAATGTGGACCTGCACACGGGAGATGGGCACATCGATCTCGACGTTCCAATCACGACTGAGGGAAAGATTCGCGAAGGCGAAGTTCATGGCAAGCTGAATGGCGGAGGGAATCTGCTGACCATTCACACAGGGGATGGATCGATCCGGTTGAGGAAGAGTTGACGGAGGTGCCTACTCCAGATCTTCCTTCGAAGGGTTATAGAAGAAGGTGAAGCGCAGGGCTAAATACTGCCCGCCGAATTCGGTGGGCAGCGGAGGAAAAGGATCGGAGCCGGTGATGCCGGCCCAGGCGGCGCGATCGAGCGGCGTGTCCCCGGAAGTCGCCACCAGCTTCATACCCGCGACCCGGCCATCTTTAGTGATGGCGAATTCGATGGAAAGTTTTCCCTTCTTCATCTGCGCGGATTCTGGAATGGCGTTGTACCAGTTCTGCTTTACGTCATGCAGAACGCGCTGCAGGTAGGGGCCGAAGTCCACGCCCATGGTATCGCTGAGCACGTCCAGATTGCCCATCTGGCGGCCCTTTGCGCCGGTGCCGAGTCCGAAGTCGCCGTTCGTTCCCTGCTGTCCGCCAGTCGCTTTTGAACCGCGCGCGGCATCCTGAATGGCGGAGCCCGCCGACATGGAGCCGGCATATTTTTTGAAGGCATCCACGTTAGGCTTGGCAGGAGTTTCCAGCTTGGCAATCTGCTGGTTGGTCTGCTGCTGCGGTTGATTCTGAGGCTGAGTCTGCGCTCCCGGCGGAGGCGCCTGTTGCTGCTGCTGTTGTGGCGTTGCCGGAGCGGGGCTGCCGGGTTTACCGGCGGGCGGAGAGGCCAGGCTCTTGCGCAACTCTTTCACATCGAGGTCAGGATGCCTGGTCATCGCGGTGCGATTCTTGTCGGAAGCGATGTTGGTGTTGGGTCGTTTTTGCAGCTTCTGTAGATCGGGCGGGAGCTCGAGGAAGGTCAGGTCCTTCGAATTCGTCGATCTCTTCACCGCGACCACGGAATGCCACGGCAGATACTTCGCGAAGAAGTCCATCTTCGCCAGAAGGACGATGAGCACGAGGTGAACGATGATGGAAATCCACGCCGCTTCGCGACGCCGCGAGCGCGCCAGATCATCCTGCAACTGGATGAGCAGGTGCGGAATGTGCGCCGCATCGTCATCGAGCTGGCGGTAGGCAGTCTCCCATCCCCGGGTGTCATAGAGGCCGAGTTGCTCGGGCTGAGGCTTCTCCGGAGGGGCAACCGGATCCTGGAATGGAATTTGGGTTAAAGGCATGAACTATTGTGTGAACCCGGCTGGTCCGTTAGACACGAATTCCCTTCGCCACGTTGCATCGCCTTCCCACAAGGATGATGCAATGAAGCAATACGAGTCAGCTATCTTTATTTTCGCATCTTTCTGGCGATTCTGCGCACACAAATGGGGCAGGCATTACGGGTGTAAATATTTGTAAAACTACGTCGAATCGCGAACGAAGCTTGTCCGGCGCATTGACTTGCGCATTTCACCGCCATAGGATTTCGCCTGGGCGATTCATGAAACGATTCTGCGATGTTTTCGTCTAACGTTCCGGTACCTGGGAGGATGTGCAATGCAATTTTTTTCTTTATGTTTTCGCAGAAGTAAGGCAGCAACCGTGGCAGCTTGCTTAATGCTGACCATTCCTTTGCATGCTCAAAGTTCTCCGGGGCCGCAGCCGGCGCCCATGCCCGCGCCGATCGCCGTGCCGGTGGATACGCCTTATCCGGGAACGATTTCTCTGCTGGTCGATCTCAGCAACACTCCGGAACAGGTGTTGAATGTGCATGAAACCGTTCCGATCAAAGGCCGCGAGGTCACCTTGCTCTATCCGGAGTGGCTGCCGGGGACACATTCTCCATCCAACCCGATCAGCCAGCTGGCCGGGCTTACGATCACGGCCAACGGTAAGGCGGTCGCCTGGACTCGTGATCGGGTGAATATGTACGCCTTTCATGTGGCTGCGCCGAAAGACGCGAGCACGCTGGAAGTCAGCTTTCAGTTTCTGGCCTCACTGGATCCGAAGCGAAGCCGAATTTCCGCGAAGTTTGCCGACCTGACTTGGAACAGCGTGCTGCTTTATCCCGCGGGATATTTCTCGCGAGACATCAAGTTTGAAGCGGCGTTGCGCTTGCCGGAGGCGTGGAAGTTTGCCTGCTCGCTCGAGGTGAAAGCGCAGGATGGGAATTTAGTTCACTTCAAAGAAACGACGCTGAATACGCTGATCGACTCTCCGTTGTATGCGGGGGTGAACTTCAAGCGCCTGGATTTATCCAGCGGACCGGATAATCCGGTGTTCCTGGACATTTTCGCCGATAAAGCGAGCGATCTCGAGGTCACTGCAGAAGAGTTGCAGTTTCATAAAAATCTGGTGATTGAGGCGCAGAAGCTTTTCAATTCGCGGCACTACGGCAAGTATGATTTCTTGTTCTCCGTCAGCGACATTGTGAGCGGAAAAGGTTTGGAGCATCACCAGTCGAGCGAGGATGGATCTCGCGCCAATTATTTTACGGACTGGGGCGCGGGAGTGGGCGGCAGGGCGTTGCTGCCGCATGAGTATGTGCATTCGTGGAATGGAAAATTTCGCCGTCCGGCGGATTTGTGGACACCGAACTTCAACGTTCCGATGCGCAATGAGCTGTTGTGGGTTTATGAAGGCTTGACCGACTACTACGGCAACGTGCTGGCGGCGCGGTCGGGACTGCGAACCGCCGAGCAAGGTCGTGATGTCTTCGCGCAAATTGCCGCGTCCTTCGAAACGAATCCGGGGCGCAACTGGCGGTCGCTGGAAGACACCACTAACCAGCCCATTGCGTCCTCGCACGGAGCCACGCCGCAGGTGTGGCCGAGCTGGGAGCGGGGCTTCGACTACTATCCCGAATCAGATTTGGTGTGGCTGGATGCCGACACGAAAATTCGCGAACTCAGCGATGGGAAGAAATCTCTGGACGATTTCGCCAAACTTTTTTTCGGCATCGACAATGGCAGCTTCGTAACCGTGACCTATACCTTTGACGATCTGGTGAAGGCGCTGAATTCGGTGCAGCCTTACGATTGGGCGGGATTCTTCCGCACGCGAGTCTTTGAGGTGAGCCCGAACGTTCCCGAGGGCGGATTCGCGCAGGGTGGCTACAAGCTGGTGTATACCGACGCCGAGCCGGATTGGCAGAAGAAGCCTGACAGCGGACGCGGATCGAGTTTCGCGACCTCGCTGGGCTTCTCGGTAAAACCAGATAGCGCAACTGCTCCGGGCAGCCTTGACCAGGTTACTTGGAATGGACTCGCCTTCAAGGCCGGCATTACGCCTGACATGCAACTGATCGCGGTTAACGATCTCAAGTACACTTCGACGGGGCTGCGGGAAGCGATCATTGCGGCGGAAAAGAGTAAAGATCCCATTAAGCTGCTGCTGAAACGGGGCGACGAATACATAACTGTCTCGATCGATTACCACGGCGGACTGAGATTCCCGCATCTGGAACGAGTGGAGTCGACGCCGGCCCGGCTGGATGCGATTCTGGCGCCGTCGAAATAGGCTTTTACTTATTCAGGGCTCGGCGATCTTGCCGAGGCCAACTTTGTTTCCGTGCTCACGGATGGCGGCAACAATTTCGAGGGCCAGCGCCAGCGCGCGGCGGCCGTCTGTGAGCGGCACCACTGGAGTAGACCGCTGCCGCACCGCGTTGAGAAACGATCGTAACTCCGCGTGCAGCGGTTCTTCGGAAGTGACCGGGGGCTTGGCGACGCCGATCTGCGGATTGACGGTGGGAGTGCTGGCTGTTGATTCACCGGGACCGACGGTGAAGATGAGCACTTCCTGGCGGGCATAATCCACCGAAACATATTGCTTGGGCTGGAAGAAGCGCAGCTTGCGCACGCGCTCGGTGGAAACGCGGCTGGCGGTAAAGTTGGCCACGCATCCCGATTCGAATTCCAGCCGCACATTGGCGATATCCACCTTGCCGGAAAGAATGGGGAGTCCCACCGCGCGCACTTCTTTCACCGGAGAATTGGCGAACGAGAGCACGATATCGAGATCGTGAATCATCAGGTCGAGCACCACATCCACATCGAGCGAGCGCGGCGTGAAAACGCTGAGCCGGTGCACCTCAAAAAACATGGGCTGGGTAAGCAGAGGAATGGTGGCGCGGACGGCGGGGTTGAAGCGTTCGAGATGTCCCACCTGCGCGATGCGTTTGTGGGTTTCAGCCAGCTTCACTAATTCGTCGGCTTCTTCGATGCTGGCGGCCAAAGGCTTTTCAATCAGGACGTCGATGCCTGCTTCCATCAGCGAGCGCGCTACGGGAAGATGGTGAACCGTGGGCGCGGCCACCGACGCGGCCTGCACTTCACTGTGCGTGGTCAGCATCTGAGCGACCGAACCGAAGGCGCGGCAGCCAAACTCGCGGGCCACTGCGTCGGCCCGGTCAAGGTTGGCATCGACCACGCCCGCCAGTCGTACCGCTTCGCCCTGCTGCTCGAGTTCTTTGTAGATGCGGGCATGATTGCGTCCGAAGACGCCCACCCCAACCACTGCGACGGAAATCGGATTTTCAGATTGCAGGAAGGACTCCAGAGGACAACTTGCCAGCAGCAACCAACAAATTGTAAACGTAATAGTGGAAAAGAGCATCTGCCAAACATTGCGCGATTTTGCGATTGAGTGAGCGGGCGATTAACGTTCCGCATCGAACACTGTCAATTGCTCAACGAAACCAACCACCTAAATTGCCTAATCCGGAGCGTTCTACATGCGAACCATTGCGCTGCTCACCATTTCGAACATCTTTATGACGTTCGCCTGGTACGGGCACCTGAAATATCGCGAGGTGCCGCTGTTCAAAGTGATCGTCATCAGCTGGATGATTGCTTTTTTCGAATATTGCTTTCAGGTGCCGGCCAACCGTATTGGTTCATATGAATTCAGCGCGGTGCAGCTGAAGACAATTCAGGAAGTGATTACGCTAGTGGTGTTCTCAGTGTTTTCCGTCTGGTATTTAGGGCAGCCGGTGAAGTGGAACCATGCTGTCGGTTTCGCCATGATCGTGGGCGCGGTGGCGGTGATCTTCAAGCAGTGGTGAAGAATTGTCTGAGTGAGAAATTGTGTGATCGCGCCATTGGAACTTCAATCACTCAGTCGCTCGATCCGGATGACTCGAGTTTCTTCAGGATTGCGATTTGTCCCGCGTGATAAAGCTCATGCTGCGCCACCCCGTGCAGCATGTGGGAGAAGTTGTATCTTTTCCCGGGCACACGGTCTAGCAGGCGCGACTCCGGCAAAGTCGCCACGGTTTTTACCAATTGATCGTGGGTACGCCTGACGTGCGCAATTGCCTTCCGCCAGGCCGCATCGGTAGCGCGCTGAGGAACAAGGGGAAAGTTCGCGGTGCCTGTAGGCTGCCATTTTTCTCCTGCCAGCCGGCGGCAGGCTGCGTCGTCCCACACCGCAACGTGCAACGCCAATTCCCAGACACTATGCACGCCGGGCACAGGTCGAGCCGAGGCCGTCGCTGCATCCACTTCTTCCAACAATTCCATTAAACCGGGACCGTGCCACGCCTCGCCATAGAAGGCGCGGTGGAGTTGGTCGGCAATGAAAGCAGATGGAGATTCGAAAGGGCTCATAATT
Source organism: uncultured Acidobacteriota bacterium (assembly GCA_963758565.1). Classification (GTDB taxonomy): domain Bacteria; phylum Acidobacteriota; class Terriglobia; order Terriglobales; family Acidobacteriaceae; genus Sulfotelmatobacter. The sequence continues at coordinate 337,183 of CAVWVX010000001.1, read as the reverse complement.
TATTCAGAGGCACTGTCTGCCACCACCGCGATCCCTGCTGCATTCGCCGCTTCTAAGACTTTGTCGCCATCCAGCAACAGACATTTTCCGGCATCCATCGCCAGGCAAGTCGCGCCCGCGGCCTGCATTACATCGATGGTTCTCACTCCGATAACCGGAACGTCGAAGCGCATATCCTGATTGGGTTTGGCCAGCTTGATTACGGTGAGAGCGCGGCTCAACGTGGAAGCGTCTCCGCGCAGCGAATTCATGATGTGGCCGGCGCGCTGGATGGTCGCGTCCGTTCCTTCCATCGCTTCTACCGCTACGCACGCTGCTTCCGCGATAACCACCGTCTGGCCAATGTCGTAGTGCGCCAACTGGCTGGCGACGGCGCGGCCGTAATTAATATTTCTGCGCTCCTGCTCGCTAGGCGCGCGATAGGTGAGCGTTCCCGGCTCGGCCAGCAGCGGTTGCAGCAAGCGGGTGGAGTTTTCCAGCAGGATTCCTTCGTCGGCCAACACTTTAGCCACGGCTCCCAGCAGGCTGTCGGTGTTCCGCGTGGTCAGGGAAAGCAGTAACTTCGCCAGCCGCCAGTCCGGACGGATTGCAGAAAAAATCTGCTTGTGCTTGACCTGACCGGCCATGATGGCGCGCTGCACGCCCTCACGCTTGAATGTGTCGATCAACTTCCCCAATTCACCGAGAGAAAGCCAGTGAACCGAGGCTGCGCCATAATCCTCTATCTCCGGCACAGCTTCTTCTTTGATTGCGGCCACGACCACTTCAAAGCCCTGGGCGCGAGCGGCCTCCAATACTAAGAGAGGAAACTTTCCATTTCCGGCGATAAGGCCAATGCGCATAGCGGCGCTCTTATTTAATCACTCCCCGCTGTGAGGTTTCGATGAACTTGATCAGCATGTCCACATCGTCTCCACGGTCGCGTTCCAATTTAAGTTTTTCCAGCGCCTGCGAAGTGTTCATCTTTGAGGCCAGCAAAGTTTTATAAGCGTGATGGATTTTGCGAATGCGCTCCGGAGAGAATCCACGCCGCTCCAGTCCGACTTTGTTCATGCCGTAGGCATGGGTATTGCGCGCGGCGGAGGTCATGGAAAATGGCAGCACATCCTGCGTGATGGTAGTTCCACCGCCCACATAGGCGTGCGCGCCGATCCTTACAAACTGGTGCACTGGACACAATGCGCCCACCACCGCCCACTCTTCCACCGTCACGTGGCCGCCCAGTGTGGCGCCGTTGATCAACATGCAATGGTCGCCAATCACGCTGTCGTGGCCGATGTGGGCGTACGCCATGATCAGCGTGTGACTGCCCACGCGCGTCAGGCCGCCGCCCTTCACCGTGCCGCGGCTGATGGTAACACTCTCGCGGATCTGGTTATAGTCGCCAATTTCCAATCGAGTGGGCTCGCCGTTGTAGGTGGTATCCTGCGGCGCCATTCCGATGGCGGCGAAAGGAAAAAAAGAATTATCCGAACCGATGGTCGTTGGTCCTTCCATCGCGACATGCGAGATCAGGCGGCAGCGCTCGCCCAACTCGACATTCGGGCCAATCATGCAGTACGGCCCAATCTCACAAGATGCCGGCACCTTGGCCCGCGGATCGACAATCGCAGTGGGATGAACAGTCATGATCGAGCTAAATTGAGAGCCAAATGTTTCGCAGAAAAAATGTGGATTTCGGTCGAGCCTGGGCCGTTACTCCACGCCCTCGGAGCCTTCGCCACGGCCGCGTGAGCTGTCAATCAGTTGGCAAGAGACAGTGGCTTCCGCCACTTTCTTGCCCGCGACCGAGGCCACGCCATGCATTTTCGCCGCGATCATTCTGGGCACGGCTCGCCATCCCGTCACCTCCACCTCCAGGCGCAACTGATCACCCGGGCTCACCGGACGCCGGAACTTGGCGCGGTCGATCCCGGTAAACACCATCACTTTACCGGTGCGGTCTTCCACTTCCGTGAGCAGCAACGCTCCGCCCGCCTGCGCGATCGCTTCTACGATCAGCACGCCCGGCATGATAGGCAGTCCAGGGAAATGTCCGTTGAAGAACGGCTCGTTGATGGTCACATTCTTGATGGCCACGATCCGCTTTTTGCGCTGCAGTTCGAGCACGCGGTCGATCAGCAAAAGAGGATAGCGGTGGGGCAGGATCTTGAGAATGTCGTGGATGTCGAGGGCGGTTTTGACGGCGGACGCCTCGGCGGAAGAAGTGCTCTCAGTCATGATAGTTTCAATCAGCCCGAAGATTATACTGTACCGCGTTGCCTTTGAAGCGAAGTGGATCTCCCCATGCCTCGATCCATAACCCAAGCTCCAGACCGCATCGTCGCCACCATCCGCGAACTGGTTGAGATGGAATCGCCCAGCGACGATAAACCAGCACTCGATCGTATTGCCGCCTTCATCGCTAAAAAATTCCAGGCTCTGGGCGGACGAACTCAATTTCACCGCAGCAAAGAATTCGGCGATAGCCTGCAAATCGACTTCGCCGCAAACCCCTCCGACCGCAAACCCGTGCTTCTGCTCGGCCACTACGACACTGTTTATCCCTTAGGCACGCTGGCTAACATGCCCTGCAAAATCACCGCAGGACGGCTGCATGGCCCGGGCGTCCTCGACATGAAATCCGGCATCGCTCTCATGCTGCACGCGATTGAAGCGCTGCAGGCGCGGCACAACGGTAAATTACCGCGGCCGGTAACGATATTCCTGGTCTCCGACGAAGAAGTCGGCAGCCACTCTTCGCGAAAAATCACCGAGGCTCTGGCAAAAAAATCCGCTGCCGTTCTAGTGCTCGAACCCGCTGCCGGAATTCACGGTGCAGTGAAAACCGCGCGCAAAGGCGTGGGAGAATATATTCTCCGCGTGCGTGGCGTCGCGGCCCACGCCGGACTCGACCCCGGCAAAGGACACAGCGCGATTCTCGAACTGGCGCGGCAAATTGCGGTAATCGACGAGCGGAATAATCTGACTCAAGGAATTTCCGTCAATTCCGGCGTAATTCAAGGTGGAACCCGCAGCAACGTGGTGGCTGCGGAAGCGTCCGTCACCATCGACGTCCGCATCCAGCGCGCTTCGCAAGGGGCCGCCATCGACCGCAAACTTCGCGCTCTAAAGCCCTTTGACAAGCATTGCCAACTTGAAATCACTGGCGGAATCAACCGCCTTCCCATGGAGCGCAGCCGCGGCGTGGCCGCGCTCTATAAAAAAGCGCAAAGCATCGCCCGCGAAGTTGGGTGGAAGCTCGACGAGGCCTCCGTCGGCGGCGGCTCCGACGGAAATTTTACCGCTGCGCTCGGCATTCCAACGCTCGATGGCATGGGCGGAGTTGGCGACGGCGCCCACGCTCTGCATGAGCATGTCATCATTTCTGAATTGCCGCGCCGTGCCTTTTTACTGGCGGAAATGATTGAGACCGTATGACCTTCGCTGCCGCTCTTTGACTCAGTTCTTGGCATGGCCTAGACTTTGCGAAGGGATTATGCGAGCTTTGCGCCGCACTGGCGAGCTCGCCGGCTGAGTGGAGGGATTATGGGTGAGTTTTCCATCTGGCACTGGTTGTTGGTGATTGCGATTGGCCTGCTTCTCTTTGGCACCAGCAAGTTCGCCTCGCTGGGCAAGGGTTTGGGCGAAGGCGTCCGTAATTTCAAAGCGGCTATGAAAGAAGGAGAAGAGCCGAAGAAGGAAAAGGAAAAAGAGGAAGAAAAGAAATCTTAAGTATCGTGAATACTTGCGCGTAAAGGCACCGTCCGAATCAAAATTGATGTCGCCTTCCTAGAATCCGATCCCAATTCCCCGCTTGCCAATCATTCGATACACCAATGCCACTGGCAGTCCCACGACATTGCTGTAATCCCCTTCAATGCGCGGGATCCAGCGCGACGCAATCCCCTGGATCGCATAGGCGCCGGCTTTATCCCGCGGCTCGCCCGTGGCAACGTAGTCGCCGATCTCGTCCTCAGTCATCTGGGAAAAAGTAACGTACGTAGTCTCGGAAGAGGTATTGATAGTGCTAGCCACTGGTCCTTGACCGCTGCCTGCTGGCTGCACAATGCAGACACCCGTGATTACCGCATGTGTTCTGCCCGAAAGCATCCGCAACATGCGAGCGGCATCTTCGTCGTCGCGAGGCTTGCCGAGACTCACTCCGTCCACTACGACAATCGTGTCCGCACCTAATACCCACTGCTCAGGATTATTTCTGGAAACGGCTTGCGCCTTCTCGCGTGCCAGCCGCTCGGCACACTCCCGCGGAAGCTCGCCGGGCAGCGGCGTCTCGTTGATATCCGCCGGCTGCACCGTGAAAGAAATGCCCGCGTTGCGCAGCAACTCCTGACGTCGCGGCGAAGCGGAAGCGAGAACGATCGTCATGACCGGATTTTAGCGGAAGCTGGACAACTGTGAAGCGCTCTTCCCCTGCTAAAATCAAAGATTAGCCTTCAACCTATGGACGCCGCTTTCCTCCGCAACTTTGCGATCATCGCGCATATCGACCACGGCAAATCCACGCTGGCGGACCGCCTGCTGGAATTGACCGGATCGCTCACCATGCGCGAGATGCAGGCCCAGGTGCTTGACTCCATGGATCTGGAGCGAGAGCGCGGCATCACCATCAAGGCCCATGCCGTCCGCATGATGTACACGGCGCACGATGGCAATACCTATCAGCTGAATCTAATCGACACCCCCGGCCACGTCGATTTTTCTTACGAAGTCTCGCGCTCGCTTGCTTCCTGCGAAGGCGCGCTGCTCATTGTCGACGCCTCGCAGGGTGTGGAAGCTCAAACTCTCGCCAACGCCTATCTCGCCATCAACAACGGCCTCGAAATTATTCCCGTCATTAACAAGATTGACCTGCAAAGCGCCGACATCCCTCGCACCAAAGAGATGATCGAAAGCGCCGTCGGCCTGGACGCCACCGATGCGGTGCTGATCAGCGCCAAGACCGGCCAGGGCGTTGAGGACGTGCTCGAGGCGATCGTGAAGCGCGTTCCGCCGCCGAAAGGAAATCCTGACAACCAACTGCAGGCGCTGGTCTTTGACTCCTGGTTCGATCCTTATCGCGGAGTTGTGATTCTGACCCGAGTTTTTCAGGGGACTCTCCGCAAAGGCGACCGCATCCGCCTCTGGTCGAACGGGACCACCTTTGACGCCGAAACTCTCGGCGTGCTCACGCCCAAGCCCGTCGAAATCGGCGAACTTAAAGCGGGCGAAGTGGGATTTCTAATCGCCAATATCAAGACCGTGGCCGACGTTAAAATCGGCGACACCATCACCCACGACGCCAATCCCGCCATTGAGGCGCTCCCCGGCTTCGAAGAAATCAAGCCCATGGTCTTCGCCGGACTTTACACCGTCGATGCCCACGAACACACCCGACTGCGCGAAGCTCTGGAAAAACTTCGCCTCAACGATGCTTCTTTTTTCTTCGAGCCCGAAAGTTCGGTCGCGCTCGGCTTCGGTTTCCGTTGCGGCTTTCTCGGCCTGCTGCACATGGAAATTATCCAGGAGCGCCTGGAGCGCGAGTTCGCACTGGAACTCATCACCACCGCGCCTGGGGTACGCTACAAGATCTATAAAACCGACGGCACGATGATCGAAGTTGATAATCCTTCCCGCTGGCCTGATCCCAGCGAAATCGCAAAAATCGAAGAGCCCGTAATTCTTGCGACCATTCTTACCAACGAAGAATACGTTGGCGGAATTTTAAAGCTGGTGGAAGACAAGCGCGGCAAGCAGAAAACTTTTGAGTACGTCAGCTCCGCGCGAGTGATGTTGCACTACGAGTTACCGCTGAACGAAATCGTTCTTGATTTTTATGATCGGCTGAAATCGGTCTCGCGCGGTTATGCATCGCTTGACTATCACCTTGCCGACTACTGGGAGTCGCCCATGGTCAAGCTCGACATTCTTGTGGCGGGAGAGGCGGTCGATGCGCTTTCTATCATTGTGCATCGCGACTTTGCCTACGAGCGAGGCAAGCTGCTGGTCTCGAAGATGCGGCAGTTGATTCCGCGGCAGATGTTTGAAGTCGCCATCCAGGCGTCGATCGGCGCGAAAATTATCGCTCGCGAGACGGTTTCGGCCATCCGCAAGAACGTTATTGCGAAGTGCTACGGCGGCGATATTTCCCGCAAACGCAAGCTGCTGGAAAAACAAAAGGAAGGCAAAAAACGAATGAAGCGGATCGGCCGCGTCGATATACCGCAGGAGGCTTTTCTTGCGGTTTTAAAGGTTGGCGAAGACGCTTAGCGTTTCGCGGGAACCATCGCCCGCGTTCCTGGTGGAAGCCCTCTCAAAAGTCCAAAACCCTAAAATGTGCAAATCTCAAAAACGGAAACCACGTCCTCATTTGGAAATTCCCAATATGTTACTGACCCGTGAATTGTCTAACTGGTTACTATTCATCGCTTTAGAGCACAAAAACCGATTTGCCGCAAGGCTTGCCGTCGGATTTTCGGGCTGAGCTTGCCGAGGGGCGTCCGCCATTCCACAAGCTTTTCCACAGGCTGAACATGCCCCACAAGTCAAAGCGGCTTAGCAACTTACGACTAAAAACTACAGCCAATCCTGTAATCGATCCTAAAGGATTTACTGTACCCCGCAATTACTCCTCCAGCGGCATTCCGCCGTCGGCCATCATCTCGAAGCGGGTGCAATTCTTGCGGAAGGCCAGCATAATTCGTCCCGTCGGACCATTGCGCTGCTTGGCAATAATGATCTCCGCCCGCCCCTGCAACTCCGGGTCATCCTGCCGATAAACCTCTTCGCGGAAAATGAACATCACCAAGTCGGCGTCCTGCTCGATCGAACCCGACTCGCGCAAATCGGAAAGTTGAGGACGATGATCCCCGCCTCTGCTCTCGGGAGCGCGGCTCAACTGCGAGAGAGCAATCACTGGAACACTCAGCTCTTTAGCCAGAGCCTTCAGTCCGCGCGAAATAGCGGAGACTTCCTGGGTACGATTTTCGTAGCGCTTGCTGCCACCCGACATCAACTGCAAATAATCCACGATGATCAAATCCAGCCTGCCCTGCGCCTGCTTCAATCTTCGTGCCTTGGCCCGCATCTCGCTCAATGACATGCCCGGCGTGTCATCGATAAAAATCGGCGCGTGTGCGAGTTGCTCCATCGCTCTCACTAATTTCTTGGTGTCGTCCTGCCACAACGATCCCGTACGCATCTTGTGCGCATCCACTTCTGCCGTGGAACACAGCAGACGCAGCAGCAAAGCCTCACGCGACATTTCCAGGGAGAACACTCCCACCACGCTGCCGTCTTTAATCGCGGCATTCTCCGCAATGTTCATGGCAAACGCTGTCTTGCCCATGGAGGGCCGCGCCGCCAAAATAATAAGGTCAGCCCGCTGCAAACCGCTGGTCATCTCATCCAGATTGTCGTAATGCGTGCCCAGCCCGGTAATGCGCTGGCCGCGTTGCAGCAGCGCGTCGACCGACCCGAAGGACTCTCGCACAATTTCCTGCACGCCCAGAAACCCGCGCCCAATGCGCTTCTCCGAGAGCTGAAAGATGGCCGCCTCGGCATCGCTCAATACTTCTTCCGCCAGGTCGGATTGATCCGAAGCCCGTGCAATCGCCGTATTCGCCGCGTGAATCAGTCCCCGCAGCAGCGCCTTGTCGCGCACAATCTTGACGTAGTGCTCAATGCTGGGACGATCCGGCACCCCATCCAGCAGGCTTGACACGTAGCCGATATCCCCGATCGCCTGCAGATCTTTATGACGTTCCAGTTCGTCGATCAAGGTGATCATGTCGATCGGGCGCGACGACTCCGCCAGATCCACCATGCGCGTATAGATCCGCCGGTGCGAGTCCAGCGAAAAATCTTCTATCCGAAGATGCTCCGCCGCCTGGTTATAAGCAAAGTTATCGAGGAGGATCGCTCCCAGAATCGAACGCTCCGCTTCTACATTTGCGGGAAGAGTGCTGATGCTGTAATTGGTAGCTGCCACGTTCTACTTTTCCTCGGACTTTAAGAAAGCCACTGGCACCCTAACCTGCTTCCACTTGTGAATGCGAGGCGCATCCTGCGGAAAACAAGCTTACAACTCAAGAAAATTTTCGCCAGGACGAGCTAGGCGATTCAAAAAAGCAGAAGAGAACTCCACTTGCAGGAGAACAAAAGGCGAATTAAAAGTCAAGAGCAGAGCCAGGCATTTCTTTGCGGTGTGGATTTTCTTCTCGGTGCCGGTGATTCATTCTCTGGCCACTATGGGAAGACCACTCAGTCGGGGGGGACTACTCCCCAAAAATTCAATGCGGCTCCAGGCCAGCCACCCGGAGCCGCATCGTTTCGTGGAACTCTCTACTTGCCTTCCCGCCGCTAGGGAGCGGCGAGCCGACGGTACCGGTCCGACAGCGCTCACCGAAGTGGGTGCCACTTTTACCAGTACCAACTGCGGAGCTGCGATTCTGAGAATCACTTTCTCCGCAACCGCCGCGATGGGCCAACGGCCAACCCGCTCCAGGAGCGGGAAGTGGAGGAGGCCGCAATGCCCGGGCAACCGGTTCGCACTCGCGCGCGTTTCCGAATGTCCCTGGCAATTCACCCTCGGGAATTGCCAGCTGCCACCAGCGTCACCGCAAATCGTCGTTCGGCAAGCGTTGAGAGATCCAACGTTTTCGCTGAACCCACTCTGCGGTAGAATGTCTCGTCCCGCAATCGAAAACTTTCGCTGGCTTGTGCAGAAACTGTGGACGATAGTACTTCCCTGTGGAAACCTGAGGAAAATCTTACCCGATCTTCGGCCACGAAAATGTATAGCCTGCAAATTGCAATAACTTGCACGCTGTTAAGAAAACCGGGTTCGCCCTCGCCAAGGGCGCCTTCCTTTTTGTAGTTCCCTCGGCTGTTCGGCGTTGGCTGAAGGCCACTCGTCAGCCAGGGGGGCGGCAGCGAGGCGTCGAAAAAAACGCGCTAAGCCGCACGCTGACGGAAACTTACCAGCCCCGCCATCTTCTCCTCTTTTTTCACGTTTCCGCCCGGTTTTGCAACATACAGCATTCACCCCTTGACCTGCAGCGCTGGAAGAATCTAAATATTAAGGGTGGCATCTATGCAAGCGGAGGAATCATGGTTCTTTGTCCTGAGTGCGAAACCGATTTGGATGTAGATGAAGAAGAAGTGGATGAGGGCGAAATTGTCTCTTGCCCGGAGTGTGGCACCGACTTTGAGGTGGTGACCACTAGTCCGCTGGAGTTGAAGGCGGTGGAGGCGGGCTATGTAGAAGAGGACACGGAAGTCGAGACTGAGGATAGTGACGAGTAGCAGGATTCCATCCACGGGTCTGCTTGCGCGCTTCTCTGCGTTTTGCCTGCTGCTGTCTTTTTCCTATGCCGCGTTTAGTCTGTTTCTGCCCTGCCCGGTCAGCGCCGCTCCCTCCTCCAAAAAATTGAAGCCGAAGGACCCTTATGCTTTGATCATCGGAACCGTCTGGGGTCCGGACCAACGTCCGGTGTACGGCGTTCCGGTTAAGATCCGCAGGGCGCAAGATAAAAAATCGAGGTGGGAGCTCACCTCAGATCACGCGGGAGAATTTGCCCAGCGGGTTCCCGCGGGCAAGGCGGATTACGTGGTCTGGGCCGATCTGAAGAATGTGAAGACTGGCGACGGCCAAGCGGTGCATCTGGCGCAAGAGGTGACTGTCCACGTAGAGTATGACGAGCGGGTGGATATTGGATTGCACCTGACGCAATAGAATTCTTTACAAAACAATTCGGTAAAATCCAGGACAATAAAGCAGCATATAAAGAAAGAGGCGCATGACTCCCAGACGTGCTCTGCAGCAAACTTCCGCCATAGCCGTCGCGCTGTTGCTGTTGCTGACAGTCGCGGCCCATGCTTCTCCGGATAAAAAAGACAGGCAGATTGGGCGATTGCTTTATGGCAAAGTGCTCGACCAGCAGGATAATCCGGTGGCGGGGGCAATCGTCTACCTGACCAACACGCGAACCCACGCCGTGAAAACTTACATTGTGAGTGACGATGGGACTTACCGCTTTCCTGGCCTGAGCAGTGTGGATTACGAGGTATACGCGCAGATGAACGACCACAAGAGCGATACCAAGTCGGTGAGCCAGTTCGACGACCGAACCCAGGTTTATATCGACTTGCGGCTGAATACGAAATAGGAACGTGCCTAAAAGGGCGCCCACCATACAACTTTTCCACAAACCTGGGGTTCAATCAGTGAGGATGTTCTTACGCGGGAGGAGAACCTTGAAATTGCGCATGCTTCAAAATCGTAGCCGCAAAACCGCTGGCGCGGTTCTGGCGGCCTTCGTCTTAATGGCAGTGGCAGCGGTCTCGGCGGTGGCTCAAGAAGGCTCGATGAGCCCCTATCAGGATGAGCAGGATGGTGTGAGCGCAGGCGGCAAGTGGATGGAGTTCCAGTCGGAAGACAAAATGACGGGCGCGAAGAAGACCCGGTTTGTGCTGGTGGCCAATAATTATTTTAAGGAAGATCCGGATTCGAAGCCACGGATTGCGCTGGTCTGCAATAACGGCAAGCTGCAGTACGCCGACTTCAACCCCGGGGAACGGTTGGGACGGCCGGACTATCCCGGCTTTTGGGGACAGCCGAAGATGGAAGTGATGGTCCGCATTGATCGCTACCACGATCACAAGGGTTGGAACTGGGTCCGTGGTCACTTCCTTGCGATGGATAAAGGCACGGTCCGCGGAATGCTGGGAGCCGAGACCTTTAATGTGGAAGTGCGAACCAGAAGTGGGCCGCAGATCGCGGAGTTTTCTCCTTCGGGCTTAAATCTGGATGAAGTGAGGAAGTCGTGCGATTTGACGCCGCATAAGCCGTAGTTTTTGTGATTCCTAATGGAAGGGCTGGGCCCACGGGCTCAGCCCTTTTTCTTTTGCGGGTCGCCCTGTCCTGGTTACCTGCGGTTACTTGCGCGACGGCGGCGCTCCTGTTTGACTGGATTCATGGGGAGCAACGTGATTACAGGGGCCGCGTTTGTCTTGTTCGTTGCGGGTGCGCTGGTCTACATCGTGATCCTCTATAACGAACTGGTGCGGCTGCGCAACGATAACGACCGGGCATGGGCGAACATCGATGTGCTGCTGAAACAGCGGCACGATGAGATTCCAAACCTGGTGGAGACGGTGAAGGGATACATGCAGCACGAGCAGCAGACACTGGTGGCGGTAACCCAGGCGCGAGCTGCCAGTATGAATGCGGCAAGCGTGGCGCAGAAGGCTCACGCCGATCTAGCCATGACAGGCGCGCTGCGCGGGCTGTTCGCGGTGGCGGAGAATTATCCGCAGCTCAAGGCGAACGATAATTTTCTCAAACTCCAGACCCGCATTAGCGAATTGGAAGAACGCATCGCCGACCGCCGTGAGTTCTTCAATGACGACGTCAATACCTACAACACTCGCATCGGGCAAATCCCTGAGGTGTTCGTGGCCAGCTTTATGGAACTCAAGCCGCGGGCGTTTTTCAAAGTTGCGGAAGAGGATCGGAAGCTGGTTGAAGTGAAATTTCAAAACCAGAGTGCCGCAGGAGCCTAAGCCCACGGTACACAGCACCCGGTGACACTGGGCCGATGCGTCCGTCTAAGCAGGGTGCGTCCTGCTAACCTATCGTCAAAATCAGTGGTGTGTGCAATATTTTTCCCTCTGATCTTCAGCGCTTTCAGCGCGGGTGAGATTTGCCCTGTTTCTGACCTCCCGGTGCCGACGGGCGCGTTCGCAGTGGGCACCGTCGTTCTACCTCGGGAAGCTTTCCCCGCCGGGAGTAGCTACTCCAACCTGCAAGTACAGCTGTTCTATCCAACGGAAAAAACGACTCCCGGCAGGAGCGCGCCTTACGTTTCGGAACCCACGCTCAAGCTCATGCGCGAGCAGAAGTATTACCTGCAGCCGGACTGTGTTTACGATGCCTGGGGCCGTATGGGCACTGGCGCGATTGTCGATGCCGGGGCGAGCACTCGCCGCAGGTTTCCGCTCGTCCTGTTTTTGCCGGGCGAAGGTGTTTCGCGGGTGAACTATACGTCCTTCGCCGAACAGTTTGCCAGCGACGGATATGTTGTCGCAACTTTCGATTTCATGCACGATGGATTCATGATCCCGCCGGACGAGACACCGGACGCCGGCAGCGAAGCCGACGCCGCTTTGGCCGTCAACGAGTGGACGCAGGATGCGGCCCACTTTCTCGATAAGCTGCTGGCTTCCGAGACCGGTTACAAGCTTCCCCGAAATCTTTGGCGGCAAATTGATCGCGGGCAGATCTCCGCTGCGGGCCATTCTTTGGGAGGAGCAGCGGCGTTACAAATTTGTCAGGACGATGTGCGGGTTCGAGCCTGCGTCGATATGGATGGGGCCGCATTTGGAGAGGTTGCAGAGAAAGGTTTGCGGGCGGGAGCCCTTGTGCTGCTCAGCCACGTGGATCACACCGACGCGGAGCTGAAAACCAGAGGACGAACTCGAGAACAAATGGAGGAGATGGGCAAGCAGCGTAACGCCGAGTGGCAAAAAGCTCTGGCTTCTGCCGGGGGCGCGGTTTGGATCGTTAAAATACGAGGGACTGGCCACTTCTCCTTCAGCGACGGGCCATTTACCATGCCCAGCACAATCACGCGGTTCGGCGGAGCGCTCATCGAGTCGAACCGCGGACTGTCGATCGTCACCACCTTGGTCGAGTCTTATTGGAAGAGCGTTTTTTCCCCGGGGCAAAGTTTTGCAGCAGCCCCGTACCCAGAGACGACGGTTCTCATGACCAGGGCGTCGAAGAAATAGGGTGCATGCAACTCCCGACCCCCGCCAGCCAGCGGGATTCTTGCCGGTCGCCTACAGGGTTCCCCTCAGAGTTTGCCTCTGGATAAATAATTTCTTCGCTTTTCGACCCATGGAATAGTTTTGTGCAACTAAGACTTATTACGCTGTGATTACGAAGACAGGAGTACGAAATGAACAATCTAATCAAGTCAATTCTAAAGACGGCGGTATATTTTCTGGACCAATCGGACCGTTTCGCCGGCGACGTGCGCGACCGTTTTTCCGATACTTATGATCGCGCCAGCGACCGCGTTTCCGATCTGCGCGATCAAGCTCAGGAACTCTATCAAGGCGAAGATCACACCATGCGGAACGTGCTTACGTTCGCCGCGGGCGTGGCCATCGGAGTAGGCGCGGGTATGTTGCTGGCTCCTTCGAGTGGCGAAGAGCTTCGCGGCTCCATCGGCGACAAGGTGCAGGATATTGGCGACCGCGTTCGCGATCGCTTCACCTCCGCCTCCGCCACAACCCACCGCAGCGCGACCGGTACGGAAGGAATCTAGTTCCGTTTACAGGTAGTCGTGGTTGGGTCCGGCGCGATTCATGGTCGCGCCGGACCTGCTCACAGGTGTGCCCCAAGTGCCCGGGATCTGAGTTATTCACTTTATGGTTCTTTTGAAAATCGATTTGGAGGAGGACGAATGAAAGTTTTGCAATATGCATTCCGCAGCGCATTGATGGCCAGCGTCATGATGGCGGGCTGCGCCTTGGGCAATGCCCAAGACGCTACCAGCAATCCGCAGGCCGACAACACAAAAATCAACCAGCGCGACCGCAACACGAACGAACCAACAGCCGATCAACAGAAAGCCAACACATCGGATCGCGACATCACCAAGCAGATTCGTCAGGCAATTATCCAGGACAAAAATATCTCCACCTATGGCCACAACGTCAAGGTGATTACGCAGAATGGGATGGTCACCTTGAAGGGGCCAGTGCGTTCTGAGGAAGAAAAAAGGGCCATCGAAGAAAAAGCTGCGCAAGTAGCTGGCGAAGGCAAGATCACGAACGAACTGGAGATCAAACAGAAACAGTAAGCTAACAATTATTTAAAGGAGGAATTCATCATGGCAGGAAAAAATACGGCAGTATTCGGAATTTATCGGGATTACGCAGGCGTGGAAAACGCAGTCGACGCTCTGAAGGAAGCGGGATATCGCAACACGGATATCTCGGTTCTGTTCCCTGAGAACGCCGGCACCAAGGATTTCGCAGTGAAGAAAGACACCAAGGCTCCCGAGGGCGCGGCGACTGGAGCAGGCACCGGCGCTGTGATCGGCGGCGGGTTGGGCTGGCTGGCGGGAATTGGCGCCTTGGCCATCCCAGGGCTTGGGCCGTTCATCGCGGCGGGTCCGATTGTGGCTGCATTGGCGGGCGTTGGCGTGGGAGGCGCGGTAGGCGGCGTTACGGGAGCCTTGATCGGCATGGGCATTCCCGAGTACGAAGCCAAGCGCTATGAAGGCCGCGTCAAAGAAGGCGGCATCCTGCTGTCGGTTCACTCTGACAATTCGGAGTGGACCAAGAAGGCGAAGGGAATTCTCGAGCAGACCGGCGCTCAGGATATTGCCTCCGCCGGCGAAGCCAGCGCGGATTATTCCAAGACTGACAAACCGATGCAGCGCGCCAGCTAATTACTGGAATACGAAGAAACCGGGGAGCTTTCAGTTCACTGCCACCAGCGAGCTGCAAGGCTCCCCGATTTTGTTTTTGTGGGACTTTAGACTCTAGCTTCAAATAAAACGCGGAGTATACTGCTGCCGTTTTCCGAAAGACTGATGTGTCCGGATTGAGACGTCGTTGTCAAATCCACAAGATGTTGATGTCTGCGAGGAAACGTGATGAAAAATTCCCGCGTCTTTTCTCTTCTCTTTTTGCTTTCCACTTTCCCCATGTTGGCGCAAACCGTCGCCTCTCACCGCCTGGGCGATAACACCGGCGAAGATTGGGAGCCCGCGATTCTAGCCGACGGAAACTACGTTTACGCTTTCTGGCCGCACTATCTGGCCACCACGTATAAGGATTCTTCCGGAGCGACCTGCATGCCTTTCAAGGGAAAAGGCAAATTCACCACCAGTTCGTATATGTACTTTCAGGTTTCCAGCGACGGCGGCATGACTTGGGGGCCGGTAACAATTCCGCGCTGTCCGGTGCAGGGAAATGATGTAGACGCACAGCTGGCTCTGGGCGCTAATCACCGCATCTACGCCAGTTACATGGATGGCAACACTCAGTACACGCCGATCGAGGCCATCTACTCCGACGATCACGGTGTAACCTGGAGCGCACCCGTAGATGTAACCAATGCCGGTCGCGGCGACAAGGACATGTTGCTGGTCGATAAAAATAACAATGTGATGGTCGCCTTCGAGAACGGCGGTAAGCAGCACGTAAGCGTGAGCAAAGATGGCGGCGCGACCTTCACGTCTCAGCAAGTGAATGTTGCATCCAGCGGAGTAGCCTTGGCTACTGGCGCCGTCCTCGACACGCAGGGCAATGCCTATTACGCCTGGTCGGGAACCACTAACAGCGGCACCGGCCCAACCATTTTTTATCTGCAGCGCTCCAACAATCTCTTCGCCAGCTATACCGTAACCACGATTGACGAAAGCCAGGGCGGCCCACAGGTGACGGGCGCGGGATGGGATTATTGGGGCGGCTCGATCCAGGTTGCGGTTCAACCCAAGACAGCGCCGGCCAACGATCGCGTGATCGTGATCTACAACGCAGGCGCTGGAGCGTCGGGCGCGCCGCAGCGCGTCTACACAAAATATTCTGACACGCTGGGTGCCAGCTGGAATATTCCCTACAACCCGTCGTCATGGCCCAATGGATCGCAAGTCTCGCTGGCTCCGAGCGGCGTGTGGCACGGCTTTCCCTCTATCTCAGGAACCGCCTCTATTGTCAAAGTGATTTGGATGGATAACCGCGCTTCCGCCGGAGGAATTTACACCTGCCACAGTTCCAGCACCACAGGTCAATGCGGAACCTGGAACGTGTATGAGCGCAGCAGCGCCGACGGCGCGACAAACTGGAGCGCGGAATCGGTCATGGTGCAAGCCACTCCGTACCGCGACTATCAGAGCGCCGCGGGTTTCGATCATCCTTATGGCGACTACACCGAGACCGTCAACGACGGCGCGGGAAATTTCTATAGCATCTGGGCCGAGGGAGAGTCGAAGGCCGGAAGCGGGGACGTTTATTCCGCGAAATTCTAACGTCATTACCGGCGAAAATCACCTCACGCCAGCAGCTTGGCTGCATCTTTCGCGTGGTAGGTCAGGATGATGCTGGCTCCGGCGCGGCGAATGCTAAGCAGCGATTCCATCATGACGCGGTCGCGCTCAATCCATCCGTTGCGGGCGGCGGCTTCGATCATGGCGTATTCGCCCGAGACTTGATACGCGGCTAGCGGCAGATCAAAGCGCTCGCGAGCAGCGGCAATCACGTCAAGATAAGGCATGGCGGGCTTGACCATGATCATGTCCGCGCCCTCTTCGATGTCAGCTTCGATCTCGCGCATGGCTTCCCGCAGGTTGGCGCCATCCATCTGATACGAACGGCGGTCGCCGAACTGCGGTGCCGAGTCGGCTGCTTCGCGGAAAGGTCCATAGAATCCCGAGGCGAACTTGGCGGCGTAAGAAAGAATCGGAGTGTTAATGAAGCTGGCATTGTCCAGTGCGCGCCGAATAGCCGCTACGCGACCGTCCATCATGTCGGAAGGGGCGATGATGTCAATGCCGGCTTGGGTCTGCGAGACTGCCGTGCGGGCCAGCAGTTCCAGCGAAGCGTCGTTATCGATCTCGAAATTCGACTCCACTGCGTGAGCCACAATCGATGCCAGCTCGTCAATCACCTGCAACTTTTCTTCCTGGTTCCTGGCCGGTACCTTGCCCCGTCCGGAATGTTGTAAGGCATCCCGGGCCGCCGCACCCAGCGACATTGGCGTAGACGCGGATTTCACAATCCCGCAGTGCCCGTGTGACATGTATTCGCACAGGCAAACGTCTCCCATCAGAATCAGATCCGGGACTTCGCTCTTTATCGCGCGGGCGGCTTGCTGCACAATGCCGTCATCGGCCCAGGCTCCCGTGGCTACATCATCTTTCGTGTCGGGAAGGCCGAACAAAATCACTGAGGGCACGCCCAACCCGTAGACCTCTCGCGCTTCTTTGATGGCTTCATCCACCGAAAGATTGAAAACACCCGGCATGGAGCGGACTTCTTTGCGCACGCCTTCCCCCGGACAGACGAACATGGGATAGACAAACGCGTCGGGAGTAAGACGGGTTTCGCGCACCAGGTTGCGCAGCTGTCCGGTGCGGCGAAGTCGACGGAGACGAGTATCAGGAAAGGCCATAAGCACCCTCTGGGAAGAAATCAGCGCCTTTCAACCCTTGATTCTAACAGGAAGCCCTAAGCCGGAGGTCCGGAAGAGAGTCATACGCTCCGCCCAGGTTGCACATCGAGTGACGAAAGTAACCATCTGGAATCTAAAGCCATCTCTGAATCTTAGATTTGATCCATAAAATGGAAGCGGATGAGTGTGTTCCAACGCTATCGCTGGTTTGTTCTCGCGGGCGGAATTACGCTTGCGCTCGCCGCGGTGTCGGCAGTGCTGCCGCGCGGCCTGCTGCTCACCGCGATCTTTGATGTCGGCGGCCTTGTGATGACCCTGCTGGTGGCTGGAATCATGTTGGCGAATGCCTGGTCGGAGCGCGGCGCGAACCGGCGTTTTTGGGCGTTAGTGGGAGCCGGTTGCCTGCTCTGGACCTTCAGCCAGGCAGCCTGGGTTTATTTTGAGGTTTACCTCCGCACCTCGTTTCCAGATCCCTCGGTCGTGGATTTATTTCTCTTTTTGCATCTGGTTCCCATGATTGCGGCTGTGGGCCTGCGTCCGCATCGGGCCGAAGGCGAGCAGAAATTTCGCGTCGGCGCCTGGGATTTTCTTCTCTTACTGGTTTGGTGGGTTTTCCTCTATGCCTTCATTGTGTTTCCTTCACAGTACATCTCGATGAGTGTGGCGGAGTACGACCAAAACTTCGGTCCGCTGTATTCGGTCGAGAGCGGCATGCTCGTAATCGTCTTGGGCATAGCCGCCGGTGGCGCGCAAGGGGGATGGAAGAAAATCTACCTGAACCTGATGGCGGCGAGTGGAATATACGCCTTAGGCTCGGAAGCCGTGGATCAGGCGATCACCCACGGAAAATACTACACGGGAAGCATCTTTGACGTGGTGCTGGCAGGCTCAGTGTACTGGATGGCGGCAACCGCTCTGAGCGCGCGCGATTGGCAACCCACCGCAGCGCCTCCCTCAGGAGAAGACAAGTGGGGAAGGCGAACTCTGCGCCTCGCCATGCTCGCGATTCTCTCGTTGCCCGTGCTCGGACTTTGGGCCTTCCGCTGGGATCACTCGCCGGCTCTCTCTCGCACCTTTCGGCTTTTCACAGTACTCGTTGCCATGCTCGTGCTGGGAACATTCGTTTTTATCCGGCAATATCTGCAAGACCAGGCTTTGATCCGCTTGCTCGAAGAATCTCGCCGCAGCTTTGAGAACGAGCAGCGGTTGCAGACCCATCTGGTGCAGCGCGAGAAACTGGCGTCCTTAGGTAAATTGATTGCCGGCGCTGCGCAAGAAATCGATCACCCGCTCACCGCCATCATGGAATACTCCGAAAAGCTATGGTCCAGGCAGCGGCTGAGCGGCGAGCAGGATACGCTGGTGCGCAAGATTGTGAATCAGTCCCAGCGCACCCGCGACTTGATTGCCAACTTGCTCAGCTTCGCACAGCAGAGCTCCGGCGATAAGCAGATGGTGCACCTGGGCATGCTTCTGCAACGCAGTGTGCAGATGCGCGAACTGCAACGGCATGATCAGAAAATTCGCATCGAGACTTTAATCGATCCTGACCTGCCGACGATCTGGGGCGACGGACACCAGCTGTTTCAAGCTTTTGTCCAGATCGTCGAAAACGCTCTGGATGCGCTGGAGGAAGCAGGCGGAGGCCTTTTGCAGGTCCGCGCTTATTCTCAACGAGGGGAGATTGTGGTGCAGTTTTCCGACAACGGCCCCGGCATCAGAGAACCGCTTCGAGTATTCGATCCTTTCTACACCACCAAGCCTATCGGCAAAGGCACCGGCCTGGGGTTGAGCGCAGTCTATGGAGTGGTGCAGGATCATCAGGGACAGATCACTTGCCAGAACGGTCCCGAAGGCGGAGCGCAGTTCGTGCTGCGGCTGCCGGTGGCCAAGCCCGCCGATCCCCAGGTGCTGGCTGCGGCGCAGGCGTAAGTTTGATTTTCTGTATTCTCCCCTCAGCGCTTGACCTCCTTTCCTTCCTGTAACATTAATTCTGATGCCGGAATTGATTTACAACTCCGCCAGAGTGTTGGAGTTCGACGCGCTGCGCGATCTATTGCGCGGTTACGCCTCCTCTCCGCTTGGGCAGGGCCGGCTGGCGGCTCTTCAACCCTCTACCGACTCTTCCTGGATCGCCCAGCAACAAGATCTCACCTCGGAATTGCGGGACTTCCGCCGCTCTGGCGGCCGCTTCGAGTTTTCCGGACTGCTCGATGTTTCCACCCTCGTAAAGAAATCCCGCATCGAAGGCGCGGTGCTTGAAACCACGGAACTTCGCGACGTTCTGTTGCTGGTGGAGCGCGCCTCCGAATGGCGTGAGATCGCTCTGCATCCCCCAGCGAGCATGAGGTCGGAATGGAAGCGGGTGCGTGCTTTGTCGGAGAATATTTCCGACCTTGGCGATTTACGCCGCGCCTTCCGCAATAAAATTCAGCCCGACGGAACCCTCGACGACAACGCTTCTCCCGCGCTCGCCCGCATCCGCCGCGAGATCGAGAAACAGCGCCGCGAAATCCAGCAGTCGCTCACCGGATATCTACGCCGACTCTCCGAAGGCGGCACGGTCCAGGACGAGCTCATCACCATCCGCGGCGAGCGTTTCGTCATCCCGGTAAAGATCGAGCAGAAGCGCCGCGTGCAGGGCGTTGTCCACGGCGCCAGTTCCAGCGGCCAAACTGTTTTTGTCGAACCCCTTGAAACCATCGAGCAGAACAACGAACTCGTCCGCCTGCTGGATGACGAACAATCTGAGATTCATCGCATCCTTCTCGAGATGACGCGCCGCATCGGCGAAGAGGCCACTGCGATTCTTGCCTCGATCGAAGTGCTCTCCGAACTGGACCTGCAATTCGCTAAGGCCCGCTTCGCCGAAGATTACAACTGCGTCGCCGTGAAGCTAAGCGTGGAACAGCAAGATTCACGAAGCGCGGCCAGCCTGATCCTGCATAACGCCCGCCATCCGCTGCTCGAACGCAACCTCAAACTAAAAGGCGCAGCCGTCGTCCCCGTCACCGTGGAACTCGAAGGCGACCGCCGCCAACTCGTCATCACTGGCCCTAACACCGGCGGCAAAACCGTCACCCTCAAAACCGTCGGGCTGTTCGCGCTGATGGCACAATCCGGCATTCCCGTTCCCGCCGATCGCGCCGAGATGCCGGTTTTCGACTCCATCCTTGCCGACATCGGCGATTATCAATCGATCGAGCAGAATCTCTCCACCTTTTCCGCGCACGTCACCAATATCGATTTCATCTCACGCACCGCCACCGCGCAATCGCTGGTATTGCTCGATGAACTCGGGTCCGCGACTGATCCCGAAGAAGGCGCGGCGCTGGCCGTCGCTATTGCCGTGCACTTCGGCAGCCTCGGCTGCATGACCATAATCTCCACCCATCACACCTCGCTCAAAGTTTACGGCGCGAATACTTCGGGAGTGATCAACGCCTCCGTCGGCTTCAACGAAACTACGTTGCAGCCGACTTACGAACTAAAAATCGGCGTGCCCGGAGCGTCCGCCGGCATCAACATCGCGCAGCGCCTGGGATTGAATCCCGCAATCATCCAAGGAGCGCGCTCTCGCCTGGGCACGCAGGCTCGTGACGTTGGCGAATTTCTTGACAAGCTGCATGCCGGGTTGCGCGACATGGAAAGCCAGCGTCTGCAACTAGCCGCGCGGGAACAGGAGCTGGAGAAAGAGAAAGCGCGTCTCGCCGCCGAAGGCAAGCGCGAGCAGCAGAACAAAGTCCGCGACATGGAAAAGAAACTGGAGAGCGTGCTGCGCGACTTTGAATATCACGCGCGCGAAGCCGTAAACGCGATCCAGGACAAAGCCGCTGCGCAAAAACTCTCCAAAGACGCGGAACGCCGGGTCGCCAAACTACGCCGTGAATTTCGCGAGCAATTCGACTCCACCGTGGTCGCCCACGCTAGCGGCGCCGATCAGGGCGACCCGCACGCCCAACCTCAGGTGGTAAAGAACGCCTTCGAGGGCGACACCGTCAAACTGAAATCCACCGGACGCTCCGCCGTCATCACCCGCAAAGTCGACGACAAATATTTTGAAGTGTCGATGGGCGCGATGAAAATGAAGATCGCCCGCGACGACATTGCCGAAGTTCTGGTGAGCAGCGCGCGCTCCGGCGAGTCTCCGGTAAAGGCGGCGCGCGCCCGCGGAATCTCGGTTTCGCTGAACAACGAAAACGAATCCGCCGCGTCTTCTGAAATCAATGTCATCGGCTTCAACGTCGACGACGCCACCCGCGCCGTCGAAAAATTCGTGGACCACGCCTTCCTCGCCGGACTGCCCCGCGTCCGCGTCATCCACGGCAGCGGCATGGGCATCCTGCGTAAAGCGCTAAGGCAGGCGCTGCAGCAGCATCCGCATGTAGAGTCGGTAGCAGAGCCATCGCAGAATGAAGGCGGCGGGGGCGCTACGGTGGTGGAGTTGAGGGTTTAATCGCATGACAAAATGAAAGGTCGCTGGGAGCACCTCTTTTCCTAGCCCATCAACGGGATAGTCTGTTATTCCACAGCTTCTCCACAGCAATCGCGCTGCGGTATATTCCCATCAGCGCCGCCAAGGCTCACAATCCATTAGGGAGAAGTGTTTCCCAAAGCCCCCACCCACTCATGCCCACAGACGATTTCAAAGAGACGGTGAAGCAGCAGGCGGATATCGTCCGCATCATCGGCGATTACATCAAGCTGAAAAAGGCTGGGGCGCAGAACTATACCGGGTTGTGTCCGTTTCACGGGGAGAAGACGCCCTCATTTTCGGTGCACGCCACCAAGCAATTTTTCTATTGCTTTGGCTGCCACGAAAAGGGCGATGTCTTCAAGTTCGTGCAGAAAATCGAAAACATAACCTTCCCGGAGAGCGTCCGGCTGGTGGCGCAGAAGCTGGGCATTCCGCTGCCCAAGGCAACGTTTTCCAGCGAAGGTGAGGCTCGCGATGCGAAACTGCGCGCCCAGTTGCTCGACGCGCAAGAGCGCGCCGCCGCATTCTTCCAGGAATGCCTGCGCCGTCCCGAAGGCGCGCGGGCGCGTGAATATCTGCAAGGCCGCGGCCTCGATGCCGAAACCATCTCCCGTTTCCGCATCGGCTACGCCCCCGATTCCGGCTTTCTCCTTCGCGACCGGCTGGCCAACGAGTTCAGCGAAGAGGTGATGCGGGAGAGTGGTTTGTTTTCGTGGAAAGAAGCTGCGGGCCCCGAGTCGCGAGCCGCGAGCAACCAAAGCCGACCTGCAGAAAACGCCGCTGCCCAAAATCCAGAGTTCCTTGGCTCCCCTCAGGATGACAGCGCGGATGGCTCGCGGCTCGAAGCTCGCGGCTCGAAGCTCGCACCGGTTTACTCCAAATTCCGCAACCGCATCATGTTCCCCATCTGCAACGACGCAGGCCGCATCATCGCCTTCACCGGACGCACCCTCGCCACCGACGAAAAGTCCGGCCCCAAATATTTGAATTCGCCCGAGACCGCCATCTATTCCAAAGGCCGAGTCCTGTTCAATCTGGACAAAGCCAAAGAGGCGATCCGCAAACTCGATTACGCCATCCTGGTCGAAGGCCAGATGGATTGCATCTCGGTCGATGCCGCCGGATTTCACAATGTCATCGCCAGCTCGGGCACCGCCTTCACCGAGGTGCAGGCCAAGCTGCTTGGGCGCTTCAGCAAGAATGCTGTAGTGAATTTTGACCCCGATACCGCCGGCGCCAAAGCCACCGAGCGCACTCTCGGCCTGCTCACCGAAGAAGAATTTCAAGTCAAGGTGCTCACGCTCGAGCAGGGATTCGATCCAGATCTCTACATCCGCCGCAAAGGCAAAGAAGCTTACGGCGAGGCACTGCGGAAATCGCAAAAATATTTCGACTACCTGATCGACCGTGCCCGCAGCCAGTTTCCCGTGCGCAGCGCAGAGGGTAAAAAGCAAGCTGTGAATCATCTATTGCCGCATGTGCAGCGTGTGCCCAGCCGCATTGTGCGCGACGAACTGGCCCAGGAGATCGCCCAAAAGCTCGGCATCGATTCCGCTGTCTTGCGCCAGGAACTTCGCCACGTCGCCTCGGAACGATCCTCCGCCGCGGTGAAGGCTCCGCTGGAAATGCAGGCCACCGACGCCGAGCGGATTCTCATCCGCGCCTTGGCCTCGGCGCGCCAGATCAATCCCGATGCCGAGCACGTTTCTGCGCGGGATGGCGCCGAAGAAGAGTTCGATCCCGCGCGGCAGGCGCAGTACGCCTTGCAGAATGAGGCCTTGCACCGCGGCTTGGCCACCGAGTCGCTGGTGGAAGCGCTGCTCAATGCCGGGGCCGAAGTTGCCGATGTGATGGAAATAGAATGCTCCGACGCCGAGCGCCGCATGTTGGCTGCCATCCTGTTGAAAGAAGACGAGGAACTCACCGCCGAGCGTCTGGAAGGCGCGGTGCGCGCCCTGCGGCGCATTCACCTGCGCCGCCGCCTTGAGCAGGTGCAGCGCGAACTCACCAAGCCTGGCCTGGGTGACGATAGAGCACTCAGGAACGAACTGCTGCTGGAAAAGGATCGCTTGAGCCGCGCGCTGCGCGATCCAAACCTGGCTGAGGACGGCCTTAAAACTTTGTCGGGAAACCAGCGAAGTGCTTGAAACAAAACGGCTCCCGGAGCCATCTAACTATAGAGCGGAAGAGCGGACTTTGTAGAAAGCAGCCGTCGGCGGGAACTTTTACGGGCCAAGTCATAGACGGGGCGGCACTTATGTGCTAAACTTTGAAGTTTGTGCTAGGCGCACAACTCCGCACAACCCCAAGTTTCCCACCTGAATAAGCCGTACCACACGCCCTGCGCGGGCGAATTGAAGAATTTGAGGACATCCTTTGGCTCTCGAAGATAAATACGACGACATTAAAAAGCTGGTCGACGCCGGCAAGGAAAAGGGATATCTGACCTATGACCAGGTCAACGAATTAATCCCTCAGGACGTGGTCAGTCCAGATGATCTCGATGACCTGCTCACAA
The DNA here is from genome assembly GCA_963758565.1 of uncultured Acidobacteriota bacterium. Lineage (GTDB taxonomy): Bacteria > Acidobacteriota > Terriglobia > Terriglobales > Acidobacteriaceae > Sulfotelmatobacter. The sequence continues at coordinate 313,018 of CAVWVX010000001.1, read as the reverse complement.
CCATGAGCACGCAGGGCATCGACGTGCTCGAAGGGCCCAAGTTACCCTCCGCCGCGCTGGACAAAAAATTTGACGAAGGCGAAGAAGGCGAGGACGTTGAACTCGACCTCACTCCCGGCGCTCTCGAAAAAACCAACGATCCCGTCCGCATGTATCTGCGCGAGATGGGAACCGTCCCTTTGCTTACCCGCGAAGGCGAAGTCGAAATCGCCAAGCGCATCGAGCGCGGCCAGCTCCGCGTCCTCAAAGCCCTCTCCCGCTCCCCGATTGTTATTCATGATCTTCTCGCGATGGGAGAGGATTTGAAGAAGGGCGTGCGGTCGATTAAGGAAGTTGTCACCTTCGACGAAGAAGAAATTACTGACGAGATTCTGCAGAACCGTTTGAACGAGTTCACTGGCAAGATCGACAACATGGCGAAGCTGTACAAGAAAGTCGCGGTGTTGCAGGAGAAATATGTAGCAGTATCGCAGAAGAAGCGTCCCAAGGATCACCGTAGGGCGCGGCGCAATCTGGCGCGGGCGGTGGTAAAGGTTTCGCTGGCGGTGCGCAAACTTGGCTTCACCAACAACGAACGCAAGCGGCTGATTGAGCGCGTGAATAAGACCGTTGACAGCATGCGGTCGCTCGACCGGCAGGCCGGCAATCTGGAGCGCAAGGCGGAAGCCACCCGCAGCGAAGATCAGAAAAAAGAGTACAAGCGGCAGGCGCGCGCGGTACGCAGCGAAATCGAAAAGCTGGAAGTGGAAGCCGGACTGCTGTTCCAGGAGATCAAGCGCACGCAGCGCGAAATCATCCAGGGAGACATGGATGCGGAGCAGGCCAAGCGTGAACTGATTGAGGCCAACCTTCGCCTGGTGGTTTCGATTGCAAAGAAGTACACCAACCGCGGTCTGCAGTTCCTCGACCTGATTCAGGAAGGCAACATCGGCCTGATGAAGGCTGTCGATAAATTCGAATACCGCCGTGGCTATAAATTCTCGACTTACGCCACGTGGTGGATCCGGCAGGCGATCACGCGTGCCATCGCCGATCAAGCGCGCACGATTCGAATCCCGGTGCACATGATCGAGACCATCAACAAGCTGATCCGCACCTCGCGGCAACTGGTGCAGGAACTCGGGCGCGAGCCTACCAGCGAAGAGATCGCCAAGCGCATGGACATTCCGGTCGCGAAAGTACGTAAAGTCCTGAAGATCGCGCAGGAACCCATCTCGCTCGAAACTCCGATCGGCGAAGAGGAAGATTCGCATCTTGGCGATTTCATCGAAGACCGCGCCGTAGTCTCGCCGGCCGAAGCCGTGATCAACGTGAACCTGAAGGACCAGACTGGACAGGTCCTGCGCACGCTGACCCCGCGCGAAGAAAAAGTAATCAAGATGCGCTTCGGCCTGGAAGACGGCAGCGAGCACACTTTGGAAGAAGTTGGGCAGTCCTTCGCCGTAACCCGCGAACGCATAAGGCAGATCGAAGCCAAGGCCCTGCGCAAGCTAAGGCATCCGTCGCGGTCGCGGAAGTTGCGGGCGTTTATGGATGGGGTTCGGGACTAAATTACCTCAGGCAGCGATACGGAGAGAACCTTCTTAAAGGGCACGGCTTCGGCCGTGCCTTTTGTCTTCTCGCACTCGACTCGGCTAGAGCACCAAATCTGTCATCAGATGATGCTATAATTGGTGCTGGAGACGTCGATGAGGACAACCGTTGCACTGGATGACGATCTTGTACGCATGGCCCAGGAGTTCACCGGAGTCGAGGAAAAGGCGGCCCTGATTCGCGAGGCCCTGAAGGCCCTCATCGAGCGTGAGAGCGCCCGCCGGCTGGCTTCCCTGGGCGGTACCATGCCGAAATTGAAAGCGATTCCGCGGCGAAGGAATCTGTCGAATTGATTCTCGCCGATACCTCCGTGTGGATCGACCACTTGCGGTCGGGAAACACAGAACTTCACCGGCGACTGCTTCTCGGACAGATCGTAGTCCATCCCTTCATCGTTGCCGAACTGGCCCTCGGATCGCTGCGTGATCGTGCCCGCACTCTGGCACTTCTCGACCTTCTGCCGCAGGCTCGAATGGCTCATTTAAGCGAAGTCCGTCTGGCCATCGAGTCTTACCATTTATACAGCCTCGGAATCGGCCTTACCGACGCCCACCTCATCGCTTCCGTTCTAATCGAGGCCCCAACCCTTTTGTGGACCCGAGACAAGCGACTACGCAAAGCCGCTGAAAGCCTGGGCATCCACGCTTCCCTGGGTTAACGAATCTTGGTTAACGAATCTGGGTTAACGAATCCGGGTCAACGAATCTGTCTTGCCAGATTGTCTCAACCAAGCTTCGAATTTCCACCTCCATGCCGGGCGTCGGAAGGCGCGTACACGGAATCTTTCTACGTTTCCATTTTGACCTTGCAGAATCCTCGAAACCAGTACATCATGGGTCAGGTAAGGGTTTAAAACCGTCCATCTGGCGGCTAAGTCCTTTAAACACAGTATTTTGCCCGTAAGCTATTGAGCCGTATAGATCAAAACGCATTTTCCCGCTAAGTCGTTGATTCCAATATATCGAGGTAGGGGGGAGGGGGGTACCTCCTTCTGTCCGCTCTCCAAAATTAGTTTCATCGTCCAGCCTCCAACACCTCTGCGTACGTTTTCGCGCCCTCCTGGGTTAAATGCTCTTGTCCTTACTCCAACGGATGACATTGCCTGCTGCGCGGTCTTACACTGGCAATGCATTCACGCCGCATAATCGGAGCTCGCATGGTCCGCTATTACTTCACCATTTCTCTAGTCTTTATCGCCAGCATCGCTGTCATCGCGCAAGACAAGTCGAGTCAGGATGCGATTTCTCCCCCGACTGCCGATCCTCGCATCGCTGACGCGCTGAAGCAGGTTTCCGCCGAACGCATTCGCGCCAGCATCGAGAAACTGGTGAGCTTCGGCACGCGTTCGACTATCTCCGCCGAAGATCCTGCAGCAATCTCCGCCGGACGCGGCATCGGCGCCGCCCGCGAGTGGATCAAATCGGAATTCGAGCGCTACTCCAAAGATTGTGGTGGATGCCTGGAAGTGAAGACCGACAGCTTCACCGAGCAACCTGCCGACCGTATTCCGCAGCCCACCGAAATCACCAATGTTTATGCCGTCCTGAAGGGGGACGATGCGGAAAGCGCCAAGCGCATCGTCCTCGTCACCGGACACTACGATTCGCGCAACAGCGACACCTTCAATGTGACGGACGATGCTCCCGGCGCGAACGACGATGGCAGCGGAACTGCCGTTAGCCTGGAATGTGCACGCGTTCTGAGCAAGCTGAAGTTTCCCGCGACAATTATCTTCCTCACCGTCGCAGGCGAAGAGCAAGGTCTCAACGGAAGCCAGCACCTCGCGCGGATGGCGAAAGAACAGAATTGGAATATTGAGGCGGTGCTGAATAACGACATCGTCGGCGGCGACAAGAGCGCAGAGCAGGACCACTCAGTCGTAAGAGTCTTTTCCGAAGGGCTTCCTGCGGCGGCTACGGAGCAGCAGATCCGCCGGATTCGCGGCCTCGGCGGTGAGAGCGATTCCGCATCCCGCCAGCTCGCTCGCTACATCGCCGACGTCGGCAGCGCCTACAACACTGGTGTAAAGCCAATGCTGGTATTCCGCCTCGACCGTTATCTGCGCGGAGGCGATCACTCGGCGTTCAATCAGCAGGGATTCACCGCCGTCCGCTTCACTGAGTTTCGCGAGGACTTTCATCACCAGCATCAGAACGTGCGTAATGAGAACGGAATCGAATACGGCGATCTGCCCAAGTTTGTGGATTACGATTATGTCGCACACGTAGCGCGGCTGAATGCGGCGACTTTGGCCTCACTCGCTTCGGCGCCCGCACCACCGGAAAATGTGCACCTGCTCACGAAAGATCTGGAGAATGACTCCACTCTCACCTGGCAAGGCTCTGCGCGAGCAGTAGGTTACGAAGTCGTGTGGCGAACGACAACCAGCCCAGATTGGGAACACGTCCAAAAGTACGGTAACGTTTCCCGCGCCACTCTGAAGCTTTCGAAGGATAATGTCATCTTTGCGGTCAGGGCCGTGGATGCCGACGGTCATCGCAGCCTTCCCGTCGTCCCCTTGCCCGAACGGTGAGTTTCGGTATCTACTGAATGTGAGAGTTGCTGACAGGAGCGTATTGACTTGCGCGGTCGAGAGATGACGTTGAGTTTTCCCCCCTTCACGCGATGGGTGAAGCGGCTGATCATAATCTGCTCGGCCGTGTATTTCATTCAGGTGGTTCTGGCTCGGCTTGCGCCCCAGATTGAAGACGCCATCGAGCAGCTCTATCTGGGGTTGGTTCCGGCGGCGGTGGTGCACTACGGGATGGTATGGCAGCTAGTTACGTATTCGTTTCTGCACTCCACCCACTCGTTGATGCACCTGCTGCTGAACATGCTGACGCTGTGGATGTTCGGTTCCCAGGAAGAGCAGGATTGGGGCTCGCGCAAATTTCTGGAATTTTATTTTTTCTGCGTGATCGGAGCCGCGCTGGTTACGGTGGCGACTTCCTATACCGGACTGTTCGGAATGTCGCCGTTAAATCCTACCATCGGAGCTTCCGGCGGAATTTACGGGTTGCTGATCGCGTTTGGAATGCTGTACGGCGATCGCGAAGTTTTTTTGTTCCCTTTCCCGTTCTCGATCAAGGCGAAGTACCTGGTAGGGATCATTATTTTTATCGTGGTGATCGCCACCTTCCAGCCTTCGCAAGGCGGGGTGGCGAACTTTGCCCACCTCGGCGGATTGCTTTTCGGATTTCTCTACATTAAGTTCATTCCAGGCCGCGGACTCTTGTTCGGCGCCACCGAACGTTATTTTGGAATGCGTAATGATTATTATCGCTGGAAGCGCCGCCAGGCCGCGAAGAAGTTTGAAGTCTACATGCGCGCGCATGACCGCGACGTGCACTTCGACGAGCACGGCAACTACATTCCGCCGGATGACGATCCGGGCAAAGGAAATGGCGGATCGAAATCAGGCTGGGTCAACTAAGCGATAGGGCAATTAATCGATCACTCGGCAAAAAAGCTTTGGAATTCCGAGAGCACGTCGGTGGCTAAATCTTTCTTGCCCGATTTCCCTTTGAATCCCAAATCATGACCGGCCCCTTCGACCTGCATCAGCTTGGTTTTCGCCGGGATCAGCTTCAATGCCTGTTCCAGTTCTGCAATCGTCGCGAAGGGATCGCGCGTGCCCGCGACGAATAAAGCAGGGGTTTGCAGGTGGAAGAAATGCTGGGTGCGAAGTTGCTCGGGCTTCTTCGGAGGATGTAGAGGATAGGAGAGCAGCAGCAATCCCGCAACTTGTACAGGCAAGGCCTGCCGTGATTCTTCTGCCTCGGCGCACAGAATACTAGACTGTCTTGCGCCGTAAGAGTGTCCGCCGAGATAAACTTTGCCGTTCACCTGATTTCCGATCGCGGCCAGCGCATTCTTCAATCCCGCGCGATCGCGCTTTCCATCGAACGGGCTCGGAGGACCATAAGGACGATCCTGGCGGAAGGGAAGATCGCAGCGCAGAACAACGAAGCCTGCATCCGCGAAAGCCTCGGCCAAGGCGACCAGCAGCGGCGCATTGCACTTTGAACCCGCACCGTGCGTGAGCACGAGGCCGCTTCCGTTGGGCTTCTCAGGATGATGCAGGAAGCCGCAAACGAACGGGTCGATTGTGACATCGGTAAAGACTTGCGGGATGGAAGCCATCGCCATAGATGCTAAACGCCTACGTCTTCCAGCTTCTCATACACTTTGAGGATTTGAATTTCGTTTCCCAAACGCGCCCAGCAGCGGAGCACGTCCGGATCCTCCTGCGCGGTGGCGCGAGCCTGTTCGGAATTCCAATAGCGAAGCAGCAGGTAGCAGGCATCGCCGCAGCGGTAAAGCAGGTCGCGGCCATAGTGTTTTGTCATGACGAGGGCGTTGAGTTCACGGATGGTGGCGAGCGACGCGGCTTCCATCCCGGGCAAAGGTTCCCATACGGCGATCGACAGATATTCCTGCGACATGCCGCGATTATAGCTTCTTGCGGGGAACTGCGTGTTTGGAAGGAAGAAGGGTAGCCACCCGCGCTTCTTCGGCGGTGACGGTATGCAGGCGCATGAAGTTGGTGGAGCCGGAAGCCTGGCGCGTGCCCGCGACCACGCCGAGCACATCCCCGGGCTTGAGCAAGCCGCGGGTGAGCAGTTCCTGCTCGGCCAGGCGAACCATGCTTTCGGTGGTGGGAGCTTGAGCGCATTTGATGGGATGCGCTCCCCAATACAAGTTGGTGCGCTGGGCCACGGTGGCGTTGTGAGTGAAAGCGTAGATGGCGGCTTGCGGACGGTATTTTGAAATCATGCGGGCGGTATTGCCGGTCTCGGTGAAGACGGCGATGGCGCCCATGGGCAAATCTTCGGCGGCATGGGCAATGGATTCGCAAATGGTTTCTGCAATGCCCAGACCGTGGCGGTCGCTGCGGCGGCGGGGAAGAGTGAACTCTCCCATATTGCTTTCAGCCTCGATGACGATGCGCGACATCATGGCGACGGCTTCGCGAGGGTAGCGGCCGCTGGCGGTTTCGGCGGAGAGCATGACGGAGTCGGTGCCGTCAAAGATTGCGTTGGCTACGTCGCTGGCTTCGGCGCGAGTGGGACGCGGATTTTCGATCATGGACTCCAGCATTTGAGTGGCGGTGATGACCGGCTTGCGCCAAACGGCGGCGCGGCGAATGACATGCTTCTGAATGACGGGAACTTTTTCCGGCGCCATCTCCACTCCCAGATCGCCGCGCGCTACCATCACGCCGTCGCAGGCTTCCAGGATTTCCTCGAGATGATCGATGGCCTGCGGCTTTTCCAGTTTTGCGATCAGAGGCATTTCGCCCCCATGATCGTCGACCACTCGCCTTACCATGTTCACGTCGGCGGCGGAGCGTACGAAAGAAAGCGCAACTGCATCCACGCCATGATTCAGGCCAAACTCTAAGTCTTTGCGATCTTTTTCCGTCATCGCCGAAATTGATAGCGCCGTGCCGGGAAGATTGATGCCCTGATGTTCGCCAAGCATGCCGCCGTTCAAGACGTCGCAAACAACGTCCTTGCCACGGACGGTGCGCACGCGCAACTCGATAAGGCCATCGCGGAGAAGAATGCGCGCACCAGCGGTGACTTCGCTGGCCAGGTCGGGGAAGGTGGTGGAGATGCGGGTTGGAGTTCCCGCGATGTCGCGAGGAGTGATGATCACGGTCGTGCCGCTTTTGAGTTCGATGGGGCGATGGTCCGTCAGGCGCCCAGTGCGGATCTTGGGGCCTTGCAGATCTTGAAGAATGCAGACCGTGCGATTTTCTTTTTCGGCGGCTTTGCGCAGGCGCTCGATGTTGCGGGCATGATCTTCGTGGGTGCCGTGGGAAAAATTCAGGCGTGCGACGTCCATGCCGAGGCGAAGCAGGTCGCGCATGGCGGATTCAGAGTGGCAAGCGGGGCCGATGGTGCAGATGATTTTGGCGCGGCGGGGGGAAGAACTGCCGGTCACCGCTTGGACGCTTGCTGGAATCTCTTTCAATCGGTCTCCGGCCCACAAAGGAAATATAGATAGGTTACAACATCCTCTTTAAATCATCGGCAATTCGTGCAAATACCGATAGCGTATTTTCGCGAAATCGCTCCGTGAGCGACTGAGCTATTAGATCTTTTTCCCGAAGCGAGTCTGGGGCCCAATATTGTCTCTCAGTGCTCAATGGCAATTCACAACTCTGGCGGTTAACTTCTTTCAGGTACGCCATATCTTTCTTCGAGACAAGGCGTGTTAGCTTGGCATCGCAAAGAGCCACTTCTCAACTTCGCGTACGGCCAAGAGAACCCCAATCAGATCCGAGAGAAGCCTGCTCTATGGTTTGAAGGACATATGAGCGCCTATCCTCGACCCACTCTCTGCGTTTCAACTGGAGGTCCGGCGTGGACATTGGGTTGGCTGGCTTATTCCCTCGGGCTGCTGATGGCGATCAATTCTTTCCCCAGCATGGCCCGCGGGAACAGCATGGCATTGAATTCTGCTCCGACCAGGATGACCAGCGAAACCATGTACATCCAGACCAAGAGGGCAATTCCGGCTCCGAGCGAACCGTAAATGATGCTGTAATCCGCGTAGTGCTTGAGATAGAAGCCGAATAACAACGTGGAGGAGAACCACAGGCCGGTGGCGAGGGTTGCGCCCGGGATCACGCTATGCCAGGGCTGGGTGCGGGGCACGGCATTGTGGTAAATGAGCGCGATCACCGAGATGCTGGTGAGAGTGGCGATAATCCAGCGGATGCCGGTCCACATCAGAAGGATGTAGGGACTGAATTCGCGCGCGGTGTAGAAAAGAATGTTGGTTTCAATTTTGCTGCCGAAGGCGACCAGCAGGGTGGCGAAGGTCATGGGCAGCATGGCGAAGATTACTAACAGGAATGAGATCAGGCGTTCTTTCACCAAGCCCCAGATTTTAGGCAGTTCGTAACAGCGGCGGAAGCCTTCCATCCAGGAAACCATCACGCCGGAGGCTGTCCACAGCGTCAGTAGGGACGCCGTAACCAAAAGGCCGACCGGGCGGGCGGATGCACCCCGCAGAAAATTCATGGCCGTAGTGGTCCCGGCGGGGAGAATTCGCGACAGGGCGTAAGTGATCTCCCGCATAAAGGGCGCACCTTTGCGCCAAGTGGCCAGCAGTGAACCCACCACCAGGAGCGCCGGAAAAAAGGTGAGAATCGACGAATACGCAGAGGCCTTGGCAATGGAAAAGGCATCGTGCTGAAAGGCACGCCACACGGCCAACCGCAGAAGGCGCAGAAAGCGAAGCATCGCTGGCCCTAGCTTAGGTCTCTGGGGCGCAGGTTGCAACGAAGGAAGTGCAACAGGTTCCTCGGTCGCTAATCGCTTGGGATTGGCGTGCATAAGTAGTTAGTACTTAGCGTCCGCTAAAAGGATGCGAACCATTGGCGATTTCTGGAGACCACTTTACAAATACGGATGCAACCTTTCAAGAGTGGCTTGGGCGGCTTACCGCAAAAACCATCTTGCTTCGGGCCGCACACTGGCTATAGATCCTTCCACTTCGTGAATGCTTCGCTTCGCGAAGCACTCACTACGCTCAGGATGACAAATCTGAAATAAGGACCGACTAAAAAGAACGGGGGCGAATTTTGGTTCGCCCCCGTGGTTGATTGAGACTTGCCTTACTCGGCTGCCAGTTCCTCGGTTTCGCCCTCGTGACGCATCATTTCGAGAGCGCGTTCGGCTTCTTCGTAAGCTGCCGAAACTTCCGCCTGTACCTTGGCTGCGGCCTCTTCCATTTCTGGCGAGAGGCGCACGTTGCGGTAGTACTCCATGCCGGTTCCGGCAGGGATGAGGCGTCCGACGATGACGTTTTCTTTCAGGCCGCGCAAGTGATCGACCGCGCCCTGAATGGAGGCTTCGGTGAGCACACGCGTGGTTTCCTGGAAGGACGCCGCCGAGATGAACGAGTCGGTGGAGAGCGACGCTTTCGTGATGCCGAGGAGGAGCGGGCGTCCGGTAGCCGGTTTGCCGCCTTCCTTGATCACGCGCTCGTTCTCTTCGCGGAAGCGGAACTTATCCAGTTGCTGCTCCAGCAGGAACGTGGTGTCGCCCACGTCCTCGACCTTCACCCAGCGCATCATCTGGCGGACAATCACTTCGATGTGCTTGTCCGAGATGTTGACGCCCTGCAAGCGGTAGACTTCCTGGATTTCGTTGACCAGGTAAGACTGCAGCTCTTTTTCACCCAGGACGGCGAGAATGTCGTGCGGGTTGAGCGGGCCGTCCATCAAGGGTTCGCCAGCCTTGACGCGCTCGCCTTCCTGCACGTTGATGTGAACGCCGCGGGGCACCGAGTACTCTTTTTCGGTTCCGTTGTCGGCCTGCACATACAGTTTGCGCTGTCCCTTGGAGACTTCACCGAACTTGACCGTGCCATCGATTTCGCTGATGACGGCGGTTTCATGCGGCTTGCGAGCTTCGAAGAGTTCGACGACGCGCGGCAGACCGCCGGTGATGTCTTTGGTCTTCGTGGTTTCGCGCGGGATCTTGGCCAGCACGTCGCCGGGGTGAACCGTGTCGCCGTCCTGCACCATCAAGTGAGCGCGCGAAGGCATCAGGTAACGCTTGCTCGCTTTGCCCTTGATCACGATCGCGGGCTGGCGCTTCTCGTCCGGAGAATCGCCCACCACGTGCCGCGAGAGGCCGGTGACTTCGTCGACTTCTTCGTGCAGCGTGACGCCTTCCTGCAAGTCCTTGAACTGGGCGGTGCCGCCGATTTCGGTAAGGATGGCGAAGGTGTAAGGATCCCACTCGACCATCACTTTGCCTTGCTCGACGCGATCGCCGTCATTGACCTTCAGTTTGGCGCCGTAGATTACCGAGTAACGCTCGCGCTCGCGATTCTTGTCGTCGACCACGGCGATGGAGCCCTGGCGGTTCATGACCACCAGGTCACCGGATTTCGACTTAACGGTCTGCAATCCGATGAAGCGCACGTTGCCGGCATTCTTAGCATCGAGGCGCGACTGCTCGGAAACTCGCGATGCGGTACCACCGATGTGAAAGGTACGCATGGTGAGCTGCGTGCCGGGTTCGCCGATGGACTGAGCAGCGATGACGCCTGTGGCTTCGCCGAGTTCGACCAGGCGGCCGGAGGCGAGGTTACGTCCGTAGCACATGACGCAAACACCGCGCTTCGATTCGCAGGTCAGCACCGAGCGGATTTTCACGCGCTCGATTCCGGCGGCTTGAATCGATACGGCGAGTTCTTCGGTGATCTCGTTGTTGATGTCGACGATTACGTTGCCGTCGTAGTCTTTGATTTTCTCGAGCGAAACGCGGCCCACAATGCGGTCGCGCAACGGCTCGATGATCTCGCCGGCTTCGACGATACCCTGGACGTAGATGCCATCCACGGTGCCGCAATCGTATTCGCTGATGATAACGTCCTGGGCCACGTCGACCAGGCGGCGGGTCAGGTAACCGGAGTCGGCCGTCTTCAACGCCGTGTCGGCCAATCCCTTGCGGGCGCCGTGGGTTGAGACGAAGTATTCCAGCACCGTCAAACCTTCGCGGAAGTTCGCCGTGATGGGAGACTCGATGATTTCGCCGGAAGGCTTGGCCATCAAGCCACGCATGCCGGAGAGCTGGCGGATCTGCTGTTTGGATCCTCGAGCGCCGGAATCGGCCATGACGTAAATCGGATTGATGAAGCCTTCTTTATCGGCACGCTGCATCTGGCCGAACATTTCATCGGCAACTTTTTCGGTGATGCCGGACCAGATTTCAATGACCTTGTTGTAGCGTTCGCCGTTGGTGATGGCGCCGTCAAGATACTGCTGTTGCACGGCAACGACCTGCCGCTCGGCGTCCTTGACCAGCGTCTTCTTGCTGTCAGGGATAACCATGTCGTCGATGCCGATGGAGAGGCCGGCGCGGGTTGCATACTTGAAGCCGAACTCTTTTACCTCGTCGAGCATCTTCACGGTGGTTTCGAGTCCGAAGCGCAGGTAGCCGTAGTTGACCAGCGCGCCGATACCCTTCTTCTTGAGCAGGCCGTTGATGTAAGGCATGCCTTCGGGAAGGTGATCGTTGAGGATGGCGCGGCCCACCGTGGTGTTCACGAAGGTACGCTCCACATGAATGGGCTCGGTGTGAATGATGTCCTGATCGTCGTAGGCGGTGGTCAGGTCAATCAGTTCGCCGGTATAGCGCAGGCGGATGGGAGAAAGCGTTTCCACTTCTCCCGCTTCCAGCGCCATCAGGACCTCTTCGATGTTGGCGAAGACGCGGCCTTCACCCTTGGCGCCGGGCTTGGATTTGGTCAGGTAGTAGAGACCGAGCACCATGTCCTGCGTGGGAACGGTGATGGGCTGTCCGGATGCGGGCGACAGAATGTTGTGCGAGGCCAGCATCAATACGCTGGCTTCGACCTGCGCTTCCGGCGACAGCGGAATGTGCACGGCCATCTGATCGCCGTCGAAATCTGCGTTGAACGCAGTGCAGACAAGCGGGTGGATTTTGATGGCTTTGCCTTCGACCAGCACCGGCTCGAATGCTTGAATGCCGAGGCGATGAAGCGTGGGAGCGCGGTTCAGCAGCACGGGATGGTCTTTGATGACTTCTTCGAGGATGTCCCAGACAATGGGCTCCTGCTGCTCGACCATCTCTTTGGCTTGCTTAATGGTGGTGACGTTTCCGGTCTGCTCCAGCCGGTGATAAATAAACGGCTTGAAGAGTTCGAGCGCCATCTTCTTCGGCAAACCGCACTGGTGCAGCTTGAGTTCGGGACCGACCACGATGACGGAACGTCCAGAGTAGTCGACGCGCTTGCCCAGCAGGTTCTGGCGGAAGCGGCCTTGCTTGCCCTTGAGCGTGTCGGACAAAGACTTGAGCGGGCGGTTGTTGGCTCCGCGCAGCACGCGGCCACGGCGGCCGTTGTCGAAGAGTGCGTCGACGGCTTCCTGCAGCATGCGCTTTTCGTTGCGCACGATGACTTCGGGAGCGTGCAAGTCCATCAACTTCTTCAACCGGTTGTTACGGTTGATGACGCGGCGGTAAAGGTCGTTCAGATCGGAGGTGGCGAAGCGGCCGCCATCGAGTGGAACCAGGGGACGAAGCTCCGGCGGAATGACCGGAATCACGTCGAGAATCATCCAGCTGGGCTTGTTGCCGCTCTTGCGGAAGGCCTCGACGACTTTCAGTCGCTTGGTGTATTTGAGCCGCTTCTGCAGCGAGCTCTCGTTCTTCATCTTCTCGCGCAGTTCGAGCGAGAGACCGTCGGTGTCAATGCGCTTGAGCAGTTCCTTGATGGCCTCGGCGCCCATCATGGCCTTGAAGCCGGCGGGACGGTATTGCTGGTCGAGTTCGCGGAACTTGGCCTCGTCCTTGATGACTTCGCGCTCTTTTACCGGAGCGTCGCCAGGCTCGACGACTACGTAGGCCTCGAAGTAGAGAACGGATTCGAGGTCACGCAGGGAAATATCGAGCAGGTGACCGATACGGCTAGGCAGGCCCTTGAAGAACCACACGTGGGAGCAGGGCGAAGCGAGCTCGATGTGGCCAAGGCGCTCGCGGCGGACTTTCGACAGCGTAACTTCCACGCCGCACTTGTCGCAGATTACGCCGCGGTGCTTCATGCGCTTGTACTTGCCGCAGAGGCACTCCCAATCGGTTACCGGGCCGAAGATGCGGGCGCAAAACAGGCCGTCCCGCTCGGGCTTGAAGGTGCGGTAGTTGATGGTCTCAGGCTTGGTGACTTCGCCATGAGACCAGCTCCGGATTTTTTCGGGAGAGGCGAGGCTGATGCGGATGGCATCGAAGTCAGCAATCGTATTTTGCATTTCGAACGGGCTCGAACGAAACAAGGTGTTCCTCCGCTTTCCTGCTCTCAGGCAGTACTGAGTACCTAGTACCCAGCACCGAGTTTTATGTCCCGCGGGATTCGAGAGCTCTTAATCCGCGAAACGTTCTCTTCAAACCTTCAAAATCCGTCAGCCCTGCACCTGCAGCTTTTCTAGGTACTGGGTACTAGGTACTGCTTCAGTCCGCTGCCGCGCTGGCGGTGGGTTTCTTCTCCCCGGTCTTGACCAGCTCTACATCCAGGCAGAGCGACTGCAATTCGCGAATCAGCACGTTGAACGACTCCGGCACGCCCGGCTCCATGGCAGCTTCGCCCTTGACGATGGCCTCGTAAATCTTGGTGCGGCCGTATACGTCATCGGACTTCGCCGTCAGCAACTCTTGAAGGATGAAGGCTGCGCCGTATGCTTCGAGGGCCCAGACTTCCATTTCTCCGAAGCGCTGTCCGCCGAACTGCGCCTTGCCGCCCAGCGGTTGCTGGGTGATCAGCGAGTACGGTCCAATCGAGCGCGCGTGGATCTTGTCATCGACCAAGTGCGAGAGCTTCAGCATGTAGATGTAGCCCACGCAAACCGGCTGTTCGAACTGATCGCCAGTCATGCCGTCATGCAGAGTGGTCTTGCCTGACGTGGGCAATCCGGCATGCTCGAGCAGCGCCTTGATTTCTTCTTCTTTGGCGCCATCGAATACCGGAGATCCCATGAACACGCCGCGAGCCAGTGTGGGAGCCAGCGCTTCCAAGTCCTCGTCACCCATTTCGCCAATGGTGTCGGCCAGCTTCGAGTCCTTGAACAGCGCCTTCAGTTCGCGCCGAATCGCTTCGGTGCGGGTGTTTTCCTTGAGCATCTTGTCAATCTTTTCGCCCAAGACAAATCCAGCCCATCCCAGATGCGTTTCGAGAATCTGGCCCACATTCATACGGCTGGGTACGCCGAGTGGGTTCAGGACGATCTCAACCGGCGTTCCGTCTTCGAGGTACGGCATGTCCTCTTCCGGCAGAATGCGCGCGATCACGCCCTTGTTTCCGTGACGCCCGGCCATCTTGTCGCCAACGCTCAGCTTGCGCTTCATCGCGATGTAGACCTTGACCAGCTTGATCACGCCCGGCGGCAACTCGTCGCCCTTGGTGAGCTTTTCCTTCTTCTCGTTGACAATCTTCTTCAGTACGTCGATCTGGCGAGAGGTCATTTCTTCGATCTCGTCGATCTGCTCATTCACCCGCGGGTCCTTATCCGCATACTTGATGCGTTTCAGGTTTCGCGTGGAGATGCGCTCGATGGCATCGCGGTCGAGCAGGTTGCCTTTGTTCAACAGGCGCTTGTTGGTGCGCTCGTCGTGCAAGTCGGCCTGCACTTCCTTGCCGCCCAGAATGTTTTCCAGGCGCTTCAGGCGCTCGTCGGTCAGAATGCGGATTTCGTCGGAGAGGTTCTTCTCCAACTTGCCGATCTGGGTGGCTTCAATCGATTTCGCCCGCTCGTCTTTTTCCTGGCCTTTGCGGGAGAAAATCTTCACGTCGACGATGACGCCTTCGATGCCCGGAGGGCAGTAGAGCGAAGCGTCGCGCACGTCGCCGGCTTTTTCGCCGAAGATGGCGCGCAGCAGTTTCTCTTCCGGCGTAAGCTGGGTTTCGCCCTTAGGCGTAACCTTGCCCACCAGAATGTCGCCCTGCTTGATGCTGGCGCCGATGCGGATGACGCCCGCTTCGTCCAGATTGCGCAGCATGGACTCGCTGACATTGGGAATATCCCGCGTGACTTCTTCCGGCCCCAGCTTGGTGTCGCGCGCCTCGATCTCGTACTCTTCAATGTGCAGGGAGGTGTAGTAATCCTCCTTGACCATCTTTTCGGAGACCAGAATCGCGTCTTCAAAGTTGTAACCGCGCCAAGGCATGAAGGCCACAAGGACGTTGCGTCCCAGAGCCAACTCGCCGTGATCGGTGCAAGGGCCGTCAGCAATGACCTCGCCCTTCACCACGCGCTGACCTTTTTTCACGATCGGCTTCTGGTTGATGCAAGTGTTCTGGTTCGAGCGCTTGAACTTGGTGAGCTGGTAAATGTCTGAACCAACTTCACGCGACAACTGCGTGGGATGATGCTCGCCTTCGACGCGCACGATGATGCGGTCAGAATCGACCGAATCGATGATGCCGTTACGGCGGGCCAGAACCACGGCTCCGGAGTCGCGGGCAGTGACGCCTTCCATTCCAGTGCCGACGATCGGCGCTTGCGCGCGGAGCAGCGGCACGGACTGGCGTTGCATGTTCGCGCCCATCAGCGCGCGGTTGGCGTCATCGTGCTCGAGAAACGGAACCAGCGAGGCGGCGACGGAAACCAGTTGCTTCGGGCTGACGTCGACGTAATCGACTTCATCGCGGCTGACCAGGACAAAGTTGCCAGCCTTCCGGGCATTGACCAGTTCAGAAACGATCTTGCCCTTTTCGTCGAGCTCCACGTTGGCCTGCGCAATGGTGTGCCGGTCCTCTTCCCATGCGGACAGATAGAAGGAGAACGGCTCAATCTGCGCCGGCTTCTTTCGCTTCTCTTTCAATTCGGCGTTGATCTTCTCGATCTCATGCTTCTCCATGTGATCGCCGACCTTGTGATCGCTGTCACCCGTGTTGACCACGCTGACGTAATCGATCACCCGGCCGCCCTTAATCTTGCGGTAGGGCGACTCGATAAAGCCGTAGTCGTTGATGCGGGCATAGCAGCTTAGGGACGAGATCAGTCCAATGTTCGGACCTTCCGGCGTCTCAATCGGGCAGATACGTCCGTAGTGCGTAGGGTGAACGTCGCGGACTTCGAATCCGGCGCGTTCTCGTGAGAGGCCGCCCGGCCCAAGCGCCGAGAGACGCCGCTTGTGCGTAATCTCGGAGAGTGGGTTGGTCTGGTCCATGAACTGGGAGAGCTGCGAAGATCCAAAGAACTCGCGGATCGCAGCCATCACCGGCTTGGCGTTGACCAGGTCGTGCGGCATGGCCGTCGACATTTCCTGGTACACCGACATCTTTTCCTTGATGGCGCGTTCCATGCGGACCAGGCCGATGCGGAACTGGTTCTCCATCAATTCGCCGACCGCGCGCACGCGGCGATTGCCCAGGTGATCGATGTCGTCGACCGCGCCAATGCTCTTGCGCAGCTTAAGCAGGTAGCCGATGGTCCCGTAGAAATCGTCGGGATCGAGCGTCCGCTTGTCGAGGCTGGTAGCGTCCTGGTTCTCGAACAGCTTGATGTTGAACTTCAACCGGCCGACTTTGGAGAAGTCATACTTGCGCGGATCGAAGAACATGCCGTGGAACAGGGCGGTGGCCGTATCCAGAGTCGGCGGATCGCCGGGACGCAGCTTACGGTAGATTTCGATTAGCGCTTCCTGCGGAGTTTTCACCGAATCGCGCTTCAACGTCTGGCTGATGACCGTGCCCACGTCGTCGCGCTCGGGGAAGAACAGGCTCATCTCGACTACGCCGGAATCGAGAATCTTCGAGACCTTGTCGGCGTTCAGTTCGGTGTTGGCTTCGAGCAGCACTTCGCCGGTGGTGGTGTCGACCACATCGGCGGCTGCCCATGCGCCTTCAAGATCGGTGACGTCGACTTCGATCTCGGAGATCTTCGCCTTCTGAATTTCCTTCAGGATGGCGGCATTCAGCTTGCGGCCGGAGTGGGCAATCTCGTCCCCGGACTTGTTCTTGATGCTGTGCGCCAGCTTCATGCCCAGAAGATTGGTGGCCTTCTCGCTGGCGGGATCAAGCGTCCAGTAAAGCTTCTTGTCTCTGATGGCAATGCGATCCACGGTGTAGAAGGAGCGCAGAATGTCTTCGCCGGAGCGCAGGCCCAGAGCGCGGAGGAAAATCGTGCCCAGGAACTTACGCTTGCGGTCGATGCGGACGTAAAGCACGTTCTTCTGGTCGTACTCGAATTCCACCCACGATCCGCGGTAGGGAATAATCTTGCCCAGGAAGTAGGTACGGTTGTTGGCCGTCTCGAAGAAGACGCCAGGGGAGCGGTGCAACTGGCTGACGATCACGCGCTCGGTCCCGTTAATGATGAAGGTACCGTTCTGCGTCATCAAAGGAACGTCGCCAAAGAAGACTTCCTGCTCTTTGATGTCGCGGATGGAACGGTTGCCGGTCTCCGCGTCCTTGTCGAAAATAGTAAGGCGCATGGTGACCTTGAGCGGGGCCGAGTAGGTCATGCCTCGCTCTTCGCACTCCGCCACGTCATATTTCAACTGCAGGCCGACCGGGTCGCCGCACTTGTTACAAAAGTCTGGGGTGTTGGCGTTGTAGGTTCCGCACTTCTGGCAGAGCACATCGCCGGGATGGAACGGGTCGGTAATCACCGTATTTCCGCAGTTTTTGCAAGTGGTACGCAGATGGTGTAGTCCCTTCAGGTGACCACACTTGCACTCCCAGTTACCAATGGCGTAATCCACAAACTCAAGTTGTGATACGTTGCGGAAGTCGGTGATCGGGAAGACGGACTGGAACACTGCCTGCAATCCGCCGTCTTCGCGTTCGCTGGGCAGTTTGTCCATCTGCAGGAAGCGGTCGTAGGAGCGCTTCTGAACCTCAATGAGGTTCGGGATCTGGATGGTGGCTGGAATTTTCGAAAAGTCGAAACGTTTACGGAAGGCGTTATTCTTCATCGTCAAGAAACTCCCAATGTCAGGCGCAGCCGTGCGCTGCGATTACCCGCGGAATGTGGGGCGCTCGAGTGCGCCACGCTGCTAAAGACGTTGCTGCGAACCTGTTGCGTTGAACCTGTTTATGCCGGAAAACACGACGGGGCGCCCGCAGGGAAGAGTCTTCCCGCAGACGCCGTGCAAGGCGTTTCGCCAATCTGAATTTGTATGTTTCGCGCCAGTTTCCTTCGGCCGTTTCCGTTCCGCCTGCCCACGGAACAGTGCCCAAGCTTCCCTGCGGGTCTCGCCCGCGATTGAGTGAGGCCAGGGGAAGCGGTGTTAGGTTAGATGCTAACACCACTTCCCAGGCTTCACAACTAAGAACGTGAATTATTTCCGGGACTTGCACCGATTCTGGTGCCATTTAGGCAATCTCCGGCTCCAGAACCGCTGCTTTCCCGATTATTTCACTTCTACAACGGCGCCGGCGTCAGTGAACTTCTTCTTAATTGTCTCGGCTTCCTCTTTATTGACGCCTTCCTTGATGGCCTTCGGAGCTCCGTCCACCAATTCCTTGGCTTCTTTCAAGCCCAGGCTGGTGACTTCGCGGACGGCCTTGATCACGTTGATCTTGTTGGCGCCCACTTCTTTCAGCATGACGGTGAACTCGGTCTTCTCTTCCGCCGGAGCGGCTGCTGCCGCGCCCGCACCGCCGCCCGCCATCATCACCGGCGCCGCCGCTGCCGCCGACACGCCCAGGCGCGCTTCAAGCTTCTTGACCAGCTCGGCCGCATCCAGCAGCGACAAAGCTACGATTGATTCTTCCAACTGTTGCAGGTCTGCCATGTTAGTTCTCCACTTTTCGAGTTATGAATTTGCTTGCTTTCGTTATCCCGGGCCGGGTTTCCAGTGCGACTGGCCCGTTTCACGGCGCCAGACAACGCCGCAATCCAAACCGCGCAACCCCTGACTTAGAGATAACCAAATCTTTGCCATTTGGCGATTGAGCCATCGGGCGATTGAGCGATTGGAAAACTTCAGACGCGCTTTAAGGTTTTCAATCGCTCAATCACCAAATCGCAAAATCGCTCAATTTCCGGCGAACTTGCCCTTCTCCACGCCCTGACCGAGCACCACGGCAATATCGCGGCCCACCGCATTCATCACCGTGACCAGGCGCTGCGCCGGAGCATTGATCAGGAACAGCAGCTTGGCATGAATCTCTTCCTTCGACGGCATGCTGGCCAGCGCTTCGATCTCTTTGATGGAGATCACGCGGCCCTCGACCACGCCTACCTTGAAGGTGAATTCCGGCGTGTCTTTGGCGTACTTGGTCAGCGCCTTGGCCATGGCCACCGGATCGCCTGTGGTGTAGGCAATAGAGGTAACGCCGGAAAGATTCTTCAATCCCTCTTCGACCTTGGTGCCCTTGCCGGCCAGTTCGGCCAGCGTGTTCTTGACCACTTGATACTTCGCGCCGGCGCCGCGCAGGGCTTTGCGCAGTTCGTAATCCTGTTGCACCGTCATCTTCGAATAGGTCGCCACGACGGCGTTCGATACACCCTTCAGGTCGGCGCTCAACTTTTCAACCTGCTCTTTTTTCCGTGCTTTTGTAACCGCCATGTCCAGTTCCTCTTATGATCTCGTTTTGTTCATGGACAGACGCTTTCGTCCGTCCGGCGCATCCGCGCCGCTGTTATACCTTGGCCGCAGTCTCGATGGGAGCCGTATCCAGCAAAATCCCCGGCCCCATGGTCGAACTCAAAGTGCAGCCCTTAATGTACTTGCCCTTGGCGACTGAAGGCTTGGCCTTGATCACGCTGGTGATCAGCACCGTCGCATTCTCAATCAACTTGTTCGCCGGGAAGGAAATCTTGCCCACAGGGACGTGCACCAAAGCAGTCTTATCGGTGCGGAACTCGACCTTGCCAGCCTTCACTTCCTGTACCGCCTTGGCCACGTCCACGGTAACGGTCCCGGTCTTCGGATTGGGCATCAAGCCCTTTGGACCCAGCACTTTACCCAGGCGTCCGACCGATTTCATTACGTCGGGAGTGGCGATCAGGGCGTCGAAGTCCGTCCAGTTTTCCTTGGTAATCTTCTCGACCATCTCTTCGCCACCGAAGTAGTCCGCGCCAGCGGCTTCCGCCTCGCGAATCTTGTCGCCGGAGGCGATGACCAGAACCTTCTTGGACTTGCCCAGACCGTGCGGCAGAACCACCGTCCCGCGCACCATCTGGTCGGCGTGCTTGGGATCGACCCCCAGCCGCAATGTGATTTCTACGGTTTCGTCAAATTTCGCGAATTTGACTTTCTGAAGCAACGCCACCGCGTCGTTCAGAACGTAGGGGCGCTGCTCGACTGCGGCATGCGCCTTGGTAATATTTTTTCCTTCTTTTTTCATTCCTTTTTCCTCGTCTCCCACCGCTTGCCGTTATTCCGGCAAGCCGTGGTGTTTTCGACAAACAAAATTCAAATTTAGGGTAGGCCTAGACCGCTTGCACTACCGGAGCACTTCAATTCCCATCGAGCGCGCCGTACCGCGCACGCTCTTGATCGCCGTCTCCACCGATGCCGCGTTCAGATCCGGCATCTTTTGTTTAGCGATCTCTTCCACCTGCTTCAAGGTCACCTTGCCGACTTTGTCTTTATTGGGTGTGCCCGAACCCTTGGCAATGCCCGCCGCCCGCTTCAGCAGAATCGATGCTGGAGGCGTTTTGGTAATGAAGGTAAAGGTGCGGTCGCTGTAAACCGAAACCACGACCGGAATGATCAGGCCTTCCATTTCCTTCTGGTTGGTGCGAGCGTTGAACTGCTTGCAGAACTCCATGATATTGATCTGCGCCTGGCCCAATGCCGGACCAACCGGAGGCGCCGGCGTCGCCTTGCCTGCCGCGATCTGCAACTTCACGAAACCTGTAATTTTCTTTGCCATGAAACTTAAGCTCCTAGCTTTTAGCTCCTAGCTCTTAGCTAGGCAATTACGCTACTTTTTCTACCTGATTGAATTCCAGCTCCACCGGGGTAGAGCGGCCGAAGATAGTGACCATGACTTTCAAAGTTTCACGATCTTCATTTACCTCATCGACAATGCCCTGGAAGGTGGCAAACGGCCCTTCGGAAATCCGTACCGTCTCGTTCTTCTCGAACTTGACCTTCAGCTTGGGCTTCTCTCGGCTGTCGGCGACTTTGTAGACGATGTGCTGCACTTCTTCATCCGACAGCGGGGTCGGCTGCTGCCCGGTACCAACAAATCCGGTCACGCGCGGCGTGGACTTCACCACGTGCCAAACGTGATCATCCATGTCCATTTCCACCAACACGTAGCCGGGATAGAACATGCGCTCGGAGGTGTACTTCTTGCCGCCGCGCACTTCGGTGACAGACTCGGTCGGAATCAGCACTTTGCCGATCTTCTCCTGCAGCCCGAAGGCGGCAACGCGCGACTCCAGCGACTCTTTCACCTTGCGCTCAAATCCCGAGTAGGAGTGGATGATGTACCACTTCATGTTGGGATTGCGCGGAGCCTCGCTGGTTGCGGCAACGCCATCCGCTCCGGATGCCTGTTCGCCGCCTGCGGCCTGGTTTTTCTCTTCGTCCTGCATGATCAAGTTTAAACTCCGTCCCTCAAACTCTCGCTACTTCCCGAAATAGCTGTACAAAAATGTGACGCCGCGCTGAATCACGTTGTCAATCACGAAAAAGTACACGCCGAAAATGAATACAGTAACCACCACAACTGCAGTGGTGGCGCGCACTTCCTTCCACGAAGGCGCGGTAACTTTGCGCATTTCGCTGCGCACGTCGTTGTAAAACGACTTCGTGCGCTCCGGCCACGCCTTCATGCGATCCTGGAAGTTGTCTCCGGCGCTAACGATTGAGTTTGCCATCTTCTTCGTTTCCACTCCCATACTGCGTCTGGCCCTTTCCGGCGTCCTTCCAAATTCTGGCAGGGGCGGAGGGATTCGAACCCCCAAGTTCGGTTTTGGAGACCGACAGTTTAACCGTTGAGCTTACGCCCCTGTAAGTATCGAGTGATTGAGTGATCGGGCCATTGAGCGATTGAAAACCATTCGCCACTTACAGGTTTTTCAATCACACAATCGCAAATCGCCCAATGGCTCAATTATTTCACTTCCTTATGCGGCGTGTGCTTGCGGCATCGGCCACAGAACTTTTTGAACTCCAGCCGTTCGGTCGTCGTCTTCCGGTTCTTGGTGGTTGAATAATTCCGCTCTTTGCAATCACCGCACTGCAACGTAACAATTTCTCGGGGCATAAAACACTCCAAAACAGCTTCTAGCTGTTAGCTCTTAGCTTCTAGCTCAGACCCTTACTGAATAATCTCTGCAATGGTTCCGGCGCCGACCGTGTGGCCGCCTTCGCGAATGGCGAAGCGCAAACCTTTTTCCATGGCTACCGGCGTAATCAGTTCGATCACCAGAGAGACGTTGTCGCCCGGCATCACCATTTCGGTGCCCGCCGGCAACTCCGCCACTCCAGTCACATCTGTTGTTCGCAGATAAAACTGCGGACGGTAGCCCTTGAAGAACGGCGTGTGTCGTCCACCTTCTTCTTTGGTCAGGATGTAGACTTCCGCCTTGAACTTGGTATGCGGCGTGATCGATCCGGTCTTCGCCAGAACCATGCCGCGCTCGACATCTTCTTTCGCAATACCGCGCAGCAAGAGTCCGGCGTTGTCGCCCGCCATGCCTTCATCAAGCTGCTTCTTGAACATTTCGACGCCGGTCACAACCGTCTTGCGGGTCTCGCGGAAGCCAACAATTTCCACTTCCTCGCCCACCTTCACCTTGCCACGCTCGATACGTCCCGTAACCACCGTGCCGCGGCCCTGAATCGAGAAGATGTCTTCAATCGGCATCAGGAAGGGCTTATCCAGTTCGCGCGCCGGCTGCGGAATCGACTTGTCGACCGCTTCCATCAACGCGTCAATCTGCTTCTCCCACTTGGCTTCGCCATTCAGCGCGCCCAGTGCCGACACCTGAATCACCGGCACATCGTCGCCGGGGAACTGGTACGACTTCAAAAGTTCGCGCACTTCGAGCTCGACCAGTTCGAGCAACTCGGGATCATCCACCGCATCGCACTTGTTCAACGCCACGACCAGATAAGGCACACCCACCTGGCGGGCTAGCAGTACGTGCTCGCGCGTCTGCGGCATGGGGCCGTCCGTCGCTGCAACCACGAGAATGCCGCCATCCATCTGCGCCGCGCCCGTGATCATGTTCTTGATGTAGTCGGCGTGGCCCGGGCAATCGACGTGGGCGTAGTGCCGGTTCGCCGTCTCATACTCGACGTGCGCCGTGGCAATGGTGATACCGCGCGCCTTCTCCTCCGGAGCGTTATCGATCGAATCGAACGACCGGAACTTAATGTTCGGGTTATGCTTGGACAAAACCTTGGTGATAGCCGCCGTCAGCGTGGTCTTGCCATGGTCGATGTGACCGATGGTTCCAACGTTGCAGTGCGGCTTGGTACGATCAAATTTTTCTTTCGCCATAAATCAGCTCTTAGCTCCTAGCTCTTAGCTTCTAGCTCAAAACCCTTTGTCATCTTGAGGCGGCGTCGCCGGCCTCAGTAATATTGGTACAGCTTCTTGAACTTGTGCCGCAGCGCGGTGTCGACCGTTTCCAGCTTCGACAAATAAAACTCCCGCATCTGCGCCTGATCCGAAAGCGGCAGCGCTTGATACAACTGCCAGGCGCTCAACTTCGAATCCGCTTGTGCTCCACCGGCAACGTCTTCCAAAGCACGGGCCGCCAGCACTCCATCAAAATTCCGCACACGAACATCTTTGCGATCCAATTGCTTCAGGAACCGCTCCGCTTTCTCCGGCGCAAACACCTGTTCAATCACGCTCTGCAGCTTGTCGTACTCCTGCTGCTTTTCGATCTTGATTGCCGCCTGCTCGAAAGCCATTCGTCGATTCCTAAAGATCCCTCGCAAAAACGTTCGGGATTTCGGCTGCGGGCTCCCGCTTCGCTAACGCCCGCAAACGCCTCAATTTCTGGAGCGGGAGACGGGAATCGAACCCGCGACCAACAGCTTGGAAGGCTGTGACTCTACCACTGAGTTACTCCCGCGAAACCCAGCTGTCAGCTATCAGCCGTCAGCTCTCAGCAAACCTCAGCGGCTAAAGCCGCGTCAGGGCCCAACTCATAACGGCACGACTAAAGTCGTGCCCTTCCCGAACCTCTCAACTTCCGAACCTTACACGTGCAAAACCTTTGAACGTCCAGCACTTCCAAATCTCTGGAGCCGATGACCAGGATTGAACTGGTGACCTCTCCCTTACCAAGGGAGTGCTCTACCAACTGAGCTACATCGGCCCAACCGCTGTCAGCTCTCAGCTGTCAGCTCTCTCAGCCAAACTCACTCCGCTTCGCGGTCGCCATCGGGATGCAATACTTCGTTGCGGCGCATCCAGCTCTTGAAAGCGAACAAGCCCAGAATCAGCAACGTTCCGGCCCGCAACCGCTTGTCACTCAGCGTAGTGAACGCCAGTACTGCCAGCGCCACGTACGCAACCATCGCCTTCGCCAAGCGACTCATAATTCCTGCTGCAAAATCTACCAACCAAAATTCTGGTGCACAGGGAAGGATTCGAACCTTCGTACCTCGCTAGGAGGGACAGATTTACAGTCTGTTGGCTTTAACCACTCACCCACCTGTGCACTGCCGGGCGATGCAGCCGTTGCCCTTCTTCTTCACTTCTGCCGTGCTGCCGATTCAGCCGGCTGTTCCGAGCCGAAGCCGCACACTTCTGCTTCGCGCCCGCCACTGCATGTTTCGCAAATCAGGGAAACCAGATAAAGGAAACCAGAAGCCAGGAATCGCGCCTTCGAATTTACTGCGCGAAGATCACGTAAGCCAGATCAGTTCCGAATACAGTTC
Organism: uncultured Acidobacteriota bacterium; assembly: GCA_963758565.1. Taxonomy (GTDB): domain Bacteria; phylum Acidobacteriota; class Terriglobia; order Terriglobales; family Acidobacteriaceae; genus Sulfotelmatobacter. Next base: position 288,077 of record CAVWVX010000001.1, on the reverse strand, counting down.
CTAAAGAAGTGCGATGGAAAACCTGTTGCCCTGAAAGAGTTCCACTGCCGCGTTTCATATGCTGGAGCTGGCGAAGGGATTTGAACCCCCGACCCCCTGATTACAAATCAGGTGCTCTACCGACTGAGCTACGCCAGCACGGGGACCAGTGTCCGCAGACACAAGTATACCCTTAATCCCTTCCAGTTGTCCGGGACAATTAGATAAGTTATCACAGTGGGGAAATTTCGCGCAACCGCGATTGCGGATTCCTCAGAACGGGCGGCCTGATGCTCGCCCGTTTCTATACGTACTCGCTCTTTATTTCGCCGGAACCGACAGCTCCTCCAGCTTCGTGCCCTTCTTCGCCACGTAAAACGCCAATGCCTTCGCCGTCTCCGTCTTGCTGGCATTCTTCACGTTGTGCACTTCGCCGTCGACGGTGGTGAACGATTCGCCGGCCTTCAATGTCTTGGCAGGCTTGCCCTGGGCTTCAAAGGTCACGGAACCAGATTCGATGTACACGATCTCGTTGCCGGCTTGCGTATGCTTGCCGCTCTCCACGCCAGCGGGCAGGGTACGGTCGACCAGGATCGCTTCCCACCCCGGAGCGCCCTTCAGATCGATGCGCTGCAGGATCTTGCCGCCTTTCAAATTGTCTTTTTCCTGAGCGCTCGAAATGCGGTTGCCCAGCACGCCCAGCGCTACTCCTACGACCAGCGTGAACCCAATCAAAAGATTGATGCGCTTCATTTTCATTGGAGGCTCCTTTCAAGAGCGCACGCATACTAACACAGGCTCCAAGCCGATCGGACGTCCTAATTGCCCAAGGCTGAAAGCTCGGGACTCGGGACTCGGGACTCAAGACTCGTCACCCGCCAACTGCTGTCGTTGACTTGCCCGTCTTGCCTACGTAAGATTCGTTGCCTGTGATCGGACAAACCATCTCGCATTACCGCATCGTTGAAAAACTCGGCGGCGGCGGGATGGGCGTGGTGTACAAGGCCGAAGACACCGAGTTAGGGCGGTTCGTTGCGCTAAAGTTCCTGCCTGAGGAACTGGCGCGCGACCCACAGGCGTTGGAGCGTTTTCGGCGCGAAGCCAGGGCCGCCTCGGCGCTAAACCATCCCAACATTTGCACGATCTACGAAATTGGCAAGAGCGATGAGCTGACCTACATCGCGATGGAGTTTCTCGAAGGCCAAACCCTGAAGCACCGCATCGCCGCGCGCCCCCTCGACAACGAAACCTTGGTTTCCCTGGCTATTGAGGTTGCCGACGCGCTGGATGCGGCGCATGCCAAGGGCATTGTGCACCGCGACATCAAGCCGGCGAACATCTTCGTCACCGAACGCGGCCACGCCAAGATTTTGGATTTCGGCCTGGCCAAGGTGCAAACGGCCAGCTCTGCCAGCAGGTCCGATAATACCCAGACGCGCAGCTTGCACAACGAGCAGTTGACCAGCCCGGGCTCGGCGCTGGGCACGATCGCTTACATGTCACCGGAACAAGCGCGAGCCCGCGAACTGGATGCGCGCAGCGACCTGTTCTCTTTCGGCGCCGTGCTCTACGAGATGGCGACCGGCGCGCTGCCATTTCGAGGCGACAGCTCGGCGGAGATTTTCAAATCTATTCTTGATGCAACACCGGCGCCCGTGGGCCGGCTGAATCCGGATGTGCCTGCAGAGTTTGAGCGCATCGTTAATAAAGCGCTGGAGAAGGACCGGAATCTGCGCTACCAAAGCGCCGCCGATTTGCGCTCGGACCTGACCCGGCTGAAGCGCGATCTGGACTCGGGGCGGGCATCGAGCGCTGGGCTACCCGGGGCGGCGGAGTCGAGCGGACGGATTTCGCTTCCAACTTCGGCGGCTCAGTCGTCCGTTTCGCGCAAGTTCGCGCTACTTGGTGTGGTTGCGATCGTGCTGATCGTGCTGGCGGCGGTCGCTGTGTATTGGATTCGCGGCAGATCCGGGGCAAAGAAGATTGACTCGCTTGCGGTGCTGCCCTTCGTGAACGCGACCGCCGATGCCAACAATGAATATCTCAGCGACGGTCTTACAGAGAGCCTGATCGGTACGTTATCGCAGTTGCCTGATCTGAAAGTGATGGCGCGAAGCACGGTGTTCCGTTTTAAGGGCAAGGATGACGATCCACGCAAAATCGGGCAACAGCTGCAAGTCAGTGCGGTTCTGATGGGGCGCATTACCCAGCACGGCGATGAAATGGCGGTTCAGGCCGACCTGGTGAATACTGCGGACGGAAGCGAACTGTGGGGATCGCATTACGAGCGAAAGGCGGCGGACATCACCCAATTGCAGGGCGACATTGCGCGCGACGTCTCCAAGCGCCTGCAAGTGCAGTTAAGCGGAGAGCAACAGCGGCGACTGGGCAGTGCCGGGACTAAGAATCCGGAGGCCTACCGGCTGTATCTGGAAGGTCGGCAACTCTGGTACGGACGCACGACGGAGGGGTTAAAGAAGAGTATCGATTTATTTCAACAGTCGATTGCCGCTGATCCTGACTATGCTCTCGCTTACGCCGGGCTGGGCGACACCTACAACGTGATTCCGAGTTACCGCGCGGGTATAACCTCGCGGCAGGCGGGATCGCTGGCGGATGCGGCTACGCGCAAGGCGCTCGAATTGGATGACTCCCTGCCAGAGGCGCACCTGTCGCGAGCCGGTTTTCTGACTTTTGCCTGGAAGTGGCGTGAGGCCGAGCAGGAATATCGGCGGGCCATCGAATTAAACCCGAATAGCGCCCCCGCGCATTATTTGTACGCCTTTAGCTTTCTCGTTCCCCAGAAGCGATTCGATCAGGCGTTCGAGGAATTCCGTCTTGCGCTGGCGCTCGATCCACTTTCGCCCATCATGAACACGAACTATGCCGCGACGTTGATGGATGCGCATCGCTACCCCGAGGCTCTCGCCCAGTTTCAGAAGACCCTGGAGCGCGATCCAACTTTTGGACCAGCCCATCACAAGCTCTCACACTTGTACGCCGCGACTGGCGATTTCGCGAATGCAGTGAGCGAGCTGAAAAAGTTCGCTCCTACACCGGGAGCGTGGAGCGGGGACGCGAAAGGTTTTCGCGATCTTGCAATCAACGCATTCGATCAGCCGGAACAGAATGCCTGGGTGGCTATGGCTCTTTCGGTCACGGGCGAGCGGGAAAGGGCGCTGGATTATCTGGGGAAAGCGCTTGCGAACCAGGAAATTGAAGTTATTCTCTGCATCCGTTATCCCTCGTTTGACCCAATCCGTTCCGATCCGCGATACAAAGCCGCGATGGAGCGATTGGGCCTGCCGGAGTAAATGGACCTTCCCATGCTTGTTGCGCGCTGAGCGCCGTTCGAAGCGCGACCTCTGACACACTCGCCACAGTGTTATCATTTCTTCCCTGACCGCATTCCATGCGAATTAGGCGCACCCTCCCCATCGTTCTTCTCGTCGTGGCGATCGCCGCGGCGGTGACGTTCGCGGTTCAACTGCGGAAACATGCTCCGCCGGAATCGGCACGCCTGCTGCCGGGGGCCGATGCGTTTTTCTACGTCAACCTGAGTGCGGCCCGTCGCGCCAACTCCGGCAAGGACTTGCCTACGGTCAGCCACGACCCGGAATACGAGCGCTTCATCCGCGAAACCGGAATTCAGTTTGAGCGTGACCTGGATCATGCCGCCTTTGCGGTCCACTATCCCGCGAAGTGGCCAGGGGGAGGGACGGGCGGCACATCGCCGGAGGTAAGGTTCTCCGAGGTGTTGGAAGGAAAATTTCACGGCGAACGGCTCAGTTCCTACCTGCGCCAGATCGCCAAGTCAGTGGAGAATTACAACTCGGTTGATATCTTTACGATTGCACTGGAAGGCCGGTCGCTGCGCGTGGCGGTGCTAAGCGCCGATTCCGTGGCCGCCTCCAATCATGACGATCCTGCAGTGATTCACGGAATCATCGACCGCTCCAAGCGCCTGGCTTCCCCCTTCGGCGGGCCCGCACTACTGCGCCAGTATTACAAGCACATGCAGTTGGCCAGCTTCGCCTGGCTGGTGGCGCGTATCGATCCCAAGTCGCCGGAAGCGGGCGGATGGACCGCGGTTTTCACCCACCCCACCACTCTGGTGCTTTCAGGAAGCGCGCTGAACCCGCTGCATCCCATGGCCAATGCCGTGCATGTGCGCGCCGAAGCATTTGCGCAATCTCCAGACGAGGCCCGCGAGATTGCCGACAAGGTAAATGTCTTTATCGCTTTGACCCGCTCCGGTGAAACTTCCGTGGGAATCGGCGGCAACGATGTCGACATGAAATCTTTTTTTGACAGCATGCAGGTCCGGCAGGATGGCGACCATGCCACCCTGACCGCTTCCTTACCTTTCGGATTTCTGCATAAAATGTTATCCGGACCGCCGCCGGGATTGAGCGAACCAACCGCCGCATCGCCAATTCAGCCTCCGGCGAAATCACATTGACGCCAGACCGCAGCCGAGCGTTGTAACTTAACGCCCGTTCCTGCGTCACATTCGTACCAGGCAGGTTTGTACGAAGCAGAACACTGGCAGGTACAATAAAGACGCATGTCGAGCCTTCCACTTCCGTTGGCCGCATTTTTCGCCGGGCTGATTTCATTTCTATCGCCCTGTGTTCTGCCGCTTGTTCCGGGATATCTTTCGCTAATTTCGGGTGCTGGCCTGGAAGAACTCAAAGCGCCCGAAGCCCACCTGATGCGCCGGGTGATGATCAACTCTGTCGGCTTCATCCTGGGCTTCAGCGTCGTTTTTATTATCTTGGGCGCGGCAGCCACTGAAATCGGTCAGATTTTAGGCATCTACAAGCACACTCTGGCGCGCGTGGCCGGCGTCATTATTATTCTCTTCGGATTGCACCTGACTGGCATTTTTAAAATCAAGGCGCTCTACACCGACGCCCGCCTGCACAGCGTGAAAGGCAGCAGCACTCCCATCGGGGCATTTGTGATCGGTTTCGCCTTCGCCTTCGGTTGGACGCCCTGCCTCGGCCCGATTCTGACCGCCATCCTGACCATTGCCGGTGAACAAGACACGCTGGTGAAAGGAATTTTGCTGCTGGCGGTTTATTCCATGGGCCTAGCGGTACCGTTTCTTTTGACGTCGCTGTTGATGGAACGGTTTCTCAAGTTTTATAGCCGCTTCCGCTCCAAGATGCACGCTCTTGAAATCGCCAGCGGAGCCTTGCTGATCGCACTCGGAGTATTGCTGGTGATCGGCCGCTTTACTTTGATTTCGAATTGGCTGTCGTTCCTGAACCGTTTTGCGTTGTAGCTGATTGCGTTTTGCCTGAAGGAGTTTGTCCATGGAAAATTTACGTCAGATTAGCGACCGCCCCTCGAACTCTCCCCAGACGCCGGAGGGAGTTCCCTCCGGCTCGGCGCCGTTGAATCCTCCGCGGCGCAGCCCGCTGGCAATCATCGTGGTGGCAGTGCTGGTGGCGCTGATGCTGTATTTCGCGGCGCATAAAGCGCGGCGCAATCCCTCGGAAGCGCACAACATGCAGCCTTCGATCGCTCCGGATTTTTCTCTCGAGTCGCTCGATGGCGGCACCATGCGCCTTTCAGACCTTCGGGGCAAGGCCGTGTTGCTGAATTTCTGGGCGACCTGGTGCGGTCCCTGCAAAATCGAAATGCCCTGGTTCGTTGATCTGCAAAATCAATACCGCGCGCAGGGATTGCAAATCGTCGGTGTCGCCATGGACGACGCCAGCAAAGCCGACATCAAAAAGTTCGCCCAGGATATGGGCGTGAATTATCCCATCCTGATTGGCAAGGAAGCGGTGGGCGACCAATACGGCGGCGTGCCCGCCTTGCCGGAAACTTTCCTGATCGGCCGCGACGGAAAGATCGTCGATAAGATTATCGGTCTGCGCGGCAAGAGCGAGATTGAGGATTCGATCAAGAAGGCTCTGGACACGCGAGCGGCTTCGAGCCAGGCGGCAGCTGTGCCTCCTGCACTCTCAGCCTCAGAAGTGACAACAGCGAAAATGACCGCTTGGTCCTACAATTTCTAACAGTGAATTCTCGATGCCGATCCGCGCTGCTTTTTTCGCTGCTAATGCTTTTAGCTTCCGCGGCTTGGACTCAGCTGCGGCCAGTGTCGTTGCATCAGAATTTGGGGGATGCGTCTCCCGTGGGCGACGGCAGCAAAGCCCCAAAAGTCACCATGATTCCGGTACCGCTGACCAGTGTGCCGCGCGCCAAAGCCACTATGGTGAAGTTGGACTTCCATATTCCGGGCGGCTACCACATCAATTCCAACGCACCCAAGTCCGAGTTCCTGATTCCCACGGCGCTGAAAATGGACCTGCCCACTGACATTATCTTGGGCAAGATCGAATATCCCGCCGGAGAAGACCGCAGCTTTCCTTTCTCACCGGACGAAAAGCTTAGTGTGTACAGTGGGGATTTCACTATCGCGGTTGCTGTGCACCCTCTGGCATCGGTAGTTCCCGGCAAATATCAGATGCGCGGGGTCCTGCGCTATCAGGCCTGCGACAACTCGGCGTGCTATCCGCCCAAAAATTTGCCGGTGAATTTTGAAGTGAAAGTGGTAAAGGAACCTGCCGCGCATCACGCCAATCCGGCGCAAAGCCCGCACGTGCACAATTAAACGTTCTGATCAGCCCGTGGCATGGCGCTCGCCAGCGCCAGAATCGCCCCGGCATACAGCAGCGTGTCGGCGAAGTAGTTGATGCCCTCAACTTGAACGTCCGTGCTCGTGGTGGCCAAGGCTGAGATTAGAATCGGGCCATAGACAAACAAAACCAACAGCACCAGCCAGGTTCCCAGGTAAGTCGCCGTCATCCGCGGCTTCTTGTTCAGAAGGAAACTAACGCCCGCCACCAGCAGCATCGCGCCCGTCACATAACTGATCACCGCATGTCCCGGGATCCACGCCGGCATCACTTTTTCGAGCGGAACTCCGGGCACGTTTGCCGGATGCAGAAAATGTTCCACGCCAAACAGGAGCGCGCCGATCCCGATCAGAACCCGGCCGATGGTAATGAGAATACTTGCAACGCGCTTTGGGCCCTTCTGGGTCATGGCGTTTCCCGCCAGAGCCCACGCTCCACCCGCAAATGACGACTCGCGGCAGACCAAAGTCCAGGCAATCCTGTTTCTCGGGTTGGCCAGAGCTCCGGGGAAAATCATCATGGCCACAAACAGCGCCATGGCGATTCCGAACAGCAGGCCCGACCACCTCACCTGAATCTTTGTGGCGATACTTAAAGACGCGGCCAGCAAGGCGAAGCCGAAGAAGGACGCCCAGAACAAGTGCCACGGCATATACGAAGGCACCATAGCCGCCAGGCCCGGCGCAGCGGAGAGATGCAGTGCGCCGAAGGCCGCCAGGGGAACTGCGAAACACAGATTGGCGAGGGTGACAATTTTATCCAGGCCCCGAGCATGGGCGAAATCGGATCTCACGGCCCACAGAGCGATCAGGAAAGCTGCGACGCCGGCAGCGCACATCACAGATGGGGTGCGATCCATCGAAAAGAATGCGGCGAAAAGATTCGAGTGCATGCGAGTTCAAAGCAGGGCCGACGTCCCGGCCGCTGTCCATGGTGCTTCTAGCACCACACGCCGATCAAGATCAAGTAAATTGGTGAGTGAAATGTGCGACGGCTCGGGTTTGACCAGCGTCGGTTACGCCTTCCCGCTCTGCTTTTTCTCCACTCTCGCCCAAGTATCCTTCAGCGCGACCGTGCGGTTGAAGACTAACTTGCCAGCCTGCGAATCGGGATCCACACAGAAGTATCCCAGCCGCTCGAATTGAAAGCGGCTGCCCGCGGCCGCGTTCGCCAGCGAAGGTTCGACCTTGGCGTTCGCAATCACTTCCAGCGAGTTGGGATTTAGATTATCCAGCACATCTTTGCCCTCTTCCACTTTGCCGGGATCTTCTTTGGCAAACAGAGTCTCGTAAATTCTCACTTCGGCGTCGATCGCACTTACCGCCGCCACCCAGTGAATGGTCGATTTCACCTTGCGCCCATCGGGAGCATTTCCGCCGCCTGTCGCCGGATCATACGTACAGTGCACCTCGACCACTTCACCCTTGTCGTTCTTTACCACGCTCTTCGCGGTGATGAAGTATCCGTAGCGCAACCGAACTTCGCGGCCGGGGGAGAGACGGAAATATCCCTTGGGCGGCTCTTCGCGAAAGTCATCCTGCTCGATGTATAGTTCGCGCGAGAATGGCACCTTGCGTGAGCCGGCGCTGGCGTCCTCCGGATTGTTCACCGCGTCCATCTCCTCTACCTGATTTTCCGGATAATTATCGATCACCACTTTCAGCGGACGCAGCACCGCCATCACCCGCAGCGAGCGCTTGTTCAAGTCTTCGCGGACGAAGTGTTCCAGCATCGCCAGCTCAATCGAGCCATTGGTTTTCGATACGCCGATGGCGCCGCAAAAATTCCGCACTGCCTCCGGCGTATATCCCCGCCGGCGGATGGCGCTCAGCGTAGGCATGCGCGGATCGTCCCACCCGCTGACCCGCTTTTCCTGCACCAATTGCAGAAGCTTCCGTTTGCTGAGCAGAGTGTAGGTGAGGTTCAGGCGGTCAAATTCAATTTGCCGGGAAGGAAAAATCCCCAACTGCTCGATGAACCAGTTGTAGAGCGGACGATGCGATTCGAATTCCAGCGTGCACAGGGAGTGCGTGACCTTCTCGATGGAATCCGACTGCCCGTGGGCGTAGTCGTACATCGGATAAATGCACCACTTGCTGCCGGTGCGGTGATGGTCGGCGTGCAGAATGCGATACATCACGGGATCGCGAAAATTCAAATTCGGCGAGGCCATATCGATCTTGGCTCGCAGCACGCGCGATCCGTCGGGAAATTCTCCGGCGCGCATGCGCTCGAATAAATCCAGATTCTCTTCCACCGATCGATTGCGGTGAGGACTGTCTTTGCCCGGTTCGGTCAACGTTCCGCGATACTTGCGAATCTCATCCGCCGATAAATCGTCGACATATGCCTTGCCATCTTTGATCAGCTTCACTGCCCACCCGTAAAGCTGGTCGAAATAATCCGACGCGTAAAAAAGTCCATCCCACTGAAAGCCCAGCCATTTGACGTCTGCTTTGATCGACTCCACATACTCCGTTTCTTCTTTTTCTGGATTGGTGTCGTCGAATCGAAGATTCGTATGTCCGCCAAATTCGTCGGCCAGACCGAAGTCAATGCAGATGGCCTTAGCATGGCCGATGTGCAGGTATCCGTTGGGCTCAGGAGGGAAGCGCGTCTGCACGCGGCCTCCGTGTTTTTTCGTGTTGACGTCTTCCAGAATGATGTCGCGAACAAAGTTCGACGGAGCCGGCGCGGACGAAGCGGCCACCGGTTTTTCTCCAGTTGCGCTGAGCGGATGGGAGGAATTCATCACCTTTGATCTTATCGCACCCGGTGCGCAGATCCACAGCGCTTGAAGCGGCGGACGCGCTCTCCGCCCCGGCAGCGCATCGGTGCTCGACGCTCCCGCTGAGCGCCGCACCTTGGACGAGGGCGTCCGGGGCTCCATCGCTGAATCAGGTTAAAACACTCAGGCACCCATGGTCAGCACCACCCGAAACCTCGCCTTTCCGCTGATCATCTGCTCATATCCTTCCGCCGCCTTTTCCAGCGGATAGCGCTCGATCATCGGGCGAACTCCACTCAGCGAACTGAATTGCAGCGTGTCCTCGGAATCTTTACCCGTGCCCGAAGGCCAGCCCTGGATGGCTTTCCGTCCGCCGATCAACTGCAGTGGCGTGACCGTCAGCGATTCCATTCCCGCACCCACGATCAACAACTTCCCATTCGCCGCCAAGCCATCCACCAGGGCGGAAATCGATTTCGAATCCGGAGCGGTCGCCAGAACCAGGCGCGCTCCTCCCAGCTTTTGCAGAGCCTCCGCCGGTGCGCCCGCGCTGGTATCAACGTACTCGTGCGCGCCCAACTTCTGCGCCAGCGCCTGTTTGTCTTTACCGCGCCCGATGGCAACGGTGCGAAAGCCCATCTGGCGGGCGTATTGAATGCCAAGATGGCCCAGTCCGCCGATGCCCTGCACCGCAACCAAATCTCCCGCGCGGGCGCCCGCGTTGCGCAGCGAATTGAATACGGTAATTCCGGCGCACATCAACGGCGCTGCCTCTGCTGCTGGCAGGTCATCCGGCATCGCCGCGATCGCTTCCGCCGGCACCACAACATATTCGGCGTAGCCTCCATCAAACGTGATGCCAGTAATCTTGCCGTTCTGGCAGAGAACGAAGTCGCCGCGCCGGCAGGGATCACACTGGAAGCAGTGTCCACCATGCCATCCCACGCCAACTGGTTGTCCCTGCTTCCACAGCGTAACGTCGGCGCCGACTGCGTCAATGCGGCCCGCGATCTCATGTCCCGGCACGCGCGGGTACTGAATCCCCGGCCAATGCCCTTCCTTCACCAGCGCGTCGCTGTGGCAAATTCCACACGCTTCCACTTTGATACGCACTTGCCCTCGCCCGGGTTGCGGAGTGGGGCGCTCGACGATTTCAAAATTTCCTCCCGCTTTGCTTACCTGTACTGCTTTCATGGAAAATTCCTTTCGCTTTGAATGGCGTTTGTGGGATGACGATATTGCTGAGGCGTCCTGAACGCAGCCTGTGGTTGAGTAGATTGAATTACTGAAGAGTGGATGCAACAAAATTAGAACGTTAACTGGACAGCGGCGATTTTCTCCGCGGGCTTAGACACTTGAACCCATCACGCGATCTTCGCCGTCGCCTGCTCAATCCGCTGAAGCACCGTTTCTTTCCCCAACACTTCCAACGTTTCAAACAACGGAGGCGCATTCTTACGTCCGCATACCGCTACGCGGATGGGCTGAAACATTTGCCCGGCCTTCACGCCCAATTCCTGCGCTGCCCCGCGCAGAGCCTGGTCCAGCGGGTCATGTTTGAATTCGACTCCCGCCAGCACTTCGCTGGCCCGAGCCAACACCCGTTTCGCCATAGCAAGATCGCCTTTTTGCGGAACCAGTTCCGCAGGATCGTATGCCGGCAACTGTTCCACGAAAAAGAAATCGGCCGCGGTCAGAACATCGCGCAGCAATTTCATACGCTCGCGAATCAGCGGTGTAATGCGCAACATCCGCGCTTCGTCCACGGCATAGCCTGCGCCTTGCACAATCGGCAGCAAGCGCGCGCTCAACTCTTCCACCGCGAGTCCGCGAATTTGTTCTGCATTCAACCACACCGCTTTAGGATCGAACATCTCCTCCGGTGTGGCTGCCGGTTCTTTAAAATTCACCACCGCATTCGATCGGTTGATACCACCCAGGGAAAACGCCTCGGTCAACTCCTGAACCGTCATGTTCTCGCGATCATTTTTTGGCGACCAACCCAGCAGGCAAAGAAAATTGATGAAGGCTTCCGGCAGGAACCCGGCGTCGCGATAAGTGGTAACGCTCACCACCGGACCATGCTTGCGCTTGGAAAGCTTTGTCCCATCGGGTGCCACCAGCAACGGTAAGTGGGCAAACTGAGGCGGGGTGCAGCCGGCGGCTTCGAAGATCAGCACGTGCTTGTAGGTATTGGTCAGGTGGTCTTGCCCGCGGATGATGTGGGAAATCTTCAGGTCGGCATCATCCGCGCAAGACGCCAGATGGTAAGTCGGCATCCCATCGGAGCGCAGGAGGGCAAAGTCTTCAATATCGGCCGCGGACTTCACCTGTTCTCCATACACTGCATCGGCGAAGCGTACGGTCCGCCCATCCTCGCGCGGCACCCGAAAGCGTAATGCGAATGGCTCCCCTGCAGCGGCCCGGCGGTCGCTCTCGTTCCGCGAAACCTGCAGGGCCTCTGGATTAAACAACCATGTCCCCTGCGCCCCGGATTTTTCCGCATCCCCGGTGTGCGCCGGAGTGAAGTCCCGGTAGGCCATGCCTCTCTCGAAAATCGCCCACGCGGTTTTGCGATGCAGCTCAATACGTTCTGACTGTTTGTACTCTTCGTCCCAACCCAGGCCCAGCCATCGCAAGCCTTCGAAAATCGAGTCGACTGAAGCCTGTGTATTCCGCTCCACATCGGTATCGTCGAGACGCAGAATCATCGTTCCATTGTTGTGCCGGGCATACAGCCAGTTAAAGATGAAAGTACGGGCGCTGCCTACGTGCAGAAACCCCGTTGGCGAGGGCGCGAAGCGCACCCGCGGTTTGGATGGAACCGTAGCAAAGTGTTCAGGCATAATTGGGGCGAACCTTGATGGTATGGGTGAGGGGAAAATTCCGTCAAGCCGGCGACAATAATGATTTAGTAGCTAAGTTGCTGATTCTACAGGCTATAATATCCGACCGCTGTACTTAAATCTTGTTGTCTTTCAACCTTCCCTGTGAAAACATTAACTCTCAGTGCTTATCTCATAGCATCTCACTCAGGTTCGCGCAGCCAGCCACTTTCATGAATAGTCTTGCCACCAGCATCGTTATCATTCCGGGTGTCGTCGCGGTCTTGCTGAGTCTACTTTTTACCTACCTTCACCAGCAAAGCCGCCAGCCGTATTTTCGCGCCTGGCAGGTGGCCTGGGCGTGTTATTCGATTCACTATGCGCTGGATGCCTTCCGCTACTATTACCCGCCCGCCCTTCCTGCATTCTTTCTGAGTTCGTTATTTTCGGTCGCCATGGCGATGTGTATCTTCGTTTCCACGCGCCTTACCCGCGCGGACTTTCGCCTGCGCTGGTATGACGGTGCCCTGGCCTTTGTCGGGTTCGCCGCCTGCTGCTTTGATGTACGCAATTATCTGCAGCCTCTCGCGCTTCGCAGCACGCTGAGTCTCGAAGTGGTTTTCATGACCGCAGTGCTGCTGTATTGTTCCGCCGCCTTTTACCTGCACGCCCACCGCCGCGGCTCCAGTGCATTCCGGTTGCTGGCGGTTTCTCTGGCGCTTTGGGCGGTGCTGAAGGGCGCGCTCCAATCCAACAATCCGGTGGCGGAAATGTTTGGCAGCGTCGGCCACGTACTTGGTCCGATTCCGCAGATGCTCCTGGGCATTGCCATGGTGATGGTGCTTTTTGAGAACGAGCGTAACGCCGTGCAGGAAAACACTCTCGCTCTCTCCACCCTCGGAGTCGATCCGCGCCGCCTGCTCTCCGCCGACGATTTGCTGCCCAGCATGCAATCTTCCCTGGACCGGCTGGCCCTGGCTTTATCCGCTAAGCGCGCCATTATTTACATCTCGGAGCGCTGGCGCGGATTACTGCCTTCCGTGGCCCGCGGATTCTCTCCTGAATTCCTGCAGACACTCACCAAGACGGGCGCGGGAGAATATATCTGCGAAGTGGCTTACCGCCAGGGTGGATTGTTCACTGCGCGCGACGTGGCCCAGATGAGCGAGCCATTCCCCACCGCAACGCGGGGAAAATTTTCCGATTTCAAAACGGTTTTCAGCAATGCCGAAATTCGCAACCTGACCGCCGTCAGCCTGCAAACCCGCGAGCACGCCTTTGGAGTGATTCTGTTCCCCCACGCCGAGCGCAAAGCCTTCGGCTCCTCCGGCCCGCGCCTCATGGTTGGCTTGGCCCTGCAACTCGGCCTCACCCTAGATAATTATCTGACCACCCATGAGGCCCACCGGCGCACCCAGGAATACGAACTGCTCACCGAGATCGGGCAGGCCATCAGCTCCCGGCTCGACCAGGACGAAGTTCTGCGCACCATCCACACCGAACTGCTGCAGATTTTCAATACCCGCGATTTCTACATCGCGTTTCAGGAGGGCGACGAAATCCGCTTCGAACTCGAAGTGGAAGATGGCCGCATTCTTCCCAAGCGCACGCGGAAACTGGAAAACGCTTTTACCGAGTACGTGATTCGTACTGGCCAGCCGCTCCTCATCCGCTCCGAACTGGAAGCGACGCGCGCGAAATTAGGGATCACCTTCCGTCCCGAGCAGCCCGCCAAGTGCATGTGCGCTGCGCCGATTCTCCTGAGTAATCGGTCGGCCGGCGTGATGGTTGCGCTCAATACGGAACGCGAATTCGTTTTCGAGCAGCGCGATCTTGAAGTCCTGATGACCGCTGCCGGGCAGGTCTCCGTCGCGGTGGAAAATGCGCGCCTCTTCGCCGAAGAACAACGCCGCTCCCGCCAGTTGGCCTTCCTCAACAACATTTCCCGGACAGCCATTTCCAGCGACGATCCCGTGCACTTGCTGGGCCAGATCGTCGGAGAAATCCAAAAGAACTTCAGCTTCGACCACATCGGTATTGGCCTGCTCGATTACGGCACCAAGGAAATCGAAATCAAAGCCGAGGCCGGGTCGACGGCTCAAGCCATGGGGAAACGCGTTCCGCTGGGCATTGGTATCCTCGGCCGCGTAGCCCGTACCGGGGAACGCGCGCTGGTGCAAAACGGCGTGGAAGGCCAGATCGGCGCCATCCTGCCGGAGTCGCGCTCCGTGCTCTGCATTCCCATCACCTATGGCGAAACTCTGCTGGGCGCGCTCAACATCGAGAGCCGCAACGAAAGCGCCTTCACGCCGCAGGACGTTCTGATTCTCAACACCCTCGCCGACCTGCTGGCGACCGCTTTGCATAATGCTTTCGTCTTCCAAAAGCTGCAGCAGCAGTCGATTACCGATGGCCTTACCGGAATCAAGACGCGACGCTTCTTCTGGGAATCCCTTTCTGCGGAATGGAAGCGTGCCTCGCGATCCGGTCGACCGTTCTCGGTTGTGCTGATTGACCTGGACAAGTTCAAAGAAGTGAATGACACCATGGGCCACTTCGAGGGCGACCTCGTGCTCGCACGTGTGGGCCGGCTGCTCGAACAAAAGTCGCGCCAGTCGAACGTGGTCGCGCGTTATGGCGGGGACGAGTTCATTATCCTCATGCCTGAGACCGGACCCGAGCAGGCGCAAGTTCTTGCCGAGCGCCTGCGCCAGTGGATGGTCGGGGACCCCATGCTCGCCGAACACCACATCACCGGCAGCTTCGGCGTGGCCAGCTTTCCCACTCACGGATTTTCCATTGAAGACATCATCCGCGTGGCCGATGCTGGCATGTATGTGTCAAAACGCTCGGGCGGAAATATGGTTTCTTCGACCGAAGAGTTTGCCGCCGGAGAAGAGTTTGCCGCGCAGCGCCAGCAGGTCTCTGCCTACATTGAAGGCTTTTTGCAGCGCGAGCATAACGGCCCCGAGCATCTCGAGGAGCTCGGTTCCATGCTGGTGAAGTTTTGCGGGGGCGAAGAAGACTGCAACGTGCCGCTGTTGAAAGAATCTATCGAGGTCCTCAGCCGTGCCGCCGAGTCGCGCGAGATTCGCACCTCCGGCCACGGCGACCTGGTCGCGCGCTACACAGAGATTTTGGCCCGCGCCCTGCGCCTGCCGCCGGAAGAAACCACTGATCTGGTGTATGCCGCGCGCATTCACGACGTCGGCAAAATCTTTGTTCCCGAGCGCATCCTGAACAAGCCCGGCCCGCTTACCGACGACGAATTTTTTCTCGTCCGCATGCACGCCCGCGTCGGCGCCGAGATCGCCGGAATCCTTCCCCACAGCGCCATGATGCGCCAGGCCATCGAGCACCACCACCAGCGCTTCGACGGCACCGGCTATCCCGATGGCGCGAAGGGCGAGCAGATCCCGCTCTGGTCGCGCATCATCGCCCTCGCCGACGCCTACGCCAACATGCTCACCGAACACTCGCTCACCGCCGCCCGCACCCCCGAGCAGGCGCTGGACGAACTCTCAAAGATGAGCGGCACCGGCTTCGACGGCATGCTGGTGCGATTGCTGCTGCGGGAGTTGAAGTCGGAGAGAGCGTCGTCGGCGAAGGAAGGCTTCTAGAGCTTGTGTGGGCCATCCATCTCGGAAAGAAGCACTTAGGATGGAACTCGCACTTGCACTGCACACGGCGGCCCGAACGTTCTGCGCTGAGCAGCACTCTCGCTGGACCGGAGAATATATGCCCCTTCTCGAGTCAGGGAAGGACCGGCTTGGGAACGACTATTCGGAGGCCGCCTACGGTTTGTTTCCCCGATACAGGCTCGATGAAGCCATCGAGATCGAGATCGAGAGATTCACCGGACAGCGATTTCTTTCGCTAGAAGAGACGCGCAAGCTGCTGCTCGAATCTGGTAGTCGTGCATTATCTTCCTTGCTTCAGGAGTTTCAACGAAGCCCCGAGGCATGCGCTGCATTGACTAACGAATGGAAGGCTTTCAATGCGTACCTCGGCAGTCTAGATGCGGTCAAACTAGCTCTCATTGAGCCCCTCCCTTATAGGAGGGTCCTCGCGCAACTTGAGAGCGAGCAGTTGCGGCAGGAGTTAAGCGCTCGTTGGGGCGCGAAGGGTTATTGGTATCCCCTTTCGAAATGCGATCCGCAAACGAACGTTGTTGCATTTCATCAAGAGCTTTGGGAACGACGAGACGGTACGTCACTGCTGCTCCAAGCCACCCAGGAACGCGCCATAGAACGATGCTTCTTGCTCTTGGAAGGACCGGTGGATTACGAAATCGCCCGCTCTTTAGTGGAACCCATCTACGGGGCCAACGAGTCCTTCCTTACGAGCGACTTCCAGTGGCTTGTGTATAGCTCGCACGAATCCTCCATCGCGGTTGCTGGATGGCTGGCAGATTTTTTTCGGGCGCAGTGGCGCGACTGGGAAAGCGTTGCTTACGGAGGCCCCTTCCACACCGCCGATCTACGCGGCAGTTGGGGGACGCCAAGAGAGTAACTGCGATAGATCGCCAGTAAACAAGTGACCATTCAGCGACCCGCGACAGGGCCGGCGCGCTGATGGCCCGCGCACCATTCGACAACCACGAAAGTTGCGGCGGCCTCAGCTCTGGTTGTACCCGCGAATAAAAATCAGAGGGGCCAGCTTCGCGGGCGGGCGATGCTTTGTGCCGGAAGTCTCGAATGCTTTTCAGAGAAAAGCATTCGGACCCCAGAACATTTTTTACATCCTCGATCGAGTCGTTATTTCGGCATCACCTCGTGCGCCAGCTTGCTGGCTACCACTTCGCGCAGTTCGTTGCGCTTCTTTCCGGCTTCGATCATAGCTTCGCGCGATCCGTAATGCTTGGCGAAGATGGTGGCCGTTTTAGCGTCCGATTGATCGAGTGCCGCCCAGTTGGGAAACATCAACCCCACCGCAATATCCCAGTCATGCGCGTTGTCGGTGGTCACATTCGTCCAGACTTTATAGTCTTTCAGGATGCCTTCCTTCTTAAGCGCCTCGTACGAAGGCTTCAAGTTCTCGCGGAAATCTTTCCAGAACGCTTCCCCCTGTCCTGGCTTGATCTGGTAGTAGATGACGCGCCAGATTGGCCCAACTTCGTAATTCGGATTCTGCGCATAAGTCGGTAGCGTAGCCAACAGAGTTGCAACAAACAATGTGGCCAGTAGAACTTTTCTCATTGATGTTTCCTCCGCGCGCGATTATAGTCCCGCTGCCGTCGGAACCTGATCCGCACCCGCGGTGTCTTATATACCAGCTTGATGCCGGAGCGACTTCCTGCCCATCCTTATTCTTGCCGCGTGGCAGCTATATGAACCAGAGTGGGGTTTCTATTACCTGTGGGGCCGCCTCGACTGGATTTCGCATTTGGATGTCGAAATCCTGGCGACTACGCTCGCGTACGTCTTGGTCGTTACCCTGCGCAGTTCTGTTAGTTATAGGGAATGCCGTGAGACCAACCTGCCCTCACACGCTTTGATCGCTGATTTGAAGCGACGAGTCAGGACCTTTCAATCGATCACGACTGCAGCGCCTTACCTCGGACTTACAAGCACCTGCTTCGGGATCCTTGAGTCGTTCAGGGGAGTCGGTATGCAAAAGGGCGCTGCATTCGCGATGATTGTTACGTACAACGCGGCCTCGCTTATCGCAACTGCCGCAGGGGTGCTCGTGGCACTAGCAGCCGCCCCCGCGTCCAATCACCTTGTCAGTCTTAGAGACAGTCTTGGCCTCATCGGCCGCAGCCGAGAGTCGAATTTTGATGCGCCAACCCGTCTCTTCCCGAAATATCCCCTACGAAGACAATTTTCGAAAATCCCCGCGTTCGCCCTATTAGCTTGGCCCGTACTAGCGATCGCTCTGTCCGCATTTATGAGCTTCTCGGCATTCCACGTGCCCGTGGGACTGGAACTGCGCATGATAGAGCGCGAGCCGCGCCATAAGGACACGTTACGCCCGATCGTCATTCGAATCTCAGGGAAAGCCGCAACTACGGACCGGAGATTCGGGTGAATTCGGAACTTACAACCTGGAACGATCACGATCTGGACAGCTCCATCACCAGCAATTTAAGGAATCTATCCGAACCCACGGTGCGAATCGAGGCCGACGAAGTTATCCGATGGGCCGACGTTGCTCTGGTAATCGATAGCGTCAAGTCTCATTCCGATGATCCTTACATAACCCTCGCAATCAAATCGAACCTTACTCGGGGTGCTCGTAACAAAAGGCAATCGAAATAAGGCGTTTGGCAAACCCCGCTTGCAACTCTCCCTCATAACCACGAAACTACCACCATGCCCGTCACTCTCTCCCTCTCCCAAAAAGTCGCCCTCATCACCGGAGGCTCGCGCGGCATCGGCGCCGCCACGGTCCGCCTGTTCGCCGCCGCGGGCGCGAAGGTCGTTTTCAATTATCAGAAAGCCAAAGCGCAGGCGGAAGCTCTCGTCAAAGAATGTGGAGAATCCAACTGCCACGCCGTCGCCAGCAACCTCAACGACGCCGAGTCCGCCCGCGCTTTAGTCGCCGAGGCCGTCAAGCATTTCGGACGCCTCGACATTCTCATCGCCAACCACGGCGTCTGGCCCGCCGAGGATGTTCCGATAGAAAAAATGTCGGACGAGCAATGGCGTTCCACCCTCTCCATCAACCTGGATTCCGTCTTCGGCCTGGTTAAATATTCCGTCGCGCAGATGAAGTCCCAGCCTAAAACCGCCCCGGCCGCCGGACACATTGTGCTCATCAGCTCCACCAGCGGCCAGCGCGGAGAAGCTTTCCATATCGATTATTCGGCCAGCAAAGGCGCGCTCATCAGCATGACGAAAACTCTTTCGTCAGAGCTCATCTCGGCGGGGATCTATGTGAACTCGGTCGCCCCCGGCTGGGTCGATACAGACCTTTCCCGCGCCGCCCTCGATGACCCTAAAAGCGGCGAAGAAATTCGCCGCGAGATTCCACTGGGCCGGGTTGGCACGCCGGAAGAAATCGCCGGACCGATCCTGTTCTTGTGCACGGAATACGCCAACTTCATCACCGGCGAAATCTTCAATGTCAACGGCGGCGCCGTCCTCACCGGCTAATTTTGAAGTTGAAGCCGCGCCTGCCGGGTGACTCCGCGCCACTTTCCTGCATCCAACAGAATAAGAAATGTTGGTAGGAAGCAGGTCCATGTGGAGCCGGCACTTCTGTCCTCTTCGGCCTGAAGCATCGGGGCCATTGCAGGAACTGCCAGTGCTGAAGCAGCCCGGCTTCCCGGCCACCCGTGCAACGCCGCAAGCAGCTACAATTCACTATTCCGGCATCACACTGACCGGTGAGAACTGCTCAATTGAATTTTTGCGGAAGTATTCTTACAAGACCAACGCCGCCGGAACCATGTCCGGCGCGGCGAAACTTCTGCCTACGATCTGCTCGATGAAACTTTGCTTCAATAAATTGTTGACCGCGGCCGCGCTGGCTCTGTCGACCCTTGCACTGCCAGCCACGGCTCAGTCGAACCCGCAGCCGGCTTCCGATAAAGCCAGTCCTTCCTCGCCCACCCCCGCCTCGTCCCTGTCGAGTTCCCCCAACGACACGGAAAACTCCAGCAAAGCCCGCGCTTTGCTCGATCAAGGGATTCAGGCCTTGGGCGGCCAGGCCTACCTCACCATGCACGACCTCGAACAGGAAGGCCGCACCTACAGCTTCCATCACGGTGAGCCCACCAGCAACGGCGTACTTTTCTGGCGCTTTGTCGAATTTCCCGATAAGGAGCGCATCGAAGTCACCAAACAGCGTGACGTCGCCTACCTCTATACCGGCGACAAAGGCTTCGAAATCACCTTCAAAGGTCCGCACGCCATCGAGAAGAAAGATCTGGATGACTATCTTCGCCACCGCCGGTTGTCGCTCGACACCGTGCTGCGCACCTGGACCAACGATCCCACCGTCGCCTTCTTCTACGACGGCAACGCCCTCGCCGGCAATCTGCCCGCGCAGCGCATCACCCTGATCAATGCCAAGAACGAAGCCATCAGCCTTTTCTTTGACATCGATAGCCACCTGCCGATCAAAAAGAGTTACACCTGGCGCGACCCCGTCGACAAAGAGCGCAACACCGAGGAAGAAATCTTCGACAACTACCGCCAGGTGCAGGGCGTGATGATTCCCTGGGGATTCACTCGCTACTTCAACGGGGACATGCAGAGCCAGCGCTTCGCCAGTTCGGTCCACATCAACCAGACCCTTAACCCTGCCATGTTCGACCCCAACTCCGGCTACGACCCCAACAAACAACAGGGTAAGCACTAAAGTTACCCTTCACCTTTCACCATCGCTCCCCATTCGGCACAACTCGCTGAAAACGCGACGCTTACTCTCTCCGCACTCTCTAGGTCCACTGCTTCGGGTTCCGTCCGGGGCCACGCAGTGTGGCTTTTTTACCACAGCCGTAATTTGTTCCTCGGCTGTAATCTATTCATTCACCGGGACATACTCATACCCCTTGATTCAAGAGCAGACAGTTCGCTCCATCGTGGAATGTAATGGAGTGGGTCTCCATAGCGGAGCACCGGTGTCCATGCGCATCCTTCCCGCTTCTCCCGGAACGGGAATCGTCTTCCGCCGCATCGATCTCGACGACTTTGAAATCGAGGCCGTCAGCCGCAACGTAGCCCGCGTCAGCTACGCCACCAGCCTGATGAAGAAGGGCGTGCTCATCTCCACCACCGAGCACCTGCTCTCCGCCTGCATCGGACTCGGCATCGACAACGCCATCATCGAACTCGACAACCTGGAGCTGCCCATCCTCGACGGCAGCGCGCTGCCGTTCGTTGAACTGATCCAGAAAGCCGGCATTCGCAAGCAGCGCCGGCCGCGCAAATATTTGAAGATTCTCCGCGAAGTAGAGATGCGCGAAGGCAACAAATTCATCGCCGTGCATCCCGCCGACAGTTACTCCGTCTCCTATTCCATCAACTTCCCGCACCCGCTGATCGGCAAGGAAACTTTCCAAGTGGAACTATCGAACGGCAGCTATCTTCGCAAAATCGCTCCTGCTCGCACCTTCGGCTCGCGCGAGGACGAAAAAGCCATGCGCAATATGGGACTGATCCGCGGCGCATCCCGCGACAATTGCATCGTCCTCACTCGCGACGGCATCGAAAACGGCCCACTGCGCTTCTCCGATGAATTCGTCCGCCACAAAGTTCTGGATTTAGTTGGCGACCTCGCCCTGCTGGGCAAGCCGATCCTGGGCAGGATCGTTGCCGACCGCGCTGGCCACGCCATGCACACCGCGCTGGTCTCGCGCATCCTACGCGACAAAACCCTCTGGGAAGAAGTTACTCTGCCGGAAGAATCGCACGAAGACGCGTCTCACCACCACGCCCAAGCCACCGCCGCGTCCAGCCTCTAAACTGCATCCCGTACCGACGTGCGCACTCCCCGGTCCACGACCTTCGCAGCCCCCCTCTGATTTTCGTACATGTCCTTCGGTAATCAGCAATCGTCCCGATTGAGTCTGCCCGCTAATTCGGCAAGAATGGGTCTCACGAGGCGCAAGTCTCAAACCCCATTCTCAGGAGTTTTAAATGCCGACCCAACAGATTGCACTTATCGCCAAACTGCTGAACCTGGCGAAACCGGGGGTTTTGCTTACCGTCGCATCCCTGGTGCTGGCCCCCGTCTCCCGCGGCGAAAGCACTTGGGACATGGCCAACCGCATCTGCGACCGCTATTTCTCCGACAATCCGGACCAAGCTCACTCCATTGCCATGCGAGCCGCCTAATCCGAAAGATGGATTCCGGGTCGCCTCTTCCGGGGATCGCGGCTCTGGTCCCCGGTCTTCGGGGGTTCTCTAATCGAAAAGCTCAATCCGCAGGTTCGCAAGGTGCTTCGCCGGTATGGGACACAACCTCCGGCTGCTCCTCCAGCAATCGATGCAGCTCAGCCCGCGCCTGCAGCACCAGTGCCTCGGCAAACTGCCTGGCCGATTTCTGCCGCTCCGCCGACAAATCTTTCACGCGCATATTGAGCAGAGGAATATCGGCCTCGATCCGCCGCAAAGTTTGCTGAACGCGATTGATGCGATAAGAACTAGATAGCATGGCGAAGGTTCTCCAGTATGTCGTTCGATTGGAATGGCAAAGCTCTAACTCGGGGCTCGGAACTCAGGACTCGGGACTAACTACAGATTGCCACGCCCAGGCGCAGGCGCAAGTTACAAACTGAATACCCTGAGAGGATGGGGAATCGGAGCCGCCGAATTCGCCCCAGGGAAAGGAGTTACTGAATCGCGGGTGGATTGAAGCCGTGATTCTCTTTCGCGGAAGGGAGTTGCTCGATTTGCCCGGCCAGCCATTTTTCCAGAAGTTCCTGCGAACCCTTGGGCACGTTGTGGAAGCGCAACCCTACGTGACCTTTAATGTCGGCCCAGGCAATTTCGGTCTCAAGTTCAATGCCGGCGTTTCCGCCGGGCAGCGTGAACTGCACCAGTGGCGTCGCGCCCTTGGGCAGCGCATGATGCAGCATCAGCGCCATGCCGCCCTCGCTGATGTTGGTGCTGGTGCCCTTAATTTCTTTGTCGCCGAGAATAATTCTTACCAGAATTTTTACCGGCTGCCGGAAGTAGCGCCGCCGTTCGCGCTCCATGAAACTGAGCGCGGCATGAAAACAGCGAGCCGCATTCAAGGTGCTAATGGGTTTTTGCAGGACGAAGTTCACGCCCATGCTGAAGGCTTGTTGCGTGGTCGTCTTCTTGCCATTCAGAACCGCAAAGGTCACCGAGTTTTTGTTGCTTGGCGTCGCCCGCAGACACTCCAGCACGGCCAATCCGCCCTTTAGATCGTCGCAATCGATAATGACCGCATCGAACTTTTCTGAGATCAGGATTTCGCTCGCCGCTTTCGCTTCCTGGCAGACTTCCACCTCTATCGAAAGCTTTTCCAGCGCCGGCCGCAGCACTCGCAGCACTTCGGGATCCTGACTTAAGAGCAACGACTCCAACGACATGTCAGAATTCTAACGTTCGGTAACCTGACTAGGAAGTGACTAAGGTATCGGTTTCTCGCTCACTGCTAGAGTATTAATAAGTATTGTTATCCGCACGATGCCGCACCTTGCCTATCTCTCTCTCGGTTCGAATCTCGGCGACCGCGCCGGACAAATCCAGGACGCGCTCGCACGCTTGAACGCGGCTGGCCGAGTGATGGCGGTCTCTTCGCTTTACGAAACCGAGCCGGTTGATTTTACTGAACAGCCCTGGTTCTTGAACTGCGCGGTTGCGCTCGAAACCGACATGACGCCTGCCCAGCTGATGTCGACGATTCTTGCCATCGAAGCGCAGATGGGACGCAAGCGCGTGCAGAGCAAAGGTCCCCGGTCTATCGACATAGACATCCTGCTCTTTGGAAGTGCGGTGCTCGATTCGCCGGAGTTGACCATCCCGCATCCCGCAATGCATCAGCGCCGCTTCGTGCTCGAACCGTTCGCCGAAATCGCTCCGGAAGTTGAGCACCCAATCATAAAGAAAACAATCCGCGAACTACTCGAGGCGCTGCCTGATGGTCAATTAGTGCGCCGCGTGCCGCGCTCCGACATGGCGAGCGACAAACGACTAACGACAAACGACTAGCGACTAACGACGACCGGTTCACGGCACAATAATCCGGCTACCCGCTTCCTGGGGCGCGATGACAGCCGATTGTTTCTCAGGAAATTGCGCGACCAGGAAGTCGATGAACGCTCGCGACTTTGGCCGTCCCGACGTGCGCGCGTGCCCCAGGCGAACCAGAAAGACCAGAGCCTTCAGCATGTCGGAATCTTTCAGCGTGGAATATCCCCGCTGCTTTTCCTCCACCTCGCGAAACTGTCTCGCCATTTCCAGCACCTGGGCAGCGGCGGCTTGCTGGGTCGCGCTGGTCAGCGGCTGTTCGTAATGCAGTCCGGAGTTCACCCGCCGCTCTTGACTCGTAGCCAACGCCGCCAGAGTCGCGATGAGTTCGCGGTCGTTCAAGGTGCGGTCCGCTTTTGCCGCCTGGGCAAGGGCATAGGTAAGTCCCATCAGCAAATGCTCACGTTCGAAGGTGAACTGCTCTGAAACGTCAACATGCAGGAACAGCGCCGCCGAATCGAACTGCTCGCTGGTGCGCGGCTTTTCGTGCGCCCGGGCCTGCTGCAGATAAGGACATTCACTGGGACAATCCAGCGTGACCTCGCGCTGCTCGCCGCAACACTGTGGGCAAATGCGGCCATGCACCGCCGGGCAGAATCGCTTCTCCTTGCGAATCTCGCAGATCACGCAGCTCAAATTTTGGCTCTCCTAATCATGGTTCAACTGCTGCCATTATTACATCGCCCTATGGCGCCCTCGTTGCACGACGTTCGAAATCGAGGCTCTGAAAATAAATTGCTGCACATCAGGTAACCTCTTAGGTACCTGTATTTGAGCCGTTTTGGGACGGTTACCTGTGAATAAGTGAGTAAAAATGGGCACGTTCGCGTGCAATCCCTACGGAACCCGCGTAAAATAAGGGTGTTTTCCACAGGCAGCTAGGAGTAAGATCAAGCCCGCTGGAAATCAAATTCGAATTTTTCCCCAGGAGGAAACATGGCATCAGGTTTAACCAAGACACAACTCGTCCGTCATCTGGCCGAGAAGACTGAACTCCCCAACAAGACTGTTGCTGGATTTTTAGAGCAGTTGGCTGACGTCGCCGTCAAAGAGACCAAGAAGAACGGCGTGTTCGTTGTTCCCGGCCTCGGCCGGTTGGTGAAAGCGCACCGCAAAGCCCGCGTCGGACGCAATCCGCAGACCGGCGAGCCCATTCAGATCAAGGCGAAGACCGTGGTCAAGTTCCGCGTCGCCAAAGCTGCCAAGGACGCAATCGCTCCCAAAAAGTAGTTCGATTGAGATCGATAACGAAGGCCGGCTTAGGTCGGCCTTTGATTTTTCCCCCAGGCTTTACAATTCTCCTGCCATGCTGAACTGGATCGTCATCGGAGTCGGCGACATCGCTGTGCGCCGCGTCATCCCTGCAATTCAGTTGGAATCCAGAAGTACGTTGTATGGCCTGGTCACGCGCGACCCCGCGAAGGCTGCCGCTTACAGCGCGCGAACCTGGACGTCACTCGACGAAGCGCTCTCCGATCCAGTGGCGAACGCGGTGTACGTTGCCACTCCTGTTTTTCTTCACGCGCCGCAAACCATCCAATCTCTTCGCGCCGGCAAACATGTGCTGTGCGAGAAGCCCATGGCGATGAACTATGCCGAGGCGCAATCGATGGTGCGAGCCGCCGAAGAAAGTGGACGCACGCTCGGTGTGGCCTACTATCGGCGAACCTATCCCAAGCTGCATCGCGCCAAAGAGTTGATCGACGCCGGGGCCATCGGTAAGCCCGTACTTGCCGAACTCACCAGTCACGGATGGTTCGACGGTACAGATGCGGAGAGAAGCTGGCTGCTTGATCCCGCCAAAGCGGGCGGTGGACCTCTGCCCGATGTCGCCTCGCACCGCATCGACGTTCTCAATTTCTTATTCGGCGAGCCGCAGCGCGTGAGGGCGCACTTGTCGAACGCGGTGCACCATTACGCCGTGGAAGACAACGCCACGGTGCTGATTGACTATGCCGGCGGCGTGCGCGGCATGGTGGATGTCCGCTGGCACTCGAAAATGAAACGCGATGAGTGCCGCATCCGCGGTACGGAAGGGGAGATTGACCTCAGCCCGTTAAATGGTCCGGAGTTGATCCATCCGGGCGGCAGCGAGAACATCCCGCCGCATGAAAATCTGCATTATCCGATGATCGAGAATTTTGTGAATGCGGTGCCGGGCAAGGAAAAACTGTTATCGAGCGGCGCATCCTCTTTGTGGACGGATTGGGTCATCGAGCAAGCGCGCAGAAAATAACGAGACGCCGCTCACCTGCATTCACTTCCCGTACTCATTCCTCACCACCTCGCCGCCCTTCATCACAAACTTCACTCGCTCCAGCGTAGTCACGTCTTTCAGAGGATCGCCGTCGACGGCGACGATGTCGGCCCACGCGCCCGGCTCCAGAGTCCCGACTTTGCCCGGCCATCCCAAAAGATCGGCGGCGTTCAAG
The DNA here is from genome assembly GCA_963758565.1 of uncultured Acidobacteriota bacterium. GTDB lineage: Bacteria > Acidobacteriota > Terriglobia > Terriglobales > Acidobacteriaceae > Sulfotelmatobacter. The sequence goes on along the minus strand of CAVWVX010000001.1, from coordinate 261,788 downwards.
GTGGCTGCCTGAATTGCCTGCAAAGGTGTGAGCCCCAGCTTCACCATCACGGCGAATTCGTGCGCGTTCAGGCCGTGAGGATAGACTGCGGCGTCGGTGCCGAATGCCACTTTTACTCCGCTGGCAAAAGCGTGCGCGACGTTCTTGCGCGCCGCGGGCATCACCGCTTTCGCCTTGCCCAGTAGAAAGTCGGGCACATGATTTCTTTCGGCATTTTCCAGAAACCAGTCGCCCAGATACAGCGTGGGGACAAGATAGGTTCCATTCTTCTTCATCTCGGCGATGCCGGCGTCGTCAATGTAAGAGCCGTGCTCGATCGAATCCACGCCCGCCTCCGAAGCCCACAGAATTCCCTGCGATCCATGCGCGTGCGCAGCAACTTTGCGCCCCAGGCGATGCGCGTCAGCCACGATGGCTTTCATTTCTTCCAGCGTGTACTGCGAAGCTTGCGGGTCGTCCCCCTTCGAGAGCACGCCGCCAGTGGCGCACACTTTTATCAAATCCGCCCCGTATTTGATGTTCTCGCGCACTTTGTGCTGCACGGCGGCGACGCCATCGGCCACGCCGTCACCGCTGGCGTGATATTCCGAGGGCAGAAAATTGTTGTCGCAGTGTCCGCCGGTAATACTGAGCGCGGGGCCGCTCACCAGCATGCGCGGACCGGGCACGTCGCCTGCATTAATGGCATCGCGCAGTGCTACGTCGCTGAAGCCGCTCGCGCCCACGTTGCGCACAGTGGTAAAGCCGGCCTGCAGGGTGAGGCGCGCGTTCTTCGCGCCAATCAGCGTTTCGCGCGGAATCGAAATGCCCAGCCGCTCGTAGCCAAAGTTGGAATTCATGGTGAGATGCGTGTGCGCATCGATGAGCCCCGGCAGCACCGTCGCGTTGGGCAGTTCGATTCGTACTGCGTCCGCCGCCACTTTGGCATCCCCGCTCCCGCCCACGCTCACGATCTTTCCCTCTTCAATCACCAGGATTTGATCGGAGAGCAGCTTACCCGTCTTCACATCCAGCACATGCCCGGCGTGGATGACTACGCGGTTCGCACCCGGCTGCTGGCCGGTGCTCAAGGTGGCAAATGCAAGCAGGGCTAGCACCACGGTGAATGAAAATATTCTCTTCATTAATTTCTCCGAATTGTAACCGGCGATTCGGTAAAGCCCTTCAGCGCTTAGAAACTATCACGACCTGCGCGCATCCAGTCCCCAGACTCTGCCGGCATCTTCCGCATAAAAGACAATAAACAGCAGGAGTAGCGGCAGGTGACTCAGCTCCGCGCCGAAGTAGCGCCACAAAGGCGCGTTATGTCCCGGAGCCCACCACGTAGCCAGCGTGAGGTTCAACATGTAAATGACGCCCAGCACAGAGGCGGCCCGCACCCACAAGCCCACGAGCAGGCTGAAGCCGAGAACGGCCTCGATCGCTCCAACCGCATAGCCAAAGTAGACAGCATGCGGCAGCACCACCCGCACCAGAAAAGGCCGGTAGAAGCTAACGGCCTCCGTCGCAATGTAATCGTGAAGATAGTGCTGGAAGCCGCCGTGAGCAAAGCCTGGCCCCGCCAGTTTGTATTCTGCGAAAAGCAGGAAGAAAACGGACGTAGCGATGCGCACGCCGGCGATTGTTTTTTCCGAGGAGAGAGAGGTCGCCATCAGCGGGGAACGCGACTCGTATTACCCTCCCGGCCCATCGTTCGACACATACTGTTCGAGTGCGTCCAGTTCGTGGCTCAGGTCTTCCACCCGCCACTCCAGCAGATTGCGAATGGAGAGAATTCCCAGCAGCTTGCCATTGTCATCTGCCACCGGCAAGTGGCGGAAGTGGCGCTCGAGCATGATGGTGAGGGCCTCGCCTGGGCCGGTGCGGCGCGTAGCCATCTCCACCGGAGTGGTCATCAGGTCGCGTATGGAAGTGCTCTGCGGATCGGTGCGGCTCAATGCCATCTTGCGCAGAACGTCGCGTTCCGTAAAAATTCCGGCAACGCGGTATTCGGAGTCGACCACTGCAACCGCGCCTACGTGATGGTCGAGCATTTTATTGATCGCGTCAGAGACGGTAGCGTCGAGCGGGACAGCCGCGATTTCGCGGTCACATAAATCAAGAACGCTCATGGTGGACCTCCTTCGGCTCGCTTCTTCGATTAAGAACTCCTGCGCCGGGACCCGCGGCAAGCGGAAGCGGGATTGATGAATTATGCTCGCGGCGCAGCCGATGTCAAGCGAATTGAAACGATTTGGAGAATCTTTATTTCAGCAGCGCAACCCTATACTACGGATGAGTGCTGCCGTCCTTGAAAATCTTGCCGTCTTTCATTACGAATTGCACATTTTCTAGTGCCTTGATATCGGCCAGAGGATCAGCTAGAACGGCAACGATGTCGGCGAATGCGCCCGGCGCCACCACGCCGATCTTACCTTCCATATCGAGCATCACCGCCGCGCGCGAGGTTGCGCTCTGGATTGCGTCCATGGGCTGCATGCCGAGTTCGACCATGCGTGGGAATTCCTGGGCAATGGGTTCCGTCCACGGAATTCCTCCCATGTCAGTGCCAAAGACAATCTTCACTCCTGCCTTCAGTGCTTTCTTGAATGATTGTTCATGCGCGGAGGCGCGTAGCCGGTCGCGCTGCCCGGCAGAAGTGTCGGCGGGCGCCCAGTCGGTGTAATACACACTGATGGTGGGCACGAACCAGGTGCCTTGCTTCAGCATCTGGGCGATAGCGGAGTCGTCCAGGTCAAGGCCGTGCTCGATAGAGTCGCATCCGCCGTCCAGTGCGCGATGCAGGCCAATGCCGCTATATGCGTGGCAGGCCACCTTCTTCCCCCAGCCGTGGGTTTCATCCACGATGGCGCGCAGTTCCTCAACCGTGAGCGTAGGTTGCGAAACCAGTTCTCCCTTCTTCCCCACCCACGAGCGATGCGTCATGTACACCTTGATCCAGTCAGCGCCGTGATCGAGTTGCTCGCGCGCCGCTTTGCGCGCCTCAACCGGCCCGTCTATGATCTGCGCGCCCTTCGGCATTTCAAGTTCGGGAGCGTAGCCATCCAGCGAATATCCTCCGGTGGTAGAGATAGCGCGGGTGACAACGATGAGACGCGGGCCGGGAATATATCCCAGCTCGATCGCTTGCTTGATGCCAACGTCGCCGTAGCCCGCACCTTCGGTCTCGACGTCGCGCAACGTGGTAAAGCCTTGCTCCAGTGCGCGCTTCGCCGCCACCGTCGCCCGGGCGGCCCGCAGGGCCAGCGGAGCATTCAAAATATTGGCGTCGTATCCCCCCTGCGCGGGATCCTCCCCTTGCAGAAAAATGTGAGTATGAGAATCGATCAGGCCAGGCAGCACCGTCGATTTGGATAAATCGACAACCTTGGCGCCGCTGGGAACTTTGGCCGATGCAGCATCGCCAACGCTCTCAATGCGATTGCCGTGGATGACGATCACTTGATCGCGGCGCGGCTTGTCGGATTTCCCATCGATCAGCGAACCGGCGCGGATCACGGTCCAGGAATCGGAGTTCGCACCTCGTGGCGGCGCTGTCTGTTGTGCAAACGAGGGGAAAGCTGCGGCTAGCAGCATCATCCATTTCAGAAATTTCACGCGTCCTCCCAACTGGTTTTGGAATGGTGGAATTCTACTCTCAGTCTGCGCCCAGGTAAGCGTCGGCCTCGATCTCGACCAACATTTCCGGCGAGATGAGCGCGCTCACCTGCACCATGGAAGTTGCTGGACGAACGTTCGAAAAGATCTCTCCGTGAGCTTTGCCGATCTTTTCCCACTCGGCCATATTGATTACATAAATGCGCGTTCGCACCACATCTTTCATGGTGGCGCCGGCTTTTTCCAGAGCACTCGCAATATTTTTCAGGGTCTGAACCGTTTGGGCATAGGCATCTCCCACGCCGACAATCTTGCCGTCCGCTCCCGTGGCAGTTGTGCCCGAGACGTGGACGTAGGGTCCAACCTTTACCGCACGGGAGTAACCGACCGTAGGCTCCCAACGCGTACCGCTGGAAATATTAAGTCGTTGCATTTTTTCCAAATTCCTTTCGGTATTTGATTGTATCCGCCACTCAGCCGGCCAAATTAGCAGCCGTCTAGCTCATGTGCCAACAGAAACGGGTTGCAACCTTGCCATGCGTTGTCGACTTCCAATCAATTAGCGAAAGTGATGCGAGGTATAAACAAAAGTCACTTGCGTTTGGGGTAAGACTAAGGTAACTAGTTACCAGCAGGTTGGAAATCGCGCGCAACACGGGTTTCAGGGGGTTCACCGATGATTCCGGAATCTCATCCACTGCGGCAGTTGTTTCAAGAGTTAGTAGGGCGCCATTACGCGGAAGAAATTGGCATTCGCGATCCGCAAGTGGTTGCGTATGTTTCGCAACTGCTCACCGAGTTCTGCGACGCCGACCAGCTCTTCAAGATTCATGACGCGACCGACCGTCCCCTCGCCGACCTGGGTGAGATGCTTCTCGAATCCGATCCCGTGTACGGACCCGCTCCCTCCTTCGATCGCGAACGCCAGGTGCGCAAACATATCGGGGACTACGCCCTCTTCTTCGCTGGAATGTTTCCCGAGAGCATCAACCAGTTCCGGCTGCGGCGCCAGCGCCTGGAAAGCTTTGTGGAGTGGATGAAAGCCGGAAAAGAGAGCTATTACATTGTTTCCAAGTTCGAGCACTTCGAATACGCCAAGGTCGCACCGCTCTTTGCCCATCTCTCCCGCGATTTCGAAGGCTGCGTCTACGGGTTGAACATGGTGAAGAATGATCTGCAGGAGATGCAGCACCCCATTGTGCGCCGCGGCGGCGAATTGCTGATGTAGAGTTTACAGATTATTACTCAGATCGGGCTGCCCACCGATGCGGTAGAAACTCAGTGCTGCGCTGCCCTGAACCACTTTGCGGATTCTGCGCAGGTGTCCGAAATCATCCCCCGGATCAAATGCCTTTTCGTGCTCCGCAATCACCAGCGTCATCGCCCACACCAGCGAAGACTCCGCCAGGCCTGAGAGCGTTTCTTCGTAGGCGTATTGCATGCCATACGGCGGGTCCAGGAACACTACGTCGGCGGCAATATGCTCTCGCTCCAGTTTCCAGAACAGGCGCAACATATCGCCTTCCAGGATCTTGAATCCCTCACCGATTCCCAGGCTGTGAAGGTTCTGTTCGATCTGCTTGACGGATGCCGGCGCGTTTTCCACGAAGTAAATCTGCCGCGCGCCGCGGCTCAGCGCCTCAATCCCCACCGCGCCCGTACCGGCAAACAAGTCCAGCCAAAGAGTGCCCTTAAGCGCGTCAGGATTTCCCGCACTCAGAATGTTAAAGAGAGTCTCGCGCAAGCGATCCGACGTTGGCCGAACCTCCGAGCCGCGCGGCGCCCGCAGCGGGCGCCCTCGATATTTTCCCGCGATGACGCGCATGGCTCTGTACCTTCGATTCCCGAGGTCAATATATCCGACCATGTAAAATAACTGTAGTGGTCGCCATCTCATGAGAAGTTTTTCCATCCAGGTCGGGCGGTTGTTTGGCGTCGAAGTCCGCCTGCACCTGACGTTTCTGATCCTGCCTCTTTTTGTTTTCTGGACGGAGTACAACGCGCAGCATCCGGCCAACGGACCACGCGACTTGGCGCTGGTAGCCATTGTGCTGGCCTGTGTGGCGGCCCACGAAATTGGCCACATGTTCATGGCGCATCGCGCTGGCCTTGTGGCCAAGGCCGTGATTCTCTTACCGCTGGGCGGCGTTACCGTTTTTGACGAGTCGCGGGTAAAGAAACCAGAGACCGTCGAAGAAATCTGGCGGCGTGAAGTCAGACTTGCCTTGACCGGACCCCTGGTAAATCTTGCGTTTGCCATGGTCGCGGCTGGCGTTGTGTATGCCGCGATTCCTGGTGCCAATCTGTGGAAGTGGCCGCTTCTTCAATCCAGCAATCTGCCACGCAGTTTGGTGGGGGCTAACCTTTACATCGCCGTGATTAACCTTCTACCCGCTTACCCGCTCGATGGCGGCAGAATTCTTCGCGCCTACTTCGCCCGCACCACCGATCTGGCGACGGCCACGCGCCGCGCCGTTTCCATCAGCCACGCCTTGGCCATGGTGCTCATGGTCGCCGGTTTGTTCAGCAATACCTGGCTCACCATGGTGGGCATGATAATTTTCTCGGCGGCACAACTTGAAGAGCGGGCCGTTATTTTCCAATCCGTATTAGACAGTGTCCGTCTGGAAGAAGTGATGCTAACTGACTTTGCCACACTGTCTCCCGCCGACACCCTCGAAGATGCGCTGGAAAAAGCGGTGCATTCGTTGCAGGATGACTTCCCCGTGGTGCGCGGCAGTGACATGGTGGGGGTGATTTCGCGGCAGCGCATTCTCGAGGCCTTGCGGGTGGAAGGGAACGGCTACGTGCAGGCGGTGATGAACAAGATTTTCGAAGTCTCCGTTCGGAACGAGTCGTTGGCCTCCGCCTTCCGCAAGCTTACTTCGCGCAATCTCAGCATCATCCCGGTGGTTGAAGATCAGCGCCTGGTGGGCATTATCACGCTGCAGAACCTAATGCACTCCATGGCTCTGCTGGCGGAGAGCCGCAAACTGCGGCGGGACGAAGAACAAAACTCGTAGCACCGTCCGCCCGCTTTTCTAAAACAGCCGCACCGCCTTCGCCTGCTGCACCGCCGGAATCTCCTCCAACTTCTTCAGAACTTCATCGGGCACCGGCCCGTCCACGTGTACCACTGCAATCGCTTCGCGATTTTCAGCAGCAGCCTCTGTGCTGCGCCGTCCCAGCGAGAAATCGGCAATATTAATTTCTCCCTCTCCCAGAATCGTTCCCACCTTGCCGATCACGCCCGGCACGTCGCGGTTGCGCAGATAAATCAGGTCGCGTTCCAGCGGAGCTTCCACATCAATATCGTCAATGTGCAGCAGTCGCGGCAGAGATCCGCGCAGCACCGCGCCCTTCACCATGTGTTCTTCCTTCGAACTCTTCAGATGGATCGAAAGCACGCTCCCGGCGCCCCCGGTGGAAGCTTTTGCCTTGTGCGCCTCGTGTACCGCCAGCCCGCGCTCCTCCGCCAGTGACGCCGCATTCACCAGATTGGCTTTTTCGTCCAGCGTCTGGTTCAGAATTCCCTTGATTGCGCCATTGCGGATCAAATCGGTTTTCCAATCTGCGATGTGACCGCTGTAGCGTAAAGAGATTTCCTGGATGGAGCCTTCGGAAATCTGCGCCAGAAACGCTCCCATGCGCTCTGCCAAAACGATGTAAGGCTGCATCTCGGCATACTCCTCGGCGGAAACCGAGGGCACGTTGACCGCATTCTGGATCACGCCGTGCTTCAGATATTCGCGCACCTGCTGGGCAATCTGCACGCCCACAGCCTCCTGCGCCTCGTATGTCTGGCCGCCAATGTGCGGCGTCAGAATCACATTCTCCATCGCCTGCAGCGGAGAATTCTTCAGCGGCTCTTCGCTGAAAACATCCAGCGCCGCGGCGGCCACCTGGCCATCTTTCAACGCCGCCACCAGATCCGCTTCGTGCACCAGTTCTCCGCGGGCGCAGTTCACCAGGCGCACGCCTTTTTTCATTTTCTTGATGGCGGTCGCGTTAATCATCCCCGTAGTTTGCGGCGTGAGCCCGACATGCAACGTGATGTAGTCCGCGGCGGCGTAGAGATCGTCCAGGCTGGCCAGCCGGATGCCTTGCTCTTTGGCTACGCCCGCGGAAACAAAAGGATCGTGCGCCACAATGCTCATGCCGAACGCGCGCGCCCGCCGTGCCACTTCCATGCCGATGCGGCCCAGGCCGGCGATGCCCAGCGTCTTGCCCCGCAGCTCCGAACCTTGCAGCGATTTCTTCTCCCACTTGCCGGCATGCATCAGAGCGTCAGCCCGGCAAAGATGCCGCGCCATAGCTAGCATCATCCCCATCGTATGTTCCGCCACCGCGACGGCGTTCGCCCCGGGCGTATTCATCACCGCGATACCCTGCCGCGTAGCCGCATCCAGATCGATGTTGTCCACGCCCACGCCCGCCCGCCCAATGACGCGAAGTTTTTTCGCGTTAGCCAGCAGTGCGGCATCCACCTGCACTGCCGAGCGCACCATCAGCGCATCGGCAGATTCCAGATGCTCCGCCAGCTTTCCATCAATCTGGTCGGCGGTAAGAACCGTCCACCCCGGCTGTTTCAATTGTTCGGCGGCTGCAGCGGAGATTTTTTCGGCGATTACGATTTTCAAGCGAGAGTTGATCCTTTAACTTAAGAAGTCGATTGACAAAAGCTTTACATCAAAATGACCGCGTCCTGACACCTCTACCACCACCCTATCCTAAGCTCTCTTCAGTCGGGGCCCAGAGTTTCCCCGCAGGAGAAGAGTATGAAAATCACGACAACAGTATTTCTGGCAGCGTTGCTGGCGCTGGGTGTGGCGTGCGGCTACAGTTCGAAAGCCACCACCCCGGCCGCGCCCGGATCCATGCCGAACATTTCCGCGCTCGCCCCTTCCAGCACAGCGGCCGGCAGCACCGGCGTCATCCTTACCGTCAACGGCACCAACTTCAACAGCAACGCCACCATCAATTGGGCAGGCGCGGCTTTAGCCACCACTCACGTAAGCGGTAATCAGGTGATGGCTACTATTCCTGATGCGGATGTTGCGGCCGCAGGCACTGCTTCCGTTTCGGTTACGAATCCCGGCACAGCCGGCGGAATTTACGGCGGCGGCACCATGGCGGAGACCTCGAACAGCATGACCTTCACCATCAATTAGCCCGGAAAAGCCCTCCCCCGAATTTCTCAGGCTCCAACGGGTTGTTGCTTGCCCGACACAGCGTGCGCGTAGACTTGCTGGGCTGCGCGCACCGCTGCGCCATACTCAACATTTTTTCCGGTGACGCGCGCCAGTACATGCTCCAGCGCGCCCAGAATTCCAATCGTGTCGAGATAGTCGTAGTAGCCGATGTGCGCGATGCGGAAGAGTTGGCCTTTCATCTCGCCCTGACCGTTGGCCACTACGGCGTCAAACGACTCGCGGAATTCTTTGATGATCTTTCCGGAATCGATTCCCTCCGGCGAGTTGATGGCGGTGAGAGCAGCCGCCGGAGATGCGGCAAAAAGCTTCAATCCCAAAGCCTCTGCGCCCGCACGGGTCATGGCTGCGCACAGTTCGGCGTTGTCGACCAGCGCCTCGCGTCCCTTGGCCAGATCGCCTTTGCCCATGGCGCGTATGAATTCAAGAGCCGCGCCCAGCGCCGCAAATAAGGAAGTTGGCGGCGTATATGCCGACTCGCCCTTGGCCGCCGCCTTGCGCTCTTTGCGCAAATCAAAATAAAAGCGCGGCGAGGTCGTCGTCTCCATCCGCCGCCACGCTTTTTCACTCACCGCGCAATACGCCAGGCCCGGAGGAATCATCAACGCCTTCTGCGATCCTCCGATGATCACGTCCACGCCCCGGCGATCTACGTCGAAGTGAGTGGTGCCCAGGCCGGTGATGGCATCGACGATCAGCAGAGTGTTGTCGCCTTGGCCGTGCACGATTTTTGCGATGCCTTCCACGTCGTGCCGCACGCCCGTTGAGCTTTCCGTCGCCTGCACAAACACGGCGCGCACCTCGGGCTTGAGCCTGGCGCGGATCGCGTCCAGCGAAAAAGTCTCACCGTAAGGTGCGCTCAGCACGTCAACGCTGCAACCAAACGCTTTGCTCAGCCCGGTCCAGCGCTCGCCAAACTTTCCCGCCGTGAGCACCAGAACTTTGTCTCCCGGCGAGGTGAGATTCGAAACGGATGCTTCCATCACGCCGGTGCCGGAACTGGCCAGCACCAGCACATCATTCTGCGTGCCGATAAATTCTTTCATATCGGCCAGCACCCGCTGAAACAGCGCCCGAAAGTCGGCCGTGCGATGGTGCGCGGTAAACGAAGCCATGGCCGTTTGCGCCGCCGGCAGCAGCGGCGTTGGGCCAGGAGTGAACAAACGGTTCTTATGCAACATTCCGATAGAGTCCTGAAGATTTATGAGATTGTGTGTCTTCAGTAGTCTATCGGAAGGTTGACCTTCCGCAATACCTCGATCGGATTATGTCTTGGAAGACTTCACGGCGAGAATTTCCGGTTTGGCAACATCCGGCGCCTTCGAAAAGAGATCTTTCGCTTTCGCGAACAGCGCTTTGGCAATCTCGCCGTTCAGGTGAGCTTCTCGCCCCTTCTCGTCGGCGAACGTATCAAAGATGCCGTACTTTCCCGGCCCCATCTTGATGGCATACCAGCTCAGCGTTCCGGCCTCGCGCTCGGCCAACGGCTGCGCCGATTTCAAAAACTCTTCCACCTCTTTTTCTTTACCCGGCTTGGCTTCCAACTGCGCCCAGATTGCGACTCGACTCATATCTGTTTCCTCCTGTGCATGAGATGCAGCAACGCCACGTTAGGTGCGGCCCTAGAGCTAGTACTGTGCAAATTATTTTCCTAAGAAGCTGCGAGCTGCGAGCCGCGAGCCGCGAGTTAACGCGCCTGATGATAGCTCGTGGCTCGCAGCTCTTAGCTCGCAGCTCTTCGATATAATGCGCTTTATGAGCCTTGTCGAACAGATTCAGAAAGACATTGTCGCCGCCATGAAGGCGCGCGAGGAGCAGCGTCTCTCCACGCTGCGCATGGTGAAGAGCGCGCTGCAGAATCGCCAGATCGAAAAGATGGCGCCGCTGGATGAAAAAGAATCGCAAGCCGTTCTGACCACGCTGATCAAGCAGCGCAAAGAATCGGTGGACCAGTTCACCAAGGGCGGCCGCCAGGAAATGGCCGACAAAGAAGCCGCGGAAATCGTATTGATCGAAAGCTACCTGCCCAAGGAAGCCGGCGAAGCCGAAGTGGTCGCCGGAGTGAAAGCCGTCATCGCAGAGATGGGCGCGCCCACCATGAAAGATATGGGCAGCGTGATGAAGCAAGCCATGGCCCGCTTCTCCGCCGCCGGCATGCGCGTGGACGGCAAAGTGGTGAGCGAGGCGGTAAAGCGGGAACTGGCGGGGAAATAGACGCAGCCCCATTTTTCGACCGTCGTCTTGCCCAATGAAGCCCAACAGCCTGTTCCCTATCTTCGTGCGTCAGAGTCGAGCCAAGACTCGTTTCAAGGTCGGTTACATCGATAAAGAAGGTAAGGTCGTCATTGATCCCATCTTTGAGCAGGGAACTCGTTTCCACGAAGGGCTCGCTGTGGTTGAGATTAAGAATCGATGGGGAGCGATTAGCGCCAGCGGTGACTTTGTAATCGAGCCAGCTTCCTGGTACTTAGGCAGGTTTCATCACGGGCTCGCCAACGTGTCGGTAAAGGATAAGTGGGGGATTATCGATCGAACCGGTAATTTTGTGGTCCAACCCAAGTACGACTATTTGGAGTCCTTCCAAGAAGAACGGGCAGTGTTTCGGGTTGGCATGTTTCAGGAACGCCGGAGTTGGCAATACGGCTACCTGGACACAACCGGCGCTGAGATTGTTCCTGCAGTTTTTCACGATGCTAACGCTTTCTCTGAAGGGCTTGCTGCAGCGAAAGTAGGAAGCCTCTGGGGCTACGTCGCCCCCTCGGGCATTTTCGAAATCACCCCACGCTTTGATGGAGCAGGTTCTGGAAAGCGTTGGCCTGACACACGCGCTGGTCGCTTTGCGAACGGCCTGGCTCCAGTCTGGACAGGCCAGGACCACTACAGGTTCATTGATACCGCGGGGAACTATGCTTTTGACGCTGGTTTCGATGATGCCGGCAGCTTTAGCGAACACCGTTCTGTGGTCAAACTGGATAAGAAGTATGGCTTTATCGATACAGCGGGTCGCATTGTTATCGGATGCCGGTTTACTCTGGCTCGTGATTTTTCGGACGGTTTAGCGAGAGTCGAAGAACAAGAGTCTCGAGTCGGATTCTCACCTCCCAGCGGATTCATTAACCGCGACGGGGAGATGGTCATCCCGCCGGCATTCCGCAGCGCGCAAAACTTCCAAGACGGTTTGAGCCTTGTAACCACCGAAGATTCGATCGGTTACATAAATAGACTTGGCGAATTTGTGTGGCAGGGACCATTCGTTGAGTATGGCGTCATTCGGTAGCTCTTCAGGTTTGGAGCACTTCCTTTTCCTCTTCCCCTCATCGAACACGGGTGAAGTGGGGAGCGACGCGGTGAGTGGGAACCCGCGCGAAGTAGTCGCCGACTATCCGACGTGTTAAACGCGCACGCATTCAGTACGCTTCCTTCCGATGGCGGAACGAGTACAGGACGACATCGGATCCAACAATGTCATACCGCAGTCGGTATTCTTTCCAGCGGATTCTCCATTGTCCCTCGCCCACTTCGCACCCAGCCAGCTTTTTGATCTGGTGCCGGCGGCTGCGGTTGTATGGATCACGACGAAGAATAGCGAGCAGCGTCTCCATGGCGTCCGCAACCTGCGGGCGCCCGCGCGAGATCGCCCGCAGGTCCCGTTCGTAGCCTGGCGTGGTTAAGACTCTAAAAGGATTTAGATCCGCAGGCATGGCCGAGAACTCCGTTATCCCCGCCCTGATTGGTCAATCCCAAAACCTCGAGCGGAGCTATCGCGCGGCTTGTTTCTTTGCCTTCTTGGCAGGTCGCCGCAACTCCGCCAGCAGTTCACCCGCGTCGCGAGTTCTACCCGCAAGATAATCCTGATACCCGGTTTTGATCTGTGCCTTCAATGATTCATCTTGCAGTTCCAGGTAGTCTTCCAAATCATCCACGTGCATCAGCCCCACGACCGGGATGCCGTCTTTTTCGAGGATGAAGTATTCGCGGTTAACGTGGGCCCGCCGGACTACCTGCCCCAGGTTGATGCGGGCCTTGGTAAGAGGAATGCGATGAACAACAGTTTTCATGGAGTCCTGCCTCAATCAAGATTGATTAAGGTTAATCAATCTTAATTATATCATTCTAGCAGCCTTTTTACTTACTCCTCTGCAATTCCCGGTAGGCCTCGCTCTTGGATATCCCGCGCTCTTTGGCAACTTTCTTCAGCGCGGTTTTTTCGTCGTCGCCTTCAGACATCAATTGCTCAACATGTTTTCGAATCGATGGACGGGCCGATGCGCCCGTCGTCACGTGAGCATCTTCTTCCGCCTTCCCGATCAGCAGCGTGATCTCACCTTTAACCCCATCGCGGGACTGCAATATCTCTAAAACGTCGCCGGCACGCCCGCGCAGAAACTCTTCGTGCAATTTCGTTACTTCGCGGGCAATAACCACATGCCGCTCCTTGCCCAAAATTTCGACGACATCCTGCAGCGCCTCAACGATCCGGTGGGGAGCTTCGTAAAACACCTGCGTCCGCGGCGAGGTCTTGATCGCGTCCAGCGCGCTGCGGCGCTCGCCGCGCTTGGCCGGAAGAAAACCGCTGAACCGAAACGAATCCGTTGGCAGCCCGCTCGCCACCAGCGCGGAGAGAAATGCCGACGCCCCCGGAATCGGCACCACCGGCAGGCGGTGCCGGATGGCCAGCGTGATCAAACGATAGCCAGGATCGGAAATTCCCGGCACGCCGGCGTCGGTGACCAGCGCCACGCTCGCGCCTTCCTGCATCTCTTTCACCAGTTCGGCCGAGCGCGTGAGCTCGTTGTGCTCGTGATAGCTCACAGTGCGAGTGCTAATGCCGTAATGATTCAACAACTTCTGCGTCTGCCGCGTATCCTCGCAGGCGATCACGTCAACTTCCTTCAGCGTGCGCACCGCCCGGAAAGTGATGTCTTCCAGATTGCCGATGGGTGTGGCGACGATATATAGCGCGGCCCCCGGGGTAGGAGTAGGTGTTCGAGAAGATGTGACGGAAGGCGCTCCCGAAAATTCCTGCGCCGTGCCGGCCGGGTTTCGTTCTGTTTCAGACTCCTTCATGGGCGAAGTCTAACACCGCGATTGCCTCCGCCCTTGTCCGGGAGATCGGTTAAGAGGGTGATGGGATCGCGTCGGCAGGACGGCCCTGCTGCTAAAGGCTTTGTTTTCAGTCGACCCTTTTATTTTCAGCGAGTTAGAGAAGGTTAAATTGTTTGCTCAATGGAATCAGTCAGTTAGCTGGAATACGCGGCCGCTCATAAATATCTTAAAGTAAATAACGAACGCTAGGGCCATTTGCGGCTCGTCTGGCGCGATCGAGGTACTGAATGACCCTCAGGGTCGTTCCGGAGGCGATCATCGATCCTGAGGCCATTTCCGCCCCCGCAAACGCTATTTTACGAATTGTTCCGAGGGACTGTTGCGCTCCGAGCGGCGGCTCCAAAAATCCGAGCGAGCTAAGTGCAATCGAATCAGTCAGGCCATTTTTGCTTACCCAACAGAATCAGCTATTTCCAAAAGTAATTGTGCGTTCGCGAGGTGAATTCAACGAACCGAAAAAAGCCTTTCGCCGCAGAGGAGGCTGAAAATTTCTCCGGAGATGGTCAAGTCCCTCCAGACGAAAACAAGCCTTCGACGAGGGCAATCACTTTGTCGAATTGACGCAATTCGACCGTCGCCCCTAGAATCGAAGCAGAACAAATTTTCTAACATCGTCTTAACACCCATGCCTCTTTACGAATATCAGTGCGAAAAGTGCGGTCATCGTTTCGAGAAGATCCAGAAATTTTCCGACAAAATGGTGAAGAAGTGCCCGGAATGTGGCGGCAAAGTGGAGCAGATGATCTCCGCGCCTGCCGTGCAGTTCAAGGGTTCGGGATGGTACGTAACCGACTACGCCAATAAATCCCACGCGCCATCTTCTGACAGCGGCAAAGATTCCAAGAAAGACGACAAGTCGAAATCGGAGTCGTCCTCGAAAGACAGCTCCGGTAAATCGTCTTCCTCCGACAGTTCTTCGAAAGAGAGTTCGGGCAAAGACAGTTCATCCAAAGAAAGCTCGGGGAAAGAAACCACCACGCGCGTCAGTTCCTCGCGTAAACCCGACAAACGAAAGTAGTTCTACTTCAACTCCTGTTCAAAATGATCTTCAATCATGTGGAACAGGTGCGCGCGGGCATCCGGCCCGGCGATGCTGTGCGTCTTGTTGGGATAGATCATCAGCTTGAATTGCTTGCCGGCCCTGATGAGCGCATCGATCATCTGCATGCTGTTCTGGAAGTGCACGTTGTCGTCGCCCGTGCCGTGCACCAGCAGCAGCGCTCCATGCAGGTTGGCGGCTGACTTGTTTACGTCGGATTGCGCGTAACCATCTGGGTCTTCTTTGAGTTGGCCCATGTAGCGCTCGGTATAAATGGTGTCGTAATTTACCTGGCTGGTGACGGGAGCGACGGCCACCCCAGCGCGAAAGCGGTCGGAGTGGGTCATCGCATATAAAGTCATCGAGCCGCCGTTGGACCATCCCCAGATGGCGATGCGGTCTTTGTCGAGCTGCGGGTATTGCGCGAAGAGTTGATCGAGTGAAGTGAGTTGATCTTTCAACTCGATAGCGCCAAATTCATGGCGAATCGCAGTCTGGAATTTCCGGTCGCGGCCGGGCGTTCCGCGATTGTCGACGGAGAAGATCGCGAAGCCTTTGCGCGCCAGGATTTCATCGAAGGGATCGGGCGGGCTTTTTTGCACGGTCTGAGCGGCAGGCCCGCCGTAAATATTCACGATGACCGGAATCTTGCCACTGGCTGCGCCGTCCGGAGGCAACAATAACCGCCCGTAGAGCGTGGTGCCGTCGTCGGCTTTAAGCTCCAGATACTTCGGGGCTCGCAGCCCGTACTCAGAAATTTCATCCCGCGCCTGCCACATGGGTGTGCACGAACCGCCAACGGCGCACAGGGACATTCGCGGCACCGTGGTTGGGCCCATGAAAATGTGCCGGTAGTGTTTGCCATCGTCGGCAAACGTGCCAAAGTTCATGCCCTCGTCATGCGTAAGCTGCTGCGTCGCCGAGCCATCCAGCTTGGCGGAAAAAATCTGGTGTTGCCGCGGGTCGCCCTGGTTCGAGGAAAAGAAAACGCTTCCCGCAGATTCATCCACGCCCTCAATGCCCAGCACCGCGAAGTTCCCCTTGGTCAGCTGCCGCTCTAATTTCGCGTCGGCGGCCATGGGATTCTGCTTGTCGAAGCTGTAGTAGTAGAGGTGCATGTTGCCATCGCGCCAGCTGGGCCACAAAAATCCGCCGGAGGATTTCAGGAAGCGAACCTCGACCTGCTCGAAATTGATCCATGCCCCAGGAGTGGTTTCGGTGAGAACGACGAGCGACTTACCGGAGCGGGCATCGATGAAGTACAAATCCATTTTGTCTTCATCACGGTTCAGCACTTCTGCCCAGATCACTCCGTCGCGCACCCAGCCAAAGCGTGGAATATACGCTTCAGGGTCGGAGGTCAAAGAGATCCAGCGGACTTTTCCCTTGTCGATGTCGGTCACGCCCAGCTTCACCGTGGGATTGGGATCGCCGACCTTGGGGTATTTTTCGTTGTCCACCGTGGGGTGGGTGGGAATTAAATTCACCAAAGGGTAAGTCGGCACCTTGGATTCGTCCATGTGCAAAAAAACGATCTCTTTGCTGTCGGGCGACCAGAAATAATTGCTGCGCACTGCCAATTCTTCGGTGTACACCCAATCGATGTCGCCGTTAAACAAATCGTCCGCGGTGTCTTTGGTCAAGGCTTTTTCATTCTTGCCGCTCACCGGCCGGACATAAAGATTGTGCTTGCGCACATAGGAAACATGGTTGCCGTCGGGTGAAAATTTAGGATCGAGGCTGGGGTCGGGAGCAGAAGTGAACTGCACGCCAGTGCCGGTGGCGAGGTCATACATCCAAAGCTGGCCTTGGGAGTCGAAGATCAAGTGCTTGGAATCGGGAGCCCACAGATACGCGGCGACGTGATAGCGGGTGAGGCGCTCTTTTTCGCGCTCGTCTTTAACTTTAGTGGCGTCGGGGGCGAGCGCAGCCAGCTTGGCCGCGCTGACCAAAACCTTTTTCTCGCCAGTGGCGGCATCCATATACCACAGCTCGCCTTTGTCTCCGTTGCGCTCCACGTAGGTAAGCTTGCTGCCGTCGGGACTCCACTCAATGTTCTCCGGCCCACGTCCGCCGAGGCCGTCGGGAGAAAAAATTGCTTCAATGGTGAGCGGCTTGGTGCCAGCATTGGTTTGCGCAGGAAGCGGCGTGAGGCAGGCGGAGACGAGCAAAAAGGTAAAGGCAGCGAGCTGAATTTGTTTTTTCAAAAGGAACCCCGGATCAAAAAATAAGAAAAACTAACTGCGCGAACAGAAAAGTTTACCATCCGCGAAAGTGGTATTCGCCCGCGGACTGCCGCTAGTTTTCCTGCCGGGCGTAGAATGTCTGCATGCCGCAGGCCCGGCGCGTTCCTGATACAGCTGATGAACATGATTCCGCTCACGAACGGCGGCGGCACGCTGCCTATGCCACGGAGACTTTCGGCTTGCTGCTGATTGCGTTTCTGCTGCTCGTCCTCACCGTGGTGCGCTACTGGCACGTCATTCACTGGAGCGTGCGCTGACGGTGGCTCCGGTGCGGCTCGATCCGCTGCTGTTGGTCGTCCTTGGCCCTACGGCCAGCGGCAAGACGGCGCTTTCGCTGGCGCTGGCCGAACGCTTTCATGGCGAGATTGTGAATTGCGATTCGGTAGCCATGTATCGCGAGTTTGATATCGGTACGGCCAAACCCACTGCCTCGGAACGCGCGCGGGTGCCGCATCATCTGGTCGATTGCGTCGAGCCTGCCAGTCACATCACGGCCGGAGAATATGCGCGGCAGGCGCGGCAGGTGCTGGTCGAAATTAGAGGGCGAGGACACTTGCCCATCGTGGTGGGCGGTACCGGACTCTATTTGCGGGCATTGCTGGATGGACTCTTCGCCGGGCCGCAGCGCTCTGAGGAGTTGCGCGAAAGATTGCGCGAGCGAATGGAAAGTCGCGGATCGGTTTATCTTCATCGGATTCTGCGCCGGCTTGATCCCGCAGCGGCGGAAAAAATTCATGCCAACGACACGCCCAAAGTTATCCGCGCCATTGAGGTTTGCCTGGGCTCGCGCCGGAAGATGAGCGACATGTGGCAGCAGGGCCGGGAGCCGCTGCGGGGATTTCGCATCCTGCGGCTGGGGCTGGACCCGGACCGCGCGGTTTTGTATGAACGAATCAACCGGCGTGCGCGGGAGATGTTCGAAGCCGGGCTGATCGAAGAGACGCAGCATCTGCTTAAGGTTTACGGTGGGGCGGTATGGGCGCTGTCTTCTCTTGGCTACAGACAGGCGGCGCAGCATTTTCGCGGGGAGATCACGCGTGAGCAAGCTGTGCTGGCGGCGCAACAGGCGCATCGCAATTATGCCAAGCGGCAAATGACTTGGTTCCGGCGGGAGCCGGAGGTGCAGTGGCTGCGCGGATTTGGCGATGATATTGAGATTCAAAATCAAGCCATCGTCGACGCCGCAAAACAGATGTGAGTCCCCGACCGCTCGCACAAAACTAAGAAACAATTGTGTTTGCACTTTCTGCTATCGTTTTCAGCATGCCTCGCAAACTTGGTTCCTTGCTCTTAATTCTCGCGTTTGCTTTCAGCGCATCCGCCAAAGATAAGGCCGCGGAAAAATACCAACGCCCGGGCCCCATTCATTCGACGGCGGCGGGCGACAAGTGGGCGGAAAAAACGCTACACAAGCTGACGCTCGAGGAAAAAATCGGCCAGGTTTTCATGATCTGGTGCCGGGCCAGCTTTCTCAATGTAGAAAATCCCGAATACCTGCAACTGCGCGAGGCCATGCAGAAGTATCACGTAGGCTCGTTCGCCATGACGGTGCATGTGGACGGGCCGTATCTTCTGCGCAGCGAGCCTTACGAGGCGGCGGAATTGTTGAACCGGCTGCAGAGCGAATCGAAGCTGCCGTTACTATTCGCCGCGGATTTTGAGCGAGGTGTCTCCATGCGTTTGATGGGGACCACGGTCTTTCCCCACGCCATGGCCTTTGGGGGAGATGGAAATACCGCGGACGCGGAACGTTTTGGCCGCATTAGCGCCGAAGAAGCGCGGGCGATTGGCATTCACTGGAATTTTTTTCCCGACGCAGACGTGAATTCGAATCCGGCGAATCCGATCATCAACACACGGTCGTTCGGCGAAGATCCCAAACAGGTTGGCGATCTGGTGGAGGCCTACATCAAAGGGGCGCATCAAGGCGGCATGCTGACCACGGTGAAACATTTTCCCGGGCATGGCGATACGGCCACCGATTCGCATCTGGGGGTAGCCAGCGTCAATGTGGATCGCGCCCACCTCGATTCGATTGAACTGCCACCGTTTCGCCAGGCCATTGCCGCGGGAGTGGATTCGGTGATGGTGGCGCACGTGACCGTGCCTGCGCTCGATTCCGATCCCAATCATGTGGCCACAATTTCGCCGGCCATTGTTTCTGATCTGCTGGAAAAGCAGCTTGGCTTCAAGGGAATCGTCGTTACCGACGCATTGGACATGGCGGGGCTGACGCACCTTTTCTCGAACGATATTGGTCGGGCGGCGGTGGAGGCTTTTAAGGCGGGCAACGACCTGTTGCTGATTCCGGCGGACTTTCCCGCGTCTTATCACTCCATGCTCAAGGCGGTGCAGTCGGGGGAGATTTCGCGGGAGCGCCTGGACCACTCGGTGCTGAAAATATTGAAAACAAAGGCGTCCCTGGGGTTGCAGGATGCACGACTGGTGGATGTGCAAGCCATCGCCAGCAGCGTGGGCAAGCCGGATAACATAACATTTGGGCAGCAGACGGCGGAGGCAGCCATCACGCTGGTGCGGGAGAACGGAAAAGTTTTGCCGCTGAAATCGAAGGGAACTGCCAAGGCCGGACTTCCGTATACCACGCAAGAGGAGACCCACAACCAGACTCTAGCGGTGCTTTTCTCTGACGATGTGCGGACGGATTCAGGGCGCGCCTTCGGACGCGAATTTCGCGATCGAGTGCCGGATGCACGCGTGATTTATGTGGATCCGCGCTTTGCCGCAGGCATGCGCGATGAAGTTTTGAAGGCGGTGGATGACGCCAAGACAGTTGTGGCCGCGGTTTATGTGGTTCCGGTAGCGGGCAAAGTGGGCAACACGGTGGCAATGGCTGATGCGACGGGAACGCTGTTGCAGCAGTTGCTGGATCGCGCGGCAGAGAAGACGGCGGTGGTGGCGATGGGAAATCCGTACCTGGCCGGGGACTTCCCGAAGATTCAGAATTACCTGTGCACGTTCTCCAATGCGACGGTTTCGGAGATCGCGGCCATCAAGGCTTTGTTTGGGGAGATTGCGATTCGCGGGCATCTGCCGGTAAGCATTCCGAATGTTGCGCAACGTGGAACGGGGATCGACCGTCCGGCGCAGGTTGCGGTTGGAGGTTTAGAGCATGGGCAAAAATAAAAGTTTGTTCGTAACTATGCTGGCAGCGGGGTTCGCCCTATCCGCCTGCAGCGTGAACGTAAAGAAGGAGTCGAACGGCGAAGATAAGCAAGTGAACATCAAGACGCTGGCCGGCGGCATTCACGTTTCAAACGACGCCGATGTAATGGACACGGGATTGAGCGTGTATCCCGGAGCGCGAATGAAGCCCAAAAGCACGAGCCACGACAATAAGAGCGCCAACGTGAACATTTCAGGCTTCGGGTACAGCTTGAAAGTGGTGGCGCTGGAGTATGAGTCTGACGCCGAGCCAGCCAAGATTCTTAGCTTTTACAAAGATCAGCTGAAGAAGTATGGCGACGTGCTGGAGTGCCACACTTCGGATCTGAACCTGGACATGAAAACGGGATCGCATGGCTCGCATAGTGACTCGAATGAACTGAGCTGCGAAGGCGATCACGGCAGCAATATCGAACTAAAAGTGGGCAAGAAGAACGATCAGCACATCGTCGCGGTGCAGCCGGAAGGCAAAGGTTGCAGCTTCTCGCTGGTGTACATACGGACGCACGGCAAGGACGCCGAGATTTAGTTGGGGTCCTGAAAAGGAGAAATTTATGCTTCGACCCGCCTATGCAGGAAAACTCGCCATCGCCTGCGGCATCTTGAGTTTATGTTCCCTATTCGCCGTGGCGCAGGATTCCGACAACAAGAACCAAAATTTCGACGTCCGCAGCACCGTGGGTGACTTGCACGTAGGCGCCGATGCCGACGCTCGCAAGGCTGGCCTGCCCCTTTATCCCGGAGCCCGCCCCAAGCACAGCGACAAAAATAACGACGCCGTCAATCTAGGACTTCTTACCGAAGCCTTCGGATTCAAACTGGTTGTGGCGAACTACGAGTCAGACGACGCGCCCAGCAAGGTTCTCGACTTCTACCGCGACAAACTAAAACACTACGGCAAAGTCCTCGAATGCCACTCGCAAAAGCACGATGTCGACGTTCACGACGACAAAGACGATAAGGACGACAAAAATTCCAAAGGCTCGAAAGAGTTGAAGTGCGAGGGCGACAACAACGGTCCGGTCACGGAATTGAAAGTGGGCACCGAAGATAACCAGCATGACGTGTCGGTGGAACCCCGCGAAGGCGGGCGCGGCTCGACGTTCGCATTGGTGTACGTGCATGCCCGCGGCAAGCAGGGCGACATCTAGAGTCGCCGGGCAGACTCCCCAGAGAAGCACAAATGACAGGGCCTCCGCTGCCTGCGGGGGCGCCGCATCGTGCGATACTTTGTGCAGCGCTTCCTTTAACTCCGATGGACCATCCCTGTTACAAGTGCGGGCACAGCAATGAGGACGGCAAAGCTTTCTGTTCGCAGTGCGGGGCGCCGCAGATTCGGGTGGCGGTGGCGGAGACTGCGTCGCCGGTTGAAGGCGCCGGCGCTGCGGAAGTGAACGCATTTTCGCTGAACCCAGCGCGGGGCGCGGCGGCGGTTGGCTCTTCTGCCTCAGGGCTGCAATGGCCCAGAGCTTTGCGGGTATGTTCGGTGGCGGCGTTAATTTCAGTAGTGATGATGTCCCTGCGAGTGTTGGGACCTTTGCCTGCGATTCTTGGCGCCGGATGTTTGTCCGTGCTGTTTTACCGCTACCGCAATCCTCTGTGGAAAGCCAGCCCGCGAACAGGCGGACAACTGGGAGCGGTCACGGCTTTCTTCACGTCCGGAGTGTTGGCGGTCTTCTCGGGGATTGCCTTCGCGATCCTACAGTCGGGAGGCCAACTTCGGCAGCAGATGCTGGACAAGTTGCAGGAAGTGACGACGGGAGCCAACGATCCGCAGATGCAGGCCACGCTCGATCTTTTAAAGAAGCCGGAAGGATTGGCGAGCAAGCTGATTCTGGCGACCATTGGATTCTTGCTGATCTCAATGGCGCTGGGCAGCCTGGCGGGGGCGCTGACCGCGGCATTTCTTGGACGGCGCCGGTCGTAGATTAGTTCCATAGCGAGAGATTTGCCGCGCGTTGCACTAGTGGGGAAACCACCTGGCCGGTATGGCTTGCCGGGTGCCGCGCTGCCCGCGTATGATTCACCGTTTGCACTTTTCCTCGAACAATCAGCCGGCACGTGGGTCACTCCTCAGCATCGAGCACATGGAGCCGAAGGAAATCCTTGCCCTGCTGAAGCTGGCGCGGCGAATGAATCCGAACAAACCGCGACCGCTGTTGCGCAATAAGCGCGTGGTGCTGCTGTTTTATGAGGCGTCCACACGCACGCGAAGTTCTTTCGAAATCGCCGCCAAGTCTTTGGGCGCGATCACCACGCTGGTGCAATCTTCGGGGTCGAGCATTGAGAAGGGTGAATCCCTGCTGGATACGGGTTACACCTTGCGCGCGGTAGGAGCGGACGCGATTGTCATCCGGCATCCCAATGCGGGCGCGCCGCACCTGATGGCGAAGCACCTCGACATTCCCATCATCAACGCCGGCGACGGAATGCACGAGCATCCTTCGCAAGCCTTGCTCGATGCCTTCACCATCCTGAAGCATAAGAAATCGTTCAAGGGATTGCACGTCGCGATTATTGGCGATATCTACCACAGCCGCGTGGCGCGTTCGGCCTGCCATTTGCTGACGAAGTTTGGAGTGAAAGTTACGCTATGCGGGCCAGCCGAGTTTGTGCCTGAGGTTGCGGCGACCCTGGCGCCGGGCTTGCGGGTAACGCGGCATGTGGAAGAAGCGGTGCGGGGCGCGGACGTGATCACGCTGCTGCGTGTGCAGAAAGAGCGGCTGGGCGGGCAGAAGATTGCGTTGCAGGATTACATTGCGCAATATCAGCTGACTCCGGCGCGGCTGAAGTTGGCCAAGCGCGATGCCATTGTGATGCATCCCGGGCCGATCATTCGCGGGCTGGAGTTGACCGCGGAAATCGCAGACGGCCCGCAATCCGTGATTGTTGACGAGGTCCACAACGGAGTTCCTACGCGGATGGCGATTCTGGCGCGGGCGTTGGGCAAGGCGAAGTGAGATGCGGGATATCTGTGTCGGGCAAGATGGTAGAGAATGAGTAGCGATAAATCCAAAGCGGGAACTCTGCTGATCAAGGGCGGGCATTTGATTGATCCAGCGGCGAAGATTAATGCACCGATGGATGTTCTTCTGCGCGATGGGCGCGTGGCTGAGATCGCGGCGCCTAACAAAATTCGTGGCAGCGCCGATGAGAAATTCGATGCCCGCGGACTGATCGTCGCTCCGGGATTCATCGATCTGCATGTTCACCTTCGCGAGCCGGGGCAGAGTTACAAAGAAACCATCGCCAGCGGAACGGCCGCCGCTGCCGCGGGCGGCTTCACGTCGGTTTGCACCATGCCGAACACGGCGCCGGTGGTCGATTCCGAGGAATGGGTGCTGTGGTTGCGGCATCCGGAGCGCGGCGCGTTGGTGAATGTGTTTCCGATTGCGGCGGCTACACGGTTGTCGCGCGGGACATCGCTGACCGATTTCGCCGCTCTGCAGCGCGCCGGAGCTGTCGCCGTAACCGATGACGGTAAACCGATTCTCGACGACGAAGTCATGCGTGCCGCCTTGCGTCTGGGTGCGGAACTAAATCTGCCGGTGGTGCAGCATGCCGAAGATACGCGTGTCACGGAAGGGTGCCCGATGCATGAAGGGCCGACCAGCTTTCGTCTTGGGCTGCGCGGCATGTCGTCGGCTGCGGAGGCCGGCGTGGTGGATCGGGATGTGAATCTGGCGCAACAGATTCGCGAATCGAGGCTGCATGTGGCGCATCTCTCCACGGCTGATGCGCTTAAGGCGGTTCGGCGGGGGAAGCGAGCCAAGGCGCGGGTGACGTGCGAAGTGACGCCGCACCATTTCACTTTGCTCGATGAAGACATTGGCGAGTACAACACAAATTTCAAGATGAACCCGCCACTGCGTTCGGCGAGCGACCGGGAAGCGATTCTGGTTGCGCTGGCCGACGGAACGGTGGATGCCATCGCCACCGACCATGCTCCACACGCTTCGCATGAAAAGCAGGTGGAGTTCGAACGCGCTGCGTTCGGGATCACTGGGCTTGAAACGGCGTTCGCGCTGGCGATTACAAAACTTCATCGCGAGCACAAGATTTCTTTGACGCGCATTGTAGAGCTGTTCACCGCAGGGCCGGCGCGGGTCTTCGATCTGCGTGGGCGAGGGTCGCTGGCCCGCGGCAACTTTGCCGACGTCACCATTTTCGACGCTAAGAAGCGCTGGACGTTCGACGCGGCCAAATCGCAATCGTTGTCGCGCAACACTCCGTTTGATGGCTGGCAGTTTACCGGGAAAGTGGTGGCGACGATTGTGGGCGGACGGGTTGTTTACCGGGCAGATTGAGGCCTTCCCATGTCTTATCCAGTCGCCTTCTTGAGCCGGTAAGAGGTGCTCCGTCCCCCGGCTTCTTCCTGTTCAAGCACATCGAAGGCAATTAACTGATCGATGTCGCGTAGGGCGGTGCGGGAGGAAGTTTTTGTCATCTTCATCCATTTGTCTCGAGTTAGCTTGCCCTCGAATCCATCAAAAAGCTTGTTCAGCATTTTCTTTTGACGAGCGTTCACAAAAAGTTTGTTTTTGGACAGGCGCTGCCAAAACTGTTCTTTCTCCAGAGCGCTGCTGGCGATGCGATCAGATTGCGCGAGGGCCCGGTCCAGGCATGTCAGGAACCAGTTCAGCCAGGGCGTGATGTCCAGCGAGCCAGCTTGCGTCCGCTGAAGAATTTCGTAGTAGCCTTTTCGTTCCGCCATGATTTGCGATGACATGCTGTAGAAGCGTTGAGTGCTGCCGTCTGACCTGGCCAGGCACATCTCGGCAATGGCTCGCGCCACTCTGCCGTTGCCATCTTCAAAAGGATGGATGGTGACGAACCACAGGTGCGCGACGGCGGCACGCAAGAGCGGGTCTTCTTGTTCCGAGCTGCGGAGCCACTTGAGGAGCCGATTTATCTCGCGGTCGAGTTGATGGGCCGCGGGTGCAACGTAGTGAACGGTAAGACGGCCGACCGGGCCGGAGACAACCTGCATGGGACCGCGGCGGTCGTCACGCCACGCGCCTACGCGAAAACCGTCGGCGGTACGGCGAAGCTCGGAAAACAGATGAGCGTGCCATTCGAACAAGCGGTCTTTTGTCAGTGGCTTTTCGAAGTTCTGCGTGGCGTCAAGCATCATCTGAACGATGCCATCGGCGGTTCGATCTTTATGATTTTTGAGGCCGCCAACGTTTAGGCCCAGCCTAAGGGCAAGCGAGGAGCGGACATTTTCCGGGTTGAGAACGATTCCCTCGATCGCGCTGGATTTGAGAGTTTCTTCGGTTAGCACTTTCAGGGTCGCGGTCCATTGCGCATCGAAGCCATAGCTTTGCATTTTGCCGAGCAATAGACCTTGACGCAGTCGAACCGCGGAGAGCAGCGGGGCGAGGGCCTTTGAGTTCCAGGCAAACGTTGGCCAGCCGTCGAGTTCGTAGATGTATGTTCTCGCCATATTCTCGCCAATAATCTCGCCATGCTGACTTTATAATCTCGCCATATTCTCGCCAATAATCTCGCCATTGTCAAGCAATGGATGCAGAATATAGAGACGGGTAAGAACCGGAATGGATTCGCACGAGAAGCTGAATGATGGGGGGATGATGAGGGGGCTAGGGCAAAATCCCCATCTTTTTTCCAACTTTCCCCAGGACTTTCAGCGCCTGCTGCAATTCTTCTTTGGTGTGGGTGGCGGTCATGATGGTGCGGATGCGGGCTTTCCCTTCGGGGACCGTGGGAAAGGCGATGCCGGTGCCGAGGACGCCCTCTCTGAAGAGTTCGCGGGAGAAGTCCATGGTGAGCTTGCCATCGCCGATGATGATGGGGGTGATGGGAGTTTCGCTGGCGGGTGTGCTCTTGCCGCCGATGTCGAAGCCGAGCAGACCGAGTTCTTTCTTCCAGAAGCGCGTGTTCTCCCAAAGTTTTTCCATACGTTCAGGTTCGTTTTCGAGAACATCGAAGGCGGCGATGCAGGTGGCCGCGACTGACGGTGGATGCGACGTGGAAAACAGGAAGGGGCGGGCGCGGTGATAAAGAAAATCGATGAGGTCGCGGGTGCCGCAAACGTAGCCTCCGAGCGCGCCGATCGCCTTCGATAGCGTTCCCACCTGGATGTCGACTCGTCCGTGGACGTTGAAGTGATCGATAGTGCCGCGGCCGTTGCGGCCGAGAACGCCGGAAGAGTGGGCGTCATCGACCATCATGATGGCGCCATATTTTTCTGCCACGTCGCAGAGGCCGGGGAGCGGGCCGATATCTCCATCCATGGAAAAGACGCCATCGGTGATCAGAAGCTTTTTGCCGGACTGGTCTTTAATGCTGGCCAATTGTTCTTCGGCGTGAGCAACGTCTTTGTGGCGATAGACCAGAATCTTGGCCTTGGATAGGCGTGCGCCATCGATGATGGAGGCGTGATTCAGAGCATCGGAAATGATGAAGTCGTCCTTGCCGAGCACAGCCGAGACCGTGCCGGCATTGGCCGCGAATCCGGATTGGAAGACGACGCAGGCCTCTACGTTCTTGAAGCGCGCGATCTTTTCTTCCAGTTCCATGTGGATCTTCATGGTGCCGGCGATGGTGCGCACCGCGCCGGAACCTACGCCGAGGTGGCGTGTGGCTTGGAGTGCGGCCTCACGCAACTTCGGGTGGGTGGTGAGTCCCAGATAATTGTTGGAGGCGAGGTTGATTACTTTTTTGCCGTCGAAGGTGCAGACTGCCGCCTGCTCGTCATCGAGCACGCGCAGCTTGAAGTGCGTGCCTTTGGCCTTGAGTTCGTTGAGGGAGTCGGTGAGATATGAAAGAGGATTCGTGCGGGTTGCAGTGGTCACAGGAGAACCTCGCCCAGGTTGGGCACGGATTTATGAAATCAAAAAAATGATTTCGATACAAATCAAAACATGACCGGGTTTCCGGTCGCGATGCTGGCTTCGCACAGCTCTTTCATGTTGTCGAAAAATTCTTTCTCGGAATCGGAAAGAATGTCTCGGGACTGCAGCACGGTATCGACTTCCTTCAACAGCGCCTTTGACTGCTTGATGGGAATGTGGTCACCGGTGTGCGTGCCATCGTAGAGAACTTTCTCCAGAAGGATGGGGAAGCGCGGGCCGGGCTCGCCTTGCAGATGTTTCAGGAAGCTGCGGATATTGCCTACGCGGGTAATGTTGCCTAGGAAGAGAGCGAGAAGAAATCCTTCATGTTCGCAGGAGCTGGCCAGCCATTGATCGTGAGCCTCCCATTCTTCTTCAGTGGGTTCGCCGGTCAGGGATGGTTCGCCGCGCTCGTCGATTTTGAGGCGATCGGGAAAGGGATGCGGTTTAGTGGCTTTGCCGTCACGAACACAAGTGCAACGTACGAATCCATCGAGGGCCATGATTCACTTCCGTCTGCAATTTCAGTCCGCAAGAGTGGATCCGATGGAAACAGTCGCGGGCAAGAGTGCCCGCGCCACACGATCATTTCACTCCGTTGGGGTACACCAGAATTTTACTCGCTTCGCCGGTTTTCAGCCGTTCCATGGCCTTGGAGAAATCTTTCATGGGGATGCGGTCGGTGATCACGGGATGCAAATCGAGCTTGCCGGCTTTCAGTAGCGCCGTCATCTGATACCAGGTTTGGTACATGCGGCGGCCGTTGATGCCTTGCACGGTGATGCCTTTGAAGATGATGTCTTCGGAGAAATTCAGGGAGATGGGCTTGGAAGTCAGGCCGAGAAGGGAGATTCTGCCGCCGCGGCGCACGATGTCGAAGGCGGTGCGGATGGAGTCAGGGTGTCCGGCCATCTCGAGCACTACGTCGACGCCCAGGCCGCCGGTCTGTTGCATTACGACCGCGCTGGCATTTTCTTTGGAGGGATCGATGACGAAATCCGCTTGCATTGCCCGCGCGATCTTGCGGCGATGCTCGTTCACTTCGATGGCGAATACGCTGGTGGCGCCCACGGCTCGCGCCACGGCAATGGCAAACAGGCCGATAGGGCCGCATCCGGTGATGGCTACGGTTTTGGCGGCAATCTCTCCGGCAAGCACGGTATGAACGGCGTTGCCCAGGGGATCGAGGATTGAGGCGTATTCCTGCGGGATGGCGGGATCGAGTTTCCAGATGTTGGACTCGGGAATGACGACGTATTCGGCGAAGGCGCCGTCGGCGTCGACGCCGATGATTTTTACGTTCTGGCAGATGTGGGCTTCGCCGGTGCGGCATTGCAGGCACTTGCCGCAAGCCACGTGCATTTCGGCGGAGACGAAGTCGCCTTCTTTTACGCTGGTGACCTCGCTGCCGAAGGCGGCGACTTCGCCACAGAATTCGTGACCGGGAATCAGCGGGGGATGAATGCGATTCTGGGCCCAGCGGTCCCAGTTGTAAATGTGCAGGTCGGTGCCGCAGATGGATGCGACCTTGACTTTGACCAGTACGTCATTGGCACCGAAGGCGGGAATTTTAACGTCGCGGATCTCGGCGCCGGGCGCAGCCTCCGGTTTTACAACAGCAAGCATGGTAGATGGCATGAAGACTACCTTATGAAAACAGACTCAGACACAAAACGTTTGATTTTAACACCGCGAGCTGACCGCTCGCTCTAGCTGGCGGGTTTGTAGGGCTTGGGCGTAACCGTCTTAAAATCTTCCGACTTCCCGCGCGGGATGCTTAGCGTCTTCCATTGCGAGCCGCGCAGGTGTTTGGCCAGCAAGACGATTTGGCCGGTATGCTGCGCGTAGTGGGCGATCTGGCGGTTGATGGCTTGCATCACGGTGTGGGCCTCGCCGCGCACGGTTACGATGCGCATCACATCTTGTGGCTTGAGAGACTCGATAGCAGAAAAGACGCGCGCCCAGCCATCGTCCCACCACTTGGTAAGGTCGGCGCGGGTTGTCGTGGCCGGATAGAGTTCGAACTCTTGATCGCGATGACGGTCAGACTTCTCTCCGTCGGTGGTGAGGAAGTCGGTGAAGCGCGAGCGCATGTTGCCGGCCATGTGCTTCACGATGACGGCAATCGAATTGGCTTCGGGATCGAGCGTAAGAAACAACTCGTGGTCTTTCAGTTGCGCCATTGCGCCTTCGGCAAGGCGCTTGTGCCCGCGCATCTGGCGGTGGGCTTCCTCGAGATAGTGCGTAGCAAGGTCAGTCGGCATGGTTTTTCGAATCTATTTTATCTCGCACTTTCTTTATCTCGCACTTGCCCCAGCCGCCGCCGCCGGGAGAGTCAATCCTGATGCGTTCGCCTTTGCGCAGCCGGGTGCTGAACTTGCCGGGCATCTCTTCCGTGGTCTCTTCAATCGTGCCGCTGAGGCGAATCACGCTGGCTTTTCCGGGTGAGCCGGATGTACCGCCGTTCAGTCCCCAGGTGCCGCGCGTACGGCGGTCGGCGAGCAAAGTTACTTCGCAGTCGGTGAGCACTTCAATCTCGCGGATGATGCCGTCTCCACCGCGATGCGTGCCCTCGCCGCCGCTGCCGGGTCGAAGAGCATATTGCCGCACGCGCAGGGGATAGGAATATTCGAGAGCCTCCGCCGGAGTGTTGAGCGAGTTGGTCATGTGAGTGTGCACGCCGGAAACGCCGGGCTTGCTGGGGCGCGCGCCCATGCCGCCGGCAATTGTTTCATAGTAGGCGAAGGGTTTGCCGGTGCGGGGATCGATGCCGCCGATGGTGAGATTGTTCATGGTGCCGGAAGCGGCGGCGGGAATTTTTTCTGGAATGGCCTGCGCCAGCGCGCGCAGCAAGACATCAACGATGCGCTGTGAGGTTTCCACATTGCCCCCGGCAACGGCGGCGGGCGGCCGCGCATTTACGATGGTTCCTTCTGGGGCGATTACCCGGATGGGCCGCATCAGTCCGGCGGTTGCGGGAACGTCTTCCGCCAGCAGGCAACGAAACACGTAGAAGCAGGCGGAGAACGTGATGGCCTCAACGGCATTGACGCTGCCTTCGACCTGCGGATCGCTTCCGGTGAAATCGACCGTCACCGCGGGTTTGGCGGAGGAACCTGAAATCTTTATGGTGACTGCGATTCTGATGGGCTTCCCGCTGACGCCGTCGTTGTCCAGAAAATCTTCTGCGCGGTAAGTGCCGCGCGGCACCCGGGCTAAAAACGCCCGCATCAAATCTTCGGAATATTTCAAGAGTTCGCGGGCAACGCGCTGGACGCCGGCCACTCCGTATCGTCCGCATACTTCTTTTAAGCGCTCTGCTCCGGTGTGGCAGGCGGCGATCTGAGCGCCCAAGTCGCCTTCGCGTTCCGCGGGAGTGCGTACATTGTTGAGCAACAGCGCCAGGACATCGCGCTGCACCGCTCCGGCGCGCATGATGTGCACTGGAGGAATACGGACTCCTTCCTGGTAAATCTCGCGGCATAAACCCATTGATCCGGGAAAGGTTCCACCGACGTCGGCGTGATGGGCGCGGGATGCGACGTAGAAGTTCGGGCGATTGCCATTTCTTTTTGCACTGTTCACATAAACGGGCGCCACCAGAGTGATATCGGGAAGGTGCGTGCCGCCGCGGAATGGATCGTTCAACATGACGATATCGCCTGGCTGCATTTCGCAGGCGTCAATGGCCGCGCGCACCGACATGGGCATGGAGCCAAGGTGAACCGGCATGTGGTCGCCCATGGCGATCACTTCGCCGGCGTCGTCGAATACCGCGCAGGAATAATCACGTCGTTCTTTGATGTTGGGAGAAAAAGCAGTCCGCCGCAGCGCAGCACCCATCTCCTCCGCAATGGAGTGGAATAGATTCTTGAAGATTTCAAGTTCGATGGGATCGCGGCGCATGCAGCGCAGTTTACCGGAAAAGCGGGCTCTGGTCGTTAGTCGTTGGTCGTTCGCCAATCCAATCTCCACGGAAAAAATGACGGTTTCGTAGCGTCTAGCCCTGCCACAAGCGGCCAACATCTCGTGCTCGCGTTTTGGCCAACGACCAACGACTAACGACCAACGACATCTTTCGTTCAAGAAATCTTTCATTCTGTGCAAAATTGTGTTGACACTGCGGTCATAGTGCCGCAATATCTTGTGTTATAGAAGCTACTCGTACTATGACTTGGGTAGCTTTTGGTAGTCAGGACCCTTAGTTGCAAAGTCTTGCAAGGGAAAATCGTTCACGGAGGAATCTTCGAATGGCAACCAAGAAGAAAGCAAAAAAGAAGAAACACTAACTATTTGCGAAACGATATTCGCAAGGGCCCAAGAATTTAACCGGCCTCTCAGGAGAAGCACCTTCTGAGAGGCCTTTCCTTTTGGGTGAGCCCGGTCGGAAGACGCCCATTTGATTCACCTCGCCGAAAAAATTCCCCATCTCGATGACGCAGGGCTGTGTAACAATTGTGGGGCGGCTGGTACAAAATATGAGCCCACGGAAAAAAGGCGCAAGCAAGGCCAGTTCGGATCAAATTTTCATTCCGGACAAACTCTACTTCCGCATCGGCGAAGTGGCCACGCTGTGCCGCCTGCCGGCGTATGTGCTGCGCTTTTGGGAAAGCGAGTTTCCGCAATTAAAACCGGTGAAGAGCAGCACCGGCCAGCGCATGTATCGCAGGCGCGACGTGGAGAGCGTTCTGCGCATCAAGCAACTGCTCTACGAACAAGGCTTCACTATCGTGGGCGCGCGCCAGCAGTTGCGCTCCGAAACCAAGACGGAGAAAGGGCAAGCTGCGATTCCGTTTCCGTCACAATCTCCGGCCGAAGTGCAGCGCATCCGCCAGGGACTGCGCGAGATTCTGAACATGCTCTCCGCTCGACGCACGGGATAGCTGGGATTCGAAAAGAAAAATCCGGCTATTAATCCTAGTCTTCCGATTTTCTCGTTCGCTAATCTCAAGGTTTCCCCTCCTTTCCTTATTTGAGCGCCTGATGCGCGCTATAAGAAATATCAATTGGACTCACGGGTATGCCGGCTCTATTGTTCTGCGCAGCAGGGAGAGGACTGCGAATTGAACGCGATGGTGTGTCCGAAGAAGCTGTGCCCCAATACGCTGTGCCCATTCCTGATGAAACCATCGGCCCGGCGCGCTATCTGGCTGCGGGCGGCTGTTTTATCAATCGTTTTTGCTTTCCTGTTTGTGTTCGCGTCTGCCTCCCTGGCCGACGATACTCCCAAGCCTGATCCCTCAGGCACGGCTACCGGAGATAAAACGTCCGTGGTGGATGCCGCCGGAAATCCTTTTGTTCCCGCGGAACCGACCGACAAGAGCGCTGCGGATTACGGGGCGAATAAAAAAGCTTTCGAAGATTATCAAGCGCAGGCGGCGAAGGAGCCGCTCGCGGTAAAACTAGCGGATAGCGTGGGGCACGTTCGCGTTGCCACCAATTTTGCCTGGACGTTGAACACCGGCTATCTGGTGTTGTTCATGCAAGCCGGGTTTGCCCTGCTCACTTGCGGGCTGGTGCGAAAGAAAAATGCCGCGCACCTGATGATGCTAAATTTTGCAGCGTACGTGTTCGCCTTCCTGGCTTATTACGCGGTGGGATATGCGTTTCAGTTCGGAGCCGTCGCCATTAATGCCAACCCAGCCAACCTGGGAGGAACTCCCACGCTGAATCATTTCTTGATTGGCAGCGGGCAGTGGGGGTTTGTAGGAGGCAAAGGATTTTTTCTGGTGGGCCCGGCTTATGACAGCGCGAGCAACTGCCTGACGCTGTTTGAAGTAGTTTTCATGGAAACGGCTGGCTACATCATTGTCGGCGCCATCTGCGAAAGAATTACCTTCTGGGCGTTCCTGCTGTGCGAGCTTTTCATCGGGGCGATCCTCTATCCAATTTCAGGATGCTGGACGTGGGGGGGTGGCTGGCTTTCACAGGTCGGATCCACTTTGAATTTGGGTCACGGGTATGTGGACTTCGCGGGATCGAGTGTGGTCCACGCGGTGGGCGGATTCGCCGCCATGGCGCTGGCAATTATTTTAGGACCACGATTGGGCAAGTATGGTCCGGGCGGGAGAATTCGCGCCTTCCCCGCCCACAACATTGTTTATGTGGTCACCGGAACATTCTTGCTGCTTTTTGGATGGATGGGATTTAATCCCGGGTCGACGCTGGGCGCGACTGACTTACGTATCTCGGTGGTCGCGGTGAATACGAATCTGGCGGCGGTGGCGGGATCGGCGGCGGCCATGCTCATCTGGTACTTCGCCTTCGGCAAGCCGGACATAACCATGGCTTGCAATGGAATGCTGGCAGGATTGGTTGCGATCACGGCGCCGTGCGCATTTGTAACTCCGACATCGGCGACGATTATTGGAGTGATTGCGGGGTCCTTGGTGTGTGGCGGAGTTCTCTTTAATGAGCGCGTGCTTAAAATCGACGATCCCTGCGGAGCAATTTCGGTGCATGGATATTGTGGATGGCTTGGAGCGGTCTGTGTGGGAATTTTTGCCGATGGAGCTTACGGCGCGGGATGGAACGGCGTGGGTGCATCCTCTTATCTGGGACATACGGGACAGGGGGTGACCGGCCTGATCCACGGCGATACCCGACAGTTCTTGTGCCAACTGATGGGCGCGACTTTGTACGCCGCATGGGCCTTTGGGGGAACATACATTGTCTTCTGGTCGGTGAATAAGGTTAGAAGCATGAGAGTTGCGCCGGAAGTGGAAGAAGAAGGGCTGGATGTTCCGGAGTTTGGCATGCCGGGCTATCCCGAAGATGCTGCAGTCCCTGCGCCCTATTAGGCTCGCAATTTGTTCGCATGACGCTTTTCTGATTTTGCCCAGGTTGAATCGTTGTCTCCTCCGTAGGATTTCCTTTTTTTTGAACTCGAAATATTGATTCCTTCCTATCTCTCTGAGCTTGTTCCTCGAACAGCGTTTTATGCCTTCGATTCAGCCACGCAGAATTCGCGAGGCGAAATCGCTAATGAAAATTGTGAGGCGGTCGATAAAGAAACAGGTAGAGATCGTTCAACTTTCCCGACCGCAATGAGGATCTCCTCATGAGGAGGAAAGCGCCCCGGGGTTCGTAGAGGAACGGCAAAGATGGATCCAAATAACAGCGACAGCGGGATCGTTAAAGATTTTCTGATAGAGAGCTACGAGAATCTGGATCGGCTGGACCGGGAACTGGTGGGATTGGAAAAGAATCCTGAGGACCGAGATGCGCTGGCCAGCATATTTCGGACGATTCATACCATTAAAGGCACCTGCGGATTTTTGGGATTCAACAAGCTGGAAAAGGTGGCGCACGTTGGCGAGAACCTGTTGACCCGCCTGCGCGAACGGCAACTTGCGTTGACCCCAGAGATTACCACCGGGCTGCTGGCCATGGTGGACGCGGTACGGCAGATGTTGAGCCAGATCGAATCGACCGGGCAGGAAGGCGAACGCGATGACTCTTTGCTCATCGCAACATTGACCCGTTTGCAGCAGGGGTCTGGCGTCGTTGCCCCTGTTTTGGAACAGAACGGAACTCCGCCGGCGAACGTTGAGGTTCCGGTCAAGGAGGCTTCCGCTGAAGCGGCAGAAACGGTCCCCAATATCGGCGAGATCCTGAAGGAGCGTGCAGGAGTTACAAGCGAGGAACTTCAACTCGCGGCGGAGAAGCAGGGCGAGGGCGATCCCCGGCGGCTGGGCGAGATTCTGGTGGAACAGGGCGCGGCCCGGCCGGCCGATATTGTAGACGCGTTGCGGGTGCAGCAATCGGCGCGAGCTGCGGCACCAGCCTCCGACAGCACCATCCGGGTGGATGTCGGATTACTCGACAAGGTGATGAATCTGGTGGGCGAGCTGGTGCTGGCGCGCAATCAGGTGCTGCAATTCGCCAACCGCATGAAAGACACCAGCTTCCTGGCTGCCTCTCAGCGTTTAAACCTGATTACCACGGAACTGCAAGCGGGGGTGATGAAGACAAGGATGCAGCCCATTGGCAACATTTGGGGGCAGTTTCCGCGCACCGTGCGCGACGTAGCCGTGAGTTGCAACAAGGAAGTAAAGATTGAGATGGAGGGAAAAGAGACCGAGCTGGATAAGACGATTATCGAGGCCATCAAAGATCCGCTGACTCATCTGGTGCGAAATTCCGTCGATCATGGCATTGAACTTCCCGAGATCCGGAGCAAGGCGGGGAAGGATCGTACCGGGCGGCTGATTTTGCGGGCTTTTCATGAAGGCGGACAAGTCAATATTGAGATCAGTGACGATGGCGCAGGTTTGAATGTGGATCGACTTCGCAAGAAAGCGATCGAACGCGCGCTGATCAGTGCCGAACAGGCCGGGCGCATGACCGAGCGGGAGGTCTTCAACCTGATTTTCCTGCCGGGCTTCTCCACTGCGGAAAAGGTCACCAACGTCTCCGGGCGCGGCGTGGGCATGGATGTGGTGAAGACGAATGTGGAGAAAATTGGCGGGACGGTAGATGTTCAATCGACTTTGGGGCGGGGCACGACGGTGCGGGTAAAAATCCCGCTGACACTGGCGATCATTCCTGCGCTTATTGTGACCTGCAGCGGAGACCGCTACGCCATCCCACAGATGAGTCTGCTCGAACTGGTCAGGCTGAAAGCCGAAGAAGTGAGCAAGGGAATTGAACTGGTGCATGGAGCCCCGGTCTACCGGCTGCGCGGGCAACTGCTGCCGCTGGTTTACCTGAACCGCGAACTGAAGCTGGCGGCGGATTTCTTGCCGGCGTCGGAAGGCGCAGTCAACATTGTGGTGCTGCAAGCCGACAACCGCCAATTTGGCTTGGTGGTGGATCAAATCAACGACACAGAAGAGATTGTGGTGAAGCCCCTGCGCAAGCAGCTTAAGACCGTCAAGATCTTTGCCGGTTCGAGCATTATGGGCGACGGCAAGGTAGCGCTCATCCTGGACGTTCTGGGGCTGGCGCAATACGCGAGCGTTGTGACGGAAACCCGGGACCGCGCGATCGCCGCCCGAGCCACCGGAATAGCCGGAGTGGCTGGCGAGAAGCAAACGTTCCTGTTGTTCGCTGGCCCGGGAGATTCTCGAATGGCGATCCCGCTCAGCACTCTGGCACGCCTCGAGGAGTTTCCCGTAACCCAGGTGGAAATGTCGGGGAGCCAGTGGGTGACGCAGTATCGAGGCAAGATTCTACCTTTGATTCGCTTAAGCGTGGTGATGGAGGAGCGGCGCAGCCGCTTGCGCGCCTTAGAAGCTCCGCCGGCGCGCGATTCCGGTGCAATTCAGGTTTTGGTCCTGAATCATGAAGGCAAGTCTTACGGCCTGGTGGTGGAGAAGATTCTGGACATCGTAGAAGACTGTGCGGATGTGCGGTCCGCGGCGAACCGGCCCACCGTCCTGTACTCGGTAGTGATCGGCAATCGAGTTACAGAATTGCTGGACATCCCGGCAATTCTGCGCGGCGCCGCGGCGAAAGGCGGCCCTACCAGCACGGCAGCCACTTCAGTGGAGGTTAGACATTAAGCCATGGCCCATACTTCACAATTTTGCACTTTCTATTTGGACAAGTTGCTGTTCGGGGTGGAACTGAAAGGCGTTCAGGAAGTGATACGGTCGCTCGAGATGACGAAGGTCCCGCTGGCCCCCGCCGTGGTGAGCGGACTGATCAATCTGCGCGGGCAGGTGGTGACCGCGGTAGATTTGCGGCGCCGATTGGAATTGGAACCGAGCCCTCCGGGCACCTTGTCGATGAATGTGGTGGTGCGCTCCGAGGATGGCTCAGTCAGCCTGCTGGTCGATGAAATTGGCGATGTGGTGGAAGTGGAAGAGACCACTTTCGAGCCGCCTCCGGAAACCCTGCGGGGGGCGGTGCGGGGCATGATTCTGGGGGTTCACAAATTGAATGACCGGCTGATGCATGTGCTGGACATTGAAAGAGCGTGCCAGATGACGGACGCAGCCGAAGCCGTAACCACCGGACGCTAAAGTCGGCAATTTCAATGCCGATGAAAGCGTTGAGAAGTACCATCACAAGATTTATTCAAATCGCATTCTCAAAGATCAGCAGCAATCAAGTTCAAGGAGTTATCGATGAAAAGCAAAACAGCTGGCAGCGGTGCCGCAGGAACCAAAGCCGCCCGTCGCGGATCCAGCAATATTTTCGAACGCATGGTCGAAGGCAGCCCGCTGAATTTCATTCAAGCGGATAGCGACATGATTATCCGCTACCTGAATCCTGCTTCGCGAGCCACGCTTACGAAACTGGCCCACTTGCTGCCCTGCAAAGTGGAGGAAATCGTGGGCAGCAGCATCGACATCTTCCACAAGAATCCAGCGCATCCGCGGCGGCTCATGTCCGATCCGAAGAATCTGCCGCACAAGGCTGAGATCAAGCTGGGTCCGGAAACTTTGTCCCTGAGCGCGAGCGCCATTTACGACGACGCGCAGCGCTACATAGGAGCGATGGTCGCATGGGAGATCGTTACCGAAAGAGTTACGGCAGCGACGAATGCAGCCGGACAAATGGCGGCCATCGGAAAATCGCAGGCTGTGATCGAGTTCGAAATGGAAGGCACGGTGATTACCGCCAATGACAATTTCTTGAAGGTCTTGGGGTACACGCTGGACGAGATCAAGGGTAAGCATCACAGCATGTTTGTGGATGAAGCCTATCGCCAAAGCTTCGATTACAAGGAGTTCTGGGCCAAGCTGAATCGCGGAGAATATCAAGCGGCGGAGTACAAGCGAATCGGCAAAGGCGGCAAGGAAGTCTGGATTCAGGCCTCGTACAACCCAATCCTGGACGCCAATGGCAAACCCTTCAAGGTGGTGAAGTATGCCACGGATGTGACCGCACAAAAACTGGTCAATTCCGATTTCTCCGGTCAAATGGCGGCGATCCGCAAATCGCAGGCGGTCATTGAATTCAAGATGGATGGAACCGTGCTTGATGCGAACGAGAACTTCCTGCGGACCCTGGGATACGCGCTGGAAGAAATAAAAGGCCGTCACCACAGCATGTTTATCGATGAGGCCTATCGTCAAAGTTCCGAGTACCGTGAATTTTGGGCCAAGCTGAATCGCGGAGAGTACCAGGCGGCCGAGTATAAGCGGATCGGGAAAGGCGGCAAGGAAGTGTGGATTCAGGCCAGCTATAACCCGATCATGGATTTAAATGGGAAGCCCTTCAAGGTCGTGAAATACGCCACGGATGTATCCGCGCAGAAGTTGCTGAATGCCGACTATTCAGGTCAGGTGGCGGCAATTGGCAAGTCGCAAGCCGTAATCGAATTCAAGATGGACGGCACGATTGTGACGGCCAACAGCAATTTCTTAAACACTCTGGGATACACGCTGGAGGAAGTGAAGGGGCGGCAGCACAGCATGTTTGTGGATGAAGCCTACCGGCTGAGTTCCGACTACCGCGAATTCTGGGCCAAGCTGAACCGCGGCGAATATCATGCGGGCGAATTTCTCCGCCTGGGCAAAGGGGGCAAGGAAGTGTGGATTCAGGCCTCCTACAACCCGATCATGGATTTGAACGGGAAGCCTTTCAAAGTGGTGAAGTACGCCACAGATATTACGGCGCAGGTTAGCACCATGCACAAAGTGGCGGAAACGGCAGTGAACCTTTCCTCCGCAGCCGAGGAATTGACCGCGGTGAGCCAGCAGATGAGTGCCAATGCGGAAGAAACTGCGGCGCAAACCAAGGTGGTGGGCGCGGCCACGCTTTCCGTAAGTCAGAACCTGCAGACCGTGGCTACGGGAGCGGAAGAGATGGGCGCCAGCATCAAGGAGATTGCCAAGAACGCGACCGAAGCGGCCAAGGTGGCGACCTCCGCGGTGAAAGTTGCCGAAACCGCGAACACCACGGTTTCCAAACTGGGTGAATCGTCCGCCGAGATTGGCCAGGTGATCAAGGTAATCACATCGATTGCGCAGCAGACCAACCTGCTGGCCCTGAACGCGACCATTGAGGCAGCCCGGGCCGGGGAAGCGGGCAAAGGCTTTGCCGTGGTGGCCAACGAAGTGAAGGAACTGGCCAAGGAAACGGCCAAGGCCACGGAAGATATCAGCCGCAAGATCGAAGCCATTCAGACCGATACCAAGGCTGCGGTGGATGCGATTGGCACCATCAGTGAAGTGATCAACCAGATCAATGGAATTTCCAGCACGATTGCCACGGCGGTGGAAGAGCAGAATGCCACCACCAACGAAATGTCGCGCAATGTGAGCGAAGCGGCGCGGGGCAGTGGCGAAATCACCAGCAATATCAGCGGAGTGACGGAAGCCGCAGCAAGCACCACACGCGGCGCCAACGACACGCAAAAGGCGGCGGAGCAACTGGTGGAGACTTCTCGAGTGCTAAAGGATCTGGTGGGAAAATTCAATATCGGCGGCAACAAAGCGGAAGGCGGGCAGCAGAAGAGCAAGTCGGCGCACGCTTCGGTGTAGTTGCGAACCGGCACTGGCCGGAGCCGCTACGCAGCGCCATGGAGTTCATGGCGGCAGAGTAAGTTCCGGCCGCAGGCGGCGCTTGCACTAAGAATGTTTCGAGAGGAAATGCTCCATTGGAAAAAGCGCCGATACGAATTCTGATCGTGGATGACTCAGTGGTCATTCGCAAACTGCTCTCCGACACTTTGGCGGCCGAGAGTGCATTTGAGGTAGCCGGCACCGCCAGTGACGGGCGCATTGCCCTGGCCAAGATCCTGCAATTGAAGCCGGACCTGGTCACGCTCGATATCGAGATGCCCGTGATGAACGGACTGGAGACACTGGCGGCGCTGCGGAAGTTGTATCCCAAGCTGCCGGTGATCATGTTCAGCACGCTGACGGAGCGTGGGGCGGCCGCAACTCTGGATGCATTGTCGCTGGGAGCTTCCGACTATGCCACGAAGCCCAGCAACACTGGCAGCCCGAAGGTGGCCATTGACCGAATTCGGACGGAACTGATACCGAAGATCAAGGCGCTGTGCGGCAGGAAGACCTCACTGACGCTGGTTCCGATCCCGGCCTGCCGTCCCGTTGCCCAGCCGCGAGAGCGGACGAATCCCCGCATTGAAATCGTTGCTATCGGAACTTCGACAGGTGGCCCGAACGCACTGGCAGAGGTCTTGCCGCGAATTCCGGACGACTTTCCCGTTCCCATCGTGGTGGTGCAGCATATGCCGCCGATCTTTACGCGATTGCTGGCCGATCGTCTGGCGAGCCGGTCGGCAATTTCGGTGGAAGAAGGCAGTGCCGGGACCATTCTTTCTGCAGCGCACGCCTGGATTGCGCCGGGAAATTTTCACATGAAAGTGATGCGCGCTGGCTTGAACTGGCGGCTCGACCTGAACCAGGCGCCGCCGGAAAACTCCTGCCGTCCCGCGGTCGATGTTTTATTCAGGTCCGTGGCTGTGGCGTGCGGGGCAAACGTTCTGGCGGTGGTGATGACCGGAATGGGGGCTGACGGGGTTTTGGGGGCGCAGGATATACGCGATGCGGGGGGAAACGTGATCATTCAAGATGAAGCCTCGTCGGTAGTGTGGGGGATGCCCGGCCTGGTGCATGCCTCGGGCCTGGATGACGCCGCTTACCCACTCGATCAACTGGCGCTGGAAATCACCCGCCGCGTGCGGCAGAGCCGGGGTGAGTTGCATCCACCGAAAAGTCGGGCCGCGGAGGGCCGAAGATAATGGCAATTGCCCCCCAACCAGCCGCCATCGTTCCCGCCAAGGGCGCCGAAGCTGTCGATCCCATTTACCGGCAAATCCGTGATCTGGTGTACAAGATTTCGGGTATCTACAAAGCGGAAGACAAACTCTACTTGCTGGCCGATGGCTGCGGACGGCGCATGAAGCAACTGGGTTCGAAGAGCATGCGCGATTACTGGGAACAGCTGACGGCGGCGCCGGGCCGCGACGGAGAGCTGCGGCACCTGTTGAATGAAATCACCATCGGAGAAACCTGCCTGTTCCGCAGCCAGCCTCAGCTCGATGCGCTGCGCAAAGTAATTTTGCCGGAGATTGTCGGCGAGAAAACCAAACAAATTACCAAACGCCTGCGCATTTGGAGTGCTGGTTGTTCCACCGGAGAAGAGCCTTACACACTGGCCATGAACATGATGGAAGAGAGTGAAGGACTGCTGAAGGGCTGGACAGTGGAGATTCTGGCCACCGATTTAAACGATCGTTCGGTAGAGACCGGCAAGGCGGGCATCTACGGCGATTACGCCTTGCGCAGCACTACGGAACTTTTCAAACGCAAATATTTCACGGCGGTTGACGACAAGAAACTGCAGGTTCGTCCCGAGGTCAAGAAGCTGATCACTTTCAACCGGCTCAACCTGCAGGATGATTCCAAGATGCTGTTCATGAAGGGCATGGATATCATTTTCTGCTGCAATGTGCTGATTTATTTTGATGGCGCGTCGAAGTCGAAGGTGATCAACCATTTCTTTACCAATCTTAATTTTGGCGGATACTTTTTTCTGGGCACCTCCGAATCGCTGATGAACATGAACGCCCAGTTTCACCTGGTGCATTTTCCGGGAACCATCGCCTACTGGAAACCGTCCTTGAGCAGTGGAAAATTATGAATGCAACTGCCAGCACAATAATTCGCGAGCGCGTGTCGCATATCGAAAGTATGCCGGCGATCCCAGCCGTCTTTGTTCCTTTATTGAAAATGCTGGGCAGCTCCACCGAGGAAGTCAATGTGGACGAAGTGGTCCGACTGGTTTCTTACGACAATGCCATCGCGGCGCAATGCCTCAGAGTGGCGAGTTCTCCTTTGTTTGGTTTAGCGCAGCTGCCGCGCTCCATTAAAGCTGCGGTCATGAGCCTGGGACTTCGCAGGGTGGAAACGATCCTGCTTACGTGTTGCCTGGGACAGGCCTTTCCGGCAGAAAAATGGACGCTGGATCCAGAAGTATTCTGGCGGCACTCGCTTGGTTGCGCCATGGTGTGCCGGAAGTTCAGCGAGAAATTATCCGGGGTGGACGGCGAGAAGGCTTACATGGCCGGCCTGCTGCACGACTTGGGGTTCATGGTGAATTGCCTCGTCTTTTCCAAGGAGTTTGCCTTGGCGATGGAGCGCGCCTGCCGGGAAGAGGTTCCGTTGCACGAAGCGGAGCAAGCGGCTATGGGCTTCACCCACTGCGAGACGGGACAAGCGCTGGCCGAAAAATGGAAGCTGGCGGACGATATTGTGGAAGTCATTGCCCATCATCATGCCACCGAAGTTCATTCCGCAGCAGAGCAGAAGTCAGCGTCTCTGGTGGCCCTGGTGCACCTGAGTGACTTGCTGTGCCGCATGCGCGGCCTGGGGTACGGATACTACGAGCGCCAAAAGGTTGACTTAATGTCCGATCCGGCATGGGCAGTCCTTTTCCGGGAACACCGCGAGCTGGAAGGTGTGGATCTGGCGCGATTCACCTTTGAACTGGATGAATCGGTGAAGGATGTGCACGCCCTGGTAGCGGCGGTTTTCGGCCCGGGGCGGAAGCGCGCGGAAGCCAAAGCCGCCCGCTAGTGCGGTGTCAAAGTTCGTTACCCTTCTAAACTTTCGAATGTCAACACTGGGATCGAATCGTAGGTAGGTTAGCTGTGAATCTGCAGGGTGACCGAGATCGGCATGCCTTCAAATTGCAGCCTGACTTCCAGGCCGGGCGAATCGGCGAGAGAATGCAGATCGTAATCGGTGCCCGTGATAACGGTGGGCGGAGAGAGCATGCAGCCGTCGCCCAGTCCGGCGATTTTATTCTTGAAGTTGCCTGCGATCATGTTGCAAATCTCGCCCAGCGCGTCCGAGATTTCCGAGGCCAGTTTATCCAAGGGAACGCCCAACATCCGGGAGGTCATGAGTGCGGCAGCCTTCTCATTACAGCGAAAGCTTAGTAGCCCGCAGAGTTCCCCCGCCAGTCCGACCATGGCGGTCACACCGAGGACCTCGTCCGTAGCTGCTTCCGGCAGGGTGAGTTGCGAACTCAGCATCAGTTCGAAGACTTCCCGCGCGGACATCTCTATCAACGGAACCCAGTTTTCATGACTACCGTTAACGGAAAGAACGTTACTCATAGATTTCATGACTTGCCCGCCAGAACTGGAATGACATGCTCTTTCACCTGTTCCGCAGTAAACGGCTTGCGGATATAACCTTTGGCCCCGCAGGAGATGGCTTGCACCACGTGGGCCTCGCTGCCTTCGGTGGTAATCATGACGACCGGGACGCCTTTTGCGTTGGGCACTCCCGCCAGTTGCTTTACGAACTCGAGGCCGTCCATGACTGGCATGTTGATGTCGCAGAGAATCAGGTCGACCGGATTGTCGTTGAGGGTGCTCAGGGCCTCAGCCCCGTTTCCGGCCTCCAACACCTGTTTGAGATCGATGCCTGCCTGGCGCAGACATCGCTCCACGATCTTTCGCATGACTGAGGAGTCGTCAATAATCAAAGCACGCACACTATCCATAAGAGGTACTCGTTTTCAATTCAGAAGGCTGTTGGATTCCTGATCTTGAGTCAGCTTTTTTATATATCGGCAGGCAGGGTCAGAACTTCAGTGGACACGTTTGTCCGATTCAGTGCTGGGATGCGGTAAATCATTCAGCCTTTGTTGGATCTTGGTTATCTCTTACTCATATCCTTATCCTCGGTCCACAGCGCGTGAGTCGTGGAGGTCAGACCGCAGTTTGAAGGTGAGAGAGCGAACTGCAGGGGCAGCGGTTTACTTCAAGGTGAGGAATGCCACACCGTAGCCATTGAGC
This sequence comes from uncultured Acidobacteriota bacterium, assembly GCA_963758565.1. Lineage (GTDB taxonomy): Bacteria > Acidobacteriota > Terriglobia > Terriglobales > Acidobacteriaceae > Sulfotelmatobacter. Next base: position 217,818 of record CAVWVX010000001.1, on the reverse strand, counting down.
GATACCGTCATCTGAGAACTGGGGGTGACCGGGTTCGCGACCGGGCCTGACGTAACGCTGGTGCCGGCATCGATGGTGAGCAGGCTGCCGGATGAAAATGCACCGAGCGCAGAGGCGTCAACACTGATGGTTCGCGGAGCGCCGGGACCGTTATTGTCAGACGTAGCATTCAGCGCGTGGTTGGCTAGCATGATCACCACGCTTCCGTCGGCATTTTTCGCGCCCAGGACCTCGAGATCGGCGGAGTCATCGTTAGTGGCCTGAAGAATCTGGGCGCCGTTCGACGTAGGAAACATGCGCCCTAGCCAATAGTCGACCCAGTAACTCAGTTCCAGATTGTCGTTGTTGTAGTTCACTTCGCCGAATTGCGCATCGGCGTCAAAATCCCAGTGATAGAGGGCTTGAACCCCCACTTTTGCGAACTGCGAAAACACGTAGGGACGCCATGCCGCGAAGAAGGGACTGCTTCCGCGCTGATCTAAAACAAAAGCGTTCCCATTGCAGGCACTGATGCCGCCCCCTTTGTCGTAATCCGCATTGACATTGTTCTCTGTAATCCACACCGGCACCGAGCTGAGTTGAGCGTTGGTCTGCATTTGCGCCTGGATGTTCTGCACTTCGCTGGCGAATCCGGGCACAGTTGCAAAAAGTTTTTCATCCGAGTCGGCTTGATTGCAGGTGGAATAAAAATGGGTGGCGAGGATATCGACGTGCGCGGTTACTCCGCTTACGAAAGCGGGGAGATAGGTTTGCGCCAGTCCTGAGTAATCCCCCAACTCCACGGCGGCGAATTTCAGGTTAGGGTCTACCGCCTGCATCATGGGGACAACTACGTTGTAAAGCTGGGTGTACTGGGTAGAGTCAAGATTATTGAAGTTGGGTTCGTTGTAAATGCCCCACCAGGTAACCGGACTCGAACTGGGAGAGACATGATTGCCGTCAGCTGCGGTAAAGCCACCGGTGTTGTAATAACGGACGAGATTCTGGGCATAGGCTCCGAATTGCTGGTAGCTAGCGTCGAGAAAGTTATGCTGAGAGTCATACATAAACGAGGGGGCGGCCGCGACCTGAAATTCCGGGCTGTGATCGCCGAGACCCAGCACCGGCTGCGTGATTGCGTCCAGAATGGAGAAATCCCAAGTGCCGGAACTGGTTTGTGGAATGCCTTGCGAAACGCCCTGTAAACGGATGTGTTGCGGAAGCAGGTTGCCTAAAGCCGTGGTGCCGGAGGGGTTCAGGGTGAAAAACTGGTAGTCCCATTCGGCGGGCTGGAACGAGGTGGACATCGCCAGGTTTAACGGGATGGTAGACGTGTTGGCAAGGGCGACATGGGCGTTGATAGTTGGCGGCTGCGTTGTTTGCATGGACGTGCTCCCGCCCCCGCATGCGATCAGAATTGAACATAAACCGAAGAATAGTGCCTGCCTGACATGCTTCATGTGGTTCAGTGACCCTCCGACGGGCAAGTATAATCAACTCTCTCTGCGATCGAAATTAAACAAGTTTGTGAGCGCTTCTGCTGCATTACTCCGTTCAAAGTTGACGTCATCTGGTATAACCAACCTCTGACGCACGGTGGGATCGTCGTCATCGGAAACGGCATTCACCGGAGACGTCTGCAACCATGGCGCAAACCAGAAAGCCCCGTCAGAAATCAGAAGTGATCACCTTAAAGGTTGTTGCCCAGCACGTTGGATTGACGCCCGGTACGGTGTCTGCCGTTCTGAACAATGCGCCATCAGCCCGATCCATTCCGCAAGAGACTAAGAATCGAATTCACGCTGCCGCCAAGGAACTGGACTACCGTCCAAATTTTTTTGCCCGTACCTTACGCAGCAAACGCACAAACACGATCGGTGTAATTGCCGAGGAAATCGGTGACTCCTACGGCTCCCTGATTATCAGCGGGATTGAAGAGTACTTGCGGAAGAAAGACTATTTCTTTCTCACGGTCGTGCACCGGCACAATCCAGAGCTGTTGAACCGATATTCCCAGCTGTTGCTGCAGCGCGGAGTAGAAGGGTTTATCACCGTAGATTTGCAGTTAGCTGGGCCGCTTTTGTTACCCACAGTTGCCGTTCCGGGACACAAGACTCTGCCCGGCGTGACCAACATAGTGCTGGATCATCAGCATGCCGCGCGGATCGCACTCACTCATCTGGTTAATCTGGGACACAGGAAGATTGCCTTTCTGAAGGGGCAGGTGTTCAGCGCCGATTCGGAAGAGCGCTGGCGGGCCATTTGCCAGGTGGCGAAGGAACTCAGCATCGAGATCAGGCCGGAGCTCACCGTGCAAATTGATATTGCAGACTCAACTCCGTTGCTAGGCTATCCCTTCGGCAAACAATTGCTGGAGCGTAAAGTCCCGTTCACGGCGTTGTTTGCTTACAACGACATCTCGGCATTGGGAGCGATTCGAGCCTTCCAGGAGGCGGGGCTGCGAGTGCCAGAAGACATTTCGGTGGTGGGTTTCGACGACATTCAGGGCGCGGCGTTCAGCTCGCCGAGTCTGACCACGGTGCGCCAGCCGCTCTCTCACATGGGAAGCCTGGCAGCCCAAACCTTGCTGGATCGACTTGAAGGCGAGGAAGAATCTCCTCCGGTGATTCTGATTGAGCCGGAGCTCGTGGTGCGGCACTCCACGGCGAAGGCCCCCGGTTCCTAAATGAAGTGCGTGCGCTGAAGTTGGTTATTTTCCATGGTGCATTTGCAGGCCGGAAGTCTATGGCTCCAGCAGCAATGACCCGAACCAGTTCTCCCCGTTTCTTAAATACGGCGGCGCACGCAGCGTTCGTGCCCATCGGAATCGTAACCGTACTTCTGGGGCCGCTCCTGCCCATCCTTTCCTCCCGCTGGTCGTTGAATTATGAACAGGCGGGCTGGTTGTTTACGGCGCAGTTCCTGGGTTCGACGGCCGGGGTGTTAGGTTCTGGCTTTCTGGTTGCGCGCCGGGGATTTCGCTTGGCCATCCTGGCCGGTCTGCTGGTCATAGCTTTGGGAGTGGGTACGCTTGCTTTCAGCGGGCGGCCACTGGGATTGATTTGCATTCTGTGCGACGGAGTTGGTCTGGGGCTGGCGATTCCGGCCATCAATCTCTTCGTTGCCGGAGCAAATCCAGAACGCCGCAGTGCCGCCCTGAGCTTGCTGAATTTTTTCTGGAGTGTCGGGGCGGTTGCCTCTCCGTTTATCGTAGGGCTGGCGGTTCACCTGGATCGGATCGGGTTGTTCTTAATTCTGCTGGCGGGCCTTCTCTTTCTAATGTCTCTGGCGATTGCTGCGATGCCGCTATCGTTCGTGGAACCTGACTCGACAACTCCAAAGCAGGGGCCCGCTGCGGTACAGGTTTCCAGGGACTGGCCAGCACTGTTCGCTCTGGGGGCGTTATTTTTTTTATATGTCGGGGCGGAAAATGCTTTTGGCGGCTGGATCGCCTCCTATGCCAAGAGTCTGGGGGCTCCTTTCCTCGCTCTGCCGGTGATTACTCCTTCCTTCTTTTACGCGGCGCTGATGCTGGGAAGATGGATGGCCCCGCTAGGATTAAGGCGGATCGGCGAAATCGGCATGGCCAGAGGCGGACTCGTGCTGGCATGTAGCGGAATGGGGGGGATGTTGTTGTCGAGAACCCTGCTTCTAGTAGTGATCAGTGGGAGCCTGGCGGGGTTTGGATTAGCGGCAGTCTATCCGATCACCATCTCCCGTCTATCCCAGGAATTTGGGCAGGCTGCGGCGCGAGTGGGATCGATCATGTTTACCCTGGCGAATTTTGGAGGGGCCAGTTTGCCTTGGCTGGTTGGTTACGCCTCGCACCGCGTTGGCGACTTGAGGGCAGGATTGTCCGTTCCTCTGCTGGCGGGAGTTGGTATGTTCCTCCTCTACAGTTGGGGCCAGCCATCGAGGACTATGGAAGGAAACTGACGCAAGCCTGAATCGGCGGTTACTTCAGTCACCACCCAGCGTAAGCGCCCGCGGGCTGGCGTCCCGGTAGGGCGTACCCTGGAAATAATTTGGAAAATCGATTTTCCGCTTGACAAAGCACAGCCCTCTGCCGCTTAATGGCCCTCGGCGAATGTCTAGTATAAAAACGTTATTCTCACCACAACTAAGCCAGCAGTACCCATGGCGGAGGCGAAATATGCGCAGGAGTTCAGTTTTCTTGCTGTTTATCTGTCTGTTGGTGGCTATATCTGCAGCCGCACAGAACATCACAGGTACCATCCAAGGTACCGTCACTGACTCCCAGGGCGCAGCCGTTCCCAATGCCACGGTCACCATCACCAACGTCGGCACCGCTGAAAGCCGTACCGCGACGACGAGCAACCAAGGCTTCTACACCGTCCCCGAACTGCCGGTAGGAACCTACGATGTGACTGTGAAGCAGCCAAACTTCAAGACCTTCACCAGCAAGCACGTTTCACTGGACGCTTCCAGTACGTCGACGGTGAATGCCTCCCTGCAGGTCGGTAGTGTAAACGAGCAGGTTTCGGTCGAGGCCAGCGCAATCCAGGTTCAAACCTCGGGCGGCGAGCTTTCGCAAACGGTTGAAGGGAATGAAGTCCGCGAACTGCCTCTAAATGGCCGCAGCTTCGTCGAGTTGACCCAGTTGACCCCGGGCGTCTCTCCCCAGGATTCTTTCAGCACGGTCCACAAAGGCCTGGAAGCTGGAGTCGATTTCTCGATCAACGGCAATAACACGACCGGCAATCTCTTCCTGGTGGATGGCGTTAACAACAACGACATCGGTTCCAACCGCACCATTCTGCTTTATCCCTCGTTGCAGGCCATCGACGAGATGAAGATCCTGACTAACAGCTACGGTGCGGAATATGGCCAGGCTTCCGGCGGTGTGATTTCGATCATCACCCGTGGCGGCACCAACACCTTCCACGGCGGCGCTTTTTACGATGGCCGCAACACTGCCTTGAATGCCAACGACTACTTCAACAAGCAGCACGATCAGCCGCGCAGCGCGTTGCACCGCAATGACTACGGATTCAATGTAGGCGGCCCGATCATCAAAGACCGCTTGTTCTTTTTCGAGTCGGAAGAATGGAATAAAGAACTTCGTGGAGCTGCGCGATTTGCGAACGTGCCGACTGCCGCTGAACTTACCGGCGATTTCACGAATCTGCGTACCAACAGCGATGGAACGCCTTGCGAGCCCGTCCCAACTCTCGGCGGAGTTCGCCAGTTAACTGTCCCCGTGATCTCGAACGCCGGACAGGTGATGGCACAGGACACTTACCCTACGCCCAATCTGTCCAACGTGGTCAATTGCGACAACTGGGGATTCACCCAGAGCACTTCGATTCCGTGGCGTGAAGATAACGTCCGCATCGATTTCAATGCCTCGAAGACCTTCACGGTCTTCGCCCGGTTCACCAACGATTCATGGTCAAACCCGGCTCCTGACACCCTGGGCTACTGGGGCGATGACATTTACCCCGGCGTCGAAGGTAACTGGACCCAGCCCGGCCGTCAGGCTACGGTCAAGCTCACCAAGCTCCTGGGCGGGAATGCGGTCAATGATTTCCAAGTCTCCTATGCCGCGAACAAGATCACTGTCGGAGTAGGCGGCACAGGTCAAAACGGCATGACGCCGACGCAACTGATGGCCGCCATCAACAATGCTTCTCCCTCGTACTTCCCTTACAGCACCAAACTCAATGGGGAAGCGGGCACGGGCCAGCCGCTATTCTGGAGCGCCCTCGTAGGTACGGGAAACTTCCAGGGTGGAAGTGCGGCAGTGGGCGGCATCTCGAATATGGGTCCGTGGGTGAATAACGAGCAGTTGCTAATTTTGAAGGACGATTTTTCCAAAGTCGTTGGCGGGCACACCTTCAAGTTCGGCTTCCTTGCCACGAACAACCAAAAGAACGAGATCAACAGCAACGCCTCCAACCAGAATTCCCAATATTGGAGCACGGCTGCCGCCTCCAACAGCAGCGGCAACGGCGTTTTCGACTTGCTGACGGCAGGCAGCACCTGGGGCGGCTCCGAGAACAATACCAACGTGAACGCCTTGATGCGCTGGCATGACTATGAAGGCTACTTCCAGGATAGCTGGAAGGTGCGGCGTAACCTGACTTTAGATTACGGCTTGCGCTACTCGTTCCTCCGCCAGCCATTCACCGGAGATGATCACTACTCCACCTTCAATCCGGCCCTCTATAATCCAGCGGTTGGCGCGGAGCCCTGCAATGGTATGTGGGTGCTGAAACCCGGCCTGGATGCATGCAACGCCCTACCGAATGGAGAAGGCGCTGGAGCAGTGCTGACGTCCAACCGAGCCCTCCTCCCCAATAACAATCACCTGATCGCGCCCCGTTTGGGCCTCGCATGGGATCCACGCGGCGACGGCAAAACCTCGGTCCGCTTGGGTTTCGGAACGTTCTACCAACGCGACCGCGTGGCCGTACGAGAAGCAGGAGCAGGGAATACACCCTTTGTACTCGGAGCGGGATTTACCCGTACGCTTGACGTCGCTCCGACAAACTTAACCGCGTCGGGAACTCCAAGCCGCTCTTATCAGCAGACAACCAACCTTCCGAACACCCTCCAGTACAACCTGACCTTCGAGCAGGAACTGGCTAGGAATACCAAGCTGCAATTAGGTTATGTCGGAAATCGTGGCTATCACCTGCTTAACTTCCAGGACATAAATCCGGTCCCGCTAGCTGATCGTGTCACCTACGCGGAGCAAAGCGGGGTGGCTGGTTGTTGCAACAGCTTCCGGCCTTACGGTGCTGGCAGCTGGGGCACGATTGCGCAGCAACAATACAATTCCGAGTCGAACTACAATGCGTTGCAGGCCTTGTTCCGAACCAGGATGAAGAGCCTTGACGCACAGTTCGCCTACACTTGGTCCAAGTCTTTGGCCAACACCGACATCGGAGATTCCAGCGGTGGTCTGAACGCCGGAAACACCTTCATCGATGAGTTTAACCACCACGTCGACTACGGCCCGACAACACTGAATCGGCCGCAGGTTTTTACCGGCAACGTGGTTTACAACTTCCCGCTGCTTGACGGCCGCAACAGTGTCCTGAAGGCTGCGGTCGGTGGCTGGCAAGCCAGCACGATTCTTACTTACGCTAGCGGACCTTCTTTGACCGTCTTGGCTGGCGGAGCGGGCGGCGGGCCGGTAGGCGGCGCTCCGGGTGGACTGATGGGAACCGGAAACAATGCAACGGAAAGGCCGAATCTTGTCACCGGCGTCGGTTGCGGCGGTTCCGGAAATCAGTGGATCAACCCAGCACACTTCACCCTTGATGGTTACGTGTTAGGCAGCGATCCTACCTCGCCCCGAGGTATTTGCTCCGGGCCGGGAATTGCTAACACGGACTTCTCCGTCCGTAAGAATTTCAAGATTACGGAGAGGGTACGGATGCAGTTCGAGCTGGACTTCTTTAACTTCTTCAACAAGACCCAATTCAACTCGACTGGCCTGAACCTGTCTCTGTCAAACTACGGTACGGTTTGCGGAGTCGGCGCCAGCAGCGACCCGAACACTCCCTGGTGCGCTGGACACCCGGACAACTCCATCTACTGGACTCCGACTGGCGCAACCTTTACTACGGCATCGGGAACCACGGTCTTCGGCCCCGGCGTGCAAAGCAACTTTGGTCAGGTGGCCAACGATCGCGGACCGCGCCAAATCCAGTACGGCCTGAAGTTCGATTTCTAAGGCTGGCTGGCGTTCAACATCCGGGTGAGACTTGACTTAAATCAGGTCTCACCCGTTATTCTGTTACCAGCATGCGTCCCCGCAGTTTTCTCGCGCGCCGGAGTGAAATCCTGCCATCCTTTTCCGCCCCGTGTCGCGCCTCTATCTCTTGGACCGCCCTTCTGGCCCTGCCTTTGATCCTAGCGGCGGCGCAGAACGCCAAGCCGCCCGCCAAGCAGTCCATCAAACCTAAGACCGCGGCTTCTCAACCAGCTCAGCCCGATTCGCTCAAGCAGCATTACGACGCAGCCCGCACTTTCGCCATCGGTGGTGACCAGGTCCACGCCTCACTGGAATACAAGGCTTACCTGGCAGAGGCATTACGCCAGACCGCCAACGCCCGCACTCACCAAGGCGAGTATTCGCAGGCCGCATCGTTCTTCCAGGAGGCGATCGCCCTCGATCCTGCCAATCCCCAGGTGCGTCTTGACTACGCCGTCCTCTGCATCGACAAGGGCGATGTCGCTGAAGCCAAGCTGCAGGCTGAAAAGGCCGTGGAGCTGGCTCCCGACCAGGAACGAACACACTACATGCTCGGTCGTGTCCTGTACGCGCAGGGCGACTATGCCGGCGCGAAAGCCCAGTTGGAAACGGCCATCGCTTCCAGTCCTACGTTCGAAGTTGGTTATAACCTCGCGCTGACGTATCTGAACTTGAAAGATCTGAACCGCGTGCGCCTTCTTTTTGATGAGATGATCGCCGGCTTGGGAGATTCGGCGCAGATTCATGTCCAGTTCGGCCATGCTTATTGGACCACGCACTATCCGGACAAAGCGATCGAAGAGTTCAAGAAGGCGTTGGCCAAAAATTCGAAGATCGCGCAGGCGCACTACTTTATGGGATTGGCTTATCTGGACCGCGACGAAGACAAGGGCTGGGACGAAGCAGCGCAAGAACAGCGGGAAGAGATCAAGAACAACCCCAACGATTTTCGCGCTTACTATGAGTTAGGCAACATCGCGCTAAAGCGGCACAACGCCGAAGAGGCGGAGCACGCATTGCGGCGCGCGGCGGAGCTGGCCCCCGACAATCCCGATCCGCTGATTTACCTTGGCGAACTCTATGCCGGGCAGAACCGTCCGGCGGAAGCTGAAGGGGCAATGCGCAAGGCCATTGCATTAACCACCGACCCTGCGCGGGGGGGCTATCAGATTCATCGAGCGCATTACGTGCTGGGAAGAGTCCTAATTCAGTCGGGACGGAGAGAAGAGGGAGCCAGGGAGCTGAAGATTTCCGCCGAACTGCGCGAGCACACACATCCTGAGGTTGAACGCAACACCAAGGAGCAGGACGCTCTCCCTCTCTCTGCGAAAGAAAACCAAGTGCATCCGGATTCGCTGGCGGAATCGCCCGGGGATCGAGCGAAACTGGATGCCTACCTGGATCAGCTGAAGCCCGGCATTGCCGACGCTTACAATAATCTAGGGGTCGCGTCCGCCGGGCAGAAGGATTTCACCGACGCTCTCTCATACTTCCACAAGGCAGCGCAGTGGCAACCGTCGCTTCCCACGCTCGACCGAAACCTCGGCATGGCAGCTTTTTACGCAGGCCAATATGGTGACGCGGTTGCTCCCCTTTACCACCAGTTGGAGCAGCACCCCGACGACCTCCGAGCCCGCGCCGCGCTGGCTCTCAGTTATTTTGAGACCGAAAAATATTCGGCGGTACTAGAGACGTTGAAGCCCTTGAAGAATGAAGACGTGCAAGCCGATCCAGGGCTTGCTCTCGCTTACGCCGTTTCCCTGGCTAAGACGCAAAAATACGAAGAAGCCATGGCTCGAATGAAGGCGCTGGAGCAGGCCAACCCAGACTCGGCAGGGGTTCACGCGGCCATTGGAGAAGCCTATACCGATCAGAAACTCTATGGAGATGCGATTCAGGAATATCGCAGGGCGCTGGCACTGGATCCCAACCAGGCACGTACGCATTTTCTTCTGGGGCTGGCGTTAATGCATGAAGCCACGCAGTCGGATGCGGCACAGGAGTTCCGCGCTGCGGTTTCTCTCAATCCGGCGGATTCCGTGGCAAAGTATCATCTCGCGTATTCTTTGATACAGATGCAGCAAAAAGAGGCGGCCCACGCGCTGTTGCTCGAAGTGGTGGCGCAGAATCCTTCGTATGCCGACGCGTTTTACCAGTTAGGCAAACTGCAACTGGAGCAGGGGGATACCAGGACGGCGATCGCCAATCTGGAAACCAGCGTCAGATTAAGTCCGTCCAGCGATTACATTCACTACCAGCTCTCCATGGCCTACCGGCGTGATTCTCGAAGCGAAGATGCCGAGCGCGAAATGCAAAAGTACGAAGCCATGAAGCAACATCGCCGGGGAGATCATGAAGCTCCGCCATCGAATTAAGAGCGCCGGCCGGTTGATACGCTTTCTGGCGCTGTTGCTATGCCTTCGCGCAGTCTTGCCGGCTCAGTCATCCAGCGCAACTCCCGCTCCAAGCCAAGCTGCGGTAACAAAAGCTCGAGGCGAGTTGGCGCACGGTGATCTGGCGCATGCGGAGACAACGCTGTGGTCGGTACTCTCCGAGAACCCCAATGATCCGGAAGCGTTAACCCTGCTGGCTACAATTCGCGGACGTCAACAACGTTATGCCGAAGCTGAGGCATTGTTCAAGCGAGTCCTGGAGATCAATGCGAATTCATTGGGAGCCCATCGCGGCCTGGCTGCGGCCTTCATTGCCGAAAACCGCTCGAACGAAGCTTTAGAACAATATGAGGCCGCCATGGCGCTCGCTCCCAGCGACCTGCGATTGAAAATAGAAAGTGCGCATCTCTACGCTGCGCGAGGACAATTTCAAGAGGCACTTACGCTATTGCAGACAATTCCTCCGACAGGATTTCCCGCAGAGGCGATCCCGGTGAAGGCCGCCAGCTCGTTGGCGCTGGGCAAGAATATAGACACGAACCAGTTGGCTGAGCAGGCAAAAAGCTCTCCGGCGGCGGAACTTGATCTGGCGGAAGTTTTCCTGAACGCCAACTTGCCCGATCCCGCGCTGCATAGCCTGGAGTTTGCGGCGGCGAATCTTAAGAAGAGGCCAGCACGTTTCTACTACCTTCAAGGCCGAGCATTGCAAGCGAAGGGACACGTAGAAGAGGGACAAGCCAGCCTGAAAGAAGCTCTATCGGCAGATCCCAATTCCGCCGACGCGCATGTCGCTCTCGCCGAAATTAGCGCATCGCGAAACCAACATAACGATGCGGTCAAAGAACTCCAAAAAGCACTCGCGGTTAATCCCGACAATCTTGTTGCCCTGCGCCACCTGGTGGTGGAAGCGACGAAAGGGGGAAATGGTCAAGTTGCAGTGGATGCGGCATCGTCCTTGGCCGCAAAGAGTTCCTCTAACCCTGACGATCTATACCTTGCCGGCGCCGCCATGCTGCAGCAAAATTCTTCAGGGGCCACAGCCGTGCTTGAAAAATACGTGGCCTTGCGCGCCGATAATGCCAAGGCCTGGCTGGGTCTGGGCCTAGCCTACGCGCAGCAGCGCAAGTATTCAGAGGCGCGTGAACCTCTGGAGCATTCGTTGAAGCTCGATCCCAACCTTGCCGAAGCGGAATATCAACTGGGCGTGGTGGCAAAGAACCTGGGCGGTTCCGATGAGGCCATTCAGCATTTTGCGCGTGCCGTACAACTGCAACCGAACCATGCCAAAGCATTGTGGAGTTTGGGCAACCTCTATCTGCAATCGGGAGATCTGCAGAAAGCGCAGGAGAATTTGCAGTCCGCCGAAGCCATTGACCCGAATAGTGTCGAAACGGAATACGACCTTGGGCTGGTATTAACCAAACTGGGCAAGCCAGAATTGGCCCGCGATCATTTTGATCGGTACCGCAAGCTAAAAGACACCCAGCCACCCGCCGACCGCGACGCCCGCTAGCGGACCGATCACTTCCTGACCGGGAGTTGCTCTTTGGAGTCGCCACCCTTCGCGGCGTTGGATTGCGCTGCAAATGGCACTTTCCCGTCGATTCCTTTTCCTTCCACAATGGTGTAGATGAAATCACTGGATAAGTCTTTGTACGTCTCCTTCTTTCCACTGGGCCAGGATACTTCGGCCGTCAGTGTGGTTTCAGTTCCCAGGCCGAAGTGTAATCGCAAATCGTTTTGCGAACAGTAACTGGAACCGCTTTTCACTTCACCCAATTGAACCATGTCTCCTGAGTGAACTGTCATGCGTGCCCCGATCGCCGATTTGTTGCTCTTGGTGCCGATCAGATGGAACAGTACCGCGTGATTCTGTTTTTGAGTGCGATTGATAAGTAAGGTGGGGGGTTGGCCGACATTGAGAATTAGGACATCCACTTTGCCGTCGTTGTTGACGTCGCCAAATGCCGCCCCGCGCCGCGAGGCCGGCGGCAATTTGTCCAGCCCTGCAATTGCGCTCACATCTTCGAAAGTGCGGTTGCGATTGTTCTTAAAGAGAAGAACGGGCTGGCGATACGGAGCGCTGCCTTTCACGTTATCCATCTGCGGGAAAACGTGCCCGTTGGCGATAAGAATATCCAGCCAGCCGTCGTTGTCGGCATCAAACAGTGCTGTACCCCAACCTACATAAGGGACCGTGGGACGAGCCAACCCCGCAGGCCAGCTAAGATCCGTGAAGCCGCGCTCGGCCTGATTCCAGTAGAGCGCGCTGCCCTCGCCGGCGAAGTTGGTCACCACAATGTCGAGGCGGCCATCATGATCGAAGTCGCCAAAGTCCACTCCCATCGATCCACGCTCCTGGCCCTCCAGGCTGAGCGCCGCTCCAGAAAATAAACCGACGTCTTCAAACGTTCCGTCGTGCTTGTTGCGGTAAAGATAATTTGGCCCTCCGTCGTTCGTTACATAAAGATCCGGCCACCCGTCGTTGTCGTAATCGGCCCATACACCTTGCATGCCGAGGTAGTGACCGGGATCATCGACGCCAGCCTTCTTCGAAACTTCTTCAAATGTGCCATCACCACGATTGTGAAAGAGCAAATCGGATTCGCCGGTGTGACCGCGACGCGCGCATTCCATGGAAATTCCCTGGAAATCGCAAAGCTTGTCCACACTATCAGGCTTGGGCAGCTTGTCCATGTCTACGCTCAGATAGCGCGGGACAAACAGATCGACGAATCCGTCGCGATCATAGTCTCCCCATGCCGCGCCGGTGCTGTAGCCGCCGGCGCGCAGACCGGCCTTTTCGGTTACGTCTTCAAACTTGCAATTGCCTAAGTTACGGTAAAGAACATTCCCGCCGTAGCCGGTGACGTAGAGATCCTGCCAGCCGTCATTGTCAAAGTCGGCCACGGCTACGCCCATTCCCCAGCCTTTCCGCGTCAAGCCGGCTGCTTGCGTAATGTCAGTGAAGTGAAGATCGCCGTCTTGACGATAAAGCGTGACCATCAAATCGCCGCCTTTGCGATAGCGATCCACGGTGGAGCTGTTTACCGTCACAATGTCGAGTTTGCCGTCGTTGTCGCAATCGATGAAGCCCACGCCGCCGCTGGTGGATTCAATAATGTAATGTTGCTCGGGTTCTGCGATGTGGGAGACGGTCAGGCCAGCCTGCTTGGAGACATCTTCAAAGCGGGGGGATGACGAAGCCTGGCCGAGACACCCGATGGAAAATAGCAGAAAGAGTGGCAGGCTCCGCATAAGACCCTCTGATTGTAGCATCGCATTCTGTACCGATTTAACGTGGTTTCCCGGCTTGTGACTCGAACAGCAGTCGAGTATCTTTGATCTGAAACTCAGAATGTTGAAACTCGCTTCGAAATCTTCAGCTATGCGCGCACTCCGCTACAGTCGCTTCCTCCCGCTATTGTTGGCTGCATCGCTATGCGGTCCGTCGATGGTGCGCGCCCAAAGTCCAGCCACGATTGCCGATCAATTCAGCACCGCCGAGCGGGTCAAACAAAAAGGCTGGTGGCCCACCAAGGGAGACGCTCCCGCGAGCGAATATGCGGGCCCCGCATCCTGTGCTCGATGTCATACGGATATATCGGCTTCGCAGAAAAACACGCGCATGGCCCTAACGTCTTCGCCTGCCGCAGACTCCGAACTGCTGCGCTCTCATGACAACGTAACCTTTGTTCAGGGTCCGTATGACTACCAAATTTCGCATGGCACAGAAGGCGAAGCTTATAAGGTTGCCGATTCCAAAAGCAGCCTTTCGCAAGTCTTGAGTTGGGCCTTTGGTAGCGGCAACAACGGCCAGAGTTATTTATTCGAACACGATGGCAGTTGGTATGAGGCGCGCATGAGTTATTTTCGCTCCTCGGGAGCTTTCGGTCTCACTCCGAACCATCCCGCCGCGCCGGCTGAATCCATCGACCAGGCGATCGGGCGCAAGTTCGCCGCCAACGAAGCGCCCAAGTGCTTCGGCTGTCACACAACAGCTTCTTCTACCAGCGGGAAATTCGCCCCGGGCAAATCAATTTCTGGAGTGACCTGTGAGGTTTGTCATGGGCCGGGCGCGACGCACGTTGCCATGGAAAAAAATGGCGCCCGCGAAGAGGGTGCCGGGATGGTGCTGAACCCGGCTAAACTTTCTCCCGCAGACTCTGTCGATTTCTGTGGCGCCTGTCATCGCACCTGGTGGGACGTAAATCTGGAAGGTCTGAGCGGCATCGGGACATTGCGCTTTCCGGCCTACCGCCTCGAGAAAAGCCGCTGTTGGGGGAAAGGGGACGCGCGCGTCACCTGCATTGCCTGTCACGATCCCCACCAGTTGCTGGTGAAGGATTCAGCTTCCTACGACAATCGCTGCTTGAGTTGCCACGTGGCGCCAGGATCAAAGCCTAAAGCAGATCATCCTGGAGCAGCCTGCACAGTGGCCAAGAAAGATTGCGCCAGTTGCCACATGCCTCAGTATGAAGTTCCCGACATGCATACTAAATTTACCGATCACATGATTCGGATCGTGCGAAAGGATTCACCGTTCCCAGACTAAGCCGAGACTCACTTCTCCAGCGGAATTTTCTGCTGCACCCCACTGTCTTCCACGATCGTATAGATAAAATCCGCAGCCAGGTCTTTGTAAGTTTCTTTTTTGCCACTCGGCCACGAAACCTCTACGGTGGCCATTGACGTTTCTTTTCCTAGTCCAAAATGCAAACGCAGGTCATTCTGCGAGAGATAGCTGCTGCCGCTTCGCACTTCGCTTAGTTGAGAGAAACCGCCCGATGTAACCGTTACGCGCGCGCCGATGGCCGCTTTGTTGCTCTTGCTGCCCACCAGCTTGAAGAGCACAGCATGATTCGAGGTTTGCGTTCGGTTGAGCAGCAATGTCGGAGGTTGCCCGACGTTGAGAATCAGAATATCCACTTTGCCATCGTTATTGATATCGCCGAATGCGGCTCCGCGCCGCGATTGCGGCGGCAGCTTGTCGAGTCCTGAAAGAGCGGTAACGTCTTCGAACGTTCGATCATGGTTATTTCGATACAGCAGCACCGGCTGCTTGTAACCCGCACCGCCTTTAACGTAATCCATCTGGGGATAGACGTGCCCATTGACCTCGAAAATATCGAGCCAGCCTTCGTTGGTGAAATCGACAAACCCGGTACCCCATCCCACCAGCGGGCTTGTCGCCTGGGCCACACCGGCCTTCCACCCAATATCCATGAAGCCTTGCTCGCCTTGATTCCAGTAGAGCGCGTCGGGCTCATCGACAAAATTGGTTACGAAAATATCCAGGCGGCCGTCGTGATCGAAGTCACCGAAGTCCACGCCCATTGACCCTTGTTCTTTGCCATCCAGGCTTAGCGCCGTGCCCGAGAGCAATCCCACGTCTTCAAACGTCCCGTCGTGTTTGTTGTGGTAAAGATAATTCGGCTTGCCGTCGTTCGGGACGTAGAGATCGGGCCAGCCGTCATTGTCGTAGTCCGCCCACACGGCCTGCATGCCGTAGTAATGATTGGGATCATCCACTCCGGCTTTTTTCGAAACATCCGCAAAGGTTCCATCGCCGCGATTCTTGAAAAGAAAATCCGACTCGCCCGGCAGTCCACCCGGACCGCATTGCACCATGACGCCGCGATAGCGGCAAAATTTATCGCTACTTCCGAATTCCGGCAGGTGATCGATATCCACGGAAACATAACGGGGAACAAAGAGGTCGACCAATCCATCGCGGTCATAATCTGCCCATGCCGCTCCCGTGCTGAATCCACCCACTTTCAGCCCAGCCTTTTCGGTTACATCCTCGAACTTGCAGTTGCCCAGGTTGCGATAGAGGACATTGCCGCCGTAGCCGGTGACGTAAATATCCTGCCAGCCATCGTTGTCAAAATCCATGACCGAAACGCCCATCCCCCAGCCTTTTTTCGTAAGCCCCGCCGACTGAGTAATGTCGGTGAACTTCAGGTTGGCATCCTGGTGGTAGAGCGTGATCATCGGGTCGCCACCCTTGCGATAGCGATCGACCGAAGATCCGTTGACGGTAATAATATCGAGCTTGCCGTCGTTATCGCAGTCGATGAAGCCCACGCCGCCGCTCATCGACTCAATGATGTATCGCTTTTCCGGAGTGGAATTGTGCGGAACGGTGAGGCCGGCGCGTTGCGTGATGTCCTCAAATTGCGGGACAGGCTTGGGAGCGGCAGGGGTTTGGGCGGCAAGGGCAACGGGAAGCAGGATCCCGAAAATGATGCTCAACTTATTGCCCATGGGAACCCTTGAATTTTAACACGAGTAACCTTACGCTCAGGCGCGGCTTCGCCAACCGTGGGCTGCAAACATGGGCCCCTCACGAGGGTATGGAACCAACTATTGAGACCCTTTGGGGGAATTTTCCGGCACCGTGATGGGTACGCCGACACTTCCGATCTTGTGACTGGTCAGGTCCAGCACTCCAAGCCGTAACGTATAACTTCCAGGCTTTAATTCCAGTTCCTGATGGAACCCTAATCCCGTACGCAAAATCTCTTTGTATATGTCTGGAGGGTAATTCGCTTCCTTGGTTTCCACCACTTGTCCTGCCAATTTCAGGTCTTTGTCCCAAGCTACCGCAGCGAAACCGACCGACCCCTGTTTGCGCAACTGCGAGGAATCGGCGAAGCTGATGTCGTGGGCATCCACGGCATAATCGATGCGGACCGCTTTGTGATCGGCGTCGGGAGGTAGCACTTGCACTTTCACCAGCAGTCCAGTGAATTCGGGGACTGAGAGTTGCAGAGCGGCGCCCATCTCGGCTTTTGTTCTCTCGGCGCCAATCGCCCGTTCCGGAATGGCGTAGTAGCCGCGCCGGTAGGTCAGTTCCGCACCCGGGGACGTCGCCTTCACTTCAATCTTGCGATACTTTCCCTTCCATTCATGGTTGGTTGGACTATAGGCCAAAGTGTAGTAACTGCTTGCCTGTTGCACGCTCCGGGTCATGGCATCCTTAAGGTCATTGGTGCCGTAGAAGGCATGACCGCCGGTCTCCCGCGCAATATCGCTCATCGCCTCGTGCGCATCCCACAGGGCAGTCGTCTGGCGTAGACCGGTGCTGGTCACCTGATCCTGCATTTGAGCGGTTCCGAAAGTCGATGTTGGTGCGCTGATGTCGATCCCAGTACCTAAGCTTACCTGGCCGCGAACGTCTACCGGATAGAGAGCCATTCGAACCGCGGCCAGCAGAGCTGCAGTTTGATGCATCGGGGGGGAATCGTTCTCCAGATCGCGAAGCTGATTGTTGGTTTGGTCTTTGCCGGTTTGAAGGTTGACGGTGGGGGAATAGGCGGTCAAACCGGGGCCAAACATGACCGGGAACTCCGCGGAAAGCCAAATAAGGTTTTTTCGTCCTGGGTATCCGGCGACAGCGCGAGCCAGGGCATTCAGGGCATCCAGCGTACGGCCCATTCGATCCAGTTTTTGAAATGAATCCTGCGCAGCCAGAGCATTCCGAATCGCTAGCCCGATCGGCGCAAGCGGCGTGTCGAGTGCGCTTGACGCAATTGGCGTTGTCGGCCCCATGGTGGGTGGCCCAGCGTTATTTTCGAGCGATGCGGCGACATACTCATCCTGCTGCGTCTGTGCCTCGGGACTGAGAAGCGGCGACTGGTATGTCAAAAGTTTTTTCGCTGCCGCCACCAGGTTTCCAGAATCGCCCGAAAACCCCTGCACCATGCTGAGCCTCGAAGTCAGCACGAACAGCGCAATCGGCTGGCCCTGCGGCAGACTTTCCAGGAAATGAATCATCTGCTTGCGCGCATACGCCTGGTCCATTCCAGAAGTGTTCAGCATGTCCATCAGAATCACGGTAACGGGGCGATCCGCTTGAGGCCGAATGGCGGTGAAATTTGCGTACTGGTGCGGAGGAAGTACCAACGGAGGAGGGGACTTGACCGCGCCGGTGGCAGCGACCTGCGATGCAAATGCGGATATTTTTTGCGGCTTGCTATCTTCGAGCACAGTAAAATCACTGGCTTTCAAGCCGGGAACGAAATTCCCATGGTGATCGGTCACGATCACATCCAGCAGCACCAGCCTGGAGGTCGCATGAAATACGGGAGGCGGAGCGTCCTGGGATGAACTCTGTGCGTTAGCCTTGCCTGACTCTTGCG
This sequence comes from uncultured Acidobacteriota bacterium, assembly GCA_963758565.1. Lineage (GTDB taxonomy): Bacteria > Acidobacteriota > Terriglobia > Terriglobales > Acidobacteriaceae > Sulfotelmatobacter. The sequence goes on along the minus strand of CAVWVX010000001.1, from coordinate 199,573 downwards.
CCACTGCAATGAAAGTGGAAATCAAAAGAACGAGAACTTGAAAAATACCAAAATAGCCGAGTCTTCTCACGGTTACCTCCGGCAAGGTGCCCGCAGCAGGCGGGAACCTAGCGATGAGCGGACTTTCCGCCGTTGATTGTAGCACCATGATCCACTAATACCGCGGCAGAATGGGCCTCCACCGCGGGCAGCGCAACTCTGTCTTTAATCCCTTGCCCCTCCACGAGGGTGTAAATAAAATCCGCAGCAAGGTCCTTTAAAACCTCGCTTTGACCGTTTGGCCAGCGCACCGTAACTTCGTCGATTTTGTCACTCTTCCCCAACCCGAAGTGCTGGCGCAGATCGTTCTGCGAGAGGTAACTGCTGCCGCCTTTCACCTCGCTGAACTGCGTGAGAGTTCCCGCGCGGATAGTCACACGCGCGCCGATCGCGAGCCGGTTGCTTTTGGTTCCCAACAACTTGAAGAGCACGCGGTGATTGCCGTTTTGGCAGTGGTTCATAAACAGCGAGGGCGGCGCTCCCCAATTCAGGGTGACTACATCCACGCAGCCGTCATTATTAATATCTCCAAAAGCTGCGCCTCGCCTTGATTGCAAGGGACCGCTGTTGAGCCCGGCGGCGGACGCAACTTCATCAAATGTTCCATCCCGATGATTTTGAAACAGCAGTATCGGTTGCCGGAAATGCGCCGCGTTGGGAATCGTGTCCACCTGCGGATATACGTGTCCGTTGGCTACGAAGATATCCAGCCAGCCATTATTATCCATGTCGAAGAAGCTGGTTCCCCAGCCAACATAAGGATGGCTAGGCTGAGCAATCTTAGAACTCCAACTCACGTCCGCGAAACCGTCCGCGCCTTTATTGTGATAGAGAGAATCGGACTGATCTACGAATTCGGTAACCACAATGTCCAGCTTTCCGTCGTGATCGTAATCTCCCGTGTCCACGCCCATGGAGCCGAGTTCCTGGCCATCGCCGCTCAGGTCGGCTCCCAGCATCAGGCCAACTTCTTCGAAGGTGCCGTCGTGCTTATTACGATAGAGATAATTTGGGCCGGCATCATCGGCTACATATAAATCTGGCCAGCCGTCATTGTCATAATCGCTCCACACTACGCCCATGCCGTAATAGTGTTGCGCATTCTCCACCCCCGCCTTGCGCGAAACTTCTTCAAAAGTGCCGTCGCCGCGGTTGTGGTAAAGCAGGTCGGTTTGTCCCTGCAAACCCCAGGGTCCGCATTGCACCAGCACGCCGCGGAAGCGGCAGAACTTTTCGTTGCTGCCCAGCTCCGGCAGCTTATTCATGTCGACGTGCACGTAACGCGAAACGAAAAGATCAACATGGCCATCCCGGTCGTAATCGCCCCACGCCGCCCCAAGACTCAAATCGCCGCCGCCCACGCCGGCTTTTTCGGTTACGTCTTCAAACTTGCAGTTCCCTAGATTGTGATAGAGAACATTTCCGCCGTAACCGGTGACATAGATATCGGGCAGGCCGTCGTTGTCATAGTCGGCGACGGCAACCCCCATTCCCCAGCCTTTGCGGGTGAGGCCTGCCTGTTGGGTGATGTCAGTAAATTTAAGGTCGGGACCCTGATGGTAGAGAGTGATGAGAGGATCGCCGCCCTGCTGCCGGAAACGGTCCACCGTGGAACCGTTGACCGTGACGATGTCGAGCTTGCCGTCATTGTCGCAATCGATCAGTCCCACGCCGCCACTCACCGACTCAATAATGTACCGCGCCGCGGGAGAAGAAATGTGCGAGACGTTTAATCCCGCTTGTGGACCGACGTCTTCAAAATGCGGAAGCGGAGCCGTGCTTGCTGCCGTCGCCCGGGAGGCTCCCGATTCGCTGACGGCGGGGTTTGTCTGAGCGAATGCCACTGCCGACAGAAGACCCCACACCAGAAAACGCCACATGAGATGAAGATACAGCAAGTGCACTTCCAATAGTTAGAGCCGCGCCGGTCTTCTCTGATCAGTTTACTGTCAGGGGGATAGCAACGTTCGCGTCCGCGGAACTGTTCGCGCCATTGCCCACATTGCTTTCGGTGAACGCATAAACCGTCACCGTATAGCTGCCGGGAGTTGTGCCATTATTTCCGGGCGGGGTCACCTGGGTATTATTACTGCCGCCGCCGCAGCTCGCGGCCCCCGTAACCAGCGACCCGAGAACCAGTGTGCAGCCGTAGAAACAGACGCGTGCTCGCGTGCGCCGGACAGAAGCTAAGAGCGTCGTCAGCAGAAACCCTCCGAGTGCGATAGGCACCCACAGTGCCTTAGGACTTAACGATGAAAATGGAAGACTGAAGAAGGAGGGTGGAATCGGGTTCGATGCGGTAGCGGCCGCTGCTGCGCCATTCGCCGTAGTGGCAACGGTTACAGTTACGTTCTCCGCGGCGCTGGAGTTAACAACGTAAGGATTGAGCGGGTCTGTGGTAGCGATCGAACAAGTCGCTTTGGGTGCGTTGGTACTGCAAGAAAAATAGACGTAGCCTGTCCCGGCCGTGAGGCTTGGGGTGAACGTGCTGCTATTGCCAGTCGTTGCTCCAGCTGTCACGGTGATCGCAGGTGGAGTTCCCAGGGCAGGGGCGGGAACAGCCGCGGCGGGCTGATATTGCCGGACGTAGTCGAGCGTCATGATTCCCGGATTGGGGGTCAGATTACTGGGTGTTCCACCCAGCGTGCCTCCGACGGCTACGTTCGCGAGCAGGAAGAGTTGGGCATTAAACGCCCAAGTATCTCCGGGGGGAAGGTTGTTTGGCGTTTCGATGAGGAAAGGTTTTGTGGGATCGTCCACATAAAACTGCATCATGTTTGCGGACCAGATCGTTCCGTAGGAATGGAAGCCGGTATTCGCTTGCTGGCCCGCGGGGAAGGTGAACAGTCCGCCAACTCCGTTCCCTCCTGTCGCTGCAGTGTGGATGGTGGTTTTATTTCCTTGCGGGCCCGGTCCGTTTAGAACTTGAGGGGACCAATCTTCCATAAAATCCACTTCACCGCAGGCTGGCCAGGGAGTTGTGTTGATGTTGCTGCCGAGTGACCAAAAAGCCGGCCATAGACCCTGGTTGGTGGTGTCGGGTAACTGAATGCTCGCTTCGATTCGACCGTACTGAAAATTCTGCAGTCCCTGAGTCTTCATGCGACCTGAAAACCAATTTCCGCCGTTGTTGATTGCCTGAATGACAAGGTGTCCACTGCCGTCAACGTAAGCGTTCGAGGTCGTTGTGGAGAAAGTAGTAGGACAAGTGCTCGGATTTCCAGAATATCCCGGAGGACCACAATAGGTCTCCAGTTCATTATTCCCGAAGCCGCTGTTTCCAAGATCAAAGCTCCATACGGTCGTATCGGGTGGGCCGGCCGTAGCAGAGTTAAATTCCTCGCACCATTGCGGTACCCAGGTCACTGCGCCGTGTGGGTCGTTAGAGACGCCGGTACAACTGGCTTGTGCATTCGCTCGCTGTACGACAGCAGGAAACAGAATAACAATCGCGAGAAGATATCTCGAAAGCTGGAGCTGCTTGCAATCGCTACGAACGCTCATTGGTATTCCCTCTTTTCACAGAACCGAAGCGAAGCCAATGGCGGCAATATACACTAGAAAACCGATTTTCTAAAGCGCCAAGAGGGGTTCGAAGCTCAGCAACAAAGGGGGTAGTCGCAGATTACTGAAACTCCAACATCACAATTTCCGGATTCGATCCCAGGCGAAGCGGCGGTCCCCACGTGCCCGCGCCGCTGGAAGTGAAAACCTGCATGTTGCCGATGCGGCTGAGGCCATACACGAATTGTCGGTAGATGCGGCGTGCCATCCAACTCCACGGAATGAACTGGCCGAGATGGGTATGCCCGGAGAGCTGCAAGGATACGCCCGCGGCCTCAGCAATCTCAGGATGGTCGGGCGCGTGAACCAAGAGTATGCTGGCCCGCTCGCGATCGAGTCGCATGCCATGCAGCAACGACGCAAATTGACCGTGATGAACCGCGTTGCGGTAGGGAACTCCGATGATCTGCAAACCATCGGCTTCCACTTTTTCGTTGGTCAGAACGCGAACCCCGGCTGCGTTGATAGCGTGAAGGTACTTGCTGTCGTCGCCGAACTGCTCATGATTTCCGGCGACAAAATAAACTCCCTGCGGAGCGCTGAGGCGGCTTAATGGCTCCGCCGCCTTCCTGGCGTCAATGGCAGTACCGTCGTACAAATCGCCCGCGATAAAAATTGCGTCCGGCTCTTCTTTGAGAATCTTCGTCACCATTCGACGCAGAAAGTTTCCGTTACGCACGTGGCCCAGGTGAATATCGCTGATCAAAGCTGCAGTGCGTCCTCGCCACGTCTCCGGCAAGTTGGCGAGTTGCACCGTAGTTCGCGTAATGCGCGTCCAGTTCGCATTGAAAACCCCGTAGAGTCCAACCACGATGGCTGCGCCGAACAGGACTTCTACGGTGGCATGAAAGTTGAGGCTCCTGCCAGCCAGCCGTGCAACGCCGAGTGCAGTCCAGGAAAAAACAGCGGCCAAAAAGAGAAAGCTCAACAGTCCTAGCCATATTGCCGCTCCCCGATAAAACACTCGCAGCGCAGCATTGGTGTACCGGAACGCCAGTAGAGAAGCGATGGTAAAGCTTACCGACAAAAAGCCGAGGGCAAAGCCGATCCAGGTTGCTCCCGAAACATCGCCTCCGCCCGGGAGATAGACCCAGGTCTTATAAAGAAGATAATGAGCCAGGAATAAGACTGTTTGGATGGTTGCAATAAAGACGATCAGGCGTGTCTGCCGCATGAGTCATTAGATTCACCAGCGGCGAAATCGATTGCCCCGTTCAATCGGTAATAAAGGCCCTAGTTTTGCGGAAGCGTCCAGGCGAACAAGACACTGCCGCTGCTGGTGATAACGTATTGGCGGCCGTCGAGCTCGTAGGTAATCGGAGAACTCTGGATTTTCGACCCCGATCCGGCGTGCCAAAGTGTTTTTCCATCGCTCGAATCAAGTGCCAGAAAGTTACCCATGGCGTCGCCGGTGAAGGTCAGACCGGAATCCGTCGTAAGCACTCCTGCGCCGGAAACTCCCTGCCCAAGTTCATGGCTCCAGCGCACTTTGCCGTTTTGGTAGTCGATCGCCTCGATGACACCCTTGCCCCAAACCCCATAGTCCGCGCCCGCCCATCCGTAAACGCCGTCCGCTGGTTTCGCAAAATAAATTCCGTAGCTGGGATGGGCGTTTACGATAAACAACCCGTTCTTGGGATCGAAGCTTGGAGAGCGGTAGTTCGTCATGCCAGCCTCGTCGGGAGCAATGAGGCGGCCATCGGGAGCGGGTTCTTTTGCCGGATTCGGAATAGGACGGCCCTGCTGATCCACCCCAAGCGCCCAGTTCACGGGGCCGAAGGGAACCGTCAAAAGATTTTTCCCACTGGTGCGATCGAGAACAAAAAAATAGCCGTTGCGTGAACTCTGCATCAGCATTTTTTTGGGTTCGCCGTGAAAGTCAGCGTCCACCAGCACTGGCGTCTCCACCGCATCCCAATCGTGCGTGTCGTGCGGGGAAGGCTGGAAAAACCACGCGAGCTTTCCAGTATCTGGATTCAGTGCCACGATGCTGCACGTGTAGAGGTCGTCGCCCGGCCGCGTCGAGCCCTTCAGAACCGGTGTGGGATTTCCCGTGCCCCAATACACCAGGTTCAAATCGGGGTCGTACGTTCCCGTCATCCAGGTCATTCCACCGGTGGTCTGATTCAGCGTTCCGGCTGGAGGACTGGAATTCCACTGCCATTGCGTCGCGCCGCTCTCCGGATCAATTGCCCGAATGTATCCGTTTATATTGTCGAAATCTCCAGAGACACCGATCAGTACGTGATTGCCCACGACGAGCGGCGCCATGCTCGTCCAATAACCTTTACTTGTATCGCCAACTTCTACGGTCCAGCGAACGCTTCCGTCTTTGCTGTCCAGCGAAACCAGGTGCGCATCCGGAGACAAGAAATAAAGATAGTGTTTGTACATGGCCACTCCGCGATGCCCAATGTGTTCGGCTGGCGCTTTCGGATATGTGTAATGCCAGATGGTGTGGCCGGAGCGGGCATCCACCGCCCAAAGATTTTCCGGAACAGTGAAGTAAAGAATGCCATCGACCATCAATGGCGAAGATTTGATGGAAATCGTTCGCTCGGTCTGGAAGGCCCAGGCGAGCGCGAGATTTCTCACATTCTGCGGCGTGATCTGTGTCAGCGAACTGTGGCGCCTTCCGGAATAATCGCCATGGTAGCCCGGCCAACTATCCGCCGGGGGGTGTGCGAGCATTTTCGCCTCCACGCCTTGCGCCAGGCTGAAGCCGCATATCGCAATCGCAAGTATGGCGGTCCCCGCAAATCCTGTGGCCGTTCTCGCAAGATTCATTTACCCTCCCCTCAAATCCCCCGCTAGCGCAGTGTTTGCAGGTACGCCATCAAGTCGTGAATATTGGCATCGGAGTATTTGCTTAAAAGCTCAGCATGCGCATTCAGTGCCGGATCAACTTTGTACTGTACGTCTGCGATTCGCCACGACCGGTATGCGCCGTCTGAATCGGTAATGCCAATCGTGAACTCGTCCAGATATTGCAGGATTCCGGCAATCATTTGACCGGAAGCCAGCGTTACTGTGACTTTCGGCTTGGCGTTTTTGGGATACAGCATTTGCTCTTCAAGTTCCAGCCCCTTCAATCGCGACGCGATTCCGGCCAGGTCGCCGGTCGGCGAATGGCATGCCGTACACCCGCCGGTACTCTGGAAATAGCGCTTACCCGCCTCCGCGTCTCCGGTCTGCAGATCGGCGGCATCAACGCCCTTTCGCCCACCTTTATTCGAGGAAGCAAGATCTTGTTGAGCGTGGATAAATGCTGTCAGAGCGCTCAGCTGTTGGTCTGTCAGATTAAAACTGGGCATGCCCTTGTCGGCGCGCCCGTTGCGCACCGTGGGACCAATCTTGTTTCCACCCACATCCTGGGTGACCAATTTCGATCGCGTCAAATCCGGACCGCCCTCGCCGCCGCCAGCTTCGCGGCCGTGGCAGAAGGAGCAGTCTTGCCGGAAAAGATTTTTTCCCTCCTCCACCAGGGCGGGAGTATAGGTCTTATTTGCCGGCTTGTTCTGGGCCGGCGATGGCGCTGCGGCCGCCAGCCAGCCTACAAGCAGCAGCACCGCAAACAGTAATCCGCAGAATGGGCGCGATCGAAGAGAATTCGTTCCGCAATATCTTATTGTTAAGTTCTGTGATTTCGCAGCCCTTGAAAACATCTCAGTGCTCATCGCCATTCTTGGGACGCGGATGCGACGCTGTGCTGCCTTCCGTCATGCCCAGTACCCATTTGATTGCCTCAAAATACATTGTACGGATGTCTGGGTCGCTCCACGCTTCCTGCGTATGTCCAAAGGTCGAATAAAATACCCGGCCTTTGCCATACATTTTGCTCCATGCCACCGCGAAATCATGGTCCGTCCGGTGAATGCGCGGATTGTTTTCATAATTCAGCTTTGTGGGATCCATGCTCAGCAGAACGTTCACCTTTTCGCGCGACCATTCCTTCGGCTGATAAATTTCGTCCCATTTTACAAACGCTTTGGGAAAGTGATGAACCGCGGGAAACCCCGGATCTTCGTTAATGATCGGTGCGTTGAACGTCGACCAGGGATGCTGATCGAACCATCCGCCAATCATCTCGCCGTATTCCGGCCACTTATAATTCGTATCGAGCGCCGCGTGAACTCCCACGAAGCCCTTGCCATCATCTTTGATGAATGACAGCATGTCTTTCTTCTGACCGTCGTCCAGATCAAGCTCGCCGGTCGTGCTCACAAAAACCATCGCGTCGAAGTAGTCGAGATTCTTAGTGTTTCTTCCTAAATCTTTCTTGGTGATGAGCTCTGTATCAGTGCGCAACGTTGCATCCCACAGGCCACTCTCCCGCCCCATGTTATAAAGAGCAACCATGGCATCCGGAATCGAATCGTGCTCAAAACCCTTGGTCTGACTGATCACAAGAATGTGCTTGAGATGAATCTGCTTTGCGTGCGGCGGAGGTGGAACTAAAGGGCTCACGCCCGGCTGATCTTGAGCAAAAACTGAGAGGGCGAATACTAAGAAAAAAGCGAATGCCTGAACAACTGTTCGTGTAGGCTGCAAGCGATTTCCCTCGAAATCAGGCTGGGCAGGCGCGCCATCCGCCTTCCCCAATGCCTGTGGACCATAAAGGTAACATAAGACAAGCGCCTTGCCAGCGGCTCACGCTGCGGTATTCTTGTGGTCTGTCGGAGCCATATAAAGGTTGAAGCTGCGATGCAGAAATGACGGCGGAGCCCAAACCATGCTGATACATCCAGACCGTCTGTTTCCTGCCGACCCGGGCACCCGAGAAACTGCCAGGAAGCTCTACGATCAGGTACGGAATCTGCCTCTCATAAGCCCGCACGGTCATACCAATGCGGCATGGTTTTCCACAAACAAGCCCTTCCCCGACCCAGCGCAGCTTTTCGTCCAGCCCGATCACTATGTTTTTCGCATGCTCTACAGCCAGGGAATCCCTCTTGAAGATCTTGAGATCGGGCGACCGGAGATTAAGAATCCAAGGAAGGTTTGGCAGATTTTCGCCAGCCACTATCATTTATTTCGCGGAACTCCCACCCGCATGTGGCTGGACTTTGCCTTTCAAGAACTCTTCGGATTGGAAGAGCTCCTCTCGGACAAAACCTCCGATTTGTATTTCGACGCGATATCAGAAAAGTTACGCACCCCGGAGTTCCTTCCGCGCGCTCTTTACCAGAGCTTTAATCTCGAAGTACTGGCGACCACAGATTCTCCTCTGGATTCCCTCGCCGACCACAGGGCAATCCGCGAATCGAATTGGAAGTCGAGAATAATACCGACCTTTCGGCCCGATCCCGTTGTCGATCCTGACTTTCCGGCCTTCGCAGAAAATGTAGGGAAGCTCGCCGAGATGACGGGTGAAGATACTTCAGCCTGGTCCGGCTACCTGAACGCGCTCAAACTGGCGCGTGCTCGATTCCGCGAACTCGGCTGTACCGCGACCGATCACGGCCATCCCACTGCCCGTACCGCAAATCTTGCAGCCGGCGAGGCTGCGAAGCTTTTTCAACGGGTCATCAGCCAGGGCGCCGATCCTCAAGAACGCGAACTCTTCCGCGCACAAATGCTCACCGAGATGGCTCGCATGAGCCTGGATGACGGTTTGGTCATGCAGATTCACCCCGGCAGCTCGCGCAACCACAACCGCAAACTCTATGAGCGTTATGGTCGCGACATGGGTGCCGACATCCCGACGGTCACAAACTATGTGGACGCTCTCCGCCCCCTGCTCGATCAGTTCGGCAACGAGCGCGATCTCACCATCATTCTTTTTACGCTCGACGAGTCGGCCTACAGCCGCGAACTGGCTCCGCTGGCTGGACACTATCCTTGTTTGAAACTCGGTCCTCCGTGGTGGTTTCACGACAGCCCAGAAGGGATGGCGCGATTTCGCGAGCTTACCACCGAGACCGCAGGCTTCTACAACACCGTGGGTTTCAACGACGATACTCGAGCCTTCCTATCGATTCCCGGGCGGCACGATATGGCGCGCCGCATGGACTGCGCTTTCTTAGCAAAGTTAGTCGCCGAGCATCGCCTGCAAGAAGAGGAAGCCATGGAAGTGGCGCACGAACTAGCTTATCGTTTGGTCAAGAAAGCTTATCGGCTGTAATTCAATGGCGAAGAAAACAGCTCTCAAGCATCTCGTGGCATGCAACGTATCGCAAAACGCTCCCGTGGGACGCGTGCGCTGGACTGTCTGCGCTATGCTGTTTGCTGCAACCTCGATCAATTACATGGACCGGCAGGTCATCGCGATCCTCAAGCCGACGCTCGAGCACAGCATCGGCATGACGGAGATTAATTACAGCTACATCGTAGACGCGTTTCAAGTTGCCTACGCAATCGGACTGCTCGCGGCCGGCCGGCTGATCGACAAGCTGGGCACGCGCATTGGTTACATGCTGGTGATGGCCACTTGGAGTCTCTCTGCGATGGGTCACGCGCTGGCCAACACGGTAATGGAGTTTGGCGTCGCGCGTTTTTTTCTTGGGCTCGGCGAATCCGGCAACTTCCCCGCCGCCATCAAAACGGTCGCGGAATGGTTTCCGCAAAATGAACGCTCACTGGCCACCGGAATCTTTAACTCTGGAGCCAACGTGGGTGCAATCCTCGCTCCCGCCATCGTGCCATGGGTAACGCTGCGCTACGGTTGGCACGCGGCCTTCCTAACCACAGGAGCATTCAGCGTCTTTTGGATCCTTTGGTGGTTTCGTTACTATCGCACCCCCCGCGATCACTCCACGCTTACCGCTGCAGAGCTTCGATATGTCTATCAGGAGGCAGCGGAGGAATTGCCCCCTTCCGTGCCATGGCGCAAGCTTCTCGGCTACCGGCAAACCTGGGCCTACTCCGCGGCAAAATTTCTTACCGATCCTATCTGGTGGTTTTACTTGTTTTGGCTGCCCTCTTATTTCAGTGCAAAATTTAATTTGAACCTTGTCCATCTTGGTTTGCCGCTCATTATTATTTACAACGTTTCGGTCGTGGGAAGCGTAGGCGGAGGTTGGCTGCCCGCGCCCTTCCGCCGCTTGGGTCTTTCCCCCAGCCAGGCGCGGCTTGCCGCCATGCTGGTGTGCGCCTGCCTGGTCCTCCCTGTCTTTACCGCGGCAAGCATCCGATCATTGTGGGCGGCGATCGCGTTGATCGGCATCGCCGCCGGCGCCCATCAGGGATGGTCCGCCAATCTCTTCACCACTTCATCTGACATGTTTCCGCGCAGCGCCGTAGGCTCGGTGGTGGGTATCGGAGGCATGGCCGGCTCGCTGGGCAGCGCATTGTTTGCCTTTGCTGCTGGACACATTCTGCAACCCGCGCACAACTATGCCATCCTCTTCGCTATGGCTTCTGGCGCTTACCTGCTGGCGTTGATTATTCTTTACCTGCTTGCGCCCGGACTCAAGAAAGTGGAGTTCTCCGCATGAGTCTCTACTGTGCCGCAGGCAGCCCGGATATTGATCTTCTTCCAAAACTGAAGGATCTTCTTGCGGAAACTGTTGCGAAGTTGGGACCGCGTAACCGCGTCATGGTTGTTCCACCCGACTACAGCCGCGTGCACTCCCGCTCCGGCGACCTTACCCGATACGCATGGGAATACTACGGCGATCGGCTGCAGGCGATCCTGCCCGCCTTGGGCACGCACGCCCCCATGAGCCCCGATCAGATTACGCGAATGTTCGGCAACGTGCCCCACGAATTATTCCGCATTCACAACTGGCGGACCGATGTTGAAACCCTGGGCGAGGTTCCAGCCGACTTTATCCGAGAACAGTCGGAAGGCAAGCTGAACTACCCGTGGCCCGCGCAAGTGAACCGTCGGATTTCTCGGGGCGGGTCCGATCTGATTCTCTCCATCGGCCAAGTCGTACCCCACGAAGTGATCGGCATGGCGAATTACAACAAGAACATTCTGGTCGGCACCGGTGGCCGCGACAGCATCAACCGCAGTCATTATCTCGGTGCTGTCTATGGCATGGAACGGATTATGGGCCGCGCCGAAAATCCTGTACGCAATGTTCTTAACTACGCCGCAGATCATTTCTTGCGGCATCTTCCCATTGTTTATGTCTTGACCGTAATCGGCCGAACACCAGAAGGAAGCCTTGCCGTACGCGGTCTCTTTATCGGCGATGATGCGGAGTGCTTCCATCGTGCCGCTGAACTCAGCGTCAAAGTAAATTTCGAAATACTCGACAATCCCATCCAGAAAGCGGTCGTCTATCTCGCTCCCCACGAATTTCACAGCACATGGCTTGGCAACAAGGCGATTTACCGCACTCGCATGGCACTGGCCGATGGCGCGGAATTGATTATTCTCGCGCCCGCTGTCGAGAAATTCGGGGAAGACCCCGCCATCGATGCTTTGATTCGCAAATATGGCTATCACGGAACACCCTCAACCCTCGCGGCAGTAAAGGCAAACGCCGATCTCGCCGGCGATCTGGGCGCGGCCGCTCATCTGATTCACGGCTCGTCGGAAGGCCGATTCAACATTCGCTGGTGTCCTGGCAAACTTACCAAAGAAGAAATCGAAAGCGTGGGCTTCGAGTACGGAAGCTTCGAGGCGATGCTCGAACGATACAATCCGCAAACACTACGTCACGGCTACAACCATGTGGATGGCGAAAATATTTTCTTTATTCCCAATCCCGGGCTGGGATTGTGGGCCGCTCGCGGCAAATTGTGACGCGCTGCGGCTATTTTCACTTACGCCTCTTTCTCCGCTGCTCGTGTTCTGCGGCGAGGCTCCAGCGTAAAGTAAAACGTCGCTCCTTTTTCCAACTGGCCTTCGGCCCACACTTCGCCGCCGTGACGCTGGACAATCCGTCGTACAGTCGCCAGGCCAATGCCGTTCCCGGGAAACTCCTCCGACGAATGCAGCCGCTGGAAGGGCTGGAACAGCCTATCCACGGATCGCTGGTCAAATCCGCTTCCGTCGTCTTTTACGAAAAATATCGTCCGCGCCTGTTCCACTTGCATGCCAACCTCGATGCGCGCCCGCTCATGATGTGAGGTGTATTTCCACGCATTCCGCAACAAATTCTCCATCAGGATTCGCAGAAGGCGCGGGTCAGCATGCGCCTGCGCGATCTCTGGCGCTACAAACTCGACCTGGCGCTGTGGCGTTTCCCGGCACAAATCTTCCATGATGGAGCGCGCATAGGCGCTTACGTCCACAACTTCTCGATGCATGCTGCTGGTCGTCAGGCGGGACAGGTTGAGCAAGTCATCGATCAACTCCGCCATTCTCCGGGCTGCCTTTCGAATACTCGCCAGCGATTCCCTTCCGGCATCGTCCAGTTGGCCGGCATTATTTTTCTGCAACAGGTAGCTGAATCCGTTCAATAGATCGAGCGGGCCGCGCAGGTCGTGCGATACGGAATAAGAAAAAGCTTCCAGTTCCCGGTTTGCCGAAACCAGTTCGTGCGTGCGATCCGACACTCTTTGTTCCAGATCATTCTGCGCCCGCAAGAGTGCCCGGTCACGTTGCTGAATTTCCCGCAACATCTCGTTGAAGGCCTCAATCAGAACCGCCAGTTCATCCCGCTCGCCGGTCGGCGGGACGCGTACCGAGTAGTCGCGATCCCGGGAAACTTTGCGCGCTGTGTCTGCCAACTCCGATATGGGTTGTGCCACCGATTTGCGAAACGCCGATGAAACCAGCAGGGCGAATAGCAGCGACAATAAGAGCACCGCCAACGCGATCAGACCGTAAAGCCGCAACCGTCCGCTGACTTCAGTCAAGTCCGCGCGAAGGTATACAAATCCCACCAGCTTTCCATCCGAAAGAATCTTTCGAACCAGAACTAAATGGGTATTTCCGAACATGTAGGTTTCGGCCTGATTCGCGTTCATGGCCGGCAAAGTGAGGATTGCTTCTCCCGCATCGCGGCTGTACTGCGCGAAAGGTTGCCGGTCCGCCGTTAAGATGCCGGCCGATACGATGTGTGGGAAACTCCGCAGAGCCGACAGCGTTGTCAGCCCTGCCTGCGGGTCGTTGAACAACAGCGCTGAAACACTGTTCGTTCCAATGATCTGGGCCTGGGCGGAAAGAGTCCGCACCAGCTGCTGGCGAAACGTAATCTGGTCGTAGGCAAAAAATCCGGTGCAGGCCAGCAACAAGGCGGCCCCGCTCACCAGTAAATTCATCAGGGTGAGCTTGGTCGAAATCGATCTTCGCTGCCGCGGGATCATAATCAGTTCTCTGGGGCGCTGCCAATCACCTTGCTGGCTACTTTCAATAATTCAGAACTAAGTTTTAAGTGCGACCGCTGCGCCGCCCCCAGATTCACTTCGAACCGGATCTTGTCATCCTGCGTCACGAACCCAATGTCTCCGCCGCGTTCGGCAAAGTGCGGAATTTCGCTGACCGTCAGGACGCTCAGGGATTGCGTAGCTGCAAGAATGGATTTGAGTCGCGCTTCTTCCGAAACGCTGATGAATAGGATATTGCACTGCACGGCGTCAGGCAGGGTGCTGACTCGATGAACATCGATCGCTTTATGGTCCAGGTGTTCGCCCGCTACGGTTGTATCCAACACCGAGGCAAAAGGATCTTTCCCCAGCACGCAAATTTCAAAATTGTTGGCGTTGGAAGAGTTGTCTTCGGGCCAGCGGACGAATTTGCCAAAATTATAAAGATAGGCAGCTTTTACTTGGGATTCGGTGGCACGGGATTGTTGCCCGTTGAACTGCGGGACCAGTAGAAATATCAGGAGCGCAGCAGACACGATCCACAGCGGTTGCGGCCCCGTTCTCGTTCCGCGCCTTTCCATATTTCTTAAAGCGGCGGTCCGCCTTGTGCAGTTGGCTTCACCAAGTTCATCTTGTCCACGTAACCTGCCCGTATACCCCTCGCGAAATCCCTACGACCGGTCCCGGATCGGTCCCTCCGAACTCTTCGTGGTGCGGTTGCAGCAAGTTTCTACCTACGACCGACAACTTAAGTTGGCGGGTGGCTCGCCAGTCAAATCGGGTATCCGCGGTTGAGTAGGAAGAAACTTTAAATGCGGGCAGCATGCTCACATACCGGTAAGTGAGGTCAAGGCTGAACACTTTAGCGAAATCCAGTCCCGATTGCAGCGATACTTCGTGCTTCGGGCTGGAACCCACCACAATTGGGGCCGTCCCAATATCGAGCGAGTTGGCGGATTTCTGCAACTCCATCTGCAGGTACGAGTAGGAGCCGCGCAAACGCCAATAAGGCAACGGCCTCCACTCCGGAGCGAATTCAATTCCTTTGGTGGTTCCCAAAAGCCCGTTTCCGAATTCGGCCGGCAAAAGGATGTGCGCCGGTGCCGGATTATTTTCTATGTAAGCCGGCCCCGTAATGTCTTCGCTGAACAGATCGCTGTAGTGGTTATAAAAAGCCGCCACGTCGAAATAAAGTGTCTTGCGCACCAGGAGCCGGTATCCCAACTCGTACCCATTCAGTTGTTCCGACCTGAAACCTTTATTGGGATTGAACCGGGCAAAGAACGGCATCCCACCGGGTCCCGGGCCAATGTATCCCAGCAAAGAAAAGTTTTCTTCCGCATCGGAGGGCGTCCGCAAAGCGTGAGTAAACGCCGCCCATACCGTTTGCTTTTCGCTGGGCGTCCATAGCAAACGCCCGGTAGGCTGCAGTTGCCAGCCGGTAAAGTTGGTTCGCAGAAACTTCGTTCCTACAGTAAGTGATAGGCGTTTATCGATCAGGCTGATTTCGTCCTGCAGAAACGCGGTGAGCAGACGGTCCGTCCTGGGATTCGGCTCAAACGTGAGCCCGGAGACTATCACTGGATTGTTGCCGCGGCTGAATCGTGCTCCCATGCCCCAGGAAATTTGCTGCCGGCCCGCAAGGCGGAAGCGGTCAGTAAAATCGATATCGTACGTATCCCGCAGGTCGGCAAAATTCAGCTCGTGACGGTTCGCCTTGTCATAGAACGCCTGAAGTTGAAAATCCTTGCCTTCCGAAAAACTTCTTTGCCAGCGGCCCAGAACATTGCCTCCCGATAGCCGCGAGGTTCCGTACAAGGTTTGTTGATACGGCGCGGCATAGGTGGTCGCAGTCACTCCCTCGCCTGCGCCCTCGGCATAAATATCGCCTTGCAGTGTGAATGTGTCCCGCGTGTTGCTGGCCCAATCCGTGCGGAATCCACCTTGCACCGCCCGCCAGGCATCGAAATTGATGCCGTCCGGATGGTATTGCGGTCCCCGATCAAATCCAATTCCGTATACCCGGTAGTCAAAGTTCTTGGCATGACCGCCAAATCGCGTATTCAGCGTCCCAGAATTTAGATTGCTTCCTCCTTGCGCCTCCACCAGCGCCCCGTGGGTATCCTTGGAACTCTTGGTGATGACATTGATCACGCCATCCACCGCGTTTGGTCCCCACACTGTGCCTCCGGGGCCGCGAATCACTTCGATCCGATCCACGTCGTCCAGCAGCACGTTCTGCACTTCCCAATACGTTCCCGCCAACAGCGTGGAATACACCGTTCTGCCGTCGATGAGAACCAGGACGCTGCGCGCCAGCCGGCTGCCAAAACCCCGGATGCCGATCGACCATTTGTTGGCGTCGATGCGCGCCACCTCCACCCCCGGCGCCAGCCGCAGCACTTCCGGGATCGTGGTTGCTCCCGAGAGCTGGATGTCATCCTGCGTGATTACATAAATCGCTGCGGAGGTCTTCATCACCTGTTCCGGAGTTTTGGAGGCGGTGGTCACCTTTATATTTCCCAACTCTTCCAGGCTCAGGTGCTTTACCGGATTGGCGTTTTCGCTTCCCTCATTTTCGATCTGGCACACGGCTGCGTTCGTTGTTGCATATAGCAAAATTACTTGCAGGCACACGGATACAACGGTTGTTCCCGAAAAAGTGGGGCGTATCGCGTTTCGTAGGCTCATTCGGATAGGGGGCTTGGCCGCTGATTTCGATTTTGAGAAACGAGCCGTTTCACTTCCCGTACCAGATCTTCCGGCTCCGTTTCAGCTTTTCGGAGCCATGCGTCCACTACCGCGCCTTCTCCCGGCAATGACGAAAATCCGGATAACATAATAATGGGCGTTCCCGGTCGAAGTCGCTTCATCTCTTCCGCCACTGCCGTCCCGTTCCGCGCCGAGAGCCAGTAGTCCATCACCACCAGATCGATGTGCTCGGCTTCGAAAATCTCCATCGCTGCCTGGGCGGACCGCGCTCCCAGCACCAGAAAGCCCGCGGATGCAAGCACGCTTTTTCTTAGATCGAGTTGGAACTCTTCATCTTCCACGCACAGGATCGTCTTTTGAACCGTCGCGTTCGTCCCCTTCGCCCGGCGGGCGAAAACTTCCGAGAGGGTGGCTAAAATCTTCGCCGGGTGCAGCCCTTTTTGTAGATGAGCGTCCACCGAGTTCCGCATTCTAGCCGGCAGTTCTGGCACGCCAGAGACCGCCACCAGCAATAGTTCCGGGTAACGTTTCCGCAATTCCACAGCCAGTTCGTCCCCGTTCATGCCCGGCATGGCCATGTCCAAAATAACTGCGTCCACTTTGGTTTGAGGATTGGCCAGCAGTTCCAGAGCCTCGGCGCCGGAGGAGGCAGAAATCACCGAGTAACCAGCGTCTTCCAGCAGGCGCCGGTGAAGCTGCAGAATCGCGGGATCATCATCTACGCACAAAACACGCTTATTTTGAGGATCCATTTGTGGCGGTCGCGAACACTCCGAAAGGGCCAAGGATAAAGCGGATTATCATTGCAGCCTCTACCTGGAGCCGCTATACAGGCTTTACCTGCTAACGAAAGTATAAATAATCTTTAAGCCGCAATGCACGCGCCGGCATATTGCCGCAACACGTGTCGAATATGTTCCTCGATGATTTGTTCAGCGTGCGCTTGCAATCGCCCCGATCGTATCGCTTGGTACTCCGCGGGCAAATATTGGCTGATGAGTGGAAGTGGAATGGCCTGTCGCGAGAGATTTTCCATCAGACGGGCGACTTCTCGCTGTACAGAAGGATCGTTCCAATAATACCGGCACCGATCGCTATAGCCGTAAATCAAATTGCGCTTGACTTGCGTCTCATCGCCCGGATAATACTGCCGCCAGTACTTAGGATTGCCTTTCATCGCGCATAATAGCGCCCCCCGCACCTCCGAAAGTCGGCTTCCGGCGCTCGCCTTCAGCAGTTCGGCTTCGACGTTACCCAGCGCCAGCACCGCTTCTCGATAGGCGAAGGTCAGCCACGGCCCCACTTTCAAAATTGCAAAATGGTCTTTCACCATTTGCTCCAGTGCTGCCGGCGACTGGTAGTCGGTGGAGTGTGCCTCATAGACCATCCCCTCGTGCTCCGCCAGCGCCACGGACAACGCGCGAGCGTTGGAGGCGTCATAGTCGAAGATGGTATCGGCGTCAAAATCTACTCCCGGTTGCACCACCAGCGCTACCACCCTCTCCCATGCACCAGAGAGTCCATGTTTTTGAAATGCACTCTGAAAAATTTCCAGGGTGCGATGAACGTCGTCCACGCCGGTGACCCGCGGGCCATTCGCGGTGCCGAGTTCCCCGCCGGGCGCCGGAACCTCCGTACCGATTACGTAAAACGGGGTGGTTCGCTCCCCGCCGCTGTCCTGGTTCGGCAACGCCTCCTCCGCTGCGGCGCATAAAATCGCCGTCCGTTCAGCAATCTGCAACTCGCTGAGCGCCACATCGTAGGCGCACGGCATGCTGGGGTCCAGATGAATTTTCTGATACCCCGCCCCCACACAACGCCGCACCAGTTCGCACCCTTTCGCCATCGCGGCACCAGCAGATTCGTTTCGCCATGGAAATGGGCCCAGGTGATCTCCGCCCAGTAGAACTCGCTCGCTGGGAAGTCCCGCACCATGGGCGGCCGATTTTATAGACTCTGCAAATTGTTCCGGAGTCTGCCCGGAATATCCTCCAAATTGATTCACCTGGCTGGAAGTGGACTCCACATGCAGCAGTGAGTCGTCCTCGACCGATTGCCGTACTGCGGCTTCGATGACCGGCCCATGCGAGGAGCAGACTGCATAAGTTCCACCGCTGCCTGACTTCCAATTGCGCCGCAGAATCTCCCGGAAATGTGTGCCCGAATCCACGGGCCTGCTTTTGTTCTCATTCATTTCGTTACTCGCCATTCTAAGGGGCACGCGTTTCAAGGCATAAGCGCCATTTCGGGGCTCCGAATTTACCCCTTGACAACCACTACCGAAAGAAAGTAAACGTTACCATACGTAATATAACGAAACCTGAAACGGAGTCAATTGTTCCGTCCGGAACAATCCGCAAAGGCGACCTAATTTCGATTTCACAGGCAAAGGGAGTTCTTATGATGGAATTCCGTAAACTTCGTCGGATTGCATTTCTTGCGTGGCTGCTCAGTGTTTCCGCCGCGGCTTGGGGTCAAAAAGATGCCGGAGCAATTGTCGGCCTCGTCCGCGACCAGTCCGGAGCCGTAGTGGTGGCTGCCAAAGTCACCGTCACCGACACCGAGCGCGGTACACAAGTTACCGTGACTACCAATGACGCGGGTGAGTACGTCGCCAGTCCGCTGAGGATCGGCCACTACACGGTTACCATCGAGAAGCAAGGCTTCAAAAAAGAAATCGCCGGACCGATCGAAGTGAACATCCAGGATCGCGTCGCGATCGATGTGAAACTGCAAGCCGGTGCGGCTGCGGAGACGGTGGAGGTTACTGGCCAGGCGAGTCAACTCGAAACCGAAACCTCAGAACTCGGGCAGGTGGTGGACCAGCGCCGTATCAACGCTCTTCCCTTGAACGGCCGTAATTATGCGCAACTGGCTCTTCTGGGTTCCGGCATCGCGCCCTCTGAGCCCGGTTCGCGCGTGGAAACAACCTACGGCTTTAGCGCCAACGGCGCTCGCTCGCTGCAAAACAATTTCCAGCTCGATGGCATCGATAACAACGCCAACCTGGGCGACGTTCTCAACGGCTCCGCGTACGTGATTCAGCCCTCGGTAGACGCCATCGCCGAATTTAAAGTGCAGACCAATGCTTACAGTGCTGAGTTCGGCCGCGGCAATGGCGCGATCATGAACGCCGTCATCAAGTCGGGCAGCAATCAATTTCACGGCGATGTTTTCGAGTTCCTGCGCAATGAGAAATTTGACGCCATTAATCGCTTCGATATTTTCGGACAGCAGCCTTACAAGCAGAATCAATTCGGCTTCACGCTGGGCGGGCCGATCGTCAAAAACAAGATTTTCTTTTTCGGCGACTACGAAGGCGAGCGCATCCGGCAGGCTCTGCCGCAATTAGTAAGTGTTCCCACCCAGGCTGAATTAGTGAACGGAGATTTTTCTTCGCAGTTGCAACTGGGAAACCCGGCGACAGCTGTTGACTCGAATGGGAATCCGATTGTGGGTCAGACCGCGCTCGACTGCAGCGGAAATCCGACCTACGTAGGCGAGATATTTAACTCGCGTCTAGCGCAGATGAATACCCCCGCCGCCAATGCGAATCCCAATGGCCTGTGCGGTGTCCCCGTCGGTGTTGCGGGCGGCGTGCCCACTAACATTTTTCCGGCGGGAAGTTTCGATCCTCTCGCCGCGCGCTTGGCTGCGCTTTTTCCGGCTCCGAATGCCCCTGCGTTTGGCAATAACGCATTTCTCTCCGATCCCGAGCGCCGCGAAACCGACGATAAGCTCGATGTACGTCTCGATCAGACAATCAGCCAGAAAGATAATTTCTTTGTTCGCTACAGTTACGGCAAGTCGAATGATTTTCTGCCGTCACCCTTCAACAACGCGCTCGATGGCGGCAGCTTTCAAGATGGCTACAGCCAGAATGCCGCTCAGGGGCTGGCCGCCAGTGAGATTCACACCTTTCGTTCGAATCTGGTGAATGAATTCCGCTTCGGCTTCAATCACCTGAACTCGCATCGTTTCAACTTGAATTACAACACCGATGTCTCCAGTCAACTTGGATTCCCGGGAGTTCCATTCGGTCCGGATATTGGAGGCCTGCCTTCTATCAGCTTCAGTGACGGCACGCAGGCCATCGGTAGTTCCGGCTATCTCCCTTCGATCGAGCGGCAAAATAGTTATGTTTTCAGTAACAATCTGAGCTGGACGCGCGGGAAGCATTCCACAAAATTCGGCGGTGACTTGCGTTTTGAGCAATTCACCATTTACCAGCCGGCCGCGCCCCGAGGCTCCATGAATTTCGGCAGCGACTTTACCGACAATCCGGCGTCGCCGGGGACCGGGGGAGAATCCATTGCGACATTCCTGCTCGGCATCCCGGATGGCGGAGAAATTACCAGCCTCCACAATGTGGATTACCGCCGTCAGATTTACGCCTTCTATGCTTTGGATGACTGGAAAGTGACGCCGCGTCTGACGCTGAATCTAGGCCTGCGCTACGAATTATTCTCCACCATTAAGGAAGCAAATAATCAGCAGTCCACCTTCGATTTTGCGTCGCAAACGCTCATCCAGCCCAAAGGACAGAACGAACAACTCACCCCCACTCTAGCCACCGAACTTGCCATTCAAAACAACGGCTCGCGAGGACTCATCAGTCCCGACCTGAATAATTTTGCGCCCCGCATCGGCATGGCTTACCAGGTCATCGATAAGTTAGCCTTGCGGGCGGGTTACGGTATTTTTTACGGTGGCCAGGAAAATGGCCCGTTCTCGAATCCCAGCCCCGGATTCAACCCGCCGTTTTTCTCTACTCAGGTCTTCAACCCTACCTGCAGTGCAGCTTCGGCCAGTCCTTCGCTCGATTGCTCGGTCCCGAATCTGAATGTGCTGGCCAATGGTTTTCCGGCGAACTCGCTCAGCGATCCCAACACGCCGAGCCTTTATTCACTCGATCCTCACCTAGTCACGCCTTATACCCAGCAGTGGCATCTGGGTCTTGAGTATCAGCTTCCTTCCGAGACCGTGCTCGAGATCAGCTACGGGGGCTCCCGTGGCTTGAAATTGTATGGTTTTTACAACGGCAATCAGGAGGTCCCCACCACGGACGCAACCGTGGCAACGGCGCCACGCCGTCCTGCGCATAACAACAATTGGCCCGGGGCTGCCGGACCATGCGACCTGAACCCGGCGGACTACGGCAATTGCAATCCCGCGCTCGATACAGGCATTGCTACGCTGCGCTCAAACACTTTTTCCAACTACAACTCTCTGCAGGCGCGGTTGGAAAAAAGATTCACTCACGGTTTGCAGTTTGAGGCTGCGTACACTTTCGCCCACGCGCTGGACAATGCATCCAGCGCCAGCTTAGGCTCGGTGAATAATGGAGACTTCCAGGACCAGCGCTTTCCCAACCAGAATTACGGCAACTCCGACTTCGACATTCGTCACCGTTTCGTTTTCAGCTATGTGTATGAACTGCCTTTCGGCCATGGGCGATATATTGGCGGAGATGCATCCGGGGTTTGGAACCAGATCATCGGAAACTGGCAGATGGCGGGTGTGGTCTCAGCCGCGACTGGCAACTATTACACTGCAACGGATATACAGCCCGTCGCCAATGCGGATTGCGGCGGCACGGTTGGATTTTACTGCTCACGGCCCAACATTGTGGGTAACCCGAACGCCACTCCCTGCGTCCCCGGGACGCTCTTTAACACCTGCGCGTTCGCGCATAACCTGGTCGCGGGCACGTTCGGAAATGCCGGACGCAACATTATTAAGGGCCCCGGCTACAAAACCTGGGACATGTCATTGGTAAAACAATTTCCCATCCATGAGCAGATGCACCTTGAGTTCCGCGCCGAATTCTTTAACTTGCTCAATCACGTGAATTACCTCTTCGAGCAATCGGGCGCAATCAGTTCGGAGCCTACAGCCCTGGAACTTGATCCCAATAACATTAATACTCCACAGAATCCCGCGCTGAGTCCCTTTGGATACGCCCAGGCCGCGCGACCGCCGCGCCAGGTGCAATTCGCCTTAAAGTTTTATTTCTGATTCAGCGGCGGCTTCGACCGAACACGGTGAGATCTGATCGATGGGAATAAGAACAAAAGTCGGGAATTCTCCCTTGCTTTCTTTGCTGGAACTTGGCGTCGAAGAGCAGGAAGCGCGCGGCCTGCGCTACACGCCCCAGGAAATCCATCAGCAGCCCGAGACCTGGCAATCGACGTACAGGATTTGCCTTGAGCAGGCGATGGAGCTGAAGCGCTTTACCGGCAACTTCGCGGCTGGGCGCAGCAATCCATCGGCGACCAAGGTGTTTCTGGTCGGGGCCGGAACCTCGGATTATGTGGGCCGCGCCCTCACCTGCATTTTGCGGGCGCGCTGGGGCTGCGACGTGGCGGCGCTTCCCAGTACTGACTTGCTCACCAACATGGAGAGCCTGATCATGCCCGGAACTGAATATCTTTGGATCGCGTTCTCGCGATCGGGAGACAGCCCGGAAGGAGTAGCGGTACTGGAGAAGGCGCTCTCGCAATATCCCCAGGTGCGCCATCTGGTGATCACCTGTAACGCCAACGGAAGAATGGCGCAAGTTTGCTCTTCGTTTCCCGAGCATGCGCTGGCCTTGGTGCTCGATCCCGCGGTGAATGATCGGGGATTGGCCATGACCAGTTCGTTTACGAATATGGTGGTCGCCGGGCAATGCGTGGCCCATCTGCCGGATGCTTCCACTACCACAGCCCAATCGCCAGAAAATTACCGCGAGATTCTTTCCAGCATGTGTGAAGTGGGAAGCCGCTTTCTAGAGACTGCCAGCGTGTGCGCGGCGGAGGTGGCGGCGCTAGGCTGTACTCGCGCCTGTTTTCTGGGATCGGCCGCTCTGGCAGCAGTGGCCAACGAGTCGGCCCTCAAGTTGCTGGAATTGACCGCCGGGAAAGTGCTCACACTTTCCGAATCGGTGCTTGGACTTCGCCATGGACCAATGTCGGCGCTGGACCAAAACACTCTCATCGTCGCGTACTTGTCTAGCCAGGAAAAACTCCGCCGTTACGAGATGGACTTGCTAAAGGAGATTCGCGAGAAACGCTTAGGAAAAATAACCGTGGTGGTGACGCCGCAACCGGACAGAAACCTGAATGCCATAGCCGACTTTGTTCTGTCGCTGGATGCGCCTGAATCTCTGGCGGATGAGTATCGTCCCCCGGTTGATATTATTCTGGGGCAGTTGCTTGGTTTATTTCACTCTTTGCATTACGGTCTTCAGCCCGACCGTCCCAGTCCCGGTGGAGTGATTACACGAGTGGTATCGCGCTTTAATATTTATTAGGCAGGCAAACTGGTTGCACAACTTAAACCAGAGTAAGTTCTATCCCCGCCTTTTTGATGGCCTGCAGGTCAGCCTTTGGAATGCCCCGATCGGTGATGACGTGGTGCACGGCAGAGGGTGCAATGATGAGCGAAAGGCTGCGCCGCCCGAACTTGCTGGAATCACATGCAGCCACGGTTCGCTTGGCAATCTCCACCATCACGCGATTCACCTTCGCTTCCTGCAGGTTCGGCGTGCTCAAGCCATAGTGAACATCAAAACCATCGACCCCCAGAAATAAAATGTCCGCGCTCAGGCGGCGCAAGGTTTCCTCCGCGATGGGACCGACCAGCGAAAAAGAATTCTTGCGCACCGTTCCGCCGGTAAGAATCACTTCCAGAGTGGTGTTGGCTAGTTCTGCCGCAATGTTTACGGCATTGGTAATGATCGTGAGATTTTTAAAGTTGCGCAGGGCGCGCGCGATTTCAGTCGTGGTGGTGCCCGAGTCCAGAATCACCACCTGGCCTTCCGACACCAACTGAGCGGCGGCGGTGGCCACGGCAAGTTTCTCTTTGCTGTGAAGCTTTTCTTTTTCCCGCAACGTGGGATCTTCGAGCGCTCCGCCGCGACTGGGCAGCGCGCCCCCGTGGGTGCGTTGGATCAGCCCCCTAATGTGGAGAATTTCCAGATCCTTGCGAATGGTGACGTGCGAGGTGCGGAAGCGTCGCGCCAGATCCACCACCAGCACCCGGCCATCGTGCTGCATCATTTCCAGGATGGCCCGCCGCCGCTCCTCATTCAGCAGGCTAGTTCTTTTGGTCGCGTACATGTCCTTCATGTCAGTCATGCGCAGACTTCTTTTATACCGTCCGTTGCTTTTTGTCTATGACGGCCGCGCGGCGAAGCCCGGTTACTCCGGCCGCACTTCCAGCAGTAGATGCTTGTCAAACGCAACCGGAAGCTGCGCACTGGGTCCGGTGACTGTGCCCAGGCTGGTGCCGTTCACGTAGTCGGACACACTATATTTGCGGCCGTCGAGTCCGCGCAGATCCACCGCGCCTTTCCAGTGTTTAGCGTAAAAAGCGTAGTACATCGTTTGATCTTTCCGAATGACGTGGGTTTCCGGCAAGTCGAACCCGATGTCATACAACTCGCCGAGGTACTGTCCCCGAGAAAGCATCTTGTCGCGATAGATGGCGAGCCACTTCTCGAATTTCTTTTCCTGGGAAGGCGTCAAATCAAATTTGCTTCGCTTCGCAATCAAAGCAGGCAGAACGAACTGAGTTCCCACCACGCCGCCAACACCCACCGTGGAGGCAAAATCGTCCGCACCATCGCTTAATTCGACGTGATCCCCGAAGTAGGGAATTGAGTCGCCCATCAGCGCCTTCAGCGTCTTAGCTTTGGAGCGCACCTGGAAGGAACTTTCAGGATCGGATGCCACCGACATATTGAAGTGCGGCATGGTGAAGAAGGAATAAGCCGTACCGCATGGGCAAAATTCCACCAGAGAGCCCGGCTTTACGGCCTGCGCCGTTTCGTAAATCGCTTGAAAGAAATCGGGCACCGCTTCTACAGATTCTTCCGGCCGAGCGTGGTGGTGCGCCGGGTTATAGCAGGCGGGAGCCGCATTCATGTCCTGGCCATCCAGCTTCAAGCCGTCAAAACCCCAGTCCACAAGAATTTTGCGCACTAACGCCTTGTGGTACTCCACCACATCTTTATCGGACGGATCGAAGTAATAAGAATTCCACCAGGAGACTTTTCGTTTGGAGCCGTCGCGATTCTCGATCAGGAAATCCGGATGTTCTTTATATACCTTGGAGTTTGGCACGGCGCTCATCGGCGACCACCAGAGCTGCGCGCGGAAACCTTCCTGGTGAATACGATCCACCAAAGCTTTCATGTCGGCGTCGCCGTTGGGGAACTTCTTAGGATCGAGTTGCCAATCCCCGACGTTATTTTGCCAGCCATCGTCAATGGTCACCCAGGTGAATCCCAGGCGCTTCACGGTGGGGAGCGTGTCGTAGATCTGCTTGGGCTGAACCGCCCGGCCGTAGCCCCATGCACACCAGATAGCTCCGTAAGCGTCGTCCGGCGGCGAAGCCATTTGGAAACCCTGTTTCATCATGAAGCGGCGGTAATCCGTGAGCGTGCGAAAATAGTCGCCTTGGTGCACCGCAACGAAAGTGCGGAAAGTGTGCAGGCTCTCGCCGGGTTCGAGCGAAGTGGCATGCTTCGATCTCACAGCGACCGTGGCATGGGAAGCATCGGGCATGGAGACGGGAAGCGAAGCGAGCCGCGGTCGTTTTTCGACATGGCCGACGGCGATCCCAACATCTCGCCGCCAAATGTCGATGATCGGCGTACCCCCGCCGTAATCGCTGGCATTCATGCCCAGGAAATTATCCTGCTGGAAGTTCACATGCAGCGGGACAACCCAGTCCGGACGTTTTTCGTAAGAACCGCTTTGATAGGACCAGAAGGGTGGACTATTTTTCGAAGTCGGGTGATTCTGCGTAGCAGCATTCGCATCCTGAACGTTCACGCTATAGGCGTTGTTGGTCCAGCCGCCGACGGCCACCTTGGTGGCGCCGGCGTTTGTGTATTGCACATCGAAGAACGCCATTGTGGGGAAGTCGTCGTAAATGGTGGCAGTAACGGTTTTAACCAGATTCCCGGATTTCCCGGTCAGGGTAAGCTGTTCGCCCGTTCCTATGGAATCAGTGATGTGCTCATTTTTCTGCGAAGACAGAGGAAAGTCCGCCGATCGTTTACCCGCAGCGACGATGGTTTCGGACTGGCTGAACGGCCCTAGCGCTATATCTTTATTCTCGAAGCGTGCTATAACTCGGCTGCGCAAATTGTGATCGAATTCGATGCGCAGGTTGGCGCTCTGAATCTGGGCATCGCCGGAAGACCTGTCCGCGGCACCGGGGCTGGGCACAAACAACAAGACGAGACAAGCGATCAGCGTTGGAAAGCTCGAAGGCATCATGATTTTGCGCGGCAACTCGACCTTTCGTTTTGTTGTGTACAATGTTTCTCTAGCTTTCGGACTGCTTCGATTATGAGTGGAATTCTAATACACTTCCCGCCCACGCGAAAGGCGAATTCGCCGTACCCTTTCTGGCTCAGCCGCTTGCACTGGCTGCTGGCTTTCATGTTCCTCGGCCACGTCTTGTGCCTGGCCCAGGCGTCGCTGCTTTCGGCAGATCCGGGAGAAGCGCACGCCAACGTGAGCGGCGCCCAACTAATCCTTCAAAATAAGATGCTCGCGCTGCGCTGGTCGAAGGCAAATTACTCTTTGGCCGGCTCCGAATTGGTGGTCCGCTCCCCGGAAAGAACAACATCGCTTTCGCAGGATATTTTTGTCCTCACCCTCAATGACGGAAAACTGCTTCGCTCCTCGTCAATGAAGAGCAAAGAGCCTGCCCGCGTTGAGGCAGCCATCGTCGATCGCCAGGCTTCGCAGTTTGCGCTGCACTTTCCAGGTCAGCAAATCGTGATGACTTTCGAAGACCCAGTCGAGCACCTGTCCATCACCTGGCGGGCCATTTTACGAAATAGTTCCAATTATGTGCGGCAGGAACTTTCGGTCCATGCCACCGATCGCGATTCTCCACTTCGCGAAATTGAACTCTTCGACTTTAAGGCGCGTTCCGCTCGCGTTGTTGGTACGGTCAAAGGTTCTCCCGTGACCGTGGATAACGCATTCTTCGGCTTCGAACATCCACTCTCGGAATGTACGGTTCTTGAGGAGCAGGTTAAATGTTTCATGAATCGCGGGTTGCCGTTGAAAGCCGGACAAACCGTGACTTACTCCTCGGTCATCGGCGTGACGGAAGACAATCAGATGCGGCGCGGTTTTCTGAATTACATTGAGCGCGAGCGCGCTCGTTCCTATCGTCCATTTCTTACGTACAACTCATGGTATGACATTGGCTTCAACAATCCTTACGACGAAGCGGCGGCGCTCGATGTCATTCATGCCTTCGGCGAGGAGTTAGTGGAGAAGCGGGCAGTTCACCTGGATTCCTTCCTTTTTGACGACGGGTGGGATGATCCGCATACTCTCTGGAGTTTCGGTCCGGGATTTCCGCGCGGCTTCGCTCCGCTTCGCGCCGCCGCGGAAAAGTATGCAGCGGAGCCGGGAATCTGGCTTTCTCCCTGGGGCGGCTACGATCAGGCCAAGGAAGAACGCCTGAAATATGGCCGCCAGAATGGTCTGGAAACCAATAAGGGAGGCTTCGCTCTTTCGGGTCCCAAGTATTACGCGCGCTTCCGCGATGTGTCCTTGAAATTTGTGAACGATTTTGGCGTGAACCAATTCAAGATTGACGGCACCGGGAACGTAAACAGCGTGTTGCCGGGGAGTGAATTCGATAGCGACTTCCAGGCCGCCATCCGCTTGATGAGCGCATGGCGCGCGGCGCGGCCGGAAATCTTCATCAATCTCACCACCGGGACTTACCCATCGCCCTTCTGGTTGCAGTTTGCCGATTCCATCTGGCGCGGCGATGAGGACCACAGCTTCGCCGGCGTCGGCTCCTGGCGCGAGCGTTGGATCACCTTTCGCGACAGCGCCACCTATCGCGGCATTGTGCAGAAGGGACCGCTGTTTCCTTTGAACTCACTGATGCTGCACGGCATGATTTACGCTCGCCATGCCGAGCATCTTGATACCGATCCCGAAAAAGATTTTGCCAACGAGGTGCACTCTTACTTCGGGAGCGGTACGCAGTTGCAGGAGATGTACGTTACCCATTCCCTCTTATCGGAACAAGACTGGAACACGCTGGCGGAGGCGGCGAAATGGTCGCGCAACAATGCAGATGTTTTCGTCGACACGCACTGGGTAGGAGGCGACCCGGGCAAGCTTGAAATCTATGGCTGGGCGGCATGGACGCCATCCAAGGGAATCCTCACGTTGCGAAATCCCAGCGATAAGCCGCAAAGCGTGGCAGTCGATGTAAGTGAAGCCTTCGAGTTATCCGCCAGAGCGCCGAAACAATTCCGGGCGCGTTCCCCTTGGCCTACGACCGGGGAATTCCCAGCAGTGCGCCTGGTCGCTGGTGAAAAACATACCTTCACCCTGAATCCGTTCCAGGTCCTGAATCTGGAAGCTCTTCCCGAAAAGCAGTAGGTCGGTGCCAAACACCATGGCTGACCCTTGTGCCCCGCCACTCTGGGGCTAGAGTGGATATCCTCTCGCATTTTTACCTACGGGTATCTGTGCCGACAACCTGGAACTTTCGAATTATCCCCACCGTTGTCACCTTCCCGTCGCGCCCCGCATGGAAAACCACGTCGAGCCAGTTCGAAATTCCGCCTGCGGGCAAGGCGTGTCAGGATAACTCTTTGGCCGGACGAGCGAAGATTCAGTAAATCCTCAGGTGCGGAGTGATCCACAAAAAGTATGCGGAGGCCATTACTGCATTCAGTGCCGCACGTTCCGTCCTCACATTTCGCGAAAATTTCCTACATAACCAGAGATCCAGGCGATCCCGGACACTGAAAATCGTCATTGAAACAATCAGTTAACGATGGTGACGGATACCACGGCGGACTGGCTGTTCGTCCCCCCCAGCGACGCCACAGCATTGACGGAATAGGTCCCCGCCGGAGTAGCTTTCGATGAGCTCCCGCCGCACGCCGTCATTCCGATCATGGTGAACGTCCCTAGCATTAGAAGAAGGCTGAGCGATGCATAGCGCGTCCGCCTCTTCGGCATCTTCATCCAGACCGGAAGCAAGAGCATGAATCCAACCGGCAGAATAAGGAATGAGCTCTCATTGAATGCTCCCCCTCCGAACCGTGGTGGCCGCAGTTGAGAAATTACTCCATTCGGTCCCGTGGTATTGACTGTGAGCGTAACCGTGGCGGGAGTATCGTCGCCGCTCAGCGTCACCTGCGCGGGAGCGAACACACAATTGGTTTTCGCGGGCAAGCCGGTGCAAGAGAAATTGAGAGTGCCAGTGATGCCTCCCACTTGAGTAATGGTCAAAGTGGTGCTTCCCGACTGGCCCTGTGTGATGGTTAACGAAGATGGATTGGCGGCAATGGAATAATTCGGCGGAACATTTACGCCGGTGCCGCTGAGCGCCACGGATTCCGGACTGTCCGCTGCGTTATCTGAAAATTGTAAGGATGCGGTTTCCCCGGTCAGCACAGACGGCGTAAAGGTTACGGTGACGGTGCACTGGGCGGCAGCGTTCAGCATCCCGGGACAATTATTGGTTTGCGCGAAATCGCCGCTGTTGGTTCCCGCAATGCTCACTGAATTGATGCTCAACGCGGCGTTGCCCGTGTTGGAAAGCGTCACGGCCTGTGAGACCGAGGTTGTGCCCAGCGTTTGACTCCCGAACGAGAGCGTTGCCGGCGAGAGGGTGACAATGGGCGCGGCTATGCCAGATCCGGTCAAACTCACGGTCTGCGGACTTCCGCTGGCATCGTCGCTGACGGTTAAGATGGCGGAGAAGATCCCAGTTGCCGGCGGAATAAAAGTTACGGTAACCGTACAGGTTGCCGACGTCGCCACCGGGGAACTGCAGGTATTGGTTTGCGAGAAGTTGCTTGGGTTCGTTCCAGCAAGCGTGACGCTGCTAATGGTGAGCGTGTTCGACGTATCGTTGGTGATTGTAAATACCTGTTGTGCCGACAAACCTACTGCGACGCTTCCGAAGTTCTCGCTCGAAGGCGAAACAATCACAGTTGGCACAAAAACAACGACTTGATTGCCTGCGGTGCTGACCGTTGCTATGTCGAGGCCACCCGCAGTGGCGAAGTTGCCGAGCGTCAACCCATAGGTAAACGCGGTGCTTCCGACGGTCAATGGTGAGGAGTACGAATCTTCACCTTGTCCTAACCAAAGTTGGGTTTCATTTGTAGCCGCCCCTACTATGTCCACGATTCCATCGCCATTCATGTCACCGGCTGCGGAGTAGGAGTATGCATTTCCAGCACCGGCTACGGTGACCGGGGCTTGAAATGTGCCGTCCCCATTTCCGTAGAGAACGCTGATTCCGCCCGACCCTTGGTCGGAGCAGAGAAGATCTACTTTCCCATCGCCGTTAAAATCGCCAGACTGCAATGCAATCACACTTCCAGTTGCCGTTACTTGGTTTGCCGTGCCGAAGGTCCCGTCCCCGTTTCCCAAATAAATATCGATCGTGTTGTTCCCATAATCGGCTGCTGCGATGTCGAGAATTCCGTCCCCATTGAAATCGCCAAGCGCCATGCCCCACACGACCGAGGATGAGGTCAAAACAGCAGGTGCGCCGAACGTCCCGTCTCCATTCCCCAGAAACACGGAGACGCCGGCTCCGCAATTAGACCCCGCCGCGATATCCAGTTTACCGTCACCATTAAAGTCGGCCAGCACTGGTTGCGAAAGGCAAAATCCTCCTGTCACGGCGGTGCCTGCAGTAAAACTCCCGCTCCCGTCTCCCAGAAGAATGGTCAGTCCGTCTTCTGAATCGTCACCCACAACAACATCCAATACGCCGGTGCCGGTCAGATCGCCTACTGCGAGTCCAAACGGAGCCTGAGAAGTCGGATAGGTTTGTTGTGCCTGGAAGGTACCATCGCCGTTTCCTAGCAGAATTGACACGGTGTTGTCCGCCACATTTGTAACAGCCAAGTCGAGATTGCCATCTCCATTGAAGTCCGCTCCCGTCAGGCCCAACGGCGAATTTCCCACGCTTGCAGTGAGCGGTACGGCGGTATAGGAAGATGTGCTGCTGATCACAGGAAAATAAAATACGTTCGATGTCCGGTGAGGAACCTGATTCGGAATTCCGGAACACAAGCCGCAAGCTGCGTTCGACACCGTAATCCACCCGGTTCCGGCAGTGGCGATCTGCCCTTCTGGAACAGTTGCGGTCAATTGGTCGGAGCTTACAAAAGTAGTGGCCAGCGGCGTTCCGTTCCAATTTACGGTTGAAGCGCCATTCACAAAATTCGCCCCGGTCACTGTCAAGGTAAAGCCGGCTCCTCCAGGATTCGCGGAAACCGGGGACAAGAAGGTGATGATCGGAACCGGAAAAGGAGGTATCCCAGCGGACACAGTAGTGGTGAGGGTCGCAAAAACAGTAAACAGAAAGATATAGTACCTGGCGGATACAGTCTTCATAGCGACGTTCACTCCTTTAGGAACCGCTCCGATCGCGGTGCGGTGCAGTACCCGATTGCTCACTGAATTGAGAGGTGTAGCGCAGAGCCGCGTTTGGGGGAAGCATGTGAGATTCGAAGACTCTGCGCCACACTGCTTCAGTGCAATGGAACGTAACGCCTCTGCGTAAGTGTGTCTGCCCGGATTTGACCTGACGTGTGTCAGGAATCTCAGCCTGGGACGGAAAAAAGTCAGTTGTTCGGGAAGTCAGCAAGGCAAGCATTCTTCCAAACGGGTAGCAAGCCAGGATTGCAGATGTTCCGCCATCGATGCGGGAACCTGGACGAACTCCAAACCTAACCGCCCCGTCTCGTCTGTCCAGCAGATTTCGCCACTGATTTTGGCTGGAGTTTCTCTTTCTGGCAGAGTGAATTTCAGATTCACTCTTTCTCCCACTTGCAATTCAACCGGGCTGGTCAGGGCCATGCCGCCCTCGCTGATATTCACCGAGTTCGCCACGAATTCGGGCCGTGAGCTGCTCGAGACTCGAACCGCTATCTGTAGCGGACAGCGATACGAACGCCTTCTTTCTCGAACCATCAGCGGATACGAAGCTCTGAGCGTGCGCATCAGGATCGCCGGCAACAAAGGTTTCACCAGAGCGAAACTAGCACCCGCGCGAAAAGCCGCGGGCATCTCGGCGCTGCTGTTCAAGACTGCGATGACAATGGATCCCTTGTGCGATGTCATCTCCCGCGGCTTCTTGACCAACTCCAGGGCCGCGGACGGTTTATTGAAGTCCACTACAATGGCTTCGAATTTGGCATGGCACAGTTTGCGCGAGGCCGCGGTGCTGTCGGAGCAAACCTCCACATGCATCATCATCTGCTCCATGTAATGGCAGAGGGTGTCGATGGTTTCGATGTCGTCGCTCACGAGCAGAACTCGAACGCCTATGGGTTTCGTCGACACCGTATCTCCATTGGGCTCTTGATCTTGACCAGGTTGCTCATATGGCGAGCGACTCTGGAATTTCCATTTGCCCGTGTTCGAAGGCGTCGACGAAGGCATCGACAACGGCTGGGTCAAAGCTTGCACCCGCTCCGGAAATAATCATTTGTTTGGCTTCGAAAGGCGTAACCGCGCGGCGGTAGGGCCGGTCGCTGGTCAGAGTGTCATAGGCGTCGGCCACTGCCAGCACGCGAGCTTCAATCGGTATTTCGTCGCCTTTGAACGGACGATATCCTGATCCGTCGAACTTATCGTGATGGGCGAGAATAATTGGGAGCACTCTGCGCAACGACCCGCCCACGGGCTCCAACAACGCAACGCCCTTCTGCACGTGCTGGCGCATTTCCACCATCTCCTCGGGACTTAAGCTGGCCGCTTTGTGAAGGAGCTCCCGGCTGGTTTCAAGCTTGCCAACGTCATGCAATAGGGCCGCGGCTCGGATGTCGTCGATATGGTTTGCGTCAAATCCCATGTGGCTGGCGATGGTCGATGAGTACAACGCCACTCGATAGGAGTGATTGTGCGTGTATTTGTCGTTCGAGATGAACTGCTGCAGGATCGCCAGCAGCCCGAAATACGTTTGCCGCAATTCAGCTAGATGGCCTTCCTTGCGTTCATACAACGTGCCCATGGTGTAAGCCGTAACCAGAAGCAATCCTGCCCAGGTAATCAACTCAGCCCACTGATCGTATTGAGAAACAAATTGCGTCGAAATTGTGAACAGATTTCCATTCGTCAGGATCAGAACCAGGACCATGAAAATACTGGCGCTCGCCGTCAGCACCGCATGTCTTCTTCCATAAACGTATGCGGAGAAAAGCGTAGGCAGCGTATAGAAGCCAACAATTACGCGGTGGGACGCCACCAGCCAGTTCATCAGGCCGGCAATGATGAAAAGAGAGAGGACCAGCCATAACTCCTGGTTGACCCTGGCAAGGCCACGAGTGAAGTTTCTCCCCGGTTCGGACCTGCCACCCCCTCCATCTCGTCGTATTCCGAATGCCCGATCATAAACCAGCGATGATTTCACTTTGTGGTCTCCAATATTCCTCTGCCCAAGACATGTCGTCGTACAGCGTTTCTCTGCCACAGCACGCTGGTACGAAGATCACCGGAGCCTTGCCGGTTCGCAATTGCAAGCCGGACAAGGCTTCGGGTTAGTGGAAGAGACTGCACCCCTTTGGGGGAGGGCCTGCATTAGGAGTTGAGACTCCACACTTGGCCACGACATTGCACGCCCCGCGCCAAACGTTAACCAGCACAAATTCAGCAGTTTGCTTACAGACACTGTCGTGCCTGCGTCCGGATTCTGGGCACGCCGCATAAACTTTGAACACATTGCTTTCAATCTCGGGTTGGCTCGAATTTCTGAGTATGCGAGGTTATACAACGGACCGCCTGATTTGCTCTTTCGTTTCGTCCGAATCGTCCGGAATGAGGAGCCGCTTCTTTAATATTCCGGAGATAGCTTGCTCTAATGTCTCTTGAGTCATCGAACCTTTTTCAAAGTAACCTGCTGCCCCTTCTTCGATCAGTTTTTTCGCGTTCTTGTCCGACAAGCTGCTAATCGCAATCACGGGGATCTCGGAGGTGGATGAATTCCGCTTTAAGGCCCGCAACACGTCGATACCGTGCATATCGGGCATCAGCATGTCGAGCAGAATTAAGCTCGGGCTGCAACTCTCGGCGGCAAAGATTCCAGTCTTACCATCGCAAGCGATCAGGACTCGATAGCCGATATCCACCAGCGCTTTGGAGTAAACCTGCGCAATAAACTTGCTGTCGTCCACGATCAAAATCACATCACTGCTCACAGGGTTTTCCCTCCAACTACTCTGAGCAGTCTGATCTCCACAACAGAAACGGCGTGTTTGCTCAGAGATGAACATTCCCCGGCGGGTCCGAAGATTCATCCAGTGTTCAAAATCTGAAAAATGAACACTGCGGTCATGGGACGGTAAATTTGCCGGTCCACACATCGAGGCGTGGAGCTTTCCTGGGACGAGGCGTAAACTATTTTCGACATACGGGCGTTTCCAGACCACGGCCCCATAGGGTACAGAGTCTGACTGCGGTTTAGAGGTGATTTGAGGGGCCTCGCCCAAATCGGCAGAGGAGATCCTCGTGATGATCTCTGCAAGTACTGCTTTACCTTGCTCCTACGATCACACTGAAGTAGCGATGTCAGTGTTGATCGCCATTGCGGCGTCTTATGTGGCGCTGGATCTGGCGGGACGCGTCAACGTGGCGCGCGCCCGAGCCCGTTTGGTTTGGTTGAGCGGCGGCGCAGTAGCAATGGGCTTCGGCATCTGGGAGATGCACATGAGGGGCATGTTGGCCTTCCACCTCCCCGTCCCCGTCCAGTATCACTGGCCAACAGCCCTCATCGCGCTTTTGCTGGCTATTGCCGGCTCTGCCCTTTCACTATATGTGTCGGGACGCCAGAGGTTGGGCTGGATCGAAGCCTTGACTGGCAGCATAGGGATGGGTGCCAGCATCGCGGGCCTGCATTACGTGATGATGGCAGCAATGAGAGCACCAGCTATCGTCCGTTATTCCACCTTTCTGGTGACGTGCTCCATCGTGCTCTCTGTTTTATTTTCTTTCGTGGCCTTGGTGCTGGCGTTTGGCCTGCGCGAGGAGACAAGATGGAGTATTCCACGGAGGGCGGGAAGCGCCATTGGAATGGGCGCGGCAATTTCCGCTATGCACTATACCGCGATGGCGGCGGCAACTTTTTTCCCGGGCCCTCCTCCTGACCTATCCCACGCCGTGAGCGTGACCCCAGTTGCCAACTTTGGGATTTTAGTCGT
Source organism: uncultured Acidobacteriota bacterium (assembly GCA_963758565.1). Classification (GTDB taxonomy): domain Bacteria; phylum Acidobacteriota; class Terriglobia; order Terriglobales; family Acidobacteriaceae; genus Sulfotelmatobacter. Next base: position 163,842 of record CAVWVX010000001.1, on the reverse strand, counting down.
GACGCTGATCGTTCTGGCCAGCGCCCTGATCACATCGTCCGTGGACCGGCGGACACGGGCCGAAGTTCAAGAGCTCAATGAAGATCTGGAACTTCGTGTCGCCGAGCGGACTCTCATGTTGCAACTGATTAACGAAGCGCTCAAGAAAGAGGTTGTTGAGCGCAAGCGGGCAGAAGACGAAGTCCGGCGAAGTGAAGCACATCTGAGGCTGGTCATCGATACGATTCCGGCGCAGATTTGGAGCGGCCCCCCGAATGGTCCTCTCGATTTTTGCAACCAGCAGTGGCGTTCCTACACAGGACTGACACTGGCCGAAATCCAGGGCGAAGGTTGGCATCAGATGCTGCATCCCGACGACCGTGAGCGGGTGCTGAAAGCATGGTCCGAATCCCTGACGACGGGTTCCCCTTACGAGGAGGAAGAACGTCACCGCCAGTTCGACGGCCAGTATCGATGGTTCCTGGCACGGGGCGTGCCGCTGCGAAACTCCCAAGAGCGGATCCTTAGATGGTACGGCACCAACACCGATATCGACGATCGAAAGCGGGCCGAGGAGCAGCTCCGAATTGTCGTCAACACACTCCCTGCACTGGTGTGGAGTAAATTGCCTGACGGTTCTGCTGATTTTCTAAATCAACGATTCATGGAGTACACCGGTCTCCCGTTGGAAGAAGGATTGGGCTGGGGCTGGCTGAGAAATTTTCACCCCGAAGATCGTTTAGAAAAAGAATGGCGCGCCGCTTTTGCGGTTGGGCAGCCGTTCGAAAAAGAGGCGCGGATCAGGATGGCGGACGGGTTATATCGTTGGTTCCTGCTGCGGGCTGAGCCGCTGCGCGACGACTCGGGGAATGTAATCAAATGGTATGGAATCACCACCGACATCGAGGACCGAAAACGGGCCGAGTCCGCTTTGAAAGAGGCGGAAGAAGGGCTGGCGCGCGTCGCCCGCGTTCTGGCCATGGGCGAGCTAGCTACGTCCATCGCCCATGAAGTCAACCAACCCTTGACCGGAGTAGTCACTAATGGCAATTTTCTTCTGCGCCGACTTGAAGAAGGCCGGCTGCAACCGGAGGAAATGCGGGAGACCATTGAGGAGATCGTAGAAGATGGAACCCGCGCCAGCGACGTTATTTCGCGAATCCGCTTGCTGCTCCAGAAACGCCCTCCTGCGAGGTTGGAAGTCGACATCAATGAATTAATTCAGGAAGTCGTCATTCTAGTGCGCCATGAGGTCGTCCGAAACAATGTTTTCGTGAGTTTTGAACTTGCTCCCCATCTTCCACGCGTGCGCGGCGATTCGGTGCAACTGCAACAAGTCTTAATCAATCTCATCGTCAACGGCATCGACGCGATGCGGAGGTCGCCTGCTCCCCGAAAACTTACTATTCGCTCCAAAGAGAACGCCGCCGGGGTCGTAATCCAGATCCAGGATTCTGGAAAAGGAATCGACCCCTCGCTGGCGGACCTTATCTTCGAGCCGTTCTTCACCACCAAGGCCGAGGGCATCGGGCTGGGACTTTCGATTAGCCGATCGATTATCGAGTCCCACGAGGGCAGCCTTCGCGCCATGTCTAGTTCCAGCGGCGCAATATTCGAACTCACCCTGCCGGTCGACGACGAGGAGGCGGTTGCATGAGTGAGCCGGAGTCCATGGTGTTCGTGGTCGATGACGACGCCTCAGTTCGGCGAGCCATCAAGCGGCTGATTTCGTCGGTCGGTCCCACGGTGGAGGTGTTTGGCTCGGCGCAGGAATTTCTGGCGGCCACAATTCCGGACGTGCCGAGCTGCCTGATCGTCGATATCCGCTTGCCCGGAATCAGCGGACTCGATTTCCAGCGCCAATTGACAGAGGCGAACATTCATATCCCGATTGTCTTCATTACCGCTCATGGCGATATTCCCATGACGGTGCGAGCCATGAAGGCGGGCGCAGTAGAGTTTCTCACCAAACCATTTCGCGATCAGGACCTGCTGGACGCCATTCAACTTGCGCTGAGCAAGGACAGAAGCAGGAGACAGCGTGAGGCGGAATTACGGGTGCTACTGGAGCGCTTCGCCTCCCTTACTCCAAGAGAGCGCGAGGTTGTTCGCATGGTGGTTTCGGGAATGCTGAACAAACAAATCGCCGCCGAAGTTGGCAGCACCGAAAACACTGTCAAGGTTCACCGCAGCCGCGCCATGGAAAAAATGCAGGCCGAATCTTTGGCGGACCTGGTCAAGATGATCGAAAAACTTAAGGTCTTTTCCCGATAAACGAAAGCATCCCAGCCCCCGACTTTCTGTTACGCAAATTTACCCAAAGCTCAATAGTATCTAGCCCCATCGGAGCGTAATTTTCAATAGGTCGAAATAAAAATCAAGACGTTGGGCGACGCTTGCGTAAGGTTTTACCTGACAGCACCCGCCCGGCAGACGAAAATGGCAACCTTGTGTTAGTTGTTACGCGTCAGAATTTTCGCAATGGGATGGTGATGAAAGTAATCAGTTTGCTGGTAATCGGCGACGAGGCGATCGCTCGCATTGGCGTTAGGCATCTGCTGATGTCCGACCCGGGTTTTGAAGTCAGAGGCGAAGCCACTAGTAAAGACGGCGTCGAGCAGGCCCGCAAGCTGAACCCTAACGTTATCATCATATTTGCGGAGGCCGCACGGCCAAGTTGCGCGCGTTTGATCCAGTCGATTCGGAAAGAGCTGCCCAAGGCTGGCATCGTCATTCTCGGGCGCGAGACCCATCAATCGCATTTGGGCCAGCTGCTGCTGGCCGGGGCACTGGGATACGTACTGTTATCCGCAACCCCGCGGGAGCTCCGCGACGCGATCCGCGACGCCGCTCGCGGTCGCCGCTTCATCGACCATAACTTGGGCGATGAAATGTTCGAAGTGCTCACGCGGGAGGCGAATTCCGGTACGAAACTCCTAAGCCGGCGCGAACAGCAGGTTCTACGTATGCTGGCCTATGGCCACACGCTGATAGAAATCGCCAATCAACTGGAGATAAGTCGAAAATCCATCGAGACCTACCGGGCGCGAATTCGGGAAAAGCTTGGCCTGCATACGCGCGCAGACATTGTTCGATACGCCCTGGAGACAGGAGTTTTAAATGGCGAATCGGAGCGCACCGCATAACACCATGTCAGGCAATGGCACGCGTCAGGCTAAGGGCGGATAGACGGCTTTACCTCAGAGCTGTAGCCTTTAGAAACTGGGGTAGTGTAACGCGGAGCGGCCCGGCCCGAGCAACCTCAGCCAACATCGTGCCTCCCGTTTACCTTCCGTTTGGTATCTCGCACGGAGTTGGCCAACGTCGGCTTCGGGCCGACAAGAAGTCGGAAAACTTATGACACGACGCAACTTATGACACGATCTAAGGTCCTTTTGGTCGACGACGACGACGCTTTTCTCTATATGATGCAGGCGTCGCTGGAAGCCAGGGACTTCGATGTAGCGGCCGCGGGAAGTGTTACCGAGGCGTTAAGGCAGATCGTGACGCAACACTTCGATGTTCTCATTACCGATCTCCACATGCCGGGCCCGGGGGATGGTTTCACGGTTGCGACCGCAATGCGCCACACTCAACCCAACGCTTTGACTCTGGTGCTAAGTGGCTTTCCTGACGTGAAGGAGGCCATGGCTGCGATCCTTCTGCAGGCAGACGAAGTTCTTCTAAAACCGTACGAGATCAACGAACTAGCCGGCCTAATAAGGAGAAGAATGCTGGAGGAGAAAGCGCCCCCCAGGCAAGACAAAGAAACGGTCGCTTCGATCTTAGAGCGCGATGCCAAGATTACGATAGAACGTTGGTTGACGCGGGTGGGAGATACGGAAGAGTTGAATTCCAATTCGCTTGCCGATGCCGATCGAACCGGCCACCTGCCCGAGCTAATCAAGGACATCACCGGGCGTCTGCGCGAAAGCCGCGTCGTGGAAGCGATTGCCAGGCTGTCCCCCACGGCCGTCGTGCACGGACAGTTGCGTTATCGGCAGGGCTACAATGCGCCAATGATGGTGCAGGAATCGCGGATCCTGCAAGTGTGTCTCTTCGAAACGATTCAACGCAACATAGCAACCGTAGATTTTAGCTTAGTGCTTCCCGACATTATGCTCATTGCGGACGAGGTGGACTCGCAGTTGACGCAGAGCGTGCAGAGCTTCCTGGAATTGCAAAGCGCGATCGCTGCCTGAGCCGCAGTTCTTGCTCGCGGATCAGGTGCTCGCGGATTACGAGCCGAAGAGATGGATACAACTAAACATGTAGGAGGGTACAGTGACCTTTTTAAAGTCAATTCGGCAGCCACTCGGAACTGTTCTTCCTCTTGATGAAGTGACACGCCGGACTATTTGTGACGCGCTGGACAAATGCGGTGGAAATTATTTCCTTGCGGCGCATTTGTTGGGCATCGGTAGAACTACGGTTTATCGCAAAGCGAGGGCGTACCACTATCAGCCTCCCATGGTGCAAGGGAGGGTCTTAATGAGCGTTCCGCAAAGTTCAGTGTCTCAACACGGGCAGCCGCGGTCAGCGCATGGGTAGGATTGAGAGATTTACGATCTGGGAAAGCACGGAGTTACTGCATGCGATTTTTCCGGGATACCCAGATCTGCGTGGAATGAGGCCCACGCCGGACGCCACTACGTTGCTGCTTGCACTGCGACCTGAGACTGACAAGTTGGAAGACTCGCGGTTGGCAGCGAGCACCGACAGTTCACGGGAAGGCGCCGTTAGCGAAAGACGTTAGCGGTGTTCGAGATTGCAATGGTTCATTTTTTGATACTTAAGGAAATTGGTCGAAAAATTGTTGTCAGCCTTTTCCCTGTACCTGTAATTCCAAACTCGGACAGACAGATTCATTAGAAGGCTGTACGTTCCAGAACTGGGGCACCTAGCGCAAAGCCTGCAAGCCCCATTCGGCGGCCCTCCCCCGCATCATGGCTTTGCGCCAACCGCTCGCTAATTCTCGCCAAATGTTTGGAGCGTGAATATGGTTACCTTCGAAGCGCACTGCAGATCGGGGCACTTCCTGGCAGCAGTCGTCCCTAAAGCTGATATTACGAATCGGACGGAGTATCAGGTTCTAGTCTTTCAACAGGGGAACGAAGTGTACCAGGAAAACGAAGAAACCCTGGATGGGGCGATCCGAACTGCCAAGGCTTATTTGGATTGGCGCACCGGGCAAGACCGTGACAGTTAGTTTTACAAATCAGCGGGAAGGAGAATGTCCATGTTTACACGCGTTGTCGAGTGCGAGGCAAAAAAAGGCAAGAGTGAGGACCTGACCAGGAGGATGCGCAATGAAGTGCTGCCTGCCCTGAAGAGGCAGCCAGGTTTTATCGATCTGATTGCCCTGCGGGACAGCATCGACGCCGAACGGGTCGTGTGTCTCAGCTTCTGGGACTCCAAGGAGAGCGCCGAGAAATATGACCGTGAACATTACGACACGATCGTAGATGTGTTGAAGCCAGTGCTTCAAACCAATCCGACAGTCGAAACTTTGCGGGTGGAGCTTTCAACTGCACATCGGATTGCGACAAGTCAGGCCGCCTGACCGCGGGGAATTTGATGCCGTCGAGTTGGACGGTGTCGTTGAGTGGGTGCTGGGCGCCGTGCCGTCAAGGGAGATGAGGGTCTCCCGGATTCGCTGCGATTGACGTCGGCACGGCTCCCCGGCCCTCTAGAGAAATACGGTTGGTTCGTGGGCGAGTCCGACAACAAGAAGAGAGCCAACTTCCGCCGTCCATGACCAAGCTGAACTTGGAGGAAGCAAAAATTGCAGCGAGTTTGCAGCGTTGGATTTCTTGGGTTGGCTTCACCGGGAATCTCGCCACAACGAGAAAGCAAAGGAGCTCTTTCCATGCACAAATTCGGATTAAATCATTGCCCCTACTGCGGCAATTCCGATGCACTCTACAATTCTCGACCGGAAACGTGGCGGGATGAACTGTGCTTGTTCTTTTTTCTCCAGGTCGTGAACTGCCACTGCTGCTTGCGCCGTCATTACCGGCCGCTTTTCTCTCCGCTCGTGCCGATGGAACCTCTCCGCAAGCCCGTTCAGTCCGTTAGGTTCGTTACCGTCGATAGTAGGCGGCATCAAGGATAAGGGAAAGACTTGGATATTTGTGCCAAGGACGATATTCCGGGGATGTTGGCAAAGTACGAGCGAGATGAACTGGAACAGGGAGGAAGTCTTTAAATTTATCGGAGCCGATAAGCCCCGGAACTGGCCGCGCTTGACCCCGGGCAGGGTTTCGCCGCAGCGAAGAACGCAACTGGCATTTATTTGCGCCGCGGTTCTGCTCTTGGGAAGTGGCGTGACAGCAGGTCTCGTCATGACGCGATTCGTGATAAGTCAACGGTGGATCATTCACACCCGCGAGGTCGAAGTTGCAATTGGAGAACTGAGCGATGCAGCGGCCAGAGCCGGGCGTGCGCGTGCGGAATACGCGCGTACAGGCCGGAAAGAATTCTTAGATGAATTCAATGCGGCGATTCCAGACATCCAGACAAAGCTCGACAGGATAGCAGCTCTCGTCATGGACAACCCTAAACAGCAGGAGCTTTTGACCCGGCTGCATCCTCTGCTGAACTCCCGGGTCGAACTCTACGAAAAGTCGATCAAGCTAAGAGAATCAGACCCTCGGGATGAGATTGGGCAGAGAGAGATATCGACTGAGGGTGTGCAAGCCGCATCAGAGGTCGGCGCAATCGTCGACGAGATGCGGAACACAGAACAAGGATTACTCGTTGAACGAACGCGAACTTCCCGACGCCTTCTTCTCTTCTCGGTTTGGCTCTCGATCACCACTCTTTTATTGGCATTGGTTTTTATGGGCTTGCATTACTGGTTTCTCTGGCGAGAACTTGAGGCTCGTCAACGTGCGGAAGAGAAATTTCGTGGACTGCTGGAGGCCGCGCCAGACGCTGTTTCTGTGGTGAATAAAACGGGAGAAATTGTCCTGGTGAATGCTCAACTGGAGGCCGTGTTCGGCTATCAGCGGAAGGAGTTGCTAGGCCAGTCGATTGAGATGTTGGTACCGGAGCGTTTTCGTGCCAAGCACCCCGAGCATCACTCTAGTTTTTTTGGCGAACCACGTGTGCGTCTGATGGGCGACGGGCTTGAATTGTATGGCCTCCACAAGGATGGCACCGAATTCCCGGTCGAGATCAGTTTTAGTCCGCTGGAAACGGTGGAGGGGACTCTGGTCTCCTGCTCCATTCGGGACGTGACCAAGCATAAGCAAGCTGAGGAGCGGCTGAAGGGGCAGGCACTCGCACTAGCTGAGCAGGCATCACTGCTGGATGTGACTCATGACGCCATTGTCGTCAAGGGTTTCGATGGAGTGATTTCTTTTTGGAATCACGGCGCCGAGGAAACTTATGGCTGGACCAAAGAGGAAATTCTAGGTAAAAAAGCACACGAAGTATTGCAAACAACCTTTCCCCATCCTCTTGATGAAATTCGAACCATCCTGTTGCGAGAACAACGATGGGAAGGGGAACTCGTCCAAACCAAACGCGATGGCACGCGAATTGTCGTAAACAGCCGGTGCGTCTTACGGCCCGGCGAACCTAATAAGATTCTAGAGATCAATAACGACATCACTGCCCGGAAGCAGGCGGAACTGAGATTTGAAGGACTTTTGGAAGCGGCGCCGGACGCAATTGTTGTCGTAAATCAACAAGGCAAGATCGTTCTAGTGAATGCGCAGGTGGAAAAATTGTTCGGGTATTCGCGCGATGCCTTGTTGGGAAAAGAAATTGAAATCCTGGTACCGGAACGTTTTCGGGGCCAACATCCGGAGCATCGCGAAGGGTTCCTCAAAGAGCCGCGTGTCCGACCGATGGGGGCGGGTCTGGAGCTGTACGGCCTGCATAAAGATGGCCACGAATTTCCTGTTGAGATCAGCCTTAGCCCGCTCGAAACCCCGCAGGGAATGCTTATTTCCAGCGCCATCCGCGACGTTACCGTGCGCAAAAACGAGCAGGATGAAATTCGCAGTTTGAATCGACAGATGGAACATCGCAACACGGAATTGCTTGCGATGAACAGGGAACTCGAGAGCTTCAGCTATTCGGTCTCGCACGACTTACGTTCCCCGCTCCGTCACATCGCCGGCTTCTCGCAACTGCTAATGGAGCAATACCGCTATGCTCTTCCCGCCGAGGGTCAGCGCTATTTGAATCGCATCCACGAGGGGACTTGCAAGATGGGACAGCTTATCGACGAGTTGCTCAGTCTGGCTCGGGTTGGGCGGCAGGAGCTTCGCGTACAAGTGACCGCCCTCAAGTCACTGGCCGACGAGGTAATTGAAGAGCTGAAGCAAGAGAACCCGCAACGCGTAATCGAATGGCGGGTCCACTCTCTGCCTTTCGTAGATTGCGATGGTGCCCTGCTGAAACAAGTGTTTGTGAACCTGCTGGCGAATGCGGTCAAGTTCACCGGGCATCAGGAACGGGCCGTCATAGAAATCGGATCAAATCATGGGCATCCGCATTCAACGATTTTCGTTCGCGATAATGGCGTTGGTTTCAGTATGAAATATGCCGATAAGCTTTTCGGGGCTTTCCAGCGCCTGCACCGCCCTGAGGATTTCCCCGGCACGGGTGTAGGTTTAGCCACTGTACAACGCATCGTTCAAAAGCACGGCGGCCGGGTCTGGGCGGAAGCAGAACTCGGCAAGGGAGCGACTTTTTTTTTCACCCTGGGAAAGGAAGATGGCAGTTTGCCCATCAGCCTGCGGGAGGAGGGAGCGACCCATGACTCAGGATCAAGTGGAAATTTTGCTGGTTGAGGATAACGAAGACGATCTCGAACTGGCATTGCACGCTTTGCAGAAGGGCAACCTCGCGAATCGCATCGAAATCGCCCGCGATGGTGAAGAGGCGCTTGATTTTCTCTTCTGCCGCGGAGTGTACGCTGGCCGTAGCAGGACGAATCAACCGCGGCTCGTGCTTTTGGATTTAAAACTGCCGAAAGTCAATGGCCTCCAAGTGCTGAAGGAGTTGAAAAGCAACCCTTCTACCAAGGCCATTCCCATCGCCGTTCTCACCGCATCGCGTGAGGAGCAGGACTTAATCCAGAGCTATCGGTTGGGAGTAAACAGTTACATCCAGAAGCCGGTGGATTTCGAACAGTTCTGCGCGACCGTGAAACAAGTCAGCCTCTTTTGGCTGGTGGTGAATGAACCTGCTCCGCCGGCCGCATTTCAGGAGAAGTAAAGATGTCGATGGTTTGGAAGCCAGATGTAAACCTTAGCAGCCCTACCAGCGATACGCGGTCGCTTCGGGTATTGCTGATTGAAGACACGCACGACGATGCCGAATTAATGTTGGCTGGTTTAAAAAGGGCTGGATATGCTCTTTTCGCGGATGTCGTCAGTTTGCCGGAAGATTTCACGCACCGCCTACATGACTCCGCGTACGACGTCATTATCTCAGACCACAATCTTCGCACCTGGACCGGATTTGAAGCTCTCGAAGAGCTCAAGAAGTCGGGAAAGGATATCCCTTTCATTGTGCTCACTGGGAGTCTTGGAGACGAGGCGGCCGTCGACTACCTGAAGCGCGGCGCCGCGGATTATGTTCTCAAACATCGTCTCAACATTCTTCCTCTGGCGGTCAGTCATGTTTTGAAAGAGAAAACTCATCGTGACGAAAAGGAGCGGCTTCACCAGCAGATCGTAAGAAGTAAGGAGGAGTGGGAAAGAACGTTCGATTCAGTGCCGGACGCCGTTCTTATCCTTGACAATCAATGCCGCGTCAGCCGGGCCAATCGGGCTGCCGTCAAGCTCCTGGCGGATCCGTGCGGCAAAATCATCGGCAAGAAATGCTACGAGGTGATTCATGGCCTCAGTTTTGATCCGCCCGGCTGCCCGCATGAACAATCGCTGGCATCGGGTGCGCCCCGGCGTGCAGACTACGAGGAAACACGGCTGGGCAAAACCTTCGACGCCACCAGCGCCCCTTTGCGAGACGCGAACGGCAACCTGATAGGTTGCATTTACGTAATGCGGGACATTACGGACCGTCATCAAGCAGAACAAGCCTTACGGCATAGTGAGGAGCGTTATCGTTCGCTGGTGGCCGCCAGTTCTCAGGTTGTCTGGAATACCACGAGCACCGGTGAGATGGTGGAAGACTCCCCGACCTGGCGCGAATTTACCGGACAGAATATGGAGGACATGCGCGCACTGGGCAGGATCGATGTCGTTCATCCCGAGGACCGCGACAGAGTGCACCAGGTCTGGACAGAAGCCATTCAGGAAAAAGCACCTTACTATTCCGAGTTCCGCGTTCGCCGCCATGACGGCCAATATCGTGACGTCGTAGACCGCGGCGTGCCCGTGCTTGAGCGAGATGGCGCTATCCGAGAATGGATCGGCACTTACACCGACATTACGGATCAGCGCCAGTTAGAAGAACAATTCCGCCAGGCGCATAAGATGGAGGCGATGGGAAGACTGGCCGGCGGAATTTCCCACGACTTCAATAATCTATTGGGCGTGATCATTGGCTATAGCGATCTCTTGCTGACAGCACCATTGCATGAGGAGCTAACCCGCCATCACGTTCAAGAGATTAAGAAAGCTGGCCAGAGAGCAGCTTCGCTAACCCGGCAACTGCTGGCGTTCAGCCGCAAGCAAGTGCTCACGCCCAAGGTTCTCGACCTGAACTCCGTGGTCAGCGAAACTTGCAAAATGCTTTTGCGAGTGCTCGGCGAAGACATTCAACTCACCACCCGGCTCGCGCCTTCCCTGGGCCACGTTAAGGCAGACGCAACCCAAATCGAACAGGTCATCATGAATCTCGCGATCAACGCACGGGATGCGATGCCGTTTGGCGGAAAACTGATCATTGAAACCACGAACACAGAACTTGACAAGACCTACGGTCAACAAAAACATGTCGAGGTCCAACCTGGTAAGTACGCCCTGATTACCGTCAGCGATTCTGGTATCGGAATGGACAAGGAAGTTCAGGCGCATCTTTTTGAGCCCTTCTACACGACCAAGGAGAAGGGAAAAGGAACGGGTCTCGGCCTGGCCACGGTATATGGCATCATCCGCCAAAGTGGCGGTTACATCTGGGTCTACAGTGAACCTGGAAAAGGTACAACCTTTAAGGTGTACATGCCCCAGTTGAAAGGCATTGTCAAAGAATTTCCTCTCGAATCGCACACGACCGCTCCATTGGGTTCTGGAACCATCCTTCTGGTGGAGGACGAAGACGCTCTTCGGGAAATTAGTTTCGAGTTATTGAAAAGCATGGGATATAAAGTGATCGCGGCGACGAGCGGTACCGACGCCATTCGAATCGCGCGAGAGTTTACTCAACCGATTCACCTGCTGGTGACCGATGTAGTGATGCCTGGAATGAATGGCCGCGAGTTGGCGGAGAAGCTGACTACGAGGCATCCGCAGATGAAAGTACTGTATGTTTCCGGTCACACCGATGACGTGATCGTGCACCACGCAATTCTCAGGCCGGGTATGGCGTTCCTGCAAAAACCCTTCACCCGGAATTCTCTGGCCGAAAAAGTTCAGCACGTGTTGGGCGACACCGGCGAAATCACCAATCAATACATTGGAGCTGCGCAATGAATGTTGCTATCAACCACGGTGCGAATAGCGAAATGGATCTAGGGCTTAGACTTCTGGTTATTGACGATGAGCTACAGAATCTCGCACTCATTGATTCTGCCATGCAGCAACGCGGGCTCGAGATTCTTACGGTTTCCGACCCTGAAGAAGGGCTCGCGGTTTTTCATGAAAAACGTCCGGAGATCGTCTTGGTCGATCTGATGATGCCGAAGATGAGTGGTATGGAACTTCTCGAACAGATCATCGCCATCGATCCCGGAGCGGAAGTAATTTTGATGACCGCCTACTACTCGGCTGGATCCGCAGTCGAAGCCATTCGCAAGGGAGCGGCCGACTACTTAACCAAACCACTCGATGTAGTGGCGCTGCGCGACCGGATTTCCGCGCTGGTGCAGGCCCACCATACCCGCCGGCTGGCTTCGCAACTCGACCTTCAAATGGTCGACACATTTCAACTGGAGGGTATCGTCGGCCGCAGTCCGCTGGTCATGGATGTTTTCGCTTCCATACGGCGGGTCGCGCCCCACTTCAGAACCGCGCTTATCATGGGAGACACCGGAACCGGCAAAGAACTTGTGGCTCATGCGTTGCACAGACTCAGTCCAGTTTCAGAAAAAACATTCGCCGTATGTAACTGTTCGGCGTTGGTAGAAACGCTTTTCGAGAGCGAACTCTTTGGTCACGTACGTGGCGCATTCACGGGCGCTACGCAGGACAAAATTGGACTCTTCGAATATGCCAACCAGGGGACTGTATTCCTTGACGAAATCGGCGATATGCCGCTCGCCGGCCAGGCCAAACTGCTGCGAGTGTTGCAGAACCAGGAAGTGCAACGGGTAGGCTCGCCCGCTCCACGAAAAGTTGATGTGCGTTTTATTGCCGCAACGAATCGAGATTTACGGGCCTTAATCCGGGAACAGAAGTTTCGCGAAGATCTTTATTACCGTTTGTCCATGGTTGAAATTACGCTGCCCAACCTTGCCGATCGGAAAGAGGATTTGCCGCTTCTGCAGCGCTACTTCATTGAAAAGTACGCCACACAGTACAACAAGCCCGTTCGCGGCATGACCCGGCGGGCACAAGCTTTGTTGGGCCGTCATGATTGGCCGGGCAACGTGCGTGAACTGGAAAATGTTCTGGGAAAAGCCTGCATGATGGTGGAAGGCGGGGTGATCGATATAAAGGATCTTCCACCGTATCTCCACGGGCCCTCAGTGGTACCTCGCGCCGAGGACGACAACTTACTCTCCATGGAAGAAGTGCAGGAGCGGCATGCCGTCAGAGTGCTGGAGCGTATGGGCGGCGACAAGAGCCGCGCTGCTGAGGTGCTAGGGATTTCCAGGACGACGCTTTACAACATCCTCGCCCGGATGGATTTGTCCAGAAAAGCTAACTGATTCAGGCTCCGACGCGCTGTTCACTTTCCGGACACGTCTGACTAACTTTTGTTCACACTTCCGCCCTTAGTTTCTGCCGGCGGAGTTGCATCTTAAAGAAAACAAGCGGACGCCTTTGTATTTTCGGTCTGGCACCCAAGCTGCATCGACAGTTTTGTGATCGCTGCATATCACGGGAGTGCCCGCTCGCAAACCAATACTTAAGGACCGTAAATGAGACTTCCATCTTCGGTAAAACCTGCGATCCGCATCGCCGTCATCGAGTCTGATCCTTTGCGCGCGGTTGGATTCCGCGCTCTCCTCGAATCAGAAAAGGATTTGGACCTCGTCGCCATTTCCTCTCCGGAAATAACCACACAAGAAAACATCGATCTGCTACTGGTGGCAGATCGTCCCGGGCAGAGCACACTACGTGAAATTCCCCGCCTGAAGGCCCTGCGTCCAGATTTGCCGATTATTGTGGTCAGTCCTCGCACTGACGATGAAAGCATTCTCAACGCCATCACTGCTGGCGCGAAGGGCTATCTGGGTGATGGAGCTCCGGCGACCGAATTTGCTCAAGCCATTCGCACTGTGCGCCAGGGTTCGGTCTGGGCTCCGCGCCACGTACTCTCGATATTCGTGGAACGAGCCGGCGCGCAGCGCAAACAAGCTCTGCCAGGAGCGAACGAACGTCTCACTCATCGCGAAACCGAAGTCCTTCGCATGTTGGTGACGGGACTTTCCAACAAAGAAATCAGCGAGCCGCTTGGAATCGAAGTGCGCACTGTCAAAGCGCACATTTCGAAAATCATGCGCAAAACCGGAGTGCGAAACCGCATCGCGCTCTCCATGCACGCTATCGCAAACTCCCTGGTCTCTGGGCGAACACCGCCTGCATCATTTGACCGTGAAGCAAATACTGTTTGCAGACCTCGCCCATGATTCTCTGGCCGTCACGACGCCTGATTATTCGCCACGCTGTGGTCTTCGCATGTGTGGTATTGCTTTGTCTGTTGCTAGACCGTCCAGAGGTGGTTTTCTTTTCGCGCGTGGGATTTGTTGCCTGGTATCCCGCCATTGGCGTGGTCGCGGCTCTCATGGTGGGAATGAGCCCGTGGTATGCGCTCGTGGCCTGCTTCTCTCTTGTGCTTGCCGGCAAAATTACTTATGGGCAACCCGTCATCTCATTCAGTGGAATCGTGGACGTCGCAGGAAGCGCGTTTTGCTATGGTATGGCGGCCTATGTACTACGAGGCCCGCTGCAACTCGATCTGGGATTGCGTCGCAGGCGAGATGTAGTTCGCTATGTAATCGTAGGCACCCTCGCGGTCGGAGGAGCTACGATTATCGGTGTCGCCTGCCTGATAGCCGATCACGGCATTGCTTGGACTGAATACAGGGCAGCCGCGATAGCATGGTTTCTGGGGGACGCAATCGGCTTGGTCGGCATCGCTCCCTTTCTTCTCGTCCATGTATTGCCGCACGTTCGCAAATGGCTCTCGACCGAGCCGTCGTCCCGGTCCGCCAGAGAGCGTTCCAATAAAAAGAATTTCTCTTTGGGCGCACTGGCAGAAGCCTCTGGCCAGGCTCTCGCTATCGGCATGTGTTGCTGGGCAATGTTCGGGCTCAACGATGGACGCTATGGGCATTTTTACATGTGCTTCATTCCAATCATCTGGATTGGCATGCGCCACGGAGTTCGGCGAGTTGTCACCGGCCTGTTGGCGCTGAATTTTGGCATTGTAGTGGCCATGCATTTGTTTCCGCCCACAGCCGAGATGTTCACAAAAGTTGGGCTTTTTATGCTCGTCATATCCTTCAGCGGATTACTCGTAGGGTCTGAAGTAAGCGAGCGTCACCGCATGGCCCTCGATCTAAAGGAACAGACCACCTACCTGAGGTCTCTGATCCAAAGCAGCCCGTTCGGAATTGTCGTTCTCGACGAGCGCGGAAAGGTGAAAGTCACCAACCCCGCCTTTGACAGGCTTATCTGTTGCATCGTAGAAAATCCGGGGGCGAGCGATCCCGCCAGAATGTTGCTTCACGAAGCCGCCCTGGAGGATTCCTCGAAACTGGCGCCTGCAATTCTAGCCGGAGAAACCTTACAGAAAACCGTCTGCCACAGACGCAAGGGAGGCGGCCTCCTGAATCTGGCGGTACAAATAGTGCCGCTCATGATCGACGAGCGGGTGCGGGGCGCCTATATCATCTATCAGGACATCTCGGAGCAGATGCAAGCAAGCGAAAATGAGCGAAGACATTCCGAATCATTGTTTCAATTGGTAAGCCAGCTCCAACTCCGCGCCCACGAGATGACGCTGCTCAATGAAATGAGAGGCCTGCTGGAATGTTGCGCAACCCGGAAGGAGGCGCGTGCCATTGTGGCCCACTCTGTTCCCAAGATTTTGCCCCAAGCCTGCTTCGGAAGTCTGAACTACCTTGATCCGGCAACTCCTGGACTGGCGACACTTACTACTAGTTGGGGAGACGCCCGCGAAGTCGGTTCCGCATTTGCAATAGAATCTTGTTGGGCTCTGCGGCGCGGGCAGCCCCATTGGAGCCAACCCTCCGGCGCCGACCTCCGATGCGGCCACTTGACAGTGGGATCAAGAAGCACTTTTTTATGCGTTCCAATATCGTCAGGATCTGTGGTGGGGGGCGTGCTGCAACTTGAATTCGCACCCAATATCGACTTGGCGTCCTCCACCGGCGCCGATGAAAATCTAAAGGAGGCGTTGCAGCGTCTGGCTGTGAGCATCGGTGGCCAAGCGGCTACGGCTTTGGCCGCCCTCAGATTGCGGGAAAAATTGCAAGAGCAATCCATTCGCGACCCACTCACTGAGTTATTCAACCGGCGATTCTTGGACGAGTCTCTCGAAAGGGAAATCCTGCTATCGAGCCGCGACGGCCACTCTATGTCGATAATGCTACTCGACATCGATCATTTCAAACGCTTTAACGACACATTCGGCCACGAGGCAGGCGATCAGGTACTGCAGTCCATCGCCAACCTGTTTCGCACATTCTTCCGTGCCAGCGATATATGCTGCCGCTTTGGCGGCGAAGAGTTTGCCGTTATCATGCCCGATTCTTCTTTGCAAAACGCTGTAGTCCGGGCGAATGCTCTGCGAACCGAGGTCAAACGCCTTAAGCCGAGTTGCGATGGACAATCTTTCGATTCGATTACCATTTCCGTTGGAGTGGCTGCCTATCCGGAGCACGGTTTAACTGCTCAGACATTGCTGAAGGCTGCCGACCTTTGCCTCTACGACTCCAAAGCAAATGGGCGGGATACCGTGACATACCCTGCGCTGAAGACCGCTTTATATTCGGCTTCCCAACCCACGCCTGATGCTTTGAGCAAATCGTAGGGCAGCGACATAGATGCAACGAGGCTGCAGTCAAGCTTTCCGGCGGCGATTCTCCCAAGATGTCTTGTCGTGAGCGTCAGCTAGAAGAGAAGATCGTAAGAGAGAGCCCAGCGACACCGCTTCCTACCCTAAGTTAGATGTGGCGTTTGCCAGGAAACCGGAAAAGCATTCCGTACGATGAGTTGCCAGCAGCTTCCCGATCGTCTCCGCGTCGGCGGGTTTGGAGAATAGGTAGCCCTGCACCATTTCGCAGCCGGCGTTCCGCAGCAGTTCCAGTTGTTCCGTCGTTTCCACGCCCTCCGCAATCACTTGCAATCCCAGATTGTGCGCCAACGTAATAATGGTGCGAACAATTTCGCGGGACTCCGCATCTTTCTCCATGCGGGAGACGAACACCCTATCGATCTTCAATCTATCCACATGGAAACTCTGTAGCCGGCTCAGCGAAGAATACCCCGTGCCGAAATCGTCGATGTCCAATCCGCAACCCAGAGCCTTCAGCTCCGAGAGCATACGGGCGGATCGTTCGGGATCTGCCATGGTCACGTTTTCAGTAATCTCGAGTACGATGCATCGCGCGTCCATGCCGCTTTCCTCAAGCAGGCGGCCAATCTCAACAGCGAGATCATCCTGAGCAAATTGTTTGGGGCAGATATTAATACTCAGCGAAAGGGGTGGATTGGAGGGAAACCGTTGCTGCCACGCCCGAAGCTGGCGACATCCCTCCGCAAGAAGCTGACGAGTTATTTCGAGAATGATTCCCGTCTCCTCGGCGAGCGCGATAAAGTCGCAGGGGTTCAGAATTCCCTCCGGACGCTGCCAGCGGGTCAGAGCCTCGAATCCTACGATTTGCCCACTGGGGACCGAAAGGACTGGCTGGTAATAAACCCGAAACTCATTTCGCTCGATGGCCTTGCGCAGGTCACTCTCGAGTTGCAGTCGCTTGAGAGCGAAGACATGCATGGCATTATCGAAGACTTCACAACGGCCTTTTCCCGCGCTCTTCGCGCGGTACATGGCGATTTCCGCGTCACGCAGAACGTCCTGCGCCAAGGCGCTGGTGCTGCCGCTGAAGGCGATGCCGATGCTGGCCGTAACTACGAGGTGATGCCCATCCAAATCAAAGGGCTGGGCAAGTCTTTGCTGAATTCGGTCGGCAATGTGGACGGCGTCACTCGGGCTGCGCACTTCTTCCGCCAGGACTACGAACTCGTCGCCTCCGGGCCGGGCGAGCGTAGTGTCGCCGAAAGTTGGAAAATCGCGCTCTCCCAACACGGGGCGAGAAACTGTATCCATACGGCGCAAACAAGTAGTCAAACGGTGGGCAATTTCGACCAGCAGAGCATTACCCGCATCGTGGCCCAGGCTGTCGTTCACGATTTTGAATCCATCGATATCTATGAAGAAAACCGCGAATTTGAATGTTGAATGACGGCGCGAGTGCCCGAGTGCTCGGCCCAAGCGGTCCAAAAGCAGAATACGGTTGGGCAGGTCCGTCAAACCGTCATGGACCGTGTTGTGAGCCAGCGTCTGCTCCGCCCGCTTGCGCTCTGTAATGTCGCGGTTCACGATGATGAGACCGTCAACTGCTCCGGCGGTGTTCCGTATGACGTTGGCAGTCGACTCCAACACTCGCCACGAGCCGTCTTTGTGTCGGATACGATATTCGAGTAGTTCTCCAAAGCCGGTGCGCCGGGCCTTTTCAGCCGCGGCCATCACGCGCTTCTGGTCGCTGGGATGAATTTGTTCGAAGGAAGATAGTCCGTTCAATTCTTCGGCGGTGTAGCCAAGGATCTTTTGATATGCCGGGCTGTTATAAATGCGCCGTCCCGTATTGTCGACGACCGCAATCATATCCGCCGCATTTTCGGTAATTACGCGGAACAGTTCTTCGCGCTGGAACAATCGGCGGCGGATACTGGAGATATGGACTTGCTGATAAACAACGTAGAGATCGAATAGAAATACTAACCCCAATAGTCCGCGGACTACGGGCTTGATCTCCAAATTCCCGCCATCTGCTCTTCCCGCATGAAGCATGGGGACTAAAAAAGACACCAGGCCTAAGGTCAGAAGCAGAATGATTAGAAAGGCCGATAACCACAGCCACCACTCCCGCCGCTGAATGCGCCGGATGCCCGTGCATGCCGGCCGATGCAAATAGTCAAAAGAGTTGTTCATGAATATGCG
Organism: uncultured Acidobacteriota bacterium; assembly: GCA_963758565.1. GTDB lineage: Bacteria > Acidobacteriota > Terriglobia > Terriglobales > Acidobacteriaceae > Sulfotelmatobacter. Next base: position 145,308 of record CAVWVX010000001.1, on the reverse strand, counting down.
AGGAGGACATATTTCCTGATTGTCGGCGGAAGCGCCAATCACGGTATTTACCCGAACCGCATCCTCGCTCCCATCACGTTGCACGCCGGAAGCCACTACCGAGAGTTTAGGAGTTCGCCATCAACCGGCATTGCCATTTTCGGCTAACCGCTTCGTCTGAAGCACTTCGATGCCGAGCACCTGCTCAAGACTTATTAACTGAAACTTTCGAGAGGGTCAGTCGCGTGTCTTTCGTCCGCCAATTGGACAGGGGTTTTAAAAACTGAGCACTTGCCTCCAGAATCGTTGTTTACACGCTGGCAAAACATTTAAATCCGAAATAGCCGTAAGCGCTTGCTTACAAACCAATTTCACGGACGCCATGCCGTTTGTGGGCGGCGCTGCCCATTTGGGCATCGCCTTGCAAAAGAAAAAGCGTTCGTGAATCTGGTCGACGCCTCCCGTGTGTTTAACAGCCGGCCGAAACCAGATCAAACAAAAGATCAATAAGTTTTCAAAATAAGCCCTAACTAAGAGGCGATGGCGAAGCCATGTTCTCCAATAACAACTCCAGCTCGCAAATGCCACAGGCGACGCCTGAAGCTCGTTGGTACGCCGCCTCTACGGCTCCGTGCCGCGAGAAGCGCGTGCTTGATCATCTGGCGATTCGGCAGATCGAATCCTTCCTGCCGCTCTATCGCACTTCTCGTAAGTGGAAGAATGGGTGCCGGGTGGAATTGGAACGTCCTCTGTTTCCCGGCTACGTATTTGTGCGAATGCTCAGCACCGAACGGGTTCGCGTGCTGGAGGTGCCAAGTGTAGTTTCGATCGTAAGCCGCGGCCGCGTGCCGGAGCCGCTTGACGACCATGCTATCGCGGCATTGCGCGATAACCTTGTTTTCAAAAATGTTGAGCCGCATCCTTATTTAGCGATGGGCGAGCGAGTGGCCATCTCCAACGGCCCATTTGCCGGCCTCTGCGGGATTGTCCTGCGCTTGAAGGGCAGTCTGAGAGTCGTAATCTCACTTGATCTCCTAATGCAAAGCATGGCGGTAGAAGTCGACACCGAGGACATCGAACCGTTTCGTAAATCCCTTTCAGCGACCGGCTCTTCACCGGTGAATGTTCCTCAGAGCCAAACCGAGATTTTATGATGTCACTTGCCATTGCCTCTCCCCAGGAGCGCATACTCCAGGCGGCCACGGATTTATTCGCTGAACTTGGCTTTAGCGGCGCCAGCACCCGCGACATTGCTCGCATGGCCGCGGTCAACGATGCCACTGTTTATCGGCACTTTTCTTCCAAGAAAAATTTGTTCGCAGCCGTTCTTGAAGCCGAGCTGCGAAAACTCAACGTCCGAGCGGAAATCCTGCTGAAAGTCTCGAATACCGACGATCTTCAGTCGGCGTTGCGGATCATCTTTGAGCTGCTCACGGAAGCTCTCGTTGGGCAGCCACGTTTACTTCGGCTGCTGCAATTCAGCGTTCTAGAGTTTGGCGACACCATGCAACCTCTCTATCACAAGTATCTCGGAGAGCTGATGGATGGCGCTGCCGAATATCTGGGCTCCTCGAAACAAATAGACCCGCTCCTTACCGGAGATCCCCGGTCCATGGTTGCTGCCTTCGCCATCACGGTGGTGGGATTGCAAACTTTGTATCCCCTATTTGGCGGGGAGCAATTCTCAATCGATCCCCTAGGTGAAAGCGTCGAGGGATGTTCGAATCTTTGGCACGCCGTGCTCGCCGGCAATCGATTGCAGTAAGTTCCGCGCGGGTGTCATTGGCGATCAGACCCGTCTAGCTTTGATCGAATCACCTTATACCCCATGCAGCTCATCACGCTGCGGCAACGAGAACAATATGAAAAGTACACACACTCGCAGTTGGCTTTTGTTCGTGATCGTGATGATGTTGAGCAGATCACTCTTCGCCGGTTCGGCAGGGGTTCTATATCCCGGCTGGGGCACCACGGTAAATGGCAAGCCGGTTTACTTCAGCGTTCTAATTTCGTCGGGCGATCACATTCAGACAGCCCACGATTCGAGCGTGATTACGTTTGGAGGCGCGGAACTAGAAATGGCGGCTAATACTGACCTTGTCGTCGGAGACTTGTTCCTTCTGGGTTGTGGGACGATCGTGGTTCGAGTAGGCAACGCGGAGGTCAGCGATGGAAAGAGTCCCAGTGCTCTTACCGCTGGAGCAATTTTTCACTCTTCCTCGTCCGGGTGCGGCGACCCGCTGCCGGATGCGCCTAGCGCGGTGCGCAACCATCAAAATTTCATTTCCGCCCACAAAGAGCGAAACAGTTACGATAGCGCTGCACCAGCCGCAACTGGGGGACTCTTTGGTGAATTCAAGATAGCGAATTGGCCCTTTTGGACAGTCAATGGAGCAATGTACAGCTCCGCTCTCGTCGCCGCGGAACTCACGCACAAGTGTTTGGAAGCTGGAGCGTGCACTTCTGTTCCAGATACTTTTCATAGCCGCAAAGTCATGCTTGCAGCAGGCGTGCCTGCTCTGCTCGGCGTCTCCTACCTGGATTACTACCTGAAAAGGAAGGGCAAACGCTGGTGGTTCGTTCCCTCGGCTGTTGTCATCCTGGGCGATATCGTCGTCGCCGAACATGCTGCCCGTTATTCGCATTCGACCGCAACTCCTGCACAGGCTCCTACGCAGGGGGTCTGTTTGAAGAGCACGGGCTTAACCCCGCTTCTCCCGATTAAACCCTAAGTCTTTCTTGAGCAAGTCCAACCATCTCACCCACGACCGATTAAGAACCCTATGACCGACAATTTCTCACCCATTGCAAAAAAGCTTGAACCGGATAAGTTCACCTTCTCTAACGCTGAGCCACTGATCATCGATTCCCAGGATAACCAGATTTCCGTCGTCCAATTCTGGCGAGTTCTTCAGAAGCGCCGTTGGCTGGTGATGAGCAGTCTGGCAAGCGTCATCTTGCTGGTGACCGCCGTCTCGCTAATCTTACCCAAGCGCTACGAAGCATCTTCGCGCCTCTTGCTTGACTTGGAAGGCTCCGGTGACCTCGGCCTCGAACAGATGGTGTTGCCCCTCGGTCTTGATATGAATACCAAACTGGAGACCCAGATACGCATCGTACAAAGCGACACCATCGCCCTCAGCGTCATCAAGCAGCTGGGCCTTCACCACCAAAAAAGTTTCGCGGGCAAGTTTGTCGATACAACCGCGGCGGATTTTGATTCTCTCGATCTTGAGCGGCGGGTCAAGTTGCTGACTCTATTTCGCAATTCCCTGAACGTCCAACTGGTTCCCAAAACGCAGATCATCGATATCCACTTTCGCAGCAAGGACCCCAATCTCGCCGCGGAAGTTGCCAATGCCGTCGCCAATACCTACATCGAACACAATTTCCAGACCAAGTACAAGGCCACAATTCAAACCTCAGACTGGTTAACCAAACAACTCGATGACTTGAAAGAGCGCGCGCAAAACTCGCAGGAAGCCCTGATCGCCTACCAGAAAAAAGTTGGCATCCTGGGAACGGATGAAACTCACAACATCGTTACTGACAAGCTGGAGGAGCTCAACAAGCAACTCTCCGCTGCAGAAGCGGACCGCATTGTAAAAGAAGCAAAGTATCGCATTGCGATGACCGAGAATCCGGAACTGATTGCGAACATCGCTCCGGAAAGCGTTCTCGGAGCTCTCTATAAAGAGCGTGCCGAAGCCAGGGCACAGTATGCGCAGCTTGCCGTCAAATACGGTTCCCTGTACCCGCGCGTGATGCAACTGCAATCTCAGATGAACGAACTGGATTCCGCCATCGCCGCCGAAATAACCAAGGTCGGAGATACAGTACACGCCGAATACAAAGCTGCGCTGGAATCCGAAGAGATGCTTAAAACCTCGTTCGGCCGCCAGAAGCAAGATGCCTACAAGCTGAATGAGGATGCGATTCAATACGCGATCATGAAGCGCGACGTCGAATCGAGCCGTGAACTTTATGAAGGCCTTCTCAAGAAACTCAAGGAAGCAGGAATTTTAGCGGGATTGAAATCCAGCAACATCAATATTGTCGATCAAGCTAGTGTACCGATCGAACCAGTCGAACCAAAAATCGGGCTGAACATAGCCCTCGGCTTCATGGGCGGCCTTCTCTTCGGCATGGCATTGGCCTTTGTCATAGAGAATGTCGACAATACCATCCGCACGCCGCAAGACATTGACGTGTACTGTTCGCTACCCTCGCTCGGAGTGATTCCCACCGTCATGGTGGGTAAAAACGGTCACAAACTCTTGAGCAGCACGGCCACGCGCCAATTTATTCAACCAGTCACAGTTGAGCATCGCAATTCCAGCAGCGCGGAGGCCTTTCGGGCGTTGCGCACTTCGCTGCTGCTTTCTTCTCCTGGCGCGCCGCCGCAAGTCATCATGGTCACGAGTGGGATGATGCAGGAAGGAAAAAGTTTTACTTCCCTTAATCTTGCCGTGGTGCTGGCCCAGACGGGTCAGAAAACGCTACTGATGGACGCAGACATGCGCCGTCCAACCATCCACAAATATTTGGGGATTTCTGGCGCCAAGGGATTGAGCGCATGCCTGGCCGGAACTGAGACTCCGGAATCGATGGTCGTCGCCGTGGATGGAATTCCCGATTTGTATGTTCTGCCCGCAGGACACATGCCGCCGTACCCATCAGAAATGCTGGCATCTGAGGCGATGCCACGGCTCCTGCAACATTATCGCGAAGCCTTTCGCTACATCGTGATCGACACGCCTCCAATATTGGCGGTCACCGACGCGGCCGTCTGCGCCCGCATCGCCGACGTTGTCGTACTGATTGCGCGTGCCAAGAAAACCGGACGTCAATCTCTGATACGCGCCCGCGATGTCCTGCGCAAGGTTCGAGCGAACATTGCCGGCGTCGTGGTAAATGACCTGTCATTCAACTCGGTTGAGTACCGCGGCTACTACGGCCACTACGGCTCTGACTATCACTACTACTACTACAACGAAGGCAGCAACGGAAACGGTACTGCTTCCGCGACCGCAAAGGAATCTCATGTCGAAATTTAGAAACAACCATCGGTTGCTTACTCTGGCAGTTTTGCTGGCCTGGGCTGGAACCGCAGTCGGCCAAGAGCACGCGCCCGCCCCCACAGCAAATGTTGGTTTCGGCAGCGGTGCAGCTGGTCCAATCAGCGCCGGCGATCTCGTCGAAATGACAATTCTGGATACGCCCGAGCTCAGCGGAAAGTTACGCGTCAGCAATACCGGCGATGTGATTCTTCCACTCGTAGGCAGTGTTCACCTGCAGGATATGAAGGCCTCAGATGCTCAGGCTTTGATTCGCCAGAAGTTTATCGATGGCAGCTTCCTCAAAGACCCGCAGGTTACGCTCTTCATTGCCGAATATGCATCACGAAACGTTTCAGTCGTCGGTGAGGTGCACAAGCCCGGAGTATATCCGGCTTTCGGCACCCACTATTTACTCGACTACCTCTCGCTGGCAGAAGGTCTCACGAACCTGGCGGGTACTGCCATTGTCATCACGCACACTGGTCATCCCGATCAACCGCTGGCCGTGAAGATGACCGCGGGAGCTGCCCCTCGGCCGGAAAACAATCCTGAGATTCTTCCTGGCGATACCATTTTCGTGCAGAGGACCGGGGCCATTTTCGTAGTCGGAGATGTCGCACATCCTGGTGAATTCCCGATGGACCACGATGGACATCTCAGCATCCTGCAAGCAGTTTCCTTGGCGCAAGGGACAAATTCCACAGCTGCGAAAGGATCGGCGAAGCTCATTCGTACCACACCGCAAGGCCGACAAGAAATTACTATCAATCTGAAGAAAATCGTAGGCTCGAAGGAGATCGACCTCGCAATGCAGGACAACGACATTCTGTTCGTGCCCAGCAGTGCGGCCAAGAATGCCTGGAAAGACTTTGAGGCCGCCTTGCCCGCTGCGGCCGGCGCGCTCATTTATCGAGCGCCCTAGCGACCTGCTCCCTCGCGCCAGTTCCATCTACGAACCGTCGTCCACAAATTGTTCAATGAAGGAGATCGACTTAGTGGCAGCAGCTGTTGGAACCGCGCTCGCCGGTATTCCGAGTGTATCGCCGCCACCCTTACGCGTGTCGTTCAGTTGGACTCTGGTGGGCAACGTGATTTATGCCCTTTGTCAGTTCGGAATGCTTTCCGCCTTGGCCAAACTGGGGAGTCCGTCTGTGGTCGGGCAATACGCGTTGGCGCTTGCCGTAGCGACGCCCTTATTCATGCTGGCAAATCTTCAACTTCGCGGCGTACAAGCCACCGACGCGCGCAACGAGTACCTATTCCCAGATTATTTCACCCTGCGCTGTTTAACTACCCTGCTCGCTGTTCTCGCAATAGCGACGATCGCTATTCTCGGTCATTACGACCGCACAACCACGCTTGTCATTCTTCTGGTCGCAGCAGCCAAGGCCATCGAGACCTTCAGCGATGTAATTGCGGGACACCTACAGAAATTCGAACGGCTCGATCAAGTTGCGCGCGCGCTGATGCTGCGTGGACTAGCATCCGTCATAACCTTCGCAATTGCTTTTAGAATCACGCGGAGTCTGGTGTTCTCCGCAGCTACGCTGGCTGCAACGTGGCTTCTTGTCATCGGGCTCTACGACTTTCGCGTTGTCTCAAGCGTTTTGCAAGAACGAGTGTTTTTTCGTTTCTCGTTTTCGACGCTGCGCCGCCTGGCATGGCTGAGCCTTCCCCTAGGCTTGGTTATGGCTCTCATTTCGCTTAACGCCAATATTCCACGCTATTTGCTGGAAAGCAGGTTGGGAACAGCAGAGCTGGGTATTTTTTCATCGATGGCTTATTTGATAACTGCTATGAATCTGATCGTAAGCGCACTTGGCCAGTCGGTATGTACTCGCATGTCGTCGCTTCTTGCTGATGGTAACGTGCATCGCTTCAAGGTATTAATCGGCAGGCTAATCGGAGTTTCCATTCTTTTAGGATTGTTGGGCGTCGTTGGCGCGGCCACACTTGGAAAAACGGTGCTGACCATCGTTTATCGCGCCGAATATGCAAACCATATCAACTTGCTGATTGTGCTGGTAATCGATGCCGCAGTCGGTGCAGCGGCATCGTTTCTCGGATATGGGATGACCGCGGCAAGATGCTTCCGGGCGCAAGTGCCCGTCATGGCCGCAACGGTTGTGACGGCAACTATCCTGACGCGAGCCCTGATTCCTTCCTATGGGCTCATGGGCGTCGGATTTGCACTGCTCGCATCATCCGTGGTCCAGGGATTACTTAGTTATTCAGTTCTCAACCAGGCGGTCAAGAATCACGCTATCGCATGAAACGCATTCTCCAAGTCGTGGGTGGCCTGAATCGTGGTGGCGCCGAAACCTGGCTCGTCCAGGTGCTTCGTAATATCGACCGCAAACAATTCCAAATGGACTTTCTTGTGCATACCGGTGACGTCGGTGCGTATGACGAGGAAGTCCGTGCCCTCGGAGCGCAAATCATTCACTGTTGCAGTCAAACAAAACCCGCGCACTACGCGCGTCGCTTCCGTCAAATCCTGCGAACCTACGGGCCTTACGACGCGGTTCACACTCACGTTCACCACTTCAGCGGATATCCTCTCATGCTGGCGGCTGCGGCCGGCGTTCCGAAGCGCGTTGCCCACAGCCACATCGATACACGGTCTGCCGAAAGCGCAGCAGGTTCCGCACGAAAAGCGTACGTCGCAACCATGCGGCGGCTGACATGGCAATTTGCCACGAACGGACTCGCAGTCAGCACCGAGGCCGGCGATGACTTGTTCCCCGAAGGATGGCAGATCTCCTCCAAGTGGAAACTGCATCACCTTGGCATTGATCTGGATCGTTTCGCTATGCCGGTAGACAAAGTTTCGGTTAGAAAAAGCCTGGGCATTCCTGAAGGGGCTTTCGTTGTCGGACATTTGGGACGATTCATGGAGCAGAAAAATCATTCATTCCTCGTCGAGATTGCACGAGCGGCAATCCGGCAGAATTCCCGATTCATCTTCCTGCTAATTGGGGATGGTCCACTACGCCCAACGATCGAGGCCAAAGTTACAAATTACTCGCTAGGAAAACACTTCATCTTTACCGGCGTTCGTTCCGATGTGCCCCAACTCATGAAGGGGGCTATGGACCTTTTCTTGTTTCCCTCTCTCTATGAGGGACTGCCTTTGACTCTTCTCGAGGCCCAAGCTGCGGGACTGAAATGTATCGTGTCCGAAACCGTTTCACCCGAGACCGATGTCATCAAGAGCCTGATCGTGCGCGAGTCTCTGACCAAGTCCGCCGCGAATTGGGCCGAACTTGTGATGTCAAATCAGCAAGCAGTCTCTCTCGATTTCTCCTACACATCGCGTTGCCTGCAAGACAGATCTATCGCAGCATCCGTCAACCTTCTCGCTTCAACGTATTCGGCCCGCAGCCATGTATAGAACGTCCGATAAAACAGCGGCACCGTCCAACCAAAAGTGGAGCGCCACGGCCGCATTCATTTTCGCCGCCGCGATCTTTGGGGCGTTGACCTTGCAAATGGTTGACAGCTCGCAAACCGCGGCGTCGCTATCCGTCATCACCATGCTTTTGGCCGGCGCCACCGCATACTGGAGGTTCAAAGAGCACGGACTCGACGCCCTCGCCTTGTTTTGCACCGCTTTCGCCGCTTACGACGGACTATTGTTATTTCGGCTGGCAACGGTGAGCAGCGAAGAACATCTGGTTTATCCCTCTGCATTCGGGCTGGACACTTATGCGGACGTTGGGATCCTGGTAGCGCTCGCTGCCACCGTAACCTGCATCACGGCGCTGGCGTGGGACACCGTAATCGCTCCTCTTTTCGCGCAGAAGAGTACAGCATCTCGAACTCAATCGGAGTTGCGCAGGCGCGGACCCGAAATGTGGTTTTGGGCGGGAATGATCTCGTACGTTGTCGGCGTGGTTATGTACTTTCTGCAATACGCCCAGCTCGGTGGTTACTTCGCAACTTTGGCGATGGATCGCGGTGAGCGGTATTCGGCAGGGACCTATGCGAATCTTCTTAGCTATCCTTTCTCTGCCTTTGTGGTTCCGGGCCTGGCAGCCATGTTTGTCGGGGGTTATGGCGGCAAGAGCACGTTTCAACGCGCCTCCAGTTGGTCTCTCTTCGCAATATGGTCGCTTCTCTTAATTCTTCAGGGCGACCGGCGCCTGGTCCTGCAGGCGCTGCTTGCTATTGGGGGAGTGTTAAGTGTCGTCAGGCCAAAGATGCTGAAATTGCGTTTGCGCACCTGGATACTGCTGATTCTCGGATACGCTTTCCTCTCGTTGTTCGGCCACGTCCGATATTTGATAAACCCCATCATCAGCGGACAAACCAGCGGCCAGAACGCGTGGGCAGAAGTCTCCGGCAACGCATCCGGAGATTGGTTCACGCCGGAAAATACCGAGTTAGCTGGACCTTATTACTCTCTTTTGTCGGTGGTGTCGGAGAGCACGCAAGATCTTTACGGCAAGTCGTACTACGATTCCTTCCTGCTTGTAATTCCCAAGCGTCTTTATATCGGAGAGAAGCCCGAACTCCTTACTCGCCAATTCGATGAACAAGTTCATCAGGGCGGCGGCACAGTCTATGGCTGGGGCTATAACCCGGTGGCGGAAGCGTACCTCAATTTCGGCACCGTCGGAGTCGCGCTCATATTTGTTTTATGGAGCTTACTGTTCCTAAGTCTTGGCCTCCTGAAGCATCACGGAACCTGGGGGCTTCTCGTATTTTCGGTGCTGCTGGCGGAGGCCGTGAATGCGAATCGCATTGATTTCGGTGTGGTGTACACCGAATCCGTTTACATGATGGTCGGCGTTTTCTCGGTGGTTTGCATGAATCGCGTGTTCACCGGCTTCAGAGGAAGTCCACTGAGAAATTCTGTTTCAGGAAAATCAGTCCGATGATCGCCCCACGAGTCAGCATCGGCATGCCCGTCTACAACTGCGAGAAGACTATCGCAGTTTCGATTCAGTCCATCCTCAATCAATCCCTCACTGACTGGGAGTTGATTGTCATCGATGACGGGTCAACGGATAAAACGCTGGCAGTCGCAGAAAGGTTTCGCGATTCCCGCATTCGCCTTGTTGATGGACATCGAAATTATGGTTTGTCCCGGCGCCTCAATCAAGCCGTGCAACTCAGCACGGGCCGGTATTTCGCGCGCATGGATGGCGATGATATCGCTTATCCAGAGCGGCTTTCCAAACAAGTGGCTTTTCTGGATAAGCATCCCGAAGTCGATTTGCTGGCAACCGCAGTCTCCGTTTTCAAAGATGATGGCGCTCTTCTGGGCCTTCGACCGGTGCCGGTTTCTCACAAAGCAATCTGCGCCCATCCGTGGTCTGGTTTCCCTATGCCGCACCCCACGTGGATGGGAAACCTGGGATGGTTTCGGGCCAATCCCTATCGGGTGAATGCCGTGCGCATGGAAGATAAAGAATTATTATTTCGAACCTACGCGAATAGCACATTCGCGTGTCTGGATGAAGTTCTGCTTGCCTATCGCGAAAGTTCGATGTCGCTTGGCAAAATTCTCCTCGCTCGCAGAAATTTTATTCGAGCTCTCTGGCAGGCCTCGGGAAAAAAGCAATGTGGTTTTCGAGTTGCTCTGCGAGGCACTTGTGGACAAGCTGCAAGAGCAGTGGTGGACGCCTCTGCACTGGCCTCCGGCCTGGGATATAAGCTGCTGAAACATCGCGCGCAACCTGCCTCCCAGCACGAAAATACCCGCTGGCTTCAGGTCTGGCAACAAACTGCGAACCTCATTCCTCAACCTACAAACTAAAATCTGCCACCCTTTCCTGGTTTCGTAAACAAAATCAAATGACCACAAAAACAAAACTGTTCATCACGGTGACTGCCCCCATTTCTTGCTTGTTCTATCGCGGCATGCTTCGCCATCTCAAGCATGCCGGATTTTTCCCCATTCTGGTTTCGTCACCTGGCGAATTGTTGCAGAAGGTCAGCAGTGCCGAAGATGCTGCCAGCATGGCGATTCCCATGGAGCGCGAAATCCATCCGCTGAGCGACTTGGTTTCGTTGTGGAAACTTTATTGGGCCATGAAGTCTATCCGACCTGAAGTGGTGGACGTGAGCACCCCGAAGGCGGGCTTGCTGGGATCAGTTGCTGCGATGCTGGCGGGCGTTCCGTGCCGCGTCTACACGCTACGCGGACTTCGCATGGAGACGGCAACTGGCATCAAGCGGCCTATTCTGTGGCTGGCTGAGCGAACCGCATGCGCTTGCTCGCATCGTGTGATTCCAGTAAGCGAAAGCCTGCGGCGGCGCGCCATCGAGTTGAAACTCGTAAGTCCAGCAAAAGCCCGATCCGTCGGAAACGGAAGCTGTGGGATCGACGCGAGGCGGTTCACTCCAGAGAATCGCGCTACCGAAACCGTTGCCCAATTGCGCCGCGACCTGGGACTCACTGGAAATGAGACGGTGATCGGCTTCGTCGGACGGTTCGTCAAAGACAAAGGCGTTCGTGAATTGGTGGAAGCATTTCGTGAGCTAAGTTCATCGCGCCCCGGTCTTCGTCTACTGCTGGTGGGAGATTTCGAGACTGGCGATCCCGTGGAACCTTCGATTCGCCGTTACATCGAAAACACGCCGTCGATTTTGCGGCCCGGCTTTGTGGCTGACACTGCTCCCTACTACGCGCTGATGGATGTGTTCGTTCTGCCAACGTATCGCGAAGGCTTTCCCGGTGTTCCGCTTGAAGCGCAGGCCAGTGCGGTCCCTGTGATCACGACCAACGCAACCGGAGCCGTCGATTCGGTTCGTGACGGCATTACCGGATTGATCGTGCCAATGCGAGATGCAAAAGCTCTCACCTGGGCAATTGACACCCTACTGCGCAAACCCGAGATGCGCCTGGATATGGGCCTAGCCGGACGTAAGTGGATGGTGCGTGACTTCCGCCCGGAAGCGATCTGGCAAGCCCACGCGAAAATGTATCGCGAAATGCTGGAAGAGCAATCACGTTCGGATAAGAAATCGCGCGCCGGCCTGGCGGCCAAGAGAGTGTTCGACCTGTTCGCCGCGACGGCGGCGCTGATCGCCTTGTCTCCAATCCTCGCAGCAACAGCTTTGGTCGTCCGCATATTCCTGGGATCGCCGATTCTGTTTCGCCAGACACGCCCCGGATACAAGGCGCGTCCATTTATCTGTTTGAAGTTTCGCACCATGACGGCCAAACGCGACACCAATGGCCAACTACTCCCTGACTCCGAACGTTTGACGGCGTTGGGAAAATTTCTGCGCAGCTCAAGCCTTGATGAGTTGCCCGAACTGATCAACGTGATTCGCGGTGAGATGAGCCTTGTCGGACCGCGGCCGCTGCTGATGCAGTATCTCGACCGCTACACCCCCGAGCAGATGCGCCGTCACGATGCAACGCCTGGAATTACGGGCTGGGCGCAGATCAACGGACGCAACAGCGCTAGCTGGGAACAGAAATTTGCCTTCGACCTTTGGTACGTCGAGAATCGCAGCTTCTGGCTCGATCTCAAAATCATCGTGCTTACTATCTGGAAAACGCTGAAGCGTGAAGGCATCTCAAGTGTTGGCCACGCCACCATGCCGGAATTCTCCGGCTATCGCAATCGCGAGGAAGCAACCCGATGAAACGGATCGTGATCATCGGTGCGGGAGGCATGGCACGAGAAGTAAAGGCCATGATCGGTGCGATCAACCGCCGAACGCGGGTCTGGGAATTTGCCGGCTACGTTGTCACAGACCCCAGCACCCTTACCGACCGCGACAGCCGCGATGAAGTGGTTGGAGACTACCCATGGCTGCGCTCGAATGCTAGTCGCGTGGACGCTGTCACGATTGGAATCGGTACACCGCTTGCACGTTTACGGGTCGGTTTGCAGATTCTGGGTGTGCTGCCTGACGTGGACTTTCCCTCTCTGATTCATCCCACGGCACACTTGGACCTTGACACCGCGCAAATCGGAAGTGGCGTTTTGGTTTGCTCTGGCGTGATCGGAACCGTCAACCTCCGTCTGGACGCCTTTGCCTTATGTAATTTTGGATGCACGCTCGGCCACGAAGCGCGAATCGGCAAGGGTAGCGTCATCAATCCCGGAGCGAATATTTCCGGTGGAGTGAATATCGGAAATGGAGTCCTCGTCGGGACCGGCGCCCAGGTATTGCAATACAGAACGGTGGGCGATCACGCGACGGTCGGAGCCGGAGCTGTCGTCACGAAAGACATTCCTTCCGGTGTAACCGTCGTCGGAATTCCTGCTAAACCGCACGTAAGTTACAAAGCCGCAGAACTCCCGAGTTAAAACCAACTCAGAGGCAAAAAATGAAAATTGAAAATGCAACAACAGGTCGGGAGCCCTTTGCTCCCTGGCCCTACTTTGCTCCGGATGAAGTGGAGGCCGCGACGCGCGTTCTCCATTCGGGGAAGGTCAACTATTGGACGGGCGAGGAAGGCCGCCTCTTCGAAAAAGAATTCGCTGCATCGGCCGAGTGCAAACATGCCATTGCGCTCGCCAATGGAACCGTGGCTCTGGAAATTGCCTTGAAGGCACTCGGTATCGGTCCGGGAGACGAAGTCATTACTACCAGCCGCACATTTATCGCGTCGGCGAGTTGTGCCGTCACTGTCGGAGCACGGCCAGTCACGGCGGACGTGGACCGCGACAGCCAGAACATTACGGTGGAAACGATCCGGCCCATGATCACGAGCCGCTCGAAGGCAATTGTAGCCGTTCATCTCGCAGGCTGGCCCTGTGAAATGGACGAGATCATGCAACTGGCCAGAGAGTACGGATTGAAAGTGATTGAAGATTGCGCCCAGGCGCAAGGCGCGGTCTACAAGGGAAAACCTGTCGGATCTATCGGCGACGTGGCGGCGTTCTCGTTCTGCCAGGACAAGATTATGACCACAGGTGGCGAAGGCGGCATGCTCACCACCAACAACACAGAACTGTGGCAACGTGCATGGAGCTATAAAGACCACGGCAAGAGCTACGACGCCGTTTTCAACCGCCAGCATCCCATCGGATTTCGCTGGCTGCATGAATCCTTCGGGACGAATGGAAGAATGACGGAGGTGCAGTCCGCGATTGGCCGCGTTGCCCTCAAGAAAGTTCCCGCCTGGGTTAAGACCAGGCGAAAATATGCGGCTATCTTGAACGAAAGGCTGCTGAAATTACCAGCGCTGCGCATCCCGCTACCTCCCTCGCACTCCTATCACGCGTACTACAAGTACTACGCTTTCGTGCGCCCCGAACTCTTGCGGCCCGGTTGGGATCGTGACCGGATTCTGCAGGCTATCAATGCTGAGGGCGTGCCTTGCCTGGTCGGCAGTTGCAGCGAAGTGTACCGCGAAAAAGCCTTTGTAAAAGAACGGCGTAGTGGGGGGCGCCTGCCTGTTGTCAAAGAATTGGGTGAGGCAAGCCTGATGTTCCTAGTCCACCCCACGCTAAAAACCGAAGACATTGAATATGCTTGCGGCGTCATCGAAAAAGTGATGGCTGCCGCTACGTCACGGACCCCGGCCGCCTCTGCGCTGGGCGCCGCCGCAACGCTTTAAACACTATAAAACCTCTCCTCGCTGCAAATCCCAAAGAGACCGGAAAAGAGAATCGGAAATGTGGTCAAGAAAACGCACCTGGGTCGTCGCGGTGTTGCAATCGCTGCTGATTGTTGCGTCCCTTATTACGGCATGGCTATTGAGATTTGAATTCTCGTTGCCTCACGCCGACTTGCTGCTGGCCGCTGCCCCGGTACTGCTGGCAGTGCGTGTGCTGGCCATGTGGCGCTATAACCTTTTTCACGGCTACTGGCGCTACACAACCGTTAGCGATGCGGCCGATATCGGGGAAGCAGTGGCCATGGGAAGTGTCGCATTTTTTGTAATAATGCGATTCATTTTGGGAGTGAGCGACTTTCCTCTCTCGATTTATTTTCTGGAAGCTCTACTTACAGCGACTGCTCTTTGCGGCGTGCGAGTGTTCTCTCGCATCATGCTGCATCGGTTGGACCGCCGGGATCAAGGCAATCGTGTCCGCGTGCTCATCGTCGGCGCTGGCGCTGCCGCCGAAGCCCTCATGCGGGAGCTGAGAAATTCCCCCTACGTGGCCGTCGGATGCATCGACGACGATCCGGAGAAGCAAGGCGTAAACATTCATGGAATGACAGTGCTTGGCACCATTGAAGATCTCACTCATGTAGCGACCGCCTATCAAATCGACGAATTGTTCATTGCTATGCCTTCGGTAAACGGTAACAGGATGCGGCGTGTAGTGGAGCATTGTCTCGCCAGCGGCCGGAAGTTCAAGACTATCCCCGGCCTTGGCGAACTGATTCAAGGACGAGTTAAGGTGGAAGAACTCCGCGATGTAAATCTGGAGGAGTTGTTGGGACGCGACCCGGTAAAGCTGGATCTGGATGCCGTGCGCCGCGATCTGGCGGACCGCGTGGTGTTAGTAACTGGTGCGGCAGGATCCATTGGTCAGGAATTGTGCCACCAGATACTCGAGTGCGGACCAGCAAAACTCATCTGCCTTGATCAAGCGGAGACCCCGATGTTTTTCTTGCAGCTTAAGCTGACTCAAAATAAATATGGCGATCGGGTTTGTTATTCCGT
The DNA here is from genome assembly GCA_963758565.1 of uncultured Acidobacteriota bacterium. GTDB lineage: Bacteria > Acidobacteriota > Terriglobia > Terriglobales > Acidobacteriaceae > Sulfotelmatobacter. The sequence continues at coordinate 129,681 of CAVWVX010000001.1, read as the reverse complement.
GGCAGACATCACCGATGCTGAAAGCATGAAGAGCATACTCGAAGCGCACAGCGTGCAGATCATCTTCAACGCGGCCGCCTACAAACATGTGCCCATGATGGAATGCAATACGGCTGAGGCAGTGCGCAACAATGTTTTCGGCCTCATGAATCTGCTGCGTGCCGCCGAAGAAACGGGCTGCGAACGCTTCCTCTTAATCTCTTCCGACAAAGCGGTGAACCCTACGAGCGTGATGGGAGCTACCAAGCGGATTGGAGAATTGATTCTCGCATCGCGGCCTTCGAAAATGCGGTGCGCATCGGTTCGATTTGGCAACGTGCTCGGTTCGCAGGGTAGCGTAGTGCCCGTGTTCCAGCAGCAAATCCGCAAAGAGGGTCGCGTCACCGTAACTCATCCGGATATTACGCGCTATTTCATGACGATTCCCGAAGCAGTTTCGCTGGTGCTGCAAGCCTTTACGGTCGGGGACCACGGTGACATTCTGGTGCTCGACATGGGAGAGCCGATTCGCATTGCGGATTTGGCTCGCACCCTCATCCGCCTGTCGGGGGCCTCCGAGGAAGACGTGCCCCTCATTTTCACCGGACTTCGTCCCGGGGAAAAACTGTTCGAAGAACTTTTTTATTCGACCGAAGCCCTCCTGCCGACACCCCACGAAAAAGTCCAGCGCACCAATGGCAAGCTGGCGACATGGCCCATTCTGTGGCAGCACTTACAGGATATACAGCCGCTGATGCGAAGGGGTTCCGACCGATCACTGCGCGCAAAGATTCAAGAAATCGTTCCCGAGTACGACTACAAGAAAATGATGAAGCCTGGCGATGCCGGACAGAAAGAATTTGATCCCCTGGTTAAAACTCTGGCACTATCGCGTGCTGCCTCTGCTACGCCGAGCCTATAGAATCGGTCCACCTCCCCGCAGCAGCTTGCTGGGCGGTCCGGACTTATTCCATGAACGATACGAAAGCAGAAACTTAAGCGCTCGTCGCGAGCCGCCTTCTACTCGGCACATCGCGGTACGAATCTCCTGTGCTAATGGCGGATGCCATACGCGCAGCTGATCCCCCGCGCTGCTCACCGTGTCGGTCCGGCGGCAGCTTTCTGGTGGACGCCAAGGTTCACAGAATGCAAGTGGGTCTTTTTGGAATTTGCTGCGCAAGACAGGGGTGTGGGACCCCGAATAGAAACGATACGATCCGTTACAATGGCGCGACGGGAAAGCGGGTATGGACCACCCTAAGCCGATTCGGATCCTGAGCGTAGAGGACCATCCGGTCTTCCGTGAAGGACTGAGCACGATCATAGCGTCGCAACCGGATATGCTTCTGGTTGCACAGGCAGCCAATGCAGCCGAAGCACTGGCGGAATTCCGCCGCCACCGGCCGGATATCACTCTGATGGATTTGCGGCTGCCGGGCACGAATGGCACGGATGCTCTGATCGCCATTCGCGGCGAGCATCCCCAGGCGCGCATCATTATGCTGACCACCTCTGACAGCGATGGAGAGATCCAGCGTGCGTTGCGGGCGGGCGCATGCGCTTACATCCTCAAGAGCATGCCAAAAAACGAACTGCTGGGAGTAATCCGGTCGGTACACTCCGGCAAACGGCATGTGCCAGCGGACGTAGCGGCACGCCTGGCTGAGCATATGGGCGACGATGAGCTTACGACGAGAGAACTGGAAGTGCTACACCTCATTCGAGATGGCTATCGTAACAAGCAAATCGCCGATCATCTGTCTATTGCGGAGACGACGGTCAATTTTCACATCAAGAACTTGGTGGACAAACTGGGAGCGAACGATCGGACGCATGCGGTGACGATTGCCGTCCGTCGCGGACTGCTTCAAATTTGACCCTGCAGGAAGACCTGTAGAAAACTGCAGGATCACAACCGTAGATCGTCATGTGTTGCTCGGGCCGCGAGTCGTGTACGTTAAAGCTGTTGGCCAGGGAGTTAGAGTGCCTGGCCGATGATGTTTAGGCTGTGTAGTTTGCAGCATGCAATATCTGTGCACTCTCGCGGGTAGGTCAGGATCAGACGTGCGCGCACTTGAGATGAGGAGTGCCAATTTTGCTGCCAGATCCGAGAAATTAACCATCCCACGCTTACGCTCACTCTCACTCTCCTTAATATTCCTGCTTTGCGCCTTCACTGCGGTATGGGGAATTGATCCGAATCAGCGCATGTCCCAGTATGCGCACACGGCGTGGAGAACCCGGGATGGAGTCTTTAACGGCTCGCCCGTTGTCATCGCGCAAACTGCTGATGGTTACCTGTGGATCGGAACGAACATCGGGTTGGTGCGTTTTGATGGTGTTCGCTTCACGCCCTGGAACCCGCCACCCGGCAAGCGGCTGCTCGACTCTAGGATCTTTTCCCTCCTGGGCGCCCGCGATGGCAGTCTCTGGATCGGAACTGGATACAGCGTCACCCGATGGAAAAATGGCGAACTGACCAGCTATCCAAATTTGAGCGGAAGAATCGAAGCGATCGTCGAAGGCGACCAAGGCGAGGTGTGGCTGGTACGAACGCAGGCCGCCGACCAAGCCGGTCCCTTGTGCCGTGTTAAGGATGAGCAATTTCATTGTTACGGCGCGAGGGATGGGATCCCATTTGACTCCGCCATCCAGTTGAGCAAAGACAGTGCCGGCGAATTTTGGATTGGAGGCTACACAGAACTTCTTCGCTGGACACCCGGCTCATCCACGCCTTACTTTGCGAACGCCACACGCCGGCCTGAAACGTTTGCTTCTTTACGCGGGTTTGCCACGGGAGCGGAGGGCTTGGTCTGGGCGGCGATCAATCGTTCCGGTCCTGTCTTGCAGTTGGAAGAATTTGAGCACGGAAGCTGGGCCAGCCGGTCCTTCCCCAAAATCACCGCAAAGAACGCGGATGTCACGGCACTGTTTGTCGACCGCGACGAAACTCTCTGGATTGGAACCGCAAATCGCGGCGTGTTCCGCATTCGCGGCGAAGAGGTTAGTCGGTTTGGCAGCGAGGATGGACTCTCGGGTGATGCCGTTGTCCGTTTCTGTCAGGACGCCGAGGGTTCGCTATGGGTTGTGACCTCTGAGGGGATCGACAGCTTTCGCGATCTGAAGGTGGCGAGTTATTCCCTGCGGGAGGGCCTTTCTGGCGCGGGCGCTAGTTCCGTGGTGGCATCACGTGACGGCACGGTCTGGGTTGGTAACTTTGGGGCCCTCGACTATCTGCGCTCGGACAAGCTGTTCGCGATTCGGTCGGGGCAAGGCTTGCCCGGGCTCAACGTGACGACGATGTTCGAAGATCACTCCGGCCGGCTATGGGTGGGCGTGGACAATGGGCTTTGGATTTATGAAGAGGGAGTATTTCGCGCTGTGCGCCACGCGGATGGCAGCTTGTTGGGGATTGTTTTTGCGATTACCGAGGATGTTGATCACGACATTTGGGTTCGGGCAGGGCCGCATCTGGATCGGATTCACGATTCACAACTTGTGGACGAATTGGACTCGCCACAAATTTCCATCGCTTACACCCTCGCCTCGAATCCACGCGGGGGAATCCTGCTTGGGCTGGTGAATGGCGACTTGATCCAATACCGGGACGGCACGACGAAAACGCTGGCTTCGAATGAAGTTGGCAACCGGCGCCAGATACGGGACCTTTTGGTAGAAGCTGATGGATCTGTGTGGGGCACAACGCTCGATGAACTTGCCCGTTGGAAAGATGGCGTGCGGGAAAATATCACCACGCGCAATGGCCTGCCCTGTGACGGGATCTTTGCGCTAGTGCAAGATAACTCGCGGGTGCTCTGGCTGTATTCACAATGCGGTCTGATCGCAATCGACAGATCGGAATTGGACGCCTGGTGGGAACATCCCGAACGCATCGTGAAGTTCAAGTTGTTCGATGCCTTCGACGGCGTTCGGGCGGGGTTGACCTCCTTGAAGCCGCAGGCCGTCAGGTCCTCCGATGGATGCTTGTGGTTTGTGAATGGCCAAATCCTGCAAGTGCTCGACCCCAATCACTTGCGGGCGAATGCCGTCGCGCCGCCGGTACAAGTCGAACAAATTGTGGCCGACCGAAAGATTTATGCGCCGGGCCCAGGCTTGCGGCTTCCGCCGCTTACACGCGATCTTGAGATTGAATACACCGGATTGAGCTTCGTGGCCCCGCAGAAGGTGCGTTTCCGCTACAAGCTCGAAGGGCGGGATGAGGGCTGGCAGGAGCCGGGAACACGGCGGCAGGCTTTTTACAACGATCTGCCTCCGGGAAGGTATCGATTTCGTGTCATAGCGTGCAACAACGACGGAGTGTGGAATGAGGCTGGCGCGACTCTGGGTTTCACTATCGCGCCCGCCTGGTACCAGACGATGTTGTTCCAGATGCTGTGCATTGTTAGCGTAGTGTTGGCTGCGTGGGCGGTCTATCACTCCCGAATGCGGCAGATTGCAAGGGCGATCAACGCCCGCTTCGATGAGCGATTGGCGGAGCGAACGCGCATGGCCCGAGATCTTCATGACACGTTCCTGCAAACCATTCAAGGCAGCAAGTTAGTAGCCGACGATGCGCTCGACTCCTCCGCCGACCCTGCTCGCATGCGACGAGCCATGGAACAACTATCGGTATGGCTGGAACAGGCAATGCAAGAAGGGCGGGCTGCCCTGAATTCCCTCCGCACTTCAACCAAGCAGACGAATGACCTTGCGGAAGCATTCCGGAGGGCCACGGAAAACGGCCACATGCCGGGCTCGATGCAAGCCGTGCTTTCGGTTGTCGGTGAAGCGAGGGACATGCATCCCATCGTCCGCGACGAAGTTTATCGGATTGGGTATGAAGCTATCCGAAACGCCTATTCGCACTCGCATGGCACTCGTTTAGAAGTGGAGATCCGATACGAGCAGGACCTCACGATCCGAGTGTGCGATAACGGCGTGGGCATCGAACCGGCCGTGGCAAGCCGCGGGAAAGAAGGACATTTTGGGCTGCGCGGAATGCGCGAACGGGCCGCGCGCATCGGCGCACAGATCATGATTGTAAGCTCTGACAAGTCCGGAAGCGAGGTATCGCTCGTCGTTCCCGGACGTATCGCGTTCCGGAAGTCAAAACTAGCGAGAAAAGTGTAACGCTCTTCTCGAAACATATCCCTATCCCACGTCTCGGTGTTCATCACAATAATCAATTCCGACCTACAGAAAAATCCAGGCTGAATTCTGTGGTTTTTGAGGTTTCTCGAAACCGCGAATATGACTAGTTTTGCAGGATAGAAGCTTTGCAGAGAAGGAAAAGACCGCGATGCATAGAGAGAAGGTGACTTCAATTCGTCATACGATTGGGGATTGCATGCAGTTGACCGTCCATCTTACGGGCTCAGCGGACCGGGAATTGGCTGCGTTTGCCGGCGCCGTAGATGAATTGTTCGGCCCGGAACAAGCCCGGCAATCCGTGGAAGATTGGATGGAAAAATTGGAATCGATGGAGTGGCCGGACGGGGGAGCAACTCCAGACTGGCGCCGCTTGACGATCGCCGCAGCGGCTAGCCTTGCCTGTCGCGTCAGGGCGCTGCGCCCGGACGAACCGCCAAGCATGAGCACCTCGATCCATTTTGATTGAATTTACGCAGAGGCTAGCGAGACTGTGGAGAACATCGAAGGAGATTGGTCATGAGAATGTGGCAACTTGGCATGTTGCTAATCGGTCTCGCTCTGCCGGCGACACCAGTGACGTTGGACGCAGTGAGAAAAAAGAACGGAATCGTCGATATTCCCAGCAATCATTCAGTCGACAAGACAGTGGAGCGAGTTAAGAACATTCTGCAATCCAAGGGAGTCACTCTGTTTGCCGTGATCGACCACAGCGGCGAGGCAGAGAAGGTGGGAATGAAAATGCCTTCCACGAAGTTGTTGGTTTTCGGTAATCCTAAGGGCGGCACGCCTCTGATGCTAGCGACTCCCAGCGTGGCCATTGACCTGCCGCTGAAGATTTTGGTTTGGCAGGACGCTGGAGGAAGAGTCTGGTTGTCTTACAACAGCTCCGAGTATCTAGCCGAGAGGCACGGGGTGCCGGAACCTCTGCTGCAGAACATGGCTATCGTCGCAACGTTGGCGGCTGCGGCAGGAGAGTAGTTGGAACTAAGGGCGACGGCTTTCGGCGTTGAAGGATCAGATTTTCAAAAGAGGGAGAAATAAGATGAATCACACAATTACAACACTTCGAGTCATACGAATTATTTTTCAGCGCCTTAGCGTCATACTGCCGCTGCTGATCGGCTGCACGCTCGCGGCGCAGAATGGCAACGACGATCACCGGATCCGGAATATCGTTCTGGTTCATGGCGCGTGGGCGGACGGTTCAGGCTGGAAAGGCGTTTACGACATTTTGGTTAAAGACGGTTACAACGTCAGCATCGTGCAGGAGCCGGAAACGACTTTTCAGGAAGATGTTGCCGCGACCAGGCGCGTGCTAGGTGAACAAGATGGGCCGTGCATTCTGGTCGCGCATAGCTACGGCGGAGCAGTAATTACTGAGGCGGGAACTGTGCCGTCGGTTGCAGGTCTGGTCTACATTGCCGCTCACATGCCGGACACGGGCGAGAGCGAAGCCGACGACGGGAAGCGCTTCCCCAGCGACCTCAGTAAGTCGACTGCAATCAAGAAGACGGCGGACGGCTTCACCTATCTAGATCCTGCGCAGTTTCACGAGTACTTCGCCGCAGACCTGTCGGCCGAGCAAGCTGCATTCATGGCGCGATCGCAGGTGCCAAACAAAGCGGAAAACTTCAAAGGCGTAATCACCACGCCAGCGTGGAGAAGTAAGCCCAGCTGGATGCTGGTAGCGGGAGCCGACAGGACGATCAACCCAGACCTCGAACGCTGGTATGCGACGCGGGCCAACAGCCATAAGGTTGAGGCCACGGGCGCTAGCCACTCCGTCTACGTTTCCCGGCCGAAGGAAGTTGCGGCGTTGATCGAGGAAGCGGCAACACATTCCCGGTAGGTTTAAAAAGCCACACACGATGGGGCCAATGTCCGAACGTCAAGGAGGAAATCATGTCTCGGGATTCGCGAATGCTTGCGGGGATCCTTCTCGTTTTCATTCCGTCCGTGATGTACGGAGGCGTGACTCTGCTTGCCTTGATACTGGGAAATGTGCCGGGGTATAACGATAACCCGCTGCGGCACGATCTTTGGCGCGCTGGGCATGCGCACGCCGGCGTCTATCTGGTCCTGTCGCTGGTCATGCTTCGATATGTGGACGAGGCGGTACTCTCGCCGTTTTGGAAATGGCTGGCGCGCACCGGTGCGCCCATCGCCGCGATTCTGATTCCAGCCGCATTCTTCTTGTCAGTAGTTTCTCCGGCGGCGACGCGGCCGAATGGCTTGATCAATCTCGCATACATCGGCGCAGTATTTCTTGCTGCGGCTGTTCTTAGCCTGGGAGTCGGTCTCTTTCGAGCTGCACGACGCATGGATTGATCGCGCACAACTGGTCGTTTTACCTGCAGAAAAATCTAGGTTTAATTCTGTGGTTTCTAAGGTTCCCCTGGAACCGGCATACGAATAGCTTCGCAAGGTGGGAATTTCACGAATTAAGGAGAGCATCAGTGCAGCAAAACAGAACAGCAATCAAAAATATTGTCCTCGTTCACGGCGGTTTCGTGGATGGGTCGGGGTGGGAGGGAGTCTACAAGATCCTGAAGAAAGACGGATATACCGTTGCAATCGTTCAGAATCCGACCATCTCGCTGGCGGATGACGTTGCCGTTACAAAGCGGACGATCGCTAACCAGGATGGGCCTGTAATACTCGTCGGCCACTCGTACGGAGGGGCAGTAATCACCGAAGCCGGCAACGACCCGAAGGTCGCTGGGCTCGTCTATGTGACCGCATTCGCTCTCGACGAAGGCGAGTCAGTGTCTTCGCTGATCAAAGACCCACCACCGGGCGCTCCGGTACCGCCGATTCAGCCGCCACAGGATGGATTTCTGTTCCTTGACAAGGCGAAGTTTCCCGCATCTTTCGCCGCAGACGTGGAGCCAGAGACGGCCGCATTCATGGCCGATTCCCAGGTTCCCTGGGGCCTGGAGGCGCTCGGCGGAACGATCAGCGAGCCGGCATGGAAAACCAAGCCGACCTGGTACCTGGTTTCCACCGACGACAAGATGATTCCACCGGATGGGCAGCGGGCCATGTCGAAGCGTGCAGGCGCAATGGTTATAGAGGTTAAGGGAAGCCACGCCATCTACGTATCGCAACCACACGCGGTGGCAGCTCTCATCGAAACGGCTGCGAAAGGCGCACTAGCAAAAGCGGCGTAGCAGAAGACCGTTGCAGCCGCGCTCGAACATACAACCGCGGCACTCGGGAGTATCACAGTTCCCGAGTGCCGCGCTAGTAGAGGAGACGAAAGACCGGAGGAGATCTCATGATCACACGCCAACGACTCGAAACCTCACGCCGCCAGTTTCTTGTTGCAGGAAGTTTTTCGGTGGCGGCCGCTTGCCTGATGCCGAAAGGGCTGTTCGCCCAGACGGGCAATCTGGTTGAGGGTGCGTTCAAGGCATCGGCCACGGCGAAGATTACGGTTCAGCCTCTGCGCCGCAACGTCAGCGTCGTGTTGGGCCCGGGTGGAAATATAGCTGTTCTCACCGGGCCCGATGGAAAGCTTATCGTGGATGCTGGCATCGTCACCGCAGGTCCGAACCTGTCGGCGGCTCTGGCGAGAATTAGTTCTGACCCGATCAAGCAGCTGATCAATACTCATTGGCACTTCGATCACACCGGCGGCAATGAGTGGCTTCACGAAGCCGGAGCGAGCATCTTGGCGCACGAGAACACCCGCAAGCATCTTTCTGTGGAGACGCGCGTCGAAGGCTGGAAGTATACCTTCCCCGCCGCGCCGACGAGTGCAATTCCCGCGACCGTCTTCAAGGATGACTACACCTTGCACGCCAACGGCACGACGCTTGTCCTCAAGCACTATGCGCCCGCGCATACGGACTCCGATATCTCCGTGTACTTCGCAGAGGCCGACATCCTTCATGTGGGCGACACGTTTTGGAACCGCGATTACCCGTTCATCGACTACTCGACTGGCGGCAGCGTCGACGGCCAGATCCGGGCGGCGGAGACGAATCTGGCAATGGTTACGGACGAGACAATCGTCATTTCCGGTCACGGGGCAATTGGCGCCAAAGCAGACCTGGTTCTGTTCCGGGATGTGCTGGTAGAAATCCGCGACAAGGTGGCCGTTCTCAAGAAACAGGGCCGGTCACTGCCTGAAGTTGTCGCGGCGAAACCGAGCGCACGCTATGACGCCGAGTGGGGCAACCTGTTCATGAACCCGAGTGCATTTCTTGGCCTCGTGTATCAGGGCGTTTGATCGACCAGACGAGTCGCTCAATCGTCCAGAACCATCTGTTTGGATATTTCTTAGAAGAAAAGAATCGCAGTCAAAGGAGAAATAACAACTATGCCAACTATCACCGTTAAAGATGGTACGCAGATTTTCTACAAAGACTGGGGAACCGGTCAGCCCATCGTGTTTAGCCACGGCTGGCCGCTCACAGCGGACGACTGGGACGGCCAGATGATATTTTTTGGCCAGAATGGCTATCGCGTCATCGCGGCTGACCGGCGCGGGCACGGACGTTCCACGCAAACCTGGGATGGCAATGACATGGATACCTACGCCGACGATCTTGCGGCCTTGACCGAAACGCTTGATCTTAAGGACGCAATCCACGTCGGCCACTCGACCGGCGGGGGAGAAGTAGCGCGGTATATCGGGCGGCATGGCTCGAAGCGAGTTGCCGCTGCCGTACTGATCAGCGCGGTGCCGCCGTTGATGGTGAAGACGGAGAAGAACCCGGCGGGCACGCCCATGTCGGTATTTGACGGATTGCGCACGGCGTATCTGGAGAACCGGCCACAGTTCTACAAGGACATCACGCTGCCGTTCTACGGATACAACCGCCCGGGAGCCAAGATTTCGGAAGGCATTCGGGAAAAATGGTGGCTTCAAGGAATGATGGGCGGAATGAAGGCGGGCTACGACTGCATCAAGGCCTTCTCCGAGACGGACTTCACGGAAGATCTCAAGAAGTTCGACGTGCCAACGCTCTTTCTTCACGGCGAGGACGATCAGATTGTGCCGATTGGCGCCGCGGCTCTGCAGTCCGCTAAGCTCGTGAAGGGCGCGACCCTTAAGGTGTATCCGGGTTTCCCACACGGGATGCCGACAACCAATGCGGACCGGATCAACGCCGATCTGCTTGCGTTTGTCAGGCAAACACAAGCAGTGGCAGCGTAAGCGTGACCGGCCTTCCTCTATTCAAGAAGGCCGGATCTTATCACGCACCACGCCGGGGATTGAGCGAAAACACGGACGCACCTGCACTACCGGCGTAAGAGGTGGATAAGTACGCAGAAACTTGGGCCTCCAAATTCATTGGCTGCGGCGGCGCGACGATGATAGCCATAGCGATAGGTGGCTCGCCGGGGGCGCATTCGCGATCGGCGCTAATCATCGGGCGTCTGGCAATTCGTCACATTTCCATCGAGAGGACCAAATTAAGAGCTCTTGAGATTGAGGATCTGAGGGTGACACGGATGCGCGTTGCCGAGGTCATGATCACTGACACGATCAAATTGCCTGACACCGGGAATCGTGAGATCGTATCGTGACCACATAGCGCCCTTGTTGTCCTAGCGAAGTCGGCACGACGACTTCGGCGAGCGCTCCTCTACATCTTTTAGCTCTTAATTTGGTCTGCCCTAACGTCGATTTATGGCTTGAGGTCATGGTCCATAATCAGTGATTCTCAGAATAATGCGGATAATTCCTGGTTGTCCGTACCGGATTGGCATGACAGGTGGCTTGATCGTGCGGGTCCGAGCACACTTGGCACACTGAACTCATTCTGCGGCAGCCAAAACTGACACATATGGCTTGCCGACAGTCAGTTGGCCCTCGGAGGCGCTTCGCCCGAACGCTGCCGTGACAGTCCAGCGCTTTTAGGCTTTGCAACAACTCACACGAACCGCGAGGACCGTCAAGAGTCACGCAGAGCCGCTTAAGACATCCCACTCTGTGGGTTGGGTTGCGGGTTGGATGTCTCGACCGAGCTGTTACCTCAATTCTGTTTCGCCATCCCACCAAGTGATCATTCCGGCCGCGCAGGCTCAAACACCGCCAATATCTCATCCATCCGGTGCTCAGCATTTCCGTAAAAGAGGCATTTTCGCGCGGAACGACACGACATTTCCCGAAACACATCCGGCATGCGATAGCCCATCATCACCCGGAAGAAAACTCCTCTGGCCAGAAACCTGAAATTCAGGCAGTTGGCTTCAATGAGGATGGTTGGCGTGGTCCATACCCTTCGCGCTTGGCCGTCCGTACACACAGTGACAATGATCGAGGTATCGAGTGGAAACTCGCCGCCCAGCACGCTGCGCGAAGGGGATTGGCAACAAACCTGTACCATCCTCGGCGTGCCGGACAAGGTTATCCAGGCGATCCTGCGTCATGGCAATGTCGCCGTGACCCTTTCCTACTACGTCAAACCGCTAGATCAGGATGTCTGCGATGGAATGGACAGGCTGGAAAGAGAAGTGAATGAACGTCGGGACACCGATGGGACAGTGAACTGAGACGAAGGCGAGCCTGTGCTGAGGCATCGACTGAGCAGTAAGTGTCTGGGATTACAAGGATCTGGCGGAGCAGGCAGTCTGGCGCTAACCTTTCTCCGGCAAATTCCCTGCTAACAGGGAAAATAACAGGGAATCTTCGAGATTTTGGCCTCAAAAATCGCACCATTATTCTCTAAACTGCACATTCTACGAGGGAAGCAGGTTGAGAGGCTAAACAGAACAGGGAATTATCAGGGGCGTATCAGGGAATTTAATTCCCCGATCAGGGATCTATTGCAGGGAATTATTTCGTGGAGACGAGACTGGGAAGCCAAAACGATCACGCTGCTCCGCCCAGCTCAGCGGGACGTCCTCACATAGTTTCTTGAAGTTCAGATCCTGGGGTTGGCGTCCCTCAAGAATCGATTCGATGATGTCGGGAGAGAGGAGCGCGCATCCGAAGACCTTGCCGACATAACGTTCTGTCAGTCCTGCTTGCCTTGCCAGTGACCTCATGTCGAGGGCGTCTCCTTGAATCACCTTCTCGTACCACCCTCTGGCCCGTGCCATAGCTTTGATCAGCGAAGGTTTTGGATTTCGGACTGAGACGTTGGAGTTGGGCGGCACGACCAGATGAACTTCGCCGCCACATCGTTTGCTCTTCGCTTCGATGGGCAAAATGATGAGATCGTTTGCGTCGAGTGTCTTTCGCACGCCCTCATTGCTGTCGATGACCTTGCCGCCGTTTTCTAACAACAGGCGCAAGTCCTTCCTGCTGCATTTGACCTCAATACTGTTCTCCTGGATGACCACCCGCCGAAGAAAACCAGTTAGGAGGTCCCGGAGACCGTCCGAGGGAAGCGAGGATAACCGCGAGGCAAGTTTCTTAGCAGCGACTACCAGGTTTTTGATACCGGCTGGACTCTCATCTTCTGCGCCGAGCCTGTCGAATACGTCGGCATCGGATTTCAGGAAAGCAAGAAGCTTTTCGGTGACCCGAGCTTCGAGTTCATGCGCAGGCACTCGGCTCGGACCGCTGTGGTCGTCAGAGAGATTCTTGATAGCAAGCTGAGAGACGTAGTAACGATAACGCCTACCCCGCTTGATGGTGAATGACGGTGTGAAGCGGTTGCCCGCAGCATCCTCGACTAGCCCGGTCAGCAGACTCGAGGACTCTTCTCTGGCGCGCTTGCGACGCGTCTTGAGATTGCTGTTTAGCTGCGCCTGGGCCCTATCCCACAGCTCTCGTGGTACGACTCCTTTGTGTTCTCCCGGATACCACTTATCGCGATGCCGGATCTCCCCGATGTAGAGACGATTGCGGAGCAGGGCATATAAGGCACCGCGAGCGAAGGCCACCCCTCCCAGGTGGGCTCCAGTTCTGGTGACCCACACCTTGCTTCTGACTTTTTCGCGATCCAGTTGGATCGCCAGTTTGGAAACGCAGCCGAGGTTCACATAGAGAGAAAAGATCTTGCAAACAAGTTCTGATTCTTTGGCGTTCGGAACGAGTTTGCGGCCTTCGAGATCGTAGCCGAGTGGCACTAGGCCGCCCATCCACATCCCTTTCTTTTTCGATGCGGCAATCTTATCTCGAATTCTCTCCCCCGTCACTTCCCGCTCGAACTGTGCGAACGAGAGGAGAATATTAAGGGTGAGCCGGCCCATCGATGAGGTGGTGTTGAACTGCTGAGTGACGGATACGAATGAGACCCCTCTGGCATCGAGGGCCTCGACGATCTTGGCAAAGTCGGACAAGCTACGAGTCAGACGGTCAACTTTGTATACAACGATGACGTTTACTTTTTTGGCCTCTACGTCCTCCAACAAACGTTTCAGCGCTGGTCGCTCCAAGGTGCCGCCCGAGTATCCGCCATCGTCGTAGCGGGTCGCAACTACGCGCCAACCTTCTTGGCGCTGGCTCAGAATGAAGGCCTCTGAAGCCTCCCGCTGGGCGTCCAGTGAGTTGAAAGATTGTTCGAGTCCTTCTTCCGAAGACTTGCGAGTATAGATGGCACACTGTATGACGGGCTTGTGTTCGAAACTCATTTGGCCTCCTTAAGTTTGCTGCTGCCCTGCTCGTTCTTGATTCCGAAAAACAGAGGACCTGACCAGTGCGTCCCGGTGATGAGTCTGGCGATCTCGGACAGGCTTTGGTATCGCCCACCCTGATACTCGTAGAAATTGGCCTCCACGTTTACTAAATGAACATGATCGCGCCACTGGCGGACGAGGCGAGTACCTGGCCTGAGTTGCGGTGTGGAGGAAATTTCGGAATGGCTATCTTTTTCGAAAGCTCGGGTGAGGTGACGAAGCCGGTCGCGAGCCCTCGGGCTGAGTGACCCGAACGCTTGTTCCTGCAGGCGAAAGGCCAAGATCGGAATCATCAAATCTCTGCGCAGTTTCGGGGAGGGAGATACGTTGAAAAGCTGCTTCCAAAGGTCGTAGAGAGCGGATTTGGTGAGTTCAGGTAAACCGGCGAGACGCTGGGCAATTGGGTCGGACATAGGAGCCTCCAGTACGTCATTGACGCTCCCTTGCCCGAAACAATCAAGTCGAATCTCCCCCGGGAGGGACTTTAGGCCGAAACACGGCTGTTGCGGTCTCTAGAAGGGGGACTTAGACGTATTAAAGTGCCCAGCAGAACCGGTTCGTCGCATCTTGCCTATGTTGAATGCCATCTAAGTATTAATAGGCTACTTTCTTCTCTAGCGGCGATCCAGCCTTTGACTAATTATCCGAATCGAAAGGAACTCTCATGGCACGAATTTCAAGAGAGAACTTGGATTATTGCAGTACGCGGCGCGAGTGCTTTGATTGCCATTCGGATCACAAAGTCAACGCTGCCGTGGATTTCCAGAAGCGCGGCAAATTTAGAGTGCCATGCTGTAGAGGACATTTTTATGCCTACAAGAACAAAATTAATAAGGCGAACGCGAAGAAATATGCCCGGAGTGCCGCTTCCAAGCGGGAGGCCGGCGAGTGTACTTCCAAGGGCTGCCACCATAAGCTGATTCCTCGAGAATTGCTGCCCCCGTGGTGGAAGCGGGAGAGCACATGCGGTATGCACGGCGTGTTCAAGGCCTTCCGCGTCAACCGGGCTGCGCTTGTTAGGTTTGTCATGCAGCACTGCCTCAGCCCAGGGCTGGGAGAAGGCATGACTGCTCAACACATCATTTACTACGCTCGGGAAGGATACATATTGTTAGGCCTGAGAAAGCCCAATCTTTACCTCACCAAAGGTTTTGCAGCGAGCGATCTATTAGAGCGATACGAGCAATTTCGTAGGGCTAAATCCCCCTCTTTTTGAGTGAAATTTCTGCTACTCCAAGCTCTTGAGCGGTAAGGGTTTTGCCGTTTACACCCCACAACTCCTTCAGTGTTTTCCCATCCTGCGGCACACTACTTTTGGGGGAAAAAGTTAATCAACCTACTCCCCTAAATCAAGAGTTTGGAGTGGGAACAATGAAAAACGAAATATGTTCGGAATTAGCAGTTGTGTATCAAGAGATTCAACATCTGGTGCCTTACGCGCGCAATGCAAGAACGCATTCGACACGCCAGATACGGCAGATTGCAGACAGCATTAGCGCCTTCGGGTTCACGAATCCGGTACTTGTAGATCGCTCAGCCACGATCGTGGCTGGACATGGACGAGTTCAGGCCGCCAAGCTGTTGGGACTGAAGAGGGTTCCTACTATTTGTTTGGACAGCCTCAATGAAGACCAAATTCGGGCTTATATTATCGCCGACAACAAATTGGCCGAGAAGGCTGGGTGGGATAACTCAATACTGGCGATCGAGCTGCAGCACCTGACCTCCATCGATCTGGGCTTCGACGTTGCCCTTACCGGCTTTGAGATCGGCGAAATTGATCTGATTCTGCAGGAAAGTAAACAGAAAGACGATGAAGAGGAGCCGGTTGAGGTTAGTCGAGGGCCTGCCGTCACGAAGCCGGGCGACGTGTGGTTGCTAGGCAGTCATCGCCTTCTGTGTGGAGATGCTCTCGAGGAGTCATCGTATTTAGCTCTCATGAATGGGAAGAGCGCAGACGTCGTATTCACGGACCCACCCTACAACGTCAGGATAGACGGGCACGTGTGCGGCAAAGGGGCGATTCGACATCGCGAATTTGCGATGGCGTCCGGCGAAATGACCGAAGCCGAGTTTATCGGCTTCTTGAATAAGGCGCTCGGCTTGTTAGGAGGTCATAGCAAGCTGGGTTCAGTGCATTTCATCTGCATGGATTGGCGCCATGCAGGAGAGATTTTGACGGCTGGCAAACAGACGTACGACCTGCTTTTGAACCTCTGCGTTTGGGCGAAAAACAATGGGGGGATGGGATCGTTTTACAGATCTCAGCACGAACTTGTTTTCGTGTTTCGCAATGGCGCGGGATCCCATCGGAACAACGTTCAATTGGGTCGGTTCGGACGCAATCGCACTAACGTCTGGCGCTATCCCGGAATCAATACGCTTTCTCGCTCAGGTGATGAGGGCAATCTGCTGGCACTGCACCCTACAATCAAGCCTGTCGCAATGATTGCGGATGCCATTTTGGATTGTTCAGCTCCTGGTGATATCGTTCTGGATAATTTCTCGGGCGTGGGTTCCACGATTCTGGCGGCTGAAACTACCGGCAGGATGTGCTACGCAATTGAAATCGATCCTGTGTATGTCGATACGACCGTGAGGAGATGGGAAAAGAAAACGGGGAAAATAGCGATTCATTCTGAGTCAGGAGAGTGTTTCGGGAGGGTGGAGGTGGCGCATGTCTGAAAATGACGGATATGAGGTCGGCTACCGGAAGCCGCCTAAGGGATCTCAGTTTCAAAAAGGAAAATCCGGGAACTCCAGTGGGCGTCCTAAGCAGGATCCAGGCATTGCGGAGGTCTTCCGAAAAGTTTCCAAACAGAAAGTCATGGCGAACGGCCCAAGCGGTCAGCAGTCTATGACGAAGCTGGAAGCCAGTGTCACGCAGCTTGTGAACAAAGCGGCGACCGGCGATCTCAAGGCGATGAAGGTCCTTATGCAGATGGCAAGTCGCTTTCCAGAGCTGGTTACAGGCCCCGAGCCCCCTCTTGTTATCACGATCAGAGAGGTTTGATCTTGCCTTGTCGATGAAGAATTGACGGGCCGATAGTGCATTTACTTACATTCATAAAACACGGTCGCCGAACAGATCTTACGAGTCCATCTTGCCGGGATCGCACCTGAGCCCCGGACGTCGTTTTCCAAGAAGGCCCGAGAACTCCTCAGCGAAAAGCTACTGAATAAAGCGGTGGAGGTATGGGTGAACCCCGACAAGTGGGACTTCGCCGACAAGCACCCGCAAAAGTCACAGGCGTCGTCCATCTGACCGAGGGTATACCCAGCGACCTGGGGCTCTTGCTTCTCGGCAACGGGGCGGTTCGGTTCGAGCTCCCGCGACCGTACACGATGTCAGCCATACATCGTGCCAATACCGTCTGGCCGAAGCAGAAGCTCAATCCAAGAAGTAGGGCCTTTGGCAGTAGGGTCTCGGTTAACAAGAACAGATGGGATGAGAAGGCCGGTCTCCGACGGGATGCTGTACGCTCCCAAGTTATCGACGCGCTTTGAAGCGCAAGAGATAAAGGAGACCGGCAATGAAGAAGGTTAGCACCGCAGCAGCCAAGCAGAGCAAGGATTTTTCTCGACGGCAACTGACCATTGGATTGGACCTGGGAGACCGCAACAGTTGGTACTGCGTGCTGGATGAAGCTGGCCAGATCCAGTTGGAGCAGCGGGTGCGGACGACGCCGAAAGCATTGCAAGAAGTCTTCGGCACGATGCCGCGCAGTCGCATCGCGCTGGAAATCGGGACGCATTCCCCTTGGATCAGCCGCATGCTGAGCGACCTGGGACACGAAGTGATCGTGGCCAATGCGCGCAAGGTGCGGCTGATCGGAGAGAGTCGCAAGAAAGACGATCGCTTGGACGCGCAGACGCTGGCACGGTTGGCCAGGATCGATCCCGAGTTGCTGTCGCCGGTGAAGCATCGTAGCGCGAAAGCGCAAGCGGATCTGACGGTGATCCGGGCGCGAGCCGGACTGGTGCGAGCACGCACGGGACTAGTCAACGCGGCTCGCGGACTGGCGAAGTCTTACGGGGAGCGATTGCGCGGCTGCAACGTGCGCAACATGAATCCGGAGAAAGCGGAAAGCTTGAGTCCAGAGTTGCAAGCCGCACTGGAACCCTTGTTGAACGCAATCGAGTCGCTGAGCGAGCGCATCGTGGAATACAACGAGCGCATCGAGAATCTGGCCCAGCAGAATTATCCGCAGGTGGGGCTGCTGAAGCAGATCAAAGGCGTCGGGACGCTGATCGCGTTGACGTTCCTGCTGACGTTGGAAGATCCGCACCGCTTCGGCAAGAGCCGCGACGTGGGTTGTTATCTGGGACTGCAGCCCGGACGAAGGAACTCGGGGCAGAGCGAGCCGCAGCTGCATATCAGCAAAGAGGGAGACCCCTATCCGCGAACCCTGCTGGTGCAGGGTGCCCAGCACATTCTGGGTCCATTTGGTGTGGACTGCGATCTCAGGCGTTGGGGCCTGAAGCTGGCCGAGCGCGGCGGAAGAAGCTGGAAGAAGCGAGCCATCGTGGCGACCGCGAGAAAGCTGGCGGTGTTGTTGCATCACCTGTGGGTGAGCGGAGAAGTCTATGAACCATTGCACAACAGCAGCCGAATGACGATGCCGGCAGCGCATAAAGTCAAAACATTCTTAGGAAGGGAAAAACAAAAGCCTCAAGCCGAGTTTCGGTGACTGCGTTAATCGCCTGGCCCAGGTTCGACTCTGAAAAGAGCGGAACGAAGGGCGCCAAACAGATGGCAGCACCGGTTGTAACGAGAACGCCCAACATGCACCGAGCGAAACGAATCGCTCCTCGAGAGCGCGGATGGAAGCATGGCGACAGCGGCCACTCGGCAGGAGAACAAAAACCTTGTTCAATGAAGCTAGCGAAGAATCCACTTGACTCCGACCGGCCTTCTCATGGAAGGCGATTACACTCATTGCGCTACGCAAAAACAACTAGCGCAGGAACATTGAGCACCAAAATTTGTCCCCGTATCGCGCCGCAGCGAAGCCGCAAAGTAGTGCCACCCCTACACCGATCAGAACGAGAGCCGCCGGAGTCTCGTCGTACCAATACAGAACAAGACGAATACTGATTAACGATCCGAGCAGCGCTCCGCAGACGAAGCGTATACAAAACTCGAACTAATCGATCTTCCTGGCTGCCACGCCTCTCATGGGCGAAGTATACGTCCAAAAATGGAGGTTCTCGTCGTAACTGTCGTAATCAGGCGATAGCGCGTTTTGACACACGCCAATGAGTGATATGCCGTACCCGCATTATCCCGACAACTTTGGGCCTTGCTTCCTGCATCTATCGCTCGCCCGCGCTTTCGGAGGTTCTATGCGCTCGTCCGCGTTTCTCCCGGTTTTACTCTTCTTCGCTCTCACCCTCACCTGCCCGGCGCAGAATTCTTTGCCGCCCAGTTGGATTTATTCGACTTACTTTGGCGGATCACAGCAGGATTCGATCAACGCCGCCACGCGGGACGCCGCGGGAAATATTTATGTCACAGGCAGCAGTTCTTCGCCGGATTTCCCTACCACTGGGGGAGTATACGAACCGGCCTACCCAGGCCCGAGTGGGGATTTCGCCATCTTTGTGGCAAAATTTTCCGCGAGCGGGGAGTTGATCTGGTCTACGTTTCTGGGTCCCGGGGCCTACAATTACGCGGGCGCTACTACGATCCAGGTTGACGCCGAAAGCAATGTGTACGTGGCCGGGATATTCCAGGATCCAGGGTATCCCACCACGGGCGGCCTGCCCAATAGCGGGGTGGTGTTTGTGACCAAGCTGAATTCGACGGGGTCGCAGATCGTTTACAGCTCGCTGATGGGGCCAAATTCCCTCAACGCCGTGCCAAAGCTGGCGCTGGTAAGCAGCGGGGAGACGTTTGTGATCGGGAGCGGGCCGGCAGGAGACTGCTGCAATGCCACGCACAACGGATCCATCGGATCGCTCGGGGCCTATGACGTGGTGTGGGTTACAGAGATTAATCCGGCGGGGACGAAAATTCCCTGGTCGGTGGAGGTGGGCGGGAACGGCAGCAACGACGCTTACGGGGCGGCGATCGATAGCTCGAACAAGCTCTACATCGCGGGTTACACGGATGCGATTAATTTTCCCCATACTCCCGGGGCGCTCGACCAGAACGGGGCCGCGATCACATTCGTGGTGAAGCTGGATCCTTCACGGCTGCCGCAGGGATCGCTGGTTTATTCGGCGCTGGTGGGTGGATCGCTCCAGACCAATGATTTTATGGAACCGGAATCTCTGGCGGTGGATCGTTCGGGCAACGTGTACGTTGGGGCCTGGACTTATAACATTGGGCTTTACACCAGCAAGTGGGCCTTTCAGCCCAAAGCCGCGGCCGTGCCGAACGCTTATGTTTTTGAGTTGAATGCGGCGGGAAGCGCGCTGCTGAATGGAACTTACCTTGGGGGGTCGGGCACCGATTATATTGGGCAGGTTGCGGTGGATGGCAGCGGCAATACTTATGTTACAGGGTCTACGGACTCATGGGATTTTCCGATTACGACTTATGGGGATGTGAGCTCCGCGGTGCGCTATGACATTGGCTTTTACGCCAAGCTGAACCCTGAATTTGCGGCCGTATCCGTGGCGGAATTCGGCAATACGCTGGAGGCGTCGGACGATGGCTGGGCTGCGCTGCCAGATGGGGCTGGAGGAGCGTGGTTCGGCGGATCCGCGGGCTTGCAATTCCCTACTACCTCGAATGCCTTTCAGCCGGCTTATGCGGGGAACTACGACGGGGTGCTGTTTGACAGCGATTTTGCCGGAGTTTGCGATAGCGATGGGGTTGCGATTTGCAGTATTGCGGCCGACAGCGGCAACTCCGAACGCGTTCACTTCATTGGGCAGGCCTCCGACATGGAAGACAACGTCAACATTGCTTTGGCTATTGATGGTTTGCCGGTCTACAGTTCTCACGCGGCGCAGTTCGATAGCTGGCTGCCGGTGGCGGCGGGAAATCATGTGGCCCGTGTGCTGGCACAAAACCTGGATGGATCGCAATCACAGTCGCAGGAAGCGTTCAGCGTAACGGCGTCGAGCGCCTGCCCGGTGAACCTGCAGAGTCTGACGCTGACCTTCTGCAATCCGTTGAATGCGGCGGCGTTGAAAAGTCCGGTCACGGTGCAGGTACAGGCGAACGATACGATCGGGATTTCTTCGATCCAGTTGTATGTGGATGGGCAGTTGGACGGAACGATGAGCGGCAACAACGGCGTGTTCACTACCACGCTCTCGCTGGCTCCGGGTGCGCATAGCTTCAACGCGCAGGGCTACGACCTTTACAATAATTTCATGACCACGAGCGCGGCGGCGCGGGTGACAAAATAGGTTTGGAGTTTCGGGAGAGGGCCGAGGTAGCTTCCATCATCGCCTCAATCCGTTTCTCTTTCGTCTCCGACCGCTTCGCCATGGAGTCGCCAAAGAGTTTTGGAGTAACCTGTCACTCACGCATCAGAAAGAGTAAGCACGTCGATAGCTTGAATCCTACAGCGTCCCGCCCGGAGACCGGCCTTCTCATCCCATTCTGTTCTCGACAGTTATGATGATGTACTCTGCATTGCAGATCCTGTCTCAACCTGGTTACATCAGTTGACGATGGGTGCGACTGCTTTATAATTGATCCGCATGCACTCCAGAAGGCAAACATGGTTTGGATACAGCGACTGTTCATTGCAGTTCCACTTATCATTGCTGCCACTTTGACTGTATCCACCGCCGCTCCACGGTGTGATTTTGAAGGCTACACCGCTCCCGGGAGAGTTTGCAGTACCAATCTGCCTAATCGTTTGGCGAAATATCGTGTTTTGTGAGTAGCTTGCGTGCAGCATTGTCTGCCTGTATGCTTTCGGAACCCAAGTGCGGGGTTTTCTGACGCGCTCTAGTTTCGCCTCGAACGGTCAAGCCCCCAAACATCTCGAAGGAGCGAGTTCTATGCGTAGCGCAACCCCAAGCTCAAACCGGCTTTGGCTGGCAATATTCATCACTTGTGCATTGGCTAGTGCCGCGTATGCGGCCAGCCCGCGCGAGAAAGTCCTCTACCAGTTTCAAGGCACTCCCAATGGCGCTGGCCCTCAATCGAGCCTGATCGTCGACTCCACCCATCATCTGTACGGCACAACACCCCATGGCGGACAGGGGAAATGCGGCTCATCCGGATGCGGCACAGTTTTCGAACTGATCCCGCCTGCGCCGGGCGCCGGCAAGTGGACTGAGAAAGTGTTATACAGCTTTCAAGGCGGAAATGACGGCGCGCTGCCTCAGGCCGGATTGGTACTCGACCGGAGTGGCAACCTCTACGGCACGACGGCATCCGGCGGCGGCAACAGTACTGCCTTCGGCTGCGCATTGGATGGAAACGCCGGTTGCGGCACCGTATTTCGCCTGTCGCGGCCCACGACCAAGGGCGGAGTGTGGACGGAGACTGTTCTTTACGCGTTCCAGGGAAACCCCGACGGCTCCCAACCCATGGGAAGCCTGATCATCGACGTCAAGGGGAACCTATACGGCACCACGGCCGAAGGCGGCGCCGGATATTGCACCAACCAAAACCCCGATAGCGGCTGTGGCTCTGTATTCGAACTGTCGTCACCGCTGCAGCAAGGCGCGGATTGGACGGAAGACATCCTTTATGCCTTCAACGGCAGCCCTGCAGACGGGGAAGTTCCGATGGGCGGCCTTATTTTCGACCGGAAAGGAAACCTGTACGGCACGACGTCAGCCGGCGGCCCGTCGTGCGGCGGCACCGATTTCTGTGGTGGAACTGTCTTCCAGTTAACGCCTCCAGCACGAAAAGGCAATCCTTGGACGGAAACGGAGCTGACTACTTTCTTAGGTGCCCCATTAGGCGAAGGCTCGACCTTCCCGGGAGCAAGCCTGATTTTCGACAAACAAGGCAACCTCTACGGCACGACCCTGCTCGGAGGCAACGGCGCTTGCAACACTTATGAGGAAGAGACATTCCCGAGTTGTGGAACCATCTTCAGTCTAAGTCCGCCCACGAGTGGAGGAGCCTGGACGCTGACCGCCATTTATAGCTTTAACGGCACCGCGGACGGCGGCTATCCCGCCTACTACGGTTCCGCGAATCTGGCAATCGACGACCAGGGCAACCTCTACGGCACAACACCTGTCGCCGGCGACCAGCCGGGCTGCAGCTTCCTCACCCGCATTCCCGACCCTGGATGTGGCACGGTTTGGAAATTGACGCCGCCTCCCACCAGCGGTGAGGTTTGGACCGAAACTACGCTGCATGCTTTTGCCGGCACGACTGACGGCGCAGCGCCTTTGAGTGGCGTGATCTTCAAAGACGGAATTCTTTTCGGCACAACCACCGGACAGGGAAGTTCCGAAAGCAGCGGCACCGTGTTCTCTATCGTCCCCTAAAGAACGGACTCGGTCATGCGGAAAATCCCGGGCTTCCCACGCTGTAAAAACTCCCGTCGGTCGCCGAGACCATCCCGACGGAGCTTCCAAGGCGACGCTGGTAACGGTTTGGGCCTGGGCGCGCACTGTCAGACTTAGGGTGAGGGCTGCGCAGGCGAGCGTGAGGCCACAACTGAAGGTGGATTTGGTAAGTTTCATAAAAAGAATATCCTCTTAGGCACCGAAAGGCAGCGGAGAAATGTTCGCATTGAAGCCTGAGGCTACGCTAGCCCAGAGGACCGCCCTTTTTTTCGTCGAGTAGATCTTTTATCACCGGGTTGATGTTATCTCGAAACTCGTCATCTCAATTCGCGAAAATCGTCATAGCGCTGATTGACCCGATGATAAGATTACGGGGTCGACCAGTGGAATATTCGACAATGCGGGCAAAATCTGCGGCGCCCCAACCGAAACGAGTTGAGTGTATATTTTCTTCATGGCCGAGACTCTGGCAGAACTCAAGACCGAATTGGCGCTTCTGGAGAAGCAGCTATCGAGAATCAGCCAGCACGCCGATATGGATAAGGCTGTTCTTGACTGCGCCAACAGGATTGCGGCCATACGAGAAAAGATCAAGAAACTTGAATTGTTGCGCAGTTGACGAAATCAAAGGCGATAGCGCTTAGCCGCGCTCGTGAAGGTTTTCGAGCGAGTTCGGACAGGAGGACCACACTTTCTGTGACAAAGATATTCGAGAAATTCACTTGTTCAATGGTTTCGCGCCCGAAAGTATCGCGGGCGCTTTTTCTCGTTCCTGCAATTCGTCGCCTAGCTGCCGTTGAAGATGGCCGGTTGCCTTCTTCACCTTGCCCAGCATCTCGCCCGCCGACTGCGCCATCTCGATGGTCTTCTTGGGGCCAAAGACGATCAGCCCCAAGAGCAGCAGAAAAAATACCATGCTGATCATCAGGCTTTGCTCACATCTTCAGGTTTCACCACGCTAACCGGCTTCTCTTCGGGATTCATAGCAGACTTAAATCCGCGAATTCCATCGCCTAATCCCTTGCCCAACTCTGGCAATTTCTTCGGACCAAAAATCAGCAGAGCGATGCCGGCAATAATCATTAAGTGCAACGGTTGAAATAGTCCTTCGATCATTAAAGTCTCCTGGCTCGCCCTCTAGGCGAGATGCTGAAAAACACTAAGGAAGGGAGCCGGCATTCACCGGCCCCCTTTTTTCTACTGGCAAATGATGGTGCCGTTCATACCATCGGGATAGAATCCGCCGGAGCAACTGCCGCCGCCGTAAACAATGCTCAGTACCTGTGAGGTGGTCCGCGGAATGCTCAACGCATTCTTGTCCACATCGAAAGGCATCGAGGTCGTCGGAGGAACGTCGAGCGAATCGACCGCCGGGCTGTTCACGCCAAAACGAATGCAGTCCGTGCGGATCGCACCCGAATGCTGCGCTTCTGTCGCCATGATCGAAGCCGCCGCCGTCAGATACGTCTTGCTCGTGATCGAGGCCGCTGCGCCCAGGTACGCGCTCACGCCCACGTCTTCAAACTGGCGCGCCAGCTTCAAGAAGTCATTCACGTTGGCGAATCCGTACCCCAACGCATCCAGGTTGATGGTCGGCTTCTTCACTGCGGACGAGCCTAACGCGCTGCGCAGATAAAGAACGTGCGTCTGCTCTTCCTGGCGAAGAGCCGTCGCCACATAGGAAACCGGGGACCCGCTGAAGTTCACCATCTTGCCGCCGGTGGTGGGACCGCTAACCTCGGAAGAAGTCAGGATTCCAAGCTGTTGCAGCGTCGCACCGTAGGTAGCCATCGAGTAAAACTCGGCTTCAAGATACTCAAGGTTGAGGGCAAAGTTGAGAATATCGGTGTCATTGATGGTGGTGGTGGTGGCCGCCTGGAGCTTTCCCAGACTTCCGCCGATCATGGTCGCGGCGGCAACGCCCGCTCCCGTAATTGCAACCCGCTTCATAAACTTGCGGCGATCGCTCTCACTGTTGACGAGCCTATCCACTAGATCCTTTTTCATTGGAAATATTCCTTTCGGGCAACACTGGGGCTCTCCGGAGACGCTCCAGCAGAAAAGGTTGAGTTGCGCGAATGAGCGGATTCGCCGAACGATAACATACAGCGGAGAATTTTCGGGTTCCAACTGATGAAAGTCGTTAGTTCAGAATCCCCCGTATGACCGCCGTTCTTAGTACGACTTGAATGCGGATTTCGGATTTACTGAACAACATCTTTTTTGAAAGGGCAGGTAAAGGTGAAATCAATTGCGAACAATCTGCAAATCGTTGCTCAGGCTTCTTGAAGACATAGAACGGAGCAAGTCCTAGCCTCCGCAGATAGCCGCGGTAGACACCAACGGCATCAGACTGAGATATCTGGCCACCTGCTAGCCGTGCTGAAAGCGATTCGGAATTGGTCGATGCTCAACAGGGATGCATCGTTCTTGGTGGCTCTTTGCCGCTTTTCGGCCTCGGGGAGATCGTCAGGCGGCATACTCTTGAAACCGGGCCCGGAAAATTGCATTGCACGAGAGTCGGCGAAGATCGAGCCTCGGGCAAAATAAACACGGCCGATCTCGCGGCCGAATTCTGACAATCCTTGGGTGTGCGTCGAAATATTGCTAACACATTTCCCTTCGAGGCGGTCTTTTGTTTCCCTACGGGATCGGGGGTATTTACGAGCGATAACGCCTACGAGCAGAATGGAAACATACTTAAAGCGCTTCATACAGGGGCAATCCTAAGCGGGGGTCAACGGCAGGCTACCGTCTAGGATTGTCCCTCCCCTTTACCTAACGAAAGGTTTCGTGAGTGGAGACCCACGGATGAGGTGGTCTCAGAGCGCGCTCAGGATCAAAGGTTGATCTCGCCGTCGCTATTTACGCCTCTCGGGCGCTGAGATCGCAGCCTGCTCTTGAGACATAGAGGGCTCCGGCTCCATTCGGATTGCGCTTCGAGGCCGCGATCTTGTCCCGAATCCTTTCTTCCGTCACCTCTCGTTCGAGCTGCGCAAAAGAGAGCAAAATGTTGAGCGTTAACCTTCCCATCGAAGTCGTGGTGTTGAACTGCTGAGTGACAGAGACGAAAGAGACTCCGCGCGCATCTAGGGCTTCTACGATCTTGGCAAAGTCCGCCAGACTGTGCGTGAGGCGATCAACTTTGTAGACGACGATGGTGTCGACTTTGTTAGTGTCAATATCTTGGAGCAAGGCCAGGATGGCCGGCCGATCCAATGTTCCTCCCGAATACCCACCGTCGTCATAGCGTGTAGGCAGCGCACGCCAGCCTTCGTGTCGCTGACTGGCAATAAAGGCGTCACAGGAGCCTTAGATAAATGGGGCAAAGCAGCAAGACGTTCGGCGACAGAATCGGGCATCAGGCCTCCTAAGGCGCACAGCAACATTGACGCTTCCTTTCGACAAAATTTCAAGCGATTCGGCTAAGGTCGGAAATACGGCCTATTTCAGAGGCTTTTGGGTAGCTGAAGACGTGTGACACTCACTTCCAGCGCATCGCTTTACGGTGGCACTAGCGATCCGACCAACGCGGTTAACGTTTTCCTCTGTCCGGATTGATAAGCTCGCGCTGCTCTTGAAAATCTGCACTGCGAGCGAAGGTTTTCTGGTCGCCCGACTCGTGCCACCTCTCGCAACCATTTTGCAATCAACTCATTTTTCGAAGGAAGAAGGAAGGACTATCCACAAAGCACGGAGACCTCGCCGATTGCGCGGCATGGATACGTTTGCCTAACGGAACTGACAACTTTCCTAATCTGAAATCCAGGACGTTCGCGTGACCTTTCTTCGTAACGAAAATGTTCGCCAGCTTGATGTCTCGGTGAATTATCCGTGCTGAGTGGGCTGCATCCAGCTCGTCGGCGATCTCAATCCCAAGCAAAAGCACTTCCTCGACTTCCATGAGTTTTCCGCTTAGGTCAATCAGGCCGTATAGAAGGTCCTGTCTGAAAGAACGTAGTGCCACGATGACGACGATGATTTTCACAGGTATGGACAGACACGGGACATGGGAGCGGTTGCATGGCAGCGTGAAAATGCTCCTCAAGATCGTCGCGGAAGAATCAATGCCGTGTCCCTTTCATGCTGCAGATGATTTCATCGGCCTTGCGGGCATCGCTGTCGCATTCCGGACTGCTGGGCGTAGCGCCCGGACCGTACGACGCTAATCCTGATGACTACGGCTTAGCCACCTTCGGCGTGGCTTTGGCAGGTGCGGCAAACGTCACCGCAACTCGCCTTACCGATGCCGATCCGACAAACGTAATCGCCTTCGCCCGCAACACGACGCAGGTGTTGAATATTGTTACGGGCGGAGGCGCGGTGAGCGGGTATTGTCCTAATGTGATATGCGTTGCTCTGGAATGACGCGGTGTATCTTGGACTTATGCCTTCGAAAAACCCATCAGGATAGTCTTTGCTGCTTCGGATTTCAGGCACTCCTCGTGGGCTACGAATCCAAATTCGTCCGATCTGGATTCTTCAGGAACGGGCTTCCGGCAAACCCAGCAGATGTTAGACAGAGGAGAAAGCGGGGGCATTAACCAAACGTAAGCCTTTCGAGTGGAATCTGTCAGCGCCGTGTTGGACCTTCAGTGGTGCTATATCGGACAAAACCCCAACGAGACAAGGGCGTGGACAGCTACTTCTGCGCCGCAACCGGTTCTGACCGGCGCTGAATACAGAAAGGAACGGGAGAGAGTGTGAGTGTCCACACTCTGAATGCACGCAATGGAGGCGTCAGCTAACCTCATGCATCTGGACCGTTGACTTTGAATACTTTCCCTGATGTTATCCAGCTTCGGTTTCGCGCAGTTCGGCAATACGATATCCGACGAGGCATCAACCTTTTGACGAATGAATGGCATCCCAAAGGTGTGCCTGAACAAAAAGATGACGACATTGACAAGCTCCGGCGTATGTTCGCTGAGGTTCACGACAAGCGCGAAGAGCCTTCCCGCATTAAGAAAATCATGATCCGCCTTCGCGCCCGAAAGACAAAGAACGGTATTACGAAATCAAAAAAGAAAAACGACGCTGCTTAGGTTCGGTATCTCGTTGAACGCCGCGCAGCAATGGAGCAACAATTCTGAGCGGTGGACCGATGGTAATTTCTACGGGATAACCGGGGCGGCGGCCTCGGCGTGCGGGTTACGGAACCATCTTCACATTCAACACAGAGGGTGCGGTTTCGGTTCTGTACTCCCCTTAGCAGCGCTGAAGAGGCGCGCTGGGTCCGGCGAGAAAGGGCCGTCCCCCAATAGGACACATTCCCTGTTGAACACTTCCTCTTTCCGTACCGAATTACCGCCTTGCCCGGGCCCGAGAAATCCCTCCTCGCTTCAACATCCCTGCAAACCCTAAGAAAATCAACCGGATCGAGGAATCGTAAGGCTGTCGGAGGAACCCAACCTGTCGGGTTCGTTAAGCCGGTCGTGTCAGCCGATGAAAAGGATTTTTGTTTTTCCTATGGATCAAGCCTGCCCCGTAACAAAATTCACCGAGGCGCAGGCCGGGATCGAGGTGTCATACACGAAGTACCAGTTGGCGGTGCCTTGCTGCCCGGCACCCGTTCCGCCGGAATTTGTGGTCCTGATGATCCGGGTTCGTCAGGCCAGGACCATTTTCACCGCAAGGGTGGCACTCCTCGGCAAACCGGACCACTCGTCGATCCGCCACCCGAGAAGAAATCAAAAAAGAGCGCGCAGTTCCCCGTGGTCGCATTGACGATGGTGCACTTCTCGACATCGGTTCCATAGGTGCTAGCGCCGCCGTTGAGATAAAACACATTTTCGGTCGTTTGCCGAGAAGGTCACTTCGCCGGCTCCCACGCTGATCGCAAGGCCCGGTGTTCACCACCTGTAAACGTCCATCGCTGAGCACAACAATGCTCACTCAGAGCTTTATCGCAGCGCGCACTAAGGTTCCGTTTTCGTCTGACCGTATCTCTAAAACGCCGCCTAGTGGCCTTAGGCGTTCCCGCATACCAGCAAACCCCACGCCTCCTCTGCCCGTATCTTTCAAGCGCACCTGCTTCTCCCGAGGTATGCCTGTGCCTCGGTCTTCAACGTCAACGACGAGCCGATCGTCTTCGCGGCGGATACGTATGGTGCCGGTTTTACTTCCGGAGTGACGATGAATATTTGTCAAGCACTCCTGAACTATTCGAAAAACGGCCAACTCCGTTCCTTGTGGAAGGCGGTCAAAAGCATCAGGAATTTCCAGATCGACCTTGATCTTGCTGCGTTCCGAGAATCCGTCCACGTACCAGCGAAGCGCAGAGGCTAAACCAGCAATCTCGAGGAGGGGTGGGTGCAGAAGATGGGAAAGAGTTCGAATCTCATCGGACACCTGTTGGACGAGCTGCGCATTTTCCGAAACGGCTCTGGAACCCAGTGCATCAAGCTTATGTGATTGTGACTGCACAACACTGTTGTTCATGCTGAGCGCTGCTAGTATTTGACCGACGCTATCGTGCAAGTCCCGAGCAATTTTCCGGCGCTCTTCATCCTGTAATTGTAGAAGCTGCGCAGATAACCTTTGGAGTTCGGCTTCGGAGCCCTTGCGTTCGCTAACGTCGCGAATGATGCCAGTAAAGAATTTGACGGCGCCTAGCCTGGATTCTGCAAGAGAGAGCTCTATGGGAAACTCACGTCCGCTCTCGTGAAGGGCTGTCAGTTCTACCCGATCCCAACCCATGTGTCTGCACCCTGTTTGAAGGTGACGGGCAAAAGCTTGGGTATGCAGACTTCGCAAGCGGTCAGGCATCAGCATTGTGATTTCTTGACCTACGACTTCGCTAACGGGATGCCCAAACAGACGGTTGGTTGCTGGGTTTGCATAGACAACCGTCCCGTCCTCATTGATTGTAACGATTGCGTCTGAGGCAGTATCTGCAAGAATCCGATGCCGCTCTTCGCTCTGAAGCAAAGCATCTTCAGCCCTTTTTCTCTCGAATGCCCGCCCAAGTATTGCGCCGACTTGAATCACCAAACTTTCCAGTTCTTCATCCGGTTGAGATAGAGAGTCAGAGAAAAACTCCATTACCGCAACGATTTCTGCACCAACGTAGACAGGAAATCCAAACCCTAACTTCAGACCGGCGGCAACTGCGCTATTGGAACGGGGTAGAACGACAGGGTCCTCGAGGTCGCTTAACCACACCGGCTTCCTGGCGGCGACGATGAGCCCGGGAAACCCGTCGCTAATGGCTAGCTGCGCCTCTTCCGTGGCTTTCTTGAAAGACTCGAAGCCAGATCGCTTCAGGAACCAGATGGTGCTTGACACAAACTCTCTACTCCCGATCTGACTAATTAGATAACCGTGGCCAATCGGCCATTCCTTCAAATCGCAGATTGCTTTTAACGTCGCTCGGATCGAGTCGGCTATTGACCCGGTGCTCGCAGTTGTGGCGACGCCTTGCAGCACAGCGAGAAATGCGGTTTTTCGATCTAATGCAGCTTGGAGGCTGATGTCCCGCGCACGTAGGGTTTCCTCAATTTGCTTTTTCTGAATTCCGATTCCAATGTACTTGGCTACCGTTCCCAAGACATGCAGCGTCGTTTCCGGCAACTCGGTTCGGGAAAACATTGCCAACACCCCCACCAGTTGATCATTCACGACCAGTGGGTAGCCTGCGAACGAGACCATTCCTTCCCGCTTCGCCCATTCTTGATCGTGGACTCTTGGATCTCCCACCACCGAATTGGTGAGATGAGGTACTCGTTCTTGAGCGATCAACCCGATCTTGTACTCTCCCACCGCAATTCGACTGTGCGGTCCGTTCAGATGTGTGTACATTCCCGCGCTAGCTTGCAGTTCTAAGACCTCCTCGCTTTCATTGTGAGTCCAAATGCGTGCGAAAGCCGCATTTAGGTATTCGACCAAAGCTTGGACGCACTTCGTCAACATGTCCGAAATCGTCAAATCTTGAATCAATATCAGGCTGATTCGAGTTTGCAGAGAGGTGAGACGGCTGTGCTCTTTCCGATCCAGGTTCGTCACTTTTTCCGTGTTTTTTAGTTCACGTCTCTTCTTGTCCATATTTTCCACGAGCGCCCACACACGTGACGGTTGACGACATTTATCTAAGATAAACGCGGCGAGCGACGGGCTTCGCTCTGTTCCCGTGACAACGATGTTTTGTTGCGTGAGGGGTCTTCAGCATAACTTATCTCGATTCATCCCAGTGAGCCTATACAGCGAAAACGCCACCATCGTGACATTTTTCGCGGAGTGAGCACTTTTGACCAAACGGGTTCAATTCTGGCCTGATATTACTATGTATTGGCCGTCGTGAGCTTTGCCTCTACGTTCGAAAAACGAATGAAGAGGGCCAGGGAGCACCGAGGAAGGACAGGAACCGCCATCCAAAGGATCATCATTGGCGGGTATGGCGGATGAGATGGACCAGTTTTTGCCGTGAAACGTCGAATCGATGAAATAACAAATTGAAAGCAACTGAACGGAAGTTTGGTTCCTCCAACCGTTAGCGCTTGAGAAGCCAGCACCGTGCGCGCTTTCCTTTGAGCGAGGGTTGAGTCACCTTGAGGGATCTCAGTTTCAAAAAGGAAAATCTGGAAATTCCAGCGGACGGCCTAAACAAGATTCAGGCATTGCGGCGGTGTTCCGAAAGGTTTCCAAACAGAAAGTCACGGCGAATGGGCCAGACGGTCAGCAGTGTATGACGAAACTCGAGGCCAGTGTCACGCAGCTTGTAAACAAGGCTGCATCAGGCGATCTTAAGGCGACGAAGGTTCTCATGCAGCTGGCGAGCCGGTTCCCAGAGCTCGTGACAGGCCCCGAGGCCTTTCCGACAGTAAGGTTCAAACTGGTTTGACGTTTGTCACGTGGCTTGGTGACTCTCGGGGGACGTGCGCCTATATTCGGCGAAGAACACAGGCGCACATACCGCTTACGCAGACAACAATCACGAACAGAAAACCAACAACGCCGGACGGTCGTCAGTCCTAGAACCAGAAGCTTTTTAGAAGGGTCGCGATCAAAGTTTCGGCAGCGTCTCTACGTGCGTTGCTCTGGAATGACGCCGGGTACGTTGGACTTATGCCTTCGACAATCCCATCAGGATAGTCGTTGCCGCTTCGGATTTAAGGCACTCCTCAGGGGCTACGAATCCAAATTCGTCCGGTCTGGATTCTTCAGGAACGGGCTTCCGGCAAACCCAGCAGATGTCAGACAGAGGAGAAAGCGGGGACATCAACCAAACGTTAAGCCTTCTGAGTCGAATGTGTCGGCGCCGTATTGGACATTCAGTGGTGCTATATCGGACGAAACCCAACGAGCAAGGGCGTGGACAGCTACTTCTGCTCCTGGTGTTCAGGGAGGATGCGTTCGTGCTTCTCTTCCAGCAGTTCATTTAATTCGCGTACCAGTTCGTCGAATACGGCTGGGACTCTTTCGTCGGCTATGCGGGAGCACAACCAGTTCATGCGTTCGCGTTCGTCGAGTTTCATGGCCTCGGAGCCTCAGGGGAGGGCTCTCGACTGCCAAAGCATTCTAACACCACAGTGCGGTAGCGCACTCAGTGATTAGAACCCTACCCGTCCAATAGAATTGGAGGCTCTCGGTAGAATGGAGTATCGTGTTTAACGCAGTCTGGCTCAACCGTTGGGAGATACTGTGATAAAGCAGCCACATATCATCTCGTTAGATTCGCAGGAAGCCAGTGATAGAAAGCACGCTGATGAGATCTTTCGTCTACTAGTGGACAGCGTTAAGGACTACGCTATCTTTCTGCTGGACCCTAACGGGAGGGTGTCAACCTGGAACCAAGGGGCGGAGCGCATCAAGGGGTACCGCGCTCAGGAAATCATCGGAGAGCACTTTTCACGCTTTTATCCGCGAGAAGCGATCGAGAGCAAGTGGCCTGACCGCGAACTGGAAATCGCAAGCAAAGAGGGGAGATTTACCGACGAAGGGCTTCGCGTAAGAAAAGACGGCTCGACGTTCTGGGCATATGTCGTCATCACTGCGTTGCGAGATGAGACGGGGACACTGCGTGGATATTCAAAAGTGACCCGCGACTTGTCAGAGCGACGAGACCTTGAAGAACGCACACGTCATCTCAACAAAGAACTTCGAACACGGGTTACGCAGCTCATCGAATCTCAGCGACAAGTGGAACTCAGGACACTCCAACTGCAGAAACGCTCCGGCGAGTTGATGCGTGTCCAAGACGAGGAACGTCGTCGAATCTCGCGATCACTCCATGACGAACTCGGTCAGGAACTCGCTGCTCTCAAAATTGAATTGGATGTGCAAAACTCAGAACAACAGGATAAGCGACTATCTCCTGCGATTGAAACCGTTGAACGTGCGTTATCGAAAGTCAGAAATCTGTCGTACCTTCTCCACCCTCCGCTGCTCGACGAATCGGGTCTTCTGCCAGCGCTGCACTGGTACCTTGACGGACTTCAGAAACGAAGTCAGTTCAATGTGACATTGGACTATAAGCCTGCAACCTTTGCTCGTCTGCCGCGTGATCTCGAAACAGTGGTCTTCCGCATCATTCAGGAAGCCTTGACCAATGCCTATCGTCACTCTGGGAGTCAAGACGCCCGCGTCGAAATGAATCAAGAGACCGGCCATATCGTTCTCCGCATCCGAGACTTCGGTAAGGGCATCGGTCCCACGGCGTCGTCCGCTGGCGTTGGAATCACCGGGATGAAAGAGCGCATCAAGCAATTAAATGGCGAGTTGAGAGTCACGCGGGCCGAACCGGGAACGCTTGTAGAAGCTGTCATTCCGATGTTCGACGGTGGCACGACGAATCTGAGCATCTTGTAACTTAACAAGAGTGAGTGTTGAAAAGTATTCAATAGAATTCTGGCCTCTCAACCGAGGTACAGATCAAAGCTATCGAGGAGATTCTCTGCGAGACAATTCGGGACGGGTGGGCTAGCATAGACCGCGGGTTTCAAGACTGCCCATTCTGATTCCGCGGCCCTTGGGCAGATGCCCGCGGCTGTGGGATAACGGCTGACCGCGCGAAAACTCCGAAGTCCAAGTCATCCTTTACCCAGAGGGGGTCTATTATGAGAAATAACGAACTATCGATGGCCGGGATTGCGATTGCGATCCTAACCTCAGCCGCGCTTGCAGTTCCTCCGCGCGCCATGGCACAGCAAGAAAAAGTGCTTTATACCTTTACCGACCGCATCAGCGGCCTCGATCCTTGGGGTGGCCTTGCCTTCGACAAGGCGGGAAACATTTATGGCGTGACCTTAGGCGGAGGTCAGTTTAGCGACGGCACTGTGTTTAAGCTTACAATTAAGGGAAACGACGGTCCCTCGGAATCGGTACTGCATAGCTTTAAACGTGGCGGTCAAGACGGATTAGTCCCATATAGTGGCCCGGTCTTGGACCCGTCCGGTAATCTCTTTGGAACAACCTACAGCGGCGGCAATCGGCCTTGCACCGCCTATTCCGGAACGCACGGCTGTGGCACTGTCTACGAGTTGATCCCGCAACCTGACGGCACCTGGGCCGAGAAAATCATTCATCACTTCGCGGGGGGTGACGGTGATGGGCTAAATCCCTATGCAGCATTAGTTCTTGATGCAGCAGGCAATCTTTATGGGACGACATACGGCGGGGGCAGCCGGAAAGAATGTGGAAAAGCCGGCTGCGGGACAGTATTCGAGCTGACGCCGGACTCGAATGGCACTTGGCAGGAGAAAGTTATTTTTAACTTCTATCCCCTCGCCGGCACAAACCCCATCGCTGGCCTCACTCTGGATGAATCCGGAAATTTGTATGGCACGACGGCAGGCGAAACCAAAGGATCGAACGGCACGGTATTCGAGCTGACTCCGTCGCCGAGCGGAGAGTGGATCGAGACCATCCTGCACAGTTTCGCATTCGGTACTGCGGACGGGGCTGACCCGCAGTCCGGCGTCACCTTCGACAGCGCGGGCAACCTATATGGCACGACGTTTCTGGGAGGAACCGCAGGGTATGGAACTCTCTACGAGTTGACCCCAAGTGGGGGAGGAACTTGGACGGAGACGATCATCCACAACTTCGAGGGAAACTCCAGCGACGCCGCGCAGCCAGGTCCGGGGAAGCTGGTTTTCGATTCCGCCGGCAATTTGTACGGAGCAAGCGGCACGGGGGGCATAGGCTTTTACGGTACGGTGTTCGAGTTTACGCCGGTGGCGGGGGATTGGACGGAGAGCATCTTGCATAGCTTTCTGCCCGGCCCAGGTGGCTGCTATCCATTTTCCGGCATAAGCTTAGATTCCGACGGAGCCATCTACGGAACCACCGGTGCCTACGGTGGCACGAACAAGTCTGTCTTTGAGATTGTGCGGCCGAACAACATCGTTTCCCGATGAAATTGTCATTGCCTTCGAAACCTCTTGTTCGCCGTTATCAAGTCGAAGTTGCCGTGTACGGCTATCGTGATTTTGTCGTCCGAGCCGATAAGCATTTCGTTGCGGAGGACAAGAAGATCGGAGCGAGCGCCTACGTTGTTAAGAGCGAAGCAGACATCTCTCTGGTAAAAGCTATCAAGGCCGCGGTGATCGGCAGTAAGATTATTTCGTTGGTCTAGAAGACGTTGTCGTAAACTGCATCACACTCACAGCCCTTCAGCGGCACTAGCCTCGTTACTAACCCGCAGAGGAAGCCCCATAAATAGTGCTTTTAAATTCGAAGAGATCAGGACACGCTGGCGATGAGTACATTCCGCTGAAGATGCTAAACGTCAGTTGTGCTCGAAGATCTTGGAGTTCATAACTCCCGCTTCACCTCGGTTGTAGTCCCGCCTGCTAAGGACCGCGGCAGAGCTTAAGCTGGCCTGTAGCCTCTCATTCTAAAACGTTTCCCACATTCGCAATCGGCCAAAATGGCATCCAATCGCGGGCAAGACTTCGGCTAGTACAAGGAGAACTGGGATGAGGAAGCAATCGGACCAGATGATGGAACTATTGAATGAGTTGGCAGGGCTCAAGAAGTTGGAAGGACACGGTGGAGCGGTGGTTGATGCCGGCGAGCTCGAATCGAGAGAGAACCGGCGGCGGCAAATTACCGAAGAGATTAAGGCTCTAGGTGAAGCAGCCGTTTCTGACGTGCAAGGCACGTAAGATTGATCGGCTTTCGGAACCCGAGCAGGTCATTCTTTATGCACCGCCGGTGCGGATTTGTCGTCTCTCAATGCAATGAAGCGCGTGTGCCGCAAGTGCAGCTCGGGTGTCCATTCCACAAATTCGAATTGTCCAACGAGTTCAGGCTTCAGCCAGCGGCATTCTTTCATCTTCGTAGCGGTCAAACCCGCTCCCCATCGTCCGCTTTTTTTCTCCGGAAGATCGGCAAAAGGACACTCTTTCACTTGCAGTGGGCGAATTCGCTTGAAAAGTTCCACTCTGGATGCGGGAGTAAACCCATTTCGGGTCCGCCCGGCGTAAAGGAGCTTGCTGCCCTCGAAATAGCCGATCACGAGTGCATCAAAGTTCTTGTCGCTTGGCGTATAGC
Organism: uncultured Acidobacteriota bacterium; assembly: GCA_963758565.1. Taxonomy (GTDB): domain Bacteria; phylum Acidobacteriota; class Terriglobia; order Terriglobales; family Acidobacteriaceae; genus Sulfotelmatobacter. The sequence continues at coordinate 93,036 of CAVWVX010000001.1, read as the reverse complement.
CTCCGATGACGAACTCCTGGCCTTGGTTGACTCTCATCTTCTGCCACGCCCCGGATCGAAGACCTGCCTCGTATCGACTGTCTCGATGCTTGGCAACCAGACCTTCCAGCCCCTGCGCCTTAACCAAATGGAGCAAATCCGGCAGACTTTCTTGCAACTCTGGGGAATAGCGAATCGGGTCAGTGAGCTTAGGTAAAACACGCTTTTCCAATAACGCACGCCGCGTTGCAAGAGTCTCGCCCATTACGTCACGCCCATTAAGCACTAATACATCAAATACGTAATAAAAAACGGCTGCATCGGACGAGCCATAATTTTGAAGAGTGTTGAATGAAGGCTTCCCGGATTCGTCCAACGCTACGACCTCTCCATCGATTACTGTTTCATCGGGCAGTGAGGCCAGCCTCGTCACAATGCCCGAATAGCGAACACCGAAGTCATTGTCGTTGCGCGAGCGCAACTGGATGCCTCCTCCGGTCTTAATCGCGATGGCACGATAGCCATCCAGTTTTATCTCATATAGCCAGTCCCTGCCCTCCGGCAATTTCTCTTTGCGGAGAAGAAGCATGGGCTCGATGAAGGACGCGTTAGTCTTTCTTGAAATCATATTCGAAGTTCCATAATAGGCTCGCGTGTGGCAATTATTCCCGCGGTTCCATGCAACAAGCGTCAGATGCTGAAAATGATTCAAGTGCTGAGAAAGGGATGTCAGAATGCCGCTGAGAAGTACTAGTTATTGAGGACTAAAATAATGGCTACAGAGTCAAATCCGCCGAGGCATCCAAGCGGAACCGCAAACCCTGAAAAGGGGACGTTGAGTTCGCTAAGCCGGGAGACCCACCTCGGTGTATTTGGAAGCTCGGAATACCAAAAGCGTGACCGGTGGCGTTCTGCTGCGGTGTGTAAACGTCGGACCTAGCGGGTCGCTTAGGTACGATGCGATGTGACTGGCTTGACTTCGCTCAATGAACAACGAGGGTAAGAATATCGTAGAACTCTTGCCGATACATTTTTGGCAGCCTGCGGTCAACGATGGCATCCCACTGTTCTTTCATGCCTTCCGCCGTTTGGAGTGGACGTCTGCATTTCGGACTTATCGCTTTGCCAGTCAAGCGGTTCTATCTTCCGTCCATCCATTCCAAATCGAACTGGGAGAGAGGTGTATGAGCGAGTGGACATGCAACCTGACTACGCGTCTCTGTTGCGCCATACCGGAATGCTCCGCACCGTGACCGCTCGCTCCACCAGCTAGAAGGACAGTAGTACTAGTTTTCTCGCGACCGTGGTTGCGCTCGGCGGTATCGACGACGGGGCTCCCAGATTCTCAGTAAGACCCCAGAAGGAACGTGGAGGCGAGGAAACTTCGAGGCGGTCTTTTCTCTCCCTACGGAATCGGAGGTATTTACGAACGATGAAGCCTACGGTCAGAATAGAAGCATACTAGACGTTTCATACAGGGCAATCCTAGGCGGGGCCAACGGCAGCTACCGGCTAGGATTGACCCTCCCCTCCAACGGCTCGCTTATGAATTCCTCTTAAGATCCGCGCCTACGTTATCGCGACTTGCTATGCGCGGAGCGCCATTTATCTGGCCCCGAACTTCTTCCAGTTCGCACCGCTCAACGTGATCGCCTCCAGCATGAATCCTTGCCGCGACTTTTCCTCTTCGAGGTCCGCGTTGCTTCCTGAGTTTTTCTGTCAAATCCGATCGGAGCAGATCCGGTGTGGCTGGGAAATGGTTGATCCGATTTAATCGACAATAATAGGGGCTGGGAAATCCGACTGGACACTCGTAATCCGTTTAGCATAACGGTGCTCATGAACCGCTTTGCCGTTTTCATCGGCAGTCAAATCGGTCTGAAAATCGACTGGAGTGCCGGAAAATATGCAAGGTATTTCTGGGAAAGGGTGAGCCTCCCATAGTACCTCCTTTGGGCGGTCATACGCAGCGTAACGGAAGGCCGGAATGCACGCTGAGACCGGCGCGGCCATCTCGGTCTCTGTCGGCCCAGAACTATGTTGTCACTCACCTCTTCAAATCGTGTGTACTCAGTGCAAATGGTACACTCTGTTACGGAAGATCCGTACTTTTGCCCCCGGTTTGGAGGACTTCTGTGATGGGTGGGTCGTCGAACGGTTATTCGAAACGTTGGTAGCGAATTTCGCTTACAAAAGGGCTGCATGAAATTAAAGTTTTTAGAGCCGAAATACCTAGACAAATATGGTCTCTCAGCGATTCTGCTCCTTACAGGAACACTTCCGGGCTGTATCGTCGCAGGTGGGTATAGTCAAGGGCGCGGTTGGTTCATTTGGCCCGGAAGCTTCGTCGTTATCCTCGTAGTTATAGTTTTGTTTCTACGCCGTCGCGGACGCTAATTATTGCCGCGTGCCTTTACTTATTTCATCGGACCCGCCCAGTCGTGAGTAAGGTATCGGCAAAAATTTGGCAATTGGCTTGGTTCGCCGCCCCTTCATAATGTGGATAGCGCCGATGGCAGATCCCAGTATTCTGACGACTTGAAATCAATGGAACCAAGCGCAGGATCACTTTGTGTACTTTTTCCACTCCCTTTTCATTGCGCAGGCCATCTTCTTGGCTGCGGAACGAAGCCAATTCGGTTTTCGGCGGCGCAAATCTGCCAGGATTCTGCGAGCCGCGCGTTTCGTACCCAAATGCACGTTAGCTGCTTCCGTGCCCATCGCATGCAGCAGTGCCTCCTCGTCGCGTTCCTTCGGCCAGTCCTCAATCTCGATAGGATTCGAATCAGGAGAGAGTCGGCGAATCAGCCAGTTCCTTTCTAACCTCTGAAAAGGATCCCGCGACCGCACTGCGAGGTCGATCGCCTTGCCGTAATAGCTCTGTGCCCTTCCTACGCGCGCATCGATCCACCAGGAAGCGGGCGGCACCACGGCTTTTGCTTCCCTAGCGATACAACCTCCGTTCCAATCAGCAATCGCCACGAATCTCCGTCGTCCGCGGCTTCCCATTCCCGCCGACCTTCGCACCACCCTGTATTCAAGCCTCGCATGGGGCAGGGTCTTTTCAAGAGCTAGTTTGACCTCCCGGGGAAGATTTCCCCTGATTGGGGGCATGGCTTTAAGTTTCTGCCAGAAGTCCGGAGGAGGGTCAATCGCCTCAATGCCCAGTGTCTCTAAGTTCTCCTCGCGTTCGGCGAGAACAATGGGACAGCCACCCTGCTTTAGGGTCTTTTCATAACCTTCTAAAATAGCTTGGCACCCAATTTTCAAACTAGTCGTCAAGTAGCCTGAGTCGTTAACAAGTTTTAGGCTCGCTGCTAGCCGCACCAAGTCATTGGTATACGCCAAAGGACAGGCTTCATCAAAGTCGTCAACTCCCCAACACAGCCGCCCTTCTTCATCGCGCCAAGTACCGAAGCTTGCAACATGAAGGTCGCCGCAAGCCAGTACTCGGGGAGCACGAGCAAGTTCAGCGCAGACTTCTGGCCAAAGCTGGGCCCACCGGTAGTACGTTCCTCGAAAAAAGAGGAACGCGTCTTCTCTCATCTGCTCGTGTTTAGCGCGCAAATCAGATTCGACAAGGGGAGTACAACGTCGCATCCACTCCTCGTAACTCTTCGTGGCTTCTAAAATATTCATGATGTTCGCGCTCTTTGTGACGTCTGTGAAAGACTATTTCCGCCTCGGTAATGGCTTCTTCGAAACCACGGGTAAGCAAACCACAGAACCGTAAAGAAGGTGAGCATGAGCACTGCGGCGACGACCGACCCAAAGCCGTTGCCGGTAGTCGTATGGATCACTAATACAAAGTCTCCGCAGATACCGAGAGCCAGGGGTGGCAAAGCGCAAAGTACCATTACATGCGCGACTCGATAGAAGGAAGCCGTTTCCTCGCCATGCTCTACAATGCGGTGATAAGCGGCAGGGGTTAACAGCAGCACTGTGCTAATGGCGATAAATAGAAGACTCACGAGGTGAATCCATTTCAGCCAAGGGGCTAATTCTCGAAACCCGGTTTGCAAAATAACCGCGAACTGGAATCCGAGAAGGGCCTGATTGCCGGGAATAATCACGCGCGCTTCAGTAAGCACTTGGCGAATTTTGTCATGCAGTGGGGTGAGGATCGAAGGTGGTTGCGTTTCTGACAACATGTTCGTGGCCCCCTCCTGTCTTGCGCGTTCATGACGATGTCGCAGCAGCACCGGACCATACCAGAAAAACACTGCGATAAGAGTGACTGTCAATCCAAGAATCGCGCCCGCATCTGAGCCCGCTATGGCCGCTGCCGGAATGTAGACGCTTGCACCCAGAGCCGCTGCAAAGGGGCAAAGAGCAAGCTCCATAACGCGGTTCGTGTAGCGAAGGAGGGGAACAGAGTCATTGCCTTGTTCCGAGATCTGATGAAAAGTTGCCGGTGAGATCAATAGGCCGACAGCGAGGAGCATCAGAATTAAAGCACTTAAGTTCAGGTGCTGGGATGTTGCGGAGAGTTTCTTAAACTCAGGTTGGAAGGTCGCTGTGAACTCGAAACCCACCAGAATTTCGGCGCCGAGGATCAACATACGGGCTTCATCAAGTCCGTTCTGAATTTTGTCCTTCAGTTCCGTCATCTAGCCGCCCCCCCAAACGGCGTTTTTATTATGCTAAGGCCGCTATTCCCTCAGTCTATGCGCGTTATCTCACGCGACGAAGACGTTCCTCGGAGTTTTTCGCGGAAGCCGGTTTTACCGCTTCGACCGCCATACCTTTTACGTAAACCATTTCACCACCGTACCATCCCCCGATTCCGATTAGGCAAAACCCCAGAACTGAGAGCAGCAAGGGCAGTCTGCTCGCCGCTGATAGGTGGAACCGCGACCACAAGTTAAAGCCGAAAATGAGTAGGCCGCCTACATTAACTAGCAAATGGCGGGTGGCTATTCTCTTCATTTCTGGTTGGTCGATGGACCAATAGTCGATCAAGCCAGGCACGGCCGCCAGCATCGCGCCGACAATTCCGCCACCGATCGAATAGATGCTGAGCAATGCCCACGGTCCGTCCGCCCCGAAGGCGTTGGCAACGTCACACACCAGAGCGAATGTCCACAATCCAATTGGAATCGCAACCAAGATCGGATGAATAGGATGCTTCTTAATGCTCGCCGGGCTGGCCATTTTAATGAGCCTTTTTGACAAAAGAGTGTTGTCGAGCGTTGGTTGCAGGGTTGAGGACAAAGGGTTGGACGGCACCCCTTTCAGACTTCCCCTTGACCTCTAGAGCGTTATAGAACGGCGGTATGTAACACGTTCGTTAAGGATGCATCCGTCACCCTCGGCGCGCGCGATTCCCGGCCGGAGAACACGCGCAGCTTGATGTTGAAACAGGCGGGAGTACGCGTGGCTGAGTACTATACTCCGGATACGTTAGTCCACGGATTCTTGCGACATGAGAGAGAAAACATCGCAACATTTAATGCGCGAGGCGCAGGCCTTTGCGCGTAGGTTAGCAGCAACGCGTCTGGACAAAATGAGGGCCTACAACTGCGACCACTCCTGCAAACGGTGAGCACAAGTTTTTGCACTTCGACGTAGGCGAGTCGAAGAGCTCGAAACGAGGCTGCTCGCGACTCCAGGATGCAACGCAAGCGCAGGAAATTCCCAACCAGGCAGAGATGCAATTTCAACAGGCGCGGGCGGCGGTTACACAGGCCAATGCTGCCTTAACCGTCGCAACGCAAGCGATGTGGGATGTTCACTTTGCTTTATGGGTTTCGGCTCGGATTGGAGCGGACCCTCATTGAGGAACTTTTTGGATCCTCAAGCGTATATGTTCCAGGCCGAGCGCTGATGAACTTCCTTGTGCCGATTCCATGCTGCTTTTTTTCAGCAAGGCGCGGATGATTGGCAGGTTGGGCAAGCTGTCAGGTGCTGGAATTATCGGCGTGTCGCTCTTTTTGTTCGTGCTGACTCCATTTATCGGTCATCCGAATTGGATGAGTGCCGTCAACAATACGGCAACGCTCATCGGTGTCATGTTGTTCGTTATCAGTATGTGGCAGCACAAAAAAAGCGGCGATCTTCGCGTCGCCATTTGGGGCTTCGCCATCTTCGTTGCCTCGGTGATATATGACAATGTTCTCGGATTGATCCGCGAGGACATAAACCATTTCGAACCCGTAGGCATGTGCGTTTTTTTAGGAGCCCGCGGTAGTATTGCCGTGGGTCGTGCACTCAATCGCGAAGAAAAGCTAATTTCGCTCGAAAGCGAACTCGACTTGGCGCGCCGCATCCAGCAATCGATCCTCCCCAGCAGCGCTCCCAACTCGTCCGTTTTCCGGGTCGCGGCGCGATATGTTCCCATGACTGAGGTTGCGGGAGACTTTTACGACTATGTCCTTAATCACGAGCGCTAGTTGGCCGTCCTCATCGCGGACGTATCGGGGCATGGCATACCCGCCGCTCTGATCGCTTCCATGGTAAAACTCGCGGCCGCATCTCATCGCGAGGACGCATCCTCCCCGGGTGTAGCCTTGGGCAAGATGAACAGGAGCCTGTACGGCAACACCCAAACTCAGTTCGTGACTGCGGGGCTGGTTTATTTGGACGCTGAGCGCAAGATCCTACGCTACTCTGGCGCAGGTCATCCCCCTCTGTTGCGACTGCGCGACAACCAGGTCACCGAGATTGAAGAGAACGGACTCATGCTTGCTGCTTTCGATTTTGCCGATTATCAGTCTATCGAGGCTTCTCTCATTCCGGGCGACCGCTATCTTATGTACACGGACGGGGTTGTCGAGGCTGCGGACACCCGTGATGAATTTTTTGGCCTACCGCGTCTCAAGACCGAATTGCTCGACTCTCGCTACCTGAGTGTCTCGTCTGCAATTGACAACCTTTTGAGCTCAGTCGTCCGCTGGCACGCGAAACAAAATGATGATTTGACCCTTGTTCTGCTTGAATACACAGGAAGCTAGCCGTTCGGTAGTGGGCTACTTTGAGTTCAAAGTAGCTTACTTATCAGGCTGTTCGTGTTCTCCTTCTTGCTTTCGAACCCACCTTAGGCTGGGAAAGCGGCAACCAACACTATATTCCTTCGGTCACTATTGTAAGCAGATAGCGCTCAAACCCTATCAACAGGCTTTAAGCGATAATCATCGAACTTGCACTTTTCTAGGCTTGCAAACCGAACAGGCTTGGAATCGATGGATCATTCGCTTTTCTCAGATTGATGCTTAAACTGATGCCACCTGATCCCGACGCTCGAAAAAAGTTATCCCAAGCACTCATTCCCATACATCCACATCCCTTGCCGTCTCAAATGGCGCAGTTTTTCTTCTTCAAAATCGGTTCGACCGCTAACCAACTTCGAATTGGCAAATTACGATCCGAGCATGATAAACGAGGGCAGGATCGGAATTCATCGATCTCGAAATCATGTCATAGCGCTCCCCCAGCCCAGAAAACGAAGCGACTCCACATTGCAACGTCCAGCCGTTCTTTGTCGTCCCAAATGGCTGCGGCACGGGAGGCCGTCGCTATGGGCAAACACAGAATCAAGCCGAACTATCGTCGCCGGACACTTCGGTTGCCAGATTTGGATCACTGCAAAATGCCGTTCTCAACAGCCTTGGCTCGCCCGCCTCGCGTGTTTGGAGCGAATGTCAGATGGCCACGGGGTATACCCAGTGAGACGCGCCATCCTGCGACGCGGAACGAGGAACAGTCCAACTTCGTTCCCCGCGTAATTCGCCTACTTCGCAGAGACTGAGGTGGTCGGCGCAGCTGTCGTTTTTGCCACGCTGGTCATGGCGCCGACGATTCGGAAGTCCTTGTTGCTTCTGAGTTCGCCACTCGGTTTGGTTGAAGAAACGCCGTCCAAGGAAATAGGCTAGCAGTCCATGTCAGAGACGAACGTGGCCGTGTCTTGCTTCAAGTCACAATAGGGACACGCTGGCAGGGAGACTTTCCAAGTCTTTCCACCTAGCGCGAAGAATGTGGCACCCACGCTTATCTTCGGCGAGCCGCATTTGTGGCAGGCAGCGGCCATAGGTACATCGGCAAGAGAATCCAATAGCTGCTCGACGGCGACTCGCACACTTTGGTCAGGCATAGTCCGCAAAGAATACATGCGATGGCCTAAGCGGTTTGGTCAATATTGCTCACTTTTGTGCCATACCGCACAACAAATGTCTCCAGCAGCCAACTTTGCGAAGTATATTATTGCCGGATTCTTCGCTAGCTTCATTGAACAAGGTTTTTTGTTCTCCTGCCGCGTGGCCGCTGTCGCTATGCTTTTCGCTCGGTGCATGTTGGGCATTCTCACTTCAGTCGGTGCTTCCATCTGTTTGGCGCCTTGTGGTCCTACTCTGGAGATCGAACCTGGGCCAGGCGATTGACGCAGTAACCGTAGTTGGAGGTGTCCATCTTTCGCATTCGAGCGCAAAAGATGGGCACCTTTCTAGGTTTAGTGAGTTTCAGTTGACGGTGAATTTGGTGGTGCTGTTGGCCGTGCCGCCGGGGGTGGTGATGGAGATGGTGACGGTTCCGGTGGCGCCGGTGGGGACGTCGGCAGTGACTTCGGAGTCGGAGACGACGGTGAGGGTGGTGGCTTTCACGGTGCCGAATTTTACGGTGGAGGTTTGCGTGAGGCTGGACCCTTTGATGGTGACCAGGGTTCCTACGGGACCGCTGTTGGGGGTGAAGCTGGTGATTTTTGGTTTGACCTTGAAAGTTTGCGGACTGGTTAAGGTGGTGGAGCCGGTGGTGACTGTGACGGCGGCGGTGAGCGCTCCGGCGGGGACTTTAGCGGTGAGGTAGGTGGTGCCGGAGAGCGTGACGGAAGTGGATTTCACGCCGCCGAACTTTACTACCGAGGAACTGCTGAAACCCTGGCCGAAGATGCCGATGCTGGCGCCGATCAGGCCGGTGTGCTGAGTGGGCTCCAGATTGATGAAGGCGGCGTCGCCGGTGGAGACGCTGTAGAACACGCCCGCACAGGATGCGCAGGAAGTGGGCCCGCCCGCGGGAGTGGTTCCATAGAGAATTCCGTTGGTGTTTTGCAGCAGCGTGGTCAGAGGTGCGTCGCCGTCCACCGCCGGGTTGGGGAAGAGGAAGTCGGTGAAGACTTTGGCGGGGGTGAGTTTGTAGGTGCTGCCTTCGCCGGTGGGGCCGTAGGAGCCGTTGACGCCGTAGAAGCTGCCGTCGGTGACCTGGGTGAGGTCAACGTTGGTGCGGCCGACGTTGTCGACGCAGGAGGCGTCGGTACTCTGGACGAAATCGTGCATGTCGGTGAGGACTCCGGCAGTTGTCAGCTTGTAAATGCTGCCGGAATTGTTGGCCGCGCCAGTGTTGGTGGCTCCGTAGAGATTGCCGTCCTTGCCCTGGATTACGCCGGTGCAGGGGTTGTAGCCGGAGGCGGAGGTGAAGCCGTAGATTTCTTTTAGAACGCCGGCAGTGCTGATCTTGTAGACGCAGCCAAGGCTGTTGCCGAGGGCGCAATTATAGAGCGTGCCGTAAAGATTGCCGTCACTGCCCTGGATTAGACTGGAGGCAGGGCCGCAGTCGCTTCCGGAGAAGGTGTGGAGGTTTTTGTAGACCCCGGCGGGCGTGAGCTGGTAAACGTTGCCGCAGGTGTAGGGGTTGTATCCGGTGACGCCGTAGTAGTTGCCGTCGGCGGCCTGGATGGGAGCGTAGAGCGGTTCGGTGTCGCCGTTCGTATTGGTGAAGTCATGTAGATCGGTAAACACTCCGCCGGGGGTCAGCTTGAAAATCGCTCCAGCGCCACTGCCAGCCGGGGTTGAGAAGCAAGTACCGTAGAGATTTCCGTCGCTGCCGAGGGTGAGGCCGGAGAAGCAGAAACTGTAATCGGAAGGAAAGCTGTAGATTATGCTTTCGGTGCCGTTGGTCGAGATCTTATAAACCGCGCCCGTGTTGTTGGTGCCGCAATAGAGTCCGATGCCGTACATATTGCCGTCGCGGCCTTGCACGATGTTGCCTTCGGGCTGGCAGGCGTTGGTCAAGGTATCTGGAAAGCCGTGAAGGACGGTAGGAGTCTGGGCGTGTGCTGGAAGGGCGGAGGCGGAAAACATTACGATCGCTGCCAGCAACGTTGGCAACATCGCGACCACGGCGACGGGAACTCTAGCTAGACGGTAATTCGACTTCATTATTTCTTCTCCTGAGAGTGAGTCGCGCTCAGGCCTTCGGTCCATGGGGAATCGCCCTTACGCTGCGGAGACTGTGGCGTAAGGACCGGCATCGGTCAATGGTCTGGGGATAGCGGGTGGCTTGTAATTATATAGCGGAATAAGATCTTTGTTTTTAGATATATAAGGGCATTGATTGCCTGGGAAGTATGGATCTGGCAAGCCTAAGGTTGCCATGTTCTGTGGCTAGTCTAAGCTTACCGCAAAGGATCTCTATGAGTGTCTACTCAAGCGCTCGCGCTGTGGTTCGCTTCGGTGTCACTGAGGCGGTCCTGCTGAACTGCGGCGGAGAGGGGTAACGTCGACTTAAGGATTAACCGTTTCGACACATAACAGAGTTCGATGCCCCTGGCTTAGTCGGGATAACTGCCATCGCCATCAATGACTAGGAGATTCGGACTCAATCGCAACTGAAATCTGCGAGTTGCGGGCGCGTGTCGGCTCCGTAATCGTTCAGTTTACTTAACCAGGCCATTTCGCTCATTGAGAATTGGGCTGATTCGGGTCAATCAGTGGCGATATTACGACAGTTGATGCTAATGGTATGAGTATTCTTAGCGGTGCGGGTCAAATTCAAGCAGGACAGTGACGCTTTCCTTGGAAGCAGCCTGAGCGTACTTCCATTGCTTCACGGCGCGCATGGCGGACTGTCCGAGGATCGGGCTGCCGCCCAACAGTTCGGCGGTCTCGACTTTCCCACTCGGATCAACCGTCAGTCTGATGCGGACGACGCCGCCGATGTACAGCCTTTTCAGGGTTTCGGGATATTCGGGTTCTACCCGCGTGACGATTTTTCTGTCGGAGATATCCGTTTCCCGGGTTTGCGCTGCTGCCGTGCCGGGGAGGATGGAAATGGCAAGTGCTAAGAACGCTATAACCCAAGTCCTCGTTCGGTTCACGGCAGCACCACACTTAACTGGTAAACCTCTTGTGAACTGCGGTCTCTTACGAACATTGACGACCCATCGGCCATGCGACCGCTCCACAAGCCGAACGGCCCAGGATAGCGCTCGATTCCTTCCAGTTTCAAAACCTGTTCGGTGAGGCGGCTGCCAACCTCTACCCTACGAATTGATTCTTCCTCGGTAACGAGATCGTCGAAATAGATGTACTTGCTGTCGGCCGACCATTCCGGATAACTGACGGCACCAGCGGCCTCTTCGAGCCACGTGGACCACTTTCCGGTCTTGTAATCGAACAGCATAAGTTTCGTGTTATCGATGGAGAGCGCGGCAATGAAGCGGCCATCGGGAGACCAACGCGGACTGAACAGGCCATCCGAGCCTGGGACCGTGGTGAGTTCATGCGTGCTCAGGTTAACGATGCGGATGGTGCCGCCGCCTTCGACGCGCAAATACCCAAACATGATGCGGTCGCCATTGCGTGACCAGTTGGCGTCGATCTGGCCGTGGCTCTCGATCAGGATGTCTTGTGGCGAACTACCATCACGCGAAATGATTGAAATCTTCCACGGCTTGCCGAGTTGCATGCTGACGTAAGCGATCTGGGTTCCGTCGGGCGACCACCGGGGCAAGGCGGTGCGATCAGGACTAAAGGTCAGTTGACGGCGATCGGACCCATCGGTGCGGCATCGCCAGAGTGTGCCATCGGGTACGGCGACGTAGGTCGCCCACTTGCCGTCGGCGGAAAAATCGAGATCGGTCGCCGAGACGCCGGGTAGCAGCGGAACGAATTTCTTGCTCGTACCATCAAATTTCACGACTTCGGCCGCGGGCTGCACTCCAAGGGCCCATACCTGCTTCGTGTCGCTCGACATGGAAACGTTGCCGAATGAAATGGGGCCGGTCGTCAGTTGAATTGGTGTCTTGTAAACCGAGTTGGCTGTGTCGGGGAGAGCCCACAGAGAGGTCAATGTGGTCGGAAACGTTTCAGTAACTTGAAAGATGTAATAACGCCCGTCAGCGGTCCAACCACCACAGCAGGCTGCGGTCACATGCTGCCAATCTTTCAACACCGGATGCGGATTCGATCCGTCCGAATTTACTTCCCACAACCCCGTTGTATTGAGAGCAACGTTACTTACCGTGAAGCGAATGCGCTTTCCGTCAATCGAGAGATGCGGAGCGAAAACAGATCCATCGGCGATGCAGATTTCGCGGGCCCCTGTACCGTCAAAGTTTGCAACAAACAGAGAAGATCACTTGCCATAGACTAGAGTGGTGCCGTCGGTGGACCAACTGGCGTCGCGTCCCGCAAGGTCCGCGATCTTGTGCGCCGTTCCGGTATTCACCGGCAAAACCCAAAATTCTGCGTTGCCGGTCCCCTGCATGGGAGTGATTAGCAGACTTGAATGGTCCCGCGAGATGTCGAGCGCCTGGAAATCGCTAAACGGTCCAGGTACGACCGCATGGTCGGCGTCGTTGACCGAATATCTTGTGACGATGTGTCGTGCCGCCAGCCACTCGGTCACGTAAAGATGTGATTCATCGGAGACGAGATTGGTTTTCGCGATGCCGTCGTGTGTGAACTGTTTGACTAGGGAGACCACGGGGGTGGCGACGGGAACCGCCTTGGGTTCCTCGGCGCAGTGCGCAGCGCCCGCAGAAGCTGCCAGTGACATTAACAAGACGAATACGCGCACGACTGGTTTTGTTCCGTGCATGTCGGGATGCTAGCAAGAAGTACCGGCGGGCAAGAGATGAAAACGACTAACACATATTACGAAGGTCATTTCGCGATCAAACATTCCAGTTCAATTCGCGCCGTCATCCGAATGTTAATTGAAAGCCGACGCTGAGCGTTACTTGTTGGCGTCCGGCTTGGCAATCGGGCCGTTATGCCCTCCGGCGGGGGTCGATAGTGTCACTGCGCCGCCAAGCACAGCATTATTATCAGCCCGTTTTTAAAACAGAAGCCTAAATTTCTCATCATTGGATGGAATTACAAACGGATTACGTTTGATCAGTCCGAGGGCGCCGCAGATCATAAGTTTCCAGACCCACAAGCAGGGGTCTCGACGGCATGGTTGTACAGCCAGGAGGAACTGCGGGGCCGTATCATGCGATCGCGCAGGGCCACGACTGGCGTTCCACCTCCAGCGTCGCCCTCACGGGATCGAGAGCGCGCGTCTAGGCAGAACATAGTCGCGACTCTGCGGTTATCCGGAAACGATCTCATAGGAAATTCGAACCCAAATCCCTGACCTGCTCGCAAAAGTCAACACGTGACGCCGCAGTCCGTGCCTTTTGATCGCATTGCATTCGCCTAGTGCTCCTCTCGAAACCGGACTGCGCATGTGCCTTCCGGAGAAAAGCCAGGGAAATATCGCCCTCGCTGTCGAGCGGTCCTTTCTCCGCAGTCCGGTTTGCTGAGCAGATATCGCAACAAATGGGCATCTTTCGCCTATTTCGAGGGAAAGGACTACGGAATTTCTCTGCAGTTAAGACTGGCTGGCGGAGCGTGCAGTCTGGCGCTAACCTTTCTCCGGCCAAATTCCCTGCTAACAGGGAAAATAACAGGGAATTTCGATAATTTTGCCCTCTAAAATCGCACTCCTTTCCTCCAAGTTGCACATTCCGCGAGAGAAACAGTCCCCTGGGCGCAAATCGTAACAGGGAATTAACAGGGGCGTATCAGGGAATTTGATTCAAAGATCAGGGAGTGATTCCCGCTCCTGCGCTGTGTGGGAGGACGGAATCGTGCGCGTTCAACCTCTTTCGATCCTGATATTTGCGTTGATCTGCAAGGCATTCGAGAAGAAAGCGGGGCATCAGCCTTTTAGAAGGGGTTGACTGCGAGGGAAAATCAGTCCCTCGTAAACGAGGTTCCTAATTGATAGAAGTGAGCCCTTAACATGCATCTCTCAACAGAAAATGGCCGTCCGATCACACGATTTTCGGGCGGTAGCTCCATCCATTGCTCAGAGTTACTCAATGGACGCAATCACTAGTATTTCGATCACTGGAACAGGCGAGAAAGATTTTTCTGAAACCAACACCTGCGGCAAGAGGGTGAAAGCAGGAGCTAGTTGCACAATCACCGTGACCTTTACACCATCGGTCGATGGCAAGCACTGCCGAGGTTTTAAAGTCAGTGACCTTGGCGATGAAGTGGTCAAACAGTTGACCCCACCGGAACAGTAACAGGAATGTAGCTGTGTTCGTCAACGCATATATCCTCAGATTCCAACTCGGCCGGCGGTTTTGTGAGACCGCTATACGATGCAAGTTATTGAACACTAAAGCCTAAAAGTGAGTGGGGCTCGGGTGGAGAACATCTGACAGTCTCTCATGCTAATATCTCTATCCTCAGTTCGGGGACCGCGCGCCGCGCCGGCGTTTTCGAGGATTGCTAGTGAAGGAACAATTTTGCCCCCGGGTACGGCAACCCGAGTTTCCCAGATGGACAGCGTTTTTTCTTGCCGCCTCCCTTCTGCTCGGGACTGAAGTGTGGGCGCAGACAACGTGGCTTAGTTCCGCCGCAATTCATTCTGGAGCGAACCGGTCGCCTTCTGCGCGGCGAGCGATGATTCAAAAAAACGCACGATTCCTAGGTTGGAAGTTTGCCGCTAAGTCCGGCCAAGATACGCGGAAATGGCAGCACCAGCGTCCCCCGTACCGGAACCTTTCTGCAGACACCGTTCGAGGGATCGGCCGATCGATAGGAAACGCATACCTACCAAGCGGGACTGCCAACGCAGGTTTCATGGCACGGCCTTCCTTGCCCGCAGGTTTTATCCCCACCGCAGTCACCTCTGGTGATTTCAATAAAGACGGAAGGATGGACTTCGCCGTCAGTAACGGTGGCGACAATACTATCTACGTATTTCTCGGAAATGGCGACGGTACCTTCCAAGTCCCCGAGATTCTGTACACTCAAGGTCAATCCCCCAACTGGATCACATCAGTCACACTGCGTAAGAATGGCCCCGTTGATCTGGCGGTGACCAATGGAGATTCGAACACTGTAGAAGTCTTTCTTGGAAACGGAGATGGTACCTTCCAACCGAGCACACAAACTTCGTTGCCTCAAATCCCGACATTCATTCTTGCGGCTGATGTCAACAATGATGGTAATCAAGATCTCGTTGTCGGCTTGGTCCTCGATCAAGACGCTATCGAGCCCCAGATCCAAGTCCTGCTCGGAAATGGAAAAGGTGGCTTTAGTGGATCCATTTTCTCGACCCCTCTTAATATTAGTGCGGAAGAACCGGCGTTCACCGGCTGGATAGCGGCAGGTGATATGAACAATGACGGCTATGTTGATTTCGTGACTACCATCACAGACGACGAATACATCTCCTACGTGAGCCAAGCCGGAACAAGTCTTTCTCTGGTCAATTTCTTCGGAAACGCTGGTGACGGTCCTGATTTCCCCCTGGTGGTTGGCTTGGGAGATATGGATGAGGATGGGTGCATTGATGCCGTGCGGCTCGGCGATCTCGGTCTGCTCACAGTGGCGAGGGGAAGTTGCGATGGTAATTTCGCGTGGAATCAGAACCCGACAGCGATGGTCGGCGACCTCGACCCTGCAATACAAGTTCTTGACGTCGACGGCGATGGCCATCTCGATGTCATCAGCTCGGCTGCATTTCTTCCGCTAGTCGACAACACTGAGGCGGGCGCAGAAGCTGGCTACTTGCTCTCCGTTCTCAAGGGGGACGGAAAAGGCAATCTTGCCCTTGCCCAAACCTACCGAGGCGCCGCGAATGTGTATTCGTTTGCCGTGGCGGATTTTAACGGAGACCATCGCCCTGAAGTCATCACCGCGGATTCTCTAGTTGAGCAAGTCAGTGTGTTCACCAACGATGGATCCGGAAACTATGGCCCGCCGCAAGGAGCAACGGTCGGCTACACTATCGGTCCCGTGGACGCTCCCGACCATTTGGTGCCTCTTCAGGTTGCCGATTTGAATGGCGACGGCAAAGCGGACTTGCTGTTGGTTGAATTCGGAATATCTCTGAACAGCTTCCCCGAACTCACCGTACTCCTGAACGATGGCACGGGGAAGTTTCTGCCTCCGGTGCGGACCACGATCACAGTCGGTGATGCTCAACCGCTTGCAGTTTTTGTCCCTGGAGCGTTCCGCAATCCAACCAAGCCAGATGTGGTTTACATCAATTGCTACACCGGTACTAACAGCGTCTTCAACGTCGCTTTTCTCGCCGGGAACGGTGACGGGACTTTCAATCCTCCGGTAACGCTCACAACTCTTCCGAACCCGCTAAAGATTGTCACAGGGGACTTCAACGGCGACGGAAAGCTGGATTTCGCTGTTATGGGAACCGATGCCACCGGACTCAAATGGGAATTCGACGTTTTTCTCGGACACGGAGACGGAACCTTCACTCAGTTGGCCCCTCAGCTATCTCCCATTCTCAGCGTGCTCGGCCCGGCACAACTCATTGCAGTCGATCTAAACCACGATGGCAAACTCGATCTCCTGATTGGCCTTAACGGAAACCTGGGATTTGTAGCCAGCGGAGATGATTTGGTCGAGGTACTCGGAAATGGCGACGGTACGTTTCAGACTCCAACTACTCTCATCTCACACTTCGGGGCTGTAGCGGTGGCGGACCTGAATCACGATGGCTATCCAGACCTGATTCAGGGTCGCAACCCGGACAGTGTTTTCGGACTGGAAGGTGTGTATCCAACGGGCGTTACCGTCTACCTGGGTTCCGCCGACGGCACGTTCAAACAGCAACCAAGCTACAATCTTCCTGGACTCGCGCGTTTTTCTCCTGATCCGGCCCTGGTTGGAGACTTCAACGGCGACGGCATTCCTGACATTGCCGTGCAGTTCTGGCCGGCGCTGCCGTTGGACTTCATCGACGCCAGCTTGGTGATCCTGCAAGGGGTGGGGGACGGTACGTTCATCGTCACGGATCGCTACCAACTGCCCGGCCCAAGCAATCCGGTTGTCGGTGCGGATTTCAACGGCGACGGCACGACGGACTTAGTGGAACTTACAGAAAGTACTTCGTCTTTTACCACCATCCCCACCGCTCCAGCGCCCGCGCTAGACATCGCCCTCGATTCCAGCCCAATTCTTGGCAACACCGGCATCGCAACCGTGTCGCTCGATTTGCCTGCTACTTCTTCCCAGACCGTTACCTTGTCCGCCAGCGACCCGGCCATCCAAATTCCCCCAAGCATCCAATTCGGTGCCGGACAGCAGACGCAGAATCTCTCTTTTACTCTCGGCTCCGGGTACGATGCCACTCGCGTTTTCGCGCTGTATGCAACTCTGGGAACACAAACCGCAGTCGTCTACTTCACCAAACCGAATCCGAACCTCACTGTCGGCGTAACGGCGCAGATAATCTATCCGTCGGCACCTCTAAGCACGAACGTAACGGTCGAACCCGGTGAAAGTTTCCAGATGTCCTTCGGCTTCTACAGCCAAGGCGGCTACTCTGGATCTTTTTCGTCCTTCAAATGCGTCGGTCTGGCTCCGGGAGCTTCCTGCACCTTCAACCCTCCATCCATTTTACTGGAACCGGGTGCGACTCCGGGTCCATCCGTAGCGGTGGAGTTCAGCACCTCTTCCACCACGCCATTTGGAACGCGCAACGTGACCGTCAGCGGCACTGATGGCTTCGTCACTGGCTCGGCCACGTTCAAGATGGGAATCGGCGACTTCTCCCTGGCCCTCAACCCTTCCACGATAGTCGTTGGTCCGGATGGGACCGTCGTGCCTAGTTTGACCTCGACATCGACCTACGGCTTGGCGGAAACGATGACCGTGACTTGCAGCGGCCTGCCCGCGCTGGCAAGCTGTAGCCCAGGCCAGATGAACACCGAAGGCGGGTCAGATGGATTGACGATCCACTACGGCACGCTGACCGCGGGCGACTATCCTTTCCAGATCACCGGCACTGCGGACATTGTTTCACACACCATCGACGCCACTCTGCGTGTGGGCGACTACACTGCATCTCTCGACAAAACCACGGCCACGCTTTCGGCGGGACAGTCGGCTACCTTCAATGTGACGCTGACTTCGGTCAATCACTACACCAGCAGCATTACTGTATTCTGCCAGCCCGCCGCGAATACCGTAACCTGCGCAGTTTCTCCAGTGCCCGCACCGCTCACCGACGACGGCACTACCACGGTCCAGTTGACGGTGACGAATACTGCCCCCGCCTCGGCAATCCGCCACGCGGCTCGGCGAATTTCAGGCGGTGGTTTCCTACTTGCCTCTCTATTGCCCTTGTGTCTCGTGGCCGGCCGGCGCAAGGTGAAGCCACTGCTCGCGCTGATCGCTGCGATGGCCCTCGTGACGACGCTTTCCTGCGGCGGGGGCGGAAGCTCGGGGGGTGGTGGGGGAGGCGGGGGAGGCGGGGGAGGCGGGAACCCTCAAACGGTAAGTCTATCAGTGGACGCTCTGGCCGCTACGACCCAGACCGACAGCAATAACCAGAAGGTTCTTCCTTCGATTGTGATTACTCTCAACTGAGATGGCGACCTGGCCGCCGCAGATCGCTGAAGTCATACTCAGATGTGTGCGGAAAGGGGGAGCAGGTCAGTACACTTCTCCACCCGCTGTCCGGTGCCCCGCTTGCTACCAGGCTATCCGTCGCGTTTATCTCATAGAGCAGCGTAGTGTTTCGCAACCTTAAGAAGAGGTTCGTCGGCATTTCCCCTCGCCACTGCAGCGGCGACTTCTGCAAACTCCCGCCGCGCCTGCTCAATCGGTTCACCAAGTAGGGCCTCCAACAGCTCCGCTTTGGCACCGAACAGGTTGTACCACTCGTTGCAGGAGACGGCCCAAGAGCGATCTTCAGGCAGCAACACAGAACGAAATGTTCCTAGTTCGCGGTTGAAGTCTCGGAAGTCTGCTTCATCAACCGACACCAGATGACAAGTCGCCGTGTCGCCCGGAGGATCACTCGCAACAGACAGCGGAAGATGCCGAATGTATCCAGGTTCATTAAAGATTGCGATGCACTCCGTATATCCGGCTTGCTTCAGTGCTGAAACGATGCGCGGTATATCGGGGGTCGGGATTCGTGCCATGGATTCTGCTGGCACCACCTTCCAACTGTGATTCCGAACCCAGTCAGGGTTAAACTCGCACTCCCGCCCTTCCTCCGTCAGCATCATCTCCCGCAGTAGCGCTGCGTATTGCGCGACCCGCGCTGCATCTTTGATTGCCTTCATCTTAGTTATACCGATATTTCGTGACCTCACCGCTTGGATGTTGGATTTCCAAGGTCGGCCTGCCATCGCCGCTAAAGTCCCTCAGTACCGCTCTTGTTCCATCACTCAGCTCTTTGACCTTCACATTCCCGATAGTTTTCTCGGCACCCTGGAGGCTTTCAAAGTCCTTCGCGGCTTGCTCGATCCCACCTGCCTTTTCGAGGATTTCTGCGGCGTGCAAGCCGCGGCCCGCCTTGACGAGCGTTGCACCTTCTCCCAGCGCGCCCACCTCGGGGAGGATTGCCATCGCCATATTCCCTGCACAGGCTGCCTTACTTCCGCCTTCCGTACAGTGAACCGCTGCAACCGCCCAGGGTGCCAGGATGCTCGCCTCAAGGAGCCCTGCCGCTTCGACGGTGCCGGCAGCATCGTTCCAAAGTGGGGCACTACCTTGGCCAAAGACGCTCGCCGCTAGGCTACCGGATGGAAAGCCGCCGTTTAGGTCGGGCCCTTGGAGAACTCCCCGGCCAATGCCTCCGCTTTCCGTTGTGTAGCTGTAAGAAGAGCTGTTATTGTCCCCATTGTACTTGAAGGAATTTACATCGATGGTTCCTTTTACGTAGACACCGCTGTCATCCTTGCCGCCAGCATTGGTGCAATCGCCGCGCTGGACGTAGCCGGTACCGTCACCATTCGAGTAAATGCAGTCATGGCCGTCAGGATCAGTGTTTACCGCCGGATTATTGCCCGCGTAACTGTAAAGGTTCAGGCTCTGAGGGTCGTTTTGGTTCTCCCATACCAGGGGATCGTCAGGTTTCATGAACCGGCCGAGCGAAGAGGAGTAGTACCTAAAGTCAAAGTTGTCCAGTTGGCTCTCGCCGTCCCGTTCTTTGCCCGTGAACTTGTAGTGCTGTGGCACGACCGCGCAGTAGTCGTTCTCAACACCGCCGTAAGGAAAGTAATCGATGTCCTGCTCGCACACTGTTGCCGTCGCATTCTCCACCACACCATGCGAGCCCACCTGGTCGCTGAAATAGTAGTGGATCAAGCCCGCGCTGTCGCTGCGTGCCACACGCTGCCCGTTAAAGAACACGTAGTCATTTTGAACATTCCCCGCCAGATCGGTCTCATGCAGCGTGTCGCTGCCCAGACCCCGCCAGTAGAGAGTCCCGGTTGCGCCGCTCGCACAGGTGCCCGGCGTCGTGCCCTGGGGGGTGCACTTTTCCACGCGCTGGCCATCGCCATCATAGACATACGAGTATCCAGGAGTGGCGATCAAGCGGTTCTCCGCGTCGTACTCATACGATGCTGTGCTATTGCTGGTCACGTTTCCCGCGGGATCATATCCTAAAGAACAGGTCGTAAGCTGATTGTTGGCATTAGCTGGACAGGCCAGCGGGTCAGTGATGGTTTTGCCGGTTACGCCCGACCGATTTGTCAGATTTCCCCAAGGGTCGATGCCCGGACTAGAGGGTGCAACGCCCGGACTTGTCGCGGTTGGACCGTAGGTTTCGCCCCAAATGGAGCCACTGCTGTACGCCTGCTGGATTCGATTGAGCGGGTCGTAGTTGAAGTTCTGGTCGCGTGCGTGCGTGCTGTCGCGGTTGTTAACAATCTGATAGACATTGCCGTTGTCGCCTGCCGTGCTCGCAGAAAAGGAACAGGTTCCAGCGTTCACGGCGACTCCGAGGTGATAGTCGAAGCACAGGCTGAACACCGCGTTCTGGCCTGTGACGCCAGCCGAAAGCTGAATCGGCTGCAGCCGCATGTTGTAAAAGTTATTCGTGACGATTCCTGTGAAGCTGGAAGTCGATCCCATCGTCATTGTGGCCAATTCGCCGGGTGGCGCATAAGTAGCTCCACTGACAAACTTCGTCGCTGGATTAGTTCCGTAGTATGTCGCAGTGAGTGGCCGCCCGGCCTTGCTGTACGTATAAGTGATGGAGTAGCCGAGGGTAGTAACACTCGTGGGCGAGCCGTCAAGGTTATAAGCGTCGGTTTCGTAGTCTCCCGATGCCGCGCCAATGGTTCTTCGGGCTTGCAAGAGTCTGCCCATCGTGTCGTGCTTCCATGAAACAGCGCCCGATCCGTCACACATGGAAGTTCGACGACCAGCGGGGTAGGGGTCTGGGTCGCCAGGAACGTTTGTGAGGCAGCCGGTCAGCGCCACCCCATCATAGCCGTACTTCACAATTGGGGTCGGAGGGTTCGGCGCATAGCTGTCGCTGTAGCTCTTACCGCTAAGTCGATTCAAAGCATCGTAGGAGGTGTAGGTCGTCGTGACCGTCGCTGTGCCGGTTGAGGGCTGGTTCGGAGACGGAGCTGTCTTGGTCAACACGTTACCATCGCTGTCATAGCTATAGAGGATCGCGCCGAACGAAGGGAATGTCCCCGTGGCGGAGGTTGGGCATGTTACCGCCTGGATTTCGGGATTGGCGGCGCAAAGAAGCCGAGACAGCGAGTCGTAGGTAAATGTCCGCGCCCGCCAGTTCGAAGAACCGCCTCCTTTTTGGATGACGCTGAGCAAATTATTCAGAGCGTCATAGGTGTAGTCAGTTTCGAAATTGTAAGTGGACGTCAGATTCGGAGCTTCCCATACGCCGGTCAGACGCCCCAGGCCGTCCACACAGGACATGCGCTGGTTTCCTACTTCGTCAGTCACGGTCGTGCAATCGCCGGGATGCGATGTGCTCACGTCATGCTGGGTAAAAACATCGCCTCGCGGCGCTGTCGTTGGACATTGAGAGGCGGCCGCACCGTCAGGCTGGACAACCACACACACGCGAGACAATCCGTCATAGACGTAGGTTGTAGTTCCATCAGTCGTTGATCCGGCGGCACGGTGAGGGTTTGACCGTGTAGCGACACGGCCCAACGCGTCATAAGCCGTATCAACGTAGTCTATCCCGTCAGGGTCACTCGTAAGCTGAGTCTGAAGGGTATGCCCGACACCGTCCAGCAAAGTCTCGTTCACGAGGCTAGTGGAAGCAGTGATCAGCTTCGTAGTAGTCGTGCTGAGCTGTGGCGCGCTGCCGTTGCAGCCACTGCTGGGATCGTCGCTATAACACACTGAAGTCTGTCCCCCATCTCCGACATTCGTCACGAGGAGTCGTCCTAGCGAATCGTAAGTGAAGGTGGCATAGTCAGGCTGAGGGATTGTTGCGGAGTTTGTGCAGTTCGTCGCCGAAGGAAAATTTTGCCGACATGAGGCGGCAGCGAGACCAGTATTGAAGTAGTACTGTTTCCTTTCGACATGAGACACCCCGTTGGTAACGGGATAGGTCGTTTTCGTCACCGAAGCGATAGCACTGTGATTCACACCGTCAGTGAAGTTGTCTGCATAGCTGAAGTTCGTCGTGTTAGACCTTGGATCGGTACTGCTTAGAATGTTTCCTGCATCGTCGTAAGTATTTGTGGTTGGTAACCAATTGCTGGTCGTGTTCAACAATCTTGTCGTGGCCGTCACGTTTCCGCGAGTCGTGTAGCCGGTCGAATAGGTCGAATCATGTTGAGTCGCACCGCTTGCCGTAATGGCTGCATGAGGTGGTGAAGAAGAGTAGTTGTCGTACTCGTACTGGGTTTGCGCGACGGTGTTTTGGTTACCATCCTGAACGACGTCACTGAGTTTGCGACCCAGTATGTGAACGGGCAACGTCGTGTAGTTTTGACCGTTGAACGGATTGACTGCCATCAGAGTTGTATTGGTCTGGCGCAACAACGCGCCATGTGCCCCAGTACCGTAGTCGTATTCCGATGTGGTTACAACCGGATTGGACGTGGCTGTTGTAGTCGTCTGGTAGCCGTACCAAGTAAAAGGAGGAGAATTAACTGGAAGCGTTTTCATTGATACCTGGTTGTTGTTGGCTAGGGTAATTTTCACCTGCGACGGCCCCCAACAGGTCGGAGTGGTTGCTACGGTTTCTAGCAAAGTCGAGGTCCCCGAGTACGCCTGGCGCGACGTTTCGTAGAAAAGCGGGCCGTTTGTGAAAGTGTATGAGGTCTTGTTTCCAAGAGGATCGATGACCGAACTCGACGAATTACCGCCCGCGTAGAGGGGATATGGGGTGGGGGTTATGCTGGTATCATCGGTCGTGGAGCAAGTCCCGGTGTAGCTCTTGCACACGTGCTTAGCAACAATCTGGCGAAGATTTGTTGCTCCGCTGCTGTCCCCGTTGGCGGTTCCAACGAACGCGTAGTCGTATTTTGTGTAGCCGCCTGTTGGATAAGTGATTTTGGTGAGCTCTCCGTAGGTGTGGCCGGTTGAGTCTGGGTCATAGCTCATGTTCCACGTATCCCCGTTTGGCAGCGCTACTGAAGTGACGAAGGACACAGCAATGGGTTGGTTTTCCTCACCGACCTGGTTGAGGGGGAAATTTGGATTGGTGTTATACCCTCCCCAATTTATAGTTATGGTCTGAGCCGTCCCGTTGGAATCCTTATAGGTAATTGCTGTCGTGCTGAACGTAATCGTGCGGCCCATAGTGTCAGTGGCCGTTGTGCCTGTGCCGGTTGTGTAAGTGATGGTGTTGCCGTTTGCGTCTTCATCTTTCCAGAGCAGATTGTTCTGAAACCACAGAGTTTCTCCGTTTTGAAGGTGCAGCTTGGCTTGAGGACTCCCCGTCCTGAACGTCTCCAAGACAGCGAAATCTGCCGAGCACTGATTGCCTGTACTTTGAAATGGAGGGTCAGAGCTGCCGACCAAGTTTTCGACTTGGGTCGCTTCCCCCCCGCCATTAACCCAATAACACGCTCCGTAAACATAGGGGAAGTAAATCGTGCGCCCGTCCCACATTTTGACTCTGTAATTTCCATCGCAAGTATACTGAGTGTTTCCGTAGGCTGGAACATTTCCGTCATACATCAGTTGGGGTAGGCTCAAGTTCCATCCAGGGGCATTGGCATACTGATGGGTCGCTTTGCCTTGAGGAGGAGTAAAATTGAAAACGTACCAGATCTGACTGTTATAGCTCAGGTTGAGCGTGAAATCGTGGCCGCCGCGCCCTGGCAATTTGAGTAACGGAATCTGGATGTTCACATTTCCGGTGCCAAGGTTGATGTTCTCTGATTCACCGAGGTACGTCTGATAGGGGACAACGCCAAAACCAGTACTTGGGTCGGCATTCTGTCCTTGAGCGCGCAATTCGGTAGTAAGGAAGAATGCAAATATCAGACAGATAGCTAGAGGGCGGATCTGCGTGTTCCGCGGGCGAAGGCCGGATTCAGCGAAAACGCTGAGTCGGATGCGAGGCGAGGTAGGGGAAGAGGCGAAATGGGGATTGGTAGACGACGGCGTTGACATGTGCTTTCTCCCTGAACGGAATGAACAGATTGGCCCACCCGGATGGTGCCGGGTTACCTACGCGACTTGCTTATCCGCATTTAGCGCCGCCGCTTGCGAACGGCGACGCGATCTATTCAAAACATTCAGAGGAAGCAACCATCACAGACGAAACTAAAACTGCAGTGCGTGGCCTTTTAGAGAATGCCGCTCTCTGATTTGCGCGAAAGATTATTTGCTCAGGGCTGTGCATGTCAACAAAAAAGTACAGGCTCGGGCATCAGTTGCTGTCTACCGAATTCGATAGAGTTCAATAAACGCTGGAAGCTGGTTCCGGCCCAGGGGGTCGGAGGTTCAAATCCTTTCTCCAATCCTCCATCTCGCGACCCCAGCCTGCTCTTTTGATCGTGGAATCCGGAGCACAAAGCGGAGCACAATAATTGCCAATGAGAGACTTTAAGTCCGACTTGAAAGCCTCGACTCCGACGCTAAGTGCTTTGCTACGAGCGAGGGCGACCAGAACGACCCTTTTTCTAAACCGTTGTTCGGGCTAACACCTGTTTCCAGGTTCGAATCCCTACCTCTCCGCCAGTTTCCTAAAATTCCAATGACTTACGCTGGACGAATCCGCTGCTAAAGCCCCGCCTCGGGGATCCCATCCCAACTTACGTTTTGTGCACGGGTCGCTTATGCAAGTAGGTTTATTCTGAAGCAATATGTTCCGAGGGAGTGACCAAAATGGTTTCACGACAAGAGCTCTACGAGTTGGTCTGGTCCGTGCCAATGACTAAAGTGGGCGAGAAGTTCAAGCTGTCGGGTAGCTACATGGCTCGGGTTTGCGCAACCTTACGTGTCCCGCGTCCGGAGCGAGGTTACTGGGCTAAGCTCGCCGTAGGAAAAGCCCCTGAGAAGCCCGCATTGCCAGATGCGCAACCGGGAGACCAACTCAGCTGGTACCGGGGTGAAGTGTTATCAGCGCCTGCTCGCGCCCGACTTGTCGCACTACCGCCTCATCCTCGACGCGGCAGATTGCCTCCTCCGGTCACCGGTATTCACGGACTAATTCGTGACGCGAAGGGAAACTACGACACCGGCTATAAGGTAGAGGAGGGCCAGCACCTCAGGCCCTACAAAAGGCTGCTGGTCGACGTCACGGCGTCACGGGCTGGCCTAGATAAAGCGCTTGCTTTTGCAAACAATCTGTTCAACGCTTTGGAATCCGCAGGCCACCGCGTACTCATCTCTTCGCCAGCTGAGAGCTTCACGCGCGCTCAGATCGATGTGCATGAGCACTTGCCGAAAAAGCCAAACGGTGTGCAGTCGTACTACCACAATCGTTTGTGGTCACCAGAGCGCCCCACAGTCGTTTATGTTGGCTCGGTTGCGTTTGGCCTTGCAGTTATTGAAATGTCCGAGAGCGTCGAGCTTCGATATGTGAACGGTCGGTACGTCCGCGAGTCGGATTACAAGCCCCCCAAAACATCAGCTCGCTATGTGGAGCACAGTTGGACTACCACCAAGGATATTCCTTGTGGACGCCTTCGACTGGTCGTCTACGCCCCGTATTCTGGCGTCTCCTGGTCGATGTTGTTTGAGGAGACCAAGGATGAAGCGCTCACCACAGAGATCGCGAAGATAGTGAAATCAATAGAGAACTTTTCTGCAGTGGTGGTGGAAAAGGTAAGAGAGGCAGAGCGGCAGGCTGAAATCCGGCGTCAAGAGTCGGCCGAAGAACAGGAGCGCTGGCGTCGGGAGGAAGACCGCCGTCGCGTGGCTGAGTCCAACAAGGAAAGCCGTGAACAACTTTCCAAGGTGATAGAAAACTGGGCACGAGTCGTGAGTCTGGAACAGTTCTTTTCAGGAATCGAGAAACGTGTGCAGGGTCTGCCAGAAGAGCACAGGCC
Source organism: uncultured Acidobacteriota bacterium (assembly GCA_963758565.1). GTDB lineage: Bacteria > Acidobacteriota > Terriglobia > Terriglobales > Acidobacteriaceae > Sulfotelmatobacter. Next base: position 66,584 of record CAVWVX010000001.1, on the reverse strand, counting down.
AGAAGTGCTGAAGCGGCTCGCTCTGGCTCGCGAATTTGTCGGCACCCAAGATCCACTGGATTTCTTCCGTTCCTGGAAAACGCCCCTTGAGCGATACATACCGTTGTCCATGCGGAATTCTGAAGCAACACAGGAAGAGGATTTGAGCGTTTCCGGTCCTTAGTTCCGGGAATATAGCAGCCGAATCGGGAGCCGACCGGCTTGGACCCATTGGTCTTGAAAAAACCTTTTTCGGTAGTAGTGAAATCGGTAGTGGGAACTCCCACGCTAGTGGTAAAGGCAGCAGGATCTAATTCTGCAGGGACTCACCTGCACGCCGCACCGAAGTCTGAGGAAATCCAAGCTGAACTCGCTGCTCGATCCAGCTTAACGGAATGTCCCGGCACAGCTTCTTGAACGTTAAATCCTCTGGCTGTCGCCCTTCGAGAATCGATTCGATGATATCGGGTGCGAGGAGTGCGCACCCGAAAACCTTGCCTACGTAACGCTCTGTCAGACCTGCATGTTGGGACAGCGATCTCATGTCTACCGCTTCTCCCCGAACCACCTTTTCATACCAACCGTTGGCACGCGCTAGAGCTTTTATCAGTGCGGGCTTAGGATGCCGAACCGAGTCGATCGAGTTGGGTGGCACAACTAGATGAACTTCGCCTCCACATCGTTTCCGCTTTGCTTCGATAGTCAAGATAATCAGGTCGTTTGTATCGACGGGCTTCCTAACGTCCAACAGATTGCTGGCAATCCTACTGTTGCCAGTCTGTAACAACTGACGCAGTTCCTTCCCGCTGATCATGACCTCGATACTGTTCTCATGGATGACGATCCGTCGAAGGAACACTGCGAGTAGGTCGCGAAGGTCGTCTGAGGAAAGCGAGGGCAAGCGCGCGGCGAGTTTCTTCGCGCCGACGGCCAGACTGATATTGGTGGCTGGATCATCGTTTTCTGCTCCGAGTCTGTCGTATACCTCCGCATCTGATTTTAGGAAAGCGAGAAGCCTTTCGATAACGCGGCCTTCGAGTTCGAGCGCAGGTATTCGGATAGGCCCATGGTGGTCGTTCCCGAGATCCTTAATAGCGAGCTGAGAGACGTAATAGCGATAGCGCCTTCCTCGCTTGATGGTGAACGACGGTGTGAAGCGATTGCCGGCATCGTCCTCGACCAGACCCGTCAGCAAACTCGACGCCTGATGTCTCATGCGTCTCTGGCGCGTTTTAAGGTTGCTGTCTAGCTGAGCTTGGACTTTGTCCCACAGGTCCCGCGGTACGACTCCTTTGTGCTCACCCGGATACCAGCTCTCGCGATGGCGGATCTCACCGACATAAAGACGATTCCGAAGGAGGGCGTAGAGGGCACCTCGTGCGAACGCAACCCCTCCCAGCCGGGCTCCCGTTCTTGTTACCCAAACCTTGCTTCTGACATTATCGCGACCCAGTTGCACCGCCAACTTCGAAACGCATCCGAGTTTTAGATACAGCGAAAAGATCTTGCAAACGAGCCCCGACTCTTTCACGTTTGGAATCAGTTTTCGTCCATCCAGGTCATAGCCGAATGGTACAAGGCCGCCCATCCACATCCCTTTCTTTTTGGATGCTGCAATCTTGTCTCGAATTCGCTCTCCTGTAACTTCTCTTTCGAACTGTGCGAAGGAGAGCAGAATGTTGAGGGTAAGCCGGCCCATCGATGAGGTGGTATTGAACTGCTGAGTGACAGATACGAACGAGACTCCTCGTGCATCGAGAGCTTCGACGATCTTGGCGAAGTCGGAGAGGCTGCGCGTCAGTCGGTCTACCTTATATACGACGATGACGTTTACTTTTTTGGCCTCTACGTCCTCCAACAAACGTTTCAGCGCTGGCCGCTCCAAGGTGCCGCCCGAGTATCCGCCATCGTCGTAGCGGGTCGCAAATACGCGCCAACCTTCTTGGCGCTGGCTCAGAATGAAGGCCTCTGAAGCCTCCCGCTGGGCGTCCAATGAGTTGAAAGATTGTTCGAGTCCTTCTTCAGAAGACTTGCGAGTATAGATAGCACACTGTATGACGGGCTTGTTTTCGAAACTCATTTGGCCTCCTTAAGTTTGCTGCTGCCCTGCTCGTTCTTGATTCCGAAAAACAGAGGACCTGACCAGTGCGTCCCGGTGATGAGTCTGGCGATCTCGGACAGGCTTTGGTATCGCCCACCCTGATACTCGTAGAAATTGGCCTCCACGTTTACTAAATGAACATGATCGCGCCACTGGCGGACGAGGCGAGTACCTGGCCTGAGTTGCGGTGTGGAGGAAATTTCGGAATGGCTATCTTTTTCGAAAGCTCGGGTGAGGTGACGAAGCCGGTCGCGAGCCCTCGGGCTGAGTGACCCGAACGCTTGTTCCTGCAGGCGAAAGGCCAAGATCGGAATCATCAAATCTCTGCGCAGTTTCGGGGAGGGAGATACGTTGAAAAGCTGCTTCCAAAGGTCGTAGAGAGCGGATTTGGTGAGTTCAGGTAAACCGGCGAGACGCTGGGCAATTGGGTCGGACATAGGAGCCTCCAGTACGTCATTGACGCTCCCTTTCTCGAAACAATCAAGTCGAATCTCCCCCGGGAGGGACTTTAGGCCGAAACACGGCTGTTGCGGTCTCTAGAAGGGGGACTTAGACGTATTAAAGTGCCCAGCAGAACCGGTTCGTCGCATCTTGCCTATGTTGAATGCCATCTAAGTATTAATAGGCTACTTTCTTCTCTAGCGGCGATCCAGCCTTTGACTAATTATCCGAATCGAAAGGAACTCTCATGGCACGAATTTCAAGAGAGAACTTGGATTATTGCAGTACGCGGCGCGAGTGCTTTGATTGCCATTCGGATCACAAAGTCAACGCTGCCGTGGATTTCCAGAAGCGCGGCAAATTTAGAGTGCCATGCTGTAGAGGACATTTTTATGCCTACAAGAACAAAATTAATAAGGCGAACGCGAAGAAATATGCCCGGAGTGCCGCTTCCAAGCGGGAGGCCGGCGAGTGTACTTCCAAGGGCTGCCACCATAAGCTGATTCCTCGAGAATTGCTGCCCCCGTGGTGGAAGCGGGAGAGCACATGCGGTATGCACGGCGTGTTCAAGGCCTTCCGCGTCAACCGGGCTGCGCTTGTTAGGTTTGTCATGCAGCACTGCCTCAGCCCAGGGCTGGGAGAAGGCATGACTGCTCAACACATCATTTACTACGCTCGGGAAGGATACATATTGTTAGGCCTGAGAAAGCCCAATCTTTACCTCACCAAAGGTTTTGCAGCGAGCGATCTATTAGAGCGATACGAGCAATTTCGTCGACGCTAATCCCCCTCCTTTTTGATTGAAATTCCTACACTCCAAACCCTTGAGCGGTAAGGACTTTGCCGTTTACACCCCGTAACTTCTTCTTCTTATTACATCGTTGCGGCAGACTGTTCTTCGGGGGAGAAAGTTGTTAAGCGACCTATCTCCCTAAACCTAAGGTTTTGTTGGAGGATTAATGAAAAACCAAATATGTTCGGAATTAGCAGTTGTGTATCAAGAAATTCAATATCTGGTGCCTTATGCGCGCAATGCGAGAACCCATTCCAATCGTCAGATACGGCAGATCGCAGACAGTATCGGCGCATTTGGCTTCACCAATCCAGTTCTAGTAGATCGCTCAGGGACAATTGTAGCGGGGCACGGACGAGTCGAGGCCGCTAAGTTGCTGAATATGAAGAAGGTGCCGACGATTTGTTTGGAAAGTCTCAATGAAGACCAAATTCGGGCTTACATTATTGCCGACAATAAATTGGCCGAGAAGGCTGGGTGGGATAACTCAATACTGGCGATCGAGCTGCAGCACCTGACTTCCATCGATCTGGGCTTCGACGTTGCCCTTACCGGCTTTGAGATCGGCGAAATTGATCTGATTCTGCAGGAAAGTAAAGAGAAAGACGATGAAGAGGAGCCGGTTGAGATCAGTCGAGGGCCTGCCGTCACGAAGCCGGGCGACGTGTGGTTGCTAGGCAGCCATCGCCTTCTGTGTGGAGATGCTCTCGAGGAGTCATCGTATTTAGCTCTCATGAATGGGAAGAGCGCAGACGTCGTATTCACGGACCCACCCTACAACGTCAGGATCGACGGGCACGTGTGCGGCAAAGGAGCGATTCGACATCGCGAATTTGCGATGGCGTCCGGCGAAATGACCGAAGCCGAGTTTATCGGCTTCTTGAATAAGGCGCTCGGCTTGTTAGGGCGTCATAGCAAGATGGGCTCAGTGCATTTCATCTGCATGGATTGGCGCCATGCAGGAGAGATTTTGACTGCTGGCAAACAGACGTACGACATACTTCTGAACCTCTGCGTTTGGGCGAAAGACAATGGGGGGATGGGATCGTTTTACAGATCTCAGCACGAACTTGTTTTCGTGTTTCGCAATGGCGCGGGATCCCATCGGAACAACGTTCAATTGGGTCGGTTCGGACGCAATCGCACTAACGTCTGGCGCTATCCCGGAATCAATACGCTTTCTCGCTCAGGTGATGAGGGCAATCTGCTGGCACTGCACCCTACGGTTAAGCCTGTCGCAATGATTGCGGATGCCATTTTGGATTGTTCAGCTCCTGGTGATATCGTTCTGGATAATTTTTCGGGCGTGGGTTCCACGATTCTGGCGGCTGAAACTACCGGCAGGATGTGCTACGCAATTGAAATCGATCCTGTGTATGTCGATACGACCGTGAGGAGATGGGAAAAGAAAACGGGGAAAATGGCGATTCATTCTGAGTCAGGAAAGTGCTTCGAGAGGGCGGAGGTGGCGCATGTCTGAACATGACGGATATGAGGTCGGCTACCGGAAGCCGCCTAAGGGATCTCAGTTTCAAAAAGGAAAATCCGGGAACTCCAGCGGGCGTCCTAAACAAAATCCCGGCATTGCGGCGGTGTTCCGAAAGGTTTCCAAACAGAAAGTCACGGCGAACGGCCCAAGCGGTCAGCAGTGTATGACGAAGCTCGAAGCCAGTGTCACGCAGCTTGTAAACAAGGCTGCGTCAGGCGATATCAAGGCGATGAAGGTTCTCATGCAGATGGCGAGTCGCTTCCCAGAGCTCGTGACAGGCCCCGAGACCTGTCCGACAGTAAGGTTCAAACTGGTTTGACGTTTGTCTCGTGTCTGGGTGACTCTCGGGAGACGTGCGCCTGTATTCGGGGAAGAACACAGGCGCACATACAGCTAACGTTTCTGTTTAGCCCAGACTGCCACCTTAACATTGCAGCCCGGTCCAGGCCGGCCTTCCGGTCCGCAATAAGTGTGGATGAAGAACTGCCTGAGCACCGCTCTTCCTTCATCGTCTTCCTCAAGAGTCTTCATCCCCATAGGTTGAACGACAGACCAATAGTGACCGCCGTCCACCTGAAGGTGAATACCGGCTGGAATATCACTTTGTGCGATGTTGGACGAGGCGCCACCGCCACAGCAATTGAAATTGCCCTGATGGTAGGAACTGTCAAGGCGGAAACCTCTAGGCAGGTTACACGCCTCGTCTTTGTGCCATGCCTGAGCACCGGAGTCGGCGGCACCGTAAAGGTCGCAGACCTTAACGAAACTACCGTCTTGTGGCGGCGCCTGTGCGGATGCTATGCGGACTACGCAGGACAAAAAGAGAATAATCCCCAGGGATTTGATTTTCATTGTTCTCCTCCGACGAATGGTTTTGTGAGTCTGATACGCAGAACAGTGTGGGGATCTCGCAATCTGCCCTTCAGGCTGCTCGTGCCCCACATTGAGGGAAGCGAATTTCAATTGATAAAAGGGCCAAAAACGTGGAGAGTCCTTCTCTGTGCGGGATTTTGGGGAAGGTAGCGCAGCGAACTGCCCTGTAAGCCAGTCCTTGGCTGGACGAAGCCCTAGGGTACAATGTCAGCCAACTTGGGGGGCATCGTGGAGTTATCTCAGCCGGGCGAAGTAACCCAACTGCTGATCGATCTGCGCACGGGAAAGCGGGATGCAGAGGCCAAGCTTATCCCTTTGGTCTACGCGGAGTTGCGGCAATTAGCTGCGCATTACTTACGAGGAGAGCGCGCCGATCACACTCTTCAGCCAACTGCCCTAGTTCACGAGGCATATATTCGCCTTACGAAACTTCACGACATTGATTGGAAGGGACGGTCGCACTTTTTTGCCATAGCGGCCACCATCATGCGCCGGATCCTGGTCGACCACGCGCGGGCGCAGCAAGCCTGCAAACGCGAAGCGCTGCACAACGCCTTTAGTTTGGAAGATGTGCTGATAATCTCTCCGGAACGCTCCCACGAACTTATCGCTTTGGATGAAGCGTTAAAAAAGCTCGCGCGTTTTGACGACCGCCGTAGCAAGATTGTGGAATTGAGATTTTTCGGTGGACTCAGCGAAGAAGAGGCCGGCGCAGTATTGGGAGTGTCATCTCGCACAGTGAAGCGCGACTGGCAAATTGCCAAAGCATGGCTCTACGACGAACTTCACCCAAGTCGCTAACATCGGATTTGTCGATCTTCGGTTTTTGGCCTTTATGAATTCCGACCGTTGGGAGGCTGTAACACGAATATTTACCGCCGCTCTGGATAAACCCCTGAGCGAGCGGCAGAATTTTGTCCTTCAGGAAAGCAAAGGAGACTGTGAGATTGAACGCGAAGTGCTCAAATTGTTAGCCGCGGACGACAAGGCCGGTAGTTTTCTCGAGAAACCCCTATTAAGCCTAACGACACAGTCTGCCGTTTCCGCACGCCCGCTGCTTTCTCCGGGCCATATTGTTTCAGGCCGTTTTGAAATCCTCCGCTTCATCGGACAAGGAGGAATGGGCCAGGTGTACGAGGCCCTCGATCTGGAGCTGAAAGCCCGAGTAGCGCTGAAGGCGATCCGGCCCGAGATCGCCTCCGATGCACAAGTGCTCAGCCGCTTCAAACGGGAAGTACTGCTGACTCGCCGCATTACGCATCCTAACGTCTGCCGCACTTTCGACATCGACCGCCATACGTCTGCCTCGGACGGGAGCATCAGCACCGACATCACTTTTCTCACCATGGAACTGTTGCAGGGCGAAACCCTAGCCGAACTCCTGCGGTCCCGGAGCCTGTTGACTCCAGCTGCCGCCCTGCCACTAGTTTTGCAAATAATCGACGCTTTGAGCGCCGCCCACGACGCAGGCATTATCCACCGCGACCTCAAGCCTTCGAATGTTCTTCTCGTTCCCTCTCCGGTCGGAGTTCGAGTGGTGGTGACCGACTTCGGATTGGCTCGCGCAATTGTCCCCGACGGCCAGATGCCTGCGGAATCATTTGCAACTACCCACACAGGCGCCGGCGGCCTAATGGGCACATTAGTCTACATGGCCCCAGAACAATTCGAGCGCGGTGAAGCAACAGTCGCGACCGACATCTACGCCCTTGGCCTGGTGATGTATGAAATGGTGACAGGACAGCGCCCATTCGCGGACGCGATTCCGTTTGCCGAAGCAGCCAAACGTTTGAAACAGCACGCCCCGTCCCCGAAGCTCCTCGTGCCAGATTTAGACGAGAATTGGGAAACCGCACTTTGCAAGTGCTTGCAGTTACAGCCGGAAGCCCGGTTTACGCAAGTTCGCCAAGTAGCCGCCACACTTGCGGGCCGCGAATTAACGCGGTTGCCATTTCCGGTCGAAGGTGGACGAAGCTCGGGGCAGAATCTGACGCTAGGAACGACATCCCGAGCCCGGCGGAAGATTGCCTTGCGCAAACTAACCGCCGTCGCGATTACGGCTTTCACGCTCTTGTCCCTTTCCGGCCTTCTTCTACGCCAGTACTTACGAAGAACAACTGCGATTCGACTTACGGAGCGGGACTGGATTCTTGTGACCGACTTTACGAACCAAACCGGAGAAAAGCTGTTCGATCGAGTGGTGCAGGACCTTATCATGCAGTCTCTCAGCCAGTCGAGCTACGTAAACATCGTCCCCAGACTGAATGCCTTAGACGCAGCCAGGCGTACTGGTCTTAAAGATGTAGCTGCCATTACCGAGCAATTAGGACGTGAACTCTGTCTGCGAGAGAACTACAAAGCATTGCTTACCGGAAGCGTTTTCAAGGTTGGGCCTAGTTACGTAATTGCCATGAAACTAGAAGCGCCTGGTAAACACATTTCAGTCATCTCCGATAGCGAAAGTATTCATTCCCCTGACGAACTCTTCGCCGGCGTGGATCGTCTGACGGCCCGAATGCGCCTGGCATTGGGGGAGTCTTTGTCCAGAATCGAAACTAGTTCGAAAGCCTTGGCGCAAGTAACTACACCGTCTTTGGAGGGCCTGCAGCGCTACTCCACCGCCTTGGACCTTTACGGAGCGCGGGAGTATAAACGCTGCATCAATCTGGCAAACGATGCTGTCGAGCGGGACCCTAATTTTGCCATGGCGCACCTACTTCTGGCGCGCGCGTACGAGCAAATGGGGGACGAGAGTAAATTCAGAGCTGAGTTGAATCTCGCAAGTACCGGAGCGGACCGCGTCACCGAACCGGAGAAACACTTGATTCGTGCTGCCCTGTATTCCTCGCGGATGATGAATGAGGAAGCGGCCGAGGAATATCAGCATTTGCTCGACATCTTGCCAGACAATCTCGACGCCCTCAAAGGGTATGCTAACGAGGCTTTTTGGGCCGGGCATACAGAGGACGCCATCAGCGCGCAGAAAAGAGTACTCGACCTGGCACCTGGCGACGCGGCATCCTATGACGCCCTGATGACCCTTCAGGTGCGGACCAATCGATTTGGGGATGCATTAGCAGTCTTCGAGCAATCAAAGCTTCACCATATACGGAGTACGAGTCTTACCTTCCAAGCGGGGCTCGCGAAGTGGGGAAAGGGAGATTTGTCCGACGCCCACGCAATGCTCGAGGCTCTCGGCAACGAGGACAATTCCTATTGGAAGCTCGTGAGCCGGATTGCGGTGGGGGGGCTCGTGGCCTTCCAGGGACACATCTCTGAGTCGATAGGTGTTTTCCGGACAGGGCTGATACTTGCTCAACTGCCTGGGTTCGAGAACTGGGTACCAGTTTTCCAATATCAAATTGCCCGAGCGGAAATTGTCAGGGGCAACACTCGGGGAGCGCGAACTGAGTGCCGAAAATACGGGGCCATCGCTCGGAGGGTGCCGATCACCGCCAATCTTCAGCGGAGTGTTAGTTTGTTTCTGGAGATGGGTGACTTGCCAGCCGCGAGAGAGTTTCAGACGCTGGCCCGCCGTCAAGTGAGCACTAGCCCAGATCCTTTTTCCGAGATGGAATTGCACAGTTTAACGGGGGAAATCGATTTGGCAGTCGGCGATACGGAGAGCGCTATTGGGGAAGGACAGAGCGCACTGACTTTCCGCAAGTGGTACGTACCCTATTTCCTACGGGGCAAGGCCTGCGAGCGCCAGCAAAAATGGGATTGCGCCATTGAATCATACAGTCGATACGTGGAGTTCAAGGGAGCGATCCTCCGGGGTGATGCTGCAGAAGACTGGGTCCTTGCTCACCATTCGCTGGCGAGAGCCTACTTCAATGCTGGCAATATGACCGCCGCTGCAACCGAATACAACGAATTCTTGAGTTTGTTTACCGATGCAGATCAAGACCTGCCAGTCCTTGCGCAAGTCCGGCGCGAAATGGCGCACCTGAAAGCAAAACAAGCAGATTCACACTCCGTATGGAGTGATGACGTAAAAACCAAGACACAAGAGAGGAACGATGCATGGCATTCCAAGACGATCCAGGTTGTTCGACGCTTCTAGAGGCCGTAAACGATGGCAATGTAAAAATGAAACAGGTACAAAAAGCTGGTTTGGCGAGGTCTTTCTTTGCAGAAATTTTGTCGAGTCTCGGCAAAACCCCGTGCGACTATCTCAAAACGAAGAGATCAACTTGCACGCTCATTGCTAAGAACATGCAGGACGATGAAGATGGCAAGGTTTGGGATTGGTACGTTCTAAACTGCCCACAGGGCCCCCCCTGTGAATTTCTCCAAAATCTCTAGAATTACAAAACAATGGCTGCCATACGTTGGGCATGGCAGCCAAGTCAACGAGGTCCCAGACCTGCAATCCCAGGGCCTTACGTATTAAAGCTTATATCCCAACCCCCGCCGCCGGGCCTACAGCACTAACCTGGAGCTACCCCTTCCGTCGCGGGTGGAAGCGGATATCGCATTCCCCGGTTGTCCTTCTTCCTGATCCTTTTTCGCCTTACTAACTGAGCGCGCAAATGTGGAACATGAATATTTCCATGCTGCGGACGCTTACAAGGGTGAAAGCGCAAAGAGGAGAAGGCCATGACAAAAACTACTTCGTCCATCGTAAATCCGGTCATTTGCGGTCTCTTGCTGCTGCTCGGTAACGCCGCGCATGGACAGCAAACGCCCTCATTCGAGCAAGAAACTTCTGCCTCGCAAGCCGCGAGCATGCAGAAGGAAGGGTCACTCGAGCAACAGAAAGTGACGGTCACAAACGAACAAACAAAGCAACTAGCCAAGGAGATGGCGGCTGTCAAAGCCTTGCCTGTGTGTTCTCTCGCCAGAACTAATAGAAGTTGCCGACTCACGATCGATAGAGAGCGCCCATTGACGCCACCGACGGTGCAGATGTATTCGAACCAGAGCCTCACCGTCATCGTCAAAAGACCAAAAATATACGAACGGTACTTCCTTGATTACCAGAGCGGGCAAGCTACGATCTCACCGGACATCGCGTCAGCTATTGTCCAGGGAATGTTGCCGTCGCTCGCTAAAATTGCCGTCGCCCATGGCTTTGACCTCGTTCAGGGCGAGAAATCAACTGCGGACGAATGCGCCACACAAGAGATAACGGATACAGCGATACCCGCGGCAGGAACGGTAAGGAACGTCGTGCCCGCCGTCTGGAAATGCCTTGCGCAACTCGCCGGAAAGGCGACACCGATCTACCGCTCACTTGAGCCCTTCGTAGCACCCGATTCCCTCACGCCAAATCCGCCAGTAGACGCCGGAAACAGGACCGATATGGAGAAACTTGTAGCGCTCATGCAGCCTATCTCGGGGCTCCTAGTAACCGAATTCCTCCTATCGGCGCGGATTTCTTCCATTGCCGGAGATGACGGCTTGAAGAAGACGGCGGATATGAATCTGCGAGCGGCGGACGCGCGCGCCATTCTGGAGCTTACCGATCTGCAAAAGTCAGCAGACGCGGTTGCGACGGACCTGCTCAGTTATCGCCTGCGCATCTCGGATCTTGAGGTTTACGAAAATGGATTTCACGACTGCAGTGGTGTCACTGATCTGACAGTGGCGGAACAAGAGCAAGTACCGCCGGTTACATGCATCTGGATAACCTCGAAGGCGGACGACGCAAGCATGTATCACAATATGGTGACGCGAACGATCACTTACTCGCTAAATAGCCTGAATCTGGTCTCTAATTCACAACAAGCGGCGCCCGACCCTTCCAAGAAGAAGCTGCTTGCGAGTCTCGCCATCAACTTCGCCGACAACCCGAAGTCGGCCAGTTCCGCGCTCCGTTGGGAGGCTTCGGCCGGCACTTTCTTCTCGTCCCTGCCCATTCGGTCCTTCTCGGCAGCCCCTGTTTTCATGAACGGCGTGATTACCGACAAGAAGGTCAGTCAGAATCTTATCTATCCGACCGTAGTCCCGTTCGCCGCCGGCAATTACCGCCTCACAAACGACCTGGGATGGACGCGCTGGAAGTCCAACCTCTATTGGACGGGCGCCGTGGGCATCAATCCGAATACCGTATCGGCCGACTTCGCCACCGGGCTTTCAGTCTCGTGGCGCGCGCTAATGGTCAGCGGACTCTGTCATTTTGGGCGTGACGTGCGGCTTACACAGGGACTGACGGTCGGGGAAAGTCTCGGTGCGGGATTTAACGGCACCCTCTCGACTCAGACGCACTGGACAACCAAGTTTGCCATTGGACTGAGTGTGCGCGTGCCATCGCTCACGGGTCGCTAGTCCGGGGGCAGCGGCCTGATCAACATGCATTGTTGTTGTTACGCAGGACAAGAGCGGTCACGGATCTCTGCTTGTATCTGTAGTTGACGATGATGAGATGCTGCGCTAGTCGCTACCGCACCTGCCCCGGGAAGTTAGGCTTTTCGGCTCGAGCTTTTTCGTCTGGGCGAGGACGCCGCATACGATGCGACTTATTTGGCTTTTCCTGTCAGAAGTACCGTTGTAACCGAGTTCATGCCGGTGCCGGTGCTTGTGAATTGCAGGTCGGCCGTCCGCGTTCCCTTGAATCGGGGACTGAACGTTACCGTGAATTCACAGCTTGCCTTCGCCGCCAAGCTCTTCCCACAATCGTTCGTTTGAGAATAGTCGCTCTTGTTCAATCCGGTAATCCTCACTTGACCAATCAAGGTCGATTGTCCCCCCAAATTGGTCAAAGTCACAGGTAATAAGCTGGAGGAGCCAACCGCAACAGTTTTAAAGTCCAGCGATGCCGCCGAGAGTCTGTTGGCATTGCCCGAGCCAGAAAGCGAGACCGTTTGGGGACTTGCCGGTGCATTGTCGATAATACTGATAGCCGCGGTTCGGATTCCGCGTGACGTGGGGCCGAACGCAACTTGTAGAGTGCAGCTCAAACTCGCCGAGAGGCTCGACCCACAGTAATTCGTCATCACGTAGTCTTTTGCATTTGCGCCAGTTAGCGTAATGCTGCTGAAAGTCACGGTGCTCCCGCCTGTGTTGGTCAGCGTGATCGTCTGATACGCCGATGTAGTCCGCAACCCTTCCAGGCCATAGTTGAGGGTGGAGGGTGAAACGTAGATTGCCGGGCCGGTGCCAGCATTCAAGGAAAGCTTCAGGATGACAACATCACCTCCTCCCGCAAGCACTGGCTGATAAGCATTTTGAATTGGGAAGTTTGCCGAATAAGTAAAACCGAAAAGAATCAGGTTGCCCGTGCTATCGATGGCGGGCGCAGTTATCACGTCTGGGTCTGTACCTCCGACATACGTCGAGAACAGCAAGACTGAACCAGTCGCATCCAGCTCCGTCGCAAAAGCATCAAAGCCGCCGCCATTAGATGATTGAATGGGATTGAGCGTGGGGAAGTTTGTAGAGTGGGTACGTCCCGTCACAAAGACATCGTTTGATGAATCAAGTGCGATTCCCAGTGCTTCATCGTCATCGCTTCCGCCCAAGAATGTCGAGTAGACAAGTGCATTGCCGGATGAACCCAGCTTGGTGACAAACACATCACCTCCATAGCTGCAATCACCACCGGCATAGGTGGTCTGGAAAGCCCCGGGAGTGGTGGGGAAGTTGGAAGAGCAGGTAGAGCCAGTCAGGTATATGTTCCCCGACCCATCCAGCGTCGCTGCAAAAAGTTCATCGTCGGCAGACCCGCCTAAGTATGTTGAGTACACTAGGCTCGAGCCGTCGATCCCTACTTTGGTGACAAAGCCATCCCAGTCGCCTCCCCCAAACGCAGGTTGGAAAGCGTTCAAGACGGGGAAGTCCGTCGAAGCCGTAAGGCCAGCTACATAGGCATAGCCCTGAGTATCGACCACTATAGCGCTGCCGCCGTCCGCGTTTGAGTCGCCTCCAAGAAAGGTTGAGTATACGAGTGCTGTACCCGTAGTATTTAATTTCGTAACAAATGCGTCATTACAACCGCACACGGTTTTATAGGCGCCGGCAGTAACAGGAAAGTCATAGGAGTTAGCTTCTCCCGTTACAAACGCATCGCCGCTTGAATCGACTGCAATGGCCGTCGTAACATCTTCAGAGCTTCCCCCTAAGTAGGTCGAATAAACCAAACTGCTTCCATCACTACTCAGCTTCGCTATGAAGCCGTTTCCGATGCATCCTCCACCGCACCTTGTCTGAAACGCTCCGGCGGTGGTCGGGAAATTCGTAGCCGTCGTGAAGCCAGTGATGTATGCATTACCAGTGGCATCCACCGCAATACTCCGGCCTTCATCGACTCCCGACCCATCACCTCCGCCTAAGAAGGTTGAATAGAGAAGTGTTTGCCCATCCGAACTCATTTTGGTGACAAAGGCGTCATAGCAGCCGTTTACTCCATGGGAACAAACAGTTGAAAACGCTCCGGGAGTGACGGGGAAGTTGTCCGAGTTCGTCGTTCCAGTCATATAAATGTTTCCGGACTGATCAACCACCATCCCGTAGGACTCGTCCTCCGAAGTACCGCCAAGGTACGTGGAGAACAGCAATGTAGGGTCGATAATTAGTGCTTTGGTCCGGTCATAATGGCCAAGCTTGAATTGGACTCGGTTCCAGGCGTCCAGTTGATAGGCGCAAGCAACTGCGACGCGATCGTCCTTGCCGTCATGGTCCTTAAGTAATTGATAAGCGATCGGCTTCCTTATGTGGATGCTTTTCCCAGCGACGATTGCAACCAGGTCGCCAGTGGCATGCTCGACTGTAATATGGCTTGGCCCCGTGAACTGAAGCTCAACCGCTTTTGGAGAAGTACCGGCTTGGACCACTAGGTCGAATTCGAGGTCTTGCCGATCTCCGTAAAACTCAGCGTCGATGCCATGGTAGAGGCCCTGATAGCGGACACGACTGAAATGAGGAACAGCCGCGTGCCATTGATTTGGGTCAGAGCCTCTGAAGTAGTTGCTGGTTCCTGGCAGTCTTGCAAATTCCACGATTTCGGGCGCGGCGTTGGAGTGCAAGAATGTCATCGTTACGGAAGGTCTCGGTTGACGGCCGTCCTGCATGGCGCTGAGAGATACACCTGATGTCGGCCGTTTAATGTAAGGAAAAGTCACTTGGACTGTGTTCTTCTTCAACAACAGATCGCCTCGTTTATTCAAGTTATCTTCGGAACCGGACGAGTTCAGTTTGCTGACAAACGCGTCGCCTGGACCGCAACTCGGCGCCCCCGCATAGTTCGCCTGGAAGGCTCCAGACGTTATAGGAAAATCCCGGTAGTACTTCGTCATCCGATTTTCCCGTCACTCCCGGCGCTTTCCAGACTACTTACGGAGGCAACGGCGATGCATTCGTCACGAAATTGAATTCTGCAGGTTCGTCATTGGTCTACTCGACATACTTGGGCGGAAGCGGAGGGGATTCTGGTGCCAGCATTGCGATAGATCATCCCGGCGACACATACGTGAGCGGCGGCTCCTCTTCAAGTAACTTTCCAATTACGCCGGGCGCGTTCCAAACTGGGTACTGGGTCAGTTTCGATTCCCACAATCGGAATCGTTCCCCAAAAGAGCTACAGACGGAAAGTGCAGTTTGGCAATCGCCCGTGATAAACTCCACGGTGAATGGCGGGCAAGACCCAAAACGGCGGAACCAGCGGAATGAATAACCTCCACAATGTCGTGGAGGAGTTGCAGCAGGTGCGCGGCTGCCCGATCTGGTGCGTTGTCCATTGCAACTATGGGCACATCTGCCATCCTACGTTGTGGAGCGTCTACAGCACGCGCCATAAAATTGGGACAGGAGAAAAGATCGAAATTCTCCTGCACTCAGGGGGCGGCCATCCCGAAATAGCGTTCACGGTGATGAAGTTTTTCCGGCGACGCTTTAAAGAGGTCAATGCCATTGTGCCTCTGCTCGCGAAGAGTTCCGCCGCGTTGATGTGCCTCGGGGCGGACAATATTTACATGGGCGAGCTGGCCGATCTCGGGCCGATCGACATCCAGATTGACGACTCGTATGAACATGGCGAGAGAAGTTTCTCTCCGCTGGACGAATTCAAGTCGATGGAGTTTTTACGGGAACTGTCGATTGAATGGATGGACTACTATGCCAGCCTAATGAACGCACAATATGGCACCAGCGTGAAGCAAGGACTCCAGGACAGCGTTCCGCTAGTCACGGAACTAATGCGGCCCATCTTTGAGCAGATCGACCCGATCAAGATGGGAGGATACCGACGAGCAATTGCGATTGGCGAAGAATATGCCAAGAGGATGCTTGCCCTCACCGGGAACGACAGGGCAGACGAAATAATCAAAAAACTTGTTTGGGATTATCCATCCCACGATTTCGCGATTGACTTTGAGGAGACCAAGGGGCTTGGACTGCCAGTCCAAAGGCTGCCCGAGGAGCAGGATCAAAAACTATCAGCAGCAATTCTCAGCGTAGAAAGGGCACATTATCATGGATTCGTACCATCTCGCCAAGCAGACAAAGCAACTCGGGCCGTGCGTAAAAGTCGAGCCGCAGGCGCAGCCACGCGGCGGAGGGTCAACGGAAGCTACGAAAATAGCGCGGAAGAGCGTTTACGACCTGAGGCAAGCGGCGGCACAGCTAAGAGGCCGTAGAATACATTCCCAATCCCATTAGCCCTCTAAAGCCCTTTGGAGTATCTGCTTATCAATGCGGGAGCGGGAAACGACAGCCTTTGGTAGTAAGGCGATAAGTTCTTCTGTCGTCCAGATGTGATTGCTCAGTTGTGCTTCTTGCGCCGGAGTGCATCGCAGCGTGCCATGCGGACGGCAATAGTTGTAATGCATGTAATGCAGTGCAACCATGTGCCGATGATTGTCCAGTTTCTTGCTGTGGCCATTTGTCAGCCGCGTGAAGCGACGCATCTGCATCCGCATAGTCAAATTCTGGCGCTCCACGAATGACGTGCTGACATGCTTCGGGTCAGGGTCTCCGCTAATAACTTTCATGTCAGAGCCGATGCACTTCGCAGGAGAATAGCGCCGCGTGTCCTCATCGGATGGCGCACCATAAATCTTTTGCAGCATTGCGTAGTCAATATCCGCTCCGAATGCATCTTCGACAGCTTCTAAATATGCTTTGTGGCCATCAGTCGTGATCTGTACGCGATTGCGGATGCGGGAAGCGCAGTCGGCCATGAAGTCATGCGCCCATCCACCATCACGACCGCCGACCAAATATGAAACAACCAACTTGGTGTCAGCGTCGATTCCGACCCAAGTCCAAATATCGCCCCATCCCTCTTGTTTTTTCTCCGCGCTAACGTTCTTTGCCTTCGCTCCGACGAAGCTCCAAATCTCATCGCATTGGAGACGGCGTACTTTTAAATGGCGGACGTAACGATCATGGTACGCAGCACATGCACTACCTAGAGCTGCCAGCAGTTTTACGATTGTGTTTTTGCTTGCGCCTGTCATTCGGCTTGTGGCTCGAATAGAACACCCTTCGACTAAGCAATTCACAATCTGGGTGCGGGTTTTGATGTCCAAGCAATTCATACTGACTCTTATACTATAGCCGCTTTAGCATGTCAAGCTGTTTTGTGTTAAGCTTTTAATTGTTACGAAAGATCGCGCACAGTCGTTCCTCCCCTTAACTGCATCTAAAACTTACAATTTGACAGAAACCAATTTGCTGATAAGCTTATCGGCCAACTGGAGGACCACCTTGCAAAAGACTCTCAACAAACCTGTTGGAATCAAATGGGTGTCCAAGGGCGAACTGCGAAAGGCTCTGGATTCTAGGGCTAGACGTGTGCTCGGTGTTTCTGGTGCTATGTTTGAAAAGCAATATGCAGCTTCTGGGCCAAGGTCGTTAGACGGGAAGGCGGGGACGGTAGAGCTTGCTACCCTGTGCTTCTTCACCAAGGATCGCAGTGCCCGCAAGAAATCAAAGCGAAGCTGACAGTAATTTTGCCCACTACTTCCGCGAATCTCTTTCAGTAGTCACCACTGCTTTTATGACTGCGGGCAGAGAAGGAGATGAGCGGGTCTTGCTTTACGAGCCTCCGGTAAAATTGCAGCGCAAGCAAGGTGATCCTCTTTTTCTTTCTGTCACGCAAACCTATCGCGTCACCCCTCTCGGCGAAGGATTCAAAGCGAAAACAACAAGCTACAGCTATGAACTGTCTGTGAAAAAAGATGACAACCTAGAGATCATCGCGGCCTTTCATTGGCATCCAAGCAAAACCGCCAAACTCCGGTGGCCGCACGTTCACATAAGGGGAAACACGGCCGAGGGGGACTTAGGAAGAAAGCACTTCCCAACAGCCCGCATTTCGATAGAAGATTTTCTGAGATTTTTGATACGAGATTTCGACGTAAAGCCGCGCTTGGCCTATGACGTGTGGAAAGAAATTCTAACCCGGAACAAACAAGAATTTGTCAGCAGTGCCAGTTGGCTCGACTACAAGCCACTAATTAGCTAGTCCTTTGTCTTCCATCGCGCCTTAGCAGCCTTCGCCGCAATCTTAGTGCGCTGTTCCTTGGTCATGGTTTTCATGCGGCGCTTGCCGCCAATTTTACCGCCCTTGCGGCCTATTGCAGCCATGTACTCTGAGAGATTGACGGGCGTGGCTGGTGCCGTAACAGGTTCGGGCTGAAGTGCTTCATTGGTCGATTGCTCGACAATCCACTTCGCAAGCTGATTTGGATCACGCGGACGTTTGCCCTTGCCAATCATCACAGAACCATAATGCCACAGGCGGGATGCTAAAGCGAGACTGTGGATATTCAAACTGACCCAGTACCCCAAACTGCTTACGCTGGACAAGGGCTCTTCCTGACTGAGATCACTCCTACCGGTTCAGGGCTACTTTATTCCACCGACAGCTTTGGCGGAAACAGCCTCACGATCGATTCTAGTGACAATCTGTACCTAGCCGCTTCAGCTACGAATGGATACACAACCACTACGGGAGCCTTTCAACCGACCTGCGTGACCAGTTGCGTTAATGCGATCGTGACAAAGTTCGTACCCGGAGATCAGGTTTGGCCAACGGTTCTCAATTTTGGAAATCAGACCGTAGGCATCACCAGCCAGGCGCTAACAACAAGCCTAACGAATAGCGGACCGACTGGTTTAAACATCACGTCAATCGTCATCGCCGGAACTAATAGCAGTGACTTTACCGAGACAAACAACTGTGGTGCAGAGTTGTTAGCTGGAAGCAGTTGCACTATCACCATTACGACAACGCCGACGGCTGCTGGTAACCGAAATGCTAACCTAGACATCACGGATGCTGCTGCAAACAGTCCACAGTCCGTTTCTCTTCTCAGCGTAGGCCTTTTGCCCGCCGTGACGCTGTCTCCGACGAGCCTGACTTTCCCAACTCAGGTTGTGTTTACAGCAAGTAAAGCCCAAACTGTAACGCTCACGAACACCGGACTTGGAACCCTCAGCATCACGAACATCTCCGTAAGCAGTCCGTTCAGTCAAACGAACACTTGCGGCACGAGCGTTGCTGCTGGAGCCAGTTGCACTTTGACGCTGATATTCAGACCCGCGAAGATCGGAACCCAAACAGGTTCTTTATCCATCACAGACAACGCTACGGCCAGTCCTCAGAAGCTCGGCCTGATAGGTATCGGGACGTACGTGCAGCTTGCCCCCACTAGCCTTAATTTCGGCAATCAACCCGTGGGCACGAAGAGCGCTAGCAAGAAGATCACATTGAGCAACAAGGGCAGCGTGTCCGTTAGCATTGCGAGTATCGCCGTGACGGGGGCCGACAAAGGAGATTTTGCCGAAACGAATACTTGCGGCAAGAGCGTTGCATCAGGTGCAAACTGCTCCATAACGGTCAGCTTCACGCCCTCTGCCACTGGAAAACGAACCGCGAGTATTTCGGTGAGCGACAATGGTGGAGGAAGCCCCCAGGCCGTAGGTTTGACGGGAACTGGTACGAGGTAAATATTGCATCTATCACGGCCTGTCCGACCTGCGACGCTAGAGGACCCCTCACCGTAGAGATAATTCCTAGTTATCCAAACCAGTCGGCTAGCGATATGCGAAGAGCCGCAAGACGCGAAATGGCACAGACTTCGCGCACAGAAGTACCAAAAGGATACATCCCAACAGCATGGGCGAACATTAGGCGAATATGCTACGATTCCTAGCATGGAGCAGGCCGGAATAGACGAGACGGGACCCCTGGGCTTTGTCCGAAACAGATTGAATTAAAGCTTGTTTTCCACACAATTCACCGCTATGGTGAATTGTGGTGCGATGCTATACTTCCAGCCAGTGAGTTTCCCCGCGTGACCAGAGGCGCCAAACGAAAAGAGAAGCCGATGCCGACAGAAGGCTCATCCGTCCGCGCGACTATCAGCTTTCCATCCGAACTCTACCAGACGCTTGAGGAAATCGCCGGCCAGAAAAAGGTTTCACTGGCATGGGTTGTTCGAGAGGCTGCAGAGCAGTATGTCGCGGACAAATGGCCGCTGTTCAAAGGGAAGGTGTGACCATGTCCTCCTACTACGAATTTTTTGCAGGCGGTGGAATGGTGCGCGCAGGACTCGGGCAGGGATGGCGCTGCCTCTTCGCAAATGATTTCGATCACAAAAAAAGTCGTGTCTACCGCGAGAACTGGGCAGGCGACGAACTGAAGACTGCAGATATCGGATCGCTTACGACCAAGGATCTTCCGGGCGTCGCCAATCTGGCGTGGGCGTCGTTTCCGTGTCAGGACCTTTCCCTCGCCGGCGGCGGCGCGGGTTTGAAGGGAGATCGGTCAGGCACATTCTGGCCCTTCTGGAATCTGATGAAAGGCCTCGTCAAAGAGAACCGCGCTCCTCGCCTCATTGTGCTTGAGAATGTGTGCGGCACCCTGACCTCGCATGATGGAAAAGATTTCGCCACGATCTGCGGAGGGTTTCAGCAAGCCGGATACGCTGTCGGCGCCGTGGTGGTGGACGCCGCATTGTTCGTGCCGCAATCGCGGCAGCGTCTTTTTGTCATCGGCGTCCACCCCGATGGGGAGTTGCCAGAAGGCCTGACATCGGAAGCGCCATCGCCGCTATGGCACACACGGGCGCTAAAAACGGCTTATGAGAAACTGGCGCCAAAAACCAAGCAGGAATGGATATGGTGGAATCTCCAGGCCCCGTCCGAACGCAGTGTTAAGCTGCTGGACCTCATCGAGGAGAATCCGACCAGCACGTCCTGGTTCTCGGCCGAGGAAACCCGTCAGCTGCTCGCCATGATGAGCCCCATTAACCGCGCCAAGGTTTCAGAGGCGAAACGGATGGGCCGCAAGATGGTGGGAGGTGTTTACAAGCGGACGCGACCAAATGAGAAGGGCAGAAAAGTGCAGCGCGCTGAAATTCGCTTCGACGACGTGTCCGGATGCCTGCGAACGCCAGCGGGCGGGTCGAGCCGCCAGGTGATAGTCGTCGTGGATGGACAATCCGTGAAGGCCCGGCTGATTTCAAGCAGGGAGACGGCGCGTCTAATGGGCTTGCCCGATGACTACAAACTCCCTGAGAACTATAACGAGGCGTACCATCTTACGGGCGACGGCGTCGTGGTTCCTGTTGTAAGACATCTTGCGCAGCATATATTTGAACCTGTATTAAACGCAGTGCAATCACGAGCCACGGCAGCATGAGTGTTATTCCCTGCTTACAAAACGAAGAGCTCCAGAAGCTTATTCTGGACTATGCCGAAGTCCTGAAAACCGACGCGCACAAGCTCGGCGCGCACGGCCTGAGCGAGAAGGAGTTTTACAACAGCGGGGTTTTTCGCGGTGCCATCGAACGGATTCGCGGGCAGTTCTCCGCGACGATGAGCGCCAAGCGGGAATTCTGCCGCCATGTGCTCAATTACATGCAGGACCATCGATTCATTCAGGATTGGGATTCGGCGGGCGAGTCCAACCGCCACGACTATGTTGTCAGGCTGAAGACGGGCAGGGTGTGCGTGATCGAGCTGAAGGGCTGCCTCGACGGCAACAACACGAATATTTTCGAGCGGCCGTCGAACGCCCAGGAATTCATAATCTGGAGTGTTTGTACGAATCCGGGCGCAGACCCTCAAAAGAACGCGGTCTGGCATCCATACGCGACTGAGCGCGGAAATCATTGAGCGGCAACAGCGGGTTGACGGCGTCATGATCTGGGACATGGTCTGCGGGACCGTCGGACGCCCATGCCCGAAGCTCTCCGGAGCGCCGGAGCGCGCAACGGCCGTCGCTCACTACGTATTACCGCCGCCCTGCATCTACGTGATGCCGGCGACGATTGCAAGTCCGAGAAACAATCCCCACCCTGTCGCGCAATCGCTTGATGACGTTCAGCTGCTGAAAGCGTTTCACGAATGCTTTCGCGGCAATGATGAGGAAGTGAACTATGTGGATTTCGAGGTCGAGCATCAAGGCGCGGAAACGATGCGAAAGACATGCGTTCGTCGAGCCGGAGCGGTGGTGAAGGAATCTAAGTTAACCGCCATCCAGAGGGCCTGATGGAGTCGCCCGAAGTCAGACGGCGAACGATGCAGGCGGTGAAAAGCAAAGACACCGCCCCGGAACTAACCGTACGCAGCCTGGCGCACCGCATGGGCTATCGGTTTCGGTTGCATCGCAAAGACCTTCCAGGTAAGCCTGATTTGGTATTTCCCGCACGACACAGGGTGATTTTTGTGCATGGGTGCTTCTGGCACGGGCACGATTGCATTCGCGGAGCGCGCGTTCCGAAGGGAAATCGCGACTACTGGGTAAAGAAGATTGCAAGGAATCGAGCGCGCGATCAGAAGAATCTCGAACAGCTGACAGCGGCAGGCTGGACCTCCCTGGTTGTCTGGGAGTGTAATATGCGAAACGAGAAAAAACTAACAAAACAGGTAAGAGACTTCTTGAGTTCGTAAGTAGCACCGCGCGGAGATACAACATGACATCTGGTTTTTACGCTAAACTGCGCGAATCGCGCGGGGACGACGACGCTCTCGCCGCGTGCATCGACCGGGTTGTGAAGCAACTGGAAGACACCTCCACCAGCGGTGATCGACCGGGCATGCTTCTGGGAAAAATACAGTCGGGCAAGACCCGGGCTTTTGTAGGAGTCATCGCGCGAGCTTTCGACCGTGGTTTCGACATCTCTGTTGTGTTCACCAAAGGAACAAAGACCTTGTCCGCTCAGACCGTCGCGCGTCTGGCTAGCGATCTTCGAGAGTTTATCGACGAAGACGAAATTTTGGTTTTCGACATTATGCAGCCGCCTGGGAAGCTTACTAAGGGCGAACAGCGGCGCAAGCTTGTGATTGTCGCGAAAAAACAAGCGAAAAATCTTGAGCGGATTCTTCATTTTTTTGACACAGACTACCCGGAGCTTAAAGGCCGCCGCGTTCTTATCGTCGATGACGAAGCGGATCTCGCTAGCATCCGGTTCGTCCGCAAGAAAGACCAGCCGGACATCGAGCAGGGCAAGATCGCAGAGCAAATGGACGCGTTGCGCCGGCTCGTTGCCAAGGTGGCCTATCTTCAAGTCACCGCGACGCCCTATTCCCTCTATCTCCAACCTGACAGCTATGAAGGCGGGCAAGAGGAGGAGGGGTACGTCTTCAAGCCGAAAAAGCCGGCATTTACGGAGCTCTTGCCAATTCATGCAGGGTACGTCGGCGGAGACGACTATTTTCTGGCGCCTCTTGAAGATGATCCTCGATCATTTTTGTTCGTCGAAGTGCCCCGCGATGAGCAGGACGCTTTGCGGCGGCCCGATCAACGGCGCATCCGCAAAGAAAACGTGCTGGATTCTCCGAATACGACGGGACTCGTTCGAGCGATCGTGACTTTTGTTCTCGCCGCCTGCCTGCGCCGTTGGCAGCAGGCGGAAGCTGGTGAGAAAAAACGCAAGTACTCGATGGTCATCCATAACGACACGCAAAAAGCGGCCCACGCCTGGCAGGACCAGATCATCGAGTGGGTGTTTGACGCCGCGACTGAAGCCGCCACCAATAGCCCGCTAAAGTTGCGGCCGCTCTTCGCTGCGGCCTTCGCTGATCTCAGCGCGTCCATTGAGGCCGATAAGGGCCGTATCCCTTCTGCCAAGCAAGCCTTTGAAATGTTTATTGAAGCTCTTCAGGGAGGAGATGTTGTTCGGGAGACGGTAAACTCCGACCATGCTGTGATGGCGTTGCTCGACGAGCGCGCAGAACTTCGATTGAGGACGCCCTTCAATATTTTCGTGGGAGGGAGCATCCTGGATCGCGGCATCACAATTCCCTACCTTATTGCTTTTTACTACGGACGTAATCCCAGGACGATGCAGGCCGACACCGTGCTGCAGCATTCGCGGATGTACGGAAACCGCGACAGGCGCGACTTAGCGGTGACGCGCTTCTATACGTCGCGCGATGTCTATGACCGGCTTTACACGATCAATGAATTCGAGAACACGTTGCGCGGCGCTTTTGAAAGTGGAGCGCATGAGCAAGGCGTCGTTTTCATTCAGGCGGACGCCGCAAATCGCGTACGTCCCTGTGCGCCGAACAAGGTTTTGCTCAGCAATGTCGTGGCCGTGAGGCCGGCAGGGATGTATCTTCCCACGGGATTTCAGACGCGCACCGGGCGCGAGCTGGCGGCCGCCGAGCGGGACCTCAATCCGCTCATCCCGAGCAGCGCACGCGACAAGCAAAAATTCACAGAGATAGACAGGGGCACGGCGCTGCACATCATCGCCATTCTGGAAAAGACTCTGGAATTCTCCGACAGTGAATTCGAGTGGGACGCCATGCGCGGCCTGCTCGACTACTATTCTGACGTGCGAGACGGTGGAGACGGCAGGGTGTTGTTGCTGGCGGAGACGGGCAGAAAGCTTTCGCGAGAAAAATCGGGTGACAAGTCTGGTCTGTCGATCCTGGGCGGCGGAGCCACGATCCGCGGTCTGATCCTCGATCCACTCCGGTCAAGACCTGCCCTTGTTCTTCTTCAACAAGAGGGCACGAGAGAGCTTGGCTGGTCTGGCCATAAATTCTGGTGGCCTATTCTCGCGGCGCCGGGAACAGTTGAGCCGTGCGTTTTTGCGACAAAGGTCGTCGCCGACTAGGCCGATTCAAGGGGTAGAACATAACGCCGGCAGGATAAATGGCTGACGAAGCAAAGATTGGAACGAATTGGCAGGATGACGAACTCGATGCGATCGTCGCCGACTACTTCGCCATGCTTGCGGCTGATCTCTCCGGAAGACCCTATGTCAAATCCAGGTATAGCGCAGCGCTCATGGCCCAGATTGGCCGGACGCACCGCTCCGTTGAGTTCAAGCACCAGAATATTTCGGCTGTTATGGATGAACTCGGCATGCCGTGGATTCCCGGCTACAAACCTAAGAGAAACTACCAGAACGCTATTTTCGATGCGATAGACCGCTACCTCACCAAACATCCAGCTATTCTTGAGCCTGCCTCAAATCTCCCGCCCCCATCGGCAGTGACTGCCGAGGTCTTTGTTCCTCCGCCAGCTCTTACACCCACCGGGCCGATTCCCGAGCGTTTGCGGCGGCTGATCCAGAAATTTGATCCGGTTGAACGGGACAGCTGCAACCGTGCGCTTGGAAAAGCCGGAGAGGCTTTCGTTGTTGATGTCGAGAGGCGGCAGCTCACGGAAGCTGATCGGCCGGATCTCGCTCGGAGGGTCCGATGGACCGCCGCCGAAGATGGAGACGGTGCGGGTTACGATGTGCTGTCCTTTAATCGCGCCGGCGCCGAACGACTAATCGAGGTCAAAACCACCAACGGATCTGAACGCACGCCATTCTTCCTTACCCGCAACGAGTGCAGCCTGGCATCAGAACGACCCGCAGACTGGCGGATTTACCGGGTGCATCTCTTCGCCAAGAGTCCTCGCATTTTTACCATTGCGCCGCCGCTGGAGAACTTCGTCAAGCTCTCGCCGGAGACGTGGCGGGCATCTTTTTGATGTGGAGCCTCTTTCAGTGCGGGTGCTGTTCTTTATTCTGCCTCTCGGGGCGCAGCTTGGTCATGAATCGTCGTCTTCACCGTTTTCTCCCGCCCCTCGCCTAACAGCCGGCCCTGCCTTAAGGAACGCGGCCCGATAGGCATCGAGGCGATCGAAATGCGCTACCAGTGACCGCCGAAGCTGTGGACTGTCCTTTACTGTCAAGATGTGATCGACTAAACGACCAATATGTTCGATCTGCCGAGGTAACCTGAACGCCGGCTCTTTCCGCACTTTGAGCTCTTCATCGGGCATCATTTGTATGATTTCGGCAGCTTTTGGCAGACGCTTCAGCAAGCGCCCCTCCGCCACAGGTATCGAACCATTCATCAACGGCTTCTGCTTGTGAAACTTCGCGAATAGGCTTGCCTCAAGGAGCGGAATGTCTTTCAGGCGATTCACCGGATATGCTTGCACAAAAGCTATTTCCCAGGGATCTATTTGTCTATTGGCGATGATATCCGACCTAGCAGAGGTCAAGTGACGCCGAACCCTGCTCTGTATCCCGTCGGTGCTTTGACCAACATAAATTGGGATTCCATCGAGGTCGCACAATGCGTATACGCCTACCTTGTTGGTTAGGGCTTTCATCTGCTTTTTGCGGTATTTCTGTATCTCAGACACGCTCATTTATTCCCTAATCAAACAGCCCATCAATACAGGGACAACGCGTTCTTATGTCCGAAATGACGAACCCCCATGGAATCTATCGACTAAAGCACCGTATGCCAAGCAGATCACGATAGAGATTAGCAGAACCCATCAATCGGTGGAAACAGTGACGGGGCCGGGTGCAACATGCTCGCTCAACTCAGCGTAACGGCACAGAACGTTTGCAAGTTCCATGTGATGGGGCGTGCGGCATTCCGGCGCGAAGAGGCGGGGACTGCCTACAACGATACAAGCGCAATGAGCGCGCGAGGTTGCAACATTGAAACGATTGAGATTGTAGAGGAATTCCATGCCTCGCGGCGCATCCTCCGATGAGGAAGCCGTCATGGAATAAATCACGATTGCCGCCTCCTGCCCCTGAAACTTGTCAACGGTCCCCACGTGGGCGTCAGGCAAGCGATCTCGTAGCCGGTTTACCTGATCATTGTACGGAGCGACGATTAGGATATCTTTGACCGTTAATTTCTTTTCCTGTCCGCAGCGGTCTGTCCATGTAGATCCAGCCCGCGTCAGGAATTCAACGATTGCCGCGACCTCTTCGACCTCTTCCGTCGAATAGCTCTGGTTCCCATCATGCATGACGGGGACAAACCACAGACCCGCGCGCGTGAAGGGCGCGGGCGCCCGAAGAGTCTGTTGCTCAAGACCCGCATGCGAGAAAAGACGCCCTTCATAGAACAGCTCAGATGTGAAACTGCATATTGCGGGGTGAAGACGCCAGGTTTCCCCAAGAAAGAGGCCCTGTGCCTCACTGATCGTCCGGCCATCATCAAGCAGATGAGCAAGGGCTGAAATGTCCGAACCCTCGGGATGGCTGCCTTTCTGCGGTTGTTCTAACTGTTGAGGATCACCTAGCAGCACGAGGCTTTTTCCCGCCGGCGTACACGCCAGAACATTGGCGAGCGACATCTGGCCGGCCTCGTCCACAAAAAGAACATCCACGGAATCGCTGAATTCCTCTCTGCACCAGAGCCACGAAGTACCTCCCAGAACATTCACGGCTCCGCTTTGCAAGCTTCGCAGGGCTTCGCCATTGTCGCCTATCTCCCGTACCGGGCGGTTATCCGGATCGGCAGCTTCCTTCCGGTGTGCACAAATCACCCCGTCAACCTTCACTTCCCGAGCCGCCGTCAGAACATCCTCCAGCAGTTTGCGAATGACCTTGTGCCCGACTGCTGTAATTCCCACTTTCTTCCCCTGACTCGCCAATTGGCAAATCATGCGCGCGCCGGTATAGGTTTTACCCGCGCCAGGCGGCCCCTGAATGGGAAGAATGGAATTATCCAGCGACAAGCCGACGCGGCAAGCTGTCTCGACGATCGTCTCGTTAGCTCCCGCACTCAACAATTGGCCTGCGATTAGGCGCGGCGCACCCCTAAGGAGGAGATCGCGCGCCGCCCGATATGCACCGGGGCTTGCGATTCCATTTGCGACGATCCAGTCCGCCATCCGAAGGATCGACTCCGACTGTTTGTCGGTCGGATAACGTGAATACGCGAACAAGGAAGCCGCATGGAACCCATCAAGCTTGAGGGGCTTCTTGACGTCGAAAGTACAAGCCGCTGGGTCTGCGGCCACTACCTCGCCGAACTTTTGCTCATCCAAGGTGTAAACAGTGTCGCCCTTTCGGATCGAACACTCCTGCGGTGGATAGTGATATTGATCGATGGGAGCCCTTTCCTTCGGACTCATCTTCGGCATACGCTGACGGAAAGATAACCCGGCAACGGCGGTCTTTTCGTCGTAGAGCTCTTCTTTCGAGAGGTCTTTCATCTTGAAGAACTCCCACCATTTGACTTTCTGTTCGCGACCGTGCCAATCCAAAGCATGTGCCAGGAGCCAGCGCGCCGCCTGTTCGGGAGTGCGATCCTTTGGCTCTGCCGGCAGGTCCTTCGTCAGTTCGTCAAACAATGCCACAACGCGCTGCTGGTGTGCGTTGACCCCCTCACTAGGAGATGTATCCTTTACCGGAGGCCGTGGAATTTCCGTTCCGCCTGCTATTAACCCAGCGCGCAAGTCTTCCAGCCAATACCGGAGGCGCTCGGTCGCGCGGCAATCATCTTCGTTGTACCCCTCAACCAGCCCGCATACCTCGTCTGTGAGTGTCGGCGACGGGTGCAACTCCAGCTGGTGCTCGATGAAGTGCCGCGCCTGGTTCGCCTCCCGAAGCGGCACCTTGCGCGCATAATTGCAGAACTTCTCCATTTCTTTGAGCGAATACTCCTCGACGCTCGCTCGGACACTGCACTTAGTGATGCCGTGGAGGTCAATGAACATTTCCCCGCGCAGGAGACGGTCCACTTCCTCCTCGCGCGTGGCATAGCGCAGCATCAGGCGTTTGATTGCGCCAGATTCGTAGCCGCCGAAATGATAAATGTGCAAGTCGGCGAAGCGCTTCATGCGATCGAATACTAAATCGATGAAGCATTCAAACGCTGCCCGTTCCTGCTCTCGGTTAAGCGCCCATCTGCTTTGGTAGGCGAGATTTCCATCGTCGTTTGCCGTCAGCACGCCGACAAGAAACTCACGGCCGCCATCTTCAACGAAAGGATCGCCTTCGAGATCGAGAAAAATGTCACCACCTGACGGGGAGGGGAGGCGAAAAAGTCCTTCTCCCGGCTCGCTGCGAAGCAACTCAAACTTTAATGTCGCCTCGGTGCGGGCCTCCCACTGAATCCGCGCCTGCTCGCGGACGCGAGCATAGCCTTCGCGCGCGCCACGCGATGGTTTGAAAGGGATCGGCAGGGGAAGCTTTGCCAAGGATTCAAGAGTCGGAACACCCTGCAGCGTTAATTCCTTGCGCTGTAATTTGGAAACCCCGGCAACAAACGATAAATGATCATCATGGCGACGCTGTCCGTCGCACTCTTTCCACCACCTGCAGATATCGCAGTGGCTGACCGGCTCAGGGTATGTTTCCTGTGAACCGTTTTTCACCGCCCCCCTGAGGCTCATTTTTACTGCACGGTAGTATGCTGCAAACGCGGACAGACGGTAGGACTCCATTTGCAGGCCAACGTTCGGGCGGATGACATGAAAGAACTCCGGCGCTACACCTTGCAACTCCCCGACAAGTTCGGAATAAAGACATAACTGGAGAATCGTCTCGCCCTTAGTCTCCCGCGCCAGCTTGCAATCTACGGCTTCGTACGACCAGTTGCCTAAGTGGCTCGGTTTCTCGCGCCGCTCCACCCGAAGGAGCACGTCAGCCCGGCCTCTCCAATCGCCACTGGCAAAACTCGCCTGAACGATAGCCTGCGCTCCACTCTTCATGGCTGCCTGTGTTGCTTTGCCCGCTGATTCTTCGGGTTCATTGGAAAGATCGACGAGCGAGAGCCCCCTTGCGCACAGATCGTCTATGTAAGACCGTTCATGCTCCAATCCCCGTTGCCGGAGTACGACGAGATGCGGATTCTCCCAGGACGGCGCAGCGATTTCCCGTTTAGCGAGGCGAATATCCAGGGTGGTGAGATGACGACACGACAAGTGGTTTGCCAGGTCGGTCGCGGATACATAAACCGTTCCATGTCGTTCTTGCATCAGTTCAGCTTTCGGCAGAGGCCTTCATTTATTCGATGATGTTATCCCGTTCGTGCACTAGCAGCCAGAGTAGTTTGTCATTGGCCTATGAGTGGCGCGATGATAGGCTGTGCACGTCTAACTTTCACAACCTGAGTGCGTGATGCCGAATCTTCCGACCAGGCTCATTCTGTTCCTCAGCTCGTACGCGCCGTTATTTCTGATAATTGCCATGCGGGGCTGGCGCGACAGTCGGGACTTCGCAATTGGCTTCGCGATTGTGGCGGTGCTCTCCGTGGTCGTTCTCTTTGCCTTCCTGCATACTGTCCAGAAACTTTCCGCTGCGAAAGTAAGCGTTGCTTCCGTGGTCTCCCGCGACGGGGACGTGATGAGCTATATCGTGACCTACCTGCTACCTTTTCTGGCCGTCAAGCTTAACGACCCTACCGACCTGATATCACTCGGCATCGTTTTTATCGTCATCGGTCTTTTATACGTGAATTCAAACATGATTCACACCAATCCGGTCCTCAACATCGTCGGGTATCACATCTTCGAGATCGAAGATGGCAATGGCAAGACAACGGCTCTGATATGCAAACGCTCGTATATCCGAACCAATTCGGAGATTGACGCGGTTTCCCTCGGAGACTACGTTTTGCTGGAGAAGAAATAATGTCGCCCCAACAAGCAATTCAGGGCCTGCCACAGGCCTTTGCGGGTAATCCCGCAGTCAACGTTTTGCTGGCTGCAGAGCCCGGCGCGGATGTGATACTCCAGCGATTGAATCTTCGGCAAGACCTGGCGGACGAATTCCTGGCTGCGGCTCAGGAGGCGCGTCCGGATGACGGTGTTGTTCTTAGGCCCTATGAACCAGGGTACACGCCGGACTGGAACGAGCTGTGTTACATCGACCTCGCGGAGAATGACACAATCGCGGAACTAGTGCGCCAGATTTCGCAAGTGCAGCAGGCGGAACTCTTTCGCGAGGCTGACGAGATTGTGGACCACCTCCGTTTTTACGCCATCGTCGTCAGCCCGAACGCCCAACGGCAGGCTGTATTTTTCCGGACCTATAGCCCAAAGAAGGAGCTGACCAGGCGGGGCGGATTCGCGGCACTATTGGGTCGCGGTCATTACAACAAGGTCGAAACGAAGATATTTCTGTTCGACCGTCAAATCGACTGCTTCAGTTGGAACGGCTACTTGTTTATCTATAAAGTCGCGGCATTCCAGCGCATCTTCGACTATATGGAAGAGGTACGCGCTAAGGCTGACGAGACGGTCACATTAATTCTGGAGCACATTCCCATCAGTAACGCGGACGCGTTCCGCGCCGCAGGCACCGGACAGATGCAGATGATGGCGAAGCTGGCGCAGATCGCCCGGAAACCGTACCTGAACCGGGTGACGATGCAGAATATCCGGCACACCATCCATGAATTCGAGCTCGATGTTCAGATCGTCGTAGAAGACGGACAGGAAAGGTTATTGTTTGAGGCGAATCCGAACAAACGCTGGCTCATTCTGAAGTTGCTGGATGATGACTTCCTGGGGTCGATCATGACGGACCAGAAATACTCAGTCAATTCAAAGAGCGCCCTAGGCTAGGAATCGCCATAGCTTTTGCGCCGTGCGATAATCCGGTTTACTGCGACAATCCATCCTGTTATGAATCTGACCGGTCGTTGTTGCGCGCAGACCGCGCATTCTTGATCATATTGCAACAAGGTTTGCGGCTGAGTATCGTACTGCCTATGGCCGTTTCAGAGATTACTCCATCTGCTGTAAAAATCGACAAACTGATTTCGCGCGTAGCGGAAAGCGACATTAAGATCCCAGCTTTTCAACGCCATTTTGTATGGGATCAAGAGCAAGTTATTGAGCTGTTGGATAGCATTTACCGTGACTATCCCATTGGAAGCATATTGCTCTGGAATTCGCAAGAAAAGCTGAAGGCGACTCGCAACATCTGTGGGTTTTCGATACCTGACCGCGCGGACTCCTATCCAGTCAACTACGTCTTGGACGGACAGCAGCGTCTTTCGACAATTTACGCCGTGTTTTGCAAGGATCGGTCGCAAGGCGCAGATACACAAGAGAATGCTGACCTTGACACATTCGACATATACTTTGACTTGGATTCTCGCAATTTCCGAGCAAAAGGTGATTTGATTTCCGCAAACCGCTCTTTCCCCTTGAAGGTCCTGTTTAACATCACTGCCTTCGTCAACGTGTTGAAGGAACTTCCCGAGAAATACCATAGCGCCGTTCAAGAACTGCATACGAAGTTCAACAATTACGAAGTGCCAATCGTAACTATCACGAAGCGTTCCAAGACAGAAGTCGGCATAATTTTTGAGCGCATAAACAGTACCGGGACGAAGCTCACAACCCTTGATCTCATGGTCGCATGGACCTGGAGTGAAGACTTTCACCTCCAGACACAAATTAATGAGCTTCTCGAAGTGCTGGAAGGCAAGGGATTTGGCGACCTCCCTGAGAAGACTATTCTTCAGTGCTTAAGCGCCATCATTCAAAAATCAACTTCCACGAAGGCAATTCTCGAACTAGACCCCAAACTGGTACACGACCAGTTCGAGAAGCTCGTCGCCAGTATGGAAAAGGCAATCGACTTCCTGGCAACGCAGCTCAATGCAACCAACGACTTCCTGCCGCACGTCCAGCAACTCATTCCGCTCACCTTCTTTTTTTCACGCGTCAACAGTGCAACAAGCGACCAGACAAAGTGGCTGAAGCAATGGTTCTGGAAAACTGCGTTTTCTAGGCGCTATTCCGCGCAGACAGACGAGAAGATGGACGCAGACATATCATTGTTTGAGCAGCTACTCGCTGGTAGTGGCGACGGAATTGGCAAATATAGTTATACAGTCACGGCAGACCAGTTGATAAAGCAGAAATTTACCAAGAGCAGTCCACTTGTTCGAGCCTTTCTCCTGCTCCTGGCCCAAAACCATCCTGTTGATCTCGTAACCGGCGGTTTGGTAGACCTCGGAAAGGCGCTGTCCGAATATAACTCGAAAGAGTATCACCACATTTTTCCGCGCGCGCATCTGAAAAAGCGGGAATTTCCACCGGACAAAATCAATTCCTTATGCAACTTCTGTTTTCTGACTGCGGATTCGAACAAGAAAATTTCCAGCAAGGCGCCCTCGGATTATTTTGTCAGTGTCGTTCCGCAAGATAAGCTTGCGGCGATACTGGAATCTAATCTGATGCCTCTGAATAAGGAAGTGTATGACAAGAATGATTTCGAGACCTTTCTGAAGCTTCGGAGCCAGAGGGTGCTCGACTTTCTCGACAAGCAACTTGTCTAGTTGAGGGCTCCGACCAGATTGATGTGAAAATATCCTTTAAGGGGTAGATCCAACGGTCGTGTCACCAGCCGCCATCTGGAAAGCCACCGATTGAATTGACTGGCGATTACAACGTGAATCCTTGTGGGCTTTTCCTCTCGGCAGGTGCGCCCGCTCAAAGTCGAGGCATCCAGGCGGCGCCGGTAGCCACTTTAATGAAATCCAGCAAGTCTTGCGTAAGCTTCTCAGCGGCGAGGAAGTTTTTGTCTTCTCGGGCCGGCAGTCCTGGGGACCCAAGTAGGCGCCAAAAGTTGTCCTGGATAATGGCCGGAATGAGAATCGCCGAATGCGGTCTCTCGATGAATCTCAAGGCTAGTTCCGCGAGCCCCTCCGAATACCCCGGTTCCAGCGGCGGAAGCGAGGGCCCGCCCTGCCCAGCGACTCCAGTGGATGCGAGCAGTTGCTGCACCTTGCCGTACAGGTCACGCCGCGCCTTCAACGAGGCCGCCCCCCCGAACAAATATGCTGCCGTAGTGTCGGTGATCGCCGACAATCCCAACATCCTGACTTGCCGGCAGAGATCGAAAATGGTGAGGCAGAGATGCGCGGCTGTGTCCCAAACAATCACGCTCTGCCACACATCCTTGCCGTTCAGCTTGGAAGAAACCTTCTTTACATGAACAATAAGATTCTGCAGATTCCGGAAATCAAAATGGAACCAGTAGTCGGTTTCGAGATAGCCTGCTAATCCCTCGTTGCCAAGCCGCTCCCAAGCCTTGGCATAGGTTTCGTATGTTGCGTCGGTAAAGAATCCGGGATCGGGCAGTCCGTTCGTCAACTGTTGACACCAGCGCGCTATCTCGTCGCCGGACAACATAAGAATTCCGAGCCGTTGGCCCAGGTCGCGTATATGAGGAGCTACTGGCTTTTGAGAAAATGCCGCCACTCCTTCGCCCGCCTCCACGTAGTCGAGCACGCCGCGAAGATAAAACGCCTCGCGTGCGGCGCTCAGCGTTTTGGAGCTTCCGGACTTGCAGCTCACCGCCACGGCATCCCGTTTGAACATCGGGTCATAGCGGATCGCCAGAACATCGATGTCTGTCACGTCCGCCAGACCACGTGAACTCGTGGCAGAGAGCAAGACATTGATGCGGGTGTAGTAGCCGCTGGCGGCTAGCGAGGCCGCAACCTGAAGCTTCAGGGACAAATCGAGATCCTTGCCCGCGGGATGCTTCGCCTTGTTCTTGGCCGAGCCGGCTTTTTCAGACGGACTGGAGTTGTTCGACAAGGGCGTTAAGCTCATCTGCCCGTGCTGGTCGTTTTTTTCTGGCAATGGTTACCTCACGCAATGGATGTTGAATCGTACCGCTCACCATGTAAGACGCTGACGCCCCCAAGTCTTTTTCGCCCATCAGCTCGCCAGTGCTTAGCAGCTCTTTGGCGATAGCGCACGCTCTGAGATTATCTTCCGTGGGAATAAGATGAAAAGCATACCGCTCACCTGTTTGAATCACCCGGCCGATCTGCTTCGACACTAGCATCCCATATTGAAGTTTTAGCTCTGAATGGGGCTTTAAGCCGTAATTCCGCGAAGAATCGGTGATTGCGTTCAGAATCAACAGGGGATTCCGAATCCTCGTGACCGTGGCCGCCTCTGCCCCATAACGCAGGCATGCAACCAAAGCCCTCGCTTTCTCGAGGACGGTCTTCTGTGTCTCAGAACCGAGCAGCCCGCCGGTGTACGGTGTGAAGGAATAGATCCGCCTTCCGCCGGTCGAATCCACCCGGTAGCTGGGAAGAATCCCACCGCTGATCGCTTGAATGACCAGCGGGTCTTTTACGTTTGTAACGTCACTTCCCGGACGTTTCAATTTCTTCAGGACCTCGCTGAATGAGGTTGTGGATGCCGTCTTGAGAAATTCTCCCAGCTTCTTCGGATTAACGTCCCAGAGCAGAGGCGAGTAATAGACCTTTTTCGCCGCGTCTACCGAGTCGATGATTCCGGCATTGCCGCCCAGTTCAAGAACGGCCGAAAGATCGTCCTTCTTCAGGCCGTGGAGAGGGGCCAATGCACTGATCGCCATGGGCACCTCAATGATCGCGTCGAGCGTATGAATGATCGCCTCTTCCTTGTGAGTCCGATGGGTGCGCGAGAGCCAGAGTTCTCCGAGGCGCCGATAGTTGTCGGAGTGATCGAGACGGCTGATCTTTTCATTGATGACCGATTTGCCGCTCTTGGTGGTGCGCTCTTCGACGAGATCCGCCTCCATCAGGAGCCGCTTCGCCACTGTGTATTCCGCCGGGTGAATACTAAGTTCGTGCGCGGCGATCTTTTTCAGGCGCTGTTCGTCTTCGATAACATCTTGCCCGCGAATCAGCATTGCCAGGCGGGCGGCCTGTCCGGCGGCGCGGGAAGTTTCATAGTCAACTAGTTCCGCAGAATTCGTATCGTCAATATTTGCGGCAATTCCGCACTCGAATTCCAGGAGTCGGAGCCCGATCCTTACCGAGTTCTTGGTCATTTCACTCTGCGTCCCCTTTCTTCTTGCCAGCCAGGCTCGAATCTCCGTCGTGCGGAAAACCGGCCCCGACTTGAGTTCAACCACGGGCCTAGGGAAGTTCGGATCTCTAGTCCGCCAGTTCGCCACCGCCGGCGGGCTGACTCTCGCAAGCTCGGCAACCTCAAATAGTCCGATTAAATCCGCAGAATCCATTGTGAATATACTTCACAGATAGTGTGAATGGTCTTCACAGATTCGTCAAGGGGGGTGAATCTCGGTCCGAGTGCAAGGAGGAGCCCTCAATATTTCACATGGAAAGTCGGGCTGTCCTCGGGCTTGCTTTTGCGCCGGTCGTAGAGACTCGCTAGTGCCGTATTGCCAGGCTTCTGATCGCGTTGCATTCGCCCTTCGGAGAAAAGTCGGCCAGGCACCCTGTTCTCAACTGAGCAGTCCGTTCTCTGCAGTCCGGTTTGCTGAGGAACTATCGCGAACAATGGGCATCTTTCGCGTATTTCGGGGGAAAGGGCTGCGGATTTTCTCTGCAGTTAAGACTTGCTGGCGGAGCGGAAGACATTCGAACCCTCGGTTCAGGTCTGGAACCTGCAAGAGCCGACGTTTGCGTAGGTTACACGGAATCAACGGGTTAAAAATTCTCCTCGACTGCCCGCCTGCCGCGCAGCCGTGCTAACCAGTGCGGTTTCCGAGGCGGTCCTAAAGGCGAAGCTGTGGCGATTGTGTGGCTGAAAGTGGTCACTCTCAAAGTTCGTCAGTCGGCCAGACTGAGGCTGAGATTTGACTGTCCGCCTAGCGGGCAGTCCTTCGTCCTGGGTTTGAAATGGCCATTCTCAACAGAAAAGGGCACCGCGTTTTATAGGTGGGCCAAGCATCGGGGGAACAAACATCAGGCGGACTGTAAGCAGTCTGTAAAAGCGTCAAGCATGCACGGAACAGTCATTTTGATACATTCGGAACAAAGTACCTTCCGCAACTGGAAAATACTCCAAGTGCTCATAGTCTATGTGACGCCGCTCCCGGCAATGGTGCTCCGCCGCCTCAACAATGCAGCGGCGGGGCACCATTGCTAAATGGATTTCTTACGGCGTAACGGTGAACGTCCCCGAACTGGTAACCGTTCCTCCCGTAGTAGTAATTGCTATCTTTCCGGTGACCGCTCCTGTTGGCACGGTGGCTGTGACTTGAGTATCGGAATTGACGTTGAATGTGGTTGCTGTCACACCACCAAATGTTACTTTCGTCGTTTGAGTCAGCCCAGTACCGGTGATGACGACACTAGTTCCCACTTTGCCGCTGGTCGGCGTGAAGCTGGTGATTGTGGGCGTTACGTTGAAGCTCGTCGAACTGGTGGCAGAGCCTCCGTTGGTAGTGACCGTGATTTTGCCGGTCTTGCAGGCGGTGGGTATCGTCACTGTAACGCTGCTATCGGACTTTACGGTGAAAGTAGTGGCCTTCACTCCACCGATTGTCACTTTCGTGGTCTGTGTGAGCCCGGTGCCAGTAACAGTAACGACCGTGCCAATCGGACCGCTCGTGGGAGAGATGCTGCTGACGGTCGGCGTTACTTTGAAACTTTGAATGCTGTTGAGACTGCCGCTGGGACGAACAACCGTGACCGTCCCCGTCTTGCCCCCCGTAGGGACGTTGGCGGTCACATAGTTGTCCGAGACGACGGTGAACTTAGTGGCGTTCACGCCGCCGAAGGAAACGGCGGTGCTTCCCGTGAAACCCTGGCCGAGGATGCTGACCGTGCTTCCGACTTTGCCGCTTGTGGTCTGTAGTTTCGCAAATTCTGCCGCGCCGATGTTCAAGCTGTAGAACACGCCATATCCCTGGGAGTCCCCGGCGTACGTGACGCCATACAGAATCCCATTCGTGTTCTGAACTAATGCGACTTCGGGGGTTGCCCCGTGGGTGCTGTCAAAATTGTAGACAACGGAGAAAGTGTGATCGGAAGTAGATGTGACTTTGAAAATGGTGCCGTAACCGAGGGTTCCTCCGGCCGATGCCACACCATAGAAGTTGCCGTCATTGGCTTGCACTAGGCCAGCATCAGGGGTCTTTCCGTCTGTACCGTTAAAGTCGTGCAAAACTGTCAGCACACCTGACGATGTCAGTTTGAATACCACACCCAACCCGTTAGTCCCACCCTCGGATGTCGTGCCGTAGAAGTTGCCGTCGGAGCCTTGAATTACAGGACCGATCGGTCCCGCCCCGTCGGTCTTGGCGAACTCGTAGATGAATGTGACTGTACCGCCAGGGGTGATTTTGAACACCGTGCCGCAAGTGGCGGAAGCAAAAGCAACTATGCAGGTGGGACTCACGGTCTTTCCACCCAAGGTGGTGGTTCCATAGTAGTTGCCATCGCTGCCCTGAATCAAGGGAGCGTTCGGGTTATAACCAGTACTAGAGTCGAACGCGTGAATCGTCGTGAATTTGCCAGCCGACGTCAACTTGTACACCACGCCACTGTTCGTTCCATCGTTCGTGTACGGCGTGGTTCCATAAAAATTTCCGTCCGTCCCTTGCACCGGGGGCGCCTTTGGATATGTGCCGTCCTTACATGGGTATGCGCACGTACCGAAGTTGTACAGTGAGGTCGGAGCTCCGCTTGCGAGCTTGAACAGAGTCCCCTCGTTTAACGTACCGCCAGCTCTTGTGGTGCCGTAGAAGTCGCCATCTGTCCCCAGCACCAGGCCTCCATAAGGCGTATAGCCTGATCCCGCTGTGTCATTGAAGTAGTAAACAACTGTGGCCGTGCCCGAGGGTGAAACATTGAATGCTGCACCGCAGAAAGAACAAAGACCGCCGATTGGTGTGGCGGGTGCTGTGGTGTACAGATTGCCGTCGCGGCCCTGACTAATAACGCCCGAATATTGAGGGTTTGCCGGATCGCCGCTCTTACCGCCAAATTCGTAAATAGCGGAATAGGTTTGAGCTTGGAGTGAGACCGAGCCGGCGAAGGCCACGATCGCCAGGATGACAACCGTCAGGGCGCGGTAAATTTTTGCTTTTGAAATCGTTGGTTGGGTCATAAATTCCTCTTTTTCTTCCGGTGAGAGTTTCTGAGCTGGAACTTGGGTTATTGGTGATTGATTGTGCTGTTGCTTCGGATTTTGTCAAAACCTCTGTTTTAAATTTTGGAATTCCGGCGCTCCCTTGCAGAAGGCACTGCTAGATACGACGGGAAACTGTCATCCCATCGAGAAAGAGAGGAAGGCCAACGTGACGCTTACTCCTCTGCCTGTTGTTTCTTCATCGAACCAGCGATAACGAAGCCTGGATCTGTGTCCACAAATTCAACTTCTTTTCCTCCATCGACCAACACCAAATCCCGATGGATGATTCCATTGACGCCCGCATCGACGGTCATGCTGCCCGTACAATTGGAGTTGACCGAATACGTACCGGTAAAAACTACGGAGAAACTTGAGCCGCCGTAGTCAGCTGTGGAAGTCCCAGAAAGATTCCCGGCACCATCAAAACTGAATCTCGCGGCCTCCGCGAAGGGAACAAAAGTGGGGATAGTCACGTCACTTGGATTGCTTGAGCTATTGATCAGCCCGGTTGTGCCTGCTCCGTAACCACCTTTGAGTGCTGCATTTGTGCATCCCCGCGATTTCGCGTGGAGTTTGCTTGTATTGCTACCGCCGACAGCGAGAACACTTGCAATCGCGAATAGGACCACGCCGAACTGTTTGACATTAATTTTGAGCATTACTGTTCCTCCCCAGAAAATTGGTTTTGCCGTCCTGAACACAGGCGCAAGGGTCTACGCGCGACTAGAATGCCGTAAGCAGTTATCTCGCGACCAAACCCTCACCGGACACGGCTACAGTAAGCGGCGTCGGCTTGCACGGCAAATGAGTTTCTCCTGAGTTTTTCATGTTGCCTCAGACCCCTATCATCAGACGACAAAACGCACTGTGTGCCGCCTGAGCCTTGGTGGCAGAGCCCGAAGGACATGAAGGGAACGCCTGGTAAGCCTTACAGGGTCCTCCTCTGCCTTCCAGGGCGAACGCTATATAATTTCCGGGAGTTCATGACTGGAGTGGCCGTTGAGTACCCATGCTACCCATTTCGGGATAGTCCGGTTCGATGATTTTGAACTCAACGTCCACAGCGGTGAATTGCGGAAGAATGGAAAGTTGCTTCGACTGCAACCGCAACCGGCCAAGGTTCTCTCCATTCTTGCGCTTCACGCCGGAAAGCTTGTAACCCGCGACGAACTCAAATGCCAGATCTGGGACGAATCTACCTTTGTCAATTTCGAGGAGGGCCTCAATTTTTGTATTCGCAGGATTCGCACGATTTTGAATGACGGTGCGAGCGACCCCCGTTACATCGAGACGCTTCCGCGCCGGGGGTATCGATTCATCGTTCCCGTCCAGCAGGTATTAACAGACGATCCCGACCGCATCCATTCTCTCGCCGTTCTTCCCCTTGAAAACCTCTCGCGTGATCCTGCGCAGGACTACTTTGCCGATGGCATGACCGACGAACTTATCACGGAGTTGGCTAAGATCCGGGGGCTGCGCGTGATCTCGCGGACGTCAGTCAAAGGCTATAAGACCTCGCGAAGGTCCCTGCCGGAAATCGCACGACGCCTGAATGTCGACGGGATCCTCGAAGGCACAGTCTTACGGTTCGAAAATAGGGTGCGAATTACCGTTCAATTTATCCGCGCACAGAAAGACGAGCATTTGTGGGCGCAAAGCTTTGACCGCGAACTCGGAGATATTTTGAAGTTGCAGGGTGAACTGGCCAGCACTATTGCCGCCCAGGTACGCATCCATGTTTCAGCCGCCGATCACCTTCGCTTGACTTCTGCGCGTCGAATCGATCCCGGGGCCTACGAGTCATATCTGCGGGGACGTTATTTTTGTCTCAAACGCACGGAAAAAAACCTGAACAAGGCGAGAGAGTACTTCGAACAAGCGATTGCCATCGAACCGGATTATGCCTCCGCCTATTCAGGTCTGGCCGATTCCTATTTTTATAGTGGGTACTATTTCGGCAAGATGGCTCCTCTCGAAGCTATGCCGAAAGCCCGGGACGCGGCACGAAGAGCTCTCGAACTGGACGACAGTTTGGCTGAAGCCCATACCTCGTTAGCGCTAGTGAAGTTTTTTCTTGATTGGGATCTAGCCGCCGCGGCGCAGGGTTTCCGGCACGCTATCGCGCTCAACCCCAACTATGCCACCGCTTACCAGGCGAATTCAGTTGTGTATGGCGCTATGCAACGCCATGAGGACTCAATCGCAGAAGCCCGGCGGGGTCTCGAAGTTGACCCCTTGTCGATTCCGGTGAATAACATCGTGGGGGAAATGCTCAGTGCAGCACGGCAGTGGGACCTGGCGATCGATCAATATCGGAAAACGATTGAATTGGATGCCGATGTCGCTCTGGTGCATGAGAATCTAGGGACGGCGTTGGAGGAAGTTGGCAGCTACGACGAAGCCATAGAAGAATATCTTGTGGCCCGGACCCTCGGGGGAGAAAACGCAGGAATCGTCGGGGAACTCCGGGACGCCTATGAGAAAGGTAAGTTGCGGGGCTTTCGCCAAAAGCAACTGCAGTTGGCTCTGGCTCGGGAAAACGGATGGCACGTTGATATGTTTCAGATTGCCGCACTTTACGCCCGGTTGGGGGATTCGAATCTTGCCTTCGCATGGCTGGAAAAAGCATTCGAAGCCCGATCTGGAATGCTGATTTGGTTGAGAATGTACCCCGATTTTGCGAATCTTACCGAGTATCCCGAATTTCACAATTTGTTACAGAGCGTCGGCCTGCTGGCCTGAGCCAATCGCCGTACCGCCGGGCCCCGCCTGCTTCATTGCCGCGACAAAAGTCAACCGGCCGTGGCCGAGTTGCGGCATGTGATCGCATTGCATTCGCCTAATGCCGTCGTCGAAACCGGACTGCTCGTGTGCCCTCCGGAGAAAAGCCAGGGAAATACCGCCCTCGCTGTTAACCGGCCCTTTCTCTGCAGTCCGGTTTGCTGAGCAATTATTACGAAAAATGGGCATCTTTCGCGTATTTCGGGGAAAGGGCCGGCGGCAATTATCTGCAGTTAAGACTGGCTGGCGGAGAGGCAGGGATTCGAACCCTGGGTACAGGTGTTAGCCCGTACAACGGTTTAGCAAACTGAGCCGTCCTGGGGCCTGCTGTTCGGATTCAGTGACTTACGTCGGATGCGACTGTCCATTTTCGGGTAGCAAAGCTCATGTTCGGGCACAACTGCGCAGCAAGTGTGCACCACCGAAATACGAATGGGGCCGACAAGGGGATCTTCCGCATCTTGCTCTTCGTATGGCGCACCTTGAACTTGCCAAAGCGTACAACCAGTTCTTTGCGATCCAAGCGCGGGTCTAATTACTACCGCAAGATTGCCGCGATGCGAAAAACACACGCTGGCGGCAGGACCTCCAAGTAAATCGAAGCCTAACTAGCGATAAATTCGCTAGTATACCTATGTGGAACGCGCACTTGGCTTTCGGGCGGAAGCACACAAACTCTATTGGGCAGTCGTAGAGGGGACAAACACGTCTCCGATTCTGGTAGCGTATGACAGCGCCGCCGCTCCCGTGAAGATTTCTGAAGCATCTGCCTTGTCTTGGTACAGAGATAGGGTCAAGCACCTAGTCGAGACTTACAAGCCGAATATCGCGATGGTTCGCTCTGCCGAACCGACCGCACGAGGAACCAGAAGAGAAGGCCCTTGGCTGCGGTCGCGTATCGAAGGCGTCCTGCTCCAAACAATTGATTCATATGGGCTCAAGGTGAGTATTGGTGCGTTAGCTACGATTTCAGGTAAGTTGGGTGCCCAGGCCAAGGACTACCTAGAATCAGGTGAACTGCGCGGTTTAGACCTATCCAAGATACCATCCTATGCGAAGGAAGCTGTTTTAGTCGCGGTCGCCGCTCTTCCCTGAGCTAAATTATGCGCGTCGACTTAACAATCTCCTACACGCGAGTCAGGCAGATTGGCATTGGGCAGGGCATGAACTCAACGGTTTACCTTGCCAATGATCCCCAACTTGGCGGGGAAGTCGCAGCCAAGGAAATTGAAAAAACGCGCTTCGCCAATCCAACGAACTACTTCGATGAAACGCAAGCGATATTTGCCGTCGCCCACGATAATGTGATTGCGGTTCAATACGCTTGCCAAACCTCGGACATCATCTCGCTCGTGATGCCATTCTATCGGAATGGCTCACTTGCTGATCGGATTCAGGATT
Source organism: uncultured Acidobacteriota bacterium (assembly GCA_963758565.1). Classification (GTDB taxonomy): domain Bacteria; phylum Acidobacteriota; class Terriglobia; order Terriglobales; family Acidobacteriaceae; genus Sulfotelmatobacter. Next base: position 23,713 of record CAVWVX010000001.1, on the reverse strand, counting down.
GCCCCCTCCAACTCAGTGAAACGCTACGCATAGCACAGGGCGTACTTGCTGGACTCGCGCACATTCATTTGAAAGGCTACATTCATTTTGACTTGAAGCCATCGAATGTGCTGTTCTCAAGCACGGGCAGAGCGATGGTGGCAGACTTTGGACAATCACGCGCAATTTCTCCAACGGGTGTTGTAACCGTACCACCGTTGTACATGAGCGCCCAGCCACCAGAGACCATAAACACAGGGATCGCAACCAAAGTCGCAGACATATATCACGTAGGTCTCTTGATGTATCGCGCCATAAATGGTGACAGTTTTTACAAGGCTCAAAACCCAGGTCCAGCAACCGTGATGACACGGATTTCTCGCGGCAAGTTTCCAGACCGGAATCGGTTCATGCCACACGTGCCGACGCGCATTCGGACTCTGATTAGAAAGGCCCTTCGGGTAAATCCTGATGACCGTTTTCAGACCGCTACCGAGATGGCCGATGATCTCAGTCGCGTAGACTTGGCACTTGATTGGTTTGTTGAGCCGACTCTTTTAGGCGGGTTCCGTTGGAGGGCTGTAAGACCGGGCCAATGCGACCTTGTAGTCGAGCTGAACAATGCAGGCGGGACATACGACGTTGAAACGTGTACCCAGAAAAAAGGTGAGCTGCGACGCGCCAAGGGGAAGAAGGAGAACTGGCGAACAGGACTTACCGCTAGCGATGCCTACGCACATTTGGAGGAAGTGTTTGAGCGACTTCTCGAATAACATAATCTCCTTCCCGCCTCCATTGGATTTTTCCGGGCGGCATCGCCCCGCTAATCCTTTCAGGCAGACAAACCGTACAAAACGGGTTCTCCTGATACTCAAGCGGCGGCACTGACATCTCTCGTCCGCAGTGATGACAGCGTTGAATCCTAGTCAGTATCATCTCCGCCATTTGTTTCTCACTTCTTCTGCCCCTTCAATTTCATCTGCTGTAACTGCACCTTTGGCATCTTCAACTTCGGTATCTTCAACTTGGGTTGTTCCACAAAATCCTGAAGTGCTCGGTCAACAAATCGAGCAGCCACATCAGCCCGATTCCGCCCCCAAAATCCGTTCTTCGCAATTTGGTCTAGAAGCGCAATTGATTCTAGCGACAACGTAATCGGCAGACTATTGCTATCGGTAGCGTTGGGCCGTTTCATAATTACCCCATAATTATAGGATAATTATGAGCAAGAAAAATAGGTAGAATTTAAGGGATAAACTGCTTGACAAATAGCAACCGCTTGCTTACCGCTGTTTCCACGAATTGCTCAACTTGCAATCGTTGTGGCAAACTTGGGGGGACAGAGCCAATTTCGGTTGCTACTCAATCATTTAAGTGGTGCTTCAACCCGTCTACATTTCGCCCGACGTGAGATAATTTCGGGTCTTCCCCCTTCTTGTCTGCAAAGGTGATTTAGCGTCTTAACGTGTCCGGCACCCAAGACCACGTTTAGACGTTTCAGAAACCATGCCCGAGAATCCAGAACAGAAAGCTCGACGCGAGATTGACTGCAACCTTACGGCTGCGGGCTGGATTGTCCAGGGTATTCGAGACCTTGACCTGACTGCAGGACGTGGTATCGCAGTACGGGAATTCCAGATGAAGTCTGGATTTGGGTTCGCCGACTACTTGCTTTATCTGGATCGAAAGGCCATCGGCGCTGTAGAAGCCAAAGCGGAAGGCACCCTCTCCGGCGTCGAGGCCCAGACCGCGAAATACGCTGCCGGCCTCCCGATCAATCTACCCGCCCACATTCGCCCCTTGCCCTTCTTATTTGAATCGAACGGCGATGTTACGTATTTCACAAATGGGCTCGATCCGATTCCTCGCAGCCGGAAAATTTTCAATTTTCCACGGCCCGATACGCTTTGGGAACTGGCATCGCAGCCCTCGCAACTGCGGGCGAGGGTAAGAGAGCTACCACCGCTGGATGATTCTGCACTCTGGAAAGTCCAGGCGAAAGCGATCCTCAACCTCGAAAAGTCTTTCGCCGATGCTCACTCCCGCGCCCTGATCCAGATGGCCACAGGTTCCGGGAAGACGTTCACCTCCGTCACTGTTGCCTACCGGCTCCTCAGATACGCCAGTGCCAAGCGAATTCTCTTTCTCGTTGACCGGAGCAATTTAGGCAAACAGGCGGAAGACGAGTTCGCCGACTTCGAACCCCCGGATGATCCGCGTAAGTTTCCCCAGCTGTATACGATTCAGCGTCTCAAGACAAATTCGATCAATCCTGCCGCGAAGGTAGTGATCACCACGATTCAGCGCCTTTATTCGATGTTAAAGGGCGAGACGGAGTTTGACCCTGGGAATGAAGAGGGATCTGGGTTCGATTCTGCCAAGCCGTGGCAAGGTGAGCCACCAGATGTTGTCTACAACGGAGGAATTCCTCCAGAGTTCTTCGATTTCATTATCGTGGACGAGTGCCACAGGTCGATTTATGAACTCTGGGCCCAGGTACTACTTTATTTCGACTCATTTTTAATCGGCTTAACTGCCACGCCCGCAGGCAAGACCATCGGTTTTTTCAACCAGAACCTCGTCATGCAGTACGGGCACGACGAAGCCGTCTCCGACGGCGTCAATGTTGACTTTGACGTGTACCGCATCCGTACCCGTGTCACCGAAAGCGGGGCAACAATTGTCGCCGGGGAAACCGGCGTTTACGTTGACAAACGACACAAGCTTACCCGCGCTGAGCGCCTGCAACTGCTGCAAAGGGACCTAACGTATACGGCGAATGAACTCGATCGCGATATTGTATCTGAGAGCCAAATTCGCACGGTGCTCCAGCAGTTTCGCGAGAAAGTCATCCCTGATGCCTTCCCCAGTCGAACAGAAGTCCCAAAGACTCTGATTTTCGCCAAGGATGATTCTCACGCAGACGACATCGTGCGAATTGCGCGAGAAGTGTTTGCGGAGGGAAACGACTTCTGTCAGAAAATCACCTATCGCACAGGTTTCACACGCATCACGAAAAAAGTTAAGAACGATGACGGCACCGAGTCGGAAGTAACGGAGTGGGTGAGAACGTCCAAACTTTCTCCAGAGGAGATTTTGACCAACTTCCGTACAAGTTTCTACCCTCGAATCGCTGTCACGGTTGACATGATTTCAACCGGAACGGACGTAAAACCCATCGAGTGCGTGTTCTTCATGAGGAACGTGAAATCGGCTGGCTTCTTCGAGCAAATGAAGGGTCGTGGAGTTCGCGTCATTTCGCCAGACAAGTTGAGAGTAGTTTCTCCGAGTGCAAGATCGAAGGAGCGGTTCATCATTGTTGACGCCGTTGGAGTCTGCGAACACGATAAAACGGACTCCTGCACGCTGAATCGTCAGCCATCCGCAAGCCTTGAGAAGGTGCTCAATTACGTGGCACAGGGCGGTAGCGATCCGGAGGCTCTTACCACACTGGCCGGACGTTTAGCGCGAATGCAGCGGGAATTCAGCCTGGATCAACTTGCGGAACTGAGAGAACTTGCTGATGGCAAGTCGTTCGCGGCGCTCTCACACCATCTGCTTAATGCAGTGGACCCGGACGCGCAAGCGGATAAGGCTAGGGAAATCGCCGGTGGCGGGGAGCCAAGCGAGGAACAGAGAAACACCGCCGTGGGTCAGCTGGTTCAAGAAGCTGTTACCCCGTTCATGAAAGCCAAGTTCCGACGTCGTCTGTTGGAGATTCGCCTGCAAAACGAGCAGACGATTGACCGCCACACCATAGACGCAGTCATTTACTCGGGCTTCGACGCCGCAGCTCTCGACAAGGCACAAACGAAAATCAAAGACTTCCGCGCCTGGATCGAACAGAACCACAGCGAGTTGACTGCACTCCAGCTTTTATATGCAGGGACGCGACCACTGAGACTGAAACTGAAGCATCTTCGGGACCTTAGTGAGGCGATTGCGAGACCTCCACTGTCCGCGACTCCCACTCAGCTGTGGCGTGCTTTCCAAGCGACTGACGCAGGAAAAGTAAAGGGCGTTGGCGGCAAGCAACTAGCCGATCTAGTGAACCTTGTCCGTCACGCCTTGTCTCCCGACACCGAACTTGCTCCTTATCGGGAGGACTTGGCCGCTCGCTATCAGTCTTGGCTCAAAGAGCGAGACGCCGAGAAGACCTTCACGAAAGAGCAGCGAGAATGGCTGGATCGCATGGCAGAACACATTGCCACAAGCTTGAACATTGAGCCAGAGGACTTCGATAACGGTTGGTTCGGCCAAAACGGCTCTCTCAGCAAGGCTCATCTTGTGTTTGGGGGGCAGCTCATGCCTGTGATCTCCGAACTGAATGATAGGCTCGTTTCATGAGTAATGCCTCATCCACAGCATCTCCCTTGCCGTCGGGATGGGAGGTCGCCGAGATTTCAAAAGTTGCTCGTATCAATCCCGCTCTCGACTGTCCGGTTCCCGCAGACGAAGACATTGTGAATTTTGTCCCGATGCGCGCAGTAGAACCGGAAGGGGGCGGATTGCTTCGACCCGAGGTGCGCCCTTACAGAGAGGTAAAGAAGGGATACACGGCGTTCCAATCCGGGGACGTGATTATGGCAAAGATCACGCCTTGCATGGAGAATGGGAAGATCACGGTCGTTCCAGAACTCCCTGGCACGGTATGCTTTGGTTCTACCGAGTTCCATGTTTTGAGAGCTGAAAACGGAATAGAGCCGAAGTGGTTAGCCAATTTTCTGCTCCAGCATGAAGTCCGCCGCAACGCTCAGCGCACGATGACCGGGGGCGTCGGGCAAATGCGAGTGCCGGCCAATTTTCTAGAGGACGCGAGGATTCCCGTTGCCCCGGCTGCAGAGCAACAACGCATTACGGATACTATCGATGAAATCCTGTCTGATCTTTCCGCAGGAGTCGCGGCCCTAGAGCGGGTAAAGAAAAAACTAGCAAATTATCGTTCAGCTGTTTTGAAAGCGGCAGTGCAGGGTACGCTAACCCACGATTGGCGGCTGCAACATGCCGGGTCTGAACCAGCTTCTGCATTGCTCACGAAAATTCTGGCGATACGCCGCCAGCGATGGGAAGAAGATCAGCTCCAGAAGTTCGAGGCCGCGGGAAAAAAGCCAACCAAAAATTGGAAAGCGAGATATAGGGAACCACTTCAACCTGACACCACAAATCTTCCCCCGGCACCCGAGGGATGGTGCTGGGTATCGCTGGATCAAATCGCTGAAATCGCAGGCGGAGTAACTAAAGGTCAGAAGTTCTTGCCGTCTGACAAGACTCGGATCGTGCCGTACTTGCGTGTAGCCAACGTTCAGCGCGGGTTCCTGGACCTAACCAAAATAAAGGAAATCCGCGCCACGGAGAGCGACATCACGGCGCTGCAACTCAAGCCTGGCGATGTGCTCTTTAATGAAGGGGGCGACCGCGACAAACTAGGACGCGGATGGATATGGGAGGGACAAATAACAGAATGCATCCATCAGAACCACGTGTTCCGTGCGCGCCTTCTTTCGCATGAAGTTCAACCAAAGATAGTCTCGTGGAGCGGAAATTCCTACGGCCAGAGATGGTTCATGCGAACGGGGAAACAGTCTGTGAATCTTGCCTCCATAAACCTTACGGTTCTGCGGTCGTTCCCTGTCCCACTGGTCCCGGCAGGAGAACAGGAGGCTGTTGTCGAGGCCGTTGAAGATCAGCTCTCGCTGATCGAGCACATCGAGGCAGATCTCGGGACAAAGCTGGACAGTGCTGGCGCGCTCCGTCAAGCGATTCTTCGGCATTCTTTCGGCGGCAAGCTCCTTCCGCAGGAGGCGGCTGACGAAACCGCTAAAGATCTCCTGAACAGGATCGCCACGAAGCGTGGAGAACGGGCACAACGGGAGCTGGCAGCTAAGAAAAACCAGGGGGCAGCCCTGTCGGGTGAATGCTCGACGGCACAGAAATAAAGAAGAGAGACGACTCTATGGATGCGTCACAGATTGGAAAACGAGCGTGGAGCTATGCCGGAGTACTTCAGGACGCAGGTCTGAGTTGTTTCGAGTACGTTGAACAGCTAACGCTACTTCTGTTTCTTAAAATGGCAGACCAGCTCACCGAGGAACCACATAACAAGCCGCCAATCGTGCCCCCGAAATTGGGATGGAAAACGTTACTACGGCTGGACGGTCCAGTGCTGGAGGTGAAATATCGTAAGAACCTCGAAGAATTGGCGCTAAAGAATGGGATGCTTGGAGTCATTTTCAAGAGTGCTCGGTGCGAGATTCATAACCCCGCGCTGCTGAAACAAATCATCGTGAATCTGATCGACAAAGTGGACTGGCTGAGTCTACCTGTAGACGTAAAGGGCACAATCTACGAGGAACTGCTTCAGCGTTCGGCTGCTGAGTCGTCACGAGGCGCTGGGCAATACTTCACGCCACGGCCGGTGATTCAGACGATGTGCCAGGTGATGCAGCCGACACCCGACGACCGAATCTGCGACCCAGCAGCCGGTACCGGTGGTTTCCTCTGCAACGCATATAACTATGTTCTCACGAAGTTCGAGGCGGATCTGGACCGCGACCAGAAGCGCGCACTCCGAGAAGAATTAGTCGAAGGCATGGAGCTCTCGCCCAAGGTGGGGCGCATGTGCGCAATGAACCTTTACCTGCATGGAATCGGTGGCGACAAGGTAGTCATTCATCCCGGCCACGATAGCTTGGTTGCAGCGTGGGGTAAGGAATACACAATGGTCCTTGCAAACCCTCCTTTCGGAAAGAAACAAAGTCTGCTCTTCGTTAACGAGGAAGGCGACACCGAGAAAGAGGATCAGGTCGTGGTACGCGAGGACTTTTGGACCTCGACCAGCAACAAGCAGCTGAATTTCGTGCAGCACATTTACTCCCTGCTGAAAATTGACGGGCGAGCGGCAGTGGTGTTGCCTGACAACGTTTTGTTCGAAGGCGGTGCGGGAGAAAAAGTTCGACGCAATCTGCTCCAGAAATGCCGGGTCCATACGTTACTACGGTTGCCCACCGGCATTTGGTATTCACCGGGGGTTAAGGCAAATGTGCTCTTCTTCGATAAGAAAGAGGGCCGCGCCAAGGCGTGGACGGACAAGCTCTGGGTCTACGACCTGCGAACAAATCTGCACTTCACGTTGAAGCAGTCTCCAATCCAGCGCAAGGATTTCGATGAGTTTGTCGATTGCTACAAACCGGGGAAACCTCACAAGCGTAAGGCCACTTGGACCGAGGAAAACCCAGAAGGACGCTGGCGCTGCTATGACTATGAGGAACTAATCAAGCGCGACAAACTCAGCCTCGATCTCTTCTGGATTAAAGACAAGAGCCTCACCGATACTGATTCGCTGCCTGCCCCTGACATCATTGCGCAAGAGATTGCTGATGACCTTGAATCCGCGCTGGAGCAGTTCACGAAGATCGCTGCAAGGCTAGCAAAGAAATCGGTACCAACTGAAGAAGAAGTGGAGACGGTTCCGCATTTGTCCGCTCAGTCGCTAGCACAAGATTGACGAGGCGAGATTCAATATGGCGATTTACGAGATTACTAAAGAATCTCTGCTTGCTCTTCCCACTACTACGTTTTCAGCGCAAGACATTCGCGAACGATATGACCTGCAACGGTTGTTGCGGACACACATCGGTGCGATCGCTCCGGAAACCTACGTTCTCGCAGAAGAATACGGTGAATGGGAAGATGCAAAACGTCGCATAGACCTTCTCTGCTTAGATAAAAGCGCCAACCTTGTGGTGGTGGAGTTGAAGCGTTCAGAGGATGGCGGCCACATGGACCTACAAGCAGTTCGCTATGCAGCGATGATCAGTACGATGACCTTCGCCCAAGCTGTACAGGCTCACGACAACTACCTCCGTCGGCTTGGTCGTAATGACAAGGATGCTCAACGGCTGATCCTAGACTTCTTGGGCTGGGAACAGCCCGACGGGGGCGAGTTCGCAACGGACACTCGGATAGTTCTTGTATCCGGCGAATTCTCGAAGGAAATAACCACAGCGGTTCTTTGGTTGAACGAGCGAGATCTTGATATTCGTTGCGTTCGATTGCGCCCGTATTCGCTGGACAATCGAACCCTGCTGGACATCCAACAGGTGGTGCCACTGCCAGAAGCTACCGAGTACCAGGTGCAACTGCGTAAGAAGGAGGCCGAGAAACGACAGTCACAACAGGCAGGACCGTGGAATGGCGAGTACTACGTGTCCTTCGGACACAGCGCGGAAGGCAGAAACTGGGAAGACGCGATGAAGTACGGTTTTATCAGCGCTGGTGGGGGTTCTTGGTACACGCAAACGCTGAATATGCTGGAAGTAGGCTCTCGGATTTGGGTGAACGTTCCCCGCGTCGGTTACGTAGGAGTCGGGACCGTAGAGGAACCGGCGAAAGATATTAGCAATTTCCGAGTGGCGCTCCCAGACGGCCAAAAAATGCCACTTCTGCAAGCACCCCTGAGTTCTCCTGGAATCGGCAAGAATGCCGATGATCCCGAGCTAACCGAATACGTGGTTAGGGTCAAGTGGACCAAAGCAGTACCATTCGGAGAGGCGGTCAGCGAACGAGGGTTTTTTGGCAACCAGAATACGGTGGCACGTCCCACATCAAGCAAGTGGATTTACACGATACAGGTATTGAAAGAGCGGTTCGGAATCACCTAGACAGAAGCGTCTTTCATGACAACAACCCAGACAAGAGGCCACCAACTCTTGTGGCCACCTCTGCGAGTCCGGCAAGTGACGCTGCTCGATTAATACCTTCCCACAGCCGTGAAATCAGCTCACGGTTCGGCGTCTTTCTTCCAAGCTGCGTCTGAAGCGTATCCACATCCACCACCAGATCAACCTTCTCAGGCTCACTGAGTTTGTTTGATTCTTTAATCGCCTTGCGGAGATCCGCCAGTGATTCTCCGAGTGCTTGGAACTGTGCATTGACCTGATTGCCGTCGCCCAGTGTAATGATGTTTTGGCCGGTGGCCTCAATCTTGATTCCTTCGAATCTATCCCTTGTAAACACGCTTGGTCCTCCCACTCTGTCGATACCAGCAGCTGTAATTATGAAATAGCTTGTGGTGGAGGGAATCACGCCACCCGAACTCGTCATTACGCTTTTTGTGACGGCCTGATCCTGCACCCACCCTTGATTTTCTAGGTAGGTCAGATTGCTGTGGATCTGCTGTGCCGTCAGACCATCGCTGGCCTTCAAGTCTGCCCTCATAACGCTAATTGTCACTGCCGCACCGGTGCTCTTTCCCCTTCGGCTAGTCGCATTCTGGTTTCGGCGGTAGAGATACCTAAGAATGATCTCCCGTATCTGATCATCAGTGAGTGCTGTTTGACTGACTTTCTTGGCTGGCACATTACCCTCCTTCACGGTAACGTGAGTCAGGGATCACTCGCGTCACTAGGCTCACATTCGTTTCGCACCCCATCGATCCGCTTGACTTGCGCTTCGCCGTAGCGGTAAGATATTCATACCACAACGTCGGAGTTTTGTACATGAGCAAAACTGAGGTGGCGAACGTACTGCGGAGCGTCATTTCCGAATGTCTCGCGCGGAGTGGCCGAGAAGTGCCACCAATCGGGTCGGACAAGAAAATTATCGATGGTGTCCCAGGGTTTGACAGTCTCTGTGGGCTGGAAGCCACCATTGATCTTGAAATGCGCCTTGGCGTCACCTTAGAGGATAACCTTTTCATAAAGGAAGTCTTAGGCAGACCAAGGGCACGCACTTTTGGCGAAGTGTTGACGGCACTCCTAACTATCCTGAACGGAGGCAGCGATGCCGGAGAGTAGCAAAGGTGCAGACCTGCCTGGGTTAGGCGAACGCCTACGACAAGCGCGGGTGGCTGCAGGATTGTCGCAGGGCCAAGTGGCCAAACTCCTAAAGATGCACCGACCCACAATCACCGACATGGAGAGCGAAAGCCGCAAAGTAACAGCGGGCGAGTTAGCGCGTTTTGCGGAGTTGTATAAAGTCTCACTTGAGTGGCTGACCGGAACAGAAACACGAAACACCAGAGTAAAAATGGCCGCCCGCAAACTCGGCGCGCTGAAGGATCGAGACCTCGAAACCGCAATGCGAATTATCGATTCGTTGTGGCAAGGAAGTTCCAAATCATAAATGGATCGATGGTATAAGCTCGGCCAATCGGCAGCGAAAGCTGCATTGAAGTACCGTGTCGCCCATAAGTTAGGTTTCGACGAACCATGCGACATATTTCAGACCGTTGCGGATGAGAGGATGGATCTGCAGTTCGTTGACGTTCCGTCGCTTGAAGGCATGTTCCTTCAGGAGCCGGAGGCAACGAGAATTTGCGTTTGCGCACAACGGCCATGGGGACGCCAGCGTTATACGACGGCTCATGAGCTCGGGCATTGTATTTTGAAACATGGAACCCAAGTCGACATGGCCATGGACACGCGTGATCAGCAACCGACCCTGTCGGATGAGGAGATTCTTGCTGAGGCGTTTGCTCGGTTCCTCCTCATGCCCCCACGAGCCGTTTCAAGGGCTTTTGGTAAAGGCGACCCTGGCGATCCATTCGAGGTTTTTAAGGCTAGTTGCTGGCTAGGCGTAGGGTATGGAACGTTGGTCCGGCAAATGTGTTCAAGTCTCCGAATAATTTCTGGTACTGAACAAGATCGGCTGCTTCGGATTGAGAGACGTGATTTGTGCAGAAAGATCGCTGGCATCGCTGACCTCAAGGAAGATATCTGGCCATTGGATGAACGATGGCGCGATCGGCGTGTACACGTGCAGATTGGAGATATGATCCAGGGCGTGACTGCGAAAAGAAGCACTCTGCTCGCTCCCATAACGGCTCTTTCGAACCGGGTGGAGCACGTCGGAACGGAGACCCTGCCCCTCACTACGGGTGGGGAGATCATAATCAGTTCCTCACAACGCTCATTTGTCGGGTTCTACGATTATCGCTATCTGCCGGAGTGATGGATGAAAGATGTGACGTCTTTGAGCGCGGTATGGCTAAAACTGGGTTTGATGTGCCTGAGTTCTTCTCATCATGAACTCTCGCCAGCCGTTGCAGTAATTTCGGTCGACCCGGACGATGCTTACGACAAAGACCCATGCCGCAATGAACTTGACGGCGTGCTCAACGAGTTCGGATACGGCTCTACCGACACTGTCGCCACGACGATCTTTCCTCACTATCTTTGGAATCCCAAGGCTCCGCGAGCACAGCTATTTGAACGCTATTTTCGCTTGCTGCCGCGCATCAGAAAACTGAACAGGAGGGGTGTGTATTTCGAGCGGCTGATAAGTTATCCAGGGAACAAGGATCAACGCGGCTTCAACCAACTCGATCACATTATCACCACATACGCCCACAATAACCACCGCCGAAGTGCGCTTCAGGGAAGCGTCATAGATCCCGTGCAAGACCTCAATAACGATTCACCTGTGCTTGGCTTCCCGTGCATGAATCAGGTCGGTTTTCTGCCTGACCCCGCAAAGAACACCCTAACAGTGACGGCATACTACCCGATGCAGTACATGTTCCGGCGAGCATACGGCAACTATCTGGGCCTCGTAAGACTCGGACGCTTCATGGCGCACGAGATGGGTTTCCGGTGTGACAGGGTGATTTGTGTTGCCTCCGTCGGGAAAGTGGAAAGACACGAATCTACGGGCATGGCTGATGCCCACGCGACTCAATTGCGGAGACTCAACAGTGTATACGGTGATGCCGCCGAGTAATTGTGTTCTGACGGCAACAACCATGACGTAGAATGGTTCTGCGATTCTTCCGACTCCGAGCCATTGCCACAAAAATCTTATTCGCTTTCCCCGCCGGAACAACTGATCAGCGACGCACAATCGTGCTCAATCTGTTCTCGGATGAAATGTTCTCGTCGCGTGCTGACGCAACGTAATGGCAACTGGAACGCCCACGTCATGTTTGTCGCGGAAGCTCCTGGCAGACTGGGAGCGGAGGTCACCGGAGTACCGCTTCTCGGGGACCGGACGGGTGATAGGTTTGAAGAGCTGCTCAAAGGCATGGGCTGGCGTCGATCTGCCGTCTTTATCACTAACGCGATCCTTTGTAATCCGAGAGACAGCGACGGCAACAACGATCGACCGACCGCCAAGGAAATACGCAGTTGCTCGAAATTGCTAGAACGTACAATTGAGGTAGTGAATCCTAAACTCGTTGTTGCGCTCGGACGAGTCGCTCTTGAGGCACTGGCCGCAATCGCGAGCCACGAATGCGACCTCAGATCCTCCGTTGGGAAAATAGTAATTTGGCATCACCGGCATTTGGGAGTGCTATACCATCCTGGCCCGAGAACGGTAATACACAGACCGTGGGCTGAACAGGTGAAGGACGCTCAGAAAATTGCGGATAGTGCGAGGAAGTTGAAACTTAACGTGTGCGCGGAGGCGCCAAAGTTTATTGATGATGGTGGATTTTTGACTGGCTCCGTTGCTACTTTAGAGAACACGTGCGAGTTGGAGTGAGTCAGCCGTCCGGTCGGGCGCTGTGAGAGTCGCGATCTGAATCAAACCGCTCGGTTCTGTGGTTTCTTCTTCGCCCCAGCCATTACGGATTACCTTCTGAGCGAGACAACCCGATTTGCAGCCATCGAAGGCATCGCAACTCTGGCAATTGTCGCCGGTGTGCTTTTCCAGAATGGATCTTACCCGGTTTAGATAAATCGACTTCTCCCAAACATCCTTCAAGGGACGCGTCAACACTGAACCGAACTCCGGTTCCGCAACATGAACATTCTTGAATGCATCGCACGGAAATATCTCGCCACGATGATTGATGATCAGAACATCTTGGGCCGCATTGCACGGCGTATACCCAACCCTAAGAACATTAAAAGGCGATCCTGCTCGGATCGTCAGCTGTGGATGTTGCTCGCGACAGTACTGTATTGCTTCTGCCAACTCTAACAATTCTGGCGAGGACAATTCCTCATTGTGCAATTTTGTGCCACGGCCTTGGGGCACAAACCGGAGAACACTAACCCGACACGCGCCCTTGCTCGCAGCCAATTTCACGACGTCAGACAGGTCGCGGAAGTTTCTCTTCATTGCGACAAAGTGAATCTCTACGGGGATTCTTGTCTGCACTGCGGCATCGATGGCGGATGAAGTCGCTGCAAATGTTCCGTAACGTGTGATGTCGTCATGAACCGATGCCGTCGCAGAGTACACGCTAAAGATGAATCGTGCGATCCCCTTACCAACCAATTCGTCTGCCGCGTGCGCAGTAATTGGTGTCAACTGGTTATCCAGAATTCCAGTCGTGTATAACGTTGGCTGAATCCCCAGACGGGATGCGGTGCGGACGACCTCCCCGAGGTGCTCGTACACGAGAGGCTCACCACCGGTAAACACCACTTTTCGGGCACCCAATTCAGAGGCCTCGTTGAGAACTCGAACAACCGTTTCGACGGGTAGGCAACTAGACTGCTTTCGGTGGGAGCTGGTGCTACAGTGGACACACGCCAGTGGGCAACGTTGTGTCAGTTCGATTTTGAGTTCTGTCAGTTTCAAATCCATTTCGAACCGCCCGACTGATACTACATGTTGTGGTGTTGCGTTATCACACCCCAAGGATTGTACCGCGATTTCCTCTTCAGAGATTAGCCCAAACTTTGCAGGGCGTCAAAACCTATTTTGACTTGACGATATTCATGATCAGCGCAATGAACAGAGCGACAGCAAACGGGGCGTAGATTAAGAGCGCCGTCCTGACGGTCTCAATGTCTTTTTTCAGTTTAGAAAGCGTGATGCTGTTTGCTCCCAATTGGTGAACATCTGACAGCAAAATGCCCGTCCGAGGTGGATCGGGTCTCTTCCCACTGCCCTCGTCAACGTCGGCAAAGAAGATGGTGAAAGTTTGATCCTGGTACTTCAGCCTAACGTCGTTTGGCCCGATGTTTTGCACGGCGAATACCAGCCGTCCATCAAAAGTTGGGTCAACGTGGAAACCCGAGACATTTATCAGTCCTTGCATTTTGAAGCGGTTACGCAGGCTTATAAAGCCAATGACATCATTAGGAAGGTGAAGCATTTCGTAGCAGGTCAGAATGGCAAATTGTCCCGGCTGTAACGCCAGATAGGGCTGTTTAGCTGATAGCTTCTCTGGTGCTTTCCGGCCTGCAATATAGAATTCTTCGCCCAGTCGAAGGTCATAGGAACTCTGTCGAACGCTGTCTGAATCAAACAAGGAGGCGTAAAACAGTTCGTCCTTGCGGGCCAGGATGCGGTCACGACCGAGGTATGCCATAGTCATTGTCCTTTCAGGAACCGAAGCAGGATGTGCTGCACGAGTCCACCCATCAAGATGAGTCCAAAGACAGTAGCACCCAAGATGGTGCACCAGTATGCAGCGCGCACTGAATAAAATTCAGTCTTCGCGTCACTGCTTTTGAACAAGATGTTGCAGCCAGGAATTGCGATCACCAACACTGTTATTCCCAGAACGGTAAGCAGTCCACTCAGGGTTAACAGCCATGCGTAGCTGAGGTTCATACCCCGCCTCCATCAGAGGAGGCGAGGGTACTACAATCCGTTATGTGCAGTAAAACCCGCTGGCCTTTCTAAGAGAACACGTTCTCGATCTTCCGAATCATCTGCTCACTAAACTGCGTCCGCGACCAGCGACTTCGTCCGCGCGGACTTGACCCGTCTCGAACAGATCATCCGCGCGCGCTGGGCTTCGAGAAGGCCTCGCTATTTGAACCAGATCGATGATCGACGATGGGCCATCAAAGACAGTGATCGCGCTTCGTTTCAACCTACGGGCCGCCGGCCGAACGCAAAGGAGACGACTGTGACATTCATGGATTTTGTCGTCATGTACCTTGTTCCTGCTGCCATTGTTCTTTCGACGGTCCTGCCATTGATGCGCTATTTTGCCGGCCCTGGGACTGCCAGCCAGACAAACTTTAAGGAATACACGGCCCGAGGCGGACCGGCTCGGCCGTGTCGCCCTCCTGAGTTTGCGTCTTGTCGCTGGGGCTGGCGGAGGCTTTACCAACCCGGTACTTTATCTTTTCTTACTCCTCGCTCTTGAGAATCATCTCTCGCAGTTCGGTATAAGGGTTGGGTCCTCTTTCGGTGATCAGAAATTGCACCTGTTCTTTCAGAATTGAACTCAAGTCACCCCCCAAAGCAACTTGCGACGCTTGGAGGTGGGGGGTGAAGACGGACTGCAACTCATCGAGGCGAAGAATGCTGTCCACTTCCAGCAACCCTGGTTTCCTGGGCAAGAATAGCAATTGCGGGTATTCCATCTTGCGTACTCGACGAACGAACTCGGGTGAAAACTCGGCTTGGCTGGTTTTCGTGTCTGCTAGCCCAAAAACCTGCCCGACAAGGCAGCGCCGGCGATGAATGCGACCGCGATACCCCTTATTATCGAACCCGATCTCCAATTCAGGCTGAATCAACACTACCGGGCGTTCCTTTGCCCGAACGACAATGAATTCCTCATTTGTCTCAAGCTTGGGTACATGAAGCGGCAGTCCACGCCGGAATGCATCCTTACTCGCAGCGACAAGTTGGAACTTTGATGCGATCGTCTTGGTAGGCTCGTTTGGCTCAGGTACGGGCCGCCATAGTTCCAGATTCTCATGAGGATAGTAAGCATGAGTCCTGAAAAACTGGCCGAATTTGAAGTTTGCTGGGTTGTGGTATCCGAGCGGCAGCTGCGTGTAAAAATCGGTCGCAAACCACTCGTCAATGAACATCAGAGATCGGCTGCCTCGATCTTCTCAAGGGCCTTCTCAAATTCCTGGTCGTAACGCGGAGCCGTGAATTGGAATTTGGGTGACTGAGCATTCCGCTCCGCCAGTTTGTCCTGAAAATCTCGCCTCCGTCTGCGAATCTCCTTTTCCGAAGCACTAGACTTGGGCCGTGCATACTTCTCCGGCCTCTCTTGACTGATACAACTGAAGTCAAGAGGTTCATTGCGCACACCACGTTCCATCGGCTCGGTATGAAAGTACACATGGTCGAGGATCTCTCCGGTCGATGCTTCCGCCCACGTATTCAGTAGCGACCGTAGCAGCGACTCGTCACTGAACGTCGGGAAAAGCCCGTTCGCCTCGCTCGGCTCCGCAGCACGGAAAAACTTAGTGTCATAATCCTGCTTCGCGCTCGTGCTTTCGACCAGAGTTTCACTGCGAACCAATTCCTCGATCAGGGGATCGAACTCGCGAGCCCACGGTCCGAGGTGAAAGAACTTCCAATTAAAGCCGGTGAACGTCTGTCGATGAACCCTGTAATATTCGACGTCAAACAGATAGAGCAGCTTGAGCAGCTTCGTTTTGGTGACATAGCCGCCCTTCTCAACGACCTGTGAAACTACGGCGTGGATCAGCTTTTTAGTCAACGGATTCACGTGGAGCGATCGTACCTCAAATTAACCAAGAATGACGACAACCTGTTACTAAAGTATGAAAGCATATCAGGCTCCGCGGGTTGGCCGACAACGCACATGCGTCGGACCTCACCCAAAGTTCTGACTGCCCTAGAAATGTCCCGTAGTTCCACCAGTCGTGCCGCTACCTCAGCCCGCCGACGAATAAACCTCGTAACCGAGCCTTCGAGACCCGAATTCCTTGAGCGAACATGACAACGTTTCAGGCAATAAAACGTGACCTAATGGCTCACAGCACACCGCTCACATTCGCAGTCCGACATACAGAGTCTCTTCGCAAGGCCGCCCTTTTTCGCACCATTCCGGCCCTTTTCTATCTTACCCCTAGGTAGCTCCGCGTCTTCGTTCCACTGCGCCCTCTTCCGGGTGGACGCCCGCTTGGCCGCAGGCTCGGACGAGCGTTTCGGACTGCGCCGGTTTCGCGCCAAACATAAACCAAAAACGTTTGGCACTCGCCGCGCTTTCACTCACGCCCTGCCACCCTTCCTTCGCGCTCCGTTTCGCCCCTTCGCCCGTGTCGCCTTGTTTTTCCTCGCTGCCGCTCCAAGTGAAAGAAAAAACAAGCCGACACCGGCAGAAGGGGAAAAACAATGAAATTAGAAGAGATCAAGAACAAAACCAACGAGGCAGTCAGCTATCTGGTCGCAGCTTTGGAGTCGGGAGAGAGTGAAGTGTTGACCCAGTATCTCAACGCAATGGCCCGGTTTCATCACTACAGCTTTGGCAACATCATGCTGATCGCAAGGCAAAAACCACAGGCAACTAACGTCGCAGGCATCCGCACATGGAACTCGCTTGGCCGCTTCGTCAAAAGAGGCGAGAAAGGCATTCTGATTCTGGCCCCGATGGTTGGCAACCGCAAGCCGCGCCACGACGAAGTTGGGACCGATATAGCCACTGACAACGCAGCGGACGAGCGCAGGGCAGAGCCACAACTTGTTGGCTTCCGTGCCGTGTACGTGTTCGACATCGGCCAGACCGAAGGCAAGGAATTACCCACGCTGACCGAAGTGCAGGGCGACGTGAGCGGCTACCGCGAACGCCTTGTAAAGTTCGTCGCAGCCCGAGGGGTAACGCTCAACTACTCAGAACGGATCGCACCCGCCAAAGGCTTGTCCTTTGGCGGAAAGATCACCTTGCTTTCCGGGATGCATCCCGCCGAAGAATTTTCCACACTGGTGCATGAGATCGCTCACGAAATGCTGCATCACGGAGAACGCCGCACCTTGACCACCAAGCCTGTAAGAGAAACCGAAGCCGAGGCCGTAGCATTTGTAGTCTGCCAAGCAGTCGGGCTGGACAACGGAACCTCAGCGCAGGATTACATCCGGCTCTGGCATGGAGACGCCAAACTTCTGCAAGAAAGTCTGGAAGTCGTTCAACGCACCGCTGCCGTGATTCTTGGGGGAATCGCCCCGGAGCCAGCAGCGGTAGCGGCTGCCGCTTAAACACCAAAACCAAGAAACGCAAGCGCAACTTTGGGCGCACAAGTCCGACGTGTGCCTGTGACAGAAACCAGCAACTTCAAAACTGAATAGGAGAAAAAGAAATGAAAAGCACAACAATGAATGGGGAATACAGAAACGTTCCCATTGCCACCCTCATCGAGTCAACCACCAACCCACGGAAGCGATTTGACGAAAAGGCTCTGGAAGAACTCGCAGCCACGTTCAAAACGCAAGGTGTGTTGGAGCCGCTTCTGGTTCGGGAACTGGAGGAACGAAACTATCAGGTCGTCATTGGAGCACGGCGGTTGCGTGCTGCCAAGATCGCCGAATTGGACTCCGTTCCGGTTCGGGTTGTGAAGTTGAACGACGCCGAGGCCATCGAGGCCCAGGTAGTCGAGAACTTGCAACGCGAGGACATTCACCCACTAGAAGAAGCCTTGGGTTTCCGGTCACTCTTGGAAGTCAAGGACGGCACCTACACCGTCGCCAGCATCGCGACCAGAGCGGGAAAGAGCGAAGCCTATGTGTACAGCAGAGTGAAACTCACCGACTTGACACCACCCGTTGCGGAAGCGTTCCTCAACGACAAAATCACGACGGGCCATGCTCTGCTAATCGCCAAGCTCCCAGCGGCCCAACAGCAGGAAGCATTAGCAGCGTCCTTCCGCAGCATGTGGACGAGTGAAGGCAACACGCAGGTGCTCATCCCCGTGCGGGAACTCGCCGCGTGGATTGAGTCGAACATCTTGTTGGAGCTGGACGCAGCGCCGTTCGACAAACAGGATGAAACGCTGGTTACAGGGGCCGGGCCATGCGCCAATTGTCCGAAGCGAACCGGATTCAACAACCTGCTTTTCAGCGACGTTCGTAAGGACTCTTGCACCGACCCGCAATGCTTCCGAGCCAAGATCGACGCCCACGTCAGCAAGGCTCTGGAAACTAAACCAACCTTGGTTCAGATTTCGTCCGCGTGGAACAGCCGGGAAGGTGCTCCGCTTGGACGCAATCGTTACGTGGAATTGCAGATCAAGAAGGCGAGGACGAACGGCGAACGCACCAAGCTGTCGGCGTTCCAAAAGCCTTGCGACAAGATGACCGAGGCCATCGTAACGGACGGAGGCAAGCGCGGACACATCGTCAAGGTTTGTCCCGATCCGGCTTGCCGGGTGCATCGCCCCGACGCGCCGTCTCCCGAACAGGTTGAGCGGGAACGGGCAGCGGAACGCAAGCGAATCCAGAAGGAGAAGCTTGCGATCACAACCCGCCATCGGATACTGGCGACCGTGCTGCAACGGGTTTCGGCTCCGTTGAAGAAGGCGGACTTGCAAATCATCGCTCAATACTTGGTCGCGCATCTGTCCTACAACCAAGTCCCGGCTCTGGCAAAACGGCATAAGGTAGAGGTCAAGAAGGACTCCGATTCCGCGCCAGAACTGCTGGCAAAGAACGTCGGCACATATGATGAATCCGAACTCTGCAAGCTGCTTCTCGAAATCTCCTTGCTGGATTCGGCCTATCAGCGACCCAGCGCCAACGGCGACGACGTTCTTATCAGCGCCGCTAAACGGTATCGAGTGGACGCGGAGAAACTGCAAAAGGCTGTGGCCGGGGAACTCGCCGCCAAACTTGCCAAGACAGGAAAAGACAAGTCAGTAGTACGGAGCGAGGACGTGGCGTAAACACTGCATTGTTTCGGAACGGCGGAGTGCATTTATGCACTCCGCCGTTTTGTCAGCGGATAGGTGAATGTCCAACCTTTTCCTTGCGAAAAGACGCAAGCCTTTTCCCAAACCTGACGTTCAACGGAGTCCCGATTTGTACGGCGTTCATTACGGCGTCAATTGGTGACTCCAATTTCGATAGGGTGTCTGCCGAAATGTGAGTGCGGTGATTGCAGTGTCCACAGCTGCTCCCATACAGCGGCACCTCGATTAAGCCAGAAGCGCAACGACGAGTCTATTGGACGAACGTATCGACTAACACCAAAGTAGGGATAGGAAATATGGGCAACAAGTGGCGGAAAAACTGGGAGCGTTCCGTCTGTCCTCGGCTTTTCCTAGTTATGAAACAAGTCGCCTGAATGTCAGTGCGCTACATTCAAGTGGTGTTATCCTTGCTGGCGAATCAGCGAGGGGCAACCAATGCCAACTAACAAGAGCGGAAGTCGGTCCAAGAAAAGAAAGAAAGAACCGACACCTACGAAAACGGCGTTGAGGATTGCGCGAGCGCAACTTCCCGTTGCACATGCCGGGTTGGTGTTCAACCATAAGCATCAAGTCTTTATTGCAAAGCTGAAGAGGGGGGAGGTTTGGGCACTCAACCAATTGAGCCAAGCGGCAAAGGCTGCGGTGACGCCGCTCTTTGAGATGTGGCCACCGAATCCGCCAACACAAACAAGCCCAGGAAAGACTCTGGTCCAGCACACAACAGACCTGATGCAACTGCTTGCGACGGAGTGGACCAGCTTACCGTGTTATTTGGATACGCTCTATTTGCCACCCGGCGGTGTGCCTTCGCCACAGTCTGCACAGACGATATTCGGTATTGCCCGCGCTGCACAAGTCAACGCCGTCCCTGTAACCTCGCCATTTTTCGCGCAGCCCTATCAGCAGGCGATTAGAAGCGTCATTACCACTGATGGGCGCGGAGTCATGTTTCGGATACCCGCCAACTTCTTCAACAATCCTCAAAATTTCCCTGCGATAGACAATTTGGCAACGGTCTTGGGCGTCGCACGCGATCAAGTCGACATTCTCATTGATCTTCAATATCGGCCGGACCTGCTATCTGTGCAGCAAGTTGGCGAGTTTTGCTTGAACAGCTTACCTCTTGTGAACGAGTGGCGGACGGTCACACTGGCGTCGGGGTCCTTTCCCGAGTCAATTTCGAATCAACCAACTGGCCAATGGATTCCCTTCGATAGGAACGATTGGCTAGGGTGGAATAACGTTCTTCAGCAGAGGACCGCATCGCAAT
Organism: uncultured Acidobacteriota bacterium; assembly: GCA_963758565.1. GTDB lineage: Bacteria > Acidobacteriota > Terriglobia > Terriglobales > Acidobacteriaceae > Sulfotelmatobacter. The sequence goes on along the minus strand of CAVWVX010000001.1, from coordinate 2,890 downwards.
TGAGACTGCCGTCCTACGGCGATTATGGCATCAGATGCGGTGGTGAACCTCAGGTGATTCCCAATACACCAGCGCCGAATCTTCGCTACGCCGAGGAAACAATCATATGGGTCAGACGGGGCGACAAATCAAACGGTTCCATGCGCGCGATTTGTGGCGACCTCATTGCGCAGCAATTTTACAGCGGCGCACAATTCAGTGTCGGAGATGCGGAGATTGCAGCGAAAGCAGCCACGACAAGTCTGGCGAATGGTTCGCCTGAACAGTGGATTCAGTGGTGCACGAATCATCATCTGGAACTGACTGCTTCCCAAATCCAGAACCTCCCCTAGCTTTGATGGCTTGGCGGACTTCGTTGGTGAGTTCCGTGATCGGCACATGGGCGGCAACGGCGTTCCAGACCTCATCGGCTGTGCATCTCGAAGTTACTCCTCGGTGTCCGAATCTGCGCAGGACCGCAAGCGCTTCTGTCTTCCATAGCATTCTTGCTACGGCGAAAGGATTTTGATTTGGATTGGGCTTAGCGGTCCTCAGCTCATGAATTAAAACACCGCCATCCCTGAACTCCGCTCTTTGCAGTCCCCACCATTTTGGTATCGCCGTACGCGCACGTTCCAACAAGCGACGGCCGCATATCAGGGTCACATATTCAAATACACCCTGATAGGCGTCGATTTGCGACGGCAACCGGTCGAGGCTGTCGCTGTCACTTTTAATCTCGTAGGCATGCAGAAAACCATTGATGACTGCAACATCGGCCCTCGCAGTCTTGCATCCAAACTCTTCGACGATAAGGTCGTGACTGCTGTCGCTGTACTTCACTTCCAGATTCGCCAAAAGCGCTTTCCGAATATCGACGTCGCGCGTCACGGGCTTCGACCTGGGCGCTTTTGTTTTGCCAATCACATTTGAATTGTATGATGTTTTCCTTGGGTCTGTCTTCGGCCTTATGTCCTACGTGCCTTTTGATCAAATACGGGGTTGATGAGATAACCGTGTCGGCCCCCTTCGGGCGAGTGGACTTGGAAAGCCGGGGACAGGAGGAGCCCTCACCATATTTCTTGCGTGTCCCAAGGTCAGCCACGTCGCGAGGAAACATTCGCATCAGCGGTTGATGTGGGTTATGGCTGCGCTGGCGACTGTTACCACCAAGCCTCGCCAGCCGCTTCGATAAGTTGTTCCAACTTGGCTATCAATCGGTTGGGCGTGACACCCATACCGCTTGCCAGTCCGCAGATTTCCCGTAACCCCCACTCGTCGCCCTTGGCCGTACCATTCTCGATCCGAGCGAGGAGATGGGGGCACAACCCCATAAGCGCTAACTTAAAAAACAGTTTTTAGCGTGGGTGGATATAAGCTTGTTAAATGCGTATCGCCGACGAAAGCTGGAAAGTGCTCACGTCGTTGCTTCCCGCAGGATGGCAGCAAATGGCATGGCAGTCGGGGGCAGTGGAGCGATTGCGCAGGTTTCCATCAATTGACCTGCTGTTGCGTACACTAATGCTCCATGTGGCGCGGGGTCACTCGTTGCGGGAGACGGTTGTGCGCGCCAAGCTGGCGAACTGGACCGACATTTCGGATGTCGGGTTGCTCAAGCGCCTGCGCAATAGCGAGGGGTGGCTGCGTTTGCTGTGCATCGAATTGCTTCGGGAAAACGTCGGGCACCGGCGGGAAGAAGGTTTCAGTCGTTCGGTCCGGATTGTTGACGGCACGATCGTCAGAGAGCCAGGCAAAACCGGGAGCCAATGGAGGATTCTGTACAGCATCAGATTGCCGAGTTTGGTATGTGACTTTTTTGAAGTGACGGCCTCGATTCAAGGCAGCGGTGAGTCATTAAATCGTTTGCCTGTGAGTCCGCACGAACTTGTTCTCGCGGATGCCGGCTACTGTTCAGTCGCCGGGATTGAGTATGTGTGGCAACATGGTGCCGATGTGTTGGTTCGGGTCAACCCGCAGAGTTTCGTGGCATATTCTGCATACGGCAGACGCATCTCCCTGCTTTCGCGACTACGCACTTTGTCGAAGGTCGGGCAATTAGGCGAATGGCCGGTCGCCTTACATGGTCAAGATTCAGCGTTTGCGGGCCGTTTGTGTGCAGTACGAAAGAGCGACTGCGCGATTCAAGAGGCACATCGGCGCTTGCTACGCAGGGCGAGCAAGAAGCAAATGATCCCTAGGCCGGGAACATTCGAATTTGCTAAGTACGTGATCGTGTTTACGACCCTCGCCAACGATTCGACGGCCGAAGTTCTGGAATCCTACCGTATGCGTTGGCAAATTGAACTGGTGTTTAAGCGATTGAAGGGCCTTGCCCAACTGGGGCACGTACCCAAGCACGACGACCGCAGTTCCCGTGCTTGGCTTTTTGGGAAATTGCTTGTCACGCTCCTGGCACAGAAATTGATTAGCATCGGACGTGATATTTCCCCCTCAGACTGCTCACTCTCGGTGCTTAGGACCATGCAGCCCTTCGCGTGAATTCAGTTTCGCGCTTCACCAGATTCAGCAAGCTATCGAGCCGAACCTCTCTTTGCAAGAGACACTCTATTCGTGGAATCAGATTGCACGAGCTCTAGCGGAAAAGTCGCGCAACCGACCATTGCAATTGGCGAAATGGCATACTCCGTGAACATCGCTGAATCACCGCCGGACTCGAAACTTTCTTGCCTTTCCGAAATCGACTTGTACTCGATCGTGGACCCCGTTTTCTTGATCGGTCTAGCTACACAACCCTTCCTGGCCGCTGTGGGCAGAATAGGAACCATGGCCTTCGCTAAGTTCGTTTGGCGCTTCCTCTGACCGCGTGGTAGATCACCAACACGAGGACCGAGCCAATTACGGCTACGATTAAACTGTAAATGTTCAGGCCGGTGACCCCTTGCGCGCCAAA